>NZ_JADBGF010000001.1:5157203-10314407 GCF_014873495.1 Streptomyces stelliscabiei | reverse complement strand
AGTGGCTGAGCTGGGCGTGCCAGTGCTTGGCGTTGTACGACGACAGCCGGTGACGTGGGGTGACCTGGGAGCGCAGGAGGTCGTTGAGAGCGGCGCCCAGGGAGCCGCCGCGCCCTGTGGGGCCGGCCATCAGTCGTCACCTTCGGGGATGATCTCGCCGGGCTTAACGAACTTGGCCTTCACTTCGCCGAAGCCGGTCCCGATCCGGTACGTGGCGGGCGCGGTGCCGTCGGGCGTCCAGAAGACGGCCGCGTCGACGTTGCGCAGTGCGAGGAGCTGGTGGCCTTGCTGGACGGCCCTGAAGGCCACACTCCAGTGCCGGACGGATGCCTCTGCAACCATGCTCATGCGCCAGTCCGGCCGCCAGAACGGGGACCGCTGTGCGGGGCGCTTGGGCCACAGCAGACGCAGCGCGATGGACAGCCGGGTCTTGTACGCCTTGTAGGGGTCGCCGCCGACCTGGACGAGCTCGGTCCGTGCCTTGCGGGTGGCCTCGTAGAAGGGCTTGAAGAGGGACTCGTTGGCCTTCCCGGTCCAGGAGTTGTGAATGGCCGGCATGGCGGCGAGGTGGCCCGCCCGGACGAGTTTCTCCAGCTGCTTGATGTGGGGGGTGGTGACCCACACGCGGCCGTCGTCGTCGGGCCGGTCGATGATCCGCCCCAGGGGGTGCGGCATGTCGGTGCGGTTCCACTCCGGGATGTCGATGAGGTAGATGCCGGCCCCGGCCTTGTCGTACGCGTCGAGCGGGCCGGTGTGCAGGAGCTTGTTCGGGGCGAGGGGAACGGCCGAACAGGCGGAGGGGAAGCTGCCGTTGCGGTCGATCAGGCACAGCACGCCCTCTCCGAAGCAGTCGGGCACGTCGAACTGGTCGCGCCGGACGCGCTTTCCGTTCGCCCGGATGTGGGGAACACGGGTGGCGGTGACGTCGGGGTGTACCCAGCGGGGCTCGCCGTCCATGTGCTCGCTGATCAGAGTCCACGGGGCGCTGTCGCGGGCCTCGGTGCGGATGACGGGGATCGGGTGCATCTTCGAGCGGCCGACCGAGTCCTTGAGGATCTTCAGAGCAGGGAAGACGTGGCCCTCGGGCTCGTCCTCCTCATCCCCCGGCGCCAGACCGCCCTCGCCGTCTTCCTCGTCTTCCGCTACGTCATCCTGCCCCTGGCCGCTGGCTGCCGGGGCGTGCACAGGGGCACCGGCAGCAGCGGCCTGACCGGCGCTTCCGGCAGTGTCGGCGGACATGGGCGTGCTGAAGGGCCGCAGTGCGGCGGCGAGGCGGTGCCCTTCGTGAGTGTCCGGCATCTCCGATACCGCTGCGGCGGCCTGGAGCAGCGACGGCAGGATCTCCTTCAGGGCGTCCTGGTCGCCGCCTGCGACTGCGGTCCGCCATGCCGCGAGTTCGTGGGTGAGGGCGGCGGGGATCCCCTGGTGTCCGCCGGACGTATAGGGAAGGGCGGCTTCGGCCAGTTCCAGCACCGCGGTTCCCGTTCCGCCAGTGGCAGGCGAGAGCTCTGGGCCCGCCGGGCTGTGGGCGCGGTCGGTTCCTGCGTCGAGGAAGCGGGCGTGGAGCAGGTCGGGCTGCAGGTATGCCGAGCCGATCGTGCCGAAGTCGCGTTCGGTGACCGTCACTTGGACCTTGCCCAGGTCGGCGGTCGCGGTGAGCGTCACGACGACGTCGGCGTCCAGGAGTGCCAGGAACGTGGGGTCGTCGCTGTCCACGACGGCGAGGACCGGTACGTGAAGGGTGCGTGCGAGGCCGGCCAGGACCTGGGAGGCATCGGGGAGACGCTCTCCGGACAGCGGCAGGCGGGCGCTGTGGGCGGCCTGGAGGCGGTCCACGACCACGAGGGCCAGGCCCTGCATGTGCGGCGCGGTTTCCGCGATGTCCTCGGCCCTCAGGTTGGTGCCGTCATCGATCATCAGCAGGTCGCCCGCCTGGACCAGCTGCCGGGCGACTCGCTGCTCCTGATCGGTGAGACGGCCCTGCTTCAGGCGCGGGTAGTCGCCGCCGGTCTCGGCGGAGATGATCCGGCGGAAAATGTCGTCCCGGTTCGGTCCCGACGCCGCATACAGGACCGTGCGACGGTCGACGAGCGCGGTCTGCCGTGCGGCGGCAAGACCCAGCAGGCTCCCGCCGACGTTCGGGGCGGCCGCCACGAGCGTCAGCCGGCCCGGCTGCAGACCGCCCGTCGCGGAGTCCAGGCCGGGCAGCCCGAACAGGGCTCCGCCGACCGGGCCGTCGGTGAGTACGGAACCGATGGCGTCGCCCAGCGTGGCGAGCCTGCGCGGCGCGCTGCTGCTGCGGTCCTGATTGCCTTGGCTGTTCACCGCACCTCCTGCGGTCGCCGCGCCGGGGTGCGCGGCCATGTCGGACGAGAGGGCACTTGAGACGGGGTCGGCGGGAAGCAGCACCGCGACCGGTGTGGTGTTCCGCAGGAGCACCTGCGGTTGGCCCTTCGCTGCCAGCGTGACGAGGTCGCCGAAGTCCTTCTGCGCCGCACTCAGCACGTGGGACGGAAACGCCTCGGTCTTCCGGGCTGCCGGAAACCGGTCCAGCGGCGCCAGCAGAGCGCGATCCTGCCGCTTGTGGATCAACGTGGTGCGCCCGTCCTCTTCGGCGAGCCTCACCAGCGAGTACAGGGCGTTCCGGGCTGCGGTCGCGTTCATCGCGGCCTCCGCCTGTGGCGACTGACTCACTCACCCTCCCAGACCTAGAAACTCACCGCCATGATAGCACTTTTCACGCAGTCACTTAAGTAAAGTCACACAATTTATCGCTCTGCTTCACTCATTCGTGAGGGTGTGAGTGTGCGTTGACGGCCCTGCTGGAGCTGTCGGGTCATCAGCGGGGCGGCCGAGGTCAGAACGAAGGCCGGGGTCCCCATCGGCCCCGGCCTTCTCCTTGCTTCGCCCGGCAGGTGATGGAATCTCGCCCAATGCGAGGTCAGCTGTATGCTGCCGGCCCCTGCTTCTTCTGCTCGTCAGGCACGTGTCTCCGGAACCTCTCGTGTGCGGACTGCTTGCTCGTCATGAGCGCCTGCGCGATCTCGTCCCAGGAGTAGTCCGCCGCCCTGGCTGCGCGCACGGCCTCCTTCTGCCATTCCTCGGCACCCGCCTGGAGCCGGGTAGCCACATAGACGGCGAGGAGAGGGCGCTGCTCGTCGGGTTCACCGCTCGGCCGCAGCGGGCGCTGAGCGCATGGACCGCTTCCTCCACCTCATCGAGCAATCGCCGGAGCCGCTCGGGCAGCGTGCGAGACATGCTGACCTCGGCATGCCGGACCCACTCCCGCTGCAGCCCCTCATCGCAGGCATCGGGGTCCTCGAAGTCCACGGGTCGACAAGGCAAGTGCCGCCGGGCACCGCGATCACCGTCCTTGCCGGGACGGCGACTTTGCCCAGGCCTGAGTGAACAGCTCGTGCAGCGGGAGCGGGGAGAGCAGGCGGCAGAACGGGCCGTATATGTCCTTGCCGTTGGAGTTGGGGGCGGCGTACGGAGTGAGTTTGGCCGTCTCCAGGGGGAGGTGTGGGGTCTTGAGGTCGGTCCAGGGGCCCGGGATGAAGGCGGTGCGGCCCGCGCGGGGGCGTTTACCGGTCTCGGTGAGGCCGCTGGTGGCGAGGGCGGACTGCGCGGCCTTGTGGCGGGCCGGGGACCAGGCGTTCCAGCGGCGGATGTTGCGGTCCGTGGGGTGGGCGAGGGTCAGGAGCTGGTGGTGGAGGGCGGCGGCGTCCTCGTCGAGGGAGAGGGCGGTGGCGACCTTCGCCGACCAGGGCCGGGACGCTGAGGAGGGGATTAGCTTCGTACGAGCCGGGCGGCACCGGGGTGGTGGCGGCGCGCCGGACCATGCGGGCCAGGCCGCCGTCCGGGGTGTAGAGCTGGGTGACGACGGGGGTGGCGGCTCGGAGGAAGACGTTTCCGTTCGGGACGGTGACGACGAGGCTGCCGTTGTCGTACGCCGACGGGAGCGTGTGACCGCCCGGCTGGTAGGGCCTGCTGCGCAGGTGGAACCGGCCTTCGTACGGCTTGTAGGACGGGTCCGTGGCCACGGACGCAGCCAGGTCCGGGCGGGGGGTCAGGGGGATCAGGTACGTCGGGGAGTCCAGCAGGGTGCGCAGGTCTTGGTACAGACCGGTGGCCCAGGTGACGGACGGGTCGCCCACGGGGCGTTCGGTGAGCGCCCAGGCCAGGGCCGTCGCCGGGACCACGTGCGGCAGGTCGTCGGGGTGTATCCAGGAGCCGGTCGTGCCGTCGGACTCGTCGCGGTGCAGGGAGAAGTGCCCTACGACGCTGCCCTCGGCCAGCGTGAACCCCTTGTCCTGCGCGGGTATCGCCTCGCCCGTCGCGAGGCGGTGTGCCCAGTCACCGGTGATGCCGAGGTCGGTCTCCAGGCCGTCGGCCAGGTGCTCGTCGACATGCGGGGTCCGCCCGACGCGCCCGGTCCAGGCGTCCGCCATGCGCTCCGCGGCTGCGACCATGCCGTCCTGCGTCCAGAGACCGGGCAGTTCGGCCGGGTCGTCGGGCAGGCCCGCCGCGAGGACGGCCAGTCTGCCGGAGGACCCGAGCCGGTATTCGCCGTATGCCCAGGCCAGGCTCTGGCTCGCGTTGTACGGCGCCGACCGCAGCAGTTTGTCGGGCGCCGTCACGTTGGCTGATGGGGTGGGATGTTCTTCGGGTTGATCATGCTGGAGGATTGTCTGTGGGGTCCGTGTCGCTGTCGTACAAGGGGCACCGGTACCCGGTCGAGGTCATCTCCCACTGTGTGTGGCTGTATCACCGTTTCCCGCTGTCGTTTCGGGAAGTCGAGGAGCTGATGCTGGAGCGCGGTGTCGTCGTCTCCTACGAGACGGTGCGTCGCTGGTGCGCCAAGTTCGGGCAGGCCTACGCCAACGCGCTGCGCCGCCGACAGCCCCGGCCCGGTGACAAGTGGCACCTGGACGAGGTCTTCATCAAGATCAACGGCGAGCTGAAGTACCTGTGGCGGGCCGTCGACCAGGACGGGAACGTGCTGGACATCCTCGTGCAGAACCGTCGGGACAAGACCGCAGCCAGACGATTCTTCCGCAAACTCCTCAGGAAGACCCGCACGGTGCCCCGGGTGATCGTCACCGACAAGCTCCGCTCCTACGGCGCCGCCCGCCGCGAGGTCATGCCCTCCGTCGAGCACCGTTCCCACAAGGACCTGAACAACCGAGCGGAGAACAGCCACCAGCCCACCAGACAGCGCGAACGTGCGATGAAAGGCTTCCGCTCCGCGGGCGGAGCGCAGCGGTTCCTGTCCGCGTTCAGCGGTATCTAGCCCCACTTCCGGCCCCGCCGCCATCTGATGCCCGCCCACGACTACCGAGCCGAGATGAGCATCCGCTTCGCCATCTGGGAGCACATCACCGGCGTCGCCGGCCTCGCCACCGCGGCCTGAACACAGCCCGGAACCAGGCTCCCCCACACCACACCACGACGCGCCGTCAGGCAGTCACACAGCCAACAACGTGACAACGCCAGGCGGATAGCTGCCGGGCATCACGGCCTCCGAATGCTGCTGGATCGTCAATTGCCCAGCAACCCGACTCCAATAGAACCGGGGCATACCACTCGATCAAACCCGGAACGGTTCATCGTGCAACCCTTCGACGCCTTCGCAAGTCTCCTGATTGCCGAACAGTGGATCAGTGGGTCATACATTGAACAACTTCGGGCAGACACTAACGGACCAGCACTTCATCGACCGGGATGTCCGGCGGATGTCCCGGTCCCATCGCAGGATCTCAACGCGTGGCCGAGCACAGGCGCATTCCCGGTCCCGCTCCCGACACGCGTCCACGTCCTTACGGCGAACGTCGTGGCAGCGCCCCTGACCGGCGGCCTCCTCGCCGCGTCGGCGGCTCGGCCAGCGCGGCCCACTCCGCCACGACCGCACGGCGGAGGTCGACTGGGAGGGCTGTGCGACGTTTTGGGTGAACGCCGGCTGCCGGGCTCGCCTCGGCGGCCACCCCGGGGCGATCAGCACAGCATCGCCCGACTCGTCATCGGCAACAGCCCAGCGAAAGGCCCGTCCATGAAGCGAACGTTCACATTGATCAGTGCACTGGCCGTCACCGCGCTGTCGCCGACCGCGGCGCACGCTGCGGTCAAGAAGGCCAAGACTCCCCTCAGTTGCGAGTCCCGGACGTTCACCTCGACACCGGGTCCTCGCTTCAACGACCCGGAGGACCCCGACGCCCGGATGAACGTCATGGACCCGATCATCGAATCGATCAACAGCGCCAGTTGCGGGCAGACCATACGCGTCGCCATGTACTCGATCGGCAGCACGCAGCCGGGCCCGGACTTCGCCAACGCCCTGATCGCCGCGCACCAGCGCGGCGTCATCGTCAAGGCGCTGATGGACGTGCACAGCGACAACGCGGTCTGGCAGTCGTTGGTCACCGAGCTCGGCAACGATCCGCAAGCCTCCAGCTTCGCCGCGCTGTGCCCGGGCGGCTGCCTGACCCACTATTCCGGCTCCTCCCTGCACGCGAAGTACTACATGTTCAGCGGCGGGAGCGACGCGAACAGGACCGTGACCGTCAGCAGCGCCAACCCCACGTCCGCCCAAGCCAATACCGCGTGGAACAGCAGCGCCACCGTCAAGGGCAACGTCGACCTGTACAACCTCAACGCCCGCTACTTCACCGCCATGGCCAAGGGGGCGCTCAACGGTCCGGGCCCGCTGATGCCCGACTACTACAGCTCCACCGACGGCCAGGCCGCCAGGACACTGTCCCCGCCCTCCTACCAGTGGCCCAAGGCACGCTCCAAGAGCGACACCTGGGTCGACTTCCTGAACAACGTCAAGGCGCCGGCCACGATCAACATAGCCATGTTCCAGTGGACCTCTCACGGGCAGCCGGGCGACCGGAACTATCTCGAACTGCCGAAGAAGCTGGTGAGCCTGGCACAGACCGGCGTCAAGATCCGCATACTCCTCACCGCCGGTCAGGTCGACAGCAGCGTGCAGAACTACCTGAAGGACCGGCCGAACATCTCCGTGCACGACACCAGCCGCGGAACCGACGCGAACGGCAACGCCCTGCATTACACGCACGACAAGTACATGATGGTCAGCGGCGGCTACGCAGGTGCGGTCAACTCCAGAATCGTGTTCGTTGGCTCCGCGAACTGGACAAGCAACGGCGTCTGGCACAACGACGAGTCGGACCTGAAGCTGGTCGGCCGGTCCAGCTATGACGCGTTCATGGCGGACTGGCAGAACCAGTACGACCGCTGCTGCGGGACCGCAACGCTGAAGCTGGGCGCAGAGGAGCGCGCCGAGAACACGGCACGCGAGATTCCGATCGACCCGAAGCAGGTCAAGGAGTAGGCATTTCCCGCAGCTCGGTCACCCCTGTGGGCAGGGCTCCGTCGGGCGCTGTCACGTTGGTTGACAGGGTGGGATGATCTAATGGGCAGCGAAGCGAGTCATCGCTATCCGAATCCGGAGTGAGTGCCCGTTTCTGAAGTCTCTGCAGTGATAGTCGACTGGGCCTAGTAGGACTCCGTTACGTCTGCCTGTCGGTCCTGCCTGGGGGAACGCTGAAGGTGTGGACGCACATGAAGTGAACCGGGCTCGGGCGAAGTTGGCGTTATTGGTCGCTGATGTGTTCGCCTCGGTGCCGCGCAAGGATCAACGGGGGGTCTGTAAAACGATCGGTGTAACTCCCGATCATGGAAGATGCATCGATGACCAGTGAGAACGTGTCCGAGGCTGCGACCGTTGAGCCTACGAAGGCTGTGCCTGCGAAGGCCGTGGACGATCAGTTGATCGACGAGCTGGTGGGCCGGGCTCAGGCCGAGGGTCTGCAGCTGACCGGTGAGGGCGGGCTGCTGCAGCAGCTGACCAAGCGACTGCTGCAGTCCGCCTTGGAGGGCGAGATCACCGACCATCTCGGCTATGACAAGCACGACCCCGCAGGCAAGAACGGCGGCAACTCCCGCAACGGCACCCGCTCCAAGACGGTGCTGACCGATGTCGGGCCGGTGGAGATAACCGTGCCCCGCGACCGCGACGGCTCCTTCGAGCCGAAGATCGTCAAGAAGCGGCAGAAGCGCCTGACCGGCGTCGACGAGATGGTGATTTCGCTGGCGGCCAAGGGCCTGACCACCGGCGAGGTGCAGGCCCACCTGGCGGAGGTCTATGGCGCTGAGGTCTCCCGTCAGACCATCTCCACCATCACCGACAAGGTCCTGGAAGGCATGGCGGAATGGCAGAGCCGTCCGCTGGACGCCGTCTATCCGGTGGTCTTCATCGACGCCATCCACGTGAAGATCCGCGATGGTGCGGTGGCCAACCGGCCGATCTATGTGGCCCTGGCCGTCACGACCGAGGGCCGGCGGGAGATCCTGGGGCTGTGGGCCGGTGACGGCGGCGAGGGTGCCAAGCACTGGCTGCACATCCTCACCGAGATCAAGAACCGCGGCGTCAGTGACGTTCTCATGCTGGTCTGCGACGGGCTCAAGGGCCTGCCCGAGGCGGTCGAGACGGTCTGGCCGCGGACGATCGTGCAGACCTGCGTGGTGCATCTGCTGCGGAACTCCTTCCGCTATGCCGCCCGCCAGGACTGGGACAAGATCGCGCGTCTCCTCAAGCCCGTCTACACCGCACCCACCGAAGAGGCAGCACTTGACCGGTTCGCCGAGTTCGCCGATGCCTGGGGCCGGAAGTATCCAGCGATCGTGAAGCTGTGGGAGAACGCCTGGGAGGAGTTCACCCCGTTCCTGCGGTTCGACACCGAGATCCGCCGCATCGTCTGCACGACGAACGCGATCGAGTCGGTGAACGCGCGGATCCGCCGGGCGGTCAAGGCCCGCGGTCACTTCCCGAACGAGCAGGCCGCCCTGAAGTGCGTCTATATGGCCGTCATGTCGCTCGACCCCACCAGCAAGGGACAGGCACGCTGGACCATGCGCTGGAAAACAGCGCTGAACGCTTTCGACATCACCTTCGACGGCCGCCTGTCAGCGGCCCGCCAGTAACGACCTTGGGAGCGATACCAGCTCCCGGATCTGCCTGGCGGTCTGGGCCCCTGCGCGATCAGGACGCCGCTGAGGAGGAGTGGTGCCGTCAGGCGGGTCGCGGTCGCCGCTGTCTTGACCGGCGCGTCTTGGTCAGGGAGTGGACCGCAGCGGCGGCGCCTGCCACGTCATCCCCGGGGGCTGGAGTAGGGGCGAGGGCTCGGGGCCGGGGTCATCGGTGTCGACGACTCCGGCGGCCGTGTGGTCGAAGTCGGCGGGCCAGAGGGTGCGCTCGCTGGCCACGGCGCCGGTCAGGCTTGCTTCGACAAGGTTGGCGGTGCTCAAGTCGGTGCCGCGCAAGTCGGCCATGCGGAGATCGGCGCGTTGGAAGACCGCGCCGTGGGCGACGGCCTTGCGCAGGTTCGCCTCGCGCAGGTCGGTCTCAGTGAAGTCGGCGTCACGCAAGTCGGTTTCGACCAGCTTCGCGCCCCGTAGGTCGGCCAGAATGCAGCGAGCCCGGCGGAGAATCGCAGTCGTGAGGTCGGCGTGCCGCAGGTTGACCGAGACCAGGGACGCCTGGGTCAGATTGGCGTGGTACAGGCCTGCGGCCTCCATGCAAGCGCGGTCGAAGTTGACCTCGGGGAACCAGAGTCCGTCGCAGTCGGCCCGGCGCAAGTCGGTGATGCTGAGATTGACCCAGGACTGCTCCCGGTGCCGGCACAGCACGCCGAGCGCGGTCAGCGCCACCTGGGCGTCGGCGGCGCGAGTCTCCAGGGGTGCGATGTCGTTGATGGGCACGTCTGCCGCCGGTGATTCCGGCCCGGCGGGTGGCCAGGGCAGGTGCGTACGCAGATACGCGGCCTGGATGGAGATGATGGCCTCCCGGTCGCGGGCGGACTGCTCCGCGATCCGCCACAGCGCGTGCAACCCGCCGATGCGCACATCCAGCTTGTCGCTGCCGAGCTGGTCGACGGCCCGGCTGAATCGGTCGGTGACGTAGCCCTCCTGGGTGGCGCGCAAACCGTCCTGACTCACCCGCAGTTGCCGCCAGGTGGCGTACGCGCCGAAGAGCACGACCAGGCCGCCGACCACCTGCAGAAGCGTCGTACGGACATCGTTCACCGCCTTCAGTCGATCCTGTGCGGCGACGCTCGCCCCGGCGAGATCGTGGTCGACCACCACAGCCGGCAGTACGACGAACACCGTGCCTAGAACGACCAGCCCCGCCGCCCCGGCCAGCAGAGCCACGGCTGCACGACGCCTGACCAGCCCGTCGCGCCATGCCCGCCGCCCGCGGTCCGGTTCCCCCATCTCCATGGGCACAGGAGCCTAAGCTCCACTCAGTAAACGATCAAGAGTGCTGTGGCACTGGCCCGTGACATGAGAACGGCCTTACGGGTTGGGTAAGTTGTGAGGTTTACCTGGGCCCGTGCGGCCTGTTCCCATCCTGCCCTGTCCGGGGTCCCGCGCGCACACTTCGGCGAGTTGCTCAAAGAACTCGCGCCCCGATGGCAGGCCGCGCGGGAGTCGGCGCTACACGAGCGGCGTGGCGGAGACCGGAGACGGGCGGCCGGCGCCGGGCCCAAGCAGCGCCTGGTCTTCGTCGACCGGCTCCTGGTCACGCTGGTCCACCTGCGGCTTGGGATCCCGCACGCCGCTCTGGCCGAGTTGTACGCAGTGGACCGCTCCACCGTCTCCGGAGCGATCCGCGAGGTCCGCCCGCTGCTGGCGGCCCGCGGCTTCGCCGTCCCGGACCGGCCGGGGGTGCGGCTGCGCACGCTGGAGGATCTGTTCGCCTACGCCGGCACGGAGGGCGTTGACCTGCGCATCGACGGCACCGAAGTGCAGGTCCGCCGCCCCCGCGCCCACCGCCCCGGCCGCAAGGCGTTCGTCTCCGGCAAGAAGAAGCAGAACACCATCAAGACCACCACCTTCAGTGACCCGCAGGGTCGCACCCTGTTCAGCGGCGTGGTCCGGCCGGGCCGCATGCACGACCAGACCGCCGTGCGCACCGAGGGCATCGCCGAGCAGTTCCTCCGGCACCCCAAGGTCAAGGCTGTAGTCGACGAGGGCTACCGGGGCCTGGCCAACGAGTTCCCCGGCCAGGTCAGCGCCCCGCCGAAGAAGCCGAAGGACGACGCGCCGCTGGGCGAGCACCATGCCTGGCGCGAGCAGCGACGCCGCCAGTCCTCCGCGCGGATCTGCGTGGAGCACACCAATGCCGAGTACAAGCAGTGGCGGCCCCTGCAGCGGTTCACCGGCCGCCGCGAGACCTACGCCGAGACCCACCTCGCGATCGCCACCCTGGTCTCTGACCGCTCCGCCCGGCGGGCGACCCGCCGCAAGGCGAGCACCGAACTGGTGCTCGCCCGGCAGGCCGCCTGCTGATCACCCACCAGCCAACACGCCAGGCCAGCACGCCCCGAACTCAATCGCTCCCAAGGTTGTAACCTCAACTGCCCCAGTTACACCACTCGTTTGACAGTCCCAGAACCGGCTCAGGCACAGGATCGTGCGCAACAGTCGGCGCTGCAGCCCTCAGCACGGCGAGGAGGCCGGTGCAGGACTGTTGGCCTGGCATCGAGGCCGGGTTCTTGCTGGCGTCAACGTAGGGTTGGTGACATTGCGGGAATGTGGCTGCCTCTGTGCGTGCTATCCCTCACGTCTGGGCGGTGCGCTCTCCTCCCCGTATCGGCAGCATCGGCAGTCTTGGAGGACCGCTTGGGGTGTCCGCATGGCGTTGTGTTCGGGCAGTACTGGTGTGTCATCACGCCGGGCTCTGTCAGCGGGGCCGCCAGGTGCGGACTTCGAGGTGGATGATCTGGGCATCGGGGCGGATGCGGTCGGTCTCCACTAGCCACTGATGCACGGTGGCGGTGACGTCGCCGCCAGCGGCATCGACTCGGCGGGCGAAGTCGGCGGCGTCGAAGCCTCCGGTCTGGGCGGAGCCGTAGGAGCGTTCTTCGGTGTGGTCGGCGCGCTGGATGGCGTCGCGGCGGATGCCGGGTGAGTCGGTGCGGCTGCCGGAGGGATGGGTGTAGGCGGTCCTGGCGAGGCGGACGGTGAAGGCCAGGCGCAGGCCTTTGCGGGCGGCTTCGGCGATCAGGGGGCGTAGGCGGGAGGATCCGGAGGCGATGGCCTGGGCGCCGACGCGGCCGGTGCCGGAGCCGGTGGGGGTGATCAGGACGGCTTTGCTGCGGACCCGGGCGGTGGCACCGGAGGCGGTGGTGCGGCGGGTGATGTGCCGGCTTGCGATGGAGGCGAGGTCGGGGAGGTCGGTGATGCCGCCGGTCTGGACGGCAGCCAGGACCTGGCGCAGGGCCGGAACGAAGGCAGCGCCTTTGTTCTTTGTGTAGAACTGGGAGACCAGAGAGGCATCTCGGTTGATGATGCGGGCGATGTCGCGCTTGGAGTAGCCGGCCGTCTGCAGTTGGTCGGCCAGCTGGGCGGCCTCGTTCAACTCGCCTTGCCCAGCAGAACGGTTGCGGCGGGGGCGGGGTGGCATCAGGCTTCTCCTGCGCTCGGGGTGAGGGCGGTGCGTCCGGTGTCCCGCAGGGCAAGGAGTTCCGCCTCGGTGGTGGGGGCGGCCACGGGACCGGTGAGGTGGCCCTTGAGGAGGTAATCGCCGGGCTGATGGTGATGCGGCCAGGCCTGTGGCCGGGTGAGGTAGAGGGCGTCGGTGCGGAAGGCGACGACGCTGCCGGGCTCGGTGTGCAGGGCGCCGGCGTAGATGTTGTCGTCGCGGTGGCGCTGGGTGAGCAGGGCGGCGCGGGCGCCGGACCAGATCGCGGCGGCCCATTCGGGGTGGGCGTTGGGGTCCCGGCTGAAGCCGGTGGGTTTCTGCCAGGTGATCTGCTTGTCGTCGAAGCCGATGATTTCGGCGTCCGGCGGGATGTCGCGCTCCAGGGCGCGGGGGGTGGTTCCGGTGACCATGCGGGGGCGCTGGGCGAAGGAGCCGATGCCGTACAGAAGGATGGCGCGCACCGCGCGGGAGGCGAGGTGGGCTGCGCGGGCCTGCTGGGCGTCGCCCTGGAAGTGGGCCTGGGCGGAGAGGTTGGTCCAGGTCTCTTTGAGTTTCTTGGCCCAGTCGTCCAGCGGTTTGCCGTCGTCCCAGAGGATCCCGTCGAGGATTTCGATCTTCCAAGGGGTGAGGGGGTTGGTCAGGGCGGTGTGGATTTCGGGGCCGCCGGCCCAGGTGGTGAAGGTGGCGTTGGGCGTGGCCGGGTAGTGCCAGGCGCGCTCGCCCGGTGCGGGGGCGGGCAGGATGCCGACGTGGTTCCAGGCGTCGGGGACGGTGACCCGCACCTGCCAGTGGCCGCAGCCGTACAGGGCCCGGGTCTGTTCCTTCTCGCTCCAGGAGGCGAAGGTGGCGGCCGTGATCCGGCGGGGGGTGCCGACCGGGGACTTCCAGGCGTGTTTGGCGTAGGCGAAGGTGCGGTCGTACTCGACGAGTTGGGGCAGCTGCTCAGGGACGCGGGGCGGGAGGATGAGTTCGTTGCGTCCCTGGCCGGCGGTGGCGTGCAGCAGGCCGCGCAGTTCCTCGGACAGGACGGGGAAGCCTTCGGTATGCTGGCCGCGGGTGGGGATGGTGCGGGTCCACAGGTCGCGGCCGGTCTGCGAGGGGGAGCCCATGATGACCGCATCGGGCCAGTGGCGGCGCAGTGCCTGCCACAGCAGTACGAACGCGTCCCGGACGGTGGCCGGGTCGTCGCCGCCGGTGTCGAACCACTCCCCCATCGAGCGGATCTCCACGTGGTGGTCACCGTTGTCGCGCTGGTAGCGGCCGACGGGGTTGCGGGCGTGGACGAAGTGTCCGGCCATCCGGTCACGGCCGCGGCCGGTGTCGGTGCGCCAGCCCGGCGTGGGTGCGTTCAGCCAGGCCGCGACCGCATCCCGCAGGTAGGGGTAGCGGTCGGCGTCGCGGTGCCAGGGATCACCGGCGGTGATGTAAATCCGCTCCGTGCCTTCGGGAAGGGTCTTAAAGACGGCGGTCAGGATGGCGGAGACGGAGGTGTCGGCCAGGTCGAGACGGTAGGTCTGGCTGCGGTGCACCAGCACGCCCGTGTCCGTGTCCAGGAAGACCGTGGAGCGGGCCTGCTGGGTGAAGTTCGGTGGCGTGGAGAGCAGGTTCGGGGTGTGCGTGAACCAGCTGTTGCCCGCTGCCCCCTCGGGGATCGACGGAAGGGCACGCGGCGCGTTGGGGGCTGCGGGTTTCGCGGAGGCAGCGCCCTCGGCAGGAGCGACCGGCGGCGAGGCGACGACGGGCTGTGCTGGTGCGGTGGCGGCCGTCGCGGGCGCCACCGCTCCCGTCCGGGCGGTGGGGCGGGGCGGAGTCTTCGTGCCGTCGTCGGCGGTGGTGGTGGCCGGGGCATCCAGCTCGGGGTGGGACGGGGTGGTCTCGGCTGTGGTCAGGCGGTCGGGGGCCAGCGCCGGGGCCAGGGTGACGACGTGGGCCAGGCTCAGTCCGGCCGCCGGGGCGATCCGTTCCGCCTTCGCCTTCTCGTACCCGGCCAGCTGTGTGATCTGCCGGTCCCGCTCGGCCTCCAGCTTCGCCAGGGCGGCCCGGGTCTTTTTGATCTCGTCCCGTACGGTGCGCAGTTCGGCGAGGGCTGCGGTGTAGCGCTGTGCGTCCATCAGGCTTCCTTGTCCGGACGGCGGGCGGCGGGTGCGGGGACGTAGGCGATCGCCCCGCCCGAGTGTGAGACAAGCCGACTGCCCAGCAGCAGATCAGCGAGCATCCGGTCGGCCTGCGAGGAAGCGGTCACGTGATGGACGGGCGTGGCCAGGTCAGTGACGTAGCCCGCCAGCCGCGCGTGCGGGAAGGCATAGCGGCCCTCGGCGTTCTTCTCCCAGACCTCCAGGCCGGTCAGCACGGCCACCACGTAGCCCGACAGGGTCACCGGCAGGACCCCGGCGGCCGCCACGCTCGGCGCATCGCAGCGCCACCAGCCGCGCAGCGCCTTGAGGAGGTCCTCGGGGGCGAGGGAGGCCGCGAAGCCGATCCAGTTCCGTTCCGGTTCCTGTACCTGCTTGGCCGCGTCGACCCGCAGGACGGCGATCTCTTGAGCGTCCAGCCGGTCCAGCGGGGCGTGCCGGCGCTGGCCGAGTGCCTGGACCACATGGAGCGGAACCATGACGCGCACGCCACGGCGGGACAGGCCCGGCAGCAGTCCGGCGTGCACGAGACGGCGGAAGGTGGTGATGGCGCAGCCGAGTTCCTGGGCTGCCTGTCCGGTCGTCAGCAGCATTCCACCCACCTCCTCCATGCAAACTCGGATATCTGATTCGGCATGAAGATTAGCGGAGTCCTGAGGGGCCGTCAAAGGCCGCTGACCAGATACCGCCCATCAACCCCAGACGTCTACCTGCCGTGGGCTCCGTGACGGAAGCGGACGAGGCAGCCGGTCAGGTCATCACCACACATGGGAGCGAAGAATCACCTGGGGGTAAGCGAATGGGGACGAGGAGGCCGACCCGTTGGCCTGGTTCCGCGAAGACCCACCGGGCGCCATTTTCCCGGGAGGGGGCCGATCCGTGGCCGGCGCTCCTCCGTCAGCTGGACGGCCCGCTCCCCCGGCGGCTGATACGCGGTCTTTACGCTGAACGTCGTTGCGCACACCATCTGTTACCAGGGGATGCGACTGGCACGCGCCAGCCGCCGACCGTGGCGATCCTGAACAGGGGGCACGGATGGGCGTCTTGTGGAAGCTGGAGCCGGCGACTGCGGCCAAGCACCGGTTGTACCAGCGGTACCTGGACGCCTGGTGGCCGATCCTGCTGCAGACCTCCCAGAGCACCGGCTACTCCCGGCCCCGGGTCACGCTCCTGGATGCGTTCGCCGGCCCCGGCCGCTACGAGGACGGCGAGCCGGGCTCGCCGGTGTTCATCCTGGACCGCCTGCTCGGTCATCACGCGGTCGACCGCATGCACCTCAGCCCCAGGCGGGTGCATCTGATATTCATCGAGAAGGACCGCGCGCGCCACGAGCACCTCGTGGCGGAACTCGTCTCCCGCTTCGGGCCGCTGAAGGATCTGCCGGTACGGGTGGAGGTCCGGCGCGGTGAAGCGGGCCGCGACAGCCTCACAGTTCTCGACGAGCTCGGAGCCTGGGGCCACCCGATCCTGGGGATCTTCGACAGCTGGGGCAGCGTCAACGTACCGCTGCATGTGATGTCCCGCATCGCCCGCAACCGCTCCAGCGAAGTCATCACCACCTTCGGACCCAACTGGTTCAGCCGCCGCGAGGAGCTCAACGCCGACATCCTCGACACGGTCTTCGGTGGCCGCGGTTTTTGGACCGCGGCCGCCGACGAGCTGGGTCCCGACGAGAAGTGGCGCGTATGGCTGCGCACCTACCGGGACGCGCTGCGCCGGGCCGGCTTCGGCTACCAGCTGCAGTTCGAACTCGTCCCCCGCACCGGGCAGCCCCTCTACCTCGTCTTCGGCACCGGCAGCACCGCGGGCCTGAAGGCGATGAAGGACGCCATGTGGAAGGTCGACGGCCTCGACGGCGAGAGCTTCCGCGACCCCCGCACCCGAGGTGCCAAAGCAGACGGCCAGCTCGACCTGTTCCAGGCCGCGGGTCTGATCGACGACGAGCTGGCCGAGCTGGTCGCCCAGCGCCTGGGTGCGGGGGCCACCACCGTGGAGGCGATCGGCGAGTGGCTGCTGACGGAGACCGCCCGCTGGATGCCGAAGCACGCCTTGCAGGCGGCCCGGCAGATGCGGCAGGACGGCGTGATCGCCGTCCAGTCGCCGGGCAAGCTCACGACGAAGAGCCTGATCAGCCTGCAGACACAGGTTCGGGCATAGGCATCTGGTCCCAGGTCCGGCCCTGAAGATGCCGGCCGGACGCCTTCGGGGTCCGGCCGCCCCACTGCTTGAAGAAGAAGGCCACATCGGCCTGCAGGCAGGCGTCCCGGATCCCCGTGACCCACTCCTGCTCCATCGGGCGGAAGCGGGGGCCGGACTCGCCTCCGGCGATCACCCAGTGAATGCCCGTCAGGTCCAGCCCGTCCAAAGGTCCGAGCAACGGCTCGCACGACAGGAACCGCACCGCGGCCGGAACCCGCCGCAGGTCGTCGACACGCGGCAGTTCCTTCGCGCTCTCCACGGACACCCCCATCCACAGGTTGGCCGGCCACTCAAGCCGGTCGGCGACCTGCCGCAGCCGGCGTGCCCGCTTCGTGAGCACTTGATAGGTGTGTTGCGGGGTCTGCGCGATGACGTCGAAGACCTGCTCGACGTAGTCCAGCGGGACGCGGGCGTGGAAGAGATCCGACATCGAGTTCACGAACACCGTGCGCGGTGCCTTCCAGCCCAGAGGCACCCGCAGCGCGTCCGGGTGCACGGTCAGGCCGAAGCCGGGGCCGGAGGTACGGGGGTCGCCGTCGTTCTGGTACTTGGCCGACCCCATGGCCTTGAGCCGCTTCGCCAGCGTCAGGGCGTAGCAGTTGTCGCATCCGTCCGAGACCCGGTCGCAGCCGGTCGTGGGATTCCACGTCGCCTCGGTCCACTCGATCGAACTGCGGTCACTCACCCGTCGGCTCCCCATCCCCTGCAGTCGCGGCCGCCCGCAGGCCTGGTCGTACAGCCCGTGGCGTGTCCAGCGAGCCATCAGGCCGCCAGATATCGGCATCCAACCATCCGCCACCGCAGGCCGTCACAGCTTCTACTGAATAGAACATGTGTACCCTTTCCTGCGATGGTGCGCGCGCCGCGAACGAGCCATTCGTCTCCGGCGGCGCCACCCCTCTGCGGGGCAGCGGTCAGGCTGTGTCGTCCGTGAGCATGCCCTGCTGAAGGAGCTGCTCAACGCTCGTCCCGCGCCGTCGGGCCATCTCGCGGAAGGCTTCCCGTTGCCGCTGCCAGTCCAGCGCTCGGCTGACGGCGGATTGCCGGATGTAATCCTGCGTCGAGATACCCAGCACGGCCGCGTGCTCGCGGATGGCGGTCTGCTCCTCAGTCGTCCACCGCATACGGTCCTCCCAGCTGGTGACATCGGTTCCATCAGTCCTCATCCTTTCCCGGCATTCGCCCGGCGGCAAAGAACGACAAAACCGCGGCCGCCCTTGCGGACCGGGCCCAGCAGTTCGGAGACGGAGCTTGCGAAGCTCGCGACACGAACGCCTGCCCAGCTGGCTGGCTGGCTGGCGTGGAGTGTCTCAACACTGCCGTGCCATGGGTTCTGTTTTCGCCGTCGCAGTGGGGTCGCGGCCTGGCGGCGCGTCGGCTCAATTTATGGGGGCGGACTCTGCATGGTCGGCACGAGATGCCCATCCCCGATCTTCCTCTCTTGTTCCAGCCCGGCTGACCGGCTGCGGAGCTGTGAAGCGCGACAGTTGTCACCACCGGCATCCGCTGGCCTGCGACTTCAGTAGGCCAAAGCATGGTGGTTGACACCGATGCGGCGCGCTACCTGTCACCAGCGGCAAGCGAAGCAGTGGCGATGCCACTGCGTTCGGCTTCTGATGGGCAGCGTGCCGAACGGCGGCCCTTGGCGATCACGGCCATATCAGAGTGCGTGAAGTGGCATGGCATCGCCCGCAGTTCCTGTCGGCATGGGAACACTCCGCCCCGCTGCCCTCAGACCTGACTCGGCTGGGCGAGTCCCGGCTCGCACTTGCCCTATGCCACCGTGACGGGCGGATCCGTCAGGAGGCGGTGCGCCAGTCGGTCCGATACCCCGGGCTGCTGGCGTTGGTGGTGATCCGGTGTGCCGATTGGGTCGGCCCGGTGCGCGAGCACGCCCGGCGGCGTTGTCACGTTGTCACGTGTGTGACTGCTGACGGCGCATCGGGGCAGGGTGGGCTTGGGAGCCGGTCCTGTGGTCAGGCCGTGGTGGGCCGGTCGGCAGCGCCGGTGACCTGGTCCCAGATTGCGAAGCGGATGGTCATCTCGGCGCGGTAGTGGTGTGCGGTCATCAGGTGCCGACGGGGCCGGAAGTGGGGCGAGATGCCGCTGAACGCGGACAGAAACCGCTGTGCTCCGCCCACGGAGCGGACGCCCTTCATCGCCCGTTCGCGCTGCCTTGTTGGCGACGGTGAGCGAGTGGATTCGCCGGCGCCGTCTTGAGGCGTGCCGACGCGAACTCGGCCGTCCACGCCGGACCAGACCGGCCGTGGCCGCCGTGGCCGCCGTGGCCGCCGTGGCCCAACGGTGGGGCTTCGTCAGCCCCGCCCATTTCAGCCGGGCGTTTCGTGCCTTCTACGGCATGTCCCCGCGCGAATGGCAGAACCTGGCGGACTAGACCCAGCAACTCGTACGCGAAGCCCCGCCCATCGGGGGATTCGCGTCCGGGTTCCCGTGGCTCCTGACGCAGGATCGGCGAATTCGTGCGCTTCCGGCCGGGCGGCGCAGCAGGTCCGCCGCCAGGAGCAGGGTCATGAGTAGGCCGAGGCGCATTTCCTCGCGCTCGGGGCGCCGGTGCTGCGGGACGGCTGTACCCCCGGGAGCAGATCAAGCTCGGCCTCCCTGCTCGACGGCCCTGTCCCATGCAGCCCGACGCCGAACTGATCGGGGTCTGAGGGCTGCTCAGGTCTGCTTCTTCCCCCGGTGGGGCGATTTCGTCGCCAGGGTCGGCTCAGCCCCCATGAGGGCTGGGCCGAGTCACTTCCTGCCGAGCCGCCGGCTGCCCCGAGGTCTCTGCAGATCCACTGGCGACGGAGCCGTTCCCGCCTATCGCGGCCCCGACGGTTCGGCCGGCCGGTTAGGCGGGGCCTTGGCGTTCTTTGCGGCGGCTGCCGCGACCGTTGCCAGGTCCTCGCCCGAGAAGCCGGCGCGGCTGAGGACTGCCAGAGATTTGTTCGTCGCCAGCGTGCACAACGCCAGCTCCGCCGCCTCCTGCTCGCCTGCCCCCGCCGCCAGCAACGCCTGCTCCAGCCTCGCCCGCAAACCGTCGATCAGGGCGCGGACCATCGCCCGGCCCTCCGCGTCGAGCGCCGGGAACTGCGTTGCCGACACCGTGAGCAGGCAGCCGTCCGGGACCGTCGGGTCGGCGATGCGGTTCAGGGCGACCTGCAGGAAGGCGGCCACAACGGCGTTCGGGCTGGGGTGGGGGCCGGACAGTGCCTGCTCGTACTGCGGGTGGTAGGTCTGCGCGTACCGTTGGAGGCTTTTTCGGAAGAGGGCGCTCTTGTCGCCGAAGGTGCCGTAGAGCGAGCCCCGGCCCAGGCCCGTGCCCTCGGTCAGGCGATCGATCGAGGCCTCCGAATAACCCCAGCGCCAGAAGACGTGCATCGCACGTCGTAGCGCCTCGTCCACGTCGAATTGCTTGCGGCCTGCCATGGTCCGTCAGCCTACACATCTTGTACCGATCGTTCAAAGATGGGTATGGTCGCCGGCATGACGAGCTTGAGTTCGCTGCGACTGCCCGACGGATTCCCTGACGTCTTCACCAGCCGGCTCGTGGAGGTGAACGGACTGCGGCTGCACGCGGTCACCGGTGGGGTGGGCCCGGCGCTGATGCTGATAGGCGGGTGGCCCCAGACCTGGTACGCCTGGCGGGAGGTGATGCCCGCGCTCGCCCGCCGGCACACCGTCGTCGCCGTCGACTCGCGCGGGACCGGCCTCTCCGACAAGCCCGACGACGGGTACGACGCCGGCACGCTGGCCGCCGATCTGGTCGCGTTGATGGCCGCGCTCGGGCACGACCGGTTCGACGTGGTCGGCCACGACATCGGCACGTGGACCGGATACGCCCTCGCCGCCGATCGCCCCGAGCGGGTGGGCCGGCTCGCCATCGTCGAAGCAGTGATCCCCGGTCTCACGCCGTCCCCGCCGTTCTTCGGCCCGGACGCGGTCAACCTGAAGCTCTGGCAGTTCGGCTTCAACCGGCTCACCGGCCTCAACGAGGAACTGGTCCGGGGACGGGAGCGGCTCTTCTTCGGCTGGCAGTTCGCCACCAAGGCCGCCACGCGGACCGCGATACCCGCGTACGCCGTCGACGTCTACGTCGACGCGATCGCCGCGGATCCTCGCGCGCTGCGGGCGAGCTTCGCGTACTACCGGGCGCTGGACGAGACGATCGCGCAGAACGAGCAGCGCAGCAGGACCCCGCTGACGCTGCCGGTGCTCGCCCTCGGCGGCGCGCTGTGGAGCGGCGCGAGCGCCGCCCAGACGATGCGGCTGGCGGCCGACGACGTCACGGGGGTCGTCCTCGACGACTGCGGCCATTACCCGGCCGAGGAGCAGCCGGCGCGGTTTGTCGAGATCCTGGAGGACTTCCTCACGGCCAACCGGTAGCAGGCACGCCACACAACTGAACTTCGCGAACGGCGTAGCGGAGCTTCACAAGCTCCGCTACGCCGTCGAGCAGGCCTTCGCCCTCCTCCACCAGTTCAAACGCCTCGCCATCCGATGAGAACGACGCCTCGAACTCCACGACGCCTGCGTCTGCCTGGCATGCAGCCTCATCTGCCGGCGACGCCTCAAGAAGGCCCACCCATGACCCTTTTACGAGCTCTACGTGAGGTCGGCCCGGTGCTCGTTCCGTCGCGGACTGCGTCGAATGCTGTGGCGTCATCGTTGTCGAAAACGCGAAGCCCGCCGTCAGCCGTTGTGACACTTCTCCGCCATGACAACCGGTCCCCCTCCGGTGCCTGCGTCTTGCGTCCATGGGCCCGCCGTGCTGCGTGGCCCGTGTCGCCCTGGGGATGAAGGTCTTGCTGATGCCGCCGGCCAGGGCGATTGCGGTCAGCAGTCCGGCGGCGATCCAAAGAGTGAGGTTCATGGGTGGACTGCCGGTCCTGGGTGAGGTGAGTGGGTGTCGTGGGAGTCGGCGGCGGGTCAGCCGCCGAAGGCGGGTGCGCTGTCGTGTGCCCAGTCGGCGAAGGTGCGCGCGGGCCGGCCCAGCAGGTCTTCCACGGGTTCCCGGATGCCGGGATTCCGGTGGCCTGCTGCCGGCCGGGGCGTGGGGGTTGTGCGCAGCCAGTGCGGTGTCGGCCTGCGGGCTCAGGCGAGGGCGGCGACGAGCAGGGTGAAGGCGGCGATGATGACGGCGATGCGGACGTAGTGGAAGCGGAGCCAGCGGTTCATCTGCTCCTTCCAGTCCTCGGGCCGGTTCTCGGGGGTCCACGTCTTGTTCCGGTTGTTGATCGGGACGAGCAGCAGGAGCGACATGATCACGCTCAGGATCAGCAGCGCGGCGGCGATGACGACCAGACCGGCGCCGTGGTGAGGCCATTCGGCGATGGCCCAGAGCACGCTCAGGACGAGCGAACCGATGTACCAGAACGGCATCAGGGCACCGAGCATCCGGCCCCCGTGGGCGTGGCCGAGTTGGCCACTGTCCTCGGGGAGGGCGTTGAGGATCGGGTTCATGACGAAGGCGACGGAGAACTCCACCCCCACCATCAGGCCGACGACCACGGTGGTGAAGACCTCGAGTGCGTTGAGCATGACAACCTCCGGAATCTAGTGTTGCTAGATGGTGAGTCAACGCTAGTACTGTCGCCGCTCACTTGTCTAGCGATGCTAGAATCGAATCATGTCGGTACAGGAACGCAAGCAGCGCGAACGGGCGGGCCGCGAGCGCCTCATCGTGGCGACGGCCCGCGAACTCGCCGAGCAGCAGGGCTGGGACGCGGTCACCACCCGCCGGCTCGCCGAACGCATCGAGTACAGCCAGCCCGTCCTCTACAGCCACTTCCGCGGCAAGCGCGAGATCATCGGCGCCGTCGCCCTGGACGGCGCCACGGAGATGGCCGCGGCCGTGCGTGACGCGGCCTCCGCCGCGGACGGCCCGCGCGCCCGGGTCACCGCCCTCGCCCGCGCCTACCTCGACTTCGCCGAGCGCAACCCGGCGGTCTACGACGCCATGTTCCAGCTCGACGGCGGCCTGTTGTTCGCCGACGAGGACACCCCGGAGCCGCTGAAGGACGCCTTCGCCGCCCTGCTGGAGAGCCTTGGCGAGGTCGCCGGCGACGGCGTCCACCCGGGACTGTTCACCGAGGTGTTCTGGGCGGCTCTGCACGGGCTGGCCACCCTGACCCGGGCGGGACGGCTGCCGCACCAAGACGCCGAACGGAGAGTGGAACTGCTGGTGGACCGGCTCGCGGTGGTCTGACACACCGTCCCGGCGGGCACGCGGCCGGGGTCCTCGGGCCCGTTGCCTGCCTGCGGCAACGCTTCCGGTCACTCGCGCCCACACCGCTCAGCCGCAGATCGCCGGGCCCCGTACCCCGGTCGGGCACCCGCCCCGCACGCTGCGCTGCTCATCGATCACGACCCGGTACGCACCCTGGGACCGTGCAGCGCCTGAGACATCACGCCCTACCTTTCTTCTCGGGTCTGAGCCGGTCATTCGTAAGATCGGCGGACCCGGGGACCTGGGGTATGGCTGACATCGCGCTGTGCCACTTGGATGGTTTATGGAGCTTGGCCGCCCGGGGTCCTGCGACGACTCGACCGCCAATTGGGAACTGCGACTCGATCGCTTCGTAGGGCAACGCTGGCGAGGTCGTCTGCGGAAACTGTGTACGACGAGCTCACGGAGGATATGTGCCGGAGACCTGGGCCGGACTGGACATCGGCAAGACGCATCACCACTGCGTGGTGATCAACGCGGACGGCACCCGCTTGCTGTCCCGCCGGATCTCCAACGACGAGGCCGAGCTGCTGCAGCTCATCGGCGACGTCCTGGAGATATCCCGTGACGTACTGTGGGCCGTCGACCTTAACCACGGCGGTGCCGCACTGCTGATCGGTCTGCTGGTCAACCACGGTCAGCCCGTCGCCTACCTCACCGGTCTGGCCGTTCACCACGCCTCGGGCACCTACCGCGGCGAAGGCAAGACCGACGCCAAGGACGCCTTCGTGATCGCCGACCAGGCTCGCGTCCGCCGTGACCTCGGTCTGCTCCGGCCCGGCGATGAGATCGCCGTCGACCTGCGCACCCTCACCACCCGCCGCCTCGACATGGTCTTCGACCGCACCCGGCACATCAACCGGCTCCGCGCACAACTGGTCGAGATCTTCCCAGCGTTGGAGCGGGCTCTGGATCTGACGAACAAGGGTCCAATCACCCTGCTCACCGGTTACCAGACCCCTGCCGCCATCCGCCGCGCCGGCGCCAGACGGCTCGAAAACTGGCTGAAGAACCGCAAGGTCCACGGTGCCGCTGCTCTCGCGAAGACCGTGGTGGAGGCCGCCCAGGCCCAGTACACCGCGTTGCCCGGCGAGACGCTGGCCGCGGCGATGGTGCTCCGGCTGGCGAAGGGGGTGATGGCCCTCGACGAGGAGATCGCCGAACTCGATGCGCTGATCGAGGCCCGGTTTCGCGAACACCCGCACGCCGCGGTGATCCGCAGCCTGCCCGGGATGGGCCCCAGGCTCGGCGCCGAGTTCATCGCCGCGACCGGCGGCGAGATGGACGCCTTCGGCACCGCTGACCGGCTGGCCGGCTTCGCCGGCCTGGCCCCCAGACCCCGTGACTCCGGCCGCGTCAGCGGCAATCTGCACCGGCCTCGGCGCTACCACCGCGGGCTACTGCGAGCCATGTACCTGTCGGCCATGGTCAGCCTGAAGTGCTGCCCCGCGTCCAAGGCGTACTACGACCGCAAGCGCAACGAGGGCAAGAGTCACAAACAAGCCCTGCTGGCCCTCGCCCGCCGCCGCGTCAACGTCCTATGGGCGACGATCCGTGACGGAGAGTGCTACCAGCCTGCACAACCCGCTGCCGCGGCGGCTTGACAACAAGATTGGGAAGCTCCATGACCAGTTCCTCGTTGTCCCGCTTGAGCCGGGCGTTTCGCGCCGCAGCCGCTCCGGCTCGTCGCCCTACGCCGGCCGGCGCCGTCCCGGCGGGCCCGGCCGGCCGGGGTGGTCTCGTTGGTGCCCAGGTCCCTGGCGGCCCCGGCGACCGGCTTGCCGGTCGCGGTCCCGATCCGTACCGCCCCCTCACCGAACTCCGGATCGAAGTTCCGCCGCTCTCCGCCATGCCCGACTCCCCCTGCAGTCAAGGTCTTCACGCTACGAGGGAAGGGACACGAGACACCGCTCCACGTTGGTCGCGTCCCCACACGTGGGGGTCTCTCGTGCTGAGTCCTGCCACCACCCCGTGTGCATGGTCCCGTCCCCCAGTGCGGGGGTCTCTCGGCGCTCACTTCGTCATCGGTGTCGGTCCAGGCCTCCCGTACCCAGGCCTGGGGGTCTGTCCGTGCGGGTCAGCCGCCGGTACAAGCGGAAGCGGCCTCGTCCCGTCCCCACGCGTGGGGGTCTGTCCGCCGCCAAGCTGGAGGGGCACCTGACGGGCCGGCCATCCCCTTCCGACTGGAGCAGCGAGTGGGCGTGGAGAGCGGCCGTGTCGAACCCTTCTGGTGTGCGGCCGCAGCCCTCGGCGTGGGCGATCTGTCAGTGGTCCCGTGCGCTGGTCCGGTTGGAGGGTGAGGGCTGGGCGTTGCAGTGGGGGTGGTCGGAGTTGACGGGCAGGTTTGACGATGCGCGTGAGGCCGAGAGCGAAGACCTGGGGGGCGAGTGCGGCCACGGTCGACCATCGGGTGTTTGTTCGGTGGGTCTGGGAGACCGGTACCCCTGGCGATCAGTGCCGGCAGGAGTGTGACGAGGGCGAGTTGGTCGAGGGAGTCGAGTTCGGCCGGCCGGACCTGGGTGTGGACGGTGCTGTCGAAGCCGCGCAGCGAGAGTTCCGGGGCAAGGGCTGAGGTGAGGGATCCGGCGAACAGCCCCGCGTGTTCGGGGCTGACGAAACGGGGTGCGCTTCGTCATGATCACATTCTTTGTGAGGGGTGACCCGGGCGGCGAAGGGGCGGGCGCGACGGCCGGGGCGTCTTCCTGGTCTTGTTGGTTGCCGTCGCGGGTCGTCGCTCGCTCTCTCACCCGCGGCCCGGGTCGTGCGGGTGGCTGGTAGTTGGTCAGTTCGCGATTCCTATGACCTGCTCGATGGTGTCCGGCTGGTTCACCATGGCGAGCATGTGGTGGGCGACGTCGGCGCGTGGCACGGAGAATCCGCCCCGGATGTTGCGGTTCCACGCGGTCCGGTACGTGCCGGTCAGGGGCTTGTCGGTGAGCTTGGGCGGGCGTGAGACCGTCCATTGCAGTCCGCTGTCGCGCAGGGTCTGCTCGGTGACGGCGAGGTCGGCGTAGTGCCGGCCGAACATTGCCCGGGTCAACGGGACTCCCAGGTAGCGCATGAAGAAGCCGTCGCCGGGATCGTGCCTGGGTGGCGTCGGCCGGCCCGGCACCGGCACCGGCCCGACGGGTGCGGCGCTGACGATGATGATCCGCTGGACGTGCTCGGCATGCATCGCCGCGACGATCGCACGGGTGCCGAGCGAGGTGATGCCCGCGTCCGCGCGCGGGTTTCGCGGGCCGAGCGCGGACAGTACGGCGTCGGCGCCGCGTAACGCCGCGGCGAGCGTCCGCATGTCGGGCCGGGTCAGGTCGACGGCGACCGTCCGGACGCCGCCCGGCAGTTCACGTGGGCGGCGGGCCACGGCGGTGACGTCATGCCCGCCGGCTACCGCCTGCTCGACCAGGTGCCGTCCGATACCGCCGGTGGCGGCAACGATCGTGAGTTTCATCGGGGTCCTCCTGCGGTGAAGGCGGCACGGTGGTCTCGCGCCCAGGTGGCGTACGTGCGTGCCGGGCGGCCCAGCAGCAGCCGCACGGTGTCGGTGGTGGGCCCGGCTTCGCGGGCATAGTCGGCCAGCGAGCCGAGCAGCCGGTCGGGTACCTCCTCGGGCAGGCCGGCGGCGAGCATGCCGCGACGGATCTCGTCCGGTGCGGCCTCGTCGAAGGACAGTGTCCGCTCGAGCGCCGTGCCGAGCGCGGCGACCTTCTCCGGCTGGCTCAGCGGCTGCTCTCCGGTGAGCAGGTACGTCTGACCGCGGTGCTGCGGGTGGGTCAGGGCGAGGGCGGCCACCGCGGCGATGTCACGCTCGTCGACGGTCGAGGTCCTCGCGTGCGGGTATGCCCCCCGCACGGTCCCGGTCGCCTGGATCTGCCCGGCCCAGGCCAGGGTGTTGGCGGCGAAATCGGCGCAGCGCAGGATCGTCCAGTCCAGGCCGCTGCCCTTGGCGACGTCCTCGGCCGTGTGGAACTGCCGGCGGAAGCGTGCGTGCCCGGCCGGGTACTGCACGGTGACGGAGGACAGTACGACCACCCTTGCCGCGCCCGTCCCGCGGGCGCGGGCCAGCAGGTCGGCAGCGGTGGATCCGGTGGCGCGCGGGCTGAGCAGGATGGCTTCCACGCCGTCGATGGTGGGAACCTTCGCGGGGTGGAGGAGCTGTGTGCCCGCGGGGAATCCGGCGTGCGGGTCGCGGGTGACAGCGGCGACTTCCGCTCCGCCCTCGACCAGGAGGCGGACGGTTTCCCGGCCGACGACACCGGTGGCCCCGGTGATCAGGATCATGACTGAACCCCCAGTGGGTGTGTCGATAATCGATCTTGCGCAGTGAATGATCGCGGTTCGTGCCGCGGGAGGACGTCACGGGCGAGCCGTGCGCCGGGACCATCGGCATGCGGCCCCACGCCGGCTGCCGGTGCGTGGTTCAGGCGGACTGTCCGGCGCCGGCCGCCGTCTCGCGGCGCTGGGCCCGCAGCAGTCGGCGGCCCTGTGTGCTCTTGGCCCAGGTGTGTGAGCCGGGCCTGCGTGCCTCGTTCACCAGCTGCTTGATGGTGAGCCTGCACACGAGTTCCTTCCCCTTCGCGCCTGTTCGGCCGCCGACGTGGAGCCGCTTGGCGGTGTCGTCCTTGTGGGCGAACTGGAAGATGCCCGCGCGGCGCCCCAGGCTGATGCACTGGCCGGCGAACCCCAGGTCGATCGGTGCGGGCCTCTTGCTCGCGATGCGGCTGAGCACCGTGTCGGCGGCGTGTGCACCCAGCGGGCCGGCGGCCTGGCAGCTCATCCGGAACGGCATGTCCGACGGTGCCGCCGAGTCCCCGGCGGCGACGATCCGTTCGTCGTCGATGCTCGTCAGGGTCTCGTCGGTGAGCAGGCGGCCCAGGGTGTCGGTGCTGAGCCCGCTGCGGGCGGCCAGGTCCGGCACGCCGAACCCGGCGGTCCAGATGGTGACCTCGCTCGACAGCTCACGGCCGTCGCCGAGGCGCACAGTGTCGCCGGTCACCTCCGTGACCTTCGTGCCGGGGCCCTGCAGCACGCTCACACCGAGGCCGGCCAGCCGCTCGGCGGCCGAGCGGCGGCCGTTCGGGTGCAGGTAGGGCCCGAGCGGCCCGCCGCAGGCCAGGGTGACGGTGCGGCCCTTCTCCGCCAGTTCGGCGGCGGTCTCGATGCCGGTCGGACCGGCTCCGACCACCGTCACGGGGGCCGTGGCGGGAGCGGCGTCGAGGACCGTCCGCAGGCGCTGCGCCTCCTCGAGCGTGGCGATCGGATGGGCGAACTCGCCGGCTCCGGGCACGCCCGGGTCGGCGCTGCCGCTGCCCACCGCGTAGATCAGGTAGTCGTAGCCGACCGTGTCGCCGCCCGCCAGCTCCACCCGGCGCCCCGGCGCGTCGATCCGGGTCACGGTGTCGACCACCAGCCGGATGCGCTCGCCCAGGACCTTCCGGTAGTCGCTGACAGCCTTGTGCGTTCCGCCCGCCAGCTGGTGCAGCCGGATCCGCTCGACGAAGTCCGGGCGGCAGTTGATCAGCGTCACGGTCACGTCGTCGCGCTGCGTCAGCCGGTTGGCCGCCATGACCCCGGCGTAACCGCCGCCGATCACGACGACTTGGGTGTTCTCAGCCATGGTTTCTTTCCTCCGTTTTCAGGGATTGGCATGCACGATGTCGGCCTGGCGCGCCGTGGCGGCGGGCGGGACGGATCAGCCGAGGCGCTGCGGCGCCGAGCCGCGGAGCGGGGTGGGGTCGAGGTAGCGGACCTCGTAGATGCGTTCGCTGAACTTCCAGCCGTCGATGGTCCGCTCGTAACGGTCGTGGTACACGGCGTAGTTCAGGTGCGAGCTGCCGTCGCGCATCCGTCCGAACTCCTGGATGTGCGCCCGGCCGGCCGCGGTGTCGCCGTCCAGCCGGATGACGCCCGGGTGGGCGTTCTGCACGAAGAACTCCCAGAGCGACTGGCCCCACTCGATCCCCGCGCGGATCTCCTCGCGGCCGACGAACTGCTTGTGGATGTGCGGCCAGCGCATGGCGCCCTCGGGCGTGAACAGCGAGACGGCGCGGTCGAAGTCACGCATCATCACCGCGTCCGTGAGCTCGGCCCGCAGCGCCTCTATCTCGATGCGATCGGCGATGGCCCGCATGTCGCCCATCGGTTTCCCTCCCCGTCCATGTGTGCGTCAGGCGTGTGCCGCCTGTCCGGTGGTGATGGATCCAGCATCGGTGCGGGTGGGACAGCGGAACAATGTAAGGTTCCTTGAGCTATTCATAACGTGGCGGTTATGTATGGGTGGCAGTTATGTATGGGTGGGCGTTATGTATGGGTGGGGGTTGTGCATGGAGCTGCGTGACATCGAGATCTTCCTGACCCTGGCCGAGGAGCTGCACTTCGGCCGCACCGCGGAGCGGCTTCATGTCTCCCAGGCCCGCGTCAGTCAGGCCATCGCCAAGCAGGAACGGCGCCTCGGCGTCGTCCTGTTCGAGCGCACCAGCCGGCGCGTCGCCCTGACCCCGGTCGGCCGGCGTCTGCGCGAGGACCTCCAGCACGCAGTCGACCTTCTCCGGGAGGGGCTCGCCCGCGCCGAGGCGGCCGGCGCGGGGGCGACGGGGCAGACGCTGCGCCTGGGTGTGTTCGGCCATGCCGGCCACGAACTGCGCCCCCTCATCGAGGCCTTCCGCTCCCGCCACCCCGGCAGCGATGTCCAGTTCGGCGAGATCAACGGCAGCGACCCGTTCACCGCGCTGCGCACCGGAGAGCACGACGCGCACGTGCTGTGGCTCCCGGTGGCCGAACCGGACCTCACGGTCGGCCCGACCGTGCTGACCGGCGGCCGCGTGCTCGCCGTGGCGGCAGACCATCCGCTGGCCGAGCGCGGGACCGCGTCGCTGGAGGACCTCGGCGACAACCATGTCGTCGACTTCGGCCCCGACGCCCCCGAGTACTGGATCGCGGCCATGGTCCCCACACGTACGCCGCTCGGCCGCCGTATCCCGCGCGGGCCCGCCGCGCGGACTTTCCACGAGGTTCTCTCCCTGGTCGCCTCCGGACAGTGTGTCCACCCGCTGGGCGAGATCGCCGCCCGCTACAACCGTCCCCCCGGCATCGTCTTCCTCCCCGTTCGCGACGCCCCCACCATGCACTGGGCCCTCACGTGGCGATCCGCCGCCGACGGCCCCGCCCTCCGCGCACTGGCCCAGACCGCCGCCGACCTCGGTCCCCTCTCCATGGCGGACGACGGCAGCTGACCGGACAGCGCAAGCCCCGCCGGTTCGACCGCAGTCGCCGGCGCCGGGGCGGCCGGGGAGGGCCGACACCGCGAGGCCCTATCCGCGCGATGCGGAGGATCCGCTTCGCTGCGGCGCACATGCGCTTCCGGCCTGGTCGGCGCCCCGGGCCGCCCGGGCTCGGCCGCCCAGCCGTCCGTCCCTCTCCTGGGAGGGACGGGAGGTACACACTGCGAAGTCGCAGCGAGGCGGCGTACGTGTCGGCTGCGCACTGGGCCCGGCACCGTCGCACAGGCAGGGCACGCCGCCGGCTCCGCCGACACGCGGGCCCGCACGGACCGCCAACTCGCCGTCGGCCACTGCCTTTTCGGGCACAACACCTTCGGCCCGGTGCACAGGTCCTGGAGGAACACATCACCCACGGCCGCTCATGACCGCGGCTGTGGTGCCCCTGCGTGGCTCCGGCACGGAAAGGGTGAACCAGAACCGGGATTCAACCGCCGCCGGCGCCACCGGCCGCCCGGACGGCGCGGTCCCGAACGCGTGCGCGAAATCGTCAGAGCCCGTGCGCGATCGGCGGGGAGCCGTGGTGGGGCGGTTTCTAGCGTGGCGGTAGGTGCCTGTCGTGTCTGCGGAGCCGCCGTAGACCTCACCGCTTCATCCGCGAAGGAACCGGGGTGCGTCCATGACCGTTCGTTCCGTGACCGACCTTCAGCACGAGGTGTCCGCCGGTGCGGGCGTCGAGGCCGTGCTGGACAGGGCCGCACGAATCGTGGGCGCCGACCGGGTCACGCGTCCCCGGGGCGTCAGCGGCGCAGAACCGGACTCCGTGCTGGGGCCGAACGCCGGGCAGTACCGGGCGCGGGACGTCTGCGGTGTGGTGCGTCCGCGTACGGCCGAGGAGGTGCGGCGGGTCGTCGAACTGTTCGCGGACGGCGGGGCCCGCGCCCCTCTGCACGCCTTCAGCACCGGAGGCAACTGGGGACTGGGCTCGCGTGAGCCCGCCGGGGACGGTGCGGTCGTGCTCGACCTGTCCGGCCTCGACCGGATCCGCGACATCGACGTGGCCCGGGGCTGGGCCGTCGTGGAGCCCGGGGTGAGCCAGGCCCGGCTCGCCGAACTCCTGCACGGCACCGAACGCATGGTGAACGTGACCGCCTCCTCCGCGCACACCAGCATCGTCGGCAATGCCCTGGACCGTGGTGTGGGCCTGCGCCACCAGCGCACGGAGGATCTGACGGGCGTCGAGGCCGTCCTGCCCAGCGGTGAGCTGATCCGGGTCGGCTGGTGGCCCGAACCCGGCCGCGCGACCCCGGTCTACGCCCACGGCCTCGGCCCCTCGCTGGTGCAGCTGTTCGTCCAGTCCGGTCTCGGCGTGGTCACCGCGGCCACGGTGCGGCTGCTGCCGAGGCCCGAGGCACTGCGGGTGGTCCGGCTCAACTTCAGCCCCGACAAGGTGCGCTCCGCGACCGCCGAGGTGCGCCGCTGGGTGAGCCAGGGCCTGACCCGCGGCGTGGTGAAGATGTACAACGAGACCGCGGCCGGGGCCTACGCCGGCCCGGCCGGACAGTACCTGGTGCATGTGTGCGTCGACGGGACCCGAGAGGCGGTGGACGCGCTGACCCAGATCATCGTCACCGAGGCCGTCCGGTCCGCCCTGTTCAGCGAGGTGTCGGACACCGACGCCACCGACCCGGCCGCCGCGGGCCATGACGGCGCCGTACGGGTGGAGCGGGCCTACGCCGGTGACCCCGACCCGACGGACGCTGGGAGAGCGGCGCATGAGCCTGATGGACCTGCTGGACTCCGCCTGCACAGCGCAGGAGGCCCCTGTCACCGCGGAGGACGTCCTGGCCCGGGCAAGGGCCCTCGCGCCCAGGCTGCGGGAGCGCTCCGAGGAGCGCTGTCACGTTGTTGGGTGGGTAGAGGTCTGATGGTGTGTCGCGGCGTGGTGGAGCCCGGTTTCGGGCTGTGCTCAGGCCGTGGCGGCGAGGTCGGCGACTCCGGTGATCTGGTCCCAGATGGCGAAGCGGACGGTCATCCCGGCTCGGTAGCCGGGAGCGGTCATCAGATGGCGGCGGGGCCGGAAGCGGGGCGAGATACCGCTGAACGCGGACAGGAACCGCTGGGCCCCGCCCACGGAGCGGAAGCCTTTCATCGCCCGTTCACGCTGCCTGGTGGGCTGGTGGCTGCTCTCCGCCCGGTTGTTCAGGCCCTTGTGCGAGCGATGTTCCACCGAGGGCATGACCTCGCGGTGGGCGGCGCCGTAGGAGCGGAGCTTGTCGGTGACGACCACCCGCGGCACCATGCGCGTCTTCTTCATCAGCCTGCGGAGGAAGCGCCTGGCCGCGGCCTTGTCCCGGCGCTTCTGCACCAGGATGTCGAGGACGTTGCCGTTCTGGTCGACGGCCCGCCACAGGTACTTCTGCTCGCCGTTGATCTTGATGAAGACCTCGTCCAGGTGCCACTTGGCACCGGGCCGGGGCTGCCGGCGGCGCAGCGCGCTGGCGTAGGCCTGCCCGAACTTGGCGCACCAATGGCGCACCGTCTCGCAGGAGAGGACGATCCCGCGCTCGAGCATCAACTCCTCGACCTCGCGGAACGACAGCAGGAAGCGGAAGTACAGCCACACACAGGGGGAGATGACCTCGACCGGGTACCGATGCCCCTTGTACGACAGCGACACGGCCCCCACGGACAGCCCCCTCCAGCACGATCAACCAGAAGATCATCCCACCGGCCAGCCAACGTGACAGTGCCCCCTGACCGCCTACGTCGGCCACTTCGTCATACAGGGCTGGCTGCCCTGGTTCGGCGCGACCTACGACGAGGAGTCCTGGGTGACGCTGATCATGTTCGCCGCGATCTGGTCCCGCTTCTTCCGCCGCGGACCCATGGAGTATCTGCTCAACACCGCCACCAAGCCGGCAAAGCACATCCGATGAGGCCAGGCCGGGATGACTCGACGTCCACGTCCCACGCTGGCATGGACCGCGCACGGATCCAGCAAGCGGCTCAGTCCTTACAGGCTTCCACCCGTAAGCCTGGCTCGTCACGCGTAGGTGCGGGGCGAGTCGACGGCGAAGGCGACGCCTCAGTGCCGGGTCTGGGCACCGAGCCGTCACCTTGAGCGCAACGCCGCCGAGCGCGCCGCCGGCGTCATCTCGTACAGAGCGGTGCTGGCGTCAAGCCCGCCCGGGAGGGCGCTGCGCCCCCGATCTGACCGTCAGGCGGCGTCGACGGGATACCGAAGCAGCCACTTCCGATTCCCCGCGACCTGCCAGCGTCCCGAATTCAGCGTCCAGCCGCTCGCATAGGCACCTACGGCAGCTTGCCCAGACCGTTGCATGACACGTCCGTGCAGGTCAGGGCTGTTCTGACCAACGCTGACCGCAACGGCGTTGAACGCGCGAGCAGCGAATTCATTCCGTCCGGGGCAAAGTTGACGCCCCGACACCCAAGAAGAACGTTTTCACAGGTCAGAAGCCTGTACAGGTGGGGCGGGTGGGACTCGAGAACCTACGGCCGACGGATTATGAGTCCTTTGAGGATCTTGGCGGCCCTTGCCGATCAACGCTCATCCATGACGTTTTCGCAGGTCAGATGAAGTTGTCCATGCGGATGTGGCTCAGCCCTTGTCAGTCTGTTCCTGTCCTTGCGGCCTCAACTCGGCCTCAATGAGGCCACAGGGGAACGGACCGAAGCCGCGCGGGAGCATCTCGCCAGCTCGGAAAACGGGTCTCGAACCTGAGCGCAGCGGATTCCGTTTCCAGCGCAGAGGCTCCGCCCCGATAGTCGGGGCGGAGCCTCTTTGGCGGTCAGGTCCCTGTGTACTCGCCACGTCCCTCATGGCGGCAGGTCGATGACACCGGACGGCCGCACGTCAGAGGTGCGCAGTCCATCAGCGACTTCTGGCGTCGCACCGTCACTGGGCCGTCATGTTGTCCTGTCCCTGCGCCGCCAGGAGCGGTTCCTGATGGATTCCGCCGGGATCCAGGGCCCATGCCTCGACGGTAAAGCAACCGGCGCCGGGGCCTGTGCTGTGGGCCTGGAGCCGCCATGGTCCGTCGCCGACCGGATAGAACCTGAGGGTGAGGACCTGCCCGGTGGCGAGGTAGATCTCGGCGATCGAACGGTCCACGACGATACGGAGTTCGACAGGTGTGCCGGGCACCTTCGCAGCAGGGCAGGGGAGGCTGTACACGCCTGCCCATGCCCGTACGTCCAGTGATGCGTGGCCGCGGTCGACGGTGAGCCGGCCGGCGGCGGGGTCGAGGCTGATGTCGAGGTACTCGGTGCCGTCCCCGGAGGTGACCAGACGAAGGCCGGTCGTGCCGGTGGGGTCGGGGGTCAGGGTGGTGGTGAGGTCGAAGGTGTGGCTGACCTGCCCCAGTTCGACCGGCTCGGGCTCGGCGATGCATCCGGTGCGGTGCAGGAGGCGTTCGCCGCGCAGGGCGAGCAGTTCGCGGGCGGGGTGCTGGCCGACCGTGCCGTCGTCGGCCAGGGTGAGCTCGCGCGGGAGGGTGAGGGTGCCTGCCCAGCCGGCTTCGTGCGCCCAGGAGTCGTCGCGGGCCTCCCAGGACCAGCCCCACAACAGCCACCGGCCTTCTTCAGGGGCCTTGAGCAGGGCGGGGGCGTAGAAGTCCGGGCCGTGATCCAGTCGTACCGGGGGTGCGGTCGACCTGAAGCGGCCTTCTTCCTCACGGCCGGTGTGGACCGTCACATGGCTTGGGCCGTCGTCCGGGGTCCAGTCGCTGACGACAAGGACGCCACGGTCACCGAAGGTCGCGTACTGAGGGCACTCCCATCCGACCGGATCGTCCGTGGCGGCAAGGCTGCCGGCGTGGAAGGGACCGCGATGGACCCAGTTCTCCAGGTCGTCGGACTCGTAGAGCAGTGCCGCTCCGCGGCCGTCGGCGAGGGCCGAGCCGACCAGCATCCGCCAGCGGCCGTCCTGCTGCCAGACGTAGGGATCCCGGTACATGGTGGTGTCGGCGGGCGGCTGCGGGATGAGTAGCTCCGGCCGCTTGGTCCAGGCGAGTCCGCCGTCGTACGACTCGGCGGTGGTGACCGGCTGCCACCAGCGGCCGGTGCGGTTGGCGGAGTAGAAGGCCAGCAGTCGGCCGTCGACGGAGATCGCGTTGCCGGAGAAGCAGCCGTCGGCGTCGTCGCCGCCGGGGGTGGGGGCGAGGGCGACCGGGAGCTGTTCCCAGGTGATCAGGTCGGGGCTGCGGAAGTGGCCCCAGTGCACGTTGGCGTGGAGCAGGCCGTACGGGTTGTACTGGAAGAACACGTGGTAGTGGCCGTCGTGGAAGACCATGCCGTTGGGATCGTTGATCCAGTTGCGGGGCGGGCGCAGGTGTACGGCCGGCAGGTGGGGGTCGGCGGGCGGCGTGGGCACACGGAGCCTTTCGAAGGGTGCGCGAAGCGCGCACTGGTGCAGAAAAAGGGGAAGGACAGGTGGGGTCAGCCCTTGACGCCGCTGGAGGCGATGCTGCCGACGAAGGACCGCTGGAAGGCCACGAACAGCGCGAGCACCGGCACGGTGATCATCGACGAGTAGGCCATGATCTCGCCCCAGGAGGGGTTGGTCTGGACGAAGTAGTCGATGCCGACCATGACCGGCCGCAGGTCCTCGCTCTGGGCGACCATCAGCGGCCAGAAGAAGTTGACGCCTTTGACCTTGGCGTTGACGAGCAGGGCGAGCACCAGCGCCAGACCGCCCTGCAGCGGGACGACGACGGTGGAAGCGGCCTTCGATGGCGCGACGGCCGCCGGCCGACACCAGGCCGTCGATCTCTATGGCCTGGCGCACGATGGCCTGCGCCGACAACAGCGCGTACTGCTCCCGGTCGGCCCGCTCACCGAGCGCCCAACACCCGCGATTGGCGCGGAACAGGTCGGTTTGACCAGCGGTCACAGCTCCTGCGCGTAGGTGTCCTGGTACGCCGCCCTCCCGCCGAACACGTTCAGGGCGATGTGGCCATCGGCGTATGTCGTGTCCGTCACGTCGATGATCCGTGTGCCGTTGAGGAACACCTGGATGCGGTCGCGCTCGGTGAGGATGCGAACGGGGTAGGTCGTGCCGCGGCGGACCAGGGCCGGGACGCGGGCGAGGGCGGCGCCGTCGTCGAAGAAGCCGTTGGCCTTGGCGACCAGACGGATCACGCGCAGGTCGGGGTCGATGTTGAGGCAGTAGGCGTCGGCGCCGTCGGAGGAGGCGCGCCAGAGGAGGGAGAGGGCACCGCCCGTGTCCGGGTCGGGGCCGCCGAGCCGGACCAGGGTGGTGAGGTCGAAGTCCGCCGTCGCGCGGGACGAGATCGCGTTGGAGTCCTTGTCGAAGCTTCCGGCGCGGCCCGCGCTGTCCGTCGACCAGCGGCCGGCGGGGGTGATCGTCAAGTTGCCGAGGTCCGAGCGGAATTCACCGCTGGTCGGGGCGGCCACCAGCGGCTTCACCCGATCCACCAGGCGGTAGGTGCTGTCCAGCTTGTGTACCTTGAGCGAGTCGATGTGTGTGGTGCCGCCCTTGGCGTAGAAGGCCATGCCGTCGGCGTCCGGGCCGGGGAAGATCAGGCTGGTCACGGCGGCCTGTCCGTCCGCGCCGAATGCCTCGACCGAGGACGAGTCGACGTACACGCGTAGTGTCACGCGGCCGTCGGTCGTCTTCATCGGCGCGGTGGTGCGGCCCGTGAAGTACTGCGTGAAGTCGCTCAGGCCCGATGCCGAGCGGTCCACGAACAGTTCCTGCGCCTCGGCGTCGTATCCGACTGTCGTGTGCTGGTCGTCGTCGGTCCGGAGCCGGAAGCCGATCTCCGTGGCGGTGCCGAGGGTGATCTCGGCCTCGATCTCGTAGGCGATGCCCCGGACTCCCGCGAGCGGGTTCGCGGAGGTGGAGCCGACGGCGAGGTCCTTGCGGGTTGTGGTGGACGTGCGCAGCGTAACCAGCTCCGGGACCGGGCGCTGCGCCAGGCGTACGCCGTCGGCGGTGTCCGTGAGGGTCAGTTCGCGGGGGGTGCTCAGCTGGCCGTTCCAGCCGCCGGTCGGGGCGCTGAAGGGGTAGTCCCAGTTGCTCATCCAGCCGAGCCAGACGCGGCGGTGGTCGGTCAGGCCGTAGAAGGACATGGCGGCGTAGTAGTCGCGGCCGGAGTCGGCGCGCAGGACTGTGCCGGCCTTCTGGTCGGGAGTGAAACCGGTGCCGTTCCACTCGCCCGTGAAGTACTGGGCGGCCGAGCCGTTCGTGGTGCGTACGGCGCCGGTGCTCAGGGTGAGGACCCACTTCACCTTGTCCTTGTCGCCGTCGACCGGCAGGGGGAAGAAGTCGGGGCATTCCCAGACGCCGGGCGTGGCCCAGTCGCCGTAGCCGAAGGAGCTGACCTGGGTCCAGGTGAGGAGGTCGGTGGAGGTGAAGAAGCGGATGTGGTCGCCGCCGGAGACGACCATCAGCCACTGGTCGTGAGCCTCGTCGCGGATGACCTTCGGGTCGCGGAAGGTCCAGCCGCCGTCGGGTCCTCCCGGGTTCTGCACGGCCGGACTTGAGCCGCTGTGCCACTGCCATGAGCGGCCCTTGTCCCTGCTGTAGGCGATGCGCACGCTGGCGTTTCCGCCCGGCTTGTCCGGGTGGTAGCTCGTGTAGTAGGCGATCAGGCCCGAGCCGCCGTCGAAGAGGCCGGAGGTGTCGTCGGCGTCCACGACCGCGCAGCCGGTCCAGCAGTGGCCGTAGGCGTTCCAGGGCAGGGCGATCGGCAGGGCCTGCCAGTGGACGAGGTCCGTGCTCACCGCGTGCGCCCAGCGGCCCTCGTCCTGGTGGAAGAGGTGGTATTCGCCGTCGTAGTGGACCAGGCCGTTGGGGTCGCTGGTGGAGCCGCTGAGCTGGGAGTAGTGGTACGTGGGGCGGTACGGCTCGGTGAAGTAGTCGGCGGTGCTGCGGATCTCGACGTTCTGAAAGTACGACGCCCCGTGCGCGGCCGCGGTGCCGACGGTGGCGCCAGTGGTTCGGGACACGCGGGTCTTGAGCGCCCGTGCGCCGTCCACGTACACCTCGATCGTCCTGTTCGTCGCTCGGGCCTCGACGCGATAGGTGCCGCCGGACGCGATGCGCCGGACCGGGCCGGAAGCGGAGGCGAGGCGGGCGCCGGAGGAGCGGTCCAGCAGGACGACGGCGTTGCGGCCGGCTTCCAGGCGGGCTTCGTAGCCGCCGGAGCCGTTCGCGGACGCGCGCAGGACGAGGCCGGCCGAGGAGGAGGGGCCGCCGGGGGTGATGTCGGCTCTCGCCACCAGGTCGCCGTCGGTGAAGGGGGCCGTGCGCAGGCCGTTCTCGCCGCGGTTGCCGCGCAGGTCGAGGGTCCAGGTGCCGGAGCGGGCCGTCCAGCCCTGGAGGCCGGTGGCGAGATCGGCACCGGCGATGTTCTCGAAGGACACCGCTCCGGCCGATGCCGTGACGGCGAGTCGGCCTTTGGTGTGGGTGGAGTCCTGGGCGGTGATGACGGGGCTGTAGCCGTCGGGAGAGAGGAAGTTGGTCTGCCAGTGCACGCGCAGTTCGTCGCGTTCGGCTTCGACGCGCAGGCGGTAGACCGTGTCGGCCTTGATGGTGGTCGCGTACGTGCCGAGGGTGACGTCGCCGTCGATGCGGTAGAGCCTCAGCCTGCCCTGGTCCGCGTCGGCTTGGACGCCGTAGCCGTGCGTGGCCGTGGCGTCGGCGCGCACCAGCAGTGAGGCGATGGCGGAGGCGTCGTGCAGGAGCAGGTCGGCCTGGAGCGCGGTGTCGTAGGTCTTGGTCGTGGTGATGGCGCGGGCGGTGGCTCCCTGGGTCGGGGCCGCGCGCCAGCCCAGCGGACTCGCCGTCCAGGTGCCGCCGCTCGTGGTCCAGCCGGTGAGGTTGGTGGTGACTGAGGAGAGGGAGGGCGGGCCGAAGGTGACCGTGCCGCCCTGGGCGAGCAGGCCCACCGAGCCGGTGTCGTGGCGGTGGTCCTCGGTGTGGAGGAGCCGCTTGCCGTCGACATGCACCGTCAGCTCGGGTCCGTCGACTGCCACTTCGAGGTCATAGGGTCTTGCGGTCCGCGTGCCTGGAAGTGGAGCGGTGGCGAGTGTGTCGCCGCCGGTCAGGTCGTAGAGCCGTATGCGGGCGCGGCCGGGGTCGAGGGCGACCGCGTATCCGGTCGAGCCGTCCAGGGCGGCCCGGAACACCAACGCGCCTACGGCGGAAGAGGATTGGGGCGTGACGCGGGCCGCGTACGTGCCCTTGGTCGCGAGTTGCTGCTCGGACAGGGCGAGGGCGGGCCCGCGCCGGTCGGCGGTCGCCTTCTGGCCGCCGTCGGAGGTGCGGGTCCAGGTGCCGGTGACGGGGATGGGGTCGGGAATCGGGGTGGCGGCGGGGGTCGCTCCGGCGGCGCTCGGGGTGGCGGCCTGTGCTGTGGGGAGGATGCCTCCGAGAGGCAGCAGGGTGGCGGCGGTTCCTCCGGCGAGCAGGAGGGTGCGGCGGGACACGCTCATGGCAGCTCCTGAGGAGAGCAGGGGAGGGTGAGCCACGGCCCGGGGGACGTCCACCCCGCGGGCCGTGGTCGTGTGTAAGACCCTCACGGCCACAGCGGCCGGGGTCCGTCGGTGAAGGCCGACGCCATCTGCCAGGCGTCGAACCGCTCCAGGGCCACGTCGCCGTCGGCACCGATACCGACGCTCACGGCCTCGTCCGGGCGGGTGGGGTAGATGCGGGCGGTCAGGGCACGCCCGTTGGCGAAGACCTCCAGTGCGGAGTGGTCGAGGAGGACCCGCAGGTCGACCCGCCCGTCGGGGTCCAACGGCAGCTCGCCGTACCGGGGTTCGGTGTCGACCGTCGGGTCAACGCTGCTGGTCTCGCGGCGCAGGCGGAGCGTGCCGCTCGCTCCGTCGGGCACCCTGCTCACCTCCACCACCGTGCGTTCCGCGCCGTCCGGTGTCTCGCGGAGCACGAGCCGGGCGGTCGCTCCGGGAGCGAGACGCAGGGTCGTCTCGATGTCCAGCTGGTCCCCGCGCACGGCGGACAGACGGGTGTACGGGTCGGCCAGACGGCCCGGAGCCACCTCTACGCGCTCCCGCCGCAGCTCGGTCAGCTCCGGTACCGGGGCCTGGTGCAGGCCGCCGTCCGTGGCGAGCGTGACGACCCTCGGCAGGGACATCACGCCGCACCAGCCGGCCTGCGCGTTCGCCTCGTCCGTCCGTCCCTCCTGGAGCCAGCCGAACATGATGCGGCGGCCGTGCTCGTCGCAAGTGGACTGGGGGGCGTAGAAGTAGCGTCCGCCGTAGTCGAGGCGGTGGAGGGCGGTCGGGGTGAAGGTGTCGCCCTGGTAGCGGCCGGTCCAGTACAGGGGGTAGTGGGTGGTGCCCTCGTCCCAGGCGGAGAAGACCAGCGCGTCGGTGCTGCCGGTCTCCTCGTCCTCGCCGAGCCGGAAGAGGTCGACGCACTCCCACATCGTGCCGGTCCAGTCGAGCTGGCCCTGGTTCTGCGAGGCGTCGCCGGTCAGCAGGGGGCCGACGTAGCGCCAGCTGCGCAGGTCGTCGGATTCGTACAGGAAGGCCGTTCCGCCGACGCCCCGGATTCCCGAGCCCACCAGCTGACGCCACACCGTGTTCTCGCCCGAGCCCTCCCGCCAGACGCAGTGGTCGCGGAAGGCCGTGATGTCGACGCCCTCCGGCGGGGCGGTGATGACCGGGTTGGCCGGGTCTTTGGTCCAGTACCTAAGATCCGCTGATCCCCTGGCCACGCAAGGGAGTTCACGCTCGCCGTGCCTGCCCGAGTAGACGAGCGTGGGCACTCCCCCGTCGTCGACGAGGACTCCGGACCAGCAGCCGTCGCGGTCTGGGCCAGCGGTGCCGGGGACGAGGGCGACCGGTTCGTCGGTCCAGTGGACGAGATCGGTGCTTGTGGCGTGGCCCCAGTGGATGCGGTGGTGGGCGGCGGCGAGCGGGTTGTACTGGTAGAAGAGGTGGTAGACGCCGTTCCAGTGACTCAGCCCGTTGGGGTCGTTGAGCCAGCCGCCGGGCGAGGTGAAGTGGAAGCGGGGGCGGTGGGGGTCGCGTAGGGCGCGCTCGGCCAGCCCCTCGGCGGTGGGACTGCCGGAGGGGAGGGTGAGGTCGTGGGTCATGCGGCGGTGGTCTCCGCTTCTTCGGTGTCGTCTGTGGCCTCGCCGTCCGGCCGGTCGGTGGCCTTGAGGGCGCGGCGGGCGATGTCGGAGGCGGGTGCGCGCAGATGGCAGCGCACCCAGTGGGGTTGTCCGTCGTCTTCGCCGACGATGTGGCGGACGGGGTCGATGCGGCTGCACGTGCCGTCGTCGCCGTAGGGGCAGGAAGTGGGGTTGAGGATCGCCTCGCGCAGGCGGGCGCGCTCGACGGGGTCGTAGCTGCCGACCCGTTCGGGGTCGGGTACGGCGGACAGCAGCAGGCGGGTGTAGGGGTGGGCGGGGGCGTCCATGACGGCCAGTGCGTCGCCGCCCTCGACGAGTTCGCCGGCGAACATGACCATGGTGGTGTCGGCGAGGTAGCGGGCGGAGCCCAGGTCGTGGGTGATGTAGAGCATGGCGATGTTCCGCTCGTCGCGCAGGCGCCGCATCAGGTTGAGCACGCCGACGCGTACGGAGACGTCCAGCATCGACGTCGGTTCGTCGGCCAGGATGAGGCGCGGTTCCACTGCCAACGCGCGAGCGATGGAGACGCGCTGACGCTGGCCGCCGGAGAGTTCGTGCGGGTAGGACTGGAGCATGTCCTCGGTCAGGCCGACCGTCGCCATCAGCTCGCGCAGCGTCTCTGGTGTGGCGGAGTGGCCGTGCAGGATGAGGGCCCGGGTGAGGAAGTGCTCGATGCGGTGGACGGGGTTGAGTGAGCCGAAGGGGTCCTGGAACACCATCTGGACCTTGCGGCGGTACGCCCGTGATGCCCGGCGCCGCTCGGTGCGCAGGACGTCCTCGCCGTCGAGCAGCACCTGTCCGGCGGAGGGCTGTTCGAGGCGGGCGAGACAGCGGGCGATGGTGGACTTGCCGCTGCCGGACTCGCCGACCAGGGCGGTGATCCGGCCGGCCGGGAGATCGAAGGAGATGTCGTTGACGGCTCGGACGCGGCGCCGGGAGAAGACGGTGCCGACCTGGAAGTCCTTGGTCAGACCGCGTACGGACAGCAGGGGCTGGGTCATCGCGGGGCTCCCTGGGCGCTCTGGGCCGCCCACCGGCCGGGGGCAATCTCGCGTAGGTCGGGGATGTTCATGGAGCAGTCCGAGCGGTCCTCGGGACAGCGGACGTGGAAGCCGCAGCTGTCGGCGGTGCGTGGGGCGTCGAAGAGGCCGGTGAGTTCTTGGCGCGGGCCGGTCAGCGGCGGGAAGGCGTTCATCAGCGCCTCGGTGTAGGGGTGGAGCGGATTGGCGAACAAGTCCTTGGCGTCGGCGAGTTCGACGATCCGTCCGCCGTACATCACGCCCATGCGGTCCGACAGCTCGACCATCAGGGACATGTCGTGGGTGATGAAGAGGATGGAGAAGCCCAGCTCCCGCTGGAGGTCGCGGATCTGCGCCATGATCTCCTGCTGTACGACCACGTCGAGCGCGGTGGTCGGCTCGTCCATGATCAGCAGCCGGGGGTGGAGTGCGACGGCCATGGCGATGACCACGCGCTGGCGCATGCCGCCGGAGAGCTGGTGCGGGTACGCCTTCAGCCTTCCCGGGTCGATGCCGACCAGCTGAAGCAGCTCGCCGGCCCGCTCCCGCGCGGCCCGCTTCTTCATCCGCTCGTGGGTGGTGAAGATGTCGACGATCTGCTCGCCGATGGTCAGGACGGGGTTGAGCGAGTTCATCGCCGACTGGAAGACCATGGCGATCTCCCGCCACCGGAAGGCGCGCAGCTCGCGTGCGTCCAGGGCGAGGACGTCCCTGCCCTGGAAGCGGATGGTGCCCGCGGTGATCTCCGCCGGGGGCTTCAGCAGCCGCATCACCGCGTTGGCGATGGTCGACTTGCCGCAGCCGGATTCTCCGGCGAGGCCGAAGACTTCTCCGGCGCCGATGGAGAAGGAGACGTCGTCGGCGCCCACGACGGTGCGTCCGTCGCCGCGGTATTCGACGCGCAGGCCGTTCACCTCAAGTACGGGATCCATGGCTCAGCCCCTCCTCTCACGGCGGGCACGGCGGTTGCGCAGCCTGGGGTTGGTGATCTCGTCGACCGCGTAGTTGACCAGCGCGATGGCGAAGGCGACGAGGGCGATGCACAGTCCGGAGGGGACGAAGGCCCACCACGTGCCGGTCATCAGCGCGCCGTCGTTGCTGGCCCAGTACAGGTTGGTGCCCCAGCTGACGACGCTGCTGTCGCCGAGGCCGAGGAATTCCAGGCCGGCCTGGGCGCCGATGCCGAAGATCACGCAGCCGAGCAGCGTGGTCATCACCACGGACGCCATGTTGGGCAGGATCTCGCGGAACATGATCCGCAGGGGGCGTTCTCCGGTGACGACGGCGGCGGCCACGAAGTCCTTGCCGCGGATCGACTTGGCCTGCGCGCGCAGGACACGGGCCGAGCCCGCCCAGCCGGTGACGACGAGGACCAGGATCACGGTGGAGGTCCCGGGCGGCAGGAACGCGGCCAGGATGATGAGCAGCGGGAGGCCGGGCAGCAGCAGGAAGATGTTGGTGACCAGGGTCAGCGCGTCGTCGACGACGCGGTCGAAGTACGCGGATGCGAGGCCGACGACGATGGCGACCGTGGTTGCCACGAGCCCCACGGTGAACCCGACGAAGAGGGAGCTGCGCGCGCCCCAGAGGGTGAGGGCGAGTACGTCCTGTCCCTTGGCGGTCGTTCCGAGCCAGTGTGTGGCCGAGGGGGTCTGGCTGCCCGTGGAGTTGATGAGCGACGGGTCGCCGGGTGCCAGGACGGGTGCGAGCAGGGCGAGCAGGGCGAAGAGAGCAAGCAGGATCAGCCCGGTCAGTGCCTTCTTGCTGTCGATGAGCTGGCGCAGCAGTCCGCGCCTACGGGAAGCACGCGCGGGGGCCGTCGGCGCGGGGGCCGTGGCGATTTCGATGGCGGTCATGTCGGCAGCCTCCTCAGCGGACGCGGACGCGCGGGTCGAGGCGGACGTAGACGAGGTCGACGAGGAAGTTCGCGATCAGTACCGCCGCCGTGATCGTCAGGAAGATGCCCTGCATCAGTGGGTAGTCCAGGCCCTGGACGGCCATCAGCAGCTGGTAGCCGATGCCGGGGTAGGCGAACACGACCTCGGTGAGCAGGGCGCCGCCGACGACGAAGCCGAGGGCCATGCCGAAGTTGGTGACGGAGGGCAGCAGCGCGTTGCGGGCGGCGTAGCGGAACATGATCCGTGAGGGGCTGAGCCCCTTGGCCTCGGCCATGGTGATGTAGTCCTCGGCCGTTGTGGCGATCATGGTGTTGCGCATGCCGAGCATCCAGCCGCCGATGGAGACCAGCACGATGGTCAGCGCGGGCAGCACCAGGTGGGTGGCGACGTTGGAGAGGAATTCGCCGTTGAAGCCGGGGGTCAGTCCGACGTCGTAGGCGTGCCGCATGGGGAACCAGCCGAGGCTTACCCCGAACAGGTACAGCGCGCCCATGGCCAGCCAGAAGTACGGGAACGAGCCGACGAAGATCAGCAGAGGCGGGAAGGCGGAGTCGAGGACGCCGCCGCGCCGCCAGGCGGCGACGATGCCGAGCAGGTTGCCGAGCACGGCCGCGATGACGAGCGCGACGCCACCGAGGAGCAGGGTCCAGCCGATCTGCGAGCCGATCACGTCGGAGACCGGGGTCGGGAAGCGGGAGATGGAGATGCCGAGGTCGCCGGTGAAGACGCTCTTGACGTAGGAGACGTACTGCTCCCAGAGGGGGCGGTTGTCGAGGCCGAAGAGTTTCCGCAACTGGGCTATCTGGTCGGGCTGCATGGTGCCCTGGGCCTGCGCGAACATCCGGGAGACCGGGTCGCCCGGCATGAAGCGCGGGAGAACGAAGTTCAGGGTGATGGAGGCCCAGAAGGCGAGCAGATAGAACCCCAGGTTGCGCAGGATCAGACGCACGGGTCGTGCTCCCTGTCGGTGGGGGGTGAACGTGTGTGGCGGTGCGCGGGGGCGGCCGTCCGGGGAGGAGGGCGGCCGCCGGTCCGCGGGCGGCGTCAGCTCTTGACGGGCTTCAGCGACGTGAGCACGAGGACCGTGCTGCCGTTGCGGTTGCCGAGGGTGGCGTACGGGTTTTCTTCGGTGGGCCAGCCGGTGAAGCGGGCGTCCGTGTACGCGCCCCACTCGGGGCCGGTGAAGAGCGGGACGACGGGCGCGTCCTTGTTGTACAGCGCCTGCAGACCGTTCATCTGCTCGGCTTGCGTCTTCTCGTCCGTGGCGGCGGCGAAGGCGTCGATGAGCTTGTCGGCCTTCTTGTCGCCGAAGCGGTGGTAGTTCTCCGTGGCCTGCTTGCCGACCGGCTGCACCATCTTGGTCGACATTACGCCGCGGAAGTACTCGTACGGGGTGGCGCCGTTGTTGCTCCACACGATGCCGGTGTCGAACGTGCCGGTGTTGTACGACGACGAGACCGCCGACCAGTCGGGCGTCTTCACGGTGGCGGTGATGCCGACCTTCGCCAGGTCCTGCTTGATGATGTTGGCGACCGAGATCCAGTCGGAGGAGGCCGAGCCGACGGAGATGTCGAGGGTGAAGTTCTTGCCGTTCTTCAGCTTCCGCTTGCCGCCGCTCTCCTTGTAGCCGGCCGCGTCGAGGGCCTTGGCCGCCGCGTCGGTGTCGTACTTCGTCCAGGTGCAGGAGGCGGCCAGCGACGTGTCACGCCACTTGTCGTAGGTGTGGGCCAGGCCCGTGCAGTCGGCGGGTTCGGCGTAGCCGTTCATCGCGACCTTGGTGATCTGGTCACGGTCGACGGCCATGCTGAGCGCCTTGCGCACGGCCGGGTCGTTGAACGGCGCCTTGGTGGTGTTCAACTGCCAGTTGATCATGGCACCGGTGGCCGGGAACCAGTAGTGGTTGTGCTTCTTGTCCTTGGCGACGAAGGACTTCTCGATGTCCGGGATGAACGACTGCGTCCAGTCCACCTCGCCGTTGGTGAAGGCGATGTTGGCGCTGTCGTTGCCGGAGAAGGCGAGCATCTGGATGCCGGCGATCTGCTGCTTCGCGGGCTGCCAGTAGTCGGGGTTCTTACGCAGCTCGTACGACTGGCTCTGGAACTTCTCGATCTTGGTGTACGGGCCGGTGCCGACCGGGTCCGGGTTGGTGAACTTCGCCGGGTCCTTCACCTTGGACCAGATGTGCTTCGGCAGGATGTAGTGGCCGCTGATCTCGTAGAAGGCGGTCGAGAACGCCTTGTTGAAGGAGAACTTCACCGTGTGGGCGTCGACCGCGGCGACCTTGTCGAGGTAGTCGAAGCCGCCGAGCACCTTCTTCTGGAGCTCGAAGGTGTAGACGACGTCGTCGGCGGTGAGCGGCTTGCCGTCCGACCACTTGACGCCGTCGCGCAGCGTGAAGGTGAGGGACTTGCCGTCCTTGGCCTGCTCCCACCTGGTGGCCAGCCACGGTGTGTCCTTGGCGTCCGCCATGCTGTGCACCGCCAGCGGCTCGTAGACCGCCTGGAGGGTCATGGGGGCGGCCTGCGGGGAGAGCGGGTTGAAGTTGCGCGTGAACGTCGCCAGATCCTCGCGCGGGATGGTGAGCAGCTGGTTGCCGGAGGTGTCACCGGCGCCGGATGAGCCCGAGCCACCCGTACAGGCGGACAGGACCAGGGCCGCGGCGGCGGTCGCGGTGACCGCTCTCAGGACGGCTCGGGGCCGCCGTGAAGGTATGCGGGAGGGTGCCATAATGGAGACTCTTTTCCTCTCTTCAACACACAGGGCGAAGACGGGATGGGATTCCTCGGCGGACTGATTAGCGGTCAGACCGACGAGCGTTCGAGCAGCGGGCAGTCGATCGTCACCTGATGGGTGTCGAGCGGCTGCCCCGCTGCGAGAGCGGCGAGCATGTCGATGCCCTTGGTGCCCATGGCCTCGAAGGGCAGGGCGAGCGTCGTCAGCTTCGGCCGCAGATAGGCGGCGATGAGTTCCTGGTTGTCGAACCCCACCACGGCCACGTCGTGCGGGATGTGCAGCCCACGTTCCTTGATCGCGTCGTACGCACCCATCGCCATCCGGTCGTTTCCGCAGAACAGCGCGGTCGGCCGGTCGCCGGGCGGGCGGTCCAGCAGTTCGCAGGCGGCGGTATAGGCGCTGTCGGCGGTCGCCCAGCCGGGGAGAACGAGGGAGGGGTCGGGGGTGATCCCGGCCTCGCGCAGGGCACGTTCGTATCCTTCGCGCCTGCCGATGGCGGCCGGGATCGCCGGGTCGAGGTTGATGAACCCGATGCGGGTGTGACCGGCGTCCAGGAGCCGGCGGGTCGCCTTGTATCCGCCCGACACCTCGTCGGGCAGGATGCACGGCAACTCACCTTCCGCGTCGTAGCAGTTGACGAGCACCGTCGGCACCTCGCGGGCGGCCTTGGGGAGCGTGACGGCGCGGTGCCAGGTCGTGGCGTACAGGAGTCCTTCCACGCGGTGTTCCAGCATCTGGTCGAGCGCGGCGGCCTCCTGGGCGGGGTCGCCCTCGCTCGCCGCAATCAGCAGGAACCTCCGGTCACCCCAGGCGCGGCTCTGCGCGCCCGTGATCACCTCCCCCGCGAACGGGCCGGTCACGATCTCGGTGATCAGCCCGAACCACCCGCTGCGGTTCGCGGCCAGCGCCCGCGCCCCGGCGTTGGGCCGGTAGCCGAGCTCGTCGATCGCCGCCAGGATCCGCCGACGGGTCTCCTCGGGGATGGCGGCGCCGGGCTTGTCGTTGAGGACGAAGGAGACGGTGGTCCGCGAGACACCCGCGTGGAGCGCCACATCGCTCATGGTCACGCGATGCGTCTTGTTCGTGGCCACTTCCAGTCCCTTTCGGCCGGCCGGAGGCGAGACACCGTCTCCGGTTACGCGCTTTAATAACGCGCGTTACTTCCTTGTGGCAGGGAAGTTACGTCCGCCTTGAGCGGCATGTCAATACCCGTGCAAGGGCTGCATCAGGCCACCGTCCCGGTGCCCTTCGCGACCTGCGTTCTTCCTGGGAGAGTCAGACAGTCACCGTGGCCCGGCCCCAGGCCCCGGTCATCGTCATCGTCATCGTCATCGTCATCGTCATCGTCATCGTCATCGTCATCGTCATCGTCATCGGCGAGAGCGTCGCCGACGCCTTCACCGACCCCGCCCGGTCCAGCTCCGATGAACTCGCGCTGCGCGCCCTGCCCGGTGGCGGCCCCGCCAACACCGCCGTCGCCCTCGCCCGGCTCGGTATCCGGACTCGTTTCCTCGGGCGGTTCTCCCACGACGTCTTCGGCGCCCTCTTCCATGCCCGCCTCAGTGCCTCCGGCGTCGACCTGACCGGCAGCGTGACCGCCGCCACCGAGCCAAGCACCCTCGCCGTCGCCGACCTCGACGACTCCGGCCAGGCCACCTACACGTTCTATGCCGACAGCGCCGCCGACTGGCAGTGGACCGACGACGAACTCGCCGGCGCCCGGCTGGACGATGCGGCCTGCCTGCACACCGGCTCCCTGGCGCTGATACAGCAGCCCGGCGGCAGCCGCATCGAGGACAATCTCGCCAGGGCGCGCGAGCACGTCACCTGGTCCATCGACCCCAACGTCCGGCCCCTGCTCGTACCGCCCTCCGTCTACCGCGAACGGCTTCCCCGCTGGTGCACCCTCGCCGACATCCTTCGCCTCAGCGAGGACGATCTCGCGTTGCTGCTTCCCGGTGCCGACCCCGAGGAGGCGTGCGACACCTGGCACGCCGCCGGCACGCGCCTGGTCGTGATCACTCTCGGCGGGCGCGGAGCCCTCGCCTCCCTCGACGGCCACCGCGTCACCGTCCCGACCTCGGCCGTGGACGTCGTCGACACCGTCGGCGCTGGGGACTCCTTCACCGCGGGCCTGCTCCACCGCCTCGCCGCCCTCGGACACCTCGGAGGCCGTCTCGACCGGCTGAACCTCGACGACCTCACCGACGCCTGCACCTTCGCCGCCCGCGTCGCCGCCCTGACCTGCTCAGTCTCCGGCGCGAACCCGCCCTGGCTGGACGAAGAGGCGCTGGAGGTCGGCGTGGAACAGCTCCTGCCGCATGCCTGAACGTGGCATACCCGTTCCCACAGACAGGACTGCGGCAACGGGCGTCGAATTCAAAGCGCATGCTGGGGTTTGGCCCGGCGTCGTCGGCGGTGGGCCGCCTGCCGTGTGCCGCTGCCGAAAGACGTTTCGACGCGAGGCGGCTCTGTCTGCGTGGATCTGTTCTTTCAGGTCGCGTCGCCGAGGAGGGTTTGGAGGGTCTGTCGGAAGGCGGGGGTGTCGAAGTCCTGGCCGATGGCCAGGCGCTGCGAATATCCCGTGAGCATGGCGAGCAGTGCGCCGGCCACGCCGGAGCAGTCCGGCGAGTCGGGCAGGCCTCGGGCGTAGCGGTCCTGGCGGATGAGCCCGGCGACCTTCTCCTGGTCCTTGGCCAGTTGCGCCCGGATCTGGGCGGCGAGGTCGGGAGAGACGGCGGCTTCGGCCCAGACCTGCGCCATCAGCCGGGCGTGGTCGCCGTGGCGGGCGCGGACCCGGTCGAGCAGTTCGGCCGCGTCGCGGATGCTGGCGAGGTCGATGAGGTTGTCCACGGCGTTCTCGCAGACGGCCGCCACCAGGTTGTTCTTGCTGGGGAAGTAGCTGTAGACCGCCCCGGTGGACAGTCCGCTGGCGGCGACGATCTCACTAGGGCCTGTGTGATGTCGTGATCAATCCTGCCGATCCGGGAGGGCCTTCGTGGTCCCAGTACACATCAGTCCGCCGACGGCCGCGGTCCCTCCGGTATATGGAGGAAGCGGCGCCAGTCGGCCCCGGTGAGCCGCTGCCTGCTGAAGGGGTCGGGTGAGGACAGGACACATTCGGAGGTTCTTCCTGGTGGCGGAGTCAGCCGTGGGGGACGGAGAGTGCCATTCCCACCTCCGGTTCGGTGCGCTCGCGAACGTCCGAGAGGGACACTTCAGGGGCGAGTTCTACCAGGGACAGGCCGTCGGCCGTGATGTCGAGGACGGCGAGGTCGGTGATGACGCGGTGGACGCAGGCGCGCCCGGTCAGCGGGAGGGTGCACTCGTCGACGATCTTCGGGGAGCCGTCCTTGGCGGTGTGCTCCATGAGGACGATGACCTTGCGGGCGCCCTGCACCAGGTCCATGGCACCGCCCATACCCTTGATCGTCTTGCCGGGTACGGTCCAGTTGGCGAGGTCACCGGCCGCGGAAACCTGCATGCCGCCCAGCACGGCCACATCGATGCGGCCGCCGCGGATCATCCCGAAGGATAGCGCCGAGTCGAAGAAGGAGGCGCCGGGCCGGACGGTGACGGTCTCCTTGCCCGCGTTGATCAGGTCGGGGTCGACCTCGTCCTCCGCCGGATAGGGGCCGGTGCCCAGGATGCCGTTCTCCGAGTGCAGCACCACGTGGACGTCGGGCGGGAGGTGGCCCGGGATGAGGGTGGGCAGTCCGATGCCCAGGTTGACGTAGGAGCCGTCGGGCAGTTCGCGTGCGGCGCGGGCCGCCATTTCGTCGCGGGTCCAGGCCATCAGTACCGCTCCTCACGCTCGCGCACGGTGCGCTTCTCGATGCCTTTGTCGTCGGCGGGGACGGGCCCACGATCCGGTCGACGTAGATGCCGGGCAGGTGGACGGCGTCGGGGTCGATGGCGCCGGGTTCGACGAGCTCCTCGACCTCGGCGATGGTGGTCCGTTCGGCCATGGCCGCGAGGGGGTTGAAGTTGGAGGCGCTGTGGTGGAGGACGAGGTTACCGTGGCGGTCACCGCGGGCGGCCCGTACGAGGGCAAAGTCGGCGGTGATGGCCTCCTCCAGGACGTACGTCCGGCCGCGGAACTCCCGTGTCTCCTTGGGCGGGGAGGCGACGGAGACGCTGCCGTCGGGGCCGTAGCGCCAGGGCAGTCCGCCGTCGGCGACCTGGGTGCCGACCCCGGCCGGGGTGTAGAAGGCGGGGATGCCGGTGCCGCCGGCGCGCAGCCGTTCGGCGAGGGTGCCCTGCGGGGTGAGTTCCACTTCCAGTTCACCGGCGAGGTACTGGCGGGCGAACTCCTTGTTCTCGCCGACGTAGGAGCCGGTCACTCGGACGATGCGGCCGGCCGCCAGCAGGATGCCGAGGCCCTGGCCGTCCACGCCGCAGTTGTTGGAGACCACGCTCAGGCCGCCGGCGCCCTGGGCGTGCAGAGCGCCGATGAGCACGGTGGGTATGCCGCACAGCCCGAAGCCGCCCACCGCCAGCGACGCCTCTTCCGGTATGTCGACGACCGCGTCGGCGGCCGAGGCCATGACTTTGTCCACGTTGTTCATGCCTTTCTCCGGTGCCGGACGGGGTGTCCGGCACCGGGGTGGTGCCAGAGCTCAGCGCACGGTGGTCATCGGCTGCGGCGGGCAGGTGGCAGAGGCACCGGGGCGACGCCCTCAACGACGGTGTTGCTGATGGTGCCGATGCCCTCGACGGTCATGGTGACGATGTCGCCGGGGGCCAGCGGCGGGGGTTCGAAGGTTCCGTTGCGGCCCCAGGGTTCGGCCAGGCAGCCGCCGTTGCCGCAGGTTCCGGAGCCCAGGACGTCGCCGGGGCGGATCCAGGTGCCGCGGGAGGCGTACGCCGCCATCTCCTCGAATGTCCAGGCCATGTTGGCCAGTCGGTCCTGGCCGACGGTCTCGCCGTTGACCTGGACGGTCAGGGCGAGGTCGAGGAAGCCTTCCGGGTTGCGGTGGGGTTCGAGTTCGTCGGCGGTGACGAGCCAGGGGCCGAGGGTGGTGGCGGTGTCCTTGCCCTTGGCCGGGCCGAGTTTGACCTTCATCTCGCGGCCTTGCAGGTCGCGGGCGGACCAGTCGTTGAGGATCGTGTAGCCGAGGATGTGCCCGCGTGCCTGCTCGGGGGTCAGGTCCCGGCCGGGCTTGCCGATGACGGCGGCCACTTCGAGTTCGAAGTCGAATCGTACGCAACCCGGCGGTACCGGCACGTCGTCGTGGGCGCCGATCATCGAGTACGGGTTGGTGAAGTAGAACGCGGGGGCTTCGTACCACTCGTCGGGGACGGTGTCGCCGTATCCCTGGGCGATGCCCGCGACATGGCTCTCGAAGGTCATGTAGTCGCGGACGGTCGGCGGTCGCAGCGGTGGCAGCAGCCGTACGTCGGCCAGGGGCAGCGGCAGGGAGCCGGTGAGGGCGCGTTCGCCCGCCCCGCGCAGGGACTGCTCGCCCTCCATGACCAGATCCAATAGTTCGACGGGGTGTTCGAACGGGTGGACCTGGTTGCCGGCGACGGTCCCCGGCTGCCGTTTCCCGTCGTGGACGAAGGTCGCGAACCTCATGCCGCGCTCCCTTCCGCCTCGGCCGGCCGCGTGCCGCTGGGCCGGAAGCCGACGAAGACGGCGGCGATCACGGCGGCGGCCAGACAGGCGACGGCGGTGAGGATCAGTCCGTTGTTGTAGCCGCGGGCAAGTGCCTCCGTGGTGTACGGAGCGAGCTTGGCGCTGAGGGGGCCGAGGTCGGCGGTGTGCAGCGCGAGCGGGCCGCCCTCGTGCAGGACGGTGGAGGCGATGCCGTGCTCCTTGGGGGTCAGGCCCGCGTCGGCAAGGCTGCCGGTGATTTGACGTGCGGCCATGCCGAGGGCGACGGCGCCGACGATGGCGGGGCCGAGGGTCTGGCCGAGGTCGCGGACCAGGCTGGTGGTGGCGCCCGCCATGCCGGTCAGCTTGGGCGGTACGACGTTCACGGCCGCGGCGGTGAGGGCGGCGACGACCAGACCGAAGCCGACACCGTTGAGCACCAGCGGCCCGAGCAGGGGGATCAGGCCGCTTTCGTGGACCGGCACCGCCCGCAGCCACAGTTGGGCTCCAGCCAGTGAGACGAACCCGGTGACGAGCATGGGGCCGGGGCCGACGCGGTGCAGCAGGCGGACCAGCAGCGGCCAGATGAGCGGGGTGACGCCCTGGATGATCAGGAAGGGCACTGCGGCCTGGAAGGGGCTCTGGTGCTGGATGACGCCGAGGCGGATGCTCAGGTCGTACGCGCCGCCGAGGAAGCCGAACATGCCGATCACCGCCATCGCGGCCGACGCGGCGAAGGCCGGGATGCGGAACAGCTCCAGGCGCAGCATCGGGGCCGCGCTGCGGCTCTCCACCAGCACGAACGCGACGATGAACACGGCGAAGGCGACGAAGGACGCGACGACGGGTGTCGAGCTCCAGCCGCCGGAGGGGCCCTGGATGATGCCGTACAGGAGGGCGAGCATGGCCACGGCAATGGCGATCTGGCCCGGCCAGTCGAGCGAGCGGCCCTCGGGGGCACTGGACTCTGTGGCCAGCAGCCAGGCACCCAACGCGGTGATCACGGCGAGCACGCCGGTCACGCCGAACGCCCACTGGAAGGAAGCGTGTTCGACGATCCCGCCGGACATCAGGGGGGCGAGGAAGGCGCCGAGCGACAGGGCCGTGGTCCAGGAGGCCAGCCCCTTGGCCCGTGCGGCCGGGGTGGTCGTGACCGCGGTGATCATGGACAGGGAGGCGGGGAAGAGCGCGGCGGCTCCGATGCCGGAGATCGCCTGACCGGTGATCAGCTGGGCTGCCGAGTCCGAGGTGGCGGACACCAGGTAGCCGACGGCGGACACCAGTGCCGCGCCCACCACCAGTGTCTTGCGGCCGTACAGGTCGCCCACGACGCCGAAGGTCAGCGCGAGGACGGCGGCGGGCACCAGGAAGGCGTCACTGATCCAGGTCAGTTCTCCGCCGGACGCGTGGAGGGTGCGCTGCATGACGCCGTTGATCGCGGCGGGCAGGACCAGTCCGATCTGGGCCAGGCAGACGGCCAGACAGCCGGCGATGATCGTGCGGGTGTGGCGTGCCGTAGGGGCCGGTGTGGCATCTGGCGACGGGGCGGCGGATGGGTCGTAGGAGGGGGCGGAGACCATGTCTCCTCCTTGCAGGGTTTGGCGGGACGTATGGCCCGAGGGGACGGCGAGGAGTACGCACCGGAAGGGGCGGTGCGCCGGTCGGCGGAGGGTGGGGCGTCGTCAGAGGCGGGGGCAGAGTTCGGCCATGCAGCCGAACAGCCCGGGGCCGTCGAGCGGGGGCAGGCTGGGGTCGAGCTCCCGGTAGACGGTGTGCACGTTGACGGCCAGGCGTTCACTCTCGTGCAGGTCCGCGAAGCGGCCGAGGCGGATGTCGCAGGCCGCGTCCATGACCGGCATACCGGCGGTGAACCGGGCGGTGGCCTGCTCATGGACGTATTCCAGGTAGTCGCGGATCTCACGGACCGCCTGTTTGGTGGTGACGGGGCCGTGGCCGGGCACGACGGTGTCCGCGTCGAGGCCCAGCAGCAGGTCGCAGGCAGCGAGCCAGTGGGCGAAGGGGCCGTGCCAGACGATCGGCGCTGCTCCGGCGAAGACGATGTCGCCGGTGTAGACGGTCCGGGCCTGCGGCACGTGCACGATCGTGTCGCTGGCGCTGTGCGCGGGTCCCACGTCGATGAGGCGGACCTCGGTGCCGCCGATGTCCAGGACTGTCTCGCCGTCGAAGATCCGGTTCGGGAGGGCGGGTTCGATGCCGGTGTAGTCGAAGCGGCCGAAGATCCGTCGCGCGAAGTGTCCGGCGGGGCTGTCCATGCCGGTCAGTGCCAGCATCTCGGCCGGACCCACCTGACGCATGTCGGCCACGGACCCGCGGGCCGCGATGATCTCGGCGTGGACCACGAGCTGGTTGCCGAACCAGTGGTCGCCGTTGCCGTGGGTGTTGACCACGGTGGCGATCGGCGCGGTGGCGGTCAGTGGCGTCAGCGCGTCGAGCATGTTCTTGGTCAGCCGCAGGTCGTAGAGGGTGTCGACGAGCAGTGACTCGCCCCCGCCGGTGATCAGCCCGGCGTTGCTCATGCCCCATCCGACAGTGTCCGCGATCCAGGCGTAACAGCCGTGTCCGAGCTCGACACAGCCTGTTCGGGATGCCACGGAAGCCACGTTGCCTCCTGTTTCGCCCCGCATCAGATAGCGAGACCTAGGTACATTATTGGACTGAGGTCCATCAATGGGTGACAATCTAAGAAGGTCGTGTGGTGGCGTCAATACCCGTGCAGCCATGTGCTGTACTGGAGGCCATGAAGATCCCGGAGGCCGGAGTCGAAGTCGTGCCCGCAGCGCCGCCCGCCGGACGGCGGGAACGCAAGCGACAGCAGGCGCGCGACCAGCTCTACGCCGCGGCGCTGCACCTGTTCGTCACCCAGGGGTACGAGGCGACGACCATGGACCAGATCGCCGAAACCGCCGACGTCGCCCGGGCCACCGTCTTCAACCACTTCTCACAGAAGGTCGGGTTCCTTGAAGAATGGGGAGTCCGCCGCCGCGCCCGCGTCAACGAGATCCTCGGCTCCCAGCACGCCGAGGACCTGCCGGTCGGCGACCGGCTGCGCCGTTACCTGAAGGCGATGGCCGACCTCAACGTCGCCTCCCGCGCCGAGACCACCGTCCTGATGGACGCCTCCGCGCGGTACGGCAGCCTTCTGCAGGATCGGTCTCTGGAAAACGAACTCGCCAGGATCGTCGAGCAAGGGCGGCAACGCGGGGAGATCAGGGCCGGCGTCGACCGCGATCAGGCCGGCCAACTGCTGGCCGCCTGCTACTTCTCAACGATCCTGCGCTGGATCCGCGAGGAACCGGCCCCCTTCGACCTGCACGAGCGCATCGCCGGGGCGCTCGACATCATCCTGCTGGGCCTTCTTGCCGACGAAACACATGCCGGGGAACCCTGACAGTTCTCCTCACCGCCGCCTTGAGGCAGAAGGCCGGTGGGCCCGTCGATAAAGCAAGCTTATGACTCCTGCGTGATCGTTCTGCGGAGAGAACATAAATGATCACGCAGGGCCCGGGCATCTTGCATCCAGGGCCAAGCCCCCCGGCCCAACACCTACTGTGACGTCCCATCCGTAGACCGAGCCACCGCACCGCTCAACTTCGAAGACCCGTATTCACCGGGCTCCGTCTGCTGACCAGCTTCGTGCAGAACAGGGTGGCGGTAGTCGCCGCACGGCTGGAGCCGGAGCAGGAACAGGGAGTCTCCTGGGACTACACAAAGCCACCCCATGCTGAGCAGCATGGGGGTCAGATCTGGCCGAGGTCGATCTCCACCAGGAAGGGGGCCGACGCTTTGAGGATGCCGATGAAGACGTCTCCGTCCCGGTAAGTTCTCGTCGCGGGGTCGAGAACGTAGGTGTACACGAGAGGAACGCCTGTCGCGGCCTGCTCGATCCGCCAGTAGAAGCCGATGCCTGCCTTGGCATACTGGTCGACCTTCACGATCCGGTCGGTGGTCTCCGAGCCTGGCGACACCACTTCCGCGACCAGCAGCACGTGCTCAGGGCGGGTGGGTGTGATGTCGATCGTTTCTGCGCGGTACACGACGACGTCCGGACGGCGATTGGTAAGTGGGACGTCCTGGAGCCGGACGTCGAAGTCCGTGTCGGCGTTCCACTCCGGGCCCGCAGCGCCATCCAGGGCGTTCGCCAGAATCCGGGCCAGACGGTTGTGCCGCTTGGACGCACTCGGACTCACAACGACCATCCCGTCCACGATCTCGATTCCGGCGCACTGTTCCTCGGACCAGGACTCGTACTCCTCCGCCGTGATCTGCTCATGCATCCACGCCGGCGTCATCATCTCGGCCGTCATGAAGCACCTCCCGAACACTGGACACTGTGCTGCGGGCCCGATCCCGCTGGACTCAGCGTACTGTCTGGCGTCCGATTGGCACGCTGCTCCCCGTCACTCCTCTCCCCGTCGTGGCCGAACCTGGGGAACGCCAGCGGGTCGTCACCTGGTTCCTCGGAAAAGGGGCGCAGCTGTGGCGCTCGGTAGTCAGGCACGGGACGTACGGATCTCCGCTTCAAGAACCGGCCGGCAGCTTTCGTGCAATTCAGCGAGGGTAGTAAGGATTCCCCGCTCCGCCTGCGCGGTGTCCTCGGCCTGGAGCCAGCCGCAGCAGGAGGCCGAGGCGAGGAAACCGTCCATGAAGACGACCTGCTCAACGACCGGATTCTCGCCGCCAAGTACGCGGTGCCGCATCAGGCCGCCCTCGACTCGCCCGTGCCACTTCACCTGCTCCCCCGAGCACGCTGCGCGCACCGCATCGGCGGGCGTCGGGTAGATCTGAGTGAACCAGCCGAAAATGTCGCGGTCTTCATCGGCCTCGAGTTCGTCGTACTCCTCGTCATAGAGGGATTCGTCGGCCTCAGCGACCGTCGCGGCCTGACCTGGTACGCGCTGCTTGCGCGCCTTCCGGTCCTTCTTGCGCTTCTTCGGCATGGTCCTCCGCTCCGATGGAAACCGGGCATGTCCTCTTGACGCACGGGGATGTCCGTCCGTTACCCGGTGGATGTCTCTGCAGCTGCCTCAGGAGGCGGCCCTGGGATCGGCGCTCTGACCTTCGCCGCGTTCCAATCCATGAGGAAACGGGCGGGCAACTCACGCCGGTCGATCACGCGGATCACGACGGGATCAATGGAGACGCCGTCCTCGCCTACGCGTTCGAGGAATCCTCGTGCGGTGAGCCGCTCGACGGCTTCGCAGATCTCGCCGTCAGTGAGGGTCGTCGTGAGCCCGTCGACGTCCTTGTGCAGGGGATGGCGTCGATCACGGCCGAAGCGTCGATCGCGGGCGGCAGCGGGAGTTGCACGAGGATGCCCGAGACGTTGGGGTCGGCGGCGAGTTCCGTCACTGTGGTCACCGTGGCGGGGAACCGTCGGTGGATGTCGACGAGGCCGACCTCGGCCGCCTGGCGGCGCTTGTCGTACGTAGACCTCCGAGGCGGGGTCGTCACCGACGAGGATCTGGTCCGCAACGACCTCGGCCGCGTCTGCGCCACCGGCAGCATGAGCGTGCCCGACCTGTGCGCAGTGGAGAACCATCCCGGCCTGGTCCACCTGGTCTCCACCGTGCGCGGCGAACTTCGCGAGAAGGCTGGTTGGCCGGAGCTGCTGGCTGCCGCTTTCCCGCCTGGTTCGGTCACCGGCGCACCCAAAGCCGAGCGCTCTGCGGATCATCGACACGCTGGAGACCGCGCCCCGGGGCCCGTACTGCGGCGGTATCGGCTGGGTCGACGCGGGCCGCGGCACGGGCGAGCTCGCGGTGGGCATTCGTACCTTCTGGATCTGCCGCACGGAAGAAGTGTTGCGTTTCGGCATGGGCGCGGGCATCACCTGGGGTTCGGACCTCAAGGCGGAGTGGCGGGAGACCGAACTGAAAGCGTCACGGCTGCTCGCAGTGGCATCAGGGGCGTACAAGGCGAGTACCACGAGCCATGAGGCTGTAAGGCGTGGTGATGGAAAAGCTCGCGGTTGGGGTCATGTGGACACCGAAGCCCTCGGTAATCGCCGGTGGGGTCGGCGAACTGGTTGGTCATCGATTGGGTGACGTCGATCCAGACTGGCGTCCAGCTGAGCGCCCTCCACTCCGGACAGGTCTTCCAGGAAATGGAGATGGTCATCGGGTGCCCTCTCGGTCGAGTCGTAGGGCCCGCACCGCGTTGTCCTTGAGGATCTTGGGGCGGACGTGGTCCTTGATGTCGAGCTTGGCGAAGTCGGCTCGCCACCGGTCGGGGGTGATCAGGGGGTGTGGCGGCGGGCTCGGCCTTGCACCGAGCCCGCCGCTCCAACTCCACCCGTTCCTGATCGCTCGCTGTGACGCTCACCCGGTTCGGCGTACGTCGTTGCCCGCGAGCGTCAGGAACACCGGAGCCGGACCTGTGTCACGCCACCGGCTAGCGCTGCAGCGTCAGCACACCCGGCCGGTACGGCAGGAGGCCGTAGTCCATGCCGTCGGTGCTGGGGTCGCGCCCTTGGTAGAGGAACTGGAGGTTGCAGGGGTCGATGGTCTTGGTCTGGTCGGGGTTGGTGCGAACCAGATCGCCGTGGCTGATGTCCCTGGTCCAGGCCGTCGCGCCGCTGTTGGCACTGCCGGCGAAGGGGTTGGTCACGGTGTCGGCCCCGGCCTGCGGTGTCCACGTGCCGTCGAGGCTGGTGGCCGTGAACGCGCGGAAGTAGCGGCCATACCCTGTGTAGTTCTGGGCCTCGACGATCATGAGGTACTGGTTCCGGCCCTGGACCTTGTAGACCTCCGGCGCCTCGAACAGGTTGAGCGCCGTGTCGCTCATGATCTTCGTGACCGAGCCGAAGGTGCCCGGGAAGTTACCGATGGGCATGCTTGCGCGATAGATGTCGCCCTCGTCGTTGGCGAAGAACATGTACATGTTCGTGTCGTCGCCGATGAGGGTCACGTCGAGGGGACCCCCCTTCGGGAGGGTGCCCGTGAACAGCTCCTGCTGCGGGCCCCAGCCGTTGGGGTTGGTGGGGTCACTCGAAGTGCGGTAGGAGAAGCTGTAGGGCCAACCCCCGTTGTAGGCGAGCACCCAGAGGTTCTTCGGGGCGAAGTAGAACAGCGTCGGCGCGATGCCGTCGAAGGGGATCGTGTTCTGGGTGGCGGTGGCCATGTCGGACCAGTTCGTGAAGGGGCTGAAGGTAGTCAGTCCCCAGCGCCCGTCGTCACCGGCGAGGGTGTTGTGCGTGGTGGCATAGACGACGTGCTTGCCGTTGGAGACGACGCTGGTGAAGTCCTTGAGCGAGGCCCAGCCCGCCTTCGGCTCCGCCAGCGGGCCGGTCGATGTCCAGCGGTACGTCGACGGAAGAGCACACATGTTGTTCGCCCCTGACAGACCGGTCCACTTCTGGTTGGCGCCGCCGTGGCACGACCAGAGCCGCACCTCCGTGCCGTTGGTCTTGCCCCAGCCCGAGGCCTCCAGGCACAGCCCGGACCGCACGCCGACGATCGTGCCGTCGGGGTTCACCCGCCACTGCTGGTTGTCACTGCCGTTGCACGTCCAGATCTGCACCGGGGTCCCGGCCGTGGTGGCACCGCCCCGGGCATCCAGGCACTTGTTGCCGTACACGGTCAGCTGGCTGCTGTCCGTCAACGTCCACTGCTGGTTGACTCCACCGTGGCAGTCCCAGATGTGCACGTTCGCGCCGTCGGTCTGGCTGAAGCCCGCCACATCGAGACACCGGCCGGAATCGACACCGCGCACGTCACTGGTGGTGGCCGCCTGAGCCGGGCCGGCGACGAGCAGCGCCGCCAACGCGGCCAGGGCCGCAACCACGGCGGCGAGCACCGCGGACGGGCGTCTGCGGTTGGAACTACGTCTGCGCATAAGGACCTCGTCATCCTTGAGCAAGCGGTTCCGGTCTTCCCCGTCAGGGGCTGCCGGGATGCCGTCGTCCGATATATCGAACATAGGTCGAAGTGTCGATCGGGAGAATGCTAGATATCCCATGAATGACGTCAATACTTCGCGCAAGATCCGCGAGCAGAAACGTTCACAGGCTGAAACCAGGCGGCTCCAAGTCCCTTGGTTGCAAGGGACTTGGACGCGAGGGCAGGCAGCGGTGCGGGCGCGGGCTTGGACAGGCACCGTTGCAGTACTGGTTGCCGCCGCTCCCGAAAAGGTTGCTGCCCGACCCAAGCTGAAGGCGTGAGGGGCAGCGGGTGCAGGCGGGTGCGTTCGACCGTCTAGCGCGGAGGCCGGTGCCCCGCCTGTCTCGCGGTGGACGCGGGTGTTGACCTGCCGCCAGAAGATCGCGCAGGCCCCGCGGAGTTCGGCGAAGCTGCTGTGCTTCTCCCGCGGGTTCGCGGAGGTCGGGATCAGGTCCGTCTTCGCGATACGGACGGTGGCCTCCCTGCCCCCACTTGGACTCGGGGCCCAACGGGACGCAGGCGGGCACTTGCAGGCCGCAGTGGCGCCCTGCGGCCACAACTTGAGGAGACGGACCGCGATCCCGGCGACCCGGTCGATGGTCATCGTCTTCTCGTTGCCGGTGAGGAGACAGGTCAGTGCCCCGCCGATCGCCCGCGAAGTGGAGTCGATGCACGAGATCATCGCGGGCAGGGTCCGGTCCCAGACCGGGATCACCACCCGCAAGCGGGACCACGCCGGCCACGCCGGCCACGCCGGCCACGCCGGCCACGCGCAGAACAACGGCGTCTCGCGTTCGCTTCCACCGCCCGGACCAGGCACTTTCGGGCCCCATCCCCAGTCGAACTGAAACCAGGGACCGGGCTCGGCGATCCACGGCCGGTAAGTACGACGGTGGCCGCCCGCCACCGTCCCCTTCGCTCGCGCGACCGCCCGCCGCGTCGTCCGCTCGTCCCCGGTGAACCCCAGTAACTGGAGGCGTGCGTGGAGCTTGTCGCTCGCACCGCGTGCTGCGACCGGTCGACCCACTCCTCAATCTTCGGCATGAACGGGTCGATCAAGGATCTTGTGCTGTCCGCTCTCAACTCCTAGGATCCAAGCCGTCCGAAGGATCGGTTCACGTTCGCAATTCCGAACACATCTCGGCCCGCAGCGGCTCGCGCATGGTGCACATGCCGGGCATGACAGCACCCCCATCATCCGTACCAGTCAGGCTCTCCCCCACACGCCAAGTGCCGGACCTGGAAGGGTGCACCCGGCATTCGTGCGGCGAGCCCCGATCACCTCCTGGAGCCTGGCGCGGCCTGCCCGTCGTCCAACTCGTAGGCCGTGCCTGGGGCACGTCGTACCCCAGCCCCGCCCTGCCGCCCCCACCCCGCCAGGTCACCCCGCTGACCGGAAGGGAACCACAATCCGGACCACGACAAGTGGTCCGTCAACAACGGCCTGACCCTGTGCACCACGACCGACACCAACCACCTGTACCGGGCCCGCAATACCCTCACGCACCGGATTCAGGGACCCACCTGCACCGCGACCATCCAGCTGGACGACGCGACGATCCGCGACGGGCAGCAATTGGAACACCACCGGCACCGAAACGCGAGCGCCAACGCCACGGGCGGTCACATCCGGCTGCGCGCGGCCGCCGACATCCGCCCCGGCACCTCCCGCCCGGGACCCCTCTCCCACAGCACCGACGGCACCAACTCACCCTCCTGGGGCCCGCGTTCACCAAGGGCCACACCTGGCAGTTCTTCACGGGCCACCGCTTCGCCCTTTCCAACCATGCCGCGCAGACACTCGGCATCTCCGTCCACATCGCACGGTTCGCGCCGACCACACCCCGAGCGCAGCAACGCCCCTCCCCCGCACCTGACCAGCTGCTCAGTCCCCGACCCGCAGCACCAGAAAGGACCACACCATGGCCAGTACCACCGTCCACAGGCCAACGGCTCACCCGACCGCAGGGAGATCACCCGCCACCGGTACGAGACTCGCCCGGGCAACCTGGGGGCTGATCCTCATATTGGCGTTCGCCGTCCTTCCCGTCGTGGTGCATCCCACCGCGGCCAGGGCCGACAACCCGATCGTGCAGAACGTCTACACCGCCGACCCTGCCCCGCTGGTGTACAACGGGCGGGTCTACCTCTACACCGGGCACGACGAGGACGGCTCCACCTCCTTCGTGATGAAGGACTGGCGGGTGTGGTCCTCCGCCGACATGGTCAACTGGACCGACCACGGCTCGCCGCTCAGCCTGGCCACCTTCAGCTGGGCGTCCGCCGACGCGTGGGCGGGCCAGGCCGTGGAACGGGGTGGCAAGTTCTACTGGTATGTGCCGGTGACGGCCCGGGCGACCGGCCGGATGGCCATCGGCGTGGCGGTGTCGGACAGCCCCACCGGCCCGTTCCGGGACGCCCTCGGCCACCCGCTGGTGGAGAACAGTGAGATCGATCCGACCGTCTTCATCGACGACGACGGCCAGGCCTACCTGTACTGGGGCAACCCGAACCTGTGGTACGTCAAGCTGAACGCGGACATGACGTCCTACGCAGGCAGCCCCGTCCAAATCCCGCTCACCACCGCGGGCTTCGGAACCCGCACCGACAACCCCGACCGTCCCACGCTGTACGAAGAAGCACCCTGGGTCTACAAGCGCAACGGCCTGTACTACCTGGTGTACGCGGCCAGGTGCTGCTCGGAGTTCATCGCCTACTCCACGGCACCCAGCCCGACCGGGCCGTGGACCTACCGTGGAACAGTCATGCCCGCCCAGGGCAACAGCTTCACCAACCACTCGGGCATCGTGGACTTTCAGGGCAACTCGTACTTCTTCTACCAAAACGGCGCCCTCCCGGGCGGCGGCAACTTCACCCGCTCAGTCGCGGTGGAGAAGTTCTCCTACAACCCTGACGGAACGATCCCTACGATCAACATGACGAACACCGGTGCACCCCAGGTCGGTGCGCTTGACCCATACGTACGCCAGGAAGCCGAGACGATCGCCTGGGGTTCCGGGATCGAGACCGAATGGACCAGTGACGGCGGAATGGACGTCGGCTGGATCGAAAACGGCGACTCCATCAAGGTCAAGGGCGTGGCCTTCGGGGCCGGCGCGGCCTCCTTCACCGCGCGCGTGGCCTCCGCCGCCGGCGGCGGCACCGTCGAGCTGCGCCTGGGCAGTCCGAGTGGGACGGTCGTGGGCCGGTGCAGTGTGCCGAACACCGGCGGCTGGCAGGCCTGGACCACGGTGACCTGCCCAGTGAGCGGCGCGACGGGAACCCAGGACCTCTACCTGCAGTTCACCGGCGGCAGCGGCTACTTGTTCAATGTCAACTGGTGGCAGTTCACCCGCGCCGCGTAACCTCACCGCGTTGACTTGCTCCTCGCGCTGAGGCCCGAGGAATCCGGGCTTCCCGCTTCGTCGCGCTGTGCCGGGACGGGTCCTGGTCTGACCTGCGCTCCACAGGCTGTAACCGCCAGTCCGGCGGCCGTCTTCACGTCCTCCCGCCGACGTCCCCCGCCTGACATCACCGCCGCCCTGACGGCGGCGCGGCGCGGTGGACCCGGCTGCCGCGCGCAGGGCGATGGTGGCTGAGCTGGAGGCGAGGGACGGGCTGCGGCCCGGACCGGTGCGTGATGCGCTGCTGACACTGCCGCGCGAGGTCCTGATGCCACAGGCGTACGTGCGACGCGGCGCGCCGGGCGAGGAGCCGCCGCGGTGGGATCTGCTGGACTGGTCGGCGCCGCAGGACCGCCCCGGGTTGCTCGGGCTGCTGTACGGCGGGGGCAGTGTGCTCGTCCAGCACGGCGGGGAGCCGCTGTTGGGCCGGGCCGGTGGGTCGCGCTCGGGAGCGTCGATCACGTCGATGTCGACGGTGATGGGCCTGACCGCCTCCCTGCTGGAGGAGCTTGAACTGCGCCCCGGGCAGCGAGTGCTGGACGTCGGCACCGGTGCGGGGGCGACCGCCGCAGTCGCGTGCGAAATCTGCGGCGACCGTGGAGTGGTCACCCTCGACCGGGACCGGCATCTCACCGACGCGGCCGCGGTCCGGCTGGCCGACCTGGGCTTCCGGCCGCAGATCGTGTGCGGCTCGGGCGAACAGGGAGTGGCCGGGGCGGAGTTCGACTGCATCTTCGTGTCGTACGCGATGGAGCACGTACCGACAGCGCTCGTCGAGCAGCTCGCTCCCGGCGGCCGGCTCCTCGTACACCTCACCAGCGCGTCTCCGTCGTGGCCGGGCCTCGCCGTCGTGGAGCGCACTGCCGGCGGGCGGATCGCAGCGGAGCTGCGGGCCGTGGAGTTCGCGCACCGGGCCGGGCACGGCATGGAGCGGATCTGGCTGAGCGGGGAGTTCCGCCGGCGCATCAACGCCGAGCCGGGCACCTGGACTCAGCGGAGCATGCTGGCGCCGCCGGCCGATGCCGACCGGGGCCTGTGGCTGGCCGCGGACCATCTCCTCGGCGGGCTGGTGAGGGACTTCGGCGCCGGCACCTGGTGATCGGCGCGCCCGGCTGCGGCTGACCTATCGCAGCGATTCCTAATGCCGTTCGTCAAGCCGCGGGGTATGCACGAGGCGGGGGCAAGGAGGTGTCGGAGCGCGGTAGTGTCCGTTTCTCCGACTAGGGAGGGCTCATGGCGACCAAGTGGAGCTTGACGATCGACTGCGCGCACCCGGGGAAGCTGGCCGCGTTCTGGGCGCTGGCGCTGGGCTATGCGGAGAAGCCCGCGCCCGCAGGGTTCGGGAGCTGGGAGGAGTGGTTCTCACATCATGAGGTTCCGGAGGACGAGTGGGATGACGGGGCGTACCTCTCGGATCCGGACGGCGCAGGCCCCACCTTGTCCTTCTTGAAGGTGCCGGAGCCGAAGGTGGTAAAGAACCGGCTGCACATTGACGTGCAAGTCGGTGGCGGCCGCGAAACACCGTGGGAGGTGCGCTGGCCGCGCGTGGTCGAAGCGGTGGAGCGGTTGACTGCTGCGGGCGCGACCGTGGTCCGCGAGGACGAGTTGCAGGGCAGGCCGGATCACGTGGTGATGGCAGACCCGGAAGGTAACGAGTTTTGCCTGGTCTGACGGGGGCCGTCAGACTGGCTGGCCCGCGTGCAGCGGGTCGCGTTCTTTCCTACACGCGGCAGCCCTTGCCAGTGGAGCTGGCTCGTAGCACCGGCCGTCGCGCAGGAGGGCCCACAGGACATTGACGCGCCGACGAGCGAGGGCCAGAACGGCCTGGGTATGGCGCTTGCCTTCGGCGCGTTTGCGATCGTAGAAACGACGGGATTCCTCGCAGTGGCGGATGCTGAACAATGCCGAGGTGTAGAAAACCCGTTGGAGTCGGCGGTTGTATCGCTGCGGGCGCCGCAGGTTCCCGCTGATCTTCCCGGAGTCCCGTGGTGCTGGGGCGACACCGCCGAAGCCAGCGAGCCGGTCGGGAGTGCCGAAGGCGCTCATGTCGCCGCCGGTGGCGGCCAGGAACTCGGCACCGAGGATGATGCCCAGACCCGGCATGCTGGTGATCACGTCGAAGTGGTGGTGCTCGCGAAATCGGGCCTCGATGAGCTTGTCGATCTCGGCAACCTGCTGGTTGAGGTTCATCACCTCCTTCGCCAGGGTGTGCACCATCCGGGCGGTCAGCTTCTCGCCCGGCAGGCTGGTGTGCTGGCGCTCGGCGGCCTCGAAGGCAGTCTCGGCCAGCTGGTCGGCGCGGTGGACCTTTCGGTTGCGGAGCCACGTCTCCAGCCTCTTGCGGCCGATCCGGCGGAAGGCAGCCGGCGTTTGATAGCCGGTCAGCAAGACGAGCGGGCCGGTGTTGGTGACGTCGAGCGCACGCTCCAGACCGGGAAAGATACCGGTGAGGTGGGCACGGAGCCGGTTGACGGTGCGGGTGCGGTCGGCGACCAAGTCCATGCGCCGACCGGTGAGGATCTTCAGATCGATGACAGTCTCGTCGCCAGCCCGTAAAGGATTGCAGATCACGGCGGATACGAGCCTGATCGGCAATAACAGCGGCGTCCTTGGCGTCGGTCTTGCCTTCGCCGCGGTAGCCCTCGGATGCACGGTGAATGGCCCGGCCGGAGAGATAGAGGGCCTGACTGATCGTGGTTGAGGAGGATCGCGATCGCGAGGGCGGCTCCGCCGTCGGCCAGGTCGATGCCCCAGGTCACGTTGTCGCCCAGGGCCAGGACGTCGGTGAGGAGTTGGAGGAGTTCGGGTTCGTCGTTGGCGACGCGTCGCGACAGCAGCCGACGGCCGCTCTCGTCGATGGCCACACAGTGGTGATGGGTCTTACCTGCGTCGATGCCGGCCCAGATCGCGGCCATGTGGTGCCTCCGTGCGGTGGGGTGCTGGTGCCTCCCGACGGACGACCTCGCTGTCGATTCCCTACGGAGCGATCATTCGCAATTCCTAATTGGCAGCCGAGTCGTCGTGGGACGTCGGGCGGCCAATCAATGCCAGCCACAAGCGGCAGAAGGTTGAAAGCCACACCCGAAGTCCCTGGGTGGATGAACCATGCGAAGGGCTCGCCCGGTCCCGCAGAACAACGTAGGGAAGGTTGAGCGATCTTGCCGGACGCATATCGCATTATTCGGGGTCAATGCCGCTTCGACTCGAGGCCGGATTCGTGGTGGGCCTCGCCCGGGCCACCCCAGTGCAGGCCATCACTGCTGTAGTCGTGGCGTTGAGGAAGAGCATGAACGTCCACGACGCGTCGGCGGCGTCGATGCGGCCGATCCGTGGCGCGAGCACGGTGTCCTCGGTGCGGCGGACGGCGGCCCGGAGCCGGGCGAGGAGTTCGTCCATGCTGAACGGCTTGGTGATGTAGTCGTCGGCGCCTACGTCGAGCGCGGCGACCTTCTCCTCGGACGCCTGGCGGGCGGAGAGCACCATGATCGGCACCCGGGTCCAGGCACGCAGCGCCTTGATGACCTCGACCCCGTCCATGTCGGGCAGCCCGAGGTCGAGCAGCACCACGTCGGGCTGCCGCGCGGCGGCCAGCCGGAGCGCGGTAGCACCGTCGGGGGCCGCGTCGACCCCGTACCGACGTGCCTGGAGATTGATGATGAGGGCCCGTACGAGCTGCGGGTCGTCCTCCACCACCAGCACCCGTGTCATGGGTGTGCGCCTTCCTGTCGTACGTCGGGCCATGAACGCCGGGGGCCGTGCGACCGGCACTCATGCGGGCGGGAGTCGGCGGTTCCCGGCTCCCGCCCGGACCGCCGACTCCCCTGTGGACCGTGTGCTGCCGTCAGCTCTTGGCCAGCAGGTCCTTGAGCGCGATGTTGAGTTCGAGGACGTTCACGCGGGGCTCACCGATGAAGCCGAGGGTGCGGCTCTCGGTGTGGTCGTCGACGAGCTTCTGCACCTGGTCGGCGGAGAGGCCGTTCTGCTCGGCGACCCGGTGGACCTGGAGGTCGGCGTAGGCCGGGGAGATGTCCGGGTCCAGGCCGGAGCCGGAGGACGTCACCGCGTCGGCCGGCACCTCGGAGGGCTCGACCTTGTGGTCGGCGGTCGAGTTGTCCTTGACGACGGCGGCCTTGGCTGCCTTCACCCAGTCGATCAGGTCCGCGTTGTCGGCGGACCGGTTGGTGGCCCCGGACAGGATCAGCTTGTACTGGGTGTTGACGCTGTTGGTGCCGAGACCGTTCTGGGGGCGGCCCTGGAACCACTTCAGGTCGGGCTCCGGGGTCTCCTGGCCCTCCTTCAGCGGCAGGTTGTACGACTGCCCGATCAGCGAGGAGCCGACGACCTGGCCGGTCCCGTCCTTGATCTCCGAGCCGTTCGCCTTGTCGCTGAACAGCGCCTGGGCGAAGCCGGTGACGACGAGCGGGTAGATGACGCCCGTCACCAGGGTGAGGACGAGGAGGGCGCGCAGGCCCGCTCCGAACAGCCGGGCGGTGTTGATGACCGTGTTTTTCATGGCGCTCAGCCGATTCCGGGGATGAGGGAGATGAGCAGGTCGATGAGCTTGATGCCGATGAAGGGGGCGATCAGTCCGCCGAGGCCGTAGACGGTGAGGTTACGGCGGAGCAGCTTGTCGGCGCTGACCGGCCGGTACTGCACGCCCTTCAGGGAGAGCGGCACCAGGGCGATGATGATCAGCGCGTTGAAGACGACGGCGGAGAGGATCGCGGAGTCGGGCGAGGACAGGCCCATGATGTTGAGCTTGTCCAGGCCCGGGTAGACGGCCGCGAACAGCGCCGGGATGATCGCGAAGTACTTCGCGACGTCGTTGGCGATGGAGAACGTCGTCAACGCGCCCCGGGTGATCAGCAGTTGCTTGCCGATCTCGACGATCTCGATCAGTTTGGTCGGGTTGGAGTCGAGGTCGACCATGTTGCCGGCCTCCTTGGCGGCCGACGTTCCGGTGTTCATCGCGACGCCGACGTCCGCCTGGGCGAGCGCGGGCGCGTCGTTCGTGCCGTCACCGGTCATCGCGACGAGCTTGCCACCGGCCTGTTCCCGCTTGATGAGGGCCATCTTGTCCTCGGGGGTGGCCTCGGCGAGGAAGTCGTCGACGCCCGCCTCTTCGGCGATCGCCTTCGCCGTCAGCGGGTTGTCGCCCGTGATCATGACGGTCTTGATGCCCATGCGGCGCAGTTCGTCGAACCGCTCCCGCATGCCCTCCTTGACGACGTCCTTGAGGTGGATGACGCCCAGCACCCGGGCGCCCTCGGCGTCCTCGACCGCCACCAGCAGCGGGGTGCCACCGGCCTCGGAGATCCGGTTGGAGATCGTGTCCGCGTCGTCGGCGACCGTGCCGCCCTGTTCCCGCACCCAGGCGATGACGGACCCGGCCGCGCCCTTGCGGACCTTGCGCCCGTCGACGTCCACGCCCGACATCCGGGTCTGGGCGGTGAAGGCGATCCACTCGGCGCCGGACAGCTCGCCCTGCACGCGCTCGCGCAGACCGTACTTCTCCTTCGCCAGTACGACGATGGAACGGCCTTCGGGCGTCTCGTCGGCCAGTGAGGAGAGCTGGGCCGCGTCCGCGACCTCGGCCTCGGTGGTGCCCTCGACCGGCACGAACTCGGCGGCCTGCCGGTTGCCGAGCGTGATCGTGCCGGTCTTGTCGAGGAGCAGGGTCGACACGTCCCCGGCGGCCTCGACCGCCCGCCCCGACATGGCGAGCACGTTGCGCTGGACCAGCCGGTCCATGCCCGCGATGCCGATCGCCGACAGGAGCGCGCCGATCGTCGTCGGGATCAGGCAGACCAGCAGGGCCACCAGCACGACCATTGTCAGATGGGTGCCCGCGTAGTCCGCGAACGGCGGCAGGGTCGCCACCGCCAGCAGGAACACGATCGTCAGCGACGCCAGCAGGATGTTCAGCGCGATCTCGTTCGGTGTCTTCTGCCGGGCCGCGCCCTCGACCAGGTTGATCATCCGGTCGATGAAGGTCTCGCCGGGCTTCGTCGTGGTCTTGATGACGATCCGGTCGGAGAGGACCTTCGTGCCACCGGTGACGGCCGAGCGGTCACCGCCGGACTCACGGATGACGGGCGCGGACTCACCGGTGATCGCCGACTCGTCCACGGAGGCGACGCCTTCGACGACGTCACCGTCGCCGGGGATGATGTCGCCGGCCTCGCAGACGACCAGGTCACCGATCCTCAACTCGGTACCGGGGACACTCTCTTCGGAGTCCCCGGCGAGGCGGCGTGCCACGGTGTCGGTCTTGGCCTTGCGCAGGGTGTCGGCCTGCGCCTTGCCCCGCCCCTCGGCGACGGCCTCCGCCAGGTTGGCGAAGATCACCGTCAGCCAGAGCCAGGCGCTGATGGTCCAGCCGAACCAGTCGGTCGGGTCCCTGAAGGAGAAGATCGTCGTCAGCACGGACCCGACCAGCACCACGAACATCACGGGCGACTTGATCATCACCCGGGGGTCGAGCTTGCGGCAGGCGTCCGGCAGCGACTTGAGCAGCTGCTTGGGGTCGAAGAGGCCCGCTCCCACGCGGCCCTCGGCGGGCTTGTGCCCGGTGGGGACGTCGCGGTGCGGTGCCCGGGTCGGGGTGGCTGTGGACATCGCGTCCTCTTGCTTCGTTACGTCGGTGGTCATGACGCCAGCCCCTCGGCCAGCGGACCCAGCGCGAGCGCCGGGAAGTACGTCAGCCCGGTGATGATCAGGATCGCGCCCACCAGCAGCCCGGTGAACAGCGGCTTTTCGGTGCGCAGCGTGCCCGCGGTGGCCGGGACCGGCTTCTGCTCGGCGAGCGATCCGGCCAGCGCCAGCACGAACACCATCGGCAGGAACCGGCCGAGCAGCATCGCGACGCCGAGCGTGCTGTTGAACCACTGGGTGTCGGCGTTCAGCCCGGCGAAGGCCGAGCCGTTGTTGTTGGACGCCGAGGTGTAGGCGTAAAGGATCTCGGAGAAACCGTGCGCGCCGGAGTTCGTCATCGAGTTGCCCGGGGTGGGCAGGGCCATCGCGGCGGCGGTGAGGACGAGCACCAGGGCCGGGGTGATGAGGATGTAACAGGCGGCGAGCTTGATCTCGCGGGTGCCGATCTTCTTGCCCAGGTACTCGGGCGTACGGCCCACCATCAGACCCGCGATGAACACCGCGATGATCGCCATGATCAGCATGCCGTAGAGGCCGGAGCCGACACCGCCGGGCGCGATCTCGCCCAGCTGCATGCCGAGCATCGTGATCCCGCCGCCGAGGCCGGTGAAGGAGGAGTGGAAGGAGTTCACCGCGCCGGTCGAGGTGAGCGTGGTCGCCACCGCGAAGATCGACGAGGCGCCGACACCGAAGCGGTTCTCCTTGCCCTCCATGGCTCCGCCGGCGATCTCGAACGCCGGGCCGTGGTGGGCGAACTCGGTCCACATCATCAGGGCGGTGAACCCGAGCCAGATGGTGGCCATCGTGGCGAGGATCGCGTAGCCCTGCTTCACCGAGCCGACCATGACACCGAACGTCCGGGTGAGGGCGAACGGGATGACCAGCAGCAGGAAGATCTCGAAGAGGTTGGTGAAGGGGGTCGGGTTCTCGAACGGGTGGGCGGAGTTGGCGTTGAAGACGCCGCCGCCGTTCGTGCCGACCTCCTTGATGGCCTCCGTCGAGGCGACCGCGCCGCCGTTCCACTGCTGGGAGCCGCCCATGAACTGGCCGACCTCGTGGATGCCGGAGAAGTTCTGGATCGCCCCGCAGGCCACCAGCACGATCGCCGCGACGAACGCGAGCGGCAGCAGGATCCGGGTCACCCCGCGCACCATGTCCGACCAGAAATTGCCCAGCTCACCGGAGCGGGAGCGCGCGAAGCCGCGAACGAGGGCGACGGCGACGGCCATGCCCACGGCAGCCGAGACGAAGTTCTGCACGGCCAGCCCGCCGACCTGCACCACATGGCCCATGGCCTGCTCGCCGTAGTACGACTGCCAGTTGGTGTTGGTCACGAACGACGCGGCGGTGTTGAACGCCTGGTCCGCGTCGATGGAGGCGAAGCCCAGCGAACCGGGCAGCACGCCCTGCAGCCGCTGGAGGAGGTACAGGAACAGGACACCGACCGCCGAGAAGGCGAGCACGCCGCGCAGGTACGCGGGCCAGCGCATCTCCGTGTCGGGGTTGGCGCCGATGCCCTTGTAGATCCACATCTCGACGCGCCAGTGCCTGTCGGAGGAGTAGACCTTGGCCATGTAGGTGCCGAGGGGAACGTAGGCGAGCGCCAACGCCGCGATGAGGGCCAGCAGCTGGAGCACGCCGGCGAGTACGGGACCCATATCAGATCTCAGAACCTCTCCGGGAAGATCAGGGCGAGGACGAGATAACCCAGCAGGGAGACGGCCACGACCAGGCCGACGATGTTCTCGACGGTCACAGCTTCGTCACCCCCTTGGCGACGAAGGCCACCAGCGCGAACACGGCGATCGTGGTGACGACGAAGGCCAGATCGGCCATCGCGAACTCCTGGAGTGAGGTTCGGGAAGAACGGACAGTTAGAGGAAACCGCGACTCTGGCCGGATTCGGTCGTCCATTGACGGCTCTCATACGGCGGCCCGCACACCTTTGACGGGATCCATACGCCCCTGGCCGTCACTGGTGGCGGGGGTCACGTGACGGTGCGGAGCGGCCCGCTCACAGCAGCCGGAAACGCAGCCGGCAGATCACCGCGTCGGTCTCGCGACGTACGGCGTGCGCGACGACCGCGCCCCGCTGGTTCTGCAGCAGCCGCTGCCACAGCCGCTCGGGCTCGGCCTCCGGGATCAGGACGGTGACCCGCGTGGCCGGCTCCGCCGCCACCTCACGGACGTACGCGGCGATGGGGCGGCCCAGGCTGCGGCGCTCGGACGTCAGCCGGACCAGCGGCACACCGGGGTCCCACTCCGCCCAGGCACGCTCCAGCGCGTGCAGCTGGGCCCGGTCCTCGGGGTCGGGGTGGCAGACGGTGACGGCGCGGACCTCGTCGCCCAGTGAGACCGCCGCGGTCAGTGCCTCGGACGTCAGACGGGAGAGCGAGGAGACGGGCACGATCACCAGCGAACGGTCGCGGTGCGGGGGCTCGGGGACACGACCCAGACCCAGTCGCTCCCCGATGCGGGCGTAGGCGCGGTGCACGACGACGAACGCCGCCACCAGCAGCGGCAACGCCACCACGACCAGCCAGGCGCCCTCCTCGAACTTGGTCGCGGTGACGACGACGGCCGAGACGCCGGCCAGCAGCCCGCCGAAGCCGTTCAGCAGCGCCTTGCCCCGCCATCCCCGCCCGCGTTCCAGCCGCCAGTGCCGGACCATGCCCACCTGGGCGATGGTGAACCCGACGAAGACCCCGATGGCGAAGAGCGGCACGAGCGTGTTGGTGTCGCCGCCGGAGAACACCAGCAGCGCCGCCGAGACCACGGCCAGGGCCAGTACGCCGTGCCGGTGGACCTGACGGTCGGCTTTCAGCGCGAAGACGTGCGGGAGGTAGTTGTCACGGGCCAGCAGCTTCAGCAGCACGGGCAGCCCGCCGAAGGAGGTGTTGGCCGACAGGGCGAGCAGGATCATCGTGGCGAACTGGACGACGTAGAAGGCCCAGTTGTGGCCGAACGAGGCGTCGGCGAGCTGGGCGAGGACCGTGACGCCCTCGACCGGCTGGAGGTGGAAACGGGAGATCAGCACCGACAGGCCGATCAGCATCACGCCGAGGACCGCGCCGAGAGCGACCTCGGCCCGCTGGGCCCGCTTGACGCGCGGTATGCGGAAGGAGGGGACGGCGTTGGCGAGGGCCTCGACACCGGTGAGCGCGCTGCACCCGGAGGCGAAAGCTTTCAGCAGGAGCAGCGCGCCCACGGTCGTCGCGTTGTGGGCGAGGACCGACGCGTGCCCGTCCGCCGTGGCCGTGCTGACCGGGGCGGACCGGAACAGGCCGACGACGATCAGCACGAGGATCGAGCCGACGAACACGACGGTCGGCACGATGAACGCCTTCGCCGACTCCACGATGCCCCGCAGGTTCACGGCCGTGATCAGCGCCAGCACCACCAGGCACAGGACCAGCCGGTCGCCGTAGAGGGCGGGAAAGGCGGAGGTCAGCGCGGCCACGCCCGCCGTGACGGCGACGGCCACGTTCAGGACGTAGTCCAGGACCAGCGAGGCGGCCGCCACCAGGCTCGTGCGCGCACACAGATGAACCTTGGCGACCGCGTACGAGCCACCGCCGTCCGGGAAGGCCGTGATCACCTGCCGGTACGAGGCGACCAGCACCGCCAGCAGACCCGCGATGGCCAGCGTCACCGGCAGGGTGAACCCGAGGCCGTGGGCACCGGCCGCGGCCAGCACGAGCACGATCGCCTCAGGGCCGTACGCCACCGACGCCATCGCGTCCAGGGAGAGGGCGGCAAGGCCCGTGACGGCGGTCAGCCGGTGACGCTCGCCGGCATCGGGCGGCCCTTCGCCGGCAGGGGTCGCGCCCGGCTGGACGGTCAGGACGGACATCGGTGGGTGCTCCTTCTTCCTTCGGTCGCGCGAGGGTCTTCCCTCAGCCGTACGAGAGGCTGAGGTGGGCGCGGTGCACTCAGGGTGTGTCCCGTTCCGGCTCCGGCCGACCGCTCCTAGCGCGTTCTTCGCGCCGAACCGGCCGACTTTGACGAGGTCTTGACGACGGTGACGAAACGGCGGTGTGACCCAGGTGGCAGAGCCGTCAGAGTCACATCAGGAAGGAGACGAGCCCGCTCCGCCGCTCCCTACGGTCTCCGTCATGGCACCCCCCGACGGCACACACGAACAACTCAACACGGCTCACGACTTCCGTTGGGCGCGCGATGTGCGGGACTCGCTCCGCTGCGCCGGCGCGCTGCTCGGATTTCTCCTCCTCCTCGACTGAGGCTCGGGCCGGTTGACGCTCTGGCGCGGCGCCCTGTGGTTCGGCCTGGCGCTGCTGCTCCTCCTCGCGCTGTATCCCGCCCGGGTCCGCGCCGGCGAAGGCTGGCTCCCCTCGCGCCGACTACTGCGCGAACATCGCGTCCGTACCGATCTGCTGGCGTCCGTCCGCTGCCTGGACGGCGTGTCGCAACGACTCGTACTGCGGGACTCGGTCGGCGGCCGGATGGCGATCGACCCCGAAGTCCTCGTGCGGAACCCGCGGTTGTGGCCACATCTGGACGCGGGCGCCCGGAAGTCGGCAACCGCCGGCACGCTGCTGTGCGGGGCAACCGCGCTGAGCCGCCCGCCGGTGATCTGGTTCCAGGTGGCAAATTGAATGGTCATCTCGACTCGGCAGTCGGGTGCAGCGCCCTGCCCACCACGGCCTGAGCAGAGGCCCGAACCGGGCCCCACCACACCCCGACACACCGTGACCTTGTGGCCCTCCGGGATGCGTCCGGCGAGCCGCTCTTCGTCGGTGAGGGCGACGGGCAGGCCGTAGCGCTCCAGCGCGGACTGAGTGAGCATGAGCAGCGGGTCAGCGTCCTTGCCCGGCCCGGACAGCTTCGGCTGACCGAGTTTGGCCTCCTTCAGGGTCCAGTCGACCAGGGACGGGATGGACTTGGCGGGCACGTCCAGGACCAGGCCGCCGACGCAGTACGCGAGGACTTGGTCGTCGGCGTCGACGTCGACGACCGCGAGCGGACCGTTGGCGAAGCGCGGATCCGTGCCACCGGCCGGGGCGTTTGCCGGGGCCGCCTTCCGCGCGTCCGAGCGCCGCGACGCCGACGACGGGCCTGGCGGCGTGCGCCGGACGCGACGCGGCAGCCGGAGCTGCGGCGCTGGCGGTGGGGCGGGGCTGGGTCTTCTCTTCGGTCGTCATGACCGCAGCCTCGGGCGCCTGGCCTGTCAATACAGGGCCCGCCGGAGCCGGGGCGGGCATGCCGGTGAACGTCTCGGGTTCTCGAGCAGTCGGGCGTAGGCGGCGCGCTGCGGCGGTCGCGGCTCAGTTTTGGCCGAGCGGTCGGTGAGGAGAGCGGGCACCGGGAGATTCTGGCCAAGGAGTGACGCATGCGGTGATCGTTTGGCTGTCTGTACGCCCTGACTGTTGGAGTCCGCGGAAGTTCTCACCAACCGCCTTCGCCTCGCCTAGAGCCGCAGGTCAAGAAGCCTGTCCCCCGCGCACGTGGGGATGATCCCCGGACGCTGGGCCGGTTCTTCCACGCGGGGAGCCCAGCGCGTTATGCAGGGACGGCCCGCTCCCCTGCCGTCCAGAACCGATCGATCCCGCTCCCGTCGTCGCGGTCAGGGCCGGTGAAAGGAGGCGTCGAGCAGCAACGGGCTCGCGGGCATAGAGTGCTGCGTCGCCGGTCCGGGCACGACGCCGGACGGCGTGAGGCTCGCCGTTCACCTGGGCGCTGGAAGGCAGCCCGCCCGCTCGGCTGTGTGGCGGAATCCCCTGGCCCGGAAGCTGTAGTGCCTCGTGCTGCCGCGGGTGGAACTCGGCGTGGCCCGGTCATCATCGCCGGGACCGTTCCACGAGAGGAGCCACGATGCTCGGAGCCCGGATGACGGACTCAACGCTCGGCAAGCGGTCCTGTCTGCGCTGGAAGCGCGTCGAGATGATCAGCACCGAGCTGTTTCCCGCGCCCGGAGGTTGGCCACTGAGCGGCCGCGTGTGAGGCCCGGCCTCTTGGAAATTGCCGGTAGAGCCCCGCCCAGGGCGTCATGAGGCGGGTGCCGCGGCACTGCCGTCATCGGCTTGCTCGCCTCGGACCGACAGCGCGTCTTGGGCCCCCGCCATACGGCAACTTTGGTGACCCGTAGCAGCAGAGCCAGGTTTCTGCGCGACAGCGGAGACGCCCCGCAGGCACTACACCTGTTTCGGGAACTGCTCCCCACCATGACTGCCGCCCTGGGACCGGCTCACATGGACGTCCTGCTGGCACGTCAGGAACTGGGCCGAACTCTCGGCCACCTCGGTCGGACCTACGACGCCCTCACCTGCATCACCGAGCTATTCGAGGACCAGGAGCGCATTCTGGGCGCAGCGCACCCGCACACGCTCAGCACCCGCTTCGAACTGGCGCTCCTGGTCGCCCGTTCCGGTGACCTCCACCGGGCCATCCGAACGCTGCAGGCCGTCCTGAGCGACCAGGAGCGTGTTCTCGGCCTGCATGCACGCACTCTGAGCACACGTCATCAACTCGGCAGGCTCCTGGCTCAGACCGGTGAGCCGGAAAGGGCCCTGGAAGTCCTGTCAGAGGTGCTCCGTGATCAAGAGCGTTTCCACGGCGCCTCCCACCCTCGCACTCTGGCAACCCGATATGACCAACTCCTGGTCGCACGCCGCACGCAGGGCGCACAGACGGCTGCGGTCATGCTGGCCGCACTACAGGAGGACTGCCGCCGGGCGCTGGGCAGCAGTCATCCTCTGACGCGGGCAGTCACCACGGCGGCCACTTGACTCGACGCCCGCACTGGTCAACCCGGCCCTTACAAAGGTTGCGCGGAATTTCATAGCCGCCGAGTCGAAGTTGATGCCGGCTTACCGCCCGGTCACCAACCGCAGCCGCGTGTCAGTATGCCCTGTTGCTGCATTGGGCCGCAGTGTCGCCGCCCCCAGCACCGCGGCAGCCGGATCAGTGACTTCGACGGCCTCGCCGCCGTGCCGGACAGGTAGGCGAAATACCGCTTCAGCTTCGGCAACGGCCGCAGCAGCACCAAGCCCACGCCGACGAGACGGCGCCTCTCGTCGAACCAGCCCACGCTCGCCGACCGCCAGTCCGGCTTCACATCCCCCACGAGAGCTACGCTCAATGCCAGCCCCAACCGGCGGCTGCAGTCAACGCATAGAGCCTCCACCAATCCCCGGGAGCGGTTCACCCCCGGTGCGCCGGGCTACACGACGTCCCGTCATCGGGAGGTGATCACTGTGATCATGGTGCCCATGAGCGTGAGTCCGGCCAGGCCGACGCCGATCGGCACAGCCCAGGTCGGATGGTGGTGTACAAGGTAGACGAGGCCGCCGAACAGCATCAGGCCGACCAGCCCGAAGAGCAGGCCGACGAGCAGCACAAGCGTGGACATGAAGAGTTCCCCCTTGGGAAGTCCTGACGCCCCCAGGGGGTGCCAGGAGTCTGGTGCTCGAGTTCTGAGGAGGTCCACACGTCCCGCAGAGACCGGCGTCCAGCTGCGGCTCCACACAGACGGGCCAAGATGTGCACAGACGGCTGGGCCACTGCTCCAGCGCTCTACACATGTAGACCAGAAGGGAAGTTAACGCCGGCAACCAGTACGGCTGCCGAGAGACAACGCCTTCAATAAATCAGCCGTACCGCTCAAAAGCCCTATCCATCCCTTGCGCTTTCCTCACGACGCAGCATCATCCTGAGCCGCTCCAGGATGGCGAAGGTACCGCCGCCACCGAGAAAGACGCCGAGGACCCCGAGGAAGACGCCGACGACGCCGGTGCGGCCGACGCCAACGCTGATCAAGCTGACGACCCCGCCGACCAGGCTGACGACACCCGAGACACCAAGGACGACAGTGGCAATACCGAGGAAACGACCGCCAATGCGGCCCTGCTTGAAGCCGTCGGTGAGGATCTGATCCAAAGCACCAAGGCCATACTTGAAGGAGCGGTGCAGGGCGGCACGCTGCGCCATTGCAGTGGAAGCACTGCGGGTGGCACGTGCGCACGGCAGCAGGGGCAGCGCGTACTTCAAAACCTCGACTGCCCGCCAAGGAATGTCCGGATCACTGGCAATCGCTTCGGCCTGCTCACACCACTCCGCCTCCCGCTCGACCCGATCCACTTCTGGCAGCAGCAGACACGCCGTGCGGATCACGCCCTCCGCGCAGCGCAGGGCCAGCCGCGGCCTCTTACCCCCGTTCACGAGGCACCCCCGGGAGCCGGACGTGCACGACCGACCCCGCCCGACACGCGATCGAACGAAAGCCGGGCCAGCTCCAGATGCGCCACCCGCACGCCTTCGGCGGTGAGCTTGTAGTAGCGGCGGGGCCGCTGCCCTTCCTCGGACGTCTCCCACTCCGACTCCACCAGCCCCGCATCGCTCAGCCGGGACAGGATCGGATACAGAGTGCCGCTCGCCAGCTTCGCCGCCTTCATCAGCTCGTACCCGTATCGCGGGGCCGCCGGGTCCTGCCGGAACACCTGCAACACCCGTTCCGTCTGAGGCGTCAACTTCACATCCACACCCCGACTCTACACATATAGCCAGCCCGTTGCTACACATGTAGAGAATGCAGCACCGTCGGGGCGCGGCGCGAAGTGCGGTGAGGTCGATTCGGCGTTACTGACTTCGACCACCGTATGGTCTGGGTCATCGTCGGACCTGGTGACGGCGGCTGCCTTGGATGGCACCCCGAGGCATGCGGTACCCAGATGGGGCGGGCTGACCGCCGAGCAGCGCAGCACCGTGAAGAGGTCCGGATGCGGGCCGGTCTGCAGGATGCCGGTGCCGCACCGCCAGCTCCGGTGGCGGTGCGGATGCACCGAGACGCCGGGGAGGCGTGAATGTGGGATGGGTGCAGCTCTTCTGGAGGGAAGGCTGTCTGCAGCGGATGGCAGGATGCGGATTCGTGAGTGAGCCGTCGTTGTCGTCTGCTTGGCTGTCCGCGTGGGCAAGCACGGTCTCAGGCGTGCTGGATGAGATGACGGAGGAGTTCGGGCGCAAGCACGGTTTCCCTCCGGGTACCAACCGGGTCCGCCTGGCTCGCCACGATGATCAAGAAATAGCGCGTGCTCTGGGCAGTGATGGCCGGGCGGCCGCTGACCTGGTCACCTTCTACGGCAGCATCGCCGAAGTCGTATGGGAGGACGTCGGCAACGGCTACGTCTTGGTGTTGACACCTTCGGTGGTGAGGTTCCCCCGTCATGCAGGAGGTGCTGATCAGCTGGTCAGGAGGGGGTGATGGGTGTTCAGATTCGTTGGTTCGGCCGTCGCCTGCTCGGCGTAGTGCTTCTCCTCGAACTCGATCGGGCTGAGGAAGCCGAGCCGTTCCTGGATGCGGCGGGAGTTATAGAAGCCGTCGATGTATTCGAAGAGCGCGAGGTTGGCCTCGGCCCTCGTCGTGAAGGTGCGGCCGCGGATGCATTCGGTTTTGATCAGCATCCAGAGGTTCTCCGCGAGGGCGTTGTCGTACGAGTCCCCGACGGACCCCATGGATGCTTCAACTCCCACTCGCAGCAGCCGAGTTGTGAGCTTGATGGATGTGTACTGACAGCCGTGGTCGGCGTGATGGATGAGCTTGCCGGGCTCGACCTCGCGGGACGCGAGCGCGTACTCCAGGGTGGTCAGGACCAGGTCGGCGTCCGCGCGGGCAGAGGTCTCCCACGCGACCACCCGGCGGGAGAAGGCGTCCCGGATCGCCGAGAGCCACAACGGTCCCTCGCCGGTGGAGATCATCGTCAGGTCGGTGACCCACAGCCGGTTCGGCGCCGGTGCGGTGAAGTTCCGGTTGACCAGGTCCGGGGCGAGCGTGGCCTTGGGATCGCGGCGCGTGAAGCCCTTGCGCCGCGGGCTGACGCCTGCGATGTCGGCCTCGCGCATCAGCCGCTCGACCCGCTTGCGGCCCACGCGCGTGCCCTCGCGTCTGAGGACGGCGTGCACGCGCGGCGAGCCGTAATTGCCGCCGGACTCCGCGTGGATCTCCTTGATCCGCTCGGTCAGCTCGACGTCCCGGCGCCGCCGTTCGCACGGCTCCTTCTCCGCGAGGCGCCAGCGGTAGTAGGTGGAGGAGGCGATGTGCAGTTCCCGCAGAACGCACTCGACTCCCAGGCGGGGATGCTCGTCGAGGAGCGCCGTCACCTGGGCCGGGTCGGGTCGAGCTGCGCCGCGAAAAAAGCCGAGGCCGTCCGCAGCACGTCGTTGGCCCGCTTGAGCTGGGCGTTCTCCTTGCGCAGGGCTACGAGCTCGGCCCGCTCGTCGGTGGTGAGCCGGTCGTCGCGCTCGCCGGCATCGGCCTCGGCCTGCCGGATCCAGCCGCGCAGGGCCTCGGGATGCACACCGAGATCGACGGCCAGCTTCTTGATCTGCGGCTTCGGGTCGGAGGCCCGGTACATCCGCACCGCACGCTCACGCAACTCCAGCGAGTACTTTCTGGGGGCGGCCATGGTCGATGTTCCTCTCATGAGAACCATCTGACCCTCTGTCAACACACTCCGCATCTCGGGGGAACCTCATGGGGCCGTTGCTGTACGGAAGTGTGAGTGCGGCGTGCACGGCGTCGCGGTCTCGGTCCGGGCCCCGGGCGAAGGCGTGCAGATGAGGCAGACCGGCTGAGCGAACCTCGACGATCCAGCGCGAGAGCCCGTCGGCGTTTCCTGCGCGAGGCGTCAGGAGTTTGGCGAAGTGCCGACGGCGGCGGCCAGTTGGGTCATCTCGGGGCAGGCAGCGGTAAGCCGTGCCAGAAGATCGTGATGTTCGGCCTTGAGGTTGTCGGGCCTGGCGAGGAGCATCCGGGCGAGCCGGCGCGGGGAGGTGTGGCTGCGGTCGGCGTCCGCGCGGCCCTGGTTGATGTACTCGTACAGGAGGTTCAGGCAGCCTGCGAACCCGAGGGCCTTGATCTCTTCGAAGAGATGCTGGACTGGGACGGCGGGATCTTCGGCCCGGCGTTTGCGCAGGTGCTCGCGGTAGGGGTCGACGAGGCTGGCGCGGTACTTGGGGACGCGGAGCATCCGCTCGGGCCGGTCGGCCCGCGCGTAGCGTTTGACGGTGTTCAGGGCCACCTGCAGTCGGCGGGCGCGTTCGACCAGGCCCACGCCCTTCTCGAGCAGGTTGTGGACCTGGTGCCAGCGTTCCAGGGTCGTCTGCGCGCGGGGCCGGTCGTAGTTCGGCGCGTCCAGCACGGCGGCCCAGCAGGTGCTGTGTGCCTTCACCTCGCCCAGGGCGGCTTCACACAGGTTGTGCCATAAGTGCCACCGGTCGGCCACCTGGACTGCGTGGGGCAGGGCGCGGCGGATGGCCTCGGCGTAGGTGGCTGAGCCGTCTCGGCACACGATCTCGATGCCCGGATGCCCGCGCAGCCATGCTTCCAGCGTGTCGGCGGTGCGGTCGGGCAGTACGTCGATCCGTTCATGGGTCTCGGCGTCGATCACCACAGTGGCGTAGCGGTGCCGCCGACGCAGGGCGAAGTCGTCGACGCCGATCACGCGAGGCTTCCGCCCGGTGGGCAACGGGATGCGTAGCAGGGTGCGCAGGGCCGTGTGGCGCGACAGGCCCGCCGCGAGTATCGCCGGCAAGCGTGATCCCGCCCGGCCCGCCAACTCTTCGACCACGGCCTTGACCTGCCTGGTCAGACGGGCCGTGCGGCGCTGGTATCGCTCCAGCACCCCGGGCATCTGCTCACGGAAGGTCTGCCGGCAGCCGCGTGTGGGACACACCAGGCGCCGCACCCGCACACGGACCACCACCCGGCGGTCGTCCACCGGCACGTCGGCGACCGTCCGCCAGTGATAGCCGTGCACCCGCCCCGTCGACGCCCCGCACACCGGACAGGCCGCGGTGCCTTGCGGAGTCCGCGCCCGCACCACGATCCGCTCACCTTCGTCGGCCACATCCTCGATGACCAGCGGGGACAGACCCGAAAACACCATCTGCACAACCTCGTTGACATCCATCACACGAAGGCCAACGAGCCTCACAACCCTCCGTCACCACCGAATGTGAGACAGGGCCGAACGTTTTACAGTCCCGCTCAGCGCCGAGGTCTCGTCCCACTCCCCCTCGATGGGCCGTCGCCTGGGGGCGTAGAGGCGCTCAGATAGTGGCGGGATGCGCCGTAGAAGTGCTTCTGTGCGCCCCGGGCAGCTGGGAACGGATCGTGGTGGTGGCTCGTGCAATGAGTAACGGCACTCGAGCAGACGGGTGTCGTACGGCTCAAACGCGGGGGGTGAACTGGGGAGTCGGCACGGGTTATTTCGGACGACCGTCGCGCCCTGGCGTCCGCCAGAGTGCTCCATGCAAACCGGTGCGAGACTGCACCATTCGGTGCGCCGGGTGGAAGTCGTGTCGACGGCTAGCCCCCGTGTAGGCGCCCGTACGCGTGCAGCCGTCCACGACCGCTAGACGGACAGGACTTCAACGATGCCCAAGGTCCACGCCCTGCTGGTCGGTATCGACACATACCGGCTGTCGCACCTGAACCTGCGCGGCTGTGTGAACGACGTCAGGCTGGCCGAACAATTGTTGCGCGAACGCATCGCGCCGACGGATCTAGTCATCGAGAAGCGCTGCGACGAGCAGGCCACCCGAGCTGGCATTGTCGAGGCGTTCCGCAGCCATCTCGGTGGTCTCGGCGCCGACGACATCGCGCTGTTCTGGTACAGCGGTCACGGCTCGACGGGGCCGTTGCCGGAAGAGATCTGGTACGCCGAAAGCGCCGGTATGTGCCAGACGGTGGTATGCCACGACAGCCGTGCCGACGTTGCGGACCTGTACGACAAGGAGCTCGCCGTCCTGGCGCACGAGGTGGTCAGTACGGGCGCCACCCTTGTGACGATCATGGATGCGTGCCATTCGCGCAGCGCGATGCGTGAGGGCCTGCCGCCCGACCTGCACCCGCGGCTGGCTCCCGGGTTGGAAGAGTCGCCTCGACTGCGCGATCTGCTGCCCGAGTTGGTTGCGGGTACTGCGGATCCGTCCGTGCCGGTCCCCGGTGCCCAGTTGCCCAGGCATGTGGCGTTGTCTGCGTGCGACGAGTGGGGACTGGCCAACGAGCGGCACTTCCCGGACGGCTGGCACGGCGTGTTCACCGAGGCGCTCGGTCATACGCTGGCCCGGCTCGGCCACGGCGCCACCTATCGCCAAGTGCTCAGTTACGCACGATGCCGTGTCGAGGGCCAGCTCATGCGGCAGATTCCCCACCTGGAAGCCGCCAGCGGTCTCGCCGACAGGGAAATCTTCGGCGGGGTTCTGCGGCCACGTACGGCCCGGGTCACTATGCGATACCTGCGGGGCCAGTGGGAGGTGGACGCGGGGAGCATCCACGGCGTCGTCACGGGCTCTCGGTTCGCAGTGCACCGCTCCTCGCCGTTCCGGGAGGTGGACGTTGTCGAAGTGGACACTCAGCGCAGCGTCGTCGAGCCAGTTGGGTGGGCGCCCCATGAGGAACGGCAGTACGACATGGTTCTGACCGATGTACCGCTGCCTCCTGTGGCGGTGTCGTTCCAAGCAGACCCTGAGATCGTCCATCGCTTGACCGGGGCCGTCCGGACCGCCGGTCCCGGCGGCGGCCCGTCGCCGCACATTCGCGTTGTCCCAACCAGTGATGAGTCTGTGTGCCGGCTCCGTATGCGGGTGTGCCAAGGAGACGGCGGCCGCACGATTCAGGTCACCGGCTTGGACGGTCGGCCTCTGGCGCCCCCGGTCCCCGTCGATGATCGTGGCATCCAGCAGACCGTCCACGACCTGGAGCACATTGCCCGCTGGCTTCAGGTACGCAACCTGGAAAGTGCCTCCCCTGCGCTTGAGGAGGCAATCCAGCTCGAGTGTGTCCTGGCGCTGCCGGGGCAGCGGCGTCCGCCCCGCGACGGCGTGCCAGCCCCGGTGAAGGACCTCAACTTCGCCTACACCTGGACAGGCACCGGCTGGGAGCCGCCCTCGGTCTTTGTGCGGCTGCGCAACACCACCGACCGGAAGCTGTTCTGTGTGCTGCTCGATCTGACTGACCGGCACCGCATGCATGCGGACCTGTTCCCCGGGGAGTACGTGGCGGGACACTGGACAGCGGAGGCTGGTAACGGTACGGCCGTCACGCTGTCCCTGCCCCCCGACCAGCCGGTTCAGCCGGGCGCCTCAGTCACGGACTGGCTGGTGCTACTGATCGCGGAGGAGCCGTTCAGCTCGGCGCCGTTCGCGTTGCCCCGGCTTAGGCAGACTCCCCGGCCGTCCGCCCGAGGCGGGCGGCGCGGCATCACCGGGGTCCTGGGCCAGCTCGGTCTGCTCGCGATGGAGCGTGATGCCGAGACGGCGCCGCATGTCGCGTTGGACTGGGCCGTCAAAACCGTCGAGGTCATCACACGAGTACCGGGCGGCCCTGGCGATCTTGACCAGGACCCTCGCACCCAGTAGGCGCATTGGTAAGAAACGGGGAGATCAGGTGGACTATAAACCGTTCGAACAGTGCCTATGGGCGTTCGTGCGACGCGACTACCCCGCCGCATCCGCGATCGCGATGAACATCCTGGGAACAAGCGGCGTCAGCCTGGGGATGGCGCAGATCTTCCTCGTCAGCATGCGCCGGATGGGGATGTCAGCCGCCGACGACGCGATCGCGCAGAACCTGCACGAGGCCGTCGGCGGCCCGTGGGAGTCTGCCCTCCTCGATGTCACGCTGGGCCGACGAGAGCCGGCGTCGGTCATCGCCGAAGCGGACGATGCTCTTCAGCGGTGCCAGGCTCTGTGCTACGCCGGAATGCATCTGATCACCACCGGCGACCTGGAAACCGGACGCCAGCACTTGCGCGAGTGCCTCGACCTGAACGTCACGTGCATGGAGAACCAGCTCGCATTGATGGACACGGACCTGCTCGGCCAGTGGAGCCAGGCGGCGCCTGAGGTCGATGCGGAGGTCACCCGCCTCCGGGGCTACTACCACGCTCTTCGGTCCAGCGGGCACCACGAACAGTCGATCCACATCGCCGACGTCGTGTTGGCGCTCGTCGTCGGCTGGCGCGGCAAGTTCCATCCCGAAACGGGCCGCAGTCTGAACGAGTTGGCCATGGCCTACGCCGCAATTGGTGACTGGACGCGAGCCGAGCCGCTCCTGGTTCCCGCTGTTCAGATGGCGCTGGTTTTCGATGGAATGTTCAGCGAGGCCTACGCGACCTTCCTCGACAACCTTGCCCAGGCGAAACACGCTCAGGGGCATCGCGAGGTCGCCGAGGAAATGCACCGCCAGGCTCTGCCATCCTTCGCTAGAGCGGTCGGAACAGACCACCCGTCGTACGCGACGTGTCTTGGCAACCTGGCCCTTGTGTGCGCGGAGCTCGGCAAGCACACCGAGGCCGAGCCTCTCTATCGCGAGGCTCTCGATCTTCGGCGCCGCCTCTTCGGCACCGACGACCTGCGGTATATCGGCATGGCCGACGGCCTCGCCAACGTCTACATCGACATGGGAAAGCTCAGTGCAGCCGAAGTCCTGGTAACGGAGATCGTAGAGATTGTCGGCCGCATGAACGGCGCAGACTCGCTGGAGTACGCATCGCGCCTCAAGCAGCTCGGCTACCTCTATCACCAGTTGGGTCGGCATTCCGACAGCGCCGACCGGTACCACGAAGCCCTCCTGATCGAGCACTCAAAGCTGGACTTCGACCACCCCACAGTCGTAGACACGGCTGCCCAGTTGGCGCTCGCCCAAAAGCTCGCCGGCCGGTTCAGGGAGGCGATGCTCAGTTACCAGTACGTCATGAGCCGCCAGTCAGGCGCAGACCTCGCGGTCACCACGCACAACTTCGCCGTCCTCCACCTCGACGTCGGGGACACGCGTTCCGCCCGCCGCTACGCAGAGGAGGCGATCGAACTCCATCGCTCGGCTGGCCCCGAGGACTCCGTCGACCACGCAATGCTGCTCATCGGTAAGGCTGCAGTCGACTCCGCCGAGGGACAGCACGACGACGCGGAGACCACCCTCCGCCAAGCGATGGACGTAATCGAGCAGAAGGTCGGCCGCGACAACGAACACTACGCGCACGCCTGCACTGGCCTGGCGAAGTGTCACATGGCCCAACACCGCTACGACGAGGCCGACGAACTTCTGCAGACCAGCCTCCAGTTGATGGAGGGGGCGGTGGGCCACGATGCTCCGGCCATCGCGTCCACCATCCGCCTGCGCGGAGCGGTTCAGCTCGCGAAGGGCCGCTGGGAGGGCGCGGAGAAGCTGTTGCGACACGCGGTCGAGCTACTGGGCGGGGACACCGATGCGGAACAGAAACCGCTGTACATCGAGCTGTTGCGGGATCTCGGTTCTGCCCTCGTCGGGATGGGACGCGAACGCGAGGCGATCAACGTCCTTCTGACTGCCGAGCGGCACCAGGACGATCTCGTCCTGGGGCAGTCCGCAGTGGCAGGTATGTCGTCCCTCTCCGTCGACCAGCCGGTCGCACTGCTGAACATCCTCGGCCAGCCTCGGTTCCAGTCCCCCGGCCTGGTATCGCAATTGTTGGAGGTCGTCTGGCGGCGCAAGGGAATCGTGGCAGAGGCCGACTTCATCCGCAGGCGCGAGGAGATCCACAGCAGAGAGCACGACGGCGGCGACGCACAAAGCAAACTCGCCGAGGTGCTGCAGAGCATCGAGAACGGCGAGATCCCACAGGACATCGAGAATGTGCTCGAGGACGTGCTCGCCACCTTCGCGCGCAACCTGCGGTACGGAATGTACCCGAAGATCGAGGGGGCCCACCAAGAGGTGTACGCGCACCTCATGGAGGGATGGCCCGAACAGGGCGACCTGAGCCGGGAGGATTGGCTGGAACGGCTTTACGAATACGCCGGCACGGCGGGGGCCCTCATGGGAAACCGCGACCGCCTCGAGTCCGAACTCCGGATCCTCTTTCCTGACGGCGGATGGCTGGGCGAGGTCCTGCAGCGGGTCACCCTGGAAGCCGTCCGGTCCCGGCTTCCCGAGGGTTCGGCGCTCGTCGAGTTCCTGTGCGTTCCGACACTCGACGAGACGGCCGTCCGGGCGAAAGGCGAGTCCCGGTGGGGACCCGACCGGTACTACGCCTTCGTCCTCACGCCCGGTCGCGACGACGATGTCCGCCTGATCGACCTGGGCAAGGCCGACAGCATCGACACGAACATCATCCTGCTGCGCCGCTACGTCAGCCGTGGCGGCCGGGCACGCGATATCGACCTGGGCAAGACCGCTGCGGACGACGCCGCACGGGCGACCGGCAAAGCAGCCGTCGAACTACGCAAGACCCTTGTAGACCCCTTGCGGATCAACGACCGGACGCGGTGGTTCCTTGCTCCCGACGCCCAGCTGTACACCCTGCCCTTCGAGATCCTGCCCCTCGAAGACACCCGCCTCGTCATCGATGACCACGAGATCACCTACCTGACGAGCGGCCGCGACCTGGTCCCTGCCCACGCAACCGTCCCCGAGCCGGCCAGTCCCCCGGTCGTCGTCGCCGACCCCGACTACGACCTCGCCCTCGACACGACCACCGACCCGGCTCCCCCGGACGGCGAACCAGACGAGCGACGGGCTGCGGGCCTTCGCTTCGCCCGGCTACCGGGAACCCGCGAGGAAGGCCAGCACGTCGCCGACCTGCTCGGTGTCCAGGCGTGGCTCGGTACCGATGCCGTCGAAGGACCGCTCAAACAGCAACGGTCGCCCGTCATTCTCCATATCGCCTCGCACGGCTACTTCCTCGACGACGACCAGCCGGCGGAAAGCAGCACCCGGCAGGCCGACCGCCGCGCATTCAGCGCCTTCCCCGCCCCGCTGCTCAACTCCGGGCTCGCGCTCGCAGGAGCCAACACCTGGCTGCGCCGCGGCCACCTGCCCCAAGAGGCGGAAGACGGGCTACTGACCGCAGCCGACCTCGCCACCATGGACCTGTCCGGCACCGAACTCGTCGTGCTGTCTGCCTGCGACACCGGTCGCGGGCTGGTCGCCGTCGGGCAGGGGGTGTACGGGCTGCGCCGGTCGGTGGGGATCGCTGGCGCCCGGACCCTGGTGATGAGCCTGTGGCAGGTCCCCGACCGGGAGACGCAGGAGCTCATGGAAGATTTCTACGGTCGCCTCAAGCGTGGCGAACCGCGCGGTTCCGCGTTCCGCGCGGCCCAGTTGGCGATGCGTGCCCGCAAGCCCGATCCTTACTACTGGGGCGCATTCATCTGCCAGGGCGATCCCAGGCCGATGCCCGCAGGCTTCCTGAGCGATGTCGATCCGGGTTCTCGATGACGCCGCCGACCGCCCGCACCCGGGGCGGCGTGGGCACACGCCGGTGGTGCGGTGCGGGGCCGCTCCTGCGGGTGGCGCTGTCATCGGTGAACTGAAAGGCGACGGCCGTCTCACCGCGCCCGCAGCCGGGTGAGAAGTAGGGGGTCAAGGCCCGCGTCGCCGGTCGACAGCAGGAACACATCGCTCGCACCGTCAGAGCAGCGTGTATGTCTAGGCCGCCCTACGCCTGCAGGCCTTGGGCGGGCTGCGTGCCACGTGGCCCCGGAACCGTGAGTTGATAGTCGGCTATGTGTACTCCGTCGGCGGAGCAGCAATTGCGAAATCTAGCCCTACAGACTCAGAGTCGTTACATAGCGGGGCAAGAGGGGCGCCTAGGCCTGTCCATGGTGCTGACTCAGCGGAAACGCATGGCAAGACGTGCTCCGAAAACACGGCGCGTTTGACACTGGGAGCAGCATCATGCCAGCAGAGCGGTCATATCTGATCACTGGAACGATTACGGATTCTAAGGGCAGTCCGCTGCCGGACGCGCTGGTCCGGGCCTCCGGGCCGGGGCAGGGTCACCAGGATTCACCGCTCGGGGAGGCCTTTACCGAGAGCGCCGGCCGCTACCGGATCAGGGTGGATGAGGACTCCTCAGATCCGCATACCCACGTCGCCACGGTCATCATCAAGGTGCTGATCGACGGAATCGTGGTGGGCACGAGCAAGCCGAACCGCAAGCAGGCACCGGAGACGGTGATCAGTCTAAAGACGGGGTTCCAGCCAACGACGCCCGCCCAGCGAACGGTGAGCGGCATCGTACGGGACCAGTTCGGCCAGGCGATGCAGAATGTAACCGTGCAAGCGTTCGACCGAGACCTACGGACGGAGCAGTTGCTCGGTCAAAAAGCCGTGGGCCCGGACGGACGCTATGAGATCTCCTACACCGACAACAAATTCAATGCGGACGAGAAGGGATCGGCAGACCTGGTTCTTGTTGTGCTCAGATTCAGCACGGTCTTGTTCCGGTCTCCGGTGCACTACAACGCGCCCGCCGACTACGAGGTCAACCTGACGCTTCAGGGTGCGGTCTATTCCGGGCCTTCCGAATGGGAGGTGCAGACGGGCGTCATCACACCGCTACTCGGCACTCTCGCGCCGATCGACCTGCGCGAGGACCAGCAGCATCAGGACGTGTCGTTCCTCGTCGGCGAGACCGGCTATACGGCGCTTGAGATCGGCACCTGGGTGGCCAGCTGGCGGCTCGCCGACAGGACCCAGCGGGACGGGACGCCGCTGCCTGCCGAAGTCTTCTTCGCCTTCCTCCGCCAGGGCGAGCCATCGATCTTCCGTGAGTCCCTGCTCGCCGACGTCCAGCACCCCGAGCGCATCATTCTGATGGAGGAAGCGCTGCTCCGGGCGCTGTCCGGTCTGGATGAACAACGGCAGCGAGACCTGCTGGTCAAGGCCATCGACGACAACCTGGTGTCGGCCAACCTGCGGCCCAGGATCGGTGAATTCCTCGCGGTCCTTGCGCGCATCAGGCTCAAGTACACGGCCGACATCACCGTGGGCGGAGGCAAGGGCACGATCGGCCAGCTGCTCAACGTCGCCAATGTGCCGGCCGACCAGCGCACCACGATTCTCGCCACGATGTCAGACCACACCGGATCGCTGGCCGAGCTGTGGAAGCGGCTGGATGATGATCCGTCACTGCCGGACGCCACCGTCAAGAAGGTGCGGACCGTAGTGGAAATCGGGTCGCTGACCCGCAATCACGTGCCGCTGGTAACGGTGCTGGCCGACGACATCAACAGCGGCCGACTGACGAAACGCGCTCTGGCGCAGTATTCCAAAGCGGACTGGTTCGACGTGTTCGCGCGACGGCTTCCCAACGGCACTCCGGTCGGCGTGCCGGACAACATGGACGGCACCACCACCGAGGAGAAGAAGGCGACGTACGCGGCCATCCTCGACCAGCAGTTCGAGCGGTCCTATCCGACCGCGTCCCTGGCGGCGAAGATCGTCCGATCTGACTCGTCAGCGGAGCAGCTGAGTCGTCGTGTCGCCCGGTTCCTGGATGATCATCCTGACTTCCACCTCGACCGCTTCCGGATCGACCACTACCTGGCTGAGCAACTCTCACGGAACGGTGGCGACCGCCAGCGACAGGACGGCGCGGCAGCCGCCCAGCCAGATGCCGAGCTCCTCGCGGAGCTCGCTTCGGTGCAGCGGGTGTTCAAACTCAATCCGACGTTCAGCGCCGCGAACGCCCTGCTGTCCCAGAGCATCGACTCCGCCCAGCAGATCTACTTCATGGGTGAGGGGCAGTTCGTCAGTGTCCTGGCCGGGTCGATCAACAGGATCGAGGCGCGGAGGATTTACCGCCGGGCGGAGAACGCGTACGCCCTCGCATTGACCACCTTCGCCGACTACAACCGCGCGCTGACCGGGGCCCTGCCCGCCGCCCTGCCCAGTCCGCAGACGACGCCTGAGTCCCAGCTTCTGGCGGGTGCCTTCCCTACCCCGCAGGCAGAACTCGAGCGCGAGCCCCAGCCGAGAACCTTGCCCAGCCTGCAGACCCTCATCGGATCCCTCGATTACTGCGACTGCCCCGCCTGCCGGTCGGTGTACAGCCCGGCCGCACATTTCGTGGACGTCCTGCGCTTCCTGGGCGACCGCGGCACTCAGGGCACTGGCCCCCACAGCGGCAAAGGCGTCCTTCAGGTTCTACTCGAGCGACGCCCCGACCTCGGCGACGTGGAGTTGAGCTGCGAGAACACCAACACCGCCGTTCCGTACATCGACCTGGTCAACGAGATTCTGGAAGACGTCGTCACTCCCCCCGCGCTGGTTGTCCTGGATCCCGGGATCGTACCGAAGCTGGTCGAAGGGCCGATCGCACCGGAGATCCTGGCGGAGCTGAGGACGAAGGACGTCGCCATCAGCGACGACGCCTGGGTGTACGCCCCGGACAGCCAGGGCCGGTGGGTGATCAGGGACAGCACCCACTCGTACAGCGTCTTCCACCGGGGAGCCGCCCTCTTCTTGCGGGCGACCCGTCAGACGACCGGCTCCGCGGCCGAGGTACGCGCCAATCCCGAGCATCTGAACCTCTCCGCTTACACCAAGCTCACCGGCGAGGTGTTTCCGTTCAGTCTGCCGTTCAACCTCCCCAACGAGCAGAGCCGCGGCTACCTGGATCAGCTCGGCGTGCCGCAACCGCGGCTGCTCGGACTGTTCCAGCGGTCCTCACCGGACGGCGCGGCGAAGACGCCGACCGACGCGCAGGTCGACTGTGCGCTGTTGGGGATCGGGGATGTCGAGCGGCAGGTCCTGAGCGGCACACTCGGGCGTCAGCCGTGGGAGTACTGGGGACTCGCCGAGACCGGCAACTCCATTCCGCACCCGGACACCCCGACGGACCCGACCCAGAACGTGACCGGTACCTGGATCGAAGTGCTCGCCAAGGTGCCCGTGATGCTGCACCGGACCAAGCTCGCCTACCGAGACCTGGTGCAGCTGCTGGAGATGCGCTGGGTCGATCCGGCAAATGCCCTCACCATCCTCGAACCGGCCGACCCGAACGCGGCCGCCTGCGACACCTCCTCCTTCACCATCGGTGGCCTGACCGCGGACGCACTGGGCCAGATCCACCGTTTCGTGCGGCTCTGGCGGCGGCTGGGAATTCCGATGTGGGAGCTCGACCGCTACCTCACTGCCTGGACCCTCAACGACACCGGGCTGCGCGGCATCGCCTCGATCCGGCGGTTGCAGGAGCGGACCGGGCTGGACTGGTCCACGCTGGTCACGGTGTTCGCCGGCTTCGACGACCACGAGTACGTCGACCGCGCCACGGACGGAGGAATTCCGGTCCAGACCGTCTACCAGCGCCTCTTCCGGAACCGGCTGGTGGACGCAACCGGCGGCTTCCCGCCGCGGGCCGCCGAACTCGGCGGAACGATCGGCCAGCGGGTACCTGGCCTGCTCGCCGGCCTACGCCTCAGCGAGAGCGACCTCGGCCTCATCCTGGCCGACCGATCGCTGGACTTCGGCTCCCCGCTCAACGCCGGGGTCCTCGCCGACCTGCACCGGATCACCGCACTGAGCCGAGGGCTCGGCCTCACCATCGGTGAATTCCTTCGACTGGGGAGAATGTGGAGCTCCGACCCCTTCACGTCGCCGGCCAGCGCCGTGGAATTCAGCAGCCTGGTCGATCAGGTGACGTCATCGGCGTTCTCCGTCGCTGACCTCGACTATCTGCTGACCCACCACTTCACGGTCAATTCCGGCATCGCGCTGGAGGACCGCGCCGTACTGGCCTTTCTGAAACAGCTCAGACAAGGCCTCACGGAGATCGCCGACCGACTGGCACGGCAGAAGGACGAAACCGACGCCGACTACGTCACCACCCGTCTGGGGCTCGTCCCCACCCTCGCGGCGGACGCCGACCTGGTGACCGCAATGGCCCTCGTGAACGGCAGCTGGACAGGTAGCACCGCCGAACGCGAGGCTCTCATCGACCGCTACTTCGGTGTCCTCTTCAACGATCTGACCGAAGCCCATACGAAGCTGGCCGCGCTGCCGCCCGGTGAGACACCGGCCAAGCGACAGGAGCGGATCGACGCACGGTTCGCCTTCGTCATGCCGAAGCTGCAGGCGTTTCTGCTCCGTGCGCAGAAGGACCTCTACGTCGACCAGCAGGTGGCCGCGCTCCTCGGAATCGACGAGCCTTCCGCAGAGACGGCGTTGACCAGGCTCCATCTGCCGAGCTCGACCACCGATCTGCGCAGGGTGATCAACGACCCCCGGCTGCTCGTCACGGCGGCTGACGGCAGCTTCCAGTTCCCCCTGGACGAGCTGACCTTCTCGGACATCTACAAGGCCCTGCGGCTCCTGCACAAGGTCGCGATCGTCATCGGCAAGCTGAACATGAAGCCCGCCGAGGTGAGCTGGTGGCTGTCCGGCGACCACGCCGAACGCCTCGGCTGGATCCGGGCCGACATGCTTGGCTTCGACCAGAGCATCACCGTCGCGATCGGCCGATGGACGGCGATGCAATGGTTCTTCGACTGGAAGTCGCACCTGCCCGCGTCCAGCCTGTCCGCGCTGGACTTCGCCGACGAACTGCTCTCGCCGACCGCGCCGTCCACTGCCACGATCACCGCGCTGGCCAAGCTGACCGCCTGGCGCGCCGAGGACATCACCGCGCTCGTCACCGCATTCGGCTGGCTGACAGCGACGGGCGTGGACCAGGTCAAAGCCCAGCTCGCGAGAGCGGAGAATCTCCGTCGTGTCGCGTACTGCATGGCGGCACTACCCCGGCTGGGCGTCGAGGCGAAGCGGGCCATCGCCTGGGCCGACGCCACGCCGAGCGCCGCGATCGCCGATGGGATCAAGCAGGCACTCAAAGCGCGCTACGACCTGCCGCAATGGCTGAAGGCCAACCGGCCGGTGCAGGACGCGTTGCGCGAGCGGCGCCGCGATGTCCTGGTGGACTGGCTGGTGGCGCACCCGGACCCGATCCAGGGTCAGCACTGGACCGATGCGAACGGCCTGTACAGCCACCTGCTGATCGACGTCGAGATGAGCGCCTGCGCGCTGACGTCCCGTCTGAAGCAGGCCACCGGCTCCGCCCAGTTGTTCGTCCAACGTGTACTGCTGAACCTCGAGCCGGACATCGTGGCGAGCACCGTCAAGGACCCCAAGTGGAAACAGTGGCAATGGATGCGCCGCTACCGGATCTGGGAAGCCAACCGCAAGGTCTTCCTCTACCCGGAGAACTGGATCGAGCCGGAACTGCGCGACGAAAAGTCACCGTTCTTCGTCGACCTCGAGAACGAACTCCAGCAGAACGACGTCACCGCAGAAACCGTCGAACAGGCCTACCGCGGCTACCTCGAAAAGCTGGACAAGGTGGCCAATCTCGAGATCCGCGCGATGTACGAGGAGCGGATCGGCGACGAGTCCGTGCTCCACGTCGTGGGCCGTACCCGCAGCAACAAAGGAGCTGAGTACTTCTACCGCACCAGAGTCAACCGGGCCCGCTGGACCCCGTGGCAGCCGGTCGGCCTCGAGATCCAGTCCGACCATCTGACGCTGGGCATGCACAACCGCCGTCTCTACATGTTCTGGCCGCAGTTCCTGGAGAAGGCGACAGTCCCAGACCGCGTACCGACCCCCAGCGCGAACTCTGCCTTCTTTCTGCCGACGCCGGACAAGTACTGGGACGTCCAGATGTACTGGAGCGAGCTCAAACAGGGAAAGTGGACACCGAAGGTCCTGTCGGACACCCCGATGACGGTGTCACGCCTGGCGACCGCCGTCTTCGTGCTGGATCGCATCACCTTCCGGACGAGAACGGCACCGCAGATTCGGACATGCCTGTTCACGAGCCCGGTCCCGGACTGGCTCGCGCCGAACGGCAAGGACTACTTCGAGAAGCTGGGCCCGCAGATCACGCCTGGTGAGGCGGCCCTCGCCGAGCACCTCGTCTCGCCACCGAACAGCCGGTTCAGTGGAAATCTGATCCAACACCTCGACCCGCCCCAGTACTTCTACTACTCGTCCGAGATCGATTCCCCGAAAGACGAGCCGCACCGCATTCAGTCCCATTCGAACGCCGAGCCGATCATGCTGCTGCAGAACATCGTGCCGGGCCGCACCTGGACGGTGATCGACTCGCAGGCCCTGGGGTTCGCCGGTTCCGGTTCCTTCTTCACCTGGGATCCCGCACGGACCTATTTCGTCGACTACGACCACCGCACCTACTGGACGTACTTCTCCCGAGCCTGGCACAGCTGGTCCATCTCGTCGTTCCGGTTCCAACCCCACTACCACCCGTTCGTGGAACTCTTCATCAAGGAGCTGAACACCTGGGGTCTGCCGGGCCTGCTGAACCGGCGCATCCAGGTCAGCCCGGAAACCGTTCCAGGCAGCGCGAGTCCGTTCGATTTCGCGGCCTACCAGCCCAACAACGATACGGTCGCGCGTCCGTGGCCCACGGAGGAGGTGGACTTCGACTACGAGGGCGCGTACGCGGCGTACAACTGGGAGCTGTTCTTCCACGTGCCGATGTTCATCGCGGGCAAGCTCGCCGCCAACCAGCGGTTCGAGGAAGCGCTGGAGTGGTACCACTCCGTGTTCAACCCGACCAGCACCGACACCGCGACCCCCGATCCAGACACCCCGCAGCAGAAGTTCTGGATCACCAAGCCGTTCTACGAGACGACCAAGGCCGACTACTACCAACAGAAGATCGAGAACATCATGAAGGTCATCGCCAAGGGCGATGCCAAGTTGCAGGCCCAGGTTACCGAATGGCGCGATCACCCGTTCAATCCGCATCTGATCGCGAGAATGCGCACGGTCGCATACCAGAAGAACGTGCTGATCAAGTACATCCAGACACTGATCGCCTGGGGTGACCAGCTCTTCGGTCAGGACACCGTCGAATCCAACAACGAGGCGACTCAGCTGTACGTGCTGGCCGCGACGATGCTCGGGCCTCGGCCCAAGAACGTGCCCCGCCGGGTACCGAACCCGGTGCGGACCTTCTACCAGCTCCAGGCGGCCGGGATCGACGTGTTCGGCAATGTGCTGCGGCAGGTGGAGAATCTGCTGCCAGGCGTCCCCGCCCCGTCCGCGCCCGTTCCCGACGGCCCCGAACTGCCGCGCCTGGATGTGCTGTACTTCGGCATCCCGACCAACGAGAAGCTGCTGACGCTGTGGGACGCCGTCGATGACCGGCTGTTCAAGATCAGGCATTGCATGAACATCGCCGGGCAGGTCCGTCAGCTGCCGTTGTTCGAACCGCCGATCGACCCCGCCCTGCTGGTCAAAGCCACGGCGGCCGGTCTGGACATCGGCGCGGCGCTCAGCGACATCAGCGCGCCGATGCCGGCGTACCGCTTCTCGGTGATGCTCCAGCGCGCGCAGGAGGTCTGCGCCGCGGTCAGCAACCTCGGCGCGGCCATGCTCAGCGCTTTGGAGAAGCGCGACGTCGAGGCGTTCACGGCGCTGCGGTCCAGTCATGAGATGGCCTTGCTCGATCTCCTGCGGGATGTCCGCGACAGCCAGGTGGCCGAGGCGCGGGAGACCTGGGAAGCCAGCCTGCGCAGCCGCGATGTCGTCGAGCTCAGACGGGCCTACCACCAGCGGTTGCTCGACGAGGGCCTGAACACTGGAGAGCACGTCTCACTCGCCCTGTCCGGCGTCTCGCTGGGCTTGGAGGCGACAATCGTGGTCGGAACCATCCTGAGCGGTGGTCTGAAACTGATTCCGACTTTTCTGGCCGGTGCTGCAGGCTTCGGCGGTACGCCTACCGTGTCGGGGTCAACCGGCGGCCCGCAGATCGGGGGCGCGGCTGAGTCGGCGGTCTCCGTGCTGCGCTCGCTGGCCACCGCGGCCGAGAAGGGTGCCAGCGTGGCGAGCGTGCTGGCCGGGCATGCCCGGCGCGCGCAGGAGTGGGAACACCAGGCGGCGATGGCCGCCACGGAGCTCCCCCAGGTCGACAAGCAGATCCTGGCGGCAGAGATCCGCCACCGGATCGCCGAACAGGAACTCCGCCATCACGACCGCCAGCGGGAGAACGCAACTGCCGAGGAGGACTTCCAGCGCACCAAGTTCACCAACAAGGAACTATTCGACTGGATGGTCGGCCAGCTGTCCGCCGTGTACTTCCAGAGCTACCAGCTGGCGTTCGACCTGGCTAAGCGGGCTGAGCGGTGCTTCCGGCACGAGCTGGGGCTCTCTGACTCGAACTATGTCCGCTACGGCTACTGGGACAGCCTGCGGAAGGGCCTCCTGGCCGGCGAACGGCTCGGACACGACCTGCGCCGACTGGACGCCGCCTATCTGGAGCTCCACAAGCGCGAATACGAGCTGACCAAGCACATCTCACTCGCCGACCTGGATCCCGTCGCACTGCTGCAGCTGAAGACCAACGGTGAGTGCTTCATCGACATCCCCGAGGCGATCTTCGACCTGGACCACCCGGGGCAATACTTCCGCCGGCTCAAGACGGTCTCGCTGTCGGTACCGTGCGTCGTCGGCCCCTACGGAACGGTGGGGTGCACGCTCACTCTGACCGCGAACAGCCTGCGCAAGGACGCCTCCCTGCTGGGCGGGAAGTACCCCAGGGACCCTGCGGGCGACATCCGGTTCCGCGACGGAGTGACAGCGGTCCAGTCAATCGCCACCAGCTCCGCCGTCAATGACGCCGGAGTGTTCGACCTGCGGTTCGACGACCAGCGGTATCTGCCCTTCGAGGGGGCCGGCGCGATCAGCTCCTGGCACCTGCGGCTGAACTCCGAGATCGCACAGTTCGACACGGACTCCATCTCGGATGTGGTGATCCACCTCCAGTACACCGCGCGCGAGGGTGGCGGACTGCTGCGCACCGAGGCGCTCAAGGACATCGACAAGACCTTGTCCTCCGTGGCCCTGGCCGGCGGACGGAACGGCCTGTACCGAGTGCTGGACCTGAAGCGTGAGTTCCCGGACGAGTTCTACCGGTTCCTGCATCCCGCGAACCCGACCGACGACCAGACGATCGAACTCGGTGACCTCACCGATCGGCTGCCGTCATTCACCCGCGCCTTCGCCACCAAGAAGGTGCGGCGCGTGGAAATCGCCGCGCGAATGAAGGACACAGCCACGTACGAGGTGCAGCTCGCGCCGCTGGGCTCCGGGTCCGGCGATCTACTCACGCTGGCCCCCGACCCCACATACCGGGGCATGCACCGCGCGACCAAGGATCTCACCGGCCAGGAGGCGCCGATGACCGGCTGGACGGTGAAGATCCGCAAGGCCGGCGCCCCGGACTTTGACTCGCTGCCCGCGGACGCGGTCGACGAGCTCTTCCTCATCCTCAACTACACGGTGGACTGAACATGACTGGACTCATGACGGACGAGGAAATCGACTCCATCGTCGGACGGATCGTTGAAGTGGCCCGTCCGGAACGCGTCCTCATGTTTGGCTCGTACGCCAAGGGCCGGGCGACCGTGAACAGCGACCTCGACCTGCTGGTCGTGATGCCGACCGACGCGCCCGCCCTGGTACGGGCATCGGAGGTGGAACCCTACCTGGGCGGCTGGGCGGTACCAGTCGACCTGCATTTCGTCACGGCCGAGGAGCTCGAGGAGTACGGCAGGGAGGAACACCACTTCCTGCATTCCGTCCTCAGATCCGGACAGACGCTTTACCAGCGAGATCGGGAGTCAGGAGCATAGTGGCGCCCAAGCCGCACAGCCCTGACATCCTTCAGTTGAACCAGCCAGAGATGGTCCGGCCGATGGCGATACTCGGGGCGATCGTGATGGCGCTGAGGGCTGCTCCGGTTGCCCCGATGATTATGGATGCGTCCTGATTGATACCGAGGGACTTCGCCGCGCCTTCGACGGCCGAGCCGTGCTCGGCAGCCACGTCGCTGATGCCGAGCGCCTCGTTGGCGACCTCACCGACCGCCACGCCCAGCCTGGCAGCGTCCACCACGTCACCGGCCACGGGGATCAGCCCGACAGCGTCCAGGGCGGCCGTGCCGGTGTTGCCCTGGGACGCCTCGTATCCGGCCGACGCGACGCCCGCGCTGATGCCGACGAACGGGATCACCTTGAGCGCCTTGGTTCCGAGCTTCTTGAGTGCGCTCTTCCCGCCTGCCTTCGCGCCCTGTTCGATTGCCTCGGTTCCGGCCTTGATCGCTTTGGCTTCTGTCTTCACGGCCTTGGACGCAGCCGTTTCCGACTTGACAACCTCTCCCGTCGGGCCGACCTTCGGCCCCTTCTCTGGTGCTGCCGCCCCGCCCTTGCGGACTGCTTCGACGTCACGCTGGTCCATGGGGACGTTGGACGTGCGCCAGTCGACCTCGGCAGCCGCATCGAGTTGCCCCTGCGGTGTGAGCTTGCCGCCGTTGCCCGCCCTCGCTCGATCCACCGCGTCGTCGATGAGCCCTTCCTGGGCGGTGTGGCGGGTCCTTGTCGTTCGCTTGCCGGTCTGATCCTGGACGTTGACGTCCAGGCCCTGTCCTTTGCGGCTGTGGAGCTCCTGCATGCGTTGCCTGTCCCAGTCGGCTTCGCTGATGCCAGACTCCGGGGCGTGGCGGGCTGCAGCGGTGTGGCCCGCCTGGACGGTGGCACCCTGGTTCATGCCGCTGGCCGCTCGGTGTGCTGCGGCCTGTTTGTTGCCGTACTTGCGTGCCTCCTTCGTGTTGATGTCCCATGGCTTGCCCCGGGGCGTCAACGGAGCACGTTTGTCCGTGAGCAGGTCCTGCACCGTGTTGCTCTCGTTCAACTCCTTGATCGGTTGGTCGAGATCCTCGAAACTCTCGCCCTGCGTGCCCGACGGGTCGACCAGCCGCGTCGGGGCATTGTGGACGTACGCGTACCGATTGGTTCCATCTTTCAGTCCGGCTGGGTCGGGCGATGTCCAGCGCCCCAGCCACGGCGCGTAATACCGCGCCCCGTGGTAATAGAACCCGCTTTCCTCGTCCCGCTCCTTCCCCGTGTACCGGTAGCGTTTCGCCGCCTCTGTCGTGCCGCGCCCTGCCTGGTAGGTGGAGCTGCCGTAGGGCGCGTACTCCTCGTAGGAGATGATCTGCGCCGCGTCGTCGAGCTCCAGCACCGCCGAGCCGAGGTGGTTGTCGAACTGGTAGCGGATCCGCTGCCGGGGTACTCCGGGCTCGGATCCCTCGGTGCGGGTCTCCACGAGGGCGATGCGCCGCTGGTCGTCCATGATGTGCAGCGTCTCTCGCACCAGCGGGTTCGCTCCGTGGGCGCGATAGATTTCGAGGGCCCCCAGGTAGACGCGTTCGTCCTTGACCTGGCCGCCGGGGAGTTCCGTCACCTTGCGTACCCGTTGCCCGCCTGAGTCGTAGACATACCAGGTGCGTTCGCCCTGGTGCAGTACGCCGTCGGCGTCCGCGGGGTTCACCGCCTGCCGTTGAGTCATCCGCAGCCGGTCGTCCTCGTCCCACCGCATGGTGTTCAGGTGCGGCATGTGCAGCAGGTTGCCGTGTGTGTCATAGCCGCCCCCCGCGGCGCTGTAGGTCTCGGTCACTCCGGCGACGGTGGTGCTGGTCAGTCGGTTGCTCGGCCGGCCGGGCTCGAGCCCGCTGGTCTCGGCGTAGGCGTAGGTGCGTGTCCATCCTGCGTGTGCCGGATCCGTGCCGCGGTGGCGCATTTCGAGGAGGTTGCCCACGGCGTCGTAGACGTATCGCTCCACAAACCGGCCTATGGCATTGCCGTCGCCGGGGTGAAGTACGGGGATGCGGGCAGCGTCGTTGTACGAGTGCGGGGACGGTGGGTTCGGCACGCCTCCGGCCAGGCCCAGGTGTTCCCGCCCGGTGGCCTCGATCAGCCGGGAGACGGCGTCGTAGGTGTACTCGGCGGCCGGCTCGACGCGCTGGTTGCGGAAGAAGACGGTCTGCTGGGCGGTGTCCCGGATGTGGGTGATTTTGCCGGCCGGATCGAAGGTGTAGTGGAGGTTCTGCACCTGGCAGCCGGGCCACCCCACCGGGGCCATGTCAGGGCAGTCGCCCGGGAAGGCGGCCGGGTCGCGGCGGGTGTGCAGGTGGGTCAGCCGGTAGGTGCGGGGGTCGTAGCGGTAGCGGGTGCGGACGCCGTTGCCGTAGTCGATGGAGGTGCGCTGGCCCTTGGCGTCGTAGTCGATGTCCCTGACCGCGGCGAGGGTCGCGGTGGCGGGATCGAGCAGGCGAGTCGGCTCGGCGGGCGAGTCAAGCCAGGCGTGCAGTCGTTCCAGCAGGCTGGCCTCGTTGTAGGTCGGCTGGATTACGTTGATCACGGTGCCGGGCCGGTCGCTGTGCGGGGCGACCGACTGGGTGGGGCGGTTGAGGGCGTCGTACCTGGTCCGGCTGGTGAAAATCTCGGGCTCCAGTGACGGGGAGCTGCTCCAGTCCAGGGTGGCTTTGTAGTCCCGGGCGAGGCGACGGCGTCCGATCAGCGGATTTCCCTTGAAGTCGTAGTCGTCGGTGGTGACGACACCGGCCTGGTCACGGTGTTCGATCAGCCGCCCGCGCGTGTTGCGCAGGTGCGGATCGGGGCGACTCTCTCCGTATGTGCTGCGTTCGACGACCAACTCGGCACCCGCGCCTTCGCGCAGGAAAGACTGGGTCGGCCGCTGAAGCGCGTCATAAGCGGTGCGGAAGCGGTGGCCGCGGCTGTCCCAGGCGTAGCGTGGCTTGCGCGCCACGTCGTGCAGCATCCGGCGTTCGCCCGCCTCCATGCTGGCATGGTGGACGGGGTTGCCCAGCATGTCGTGGTCGTACCTGATGATGACCCGGCTCACTGCGTCCGTCACTTCGCGCTGGTTGTTCTCGACGTCCAGGACGACGCTGGTGCGCTGGAACTCCTCGACCGGTGGCTGGGGGGCAGGCGCGTCGCTGTAGCGCAGCCGGTTGTGGACCACGGTGACAATGGTGCGGCCGAGCGAGTCGGCATGGGTGACGGTCGGCGTCGCGGCATGCAGCTCGGTCTGCCGTGCGGCTCGGGTCTCGTTGGCCCGGTCGTCCGCGTCCGGGTACTGGGCCGCCAACGCCGCTGTATGCGCCGGGTCGGTGCGCAGTGCGTGCCAGGTGGGCAGGTATGCGGCGGGCTCGAGGCGTCGGAAGTGGTCGCCCACGTGGACGTCGGCCGCAGGGTCGGCGACGAGCACGGTGTCCGTGACGTTCCAGGTCTCCTGCCGCCACGCGGCGAAGACCGTCTTCTCCCAACTGTGATCAGGCCGCAGGGTCGCGACCACTCGACCGATCGGATCGTAGAGGAGCACCGGGCTGACCCCTATGCGCACGTCGGACTCGAAGCGGTGGGTGTCGGTGAAGAACGGCTCGAACTGGCGGACGGCCTTGCCCTTGTTGTTGAACACCGTCCAGCCGCTGCCCACCCAGCGCGGGTCGATGTCGTGGGCGGTCAGCTGCGGCTGCCCGTCGGCGCCGATGATGATCGTGCCGTCGGCGGCGCGCTGCGGCACCGGTCCCGGCTCGGCCGGGACCTTCTGCTGGATCTCCCGGCCGAACCCGTCGACGAAGGAGAGGGCGACCTGGATGCGTGGGAGGCCGCCCGGGGCCAGCTCGGCGGCGTGCTGCTCCCGAGCGAGCGTGGCGATGGAGATCGGTGGCTTGCGTGCCGGGTCGGGCTCGCGCCAGTGGGCCGTCAGGTCATGCACCACGCGGCTGGTAGCGCCATCCAGAAGGGTGGCCGCCAGCGGTCCTCGGGGGTTGGCGAGAAACGCGTCGGTCTGAGCCCGGGTCAGGTCGGCGTGGAATGCCGCGGTCAGCTGGTCGCCCCGCGCCGGTACGTCTTCCGGTTTTCCCATCAGCGCGGTGCCGACGACCATGCCCAGGGCGTCGAAGACGGCTGCTGACCGGTTGCGGTTTGGATCCATGACCAACGCGGGTTGCAGCACCCGGTAGTCCTGTGCGAGCCGGACCGGTGGACTGGTCGGGTCGGTGTGGCGCTCCCCGACGGTGACCCGGTTGCCGAGCGCGTCACGGGTCTCCTGCAGCAGAAGGTCGTAGGCGTCGTATGTCGCCACACCCTCGGTGCTGACCGTCTCAGTGTGGAACGGATCGCGGTGACGGTGCGGCAGGAAGAAATGCTGTCGGGCGTGCGCCAGCTCCTGGGTCGGGGTGTCGTCCGGGTCCGGTGAGTAGAAGATCCGGCCAAGGGGCGCCCACCAGTTGGCGTCACCTTCGGTGTGCACGTAGCGGCCCTCGGTTGCCAGCATGGTGTCGGTGACCCGGTCGCCGTACACATGGGTGACGAGGCCGGGGGTGAAGGCGAGCTTGTAGCTCTGGAAGGGCAACCCCAGCGGCTGGAGCTCGCACAACTGGGCAGGCCCGGTGAGGTCGTCGCGGCGGTAGTACGTCCGTACGTGTTCGATCAGGCGCTTCTGCCGGGTCCCGGCGATGGGCGCGGCCTCGTAATCGAGCGGGGCCGCCGTCGCCACAGCGTCACGGATCTCGTCGAAGGTGAAGCGGGGGTGGCCCGTCGGCAGGCTCAGCCCGGTCAGCTCATAGGTGCGCGTCTGGCAGGGCAGCGGCGTGCGATGGTCGGAGGTCGAGTCGATGGCGTTGGTGACGTCGCTCTCGGTGTGTGTGATGAGGATCTGAGCCTGTCGTGCCTGATCGGCCGACGGGAGCGAGGTATCCGATTGGCGGCGTCCGTAGCCGATGCTCACCGAGCTGCGCACATTGCCGAAGTCGTCCACGGCCAGGGTGATGCCATGGGCTGTGCGCGGGTCGGCAGGTTTCCGCTCGTACTCGTAGGTGATGGCCTCGCGGGCGTGGGTGAGGAACACCGCGTGGCGGTTGCCGGCGCGTGATTGCAGCCGGCGAACTGTGAAGTTCTGCTCGGAGACGGTGTACGGGTGACCGTAGGGGTAGTCGTCGGTACCGGTCCCGTCGAGGGCGTAGACCTCCTGCCTGAGGACCGAGCCGCGAAGAGCGCGGCACGCCTGGCGTTCTTCCTCGGTGGTGAGGCCGGCGGGCAGCACGGTGTCGGTCAGCAGCAGGGCCCGCGCCTGCTCGTCGGTCAACCCGGGTTCGCGGTAGTACTCGCCTTTGTCGGAGGCGTCCAAGAGCCCTGCGAAGAAGTCCGACACGTGCGCGCCGCCGAGGTGGATGCCCGTGTGGAACCAGGTCCTGGTGAGCACCGGCGGCACGTGCGAGGAGGCGTCGACGTTGGTGCCGACCGGGAAGGCGGCGCTGCTCGACAGCGCGTCGATGTGCTCGGTGTCCTGCTGCTCCACCATGCCGAAGCCGCCGAACTCCCGTTCCTCGCCGTCGAAGTGGCCGTGGTGGTAGGCGTACCGGGTGACGAACCGGTTGTGGCTGACGTGGTCGTAGGTCTCGACCCGTTCGACAACGTGAACCGGGAACGGCAGGCGGCTCACCCAGGGGCGGCCGGCGCGCTGGTCCGCCAGGTAGAACTTCGTCGAGGGCGTGTAGTGGACTCTGGTCTCCGCTCCGAGGTTGTTGACCGCTCTGGTCAGCAGGTGGGGCTTGTCGCCGCCCATCAGGTCGACGTAGCGCATCGGTCGGCGATGGTCAGCTGGCAGGGGTGAGGACCAGACCAGACAGGCGGTGCCGTTTCCCAGCAGGTCGGCCGTGGTGACCGAGACACCGTCAGCGGTGGCCGGCAGCCCACGCAGCCGACGCGGATCACTGAACCGATTGCCCGCCTGGTTGAAGTAGAGGCATGGCCCATCGTGGTGCAGGTAGATGATGTCCGTGGTGCCGGAGCCGTCGATGTCGGCCAGCAGGATCCGGCGCTGGTCGAACGCGCCAGGGGTGTCGAACCATGGCGCGTTGTCCACAGTGACCTTGGCTCCGAACCGTCCGTAACCGAGACTCGGCCAGTAACAGACTTCTCCGTTACGGACGCGCACCAGGCCGGCCAGGCCGTCACCGCACATATCGGCCAGATGAACGGACTGGGTGCCGTCGGCGAATACTAGGCGTGGGCCGTCCTCCTCGACGAGCGGCTGGGTGACCCGCGTGGCCGGACCGAAGCCCTGCTCAGCGAGCGAGGGATGCCAGACGACGGCATCTTCCTCGGTGATCAGTACGTCGGCGTGGCCATCGCCGTTGAGGTCCACGAGCCGCAGGTTCGGGTCGCGGAAGTCGAGGTTGAGGCAGGACGTGAAGGGGCGGAAGGGCAGCCATCCCTCGTCGTCGTCATGCTCGTACAGACCAGGCGTGGGGCCGTCCAGCATCGCCAGGTCCAGGTGGCCGTCACCGGCGAGATCCACCAGCCGTGCCCGCCCGCCGGCCAGGAACAGGTTCGGCTTGGTCGCGACCAGTTCGGCCGGACCGAATCGGGCGGCGGTGGAGTCGGTGCCTTCGTCAGGGAGCGGGCTGCGGTTGCGGTGGTAGATCCAGCCGCCGCTCAGCTCGGTGAGTACCCCCGGAATCCCCTCGCCATGCAGGTCGACCCACTGACACACGCCGTCGTAACCGACTGGCAGGCTTTCCGGGCGTTCTGCCTCGACATCGCGCACCTCGTCCTGGACGACTGCCTTGCTGTACTCGAGCTCCAACGGCGGCAGCGACTGCTTGAGATAAGTGGCGTACGTGACACCGCCGCGCACCACGGCGGGCTGACTGTCGTCGCGGACATATCCGGATTGGGTGACCCTGCGGATGAAGGATGCGATGCGGGTACTGCCCTGATGGGCCAGTTCGTCGTCCACGGAGACCGGTCGACTGTAGTCGAGGTCGGCATAGTCGAACTCGGTGGACCGGACCAGTCCTTCGTAGCCGTCCTCCCCGGTCGGCAGGTCGGGAATGTGGTGGAACATCAGCACGCGGCGGCACCGGCGGTAGGTTCGCACCTCGAAGCCGGCACGATGCGAGGAAAACGGGTCGGGGCGCGCGGCCCACGGATGGGCCGGCGTCACGGAAGCCCGGGCGAACTGGTGCTGCTCGGCCGAGGGCAGGCTCGGGTCGGGATCGACGGTCTCATAGTGACCCTCGTCGTAGTCGAAGACCACTTCGAACAGCCAGGTTGCCTGGCTCAGGTCCGGTTGGACGAGCCGGGAGACCCGGTTGCCGTACTTGATGCGCTTAAGGTACCGGTTCGCTTTGCGCAGTCGGTTTCGTTCGCTTGCCAGAGAGTGGTCGACATTGTCAGTGTTCTCCGCCGCGTACTCGTAGACGACCGCGTTGCCCTTGTCGTCGAAGCTCTCGCAGATGAGCCAGCTGAAAACGCGAGACGATTCCTTTGACGGCTGGTGGTCGGCCGGACGCTCGATGCGGGAGCGGCTGTCGGTGCCGTACAGCGTCGTCACATTGTCGGCACTGACGGAACGCCAGTGCATATCGCCGGTGGCGACATGGGTCCAGCGTTCGATGCGAGCGAAGAGCCCCTCGGTTCTCGGACGGTACCGGTGTACGACATATCCGGGTGCGCTGGTGTCGTCGACGAAACGGGTGCCGTCCGGCCGGAGTACGGGCACCAGGTCCTCGACACCGGACAGGATGTAGACGTCGGACTCGTCGGCGTCGCGGTACTGCGGAAGGCCTTTGTCGGTCTTGCGTGTGATCGAGGGCAAGGCCAGGTTCCAGCCAAATCCGAACGGCCCGTTGCCCGCGTCCGAGTTGTAGGAGAGCGCGAGTTGCGGTCCGAAACCGGAGCGACCCGTGCTGGTGGCGATGGGTACCGTCATCGCTCCGGTGCCGGTGACCGGGTTCGCGGCGAACTTTTCGCCTATGCCGCGAACGGCACCTCCGCCTTTGGGCAGGGAGATGGACGGGGGTGCGGGGAGGGAACTCCCCTGGACCTGTTGGTCGCCAGCCGCCCGCCCCGAGGCCCGCTCAGGCGCCGCCATGGTCGCCTGCTATGTTGCCGGGCCTGTCTGAGACTGCTCGTTCACACCGCAATTGGTTCCTCCCGTGGTGTGCATGAGGTCGCAATCCGTGTCAGCGGAGCCTGCAAGGGGGCCCGAAACTTCCATAATCTGTGCCGGCTTCTCCGAGCACATCCAATTCCACGCTACTCGCTACGCCCGGCATCGTCCTGCCATGCGCAGACCGCCGCACTTGCGCGCCCGCCAATCATCTGACCGATGATGTTCTGCTATCGGGGCATCAGCTCTGAACATTTCAGTCGCGCCCTCTAAGAGGTCCTAACAAAGGCGTTGGACGTGGCGGTGGGTGATCAGGCAGGTGGCGAGTCCGAGGAAGGCTTCGTGGATGTCGTCGCGTCGTTCCCAGCGGATGCGCAGTCGGCGGAAGCCGTGCAGCCAGGCGATCGTGCGCTCGACGACGTAGCGGAAGATGCCCAGGCCGCTGCCGTGCTCTTCTCCGCGTCTGGCGATGACCGGGCGGATGCCGCGGGTCCAGAGCAGGCGCCGGTACTTGTCGTGGTCGTAGCCGCGGTCTGCTAGGAGCGCATCGGGTCTGCGTCTGGGCCGGCCGACGAGGCCGGACACGGCGGGGACCTTGTCGAGCAGGGGCAGTAGCTGGGTGACGTCGTTGCGGTTTCCGCCGGTCAGAGACACTGCGAGCGGGATGCCCTGGGCGTCGGTGAGGACGTGGTGCTTGCTGCCCGGACGTGCGCGGTCGACCGGGCTGGGCCCGCTTTTGGGCCGCGCCGAGCGGCCCGCACGTGCGAGGAGTCGATCACCGCCCGAGACCAGTCCAGCTTCTTCGCCGCCCGCAGCTTCCTCAGCAGCACCAGGTGCAGTTCATCCCACACCCCGGCCTCGTTCCACGCGGCCAGGCGCCGCCAGCACGTCATGCCGGAACCGAAGCCCAGTTCCTGGGGCAGGTACTCCCACTGGATGCCGGTATGCAGCACGAACAGGATCCCGCACAACGCCTGCCGGTCCGGCACCCGAGGTCTGCCCTCCACCACCTTCGGCGGCGGCCCGGGCAGCAACGGCTCGACGAGCGACCACAGTTCATCCGACACGATCCATGGCCGCGACTGACGTTTCCCCACGACCAGACCAACGACCACCCACACCAAAAGTCACATGATCAACGACTTCTGTTAGGGCCTCTAAGAGGTCCTAACAAAGGCGTTGGACGTGGCGGTGGGTGATCAGGCAGGTGGCGAGTCCGAGGAAGGCTTCGTGGATGTCGTCGCGTCGTTCCCAGCGGATGCGCAGTCGGCGGAAGCCGTGCAGCCAGGCGATCGTGCGCTCGACGACGTAGCGGAAGATGCCCAGGCCGCTGCCGTGCTCTTCTCCGCGTCTGGCGATGACCGGGCGGATGCCGCGGGTCCAGAGCAGGCGCCGGTACTTGTCGTGGTCGTAGCCGCGGTCTGCTAGGAGCGCATCGGGTCTGCGTCTGGGCCGGCCGACGAGGCCGGACACGGCGGGGACCTTGTCGAGCAGGGGCAGTAGCTGGGTGACGTCGTTGCGGTTTCCGCCGGTCAGAGACACTGCGAGCGGGATGCCCTGGGCGTCGGTGAGGACGTGGTGCTTGCTGCCCGGACGTGCGCGGTCGACCGGGCTGGGCCCGCTTTTGGGCCGCGCCGAGCGGCCCGCACGTGCGAGGAGTCGATCACCGCCCGAGACCAGTCCAGCTTCTTCGCCGCCCGCAGCTTCCTCAGCAGCACCAGGTGCAGTTCATCCCACACCCCGGCCTCGTTCCACGCGGCCAGGCGCCGCCAGCACGTCATGCCGGAACCGAAGCCCAGTTCCTGGGGCAGGTACTCCCACTGGATGCCGGTATGCAGCACGAACAGGATCCCGCACAACGCCTGCCGGTCCGGCACCCGAGGTCTGCCCTCCACCACCTTCGGCGGCGGCCCGGGCAGCAACGGCTCGACGAGCGACCACAGTTCATCCGACACGATCCATGGCCGCGACTGACGTTTCCCCACGACCAGACCAACGACCACCCACACCAAAAGTCACATGATCAACGACTTCTGTTAGGGCCTCTAAGGCATGGGGCTGATGGTGCCGTCCTCTGCCATGTCGAAGAGGCCCTGGGTCTTGCCGTCGACCTTGGTGTGCTTGAGCCAGTGCTTTGACAGGTTGTGCAGGTTCTTGTGCTGGCCTTCCCAGACCACCCGGTGTCCGGCACAGGCCATCTTCACTTGGGCCGGTGCGGGCCGGTGATGGCGTCGTAGAGCGCGGGAACGGAGAAGGTGAGCAGAGGATCGCCACTGTCCGGCGTGGCGTTCGCGGTTGTGTCGTACTCCCCGTAGGCGATCAGCACGGGCACGCTTCCGCCGAGCACGCGACCTGCGGGACGTTCCGCTCGGTCCGGATGTATTCGACTACTGCGTCCAGTTCGTCCCAGTCGCTCTGGGAGTTGTTCAGTTGGAACGGGTAGCTGGGCGTCCTCTGGCCAGAGAGCGGGGGCACAAGCAGACTGGTGCGGAGCCGGATTGACGTTGCACGGATCCTCCATACGAGGCCGCGTCGACTTGCCCGACCCCGCTATGACATCTCGGCCGGAACCAACCGTCCCTTTGAGTGCGTCTGGCGGAGTTGCGGGTTGAGGAGTGGTAGAAAGCTCCGGCTACAGCAATCTCCTGCTGGCGTGCGTCGTACGTTTTGCAAGCTCGGGGCTGACGTAGACGGCGCAGAGCACGACAGCCATGCCCGCGCGTGAAGGTGAATACTCGCGATGCACTCCCGTATCAGGATCGCACTGCGGCACCTCGTCTGCATCTTGCCCCAGGGCGGTGGCCTGCGTCGGCACGGCGACCGCGAAGTGCTGGCCGCGATCGTCATCGTGGCGACCTCGGGCTGCACGTCAGATGGCACCGCCACCCTAGCCGGACCGTGCGAGGGCACCGCCGATCCCGGCCGAAGCCACCCACCTGCTCACGCATCCTGTCCTGACCGGCATGTCCCGCGAGCTGTTCGACCGGCTCGTGGACGAACTCGAGCCCTGCCGTCGGGTCTTGGCCGATGCGGAGCAGGAGAGAGGAGGGGCCTCACCCGGCGCGGATACAACCCCGGGCACCGCCACCGCGTCCTGGCCGCCGTCCTGAGCCGCCGCAACACCGTCGCCCTCACCCTGACGGCCTGACTTCTCGGCCGGGACAGCAACACCTTGAGTTGCCACGCCCACCGAACCATGCCCCTGGCTGGCCTACGCCGCCGCCCCCGACATCACTGCAGCCATCCCCCAGCGCCGACGAACCCGCCCACCCCGCACGATCGACGCCCTCCAAGACGTGATCGCTGACTACAAAGGCAACATTCAAGTCCGGTAGTAGTTACCGATAGTTGACGACTCCTCACCAGTGCGTCTCCCCCGGCGAAATACTTCGCCGCCTTGCACAGGATCTCGCGTTCCTCCTCCAGGTCGCACACATTCCTGCGCCGTGCCGCGTTCTCCGCCTCCAGCGGCGTGGGCGGCTCCGCGGGTCCCTCCGTCCGACACCCCTTCGGCCGGTTCGCCCCGGCCGCCTGTACCCAGTTCCGCAGCGTCTCCGGGTTGACTCCCAGATCAGTCGCGACCTGCCTGATCATCGCTTCAGGGTGCGACCGGCACAGCACGACCGCATCCGCCTTGAACTCCGGCGGGCAGTGCTTCGTGACCAGAGATGTCCGTTCTCAGATCCTCAGAATCCAGTGTTTCGCGTGTCCAAGATCAAACACCCCAGTAGGCATGGGGCGGATGGTGCCGTCCTCTGCCATGGAGCGCGGGGTCGCCCTCCCAGGAGCCCGACGCAAAACGCCCCGGCACCGCTCCGCACAGCAACCCAGCCACCGTCCACAGGCTCCCGACTCTCGGAACTGCTTGTCCCCTGGTCCGCAGCTCGCCGAAAGACCCCGCGGGCCTCCCTGCGGGCACCGCTCAGGAGAGGCACTCTTGAAAGAGAGCATGAAGAAAAATCTGAGGAGGGGACATGCAGAAGCGACCAAGGCATCTGCTGCCCACGGAAGCGGCCACGGCGCTGGCGTCCACGTCCGGAGCCGCCGATGAGGCCGAGGCCGCCATCGGCATCCGCGTCAGCAACGGACGCGTCGTCGAGGCCAACGGCAACGACTTCGTGATGCGCGGCGTCAACCATCCTCACGCTTGGTACACCGACCGGACGGGCTCCCTCTCCGACATCAAGGCGAAGGACGCCAACACCGTCCGCGTGGTGCTCTCCAGCGGCCATCATTGGCCGATGACCAGCACCGCTGAGGTCTCTACCATCGTCCGGCTGTGCAAGCGGAACCGGCTGATCTGCGTGCTGGAGGTGCACGACACCACCGGTTACGGCGAGGTGAGCGGCGCCGCCACGCTCTCCGAGGCCGCCGATTACTGGATCAAGGTCAGAGGAGCACTGCAGGGCCAGGAGCAGTACGTCGTCATCAACATCGGCAACGAGCCGCACGGCAACAAGGATTACGAGCGCTGGACTTCCGACACCAGCGCCGCTATCCGGAAGCTGCGAGGCGCCGGCTTCCGCCACGCCATCATGGTCGACGCCCCCAACTGGGGTCAGGACTATTCGGGTACCATGCGCAACCACGCCCACACGGTCTTCGACGCCGACCCCAACCGGAACACGATCTTCTCGATCCACATGTACGGGGTCTACGAAAACGCCGAGACGGTGCGGGACTACCTCGACTTCTTCGTCAGCGCCGGATTGCCGATCCTGATAGGTGAGTTCGGCGACTGGCACACCGACGGCAACCCCAACGAGGACTCGATCATGGCCACCGCAGAGGAACTCAGCCTGGGATACTTGGGCTGGTCCTGGAGCGGCAACACTGGCGGCTACCTGGACATGGTCGACAACTTCAGGGCCAACTCCCTGACCGACTGGGGCAAACGCATTTTCAGCGGCACCGACGGCATCGCAAGCACCGCGAAGGAGGCCACCATCTACGCCAGCGGAGGTAGCTCCGGCGGCAATGGCGGCACCGCCCCGAGAGGCTACCTCTACGCGTGAACGGCGTCCCGACCGACCCCCACACGGACGGGCCGGACTGGGGGAACCAGCGGTTCTCTGTCGTGTCGGGCCCGCCCGGTGGCGTAGGCAGCGAACATCTCTATTCTGTGCCGGTAACTTGGCGAAACCGGCCGTGCGGGCTTTCCTCACACCTCGGCACTTTGCTCAATGACAACCAGATAGGGGTCACAATGATGGATGAACTGACCTTCGTCACCCGCAGCACACTCGTGATGAAAGACCCTGGAATGTACGGAATCGAGAGCGTCCTCATCAAGAAGCACGTGTTCAACGCTTCCAATCCGATTCTGCGAGGTGCTCTGCTATATGACGCCGAAAGCGGGCAGAACTACTTCGTGACGGACGACGACCTCGCTCGGTACGAGCAGTCACCGCCGGAATGACCCTGCCATCGGCAGCACACGTCTAGCTTGACTCTGTCGGGGATCTTGGAGTTTCCCGGTGCGGCAGCAAGATCGACGGGTGTACGTGACCGCCTCTGTGGGCTGTGGTGCGACGAGGACTTCGCCGACTGGTACCCGTGAGACGGGCGTCCGGGGCTCTCACCTGCCCAACTGGCCACCGTCTGCGTGCTGCGGTTCCTGCTCGGCCTGTCCGACCGACAGGCCGCCGAGTCGGTCCGCTGCCGCATTGACTTCAAGTACGCCATGGCCATGGAGCTGGACGACCTCGGCTTCCACCACAGCGTGCTGGCCGACTTCCGAGACCGTCTCTCCGAAGACGACCGCGCCGACCGCCTGCTCGACCTCGCACGTGCACCACCACCACCGACAGCGCCCGCACCGTGGGATTTCCTCCACGAGAGCTCCGTGACCTGCAACTCCGTGTCCGCCGCCGAGCAGCAGACACCCGAGTGGAAGGCGCGTTACGCGGTCCGCTCCGGAGTGGAGGGCACAGTCAACGAGTCCGCCCATGGCCACGGCATGCGGCGCTGCCGCTACCGAGGGCAGGGAAAGGCCCACATCCAGCACGTCCTGACGGCCATCGCCGTCAACATCGAGCGCCTCAGCGGATTGCCACCGGCCGAGGAAGCCCCCATACGCCGCCGACCGACTGCCTTCCCGAGCTACCTCGACCAGCGCGAGTTACCTCGGCTGAAATCCTGGCGCACCCTGGGCAGTTGACCTCGCCAACCCCAAGATCCCCGGCAGAGTCAAGCTAGGGCGTGTATCGAAACGGTCGGGCCGGGCCGGCTCCAGGCGGGCCCAGCACCGACAGGCCCGGGCGGGCCGCCTGCACCCAGGGCGGCCCGCCCGAACCCTGTCACGCTCCCACCCGAGACCGAAGGACCGGATGAAACTCACCATCGACACCGACAAGGTCGCCGACGCCGCCCAGTGGGCGCTGCACGCCATCCCCGGCAACCCGCCCGCCCCAGTACTGGCCGGCATGCGCCTCGTAGCCGACGACAACACCCTGCTCCTGAGCAGCTTCGATTACTACCGCTCCGCCCGCGCCCGTGAGGCCGTACCTCAGCGGCAGCCTTCGCGTGTTCGATCAGGCTGGGATGTACAGGAACTCGGGTCCGTATGTCTGCCCGCTCCCGTCCGGCAGCTCGTGGCGCATCAGTGAACGGGCGGGACTCGCCAGGCTCCGCATCTTCGCTTCAGCTTCTTCCAAGGCTTCGCTCGCTGCCTGCGGATCGTCCGTCTGCCACGTCTTCGTCAGCCATCGCAGCAGTTCGCTGTAGCGCTGGTTGAATTTTGTGAGGAGTTCCTGCACCTCGGCGTCGGGACGGTGCATCGGCTCCTGTGCCCAGCCTCCCTTGGGCACGCGCCCCATCCGGTGGGCCTCGGGCATCACGATGGGATCGCCTTGGTAGGCCCACCCCTCGGGAGCCGTCGGCACCTCGACCAGCTTCTTGCCCTGCAGGATCTGGCGGAACTCGTAGTAGTGGGCGAGTTCGCCCTCCCTGCCGAAGTAGCGGTTCCTGGGTGAGCTGTGGCTTCCCTCGCCCTGTTCCATGATGACCTGGATGGCGTTGTCCACGGACTTCGGTGTGGAGAGCGGGACGAGGCTGTTTCCCATGCCGTGGGCGTTCGTCATCTCCCTCTCGACCTGTCTGTGGCCTTTGATCAGGTCGGCGTTCTGTTTGAATGCTTGCCGGACAGCGCTGTAGAAGGCCCCGATCGACGTACTGGGTTCCTCGAATTCGGCGACGGGATCCTCGGGCCGTTCGATCTGGCAGTACATGTCGACGGAAGCGCGGCTCAGACCGCTGAGGAACACGGAGAGCTTGGGCCGTACCCCCCCGGGCAGCGGACCAGGATACTTCGGAACCAGATCGGGGTCTGCGATGCGCGGGGACCCGCCGATGGTGGTGAGCATGTTGCATGCCAACCCCATGTGGGACATCTCGTCCATGACGATCGCCAAGATGGCGTCGTGGACGGCCTTGTCCTTCTCCGGGTCCTTGATCGACCACAGTCCGCACAGATACGGAGGGATGGTCGCGAGCTCCAGCATGACCGCTAGTTGCAGGGCGTCCTGCAACCACCGGTGATTTCGCTGCGGTTCGGGCTGGCCCATCAAGGCGACGATTGCCTTGCCCTCATAGGCGAGAGCTTGGGTCAAGGGAGACTCCTTCCCATCGCGGTCGCATCACAGCGGATGGCCGCTTCAGTGCAGTTGCTGGACACCCGTCGCGTCACGGACGAAGACGGAGCGGGTGTCCGTGGCGCTGTAGCGCTCCTTGGCGTTGAAAGCGGGCGGCGTACCTGTCACCGGGACGTCCGGCTGTTCCACGTACAGGACGTAGGTCTTCGCCGTGTCCGTCTCGCTGTCGAGTTGCAGCCAGGCTTTGCTGCCCGCGGCAGGAAGGGTGCCGGCTGCCTTGATGGTCACCGAGGTGGCCGTCTGGTCGAAGGTGTACGTCGCCGCGCCGAGTTCGAGCCGCTTGCGGGGGCCGTCCTTCCAGCGTGTAAAGAGCTCGATCCACTCCTCTGGCCACAGTCCGCCGTGGCTGCCAGGCGGCATGTTGCTTTTCAGGCGGCCGAGGATGTCATCGGCTTGGGCGACGACGGCGTCATAGTCCCAGAGGTCGAACGCGTCACTCATATGGTCGCGATCGGTGGCGCGGAACATGGGCCGGATATGGAGTTCGAAGACTGGTGTACGCACGTTGACCGTAACCTCCATCAGGACGTCCTTGAGCCTGACCTCCGTAACGAGGTCCGTCGGTTGCGGCTGTCGTTCAGTTGCGCGGAACGGCGCGGAATGAGCGCGCTGATGTCCTGGCGTTTCCTGATCACCGCTTCCTCCGTCTCGGCCGAAGGTAGAGGAGGCGGTGACGCGTACGAGGCATCAGTCCGAATGTGGGCGCGCCGCCAGTTCCCTGGCCCCTTTGTGCAGGTCAGGGATGCGGCTGGGTGATCGTCGATCCAGGACAGGCCTCCGATGTCAAGGCGGTGGCGGGTGCGGGTGACGGCGACGTAGGCGAGGCGGGCTTCGCCGTCGTCGATCTGGCCGGGCACCGCGCGGCCGGTGTCGTCCACGCCTCGATGATGCCGTGCTCGCGCGCGGCCCGGACGTCGTGGACGGCGCCGGCCAAGGCTCGTGAAGCCCACAGTCATCGAGGCCGGCAAGCAGACAGCCCGGCCGGTGCAGTGGCGGGAAGGCTCCCGCCCGGGCAGCGGCCGCAGCGGAGTGAAGCGCATGTACTCCCGCTTCGTGGTCCTGCGCGTGCGGCCCGCCGGACGCGAGATCCGCAAAGCCTGCGGCGGCCCGGAGCTTCCCGTCTGCTGGCTGCTGGCCGAATGGCCCGCCGGCCAGCCCGAACCTGTCCAGTTCTGGCTGTCCAACCTGCCCGCCGACACCCCACTGGCCACCCTGGTGCGAACCGTGAAACTACGCTGGCGCATCGAGCACGACTACCGCGAGATGAAGCAGGTCCCTGGGCCTGGCCCACTTCGAAGGCCGCACCTGGCGAGGCTGGCACCACCACGTCACCCTCGTCTCCGTCGCACACGCCTTCTGCACCCTCCAGCGCATCACCCGGTCCCCAAAAGGGACGGCGCCGGCCTGAGCCTCTACAAGGTCGCCCGCGAACTGCAGCTACTCCTCGCGGTCTGGACCGGCCCCTGCCCCACCTGTCACCGCAACATGCCAGAACCGATACCCACCTGACCAAGCACTACTAGGGGCTGCTCACTTCCAGGAGAGCCGCAACACCGGCGCGGGCCCGCGGACTCCGGCGAATGGGCCGAGGTGGAGAACCCGGCCGCCGCGAGATCATCGGCCGGGTACCCGCATCCGACGCCTCGGACGTGGGCCGCGCGGTGGCCGTCGCCAAGGAGGCGTCCCGGCCGGGCCTGCACGGCCCCTGTGCGAGCACGGCGCCCTACTGATCAAGTTTCGGTGACAAGCTCGCCGAGCACCACATCCTTCATGCAGCCGGCGCCTGGATGGCTGAGCATTTCGACGCCGCGTTCCTTGGCCTGAGTCGCCGACTGCCTGCCCCGCACACGGCATCGACGTGCCCGAGCCACCGTGTCACCGCTTGGACTTGACGGTCGGCTTCTCCGGCGAACGACGTTGATCCCAAGGAGTTCACGGGTTGCCGTCGCCGAGTTGTGCCGCCTGGGTCCGTAGCCATGAGAGCAGGACGGAGATCCGTGCGTCGTCCTCGGGTGGCCGGCGGCTGAGGAGGTAGTAGCCGGTTCCGTCGGGGACGAAGCCGTGGGGCGCGGCGAGTTGTCCTTGTACCAGGTCGTCGTGGACGAGGGCGTAGGGGCCGATGGCGGTGCCGATGCCTGCTGAGGCGGCCTTCAGGGTCAGGTAGAAGTGTTCGAACGTCTGCTCCGAGCTGGATAGGGCCGCCATTCCGGTGGCACTTCGCCAGTCGTCCCAGGCTCGGCGCCTGGTAGCGGTGTGGAGGAGAACGTCCGCCGCGATGCCGTCGGCGGTGGTGACGCCGGGCGCGAGGTCAAAGCGGCAGACCGGCCCGATCCGTTCGGCGAACAGGTAGGTGCGGGTCATCTCCGGTGGGAAGGGGAAGTCGTCGCGGCGGATCGCGAGGTCGATGTTGTCGCGTTCGAGGTGGAGGGGGCCGCCGCCTGCGGACAGGTGGAGGTCGAGGTCCGGAGCCTGTGCTTTCAGGTCGGGTAGGCGGGGGATGAGCCAGCGCATCAGGAGGGTCGGTTCGCAGGAGAGGGTGAGCGGCCCGGTGACCGGGCGCCTGGAGATTAGCCGGGCGGCGGTATCGATCTGGTCGAGGGCATCCCGGACTGCGGCTGCGAGCTGCCGTGCCTCAGGAGTGGGGCGCAGCGTACGTGTGCCGCGCTCGAAGAGGGTCATGCCCATGGCTCGTTCGAGGTTCTGGATCTGGCGGCTGACCGCGCCATGCGTGACGTGGAGCTCGTGGGCGGCGTTGGTCATGCTCGCGTGGCGCACGGCGGCTTCGAAGGGAAGCAGGGTGTTGAGCGGGGGAAGGTCGGGCCAGCGCATGCGTGAACTTTACTCACACCAGCCGTGAGAATGAATCGTTTGTCCAGCAGTTTTGGCGGCCTCACTATTGATTGCGTCACCGGGAAGCCGACGAAATCGAGAGGCGGGCCATGCCCCCGCTACGCAGCACCCTACCGAGCATCGCCGTTCTGGCGGATGACCTCACCAGTGCCGGGGACGGTGCGGCACCGTTTCGCCGAACCGGCCACGAGGCCCGGATCCTGTTCGGTGCACCGGCCACCGCCGACCGGCACACCCCGGGCGTGACCGCCATCGACCTCGGCACCCGGCTGCTGCAGGAAACCGAAGCCGTAGACCGTACGCGCCACACGGCATCGGCGTTCGCAGGCTGTGACCTGCTGCTGAAGACAGTGGACTCCACCCTTCGAGGCCACGTCGCCGCCGAGGTCCGGGCTGCGCAGGCCGGATCGGGGCGGCGGGCGGTGGTCGTCGCCCCTGCCTTTCCGGCGCAGGGGCGGGTGACGGTGGGTGGGGTGCAGTATGTGCACGGCGTGCCGGTGGACGAGAGCGACTTCGCGCATGATCCGGTGCATCCGGTCAGCTGCGCGGACCTGGCGGTGCTGCTCCCGGAGGCCGTGCGGGTCGGGCCGGACGAGGCCGATGAGTTGCCCCGTCTGATCGCCGACGGCGGCCTGTTCATCTGCTCGGCTGCGACGGACGAGGAACTGAACCGGTTCGTGCGAGCCGTGCCCGGGCTTGACCAGGTGCTGTGGGTCGGCTCCCCAGGGCTCGCCGCGGCCCTGGCCCGCCGCTGCGCGCGTCAGGCCGCTCAGCCCACGCCGTCCGTGCGGCCGGCCCGGCGTCCTTTGGTGGTCGTCGGCAGTGCCAACCCGGTCAGCCGACGTCAGCTGGCCGCCCTTCACGCCCGGGGGGATGCCGACGGAATCCGTGTCACCGAGGATCCGGGAAAGTCGCTCGTCGCAGCGCGCCGTCTCACCTCCGAGGTGCTCACTTTGCGGACCCCGGACGAGCGCCACGACGCCGCCACCGCACAGGCCCTCGCCGCGTCGCTGGCCACCACCGTCCGCCTGCTGGTCGACGAGAACGCCGCCGACACCCTCCTGATCACTGGCGGAGAGACCGCCGCGACGGTGTTCCACGCCCTCGGCGCCACGGGCATCGCCCTGATCGACGAACCCGAACCCGGTAGCGCCCGCGGCACGCTCCTCGGTCGCTACCCGCTGCCCGTACTGGTCAAGGCCGGAGGCTTCGGCGACGACGCCGCGCTCCTGCGCCTGTGCCACCTCGCCAGACACCCCCTCACACACACCCTCGAACGAGGAGAGAACACGTGACCCCGATCGCCATCACCATGGGCGACCCTTGCGGCATCGGCCCGGAAATCACCCTCAGGACCTGCGCCGACCCGCGCCGTACCGTTCCCGTCGTCGTCATCGGCGACCCCGGCGTCCTCACCCGAGCCGACCTCGTCGCCGGCACGGGGCTGACCATCCGCGCCATCAGTTCCCTCGACCAGGCCACCCACGCCCCGGGGACTGTGGACGTCCTGGCCGAGAGTGATCTTCCCGACGACCTCCCCCTGGGGGCGTTGGACGCCCGCGCCGGCGCCGCCTCCTACACCTATGTGAGGCGCGCCATCCAACTCGCCCTCGACAACGACATACGGGCCGTGGTGACCGCCCCGATCAACAAAGAAGCCCTGCGCCTCGCCGGCGTGCCCTACCCCGGCCACACCGAGATCCTCGCCGACCTGTCCGGCACCACCGACTACGCCATGATGATGGCCAACGACGAAGTGCGCACCGTCCTGGTCACCGTCCACCAGTCCCTGCGCACCGCACTCGACGCGATCACCACCGACCGCGAATTGGACATCATCCGCCTCACCCACCGCACTCTCCAGCGGGGCGGCCTGGCCGCCCCGCGCATCGCGGTCGCCGGCCTCAACCCGCATGCCGGCGAGAACGGCCTGTTCGGGCGCGAGGACCTCGACGTCATCGCCCCCGCCATCGAGCTGGCCCAGCGGGAGGGTATCCAGGCCAGCGGTCCCTGGCCGGCCGACACCGTCTTCATGAAGGCACGCGCCGGGCACTTCGACGTCGTCGTCGCCCAGTACCACGATCAGGGTCTGATCCCCGTCAAGTACCTCGGCATCGAACACGGCGTCAACATCACCATCGGCCTGCCGTTCGTCCGCACCAGCGTCGACCACGGCACGGCCTTCGACATCACCGGCCTCGGCATGGCCGACCACACCAGCCTGCTCACCGCGCTGCGCCAGGCCGACGACCTGTCGGCACCCGGCCACCCCTGATCCCGCCGCACCCCACTCGGCCGTACTCAAAGAAAGGCGCACGACCGTGGACTTCATCTTCATGCTCACCCGCGACGACCGCACCGTCACTGACTGCCTCGACGTCCTCGACACCGTCAAGGACCTTGGCATCACCCACATCGGCTTCAAGGACGTCGGCGTCGACCGCGACACCCTCACCCAGCTCCACACCCGCCTCAGAGACTCCGGCGCCACCACCTACCTCGAAGTCGTCAGCACCAACCGTGAACAGGCCCTCAACTCAGTGCGCACGGCGGTCGATCTCGGTGTCGACTGGCTCATGGGCGGCACCTGGACCAAGGAGACCCTTGGCCTCCTGAACGGCACCCGCATCGCCTACCTGCCGTTCGCCGGCCAGCCGATCGGCCACCCCACCCGCCTGGCCGGCGACCCGGAACGCATCGCCGCGGACTGCCGGCGCGCCGAAACCGAAGGCTGCGCCGGAGTCGACCTGCTGGCCTACCGCGCCACCGACGCCGAGCCGCTCGACCTGGTCCGCGCCGCCCGCGCCGCAACCACCGGTCGTCTGGTCGTCGCCGGTTCCATCACCGGCGACGACCAGATCCGGGCCATAGCGGCGGCCGGAGCCGACGCCTTCACCATCGGCTCCGCAGCCTTCGACGGCTCCCTCCAGCCCCACGCCGGCACCATCCGCTCCCAACTGGCCCCCGTGCTGCGGACGGTCAGCGCCCTGTAGAAGCCCTTGTCCCGGCACCACGACCGACGGACCGACGTTCCACGGCGGCTGGCCATCCCCGTAGATGGCTGGCCAGCCATCGGGACAAGCGGAGAGTAGACGCTCCGTGGACAGCCACCAGGACCCGCCAGCACTCAAGCTGGGGCCAACGGCAGCCGTCCGCTGCCGCCGCGCCCCGGCCGCCAGCAACTCTTCCGCAGGCAGCGCCCGCAGCTCCCGGACGACGGGACAGCGCGTCGTCCACAGCACGGCGGCATTCAGGCCCGGGCCGGGCGCGCCAAGCTGGTCTTCCTGCCACGTCCGGTACGCCTGCATGATCTACCCGCGCCTGCCGTGGCAAATGTCCCGGGCGAACTTGTGGCGACACTCCTGCACGGTGTACTGCCGGTTCATCTGCCGCTGCGTAGGTGATCGGGTCGACCACGGGGAGCAGGTGCAGGGCCGTGGGCGATCCGCCCACATTCGGCGAACGCGGTGCCCAGCGGGGTGGGCCGTCCCTGGACCACGTTCAGGACGCCCGGCGGAAGACCGCACTCCAGGGCGATCCTGCCGATCTCCAGCGGGGTGAGCGGCGCCTCGGGTGAGGGCTTGAGGACCACGGTGCAGCCGGCGGCCAGCGCGGGGGCGGAACCCCTCGCGGTGTTCTGCAGGGGGTAGTTGAACGGGATGATCTGGCCGGAGACACCGATCGGCTCACGGACGGTGTAGTCGATCAGGTCGGGGCCGAGGGGGATCGTCGAGCCGCCGAGCTTGTCGGCGACGCCCGCGTAGAACTCGAAGTAGCGGGCGGCCGCTTCGACATCGGCCTTCGCCTGGCGAAGCGGCTTGCCGACGTCCTGGCTCTCCAGGCGGGCCAGCCGTTCGCCCTGGTAGCGGATGGCCTCCGCGATCCGGTACAGGATCCGGCCGCGGTCGGCGGCACGCATCCCGGCCCACGCCGGGGAGGTGAGGGCCGCGCGCGCGGCGGCCACCGCCTGGTCCACGTCCGCCTTGCCGCCCAGCGCCACCTCGGCGATGGCCGTGTCGTTCGACGGGTCGAGGACGGTGAAGGAGCGTCCGTCGGCGGCCGGGACCTGCTTGCCGTCGATGAGCAGCTCGGTCAGCTGCAGTTCGTTGGTCATGGCCGGATCTCCCCGAGCACCTCGCCGAAGATGACGACCTCGTCGCCGGGGCGGACCGTGCGGATGCGGCGGACCCAGAGCACGATGCCGTCCTGCGGCGCGCTGACCTCTTCCAGCGTGGTGCCGTAGTGGTCGGTGATGGTGGCGATTCTGTCGCCTTCCTTGCAGGTCTCCCCCGGCTCGGCGTGGGCGACGAAGAAGCCGCCGGCGGCGGAGCGGGCCAAGGTCCCGGAGACGGTCGTGTAGGTGTCCCGCAGCTCCGCCTCGCCGTCGGTCAGGCCGAGGCTGCCCAGGATGTTGCGGATCGACTTCATGTGGTGCTCGACATTGGTCCCGACAGGTCGTCGATGTAGCGCCTGCCGTCCGTGTCGTCGACGTACGGGCCCTCCCCTCGCCGGACGACGAGGAGGTCGTCCCCCTCGGCGCCGAGCGATCCGTTGGCAAAGGTGATCTTCCGGGCGATCGTGAGGCGTCCGGCGCCCATGCTGGCGGCGGCGTCCCCCAGGCGTTCGTCGATGCCGCGCAGGGTCGCGATCAGGATCAGTACCGCGATCGGTGAGGCGAGCACGGTGTGGCCCAGGGCGATGGCGAGGGGGCTGCCGAGCATCGCGGCGGGTTCGAAGAGAAGGAACAGTCCGAGTGCCGTGACGATCTGCGGGATGACCAGGGGGCCGAGGACCAGAGCGAACACCGCCGAGCGCAGCGGGAGTTCGCTGCGGACCAGGGCGTGGTGGCGGTGACTCCGATGATCAGGGAGAACACGGTGCTCAGGGCGGCGACCAGGGCGCTCGGGGAGAGCGCGGCCGGCCATAGATCTTGCGCACGGTTTCGATGGTCTTCCAGACACCGACGTAGCCCGGCTTCATGACAAAGCTGTCGCCTGCCTTGTAGACCACCGGCTCGCCATCTTCCGGCGTGAGCTCGACGATGCCGGAGAGGATATGGCAGAACTCGAAGGTCTCCCCCTTGATCGAGTGCGTCTCCCCAGGAGTCCCTTCCCGGACGCCCGTATGAATCGTCTCCTCACGGGCGACGTCCCGAGCCCAGGTCTTGAAGGCGGGGTTGCCGGAAATCAAGCGTTCCGGGAGTGGGCCGGACTCGCGTGGCGCGAAGGAGATCGGTGTCGATGGCCTTCAGGAGCGACATGCTTTCCCTTTTTGAACTTGAGAAGTTGGTACGGCGCACGGTCGATGAGCCGTTGCCGAGCGGCGCCTGGCACGTGCTCGTGGGCGTGGCCCGTTTCCGGTGTACGGAGGCCGGCGGCGGGTGGCGCGGATGCGGTCCTCGGCACGGACGCACTGTGGGTGGCGCAATCCGAGTGCGGCGATCGAGGCATGCGCTCGACTCGTGGTCGATCGGTCATGCTGCAATCGGCGGCGCCCGAGGCAGCGCGGAGGACGGGCGTTCAGCCCGATGCTGGTAGGGATGCCCAGCACGGAGTAGGGAGTGGAGTCAGAGGGCGGGCACACGGCCCGTCAGTCGTGCGGGGTGACGATGGCGGCGAGTTCCGTGCCGGGGCGGACGGAGAGCCCGTTCATGCCGTAGAGGATCTTTCCGGTGGCGGTGGCGGTGACCTTGTGCTCGGCGCCGTCGACCGGGTCGATGATGCGGCCGATGGTCTGTCCCTCGGTCACCTCGTCACCGGTGACCGCGTCCGGGTACCACAGACCGGTGATCTCGGAGACGACGTCACCCGTCCAGATCCACTCGCGTGGCTGCACGGTCGCCGGCTTGACGTGCTCCGACGCCTCGATGACACCGAGGTGGTGCAGGATCCGGTACAGGGCGTCGAGCAGCCTGCGCACGGTGGCGGACTCGCGGTCGCCGAGCTGCCCCGTCTCCACGAGAATCGCGGGCACACCCAGCCGGTTGGCAGCGGCATGGCTGTTCCCGCCGTCGGGGAGGGGACGGACGATGATCCGCTCGTAACCGACCGCGTGGGCCATCGCCCTGTTCTTCGCGTCCAGTGCGGAGTCGGAGGTCAGCCGGTAGGCGGCGAAGTCGAGCAGATGCTGGTCGATGCCGCCGCTGTGCAGGTCCACGTAGGCGTCGGCGCCGTCGATCAGGTGCTCGAACAGCCAGGCCGCCATCCGCTCGGTGGGGCCACCGTCCTTGTCGCCGGGGAAGACCCGGTTGATGTTCACACCGTCCAGCGGCGAGATGTTGAGCCTGCCCCCGTACACGGCCGGGGGGTTGGCCACGGGGCAGATCACCACCTGGCCGGCGACCTCTTCCGGCTCCAGCAGCCCGGCCAGGCGGGTGGCGGCGTCGACACCGATGAACTCACCGCCGTGGACACCACCGGTGATCACCACCCTCGGGCCGGGCCGGGAGCCGTTGACGAGGACCAGCGGGACCTCCACGGTCGTGGTGCCCAGGTCGGCGGTCAGGCTCCCGCGGGTCTTCTGGCCGGGCTCGGCCCGCAGCGAGCCGATGGTCAAAGTCATGGCTTACCTCGTTCGAACTCAGGCCGTGATGCGGCCGGTTGTGGTGATGAAGTCGATCGGCTGGGAGGTGCGGCCCTCCAAGGCGAGGTCGGCGGCGATGTCGCCCATGGCCGGCGAGATCTTGAAGCCCTGGCCGGAGAACCCGGCCAGCAGGACGATGTCGTCGCAGCCCGGCAGCGGTCCGACCAGCGGCAGGGTGCTGTCGGTGTAGCCCTCCATGAAGACCGACAGGCGCACCGGATCGGGGTTCAGGCCCGGCAGATGGCGGCGCACCGCCGCCGTGAAGGCTTCCAGCTCCTCCGGCGTGACGGTCCGGTCCAGGCGGTTCGGGTCGTCCACGGGCTTGTGGTGGGGCTGGGGCAGGCCGAGCTTGACGGCCAGGCCGTCCGGGGACGGGATGCCGTAGAACGGGATGTCCCCGCAACGGATGAAGGCGGGACGCTCCGCGTCTGCCGGGTGGTCCTGGTGGGGCAGGAACCAGGCGCTGATCGCGCGGTAGACGCTCACCTCCCACGGCAGGTCGGGCAGCAGGTCACCCGCCCACGGGCCAGGGGTGACGACCGCGGCGTCGAAACGCTCCGTGCCGGTGTCGGTGCGGATCTCCACGCCTCCCCCGGCTACAGGAGTGACTTCCCGCACCGGGGTGTAGCGGCGGATGCGCGCGCCCAGCTCCTCGGCGCGCCGGGCCGCGGTCTGGACCGTCAGCTCGGGGCGGATGAAGCCCGCGTGGCGGTCGAGAATCACCAGGTCACCGTCGTCGACGCGGAACTGGGGGAACCGCTTGGCCATCGCGTCGGCGTCGATCACCTCGTGGTCGAGGCCGTGTTCGGCGATGCCGTCCATGACGGTACGCATCTCGGGGTCGTCGGCCGGCCCCATGACCAGGGCTCCCGTCAGGCGGCGGAGCACTCGCCCGGTCTCCGCCTGCAGCTGCTTCCAGAGGGCGTCGGCGTGCCGGACGAGCGGCACATAGCGGCCGTCGTGGGTCTGCACGCTGCGGAAGACCCGGGTCTCACCGCCCGCGGCGCTGCGGTCGTGACCGGGGGCGAACCGGTCGTAGGCGACGACCTCTGCGCCGCGTGCCGCCAGCCGCCAGGCGGCCTGACTGCCCATCGTGCCGGTACCGACGACGGCGACACGCTTCCTTACGGCCATGTCACATTCCTTGCTGGGTGTGCCGAATGGTGGTCGGGGGACGGAGTCAGGCCGCGGTGCGGTCGACGGTGGAGATGAAGTCGATGGGTTGGGGCGAAGTACCGTCCAGGGCGAGGCCGGCGGCAATGTCGCCGAAGGCCGGGGAGAGCTTGAAGCCGTGGCCGGAGAACCCGGCCAGCACGACGATGTTCTCCGCACCGGGCAGCGGGCCGACCAGCGGGCGACTGCTCTCGGTGTAGCCCTCCATGAAGACGGACAGGCGGGTGGGGTCCGGGTGCAGATCGGGCAGATAGCGGCCGATCAGCTCGGCATAGATCTCCAGCTCCCCCGGCTGCACCGTACGGTCCAGCGCGTTCGGGTCGCCCGCCGGCTTGTGCAGGTACTGGGAGAGGCCGAGCTTGACCGAGACGCCGTCCGGGGAGGGCAGACCGTAGCAGTGGGTGGGCGCGGTGCGGATGAACGCGGGACGCTCCTCGCCGAACCAGGCGCCGGGGGTGGTGGGCACGAACCAGGCGCTGATCAGGCGGCGGATCTCCACCTCCCAGGGCAGGCCGGGCAACAGGTCGTTGACCCAGGGGCCCGGGGTGACCACGGCCGCATCGAAGCGCTCGCTGCCGGCGTCGGTGCGGACCTCCACCCCGCCGCTCACCGGCGTGATCTCACGCACCGGCGTGTAGCGGTGGATCACGGCACCCAACTGCTCGGCCCGGCGGGCGGCCGTCTGGACGGTCAGCTCGGGACGGATGAGCCCGGCGCGGCGGTCGAGCACGGCCGCGTCGCCGTCCTCGAGCCGGTACTGCGGGAAGCGCTTGGCGAGCAACTCGGCGTCCAGGACCTCGTGGTCGAGGCCGTGCTCCGCGATGGACTCAAGGACGGTGGCCATCTGCTGCTGCTCAGTCGGCCCCATCAGCAGGCACCCGGTCAGCCGGCGCAGCTCACGGCCGGTTTCCTGCTGGAGCTGCTCCCACAGGGAGTCGGCGTGCTTGAGCAGCGGGACGTACCGGGAGTCCTCGAAGTGCGCGCTGCGGAAAACTCGGGACTCACCGCCAGCGGCACTGCGGTCGTGGCCGGGAGCGAACCGGTCGTAGCCGACGACCTCGGCGCCCCGGGCCGCCAGCCGCCAGGCGGCCTGGCTGCCCATCGTTCCCACGCCGACGACGGCGACGCGCTTCTTGGCAGTCGACACAGGGCTTTCCTTTCGTATCGCCGAGGCACATGCTGGCCCCCGACGTGAGCTGTCAATTCCAGGCTGTTCGGATGGGTCCTGGGCTTTTGGGACACCGGCTCGCAACCATCGCGTCTCGGAGCACCGGCTCAGGCCTGATGGAATCCTCCAGATCGTGCCACAATGTGGAACAGTATGCTGAAATCTGGCACAGACAATGGCAGCGACTCACAGGAGGGTCAAGAGGGTATTGGACAGAAATTCCGGGGATTACGGGGGAAACTGGATGGAAACGCAGAGCGCCTGCAGGTCACCGCGCACCTGGGGGCGGTCACCCGCCCCCACCGCCGGGGAGTTCGACGAGACTCAAAACGGTCCACCTTCGGCGTCCGATGCCCTGTAACGCATGGACGTGACAGGATCCGGGCCTACACCCTGACGCCGCCGAGCCCGCCCGTCGGCCGGCCGACGGGAGCACCGGTGAGTTCATCCACCGGAACGGCAACGCTCGGAAACGCGCTGCCTAGCAAGGACGTGGCCCGCCTCTCGATTTCGTTGGCCCACGGTGACGCGATCAATATTGATGCCGTCAGAACCACTGGACAAACGATTCGTTCTCACAGCTGGTGTGAGTAAAGTTCACGCAAGCGTCGGCCAGACCTTCCACCGCTCAACATCCTGTTCCCCTTCTGAACCACCGTTCGTCACGCGAGCGGTACCATCGCCGCCCACGAGCTTCACGTCACGCATGGCGCGGTCAGCCGCCAGGTCCAGAACCTCGAACGAGCCCTCGTGACCCGCTTCGAGCGCGGCACACGTACCCTGCGCCCTGCTCCCGAAGCACAGCAGCTCCCCGCGTCGCCGCTACGACCGGCCTCAGTGTCTGCGGCACCCCGCGACCAGCCTGCTGTGAGGGCATGCGACCTCGACCGATTCGCGAAGGAGACGGTCCACCGTGGACGCCATTGACGAGAAGATCATCGCCGAGCTGACCCGCAACGCCCGCATCTCGCACTCCGAGCTGGCAAGCAAGGTGCTGCTGTCCCGCAACGCGGTGCGCCAGCGTGTCGAACGGCTGGAGCGCCAGGGCCACATCGCCGGCTACACCATCGTCCGCGCCGGCGACGACACCGGCGATGTCGTCTCGGCGCTGGTCCTCGTCTACCGCCAGGACCGCATGCGCGGCGGCGATGTCCTGGCCGCGCTCAAACGCATCCCGGAGGTCGTCATCTGCGAGGTCCTCAGCGGCGACTTCGACATCATGGTGCGCCTGGAGGCGGCCTCGCTGGAACGCGTACGAGTCATCTGGGAGGACATCGCCCAGATGCCGGGCGTACGGGACACGGTCACGGCGCTCACGCTGTCCAGGGTGGTCGACCGCCCGCGAGGAGAGCGGAGTTCGACGGCAGCGACGTGAGCAGCGGAGTTGCCCGTGCTCCTCGGCCATCGTGATACCCGGAAAGCCCCGATCGGCACGGAAGGCGGTCATTGGACCACTTCGCTGATGTGGTTGATGCAGACGACTTTGGGTTGGGTCATCTCCTCGAAGGCGAACCGAACACCTTCGCGGCCCATGCTGCCGTACTTGAATCCGCCGAACGGCATGGCGTCGAAGCGGTAGTCGGACGAGTCGTTGATCATGACTCCGCCGGCTTCCAGCAGCCGGGCCGCGTTCAGGGCGCGGTCCAGGCGGGAGGTGAAGATGCCGGCGTGGAGGCTGTAGTCGATGGCGTTGGCCTGCTCGATGGCGTCCTCGAAGGACGTGAAGGGCTGCAGCACGACGACCGGGGCGAACACCTCCTCCTGCCAGATCGAGCAGGTCGCCGGGACGTCTTCCAGGACGGTCGGCGCGTACAGGGAGCCGGTGGCGTGGTTGCCGCACAGCAGCCTCGCGCCCTCGGCGACCGCCTTGTCGACCTTGGCCCGGGTGGCGGCCGCGGCCTCCTGCGTGATCATGGGGCCGACGTCGGTGCGCTCGTCGAGCGGGTCGCCGACGCGCAGCAGCTTGGTGCGGGCGACGAACGCGTCGCGGAAGCGCTCGTAGACCTCGCGGGCGATCAGGATCCGCTGGGTGCCGATGCAGTTCTGGCCCGCGGCCCAGAACGCGCCGGAGACGCAGGAGGCCACGGCCTCGTCGAGGTCGGCGTCGTCCATGACGATGACCGGGGCGTTGCCGCCCAGGTCCATCGCGAGCTTTTTCAGGCCGGCCGTGCGGGAGATGGCCTCGCCGGTGGCGAACCCGCCGGTGAAGGACACCATGCGCACGTCGGGGGCGGCCACGATCGCGGCGGCGATGTCGGCATCGCCGTTGACGACGGTGACGATCTCCTCGGGCAGGCCGGCCTCGATGAGGGTGTCGACCAGGCGCAGCGCGGACAGCGGCGTCAGCGCGGACGGTTTGAGGATGACCGCGTTGCCGCCGGCGATGGCCGGGCCGAGCTTGTGGGCGACCAGGTTGAGGGGGTCGTTGAACGGGGTGATCGCGGCGATGATGCCCAGCGGCTCGCGGGTGAACCAGCCCTGCCGCTTCTCCGAGCCCTCGTAGGAGTCGAAGGGGATGACCTCGCCGGCGTTGCGGCGTGCCTCGGCCGCGGACAGCGACAGGGTGTTGACCGCGCGGGCTACCTCCTTGCGGGCCTGGGTGATGGTCTTGCCGGCCTCGCTGACGATCAGCTGGGCGAAGGACTCGGCGCGCCGCTCGATCAGGCGGGCGGCGCGTTCCAGGACGGCGGCCCTGGAGGCGCGGGACAGCGCGGCCGCCGTGCGGCGCCCGCACCTCGCCTGCTGCAGAATGCTCCCAGCGGCGCTCGCGTCGACGGTGGGCACCGAGGCGATGACCTCGCCGGTGTAGGGGTTGTGCACGGGCGTCGTGTCGGTGCCGAGTTCGATGCCGGGGGGCACGACGGTGTCAGACACGGTGAGTCTCCTTCAGAACGGGGCGCGTGGGGGCGGTGTCGTCGTCCGCGTGGCGCTGGTGGATGGCGATGATGTCCGACAGCAGGGCGTAGGCGGTCTCGATGCGCCCGGCGCCCGGCCCGGACACCGTGACGGTGCCGAGGAGGTCGGTGTGGAAGGCGACCGCGTTGACCGGGCCGGAGATCCCGGCGAGCGGGTGCTGGGCGGGCAGGGCCAGCGGGGCGACGCGGGCATCGACACTGCCGTCCTCTTGACGGACCGCGGAGCCGACCAGCTTCCAGCGCAGCCCCTTCGAGGCGGCGTCCCGCACCTCATGGGGGGTGATCGCGGAGATGCCCTCGCAGAAGACGTCCTCGCGGCGCAGGTCCGCGCCGAGGACCTCGTTGGCCAGGATCATGACCTTGAGCTGGACGTCATGGCCTTCGATGTCCGCGGTGGGATCGGCTTCGGCGTACCCGAGCTCCTGGGCCTCGGCGATGGCCGCCGACAGCTCGACGCCCTCTTCGAGGCGGCCGAGGATGTAGTTGGAGGTGCCGTTCAAGATGCCCTGGACGCCTGTGACCTCAAGGCCGGCGAACATGCGCTCGACGGTGCGCAGGATGGGGGTCCCGCTGAGTACCGAGCCCTCGAACTCGAAGCCGACACCGCGCTCTGCGGCCAGCTGCTTCAGTGCGCGGCCGGCGAGTGCGACCGGTCCCTTGTTGGTGGTGCACACGTGCTTGCTCGATTCCAGGGCCCAGCGCACATGGGAGAGGGCGGGCTCGCCGTCGGTGGGATCGGTGAACGTCGCCTCCACGACGATGTCGGCCGGGACCTCGCGGATCACCCACTCGTTGCGCGGATCCGCGCTGCCGCCGGCACGGCCCGCGAAGCTCAGCTCCCCAGGTTCGGCGGCCAGCAGCGGCGCCAGATCGATGCCGTCGGTGTCCACCAGGGAACCGGCCCGCAGATCGGTGATCGCCACCACCCGCAGGGCGAAGCCCAGCTCCTCGGCCAGGCGTTCCCCGCTCCGGGATATCAGCTCGGCAAGCGCGCGATTGACGCCGCCGAACCCGATGAGGGCGAGATCGTATCGGCCCATGAGATCGCTCCTTCGCAGTCCGCCGCCTCCACGGTGCGGCTGCTCGAGAGCCTCGCTTGTCTGCTTGTCACCTGCTCCATGCCACAACGGCCACGACGCATGCCGATCTGCTGTGTCGGATGGCGATTCGCCCACACCACCTTCGGCGACACCGCGCTGGAGAGGCCGGACGGCCCGTACGGGACCGAGCAACGGCTCCCACTGTGCGCCTACTGCTCCACAGCTGGGGCCGGACGAGTCCGCGGGCGCTTCGGCACGGACGCAGTGCGCCCGCCGCCCTCGCGTCACCGACTTGCTCAGCCGATGGTCGCCGCAGGCAGCCCGTCGAGATCTTGCGCGGCATCGTCAATCCGCTCTCCGACCACTTCTTGTCCCGACACACCAAGCTCCATGCTCGCCGGGGGCACGCTGCCGCCCGGCGCCGAACCAGTCACCGACGGCCCGGGGCGACGACGCAGAGCGCAGCTTGCCCGTGTCGAAGGAGACCAGCACTGTGGTCGGGCCCGGAGGCGGACACGAGCCGTTCGACTGAACGTCCGGGATGTCGGACCGCAGGTCGGCCGCTCTGGCCCATCTGCCCGGGTGGAAGCTCTCAGGGTCGGGATACTCCACGGTGCGCCGGGGACGTCACCCGCACGCCGCAGCCCCCGGCCGACCGGTGCGGGCGGCCGCCACGCCGACGCAGAGCCGTGTGGTGCATGTGAGCACCATGGCCGTTGCGGGCCTCCACGGTGTAGCGGCGGGCGTCGAAACCTCCGTCCCGGACATGCGCCCGCGAGTGCCTCCGTTCGCGCCACCGCTGGCACCAGGGCGACGCGGTCGGTACCTCCGGCAGGTCCTCGAACGGCAGGGTCTCCTGTACCGGGGACCTCATGGTGCCTCCCTGCCCCCGCGCCCCTGCGGGCCGCTCGCGAAGAGGGTGAGCTTTTCCTCCGGGTCGGCTGCAGGCCGGTGTGCGGGGATGGCGTGCTGGGCGGCAGGGGGCTTCTCGGCTTTGTCCGTGTCGAAGGTCTCTTCGACGTCCGCCGGGTGAGGGCAGGTGCAGAGCCACCGGCAGGGCCGCCGGCCCGGTCCGTACCGGATGACGGCGACGACGAACCCTTGCGGGGGCCGTCGGCGCTGACGCACCGGTCGGGGACGGCCGCTGCGCTCATCCGGCCGGTGCGGGAGTGGGGTTGCCGTAGTAGGCGTCGGGGCCGTGTTTGCGGGTGTAGTGGCGGTTGAGGAGGTGCGGGGGCGGCGGGGCGGTCGGAGACAGGGCCAGGGTGTGGAGGGCGATGTCGGCGACGGCCTCGCAGATGATGGCGTGTTCGAGGGACTTGCGGGCGGTGGCACCCCAGGTGAACGGGCCGTGGCCCGCGACCATGGCCGCAGGTACCTCCACGGCCTTCTGGTCGTCCTCCTTAAGCATGTCCACGATCACCCGGCCGGTGTTGTACTCGTAGTCCTTCGCGCACTGCTCGGCGGTGAGGTCGGGGGTGCAGGGGATGGGGCCGTTGAAGGTGTCGGCGTGGGTGGTCCCCAGCACCGGTATCTCCAGGCGGGCCTGGGCGAAGGCGACGGCGTGGGTGGAGTGGGTGTGGGTGACGCCGCCGATGGAGGGGAAAGCCAGGTAGAGGCAGCGGTGGGTCTCGGTGTCGGTGGAGGGGCGCAGGTCTCCGTCGACCACCTCGCCGTCGGAGAGGCGAACGGTCACCAGGTGGTCGAGGGCGAGATCCTCGTAGGGCACGCCGGAGGGCTTGATGACGAAGACGCCTGCCTCACGGTCGACGCCGCTCACATTGCCCCAGGTCAGCGTCGCCAGGCCGACCTGAGGGATGGCCAGGTTCGCGTTCAGCACCTCTTGGCGCAGGCCGTCGCGGACTCGTACGGTCATCTGTCGTCGTCTCCTTGGATACGGATCCGGTTCTTGGGCTGCACCGCTGTCACAGGGCTTGGGCGAGGCGGTGGTAGGCGGCGTTCCAGCGGACTTCCTTGGCGAACTGCTCGATGCTGGTGGTCTCGTCGATGGTGAGCAGCTCGACGCCGGTCATGGCGGCGTAGTCGGTGAGTGTCTCGATGTCGACGGCCGAGCTGAGCACGGTGTGGTGCGGGGCGCCGGCGAGAAGCCAGCTCTCGGCGGACTCCGCGAGAGAGGGGCGGGGCTTCCACACGGCGCGGGCCACCGGCAGGCGGTGCAGCGGCTCGCTGGGGCTGATGACATCCACGGCGTTGGCGGTCAGCCGGAACCGGTCGCCGAGGTCGGAGAGGCCGACGACGACCGCTTTTCCGGGCGCCGCGTCGAAGACCAGACGGACGGGGTCCTCGCGGCCGCCGATGGAGAGGGGATGGATCTCGCAGCGAGGGCGGGCGGATGCGATGGAGGGGCAGACCTCCAGCATGTGGGCGCCGAGGACGCGTGGGGTGCCGGGGCCGAGGTGGTAGGTGTAGTCCTCCATGAAGGAGGTGCCGCCGGGCAGCCCGGCGCCCATGACCTTCATCGTGCGCAGCAGGGCCGAGGTCTTCCAGTCGCCCTCGCCGCCGAAGCCGTAGCCGTCGGCCATCAGCCGCTGGACAGCGAGGCCGGGCAGTTGGCGCAGGCCGCCGAGGTCCTCGAAGTTCGTGGTGAAGGCGGTGAAGCCGCCCTCGGAGAGGAAGGTCCGCAGGCCGGCCTCGATACGGGCCGCGTAGAGCAGGGAGTCGTGGCGGATGCCGCCGGGGCGCAGCGCCGCGACCACGTCGTACGACTCGACGTACTCCTCCGCGAGTTCGGCCGCCACCTTGTCCTCGACCGCGTCCACGACGGCGACGAGATCATTGACGGCGTAGGTGTTCACGGAGAAGCCGAACCGCAGCTGGGCCTCCACCTTGTCGCCCTCGGTGACGGCGACATCGCGCATGTTGTCGCCGAAGCGGGCGAGGCGCAGGCTGCGGGAGGTGTGGCGGCCGACGGCGGCGCGGGCCCAGGCCGAGACGCGTCGGATGACTCGTGGGTCGGTGGCGTGCCCGGCGACGATCTTGCGGTCGATGCCCACACGGGACTCGATGTGGCCGAACTCGCGGTCGCCATGGGCGGCCTGGTTGAGGTTCATGAAGTCCATGTCGATGCTCGGCCAGGGCAGCGACAGGTTGTACTGGGTGTGCAGGTGCAGCAGCGGCCGGTCCAGGGCGCTGAGTCCGCCGATCCACATCTTGGCGGGTGAGAAGGTGTGCATCCACGCGATCACGCCCACGCAGGTGTCGGAGGCGCTCGCCTCCTGGCAGATCCGCCGGATCGACTCGGCGTTGGTGAGGACCGGTTTCCACACGATCCTGACCGGCAGCTTGCCGGGGCGGCCGAGGGTCTCGGAGATGCTCCGGGACTGGTCGGCCACCTGACGCAGGACGTCGTCGCCGTACAGGCCCTGGCTTCCGGTGAGGAACCAGATCTCGTGCTCGAGGTAGGGGGTGGTGCTGGTGTTCATGAGGGTTTTCCTTTCAGGGTGACGACCACCGATGAGGCGAGGGCCGTCGGGTACAGGGGGTCGCTCAGGCGGACGCCTCGGCGCGGATCCGGCGTAGTCGGTGCATGACCTCGTTGGCGCCGCGCCCGAAGTAGTCGTGCAGGAGCTGGTATTCGGCGAACAGCCGGTCGTAGGCCGCGGCCCGCTCCGGGTCGGGCTGGTAGACGCCCGCACGCGCCTTGCCCATGGCCCGGGCGGCGGCCCGGATGTCCGGGTACGCCCCCGCCGCGACCGCCGCGTGCATCGCCGAGCCGAGAGCGGGTCCCTGGGCAGAGTCGATCACGCCGAGGGGTCGGCGGGTGACGTCGGCGTAGATCTGCATGAGCAGCGCGTTCTTCGTCAGGCCGCCCGCGATGATCAGTTCGTGGACGGGCACGCCCGCGGTCTCGAATGTCTCGATGATGGTGCGGGTGCCGAAGGCGGTGGCTTCCAGCAGCGCCCGGTAGACGTCCTCCGGGAGGGTGGACAGGGTCAGGCCCACCAGGACTCCGCTGAGGTCGTGGTCGACCAGGACGCTGCGGTTGCCGCTCTGCCAGTCCAGAGCGATCAGTCCGTGCTGGCCGATCTCCTGTTCGGCCGCGAGTGCCGTCAGGTGTTCGTGTGCGTTCCGTCCGAGCGCGGCGGCCTCCTTGGCGTACGACTCGGGGAAGCCGGTGCGGATGAACCAGCCGAAGATGTCGCCGACGCCGCTCTGCCCGGCCTCGTAGCCCCACAGGCCGGGCAGGATGCCGCCGTCGACGACGCCGCACATGCCCGGGACCTCGGCCCACTGGTCGGAGCTCATGACGTGGCAGGTCGAGGTGCCCATGATGGCCACCATCCGGCCCGGTTCGACGGCCGTGGCGGCGGGCGCCGTCACATGGGCGTCGACGTTGCCGACGCAGACCGCGATGCCTTCGGGAAGACCCGTCCACGCGGCGGCCTCGGCCGTCAACGTGCCTGCCAAATCGCCCAGTTGACCGATGGGGTGGTCCAGCTTGGTGGTCACGAAGTCGGCGAAGCCGGGATTGAGCGCGGCGAGGTACTCGGGGGAAGGGTAGGTGCCGTCCTGGTACTGGCCCTTATATCCGGCGGTGCAGGCGTTGCGGACGTAGGTGCCGGACAGCCGCCACACGATCCAGTCGGCGGCCTCGATCCAGCGGTCGGTCAGCTCGTAGAGCTCCCGGTCCTCCTCCAGCAGTTGCAGTGCCTTGGCGAACTCCCACTCCGAGGAGATCTTCCCGCCGTACCGCTTCAGCCACGGCTCCTTGCGCTCTGCGGCCAGGTCGGTGATCCGGTCGGCCTGGGCCTGCGCCGCGTGGTGGCGCCACAGCTTGACGTAGGCGTGCGGGCGGCCGGTGAGGTGCGGCAGTTCACACAGCGGGGTGCCGTCGGTGAGCACCGGCAGCATCGTGCAGGCGGTGAAGTCCGTACCGATCCCGATGACCTGCTCCGGCCGCACACCGGCCCGGGCCAGCGCCTCCGGTACGGCGATACGCAGGACGTCGATGTAGTCCGAGGGCACCTGCAGGGCCCAGTCGGGCGGCAGCGGGGTCCCGTCGGGCAGCTCCCGGTCGAGGACGGCGTGGGTGTAGGGGTGGTCGGCGGAGGCGAGTTCGGTGCCGTCGGACACGCGAACCACGATGGCCCGTCCGGACAGCGTCCCGTAGTCGACTCCGATGACGTAGGTGTCGGACTGCGGCTGTTCCGCGTGTTCAGCGTTCACCATCTGCTCTCTCTGTTCGATATTTCGTACGTCGTTCGAGTGGATGGACAAGGCGAAAAGTGAGATCCGGGAAGCCGGGAAGCCGGCCGTTGAGCGGCGCGACGGTCACCTTGTCGATGTCGGGCGCGAAGGCGGAGGAGTTGCTCAAGGTTGCAGTTGCCGGACCCGGAGACCTGGTTGTTGGCGTAGCGCACGTTCATCACGTAGCGCCCGGCCGCAGGGGCGTGCACCTGGAAGGCGAGGGTGTCGCCCGAGCCGTTGCCGACGCTGCCGACGTACTTGCCGCCGGGAGGCCCAGGTGCTGTTGGCGACAGCCGCGGCTCCGGCACGGGTGGCGGCCTCGGCCTGGTAGGTCGTGGCGCCCGTGGTGTCGACGCCGCCGGTGACACGCAGGTCGCGCAGGGTGAGGCTGTCGCTGGACGGGCCGGCGGCGGTGATGCGGTTGTTACCCGCCGACAGGCCCAGCTTCAGGGTCTTGTCCGTCGGGCTGCCGCTGCTGGACGCCGGCGTCACGGCAGTGTCGCCGGCCAGGCCGAGCGTGCCGCTCGCGGTGGATGCGTAGTCGGCGTGCACGGTGCAGTAGCCGTCGGCCGGAGCGAACACGTCGAAGGCGGCGTTGTCACCGGAGTCCAGGGCCAGGGCGCCGGCGCCTCGGAGAGCGAGGGTCTGGGATGGGAAGAGCGGGCCGACAGCCGTAGATATCGCCGGCCTCCTGCCGGAGGCTTCGCCGGAGCGCGGAACGGTGGACCAGTGGCGGGTGCGGAACACGTGCTGCCCCCTTCGACGGCCGCAGTCCGATATTTCGAACGACGTGCGGTATTGCGAACCATGAACTACGAACGAAAGATAGGTTTCAGCCAAGAGCACGTCAATGGGACTGGCCAGTTCAGTTCCGATTCGTTCTGGGCCTGTTCTCGCCGCCGGCGTGGCCTGGGCGGCATCGAGCTGCAAGTCCATCGAGACGGTGATCGAGTTCATGCCGCTCATGATGTTGTCCGGCACCTTGATGCAGGTGCCGGACCCGTTGAACGTGAGCCCCTCACCGTTGCCAGACCAGCCCGCGGTGCCATTACGATCGACGGTGACACCCTCGAGGTGCGCGGCGACGGCGAGGTCCCGCCGAAGGACACCGTGGCCCGGGTCCGGCTTCTGGAGATCGACACTCCGGAGCGCGGTGCCTGTTTCGCCGACGACGTCACTGGCCGCACGGCCACGCTCCTACCGCCGGGCAGCCGCGTCCGCGCCGAACGGGACGTCGACCTCACCGACCGCTATGACCGGTACCTGCTGTACGTGCGGAACGAGCAGGGCGCCTTCGTCAACCAGTCCCTTGTCCGCAGCGGTCACGCCGAGGCGGTCCTCTTCCCGCCCAACGACAAGTACTGGCCCAGGATCTCTGACTCCGAGGACGCCGCCCGGCAGGCGGGAGCCGGCCTGTGGACCGCCTGCCCCGAGCAGCCGGAAACCTCCATTCGCTCCGACGGAGCGGCGGCTACGACTCCGCGGTCAGAGTTCGCCGCGGCGTGCGAGTTGATTCAGCGCGTTCTCGCGGACGATCTTGTTCTCGTCGTCGCGCAAGCCTTCGAGGGCGTCCCGGGCCTCCGGGCCGGGAATGGCGCCGAGAGCCCAGATCGCCTTCACCGCGAGCGCCCGGTTCTCGTCCCAGTCCAGATGCTCGGGAACCCAGTGGGTCGCCAGGGCCAGCGTCGGCACCGTACGGGGCGAGCGGAGGCGGCCCAGCATCCTGACGATGTCCTCGTGGTCCCTGTGCCAGTCGGCGGGGAGCAACTCGGTCAACGCCTCCAGGAACTCCTCGACCGAGGCGTCGGCGGCGGCATGGAGGATCAGCGCCATCTCGACGTCGTCGGCGTCCTGGCGCTCCATGGCGTCCCGGAGCAGCCTCAGCGCCAGGGCCTCGCCGTCGGACTCGCCGAAGTGGGCGAGCACCTCGTCGAGCGTGCGCGTCGGACCATCACCCAGTCCGACCGCCAGGCCCATGATCAGTTCCTGCTCCTCGGGGGTCATCGCTTGACAGCCTCCCATGCGTTGAACCCTCGGGAGGCACTCGCCGAGAATGATCTTGTTAGGGTTCAGCCGACCTCTGGCCCGGTCGTCGCCGCCGGCAGGTCCTGTGCGCCGGGCGGCACTCCGCCCGCCCGGTGCTCGCCGAGTGCGGACGCGAGGACCTCCGGGTCTATGCCGCCCGCACCACCACCAGCCGGTGAGGTCGGGAGCACCGCGGTCTGCCGCTGACCGCGTTCGTCGGCGGTCAGCGGCAGGCGGGATCAGCGATGCCGCCTGCCGCACGGGGAGGTGCCGTTCGTTCGGACTGCCGGGCTGGGACCTACTGCCGCGCGGCGTTGCCACGGAGCCCGAGCCTTGTGATCGTGCGGCGGAGTGCGGTCCGGATCGCCTGCGTCGTCGACGGGTCGAGCGGTGTGGAGAGATGGTCGATCTCCAGACCCGCGATGACCGAGAGAATGATCTCTGAGTCCGTCTCGGGATCGTCCGAGCCGAGCCGGTTCGCGACATGGCCGACCTGGATCTGCAGCGCCTGGCGCCACGCTCGCGAGACACGTGCGAGATCCGGCCTGCGGGTCGACTCGATCAGGAACTCGTACTCCGCGACCAGGCTCGTGCGTGCCTCGGTCAGCCCGTGATGGATGAACGTCGTGAGGTGCTCCGCGATGTCGTCGGCATGGTCGCCGTTCTCGACACCCGCGAAGGCGGCGAGGACCCGGTCCGCCTCCCGGCGCGTGTGCAACTCGAACGCCTCGAGGATCAGATCGTCCTTGGTCTTGAAGTAGTAGCCGAGAGCTCCGAGCGGCAGCCCCGCCTCCGCCGCGATGGCACGCATGGAGAGCCCGGCGAGTCCCTTGTCTCCGATGACCCGCAGGGCTGCTTCGAGGATGGCCGCTTTGCGGACCCCGCCGCGCTCGGTCAGGACAGGGGTGTCTCGTTGCTGGGCGGACTCGCCGGGCCGGCTCATGTCTGTCGTCGTCCTTCTCGCCTGTGGGTGACCGCCGGGCGTCGCACGACGGCAATGGCCGCACGGTAGCAATCGGGGGGCGAAGTGCCTGTGCGGTGCGCCGCGGCATCCTGTCCCTTCATCGCTGGAACTGGAACGAACGTACCACTCGTATCAAGAAAAGCCGACCCCCACTCGAGTTCGTGACGGTACCCTCCCCCTGGCATACAGGTGAATTGCTCATTGCCGCGCAGCCTTGTTCTCCCTTACTGTGACGAACGTTCAACTCAGTCACGTCACGAGACGTCCAGGGATTCGAGGGTGGGCACCACATGAACCCGACCAACGCCGACGGCCGGCCCGTCGCGGTCATCACCGGGGTCGGCAGTGCGTCCGGCATCGGTTTCGCCTGCGCCGAACGGCTGGCCGACGACTACTCGCTGCTGATCACCTCGACCACCGGGCGGATTCACGAGCGGGTGGCCGAGCTGGCGGGGAGCTGCCCCGTCCGTGGGGTCGCAGGCGATCTCACCGATGCCCGGTTCGCCGAGTCGGTGGTGGCCGAGGCGCTGGATGCCTTCGGCCGGATCGACGTTCTCGTCAACAACGCCGGCATGGTCTCGGTGGCCGAGCCCGAGGATCCGTCCAGCCTCGCGACGGCCTCCGACGAGCAGTGGCGTTCGGCCCTCTCGCGAAACCTCGACACCACCTTCTACATGACCCGTGCTGCGCTCCGGCCGATGCTGGACCGCGGTTACGGCCGGGTGGTGAACATGTCGTCGCTCTCGGGTCCGGTGATGGCCTACAAGGGTGACGTCGCCTACCACACGGCCAAGGCCGGCTTGATCGGTCTCACTCGCTCGACAGCCATGGACACGGCCTCGCGGGGCATCACGGTCAACGCCGTCGCGCCCGGCTGGATCGCGACCGGGGGACTCGACGAGCACGTCGACGCCCTCGGGGCGGCAACACCGGTCGGCCGTGCCGGGCGTCCCGGGGAGGTGGCCGCGCTGGTGGCGTTCCTGGCCTCGCCGGAATCGTCCTACGTCACCGGACAACTGTTCGTGGTGGACGGCGGCAACTCCATCCAGGAGGAGCGCGGGCTGAGCCCGGCAGGCGGTCCCCTGACGCTGTTCGCGCAGTAGCCCGCTGCTCACCCGCACTTCCTGTTCTGCCTGTGCTGCCCATCGCCAAGAGGAGCGAAGGATGGACCTGAACTATCTGTCGGCCGACGAGATGCTGGGAGCGTTTCGGCGGCGCGAACTGTCCCCGGTGGAAGTCCTGGACTCGCTGATCGCACGGGTCGCCAAGACCAGCGAGGTCAACGCGGTCGCCGAGGAGATGTTCGACGAGGCCCACGAGGTCGCGCGGGCCGCCGAGGCCAGGTACGCGGGGAAGGGCCCGGCGCCCCGGGCGCTCGAAGGCGTCCCGGTCGCGGTGAAGGAGGAGATGCCGATCGCCGGCAGGTCCCATCGCTTCGGCTCCCTGATGACCGAAGGCAACGTCGCGACGCAGACCCAGCCGATGGTCCAGCGCCTGATCGACGCCGGCGCGGTCCTGCACCTGCGGACCACGACGCCGGAGTTCTCGATCGCCGTGACCACCCACTCCGCGCTGTGGGGCGTCACACGCAATCCATGGAACCTCGACTACAGCCCCGGCGGTTCGTCGGGCGGCTCGGGTGCGGCACTGGCTGCCGGGCTCGCCCCCCTGGCCACCGGCTCCGACATCGCGGGCTCCATCCGGGTTCCGTCGGCTCTGTGCGGAGTCGTCGGGTTCCGGCCCCCCTACGGACGGGTGCCGTCGCTGCCGCCGCTCAGTTTCGACACCTACTGTCAGGACGGGCCGATGGCCCGCACGGTCACCGACTGTGCTCTCTTCCAGAACGTGATCGCCGGGCCGGACCTCGTCGACCACGTCTCGGTACCTGCTGCTCCACCGCTCCCGACGACCTTCGGATCGTGTGCGGGACTGAAGGTCGGGCTCGCGGTCACCATCGGTGACTTCCCCCTCGTCCCCGAGGCTGCGGCCAACATCGAGCGGTTCGCGAGCGCCCTGCGTGACGCCGGAGCCGAGGTGACGCCGGTCGAGATCCCGATCACCCGTCAGTCGATCATAGCCACCGCCATGGCGCACTACGGCCTCCTCCTGGCACCGTCCGTACGGGAGTCGGCGCCGGCTGAGGACCCGCGCTGGTCCCGGAACGTCCTCGACGTCGTCGAGGCGTGTGGGGCCGCCCTGGAGAACTTCGGCGCCCTGCGGACCGCGGAAGAGGAAGGCCGCATGCACGCCGTGCTCGCCGAGATCTACCGCGACCACGACGCCATCATCTGTCCGACCATGGCCACCACCGGCTACCCCGCGGACGCCACGTCCGCGGAACCCGTCGAGCTCACCGAGGGCGTGCACTTCGACAACCTCGTGAGCCAGTGCCTGACCCAGCTCTTCAACATCGCGAGCCGCCATCCGGTCCTCAACGTGCCCTCGGGCCGCGCGGGCAACGGGGTGCCGACCGGCGTGCAGATCGTCGCCCGACCGTTCGACGATCTGACCGCGTTCCGCCTCGGGGCGGCCGCCGAAGCACGTCTCGGGCTCTGGAGCGACCCCGACTGGCGGCCGGAACTGGCGCACCATGGCTGAGGCACAACGGTCGTTCACCGACGAAGGCGCAGTGGACGTCGGCGCCTCAGCCGCCCCCTTCACCGGACCCATGCTGTCCGAGCAGGATGCGACCCGCCTCCTGCGTGAGGAATGGGGAATCACCGCTCGGCTCACCGACCTGGGGAGCACCCAGGACCAGGTCATGCTGGTCAGAGACGACAGCGACGGGCGCCGGTACGTCCTGAAGGCGACGCCGGCCGAGGGCGGTGTGGAGGCAGTCCACGCCGAGCACCTGGCGATCCGTCGCTTCCGGTCCCGGGATCCGGGTCTCGTGGTGCCGGAAGCCATTCCGACGCTGCAGGACCATGACCTGGTCGACCGCGCCGGACTCCGCGTGCGGCTGCTGGAGTGGGTTCCGGGCGCACCGCTGGGCTCCGTCGCGTACCTCTCGCCGACGGCGCTGCGCGGCCTTGGCCGACTGGCCGCGAGATCGGTCGCGGCACTCGCCGGGTTCGACCACCCCGGGCTGCACCGCCACTCCTCGTGGGATCCGCGCCACGCGGTCCGGACCGTGTCCGGGCTCACCGATCACTTCACGGGCCCGGAGAACGCCCTCATCGATCGGGCGCTCGCTCCGGTGGCCGATCTCGTCGGCGGTGGGACCGCCGGGCGACTGCCGGAACAGGCCGTGCACACCGACATCCACGAGTACAACGTGGTCGGTGACTTCGATGCCGACGGAGCGTTCGTCCCGACCGGGATCATCGACTTCGGTGACCTGGTGTGGACGTGGCGGGCCGGCGAGGTCGCGACGCCGATGCTGGCCGCCGTCGCACGTGCTCCCGAGGACTCGCTGGGGGCGGCCCTGCCCGTCCTCGCCGGGTACCTCGACCGGCTGTCGTTGTCCGAGGCAGAGGCGGACGCGCTCTGGACGCTGGTCCGCGCGCGTGCCGTGCTCTGCGCGGCGCTCCAGACCGTCGCGTCGCAACAGGATCCGGGCGACGAGGGGGCGGCCAAGGTCGCCGCCGAGGACTGGCGGGCGTTGCGGGCCGTGGTGGAGACCGACCCGGCGCTCGCCACGGCGATGGTGCGCCAGGCCTGCGGCTTCGGCGCGCCGGAGACCGACCTGGCCGATCTCGTCGCCCGGCAGTCGCCGAGCCCGATACTCCGCGACCAGGAGTTCGGTCCGCTCCGGCCGGTCGATCTGAGCGTCGAGTCGGAGCTGTTCTCGGCGGGCAACTGGCTGGACGGCGCGGCCTTCCCCACGCTCGGATCCGACACGGAGGTGGCCGTCGGGCGCTTCGACGAGATCCGCCTCGGTGAGCGCGACCTCACCGACCAGGCGCCCGCCGCACTGCACCTGGGTGCCGACCTGTTCGTCCCCGCCGGCACCGCGGTGTACGCCCCGCTCGACGCCACGGTGGTCCGGGCCGATGCTCACGCCGTCGTGTTGCAGAGCCGCGTCGACACCACCACCTTCTTCGTCCGGCTCGCCGGAGTGGCCCCGCACTTCTCCAACGGGCACACCGTGCGCCGTGGTACCGAGGTCGCGCTGGTCGCACCGTCGGCCGGCCCGCTGCCTTCCCACGTCCACGTGCAGCTCGGGCTCTCACCCGACCTGCCGGGCCACGGCAGGGTCCGGGACCGTGCGGCCCTCCTGACGCTCTGTGCGGACCCGTCACCGCTCGTCGGGACGCCCACCAGGGCGGAGCGCGGAAAATCGGTCGAACGCGTGCATGAGCGCCGGGCCACGTACGTGGCCGGCGCCCAGTCGACGTACTACGAGACTCCCGTGCAGATGGTCCGAGGCCGGCGGCACTGGCTCTACGACAGCGCGGGCCGACGGTACCTCGACATGATCAACAACGTCGCGATCGTCGGGCACTCCCACCCCGCACTCACCTCGGCAGCGGCTCGGCAGATGGCACTGCTCAACACCAACTCCCGCTTCCTGTACGACGCCATGGGCGAGTACGCGGAACGGCTCGCCGGCACCCTGCCCGAGGAACTGCACACCTTCTTCTTCGTGAACTCGGGCAGCGAGGCCGTCGATCTCGCCGTCCAACTGGCCCGCGTCCACACCGGGCGTCGCTCGGTGGTCGTCATCGAAGGCTCCTACCACGGCTGGACCTCGGACGTGTTCGCCTTGGACACACTTCCCCATGACCGCCCGCGCTGGCGCGAGAAGCTCGACGACCACGTCCACGTCGCCGAGACACCCGACCCGTACCGGGGCCGGCACGGTGCGCGCGCCGAGCCGTATGCGGAGTCCGTGCGGCAAGCCTGCGCCGAAGCCCGCCCGGGCGGTGGCGTGGCCGCGTTCGTGGCCGAGCCCCTGCTCGGCAGCCAAGGAGGAATCGTTCCGCCTCCGGGATACCTGGCCGCGGCCTACGCCGCCGTGCGCGAGGCAGGCGGGGTGTGCGTCGCCGACGAGATCCAGGTCGGGATGGGGCGGACCGGACCGGCCTTCTGGGCGTTCGAAGGCCAGGGCGCGACCCCCGACATCGTCGCCGCGGCGAAGGCAACCGGCAACGGACATCCCCTCGGTGTCGTGGCGTGCCGGGCCGAGATCGCGGCGGAGTTCGGCCGACGAGCCGGGTTCTTCTCCTCCACCGGCGGTGGCCCGGTCTCGTGCCGGATCGGTACGGCGGTCCTCGACGTCCTCCGTGACGAACGCCTGCCGGAGAACGCGCGCACGGTCGGTGCGTACCTCGGCGGAGAGCTCAACATGTTGGCGGCGCGCTTCCCCGAGATCGGCGCCGTCTACGGGGAGGGCCTCTACCGCGGGGTCGACATCGTCGTACCGGGCGGCGACAAGGAGCCGGCGCCCGCCGCCGCGACCCAGATGTGCGCACGCATGCTCGAACTCGGTGTCGTCATCCAACCCACCGGAGTCGAGCTCAACGTCCTGAAGATCAAGCCGCCCCTCTGCTTCGACAAGGCGGCCGCCGACTACTTCCTCGCCCAGTTCACCCGGGTGCTCGAGGAGCGGGCGCAGTCCCGCACGGCCTCGGCCCGATCGATTCACCGGCACCCCACGACCGGGCAAGGCCGCCAGTGAAAGGAATGAGAGCGCATGACCGGAACACCCGCCACTGAAGCCGGGATCGAACTGCACCACGTCGATCCTGTGCCCGCATCCCATCGGCGAGGGCGCCCCCGCGACCTCTTCCACGTGTGGTTCGCCTCCAACCTCAACGTCGGCAACGCCATCTTCGGCGCGATCATCTACTCGGTCTGCCGCAACATCCCGCTGGCGCTGCTCGCCGCCGTCATCGGCAACCTGGTCGGGACCGTCCTCATGGCCCTGCACTCGATCCAGGGTGCCAGGCTGGGGATTCCCCAACTGATCCAAAGCCGCGGCCAGTTCGGCTACCTCGGCGCCCTGGTGCCCGTCGTGGTGGGGTCCGTCATGTATGTCGGGTTCACGGTCTCGGTCTCGCTCGCGGGCGGTATCGCGCTCAAGGTGGCCACGGACGGCAGGATCCCGCTGCCCCTGGCCACGTGTCTGATCGCCGCGCTGAGCGTGCTCCCCGCACTGATGGGAAACCGGGCCATCCACGTCGTCACCCGCTACGCGACCTGGCCGCTCACCATCAGCCTGATCGTCGTCAGCGGCTACACGCTCGTCCGAGGGGACGGCGTGGCGGTGACGTCCGGTCCGGTGTCGCTCGCGTCGTTCCTCGCCGGCACCGGGGTCGCGGTGACGTTCGCGCTCACCTACGCGACGGCCGTCTCGGACTACTCGCGCTACCTGCCGAGCGACGCGTCAGGCCGGGCGGTCTTCTGGTGGACGGCGGCCGGGGTGTTCCTGTCGTCCACCTTCTGCTGCGTCATCGGTGTGCTGCTCGCGGCCAAATTCGCTGCCGCGGACGTCTTCCAGAGCACCAGTGCCGCGCTCGGCGGTGGCGCCCTCGCCGCTGTCGTCCTGGTGGTGACCGCCCTGGGCCTGGCCGTGACGAACATGCTCAACCTCTACGGCGGGATGCTGAACCTGATCACCGGCCTCTCGACCTTCGTCAAGATCCCGAACTCGTTCCGGACCCGTGCGGCGATGATGCTGCCGACCCTCGTCATCGGTCTGGGCCTGGCCGTCACGGCGTCACAGGACTTCACCGCCAACCTGACGGCGTTCCTGTCGTTCCTGCTCCTGCTGCTCATTCCCTGGGGAGCGGTGAACCTCGTGGACTTCTACCTCGTCCAGCACGGAGAGTACGACGTCCCCGGCATGTACGTCCGCAGCGGAAAGTACTGGAGCGATCCGGCCACGTGGACCCACAAAGGGGTCAACCTCAAGGTCCTCATCGCCTTCCTGATCGGCGTGGTGTCCGGCATCCCGGCCATGAGCAACGCCTGGTACGTCGGGCCCGTCGCACGACACTTCTCCAACGCCGACCTGTCCTGGATTCCCGGCATGGTCGTCACCTCGGTCGTCTACCTGGCGCTCGTCCGCGTCGGCCGCGATACCCAGGGAGAGCCGTTCACGGCAGTCGCGCGCCCGCACCGGACCTCTCCCTCGTGACCCGAGCCCCCAGCCCTGCGCACCCATGCCTGACCTGCGGTTCTGGCCCGCCGGAGCCGGGCACCGGTGACAGACCGGGCATCGGCGAGCACCTCCGCCGACCGAATCCGGACTGCTCGGGCATCTCGGTGCCGGGGTGGAACGAGGGGCGTCCCACCCCGGCCGGGTCTCATCGGATGTTCTTCGCCGGCTTGGTGGCGGCGTCGAGGAGGTGTTCCAGGGGGCCTCGGCGGAAGAAGCGGGACCAGATCGCGGCGAAGACGGTCGCCCGAGGACGAACATGATCAGCGGCACCCATGCTCAGCGAGCGGGGCGGCGAGCCGACCGCCGCTGAAGTGGCCCCACCCGCGGCTGCTTCGGCGCACGGCGAGGCCCGCGCGAGCTGATGGTGGGAACGGCCGCGACCCGGTGCCTGGACCCCGACCGGATCTCCTTCACTGAGACCCTGCGCTCCGCCCGACGCGGTATGACTGTCATGCCGGGCAGTACTTCCCCCTGACCTCCTGGTCAGAACCCTCGTCCTGCTCCAGCAGGACCTCCTGGAACGACTCCTACCGCCCAGACGCCTGCGCAGCCAGCCTCGCGTCGTCAAGCGCAAGATGTCCAACTACCGGCTCAAACGGGCCGAACACCACACCTGGCCCCAACCCACCCGAACCGACACCCGGGCAATCACCGTTCAACGACCCCAACCAGCAAACCCGTAACGCAACGGCATTGGCCTTGGGAAGGCTCGCCAGTAGCTCCCGCATCGGCGATACGGCCGGCTTTGCGCACCATCTGCCGCGGACCGCCGCGCGAATAGTGCATAAATCGAATAGCCCAGTACCAGGCCGCTGTTCTTGTTGACGAGCTTGGCGTAGCCGCCACCGGCGTCGACGATCGACCACAGGTGGTCGGCGGTCAGCGTGTCCCCCCACTGCACCGCCGCCGCGCCGGCGGTCGTGGACGCTCCCTTGACGCCGATGACCTGTCCGCTGTTGGTGTTGAAGATCTTGTAGTAGCCGTTCTCGGCCGGGACGATCTTCCACCAGTGGTTGGCGCTGTCACTGGCGCTCTGCTGCTGTACGGCAGCTCCGGCGACGATCGAGGAACCGGTGATCCCGAGCTCCAGGTTGCTGTTCTTGTTGACGATCTTCACTTGCGGTGTCTCCGGGTACCAGGACCCCAGCTCGGTGACGCCGACGAACTTGCCTGCCTGGGGGGTGAAGACCACCCGGAACTGAGAGGTCGTGATCGTCGGGAAGGTCACCTCGTCGCTGTCGCATGCGGCTGGCGCTACGCGGCGGCTGCCCGCTGACGCGAGCACGCCGTCGCGAGACTGGACGCGAGGGCGTCGCGCCGGAGGCCGAGGTTCGATCCGCCGGGCCAGTGTTGCTCTCCGAGGCCGCCGACGGATGGAGGTTTCGGCGTTATGTGCTTGCAGGCGAGACCCCTGTCCTGTTCGCAGCGCCCTGGCAGTGGTTGTGCGGTCGGCGTTCTGACGCGCGGCCCGAGCGCGTGGGGAAGTCTCCGCAGCTCAGGGGCGTAGCGGAGAAAGTCTCACCGTCATGGGCGGTTGCGGGGTACGAACGCGCGGAAATCGAACTGGCCGGTTTCATTGACGCGCTTCTGACTGAGACCTATCTTCTGATCGAACTTGCGAACAACGTTCGATTTTTCGAACCATGGCCGGTCAAAGGGGACAGCCCATGTTACGCACCCGTCTCCGGCACGCTCCCGAGCCGGCTCCGGCGACCCTCTGCGCCGCCCTCGTCGCCCGACCCGCCATGGCGGGGTCCCCGGTCGTTGCCATGCTCACGCGGAAACCGCGGCACGTCGGCCGCTGACCAGCGCGACGTGGGCCCACGTCGCGCGGAGCCGGTCCTGCCCCGACAGTACGGAGGCCGGGCCTCACCCTCGACCTCACTTGCCCCTGCTCACGGCACCCCAGAAAGACAGGAACGCATATGCCCGCGGTTCTCTCACGGCTGGCGGCGATATTCGTCGCCGCCTGCCTGCTCTTCACCGCCCAAGTCGTCACCACACCTCAGCGGGCCGCCGCCGCCGACCCGGGTTACCTGATGGTGCACTTCACCGGTGAGGGGGCGACCAACCAGCAGATGTACCTCTCGCACAGCACCGACGGCCTGCACTGGAACGACCTCAACGGCGGCGCCATGGTGCTGCGCTCCACGGTCGGTACCAAGGGGGTGCGCGACCCGGCACTCGTGAGGTCCCCCGACGGCAGCAAGTACTGGATCATCGCGACCGACCTGTGCATCAGCTGCGGGCAGGACTGGAACGCCTCCATCAACAACGGCAGCCGCAACCTGGTGGTGTGGGAGTCGTCGGACCTGGTCTCATGGTCGGATCCGTGGCTGCTCAACGTCGCCGGCGCGATCCCCGACGGCCGCAACGCCTGGGCCCCCGAGGCGATCTGGGACCCCGAGACCAACGACTACGTCCTGTACTGGGCGACGAACGTGCCCCTCAACGGCGCGACGAAGCACCGCATCTTCTACGCCCGCACCAGCGACTTCCGCACCATCACCACCCCGCAGATCTACATCGACCGCCCCGGCGCCCAGGAGATCATCGACACCCAGATCATCGAGGTCCCGGCCGGTGTCGGTAACTACCGCTACGTGCGGGCCTCCGCCGACGGGCAGATCACCCTCGAGGGCAGCAACTCCATCCTCGGGACGTGGACCAGGCTGGGCGACCTCTCCGGCATCGGCCTGATCGGCACGCAGGGCACGACCGGCACGCGGGTCGAGGGCCCGATGTGGATGAAGTTCAACGGCACCAACAAGTGGGGTCTCTACCTCGACCAGTACGCCACCAACAGCGGCTACATGCCGGTCCTGACGACCAACCCCTCAGACCCCGCCTCCTACCAGAAGCAGGTGACGGGCAGCTACAACATGGGCGTCACGAAGAAGCGCCACGGCTGGATCATGAACCTCACCTCCGCCGAGGAGAGCCGTGTCCTCGCCCGCTGGCCCAACACCCCGGTCCAGCGCCTGCAGTCGTTCAACTTCCAGGACCGGTACGTGCGCCAGACCAACTTCGACGTGCGCATCGATCCCAACGTGAGCCCCGCCGACGACGCCCAGTTCCGCATGCGGCCCGGCCTCACGGGCACCGGCACCGTGTCCTTCGAGTCGGTCAAGTTCCCCGGCTACTTCCTGCGCCACGCCAACTACGACTTCCAACTGGTCCGCAATGACGGCACCGCCCAGTTCGCCGCAGACGCCACCTTCCGCCAGGTCGCCGGCCTCGCCGACCCCACCTGGTCCTCCTTCCAGTCCTACAACCACCCCGACCGCTACATCCGCCACTACGCCTACCAGCTCCGCCTCGACCCCATCAGCACCGCGACAGGACGCAGCGACGCCACCTTCCGCGTAACGAGCTGACCGACGCCGACAAGGTGGGGGCGCCTGCACGGCGCCCCCACCCACCCATCGCTCCACCAGACCGAAAGGAGCTGTCCGGCATGCCGGATACTTTTCGACCACGCGGCGTGACAGCACAGCGCCGCCCGAGATTCCGGCAGGGCGCTCTGGCCGCCGTGGCCGCCGCCGTCTCGCTTCTGGCGGGCGTCGTCGGCCCGGCGGCCCCCGCCCGGGCGGCGGAGATCACCGACGGCCTGGCCCTCTGGTACAAACTCGACGCCACCTCCGGCACGGTGGCGGCGGACTCCTCGGGCAACGGCCGGGACGGCACCGTGAACGGCACCGCCGGCTGGTCCGGTTCCGGTGAAGGGCTCACGTTCAACGGGTCCAGCACCTACATCAAGGTGCCGGACAACATCATGAGCGGCATGAACTCGATCACCGTCTCGATGGACGTGCAGATCGACGCCGCCCAGGCCACGCCGTACTTCCTCTACGGCTTCGGCAACTCCGCCAACGGAGCGGGCAACGGGTACCTGTTCAGCACCGGCAACACGTTCCGGACCGCCATCGCCTCCGGGGCCTTTTCGACCGAGCAGAACACCCGAACCACCAGCGACCTGCCGCGCTCCGTCTGGAAGCACGTCACCTACACGCAGACCGGCACCACGGGCGTCCTGTACCAGGACGGCGTGGAGGTGGCCCGCAACACGTCGGTCACCACCACCCCCGGTTCCATCGGATCCGGCACCACCACGGCCAACTACATCGGCAAGTCCCTCTACAGCGGTGACAAGCTCTTCAAGGGCAAGATGCGGGACTTCAGGGTCTACAACCGCGCGCTGGCACCCGGCGAGGTCCTCGAGATCAGCGGGAACACCACGCACATCGCCGCGGCCACCCATCCCTCGCTGAAGATCGACGCCCTCATCGACGACGCCCGCAGCAAGATCACGCTGCCGGTGAAGGAGGGAACGGACCTCACCGCGCTCGCCCCGCAGTTCACCCTCGCCCAAGGCGCGTCCATCAGCCCGGCCTCCGGCACCCCGCGCGACTTCACCAACCCTGTGACGTACGAGGTGACCGGCTCCGACGGAACGAAGCGCACCTGGACGGTGGAGGCGCTGGTCATGAGGAGCCCGGTCCTGCCGGGGCTCACCGCCGACCCGAACATCGTCCGCTTCGGCGACACGTACTACATCTACCCGACCACCGACGGCTTCGCGAACTGGAGCGGTACGCAGTTCAAGGCGTACTCGTCCAAGGACCTGGTCCACTGGACGGACCACGGCGTCATCCTGGACCTCGGCCCTGACATCTCCTGGACCAACAGCCGGGCCTGGGCCCCGGCGATGACCGCGAAGAACGGGAAGTACTACTTCTACTACTCCGCCGACGGGAACATCGGTGTCGCGGTCTCCGACTCGCCCACCGGACCGTTCAAGGACCCCCTGGGCAAGCCCCTGATCGCCCGCGGCGCCTACTCGGGCCAGATGATCGACCCGGCGGTCTTCACCGACGACGACGGCCAGTCCTACCTCTACTTTGCCAACGGCCAGGCGTACGTGGTTCCCCTGAACGACGACATGGTCTCCTTCGACGCCTCCAAGGTCACCAACATCACCCCCAGCGGCTACCGCGAGGGCTCCTTCGTCATCAAGCGCAAGGGCACCTACTACTTCATGTGGTCGGAGAACGACACACGTGACGAGAACTACCGGGTCGCCTACGCCACCGGCTCCTCGCCCACCGGCCCCTGGACCAAGCGCGGCGTGATCCTGGAGAAGGACCTCTCGCTCGGCGTCAAGGGCCCCGGCCACCACTCCGTGGTGCAGGTACCGAACACCGACGACTGGTACATCGCCTACCACCGCTTCGCCATCCCCGGCGGCGACGGCACCCACCGCGAAACCACCATCGACAAGCTGGAGTTCGACGCCGACGGCCTGATCAGAAAGGTCGTCCCCACTCTGAGCAGCATCGCTCCGGTCTCCGGCGGCGTCGCCCTGCCGACGAACACCACCCGCTCGCTCCAGTCCGTCAACTTCCCCGGCCGCTACGCCGCCGTACGCTCCGACAGCCTCGGCTACCTCGATCCGGTGACGTCCTCCAGCACGACGGCGGTCAAACAGAGCGCCACCTTCACCATCGTCCCCGGTCTGGCCGACGACAGCTGCTACTCGTTCCGTGACGCGTCCGGCCGCTACCTGCGCCACAAGGACCTCCGGATCCGCTTCGACGCGCCGGGCGGCACGGCGCTCTTCAACAAGGACGCCACCTACTGCGCCCGCCCCGGTTCGACCGCCGGCTCGGTCTCCCTCGAGTCGTACAACTACCCCGGCCGCTACCTCCGCCACTACAACTACGAGCTGCGCATCGACCCCTTCCAGGACACCGCCACCTTCCGCGCCGACAGTTCCTTCACTGCGGTCAACCCCTGGGCCTGACCGCATTCCCTCACTCGCCGGCTGCCCCGCACGGCTTTACCGTGCGGGGCAGCCCGTGCATCGGCTCATGGGCTGAGCCGAAGCACGACAGGTGTCGCCGGCGGCATCCGCTGAACTGCGGCTTCAGGCGGGCGAAGCCCGGTGGTTGTCACCGATACGGCGCGCTACGTGTCGTTGGCGGACCTCGGTGTGATCAACGTGGCGAACGCGCTGTCGCAGGCCGCGGGCGCCCGCCCTTTGCCGCGCCGATCATGAGGTACCTGGTGCTACCAGGTGCTGTACCTGGTGGTGACCATGATGGCGGATCAGAGGGGTGGACCGGCCGGGCGCCGTGACCGTCACAGGGCTCCGGCGTCCCGGGCGGTCCAGACGCTCGGGTAGATCGGCCGGAAGCCGAGCTCCCGGCGGATCCGCTGGTTGGACATGATTCCGAACCACGGGTCGGGGTCCGTGAGCTCGTGGAGCCCGGCGGGCACCTCGACGCCGTCGAGCTGGTACAGCTCGACCGTGGTGACGGGGGCGTCATCGGCGATGTTGTAGATCCGGCTGGCGATGCCCGGCGCGTAGAGCAGGCGCATCAGCCCCTGGGCGACGTCCGCGTGGTGGGCCATCTGCAGGCGCTGGTGCGGCGCCCAACGGGATGCCCAGTGCAAGGAGTCGGCGAGGTGCGGGTCGCCCTCGCCGTAGACGAAGGGGAGCCGTCCGATGCGTACGTCCAGGCCCTTGAGCGCGAGCAGTTCGGCCTCGGCCTCGGCCTTGGACGCAGGGTAGGCGCCCCACATCGCGCCGCCCGGCCGGCTCTCGTCCTCCTCGGTCAGCGGACGGCCCCGTCCGACGCCGTACACATTGTTCGTGCTGACCTGCACGAACCGCTCCACGCCCAAGGCCTGCGCGGCACGGCCCAGGGCCACCGCGGCGTCCCGGTTGACGGCCCACGCCTCCTCGTCCGGCACCCCGCGGAAGGAAGCGGCGACGTTCACGACGGCGTCCACGCCGGCGAGCGCCTTGCCGAATGTCTCCTCGTCGCGCATGTCCCCTACGGCGATCTGCGCGCCCAGCTCCGCAAAGCGCTCGCCGCGGGCCGCGTCCCGCACCAGGACTCGCACCTGCTCGCCCCGCTGCCGCTGGGCCAGCAGCCTCGGCACAAAGCGGCGTCCGACCTGTCCCGTCGTACCGGTCACCAACGTCAGCATGATCTGCTCCTCACGCGCTGTGTCGCCTGCCGTTGACGGCCAGCCTCGGCCGACGCGGGGACGAGAGGGAGAGACCTCTTCATCAGGGGATCGCCAGTCCCTGGATAAGCCGGCCGGCCTCCCGCACCCTGGAGAGGTGAACCGAGCCGAACTCGCCGACTTCCTGCGCCGCGCTCGCGCCCGCCTGGACCTCCGACGTGGGCCTCGCGGCCGGAGCCCGGCGCCGTACGCCGGGGCTGCGCCGCGAGGAGGTGGCCCAGCTGGCCGGCATGTCCGTGGACTACTACACACGGCTGGAACAGTCCCGGGGCCCGCGCCCGTCCCGCCAGATGCTCACCGCGCTGGCCCGCGCCCTGCGCCTGACGGAGGACGAACGCGACCACCTCTTCCACCTCACCGGTGAGGAAGCGCCGCGCCGGGAGGCGACCAGCACGCACGTGCGCCCGGGCCTGCTCCTGGTGCTGGACCGGCTGCACGACACCCCCGCGATGGTGGCGACCGACTGCGGCGAGGTCCTGGCCCAGAACGCGCTGTCACGGGCGCTGAGCGGAGACGTCCTCGCCCGCCCGCCCCGAGGACGCAACATGATCCGCTGCTTCTTCCTGGACCCGGCGGCCCAGGAGCTGTTCCCGCCCGAGGACCGCCCCCGGCGCGCCCGCGAGCAGGTCGCCGGCCTGCGAGCGGTGGCCTCTGCCCGCCCAACGGACCACGAACCGGCCGCCCTCGTCGCGGAACTACGCGCCGCGAGTGAGGAGTTCGCCCACCTCTGGGACGAACACGAGGTCGCTGTACGCCGCGCCACCACGAAACGCTTCCGGCACCCTGTGATCGGCATCCTCGAACTCGACTGCGAGGTCCTCGTCGCTTCTTCGACGGCTCGCCGGGCCCTCGTCTGCAGCCGCAGGCCCCCCAGTGAAGGAAGAGAGAGCAGCGCCAAGCCGTGTTCGTGATTCAGGTTCACAGCCACCTTGCGCCCGTGGGAGTGCAGCGGAAGGTCGGTGAGGGCCACGACGATGTCCCAGTTCTCCGCACTCCCGCGGTCCATGATCCTTCGCATCTAGGTCGGCGGGTCCTCCGTCCCCGAGGTGAAGGGCTCACTGACCACCTCGACGTCGAACCGTCGCCCCTGGTCCGACTTGTCGGTGAGCCGATCAGGAAGTGTCCGGGCCATGCGCTGGGCGACCTCCGTCGGCGCGTCCGGATCCGCCAGGAGAGCCACGACCGTAACGCCCTGAGGCGACACCTGCATGACCGGACCCTCCTCGTCGGCTGCCCCGCCGATCCCGAGTGCCCGCATACGCCGCCGCAGTAACGTTCACGCCACGTGACACACGGGCCTCCGCCTACAGGTGCGGTACGGCCGGATCTCCCGGGCACCGCACACCGCACCCGCCCCCCCGCTTCGGTATCCGTCCGGGAGCCGGACGACTCTGCTGCGCAATTCGCTGCGGGGGTAAGGCCGGGTCGGCGATGATCGTTGGCGGGGTCGCCTTCCTGTCGTGCGGTCGTGGAGGCGGTACGGATGTCGATGCGGCCGGTGGGGTTGCCGGAGATCTCGGAACAGACGGTGGTGGTGGCCCGGGCGGCGTTCCCGAAGGGGAGCCTGGCGATACGGGCGCGGGATCGCCTCGCGGAGGTCTTCGTCGATGAGCCGTTCACGGAGGCGTTCGGGGTGCGCGGGGCGCCGGGACTGTCGCCGGGGGTGTTGTCGCTGGTGATGGTGTTGCAGTTCGCGGAGGGCCTGACGGATCGGCAGGCCGCGGCGATGGCGGTGCGGGCGATCGACTGGAAGTACGCGCTCGGTGCGGAGCTGACGGACACCGGATTCGACGCGAGTGTGCTGTGCCGGTTCCGGGCCCGGCTCGCGGACAACGGTATGGAGCGGGCGGTCTTCGACCGGCTCCTTGAGCACTGCAAGGACGCCGGCCTGGTGGCGGCCGGAGGCAAGCAGCGCACCCATTCCACCCATGTGATCAGTGCGGTGCGGGACTTGAACCGTCTGGAGCTGGCCGGGGAGAGTGTGCGGGCGGCCCTGGAGGCCCTCGCGGTCGCGGCACCGGCCTGGCTGGCCGGACACATCAACGTCACTGAGTTCGCCGAGCGGTACGGGCCGCGGGTCGACGGCTGGCGCATGCCGCCCTCGCAGACGAAACGTGACCGTCTCGCCCAGGTCTTCGGGCAGGATGCCATCGCCTTGTGCCGGGCGGCCTGGGCCGATGACGCTCCGGCCTGGATTCGCGAGATCGAGGCCGTGGGCTTGTTGCGGCAGGTCCTCGTGCAGACCTACATCGTCCGGACCGATTCCCGGGGACGGCAGGTGATCAAGAAGCGGGAAGCCGACGACGGCGTCCCGCCCGGCCAACTCCGCCTGGCCTCCCCCTACGACTCCGACGCACGCTGGGCGGCCAAGGGCGACGACCTGTTCTGGATGGGCTACAAGATCCATCTCACGGAGACCTGCACCACCCTCCCCGACGCCGACGCCGACGCCGACGCCGACGTGGGCACAGGGGTGGGCACAGGGGTGATGCCGAATCTGATCACCGACGTGCACACCACCGACGCGACCGTGCCGTATGTGAAGGCGACCGCCCTGATCCAGCGCAAGCTCGCCGAGCACGGAGTGCAGCCCGGCGAGCACTACCTCGGCTCCGGCTACCCGTCGGCCGACCTGATCACCAAGGCCCTGAAACAGGGCATCCGCATGGTCACCCCGGTCCTCCAGGACCACTCTGACCAGGCCAAGGCCGCCGAAGGCTTCGACAAGAACGCCTTCACCATCAACTGGAAGACCCGCCAGGTCCGCTGCCTCGCCGGCAGGACCAGCTCCCACTGGAACCCGGTCAAACAGCACGGCAAAGACGCGATCGTCATCACCTTCAGCGTCCTGACCTGCCGCAACTGCCCTCTCCAGAAGCAGTGCACCACCTCGAAGACCGGGCGCCGCATGCTCACCCTGCGTCCCGAGGAACTCCACGAGAACCTCGCCCGGGCCCGCGCCGAGCAGAAGACCGACACCTGGAAGAACAAGTACGCCCTGCGTGCCGGAGTCGAGGGCACCATCAACCAGGCCCTCAACACCGGCATCCGCCGGGCCCGCTACCGCGGCCTGCCGAAAGTCCGCCTCCAACACGCCTTCTCCGCCACCGCACTCAACGTGATCAGGCTCGACGCCCACTGGACCACAGGCCCCCTCAACCGCCCCCGCACCAGCAGACTCGAACGACTCAGCTACAGACTCTCCGCCTGAACGAATTGCGCAGCAGAGTCCCGGACCCCCGCAAAGCCCTGCTACACGGGAGAATCCAGAACGCCTGGGAGGCAGATCGCTACGTCCTGCCCGGCGTTCCGTTCTCCAGCAGGGCGAGGCTTGGTAAAGGGCTACTGCCCGTCGGCTACGACGTCCCAGTGCTCGATGATCTTGCCGCCGACGACGCGGAAGAGGTCCACGACGACGTAGTCGGAGCTGAAGACCCACACCAGGTCCCCGTCGGCGAGGGTGTTGCCGAACCGGGTCCCGCCTCCGGTACTGCTGGGCGAGGGGGCGTCCTGCGTGTTCTGCTCGAAGAACCGCTTCAGCGGAGCCGTTCCGTTCGGAGCGATCGGGTTGTGCTGGTAGTACCGAGGATCCCAGCTCTTGTCGATCACGGACGCGTCACCGTCGGAGAGCTTTCGGTACGCGTCGACCGCGAACTTCCGGTTCTTGTCCTCCTGCTCCTCGGACAGGGCCGGTGCCCCGTCCGGGTACCGGTACACGTCGCTGAACAGCGAGTTCCCGCTGGCCGTCTTCTTCGGCACGGTCTGCGTGATGCCCCAGTGCTCGACCAGCTTGCCGTTGTCGACCCGGAAGAGGTCGGCTTTGGCCTGGCCGGTCGCCTCGTTCTTCGGGGTCGCCGACGCGTGCCAGTGCACGGCCACCAGGTCACCGTCGGCGGCCACGTGCTTGACGGTCGCCACCGCACCGGGAATCTTCGCCTTGACGTCCTTGAACTGCTTGATCTGCCCGTCGGCCCCGCCGGGCACCGACTTGTCGTGCTGCACGTAGTCGGTCGCGACGAGCTCCTTCACCACGTCGGTCTTGTCCTTGTTGAACGCCTCCGAGTACAGGCGCAGAACAAGCGCCTCGTTTCGCTCCTCGGAGTCCGACGCCGAGCGGGCCGCGGCGGACGTTGTCGACCGGGCGGCCGGGTCGGTGCCGGACGTGCTGCTGCAGGCGGTGGCGAAGCAGGCCACCGCAGCGAGCCAGGGCAGAGTCTTCCGGTATCTCACTTGAATCTCCTATGTATGGTCGGTTCGATGCTGGTGAGGGAGTTCCACCAGCAGGTGCCGGCGGCGCGGATCGTGTGGGCGCCGCAGCACACCTCGCCGCCGAAGACGTGGTGGGTACGCCAGTCGTCGCCTTGGCGCACCCGCCTGGCGGCCTTGGTGTACGCCCAGGTCACCGCCTCGGCGAGGATGTCCTTTGTCGCCGATGACCCTGCGCGCAGTTCGGCGGTCGCGGTCAGTTGCGCACAGGATCTCCTGCGCTGCGTCGGGGCGGATGCCCGAGGTGCCGACACTCGCTGCCACTCGCGTCGTGCGACTTACTGCGTGACCTTCTCGATGGTCACGTCGCCCACACCCAAGGTCATGCCGCATCCGTTACGCGCGTACTGCGATCCCGGGACGAGATCACGGCTGCGCAGCGGCCGGTCCGGCCCCGCAGTCATTCCCAGCGGTCGGCCCCGACGGTGGGTAACCAGAGCCTGCCGGCCCCATTGTGGCGACCCGTGTTCCTGCGACACGCGGTGTGCGAATGGCTGAGCACACGTATCGGCGGGGCGCTCTCGCCAGGTCGGAATGGCCGGCGGTCAGCCCTTGCCTGCCAGTTCGATCAGCTCGGTGGCGAAGGCGATGGCTCCGTCGACGCTGTGGACGGCGTACATGGAGTCGATCATGAAGTGATCGATGCTGGTGCGCTCGTGGACCGCCTTGAGAGCATCCGCGACCTGCTGTGAGGAGGTGTCCGGGTCGATGTTGACCCGCAGGACCGTGTCGATCGCGGACGGATCCCGGCCGGCCTCTCGGGCCAGCCGGTCGATGACCGCCCGCTGGGCTACCAGACCGTCGACGTCCAGGTAACTCGGCACCACGCACAACGGCAGCCAGCCGTCCCCGCGTTCGGCGACCCGCCGCAGCGCCCGCTCTGACAGTGCGCCCAGGTAGAACGGCGGTCGTGGGCGCCGTGCCGGCTTGAGCGGAGAGTGATGCAAGGGCACCGAGATCGACTCACCCTGGAATGCGGCCGGGTCGGTGGTCCAGATGGCTTCCAGAGCGTCGAGCAGTTCGTTCATCCTGGCTCCACGGCGGCTGAAGTCCCCGCCCGCGGCTTCGTACTCCTCGGGCGACCAGCCGATGCCGAACCCAGGCAGCAGACGACCACCGCTTATCAGGTCGATGCTGGTCAGCGACCTGGCCAGTTGCACTGGCGGATACAGAGGGGCGATGAGTACATGAGCTCCGAGGAGCACGCGCTCGGTGGCACTCGCGGCGATACCCAGGAGCACGAAGGGGTCGGCGGCCGGGTTCAGTTCGGCCGGGATGGTGTTGCCTTGCCCGCCATAACCGACCTTCGGGTTGACAGCGGCGAGGTTGCGGTCACCAACCCACAGACTGGCAGCCCCTGCATTCTCGACCTTCCGGGCGAACTCGGCGGTCCGGGCGATGCCGGAGGCCTGCTTGTGGAACTGCGGGAGCGCGAAACCGATCTTCATGGTTGTTCTTTCTCAAGTGGAGTGAGGCGACTTCGCCAGAGCAAGGGTGGGCGCCATCCGAGGCGTGTCGGTCCGCGCGGGTCAGTGCCCTTGGCAGCAGGAACCACCCGATGTCCGGCCGGCGCCCTGGGCGCCGATGCGCTGCACCGCTTCGGCTCGGGTCCGTCCCGTCGGGGAGTCCACGTCGTGGACCACCTGTCCGGAGATCAGGGTGTACTGGACCTTGGTAGCCAACGAACCGGGTCAGCTCTGCGTATCAGCCGATCGGAAAGCAGTGGACACGCAAGCAGGGATCCGACGCCGCCACGTTGACCGTCTCGGCTGGGGCAGCAAAAAGAACGGCACCGGCCGCGGCGGCGACCAGGAATGCACTGACGATGCCGCGGAGAGCCCTCTTCTTCATTGCTCACCTTCCCTTCACAGATTGACCGGATTTCCGGGCTTGGTGGACATGCTCACTTTCCGCAGCACTGTTCAAGCGTCAGGCATGTGCCCACTCCCGACCCAGCGGCGGCACCCCGAATGTTGAGTGGTTAACCTCTTAACCACAAGCTCGTACGGGACTGTTGAGGTGCTGATCGGCGCCGCCCGCAGAGTCGGTGTCAGCAGGTCTGGCAGAGGTAGCCGTCCGCACCCTCGGAAACGGCAGGGTGGCCGCGTCGGGCGATGTTCAGCGGGCCGCCCCGGCAGAACGCCTTCCACAAACACTTCGCCGTGTATGCACACGGCGAGCACATGGGATATCGGAGACGCTGCCCGCACAAGTCGATACGCTCTCCGGGACCTCAAAAAGGTCTTATGAAGGCGCTGTCACGTTGTTGAGCGGGAAGGCGTCTGATGGTGCGTCGTGGCGTGGTGGAGCCCGCCTTCCGGGCTGTGCTCAGGCCGCGGTGGCGCGGCCATCAGCAGCAGCACGAGAGCGCGGCTGGTGAAGTCCTCGCGCAACTGCCCGCTGTCCTTGGCGCGGCCGACCCTCGCATCCAGTGTCGTCCGCTCCGCTTTCGCCCTCGTCCCCGTCCGGCGAGCAGCTGCTGGAAGGCGAGCGCGCCGGTCCGGCGAGCGCCTTCGCCGGACCCTGCCCCAGCCGGGCGAAGTAGCCGGCCAACCTCGTCATGACCGGCGGAGGCAAACTGACGGCATTGCATGCGTCGACGGCGACGGCGACGGCGACGGGAAGCGCCTCATGCCGTGCGGACGCTGCAGGCAGCTCCTCTTCGAACACTCGGCACCCGGAATGCTTCGCGACACCATCAGCGGCATCAAGACGATCGAACAAGTACTGCCTGACGCCTTCGGCCCACGCACACTCGACGCGTACCGACGAAACCACACAACGTAGCGCGACGCCCCCAACCCCATCGCGAGTCTCGATTTACAGGAGATGAGGCTCGCGTACCTGGAATTCATGCGCCTCAGCCGGGCCGCTCTGCTGGCGGCTGCGGTCGCCCGGGCGGCTGGCCGAAGAACTGCGCCCGCAACCAGTCGAGTTGCTCCACCGCATGCACGGTGTCGCCGGGCTCGAACTGCACGGTCAGTCGCCGAACGCCTCACCGCAGCAGACAGTGGCACTTCGGCCGCCGCTGCGCCAACTCGGACCGCGTTTGCAGGAATTCGTGCCAGTGCTCCGCCTCGCCGCCCTCGCGGAGATGGGTGCCATCCCCGCGGATGCGGGCAGCGGTACGGACTCCCGCTGGGCGTCGACGAGTCGGCGACCAGCCCGATCGTCGCCATCCCGCGTGAGCGTCAGCCTGACGTCCTGCTCACCCACGTGCACAGTGCGGTGGGGAACTCCCGAGCGGTGTGGGCGAGGCTCGGGGGTGGGCGTACTGCGCGGAGATGCGCGCGAGGACACGGCCGCGGTCAGCCGCCCCAAGGACGCGTCTGGCTTCGTCGCACTGCCCCGCCGCTGGGTCGTCGAGAGGTCGCTCACGTGGATGATGCACGCACGCCGCCAGGCCCGGGACCACGAACGGCTCATCCAGTACTGAGACCCCGAACACCTGGGCCGTCATCACCCTCATGACCAGGCCTCTCGCACGGAGGGGGCCCCAGCTGACCCAGGAAACCCACATCGGCCTGCCTGACAGGCGTGGTCACCGTTCCCCGGTCGGGCGGATCCCCGCAGCCCGTGCTCCAGCTGCTCTCTAGGCGGAGGCGGCAGCCACGAAGAACGGAATGGCGATGAGGAGGCGGTCGGCCTCGGCGCGTCGGCGCTGTTCGGCGAGCCACTCATCGGCCTGGTCCCGGCCGACGGCACCGCTCGCGCAGGCCCGCTCGGCGAGCATGGTGGGCAACGACAGCATCGCAGGATCGGTGAACACGCTGGTGTGCACCTCGACGGTGACCTCGTTGAAGCCGCCGTCCAGGAGCAGGTTGCGGTACTGGCGGCCGGCGCGGGGCGTGCTCAGGAGGTCGGCGCGGGCGTGCACGATCGTGCGAGTGAGCGCCGCATCATCGGAATCGACCATGATGGCGTCCCAGTCCTGCCCGACCAGGACGATCCTGCCGCCCGGGCAGAGGACGCGCCGCGCTTCCGCCACCGCGCGCCACGGCTCCTGAAGTGCGTGGAAGACCTTGTCGGCACGGTAGCCGCGCATGCTTCCGTCGGCGAACGGCAGATCCTCCGCCCCCGCCTCCCAGAACTCGGCCCCCGGCCACCGCTCCCGGGCCGCGGCCAGCATCCACGGATCGGGATCCGCACCCACCGCGTGGACGCCACGCTCGGCCAACTCGGCGACGGCCTGCCCGGCACCGCAGCCGATGTCCACGACAGACGAGCCCGGGACAAGAGACAGCAGTTCATAGGAGCGGGCCCGCAGCAGGCTGGCGCTCGGCATCTGATCCACCGCGTCGAGGAGGGCCAGCATGGCCTCGGTATCGCGGTCGGAGCTTCGTGGTCTCGCCATACACGGAAGGTACGACCGACCCGCCGTACTTGACAACCCAGTACAGAACTACGTAAGTTTCGGACTGTTCAGTAAACAACGTCCTGAGCTCACCGGACAGGGTGCGTGTACGCCTGGCGCGATTGAGGGCAACCCATGCCTTTGAACTCCTCCGCGCCGCCCGGCGTCGCGACGCCTTCCAGGCCGGCAAGGCACGGTCTGATCCTCGCGATCCTGGCGACGGCGAGTTTCATCGCCGGACTGGATCTGTACATCACGAACGTCGGGCTGTCCTCGGCGCAGGGCACTTCCTGCACGTCGAACAGCCCAAGACGGTCGCCGACCACATCCTGGGCTTCCTGAACAGCTGACCCCCTCCAACCACCCTGAACTCGAAGGTCGACCGAACCATGACTGACAAGGAAAGGCACGAGGCCATGACTGCGACGGCTCCTGCGTACGCGAGCGACGCGCTGGCCGAGGGGACCGTCGACGCGGTGGTGATCGGCGGGGGCGCCGCGGGGCTGAACGGTGCGCTGATCCTCGCCCGCTCCCGCCGCTCGGTCGTCGTGATCGACAGCGGCTCCCCGCGCAACGCGCCCGCGGAGGCCGTGCACGGCCTCATCGCCCTGGACGGCACCCCGCCGTCCGAGATCCTTCGACGGGGCCGGGAGCAGGTGCGCCAGTACGGCGGACGCGTCGTGTTCGGCGAGGTGGTCTCGGCCGGGTCCGCCGCCCCGTCGGCGGACGGGGACCTGCGGTTCACCGTCACCCTGGCCGACGGCCGCAGCATCACCGCCCGCCGCATCCTGGTGGCCACCGGCCTGAAGGATGTGCTGCCACAGGTGCCCGGGCTCGCCGAGCACTGGGGGCACAGTGTGGTGCACTGCCCGTACTGCCACGGCTGGGAGGTGCGCGACGAGCCCATCGGCATCCTCGCCACCGGCGCGGCCTCCATCGGCCACGCGTATCTGTTCCGTCAGCTGACCGAGGACCTGACCTACTTCACCCACGGCACCGACCTGGACGAGGACAGCCGCGCCCGCTTCGCCGCCCGCGGCATCCGTGTCATCGACACCCCGGTCGCCGAGGTCGTCGACGACGCGGACGGTGCCCTCGCCGGGGTGCGCCTGGCCGACGGCCAGGTCGTGGCCCGCCGCGTCGTCGCGGTCGCCGCGCCGATGCAGGCCCGCACCCAGGGCCTGGAAGGTCTGGGCCTGCCGGTGCAGGACCTGCCGAAGGGCCACGGTTTCGCCTCCGGCACGGCCGGCACCACCGAGGTGCCGGGTGTGTGGGTGGCCGGCAACGCCACCGATCTGGTCGCCCAGGTCGGAGCCTCCGCAGCGGCCGGCGCACTGGCCGGCGCCGACATCAACAGCACTCTGGCCACCGCAGACACCGACGCGGCCCTCCAGAAGATCGCCGAGGCAAGCCCAAAAGCGGCCACACGATGATCTCGAAGCCCTGAGATCCCAGCCCGTCACCCGCCCGCCTCACCTCCATCGGTGAGAAACCAATCAGTTTCCAGACGGCTTTCTGCCATGCCCAACAACCAGGCAGCAGGAGCGTCGCGCCGAGGTCAACGCCACCCTCCTCGACCTCCTCGACGACTTCACATCCTCGGCTTCCCGAACGGCCGACCCACCCCCACCAGATGAAGGACACAACAATGTCGGAGCGCAATCCCATTCTGATCACCGGCGCCGGCGGCCAAGTCGGTGGCGTGAGCAGGGTGATGATCGACATGCTGCTCGAACAGGGCCACCCGGTGCGCGCGTTCGTGCGACGGGACGACGAACGCGCGCAGTCGCTGCGCGAGGCCGGGGCCGAGGTCTTCGTCGGCGACCTGCTCAAACTCGCGGACGTGGCCGCCGCGCTGAAGGGTGTCAAGCGCATCTACTTCAGCATGACCCCGCAGCCGTACTACGCCGATGCCCTCACCGTGATGGCCGCGGCGGCGCGAGCCCAGGGCGACATCGAGGCCTTCGTGCACCTGTCCAACTACGAGCAGTCGTACATGACGCTCGAGAAGATGACCGAACCGGAGGAGGAGCGGCGTTCCTGGCTCGGCGGACTGGTCACGGACTGGTCACCGCAGCAGCGGGCGCACTGGGTCTGTGAGCGGGTGCTGGACTGGTCCGGCCTGCCGACCGTCAACGTGCGGGCGACCCTGTTCGCCGAGAACCCCCACCTGACCTGGATGCTGCAGGGCCCGCTGAGCAACGGTGAACTGCGCCTGCCCTTCGGCAACCAGCGGCTCGCGCCCATCGCCGTTCACGACGTGGCAGAGGTGTGCGTGAAGATGCTGGCCGACCCCGCACCGCACATCTCGAAGTCCTACACGCTCACCGGCCCGGAGCTGAAGGACATGTACGGGTTCGCTGAGGACTACGCAGCCGTGCTGGGACGCCAGGTCACCTACATCCCCGAGGAAGTGGAGGCCTGGAACAAGGCCTTCCTCGACGAGACCGTCCTGCAGGAGGCCCTGGGCGATCCGGCTACGGCCCGGCACGTGGCGGCGCACCTGAGGAACCAGACCAGGCTGATCGCCGGCGGGCGGTACGACGTCCTCTCCGACCAACTGGAAACCCTGCTCGGGCACCCACCGCGGACCATGCGGTGGGCGCTGCAGAACAACACTCGCCTGCGCGAACTGGCGGGTGCTCCGAGCCACTGAGCGCTCCGGAGCAGAACATGACGCCACCCGATGGGCAATTCAGAGCTTCCGCTCGTCCGCCCCGTCCCTCTCAGGAGCTACTGATGCCCTTCCTTGCACATACCCCCGTGGAGAAAATGACCGGGCCTTACGCGCGGCGCTGGTGGGCGCTGCTCGTGCTGTGCCTGAGCCTGCTGATCACGGTGATGGCGAACACGTCACTGATCGTCGCCGCCCCCGACATGACCACCGACCTGGGCCTGAGCAGCAGTGATCTGCAGTGGGTCGTCGACTCCTACACCGTTCCGTACGCGGCGCTGATGCTGGTGCTGGGAGCGATCGGCGACAAGTACAGCCGGCGCGGCGCGCTGGTGCTGGGTCTGCTGATCTTCGCCGGCGGTTCGGTGATGGGCAGCCTGGTCGACGAGACCTCGCTGGTCATCGTGGCCCGCGCCATCATGGGCGTGGGTGCCGCGGTCGTGATGCCGGCCACGCTCTCCCTGGTGGTCGCGACCTTCCCCCGCAGCGAGCGGGCCAAGGCCATCACCGCCTGGGCCGCGACCTCCGGGGTGGCGGTAGCCGTCGGCCCGCTGGTCTCCGGCTGGCTGCTCGAGGACCACGCCTGGGGCTCGACCTTCCTGATCAACGTGCCGATAGCCGTTGCCGCCGTGTTCGGCGCGCTCGCCCTGGTACCGCCGTCCAAGGCGGAGGGCATGGGCCGGATCGACTACGTCGGCGGTCTGCTGTCGATCGTCACCGTCGGCTCCCTGATCTACGCCGCCATCGAGGGCCCGCACTCCGGCTGGGGCGCCGGCCCCGGCACCGCCGCCGTGGTCGCCGGTGCCGGTCTGGCCGCCTTCGTCGCCTGGGAGCTGCGGCACCCGCACCCGATGCTGGACGTCCGCAGGTTCGCTCTGCGGCCCTTCAGCGGCTCGATGCTCGCGGTGATGTTCTTCTTCTTCGGTATGTTCGCCGTGATCTACTACGTGACGCAGTTCCTGCAGTTCGTCCTCGGCTACGGCGCCCTGGACACGGGTGTACGGCTGCTGCCGCTGGGCGGTGCGGTGTTCCTCGGGTCCGCGGTGACCGGGGTGCTCGCCCCGAAGCTGGGGGTGAGGGTGATGGCCGTGACCGGCATGGCCGTCGGCACGGCGGGCATGTTCCTGCTCACCCAGATCGACAAGGGGTCGACGTACGGGGACTTCCTGGCGCCGCTGATGATGCTGGGCCTCGCGCTCGGACTGGCCATCTCCCCGGCGACCGACACGATCATGGGCTCCTTCCCCGAGTCCGAGCTGGGCGTCGGCGGCGGCGTCAACGACACCGCGCTGGAGCTGGGCGGGGCGCTGGGCATCGCGGTGCTGGGCTCGCTGCTCGGCACGGCCTACCGGGACGAACTGACCGACCTGGTGGGCAACCGGCTCCCGGGCGAGGCGATGGAGACCGCCAAGGACTCCGTCGGCGCCGGCCTGGCCGTCGCGGAGCGCGTCGCGCAGGACCCTGCCGCCGGGCCCCAGCAGGCCCAGGCCGCCGTGGACGCCGTCCACCAGGCCTTCGCCCACGGAGTCGCCCAGACCAGCCTCATCGGCGGGATCATCATGGCCGCCGGAACACTGATCGTCCTCGCCATCCTGCCGGGCCGGCGCGGGTTCGCGAAGCAGAGCGCCGAGCCAGGAGCCGGGACGGCCGCGAGCGAGGCGGCCACTGTGCGGGAGCACACCGGGGCCACCCGCTAGATCGCCGACGGGGCGTCCACCGGATCGCCGGGGACGCGTCCGCGGGATCGCCGGGCGACGCGTCCGCCGGGTCGCCGGTCACCACCTTCGCCGGATCGCCCGCCAGGCGCGTCGGGCAGGAGCCCGGCGGCGCGAGACGCGCAGGGCGCGCGTGGTCCACGGTCCACGGCCACGCGGGTCCTCTGCCGGAACACCTCACCGTCCTCAGCCTCCGGGCCGAGTTTGTGTCATCGGAGTTTGATCACCGCAGGTCAGCGACTCAGTGCACCTTCGGTGCGCTGAGTCGCTGACCTGCACTTATGTGCAGCACCTCGTAAACGTGCAGGTCAGAGCGTTGCGATCGTCGTGCAGGCTGTTCGATTTGTGGGGACGGCGGGTCAGGAAGGCTTGACCGCCGAGACCGGGGTGACGGTCACCTTGTTGTCGCACTCGGCCCACACCCCGTCGTTCAGGGCGACCTGGTGCTTCCCGGAGTGCGGCAGCCCGATGACCATCGTCGGATACGTCACCGGGTCCTTGCCCGACTTGCAGTAGCCGTCGGCCTCCCCGTGGACCTGGACGAAGGTCAGCTTCACCCACACCTTGCTGTGCGGCCGGACCGTCACGGTGGCCGCCCTGCCGGTGCGTGTGACCTTGAGCGGGGTGTTGTGGGCGGGAGAGCCGTTGCCTGCGCCCGCGACCGTGGGATGGCCCTTCAGGACGCACGTCCTCTGGGAGACGTTGGTGAACTGCACGACCGCCGCCCCGGTCCCGGTCCCGACGGGCCGGTAAACCGCCTGCCACGCGCTGACCTGGAGGGCGGAGGCCGGGCAGGCGGGCCGCGGGGTGGAGGTGGTGGTGCTCGCTGCCGCGGCGGTGCCGGGCAGGATGCCGGCCATCGCCGCGACGACGGCCGTGACCGCCGTCGTCGCCAGAGCCGCCCTGCGAATGCCGTTGCTGTGCCGCATGCTGTCGTCCCCCTGAGTCGTCTCGTCCGCGGGTTTCGGTCGTCGGTTGTTGCCCCGCGGTACGCGTGGTCGTGGTCCGTGAGTGCAGACAGGGCGGGAGAGCGGCAGGGTTCCGTGCGGCGACTCGTTGTGACGGAATGGTGACGACAGGCTGCACTCGTACAGATGGCCGTCAGGGCAGACCGAAGCACCTCCAGCGCGCCACGGGCTTTACCAGCCCCGGCGCGCACCGAAGGTGCGCTGAGTCGCGGAGAAGCTGTGCCATATCCCTTGATCGGTGACCATCTGTGGCTGGTGAGCGAGTTCGTTCGCCAGGCTGCAGCAGCTGGCAGGCCGAACCGGGCTGCCTTCTCCGCAGGCGGTGGACGTTCAGTCGTTGCCCTGGCCGCGCCCTACGGTCCCCTGGTCGAGGAAGGGCCGCTCGGCGGACTCCAGGTCCGCAGTGCGACGAAGCGCCAGGAACAGCGGATCCACTACCACCTGTACGGCTCCGCCTTTCGCTGTTCTACTTGCCAAATGCGCTGGCGAGACAACGGCAGTTCATGGTGGGTCGCCGGCATCGTGTTCGGGTTGGTTCTCGTGGGACTGGGCGCCTGGCGCATCGGGCCGGCGCACCACCGCGAGCACCAGCAACAGGTCGTGTCGGCGTGTATCGCCGAGCGTGGTGTCGACCAGTGCCTGCCTGTGCGGACCGCCGCCATCACGAAAACAGGCGAGCGGGAGGACTGGGGCGGCCTGTCCGTGCTGTACGTGTATCTCGACGGGGCCTCGGAGCCGACGTTCCAGATCGGGCCGAACTGGAGTGAGCGGCACAGCTCGGAGGTCGTCGTCGCCGAATCGCAGGGCATTGTGTGGGCCTGGCAGGAGAGCGTGCACCACCGGTGGGAGGAACTGTACGAACCATGGCCTCTCTGGACACGTGTCTACCTCGGACTGATCCTGGTCGGCGGCTGGTTCGTACTGCACTACGGGAACGTGCTGCTGATCGAAGGGTCCATTCGATACACCGAACTGGCCGAGCGGTTGGTCGCCACGTACAGCGGGATGAGCTTTGCGGGGATGGCGATCCTCGTCGGGTTCACCCTCTCCTGGATCTTCGGGCTGCTGTCCATCGTCGCCGTGGCGGGCGCCGTCGGTGTCAACGGCGCGGATACCTGGCGCCATTGGCAAAGCGCCTGGCGCCGTGCCCGCCGTGTACCGCGTTGACCGTACCCGCACCCGCGTCCGCGCAGGACGGCAGCCACTTCCGCCCGGCGCACGGCCGCGGTGGCCAGGCGTCAAGCGCACACGGCCCCTCACACCATGAAGGGCCGGGAAACTCCCGGCCCTTCATGTCTCCTGACGCGTCCGCAATGAGCCACGGCTCACGGAGCGTCACAAGTTTCCGGGTTCTGACACAGCTTCTGACCTGCGGTGATCAGACTCCGATGACACAAACTCGCGTCCGTCAAAGCCCGATGGCAAAAGGTCAAGATCCAGTGGCACGGGGCAGTCAGAGGGCTGGACACCTGGCTCGCCCGAGATCCTAGAATCGAACACATGAACGATGAATCGTCGCGGCCTCAGCTGCTCCGCTTCGCCAGACGCGTGGTGGTACAACAGGCGACGGCGGCGCCTAGCCCAGCTCGACGGCTGGATCGAGGCCGAGGAGCGGCGCGAGACGGAGCGGCGTCGAGGTGAGGAGATGCGGCCGCCACCGCCTGATTGGCTGATCCAGTACGGGCTTGCCGGTGGAGGCCGGCGACGTCCGTGAAGCGGGCGTCATGCAGGTCCCGGACCGGCTCGGTCACCTCCCGTGGCAGCCCGGCGGTGGCGGCACGGAGCGTGGGCAGGGTGGTGTAGTCGATCTCTCCGTGCACGGTGATGTGAGCGGCGGTGCCGTCGATCCTCAGGGTGAAGTGCATGGTGGGCGAGCCCCTTCTAGGGGGTGAGGAGCCCAAGGGCGAAGCGCCCCCTTGAGAAGGGGTCGGGCTGACGATGGCGGGAGCTGGAAGCCCTGGTAGGGGGCGACGCCCAGAACCCGAAGAGCGGCACCGTGGTGCCGGTCCGTCTCGTGTCCTGGCATCGTCGCACATCTGGACCCGCGTGGCCCCGCCCGTCATCGGCGCCTACGCCGACCGAAGGCGCCGTTCGAGGCTGTCCAGGCGGCAGCCACCCTGGCCAGGCGTGCGGGCAGCCCACCATCGGACAGTCGGCCTCATGGTCGGGGTACGTGGTCGCCCCGGCCATGACGGGCCAGCCAGTGTTCCTCAGCGACACCCGGGCGGCTCTTTCAGCGGTGACGCAGTTCCTCTGCCCAGATACGGAGCTGGTCCTCGAGTGCGAGGTTGTCGCCGCGGGCCACAGTCTGGAGCAGTCGGGCGCACGAGAGCGCTTCGGCGGCGAGGTGACCGGGCTGCCCAGGACGGGACAGGCGTCCCCAGCACTCGCAGCGTCCAGCGCATCGAGGAGAACGCCGGCGCCGTCGACGTCCCTCTGACCGGGTCCGACCTCGCCACAATCGACGAGATCCTGCCGCACGGCGGCTTCGGCGCCCGCTATTCCGAGGACTACGCGCCCGTCTGGATGTGAGTCCGCCCCGGGACCTCAGCCGCCTTTCCTGACGGGATCGGCACGACGTGCTCGCCCCGGGTGAGAAGCCAGGCCAGGGCCAGCCGGGAGACGGTGATGCCCTTATGGTCGCGGCCAGGTCGCCGAGCTTACGCGGGCCTGGACGTTCTCCTCGAAGCTGTCGGGCGGAAGCGCACAGGGCCACGCGTATGTCGCCCGGACCCGGCTCCCGCCCATGCGCCTGCCCTGCCCCCGCCCGTCGCGACCGGCTGCCGGCTTGCCCCGGTGTGCTAGACAGGGAGTAACCAAAGGGGCATTTTGCAGCAGCTCACGCTCGGAATCATGTCGCAGACCCGCAAGGAAAACGAGCATCGTCTGCCCGTTCACCCCGCTCATTTCGACCGCATCGACGCCGGTCTCCGCAAGCGCATCTACCTCCAGGAAAACTACGGGGAGCATTTCGGCGTCCCGGACAGCCGGCTCGCCCCGCTCGTCGCGGGCTTTCGCACCCGCGAGGAACTCATCGCCGACTGCGATGTCATCCTGCTGGCCAAACCGCTCCACGAAGACCTGGCGGACCTGCGCGAGGGCCAGGTCCTGTGGGGCTGGCCGCACTGTGTGCAGGACGAGAGGCTCACCCAGACCGCCATCGACCGGCGGCTGACTTTGATCGCCTTCGAAGCGATGAACCACTGGACCCGCAGCGGCGCCTTCAACCTGCACGTCTTCCACAAGAACAACGAGCTGGCCGGGTACTCCTCGGTCCTGCACGCCATGCAACTCACCGGCGTGACAGGCGACTACGGGCGGCGGCAGCGCGCGGTTGTCATCGGCTTCGGCGCGACCGCCCGCGGCGCGGTGACCGCGCTCAGCGCCCTGGGCGTGCACGACGTCCACGTGCTCACCGCGCGGGGCGTCACCGCCGTCAGCTCCCCCATCCACTCCGCGCGGATCGTCCACTTCGACCACGACAAGGCCGACGACACCCTCGACCCGCGACGCAGTGTCGCCCTCACCGAGGACGGCCCTCTGCCGCTGGCCGAGTTCCTCGCCGGGCACGACATCATCGTCAACTGTGTACTGCAGGACACCGACGCGCCGCTGATGTTCCTGATAGACGAGGACCTTCCCAAGCTGGCCCCCGGCACCCTGGTCATCGACGTCTCCTGCGACGAGGGCATGGGCTTCGACTGGGCCCGGCCCACCACCTTCACCGACCCGATGTTCACCGTCGGCGACCACGTCAGCTACTACGCGGTGGATCACAGCCCCTCCTACCTGTGGAACTCCGCGACCTGGGAGAACAGCGAGGCCCTCTTGCCGTATCTGGACGTCGTGCTCCAGGGCCCCGACGGCTGGGACACCGACGACACGATCCGGCACGCCATCGAAATCCGCCGTGGCGTCGTCCAAAACCCCAAGGTGCTCGCCTTCCAGCACCGCACCGCACAGTATCCGCACGCCCACGAGGAGACCCTGGCAGCGTCGCGGCCATAGCCGGAAGGCATCCGGTGTCAAGCCGTCCTGCGGCCGTTGTCCCAAGCCGCCGCCCGACGGGCGCCTTGCGGAGTGGTTCGATCAGATTTGGTCCGCCCGCTGTTGGGACCGGGTCTGGTTGTTCATCATCCAGCGCCGTTTCCTGTGCGTCGTGGCGGTTTCGCGGAGCGGCATGGCTCTCAGCCGTGCAGCCGGTCACCGTCCGGTGTGTCGGCACGCGTCAACGCGATGCCGCGTGCGACAGACACGGTTGCGACACGAGCAGGAGACGGTGGAAAGGACGAGGACTTTCCGTATGCCGGAACTGGGACCGGCCCGCCCCGGACCCGTCGCCTCGTGTTCGGGTCCACCAGCCCACCCTCCTTCCGCAGCACGCCGCCCGTCCTCACAGGGCAGTCCGTGACCCCGGCCGCGCCATCCGCATCCAGGCCAGGGAGTCACGTATGCCGCTCACTCCGACCACGTCCACGACGGTCACACCGTCGGGCACCGGCCCGCTGCCCCAGGGCCACGAAAAGGACGTCCCCCTTCCCGGCGCCGCGTTCCTCGCCCTCACCCTGCTCTCGTTCGGCAAAAGCGGGCACAACCGCCACCACGCCGACCCCGCCAGCGCCCGCCACGGCGTCGCCTGTGGCCGGCTCGACCCGTCGGCCGCCGCCATCCGTCTCCTCGAACGCCTCGGCCGGGTGCACGACGTCCGTCGGCGGAGTCCGGCCCGCGCCGCCACCCACCGCGCCCGATATCAACCATCCGTCCATGTACGGCAGTTGGCAGGAGATCTCATGACCACCGCACTACAGCCCCCGCTTCCCTCCCATCCCCTCCTGCGCCTGCGCCTGGCACCGCGCGGCGGCATGCCCCGCCTCATCGATGGAGCGTGGTGGCCTAGTTCGTACGACCTGCCCACCGAACTTCCCCGGCTGCTCGCCGGCGTGCCGCGCGCGTGGGGCCATATCACCAGCGTCACGGTCAACGGGGCGACATGGTCCGCGGTGCCCGGCCGGATGCTCGTCTCCAACCAGGTCGTACGGCTGCACAGGTCCCTCACGGCATCCGCCGCGCACACCATCGTCCTTCTCGCGCCCGGCCGGGGGCGCTGGGACCTGACGGTCGTGCCACCGAATACGACCGAGGAGGCCGCGGAACCGCTCATGGCGGCCGCGGCTGACGGGGCGGCCGGGGAGACGCGAGAAGCTGTGAAGAAACCTCGATGTTGATCGCGTGGGTCCGGGCAGGGTCAAGCGCGTGCGGCGAGCGGTCCGGTGCGGACTGCGCTGCCCCGCGTGAACGGAGAGGCCGACGCTGTACGGACGGGTTTGTCGACGGGCGGGTGCACCAGCCAAATTGGATTCAGCCCCAGCTCAACCGGGCCATGAGGACTGAGGCCGGGGCCGCAAGCGGCTCCCCCGCGGAGGCGGCTCCCCCGCGGAAGCGGCTCCCCCGCGGAGGCGGCTCCGGTCCGCCCGGGGCCCCTGCCCCAGGTCCCAGGATTCGAACATCCTCTTGCTGACCGTCGTGCGGTCTCCCGCAGGCATGCGTCTCCACACCCGCCGAGGGCGGCAGGTCTGGGGCGCCGAAACCGTGGAACCCGGACATCGAGTTCGCGGTTCGGACCAGAGCCGCGGGTCGGCGTGCTCGTGCGACTGACGATGGTCGCGCGAGCGCGTGCTGCCGGGTCGACGTGTGGCCGTGACGCTCACCTGGGTGCGCTCGTTGCTGGTCGATACACGGCGCACGCGTACGTGCGTCGGCAACTCACGGCAGACCAGGCCGCGCCTTCCGGTGAACCGGGCCGGTGAAGGCGGCCTCGGGCAGGTCCATGAACCCGAGGCCGCCGTGGCCGGTGGCATGCGGCTGGATTGCCCCGAGAACTGTCTGCAGGTGCCGGTTCGCAAACCCGGACTGCGGGCCTCACGGTTGGCTGAACCCTGATCCGCCGCTTTGCTCGTGGGACCGGGTGGCACCCGGTCCCACGAGCACGTCACGGACGCGAATCACGCGGAGCCACTCGGGGAGCAGATGCTCATTGTCAGCGCAGACTGGTGGGGCGGGATGGATGCCCTGGGGGCCGGGCAGGATCCGGACCCGCCGGGGCGACGGCTCCGGGGAGTGCGGTGGCTGGATCGTCGGCCTTGCAGCCCACCACCTTCTTCGCGGGCTCGCTGGTCCACTGCCGCACCCCGATGCGTTCGTTCAGCTCCGGAGGTGTCGGTGCATGACGTCCGGAGCCGACGCCCCATCACCGGCCGGTTCAGCAAGGCCAGCCGCACTGACTCCCGAACTCACGCCGAAACGCCATGCACGGAAAACGACACAGGCAGCCCCCATGCGTACCTGCCCAGGGCCGCGGGAATTCAGCAGAGCGTCGTGGGGATGCGACCGCCGCGGGTGGTGGGGGCAGCCTTGGCTCGTGCCTGTCCGAACTCACGGCACAGTCGTCTCCCGCGCCTTCGAGAGACACGGTCGTCCCGGCGCCGACACCCCAGTGGCACGACGGCCGCCTCGGCCGACCGGCGTCACGTCTTCGGCGCTGCCCGGTCGGTACCGGTGTTGATGAGGATCTGTTCGGCTTGCGTGGTGTTGTCGGCGCGGACGGCTTCGGCCATCGCGGTGCGTGCCGCCTCGGGCGTCGCATGCGGCGGGATGACGAGGAGGGAGAAGTGGTCCTGATCGCCCCTGGTGAGGAGGACGGTGTCGTCGCCGACCGGGAAGGAGTCGATATGGACGACGCGGTCGTCGACGAGCAGTCGCGTCGGCAGCGCGTCCCAGGCTCCGGCGTCCAGGCCGACGCGCGTGAGCGGCCCGAGGTACTCGGTCAGTGCGGAGATCAGGGCGGGAAGCTCGGCTGCGATATCACGGGAGGACGGCCACCACGCCCCGTCGAGGACGCCCCGTCGGTCATGCGTGGTCTGCAGCCGAACGACAGCCGTCCCCGGCTTCACCGCCTGGTGGACGGCGTCCGGCAGGAGCCTGATCACACGCGAGGAGCCGGAGTCGGACATGACACTCGCCTGTCTGCGAGAGGTACGGAGTGACTTCCTCGTTTCACGGTACTCCGTGGTCCGCAGCCGTCGGAAAGCTCGCTGGTCACACGGGCCGGAGTAGGGTGAAAGATCCAGCCCACGGATCCATGCCCAAGAGGGAACGGTCGTTATGCAGCCCCAGGAAACGCCCCCCGACGGACACGCCGACGTACGTATCGTCGCCGCCTCTCCCGAGGTCGCCCGCCGGGTCGCGGAAGTTCTCCGTCGCTGCTTCGCCTCCACAGAACAGCGCAGCTATCCCGCGGACGCCGAGGGAGGGACCCGCCTCGAGCTCACTGTCGACACCATAAGCGCGGCAGAACCGGCACGGTCCTGGCTGGACACCAGCCGCTCCTCGGGCCAGGACGGCCCCCGGAAGTGACGGGATCTCCGGAAGCGCTCCGTTCGGCCTCTTCGGGGAGTAGCGTGAACCCATCGGGAGTACTTCGCGCACCGGCCCCGATACCGGTGTCGTTCCTGGTGAGCAACGGCACCGGGCGACTGCTCACACGCAGGGGCTCGGAGACGGGTTCGCACGATGTCCGCGATCACCGACCATCCCTCGCCGCGCGCCGTGCCCTTCAGGGCCCCGACCGCACGCCTCGCCCTCAAATCCTTGTGCCCCTCCCCGGGGCAGGCCGAGCTGGACGGCGCCTGGTGGCCCCGCTCCCGTGACCTGAGCGACGAACTGCCCGCGCTGGCCGACGTACTGGACCCGCTGTGGGGGCGGATCACCCGTATCGCCGTCAACCCCCGCTACTGGCCGGTCATCCCGCAACGGATTTTCGTCAACGGCCATGTGGTGAAGGTCGGTTGGTTCACCACGGAGCTGGACCCGCACAAGATCCTGCTGCTCTCCGGAACGTCGGGCCGCTGGGACCTCCTGGTGATACCTCCAGAGGCCAGCGCCCCGTCGGCCGCCCGGCTGATGGCGGCCGCGAGCGCGAGCACCGCCCCGCAGGCGACCGCGACCGCTCTGATGACGGCGGAACCGGTCGACGCCCCCTCCACATCGGCCGACGCCGACACCGGACGGCCCGACCGGCTGACCGCGTCGATGCGGTCATATACGCCGCCCCGGCCGTAGGAGGCGGGCCGGATCGCGTGGCCACCGCGTTGACACGGACCGTCGTCGGAGGCGGAAAGGCCGCAAGGTGCCGGGACATTCACCTGCGGAACGCACGGCGAAGCATTCCGCCCTTCCGCCTCGCCCGGTCCCCGCGAGAACCCACCCACCGGACAACAGCGAGGCCCGCCAGGACCGTTGCACGGAGCATCAGCAGCCAGGCACAGACGATGAAGGGCAGGATCACGCAAGAGCTCGGCCGGGGCACCCGCAACCGGCGACTGCAACACCGAGGCAGGAACGACCGCGTCTCCGGAAGCCTGAAACAGGCCGGGGAGAAGACCAAGGACGCCTTCAGGCGGAACGGAAGTGGCCCCCGATGATGTACGACCAGACACGCGCCCGGCAGCCCGCCGGCCAGACTCCGGGCCCGGCCGGACGCCGCAGCCCGAGTCCGGAGCCGCTGCTCCCGTCCGGCGAACAGGACAAGATCGTCCACCGCCTCCGGCACGCCCTCAACACCTTCGCCGACACCCCGCTCGCGGCGCTGGAAGAGGCCGAGAACGCCTACGACGAAGCCACCGCCCAACTCGTGCACGCCCTCGCGGAACGACGGCGCCTCCTGCGCGCCGGCTGGCAGGACCAGAACCCCGACGCACAGTCCGAAGAACTTCGACACGCACTGAGGCAGTACCGGGAGATCACCCAGAGACTGCTCCATATCTAGGCGGCCACTACGCCGCGTCGCGGCCGAGCGCGGAGTAGTGTCGACAGTACCGAGGGCATTTCGCACACCGGCTTCCACGCCGGGTCGTTCTCGGCGAGGGATGAAACCCGGGCCGCCGCAGAGGCGGCCCGGAGACGGGTCCGCATCATGCCGGCGACCTTGCACCCCACCCTGCCGCACCACGAGCCTGTCGCGACCCCGGCCTCGCGTCTCGCCCTCAAGACAGACGGCGCCCCCCGCGGACTCCTGGATGGTGCCTGGTGGCCCCGCTCCCGAGACCTGCTGAGTGAACTGCCCGCGCTGACCGACATGTTGGACCCATTGTGGGGCCGCATCACGCGCATCGCCGTCAATCCGAAGTACTGGCCGGTCATCCCGCGCCAGGTTCCCGTGGACGGCCACAACGTCAAGGTCGGCTGGTTCACCCCGGAAATCGACCCGCACAAGCTGCTGCTGCTCTCCTACGGCACCGCTCGCTGGGACCTGCTGATCGTCCCGCCCGAAACCGCAGCGGCGCCGGCGGCCCGGCTGATGGCTGCCGCATCCCACTCCGACGCCCCGCCCCTGACCGCGAGCGCGCTCATCGCTGCGGACGAGGCCCAGCACGGCGTCGCCGCGACCAACGAGCCACTGGACCCGGACGAGGCATGGGAATACGAGGGCGGCGCCGCCGCGGTGTCCCGGGCCGTCCCGCACCAACCCGGTCGGGCCACTCGGCCCAGCCGCCTGATCGTCGGTATGTGAGGCGGCCGTGATGAACGTCTTCCTGACGGCCGCCGCCTTCATCGTCCTCATCGCAGCGGGGGCATACCTGATCCACCGGCTCAACATTGAGCACGCCGAAAGAATCGCCGTGCACCGCTACAGCGCCCCCCTGCCGGGCCGCCGCGGACACGGCACGCCGCTACCTCCGGTGGAACCCGGCCGGTCCCAGTCGCCGACCTCCGGCGAGCGACGGGACCACCGCGACGGGGGCCGTGGCCGCTTCCCGCCGCGCCGCCCACGCAGCCGTACCACTCACCACAGGTGACCAGCCGGTTTCCGTCACCAAGCCATCGAACCCGCAAGTGGCGGCCGGGGCCCACGAACCGAGGCATCATGACCCTTCCGCAGCTGAACATCTACCGGCACGACCGGGGCACACGCGCACTCATCACCCTGGCCGGCGAGATCGACCCGGTCACCGCATCCCAGGTGCGGACCGCCCTGGAGCGGTGCCTGTATGACGGCATCACCACCATCGACGTCGACCTGACCACCGTCAGCCTCTGCGACACCAGCGGCCTGCGCGTCTTCCTCGACGCGTCGCGACACGCCGCCGAGACCCACACGTCCCTGCGACTGCACTACCCGTCCCCGCAGACCGCACGGCTCCTCGCAGACACCGGCTCCGATCGAATACTCCTCTGATGAACCGGGCGCGCGGGAACAGCGGTGCGGAGATGCCGCTTTGACGCGGCGAGTCCGGCACCTGGTGGCTGCTGTTGGTGGTGTGCGGTGGGGGCAGAATGTTGGCGATGCCAGGCGCGCGCTCCGGCTCGCACTGCGGACGTTCTGCGCGCCAGTGGACTGGTTCTTCGCCATGACGTACTCCTTGGCCCGGCCGGGCCACGCCCTGCTGTTACGACTGGCGTGGACACGAGGGAACGCAGAAACGAAGTCATGGATGGGGTCTCGTTCTGTCCGTCGTCCACTGCGGGCATGGCTCGGGGCTCTCCGGCGTGAAGGGCCCGGAGCCAGTGGTGGCGTCGGTCGGGGAGCCGTCAGCGAGCTGCGAATCAGGTGCCAAGCAACTCGTGAACCGCCTCCGAGGTCGCGCCGCGAAATTTCAGATGGACGGCGAAGCCCGGCCTGGTGGCGCCGCCCTTGTTTCGTAAGCAGCCAGTCTCGTCGCCGGACAGGGTGAAGTAGTCCACCACCCCATCCAGGCCCGGATCCCGCCCCACCGACAGCCCCTTTCGGCACCCCGTTCCCAGCGTTCTGGACTGGACTGTATGGGCGCCGGTGGGTCGTAGTGGTGTAGGCGGTTGTTGTGGGGCCGAAATGGGCGGGAACCTCCACCGGGCGAGGCTGAAGTGGGCGAGGAAGACTGACGCTCCACAGCGCACCGCGTGACGGCGGGGGCGCGGCGACATCGGACGCTGGGCCCCCGCCAAGCCGCGCCCTGGGAACGTCATGGCTGGTCCCTGGGGCCCGTGGCGTCTTGTGGAGCGAGGCTCATCCTTCGTTCGTCAGGGTTTTGGCGAGGAGTTCTCCGGATCCCAGGGAGCGGAGCAGGGGGCCGATGAGCCTGCGGGTCATGGTGCCAGGTGCGTCACGCAGTTCGGCCAGCGTGGCGCGCCGGTGCACTCCTCGTAGGTGTCGCCGCTGTACCTGTGGTTGCTGGGAAAGTGCGACTGCCTGAAGGGAGGAACCCCGGCCGACGCGCGGCTGGGGTTCCTCAAGGCGGTGGGTCGGTCAGCGGGTGGGTCAGCCACGTCCTGGACAGCTCGTCCACGCGTCGGTCGGGACGCCCCGCGTCGCGATCACCGGGACAGGGCGGTCAGCGCTGCAGGGTGAGCAGGCCCGGCCGGTACGGCAGTTTCAGGTAGTCGGGGTCGTTCGCGTTGGGGTCCCTGCCCTGGTAGAGGAACTGCAGGTTGCAGGGGTCGATGGTCATGGTCTGGTCGGGGTTGTTGCGGACCAGGTCACCGTGGCTGATGTCGTTGGTCCAGGTGGCGCCGCTGTTGGCCTTGCCCGCGAAGGGGCTGCTCTCGCTGCCGGCCTGCACGGTCCACGGACCGTTCAGGCTGGTGGCGGTGAACGAGCGGAAGTAGCGCCCGTTCGAACCCTTCGCCTCGACGATCATGAGGTACTGGTTCTGGCCCTGGACCTTGTAGACCTCCACCGCCTCGAACAGTTTGTCCTCCGTGTCGCTCATGACCGTCGTGTACGACGAGCCGAAGCTGCTCGGGAAGTTCCCGATCGGCATGGTCGACTTGAAGATGCTGCCCTTGTCATTGGCGAAGAACAGGTACATGTTCTGGTCGTCGCCGATGATGGTCGGGTCGATCGGGCCGCCTTCGGGGAGGCTGCCGGTGAACAGCGCCTGCGGCGCGGACCAGCCGTTGGGGTTGGTGGGGTCACTGGACGTGCGGTAGGTGAAGGGCCAGTTGGTACCCCACCCGTTGGAGATCAGCACCCAGGTGTTCTTGGGCGCGAAGTAGAACAGTCTGGGCGCCACCGCGAGCTGGCTCATCTGGGTCTGGCCGGCCGCGGCCATGTCGGACCAGTTCGTGAAGGGACTGACCATCATCGAGCGCCATCCGTCTGCCGTGGCGTTCGTCGCGTAGACCAGGTGCTTGCCGTTGTACGTGACGGTGGTGAAGTCCTTCAGCGAGTACCACCCGTTCGCCGGCTGCGCCAGCGGACCCGTCGAAGTCCACCGGTAAGTCGACGGAAGAGGACACGAGTTGGTCGTGCCGGACAGGCCGGTCCACTTCTGGTTGTTGGCGCCGGTGCAGTTCCACAGCTGCACCGCCGTGCCATTGGCCGTGGCGCCCCCACTGACGTCCAGGCACAGCCCGGACTCCACGGCGACGATCGTGCCGTCGGCGTTCACCCGCCACTGCTGGTTCGTGCCGCCGTTGCAGGACCAGATCACCGGCCGGGTGCCGGCCGCGGTGGCGTGACCGGGAACGTCGAGGCACTTGTTGCCGTACACGGTCAGCTGATTGCCGTCCGTCAGCGTCCACTGCTGGTTGGTTCCGCCATGGCAGTCCCAGATCTGCACGTTCGTACCCTCGGCCTGACTGGCGCCCGACACATCGAGGCACCGGCTCGAGGCGACCCCGCGCAGCGCGCCACTGGTGGCCGCCTGAGCGGGACTGGCGAGGAGCGTCGCCGCCAGGGCAGCCAAGGCGGCAACGGTAGCGGCGAGCACCGCAGACGGGTGTTTGCGGCTGAATCTACGTCTGTGCATGCGAACCTCGTGATCCTTAAAGCTGGCGGTTCCGGTTCGCCTGTCAGAGGCTGTCCGGAATCCGGCGGGGCGCGGCCCTAGCGTGTTCGATATGTCAAACACGGGTCGAAGTGTCGATCGACTGGATCATATGATTCCGGTGAACTGCGTCAATATTTCTCGCACGATTCGCCAGCCGAAATCGCAGATTGAACCAGACGGCTTCGGGTTCCGTGGTTATACGGGTCTCTTGGCATGACGGGGAGGTAGCACTGCGTGCGGGCACGGGCTTGGTGTGGTGCCACGACAGCGCGTGCGCCGACCATCAGGCGCGCCTGTGCCTCGCCGCCCTGCTCTGGTTCAAGACACTCGAAAGCACCGGCGTTGAGGGAATCGTGGCCAAGCCGCCCCGGTCGTCCTACAAGGCGGCCGCGTGTGGGCGAAGGTCAGGCGCGCGGAGGCGCTGGAGGAGGGCACGATGGGCGGGGTGGCGATCGTCAAGAAACACGGCGAACCGTGGATCAGGGTCTCCCCGCGCGGCAAGCAGGGGGAGTGTCTAATCAACGGCCCTGTCTCACATTCGGTGGTGACGGAGTGTGCTGTTATCCGAGGAGGATGCGGTGCCGGAGCAGGGTGAAGCCTGCTCGTCCGTGCATCTGGCGCGCGATCCGTTTGGTCTTGGTGTTGACGCCCTCGGTGGGGCCGTTGCTGTACGGAAGCGTGAGCCCGGCGATCACGGCGTCGATGTCCCGGTCCAGGCCCCGGGTGAAGGCGTGGAGGTGGGGCAGGTCGGCTGTTCGGACTTGGGCGATCCAGTGCGTGAGCGCATCGGCGTTGTCGGGTGTTGCGTAAGGAGCGGGGCGAAGTCTCCTGGGCCTGCGGCCAGTTGGGTCATCTCGGGGCAGGCGGCGGTGAGCTTGACCAGGAGCTCGTGCTGCTCGCGCTTGAGGTTGTCGGGTCTGGTCAGCAGCATCCGGGCGAGCCGGCATGGCGAGATGTGGCTGCGGTCGGCGTCCGCGCGGCCCTGGTTGATGTACTTGTGCAGAAGGTTCAGGCAGCCCGTGAAGCCGAGGGTCTTGATCTCTTCGAAGAGGTGCTGGACGGGGACGGCGGGATCTTCGGCCCGGCGTTTGCGCAGATGCTCGCGGCAGGGGTCGACGAGGCTGGCGCGGTACTTGGGGACGCGGAGCATGCGCTCGGGCCGGTCGGCTCGGGCGTGGCGTTTGACGGTGTTCAGGGCCAGTTGCAGGCGGCGGGCGCATCGAGCAGGCCCACGCCCTTGTCGAGCAGGCCATGAACCTGATGCCAGCGTTCGAGGGTGGTCTGAGCGCCGGGCCCGTCGTAGATCGGCGCGTCCAGTACGGTGGCCCAGCAGGCACTGTGTGCCTTCACCTCGCTCAGGGCGGCTTCGCACAGGTTCTTCCATCAATGCCAGCGATCACCGACTTGCACCGCGTCAGGCAGAGCACGGCGGATGGCCTCGGCGTAGGTGGCTGAGCCGTCGCGGCACACGACCTCGATGCCCGGATGCCCGCGCAGCCAGGCTTCCAGCGTGTCGGCGGTGCGGTCGGGCAGTACGTCGATCCGCTCATGGGTCTCGGCGTCGATCACCACGGTGGCATAGCGGTGCCGCCGGCGCAGGGCGAAATCGTCGACGCCGATCACGCGGGGCACCCGCCCGGTGGGCAACGGGATGCGTAGCAGGGTGCGCAGGGCCGTGTGACGGGACAGGCCCACCGCGAGTATCGCCGGCAAAGGTGATCCCGCCCGGCCCGCCAACTCTTTGACCACGGCCTTGACCTGCCTGGTCGGGCGAGCGGTGCGTCGCTGGTATCGCTCCAGCACCCCGGGCACCTGTTCGCGGAGGGTGTGGCGGCAGCCTTGCGTGGGACACACCGGACGCCGCACCCGCACACGGACCACCACCCGTCGCCCGGACCACCACCCGTCGACCGGAACGTCGGCCACCGTCCGCCAGTGATAGCCGTGCACCTGTCCCGACGAGGCCCCGCACACCGGGCAGACCGCGGTGTCCAGCGGCGTCCGGGCCCGCACCACGATCCGCTCACCCTCGTCGGCCACATCCTCCATGACCAGTGGGGACAGACCCGAAAACACCGTCTGCACAAGCTCGTTGACACCCATCACATGAAGGTCAACAACCCTGACAACTCTCCGTCACCACCGAATGTGAGACAGGGCCGTTAAGTTGACGCACCCGCCTTGGGCGCATCCGGCGGAGGTGCGGAGCTCTGCTGGGATGCCCAGATGCAGCCCTGCATCATCGCCGTAGTGACCTTGCCCGTGAAGCCTGCTGCTGGCGTCAGCCGGTCCTGGCACCAGAGAAAGACGTTGTCCGCCATGCCGGATCCTGGGTTCTCGCCTTGCTTGGCGAGAGCGGCGGCGAAGTCGTAGCCGCGCTCGCATTCCATGCGGCGTCACTACACCACAACCGTCGCCTGCTCCTGTGCGTCCCAATACTGAGCGCCGGCAAAAGCCGGCTACCCCGGGGGATCGGGACCGAGTCATGCAGAAGTACGCGATTATCCAGCACATCACGCGGTTCTTCCGGCCCCCGCGAGATGCAAGACGACAGCCGCCCACTTTCGCCCGGCAACTGGCGGGGCTCTGGCTGTTCGCGCTCGCCTTCGGGGCCGGTCTCAGCGCGTTCGGCTGGGACGACGATTTCGGCATGGCGCTGCTGCTCCTCTTTTATGGCGACATCATCGATGGGGTACGGCACCGCTGGCCGGCCGCGCTGGCCGCGGTAGCAGTCCTGTGGGGTGCCAGCCGGCTCACAAGCGCCGTCCTGCCCGGCTCCCTCGACGATGCCTGGGCGCAGAGCGTTGCCTCCGCTGTCGGTGTCACGCTCGGGCTGGCAGTGAGCGCCGCGATCACACGGCTTCCGGAGCGCCGACTACATCGGCCCGCTGGAGGACACGACTCCGGGTTCGGCGGTCAAGATTCTCGGTAAAGGAGAGCGCCGCCGACCTCGGTGACAACAAACCTGCCTTTGTGACACCTATCGCGCTTCAGCTCAGGATTTTTTTATAGCCGGTTCTGAATTCGTCCGTGTCAGAACTGAAAATCTATGGACTGGACGTGCGTGAAATCCGCGCGCAGTCCGGTGCATGCCGCAGCTGTAAGAGACCTCCCCGTCGTGGATCACCGGCACGACCCACGCCCGGACCAGGGCGCCGACCAGGTCGTCCGCGGTCCCGGCGGCCGCCGCCTCGCTCGCCAGGGCCAGCCACCGCTCCCGACCGCAGGCCACCCCGCTGGACTCGTTCTTCACCGCGGTGGCTCCGTTGGCCAGCAGGGCAGCGGTGACGGCCAGCGCCCGGCGGGACACATCGAGGCTGGCGACCTGGGAGACCGGCGGTGACAGGACATAGGCGACCGAGTCGTGTGCGTCCACCGCGGCCCAGTCGTCGTCGCCGAACTCGTCGACGCCGGTGGCCCGGCGGGAAGCCACCGCGACGTCGAACGCCTCACGTATCCGGGGGTCAGGCTCCCGCTGGAACTCGTCGAGCGTGAAGTCCCCCGCGCCCGCCTCCTCGACCACCCGGCTGATGACATCGGGATCCAGGCCCACGCCGATCGCGCACAGCACGTGCCTCGGGCGTCACACCGGACGCCGGGACCACGAAGCGCGTGCCATCGATGACGTGTCCTTGCCACACCTTGCTCATCCGCCCACCATCGCAGATGCGCGTACGACGTTGTGATCTCTGTGGCGCCAACAGACATTGAGCCTTTTCCAACCTGCTTCTGATGTCCGGTAGTTGGGCTGACAACGTGGTGAAGCCCCTGGTAGACGGGTTCACGACCAAGATTCCCTCGCCCCACCAGAGGCTTCGTGTGCTTGGCTACCCGTCTGGGCTGGACGTGTCCAGCTCTGCCCTGCGCTTCTTGTCCACCGAGCTCCGCCGACGCCGTGAGGAGATCGGCACCCGCTGGCGGCGGCTGACTCCGGGCCGGCAGGCCCTGCTCACCCTCGCCCATCTCCGCAACGGCCACTCGTATGCCCAGCTCGCGGCTGGGTTCGGCATCGGGACCACGACCGCCTATCGGTACATCGCCGAGGCGGTGGAGGTCCTGGCAGCTCTCGCTCCGAGCCTTGCAGAGGTGGCACGCACGGCATCGACGAAAGCGTTCGTCCTGCTGGACGGGACCTTGCTCCCGACCGATCGCATCGCCGCGGACCGGCCCTTCTACTCAGGCAAGCACAAGAAGCACGGGATGAACGTGCAGATCCTTGCCGATCCGGCCGGCCGACTGCTGTGGGCCTCACCGGCCCTGCCCGGTGCGATCCATGACGTCCGGGCCGCTCGTGAGCACGGCATCGTCGATGTCCTCACCGATGCCGGCATCACCTGTTGGGCCGACAAGGGCTACCGAGGGGCGGGAGGCACGCTCCGCGTCCCATATTGGGGCCGCTGGGAGAACCTCTCCACAAATCAGCAGGCCGTCAACCGGTCCCACGCGAAGATCCGAGCCCTCGTCGAGCAGGCGATCGCCACGCTCAAGACCTGGCGAGTCCTGCGCAAGCTCCGCTGCTCAACCACCCGCATCACCAGCCTCGTCCATGCCGTACTCACCCTGCATCTGGCCAGCTCAAGCTGAAGTTGGATGGCTGTGCCTAAAGCGCTCCGCGGTGTACGCGCGCTTGCCGGCCTCGGTCCCCATCGCGGCCGATGGGGCGCCGGTGTAGTGGGGACCTGCGTCGGTGCGGCGTGTCGCGGTTTCCCACGAAATCCGGTGGAGTCTCAGCGGCCGGAAGTGGTTGGGTCCTGCTCAATGCTTCGCTGACACGGCCCGGCACAGTGCGAGGCGCAAGGTCCGAATCGCAGGCGCGGTCTAGCCCGCGTGTCGTCGAGTGATGGAGGTTATCGCGGTGGCTGGTTATGGGGCGCTTTCCGACGTATACGAGTGGCTGATCGGGGACGACAGGTTGACCCCTGCCCAGGCAGCCGCGGTTTACTACAGCGATGTCGTGGGCTCCCTGCCGCCCAACGCGCGCGTCCTCGACTGCGCGTGTGGAACCGGCCAGCTCGCCGTCGGTCTCGCGAGTCTTGGCCTTGACGTGGTCGCCGCAGATGCCAGCAATGGGATGGTTCGCCGGACCGAGAAGGCCGCCGACGAGCAGGGTGTCTCGCTTCGAGCCCTCCGCGCGAGCTGGGACGAGCTGCCCGACCACCTGGAGGACTCCACGTTCGATCTGGTGTTCTGCGTCGGCAACTCGCTCGGGCACGCTGAGGGCGCAGCCGGGCGCCTGACCGCACTGGAAGCGATGTCGCGGCTGTTGAATCCGGGCGGACGCCTCGTGCTCACGTCACGCAACTGGGAGCTCGTGCGCTCCGCCGGCTCACGGGTAGACGTCCGCGATCGACTCATCCGCCGCAACGACCGGGATGCGGTCGTCAGCTACTACTGGCAGATCGAGCAGCGCTGGGAGCAGGAACACTTCCTCGAGATCGTGGTCGCCCAGATCGAGTCGGATGGGGCAGTGCGAGCCTGCTCGGAGCGGTTGTCCATTTGGCCCTACCGGTACGAGGACCTCGTGGCGCAGTTGCGGAGTGTCGGGCTCACGGTGCAGTCCACCACCTTCGACCCCGAGAGCGATGGATACCTGGTGGTCGCCAGCCGCGACCAGGCGCGAGGCACGTCCGAGCCGGCGCGCTGATCCGCCTTTCGTCGTTGTTGCCGACCTGCCGGCTCGCGACCGCCTGCAGCGGGTTCTTCGCGAAGTGTTCAGCGCTTGAATCGGTTACTGCGGGTGCGGTCCCTCGCCGCGCTGGCTTGCGACCTGCGGACCGCCGCCTGCACCGCCTCCACCAAGGCATTCGTGATCCTGGACGGCACGCTGCTGCCGATCGACCGAATCGCGGCCGACCGGCCCTTCTACTCTGGGAAACATGAGAAGCACGGTATGAACGTGCAGATCATCACCGATCCCGCCGGGCGACTGGTGTGGGCATCGCCTGCACTGTCCGGCGCGGTCCGCTACATCAAGGCCGCGCGAACCCACGGCATCATCGACGCCCTGGAGGAAGCGGGCGTGGAGTGCTGGGCCGACAAGGGTTACCGGGGCGCCGGCGGCACCGTACGGCTGCCCTATTGGGGTCGCTGGGAGACGCTTTCCACAGGCAGCAGGCTGTCAACCGCTCGCATGCAAGGATCCTTACGCTCGTCGAGCAGGCCATGGCCACCCTCAAGACCTGCCGGCTCCTGCGCAAGCTGCGATGTTCCACGACTCGCATCACCAGCCTGGTTCAGGCCGTCCTCACCCTGCATCTGACCTGCTCAAACTGAGGTTGGAAACAGCTCATTGTGGTCCGGCCCGTTCACGCGGCTCCCCTCGTCTCCGGGAAAACAGGGGCACGGGAACGGTCGGTCACGTCCGACTCCACCTCGGGTCGGCCTGACCGTTGCAGGACCACAGGACGAGCTTCGTGCCGTTGGCGTACTCCGCGCTGCAGGCGTCCAGGCAGAGACCGGGTGCGACGTCTCACCTAAGCACGGGACATTCTCATCAAGTGCCCCTCCTGGGTTGCATTCCAGGAAGAACTCGACAGAGCCCAGGCGGAGGGAAGTGCCGCAAACGCTGGGGATCTCCCGAGATGACCGGGCGGCGCCGCACCCAGCATCTCGCGCTGCTCGCGGAGCCGGTCGGCGACCGCGGAAGCGACCAGGTCGTCCTTGGAGTCGACATGGGCACAGAACGCACCGTTGGTCAGCCCCGCATCCGCCATGAGCGCGGCGATCCCCGCCGTCGATGCCGTCGACTTGAACTGGCGGCCGGCTGCCTCGATGATCCGCCGCCGCATCGCCTGCTTGCGGTCTCGTCCGCATCACACCCCGCACACTCCTGCACTCGTCCGACCGGCGGCCGCCCGCCGTCTCCGAGCACGTTGACGTACGACCATAATCTTATTTCCCCCAACCCGTTGCCCCCGCACCCTCCCGCCTTATAGTCGTATGAACGTAATATAAATGACCAGGGAGCTGACGATGACAGCGACACGGCCGGTGGCCCTCGTGACGGGTGCGTCCCCGGGCATCAGCGTGCTGCACCGCATCGTGGCGACCCGGACCTTCGACAGGAGCGGCCGCAAACTCAGCCGGATGCCCGGCTGACGCTCGCCGCCGAGCCGGCGAGCACGGCTTACCAGCACCTTGTTGCATCACCGAACCGGCTGGGCACGACCAGCGTGCCCAGCACAGACAGGAGTGTCATCGTGGGAACCAGTCCGCAGGCGTGGCAGTTCGCGCAGTTCCTGGAAAGCGTGCGCGCCAAATCGTCCACGCCGGGCCTCGACCTGGGCGTTGTGCGCGACATCGTCGAGACGCACCACCTGGCCTCGACCGAACCGGAAGGCGTCACCTACGCCGAGGCCGACGCCGGCGGCGTCCCCGCCCTCTGGTGCATCCCCGCCGACGCGGACCCCGACCGGGCGCTGCTGCACTTCCACTTCGGCGGCTCGGTCACCGCGTCCGTGCACTCCGACCGCAAGGCCGCCGGCCACATCGCGAAAGCCGCAGGGATCCGTTCACTGGTCGTGGACTTCCGACTGGCCCCCGAACATCCCTACCCGGCACAGCTCGACGACGCCGAAACCGCCTACCGGTGGCTGCTGGCGCAGGGCTACCAGCCGCAGAACATCGGCAGCACCGGCCACTCCATCGGCGGCACCCTCGCGATCATGCTGCCGCTGCGGCTCCTCGCCAACGGCGAACCCACCCCCGGCGCCATCGTCAGCATCTCACCGTGGACCGACCTCACCATCGCCAACTCCAAGGTCGACGAGAACGAGGAAAACGACAAGATGCTCAGCCGCAGCACCCTCGAACTCTTCCGCGGAGCCTGGCTGCAGGACCCCTCCCTGGACTTCGCCGACCCGAAGATCAGCCTCGTCAATGCCGACCTGACCGGCCTCCCACCCACCGTCGTGCACTACGGCGAGTACGAGACCCTCGCAGGCGACGGCGCCGAACTCGGACGCCGACTCACCGAATTCAAGGTCACCTCCGAGGTCCACCCGATGCCCGAAGGACAGCACTCGTTCATCCTCGCCGCCGGCCGCGTACCCGAAGTCGACCAGGCGATCGCGCAGATGGGCCAGTGGCTGCGCCGGCATCTCGGCGCCTGACCACCGCATTTCACACGTCACCGTTCCGGTGATCTTCCGGGATCCCGCCCGGACAGGCCGTATCAGGCACCTCACCGAGAGGGTCGCTGCCCAGCTCAAGGCGATTCTTCATCCGATGCCGGCCATGGCGGCGTCTTCCGACATCACGAGCAAGTCGTACCGCATGTTCTGGCGCTTCTTCGATGAGAGCCCAAACCGGAGGTATCAGAAAGATGAGTCTGAAGAAGATGGTTCTTGGTTCCGCGGGGCTCGGGATCGCCGTGATCGGGCTGATCTATCTCCTGGCTCCCCACCTCTTGCTCGACGTCTACGGGGTCGACATCCAGTCGCCGTCGGAGGCGAACATTTTCAGGAGCGGTTCCGGGTCACTGTTCGTAGCCCTGGCGATCCTGTTCTGCCTGGGAGCCTCCAACACGCGGTACACCAGGACGTCGCTCATCACGCTGTTCACCTTCATGAGCGGCCTGGCTGTGGGGCGCGTGGTCAGCATCGTGGCGGACGGGTGGCCCCATGCGCTGCTGATCGCCGTTCTTGTCGTCGAGGCTTCCTACGCCGCCGCCGCGGCCTATGCGTTGCGGGCGGAGGACTCCTCCCCGCAGCTGAGGGAGACCGCCGCCTGACAGTCAACGCCCACGTGCGGCAGGGCGCACGACAGCAGCTCTCGATGCGGCCGGCTGAAGGCATCGCTGGATTACGAAGCGGGCCGTGACGCGCAAGTGCGGCGTCGGCCGGCCGACGGTGCGGAGCGCGCTGCTCGGCGTCCCGCTCGGCGGGACTACTCGGTCTGAAGTAGGGAGACCGGCTGCACGACATGCGCCCTGCCGATGGTCCGCGGGCCGGCCTAGTTCAGGCCGAAGTACTTGACCTTGCCCGCGTCGATCAGGTCCTTGACGGCGCTCGGGCAAGGTGCCCGGCGCAGCGTCGGTCGCCAGGCGGATCGGTTGCGATCGCCGACTCAACCCGCTTACGATTATGATCGTAATTCAATAAGGGCCACATCAGGCCACGCCATCAGCGCTCTTGCCATCTCCCCTCCACTTCACCGGGAACCTTCATGGACCTCTCCGCCAGCACCGCCCTTGTCACCGGAGCCAACCGAGGCTTCGGCCGGGCCCTCGCCGCCGAACTGCTCAGCCGCGGCGCCACCGTCTACGCCGGCGCCCGCAACCCCGACCAGGTCGACCTGCCCGGCGCCAAGCCGATCGCGCTCGACATCACCGACCCCGCCTCCGTCGCGGCCGCCGCCGCGGCCACCGGCGATGTAACCATCCTGGTCAACAACGCGGGATCTTCCACCGGCGCCGACTTGCTCACCGGCGACCTGGACGACATCCGCCTGGAGATGAACACCCACTACCTCGGCACCCTGACGGTGGCCCGCGCCTTCGCACCCCAGATCGCGGCCAACGGCGGCGGGGCCATGCTGAACGTCCTGTCCGGCCTGTCCTGGGTCAGCTTCCCGGAGTTCGGCGCCTACTGCGCCGCCAAATCCGCGGAGTGGTCACTCACCAACACCCTGCGCGTGCAACTGGCCGACCAGGGCATCCGGGTGGCCGGTCTGCATGTCGGCTACATGGACACCGACATGGTCCGGGCCGTCGACGCGCCCAAGTCCCACCCGGCCGACATCGCGCGCATCGCCGTGGACGGTGTCGCCGCCGGCGCCTACGAGATCCTCGCCGACAACGCGGCCCGCCAGGCACAGGCCGCCCTGTCCGGGGGCGTATCGGCGCTCTACCCGCAACTCCCCTGAGGAGGGCCGATCCTCGCTGGCCAACCGCCAGACACGTCCACCAAGGGAACGTCCTGACACAGCATCACAAAGCGACCGGTTCGGGAGGCAGTGCGGTGGGGGCCGCGGTCATCATCAGCATGGCCGGCTTCATCACCGCGCTCGACAACCTGATCGTCACTCCCCCACCCCCCGGCCATCCGCAAAGACCTCGTCGGCGCCTCGCTCGAAAACGAGGATCTCTTCCGCCCGCCTGACCTTTCCCGCTCTCGTACGCCGCCGGACGGTCCCGACGGCTGCGGTTCGCCGGTCGGCCATCCATGGGAGCGGCCGGTCGGTGACTCGCCCCATGTGTCGGGTCTTGTCCGCTGAGCGTTTCCCGACCCATAACATTATGATTGTAATGTAAATGGTGAAGACCGAGCGGTGGCTAGCCATCAGCCCGAACGAACGGAGCCCACACCATGCCGCACAGGTGCAGGCGGGACCGGCTCAGCCGACGCAGCTCCAAGTGACAAGCCGACGACACCCGCACCCCACCCGGCGCAACAGCTCCGTGGTCGCCGAACGCGATCACGGCCACGCAAACCCAAGCCCAAGCCCAAGCCCAAGCCCCCTACGAAACACGAAACGGAAACCACGCCATGAGCCAGCCCAGCACGATCCGCCTTGAGCGGACGAATCCGCGGACCGCGAGGATCACGTTCTCGAATCCTCCCGTGAACCTGGTGGTTCCCGAGTCGATCGTGACGTTGCACAAGATCGTCTCGGAGCTGGAGAACGACCCGGACATCCAGGTCGTCGTCTTCGCCAGCGAACTCCCCGACTTCTTCATCAACCACTTCGACGCCGCCGCGGCCGCCGACCTTCCCGTGCCCGAGCACGAGGACGACAACCCGTTGTGGACAGACATGGTCCTGCGGCTGAGCAAGGCTCCGTTCGTCAGCATCGCGGCCATCCGGGGCCGCACCCGGGGCGCCGGCAACGAGCTGGCCCTCGCCTGCGACCTGCGCTACGCCAGCCGCGAGAAGGCGTACTTCGGCCAGCCCGAGGTCGGCCTCGGCCTCGTCCCCGGCGGAGGCGGCGCCGAGCGGCTCCCGCGCTCGATCGGCCGCGACCGCGCACTGGAGGCGATCCTGACCAGCGCCGACTACGACGCCGACCTGGCCGAGCGCTGGGGATGGGTCACCCGAACCCTCCCCGACGCGGAGCTCGACGCCTTCGTCGACGCGACCGTCGCCCGCCTTGCCTCCTTCGACCGGCGGGCACTGGCGACCGCGAAGTCCCAGGTCAACCGGGCGACACTGCCGCCGGACGCCCACCTGATCGCCGCCTTCGGCGAGTTCGCGGGCACTCTGACGCAGCCGGGATTCGCCGCGCGTGCGGTCGGGCTCGGCGCCGTGGCCGCCGATAAGGGCCTCGACGTCGAGTACCAGCTGGGTGAGTACATCGGCCGGGTCAACGAAGCCCTCTGAGTCCCCCGGCCGCGCCCACGACCGACCGCAGCGCCCCACAGGGCGCCCGTAGGCGCCGCGACACCCCGGGCGGATTCCGTCCCCGGCCCACACCAGAGTCCCCACGGCGGCCGGGCGCGTTTCCACGGCGGCCCGGCCGTCGGCTCCCGGCCGGAGGCGCCAGCTCCCGGCCGGAGAGTCCCGCCGCACCCGCCGGGGTCCGGACACGGAAAACGCGACGGGCAATGCCCCACCACGCACCGGTCGTCACGTGCTAGGGCCTGTTCTAAGTTGAGATCACGGAATCGATCATTCCCGCTTCAGGAGGGTGCTGGCTGCGGTAGACCGGTGGCGTGACTCGTGGTGCTCTGACTGATGCCGAGTGGGAGTTGATTGAGCCGCACCTCCCGCTGGGGCCGTTCGGACCGATCCCTGACCTGCGCAGCTACTTCAACGCGGTGATGTGGCGGTTCCGTACCGGCAGTCCCTGGCGGGATGTGCCGGAGAGCTACGGCTCCTGGTCGACGATCTATGACCGGTTCCGGATGTGGGCGCGTGACGAAGTCTTCCAAACCCTCATGGAAGCGATGATCGCCGAGGCGGGGGCCCGCGACGATGTCGATCTGAGCCTGGTCAGTGTGGACTCGACCGTTGCCCGCGCGCATCACCACGCAGCGGGCATGGTGGTCGAACCGGAGCTCCTTGAGGACCCGGAGAAGGCCGTGGCGGAGGAAAAGGGGCTGCAGCAAAGGGGCAAAACGATCCCGTAGGCGAGGGGGCCGCGGACAGGGAGAACCGCGAGCGGGAACATCGCCGCGCCGAGCGCCGACACCACAGAGCCCGACTGCGGGCCGCCGAACCGGGCCGCTCCCGGGGCGGACTCACCAGCAAGGTCCACCTCGCCGTCGAGCGGCGCTGCCGCCCGCTGTCCATCATCCTCACCCCCGGGCAGGCCGCGGACAGCCCGCGCTTCGTTCCGGTCCTTAACAAGATCAAGGTGCGTGTCCCGGTCGGCCGCCCCAGGAGCCGGCCGGACGCGGTCGCCGGAGACAAGGCGTACCCCTCCCGCGCCAACCGCGCCCATCTGCGCAGACGCAACATCAAGGCGGTGATCCCGGAGAAGGCCGACCAGGCCGCCAACCGCAAGAAGAAAGGACGCTCCGGCGGCCGCCCGGTCAGCCACGACGCCACGCTCTACAAAGACCGCAACACAGTCGAGCGCGCCATCAACAAGTTCAAGGAATGGCGGGGGCTGGCCACCCGCTACGACAAGACACCCGAGAGCTATGCCGCAGGACTCCACCTGCGCAGGTCCATCCTCTGGCTACGCAGCCTTCCAGCCCTCCCGTGACCTCAACGTCGGACAGGCCCTAGCCGGAGTGCGAGCCGCGAGTCCGGCGCAGTCGAGTCACCGGGTCAACTCGGATTGCACTGCCGCGAACGCCTCGTCCAGATGGTCGGCCGGCGACCCATGGCGTTCCAGGCTGCTCCAGATCTTTGTGCCGACTCCGGCCATGGCGACCAGCCGGAGTGCCTGCTGCCGTTCAGGGTCCGGCCAGCGGTCGGCCAGGGCCTCGGTGATGATTCGCTCCTGGCGCTCATGGTGGTAGTGCTTGCGGGCGAGAAGGGTCTCCGTCGACCGCATCAGCCGGTCGAGTACTGCCGGTCCGGCCGCTCGGGCTCCATCCGGAAGCGGACCAAGCGGGTCTTGGCGGCGGCCGTGCGCAGCTCGTTGTCGGTGGGCTGCCGGTCGCCCGGGAGGCCGAGCATCAGCCCCTTGGCGGCCTTGGGCCCTTTGCGCCGGCCGAACTCGCCCAGCAGGGCGGCGACTTCCTCAGGGTTCTCGACGACCGTCGGGACGGCGCCGTGGTCCTGGCCCCGGATGCGCAGCCGGACGGCGGACCCTTGGCGCATGCTGGGGATCCAGCCGAGCTGGGAGGACATGGCGAGCACCGTGCCGGGATCCCAGTCGAAGTAGCCGATGGGGACCGTGAATTCGCGGCCCGTCCTGTGCCCCTTGTACGTGAGCAGCATCAGGCGCCCGCTCAGCGGCTTGTGGAAGCGGGAGGCGAGCAGCGGCCGTACGACCTTGTTGGCGGCTCGGAAGATCTTCACCATGGGTGGCCTGGCCGTGTTCGCCGCGGGTGTGCCGGAGGTGCTCACCAGATGCCGCCGGGGACGGTGTGGACGATCTCGGCCTGGTCGCGCTTGGTGTACGCGTCCCAGTAGTGCTCGGCGATGGTCTCCGGCTCGGTGCCGGGACCGCTGCCGATGAATACCCCGATGGCCACGTGCGCGGCGTGCACTCCGCGCTCGGCGAGGTCGATGCCCAGGGCCATGGCGTAGTTGCGCAGGGCCGCCGCCGCGACGCCGATGCTGCCGAACGCGCCGCCGATCGGTCGGACCGAGGAGGCGCCCGTGGAGAACAGCAGGGTGCCACTGCCGCGTTCGAGCATGGCGGGCAGCACCTGACGGACCGCGGCGACCGCTCCGTACAGGTAGTAGTCGAGCTGCTCGTGGAGGTCCTGCGCCGTGGCGTCGACAGCGGCGGCGCCGGCGAACGTGGGGTCGGCGGGTGAGTACTCCAGTACGTCGACGGCCCCGAACCGGTCGGCGACCGCGGCGAGCGCCGACTGCAGCGAGTCGGGACGCGTCACGTCCGCGGCGAAGCCCGCGGCCTCGATGCCCTCCGCGGCGAGCCGCGCGGCGAGCGCGTCGAGCTTGTCCTGGGTCCGGGAGACCAGGGCGACCTGGAAACCCTCCCTTCCGAAGCGGCGGGCGATGGACAGGCCCAGGCCGGGGCCTGCCCCTATGACGGCGATGACGGGCATGGGTGGTGCTCCTGTGGTCGGACGGGCTGGACGGATGAGGTGCACTTCCCGCCACGTCAGCGGTCAGGACTGAAAGTCGAGGGCAGCCTCATGTTCTTGGATCGTAGCAGAGAACATGAGGCATCCCTCCGGTTGATAGTCTGAGTGACATGGCCATCGACCCTCCGTCCGCCTCCGCCGGGAACCCGGCCCCCGTCCGCCCCCTGCGGCGCGACGCGCAGCGCAATCGCGAGGCCCTGCTCACCGCGGCCCGCTCCTGCTTCGCCGAGCAGGGCATGGAGGCACCCCTGGAGCAGGTGGCCAAGCGGGCCGGGGTGGCCATCGGCACGCTGTACCGGCACTTCCCCACCCGGCTGGACCTGGTGCAGGCAACCTTCGCCGGGAAGCTGGCCGTCTGGCGGGAGGCCGCCGAGAAGGCCGTCACCATGGATGACGCCTGGGCGGGGCTGTGCCACTTCCTGGAGACCATGTGCGAACTCCAGTCACAGGACCGGGGGTTCAACGACCTGGCCTCCATACGGTTGCCGGAGAGCGCCTGCCTGGCGGGCGCCCAGACCCGCATCCGCGAACTCGGTGTACACATCGTCGAGCGTGCGCAGGAGCAGGGCAGCCTGCGCCCCGACCTCACCCCCGAGGACCTTGCCTTCGTCATCTGGTCGCACAGCCGCGTCACCGAGGCCACCCACGCCATCGCCCCGGACGCCTGGCGCCGCCACCTCTACCTTCTGCTCGACGGCTTCCGAACCGACCGCGCCCACCCGCTACCGGCGCCGCCGCTCACCGAGGAGCAGCTGTATCGCGCCATGATCAGCCTCGGCGGAAACGGGGCCTGCGGCGCCTGACCGTCGGGACGCGCGTTGTCCCAAGGCGCCGCGGGAGCCCCTTCCCGGCGACCAGGCCGAGCCGGTACGCCTCCGTCCCTGCGGTGCAGAGTTCGTGGAGGCGTTCGGTGACCTCCGCGTGCACCAGCGACACGGCGCGCTCGAAGGCCGCCTCGTCGGCGAAGCATTCGCACATCCAGACCACGTCCGGGTCCTCGCTGCTGACATGCATCAGGTAAAGCAGCCACGACGCCACGCTCTACAAAGACCGCAACACAGTCGAGCGCGCCATCAACAAGTTCAAGGAATGGCGGGGGCTGGCCACCCGCTACGACAAGACACCCGAGAGCTATGCCGCAGGACTCCACCTGCGCAGGTCCATCCTCTGGCTACGCAGCCTTCCAGCCCTCCCGTGACCTCAACTCAGAACAGGCCCCAGTCGACCGCTCCCCCGTCCGGTGCCGTGACGTCGTCGACGGCGCATGAACAGCTCTCGGCAGCGGCGCAGACCATCCCTGGAGAAGGCACTGCATGCCGCACCATCGGCTCAAAATCGCGGGCTCGTCAGTGTCTGACCCACGGGTGGTCGGGGTCGGCTGCGGTCAGGCTTCCGGGCTCCGTGCCGCCGACTGGTCGATGCTGCCGTGTGCCAGTGAGGCGAGGATCCCCGTGCGGCAGATATCGAGGATCTCGTCCGCCAGCGGAGAACCGTCCGGGCATCCCCGCGACAGCATGACCGCGCCGACCGAATGTGCGAGCATGTCGATCACCATGGCGCGGGCTGCCCGCTGGTCCGCATCGCCCGACGTGCCGCTTGAGGCCTGAAGGGCCGTCAGCAGGTTCTCGATCCCGGCCGCGAACACCTTCTTGATGTCCGCCGGCTGACGTGCGGCATCGCCGCTGAGGGCCGCGATGGTGCAGCCGTCGCCTCGCCCGTCGCGATGCTCCCGGGAGACGTAGCTCTCGACGAACTCGGTGAGGCCCGGACCTTCCGTCCGTGCCGCGATCTGTGAGAGCCCGCTTGCGGACGCCTCTGCCATCAAATCGGCCTTGGAGCGGAAGTGCTTGTAGAACCCGCCATGGGTGAACCCGGCGGCTGCCATCAGTTCCGCCACCCCGACACCGTCATAGCCGCGCTCGCGGAACAGCCTGGCGGCTGTCGCGACGATATGCGCACGGTTCTGCTCCGCCTGCGCCTTGGTCACTCGCATGTCCAGCCGCCCCTTCCATGGTCGACGCTCGACGGGCAAGCATATATAGATGTCGATCGACATCTAAGAGCTTGACTTTTTATATTACGACCGTCATTGTATTGCTCACCCCCTCCAGAAAGCCACAGACCATGAGTGACACGCATGTGACCGCCCCGACCCAGTACATCGAGGTCGACGGCGACCGCTTCGCCTACCGCCGCTGGGGCAAGCCCTCCGGCGTCCCGATCCTCCTCGTCCAGCACTTCCGCGGGGGAATGGACAACTGGGACCCCTTGCTCACCGACGGCCTGGCCGAAGGCCGCGAGGTCATCCTGTTCAACGGGCGCGGCATCGCCTCCTCATCCGGCACGCCGCGCAACCGGGTCGAGGACATGGCCGACGACATCGCCGCGGTCATCCGGGCGCTGGGGCTGGATCAGGTCGATCTGCTCGGCTTCTCGCTCGGCGGCTACCAGGCACAGGAAGTCACGCTGCGCCACCCCCAGCTGGTGCGCAAGCTCCTCCTGCTCGGCACCGGCCTGCGCGGCGGGGACCCGGCAATGGACCCCAAGGTGCCCGAGGTGGCGCTGAATCCGGTCCCCGGCCTGGAGGACTTCCTCTTCCTGTTCTTCGGCCGCTCGCAAGCCGCGGTCGAAGCGGGCCGGGCATTCTGGGAGCGCCGCCACCAGCGGGCCGAACAGGACCCGCCGAGCTCGTCCGCAGTCGGGCAGGCGCAGTTCGAAGCGTCCATGGCCTACGCGGAGCCGCTGCCGGGCGAAAACCCTTACGCCCACCTGAACGCGATCACCCAGCCGACACTGGTCCTCAACGGCGAGAACGACGTGATGATCGCCTCGATCAACTCCCGGCACCTCGCCCAGAACATCCCCAACGCCCAACTGCTGATCTACCCCGACGCCGGGCACGGAGCGCAGTTCCAGTACCCCGAGCGGTTCCTGAAGCACGCCCTTCAGTTCCTCGACGAGTAGACAGCTGCGCGCGCAAGGCGAACGGCACATCCTCGACGGACGGCCGTCCCGGCCATTCCCGGGCCGTCCGTCACCCAGCAATACATTACGGACGTAATGTAATTTACCCATGCTCATGGCGGATGTCTCATCGGATCCACAGCCCGGAACGCAGATCTGCCGGATGTCCGCCGCCAACACCTGAGGAAGCACTCATGCTCGACAGCCTGTGGACCCCGACCGTCGCCGGAAAGATCTCCCTGCCGCACCGGCTGGCGATGGCCCCCCTCACCCGCAGCCGGGCCACCCCGGACGGCGTGCCGACCGAGCTGAACGCCGAGTACTACGCCCAGCGCGCCTCGCACGCCCTCATCATCACCGAGGGCACCCAGCCCTCCGCCGACGGCCAGGGCTACCCGGTGACCCCAGGCATCCACACCGACGAGCACATCGCCGGCTGGCGCAGGGTCACCGACGCCGTGCACAGGGCCGACGGACGCATCGTCATCCAGCTCATGCACGTCGGGCGCATCTCCCACCCCGACAACACCCCCCACCACCGCCAGCCGGTGGCCCCCTCCGCAATCAGGCCGGCAGGCCAGATGTTCACCGCCTCCGGGATGCAGGAGATGCCGGAGCCGCGCGCACTCTCCACCGAAGAGATCACCACGACGGTCGACGACTTCCGGCAGGCCGCCGCGGCCGCCATCGCGGCCGGCGCCGACGGCGTCGAGATCCACGGCGCCAACGGCTACCTGGTCCACCAGTTCCTCGCCACCAACACCAACCAGCGCACCGACCAGTACGGCGGCTCCCTCGACAACCGCATCCGCTTCGCGGTCGAGGTCGCCACCGCCGTGGCCGACGAGATCGGAGCCGACCGCACCGGCATCCGACTCTCCCCCGGCAACCCCTTCCAGCTCGGCGACCTCACGGAGGACGACCCCCACGAGCTCTACCCGCACCTCGTGCGCGCCCTCGCCCCCCTCGACCTCGCCTACCTGCACCTCGCCCACGGCGGCGACGAGGAACTCCTGGGCACGCTGCGCGAGTTGTGGCCCCACACGCTGATCCTCAACCGCGCCGGCACCGACGTCGCCACCCGGGCCAAGGACATCGAGAACGGCATCGCCGACGTCATCACCGTGGGCTCGATGGCACTCGCCAACCCCGACCTGGTCGAACGCATACGCGCCGGCGCACCCCTGAACACCCCCGACCCCGCCACCTTCTACGGCGGCGGCGCGGCCGGCTACACCGACTACCCCACCCACACCGCCTGACGAAGCATGACCCGGCGCCCGAGGGAGTCGCCTCCCTCGGGCGCTTCGGCGTACGCACGACACGACCAGGCAGCAGTGAACATGCGCTCGCGACGCGAGCGGTATGCCGGCGATGACCACGAGGTCCCGCTCTGCGGCTCCGAATCCGGAGCCGCCGCTGCGGACGTGCACTCGACCCCATCCCGTGGCCGAAGACGAGGCGTCCCTATAAATGCGTTCGATCTCGCCGACAAGGTCGCACTCATCAGCGGCGGCACCGGCGGACTCGGCAGCGCTACGGCCCGAAACCTCCTTTCCCGCGGCGCCCGGGTCGGCATCGTGGATCTGCGTCCGGACACGCCGGGAGATCGCAGCGGACATCTCGTCGTTTCATGTCGTCGGCTTTACCCCGGACGTCTGCGACCGCAGCGCGCTCGACGATGTGGTGGCCCATCCGTGTGAGCGGTCAGGGCGGGTCGACGTCGTGATCGCGAACGCCGGCATCGTGGGGCAGGGCTCCACACTTCGTGCCACGCCCGCACCCGCGGTCGACAAGGTGCTGGTCGTGAACATCAACGGAGTCGTCAACACCGTCAACGCGGCGATGGAGCAGATCATCGCCAACCAGGGCCAGGTCGTCCTGATCAGTCCCGTCTTCGCCTTCCTCAACGGCGTGGGGGCCGGCCTGCCCGATCGGCAGTTCCGGCGTGCCCTCGAACGCGAACTACGCGTTCGCGTCGGGATCGGCGTGGTGATAGGCGATCTCGCGGGACTTCAGCAGCACGTTCAACGGCACGACCACCGCGCCGGCCTTGAGGATGCCGATGCAGACGCCGGAGAAGTGGGGCAGGTTGGGGCAGGACAGTGCGACCTTGTCGCCCGGCTGGATCCCGCGCGAGACGAGCAGATTCGCGACACGGTTGGCGGCGGCGCCGAGGGCGGCGTACGTGATGTGGTCTTTGCCGAAGACGATCGCGGTGCACTCCGGGTATCGGGACGCGGTGTCCGTCCGCAGTCGTGACACGTTGCGGCTCGGGCTGAGCATCACTGCTCTCCTGGTTCTGCGGGTGAGGGCGGTCGAGCCGGGCCTGCCGTCTGCTGGGCGAAGATCGGCCAATAATCACCTGCCGACCATAATATTACGTGCGTCAGACCATAGATTAGGATGAGATACAAGGCAATGGTCCGGCAAAGTTGGGGAGGAACCCTGTGGCGCGCTACACCAAGGAGCACAAGCAGGTGACGCGGCAGCGGATCATCGAGAAGGCCGGCCACCGGTTCAAGCAGGACGGCATCGACGGCTCCGGCATCTCCACGCTGATGTCCGACGCCGGGCTCACCAACGGGGCCTTCTACGCCCACTTCGAGTCCAAGGACGACCTCGTCGCTCACGTCGTCGCCGAGCAGCTGCGCGCGCAGGTGGAGCAGTTCGGCACGCTGCGGCCCGGCCGCGAGGGGCTTGAGGATCTCATCCGTTCGTATCTGTCGCCCGAGCACCGGGACAACCCCGGCGACGGTTGTCCGAACGCCGCTCTGCTGGACGAGATCGGCCGCTGCGGTGACGGAACCAAGGACGCCTACACCCACGGTGCCAAAGCCATCGTGGACGAGTTCGCCGCCCGCCTGGCACCCGAGGATCCGCAGTCCGCCCGCGGCCAGGCCGTCGGGCTCTTCACCCTGGCGGTGGGAACGCTGCAGCTGTCCCGGGCACTCTCCGACCAACGGCTCTCCGACGAGGTCCTCGAGCAGGGAATCGAGAACGCCCTCGCCATCGCGCGATGCACGTCCGCACCGGCTGGATGACCTGGCCCGGGCCGGGACGCCGGTGCCGCGTGAGCGGGTGGCCCCCGGGGCGACTGCGATCTCGGGCGCGGCCGGCGCGGGGGTCCTCCGCTCGTACGGCGGCTGACTCTGCGCCCGTTCGAAATACGCCGTAGCGGCAGGGCAGGTCCTGGGCCTGGGACCCGGGGCCCGGGTCCCAGGTCCCGAGGCCCGAGGGGACGTCGACCGGTCTCCGCATCGCCATCCTGCACGACAGCCGCCTCGACGCCGCAGGGCCGAGAGGCGAGCAGGTCAGTTACGTCGAACACGTGACGAGAGCCGTGACGCCCGCCGGGCGTCACGGCTCTGAGTCAACTTCCTCGGCCTGAGTGCCGGTCACACTGCGCCCCTACGGCCGGCCGAAGAACTCGAGAGCCGTCGGCACGAACTGCTCGTGGTACTGGAAGATGCCGCCGTGGCCGCCGTCGGGGTAGATCACCAGCTCGGCGTTGGGCAGTCGCCGGGCCAAGTCGTGCGAGTTCGACGTCGGAACCATGCGGTCGTTGTCGCCGTTGGCGACGAGTACGGGCTGCTGGATGCGGGAGAGATCCTGCGGCTGTGCCAGCCCCCAGCGGTGGATGGCCTTGAGCTGGGAGAAGTAGGAGGTGGGGCGGATCGCCTTGTCCCGGTCCTTGGTGCGCTCCTTCAGGCGGGCCAGGAACTCCTTTCCGGCCCGAATCCCGTTCGGGGTGCGGGTGAAGAAGAGGAACTGCTTCACGTCCTGAAGGGTGAGCAGTGCCCGGAGGGTGTCGTAGTGCGAGATCCGGGTCACGTTCTTGATACCCTCGCCGCCGGCCGGACCGGTGCCCGCGAGGATCAGCCTGCGAATGAGCTGCGGGTCGGTCTCGGCGATCACCTGGGCGATCATGGCGCCCATCGAGAAGCTGAGGACGTCGACCTGCTCGAATCCCAGCGCCCGGATGAAGGTGACGGCGTCCTTGGCCATCTCCTCGATGGTCTTCGGCGTCACACCGGTGGACGCGCCCACACCCCTGTTGTCGAACGTGATCACCCGGCGCTTGGCCGCGATGCCGTCGACGACCCGGGGGTCCCAGTTGTCCAGGACCGCGGCGAGGTGGGTGATGAAGATGACCGGCATGCCGGTCCGGGGGCCGAGGTCGCGGTAGGCGAAGGTCACTCCGTCGGCGGTGACGGTACGGGTCTGCGCGTTCTTGTACGACATCACCACGTCACCATGTGTTTCGCGTGCGTTCACGGTCGTGCCCTTCGATGTGTGGGTCACCGCCACTGTGCGCCAATTTCTGCTTCCTCGCAGGTGGGCGAAGAGCGGTGCTCCCGTGTCTCCCGGCTGCGGCTGCAGTCCGGAGTCGACGGCCGGAGGAGGCCCATGGAGAACCGCCTGGATCAGGTCTCTGAACAACCCGTCGACCATTGAAGTATGACCATAATTTAATTAGGGTGCAAGTGGTGGGGCCGAACGAGATGCACAGCTGTGGAATCACTGGTTCCGCCGGGCTTCGCGGCGCACAGCCCAGCGCACCACCAGGGCAGGAGCGACTCACCTACGCCGACGGCTGCGAGACGCTGGTCGTGACCGGCGAGTCGCTGACGTCCGGCCCCGGACCGGTGACAGCTGACGATCAGTACAGCGGTCACGACATCGATGCCGGCGTGAGGACGACGCCTGGCTGCGCACCGGATTCCAGGAGGCCGGGCCGGAGCCCGAGCCGTCGACTACGACAACGCCCGCCTCAACCCCGATCCCGCGCCGCCGGTACAGCGCTCGCCGACTTGCACCCGCAGTGGACTGGCGCAACGTTCAGGGTGCCCTTCTGCTCGCCTTCGGACAGAACATCGTGGGCTGGCGCAAGCTCCGTGCCCGCGCAGTGGCGGACCGTCATCACGGCGCGGCACCCGGAGTCCTTGAGGACGGCGAGCTGTGCGTAGGGCCGCTGCGTTCGGCCTGGCGACCGGCCACTTCATCTAGAGGGGCTGCGAAGACGCCTTCGAACCGGCCATGGCCTTCCACGGGTTCCGCTGCGTTGAGCTCACGGGCCGGCCCAAAAGCATCCCGGCCGGTGACGCGGTGAGCGCCGTCGTCATCGACGTCCGCCCAGTCCTCGAACTGTCGCGGTGTTCACTCATGCTCCTGCGCAACACCGTCGCTGGGCGCAGATCGGCCGGCTGATCCCCGATCCGGTCGGCCCTGCCCGTCGAGGTCGGCGAGGCCGAACTGGCTGAGGCGATGGCGGTCGCGTCCCAGGCGGACTACGTCGGCGACACCGTCGGTCCGACCGGAAGAGGCCGCTCCACGGCGACGCTGGATCTCATCGGTTGTCACATCGCGCTCCTCGGCGACCTCAGAAGCTCAACCGGCCCCTCGTCTCGTTTATCCAGGGCAAGCTATCGACACTGCCCGCCACGGAACTCGGTGCGGACGCCATCGACCAGCCTTCAACCCGGGGATGCGGGGCGGTCGGGTGATCGCCGAGCTCGCACTCGAGCCCATCGAGCCGAGCGGGCTGCTGCCGCTCAGCGTTCCCCGCCCTGCCGGACAGCTGCCGGTCCACTGGGGCCAGGTGCGGGGGGATCACGTCCGCCTTCGGCGAGGGCCTTGGCTACACGACGGTGCCCTACTCGGAACCGACAATCCAGAATCCCGTCATGTCGCCGGTGCGCACCGGCTGCCCCGCCTCGATGGCGACGCCGGTCAACCATCGTGCAAGCGCCGCCTCATGACTGTGAGGCGGCGCTTGCACGACTGTCAGCCGGCCGCCGCCGGGGTTCGGGATCGGCGGCGCGGTCGACGTGCTCAGGCGGCGAGGAAGTCGGCCACCTGCTTGGTGAAGGCTCTGGCGTGCTGGAAGAGGAAGGCGTGGCCGGCGTCCCCGTAGAGGAGGAGGGTGGCGTCGGCCAGGTGCTGGACGGCGACGTAGGACGCGTGGGCGGGGACCATCACGTCGTGCAGGCCGTTGGCGTACAGGACGGGGTGCTTGATGGACTCCAGTTCGGCCTGTACGTCGTCGAAGGGGGCTGCCAGGAGCTGGCCGATCGCGGCGAGCATGCCCTGCGCCGTCGCCTCGGTGACCGCGGGGCCACCGGCGGCGAGCCGGGGCGCGACATGGGAGAAGTGCTCGTGCCCTGAGGCGCGGGCCGCTTCCGTCTCCGGGTAGAACAGGTACAGCATGTCGTCCTGGTCGGCGTCGGGCTTGGCCATGATGCCGAGGACCTTCTGGCTCGCCTCCGGCGCACCGGGCACCCAGCCGTTCGGGCCGCTGCCCGCCACGATGATTTTGCGCACCAGCTCCGGGCGACGCGCGGCCAGGCGCTGGGCCACGAAACCGCCCAGTGACCAGCCGAGCACGTCGGCCTGCGTGAGGCCGAGGGACTCGATGAACTCGGCGGCGCCCTCGGCGAATCCGTCGATGGAGTCGCGCGGCTCGCCGGTGGTGTAGCCGACGCCGACGTTGTCGAAGACGACCACGTCGTGGTCGGCGGCCAGGTAGTCCAGGAACTCCGGGTCCCACCAGTCGATGGTCGCGCGGAAACGCTGCAGCAGGACCAGCGGGACACCGCCCTGCGGACCCATGCGCCGGTAGGTGAAGGTCGCGGAGGGCCCCTCCACGGTGAGGTTCTCGGCCTTGTCTGCCAGATACGTACGCATGACGTCCTTCTCTTGTTGGCGGGTGCCCGTCCGTTCTCGCGGATCTGCTCATGCAGCACGCAAGACATGCTGGGCCTGTGGGGCCGCTGCCCTTGGCCGGCGTGCGACGAGGCGAGCCGGAGTTGTGGACCAGACCGACGATCCGCTCGGATCGCTCGATCTCCTAGTCGCCCCCTGGGGTGACCCAGGCGGCTTCCGGCTCGCTCCGATCACCTCGGAATCCCCCACGCGAGCCGTGAGCAATTAAATTATGTCCATAATACTAAGCAGACGCGCCCTGGGTCCACAAGGGGCCCCGACGAAGGGCGAAGCCCGCAGCCGACCTCGGGACCGCACACGGGCCGGCAACGCCAGCGGTCCAGCACAACGGAGACCGAGGGGCCGCAACCCCACCCCGGCCGCGAGAGCGTCGGAATTCGGAGCTATTGAATTACGTTCACAATACAATACATTGGAGGAGCCGCTGGAGAGCGAGTAGCCCTCCCGGCGCGTAGAGGAGTGTGTGGTGCGCTACAGGAAAGAGCACAAGCAGGCGACCAGGCAGAGGATCATCGAGACGGCGGGCCGCCGCTTCAAGGAGGACGGCATCGACGGCTCGGGCATCGCGGCGCTCATGAAGGACGCAGGGCTGACCAACGGCGCCTTCTACACCCACTTCACGTCCAAGGACGACCTCGTGGCCACCACGATCGCCGACCAGTTGCAGGCCCAGAACGCGACTATCGTCGCGCACGCGGAACCGGGCCGCGCCGGCCTCGAACAGATCGTGCGCTGGTACCTGTCCCCCTGGCACCGTGACAGCCGTGACGTCGGCTGCCCGTCCGCCGCCCTGCTCGACGAGATAGGGCGCTGCACCCACCCGACCAAGCAGGCTTACACCGAGGGCGTACTGGTGGTCGCCGACGGCATCGCCGCCCGCCTGGCGCCGGGTGACCCGCTCTCGGTCCGCCCCATGGCCCTCAGCTCGTACGCCATGTTGGCCGGCACCCTCCAGCTCGCACGGGCCCTCGCCGACCCGCAACTCGCCGACCAAGTCCTCGAACAGGGCATCCACAACGCCCTCGCCCTCCTGGGCATCGAGCACGAAGGGGACACCAGGACGGCGCACTGACCGGCGTGAAAAGCGGACACCGCGGAGCGCACGCCGCACCCTCGGCACCGCGCCCACACCTCACCTGCGGCGCGACACCCGTACGGGAAGAAATGCCCCCTCGACACCCGGAGCCTGCACGCAGCCTTGTCCACCCTCCCACATACGGGCGCGATGTCGCGGGCGTCGCCTGCCGCGTTGGACCCACGGTGCACGGGTGCGAGGCGGGCGACGAGGTCTACACCCGACCTCGCGACGCAGCGCCACCCTGCTCATAGCGGGCACATCAACCCCGAACTGCCTCCCAGATGCTGGCCAGTTGGGGCACCGACGCGACAAGGGCGGGAGCTGTGATGGCGCTGGAACGCACGGCTTGATGAACAGTTGTTCATCGGTAGTTGGCTGGGCGCCACGCCCAGCGTCCTTTCGCACGCCAAACGCCTCCTGTGGTTTCGGCTTCGGGACGGGGTGGGCGGGTTGCGGGTAGGCAGTGGAAGAACGGTGCCGCCGCTGCGCAGGGAGGTAGGACTTCAGTGCTTCCTTTATGCCTGCCCTGCCATAGACCGGCTTCTGTCCCGGTCCCGGTACGAACATGGCGTCTTCGTCGAACAAGGAACCCAGTCCGTCGAGGTCCCGGTCCTTGAGGTACTGGGCGAAGCACTCGTGCACGACTTCCGGTGTCATGTTTCTTCTCTTTCTTCGTTGCGGGCGGGCGGGTCGGCTACAGGCCGATCCACGTGAGTCATTGACCGGTGGCGCGCGGGGTCAGCCCCACGACCACGACGGCGTCGAGAGCGGGCAGTTGCGCGGGCTTCAGCGCCGGGTCAGCGGTCTTGCGCACCAGAACCGGGCCGTCCCGGTATTCGGTGCCAGCGGCGTCGGAGGGCGGGTCGGTCAGCAGCGTCCAGTCGGCCAGGTGGATCAGCGCGGTGGGGCCGCCGAGCACCGTCACGGTGTTCACGGCGCGGGTCACGGCAACGTCGGTTACAGCGACCTCGAAGCCGGTGGGCTGATCACCCGTACCGTGCACCCCAGCCATCCACCGACGGTGCAGTACGCCCTGACCGACCTCGCCCGCGGCGTCACCGCCGCACTGCAACACCTGCAGGACTGGGCCGAACAGCACACCGGCGACTACGCCCACCATCGACACACCCACCCACCGACCCGAAGCCCTGAAAGGGCAGGCTCGGTGTGCACACGTTGCCGTGCTTCCGCGTATGAGGGAGCGCCCTGACCAGCATGAACTGCGTGCAGAGCTCAGGGCTAGAATCGCCGTCGCTGACGGCAGACGTGCAACGGCTTCTGACCCTGCTGAGCGCGGCCGACGCGGGATCGTCGGTGGTCTTCGTGCGGGTCACCGGAGAACCCAGGGGCAAGGGTGCAGGTCGAAGCGGCACGACAGTCTTCGGCGTGCCCAGGTGCGGATGCGGCCGGTCCGCGGTCCCGTCAGGCGGACGGGGCCGACGTGTCCGATCCGGCCCGCGTGGCGTCCGCGCCCCAGCCGGCAAGCAGCCTCGCGGCCTCCGCGGACGGCGATCCCGGGTGCGCGTGATGCGTGATCAGGGCCTGGTCGCTGCCGTCGGGCAGGCTGAATGTCTCGAAGGACAGGGTGAAGTCGCCGACGAGGGGATGCCAACCGAGAACTCAGTTGTCGAACGGCGGTACGTCGCCCGGTGTGAGGTCTTCTCCAAGCCGCAGGGAACGCACTGGGTGACGGTAACGGCCCTCGTCGACAGCGATGTCGGCCTGGAACTCGGCCACCAGGTCGAGGCTCACCGGGTGGTACTCCAACTCGCCGCGGGTGCCCCACCCCGCACTGAAGTGGCGCCCCTGTCAGGGGTGATCGGCGTCAGCCTGGTGCAGCCGCGGTGCGAGGGTGCGGCGTACGGCGGTGGAAAGCAAAGTGGTGTGCGCGATCAGCCGCAGGTGCCCAAGCTCGTCGTAGCGGCCAGGAGCAGCGTGGCCGGCGAGGCCAGGGCGCCGGTGACGCCGCCGATCAGCCCTTCGGACGTGGTGTGGGAGCGGGCCTTGATCCAGGCACGCTTGCCAGGTAGGTACGGCTGCCCGCTTCCTTTGATCACGACGCCGTCGATGCCGACCGTGCCCCAGGCCGGGTCCAGCCAGTCCAGCACGGTCGCCCGGTCGTTGGTGGCAGGGCACAGCGTGAAAGGGGCGGCGAGCACGTCGCGGGCGAAGAGGTCCTCCGGGATCGCGCGTCACTCGAGCCTCACCCAGCTCGGTGGCCGCAGCGGCGATGTCAGGGAAGGCGCCGGTGAGGTCCGCGCCCTGGCGGGACTGGAGCATGACAAGCCCGGGGCGCGCGAAGAGGACGGCCCGGAGAGCCGAGGAAGGAAATAGGGCCGCGCGGCCGCCGGCGCGGCAGGGATAACCTGCGCGAATGAATCGGATTCAGCGGGCCGCTGGCGCGGTCGTCGGCGCAGCCGTGGGTGACGCCCTGGGCGGCCCCTTCGAGTTCGGTCCCCCGGGAGCGTTCTCCGCTCGGTTCCCCGCGCCTGGTGCCGGTGGCGAGATGTGCGGAGGCGGTGGCTGGGACCCCGGCGAGGCCACTGACGACACGCAGATGGCCGTCCTGGTCGCGGAGTCGCTGCTGGAGCGGGGCAGACTGGATCTGCCGGACATCTTCGCCCGCTTCCAGCGGTGGGCAGCATCAGAACCGAAGGACATCGGCCTGCAGACCGAAGACGTCCTGACCAACGGCATGCCCTGGGACCTCGCCGCCGCGATCCATTTCCAGGTCAACCAACGAGCAGCGGGAAACGGCTCCTTGATGCGGGCGTCGACCTCCGCGGTCCACTTCGCGGCCGCCGGCCGGGAAGCCACCATGGACGCGGCCCGCCGCATCGCCGCCCTCACCCACGGTGACCGCGCGGCCTGGGAAGGCACCGCGATCTTCCACGAACTCATCCGTGTCACGTTCGAGGACACCGACCCCCTCACCGCGCTCCCGGACATCCTGGCCCTCGTCCACCCCGACCACCGCAGCCGCTACGCCACAGTCCTCGCGCCCGACTGGCACCCCGATCAGGCAACCGAGTTCAACGGTGCCGTCTGGCCCTGCCTGGGCTCCGCCCTCTGGGCCCTGAGCACCACAGCCAGCTTCGAAGACGCGATACGCGCGGCAATCGACCTCGGCGGTGACACGGACACCGTCGCCGCGGTGACCGGAGGTCTCGCGGGGGCGTACTACGGGCTGGACGCAATCCCCGCCCACTGGACCCAGCCGCTCCATGTCCCCCTCCCAGGATTCGACGGACGCGTGCTGCGCCTGGCGAATCTGCTCCACCTTGCACACCGCCTCGAAACCGCTCACACCAGTGATCTGCACACGGGCAAAGGCTGTTGATGAGACAGGTCTGGCAGCCCGCATAATCGGCGAGCTGGTCGTCGGGGACGCCTCGGGCCGCCTCGCGTTCGAGCGGTTGCGGAACCGGCTTGCCCGGCGCGGAGCCGGTGCGACCCGGGCGGCACAGGAGTGGCCAGCCCGCTTCGTCTTCCCTTTCAAGTTCAGCGTGTTGAAGGCGAGACGGGTTCTGGCCGGGCGGTCGGCGGTACTTGAAGGACAATTGGGACCGATCCCTGTGCTCCCCGAGTGCGGCGTCGCCCGGTTCCAGACCCTGCTCAACGGGCCGTGGGCCACCCTGATCGTGCGCGAACTGCTCCACGGCTACCACCGCTTCAACCAGGTGCACGAGGCCCTGCCCGGCATCAGTCCGCACACCCTGACCAGCCGACTGCGCCAGTTCGAGCGGCACGGCATCGTCACCCGCACGACGTATGCGGAGATCCCGCCGCGCGTCGAATACGCGCCGACCCCTCTGGGCGAAGGACTGCGCGAGGTCCTGGAGGCCATGGGACGTGGGCCACGGGGGTGCTGGATCCCGAGTCCGGCGTCGCCGCCTGACGTACACCTGGCCCGGCGATCCGGCCACGGCCACGGTCACGGTCACGGTCACGGTCACGGTCACGGTCACGGTCACGGTCACGGTCACGGTCACGCCGAGGATGCGAGCCTCTCCCGCAGGGCGTCGTTGTCGTCGTGGTGGACGACCTCCTCGAAGCGCCGCCTCAGCCCGTGCTTGTGCAGCAGCTCCGCCACGATCGCGTCGAGCTGTTCGCGGTGCTCACTCGTCCGCGCCTGGAGGTATGCCTCCCGGACGTCTTCGGGCTCGTCGGCGAGCACCTGGTCCATGCGCTCGCGGATGTACCGCTTGAGGTTGATGTGCTCCATGAACACCTCCCCCCGATCCCTGCCTCGACGAGCCGTCCGAAAAGGTCGTCCAGAAGCTCGGGCTGGGTGGCGAAGTGAGGCAAAAGCGGGCCGACGAAGGCGTAGGTGGGGATGCCGGCCTCGTTCAGCTCGGCCAGGGTGCGCAGGCGGTGGGAGGCAAGCGGGGCGCGTACTTCCAGCCAGCGGCTGACCTTGTCGTCGGTGGTGGTCACGGTCATGCCGACCTCGGCGCGGGGCAGGCTGGTCAAGAGGTCGATGTCGCGGGTGACGACGGGCGACTTCGTCAGGATGCGCACCAGGCCCGGGTACTCGACTGCTTGAAGTTCGCGCAGGATGCCCCGGGTGAGCCGGTACTTCGTCTCGTGACCCTGGTAGGGGTCGGTGACCGAGCTGAGCAGCATCGTGCCCCGCCGCTTGTCCTGCGGCATCTTCGCCAGCTCCTTGCGGGCGAGCTCGACCGCGTTCTTCTTCACGTGCAGGTAGTCGCCCCACTCCTTGAGGACCGGCCGAACTGGCGCCCGGCGAAGCCGGCGAAACAGTAGGCACAGCCCAGCACACAGCCGGTGTAGGGGTTGATGACGTAGTCGTTCGACGGGGTCTTCGACTTCTGGATCAAGGTCTTCGCTTCGATCTCGATCGGTTCCATGGCCGCTTCCTTCCTGCCGACCCGGCGGTCCGCGTACGAGGGGCCGGGTTCCTCCGCTGTCTGCGGGCCGGTCCTCCAAGAACCACCGAACCCGCACCCATGGAACAATAATCCAAGGAAGTTGCTTCCATGGAATACACATGGTTTGCTGGACGCCGAGCCGGTTCCGGGTCCCGATCCCTGCCGGTCAGGCATGCCACCCCACTGCCAGTTGGCCTGCACTGCCTGGATTCGGCATGCCACAGAAAGAGACATTTGCCCCTATGGGGCGTAAGGAGTGAGCGCCATGACCGTTCCCGCCTTCAACTCGGTCGCCTGGTTCGAGTTCGGCACCGACCAGCCGGAGAAGGTCAAGGAGTTCTACGGCGAGCTCTTCGACTGGCAGTACATCCTCAACACCAACACCCCGGGGGTCACCTATCACTCGGTGATGACGCCGGGCGCCCAGCAGCCGGCCGGCGGCGTATGGGAGTCGGGGGCGGCTTCCCCAACTACGCGATCTTCTACGTCTTCGTCCAGGACGTCGCCTCGACCGTCGAGCGCGCCCAGAAGCTGGGCGCCGAGGTGCTCATGGCGCCGGTCTCCGACTCCGCGGGTTTCACCTTCGCCCGGCTCAAGGACACGGCGGGCCACCACTTCGGCGTGTTCTCGGTACCCGCCCCGTAAACCCGGCCATGGGCCACCGGCCCACCTGCCGGCTGCGCACTGAGGGAGCGGGCGGCCCCGTAACCCGTGCCTCTAGCGCCCTGCCCCGTCGGAGCACACCGCAGTGCCTCGTACCACCGTTTAGCCGACCGAGAGGTGCCCCGATGTCCGGCGCCAGCGACACCAGCGAAAGGATCCCCGTCCGCGTCTACGGCGGCCCCACCGCCCTGATCGAGTACGGCGGACTCAGGATCGTCACCGACCCGACCCTCGACCCGCCCGGCGAGTACCCCATGCCCCTCCCGGGCGACCACAAGCTCGTGAAGACCGACCCCTCAACGGTCACCGCCGCCGGCCTCGGCCGCGTCGACGTCGTCGTGCTCTCCCACGACGAGCACGACGACAACCTCGACGACGCCGGCCGCGGCCTCCTGGCCGAGGTGCCGGTCGTCCTCACCACCGAGAGCGGCGCCGGCCGCCTGGGCGGCAACGCCCGCGGCCTCGCCTTCTGGCAGGCCTCCGAGCTCAAGCGGCCCGACGGCGGCAGCGTGACCGTCACCGGGGTGCCCGCCCGGCACGGCCCCGTGGGCTGTGAGCCGATCACCGGCGACGTCATCGGCTTCATCCTCACCTCCGACGACCTGCCCTCGGTCTACGTCAGCGGCGACAACGCCGCCCTGGAGCACGTCAAGGAGATCGCCGAGAGGTTCGCACCCGTCGACACCGCGATCCTCTTCCTCGGCGGCGCCCGCATGCCCTTCGCCTTCGACGGCGCCCTGCTCACCCTCGACAGCGCCCAGGGCGCCGAGGCCGCCAAGACACTCGGCGCCCGACGCGTCGTCCCCGCGCACTACGACAGCTGGGCCCACTTCCAGGAAGGCCGGGGCGAGATCCAGGCCGCCTTCACTCAAGCCGGCCTCGCCGACCACCTCGACTTCGCCCGATGACCCCGACCGAACCCACAACGATCACGGAGACCACGATGACCACTGCCAACCTCGACCTGGCCCGCGCCTACTTCCAGGCCGTGCAGACCGGAGACATGGCCGCCCTCGGCGGCCTCCTCGACGAGCAGATCGTCTGGCACCAGCCCGGCGCCAACCAGTTCTCCGGCGACCACAAGAGCCAGGGCGCCGTCTTCCAGATGCTCGGCAGCATGATGGAGGCCAGCCAGGGCACCTTCGCCATCGACAAGATCCATTCCCTCATGGGCAACGGCGACCTGGTCGCCGCCACCATCCACTTCACCGGCCGCCGCGGCGACGCGTCCATGGCCATGGACGGCGTGGACCTCCTGCGCATCCAGAACGGCAAGATCACCGAGATGTGGCTCTTCTCCGGCGACCAGAACGCCGAAGACGCCTTCTGGGGCCGCTGACACCCGGTGGTGTGCCCCGAGGCCGACCCGGCCTCGGGGCGAAGCGACGGCCCCACCAGTGAAAGGCATCGCATGCGGAAGATGACCGACGAGCAGTGGCGGGAGTTCGTCACGCACGGCACCCGCACCGGCAAGCTTTCGACCGTCAAAGCCGACGGCAGCCCGCACGTCACACCGGTCTGGTTCCTCCTCGACGGCGACGACATCGTGCTCACCACCGAGAAGGACGGCGTCAAGGGCCGCAACCTCGCCCGCGACGGACGCTTCGCCCTCTGCGTCGACGACGACCACCCCCCATACGCGTTCGTCATCCTCCAAGGACACGCCGACACCTCCGCGAACCCCGACGAGATGCTGCACTGGGGCGGCCTCCTCGGCGCCCGCTACATGGGCGAAGACCGCACCCAGGAGTACGCCGCCCGCAACGGCGGCCCGGGCAACCTCCTCGTCCGCGCCCACATCGACAAAGTCATCGGCATCGCCGACTGAACGACAACGTCCCGGGCACGGCAGCGGGGCAGGCAACCGTGGTTGCCTGCCCCGCTGCCGTGCCCGGGACGTCCTGGCTCACGAGGCCGGCCGGCCGGGCTGCTTCGTCGCTCGCAGCGCCGGCACCGGCGCCTGACCCGCGGCCCTCCGCTCCGCATCCAGAGCACGTCCGGCCGCCCGCAGGGTACTGAGGACCGCGGTCACCTCGCGTACCGACTCCTCAGGAATCACCGACCCGATCCGCAGTTCCAGCTCCTCCTCGAAGACCTTCAGAGCCCCCTCCACCAGCTTCCGCCCCTCAACGGTTAGCTCGACGATCGAAGAACGTCGGTCGTTCGGATTGGCCCGCCGCCCGCACAGGCCCGCCGTCTCCAGACGGTCGACGACCTTGCTCGTGCCGCCCACCGTGATCGAGAACTCCTCCGCGATGTCCTGGATCCGCCGCCCAGGCCGCCGCAACAGCAGGTGCAGCACCTCGAACGACGTCAACGCCAGGTCATACTCCGCCCGCAACCGCCCCTCGATGCCGTCCCACAACTCGATCTCCAGCGAGACCAGCTCCCGGTACAGCAGCTTCAGATCAGTGCCAGCCATCACTCATCTTCCAAAGAATTATCTTCCACAGACAGTTAACTGTAGGCCACCGGCAACGGGACTCTCAGGGAACGCCAGGGTGTCGAGACCGATGCGGGCGGATTGAGGCCAAGATCTCAGTCGGTCGGTGGCGGCAAAGGGCTTGTCGTGCTGAGCGTGGGCTGGGCTGGCCATGCGCGGACCACGGCATGGCGGGCGGCGAGTTGCTGGTGCAAGTGGGCGTATTGAATCCTGACCTGGTGCAGGGCGCCTACGAGTCCTTCGACGCCGGCCTTGAGTTGGGCGATCTCTTCGGCGTCCGCCGCTCGCAGTTCTCTCAGGCGCCGGACCTGCTGGCGCGGCCACACCCACATCCGTTGAGATCGGCTTCAACCCGCCCGATCCAACAGGGAATTCGTCGCGTTCGACATCCTGGCCCACCCTGCGGCGGGCCTCCCTGACCTCGGCCGCGTCCGTACGTGGAGCGCCGCCAGGTCCTCCTGGACGTGCTCGCCGACGCCGGTCCGCCGATCGTGCCGGTGTGGTCTGCCACGGACCTCGAGGAGGCCTTGCTCTGGTTCGAGACGCTCGAAGGAACCGGTGCTGAGGGGATCGTGGCCAAGCCGCTCCGGTCGGCCTACAAGGCGCGGCCGGGTGTGGGCGAAGGTGCGGCACGCGGACGCCGCCGACGCCACGATGGTCGGCTTCACCGGCACGGCCCGGCATCCGAGGGTCCTCGCCGTACGGCTGCGGCTGCCCGACGGACGGGGGCGCTGTCCCAGCGCCTGACCACGGCACTCGCATCCGTCGTCGGCCCACGCGCCTCCCCCGGGGTTCTTCCACGTTCCCGTCTCCGGGAGGGCGACCTCGGCGGCGTAGGAGGTGATGCCGCCGATCCCGACCGGGGTGTCGACGACTGCCTGGGCGGCCGCGATCGCTTCGGCCGGCTCACCGGCCACCAGGTGGAGGTCGAGCTTCGAACGATCATCGCGATGACCTTCTCGTTGGCTGTCATCGCGCGCGAGGCCCCCCAGCGGCCCGCGCTCTTGGGCATGCCACCCAACTCCTCCGGCCCCCGGTCCAACTCGAGTCCGGCAGCGGCCGGTCCGTCCTTGGCGAGTAGGCGTACCTCCTCTCCCCCTCGGGTGCGGCCGGCATCGATGGACAGGCCGCGCCTGCGCAGATCGTTGGGCGTCTGTTTCTGATCCCGGGTTTTGAGTAGCTTTGGGACCTAAGCTGGCGGGATGTCCGAGGGCACCGGGCAAGCCGGAGAGCGGGTGTGTGCGGGCTGCGGTTTCATCGCTCATCCGACGGGCCGCACTCAGCCGCGTACGGCCGTCTCAAGCGGGAACCGTGTCCCCGTCAGCTCCTCCGACATCGACCACCTGCACTGGGCCGGACGAAGACACCGCGCCGGCGGAACCCACTGCAGCCCGGGCGTAGTGCCGTACACGGACCCCACCCACGAGGCGCACGTGAGTGAGCCGGGCCCGGTCGTCGTCGACGTCGTGGCCGTCGACGACGACGCCGCGCTCTACTTCCAGCAGATGCTCGCCGAACGGTGGGCAACGGTGACAGCGGAGCGGGCGACGCCGGATGCGGGGGAGCCCGGCGTCCGGTTGTGCTGCTACCTGGACCTGCGCCAGCCGGTCAGCCAGGGTGGGCGGGACGAAGCGCTGCCTCCGGTCAGCGCAGCCGCATCACCGTGACGACGGCGTGCCGGGTCGTGTCCGCCACGACCTCCACCCCCACATCGCCGACGACGGGCGTAAACGAGTCGCAGCACTGGTCTGCCGAACCCCGCCCGTCCCCTCGCCGCCGACCTCCGCCACCTGTGGGAGAAATCCACCGTCCGAGACCGTCTTACGCCCGGCCGGGATCCGCCGGGAGTTCCGGAACATCCGCGCTCACCTCGCCTGCCCGGCCCGTGTTCCCCAACCTCGAGGCGCTAGCCCCCAACGGCCACCCGGCGCCAAGAACCAACACCGGGCACCCCGCTACGGCGTGGGCGAAACCGCCAAACGCCCCGAGACCCTCAAGGCCGTGGGCAAACCCGGTGGATCTCGGTAGATGAAGAGCAAGCTCAATGCCTGTTTTCGATCCCTGGTTCTGGGGGACGTTGGGCCCTAGCCTGGTCGGGTGTCCGAGGACGCCAGGGAGGCTGCGGGGCGGGTGCGCGAGGGCTGTGGTGAATGGTTGCGGCCGGGTGCTCCAGCTCGTACGAGGTTCTGTTCGGCGGCTTGTCGGGCCAGTCGGTGGCGTCGGGACCTGCGGTTGTGCAGGCGGGCGGCTGCCGAGCTCGGCGGCGTGGGCCGGGCCGAATGCCCTGCCTGCGGGGTCTCGTGGGTGGCTGGGGTGGACCGCCGGTCGAACGCCGTCCACTGCTCGCGGCGGTGCGTGACGAGGGCCTGGAGGCTCGGAACGACCGTGAGGAGGGCAGACACCCTCGTCGATCTCCTCCGGCCTCCATCCGGTGATGTCGAGCAACAGTCCGTCCAGCGGCCCGCCCACCAGTTCGGCGTAGCTGCGTCCCGGCTTCGGGCCGGGACGGTCATGGTCGGTGCGCACTGATGGTGACGTCGTCGCATCATGCCTAGAGGTCGAGGACGGCGCGCAGCGCTTGGTCGACGCGGGCCATCGCTTCGGGGGGTACCTCGCCGAGGAGTTTCGCGCCGTCGAACCGGTTGGCCCGCAGTTGCTGCATGTTGACCGCGACAGCGGTACACGGGACCGGGTCGCCGATCACAACGGACATGGCCGTGTCGGGGAACTTCCCGGACGGGTGCAGCACGATCACGACCACCGCGCCGTAGGCCTCTTCCAGGCCGGTCAGGGAGACGATCAGGACATGGCGCTCGTCGGGGAGGGTCCAGACCTCGCCACGCTTCACAGCGAATCTCCCTCGCCTGCAAGGTCGTCGCCGAGGCCGAGCGCGGCAAGCTGGTGCGCGGCGTCGAGGGTCGCGGCGCGGCGGGCTGCGCGCACGATCCACGCGTTCACGCTCATACCGGCGCCGGATGCCGCCGCCTTGATCGAGGGAGCCAGTTCGTCAGGGATGCGCAGAGTCATAGTGGTGACAGACATGACTGCAGAGTAGCCACCACTTCCTGGTGGCGTCACCCAGTGGCATGAAAGGGGTCTCCCGGCAGCCAGCGGTCGGATTCGCCGAAGCACGCGCGTTCGCACGCGCGCTCGCCGCCTGCGCATCGGCCAGACCGGGTGGGGCGTCAGCCCCCCGACGGATTCCCTCTGATCGCCGCAGGTGCAGCCGCCCCCGGGCCACTGGCCCGCATGCACAACCCCGCCATTGGCGCCCTCCGCCTGGCAGAGCCCAGGAGTATCTCCGCCGCCCTCGCCATCACAGCGCAACGCCAGCCGCCCCCTGATCGCCCTCGACGTCACGTGGGCAAACCGGAGAACGCTCTCAACTGACCCAGCGCTCCATACGGCATGCCGCATGCCGCATGCCGAGGCTGACTGGGGCCGTGGACCGCACTCCGCAGTTTTGAACGCGTTCAACTCTTGGTTTAGGCTCACTCGAGGCGAAGGAAAGGGAGCCGGTGAAGATTGTGATTCCTGGGGGTACCGGACAGGTCGGAGCGGTCCTGAAGCGCGCACTCGACGCCGCCGGGCACGAGGTTGTGATTCTCACCAGACACCCCATGCGCGAGGGCGAGGTCACATGGGACGGTCGGACCCTGGGGCCATGGACGGCGGCGGTGGACGGCAGCGATGTCGTCATCAATCTGGCCGGACGCAGTGTGAGTTGCCGCTACACGGCAACCAATCTGAAGGAAATGATGGATTCCCGGGTCTGCTCCACGCGGGTCGTGGGCGCCGCGATCGCGGGCGCTGCCCGACCGCCCCGGGTCTGGCTGCAGTGAGCACCGCCACGGTGTACGCGCACCGCAGCGACGCCCCCAACGACGAGGCCACCGGTGTGATCGGCGGTACCGAACCGGGCGTGCCGGAGTGCTGGGCGTACAGCGTAGAGATCGCCAAGGCCTGGGAGCAGGCTCAGCAGCAGGCCGAAACGCCGACCACGCGCAAGATCGCTCTGCGCTCGGCCATGGTGATGAGCCCAGACCCCGGCGGGGTCTTCGCCGTCCTGTTGGGACTGACCCGCCTGGGTCTCGGCGGCCCGGTCGCCGGTGGGGCACAGTACGTGTCGTGGATCCACGAGCACGACTTCGTGCGCGCGGTCGAGTTCTTGATCGACCAGGAGGACATCGCAGGGCCGGTGAACCTGGCGGCTCCCCACCCCCTGCCGCAGCGCGCCTTCCTGCACACCCTGCGCTCGGCGTGGGGCGTACCGGTGGGTCTGCCCGCGACCAAGTGGATGGCCGAGGTCGGCGCGTGCGCTCTGCGTTCCGACACCGAACTGCTGCTGAAGAGCCGCCGTGTCGTCCCGGGCCGACTGATCCAGGCAGGCTTCGACTTTCAATACGCACAGTGGCCGCAGGCCGCGGATGAATTGGTGCGCCGGGTGCGCAAACAGGCCGGAACCAGTTGTGCGGCACGCCGGTGAACGTGAACGGATCCGGGACGGCGGCCGATCCGGCCGCCCCATCGAGCCCTGGCCAGCCTGTGCTGCACCAGCCACCATGCGCGCAACACCACTTCTTGCCCAGCCCCGGGCCGGCCCGCACCATCCGTATCAAGCTACCGAGAAACATGACGTGGCACCCAGCCCCAGGAACCCGGATCCTGTACCCGCAACGCCACCGTTCCCGCGCCGCCCCACCTCAGCCTCCTCCCATCAGCCTGCGATCGCCCGCAAGATCGGCTGGCCGAGTGCGCCAAGCCAGCCCGCGAGCGCTCCGAGCGGCCCGATCAGCCCGGTGCCGGCCGTGACCAGCGCACCTGCCGAGGTCAGCAGCCGGGTGATCCGGCCGAGCCGGGCCGCCACTGCCTCCCGGTCCGGCTCCGGCTCGGCGACCTCCTCGTCCAGCGAGTCCAGCTCAACCCGCACCTCGGGCTCGATTGCTGACGGCAGCGCCGTCCGCTCGATCGACGCCCTCAGTTCCCGGACCAGGTCGCGCACCTCCTGCCCGCCCGCCGTGAAGACGGCCGACTGGCCATCGTGAACGGTCTGGTTCCCAGCGACGTTGTTGACCACGCCGCCCTGCTGGTTGCCAATGTTGAAGGCCATGGCTCCCCATCTCCTCACCGCTGCCGCCAGGACGCCTGCTGCTCGGCATCCTCAAAGCGGCGGCGCCGGGACGTCGCCACTATGTGCAGAACGATCCCGATGACCATCAGAACCGTCCCGATAGCCGCCATCGCGAACCCGACCGCCCCTACCGGCACCCCGGCCACCTTCGGCCCGAGCAGCTCCGGGGAAGAGTCGAAGTTCGAACTCCCCGACGAAATATCGTCGTTGGTCCCGGCAATGAATCGAATGATCACCCAGCCGTAGATCCCGCCACCTACCAGAAAGAGCAGGAACCCGAGCATAATCAGGTGTCGCGCCCTGGTACGGGTCGCTGCGATCTCCTTGAAAAAGCTCTCGCGCTGCGCCTGTTGAACGTAGTTGTACTGGTTCCCGGCGATGTTGCTCAGCCGGTCGGCCTGCTGCTCTCCGATGTCGAACCGCCGCTCGCCGCCGGGCGGCGTACGGCCGGCCTCGCGCGGTGACGGGCGACCCGGCGGGCCGTAGGGTGGCGGCCCTGGAGCGGGAGCGCCGTGCGGCGTGGGCCCGGACGCAGAGGCAGGGCCCCAGCCCGGCATGGTGTCCGAGGTACCGCCCGGGGTGCCGCCGGCTCCGGGCCTCGGGGCCTGAACGGTCCGCTCAGCGGAGCGCAGCTCTTCGTAGTGCACCTCTAAGGGCCCAAAATCCAGCACATCGCCGGAGTGCAGCACCTGCTGCCCGAGCACCGGGTGACCGTTCAGCATGGTGCCGTTGGTGGAGGCGAGATCCTCGACGGTGGTCCGGCCCGAGGCCCGCCACACCACCGCGTGCCGTCGGCTGACGCCCGGATCGCCCACCTGGATCTGGCAGTCGGAGTCCCGCCCGACCAGCATCGGCTGGTCGTCGAGGACGAAGACCCGGCCGCGCAGCCGGTCCGGGCGGTCGACCACGAGGTGCGGTAGGTCGCGCTCTCGCAGAGGCGGGTCCATGGCACGACCTCCTGCCTTGGCGAAGCATCCGGCGTCGGGCGAAACGATTCGGTCGCCTACTCAGCTGATCCTCACCTTCCAGTAAAGGCCGATCGCCCCCGTCCTGCCACAGCGGACGGCCGGAACTCGGCAGTGCGTACGGCCGCCGTCCCCCCGGTCCGCAGCCCTCCGATCCCGACGGGCTGCTCTCCGCAACTCCGGCCTCTGCCCGTCGGGCCGCCCGCCTCTCAGCGACCCATAACGCCTTGATCCAGGATGCCGCGGCGCCGCCGTGATCGCGCCGAAGGCTGGGCCGCGCGTCAGGTCACCGTCTGTGCTGCCCGTCCGCTCGCCGGGCAGCCACGTCGGCTAGAGCCATCCCGGCCGGGCCCCCGCCCAACCGCTGGAAGCAATCGCTGGAAGCCGAGGCTCTCCCAGAGTGCGGCAGTCTTCTTCGCCTGGCGCAACGTAGCAAGTTTCCTCAGGTGGTTCGCGGCCATGACCTGAGCGAGGCGTCGGGCGACAGCTACGACTTCTGGCCAGACGGACGCCTGGAGGTACTCCTCGTGGGCGTCGTTGGGGTGTACTGCCCACTGGCAGCTGACGGAGCGCGGGTTCGGGCCATGGCGCGGTTCTACCGCCCCGCGCAGGGCGCGGAGCGGGCGTGTGTGCAGTTGTGCATCCCGTCGTGGGACGCGCTCAACACCCGGCACCTTGCAGACGCGGGGCAACTGCCGCTGGCTGACTTGGCCCGGCTGCTGGGCACGTATGCGACCCGCATGATGACGCCGCGCGGATCGACCGCCGTGACCGGTCTGAGCTGACGACTGCCCTGCGCCCACCGACTCGTGCTTCCGAACCGGACTCAACGGGCAAGCAGCACTCCGAGCACGATCCCGGTTCCCTGGGCAAGGATCCGGTGGACTGCGCGCCGTGCGAGGCACCCGGCCGACACCCCGGTCAAGGCGGACCTGCCGCGTTTACACCAGCGCGGCAGGTCAGGGCACCCACTGGCCCCGGGCACGGTCTGGACGTACTTGTCGAGTAAAAGATCTTGGGTTTGCCGGTACCGATCGTGGGGTGCTCGCGCGATGAACAGCGTGGAGAGCGATTCGGTACAAGGAACGGGGTGGTGGGAAGGTGCAGGTGATGCTGGGGCCGGAGGGGTGCTCGCGCTCCTGGCCGCGGTGGTCGCTGCCGGGGCGCGGGAGTGGAGGCGGGTGCAGTTGGCCCGTGAGAACCGCCGCGTGCGGGAGCAGCAGCTGTTGGCCGAGATGGTGGCCGACGTCTCCGGCGGCAGTCGGGAGGTGCAAGTGCACCACGGTGGTGTGGCTGGTACGTGGTCGCTCGCGGGCACCGGTCCGGCAGCCGGGCGGGCACTACCCGCCGGACGCAGGGGTGCGGCGCCGACGAGGCGGCGCCGGTGAGAGAAGTCCGACCCCGGCGACGCTCTGGTACTGGCGAACATCCTGCGCACCGACATGCACCCCCACCGGCCGCTGCCCGCCGACAGTGAACTCGCCCAGGCCATCGCGGTGCTGGCCCGAGCCCAGCAGGACGCCGTCTGGAGCCGCCAGCAGGTTGCCAACCAGGTCCGCTCGCTGCTGCGCGAGTACTACCCCGCAGCCCTGCACGCTTTCCAGGGCAAGGAAGGCGGCCTGACCAGGGCAGATGCCCGGGTGATCCTCACTCTGGCACCGACTCCCGCGAAGGCGGCCCGGCTCACCCTCGCCCAGATCCGGGCCGCCCTTAAACGCAGCGGGCGCACCCGGTCCTTCGACACCGAGGCCGAGCGCCTGCGGACTGTCTTCCGCGGTGAGTACGCCCACCACCTCCCGGCCGTCGAGAACGCCTTCGGCCAGCAGTTGCTGGCGCTGCTCAAGCAGGTGGATGCCGCCTGCCAGGCCGCGGACGATCTCGCCACGGCCACCGAAGCCGCCTTCCATCAGCACGCCGACAGCGAGATCCTGCTCAGCTTCCCCGGCCTCGGTCCCCAGCTCGCAGCCCGCGACCTCGCCGAGATCGGCGACGACCGGACCCGCTTCGCCGACGCCAGAGCGCTCAAGTCCTACGCCGGCTCCGCTCCCATCACCCGTGCATCCGGCAAGGAACGCTTCGTCGGCCGCCGCTTCGTCAAGAACAACCGGCACATGCGTGGGGGTTTCCTCCGAGCCTTCTCAGCTCTCCAGGCCTCACCCGGAGCGAACGCCCACTACCGACGTCGCCGCGAACACGGTGACTGGCACAATGCCGCCCAGCGCCACCTGCTCAACCGCTTCCTCGGACAGCTCCATCACTGCCTGAAGGCCCGCCAGCTCTTCGATGAGGAGTGCGCCTTCGCACCACTCCTGTTCTCCCCTGCCCCGACCGTGGGTGTGCGGGTCAGGGCCTGAGGTGCTTAAGGGTGAACTCGGGCAGGGCATAGGGGCCGGCCTGGGGTGCGCCGGGGTCGGCCGGAAGGTCTGTTCCTGGGATGTCCTCGGCGTGGAGTTGGGCGTCGTCGACGGGGACGTAGGCCAGTACCGCAGAGTCGGGAAGTTCCCAGAAGCGGCGGGTATTGGCGGAGACGGCGTACACCGTGGCGAAGCGGGTGGACGGCGGAGCGGTCAGTGCGGCCCGGATGTAGCCGACGGCGTCGCGTGGGCTCAGCCAGGTCGCCAGATGCCGGGGCTCGGTAGGCGCCTGCTCGAAGCTGCCGATGCGCAGGCAGATCACAGACAGGCCGAACTTATCGGCATACAGCTGCCCGAGGGCCTCGACGGCCGCCTTGCTCACCCCGTACAGGCCGTCGGGGCGTACCGGCTCCTGCGGACCGGTGAGGTGTCCCGTGGGGTAGAAGCCGGTCACGCGGTTACTGCTGGCCAGCACCACCCGCTCGATTCCCGTGCGCCGCGCCGCCTCCAGGACGTGGTGGGTGCCGAGCACGTTGGCTTCGAGCAGATCCGGAAGAGGCGCTTCGTCCGGCACACCGCCCAGGTGAAGCACGCGATCGGCCCCCGCAAGCGCCGCCTCCACGGCGGCCGCGTCCCGGAGGTCGACAGTGCGGACGTCCTCGTTCTCGGCTTTGGGCCGCAACGGCACGCGGTCGAGCAGGATCAAGCGCCCCGCCTCGCGCTGCAACGCCTCGCGCACCACGGAACCGATGTTCCCCGCCGCGCCTGTTACCGCCACCGTCCCCAGACCCACTGCGCCTCCCCCAGGTTTCGACAACCCTCGCATCATCGCGGTCCGTGATCCACCCCATCAAGACGGTGGGGAACTGGCGTGAGCAGGTCTGGGTACCTCCTGAGGGGGATTTCCAACGAGCGCCAACACTGCGTCACCAACGTCATGGGCCGCAATACCTTGACTTCTTAGCCCCCTGAGATGTCTTGTCCGGGGCCCGGAAGGTACCGCGAGGGCTGTGACGACCTCTCGCGCCCTCCCGACCGCGCCCCCGACCCCTGCTTGAAGGATCCGAGGCGCGTCGGTCTGTGCGGGTCAGTGCCCTTGGCAGCAGGAACCACCCGATGTCCGGCCGACGCCCTGCGCGCCGATGCGCTGCGCGGCCTCGGCTCGGGTCCGTCCCGTCGGGAAGTCCGCGTCGTGGACCACTTGTCCGGAGATCAGGGTGTACTGGACCTTGGTGGCGCGGATCTCCTTCACCGGCACCTCGGTGATGTGCCGGTCGAGGACGATCAGATGCCGACGGCCACCGCCTGCGCTCGCGCGCTGCCGGTGGCTTTGGTGAACGCCCGCCCGTTCAGCGCCACGGTGGCCACCCGCACCGGGGCCCGGCCGGTCGCGGCCCTGGCCGCCGTACCGGCACCGGCCGCCGCGAGAGCGCCCGCCCCGGCCGCGGACTCTGCGGAGGGGCCGTGGAGAACATCTGACATCTGATCACTCCTCACCCGGCGGCCGCACCGGCCGCCGACGCCCGGTACGGTGTGTGCCTACTGTCGTAACCACAAGCCGCCGCAGGGCTGTTGGGGTACAGATGACGAGCTCGCCTGTCTGGCGGCGTCCCACACTCGGCGCAGTCGCCGCACGGGCCGGGGTGTCCACGGCCACGGTCTCCAACGCACTCAACGGCACCGGCCGGCTGTCCGATGCGACCAGGCAGCGTGTGCTCGCTGCGGCACGTGAACTCGGCTACGCCCAGGCCAGCACGGCCCGTGCACTGGCCCGTGGCGGCACCGGAGTGCTCGGCCTGACCATGACGACGTACGGCGACCTTCCCGTCCCGTACACCGAGATCCCGTACTACGCACAGCTGACGCTGAGCGCCATGGCCGCGGCGCACGAACGCGGCTACCTGCTCACGGTGATGCCGAGTTCCCTGTCACCGCTGATGTGGCTCAACACGCCGATGGACGGCGTCATCCACGTCGATCCGCGCGCCGACGACCCGGTTCGTTCCCTCCTGCGCGAGCGGGGCATCCCCATGGTCTGCGACGGCCGGCCGCCCCAGCCGCACTGGTACGACGCGTGGGTCGAAACCGACTACGAAGCGGGCCTGCGCCTCCTGCTCGACCACCTCGTGAAGTCCGGCGCCCGACGGATCGGGCTGTGCCTGCCCGTTCACGACGACGCGTACCCGCACCTGATCGCACACGCCTACCGGTCCTGGTGCGACGGACGCCACCTGCCCGCCCTCGTCGAGGAGTACGACCCGCTGCCCGACTACTTCACGGCCGAACAGGACGCGGTCGGCCGCCTCCTCAAGGACGATCCACAACCGGACGCCGTCATCGGCGTCTACTCCGACTCCGGCCACAACATCCTCGCCGCCGCACGCCACCACGGGCTTCGACTACCTCGGGACCTGCTGGTGGCGTGCATCAGCGAGGATCCGGAGTACGCGACGACGACCCCGCCCGTCACCACGCTCAGCCTCCGCCCCGACCGGGTGGGCACCGAAGCGGTCGACCTGCTGATCGCTCTCATCAACGCCCGCGGCGGCGTGGACCGGCGACGACTCGTGCAGCCGACGCTGATCCCTCGCCGGTCCACACGGCGCCCGGTGCGGCAGAGGAACGGCACACCGTGACCGCAGGGCCCCGGAACGCACTTTCTCCCGCACGAGGAGAACGACACTACTTGCCTTGACAGACAGCCAGACGCTCCCTGATCAGTCGCTTCCCGACCAAAGAGTCGACCCCAGTCAATCGACCGCCACGACCATGCCTGTCAAAAAACGCCGGAGGTCTGCGCCGGATGCGGGTCGCGATCTTGCGCACCTCGCTCCACCCACCGGGGGCGGGACGGTGCTGCGGGTAGTCGGCGATACACGTTCATACGGCTATCCGGGCCGTGGTCCGGTGATGTACCGACGGCGACCTGGAGGTTCATCCGGCTGGAGGGGGTGACCCGACTCCCCTGCTCGGGTAGGCGTGTTCGCCGTCCACCGTGATCTTGCAAGGCGTTTCCTGAGAGCGCTTGCCTCCTTCAGCGTAGGGTCGGTGCCGCAGGTGGGATTGCCGAGGCCCTGGTTTGGCACCGAGGAGCCGTCGATGCTGGACCGCGGCGGAGAGATCGCTCCGGATACGGCGCGGGAAGTCGAACTCGCCACGGCGATCGTCACGCACGCGTGCTGGAGCGAGTTCGTCCCGGCCGACATCCTCGCGGCCCGTGACGCGCCGAGCACCACCACGACCAGCAGATGGCCGGCTCCTCCGCTACCGGACTTGAAGGGTGATGTCAGGTTCGGCTGACCTGCGACAGTCCGGTCGTCCTGCCTTGTCAGCGGCGAGTCGGTTGCAGGCGCTCGATTCGGTCAAGGTCGCCGGCGAGAAGGCTTCGGTGGCTGATGGTGAAGTCTCCGTTGAGCAGGGTCTGTCCTTCGCCGTAGTACCGGCCCACTACGGTGGTGGGAAGGAAGGCGCGCAGGCTGTGGCGCATGTTGCCGGGATAGTCGACGGGTTCGCCCCAGCCGGCCGGGGCTTGGTCGGTGGAGAGCAGGACCCAGTGGTCCGCGGTCACGGCGGCGTCGAGGTCCGGTGCCGCTCCGGTGTGGCTGTCCAGGGCCGGCACGGTCAACCGGTCGGGGTCGAGCGGCGGGTACCACAGCAGCAGGGGCTTGGCGCGTTGCGCGTCGGCGTTGTCGAAGCAGCACACGGCGATGGTGTGGTCAGGAAAGTGGTCGGCGTAGAAGCGCAGGAGGTCCGGGTCGAGGTCAGGGCGGCGGTGCTGCGGCACTTGTCGCAGCGCGGTGGGGACTGCGGTGGGGTCGGCAGCCAGGAGCACTGTGTAGACGTCGTGGTCGAAGATGTGGACGGGCTGCGGTTCGGCGCTCATCCACGCGATGTCGTGGGCTTCGGCGGCGACGGGTTCGACAGCGGCGACCATGCGGTGCAGGACATCGCCGGTGCGCCCGGCGGAGAGGAAGTGCCTGGGGGTGAGCTGCGCGGTGGGCAGGTGCAGCAGCATGGCGTTCGGGCCGTCCGCCAGATTGAGGGCGGTGTTCTGGTAGCCCAGGACGTGGATCAGGCCGTGCACCGGGTGGTGCTGCCTGCCGCAATACACGATCGTGCCGGAGAACGCGGCCTCACCCGTCGAGATGCACATGGTGGCAAACTACCGTTCAACTGTCCGGGATGGGTTCGGCGGCGGCGAGGCAGGCGTCGACCAGGTCGGGGCGGTACTGGATTCGCTTGAACCCGCGCTTCACCACCCGGGTGATCCGCCCGGAGTCGGCGGCGGCGGGATCGGCGTATCAACAGTTCCAGTCGGTCTCGCCGAGTCACCGGGCAACGGCTGAACGTCCCGCGCAGCATCGAGACAGACAGCACCGACATCGGGAAACATCCTGACCGGTCACACCCAGGCCATCCTGACGAAGGCCTCCAGTCCAGACGGCACAACCCTTGCGAGCAGCGCACTCGACGGCACCGTGCGGCTGTGGCACGTACAGGCGCCAGCGTCCGGCACGCCACGGAAGCCCGTATCCGGCCTGGGACAGCCGCTGGTGCTGGAGGCACCCGGCCAGCTGGTACCGCGCCGGACCTGACCGCTCCCCGGCGGCATCGCACACGTGGCTGACCCGGCCAGCCTTGCCGCGCCCGGTAGCCACCCGGGCACCGTGGTGCACCCACATGGACACCCGTTTGGGGCGCTGGACACGCGCCCCAAACGGACGATGATCAGACGGTGGGGACGACGCCGCTCTCCTCAATGACGATCTTCTTTTTGGTGGCGCCGGAGGAGCTGCCGAGCGCCTCGATCGCCTTGACGATGTCCGCGCCCTCGACGACCTCGCCGAAGACGACGTGCTTGCCGTCGAGCCACGGGGTCACCACAGTGGTGATGAAGAACTGCGAGCCGTTGGAGTTCGGACCCGCGTTGGCCATGCTCAGCAGGAACGGCCTGTCGTGCTTGAGCTGGAAGTTCTCGTCGGCGAACTTCTCACCGTAGATACTCTTGCCGCCCGTGCCGTTGCCGTTGGTGAAGTCGCCGCCCTGCAGCATGAACTCAGTGATGACCCGGTGGAAGGGTGCACCCTTGTAGCCGAACCCGTTCTGGCCGGTAGCCAGCTCACGGAAGTTGCGGGCGGTCTTCGGCACGACGTCGTCGAACAGCCGGAAGACGATGCGGCCGAGGTCCGCACCGTTCGCGGAAACTTGGAAGTAGACGTTCTCACTCATGGCAGCGATTCTCCACCATGAGCTCAGACCTCCGGCATTCGGCATCGGCTCCGTCACCTCCGGTATCCACTTTCGCCGCCCGCCCCGCCTAGAAGGGCAACAGGAAGAGCCTGACCGATCATGCTGGTACGGCCCCGCGTGTTCAGATGGACGCCGACACGAGTTGGAGGGATGCCAAGGTCTACGGCCGTCTGCTGCCCTCGGCTCCGATCGACCTGGCGGAGCTTCTCCTCAGCGCCAGGGCTGAGTCGCCCCGAAAGGGGTAGCCGAGGCATGGAAGGCACTCGTCGGTACCGAGGGGATGGAGCCGCATGCCACGCATGATGGAACGTATCAAGCAGTTCGCAAGAAGCCCCCAAGGGCGTCGTACGGCCGAGCAGGCGCGGCGGGCCGCTGCCGACCCCCGTCGTCGGCGCCAGGCCAAGAGCCTGCTGGGCAAACTCCGCGGCCGTCGCTGATCCTGACCGCCCTACACAAAACGTGTTGCAGGTCGCGAACAGGCAGCCTGAGCTGCCTTGATGGGATGTCCGATCACGCGGTGAGGCGAGCAGCAGGACCGGGTCCTCCAGCGGCAGGCGTCAGAACCAGAAGCTAGAGTTCCCGGTCCACTGCGGCGTGCCCGCGGCGGCCGGCGTAAACCAGGTAGCCGGCGACCTGAGGGTTCTCGATACTGCCCGCGGTGCCGGTGTACCGCCGCTGTACTCAAACGGTGTCGGTGCGTCTCTTCGCGTCGTCGGTCCCGTCGACCACCGGCACCGCCTCGTCGTCGTGCAGATGCTCCACCACGTAGTCACCCACCTCGTCGCGGACCTGGCCGGCATCCGACATCGCCCTCCCGAGCAGGTGCCGCATGCCGTCCGGGGGGCTGTCCCCGGCCCACTCGGCGATGGTCCAGCAGTTCTTGCGCGGCAGGTCCGACAACAGGCCGGGGACCAACTTCCGGGCCCGGCGTCGGGATTCGACCCATGTGAAGCGTCCCGCTGTCCGGCTCATCAAGCCCTCGAACGCCTCCTGCCAGCAGGCAGGGTCTACGCTGTGACCTATGGCCACCACATGATCGTTTGTTATCACACACGGATGATCAACGGTGGCCGCACCCCGTCTCACACCACGTCAGGTCGCGCAGCGTCTGTCTGCCGTCCTGTGTATCGGAGGGCTTGTGCAACGTGGCGAAGTCTGGTGGGTCCAGTTCGACGAACGGAGGTTGGTCGTCCTGCTGTCAGGAGACGACGCGTCCGGGTTCCAGGTGATGCAGGTCGTCGCTCCGGCGGGCCTCGACATCAGCGGTCTGGGCATCGAAGTCACGGTCGGCGCCGGTGAGGGGCTGCCGCTCGAAGGCGTGCTGCGGCTCGCCTTCCCGCGTCCGGGCTTCACCCCGTGCACGTGGCAGACCACCGTGTCCCGGGACGACCTGATGGAGCGGGCGGCCGTCCTGTCCTCCAGGAAGCTCAGCGAGATCGACGATGCCCTCCGACTCGCTGAACAAGCACAGGAGCGGACCCCGGCAACGACCGCGAAGCTCAGCGAGATGAGGGACGCCCTCCGTCGCGGTGAACTCGGGTAGACGGAGAAGGAGTCGATGCCCGCGACGGCATGGGCTATTCCGACATGGCCGACAGCAAGCACGTGTGGACCACCACGGCGCTCGACGAACGAACGCTCGAGGTCCGAATCAACCGGCCCTGGTGTCGCAGTCTTCCGTGTCGACGTCCGCAGAGTCCAACTCGTCCGCCCGGTCGTGTGATTGCCTCGCACACCCGTGAGCTTCGGATGCCGGGTCGTCGTCGGTCCAGCCATCCGCCTCAGCCCTGACTCGGGGTCGACCCGGTGGTGTCAGTGGTGGCGGTTAGTCTGCACAGGTGATCGAGATGACAGATGATGACCGGCGCTTTCCGCCTGCTCTGGCCGATGTGGCCAGGGTCGAGTTCGACTACGGCGACGACGGTGAGGGCGTGGACTTCGAGCCGTACGACGCCTTCGAATCCGCCGAGGAGACCACCGACTGGCTGCGTCACTGGACTGGGAACCACGAGCTCGACGGCGACGCCTTCCGGCTCTTCGGGATGGACGGAACCGGCGGTCAGGCCGCCATCTGGTACGCGCGACCGGGGCGGCCCCTCGCCGAACAGCCCGTGGTGTTCATGGACTCGGAGGGCGAGTGCGGTGTAGTCGCCGGGGACCTGTCCGGCTTCTTGTGGGTACTGGCCGATGGCCTCGGCCCCAAGGAAGCCGCCATGTACGAGACTTACGACGTGCGTCCCGACGCAGTCCTGACCGCGCTCGCCGAACGGCACGCGACCACCCCGCGTCGGCCGGCCCCGGAGATCATCACGGAGGCCAAGGCTCAGTTCGCGAGCTTCGCCGCGGACATCGACGAGCTCTGCCGCTATCAGTAGCTGTTGTCGTTACGATCTTGAGCGGTGTCCGTCGAACGGGACTGTCAAACGAGTGCTGTAACTGCGGTAGTTGGGGTTACTGACGGGCTGCGGAGAGGCGGCCGTCGAAGGTGATGTCGAAGGCGTTCAGCGCGGTCTTCCAGCGCATGGTCCAGCGGGCCTGGCCCTTGCCCGTGGGGTCGAGCGACATGATCGCCATGTAGACGCACCTCAACGCGGCCTGCTCGTTGGGGAAGTGCCCGCGGGCCCTGACCGCCCGGCGGATACGGGCGTTGACCGACTCGATCGCGTTCGTCGTGCAGACGATGCGACGGATCTCGGTGTCGAACCGCAGGAACGGAGTGAACTCCTCCCAGGCGTTCTCCCACAGCTTCACGATCGCCGGATACTTCCTGCCCCACGCGTCGGCGAACTCGGCGAACCTGTCCAGGGCGGCCTCCTCGGTCGGCGCCATCCCTGTGCCTCAGTACCCGGCATCCGCCTCATCGCCGTTTCGACGCCGATATCGGTGGCCGGCAGGCACCACTCGACTCCCGCACCGCCGCCACGGGCGATCGCTCGACGAACCACGTACGAAGGGACCGCCCTCGGGGAATCGCCCACGCCGGCTGTAGTCGGCGAGCGCGTGGGCCGCCGGTTCCAAGTGCGCCAGACCGCAGTGCGGATGGCGTCGGCGCTGAGGGGGCCAGAGAGGGCGCGGTCATGCGGGCAGCTCAGCGAGGTGTCCTTCGGCGACGAACGCCACATCGCCGCCCACCGTGACGGAGTGGATGTCCTGTCCTTCGCCGTGCGCGCTGATGGCCATCTGACTGGGGCGGCCGGTGAAGCGCCCTTGGTGCAGGGTGACAGTCTCTCCGGTCCCGATTCGGCCGTGGCAGCGCAGGTAGGCGGCTGCGCAGCCGGCTCCGCTGCCGATGGCCACGTCATCGTGGACGCCGTCGTTGCTCCAGAGGCGTCCTTCCAGGGCGGCGGCGTCGAGCAGGTAGGCGAACTGGGCGCCGACCGTAGTGAGGGACGCTGCGAGGTCCCGCGTGATGCGGGCACGCGCAATCGCATCGCCGCGTACGGGGATCATCAGGTAACGCAGGCCCGTGGAGACCACCTCCGGAGGCAGGTCCGGGTCCAGGTCGTCGGCGTCCAAGGAGAACCAGGAGGCCAGTGCGGGGATGTGGGGGCGTCCGAGGAATTGGGCACCGCTTTGGTTGAGCACGCTGGTGTACCGGCCCGCTGCGCGGCGCCGGGTGGGGACGTCGACCGTTCCGGCCTTCAGCTTCCAGGTATCGGTGTCATCACCACCGTGCAGAGCGTGCAGGACGCAGGCTGCCCCGATGAGAGGGTGGCCGGCGAAGTCGAGTTCCTCGGCAAGGTCGAACACTCGCGCACGCCAGGTCCGGTTGCTGGAGCCTTCCTGGGCCAGAAAGACCGATTCGAAGTGCCGCATCTCCTTGGTGATGCGCGCCATCTGCTTGTCGCTGAGGTCTGGCGAGTCGGGGAACACCGTCAGGCTGTTGCCGCAATAGGGCTGGGTGCTGAAGACATCGACATGGAGGTAGCGCATCGGCTTGTCCTCGGGCGTCGTCGGGTGCAGCCGGGAGGACTGCGCTGAGCGAGTACAGGATGGGCAGATAGGTGTCGCTCTGCCGTCTCCAGGTCCTCATGACCTTTCACGCAATCACCCTCGCCCGGTCGCCTCGCACAGAACGAGCTTCTTCGGAGGCGTTCGCAGGGAGATGGCCCTCTGCCCACACGGTCAGGGCGGTCAGGGGGATGAGGAGCGCCTTGCCGTGGGAGGCGAGCGTGTAGACGGTGCTTGTGGATGTGCCCGGGTGGGCGGTTCGGGTCACCAGGCCGAGGGCCGCCATCTCCCGAAGGCGTCGGGTGAGCAGGCCGTCGCTGAGACCGGGGACGCGCTCGCGAAGCAGGTGGAGGTCGGCCGGGCCCTTGGCGAGGGCCACCACGATGAGCCCGGTGCCGCGTGTGCCGAGGAGAGCGAAGGCGCGGGTGAGGGCTTCCAGGGGTTCCGGCAATCGGGGAGAGCCGGGTTGGTGCGCCGTCTGAGTGCGCAGCACAGTCATGTCAGGTTCCTTCCTGGTACGGCGCGAGGAACGAATCGTGATCGCTCGCGCCGTACGTCGTGTTGGATGTGTCGGGGGTCGGTTGGGGGTTATGCCGTCGCCTTGGCCGTGTCTCGGTCTGTGCCGTCGGTCTGCGGGTGTTCGGCGGCCGTGCCCGGCTTGCCGGTCCGGCGCAGGAGGAGGGTGACGACGACGGCGGCCAGGATGGTGGTCGCGGCGCCGCTGATGAGGGCGAGGTGCATGCCGGAGGCGAAGGCGTCGCGGGCCCGTTCGATCAGTGCGGGGTTGCTCGTGGCGTGGCCGATGTGGTTGGCGGCGGCCAGGGAGGAGCGGGCGGCTTGCGCGACGGGGGCGGGGAGGCCGCCGGTGTCGAGGGAGTCACGGTACTGGGCGTTCATGAGGCTGCCGAGGACGGCGATGCCCAGGGCGCCGCCGAGTTCGCGTGAGAGGTCGTTCACGGCGGATCCCACGTTCTGCAGACGTGGCGGCAGGGCGTCGGTGATCGCCGCGGTGGCCGGCGTCGTGGCCAGGCCCATGCCCGCGCCGAGCGGCAGGAGTCCGGCGACGACCAGCCAGTACGAACTGCCGGCGTCGAGCTGGGCCAGCACGACCAGGCCGGTGGTGACCAGGACCAGGCCGACGGTCCAGGGGCGGCGTATGCCTCGCCGGGCGACCAGGAGCGGGCTGAGGCGGGCGCTGGGGATCATCGCCGCGGACATGGGCAGCACGCTCACCGCGGCCATCAGTGCGCTGTCACCGCGCACCAGCTGGAGGTACTGCATGGTGACGAAGATGAACCCGAAGAACGCGAAGAACTGCAGTGTGGTCGAGATCGATCCTGCCGCGAACAGTTTGTTGCGGAACAGCCGCGGGTCGAGCAGGGGGTGCGGGTGCCTGAGCTCCCAGGCCACGAAGGCGACCAGGACGGCGAGGCCGAGGGCTATGCCTGCCAGGGTGCGCGTGCTGCCCCAGCCGTGCTCGGGCGCCTCGATGACCGAGTAGACCAGCACGCCCAGCCCTGCCACGGTGAGAGCCGCTCCGGTCACATCGATGCGCTGTCTGCCCGGCTGCGCGGACTCCGGCACGAAGAGGTAGGTGCCGATGAACGCCACCGCGGCCATGACGGTGTTCAGCCAGAACACCGATCGCCACGACCACGCCTCGAGCAGTATTCCGGAGGCGAGCAGTCCCAGTGCGGCGCTGGCGCCCGCGACCCCCGCCCAGATGCTGATGGCACGCGCCTGCTGGCCGCGGGGAAACGTGCTGGTGATCGTGGACAGCGTGGCGGGCATGACGAACGCGGCGGCAACGCCCAGCACCGCACGAAGGGCGATCAGGACGCCCGGCTCGGTCGTGAAGGTCGCGGCCAGCGATACTGCGCCGAACACCGCGACGCCGCCGAGCAGCGCCCGGCGACGGCCGAAGCGGTCGCCGAGGGTCGCGGCGAACAGCAGGAACGAAGCGAAGATCAGGCTGTAGGAGTCGATGATCCACGACAGCTGGGTCTGGTTGGCGTGCGTCTCGCGGGCGATGTCGGGCAACGCCACGCTCAGCGACGCCATGGCCGATACGACGGTCGCCAGCGCCAGGCAGGTCACGGCCAGAACGGCACCGGGGCGCAAGGCGCGCACCGGTCCGCCGGCCTGCTCCGCAATGCTGGAGTCGGACATGAGGGAATCTCCTTTGAACGGAACGAAACTGGTGGGCGGGCGGCGCGGTGGGACTCGCCGCACCTGCCGGGGGGTCAGCTGGTCACGACGTCGCCGAGGCTGCGGCGCGGGCTGAGACCCGGCGTGCGCTCGGGGTGACCGATACGGAAGGACAGCAGGCCCATCGAGGCGGGGCGGCCCAGCAGGGCGGCCCAGCGGGCGGAGAAGACGTCGGGGCTGCCGGCCGCGGTGTCGCGGTCGATGCGTTCGGTGATCTGGTTCATGTGGTGCAGGCCGAGGCCGAGCATGGTTGCGGTGAGGTGCAACCGGGCCAGCAGCCGTCCGCCGCTGACCTGGGCGGTTCTGTCGGTGACGTCGTCGACGGCGATGACGCCGTAGGCGGCGGCGGTCGCGGTGTGCACCTCGCGGGTGGCCTTGACCCAGTAGGCGTCGCCGTCCTCGCGGGACTGCGCGGGGAGGAGTTTCGCGGCGAACAAGGTCAGCCCGCCCAGTCCCTGACCGTCGAGGGTGAGCCCGTCGCGGTGCCTGTCGATGCTGCTGCGCGAGCTGCGGAACCAGGTGAAGGCCTCCGTCGACTGCGCGGTGTCCGCGGTGATCGCCTCGGTGGCCTCGACATAGAGCCGGCCCAGCCGCTCCCGCGCCTGCTCGTCGGTGATCCACAGCACGCTCGCCCCCTTGACGCGGGAACTCTGTTCGGTGAAGCCGCTGACGTCGACGGGTGCGGAGGTGTACGGGCCGCGGTTGGTATGCCGGTGCGGAATCGCAGCGGCGAGGTCACGGTCCTTTCTGGTGCGGGCCTTGCTGAGTACGATGCGCGCGACATGGTCCGATACCGGGCCGTCCGGGAAGAGGGCGACGTCGGCGGTGAATCCGGCCGGTCCGGCGGCGATCACCATGTTCTCGACGGCGCAGCCGAGTCCGGCGAAGTGTTCACGGCCGCTCGCGTCGTTGAGCGGCATCCGCCGGCTCGGGTCGGAGTGGACGTCGATGGTGTCGCCGTCGACGATCATTCGCCAGGGCTGGGTGTTGTGCGGGTTGCACGCGAGGACGCCGGCGGCGACCACCCGCTCGACGCCGGACATCGAGGTCCAGTCGTGCCAGAGGTCGTACGGATCACCGGACCCGGCGCTGAAGGCTCCGTTGGTGACAGCCCGGAGTCCGCCGACGCCCACGCCGAGGCCGGCGACCGAGCCGATGCCGAGGCCGGTCAGCTTCAGCGCGTCCCTGCGAGTGAAGGTGATCTCCGGGGGTTCGTCCGTGACGGTGTTCGTGGCCATTGCGTCTCTCCTGTCGCCCGACCCCGGGTTGTGCCAGGAGAATCGCGTCGCACAGGGTGCCGGCGCACCACCCCGCCGCGAGATGTACCCGGGGTGGTGGAGCTGGCAGAATCAGCGTCCGGTTGCGGTACCGGGCCGCAGGTCGGGAGCGTCGTGACGTCGGACATACCCAGGCGGCCACTGCTGGCCGTGAAACAGGTGATCCCGCCGGCCCGGGCCGGCGCGGTCCCCCGTGAACGCCTGCAGCGGCAGCTGCGGCTGGCCGAGACCCGGCTGACGGTGGTGGTGGCGCCCGCCGGCTGGGGCAAGACGAGTCTGCTCAGCGGCTGGGCGGCCGACCTCGAGGAGAAGCGCCGCATCGCGTGGGTCTCGCTCGACGAGAGCGACGACGAACCCGTCCGGTTCTGGAGATACGTGCTCACCGCGCTGCACCGTACCGGCGACGCGATCAGCACGGACCCCCTGCAGGCACTGGACGCGGCGGGCGTCTCCCCAGTCGACCTCGCGCTGCCGATGCTGCTGAACGAACTGGCAGCGACCGAGACACCGCACGTACTGGTGCTCGATGACTACCACCTGCTCACCGACCCGCACATCCACGAGGCGGTCGAATACCTGGTCGCGTACCTGCCCGCCGCACTGCGGATCGTGATCGCCGCGCGCACGGACCCGCCGCTGCCCATCGCGCGGCTGCGGGCCCGCGGCGACCTGACCGAGCTGCGGGCGGCCCAGCTGCGGTTCTCGCCGGACGAGGCGGCGGCCCTGGTCTCGGCGGTGTCGGGGCACGACCTCGACCAGGCGGCGGCCGCAGCCGTGTGGGAACGGACCGAGGGATGGGCAGCGGGCCTGCAACTGGCCGCCCTGGCCCTGCGCGCGAACCCGGCGAAGGCCCACGCCGATGACCGGCACCTGCTGGACTACTTCACGGCCGAGGTGCTGCCCAGCCTCGCGCCGAGCCAGCGCGACCTGCTCGTGCGGGCCGCGCCGCTCGAACGGCTCTCCGGTCCACTGTGCGACGCCGCGCTGCAGGTGACCGGATCGGCCGGGGTGCTGGCCGATCTGGTCAGGGCGGACCTGTTCGTGGCCGCCCTGGACGACCAACGGCACTGGTACCGGTGCCATCACCTCCTTCGCGACGTCCTGGCCCGCGAGGCCACCACGGACCCGCGGGAAGTCCTCGCCCGTGCCGCGGCCTGGTTCGCCGACGAGGACCGCATCGACGACGCGGTGCACCACCTGCTGCGCGCCGGCCGCGACGACGACGCCGCCGCGCTGATGCTCACCAACGCGGAGAGCTGGTTCTTCCCTCGTGGGGCCGCGGCGACCTACCTGCAGTTCGGCGAGCGGCTGCCCATCCGTACGGTGGGCCCGCAGCTGGCGTTCTCACTCGCCTACACGGCAGCGCTCTGCGGCGATCAGGACCGGGTCAACCGCTGGCTGGACGCCTGCGAGGCGGGAAGCGCCCCCGACACCGCCGTCCCCGGCTGGCACAGCTTCCGCAGCGCCGTGCTCTGCGTACGCGCGGGCTTCGGCATGTCGGATGCCGAGGCCGCGCGATCCGTCGTCATGGTGCAACAGGCGCTGGACGAGGAAATCAGGGCAGGCGCCGCCGGACATCCGACCGTACGGGCGGCACTGGGGGCCATGCTGGCTCGCGACGGCCGCTTCGACGAGGCCGCGACACTGGTGCTCGATCTGTGGTCGTCGCCGGCCCACCGCAAGGCGTGGCCGCCTTCTCTGATGCTTCAGGGAGCGGGCACGCTGACGATCAGCCTCGTCGAAGCGGGCCGCGGCGAGGACTGCGACCGGGTCCTGCGCGAGGCCGCTCCGCTCGCCGACGCGGTCGAGCGCGACGGGCGGGAGACGAGTACGCCGGGGCTGGCCCCGCTGCGCATCGCCCAGGCCAGGCGCCGCTACCAGAACGCCGACATGGAGGAGGCCGCAGTTCTGCTGCGCCGCGCGGTCACCCTCGCCGAACTGCACCCGAGGCCGACCGTGCTCTTCCTCGGCCTGCTCTACCTCGCCGACGCCGAGCTCGCCCGCGGCGACCGGCCCGCCGCCCGCGCCGCACTGGCCCGGGCCCGCGAGGTGGTGGACGAGGAGCCGGTGAGCGCCTACGCAAAGCGGCGGCTCGAGGAGAGCGAGGCGCGGCTGGGCCGCGTCGGCGCCCGCACCGCCGTACGCTCCGGTGTCCTCGCGGAGGAACTGACCGACCGCGAATTGTCCATCCTGCGGGCACTGCAGGGGACGGCGACCCAGCGGGAGATCGGGGCAGCGCTGTTCCTGTCGATCAACACGGTCAAGGCGTACAACAAGAGCCTGTACCGCAAGCTCGGCGTCGCCTCCCGGCACGACGCCGTCACAGCGGCACGCGAACTCGGCTTGATCTGAGTCCACCCCGGGTGCTTCTCCCGGGCGGGTGGTGCACGGCCACCCGGGCGGCGGGTTCCCTGTACGCCATGGCCCCTAACCGTTACGTGCTGACGCTGCGCGGACCGATCGCCCGCACGCTGCTGGACGTGATCAGCACCAGGTTCGACCATGTGTCCGCGCCCGGCACGGACGGCACCGTACTGATCGTCGAGAACATCGACCAGGCATCACTACGCGCCCTGCTGACCCTGCTCTGGGACACCAACCACGACGTACTGGCCTTTACAGAGACAACGACCTGACACGACCCCTGGAGAAATGGCGGCTCTACCGGTAGTTGACTTAGGCGAGTTCGGTGGCGAGCTTCCTGGGCAGGCCCGTGTGATCGAGAAGGGGAAGCGCAATGTTGCGTGCCCCACGAGCCATCGCGTTGCGCGTGGTGGCCACGCGGGCCATCCGATGGGTGAAGGGGACCACGCGCTCTGTCTCGTAGCCGTCGAGCTGCCGGGACGCGATCGCCCTGCCGAGGGCGTAGCCGTTCCTGGATGCCGGTGTTCATTCCCTGACCACCGGCCGGGCTGTGCACATGGGCGGCGCCGTCGGCCAGCAGCAGCCAGCCGGTGCGGTGGCGGCCTGCGACCCGTGATGCACCCGGAACCGTCACGACCAGGCCAGGCCGGTGACCTTGGCCTGGCCTGTGGCCTTGGCTGGGGGCGCACTCGTCGGGCACCCGATGCACGAAGGGCGAGATCGCCGCCACCAACTGACACACCCGCGAACGTCACCTCGACCGCGCCTACGAGATCGTCGCGGCCGCGCACAATCAACTCGGACTCTCCGACCCTGTCGGCCCCGCCACACGGCCCTACCACGGCAGGCCGTTGCAGCTCCTGCACGCCGAACGCTTCGCCAGGACGCCGACCACCTGCACCACCGGCCCGGCCATCCGCGCCCTCCCGACAATCGGTGCTGTCGACCAGTTCATCGACAGCACTGACGTCCTCAGCCGCCCGGAGCTGACACACACGGGCACCCGCGCAACGGTCGGCTCTCCCTGGAAGCTCAGTGCATCCCTCGACCTCACGGTGGCGTCATCACCGTGCGCAGACTCATCCGTTACGCCTGGATCACTCACCGCTGGGCAACCATGAGCCCACACCCAAGCGCGAGTCCGCACCAGTGGTCACGTGCCCATTGCTCGAAGGTGCCCGCCGGTCGGCCGAGCACCCGTGGCATGTGGTCGGTGACATAGGCCGCACCGCCGGCGCGCCCAGCCGATGCCCGTGCTCATCTCGGCCGGCAACTGGTCGAGCGCATTCGTAGCGGTGATCTCAACCGGCCGTGCCAGCACGCCCGTCAGGATCGCCACCTGCTGTGCGAACGTCAGCAGCTCTGGCCCGGTCAGGTCGTACCGCTGCCCGTCGTGCGCATCGCAAGTCTTCCAGCCCCGGCCTCCCTGGAGCCGCAGCCGTAGCCCGAGCGCCGTGTTCGCGCGGACCGGTGCTCGTGTGCAGACCGGTCTGCGTCGCCCGCGGTCAGGTCGTGGTCTCGTCGGCGCGGCAGAAGTCGGGGCCCTCTCGTTGTCGGTGGCCCCGAGCAGGTCAGTGGCCGGGTCAGCGCGAGCGCATCTGCCACTGGGTCATCGCGCCGAAGGCCAGAGCGGTGGCTCGGCGGGTGGTGAAGCGCGAGACGAGGGTGCCCACCCAGTTGAACGTGCCGGAGACGACGCTGGGCGGAGGGTTGCGCCGGTCCAGCGTGCGCAGTGCGGTGGTGACCACCTGGCCCGGGGTCTGCAGCCGGACACCGCGGGCCATGTCGTCGGAGCCGGCCGCGTCGAAGAACTCGGTGCGGGTCGGGCCCGGGGAGAGGGCGAGCACGCGCAGGCCGGTCCCTCGCGATTCCTGCCACAGCGCCTCGGTGAAACTCAGCACGAAGGCCTTGGTCGCCCCGTAGACGGCGGCGTTCGGCCACGGCTGGTACCCGAGTGTGCTGGCGACGTTGACCAGGACACCGGTCAGCTGGCCGATGAACGCCCTGGTCACGTCGACCAGGCTCGCCACGTTCAGGTTGATCTCCTGCTGGACGCGCGCCGGGTCCTCCTGGCGGAACGGGCTGTGGGTGCCGAAGCCGGCGTTGTTGACGAGGCTGGTGACGGTGATCCCCCGCCGGGCCGTCTCCTGGGCCAGCGCTTCACCCGCAGACGGAACGGTGAGGTCGAAAGGCACGACCGTGACGGTGATCCGGTACTTCGCGGACAGCTCGTCGGCCAGGGCCTGAAGCCGGTCCGCGCGGCGGGCCACCAGCACGAGGTCCGAACCGCGCTCGGCGAACTGGCGGGCGAACTCCGCGCCGAGTCCGGCACTCGCGCCGGTGATCAATGTGGTCTGGGTACGGTAGTCGATTCCGGTCATGGGGTGGTCGGGGACGCGGTGCCCTGGCGGGTACCTCTTCCCCTTCTCCTTTCCATCCTTGCGACGGTCTGCGACCGTCATCGGTGCTCATCTGTCGTCGAGGCGGGCTCGGAGCCCGCCGAGGCGATGGTCGTGCCGTTTGAGGTGTCCCCGGTGACGACCTCGGCGCCCGGTGCCCGCGCCTCGGCCGCGCGGTCGGCCGCGCGGTCGTCCTCGCGGCGGATCAGCGGCGGACCAGCACGTTATGGGCGCGCAGCCGCTCGGTGACAGGGCGGCCTTTGCCGCCGGCGCGGGCGCCGAGTACGAGAACGAGGTCGTGATCAGCCATCGGTGGCCTCCTTGCGGAGGGGTGCGCCTCTACCAGGCCCTGGCCGCTGTACGGGCGGTAATGCGGCCTGGCGTTCGATGCCGCCGCTCGGATTGCACACCCTTCGCCGATCCTCTGATCGGTCGCGCCGAACGGGCGGCCCCACAGGTGTGGGGGTGCTGGAGGCAGCGGGCGGCGGTGCTGCCTCCTTCACCTGAGCAGGAAGCTGAGGAGGCTTTCGGTGCGCTTGCCGAAGGGGGCGCGCAGCATGCGGGTGGCGTTCCAGCGTCCCTGTACGTAGATGCCCTTGGGGTGGCTGAGCGTGCGGAACCCTTCGATGCCGTGGTACTTGCCCATGCCGCTGGCGCCGACGCCGCCGAAGGGGAGGTCGTCCTGCGCGACGTGCATGACGGTGCCGTTGACGGTGACGTTGCCGGAGGTCGTGCGGTCGAGGACCTTGCGCCGGTCGGGGCCGTCGTCGCCGAAGTAGTAGAGGGCGAGCGGTCGCGGTCGTTCGTTGACGTAAGTGATGGCGTCGTCGATGTCCCGGTACCCGAAGATCGGCAGGATGGGGCCGAAGATCTCCTCGTGGGCGATGCGCATGTCGTCGGTGACGCCGAGCACGACGGTCGGTGCGAGGGTGTGCGGGCGGCGGGCGGCGTCGCCCGGCCGGTGTCCGACCTCGATGATCCGCGCCCCGTGGGCGCGGGCGTCGTCTATCAGGTCGGTGAGGATCTTGTGTTGCTTGTCGTCGATGATCGAGGTGTAGTCGTCGCTGGTGGGGCCGTCGGGGTAGGCGGTCTTCACCAGTCGGTCGTAGGTGGCGACGAAGGAGTCGATCTCGGATTCGTGCACCAGGGCGTAGTCGGGGGCGATGCAGGTCTGTCCGCCGCTGAGGAGTTTGCCGAAGACGATGTCGGACACGGCCTGGTCCCGGACGTGTCCCTTGGCCACGATGGTCGGAGACTTGCCGCCGAGCTCCAGCGTGACGGGGACGAGGTGGTCACTGGCCGCCTTCATCACGGCTCGCCCGACCTCGGTGCTGCCGGTGAAGACGAGGTGGTCGAACGGCAGTGAGGAGAACGCGGAGCCGTCGCCGCTGACGATCGTGGCCTGCTCCGGCGGGAAGAGCTCGCCGAGCATCGACGCGAGCACCTCGTTCGTCGCCGGGGTCAGCTTCGACGGCTTGAGCATGACGCGGTTGCCGGCGGCGATCGCGGTGACGACGGGCATGAGCGACAGGTTGACCGGATAGTTCCACGGTGAGATGACGCCGACAACGCCGAGCGGCTGGTACTCGATGCGGTTGCTGCCGAAACGCAGCGGCAGCTCGATGTGGCGGCGGGTCGGGCGCATGAACCGACGAAGGTTGCGCCGTAGGTAGTCGATGCCCTGCACGACGCCCACGACTTCCATCAGCGCGCTCTCATGCCGCGAGCGATGTCCGAAGTCGGCGTTGATCGCGTCTTCGATGTCGCCACGCCGGGCGATCAGGGCCGTCTTGAACCGGGTCAGATCGCTGCGCCGGGCCTCCAGGGAGGGCGCTCCGTCGCGGAGGTAGGCGGCGCGCTGGGTTTGGAGGATGTGGTTGAAGCGCTCCGTGTCCGTGGGCTGTGTGGTGACGTCGGTGATGGTCATGATCGTGTTCCTTGGCTGTTGGTGAGGGCGACGGGGTGCTGCGGGCGCTGGCGGCGGTCCATCCAGCCCATGAGCCGGACCATCGAGCGGCGCGGCAGGAGCCTTCCGAGGAGAGCGACTGGCCGGCCGTTGGTGACCACCGACGGGGGTGCGGACCGTCGGTCGAGCGTGTCGAGGGCGATCTTCACGACCTGCTCGGGGGTTGCCCGCTTCGTGCCGTAGTCGGCGGAGCTGCCGGCGACGTCGTAGAACTCGGTCCGGGTGGCGCCGGGGCACACGGCCAGGACGCGCAGACCGGTGCCGCGGGTCTCCTCCCACAGCGATTCGGTGAAGTTGAGGACGAAGGCCTTGGTGGCGCCGTAGGCGCTCATGTACGGGGTCGGCTGGAAGCCCAGAAGGCTCGCGACGTTGATCAGGAGGCCGGTGTCGGCGGAGGTCAGCGGGTCGATGTAGGCGCGGCTGAGGTCGACCAGCGCGCTGACGTTCAGAGCGATCATGCTCTGCAGGCGGTCGGGGTCCTCGTCGCTGAACGCGTCGTGGGTGCCGAAGCCGGCGTTGTTGACCAGCCCGGTGGCGTAGATGCCGCGGGACTCGAGTTCGGCGCGCAGCGTGCGGCCGGCGTCGGGCCGGCCGAGGTCGCGGGCGACGGCGGTCACCGTGACGCCGTGGGTGCGGGTGAGTTCGGCGGCCAGGCTCTGCAGCCGCTCCGCCCGGCGGGCCACCAGCACGAGGTTCGCGCCGCGGCGGGCCAGCTGGCGGGCGAATTCGGCGCCGAGGCCGGAGCTGGCGCCGGTGACGATGACGGTCTGTCGGTGGTAGTCGATGTCGCTCATGACATTCACTCTACGCACGGATTTGCACTGAGTGCAAGCAACTGCATCACGCGAAACGACGTACCATGGGTGCATGCCGCAGAAACCGACACCTCTTCGGGAGCAGACCCGCTCCGTGGTCCGCTCCCTGCTCGCCCGTACCGCCATCGAGCTGTTCGCCGCCAAGGGCTTCGACAACACGACCCTCGACGAGGTGGCCGCGGCCGCGGGCGTCTCCCGGCGGACCCTGTTCAACTACTTCCGCAACAAGGAAGACCTCGCGCTCAGCGGGCTGGACGAACAGGGCGAACTGATCGCCGCACGCCTCGCCGAGCGCCCGGCCGACGAGGACGCCTGGACGGCGCTGCGCGCGGCGTTCCAGGTGCTCGAGGAGATCGACATGACAGCCGAAGGGCGCCTGGAGTTCATCACGCTGCTGTTCGGCAACGACTCCCTGCGCGCCGGACACACCGAGAAGCAGGCCCGCTGGCAAGACCTGTTCGCCCCGCTGATCGAGTCGCGACTGCCCGACTCCGACCGCCGCACCCTGCAAGCCCGCGCGATCGCGGCCGCAGCGATCGTCTGCATGCAGGCAGCCAACGAGGAATGGGTACGCCTGGACGGACAGGCCGACATGTTCGACCTCTACGACACCGCCGTGCAGGCCATCCGCCGCCCGAACTGAAACCGGCCGCGTCCAGGATCTGCGGCCGACGCTTCAGTGCCCGAAGACCGCCGTCGCCACCGGCACTGCCAGCAGCAGGCTGAGTCCGACCAGAGGCAGGCGGTCCAGCCACAGGATGGCGGCGAATTCGCGCAACGTCGCGGCCAGCCAGTAGGCGGGGGAGGTCGGCGCGCCCACGACGTGCACGGACACGCCTGCGCGGCGGGCCAGCAGGGTCGTGCGGTAGACGTGGAAGCCGCTGGTGACCACCGTGGCACGGTGGTCGGCAGTGGTGCCGCCCACGAGGGCCGCGCTGAAGCGGAGGTTCTGCCCGGTGTTGACGGAGCGGTCTTCCCGCACGATCCGGTCGGCGGGCACTCCGCGTCCGCGCAGATAGTCGGCCATCGAGTCCGCCTCGGAGCGGACCTCGTCGTCGCCCTGGCCGCCCGAGACGACGAACACCACACGAGGCGTGTCCGGTGCACAGGCGGCGTCGATCGCGAGGGCGCGCTCCAGCCTGCGGGTCAGGAGCGGGCCGGGCCGGTCGCCGTTGAGCCCGGCGCCCAGGACGACGACATGGGTGGTTTCCGGCAGGGGCGTGCTGCGGCCCTGGACGAACACGTAGCCGGCGAAGGTCAGGAAAAGCAGAGTGAGGTAGCTTGCGGCCGCGTTCACCGCGACCACGAGGGCACCGAACGCCTCGCCGCCAACCGCGTGGAAGACCACGTTGAGGCCGAGCACCGCCAGCAACGCGCAGCCGGCGGCCCCGGTCGCCAGCAGGGCTGCTTGCGGACCGTAGCGCCGGACCAGGAGGATGCCGTCGGTCACCAGCAGCAGGCCCAGGGCAAGCACCAGGAGCAGGGCGGCGACAGCGAGGACGGTGGCAACGGTCGGGTGGGCTGCGGCGCTGCGGCCTGCCACGCCGAGTCCGGCGGAGGTCACCGCGAGGCAGAACAGGACGGCGGTGGAGAACCGGTGCGGTGCCAGCAGGGCGTTGACGACACCACCCGCGGCGAACACGACCGCGGCGAGGTACTCCGGGTACTCCGGCATGTGCCGCACCGCTCCACTCTCCCGCCCACCGGGCCGCTGCCCGTACCCGCCCGCTCTCGCCGCCTGCGGGTTCCCGGACCCGGTACGAACGGCTGCCGGCCATCCTCCCAGACCTGCTGTGGTGCGCCGAACTCGGGCGGCGGTGGTGCAGGTCCGGCACGTCACGCCAGTTGCCCTGCCCGGCGGCCGCGCAGGACACACAGGGACGGTGTGCCCTATAGCCCGGCCCGCAGGGCGGTGCGCCGCCCGTGCCGCAGCAGCCGCAGTCCACTGCCCGCTCCCGCCGCTGCCGCGCCCCGCTTGCCCCGGCTCGCCCCCACCCCGTGCGCCTCCGCATCAGCCAGTCACCGAAGCCCTACCAGACCAACCGGACCTATCAGACCAACACAGACACAACACGGCACGATTCGGTCGGCAACGTGCACCCACCGTGCCAGCGCACGGACTCGATGAGCGGGAGAACGCGGGGTATCCGGGAGAGGACGAAGCTGTCCCGACTCCCCTTGATGGAGGTCTGCGCTGTGCTCTCGCTCAAGCGCTTACTCGACCGCAGTCTGACCGCGCAGGCGGCCCTGGTCTTCCTGCTGGGACTGGGCGCCACAGCCCTGATCCGCAGGAACGAGCACCCGGCTGTCTGGGTGTTCCAAAGTGCTCTCTACACCGGGGTCGCCCTCGCGGTCCTGACCGTCCAGCGCCGCCGGGCCGCCCGAGCCGTGGGCACCGACGCGGGCGGACTCGCCGATCTGAACCGGAGGATCCGCCACCATGAGGTGCCGCAGAGCCCCCAGGAGCAGGCGGCCATGCGACAGCTGGTCGCCCAGCAGCTCGGCCAGATGGAGCGGGCGGGCACGTGGCTGCCCTACTGGCTCGGCGCCATGGGCCTCGTCGCGGTCGGCATGTTCGTCCTGGGGGCCGTCAACGGGTCCCTCGCCTTCCCCCTTCTCTTCGCACTCGGCATGGTAGCGCTGTGCTCCTGGGTCCTGTGGACGCGCCGCCGCTCCCTGGACCGCCTCCGCCAGATGAGTCAGGCCCTGCGGCAGCAGTGAGCGGCCGGACCGGGCGGGGACGCTGGACAAGTCCCCGACATCGGCGGCCTATCGCAGCGATGCACTCGCGCGGCCACCCCGCCCGGTCGAGGACGTCCTCAGGCCAGACGGAGAACTCGATCTCCTCCTCGTCGTAGGGCAGGGCGAAGCACCACACGGCGCCCAAGCAGGCCCGGAACGAGAAACTTGCCCCCTGCCCCACCGACTCGGCCGCCCAGACGCCAAGCCGTCGCCGGTGGGGCCCCTTTCAAGGCCCGCATGTTCACCGGGTCGGCCGCACAACGGGACCCGTCCAGTCGCCGCGCGCGCCCAGTTCGCCGTTGGTCAACGGCGACGTTTCACCCACAGGTTCCGGCCGCAGGTGTCAGTTCAGCGGCTTGTTCAGGATCGCCTTGCGGTGGCTGAACGTCTCGATGGAGTACCTGCCGTGGTAGTTGCCCATGCCGCTCTCCCCCACCCCGCCGAACGGCAGGTCGGAGACGGTGAGATGGGCGAGCGGCAGACCGTACCCGAGACCGCCGGATGAGGTCTCTGCGGCGATCCGGTCGCGGGTCTCGCTGGACTCGCTGAAGACGTACAGCGCGAGGGGCTTGTCGCGGTCGTTGATGAAGCCGATCGCCTCGTCGAGACCGGATACGGTGACGATGGGAAGGATCGGCCCGAAGATCTCCTCCTGCATCACGGGGGACTTCGGGTCGACGTCCGCAAGCACCGTGGGCGCGATGTACTTGCCGGTGCGGTCGCTGCCGCCGCCGACCACGACACGGCCTGAGTCGAGCACGGCCGACAGTCGGTCGAAATGCCGCTCGTTGACGATCCGGCCGTATTCCGGCGAGGCCGCCGGGTCGGCGCCGTACAGGGCGTCGACGGCGCGGACCAGGGCGGCCTCCAGGGCGGCTGCGGTCTCCGGGTCGGTGAGGACGTAGTCGGGGGCCACGCAGGTCTGCCCGGCGTTGAGGAACTTGCCGCGGGCCAGCCGGTCGGCGACCACGTCGAGGTCGGTGTTGCGGTCGACGAACACCGGCGATTTGCCGCCGAGTTCGAGGGTGACCGGCGTGAGGTGCTCGGCAGCGGCGCGCATCACGATGCGGCCGACGGTGCCGTTGCCGGTGTAGAAGACGTGGTCGAACCGCTCTGCCAGCAGGGCCGTGGTCTCCGGGACGCCGCCCTCGACGACGGCGACCGCGTCGGTGTCGAGATAGGCCGGGAGAAGCTCGGCCAGCGCGGCGGAGGTGGCCGGGGCCAGCTCGCTCGGCTTGGCCACGACCGCGTTGCCGGAGGCGAGCGCGCCGACCACCGGGGCGAGCAGCAATTGGGCCGGGTAGTTCCACGGGGCGATGACGAGGACCACGCCGAGGGGGTCGTACTGCGTCCAGGCGGTCGCGTCGGCGCCCAGGTGCGCGGGGACGGGAGCGGGCTCGGGGTGCAGCCACCCGTCCAGGTGGTCCAGGGTGTGGTCGATCTCCCGGACAGTGAAGTCGATCTCGGTGCGGTAGGCCTCGGTGCTGCTCTTGCCGAGGTCTGCCTTGAGGGCGGCGGCGAGGTCGGCGCCCCGCTCGGTGAGCATCGCCCGCAGTCGGCGCAGCTGGCCGGTGCGCCATTCGACGGGCCTGGTGCGTCCGGTGCGGAAGGTGGCGCGCAGCCGGGCCACGACGTCGGCGGGCTGCTCGGATGTGTGGTCGCTCATGGTGCCTCGCAGGTGAGCGCGGGCGGTCGCCCGCCCGCCGCGGAGTCTCGATCAGATGTATGTCGGCTGTATGTCAGCCTTTCTTGTGCTCCGCCGCTTCCCGTCGACGCGTCTTCGTGACGAGACTCACCAGGCTCACGAGGCCAGGCCGGATCACGGGAGGGGTCGATGCCTTTGCGGGCGCTCCGGGGGAATGCCGCACCCTCACGGGCGAGAGCCGTCCGCACGGTGGCTTCGCCAGCGCGAGCGGGCTCTGGGCCACTTCGTGTGGTCGCGTACGCCGTATGACTGTCGATCTTCGTGTGCGGCAGGTTGAGGTCGCCCGAAAATCGCCCGGCCGGAGTGCGGTGTGGTCGGCAGTGACGCGCGGTGACCGACGTACGGCCGCAGTTGGATGAGTTGCTGTTCTCCTCGGTGGAGGGCGTGTCCGTGGAGTCGGTCGAGGTGACCGACCTGGTCGTCCGGGTCGAGGCCCGACGACCGTCAGGCGGGCGCCAGCCCGGAACGCGGTTGCTGATCGGGCTGCGTACACGGTTCCTCCCTACGATTTCCCCGCGAACGGGCAGCGGTCGCCGAGTTCGTCGTGGTCTCGTTACGGGTGCGCCGGTTCGTCTGCGCAGACGGCTCCTGCTCGCGCAAGACCTTCGCCGAGCAGGTGTCCGGGTTCACCCGCCGGTTCGGCCGACGGACCGAGAGGCTGCGAGCGACTCTGGTCTCGGCGGGTCTTGCGCTCGCGGACCCGGCCGGCGCCCGGATGCCAACGCCTTCGGATCGCCGGTCTGCCGCAACACCCTACTGAGGCTGATCACCGTGCTGCCCGACCCGCCTACCGCCACGCCCCGCGTGGTCGGTGGGGATGAGGACGCCCAGTTCAAGGCACGTGTCTACGGAACTGTGCTCGTCGACGTCGAGACGCGTCGCCCGATGGCCCTCCTGCCGGACCGGGAGGCGGACACGCTGGCGGCCGGGCTCGCCGAGCGGCCCGGCATCGAGATTGTCCGCGCCGGCGGTGCTGTCACTGTCCGCGCCGGCGCGTGTCTGACGGGGGTCGGGGTCAAGGGCGCAGGCGGGCGGCCAGGCCCTCGAAGTAGCCGCGGTGCACGGCCGTAAGGTCCACCTCGTCGGGGTCCAGGAGCCAGAGGAGGTGGGCGCCTTCGAGGAAGGCGGCGACTTCGGTGGCGAGGAGGGACGGGTTCGGGCCGGGGCGGGCGGTGCCGTCGGCCGTGGCTCGGGTGAAGAGGGCCGTGAGGTGGGCGCGCAGGGCTCGGCCCCGGTCGCGGAACCAGGTGTGGAGGGCTGCGCCGGGTTCCAGGTTCTCCGCCGTCAGGGTGGTGTGCAGGGCGGTCAGTTCGCGTTCGGCGGCGGCCGTGTGCTCGGCGTCCCGTACGAACCAGTCGAAGGCCTCGTCGAGGGTGGGTTCCGAGGCCGCAGTCGCCGACAGGCGGGCCAGGGCGCGGCGGTCGGCCTCCTCCAGGACCGCCCGGACCAGGCCGTCCTTGCTGCCGAAGTGGTGGATGAGGGCGGAGGGGGTCACGCCGGCCCGTTCCGCGATCGCGGCGACCCCTGTCCCTCGTACGCCCTGTTGGGAGAAGAGCGTGATCGCGGCGTCCACCATCGCGCGACGGCGTTCCACGCCCCGCTGCTGCACCTGTCCCTTGACTCCGGCCATGCGCTCAGGGTGCCGGGTGCGGCGGCAGGGCGTCCACCTCGAAAAACCCCGTGCGTGATCTCTGTCGAGTCATTATCTTGAACGACCATGCAGGAAAATAAACTGATGCAGGAAAACGACCCCATGAACGACGGCCTTCACGACGGCCTTCACGACGGCCGTCACAAACGCCTTCACGAAGGCCGCGAGAGGATCGTCCCCACCGACGGCATCGAGCTGTGGGCGGAGGAGTTCGGCGCGCCTCAGCATCCGGTCGTGCTGCTCGTGATGGGCGCGCAGGCGCAGGGAGTCCAGTGGAACGACGGGATCGTGCGTCGGCTGGTCGAGGGCGGGCGTCGGGTGATCCGGTACGACCATCGCGATGTGGGACGGTCTTCGGTCGTCGACTTCGCCGTCCGGCCGTACACCGTCGCCGACATGGCCTCGGACGCGCTCGCCGTCCTGAACGCGTTCGGGGTGGAGCGGGCGCACCTGGTTGGGGCGTCGCTGGGCGGGATCATCGCGCAGCGGATCGCCGTCACCGATCCCCAGCGGGTGCTGACCCTGACGAGCCTGTCGTCGCAGCCGCTCGGTACGGACATGGCGGAGGCGGTGCGCCGGGCCATGACTGGGGAACCCCCTGCTCCCGGTCAACTGCCGCCGCCCAGCTCGGAGTTGCTGACCGCGCTCGCCGCCGCCCTCCCTGATCCGGCAGGGGGCCTGGAGGGCTACCTCTCTCTCCGGCTCCCGCTGTGGAGGGTGCTGCACGGGTCGGTGCTGCCGTTCGACGAGGAGGAGTACCGGCGCATGGAACGGCGGGTGTACGAGCGGGCGCGTGATCTGGCGGCCGGTTTCCACCACACGCTCGCCGGGGCGGCCGACGGGGACGACTCGGCAGGCCTGGCCTCCGTCGCCGCGCCGACGCTGGTGCTGCACGGTACGGAGGACCCGATGTTCCCGCCCGCCCACGGGGAGGCCACCGCCGCCGCGATACCCGGAGCACGGCTGGTCCTCATCGAGGGGCTGGGGCACACCCTGCCCACGGTCCTGGACGCTCGCCTGGCCGGGGAGATCCTGCGCCATGCGGTCTGACAGGCACCGGCACCGGCACCGGCACCGGCACCGGCACCGGCGTTGGGTACCTCACCGGTTCGGCGGAACCACGCGCGGGCGTCACGCCGGACCGGGATTCGGTCAGCGCAGGAACGCGCCGAACATCGCGTCGGCCGCCAGGGCCGAATGCGAGCGCCGACGTGGTGGTCGGGCCGGTGGCGGTGTCGAGCCACAGGTCAAGAACAGCCCGGCCCTGGCCGGTCCCGGCGCCGAGGCCATGAAGACGCGATCACCGGCACGACCACCACGCCGCCCGAGCAAAGCGCGAAGGAAAGCACGAAACGGACTCTTGCGCCAAGAGTCGCCAAAGGACACAAGCCTCTCGCGATGGGAAACCGGCGAACTCGCGGCCGTTGCTCTCGCACTCCACACCAGACCCCGCCGCCAGACGTCCGGCTGGACGACACCAGCCGAAGCCCAATGAGCACCCGTCACGGCCCAGAAAGCCGGTGGTGCAACGACCAGTTGCGGTTGAGGCCAGGTTCACTGTCCGCAACCGATAGATGAACAAGTCCCGGTCACGCCTGGTCCGCCGGCCGTTCTGACGACGAGAGCCGATCCCAGCCTTTTTCGTCCTGACATCCCTTGTTGGACATATGGCCTGTGTGACAGGGTGGTTCATGCTTAAACAATAAGTAAACGGCCTATCGGCTCACACGGGTCGTGGCGTTGCACGCTCCCCCACAAGGCGGTCGCGCGGCATCGCCCGGGCGGTCACCAACTCAACACCTCTCTCCGCACGGCCACACCAGGTCCGCGCTGACGCTCTTCCCGTATCGGCCCGGGACAAGGCTGCTCTGCGTGCCCTGGGAGAAGGAAAGTCCCTGTGTCATTCGCTCACCCGCTTCCCGCAAGTCCGGCTCCCGACCCCGAGACCGCTCCGGGGATGTCCGACGACACTCTCGTCGCCGCGCTGAGGATGTCCCGGACCATCGAGGGCACAACGCCGGTCGCGGCGTTGATCGCGCGACACGGGACATCGGTCTCCGACTATGCGGAGATCTGCGCCTCCGGTTCACCCTCCCACGCGCGAGCGCTCACCACTGCGGCGTTCCGCCGTGTGGTGCAGGACCTCCAAAGAGCCGGGTCCACCGATGCCCTGCGCCCTCGCCTGCTCGTCGCCGTGCGCAACATCGCGCGTGCGCGCTCACAGACCGGCGCCGGTTCGGGGCTGTCGTACGACCAGGCCAGGGCGGCCGACAGCGACAGGCCCCCAACGCACCCGGTCACCGGGAGTCGGCACCTGAGCCACGTGGCTTTTCTGCGGCTCCCGAGGACCACGCAGTACATTCTGTGGCATCTGGAAGTGGAAGCAGAATCGTCGGCCGATCTCGCAGCCTTGCTCGATATCGAGGGGGACATACCGCCCTACGAGTTGGACCGGGCGCGGGAACAATGGCGATCGGCGCTCCTGCGCACGCATGTCGAGAATGCGACCGGGAGAGAGTGCCGGGACTATAGCCGCCTCCTCGACGCACCCTCACGCGGTGCCGGTTCCATGCTGCCCGAGGTGCAACTGCATCAGGATCAGTGCTCCTACTGCCAAGACACCGCCGAGCAGCTCAGGCTCTGCGCCGCGAAACCGGGCGTACTGCTGGCGGAAGCGCTGCTCGGTGAGACCGCTCACCCCTATCTGGTCGCGTGCCGCGCACGCCCTTCGCGGGCGGCGTCCATCGCCACGGCCGCCGAGGGAGCCGCCACCCGCCCCTCCGACACCCCGCGGACGCCGCAAACGCCGGTTGGTAAGGGAAGGCCTGGCGCCGGCCGCAAGAGCATGAAGATCTTCGTCGCCGGGATCGCCGCGAGTTCGGCCGCTGTCGCGGCAGCACTCGTCGTGACCGGCACCTCGTCCGACACCACCGCACCGACTCCTGCGACACAGGCGCCCCCTCCGTCACCTTCCTCCCCCACGACCGCGACCGCGCTCCCTGTCCCCCTGGAGAGCGGCCGACTGCGCAATGCGGCCGCAGACCTGTGCATGGACGTCCGGGGGACGCGGCCCGAACGTGGCGCGGAGGCCACCCTGTCCGCCTGCTCAGCCGCCGGCACGCAGCGGTGGTCCTTCCTGGAGGACGGGCTCCTGCGCAATCTCGCCGAACCGGATCTGTGCCTGGACGCCGGTGGGGACGACGAGGTACTGGACCTGGAGTTCTGCGACTCCTCGGGTGACGTCTCGTTCGGCCTCCGCTTCGAGCTGGGCCCCGAAGGGGAACTTTTCGCACGCGACGAGAGAAGTCTCGTGATCGCCCCCGCCTCGCCCGAGACCGACACCGTTCTGGTACCAAGTCCCCGGAACGGAGAGGCGGAACAGAGATGGCTGGTCGAGCCGGCCCCGGGAACATCCACAGCCCAGGCCGGACCTGAGCTTGACTCTGCCGGGGATCTTGGATGATCGGGCCCCGCCAGCGCGAACGCAGTCGGCTGACCTGTGCTTTCTTCAGAGACGTAACAACAGGGGCCGGAGACTCCCAGCCCTCGCTGGCCCTGCGTGCCTGGCTTGGCGCGCAGTTGACCCCCGACGGCTCTTTGGTACTGACGACGGCGCCCACGATGGTGTGAGCGGACCGCGAGGGTGGCCCGGACGGCCAGTTGGCAATCCAGGGTGAGGGCGGCGGGCGGATGGCGGCCGGTAAGCGCGCGGTGGTGCACTGCCGCCGACAACCACGTCCTTCAGGCCTGTGATGCACGATCACCCGTCCAGTGCCGCCCTGCCCCGCCCGCGCCGCCCGGGGCGGCGCAGTCCGCCCCGCCCATCCCCTGCCCCTTCGCCCCGTGTGGACCCCCGAGCGACACCGGACACCGAACTGACCGTGCTCCCGGCCTCGTGCAAAAGGGGCAAGGGAGCCTGCACTCGCCCCTGCCCGTTCGGACGTACAGCCGAGCAGTGCAGAGCGGTGACACTGGACATTTCCCAGTTCGTGTTTCAGAGGGGACGCACGTATGCGGGCGCAGCAGACCGGTGACGAGCAGTGGAAGGACTCGCAGCGCCCAGGGGCCGCGAAGGCCGTGCGACAGCCCCGGCCCGGCGGCGGAACGCCTGCAGAGTCGATGCTGAGTCTTCAGCGGCTCGCCGGTAATGCGGCGGTGTCCCGCGCCGTCGAGGAACAGCGGCACGCACACACCGCCGACTGCGGCCACACACCCCCTGTCCAGCGCTCGACGGAGCCGTCGGGGTCCGCTCCCGTGGTACAGCGGATGCAGCAGGACGAGCTGCACCAACACCCTCCCGGCCCCGCACTCCGGGTACGAGGTCCCCGCAAGTCCCGCGCGAGCGACCGCACACCGAACGCGCTGGGGGCGGCCGAATGGGACAGTCTGCCGCAGGCCACCCGGGATGCCGGCCGCAAGCAACGCGTGGACATCGACGCGGACCCGCAGAAGCTCCAGGAGACCGACCCGCTGCTCCACTACAACCTGGGTGCTGTGCGCAGGCTGGCGCCGAACACCGCCATGACCGCCGGCCGCAACGAGGTCCTGGAGGGCATGGGCCGCAACGACCCTGGGACGCTCGGCCACTGGAACCGCCAGGACGCACGCGACAGACAGCTGGGCAGCGACGCGCGAGCCGTGCGCGACGCGTACACGGAGACTCCCGAGGACCGGCAACAGCGCCACCGGGCCGTGGAGGAGACCCTGGCCGAGGCCGACTCCCAGGACGCGATGGGCGACCTGAGCGCATTGCTGGCGCGCTACGAGGGTGTGGCCATCGGCGGCACCCACTCCGGGGCACGTATCTGGCAGTTTCTGTGCACGCACATGGAACAGATCCAGGCCGCAGGCGTGCGCACCCTCTACCTGGAAAGCATCCGGGACGACAGCTACCAGTCAGACGTCGACGCTTACCTCGCCGGTGCGGACATGCACCCCGACCTGCAGGCGTTCGTCACCCGCTACGACAACAGCATGAACCTGGGCACCACCGGGCTGGGGGCGGTACTGGAGGCCGCCCGGACGCACAGCATCAGGGTCAAGGGCCTGGACGGCCGCCCGGCCCGTCGCCCCCTGATGTCAGCAACCGTCCTCTACCAGCGTGTCGCCGCCATGAACACCTACGCCACCCAAGTCGTCACCAACGACCGGCGCCGACTGTCGGCGACGGGCGGCTACCTCATGGAACTGGGCAGCGCGCACACCGGCACGCACAAGGGTCCGTCACAGGACGCGCGGGTGCACGGGGCGCAGTTCCAGAAGGACGAGGGCTTCCCCGGCGTGGACGATCTGCTGGGCATTCCGGCGGTCGGCTTCGAGAACGACGACCGCTTTCGCCGCCTGCCCAACTCCTGACGGCACGACCAGGTCGCGGAGATTTGGGAGGCCCTACGCCTCGACGTACGCGACGAACGTGGAGGGGGTGATGACTCAGATCCGCGGCCCGAGGCAGGCCCAAGATGTCCGGGGGCTACTGCAGTTGTTCCGCATGCACGGCGTCGCTTCACGCGGTCACGTCAACTCCCCGCGGGTGAAGTGGCCCCGCCACGAAGTGATCGCTGAAATCCGTCCCCCCTCGGCCATGCACTGCAGAGCTGTCCAGGGCCTGGTTCGGCGCCATGTCGAGCCGCGGCAGATCGAACGCGGCGAGGTGAGCCGGCCACTCGTCCTCCGCCCGGGCCGCCCCGCCCCTACGCAGGGCAAGCCGGTTCTGCACCCGCTCGTACGTGAGGGCGGCCCGCGGCCTCCCCTGCTGGTCCGAGACGGACGCGATCGGATGACCGTACCGGCGGCGCAGGGCGACGCTGGAGTCTGTGTTCGCCCAAGGCACTCGCCGCCCTCCGACGCGCCCCTGGGTGACGGCGTTACGGCAGCGGAGATCGCGAGGGACCGTGCCGGAGTCGGCGTGGCCCCTCGCGTTGTGTCAGGTGCCAGCCTTCCTGGCAGGAGCGTCAGACGTACCCGTGCCCGGTGCGTCGTGGGACGGTGGAAGGTACGGCCATGCCGCTGGGGATGTGCCAGCCGCACATCCATACGGTGGGATCGCCCGTTGGTGAGTTTCTCCCTCTCTCCGCCCGGTGTGACGGGACGCTGGGAATCGTGGCGCGGGACCGGCGCCCGAAGTTGCTCTCTGGGTGGGGGTTTGGCATGACACGGGAAACGGAACGCCCTGGGACACTGGAACACCACACGGTGTTGCTGGTGGCGGGGCTGACGGATCTGGCCGTCAGTACGTTGGGCTCGGCGCTCGGCACGGTGCGGGGGCTGTTGCGTCGCTCGGACACGGCTGAGCTGGCAGCCGAGGCCGAACAGGATCTGATCGCGCGCGGGCGCCTGGCGCTGGACCGCTACGCGGCCGCGCCACCGGCGCATCTGGAGGTGCTCGCCCGGCAGGCCTTGGCCCGGCAGGCCGGCGACGGTGTCTGAGCGCTGGGAGGCGGCTGCGTTCAAGGCCCGGGTCGATGAGGTGCTGCGCTCCTTCGTCGCCCAGGAGGCAGACCGGTTCGCGGTGATCGATCCGGCTCTGGATGTCGTCGCCCGGCAGCTGGAGGAGGCGGTAGCGGACGGCAAGCGACTGCGGGCGGCGTTTTGCTATTGGGGCTGGCGTGCGGCTGGGCAGCCGGACAGTGATGCGCTGGTGCGGGCCGCGGCCTCCATGGAATTGGTGCACGCCGCCGCCGTGGTGCACGACGACCTCATCGACGACAGTGCGCTGCGCCACGGCCGTCCTACCGCGCATGTCGCCCTGCGCAGCGCGTTGCGGCGCCGGCCGCGGGCGGCGAACGCGGCCCGCTCGCTGGCGATGCTGGTGGGGGATCTGCTGATGTCGCTGGCCGGTCAGCTGTTCGTCACCAGCGGCCTGCCCGCCGCCTACCTCGGCCGGGCCCGCCCGCTCTGGGCGGCGCTGGCCCGCGAGCTGATCGCCGGTGAGTGCCTGGAGATCCTGCACACCGGAGCGATGCCGGACACCTCCGCGTCGTTGAAGGTGATCCGGTACAAGACCGCCAAGTACACCGTCGAGCAGCCCCTGCTGATCGGCGGCGCGCTGGCCGGCGCCGGTGAGCGGCTGAGCGAGGGGTATTCCGCGTACGGGCTGCCGCTGGGCGAGGCGTTCCAGCTCAGGGACGACCTGCTGGGCCTGTTCGGGGATCCCGAACGCACCGGCAAGACCAACCTCGACGACGTGCGCGGCCACCGGCCCACCGCCCTGCTGGCAGAGACCTGGCGTATCGCCAGTGGCGAGGAGCGGGAGCGGCTGCGTGCCCTGCTGGGCCGACGCGATCTGGACGGAAACGGTCTGGACGCGGTGCGCGCGCTGATGCAGCGGCTGAAGGCGCCGGACCGCATCGAAGAAATGATCACCGCGCGGGTCGAAGAAGCCACCCGCTGCCTGCACGACCTGGACCTTCCCGGGCACGCCACCGCGGCCCTGGCCGGCCTGGCCCGGTCGGCAGCGGTCCGCCACCACTGACGCCGTCACACAACGGCAGACCGCACCGCACCGTGGCGTCGCGTGCCCGCGCTCCCACCCCCCCTCGCCCCGCACGACCAAGGAGCCCTGTGATGACCTACACCGAGGCGTCGATGGACGCCCTGCGCCAGGCCGGTGACGAACTCGCCGACGCCACCGTCGCCACCCTGTTCGAGCGTGGCGAGGTCGGCACGTTCAACACCCTCATGCGGTACGTGTCCACCGCCGGTGCTCCCCTGCCCGACGGGCTGCCCGACGTGGCCCGGGAATACCTCCAGGCAACCGGCGCCCCGCCGGCCTGGGTGGACTGGGCGGAGATGGAAAAGGCCCGCCTGTTCTTCATCGACAACAACGTGCACATCTCCACCGCGCTGTCGTTCGCCTCCATGCCGGCCTGCTACGTCGTCCCGCACGTGGCGAAGCTGCTGTCGGCCACCCACGGGCTGAAGTACCCCTCCAAGCGGATGGCGGAGACCGGCCAGTTCACCGTCTACCTCATGCAGCCCGGCGCGTTCGAGGCCGGCAGCCGCTTCATCCCGGCGGCCCAGAAGGTCCGCCTTCTGCACGCCTCCATCCGCCACCACCTCAAGCGTGAGAACCGCTGGGACACCGCCACGCAGGGCGTGCCGATCTGCCAGGAGGACATGATCGGCGGGCAGATGTTCTTCTCCCTGCTCGTCCTGGACTCCCTGCACCGCCTCGGCATCCACATGTCCACCGAGGGCGCCGAGGCCTACTTCTACGCCTGGCGAGTCGTCGGAGCGATGCTCGGCGTCGACCAGGACACCGTCCCCAAAACCCTGGAGGAGGCACGCCAGTTCCTCGACCGGTACATGATCCGGCACATGGCACCCTCGGAAGAGGGCGCACACCTCACCCGGCAGCTGATCGACCTGTACGAGGAAGTCGTCCCCGGCACCTTCTTCGACCCGATCGTCTCCGCCCTGATCCGTCACCTGATCGGAGACACCTGCGCCGACTGGCTCCACGTCCCGCGCACCCCCTGGGACACCGCTGTCAAAGCAGTCCCCCACCTGCTCGGCATCCTGGAGACCATCGAAGACCGCTCACCGCTCGGCGCCTGGGCACTGGACCGCCTCGGCCACTTCACCACCAACATCGAACTGTCCTCCCTCACCCGCGGACGCGTCATGCACTACGCCATCCCCGAACAACTCAAGAACGACTACGGCCTCACCGCCACCGTGCCCCGCACCCACCGCTGGACCCCACCCGCACCCAGCATCACCTGACACTGGCCCTGTTCACGACAACGGGCTCCGGCACCGATACGGGTTCCGGCACGGCTTCCACGAGCGCGAAGTGATCACGCTGGGTGACCGGCGCGTGTTTCGAGTGCTCGGAGGGGATCCGTCGTACTTCCTTGCGCCGCTCGTGGGCGTCGGCGGAGCCGCCTGGGAGGCTGTGCGCGCCGGCGCGCCCACCCATCCCGACCCCGCGGTGTCGCGGCGCCCGCCCGGCAACGTGCTGACCTCACATCCGCGACGCACCCGTCAGGAATGATGCGCAGGAAGCCAGCCAAAAGACGGTTTCGTCATCTCTCGCTCCGAGGCATTTGTCACCCGCGCAAGGGGAGGCGAGGCCGACGTCCGCGTCGGCCAACCGGCGGCGGCTGTGAAACCCTCTGTCCGATCATCGGAGCACGGTGATAGACATCCGGTGTGGAGAAGAATCTTGAGTTCCCTGACCTGCTGCGACTGATCGATGAACGGTCGACCGCCTTCCACGCTGCGGTCGCCGCCGCGCCCAGCCTCGACGCACAGGTGCCGACCTGCCCCGGGTGGACGCTGTTCGATCTGGTGAAGCACCTGGGTGGGGGAGACCGTTTCTGGGCCGCCATCGTCGGCGCGGGGCCTGCCGACGCTCCCCCGGCCGAGGCCACCACTGCGCGCGCCGCTTTGGAAGTGCCACGGGAGCGTGAGGCCCTGCTGGCCTGGCTGGCCGCGTCGACGCGGCTCCTGCTGAGCGCCCTGCGGGAGGCGGGCCCGGACGCCGACTGCTGGGCGTGGTGGAGTCCCCTGCAGACGCCGCGGACCTCCGGCGGAGTCGCCCGGCACCGGGTCCAGGAGACCACGGTGCACACCTACGACGCCCAGCTCGCCGCGGGCGCCCCGCAGCCGCTGCCGACCGGGGTCGCGCTCGACGGTGTCGAGGAGTTCCTGTTCACCTGCGTCGCGACGCCCAGCGCCTGGCCGCACAAGCCCACGGCCTTCGCCTTCCACACCGCCGAGGGCCGCTCCTGGCGCCTCACGGTCGACAGCGACGGCGCACGCTCCACCCGCATCCCCGCGCCCACTGCAGCGATCGGCGAGGACTCGGACGTGGCTGGCGCCTCCATTCATGGCACGGCCAGTGAGTTGGTCCTCTACTTGTACGACCGCATCCCAGCCGACTCCTTGCACGTTGACGGAGACGCAGGGCTGCTCGACCTGCTCCGCGCCTGGGAGCCGGAGGAGTAGGACGTAGCGGCCGCGGTTGGCCTCGCCTCGAGCCTCCTCCTGGACGGCGTGCAGAGCCGTCGTCCCCGCTGAGAGGGAAAGCTGTGGCAGCAGGGGTGTTACGGACCGTGCCGCTGGCCGGGGAGCTGACCTCGTCACTGATCAGCCGGGCCGCGGACCGCCACGGCCTGCGTCGGCCGGCGGCGTGCTGCGGCTGCGAAGTGCCGCAACTCCCCTGTTGGAAGTGCGCTGTCGACTCACCTCGCGGGGCGGCTCGTCCAGCCTTTCAGGTCCTCAGCGACGTCACGCACGTTCAGCCCGTCATGAGCGATCCGCTCGGCCAGATCCGCCGCTTTCTTGGGGGTCACCGTCGCCACGGCCCCGGACACCGCCAAGTGGAAGGCTTCGCCAACGAGCTGTCCGGGGCGTTCGTGGCACAGGCCAACTACCCATCCGGCAGGTGAGATTGGCGAGGGCCCACTGTACGGCTCGCCGCTCCCCCGGCCCGGACCGGTGCACCTACGTATGCGATTACGTAGTTCTACTGGCGCCTCGGTAGGGCGGCGTTGGGGAGACTCGCCGATGAGCTTCCTGACGGAGCCGCGGTGTCACGCCGGGGAACTTACTGCCCCCTCGACTTAGCAACCGTCGGCAGCTCTCCAACAGGTAGCGAACGCTGTTCTGGTCAATAGAGCCCAGCCGAACATGGGAGAGTCTTCCGTTGGTTTCCAAGATTCGTGTCCTTCTGGGCATGCTCGTGCTCCTGGCGCTGGCCCTCGGCGCCATCGCCCTGCTCGCGGCCATGAAAGCCGATGCCACCTGGTTCACGATCGTTCCTCTCGGCATCCTCGTTATCGGCGCGTCCGTCGTCCAGTCGCTCGGATGGTTCAACAAAAAGGGCCGGTGACCGGCCTGGCGGTTCGCAGGGCACACCGTTCTACTACCGCGCCCCGCTCGCGGGGCAGCGGCGTTCCTCTTCGTGCCTCAGTACTCCTCAGGAACCGAGATCATCGTGCTGCACCCGCCGCGCCTCGATCAATAAGGCACATTGCGGTGCCCCGGTTCTCTGGAGGTAACCATGAGCGGCACAGTGTGCGGCGAGTCGCGGCCGGCACGACCGCAGGACCCGTGCCAGGCAACGTGAAGTACTCGGGATCGTCGGCGGCAAGTGGTCGCTGCTGATCGTGCGTAACCTCAGCCGGGGGCCGCGCCGCTTCACCGAGCTCAAGCGGGCCGTCGACGGGATCAGCCAGCGTATGCTCACCGTCACCCTGCGCGACCTGGAGCGCGACGGGATCCTCACACGGACCGTCCGCAACGTCATGCCGCCGCACGTCAGTTACGAACTCACCCCGATGGGCAGGACTCTCCGCGAAGCCACCGCACCCCTGTTGAAGTGGGAGCCTCACGCACCTGACGCACATCGACGCCGCCCGCGCCGTGTACGACGCCCGCCCCGACACCTCGCCCGCCTGACCCCCGCCCGGCTGTACCCACTCATCGACAGGTACGGCTCGACGAGCTTCCCCTGGTCATCAGCGAACTGTCGCCATGTCACACCCTGCGGTCCATCGCGACCAGCCTCACCTAGGCAGCGAAATCCGCACTCTGAACACGACCGCCCACAGGCCCTGACCCGACGCCGACGGCATTGCCCCTAAGAACTCCTAACGAAATGAGGGGGGACAACCTGCTTGTGCCCGTTGATCTGGTTCAGAGATCCTGAGTTCTGACAGATGTGAGCGGGCAGGGCAGTGGGTGCAGGGTGGAACTGATCAGCCTCTCGGATGGCGACAACAGCTTCCGGGTGCGTGTGCTGGGGCGTAGGTCGCCGGGCGTGCTGCATCTTCACGACCAGCTCGATGCAGAGGTCATTGTGACCAGCAGCTTCGTCAGCGGTCGGTTGGACATGTCCCTGTTCCCTGCCGACCTGGAGGAGTGGTCCCGTGCTCTGGACCTGCTTGCTGCCGGTCAGGACATCTGCTGGAGGGACGACGACCACAGCCCCGAGATCAAGATCCAGCCGTATAACAAGGAGCATGAGGCTGTCGCTGTCCGTGTGGAAGATCTGGGCAGTTCATGCGTCTCCGTGTTCCTTCCCATGAGTCTTGAAGATGGCTGGATCGACGAGCAGCGAAAGCTGCTCGGGCAGGTGCTGCAGGAGTGGCCGGGCGAAGTGCTGGAGTCTTCACCGGGTGCCTATGAATGGCGGCGCTGAACTGCGGCCAGGCGCCGCCAGCAGGTGAGTGCGCATCCGAGGGTGAGGAGGGCTTCATGGAGGTCGTCGCGTATCTCCCAGCGGATCCGCAGGCGGCGGAACCAGTGCAGATGAGCGAACACGCGTTCCACGACCCAGCGTTGGGTGCCGAGCCCGGAGCCGTGCTTGGTGGCGCGGCGGGCGATCAACGGCTTCACGCCGAGGTCCCAGACGAGACGGCGGTACTTGTCGTGGTCGTAGCCGCGGTCGCCCAGCACCACGTCCGGTCGGCGCCGGGGCCGGCCGCGCTTGACCCGCACCGGCGGCACGGCCTGGAGGAGCGGGATCAGCTGGGTGACGTCGTTGCGATTGCCGCCGGTCAGGGTGGCGGCGAGCGGGATGCCGGTGGCGTCGGTGATCAGGTGGTGTTTGCTGCCCGTCCTGCCCCGGTCGACAGGGCTTCGTCCGGTCTTGGCTCCCCCTTCTAACGCGCGGATGTGGAAGCCGTCGACCGCCGCCCGGGAGAAGTCCAGGGCGTTTGCGCTGCGGAGCTTGGCCAGGAGGGCCTCGTGCAGCCGGGGCCACACGCGTCGGTCCACTCGGCCAGGCGGCGCCAGCAGGTCATGCCCGAGCCGAAGCCGAGTTCCTGCGGCAGGTGTTCCCAGGCGATGCCGGTGTGCAGGACGAACAGGATGCCCTGGAACACGAGCCGATCCGGATGCCGCTTGCGTCCCGGATGCCGGTTCCGACGCTCGACCTTGGGAAGCACTGGCTCGATCACTGCCCACAGCTCGTCATCGGCTTCCCACGGCTTCGGCCGAGCCACCCCGCACCCCCGGATCATCGGTCCTGGAGTGATCCAACCAACTCGAAGATCATTTCGTTAGGAGTTCTAAGGGCTGGTCGGCGGGGCGACGACCAACTCGGTGTTCGAGTCATGGGCGATCGCAGGAGGGCCGGCGACGATCATGGTGGCTCGGGCCCACGGCTTTTCTCGTAGCATGAACGGCTGTTCCTCCAGCAGCCAGTTCGCCACGTGCTCCAACTGCTCAGGGGAGCCGCCGTCGCGGGCGATCAACAAGCGCTCTTGCTCATCGAGGTCGCCCTGCATCCACACGGAGGCGTCCAACCACGGGGCAAGCTCTTCGCGGATGATTCCGGTGCCCTCGACCCAGATGAAGTCGGCACCGGCGGGAATGGTGATCGATCCGGGCCGGTCGTGGGCGATCCAGGCATCAGGGCGGAAGTCCACTGCATCACCCCGGCGCAGGGGGCGAAGGATGTTCTCGACCAGCACAGCGCCCCATTCGAAGTAGGCGTGGTTCCAGGCGACGTCGTCGGTGTGCACGACGGCGGAGTGGGGCATCACCTTGCGCAGCCGCTCGGCCAGGGTCGTCTTGCCGGCGCCGCCTCGGCCGTCGATCCCGATCACCCGCGGACGTCCGATGACGTCGGGTGAAGCATCGCATAGCTGCCGGACGGCGGCGAGCACGGACACCACCCGCCAGCCGACGGCCTCGGTCTCGCCTGGATGGAGACGCATCGACAACCTTTCGCCAGAGATGAGGCCACGCGTCCTGCCTGCCCGGACGGGTCCCCCGATCGCCCGACTCTTCGACGTCATGGTCGAGAGTGTCGCGGCCCGAGACTGACGTGGGGGTGGCGAGCATCTGCTCGGCGCCGTCGTCGGGCTGCCGCGCTAGGGGTTCGACGGAGTCGGCGGCCGCATTTTCAGGGGGGTGTGAGGGTGTCGAGCCGGGTGGCGAGGTCGGGGTGGGTGGTTGGCAGGTAGGGGCGGGTGGCGGCCAGGGGGACGATGAGGTCGGCGGGGTCGTCGTGGGCCAGGGCCGCATGGAGCTTGTCGAGCGGGCGGCGGGCGGCGGCGGGCAGGTCGGTGAGGGCGGTGATCTGGCCCGCGATGCGGCGCAGGTCAGCGGCGTTGGCGCGGGCCCAGGCGGCGGTGGTGCGTTCGGCGGCCCGGGCCTGGCGGGTGGCCGTCACACGCTGCTCGCCGGTGGTCCCGCTGGGGCCGGGGCGGCCGCGTAGATAGCGGCGTTCGGCAGCCTGACGGCTGGCGACGCCGAGGGGTTGGGCGAGATCGGCCCAGCTGGCGCCCGCGTCCCGGGCGATTTCGATCAGGCCGGTCTCCCATCCGGCGAGCAGCTCGCGCACCTGCCGCAGCAGCGTCAGGGACGCCAGCGCCTGCTCCGGCCCAGGACCGGGGCCGGGGCCGTCGGGCCTGTCCGGAGTGTCCCGCTGGGCGTCGCGCAGGGCGTCGTCTATGGCGTTCAGGGCCGCAACGGCGGCGACGAACGACGCCGGGCCGTGGGTGTTCGTACTGCTCGTGGCCGGCGGGTCGGCTGCGGTCACGGACACCTCCCTCGGGTTGTCATCATATCGATGACGCCATGTTTGTCATCCATTGGATGACATGTTACAACGGTGTCAGTGAGCGCATGCAGCAACTGCCCAAGACCTTGGAGGTGCTTCTCCGATGTTGATGCGCACTGACCCCTTCCGTGAGCTGGACCGGCTGGCGCAGCAGCTGATGGGCCCGGGTACCTGGTCACGGCCGTCGGTGATGCCGATGGACGCCTACCGCGAGGGCGACGAGTACGTGGTGGCCTTCGACCTTCCCGGTGTCCCCGCGGACGCGATCGACATCGACGTCGAGCGGAACATGCTCACCGTCAAGGCCGAGCGGCGGCCGGTGACGAAGGCCGACGACGTGCAGATGGAGCTGTCCGAGAGGCCGCTGGGCGTTTTCTCCCGCCGGCTCGTGCTCGCCGACACTCTCGACACCGAGCACATCCAGGCCGACTACGACGCGGGCGTGCTCACCCTGCGCATCCCGATCGCCGAGCGCGCCAAGCCCCGCAAGATCTCCCTCGGCGTCGGGACCGGCCACAAGGAGATCGCCGGCTGACACCGGCCGGACGAGGTACGGAGGGCGGGCACTCGGGTCTCCCCCTCACCCCACCCTCCGCACCCTGCATGGAATCCGGAGAAGAAGGGGGGCAGCTGTGATGACACTGCGACGCGAAGCATTCCTCGGACACGTGAAGGAACGCGGCCAGTACGACACCCTGCAGGAAGCCGAGCGCGCGGCCCGCGTGGTGCTCGCCCTGCTCGGCGCGCACCTGGTCGGCGACGTCCGCGCCCAGCTGGCGGCGCGCCTGCCGGAGGAGTTCGCCCTGATCCTGCTCAACCCGCTGCGGAGCGCCGAGCCGCTGCCCCCGGAGCGGTTCGTCCGGGCGACCGCCGCCTGGATCGAGGGCGCCACCGAGCAGACCGCGGCCTGGGACGTCAGCGCAGTGCTGTCCACCGTCGTCGACGCCGTCGGCGAGGACCTCCTGGGGCAGATCCTGCTTCAGCTCCCTGTCGGCTACGACCTCCTCTTCGGCCGCCCCCAGCCCACCTGACCACGACCGGTGGCGCCGCGCTTGGCAGCGCCCCCAGCCCACCTGACCCCACGACCGGTGGCGCCGCGCTTGGCACCACCCCGGCCGTCCCAGCTCCACGAAAGGCATCTGCAGTGATCTCCGACGCGCACACTCCGCTTGAGCATCGGCAACCGTACGGGACGGCGTACGAGCAGATGCTGGAGAAGGTCCGCTACGAGGGCGCCTACCCCACCCGTGAGCGAGCTGACGAAGCCGTCCGCCTGGTCCTTGCCGGACTGGGGCGCCAGGTGACCGGCGAGGAACGCGTCGACCTGGCCGCCTGCCTGCCCCTGGAAGCCGCACGCGTGCTGACCGCGCAGATCCCCGACACCGAGCCTCTGACCGGCTGGGCTCTCGTCAAAGACATCGCCGCGCGCAGCGGTGCCTCCCTGGCCACTACCCGATGGGACACCGGATCCGTCTTCTGCGCCGTCGCCGCCTGCGCCGGCCCCGACCTGATCACCCGCATCCTCCACCAGCTCCCCACCGGCTACGCCCTGCTGTTCGGCCGCGCCGAACTCGCACCCGCCGCGTAGACCGGCGACGTACGGGCTCGGCGACGGGCACGACGGACGACCGGCCCGCGCTGCCCGACTCGCACCTCGGCGCCCGGGAGGTGTCCACCGTCGCCCGCTCGTCAGCGCGCACCGACGAATCGCCTCCCGCCCCGCGTGCACATCACACCCGGTAAGGACCCTGCTTCAGGGCCCTCCTCGACCGGGAGATTTCAGGCCCCGGGGCGGGAGGGGTACCGCGAGGAGGGCGACCTCGTCGGTACCGCCCTGGGCCCGGCACGCGAGAACTTGGGCAGAAGACCGCCAGTGGCTAGGAGCACGGGTCAATATTCGCCCCTCGTTTCGGTCCAGACGAGTTCGAAGTACCTGACGCGTTCGTCTTGTCCGGCCGGGAACATGCCCGCTGCCGTCATGACGTGCTGGGACGCGATGTTGTCGTGGTCGGCGTCGCCCTTCACACAGGTGACGCCGCGTGCCCGCGCGAACAGCAGTAGTCCGCGAAGGGCTTCGGAGGCGTATCCGTTGCCTCGCGCCGACGGGATGAGGCCGTAGCCGATCGTGACGCCGCCGTTCGCGTCCGCGGGGCCGTGGAAGCCCAGGCCGCCGATCGCCTGACCGTCCTCACGGCGACGGATCTCATAGTTACCGAAAGGCTGGGGATCACCAGTGCTCGCGCAGGTGTCCAGAAAGCGCCTGGCTGCGAACACGTCCCCCTCGGTGGGGTATCCGGGCGCCCATAGGGCATCGCTGTCCGACTCGCCCGCCACCACTCGCTCAGCCTCGCCGACGGTCATCGGATGAAGCACCAGCCGCGCCGTCACAAGATCACCCATGGCAGGGAGGAGTATCACGCGAAGCGCGCAAACCGCACCTGGATTATCCGACGGGGCGGCGCCCTGCCTCCCGTTGATGATCGTAGATACGGAGAAGACAGAGCCGGTCTGCCACCGAGTACAGTTCGCCGCCCTGGAGTCGAGTACGCCGGGGGCCGACCCGCCCAGGCCCCCCGGGACGCGCGCCTCGTAAAGCCCACCCCAGCACAGCCCACGGGAACGGTGGCGGGGCCTCTTCGGCGGGACGGCCTCCACGCTGGCCGCTCGTGGCCCCACTCGTGGCGGCCATGGCCTCGGCGTCCTGCCCCGGTCCCGACACCCGTCGCCGTGCACGATCGCCCTGCCGAGTCGAAGCCCCAACTCCCCCTCGCTGCCCCGTGATCGGTCGGCGGCGAGGCGGGTACCTCCGCGTCAGCGGCCGGGGTGCAGGCCGAGCCACCCGGGGGACGGGGCGCCGCTCACCTCATCCACGTAGAGAGTGAGGTGCTGCTTGAAGCGCTCGACGCGTGCGCGGTCGGCCGTGAAGTGCTCGAAGCCGTCGAGGTGGGCGTTGGGGTAGTCCCAGACGGGCCGGTAGCCCCTGTGCGGGGTCACGTCGGTGCGTACGGACCACATGCAGAAGTGGGACTGGGTCTGCTTGGACAGCCACCAGGTCAGGTACAACTTGGCCGCGGCCGGGTGGTCGGCGTCCTTGAAGATGGCGGCACGCTGCGCCCAGGCCATGAACGGGCCGTGCTCGGGCAGGACGAAGCGAGTGCCCATGCCCTCGGCCGGGGTGAGCATGCCGTCCGTGCCGAGCGCGACGACGGCGGTGCCGGCCTCGACCCGGTCGCCGGGTTCCTGCGTGCCGCGCACCCACGCCACGTCCTGGGCGGCGAACCGGCGCAGCCGGTCCCAGCCGTACTTGTCGATGATGAGCTTTCTAGAAGCGACGCGCACCCGGCCGCACCCACGACGACACCGCTGCCCGCCACGACCACGTCCTGGCCCACGTGCGTGCCGCTGGCCTCGGCGCTCTCGCTCACCTCGGCTTCCGCGGCTTGGACAACGACGTACGCGATCCCGTGATCGTCACGGGCTTCCATGCCGGCCGTACCCACAAGCTGACCGCTGGTCAGAAGGACGCCAACCGAGTCCTCGCCAGCGGACACGCGCCAGTCGAGCACTGCTTCGCCGCCCACCTCAAGAACTGGCGGATCCTCGCCAAGCTCCGCACTGACCTCGCCCACGCCACCCAGCTCCCGCATGCCCTGCTTGTCCTGACGAACCTCGAAGTCAACCGCTGACGGAGGTGGGGCCGCACCGGCTGCACGTTCGAAGTCACTCAGCGAGGGCAAGTGAACGAAGGTCTGCGTCCAGCATGCGGATCAGCTCGCCTACCCGTCCGCCGCCACTCGGCGCCGTCGGGAAACGTTTGAGCACGTCAACGACGACCGGTGTCGCACGGTGCAGCGTCTGCTCAAGGTGTTCGGCACCAACGCTCCGATCGTCGTCGGCGACGAGTTCGGCCGCTCTGGCCGCGTAAGCGCCAGCTCCGAGAATGTGCTTGACCTGGGTGGCCTTGGCCAGCGGATGCAGGTAGGCGGCGCCTGCCGCAGACATCGCTGCCCGAGCAGCCTCGCGCGCAGCCGGCGTGTCCGCGCTCTTGGCTGCCTTGAGTGCCGCCCACGCTCTGTCGCGCAGAGCCTTCCCTCGCTCACCACCTCGAGCGAACTCCCACGCGGCGCCGATAGCCTCTCGAGGCCGCAAGTCGTCCGGCTGGTCGCCTTCGAATACCTCGAGCACCACGTCCGCGCACGCTGCAGCGAACGCGGTGACCTCACGAAGATCTTGCTTGCTCAGAACGATCTCGTTCGCTTCCCCTGCCATGACTCCATCCTCGACCATTGCACTGGACAGCCAGGCGGCTGGGGCGGCTCATGGGCCGGCCGGCCCCATCCGACTGGCTCCCGAGCAGACCGGATGTGGAAGGCCACCCGGCCACAGCAGACTGGAATCGGTGAGCCGACCGCTCTGCCGGATGACCTACTTCGCAGACCGTTGCCCTCGACCAGCGTGAGCATCCCGGAGGACTGTCACACCAGCCCTTTACCTGCGCCCTCGAGGCGGCGGAGGCTCAGTGTGGAGTCACTCCGTGCATCCCCACTCCCGCCCGGCGGTGCGCATCGCGGTGCGTGGCCGTAGGGACGTCACCTTGATCATCGGGAGTCGCGCTCGTCATGCGCACATGCGTCAGGCGGGCAAGGAGGCAAGCCAGTCGGTCAGCAACCGGTTGATCTCCTCGGGGCGTTCCTGCTGGATCCAGTGACCGCAGCCAGCAAGAATCTGCGAAGACACCAGGCCGGGCAGAGTTGTGGGGTACGCCTTGATCGCGTCGGCCATCCAGGCTGTCGAGGCATCCAGGGCTCCGCCCACGAACAGCGACGGCTGAGTGATGGGGGCGCCGTTGTAATCGACCAGATCCTCCCAGTCCCGGTCCATGTTCCGATAGCGAGCCAGTGCCCCTGCCATGCCGGTCCGTTCGAACTCCGCGGCGTAGACATCGAGGTCGTGCTCGCCCAGCCAGGACGGCAGCCGACCGGCCGGGAACCGGTCACGTAGCCTGCCGCCGTGGCTGACGAAATGGGGATCCGGCGCGCCCGGCCCGGGCATGGTGTCGGCAGACAGGGCGGCGTAGAAGCCCGCGAGCCAGCCGCGCACATCGGGCTCGATCTCCGCCTCGGCGCGGCCCGGATGCTGAAAGTAGGAGACGTAGAACTCCTCAGCCCCGCCCATCTGCGCGAAGGCCTCACTGGGCCTCGGTCCGCCGGGCGGAGCGTACGGCACACTGAGCAACCCGACCGCGCTGAAGACATCGGGGCGAAGCAGCGCGGAGTTCGCGGCTATGGTCGCTCCCCAGTCGTGCCCGACGATCACCGCGGCCCGCTCCCCCAGAGCGTGCACCACCGCAACGCCGTCCTCCACCAGGTTGAGCATCCGGTACGCGTCCACCGCCCCGGGCCGGGAGGAGCGACCATAGCCGCGGACGTCCACAGCCACCGCGCGATAGCCCGCCTCGGCCAGTGCGGACAGCTGATGGCGCCATGAGTACCAGGACTCGGGAAAGCCGTGGACCAGGAGAACCAGCGGCCCACTGCCCTGCTCCACCAGGTGGATTCGGCCGGCGGGTGAGGGCACCAGACGGTGGGTGAGGCCGACGGCGGTCTGTGGCATGGGTCCTCCTGGGCACATGACGGGTGGCCGGTGCCGGTGACCGGACCACACCCCTGCTGCCAGGCTCCGGCCAAGGGCACCGGCAATGATCATTCAGTGGGCGGCACGCCAAGCGCGACTCCCGTTGCCGCTTCAGCAAAAGCGACCGCCCCCGACAGCCGCCGCGCATCACGTACACCACAGCAACGGTGTCGACGGCGGCCAGCGCTATGTCGACCACCGGCCGCCGCACCTGGACCCACACACCGCAGCCGGCGTTCGCGCCCGCTCCGCCAGCCGGTCGATGACGTCGGCGCCGTAGGCCCGGACCGCTGAAGTGCGCCATCACTCGCGCAGCTCGGTCAGCAATAACACCTCTGTGCGCTTCGGCGGGCGCGTCTGATCCGATCCGCGCACTGGCAGGCCCAGCGCGTAGCGCCCCGTTCCCCCGGCGGGTGCCCCTGCCGTTCCTCGTACTCGGCGGTGAAGACATGAAGCGCGTCCTCGATCTGCTGATCGCGGGCTCGACTGCCAGCCGATGAGCCGCTGTTCGATGCCCGCAATCTCCATGATGGGCCGTCGACCGGGCGGCACCACACGGGGCTTCCGCCAACAGTCGAGCCGGGTGGACACCTCCTCCACGAAGTAGAGGAGGTAGAGGGTGTCGGCCGCGACGATGTGGGCCGGCATCGCGTCCGCCGGCTGCCGCGCCGGTTCCCGCCCGGAGCCCGCCGGGTGGTCAGCCCAGTGCGGGGCGTGTGCGGCGTGCGGTGTGTGCGGGCCACCCGACTGCGGCGTGCCAGACCAGGGCCGCGCATATGAAGGCCGTCGTCGCGGAGACCAGTGACCTTGTGAGGGTGTCGCTCCGTGCGCCGGAGACGAGGGCGATGGCCAGTGCCAGCGTCAGGCTGACGGCCGGCAGCGCACGGGGGCTCAGCGTGGCGCCTGGCGCGGCGGCTGGCGGCAGCAGCCAGGTTGCGAGGCCGTAACAGGCACAGGCCAACAGTGTGGCTCCCAGCACTTCGCTGGGTCGGTGGCCGCCCATGGTCGCGGTCGCGGCGGCGATGCAGGCCAGCCACAGCACACCGGCCGTGGCGACGTAGGGGCGGATGCGAGGGGAGACCACGAGGACGGCGGCGAGGGTCAGCGCGGCGGGGATGGCCGTGTGCCCGCTGGGAAAGCCCTGATCAAGGAGATTCTCGGGCGCACCCACCAGATCGGGGCGGGGCATGGTCGATTTGAACACCTCCTTGCCTCCGGTCGTGAGAATGACGATCCCGAGCGCCGCACACCCCTGCCGCCAGCACCGCCGCACCAGGGTGAGGACCACGATGACGGCCAGGCCCACCATCAGGGTGGGCTTGGCGGTCAATTCCATCGGCGGCAGGGGTGTCGAGCCGTAGGCCGATCCTGACAGGGGGTAGATCCATGCTTCTTCGCCGCCCTGCTTACCGAGATGAAACAGGGCGTTCTCAGCTCGTTGCCCCCACGGGGTGCAGATGGCGAGCAGGTAGACCGTCAGGAACCCCAGGGTGTACAGCAGAGCCGGCATCCACGGCCGTGTCGTAAGCGACGGGCCTGGGTCGTCGGGGGCCTGCCTTGAGGTCCCCGGACGGTACGCGTGCAGGGACGGGGAATCGTGCTGAGTCATCGCTCTGTTTCTTCCGTTGGGGGGAGTTCGGTCGTGCGCGTCCTGCGGCACGAAGTGAGCCGCCGGGCTCGGTCGGCCCACCGGGAGACGCTCCTATTCGGCGAGTGCCCGCCCCTGCCGTCGCTGGGCGGTGAACGCCAGGGCAGGGAGGGGTGCGGTCAGCAGGATGAGGACGACCAGCTCCGGAAGGGACTGCATGAACGCGTCCGGCCGGACGACGATCGCCTGCGTGCGGACGATCGCGACCGCCGCGACGGGGATCAGCCACCGGTGGTCGCCGGTGGCGTCCGTCGCCACCCACGCGGCGATCAGCGCGGCGACTTCGAGGGCGAACAGGCCGCGTTGGAAGGTCGGACTGACGGAGATGATGTGCAGGCCCCCGGCCACGAACATGGCGAGCGCGACGGGGGCCAGCCAGCGGTACGAGCGGCGTCGTAGACGACTGGGACGGCAGAGCGCCAGCACGGCGCACGCGGCGCACAGTGCCCCCGAGAGCGCCAGGTCACGGGCCGTTATCGGGGTGCCGAGACCGTAATAGCCCAGGCCCGCCTTGCCCTCGTCGCCGAAGAGAATGCGGCCGTGGGACGTGGCGCCGGCCCAGATCATGGCTGCCGCGGCCGGCAGCGCGATCCATGCTCTGCCGCGCAGCAGAGCGATCAGACAGCCCAGCGGGAGCAGCCCGTAGGGCAACAGCCGTATCCGCGTGGGTCCTTCGGCCCACGGGTACCAGCCGGAGAAATGGAAGGCGATGGCGTGCTGTCCGGGGTCGATGTGCAGTGCCCAGTGCCACACATCCTGCAGGTACGGAACCAGCGCCAGCGCGGCGAGGGCCAGGGCGGCCTGGTGGATGCCGTCCAGCCACCAGGGCCGAGTCGGGTCGTCGACGGTGGCACGGGCGCGGGCCTGCACTCCGGCGCGCACCAGGGCGGCAACTTCCCGCGGCGGGGGCCAGGAGCGGTCGGGATACGCCTCGGCCAGGCAGGCCAGCACCTCCTCTCCCTGCCGGGAACGGTAGGACTCGGGATAGGCCGCAAGCAGCAGACGATTCATGCCGGGGCTGCTCCGGCATCCCGCGAGTGCCCGATGACGACGGCCGCCGCCTGCTGCATCCGCAGCGCCTCCCGGCCGAGCGCCTCGGCACCGTCCTCGGTGAGCCGGTAGTAGCGCCGCGCCCGCCCGTCCACGATCTCCTCATGGCCGGCGGCCACCAGCCCGGCCCGCTCCATCCGCTCCAGCGCGCCGTAGAGGGTACCGACAGCGATCCGGAGCCGCCCGTCGGTGGCCTGCTCGGCAGCCTTGATGATGCCGTAACCGTGCAACGGGCCGTCCATGAGCGCAGCAAGGATGAAGTACTGCGGTTCCGTCAAGGGCGGGTTCTGTCTGGTCATGCGTCGAGTATATATCGAGCTACGAAATATATCGTCCAGGCACTCCCGGGTGCTCAGCGGCGGCGCATCCACTCCCACGGCGAGCGTCTTCTCCCGGCCGGCGGGCGCGACGGTGGCCTCCGCACGCAACCCGCGCGGCTTTGGCGGATGCTCACCGCGACCCGGTCCGGGCCGAGCGGTCCGTCATTCCCGCCGTGCCGGCCGGACCCGTCTCGCTTCCGTTGAACTTTCCACGCACCAGAGCCTGTTCGCCCGGCCCGGACCGGAGATCAAGAAGATCGCCAAGTTCAAGCCAGCCGAACGCGGCCTGCCGTTCTCGGCTTGAAGTTCTGCCATGCCGACCGACTTCCCGGCAGCCGAGGGGCGGTCGACGACATCAGACACAAGGGCCTTCGGGCCCAACTCCGCGAGGAAGACGTCTCAGTTCACTGGACCGCCCACCGTGAAGAACGAGTCGGACCGGATCGAGCGGATGCCGCTCAGCGAGGTGCGCGCAATGATCGACCGCCGCGAGATCGTCAGCAGTGAAACCCTCGTTGGCCTTCTCTACCTGCTCATGAATGAAGCAATCCGCCGACCGGTGGGAGCATCGCCCATAGCCGTGCCTCAAAGGCCAGGACTACGGGCTCCTGCCCGTGTGGGGCCAACTGGTCGTAGAACTCCCTGAGATGGCCTGGCACCTGCTCGGAAGCCACCGCCCGACGCGGACTCCGGAGCTTGCATGGCGGTGCTGCACGCCTGGTCGACCTTCCCTTGGTCCACCCCTGACGCCGAATGGAAGGAAGCGCTTCGACGCGCGACTTTTCGAAACTCGGTGCGGGCTCGATGCGGATCAGCCCGTTCTCTCCGTCGCCAGGTTGCGCTAGGCTCCCTCGACGTTTCGAAGCGCTTCGACGATGGCGTCTTCGACGCAGGGGCAGGCCTTCGACTCAATGGAGAGTTCTATGCCGAGTTCAGCCGGTTTCACTCGCCGCCAGGTCATGACGACCTCCGCGGCCCTCGCCGTCGCGGCGTTCTCCACCTCGACGGCCGCCCAGGCCGCTGCCCGGTCCGCTGGTTCCGCCGCGTCGGCGTCCGCGCTGGACGTCGTCGCGAAGATGCAGCCCGGTTGGAATCTGGGCAACACCTTCGAGGCGATCGGCGCCGACGAGACGGCGTGGGGAAACCCGCGGGTGACCCGGGCGTTCTTCCGCAGGCTGAAGGCGCAGGGCTTCAAAAGCATCCGGATCCCGGTCACCTGGGGCCAGCACGAGGGCCCGGCTCCGACCTACACCCTCGACCCGGTGTTCCTGGCCAGGCTCAAGCAGGTGGTCGACTGGGCCCTGGCCGATGGTTTCTACGTTCTGATCAACATGCACGGCGACGCGTGGCAGTGGGTGCCGAACATGCCGACCCGGCATGACGCGGTCCTGGCCCAGTACACGGCCACCTGGAAGCAGATCGCCGCCGCCTTCCGGGACGAGCCGCGCCGGCTGCTTTTCGAAAGCATCAACGAGCCCTTCTTCAACGGCAGTTCCGGGGACGAGCAGAACGCCGTTCTGATGAACGAACTCAACACGACCTTCCACTCCGTCGTGCGCGCGGCCGGCGGACGCAACGCCGACCGGCTGCTGGTCATGCCGACCCTGGGGGACACCCCGGATCAGCCGAAGATCGACACCCTGCTCGCCACCTTCGCCGCGCTCGACGACCCGAACCTCGTGGCCTCGATCCACTACTACAGCTTCTGGCCCTTCAGCGTGAACCTCGCCGGCTACACGACCTTCAACGCGGCCACTCAGAAGGACCTGACCGACACGTTCGACCTGCTGCACAGGTCCTTCGTCGCCAAGGGGATCCCGGTCGTCGTCGGCGAGTACGGGCTGCTCGGCTGGGACTCCGGCCCCGGCACGGTCGAACAGGGTGAGACGCTCAAGTACCTTGAGTATCTCGGCTACTACGCGCGCCACCGCGGCCTGACCACGATGCTGTGGGACAACGGCAGCCGCTTCAACCGCCGCACCCTGCAATGGAACGACCCGAGCCTCTATGCGCAGATACGTTCCAGCTGGACCCGGCGCTCCGGCACCGCGTCCACCGATCAGCTCTTCGTGCCCAAGGGAAAGGCCCCGACGGACGCGACGATCACGCTGAACCTCAACGGCACCAGGCTGACGAGGATCGATGTCGGCACCCGTCCGCTGCTCCGGGGCGTGGACTACACCGTCAGGGGCAGCACCCTGACGATCGCGGCGGCGACGCTCGGCCGGCTGACCGCGTCGCAGGAACACGGCACGAACGCCGTCCTGTCCCTCCGGTTCACGGCGGGAATCCCCTGGGCCGTCAACGTCATCACCTACGACAAGCCGGCCCTGACGAGCGCGACGGGTACGACGACCTCGCTCGTGATCCCCACCGCGTTCAACGGGGACAAGCTGGCGACCATGGAAGCCGTCTACGCCGACGGCAGCCCCGCCGGTCCGCAGTCCTGGACGACGTACAAGCAGTTCAACGTGGCCTTCACGGTGGACTACGCCGCGGACACGATCACCTTGCCGACCGCGTTCTTCGGCGAGGTCACCGACGACGCCCCCGTGACCCTCACCTTCCACTTCTGGAGCGGGGCGATCTTGACGTACACGCTGACCAGGTCCGGCACCACGGTCACGGGCGCCTCCGCCTGAAAACAGGTCCATCAGGAATCGGACGGGCGTTCTGACGCCCGTCCGACCGGCACCGCGCCCGCCCGCTGATGACACCGGATGCACCTCTCCTGACCGCTGGAGGGCGTCGCCCGCCCCGTTCCAACGGCTGTAGCAGGGCAGAACAGCGCGGCGAAGAGCGCCAGGAGCCGGCTGGGCGACAGGGTCAGGAACGTGACCGCGGTGGCATAGGCCGAGACAGCTGCGGCGGACAGGGCGAGGGCGGCCACCTTGGCGAGGACGAGGTGCGGCCAGGGGTAGCCGGCCGCGGCCAGGCGCCGGTCGAAAGCGCTCCGCTCGAAGGCCGCCGCGAACATCATGAATCCGGCGATCAGGGTGACGGCGTTGAGCGCCCCGCTGATCGCGGTCAGCTCGTTGCCCGGAGGCGTCAGCCACTGCCCGGTGGCCCGCAGCCGCACCGGCGAGGGTGTGTCGGGCATCGCCAGATACGTCAGAGACGTCCACAGCGGCAGGAAGACGGCGAACAGGACCAGGGCGAACCGGTTAGGGGCGTGGTCGATCAGCGCGTAGCGGGTGGCGGTGACGAGCAGGGACCGCCGTGTCCCGCCTCGCCTACGACATCGACCGCCTGTACACGGCCACCGGAAGCGCCTTCCCGGTCGACAGTTCGGGAGCCCACACGTTCAGGTTCAGACATCCTCGCCCGTCCCGCTGTCCGCTTCGAGCCGGTCGCCGCTGTCGGGCTGGACAGAGACGAGGCCCTTACGGTCATAGGGGCGGTCCGGATCGAAGTCCGCGACCACCGGGCGGCGGTACCGCTCGGCGGTGGCGTACCGGATCCCCCACCAGGAGCGCACTCCCGGTGCAGTCGGAGCCTTCGGCGCGGACGCGGCGTCAGATTCCTTCCGGTGCGGTTCGGATTTTGCGCACGGCGTGTCGGCGGCGATCGCTCGCCGTGACGCTCACCAAGCATTCCCTGGACTCCGGTGCATCGCCGGGCGGACAGCAGTCACCCAGTGGTCAGCAGGTGACACTTTGCTGGACCTGCCTCTCGTGGCCAGACCGCCACGGCGCTCCAGGAGGCCTGAGGCCCTGCCGTCAGCGCGCCCGGGTGGGCCTGGTCAGGGGAAGTCGGCCGTGCAGGCACCGGGCGTGGACGGCGTCGGTTGCCTTCCGCCAGGCGTCGACCTGCGCCGCGGAGTGCAGGCCGGGGGTCGTGCAGCCCTGGCCGCCGGCCGACGGCTGGGTGCCCTCGGTGATGATCAGGCCGGCGCTCGCGCGCTGGGCGCAGTAGGTGGCCATCAGTCCATACGGTGTCTTCGGTCAGAACCGCTTCCGGCTCGGGCACCTTCAGATCGTCCAGGGCGTGGGCGTCCTTCGCCATGGCCTGCTGGAGTTCGGCGATCACGAGACCACCGTCAGTACGATCTTGCCTTGGAGGTGGCCCTGCGCGGCTCGCGTGTGTGCGCTGCCCGCTTGGGACAGCGGGTAGGTGCTGTCCACCCCGACCTGGAGCTTGCCCTCGCCGAACAGGCGCCCGATCTCGGCGAGCTGGGGACCGTGGGAACGCACCTGAATGTTCGAGACGGTGACGCCCAGACTCGCCGTCCTCTCCGGGTCGTACTCGGCGAAGAACACCGGAAGCATGGTGCCGCCGCGCTTGAGCACAGCCAGAAAGCGTGCGCTGTCCGGGCCACCGACGGCGTCGATCACCAGGTCCACACCGCTGACCACGTCCGCGGCCCGCGTCGTGGTGTAGTCGATGAACTCATCGACGCCGAGTGTGCGCAGGAACTGCTCGTGCCGACCCGAGGCCACCGCTATGACGTGTGCCCCCTTCCATTTCGCCAGCTGCACCGCGAAGTGGCCCACTCCACCGGCGGCCCCGTTGACCAGCACGGTCATCCCTGGCGTGATCGGCACCGGCTGGTGCACCCGGCCGGTGAAAGGAGACGGCACGTCATGGCCGAGCTCAACCAGGTACTGCCAGGCCGTCAGCACGGCCATCGGCGCCCCAGCCGCCTGTACGTGATCGAGACCGGCAGGCTTGTGAGCCAGGTCCGAAGCCGGTGCGGCTACGTACTCGGCGTACGTCCGGCCGTCGAAGCCGGGGAACCGCAGCATGCCGAAGACCTCGTCACCGACGGCGAACCCCGCCACGTCCGGAGCGACCGCCTGGACCACGCCCGACATGTCCGTGCCGGGGATCAAGGGGAACTCCATCACCGGCCCCATCTCGGCCGGCATGACCTTCATCCCCTCACGCAGGTACCAGTCCGGCGGGTTGATGCCCGCCGCGTGCACCCGGACGAGCACCTCGCCCGGGCCGATCTCGGGAACCGGCACCTCGTCGTACTGCAGAACTTCCGGCCCGCCCGCCGCGTGGAACTGGATCGCCTTCATCGCGCCTGTCGCTTTCCTTGGGAATCTTTGCTCCTTCAGTCAAGGCCCAGGACGACACGGCCGTCCAAGACCGGTTCGGCAACCTGATCATTCCGAAACAGCATGACCCGTACGCTGGAAGGGTGAACGATCTCGGACAGGACCTGGAACTGCGGCTGGTGCGCTACTTCACCGTGGTGGCGGCGCACCAGCACTTCGGCCGGGCCGCCGCCGACTTGCACGTGGCCCAGCCGGCGCTGAGCCGCCAGATCCAGCGGCTCGAGAAGCATCTCGGCGTACTGCTGCTGAACCGCACCCCCCAGGGGACCCGGCTCACGCCGGCCGGCCAGAGCTTCCTCCCCCACGCCCACGCCCTGCTGCAGGCCGCCCGCCAGGCCGAGCTGGCCGTGCGTGAACAAGCCGAGACCGAACGAATCGCCATCGGCTACGTCGAAGACCTGGTGATCACTGCCGCCGTACAGGAATTGCGCCGCCGTCATCCGGACGCCGAGATCACCACCCGGTACCTGAGCTGCCGCGACGTCGGGGCACTGCCCGACAAGCACGTCGACGCCCTGATCGCACGAGCCCCGCTGCCGCTCGCTGCCGACGACCTGCTCACCACCCCGCTGTACGAGGAACCCCGCATGCTCGCGGTACCGCGCGGCCATCCCCTGGCCGACCGCATATCGGTGACCGCGCAAGAGCTGGCCGGCGAAGAGGCGGCGCCGTGCGCCTTCGAGACCGCTGACTGGACTTCCTACCGCATCCTCGGGACCGGCGTGCCGCCGATCGAGAGCTACGAGGACAAGCTCGAACTCGTGGCGAGTGGCAGGGCGGTCGCCGTACTACCGGTCGGCGACCGACGCAGCTCACTGCGTCCCGACCTCGTCACCGTCCCGATCGAGGACGCTCCCCCCAGCCAGGTCGTCCTGGTCAGCCGCAAAGGCGACCCGAATCCGATGATCGGGAATCTCCGGCTGGCTGCCAAGGCCGTCCTGACCGCCCCGGCAGCCTGACCGGGACCAGCCGACCCGCTTGCGCTGAACTGCATCAAGCGGTGCTCACGCGCGCCGTGTTCATCGCGCGTCTGCCGGTACCGCTCGGGTTGCGCTGCGCCGGCTCAGTCCAGCGGACGCCCCTCCCCTGCCGCCGCTGAACTACGTCACGGACTTCGGCGGCGGGGTGATACTGCCGGCCGTCGGCATCCTGGCCGCCCGGTGGGAGCGGCGGAGTTCGGGACGCGGCAGGTGGTGGACACCCACGAGAGCCGAGGGCTCCGCTCCGGATCCGGGCGCATGCCGCGAGGAACGTCCCCGATCAGGAGGCGAAGCGCTTCACGAAGGCCAAAGCGGTGTCGGCGACCTCGCGCCAGCCGCTGTCGATCGTCAACGCGTGGCCACGGCCGGGCAGTTCCTTGATCTCGGTGACGGCGGCCTCGTTGCGTGTCTGCTTCTTGTACGAGGCATGGGCGATGGCCCAGGGAACGGTGTTGTCCTTCTCTCCCGAGATGATCAGCAGCGGGCCACGCTCGGCGTGCAGTGTGTCCAACTTCACCTCCGTCCAGGGATTGATGTTCGCGACGGCGGCCTGGAACAGCGGCTCTCCGGGGGCCGGGACCGCGAAGGTCTCGTACAGTTCCTTGGCCTCCTCTTCGCTGACCGCGTTGGCGAAGGCGTACCTGAACTGGTCGTAGGTGAGGGGGACGGCCCGGTGGAAGTTGGCGGGATTGCCGAGCACGGGCCGCGCGGCGCGCAGAGCGGAGACCGGCAGGGGAAGTACGCCGCGGAAGGGCGCCGGGTCAATCGCCACGGACGCTGCCGAGAGACCCCGGCCCGCGATCATCTGGGCGATGAGGCCGCCGAAGGAGTGGCCGACCACGACGGGCTTGCGATCCAGCCTGCCGATCAACTCGGCGAAGTGGTCGGCGACCTGACCCACACTCTTTCCCGCGAACACCTCAGGGTGGGCATGGGCTTCGGCGACGGTTTCGGGGTCGTCGGGCCAGCCGGGAGTCAGGGGCGCGAAGCCGGACTCGTCGAAGACGGCGGCCCACCTGTCCCAGCTACTCGGCAGCAGCCACAGGCCGTGCACGAAGACTGCCGGGGTACGGCCGCTGGCATTGATCTTCTCATCCTCTTTTTCCGGCCCCGCCACGACCAGGTAGGCGCGTCGGCGGGAGTCGCTGGATCACCGGGGACCGGCTGGAGGCGTTCACGAGGACAGTCACGGCTCCGCTCGGCGTCGCGGCAGCCTCTGACGATGTGCCCTATCAAGGTCACCCCCGATGAATTGGTCAGGGCTCAAGTTAGGGCCGGACGGGTCTGCGGTAGTGACTCCTCGTGCACAGGACTGTCCTGACCGTGCACAAGGACCGGTTGTCGACCTGTGTCGGCATGTGGAACCCCCCAGGGACGCTGGTACCGATGACCGACAACGCGTTTCTCACGGATGGTGGTCGGCATGCTGCTACTGGACACCGCTACCGTGCCTCGTGCCGACCGCGCGGAGGCGTTCCATCACGCACTGACCCATGCCTCCGTTCCGAACCGCATCGTTCACGAGGAACCGGGGACCGGGATCCAGGCGCGGATGGACCTGTGGCGGATCGGTGCGCTCGACCTGTTCACGTCGCACAACACCGGCTTCAAGCTGACCCGTACAGCCCGGCATGTACGACAGGAGAGTCGGCCGATCGTTGCCGTCGCGCTGCAGAACCGAGGGGTCGGCCGTGCCGAGATCGACGGTAAGCACGGACTCGTCGGCCCGGACGATGTCTATCTGTTCAACGAGATGACGCCGCGCGAATTCGGCTGGACGGGAAAGGGAGCTGCCCAGGCCATACTGATCGATTTCGACCGGCTCGGGCTGCCGATGGAGATCCTGCGGAACACCACTTTCCGGCTAAGACGTTGTCTCATTTGGTGAGCCTGCGGTAGCAGATGAGGGTGCAAGCGATGCTGGTGAAGGCCATGAAGTGTTCGGCTTTGCGCTCATAGCGGCGATGAAGTCGGCGACAGCCGGCGAGCCAGGCCATCGTGCGTTCGATGGTCCAGCGGTGTCGGCCCAGGCGTGTGGACGACTCGATGCCCTTGCGGGCGATGCGGTGGCGGATGCCTCGCTTGCGGAGCCATCGCCGCAGGTGGTCGTAGTCGTAGCCCTTGTCCGCGTGCAACTTGGCGGGGCGGCGTCGGCGGGGTCCGCGGCGGGAGCGGATCGGCGGGATACCACGGACCAGTGGTTCGAGTGCCTGGCTGTCGTGGAGGTTCGCACCGGAGATACCGACCGAGAGGGGCAGACCGGTTCGCTCGGTGATCAAGTGGATCTTCGAGCCCTTCTTGCCCCTGTCGACAGGATTCGGACCTGTCAGGTCCCCCCTTTCAGGGCTCGCATGTTCACCGAGTCGATCGCGCACCGGGACCAGTCCAGTTCACCGCGGGAACCGAGTTCGTCCAGGACCAGGCGGTGGAGCTTGGCCCACACCCGGGCCTTGCTCCATTCGGTGAACCGCCGGTGGGCCGTCGGACCCGATGGCCCGAACGACGGGGGCAGCTGCCGCCACGTGCAGCCTGACGTGGCCACAAAGACGATCGCCGCCAGCACCTCGCGGTCCCCGTACCGTCGTCGGCCACCGCCCTGCGGCCGCGACGGAGCAGGCGGCACGACCCGCTCGAACAGCTCCCACAACTCATCCGGCACCAGACGCTCAACGATCCCCACGACGGCATACTATCGAACAGCCCAAATGAGACGACCTCTAAGGGCAAGCCCGTTGCACGATGTGGTTCTGCAGCATGTGCGCGCGCTGTGGCGAGCTCCGGACCGGCTCGCCGCCGACCCCGGAGCCCCGGCCCTGGCGAATGCCACGATCGAGTTGATACGTGCGCTGGTGGTGTCGGCCTCGCAGGAGACCGGGGCGCTTGCCCGGGAGATCATGGACGACACGCTGTTGACCCGGATGCTCGCGTACGCACGCCGCCATCTCACCGACCGCAACCTCGATGCTGAACTGATCGCCAACGAGCACGCGATATCGGTACGCCACCTGTACGAGACGTTTCAACGCGCGGGACTCAGCCTGGAGCAGTGGATCATCTCCGAACGGCTGGAGGGCGCACGGAACATGCTGGCCTCTCCGCACCTGGGCCATCCGACCATCGCGGCAGTGGCCCGGAGATGGGGGTTCGCAAGCCCGGGCCACTTCTCCCGGAGGTTCCGGGCCGCCTACGGTATGACCCCGAGTGAGTGGCGCAGGCTGAGTGGCGCAGGCGGTACGTGCTGAAGGGTTGGCGATGCGGGGGCGAAGGTGCCCTTCTCGGCCGCACAAGGCGCGGGAGCTGTTCCGATGCGTCAGTGTTCCGGGCCGACGGCGCGCCGGCCCGGAACACTGACGCCGCTCTCGCGGTGACATACCGTAGGCGGCCCTGAATACCCGGCTGAAGTGGCTGGCGCTGCTGAAGCCCCAGCGGTGTGCGACGACTTCGATGGTCACCGTTCTGTTCCCGGGACGAGCGAGCTCCTTGCGGCACTGGGCGAGGCGGTTGGCGCGGAGCCAGTCGCCGAGAGTGATCCCCGAGCGGGCCAGGATCGCGTAGAGGTGCCGCACTGATATGTGATGCGCGCGGGCGATCTGGGCCGCGCTCAGGTCGTGCTCGGCGAGATGGGCGCGTATGTACTCCCTGATCCGGTAATGCAAGGTGGATTCGAGGGGTTCTTGAGCGAGTCGAGAGTCGCCGAGACGGGTGGCGAGCACCGCTCGCAGCAGTTCGACACTCGGTTGTTCCACGGCTGCGGTGTGCAAGGGGCTCATTCTCTGCCGGGTGTCCGCCAGCCGCGCGAAGTACGTCGACGCGAGATCGGTGACGGGGTGGTCCCGGCTCAGTCGTACCGCGGTGATCCTGCTGAGTACTGCCGTGGGCAAGGCCAGTTCCCGGCGGGGGATGCGGAAGTAGTGCTGGTGGATGCCGCTTTCGTTGACCAGGGTGTACGGCTCGGTGGTGTCGTAGACCGCGAGGTCGCCCGGGCGCAGCACCGCTTCCCTGCCGCCTTGCACCACCACGCTCGACCCCGAAACCTGAAGTCCGAGGAACAGGCTGGGTTCGAGGTCGTCGCGTACCAACGACGAGGTACGTCGGATGACGGTCGCGTTGGACCTCACCGAGCAGTTGTTCAAAGCCCCGACATCGCTGATCATGCCGACCGCCGAGATCCGTTCCTGCTGCGGATGACGCTGGATGTCCACACGGACGACTCGGCCCCAGATCATGTCGCGAATGACCTCGGCCCTGTCGGACGGTGGGATGCGGCTCGCGTCAAACGCAGTGCTCACATGGCCCCCATGTCCGGCGCGGTCCGAGGCCGCTGCCGACTGACGGGACCGGCCGGCTCCCTCGCCTCCCGCTACAAGACCACTGACACTAATGCCAGTTCCCAGGGTCCGATGTCCTCCCGCACTCAGGGACACGACTCCCGCAGGCTCAGACCAGCGCTGTGCAGGAAGGGGCTCTACGAGGAGATCAGCGCCCGGCCTTCCCCTGGACGGGCCAGGGGAAGGCCGAATGGGGCAGCCCCGGGCGTCTGCTGCCGCTTCTCGGCACGGGTTTCCGCAGATCGACTGGCCTGGCTCGTCGGTCAGTCGGGGGTGTCGCCCGTGTCGGCGGGCTGGAAATCGTCGGCCGGCGCGGACTCGTCGTTGGTCGCGGCCCAGCTGGCCAGCACGTTCAGGGCGTCCTGGGAGGGTGAGTGGGGCTCGGCGGTGTAGGTGAGGAGGAACTGGCTGGGGCCGTCGGGGAGCGGGAAGGTTTCGAAGGGGAGGTCGAGGTCGCCGACGACCGGGTGGTGGAGGAGCTTCACGCCGGTGGTGTGCATGCGGACGTTGTGGGCCGCCCAGCGGCGACGGAATTCCTCGCTGCGGGTGGACAGCTCCCCGATCAGGTCCGTCAGCCGTCGGTCGTAGAGGTCGCGGCCGGCCTCGGCGCGCAGCATGGCGACCGTGTCATTGGCGACTTCGTCCCAGTGGCGGAAGAACTCGGTCGCGTGCGGGCTGAGGAAGACGAACCGGGCGTTGTTCGGCGGCCGTACGGGGACGGCGTAGACGGGGGAGAAGAGGGCGCGTCCGAGGTGGTTGGCGGCCAGGATGTCCCCGCGTCCGCTGAGGATGAACGCGGGGGTGCCGGCCATTGAGTCCAGGACGCGCTGCACCGCGGGCCGTACACGCTGCTGAGTGGGGCGGCGGCGTGGCGGGCGGGTCGTGGCGGCGCCGCGCAGGAGGTCGAGCAGGTGGATGCGTTCGGCCTCGTCGAGCTGCAGTGCTTGCGCGATGCCCTCGATGACGCTCTCGGAGACGCCGGTGGCGTTGCCGCGCTCCATCCGGGTGTAGTACTCGCTGGAGATGCCCGCGAGGAGAGCGACTTCCTCGCGGCGCAGCCCGGTGACCCGTCGGCGTTCTCCGCCGTACAGGGGCAGCCCGGCCTGCTCGGGGGTGATCCGGGCCCGTCGGGTGCCCAGGAATTCCCGGATCTCCGCACGGAAATCATCGCGAATATCCCGATCGGTGCCTTTTGGGTCGTTTCTGCCTGCCATGCGTTTCACTCTACGAGTGCTCCGGCCGGGTTGGGGGTCCCTGTCAGTGCCCCCTTCAAGAGGGACTCCCACACTCCCGTGACAAGCGGTTCTGTTGCTGGTGCACCGCCCACGGCGTGTGAACCGTCCGGACGGCCGGCGCTTGTGCCGCCGGTCCGGGCCTCCTCTGTAGCGCTGTCGGCTCTGTCGGCGCTCCATGCTTCACCCCGCACACAGCGGGCGCCGGATCACGGCGCCTGAAAGGAACCCCCTATGAGCAAGGTCATTCTCGTCACCGGTGCCGGACGCGGTCTGGGCACGGACATCGCCCGCGAGGCCCTCGCCGCAGGCCACCAGGTCGTCGCCACCGGCCGCCGCCCCGAGGAGGTCGAGAAGACCCTGGGCGGGCCTCAGGACAACCTGCTGGTCACCAGGCTCGACGTCACCATCCTGGAGGACGCCGAGGCCGCCGCGCAGGCAGCAGTCGACCGCTTCGGCCGCATCGACGTCCTCATCAACAACGCCGGGAACCTCTTCACCGGCTACTTCGAGGAGATCTCGCCCGGGCAGATGCGCCGGCAGTTCGAGACCAACCTCTTCGGCCCGATGAACGTCACCCGCGCCGTCCTGCCCGTCCTGCGCAAGCAGCGCGCGGGCCACATCATCACCATCACCTCGACCGCCGGCCTGGTCGGCATGGAGTTCACCTCCGCGTACGCCGCCTCCAAGTTCGCGGAAGAGGGCTGGATGGAGTCCCTGCGCCACGACGTCGAGCCGTACAACATCCACACCACGATCGTGGAGCCCGGCTACTTCCGCACCGAACTTCTCGTGGACGGCTCCACCACCTGGCCCGAGCTGTCCATCGACGACTACGCCCCGCGCACCGCCCCGCGGATCGAGGGCATGAAGAACATGAACGGCCGGCAGCCCGGCGACCCCGCCAAGCTCGCCCGCGCCCTCCTCACCATCGCCGACCAGGAGAGGCCCTTGCTGCGATTCGTCGCCGGCTCGGACGCCATCGAGGCCGCAGAGGCCAAGGCGAAGGAACTCCTCGCCCAGGCCGAAGCCTCCCGCGAACTGGGCGACAGCCTGGCCTACGACGACGCCCACGCCTGAGAGGGACAACATGCCCCTCAAAGGCGACTACGAGCCGAGCAAGGCGCAGTTCGTACGTGACCAGGTCGCGCTGTACGAAAGCTCGGGCGGTACGCAGGGAACCACGCTGAGTGTCCTGGTCACGCGTGAAGAAGACGAGAGGCTCCGGGACCTGCCCGTCGTCATCCTGACCACCCTGGGCGCGAGAAGCGGCAAGATCCGCAAGACGCCGGTCATGCGGGTGGAGCACGACGGCTCCCACGCCGCCATCGCCTCCATGGCAGGAGCCCCCACCCACCCTGTCTGGTACCGCAACGCGGTGGCCGACCCCCGGGTGGAGCTGCAGGACGGCCCGGTGCGCCGGGACATGGTGGCACGCGAGGTGACCGGGGACGAGAGGGCCCTGTGGTGGGCCCGAGCCGTCGAGGCGTTCCCCGACTACGCCACGTACCAGGAGAACACCACCCGTGAGATCCCGGTCCTCGTTCTGGAGCCGGCGACCCACGAGCACTGACGCGGCGCAGCCGGTTCAGCCCGCCGATCCCCCGCCGCCTGGCCCCGGCCACACCATCGCCGGACCCCACCCTCCTCGCAAGCCCGACCTACGACGGCGCTCACGCCTGAGCACCATGCCCCGGCCGAGACCGGCAGCCGCCGGGTGCATCGACGGCTCTGTCCCGCTACCCGGGCAACGGCGCCCGCGCCGACAGCGCGCGGATCACCCCAGCACGGCTCCGCCGGCCGGCGGCGCTCCCCACCACGCACGACCACCGACCGGCCTGACGGCCGTCACGACAAGGAGTACCTGATGAAGCACGTATCACTGGGCGGACTCGATGTCTCCCGCATCGGGCTGGGAGCCATGACCATGGCCGGCACCTACACCTCGGGCGGGGGCCTCGATGACGCCGAATCGATCCGCACCATCCACCGTGCGCTGGACCTCGGAGTCACCCACATCGACACCGCCGAGATCTACGGCCCCTTCCACAGCGAGGAAATCGTCGGCAAGGCCATCAAGGGGCGCCGCGACGACGTCGTCGTGGCGACGAAGTTCGGTCTCGTCTCCCATGCCGGCGACGGCCCCGGCGTCATCGACAGCAGCGCCCACAACGTGAAGACCGCGGTCGAAGGCTCGCTCCTGCGGCTCGGCACCGACCGCATCGACCTCTACTACCAGCACCGCGTCGACCCGAACACCCCCATCGAGGAGACCATCGGCGCGCTGGCCGAACTGGTCGCCGAGGGCAAGGTGCGCCACATCGGACTCTCCGAGGCCGGCCCCGCCACGATCCGCCGCGCCCACGCGGTGCACCCGATAGCCGCGCTGCAGACCGAATACTCCCTGTGGACCCGTGACGTCGAGACGGAAATCCTGCCGCTGCTGCGGGAGTTGGGCATAGGATTCGTGCCCTACTCGCCGCTCGGCCACGGCCTCCTGACCGGGCAGATCCGCACCGTCGACGACTTCACCGAGGACGACTGGCGCAAGACCAACCCGCGCTTCACCGGCGAGAACTTCCAGCGCAACCTGCGCATCGTCGACGAAGTACAGGCCATCGGCGCCGAGATCGGCGCCACCCCGGCCCAGACCGCACTGGCCTGGCTGCTGACCCGCGGCGACGACATCGCGCCCATCCCCGGCACCCGGCGAGTCGCGCGCGTCGAGGAGAACACCGCCGCCGACGGCATCGAACTCAGCGCCGCTCAGCTCGACCGACTGAACAACCTCACACCGGCCGCGGGCGAGCGCCACGACGAGGCGAACATGGCCACCGTCGATCGGTGATCCGACGCCCTGGCGACCTGCTGACCCGTCGCACCCGACCAACCCTCATCCGTCGCACCCGCTTCACTGATCACTGATCACCGAAAGGTTTTCTCATCATGTCCAAGGTCCTTCTTGTCGTAGGTCACCCCGACCTGTCCCGGTCCAAGGCCAACAAGGCCCTGGTGAACGCCGTCCGCGACCTGGCCCATGTCACCGTGCACGACCTCTACGCCACCTACCCCGACTTCCAGATCGACGCCGACGCCGAGCAGGCACTGCTGGCCGAGCACGACGTGATCGTCTTCCAGCACCCGGTGTTCTGGTACAACACCACCCCGCTGTTCAAGCAGTGGCAGGACAAGGTCTTCACCCTCGGCTGGGCCTTCACCATGGACGGCTCCGTCTCACAGCTGGCCGGCAAGAAGGCCGTCGTCGCCGTCACCACCGGCGTCCCCGCCGACCACTACACCCCCGAAGGCCCGAACCAAGCCACCGTCGAGACCCTCCTCAGCAACTGGCACGCCACCCTGCGGCTGTGCCAGTTCGACATCCAGCCGATGGTCAAGCTGTACGGCACCGCCTTCGGCCTTTCCGACCAGGACCTGAACACCGCCGCCAAGCAGTACAACGAACTGCTCGCCTCCTACGCCGCCTGACCGCACGCTCAGGAGGTGGCAGATACTTCAGACGCACCGTGACACGTACGACCGACCGGTGGTGGGGGTGGGGCTGCGGGCGGTGCGGGAGGTAGTCATGGCCACACTCCCTTGTTGCACCGCTCGTACGACAGACCCCGGACCGGACGCTGCTGAGCGGCGAAACCCGTGCGGGTGCCAGTGCGCGGGCTGGACTCCTGCCCCGAAGGGCCGTGGGCCCGGGCCATCGGGACGGGGACCCGGGCGCACGGCACGTGGTGAACCTACTTGGCGAACTCGCGGCCGAAGAGCGCCCCCTTCTCCGGCGCCCCCAGGACCGAGGGCCCGAACGACGTGATGTTGGTCGTGGTCAGCCCGGCCCTGGAGCCGCGGAACAGCCACACCGCTCCGGAGTTCTTGTACGTGCCGTCCTCCTTGGGTGCGGCGACGGCGAGGTCGGCGCGGTCGTTGGCGTTCACGTCGAGCAGGGCGACGTTGCCGCCGAACTCGTCACCGGCCTCGGAGGCCCCAGGCACTCCGGAGTCGGACTGGTCGAAGGCCTGCGCTCCGGTGCCGGTGAGCCCGGAGGCACCGCCCTTCAGCAGGACGACCGAACCGGCGTCGCGTACGGAGCCGATGTCCTCGCCGGGGACGCCGACCGCGATGTCCGGGTAGCCGTCGCCCGTCACGTCACCGGCGGCCAGTGAGGCGCCGAACTGGTCACCGTAGTCGCTGTCGTCGTCGTTCCGGTGGCCGTCCTCGGAGACGCCGGGCACGCCGGCCGTGTTCTGCGTGATGCGCGTGACCCGCGTGCTCGGTCCGTCCGGGCCGCCGTAGACGACCCGGACGTTGCCCGCCTCGTACATCCGCATCTCGGAGACGGCGTCGACCTGCCGTCCGACATAGTCGCCGTAGCCGTCCATGTTCACGTCGGCGACAACACCGCCGACGGAGGCGGACCCGGTGGACCTGGAGTGCTCGGTGTCGATGCCGGTCGCGGTGCCCGGCCACCAGAGCGTTCCGTACGACCGCTCCTCGAAGCCGTGGGTGGTGACGAGGTCGTCCTTTCCGTCACCGTTCATGTCACCGGCGATGACGTCCCAGGTCTCCTTCTTCTCGTTCACCGGAAAGACGTTGGTGCCCGCCGGGGCGCCGTCACGGGTGAACGGTCCCAGGCGGACCTGGAGGACGCCGTCATTGCCGAGGGCGAGATCGTCCTTGCCGTCGCCGTTGAAGTCGCCGCCGGCCAGTTTGCTGACGGTGCCGCTGAGCGCCGTGGCCGAGGTCAGGCCGCTCGGGGAGCCCCACAGCACGGCGGCACCCCGGTAGGCGCCGACCACGAGGTCGGTGTAGCCGTCACCGTCGAGGTCGCGTGCGGCCGTGGACATGCCGAAGCGATAGGGCGAGGGCTCACCGGGCACCCACGACAGGGCCTGCGAGACGATCAGCGGGTGCGCGGTGTCGGCGCCGGCCGCGGAGCCGTGGACGACGGCGACATAGCCGGCGAACTCGACACCAGACACGGTGGCCTCGGGCGCCGCGGTCGCGAGGTCGGCGAAACCGTCGCCGTTGAAGTCGGCGATCGGTGCCTTCGGGACTGCTGCAGCCGGGGCGGCGACGACGAGCGGAGCGGCCAGCAGCGCGGCGGCGACGGCCGCGCTGCCCGCGACCGTGCGGCTGCTCGTACGACGGGCGGTGCCGGGGATCGTACGACGGCTGGTGCGAAGAGGCACAGAGTCTCCAGGAGTTGGATGAAGGGATGGGATACCGGTTGTTCACATCCGATCGTTTGACCATCGAGGGTGCGCAACGGTTGCAGAGTTTTAGCTGCGTGTCGCGGGGTGCGGACTGGTCCGGTGTTCATGGACGCCCTCGTACCAGTCCGGGGCGTTCTTCTTGAGCATGCGATGTGGCCGGGGTCACCTCGCGTCCGCCGTGGTCGCAGTACAGGAGGCGGCCGTCGCCGTCCACCGGGGGCCGGGGACTTGGCTGAACGCCGTGCCTGCCCTCCGGTAAGCAGGCCTTTGCGCGCGCGTCGTAGCGGTCCTGCAGCCAACCGTCGGACCGTACGGAGGATTTCAGTAGCGAAAGATCCGGACGATGCGGCAGGTGATAGCGCAGGCTAGAGGCCGAGGCCGGCGCGCAGCGCGGACCAGATCTCTTCGAGGAACGCCGGGTAGTCCTCGCCGTAGGTGACCACGCCCGCGTATACCGCGTCCAGGGCGGCCTGGAGCGGGTCGGCTGCTGCGGCATCGACCAGTGCGGGCAGGGCCATGTGCGGCTGCGACATCCGCAGGGACGGGTCGGGTGCGCCGAAGACGATGGTCATGGTGTGCGCCGGGCTGTCGTCGGGCTGCGGTGCGGACGGGCTCGGCGGATTCACCACAGCAGCCGCGGGGCCCACCACCGGCGGTGACGCCGGTGAGGGCTTCCGCAGAAGCACATGGTCCCTTGAAGGGCCGGACGTACGGTAGGGCGACCGTCGAGGCGGGACGGCCCGAGCGACGGTCCTGTTCGGGACACTCTGGTCCACATCCAGCACCCGCCACATGTGGTCCCGGTCGTCCAAGGGCGGCGGCAGCGGACGGCCGGCGGCCAGGGCCGTGAGTGCGTCGGCGATCCAGTCCAGGCCGGTCAGACCGGCCCTCTCGCAGGCCCGTCGGGCCGCGCACAGGGCCACCGCGCGCTGGGTGGCGGGACCGGCGGCGTCGATGGCGTGCAGGAGTGCGGGGTCGAAAGCGAGCAGGCCTCGGACGTTGCCGCCGACGGTGCGCAGGGCCTGACTGGGCAGTTGTCCGCCCCATTCCCACCGCTCGTGAGCGAGCTGGCTTTCTCGTTCTGCTTGTTGCTCGGCGAGGCGGGCTTGGTCTTCGGCTGCGGCGCGTTCGGCGGAGGTGGGAGGGGGCGGCTGCTGTCGGGCATAGTCGTGCCAGTAGGCGGCGTTGTGCGAGGTCTGCTTGAGTACCTGGTCGGGCCGAGGCGACGCGGGCCAGAACTGCAGCAGGTATCTGTCGAGTTGGGGATCGTCGTCCATTCGGGTGTCCCGCTTGCGTGCCGCGTCCATGCCGGTGGCGCAGTAGCGCACCCGGTAGTCGATCCTGTCCAGGTCGAGCGCCCAGGAGTCCTCGCCTGCCCATTGCATGAGCACGCTGGTGGCGGACAGCGGGCGGAAGGACACCTCCACGACGTCCTCCCATTTCGGGTCCAACGGCGGGGCCTCGTCGTGGACTTCGACGGTGAATCCGACGCTGCCGGTGTGCAACCCCGTCGTCAGCCACAGCGCGCCGGGAATCGCCGCCCCGCACAGTCCGCTGCTCTGCCCGGCGAACGCCTCCGCCAGGCCGGGGCCGACCCCGTCCGGGTCGCTTTCGACATAGATCTGGCTGTAGTGAACATGTACCTCACCATCGACGGGCCTGCGCACCTCACCCCCTCCCCGACACGAGTGTGCGCCGGATGCGAAAGTCACTCAGATGTGCCACGGAGAGGGCGCCTTGTGACGGACGGCGTCGGCCGAGGCCGGTGAGCGGCGAGGCTGTATGGACCATGGTGGGTGAGCCTTCTTCCTCAGGCACGCCAAGAGGTGTGCGGCGGCCGACAGCGGGACGCAGCCGTGCTACCGGATCGGCTGCGGGCCGAGGCTACTTGGAGGAGCGCGCGTACTTCCAGGCCCCGTAGGTCTCGAGTTGACGTTGTCGCCAAGCGATCCGATGACGTAGACGGGCGCATCCGAGTCCGGACACACCTCTCGCCGGGCGCCTCCAGAGTGACCGCCGATTCCCCGTTCGTCCCGAGTCCGAAGCACGACGCGGCAACTGGTCGGTGCGGCCGACGCACCAGCCAGCGGCCGGGCCCGCGTCCGAGGGTTCGAGCGGACACCATCGAGGTCGAGCACCCTCACGGCCTCCCCACGGGAAGCCGACGGCAACTCGGTGCGCCGGCAGACGAACTGGAGAAGCCGGCGCGGCCGACGGACCAGGGGGGCTATCGTCCGGCTGAGCCCCATGGAGCCGACCGCCCGAGGCCACCGCTTCCGGACGCCCACCTATCACCCCGGCTGATCTCCGCCGTCCAGCCGGAGGCCGGCATCTCAAAGTCCGGCGTCGCACTGCAGCCACCAGTGGTGGGCGGCTCCGCTGCCCCCGGGGGGCTCGGCCTGCCCAGACACCTCTCTCACCTCTGAGCTTCCCCCGTCGCAGACTCGCCCTGAGCCAGGCCGGACCGTACGAGGGTCCTACCGGAGGCGGTCCACAGCCCAGCGTGCCTACACCACGGTCAGCAGGAGAGACGGCGAAGGCGGGGCCAGGTCTCCTCGCCGACCAGACCGTCCTCGTCCAGCCTGCCGTTGCAGGCGTCGTTGTAGATTTCCTGGAACCTCTTCGCCGCTGCCTTGGAGTTGCTGCCGAAGATGCCGTCGACCGTCCCCGGGTTGTAGCCGTGGTACTTCAGGATGCACTGCGCTTCCTTGCCGGCGGCGGTCACCTGCGAGGAGGAGGGGACGACGGTGTTGCCGTTGTAGTAACCGGCGGAGAGCCGGCCGCTGGAACTCATGTTGACGTCGCACGGGAAGACCGCGGCCGCCGCGGTTCCGGCTGCGACGGCGACACCCCCGGTGGCCGTGCCGCCCACCAGGGTGAGGGAGGCGAGCATGATCGCGGTGCGTTTGCGGGCTGCGCTGAGTGCCATGGGGTACCCCCGGAATAGGTGTGGTCTGGATATCGGTCGTGCTCGGCGGACGGCCCCGGGTGAACCGTGCCGTCCGGTCGAACGAGATCCATGCTGGAGGGTCGGGCTCCCCACCAGCCACAGAACCCGCCCGGTTGGGACAGCACGGGATGCGTACCACTCTGACCTGCTGGGACGTCATGCGGGACGACACGACGGCGGGACGTGGGGGTGGCGTGAAGGCGCGATGGACGAGAGAGGTGGGGAACGTGCGTCCGGACGGTCGTATCTCCGTACGCTTGGCCACACGCTGAAGGTGCACACAATGGAGTGCGCGAAAGGGGGTTGGCATGTCGCGTTGGAAGGCGCTGCCCGAGTCGTTGGATCCTCGGATCCGGCAACTCGTGGTGCAGCTCAGACAGTTGAAGGACCACAGCGGTCTGAGCCTGGCCGCATTGGCGAGCAGGACCTCGTACAGCAAGTCGTCGTGGGAGCGTTACCTCAACGGGAAGGCGGTGCCGCCCCGGCACGCCGTCGAGGCCATGGCGGACGTATGCGGCGGTGATCGGATCAACCTGACGGCACTGTGGGAAGTGGCCACATCCGCTGTCGAAGCGGAGCTCGCACCGCCGGAGCAGCCCGAACAGCCGGGGCAGGAGTCCGCGCGGGAGGAGGAGCGGCCACAGGAACCCGCGCAGCCGGAGACGGCATCCCCGAGCGAGCGGAAGGGCTCCGGCCGGCACCTGCACAGGAGTCCGCTGGTCACGGCGTCGGCGACCGCCGTCGTGGTGGTGCTCGCGGCGGCGGCCCTGCTGGCCGCACGGCCCTGGGAGTCGGAGGCGGAGCCGCGCGAGCAGGGCAGGAGCACGAGCGTGCCGACCTCCACGTACTCCGTGCGGACGTTCCCGTGCTACTTCACGGTGCGCGACGGCTTTGTGTACGCCGGGCACAGCACGACCCTGACCGACGAGTACGGCGTCGGAACCACCGTCGAGGCGGTCGCCGAGGTGCAGTGTCTGGTCAAGAAGCACGGCTTCGACCCCAAGGGGATCGACGCGTCGTTCGGGCCCAACACCAAGGCCGCGGTCCAAAGGTTCCAGCGATCCCGTGGACTCGACGACGACGGCATCGTGGGTCCGATGACCTGGCGCGAACTCAGGAAACCCAGTGGCTGAGGGCGCTCGGCCGCAGCCGCGCGGCATATCGGAGCCGACCGCGCCCGAGGTCCGCCACCTCACGGAGCGGCTGCGGGAGGCCAAGGACGGCACCGGACTGAGCTTCGCCGCGCTGGCGGCCAGGACCTCGTACAGCAAGTCGTCGTGGGAGCGCTACCTCAACGGCAAGACGCTGCCGCCCCGCGACGCGGTGGAGGCGCTCGCGAAGCTGAGCGGCGCGGATCCGGCGAGACTGCTGGCACTGTGGCGGCTCGCCGAGCGTGCCTGGAGCGGACGGGACGCACGCGACACCGCGGCCGGAGGGGAGACCGGAGGAGGGCAGAACAGACTCGAAAGCGCGGTGGACTCCCCGCCGAGGGCGGACGTCCGGGCCGACACGCCGGCGCTCGCCCCGAGGGACGGGAAGCTGAGCCGCAGGACCGTGGTGGTCGCGGCGGCGGGAGCCGCTCTGGCCGCCGCGCTGGGCGCGGGGACCTGGACCGCCTGGGCATGGACGTACGGCGGCGGGCGCGAGGAGGCGGCGCCCCGGCTGAGCACAGGCGCGTGCCGAGGTGAGCACTGCACGGGCCGCAACTCCGAACAAAGGGACACGGACTGCTGGACGGACGCGGACACGCGTGCGCGGCGGGAGACCGCCGGCCGGGTCGTGGAGCTGCGCGTCAGCCTGAAGTGCCAGGCGTCATGGGGCCGCATCACCGAACCGCGGCGCGGGGACCGGGTATGGGTCGAGACCACCGACGAGCAGCACCAGTCGGGGCAGGTCGCCGTACCGAACCGTGCCATCTACACCCTGATGCTCGGCATCGAGCGGCCGTCTGACGCGCGGGCCTGCTTCGAGTTGGCGGATGGACGGTCCGGTTGCACTCCGTGGGGGCGTTGAGCGGGCGCGGGCCGCACCCCGCCGGTCTGCCGACCACACCCTTCGGCCTAGACGTCGCCCTCCGCCTCCACCCGGTCCACCAGGTATCCGATCGCGACACACCCTCCCCCGCCGGCGACCGCCCGGCAGAATTTCGTCCTCGACAGGGGAACGGCCATGCCGTCGGCTGCCGTGGCCCAGCCGATCAGCGGCTTTCGGCCGGGCGGTGGACGCTGAGGTCGCCGTAGGCCGACAGAACGTCCGCCAGGTCACCGGGTGTGCGCCGCAGGGTGGTGTCCAGGAAGGCGAGCGTGGTCGCGGCGACGACGCGCGGGCTCTCGGTACGGCCCAGGGAGCCGACGATCGAGGGCACGGGCGGCAGGTACAGGGGGCCGTCCATGAAGGTGAGGTGCGCGGCACCGGGGATGGTGAGCCGGTAGCTCGTCGCGGCGCTGAGCTTGAGGACCTTGGTGAGGCGGGGGATGTAGTGCGGGTCGGTTCCGGGGGTGATGGCCTGAGTCAGGGCGAGCGTCGGCTGGCGGAGGGCGGGCGAGAGGGGTCCGTGGGGGTAGCCGTCCAGGTCGATGACAGCGTCGAACCGGCCGTCCTGCCGGGCTGTCTGCAGGGCGGCGGCACCCCCCATGGAGTGGCCGGTCACCGCGACCCGGCTGGTGTCCAGGCGTCCGGTCAGCGGGCCGGCGATCGCACCTCGGCCCAGACGGTCCAGTTGGGTGAGGACGAAGCTGAGGTCAGCGGCCCGAACATCCGTCCAGTCGGCCGCCAGCTTGTCGTCCTTGTCCCGGTCGCCGGTCGAGGCGGTCTTGGTGTGGATCGTCCGGCCGTCGGTGAGGACGACGGCGGCAGAGTCGTAGGGGTGGTCGAGGGCGGCGACCATGTAGCCGTGGCTGGCCAGTTCCTCCGCCCAGGCGGTGTTCTGGGTGCGTACTCCGCCCGACCCGGGAGAGAACAGTACGACCGGGAATCGTCCGCTCCTGCCGTCCACTGCGGCGTTGAAGACCGCATGGGTGTGGGCACGCGGGACGCCGTCGACCAGGAAGCCGGGCAGACCGACTTCGCTGGCGAGGGCGTCAGAGACGATGCGAGCCTCGTGCTCTGTGCGTCCCAGGTACTGAGCACGCTGCGCGCCTGCGGGGCTCTTCCGCGCGGGATACCAGAGCTGGACCACGACCGTGCGCCGGTCGTGCGGGTCGGCGGTGAAGGTCTCGGGGCGGTGTGGGTCGGTCCACTGCATCACACGGGTGCCGACCGCGAAACGGCCTGACGGCTCGGGAAACACGGGTACGGGAAAGGACCAGGCAGCCACCGGGCCCGTGGCGATCAGACCGACGCAGGCAGCCGACCCCGGCAACGCCAGCCACCATCGGGCCCGCCACGCCGGCCGACTGCTACGGCGTCGCGACCAAGGAGAGAAGGCGAACGGCAGCGCGAGGGCAGCCCCTGCCAGTACCGGCAGCATCTGCCAGCGGATCCCCGCCACACTCAGCACGATCGCGGACAGCAACGACACCACCCCCGCCGCGTTCGTGACGCGCGGGCGTGCAGTTGGGGGAAGCCAGCGCGCCACCACCAGTGCGACGGCGCCCAGCAACACAAGCAATTCCAGAGGGGACATGTACAGCCCCGTGATGATCTCGGTCATCCGGCCATCCTCAGCGCGGGGCACGCGATGCCACATCGATCCCGGGTCGCCATCGCGTGCAACCGGAGTCGCAATCCGAGGCATGTCCCTGTGCAACCGGAGTCGCAATCCAACGCATGTCCCCCGTGCAACCGGAGTCGCAATCGAACACGCCGGTCCAGCGGCCGCTCTGCGACTACGGGGGTAGCGGGACTCCTCCCACAGTCGTAGCTCGGTGCGGTGCCATCAGACGGTGGACTCATGCGTTCCCCTGGGACTGCGGCCTACCGTGACAGGGCTGCGCAACACGCCCGGTAGCCGGGGCCTCGCTCCCCTCATCCGACCTGGCTGCGGCGTACGCGGTGGTGGCCCCGGCCGGGGCCACCACGATGCTCGATCGACAGGGACATGTGATGACCCAGGCGGCCGCGGAAGCCGGCAACGCCCACCCGGTACGCTTCAGGGACCGCGCGCGGCGGACGAAGACGGCCGTACGGCTGACGAGGTACGCCGACCTGGCCTCCGCGCGAGCGGGACGATTGGTGACAGCCGCCCGGCGCTGTGCCCTTCGGCTGCCGCCCGTGGTGCGGGACTCGCTGTTGCCGGCGCTGCTCCTGCTCAACATCATGACCACGCGCGCGCCGCAAGATTTCTCGGTGACCGTGGCCCTCACCGCCGCCCTGGCGCTGCCCCTGGTGTGGCGGCGCCGGGCCCCGCTCACGGTGTTCGGCGCCGTGGCAGCCGCGGCCTTCGTCCAGTGGCTGACAAACGTCCAACTGCCTGCGGACATCGCCTTGCTGGTGGCCCTGTACACGGTGGCCGCGAACTCGGGCCGGCGCGGCACCCTTGTCGCCGGTGCCATCGTGGAGGGCGGGGCCCTGCTTGCCTGTCTGCGCTGGGCGACGGAAGGCGCATTCCTGACCCTCTTCGTCGCGGTGACGGCGATGGTCGTCGCCTCCGCCGTCCTGGGGGTGAATGTGCGGACCACCCGCGCCTACCTCGCGGCTCTGGAGGAACGGGCCGCGCGTCTGGAGCAACAACAGGACCAGCAGGCGCGGCTGGCCGTCGCCGAGGAGAGGACACGTATCGCTCGGGAGGTGCACGACATCGTCACCCACAACCTGTCCGTCATCGTCGCGCTCACCGACGCCGCCGTCTACGCGCAGCACCGGTCGCCCGACAAGGCCACCACGGTGATGCTCCAGATCTCCGAGACGGGCCGGCAGGCACTGACCGACATGCGGCGCTCGCTGGGCATCCTGCGGACCGACGAACCGGACGTGGAGCGCCACCCGCTGCCCGGCATCGCACAACTGACAGCTCTCGCCGACCAGATGTGCGCCGCCGGGCTGCCGACCCGCGTAGAGGTCCGGGGCGGCCACACCCACATTCCCGCCACCGCACAACTGACCGTCTACCGCTTGGTGCAGGAAGCCTTGACCAACACCCTCAAGCACACACCCCCCGGCACACGCGCGAAGGTCGGGATACGGTGCTCGACCGAGACCGTCACAGTCGACGTCACCGATAGCGGCCCCCGCCCGCCGCTGCCCGGCGCCACACCATCCGGCCACGGCATTCCCGGCATGCGCGAGCGCGCGGCCGCCTACGGGGGGACGTTGCGGGCAGGACCGTTCCCGGGCGGCGGCTGGGGAGTCCACACCCGCCTCGACCTCGGCAGCAGCGGAGCGGCGTCCGCATGACGATCCGCATCCTGATCGCCGACGACGAGGCGCTGCTCCGCATGGCCTTCAGCACGGTCCTGGAGGCCCAGCCCGACATGGCACCGGTCGGCGAAGCCGCTGACGGCAGAGAGGCCATACGCCTCGCGCGGGAGCTGCGCCCCGATGTCGTCCTCATGGACGTCCGGATGCCCGGGACCGACGGGATCGAGGCGACCCGGCAGGTCATCCGCATCTCCCCGCAGAGCAGAGTGCTGATCCTCACCACCTTCGACCTGGATGAATACGCCTTCGCCGGACTCAACGCCGGAGCCTCGGGCTTCCTGCTGAAGAACACCAGGCCCGAGGAACTGCTCAGCGCGATACGCAGCATGGCCGCGGGCGACGCGGTGGTCTCCCCGCGGATCACCCGCCGCCTGCTGGAGAACCTCCGCCCGCACATACCCGACGGCAGCGGCGCCGGCCGCGACGAGCGGCTGAGCCGGCTCAGCGCTCGTGAGCGCGAGGTGCTCATCAAGGTGGGCTGCGGCCTGTCCAACGCCGAGATCGCGGCCGCCCTGCACCTCGCGGAGGCGACCGTGAAGTCACATCTGGGGCGAATCTTGCACAAGCTAGAACTCCGCGACCGGATACAAGCCGTGATCTTCGCCTACGAAAGCCGCCTCATCCACCCGGCCTGACGCCACCACCTGCACCACCCGCACCACCCGCACCACCCGCACCACCCGCACCACCCGCACCACCCGCACCAAGGACATCGAGAACGGCATCGCCGACGTCATCACCGTGGGCTCGATGGCACTCGCCAACCCCGACCTGGTCGAACGCATACGCGCCGGCGCACCCCTGAACACCCCCGACCCCGCCACCTTCTACGGCGGCGGCGCGGCCGGCTACACCGACTACCCCACCCACACCGCCTGACGAAGCATGACCCGGCGTCCGAGGGAGTCGCCCTCCTCGGACGCTTCGGCGTACGCAAGGCACAGGCAGGCAGCAGTGAACATGCGCTCGCGACGCGAGCGGTATGCCGGCGATGACCACGAGGGCATCCCCGTCGAGGGCCCCCAAAAAATCACCTGCCAACCATAATATTACATGCGTCAGACCACACATTAGGATGGGATGCGAGGCAATGGCCCGGCGGACTTGATGGAGGAACCCTGTGGCGCGCTACACCAAAGAGCACAAGCAGGTGACGCGGCAGCGGATCATCGAGCAGGCCGGCCACCGGTTCAAGCAGGACGGCATCGACGGCTCCGGCATCTCCACGCTGATGTCCGACGCCGGACTCACCAACGGGGCCTTCTACGCCCACTTCGAGTCCAAGGACGACCTCGTCGCTCACGTCGTCGCCGAGCAGCTGCGCGCGCAGGTGGAGCAGTACGACACGCTGCGCCCCGGCCGCGAGGGACTCGAGGATCTCATCCGCGCGTATCTGTCACCCGAGCATCGCGACAACCCCGGCGACGGTTGCCCGTCCGCAGCCCTGCTCGACGAGATCGGCCGCTGCGGTGACGCGACCAAGGACGCCTACACCCACGGTGCCAAAGCCGTCCTGGACGAGCTCGCCGCCCGCCTGGCACCCGAGGATCCGCAATCCGCCCGCGGTCAGGCCGTCGGGCTCTACACCATGGCGGTGGGAACGTTGCAGCTGTCCCGCGCGCTCTCCGACCGGAAGTTCTCCGACGAGGTCCTCACGCAGGGAATCGAGAACGTCCTCGCCTTGGCGCGGTCCGGGTCGCTACCGGCTGCGTGACCGCTTGGCAAAGGCCATGACGCTGGTGCCGTGCACCCGCGCTTCCGCCGTCAGCGTGCGCGGGTGACCCCCCAGGGGCACCTGCGCATCTCGGGAGCGACACCGACGCGGCGGTCGTCCGCTCGTACGGCGGATGGCGCGGCGCGCATTCGGTACGCCTGGGCGGCAGCACAGGCCCTGGGACCGGGCTCGGGCCCGCACGGGACGTCGACCGTGCCGATCCTCCGCATCGCGCCCCGCGAGACGACCGCCTCGTCGCCGTATGGCCCTCCGCCTGCCGGTGAGCTGTGCGAAGGGCCGGTAGAGCAGGGGCATGAGGTCGGCGTCGACGATCGCCGCGATGTCGTCGTCGCTGATCCGCCGGTCGCGCACAAGCCCCCGGTGGAGCGCGCGCATGCCCCCGGTGGAGCAGGAGAGCGAGGGCGGCGGAGACCGCGATCGAGCGACTCCTGACGGATCGGCCTGGCGCGGGGGCAATTCACCGCGCTCCCTTCCCACCCGTACGCGAGTCCGCCCTCGACGGACTGGTTCAGGGAGTCGGGAGTCGACGTAGCGCTGCCGGACGAGGCCGCACGGCGCTGGCTCCTGGCGAGCTGTGTCGTGCAGGGCCGCACGCTCTCAAGGTGCATCACCGGGTGACCCGCTGGAAAGCCAAGATCCACGCGCCGAAACGATGAGCGCGCCCAGACTGCGTGTTCTACGTTGACCGACATGACCGCCTCGGACCGGGCCTACCGCTACGTCGGACCGCACCATGTGATCGCTGCCGTTCAATCAGCAGACAGCGGTGCCACGATCCGCACAGCCGTCGACTTCGCGGCCTGGGTCGCAGCCCGGACCGCAGAGGAACTGGACGAGCCCTTCACCTACGTCGTCCGCACGGACGGCGCCCTGCGGCTGGCTCCACGCCGCAGCGAACACGCCGCCTGCGCGGGCGGCGACCGGGTGCTGGGAGCAGGCGAGATCAGCTTCCGCACCGAGGCCGGACGCTGGACGGTGAACGAGGTCAGCAACCAGTCGACCGGCTACTGCCCGGATGTTGCCTCATGGCCGGCTGTCGCACAGGCGCTGGATCAAGCCGGCCTCGACCACTCGGACTGCTTCACCCACGCAGTGATCTTCCGTCGGTGTCTCACCTGCCAGGAGCACAGCATCGTGCGAGAAGGCCACTTCGTCTGCGTCTTCTGCGACGCGGACCTACCCCGCCGATGGAACATCGATTCGAACTCGGACGACCCGAACGGGCCCTGATCTCTCCACCCCGGCACAGACTGCCTCCAGCTCGGCCGACCGCCTCGGACCTCGACTGCGCGGGCATGAGTGGACGTCCGCCGGCCCGGCTGCTCCCCACATCCGGGAGCAGCCGGGGCGGCGGAGCCGGTCGGTCTACGTGTCGGAGATGTCGAGCTTGCTCACCAGGATGGCCGAGGTGTCGTGCTCCCAGACGATGAAGTACTTGCCGGGCGCGTACTCATCGCCCATCGGGTACGTGTCCCAGCCGGCGCCGTTGCCGGCCGGTGTCGGGTCGGTGGGGCCGGTGGGGTTGGCGAACAGCTTGCTGCTCGACCAGGCCGCGCCACCGGGGTTCTTGGTCCGGTAGTTCAGGACCTGCCGGATCGGGTTCGAGTCGGTGTTGTAGATGGTCGGATACCGGCCGGTGCTGTCCTTGGTGAAGTAGCCCTTGGAGTCGTTGTTGGGCACGTTGGTGTCCAGGGCGAGGTTGCTCCAGGACTCGCCGCCGTTCGTGCTGGTGGCCGTCAACGCGAACGTCGGTGATGTGCCGTCAGGGGAACTGCTGCGGGCGACCATGAGCAGCTTGTTCGGGTTGTCCTGGGAGATGACCAACTGCGGTTCGCCGGGTTGGTGGTCGGTCGGGTTGAGGGCGGCGGTTCCGGCCGTCCAGTCTCGGAGGTTGTCGGAGTACAGCGCCCCGACCTGCCTGCCCGTCCACCAGGCCGGCATGACGTATCTCCCGTCGGCCATCTGGACCGGACGTCCGGCGAGGGCGAGGTTCCCGTGGTCGGCGAGCGGCAGGTTGACGGTGAAGTCGTGCCAGGTGTGCCCCCCGTCGGTGCTCTCCCTGGCGACGATGGCGTCGATCGGCAGGCCTCTGCGGTTCACGGGCGAGGTTCTGTCCATGTACGCGAGGATGCGGTCCCCCGTCTTGTAGAGCTCGACGTAGTGCCAGGAGTGCTCGCTGGTCTCCTGCGCCAGCGTCTGCGGGCGGCTCCAGCTCACGCCGCCGTCGGTGGTGTACGCGTATCGGATGTACCCGTGGTCGACGACCGGTCCCGAGGTGTCGGTGATCACCGTGGCGGTGGTGCCCTCCCGCCACACCACGACCGCGTCGTTCTCGCTGGTGCTGATGATGTCGGGGGTGCGGGGGCCGTCGCCCTCGGTCGCCGTGTCCTGCGCACCCGACGCGAGCGCATCACGCCTGAACGGGCGGGGTTGCCTCCCCGTCTCACGCGGCGGGTGCCAGGGCTACGACGCGAGGAGGTCGCCCTGCTCGCCGGGGTCAGCCCCGACTACTACCAACGCCTGGAGCAGGGGCGCACCGCGCAGGTCTCCGACCAGGTGTTCGACGCCGTCGCGCAGGCTCTCTCCCTCTCGGACGTGGAGACCGAGCACCTGCGCAACCTGGCCCGCCCGCGTCGCGCCGACGCCGAGGCGAGAACCGCGCGACGGGCATCGAGAGTGGTGCCCGACGAGCCACTGGTCCGGCTGCTGCAGGCCATGGGGGACGCGCCCGCGTTGCTGCTCGGCGCCCGCCTCGACAATACGGGAGAAGCGGCTGGGCGTCGCCCGTATCGTGCACCCGGTCGTCGGCACGCTTGAGTTCGACTACCACGTGCTGACCGTGCCCGCACGCCCCGATCGCTCACTGATCACCTACTTGCCGCAGCCCGGCTCACCAACAGCTGAGGCCCTCGGGATGCTGGTGAGCTGGGTTGCCGACCACACCGACCCGGTCGGTCACGGCGCCTCCGCCGGAGCACCGAAGTCCGACGGGGACACGGGTTCGGCAACCCCCTGAGCATCAGTCGAGGCCGTCGCACCACGTCCGACCAGGGGGCTTGAGATCTTCGCCGAAAATACATTCCCTGGGCGCTCTCCGGGCCTGGCCTTCGCGGGGCTGGCCTTCGCGGGGCTGGCCTTCGCGGGGCTGGCCTTCGCGGGGCTGGCCTTCGCGGGGCTGGCCCGGACAGCCACCGCCGTGAGGCAGTCGGAGAGTTATCGGTCGAGGGCGGCCATCGCGCCACCGGCAGCGGTGCACGTGCTGCTCAAGAATGTGAAGACGGCTTCTGAACTGCGCCGATCACGCTGTCCACCACCTCGGTCAGCGGCCCGGATGCATCGATGATCGTTGCGCCATGGCTTTCGTAGATCGCTCGCATCCGAGGATTCCACTTCAGGGCCGCGGCGAGCTCTTCCGGATGTTGACCGAATGGGTTGGTCGTGCGGGTCGCGAGCCGGTGGCGGAGGGTGTCCTCGTTGATCACCAGGCACACGATGACATCGAAAAGATCGCGGACGTCCGCCTCGTTCTCCGCCGACCCACACAAGAACGCGATTCGGGAACGGGACTCACTGACGAGGGTCTCAACGCGCTCGCGGACGATCGCCCACCCATATCGATCGAGCCAACCCTCGGGAACCGGATACGGAGGCTCCCTCACGACCTCGCCCGTAGCTCGGTCGATCCAGCGGCTGAAGCCGTCCTCGTCGGCGTCGAGCGCGACGTGGCCACGCGCTCGCAACACCCCGCAGACCGTGGACTTACCAGTCCCTGAATTGCCGGTCACCCATACCACTGTCACGCCACCAGCGTAGACACGACGATTCCGGCCAGCGACGCAGTCGCCGCGATCGGGCAAGGCGCGGCTTCGACCGACCGACTCCTTCCGGCACAGCTGGTGGACGGCCAAAGCTCGGGCTCAGTTGCCCTGCCGAAGACGACAAGCAGGCCATCGCGATCACGTACCGCCCCCCTCAACCCTGCACGGTGGGCGTGCTTGGTCCGGAAGCACATGCCTCGACGACACATGCGACGGCGACGCCCAAAGCGGCTGTCGCCACCGCGACACCGAAGACGATGTCCGGTCCTGGATCCTGCTCGAACACGTTGCGCAGCGACCAGCAAGTGATGGTGACTTGGCCAAGCGCGACGATCCCCAGCCAACCCGAGCGCACGGCCCGCGGGGTGCGTTCGCGGAAATTCTCCAGGCCGAGGAGCGACGCGGCGCCCACCAGAGCGACCACGATGCCGATCAGGGTCACGGTGTACAACGCCGTGTCCGGCGGCAGGGTCGTGATCAGCGCGGTGACCAGCACTCCCCGAGGATTCCGGCCGCTTCAACGGCTGTTGGAGCTGTGCCAGAGGGGGAGGGAGACCTGCTGGGTTGCGGAGAGTCGGCCCAGACGGGCCAGCAGCAGGTTCCACAGATGGGCGGAGCAGAGCGTGGATATCGACGCGGTCGCTCCGCTCGGTGTGGCACGACCGCGTCACCGGGCGGGATGGCGGTGTCGAGCACGGTGTCCGCCAGATCACCGAGTTCGGCGAAGGACCGTGCGGGCGCCTGCGCCATGTGGAGGCGTGAGGAAACGGCTACGACGTAGGCCCCGCGCTCCTTGAGTTCGTGGGCCGCTTCGACCGGGAACGCGTTCACGCCCGAGTTCGAGAAGACGACGGCCAGATCGCCCGGCTGGACACCCGCCGGGGCGACCAGGGTCGCCGCCAGTCCGCTGACCCGTTCCGCTTCGGTACTTGCCTGTGCGCCGTTCAGCGGCAGCAGGCCCGGATGGAACAACGGGCGTACACAGGCCAGTCCGCCGGCGCGGTAGAGGGTTTCCAGGACCGCGGCCACGCTGTGGCCCGCCGCCGCGGCGTGTACGACCCGGCCGGTGCGTGCCACGTCGAGCAGCCGCGCTGCCACCTCGTCCAGGGCGGCGTCGTTGTGTTCCTCGATCATGCGGAGATGGGCGCGCATCGCGGCCCCGAAGTCGTCACGAAAGTCCACGCACCGACTGGGACCAGCTCAGCGGACTCGTCCGTCAGGTCCAGGACACCTGGGGACAGCTGGACGTTGCCTTCGCCAACGCCGGAGCCAGTGTCGTCACCAGCTTTCTCGGCACCCACGGCGCACTGCCCGACCAGTGGCGGGACATGGTGCTCGCGAACGTCCACGGACCTGCTCTGACGGCACGTGCCACGCTCCCCGCTCTGGTCGCCTCCGGCGGTCATCTCGTGCTCACCGGATCGGCCGCCGGCCGGGGGGTACGGCCGGGGCAACCTCTACTCCGCCACGAAATGGGCGGTCAACGGCCTCGCCCAGAACATCCGCGCCGAGTGTGTCGGCACCGGCGTGCGCGTCACCCTCGTCCAGCCCGGCCTGGTCGACACCGGCGGCATCCCACCCGAACACGCCCACGACCCGAAACTCGAACCCGGCGACATCTCCCGCGCGGTCCTCTACGCCGTCACCCAGCCCGCCACCGTCGACGTCAACGAGATCCTCATCCGCCCCGTCGGCCAAGACGCCTACCGCTGACCCCGGACTCTGCGACCGATGTTTCAGCCGCGCTCCCACTGCCGGCACGTCTGACAGACGTCCGCAGCAGTCGTCCGGTATGGCGTGCCGAAATGGTCTGCGTCGTGAGGGAGCGTCGGTGGCACCGAAGCCCATGATCAGGCGGGCCGTCCCTCGTCCCGCGCTCGTCCGATCGGTCAGTTCTTCCGATCGCCGCGCTGGGCACGGCAGAACTGAGGCTATGGATGCGTCACGAGAACCATCCATGAGCATCAACCTCAGGAGCCATTCGATGCGCCCCATCAGAGCAACCTGTCTCGGCACGGCCACCGCGCTGGTCACCCTTCTCGCCTACGCCCCTGTCGCGGGTGCCGTCGCGACCGACGCCGATTCGGCTCACGCCCAGGGCAAGGACAAGGTCATCACACTCATCGGCCGGCTCGCGCAGCAGACGCGCTTCCCCGTGAACCCCGGCGGCAGCCCCGCCCAGGGCGATCGGACCGTCTTCCGCTCGACCCTCTTCGACGAGAAGGGCAACCAGGTGGGGGAAACCGGCGGCACCTGCGACACCACCCGGGTCGACAAGGGCGGAGCGGAGGTGTGCGTCGTGACCTACACCCTCCCGGGTGGACAACTCTCCGTGCAGGGCATGGTCTTCGGCATCCTCAACCCGGGCCCTCCCCCATCGTTCGACAACGCGATCACCGGCGGAACCGGCAAGTACGACCGAGCTCGCGGCTCGATCCACGCCGACACGATCGCTCCGGGCACGAGGCGCTTCACGATCGACCTCGACTGACCGACTGCCCCTGCCCCTGCCCGGTGAAGCCGGCCGGGGGCTCCCCCCTTGCGCGACGCAGCTCAGCAGCACGATCCCGGACGGGGCGGGGTACGGAATGGCCGGGCGCTGACGATCAGCCACCGCACCGCCAGCGCCCGGCACTCGCGGACCTCGCTCGCGGCAGCTCCCGATTCCCCTCCCCTAGGGCCTGTGTGTGGTTGTGATCAAGCAGTGTGACTGAGCGCCCGAGTTGACCCCTGAGTACTTCACCTGGCCACGCTCGCTCTCAGTTCTGCACCGGTCGTGGCGAAGCAGCCTTCTTGCTCTCGGTAGTTCTCCGGAGAGGTGTCGGAAGTCTGTCGGCGGTTTCCGTGATCTGTCGGCGGTATGTCGGTGGAGGTTGCGACCTTGGGCGGGTTGGTGCTCCTCATGAGCACGCTGCCCCAGAGAGCCAGGAGCCTGTCACCGTGTCTTCCGCATCCCAGAGCCGACCGTGGGACGTTCACCAGCTGCCGTCTGCCGAGGGCAGGATCTTCCTGGTCACTGGGGGTAACGCCGGGATCGGCTACTTTGCCGCGGAACAGCTCGCCGCCACCGGCGCCGTCGTCGTACTCGGCTGCCGGGACGCCGCGAAGGCCGACGCCGCCATGGCCTCGATCCGCTCCCGCGTCTCCGGCGCGCATGTGCGGCACCTGCAACTGGACCTCGCCGACCTGTCGTCCCTGAAGACCGCCGTGGACAGGCTGGACCTCGATCATCTCGACGCGGTGGTCTACAACGCAGGGGTCGCGCTCGACGACCTACCGCGTCGAGAGACCGGGGACGGCCACGAGCTGATGTTCGGCACCAACCACCTCGGCCACTTCGCGCTCACCCAGTGGCTGGCCCCCCGGCTGTCCGCGGCGTCGGCGGGCCGCATCGTGACGGTGGGAAGCTTCGCGGCGCGGTCCGAGCGACTGGACCTGGGCGATCTGCAGTCGACCCAGGACTACCGGCCCAAGCGCACCTACGGCCGATCGAAGCTGGCGCAGATGTGCTTCGGCTTCGAACTCGATCGCCGTCTGCGTGCCGTCGGCAGCACGGTGCTCAGTGTGGTGGCCCATCCCGGTGGCGCACTGGACTCCCTCACCCCGTCCCGTCCGCCGGTATGCGTGACCACTCCCGGTGAGCGGCTGCGAGCCTTGCCCGCCGGGCTCTTGGTGCAGGGCAAAGACGCCGGAGCATGGCCCGTCGTCCGTGCCGTCCTCGACTCGCAGGTGCAGGGAGGGCAGCTGTGGGGGCCGAGGGCCTTCGGCCTGCGTGGCCTACCACGGCGTGAGCCCGTCCCCTCTCACATGGCCGACCCGGCCGTCGCCGCTCGCCTTTGGGCCACCAGCGGTGAGCTGGCCGGCACCGATCCGCATCTCGGCTTTCGGTAGGCCGGAGCCGCAACCAGGGCGGCCATCCGGTGGCCAGCTGCCATGTTCCGCCCGGTCAGCCGGGACGCCTCAGTCACAACCAGGTTCCTGCAGGAGGTCGTTGATCCAGATCATCGGGGCGCGGAGGTGGAGGCAGGCGAGGTAGCTCTCGGGCGTCTTGTCGTAGCGGCTCGCGATGCCTCGCCAGACCTTCAGCTTGTTGATCAGGCGCTCGACGGTGTTCCGCTCCTTGTAAAGATCGGCGTCATGGCTTGCGGGTCGGCCACCCCGGCTGCCCTTCTTCCTCCGGTTGGCGGCTTGGTCCTTCTTCTCCGGGATGACCACCTTGATGTTGCGTTTCCGCAGGTAGGCGCGGTTACCGCGGGACGAGTAGGCCTTGTCTGCCGCGACCGCGTCAGGCCGCGTGCGGGGACGGCCGACGGGCAGACGGACCCGCACCTTCTGCAGCACGGGGACGAACTGCGGACTGTCGGCGGCCTGTCCCGCGGTCAGAACGAGCGGCAACGGGCGGCACTTACGGTCTGCAGCGAGGTGAACCTTGCTGGTCAACCCGCCCCGGGACCTGCCGAGCAGGGCTTCCTTCAAGCGGAGCTTGCACCGTCGCCGGACGTGTCGCCGCTGTTCTGCCCGTTCTGCTCCTGCGGGCCGCCCCCTTTTGCCGGGCCTGCTCCTGCTCTGCGGCGGCTTCCTCAAGGGCATCCATGACCTCCTTGCCGATGCGCATCCCGGCGGCGTCGTGGTGGGCGCGGGCGGTGGTGGAGTCCACGCTGACCAGGGACAAGTCTGTTTTCCCGTGGCGGGCGGCCTCGGCGATCAGACCTTCCAGCAGTGCGGTGAACACGCCGGCGTCCCTCCAGACCCGGAAGCGGCCGTAGACCGTTGGCCAAGGACCGAACTCGCAGAGCATCTCCCGCCACTGGGCGCCGGACCGGAACCGCCAGATCGCTCCCTCGAACTGCTCCCGCAGCCGCTTGGGGTACGGGCCGAACCCGCCGACCGGCAGGTAGGGCTCGATTCCCGGTTTGTGATCAGCAGAGTCGTTGCCCACCTGACCCAGCCGCCCGCCGGCCTCACTGCTGACCTGGCCCGGCCGGTGGAGGGTCAATGACCGGCGCCGGCCTTGACCGCTTTCGTGGCGAAGTAGCCGGAGAGCCAGCCGGCGGTGGCCTCCGAGTGGTGCGGCGCCTCGACGAAGCCGGTGATGGCGAAGCCCGCCGCGATCTGCCCGCCGAGCTGCTCGGTGAGCGTGTGGCTGTACTCCACCGGCGCGTCGAGGCCCCACAGCCGTTCCCGCTCGGCGGGCTCCAGGTGGGTGAGGTCGCTGTAGGGCAGGCGGTGGCGCACCACCAGCTCGCCGCGTGTCTCCAAGGACTCGGCGTCGAAGAGGTAGACGTCCGGGTTGAGGAAGCCGGACAGCAGCGTCCCGCCGGGGCGCAGCACGCGGTGGCCCTCGCGCCAGACCGGCGCCAGATCCGGGATGAACAGGTTGGAGACCGGGTGGACCACAAGGTCGAACGAGGCGTCCGGGAACGGGCTCAGGTCGCGCGCGTCGCCGAGCACGGTGCGTAGGTCGAGCCCCTCCCGCGCCGCGACCATCTCGTCCTGCGCCAGCTGGCGGGGCGAGTTGTCGAAGACGGTCACCCGCGCGCCCGCCGCGGCCAGCACCGGACCCTGCTGCCCGCCGCCGGAGGCGAGGCAGAGCACGTCGCGACCGGCGATCTCCGGCGGGAACCAGGTCGGGTCGACCGGCTCGTACCCGATCAGGACGATGGACCACTGGCCGGCCCGCGCCTTCGCGATCACCTCGGGGCCGACCGGGCGTGACCACTCGTTGCCCTCCTCCACCTCGCGGTCCCAGGCGAGGCGGTTGTGCGCGACGGGGTCGACGGGAGTCTGGCTCATACGCCGTACCCTAGTTGCGTGTCGCCGGCGTGGGGAGCGCCCGTATCCAGCGGGGCCTTCCGCTCGTCGCGGTGACCGGGTTCGCTGTCGCGTGGCCCGTAGTGGACAGCCGGGGTGGTGAAGAGGGACCGGGTTCCGGCGGGTGGCGTCCTCCGCCAGCCGCCGGGGGCTTGAGATACGCCTTGAACAGCTCCAGGACGCCATGAAGATTCGCTCCCCGGAGCGGCCCGGGGCGGAGGCCAACAGCTCACCTCGGGCCCTTCGGCAGGCCCCTGTGGTGGATACCGTAGTCGTGCGGCGCCGCCGCTTGGCAGGGGCCGGTTCCCGTGCAGCGCGTCGACCGGCAGCGGCCCAACCCTGTCGGCGACCTGGTCGGGGGGCAACGGCGTGGACGCCACGAGGCTCTCCGATCTGGCCGGAGGCGGCCGTTGCGACCGTGAGAGCCGACGGAGCCGGGTCCGGGACTGGACTGATGGCCGCCCTGCAGGAGTCGGTGCGCGAGACGTAGGCCTCCCCCGGCCAGGCCGCCTCCGCGGTCCGGGCCTGGACGGCGGTCCTCCGCTCGAACCGGCCGGCACTCCTCGGGGCCGCGGCGTGCTCAGCCTCGGCCCTGCCGCCCGTACGGTCAGCGTGGACACGGCCTCGCAGCCCCTCCCGGAGACGCAGGGTGAGCCGGACACCGGCCCCAGGCCATCCACGGCCTTCCTGGACCCCTTCGGCATAGGGGCCCCGACCGCGGTGTACACCGCCGCCGAGGCCCCTATGTCCTCTGCCGCCCAGCCGTTCGCAGCCCTGGCCGAACAGATCCCAGCCCCGCCTTGTCCGCGGCCGCGGGCGGGCAGCTGTCGTCGGCGCAGTGCGTCCTGCACGCGGGCGTTGCCGGGCCCTGCGCTAGAAGGTCAGGTTCCAGGCATCGATCTTGCCTGTGTCGGAGGCGGCGTTGTCGTTGACGCGCAGTTTCCAGGTGCCGTTCGCGACCTCCGAGGAGGCGTTCACGGTGTAGGTCTGGGCGATGTTGTCGGTGCTGCCGCCGGCGCGGTTGTGCAGCGCGTAGACGGTGCCGTCCGGCGCCACCAGGTCGACCTTCAGGTCACCGATGTAGGTGTGCTTGATGTCCACACCCACCTTGAGGGTGGCCGGGGCGTTGCCGGTCACGCCGGTGACGGCGATCGGGCTCTCCACGGTCGCGTTGTCGTTGATGGCGAAGTCCGCGAGGTTCTCGAAGTACGTGCCGGGAGGCGGGGTGGCCCCGACGGCCTTGAGGGCGTCGACCTGTCCCTCGCCGAAGAACGCGTTGTTGGCCGTCGTGCCCGTGCAGCGGCTGTCCGAGGGGCAGGCGATGTCGTTGGCCTGGGTGGCCAGCTTGGCGCGGATCTGCGCCGGGGTGATGCCCGGGTCGGCGCTGGCGATGAGCGCCGCCACGCCGACCACGTGCGGGGTGGCCATCGAGGTGCCGCTCTTGCTGCCGTAACCGCCGCCGGGGACGGTGGAGTACACGCTGCTGCCCGGCGCCGCGACGTCGATGACGCCCTGCCCGTAGTTGGAGAACGAGGCCTTGGTGACGCCCGTGCCGTTGGCCGCGACCGTGACCACGCCCGGCAGCTCGGTCGGGATGTCGAGGCAGGCGTTGGTGATGGTGCGGGTGACCGGCGTCGAGTCGTTCGGGCTCGCGGAGTCGGTCGTCTTGTGGGCGAGGTCGTAGTTCTCGTTGCCCGCGGCGGCGATCTGGAGGGAGCCCTTGGCCTCGGCGTACTCCTGGGCACGCTTGACGCCCTCGATGATGGCGGCCTGGTCGATGTTGTCCGGGCAGTTGAACTGCCACGGGTCCGTGTAATAGCTGTTGTTGGTGACCTTGAACCCGTGGTCACCGGCCCAGACGAAGCCGCAGATGGTGTTCTCGGCGAAGAAGAAGGAGTTGCCCGGCTCGGCGACCCGGACCGCGGCGATCTTCACTCCGGGTGCCACGCCGACGACGCCCTTGCCGTTCTTGGCCGCGGCGACGGTGCCCGCTACGTGGGTGCCGTGCGTGTCGACGTCCCGCCAGGCGCCGGTACGGGTGTCGGGCTTGCCGTAGGCGCAGGAGACCGAGTCGGCCGCGTCGAAGTTGGGTGCCAGGTCCTGGTGCTGGTCGTCCACACCGGTGTCGAGGATGCCGACCTTGACCGAGGCGGAGCCCGGGTTCACGGCCCAGGCCTGGTCGGCCTTGATCTGGCTCATGTCGGCCCGGACCGGTTCCCCGGCCGGGGTCGAGGCCTGGGCCGGATTGGCCGGGAGCGCCGGGTTGTAGGCGTCGGCCGGGACGTCCGAGGTACGCGTGGCACCGACCTGCTGCACGCCGGCGACGCCGCGCATGGTGGCGGCGAATCCGCTGGACGCCGAGTGCGCGACGATCACGCCGATGGCGTCGAAGTCCGAGAAGACGGTGCCGCCGTTGGCCGCGATCGCGGAGCGGACCGCCGAGTTGTCACCGGGGGCGGTGATCACGAGGTAGGCACGCGTGCCGGCCACCCAGCTCGCACTCTGGGAAGCCGGTTTCGCGGCCGGCGCGGGGGCCTTGGCGGCCGGCGCGGTGGAGGGGACGACGGGGAGGGTGCCCGCGAGGGCGCCCGGGGCGCCGAACGTGAGGGCGGCGCCGAGGGTGGCCGCCAGCACCAGCGTGCGTCTGGACCGGCTGGATATGTGGGGTATCAATGCGTCCTCCGGAGACGGGCCGGCCGTGTTGAGGGCACCGGCCGGGCCGTACGAAACGAGTGGTGGATGCAAGATGTCAGGTGCATGCTCCTCCACGGAAGTACCTTTCCGTGCAGGGACGTTGTACGAGCATGGCTGAAAAGAGACGTACCCCTTCCGCCACGAGTCCCGACGGATCAGCAGGAACAGCTCTTCCTTCGCGGCCACCCGACATCGCCCCCTCACGGAGACCCACACCGAGCGGCCCAGCCCCACGTCGAGGGTGGGGCCGACTCGGGCCCCCAACATCGGGCCGAGCTTCCTGGTCAGCGGCTACATCATCCCCGCGTCGCTGGACGCCGGGATACGTCAAGACCGGCGACATCGCGCTGTACAGCAAGTACGGCGGCCGCTTGTCGATGCCCGTGACGCGCTTCGACTCCTCCGGGACGTGCGTGCGGACGTTCCGGATCGGCCGTCTCTTCCGCATCTACCCGCCGCGGGCGGCCGTCGTCACTGGCACTCTGGCAGACGCGGCGCTGGGCGTGGCAGACGCCCGGAACTTCGGAACACGGCAAACGTTCCAGGTCACAGCATCACCTCTATCGCGGATCTGTATGGGCTACTTGACCAGCCGGAAGGCGGGTTGCCCAACCCAGGCCCGCAGGAACTCCGCCGTTCCCAGCACGGTCCAGTCGTCGTCCGTGATCCCCAACACCCCCGGAAGGCCGGCGACGACCGACACCTGTCCGTCCAGCAGCTCGGCCTTGGCCACGCCCCCGATGACGTCCATGACAGCGGCAGTCAGCAGGGCCGTGGTCACGTGATCGATCTCGCGATTGCAGCAGGCGCTGACATTGACGGCATGGGTCGGTCTGAAGCCCAGGACGGCCTCCACCTCGGGCTCGTCCGCGTGCTCAGCCTGGAAGATGCTCTCATCGCCGATACCAGGTCCCATCAAGTAGACCAGGAAGGGCCGACGCCAGTCCTCACGCTGCGGATTGAATCCCACCAGGGCGGTGAGCTCCTCGTCCGCGGGGGTGTTGCCGAGGAGCGGAAGCGGGAACGGCTTTCGCCAGTCCTCCTCTCGTCTGTCCTGGACGCCCAGCCGCTCCGCAGGCACGTTCACGTCGAAGAACCCGGGCCGCTTCTCGGCGAAGTGGGAGGAGAGCCCCACCATCAAAGCGCGGAACTCTTGCAGCGCAGATGGGGAGAGCGGCTCCGCCAGATCGATCACCAACGTCGGACCAGACATGTCGGGAGCCTAGTTTGCTCTGCTCCGCGACCGCACAGATTCTTCCAGCCGGTCCAAGCACCGACGCCGCCGCCACGGCGAACCCGTGCGGTCACAGCACTAGACACGCCCGGACGGAAAACAGGGCGAAGTTCCAGGAGTGCTGCCGCTACCTGCGCTCGCTGTACCCGGCGAACGTGGGTATGGCGATCGTCCGTGACGACTACTCACCGCACCTGACGACGAAGCTCTGCCGTCGGGTCGCGACCCGGGCGCCGGCGAACCACGCGGAGATCGTCCGCAATCAGACCAACAGCTCCCGACTCAACCGCAGGGCAGCCTGATCCGCCACTACATCATCTGGCGGAACATGCACCCTGCCGACGAACGCCTCGGGGAGATCCCGCACTGGGCAGACGTCGTCTGATGCGCCAGCGCTAACTGGTGAAGATGAAGTACTTCCAGGCGCCGTACGTCGTGGTGTTGACGTTGTCGCCGGAGGCGGTGTCGTGGTACTCCGAGCGGAACCGGAAGCGGACCTTCGTGGTCGGGGTGCCCGTGAGCGTGACCTCGGAGACGCCGGTCGTACCGAGCGGGAAGAACTCTGAGCCGCGTCGGCGCCCGGCACCGCCGCGAACAGCGTGCCCGAGTCGGCCGACAGTTCCAGACCGTTCGCGCCGGGTAGCGAAGGCACGGTTCTGATGGTCCTGCCGTCGTAGTCGGTGACGACGATCTGGCCGCCGCGCGGGTTGCTGACGACGGCCCGCTGGTGGACGGAGTCCACCACGATGTCGCCTACCGACGTGACGGGCGGTTCGGCGTCGGGCGCCGCGGGCGTGGCCGGTCGTGGGACGACGAGTCCGGCCGGGGGGTCTGGGCCTCGCCCGAGGTACCGGGCGAGGTCTGGGCGCCTTTCTCGGCCGTGCGCACCCCGGACCCCGACTCGTCCGCGTCCCGGGAATCCGGCGAGGCCGCGCCCTTCACCTGGGCGGAAGCCGACCAGGACGGCTGCTCCTACCGCGCGTCGCGGGTGCACCGCCCCGACGACCCGGCGACCGGCTGGGACAGCGACGAGGACGAGGTGTTCGCGCTGACCGACGTCCACATCTCCAGGACACATATAAAGTCCGGCCGGATTACCAGGGAAGCCGGATTCCGGCCCAGGCGTCGACGGCGCACTGTCCGTCGGCGTTGTTTCCTGTGGACACGACTGTGCCACCCGCCCGCAGGCCAAGGGTGTGCGTCGAACCGGCTGCCACGGCGATGATGTCGCGCCAATCGCCGACTTCGCACTGTCCGTAGCTGTTGTCTCCCGCGGCGACGGCTCGCCCGGACTCAGTCACCCCGACGGTGTGGTGGCTGCCCGCGTCGAGCGCCACCACCTCTTCCCACCGATCGACCTCGCACGCTCCGGATGTCCGGTCTCCGGTCGCCACTGCGCGCCCGTCGGCCCTGAGGCCGACGGTGTGGGCATACCCGGCCGCGATGGCGGCGAGGTCACGCCACCCTTCGACGGCACACTGACGTCGTCGATCGTTGCCCGCGGCCAGTGCGGAACCGTCCGCCCGAACTCCGACCGAGTGCCAGTCGCCGCACGAGAGGCCGACCATCTCGCGCCAGGACCGCACGTCGCACTGCCCTTCTGAGTTCCGGCCGACGGCCAGCACGCGGCCGTTCCCGAGCAGCCCGAGGGTGCGGCGCCAGCCGGCGGCCACGGCCGCGACTCCGCTCCATCCGGTGACCTCACATTGCCCATCGCCGTTCCACCCCGTCGCCAGCACCGTGCCGTCCGACCGGAGTCCCACCGTATGGGACTTGCCCGTGTTCGTCGCCGTATGGACGTTGCCGGCTGCCACGGCGACGACATCCTCCCAGCGCTCGACGCGACATTCATCGGCTGCGGTATGGCCCACGGCGAGAACGGTTCCGTCCCTGCGCCGTCCCACCGAATGACGCCTTCCGGCCGCCAGCGCCGACCAATTGGCGAGCATGCTGACTCCTCGTCCTTACGCTGGGGCGGGTCCGCGCCATGATTCCACACTGCGATCGCGGCTGACCGGGCGTCTTCGCTGGTGAACTCACATGCGTAGAGGAGTGCTTCCTCGGCCATGATGCGCTGGTAGCGCTCCGCCTTCCCGTGGTGTCGAGGTGTGGATGGCTTGGTCCTCTGATGCCGGGCGCCTTGCCCGACGATGCGGGCGAAGTCGCCGGAGCGGTAGCAAGTGCCATGGTCGGTGACGACCTGGTGGATGTGTTCTCTGCCGTGGGCGGCCAGCCAGACCTTCCCCCCGGGCAAGGAAGCCAGCAGCAGTCGCGCCCTTCTCGTCGCCCAGCGGTTCTGTGTAGGCGAGCCGGGAGAACCCGTCGACGACGGAGTGCAGGTAGACGTAGCCGCGCTTCGCCCCGCCGACTTCGCCCGACTGGCGACCTCGGCCTGATCGCTGTTTCGGCTGTGCGTGGCCCGGCACCCGCCGCCATCAAGGATCCCGCCGACCTTCTTCACCTCCCGGTGCACCATGCGTCAGGGCCGGCGGGCGGTGATCTTTCCCCGGCTTCCGGCTGTTCTCGCCGCCTGTGTCGTTGAAGCGGCGTGGGCCGAGGCCCAGCCGGGTCGGTCAGGTGTTCGACTGACAGTCCGCCGATCGATCACAGACCGATGCTCACAGGTTCGTGGGTGATCCGTTGCCCGGACCACTCGTGCTCGCGGCGCCAGGAATCGCTCTGCTCGATGAGCCATGCTGGTGCCCCGTTCGGATTGGCGACGTGGGCGATGGGGCGTGTCTGACACCGCTGCACGAGCCGCCTACGGCCCTCGACGCCCAGGGGCCGCATCGCGTGGGGCACTCGACGTCCTCTCGAAGTCGGACGGCGGCAGGCGCGACACTCGTCGTGTGCGCCTGCCACGTTGTGGACTTTCAGTCCTGCGGTGCGACGCGGATACGGTTCCCGTCGGGATCAGCTGCGAGGAAGGTCAGCCCGAACCCCTCATCATGAGGCTCGTGCAGGATCGTGACGCCCTTGGACTGCCACTGCTTGAAGATCGCGTCGATCTCGTCGGGCCCACCGTCGACGGCCACGCACACCTCACTGGTACGCGGGACGTCCGGTGACAGATCCTCGAACTGGCCAGCCCACAGAGCGAGGTCAGCGCCCGGCCCGAGGTCGAAGGTGATGTATCCCGAAGTCTCGAACGACGGCCTCATGTCGAGGAGGTCGCCGTAGAAACGCGCTGCGGCGGGAGCGTCGTTCACGTAGACGATGGACACGACGGATGTGGTCATGGTTGCTCCCTCTCACGGGTCGTAGGTACACATCCACCAGCCTGATCGGAATCTGCGCCGCATCGTGTCGCAATTCCTGAAAAACTTGGGGTGTGACGCCAGACCGCTTCTTCACCCTGATGCTGCTCCTCGAATCGCGGGATGCCGTGACCACACAGGAACTTGCCTCGGCCCTCGGGGTGTCCCTTCGAACCATCACCCGGGACCTGAACTGGCTCCGCGACGCCGGTCTGCCGGTGACCGCACAACGGGGCCGCCTCGGCGGCGTGACCATGCTGCCCGGGTCCGGGCTCGACCTCACGCGGCTCACGCCGGGCGAGCGTGATCATCTCTCGCTCACCGGGCTGGACGAGAAGCAACGTGCGGAGCTCAACGCATCGGTCGAAAGCCGGCGGGCGCTCTCCAAGATCGTCGCAACACAGGCACGTCGAGGTCATGAACTCCTGCCGCTCACCGACGTCGTGCACGCGGACAGCCGTCCCTGGCTCCAGACACGAGCTTCGGGCACGACTCCGGCTTCGCTGATCGGCTCGGTGCGGCGAGGTCGCCGACTACGGATCGAATACGACAGCCCCCGCGAGTCATGCCCACGCGGCCTGGTCGTGGATCCCTACGGGCTGTTCGCCAAGGCCGGCACCTGGTATCTCGTCGCCGACCGTGCCCAAGTGCCACGGATGTACCGACTCGAACGGATCACGACGTGGAAGGAAGTCGACCAGCCACGACGGATTCGCGCGAACCAGACGCTGGCCACCGTCGCTGCAGCGCTCGTTGATCAGTGGGAACACAGCCATGCGATCGAGGTCAGCGCCACCGTCGACCACACCCAGATCGAGCGAGCGCGACGAATCTTTGGACAACGACTCGTCCGCGACGACCATGAGGCATCCGCCACCGGCCACAAGGTGACGATCCGCTTCCTGCAACTGGAGGACCTCCGAGCACTACTGCCGTTCGGGAGCACCATCACTGTGCACGGCCCCACCGAAGCCAGGGCTCACCTCCGTGACCTCGCCACCAGCCTTGCCCACCACTATGCGCCGTCACCCACGTCCTGACCCGCAACAGCTAGGTGACGGCAAGGACTTGTGTGATCTCTGCGGGCAACTCGCCGGCGATGACGTCCTGGTTGTACTGGGGCGGGATCCGCAGCTCCGGCTCGCCCTCATGCTCGACGCGACGGTGGTTTCCGGGTCCGTCCAGGCTCCGGGGCTCGGCCTTCCCGCCCGGGTCCACCAGTTCGGCCGAGGGGCTCGGACAGAGTGTGCGACTGCTTTCACGGATGTCGACGACCACGACACCTTCCCGGCGGAACCGTCGGCTCGCGGATGACCCGCGGCTCCGTGCGCCGACCCGTCCCGGCCGTCCCGGTGGCACGTGCCGGACGTCGTTGTTGTCGGCCTGGCGGGCCGCTGCCCGCCTCTGACGACACCGCGCGAGAGAACCGGCGCCACCGCACCACCCAATGTGCACCACCCGGAGCGATTCAGGCCCCCTGGGTTCGTCCGGACGCACGATCACGGGCTGTCTTCAGCGGCGCCCCCGCCATCGGCCGACATCGGGGTTGATGCCGGTGGGACTGTCCGGAAGGGTGCTGGCGACGAGAGCGCCGGCGACAACGGCATCGGCCCCGTCTCCGCCGTCGACGCGCACTCCCTAGTCGGTGACTCGGCGGAATGCCCGCTCCAGCACGTCAATGACCTGCTGCCGGGTGAGCCCCTCAAGTTCGTCGACGAAGTCTGCGGCGCGGTCGTTGTCGAACGGGCCGGTTCCCCACGTTCCCATGCATGGCTCCTGATACGGCTGTCTCGGACGAAGGCATGCTTCCATGCGCCCCTGACATCGGTCACGGGGCGAGGAGGGCCCGCTTGGCGAGCGGTGCGAAGTCGGCGCGTGCGCACATCTGGCGCTTGAGCTTCCTGTTCCGGTCGAGGCCGGCCGGCGCGGACGAGATCCACCTCGGCCGAGAGCCGACCGCAACCGCTCCGTCCACCTGCCGCACCGCCGCGGACAGCGATCACATCGAGTGCCCCTCCTGGCGTCCACGAGGAGCGCGCGGAGGGCTTTGGCGGTGACCGGGCGGGGGTTGGTGTAGGGGTGGGCCAGGGCCTGGGCGACGGCCCCGCCCAAGTCCCCGTCGTCAAGGCCGAGTTCGGCAAGCGAGCGCGGGGCGCCGAGTTCGGCTTGATGCTCGCGCCAGGTGCTTCGGTACGCATCCGTGGCCAGGGCGCGACGGAGGGCCTGTTCGGCGGCCGGCGCCGTGGGGAGGTTGAAGGCGGTCACGTACGGCACCAGGACGGTGTGGAGGGCGGCGTGGGGCAAGCAGAGGTGCCGCCCAGGACGTGGCACAGCTTGTGGTGCAGCGACAGGGTCGTGGCGTCCAGACAGGCCCCGCACAGCCAGGCGCCACGCAGAGCATCGGTGCGGGCTCACAGGCCGCCGGGGTTCACGGCGATGATCGGGGTCGTAGACCACGCTGCGGGGCAGCACGGCCGGGTCCCGGCCCGTGCGTTTGCGGGAAGGAACTATCGCCTGAGCCACCGACCACGAGGACTCCATACGAGCAGATCGCGCACCGATGAGTTTCCCGCCCCGCGCCGGTCTCCACGTGTGAGACCGACTTACGGAAGGCTGGCGCCATGCGGAAACTGATCTACGGCATGAACGTGACCCTGGACGGCTACATCGCCGCACCCGGCGACGACATCGGCTGGAGCGTGCCGAGCGATGAGCTGTTCCAGTTCTGGTCCGACCAGTTGCAGGCGACCGACGTCACGCTGTACGGGCGCAAGCTGTGGCAGACGATGAGCTCCTACTGGCCGACCGGCGACCAGCAGCCCCACGCCACCCCGGCGGAGGCCGAGTTCGCGCGCCGCTGGCGGGACATGTCGAAGGTGGTGTTCTCCTCGACGATCGACAAGGTCGACTGGAACAGCCGCCTGGTCACCGGCGACGCGGTCGCCGAGATCACCCGGCTCAAGGCCGAGGACGGCGGCCCGATGGACATCGGCGGCGCGACGCTCGCCGGAGCGGCCATGCGGGCCGGACTGATCGACGAGTACGTGCTGGCCACCGCGCCGGTCCTGGCGGGCGGCGGCACACCGTTCTTCACCGCGCTGGACGGTTGGGTGAACCTGAATTTGGTGGAGACGCGGACGCTTCCCGGCGGCGTGCTCCTGACCAGGTACGAGACGAGGCGCTGAGCGCCCGTCCGCATACGGCAGCACGCCAGACGATGGCCACCGCCCCGCCCGCCCGGCTGCTGTCGGGCGCGGCCGGGCGATGTCCAGCACGTCACGCAACATCGCCCGGCCTTGCTCGGGCAGGTCCTCCAGGACGGACGTCCTGCAGGACGGACAGTCCTTCAGTCACGTGCGTACGGGCCAGGGCACCGCGCTCACCGCCGGAGGTCGAGCACGTTGGCCGGGCCGACGCCGTCGGAGTCGTCGCGGCCCGAGGCGAGGAATGCCTAGGCAACCAACTCGGAGGTCCCCGGGGCATGACCGGAACGGGGGCCGTCCTTCCGACCCCCGTGGCGAAGAGCGGCGGCCGGCCCCTTTCCCGGTGGTCGTCTGGTCAGTACAGCTTGTTGACGGCCGTGGTCGTGGTCGTCTTGAAAGCGGTCACCGGCGCGTTCACGAAGTCGCCCATCTGTCCCCACTGGACGACGGTGACGGTCCTGCCGTCCCGTCCGACCGACAGCAGGGCTACGTCGTTGGCGCCCCAGGACGTCTCGGTGTTGAGGCCACGGACGTGGGCGCCCTCCTCGACCGGCAGCGTGCCGTAGTCCCGGCCCTCGGCGTCGATGTCGGGCGAGGAGGCCTCGAGTCGGTCGGCGCAGGTGCGGATCAGGTCGTCGTAGTGCTTCGCCAGGGCCTTGGCCTGGGCGGCCGTGCCCGTCACGACGGTCAGCTGCACGGCACTGGCGTCCACATCGGTTCGGAAGGTGCGGTGGCGGTAGTCGTAGTCGAGCACGCCCTCCGTGCTCACGCAGAGGCCGAGTGCCTCCGGGAACCCCTCGGTGACCGGCCCGGCGGTCCAGGATGACGTCGGGTGCGGCGGCAGCTGGGACGCCGACAGGAACTTGGGCGCGGCCGCCTTCGGTGCGGCGCCCGCGACAGGTGCGGTCAGGACCGTGCCCGCCGCGACAGCGGCGACGGTCAGTGCGGTCAGAGCGCTCGTGCGAATGCGCATGGACATGGGTGTTCCCCCGTGGATGTGAGTGCGTGGACGTGGATGCCGCGGCGAGGCCGGCTGGTCAGCCCGGGCCTGGTCGGTGCGGCATCCACAGCATCAACGGTCGCAGCAGCCGCGCGCAACCACCCACGGCCGATCCGGCGGGATGGGACCATCCCATCCCGCCTGACCTGCGGATACATGGAGTGCCTGGGATACCGTGCCCTGGCCGGGCGAGGTCGTACGTCGTACGTCGTACGCGGAGAAGGCAACCCTGTCGGTATAAGCCGACGGCCACAGGGCCCATCGTGGAGAACGCGCCGCCCTCGTGGATGCGCAGCCGCCACCTTGCCGCGGTGGAGGACAACCGAGGAGTCGAGGATGTGGCCGGTGCCGGGTACGAGGCGGAACAGGCTTCGTGCTCCTCCGTGCCGTGGTGTCCGCTGTCCACCATCCCGCGCCGCCGTCGTCCGCCGTCGGTGACGCGTGGCTGGAAGTGCTTCAGATACGTGGCTTGTCGTTGGCGTTACCGCCGGACTGCCTTTGACATACCGTGGCCCGCGTGTCAGAGCCGCCGATGCCGCCCGCCGCGCCTCGCATTCCCCCGCAGCCCGCGGATGAATGGGATGAATCCGTGCGGGAGACGTTGTCCGCCGACATCGGATCACTGGGCCTCGGCGTGTCTTCGCTCGGTGAGGCACACGTGTTTACGACGCTTGCTCGTCATCCGAAGCTGTTCGCCGCCTGGCTTCCCTTCAGCAGCCAGTTGCTGCTTGCGGGGGAGCTACCCTTCGCCGACCGCGAGTTGGTCATTCTTCGAGTGGCGCGCAACTGCGATTCGCCCTACGAGTGGGGCCAGCACGTGAGAATCGCGGCGAAGGCGGGGTTGTCATCGGAGGACATGGCTCGGGTGGCTGTGGGGCCCGACGCGCCGGGTTGGACGGAACGGCAGTCGTTGCTGCTGCGGGCCACGGACGAGTTGCACTCCGACGCCCGGATCGGTCAGTCGACGTGGGCAGGGCTGACCCGTCACCTGACGGAGCAACAGTTGATCGAACTCCCCATGCTGGTGGGCCACTACCATCTGCTGGCCTTCACCCTGAACTCCCTGCGGGTACTGCCGGAACCCGGGCTGCCCCCCATGAGCTGACAGAACGTCTTGGGCAGCAGCCGGGCGAGTCTTCCCTGCCCCGGTAGTCCCGGAGATCGAAGAAGGGTCGGGATCGGCTGGCGCGTCCGCCGCCGGAGGGTGTGTGGGAATCCGCGAAAGGGCCCGCCGATAGTCCGTGGGCCCCTCACCGCGCTCGCGTACAGAGACGCCAGGGCTGTGGCGGCTGGGCCGGGTAGGGCCGGGGGTGCTTTTATGACGAGCAGTGGTCGGTGCTGGCGCCGCTGTTGCCGGTAGCGGGGGTGGGGCGGCCGCCGGTTTTGGCGGCGGAAGCTGATCGACGGTATCCGCCGACGAGTGCGGACCGCAGAAGCACCACCTACACCCGGACGGCAAGGCCCGGCCTACCGCCAACCCCCGCCACCGCCACCGCCACCGCCACCGCCGGATTTGACGAACTACCGGTGGTGGTTCTTCAGGTTGGGGCGGGGAGTGGGACGACAGGACTCTGGACAGGACGTCCGAGTGCGTAAAGGATCGTGCTCATGACACCCGAGGATGCCATTGTCGCCACTGCCGACCGGATCGCGGTGCTGCTGGAGGCGGGGGCCGACCCGCAGACGCCGTTGCCGGGCGCGGAGTGGACGGTGGGCGAGGCGGCGGCGCACCTCGCGCTGGCGGGGAAGCTGATGGCGGACATCGGGGCGGGCCAGCACCATACCTACGGCGATGGGACGCCGAGCGGCCTCGCGGCGGCCAACCGTGCGGCGCTGGCAGTCTTCCCGGAGCGGGATCCGGCCATCCTCGGCGCGGAGATCGCGGACAGGGCGCGGGCTTTCGTTGCGGCCGCTGCCGACTGCAGTTCGCGGGAGACGATGCTGACGCCCATGGGGCCGATGGATAGGGCCACCCTGGGCTCGTACCTGCTCACGCACCTGCTCGGGCACGGCTACGACATCGCGGTCGCGCTGCGCGGGCCGCACATGGTCAACCGGGAAGTGGTCGCGTTCACGCTGCCCTTCATACGACTGGCCATGCCCCGTGTAGTGAACTCCGGCGCGGTCGGCCATCATGCGTGCTACCTGTTGCGAATCGGCAGCGACCGCTTCGCCGTCACCTTCGCGGACGGCGTGCCCACGGTCACCGACACCCCGCCCCGGCGCCCCGATTGCACGATCGCCATCGACCCCGTCGCCTTCCTCCTCCTCGCCCTGGGCCGCTGGACCACCCCCACCGTCATGGCCCGCGCCAAGGTCCTCGTCTGGGGCCGCAAACCGTGGCTGGGCCTGCGCTTCCCGATGTTCTTCACAGCGCCGTAGAGAGCGAGCAGATTGCCACTGAGCGACCTCTCCGACTCGTCCTCGCGCAAGAACGTGCCTTGCTGCTTCGGTAGGTTCTTTCCCGGGGGGCACCAGCCAGCTGATCGCGCCAAGGACGAGGTGCCAGTCCTGGACCACTCGCGGACACGGTAGCAATGCTCAGGACTTGTGGATCGGCTCCCCCGGAGCGCGCGAAGGGCGTACCTTCCCGGGTGATTGATCGACCAGTCACCGAGTAGGCCCGCGTTCGCAGCGCGGGTTGGGAAGGCACGCCCGTGCTCACCGCAGTGAACGCCGGCGGCTCGACCGAGACCGGCTCTCTGATCGACGAGATCGTCCGCGAAGGCGCCCGGCGGATGCTCGCCGCCGCCCTGGAGGCCGAAGTCAATCAGTACATATCCGAGTTGGCTGCGGAGACCGACGAGCGTGGCCGCCGCCTGGTGGTCCGCAACGGCCGCCACCGGTCCGGCCGCGGTGGCCACCGCGGCCGGACCGGTCGAGGTCACCGCGCCCCGAGTCAACGACCGGCGCGTGGACGAGGCCACCGGCGAGCGGATGCGGTTCTCCTCGAAGATCCTTGCGCCGTGGTGCCGCAAGTCGCCCAAGGTCAGCGAGGTGCTGCCGCTGCTCTACCTGCACGGGCTGTCCAGCGGCGACTTTGTGCCCGCGCTCGAGCAGTTCCTCGGCTCGTCGGCCGGGCTGTCGCCGGCCACCGTGACCCGGCTGACCAAGCAGTGGAGCGACGACCACGCCGCCTTCCAGGAGACCTCGCGGACAGCGACTTCGTCCACGTGTGGGCCGACGGGGTGCACCCCAAGGTCCGCCTCGGCCAGGCCCACTCCTGCGTCCTGGTCCTGCTCGGAGTGCGCCTGGATGGCACCAAGGAGCTGATCGCCCTGGCCGAGGGGCTGCGAGAGTCCACTGAGTCGTGGGCCGACCTGCTGCGCGACTGCCGCCGCCGCGGCATGCACGACCCCGAGCTCGTCGTCGTCGACGGCGCGATGGGCCTGTGGAAGGCCCTGTCCGAGGTGTTCCCCGCCGCCCGGCATCAGCGCTGCTGTGTCCACAAGGCTCGAAATGTCACGAACGCCCTGCCGAAGTCGGCACAGCCGGGCGCGACGAAGGCAATGCAGGAGATCTACAACGCCGAGGACCGCGGCCACGCCGAGAAGGCGATCGATACATTCGCGAAGACCTACGGCGCCAAGTTCCCCAAAGCCGTCGCGAAGATCGCCGACGACCAGGAGGAACTGCTGGCCTTCTACGACTTCCCGGCCGAGCACTGGATCCACTTGCGGACCACGAATCCCATCGAGTCGACCTTCTCCACCGTCAAGCTCCGCACCGAGGTCACCCGCGGCGCCGGCAGCCCGGCCGCCGCGCTCGCCATGGTGTTCAAGCTCGTCGAGTCCGCCCAGGCCCGCTGGCGCGCGATCACCGGAGCCCACCTCGTCGCCCTCGTCCGCGCGGGAGCGAGGTTCGAGAACGGCGTCTTGGTCGAGCGGCGGGACCAAGCCGCATGCGCCCCTACGACGCCCCACAGGAAGAGCCGGCCGAGCCCCTACGTTTCGCTGCCTACCTTCGCGAGTTCGTGCAGGTCACCGGCGCTGAAGAGACGGTTCTGGTCACGAAGGTCCTCACCGATCCAGACCAGGCCATGGCCCAGTCTGCTGTGCTGCGGCACCTGGACCGCAGGGCCGCCGCCCTCCGCCTCGGCCCCGTCTTCGAACCGTGGGCCGAGCGTGCCTTCCCGGATAATCGCGTGATGGTCACCGAGTAGGCCCGCGTCGCAGCGCCTCCAGCCCGTCGAGGATGGCCTGGAGGCCGATCTGGAAAGTGTTGTCGGGCGCCGCGCCGTAGTCGGCGCTGTGGGTGTCCAGGCGGGCGCGCAGCCGAGGGAATTGTGCGGCGATCTCGCGAGCCTCGGCCTGGGCGTCGCCGATGGCCTGTTCGGCGTCACCGCTACCTTCGCGCCGCAGTTTGCGGGTGAGCGAGGCTGTCGCGGCTGTGCCGAGGGCGTTGCCGAGGACGAAGGTGAAAACGGCGGCCGCGGCCTGGTCGGCTGCGGGGCCAGCGAATCCCGCGGTTTCGTAGATGGCGAGGAGGTGGTCGTCGTGGCGGGCCTTGCCGGGGCCGAACATGAGGAGGGAGCCAAAGGCCTGCAGCAGCCACGGGTGGCGGGTGAGCATCGCGTACAGGTCACTGGCCATGATGGTGGCCGCCGTGCGCCAGCCGACCTCGTCGGGGCAGGGCAGCGCGATTTCGTGCCACAGTTGGTCGCCGGCGAGGGCGATGAGGTTGTCCTTGCTGCCCACGTGCCAGTAGACCGCAGTGGCCGCCGAGCCCAGCCGCTGGCCCAGAGCACGCATGTTCAGACCCTCCAGCCCTTCAGCGTCCAGCAGGGTGATGGCGGCGATGAGGATCTGTTCGCGGGTCAGTGTGTTGCGGGGCATGGATTCACGATAGCCCTCGACTTGCACGCTGTTCAAGAAACTCCTTGCACAGTGTTCAAGTCGTTCGCTAGCCTCCACTTGAACACAGTGCAAGTCGCCGCGACGCCCGGATGGGCAGCTCGGTGCCGAGCGCGAACCACACCGATCGAGGGGGAATCGAGATGTCACACGATGCGCTGGCGGAGCTCATCGAGGAGAAGGCCAAGGAGCTCGGCATCCCGGGTGCGGCGGTGGGAGTCCTGGTGGACGGACGGGAGTTGACCGTCTGCCACGGCGTGACGAGCATCGACAACCCGCTGCCCGTCGACCGGGACACGCTGTTCGTGCTGGGCTCGGTCACCAAGACCTACACGGCGACCGCGATCATGCGCCTGGTCGAGCAGGGGCGGGTCGAGCTGGAGGCGCCGGTGCGCCGCTACGTTCCCGAACTCCGGCTCCCCGATGAGTGCGCGGCCGCGCAGATCACCATCCTGAACCTGCTCAACCACACCGCCGGGCTGGACACCCGGATGGTCTTCGACAGCGGAGACGGAGACGACGCGCTGGCCCGCGAGGTGACCCACATGGCTGAGGTGGCGCTGATCGGCCCAGTCGGCGGCCGCGCCTCCTACAGCCAGCTCGGCTACAACCTGCTCGGCCGGGTCGTCGAGAACGTCACCGGTGAGACCTACGAGGCCGCTGTCGCCTCACTCGTCCTGGAACAGGCCGGCATGACCGACAGCGTCTTCACCGCCGGACAGGCCATCACCCGCCGGTTCGCCGTGGGTCACAACCTCAGCGAAGGGGCGCTCAAGGTCGCCCGGACGTGGAAGGACACGCGCGGCAACAACCCGGGCGGCGGCCTGGTGTCCTCGGTCTCCGACCAGTTGCGCTGGGCCCGGTTCCACCTCGGCGGCCGTGACCTGGCGCGGCGCATGCAGGAGCCGACGGTGGAACTGCACGGCTCCACGCTCGGCGACGCCATCGGCCTCGGCTGGTTCCTGCGCGACGTGGACGGCGTGCGCACCGTCGGGCACGGCGGATCGACCAACGGCCAGTTCGCCAACCTGCTACTGGTTCCGGAGCGGGACTTCGCCGTCGTCGCAGCGTCCAACGCCGGGCCCGACAACGGGCTGGAGTTCAACCAGGCCGTGCTCCGCTGGGCGCTCGAACACTACCTCGGCGTGGTCGAGCGGGACCCCGAGCCGCTCCCGTACGACCCGCAGCGAGCCCATGAGATCACCGGGCACTACGCGAACGAATTCATGACGCTGATCATCGACACCGACGGTGACACGATGACGGTTGAATGCCGGATCAAGCCGGAGATCCGCGCGGCGGCCGACCGGGAACTGCCGGCGGACCTGCCGCCAGCCGGCCTCGGCCTGCTACCCGGTTGCGGCGACGAGTACATCGTCACCGGTGGCGGCCTGATCGGCCAGCGCGGTTTCCTCACCCGCGACGCCAACGGCGCCATCATCGGGGCCGACATGGCCGGACGGTTCTTCAACCGGGTCCCGACACCCGCCGAGTGAAACCTGGGAACCCCCGGAGAGCACCGCAGGTGAGGCCGGTGACAGCCTCGCCCAGGTCCACAACATTTGACAATTACTCCTCGCGGACACGGTTCTGGACCACTCGCGGACGCGGCCGTGGACGCTGTCATGGACGGTCGAAGGAACTCATCAGCTGCCCCGAAGACCGACCGCCAGCGTCAGTTCAAGGACCCGGTGCGGCGACCCCAGATCGGGAAACAGCTCCCGCAGCTGCGACATCCGGTACCGGACGGTCTGGGGATGGACGAACAGCGCCGCCGCCACCTCGTCCCGTCTGCCCTGGTGCAGCAGCCACGCCCGCAACGTCTCCTCCAGCCGCCGCGCGGTCGCGTCAGGCAGGGTCCGCAACGGTGCGAGGGCTCGGGCCCGCAGGTCCGCGAACGCCTCCATGTCGGCGCTCAGCACCAGCTCGGGCAGGTGGTCCTCGGTGTCGCGGATGTCGGAGGAGAGGGAGCGCGCGCGTACCGCTCGTTCGTACGAGGCGGACGCACGGGTCCATGGCCGGGCCGGGCCGACCACGGCGGTGCGGTCGGCCAGCTGCCTCAGGAGATGTGATCGGTCGGCATCGGGGACGAGCAGTACGCCCAAGGCGTCCGGCAGATCGTCGAGGACGAGGGTGCTCGGGTCGAGCGCGCGGTAGGCAGGCCGGGCCTGGGCGGCGGGCAGCAGGACCGCGGTCAGCGAAACCGGAGGCTGCCAGCCGGCCCGTTGAACAGAGGCCAGCAGCACGTCCGGGCTCGCGCCGGCGAGGAGGTCGCGGACCAGTTGTTCCAGGTGGCGCTCATGAACCCGGCCCCGGGCGGCCAGCTCGTCGGCATGGCCCGCGGCGCTCGCGGCGGAGAGCTCATCGATGTAGGCGAAGGTCAACTCGGCGAACTTGGCGACCTCGGCGGCGGGCAGACCTGCGGGTACGGCACCGGCGGCCAGGCATCGCCAGGCCACGCGGGCACCGACACGGTAGGCGCTGAGCAGGGCGTCCATCGAACGGCCGTCGCGCACCTCGCCGCGGCCCAGCTCGTAGGCCGCGTCACCGGCGTCGCCGCCCGTGGCGTTCCCGCTCGCCACGTCCAGGTAGTGGCCCAGGGCCGTGCGGACGGCTCGGCGGATCGTGCCGCCCATACGGCCCGACAGGGCGTTGGCGTAGGGAGGGACCTCGTCGATGATCGCCTGGACGACCTCGTCGGCGGTGGTTCTCAGCGCGGCCCGAAGCGCGGTGACCGTCGTCTCATCCAGGGCCGGCTCGGTGGCCCTCCGGATTACATGGCTCATTTTTTGTTCCCTGCGAACAAATCGACCGACCAGATTCACGTCCTGCGGTCAGGACTTTACGCCCTGAGGCACAGCAAGCTGGAGTCATGACGAGTACAGCCCTCCGCACCAGGGCGTGGAAAATGCTGGAGATGGTCACGACGCCGCTGCTGCCGTCGGACTACCTCGACCTGGTCAGCCCGCTGCGCGCGGGCGCCGACCTGCGTGGGCGCATCGAGGCCGTGCACCCCGAGACGGATGACGCCGCGACCGTCGTGATCAGGCCGGGACGAGGCTGGCGCGGGCACACGGCCGGTCAGTACGTACGGATCGGGGTCGACGTCGACGGGGTGCGCCTGTGGCGTGCCTACTCCGTCACCTCGCCGACAAGCCGCCAGGACGGCCGCGTCACGATCACCGTGAAGGCGATTCCCGACGGCAAGGTCAGCAATTACCTGGTCCGCAGGGCGAAGCCGGGCACGCTGATCCAGCTCGACCAGGCCACCGGTGACTTCGTGCTGCCGCTGGCCAAGCCGGCCAAGGTGCTCTACCTGACGGCCGGCAGCGGCATCACGCCCGTGATGGGCATGCTGCGCGACACCGAGTTCGACGACGTCGTCATGGTCCATTCCGCGCCACAGCCGCAGGACGTGATCTTCCGCAACGATCTGCACGGCCTGGTCGCGGACAAGAAGCTGCGTCTCATCGAGGTGCACACCGACACGGACGGCATGCTCGACATCGCCCGACTCGACGAACTCGTGCCCGACTGGGCCGAGCGCGAGACCTGGGCCTGCGGGCCCGCGGGCCTGCTCGACGCCGCCGAAGAGCACTGGACCGAGCACGGCGTCCAAGAGCGCCTGCACACCGAACGCTTCCGCCCCGGCATCGTGGTCGCCGTCGACGGTGGCGGTGGTGAGGTCACGTTCAGCACCACCGGCAAGACCGTCGACGCGGACGGCGCCACGCCGTTGCTGAACGTCGGCGAAGAGGCCGGCGTGCTCATGCCGTCCGGGTGCCGTATGGGCATCTGCTTCGGCTGTGTCACGCCGCTCAAGGCGGGCGCCGTCCGCGACCTGCGCACCGGCGAGATCACCGAGGCCGAGCCGGGCGTTCTCATCCAGACCTGTGTGTCCGCCGCGGCGGGCCCCTGCGACATCGAACGGTAGGAGCACCTTGACCGCCATCGACCCCACCGCCCACCTGACCGCGGAGCAGATCGAGGAGCTCGGCCGCGAACTGGACGCGATCCGCGACGAGGTGATCGCCGACCGCGGCGAGAAGGACGCTGCCTACATTCGCAAGGTCATCTCGGCGCAGCGCAAGCTCGAACTGGTCAGCAGGGGTGTACTGCTGTTCTCGATCTTCCCGCCCGCATGGCTGATCGGCACCGCCGGTCTGTCCGTGGCGAAGATCATGGACAACATGGAGATCGGCCACAACATCCTGCACGGCCAGTGGGACTGGATGCGGGACCCCAAGATCCACTCCACCACCTGGGAATGGGATCACGTCTCGCCGGCCGAACAGTGGAAGCACTCGCACAACGAGCTGCACCACACGTACACCAACGTGATCGGCAAGGACAACGACCTCGGCTACGGCATCATGCGCGTGGACGAGGACCAGAAGTGGTACCCGTTCCACCTCGGCCAGCCGCTGTGGAACTTCATCAACGCCTGCTTCTTCGAGTACGGCATCGCCGCGTACGACCTGGAGCTCGGCAAGAACCTGCACAAGCGCCGCCGCAAGAACCCGGAGTTCCGCGCGCGGGCCAGGGCCGTGGGCCGCAAGATCCGCAAGCAGGTGCTCAAGGACTACGTGATCCACCCGCTGCTGTCGGGCCCGTCGTTCCTCACCACGCTCGCCGCCACGTTCACCGCGAACCTGGTCCGCAACATCTGGACCCACTCGGTGATCATGTGCGGGCACTTCCCCGAGGGCGTGCAGGTCTTCGAGCGCCGGTCGATCAAGGGCGAGACGCGCGGCCAGTGGTACCTGCGCCAGATGATGGGCTCGGCGAACATCAGCGGCAGCAAGGCCATGCATTTCATGACCGGCAACTTGTCGCACCAGATCGAGCACCACCTGTTCCCGGACCTGCCGAGCAACCGGTACGCCGAGGTCGCGGTGAAGGTGCGCGCGCTGTTCGAGAAGTACGAGCTGGAGTACGTCAGCGGACCGCTGCCCAAGCAGGTGTTCTCCGCGTGGCACAAGGTCTTCCGGCTCTCCCTGCCGAACAAGAAGCCCAAGCTCCAGGCGCCGGATCGCGAGCAGGAGCTCGTCGCGGCCTGATTCCCGGTATGGGTTCGGAACCTTCGGCCGTGCCGACGGCATCACCTTCGTCTCGGTGAGATCTGATGGCAGGGCCCGAGTACGTGTCCGATCTGGCCACCCAGGCATGTGCGACCACCCATGCCACCTTGTCCGCGCGGCCGATAAGGCACCTGTCATCGGAGCTGCCTGGCGACCGGAGCCAAGCGAGGATCCAGGGAATCGAGGCCGGCGACCGCCGTCACCGCTCTGCACCGGCTGGGACCCCAACCGGTGTAGAGGCTGGCAGCAGATGTCTTGGACAGCTGGCCTCTGCCGGCCTGTTGGCTCGCCTCCAGGAGCGGCAGCTGACGACGCGTTAGTTTGGGGGCACCCCAAAGCAGAGGAGAGCCCCGTGGGCACTGTGGTCATGTACAGCTCGGTGTCGGTGGACGGCTTCGTCGCGGACGAGAATGACCAGCCCGGACCGCTGTTCGACTGGTTGTCCAGCGGTGACGTCCCGTTGGACGAGAGCGGCGAGCTGAAGGTGTCGCAGGCGTCCTTCGACTACACCCGGCCGTACTGGGACCAGATCGGGGTGACCGTCGTCGGCCGCCACGTCTTCGACCTGACGGACGGCTGGGCCGGGAAGCCTCCGGGCGGGATCGACCACGTGGTCGTCGTGACGCACCGGCCGGAACCCGAGGGCTGGGACCCCGAGGCGCCGTTTCACTTCGTCGACGGCGTCGAGGCAGCCATGGCGAAGGCGCAAGGGCTTGCGGGCGACCGCACGGTCGAGGTCGCCGCTGGCGACGTCGGTGGCCAGGTGCTGGCCGCGGGTCTGGTCGACGAGGTGCGCATGGACGTCGTACCCGTGGTGTTCGGGTCCGGCAAGCGCTACTTCGGGTCGGTCCACGCGCAGCACCTGTTGGAAGATCCTGACGTGGTGATTCAGGGCAACCGGGTGCTTCATCTGCGTTATCAGGTACGCCGTTGACCGATCAGAGCGCGTACGCGGAGAAGCCCACCGCGAACGGCGACACGCGAATGGACGAGGTCAAGTTCGGCGGCGTGCGCGAATTCTGCCTTGTTGCCTGCCGAAGGCACCTTTGCCCATGCACCGGTGAGAGCGATCCGGGATGGCACATCCGAATCCCGACTGGCACCTACGGAATTCTCCGTCGCCCCAGATGATCACGGTGCGTCATTGTCCGCCACCTCCTCGGAATCGTCGGACACCGCCTCCAGGAGTGCGACCGGCCGCCGCACCACGAGGTGCTGGACCTTGTACGACATCTCCTTGACATGAGGAGCCGGTGGAGGGTGGTAACGGCCTGCGCACACCGACAGATTGACGATGAGGTACGCGTGCCAGGAGCGTCCCACACCTCGGCGGTCGGCGAACACCCGACTGCCGTTCACCCACCAGATCACGGACCTCTGACCGAACTCGACGCGAAGATCGACCCATGCGCCCGGGCCGATGGCGGGGTCGCGGTAGTAGAGGTTGGCGCCGCGAACATGGTTGGTCAGCTCCAGGAGGTCGGCGTTGTCGGGGTGGTACTCGAAGACATCGATCTCCTGGTCGCCGTCCCGCCAGGTCCAGATGGCCGGCCACGCGCCCAGCTCGTGCGGCAACCTGACCCGTGCCTCCAGCACATCCCCCGCGCGGACGGTGAAGCCCTCCTCGCTCCCCTCCGTGGTGAGCAGGCCGGTGGTCCACCGGCCGTCCCTGCGGCGGGTGGCACGGAAGGTACCCGAACGGCTGTAGGCCGGGTCCGCCGTCAGGTGATCCAGCTTGTTGTCACCGGGGTTGATCGGTCCGCCGTTCGGATATGCCCACGAACGTCCCGCCACCCATTGACGGGTGGACGTGAAATCCGCCGTGAAGACGACCTCAGCGCCAGTCAAGATCGCCTCTGTCGACGGTGTTCCGTCGTTTCCAGAATTCTCCATGCATGGATGCTGCTCCGCATCTGACTTCGGCATGCAAATGCCGGTGAAATGACGGAACAGAAAACTCGTACGGGCGAAATTATATGACAACAATTTTCTGCGTCCACTGGTGTGGTTGCATCCACTGGGACGATCAGCCGCTGTTGGCCGCCGTGATCAAAGCCTGCGAGCCGGTGGAGGTAACCGTGGAATTCATCACCGGAGCGGTTACGGTCTCCTGCAGTTGAGCATGTTTTGCTCAGACCTTCAATCAGACGGTGGCGAGGAACGCCCGCACGCGCTCAAGCAGCAGCCCGGATGCCTCCGAGTCGAAGGCCTCGAGGGAGGCGTCGGTGAACAGGTGCTGTTCGCCGGGGTACACGAACAGCTCTGCCGCCGATGCGGACTTGGCCAACTCGCGTGCCGCGGGCAGGTCTTCCTCGAAGAACTCGTCGCCCTCTTTGCCGTGGATCTGTACCGGCACACTGTCGGGCCAGGAATCCCCGTACTCGGTGACGGGGATGCAGGAGTGCATCAGCAGTGCTCCACGTGCGCCGGGCCGCGTCTGTGCGAGCCTCTGGGCGATCGTCACGCCGAACGAGAAGCCGGCGTACACCAGTTCTGGGCCGAGTTCCTCGGCGGCTGCCGCACCACGTTCCCTGAGAGTGTCGAACCCGGTCTCCCGCGCGAACCCCATGCCCTCCTCAAGACTGCCGAAGGTGCGGCCCTCGAACAGATCCGGAGTGTGTACGGTGTGGCCGGCTTGTCGCAGGTCGTCGGCGAACGCCCGCACCCCGTCGGTCAAGCCCTGGACGTGATGGTAAAGCAGCACCTCAGCCATGTTTCGCGGTGTCCTTCGCCTGTTGATCGACTGTTCCGCCAAGGCACCAGGACGCTGGTACCTCATTCAGCACCCGAGCCTCTCACAGCGCCTGCGGGCATGGCAGGCGGTTCACCTCCAGGCCCCGCACACGAATCGGTTCCGCCGTCGAGAACGGGCTGGCCGACACCATGATTCGCTCACGGCAGTAACAGCCGTTACTCAGGCGGGATTTGAGTACCCAAGCTCATACCCGGTGCCCGCTGCGCGGCCAGTATGGGTGCACGGCGCCACCGAGAGCGCCGGTGTGATCCAGCTGAGCTTGTCAGGGGAATCTCTCATGTCGCGTCGTATCGCCTTGTCCGTGACCGCCGGTGTCGTCGTCCTCGCCGGGGCCGGCGCTTTCTCCCTCGCCTACGCCGGGGGCCAACCTCCGGCGCTGGAGCACAGCAAGGCCCGCTACACCGCTCCCGACGGCGACCGCGTCGGCTCGTTGACCTTCACCACTGTCGTCACGGCGTCCTCCGACGTCAAGAGTGTGAAGGTGCTGGCATGGCCGGCGAACTCGTCCTTCGCGAAGAAGGGACTGACCGCGAAGGACATGGCCGCCGCCGAGCGGGCCGTGTGCGAGCCTTCGGGCGGGGACACCGAGCGGTGCACCTACAAGCTCACTGTCACCCGCGCCGATGCCGAGGGATCCCCTCAGGGCCGGTGGCACGTGGCTGTCCTGGCCACCGCCGAGAACGGCGACACGACGCTGGACACCAAGGCAGCCGATTTCACGGTGGGATGATCCAGGCGGGCGGGTGATCGTGGCACGGATGCGATACTGGTCACTGATCCCCGCCTGCGAAGTGGCGCAGCCGGACAACCCGTGCGGTCCTATGCGGCTGTGGCCCTGACCGGCCATGCCCCACGGTCCAGCAGGTCGAGGACGAGTGCGGCGATGTTCCACGCGTCGTCCTCACCGCGGTGATGGCGTCCCTCGAGCGGCAGTCCGGCGATCCGTAGGGCCTGGGCCATGCCGGGTTTCCTGCCCAACCCGTACGCCGCGGTGAACACGGCCTTGGCATTGGTGTGGGTGCGCTCCGTCGGATAGCCGAACGGGTACGCCACCCCGTCGGCCTGACTCTGCCGAGCGAATTGCCGCCGGTCGTACTCTCCCCAGCTCGCCCAGGGGCGCTCCCCCGCCTCGTACTCCTCGACGAGGATCCGGCATGCCTCGGCGAAGGTGACGCCACGGTCCACCTCGGCTTGCGTGAGACCTGTCAGTTCAGTGCAGAAGTCACTCACCGTCGACCGGACAGGGCGAACCAGGACACGGTGCCGGGACACCCGGCGCCCGGCCGACACGTCCACGACGGAGAGACCGATCTCGATGATCTCGTTCACGGAGCCGGGCGGCGGCTGTCCGTCCCAGCAAGTGGCTTCCACATCAATGACGTTCAGCAGGGAGGATTCGTGGTGCATGGGGACGAGGGTAGGGAAATGCTCCGGATCCCAGCACCTCATTTTCTGGTGAGAAGGGGTGAGAACACCTCGGTTGTGGGGCGCCTTCGGTCGAGGCGGACGAGCAACCGTTGCTGAGTCCGTAGTCAGGTCTCAGCATTCCGGGCATTTCGGCCCGGAAGGTCCGCCACATCACCAGAGCTTCAGGGGCTCGGCTTGAGTACGGTCTCTCGCTTCCTCCTGCCGCTGCTGCGGCAGGGTTGCGCCACCTGCCCGCCCCGCACTCGCCTTGCGGCGGGTGCGGGTGGCGCGGGTCTTCTGGTCGGCTCCACGAGGCTTCGACACCGCCGGGGCGGTGTCCTGGTCTCCGGCCACTTCGGTACCAGTCACACAGGCCGCCACGAGGGCGGCGAGGTTGAGTGCGGCGTTGTCGTCCCGGTCGATGACCAGGCCGCAGGCGTCGCATGCGTAGGTCCGGACGTGCAGCGGCAGCGTGGCTTTCACCGCGCCGCACCCGGAACTGGTCTTGGAAGAGGGGTACCAGCGGCTCGCCACGATGGTGCGGGTGGCGTGGCGCCGGCGGTTCTTGTAGTCGAGCTGGCGGCGGATCTCGCCGAATCCGGTGTCGGCGATGCGGCGGGCCAGGCGCCGGTTCTTCAACATGCCGGCGACGTTGAGGTCTTCGATCACGACGGTGCCGTACTCGGCCGCAACGGCGGTGGTGAGCTTGTGCAGGGCGTCTTCGCGGAGGTTCGCGACCCGGTGGCGGACCTTGTTGCGGGCGGCGTTGGCCTTCTCCCAGCGGCGGGAGGGCTGCTGTCCGGTGCGCCGGTCGGGACCCTGGCGGCGGGACACGACGCGGGAGGCGCGGCGCAGTTGCCTGCGCGCGGCGTCGTAGTGGCCGGGACCGGGCGCGGTGCGGATCTCGCCGGTGCTGTCGGCCATGACCGCGAGGGTCTTCACCCCGAGGTCGATACCGACCGCCATGTCCGGCCGGGCGACGCGCTTGAGGTCGCGTTTGACCTCGGCCTGGAAGCACCGGCGACGGTGGTGAGCACGTTCGGGGCACCGGAGGCCACCGTACGTCCGGTGGTGTCGAGGTTGTCCCGGTGCTGGGTGTGGCTGATCAGGACGGCGTCGAGAGAGGGCGGTCGCTCGGGCATCAACGCCGGGTCGGCGGTCTTGCGCGGTCGGACCGGGCCGTCCTGGTACTCGGTGCCGGCGGCGTCGAAGGTCGGGTCGGTCAGCAGCGTCCAGCCGCCCAGGCGGATCAGCGCGGTGGGGCCGCCGAGCACCGTCGATCAGGGGTGACTCTGACCGAGCTGCTTTCTGTCGGGAAGTACATGGCTTGAGGTGAGGTGAGGTGAGCGCTTGCGGGAAAGCATGCGAGGCGACGTCCGAGATCCCGCCTGCCCCAGCAGGAAGCTGTTCGACCTGGTCACCGCCCGGTGGGCCACCCTGGTCCTGGTCCACCTCATCGACGGCCCGCAACGCTGGTCCGAGCTGCGCCGGCGGGCCGGCAGCGACAGCGACAGCGACAAGATGCTCGCGCAGACCCTCCGCGACCTCGAAGCCGGTGGACTGATCACCCGCACCGTGCACCCCAGCGGCTCTCCGACGGTGCAGTACCTCCTGACCGACCTCGCTCGCGGCGCCACCGCCGCACCGCAACACCCGCAGAACGGGCCGAACAGCACACCAGCGGCTACGCCCACCGCCGACAGGCCCACACGCCCCACCCATACCCCTGAAAGGCAGGCTCGGGCGTGCGCGCCTCACCGTGCTCCCGTCCCGCGGCGCATGTCGTCCGGCTCCAGCCCCGGAGGCCGTAGCCCGCGAGCCGCTCTAGTGTGGAATCAGCCGCTGGCGACCAGCCCTGACGGGCACGGCTGTCCGGACGGAGGCGTGGCGCGTGGAGATGGCCGACAAGAAAGACGCTCCCACTGCCGTTGCCGTGGTGGACCCGGACGGCACGGTGAGTGGCTGGAACGAAGGGGGCCGACAGCTGCTGGGCTGGACGGCCGAGGACACCGTCGGCCGCCCGGTGGCCGACCTCCTGGTCGATCCGCCGCCCGGCTTCCCCGCGGGCTACGGCGCCGGCCCCTCGGAGTTCCTTCCCCTGCGCCATCGGGACGGCTCCACAGTGGACGCCGTGGTGGCCGCTCAACCGCTGTTCGGCCGCGACGGGCGGGCACCGGGCCACGTGGTGACCTTCCAGCGTTGGGCACGCCGTCCGGTGATCGCCGACCGGGCCTTCGAGCAGTGCCCCTTCGCTCTGGGCGTCTACGACCCTGAGCTGCGGTTCTTGTGGATCAACGCCTCCTCGGGCCGGGTGATAGCGCACTCCGAGGAGCAAGTGCTTGGGAGGAAGTACCGCGAGGTGCTGCCCGAATTCGACCGCACGCTGTTTCCCGAGAGGGACGACAAGCCCTACACGGACAAGCTCTCCGAGGTGGCGAGGACCGGCGAGCCCGCGCGTCTGATCACCGTCTTCCGCCCTCGCGGAAGTGACTACGCCAATGCCTGGGCCACCAGCATCTGGCCCGTCCGAGACGGCGAGGGCAGGGTCCGCGCGGTCGCCAACTGGGGATTCGACATGAGTGCCGAGTACTGGGCCCGGCAGCGGCTGCTCATCCTCAACGAGGCCGGCGGCGGTATCGGCCGGACACTCGACGTGATCGGCACCGCCCAAGAGCTGGCCAGGGCCCCGGTGCCGGGATTCGTCGACCTCGTCAGCGTGGATCTCTTCGACGAGGTGCTGCACGGGGAGGAACCACCCGCGGTGTCGGCGTTCGTCCCCGGCGAGACGATCAGGCTCAGCCGTGCCGCCCAGCACAGCGCGCAGGAGAACACCGACCGGGCACCGGGGCGATCCGTCACGCATGTTCCCGGTTCCGCCGCCGCCCGCTGCCTGGGCACCGGCACGTCCACGGTCGAACTTGCCGCTGAGCCCGGCCAGGGCGGCGAGTGGGCCTTCGGGCCCGGACTCGCCGCCGACCCGGCCCACTGGCCACCAGGCAACCCGGTGATCGACGAATCCCTCGGCGCGGACGGACTGACCGGCCGGATCACCGTGCCGCTCCGGGCACGCGGTGTGCTGCTCGGTGTCGTGGCCTTCTGCCGTCTGGACCGGCCGGAGGCCTTCACGGCGGACGACCTGATCCTCGCCGAAGAGCTGACCGCCAAGGCAGCCGTGGCCATCGACAACGCCCGCCGGTACTCGCGCGAGCGCACGACCGCGTTGACCTTGCAACGCAGTCTGCTGCCGCAGGGGCTGCCGAAGCAGGAGGCACTCGACGTGGCATCCCGCTACTTGCCAGGCGGGACCGGTGCGGAAGTGGGCGGTGACTGGTTCGACGTGATTCCGCTGTCCGGTGCCCGTGTCGCCCTCGTCGTCGGCGATGTCGTCGGTCACGGCCTGCACGCCTCCGCCAGCATGGGCCGACTGCGCACGGCCGTACGCACTCTCGCAGACGTCGACCTGCCGCCGGACGAGCTGCTGACCCACCTGGACGACCTGGTCCTCCACCTCGCCAGCGACCATCAGCCCACCGGCCACTTCCAGCCGACCGGCGAGACCGGGGCCACCTGCCTGTACACCGTCTACGACCCGGTCTCCCGGCGCTTCACGCTGGCGAGCGCCGGCCATCCCCTGCCGTTGATCATCTCCCCGGACGGCGCCCGGGTCCCGGTGGCCGCACAGCCGGGACCGCCGCTCGGCATCGGTGGGCTGCCCTTCGAGGCCACCGAGCTCCAGCTGCCCAAGGGCAGCCTGCTCGCCCTGTACACCGACGGGCTGGTGACAAGCCGCGACCGGGACGTCGACGAGGGGGTCGCCGAACTGCAGCAGATGGTCACCCACTCGGTCACGTCGCTGCAGGCCGTGTGCGACACGGCGATGGACGCCATGCTCTCCGCGAGCCGCACCGACGATGCCGCTCTGCTGCTCGCTCGCACTCACGCGCTGGATCCCGAGCACGTCGCCGACTGGGACGTCGAGCCGGACACCGCGCAGGTGCCGCACGCCAGAAAGTTCGCCGTCGACCAGGTGGAGGCCTGGGGGCTGGAGGAGACGGCCTTCGTCACCGAACTGGTCGTCAGCGAGCTGGTCACCAACGCCATCCGGTACGGTCAGCCGCCGATCAGGCTGCGACTGATTCGCGACGCCTCCCTGATCTGCGAGGTCTCCGACGCCAACACCTCGGCTCCGCACCTGCGCCGGGCCCGCGCCTTCGACGAGGGCGGCCGGGGTCTGTTGCTCGTCGCCCAGCTCACCCAGGGATGGGGCACCCGGCACACGACCGACGGCAAGACCATCTGGTGCGCGCAGGCCCTCCCCTAGCCTGAGCCGCAGCCGCACTGTCGCGGTCGCGGTCGCGGTCGCGGTCGCACTGCCCCGGTCGCGGCAGGTGCCGCCACGTGCTCTCCAGCAGTGCCTGCCGCGAGAGTCAGTCCGTCACTTGTAGATCTCGCCGGGCTCGGCCTCGGCCGGGGCGAGCAGTTGGGAGACGGTCACGAGGGTGTAGCCCTGACTGCTGAGCGCCTTCAGGACGGAAGGCATGGCCGGCATGGTGCCCTTGTGCAGCGGGTGGAGCAGGATGATTCCGTCGCGGTCGGCGCCCGCGAGTACGCGCTTGGTGATCAGCGCGGTGTCGTCCGTCTCGTAGTCCTTCGCGGTCACGGTCCACAGCACCTGCGCCATCCCCATGTCCTTCGAAATCCGGGAGACGCGGTCGTCGGTGCGGCCCTGGGGCGGGCGCATCAGCGTCGGCTCGCTGCCGGTGATGCTGGAGATGGCCCGTGCGGTGCGGCGCAGCTCGTCGCGGATCTGCGTATCGGAGACGTCGGTCAGCACTGCGTGCGTCCAGGTGTGGTTCCCGATCTCGTGGCCCTCCTTGGCGATCCGCCGCACCACGTGCGGGAACGTGTGGATGCGTCGGCCTTCGAGGAAGAACGTCGACGGCGCCTTGTACTCCTTCAGAAGGTCCAGCAGTCGGCCGGTGGGTTCGCCCGGATTGCCGTCGAAGGTGAGCGCGATGCACTTGGCTTTCCGGCAGTCCACCTGTCCAGGTAACGCGCCTGGTCCGGATGCGGCCGCTTGGTCACGTTCCTCGCGCGGGGAGAGTGTCTCCAACTTGTTCGCCTGGATGACCAGGACGACGGTCAAGGTCACGGCCGCCACCGCGGCCAGGGTCAGGGGTATGAGTAATCGAAGCCGCCTTTTCAGGATCTTCATCCCAAGGAGAAGATTGCAGCGGCGGAAGGGTTGCCCAGCGGCCTCGATAGTGAGGCAGGACACATGGATGTACTGTGCTTCAGGTGCCCGCGTGAGGACGAAATCCCTCTTCCGGGCGGCGTGTTGCAGCCGGTCGCTCAGGAGCTTCACTTCAGTGCCGAGCAATCGCTCCTGCACCACGGGGAGTTCTCGCTGAAGCACGGCACACAGGAGACGTGATCCGTGAACGGGTGATCCTTTCAGTAATCGAGATCAAGATGGTCGATGTCGTTGATCTCCACGTCCGAGAGTCCCGTGGCGCGGCTTCCGCCGTCCTGGAAGTAGATGTCCTTGAGCCCCTCGGCGACGATTCCGCGCAGTCGGCGGTCACCGGCACCCTGCGCGCGGGCGTCGAAGAGGCGCTGCGCGTAGGCGGGTGGGAGGTGGACGGTGAGGCGGCGGAAGCGGCCGTCGTCAGTGGTCCCGACGGGCGCGGCGTACCCGAACCGGGCCCGGGTCTCCACGGTGATGCCACCCGTGGTGGCGGCCTGGCGCCGACGGCGTTTGCGGACCTGGGGCTGCCGGCGCTGCCGGACGGCCTCGTCGATTCCCGCGGCGATGTCCGGGCGGGCGTGCTAGCGGGCGCCGCGGCGGTAGCGGTTGACCGAGTCCGCTGTCACGCCGATCTCGGTCGCTACCGCGCGGGCACTGCCCAACTGGCGCAGCAGGTGATTGATCTGGCCCTTCAGGTGCTGGGTGGCTGCCGGGTGAAGCCTTCCCGGTCGGCGCGCTCGATCGCGTCATGGATCTCTCCGGCCATGGTCTACTCGCCCTCGTTCAGGACGGCCTCGCCGCCCTTGATGTGCCGGGCCGGGTTGAGGCCCCGTTCCATCAGGTCGACCGCCCAGGCCAGCGGCTGCACGCCCTCCAGCTTCGCCAGTCCCGGCGAGAGCCCGAGCCGGAAGGCTCCGGGCCGAGGCTTGCCGGACGCGTCGTAGGGCAGGAAGTCGAGGGGGCTCGGGCCCGGTGAGGGGTAGACGACGCAGTCGGACAGTACGGCGGGCGGGTACAGGCCGGTCATCTTCAAGCTCCTCGTGCCGCCACGGGCCCGCCGAGGTAGGTGTGCACCTCGGGCGATGCCAACAGCTCGACGAACGCCGCACGATCCCCGGCTTCGGACTCACGCGGTACAAGCCGCTCCGTCCTGATCGGGGCAGGCGGCCAGGCGCCGGCTCCGAGGTCAGTCATGACCATCAGCCAATCAACTGAGTCGGCGGCGATCAAGGCTCGCGGGCCGACCGGCGAAAGCTGACGACACCTGCGACGGAGACGATCCCGGACCAGGTGGCGGCATCATCCGCCGGCAGAACGCCAGAACCCGGTGTTCCGATAGCGCCACCAGTACAGGGCAGTTCGATCGTCGGGCCATGGGGCCAGCGACAGGTCTTTCGGCTCGAACTGGTCACGCTCGGGATCGATGGGGCGCCAACTCGAGTCCAACGGCTCGTGGTCCTCGGGCGGGCGGACGTGCTCCACGGCGCGTTCCTCACAAGCTCCGAAAGCCTGGTGGTTCTTCTGAGCTTCCATCAGCGAAGGCCGGTTCGCACCGCCCCAGTAGCCCGGCCAGCGAAGCTGGACGGCGTCGTCCTCCCAGAAGCACACCGGACAGATCTGATAGGAGCCCGGCGGCTCATCCATCGTCAGATGGCCGCAGCAGACGCAGGGATATCTCAGTACCACACGGGTGATCCTGCCCGGCCCCGCGACGGCAACCAACTCGATTTCCAGCGAGCCGACATCGAGGCTCATGAGGCCACCGCCGCTCTGCCAGGACCGCCCGAGGTCGGTATGACCCACCACTACCGGCCGCCTGCCTGCTCCGCTTCCTGGAGCACCACAGGCTGCGCTCTCGGTGAGCGGTCTCCCGGTGTGGCGCTGTCCAGAAGCTCGGCTCCCCGCCACGGGGCTGCGGTCGGCTGACACAGTGATCGTCTCGTACGGCTTCTGGAAGCGCGTGGGAATGCCGGACTCGGCGCGCACCGACCCCGGCCTCAGCATCAGCACCGAGGGCGATCGCCGATGCCGTCGTCACGTGCGGCCTTCCTCGGACACCACGCCGGTGAATGACTCGCGTCGGTCCGATTTCCCGTATCCCCGAGGCAGGAGAGCCCATGCCCGCCGCAGACAACAAGGCACTGGTGGTCGCGTTCTACGAGCAGGCGTTGAACGACTCGCAACCGGAGCAGGCCGCCGCCCACCTCGGCGAGACCTACCGCCAGCACAACCCGGAGGCGCAGGACGGCCAGGAGGCCTTCGTCGGCTACGTCCACTGGCTGCGCGGTCAATTCCCCGAACTGCGGCTGGACATCAAGCGCGCGATCGCCGAAGGCGACCTCGTGGTCACACACAGCGACCTGCATCTCAAGTTCGGCGACCGGGGCATGGCCGTCGCGGACTTCTGGCGCGTTGTCGACGGGAAGATCGTCGAACACTGGGACGTGGTGCAGGAGGTGCCCGAGAAAAGCGCCAACGACAACACCATGTTCTGAGCCCGGTCCGGCACCCGGAACAAACGACGACGGGCGTCGGCGAAGTCGACGCCCGTCGTCAGGATCGCCAGGATCGTCAGACGGCGATGATCTGCCACTGCTGCCGCGTCAGCGACGCATACGGCTGCTGCTCGATCTTCGCCCCGTCGGCGGTGCTGCCCTCGTCCACGGCCAGGCAGAGCCCGCTGTAGCGGTTGATGAGGAAGTAGTAGCCGTCACCGGTGGGCGTGACCGCCCACTGCTGCTGGGGGGCGTCGGCGTCCGACCAGATGTCGACGTAGCCACCGTCGTCGCGGGAGAGCGCGCCCACCTCCAGTAGCTTGCCGCTGCCCGCACCCTTGATCTTGTAGTAGCCGTCGCCGGTGTTGGCGAGGGTCCATTTCTGGTTCGCCGCGTTGAGCCACGGCCACTGCAGGAGGTGGGTGTCGTTCGCGGTGCCTCCGCCCTCCACGTCGGCGACCTTGCCGCTGTTGCGGTTGACCAGCCGATAGACGGTGGCGTTGCCGGGCAGCGTGGTGGACACCAGTGACGGCTTGGCCGTCCGGCCGCCGATGTGGACGCCGCCGACGTTGGCGTAGCCGCCGGTGGCCGCGGTGGCCCGGATCCGCACGAAGCCCACGTTCCGTGCGGGCCATTCGGCCACCTTGGTGGCGCGGTTGCCGGCCCAGGTGCCGGTGGCGACCTGGGTGAAGTTCGCGCCGTCGGTGCTGGTGGAAATGGTGTACGAGGTGATGTCGCCGTCAGTGGAGTCGTTGCGGTTCCACTGCTTGGGCAGGTACTCCAGAGTGGAGACGTTGCTCCATACCCCGCCCAGGTCGATGGTGATCGAGTGCGGCAGGGCCGAGGACAGTCCCCATGTCGACCAGCAGGTCTCGTACCCCTTGTCGCTCAGCCCGTCCATGGCGTTGAGCGGCCCCTCGCCGGTGCGGAAGCCGGTCGCGTAGGCGCTGACGGGTGCCACGGGGTGCTCGGCGCGCAGCATCTGGGTCGGCAGCGCCGGCCGGGAGGTGTTGGGGCTCCATGCCGCGCCGACCTCGGCGAGCCGGTTGACGATGTTGGTGTCCAGCTTGCCGTTGCGGTTGGGCGGGCAGTTGAGGATGAACGAGGTGTACTTCGGTTCCAGGTCCGCCAGATGGGACAGGATCGCGCCCTTGCTCATCAGGCCCTCGGTGGGCGTGGAGGGATGCCAGAACCACCCGTTGCTGATCGTCTGCCCCTGCGTGGCGGCGTAGGTGTTCCCGGCCGGGGCGGAAACCCCCAGCGGCTCCTCGAAGTAGATCGCGTCACCGAGGAACGGCACCGACAGCGCACCGTGGTCGATCATGACGATGTCCGGCTGGAGCGACTTCACGTGTTCCCGGATCCGCTGGTAGGAGAGGGCTTGTTGCCCCATCTGCCATGCGTAGCCGTCGGTGACGAACAGGTCGATGGTGCCGTAGTTGGTGAGCAGTTCGGTGATCTGGCCCAGGATGAACGTCATGTCTCCGGGCTGGATGGCGTCCGTTGGCTCGAGACCGGACACCCCGTGTCGGCTCTCCCACGCCTCGACACCGAAGGTTCGGTCCCAGATCGAGTAATAGAGGCCGACCTTCAGCCCTTTCGCCCGGAAGGCGTCGCAGTACGCCTTCACCACGTCCTGCCTGTAGGAGCTGTTCGCGACGTTCTGGGTGCCGTAGGCGCTCGGCCACAGCGCGAAGCCGTCATGGTGTTTGGTCGTCAGGATGCCGTAGCTCATCTTCGCCGCTGCTGCGGCCGCCGCCCACTGGGCACAGTCCACGGCGGTGGGCGCGAACAGAGCGGGGCTCTGATTCGGGGCGGCCCACTCCTCGTTGGTGAACGTGCCCAGGTTGAAGTGGTTGAACATGCCGAACCGCATGTTCACCAGGTTGCTGAGATTGGTCTGGGTGTCCGCGGCGGCCGCCTGCGTCAGCAGGGGCGACCACGCGGGAAGCACGGGCAGCGCGGTGCCGGCCACAGCGCCGCCCGCGGCACCCAGCAGCGCGCGACGGGACGGTCTTCCTGATGACATGGGCGTACTCCCGGTTCGGGTGGCTCCGATGGGTCGGAGTGCAGCACTGGGTGACAGCCGGAGGGTGTTCGGCCGGCCGGCAGGCCTAGTTGACGCGGCGGACTTCCTCCGGGCCCTCAGGCGCCGGATGTTACGCATGAAGTTCAGTGATATGACGCCCCGATGTCAATGAGTACGGGGATGAAAGCGCTCCGATCAAGAACAAAGAGAGTCCAATATGATGGCAAAGTTGCTTTATGCGCCTTATATACATGCCATGTTTTCACGAACTTCCGGCGGCACCGCACACCGGCAGCTTCCGTCCGCGCCACCCCAGCCAGAGAGACAGCTACCGCCGTCGGTAACCCAAGTGCCCACGACGCGTCTCCTGGATAGAGTCGGGCCATGCCCGAGCTGCAACAGCTGCACGCCGCCCACGCCCCGGCGGTCCTGGCCTTCGAACTCGAGAACCGCGCGTACTTCGCCGCCTCGATCTCCGACCGCGGCGACGACTACTTCAACCAGTTCACCGACCGGTTCCACGCCCTGCTCGCAGAGCAGGAAGCCGGCGTCTGCGCCTTCTACGTCCTCCTCGCCGACGACGGCTCGGTGATGGGCAGGTTCAACCTGATCGACTTCGAAGACCACAGCGCGATACTCGGTTACCGGGTCGCTCAGCACGCCGCCGGCCACGGCGTGGCCACCGCCACGGTCCGAGAGCTGTGCCTGCTCGCGGCGTCCCGGCACGGGCTGCACACCTTGCGGGCGGCCGCCAGCCACGACAATGCCGCATCTCAGAGGGTGCTGGCCAAAGCGGGGTTCACCTCCGCCGGCCCGGCCGACCCCGCACACCTCGGCGGAAAGCAAGGAACCTGGCACGAACGAAAACTCCTGCACCAGCCGTAGAAGCGACCGCACTTGAGGCTTGAGGCCAACCGAGAGACAGCCGCGGCCACCACTGACCGCCATGAGCCGCAAGTGACCATCCTCGGCCGCAAGTCTTGGCGGCCGCCGCCTCGACGGCCCAGGCGCGCTGGACAGTCTTCGACGACGACGCTCGGCGACCTCCCCGATCCCCCGTCAGCGGCTTCACTTCTCGCCTCACCGTCAACGACCCCAGGAGACGACGCAGGCGAGCCGCATGCCCTCTGCTATGTGCGCCGCCTGCGACTTTCGTTGAGGTGGGCGATCTCTTCGACCAACACGGCATTCAGCTGGGCCCGCGCGGCGCGAACCCGCTCCAGGACCTCCAGAACCTCGTGCCGTGACGGGACCGTTGACTGGGCAGCGCTGCGCAGGAGTCCGGGCCGTAGATGGCCGCGAGGCCGGCGATGCCGGCTCCCCCGAGAGCCCCCAGCAGTCCGTATACCGTGCCCGTGTCGAGGAGCGCAAGATCCTCCTCAAGGCCCGCGCCCTCATGCGCGAGCAGGTCAAGCCGCTGGTGAACGACAACTGGGCCAAGGGCGAGTTCCCCACGCAGCTCATCGGCCTGTTCCGCGACGGCGGCCTGGCCGGACTGCCCTATGAGGGCTACGGCGAGCACAGGCCCGCCACGAGCAACCTCCTGTCCGGCATGCTCGCCCTGGAGTTGGCCCGTACCGACGCCTCGGTGTCGACCTTCTTCGGCGTGCACAACCGCCTGGCCATGTACGCCATCCACTCCGGCGGCGCCCAGGAGCAGCGCGACCGCTGGCTGCCGGCGATGGCCGCGATGGACAAGATCGGTGCCTTCGCGATGACCGAGCCCCTCGGCGGCTCCGACGTCGCCGGCGGCATGCGCACCACGGCCCGGCGCGAGGGCGACAGCTGGATCCTGAACGGCGCCAAGAAGTGGATCGGGAACGCCACCTTCGCCGACTACGTCGTCGTGTGGGCGCGGGACGTCGACGACAACCACGTCAAGGGCTTCGTCGTCGAGAAGGGCACCCCCGGCTTCGCCCCGGAGAAGATCGAGCACAAGGTCGCCTTCCGCATCGTCGAGAACGCCGAGATCACCCTGACCGACGTCCGTGTCCCGGAGGCCGACCGCCTGCGGCGCGTCAACTCCTTCCGCGACGTCGCCGAGATCCTGCGCGCGACCCGTGCCGGGGTGGCCTGGCAGGCGCTCGGCGTCATGACCGGCGCGTACGAACTGGCCCTGGACTACGCCCGGGAGCGTGAACAGTTCGGACGTCCCATCGGTGGTTTCCAGCTCGTGCAGGACCTCCTGGTCAAGAGCCTCGGCAATCTGACCGCCTCGTGGGCCATGCTGGTACAGCTCGCCCGCCTCCAGGACGCCGGCATCTTCCGTGACGAACACTCCTCCCTGGCCAAGGCGTTCGTCACCTCGCGCATGCGCGAGGTCGTGGGCTGGAGCCGGGAGATCTTCGGCGGCAACGGCATCCTCCTGGACCACGACATCTTCCGGTTCTTCGCCGACGCCGAGGCGATCTACTCCTTCGAGGGCACCCGCGAGATGAACACCCTGATCGTGGGCAAGTCGATCACCGGCCAGAGCGCCTTCGTGTGAGGCACGGCGCGACCCGCACCAGCGGCGAATTCCAGCCGCGACCGAGACGCGGCGGCCTCCCGGTGGACCGCGCCCCGCCCGTCACCGCCCCGGGGCCATGAGCCCCGGGGCATTCTTCGGCCACCCTCATTCACCGACCTGGGTCAACTCCCCACACCGACCAGGTCATGCGCCTTCTCGCCGCTCCTCCTGAGGATCCGCCCGATGCTCCCGCTCACCGGCCGCGCGAGGGCCCGCCAGTTCCCGCTGCCTGGCAGTCAGAGCCCTCGCCAGCATCTTCGCCCGGTAGGGGTTCTCCCTGCTGAGGGCCTTCGCCACCTCCACCGCCTCGTCCAACAGGGCCAACCGCCTCTCAGGCAGCTCCCGCACCAGGGGCGACGTGCTCGCCTCCACCAGGACGTACGCCAGCTTCGACCCGTACACCTCCGGCTCGACCTGCGTCAGAAGGCGGTAGATCCACAGCCCCTCGGCACCACGCACCACTCGCCGGTTGGCGCTGAGCAGCCTGACCCTCGCCTGCACAACCATGTCCTGATCCATCGATCCCCCTTCGTCCCCCCACACACCCGGCCGATGCACGTCACACGGCGAGACGGCACAGCGAAAGCGCCGACAACCGAGAGAGGCTGCCGACAGGTTGGCCGGAGAGTGGATGACGACGAGTCTGGCGCGCGGTCCCAGCTGCCACAAGGTCGAACGGACGTGCCGTGTGTCCTACCAAAACCGCCTCCGAACAGCCATGATGGACCTGACACTCACTCGTCGCATCCGTCCCCGTGGCCCGGCGCGTTGCGCGCGGCAGTCCGACCTCAACTGTCCGGAACCATGCCTCTCGACAGTCATGCGGCACATTGACCCCACGGTGCCGTCGCGGTTGCATGCTCGTGGTCCCGCGGTGGGGAGCCGGCGAAGGACCACATCCTGTCTTGGGGGGACATTGAGGGGGAGCACGAACCGGAGCGCCAGGGCGCGTCGTCGCCGACCACGGTGACCCTCGTCGCGGCCGCCGGTGCCACCCTCCTGCTGCTCGCGATCGTCCTGCCGGCCGGCTCCGCCCCGCCACGATCGTCCTCGTCGCCCTGCTCGGTTTCTTCGGCCTCGGCGCCAACCCGGTCCTGATGGCCCTGGCCGTCCGTCACGCCGGCAAGGTGGGGATCAGAGTGAGGGCGGCGATGGCGGTGCCCACCACGGCGGCCCGCCTCCTCGGCCCGCAGGATGTCGGCCCAGCAGTGCGCAACGTGCGTCGAGCCTGCCGCCGCGGCTCGGCGGTGGCGGTGCAGGGCCAGGACGGTGGTCGGCGGGCCGGGATCCGCCCCGGCGAGAGCGTCGCCGTCCTCGGCCTGGGCCCGATCGGGCTCCGCCTTCGTACGCAACGGCCGCCTGCACGTCATCGCCCACAACGCGCTCGGCCGGGCCCTGCACACGCCGATGTTCGACAGCCCCACGACCGACAAGGGCGGCCGTCCCAACTTCGCCCGCTACCACTTCCTCGACCCCGGCTCGCGGGATTTCTTCGTCGACTGGGACGCCGGCGCCACCGCGACCGTCGCGTTGCTGCGTGCCGAGGCAGGGCGTGAACCGCACGACCGCGCCCTGCGCGAGCTGATCGGCGAACTGTCCACGCTCAGTGCCGACTTCCGCACCATGTGGGCCGCGCACGACGTCCGTATCCGCCACGAGGGCACCAAGCGACTGCGGCACCCCGAGGTCGGCCCCCTGGAGCTGACCTACCAGTCGCTGGCCCTGCCCGTCTCGCAGCGGGCCGTGCACGACCTGAGCCTCCACACCGCCGAACCCGGCAGCACCTCCGAAGAACGCCTCCAGCTCCTCGCCAGCCTGGCGGCCACGGCCGCTCCCGTCCGGACCACGAAGCCCACCGACCAGCTGCGCTGAACGGCCGTGGGACGGCGGCGTGGTCCCGCGTGGAGGGGGCCGGTCATCGGGTTGGGGAACGGTCGGCCGTGGCGGACTCTTGGCGCCCGCCCGCGCCGATGCGTACATGTGTCCAGTTTTGTGCCGCACGGTTTCCGCGAGCGCCTCCCCATGTGCCGTGAGCGGGCGGGCGGGGCACTACGATCGCCCGCGTGTCCTGCGTGGCCCGGGTGCCGCATAGGGGGGTCTTGCGGCGTTGTTGGGTTGAGGGAGCGTCATGACGGGGCGAATGCTGGCGGGTCGCTACGAGTTGGAGGTGCTGCTGGGGCGCGGGGGCATGGGCGAGGTCTGGGTCGCGCACGACACCCGTATACAGCGGCGGGTGGCGGTCAAGCTGCTCCAGCCGCACCTGGAGGGCGGTGAGGGGACCCGGCTGTTCTTCCGCGAGGCGCGGACGGCCGGTGGCCTCAACCACCCCGGCATCGTCACCGTCCACGATCTGGGCGAGGACACGGACGGCACGCTCTTCCTGGTCATGGAGATGCTCTCGGGCCGGGATCTGTCGACGGTGCTCCGCAAGGACGGCCCGCCGCCGGTCGCCGACGCGCTCGGCTGGACCGCCCAGGCGGCGGATGCCCTGGCCGCCGCCCATGCCGCGGGCATCGTGCACCGCGACCTCAAGCCCGCGAACCTGATGCTCACCGACGCCGGCCTGCTCAAGATCCTCGACTTCGGCATCGCGCGCTACGCGGCCACGACCACGGCGAGCAGCGCGGTGGTGGGGACCGTGGCCTATATGCCACCGGAGCGGCTGGCCGGGCGGCCGGGTGACGGTCGGGCGGACCTCTACGCACTGGGCTGCGTGCTGTACGAACTCCTCACCGGTGAGCGGCTGTTCGGGGATCTGGAGACCGCCGCACTGCTGGTGGCCCACTTGCAGCAGGTGCCGACGGCGCCCAGCCAGGTGCGTCCGGGGCCGGGACCGGAGGTGGACGCGCTGGTACTGGAACTGCTGGCGAAGGATCCCGATGACCGTCCCGCCACGGCCGCCGAGGTCCGTGACCGCCTGCGTGCCGCCCTGCCCACCTCCCCGCGATCCGCGCCGGACGCCGCGACGATGCCCGCCGGTCCGGTCGCGCCGGACGCCATGACGGTGCCCGCCGGTCCGGGCGCGGCGACACGGCCGGCCACTCCCGCGCGACCTCGCCGGCCGGGACCGGGCGGAGCACCGGATGGACCGCCCGGAGCGCCGAATGGAGGGGCCGGGCGCGGCCCGGCGGTCGACGAGGGCGCCCAGACGGCCGTCCGCACCGTCGCCGCGTCCACCCCGACCGCGCCGACGTGGGCCACCGCGCCCCGGGGACGCTCGGCAGCCGACTCCGTGACGTTCGGAATTCCGACATGGGCCACGCAGACGGGCCCGGCCTCACCTCCGACGCCCGGCGGCACCCCTTTCACGGATCCGGTGTCCGTCTCGGTCACCGTCGGGCCGCGGGCGCGGCGCGCCCGCCCCTGGGCCCCGATGCTGGCGGGTGGTCTGGCAGCCGCGGTCGTGGTCGCGGGTCTCGCCGCCGGCGGGATGGCCCTGGCGTCGGGCCTCACCGGCTTGTACAGCGGCGCCGAATCCGAGGACTCCCCTTCGGGCGGCAACCGATGGACCTTCGCCACCACCGGAGCCGTCAAGTCGGCGCCCGTGGTGGCGGGCGACACCGTCTACGTCACCAGCAACGACCGCAAGGTGTACGCCCTGGACGCGGCCACCGGCGCCCGCAAGTGGGCCTACCGCACGGGCGAGGCGATCGAGGCCTCGCCGTTCGTGTCGGGAGGCACGGTCTACGTCGGCAGCCGCGACGGCAAGGTGTACGCCCTGGACGCCGCCACCGGCGACAAGAAGTGGGCCTACACCACCGCGTCCGGGGTCGAGTCCACACCGGTCGAGGCCGGCGGCACGGTGTACGTCGGCAGCGGCGACGCCCAGGTGTACGCCCTGGACGCGAGGACCGGCGCCCGGAAATGGGCGCACCGGACCAAGGGCGCCGTCGAGACCCGCCCCGTGGTGGCGGGCGGGACGGTCTACGTGGGCAGCGGCGACTACAAGGTGTACGCCCTCGACGCCGCCACCGGCGACGAGAAGTGGACGTATCCGACCCGCGACTGGATCGAGTCGGCACCGGTCCTGTCGGGTGACACCCTCTACGTCGGCAGCCGGGACAAGACGCTCTACGCCCTCGACGCGGCGACCGGCGCGGAAAGGTGGTCCGTCGCCAGCGGCGACTGGCAGGGCTCCGCCCCCGCGGTGGTCGGCGACACCGTCTACGTCTCCGGGGAGGGCGAACTGATGGCCCTGGACGCGAAGACCGGCCGCCGCACATGGGAGAGCACCTCCGTCGGCTACGGCACCCCCTACGGCCCGGTGGTGTCCAAGGGCGTCGTGTACGTGGTCAGCGGCGACCACGTGTACGCGGTGGACGCGACCACCGGCGACACGAACTGGAATGCGACCACCACCGCCCTGGCCGGCTCCGCGCCTGCCGTGGCCGACGGCACGGTCTATGTGGGCGACGACGAGGGCAAGGTGTACGCCATCAGCAAGGACGGGGACTGAGACCGACGGCCGCGCCCGGCGCGCCTTCGACGATGTGGCAGCCTGGCTGGTGGGCTACCCCATGACCGCACGAGCCGCGTCGAGAGAAGCCAGCCGGTTGGCCTCCAGGTAGTCCCGCACACTCTCGCCGTCGGGCAGGCCTTCCCACACGGTTCGGTTGAGGTCGAGGAAGTACGCCCGTGCCGCGTCGTGCACGGGCAGGGGGAACTGGACGCGGATGAGTCGTTCCGCGACCCACAGCCTGTTCATGACGTCCTGGGTCGTCAGGTACCAGTCGTGGGTGTCGTCCCACTCGGAAGGTCGGCTGAACGCGGAGCGTTCTGCCTCGGCCGCCACCTCGATGAACCGCTCCAGCAGCGCCAGCCGTTCCGCGCGCCGGGCCTCCGACAAGGAGATCTGCTGTCGTTGCTGTTCGGCGCGTTCCGCCGAAAGCTGAGTTCTGTGCTGGCGATCGCCGACGCCGGCTGTCGGGGCACCTGCCCGGCCATCCCGCACCGCCACGAACGCGTGCCTTGCATCGCCACAGGTCCGAGCCCGCGTCGAGCACGTCTTCGCCCGGATGAGGAGCTGGAAGATCCTTCGCGACTGCAGCCTGAGGGCGATGGCGAGTTGACCGACCGTGCCCTCCCGCACAGGCGATCATCTACGGGACAGCAACTGGCGCTGCGCTCCGCAGAGGTTCGCTTCTCAGCGCAGTTGCTCGGCCAGTCCGACGATGATGCCCTCCGGACCGCGGACGTAGCACAGCAGATAGCTGTCCTCGAACCGGGCGATCTCTCCGACGAGTTCGGCGCCGTGAGGGCGCAGGCGGGCGACGGTGTCCTCCAGGTCGTCGACGGCGAACATGACGCGGTGCGTGCCCAGGATGTTGTGGGGCCGGTTGCGCGGCTCGTCGCCGGTCGCCGCAGGGCTGCGGTACTTCGCCAGTTCGATCCGGCTGTGACCGTCCGGGGTCCGGACCATCGCGATGTCGCACCGGACGCCGTCCAGCCCGGTGCACCGGTCGGCGACGAGGCCCTCGACCTCCGCCCTGCCCTCCAGCTCCATACCGAGTTCGACGAAGAACGCGATGGCGGCATCCATGTCCTCGACGACGATGCCGACGTTGTCCATCCGCTGAATCGCCATGCCGGATCCTCCCTCGTTCCCGTGCGGCCGGTGGTGCCCGCCGTCGCTCCTGGGACGGAGCGGCCGGCACGTTCTCGACATCCTCACACCACCGAACCCGAAAGCCTGGATCGCACCCGGAACGACACGACAGCAGACCCGGGAGCCTCGCGCCAGCAGCGGCGTTGCGTGCAGCGCAGGCAGCCGCTCGCGAAGACGCTCAGCCACAGTGTGGCGTCCTACTCTCACGACGCAGCGCTTTCAGCGTCAGCAGCGCCCTGAACTTCGCCACGTTCAAGGACCAGGAACTGGTCCGCGGGCGTACCCCCGCGTTCGACGACGTCGCCGCCGCTGTGACCACAGTGAGCGTCGTCGCCGTGACACCCGATGCCCAACCGTCTACTTCGTCGGCGAGACGGTCTACCAGGTCTTGAGACTCTCCGAAGCAGCGGAGCGGCGCAGGCCTGCCTCACCACGACCCACAACCGCCCACCGGACACCCAGCTCAAGGCGCGCAGTCACGGACCTCGTCAGTCGGCGGCTCCTGCTCGGGTCGGCCCGAGGGGTGGGACCTGGGAACGGGCGGAGTGCGGCAATAAATGGCGTGCGGCCGCTCGCCGCTTCGACTAGCGTGCGTGTCCGACGCCTTCCGATGCGCTGTGCCCCGGTTACTTCCTTTCTGAAACCGCAACACCACCCCGGTGCCACTCTTGATCTCGGAAGGCGTCTCTCCTTCTTCCAGGAACGTCTCCCAAGGGACCTTCTGCATGCCCCACTTCAACCGTCAGCGAGCCAAGTCCGAAGCCCGGAGCGAGATCCAGGCGGAGATACCGGGCCTGACCGCCGGCGGAGCGACCTCGTCGCTCTCCACCCACGGCCGGTGGCTGTTCACCCCGTCCGCCACCACACCGGGCCTGCGGCCCCCGTCCGCGCACCGACTCCACAACCGTACGCACCAGGGTGGCGCCGCGTACGCCCGCACGCCCAAGATGGAACTCTTCCTGCTCGCCGTGGCCAACATGGTCGGCCATCACACCTTCTACGAGGACGCCGCCGCCCGCGACGAGCGCTACGAGCAGCTGGTGCGCACGCTCGCCGTCAGCGATCCGGAGTGGACCCTCGGCCTGCTGGGCTGGCTGCGCACCGAGGCCCACATGCGCACCGCCTCCCTCGTGGGCGCCGCCGAGTTCGTGCGGGCCAGGCTGGAGGCGGGGGCCGTCGGCTTCTCACGGCAGGCCGTGTCCGTCGTCCTCCAACGGGCCGACGAGCCGGGTGAGTTGCTTGCGTGCTGGACGTCCCGGCACGGGCGCGGAATCCCGCAGCCGCTCAAGCGCGGAATCGCCGACGCCGCACGACGTCTGTACACCGGGCGCGCGCTCCTCAAGTACGACACCGCCTCCCGCCCCTACCGCTTCGGCGACGTCGTCGAACTCACCCACCCCTCCCCCGACCCCCGCCGTCCTTGGCAGGGTGACCTGTTCAAGTACGCGATCGACCGCCGCCACCACCCCGACCGCGCTCTTCCCCCGTCCGGTGAGACGCTGCTCGCCGCACACCGGGAGCTGCTGGCCGTACCGGTCGAGGAACGGCGTGCCCTGGTCACCGCACCGGGCGGCGATGAGCGGTTGAGCGCGGCAGGGATGACCTGGGAGTCGGTGGCGGGCTGGCTGCAGGGGCCACTCGACGCGGCGGTGTGGGAGGCGCTGATCCCCTCGATGGGGGCGATGGCACTCGTACGCAATCTGCGCAACCTCGACCAGGCCGGCGTGAGCGACCGGGTCGCCGCCGAGGTCGCCGCGCGGATCTCCTGCCCGGACGAGGTGCGCCGCTCGCGGCAGTTCCCGTTCCGCTACCTGGCAGCCCATCGCAACGCGCCCTCGCGCCGCTGGGAGAAGGCCCTGGAGACAGCACTCGGACACTCCCTGGCCAACGTCCCCGAACTGCCCGGCCGCACGCTGATCCTGGTGGACCGGTCGGGCTCGATGTTCGACCAACCCAGTGAGCGCACCCAGCTCAACCGGGCGGATTCGGCGGCCATCTTCGGTACGGCGTTGGCGCAGCGGGCCGCGCGGGCCGACCTGGTGGAGTTCGGCTCGGACAGCCGTCGCGTCGAACTCGTCCCGGGTGAGCCGGTACTGCGCGTCCTGGATCGCTTCCATGACCTCGGCGGCACCAATACGGCCCTGGCGCTCAGGCGGCACTACGACCGTCACGACCGGGTGGTCGTGGTGACCGACGAACAGGCCGGGCCCAGTCAGTGGTCCAACCCGCTGCAGGCGATCCCTCTCCGCGTCCCCGTCTACACCTGGAACCTGGCCGGCTACGCCCCGGCCCACGCGCCGTCCGGCCCGCACCACCACACCTTCGGCGGCCTCAGCGACGCCGCGTTCCGGCTGATCCCACTCATCGAAGCCGGCCGGGACTCCGAGTGGCCGTGGGAGACGGCTTCGTAGCCCTCCTGGGCTTGGACTGCGAACAGGGTCGGAGAACCAAGTGGGGCACTCTCTTCCCGCTCCGCGCGGCCACCATGTCGCGGCAGGTGACGATGCCGAGCATCGCCGCCCCACGACCACATCGCGGACACGTGCCAGGACCTGCCTGCCCGCGGCGCTCCCCCGGCCCGGGCGTCGGGACGGATGTGGTCGTGGGTGTCGCCCTTCCACCTCCCGGGACGCCGGCCTCAGGTGACCGCGGCCGCTTCGGCGCGGGACAGGGCGACGTCGAGCACGACGAGCAGCGCGTCGCGGACGGAGCCGGTGCGGCGGGCGTCGAAGACGGTCAGGGGGACGTGTTCGGCGATGTCCAGTGCCCATCGCACCTCATCGAGATCGTGTTCGACCTCTCCGTCGAAAGCGTTGACGGCGACCGCGAAGGGGATGCGTTTGTGCTCGAAGTAGTCGACGGCCGCGTAGCAGTCGTCGAGGCGGCGCGTGTCGACGATGACCAGGGCGCCGACGGCGCCGTCCACGATGTCGTCCCACATGAAGCCGAAGCGGTCCTGGCCCGGTGTCCCGAACAGGTACAGCTTCAGGGTCGGGTCGAGGGTGATGCAGCCGAAGTCCATGGCGACGGTGGTGGTGGTCTTGTCCGGTGTGTGGGTGAGGTCGTCCACGCCTGCGGCCACCTCGGTGATCGCGGCCTCGGTGGTGAGGGGCCGTATCTCGGAGATCGAGCCCACGGTGGTGGTCTTGCCGACCCCGAAGCCGCCGGCGATGACCAGCTTGACCGGCAGCGGCGGCTGTTCAACCGCTGTCGCGGAGTGTGCCCCGTGAGTCGGGGACGGCACGGAGACCATTGATAACCCTTCGCAGTACGGAGATGTCCTGGGCGATCCTGGCGTGCGGTACGTAGATCGCCAGGTGCCCTGCGGCACACAGGTCTTCGGCGAGTACACGGACCACGTTGAGGTGCAGTCGCAGGCGTGCGGCCAGTTCCGCGACCGACTGCGGCCGTCGGCAGGCGGCGACGATGTCGTGGTGTTCGAAGGCGAGCCGGCCGAGGAGGGAGAGTCCGGCGGCCGTCGAGACGATCTGGGTCTCGATCGGGATGGGCGCGGCCGGTCCTCCCCCCGACACCCGGCCGGCGGTCAGCAGGAACGGTCGGACCGCTGGGGCACGGCCGACCGGATCCGCCGTGTCGTGCCAGGTTTCTTCGTCTGTCTCGTGTGGTTCTCGCCCACCGTCGGCCATGACGACCTCCTGCCTCGCGGGATGGGTCAGCCGACGACTGGGGAGCCGACGCTGTTCTTCAGCTCGATCACCAGTTGGGGGGTGAGTGCGGCTCCGGCGCGGTTGGCGAAGAGGGTCATCTCGTAGGCGATGTTGCCCAGTTTCGCCTCTTTGGAGGCGACCACGCCGAGTACGGCGCCGTTGCCGATGGCGGAGACCAGTACGTGGCCGCCCTCCAGGTCGATGATGACCTTGTTGAGGCCGCCGAGGCCGTAGTTGCCGGAGACACCGGCGGCGAGGCTGGTGACGCCGGAGACGATCGCGGCGAGCCGCTCGGAGTCGGCTCTGTCGCGGAGTTGGGAGACCGCGATCAGCAGACCGTCGGAGGACACCGCGATGGCGTCGACGACACCGGCGGTCTCCGTGGCGAAACGGTCGAGCAGCCAGGTGAAGTCGGCCGCCGCGGTACGCAGGTCGGTGGGCTGCGTCTGTTCGGGGGTGCTGTCCTCTGCCGACATGGTCACTGCCCGTCTCCTTCTGGCCTTCTGGGGTTTTCTCGTGTCGCGGTCGTGCGGGCTGGGCCCGGGGCCGTGGCGCTGTCCTGTTCGGCTCTGCGGACGGCGGCCTCGAATTCGTCGAGTTCCGCGCGGACGGCGTCGGCGTCCGCGGGCTGTCGCGCCGTGGGGATGTTCCGTTCGGCTGCCGTGGCGGTCACGGTGAGCGTCGCGCCCCGGACTCGCCGGCGCAGTGGCCGGGCGGTGATCGACGGGGACGCGCCGCCGGGCGCGTCGGTGTCCGGGGTGCGGGGGCGGAGCGGGACGCGCCGGGGCAGCGCGCCCTCCGGCGGGAGGGCGACCGGCCGACGTTCGGGAGCGGCGGCGGCCGGTGCGGGCGCGGCGGCCTTCGGTGTGAACGCCTGGACGGTTCTGTTCTGGCCGGCGTGGGCCGGTGAGGCGTCCAGGGGGCTCATGGCCAGCAGGAGCGTGGCCGGGATCCATACGGTGCTGGTGACGCCACCGCCCGGTGTGCGGCTCAAGGCCACCTGCAGATTCAGGTGGCGGGCGAGGCTGCCGACCACGAAGAGGCCGAGCACCTTGGTCGGTACGAGGTCGAGGCGTTCGCGGCGGACGAGGCGGGCGTTCTCCTCGGCGAGGCGTTCCGCGCTCATGCCGAGGCCGTGGTCGATGATCTCGACCAGGGCGCCGCCGTCCCTGGTGACGTCGGTGCCGGGCCGGACGACCACCTCGACGGGGGTGTCGGAGGGGGAGAACGCGACCGCGTTCTCCATCAGTTCGGCCAGCAGCAGGGTCAGGTCGCCGGTGATGTCGGGTCCGACGGTGATGTCCGTCTCGGAGCGCAGCGACACCCGCTGGTATCCCTCGATCCGGCCGAGGCCCGAACGTATGACGTCGGCCAGGGTGATCGGCCGGGCCTCGACGTCGGTCTCCCGGATTCCGGCGAGCAGCATCAGGCTGTCGGCGTTGCGCTGGAGGCGTACGGCGATGTGGTCGATGCGGTAGAGCCGGTCCAGGAGGTCGGGGTCGGTCTCCTCCCGTTCCACGGCGTCGATGAGCAGGAGCTGCCGTGTGGTCAGATTGCTGACTCGGCGCCCGACGTTGCCGAACATCTCGGCGATGTTGCGGCGGCTGAGGACCTGGCGCTCCAGCAGCGCGGCGGCGGTGTCCTGCACCCGGTTGAACGCCTCGGCCAGTTCGCCGATCTCGTCGCGTACCGGGACCGGTATCGCCCGTGGGCTGAAGGGGGCGCTGTCGACGAGTTCGTCGTCCGCGACCCGGGCGAGCTCCTCGTCGGCGGCTTCGACCACCTGCTGGGCGGAGCCGGTCAGAGCCACCAGGGGACGGACGACCGAGCGCCGGACCAGGACGCAGAAGGCCAGCCAGGCGGCGAATCCGAGCAGGGCCACACCGAGCAGGATCCATGCCTTGCGCAGGGCGTCCGCGGAGGCGGAGTCGGCCTGTGCGGCGGTCTGCTCGATCAGTGTCCGGGTGACGCCGAGGCGGATCTCGGCCTGCCGCTCACCGGCGGTGATCTTCTCGCGCAGTTCCCGGGTGGTCTGCGACTGCAGGGCGGACGGATCGATCTGGAGTGCCGCGAACTGGGCCTCGATGTCGTTCTCTTCGGAACCGCGCTCGATGGCCGCCATGCTGAGCACCTGTGCCGGCGTGGCCATGCGGCCGAATCGGTCCGACTGGTAGGTGTACAGCTCGTGGGCGCCGACCGCGCGGGTGTATTCCGTGAGGGCGTTGGCGTCGCGGGTCTGGGCGGAGAACACCGCGCTCTCGAAGGCCGCGTGGGCGGCGTCGGCGCGCAGGATCGCGTCCAGCAGATGGGGCACGGACGTCGCCGAGGAGGCCGAGGTCACAGCGAAGAGGTCGAGCCCGATGCCGTCGATCAGGTAGCCGACCGCGGCCGCGTAGGCGGGGTCGATGTTGGCGGCGGGGACGTAGTCCCGGCCGAGCTTCTCCCGCAGGACGTCCAGGCCGGTGATGTAGGTGAGTGCCTGTTCCTCCTCGGCCGGCAGGCTCGACCCGAAGGCGGACCGCACGGCGGTGACCTGCGCGTCGGTGGCCTGCTGTGCCTCGCGATAGGCGGTGGTCGACGGCCGGGCGGCTCCGGGGCGGGCCGCCTCGTACTGCACCGACAGCAGCAGTGCCAGCCGGTGTTCGGCCTGTACGTCGTTGATGAGGGTCGCGACCTGCTCGCTGTCGCGCACGAGTTCGGCGATCCGGTCGGCGTCGCCGGCCTGTTCCATCTGTCCGGTGACGCCGACGGCGAGCAGCACTCCGACGACCACGACGGGCGCGACGACCAGGATGTTGAGCTTCCGCCGGAACGGCCACCGGGCGAGAACGGAGCCCGTCTTCCGTCGGAACGGAGAAGTCCGGTCTCTCTGCCCGGGCGGCGGCTCCACTGGGTTCGCGGGCACGCTGGTCTCCTTGGGTGTGTTCTGATCGGTGGCGGTCGTGGTGCTGTTACCGCCTGACCGTCGACGACCGGGGAACTGACCTGACGCTCTCGCGACGGGGCAGCGGGCGTGAGCGACCGGACCCGCGCGCAGGTCGCCACATCGCGTCACGTGTCCGGATCTCGTCGGCCGGAGACTATCGCCTTTGTGATCGCTGTGAACCTCTATGTAACCAATACGTGATTACGAATTGTTCACGCATGCCTACCGAACGACGTCCTCGGCGTGGATGACCATGTCGGAGCCCTGCTACATTCCACCGCGACAGCCTCCCGGCCACAGCCTGAGGCACGTCATGACCGCTGCGCCACCAGCCGTTTGGCTGGATCGGTCTCCTCCCCCATCCCGTTCCGTAGCCCCTCGCGCCCACTTGAGGAGACCCCGTGCACTCCACCCGCAAGGCGACCGCGGCAGCCATCGCGCTCCTGGCCCTGGCCACCGCCGCCACCGGCTGCGAGAGCGGTTCGACCACCACCGCGGCCACCGCCGCTTCCCAGGAACCGGGCTGCCCCACCGCCCTGACCAAGGCGAAGCAGGCTGTCAAGGAGGCCGAAGACGTCAACGCCCCCTGGAGCGGCCCCACCACCGGACCCGAAGCCGTCCCCGGCAGGACCATCGTCTACGTCGCCCAGACCATGACCAACCCCGGCGTCTCCGGCGTCGCCAAGGGCGTTCAGGAAGCAGCCAAGATCATCGGCTGGGACGTACGCACCATCGACGGAGAGGGCACACCCACCGGCATCCGCGATGCCTTCGCCGAAGCAATCGCCCTCAAACCCTCCGGCATCGTCGTCGGCGGCTTCGACCCCGACTCCGTGACCAAGCAGGTCCACCAGGCGAACGCCGCGGGGATACCCCTGATCGGCTGGCACGCCACGGCCACCCCCGGCCCCAGCAAGAACCCCAAGCTGTTCAGCAACATCACCACCAAGGTCGAGGACGTCGCGAGGATCAGCGCCGACTGGATCATCGCCCGGTCCAACGGCCGCGCCGGCGTGGTGCTGTTCACCGACGCATCCATACCGTTCGCGAAGCGGAAGTCCGAACTGATCAAGAAGGAACTCGCCACCTGTTCCGACATCGATCTGCTGAGCTACGAGAACATCCCCATCCCCCAGGCCAACAGCCGCACCGTCGAAAGGGTCTCCGCACTCCACTCACGCTTCGGCGACCGGTGGACCTACTCCGCCGCCATCAACGACCTGTACTTCGACCACGCCGCGCCCGCCCTGCGTGCCGCGGACCGGAAGGGCGACGGCGCACCCTTCAACATCGGTGCCGGCGACGGCGACCCGTCGGCCTTCCAACGCATCAACGGCAAGCAGTACCAGTCCGCCACCGTGCCCGAGCCGTTGTCGGAACAGGGCTGGCAGATCATCGACGAGTTCAACCGCGCCTTCACCGACGAACCGGCCAGCTCCTACGTCGCCCCCGTCCACATCACCACCGCGGCCAACAGCGGCGGTGCATTGTCCTGGGACTCCGAGGGGTACCGCAGGGCCTACCGCAAGATCTGGGAGAAGTAGCAACGGGCGACCGGCCGCAGTCGCGCCGTGGTGCGAACCGCCCCGTACGAACACACCCTCTCGGGATCGGATGGCACTGGACCGCCGGGCTCGCGTGGTCAGGAGGGGCTTCGGGTCCGCGGACCGACCAGGCCTTCGTACAAGACCCGCCGCTCCCGCGACTCCTCCCCGGTTTCCGCCAGCGCGGCGTCCCACTGTTTCTTGATCTCGTCCAGGAAGGTGCGCCAGTCGCCGCTGGAATGGGCTTTGCCCATCTCCGCGAGTTCGACCAGGCGTTCGTTCTTGCCCAGGCCGCCCGAGCCGACCTTGTCGCCCTTGTGGCCGTGCAGGACGGACTCCGGGTTGGCGGTGGCCTCGGTGGAACGGAAGTCGTGCTGGTAGCCCACCGGGCTGGTGGCGTGCGGTGCGAGGGTCTCGATGCCGATCTGCAGGGAGCCGTCCTTCCGCGTGGTCGGCCGGTGGTGGACCAGCAGCATGTGGCCGTGCGACCCGTTCGGCAGTACCACGTCGCCGTTCCAGTCCTTGGAGCCGAGGCCGCCGCCGGAGACGTTCTGTCCCCACAGGTCCGGCCGGTTGGCACCGACGGACACCATGTTGGTGACCGACGCGATGGGACCGCCCTTCTCCTTGAACGCGCCGGGCTTGCCCTCCTTGTTCGCCTCGATGGAGGTGCGGTGCGTGGCGAAGCCACGGTCGATGACGTCCCCCGCGCGGGTGTTCGTACGGTCGTCCTGGGTCACGCCCAGGAACTCCGGCAGCGAGTAGGCCGGTTCGTCCGCGGAACTCAGCGCGGGGATGCGGATGTTGACCCGGCCGCCGTGGGCGAGGGCTCGGATGACGTCCTTCTCGTAGTCGGCGACGTGTGCCCCGGCCTTCGGGTCGTACAGCTTCAGCCCGTGCTGCAGGATGAGCAGCACCTTGGTGAGCATCTCGCGGGCCCGCGCGTCCTTCGCCGCGAAGTCCGACTCCGTGCTCCTGCCCTTGCCCTTGGCCGTCGTGGGGCCCGCCTCGGGGACGCCGTCCGGGTGTCGACGCCCGGGTGCGATCCCGGCCGGGTACAGGGTGTCGACGGCCGTCTCCCGGATCTGCTGGTCACGCTCCCGTTCCAGGCCCTCCTTCTCCTCCGGCGAGGTGTCGGGGGCCTGGGTGAGCATGAACCGGCCGAGCGTGTAGTCCGGCGAGATCGGCGTGCCCCGGCCCGTCGCCCGCACGTCCGGATGGTTGGCGCGAACGGCCAGGGTGGCCGTGAGCACACGCTTGCCCGCAGGAAGCGTCAGCCAGGTGTCGAAACGGCCTTCGGTGTACTTCTCGGCCTGCTCGTAGGTGCCGATGCCCACCGCTTCGAGCCACTGGGCGTTCACCTTGGAGAGGTGCCTGATGTCGTCCAGCTCCTGGTCGTTGAACGTCTCGCCGCGCATCACGCGCCGATCGAGGGTCTTCCTGAGCCGGGCCGGCCCCTCGACCATCCACTGCTCCGGCCACCAGGTGCCCGGCGCGAAGACGTTCTTCTTCATCTTGCTCTGGACCGTGTGCTGTTCGATCGACCGGCTCAGGCGGGCGATGACCTCCGCCCCCTTGGCCTGCGGCCCGGACTGCCCGGACTGCTCGCCCCCCGCGGCTTGTTCGGTGACGGGCTCCCCGGTGGCGGCGCTCTGGCGCACCCGCTGGACGAACGCCGCACCGGCGTGCGGGTGCGCGTGGTCGTGCTCCGCGTGGGCGTTCGGGTGCTCGTGCTCCGAGGTCAGGCGCTGCACGGGCGCGGGGGCGCTCATGACCTGGTCGGCCGCGGCGACCGCCCGGCGTTCACCCTCGTCACGGGGGTTGGAGATACGCAGGCCCGCGCCGTTGTCGGAGCCCGGCACGGGCCCCACCGCCTGATCGAGGGTGTGCGCCAGCTCGTGCGCCCAGTCCTTCCTGGACATCCCGCCACCGTCGACGATGTGCGCGCCGCTGGTGAAGGCCCTGGCCTCGACCGCCGCGGCAGCACGCCGCGCCGCGGGACCGTCGTGCACCTGTACGCCGCTGAAGTCGGCCCCGCCGAACCGTTGTTCCATCTCGCCGCGCAGCGCGGGGGCGAGGGGGCGCGACGACGAGCGCAGGCCTTCGTCCACCGCGGCCCGCTGCACCTGGGACTGGTCGACGACCTCGGTCTCCCGGTCGGCTCCGGCGGACGACGAGGTGGGCCCGCCCGCAGCCACGCGCTGCAGATGCCGTACCCACGCACCGCTCATGGTCGTCGACGGCGACCGCGTCCGGCGCGTCGTCCCCGATGCCGGCTCGCCGACCCTGAGGTGCTCCCGACCGACGGAGTGCACAGGTGGTCCTCCTCGACAACTCGGCTGCCCTGCCACCCGTTGTAGACCAAGCCCGCGCCCCACCGGAAGGACCTAAGAGGCAGGATCCGGTGCCCCCAGGGTGTCGTCGGCAGCCGCCCCCGCGCCCAACAGCCGTACGACGGCGGCGTTCCCCGCCGCGTCCTGGAGATGGGCCAGGCGGGCGACCACGGAAACCTCCGGAGCGGACTGCGCGATTCCTCCGTCCACGCCCGACGGCCCCTCGTGCCGCGTCCCGGTGCTGACCGCTGCCCCCTGCGACGCCCCGTCCTCCACCACACCCCACCGTTCCGCGCCGGCTCTGCACCACCCTGACCGGCCCGGCGGGCAACCGGGCCACCCTGCACCCCTGTTGTAACCGAGGCGCCGCACCGGAGGAAGGACCAGAACGGGCAGGAACGGATGCCCCCGAGAACCCCGTCCTACTCTGCAGTCGGAAAACGTCGCACCGGCCCGGAGGACGTCCTCGGAGCCGGTGCGACGGCGCACGGCACGTGCTGGGGGGAAGCACGGCGGCGCCGGCCCTCCCGCCGCTTCGAGCGCGCGCTGGACCAGGTACAGGACCTGGGGCAGCACCAGGGCACCGACCGCCGTGATGATCGCCAGCGGACGGGCACCGAGCCGGTGGAGCGGCAGGACGATCAGGAAGTACAGGCCGTAGAAGGCGAGGATCACCTCGACCGGAGTGCCGGACAGGGTGAGCGCGGAGGCCCGGCCGTGCGCCAGCTCCATCAGGAAGCCTGTCGTGCCGCCCTCGGAAGGGTCGGGCCGACGTGGGCCGCGTACATCCCGAAGACCACCGGCCCCCGGGCCAGGTCCACGCCGATCAGGCGTCCCACCTGGGAACGTCCGGTCTCGGACACGGTGCTCGGTGCGCCCACCGGGGCCTCGGCCGGAGCGGCACCCGGGAGCACGGTCATCGCGCCGTCTGTGTTCTGGGTCATGCGTCCAGGCTGTGGCGCAGCCGGCGCCCGGAGTATCCGGCGCATGTCCGGCCCACCCCCGCCACCCGGCGGGTACGGCCCCCGCCGGGTGGCGGTCCGGTCGGCCGCGGAGCGACGGGGTTCACCACCATGGCGAGCGGCAGGAGAGTGACAGCCGCCTGCGGACTCGGCACGTTGGGCCGCACCGCTGCCGGGTGTGGAAAAGGACTGGAACGAGGCGGCGCCCCGCTGCTAGCTTCGCGGTGGACCGTTGAACCGACGCTGGGAGGTGAGCCCCGTGAACGCAGTTACCCGTGGGCGCTCCCCCAACCCGTCACGGTCCGGCGGCTGACACTCGGTGTCGCCAGGAGCGCCTGAGGTCGAGGCACTCCTGGAGGGAGACTCCGATGGACACAAAAGAGATCACATACGGCCCGAGCGAGAACGCTGTGACGATCACACGCGTCGCGGACCGACACTGGCACGCACTGAACGACGACCTGGTGGTCGGCCGCGGACATGCGGCGCAACGGCCCGACGGACGCTTGTTCGTCAGCGTCGACGCCTGGCACGAGGTCACCTTCGACCGGCTCGTCGAGGCGATGCTGGCCGACCTGCCGGCCCCGCTGTACACGGTGGTCGACGCAGCCGACGTCGAGTTGACGGCAGGCTGGCTGCGAGCCGGTTTCACGGTCAGGCGCCGCGAGTGGGAGTACGTCGTGCCGACCGACCCACGGGTCACAGGACTTGATGCGGTACTGCCGCCTGCGGGTGTGACGATCGTGCCCGCCGGTCAGGCGGACGAGAGTCTGCTGCGGGCGGTGGACGGCGCGATCCGCGACGAGGTCGAGGCGAGTGTCGGCTGGCAGTCGATGCCCGCCGAGGTGGTCCCCTTCCCCGAAGGCGACACCATCGTCGACCCGTCGAAGTACGCGGTGGCCGCCTCGCCAGAGGGCTACCTGGGTCTGATCCGCGTGGTGACGGCGATCCGGCCGCGCATCGGGCTGATCGCGGTCCGGGCCGGCGAGCGGCGTCGCGGAATCGCGCGGGCGCTGCTCGCCCACGCACTGCGAACTCTGCGCCACTCGGGGTTCGCCGAGGCCCACACCGAGGTCCACGAGTCCAACCGAGCGGCCTCCGCGCTGTTCGAGGGCATCGGCGCCCAGTCGATGAGCAGCAACCTGGAGCTGGTGCGATGACGAGGAACAGGAACGTCATCGAGGTCGAGGGCAGGGTCGTGGAGTGCCTGCGCAGCGCCATGTTCACCGTGGAGCTGGAGAACGGCCACCAGGTGCTCGCGCACATCAGCGGGAAGATCCGCAAGAACTACATCAAGATCATGCTGGAGGACCGGGTGCTGGTGGAGCTCCCGCCGTACGACCTGGCGCGCGGCCGGATCGTGTTCCGGTACCGGAACTAGGGCTGGAGCAGGCCACGTTCGACTCGTGACGGTCTGCCGCGTGGGTGGTTCCCTGCGCGGTGGACCGGCCCGGAATGATCACGTGGTGGAACACGTACGGCTTCGTGAGATCGATGACGACGAGGGACGGCGGCTGCGGCGGAGCATCCACCGCAGCCGCCGGATCCCTGACGCCCTGGCGGCAACCGCTCGCCTACAGTGTGATCCAGTAGCGGCGCTTGATGCCTTCGTCGGTGGTGCGGACGTCCTCCAGAACGCCGCCGTTGCGCTCGATGGTGCGTGCCGACGCGACATTGTCGTCGTCGCATGTGATGAGGACGCGGCCCATACCGAGCGCACGGGCCTCGGGGAGAACAGCCCCGAGAGCCCACGTGGCCAGGCCGCGCCTTCGGGCGGAGGGCCGGATACTTTACCCGATTTGCCCGCCGCTATGGAGCAGAAAGGCGTTCAGGCGGTGCCGCAGATCGATGGCTCCCACATAGCTGTCGCCCTCGACGATCCACCAGTGGGTGGCGTGGACCCACCCGTCCCGCAGAGCAACCGACCTGTCCGACTGCCGTTGCAGTTGCTCCACCCACGCCGAGAAGACGGCGGGATCGTCGAGGTCAGCCTCGGGCATGAGGCCCAGGCCGGTGCCGGCTTGGTGAGCGCCTGGAGACCACTCGTCACGCGCCGCGAGCCAGGAAAGCCGAAGTCGGCCGGTGGGCGGGATCAGTTCAGGCATGTGGGCGACGATAACGCTCACCCGCCCCCGTGATCAGGCATTTTCAGCGAGGTCGTCAGCCGACGCGGATCTCTGCGAGCTGGAGCCGGTACTTGGCGGACTCGTCCGTGGCGGGTTTGCCGAGCTTGGTGACCCTCAGCCGTAGGTGGCGGCCGGTGGAGGTCAGGGTGTAGGTCTGGGCGGCTCCGTTGGGGTTCGGTTCACCGGTGACGGTGCGGGCGGTGGTGTAGGAGGTGGCGCCGTCGAGGCGGGTCTGGATCGTGAAGTCGACCGGGAAACCCGCCGTACCGCCGCCCGCGCCGCTGGTGTCGGTGCGGGGGTGGAGGGTGACGCTACCGATGGCCCGGTCGGCGCCGAGGTCGATCTCGATCCAGACGGGCGTGCCGCTGACGTCGGCGGAGGGGAAGTCGATGGTGGTGAAGCCCTTGGCGCCGGCCGTGCTGGTGAGGGTGCCGTCGAACACCCGGGTCTTGCCCCAGTCGCCGTTCTCCAGCGTGCAGTTGGCGGTGACGGTGGTCGCGGCGGTGGGGACGGTGAGTTCGGCGAGCTGGAGGCGGTACTTGGCGGACTCGTCCGTGGCGGGGGTGCCGAGCCGGGTGGCCCGCAGCCGCACGTACCGGGCGGTGGTCGTCCGGAAGCCGTACGTCTGGACCCGGCCTTCGGGGTTGGCCTGCCCGGTGACGGTGCGGACGGTGGTGTAGGAGCTGGACCCGTCGGGGCGGGTCCGGATCGTGAAGTCGACCGGGAAACCCGCCGTTCCGCCCCCGGCCGCCGGGGTGTCGGTGCGGGGGAAGAGCCGCACGGCGTCGAGGTCGGTGTCGGCTCCGAGGTCGACCTCGATCCAGACGGGGGTGGCACCGATGTCGGCGGAGGTGAACTCGTTGCTGGTGTAGCCCCGCGCGCCGCTGACACCGGTCGGCTTGCCGTCGGTGAGCCGGTCGCTGCCCCAGTCGGCGTTCTCCAGGCTGTTGTTGCTGGTGACCGGACGGGCGAGCGCGAGGTTGTCGAGCCGGCCCGCGCCGGTGACCGTGAAGGTCCACGCGCCCGGCTGGAGGAGGAAGTAGACGTACGAGGCGTCCTTGCCGTCGTGGGCGAGCCCGCCGACGCTGCCGGTGGAGGAACCGCCACTGAAGACGGTGGTGTCGCCCGCCTTGATGACGGGCTGCGCACCGCCGTAGGTCGGCACGCCCACCCGGGCGGTCGTGCCGTTCGAGGAGGTGAGGGTCAGCGTCGCCTTCGCTCCCTCGCGGGTGATCCCGAAGCGGATGTCACCCTTGACCGTGGGCACCACAGAGTCGATCTTCGTCAGGGTGCCGGTCTGCGGGATCACCTCGTACGTGCTCCAGCCGGGCTTCGTGGGACGAACACCCGCGGCGTACGCGGACAGGGCGTACAACGGGCCGCCGTTCCAGGCGTGGTTGTCGGTGCCGGCGGCCTTCTCCCACACCTCCCACAGCGTGTGGCAGGCGGGGTCGGTGACCTGGGCGGCGAACCGGTTGCGTATCCGCTCCTCGGCGACCGTGGCCGCGCCCATCAGGTACAGCGCTTCGAGGACGTAGAACTCCATGTAGGGGCTGGCGTTGAGGTGGGTGCGCAGTACCTCGGTGATGGCCTTGTACCGGGATGCGGGGGCCAGGCCGGCGACGACGGCGAGGCCATGGGCGCGGTCGTCGGTGTCGCGGGTGTAGCCGGGTGAGCGGTACTCGTTCCTGGAGGTGTCCCACAGGACACGGTCGAAGTTGGTCCTGATGCCGTCGCGCCGGGACTTCCAGCCCGCCACGTCAGCGGCGTTGCCGCTCAGATCGGCGAGCTTGGCCGCGGTGTCCAGCGCCAGGTAGTACCAGCAGTTGTCGAGGACCCGGGCGTCGATGTCGGAGCCCCAGTCCTCCCAGTCCCAGTCCCCCGCCCGGTGGTTGACCAGGCCGTCGCTGTCCAGGGTCCACAGGCCCAGGTACTTCTTCACGGCCGGGTAGGCGCCGGTGACGGCGTTCTCGTTGCCGGTGTAGAGGTAGTAGGTCCAGAACGACCACACCGAGGCGAGCATCTGGACGGGCAGTTCCGCGGTCCAGATCGTCGTGGGGACCGGGGAATACAGCTGGCCACCGGACTTCTGCCAGGCGGCGAGCTGGGCGATGGCCTTCTCGCCGAGCGCGTGGGACCTGGTGTCGAAGGTGTAGAAACCCTCCTTGAGCTGGTTGACGACGTCCCCCCACCACTGGGCGCGTTCACGCGTGGGACAGTCCATGTAGTTGTCACGCATGTTGACGTACATAGTGCGGGCGGCCTTGGTCCACAGTGTGTCGAGGAAGGCGTCGCTGCTGCTGAACGACCCGGCGAAGTCGGTGTCGTAACCCGACTCCCGGTACTTCAGCTCCAGGATCGTCACATCGGAGGGAATGGTGTACCGCACCGCGGTGCCGCTCATCCATCCCAGTGACTCGAACTCCTGCACACCACCGGCGCATACATAGGTGGCGCGCATGTTGTACTGCGTCCCGGGCTCGATGCCCACCAGGCCCGCGCCGTCGTCGTAGTGGTCGGTCTGGATGCCGATCACGGCCCCGGCCGGGGCGTCCACCTTCAAGAACGGGGTCACCTGGATGTTGGACGGCAGCGTGGCCGAGATCGCGGTGGACCCGCGTCCGGTCGTCGGCAGCGACGAGGCGTTGGTGTAGGTCTTCAGGCCGGAGTAGCGGAACTGCGGGATCGGCCGCTCGACGAGGCCGTTCCAGGGCGCGGCCCCTACGGCACCGGAGTCGTTGGGGGCCGTCCAGGCGCTGTCGTCGAAGCCGGGCGAGCGCCAGCCCGACATGACGGCGGCGGCACGGGCGTCGTAGTACACGTTGGACTCGGGCAGCCGGAAGTTGACCTGCGTACCGCTGGTGTTGTTCGCGTAGCCCGGGTGGACGGTGTGCTTCCAACCGGTGTCGCTGATCACGCGTGTGGTGGTCGAGCCGGTCTCGATGTCCGACTGGAACAGCAGCCCGCCCTTGCCACTGCTGTTGTGCGAGAACCCCTGCTTGCCGAAGTACCACACCAGCAGTGCCACCGTGTTGCTGCCGCTGCGCAGGTAGGGGGCGAGGTCGACCTCGTCGTAGTAGGTGTCCGTACGGTTCGGGCCGCGCTTGAGTCCGCCCTCGAAGACCACCAGCGTGCCGTTCACCCACAGCCAGTACTTCGAGTCGGCCGCGATCCGCGTGACCGCCTTCGACGGCGCCGAGGCCAGAATGAACGTCTTGCGGAACGCCACCCACTGGTTCGCGGAACTGGACGGCGCCCAGATCCACTTCGCGGTCCAGGAGACGGCGGCGGCCGCCGCGGACGCGAGGCCGGGCAGTACGAGGGAGCCCAGGGTGGGAGCGAGGGCCACGGCTATGGCCGAGCGCAGGGTGGACCGGCGTGTGGGGTCGGGCATGGCGGCTCTCCTGGTTCGGCGATCTGAATCGACCTTCGACGGTGCATTGAATCGATTCAATGAAGGGTCTCATATGGCTAACGCGGCGGCTCATGTGCACATTCGTAAAACGTGCCACACGGGAATGCCCAAAGGTTGCGGGGAGGAGGCCCGCATCGTCAAGGTCTCGGCGTATAACGTTCCCGAGGTTCCGAGGTGCCGAGGCCACGAGACGACGAGGCGCCGAGGGGCGTGGCGATGCATGACGCGGGTTCGAACGACGGAGGCGGGGACCACCAGTGCAACCAGCGGGCGGCTCGAAGAGAGTCACGATCGCCGATGTCGCGCGTCGTGCCGGGGTGTCCACCTCGGCGGTGTCGAAGGTGCTCAACAACGCCTATGGGGTGAGCCCGGCGATGCACGACCGGGTGCGGACGGCCATGGCCGAACTGGGCTACCGCCCGCACGCGGCGGCACGCGGCATGCGGGGCCGCACCTACACGCTGGGCATGCTTCTGGCGAGCATGCGCAACGCCTTCTACGCCGATCTGCTGGACGGCGTGAACGCGGCCCTGCGCGACACCGAGTACGCCCTGTTCCTGGGCTCCAGCGGCTCGTCCGAGATGGAGGACCAGACCCGGCTCGTCCACGCCATGGCGGACCGTCAGATGGACGGCCTGATCCTGATCGCGCCCGCCGTCCGGCGCACGGAGGTGGAGCGCCTCGCGGCCGAGGTGCCGACGGTCGTGATCGGCCATCACGACCCCTCCCCCACGTACGACTCCGTGGTCAACCAGGACGGGGTGGGCGTGGACCTGGTCATCGACCACCTCGTCGGTCTCGGACACCGGGACATTGCCCATCTGTCGCATCCGACCGTGCGCGGCACCCAGTGGGAGCAGCGGCCCGAGCACCACGTCCGAGCGGCCTACCGTGCGGCGATGGCACGGCACGGGCTGGCGGACCTGGCCCGGATCGAGCACTCCGGGTACTCGGACGAGGGCGGCTACCGGGGCGCGAGGGAACTGCTCACCTCCACGCGCCCGCCCACCGCGATCTTCGCGGGCGCGGACGTCGCCGCGACCGGCGTCTTCCGGGCCGCCGCCGAGCTGGGCCTGCGCATCCCGGAGGATCTGTCACTGGCCGGCTACAACAACACGTCGGTCGCCGCGCTGGCGCCGGTGAGCCTGACCAGCGTCGATCAAGCCGGCGCCATGATGGGCGAGACAGCGGCCCGGCTGCTCCTGGAGCGGATCGAGAAGCGACGCGACCGGGCGGTGGTCATGGCGTCGACCCCGCACCTGGTGCCGCGCGGGAGCAGTGGTCCGGCTCGCCGGTGAGCCTGTACGTGCGGGGCGGGTGAGCGGGTTGGGTCGGTCTCGAACGTGGAACGTTCCACGGAGCCGGCTGGGTCGACCCGCGGCGCCAGGACCCTTGGCCCCGACGCTCGCCTCCGTCGCCCGGGTCGACACACTCGGGTCATTCCAGCCGGATCATCGCCTCCAGGCGTCCGTTCTCTCTCAGCCCTGGGGCCCGATCTCGGTATCGGCAACCGCGATGGCGATGCCGAGCGCCGTGGCGATGTTGCCCGCTGCCGTCATGACACGGGCGGTGCCCACGATGGGAGCGATGGCGACCAGGACGTCCTGCAGTTGGTCGGCGGTCATGCCGGCCCTGAGGGCGGGGTCGATGTGGGCCACGTAGGAGATGGGCGGGGCGTCCGAGGCGGCGAGTGCCGCGATGCGGGTGAGGATGAGCGTGTCCGGGGCCAGCCGGCAGCGCTCCAGCGAGTCGACCGTCATGGCGGCGAGGGTGTCCAGGACAGGGGTTTCAGACGCGGTCGTCATAGTGCATGACCTCCGGGTGAGTCTCGGGCCCGAGGAACCGACGCGGCGGAAGGACCCGGGTCCGCGAACTCGGGAGTGAGTTCTTCTCAACCGTAGAACCCATCCGGCCCGCGCGCACGAGGCGGACACGAGCGCCGGCTCCAGCCGCAGGCGTGAGGATGCCCGATCCCGCACCTGGCACCAGAATGAACACTGTCTACCCGTCTGTCGGATCGGAGACAACGTGAAGGACCTCAAGTTCGAGCACAAGCGCTCTCTCTCGCGGCTTGAAGCAGCTGACCAGCTCACGGCCCTCGCAGCCGCGTTGCGGGAGGGCGGGGAGGCCGAACTGGAATTCGGCCCCGGGACGCTGAGCCTGCGGATCCCCGACGACCTGCGCAGCGAGGTGGAGGTCGAGATCGGCAACGGCGAGATCGAGCTGGAAATCGAGTTCAAGTGGCCGACCGCGCCGACCGGTACGGCACGATCGCGGACGGCAGCGGACACGGCACACACGACGGAGAAGACGGAGAAGACGGACGCTACGACGGACACGAAGAAGATCGCACGGCGAAAGCGCCCGGCCGACGAGCCGACTCGGAGCGGCACCTCTTCCGCCCCCAACCGGGGCAAAGTCGCGAAGCGGTCCGCCACCGCGTCACCCTGAGTGGGCTTTGATCCGGCTTGGCGGACAGCCGAGATGGGTGCGCTCGGCGGGGCGGGCCGGCATGGGTCTTGAGTGACCTCTACGGTGTCACGCGACCACGCCCGGCCGGCACATGTCTGCCCCGGCCATCTCCCTGCCGCCGCCACGAGGTCAGGGGCGACCCTCACCCACTCGGCTCGGCATGCCTTCGACAAATCCGCTCTCCCAGGCAACCCCGTAGGGCGCTGATCCCTCAAACAGGGGAAGCACGGGGTTACTTGGAGAGGGGCGTCCGTTGGCTCGTCAGTTGTCCCGCCGGAAGTTCGTCGTCTATTCGCTCGCGGCGTCCACCCTGACCGTGGCCGCGCCGCTCGGCTGTGACGCGTCGATGGCGCAAGGCGTCGAGCCCCCCGCGGACGTCGCGCGTCGGCCGTCCGACGTCCTGGTGACCGGTGCCGACGAGGAGATGCTGGTCCTGGAAGTCACCAAGGCCAACAGGGTCGTCGTTCGGCTGCCGCGCGTCGAGGTCGGCCAAGGGGTCACGACCGCGGTCGCCATGATGATCGCCGAGGAGCTGGACGCGCGGCTCGTGGACGTGGACATCCCGCTCGCCGACGCCCGCGCCAAGGGCAACCAGTTCACCGGCGGTTCGAGTTCGGTGAGTTCGCTGTACGGTCCGGCCCGTGAACTGGCCGCCCTGGCGCGCGCCAAGCTGGTGACCGCGGCGGCCCGGCGCTGGCACCTGCCCGCGCGGACCCTGAAGACCCGGAACACCAAGGTGGTCGCACCGGACGGGCGTTCGGCCACCTTCGGGTCACTGACCGCGAGCGCCGCCCGGATCACCCGGCCGACCGTGTCGGCCAAACCCAAGCCGGCCTCCCGGCACAAGGTGATCGGGAAGGCGACGACCCGGATCGACGCCCGGGACATCGTCACCGGCAAGGCCGACTACACCGGTGACCTGACCGTGGCCGGGGCGAAGCCGACCGTGGTGGCACGGCCGCCGACGCTCGGCGGGAAGGCGGTCTCGGTCGACTCACAGGCCGCGCGGGCCATGCCCGGCGTACACGCGGTCGTGAAGGTAGCCGGTGGGGTCGCCGTGGTGGCGGAGTCCTTCCACCACGCCTTCCAGGCGAGGGACGCCCTGCGGATCACCTGGGCCCCGGGCCCGCTCGTGGCGCTCTCCGACTCCGCGATCCGCTCACGGCTGCGGGCCGCCGTCCCCCGGCTCGGCACCCCTCCGCCCGGTTCGGCGCAGACCGAGGCCGAGTTCGAGTTCGCCTTCGTCGGCCATGCCCCGATGGAGGTGTTGACCGCGATAGCCGACGTCCGCGCGAACCGTGCCGAGATCTGGTTCTCCTCCCAGTCGCCGATGGACGCGCGGGACACCATCGCCACGGCGGTCGGGGTGCCCGAGTCGAAGGTCAAGGTCCACGTCGTACGAGGCGGCGGCTCGTTCGGCCGGCGGCTGAACCACGACGCCGCGATCGAGGCCGCCCTCATCTCGAAGGCGGCACGTCTGCCGGTCAAACTGATGTGGAGCCGCGCCGACGACATCCGGCACGGCAGGATGCGCCCGGCCAGCCATCACAGGATCCGAGCCAGCCACGCACGGGGCCGGGTGGTGGCGTTCACCCACGCGGTGGCCTCGGTGAGCGAGGCGTACGAGGGACAGGGGCTTTCCGCTCAGGGCAGCGCCCGAGGGCCCGTCCGGGGCCGGGTGACCCAGGCCGTCGCCCGCGCCGCCGATCCGCTGCCCAGCGACAGCGGCCTGTACAACTTCGGCCGTGTCACCGGGGATTGGGGGTCGATCGACCTGGCGGTTCCTCTCGGCGCCTGGCGGTCGGTGGACTCCGGGACCATGCGGACCGCGGAGGAGATCGTCGTGGACGAGGTCGCGAAGCGTCTGGGCAAGGATCCGGTCGCCTTCCGGCGCACCACGCTGAGGAGCAAGGCGGTGAAAGCCGTGCTCGACAAGGTCGCCGACGCCGGCCGATGGGGCCGGACCATGCCTGCCGGTCGCGCGCAGGGGGTCGCGGTCCACGAGGAGTACGGCTCGTGCGTGGCGTGCCTGGTCGAGATCGACGTCACCGATCCGAAGAACCCCCGGGTGACCAGGGCGGTGATGGCGGCCGACGTCGGGACGGCCGTCAACCCCGGCGGACTCGAAGCCCAGCTCATGGGCACCGCGATCGACGGCATCTCCACCGTCCTGCAGGCCGGCCTGCACATCGACCGGGGCGCGGTCCGCGAGAGCAGCTACGCCGACTTCCGGTACGCCCGCCAGCGTCACGCCCCGCTGCGCTTCGAGGCACACATCATGCCCTCCCGGCGGGAGCCGGGAGGAGCGGGTGAGCTGGGCGTTCCTGCGGCGGCGGGCGCCGTGGCGAACGCCTACGCCCGTGCGACCGGCACCAAGCCCCGCCGCTTCCCGCTCGACTTCTGAACCCCTCTCCGAGAAGGTGCCGATGCCCTCCTACTCCTTCCTCATCAACGGGAAGCCGGTCACTGTCGACGCACCGGCCGACATGCCGCTGCTCTGGGTCCTGCGGGACATGCTGAACGTCACCGGCCCCAAGTACGGCTGCGGCACCGGCGTCTGCCGGGCCTGCACGAGCCATCTCGACGGTGGCGAGATCCAGCCCTGTGTCGTTCCGGTCGCGGACTGCGCGGACCGTGAGGTCACCACGATCGAGGGCCTGGCCGACGGCGACGAGCTGCACCCCGTGCAGCAGGCCTGGTTGGACCGCGATGTCGCGCAGTGCGGGTTCTGCCAGCCGGGCCAGATCATGGCCGCGGTGGCCCTGCTGAAGAAGACGCGCCATCCGACCGACGCCGACATCGACCGCATCGAGAACGTGTGCCGCTGCGGGACGTACTCCCGGATCCGCGAGGCGATCAAAAAGGCGGCGGCGAACGACTGACCTTCGGCCCGTGGTACTGGCGAATGCGGATGATCATCCGCCAGAGGCAGAAGGGTGCGGTCGAACACGGCCGGGACGACGAGACAGGAGAAGAAGGCCGCGTCACAAGAACATGACTTTCTCGGCCATCAAGCAGGTGTGCAGGGAGGCAGTCCCCAGGCGACGGGTGTCCGCCCAGGTCGTGTCCGGGGTGCGGGTTGCCGTATGCGGGTCAGCTCAGCTGAGGGCGTTTCCCGGCGTCTGGACGCCCTCGTGGGCCTGGCCTAGGGTGTGCAGTAAGCGCTTTCTGATCTGGTCATGGCAACCCATGCCCTGGGCTCGCCGGTCCACGCCCCCTACGCCCGACACGCTCCGCCCCGCGCCGAACGCACCGCTCCCCCGCCTCCGTCAGTGAGTCATGCGCCAGCCCTGCCCGACGGCCCGGACCTGGCCTCGGTGCGGGCGCGGCGCGGAAAGGCAGCGCCCCGTGCCGCACGACGAACCACTGAGCCCGTCGCCAGCGCCCGCGTGGACCCGTAAGTCGTTCCTCCGGGGAATGGCGGCCGTCGGAGTGGCTCCGCTGCTGCCCGGAGTGCTGCCCTCGTCGGCCCGGGCCGCCTCGCCGGACGGTGATGGCGACTTCCCGTTGCTGCGGGGCGGCGTCGCCGTCGACCTGTTCGTCGATCCGGCCGACGATCCCGCCGTGGCCCGCGCCGCCGGAGACCTCCAGGCGGACGTGGAACGGGTCGGCGGCGTGCGTCCACGGCTGCTGCGCACCCTGCCGGAGCAGGCCTCGCACCTCGTCCTGGTGGGCACCATCGGGGCGAGCCCTGCCATCGACCGGCTCATCGCGGAGCGGCGGCTGGACGTCTCCCGGGTGAAGGGCCGTTGGGAGGCGTCCGTGACCCAGGTCGTGGACCGCCCGCTGCCGGGAGTGGAACGCGCCCTGGTGATCGCCGGAAGCGACCGGCGCGGAACCGTCTACGGCATCTACGACACCTCGGAGCGCATCGGTGTCTCGCCCTGGCACTGGTGGGCCGACGTTCCGGTCGAACGCCGCGACACCGTGACGGTGCCGTCGGGTGTCTCGAAGCGGTACGAGCCGTCCGTCCGCTACCGGGGCATCTTCATCAACGACGAGCAGAACCTCACCACGTGGTCCCACCGGACGCAGGAGCCGGACAAGAACATCGGCCCCGAGACCTACCGACGCGTCTTCGAACTGCTGCTCCGCCTCAAGGCCAACTACCTGTGGCCCGCCATGCACCCGTACTCCGACTTCTTCAACAAACATCGCGCGAACCCCGAACTGGCCGACCACTACGGCGTCGTCGTCGGCTCCAGCCACCCCGAGGCCATGCTGCGCAACGGCGTCCACGAGTGGGAGCCCTGGGCCGAGGAGCACCCGGCCGCCGACGGCAGCGCGCCGGTGTACGACTACACGGTGAACCCCGCCGTCATCTCCGACTACTGGCGGGCGAGGGCGCGGCAGAACGCCGGCTACGAGAGCAGCTGGACCCTGGGGATGCGCGGTCTGCACGACAGCGCGCTGGAGACCAGGCACGCCACCACCCTCGCGGAGAAGGTCGTGGTGATGAACGACATCATCGCGGACCAGCGCCGCCTTCTGACCGAAGAGGTGGGCGCCGCGGCCCGGCCGCAGATCTTCATCCCGTACAAGGAGGTCCTGGAGCTGTACAACGCGGGCGTCCAGGTGCCCGACGACGTCACACTGATCTGGCCGGACGACAACCACGGCAACATGCGCCAGCTGCCCGACGAGGCGGAGCGGCGGCGCTCGGGCGGCAACGGCATCTACTACCACCTCTCCTACTGGGGCCGGCCCAAGAGCTATCTGTGGCTGGACACCACGCAACTGGCCAAGGTCTGGCAGGAGTTGAGACGGGTCCACGAGCACGGCGCCGACCGTATGTGGATCTTCAACGTGGGAGACATCAAGTCGATCGAGACCGGACTGTCCTTCTCCATGGACATGGCCTGGGACGTGGACCGCTGGGACGCCCACGACGTGGAGGGCTTCCTCGTCGAATGGGCCGGCCGGCAGTTCGGGCAGCGCCACGGAGCGGAGATCGCCACGATCCGCACCGAGTACTACCGGCTCGCGGCGGAGCTGCGCCCGGAGTTCGTCGCCCGCGGTCTGCTCTCCGTGGTCCACCACGGTGACGAGGCGGGCCGTCGGATGTCCGCCTACGACCGCCTCCTGCGGCGGGTCCGGACGCTCGGCGCCGAGTTGCCGGCGGCCTACCGCGACGCCTTCTACGAACTGGTCGAATACCCGGTCCACGGCGCCTACTTGATGAACCTGAAGTTCTACTGGGCGGAACGCAACGCTCTCGCGGTCCGCCAGGGGCGCGGGGCCGGCACGAACCGCTTCGCGGACCTGTCCGACGCCGCCCACGCCGAGGAAGTGGCCATCACCAGGCGTTACAACACCGAGGTGGCCGGCGGAAAATGGAACGGGATCGTCAACCCGTACCCCTCGGAGATTCCCAAGGCGCCGGGCCGTCCGAGCGTCACCAGGGTCGCCCGGAAGGAGACCTCGGGTCTGGGTGTGGCGGCCGAGGGCAACGAGACCGGTACCGGGCGGCCGCTGTCCTTCTCCTCGTACACCCGTGACCGACGCTTCGTCGACGTGTTCAACACCGGCTTCCTGCCGCTGGACTGGGCCGCCGAGGCGAGCCACCCCTGGGTGCGGCTGAGCGCTTCCGGCGGCACGATGACCGAGCAGACCCGGGTGTCGGTGGAGATCGACTGGGACCGGGCCCCCGAAGGCGCGTACGACGCCGAGGTGACCTTCGCCGGAGGCGGGAACAGCGTCGCCGTACCCCTGCGGGTGGTCAACGACGGGACACGGGCGCGCAAGCGGGCGCGCGGCTTCGTCGAGGCCCATGGGTACGTCTCGATCGACGCCGCGCACTTCGACCACCGGGTGGCGCGCGGCGGGGCCCGCTGGCGGACGGTACGCGGACTCGGCCGCCGTACGGCCGCCATGGAGGCGGCGCCCTCGACGGCAGCCCCGATCACCGAGGAAATCACCAGCCGGGCACCGGAGTTGCGCTACCGGGTCCGCTTCGCCGGCACCGGGGACTTCCGGGTCACCCTCTTCCGGCTTCCCTCCCTCGACGAGCGCGGCCGTCGCCGTGTCGCCCTCGCCCTCGACGACCAGCCGGTCACGGTGCTGTCGGGGCAGGCCGTCGCCACCGGCAATCGCGGCGACGCCTGGGCCCGTAACGTCGAGGACGGCATCGAGAAACTGACCACCACGGTGACCGTCACCGAACCCGGCGAACATGTCCTGCGGCTCTTCATGGTCGACCCCGCCATCGCCGTGGACCAGATCGTCGTCGACACCGGGGGGCTGCCCGTCACCTACTTGGCCCCGCCGGAGAGTTACCACCACTCCTTCAATCCCGACCCGGTGCCGGAAGCGGCCCCGGAGCTGCCGGACTCGCCGGGCCGGTAGGTGTCACCGGTAGCCACGAGGGGCGCCGCGACGGCCCACGGCCGGACGCGGCGTCCCTCAAGAACCATGCATCACGCGGTCACGCGGTCACGCGGTCACGCCGTTCGAGCGGTCACGCCGTTCGAGCGGTGAACAGCAGGTACTCCCACTCCATCGCCGTGCTGCCCGACCCCTTGTCGTGCCGCCGGGCGAGTTCGGCGAGGTCGCGGTCCAGCGCGGCCGTGCGGTCGGGGTCGTCGGCGACGGCCCGGTAGGCCGCGATGGTCGGGCCGTAGCGCGCCTTGAAGTAGTCGCGGAACTCCTCGGGGCTCTTGAAGCGGTCGACCAGCACCGTCTGCTTGCGTGCCTCGACGTCCGTGACCCGGTCCCCGAGCAGGGCGCGGACGTGCGCCTCGTCCCCCCACAGGGGCGGGGGCTGCGCACCCGGCGGGGGCGGCGGCATGTAGGGCTTCATGGTGGCGAGCATCTGGCCGAGGAAACCCTCGGGTGTCCAGCTGAGCAGGCCGATCGTGCCTCCGGGACGACAGACGCGTACCAGTTCGTCGGCGGCGGCCTGGTGGTGCGGGGCGAACATGACCCCGACGCAGGACAGCACCGTGTCGAACTCGTCGTCCTCGAACGGCAGCGCCTCGGCGTCGGCCTGGCGCCACTCCACCTCGACGCCCCGCTCCGCCGCGAGCCGCCGTCCGGCCTCGAACAGCTCCGGAGTCAGGTCGCTCGCCACCACACTCGCGCCGGCCAGCGCCGCGGGGATCGCGGCGTTGCCCGAGCCGGCCGCCACGTCCAGCACCCGCGTGCCCCTGCCTTCGGCGCCGGGAGCCCCGGTGCCGCCCCCGCCTCGCAGGCCGCACGCCTCGACCAGGATCGGGCCCAGGTCGGGGATGATCTCGGCGGCCACGGCGGGGTAGTCACCCTGCGCCCACATCGCCCGGTGCTTGGCCTTCAGGGCACGGTCGGCCTCGACCGGGTCGGGAACTTCACTCACGACGGCTCTCCTTCTGCGCACGTACGCGGAACCAGCACGACGGTGACGGGACGGCGAGCACGCCGCCCGTCACGCAACGCGACGGAACATGACGGAACAGAGCCTAGGAACGAGGCGCGCCGTCTCCTAGTACCAGATCTGTACCGGAGCGTCGGCATTCGGCACCATCAGGCCGACACTGGCCTGGTTCGTCCGGCCGCGCGGACATACGCTGCGCGGCATGGGGTCCCCGTATCGCCAGTTCTGTCCGGTCGCCAAGGCCATGGAGCTGCTCGACGAGCGCTGGACGCTGCTCGTCGTGCGTGAGCTCGTGCTCGGCAGCCGGCGTTTCAACGAGTTGCGCCGCGGGGTGCCCCGGATGTCCCCCACGCTGCTGTCCAAGCGGCTGCACCAGCTGGTGCGCGCCGGTGTCGTGGAGAAGCGGACCGAGGGCAGGGACGTGCAGTACGTCCTGACTCCGGCGGGGCTCGAACTGCGTCCGGTGATCGAGGCGCTCGGCGTCTGGGGCACGCGCTGGATCGGACGGATCGGGGACGAGGATCTCGACCCGAAACTGCTGCTGTGGGACCTGCACCGCAACGTCGTCCATGACGCCGTTCCCGACGGGCGGACGGTGGTCCGGTTCCGCTTCCCGGACGTACCCATCAGCGCCCGGGACTGGTGGCTGGTGATCACGCCGGAGGACACCGACGTCTGCGACGTGGACCCCGGTCACCCGGTGACGGTCACGGTGACCGCCGGCCTGCGCCGCATGATCGAGGTGTGGCGCGGTGACGTCAGCTGGTCGGAGGCTCTGCGGGTGGGCGCGGTCCGGGTGGAGGGCCTGGAGCCACTGCGCCGGGCGGTGCCGGGATGGTTCGCGCTGTCGGTGTTCGCCGCGGTGCCCCGGCCCGTCTCGGCCACGACGGAGTCGTAGGAGCGGGTACGGCATCCGCTGTGCGCGTCAGCGGGGGCCGGACGGTTGCTCGGTACCCGAGGCGGCTGTCCGCGCTGCGCCCAGGCAGGCCGGGAGGCGCAGGCCCTCCTCGGACGGTGAGCCGGGTTCGGCGGTGTGGACGGTGAGCGTGAGGCCGGGTTCGGCGGCCGCCTCCAGGCCCTCGGAGGCGAGGGTGAGATCGCACGGCCTGGTGGTGGAAGCGTTGGTGCCGGTGCCGTGGTGGCGGACGTCGTGGGCGCCCCAGCGGGTGCGGAACTCGTCGCCTGATAAACAAGCGACCGCGCCGGGAACAGCCAGTCGGGTCGGCGCGGTTACGCAAGCAGACCCAGACGGATCTCTGACGGATTTCGCAGGAGGACTTCTTCATGGCTGACCGGCCGCTGACGCTCATGGCTGTGCACGCCCACCCCGACGACGAGGCCACCGGAACGGGAGGGGTTCTCGCGCGGTACGCGGCCGAAGGCATCCGCACGGTTCTGGTGACGTGTACCGACGGCGGTTGCGGTGACGGACCGGGGGGCGTCAAGCCGGGCGATCCCGGGCACGATCCCTCGGCCGTCGCCTCGATGCGCCGTCACGAACTGCAGGAGAGCTGCGACGTCCTGAAGATCAGCGATCTGGAGATGCTGGACTACGCCGACTCCGGAATGATGGGCTGGCCGAGCAACGACGCCCCGGGCGCCTTCTGGCAGACCCCCGTGCAGGAGGGCGCGGCCCGCCTCGCGGAGCTGATGCGGCACTACCGGCCTGATGTGGTCGTCACCTACGACGAGAACGGCTTCTACGGGCACCCCGACCACATCCAGGCCCATCGCATCACGATGGCGGCGCTGGAGATGACCACGCTGACACCCAAGGTGTACTGGACGACGATGCCCCGCTCGATGATGCAGCGGTTCGGCGAGATCATGCGCGAGTTCCACGAGGACATGCCGGAGCCGGATCCCGCCGAGACCGCCGCGCTGGCCAAGATCGGCCTGCCCGACGACGAGATCACGACGTGGGTGGACACCACCGCGTTCAGCGGCCAGAAGTTCGACGCGTTGGCCGCGCACGCCAGCCAGGGCGAGAACATCTTCTTCCTCAGGATGGGCAAGGAGAGGTTCGGCGAGCTGATGGGCCTGGAGACCTTCGTACGCGTCCAGGACACCACCGGCGCGGCCACGCCCGAGAACGACCTCTTCGCCGGGCTCCGCTAAACCGCAACCGCTGATGCGCAACCGCTGACCCGGCAGCCGTTGATCCGAGTTCTTCCGTCGGCCCGGGGCGGGGTGTGTGACCCGCCCGCCCCGGGCGTCCTGGCAGTCAGCGGGCGTGGGACAGGGCCCACGACAGCGCGTGGTCCGCGATCTCCTCCCAGCCGGGCGAGGCCGGCATCAGGTGAGGCTGTCCCGGATACACCTTGACCTCGGTGACGGTGTTCGACTTGTAGTGCTTGGCGTTGGACTGCTGGATCCTGGGCGGCATGAGGTGGTCCAGCTCACCCGAGAGGAACAGCAGCGGCGCACGGCCGTCGTTGTGGTAGTTCACCCAGATGTCCTGGTGGCCTGGCTGGAGGTTGGCCAGCACGCTGTTCCACAGGATGCGGCCCGAGGCGGGGATCGCGTAACGCTCGTAGAGCGCCCGGGACTCCTCCTCGGAGAAGGTGTTGGTGAAGGCGTAGTGCCACTGCTCGTGGGTGAGGCCGACCGCCTTGTGGTGGTTGGCGGGGTTCTTGAGCACGGGGAAGGTCGACTTCAGCTGGCTGAGCGGAGCCACCCGCACGCCTTCCGTGGGCGCGGAGTTGATGGCCACCCCGGCCGCGCCGAAGCCGTGATCGAGCAGGACCTGGGTGAACGCCCCGCCCGCCGAATGACCGATGAGGACGGGTGGCTCGTCGAGGCCGCGGATCACGTTCGCCAGGCTCTCGACGATCTGTGGGGCGGTGATCGCCTCGATCGGGGACGGGTCGGCGTTCAGGGACTCGACCTCCGCCTCGAAGCCGGGGTAGGCGGGCGCGATCACCCGGTAGCCCTGTTTCTCGTAGCGGTCGATCCAGTGTTCCCAGCTGCGGGGCGTGACCCAGAAGCCATGGATCAGGACGATGGTGTCCGGTGCGGTCATCGGTGTTCCTTCCCGAGTGTCAGCGGGTGTCAGCGGGTGGCGCGGTGGGCGGCCAGGATCTGGCGGACGACGATGTCGGGGTGAGACATCATCACCACATGCGAGGATCCCTCGACCTCGACGGTGGTGCTCCGGGCACGCTTGGCCATGAAGCGCTGGGCGGCGGCCGGGATGACGTTGTCGGCGGTGGGGATCACGTACCAGGACGGCAGGTTCTTCCAGGCCGGTGCGCCACTGGCGGATGTCAGCCCGTCCACGTTTCCCGGGCGCTGGGTGGCTGCCATGAGCCGCGTCACGGAGGTCGGCAGGTCCCCGGCGAACACCTCGTGGAACTTCGCCGGGTCGATGTAGCCGTCGTGGCCGGTGGTGCCGTCGGGCAGCGGGAACGGCCGGGTCAGCAGGGCTTCCGGCAGTTTGCTGCCCGGGAACATGCCGGCCAGTTGCAGGGCGCTCTCGCCCTTGTCGGGCGCGAAGGCCCCGACGTACACCAGGGCCTTGACGTGGGAGTGACCGCGCCCGGCGTTGGTGATGACCTCGCCGCCATAGGAGTGACCGACCAGGATGACCGGGCCGGGGATGCTGCCGATGACGCTGGAGACGTAGGCGGAGTCGCCCGCGAGGTCGCGCAGCGGGTTCGCGGGGGCGATGACCGGGAAGCCGGCCTTCAGCAGCCGGGCGATGACGTCGTTCCAGCCTGAGGAGTCGGCGAAGACGCCGTGCACGAGCACGACGGTCGGTTTCTTGCCGCTGCCGGAGGGGGCCGCGGCCGAGGCGGGAGCGCCGGCGAGCGTGACCGCACCCGCGGCGAGCAGACCGCCGAGGACGCGGCGGCGGGGCTGACCTTCGGAGATCATGTGTGGGGTCCTTCCGGGTCAGGAGTTGAGGAAGTCCAGCAGGTCGACGCCGAGTTGTTCCTTGTGCGTGTCCGTGATCCCGTGCGGGGCGCCCGGGTAGACCTTCAGCGTGGCGTTCTTGATCCGTGCCGCCGACGCCTTCCCGCCCACCTCGAAGGGGACGACCTGGTCGTCGTCGCCGTGGACGACCAGCGTGGGCACGTCGAAGGCGTCGAGGTCGGCACGGAAGTCGGTGGCCGAGAAGGCCGCGACGCATTCGTAGGCGCCCCGGTGTCCGGCCTGCATGCTCTGGAGCCAGAACGCGTCCCGGACGCCCTGGGAGACGTCCGAGCCGGGTCGGTTGTGTCCGAAGAACGGCCCGTCGGCCAGGTCGTGGTACAGCTGTGAGCGGTCGGCGAGCGAACCGGCGCGGATCGCGTCGAACACCTCGATCGGAAGGCCGCCGGGGTTGTCGTCGGTCTTGAGCATGAACGGCGGTACGGCGGAGACCAGCACCAGTTGCGCGATGCGGCCGGTGCCGTGCCGGCCGATGTAGCGGGCGACCTCGCCGCCGCCCGTGGAGAAGCCGACGAGTGTCGCGTCGCGCAGGTCGAGGGTGTCGATCAGGGTGGCGAGGTCGTCGGCGTAGGTGTTCATCTCGTTGCCGTGCCAGGTCTGGGACGAGCGGCCGTGCCCACGGCGGTCGTGGGCGATGGCGCGGAAGCCGTTCGAGGCGAGGAACAGCTGCTGCGCCTCCCAGCTGTCGGAGTTCAGCGGCCAGCCGTGGCTGAGCACGACCGGCCGGCCCGTGCCCCAGTCCTTGTAGAAGATCCGCGCTCCGTCACGTGCGGTGACGTATGGCATGCCGTGCTCCCTTCTGCAGGATCTGTCCGGTCGCCCCAGCGTCGGCCCGGACGGACGGTGCTCGAATCCCGTGGAGCGCGTAGTCGTGAGCCCGGTCAGTCCTCCAGGGCCTGTTGCAGCTGCCGGCGGGAGGTGACATCGAGCTTCCGGAAGATCTTTCGCAGGTGGTAGTCGACGGTGCTGGCGCTGATGTACAGCTGGGCGGCGATCTCGGCGTTGGTCGCCCCGCCCTTGGCGAGACGGGCGATCTGGAGTTCCTGCGGGGTCAGCGCGGACGCCGTGCCGACCGTCCCGCGCCGAGGCCGCGCGCCCGTGGCGGCCAGCTCCTGGACGGCGCGCGCCACGTATCCCGTGGCCCGCATGGCGTCGAACATCGCGACGGCCGTGCCCAGTTGCTCGCCGGCGTCCCTGCGGCGCTTACGGCGGCGCAACCACTCGCCGTACAACAGGTGGGCGATGGCGAGGTCGGAGCGGGCGCCGGTGCCCGACAGCAGGGTGATCGCCTCGCGATACAGCGGTTCGGCGTCACCGGCCGCCGCGAGCAGGGCCCTTGAGCGGGCCAGGAGGCCGAGGGCCCATGGCGTACCGGAGGCCGTCGCCCGGGATGTCAGTGTGCCCAGTGCCTCCGTCGCCAGCACCCGGTCGCCGCAGCGTACGGCCGCCTCGACGAGCTGGGGAAGCAGCCGGGAGTGCACCCCGAGCACGTCCTGCCCGATCAGCGTGTGCGCGACGGTGCGGGCCCTCGCGTAGTCACCGCGGCTCAGGGCCAGCACCACCATGGCGATGCCGGCGATGGACTCGACCGCGCCGCTGCCGAGATAGGTGCCGGCCTGCATCGACCCGTGCAGCACGGCGTCGAGGTCGTCGCGCTCGCCGTGCCAGGCCAGCAGCTCGGGATGCCGGTAGATGGCCCACACGTCGTCGTTCGCGCCGATCGCCGATCGAATCTGGTGGCCCTCGGCCAACAGGGCGTCGGCCGCCGCCAGTTCACCCAGATTGGTCGCGGACATCGAGGCGCAGAACAACGCGGTGTCCAGCTGCCACAGGGAACCCGTGCGCCGGGCGACGTCGGCCGCCCGTTCGATCACAGCGGCGTGGATCTCCTCGTCCCACTGGATCATCGACATGGTGACGGCAGGCAGGTAGCCGCGCAGCACCTCCTCCTCGGCGGTCCCCGGATCCAGCATCATGGCGCAGGCCCTTCGCAGGTGGGGCATGGCGCGTTCGTAGCCGTCGGTGACCAGGGCGGCGAAGCCGCGCAGCACGAGGTCCAGCCCCCTCGCCTCGGCCGTTCGCGGTACCAGCGTCTCCACGGCTCGGGCGATCTCGGCCAGTGTCGTGTCCCGCATGAGGTGCTCCGCGGTGATGGCGCGCTCGATCGCCCCGAGGAGCGCCTCACGGGCCAGGTCCGGTTCGCCGTCCAGGAGAAGCACCGCGGCACGTACGCACAGCGCCGGCGCGTGCGCGAACGAATCCGCGCCGCCCAGCGTGATGCCCGTGTTCGCCCGGACCAACAGCGCCCGGCCCTGGCCGACATCGCCGAGCAGTTCCTCGTCGATCGCGTCCAGCAGCGACTCCGCCTGCAGCGGCGCCCCGGCGCGCAGTGCCGCCTCGGCCGCCGCCAGCAGCCGCCCCGCCCGCACTTCGCCCGCCGGTGTCAGCTCGGCCGCCCGGGTCAGGAAGGTGGCGCGGGCGGCGTAGCCACCTCGCGCGCCCGCCCGGTCGGCCACCCGTTCCACCTCCGCGGCGACGGTGGAGTCTTCACCGATCGCGGCCGCGGCCAGATGCCAGGCCCGCCGGTCGCTGTCGGCCGGACGAGCGGTCGCCGCGGCCAGCGCCTGGTGTGCCTGCCGTCGCTCCACGCTGGTGGCACCGCTGTAGATCGCCGAGCGCACCAGCGGGTGACGGAACTTCACGGTCGCGTGCACCACCACGAGACGCGCGCGTTCGGCCGGGCCGGAAGCGTCCGCGCCGATCCCGAGACGGTGGGCCGCGCTCATCAGGTAGCCGAGGTCGCCGCCCGGCTCGGCGGCGGCGAGGAGCAGCCAGGTCTGCGTCGGCTGCGGTAACGCACGCACCGTGCGGAGGTAGTACGCCTCCAGTCTGCCGCCCACCGGCAGCGGTTCGGACAGCGCGAGCCCGCCGGAGAGCTGATCGGCGGACAGCTCCCGCCCCAGGTCGGTCAGCGCCAGCGGGTTGCCGGCGGTGGCGGCCACGATCCGTGCCGCCACACGGTTGTCGAGCTGCCCGGGGACGATGTCCCGCAGCAGTTCCAGGGCGAACTGGTGCTCCAGACCGGCGACTTCGGTGGCCTGAAGGCCCGCAGGCATCTCGAAACCGGTGCGCGCGGCGAACAACAGGCCGACCCCCTCCGCATGCACACGCCGCCCTACGAAGGCGAGCACACCCAAGGACTCCTCGTCGAGCCACTGCGCATCGTCGACACAGACCAGCAGGGGCCGCTGCTTCGCGGTTTCCGCGAGCAGCGTGAGCGTCGCGAGCCCCACCAGAAAGCGATCGGCGGGCGGGCCGTCGGCCAGTCCGCACGCCACCCGCAACGCCTCGCCCTGGGCCCCGGGCAGCGCGCCGGCTTCCTTCAGTCCGTCCAGGAACGGCACGAGCACGCGGTGCAGCGCCGCGAACGCGAACCCCGACTCCGCCTCCACGCCCGCCACCCGCAGGACCCGCAGGTCGGCGGCCTCGGAGGCCGCATGATCCAGCAGGACGGTCTTGCCGATCCCGGCATCCCCCCTCAGCAGGACGACACCGCTCAACCCCTCGCGTAACTCCCTGACGAACCGATCCAGCGCTTCCCGTTCCCTGACCCGCCCCTTGAGCACCACGCCGACACCCCTTCGGAGAGAAAGACCGGATGACGGAGAACAAGGTCGACGTGGCCCCCCACGCACCCCACACGGACACCCTCCGCCAGTTCTGATCATCCTGCGCAGGTTCGCCATCACTTATGTGAGACCTCCAGAAGTCACACGCACTGCTCCGCTTCGCCCGGCAGACGTGTCCGCGCGTACGCAACCCGCCCCGATGCCCCGGCGTCCAACTCCACGACGAGGGCCGCCGATCGACCGGGAGAGCGCATGGCCGAGAAGGACCAGAAGACGGACGCGGCACAGGAGAAGGACCGCGAGAAGTGGATGGCGCGTTTCCAGGTGCGGCTGGCCATGCAGCCGGGCGTGGACCGGGCCGTCGTGCTCCGGGCGGTCAAGGAGGTCACGGCGCACTGCGCGGAGTCGGGAGAGCATCCGCGAACCGCCTTCGGCGATCCGGACGCCTACGCGGTACAGGCTGCCGCCCGGCTGGTGCCCGCGGACGAGGCGGCGCGCGCGAAGCGGCACAACACGGTGGTGGACGCGCTCGGCTCCGTGGCGAAGCGGGCGAGGGACGTGGCCGGCCTCTGACCGGCCGGCGGGTTCTCCGGCGTGGCCCGACGCACGCCGTCGGGGCCACCCAGGAGGTGCCCGGAGCCGGCCCCTGCCAGGGTGCGGGTGCCGTCCCGTCAACTGGGGTTCTGTGGGGTGGCGTACGAGCTGCTCTCGGCGAGTCTCATCAGCACGCGCGGGGCCTCGTTGCCCTGCCGCGCCGCCACCGAAGCCATTCGACTCCGTGTGATGTCACTCGACTCCAGGCGGAAGGCCGTAGATGCCGTTGCCCCCAGGTGGCGCTTCCGGGATTTCGGGAGGACATATTCCCCAGTCCTTGGCGATGGCCATGACGTGCCGCTCGTACGGCATGGCGGCGTACCAGTCGTCCCATTCGGATTCGCTCCAGGACGCCATGCCCTCTTCCGCACCTCTGATTCCGACACCGAGTCGGCGCTCGATGTCGGTCGGCTCACCGATGCGCAGGGGCACGTCACCGGCTGAGCTGTCATAGACGTAGGCGCGGACGACCCGGTCGGCCTCCACTCTCGCCCAGGCGTGGAACTCGCCGATGCGATCAGTGCGGAAGTACTGGAAGTCGCCCAGGTGCGAGCCCAGTGACCGAAGCCAGGACAGGAGGGACGGACCGCCGTCCTCGATTCCGGCTTCGAGGTGAATCCGGCCGTGAGCCAGCGTCCAGCCGTCCACGGGGGAGGCCACGAAGACGCCTCGCCGGTAGGCCGCTTCCGTCCCCGCCTCCCAGTCCATGGTCACCCTCGTGTGCAACCCCAGCGCGTCGGCGACCTGCCCGTTGTCACCGTCGGGCACGGCCAGCCAGGACGTCTTGTATCCGATCCCCACCACGATCCCCTCCCCCGCACGTACGCGCATCCTGCCGTACGGCGTCGACGACGCTAGTCGACATGGACGTCGAACGTGGACGTGCTGCCGTCCTCGGCGGTGAGGGTGACCGGACCGAACGTGATGATGGCGACGGAGTTGGCTCCGGGGCCCCGATAGAAGCCGGTCGCCTCGGTGATCCGGACGGCCAGGGCCGCGAGGGTCACCGCGGCCTCCTCGTCCGCGTCGATCTTCGGCTGGGTGAGGGCGGCATGGCCATGGGCCTGCGCCCACTCCCGAACGCTTCGGGCGTCGCGGCTCATCTCGGGGAGGATGCTCTCGTTCGCCCACGCCCACAGCCAGGAGCCCGAGGTGGGGCTGAAACTGCCGAGGATCTGTGCGGGTGCCGTCGCGATCCTGTCGGCGAAAGTCCAGGTGATGAGGCCGGTTCGCTGATCCAGGCCCCAGCGGTCCGCCGAGCCCAGACCCCAGGACATGTGCGCGTGAGCCAGCTGGTCGATCATGTCCTCGCCCTGCAGCACCAGCGTGCTCAGGTCAGCCCGATCCCCGGTTTGAGCAGCACTCTCGGACTTCCTGGTTCGCTTGAACAGTCCCATGTCGCGAAGTCTGCCAGAGGCTTTCGACCAGCCCGCCTCCCCCTCCTGCACCCAGTCGCCTCGCCTCTCCCGCTTCCCCGTGGGGAATCGGCTCGGCCCGGCGGCGCGCCGTTCGCGCGTCCTCACCGGATGCGGTGGGTCTCCCAGAACGGGCCGAGGTTTTCGTCCGTCATCGCCTGCGCGGCTTTCTTGAAGGCGGCCGTGGTGGAGACGCCGTACCAGTGGTCATGGGCGTACCGCTTGAGCAGGCGGGCCATGGTGCGGGCGCCCAGGGTGCGTTCCAGGTCGGCCAGGGCGCAGGGCCCGGCCGTGTAGACGAGGTGGTAGTCACCGCGATGCCGGGACCAGTAGCCCATCGAGTTCGTCAGCATGGTGCTGTCGTCCGGCCAGGAGACGTCCGACCAGCAGTCGCGCGTCTCCCACCCGTAGAAGCGGGCATTGGCGTACTGCGCGAAGCTCTCGTCCAGCCACGGTGAGGCGTACTCGTCGTTGCCGATGATGCCGTACCACCACTGGTGCGCCACCTCGTGCACGACGGCGCCGCCCTCTTCGGTGGTACCGACCAGGACCAGACCGGGGTACTCCATGCCGCCGCCGAACTGACTGGTCATCACGAGGTCGATCTCGCCGTACGGGTAGCGGCCGAACTCCCTGCCGAAGCGGTCGATCGCGGTGACGGCGTCCGCACGGTTGAGGCGCACTCCCTCGGCCGGTGTGTCGGTCCCCCAGTACGACTTCACGCGGACGCCCCCGGGCGTGGTCTGCGTCGCCGTGCGGAACGGGCCCGCCGCCCACGCGAAGTCCCGCACGCGGTGTGCGACGCTCAGCGTCACCGTACGGCCGTGGCCGGCGGGGAGGGCCCGGGTGCGGCCGGTCGCCGGCACCTTCAGGGCCGACGGGTGGTCGAGGCGGACCCGGAAGTCGCTCGTCAGCGCGTAGAAACTCTCTCCGAGGGACACGTACGGATCGAGGTGCCACCCTCGCGTGTCGTGCACGGCGAGCACGGGGAGGGCGTTGCCGAGGAAGCGGTGGGCACCCTCGCGGCCGAAGCGCGCGTTGCGGTCGGGCACGGCGAGGGAGACGTCGAAGGCGACGGACGCCCTCTCGCCGCGTCCGAGCGGCCTGGGCAGGGCGATGCGCAGAGCCGTGCACCGCACGGAGAGCCGTTCCGGCGTGCCGCCGGTGACGTGCGAGACGGTGACGGGCGACGGCGCGCCCGGCGTGCCGCACCCGTCCTCGCCGTTGCCCCACAGACGTAGATACACCTCCCGCAACGGCTGACGGGAGGCGTTGCGGAACGACACCCGCTGCCGTCCCGTCCAGTGACTGCCGTCGGTGTCGGAGCGCAGGGACACGTCGTAGCGTGCGCGATCCGGCGCCGCGGCCCTGGCCGCTCCCGGTCCGGTCGACGCGCCGGCCTCGCGCGCACCCGGCCCCACCGCGAGGAGCTGCGCGAGCAGCACCAGCGGCACCAGCAGGACACCCGTCAGACGACGACCGGACGTGCGCGACCACATGACCGACAGCGACATGCCATGGGATCCTGCCACAACTCACCCCGTACGGAGCCGACTTGGACGGTCCTTACGACGGCTCGTGATGCGCCGGCCGGCCATGGGCCCGGAGTCGCGTCCGGTTCGCCGGTCAGTGTCCGGAGTCGCATCCGGTCCGCCGGTCAGTGTCTGGGCGGGATCTGGTCCTGCGGCCCGTCATCCACCGCTCTCGCGCCGTCGTCCCACCGCGCCCGCTTGGCGACGGCCGGATCGGCCGAGTCCGAGACCAGCTCCGCCACGCGCAGGACGCACTCCCACTCCGTCAGCTTGCCTTTGATCACCACCAGGTACGACTCCTGGTCGGCGAAGCGGTACACGTGCCGCCGCTTCTCGATGATGTTCTTGCTCGGCAAGTACGTGCGCAGGGCACCACGGAGTGCCTCCAGCGCCTGGTCCTTCGTGTCCTTCCCCCGGCAGATGAACTCGGTCCGGTACATCTCGCCGTGGGAGTACTGCGCGATCACGACCCAGTTGCCCATGCTCAACTCCCCCTCGACGCCCCTGTCAGTCAGCCACAGTTCAGCCTAGGTCCTACCGCTTCGGCGGGCCTGTTCCTGGTTCGACCGGTGGGGGCCCTGGAGCCAGTCCGCGTGCGGCCCCAGACGCCCGTCGGCAGGTTCCTCTCCTCGCCGCAGCGCGTCGATGTAGGCCCGGTCGGCGGCGAGACGGGCCGCCACCTCAGGGCCCTCGGCCACGGCTCCATGACCGGGGACCACGACATCGGCATGCCGGGCCGCCTCGGCCAGCCGGTCGAGTGCCGCCTCGTAGGCGCCCACCTGATCGTCCTGACGAACGTCCAGGAGCGGGATCAGGGCGTCGGAGAGCACGTCGCCGGCGAGCAGGACGCCACGGTCCGCGAGGAGGATCGCGGCGTGGCCGACGGCGTGCGCCCGATGCTCGATGATCTCGCCCGGCATCGCTCCACCGTCCGCGGGCAGCGGGGTGATGAGCCCGACCAGCTCAAGAGGGATGCCGGACGCGCTCTCCGCCGCCATCGCCTGCGCCCTCTCCCGGACCCCAGCGGCGACTTGGGCGGCGGCCGGGGTGGCATAACGCGGCACGTCGCCGAACCGGGAATGCCAGAGCAGATGATCCCAGTGGGGATGGGTGCAGAACCCGGCGACCACCGGGATGCCGAGCCGCTCCACGGCATCGGCCAGCTGCTGCAACTCGGAGCCGTTGATGCCGGGATCGATCAGGATCATCCCCTCCTCGGCGCGCACCGCGATGGAGTTGCTCCACGCCCACTCGCTCTGGCGCACCCAGACGCCGTCGGCCACCTGTGTCAGCTCGCCCATCTCCACTCCTCACGGTCGACTACGGTGCTGAGACAGCGGGGTGCGGCGAAAGTCATCGCCTCAGCCTCCTCCAGCTCAGTCCGCACCTCTCTGCCCACGGCCCACGGTCTGCGGTCTGCGGTCTGCGGTCTGCGGTCTGCGGTCTGCGGTCTGCGGTCTGCGGTCTGCGGTCTGCGGTCTGCGGTCTGCGGCCGCTGTTCCAGCCCGTGGCCGATCTTTGTCAGTGAACCGCGATGTGGGCCAACTGCGGTGCTAGCTTCGCCCCTTGAGGATGGGGAGACAGCACGTGACACCGGCTACGTTCCGTATCGGCGGGGACCTCACCGTACGGCGGCTCGGCTTCGGGGCCATGCACTTGCCGGCGGAGCCACGCCCGGCCCGTGAGAACTCCTCCGCGGTCGTCCGGCGGGCCGTCGAGCTGGGCGTCACACTCATCGACACCGCCTATCTGTACGGTGGGGGCGCCAACGAGGAACTGATAGCCGAGGCCCTGCGCCCCTATCCGGACGAGCTGCTCGTCACCACCAAGGTCGGCGTCGCGCGCTCGGGCCCCTCCGGCGAGTGGAAACTCGACGGGCGGCCCGCTGTTCTGCGCACTCAGGTCGAGCAGGCTCTGCGCCGACTGGGCCTGCAGCGTATCGAACTGCTGCAGTTGCACCGTATCGATCCCGGGACGCCGCTCGCCGACCAGCTCGGGACGCTGCTGGACCTGCGGAGCGAGGGCAAAATCGGCCGGATCGGGCTGTCCGAGGTAACCGTCGACGAGCTCGGGGCGGCACGGGAGATCGTGGACATCGCGAGCGTGCAGAACCGCTACAACCTGCTCGATCGTGAGCACGAGCCCGTACTCCGGGCCTGCGAGACGGCGGGGATCGCGTTCCTGCCATGGCGCCCTGTCGCCTGGGGGGAGTCCGGGACGAGGGCGGAGGTCGCCGCCGTGGCGTCCGAGACCGGCGCCACGCCCACGCAGGTCGCCCTCGCCTGGCTCCTCAGCCGTTCACCGGTCATTCTCCCGATCCCCGGCACCGCCCGGATCGACCACCTTGAGGAGAACCTCGCCGCGGAAGGCGTCCAGCTGACCCAGGCCCACCGCGATCGCCTCGACCGGCTGGCCCGCTCGGCATAGGGCCCGGTCGTGCAGCTCCGGCGGGGAACGGAAGGCCGACCGACACACGCCACAGGGCAGTAGCCGGACCGCGAACGACACCCAACTCCCAGCCGTGAAGCCTCGGTGGAGGCGGGCGCCCACGGCGTTGGCGTGGGTCCGTCGCGCGGGGACGCGCCCCGTAGAGGCCGTGTATGCGGGGAACCCGGACGCGCACGACACCACCATCTGACCTCGCCTTCGCCGGGTACTCGGATCACGTCGGCGGTGTCGGTGACGTGATCCGCGTGCTTTTCGTGCGACACGTGTTCTCGAAGCAAGGGAAGCAAGGAGTGACGTGTGGTGGATGTGATGCGGGACGACAACAGGGTCGTCGCGGCCGGGTATCTGCTCCCGGAGTCGACGTTGAAGGAAGTCGTCGACACGATGGTGCATCTGGTGGAGTTCGCCGGTGCGCTCGTCATCTTCTTCGGCGCGCTGTGGGCGTTCGGGCAGCTCTTGAAGAGCGCCGTGCTGTGGATCCGGTCGCCCCGTACCGGTGTGCGGGAGCCGCAGTTCGAGTTCAATCGGATTCGGCTGTCCCTGGGACGGTTCCTCACGCTGGGGCTCGAGTTCCAGTTGGCGGGGGACATCCTGCGGACGGCCGTCGCGCCGACGTACACGGAGATCGGACAGCTGGCCGCGATCGCCGCCATCCGGACCGCCCTGAACTATTTCCTCGGCAAGGAGATCGAGAAGGAGCGCGAGGAGGTCGAGCGGACACCGGACAAGGGGCCCGCCGCGAACCCGGCGGCCCTCGGATGACAGCGGTGCTGCACCAGGCGGCCCTGCTGGTGACGCTGCTCGGATTGATCGCCGCCGCCTGCGCCGGGGTACGCCTGCGGCGCGTGCGACCCCCGGTCGCCCTGCTGACCGACTTCCTCCTGGCAGCGGTGCTGATACGGCTCGCCGCGGATCCGTCGTGGACGACCCTGACCATCACCGCGGCGACCGCCGCCCTCAGAATGCTGCTCAACTCGGGGTTGCGCGCCGTGGTTTCCGCTCGGCGGAGCGATTCCTCGGCAGCGCCTCAGTCGGAGGAAGAGGCAGCAGCAGCCGCAGCCGCAGCCGAGCTTGGGCGGGCATCGGGTCAGCAGCAAGAGCCAGGGGCGCGCCCTCGCACCTGAGCGGTGCCGGCCTGGCCCCGCGCGCGCTGAGCCGGCCCCATGTGCCCGCTGGCCTCCGCGCAGGGGGAGGGTCCGCAGCGCAGGTGGGGGTCACGGCGGGCGTTGGGATCATGACGGTTCGCCCGCACGCCGGCCGTCGCGGTGCCGTGTCCGCAGTCGCGAGGTCCCCGTCGCGCCCCGCGTAGCCTCTCCCCCATGCCAGCCGCCCCCCTGCATCGCGTCGCCGTCCTCGTGCTCGAAGGTGCCAAGCCGCTCGATGTCGGCATTCCCGCACAGGTCTTCACGACCCGCGCGAGCATGCCGTACGAGGTACGGGTGTGCGGGGCGGCACCCGGCCTCGTGACCGGCGGCGACGGCCTGTCGTACGCCGTCGCGCACGGCCTCGACACGCTCGCGTGGGCCGACATCGTCTTCGTGCCCGGCTACCGGCATCCGGACCGCGACGAACCGCCCCAGGCCGTGGTCGACGCGCTGGTCGCGGCCCACGCCCGGGGCGCGCGGCTCGCCGCCATCTCCACGGGCGCCTTCGCGCTCGCCGCCACGGGTCTGCTCGACGGCCGACGCGCCACGACGCACTGGCACTACACGCGTGCGCTCATGGCCAGGCATCCGCTGGTCCAGGTCGACGAGAACGTGCTGTTCGTCGACGAGGGCAGCGTGCTCACCTCGGCCGGCGCCGCCTCCGGCATCGACCTCTGCCTGCACATCCTGCGCGGCGACCTCGGAGTGGCCGCGTCCAACCACGCGGCCCGCCGCCTGGTCGCGGCCCCGTACCGCAGCGGCGGCCAGGCCCAGTACGTGCCGCGCAGCGTCCCCGAGCCGCTCGGTGAGCGGTTCGCCGCCACTCGCGAGTGGGCGCTGCACCGCCTCGGAGAGCCCCTCAGCCTCGACACCCTGGCGCGGCAGGCGGGCGTCTCGGCGCGCACGTTCTCCCGGCGCTTCGTCGAGGAGACCGGCTACACGCCGATGCAGTGGGTGATGCGCGCCCGCATCGACCTGTCCCGCGAACTGCTGGAGCGCTCCGAGCGCAGTGTCGAACAGATCGCCGCCGACGTCGGTCTCGGCACCGGCGCGAACCTCCGCCTGCACTTCCAGCACATCCTGGGCACCACCCCGAGCGAGTACCGACGCACCTTCACCCGCGGCACGTGATGAACCCTGGTCGTGGCGGGACCGTGGCCGTGGCGGAACCGTGCGCGGACCGTGGCCGTCGCGGAACCGTGCGCGGACCGTGGCCGTCGCGGAACCGTGGCCGTGGCGCGATCCTTGTGAACCATGGCGATCCCGCCACTGTCAGCGAGGTGAGCCGCGGGCGAGCCTTGTGTGGCGAAGGGAAGGGACACCACACATGACTCGCATCGCCATCAACGGATTCGGCCGCATCGGACGCAATGTGCTGCGCGCACTGCTGGAGCGTGACAGCACCCTGGAGATCGTCGCCGTCAACGACCTCACCGAGCCCGCCACACTCGCCCGGCTGCTCGCCTACGACTCGACGGCCGGCCGCCTCGGACGCCCGGTGACCGTCGACGGCAACGCCCTCGTCGTGGACGGCCGCCGGATCACGGTGCTCGCCGAGCGTGAGCCGGCGCAGCTGCCGTGGGCCGAACTCGGCGTCGACATCGTCCTGGAGGCGACCGGCCGCTTCACCTCGGCGAAGGCCGCCCGCGCCCATCTCGACGCGGGCGCCCGCAAGGTTCTCGTCAGCGCGCCGTCGGACGGCGCCGACGTCACCCTCGCGTTCGGGGTCAACACCGACGCCTACGACCCGGACCTGCACACGGTCGTCTCCAACGCCTCCTGCACCACCAACGCACTCGCGCCCCTGGCCAAGGTCCTGGACGAACTGGCCGGCATCGAGCACGGGTTCATGACGACCGTGCACGCCTACACCCAGGAGCAGAACCTCCAGGACGGACCGCACCGCGACGCCCGTCGCGCCCGGGCCGCCGGCGTCAACATCGTGCCGACGACGACCGGTGCCGCCAAGGCCATCGGCCTGGTGCTGCCGAACCTCGAAGGCAAGCTGTCGGGCGACTCGATCCGCGTACCGGTGCCGGTGGGCTCGATCGTCGAACTCAACACGACCGTCGCCCGCGACGTGACGCGCGACCAGGTGCTCGCGGCCTACCGCGCCGCGGCCCAGGGGCCGCTCGCCGGTGTCCTGGAGTACTCGGACGACCCGCTCGTGTCCTCCGACATCACGGGCAATCCCGCCTCGTCGATCTTCGACTCGGACCTCACCCGCGTCGACGGCCGCCACATCAAGGTGGTCGCCTGGTACGACAACGAGTGGGGTTTCTCGAACCGCGTGATCGACACGCTCGAACTCCTCGCCACCGGCTGACCGGACGCGGGGAGGACCCACCTCCGGTGCCCGGGTCGGCCAGTACTCCTTCGGGCGCTCCGGTTGACCGGTCGAGCGGGCTCAGGACTGCTCGGGTGCTCCGGGCCCGCCCTGGGAGCCGCCGCTGATGAGGTCGACGAGTCCGAACGGCGCGCGGTCGCCGAGGCAGAGGTCCATGGTTGCGTGGGCGTCGGCGTAGAAGGCCTCGGTGCGCGGGAACAGTTCTTGTTCGTAGGCGCCGAGTGCCGCTTCGGTGTCGTCGGGGTGTGCGGCGATCGCCTTGGCGAGTTCGGCGCCGTCGAACATGGCCAGGTTCGCGCCGTCGCCGGAAGGCGGCATCAGGTGCGCGGCATCGCCCAGGAGCGTCACGCCCGGCACACGCTCCCATCGGTGCCCGTCGGGCAGTGTGTGGATCATCCGCGCGATGGGAGCGGTCTCGCCGTCGGTGATCAGCGCGATGAGTTCCGGCGCCCATCCCTCGAACTCGCTCGCGACCCGGGCGGTCGCGGCGGCGGGGTCGGTGAAGTCGATGTCGGCGATCCAGTCGGCGGGGGCGTTCACCATGACGTAGGTGTGCAGGATGTCCCCCGCCTCGCGGTGCGCGACGATCCCCTTGCCCGGTGTCAGCGCGTACATCGCGCCGACACCGACGAGGTCGGCGGTCGCGGTGTGCCGCTCGTCGACGTCGTACAGACAGGTCTCGACGAAGGTCGTTCCGCTGTAATGAGGTTCGGCGTCGGAGAGCAGCGAGCGGATCCTCGACCAGGCGCCGTCGGCGCCGACGAGGAGGTCGCTGGTCACGGTGGAGCCGTCGGCGAAGGCGAGTTCGTGCCGGCCGTCGCCGTTTGACCGGACGCCGGTGACCTTGCGTCCCCACCGCACCGTTCCCTCAGGCAGGGAATCGAGCAGGATGCGGCGCAGGTCGCCGCGGAGCACCTCGGGGCGTGCCGTCCTGCCGTCGTCGGGGTTGTCGTGCAGCAACTTCCCTTGCTGGTCGAGCACGCGCAGCGCCTCGGCGCCCTCGTGGATGATCGCGCGGAACTCATCGGTGAGGCCGGCGTCGGCGAGCGCGCGCTGCCCGTCGTCCGTGTGGATGTCGAGCTGGCCGCCCTGCGTACGGGACTCGGCCGAGGGGTCGGCCTCGTAGACCGTCGCGGGGATGCCGTGGACGTGCAGGACCCGGGCGAGCATCAGGCCGCCGAGTCCGGCGCCGACGATGACGATCGAGTGGGTGGTGCCGGTCATGGGCTTCCTCGTTCCTGTACGAGCAGCGCACCAGGCGTTGCCCCGGACACTCAAATGGACCAACGTTCCAAAAGCATATGGACCAACGTTCCAAAAGCAAAATGGAACGCGGGTCCAGCGTGTGTCAGACTGAGTTCATGCCACGGACGCGAGGAAGAGCACCCGCCGGAGGCCGTGCCGACGGCCTCTCGCAGGAGGTGATCGTCCGCGCGGCCGTCGCGCTGCTGGACGAGCGCGGCGAACGGGGACTCACCTTCCGGCTGCTGGCCGAACAGCTGAACACCGGCACCGGCGCCCTCTATTGGCACGTGTCGAACAAGGACGAGCTCGTCGCTCTCGCCGCCGACCAGGTGCTCGGCGACGTCGTCACCACGGACCCGCGCCCCGAGGAGAGCACCCGCTCCGCGCTGCGCGCGCTCGCCGTCGACGTCTTCGACACGCTCGACCGGCACCCGTGGGCCGCGTCCCGCCTCACCGCGCCGGCCACGCTGGCGCATTCACTACGCCTGCTCGACCGCATCGGCATCCTGGTCGAGCGAACCGGACTGCCCGCCGAGCGACGGTTCACCGTCTGCACCGCGATCTTCTACTACATCACCGGCGTCAGCGCCCAGATCATCGCCCCCAGCACCACCCTCGGCGCGACCATCAGCCGTGACGCCTACCTCGCCCGGACCGCCGAGCACTGGAAGGAGCTGGACCCCACCGTCTATCCCTTCCTGACGCGCTCCAGCGCCGAGCTGCGCGACCACACCGACCGGGATCAGTTCACCACCGGCCTCGACCTGCTCCTGGACGGCCTGCACACGGCGACCACGGACCCGCGATCGCCCGCATGACACAGGACGGGCGCATCACCGTCGCAAGCCGGAGTCGCGGTCGGGCTCGGACCGGGTGGGGCCGGAGGGCGGCGCACGTCTAGACGGAAGTCATGTGCGCGTGGACGAAAGACGGATGCCCGGCCGTCGACGGTCTCCCTAGGGTCGAGCGGACCGACACCGCCCCGGTCTCCCTGTGACCACCACGCGGAGGATCCTCATGCCCGCACAGTCCACCCCTGCCGCGTTACCGCGGTTTCGACACCGCTGGACGGCCGTGGCCGGCCTGCTGGTGCTCTCCCCGATCAGCGCCGAGTACCTCATCGGCTACGGCGAAAGCACCGGTCGACCGCTCGAACTCCTGGCAGGCCTGCTCATCCTCGCGCCGCTCTACGGAACCGTCGCGGTGCTCATCCGCGAGATCACCCGGCGCACGGGCCGCGGCTGGCCGACGATCCTGCTGTTGAGCGCGGCCTTCGGGATGATCCAGGCCGGCTTGATCGACCAGACGCTCTTCGACCTTCAGGCCGACACCGAGGGGCCCGACTGGGCGACCCAGCCGCTCGTCACCCTCGTCCCCGGCCTGGGGGTCGACGCGGCGAACTTCCTCAACTACGTCGGGGGGCATGTGATCTGGAGTTTCGCCGCCCCGATCGCGGTGGTCGAGTCCTGTGCCCCGCGCATCGCCGACCGGCGATGGCTGGGCCCGATCGGCATCGGCTGCCTGGCGCTGCTGTGGGCGCTGAGCGCCACGCTGATCCACATCGACACGGCAGCGGACTCCCCCGCCGACCCGGCGCAGCTGATCGGCGCCGCGGCGGTCGCCGTTGCCTTGATCACCACCGCGTTCACCGTCCGGTCCGCGCGGACCCGGTCGGCGGCGACGGCACCGTCGTGGTGGCTGGTCGGCGGTGTCACCGGTGTCGCGTGGTGTGCCGGCCAGTTGCTGCCGGCGACCTGGACGGGCGTGACGGTGAACGTCGCCGCCATGCTCGTACTGGGCTGGCTGCTGCTGCGCTGGTCGCGCCGGCAGGGGTGGGACCGTCGGCACGTACTGGCCGCCGCGGGCAGTGCCCTCGTCGTCCGGGCCGGGCTGTCCTTCCTGGTCGAACCGCTCGGCGACAGCGTGGATCTCACCGTGAAGTACATGGTCAACGCCGCCATGCTCGGTGGTGTCGCCGCCCTTCTGTTCGTCGCCGCCCACCGTCTGCGTCGACAGGAGCCGACCGCATGCTGACCGTCCGCGGCATCTCCTACCTGGTCGGCGAGGCGAGCGCCGATGACACGCGCAGGGACATGGAGGTCATCGCCCGGGACCTGCACTGCACCACGGTGATGCTCATCGGGGACGGCAAGCGGCTGATCGATGCCGCCCGTACCGCACTGGAGACCGGTCTCGGCGTCTACATCCGGCCGCACGTCACCGAACTGCCTCAGCCCCAGGTACTGGAGCAGTTGGACGCCGTCGCCGAGGCCGCCGAAGCACTTCGCCGGGAACACCCGGACCGGGTGACGCTGCTGGTCGGCAGCGAGTTCTCCCACACCGTGCCCGGTGTCGTCCCCGGACCTCGGTCGTTCCTGCGCCTGAAGCTCATCGTGCGCTTCCATCGGGTGCTGCGGCGAAGGATCGACCGGCGGCTCCACCGGCTGCTCCCCACCGCCGTGACCACAGCGCGGCGGCGCTTCGGCGGGCCGGTCACCTACTCCGCGGCCGCGTGGGAGCGTGTCGACTGGTCCCTGTTCGACGTGGTCGGCGTCAGCCTCTACCGCTCCGGCCGCAACCACCCCACCTACGCGGACCGCTTGCGTACTCTGGTGCGCGATCACGACAAGCCCGTCGTCATCACCGAGTTCGGGTGCGGCGCCTTCACCGGGGCCGACCGGCGGGGAGCCGGTTCCTTCTGGATCGTCAACTGGTTCGCCGTGCCCCCGCGCATCCGCGGCGACCACCCTCGCGACGAGACCGTCCAGGCCCGCTACCTCGGTGAGCTCATCGGCCAGTACGACGCCGAAGGCGTGCACGGCTGCTTCGTGTTCACCTTCGCCATGCCCGACTTCGCGCGCCACGACGATCCTCGGTTCGACCTGGACAGGGCCGGCTTCGGCATCGTGGCGGTGACCGACGACGGAGTGCGCGGCCCCAAGGAGGCGTTCCACGAGGTCGCGCGGCGTTACGGCGACATCGCCGAGGAAGGATGACCCGGCGAGACACACCGCCGGGCACGCCCCGCGTCGGCGCACGAGGGCCAGCGTGTCGTAGCCGGGACACTGGGAGCCTACGGTCGACGCTTGGACTGTGCTGTCGCTGACTCGATGACCGGTACAAGGAGGCTGAGCCACATGCTCGTTCTGGGCCGCTCGCAGGTCGAGGCACTGCTCGACCCGGACGCGCTGATCGATGCCATGGCCACGGCGATGGCGGACCTCAGCGCGGGCCGGGCCTCCGTCCCCGACCGCGTCGCCGCCCTGGTGCCCGAACGCGACGGCTTCCTGGCGGCCATGCCCGGCTTCGTGCCGTCGAGCGGCGTACTCATGACCAAGCTCGTCTCACTCTTCCCGCACAACGACGGGGCACGGTGGCCCACACATCAGGCGCTGATCGTGGCCTTCGATCCGGACACCGGCGAACCCGCCGCGCTGCTGGACGGCACGGCCATCACGGCGGCGCGGACCGGCGCCTGCTCCGCGCTGTCCGCGAGACTGCTGGCCCGCGAGGACGCGTCCGTGCTGGCGGTGCTCGGCACCGGCGTACAGGCCCGGTCCCATGCCCGCGCGATGTGCCGGGTCCGCCCGATCCGGCAGATCCGCGTCGCCGGCCGGGATCCGGCGAAAGCGGCCGTCCTCGCCGAGGAGCTCTCAGCCGTACTGGACTCCGAGATCCGTGCGGTGTCCCACTACGCGGAGGCCCTCGACGGAGCGGACATCGCCGCCGCGACGACGCACGCGGTCGAACCCGTGATCCGCCGTCCCTGGCTGACACCCGGGGTGCACATCACGTCCGTGGGATACAACCTGGCCGGCCGCGAGATCGACGACGCCACGATCGCCGAGGCGCTGGTGTGCGTCGAATCGCGTCAGGCCGTGCTCGCTCCGCCTCCTGCGGGCAGCAACGACCTGCTCGTCCCGATCCGCGACGGCCTCATCACGGCCGACCACGTGCACGCGGAACTGGGCGAACTCATCGCCGGCAGCAGACCGGGGCGCACGGATCCGGACCAGATCACCCTCTACAAGTCGGTCGGCGTGGCGGCGCAGGACGCGGCGGCCGCGGCTCTGGTCCTCGCCTCCGCCCGGGAGCGGTCGGTCGGCGAGGAGATCACGCTGTGGTGATGCCGATACGAGCACGGATCACGGCATCTGTAGTGGCTGACGCATGTCCGGGCCGCGCGGTGGGCCTGGAGCGTGTGGAGCGGCCCGTCCCCACCCCGCCGGAACCGCCCGCGACTTGTGGTCGTCTTGTGCGCTGACTGTGCACGAAGCGGGATACGGGGGACGATGTGATGCGGAACGTGACGAAGGCCGGTCTTCTGGCCGTGGCCATGGTGACGGTGCTCGGGGCCTCGGCCTGCGGCGGGGAGGCCGGCGGGTCCGGCGGAACGCTCTCCGCGCACGGGAAGGGGAAGTCGAGGTCGGCGGTGTCCTCGGGGGGCGGGAAGTCGTCCGGCTCGGCGTCGGCGTCTGCTGACAGCGTGGAGAAGATGTCCGGGACGGCGCGGACCTCGGGACCGCTCCTCACCCGAAAGGTGCCGTGGAATCTCGACATCCTGGATCAGCGGTCGCGTCCGTTGAACGGAAGGCTCACCACCACCGCCACGGGCCAGGGTGTCCACGTCTATGTGATCGACACCGGAATGGACATCGCGCACAAGGAGTTCGGCAAACGCGCCCGCCTCGGCGCCGACTTCGTGGGCCCGAAGGACTCCGGTGACTGCTTCAGCGAGGAGGGGACCGGTCACGGCACGTTCGTCGCGGGGATCATCGCGGGAGCGAAGTACGGGGTGGCCCCCAAGGCTCAACTGGTACGCGTCCAGGGCGTCCTGTGCGAGAGCCAGGGCGGCGGTTCCCAGGCGGCGGCCGAGAAAGCCGTGGTGAAGTCCGTCAAGTGGGTCATCGCGCATGCGCAGAAGCCGGCGGTGGTGAACATGTCGCTCAACTTCGGGCACCGGTCGTCGTCCGTGGACGCCGCCGTGAAGAAGATGGTCGACGCGGGGATCCCGACGGTGGTGTCGGCCGGCAACTACAACGACGACGCCTGCAAGCACTCCCCGTCCGGCGTTCCCGGCACGATCGTCGTGGCGGCCTCCACGTCGAAGGACCGTGTGTGGAGCGACGGCGGCTCCTACGGATCGGGGTACGGGCGGTGCGTGGACCTGTACGCCCCCGGGCAGAAGGTGACGGCCGCCCTCGCCGGCGGCGGTACGGTCACGGAGACCGGTGGCGCGACGTCCTGGGCGGCCCCCCATGCGACCGGTGTGATCGCGCTGTACCTGTCGGCACACCCCCACGCCACGGCTCGCGAGGTCCACGTCTGGCTCGACCACGCGGCGACCCGGGGCGTCGTCGGCGGCGTCCGCTCCGACACGCCCAACCGGCTGCTCTTCACCGGCGGCCTCTGAGGCGGGCCTCTGACCGGGCCTGTCCTCGGCCACGGCTCCCTCGGCTCCCACCGAGGTGCGGAGGTAGCACTGCGGTACTGCCCCCCGCTCGACGATGCGCCTCCCCGGTACCGGGTCTGACCCGCCATCACGTCCTATCGTGGGACCGGCCTCCAGGGTTCAGCGCTCCGACCCGGTGTCCGCCGGCGAGGAGCGCACGAGGCCCCGGTGTCCGCACGGCGGCCCGGCCCCTCTGAACAGAAAGACGCAGATGTCCCCCACCAAGCGCATCCTGATCATCGTCACCAGCACCGGCGAGTACGAGAAGGTCGGTTACCGCACCGGCCTCTGGCTGGGCGAACTGACCCACTTCTACGACGTCGCCGAGCAGGCCGGCTTCGAACTCACCATCGCGAGCATCGAAGGCGGCGCCGTGCCGCTCGACCCGGAGAGCCTCGCCCACAACGTTCTCAGCGATCTCGGCACGGACAAGCGGTACGCCGACCGCGCGTTCATGGACGAGCTGAAGCACGTCACCGCCGTGAGCGAGGTCGACGTCGACGACTACGACGCCATCTACCTCACCGGCGGTCACGGCGTGATGTTCGACTTCCACCAGAGCCAGGCGCTGGAGACGCTCATCGCCCGGTTCCACGAGACCGGCCGGATCGTGTCGGCGGTCTGCCACGGTCCGTGCGGTCTGCTCGACGTCACCCTGAGCGACGGCGAACCCCTGGTGAGGGGCAGGAACGTCACCGGCTTCTCCTGGCGGGAGGAGGAACTCGCACAGCGCGCCGACGCCGTCCCCTACAGCCTCGAAGACCGGTTGAAGGAACTCGGCGCGCACTACAGCATCGCGGAGAAGCCCTTCGACACATACGTCGTCGAGGACGACCGTCTGATCACCGGACAGAACCCGGGCAGCGCCAGGGCCGTCGCCGAGGCGGTGGTCCGCCGACTCACCTGAGCACCGGCCGCGCAGGGGGCCGCCCGGCGCCGCCGGGTGGTCCCGCACGCGGGCTCGACGGCGACGTCCGCGAGCCGCCCCGGGGTGCGCCACGAACAGCTGCGACACCACAACGGCACGCACGAACGTCGGCCGGAAAGCCCCTGCTCGTCGCGGACCCGCTGACTTCACCCGAGCCGGGTGCACGCGGGAACGGCGGTTGCATAACCTGGGGTTCGCTTGATCACACCACCCCCCAAGGAGCGTGCACGTGAGCCATTCCCCTGAGGGCCCCGCCGTCCTCGGCCGCAGAATCGTCGGCCTCACCGTCCCGGTCGCCGTGGCGGCGCTGCTCACCGCGGCGGGACCCGCCACCGCGGCGGGACAGGCGGGCACCCCCGGCGTCGGCGACCCCTACTTCCCGCTCGCCGGGAACGGCGGCTACCACGTGACCCACTACGGTCTGACGCTCGGTTACGACACGACGAGCCGTCACCTCACCGGTAAAGCGGTCCTCACCGCCCGTGCCACCCAGCACCTGTCCCGCTTCGACCTCGACCTCAAGGGCCTCAAGATCACCGGCCTGACCGTCGACCGGGCCAGAGCCGCCTACAAGCGCAGCGGACAGGAGCTCGTCATCACGCCCCGGCGCGCGCTGGACAAGGGACGGACGTTCCGTGTCACCGTCACCTATCAGGGCAAGCCCGGTCCGGTCACCGACCCCGACGGCTCCCTCGACGGCTGGATCCCCACCGACGACGGCGCGTTCGTCGCCGGCGAACCCCAGGGCGCCATGACCTGGTTCCCGGCCAACAACCACCCGCTGGACAAGTCGTCGTACGACATCACGATCACCGTCCCCAAGGGGCGCACCGCCGTCTCCAACGGCGTCCTGCTCGGACAGAAGACCCGCAACGGCAAGACCACCTTCCACTGGCGGCAGAAGGAACCCATGGCCGCCTACCTCGCCACCGCGACCATCGGGAAGTTCAAGGTCAAGCAGTACACGACCCCCGGCGGAATCAAGGTCTACGACGCCGTCGACCCGCGCCTCACCAAGGAAGCCACACCTGTCCTGAAGCGGCTGCCGGCCGTACTGGAGTGGGGAAGCAAGCTGTTCGGGCCCTACCCGTACCGCGCCGCCGGCTCCATCGTCGACCACGCCCCCACGGTCGGCTACGCCCTGGAGACGCAGACCCGGCCCGTCTACAGCAGCGCACCCGACCTCATCACTCTGGTCCATGAGAGCGCCCACCAGTGGTTCGGTGACTCCGTCACCCTCACCTCCTGGAAGGACATCTGGCTCAACGAGGGCTTCGCCGGTTACGCCGAATGGCTCTACGCCGAACAGCACGGCGGCCCCAGCGCCCAGCGGACCTTCGACGACCTGTATGCCACCCCCTCCAAGGACTCCCTGTGGGCGTTCCCGCCCGGCAACCCCGGCAGCGGCGCCAAGATCTTCGAACGCCCGGTCTACGACCGAGGCGCCATGACCCTGCACGCCCTGCGCACCGCCGTCGGTGACCGTGTCTTCTTCCGCCTCCTGCGCTCCTGGGCCACACAGCAGCGCAACGGACACGGCACCACCGCCCAGTTCCAGCGGCTCGCGGAGCAGCTCTCCGGGAAGGACCTCGCTCCGCTGTTCCACAAGTGGCTCTATGCCCAGGGAAAGCCCGGCACCCCCTGACAGCCACAGCGGAACGGAAGCCGGATGTGGGTGCCGACGCTCGGACGCTCAGGTGGGCCACTCACTCGTCGCCTGTCCCCGGATCTCTCGACGAAAGTCGATCGGGGACCGGCCCGTTCGCTGCATGAAGTACTTGTTGAACTGGGAGGTCGTGACGAAGCCGAGGTGGTCCGAGATCTGTGCCGCGGTCTCGTCGCCGTGCGCCAGCAGACGTTTCGCCTCCAGCACCACCCGGCGGTGTGGGCCCGGAGTTCGTCGACGACGCCTACCTGCCCGCGGGCTGACGCCTGGGGAAGTGGCTCGACGACGCGCCCGCGGACAGCGCCTTGCGCGTGGTGGAGATCGGGGCCGGATTCCATACCCCCGGCGTCATCCGTCGGCCCATGGAGAAGCTGGTGCGCCAGACCTCACGGGCCCGGCTCGTCCGGATCAACCCCGCCCATCCCGATGTTCCGTCGGACCTCGGTTCGCGAGCGCTGTCCGTTCCCCTCGGAGCGGACCAGCTGCTCGACGGACTCCATCCCTGACGCACGGCGCCGGCGCACCCTCGTCACCCCAGGCAGCGCACCCGCGTCCCCACAGGACGTCACCACAGAAAGTGAGGCAATGCCATGTCCCTGGCATCCGGGACCTCCGTCCCCACCATCGCCGTCACCGGCTCCACCGGCCGCCTCGGCGGGCGTGTCGCCCGGCGGCTGGCCGAGCGGGGTGTCCCGCAGAGACTCCTGGCCCGCAGCCCGGAACGCACTCCACGCCTTCCCGGCGCGGTGGCCGCACGGGCCGACTACGGCGACCGGGACGCCGTACGCAAGGCCCTCACCGGCATCGACACCGTCTTCATGGTCTCCGCCTCCGAGAGCGCCGACCGGCTCGCCCAGCACAAGGCGTTCGTGGACGCCGTGGAGGAGGCAGGTGTCCGGCACCTGGTGTACCTCTCCTTCTACGGCGCGGCGGCGGACGCCACGTTCACCCTGGCACGCGACCACTTCCACACCGAGCAGCACATCCGCGGGAGCGGCCTGGCGTACACCTTCCTCCGGGACAACCTCTACGCGGAGTTCGTCCCGGACCTCGTAGGCGAGGACGGCGTCATCCGTGGCCCGGCCGGGCACGGGCGCGCCGCGTTCGTCGGTCAGGACGACATCGCCGACGCCGCCGCGACGGTGCTGCTCCGGCCCGACGACCACGCGGGCACGGCCTACGACCTGACCGGACCCGAGTCCCTCGCACTGGACGAGGCGGCCGTCATCCTGTCCGAGCTGCTCGGACGCACCGTCACCTACCAGCAGGAGACGGTCGAGGAGGCCTACGCCTCACGCGCCTCCTACGGCGCTCCGCCGTGGCAGCTGGACGCCTGGGTGTCCACCTACACGGCCATGGCGTCCGGCGAACTCGACGGAGTCAGCGACGCCGTTCCCCGCCTCACCGGCCACCCCGCCACTCCCCTCGCCGACGTCGTCCGCGCCGCACGGGGCTGACTCCTACCAGGGCCGGCGACAGGGTGCGTCCGGCCGCCCCGGATACAAAGAGTGTCGCTCATTGACTATCAGAAGGCGCTATTCATCTGGGTGAGCGTGGTGTTCACCGTGTTCGAGGACGACGACGAACGGGTCTATCGGGAGGCACTCGGCGCAGGCGCGCGGTGAACGCGGCCGTCGCCCCGGCCGCCGGGGTCGGCGTCACCCTTTGCCGCTCGTTCTGCCGGGTGCGATAGTGGTGCGCTGCGAAATCGGCGGAGCATACGGGGGGCACGATGGGCCAGGCGGTGACCGCGGCCATGCTGCAGGTGGAGGACGTGCACAAGTCGTACGGGCGGGGCGCCGGCGCCGTTCACGCGCTGCGTGGCGTCTCCTTCGAGGTTCCCCGGGGGGAACTCGTCGCTCTGAAGGGGCGCTCGGGCTCGGGCAAGACCACCCTGCTCAACGTCGTCGGTGGTCTGGACGAGCCGGACAGCGGACGCGTCACCGTCGACGGGCTGCACCTGGGGGACCAGGGTGAGGACGCCCTCCTCGCGCTGCGCCGGGAGCGCATCGGCTTCGTCTTCCAGTCGTTCGGGCTCATCCCCATCCTCACCGCTGCCGAGAACGTGGGTGTGCCGCTGCGGTTGAGGAAGGCGGACCCCCGCGAGCGGCGGGAGCGCGTCGAACTGCTGCTGTCCCTGGTGGGACTCGCGGACCATGCCGAGCAGCGCCCCGGTGAGTTGTCGGGCGGCCAGCGCCAACGCGTCGCCGTCGCCCGCGCCCTGGCCAACAGTCCCTCGATCCTGATCGCCGACGAGCCGACCGGTCAGTTGGACGCGGAGACCGGGCACTCCGTGATGGAACTGCTGCGCGCGGTCGTCCGCAGCGAACGGATCACGGCGCTGGTGGCCACCCATGACACGACACTTCTCGACCTCGCCGATCGTGTGCTGGAGCTGAGGGACGGCGAGATCACGGAGTTCTAGGGCCGGTTGCGTCGTCCGGGCGGACGGCGATGTGGTCCGGTTCCAGTTCCAGGGCGACGCGGTCGCGCATCCCGAGGGCCCGGGTGTACTCGGCGGGCAACTGGAGGCGGCCGGCCCGGTCGAGCATGGCGTATTCGCGGGCGACCAGGTTCTCCTGGCCGGTCGTGGAGTCGACCTCGCTGTGGCGCAGGACCTCGGTCGCCGTACGGCCGTCCCGGATGGCGACCGTACGGCGGACCTCCTCGGCGACGGACTGGTCGTGGGTGACGATCACGATGGTGGTCCCCAGCTCCTCGTTGGCGGTGCGGAACGCGGCGAAGACCTGTTCGGCGGTGTGCGAGTCGAGTTCGCCGGTGGGTTCGTCGGCGAGCAGGACCGCGGGGTCGTTGGCGAGGGCGACCGCGAGGGCGACGCGCTGCTGCTGGCCGCCGGACATCTGGTGCGGCCGGCGGTCACGGCAGGCGGCGACGTCGAGGATGTTCAGGAGTTCCATGGCGCGGTCGGCCCGGTCGCGGTGCCGGCCTCCGGCGCGAGCCAACTGCAGGGGCAGGGCGACGTTCTGTGCGGCGGTGAGGTAGGGCAGGAGGTTGTGTGAGGTCTGCTGCCGGACGAAGCCGACGGTCCTGCGGCGGTAGGCGAGGCGTTCCTTGGCGGACATGGTGACCAGGTCGTGGTCGGCGACGCGGGCGGCGCCGGCGGTGGGTCTGTCCAGTCCGGCCAGGATGTTCATGAGCGTGGACTTGCCGCTGCCGGAGGCGCCGACCAGGGCCATGAGTTCGCCCTTGCGCACGAGGAGATCGAGGCCCTGAAGTGCCTGGACCTCCACGCCGTCGGCCGAGAAGATGCGCACCAGCCGGTCGCAGGTGATCAGGGCGTCGTGCCCGTAGGCGGCGGCGTCGCGCTCGGCGAGGGCACGGTCGGCGAGTTCGTGGAAGGTCGGGCTGCTGGTCATCGGCTGCTCCTGGGCGGTCGGAGGGACACGGGCCGGTGCCGGAAGGGGCTTGGTCGCGAGGTCGTGGTCACGGTCTAGTCGTCACCGAGCCTCAGTTCGCGCACCGAGCCGCGCCGGCCGGCCCACCACGCCTGACCGGCGGGCACCCCGATCGCCAGGAACAGCACGGTGAGCGCCGGAAGGGTCAGCGAGAGCGGATCGGTGCGCAGCGCGGCGCCCTCCAGAGCGGACGGGGAGGCCAGGGCGATGGTCGTGAGGTCGACCCCGGGCGAGAGCAGGTGGATGGCGGCCCAGCCGGTCAGCATGCCTCCGGCCGCGGCCAGGAACGCCTGGGGGAGGGCCGTGAGAATCAGCAGCCGACGGCCCTGGGAGCGGGTCATGCCCATCGTGCGCAACCGGGCGAGCAGGGCTCCGCGTTCGGGCGCGGTGCGCAGCACGGTCAGCACGAGGGCGAGGACCGCGTAACCGGCGCCCGCGGCGACCGCGACACCGTACAGGCGCTCCGCGCCGGACTGCAGCGGTGAGTCGACGTGTCGATCGCGTTCCTCGGTGCGCAGCCGGACGGTGGCCGCGGTGCCCTTCGTCGCCGAGCGCAGCGCCCGGCCGTTCAGGGTGTCGCCGGTCAGCAACAGGGTCGTCGTGGGCGCGGCGGTACGGGGAAGGGCGGCGCGGTCCACGATCAGGAAGTCGTCGCCGAAGACGGCGGGGGTGTGTTCGCGGACCAGCACGATCCGGACGGTGACGGAGGTGCCGTCCGGGAGTGAGAGGGAGTGCGGGCCGGTACCGTACTCGTCGGCCACGCGAGGTGAGGCCAGCGCGGGCAGGGGCCGGTCGGTGCTCCCCCGCGTACCGGCGTCCTTCTCCTTCGTGCCGGCGTCCTTCCACGCGAGGCTCGACGCGTCGAACGGGCCCAGGCCCATGCGGTGCGACAGGTGCGCGTACGCGCCGGGGTCCACACCGGCCAGCGGGAGCGGCTGGATGCCTCGTTCCGGCTTGGCGTCGTAGATGACGCTCGCTTCGGTCATGTCCTGTACGCCGGGCAGCCGGCGTACGCGGTCGGACAGGGTTCGCGGCAGCTCACCGGTGATGGTCTCGACGCGGCCGTCGGCGCCGACGTCGAGGAGCGCGGCCCGGTCGCGGGCCTCCGTGACCCCTGCCAGGACCGAGCCGCCGAACGCGGCCGTGGTCAGGGCGCTGAGCAGGGCGAGCAGGGGCAGTACGGCGAAGCCGGGAGCGCGGGCCACCTGCGCCAGCGACAGCGGGACCAGCAGGCCGCGCATGCGCGTGCTCGCCCTGCTCAGTGCGCGCAGCGGCAGGGGGTGCAGGCGTGCCAGCAGCAGCGCCGCGACCACGCCCGTCAGCAGCGGGGCGGCCGCCACCAGAGCGGTGCTGCCGGATCCCTGTCGGCGCAGTGCGACGACCGCCCCCGACGCGATCACCAGCACGGTCAGTTCCGCCACCGTGCGGCGCCGCGACGGCCGGGCGGCGGTGAGGTCCTCCCGGCCGTCGTGCAGCCGTACCGTGCGGTGCGCCACCACGGCGCGCAGGGGCAGCGCGACGCAGGCGAGGAGGGTGACGGCGAGGGCGGCGACGACGGGGGGCGCGGTACGGGCACCGGGCAGGGCGAGCAGTGCGGCACTCAGCCCGAGGGCGCCGGCCGGCACGGCCACCACGGACGTCTCCGCCAGCAGCCGCGCGGCCAGGCCGGTCGGTGAGGCGCCACGGGCCTGCAGCAGGGCCAGCTCGGCGCGGCGGCGATCGGCTGCCACTCCGCCGGCCATGGCCAGGACGATCACGGCGAGGCTGCCGGTCCCGACGGCGGCGAGCAGAAGCAGCGGGTCGATCCCCGACCGCAGCCGGGCGTGGTCCGCGAGAACCTCGTCGAGGTTCGTCTGGGCCTCCAGGCTCTGGTCGAGGTCCGCCCGCAGTCGCTGCACTCCGGGGCCCGACTCCAGGGCCGCCACGGCGGACGTCAGACGGTCGAGATCGTGGCCGCGCAGGGTGGCGATGTCGGGGGCCACGTTCCAGTACCGCTCCGGGCGGCCGGTGGTGCCCAGGAGGGCCGGGCCGGCATCGGGGGCGAGAAGCAGGCCGCCGAACCAGTGGACCTCCCCCGGGAGGCGTCCGGACTGGTGGCTCAGGGCGGGGGTGCGCAGCACCGGCAGGGCCGACCAGTAGGCGCCCTCGGGCGCGCGCGGGACGACGATCCCGGTGATCCGGACCGCGAGCGGGGCGCGTCCCGAGCCCGGTATGTGGATGACCGAGCCCACGCGGATCTTGAGCGTGCGGGCGGTTTCCACGGTGACGGCGGCCTCGACCTGCGCGGTCGCCGGCGCGCCCGTGGTGCGGGGCAGCCGGCCCGCGCCGACTCTGGCGTGCGAGCCCAGCTCCTGCTGGGCGGCGAGCACCAGTTGGGCGGGGCGGCCGCCCGGCTGGGGAAGCCAGGGGTCGGGCACCTCCAGGGGGACGGTCGTGCGCACGCCGTACGACGACTGCGCGCGGTCGGGGACCAGCGGTGCCTCGGCGGTGTCGAGGACCTTGGCCCGCGCCGCCGCCAGCGGACCCGGGCGCAGGGCTGCCTCGATCTCCCCGACCGTGTCCATCCAGGGCAGGGGGACCTGTACCTGAACGGTCGTCTGATCGGGCCCGGCCTGCTCGACCGCCCGGAGCAGTCCGGCGTCCCCGTACCGGTCGACGGCACGCGGGTAGGCGGCGGCCAGTGCCGCGGTCACGGCCACCAGGAGGGCGAGGGCCAGGGACGTACCGGCGAAGGTCTGCAGGCGGGTCCACAACCCCGCCCGTACGCGCGGCCTCCCCGCGTTCGTCCCCCCGTCCTGAGGGGGTACCGGCTGCTCGGTCACTGCGTCACCTCGTCCCTGAGAGCCATCACGGGCTTCGCCCGCCGCAGCGCGAGGGCCACGGTCACGAGGGCGGGGCCCGCCGCGAGGGCCGCCAGCAGGACGGCCAGCGGCAGGGGCGGGAGTTCGACCAGCACCGGTGGGACCGGCCGGGTGGCCTGCCCGGTCAGGACGACGAGGGGAACCAGCGCGCGCGTCAGTACCATGCCGAGGGCCGTGCCGACCAGCAGCGCCAGCGCCACCAGCACGCCGTGCTCCACGGCGACCATACGGGCCAGCCGGCGACGCGGTGTCCCCAGGGCGCGCAGCACGGCGAACTCGCCGTCCCGGGTACGCATGGCCCCCGCCGCGCTCACCGCGAAGCCGAGCGAGGCGAAGAACACCGTCACCGCCGCCGCCCCGGTCAGCGCCGCTTCCGGTGCCGCCCCGAAGGGGTCCTCGCGCAGCTCCGCCGCTATCTCGTCGCGCACCGTCACCTGCTCCGGATCGACGTCGGGCAGGGCCCGCACGGCCGCCGCGGTGGCACGGGGCGCCTCGGTGCTCAGCCACCATTCGGTGGGCTTCGCGCTGGTTCCGAAGCGGGCCTGCAGCACCAGGTTCACGGCCCGCAGGTCGACCAGCAGGGCCCCGCCGTCCTGGGTGGTGGCTTCCGTCGTGGGCAGGGCGCTCGCGGTGCGGACGATGCGTACGGGCACGGAACGGCCGTCGAACGTCACCTTCACGCGTTGTCCTACGCGCGCGCCGGACGCGATGAGGTACCGCTCGGTGGCGACCGCGACGATCTCGGGCGCCGTGGGCTGGGCGACCTCGAGCCGGACCTCCAGCGGCAGGGCGGGCGGCGAGATGCCGGACTGCTGGTACCCGGTGCCGTACGTGAGGGTGACGGGTGCCGTCGATGTGAGCCGGGGGCGGGTCGGCCGGGCGTCGTCGTCGGGTGGGGCGGCGGCCGAGTCGGCCTCGATCGCGGTCGTCCACTTCGTCGGCCAGGTCAGCCGCCGGGTGTCACCGTCGCCCGTGGTCGCCGTGAGCGAGCCGAGGACCAGGCGGTGCCGGTGGGCACGGTCGGTCGGCTGCGGCGTACTCAGCTTGAGTCCGATCAGCGTCAACGGGCCCCGGGCGCCGCTCAGATCCGGGCTCAGCCGGTGCGGGCGGCCATCGGCGGCGAGGTGGCCGGACGGTATCTCGTAGGAGGTTCCGTGACGGTCCCCCACCGTGAGCGTGACGTCCGCGTCCTCCTCGGGGCCGGTGCTGTGCAGGGCAGCGGTCAGACTGAGCCGGGTCGTGCCCTTCGGCACCTCGACACCTGCCGACGCACTGCGCGGCGCGAGCCCGGCGAGCAGCGGACCGTCCGTCAGATCGCTTCGCGCCAGCACCGCCCCGGCCGCCTCCGTCGTGTTCAGGGCCAGGACGGTCGCACTGCGGCTGCCGGACAACGGCACGGCGCTCCGCACCGCGGGGATCACCGCATCGACGTACGGGAGGTCCGCGTAGACGTCCGTACGGCCCAGGCCGCCGCCCCCGGCGGACTTGACGCGTACATCGGCGCCCGCGCGGAAGTCGGCCTGGTCGGCCTGGGAGCGGTGCCAGGAGGCGTTCTGCCCGATCGCCATCACGCCCAGCGCCACGGAGACGACCAGGAGCAGCACCGGCCCCGCCCCCCGCATCGGTCGGCGGCTGAACTGCCAGCCGACCATGGCCGCGGTCAGCCCGTGGCCGCGGGTCACCAGCCGCTCGCCGACACGCGCCAGGACGGGCAGCAGCCGCAGCACCAGGACCGTTCCCGCGAGCAGCACCAGAGCGGGCGCCGCCACCAGCAGCGGGTCGACGCCGAGGACCCCCTCGCGGTCGGCGCTGACGGCGCCGGAGTCCTGGCTGCCGAGCAGCCACAGGGCGACACCGGCCACGGACAGCAACCCGACGTCCGCGCCGGCGCGCAGCGGCGCGGCCAGCGCCCCCGTCCGCGCCCCGACGGTGCCCGTGGCGGACGCCCGCCACGCCGGAACAGCCACCGCCAGCGCACACAGCGCGGCCACGCCCGCGGTGACCACCCACACCTCGGCACGGCCCGCGACCGGCACGTCGACACGTATCCCGGCCCGGCCCAGGGCACCCTGCCCGACCAGCAGCCGCGTCAACGGCCCCGACGACAAAGGTGCCACCACCACCGCCGGTACAGAGATCAGCACGGCCTCCAACGCGGCCAGGCCCGCCAGCCGTGCCCGGGTGGCACCGCGCGCCCGCAGCAACCGGGTCTCGGCCGTGCGCTCGGAGCTGAGCGACCGCGCGACGAGCAACAGGGCGCAGGCCGCGAGCAGTCCGAGCTGACCGGCGACGATCAGCATGCTGGAGCGCGTGACGAGCAGGGAGCGTTCGACCCGGTCCAGCACCTCGGGCAACGCGGTGTCCGCCGCCGTCGCACCGCTGAGCGAGGGCTCCTTGCGCAGCGCCGCGCTCCCCGAGCGGGCGGCCTCGCGCAGCGCGTCGATCCGCTCCGTGGTGAGCGAGGAGTAGTCGGCCGAGGCCAGCCACCCCGACGCGCCGACGCTGACCCGCCCCGACGCCGGCACGCCCGCGGCGGTGAGCAGGGGGCCGTACGTGGTGAAGCTCGACGCCTGCACACCCCGGCCGCCCAGGTCGTCCAACCGCCAGTAGGGTGCCCGGACATCCACCGGCCGGTACACGCCGGTGATCAGCACGCGCACCGCCGGGCCGTGCAGCTGGTCGGTGACGGTCAGCCGGTCGCCGGGGCCCACCTTGAGCCGTCGGGCGGCGCTCTGCGGCAGTGCCGCCTCGATGGTCCCGGCACTGGCCGCCTCACGGGGCAGGCGGCCGGCGACGGTCCGCACTTGCGTGCGGTCCAGGGCGGCGAAGTAGGTGAGGTCCGGGTTCTCGCTCCGCTCGGAGGCCGGCCGCAGGGCGGGCGGCAGGGCGTAGGGGCCGGACCTCATCAAGGTCCGCACCCGAACGGGCAGCCCGTCGAACATGGTTCGGGCGCCCGCCCGCACGGCGTCGTCGGCCGCCTTCCGTTCGTCGGCCGGCACGTCGGCCTTGAGCACCAACGCGGCCTCGGCGGCGGTGCGTTGCTCGGCGAGCGACCGCCGCAGTGCCGCGTCACCCATCGCGCCCGAGTAGGCGGTGAGCGCGGCCAGCACGGCTGTGGTCAGCAGCACGGTCAGCAGCACGGCACCGACAAGCACGCGGTACGCCCACGCTCGCAGCACGACGAAGCGCAACGCGCCCGCAGGCAACGCTCGTTCCCCCACCAAACCCCCCGGTTTTCCACCACACGCACCGGGCCGTTGTGCGGCGTGGGTGGCGTGCGGGTGCAGAGAGCATTGTAGGACCGACTTTGGTCATCCTGTGATCGAATGCGGCACGTTTTGTACGGCACGACCACGTAGCCGTTTTCGCCCCGCCCCGGCCGAAAGCCGATGGCCGCCCTCGGTATCCACGGCAGGGCTTCCCCACAACAGCGTCTATGTTGGTCACCATGTCCGTCGACCTCGTGGGAACAGTGCACACTCCGGTGCCCTTGGACGTGCTCGTCGACGCGGCCGGGAAGACGCTGGCACGCCTGCTCGGTATGCAGGCGGCCCCCGTCATCGAGGTCGTCACTGAACGAAAATCCGAGCGGGGACGCCCAGTCCACGAAGGCCGTCGTCTTCTGCGCCAGGAACTCGGCACCCTGCTGATCGGCGAGCGCCCCACCCACTCCGCCGGCCAGCGTCCGCACGAGCGCGACTTCGACTTCCGCGTAGCCGGAGGGGAGGACACCGTGGGACTGATCGTGTTCGACCCGTGCGAGGTGCTGGACCACCAGGCGTCGAACGACCAACTTGAGCCCGTGGAGGCGGTGTTCAGCCCCCCACGGACGTGTGTCGGCGTGGTGACCGCGACGGCCCTCGCACTGGCAGCCGGCAGCCTGGGCGGTGGCCGGTTCGTCGACGCCGAGATCTCCATGTTGCCGAGGCCCGAGTCGAATCCCGCGCGCATGGTCGAGCTCACGCGGCTGCCCGACCGGGGCGACGACTTCGTAGAACGGTGCGAGCGCTTCATGCGTCAGTTCGCCCGGCTGAACGGCTGGCCCCGGGATGTGCGCCTGCCCCCTGGTCCGGAAACTGCTGCCTGACCGCCTCACGGTCAAGGAGCCGGTGCCGGAGACAGAAGGCGGTGGTCTCCCCTGTGTCAGAACCCGGGGAAGACCCGCCTCAGGTCGTCCAGCGTCAAGGCCTCTCCGGTGAGGGTCACGCTCGCCGGTGTGTACGCGGGCGCGTGGCGGCCCGTCATGAGGCGCAGCCACCACTCGGCGGGCGCGCTCAACGCCACGTCGGGCACGGCCGAAGGGTCGCCGAGCGCGACCGTCTCGCCGAGGTCGACCCGGAAGGACCTGTCGGGTGAAGTGGTCCGTATCGCGAGGCGGACCGGACGGCCGTCCACGGCGTCAGCCTGGCCGAGGCGGCCGATGAGCAACCCGGTCTGGCCGAGCAGGGGTCCCCTCGCGACGGGCGCCGGGCACGGCCGCCGGGTCGAAGGTGACCTCGACGTCCCAGGTGTGAAAGGTGACCTCGCCGAGCCGCAGGCCCGCCAACGTGGCCACGTCCACAGGCACATGCAGGAAGCCGAGGGTGATCCGCAACGCCTCGCGTGTCCGCGCGTCCAGGCTCTCGTAGCGGGCGACCAGCTCCTCGTCGGCGGACACGAAGCGCTCGGCCCGCTCGCCGGGGGACATCGCGTCCCACCGTGCCCAGGCCGACTTGTTGAATTCCGCGCCCTTGGGTCCCGTCCCGTCCAAGGCACCGTCGAGGACGGCCCGGCCGGTCACCGCACCGCTGCCCAGGTGACTGAGCACCTGAGACACGTCCCACTCCACGGCCCCGGACTTCCGGGTGAGGTCGGCAGCGTCCAGGCCGCGTACGACAGAGGCCAGGTGGTCATGTCCAGCGTGCAGGGCGGCGATGACCTGGTCGGCGCGTTCAGCGGTGTTGCTCATGCTGCATCTCCGTGGCTCACGTAGGGAGGGTCGCGGCCGAGGCGGGGCGGCCGACGCGAGGCCGCGGGCCGGGAAGGCCGGGGCGTGACCGGGCGGAATGGCGAACAGGCGCCGGTGCCACGCGCCACGGTCAACGACACCGCACCGCACCGCCCGCTAAGGTGGAGGCGTAAGCGGACAACCGTCCGAGCTGCACGATGACCGGACGGGCGTCCGTTAAGGCAAGGGCTTCGACGTGAGCCCCGAGGGAGGGCATGTGGATTCCAGGAATGACGGGCCACAGCGGTCGGACGCCCAGCGCAACCGGGAGCGCATTCTCGAGGTGGCACTGGTCGAGCTGTCGCGCTCCGCGGACATCCCGTTGAGCGTGATCGCCAAGAAGGCGGGCGTCGGCCAGGGCACCCTGTACCGCAACTTCCCCAACCGCGAGGCGCTCGTCCTGGAGGTGTACCGCCACGAGGTGCAGCAACTCACTGACGGCGCCGCCGAGTTGCTGAAGACCAGGGAGCCCGATCAGGCCCTGCGCGCATGGATGGACCGCCTCGCCCACTTCATCATGGCGAAGACCGGGATGGCGGTCGCACTGCGTCAGGCCAGCACGAAGGGAGGGAAGGAGCTGTCGGGGTACGCGCTGGTGCGCGAATCGATCGAGACCCTGCTCGACGCCAACCACGAAGCCGGCACGATTCGCCCGGACATGACCGTCGACGACTTCCTCCTCGCCATCGCCGGCATCTGGCAGATCGACATCCGCGGAGACTGGCACGTCCAGGTAACCCGACTACTGGACCTCGTCATGGACGGCCTGCGAGCCGGGGCCCCGGGACGGCGCTGAGAGCCGCCGTCAACTCGCCCGCTCGCCCGCACGCACGTTCTCGGTCGAGGGTTCGACCTTGTTAACCGGATAGCTGTCCGGTACGTTCCTGGGACGGACAGCTATCCGGTTCCATAGTCCTCCCACGCGCCTCGCGTGCGGCCCACCCTGACGAAAGACACTCCTGCCATGAAGCTGCTCATCCTCGGTGCGACCGGCCCGACCGGTCGTCATGTCGTCGACCTGGCCCTGCGCGCCGGTGACTCCGTCACAGCCTTCGTACGCAACCCGGCGGCCCTCGGTGACCTGGCCGCGAAGGTCACCGTGGCCACCGGCGACGCCACATCGCACCGCGACCTCCTCGCGGCCTCGGCCGGGCACGACGCCATCGTCTCCGCCCTCGGCAGGAGCACGTCGATTCGCGCCGACGAACTCTTCACCCGCTCCTCGTCGGCCGTGATCGGTGCGGCCGAGGAGGCCGGTGTCTCCCGCCTGGTGTGGTTGTCGTCGTTCGGCGTCGGCCGGACCTTCGACTCGGCCAGCACTGCCCAGAAGGCCATCTACCGCACGCTGTTGCGGTCCATATACGCCGACAAGGCGATCGCCGACGAGCGCATCCGCTCCAGCGGGCTGGACTGGACCGTGGTCTACCCGACCCGTCTGACGAACGGCCCCGCCAACGGCGTCTACAGTGCGGCCGACCGGCTGCCGATGAAGGGCAACCCGACGATCAGCCGCGCGGACGTGGCCGCCTTCATGCACCTGGCGGTCCACGGCAGCGAGTGGATCCACCGCAGCCCCGTGATCACCGACTGACGCCATCGCTCGCTCAGTTTCTTCAGCCTGCCGTTCTACCTCGACGTGAGAGGAGTCGGGCGAGCGACTCCGTGGGTCGGCAGAGCAAGCCGAGAAGTGGGCTGGTGACCACGAACCAGTGGACACTGATCCGCCCCTGTTCCTTGTCCAGGATCGGTGCGGCTCCCTCGCGGTGTACGTGACGCAGGTATCCACGGCGAATCGGCGCTCCGGCTATCAGCAGCACCGGCGAAGCGACGAGGAGGGCCGCCGGGATCAGGGCCCTCGCCGCGACGAGCTTCGCTCTCTCCTCGTATCGCATGCGCCCAGTGTGCTGATCTTCGTGGGCCCTTGTCAGTCTGTCCTGCCGGATCGATGCCCGCCTTCTGGTGGCGCTCCGGCAGCTGGCCTCTCGTCACGGGCAGGATTCCGCGACCTCAGCGGGTGGGTGCCGCCTCCGGCTCGGCTCGGCTCGGCTCTCAGATAGCGACCCCAGATCTGAGCCTTGCGATAGGGGCCACCCCCTCCGCTGTCGTGCTGTGGTGTGTCGAAGACGACCCAGTACAGCAACTCACCATCCAGCGCCTGCGCATGCTCGTTGGGTTCGGGCGCGCCCAAGGCGTCGATCGTTCCGGCGAACTCGACCTGCCACGGTCCGTCCCAGTCCAGCGCGCGCACGACTGTGACCCGGCTTCCTGGTGCCAGTGCACCCGTGGGCCATGTCCGGCTCACGGGGCGCCCGAGGAGCTCCTCCACCGCCTGGCGGTCGTCCACGTCCGGAGGGAGAGGGGCGGAACTATCTGTCATGGCACCCACTGTGCCCCCGCCGAGTGGCTGGTGAGGGCCGCCGTCCGGTCAGCCCGACCGGACAGTGAGGAATCTCCGCCGGTCGGCGGGCGGTCCCGCCGACCGGCGGCGGCGTCGCCGAAGCCTGCCGGATGGTCCGCCGCCTGAAGAAGCCGCTGCTGCAGGCCTCGCCCGGTCCTTCCATGGCCCCTGCTCACATACGCCCTGAGGGCGATCGTGTTCGCCACGGTCTGGTCCCGCTTCTTCCGGAGAGGCCCCCCGGAGCGCCCCACGTCCCACCCCGGCCTGGGCAGCACGAACCCCTTCGATCCGGGCCGAACTCACCGTCCCACCCGCCGGCCCGGGAGTACCGGACGCAAGAGGCACAACTCCTGTGCAACCAGGCCGTTGCCTCGTGCGTATAACCAATGACCGCATCCAGCGGCACCTCATCCCGATGGACACAGGAGAAGACAGTGCGTAAAGCCGCGTTGGGATCGTCCGACGCACTGACGGCCCTGTTCGCGAAAGCACCGTTCGACGGCGCCGGCCGACCGGCACCGTCGGTCGCCTGCCGCGGTGCCATGCCCGACCATCCGTGAGCGGCGCTCAGCGGTAGCTCGATCCCGGTGAAGGTGTCCGGCCCGTCGGCGGACCCTTCCCTGCAATCGGCGTACTGCCGCTCGGCGCACCGTCGAGCAGGACGGCCTGACCACCGACCTGCTGTGGGTGAGAACCGCCGGGCGCACGCCCGTGTGACGGCCAACGTTGTCAACGGCACGCTGAAAGAGCGAGGGCGGGAGTGAACTCCTGTGAAACAGCACAGTGTTCACCGTGTACGGCACCGACGGGGCCGGAACCGGCAAGATCTGGGGGAGCGAATGAGCGGAGTAGTGATCCATCTTCCGCAGGGCGAAGGGAGCGACGGGGGCGGCTACGGCCATGAGGTGCGCACCGGGAGCCACGCCGGGGCCGAGGGCCGGCCGGAACGCGGTGCGGGCCCGGTGACCCTGCGGCTGGGGCCGGGAGCCGTGGCCCGTTTCGGGCGCGGGTCGGCCGACACCCCTGTCGAACTGCGGCTCGGCGACCCGGCGGTGTCCCGGTTGGCGGGCGAGATACGGGTGACCGACGATCACTGGCAGTTGAGCAACTTCAGTGCCGGCCATAGCTATTTGGTGGAGAATCCGGAAGGGGCGGGCGAATATCTGCGGGTCCCGCCGCGCCGCGTGGGGGCGCCCATTCCCTTCGAGTTCGCCCGGGTCGTGCTGCCCACCCGGGGGTCGACCGTGAGCTTTCAGGTGTTCGCGCCGGATCATGTGTACCTCGACCCGGACCGCGCGCAGCACGCGGGCGGCCGGTGGGGCACGCAGACCCTCACCGCCTACTCCCTGGACGAGACGGCCACCTACTTCCTGGTCCTGGTCGCGCTCTGCGAACCCCGGCTGCGTGACGAGTCCGCGGTCGCCGTGCCGACCACGCCTCAGGTCGTCGAACGGCTCAAAAGCTCTCCGGAGTACGGCGGGCTCTCGGCCCGCGCCGTCAGCTCCCACATCGAATACCTCGCCGAGGAGAAACTCCGGCTGGGAGTTCCCGTCGCGACGGACCCCGGGCACGGGGCCCGTCGTAACGGCAAGCGCGAGGCGATCGTCGGGCTGGCTCTCCGCTTCGGTCTGGTCCGCGAGGAGCACCTCGGTCTGTTGCCGCCGCGCGCCGCAAGTGGGCTACGCGCGAAGGCGTGCGCCACGTGAGCGCGTCCGTGGACCAGGTCCCGCCCGGCTACCGGGTGGGGGGCTGGGAGGTCGGTGACCGGATCGCGAGTGGGGGCTGGGGAACCGTCTACGAGGGCCGGGCCGCACGTCCCCGGCACCAGGAACCGGCAGCCAGGTCCGGAGAAGGGCACGGGGACGGGGATGTCGTCGCGCTCAAGTTCCTGCCGACCGCCGGGCTGGCACCACGCCAGGCGCGCGCCCTGGTGGAAACCGCCCGGCGGGAGCGCGAGTTCGGGCGCCGGGCTCGCCATCCTCGGCTGATCCGGATGCTCGACTCGGTCGTGCTCAGCGAACCCGGCGACGCCGTTCTCGACGGCTCCGTCGTCCTGATCATGGAGCGGGCGGAGCACAGCCTGCGCCAGCTCCTCGAACAGGACGGGCCGGGGCCGGCCGAGTCCGAGAAGTCTCGGCTCCTCACCGAGATCTGCGAGGGGCTGGCCCATCTGCACGGCATCGGCTGGGTGCACGGCGATCTCAAACCCGACAACGTACTGATCATGGCCGACGGTTCGGCCAGGCTCTCCGACTTCGGTCTCGCCGTGGAGCTGGACGGCACCCACGGCTACATGCCGCCCTTGGGCACCCCCGACTACCTGCCCCCCGAGCGCTGGAGGGCCCCGCTGGGCGAGCGCGGCGTACAGGTGCGGCCGAGCAACGACATCTGGGCTCTCGGCATCATGATCCACCAGATGTTCGCCGGCGGTGCCTCACCGTTCGCCGGGGCCACACCCATGGCGCGCGGGGCGGCCGCGCAGGAGTACGCCGAGGGGCGTGCGCCGCTGCGGCTGGACAGTGCCGTACCCCTCTTCTGGCGCGAGCTGGCCGCCGACTGCCTGGCTCCGACGCATGCCGAGCGTTCCGTCCACACCGCCGAGAGCCTGTTGGCTCGAATGCGGACGGCGTCGGTCCCGAAGTCCGTCGGACGGCGAAAGGCTCTGCTCGGCGTCGCCCTGGCCACCCTGCTGTGCGGCGCGGCGGCCGCCGGAGGAACGTACGCCTCCGGCGGTGACGGGCACGACCGGTCCGACGGACGGAGCACCGCCCCACCGGCGGGCCGCATCGCCGTGTTCAACATCGTGAAGCTGTGCCGCGACCAGGCCGAGGAACGCCTTGCGGCGTGCAGCCTCGGCCTGGCCGTGGATCCGGCACTCCCGTACACCGTCGAGAACGTCGTGGCGACCCGGGTGTGGCACGGAGACATCCTCACTGTCGACTGCCGTCTCCCGCGCGGGACGACGGTCAAGGACGAGTCCGGCAGACTCTCCGCCCGGTGGCTACGGGTCCGTCTCCCGGACGACGCACCGAACAGAACGGCCTGGCTGCCCGCCGTACGCACGAAGGACAGTCCGGTGCTGCCCGAGTGTTCCTGAGGACGTCACCTCGGGACTTCGTCGGCCCCGCAGTCGCGGATCACACGCCCGTCGTTGTCCTTCGCCTCGTCGTTCCCCCAGCGCTGGAGGTAGTACGCCGACACATAGGCACGGCCCTTCCCACCGGGCACCACCTCGTCGAGGTCGGTCAGCAGCCAGTAGTGGTTGAAGGACGTGCCCACCCGCACCTCGGCGCCCCACTTCTTGCACAGGACGTAGTTGGTGCCCTTGTACAGCTTGCCCTGGGGCGCGCACTGCGGCCTGCTGTCGCCGACGCAGTCGACGGCGGCGTAACCGGTCGCGTCGGCGAAGGTGTCCACCCAGTACTTCTCGGGCTCACCGCTTCCGCCACAGGCGTTGGTGCTGGTCACCCGAGGGAAGGTCTGATCCGGTGAGAGCCGGTACTCGGTTCCCTGGATCACCGGGTGGACGATCTCGTCGTTCTCGCCGTTGTTGTCGCCGTTGGTGTCGTAGAGCTGCTCGTAGTGCAGATGCGCCGAGGTCGTCTCGACCAGGCCGAGCCGCCCGAGTGTGGTGCCGGAGGCCACCCGCTGCCCGACGCTCACGTCCCTGCGGTCCATGTGCAGATAGACCGTGAACCAGCCGTTGCCGTGGTTGATCTCCAGGCCGCCCGGCTCGAACAGCTCGGTGACCGTGCCGGCCGCGGACGCCGCCACCAACGAGCCGAGCGTGTTCCCGCCGACCCGGTACATGTCGAGCTTCTTGTCGTCGGGGGCATGGCCCCGGTACGTCTGCAGCTGCCAGGTCTGGCCGCAGGCGAAGGGCAACTTGAAGTCGGGTCTGTCGGCAGGCGCCGCGGCCGCCGAGCGCGCGGCCGGCGGCGCGGCGGATGCCGCCGACGCCGTGGCCGCCAGTGCCGTCAGGACGGCCACGAGCGTCACCCATACCGCGGCCGCCCGGCCCGGACCTCTCCTTCGTCGGAGCCGCACAGAACCCCACCCCTCCCTGTCACCGATCCACATGACTGTTCCGTCGGCAGGGTCCCCCAACCGGCGGGAAAGGAGACTCCCGCATGTTCCGGATGTCCTCCCGCGCCGCCCCCGCCTAGGGTCCGTCGCCGAACGGATCTTGCCCCGAGCAGTGCTGAGCACTGTGCGGGCAGGGAGCGCCGAGCCTCATCGGCACACGCCCCCGGCGCACATCCTGACCGTGACCGGCCACAACAGAGGAGATCGAATTCGCTCTCGAACTTCATCGACGCGCTCGCTGTTCGCAACAACCAGACCGGCGGAGCCCAGGTCCACTTCTGGGGACCCACGTACAACGTCGAGATCCTGCGAACGGCGTGATCTATACGGTGCCGGACCACGCGACGTACGACTTCAATCGCCTCGACATCTGCTGAGGGCGCATCGGCCCGGGCACACCGATCATGGTGTCCGGGCCGGAAGATGCCAGGCAACTGATTTCAGTCACACCTCTGTCGCTTGGCCGGATCCAGTGCAAAGCTGTGACAGCGGTGCTCCCCCATTCCCCCGTTGGGGGTCACCCCGCTTGGCCCCGCCCGCGCACTCGTGCCCGGGCGGGGCCGCGCCGTCCCTCCCGCCCTCCCCACGGGAGGGCCGACGGCTGCGCCGGCACCGTTCGCGGCGGATGTGTCAGCGTGACGGCGCCGACGGTCGAGAATGGCCGGTTTCCGTCTCGCTCACGTGGACCCAGTGCCCGTACGGGCGTGCGACCACGTCCTGAGGTCCCCGTCCGCCGCCCCAGGATCGGCCGGGCCGGGCAGTTTGCCGGGGTCGGCTTGCGGGGGCGGGCATGCGTCGGCCGAGTCGTCGCTCTCCCCGAGGAAGCCGCCCGACTGGTGCTGCCACAGTTTGGCGTAGGCACCCTGTGACGCGAGCAGTTCCTCGTGGGTGCCCTGCTCGACGACGCTTCCGCGATCGAGGACGACGAGACGGTCCATGCCGGCGACCGTGCTCAGACGGTGGGCGACCACCAGAGCCGTACGTCCGTCCATCAGCCGCCACAGGGCGTCCTGGACCAGGAACTCGCTCTCCGAGTCCAGCGCGCTGGTCGCCTCGTCGAGCAGCAGGATCGGGGCGTCGCGCAGGATCGCGCGGGCGAGGGCGACACGCTGGCGCTGGCCGCCCGAGAGTTTGACCCCCCGCTCCCCCACCAAGGTCGCGAAGCCGTCGGGGAGTTGTTCGGCGAACTCCGTGACGTGCGCGGCCGCTGCCGCCGCGCGGACCTCCTCGTCGGTGGCGCCGGGGCGGGCGAAGGCGATGTTGTCCCGCAGGCTGCGGTGGAACATCGCGGGCTCCTGCGGAACGTAGGCGATCAGTGAGCGCAGGTCGGTCTGGCGCAGTCGGCTGATGTCCTGGCCCCCGATCACCAGGCGTCCGTGGTCGATGTCCGACATGCGCAGCAGGAGGCGGGTGAGCGTGGTCTTGCCACCGCCGGACCTGCCGACCAGACCGATTCGCGCCCCTGCGGGCACATCCAGGTCGAGCCCCTGGAAGATCGGCTTCGCACCCGCGTGGGCGAAGGTCACCGCGTCGAAACGGATGCTGGTGTCCCGCGGCGCGAGCGGTTCGGGTTCGGGCGGGTCGAGCACGGTGGGCGGATCCAGCAGCAGCTCGGTGAACTGCGCGGCCTCGGTCATCGAGCTTTCCAGACGCCGGTAGATCTGGTTGAACTCGAACATGATCTGGGTCGCGTTGGAGTAGTAGGTGAAGGCGACGACGATCTCCTCGACTCCCTGGCCCGGGCTGCCGAAGGCGATGGCGACCAACAGGCCCAGTACGTTGGTCAGGACGGACATGGGGGCGATCAGGATGTCGACGCGCAGGTTGCCGTAGTCCCACGATCTCAGCGTCAGGCGCCGGGAGTCCGCGACCCGGCTGCGGTGTTCGTCGGCCTCGCGCCGCTCGGCCGCGAACGCCCGGATGGTCTCCATGTTCATGAGGCTGTCGGCGACGTGGCCGGAGACCCGGGCGATCGCCTCCTCACGGTCGTTGACGAGCCTCTGCCGACGACGGATCAGCGGCGTCGCGGCCCCCACGGTCAGCGCGATCATCACCAGGAGGCCGACGACGAGCATCGGTTCGTAGCTCCAGAGCACCACGGCGCCGAAGAGCAGGGGGACGAGGCTGCCCACGATCCGGTACGTCAGTGTGTCGACGAAGTCCTCGAAGCGCTTGCCGAAGCTGAGCACCCGTTTGGTCAGGGAGCCCGCGAAGTTGTCGTGGAAGAAGGCGGCGTCCTTGGCGAGCAGTTCGTCCATGCCGCTCACGTACAGGTGTTCCATGCCGAGGGCGTCCACGCGGTTCAGGCAGTGCTGCCCGACGCGCCACACGGCCTCGGCGAGCAGCAGTGTCACACCGAAGCCCAGCACGTACGGCAGTGCCGAGCCGAGGGTGAGACCGTCATCGGCGGCCTGGGCCGCCAGTTTGGCGATCAGCAAGGGGGCGACGTAGCGGATGCCGATGTTGCCCACGGCCGGCAACAGCAGCGCGGGCAGGGCCAGCCGTCGCAGTCGCAGCAGCTCCCGGCCGTAGTGGCGCAGCGCCAGGACGACCGCGCTCCTGCCCGGCGTCGGTCCTGACATGTCTGTGGTCCCCATCACACTCCCGGAGGTTCGGAAGTCGGAAGTGTCCCGTCCGGGGCGGTTTCCAGTCCAGGCATTTAACGCGGAACGGCGAGAATCGGACATCGCTCCGATAGGCGTGCGCGACGGAGGTCCCCGGCGCCGCGCACTCCGACGCCGGGCAGCCTCTGCCGCACGTGAACCGGTCAGCCGGTCAGCCGGTCAGCCGGTCACGAACGTCGTCATGCTGCGCGCGGGCAGCGTGGCGGTGAAGGTCCCGTTGGACACACCGGACCTACCCAGGGGCGCGACGCTGCGGCCCGCGTCGGTCACCCAGGACGAGACACCGGACGGCGCGCCACTCGCCAGAGTGAACTGCTGACTCACCGCCGAGCCCCCCTTGTTGACGGCGACGACGGCCACCGTGGAGCCGGTGCCCCGGTACGCCGAGACGTACACGTCCGACGTCGGCTTAGGCGTCGCCTCGATCCGCACGTATCCGGGCCGGACGAACCGCGCGAACTGCGCCATGCAGGCACCGCGCTTGCTGATCCTGCCGTCCTCGCGCAGGGGACCGTAACTGCGCCGGATGTACCACCAGATGTACGCCTGGAACTCGGCGTCCACCATGGCGCGGTGGATGTGCTCCCCCACATCGAGGGCCTGGGGCCAGAGATCCGCCGAGTCGGTGCTGTTGGGGTAGTAGACCTCGGTCATCCAGAGTTCCTTGCCCACGCCCTCCTGCTTGAACAGGGGGTAGGGGAAGTTCGAGAACGAGGTGCCGTAGAGGTGGGCCCCGATGACATCCACGTTGGCCAGCGCCGTCGGGTCGTTGAGGATCGGGTCCGACATGTTCTTCAGATACTGGAACGACTCCGGCGCGATGACCCTGGTGCCGATGGAGCCGGCGTTCTCCCGCAGGAACCGGACCATCTCGGACGAGGTCCACCACGTCCAGTCCTGCGCGTAGTCGGGCTCGTTCTGCACCGATATGGCGTACAGGGGGACGCCGTTGTCCCGCAGGTACGTGGTGAAGTCGTTGAGGTGCTGGGCGTAGGCGCCGTACATGGTGTACCTGAGACGCCGGGCGTTGGTCTGACTGCCGTGGACGAAGGTCTCGACCATGGGGGCGGGAGGGTTCCAGGGAGACGCGATGACGGCCACCCCGAGCCCGACCGCGCGCTTCGCCGTGGCAAGGTCGCGGCTCCAGGCCGCCCTGTCCTCGGGAACGGGAATCCGCAGCAGCGACAGCCCGAGTTGCCCCTCTCCGGTGCCGAATGCCGTGTCCCGCTGGGCGGCTGTGAGGTCGCCGATCCAGGCCGTGTGGGTCATCCCGCCGAAGCCCCGGACGGTCTGGCGCCGCACGGACGGGTCGATGACCGCCGCGCCGGCAGCTGCTTTCGTGACCCCGGCGGCCGGTGCCGCCGTGGCGGCGAGAATCGGCAGGGCTCCCGCCGCCGCCAGCACGGTCCTGCGGCTAGGCGCTCCCTGGTGTCCGTCGGTGGGCTCGTTCTGGCTCTGCCTCATGTCTTCTCCTCCTGGCTGCAGCCCCGGCTCCGACCCCACTCCCCTGAATATGGGAGCGCTCCCACCAATAAAAAAGCGACGATAGATCGCGCCATTTTCGCCACGCGGGAGGCGGGTGGCCGACGACGCCGAGGACCGGGGCCTCAGGCCCGGCCCCGCCGGGACCTGGTTCGAGCCGAGCGGTTCGTGGGCGTCCGGGTGGTAAAAGCGCCGCTTCACTCCCTCCCGGGCCCCCCAGCCGCACGAGGCGGCGAATACACTCTGCGTCATGTCGAAGCCTGACAAGCTGCTCGTTGACGTCGCCGCCCTGGTCGAGTCCAAGCAGAGCAATCAGATGTCCCTGACCGTGGTCACCAGTGGTGCCGTCATCACCGGCCGATTGGCTCCCGAGACGGTGTGGAGGCAGCGGGTGTCGGATGTGCTCAGGGATTCGGACCGCCTGGGCGAGTTCTCCGCCATGTTCGAGGCCCCCGGCAAGGAGGACGAGACACCCACTCATCTGCACTTCCACGTGGCCCGCATCCTGCAGGGCACTGTGGGCATTCCGGAAACAGGGGGAATGTATCGCGTGGCGATCGAGGACGTCAGCGCCTGGACAGTGGGCGACTTCAGCTACTCCGACAGCTGACGGAGGTCGCCGGCTGTCGAGTGCCCCTCGGGTCGATCCTGTTCGCGCCGCGCGCCGGCACAGGTTCACCGAGGGCGCTCGGTAGCCGGTTCGCGACCCTCGCCACGTCACCTCACCCCACGCTCCAGCTCCGATCCCTGTTCCCGACCGGTCGCCGCGCATGAGCGGCGACCGGTCAGCCGCCCACGATCAGCCGCTCACGATCAGCCGCTCACGATCAGCCGCTCGTGAGCGGTGGCACAGGACGCGGTGCGCACGCGGGTGTGCACACCTGGACGAGCCGTGCCCGCGCGCGCCTGCGGCGTCGGGACATACGCTCGTGCTCGGCCAGATCGCACGCCGGTGCGCCCCCGGATCGGCGAACGACGCCTCCCGGGGTCGCCGCCGGGGCGGCGGTCAGGCCCGCTTCGCGAAGACAAGGACCTCCGTGGAGCCGACGCCCATGGGCGCCAGGAAGCTGGCCTCCAGGCTGCAGTCGAGCGTCTCGAAGAGGTCCACGCATGTCTGGCGCGGCATCGCGGCCGGGTAGGAGCCGTGCCCCGCGCCACCCTCCGACGCCCAGGCCCGTACCGCGGCCGGTTCCAGGCACGTCTCCGTCATGGCGTCGAAGACGATGCGACCACCCGGTCGCGTCACGCGTGCCATCTCCAGGAAGTAGCGGGAGGCGCACAGGAAGGTCACGGTGTTGAAGACCTTGTGGGCCTGCACGAGGTCGACACTGCCGTCGGGTGTCGGGGCGAGACTGGATCCCGCGGTCGGCTGGGCGACCACGCCGAACGTCTCCACCAGGTAGGTGGCCCAGGGCTCCGCCGTCTCATAGATCTCGTAGCGGTCCGGTGAACACTCCTTCAGCGTCTTCTCCAGATACCGACCGGACCCGGGACCTATCTCCAGCACCGTGCCCGGCTTGTCGGCGAAGACGCCGTGAGCGCGGAGTTCGTCGATGGTGGACTGGGTGGCGCCAGGTGTCCCGTTCATGACCGCGTCGATATGGTCGCCGATCGACATGCCCGACGCCCGCGCAGCACGCATCGTCGCTTCGAACGGTATGAAGTCGTCGACTCCACCCAGGTTGTTGGTGCTGCGCACGATGTCGAATCCAGCGCGCCCCAAGAGCCGCTTGACACCGGACTTCACTACTGACGGATTCTTGCCAACCGCTCTCATCAGGCATCCCCCCAGCTCGTGTCCACCCCTCGGCGTCAGCATAGGATCACGGAGGCACGCGCGCAGTGGGATGACGAATTCCCCCATAGGCGGTCGAGGGCCGATACACCGCATCAGGGCCTTATGTTCGCTATATGCCACTCTGGCAAGGTCATGCGCTGATCGGACAGCCGACCCGGGGTCGGCGCGCCCCCGTTGGGGAGGGAGCGCTCGACGGCCCCGAGCCCGGCGGAGGCCCGCGAAGGCCCCGGGACACGCTCACCCCGCCCTGAGAGCCCTCAGACGTCGCGCCGCAGAAGGAACGCCGACAGTGCGCGCAACTCGTCGACGGCCGTGCCCCGCAGCGAGATGTCCGCCAGCGCGGTCTCCGCCGCCGCGATGTGCCGGCGTGCCTCGTCCAGTGCCGCCGCCCGGCCCCCCGCCGCCTCGACGAGTACGGCCGCCTCCTGCGGGTCCGCTCCCGACGTCAGCAGCGCGGCCAGACGTCGCGCTTCGGGGGACGCGGAGTCGAGCGCGGCCAGGACGGGGAAGGTCTTCTTGCGCTCGCGGAGATCGCCGTGCACGGGTTTGCCGGTGACCTCGGGGTCGCCCCAGATGCCCAGCACGTCGTCGACGATCTGGAAGGCGAGGCCGAGACGGCGGCCCGCCCGGTCGAGAGCCGCCACCGCGGTCGGCGGGCCGCCGCCGAGCTGGGCACCGAGCGCTGCCGCGCAGCCCAGCAGCGCGCCGGTCTTCCGCTCGGCCATGGCCCGGTACTCCGCGGGCCGCACCCGCTCCGGCCCCGTCCAGGGGCGTGCGGCGAACAGCAGGTCGTCCGCCTGTCCGCGCACCAGATCACCGAGCGCCGCCGACAGCGTCCGCAGCCCTGGCGCACCCGCCTCCGTGCCGGCGAGCGTCTCGACGGCCAGCGCGAAGAGGGCGTCGCCCGCGAGAACCGCGGGCCCGGTGCCGTACGCCTTCCAGACCGCGGGGCGTCGCCGCCGGGACGTGTCGCCGTCCATGATGTCGTCGTGGAGCAGCGAGAAGGCGTGCACCAGTTCCACCGCGACCGCCGCGGGCACCCCGGCCCGGGCGGGGGCGCCCACCGCCTCGGCGCCGAGCACGGCCAGGGCCTGCCGCACGCCCTTGCCGCCGGACGCGGCAGCGGGAGCGCCGCCGACCTCGCACCAGCCGAACGAGTACGCCGCCATCTCACCCACCCAGGGGTGCGTTCGCCCGACCGCCTCCCGCAGCGCGGGCCGCACCACCTCGCGGCAGCGTTCCAGGACGAGGGGGACGTCGACCGGCGCCCGTAGCGCCGTGGAGAGCGTCGTCACCGTGCGGCCTCCGCCCGGACGCCGCCCTGCCGATGGGTCCGCACCCCGAGTTCGTCGTGCGCCCGCGCCACCATCTCCCGCGCGTGCCGCAGCCCGATCCGCTCCAACTCCGTTGCCAGTGAGGCGAGTTCGGTGGCCGTCTCGTCGTGGTCGCGGCCCAGCCGGGCGAGTGACTTGGCGAGCCCCAGCCGGGCCAGGGCCTGTCCGCGTGGCTCGCTCATCTCGCGGAACTCGGCCAGTGCCAGTTCGTAGGTGTCCCGCGCCTCGGCGTAACGCCCGGCCCGGTAGTACACGTTGCCGCGCATCTTGTGGTTGTAGGCCAGCGCGCTGGACAGGCGCATCGCCCGGCAGGTGGCCTCCGCCTCCGACAGCAGGGCGAGTGCCCGCTCGACGTCCCCGTCCCGCGCCGAGACGATGTCGGCGAGCCCGCGCAGCGCCCAGGCGTGGCCGCGCCGGTCGTCGGCGCCCGCGGCTATCTGGGCCGCCTCCTCGAACAGCGCGTACGCGCTGCCGTACGACCCCCGCTGGCGGTGGATCTGGGCGATGCCCTCCAGCGCCCACACCGTGTGCCGCGCCTCGCCGCGCCGTCGGGCCTCGGCCAGCAGCTGCTCGTGCAGCCGGGCGACGGCCTCGTAGTCACCCTGGATCCTGCCGGTCTCGGCCAGTCCCGCGAGGGAGTAGCCGCGCACGACGACATCACCGCCCCGTTCACCCAGCCCGGCCGCGAGGCCGAGGAGGCGCCGGGCCAGCGGGAAGGAGCCTCGCTGCCGGGCCAGGGTGCCGCCGCTCCACAGCGCCCAGGCCATCGCCCCCAGGTCTCCCACCGCTCTGGCCGCCCGGTAACTCGCCTTCCACGCCTGGTCGGCCTCGCCGATCTGTCCCAGCCGTCGGTGCGCCTCGGCCACCGCCAGCCCGGAGCGCGCCGCCTCGCCGTGCTCCCCGGCACTCTCGGCCTCTCTCAACTGCCGGGTGCCGGCCGCCAGTACCTCGGTGAGCGAGGAGTTCACGGACAGGGTGGTCAGGGCGCCCTGGTATTCGGGGGCGAACGCCTTGCCGTACATGGTTGCCTTTCGGTCCGGTCGCATGCTGTCACCGCGTGGGGTCCATGCGTGCGATCTATACATGCCATGTATACATATTGTGTATACATGGCGTGTATACGGGGTCGGAGATGAGCGGTGCCCCAAGGGCCTCGGCCGCATCTGTTGCCGATCAAGATGCCGTACGCGCCCAGGAGGTTGCCCGTGAGGCGCAGATCACCTCACGCGAGGGCCCGGCGCGGTGACAAAACACCCGATCGCGTCTCGGCTCGGATGCCGGGCGGTTCGATCGAACCGACAGGCCGGGAACCCGTCGCTCAGTCGTCCCGCGCCTGTACCTCGCTCGGCAGGCAGATCTGACGGGCCCACAGTCCCAGCAGCGCCACCGCGCCGACCAACAGCGGCACCGGGTCGCCGGCGGAAGGCGCCAAGACGTACCCGAGCGCCGTTACCGTGCAGACGGTCAGCGGGACGAACGCCGCGGCGCCCTCCATGCCCGATCGCAGCGCCGGCCGTCCGGCGACCAGGACACTCGCCCCGCCGGGCACCCAAGGGCCGACGGCGACGATCAGCAGGCCCGCGGTGACGAAGAGGTCCGCAGGCCGGAACGACATCGCCTCGTCGCCACCCGGACCACCCGTCGACAGCGGCAGACTGTCGCCGATCACGAGGAAGGACACCCCTACGATCGCCGCCCAGACAGTCGCCTGCTGATCGGCGCGTACGAGACGACGCAGAGCGAGCAGAAATCCGAGGAAGACGACCTCCGAGGCCCACAGGACGCCGAGCATTCCCGTCCCCGCCCGCCAGCCCTCCTCCGACCTGCCCAGGAACACCCAGCCCGCCATGAACGCGGCCCCGGCCATGACGGCCCCGTCGAGCACGCGCCGCAACCAGGTCCGCCAGCCCGAACCGGCATCGGCCGCCGCCACCAGACCGGCCGTCCCCAGCCCCACCGTGATCGTCACCCCCGCGACCACCGTCAAGCCGGCCAGCCCGGCCGCATCCGATGCCTGCGCCGGTTGCGCCGGCAGCGCGGCGAGTGCGGCCCGGTAGACACCCCCGGCGGCGGCGGAGCCCGCCACCAGCAACAGCCGCGTCCGCGCTCGCCCACGCGCACCCCGGACACGCAGCAGCAGGGAAATCGTCAACACCCAGCAGCCGACGGCCGGTCCGAAGGACATCACCCGCAACCCCAGCCTCCAGCCCGCGCACCACCGGGAGCAGGCGGCGCTGCTCCGACGACACCTGCCGCACCGACCACCCCGCAGAATGCCGCGCTGCTCCCTCTGCGGTGCCTCATCAGGACCTTGCGCACGTCCGGCCACTTCCCCGACCTCGACATGCAGTTGCCCCTTCGTGCGGTGTCCGCCGTCAGGCCTTCTCTTCTCCGGCCGCCGGATCCGTACGCAGACCGTACGGAACCCACACCGGAACCGAGCCACAAAGCCGGCAGATTCACTCGTGTTGCGTAAGGAAGGCCCAGGAGCTTGTGCGATCGCCCCGGGAACACCACGGCGACCACCCGGCGCACGGTACCCGCACAGCACACCGTGACCACCCCTCGCCGCCGTCGACGGTCTCGCTGCAGGGCCGGGTCCTGCTGCGATCGCAGGAGACACAAGTGTCTGCGGACGGCCAACGACGAGAGAGTCCCGAACTGCGAGCGTGAGCGTGGGCCGGGATCGACGGCCCGCTCGCGTGACGCACCTCCGGAATGGCTCGTCGATGTCCCCTCTCGCCACTGGTGTCACCGGCACCGGCACCGGCTCGTCGTTGTACTGGCCTGGGTCGGCCTGCTGCTCGCACTCGGCGCCGGGGTCGGCGCGGCCGGCAACGCCTTCGGCAACAGCTCGGCCTCGCAGGACACCGACTCCGCCCGAGCGACGGCCCTGTTGCGGCAAGCCTCCGACAGCGCCGCCGGCAAGAGCGGCCGTGTCGTCTGGCAGCTGAAGGGCGGCAGGGCCACCGACACCGAGGCCGAGAAGGCGATGTCCCGCGCGCTGGACCGCATCGCCGACGCCCCGGGCGTCGTCGCGGTCGGCAGCCCGGACGAACACAGGTCAGCGGGGACGACGAGACGGCGTACGCGACGGTCGCCTTCGACCGGGACGTGACGGATTCCCGGGTCGACCGGGTGCGGGAACTCGCCACCGCCCCGCGGGCGGCGAACCTGCGCATCGCGCTCAACGGTCAGGCGTTCACGATCAACCCCGAGCCGAACCCGGTCGCCGACGCGATGGGCATCGTCCTCGCCTTCGTCGTGCTGCTGTTCGTGTTCCGTGCCGTGTGGGTGGCCGCGCTGCCCACACGGCACGGCCGTCATCGGTGTGGGTACCTCCGCGGTCGCGGTCATCCTGCTCGGCCATGTCATCACGCTCTCCAGCACCACGCTCACCCTCGGCTCGCTGATCGGCCTGGGTGTGGGCATCGACTACGCCCTGTTCATCGTGAACCGGCACCGCGGCAACCTGATGGCCGGCATGCCGGTCGCCGAGTCGATCGCCAAGTCCCTCAACACCTCGGGCCGCGCGGTCGTCTTCGCCGGCCTGACCGTCGTCGCGCTGCTCGGCATGCTGGTCGGTCAGCGCGTCCTCACTCCCGTCGTCACGGTCCCGGAAAGTCCATGAAAAGCGGGACACCTTCGACAGTGACTCCGTACCCGGGCACAGGATGCGAGCCGGTGGGCGTCCGTCGCCTGCCCCTGCCCCCTGCCGTGCCCGTCGGCTCCGTCACAGGGTGATGGGGCCGAGGTCGGCGGCGGTCCGGGCCAGTGCGCGGAGGGTGGGGCTGTCGGCCGTGGTGCGCCAGGTGAGGGCCCATTCGAGGGTGGGTGCGTCGTGCAGGGGCACGAAGACGATGCCGGGCGGCTTGTTGTAGCGGGCGGCGACTTCACCCAGCGGGTGGACGCAGCGCCCGGCGGCGACCAGGGAGAGGATCTCGTGGAAGGTCCGCGCGGCGGGCCCGCGGGGAACGCGGCGGCCGAGCGGTGTGCGGGTGGGGACCATGGAGGCGACCCAGTACGCGGGGGCGTCGGGGCCGAGGTCGACGACGTGGTCGTCGGCGAGGTCCTCCAGGGACGCGGTGCCGCGCTCCGCGAGCGGATGGTCGGCGGACACGGCCAGCACGCGGCCCCGGTGAGCACGGTGGGGCCGACGGTGAGGTCCGGTTCCGCGACGGGCAGCCACAGCACATGGGCGTCGTGTGTGCCCGCGCGCAGGGCGGTGAACGCGTCGTTGGCGTTGATCTCGCCGAACTGGAGGGTGCCTTGCGGGTGGCGGGCGCGGAACGCGTCGACCAGAGGCCGTAGTTCGTGTCCGGCATGGCCGAAGACGCCCAGTCGCAGCGTCCGGTCCGCGTGCCGGCCGGCTTCCTGGGCGCGGGCGAGTCCTGCGTGGATGAGGTCGAGGGCCTGCTGGAGATCTTCCCGCAGACGCCGGCCCACGGGGGTCAGGGTGACGCGACGGCTGGTGCGGTCGAACAGGGTCACGCCGAGGAGGCGTTCCTGCTGACGGACGGCCTGACTGACACGGGCCTGGGAGACATGCAGCCGTTCGGCGGTGCGGCCGAAGTGCAGTTCTTCCGCCAGCGTCAGAAAGATCTCGATGTCACGTAGCCCCATACATAACCCCCGAGTTATGAGTAGCCCCGCGAACTCTACCTTGTTACGCCCCTGACCTGCACCGATGATGAACACATCGCCCGGAGAACGGGTGAGAGACAACTCGCCGGCGCATCGACGCATCGACGCGCCGACAACGCCGGGGGGACCGATGAGCGAGTTTCACGCGGTCGTCGACCGCTTCGAGATCGAGGCGCTGCGCGCCGAGATCACCGACGCGGTGATGATGCGCGACTACGACCGCGCCGCCGCACTGTTCACGCCCGAGGGCAGCATGCGGTGGCCGCACATCGACAGGGAGTTCGTGGGCAGGCAGGAGATCCGCTCGGGGATCGCGTGGGGGCAGGGGCTCTGGGAGTTCTTCGTGCAGAACGTCCACCCCGGCGTCGTCCGCCTCGACGGCGACACCGCGGTCGGGCGCGCGTACGTCCAGGAGTTCGGACGGATGCGGGACGGCGGCTCACATCTCAACTACGCCGTCTATCACGACCGTTACCGGCGTACGTCCGACGGCTGGAAGTTCGACGAGCGCGTCTACGAGGTCAGGTATCACGACCTCACCCCGCTGACGGGTGCACCGCCCACCTCCTGAGCCGCGAGGCCGTCCGAGGACGGCCGGCGGCAGATCGACACCGTTCACAGCCTCAAGCAAAGGGAGAACCGTCATGTTCGTGCTCACCGGAGCCAACGGCGTCGTAGGGCGTCAGGTGATGAGTCTGCTGCTACGGAAGGGTGCAGCCGTCGGCGCGGTCGGCCGCGGTGCCGGCGTGTCCGCGTTCCCGGACGGCGTCCAGGCGCTCACGGGCGACCTGTTCGACCCTCGGTGGATCGAGCCGTCTTTGGAAGAGGCCAAGGCTCTGCTGATCAGTCCACGCGCCACGGGCCCGGGGCTGGGTGAACTGCTGCGGCTCGCCGCCGGGCAGGGCGTACAGCGGGCGGTCCTGCTGTCGGCGACGACCGTGGAACACCCCGCTGGGCAGGCCCGCTTCGCCGCGCAGTTCCGGCCGCCGTACGAGGACCTGGTCCGGGAATCCGGTCTGGACTGGACGGTCCTGCGGCTGGCCGACTTCGCGGCCAACTCGCTGGCCTGGGCGCCCCAGTTCAGGGCCGGTGACGTGGTGCGGGGCGCGTACGGCACGGCCGCCACCTCCCCGATTCACGAGGCCGACATCGCGGAAGTCGCCGTACGCGCCCTCCTGGGCAGCGTGCCCGCGGGGTCGACCCACACCCTGACCGGCCCGGAGTCACTGACCCAGGTCGACAAGGTGCGGCTCCTCGGTGACGCACTCGGCAGGAAGCTGTCCTTCCAGGAACTCCCGCCCGAGCGCGTACGTCAGGGCATGCTCGCGCAGGGGTTGCCCGAGGAGATCCCCGACCGCCTCCTCGGCTCCCTGGCGGACTACGCCCTGCGCCCAGGACCCACGACCGACACCGTGGAAGCCCTGCTGGGCCGGCCCGCGCGTACGTTCGCCGACTGGGCACGGGACAACGCACCCGCCTTCGGCTGACCGCAGCAACGCGCCCTGACCCCTGGTCCGCCACAAGGCACCGGCGACACCCCCACGCACGGGGTGTCGCCGGTGACCGGGCAGCGCACCGTCATCACCGTCGTGCGCGGGGTCGCCGACCGGCGGCCCGGCCCCGCGGGGGCGGGGTCACACGCGGTCGGCCGCGATCAGGACGTACTGGAAGGAGCCGTCCCGGTACGACTCGATGAACGCCTCTTCGATTCCGGTGACCAGCGACGACGTGGCCCGCAGTTCCCAGTAGGGCAGGGTGTCCGGGGTCAGGTCGACGATGGTCTGCGGCACGAGCCTGTTGTCGGCCATGGCGCGCAGATACTCGCGGCGCGAGTGGATGTTGCACTCGAAGTGGGCGTTGATCTGGGAGACCCACTTCGACGGCTGGCCGTAGCGGGGGTTCCAGCAGCCGGTGATGGTCACGTACCGGCCGCCCACCTTGAGGAAGCGGGAGTGCTCGGCGAACAGGTCGTGCAGGTCGACGTACATGGTCGACTCGTTGTTCCACGAGGCCGTGATGCTGCCCTTGTCGAAGGGCGTGTCGAGCATGTTGCACACGCGGGAGCGGACGCGGTCCTGGATACGCAGTTCTCGGGCGCGGTTGTTGCCGAACTCGGCCTGGGTGGCGGACAGGGTGACACCCTCGACCGCGCAGCCGAAGCGACGGTGGGCCATGACCATGGATCCGCCGCGCCCGCAGCCGGCGTCGACGAGGGTGTCGTCCGGAGCGACGGGGCCGACGTGGTCCATGAGGAACTCCGCCTGCGCCGACTCCAGCCGGTGCAGCTCCGCGACGAGCTTCTTCTCGTACTCGCTGTCTGCCGGGTCGCCGAGCGCGGCCTGGTCCACGGCGCCGATGCCGTAGTGGTGGTGGTAGAGCCCGTCCACGTCACCGAGACGAAGGTTGACGGGCCGCGCCTCGTTGTTCCAGTAGCGGGCGATGTCTCCCTGATAGGGGGTCGCCGGCGCCGGGATCTTCACGGTGGCGGTGGAGGTGGAGGGCTTTTCAGTGGTCACAGAGACATCCGTTCTTTACCAGAAGTCGGGCAGGGTGTAGCGGTAGGTATTGGTGCGGTGCCAGTCGTGGTTGCCGTCGACCCAGGCGGCCACGCCCCTGAGGAAGCGCAGCACAGGGGGCAGGGGGCAGGCCTCCGCGAGGTCGGCGGCGGCGGCCTCGAAGGCGTGCTGGAGTTCGTTGTGGACCTCGACGGCCTTCAGATAGGCGTCGCGCTCGGAGAGCCGCTCCCGCTCCGCGATCACCACCGGCAGGTTCAGGTGGTGACCCGGGCTGTCGAGTTCCTTGGTGTACGAGTAGAGGTCGTTGACGATGGTGGTCGCGTTGCCGGCCAGGGCGATGACCCGTTGCATGTCCGGCCGGGCGTGGAGGTCCGCGGGCAGTTCGTAGCCGCCGACGGTGTCGGTGATCGTGGGACAGGGGCGGAAGTTGTTGAACTGGCGCATCGCCAGGTACTCCCACACCTCCGGGACATGACCGGTCTGCGCCCAGGCGGCCTCGGCGAGGTAGCCCAGGTGCAGCCGGGCCATGTCGTGCCGGTAGCGGTCGGACTGGGAGGGCGTGGCCGCGCCGACGAAGTAGTCCATCGCGCTGCGGTACGCCCGGCGCGGGGCGTCCGACGCGAGGGACTCCTGCCAGGCCGGCGCGTACTCCGCGGTGGTGTGGAAGTGGTCGAGCGCGGTGTGCGCGAGAAGGAGGCGCCCGCCGAGACCGACGGGTGACCCGCCGTGGTCCTCGCAGTAGCAGTCGTCCACCGCGTTCTCCGCGACCATCAGCCGCGTGGCGAGCATCAGATGGTCGATCGTCGGGGCGTCGGGGTGGCAGGCGACCATGTAACGGCCGACGGAGAAGCCGTCGAACTGCCCCTCCCACTCCTTCGGATAGAGCTGGACCTCGTCCTCGGCCCAGCATTTGATCCGGCGGCTCACCTCCTCGACGCGCACGGGGTCGGGCTCCGGGACGGGGTGGTGGTAGAGGCCGGGGACGGCTCGCCCCGCGGCGGGCTCGGCGGGGGCCGGGGACACCGGACTCGGGAGCGGGGGTTCGTACCTGCCGGCGACGGCGAGTGAGGCCGTGCCCGGTCCGGTCGGTCCGCGCAGGATCCGCTGGAGGGCGGAACCGGCCGCGGTCGTGTCAGGCGTGTCCCGTACGGCGGTGGCGGGCGCGTCCCGTACGGCGGTGGCGGGCTCCACGGGCGGGGGCGGAGGCGTCGGCGGTGGTGGGGCGAGGATCGCGACCGGCGGGTGCAGTGCTGCCAGAAAGCCGGAGGCGGTCGCTGTCACCGGACGGTGGTCCGGGGCCGCCGGCGCCGCCGTGTCCGGCACGGCTGTGGGGGGCGTCGGCTGCCCCTGCTCAGGGGTGATCGATCCGAGGGGCCCGGAAGTGGGCATCGTCGGGGGCTCCTTGTTGCGGCGGGGTGGGCGCTCCGCGGTGCGCGGAGCATGCGTCTCAGGCGTGGACCTGCGACGGATCAGGGCTTCAACGCGGTCCGGGGGCGATCAGCACGTTCTCCAGCACGCCGACGGCGTCGGGCAGGAGCACCGCGGCGGAGAAGTAGGTGCTGACGAGATAGGAGATGACCGCCTGTTCGTTGATGCCCATGAACCGCACGGAGAGCCCCGGTTCGTACTCGTCCTGCAGTCCTGTGCGCCGCAGACCGATGACGCCCTGGTTCTTCTCGCCGGTGCGCATCGCGATGATCGAGCTGGTCTGCTCCCTGCTGATCGGAATCTTGTCGCAGGGAAGGATGGGAACCCCGCGCCAGGCGGGCACGGAGTGCCCGTCCACCTCGACCTGGTCCGGACGGAGACCGCAGGCGTTGAGGCCGCGTCCGATGGCGGCGATGGTCCTCGGGTGGGCGAGGAACAGTTTGGTGCCGCGACGTCGGCAGAGCAGATCGTCCATGTCGTCCGGGGTCGGGGGGCCGAGCCGGGGCTGGATCCGCTGCTTGAAGTCGGCGCTGTGCAGCAGACCGAACTCCCGGTTGTTGACCAGCTCGTGTTCCTGCCGCTCGCGCAAGGCCTCGACGGAGAGCCGGAGTTGCTCCTCGCTCTGGTCCATCGGCCCGTTGTAGAGGTCGGCGACCCGGGTGTGGATTCTCAGGACGGTCTGCGCGACGGAGAGCTCGTACTCGCGTGGTGCCGGTTCGTAGTCGACGAAGGCGCCTGGCAGTTCGGGCTCGCCGACGTGGCCGGCCGACACGGCGATCTCGGCCTCACCGTGCGTGTTCTGCCGCCGCCGCTGACGGCAGCCGACCGCGTCGATGTGGGCTTGGAGGCGTGGCGCGGAGGCCTGGACCGCGAGGAAGTCGGCACGGGAGAGGGTGAGGAGGGTGCCGGAGGTCTCGGCGGTGACCGTGCAGTCGTGGTGCGCGGCGGAATCCGTCAGCGCGTGCGCACCGAAGTGCTCGCCGCCCGCGAGCACCGCGAGGGTGTCCTCTCCGCCGTACTTGCCCTCGGTGGTCCGGCTGACCCGGCCATGGGCGATCAGGTGGATCCGGTCCGCGGTGCTGCCGCGTTCCACGAGGACGTCGCCCGCCGCGAAGTCGCGCTGCGCGCAGCGGTCGGCGAGGGCGGTGAGGATGCCCGTGTCCTCGAATCCGCGCAGCAGGGCCAGTTCACCGAGCTTCCGGGGGATCACCCGGACCGCGGCCCCCTCCTGGACGAACTCGATGCGCCCATCGCCCACGGTGTGGCGCAGTCGTCGGTTGACCCGGTAGGCGCCGCCCTCCACCTCCACCCAGGGCAGCATCCGCAGCAACCAGCGGGAGGTGATCTCCTGCATCTGCGGGGCGGACTTGGTGGTGGTGGCGAGATTACGGGCGGCAGCGGTACTCAGGGACTGCTGCGGCGCGTCGGTGGTGGTCCGAGCTTCCGGGACGCTGTCGACGGACATCGGGGGTCTTTCTCCTTGCGCGACGGGCCGTCGGGCGCACACGGGTACGCCGACCGGGAGACAGGGAGGAGTGGGCAACGGGCGAGAGGATCACGGGAATCCGTTCACCTGCAAAAACCTAGCCCCCTGACCGGCCGCAACCACCGGGCGGACGAGATGCTTACCTCGAAGCGGTGACAATCAGTGCGATGCGGTTTATCGGCCTGACATGCGTCATCTCCGCGCCCGTGCCCGGTCCTCGCCGAGCCACCACGGCCGTGGTCCGGCGGAGTCCAACGCCTACGGTTTCCGGCCCGGGAGTCGTCGGAGGGGCCCGCCTGGGCCGGACAATTCACTGGCCGAGGCACACACCCGTACGGGATGCTGCACGCGTGATCGACCGAGAAGCCGCGGTCCGCGTGGTCGTGGAGCAGTTGGCCCGTGACTATCGAGAGTGGTCGGCCGCCGACGACAAGGCGATGCGCATGGCGGTGGTCTGTGTCAGGGAGCACGAGCTGGTGTGGATCGTGTCCTGGCAGTCCGAAGAGTTCCTACGCACACAGAACACCGCGTCCATGCTGATCGGCAACGGCCCGTACCTGGTCGATCGCGTCGACGGGGCACTGCACCGGATCGGCGTCGTCTCGGCGAAGTCCGGGGCATGGGAGGCCGACTACCGGGCCCGGATACGCGGGCTGCCGGTGCGCACGGCGGTGGACGATCTCCACGACGACGTACGCGAAGTCGCCGCTGCGCGCGGACGCATGCGGGCTGTACGGACACTGCGCCGGAGGCTGCCGGTGCTGTCGCCTGCCGAGGCCCTGGAGTACGTGAGCGCACTGCTGGGAGGTGATCCCCCGGGGCGTCTTTTCGCGGTGGCCACCGCGGAACTCGTCGAACCCTTCGACCCGGTGGCGGCCGTGGAGACCGTTCGCCCCGCCGCGCGCCGGCGGACCGACTGACCGGGAGACGGCCGGGCGGCCGGGGGCTTGGCCCAGCCTGCTGCCGACTACCCCGACACGCGCACGGGGGCTGCCGTCCTGGCCCTGACCTCCTCCTCGGTGACGCCCGGAGCGAGCGCCCGTACGTGCAGGCCGTCCCGGCGCACGTCGAGGGTGGCGAGGTCGGTGATGATGCGGTCGACCACGCCGGCGGCGGTGAGCGGCAGTGTGCAGTCCTCGACGATCTTCGGGCTGCCGTCCTTGGCGACGTGGTCGGTGAGGACCACGATGCGGCGGGCGCCGACCACGAGGTCCATGGCACCGCCCATGCCCTTCACGAGGGCGCCGGGAATGGTCCAGTTCGCGAGGTCGCCCTTCGCGCTCACCTGCATGGCACCCAGGACGGCGATGTCGATGCGGCCGCCCCGGATCATGCCGAAGGAGGTCGCGGAGTCGAAGTAGCTCGCACCGGGGTTGACGGTGACCGTCTGCTTGCCCGCGTTGATGAGGTCGGCGTCCTCCTCCCCCTCCCACGGGAACGGGCCGAGCCCGAGGATGCCGTTCTCGCTCTGCAACGTCACGCGGACGCCGTCGGGGATGTGGTTGGCCACGAGCGTGGGAATGCCGATGCCGAGATTCACGTAGTCGCCGTCGCTGAGTTCGGCGGCCGCGATCGCGGCCATCTCGTCGCGTGTCCAGGGCACGGTCGTCGCTCCTATGTGTCGGCGGTCGCGCGGGGGCGGACCGTACGCTGCTCGATGTCCTTGGTCCGCTTACGCGCGACCACCAGACGGCTCACGTAGATGCCGGGGGTGGTGACGAGATCGGGGTCGATGAACTCCTCGGCCAGGTGCTCGGCCTCGGCCACGGTCACCCGGCCGCACATGGCCGCGAGGGGGTTGAAGTTGCGCGCGGAGGCCCGGTACGTGAGGTTGCCCGCCCGGTCGGCGGTGTGCGCGTGTACGAGGGCGAGGTCGGCGACGATGGCTCGCTCCTGGATGTGGACGTGTCCGTCGAACTCCGCGTGCGGCTTGCCCTCGGCGACGGACGTGCCCACCCCGGCCCTCGTGTAGAACGCCGGGATTCCGGCCCCGCCCGCGCGCATGCGCTCGGCGAGCGTGCCCTGCGGGGAGAACTCCACGTCGAGCACCTTGTTCAGGTACTGCTCGGCGAACAGGTTGTTCTGGCCGACGTACGAGGCGATCACCTTGCTGACCTGGCGGTTCTCCAGCAACAGGCCGAGAGCCTTGCCGTCGACGCCCATGTTGTTGGACACGATGGTGAGGTCCGTGACTCCGCTGTCCCGTACGACCTCGATGAGGTCATGCGGGACACCGCAGAGACCGAAGCCGCCGACGGCGATCGTCATCCCGTCGGTCAGCACGTCGGCCACTGCCTCCTCCGTGGTCGCGCGCAGCTTGATCAACTCTCCCCCTCGTCACATCTCGGGCGTTCACTGGCTGAGCGCCAGAGTCAACCGGCGTGCGGCCCATATGGGCAAGGAACAGTGGATCGCAGGACGAAAACCGGTTGACGGGTGAGCGAGGAGGGTGCGAGGCGTCCACTGAGTGAACGTACGATGGGGTGCATGGACGCGACCCCGGCAGCGCACCTCGTCGGCAGGATGGGCGCACTGCTGCGCGCGCTGTCGACGGTCAACGAGACCGGTGCGGCCACCGTGGAGCTGGCGCGAGCGACCGGCCTGCCGAGACCGACCGCGCACCGGCTGCTCGTCTCGTTGGCGGACGAGGGGTTCGTCGACCGTGATCGCCGCAGCGGGCGTTGGTTCCTCGGCCCCGAGCTGTATCTGCTGGGCGGGGTGGCCGGCATTCGCTACGACATCACCCGCCACGCACGCGAGAGTGTGCGACGGCTCGCGGCGTCGACGGGTGAGAGCGCGTTCTTCTCGGCCCGGCGCGGTGACGAGACGGTGTGCCTGCTGCGCGAGGACGGGGACTTCCCGATCCGGTCGTTCGTCCTGCACGAGGGCGCGCGCTTCCCGCTGGGTGTGGTGTCGGCGGGCCTGGTGGTGCTGTCGTTCCTCGACGACGCCGAGATCGACGCCTATCTGGAACGCAAGGGTCTGGTCGACCGCTGGGGCGCGGCACACGCCCCGCACGCGATTCGCGAGCGGATCACGCGGACCCGGACCGACGGCTACGCCGTGAACCCCGGCCTGGTCGTGGAGGGCAGCTGGGGCATGGCGGCGGCCGTCTTCGACCACGCGGGACAGCCCGCCTGGGCGCTGACCGTGACGGGTGTGGAGACCAGGTTCCGCGCCGAGCGCAGACCTGAACTCGGCGCGCTCCTGCTCCGCGAGGCCCATCTGCTCGGCCGTACGCTCAACAGCGGGGCGAACGCCCGCCGTTGACCCCCACGGCCGACCGCTCGGACCGACCGCTCGGAGCGGTCGGCCGCTCGGACCGGCCGACCGTTCGACCTGGCCCGTGGACACCGCCGACTCGGCGGCGATTCAGCGCTCCCGCGCTTCCCGTCCTGCCCGCGGCGCGGCTAGGCCGCCGTCTCCCCGTCCAGCTCGCGGACCATGTCGATGGCCCGGCCGAGGTTGGTGAGGCGGGCGTCCAGGGTGTCGCCGGCCGGATAGAGACGGACCGTGTCGACCCCGGCGTCGCGCCATACCCTCAGCCGCGCCCGGACCATGTCCTCGGTGCCGATCAGCGTGGTGGCCAGCACCATGTCGTCGGTCACCAGGCCGGCCGCGCCGTCACGGTCTCCGGCCTGCCAGCGTTCCCGGACCTCTGCCGCGATCTGCGCCCATCCCTGGCGGCTGTAGGCGTTGTTGTAGAAGTTGGTGGTCCGCGAGCCCATCCCGCCCAGGCTGAAAGCCAGTTCCTTCTTGCGTCCGCCCACCATCGCGCGCAGCGCTTCCTCGTCCTCCGCGAAGGCCACCTCCGCGCCCTGGCAGACGTCGAAGTCGGCGCGCGACCGCCCCGCCACGGCCAGCCCCGCGTCCAGGTGGTCGAAGTACGCCTCCTTGGCGCCCTCGGGGACGAAGCTGGTGCCCAGCCATCCGTCGGCGATCTCGCCGGTCAGGCGCAGCATCTTGGGTGACAGGGTCGCAAGGTAGATCGGGATGTCGTGCTCGGCGCGCGTCGACAGGCCCATCGGCTTGCCCTCACCGTCGGGCAGCGGGATCTGGAACTCCCGGCCCTGGTAGGAGATCTTCCCGCCCGCGACGGCCTGCCGCACGATCTCGACCGTCTCCCGCATACGCGACAGGGGCCGGGCGAACGGGACTCCGTGGAGACCCTCGATCACCTGCGGACCGGACGGGCCGAGTCCCAGCAGGAAGCGGCCGTCGGAGATGTTCGACAGGGTGATCGCGGCCCGGGCGATGGCCATCGGTGTGCGGGTGGAGAGCTGAATGATCGCGGAGCCGAGCAGCATCCGTTCCGTACGCGCGGCCAGATACCCCAGCGGCGACGGGGCCTCGGCGCCCCAGGCCTCGGCCACCCAGCAGATGTCCAGGCCCAGTTTCTCCGCCTCGGTGACGAACTCCACCGTCTCCGGCCAGCCGGTGGACGCCTCGATCGTGGTCGACGTACGCATCAGCCACACGCCTTTCCGGCCTCTTCGGCCAGCTTCTTGATCTGTTCGAGGGTGGTGCCGATGTTTCGCTCGAACTCGCGCATCCGCACGAAGACGATCTTCTGCTCCTTGTCCGGCATGCGGTCGATGGCGAAGGAGAGGCCCGAGCGGCCGGGGCCCAGCTGCATCCACTGCCGGAGCAGCGTGCCGCCGTCCTGCGGATCGAGCGTGAACCTCCACATCGCGGAGGGGTGTTCGGGGTTCTCCACCGCCCAGGCGAACAGGCTCGGGGGTTCGTACCCGACGATGTGGGAGGTGGTGGCCCACTCACCGAACGCCTCGTGCTTGCTCCTGCCCACGAACCGGGCCCCCAACGCCGGGCCCGTGCTTCCGTCGAGCCAGTCCACCGACCGCAGTTCCGGGCTCAGGCGGGGCATCAGTTCGATGTCGGAGACCAGCTCCCACACCCGGTCCGGCGGGGCAGCGATCCAGATCGGCACCTCGACCGTCGGTTTGTCCGCATAGCGCGCACCCGTCCACTCCATGGCCCGGCCCTCCTCGTCACCACGACAGACCCCGGCAGCGGCGAAGGGGTCCCTGCGCCTCTGCGTCTGCGTCTGTGCCTACGGCTACATTTACGTCTCCGTGTCTCTGACCACTAAAGTTGTGTAGATAGACTCACTTGTCAAGCAGAGGGAGTGGTCTCGCGAATCTTGTCTCAGTCGGCGAACCTCGCCCGGACGTCCGGGCGTTCGGCCAGGCGCGGCGGATACCCCGGCCCCATTCTGGAGCGCGTGTTGTCGGCGGTCATCGGCCCACCGCAGGCGGCGCACACCACTTCGGCGTGACTCTCCTGTCCGCACGTGTCGTGGTGGAGCACGACCGGCGGGCCCTCGTCACCGGCCAGCCAGCGGTCTCCCCAGCGGCTCATCGCCAGCAGCACGGTGTGGAAGTCGCGGCCCTTCTCGGTGAGGACGTAGTCGTACCGGACCGGCTCGGTCTGGTAGGGCCGCTTCTCCATCAGCCCCTCGTCCACGAGTCGCCGCAACCGGTCGGTGAGGGTGTTGCGCGCGATCCCGAGCGACTCCTGGAACGCGTCGAAGCGCTTGATCCCGTACCCGGCCTCACGCAGCACCAGTGGCGTCCACCAGTCGCCCAGCAGGTCCATGGTCCGAGCGATCGAGCAGGGCCAGTGCGCGAAGGACGTCCGTCTCATGACGCCAGCATACGTGTCCATCTGGTAAAGCAACCCAGCAGGTGGGGACGTCGATACACAGGGGGAGGAAGCCCCGGAGCCGGGGGCGACGGCGGTCCGCGGGGGTCCGCACGCGAAGGCGAACGGCCGCCCGGTGTCAGAGGCCGCTGGCAGCATCAGTCACCATGCACACCGCCGCGACCGCTCGATGCCGCCGCGGCCTTCCCCGATCTCGCTCCGCTGGCACGTACGGCGACCCGTTGCACCCCCGCCCCGGATCTCCTGCACCACAGGACAGTTCGGTCGGCGGCCCGCTGCTGTGGCCCGCCGACGAGCCGTGGCCGCACTGCGAGGGCCCCCACGAACCCGACAGGCCGAACCCGGCCGGGCCCCCGGCGGATGTGAGGCTGGAACGACAGATCCGTGCCGCCGCGCACGGCAGGAGCATGACCCCGGAGGAACGGGAGACCCTGGCCCGGATTCGCCCCGCGAGGAGCTATCCGGTGACAAGTCGCCCGGCCGTCCCCCTGCCTGACGGTCCGACAGCGATGTACCCATTGGCGCAGCTGCACGCGCGTGACGTGCCCGATCTGCGTGCGCCCGCCGGGGCCGATCTGGGTCTGGTGCACGTTCACCTGCACGCGGCGGGGTGTCAGGTGCGGGTGCGGTCCGCGGCGCGGGACTCACCACCCGAGGTGCGGAGGCGCGGAGCGCGGCACGCTGTAGGGCGTGGCCTACCTGGTGGCGGCGTCGGGCGTGTCGCTGTTGCTGTTGCTGTTGCTGTTGCTGTTGCTGTTGCTGTTGCTGTCGGAAGGCTTGGGTGCCTCGCAGGTGATCTCGTCACGCGGTGTGTAGTGGGTGTGGTACGGCTCCCGCTTCACTTCCTTGCCGTCGTCGTAGAAGACGCGGTCCACGGTGACGTCGAAGCCTTCGAGCGGTGTCTGGGGCACGCATTTGTCGTCGACGCGCACCTTCTTCTCAGGCGGCTTCACGTTGGTCCGGGGCCCCTTCACCGACCTGATCTCGTCGTAGCGCTTGGTGCCGATGAAGGTGATGGTCACCGAGGTGTCGGTGGACTCGGCCTGGATGTAGATGGCCTTGCCGGAGTCGTTGGTGAACCTGAGATCGAGGCTGCCCCAGGCGACCGTCGCCTCACGGCCCTCGGGGTAGCGCTCGATGTAGAAGGAGTGGGCGCCGTGCTCCACGGGCTTGACCCCGGCGAAGAACATCGCGTTGAACATCGTCGTCGCCACGGAGGAGACTCCGCCGCCGGCCGCCTTGGTGAACTGGTCGTCGAGGATCATGATGCCCTCGACGAAACCGTTGGCCTCGGTGCGTTGGCCCACGGTCCGGTTGAAGCTCCAGGTCTTGCCGGGCATGACGACGGAGCCGTTGATGAGCTGGGCGGCCCGCCCGATGTTCTTCGTGCGGTAGGCGGCCGGTTCGAAGTTGACGGTGAAGGATGACATCTTCTGCGTCAGCCCCAACCGCGCGGCGTTCTCGCGGGTCACCTCGGGCTGGGTGCGTCGCGCCGCCACTTCTCCGGTACGGGCGGAACCCGTCCTGGTGAGCAGCGGGAGTACGGCCTCGCTCAGCGCGTCGTCGCTGATCTGTACGCCGGGGCGGGCGTCCTCGGCCACCACGGCGCGATCGCCGTCGAGCCGCAGGCGGGCGTTCTCGGCCGTGGTGGTGACGGCGGCCAGGGGGCGGGCGATCGCGGGGGCGGAGCGCAGGCCCTTGGCGTCCAGGTTCGGCAGCAGCCGGCCGGAGCCGTCCGGCCGCATGGTCAGGTACGTGCCGAGGACGGCCTGATCGACCGTGAAGCGCCTGCCGGCGGCGGTGAGCGTGACGGGCGCCGACATGGCCGGCGACGCGAAGTCGCGCACCGCCCGCCGTACCTCGTCCGTCGCCACCTTCGGCTCGGTCTCCCGGGCGGGGAGGACCGTGACCGTGTGCGCCGCGCCGTTCAGGAAGGACTCGCGCAGGGTGTCGACGGCGGCGTTCACGTCCAGGGCGTAACCGCTGTGGGCAGCGACCTGTTCGACCCGGCCGTCCTCGAAGGTGACGGCACCGTCGCGCACCTTCTGGTCGAGGGCCTTCGCCAGCTGTCCGAGCGTGGTGTGGGCCCTGCCCTCGTCGACGCGTACGACCGGTTCGATGTCACCCCCCGAGCGGAAGAATCCGCCGATCACACTGGCGGGGTCGGACGAGGTGCGTGCCGCCCGGTCGACGGTCCGCTCGGTGTCGAAGCTGAGTCCTGCCCGCCGCGGGTCGACGGTGCCCCTGCGGTCGCCGACCCGTACGGCCAGGTCCCGCGAGCCGGCCGCCGCCAGGTGATCGTCCAGCTTGCGGATGGCCTCCGTACGGCTGAGGCCCCCGATGTCCACCCCGTGCACCGTCGTACCCGCCGCGATCTCCCCGCCCGTGACGAGCAGCCCGGCCAGATACAGACCACCGAGACCGACGGTCAGCACACCCCCTGTCAGCACTGGGGACGGCACGGAGGCTATTCGCAGGCGCATGGGTCTCCCGGACGAGGGATCGAAGGGCGGCGCACGCGACGGCGTGGCGCCACGAGCTGGGCAAGCACCTCAAGCTACCCATAACGGATTACAGGCACGTATGCCGCAGAACACGTATGTTTCGGATCACACCGGGCCGTCAGGGAGATCATCACGGGGGCGGGCACGTGGTTGGCGCGGGACCGGAACCTGGCGGGCACCTGGCCGCCGCAAGGCAGGAAGCACTCCGGCGGCGGGACGGCGCAGACAGGTACCGGCGGGCGTCCCGTGCTCCGTCCTTGGGACGCCCTTGGGACAGGCTTGGGGCACTGTTTTGCCGGACCGGCAACAGAAATGGCGTACGGGGGCACGGTGGGCGACGGTGAGCCCGTGACTGATGACATCGCAGCGGGATCGCCCGTGTCCGACCTCCCCTCGCCTGCCGACGCGTACGTGGGAGACCCCTCGGTGCGCGCGGAGTGGGACAGCCGCTACACCGACCGAGCACAGCTGTGGAGCGGTCGGCCCAACGGCGCGCTCGTGGCAGAGATCGCCGGACTCACCCCGGGGCGGGTGCTCGACGTCGGCTGCGGCGAGGGCGCGGACGCCGTCTGGCTCGCGCGCCAAGGCTGGGAGGTGACCGCGCTGGAGGTCTCCGGCGTGGCGCTGGAGCGGGCGGCCGGACACGCGCGGGACGCCGGCCTCACGGTGCGGTGGGTGCACGCCGAACTCACCGGGGCCGCCCTCCCACCGGCCTCCTTCGATCTGGTCTCCGCGCAGTATCCGGCCCTGCTGCGCACCCCCGACGCCGCGGCCGAGCGGGCGCTGCTCGCTGCCGTCGCGCCCGGCGGCGTGCTGCTGCTCGTCCATCACGCGGGGATGGACACCCAGGAGCCGCACGAGGGCGGCTTCGATCCCGCCGACTACGTCTGGCCCTCGATGGTCGCCGACCTGCTCGACGACGACTGGGTGGTGGAGGTGGACGAGCAGCGGCCGCGTGTGGCACCCGAGGGCGGCGCCGGCGCGCACCACACCGACGACGTGGTGCTGCGGGTACGGCGCCTGCGCTGACTGCTCCCTCTGGGCCCTCGGTGACAGCCGGGGCGGAGTCATGCGCGCCGACATGGACCAGCGGTCGACGTACGACGGGCTAGGCTCCGGGCCGGCTCCGAGTTCTTACGGAGGGGATCAACGTGATGACGGAAACCCGCCTTCACGTTGATCCCCTCCGTAACTCTGACCACGGCATCACACCGGTCGACGACCTGTCGTCCAGCGGCCTGACGAGCCGCAGCTGCTGACGCGAGAGCGCCAGAGGAGCCCCATGCGACGCGACACACTCAAGCGATCCAGGGCGACCCGCCGGGTCGTCGCCACCGCGGCAGGCTTGGCCCTGGGAGCGGGAGGTCTGGTGGCGGTCAACGTGTACGCCTCCGCCCACGAGGGCGGAGGCGACTACGCGACCACACGCGTCTCCCGGAGCCAGAGTCAGGGCCGGGCCGTTCGGACGCCGGCGGCCGGCGCCGTCACGACCAGCTGCCCGGACGTCAGGGCGACACTGACCTCGGTCCCCGGCCAGGCCAAGGGGCAGGTCGACAGAGAACTCGCCCTCCTCGACAAGCAGGTGGCCGAGGCGTACCAGCGGCTACGGAGTTCGGCCGGTGCCCGTCAGCAGGACAAGAACTTCGTCACCAACGCGATCATGGGCCCTCTCAGTGCCTGTTTTCTCAACTCGGGGTGCCCTGGGTCCGGTCAGGGAGCTGGCAGCGGTCAAGGAGTTGGCGGTGGACCGCGGGCGCGGCGGTGACGCGCAGGGTGTAGCCGTGGCCGCGTCGTACGGTCACCCCCTGGTCAAGCGCGGCGCGCTCGGCGGGCACCGGGTCGGCCGTGCGAAGTAAGTCGGCGACCTTGCCTGGCATGTCGAGGACGACCGGCAGCTCCGGGGCTGGGGCGCCCGGGTCGGCGACCGTACGCTCGGACAGGAGGTCGGCGACGGGGATGGCGCCGCGGCGTACGTCGTGGTCGCGGGCGAGGGTGGCGATGGACCGGCCTTCCAGGTATGCGGTGCTGTTGGCAAACCCTGTCATCCGCCATCGGATCTGATTGGGTCGGCGCCGCTGTCGGGCCCCGGAAAGTCCGGGTTCATCGGGCGCCTGCCGTGCCTGTCGTCATTCGATCGTTTGCCGACACTCAGGCAGTGGTTCCGGCGACCACGTCGACGGCGTGGCGCCGGTGTGCTGCGAAGAGGTCGAGGGCGGTGTCGGTGTCCCGGGCGCGCAGTGCGGTGACGAGTCCGTGGTGCTCGCGCGGGATGCAGTCGAGGTAGCCGGCGGTGCTGCGGCCGATCCGGGTCAGCAGGAACAGGTGGACCTGGCACCGTATGCCGTCCCAGGCGTCGGCGAGGCGCTGGTGCCCTGCGGCGGCGAACACCGCGTCGTGGAAGGCGATGTCCAGGCGCACCATCTCGTGCGCATCGCCGGCCCGCTCCATCATGTCGGCCGTCTTCGCGATGGACGCGAGGTCCTCGTCCGAGGCGTGGGCGATCACCTGCCGTACGGCGAGGTCCTCCAGCGCGCCGCGCAGGCTGTCGAGCTCAGCCACGTCCTCGGCGGACAGCGTCGTCACCGTCGTGCCCCGGTGCCAGGCACAGTGCACCAGGCCCTCGCGCTCCAGCAGCCGCAGCGCCTCGCGCACCGGACCACGGCTGACGCCCAGCTCACCGGACAGCTCCACCTCGCGCAGCTGCTCGCCCGGGGCGTAGGCCCCGTTGAAGATGGCCTCGCGGATGCGGTCCGCGACCTCGTCGGCCAGACCCCGGCGGCGAGCCGGGGCCACCTTGCCCTGATCACTCATGACCGAATTGCACCTCCTCCACCAATGACCTAATGTTAACATTCGGACGTTGTCGTGATGTCAACATTAGGACAAGTCGAGCGGGATCGCCCATGGGTCGCTCCGCTCCCCGGCAGGAAGGCAGTGCCATGACCGTTCTCGACTCCCCGATCCCCCGCTTCCACCTGGCCGTGCCGGTCGACGACCTGGCTGCCGCGCGCCGCTTCTACGGCGACGTCCTGGGCCTGGAGCAGGGCCGCAGTGCGGACACGTGGGTGGACTGGAATCTGCACGGCCATCAGTTCGTCACGCACCTCGCGCCGGAGCGCGCGCAGCGCCTACACAATCCGGTCGACGGCCACGACGTACCCGTGCCGCACTTCGGTCTGGTTCTGACGGTCGAGGCCTTCCAGGAGTTCGCCGAGCGGCTGCGGGCGGCGGGTACCGAGTTCGTCATCGAGCCGTATGTGCGTTTCGCGGGCCAGAAGGGCGAGCAGTGGACGATGTTCCTCCTCGACCCGGCCGGCAACGCGCTGGAGTTCAAGGCGTTCGCCGACGACTCGCAGGTGTTCGCCGCCTGACCGGCGGCCGGCACCCCCACCCCCACACGCGAAAGACAGGACGAGTTCATGAAGGTGTTCCAGATCGGCGCCGCCGGAGGAGTCGGCCGCCGCCTCACTCAACTCCTCACCGCACGCGGTGACTGTGTGACCGGCATGCACCGCGGGCCCGCTCAGGGTGAGACGGTGCGGGCGGCCGGCGGGACTCCGGTGGTCGGTGATCTCATCGCCGACTCGGTCGATGACCTGGCCGGCAGGATGCGCGGCCATGATGCCGTGGTCTTCTCGGCCGGCGCACATGGCACCGGTCAGGACAAGACGACCCTCATCGACGGCCGTGGCCTTCAAAAGGCCGCCGACGCGGCCGCGCTGGCCGGGGTGGCGCGGTTCGTCCTCGTCTCGGTGTTCCCCGACGCGCTGCGCGACGGGACACGTAGTGAGGGCTTCGAGCACTACATCAAGGTCAAGAAGACCGCCGACGTCTATCTGACGCGCTCCGATCTGGACTGGCTGATCGTCCGTCCCGGAACCCTTCTGGACACCCCCGGCACCGGCCGGGTCGCCGCCGGTCCCGCCGTCGAGTACGGCGACGTGCACCGCGACGACGTCGCCGCGTTCCTCGACGCCGCCCTGCACGCGCCGACCCTCAGCCGCGTGATCGTCGAGCTCACCTCCGGTGACACCCCCGTCGCGGACGCCGTCACCCGCCTCGCGGTCGCCTGAGCTCACACCCGCACCTCAACCACAGCACCCTCAGCAAGGAGAAGCACCATGACCGCCATCGATTCCTACAGCCACGACGTCTCCGGCGAGAAGGAGTTCGGTTTCGCCCAGGCCATCAAAGTCGGCGACACCATCTACGTCTCCGGACAGCTCTCCCACGACGAGCAGGGCAACTTCCTCTACCCGGGCGACTTCGACGCCCAGCTGAAGCAGTCCTACGCCAACTTCGAGAAGGTGCTCGCCCACTACGGCGCCACCCGTCACCAGGTCGTCTCCGAGACCCAGTTCATCGTGGACCTGCCGAAGTACAACATGGCGATGGCCGCGGCGAACCTGGCCTACTTCGGTGACCACCGCCCCACCAGCTCCACCATCGGCGTCGCCTCGCTGTTCTTCCCGGGCCAGCTCATCGAGGTCAACTTCGTCCTCGACACCCGTCTGCCGGCCTGATCATGAAGGTCGTCATCGCCGGAGGACACGGCAAGGTCGCCCTCCTCCTGGAGCAGCTCCTGTCCGAACGCGGCGATGTGGTCACCGGCCTCATCCGCAACCCGGCCCAGGCCGAGGCGCTGGAGAAGGCCGGGGCCCAGGCCCGGCTCGTGGATCTGGAGAAGGCCACCAGTGACGAGGTCGCCCGGCATCTGACGGGTGCCGACGCGGTGGTGTTCGCCGCCGGAGCGGGCCCCGGGAGTTCGGTGGGCCGTAAAGACAGCGTGGACCGCGGCGCGGCGATCCTGCTGGCGGACGCCGCCGAGAGCGCCGGTGCCGGACGCTATCTGCTGCTCTCCGCCATGGGCACCGATCTGCGGGCCGTCGACGACGAGAGCCTCGACCCGGTCTTCCGGACCTATCTGCGGGCCAAGCTCGCGGCCGAGAGCGCCGTCCGGTCCCGGACCGCGCTCCAGGCGACGATCGTCCGCCCGGGCTTGCTCGACGACACCCCTGGCACCGGCCGGGTCACGCTCGCCGAGCGGACCGGCCCGGGCCCCATCTCCCGGGCCGATGTCGCCGCCGTCCTGTTGGCACTGCTCGACGAATCGCGGCTGACCGGCCGGACCGTCGAGGTCATCGGCGGCAGCACTCCCATCGCGGACGCCGTGGCAGCCCACGCAGCCCACTGACCCGCCCACTCCGCGTCTCCCCTCATCTCCCCCTCGACGGCGTTGTCCCGGCCGGCGATGCCCCACCTGAAAGAGAAACACCGTGAGTACTCTGTTCACCCCCCTAAAGCTGCGCTCCCTCCAGATACCCAACCGGGTGTGGATGTCGCCGATGTGCATGTACTCCGCCGCCCCCACGGGCCCGGAGACCGGCGCGCCGACCGACTTCCACCTCGCCCACCTGGCCTCGCGCGCCGCCGGTGGCGCGGGCCTGGTCATGGCCGAGGCCACCGGGGTCCGCCCCGACGGGCGGATCAGCCCCTGGGACCTGGGCCTGTGGAACGACCGTCAGCAGGAGGCGTTCGCCAGGATCACCCGGGCCATCAAGGCGTACGGCGCCGTCCCGGCCATCCAGCTCGCCCACGCCGGCCGCAAGGCGTCGGTGGACAAGCCCTGGCTGTCCGACCGGTACGTGCCCCAGAGCGAGGGCGGCTGGCAGACGGTGGCGCCCAGCACGGTCGCGTACGACGGCCTGCCCGTCCCGCACGAGCTGACCGTGGCCGAGATCCAGCAGCTTGTGGCCGACTTCGCCGACTCCGCCAAGCGCGCCCTGGACGCCGGCTTTCAGGTCGCCGAGGTGCACGGCGCCCACGGCTACCTCATCAACTCCTTCCTCTCCCCGGTCTCCAACCACCGCACCGACGCCTACGGCGGCAGCTTCGAGAACCGCATCCGCTTCGCCCTGGAGGTCGTCGACGCGGTGCGCGCCGTGTGGCCCGCCGAGCTGCCGGTCTTCTTCCGCACCTCGGCGACCGACTGGCTGACCGAGAACCCCGAGGACACCCGCGAGGGCTGGACCGGTGAGGACACCGTCCGCCTCGCCAAGGAACTGACCGCTCACGGCGTCGACCTGCTCGACGTCTCGACCGGCGGCATGGTCCGCGACGCGAAGATCGTCGCCGGGCCGAACTACCAGGTGCCGTTCGCCGCCCGGGCCCGCAACCAGGCCGGTATCCCCACCGCCGCCGTCGGCATCATCACCGAGCCGCAGCAGGCCGAGGACGTCATCGCCTCCGGCCAGGCCGACGCCGTCTTCCTCGGCCGCGAACTGCTCCGCGACCCATACTGGGCACAGCACGCCGCCCTCGCACTCAATGCCGAGCCGACCTGGCCGGACCAGTACGCCTACGTCGTCCAGCGCCGCAAGCGCTGACCCTCAAGCCACCCTCCTGACCACCAGCCTTCTGCCTCACCAGGCACGATGCGTTGCACCACCTCCTTGGGAGATTGCACGATGGCCGAGCGCCGCAGAGTTCTGTTCGTGACCGACCTCGCCTACCCAGCCCGGGGGCGGCGCTACTGCGACGAGGACATCTTCCTGACCTCCCGACTGCGCGACGGCTTCGCCATCACCCTGTGCCACCCGCTGGACGCCGCCGCCCTGATGGACGCCTTCGACGTGGTCGTGGTCCGCAACAGCGGGCCCGTGCTGCACTACCAGAAGGAGTACGACGCCTTCCGGGAGCAGGCCATGGTCCGTGGCATCCGGGTCTACAACCCGCTGTCCGGCCGGGGCGACATGGCCGGCAAGCAGTACCTGCTGGACCTGACCGCCGCCGGATACCCGGTCATCCCCACCATCGATCGGCCCGAGGACCTGCACCTGCTGCCCGAGGCAGGCCAGTACGCGGTCAAGCCGAAAGCGGGCGCGGACTCCATCGGCCTGACCTTCGTGCCCCGAGAGCAGTTGAGCGACCTGGCCTACGGCGACATCCTGGTCCAGCCGCGCATCGACTTCCGCTACGAGGTGTCCTTCTATTACGTCGACGACGCCTTCCAGTACGCCCTTCACGCCCCCGATCCCGAGCGGCGCTGGGTCCTTGAGCCCTACGAGCCCACCGACGCCGACCTGGCCTTCGCCCGGCCCTTCATCGACTGGAACACCCTCGACCACGGCATCCAGCGCGTGGACGCCTGCCGCGCCCAGGAAGGCGAGCTGCTCCTCGTAGAGCTGGAGGACCTCAACCCGTACCTGTCCCTGGATCTGGTCTCCGACCGGACCCGTGACGCGTTCGTGGCGAGCATGACGGCATCCCTCCACCGGTTCCTGGACGCTCAGCCACGCGCCTGAGGTGGCATACGAGCCCTCAAGAGCGAGCGCGGCCCTGGGCAGACATGCCCCGACACGGGTTTAGGGCCTCCGGCGGCAGGCGGCGGCCGATGTCCGCTGCCGTGCCGGCTTGCGGGTGAGGCGGCGGGTCATGAGGGTGATCGCCGCCCAGGTGATCAGGGACTCGGAGTGCTGAACGAGTCGTTCGTAGTCTCGGGCATGACGGCGGGCGTGCATGAGCCACGCGAGCGACCGTTCGACGACCCAACGGCGGGGCAGAACGACGAACCCGGAGGTGTCCTTCGGACGGCTGACGGTCTTGATCGTGAGGTTCAGGTGTCGCTTGGCCCAGGTCACGAGCTTGCCCGCGTAGGCCCGGTCGGCCCAGGCAAGGGCGATCTCGGGGTGCATCAGCCGGAGGCGGAAGAGGACCTCCTTCGCCGCTGCGGAGTCGTGCAAGTCGGCCGGAGTGACCATTACCATCAGGGGCAGGCCGCGGGTGTCGACCACGAGATGCCGCTTGCGTCCATTGATTTTCTTTCCCGCGTCGTAGCCACGCGAGTCCTTACCGACGGTCTCCGCGGCCTTCACGGACTGGGAGTCGATGACGGTGGCGACCGCGCGGGGGCCTTTGCCCATCTCGCGGCGGATCCGCCCGGAGAGCTGGTCGCGGATCTGGCCGACGACACCGGCCGCGGCCCAGCGGGCCATGAAGCCCCAGACCGTGCGCCAGGGCGGGAAATCCGCAGGTAAAGCCCGCCATTCGCAGTCCGTGTCCACGACATAGCGGATCGCGTCGACGATGTCGCGGCGGGGATGCTTCTCCGGCCGGCCGGCCGCCGCGGCTGGTGTCGCAGGCCCGTGTGGGCAGCAGGGGTTCGAGCAGGGCCCATTCGGCGTTGGTGGTGTCCGAGGGATAGCGGCGGAGACGCATCACGGGTTGGCCCTCTGCAGTGCTGCCGGGGCCGCCCGCCGTCCGGGCGGCCCCCGCGATGAGATCGGCTCGATCTCCAGGGCCCGGTCCCCGATCGTCGACACCTCGCAGGGCGTCGGCCACGGCCGTGACGTCGCGGACGTCCGCGTGCCGCCAGTCCACCCCTTCGGGGATCGACGGCGCGACGCGGCCGGCAGCAGGGCGTCGAGGACGCGTACCTCGTGCCCGGCGCCGTTGAGAGCGGTGACGACGTACGAGCCGATGAAGCCCGCACCCCCGGTGACCAGGATCAACATGCCGCCGACCGTACGACGACCCGCCCGACCCCGGACCGGACGACGCCCGGCCGTCAGGGATTCGTAAGCCTTTCCACCCCCGACCGGACCGCCACCGCCACCGCCACCGCCACCAGCCCGTAACGCCGGACGAGGCGACCAGCGTCCGTACGCCGTGGCGCCCTCTGAAGCGCGTCCGTCACCGCGCCGAAGGCATCGACGGACCCGCTCAGTCGGCTTGGCCGATGGTCACGGTGCGGGATCCCGGAGTGAAGCCGTCGAAGGAATGTTCCCAGGATTCGCCCGGCCAGTAGTAGGTCACACGGCCCTCGGACGGCCGGTAGCGGGCGGTGTAAACCGTTCCCAATCCCTCGTCGTACGCGGATTGGTACAGCGGCGGCCGCAACATCGCCGCCACTTCTGTACCCGCTGCACGAACAGCCTTCAGCCGCTCCTGGGTCCGGGAGAACCGCTCCTGCTCCTCAGGAACCGGCTCGTGCTGGTGGTTGGCGGCGCAGGCGTCCGCGGCCTCGGTCATCGCGATGTCAGGCCCCACGAACACCGTCACCGCCTGCTCGGAGTCGACGAGCGTCACGTTCTGCGGGATCGCGATGGGTAGGGACCGCAGCCTGCCGACTGCCTCATCGACGGTGTCACATGTCTCCAACAGGTAGCGCAGGACGATGAGGATGGCGAAGCCAGGGCCGTGGACGAATCGTCCACCGAAGGTGAGTGACACCGCGAGTCCGGCGTCGTTCATCCCGTCCAGCAAGCCCCAGGCGGCATCCTGCATTCCGATCACCGGTCGGAGAAAGTGGGAGGAGACAATGGTGCCCTCACACTCGTCGGGGCTGAAGTCGTAGTTGCGCAACAGAGTGCCGTTGCCGCCGATCTGAGTGCAGCCCGAGAAGAACGGCCGCAGGGCGGCGAGGGTGAGAAAGGTTTCCCCGTCGGGCCGGTCGAGCTGCCCGGAGAGGCGGTCCAGAACGGGAACCAGCTCCGGCATGTGCGTCTCGAACAGCTTCCGAGCACGGTTCGCCCCCTCTAAGGTCCGCCCCTCCTCGGTCATCCACTCCTCCGCGAGCGGCCACAAGGCCTGTGTATGGGTTGCCCATCGCCCATCACTTCCGTCGCCGACCTCTACAGCACGGAAAGTCTTCTGCTGTTGGCTCATGCGGCCGCTCCCTACTGGACGTTGGACTGCGAGGCAGGTGACGGCAACCATGCCAACTCCGCAGGTGATTCACTAGGTCCCTGGAGCAGCACCGGCAGCGCCGCCGGTCAGGTCTCGGACGTCCAGCAGACGTCAGTACCGGGCGGAAGACCGGGACGCCTGACGGAACAGGAACGTCGTCCTCTGGGAGGGGACCCTCCGCTCGCCCTCTCCCGCGGGGTGGCTGGGCGAAGTCGAAGGAACTCGATGTCGGTGTCCGCTCGGTGTCGGTGTCCGGCCGGAGCGATGCACAATCTCGCCCACGGGAACCGACATCGGCCTCGGCACCCCCACCATGAGGAACGAGGGCTCTTGAACGCCGATGACGACAGCCCCAGCCGTGACCTCAGCACCTGGACGATCCAGCGTCTTCGGTCATTCGCCGATGCCACCCATGGCCCGCAGCTCGAATCGGTACGTGTCGTCGCGCAGGGTCATGCCTACGACGCCGACGCGCCCCGCGCAGCCCGCCGCCAGTGGGCGGAGCTTTCCCTGCGGGCCAACCAGCGTCTGCCTGGGGACAGTCCATGGGATCGGGCACGAAAGACGCATCATGACTTCATGCTTCGGATGTGGGTGATCGACCAGCTCGGTCCCGATCACGAGCACCAAGACTGGAACCCCGAGACCTTGCCAGCCGACACGATCGCCGCGCTCGCATTCACCCCTGTCGAGGCCCGTGCTCTCGCCGATCATTGGCGCGACCTCCCGGTGGAGCGGATCGGCGAGCTCCGGCGACACAAGAACCTCCCGTGGGAGGAGTGGGCCGACGTCACGGCCGAGGCCCAGGGCGACGCCGTCTGACGGCACGCAGGCCACCGCCCGGTGACGTCCTGGGCGGCCTGCAGGAATCGGGCCGCCGGATCGCGCAGGCGCTCGCCGCCCGCCCGGACGACGAGCGGCCGTGGGAAGCCCTGCGCAGGGCGTTCGACGTTCCTACGCGGATGAACGAGGAGGCGTCCGAGCAGGTGCTCAGCTATCTCCGCATGCTCCGGGAAACCCCGTCACTTCGGGCCCGGCACCACGAGAAGCAGCTGGCCGGGCGGAGCTGGTGGGTGTCCGAGGTCGCCCCTCGGCTGGAGACTGTCCCTTGCCTTCCCACGGACACCCGGCCGGGGGCCCTGGCCGCACTGCTCGACCGGGCCGTGGGGGCGTTCGGGGAGTGGCGAACACAGCTCCGGCCCGGTTCCCCCAGGTGCGGGGGCCGGGCCGGAGGATTCACCGGTGCCGGGTACGGGTCACCGGCGTGAGGTCAGTTCACGGGGCGAGCCGGTAGGCGTTCGTGATCGTCTCGCGCACGGTGTTGCCGCCCTTGTCCTTCAGGTCGATTCGGAAGGAGACGGCCTTGGCGGTCGTCGGGTGCTTCACGCTCACCGAGCGTGCCCCCTTGGCGTCGGTCTTCACGGTCAGCGGCTTCCAGGTCCGGCCGCCGTCGTAGGAGACGTTGACGGCGAGCGCCGCGACCTGCCCGGCCTTCGCGGCCGCGCCGCTCAGCTTGAGGGGCACCGTGAGCGTGCCGCCCGCCGGCGCCGTGCCCTTCAGGCTCAGCTTCGGCGTGAGCCGCACCGTCGACAGCGGCAACGCGACCGAGCGGTCCGAGGCCGGCCGGGCCGAGGTGAAGGTCCACACCCCGGACACCTTCGTGCTGGTGGAGGTGTCCGCGGCCGAGCGGCTCGCCTCGACCGTCAGGCGGTACGCGGCCGAGGCGTCGGGGACTTCGGCGCTCAGCCAGTCCGTGGCCGGGCCCTCGCCCCGTACCCGCCCGCCGGATTCCAGCCGGGCGAAGCCACCGGTGACGATCGAGAACCCGGGGTTGCCGCTGCCGTCGTGGAACAGCGGGACCCTGGCGTCGATACGGTCACCGGTCCGCTCGGCGCCCTGCTCCTGCGGGCTGCCCGCCGCGAGATCGGGGCCCACCACACCGGTGTTGAACCTCAGGGTGTGACGGGAGCCCGGCCTGTAGGTCACCGAGTCCTTCGCGTAGAACATGCGGGGCTCGCCGCGGGCGTCGAGCTGCGTGGCCTTCCAGGACCAGCGCACACCGGCCGTGGTGAGGTAGTGCGTCGTGGACAGCGGCAGCTTCTGCACCGGCGGCTCCTGTCCGCCGATGCTGTTGCCGCCTCCGTCCAGCGGTGTGAGGTGCACCTGGCCCCCGGCCCCGGTGACGGACGCCCCGAAGCCGAGCTTCACCTCGGTCACGTCGGCCCGGGTGAGGGTGCGGGTCAGCCCGGTGAAGAAGCTGCCCTCGCGGTTGAAGGCGAGCCGGTGGTCGACGTTCTTGGCGGCCGCGCCGGGCGCCTTCCACACGCCGTGGAACTGGGCCCGCAGCGTGGGGGACGCCGGGCCGAGGCCGGCGGTGCGGACCGGCGGCGCCCCGCTGGTGGACCAGGAGTCGCCCACACCCAGGGCCTCGTCGTAGTAGCCGACGACGGAGGTGACGGGCTTCGCGGTCCGGTCCGAGGCCTTCACCGAGAACGGCTTCGCCTTGCGGGAGTCGAGGGTGACCGTGACATCGCCGTTCACCTTCAGCACGGGCTGGACGAAGAAGCCGAGTTCGCCGTCCTCGGCGAAGACCAGGCTCTGCAGGTGGTAGGATCCCTTGCGCAGACGCTGGACCACCGTGCCGTTCGCGCGGTACGGGAGTTCCACGTACTGGCCGTCCCCGTCCCTGCGGCTGATCGTCGTCGCGTAGGAGGGCGGCACGGCGCCGTCGGCGTCGATGTGCCGCACCGTGACGTCGTACGACTCCGCCTCCCGCTCGGCCACCAGGCCGGTGCGCACCTCCTGGCCGTCTCCCTTCGCCAGTACCGTGCCGCCGAAGACGCCGTCGACGGTGCCCTTGCGTGTGTCGGCGGTGACGGTGGTCTTCGCGGTGCCTCCGGCCGGAACGGTGAGCTGGGTGTCCTTGACGGTGAACATGCCGGCCGGGACGGGGCCGCCCGAGGGACCGGTCCCGGAGACACTCAGGTGCACGGTGACGGGCCGGGGGCCGACGTTGCGGTACGTGACGGTCTGGGAGGCCGGCTTGTCGTCGGTGTGCGGCCAGGCCTGCGTGCCGAAGTTCAGCGAGCCCGGTTCGGAGACGACCAGGGCCGTGGCGGCACGCTCCAGGTCCACCCGGCCGGCGCCCTGCTGATGGGCGCTCAGCAGCGGGTTGGGCTCGGCCGAGCCGGTCAGGAGCGACTTCAGCCGGGCTCCGCTCCAGTCCGGGTGCAGCTGGAGCACGAGAGCGGCGGCGCCCGCGACGTGCGGGGCGGCCATCGACGTACCCGAGTGCGTCGCGTAGTCCTCGCCCGCGGGCGGCGAGCCCTGGGTGCTCTGGGCGGCGGTGATGTCCACACCGGGGCCGGTGAGGTCCGGCTTGGCCGTACCGTCGAGGTTCGGGCCCCGGCTGGAGAAGTCGGCGATCCGGTCCTGCTTGTCCACGGCACCGACCGTGAGCGCGGCGGGGGCACTGCCGGGTGACCAGATCGTGCCGGGGCCGTCGCCCGCGTTGCCGGCGGCCACCACGAAGAGGGCCTTGTCGGAGAGCCGGGCGATGGCCGCCTCCATCGGATCGACCCCCGGGGTGTCGGGTGAGCCCAGACTCATGTTGACGATCCGCGCGCCCTGGTCGACCGCCCACTGCATACCGGCGACGATCTTCGAGATGTCTCCGCGGTTGTCGTCGGCCAGGACCTTGACGTCCAGCAGCTTCACGTCGGGTGCCACGCCCTTGTGGCGGCCGCCGGACTTCGTGCCGCTGCCGGCGATGGTGGAGGCCACGTGTGTGCCGTGACCGACGCGGTCCTTGACGTCGGGAGAGTCGCTGAAGTTCTTCTGCGCGATCTCCAGGCCCTTGAGGTCCGGGTGGGTCTGGTCCACGCCCGAGTCCAGGACCGCGACCTTGACGCCCTTGCCGGTGTAGCCCGCCTTCCACATGGCGGGCGCACCGATCTGCGGCACGCTCTCGGCCAGCGCCCCCCGGACCTTCGCGTCCAGCCAGACATGGGCGACGGGCCGCGAGGGGGCGGCCGTACCGCCTGCCGTACGGGCCGGAGAGCGGCCGGTGACAGCCGCCCACAGGGCCGGGGTGCCGGATTTGGGTGCCTCGAAGGCCTCGCCGTCGACCGCCGGCAGTGCCCGGCGATGGCGGACGGCGACCCCCGCGAACGGGTCGCGGGCGGCGGTGAGGGCCTGCGCTCCGGGGCCGTCCTGCCGGTATCCGACGATCAGCGGCAGCGTGGTGCGGTGCCCGTCGTCGTACCCGTCCCGGACGAGCCGCTCGACGTCGAAGAGGCGCCGGTCGAGCACGCCGTCGGCGACCAGGCGCAGGGCGTCCTGCGGGACGACGTAGGTGCGTCCCGCCTCACGCCGCACCGAGAAGCCCATCCCCTGACGGCCGTTGCCGCGCACCAGCCGAAGCACCTCACCGCCGGAGTCGACGACCACACGGTCGCCGGTGATCAGTGTGACGGTGGCCGGCTGCTTCCCCTCGTCCGAGCCCTTCCCCTCGTCCGAGCCCTTCCCGTCGTCCGAGCCCTTCCCGTCGTCCGAGTCCTTCCCGTCGTCCGAGTCCTTCCCGTCCGGGTTCTTCCCGTCCGGGTTCTTCACCCCGTCGAACACGGCCGGGCCGTCGGCTCGCGCCTGTTGTCCGCCGACGGACACCGCCCCCGTGACCAACGCCCCGGCCATCACGGCGGCCAGTACCGCCGTTCTCGCGCGTGCTGTGGATCCCACTCGTGTTCCCCCGCCTCATCCGCACACCTCTGCACACCAACGTGTTCTCCGGTACTACGCACGGGTGAGAAGTTAGGTTGCGCTGTGGCGAGAGCGAATCGGGGGACGGCGGAGAGGGGCGGGGCATGACGGCCAAGTACGACGTCAAGCGTGAGCTCAAGCGGTGCTATGCACCCAGGAATTCCGACTGGGAGCTGGTCGACATCCCCGAACTGCGTTTCCTCGCCGTCGACGGGCACGGCGACCCGAACACCGCCGCCGCGTACCGCCACACGGTCGAGGCGCTCTACGCGGTCGCCTACACCGTCAAGTTCACGAGCAAGCGGGAGCTGGGCCGGGACTTCGTCGTGGGCCCGCTCGAAGGGCTGTGGTGGGCGGACGACATGACCGACTTCCTGGCCAGGCGCAAGGACAACTGGCGGTGGAGACTGCTCATCAACGTCCCCGACTGGATCACCGACCCCGTGATCGAGGACGCCCGGCGGACCGCCCTGGTGAAGAAGGGCAATCCCGTGATCGGGGAGGTCCGGCCGGAGACGCTCCACGAGGGGACCAGCGCCCAGGTCCTGCACCTCGGGTCCTACGACGACGAGACACCTGTCCTGACCAGGCTGCACCACGACTACCTCCCCGCCAACGGCCTGCGGGAGGCGGGGCTGCACCACGAGATCTATCTCAGCGACCCCCGCAGGACCGACCCGGCCAAGCTGCGGACCGTCCTGCGGCAACCCGTGGAGCGACTGCGCGACGCCTCGTGACGCCCGCAGGGAGCGGTGAGTCTCGTGACGCCCGCAGGGAGCGGTGAGTCTCGTGCCGCCCGCAGGGGGCGGTGAGCCTCGTGCCGCCCGCGCGGGGCTGGAGGGGGCGCGGTCGGCTTCAGGAATCAGGGACGGGCCGGGGATCGATCCACAACGACTCGGAGACGGCGCACAGTTCACCGTCGGCGGTGGCGAGCGCGACACCCATCGTGTGTTTGCGGCCGGACTCCGACAGCAGCCAGGCGTACACGACGTGCCGCTCACCCGCGGCGACCGGCCGCAGAAGCGACCCCGTCAGGGCCGCGGTGACCGCGCCGGGACGCTGGGTGCCGAGGAAGCGCCCCGCCCAGTTCCCCGGGCAGTCCAGGACGCCCCAGACCAGTCGGGACGGGAGAAGACCGTCCGGTTCGGCGAAGGTCCGGGACGGAATGAAGGCGGAGGCCACGAGGTCCCGGCCGGGCACCGGCGCGCAGTGCACGCGCAGGCCGCGGTCGGGTGCCCGCAGGCCGCAGCCGAAGCAGTCGACCACCCCCGGCGGTGGCTCGGCCCGGTACCTCTCGGACGAGGCGGCCGCCTCCTGCCAGGAGGGGGCGGCCGGCACGTCGAGCGACAACTCCGCGGGGCGAGCCGCGGCGAGGGGCCGCTCGGCCTCACCCAGCCGAACGCCTCCCTCCGCCGATTCCGCGATCGCCTGGGGCGCGCCGACCGGCACCGGCCCACGGAAGTCCACCCGTGCCGTCCGCGTCCCCAGCCTGTCCGCCAGCACACCGGCGACGTAGCCGCCGAAGGCCACCCCCGGGTAACCGACGTACAGCTCCGGCACCACGATCGCGTCGGTTCTCGTCATGATCCCCACTTCACCACACGCCGGGGATCACGCTCCGCCGACCGGCCGCACCCGGTGCCGCCCCGGCCTGCCGACGGTGACCTCGTGGAGGTCCGGAGCGTCGTACTAGCTCGTCCACTTGTGGGCGACGTCGACCACGATCCGGTCGTCCAACTGGAGCACACGGAACGGCAGTCGGGCACGGACGCCGAGGCCGACCTGGGTCTGCCCCTCGAAGGTGCCGCCGAAGCGGGTGTCCCGGAAGGTGCTGTAGCCGCTGACGTTCACGCCGGGCAGGCGCTTGCCCACCACGCCCGGGTAGGTCGGCACGCCGGCCTCCAGGTCCCAGCTCCACGCGCCGACGCGGATGTCGAGGATCGCCCCGCCACTGACCGGTATGTACTGGCCCGACGGGTCCGCGTACAGCCGGTCCACGTAGGCGACGTGGTAGGTGACCTTGCCGCCGCCGGGCACGTCGAACACCATGCGGTCGTAGCACGCGTGCCGTCCGGTCCTGATGTCGCGCAGGTGATCCGCGCCCACCGCGGGGCCGCCCTTGGCGCCGCTGCCCCAGCCCGTCGGGCAGGCCGCCACCGCGCGCGTGCCCTCTGTCCTCGTCTCGGCACCCGCGGTGCCGGCCGCCGTCCCCAGCGTGGTGCCCGCGAGCACGAGTACGGCCACTGCCGCTCCGATACGTCGCATGATGTGCCCCTTGATCACGTTTTGCCGTGTAGCTCCTGGTGCCGGATGAGACAGCTGGACGGGCGGGATGGTTGCACGCCCGGCAGAGGAAAAATCGGGGGATCTCTCCCGCGCGCGTCACGGCGAAGCGGAATCAGGGTCCCGTCGCGGGTACGGCCGCTCCCAACAGGGCTTTCGTCGCGGCGTGTCGGGGCATGGTGAAGACCTCGGCGGTGGGGCCGGATTCCACGACGCGGCCGGCCTCCAGCACGGTGACCGTGCTCGTGCGGTCGGCGATGAGCGGCAGGTCGTGGCTGATGAGGACGAGGGTGGTGCCGCTGCGTTCGCGGAGGTCGGCCAGCAGGTCCATGATGGCGCGGCCCGTGTCGGCGTCGAGCGCGGAGGTGACCTCGTCGCAGATCAGGACCTCGGGCTCGGCGGCCAGGGCCCGGGCGATGGCGACCCGCTGCCGCTGTCCGCCGGACAGCTCGTGGGGGTAGCGGCCGGCGAAGGCGGCCGACAGGCCGACCTGTTTCAGGAGGTGCGTCACTCGCTCGTCGATCCCCGCCGAGGGGCAGCGGCGGTGCAGGCGCAACGGGCGCCCCACGGTGTCGGCGACGGAGCGGCTGGGGTTGAGCGCGCCGAGCGGGTTCTGTGTGACGAGCTGCAGTTGGCGCCGCTGTTCGCGGGTACGGCCGCGCAGGCCCGTGCTCAGGGGGGTGCCGGCCAGGTGGATCGTGCCGGCCGTGCCGCGCTGGAGTCCCACGACGGTACGGACCAGCGTGGTCTTGCCCGAGCCGGAGACGCCCACGATGCCCACCGCGGCGCCGGAGGCGACGGTGAGGTCGACACCGGTGAGCGCGGGCGTTCCGCCGAACGCCACGTGCAGGTTCCGTACGTCGAGAGCAGGTTGGCTCGCGGGGGCCGCGGGAGCGGTACGGGTCGCGAGGGCGGCGGTACGGGTCGCGGGGGCGGGGACGGGCATCGGCAAGCGCGGGGCCGGGCGCGGGCCGAGTTCCACGACGTCGTCCGCGAAGCGCTCGACCACGGCCGGGTCGTGGCAGGACAGAGCGATGGCGAGATGGTGTTCGCGGGCGAGATGACGCAGCAACTCGGCTATCTCGTCGCGCAGTTCGGGGTGCAGGCCGGCGGTCGGCTCGTCCAGGAGGAGGACGTCGGGGCGGCGGGCCAGGGCGCGGGCGAGGGCGACGCGGCGCTGTTGTCCGCCGGAGAGGGTGCCGGGGCGGCGGCTGGTCAGGCGGCCGTCGTCCGGGAGGCGGACCTCGGCGAGGAGCGCGGTGACCGCCTCGGGGCCGCGGTCGGCGGCGAGTTCGCGGACCAGGGTGCGTACCCGCATCCGGGGGTTGAGCCCGGAGCCGGGGTCCTGGCCGACGTAGGCGAGGCGGGTGCCGCGCAGGGTGCGCAGTTCCCGGTCGGTGAGGGCGAAGACGTCGTGGCCGAGGACGTCGACCCGGCCGCCGGTGCGGGTGGTGCCCGGCGGGAGGAGGCCGGTGAGGGCGCGCAGCAGGGTGGTCTTGCCGGCGCCGGAGGGGCCGGTGAGGGCGACGAGGCGGCCGGGGTGGACGGTCAGGGAGGCGTCGCGCAGCAGATGCCGGCCGTCGGGTGCGGCCACGGTGAGGTCGGTGACCTTGACCGCCGGGGAGTCGTCGCCCGGCGGGGTCTCCGTGTGCGCGTACCGGTCGCGGGTGTGGCTCACAGGACGGTCACCGCCTTCCGGCCGGTCTGGGGGGCGAGGGTGGCGGCGGCGAGGTTGACGCTGAGGGCGAGCAGGCCGATGGCGATGCTGGGGGCGACGACGGCCCAGGGGTTGAGGAGGAGGCCGGAGGAGTTCTCGCGGATCATCAACGCCCAGTCGGCGGCGGGTGGTTGGGGGCCGACCTGGAGGAAGCCGGCGGTGGCGACGAGGTAGACGGCGGCGACGAAGCGCAGGCCGAACAGGGCCAGCAGGGTGGCGCGCAGGTTGGGCAGGATCTCGCGGACGACGAGGTACCACAGGCGTTCGCCGCCGGCGGCCGCCGCCTCGACGTACCCGGCCTCGGCGATGGGGGTCGCCGCGCTCGCCGCGAGCCGGACGGCGTAGGGCACGCCGAGGACGACGGAGGCCGCGATGACGGCGAGGCGGCCGCCGTCGGGCCAGGACAGGGTGACGAGGAGGATGCCGAGCACGGCCGGGAGCAGCATGAGGACGTCGGCGGTGCGTTCCACGAGGCGTCCGACGAGGGGGCGTACGGCTCCGATCGCGCCGAGTACCGCGGCCGTGCCGGTGACGAGGAGGGCGACGAGCAGGGAGGAGAGCACGAGGTCGCGGCCGCCGGCCAGCAGACGGCTGAGGACGTCACGGCCGAGCTGGTCGCCGCCGAGGAAGGCCGCGGCGTCGGGGGTGGCGTAGGGGGCGGTCACGGGTGCGTCCACGGCGTTCGGGGCGAGCCAGGGGCCGACGAGGGCGAGGCCGATGAGGAGCAGGGCGGGGGTGCTGCGCAGGGCGGCTCTGATGCTCACCGTCGGACTCCTGTCGCGAGGTCGCGGACCAGGTCGGCCAGGAGCAGGACCGCGGTGATGACGGCGCCGGACAGGGCCGTGACGCCGGCGATGACCGGGCTGTCGCGGTCGCTGACGGCGGAGGCCAGGACGGAGCCGATGCCGGGGTAGTTGAAGATGGTCTCCACGACGACCGCGCCGCCCAGCAGCATGCCGGTGGAGGTGGCCAGGCCCGCGGCGATGGCGGGCAGGGCACCGGGCAGCACGTGGTGGGTGAGGACGCGGTGGGGCGGCAGTCCGTCGAGGACGGCCGTCTCCACGTGGGGGGCGCGGGCCTCGTCGGCGAGGGCTGCGCGCACGATGCGGATGTTCCAGCCGGTCTGCGGGACGGTGAGGGCGAGGGCGGGCAGCACGAGCATGGTCCAGTCGGCGGGGGTTCCGTCGGCGCCGGTGAGGGTGACGGCCGGCAGCCAGCCGGTCCACAGGGACAGCACCAGGACCAGGGCGACGGCCACGACGAACTCGGGCAGGGCGAGGACGGCGGTCGCGGTGCCGGAAACGGCCCGGTCGAGACGTCCGCCGGGGCGCAGGGCGGCCCAGCAGCCCAGGGCGAGGGACACGAGCGCGGTGAGCAGCAGGGCGATGCCGCCGAGCAGCAGGGTGTTGGGGAAGGCGCTGGAGAGCAGGTCGGTGACCTTCTCGCCGCGCGCCGAGGTGCCGAGGTCGCCGGTGGGCAGACCGGTCATCCAGTCGCCGAAGCGTTCGAGCACCGGGCGGTCCAGGCCGAGGAGGGCCCGGCGGGCGGCGAGGTCGGCGGCGCTCTCACCGCGTTCGGAGGTGGCGGTGGCGGCGTCGCCGGGCAGCAGTTCGACGGTGCCGAAGACGAGGGCGAGGAGCACGGCGAGCAGGACCGCTCGCTTCAGCAGGACCGTGCCCCCGCGGGCCAGGAGCAGGACAGAGGTACGCGCCGACCGCCTGCCCGGAGTGACCCGGGAGGCGGCCGGCGCGGCGGTGTCGGGGGTCAACTGGCCAGCCACGCGCCTTCGAGCTGCACCCTTCCGTACCCGGGCAGGGTCGGCAGCCCGCGCACCTTGGCCCCGGCGAGGTCGATGCCGTCGGCCATGCCCCACAGCAGGTAGCCGGAGCTGTCGTACTCGATCTTCTGGAGCGCCTTCAGCAGTGCGGTGCGCTCGGCCGGGGCGGCGGTGCCGATGGCCTTCTCGTACGCCGTGTCGAAGTCGTCGTCCTTCCAGCCGGCCTCGTTGGTGCCGCTGTCGGAGACCATGGTCTTGCTGGCGAAGAAGACGACGGAGTCGTTGGTGCCCCAGTACGTGGTGTACAGGTCGCCCTTGAGCCAGGTCTTGTCCCAGAAGGTGGCCGATTCCTGCTTGACGACCTTGATCTTGACGCCGGCCTCGCGGACCTGGGTGGCGAAGAGGGTGGCCGACTCGGCGAGGCCGGAGATGTCCTCGGTGGTGTACAGCTCGTAGGTCTTGGAGGTGTCGAACTTCGCCTCCTTCAGCAGGGCCTTGGCCTTGGTCAGGTCCCGGGTGCGCTGCGGGAGATCCTTGTCGTAGGCGGGGTCGCCGGTGCCGAGGACGTCGTTGGCGACGGTGCCGTAGCCGGAGAGAACCTGCTTGACCATGGCCTCGCGGTCGACGGCGAGGCGCAGTGCCTCGCGGACCTTGGGGTCGGCGAAGGGGCCGTCGGCGGTGCGCATGACGAGGGGCATCGCCATGTCGTTGGGGCGGCGGACGGCCTGGACGTCCTTGCGGCTCTCGGCGGTCCGGGCGGCGACGGCGCCGACGTTGGAGGCGAGGTCGATCTGCCCGGCGAGCAGGGCGCTCGCCATGGCCTGCGGGCTCTCGAAGATCTTGACTTCGATGGCGTCGAGGTGGACCTGGCCGCCGTACCAGTCGTCGTTGCGCACGAGGCGGGCGTTGCCGCCGCGGAACCAGTCGAGCTTGAAGGGGCCGGTGCCGGGGGCCTTGGCGATGTCCTTGTCGGTGGTGCCCTTGGGGACGACGAAGGTGGTGAGGCGGACCAGCAGGGGCAGTTCGGCGTTGGCGTAGTCGGAGACGATGACGACGGTGTCGGTGCCGTCGGCGGTGATGTTCTTCGCCTGGATGCCGGGCAGGCGGGAGGCGCCGGAGGGGGTGGCGCGCAGCCGCTTCAGCGAGAAGACGACGTCCTCGGCGGTGACCGGTGTCCCGTCGTGGAACGTGGCGCCCTTGGCGACGGTGAACCGCCAGGTCTTCAGGTCCTCGGAGGGTTTCCAGCTCGCGGCGAGCCGGGGTTCGGTGTTGGGCTTGGCGCCGGGGACGGTGAGGGTGTCGTAGAGCAGGCTGATGATGAGGTAGTCGCTCTCGTTGGCCTGGCTGCCGTGCGGGTCGCGGGTGATGGCGCCGGCCCGGCCGAGCGCTCCGACGCGCAGGGTGCCGCCCTTGCGGGGCTTGGCCGAGTCGCCGGTGGCCGAGGCCGTGGGCTTGTCGTCGCCGCCGCAGGCGGTGAGCATGACGCCCGCGCCGATGGCGCCGCCGGTCCACAGCAGTTGACGTCGCGTCAGGTGCACTTGTCCCTCAATTTCCCGCAGTTGGCTTGATTTGCTTAGCCTTACCTATCTTGTGCGGCGGCTACGTGACAAGACCACCTCGTATGTGATCTTCATCAACTTAGGCAAGCCTTCCCTACTATTCACCGTCTGGCTATGTTTCCGGAGGTCGACCGGAGCCGCACCTGACCCACGCGGCCCACCTCGGGCGGCCTTCTTCGCCATGCCCGCCGACCGTCTCGCACAGCCCCACCCGTAGCCCCTGCACCGCGCCCGCACACGCATTCCGCACCGGAACGGACGGACCCCCCATGCCCACGGGTAGCACTCCCGTACGCCTGCTCGACCACGCCTCGGCGGCAGAACTCACCGCCGTCGCCCACGCCCTCCTCGCCGAGCACGACGGCGACCCCACCCACCCCGGCCTGCTGAGCCAAGTCCCGGCCGCGGCAGCCTCGTTGAGCGACCCGATCCGGCACGCCTGCCGCCCCGTCGACACCGCGGACGGACTCTTCGTCCTGCGCGGCCTGCACGTCGACGACGACGCGGTGGGCCCCACCCCCGGCCACTGGTCGACCGCCGGGAGCGCCGGAGCCGTGTACGACGTGATCCTGCTCCTGCTGTCGACGGTGATGGGCACCCCCATCGCCTGGGAGGGCCAGCAGGAAGGCCGTTTCGTCCACAACATCGTGCCGAGCCCCGGCCACGAGGTGGAGCAGACCGGCGCCAGCAGCAGCGTGCTGCTCAGCCCGCACACGGAGGACGCCTTCCACCCGGGCCGCGCCCACCTGCTGATCCTCGGCTGTATGCGCAACCACGACTCGGTCGCCACCACGGCCGCCGGCATCCGCAACGTCGAACTGTCCGACTTCGACGTGGAGTTGCTCAGCCGACCCGTGCTGCCGATCCTCCCCGACGACGCCTACGAGGAGGCCCAGGCCTACCAGGGCGACCCGCCGCCCGTGCCCACGCTGTGGCAGTCGGAGGAAGGTCTGACCCTGCGCTTCGACCCGGCGTACACCCCGCTGGACCGGGCCCCCGACGACCACCGCGCGGCCTACGCCCGGCTGGAGGACGAACTCGCCCGGGTCAGCGTGGCCGTGAGCCTCGACCCCGGCGAGGTGCTGGTCGTGGACAACGACCTGGTCGTGCACGGCCGGGTCCCCTTCCAGGCCCGGTACGACGGCACGGACCGCTGGCTGAAACGTTCCTCCGTACGGGCGAAGGGCCGCCGGACCCGGCCGCCCGCCGAGGAGTCGGAGCACGGCTACGGCCAGGCCGCCGTGGAGGCCCACGCATGACCGGCGACGACAGCACCGGAGGAACCGCCATGGCGCCCGACGACACGACCCTGCGCATCCTCAGCACCAGCGACGTGGCCGGCATCGACATCACCCTCGCCGACGTCGTGTCCGTGGTCGAACAGGCGTACCGCACCCTCGCCGACGGACAGTCCGACAACCCCCGGAAGCTCACCGTCAAGCCGCAGGACGGCCACTCGGTGGCGTACGCGATGCTCGGCCGCGACGGCGTGCGCGGGGTGGTCGCGGTGAAGACCTCGTACAAGTACGGCCTGCACGAGGACCGCGACAAGCAGCACTACTACACGACGCTGACGCTGTACGACGACGAGACCGGGCTGCCGGTCGCCATGCTGGACTGCGGCCGGGTGGGCGCACTGCGCACCCCGGCGGTCTCCGCGCTGCTGGCCCGCGAACTGGCCGCGCCCGGCGCCCGCAGCGCCCTGGTCATCGGCACCGGTACCCAGGGGCGTCTCGCCCTGCCGTTCCTGCTGACCACACTGCCCGACCTGGAGCGGCTGATGCTCTTCGGCACGCACCCGGACGGCATACGGGCGGTGCGCGAGCAGCTGCGCACCCACTTCCCCGACCGTGAGCTGGAGGTCGTGACCGATCTGCGGGCGGCGGCCGGGGACGCGGACATCGTGCTGGCCACCGCCGGCCCGAACACCCCCGCCTCCGTGGACGCCGACTGGCTCAAGCCCGCGGCCCTGTCCGTGCTCATCGGCTACGGCATCGCGCCCTCGACCCTGCACCGCGCCGACCGCGTGATCGCCACCAGCGCCGCGCAGATGCGGGTCACCGGCGTGGACATGGCCGACGCCGACGGACAACTTCCCGACGTGGACGCCGAGTTCCCCGGCGTACTGGCCGGCCGCACCGAGGGCCGCACCGACGCCGGGCAGCGGATCTTCGCGTACAACAGCGGGCTGGTCGTCACCGACATCGCCCTCGGCCATCGCTTCGCCCAACTGGCCCTCGCCCAGGGGCTGGGCACGGCGGTGCCGCTGTGGAAATGACGTCGGTGCTCGCCTCGCACACCACGCCCGAGGTGCGTGCCCTGCTGGGCGACGCGCTGCTGCACGAGCTGAGCCACGGCCTGCGGGGGCCCTACCACGTGCTCTTCCCGGACCGCTTCGACGCCAACGCGACCGCCTTCCGCCAGGCGTTCACCGAGGCGGGCGTCGACGGCCGGGTGTACTTCGCCAAGAAGGCCAACAAGGCGGCCGTCTACGCCGAGCGGGCCGCCGTGGCCGGGCTGGGCGTGGACGTGGCGAGCCAGGGCGAGTTGCGCGAGGTCCTCGCCGCCGGGGTGCGCGGCGAGGACCTGGTGGTGACGGGCCCGGCCAAGGCGGACGACCTGCTGCGCGTGGCTCTGCTCCAGGGCGCCCTCGTCGCCGTCGACGCGCTCGACGAACTGGACCGCCTCCTGTCGCTCGCGGCGGAACTCGGCCGCACCGCACGGGCGCTGCTGCGCAGACTGCCCCCGCAACAGCCGCACAGCCGCTTCGGCCTGGACGACGGCGAGCTGGACTCGGCACTGCGGCGGTGCGCCACCGGCCCCGTCGACATGGAGGGCTTCAGCTTCCACCTCTCCGGCTACGACACGCGCCAACGCACCGATTTGACAGCCGAGTTGATCCACCTCTGCGCGCGGGCCCGCGGACTCGGGCTGCGCGCCGACCGGATCAGCATCGGCGGCGGCTTCGCCGTCGACTACGTCGCCGCCGACGACTGGCGGCGGTTCGAGGAGAGCCGGCGCCCCGAGCACTTCCACGCGGAGAAGTCCTTCGGGGGCTTCTACCCGTACCACTCCCCCGTCGCCGGCGCCGACGCCCTGCGGACGATCCTGACGGCCACCCCGACCGGCGCGGACGAGGGCACCAGCCTCGCCGGGCTGCTGCGGGCGGCCGGGATCACCCTGCTCGTCGAACCGGGCCGGGCCCTGCTGGACCAGGCCGGGTTCACGGTGTTCCGGGTCCAGGGCGTCAAGGAACGCGACGGATACGCGCTCCTCACCGTCGACGGCACCAGCCTCAGCCTGTCGGAGCAGTGGTTCGACAGCGAGTTCCTGCCCGACCCGATGCTGGTGCCGGCCGGCACACGCCCCGTCGCCGGCGCCGGCCCGTACCCGGCCTGCGTGGGAGCCGCGACCTGCCTGGAGTCGGACATGCTGACCTGGCGGAAGATCCCCTTCCCGCTAAGGCCGATCGCCGGTGACCTGCTCGTGTACCTCAACACGGCGGGCTACCAGATGGACTCCAACGAATCGCCGTTCCACGACCTCCCTCTGCCCCCGAAGGTCGTCGTCGAGCCCTCGGGCGCCCGCTTCCGCTGGCGCCTCGACCGCCACCCCCACTGAGAACCCCCAGGAGCCCCCATGGACGACCCCCTGTACCGGCCGCCCGTCGTACGGCAGGTCTCCGAACTCATCGGCGCCACCCCGCTGTTCGAGCTGGCCCGCACGGAGAGCGACACCCGGCTGCTGCTGAAGCTGGAGCAGTTCAACCCGACCGGCACCGCCAAGATACGCATGGCCCGGCAGATGGTCGTCGACGCCGAGGAGCGCGGCCTGCTGCGCCCCGGCGGCCGGATCGTCGAATCGACCTCAGGCAACACCGGGCTCGGCCTCGCCGTCGTGGCCGCCGAGCGCGGCTACACCTTCACCGCCGTCGTCGACCACCACGCCGCCGTCGACAAGCTGCGCGCGATGAAGGCCCTCGGCGCGGAGCTGGTGTACGTCGCCGAGGAGGGCGACGGGGACCTGGCCACCGCCGCCCGCGAGGAGTTCGCGGAGAAGCTGGCCGCCGAGTCCGACAACGCCTACTTCACCGAGCAGCACAACAACATGGCCAACGGCGTGGGCTACCACCCGGTGGCCCGGGAACTCCACGCCGCGCTGGACGGCCGTATCGACATCCTCATCGGCGCGGTGGGCACCGGCGGCGGGCTGTTCGGGACCGGGGGCCCACTGCGGGAGACCGTGCCCGGGCTGCGGATCGTCGGCGTGGAACCGAAGGGCTCGATCGCGTTCGGACCGCCCGCGCACGACTACCACCAGTCGGGCACCGGCACACCCGAGGGCGCCACGATCGGAGCGATGGTCGACTACTCCCTGCTGGACGAGGGCGTGAAGGTCGGCGACGTCGAGGCGTTCGCCACCGCGCGGGCCGTCGCCCGGCGCACCGGACTGCTCCTCGGCGGCTCGGCCGGCGGAGTCGTGCACGAGGCCCTGACCCGGCTGTCCGCGCTGCCGCCCGGCACGACTATGGTCGCGTTGATCAACGACGGCGGGGAAAAGTACATGGACACCGTCTTCGACGACGACTGGATGGCCGCCCATGATCTCCTCTCCCCCCAGGTGGAGCGCGAGATCGACGAGTTGCTGATCAAACTCCGCCGTATCGCAGCACCCGAGCCCCCGCAGGAAACGACCTGATGCCACCCGCCCTGACCCGCCTCCTCACCGACAGCCGCGCCCTGGCGACCCTCGCCGTACCGCTCGCGCTCACCCAGCTCGCCCAGGTCGCGCTCACCACCACCGATACGATCATGATGGGCCTGCTGGGTACCGAGGCCCTGGCCGCCGGCGGCCTCGCCCTGGTCATCTTCAACCAGCTGCGGACCATGGGGGTGGGCCTGGTCACCGCCGTCGGCAACCAGGTCGCCGCGGCGGACGCCCGTGCCGAGTCCCGGGACACGGAGACGGACGGTGCCGGGGCGGAGGCCGCGCACGCGACGCGGGCCGCTCACGAGGAGGTCAGGGACCTGGTCCGGGCCAGCCTGCTGCTGTCCACGCTCGCGGGTCTCGCGGGAGCACTGCTGATGGTGGGGATCGGGCACGCCGTGGTGTTCCTCGGCCAGGACCCGGACGTCGTCGACACGGCGAAGCCCGTCCTGTACGCGCTGGCACCCGGGCTGCTGCCCTGCCTGTGGTTCCAGGCCATCCGGCAGTTCACCGTCGGTATGCGCCGCCCGCAGGCGCTGCTGCGCATCACCCTCGCCTCGATCGCCGTCAACGCCGGCCTCAACTGGGCCTTCATCCACGGCACCTGGGGCCTGCCGAAGCTGGGCCTGCCGGGCATCGGACTCGCCACGACCTCCGTGTACGCGCTGTCGTTCCTGGCGCTGTACCTCTCCGCCCGGCGCGATCCCCGGCTGGCGCCGGTGCTGTCGCTGAGCATCTGGAAGACCCGCCCGGCCACCCTGCGCCGCCTCACCGGACTGGGCGCGCCGATCGCCGCCACCTACGGATCCGAGGCGGGCTTCTTCTCCGTCGTCGCCCTGCTGGTCGGCAGCTTCGGCACGGCCGCGCTGGCCGCGCACACCGCCGTCAACCAGCTCGTCTACATCGTCTTCCAGATCGCCGTCGGCCTCTCCCACGCCGCGTCCCTCGGTGTCAGCCGTGAACTCGCCCTCGGCAACACGGCGGCCGCCCAGCGGCTGAAGTCCACGGCGCTGGCGTGTGCCGCCGCCGTCATGGCGGTCGTGGCACTCCTGTACGTCGCCGTGCCGGGCCTGGTGCTGGCCCCCTTCTTCGAGGGCGAGAGCCGCACGGCCACCGACCTCGCCACGAGCCTCCTGCTGATCGCCGCGGTGATGCAGTTCTTCGACTGCGCCCAGAACATAGGCGTCGGCCTCCTGCGCGGCCTCGACGACACCAAGGGCGGCTTCCGCATCACCCTGGTCGGCTACTGGCTCGTCGGCCTGCCCGCCGCCCTGCTCCTCGGCTTCACCACGGGCTGGGACACCACGGGCATCTGGCTCGGCCTCCTCACCGGCCTCGCCACCACGGCATTGCTCCTCCTGCGCCGCTTCAACCGAGGCGTACGACTGCGCGACACGACCGCGGCCCTAGCGACTCCCTGACGGGGGCGCGGGCTCAGCGCCGTGCCCCCCACGCGACGTAGCCCTTGAGGCTGTTCAGCTTCTGGTACGGGCCGGGAGACCGGGGAATCTCGTAGCGCCAGTCCCCGCCGGCTCCGCCCTGCCACTCCATGGTGACGGTGGCGGCCTCGATGAGGCCGCCACCGGGTTGCCGGTACGCCAGGGAGACGACGACCCGCCGGTCGGAGTAGCTGTCGAACCGGAACCCGGCCAGTTGCAGCAGCTCTCCGGCCGCGGGCGTGGGAGGCCCGCCGGCCTCCGCCTCCCGCCGGGTGCGCGCGCGGACGTAGCCGTCGCGCCCGTCGCCGTAGGTCTGCTCCTCGACCACGGTCCTCCATCGCGTCGACAGCGGGAAGCGGACCCCGATCTGTGCGGCGGCGAGAAGCGCGCCGGAGGAGTCGTGCGCGTAGCAGCGTGCGATGTCCCCCGCCGTCCTCCTCGGCCCCAGGGTGGCGGAGGCGGGGACGGCGACACCGTGGAACATCCGCCGGGAGACCCCCGCCGGCGGTGAGGTCGGACCCGCCTTCCGGCCGGAGGCGCGGGTGCTCGGGCAGCCCTCTTCCCTTGGGGAAGAGGCCTTCCCGGCCTCGGACGTCGTGCCCGACACCGCCGGTCCGTCCGTCGCGGGTGGCTTGTTCGCCGCGGGCGACGAGGTCTGGCAGCCGGCGGCCACCACCACGGCGAGCGTGGCCGGCACGGACCACGCCAAGCCCCGGATGCGGTGTCGTGGGAGGGGCACGGTCGTCATGTCTCCGGTGTTCAGCTGACGCTCTGATTCTCGCCCAGGTCGTACGGCGGCGACGATCGGCACCAGACGGCGTCGGACCGGCCGACAGCCTGCCTGAGCTCGCGCGCGTTGCGTGGTGACATCGCCCGCATCACGGTGGCGAGCAGAGCACGGGCTTCGAGGGGATCACCGCAGCAGTCCCAGTACTCGTTGCCCGATTCGTGGTCGGCCCAGTGCTGCCGCTCGGGGCGCTGGACGTAGTCCCTCCACAGACGCACGGCAGCACCGACGTCCCCTGGCCGCAAATAGTTGCGCGTACGTTCGAGGAGCAGGATCTCGGCCCGCGCACGCGAGGACAGGCCGTCGATGTCCGACCTCGCTTCCGCTGTCCGGAGACGGGCAGTGCCGACCCGGACTCGTCCTGGCCGTCTACGCGGCATGGACCTTTCGGTTCGTCGTCATGCCGCACATGGTGCCACGATCTCGACGGGTGCCGAACGGGTTTTTGCGGCTCCGGAGGCGCCTGGGGTGCCGTTCTACGCCGAGTCCGGACTGCCGGCCCCTGCCGAGGTGGTCCGCCGGCGGGGGTCAACCGCCGCGACGGCCGGGGCCTGTTCCGGTGCGTCCGGAGCCTGTTCCGGTGAGGACGCGGATCTCCATCTCCGAGTAGTCCGCTCCCCCTCCTCGTCGTCGGCGGTCGAGTACCGAGCCGGTCCAGGCGAGCAGGAATCCCACGGGAATGGAGAGGAGGCCGGGGTTGCGCAAGGGGAACACCGCGAAGTCGGCATCGGGCAGCAGGGCGGTCGCATTGCCCGAGACCGCCGGGGACAGTGCCGTCAGCACCACGGCGACCAGAAGGCCGCCGTACATGCTCCAGACCGCTCCCTGCGTCGTGAATCCCTTCCACCACAGGTTGCAGAGCAGTGCCGGCAGGATCGCGGATGCCGCGATGGCGAAGGCGAGGCTGACCAGGAAGGCGATGTTGAGGTGCTGGGCGAGCATCGACAGGGCGATCGCCGCGACGCCGATCAGTCCGACGCCCCACCTCGCCACGGCGAGTTCGCTCTTCTCGGACGCTCTGCCCCGCATGATCGTCGCACCGTAGACGTCGTGGGCCAGGGCCGCCGCCGCGGTGAGGGTGAGAGCGGCGACGACGGCCACGATCGTGACGAACGCGACGCAGGCGACCACGGTGAGCAGGACCGGCCCGCCCAGGCGCTCGGCGAGGAGGAGCACGGCGGTATTGCCGGAGGTGGCGTCACCCGCGATGCTCTGCGAGCCGATCAGCGCCGCGGAGCCCAAACCCGTCACCACCTCGAACAGGGTGAAGACGATGACCAGGCAGGCTGCCCACCCGGCCGACCTGCGGGCTCTGCGTCCGCTGGACACGGTCCCGATCCGCATCAGGACGTGCGGCAGGGCGGCCGCTCCCAGCACGAACGCCAGCTGCAGGCTGAGCGAGTCCATTCTGCTGGTGCGGTCGTGGAAGCGGATGCCGGGTTCCAGGAAGGCGTCACCGAAGCCGCTCCGCAGGACGGCGGCGTCCAGCAGGCGTGCCGGGCTCCAGCCGAACTCCGACATCACCGCCAGGACGACGAACAGGCCTGTGGCGAGCAGGACTACGGCTTTGACGCCCTGGACCAGGGTCGCGGCGCGCATGCCGCCGATCACGACGTAGAGGACCATCAGAAGACCGAGGCCGGCCACGACGACCCGCTGGGCGCCGTCTCCGTCGATGCCCAGGACCGTGGCCGCGAGTGCTCCGGCGCCGACGAGTTGGGCGGTCAGGTACAGCAGACAGACGACCACGCTCGTGACGCCGGCCGCCAGGTGCGCCGGCCGGGCGTGCAGCCGTAGGGCGAGGGAGTCGCCGATGGTGAACCGTGCGGTGCTGTGGTACGGCTCGGCGACCAGCAGCACCAGGACGGACCAGGCGACCATGGGTGCCAGCACGTACGCGATGCCGTCGTAACCGGTGAGCGCGATCAGACCGGGGTTGCCCAGCATGCCTGCCGCGGACATGTAACTGCCGAAGATGGCCAGCCCGTTGACGGCCGACGGCAGCCGCCGCTGACCGAGGTAGAAGCCGCTCAGCTCGTCCTTCTCGGGGAGGATCGACCCGATCGACAGGAGCAGCGTACAGACGACACAGAGGCCGAAGACGGCGAGAAGCGGAAAGGCGCCGCCGGAGTCGGAGAGCGCGGAGTCGGATCGCGCGAAGTCGGAGAGCGCGAGGAGGGAGTTCACCGGGGGCTCTCCAGGTGCGGGAAGGACGCCCGATGGCGCTCGACGAGGGGCTCCAGACGCCTTCGCGCATACCGTGCGTACCAGAGGACCGCCCAGCCGGTGCACACCACTTGCGCCAGGACCAGGGTGAGCCCGATGTTGAGGGGTCCCGCCCAGGCGGTCGCCATGACACCTGGTGCCTCGTTGGCCAGGACGACGCCTGCCATCTGGGCTATGACGACCGCGGCGGCGACCCGCGCCGGGCGACGGCGTGCGGCACGCAGTTCACGCAGCGCGGTGGTCTGTCGAGGGCCGGGGTACGACGGTGGGGCCGCGTGTCGGGACGAGGACGCCGAGGGTGTGTGGGGCGCCGCGAGGAAGGCGGTGACCGGTTCTTCCCAGGCCGCCCACGCAGGAGGCTCGGCGTCGGCGGGGCGGCCTTCGTCCAGTGCCAGGTGCCGGGCCATGTCGAGGGCCCAGGATCTTCGGCCGGCCCGGACGTCGTACTCGGAGGCGTCGGCTCCGAGCGTGGACTGCCGGTACAGCCGCGCGAGTTCGGCCGGCCGACCGCCGGTGGCCGCCTGGGCCCGGGAGACGGCTTGCCGCAACTCAGCGGCGGAGTAGTGCTGTTCGTGGTCGAGCGCACTGAGATAGAGCGCGGCAGCCGCGGGAGGGTCTTGATCGGAAAAAAGATCGCGGGAATCCATCAGTCGTCCTCGGCAGGAAGTGATACGGATGGGGAGAGCGCGCAGGACGAAGGCTTGTGGCCATACGGCTCCTCCCGACTCACGGTCGAGGAACCGACGTCAACGACGAAGACACTCGGCAGGGGATGACACCGAGACGGACCGGGCGTGCCCCGAAACCGTGCACACGGTTCGCCGGCCGAGCCGTCCCGGGCCCCACCGCCGTCCTCGCTTCATCGGCCCCTACCGTGCCGCAGTGATCATTGGGCCGACAAGTCGGGAACGGCAACGATATGAGGTACTTGCGTGCCTTGCGTTCACCCACGCCCGCCCCACCGCAGTTGCCCGCCGGAAACGGAACGCGTCACGCGGGAAGTCAGTCCTCCAAGCGGACCGGCATCAGAAGCGAGAAGGCGTGCTCGTCGTCGGGCCGGCGGATCGCGAGCGGCGCCGTGGACGCGCCCAGCTCCAGGATCAGCTCGTCCCGGGCCCCGGCGGTGAGCGCGTGCAGCAGGAACTCGCGGTTGACGGCCACGTTGTCCTGGTCGTCGTCACGGTCGTCACAGACGATCACGGTCCCGTCCTCCGCCACCCGGAGCACGCTCAGGTCGTACGGCTCGCCGTCCTGCTCACGTGTCTCGCCCTCGCGGACCGGGCCGGTCTCCAGGGCCCGGCGGAAGGCCGCCGTCTCGACGTGGGCCCGGCGACCGGCCGGGAGGTGGACAAGGCGACGGTAGTCGGGGAACTCGCCACCGAGGCTCTGCCCGGCCGCCTGGCGATCCCCGGTCTCGAGCGTCACGCGATCACCGTCCACGACGAGCCGCGCGGGCTCCTCGCCGGTCAGCAGGGCCCGCATCGCGTCGGCGAGCGGAAGAGGCACGACCACCTGCGTGCGAGGTCCGCCGTGCCCGGTCGTACGTGCCTGCGCGACCGCCATGCGGTAGCGATCGGTGGCCACGAGGTGGAGCAGTTCTCCCTCGATGTCGAACAGGATCCCGCCGAGCATCGGCAGCGACGCGTCGTTACCGGCGGCGAAACGGACCGCGTCCAGCGCGGCGGCCACCTCCTGCGCGGGCGCGGAGAAGCGGGCGGTGGTGGTGTGAAGCGAGGTCATGGAGGTTGTCTCCCTGTGGTCGAGTAGAGCGCGGAGCGTGGAGAACTCGCTGCGGGCATCGGACAGCCCCAGTTCGAGACGGCGCAGGTGCGCCTGAAGGAGACCGCGCACCAGTTCCGTGTCCGCGCCGTGCCAGCCGGCCAGGACGAGCCGGATGTCGGCCAGGGGCATGCCCGCCCGACGCAACCGGGCCAGCAGCCGGGCCTCTTCGAGCTGGTCGGGTTCGTACCAGCGGTAACCGCTCACCGGGTCCACCCAGGCCGGGATGAGCACTCCGGCACGGTCGTAGAACCGCAGGGCACTCACCCCGAGCCCACTGTCCCGGGACATTTCTCCAATGCTGCGCATCTCGCTCTCCACACCCGGGACTCTGGTGCCTCGACCATGTCGAGGGTCAACCTCGGTCCCGCCCCCCTTCTCGCTCAGGTGGGACAGTCGGCGAGCGCGGTGGCCGTGCCCCAACGGATCATGAGGTAGCCCGACCCGCCGATCTCCGCCACGGCGTAGCGCGTGTACAGCCAGCCGGAGCCCGCGTTCCGCCTCTGGTTCACCAGGGCACGGCACGCCTCACCCGCGGCCATGTCGGCCCACGTCTCGACCTGCTCCTGGTTCCACATCAGGTAGTCGGACCACACGTACATGGCCGAGTTCGCGGGGTCGAAGCCCACCATGATCTCTTCGTGGCCGAGCACCTGACCGGTGCCGAGCGTCGTGCGCATCTCGTTGCTGCGCACGATGATTTTCTTGGCGGCACGGTCCGCGACCCGGATCTCGTCGCCGTCGGTGCTGGGGACCATCGCCGCCCCGAGGCCGCTGTCGTCCGGCTCCCACTCCGACTCCGCTTCGGTGCCGTCGTTCTTCGCCGTGCCGTCCTCGGCGGCCGACCGACACCGATCGTCGGCCACGAAGTCCTCCTGCCACGTCACCTGCGGGTCGCGGCCCGCCTCCTCCCGCACCGTGACGTAGGTGCGATACGGCAGATCCGGGTGGACGTTGAGCACCACATCACGCAACGAGAGGCACATCGCTCTGGCGATCTCGGTCTCCGCGATCAACGTTCCGTGCGCGTCGGTGTCCAGGCTGTAGGAGAAATAGACCTCCCGGCGTGACTCGTGGAACGTCACGCTCCCCGGGGAGAGCCGGACGTCGCTCATCTCCCCGGACAGAACACTTTGGTCGTGCAGTACGGACCGGGCCACGTCGTGCTCACCCTGCCCCTGAGCCGTACGGGCTTCCGCCCAGCTCACCGCACTCGCCGCGCCGTCGCTCACGACCTTGCCCCGCTCCGCCGCGGTACCCGCCTTGTCGGTGTTCGCGGACTGCGTCCCGGACTCGGCGGGCACGGAGGGCGAAGAAGACGCCACGCGCTTCCCGCCGTCGGTGGTGTCGGGCATCAGGGCCGTCACTCCGCCGACCAGGCCGCCGATCACCGCCGCCGCCACGACCACGGCGCCCACCCGTCGCTTCGCCGACCGGCCCGGCGGCACCTGCCATGACGGGTCGTCTCCGGCCGGCATCTCCCACAGTGGGGTGACCAGGTCCCCGGCCTGGGTCGGCAGGGCGTCGACGCCCACGATCTGAGTCGCCTGGGAAGCCAGCGACGCCTCGCACAGCCGGGCCACTTCGGCGGCCGGAGGACGGTCCTCCGGTTCCTTCGACAGCGCCTTCTCCAGGATCCGGCGCAGGGAGGCGGCGACGCCGTCCAGGTCCGGTTCCCCCGACATCACGCGGAAGGCGACCACGTCAGGTGGCCCGACGCCGAAGGGCAGCCTTCCCGTCGCCGCGTAGGCCAAAAGCGCTCCCCAGGCGAACACGTCGCCCGCCGGGCCGGCGGTGCCCTGCCGGTACTGTTCGGGGCTGATCCAGCCCGGTGTCCCGGTCATGACTCCGGTACGGGTGACATTGGTGCCGTCAAGGGCGTGCGCGATGCCGAAGTCCAGAACGCGGGGACCGGCGGGCGTGAGAATGACGTTCTGAGGCTTCACGTCGCGGTGCACCACGCCGGCGGCATGGATGGCGGCCAGTGCCTGCGCGGTGGCCGCCGCGAGAGCGTACAAGCTCCCTTCGGCGAGCGGCCCACGTTCGTGCACGTGCTGATCCAGGGTCGGGCCGGGGACGTAGGCGGTGGCCAGCCACGGAGTCGTCGCGTCGGTGTCGGCGGCGAGCAACGGAATCAGATACGGGCCGGTGACACGGGAGGACAGGGCCACCTCGCGTGCGAAACGGGCTCTGAACTCCGGCTCCTGCGCCTGCTCGGGATGGATCACCTTGACCGCCACGCGCGTTCCGTCGGGGGTGACTCCGGCGTGGACCGTGCCCATGCCGCCCGCGCCGAGACGGCCGACGATGCGGTAGGGGCCTATGCGCGAGGGATCGCCGGGACGGGCCGGTTGGACTCTTCCGCCGGGGCCGATTGCGCTCACGAGTACTTCCTTGCGCTGAGGAGCGGCCTGGAACAGGCCGACAGGGAATGACGGATCGACAGAGTGGCGCGCGGGCGGGCGAGTCTGGCGCGTCGGGCACGGGCCTGGTTCCGGCCCGGCTCTCCGGTGCCGTGCAGCGGTTCGCGGGCCGTCGTGTCGGTCGGTGCGCGGCCGAGCGCGCTCGACCGGGAACGCCCATGCAGAGAAGGTGTCTCACCGCTCTTCTCATCCGCCACTGTGCTTCCCCCGTATTCTGCGTGCGCTGAGACAGCCGGCTTCGTTTCGCGTCACCGCAGCCGCAACGGCGTTCGCCCCGTGCCCTCGTGGCGCTGTGCTGGAAGACCGAAGGCCGGCGAACGGACGAGGTGCCGAGTGGGCGCGGCGGCGGCTCCGCGAGCCCCAGCCGCAGCGCCACCGGCCGCCCCACCGCGCGCCCGCTTCAGCGGCCGCTGCCGCTTCGGATTGTTTCTCGGGCCTGGCCGCCCGTGCCCGATGTCGCCACTCATCGCATCATCATCCCCGATTTCGTACCCCGCCACAGCGTGAACAGCGTGAATACACACGCCGGTTGAAGGCACGTCACCCCGCGAAGTCGCGCCGGCCGGAGCAGCCAAGGCGCACACGCACCCTGAATCCGGGAAGCGCCGGCGAGTGGGAGAAGCGGCTGAACTCCCGCATGGATCCGCCCGCATGACCGCGATGTCTTCAAACCGGCGCCCACGTTGACCATCTGACCGATCGTCGGATCGAAGAAGGAGGCCTGGGCGGCCCGGACGGGGCGTGGGTGGCAGATCTCGGCGTCGGGACGGCCCGGCACGCCGCGCATCTGCAGGCCGTGCCTGCCGCCTATGACGTGCAGGCAGCGGGTGTTCTTCACGCCGGCCCACTGCTCGTCGGGGTCGCCGCGCAGGCGGACGTGGTCGCCGGGAGGGGCGGCGCGAAGACGCGGGACGCCGAAGCCACCGGTCAGGAGGTTCGGGCCCGCCGGCGTACTCTCCCCGTTCGCCCGGGACGGGGTCGGCCCCCCGTCACGCCTCCTGCAGCGCCGGTGCGGGGCGTTCTCCCGAGCCGCGGACGATGAGGCGGGTGGGGACCGTGATGGTGCGGGCGCGGGTGCGGTCGCCGTCGAGGCGGGCCAGGGCGGTGGTCGCGGCGGTTCTGCCGATCTCCTCGGGGTTCTGGGCGACGACGGTCAGGGCCGGTTCGAGGGCGTCCGCGAGGGCCACGTCGTCGAAGGCGACGACCGCCACGTCCTTGCGGCCGGTGCGGGCGAGTTCGGTCACTATGCCCAGCGCGACGATGTTGTTGCCGGCGAACAGGGCGGTGGGGGGATCGGCCAGGCCCAGGAGCTGGGACGTGGCGACGGAGGCACCGCGCTGGTCGTGGGCGTTGGTGATCAGGGAACGGTCGGCGGGGAGGCCGGCTTCCTGCAGGGCCGAGCGGTAGCCGGCCAGGCGCTCGCGGCGGGTGTAGAGCTTGGTGGGGAGGTCGCCGATGAAACCGATGCGGCGGTGGCCGTGGGCGATCAGGTGGGCGACGCCGTCGTGGGCGCCCGTGCGGTTGCTGCTGACGACGTGGTCCGTGGCGAGGGCCGCTCCGGGGCGGTCGAGGAAGACGACGGGCAGCCCGGCGGCGCGATGGGACTTGAGATGGGAGTGGTCGGCGCCGACGGACGGCACGACCATCAGGATGCTGATGCGCCGGGCGAGGAACTTGTCCGTCAGGGCGCGTTCACGGCCGGGGTCGTCGGCGGAGGACCCCATGAGCAGGGTCAGGCCCCGGTCGCGGACGGTGTCCTCGATGCTGCTGGCCACGGCTCCGAAGAAGGGGTTGCCGAGGTCGGGGATGACCAGTCCGACGGTGGTGTCGGGTCCGCCGACACGGATGTTGCGGGCCATGAGGTTCGGCTGGAAGCCCAGCTTGGCCACGGCGGCCATCACCTGTTCGCGGGTCTGGGCGGAGGCGGGTCCGTCCTCGTTGAGTACGCGGGAGACGGTCTTGGCGCTGACGCCCACTTCACGGGCGACATCGGCCAGGGTGGGGCGGCGGTTCGCTGCCATGGTGGAACGGTCTCCCTGCGCTCGTCGGTTCCGGCCGCGGCCTTCGGCCGGAACCTGTGAGTGACGTGAATCGTGGCGTCAGTCGGCCTGGACGCCCGCGGCCTTCGCCGCCGCGGAATCCGCTACGACAGTATCCCCGGCCTCGTCGACGGTGAGCGCACCGGTCATGATGGCGACGACCTCGGCCATGGAGTAGTCGGAGGGCTTGATCACGGCGGCCCGCCGGCCCAGTCGGTGCACGTGGATGCGGTCGGCGATCTCGAAGACGTGCGGCATGTTGTGGCTGATGAGGACGACCGGCAGACCCCGGTCCCGGACCCGGCGGATGAGGTCGAGGACCTGGCCGGACTCCTTGACCCCGAGGGCGGCGGTGGGTTCGTCCATGACGACGACACTGCGCGCCCAGGCGACGGAACGGGCGACCGCGACGGCCTGCCGCTGCCCGCCGGACAGGGTCTCGACCGACTGGGTCAGAGAGCGCAGGCCGATCTTCAGGTCGGCCATGTGTTCGGCGGCCTCGTCGCGCATGCGCTTCTTGTCGAGCATGCGGAAGACACTGCCGAGGACACCGGGCCGGCGCAGTTCGCGTCCGAGGAACATGTTGGAGGCGATGTCCATGGAGGCGGCCACGGCCAGGTCCTGATAGACCGTCTCGATGCCGTGGGCGCGGGCGCTCTGCGGTCCGGAGAAGGTGATGGGCTCGCCGTTGAGGCGTATCTCGCCCGCGTCCGGGGTCACCGCGCCGGTGAGGGCCTTGATGAGGCTGGTCTTGCCGGCTCCGTTGTCGCCGATGACGGCGAGGACCTCGCCGGGCAGCAGGTCGAAGTCGGCGCCGTCGATGGCGGTGACATGTCCGTAGCGCTTGACCAGGCCGCGGGCCTGCAGAACGGGCGTGACGGTGCTGGTGGCGGTCATCGTGCCTTCTTCCGGGAGATCTGGTCGACGGTCACCGCGAGGATCACCAGGACGCCGGTGATCAGGGTCTGGTAGATGGAGGCGACGCCCATCAGCTGCAGACCGTTGCGGAAGACACCGACGATGAGGACGCCGATGAAGGTGCCCAGTACCGAGCCGCGGCCGCCGAAGAGGCTCGTGCCGCCGAGGACCACGGCGGTGATGCTGTCGAGGTTGTCGGTCTGTCCGGCCTGCGGGTCGCCGACGCCGGTGCGGGAGATGAGCAGCAGGGCGGCGATGCCGTAGAGGATGCCGGCGACGGTGTAGACGCCGATGGTGAGCCGGCCGGTGCGGATGCCGTTCAGGCGCGCGGCCTCCGGGCTGTTGCCCAGGGCGTAGACGTGGCGACCCCAGCCGGTGTTGCTCAGGGTGTAGGCGAGCAGAAGGAACAGGGCGATCGTGACCAGGGACCCGTAGGTGATGTCGGTCCTGCCGAGCGGGAAGGTCTGCCCGAGGGCCGTGAGCGGGCCGGGCAGGTTGGTGACGGTCTGTTCCTCGGAGTAGATGTGGGTCAGGGCGAACGCCACGTTGAGCATGCCGAGGGTGACGATGAACGGGGGCAGCGGGATCTTCTGCACCAGCAGCCCGTTGAGCAGTCCGAAGCCTCCGCAGACGACCAGCCCCAGGGCGATGGCGGCGAGCGGGGGCAGGGAGCCCTCCGCGGCCATCTTGGCGATCATGATGCTGCCGAACGCCATCACCGCCCCGCACGACAGGTCGATGCCCGCCGTGAGAATGATCAGGGTCTGCCCGATGGCGAGGGTGCCGACGACCATGACCTGCTGCACGATCAGCGAGAAGTTGCCGCCGGTGAGGAACTGGTCGGACGAGAGGGAGAAGAAGGCGCAGGCCAGGAGCAGGGCGACCAGGGGGCCGGTGGTCGGTGCCGTGAGCAGCCGGCGGGCCGGGTTCGGTGCTTTGAGCTCGGCGTACGGCGAGGACGTGCCCGGGGGTGTGGTCGTGGCAGTCATGCGAAGTCCTTGTCGGAAGACAGAGGTCGTCGCCCGCGCTGATCGAGGAGATCGGCGGACAGGAGGACGGGCGGGCGGCCGTCCCGGTCAGGGGAGGGGACGGCCGCCCCGCTGAAGGGTGAGGCGGAGTCGTACGGCCTCAGGGGGCTGCTCAGCCCCAGCAGTTCTCCAGGCCGTAGGCGGTGTCCTTGGACGTGACCCCGTCCTGCGCCTTGTCGGTGATCAGGGTGACGCCCGTGTCGGTGTAACCGGACGCCTTCTTGCCGTCCTTGGCGTACGTGACGACGGCCTTGACGCCCTCGGCGGCCATCTTCAGCGGGTACTGCTGCGAGGTGGCGGCGATCTTGCCGTCCTTGACGGCCTGGGTGCCGGTGCAGCCGCCGTCGACGGAGACGATCAGGACGTCCTTCTCGCGGCCCTTGGCCTTGAGCGCGGTGTAGGCGCCGAGCGCGGCCGGCTCGTTGATCGTGTAGACGACGTTGATGTCCGGCTCCTTCTGGAGACAGTTCTCCATCGCCGTCTGGCCCTTGGCCTGGTCGCCGCCGGTGTCCTGGGCACAGGCGACGTCCTTGTCGGTGGCGCCGAAGCCCTTGAGGAAGCCGTTGTGGCGCTGGACGCCGACGGAGACACCCGGCGCGAGGTCCAGGGCGGCTATCTTCGCCTTCTTGCCCTTCATGGCGGCCTTGGCGTACTCGCCGATCAGCTCGCCCGCCTTGAGGTTGTCGGTGGCGAACAGGGCGTCGACGGCGCTCTCGGGCTCGGTGGGGGTGTCCAGGGCGATGACGAGGACGCCCTTGGCCTTGGCCTTCTCGATGGCGGGCACGATGGCCTTGGAGTCGCTCGGGGTGATCAGGATGCCCTTCACTCCGGCGGCGACCATGTTCTCGATGGCGGTGACCTGACCGGCGTTGTCGCCGTCGAACTTGCCGGCCGCCGTCATCAGCTTGACGCCCTCGGCGTCCGCGGCCTTCTCGGCGCCCTCCTTCATCTTCACGAAGAACGGGTTGGTGTCGGTCTTGGTGATCAGACCGACCTTGACCTCGCCCGAACCCGAGCCCGAGCCCGAGCCGGTGGAGGTCGAGCCCGAGCCGGATCCGCAGGCCGTCAGGGTGAGAGCGGCGACGCCCGCGACAGCGGCGGTTCTGATGAGGGAGGAGGACAGGCGAGTGGTGCGAGACATGTTCGACTCCTGTGGGATAGCGGGCGGCACGGGATCAGGTTCGGTGCGTACCGTCCGGGGTGTCATCGTTGACTTATGTCATCGTTGACACTGCCTGGCGAGGATGATGGACTCCGTCTCCCGGAAACGTCAATGCCCTGCACTCGTCACAAATCGGCAACGTAGGCGCCCGCCGCCCCCACGCAGCCGTCCGGCAGCGGCCGGGACCCGTCCGGTAGGCCCGTTCGTCCGTCAGAGAAGAGCAGCTCATGAGCCCGCGTCAGATCACCGTCCTGGGAGAGTGCGTCGCGGACGCCTTCGCCGAACCCTCCAGCGCCTCGAACGAACTCGCTCTGCGCGTCCTGCCGGGCGGGGGACCCGCGAACACGGCGGTGGCCCTGGCCCGGCTGGGGACCCCGGCCCGCTTCCTGGCCCGGCTGTCCGGCGACGTGTTCGGCCGCCTGTTCCGTGCCCACCTGGAGGCGTCCGGGGTGGATCTGTCCAGTGCCGTCCAGGCCGCCGAGCCCAGCACCCTGGCCGTGGCGGAACTGGATTCCCGGGGACAGGCCACGTTCTCCTTCCACGCGCAGAGCACGGCCGACTGGCAGTGGACGGCCGCGGAGCTGGCACGGGTGGACCTGTCCGGCACCGCCTGCCTGCACACCGGGTCACTGGCCCTGGTCCGGGAACCCGGCGCGGCGGCGGTGGAGGACTTCCTGGCGGCGGCCGCCCCCGGCGCGACCATCAGCATCGACCCGAACGTACGCCCCCTGCTGGTGGACCCCGAGGTGTACCGCGCCCGGCTGGCACACTGGTGCGCCCTCACCGATGTGCTCCGGCTGAGCGAGGACGACCTGGAACTGCTGCTGCCGGGCACCCCGCCCGAGCAGGCGTGCGACCTCTGGCACGCGGCCGGGGCCCGGCTCGTCGTGATCACGCGCGGCGCCGACGGCGTACTGGCCTCGCTCGACGGCGAGCGCGTGCGGGTGTCCGCCGTGCGGACGCCGGTCGCCGACACGGTCGGGGCGGGCGACTCCTTCACCGCCGGGCTGCTGCACCACCTCGGCACCCGCGGTCTCCTCGGCGGCCGGCTCACCGAACTCCGCCTCGACGACGTCGCCGAGGCGTGCCGTTTCGCCGTCCGGGTCGCGGCCCTGACCTGCTCGGTCGTCGGCCCCAACCCGCCGTGGGAGAGCCAGTTGGCGCAGCTCACCGCGGCCGACCACGCCTGAGCGGCGGATTGTCGTACAAGACGGCGGCACGATCGAACTGTTGACGCACCGGCCGGACTGCCCCCATCATCGGGCCACGCGATGTCATCGATGACACAAGTCAACGATGACATGCGGCCGGACGCCGTGGACGACGGCGTCGGCACCCGTCACTTCGGTCGGCCGCGCCGGGCATCCGGCTCCGTCGCTCCGACGGCCGCAGCACAGGAGACCTCATGCGCTCTGGACGTGTATCCCGGCATGCCCGCACCCGGATGATCGCGGCGGCGGCGACCGTCTGCGTCCTGTCCGCCGCCCCGCTCACACCGCCGGCCGCCGCGGCCGGCACCGCGCCGTACTCCGAGACCTACCGGCCCCAGTTCCACTTCACACCGGAGAAGAACTGGATGAACGACCCCAACGGCCTCGTGTACTACAAGGGCGAATACCACCTCTTCTACCAGTACAACCCGAACGGCAACTCCTGGGGAGACATGTCCTGGGGGCACGCGGTGAGCACGGACCTCATGCACTGGACGGAGCTGCCGCTCGCCCTGTCGCACGACGACGAGGAGATGGTCTTCTCCGGCAGCGCGGTCGTCGACGAGGACAACACCACCGGGTTCGGCACCAAGAAGAACCCACCCATGGTGGCGGTCTACACCAGCCTCGACAAAGCCACCGGCATCCAGTCGCAGTCGCTCGCCCACAGCACCGACCGCGGTCGCACCTGGACGAAATACCAGGGCAACCCCGTCCTCGACATCGGCTCCAAGGAGTTCCGCGACCCCAAGGTCCAGTGGTACGCGCCCACCAAGAGCTGGCTGATGACGGTGTCGCTGTCCACCGAACACAAGGTGCGGTTCTACTCCTCCAAGAACCTCAAGGACTGGACACGGCTCAGCGAGTTCGGCCCGGCCGGCGCCACGGGCGGCGTGTGGGAGTGCCCCGACCTGTTCCCCCTCGCCGTCGACGGGGACAAGAACACCATCAAGTGGGTGCTGGTCGTCAACATCAACCCCGGCGGTATCGCGGGCGGTTCGGCAGCCCAGTACTTCATCGGCGACTTCGACGGCACGAAGTTCACCGCCGAGGACGACGGCGTCTACACCCCGCCCGCCGGGACGGTCGTGCAGGACTTCGAGGGCACCGGCTTCGGTTCGTGGACCGCCACGGGCACCGCGTTCGGCCCGGGACCCGCGGCCGGGACGCTCGACGGGCAGCAGACCGTCTCCGGCTTCGACGGCAAGGGCCTCGCCAACAGCTTCCACTCCGGGGACGCCACCACCGGCACCCTCACCTCGCCCTCCTTCACCGTCGACAGCCCCTACCTGAACTTCAAGATCGGTGGCGGCCGGCACCCGCACCAGCCCGGGAAGGTCCTCGCCGGCTTCGAGGGCGGCACCTACGGCGACTGGACGACGACCGGCGATGCCTTCGGCCCGGCACCGGCCACCGGCACCCTCCCCGGCCAGCAGCAGGTCTCCGGCTTCCAGGGCAGCGGCCTGGTCAACACCTTCCTGAACGGCGACGGCGGCACCGGCACCCTCACCTCACCCGAGTTCACTATCGACAAGCGCTACGTCAACTTCCTCATCGGCGGCGGCAACCACCCCGCCGGCTCCGCCGACCCCACCGCCCTGGAACTCCTCGTCGACGGCCAGGTCGTCCGCAGCGCCACCGGCAAGGACGCGGAGGAACTGGAGACCGCGTCCTGGGACGTCCACGACCTCGTCGGCAAGAAGGCACGGATCAGGGTGGTCGATGACAACACCGGCGGCTGGGGCCACCTCAACGTCGACCAGATCACGCTGTCCGACACCCAGGCCCAGCCCGGCGCCCAGGAGACCTCCGTCAGTCTGATCGTCGACGGCCAGGTCGTCCGCAGCGCGACCGGCGCCGACAGCGAAACCCTGGACTGGGCCTCCTTCGACATGCGCCCCTATCTCGGCAGGAAGGCGCAGATCCAGCTCGTCGACATGAACACCGGCGGCTGGGGCCACATCCTCGCCGACCGGTTCACCGCCGCCGACGCTCCCGCCCTCTCCGTCCTGCGGCGCGCCCACTGGGCCGACTACGGCAAGGACTACTACGCGGCCGTTTCCTGGGAGAACACCCCGGGCAGCAAGCGGCACATGATCGGCTGGATGAGCAACTGGGACTACGCCGGAGCCACCCCCACCTCCCCCTGGCGCGGAGCACAGAGCATCCCCCGCGAGATGGCGCTGCGCACCGTCGACGGCCGCGTCCGGCTGACCAGCGAGCCGGTGAACAGCGTGAAGTCCCTGCGGCAGGAACCTCCGGCGACCGCGACCGCGGGAACCGTGACGAACACCTCGAAGGCACTGATCGGCCCCGCCGCCGACGGCAAGGCGCTCGACATCGAAGCCACCTTCTCCCTCAAGGACGCCGAACGCTTCGGGCTCAAGGTACGCACCGGCACCGCGGGCGAGGAAACCGTCATCGGCTACGACACCACGACCCAGGAACTCTACGTCGACCGCACCCGCTCCGGCGCCGTGAACTTCAACAGCACCTTCCCCGGCATCCAGACCGCACCTCTGAAGGCGGCGAACGGAAAGATCAGACTGCGGATCCTCGTCGACTGGTCGTCCGTCGAGGTCTTCGGCGGCGACGGCGAGGCCGTGATCACCGACCAGATCTTCCCCGACCCCGCCAGCCAGGGAGTCCAGGTCTTCGCCGAGAACGGCTCGGTGAAGCTGGACAAGGCCACCGTCTGGCACCTCACCTCCGCCCACGACTGATCCCGACCCACCCCCGACACCGAAGGCACCACATCATGAACAAGACCCTGCTCGCCGAGTTCACCGCCCGCGAGGGCACGGAGGACGAGGTGGGCCGCCTGATCCTGGACTACGCCAAGAAGGTGCGCGAGGAGGAAGGCAACCTCGTCTTCGACGTCTACACCAAGGCGTCCCACCCCCGCGCCTTCTGGATCTTCGAGGTGTACCGGGACGAGGCCGCCTTCCAGGCCCACATCGACGCCCCCTACGGCGGCCCGTTCAACACCGCCCTCACTCCCCTGATCGAGGAGGACGCGTCGGTGCTGACGTTCCTCGACCCGGTGACCTGAGGGCCCCCACGCGGCCGGCGGCATCGGACCCGCGAGGGGCTGCCCCGGGGCTTCGGTCCCGGGGCAGCCCCCGAACCGACGCGCCAGCCCTCGGCGTCCTCACCCGTGGCACCGCCCGACGCCACCGGAACCTCTGCACTCCGTCGGGCTCCCAGGACCGGGGGGCGCCCCGCTGACAAGCAGCTCGACCCGCTGCTCAGCACCGCGCTCCCTCGCGCACGTATCCCCGACGGTCACATGCTCTCAGTCACAGCAGTCGCAGCAGCACTTGCACGGGTTGCAGCAGCCGCCACCGCAGCCGCAGCCGTCACCCGAGCCTCCTCCGGAGCCACCCGAACCGCCGGACCCGTGACCGCCGGACCCATGACCGCCGCCCGAACCGCCTGAGTAGCCACCCGAGTTGCCGCCACCCGAGCCGCCGGACCAGCCGTCGCCCCCGGAACCGTCGCGGCCCGAGCCGCCGTCGCGGTTGTCGTTGCCGAACTGGAATTCCCCGTCGTCCGGGCCCTCGTCGTCGCAGGTACAGCAGTTGGGGCACAGCCCGCAGGATCCGCACAGGCGGCGCCACCGGCCACACCGTCGGCACTCCCCCTCTCGCGGCCGGCCAGACGCCATCCGAGCGCCCTCGGGGGCCGCGCCCGCGAGCGCGCCGACGCCGCAGGCGGGGTCCGTGCCGGTCTGCGAGGTGGGTTCCGTCGCCGTGCGAAGGCCCAGCCAGGGCAGCAGGCGCGCGCCCCGCGCCTGGGGGCGGTCCTGATGGTGACGGTCGTGACGGTGCCGGGGGTCGAAGGCGCGGTCGACGGCGCGCTCCAACTCACCGCCCAGAAGCGCCCGTACCAGACGCGCGTCGACGAACTCGGCGTCGGACAGGGCGAGTCGGATGCCTCGGACGGCGTCGTCGCAGAGGCGGCGTACCTCGGCGCGCTCGACGCCGGTCACGGCGATGGGGTTCCACGCGCCGGACGCCTCGTCCGCGTCCAGGTCCTCCACCGCGTCCAGCAGATGCGCCAGCCGACCGAAGAGACGGCCTGCTTCCGCGAGCGGTTCGGCGTTGGCCGGACGGTCGGCGAGCACAGCCGTGTGCGCGAAAGCGGCGGCGGTCGCCGTCTCCGTGGGCTCCGTGACCGTGAGCAGCGAGCCTCCGAGGCCCGTCGACCGCTCGATCTCCGTCTGTCGGTCCACCGCCGCGAGCAGCACGGCGGTGTCGAAACCGAGCCGTTCGCCGCCGGCGGCGCCCGCGCGGTTCCAGCCGGAGGCGATCCGTCGCGCCGCCAGAGTGACCGGGCGGCGCCCCAACAGGCCGTCTCCGTCGGCCACGTGGTCACGTATCTTCGCCGCGGCCAGCACCAGGGACACCGTCGCCGCGAGTCGCGCGCCCTCGCCCTGCGCCACGTCCGCCGACCGCATCCCGCGCAGCGGGCACGGACCGGCGCCCCGCCGCCAGTCGCCGGTGCGCTCCGACTGCGCCTCGGTCAGTACGGAGACGATCAGGCCGTCGTAGTTGGTGGCCACCCGCGCGAACTGCCCGTACTCGCCGCGCAGCGCCAGGCACAGCCCGCACAGGTGCGCCATCCACTCGGTCCGCATGCCGTCGCCCAGGCGATGCCGGCACGGTCTGATGATTCCGAACACCGATGTTCTCCCCCGCAGATACAGCTACCCGGGCACAGCCAGACGCACGGCTCACGGACGCGACCGCCCGAACCGCCCGAGAGGCACGGCCACGCGTGACATCGACGCGCGGCCGACATCCTAAATGGTCGATTCCGTGCGGTGTCTGCAGTGGCGGGAACGAGACGAATCCAGAATCGTTGCGTGACGAACGGCCGCCTGGACACCGTGGCTGCACCAGGGCTACTGCGAGGCGACTCGGTGCCTCGGTGCCTCGGTGCCTCGGTGCCTCGGTGCGATAGTGAGCGTCCAGCCGGGCTTGCCTAAGTGGTCGGCTCCGTAAGCCCTTCGGGGGTTGACGTCGGAGGCAGTTCTGTGTCTGGCGTCTGCTCAGGTGTCGGGGGCGGCGAGGTGGAGATGGCAGGCACAGTCGAGTGCGTCTGTCCGGGCTGCCGGGGCCGCCGGTTCCGGAGCGAGGTCCTCGCGGTGCGCTACGACGGGTACGACATCGCGGAGGTGCTGGCCGCGACGGTGGACGAGGCGCTGACCGTCTTCCGGGGCGTACGGCAGATCGCGGCTCGGCTGCAACGGCTCTCGGACGTGGGCCTCGGCTATCTCCCGCTGGGCCGGCCCGCCACCACCATCTCCGGCGGCGAGGCCCAACGCCTCAAGCTGGCAAAGGAGGTGGGGCGCCGTGCGACCGGCCGCACCCTCTACCTCCTCGACGAGCCGACCACCGGCCTGCACGCCGCCGACACCGCCCGCCTGCTCGACGTACTCCAACGCCTCGTGGACGCGGGTCACTCGGTCGTCACGATCGAGCACAACCTCGACGTCATGCGCGCCTCGGACTGGATCATCGACCTCGGCCCGGCGGGCGGCGCCGGGGGAGGGCGGGTGGTGGCCGAGGGGACACCGGAGCAGGTCGCGCGGGCGGCGGAGGAGGAGGACGGGGGCGGTTCCCGGACGGGTGGGTTTCTGCGCGAGTTGGAGCCCGATGTCTGAGGCCGATGTCTGAGTCCACACTGCTTCGATTCGGCGGGACAATTAATGCCTGAAGGCCAGGGCCTGTTGCGGTCACAATGCTCCTGTGAAGCATGCCGATGTCCTGAGCGGGCTTGCCGCCAACGCCTCCCTTCCGCCCGAACTCGTCGACCGTCTGATCGAACTCGCGGTCGCCGACACCGACGCCGACTTCACCGATGACCTCGCCAAACGCCCCGACCTCACCCACGCGCAGGCGCTCGCGCTGTACGCACGCGTCCCGGAGAGCGGCCCACAGCTCGCGTGCGAGGGCCGGCTGACCGTCGCCGACGTCGATCCGGCAGCCGATCCGGACACCGCTCTCGCGCTGCTCGGCGAGGGGCGCGGCGATCCGGTGTGGGGCCGGGTCCTCGTGGCGGACCCGGATTTCTGGCGTCGGCAGCGGCTGGCCCGGTGTGTGGGCCTGCCGCCCGATGTCGTCGAGACGCTCGCCGCCGGTCCGGATGTGCGGGTGGTGGGGGAACTCGCCCTGTGGACGACGGATCGGGCGCTGGCCACGAGGCTCGCGGGGCATCCGAACGCCGAGGTCCGCAAGTACGCGGCCTGGAACGAGGCAACGCCACCAGCCGTACTGGCGGCACTCCTCGACGACAAGGGACTGCCTCCCGTACAGCGGTGCTCGGTCTGCGGCGTCGAGGAGACCGGCTGCGAGGTGTGGGCGTACGATGTCTGCGGCGGCACGCACGAGACCGCCGTGCACGACGTACGGCACGGGGCCCTGAGCAACCCCGCCACCCCCATCGAGGCCGCGATCCCCTTCGCCGACGACCCGTCGGAGCTCCTGCGCCGGGCCCTCGCCGAGCGCTCCGACCTGCCCCCGGAGGTGAGCCGACGGCTCGCCACGGACCCGGACGTGCACATCCGGGCCTGCATCGCCGAGAAGCCGGCCGGCGACGACGCCCTGATGCGCGTACTGGCCGAGGACGAATACCAGGACGTACGGCGCCGACTCGCGCACAACCCCAACGTGCCCCTCGACGTCCTCGCTCGCCTCATCGCCACCACGAAAATCGGCCCCACCCTGCTACCCCGCGTCGAGGCCGCGTCCCCGGCCGAGGTCGGGAAACTGGCCCACTCGGCCGACTCGACCGTGCGGATGCTCGTGGCCCTGCGCCGCGACCTGCCCGCCGAGATACGCGACGCCCTCGCCACCGACCCCGACGCGAAGGTGCTCAAGAGCATCGCCCCGCACCCCGGCCTCTCCGAGGCGCGACTGCGGGCCATGGTCGACCGGCACGGAGTCCAGGTCCTGGCGGCGGTGGCGGCCAACCCGGACGCGTCCGGGGCACTCCTGGAACACCTCGCCCACGACTGTCCGCCGGTGCACCAGGCGTTCCGCGAAATCGCCGCCCACCCCCACGCGACCCCGCGGGCCCTGCTCGCCTGCCTGACGGACGGCCAGGCGAGGCCCATTGCCGCGGGCCATCCGGCCCTCCCGCCCCAGGTGATCGTGGAGTTGCTCGCCGACGATGACGGTCATGTGGCGAAGGCGGCGGCGGGCAATGCTTCGCTGCCGGGTGCGGTGATGCGAAATCTGGTGCCTTAGCGGTCGGCTCCGTAAGCCCTTCGGGGGTTGATCATGTAGCTGGCTCGGCGGAGGATTCTTCGTGGTGATCGGTGGTGTGCCGGTCGAGCCTGGCCAGCAGATCGTCCAGGTCGGAGGTGGTGAACTTCCACTGGAACGGCTGTGCTGTGGCGTTGTAGCGGTCTTCGAAGGCCCCAAGCCGGTCGCCGACCTGGGCGAGGTCGGTGAAGTCATTGGGTGAGACGACCTTGCGCTGTACGACGGAGAAGTAGATCTCCACCTGGTTCAACCACGAAGCATGCACGGGGGTGTGGACCATCACCGCGTTGGGGAAGGCGGCGGGTTGTCCACGATCCAGAACACGCGCTTCGCGCTGGCGTAGGGCTCGGTGCTCATGACCTGGGCGACCAGGTTCATGAACGGGTCGATGCCGGTGCGTGGCTCGGTGCGGCCGGACACTTTCGCGGCGTGGACGTCGTAGGCGGCGAGGTAGGCCAGGGCGCCGCCGCGTCCGTAGGTGTGGTTGACGCGCATCGCGCGGGCCTGGCCGGGGGCGAGGGTGGGGTGGCAGCGGCAGCGGGCCTGGATGGAGGTCTTCTCGTCCGCGCTGATGACGTACTCGTCCTCGCCGAGCCGGACGCCTCGCCAGGTGCGGGCGTACAAGCCGAGCACCCGCTCGGCCTTGGTCCGGAAGCCGGGATCGGTGATGAAGATCCAGGACTGGTGCTGCCAGGGCTTGAGCGCGTCGTCGGTGAGCCAGCGGCGCACGGTGGAGGCGGAGACCCAGCAGGCGATCGCCTGGGCGACGACCTCACGGGCCGGTTCCGGGCACGACCAGCGCGCCAGCGGCACGCCGCTCTCGGCTGGCAGCCGGCAGACCAGGCCCTTGACCTGGGCCACCTGCAACGCGGTGAACGACGGGCCGCCCTGACCGCTCGCGGTCGGACAGACCGGCCGGACCGTGCTCGACGAACCGGCCGCGCCAGCAGCGGACCGTGTCCAGATCCAGCCCCGTCTCACGGGCGATGCGCGCGTTGGAGCGTCCGCGTGCGGCGTGCCACGCTGCCCCAGAGAGCCAGGAGCCTGTCATCGTGTCTTCCGCATCCCAGAGCCGACCGTGGGACGTTCACCGGCTGCGGTCTGCCCAGGGCCGGACCTTCCTGTTCACCGGGGGTAACGCCGGGATCGGCTACTTCGCCGCGGAGCAGCTCGCCGCCACCGGAGCCGTCGTCGTACTCGGCAGCCGGGACGGCCGTTCCATTCTGCTGCCTGTCGAGCGTGGCAAGCCGCCGCCCAGGGGCCGCCCCCGTGTCGCGACCGCGGCACCGTCAGGGTCTGCACGCGGTGGAGAGCGCGACGAGCATGGCCACCGCGTCGCGCAGCCCGGACGGCCGGAGCAGTTCCTCGGGCGTACGGCGGCCCCAGCCCGGGCCGCACAGCAGGACGGGGGTCTGTCTGCGTGCGCCGCGGACCCCCCACCGGGTCGCGGCGGTGTGCTGGGCCAGCGGCAGGCCGGCGGTGCGCCGCGACTGGGCCCACAGGGCGACCGCGGCCGGGCCGGTGCGTCGGACGGCTCCGTCGAGCGCGTCGGCCGGGACCGCGCCGCCGAGCATCAGCGCCGGTACGCGCGACTCCGCCAGCGCGGCGCTGAGCGCCTCCAGTGGCAGGGTGTGGTGCTCGTCGGGAAGGCAGGCCAGCAGTACGGGCGGCGCATCCCCCTGCGGCTGCGGCGCGGCCGCGTACAGGTGCCGCAGCGTGGTGGAGATGTGCCAGGACAGCAGGTGCTCGACCTCCACGTACCGGTCGCCGGAGGACTCCCACTTGCGGCCGACCGCGCGCAGGGTGGGCGCGATCACCTCCTCCCACGCGACGACGAGCCCGTAGGTACGGACCACCGTCAGGAGCTGCTCCTGAACGGCCGCCGCGTCCAGCCGGACAGCGGCACGGGCCAGACCCCGGCATTCCTGGCGTACATCGCCCAGCGGCAGGGCGGTGGCCGAGTGGGAACCGCCGCCGTACGACCCGGGCTCCCGGTGTACCCGATGCTCCCGGTGTTCCTTGGCCGGGGATGCGGACGCGTCGGCGTCGAGCGAAGGTGTGCCCGCCCCGTCGGCGGGCACATCGGCGGCGCGTCCCCGCGCTCGCCGCATGGCGGCGCGGGCGGCCTCCGCCGGAGGTATGCCGGTGGCCGTCAGCCGGCACATGTCCTGCAGCATCGCCACGTCCTCGGGCGACCAGCGGCGCTGGCGGCCCTCGGCCCGTACGGCGGGTCCCAGCCCGTAGCGGCGGTCCCAGGACCGCAGCGTGGTCGGTGACACCCCGAGCTGGCGTGCGAGGAAGCCCGTCGTCACCCCGTGCCGGGGCGGCTCACCGACCGGGTCCGTGCCCGGTTCGCCGAGCGGGTCCGGTGCGATCGACGCGGAACGGCTGCCCGGAGGAAGGCCGGTGAGCCCCCGCGAGCGGTGGTCCGCCATGGGTTCCGCCTCCTTCCGCCTGCCGCGGGCCCGGGTGGACCACGCGGCATCACTTCCGGCGGACCCGGGTGAACGGATGCACGCGAGGACCACCGCGCGTCGAAGGCCTGGTGCCCGCGTCCCGGCCACGGCGGCACGGCCGCATCGCCTCAGCCGGGGAAGCGCCCCGTGGAGCGCAGGTGCCAGCGCCGCTCCGCGTAGGCGAGGTCGTCGCGCCACAGCCGGCCCGCGGCCGCCCGCATGAGTGGCCGCAGCAGCGGAGCCGCCTTGCGTGCCACGGCGAAACCGGGCCGGTCCGACGCCGCCACGACCGCCTCCACCACCGCCGTCCGGGGCCGGCCCCGGTCGTCGGGGGCCAGCGGCGTCGCATGGCTCTCCACGACCGACCCCTGTCCCTCGCCCTCGGTGATGTGCATGACGACCGTGCGCGGTTCGGGCGCGGTGAACACCGCCCGCACCGGCACGACGAGCCGCCCTGCGAGCCGGAAGGACACGTCGACGACGAAGGCGTCCTCCTCCCCCGTGGGTACGTCGGCGACGGTCAGGTCGACGAAGGAGTACGGGTGGAACCAGGCGCCGTGCCAGGGGTCCAGCCGGTTGGCGACCACGTCCTCCGGCTCACAGGTGCCGACTCCCACGTAGACCGCCGACACCGACGCCGCACGGGCCGGCCGCTCCGGCACCACCGGGGCGTCGAGCGGCGCCTCGCCGCCCACGTCGTCCAGCCGCACCCACACCAGCACGCCGTCGTCGTACGCGGGCAGGGGCTCCCAGCCGGCGAACGGGGTCCCGGGCAGGGCGAGTCCGTGCCAGTGGCAGACGAGCGTGCCGCAGCGCACGGGGCTGTCCTTCAGCGGCGCGCCCAGATGGGGGCAGACGCCGGGACCGGCGACCAGCCGGCCGTCCGCGTCGCGCCAGAGGACCACCTCCCGGCCGGCGACCGTGCGGGCCAGGGGCCGGTCGTCGCGGAGGTCCCGAGTCGCGCCGACGACGTACCAGTTGCCCGACGGGCGTGCCTGCGCGCGCTTGAGGGCACGGGCGATCACGGCCGGGCGGGCCTCGCGCCAGGTGGGCCGCTGTCGTTCCCAGGCCACCGGGCCGCGGTACAGGGACAAGGGGTACCGTCCGCGGCGGACGGGGCGTCGGGGGCTCACGCGACCTCCTCGTGCAGCGGGGCCGGTGCGGCGGTCACGTCGGCCCGCGGGTGTCCGGCGGCGGGCGCCGGGGCACTCGGCGGTGGTGTCCCCCGCGTCCCGGCACGCGCCCCGGCACGCATGCGGGCCCGTGCCGCCGTCAGGCGCAGGAGCCCGTCGGCGGCGACGGCCGCCCGCCGCCGCCGGGGGACCACGGCCCGCCGGTGCAGCACCGCGTAGCCGTCGTCGGCCACGGCGTCCAGGATGCCTCCGTAGAGCACGAACGCGGTGCGGATGCAGGGACGGGCGACCGGGTCGAGCATGGCGAGGCCGGGAGCGGCCTCGCGGTAGACGCCCCGGGTGAGGTCCTCGAAGGCCCGCAGGGCACGGGTGATCCGCGGGTCTCGGTGGCCTGCGCGGCGGCTCCACGACAGCAGGTCGCGGTCCACGCCATGGGCGTCCAGCAGGTCGGCGGGCAGGTAGACGCGGCCCCGGTCGAGGTCCTCGCCCACGTCGCGCAGGAAGTTGGTCAACTGGAAGGCGAGCCCCAGGGCGGCGGCGTGCGGGGCCGCCTCCTCGCGCGGGACCACCGTGCCCAGGACGGGCAGCATCTGCAGCCCGATGACGGCGGCGGAGCCGTGCATGTAGGCGCGCAGGGCGTCGTAGGTCGGATAGTCCGTGACGTCCAGGTCGCTGCGCATGGACGCCATGAAGTCGCTGAAGTGCTGGTGGTCGATGGCGTACCGGCGGGCGGTGTCCGCCAGGGCGAGGACCACGGGCTCGGTGCTGTCGCCGTCGCGCAGGCCGCGTTCCAGGCGCTCGTGCAGGAGGGTCAGGTCCGCCGCGCGGCGGTGCCGGGGCAGGTTCGTGTCCAGGGAGTCGACGATGTCGTCGGCCCAGCGGGCGAAGCCGTAGAGCGCGTGCACGGCGGGACGGCGTTCCACGGGCAGCAGCCGGGTGGCGAGGAAGTAGGTCCTGCCGTGCCGGGCGTTGAGGCGGCGGCAGCGCGTGTAGGCGTCACGCAGGGCCGGCTCGGTGATGCCCGCCGCGTCGAGTTCGCGGGCGGTCATGAGGTGAGTCCTTCCGGTGCGGTCCGCGCGGTGCGCCCGCGCCTGGGGACGGGGGCCGCGTGCCCTCCGGTGATCCGGGCGGCGGCGAGCTTGCCGGACAGCAGGACGGTCGGCACGCCGACGCCCGGTGTGGTGCCGCAGCCTGCGAGTACGGCGTTCGTGGTGCCGCGCACGAGGTTGCGGGGCCGGAACGGGCCGGTCTGCGCGAACGTGTGGGCGGCCGAGAAGGGGGTGCCCGCCGCGTGGCCCTGGGCGTGCCAGTCGGCCGGGGTGATCAGGGCCTGTTCCTCCACGGCGTCGGCGAGGCCGTCGAAGCCGCGCCGTTCCAGCTCGCACAGGATGCTGTCGCGGTAGCGGGGAGCCAGGTCGCCCCATGCTGCGGCATCGGGTCCGATGTCGGTGTTCGGGCAGGGGGCGAGGATGTAGTGGAGGTGATGGCCGGGCGGGGCGAGGGTCGGGTCGGTGGCGGTGGGACGGGTGATCAGCAGCGACGGGTCGCTCATCAGGCTGCCGGTGCGGGTGAGTTCGTCGAAGGTGCGCCGCCACGCCGCCCCGAAGGACAGCGTGTGGTGCGCGAGCCCGGGCCAGGTCCGGTCGGTGCCGGCGTGCAGGACGACCGCCGACGGCGCGTGCCGGATCCGCAGCGGGCGGCGCGGCGTGCGGCCGAGCAGGCCGTAGACGGCGGGCAGGTCGGCGGTGAGGACGACGGCGTCGCAGGGGATGTGTTCCTGTGCGGTGACCACGGCGCTGACGCGGTCGCCGGAGCGTTCCAGCCGGGTGACCTCCTGCCCGAAGCGCAGGTCGGCGCCCGCCTCGGCGGCCGCGTCCGCCATGGCCTGCGGGAGAGCGTGCATGCCGCCGCGGGGGAAGTACACGCCGGCCACCGTGTCCATGTACGCGATCACGGCGTAGGCGGCGAGCGCCCGCTCGGGCGGCACACCCGCGTACAGCGCCTGGAAGGAGAAGACGCGGCGCAGGCGTTCGTCGCGCAGGTGACGGCCGATCCGCGCGTCCAACCGTCCGAAGCCGCCGAGCGCGGCGAGGCGCGCGAGGTCGGGGGTGAGCAGTTGGAGGGGGGAGTCGAAGTTGGTGTCGATGAAGCGCCGCATCTGTGCCCGGTACAGCTCCTCCAGCCACCCGCGCAGCCGCCGGTAGCCGGCGGCCTCCTCGGCGCCCGCGAAGCGTTCGACCTCCGCCTCCATGGCGTCGGCGTCGGTGTGCACGTCGATGCCGCTGCCGTCGGCGAACAGGGCCCGGTAGGCCGGGTGCAGGGGGACCAGTTCGACCCGGTCGCGCAGGTTCTCCCCGACCGCGGCGAAGGCCTCGTCCGCCAGCTCGGGCATGGTCAGCACGGTGGGTCCGGTGTCGATGCGGTAGCCGCCGCGCACCAGGCGTCCGGCGCGCCCGCCGGGCAGCGCGTCCCGTTCGACGAGGGTGACCCGGCGGCCCGCACCGAGCAGGTGCAGTGCGGCCGCCAGGCCGGAGAGTCCGGCGCCGACGACCACGACGTGATCCGTACGCCCGGGAACGGTCCGGTTCAACGAGCCACCTCCTCGACGGCGCTGGGCAGCAGCGAGACCGGGATGCCGTCCAGAGGACCGCGCGCGGCGAAGGGCGGCGTGCTGCCGGCCGTGGCGTGCAGCAGCTCCCGCAGGCGCAGTCGGCCCTCCGCCTCCAGCGGGGCGGACTCCAGATGGCGCAGGCCCTGGGCGACCAGCCGGTCGATCCTGGCCTCGACGAGGTCACGTGCGCCGGTGCGCACGAGGACGTCGACGACCTCGGTGAGACGGCTCTCCGGCAGATCGGCGTCGCCTAGCGACTGCCGCAGCACGGTGACGGCGCGGCGGTCGCCGGCCGCCTCGGCCCGGGCCTGGGCGACGGCGACCAGATAGGTGGGCTTGCCCGCCCGGATGTCGCCCCCGGTGGGTTTGCCGGTGTGCCGAGGGCCGCCGAAGACGTCACCGAGGTCGTCCCGGAGCTGGAAGGCGATGCCGACGCACCGGCCCGCCGAGCACAGGGCCCGGGTCCGCGCGGCGTCCGCGCCCGCCAGCGCCGCTCCGAGGGCCAGCGGACGCTCCACGGAGTACAGGGCGCTCTTCAGGCAGGCGGCGCGGATGGCGCGGGCCAGCGACCGGGACGAGGTGGCCTGGCCCTGGATGTCCAGGTACTGCCCGGCCACCATCTCGGTGCGCATGGTGCTCCACAGCTCACGGACGACGCGATCGGTGCCCGGCGCCGTGATGGTCGCCGCGACGATGTCGTCCGCCCAGGCCAGGGCCAGATCTCCGGCGAGGATCGCCGCGGCCTCGCCGAAGCGCGCCCCGTCCGCCGGGGCCATGCCGTCGGTGTACTGCGCGGCGATGTCGGCGTGCAGGGAGAGCCGTCCGCGGCGCAGCCGGGAGCCGTCCATGACGTCGTCGTGAACCAGCGCGCAGGTCTGGATCAGTTCGAGCGCGGCGCCGATGCGCAGCGCGGCCTCCGCCTCCGCGGCACCGCCCCCGCACGCGCGCAGGGCCCACCACACGAAGCGCGGGCGCATGAGTTTGCCGCCGTCCAGGGCGAATCGCGCGACGCGCTCGGCCAGGTCCCCCGCGAACACCGGGTCGAGCGCGGCGGCACGTTCGGTGCGCTCCGCCAGCAGGCTCTCCAGTACGCGCCGCACAGCCCCCGGCACGTCCTGGTCGATGCCGCGCGGCTCGCTCGTGCCGGGCGGCTGATGCGGGCGGCCTTCGTGCCGCGTACCGGCAGAGGGACCATGGTCCCCCGGGCAGGGGGCGTCGGTCGTGGGCTCCCCCGGTGGCGCCGCGCGGGATCCGGGCGGTGACGCAGCCACAGGGTGGTCCTTCGCGTCGCTGGGGCCCATCACGGTTCCTTCCGTCGCAAACACAGCGGTCCTGCCTCAACGCTTTCCGCGGCAGAGGCGTCCGCGGATGCGCCGGAGGAGTGAAAAGGTGCGGCCCGTGCGCCGCCGGAGGGCCATCCGTGCACCAGGCGGGGCCGTCCGCGCACCGCCTGGGGCCGTCCGTGCGACGGTCCGGCACCGTCCGCACAAGGGCGCGGCACCGTCCGAGCGATAGCGCGGCACCATCCGTACGACGGCACGGCACCGTCCGAGCGACGGCGGGCATCGTCCGTACGACGGCACGGCACCGTCCGGCGCAAAACGCTGCGCCCGCGCAAAGCGCTGCACAGGCGATGCAAGTTGTCCCCTCTTCCCTCGTCCTCCCAGGGTGGAGGAGTTGCAGGAGCCGAGCGACGCGCGCCCGACACGGACGGGACGGGTGCCCCCACGAGCCCGCCCGTCACCCACCGGGCGCAACGGACACAGCCCGCATCGCACAAGGAGCAGACGCCATGACTGCACAGCAGGCAGCAGACAGGACCCACGACAGCGTCGCGCTCTGGGCCCCGGTGGAGGACTCCGTGGCGCAGGAGGAACTGGCCGCCGGGTTCGTCGCAGGTGACGAGGAGTGTCTGACCGCCGCCTACCACCGGTGGGGCGCGCTCGTGTACACCCTGGCCCGGCGCTCTCTCGGCGACGCCAGGGAGGCGGAGGACGTCAGGCAGTCGGTGTTCCTCGCGGCATGGCGCGGACGTGCCGGCTACGCGCCGGAGCGCGGCGCCCTCGGCGCCTGGCTCGTCGGCATCACCCGCCGCAAGATCGCCGACGCGCTGACGGCACGGACACGGCAGGCCGAACTCGTGGCGGCGGCCGGAACACGCATGGCCGAGGCGCCCGTGGACCGCGACACGCTGCCCGACGCCGTGCTCGACCGGGTGCTGATCGGCCGCGAGTTCGCCAGGATTCCGGCCCCTCAGCGCCGGGTGCTCACCCTGGCCTTCTACGACGACCTGACACAGGCCCAGATCGCCGAGGTCACCGGCTGGCCGCTGGGCACCGTCAAGAGCCACGCCCGGCGCGGTCTGCAGCGACTGAGCCGCAGCCTGCAGGAGGGAGGCGCCGACGATCACTCGGCGTGATGCGGAGCACGGCCGCGGCACGGCCGGAGACAGCGGTGCTCCATCGGCGCTCCATCGGGCACTCCACGGGCGCTCCACGGGTGCGCTGTCGGGTCGGCGGTCGGCGCTTCATCGGCGTTCCGTCGGTACACATCGTTGCGGTATCGGTGCGGACGCAGCGCCGCGACTCAGAACCCTGCATGCCTCGTCCCTGGGCAGACGGAACCCATGCGTTACGCACCCGCTGGCCCCCGCAATTCGCCGTCCACCCGGCCGACAATCCGGCCGAGCCTGCATCCGCCGCGGCCGCCGGGGCGGAAAGCTGGCGAGACGCCGGTGGCCGCACACGTTCCGCCGGTGCGGTCGGACAGGGAGGGAGCCGTAGGTGCTGGAAGCTGACGTGGCCATCGTGGGCGCCGGAGCGGCCGGACTGTCCCTCGCCCACCGGCTGTCCCGTGGCGCCCCCGCCGGCCCTCGCCTGTCGGTCCTCCTGATCGACGCCCCGCCCGGCCCGCTGCGTCCGCCGGTCCGTACGTGGTGCTTCTGGGAGGAGGGGGCGGGCCCGTACGACGCCGCCCTCAGCGCCGTCTGGCGGCGACTGCGGGTGCGTACGCCCGAGGGCCGGCTCCTTGAGGAGGACATCGCGCCCCTGGCGTACAAGATGATCCGCTCCGACGACTTCGAGGATCTCGTCTCGCGCGAACTGGCCCACAGCGACGTGGTCCGCCGTATCGAGGCGGCCGTGGAGACGGTGGACGGCGTGACCGAGGGCGCCGAGATCCGGGCCCGCACCGGCCAGGGCGTCCCCGTGGCGGTACGCGCCCGCTGGGTCTTCGACTCCCGGCCCCTCGGAAGCCTGCCCACCGCCCGCACCACCCTGCTGCAGCATTTCCACGGCTGGTACGTCCGCGCCGGGCGGCCGGTGTTCGATCACGGCACGGTGGAGTTCATGGACTTCCGGGTCCCGCAGCCGTCCGGCGGGCTCGCCTTCGGCTATGTCCTGCCCACCGACAGCCGCCGGGCGCTCGTCGAGTACACCGAGTTCTCCCGCGCCGTCCTGGCCCCCGAGGCCTATGACACCGCGCTGCGCCACTACACCGAGAAGGTGCTGGGGCTCGGCGACTTCCAGGTCGTCTCAACCGAGACCGGGGTGATCCCCATGACCGACGCGCGCTTCGACCGCCGGTCGGGACCGTCGGTGTTCCGCATCGGCGCGGCCGCCGGCGCCACCCGGCCGTCGACGGGCTACACCTTCTCCGCGATCCAACGGCAGACACGGGCCGTCGCCGGCGCGCTGCGCGCCGGCCGGCACCCGCTGCCTCCCCCTGCCCACCGGGCGCGCTCCCGCGCGATGGACGCCGTCCTGCTCAGGGCCCTGGACAGCGGCCGGGTCGACGGCGCCGCCTTCTTCGCACGGCTGTTCTCGCGGGTGCCGGCGGAGCGGCTGCTGCGCTTCCTGGACGGTGAGACCCGCCTCCACGAGGACCTCGCCCTGGGCCTCCGCACGCCCGTGCTGCCGATGCTCCGCTCCGCCGCCGAACTGTCCTGGCTGCCCCGCAGACCCGCGCCGCCCGCCGACCCCGGCATGCCTTTCCCGGGCCACCGTCCCGGCGGCCACCCATGAATGCCACGGACACCTCCGTGCGCCCCGCCTCCGCCCACCCCGCCTCCGTCCACTCCGCCTCCGTCCACTCCGCCTGAGGAGACACCGCATGACCCTGCTCCGCGACGAGGACCTGGCCGCCGCGTTCGACCACGCCTCGCGCAGCTACGACACGCTGGTGGCCGCCAACCCCGGCTACCACGCCCATCTGCGCCGCTCGGCGCGCCGCCTCGGGCTGCCGCGCCCCGGTACCGGCCTGCGCGTCCTGGACCTCGGCTGCGGCACCGGTGCGTCCACCGCCGCGCTCGGCGCCGTGCTCCCCGGTGCCGAGATCACCGCCGTGGACGCGTCGGCGGGCATGCTGGAGCGGGCGGCCCGCAAACCCTGGCGCGACGGGGTGAGCTTCGTACGCGCGCCCGCCGAACGCCTGGTGGAGGCCGGTGTGGAGGGGCCGTTCGACGCGGTGTTCGCGGCCTACCTCTTCCGGAACGTCGCCGACCCCGACGCCGTCCTGTCGACCGTGCGCGAGGTACTGGCACCGCATGGCCGCCTGGCGGTGCACGAGTACACCCTCAGCGGCCGGGCCACCCACCGAGCCGTGTGGACAGGGGTGTGCCGCGGCATGGTCCTGCCCGTCGCCACCCTCCTCGGCGACGGTGACCTGTACCGCCACCTGTGGCGCAGCGTGGTGGACTTCGACACCGCGGACACCTTCGCCGCCCGGGTCCGCGCCCATGGCTTCGACACCGTGAGGGTGCTGCCGCTGCCCGGGTGGCAGACCGGCATCACGCACACGATCGTCGCGCGCCGAGCGGCCGCCTCCGGGGACGGCCGATGAGGGCCGCCGGGCGCACCGACCCGATGCGGCACGGCAGGGACCGGCGGGCCCGCAGACTGGACCCCGTGCCGGGCGCCCCGCGCTTCACGAGCGGTCGTCCGCCGTCCACCGCCGTCGTCGGGGGCGGCATCGCCGGACTGGCCGCCGCGACGGCCCTCGCCGAACGCGGCACACGGGTCACGCTCCACGAACGGGAGGCGTCCCTCGGCGGACGCCTGGCCGGGCGGTCCACCGTCCTGTCGGACGGTACGACCGTCACCATGAGCCGTGGCTTTCACGCGTTCTTCCGCCAGTACTACAACCTGCGAGGGCTGCTGCGGCGCACCGACCCGGCTCTCGCGCGCCTGCGGGCACTGCCCGACTACCCTCTGCGGCACTCCGACGGGCTCCACGACAGTTTCCGGCACGTCCCGCGCACCCCGCCGTGGAGCGCGCTCGGCTTCGTCGCCCTGAGCCCCTCCTTCGGCCTGCGGGACCTACTGCGTATGAACCCGGTCGCCGCGCTGCCGCTGCTGGACGTCCGGGTCCCGGAGATCCACGACCGTTTCGACGACGTCAGCGCCCGCGACTTCCTCGACGCGATCCGGTTCCCCGAGGCCGCGCAGCACCTCGCGTTCGAGGTGTTCTCCCGCAGCTTCTTCGCCGACCCCCGTGAGCTGTCGGCGGCCGAGATGGTCCTCATGTTCCACATCTACTTCCTCGGCTCGGCGGAAGGGCTCCTGTTCGACGTACCCGCCGAGCCCTTCCCCACCGCCCTGTGGGACCCCCTCGCCGGCTATCTGCGCGGTCACGGAGCCGACCTGCGCACCGGAACCCCGGTCGAGACGGTCGAGCCCACCCCCGACGGCGGCTTCCTCGTCGTCGCCGACGGGGAGGAGCGGCGGCACGACGCCGTCGTCCTGGCCCTGGACACGGACGGCCTCCGCTCGCTCGTCGAACGCTCCCCCCGGCTGGCCGACGCGGTGTGGCGCGAGCGGGTGGCGTCCCTGCGGACCGCGCCGCCGTTCCTGGTGTCCCGCCTCTGGCTGGACCGGCCGGTCGCCGCCGACCGTCCTGGATTCCTGGGCACCAGCGGCTACGGCACGCTGGACAACATCAGCGTGCTGGACCGCTGGGAGGGCGAGGCGGCGCGCTGGGCCGCCCGCACGGGCGGATCCGTGGTGGAACTCCACGCCTACGCCCTGTCCGAGCGCTCACCCCACGACGTCGAGGAGAAGCGTCTGCTGGAGCAACTGCACCGTGTCTACCCCGAGACCCGCGAGGCGACCGTCCTGGACCAACGGCACGAGTGGCGGGCCGACTGCCCGCTGTTCCCGGTCGGCGGGTACCACGACCGCCCCACCGTGCGCACCGGCGATCCCGGCCTGGTGCTGGCCGGGGATCTGGTCCGCACCGGCCTCCCGGTCGCCCTCATGGAGCGCGCGGCGACGAGCGGGTTCCTCGCCGCCAACGCGCTGCTCGAACGGTGGGGGGTGAGGGGCCAGACCCTGTGGACCGTGCCGGACCAGGGGCGCGGCCCCCTGCTGCGCCGCCTCGCGCGACTCGAACGGCTCACGACATAGGCGGGCGGCAGTGGGCACCCGCCGGGAGCGGCGCCGGTCGGGGCCCCACGGCCGTGGACCGGCGTGGCAGCGTTCGCGGTGGCCCGGGTGGCTGCCACGCTCGTCACCCGTCACACACGAAAGGGGCCGGCCGACCATGACAAGCCCGCACGAGGAGGCTGAGGGGCCCGACAGGTCGCATCGGCGTCCGGAAGGCCTCAGTGACGCGACGGTCGAGGCGCTCGGTTCGTTGTCCAAGGCGCTGGAGACCACCGAACGTGCCCGAGGACACCTGTTCTCCTTCCACCAGCTGACCGGCACGGCGGATCTCGAACTCGACCGGGCCACGTCCCTGCTCCGCGAGGCCGGCCACCACGAGTGGGCCCGCCGCGTCGAAACGGAGGTCCTGGGACGCAACGTCATTCCGGGCCACTGGACGTTCCAGATCGTCGAGGCCTACGACCAGACCTACTACCAGGCGTTCAAGGCCCTGGAGCGAGACGCGGTGGACCAACTCGCCGCAGGACGCGACCACCTGTACGAGGCGGAGATGAAGGAATCCCGCCGCACCCACGACCACCCGGACCACACCCCCACACCCGACAGCCCGAACACCCGCAACCCGACGGCTCCGTTCGACCGTAGGCCGAGACCGTGACCGTGCTTCCATTCCTCCATGCCCCCTCACGGCAGGGCTACGGCGCTGCAGTCGTCGGCGCACGAATAGGTGAAGCTGCTGCCCGGCGCGCCGGGCGGGAGGTTCATGGCGCCGTAGTGGAAGTGGTTCAGGGTCGTGTCGCTGCGCTCCAGCCGGACGTCCTCGGCGTACTCCTGCGCGCCGCCCTGGTTCAGGCACGATGTCCGCGGACTGCGCGGCGTGGAATCCCCGGCCGACGCGAAGATCAGCTGCAGGCCGCCGGCCGTGCGGTCGGCGGAGAGGACTACGGCGAAGAACTCGTCGCTGTAGCGGGAGATTCCGATGCAGGGCGCGCGGCAGCGCGAACGGCGCGCGGACGTATCGATGCACGCGACGTCGCGCTCCCCGTCAGGACGCCCCCGTCATGGCGCCCGTCACAGTGTCACAAATCCGTTCGAAGACGGTTCTCTCTCGATATCAGCGGGTTCCGGCGCCGCTGCCGTGCGGCACTATCACCCCGACATTCCGTTTCCCGGGGGGCTTCTCATGGCTTACACAGCTCGTTCACGCCGCACACGCCGCACCACCGCCGTACTCGCCGTTCTCTCGCTCGGCATCATCACCCTGACCGCCTGCAAGGGCGACGCCGAGGCGGACGCCTCCGGCCCGGGCACGGCAGCGAGCCCGTCCGCCTCGGACGGCGGCAAGGACGCCGACAAGCCCGACAAGCCCTCGACGGCCGGCCAGGGCGGCGATGACGGCGGCAGCGGGGACGCGTCCGGCGGCTCCGACAGCACCCCGGCATCCTCGGAGCCCGGGGCGGACGACGATCAGGACGGCGGCGTCGGCATGTGCGAGACGACCGACCTGACCTACAAGGTCACCGTGGCGTCCAAGCTCGTCAACCACGCCCTGCTGGCCGCGACCAACAACAGCGGTGACCCCTGCCTGCTGCCGGCCAATGACCTGGTGATCACGATTCCGGGGCTCGACGGCGCCGCCGAGCACATGGGCCCGGAGGGGAAGGACTGGATCATGAAGGCGGGCGAGACCGCCTACGCCGGGATCCTGTTCTCCCGCGCCGACACCGCGGGCGGCAAGAGCGCCGACAAGGTGGAGGTCGCACTCACCGCTTCCGAGAGCCCGGCGACCGTGACGATCGCCGACGGCCCCGTGACGGTCAACGACGGCCAGGTCACCAGCTTCTTCGGCACGGCCGAGGACGCGCTCACCTACTGATCGGCATTCCGCCTCCCTGGCGGAGCGGGGTCGCGCATCGAGCACGGCACCGGCGCGCCGGACCCCGTGGGCCAGCCTCCAGGCAATTGACCGGTCAATTGAAGAATTGTACGGTCTAATGGCACGCCACACTGCCCTGCCTCGCGACCTCACGGACCCCCTATGACCGCACCGTTGTACGTACGCATCAGGCGGGAGATCGAAGCCGGGATCCGCGCCGGGGAGCTGCCCCCCGGCGCGCGGCTGCCGACCGAGAAGGACCTCAGCACCCGGTACGGCGTCAGCCGCGCCACGGCCCAGCGCGTCCTCAACGACCTGGCGGAGGCGGGGCTGGCGATCCGCCGACGCCGCCACGGCACGTTCGTCGCCGACGTCACGCGGCAGATCAACCTGCTGAACTTCGTCACCCCCGCGACGGCCGCCAAGGGCACCCCGGGCAGACACGACGTCGTCTCCGCGCGGGTCGTCAGGGCCGCCGACGCCGTCCTGCGCCTCCCCGGCGCCGCCGCGGACACCGCCGTGGTGGAGCTGGTCCGCCGCAAACTCGACGTTCACGAGAAGCCGCAGTCGGTCGAGCGGCATGTCGTGCTGTTCGCCGCCGCCCCCGACCTGCTGAGCGAGAACCTCGAACACCTGGTCACCCTGCCGTATCTGCGGCGCGGAGGCGTTCCGGTCGACACGATCCGGCTCTACCTCGACCCGGTGACCCTCGACGAGCACGACGCCGCACTGCTGGACAGCGAGATCGGTACGCCCGCGCTGATGAGGCGCAGGGAGTTGCGGACCGATGACGGGAGCACCGTCGAGGTGGTCACGACCCTGGTCCGTCCGGGAACCGCCGAGTTCTTCCTGGAGCTTCCGGTCCCGGCCATGTGAGCGGCGTGCCGTCCGTGAGCAGCGTGCCGTCCGTGAGCAGCGTGTCGTTCCCGGAAAGGAGATACGCAGACAATGAAGGTCATCATCATCGGCGCCGGCGTCCTGGGCGTGAGTGTCGCGAGGCATCTCGCCGTCGCCGGCGAAGACGTTCTCCTGCTCGATCGGCGGGGCGCGGGCACCGGCACGTCCGCGACCACCTTCGCCTGGACCAACTCCAGCCGGAAGCCCGATCCGGCCTACCACCGGCTGAACCTCGCGGGGATGGAGGAACATGCCAGGCTCGCCGGGCGACTGCGCGGCGCGCCGTCCTACTTCCCCAGCGGGGCCCTGCAGTGGGCGGACGCCGCGAACGAGCGGCGACTCGCCGACAACGTGGCACGGCTGCGGTCCCTCGGCTACGCCGCGGAGTGGGTCACGGCCGACGAGGCCGTCCGGATAGCGGGCGACCTGAGTGTTCCGGCGGCCATCACCGCACTCGCGCACTTCCCCGGCGAGGGATACGTCCTGCCGGACCTCTTCGTCCGGACCCTGCTGGCGGATGCCGTCCGGCACGGCGCCACGTACCTGACCGGCGAGGTCGAGACCATCGACGACAGGCCGGACGGAGTCACCGTCACCCTGGCCGGAGGCCGGGTCCACACGGGCGACCGCGTCGTCCTGGCGGCAGGCCGCTGGACGCGACGGCTCGCCGCACGGGCCGGGATCGACGTTCCCATGGTGACGGACACCGGTCGCGGGGCGCAGACCGTCGGCCTGCTCGGATACGCCCGGCACCCGCGGCTCGACCTGCGGTGTGTGGTCCACAGCCCCGGGCTCAACCTCCGCCCCGCCGCTGACGGGCACACCGTCCTCCAGGCCCTCGATCTCAACGCCGACGTCGATCCGGCGGACCCTCCGTCCGCCGACGGTGACATCGCCGACGCTCTCGCGCGACGGTTCCGCGCGGTGCTGCCCGACCCCGCCGTCACACCGAGGATCGATCTGCGCGTCGGCATCCGGTCGCTGCCCGCGGACGGCCACACCATCGCCGGCTACGCCTCCGCGCGGTCCCGCGTCTACTGTCTCGTCACGCACAGCGGGGTGACCCTGGCGCCGATTCTGGGGCGCCTGGCCGCGGCCGAGATCACCACCGACCTGGAACAGGACCTCCTCGGGGCCTTCCGGCCCACCCGGTTCACCGGCGCGGCCCGCTCGGACACCGAGGTGGACCAACGCGCCGTCGGGCTGGGTGAGCAGTAGCCGACGGCATCCGCGACGGGGCCTGTCCGGCGGCTCCCGCCGGGCAGGCCCCTCGTCCGGTACAGGCCCGTGGTCCGGGGGCTCAGCGTTTGAGCGTGAAGGTGAAATCGCCGGAGAGCTTGCCGCTCAGCCGTACCGTCGAGACGGCCTTCCCCTCCGTGACCAGCCTTTCGACCTCGGCCCGCGAAAGACCGCATCCTTCGGCGATCAGTCGCACCGGCCGGACCGGAATCCGCGCCGCGAAGCGGACGGCGACGTCGATCGCCTCGCGGTCCAGGTGATCGACCCCGCCGGTGTCCAGCCGCCAGGCGTCGTCCCAGTCCAGGGCGACGCGATTGCGGCGCCGCACGACCGGGTCCTGGAGCAACTCCGCTGTCAGGCCATGGTCGTTGGCATGCAGCCGGTCCAGCAGTTCAGGCCGTACGGAGCGCACAGGCATCCGCTCCAGCAGCGCTCGGGGGGTCTCACACGGTGTACAACGGCACGTCCTTTCGCGGACGACTCGGCCCGGAAGCACGGTAGTTGCGCACAGGGCCGCCGCTCCACCGCTTTCACTTCGACGAATAAAGTGATATCACTATGCTAGATGGCGAGGCCGGCGACCCGTCGGGAACGAACCCGGGAACAGATCCCCGGGGGCGGACCCACCGGAAACGCCCCTCGCCCACCACTCAGGCCACTCGCATCGGGGAGCACACCATGAGCACACAGGACCGCACGCCGGACGCACCGGACGCAGTCGACCTCCCCGACATGCCAGCGCCGCGCGTGCGCGAGTTCGCCGCCCGCTCCATCGGCGGCGGGCTCGCGCTGCTGCTCGGACTGGTGGGCCTGGCCGCCGGCGTCGGCCTCGTGGTGCTCGGAGCGGTGACCACCGCGTCCGGCGCGAAGGCGGCGCTGATCGTCGGCGGCATTCTGCTGGGCCTCGCCGCGTTCCTGGCCATGTGCGGCCTCAACACGGTGGCCCCGGGCGAAGCCCGCGTCGTCCAGCTGTTCGGACGCTACCGGGGGACGATCCGCACCGACGGCCTGCGCTGGGTCAACCCGTTCACGTCCCGGGTCAAGATCTCGACACGGGTCCGCAACCACGAGACCGCAGTCCTCAAGGTGAACGACGCCTATGGCAACCCGATCGAACTCGCCGCGGTCGTGGTCTGGAAGGTCGAGGACACCGCGCAGGCGTCCTTCGAGGTGGACGACTTCCTGGAGTTCGTCTCGACCCAGACCGAGGCGGCCGTACGGCACATCGCCATCGAGTACCCCTACGACGCGCACGACGAGGAGGGTCTCTCGCTGCGCGGCAACGCGGAGGAGATCACCGAGAAGCTCGCCGTCGAGCTCCACGCACGGGTGGAGGCTGCGGGGGTACAGATCATCGAGTCCCGCTTCACCCACCTCGCGTACGCACCCGAGATCGCCTCGGCGATGCTGCAGCGGCAACAGGCCGGTGCCGTCGTGGCGGCCCGGCGGCAGATCGTCGACGGGGCGGTCGGCATGGTCGAGGCCGCGCTCGCCCGGATCGCCGAACAGGGCATCGTCGAACTCGACTCGGAGCGGAAGGCCGCGATGGTGTCGAACCTGATGGTGGTGCTGTGCGGGGACCGGGCCGCGCAGCCCGTGCTCAACACCGGGTCGCTCTACCAGTGACGCCCCCTTCCCCCGAGGGTGGGCCGGGTGACGGCCAGGCCCCGAAGCGGTCGGCCGCACAGCGCAAGCAGGTGCTGTTGCGGCTCGACCCGCTGGTCCATGACGCGCTGGCCCGGTGGGCCGGAGACGAACTGCGGTCCACCAACGCGCAGATCGAGTTCCTGCTGCGCAGGGCGTTGTCCGATGCCGGACGGCTGCCCGGTGCGGCGGGGCCGCTCCCCCGCCGGGGGCGTCCGCCGAAGTCATCGGGTGACGACGAGGATGCGAAGCAGCCCGGAGAAGACGTGTGATCCGCTTCGCGAGCGCCCGACCGGCCCGACTAGGCCTGCTCGAAGCGGACTTCGGTGTTCTGGCAGGCGTGCAGCAGCCAGGTTCCGTCAGTCTGCCTGGTCATGACGTAGAGCGGGGCGCCCTCCGTGTCCCCCTTCGCCGAGTGGTAGACCTGCCGGACCTTGACGGCCGCCACGTCGGGGCGCAGGAACTGGATGTGCACCGCCTCGTAGGTGACCGCGCCGTCCCAGTCGGCAGTCGGCAGCACGGCGCGGGTGAACTCGGCGATGGCCTCGAAGCCGATCAGGACCTTGCCGTGGCCGGTCGTCCACAGGGCCTCGGGGTGAAAGAGCGCGAGGAAGCCCTCGGCGTCCTTCGCGCGCTGGGTACGTTCGACGGTGGCCACGACCTCTTCGATGGCCTTGATGTCTGAGAGTTCCGCGGTTTCGGTGTTCATGCGGATCACTCTGCGACCTCAAGCGGACTTGAGGTCAAGGCCGCAGAACGCGGTGCGTCCGAGGCCTTCGGCGATGCCGACGGGACATGGTCGGCCGACGCCTGGCGTGGTCGGCGCTGCGGTAGGACCGCATTCGGTCTCCCGGGCGTTCGGAGGGCGGCACGCAGCGCGCGGTAGACGTCGTCCGACGTCGGCGTCCGCTGCTCCTCCCACGCGGACCTGTGGTCCGTCCCGCAGGTCAGAGGTCCCGTGGCGGCAGGTGGGCCAGGCCGGTGTCGCGCAGGACGCGGTCGACGGTCTCGTGCAGGGCGCTGTGGGCGCCGATGACGGTCTCGCTGCCGTCGGGCAGCAGATCACGGGGCCGGTACCAGTCGCGCAGGCTCCTCTCGTCGATCTCGTCGGCGATCGGCTTGGTGGCGTGGCGGGCGACGGTTTCGGCGAACGGCACGTCCAGGTAGTAGGCGTGGGTCGGGCCGCGGTGGTCGGCGCGAAGCCGGGCGAGCATGTCGCCGTATCGGTCGGCGTACAGGATGCCCTCGACCACGACGTGATACTCGGCGTCGAGCGCGTAGCGGGCTGTCAGGTCGATCAGGCCGATGTTCGCCGCTCCCGGCCGGTCGTGCTCGCGGAGCACGGTGCGGCGGAGGTTGTCCTGACCGACCAGGGCCAGACCCCGGCCGAACCTCTCGCGCAGCCCGTCCGCGACGGACGACTTTCCCGAGGCGCTGTTGCCGCGCAGCACGATCAGCCGGGTTCGTTCGGTGCCCACCTTCACGGTGAGCACTTTAGCGATCTCCGCCCCTGCCGATCGCCTCTGCCGATCGGTGGGCGATACCCCGCCGGGTGGCTGGACCTGCGGCTCCGTGCGCGACCAGAGCTGTTCGGGGCTCTAGGGTCGTGTCGGCACGGTGGGGCGGCAGGGACGACGGTGAGAGTGAGCGCGCGTGATCCGGGTTGTGGTGGTGGACGACGAGGCTCTGGTCCGGTCGGGTTTCGGGCTGATCCTGGGCGCGTCCGAGGACATCGAGGTCGTCGCGACCGCGAGCGGCGGCGAGGCCGTGGCGACCGTGCGGCGGGAGCGGCCCGACGTGGTGCTGCTGGACATCCGGATGCCGGACGTCGACGGGCTCACCGTGCTGCGTGAGCTGCGGACGAGGCCGGACGCTCCGGTCGTGGCGATGCTGACGACCTTCGACGCCGACGAGTACATCCTCACCGCGCTGCACTCGGGCGCGGCCGGTTTCCTGCTCAAGGACACCGAACCCGACCAACTGGCCCAGCTGGTACGCACCCTGGCCGCGGGCGGCGTGGTGCTGTCCCCCAAGGCGTCCCGGACGCTGCTGCACAGCCATCCCGGCAGCGGGACGGCCGTCGACGAGGACGCCGCCCGCGTCCGGCTGCTCACCGTCCGCGAACGCGATGTGCTCCGGCTGGTGGCGGAGGGGTTGTCCAACGCCGACATCGGGGCGCGCATCCACCTCGGTGCCGGCACGGTCAAGGACCATGTCAGCGCGATCCTCACGAAGCTGCGGGTGACGAGCCGCGTGCAGGCAGCGCTGCTGGCTCAGCGCGCCGGACTCCTGGACGAGGGCCGGCGGCCGGGGACCGGACGATGAGCCGGGCACGCGCGCTGTGGGAGCGGGTGCCGGCGCCGGTCGTCGACGTCGTCCTCGTGGTGGTGGCCGCCGTCGATGTACGGCTGATCGAGTGGGACAGTACGCAGACCGATCTCGGACTGGCCATGCTCGGGTGCGGGGCGCTGGTGCTCCGGCGCAGGTTCCCGCTCGCTGTCCTCCTGCTCACCCTGCCGATAGCACTCACCCAGGAAATCGCCCTCGCGCCTCTCCTGGCCCTGTACGCCCTGGCCGAACGCTCCCGCAACCGCCCGCTCCTCGCCGGGTGCGTCGCCCTGGTCGCCGTCGCGGGCACCACCCCGTGGCCCTGGGCCGGGCTCGCCGAGGTCGGCCGGGCCATGACGTTGATCGACTTCGTGTACAACCTGGCCACCGCCGTCGTCCCGGTCCTCGTCGGTCAACTCGTCCAGGCACACCGGGATCTGGCACGCCGGCTGGCCGAGGTCGAGGAGGCCAGGGGGCACGAGCGGGTCCTGCACGCCCAGGCCGCGCTCGCCCGCGAACGCGCCCAGCTCGCCCGCGAGATGCACGACGTGGTCTCCCACCAGGTCAGCCTCATCGCCATACAGGCCGGTGCCCTCCAGGTCTCCACCAAGGACACGGACTCCAGGGAGGCCGCCCGCACGATCCGTTCGCTGAGCGTCACCACGCTGGACGAACTGCGCACCATGGTCACCCTGCTGCGCGCGTCCGGCGGCCGCGCCACGGAGCTGACCCCCCAGCCCACTCTCGCCGACCTGCACACCCTGGTCGAATCGAGCGGCATACAGGCGGAGTTGACGGGTGCGCTCCCGCCCGGCGTGAGCACCCCCGCCCAACGGGCCCTGTACCGCACCGTCCAGGAGGCGCTGACCAACGTCCGGAAACACGCCCCCGGGGCCACCGCCGCCGTGGAACTGTGGCACGACGGGATCCACGTCGGAGTGACCGTCACCAACACCCCGCCCACCCGCCCCTCCCTGGCCCTCCCCAGCTCCCAGCACGGCCTGGTGGGCCTGCGGGAACGCGCCGACATCCTGCACGGAACCCTGGAGTCCGGCCCGGCCCCGGAGGGCGGCTACCGGGTGCGGCTTCGGGTCCCCCTCAGCACGGACTGAGAGGCCCGGCCGGCGGGACCGGAGGGCATGGGCCGGATCCTCGGGGAGGCCGCGTCGGCCGTGGGGGCTCTACGGGCTCGCGGGTCTCCTCGACGTACTGGAGAGCGGTTGGAGCGCGCGGGGCAGCGCGGTGGTCCTGGCGGTGACGGTTCTGTCTCCGCCCCGGCGCTCGGCTCCGGGCACGGTGCCGCTCGTGTTGTCCACCGGCGGTCGTGGCGGGTCTCGCCGGCCGGTACCGCGCCCACGCCACGCGTCGCTGGTCGCTGCGTCGGCACAACGCCCAACTGGTGCGTGAACAGGCGATGATGGCGCGCCGGGCCCGGGCCTGGACGCGAACGCGGGCTGACGGCTCCGGGCGGCTCCGACACCGAACAGGTCCGGCGGCCGCGCCCCGTCCCGCTCGCCCGGAGCGGTCCGCCGCCGCCAGGCCCGATCGGTCCACCCGTGCCGCAGCGCGACAGCCGGACAGGGACCGATCGGCTCGTAACCTCATGACCTCGGGTAAAACGGCAACGGCCCATGACGGCCCACCCGTCGGGGGTAGCTTCGTCGGCATGAGCGAAGACATCCGCATCGACCGCGCCCCGTCCTCCGGGGGCGGCATTCAGATCACGGTCAGCCTCTCCCCCGCCGTGCTGGCGAAGCTGCAGCAGGACGGCTCCTGGACGGAGACCATCGGTGAAGGCCAGGTCACCGGTGACGGGCCGGCCATCACCCAGATCGAGTTCAGGGTTCCGTAGGTCTCACGGCACACGAATCCCGGCACGGGCCCGGCAGTCCGGCGGCGGCCAGGTCACGCGTTCGTCCGCGGGTCGTCGGCCTCGGGCCCGTACCAGTCCAGGCACAGGACGGTGGCGTCGTCGCGCACCTGGCCGCCGCAGGCGTTCGTGACGGCGGAGACCAGCGTGCGTACGACCTCGCGCGGGTGTTCCGTCGCGGTCTTGCGGAGCAGGCCGAGCAGGTCGACCGATGCCGCCTGGCGTTCCTGCACACCGTCGGTGTAGAGCACGAGGCGGTCACCGGGACGCAGATCGATCTCCTGCACCCGGTACGGGCCCGTGTGCGCGGCGACACCGAAGGGCAGGTTGATGCCCAGGCTCAGTTCGTCGACCGCGCCGTCGCGCAGACGCAGCGGCCAGGGATGGCCCGCGTTGACGAGCCGGGCGCCGGTCCCGTCCAGGGCGATGCGCAGCAGCTGGCCGGTGGCGAAGGTCCGACGGCCGTGATCGAGCAGGGCATGATGGATCTGGCGGGCCTGTTCGGCGAGGTCGGCCCCGGCGCGGCGGGCCCCCCGGGAGGCGTTGACCAGGAGGGTGGCCATCAGCGAGGCGTCGACGTCGTGCCCCATGGCATCGGTGATGGACAGGTGCAGGGTGTCCTGGTCCAGGGAGTAGTCGTAGGTGTCACCGGCGATGTCGGAGGCCGGGACCAGGGCGCCGGCGAGCGCGAACTCGGCGGCTTCGCAGGACGGCGCGGAGGGCAGGAGCTGGCGCTGGATCTCCGCGGCCAGGCTGACCGAGGTGGTGCGGTTGCCCCAGTGGTAGAGGTCCGTGAAGCGGCGGTCGGTGACGATGATGTACGCCAGCGCGTGCGCGGCCTCTTCGACCTGCAGCAACACGTCCGGGGTGACCCGGGTGAGGAACAGTTCCAGAACACCGATGATGTCGCCGCGGTTGCTGACCGGTGCCAGCACCCGCTGCCCCTCCTCGTCCTCCTGCGTCCGCACCACCTTCTGGGTGCGCAGGACCTCGTCGTAGGCACCGCTGTCGGCGAGCGGCACCTGTGCGGTCCGCTGCCCCTCCCGCGTGCCCGCCGTGTCGTTGACCCGCAGCAGGCGTCGGCCGACGACGTCGACGAACAGGAACGACACGTAACGCGCGCCGAACCGGTCGCGCAGATTGCGCGCGACGACATCGAGTGAGCGCACCGGCGCGGCGTTCTCCGCCGCCGCCAGCACCTCGGCCAGTCCCATGCGGTCCTGCGCCGGTCCGATCCGATCCTGCGCCACGAAGGCCTCCCGGGGTTACGAACCCTCCTTCCCGCTGACGCGCCATGCATCACAGCTGACGTTCACGGCGCACACGGGGAAGACCCGGGGCCGGGCGAACCGTTACGTCAGCCGCGGGCGGAGCTGCCGTTGGCGGGCGGGTCGGACAAGGCTATACGGGCCGTGATGCGCTTGCCGACCGGCGCCTGCTCGATGAGCAGGTCCTCGGTGACGGCCTTGACGATCTCCAGGCCGTGCTGGCCGACCCGGTCCGGGTCGGAGGCGCGGGCCGCGGGGACGGTGGGATCGCTGTCCCACACGACGATCTCGACGCTGTCGGCATCGATACGGAGTTCCATCAGGACAGGTCCGGGAGCGTACTTGCGTGCGTTGGTGACCAACTCACTGACGACCAGCTGTGTGAGATCCCTCGCGCGAGGGCTCACGAGCACCTGCCGGTCGGTGTGGGCCTGATCGAGGAAGGCGATGGCATGATGCCGGGCGTCGGCGATGCACGCGTCGTCCCCGCCCAGGGCGAAACCGGCGCGCAGCAACTTCTCACCCGGCTCGGTCGAGCCGTCGTCATCGGCATGGGACCCCACGAGCCTCGCCCTCATTCCCCGTACACACGCACGCCAGTACCCGCCATACCGACACTTATGCCACTCAGGCGCCGCTCGACACAGCTGCCCGGGTGTGTCCGGCCCGGACGGTGGGGCAGAATCATCGGTGCATGCCCTGACCCGGGGGCCAGCCTAAGCGAGTCGAGAAGACGGTGACCGCCATCGAGAAAGCGGACCGGCCAGGCCGGCTCTCCTTCGAACACCACGTGGTCGACGACGTCCAGGTCGTGACCGTGCGCGGTGAGATCGACCACGACGTCAAGGGTGTCTTCGACGACGCCCTGCTGTTCGAGGCCGGCGCGGTGCCACCGCCGCGGATCGTGGTGGATCTCGGCGGCGTGACGTTCATGGACTCCAGTGGCATCAACGTCCTCGTCGCCGCCCACCGGCGGGTCAGCGGCGAGCGGGGGTGGCTGCGTATCGCCGCCGCCCAGGAGTCCGTCCTGCGGGTGATGCAACTGGTCGGCATCGACACCTTCATCCCCTGTCACCCCACCACCGAGCAGGCCCTGAACCCCTGACGCCGCCGCGCTCGTCGGTTCATGTCGTCCCGGACCGGCCGGGCGGGGTCATGGCCCAACGGATGGTCCGGGTCAGGGCCTGCCCGGTGGGGCGTACGGCGAGGGCCTCGACGACCGGTACCCGGGGCAGCCAGAGCATCCGGCGGGCCCAGGGCGGCAGGAGCATGACGGCGTTCGCGGCCAGCCCGCCGTAGAAGGGCCGTACGGCCAGGGGCAGGGGCGGCTGGAACAGCAGGAAGCGGGCGGCTGCCCGCGCCTCGGGGGTGGCCGTCAGCTCGTGCCGGTAGGCCGCCAGACGCTCGGACAGCTCTCGGCGGTCGCGTGGCGGGTCCCTCACCCCCAGCGCGGCGGCGACGCGCGCGGTGTCGGCCACGTAGGCGTCGTAGTCGGCGGCCTCCAACGGGCGGGCGCCGAAGCGGGCGTGGGCGCGCAGGAAGCTGTCCGTCTCGGCGGCGTGCACCCAGCCCAGCAGATGCGGATCGGCCGCGTGGTACGGCACCCCTTCGGTGGTCGTCCCGCGGATCCGGTCGTGGATGCCACGGACGTGGTCGACCGCCCGCTCGGCGTCCGCCGCGTTGCCGTAGGTGGTCACGGCGAGGAAGGTGCTGGTGCGCTGGAGTCGGCCCCAGGGGTCGCCCCGGTACCCGGAGTGACCGGCCACGGCCGCCATGGCGAGCGGATGCAGGGACTGCAGCAGCAGTGCGCTCAGCCCGCCGATGAACATCGAGGCGTCGCCGTGCACCGTGCGGATCGGCCGGTCCGGACCGAACCACCGCGGGCCGGGGGTGTCATGGATGCGGGCGCGCGTCGCGGGACCGTCGGGCCCGGCGACGCGACGGAACAGGGCCTGGCCCAGCTGTTCACGAACTGCGGTCAACACGGTCGGCCTCCCCTCTCCTGCCATTGTGCGTCCCCGCACCCGCCGTGTGCCCGGACGGGCCTGCCGGGAACATCTGTCGGGGTCCTACCGGTCGGGCGGTACGCCCTGATCGGGCTGTACGGGGGTGCGTCCCGGGTCGGTCAGGACGGCGTCGGCGTGGTCCGTGAGGTAGGCCCGCAGCACCGACGCGAAGTCCGGGTCGGGAGCCAGCCCGAGTGCGGCGGCGCGCGTGGGGTCGAAGGCGGCGGGCCATGAGCCGACGATGGCCTCGACGGCGGGGTCGGGCCTGACCGTCACCAGGTCGGCGACGGTGTCGCCGGCGACCTGCCGCAGGGTGGCCAGCATCTCGGCGACCGAGACGGTGAGCGCCGGAAGGTTGACCGGCAGCGCGCCGACGAGTCGCCCCCTGCCCACCCCCCGCTCCGCCTGGGCGATGCGCAGGATCGCGTCGACGGTGCGCCGGGGGGAGGCCAGCGCGACCCGTAGGCCGGGGTGGACCGGACAGATCGCGGGACGGCCCGCGAGGGGTTCGCGGATGATGCCGGACAGGAAACCCGACGCTGCCGCGTTGGGCTTGCCGGGCCGTACCACCACGGTCATCAGGCGGGCGACCCGGCCGTCGACGAAACCGCGCCGGGTGTAGTCCGCGATCAGCTGTTCACAGATCAGCTTCTGGATGCCGTAGCTGGATCGCGGCGTGGGCAGGGTCGACTCGCTGACGACGGGCGGGAGCGGGAGCGCCGGGTCGGAACCGTAGACCGCGACGCTGCTGCTGAAGACCAGGCACGGCGTCGGCCCGCCGGTCGCCGACTGGGCGCGCGCGGCGTCGAGGAGCGCCCGGGTGGTGTCGAGGTTGGCGCCCATCCCGAGGTCGAAGTCGGCCTCGCATGCGGCCGAGACGGCGGCCGCGAGGTGGATCAGGACGTCCACCGGCTGTGCGAACACGTCGTCGAGATGGTCGGTCAGGTCGCCGTGCACGATCTCCACGAGGGGGTCGGACAGGGGCGGCGGCGGCCCGGTCGGCACGACCCGGTCGACGAGCACCAGACGGTCGATGGGCGCTCCTCGGAAGGTCCGGGCCCCGAGCAGTGCGGTGGTGACCTGTCGTCCCAGGAAGCCGAAGCCACCCGTGATGACGATCCTCATGCGGCGTCCTCGTCTGTTGGGGGGTCGGGGGTGGCAAATCGGTGTGATCGGGTCGGGTGCAGTCAGGTCGGGCGGGAACGGACCCCAGCCGGGTCGGGGTAGCAGCATGCCCACGGGTGCCCGAGGAAATCGACGGGCGGCTCTTTTGGCGGGTGACTCTCGACCCCCATCGACTCTCGGCGGGCGACTTGCCATGCCGTTGCTCGCCGAGCGCGGCATCGCGCTGCCGGGCGGCGGCAGCGACAGCGACGTCCGGCCCACGCCCGTGGAGGGCGTGTCCTCCCCCGTGCACGCTCTGGCCGTCACCGAGAGGGGCGTACCCCTGCTGGACAACCTCGACCTGCGGCACTCGCCGCCGCCTGTGCCGAGGGGGTCCCCTATGCCGTCCTGATGGTCGTGGCGCCCCCGAACGTGCCGGGCGGCACCGGTTCGCCGGTCGATCCGGTGGCGGTGCTGTGACCGGCGGCTCCCTTCCCGGCGGCTCCCTCTGTCGGGCCGGCGTCGGCAGAGGAGCAGCCGTCCATGACAAGAGTCGGCGCCGAGGCGGTCAACTCTCCGACTAGTCGGGCGAATTCGGTACGTTGCCCAGGGGTCAGAGTGGCGTAGAGCGGCGCTTGCAGTGCGGTGGTGAGCCGCTCGGCGCGCCGCCATCGGGGAAGCAGGCCGGCGGCTGCGGGGCGTGGCCGGTCCCAGCCGTAGTGGGCCGCCTGTTCGATGCCGAGGTTGACGACCATGGCCTCCTGGGCGGTCAGTCCGCACAGGCGAACCGCGACCAGGTGGCAGGCGCCGCGGTGCTCTCGTAGGACGTGCAGGCGCTGCATGGCGGCGCCGACCGGGTCATCGGCGGGGCAGGGCTGGGCGCGCCAGCCGGCGAAGAGGGGCAGCGCGTCCGCGTCGGCGGCGTCGATCAGCCGCTGCGCCAGCCGGTTGACGTGCTCCACGTCGACGTCGCCGGGGATGTGCGCGCGGCCCCAGTGCCGGACGGCCTCGGCGTAGCGCGCGGCGGCGAGTCCGGCAGGCCGGGTTCACGCCGTCGACGCCGTACGTCACCGCCGACATCGCGGCCCAACTCGCCCTCGCCGGTGCCGGACTCGCCACCGCGCTCGTCCCCCGGACCGCCATCGACCCGACCGCGCCCGGCATCCGCACCGCCCCCATCCAGGAACACCCGATCCGCCGCCTGCTGTTCGCCGCGACGCGGCACACCGACGTCCCCGACCCCACGGCCACCGCCGTCGTCGCCGCGCTGCGCGCGGCCGCGCGGGACGGTCGCGCCACGCGCCCCGACGCCGACCCGGACCCGTACCCGGACTAGGCCACCGCGTCGAGCGGCCGGAGGAAGCGGCGTTCGTACCGCTTGATGCAGCCGGTCCGGCGCGCCAGCTCGAAGGCGTCCTGGCACTCGGGGTCGGACATGCTGTCGGTGCGGTACCGCTCGTACGCGGCGAGGCTGGGGAAGGAGAAGAGAGCGTAGGCGATGTCGCTGTCGCCCTCGCTCGGCAGGAAGTAGCCGTGGTGCGTCCCGCCGAAACGGTTGACGAGCCCGACCCAGCGGCGGCCGTACTCCTCGAAGTCCGCCAGCTTGTCGGCGTCGATCTCGTACTTCAGATGCACAGTGATCATGTCTCCATGATGCAGCGGGACGATCGGGGCCGGGCCAGGGCGTCCTGTCCGGCGAAGCTCGCTCTCTCGGCCGAAGCGCGTCCTCTCAGTCGAAGCGCAGGATGCGTGGGGCGAAGGTGCCCTCCGGGCCGTCGGCGCGGCCGACCGACCACACCGTCCCGGTGCCCGGCACCGGCGTCAGCGTCAGCCGCGAGGAGTCGCCCTCCCCCGCCACCGCCGGTTCGCCGTACTCGGTGAACGACTGCCCGTTCCAGGCGAGGAAGTCCGGCCCGGGGACGAACGGCGGGATGCTGCCCGGCGTACCCCACTTCTGCGAGCGGGCCACCGAGACCCAGCCCAGCGCACCGGAGGTGGTGGGCGTCAGGGACGTGACCGAGCCGAAGTCGGTGGGCACGCTCACATGGCTCCACGCCTGTCCGTCGAAGCGGACCAGCAGGGGCGGAATCGGCCGCCCCACCGGGCCGCCGACGAATCCGGCCGTACCGCCCGCCCACACCTCCGTGGGCGAGACCGCGAGCACGCTGCCCACGGCCGAGCGGGGGAATCCGTCCACGATCGTCTGCTGCCACGCCTGCCCGTCCCAGTGCGACACGGCCGCGCCCGAGCCGGTGGCGCCCGCGGCCCAGACGTCGTCGGCCGCCAGGATGTGCAGGCCGTACACGGCCCCCGGCGGCACCGGCACGTCCCGCCAGGCACGTCCGTCCCAGCGCAGCAGTGCCTGTACGCCGTCACGCGAACCGATCAGCCAGATCTCACCGCCACCGGCCACGACCTTCGTCAGTACGACACCGCGCGGCGCCCGGCTCTCGGACCAGGTTCCGCCGTCGAGCCGGAGCAGGTGGGTGGCGCCCGCCGCGTCACGGCCGACCGTCCAGACCTCGGTCGGCGAGGTCGCGGCGATGGACAGCAGTTCTCCCTGCCAGCCGATCCCGGGCAGCGCCCGGCGCTGCCACGCGGTCCCGTCCCAGCGCAGCATCAGCGGGAATCCGGGCGCCTCGCGTCCGACGGCGTCGGTGCCCACGGCCCATGCCCGGTCCGGTCCGAGGGCCACGGCCTCGTTCAGCCCGGCCTGTGGGCGTACCTGGGTCGGGACGGGAACGTGCTGCCAGGACCGGGCGTCCGCGGCCGCCGAGGTCATGAGGGTGATGAGGGTCAGGACGGCGGCGAGGGCCGCGACCAGAAGTCGGCGTGCCATGGTCAGCCTCCCAGCCGCTCGCTCATCAGGTTCGGTTTCGAGCCGTAGATCTCGGCCGTCCCGAAGGACAGCAGCGAGGACCCGGCCTTCGCCAGGGCTCGCGGCTTGACGTCGATCGCGTTCCGGCGCTCGGGGCCGTAGGAGAAGCTGGTGCGTGCGCCGTCCACCCGTGCGTACTTCGACTGGAAGGCGCGGTCGCTGCGCACCGGCAGCCACAGCGCGCCGTCCGGGCCGCGCACCAGGGCCTCGGCGGACGCGTCGCCCAGCGGCGGATGGGTGGTGCGCCAGGTGTGGCGGTTCCAGGTCATCAGGTAGGTGCGGGCCACGCCGTCCGTGTACTGGCTGCCGCCGATCGTGACCCGGCCGGACGGTTCGGGCAGGACGCTGTGCACGTTGCTGTCGGGTGGCAGCGGCACGTCCGCGTCCCGCCACGCCGTACCGTCCCAGCGCAGGATGGCGGCCCCGGTGCTGGTGTCCGCCCAGGCCCAGGCGTCGGTGGCCGTACGCGCGGTGATCCCCATCAGGTACAGCACGCCGTCGGGGGCGGACTGCTCGGTCCAGCCGGAGCCGTCGTAGCGCAGGATCTTCAGTCCGGTGTCGTCCTCGCCGACCACCCACGCGGCCCCCGGTACGGCGGTGAAGTCCTGGTAGGTCCACAGGGTCCGCGGCACCGGGAGGACGGTCCACCCTCCCGCCGACCGGCGCAGGATCTCGGCCTCCCCCGCGCTCTGACGACGGAAGATCCACACCTCCTGGCCGACGAACTGCACCTTGCCGAGTCCACCCGGCTCACCGGCGCCGGGGAAGGTCGTGTCCCGGCTCCACGTCGTGCCGTTCCACCGGTACAGCACCGGTCTCAGCCCGTCGGCGGCGGTCTCGTGGCCGGTCGCCCACGCCTCGCCCGGCCCACGCGCGGCGAGATCGGTCACGGTCACCGGTGGGGCCGCCGCCGGTACCGGCAGCGCCGACCAGTTCGTGGGCGTCGCGGCCGCGGCCGGTGACACCAGCGCGGCACACGCGATCACCAGGCAGACGACGACCGCACGGAGACCGTTCATGAGACCCCCCAGGACGCGAAGGCCGCACACGCTATTGGCGTTCACCCACCGGTGAACAGACGTCATCCGGCCGAACACGAATCGGTCGACGCCGTCGTGCGACGCCGTCGTGCGAACGCCGTGGTGCGGCGGCGTGGCGCGGCGGTGTCGGGGCGGCGTCGTGTCCTGGGGGTACGAGCCCGCACACCGCGCACGGCCGCGTGCGCACCCACGGACCCCGTTCGGGCTTCCGGCGGCTACTGTCGAAGATGTGAGTGATGCGAGTTCTGTCGCACTCGATGACGAGGCGCCCTTGGACGAGGTGCTCAGTGGCACGGTGCGACGGACGGGGGCTCTGGCGGCGGGCGTGTACCTGCTGGCGCCCGCGGAGTCGGTGTTGTGCCTGGCAGCGGTGTGCGGGGTGCCGGTGATGGCCGTGGCGCCTTGGCGACGGGTGGCGGTGTCGGCCGCGGGCCCGCTGTCCGAGGCGGTGCGCGAGGACCGCCTCGTGTGGGTGGGCCGGCAGGAGGACATGGCCCGCCTGTACCCGAACGCGGCGGCCGGGCTGCCCTACCAGTTCGCGCTGGCCTTCGCTCCCCTGCACGGCGTCCGCCGGTGGGGAGCCCTGGTTCTGGTGTGGCCCAAAAGCCACCCGCCCTCGCTGACCCGGCGCGAACGCGGGAACATCCTGTCCAGCGCGAGCCGCCTCACCCAGGTGCTGGACGAGGAGCCGGCCCTCCGGGACATTCCGGACCAGCCGCGCGCCGTGCCACTGCACAGGTCCGGCCCGGACCCGGCCCAGAGCGGGCTCGCCGCCGCCGACCTGCTGCAGCGGATGCCCGTCGGCGCCCTCGGCTTCGACCTCCAGGGCCGCATCACCTACCTCAACGACGCCGCCGCGCAGCTGCTCGGGCGCCGGGCCGACCGCCTCCTGGGAACCCTGCCGTGGCAGTCCGTGCCCTGGCTCGACGACCCGGTCCACGAGGACCACTACCGCACCGCCGTCTTCACCCGCGAGCCCGTCGCCTACACCGCGCTGCACCCGCCCGACCACTGGCTCGACATCCGGCTCTACCCGGACGACAGCGGCATCAGCGCCCTCGTCTCCCCGCACGTCGACCGGCAGCCGGCGGACACGGCACCGCCCCGCGTCACTCCGAACCTGGCCGGCCCACCCGCCGGAACCGGCACCGGACGGGTCCACCAGCTGATCCATCTGGCGGCGGCCCTGAGCCAGACCGTCACCGTGGCCGACGTCGTCAACGTGGTGGCCGACCAGATCCTGCCCGCGTTCGGCGCCCAGGGCATGGTCCTGTCCGCCGCCGACGCCGGCCGCCTGAGGATCACCGGACACCGGGGCTACGACCCGCGTAACGTCGCCCGCCTGGACGGTCTGCCCCTGGACACCGATCTCACCCCCGCCGGGCATGTCCTGCGCAGCGGCATCCCCGCCTTCTACGCCGACCGCGCGGAAATGACCCGCGTCCACCCCAGGGCGGCAGACCTCAGCGGCAAGCAGGCCTGGGCGTTCCTGCCCCTGCTGGTCTCCGACCGCCGCGTCGGCTGCTGCGTCCTGTCCTACGACGACCCGCACTCCTTCGGCGCGAGCGACCGCGCCGTCCTCGTGTCCCTGGCGGGACTCATCGCCCAGGCCATGGACCGGGCACTGCTGTACGACGCCAAACACGACCTCGCCCATGGCCTGCAGCAGGCCCTGCTCCCGGCGGCCCTGCCGGACTTCCCCACGCTCGCCGTCGCCGCCCGCTATCTGCCGGCCGCCCACGGCATGGGGGTCGGCGGCGACTTCTACGACCTGATCCGCCTGAGCGAGACGACCGCCGCCGCCGTCATCGGCGACGTGCAGGGCCACAGCATGCACGCCGCGGCCCTCATGGGCCAGGTCCGCACCGCCGTCCACGCCACCGCCGGCGCGCTGCCCGGTGAGGTCCTGGCCCGCACCAACCGCGTCCTGACGGACCTGGAGACCGACCTCTTCGTCTCCTGCCTCTACGTCCACATCGACCTCGCCGAGCGGCGCCTGCACCTCGCCAGTGCGGGGCATCCGCCCCCGCTGCTGCGCGAGCCCGCGCCGGCGCCGCGGACCGTCGCGCTCACGGTGGAGCCAGGCCCCCTGCTGGGCATCGCGGTGGGTCGGGCGGCCGACTATCCGGTCACCACTCTCCCGCTGCCCGCGGGAGCGGTGCTCGCCCTCTACACCGACGGCCTCGTGGAAACCCCCGACACCGACATCACCGACTCCATCACGGCCCTCGCCCGTCATCTCACCGGCGACGGCGACCTGCCCCTCGACGACCTCGCCGACAGCCTCCTCCACCACGCGGGGCCGCATCACGCCCGTACGGACGACATCGCCCTGCTCCTCCTGCGCAGCCAGTAGGCGGTGGTGTTCTCCGCCACCCGTCCGGCCGAGCGGGCCATGCCCCGGCCTGCGGCAGACGGGTGGAGAGCGGAGACGTACGGCCGAGTCTGATGTTCCCGGGATTTTGGGGGTAGACGGGCCCGTGTACCGATCAAGGCTCAGGAAGCGGGCGGATCGCATGGACGAGGCTGCCCACGACGACAGCCCTCTGCTGCACGACGGGTTGATCAAAAGCTCGGCGATGTACCACGGCAACCCCGGCGACATCGCTCAGGGCCGTGCCATGGCCCGGGCCTTCCTGGTCCGCCTGCAGTCCGTCCTCGATCTTCCGGTCTCCGCCAGAGCCATGGGCACCGTGCAGCTGGTCGTCAGCGAGCTGCTGACCAACGCCTGCAAGTACGCGCCCGGCCCCTGTCTGCTGGACCTGGAGGTGTCCGGCGGCTCGGTGCAGGTCACGGTCTGGGACAGCGACCCGACGCTGCCGGTGGCCTCGCCCGCGGAACCGGACCGGGTCGGGCAGCACGGGCTGGAGATCGTCATGGCCGCGTGCGAGAGCTACGCGGTGCGCCGGGAACCGGTCGGCAAGAGCACGACCGCCGCGGTCGTCCTCACGGAGGACCTCGGCGGCGACCCGGCCCGGACATGATCCGTGGAGCCCGTGACCGAACCCCGTCGACCGACATCGCAGGTCGGCCGCCCGCCGTCCCGGACCCCGTGCCCGCCCCCGACACGACGTCCGGTACTTGGGGTGCTCCCCCATGTGCCGGCACCGCTCCGCGTCCAGCATGACTCGGGACATGACCCACCATGGCCGTCACGGGACAGGGGGAGCGTTGAAGACCTCGATGCGCAGCGCGGTACAGGTCGGTGTGACCACCGTGGCACTGGGTGCGGCGACGGTGCTGTCGGCCGGACAGACGCACGCCGCGACCGGTGTGCGACAGCTGCGAACGCTAGGCGCAGCCCGGCGGTTCCTCCTCGGTGGGTACGAACTGCAGGGTGGGCATTCCGGCGGCGTCGAAGTTGGCGGTGTCCGCGCCGATCAGGGTCATGTAGCCGGCGACCCTCTCGCGCCCCGGCGAGGGCGGCTCCCCCTGCACCTGCTCGACACCGGGGAACACCGTGTCGAGGACCCACCAACGGCCGCCGAAGCGCACCCACTTGATCCCGCAGTGCGTGTTGATGTCGTACGGGTACGGCCTGTGCTTCCTGGGCTCGGCCGGCCCTTCCTGCCAGGTGCCCTCCTTGACGGTGCGGGCAGGCAGGGTGGGGCCGGTGTACCCCTCGCTCCCCGGATCGTCGGACGCGGTAGAGCAGGCGGTGAGCAACACCCCGGCGCTCAGGAGCAGGACGGCTGATCGACGCGATACCTTCATGTTCCCTCAGACGCCGCGGGCACGAGTTCCGTTCGTGCCGCGCCTCGCGGCACCCGGCGGGACCGGTCCCCTATCCGTCGATGTCCAGCGCGGTGCCGTAGAGCCGGGTCACCCTCAGCCGGACGACCACGCGGCGCTCGGCGACCAACTGCTCCAGGAAAGCGTCCTCGTCCTCGGGCTCCGCGGACTTCGGGACCATGGCGAGCAGTTCCCGCCCCACCGCGTCGCCGGGGACCGTGGTGGTCCCGGAGACTTCGGCCTCGCCCTCGGCGACCGCGAACGACCACACGTCGCCGCCCTGTACATGCAGCGCCGCACGCGGGTCGCGCCGCAGATGCCCGACCTTGACCCGGTCGGCCGTCGTCGAGAACCGCACGACGCGGGCCGCGGGATCCCAGCTGTACAGCATGGTGGTCAGGTGGGGGTGCCCGTCGCGCTTGACGGTGGCGAGCGTGCCGAACTGCTGGGCGCCGAGGAGGCCGGAGAGGGCTTCGTCACTCAGTGGGCGAGGGCCTGGTTTCTGGGTCATGTGGTGATCAACTCCCGTACCCGGGTGGGAATTCCGCCGGCGGCCCACGAGGTCCGTTCGTCAAATTCGGTTTGATCCAAGTCCTGGCGTCTGAATACTGGCTGTCGTCTCAGATGATCTCGTCCGCGCCCTGCGTCGAGGTGGACCGGCGGAGGAGCCTGCGAGAGATGGCCATGCACGACGACCAGGTGGACGTGACCGTCGAGACGGTCGCGATGTTGATCCGGGAACAGTTCCCGCAGTGGAGCGGCAAGGCGATCCGGCTCCTGCCGTCGACCGGGACGGTCAACGCCATCTTCCGCATCGGGGACGACCTCTCGGCGCGTTTCCCGCTGCGTCCGGCCGATGCCGCCGAGGCACTGACGGCCTTGCAGGAGGAGGCTCGGGCGAGCGCGGAACTTGCGCGGGTGTCCCGGTTCCCCGTCCCGGAACCCGTCGCCCTGGGACGTCCGGGAGGGGGTTACCCCATGCCGTGGTCGGTCCAGACATGGCTGCCGGGAACGGTCGCCTCGGATGCCGACGCGAGTGGGTCGGACGCTTTCGCCGAGGACCTCGCGGCCTTCGTCGGAGCCCTCCGGGGAGCCGAGACACGGGGGCGGATCTTCAGCGGCGGGGGGCGGGGCGGCGTTCTCGTTCACCATGACGGATGGATGGAGCAGTGCTTCGAGGAGAGTGAGGGCCTGCTCGACGTGCCCCGGCTGCGCCGGGTGTGGAACCGCCTTCGGGAGCTGCCACGCACGGGTGCCGACGTGATGAGCCATCGTGACCTGATCCCCGGCAACGTACTGGTCGCGGGAGGCCGGCTCAGCGGCGTGATCGACACCGGCGGCTTCGGCCCGGCCGACCCCGCGCTGGACCTGATCAGTGCCTGGCACCTCTTGCGGCCAGGTCCGCGGGACGTGCTCCGGCGCACACTGGGCTGCGACGATCTGGAGTGGGAGCGCGGCAAGGCATGGGCGTTCGAACAGGCGATGGGGCTCGTCTGGTACTACGTCGAGAGCAATCCGACGATGAGCAGACTGGGGCGCCGGACACTCGACGGGATTCTGGAGTCGGAGGAGTGATGCAGGACGGAAGCGCCTCGGCATGCCGTGCGACAGGCGTTCGCGGCCGGCCGAGGAACGCGTGAACGGCTCGGTGTGGACCGAGCCGTTCCCATGCCGCACGATGCGGTGATCAGCCTCCGACGTACCAGGTGACACCGCCGTTGGACGCGGCCACGGCCAGCAGGACCGCGAAGATGACCAGGTCCACCACCCCGAGGATGACACCGGCCTTGGCCATGCCGCCGCCCCCCTTCGTGGCTGCCTGCCGCATTCCGACGGCACCCAGCACGATGGCCACGGGGCCGAGGATCACGTTGAAGAGGAAGATACCGATGATTCCGCTGACCAGGCTGGCGATGGCCAGACTGTTGGTGCGCGACCCGGAAGTGGCGGAAGAGCTACCGTAACTCGTCATCACATTCCTCTGTTGTAGGCGTATGTGCTGAGGGCGCTCCGCTTGTCGGAGCGCTCAGCGCCCTGCGCTTTCCGGTCGTCCGAGTGCCCCGGAGTCCCGGCGCTATTCCACGGAACTCCCGTCGGCCGTCGGCCGTCCGCCGTGGAGTCGCCTCACGGCGAGGGCATCCCGGACATCCGCACGCTGGGCGAATCCTCCTCCCCCCACGCCTCATCCGCCCCACCGGACAAAGGCGTTGGAGCACGCTCGGCAACACGTCGTGGGACACACCGGTTTCAGCAAGCCACCCGGTTCAGCGACTCCCCGGTGCCCTGTTCTGTTCCGATCGGGCCCCGCGAGTCCCGTCCCTTCGAGGCGAGGAGTCCGAAGAGGGCGTCGGCGCGCCCTCGGTCAGACGGTCCAGGACGACGAAGTCGATGCCGGCCGAGGCGAGGGTGACGGCGAGCGCGAGTCCGGTGGGGCCGCCGCCGACGACGGCTACCTCGGTGCGGGCGGGCAGGGCGGTGGTGTCCATGACGGGGTCTTCCGTTACGCTCAGGCTCGGACTGGAAAGTCAACACGTGTTGGCCTGCAGTCGTTGGCATGACGCGAGGCACCGAGACCACCGGCACGGACAGGCGTTCCGACCGCACGAAGGCCGCGATCCTGCGCGCCGCACGGGAACGATTCGCCGCCCAGGGCTACGAACGCACCACGATCCGGGCCGTCGCCTCCGACGCGGGCATCGACCCCTCGATGGTCATGCGCTACTTCGGCAGCAAGGCCCACCTCTTCGACGCGACCCTCGCCATCGACCTGCGGCTGCCGGACCTGACGAGCGTTCCGGCCGACGAGACGGCACAGGCGCTGGTGCGCCACTTCCTCGCCCGCTGGGAGGGCGACCCCGCCGACGACGCGCTGCTGGTCCTGCTCCGCTCCGCCGTCACCAACGAACAGGCCGCGGCCCGCATGCACGAGATCTTCGCGGCCCAGGTCGCCCCGGCGCTGGCCGCCGCCCTGGGCCCGGGGCTCGCCGCCCACCGCGCCGGACTGGTCTCCGCCCAGCTGCTCGGCCTCGGACTCACCCGTTACCTGCTGCGGCTGCCCGCGGTGACCGCACTGACGCCGGACGAGATCGAAGCCGGCCTCGCGCCGGCCATCCAGGCCGTCCTCGCCCCGAGCTGACGCGGTGTCACCACCGTTTCGCACAGTGGACGGCGGTTGTCCGTCGCCTCCGGTGGAGGTTGGATCGGGTTCAGGTGAACGGTGATCTGTCCAGGGAGTCCGGGTGGCGTGGTCGACGGGGTTGCTCGGATTCGTCGCCGGGCTCCTGATCTCGGTGGCCACCTCGCCCGTGGGTGTCTCCGGCGCGGTCTTCCTGCTGCCGGTGCAGGTCAGCGTCCTGGGAGTGCCGAGCCCGGCGGTGACCCCGACGAACCTGCTGTACAACGTCGTGGCCGGGCCGGGCGCCCTCATGCGCTACTGGCGTGCCGGGCGGCTGGGCGGCCCGCTGACCCGGCTGCTCGTCGCGGGTTCCGTGCCCGGCGTGATCATCGGCGCGGTGATCCGTGTGTTCGCGGTGCCGGGCCCCCGGGTCTTCCGCCTGCTCATCTCCGCACTGCTGCTGCCGCTCGGGCTGTGGCTGTGCCTGCGGACCCTCCGGCCGGCGTCGAACCGGGCCGCCCGTCCGCCCTCGCCCCGCGCGACGACCTCGCTGGCCCTGGCCGTGGGTGTCGCGGGCGGCATCTACGGGATCGGCGGCGGCTCCCTGCTCGGTCCCGTCCTCGTCGGCCGCGGAACACCCGTGGCCACGGTCGCGCCCGCCGCTCTGGCCGCCACGTTCGTGACGTCCGTCATCGGTGCGATCACCTACGGGCTGCTCTCCCTGACCACCACCGGGGACGTCGCCCCCGACTGGCTGCTGGGCGTGTCCTGCGGCGCCGGCGGCCTGGTCGGCGGCTACGTCGGCGCCCGCCTCCAGCCGCTGCTGCCCGAGACCGCGCTCCGGCTCCTGCTCGGCGCCCTCGCCACGGGCGTCGGCGCCCTGTACGCCGCGCAGATCCTGCGCTGACCGGGCCGGCCCCTGACACCGCGTCCGGAATGCCCCGCGGCATCCGCCCCGGGCACACCGGGGTCAGGCGTTCTCCCCGAACGACACCACCTCGTCCGGGGCCATGTCGTCGCGGACCCGTACGAAGCGGACCGGGTGGCGGTAGCGGCCCGCGTCGAGAGCCGCGTCCGCGACGAACTCGGCGACCAGGTCCGGCAGGACGGGGCGGTGGTCCAACTGGCTACGGGTTCCCCATCCCGCGCCGAAGCGCTGTCCGTGCCAGGGGTGTTCCGCGCCCGCTCGGGTCAGCCGCCGGCCCAGGTCCTGCCGGGTCGCGGTGTCCAGCGGCGTGGTGAGGGCGACCATGCGCAGATCACCGGCGTCGTCGTAACGGCCCAGCACGAGGGTGAGCGGGTTCGTCGGGGAGCCGGTGACCGCGCCGATCACGGCTTCGGAGGTGAGCTGGGCGCGCACCTTGATCCAGGCCCGTCGGCCGGGGAGGTAGGGCTGCGCGAGCCCCTTGCACACGACCCCTTCGATGCCGGCCGTGCCCCAGGCGGGGTCCAGCCAGTCCCGTGCCGTGGCGCGGTCGGTCGTGTTCGGGCACAGCGTGAAGGGGGCGGCGAGCACACCCCGGGCGAAGAGGTCCTCCAGCACGGCTCGTCGCTCGCGGTACGGCCGGGCCAACTGCTCCCCGCCCGCCGCCTCCAGGACGTCGAAGACGATCAGGTACGCCGGATGGCGGGCGGCGGCCTGTACGGCACCGGCGCCCCGGCGGCTCGCGCGGCTCTGGAGTCTGGGGAAGTCCAGCCGGCCCTGGTGGGGCACGACCAGCTCACCGTCCAGGACGAGCGTCTCCCCCAGGCCCGCGGCCGCCACGGCGATGTCCGGGAAGGCACCGGTCAGGTCCGAGCCCCTGCGGGACTGGATCAGCGCGTGTCCCGGACGGGTGAAGAGGAGGGCGCGAAACCCGTCCGCCTTCTGTTCCGCGACCAGTCCTCCGGGCAGGGCCCCTTCCGGGGGAAGGACCCGTCGCGCTTCGGCGAGCATCGGCTGGATCGGAGGGGTCAGGGACACACCGACACATGTACGCGGCTTCCTCCCGGCCCGCATGCCGAAGGGCACCGAACGGAGGCACACCGGTCCGGCCCCGCCATGGCGGGAAGCACGGTGGGCTCCCGCCCGGACTTCGCCGCGGGGCGGGTCCGTTCCGGCCGTGCGGTGGTACAACGGGGCTGTGCTCGGCACGGCGGACACCACTCGGGCGGCGGGCTCAACCAGGGTCCTCTGAAGGGGAGTTGGTCATGGCTGCGAAGAACGCGGAGAACATCGACGAGGTCGTGGACGGGCTTGCCGGGATCGTGCGGGAGGCCGTCCGCTCCGGTGACCGCGTCGGATATTTCGCGGCGCTGTACCGACAGGTGACCGCCGAGGTCCGGGCAGGCATCCACGCCGGGCTGTTCGACGACGGCGCCCGCATGGACCGTTTCGACACGTTCTTCGGCAACCGCTACTTCGACGCGTACGACACCTGGCGCCGCGACCGGGGCGGGCCCCGCTGCTGGCGTCAGGCGTTCGGGCTGCTCGACGACGGCGACACGATCATCGTCCAGCACCTGCTGCTCGGCGTGAACGCGCACGTCAACCTCGACCTGGCCGTCGCGGCGGCGCGCACCGGCCCGGGCGAGGCCATCCACGCGCTACGGCACGACTTCCTGCTCATCAACGACATCATCGCGCGGGTGGCGCTGGCGGTGCAGGCCTCGGTCGGCGCCCTGTCACCGCTCATGTCGCTGCTGGACCGGCTGGGCGCCCGCACGGACGAGCGGATCCTCGACTTCAGTGTCCGCCAGTCCCGTGCCGAGGCCTGGCACAACGCCGTCCTGCTCGCCCGCCAGAACGAGGAGGAGCGCGAGGCCACCATCGAACGACTCGACGTGCGGGCGGCCGTGCTCGCGCGGTTGGTGGCACGGCCGGGTGGCCTGGTCCGGCCGGCCCTGCAGCTGATCCGCGGCACCGAGAGTGACGACGTGCCGGCCGTCATCGCCCATCTGGACAACGCCGTCGGGTGACCTCCTCCCCGGACCGGGCGGGCGTGCCCGACGGGCCGACGAGGTGGGCCGCCGCGTTCGGGGCGGGGAAGTCGTCGTCGGCCCGGCCGGCGTGGCGTCGGCGAGACGGCGGCTCCGTCAGGGTGTGGTCGGCTTCACCTTCTTCTCGGTGCCGTTCACCCGCACGGTGACCTTCCTCCGGTCCCGCGCCCGGTCGGCGACGATGTCGTACGACGTGACCCTGCCGTCGCGCCACGCGCAGCTCACCTCGTAGCCACCGCGAGCGCGCAGGCCGGTGAACGACCCTTCGGCCTTCCAGTCGTCCGGGAGTGCGGGAAGGAGGTGGATGACGCCGTCGTGACTCTGCAGGAGCATCTCCGCCACGGCCCCGGAGATGCCGAAGTTGCCGTCCATCTGGAAGGGCGGGTGGTCGCAGAACAGGTTGGGCAGCGTGTTGTAGGTGAGCAGTCCCCGCAGCATGACCTGGGCGCGCTGCCCGTCGCCGAGGCGGGCGAAGAGGGCCGCCCGCCAGGGCCAGGTCCAGGAGCGGCGACTGTCGCCCGACACCGTCGCCGCGGTGAACGGGACGCCGTCCTTCTCCCCGCACCGGGCCTTGAGCGAGACGAGGGCGGCGGCCGCGAAATCGCGGTTCCTCGGGGTGATCTGGCGGCCCGGGTAGACCGCGAAGAGGTGTGAGGTGTGGCGGTGGATGTCGGTGGGGCTGTCGATGTCCCTCTGCCACTCCTGCAGTTGGCCCCACTTGCCGATCTTGTTCGGTGCGAGGCGCGCCTGCAGGTCCGCGACCTTGGCCCGGTAGGCGGGGTCCGCGCCGAGGACGGCCTCACAGTCGAGGTAGTTCTGGAACAGGTCCCAGATGATCTGCTGGTCGTACATGACCCCGTCCTCGCGCGGCCCGTGCTCGGGTGACCAGCCGTCCGGCGCGACGAGGAGTCCGTCCTCACGCTCCTTGAGGTGGTCCTCCCAGAACTCGCAGATCTCCTTGATCATCGGATGGGCGACCGAGCGGAGGTAGTCCAGGTCCTGGGTGAACGCCCAGTGTTCGTAGAGGTGTTGGGCGTACCAGGCGCTCGCGACGGTGTTCCACTCCCAGGCGTTGCCGCCGAAGACGCTCTGGCTGGTGCGGGCGGTCCAGCCCCGGGTGCCGGCGCCGAAGGCGTTGCGGGTCGCCACGCGGCTGGGCACCGCCACCTGCCGGATGAAGCCGACGAGTGCCTCGTGGCACTCCGCGAGGTTCGTCGTCTCCGCTCCCCAGTAGTTCATCTGGATGTTGATGTTGGTGTGGTAGTCGGAGGCCCACGCCGCCTGGTTGCTGTCGTTCCACAGGCCCTGGAGGTTGGCGGGCAGGCCGCCGGGGCGGGAGGAGCTGATGAGCAGGTACCGGCCGTAGTCGAACATCGCCTGTTCGAGGGTGGGGTCCGTCTTCCCTGCCGCGTAGCGTGCCAGCCTGGCGTCGGTCGGCAGGGCGACGACATCGGCGGCGGAGGTGCCCCAGGCGACGGAGACCCGCTTCATGAGAGCGCTGGTCCGGGCGGTGTGCTGGTCGCGCAGCTTGCGGTAGGGCCGGGCGGCCGCCTTGTCGAGCGCCCGGTCGATGGCCGCCCGCGGATCGCCTCCCCGCCATCCGGCCGCGGCGTCGAGCTTGTAGTCGGTACGGGCGTCGAGGAGCAGTGTCAGCGTCGTGCAGTCGCTGAACCTGAGCGTCGAGCCGTCGGCGTCGAAGTCGCCGTCGGTGTCCACGACCTGGATGGTGCACGCGTGCCGGAGGCCGTTGCCCATGACACCGCTGAAGGCGATCCGCCGGGTGTCGGGGTCGACGGAGGTCGGGGCCTTGTCCTGTCCGGACGTCAGCGCGATCGCGCCGGAGAGCCCCCGGGCGCTGTCGGAGGTGTAGCGGAAGACCATGACGTCCGCCGAGCGGCTGGCGAAGGCCTCGCGCAGGACGCGCCGCCCCGGCGGGCCGAAGCGGGTGACGTGGAGGCCCTGGACGAAGTCGAGGCTGCGCTCGTACTCGACGACCGTCCGCTGGGTGCGGGTGTCGAAGGTCGGGCCCGTCAGCGCGATCTCCGCGATCTGCAGGCCGGTCGCGGACCTGCCGGGGACCAGGGTGAGCCGGTAGACGCGGTAGGCCGTGCTGTTGGTGATCGGGAAGGTCCGCCGCTCGCCACGGTCGGCGAACGGCCTTTGCGGGTCCTGTGTGTCGAGGGTCGTCCAGGCCTGCCCGTCCTGCGACGCCTCCAGGAGCCATCGCCGGGGGTCCTCGTGGGGACGGTCGGGGGCCGAGGTCAGCGTGTACGAGGTGACGACGGCGGCGCGTGGCAGGTCGGCCTGCCAGAGGACCGCCGGCGCGGCGGAGCCGACCCGCCAGACCGTGGCCGGATCGCCGTCCACCGAACGGGAGATGTCCGCGGCCCGGGACCCGGCGCCCGATCCGGACCCCTGGGAGTGTCCGCTGGGCGAGGACAGGTACGTCGAACCGGCGCCGCCGAGATCGACGCCGGCCAGGCCGATCTCGCTCACCTGGAAGTGGCTGACGCCTGCCGCGGGGACGAAGTCGAACCGGTAGAAGCGGTAGGCGGCGCTGTCGGCGCAGGTGAACTCCTTGGTCTGCAGGCGGCTCTCGAAGGGCGCGTCCAGCGTGCGGCGGTCCAGCGTGATCCAGGTGTCGCCGTCGGCGGAACCCGAGAAGGTCCACTGCCGAGGGTCGCGCTGCGGCACGTCGTTGGCGCTCGTCAGACGGTACGAGGCGACCGCGACCGGGTCGGGCAGCTCGACCTGCCACAGCACCTTCGCACCGGGCCCGTCGATGCACCACTTGGTGGTCGAGGCACCGTCGCAGGACTTGTCGACACCTTCCTCCGCGGAGCTGTTGTACGGTCCCTGCGGGGCGGTGACCTTCGGACGCGCGCGCGAGGCGAAGGTGATGACGACGTCGCCGAAGTTCCGGTACGAGCCGAAGCCGGTCATGCCGGTGTCGAAGTCGCTGTCGGGCCTGCCCGCGAGGGCGTTGTCGTAGTTGTTGACCCCGCCCCACAGGCTCTGTTCGTTGAACTGGACGCGCTCCTCGTCGGGATCGGCGAAGAGCATGGCACCGAGTCGGCCGTTGCCGATCGGCAGCGCCTGCGACTGCCAGGCCGTGGCGGGGACGCGGTACTTCAGCCCCGTACGGGAGAGGGTCGGTGACTGGACGGCGGCCGGGGCGGCGCTCCCGGCGGCGACGGCTCGGTCCACGGGGGTGCCTCCGGTCAGCTGTGTGATCAACGGTGCGAAGGCGAGCGCACTGCCGAACTTGAGGACGCTGCGTCGCTGCGGGTCGGATTCATTGATCACAGTAAGATCTCCCAGCCCATTCATCGGCTCTTTCGCTAAAACCTGACAGCCATATCGGCTTCCGCCAGAGGCGCGATCATCGTCGCCGCTGAATAGATCGGATGTCTAGAGGGAGGGATCACCGATTGTCGAGGCCTGGCCTCGGGCCTGCGCGGCCACGGCGTGACCACAAGTCGGCGGCCCTCCGGCCGAGTTGGCAGCCGTGCCGAGTCGTCGCGGCACGAAGCGGCGAAAGCTGGCGGTAAAGGCAACTATGCTCCCGCCCATGAACGAGGACGACAGAGGGCCCGAAAGACGAGTCGTCGACGGGCGCTTCGAGTTGGAGACCCGCCTCGGTGGCGGCGGGATGGGGACGGTCTGGCGGGCCAGGGACCTGGTGCTGCACCGTCTGGTGGCCGTCAAGGAGGTCCGCCCGCCCGACCGGGACCTCGCCGAGTACGACCCCGACGGCGCGCGGCAGCTGCGCGAACGGGTGTTGCGCGAGGCCAGGGCCCTGGCTCGCATCGATCATCCGAACGTCGTCACCATCCACCACATAGTCGACGGCGGTGAGGGCACCTATCCGTGGCTCGTGATGGAACTGGTCAGCGGCGGCTCGCTGGCCGACCGGCTGGCCCAGGGCCCGATGGCGCCGACCGAGGCGACGCGGATCGGCCGGCAGGTGCTGGCCGCGCTGACGGCCGCACACGACGCCGGTATCCAGCACCGGGACGTCAAGCCCGCCAACGTGCTGATGCGCCCCGACGGGCGCCCCGTCCTCACCGACTTCGGTATCGCCGCGATCCGTGAGACGACCGGTCTCACCGCCACCGGCTCGGTCATCGGTACGCCCGACTTCATGGCACCGGAACGCATCTCCGGGCACGAGGGCGGCTCCGCCTCCGACCTCTGGTCACTGGCGATGATGCTGTACACCGCGGTGGAGGGCCACCACCCGCTGCGCCGCGGCAGCACCCTGGCCACCCTCGCCGCGGTCCTCAACGACGACGTCGTGCCCCCGGTGCGCGCCGGAGCCCTGGGCGACGTGCTGATGAGCGTGCTCGTACGGGATCCCGCCGCACGGCCGTCGGCAGCCGTGTTCGACCAACGGCTCGCCGAGGTCGAGTCCGGCCCGGCGACTCCGGCGGCATGGGCCGAGCCCACCTCGTACCCGCTGACCCCGCCGCCCACCACCAGCCCGGTCTCTCCCCACCCGGGCGGCCTCACCTCGCCGACCGCGTTCACTGCCTCCGGCGCCACCGCCTCCCCGCCGCCTTCCGTCGGCATCGCCAAGAGCACGTCCGATCCGGCGCGCGCCACGACCGCCGGTTTCGGCCCGCCGCCGTCGTCGTACCACTCACCACAAGGACACTCGCCCCAGGGGCACCCCCCACAGGGCCCGTACCAGCCGGTGACCGCGCCCGTGGGCCCGCCGCCGAGGCGTGGACGGCGTGGCGGCGTGCTGCTGGGCGTGACTGGAGCCTCGCTCGCCGGCGTTCTGGGCCTGCTGTGGTGGCTGCTGCCCCTGGACGACAACGGCGACTCGGACGCGGGTGCCTCGCCGACCGCCTCGGCCACCACGTCCGCCCCGAAGTCGACCGCCTCACCGGCCGACGCCGACCCGACGGACGCGAAGCAGAAGGACACCTCGGAGACCGAGGACACCCCGGAGACCGGCGACATGCTGACTCCGGACGGCATCCGCACCGCGATCAAGGCGTTCAAGAAGGAGACCGGCCGGGACACGTTCGGCGACTTCTCGGTCTACCCGGACTTCGTGTCGGCGCAGCTCATGGTCGAGGGCAGTGACAAGAAGTACGACTCCTACACCTACCGCCCGGGACAGGGCGTGGAGAAGGGCATCATCAAGGGCACCCTCTCCGGTGGCGAACAGCCTCTCAGTCTCGACGACTTCGACTGGGACAAGGTCCCCGCACTCCTGAAGGAGGCGGAGAAGAAGCTCAACGTCCCCGACCCGGAGAACCGTTACCTGCTGGTGCGGCAGCCCAACGACATCTTCGACACCCCGGCCGGGATGGCCATCTACTTCAGCGACGAGTACAGCCAGTCCGGCTATCTGGAGGCCGACCCCAAGGGCAAGGTGACCCGCGTGTACCCGGCGGACAGCTGACGGGCCGGCAGGCGTGGCGCCGAAATCCTCTCGCCCTTGATCGTCTCGTCCGGTACGGTCGCCGGGTTGATCTCCACTGCCGGAGGCCGTGCGATGCGCTGGATGGCCTCCCCGGCGGTCCCCCGGCTGAGAGAAGGTCGCTTCCATGGCATGCCGTATCAGTGAACTCGTGCTCGGCTGCCGCGAACCCGAGGTGCTGGCGCGGTTCTGGTGCGAGGTCCTGGACTTCGTCGTACTCGACCGCGAGGACGACGGCACGCTGGAGATCGGGCCGCGCGAGGGATTCGGCGGCCCCCAGCCGACGATCATCCTCAGTTACCGGGAGGAGCCGGAGCCGGGGAAGTCCCGGCTGCACATCGACGTCAACGCCACCGACCGCGACCAGGACGCCGAACTGGAACGCCTGCTGAGGCTCGGTGCGCGCCGGGCCGACATCGGCCAGACCGGCGACGAGCAGTGGCACGTCCTGACCGACCCCGAGGGCAACGAGTTCTGCCTGCTCAAGGCCCGCCTCAACCCGCTCTGAGGCCTACGCCCCGGTGCACCGGCGGCGAACCGGGGCGAGGCGGGCGGTATGAGCCCCTCTCCTCGCCCCGGCAGCGGACTCCGGGTCGGAGTCGGACCACGGCGGGCGTCGGCTCAGGAGCCGCCCGGGTCAGCCGTCCGGCGCGATGCAGCCCGTACAGGGCCCCGGCACAGACCAGCCCCAGGGCCGGCAGCGCCAGCCCAGGGCAGGGCGGACACGCCGGCCGCTCCGGCGGCGTCGAGGGCCGCGCCGGTGAGCAGGTTCCCCAAGGTGATGCCCACACCGCAGATGGTGTTGTGCTGGCCGTAGTGGGTGGCGGCGAGACGGTCACCCGAGAGCCGCACGATGGTGTCCATCTCGAAGGGGTACGCGATCATCGTGCCCAGCGCCAGCAGCAAGGCCGGGCCCATGCAAGCACCACGTCGTGCTGTCAACCCGCCCCAACGGCCCCAGCCGCAGTGCACGACGACGACACTGCGTGTACAAGCCACGCATGCACGGGCTCACGACCGGCGAGACCGGACACCTGGCGACTTCCCGCTGTCGGGGGCCTGTTGCCGTGGCCTCCGTAGAGCCCCGCCGCGGGTCAGGGGCGCCGTTCGCCTCCGCCCGGGGTGAGGGCCGGCTGGGTTTCCGCCTGCTGGAGTTCGGCCAGCAGTTCCCGCTGTCCGGCGAGGAGTTCGGTCAGGATCCGGCGGGCCGCGCGGAGCAGGTCGGCCACGTCGCCACCGGCGAGCGCGTAGCTGACGGTGGAGCCCTCCCGGATGGAGATGACGATCCCCGAGCGGCGCAGTACCGCCAACTGCTGCGAGAGGCTGGAGGGTTCGATGTCGATCTCGCTCAGCAGGTCGCGTACGGCAAGGGGGCCGCCCTGCAGCAGTTCCAGGACCCGGATACGGACCGGGTGGCCGAGCATGCGGAAGAACTCGGCCTTGGCCTGGTAGAGGGGGACCTGCATGAGAATCGCTCACTCCCTGGCGCGTGACGGGCTCTTCCCGACCGCACGGCGGGCCGTCGGTGCCGCCGTGCGGTCGGTGGTGCGGAGATCGGTGGTGCGGAAGTCGGTGGTGCGGTCAATCCTCCTGGATCCGGCGCCGCACACCCAGGGGATTGACCTGATCTGGATATGCCCAGTTGAAGAAGTCTTCAAGTCATGGGCGTGCGACGCCGCTTGTCCCGGAGATGTCTACACGTCGAGTTCGGCCCCGATGCGCTTGAGCTGATGGCGGGCCATCGCCAGGTTGGACCTCGTCCGGTCGAGCACGAGATAGAGGAACAGCCCGTTGCCGGCACGGCCCTTGAGCGGCTGGATGATGTGGTACTGGCCGCCGAGGGTGATCAGTACGTCCTCGATCGCACCCTTGAGACCGAGGTGTTCCATGGTGCGGGTCTTGGCGCGGATCACGTCCGTGTTGCCCGCTGCCGCGACGGTCAGGTCGAGGTCCTTGCCGCCCCCCAACGTGCCCAGCGCCATGCCACTGGTGTAGTCGACCAACGCGGTCCCCAAGGCGCCCTCGATCGACGTCATGATCTCCTTCAGGGAAATCTCCACATTGCTCATGACAGCGTCTCCTCCTGGTCGGTGCGCGGCTCGGGCGTCGCCTTCCGCCGCCGGGTGCAAGGACCCTACGAAGCACGCACGGCCGGGACGCCTGATGTACCGGTACTGAACGAGCGGGCCCGAAATTGCCGCAGTTCCGCCCCAGTTGCGACCAGCGATGACCGGTAGACCGTCCATAGGCGCCGCATGGGACGCACTGGGCCGTTGTGGACGCCTGGACGAACACCGGGGCCCCCGCCCCCGGTGCGTGGAACAACCGGGTGCGGGGGCCGTCGGGGCGAGTGGCGGGACCGGACCGGCCCGATCAGGCCAGGCCGAAGCGCTCGGCGTGCACCTGCGAGCGGGGAACCTGCAGCCTCTGCAGGGCACCGAGCACGGCCGAGGTCATCGCGGCCGGGCCACAGACGTACACATCGCGCTCGGCGATGTCGGGGACCAGGGCACGGAGGTTCTGCGGCTCGAACGGGGGGCTGCCCTCGCCCCGGCGGCCGGTGAGCAGGTGCAGCTGCCCACCGAGATCCTCCACGAGCGTGCGCACCTCGTCGATCAGTACGGCGTCGTCCTCGCTGCGCACCCGGTAGAGGACGACGACATCGCCGGCCGGCTTTTCCTCCAGCATGGCCCGGACGGGTGTGATCCCCACTCCCCCGGCGATCAGCAGGGCGCCGGGCCGGGTGCGATGCAGTGAGGTGAAGGCGCCGTACGGGCCCTCGACGAACGCGCGGGTCCCGATGGGGAGGTGGCGCAGGCCGGCGCTGGTGGTGCCGGAGGCCTTCGCCGTCAGGCGCAGCGTGCGGCCGTCGGGCGCCGCCGACAGCGAGAAGGGGTTGGCCGTCCACCAGGGGTTGTGGCCGGGGAAGCGCCAGAAGCAGAACTGGCCGGCCCGGGCGGGCAGCCTGTCGAGGTGACGGCCGGTGACGTGGACCGACACGACGTCGTCCGACTCCGGCACCACGGCCACGACCTCGAAGCGGTGATAGGCGTTGCGCCACACGGGCAGCACGATCCGCCCGGCGATCAGGGAGCCGAACGCGAACAGCCACAGGACCCACCAGTAGATCTGCGCGGGCGCGGAGGAGGTGAAGGTCGTGGTCTCCTGCAGCTGGTGGACGAACGCCAGCCCCAACGCCACGTACAGCAGCAGGTGCAGGGCGTGCCAGGTCTCGTAGCGCAGCCGCCTCCGGATCTGTCGGGCGGAGACCGCGGCGACCACGACGACGATCGCCGCGGCCAGCATGCCGAGCAGGGAGGCCGGGACTCCGGCCAGCGCGGAGAACGTCTTCGTCATCGACGTGTCGCTGAGCTTCGCGTATCCGAGCACCACCAGCGCGGCGTGGGTGAGGATCGTCCACAGCAGGGTGAAGCCGATCCACCGGTGCCACACCGTCAGCCGGTCCATGCCGATACGGCGGTCCAGCCACGGCAGCCGGGCCACCAGCAGCAACTGGAACAGCATCAGTACGGCGGCGTGCAGGCCGAAGAACTTGGCGACCGTGAGCACGCCGTTCTTCCCGGTCCCGGCGGTGAGGAACAGCACCTCGACGATCACCAGGTTGACGAGGACGAACGTCCACAGCGCCCACCGCGCCGCCACCACCGGAGGTATGGTGCCCTGTCGCACCCGTGTAGTTGTCGCCTCCACCGTTTCCCCTTTTGTTCATGTGACGCGCTTGTTCGTGTGCCGCGATGGTGCATGTGCCGTGTCGGTTCATGTGACGCGCTGGAGCCCTGTGCCCGCGAGGCCGCGCGGACCCGGGCGTCCGGATCCGGCAGGGCCCCCTGGGCGGGGCAAGAATACGGAACCTGGCGAGAAGTGGCCCATGTTCGGCCGCGACTGTTCTTGTTCCGCGACGTTCGGGACGCTCCGCACCCGGCGGCCGTCCCGGCCGCCGTCGCGAGTACGCTGCGTGATTAAGCTCTTAACCACAAGCCGTCACAGGGTTGTTGGGGAACGACAGGCGCTGCTGGGGTGCACATATGAGAAGCTCGCGTGTCTGGCAACGCCCCACGCTCGACGACGTGGCCGCGCGGGCCGGGGTGTCCACGGCCACGGTGTCGAACGCCCTCAACGGCACCGGGCGGCTGTCCGAGACGACCAGGCAGCGCGTGCTCGCCTCGGCACGCGAAATCGGATACGCCCCGGCCGGCACGGCCCGCGCCCTGGCCCGCGGCGGCACCGGAGTGCTCGGCCTGACCATGACGACGTACGGCGACCTTCCCGTGCCCTACACCGAGATCCCGTACTACGCGCAGCTGGCGCTGAGCGGCATCGCCGCGGCGCACGAGCGCGGCTACCTGCTCATGGTGATGCCGAGTTCGCTGTCACCGTGGATGTGGCTCAACACGCCGATGGACGGCGTCATCCATGTCGAGCCGCGCGCCGACGACCCCGTGCATTCCCTGCTGCGGGAACGGGGCATCCCGATGGTCTGCGACGGCCGGCCGCCCCAGGCGCACTGGTGCGACGCCTGGGTCGAAACGGACTACGACGCGGGACTGCGGCTCCTGCTCGGTCATCTCGCCGGGGCGGGCGCCCGACGGATCGGGCTCTCCCTGCCGCTGCACGACGACGCGTACCCGCGCCTGGTCCGGCACGCCTACACGTCCTGGTGCGCCGAACGCGACCTTCCCGTCCTGGTCGAGGAGTACGCCGTGCTCCCCGACTACTTCACCGCCGAACGCGAGGCGGTCACGCGCCTGCTCGTACGCGGTCCTCGGCCGGATGCCGTCATCGGCGTCTACTCCGACTCCGGTCACAACATCCTCGCCGCCGCGCGACAGCACGGGCTCCGGGTACCGCAGGACCTTCTGGTGGCCTGCGTCAGCGAGGACCCGGACTACGCGGCGACGGCCCCGCCCGTCACCACGCTGAGCCTGCGCCCGGACCTGGTGGGCGACGAAGCGGTCGATCTGCTGATCGCTCTCATCAACGGCCGCGGCGGTGTGGACCGGCACCGGCTCGTGCAGCCGGTCCTCACCCCTCGCCGGTCCACACGACGCACGGTGCGGCGCGCGAACGCCACACCGTGACCTCGTGCCTCGTCCATGTCGGGCCCGCGGCCCGGCGGCCGGTCAGAACGGGCAGGTGTCCATCCAGCGGGTGACCAGGGAGGTGTTGTTCTTGTCGGCGTCCCGTACGGGACCGCACAGGAACGGGCCGAACCGGGTGTCCCCGCGCAGCCAGAGACTGAGGAACGACACGATCCACTTGCCCTGCCTGGCTTTGTCGCCGGAGCCCGTCATCGGGCACAGATGGTCGCCCGGCACCTCGATGTACAGCTTCTCGGCCTGGGACATGGAGGTGTACCAGGGCACCGCGTAGGTGTTGCCGTGGGCGACGGGGTCGCTCTGGCAGGTCAGGAAGAACGTGGGATCGGTGACCTGGGAGAAGTTCATGTTCGGGTAGTACGGGGCCGTGGGCACCCCCGCCCGGAAGCGTGCGTCGTCGCGGAGGGCGGCCATGACACCACCGCCGCCCATCGAGTGCCCGACCGCGCCGAGCGCGCCGTCGACCTTCCCGGACAGCGGGTTTCCGGTGGCCTCGCCCAGCGCGAGCAACTGGGTGGCGGCGGCCGAGATCTGCCGGCCGCGTGATGCGGGATCGTCGATGAGGGTGGTGGTCCCGACGTTGATGACGACGAAGCCCCAGGAGGCGAGGCGGGGTGCGAGCCACTGCAGGTTCTGCTGCGTGCCCTGGTAGCCCGGCATCAGGACGACGCCCGGGTAGGAGCCGCTGCCCGTGGGGTAGGTGACCGTGCCGGAGCCGTATCCGCTGGGGTCGGGGACCGTGTAGGTGGCGGTGGTCAGCGGCCCGTTCGCGGCTTCCAGTGAGGCGGTGGTCGGGTCGGGGATCCCGCTGCCCGGAGGGGTGCCGCCCCCGGAGCCGTACACCTGGAACTCCCACAGCGAGTAGCCGTAGGGGGTCCCCCGCTGGGTGCCGTGCAGGCGGACGTACCGTCCCGTGCCGTTCACGTCGAGCGTCTGTACGCCGCCGGTACCGGTCGTGGTCGAGTGGAGGGTGGTCCAGGCGGTGCCGTCGTCGGAGATCTGGATCCGGAACGCGCGGGCGTACGCGGCCTCCCAGCGCAGGACGACGCGGCTGACGGTGGCGGTGACGCCCAGGTCGACCTCCAGCCACTGCGGATCGCCGAACGTGCTCGACCAGCGCGTCCGGGTGTCGCCGTCGACCGCCGCCGACGCGGGGGTGGACGCGTTCTCGGTGGACGAGGAGGTGACGGGTCTGCCCTGGGACAGCAGGTCGGCGGCGGCCGCGGGCGGGGCGGCGACCGTCAGCAGGGCCAGTGCCAGGCCGAGGGTGGTCGCGAGGGCGGTCAGTGACGTCATGGCACGGGATCGGGACCGCGAGGGGGCGGTCGGGTGGGGGGAACGACTGGATGGACGCATTGCTTTACCTCCGGATAGCGGTGAGCGCGGTAACCGGACAGCGAGGTGCGCCCGCGCTGTGGGAGCGGCGGGAGTCCGCCGGATGGTGAGCTTTCCCAGCGCGGAAGGAAGGAGCCGGAAGGAGGGATGTGGCGGGAGAGATGTGGAGCCGGGACCGGGCGGACAGGGCCGGGAGAGCGACCGGCGCCGCCGCTAGCGGGTCTGGGCGAACAACCAGTCGATGACCACGTCGTTCTCGTAGGTCTGGGCCCAGGCGAGGTGGGGGTTCACGGGTGTCGTGCCGGGCGGGTAGCTCGTGAACAGGACGTGGCTGCGCGTGGCGCGGGCCTGCCGCAGGAGTTCCCGGGACCGGGCTTCGAACTCCGCCTTCGGCAGGTCGTTGGCCCACTCCCCGCGGGTGACCGGTGCGCCGGCGGTCTCCAGCGCGTTCATCAGTGTCCAGGTGCCGGGCCTGCCGAACCGGCCCTCGCGATAGGGGACGACCGGGTCGTCGACGGAGTGGTCGGCCCAGATCGGGATGTGCGTGATCCTCTCCATGGCCGCCGTCTCGCCCCACCCGGCCGTGGGCAGAGCCGCCGCGAACAGGTCGGGCCGCTTCGCCAGCAGGCTGTAGATGCCGCGCCCGCCCGAGGAGAGGCCGACAACGTAGAGGCGGTCCGTGTCGACGTTGCGGGAGTGCTCGCTCACGAAGGTGTCGACGAGTTCGATCAGTGCGGCCTGCACCCTGGCGTCGGTCCAGTCCGTGCCGTCGGGCCCGTCCATGGGCCGTGGCAGGGGGATCTGCGGCGAGAGGACGAACGCGGGGTCGCGGCGCTGTCGTTCCGGCTCCGCGAAGGTGACCGCGATCCGGTTGGAGGTCAGCTGGGTCATGTTGTTGTCGGCCACCTCACCGCCGCCGTGCAGGGTGACGACGAGCGGGTACCGGGTGCGCGCCCGCGGGTTCCGTACGAAGCGGGCGGGCCGGTACAGCCGGAAGTCGAGTTCGAAACCCGTCGAGTCGGTGAAGGAACCCGCGGCGAAGTCGTCGACCACGGGAGTGATGACGCCGTCGTTCCGGCTCGCGAACGGGCCGGCCCTGAGCACCGGTTCGCCCTGCGGGGTGTGCACGTCCGCCATCTGTCGGACCGAGTAGGCACGGTCGAGCGGAAGAGGGTCGGTGGCCGCCGCCCGCGCGTTGGGGTCGTTCGGGTCCAGTTCCAGGATCAGGCGGTCGCCCGGCCGCCCCGGGCGGGACCGGTGGTCCACGTCGGCGGCGGTGTGGGAGTAGACCCGCAGCACCGTACGGGCCGCTGTCCGTCCGCCCACGGTGGCCGTCACCTGGAAGGCCGAGGGCGGGATCACCGTACCGCCGAGGTCGATGCGATGGGCGTACTGGAGGGCGACGGCCGTGACCAGCCAGTTGTTCCTCGGTGTCACCCGGGTGACCAGGTCGGTCCGCAGGACTTCGGGTCGTCCGGGCGCCGGCCGTCGTCCTTCCGCCGTGACGGCCGGGGTGTCGTCGGCCGCCGCGGGTGCCGTGCTCACGGCCGGTGCGACGACCGCGCCCGCGGTGCCCGCGAGCACCGTGCGTCTGCTGATCCTTCTCATGCGTCCTCGTCTCGGTCGGCGGGGGCACCCGGATCAGGTGCCTGAACGTGTGGCGCTGCTCCGAACTCCCGTAAGGGCGTGGCATGTCGACGGGTCACAGGGGGATCGCGCCGGTCAGCAGGGCTCCGGCGGTCATGACCAGGGTGGTGGCGAAGGCCCAGCGGAAGATGAAGCGCTGGTGGTCGCCGAGCGACACACCGCTCATGCCGACCAGGATGAACGTGGACGCGGTGAGCGGACTGAGCGGGAACCCCGTGGTCATCTGGCCGAGGACGGCGGCCCTGGCGACCTCGGCCGGGTCCGTGCCGAACCCGTTCGCGGTCTCGGCGAGGACGGGCAGCACCCCGAAGTAGTAGGCGTCCGGGGTGAAGACCAGGCTGAGCGGCATACCGGTGACGGCCACCACGACGGGCAGGTGCGCACCGAAGGAGTCGGGGACGACGGAGACGAGTGCCTCCGCCATCTCGTCGATCATGCCGGTGCCGGTGAGGATGCCGGTGAGGACACCGGCCGCGAAGATCATCGTGGTGACCAGGACCACGCTCCTGGCGTGCTGGTCGAGCAGCGCCTGTTGCTGTTCCCAGGTGGGATGGTTGGCTGGCAGCGCGATCGCGAACCCGAGGACGAACAGCACCGGCAGCGGCAGGACCTCCCGGACCAGACAGACCAGGAGGGCGAGGGTGAGGACGAGGTTGAAGACGGTCAGCCAGGTCCGCGGCAGCGGCGGGACCCGGACGGTGCCGGGCCCGTCGCCGGGCGACGACAGGACGTGGCGCTCCCCGTCGGCCGTCTTCGCGGCGGTGGGTTCGAGGTCGCCCCGCTCGTCCTCGCTCCCACCGCCGTCCGGGGCGGAGCCGGACGGGGACAGCGCGGCCAGGCGTCTGCGTTCGCGGCGGCCGAGCAGGAAGGAGGCCAGCAGCACCCAGGCGACGCCGAAGCCCATCGCGGGCAGCACGGGGGTGAAGACCTCGGAACTGTCCAGCTTCAGCGCCGCCATGGCCCGTACGGTGGGACCGCCCCAGGGAACCATGTTCATCACGCCCGCGCCCAGACAGACCACCCCCGACAGCACCAGGGGGTCCATGCCGAGTCTTCGGTAGACCGGGAGCAGTGCGGAGACCGTGATGAGGAAGGTGGAGGCACCGTCTCCGTCCAGGGCCACGCACAGGGTGAGCACGGCCGTGGCGACGGTGATCCGTAAGGGGTCGCCGCGTGCCACGCGCAACAGACCCCGGATGAGCGGGTCGAAGAGCCCTGCGTCCACCATCAGACTGAAGTACAGGACGGCGAAGGCGATCATGATGCCGGTGGGGGCCACCCTGGACAGTCCTTGCAGTGTCAACTCGCCCAGTTCGCCCGCGAAGCCGCCGATGAGCGCCGCCGACACCGGCAGCAGGATCAGGGCCACCAGGACCGAGGCGCGTCTGGTCATGGTGAGCAACAGCAGGACGGCGATCGTGGCGAAGCCCAGGGCTGCCAGCATGGCGGCGCTCCCTTTCTCGGGGACGGCCCTCGGCGGCGGTGTGCTGGGCGGGCGGAGGCGGGCCGAGGTGTTACGCGAGAGTTTCGGAGCACCGGGGAAGCGGTGTCCAGCATCAAACCGAGATCTGTCCATGCGATAAGCGCATCAATGCTGGGGGCACGTCCTATGCTCGTCGGCCATGGAGGCCCCCACCCTGCGTCAACTGGCGGCGTACACCGCCGTCGCCCGGGCCGCGAGCTTCACCGCGGCGGCCGCGGAGATGCACGTGTCGCAGTCCTCGCTCAGTCGCGCGGTCGCGGATCTGGAGCGGCAGCTCGGTGTCCAGCTCCTGGAACGCGACACCCGCAACGTGCAGTTGACCGCGGCGGGCGTGGAGGCCCTGCGGGTCGCCGAGCAGATCGTCACCGCTCATCGCGCGGGCATGCAGGAGCTCAGGCGCTACCTGCTCGGGGAGTCGGGAACGGTCGCCGTGGCCACCCTCCCCTCGGTCGCCGCCGTGCTGCTGCCCCGGGTGATCTCCGCCTTCCGCGAGCGCCGGCCCCAGGTCGCGGTACGCCTCCTGGACGGCCTGGAGCGCCGGGTGTTGGAACGGGTCCTGTCCGGCGACGCCGACTTCGCGCTCACCACCGTCGGGAACCCTCCGGAACAGTTGGAGCACCGCCCCCTGGTCAGGGACCGCTTCGTCGCGGTGCTGCCGGAGGGCCACCCGCTCGCCGACCGCCACGAGATCACCTGGGACGATCTGGCCCGGCAGCCGTTCCTGGCCGTGGGACGCGACTCGAGCGTGCGGCGGCTCACCGACGCGGCGTTCGCCCAGATCGACGCGCACGCGGCGCCGGCGGCCGAGGCGGGCAGCATCGCGACCGTGGGCGGACTGGTGACCGCCGGCCTCGGCGTCTCGGCCATGCCGGCGCTCGTGCTGCCGCTGATGGGTGCCGGGCCCGTGGTCTGCCGTCCGCTGGTGGACCCCGTGGTGGACCGGCGGCTGGACATCGCGCTGCGCGCGCGGCGCACGCTCCCGGCGGTGACGGAACGGTTCCTGGAGACGCTGGAGGAGTTCCGCCTCCGCCGGGACCCCCTCCCACCCGGGGTCTCCTGGGCCTGAGTCGACGGCCGGCCTTCGTTCGATCGATTGATGCGTTTTCCGCATGGATTCATGGCCTTCTGTTGCTCGACAGGCATTTACCGACTCCGGCACTCTGAGGACCCGGACGGCGACGCCCGTGCCGCACCCCATGCGGGGCGACTCGGTCGGTGGCCTACGCGAACCGCACGGGCGAGGGAGCGCGATCGGTGTCGGACGAGGAGCGGAACCCCACGGGAAGCGGACAGTTGCGCGGGCTCAAGGTGGTCGAGTTCGCCCATGTGGTGGCCGGCCCGCTGGCGGGCTCGATGCTCGCCGACCAGGGGGCCGACGTCGTGCACGTGGAACCCCCCGGCGCCGGGGACGCGGCCCGCGGCATGGGGCCCCGACGCGACGGCGTGCCCCTGTGGTTCAAGGTCGCCGGCCGCAACAAGCGCTCGGTCACCCTCGATCTGCACCGCGAGCCCGGTCGGCGCGTCGCCCACCGGCTCGTCGCCTGGGCGGACGTCGTCATCGTCACCCTGCGCGCCGGACGCCTGCGGGACTGGGGGCTCGACTGGGACTCCGTGCACCGGCTCAACCCCCGGGCCGTGCTGCTGCAGATCTCCGGCTTCGGCGCCACCTCCTCGCAGGCGGACGCCCCCGGCTTCGGCAAGGTCGGTGAGGCGCGCAGCGGAGTCGTCCATCTGACCGGCTTCCCCGACGGCCCGCCCGTCCACACCGGCTTCTCGCACGGTGACGCCGTGACGGGCCTGATGGGTGCCTACGCCGTCCTCGCCGCCCTCCACCGCCGCGACCACGACCCCGGCTTCGACGGCGAGTGGATCGACCTCGCCCTCTTCGAGTCCCTGTTCCGTCTGGTCGAGTGGCAGGTCATCGTCCACGACCAGTTGGGCCAGGTCCCCGCACGCTCCGGCAACCGGTTGGCCGTCGCACCCGGAGCCGTGATCAACACCTACCGCTCCCGCGACGGCGAGTGGATCACGGTGACCTCCGCGACGCTGCGCTCGGTCCGCAACATCGCCCGCCTGCTGGGACTCCCCGAGGAGGAGTTCACCACGGCCCGGCAACAGTACGACCGCCGCGAGCAGTTGGACGAGGGCCTGCGGAACTGGGTGGCGCGGCGCGACAGCGGCGCGTGTCTGGAGGAGTTCGCCCGTACCGAGGTCGTGGCATCGCGGGTGTTCGACGCGGCGGACATCGCGACCGACCCCGTGTACGCCGAACGCGAGGACATCGTCACCGTCGACGACCCCGACCTCGGCCCGGTGCGTATGCAGGCGGCGCTCCCCCACTTCCGCCGACGCCCCGGCCGGATCTGGCGGACGGGCCCCGCCCTCGGACAGGACAACCGCCTGGTCTACGGGACATGGCTCGGGCTCGGCGAGGACGAACTGGCCGACCTGGAGAAGAACGATGTCATCTGAGGTGTCCCCGCGGGCTCCTGCCGGGGCCGGCGCGGGAGTGGCCGGCCGTCCCCCGCTGCGCTCCCTGCTCTTCGTCCCCGGCACCCGAACGGACTGGCTGCCCAAGGCACGGGCGGCGGGCGCCGATGCCGCCGTCCTGGACCTGGAGGACGCGGTACCCGCCGCGCACAGGCTCCGCGCACGTGCCGAGGTGTCCGAGGCCGTCGCACGGGCCGCCGCCACGCCGGCGGACCAGGCGGACCGGATGGCCCTGTTCGTGCGGGTCAACCCGCTGGACGGCTGGGCGGGGGCCGAGGAGTTGCGGGCGGTCGTACGGCCCGGACTCGCCGGCGTCGTCCTTCCCAAGGTCCGCTCCGCCCAGGACGTGCGGCTCGCCGACCGGCTGCTGGGCTGGTGCGAACGGGAACACGGACTGCCGCCGGGACAGGTCGCCCTGGTGCCGCTGCTGGAGACGGCGCGTGGCCTGCGCGAGGCCTACGACATCGCGCGAGCCGCCCCGCGCATCGCCTACCTGGGCGCTCTCAGCGCGCCCGGCGGTGACGTGGAACGCGCCGTCGGCTACCGCTGGAGCCCCGAGGGAACCGAGACGACGGCCCTGCGCTCCCGCGTTCTGCTGGACGTCAGGGCGGCCGGAGTCCCGTGCCCGGTCAGCGGGGTGTGGACGCGCGTCGGTGACCTGCCGGGCCTGCGTGCCTTCGCCGAGCAGAACCGCTCCCTCGGCTACGAGGGCATGATGGCGATCCATCCCTCCCATGTCCCGGTGATCAACGAGGTGTTCTCCCCCGGCCCCGCCGAACTCGCGCGCTGCGCGGAGCTGGTCGCGGCGGTCGAAGCGGCGCAGAGGGACGGGAGGGGCGCCGTGACGTTCGAGGGCGAGATGGTCGACGAGGCCATGGCCGTCACGGCCCGCCTCGTCCTCGAACGCCACGCCGCGACGGCCCCTGCAGGTGGCCATCCGGACGCCGTGACCGGAGTGTGACCGCAGTGCCACGGGGAAACCGCGACCGGAGGAGGGACGCCCGTCCGGCACCACCGGGCCGGATTCAGACGCACTCTCCGTCGTCCGGGGAAGGGGGGCGCCGGGGTGTCGAGCGGGCGTAGCGGTCGGCGAGCCGGCGCAGGTGGTCGACGAGTTCCACGGGCTCGGTGACGTCGAAGTCGAAGTCGAGCATGCCGAGGTGGGCGGCGAGCGTCTGTACCGTGTCGGCGCCGGTGGTCAGGACGCAGGTGTCGGCGTCGAGCGGCTGGACCGTGCCGACCGCGGGGTTGATCCGCTCGATCACCGCCGTGGCCGGGGCGTGCACGGTCACGCGCGCGTGGTGGCGCCACGCGGCGCTGGACACCCGCAGGGAGACGTACGCGGTGATGTCGCCGCCGGGCGGTTCGCGCGGTGTGAAGCGCGGTCCGGTGGGGGTCCGTGGCCGCATCCGGTCGACCCGGAACGTACGCCAGTCCTCGCGCTCGACGTCCCAGGCCACCAGATACCAGCGCCGTCCCCAGTTGACCGCGCGGTAGGGCTCCACGAGGCGCCTGGTGGGAGAGCCCGCGTGGTCCAGGTAGTCGAAGCGCAGCCGTTCCCGGTCGCGGCAGGCGGACACCAAGGTGGTGAGCACGTCGGCGGAGACGGCCGGGGCGGGCCGGTCGGCCGGCACCGCCACCGTGAACGTCTGCAGGGCCCGCACCCGGCGGCGCAGCCGCGACGGCAGCACCTGCTCCAGTTTGGTCAGCGCCCGCACCGCGGTCTCCTCGGTGCCGGGGACGGCGCCCTGCGTGGCGGTGCGCAGCGCGATCGTCACCGCCACGGCCTCCTCGTCGTCCAGGAGCAGCGGAGGCATCGCCGCTCCGGCGCCCAGCCGGTAGCCGCCGGCCGCGCCGCGGGTGGCGTCCACGGGATAACCGAGTTCGCGCAGGCGGTCGATGTCGTTGCGCACGGTGCGGCCGCTCACCCCGAGCCGTTCGGCCAGTTCGGATCCCGGCCAGGCTCGCCGGGTCTGCAGCAGGGAGAGCAGACGCAGCATGCGCGCGGAAGTGTCCGGCATGGAATCCAGCCTGTGGTGCCATTAGGAAGAGAGCGTGCCTATATGGAGCATAGTGTTTTCCTCATGGAGACCAGCAGCAGCACCGACGCCCGGATCCGCCCGTACCGCATCGACGTCCCGCAGGAGGAACTGGACGACCTGCGCGACCGGCTGGCCCGTACGCGCTGGGGCGGCGAGATCCCCGGCACCGGCTGGAGCCGGGGGGTGCCCACGGACTACCTCAAGGGCCTGGCCGCGTACTGGGCGGACGGTTTCGACTGGCGCGAGGCGGAGGCGGAGCTGAACGAGTTCCCCCAGTTCACCACCGAGATCGACGGGCAGAACATCCACTTCCTGCACGTCCGTTCGCAGAACCCTGCGGCCGTACCGCTGCTTCTGCTGCACGACTGGCCGTGCTCCTTCGTCCAGTTCGTGGAGGTCGTCCGGCCGCTGGCGGAGGACTTCCACGTGGTGGTGGCCTCGACGCCCGGCACCGGGTTCTCCGGTCCGCTCGGCGAGGCCGGCTGGAACACGGGCCGTATAGCGGGCGCGTTCGTCGAGCTGATGGGGCGGCTCGGGTACGGCAGCTACGGGGTCCAGGGGACGGGCGGTGGCGCCTGGATCGCCGGCGAGATCGGACGGCAGGCACCCGACCGGGTCGTCGGTGTGCACGTCAACGGCCTGATCACCTTCCCCTCCGGGGACCCTGCCGAGTTCGAGGGGCTGACCCCGGCGGAGCAGGAGCGGCTGGCGCGGCTGGAGGAATTCCAGCAGGACAAGATGGGCTTCAACGCCATCCAGTCCACCCGCCCGCAGACCCTCTCCTACGGTCTGCACGACTCACCGGTCGGTCAACTCGCCTGGATCGTGGAGAAGTTCAAGGAGTGGACGGACGCGGCCGCGGAACTCCCCGAGGACGCCGTGGGCCGTGACCGCCTGCTGACGAACGTGAGCGTCTACTGGTTCAGCGGGACGGCCGGCTCCTCGGCCAACCTGTACTACGAGACGTCCCACGACGCCGCCGCCTGGGCGCCGAAGGAGCGGGGTACCGTCCCGACCGGCGTGGCCGTGGCCCTGAGCACGGATGTCGCCATCCGCCGCTTCGCGGAGCGGGACCACAACATCACCCACTGGAGCGAACTGGAGCGCGGGGGCAACTTCCTGTCGCTGGAGCAGCCCGAGGCGTTCGTCACCGACGTCCGTACCTTCTTCGGGGGCCTCGGGGCCTGAGCGGGTCGGCACCCGCCCGCCGGGAGTGTCGCAACCGACCGACTTGATCGCTCGACTGAGTCATATGATGGACGTATGGCTCATGTGTCCGCGGCCGAGCGCCGCCCCCAGTTGATCAAGGCCGCCATCGACCTCATGACCAGGGAGGGCGTCGCCGCCGGGAGCACCCGTGCCATCGCCGCCGAGCTGGGGGTGGCGCAGGCGACCGTGCACTACACCTTCGGCACGAAGGAGGATCTGTACCGCGCCGTCATGGAGCAGCTCACCCATGACCTGATCACCCAGGTCCGGCAGGCAGCCCCGTCGGACGGCGGCTTCGAGGAGACGATCGCCTGCCTCGCCGCCGCCCTGTGGAAGACCCTGCGCGAACAGCCGACCACCCATCAGCTGCTCACCGAGCTGTCCATGTTCGCCCTGCGGACGCCCCGGCTGCAGGAGGCCCTCCAGAGCCACTACGCCGAGGTGACGGCCTCGACGACGAAGCTGGTGACCGAGGCGGCCGAACGCACCGGCCACCACCTGGCCCAGCCGGCGGAGAACCTGGCGCGGTTCTTCCTCGCCGGTTTCGACGGGCTGTCCGTGCAGCACCTCGCCCTGCCCGACGAGGAAGCCGAGCGCGTCGGCCTGACCGCGCTGGTCTCGGCCGTCGTGGCCCTCGCGGGCGGGCGACTGGAGCTCGTCACGGTACCGGCGAGCTGACGGGCGAGGGCCGGAGCCGCCCCCTCCACGGCGGCTCCGCACGCCGAAACGGTCGCCGTCCTCCCTCGTCGGGCAGGGACGGCGACCGTGGTGCGACCACGGACGGGTCAGTGCGTGGCCGTATCGGACCGTGGCCGTATCAGACCGTGGCCGCAGGGGCGGGCCGGCGATCGCCGAAAGCCCTCGCGCCGTCCACCGTCATCCGCAGCAGAGGCACGGAGGCGACGAACGTGCCGACGGCGAGGACGGTGCCCAGGACGCCCGCCCCGGCGCCGTCGAGGAGGGCACCGACGGCCAGCGGTCCGACACCCGTGCCCAGCGCACCCGCCCCGCTGAGCGAGGCCACCAGCCGTCCGCTCGCGTCGATGAGCGCCGCGGCGGCCAGCATCTGGACGAGGACCGCCAGTTGGCAGGTCTGCCAGAGGACGGCCGCGACGACGAAGAGCACCGGGTCGTGCGTGACGATCAGGACCGCCATCGCCAGGGCCTGGAGGGTGACGAAGAACGCCATCGACCGCATGCGCCCGAAGCACCGGGCGGCGGGTGGGCCCACCACCGCGCCGACGAGCGCCACCACACTGGCCGCCGCGAGGACGGCCGACACGAGCGAGGGGGACATTCCGGTGTGCTCGCGCCCCAGGACGGAGGTGTACGACCATGCCCCCTGGGTGACGGACCACAACAGGGCGGTTCCGCCGAGCAGCACCAGCGACGGCCTCGCCGAAGCGGGCTCGGGCCCGGCGGGCGGTCCACCGCCGGACGCCCCGGGACCGTCGGGGAGTCCGCGCAGCAGCGGCCAGGCGAGCAGACAGCCCAGGGCCATGAGCAGGAAGCCGGTACCCTCCCCCACGTCGTGGTTGGCGGCGGCGACGCCCATGAGCAGCAGCGCCGTGGCGCAGACGGTGCCGGAGACGGCGACCGCCGAGGTCCTGTCGGCGTCGTCGGTCGCGGCGAGGGCCGCGGTGGCCGAGGCGTAGACCGCCCCGAGTCCGGCTCCGACGACGAGGTTGGCCAGGATCAGGACCACCGGTCCGGAAGCCACCAGTGCTCCCACGAAGCCCGCCCCCGCTGCGGCCAGGCCCAGCCGTGCCATCCGCACACGCCCCGGCCGCGCGGCTCGCCCGGCGAGCAGCAGGGTCACGAGCGCGGTCGCCGTCAGTTGGGCCGCCGCGACGAGTCCCGCGCCGGCGTCCGACAACGCGAAGCGCGAGGAGAAGTCGTCGACGAAGATCGGCATCACGTTCGCTCCGCCGTTGCCCAGGGTCACTCCGGCGACGAGTGCCACCGCCACGTCGAGGGTGAGGGCGGAGCCCCCTCGCGCGTTCACCGTCCGCTCCGGTGGTGTCCGGGCGGGACGGTCGGTCCTCGGCGGAGCGCCGAGCGTGCAACAGACATGCGAACCTCACGAGTTCGGGGCGGGAGGGAGGGGTTCTCGAAGCGGGCCTCGGACGCGGGGACGTCCGAGGCCCCGCCGGAGGCGGGTGCGGCGCTGTGTCGTCGCCGCACCGCCGTGCTCGGTCAGCCGGCCCAGACGTCCTCGACGTGGTGGCCGGACTCGGTCAGGGCGGACAGCCACGCGGTGGCCCCGGCTTCGTCGGCGCCGGTGTGCTCGCGGTGGATCGCCATGAACGCCTCGCGCACCGCCGGGGCCATCCGGCGGCCGTCACCGCAGACGTGGACGCGTCCGCCCGCTTCCAGCACCGCCCGCACCTCGTCGCTCTCCCTCCTGATCCGGTCCTGCACGAAGCGGACTCCGTCCTCGGGGGCGCAGGAGAAGGTGGGCCGCATGCTGACGGCCCCGGCGGCCTCGGCCGCCTCGAACTCCGCACGGTGCAGGTAGTCGACGTCCGGGTGGTCGCAGCCGAAGTAGCACAGCAGCGTTCCGGTGGAGCGCGCGTGGTGACGGGCGAGGACCGCGCCCCGGAAGGGCGCGAGCCCCGTCCCCGCGCTGACCGGGATCACGGACGGGCACCACCATACGACCGACATTGTCGACTGACAATGTCGAGCGATTGTGTTGGGTGACACAGTCGGATGCGGGAACCAGTGAGGGAGGGGAACCGTCCCTGTCTGCGGCGGCCGGAAGAAGCGGTCGTCCGGCACGGCCGGGCCACCCGCGCGCACCCCACCGGCCGGAGTTCGGCGCCGTGGGACGCCCCCGTAGGGTGACCGGCATCGGGACGTGCTGTGAAGGTCCCGCTCGCAGCGAAGGAGGACCATGGCGCGCATCACCGACCGCACGATTCTGATCGTCGGCGCCTCTTCGGGCATCGGCGCCGAGGTGGCACGCCAACTCGCCGGTGACGGCAACCGCCTCGTCCTCACGGCACGGCGCGCCCCCGAACTGGCGCGCGTGGCCGAGGAGGTGCGGGCGGCGGGAAGCGCCTGCCTGGATCTCGTCGCCGACGCCCTCGATCCCCGGGCGGCGGCCGAGGTGGTCGCGGCCGGGGTCGCGGAGTTCGGGGCGATCGACGTGGCGCTGCTCAACGCGGGCCAGGGACCGGACATGTCCATGGACCGGGTGAGCGTGGCGGACGTGGCCCGGATCATGGCGCTGAACTACGACACGGTCGTCAACTACCTCGTCCCGCTGATCGACCGGATGGGCTCCCAGCGGCACGGCGGCCTGATCGCCCACACCAACTCCCTCGCCGGGCTGATGGGCATCCCCCGTCAGGGCCCGTACTCGGCGGCGAAGGCCGCCGCGCGCACCCTGATCGACGCGGCGCGCGTCGAACTGGCGCCCCGCGGCATCCGGTTCACCTCGATCCACCCGGGGTTCGTCGCCACCGACCGCATCAGCGGGGACGGCCTGCCGAAGCCCTTCCAGATCAGTCGGGAGCGGGCCGCGCGGCACGTCGTGCGCGCTCTGGAGCGCGAACCGGCCCAGGCGTACTTCCCCTGGCCCACGGCCGCGTTGGTCCGCACACTGCGCACCCTGCCCGCATCCGTCTCCGCCGCGGTGCTCCGCAGGCTCGCCTCCCCCTGAACGACCCGCCGGGGCGCGACACGCGGCGGGAGCCCTCGCGGTTGCGGGGTGGCGTGGACGAAGGCCGACGGGTGTCCGCGCGTCCCGCCGGCGCCCTCAGGGGCTCACGCCGGACGGCGGTCCCCCGCGCCGGCGGCCTCGTCCGGCAGGGCCTGCTCGGCCCAGATCGTCTTGCCCGCGGACGTGTGACGGCTGCCCCAGCGCTCGGCCACCTGGGCGACGAGGAGCAGTCCGCGTCCGCCCTCGTCGAAGGTCCGGGCCCGCCGCAGATGCGGGGCGGTACTGCTGCCGTCGGAGACCTCGCAGATGAGCGCGTCGGCGCGGACGAGTCGCAGCTGGATGGGCGGGGTGCCGTAGCGGATGGCGTTGGTGACCAGTTCGCTGACGATCAGCTCGGTGGCGAACTCCAGCTCGGTCAGTCCCCAGGCGGTCAGCTGCTCGCTCGCCGACCGGCGGGCTCCGGCGACGGCGGCCGGATCGGCGGGCAGCTGCCAGGTGCGCACCTGCTCCGCGCCGAGGGTGAAGGTGCGGGCCAGGAGCAGGACGATGTCGTCGGCCGGGGGGTCGGGCCGCACCTTGCGCATCACCTCCTCGCACGTCTCCTCCAGGCCGGCGGCGGGGTGGCGCAGTGCCTCACCCAGCAGGTCCAGCCCGACGTCGACGTCACGGCCCGGGGCCTCGATCAGACCGTCGGTGTAGAGAGCGAGCACGCTGCCCTCGGCCATGTCGATCCGGGTGGCCTCGAAGGGCAGTCCACCGAGGCCGAGCGGAGGCCCGGCGGGCAGGTCCAGTACCCGCACCGTGCCGTCGGGCGTCATCAGCAGGGGCGGCGGATGCCCCGCCCGAGCCAGGTCGCAGTGGCCGGCGACGGGGTCGTAGACAGCGTAGAGGCAGGTGGCCCCTACCTCCCCCGAGGCCTCCTCCGCCTGCCCGCGCGCGTCCGGGCCCTCCTCCCGGTCGAGGCGGATGACCAGGTCGTCCAGACGGGTGAGCAGCTCGTCGGGCGTGAAGTCGGCGTCGGCGAGGGTCCGTACCGCGGAGCGCAGTCGGCCCATCGTGGCCGAGGCACGCACGCCATGTCCCACCACGTCGCCCACGGCCAGCGCGACGCGTCCCCCCGACAGCTCGATGACGTCGAACCAGTCCCCGCCGATCTCGTCCCCGGGCCCGGCGGGCAGGTAGCGGTAGGCGAGGTCCACGGCGGCCACCTCCGGCAGCCGTTCGGGCAGCAGGCTGCGCTGGAGCGTGAGCGCGGTACGGCGCTCACGGGTGTAGCGGCGGGCGTTGTCGATGCTCACCGCGGCCCTGGCGGCGATCTCCTCGGCGAGGACCAGGTCGTCCGGGCCGAAGGCGTCCGCGGTCCGGTGCCGCATGAGGTGCATGACGCCGAGCGTGACCCCCCGCGCGCGCAGGGGCACCATCAGCACCGAATGGATCTTGAACCGGCGCATGCTCACGGCCCGGGCCGGGGAGGCCGTCGACCACGCGCGCAACTGCGGGTCGCCCGCGCGGTACTGGGTCCCCCGCCCGGTGATCAGGGCCTGCGCAGGGGGTGAGCCGGAAGGGTAGACGTCGGTGTCACCCGTGGGAACCACGGACTCGGGGCAGCCCGCGAGCACCGACCGTTGCGCGGTGCGGCGGCAGACGACCGGCGTGTCGGGCGGCACCGGTTGCGGCTCATGCCCCTGGACTACGGACTCCAGCAGGTCGACGGTGGCGAAGTCGGCGAACCCCGTCACCGCGACCTCGGCCAGTTCCTCGGCCGTGCGGGTCACGTCGAGGGTGCTGCCGATGCGCACGCTGGCGTCGTTCAGCACCGCCAGTCGGCGCCGGGCCCAGTACTGCTCCGTGATGTCGATGACCAGCGCGGACACCCCCAGCACCCCGCCGGCCGGGTCCTTCAGCGGGGAGAGGAACACGGACCACGCGTGATCGCGGACCTCGCCCGAGGCTCGAAAGGGCTGCTCCTCGCGGAAGACCATCTCGCCGGTGCGCACCACCTGGTGCTGCAGGCGGTCGATCTCGTCCAGGGGCGGGGCGGGGTAGATCTCCCACAGGGTCCGCCCCCGCATCTCGTCGGGTTTCAGCCCCATGGCCTGGGTCATGACCTGGTTGCAGGTGACGAACCGCGCCTCGCTGTCGTAGATGGCCACGGGCAGCGGGAGCTGTGCCAGCGTGAGGTCCCACAGCTGCGCGGATGCCACATCCGTCGGTCCGGAGGCATGGGTCACCACCGCCGGCGTGAGGACCCAGTACGTGCTGTCGCCCGTGTCGGTCAGCGGGGTGCCCCGGAGCCGCACGGTGACGCGGTCCCCGTCGCGCCCGCGCAGCGCCAGATCGCTCGTCCACGACTCGGCGGCGGCCAGGTGGCGCCGGGTCGCGAAGGGCAGCGTTCCGGCGAGCAGGGCCGAGGCGGGCCGGCCCACCACGTCCTCGGGCCCGTACCCGAGGAGCCGTCCGGCTCCCGCGCTCCACACCATGACGGCACCGCGGGCGTCGATGACCACCGCGAAGTCGTCGGGTACCGCTGTGGTGGTGTCGGGCTCGTTGTCCATGGGCGTGTACCGACCTCGTCCCCTGCGTCGCCCGGGCACGGGCGTTGGGTCGCCCCTCGCGGGGCGCTGACTCCAGCATCCCGCTGCGGCCCGGCCCGCTCAACCGGCCCCGGACGGGCCCGCGCGTGCGGCGGGCTCAGAGAGGAGTCGAGGCCGACGGCACGAAGGGGGCCCCGTGACCCGGGATGATCAGGGCCGGGCTCAGGGCCAGGACCTTCTCCCTGGCCGCCCGGAGCCGGTCGCGGTCGGGCGCGAAGGGGTCGTCGGCCGGTCCCTCGGCGGTCCACCAGAGATGGGTCAGGACCACCAGGCCCTCCGCCGCGGTCACCAGGGTGCTGACGTCCTCGTCGGTGTGGCCCGGGGTGGTCATCAGCGTGATCGACGAGGAGAGCCGGTAGCCGTCGGCGTCCCGGTCCTCCCAGATGTCGTCGCGGTAGACGGCCATGTGGTCGTGGAAGCGGGCCTCGGGGAACAGGGCCGCGTTCAGTGTGTGGTCCGGGTGGTGGTGGCTGAAGACCACGTCGGTGACGTCCTCGGGGGTCAGCCCGTGGTCCGTCAGCGGGTCGAGGATGAGCCGGCGGTCCGCGACCATCCCGGGATCGACGACCGCGACGGTCGCTCCGTCGACGAGCAGGGTGACGGTGCCCGCCACCCGTGTGTCGGCGTAGCCGGTGGTCAGGACGTGGAACGAGGCGGTCATGACGGGTTCCTCCGGTGTGGCCTGGAGTGCCGGCCGCGCGGGCCGTGGTGTGCGGGTCCTGGGATCCTGCCATGGGGCACCCGGCGCCCGGAAGCCGGTGATCACGCCCGGGAGCCGGTGATCGGTGCGCCCGAGGTAGGGCGGCGCGGGTTGGTGACCGTGCCCGGCTCGGACGACTGGCGGACGGCGGACGGCGGACGGCGGTCAGCGGTCAGCGGTCAGCGGTCAGCGGTCAGCGGTCAGCGGTCAGCGGTCAGCGGCCGAGGGTGTGGGTGTGGGTGTGGGTCCGGTCCTCTCCCTCTGCCCGTCCGAAGCCTTCTCCCCCGGCCCGCCCGAAGTCGCCGCGACGACCCGGGACCGTCCGCTCAGCCCTGTGCGGCGGACGCCGGCGTTTGCCGCGCCGCGCGCAGGGTGGCGAACAGCGCCGGTCGGGCTAGACGTCGACCACGACAAGCGGACCGCGGACCGCCGACATCCACGCGAGCACCGCCAACACAGAGCCGCGGCGCATGACCGGACGTCCGGCACAGGCCGGGGCCGCGGGCCAGATCGTGGGCGGTGTGCCGGACGGGCGCCGCGCGGGCTGTGGACGACGCTCCGGCGCCGTCCCGCATCGCGCCGGGCCCCCGTTCCGCACGGCGCCGCGGTCACCGCAGCAGGGTTGTCAGGGGCATGCTCGCGCTTCTACAGTCCAAGGCAGAACGGAAATGGGAGCGCTCCCAAGGCGGAGGATGCAGGGAGCGCCTGGCACCACCCCCCACCTCCCGGCCGTACCTCCGAAAGAGGCCCCCATGCGACCGTCGCCGTATCCACCTCTGTCGCGTTCCGTGCGCGGCGCGCTGGGCGCGCTCCTCACCGCGCTCGCGACCATCGCGGCACTCTTCGCCGCCACGCCACCCGCCCAGGCCGACACGACCGTCTGCGAACAGTTCGGCTCGACCGTCGTCCAGGGGCGCTATGTCGTCCAGAACAACCGCTGGGGCACCAACGACCCCCAGTGCGTCACCGCCACCGACACCGGCTTCCGGCTCGGCCGGGCCGACGGTTCCGTCCCCACCAACGGCGCGCCCAAGTCCTACCCGTCCGTGTTCAACGGCTGCCACTACACCAACTGCTCCCCGGGAACCAGCCTCCCGGCCCAGCTGTCGAACATCTCCAGCGCGCCGAGCAGCATCTCGTACGGCTACGTCGGCGACGCCGTCTACAACGCCTCGTACGACATCTGGCTGGACCCGACGCCCCGTACCGACGGTGTGAACCGGACCGAGATCATGATCTGGTTCAACAAGGTGGGCCCGATCCAGCCCATCGGCTCGCAGGTCGGCACGGCCACCGTGGGCGGACGCTCCTGGCAGGTGTGGTCGGGCGGCAACGGCACCAACGACGTGCTGTCCTTCGTGGCCCCGTCGGCGATCACCGGCTGGAGCTTCGACGTGATGGACTTCGTCCGCCAGGCCGTGGCCCGCGGACTGGCGCAGAACAACTGGTATCTGACGAGCGTCCAGGCCGGCTTCGAGCCCTGGCAGAACGGTACGGGGCTGACCGTGAACTCGTTCTCGTCCAGCGTCAACACCGGTGGCGGTGGCCCCGGTGGTCCCGGCGGCGCCGCCTGCCAGGTGGCGTACACCACGAACGTGTGGCAGGGCGGCTTCACCGCGAACGTCACCGTCGCCAACACCGGTTCCGCACCCGTCGACGCCTGGCGCCTCGCCTTCGCCCTGCCCTCCGGTCAGAGCGTCACCAGCGCCTGGAACGCCTCCCTCTCCCCGTCCTCGGGATCGGTCACGGCGAGCGCCCTGGCGCACAACGCGAGCATCTCCCCCGGTGGAAGCCAGACGTTCGGCTTCCAGGGCACCTACAGCGGCGCCTTCACCGCGCCGGGCGGGTTCAGCCTCAACGGGACCGCCTGCACCCGGGCGTGACGCGCGCGACCGGTGCCGGGCGCCGCACGGGCGCCCGGCACCGGTTGACGACGTGGTGCGCCGACCAGGGCCCCTCGGCCGTCAGGGACCGCGAGGGGGAACCGCACCGATCCAGCGGTGATGAGCGTCCCTGTCGACGTTGCCGCCGCACACGACCGTGACGACGTGACGGCCGGCGAAGCGGTCATGGTCTTCGAGGACCGCCGCGATACCGAGCGCGGCCGCCGGTTCGACGACGAGGCCGGCGTGGTCGTGGAGCAACCGCACACCGGCGATGATCGACGCCTCCCGGACCAGGACGGCGTCGTCGGCGACCAGGAGGAGGTCGTTCAGGACTTCCGGGAGGGGGTACCGGCCGGCGACCCCGTCGGCGATCGTGTCGGTCGCGTCGGTGGTGACGACCCGCCGCTGATGCCACGAGTGCGTCATCGCCGGTGCGCCCAGCGGCTGGACGCAGATCACCTCGACCTCGGGTGCCAGGGTCTTGAGCACATGCCCCACGCCGGTGGCGAGCGCCCCGCCGCCGAGAGCGAGCAGAACCGTGTCGAACTCCGGTGCGGTGTCGACCAGTTCCAGGCCGATGGTCGCCGCGCCCTCGCAGGTCTCGATGTCCAGGCTGTCCTCGACCAGCCTGATGCCCTCGCGGCGGGCGACGGCCGCCGCCCGCTCCCGGGCCGACTCGTGGTCGCCGTCGACCAGTTCGAGCCGGGCGCCCAGCGCGCGGATCCGGTCGAGCTTGGCCACGGTCGCGAAGCGGGAGGCCACGACGGTCACTTCGAGGCCCCGGCCGCGACCGGACCAGGCGAGGGCCTGGCCGAGATTGCCCGCGCTGGCGCACACCACGGCTCGCGGGCCATGACCACCGCCGGCGAGCCGGGTCGCGACGACCTCGGTGCCGCGGCCCTTGAAGCTGCGCACCGGGTTCGCGGTTTCGAGCTTGACGCTCACCGCGCATCCGAGGTGGGGCTCCAAGGCCTCGCAGCGGTAGAGCGGGGTGTCGAGGAAGACCGGGTCGATGACCTGGCGGGCAGCCCTGATCCGGGCGATGTCGAGACGTGTCTCCTGCACGACACGGCAGCGTAGTGCCCGACGGCGCCCCGCCATCGGGCAACTGCCGCTTTCCGCCTGCCGGTCGAGGTGACCGGCAGGTCCCGTCCCGCCGGCGCGCGGTACGCCGCGGGCGCGGGCACGGCAGCACCCCGGCGGTGCAACCGCCGGGGTGAACCGCTTGCACTGTCAGCCGCCCCGCCACGGGCCGGCCCTGCCCGGACGGCCGAGGTTCCGTGCGGCACGACGGAGTTCCAGGCGTGCTACACCTGGTTGAAGAACCGCCACACCTCGGCCGGCAGCCAGGTCCTGGAGCCGCTGTCGCCGGTGGCTCCGTCCTGGGGAGCCGCGATGTGTCCCGCGTCGAACGCCGCCCAGGCGACCGGGTGCCCGGCCGAGCACCCGGAGTAGGTGGTGACCCGGTGCGACAGGCTGCCCTGCGCCGGCTCGGGCGGGTTCTGGGGGGTGCAGCCGTTGTTCCTGACGAACCTGTCCCGCATCGACCGGCCACCGGAGATTCCGAGGACGTTGTCCCGCAGCCCGTGCACCCCGAAGTAGGCGATGGGCTGCGTACCGCCGCTGCAGCCGCTGAGCTGCCCGCCGCTCTGGACGGCGACCGCGCGGAAGACCGTCGCCCGCGAGCATGCGAGCGAGTACGACATGGCGGCGCCGTAGCTGAATCCCAGAGCGAAGCGCTGGGTCGTGTCGATGCACAGACTCGCGTCGAGCCGCCGGATCATGTCGTCGACGAAGGTGATGTCCTCGCCGCCCGCGTTGCCCCAGCCGTTGTTGAGGCCCTGGGGTGCGACGAAGACGGCACTGTTGTTGGCCAGCCGCTGGAGCCCGTAGTAGGCCCAGGTGCCCGTCTCCACGGTGCGGCCCGTGGACACGTCGGTGGAGGTGCCGCCCAGCCAGTGGAAACCGAACACCAGCCGGTAGGCACGGTTGCGGTCATAGCCGTCCGGGACGCGCAGGATGAAGCTCCGGTTCTTGCCGCCGCTCTGGATCGTGTGCGTACCGCTCGTCAGCGCGGGCGCCTTGCCGCAGCCGGGGGTCGTGGCGGCGGGGGCACGCCCGGAGGCGACGGCCGTGCCCGAGGCCGCGAGCGTCGTGCCCCCCAGGGCCAGGACGAGCAGCGCGACGATAGCGGGCCATAAGAGGGTTCTGGTCCTCGTGATCATGTGACTCCCTTTCCGGCAACCCGATCCCATGAATGTCGTGCACCTGACACCCAGCCGTAACGCAAGATTCGGCCACGTTCACGATCGAACTCCACCCGGTCGCCAGGTAGTCCCGGACTATAGAGAGGCAGGCGAACATGTCAACACACGGCGTTCCACCGGTTCCGACGGCCGCGACTGACACCGGAGTTGGCGTGGACCAGGCATGGGAGCCTTCGGAACTCGGCGAAAGCGAGAGATCCCGACGCACGATGCGAACGAAATCTTTCGACCTGAACGCCGAATCATGCGAGAGGTATTGACGGGGCACACCGGGCTCCTATCATCCAAAGTGCTCGATGCGCCGATCGGTGTCCGACATCACGAACCAGGCAGGACAGGCAGGCCCTGGCACGGCGGACCGCGCCGAGTCACGGCACCCCCTACGACGTACGTCGGCACCAGCACCCGCCCCTCGGTCCCGAGGCACGGCGGCTCCACGCGCCACCCACGACGGCCCGGCCGCGCAAGGAGAACGACATGGATATGTCATGGCCTGATCATTTCTGGGATCGCCGTCGCGCGCTGACCGCAGCCACCGGTCTGGTGACGGGCACCCTGCTCCCCCTGGCCGGAGCGTCGCGTGGCGTCGCGGCCCCCGGTCCGGCACAGGGGCCGGCCGTCCCGGCCGCCGCGGACTTCACCAACCCGGTCGTCTGGCAGGACTTCGCGGACCTCGACATCATCCGCGTCGGCGCCACCTACTACGCCTCGGCCTCCACGATGCACTACTCGCCGGGCGCTCCCGTGCTGCGCTCGTACGACCTGGTGAACTGGGAGATCGCCGGTCACGCGGTGCCCACCCTCGACTTCGGCGCCAAGTACGACCTGAACGGCGGCCGTGGCTACGTCCGCGGCATCTGGGCGTCGTCACTGGCCCATCGCCCGAGCAACGGGAGCTTCTACTGGCTCGGCCAGATCGACTTCGCCCGGACGTACGTCTACACCGCCACCGCCGTCGAGGGCCCGTGGAACAGGCTCACCACGATCAACACGCCTTACTACGACGCGGGGTTGCTCGTCGACAACGACGACACCCTGTACGTGGCGTACGGCAACTCCACCATCAGCGTGGCCCAGCTCTCGCCGGACGGCCGCACCCAGGTCCGCACCCAGCAGGTGTTCACCACACCGCCGAGCGTCGGCACCCTGGAGGGCTCCCGCTTCTACCGGATCAACGGGCAGTACTACATCTTCCTGACCCGTCCCGCGAACGGCCAGTACATCCTGAAGTCGTCGAGCGGCCCCTTCGGTCCGTACACGATGCGGCAGGTCCTGCTCGACCTGCGCGGGCCGATCGCCGGCGGCGGTGTCCCGCACCAGGGCGGACTGGTGCAGACGCAGAGCGGGGCCTGGTACTACCTGGCCTTCGTGGACGCGTACCCCGGCGGCCGGGTACCCGCCCTGGCACCGGTCACCTGGACCTCGGACGGCTGGCCCGTAGTGCAGCTCGTGAACGGCGCCTGGGGCGCCTCGTACCCCGCGCCGGCAGTGCCCGCCCCACCCCGCCCGACCACGCCCATGACCGGGGTCGACACCTTCGACGGTACGGCCCTCAAGCCGAAGTGGGAGTGGAACCACAACCCGGACAACACCAAGTGGTCGGTGAACAACGGCCTGACCCTGCGCACCGCGACCGTCACGGGCGACCTGTACTGGGCCCGCAACACCCTCACCCACCGCATCCAGGGCCCCACCTCCACGGCCACGGTCCAGCTGGACCCCTCGGCCATGCGGGACGGCGACCGGGCGGGACTGGCGCTGCTGCGTGACTCCTCCGCGTGGATCGGTCTCAAGCGCGACGGCGGTGCGACACGGCTGGTCATGGTCGACGGTTTGACCATGGACGGCAGCTGGAACACCACCGGCACCGGCGTCGAACGGGCGAGCGCGAGCGTGCCGGGCGGTCGCGTCTGGCTGCGGGCGAACGCCGACATCCGCCCCGGATCACCCCGGCCGGGCACCTTCTCCTACAGCACCGACGGCATCCGCTTCACCCGCCTCGGGCCCGCCTTCTCCCTGGGCAACGACTGGCGCTTCTTCATGGGCTACCGGTTCGCCCTCTTCAACCACGCCACGCAGGCACTCGGCGGCTCGGTCCGCGTCACACGGTTCGAGCTGACCACCCCCTGAAGCCTCCACCTCCTGAAGCCTGCACTCCCTGAAGCCTCCGCACCCGCATCACGAGCACACCATCACTCGCACCCGACCGTACGAGGAGAACGATGAACCCGATGAAACGGCTCGGCCGACGCCAGGCGTCGGTACTGGGCCTGGCAGCCGTCATGGCCCTGGTCACACCCGGCATCGCCACCGGTGCGCCGGAGACGGTACCGGGCGCCGCCACCGACGCGGCGCCGAAGGCGGTCAAGGCCTCCACCCTGGGCGCCCAGGCCGCCCAGTCCGGGCGGTACTTCGGAACCGCCGTCGCCGCCGGACGGCTCGGTGACGGCCAGTACACCGGCATCCTGGACCGCGAGTTCAACTCGGTCACGGCCGAGAACGAGATGAAATGGGATTCGACCGAGCGGAACCGTGGCCAGTTCACCTTCGGCAGCGGCGACCAGATCATGAACCGCGCGGCCTCCCGGGGCCAGCGTGTGCGCGGCCACACGCTGGTGTGGCACCAGCAGCTCCCCGGCTGGGTCAGCTCCATCCGGGACGCGAACACCCTGCGCGGCGTGATGAACAACCACATCACCACGGTGATGAACCACTACAAGGGCAGGATCCACTCCTGGGACGTGGTCAACGAGGCCTTCGCCGACGGCAACAGCGGCCAGATGCGCAGCTCGGTCTTCCGGGACGTGCTGGGCACCGGCTTCATCGAGCAGGCGTTCCGCACCGCCCGCACGGCCGATCCGGCGGCCAAGCTCTGCTACAACGACTACAACATCGAGGACTGGAACGCCGCCAAGACCCAGGGCGTCTACCGCATGGTCCGCGACTTCAAGTCACGGGGTGTGCCCATCGACTGCGTCGGCCTCCAGGCACACTTCGGCGCGGGCGGTCCCCCCGGCAGCTTCCAGACCACGCTGTCGAGCTTCGCCGCGCTCGGTGTGGACGTGCAGATCACCGAGCTGGACATCGCGCAGGCTCCGGGGTCCGCGTACGCGAACACGGTCCGGGCGTGTATGAACGTGGCGCGCTGCACCGGCATCACCGTGTGGGGCATCCGCGACAGCGACTCCTGGCGCAGCGGGGAGAACCCCTTGCTGTTCGACCGCAACGGCAACAAGAAGGCGGCCTACCAGGCTGCGCTCACCACGATGGGCGGCTCGCTCGCGACGAAGGGGGACAAGACACCATCGCCCCGGTCCGTGGGCCACTGATCGCACCCGGGTCGCACACCACGACCCGCTGAAGCCGACGCAGGCCCCCGGCTCACCCCTGGGGGCCTGCGTCCCCTCCCTCCGGAACTCCGCCACGCTCGCCCCCGGCGTGAGCGCGTGCCCGACGGCGGCCGACAGGTCGTCGACCGCGCGCCCATCGTGTCAGCGGCGTCGGTGGAGTTCGATGGCGAGTGGGGTGGCGGTGAACATGGAGGAGTACGTGCCCACGGCGAGGCCGATCAGCAGGGCGAGGGCGAAGTCGGCGAGGGAGTCACCGCCGAGGACGGCCAGGGCGGTGAGGATGAAGGCGGCTCCCATGCCGGTGTTGACGGTGCGGGGCAGCGTCTGCAGCAGAGCCCGGTTGGCGACGGCCGCGAAGGGTGAGGTCCGGTCGGCGCGGCTCAGGTCCCTGACGCGGTCGAAGACGACCACGGAGTCGTTGACCGAGTAGCCGATGACGGTGAGCAGGGCGGCGAGGAAGACGCTGTCCACGGGCTTGCCCAGCCAGGCGAAGACGCCGATGAGGATCACCACGTCGTGGGCGAGCGCGGCGACGGCGGAGGTGCCGAACAGCCAGCGGAAGCGGGCGGCGAGGTAGAGGAGTTGGGCGCCGAGGGCGACGACGAGGGCGATCAGGGCGCCGTTGCGCAGTTCCTTGCCGAGGCTGGGGCCGATGGCCTCGTCGCGGACCTTGTCGGCGCGGTCGGTCAGCGTGCCGATGGTGTCGGTGACGGCTGCCGCCTGCGCGTCGGTCAGCCGGTCGGTGCGGACGGTGAGTCGGCTGTCGCCGGAGATCTGGACGACGGCTCGGGGGAATCCGGCGTCGGCGAGCGCGGCGCGCGCCCGGTCGGCGTCGACGGGTGTGGCGGTGGAGTACTCGACGAGGCGGCCTCCGGTGAACTCGATCCCGAAGTCCAGGCCGCGTACGCCGATCCCGGCCACGGCGACGGCCAGGAGCACGGCGGAGGCGGCCAGCCACCGCCGGGGCCTGCGCATCAGCTGCGGTGGGGTGCGGGTGAGGCGGTCGCGGACGGCACCGGTCCGGTCGATGCCCGTCAGGCGGGGGCGGCGGCGTATCCCGGGCCGGGAGGCGGCGTGTTCGGCGAGCACCCGGGTGATGACCAGGGCGCTGAACATGGAGGCGAGGACGCCGATGCCCAGGGTGACACCGAAGCCGCGTACGGGTCCGGAGGCGAGGAAGAACAGCAGCCCGGCGGCGATGAGGGTGGTGACGTTGGAGTCGGTGATCGCGCTGAAAGCGCCCCGGAATCCCGCCGTCAGGGCCGACCGTGGGCTGGGCCGGTGGTGGGAGGCGTACTCTTCGCGGGCCCGTTCGAAGACCAGGACGTTGGCGTCGACCGCCATGCCGATGGCCAGGACGAATCCGGCGAGGCCGGGAAGGGTGAGGGTGGCGCCCAGGGCGGCGAGCGCGGCGTAGGAGATCAGGCCGTAGCAGAGCAGCGCCACGGTGGCGAGGACGCCCATGAGCCGGTAGACGGCGATGATGAACAGCGCGGTCAGCGCGGTGCCCACCGCTGCGGCCCAAGCGCTGGCCTCGATGGCCTGGGCGCCGAGGGTGGGGCCGACGGTGCGCTGCTCGACGTTCTCCACCGGTACGGGCAGGGCGCCGCCGTTGATGAGCAGGGCGAGTTCCTTGGCCTCGTCGGCGTCGAACGATCCGGTGATCTGGGTGGAGCCACCGCTGATGCCGGCGCCGCAGCCGACCGAGGGATCGATCTGGGGCGAGGTGATGACCTTGTCGTCGAGGACGATGGCGACCCGCCGGGCCGGGTCTCCGGCGGGGGCGCAGGCGGCCTCGCCCGTCAGGCGGGCCCAGCCGTCGCGGCCGGCTCCCTCGAAGTCGACGGTCACATGCCATCCGGCGCCGGTCTGCTGGTCGATCCGCGCGGCGGCCTCCTCGACGTTCTCACCGGTCAGCGAGGCCGCTTCGAGGCGCAGGAGTTGACCGGACTCGTCGGCGAGGACCCGCTCGCGCGGCTGCTTCGGCGCGTCCTTGTCCGTGTCGCCGGTGGCGGTCGCCGTGCCGAGGACCCGGTGGAAGGTGAGCTGTGCGGTGCGGCCGAGGACCTCGGCGGCCTCGGCCGGGTCCTGCACTCCGGGCAGTTCGACGACGATCCGGTTGTCGCCGGAGCGCGCGAGGGTGGGTTCGGCGACGCCCAGGGCGTCGATGCGGCCGCGCAGCACCTCCAGGGTGCGGTCGGTGGCTTCGCCGTCGTCGGCGGCGGTGTCGGTGTCGGTGTCGGTGTCGGTGTCGGTGTCGGTGGGGCGGGTTTCCAGCACGATCTGGGTGCCGCCTCGCAGATCGAGTCCGAGATGGACGGGTGTGGTGAGGGCGATGTACAGGGACAGGGCGACAGCGGCGAGGGCGAGCAGCCCTCGGATGCGCGGGGCGCGGGTCAACGGAGGCCTCCGGCAGGCACACCGCGGCCAGGCATGACCGCGGTCGACGGAAAGAAAGGGACGCTCAGGTGCCTGGTGCCGAAGGTGGTGCGCGCCCCTGGTGGCGGCCTGTCGGAGGGGGCGCGGCCGGCGGGGTCGCCGCGGCCGGGGAGGTCGTGCGGACGAGCCACGGCGGGCCGACGGTCGCGCGGTGCGCGGCGACGGCGACCGTGACCGGCGGCGCCGGCCTCTCGCCGGGGACATCGCGCGGGCTTCGCAGCAGGACGGCGCGGTGCCCGTCGTCCGCCGGTGCCCCGCTGTCGGCCCGCGCGACCTCGAAGGCCGACACGACCCGGCCCTCGACGGCCGACGCCACGCGGTCGGGCACGCGGGGCGCGCCGCCGTACACAGGCGGCAGGAGCAGGGCGGTGAGGACGGCGACCAGGACGGCGAGCACCGTCGCCGGGCCCAGGCCGGGGGCACCCCCGCGGGGGACGGTGGGCAGGCCGCGTGCCATGTGCCGTCCCCTCCACGTTCCCGGTGTCTGAAGTAAGTGTCTCGTCAGTGCCAACGCGCTTGCCCGGTACGGGAGTTCCGGCCGGGTGCGTGTCGGGCGGCGTCAGGGTTCGATGAGGCCGGCGCGGATGGCGTAGCGCGTGAGTTCCAGGCGGTCGCGCAGGCCGAGCTTGTGCAGCAGGTTCGCCCGGTGCCGGTGGACGGTCTTGATGCTGATGAAGAGCATCTCGGCGATCTCCTTGGAGGAGTGCCCCTCGGCGACGAGCTTGAGGACCTCCTCCTCCCGGGGTGTCACGACCTGGTCGGGTGGTTCCTCGCCGTGGCGGACCCGGTCGAGGTAGTTGCGGACCAGCGCGGTGACCGCCCCCGGGTAGAGGAAGGGCTCGTCGCGCATGGCGGCCCGGCAGGCGGCGACCAGGTCGCGGTCGGCGACCGACTTCAGGACGTATCCGCTGGCGCCCGCCTTCAGGGCCTGGAAGAAGTACTGCTCGTTGTCGTGCATGGTCAGCATCAGCACCCGCAGGTCCGGCTTCAGCGCGATCAGTTCCCGGGCGGCCTGCAGACCCGTCATCCGGGGCATGGCGATGTCCAGCACCGCCAGATCGACCTCGTGGGTACGGGCCTCGGTGATGGCCTCCGCGCCGTCCCCGGCCTCGGCGACGACCCGGAGGTCCGGTTCGCCGTCGAGGATGAGCCGCACACCACGTCGCACCAGCGCGTGGTCGTCGGCGAGGAGGATACGGATCACGGTCGGCTCGGTGGGGGTCATGGCTGCTTCCTGGGGACGGGTACGGTCAGCCGGACGTGCGTACCGGCCCTCGGACGGGAGGTGACGTCGAGCCTGGCCCCGATGAGCAGGGCCCGCTCGCGCATCCCGCGGATCCCCGCGCCCTCCCGGGCCACCCCTGTCCCCCGGCCGTCGTCCTCGACGGCCAGCACGACCGCGCCGTCGGCCGGGCCCAGACTCACCTCGACGCGCCCGGCCTCGGCGTGGCGGGCCGCGTTGGTCAGGGCCTCCTGAGCGACCCGGTACAGCACCAGTTCGGTCTCCTGGTCGAGTGCGGGCAGACCGGCGTCGAAGCGACGGACGACGCGCAGCCCGGTGTGGGTGGCGAACTCGGTGGTCAGCGAGGTGAGGGCACTGACCAGACCGAGATCGTCCAGGACGCCCGGTCGCAGCCGGCGCACCAGGCGGCGGACCTCGTCCAGGCTCTCACGGGTGATCTCCTGTGCCTGGTGCAGCTCGCCGCGCAGCGGCTCCTCCGCGTCGTCCGCCGCGCGCTTGAGCCCCAGCAGGACCGCGGTCATGCTCTGGCCCACCTCGTCGTGCAGTTCCTGGGCGATACGGCGCCGCTCGTCCTCCTGCGCGAGCAGCGCGCGGGCGCTGCTCGACGCCCGCTCGTGTTCGAGCCTGTCCAGCATGGCGTTGAAGGTGCTGATCAGCTCGGCGGTCTCGCCCCTGCCGTGCTCCGGCAGCCGTTGCCCGGGCCGCAGCAGGTCGACCGTCGTCATGAGTCTCGTCAGCCGCTCCAGGGGAGCGAGACCGATCCGTAGCAGGGCGGCGTTGGCGATCAGCATGACGACCAGGCCGGCCACGAGGATGATCGCCTCGGTCAGCACCACCGGAACCGACACGGTCACGGGAGCCCAGAGCAGCAGCGCGGTCGCGGTCCCCAGCACCACGGCGTTGAGGGCGAAGATCCGCCAGAACAGGGACACGGCGACGAAGCCCTCCTTCCTGCCCGTGACACGGCCTGTGTCTCCTCCACGGCCGCCGCGCGACCCGGTCCAGGTGCCGCGTCCCGCCGCCGCGGGCCGGGCTCGTGCCAGCCTGCCCGCACCCGGGGGGCCGCGTCGATGGGCTCCGATGCCCATTTCCGCTCCCGGTCGGCCCACTTCACCGTAGACCCCCCGCGGCGGCGAATGGGTATTGCGCCCGATGGGTTTCGCGCGGCGCATCGGCCACGGTGGGGTCATGCCCCCATCCACCGTGCGGAAGACAGGAACCGCGATGTCACTCGATACGCCCCGGACCGACATACGGACCGCGTCCCGGCCCGGAGGGCTGCCCGCACACGAGGCCCGGCAGCGCCTCGCGCACGAACGCGACACCCGCCTGACGCAGCTGCGGGCCCTCGCCGAGGCCGGACACACGGCGGAGGAACAGCTGATGTCGGCGCAGCGGGACACCATCCAGCGGGTCCTCAAGGAGATCGACGCGGCCCTCTCCCGTGTCCAGGACGGCACCTATGGCACGTGCCAGGGCTGTTCCAAGCCCATCCCGGTCGAGCGGCTGGAGATCCTGCCCTACACGGGGTGGTGCGTTCCCTGCCAGCGCGACGCGGTCTGACGACCGCCGGCCGGACCTTCTCGTCTCCCTGACCGCCCGAGGGGTGAAGTGGTGAACCAGCAGACCATCGGCATACCCGCACGCGGCACGGCCCTGTCGGCCGAGGACCTCGCCGCGCTGCGCGACGGCCTGAACGAGCAGCGCGCGTTCCGCCGCGAACAGATCCAGCAGCTCACGGCCCCCGCCGTGCCCCGTACCGAGGCACTGCTCGACCGCCGGGCCGCGTCGCAGACCGAGGTCCGCGTCCAGCTCGCCGCGTCCGCCCGGATGGTCCTCGCCGACGTGGAGGCGGCCCTGGAGCGCATGGACCAGGGCCGCTACGGCACCTGCCATCTGTGCCGCGGCCCCATCGACCGTGAGCGTCTGACGGTCGTGCCGCAGGCCCGCTACTGCGGTCGCTGCCAGCACCTCAGGGAGGCCGGCCGGTGACCGCGGCCCGCCCCCGCTCCGGCGGCCTCCGGCACCGGCCATGGCCCTGGTGCCGGCAGTGCCGCGGCATCGCCCTGGATCTGGGCAGCGCCCGTACGCGTGCCTGGAGTTCGGGCGGCGGACCCCTCTTCGACGTGCCCACGACGGCCTTCGGCGACGGCATCGTGCACCCCGTCAGGGGCGGCACCATCGTCGACACCGCCGCGACCGCCCGGATGCTCGACCGTCTGCTCGGCCATCGGCTGCCCGGCACGGCCCACCCCCTGCTCATCCTGACCACACCCGCGCTGGGGGGTGTCGCCTTCCGCGCCGAGGCCCGGGCCGCGGCCGAGATCCTGCGGCCGCACACCGTCCTCACCGTTCCCGCCGCACGCGCCGTGGCCGTCGCCGCGGCCGCCGACCTGACCCGGCCCCTGCTCGTGGCCGACATAGGGGCCCATGTCACCGACGTCGTCCTTCTCGACGACGGCGCCGTGACCGACGCCCGCCGCACCGTCCTGGGCACCGGCGACGCGGGCCGGCGCACCCCGGCGGCCCGGATCACCGACGCGATCGCCGCCATGACGGCGGCGATGCTGGATCAGGACCACACGTCCCGGACCCACGACGCGCTGCGACGGGGCGTCCTGCTGGCCGGCGGCGGAGCCCTGCGCCCGCACGTCGGCCCCGGACTCGCCGAACGGCTGCGTGTTCCGGTGCGGACCGTCGTCGGTCCGCACACCGCGGCCGTCCGCGGCGCCGCCGCCCTCCTGCGCTCCGCCCACGACCACCCCAGCACCCGGGCCGAGGTGCCTGGGTAGGGTGGCTCGCCATGACGGCTCCTCACCCCTACCTGCGCTACGTGGCGATCGGCGACAGCATGACGGAGGGCCTCGGCGACCCCGATCCGGCCGGCGGGCACCGCGGCTGGGCCGACCGGCTGGCCGAGGCCCTGGCGGAGCGGCGGCCGGGCCTGTCCTACGCCAACCTCGCCGTGCGCGGCAGGACGGCGGCCCAGATCCGGGCCGAACAGCTGGAGCCGGCACTGGAGTTGAAACCCGACCTCGTGACCGTGATGGCCGGTATGAACGACCTGGTGCGGTCCGGCTTCGACGCCGCGTCGGTCGTCGCCGACATCGAGGAGATGTTCGTCCGCCTCACGGCGTCGGGCGCCCAGGTGGCCACCGTGAACTTCCCGGACCTGGGGAAGGTCTCGCCGCTCGCCCGCCGGGTGCTGCCCCGCATCCTCGACCTCAACGCCCGCCTGCGCGCCACCGCGGAGCGTCACGGCGTCCTCGTCCTGGACGTCTTCGCCCACCCGGTCACCACCGATCCGCGCCTGTGGGCCGACGACCGGCTGCACGCGAGCCCGCTGGGCCACGCGCGGATCGCCTCCGGCATGGCCCACACCCTCGGTCTGCCCGGTCACGACGGATGGGCCGAGCCGCTGCCTGCCCGGCCGCCGGTCCCCGCGCTGCGGGCCGTCGGTGTCGAGGTGCGCTGGGCCGTGGACTTCCTCGGGCCGTGGCTGTGGCGGCGGCTGCGCGGGCGTTCGTCGGGCGACGGGCGCTCGGCGAAGCGGCCGCAGCCGGGGCCGGTGACACTCCCGGACACGGCCTGAGATCCACCGCCCCGTCGCGCCCCGCCCCGCGCGTCGCGCCGGCGTCCCCACCGGGCGCGACGTGCGCCCAGCACGGCACCGCACCTCACCGTGCCGTGCCGTGCCGTCCGCTCGCACGTACGCGGCCCGGTCCGCTCGCACGTCCTCAGCCCGGTGCGGTCGCCGCGGACTCCGCGTGCCGGAAACCCGGCAGGATCAGGCACAGGACGGCCGCTACGGCGGTCGTGGCGGCGAAGGCGCCCACCGCCCAGGCCCCGGAGGCGTGTTGGACGATCAGGCCGGCGCTCAGCGGCGCCAGGGCCGCCAGGGCGGTCGCCGCCGTCACCACGGTGCTGATGACCCGGCCGCGCATGTGCTCCGGCGCGCTGCGCAGCACCACGGCGACCAGCGCGCCGTTCGCGGCCGGCGCGAGCAGCAGCGCCAGTGCGACCGGCGCCGCCACCAGCGGTGACGGCAGGAGCAGGGCCGCGGTGCCGAACAGCCCGGCCCCGGCCAGGGTGATGGTGGTGGCCAGCGTCGCCAGCCGCACGCGTCCTTGCAGCCGGGGAGCGACGACGGCGCCGAGGAGTCCGCCGGCCGCGATGGCGGCCTGCACCAGACCGATCACCGCGGTGGAGACACCGCCTTGTCGCAGTGTGAGGGTGAGAGCGAAGATCACGCCGCTGAAGGCCAAGTTCACCAAGGGGGTCTGGATCAGCGCCGCCCGCAGAACGGGCACCTGCCAGACGAGTCGCAGACCGTCCAGCACCTCACGCCACAACGTCGTCCGCCCGGCCGCGTTCTCCGGCCGGAACCGCCCGCGGATCCGGCTCACCATGCCGCACGAGACCGCGAAGGAGAGGGCGTCGGCCAGGAACGGGACGGCCCGGCCCACCCCGAACAGCAGGCCGCCGAGCGCCGGGCCCGCGAGGCCGGCCCCGTAGGTCCGGCCCTCGGTGGCGGCCCAGGCCTGTTCGAGCTGCCGGTCCGGCACGACGGCCGGCAGCGCGGCGGCGGCCGAGGGGTTGAAGAGGGCACCGGCGGCCCCCTCGATCAGGCTCACGGCGAGGATCACCGGCCAGGACGCGAGATCCAGCACGACCAGGACGCCGAGCAGAGCGAGCAGGACGGCGCGTGCGGCGTCGCAGACGATCATCGTCAGCCGCCGGTCGAAACGGTCCGCCAGCGCTCCCGCGGGGAGTTGCAGGCACAGCAGGGCGACGGCCCGTACCGTGCCGACCAGCCCGGCGAGCACCGCCGAGTGGGTCAGGGCCAGGATGAGCAGCGGATAGCCGATCGCGCTGATCTGCGAGCCCGTGTCGGACAGCAGCTGACCGATCCACAGCAGCCGGAAGCCCTGGTTTCGCCGGAGCGGAACCTGGCCGTCGTGGCCGCTCGCACGGGCCGATCGCCGGTGCGATGTAAATTTTCGCCAACTCGGAAGATTACCCACCAGTCAATCTTGAACCCTCAAACAGCGCGGATATCATCACTCGCACACACGGTGTGATCATTCGCTCGCCGACTTGCCGGTGCACGATGCGCTCCCCCGTTCCCGCCCCGGGCCCGAAGACCTCCCCCTCCGGGCCCGAGGCAGCATCATCCCCCGAGTCCTCCACGCCGGCGGCCCAGGCGCCCGTCCGTCGTGCCCTCACGAAGGCAGCGCATCGATGAGCAACAACAGGGGCAGAGGGCTGCAGGCCAATGTCCTCGGCACGTTCGACACGGTGGTCATGGCGGTGGCGGGCAGCGCGCCCGCCTATTCGATCGCCGCGACCACCGCCGTCCTCGTCGGCGCGGTGGGCCTCGCGAGCCCGGCGGCACTGCTGTACTGCGCGATACCCATGCTGGGCATCGCCCTGGCCTTCAGCTACCTCAGCCGCATCGACGTCAACGCGGGCGCCAGCTACTCGTGGGTGGGCCGCACGCTCCACCCCTTCCTGGGGTTCCTCAGCGGCTGGGCCCTGGTGATCTCCGCGACCATCTTCATGGTGGCGGGCTCACTGCCCGCCGGCGCGATGACGCTGTCCCTGTTCGACGAGGACCTGGCCGACAACACCGCGCTGGCCACGACGGTCGGCGCCTTCTGGTTCGTGGTCATGCTGGTGGTCGTCCTCGGTGGCGCCCGCCTCACCGTCCGCGCCCAGCTCATCATGTCGGGCGTGGAACTGGTCATCCTGGCCCTGTTCGCCGTGCTGGCGCTGCTGCACGGCGACAGCGCCCGCTCCTTCGAATGGTCCTGGCTGGGCTTCAGCCACTTCGACGGAGTGAGCGGCTTCGCCTCGGGTGCGCTGATCGCCGCCTTCTACTACTGGGGCTGGGACGTCACGAGCAACCTCAGCGAGGAGACCCGCGACAGCCGGCGCACCACCGGTCTCGCCGGTCTGATCGGCGTCGGCATCGTCTTCCTTCTCTTCGAGGTCTTCACCATCGCGGTCAACGTCATCCTGACCGACACCCAGATCCAGCAGAACGACGCCAACGTCCTGGCGGTGCTCGGCGAGGAGGTGTGGCCCGGGCTGGGCGGCAAGCTGCTCATCGTGGCCGTGATGCTGTCGACCATCGCGACCCTGGAGACCACCCTCATCCAGGTCACCCGCTCGCTGTTCGCGATGGGCCGCGACCGCACGATGCCCGAGGCGCTCGGCCGCGTCCACCGCACCTGGAACACCCCCTACGTGGCCATCGTCGTGGTGGGCGGTGTGGCGCTGGTGATGTTCGTGGCCTCCAACGCCCTCGGGTCGGTCGGTGACATCCTCGCGGACGCCATCTCCGCGATCGGCCTGCAGATCGCCGTCTACTACGGACTGGCCGGGCTCGCGGTGGTCGTCGCCTACCGCAGGATGCTGCTGAAGTCCGTGTCGAACTTCGTCTTCGGCGGGCTGTGGCCGCTGCTCGGCGCCCTGTTCATGTTCTGGGTGCTCGTCGAGTCGCTCGGCGAGCTGAGCAGCGCGTCCGTGGCGATCGGGCTCGGCGGCCTGGCGGTCGGTGTGATCCCGATGCTCTGGTACTGGCGCAAGGGCAGTGAGTACTACCGGCCCGCCCCGCTCGACGCCGCCGAGGCCGTCGAGACGGATGCCGCGTCGGGTGACGCCGCGGCCGCCGCGGCGGCGGCCCAACGCTCCCATGCCCATGAGGGTCTCCCGACCGACTTCTGAGAGGGACCCGATGGCGCGAGAACGCTTCACCCCCGACTTCGACTCCGACTGCGGTGACGCGCCGTTGACCGCGGCCCGGCAGGACATCGTCATCGGCCGCTGGCAGGGCCCTCGCGAGCTGCTGCGCATGACCGGCCCGGCGTGGGTGGCCCGGGGCCACCGGATCCGGATGCTCGCTCAGGCGTGCGCGGGCAGTTCGACCGTGGAGTCCTGGCTGGCCGCCGAGCCCCGCAGCGCCGACGCCCTGGTGCTGCGGGCCGCCACCGAGACGGCGCGGGCCTTCAACCTGGCCATCACCGCCGGCCGGGGCGTCCCCATCGACCCGCGGCGCATCGACAGCGCGGCGGTGGCCTGCTTCGAGGCGGCCGAGGCCTACCCCGACGACCCGACGCCCTGGATCTCCCTGATCTCGGTGGCCCGGCTCTACGGCGGAGGGGTGCGCCGCCAGGAACTGGCGCGCTGGTGGGACGAGTTGTACGACCGCGACCCGTTCAGCGTGGAGGGCCACCTCCAGGTGCTGCACTACTACTCCTCGCGCTGGCACGGCTCGCACGGCCTGATGTACGACTTCGCCCGGGACGCGGCCGGTGTGGCCCCACCGGGCTCGCCGCTGCCGGTGCTGGTGCAGTACGCCCGGGTCGAGGAGTACCGCGCGCTGCGGGAGGAGAACGCGCGTCAGACCGGTATCGGCATCGGGCAGCACTGGAGCCACGACGGCGCCGCCAGCGACGTACGGCGCACCTGGCAGCGCTGGATCACCGGGCGGCCGGACGGCCCCCCTCCCCCGGGCGAAGTCCGCGACCTCAACTACCTGACCCACGCGGCCTGTTCGGCCGGGCTGACGGACATCGCCGGTTCGCTGTTCAACATCGTCGGGCAGCGCGCCACGCGTACGCCGTGGTCGTACACCGGCGATCCCTCGCGCCAGATCACCAAGTGGCGCAAGGAGTTTTTGCGGCGCGGCTGAGGCACCGCCGCATGCCGCGTCCGGTGGCCGGGGCCCGTCACGGCCCCGGTCCCGGGTCCGGACGCACCGCCTCGGTGATGCCGGCCCGGGCCGCTTCGAGCTGAGCGGCGAAGGCGATGCCCAGGAACAGGGCCACACCGGTCAGGTTGGCCCACAGCAGCAGGGCGACGAACGCCGTCAGCGGTCCGTACACGGTGCCGAACGATCCGCTCTCGGCGACGTAGAGGGCGAGGAGCCAGGTGGCCGTGACCCACAGGACCAGGTGGACCGCCGAGCCGAACGCGAGCCAGGTGTAGCCCGGTTGGTCCCGGCGCGGTGCCCAGCGGAAGATCACCGCCGAGGCGACCCAGGCCAGCACCACGCCCAGCGGCACTTCGAGGGGACGCAGCCAGTCCAGCCGGTTCTCGGGCCAGCCGAGCGCCTGCACCACCGCGTTCCCGACGGCGTCGCCCGCGACCAGCACGAGGAACCCCAGCACCATCGGCATGCCCGCGGCGAGGGCCAGGAGCAGGGACCGGCCGTACTTGCCCAGGAACGGCCGGTCGCGTTCGATGCCGTAGATGCGGTTGGCGCCGCGTTCGACCTGCCCCATCGCCGAGGCGAGGTTGAGGACGGCGAAGGCCAGTCCCACCCACATGGCGACGGCGCTCCAGATTCCGGAACCGGCACTGCGCGCGGTGCCGTCGAGCGCGTCCTCGACCAGGCGCGCGCTCGCGCCCGGCACGATCTGGCCCAGGGTGAGTTCGATGATCCGTCCCACGCTCTCCGTGTGCACGGTGGTGGCCACGCCGACCAGCGCGATGGTGAACGGCACCAGTCCGAGGACCACTTGGAACGCGAGTGAACGGGAGTTGGTGAAGCCGTCGGCGTAACGGAACCGGGCGAACGCGTCCAGGAGCAGCCGGCGGCCTCCGTAGTGCCGCAGCGCGGTGAGCGCCTCGTCGCCGGACAGCTCCTCCCCGATCATGTCCCGCGTCTGCGGGACGTGCACCACGGTCCCCATCGAGTACGTCTCCTCCTGTCGTTCCCGCGGCCGGGCGAGAACGTGATCTCGCGGCCCGGAGAACCGTACCGCCGACCGCCGCGGCGGTCGGCGTCAGGTGGATTCGGGGTGGCTGCCCGGCCCGTCGGTGCGATGGGAGAGGGGGGTCGGCGAGAGGGCCGTGTCCTCCTCGCCGGGTTCCAGGAGGGTGTTCGCGGCGCCGACGACGAGCGGGTCGGGGGTGCCGACCGCCTCGGGGTCCTTGTTGCCGTAGTCGATGCGCGACAGCAGGCTGCGCATGGTCTCCAGCCGGGCACGACGCTTGTCGTTGCTCTTGACGACGGTCCAGGGGGCCCGTTCGGTGTCGGTGGCCCGGAACATGTCGACCTTGGCCTCCGTGTAGTCGTCCCACCGGTCCAGTGAGGCCAGGTCCGTGGGCGACAGCTTCCACTGGCGCACCGGGTCGACCTGGCGGATGGCGAAACGGGTGCGCTGTTCGGCGCGGGAGACGGAGAACCAGAACTTGAACAGCAGGAAGCCGTCGTCGACGAGCATCCGCTCGAAGGCCGGGCACTGTTCGAGGAACAGCTCGTACTGGTCCTTCGAGCAGTAGCCCATCACGCGCTCCACGCCGGCCCGGTTGTACCAGGAGCGGTCGAAGAAGACGATCTCCCCGGCCGTCGGCAGGTGCGCGATGTACCGCTGGAAGTACCACTGCCCGGTCTCCCGTTCGGTGGGCTTGTCCAGGGCCACCACCCTGGCGCCGCGCGGGTTGAGCCGCTCGGTGAGACGTTGGATCGTGCCGCCCTTGCCGGCCGCGTCGCGCCCTTCGCACACCACGATCACCCGGGCGCCGGCGTCCTTGACCCAGCGCTGGAGCTTGAGCAGCTCGATCTGCAGGACCCGCTTGCGCCGCTCGTACTCCTGGCGGCCGACCTTGCGGCCGTACGGGTGGTTCTCGCGCCACGTCTTCAGCGGCCGGCCGGCCCCGTCCAGCAGGACCGGCCGCTCCTCCCGGCTGGTGTCCACCGTCAGCCCGTCCAGCAGCCTGTCGGCATGGTCAGCGTTCATCGCACCACTCCCGCGTGAGCCCGAGTACTCCGTGACACCGGTCGGCATGGCACCGCCGAGATCAGAACGGCATGCGGCCGCGCGTACGACGACCCGCCGAGCCACTGCGGCCGACGGCGCGGGAACTCGTCTGGAAGGGCTTGCTGAACAGCCTGCCCAGGACGCCGGGCGCCTTGCCGCCGACCCGGGACCCGGCACCGAGCGAACGCTGTGTGCCGCGCTCGGGGTGCCGAGAGAGGCGAGGGACGAAGAAGGCCAGAACGGCCAGGACGACACATACTCCGACAACTGCCGCAATGATCACGAATATTCTCCCTTGACTGGTCGGGAGCATACGAGTTCCCCGTCAGGTTCTTCCTATGTGACCGGGGGCGGGGAACTTCCGGGCCGGCTCAGGTCACGCGGGCACCGGGCCCGACGGCTCGGCGGAAGGCGTTTGGACGAGGTCCGGCAGCAGACCCCGCAGCGCCTCACGCTGGGCCGGCCCCATGAACTGACCGAGCGCGCCGGTGACGGTCTCGGCGAGTGGGCCGGAGCCCTCCTTCAGCAGGCGCCGCGCCTTGTCGGTGAGAGCGACCTGGATGCCGCGCTTGTCGCCGCACACCGATTCGCGGGTGACGAGGTCGGCATGGCCGAGGCAGGCGATCTGATAGGTGAGCCGGGTCTTGGGCCGGCCCAGCAGTTCCGCGATCCGGGTCATCCGCAGCCCCTCCTCGGGCTGCGCGGCCAGCAGGCAGAGGATCAGGAACTCGTCGTGCGAGACCCCGAGCCGCTCTTTCACGACCGTGCGCAGCCGCTGCTCCACGGCACCCGTCGCGGCCAGCAGAAGCATCCAGGCGTGCAGCTCGGCGGGCAGCAGCCCCTCGCCCCGCGCGGACGGACATTCGGGCAGGCGGGAGGGGTCCTTGTCGAGGTCGGCCATGGACCCAGTGTAACTGTTGTCCATTTTTGGAGAACATGGGTTGTCCAGGTTTGGATAACCGGCTAGCTTCAGTCATACAAATTTGGACGACCTCACCGAGTGGAGAAGAACCATGACCGTTGCCGTGGAGACCGGACTGTGGCAGCTCGACACCACCGCCTCGACCGTCGCCGTGCAGCACAGGACCATGTGGGGTCTCGTCACCGTGAAGGGCGTCTTCGGCACCGTCCGCGGGCAGGGCGAGGTCCGGCCCGACGGCTCCGCCGTCGGTGCCGTGTCCTTCGACTCCGCCTCCCTGGACACCAAGAACGCCAAGCGCGACGAGCACCTGCGGTCCGCCGACTTCTTCGACGTCGCACGCCACCCCGAGATCACCTTCGCGGTCCGCAGCGCCGAACTCCGGGACGGTGACACGGTGCACGTCGTCGGTCAGCTCACCGTGCGCGGCATCAGCAGGTCACGCTCCCTGACCGCGCGCCTGACGGAGGCGACCGCCGAAGGGCTCACGCTGGAGACCGAATTCACCGTGGACCGCGAGCAGTTCGGCATCACCTGGAACCAACTGGGCATGATGCGCGGCCAGGCGACGATCACGGCGACACTCCGCTTCGCCCGAGCCGGCGCCTGACGGCGAGCCCGCCCTCGGCAGCGGCGCCCGACGTCGGCGGAGCGCCGGGGGCTGCGGTCGCGTGTCATGATCAGCCCATGTCCGAGTACTCCTGGCCGTCCGAGAACGGTCGGCGCCCGCCGACCGATGGCGCAGCGGCCTGGAACGCGACGGTCCGTTCCCTGCCCGTCGGGACGCCGGTCACGGGTGCGGTCATCGGCAGACAGCCCTTCGGTGCCTTCCTCTCCGTCGACGGCCACCCCGAAGCCATGGGTCTGGCCCGCATCGACAGGATGCCCCGGTGTCTGGAACTGCCGCCCGTCGGTCGACTCGTCACCGGCGAGGTGGTCTGGCATGCCGAGCACCATCACCAGGTGGGCATCGAACTCCGTGAGTGGGCCGAGCACGAGGACCCGCTTCCCGGGTTCGCCGGGCGCGTCGGCCAGGTCGTCGCGGGAACGGTCACGAAGATCGCGTCGATCGGCTGCTTCGTGCGCATCGCCGACTGTGTGGAGGGGCTCGTACCGGTCGGCGGGGGGGTCGCGGACATGGCCGATGCCGTCCGCGAGGGCCAGGACGTGTCGGTGCGGATCGTCGCCGTCGAAGTCGACGCGGGGCGCGTACACCTGTCGCTCGAAGACATCTGCCCAGCGGGTTCGTAGGTCGCGCACGGATCGGTCGGCGCGCCACGAGAGCCCGCCGGGGCTCCCACGGGTACGAACGTGGCCCGGCGTCCGGACGACCCGGCCCACACTCGGGTCCGGCGCGTCAGCCGCTCGCCGCGGCCGTCACCGTGGCGGGGTCGACCCCGGTCAGTTCCACGATGCGGTGCGGTGGCACACCGGCGGCCAGGGCGCGTGCGATCAGACCGTCCCGGCCGTCCGCGCTGTCGCGGTAGGCGAGCAGTTCCTCCTCGACCCGGGCGAGCGGTTCGGGTGTCATCAGGTGGCGTACCCGGCTCAGTTCCTCGTCGCTCAACGGGACGGGCAGCCGCTGCGCCCCCTCGGGAATGGCGGCCGTCTCCTCCGGTGGCAGCAGGCGCAGGTGCGGGGAGTTCGGCGCGCTCTCCTGAGCGTCCAGCCAGGCGCGTACCGCCGGAGTCTCCATGCACGCGAGACCGTCGACGGCGGCGGGGGCCACACCGAGCGGCGCGGACACGTCGTCGAGCAGGAACAGGTAGGCGTCGTCGGTCATGCTCGGCTCTCTCTCCACGGGTTCGGCTCCCTCCACGGAGCCGGATCGGCATCCCTCTACCCCGGCTCGGGGCGGTGTCACAGGAAACGGCGGATGGGTTGCACCGCCATTTCCCGGGTTCTCTGCAGTACGGAACGTCTCTTCCAGCGGCCGGCCCGGATCGGTTCGCTCACCTTGATGTCCGCCTCGAAGTGGGCGTCGAGAGTGGTGGTGAACTCCTCGTCGAGGACGGCGAGCATGATCTCCTCGTCGTGGTCGAGGGAACGGCGGTTGAAGTTGGTCGAGCCGATCAGCGCGGCGACGCCGTCGACGGTGATGACCTTGGCGTGCATCATCGTCGGCTGGTACTGGTAGATCCTCACTCCGCAGGCGATGAGCTGCTCGTAGTGGTGCTGGCCCGCCAACTGGCAGACGCGCTTGTCGGTGTGGGGGCCCGGCAGCAGAATCTCCACCAGCACCCCGCGCCGGGCGGCGGCGCACAGCAGCTCGACGAAGTACGCGTCCGGCGAGAAGTAGGCGGTGGCCAGGCGGAAGCGCTCCTCGGCGGATTCCAGCATGACGCGGATCAGAGTCTGCATGTCCTGCCAGCCGATGCTGGCCGAGCCGCGCACCACCTGCACGATCGCGTTGCCCTGCGGGCGGTGTTCGACGAACCGGTCGCGTTCGTCGAAGAGTTCGTCGTGGCACTCGGCCCAGTTCTGCGCGAACGCCGCGGCCACGCCGTCCACCGCGGGCCCGCGGACCTCGACATGCGTGTCACGCCACTCGTTCTCGTCGCGCGCGTCGCCACACCATTCCTGGGCGATGCCCACCCCGCCGGTGAACGCGATCTCCTCGTCGACGACGAGGACCTTGCGGTGACAGCGGTGGTTCTGCTTGAGCGGGGAGAGATACAACGGCTTGCGGAACCAGGCCACCTGCACGCCGGCCCGCTCCATCGTCTCCAGTTGCTCGGTCTCGATGAGCCGGCTGCCGAACCCGTCGAGCAGCAGTCGCACCCGCACACCGGCGCGGGCACGTTCCGCGAGGGCGTGGGCGAACTCGCGGGCGATGTCTCCCCGCCAGTACACGAACGTCATCATGTCGACGGTGTGGTCGGCCCGGCGGATCGCGGCCAGCATCGCGGTGAAGATCTCGTCGCCGTTGCGCAACGGGACGAGCGCGTTGCCCTCGGTCGCGGCGACCCCTATCAGGCGTTCCAGACGTCGGCGTATCCGCGTGACCCGGTACTCGACGGACGGTGCGTCCGGCTGCCCGGGGACACGGGGAATCAGCTCGGACGGTTCATGCGTACTGGTCATGACATCCCTTAACCCGAAACGTGCGGCGGAAACGTGGGCGGTGGGCCCACGCGTGGGGCCCGGCCGTCACGACGGCCGGGCCCCACGCGTGGGTGTGGTGCGGTTCAGATCACCATCGGTACCAACGGCCGCGGCCACCACCCGCGTTGGTGGAGCGCATGACGAAGCCCAGCAGCCACAGCACCAGCACGGCGAGGGCGACCCACCACAGGATCTTCAGCGCGAAGCCCGCGCCGAAAAGGATCACCGCGAGAAGCAGAACCAGAAGCAGGGGAACCATAATTATCAACCTCCTGCGGCTCCGTTTGCCCTGCCTATGCGCCTCCATTCCTCGCAATCTCCTTGTTTGTGAAGGCCTGCCCAGGGCACTAGCAGCACTACCGCGACAGCGGCACCCAACGTCACGAGGAGGCATGTTCCATGAGTGCCGGCGAAAAGGCCAAGGCGAAGACCGAGCAGGCCGAGGGCAAGGCCAAGGAGGCCCTGGGGCGCGCGCTCGGCAACGACCGCATGGCTGCCGAGGGCCAGGCGCAGCAGAGCAAGGGTGACGCGCGCGAGGCCAAGGAGAAGACCAAGGACGCGTTCAAGCACTGACGCCTCGCACACGGTTCGAGGGCCGCCCCGGAAGTCTTCCGGGGCGGCCCTCGAACCGTGTGCGGGACACCGTGTGTGGTGCGGAACGCCGTGTGTGGTGCGGAACGCCGTGTGTGGTGCGGGACGCGTGTGCGGTGCGGAACGCCGTGTGCGGTGCGGCACACCGCCGCGGTCAGGGCTGAGTGGCGGAGTGGCTGTCGGGGTGGAGCGGAAAGATCTGGTCGAGGCCGACGATGCGCAGCACACGCAGTGTGTGCGGCGGGACGGCGGCGAGCGCGATGTCCGCCCGGGCGGCGAGGGCGAGGCTGCGGGCCGCGAGCAGCGCGGTGATACCGCTGGAGTCGCAGAACTCCATGCCGGCCAGGTCCAGGACGAGACGCCGGCCCGGTCGCAGAGTGAGTGTGCTCAACAGCACGCGCAGTTCGGATGCGCTGGTGTGGTCGAGGTCGCCGCCGATCTCCACGACGGGACCGGTGGCTGCGTTTCGCGTAGTGATCTTCAGCGGGCTCATCGTGGCTTCGTCGGGTGTGGGTCGAGGGCGGGAACGCCGAGGGCGAGCAGGGCGGTGTCGTCGTCGAGGCCGTCACCGAAACCGTGAAGCAGGTCCGTCAGGGCCCCGATGACGGCTCGCGCGGGCAGACCGGCATGGTCGGCAGCGAACGTCAGGAGCGCCTCGTCGCCGAACAGGGTGGTGCGGTCCGCGCCGGTGCGGGCCTCGGTGATGCCGTCGGTGTAGAGCAGCAGGGTGTCGCCCGGGGCGAGGACCGTGGTGGCGCCGGCGAAGGGCGCGGAGGGCACGACTCCGACAAGGAGCCCGCCCGGGGTGGGCAGGAACTCCGCCGTGCCGTCCGCGCGCAGGACGAGGGCCGGGGGGTGACCGCCCGAGGCGAGTCGGACGGCGACCTTGCCCGCCGCGGGATCCGGTTCGAGTGTCCCGAAGACAACCGTGCAGTAGCGCGGGTCGCCGCCCTCGGCGTACCGCTCGTGGAGCACCCGGTTCAGGGTCGACAGGGCGGAGACGGGACCGGGGTCGTGCAGGGCTGCCGCGCGCAGGGTGTAGCGGGTGAGCGAGGTGATCGCGGCGGCCTGGGGGCCCTTGCCGCAGACGTCGCCGAGGAAGAATCCGAAGCGTTCGCCGTCGACGGGGAACACATCGTAGAAGTCGCCGCCGAGCCGGTCGGGTGAGGCGGTGTGGTAGTAGGCGGCCGTCTCCATCCCGGGCACGGCCGGCAGGGCGGCGGGCAGCAGCGACTGCTGCAGCACGGCGAGGGCGTCCTGGAGACGGGCGCGGTCGGCCTCCGCCTGTTTGCGTGCCTCTTCGGCGGCCTTCCGGCCGCGCAGGAGTTCCTCCTCGTAGGCCCGGCGGTCCCGGGCATCGAAGACGGTGGTGCGGATGAGCACCGGCTGGCCGCTGCCGCCGCGCTTGACCGCGGAGGAGACCAGGACGGGCATGCGTCCGCCGTCGCCCTGCCGGATCTCCAGGGCTATGCCGCCGATCTCGCCCTGCAGGCGCAGCAACGGCGCGAAGTGCGTCTCGTGGTACAGCTTGCCGCCCATGGTCAGCAGGTCGGTGAACCGCAGCCGGCCCACCACCGCCTCCCGCTCCAGGCCGAGCCAGCCCAGCAGTGTGGCGTTGATCTTCGCGATGGTGCCGTCCATCAGCGTGGACAGGTAACCGCACGGCGCGCTCTCGTACAGTTCCTCGGCGCTGTCCTCCAGCAGCGCGGCGAACGCCCCGTTCGTGGATTCCTCGTCGCCCCTGCCGCGCGGGTCGGGCTGCTGCCCGATTGGGCACATCAACGCAGGCCCGCCAGGAAGTCGGTGATCGCCTCGTTGGTGGCCTCCGGTGCGGAGAGGTGGGGGCAGTGTCCGGTCGCGTCCAGGGTGACCAGCGTCGAGCCGGGGATGACCTGGTGGACGAAGGCCCCGACCTCGCGCGGCGCGATGACGTCCTGCGTGCATTCCAGCACCAGCGTCGGCACCCGGACGGACTTCACGTCGTCCCTCGAATCCGACAGGAACGTGGTCCGCGCGAAGACGCGCGCCATGTCCGGGTCGGTGGCGCAGAAGCTGTTCGTCAGCTCCTCACCCAGCTCGGGCCGCTGCGCGTTGCCCATGATCACCGGCGCCATCGCCGCCGACCAGCCCAGGTAGTTCGACTCCAGCGACGCCAGCAGTTCGTCGATGTCCTCGGCGCTGAACCCGCCCCGGTAGCCGTCGTCGTCGATGTACCGCGGTGACGGAGCGACCATCACGAGCGCCCCGATGCTTTCCGGAGCCATGCCGGCGGCCAGTACCCCGATCATCGCGCTGACGGAATGGCCCACGAACACCGCGTCGCGCACGTCGAACGCCTCACACACCTCCACCACGTCCCGGGCGTATCCGTCGAGCGAGGCGTAGCGGCTCTCCGAGAAGGCGGACGGATCCGCACGGCCCGACCCCACGTAGTCGAACAGCACCACCCGGTACGTGTCCACCAGCGCCGGCACCGTAAGCCGCCACATGTTCTGGTCACAGCCGAAGCCGTGAGCCAGCACCACCGTGCGCCCTTGTGGGTTGCCGATGACGCTGACGTTGTTCCTGCGGCCGATGTCCATCGGGCCAGTCTTACAGGTCCCGAGGAGTGCCCCGTGAGTGCCCGATGGAGAGAAGTGCCTCATGAACAGGTCTGCAGCGGGTAGACGAACAACGCGATACCGGCAACCAGTGATGAACGACAAGGAACGACCCACGGGAAGAGTTCTATGGTCACCCCGCTTGAAGATCGGGCAACGGACGAAGAGGGATCCACCGTGCCCCTGCGCTACAGCGCCGCCTGGGACACGGCGGACACCTCGATCGCCGACGCCCGCACGGCCGTGCGCACGCTGCTGGCGCGCGCCGGTCACGACCCCGGCCACCGCCCGAGCCAGGACGCGCAGCTCGTCGTCAGCGAGCTGGTCACCAACGCCCTGCGCCACGCCCCCGGCCCTGGCGGGCTGGCGCTGGAGGTGGCGCCCGACGCCGCCCTGCTGCGCATCGCCGTGCGCGACAGCTCCCCTCGCCCGCCGGAACTGCGCGCACACGACGCCCGCCGCGTCGGCGGCCACGGGCTGTACCTGGTCGCCCGGCTGTGCGACCACCTGCAGACCGTCGCCCTGAAGACCGGCAAACAGGTCGTCGCGCACCTTCGTCTGCGCACGCCTTCCCCTTAGCCGGCGCCCGGTGCCGGGGTCCCGTGACCCCGGTGGCGTCGGCCGCGCGCCGAGACCGGGGTGCAGCGGCAGTCGCGGCACGACCGTGACAGCCCTGATGAGGAGCCGGCGCCTCGCCCGTACGCACCGCCCGTGACCCGAGACGGTACGCGCCGCTCGCGGCTCGCCCGTCCGCGCGCCGCCCGTGACGATCCGTGCAGACCTGTGGACGCCTGGTTCTCCGGCGTCCTGTGCCCCCATGCGCCTGCTCAGCACCTGGGCCGCGCGGACGCCGCCCCCTGCTCTGCCACCCCCTGGCCCGCCCGGCCGCCTCCAGACGCCTCACCGGCATCTGGAGGCGGCCGAAACGCCGTTGTGGGGCCCGTGGGCCCCGGCCGGTCGGTGGCTCAGCGGCGCGGTTCCCGTGGGGTGGGGGCCGACCGGTCGGGGTTGCCGTGCCAGTCCAGTATCAGTACGGTGGCATCGTCCTTGAGGTTGCCGTGGCAGGCGTCGAGCACTGCGCTCGTCAGGCTCCGGACGGCCTCTCGCGGATGCAGCGCGCGGGTGTCGTGCACGATCGACACCAGATCGGCGGCCGCGGCGCCACGGTCCTGCATTCCGTCGGTGAGCAGGATCAGGCGGTCGCCGGGGCGCAGTTGCAGTTCCTGGACGTGGTACGGGGTGGGTGCCGCCACGCCGAAGGGCAGGTTGACGGCGAGCCGGACCTCCTCGACGACGCCGTCACGCAGTCGCAGTGGCCAGGGGTGGCCGGCGTTGACCAGTTCACACAGGCCTGACTCCAGTTCCACGCAGAGGAGTTGTCCGGTGGCCAGGCCCCGACTGTGGCGCAGCAGGGCCTGGTGGGCGTAGTTCGCCTGCTTGAGAGCGTCACAGCCGCTGCGGCGTGCGCGTCTGAGCGCGCCGACCAACAGCGTGGCCAGCAGGGCGGAGTTCGTGTCGTGGCCCATGGCGTCGGTGATGGACAGATGCAGGGTGTCACGGTCGAGGGTGTAGTCGTAGGTGTCCCCGCCGATGTCGTCGGCCGGGATCAGTCCGGCCGCGAGGGTGAACTGCCGCGCCTCGCAGCAGGAGGCCGAGGGAAGCAGCTGGTGCTGGATCTCGGCGGCCAGGCTGGTCTCGGTGGTGCGCCTGCCCAGGTGGTAGAGGTCGGTGAAGCGGCCGTCCGTGACGATGATGTAGGCGAGCGCGTGCGCCGCGTCGCGCACCTGCTGGAGTACGTCGTCGTCGGCGGACTGCAGGGTCACCTCCAGGACGCCGATGCAGTCGCCGCGGTTGCTGACCGGCGTGATGACACGCCGTCCGCCCTGACCGTCCGCTTCCACGTGCTGCCGCTGACTGCGCAGGACGCTGTCGTAGACGCTGCCCTGCAGGGCGAGGGGCACGGTGACGTCCACCGTGTCCTCGCCTGCCGCGGCAAGCCGTACCAGCCGTTGACCGATGAGGTCGACGAACAGGAAGGACACCCGCTCCGCACCGAACCGCTTCTGCAGATCGTGTGCCACCACATCGACAGACTCACCGGGCGGGGCCGCCTCCGCGGCGGCCAACAACTCACCCAGCTCTAGATCTCCACCCTTCACGACAACCTCCCGTCGGCTGTCGCAACTTCTTCCCCGAGTCTCCGCAGAATCACATGATGCGTCCATTTTGGCCGGTCAGGGCGGTGGACCGGGCACGACCGGGCGGAGGCCGGGTCAGGGCGGAACGTCAGCCGTGGGCCAAGGCTCCTTCGAGGAGGGGAAGGAGGCGATCCCAGTGGTGCTGGAGCGCGACGGGGTCGAAGGCGTCGGTGTCGGCCATGGTGAAGCCGTGGACCGTGCCGGGGTAGATCTCGGAGGTGTGATCGACACCCGCGGCATCCAGTGCCCGGTCAAGTTCACCGAGCGCCTCGGGCGTCATGTCGGTTGCCGCGTGGCCGAGATGGACCTGCGCGGTGAGTGGGGAGAGGAGTCGGTGCAGGCCGTCGGGTCCGTCGGCGACCACGGGGCAGTGGAATCCGGCGACAGCGGCCACCTGGCCGGGATGGGCCGAGGCGATGCGCAGCGCCAGGAGGCCACCTATGCAGTAACCGGTCACCGCGACGGGGCCTGCGCCGACCTCGGGTCGAGTGGTGAGAAACCTGAGGTAGGAATCGGCGTCGCTGAGGACACGTTCGGTGGTGTGTGCCTCGATCAGGGGCACACGGGCCATGAGCGCGGGCCGTTCGTCTGCTCCGATGTGTTCGGGAAGCTCGATCACCGGTGCCGGGCCGTGCCGGTGGAAGAGGTTGGGCACGAGTACGTAGTACCCGTGCCCGGCCAGCTCGCGGGCCATCTCCCGCAGTACGGGCCGGATGCCGAAGCCGTCCGGGTACATCAGCACCCCCGGGGACCGCCCGCCGTGGTCGGGGAAGGCGGCGAACGCGTCGGCGTGGCCGTCCGCGGTGGGGATCAGCAATGTCCTGACGGGCAAGGGTTTCCTTCCTGGAGTTCACTCGACGATCGTTGGCGTCACTAACATTCTCGGACGGGGTGAACGTATATCGTTAGTCGGACTAACGCAACGGACAGCAGGGGACCGTGACGAGAGACCGAACCGGAGACAGCCCCCATCCCGGCGCGACCCACACGCCCGACAGGCTGAGGCGACGGGCGAGCCGCCTGTTGTCACAGATGTCGGTACGGTCGGACCGGCTGGTGAACGAGGGGCTGGCCCACGTCGACGCCCGCAAGTGGCACTACGCCGTACTCGCCTCACTGCGGGACATCGGCCCGGCCAGCCAGGCGGCACTGAGCGAGCGCACCGGCGTCTACCGCAGCGACATGGTGGGCGTACTCAACGAACTTGCCGGGCGAGACCTCGTCGAACGGGCACCCGATCCGGACGACCGGCGCCGCAACATCATCACCATCTCGCCTCGGGGCCACCGGTACCTGCTCCGCCTCGACAAGATCCTCGACGACGTCCACGACGAACTGCTCGCGCCACTGACCCCGACGGAACGCGACCAACTCGTGGCACTGCTCCTCCGCTTGCTGGACCACCACGACGGTCGGGCATCCTGAGCCTCGTCTCGCGCGGTCGGGCGTCGTGCACAGTGAGGTTGCTCACTAAACCACTTAGTAGATCAGTAGAAATCGACCACTCCCCCGGCAGAGCCGACTCCCACTGGGTACGGTCGGAGCGCGAGATGTCGACCCGGCCGTTGCAGTTGAGGAGTCCCGTATGTGGGTGAGCAGGTGCGTGCGCGCGGGAGGTGCCCTCGGGCAGCTGTTGCTCGTCGTCGTGCTCGCTCTGGGGGTCTTCGCGATGCATGGCATGGGACATCCCCGTGAGCCGTCGCACTCCACCATGAGTGCCGCGCCCCATACGGCCGCGATGGACTCGTCGACCGTGCCGGCTTCGCGCGACGATCCGACGGGGGTCGCCGTCGGCGGCGTCGCGGGCGGCCACGGCACGGACGCGCGGGATCCGTCGTCCTCGCACGGGCCCTCCATGGCCATGGACATGCTGTCGCTCTGTGTGGCGGTCCTGCTCGGCGTCCGGGTGCTGACCGCGCTTCTCCGGTCGGCCCTCGCGCGCCGCCGGGAACGGGTGGCGCGCGTCCTCGCCCAGGTCGCTGCCGCCGCGCGGCAGGAGCACCCGCCACGTACACCCGATCTCACCCGTCTGTCAGTTCTGCGGCTGTAGGCCGAACCGCTCCCGCGGAACGCGCGGCACGCGCGGACCCGCGGCTTCGCCTGCTCTCGAACCGCCAGAGAACCCACACCACGAGGTGAATCGACATGACCGCCCTCACGCACGCCCGGCACCGCAAGCACGTCCGACGCGCCGTCACAGCCGGCCTCTTCGCAGCCGGGGCCCTGTTCCTCACCGCCTGCGGCAACGACATGAACGGCATGGACCACGGCAGCGGCGAGGCATCGACAGCGACCCCGACCACGTCCGCCTCCGACAAGGCTGGATCCGCCGGATTCAACGCGGCCGATGTCGCGTTCGCGCAGATGATGATCCCGCATCACGAGCAGGCCCTGGAGATGGCCCGCCTCGCCGACGACCGGGCCTCCGACGCGGAGATCAGGGACCTCGCCGGGACGATCGAGAAGGCCCAGGACCCCGAGATCAAGACGATGAAGGGATGGCTGAAGTCCTGGAACGAGCCGACCGGCGTCGAGTCGATGCCGGGTATGGAACACGGCGACGGCAAGGGCGACGGCATGATGACCCCCTCCGACATGGAACACCTCAAGGGCCTGAAGGACGCCGAGTTCGACAAGATGTTCGCCGAGATGATGATCGAGCACCACAACGGCGCCATCGACACGGCCCGGGACGAGCAGAAGAACGGTGAGAACACCGACGCCACGGCGATGGCCGGTGACATCGTGAAGGGCCAGTCCGCCGAGGTCGAGCAGCTGAAGGGCATCCTCGACCGGCTCTGACGGCACCCGCGGCGCGAGCCTTCTCCGGTCGGCTCGCGCCGCTCCGACCTGCCTGCGCACCCGCCCCCACGCGCCCGCGCACCCCGCACCCCGGAGTCACGTACACACGCACGATTCCCCTCGCGGCCGAGCCATCTACTATGCCCTTGCGTATTCACTGCGCGTGTCGGCGGCGAAAGGGAGTCAGGGGCATGCGGCGGCTGGGGGAACTGGAGGCGGAGATCATGGACCGTCTCTGGACATGGAACCGTCCGGCGACGGTGCGCGAGGTCGTGGACGATCTCAACAGGACCCGCCCGGTCGCCTACACCACGGTGATGACCGTCACCAACATCCTCTACAACAAAGGCTGGTTGCTGCGGGGCAAGCAAGGTCGCGCCTGGTTGTACTCGCCGGTGCGCAGCCGGGAGGCGTACGCCGCCGCGCTGATGGAGGACGGTCTGGGCGCGAGCAAGGACCGCCCGGCCGCGCTGGTCCACTTCGTCGAGAACATGACCGAGGAGGAGCAGGCCGCGTTGCGCAAGGCCCTGCGGGCGGTACAACGGCAGGCGAAGTCGTGAACGCGGCTGCCGCCCTCGGCACCTACACGCTGCTCGTGGGTTGCGCCGCCCCGTATCTTCTCCTGCGGGCCGGCTGGACGCACCGCGCACCCGCTCTGGCCCTGACGGTCTGGCACGCTCTCGCACTCTCCTTCGCGCTCGGGTCCGCACTGACCGCCTCCCACCTGTTCATGCCCATGCCCATGCGGCACGCGCACGAGGGGCTGCTCGGACTGCTGCATTCCTGCGGTTTCGACCTGGGCGCGGGCGGCCCCGCCCCCGACACCGCTGGGCGTCTCGCCGTCGCCCTTCCCGCAGCGCTGGGGACCGTCCTCGCGGGCAGTTTCACCTTCCAGGTCGCACGAGCGCGTCGCGCGAGGTCCCGGCACCGGAAGGCGGTGGATCTGGTGGGCCGCCGCTCCGCCCGGCTGGGTGCCACCGTCCTGCCGTACGACGTTCCCGCCGCCTACTGCCTGCCCGGCCGCCGGCCCAGGATCGTGGTCAGCGAGGCGGCCGTACGGGAGTTGGCGCCGGAGCAGCTCGCGGCCGTACTGGAGCACGAGCGGGCCCATATCGCCGGCCGCCATCATCTGGCGCTCGCCGCCACGGCGGCGTTCCACTCGGTCTTTCCCCTGCTCCCCCTGGCCCGCCACGCCCGCGAACAGACGGCGCTCCTGCTGGAGTTGGTCGCCGACGACCGGGCCCTGCGTGCCCACTCCGACGACGCCCTGGCCACCGCGATGTACGAGATGGCGGCGGCCCGGACCCCGAAGGGCGCGTTCGCCGCGGGAGGCCGGACGGTCCTGATCCGGATGCGGCGGATCCTCGGGCCGCGCACCGCTCCGCATCCCGCCCTCCGGAGCGTCATGGTCACCGCGAGCGCGGCCGTCGTTCTGTTACCCCTGCTCGTCGCCTGCCCGCTCGGCGCCGGCTGACGGGTTCCCCCCTATGAAGTTCCGGTGGGGGCGGCTCGGGGTGCCCCCACCGCGCGGGCGGCATGACCCGGCCACCGTCACGCGGCCATCATCATCAGCATCGTCGCCATCGAGCCCCCCATACCGACATGGCCGGCCAGCCGCGCGTTCGGTACGCAGAACAGGGCGGGGACGCGGGTGGCTCGACGGTGGCGGGGCTTCGCCGCGACCGGAGCGGACGGTCCGCCCGAGTCCCGCATCCGGGCGCGTACGGCCAGAGCCACGAAGACCACGAAGTAGGCGGCGAGCGCCCAGAAGGCGACGCTCCACAGGAGCGCGGAGCCGGACGCGGCCCCGGTCACGCCGTGGCCGGCGCTCATGGCCTCCGTCCCGGCCGTACCGCCGTGCCCGTGCCCCGACGAGCCGGCCAGGGCGAGCGTGGGCCCCGATGCGGCGCCCGGCATGGCCAGTGTCATCAGCACCATGGCGGCGCTGCCGATCACCACATGGGCGGCGTGCCCGAGATGCCGAGCCCCGTTCCGGGCGGCGTGCCGTAAGGACAGAGCCACGCCTACGAGACAGAGCACGGCGAACACCGTCGCCCACCACATGCCGTACGTCCCGTAGAGGGCCGCCGTCGGAGGCGCCGCCATCACGGCCATGCCGCCGCCCATGACGACCTCGGTCCCCGCCTCGAACCGGGCCCGGCCGCTGACCAGCCGGATGCGGACAAGGTTCCCGACGGCCACCCCGGCACCCAGCACCGCCAGTGTCCAGCCAAGAAGATGTCCCGTCATGTCACCACCCCTTCGCGGTACCGGATCTCGGCTCACCGCTCGTCGATCACTACGTATCTACTTAGTACGTGCTGGTCCAGGATCCGACTCAGCGGGGTGCGCGTGGCATCCGGAGGGAGAGCGGTCGCGCCATCCTCGCCATATACCCCCCAGGGGTATATGCTGTCGCTGATCGAGGCACAGGTCGACACCGACGAGAACAGGGATGACGGGTATGGACCACAGCGCTCACCACGACGGCGCCGGGCAGGACCACACCGCCGGCGCGGGCCACCACGACCACTCCACGCACGGGGCGCCCCCTGGGCCGGGACACGGCGGCGCCTCCTGGCCCATGGCGGCTAAGGCGACACTGCACTGTCTGACCGGGTGCGCCCTCGGCGAGATCCTCGGCATGGTCATCGGCACCGCACTCAGCTGGGGCAATGTCCCGACCATGGTCCTGGCCATCGCGCTCGCGTTCGTGTTCGGCTACTCGTTCACCCTCTTCGCGGTGCGTCGGGCCGGACTGGACTGGAAGAGCGCGCTGAAGGTGGCCCTGGCCGCCGACACCGTCTCGATCGCCGTGATGGAGCTGGTCGACAACGTGATCATCGCCCTCACCCCGGGAGCGATGGACGCCCATGTCGACGACGGCCTGTTCTGGTCGGCGCTCCTCGGCGGGTTCGCGGTCGCCTTCCTGATCACCACGCCCGTGAACAAGTGGATGATCGGCCGCGGCAAGGGCCACGCCGTCGTCCACGCCCACCACTGACGTTCCCGCCCATCACCGACGTCGTCCCCGTCCACCACACCCGGCCCCTCCGGCGAACACGCGCCGAGCCGGCCCCCGGGCCACCCGGTCGACGCCTGGTGAAACCTTGATCATCCCTAGACCATCCCGACAGCCGGGCGTTCCACCAGGCCAGGTACCGTCACCACGGACTTCCCCCCACGTCGAGTTCCACCAGCGACACCCACCGACACAGGAGCCGTCGTGGCACCGAGCACACCTGCCCCGCGTACGACCGACATACGTACGACCCGCACACACGCATCCCGCACCCAGGCACCTCGCACGCGTCGGCCGAGAGCCGTCGCCCTGGCGCTCGGCACGGCGGTGGCCGTCGTCTCCGCCGTGGTCACGGCCACTCCGGCGGCCGCCGCCGGCTACGCCACGACGGCCGGCCCATGGAGCGCCACCACCGCGCTGACCGGGGCCGACGGGCGCCAGACGCTGATCGACGCCAAGACGGCCGGGGACGGCACCACGTTCGCGCTGTGGCGCGACCGGGCGGCCGACGGCACCCACTGGGACTTCGACATCGCTGTCAAGGCCGCCGGCAGCGGCACCTGGGGGGCCTCCCACACCCTGGCCACCGGCCGGGCGAGCACCTCCCCGGCGGTCCTGACCGTGACACCCACCGGGCAGGGCGTCGTGACCTGGGTGGAGGGCCGGGGCCCGGACGGGGACCTGGCCGCCGTCGCCGCCACCTGGAGCGGGGGCAGTTGGTCGGAGCCGGTTCCCCTCGCCACCTACCCCAACGGCACCTATCTCGGCCTGCCCCGGCTCGCCTCGGCGGCCGACGGCACCCTCACCGCCGTATGGGACCAGGGCGAGTTCGACGACTACAAGGTCATGACGGCCACCCGCGCCCCGGGGGCCGGCACCTGGTCCACGCCCCAGCCGCTCGCCGCCGTCACCACCGGGTCCGTCTACGACCTCGCCGTCACCGTCACCCCGAACGGTGCGGCCACCGCCGTGTGGGACGTCTACGACCAGGTGGCCGACGGCAACCAGCACACCGTCTTCACCGCCACCCGCGCCACGGCCGACGGGAGCTGGAGTGAGGGAACCGTGCTGCCCGGCGTGGGCCTCACCGACGGTGTCGTGCAGGTGACGTCGGACGCCAAGGGCGCCACCACCGTGCTGTGGCGCGGCGCGAACGCCGCCGGGACCGGCACCGACCTCAAGTCCGTCACCCGGACCTCCTCGTCCGCGAACTGGGGCGGTGTGCAGACCGCGGTCCCGGGCTTCTCCTACGACGACGGCAGCGACCCGCTCACCGCACCCGACGGCGACCTCACCTACGTATGGGTGGGCTGGAGCAGCGCCGACGGCGAGCCCGTCGTACGGTCCGTCACCCGCAACGCGAGCACCGGCACCTGGTCCGCGCCCAGAACACTGTCCACCGGGTACGTCACCTGGGACGTGGACGCCTCCATCGGTGCCGACGGCACGGTCCAGGTCGTCTGGCCGCAGGTGCCGAGCATCGACAACGGGAACGACCACTACCTCCAGTGGGCCGTCCGCGCCGACGGCACGTGGAGCAGGGCGACGGCCCTCAACAGCGAGCCTGTGCCCGACGTCTCCAGCACCGAGGCGCTGTCCGGTGAGGTCGCGGCCGGTCCCGACGGCCGGGCCACCGTCCTGTCCCGCGAGGCCGTGGGCAGCGGTGACTACACGAGCCAGGTGTCGGTCCAGTGGCAGACGCTGCTGACCAAGCCCGTGATCACCTCGAAGGCCACGCTGAGCGGGACCGTCCGTACGGGCTCCAAGGTCACCTGTGACGCCGCCTGGACCGGTACCGGCGCCAAGACCGCCTGGTCCTGGCTGCGCGACGGCACGGTCGTCTCCGGCGCCACCGGCAGGACCCGCACCCTGACCGCCGCCGACTACAAGCACAAGGTGTCCTGCCGGGCCACGGTCACCAACAACGCCGGGTCGGTCCGCTCCACCTCCGCCGCCGCCACGGTCGCGGTCGGCCCCGCGCTCAGGGCCACGAAGGCTCCCGCGATCACCGGCACGGACAGGACCGGCTACAGGCTCACGGCCGCGCACGGCACCTGGTCGCCGACGGCCACCTCCTACACGTACGTGTGGAAGCGTGACGGCCGGACCATCACCGGCGCCACCAGGTCCACGTACGTACCGGCGAAGGCCGACAAGGGCCACAAGATCACCGCGAAGGTGACGGCGAAGCGGTACGGCTGGACCGACGGGTCGGCGACCACGGCCTCGGTCACCGTGCGCTGAGCAAGGCCCCGCTCATGAGTCGGGGGCGCCCGGCCGATCCTCCGGTCGGGCGCCGCCGTTCATCTCGTCATCCGCCCCGTACAACCGTTTGTGCGTCGAGAGGGTCGTAGGGGCGTCGGATTCTCAGACGGGAGCATTACGTTGCGCAGACGCACCCTGGCCGTGGCCACGGCCACGGCCACCGCCGCCCTCGCCCTTGCCGTCACCGGGCTCGGCGTGCCCGCGGCCGTGGCGGCGCCCTCCGGTCCGGCGGACGACTTCAACGGCGACGGCTACCGCGACCTCGCCATCGGCACGCCCAAGGCGAGCGGTGGCACGGTCACCGTCCTCTTCGGCTCCGCCGCCGGCGTCAGCCACACCCGGTTCGTGAACGTCACCCAGAACACCCCCGGCGTGCCCGGCGCCTCGGAGAGCGTGGACAGGTTCGGCGAGAACGTCACCAGCGGCGACGTGAACCGCGACGGCTACGCCGACCTGATCGTCGGCGCGCCCGGCGAGGAGGTCACCGGCAAGCCGCGCGGCTCGGTGACGATCGTCTGGGGCGGCGCGAAGCCGTTCACCTCCGGTGGCATGGCGCTGACCGCGCCGAGCGGCGAGGCGGCCGGCTTCGGCGAGGGTGCGGCCTTCGCCGACCTCGACGGGGACGGCAGCCCCCAGCTCACCGTCGTCGGCAACGACACGTTCTGGTGGTACGGCGACGGCGGGCCCACCCAGGACGGCGCGTTCGGCCCCGAGGTGGACTTCCTGCCGGACGGCGTCCAGCTGGACGGCATCGTGGCCGGCCACTTCTCGTCCAAGGACGGCAGCAACGGCTTCGAGTACATCCTGCACGGCCGCCAGTACGACAAGGACGGCTTCCCGCTGCCCGACTACGTGGGTGTGCTGCGCGGAGGCCCCGGCGACATCGGCTCCTCCCACAGTGTCCTCAGCGACGACGGGACGACCGGCTCCGCCGCCTGGCGGTCGGCGTCCGTCGCGACGGGCGACATCAACGGCGACGGATACGAGGACCTGGTCACCGCCGAGGCAGCCGGCGCCGAGGGCGGTTCGATCAGGGTGCGGTACGGCTCGGCGTCCGGGCTGCCGAAGAAGGGCCGCACGTACGACCAGGACAGCCCCGGTGTCCCGGGCACCGACGAGGTCTACGACAGGTTCGGCGCGGCGCTCGCCCTGGGCGACGTGACCGGCGACGGCCGGGCGGACCTCGCGGTCGGCGTCCCGGACGAGACCGTGAACGGCAAGCGCTACGTGGGCAACGTCGTGCTTCTCAAGGGCGGTCCGAACGGCCTGACCACGGCCGGCGCCCAATCCTTCCACCAGGCCACGGCGGGGGTGCCGGGTGCGGCGGAGGCCGGGGACCACTTCGGTTCCTCGCTCCGCCTGCGCGACATCAACGGCAACGGCAAGGCCGATCTGGCGATCGGCGCGGACGGCGAGGACATCCTGCCGGACGGCTACGACGACGGGGCGGCCTGGGTGCTGCGGGGCGCGTCCGCCGGTCTGACGACCACGTCGGCGACCTCGTTCAACGCGACGGACTTCGGCTACCCGGTGGTGGCGGGCCGGAAGTTCGCGGACGTGTTCGCCCGCTGAGCGGCCACCGACGGCCCCGCGACATCGGTCCTCGGGGGTCCTCGGGGGTCCTCGGGGATGATGTCGTCATGAGCACCATCGTCGAGTTCTTCCTGGCACCGGACGACACCGCGGCGGGTGCCGTTGTGCCGACCGGGCCGCGCGGGGCGTACGAGTCGCTGTCCTTCGGCAACTTCGATCCCGAGGAGGCCGTGATCGCGTGGGAGTGCCTGCTCACCGGCAGCACCTTCGAGGAACTCGTCGAGGCCGGCGAACCGCGCGTCGTGGCGGACCGGGACGACGGTGAGTGTGTCGTCCTCGTCGTCTCGCCACGCCTGTCCGCCGCCCTCGCCGACGCCGGGCCGGAGGCGCTGCGGGACGTCGCCGTCGCGTGGTCCGGGCTGCGGGCGGCGGACGGCGAGGTCATCGACGCGGAGACCGCCGAGCTGATCGTGGGTGACGTGGCCGCGCTCGTCGGCGACGGCCGACGGCGGGGCCTGGGCGGGTACTGCTGGGTCGCGTAGCGGGGCCGCCGGTCAGCCTCGCCGGACGGCCTCGGCAGGCGCTGCCCCTGCGGGAGGCCCGACGCGCGGACGCCCGCCTGCGGCACACAGGCGGGCGTCCGGCTCGGCCTGCCGGCGCCAACGGGCGCCGGGCGTCGCTCGGTTGCGGTGGTGCGGCACGCCTCAGTCCACGATCACCCCGGTGCGCGCCGCCGGGGCCCGCCCGACGAGAAGTCCGCCGAAGTTCCCCTCGACCTCTGCCTTCTCCGCCGCGTTCGGATACGCGTTCGTGCACGCGGTACCCGCGGTGGATCCGGACATCAGGCTCGAACACGGCCCGGGCTTGCGGTCGGGAAGCCCCAGGATGTGCCCGAGTTCGTGGGACGAGATGCGGATCGTGTTGTAGCCCTGGTCGACGGCCTGGCGGCCGATGTAGACGGTCCCGTTGCCCAGGGTCGTGGGCAGGGCACGCGGCCAGCCGTTGTCGGCGAGGACCCGGATGTTCGCGCGTTGCCCGGCGGTGACCGGCCGCAGTTCGACGGCGTCGACACTCTCGTTCCAGATCGCCGCGCCCCGGTCGACCGCGCTTCTGAACTCCGCCGAACCACTGGCGTCGTAGGTGAAGACACGGGCGGCCGCGGAGACTTCGGCCGTGTCGGCGGGAGCGGCCACGGCCTGGCCACCCGTCAGGGACAGGGACACGACCAGAGCGGCGGCCAGGCCACCGGTCAGCGTACGTAGGTGCATGATCGACCTCCTCGTGGGGGAAGGGGCAGTCGTGCTCATGACATTATCTGCCCCTTCCCCCGATGTGACGGGAGTGAATCCGTCAATCCGAGGGGGAAGTCGGGGACTTCCCCGCCGGGAGGTCGACCGACCGGGTCAGCGAGCCGTGGCGTCGGCCGCCTGGCGGACGAGGCGGGCGACCGAGGCAGGGTGGGACACCGCGACGGCGTGGGACGCCTTGACCTCGACGGTACGGGCGTGGGCGCGCTCGGACATGAATCGCTGCGCGGCCGGCGGGATGTTGAAGTCCTGCGTGGCGATCAGGGACCACGTCGGGATGCGCTTCCACGCGGCCCCGACGGACGGCTCCTCCAGCGCGGCGGCGGCGATGGGCCGCTGTGTGGCGGCCATGATCGCCGCCTGGTCACGGGAGACGTCCGCGGCGAACTGACCGCGGAACTTGTCGGGCCTGATGCAGAGGTCCTGCCCCTGGCCGCCGTCCGGCAGGACGTACGGCACCGCGTCGACCGCGTCGCCGAGCGTGCTGCCGGGGTACTTGTTCGACAACCCCAGTGAGGTCTCGCCCCGGTCCGGGAGGAACGCGGCGACGTAGACCAGGGCCTTGACCTTCTTCTCCCGGCCCACCGCCGCCTCGCTGATGACGGTGCCGCCGTAGGAGTGCCCCACGAGGACCACGGATCCCTCGACGCGGTCGAGGACACTACCCAGGTACGCGGCGTCGGACGCCGGTCCTCGCAGCGGGTTGGCGGCGGCCACCACCGGATATCCCGCTCGCGTCAGCCGCTTGATGACACCGGTCCAGCCGGCCGCGTCGGCGAAGGCTCCGTGCTCCAGCACGATCGTCGGCCTCGGCCGGTCCGTCTTCGAAGCCGAGGCCGTCGCTCCGGCCGTCCCGGAGAGCGTCACGAACCCCGTGAGAGCCGCCACGACGGTCGCGGTGGCCACGGCGGTGCGGCCTCTGTGCCGCGCGAGCCGGGCGGTGGGGATTCGGGTCATGGGTGAACTCCTTGAACGGTGCGTTGATGGGGCGCGTCGAAGAGCGCGCGGTAGCGCATGGGCGGCGGCGCCACGGGACGACCACGCGTCCGCCCGGCGGCCTTCGCGGCTGTCCGCGAAGGCCGCCAAAGCCGCCAAAGCCGCCAGGCCCATGCGGGCCCGTTTTCTCGGGGTCAGGCGGTGAAGGCGGTACGCAGCGCGGTGACCGCCTGGTGGATCGCGGCCTCCGCGGCGTGGGTACCGCGCAGGGCGTTGAGCATCACGAAGTCGTGGATGACGCCCTGGTAGCGGACCGCGGTGACCGGGACACCGGCCTCGCGCAGCTTGTTGGCGTACGCCTCGCCCTCGTCGCGCAGCACGTCGGCCTCGCCGGTGATGACCAGCGCCGGCGGCAGACCGGTCAGCTGCTCGGTCGTGGCGCGCAACGGGGACGCCGTGATCTCCGCCCGCTGCCGCTCGTCGGTCGTGTACTGGTCCCAGAACCACTGCATCGCGTCGCGGCGCAGGAAGTAGCCCTCGGCGAACCGGTGGTAGGACGCCGTGTCGAACCCGGCGTCGGTCACCGGGTAGAAGAGCACCTGCTGGACCAGCGGGACATCGCCCCGCTCCTTGGCCATCAGGGTCAGCGCGGCGGTCATGTTGCCGCCCACGGAGTCACCGGCCACGGCGATGCGCCCGGCGTCCAGCCGGTGGCCGGCGCCCTCGGTGACGATCCAGCGGGCCACCGCGTAGTTCTGCTCGATGGCCACGGGATAGCGGGCCTCGGGCGAGAGGTCGTACTCGGGGAACACGACCGCGGCGTTCGCGCCGACGGCCAGCTCGCGCACCAGCCGGTCGTGCGTATGGGCGTTGCCGAACACCCAGCCGGCGCCGTGGATGTAGAGGATCACCGGAAGGGTGCCGGTGGCGCCGGCCGGCCGGACGAGGCGGGCGCGCACCTGTCCGGTGGGGCCGCCGGAGACGGTGACCCACTCCTCGTCGACGGCGGGCTTGTCGATCTCTCCGGACTGCACCTCGTCGACGGCCTTGCGGCCCTCCACCGGGCCGAGGTCGAACAGGTACGGCGGATTCGCCGTCGCCTCGGCGAACGCCGCGGCGGCGGGCTCCAGGACCGGTACGACCGGCTCGGTGAACGCAGACATGTGGATCTCCTCAGAACCGGGGGTGACGGGGGTGCACGGGTGACATCCGCACCGCGACCATCAGAGGCCGGTACGGAAGCTCCCGCCCGGCACACCGGAACGCTAAGGGCGCGGGAGACCGGTCGCTTATCCGAGCGCGCCCCGGGCGTGTACTGACGAGGCACAGCGCGCACCGAGTCCACGCTCACGAGAGCGCGCTCGCGAGACCGCGCTCACGAGACCGCGCCGGTGAACCCCTCGTCGGTGAGCCAGCGTTGGGATCGGCGGACCCGGTCCAGCGGGACGGGCTCCAGGAGGATGATCGCCCCCGCGGCCCGGCGGACGGGCGTCACGGCCACGCCGGGCTCGGCGACGAGCGTGAGGAGGCCGTCGGACGCGAACGCGTAGCGCGTCTCCCCGGACTCCTCGGCGTCGTCGGTGGCCGCGCACGGCCGCAGGGCTATGGTGCCCTGCGGCTCGGCGTTCAGGCACAGTTCGGGAGCCGCCTGGTTGCGCAGGTGTCCGCTCCGGTCGAACCGCCACAGCTGGCTCGCCGACGCTGCGCACCGTGCCGTCACCGCGGGCGTGCCCTGCGCCGCCGCCGAAGCGCGCAGGTCCAGGCAGAGCCCCGTCCGCACGTTGCGCAGCCGCGTCACCGGGGCCGCGTCGGCGCCCGGGGAGGTGCCGGAAGACGGGGGAACGGATCGGGCGGACGGCGCGGAGGCGGTCGCGGTCGGGCCGGCGGTTCGTCCGGGCACCGAGCCGCCCACCGCCTCGCTGTCGCCCTCCGTTCCGCTGAGGGCCATGGGTGACGCCGCGATCACTCCGCACAGCACCACCCCCAGGGCGGCCAGCAACGGCCACCGGGGCCGTCGCGGTACGGGCTGGCGCGCGCCCGCCGGCCGGGGCTCCGCCTCCTCGGGCCGCGGGACGGGCTCGGACGGCACGCGAACCGCCGCCCGCGCCCGGGCCTGACGGCCGGGCCGGGTCGCGAAGTAGTCCGCCGCCCGGAATCCCAGGACCGCCTCCGCGAGCAGCACGGGGAGCCGTTGGGGGGACTGGTCGAGCTGGTCCACGGCCGCCTCGCAGTAGACGCAGCCGTCCAGGTGGTCGCGTACCTCCGCCATCATCTCGGCGGACCCCCGGCGGGCGTGGACGTCGATGAGCCGGTTGAGGCGGCGGCAGCGCTCGTCGGGAGCACGGTCGAGGTGGACCCGTACGCACTCGTCGCGCAGGAGCGTGCGGGCGCGCTCGGGGTTCAGCAGAGAGGGTTCCGCGCCGAGCAGGGGCGCCACCACCTCGATGTCCTCGTCCTCGACCACGGTGTGCCACAGCAGCGCCTGCGTGCGGTGCGGCAGGTCTCGGTAGGCGCGCAGAACCAGGCCCCTGGCGGCGCTCCCCCGGTCCTTGCCGGACACCGCGCGGCGCGTCCCACCGGCCGCGTCGCCCCGCAGGTCCGGGTGGAGGGACGAACGCCTGTCGTCCGCGCTCCACTCCCGGGCGGCGTCGAGGACCGCCGCGAGCAGTCGCGGCCGCCAGGGAAAGTCGGCTCCGGCGTGTGCCGCCGCGTCGCCGTAGGTGGTGCGGAACGCCAGCCCGGCCAGCCGTTCCGCGGCGCCCCGGTTCGGCTCCGCGCACAGTGTCGCGTAGCGCAGGACGGACGGGCCGTGCAGCGCCAGCAGTTCACCGGCCGAGGGCACCCCCGCTCCACGTTCGCCGTCCAGGGACTCGGTCCGCGCGAACTCCGGGGGCTCTGTCCGAGCGAACTCCGGGGGCTCGGCCGGCTCGAAGCCGGCATCCGTTCCGGGCGTCACGCGCTCTCCTCCGCGACTCGGAGCCACCACCACGGGAGCACCTTCCATGAAATCCGGTCCCCTCCCTGTTCCGTACGCTCGATACGGCCGTCCGCGGCTCCGCGCTCAACGCCCGCGCCGGAAGATCGCGGCCATCCGTTCGCCCAGAAGTACGTCTCGAACGGTTACACGGTTCAGCAGCGGTCGCCGCATGCCGCCGGATCGGTTCCGAAGGGACGGGCCGGCTTCCTGTCCGGCGTCCGGGGACCACGCCCCCCGTGTCCCGTGTGCGTCCCAGCGGTAGTCCGTGGTCGCAGCTCACGGGTGCGCGGCCGTCCCGGCGTCCCAGCCTGTCGGCGAGGGCTCCTGCCCCGGGGCGGCCCTTGCCAGCATGACCGGCGGCCGGGCACCTCCGGCCTCTCACCAGAGGGGAACACCAGATGGCACAGAGGACGCTTCTGCGGGGCCTGACCCTCGCCGTGGCAGCGGTCCTGCCCCTGTACGGGCCCACGGCGGTGCAGGCGGCGCCGTCCGCAGTCACCGCGGTGGCGGTCTGCGGGCACACGAGCGCACAGCCCACGCTGCAGCGGGGATCGACAGGTGCCTCGACGTTCGAGGCGCAGTGCGAGCTGAACCTGGCGACGAAGCCGAGCCGGTACACGCCGATCGCGGCGGACGGCTCGTACGGGGCGGCGACGGAGACGCGCGTCAAGGACTTCCAGCGGTGCGCCGGGCTGGGCGTCGACGGCGTGCTCGGCCCGAACACCTGGGCCGCGCTGAACACCTGGGCCGCCCAACCGCGCACCTGCGCCGACCAGGGCACCTCGGGCACCGCGCAGGCGGCCCTGTGCGGCCACACCGACACGCGGCCGTCGCTGCGACGGGGCGCGAAGGGCGTCGAGGTCAAAGAGGTGCAGTGCCGGCTGAACCTGGCCATGGAGCCGTTCCACTATCCCCAGCTGTCGATCGACGGCGACTTCGGGGGCGGGACGGAGTCCCGGGTCGTCGAGTTCCAGCACTGTGCCAACCTCGGCGCCGACGGCGTCGTGGGCCCGAACACCTGGGCGAAGCTCGTGGACTGGTCCAGCCGTGGCGCGTACTGCACGCCGCCGCGCCCGGCCGGCTACCCGATCGACGGCCTGGACACGGCCAAGTACCAGCACCCGGCCGGCGCGCCGATCGACTGGAGGGCCGTACGGGCCTCGGGCGTGGAGTTCGCGACGGTCAAGGCCACCCGGGGCATGAACGTGACGGACGACTACCTCACCGCCGACCTCCAGGGAGCCAGGGCGGCGGGACTGGCCGTCGCGCCGTACCACTTCTACACGGGCACGGTGCCCGACACGGGCGGCGCGCAGGCCGACCGGTTCATCGCCGCTGTGCGGGCGACCGGCTACACCGGGCAGCGGGCCGGCGACCTGCCGCCGGTCTTCGACCTGGAACGCATGGACGACGGCAGCGGCAACTGCCCCACCTACGGCACGGTGGACGACGCCAAGGCCTGGCTCGACCGGGTGGAGGCGGCCTTCGGCCGCACTCCGATGATCTACACCCAGAAGTCCTTCCTCGACGACTGCCTGGGGTCGACCACCGCCTTCGCCCGCTATCCGCTGCAGCTCGCGGACTACCGCCAGTCGATCACCCAGCCGCCCCTGCCGAACGGCTCGACGACCTGGGCGATGTGGCAGTACACCGACGCCGCGATCTTCCCCGGCATCCAGGCCCCGGCGACCGCCGACGTGTTCAACGGCACCCAGGCCGATCTGGACCGTCTGGCCAATCGTTGAGCCCGCTCGCCCACAGGAGAACCGCATGACCCTCCGCTTCGCACGCGCGTTCCTCGTCGTGCTGCTCGTCGCCCTGGGCTTCACCGTTCCCGCTCCCGCCTCGGCCGCCGCGGCGACCTCCTGCTACGGCGGCGCCGTCACCGTGCGCTACGGGAACGCGCTCGAATTCGGCCCCTACCGGACCACGAGCCGCTGCCAGGACATCAACCTGCGCGTCACCGGCGGAACCGCCGACCACGTGAACGCCTGCGTGAAGTTCGCGCACTCCGGCACCTGCAACCGCGTGACCAGGGTCGGCCGTGGCTGGACGACCATCGCCACCGACGTCCTGGACGGCAGCAGGTGCACGGTCGTCGCCGGCGTGCCCCTGGAGGGCGACGACGCCGTCCTGCAGATCGCCTTCTGACACCCCCACCCATCGGAGACCACCATGATCCGCAGCAAGGCTTTCGCCACCGCTCTGTGCACCGCCGCCGCACTGCTGGGAGCGGGCGTCGCACCCGCCTCCGCGCAGTCCTCGACCGCCGCCGTCAGCTGCTACGGCGGCGCGAAGACCCTGACGTACCGCTACTCCGCTGCGGCCAGGGAGTACGGCACCTACACCACGTCCTCGCGGTGCGGGGACATCAACATGCGTCTGATCACGGACGAGCCGGGGGTGTACCTGGACGCCTGTGTGGTGTTCGTCGACCACACCACCCGGTGCAACCACGGCGACACGTACTCCACCCAGGGCACCGCCTGGGCGACCGTCGCCACCGACGTCCGGGACGGCACCCACTTCGTCCTGCGCGTACACGCCTACGACACCGACGCGCAGAACGTCACGTTCCAGATCGCCTACTGATCACACACCACCCGGTGCAGATCAGGGTCGCGGGCTGGGCCGCCGACAGCCCCAGCCACAGCCGGGTCGGCATCGACGGGGACTTCGGTCCCGGCACGGCCGCGGCCGTACGCCGGTTCCAGGCGGCGTACAGTCTCACCGCCGACGGCGTCGCCGGCCCCAACACGCAGGCGAAGCTCAACGCGCTGGAGCAGTCGGACGGTTCCACGGCCCACTTCGACTGAAGCGAGTTCGTGGACCAGTCGAGCGGCGCCTTCAACGGCGGCAAGGCGAGCGCGGCGCAGGTGAAGGAGAACGCCCGCCGCTGCATGTACAAGCTGGAGGCGCTGCGCAAGAAGCTGGGCGACAAGCCGATCACGGTCGACTCCGGCTTCCGGAGCATCGCGCACAACGCCGAGATCGGCGGAGCCTCCGACAGCATGCACCTGTACGGCACCGCGGCCGATCTCGACGTGCCCGGCGTCGCCACCAAGACCGTCTACCAGAAGGCGGAGACCTGCGGGTTCTCCGGGCTGGAGCGGTACACCGTGGACCACCAGCACGTCGACAGCCGTGCCGACCTGGGCCGCGACTGGTGGTGGGAGAGCGGCACGGTCTGACGTCGCCGCCGTGATCAGGGAGGTCCGGGTGCCGCGGCGGCGGCACCCGGGCCTTGTGGCCTCAGTGCTTCGGAGTGTCCTTCAGCGCCGCCTCGCAGGAGGGCCAGTCGTGGAAGTCGCGCCGCACGCTCCACAGTCGGTGGGCCGCCTCGATGTTCCACTCGGGGTCGAACGCCCGCAGCGGTGTGCCGTCCAGCTCCCGCAGACTGGCGTCGGAGATCTGGAACACGCCCCAGTTGCGGCTGCCGTTGGTGTTGGGCAGCACCCACAGCGGGTCGAGGAACGACGAACAGCGGGCGATGGCCACGGCGGTGTCGGGATCCTCGACGAACACCGCACGGATCCGCTTCGTCACCCTGGCCGGCGACCAGGTCGCCATGCTGACCGTGTGCCCGTAGAGCGCCTTCTTGGTGGCGTCGTCGACGACGCTCCTGGCCGGCACGCCCGCCAGCACCTGGAAGGCGGTCAGTCTGCGCAGGGTCTCCGGCCCGAAGTCGCCGTCGACGGCGAGCCTGCCCTTGGCCCGCGTCAGCAGGGTCTGGACCTCGCGTACGCACGCGTCGTGCTGTCCCATGCTCACCGACTCGCACGCGGGTGAGTACAGCAGCCTGTCGTCGCGCGCCGGTGAGGCACCGGCCGGGGCCCCCGCCGGCAGCCACACCAAGCCGGCCACCAGTGTGACCACGACCGCCGCGGCCAGGACCGCGAAACGGGACGTCAGCGTCTCCGGCACCCGGAACCGGCGAGGCCGCGCGGGCTCGCCGGGGACAGGCTCCGGCGGAGTGATGTCGTCCGGCGCGGGCTCCGTCGCGAGGGGCTCGGGCCCGGCAGGTTCCGCGGGGCCGGGGTCCGCCTCCTCGGTCACGGCCGGCGTGTCCCGGTCGGTGTCCGCCAGCGCCCACAGCCGGTGGACCTCGCGCAGTTCCTCCGCGCTGGCCCCGCACACCTTGGCGAAGGCGTGCACCACCCGGTAGTCCGTCGGGACGCTGAGGCCGGAGCAGTACCGGTGCAGGCTGGAGCCACTGACTCCGGCCTCCTTGCCGAGGCGGTCGTAGCCCCGGCCGCTGCGGTCCTTCAGCATCCGAAGGCAGGCGGCAAACTTGTCCGCATGCGGAGAGGCAACCACACGTCCACCCTTGCTCAAGCCCCTACTGACGGGGAGAAGCTACACCTCGGGAGGACGTGCGTGCGCCCGTTCGCTACCGGAAGATGACCGTCAACACCCTTGCGCCTGACGGTATTTGAAAGAATGTCGACCCGTCCTGGGCGACGCCGCCCGGACCGGGGGACTCGTCCGCGTCACGCGCTGAGCGCGGCGAGCACCACCGACCTGGCCTCCTCCTGGATACGTCCCAGATGGTCCGGGCCGAGGAAGGACTCCGCGTAGATCTTGTAGACGTCCTCGGTGCCCGAAGGGCGGGCCGCGAACCAGGCGTTGTCGGTGACGACCTTGATGCCGCCGAGGGCGGCGCCGTTGCCGGGGGCCTCGGTGAGGACCGTGGTGACCCGCTCGCCGGCCAGGGTGTCGGCGGTGACCTGGCGCGGGGAGAGCTTGGCGAGGAGCGCCTTCTCCTCACGGGTGGCGGGGGCGTCGACGCGCGCGTAGGCGGGGGCACCGAAACGGTCGGTGAGCTGCGCGTAGTGCTGCGACGGGGTCCTGCCGGTGACCGCCGTGATCTCCGAGGCGAGCAGGGCCAGGATGATGCCGTCCTTGTCGGTGGTCCACACCGAGCCGTCGCGGCGCAGGAAGGACGCGCCGGCCGACTCCTCGCCGCCGAAGCCGAGGGTGCCGTCGGCCAGTCCGTCCACGAACCACTTGAAGCCGACGGGAACTTCGACGAGGGGGCGGCCGACGTCGGCCGCGACCCGGTCGATCATGGAGGACGACACCAGCGTCTTGCCGATCCCGGCGCCCTCGGGCCACCGCTCCCGGTGCGAGAAGAGGTAGGAGATGGCCACGGCCAGATAGTGGTTGGGGTTCATCAGGCCCCCGTCCGGCGTGACGATGCCGTGCCGGTCGGCGTCGGCGTCGTTGCCGGTGGAGATGTCGAACCGGTCGCGCCGCTCGATGAGTGAGGCCATGGCGTACGGCGAGGAGCAGTCCATACGGATCTTGCCGTCCCAGTCCAGCGTCATGAAGCGCCAGGTGGGGTCGGTGAGCGGGTTCACCACCGTCAGGTCGAGTCGGTGCTGTTCGGCGATCCGGCCCCAGTAGGCGACGGAGGCGCCGCCGAGCGGATCGGCGCCGATGCGAACGCCGGCGGACCGGATCGCGTCCAGATCCAGGACGTTCGGCAGGTCGGCCGCGTAGGCGCCGAGGAAGTCGTGGCGGCCGGTGCCGGGCGCGGCCAGGGCGCGGGTGCAGGGGATGCGCCGGACGTCCTTCATGCCGCCGCTGATGATCTCGTTGGCCCGGTCCTGGATCCAGGAGGTCGCCTCGGACCCGGCGGGGCCGCCGCTCGGCGGGTTGTACTTGAAGCCGCCGTCGGCGGGCGGGTTGTGCGAGGGGGTGACCACCACACCGTCGGCCAGGCCTGAGGCGCGGCCGCGGTTGTGGGTGAGGATGGCGTGCGAGACCGCCGGGGTGGGCGTGTAGCCGTCGGTCTGGTCGATGAGGACGGTCACGTCGTTGGCGGCGAACACCTCCAGTGCCGTGATCCGGGCGGGCTCGGACAGGGCGTGGGTGTCGGCGCCGAGGAAGAGGGGGCCGTCGGTGCCCTGCGCGGTGCGGTACTCGCAGATGGCCTGGCTGGTGGCGGCGATGTGGTCCTCGTTGAACGCCGCCGCGAGGGACGAGCCGCGGTGTCCGGAGGTGCCGAACGCCACCCGTTGTCCGGGCTCGGCCGGGTCGGGGTGGAGTGCGTAGTACGCCGTGACCAGGCGGGCCACGTCGACGAGATCCTCGGGTCCGGCGACCTGCCCTGCTCGCGCGTCCTGCATGTCCCGCTCCTCCGCAATGGCCGACCGTAGGGTTCGGCACCCATTCTCCCCCGCCCGGACCGCCGACACGCACGCACGTCGAGGGGCCGGCGAGACACGGGCGAACGGCGGTCGACGGCGGGGGCGCGAGCGAACGGGGTCGACGGCGGGCGCGCGAGCCTCAGAGGTATGCGCCCGCGTCACCTCCGCCATGCCCGCTTGACCAGTGCCTTCCGCTCGCGTCGACCAGTGCCTTCCGCTCGCGTTCGTCCCGTCAGGGCATCGCACGCGCCGACGGGCCCGCCTGTTTCGGCCACATCACGAACCGACCACGATTAATGGGATGGATTCATTCACCCCCACGACCCCCTCGGCGCAGAAGCGCGCGATCAACCGGCATTTACCGGCAAAACATACGAGGGGCTAGACACAGGATCGCTCCCGGCCTAAAAATACATCCCATCTCTCCCTCGACGTCGACACACAGTCGACGCCCACACGAAACATCTCCCGCTCCGGGACCAGCGTGAGGAATCACCGATGAGAGTCAGAACCGTCCTCTGTTCCGCCGCCTCCGCCCTCTCCGCCCTGGCGCTGCTGACCGCCTGCGGCGGATCCGGCGGCACCACCGCGTCGAGCGACTCCGAGCCGCTGGTCGGCGTCGACTACCCGCGCTCCGACGCCGACTTCTGGAACTCGTACATCAAGTACACGCCGGAGTACGCCAAGGAACTGGGCCTCTCCCTGAAGACCACCAACTCGCAGAACGACGTCGCCAAGCTGACCGCCAACGCCCAGACCTTCATCAGCCAGGGCGTCAAGGGCCTGGCGATGGCCCCGCAGGACACCGCCGCCATCGCGCCCACCCTGGCGCAGCTGGGGGCCAAGAAGATCCCGGTCGTCACCGTCGACACCCGCCCCGACAGCGGCAAGGTCTACATGGTCGTGCGCGCCGACAACCGGGCGTACGGCGAGAAGGCGTGCCAGTACCTCGGCACGAAGCTCGGCGGCAAGGGCAAGGTCGTCATGCTCCAGGGCGGCCTGGACTCCATCAACGGCCGTGACCGCACCGAGGCGTTCAACGAGTGCATGAAGAAGGACTACCCGGACATCAAGGTGTTCGGTGAGGCCACCAACTGGGACGGCGCCGTCGCCGCGCAGAAGCTGCAGACGGACCTGACCGCCAACCCGGACATCAAGGGCATCTACATGCAGTCCAGCTTCGCCCTGTCCGGCACCCTCCAGGTCCTCAAGCAGAAGGGCCTGCTGGTCGACCCGAAGAACAAGAAGCACGTCTTCGTCGTCTCCAACGACGGCATCCCCGAGGAGCTGAAGTCGATAGCGGCGGGCAAGATCGACGCCACCGTCTCCCAGCCGGCCGACCTCTACGCCAAGTACGCCCTGTACTACCTGAAGGCCGCGATCGACGGGAAGAAGTTCAAGCCCGGCAAGACCGACCACGACAGCACGATCATCCAGGTCCGTGACGGTCTGCTGGAGGACCAGCTCTCCGCACCGCTCGTGACCGCCGACGGCGGCACCTACGGCGGCGTGCCCAGCGTCAAGAGCGACGACTCGTCGCTGTGGGGCAACAACCTCGGCTGACGGATCTCCGGCGAACGCGACGGCTCACGAACACAAGGCGGTTGAGATGAGCGACGGGGAGCGGACAGTCACCCCCGTGCCCGCCCCGGCGGACGACGGACGGGCCCCGGCGGGTCCGGCCGTCGTCGAGGCGACGGGCATAGTCAAACGATTCGGTCCGACGGTGGCCCTCGACGGCGCCCGGATCACCATCAGGCCCGGCGAGACCCACGCGCTCGTCGGCCGCAACGGCGCCGGCAAGTCGACCCTGGTGTCCGTCCTCACCGGACTCCAGGCCCCGGACGAGGGCACGGTCACCTTCGGCGGCGCCCCTGCGCCCCGGCTCTCGGACCGTGACGCCTGGCGGCGGCACGTGGCCTGCGTCTACCAGAAGTCGACGATCATCCCCACACTGACCGTCGCCGAGAACCTCTTCCTGAACCGGCACGATCACGGCCGGCACCGGCTGATCAGCTGGCAGGGGGTGCGCGGACGTGCGCAGGAACTGCTGTCGACCTGGTCGGTGGACGTGGACCCGCAGACACCGGCCGGCGAACTCGACGTGGAACAGCGCCAGTTCGTCGAGATCGCCCGCGCCCTGTCCTTCGGCGCACGGTTCATCATCCTCGACGAACCGACCGCGCAGCTCGACGGCGCGGCGATCAACCGGCTCTTCGACCGCATCCGCGACCTGCAACGCCAGGGCGTCACCTTCCTCTTCATCAGTCACCACCTCCAGGAGATCTACGAGATCTGCGACATGGTGACGGTGTTCCGGGACGCCCGGCACATCCTGACCGCACCGGTCACCGAACTCCCCCGCACCGAACTCGTCGCCGCCATGACCGGCGAGGCGGCCGCCGACCGCCGCCAGGAACGGCCGAGTTCACCGAACACGCGCACCACCGCGGCCCTGGACATCAGCGACCTGGACGGCGACGCCTATCACGGGGTCACCCTCCAGGTGCGCGCCGGGGAGATCGTCGGGCTCGCGGGGGCGGCCGGCAGCGGCCGTACCGAGGTCGCCGAGACCGTGGTGGGGCTGCGGACCGCCGACGGCGGCCGGGTCGAGATCGCCGGAACGCGTCCCCGTCCGGGAAGCGTCCCCGCCGCGCTCGCCGCGGGCGCCGGGTTCGTGCCCCAGGACCGGCACCACCAGGGCTATGTCCCCGACATGTCGATCGCGGACAACGCCACGCTGTCCGTGCCGCACCGGATCGGGCACAACGGATTCCTCAGCGGCCGCGCCCGGGACCGGCTCGCCGACGGCATGATCGAGAAGCTGGCGATCAAGACCCCCGGACCCGAACTGCCCGTCTCCTCCCTGTCGGGCGGCAACCAGCAGAAGGTCGTCATGGCCCGCGCCCTCGCCGACGACCCCCGGCTGCTGGTCCTGATCAACCCGACCGCGGGCGTGGACGTGCGCTCCAAGGAGTTCCTCCTCGGCAAGGTCGAGGAGACCGCGGAGAACGGCACCGGAGTGCTCATCGCCTCCGACGAACTCGACGACCTGCGCATGTGCGACCGGGTCCTGGTGATGTTCCAGGGCCGAGTGACCTCGGAGATCGCCCGCGGCTGGCACGACCACGACCTCGTGGCCGCGATGGAAGGAGTGGACCTCAATGCCTGAAACCGTCCTCGCGGACACACCCGCGCCGAAGGCCGAGAAGGCCCGGGCCAAGGGGGCCGCGCTGCTCGGCGGTCGCATCCCGCTGGCCCGGCTGCGTGATCTCGCCCTGGTCCCCGCGATCGTCGTCATCGCGATCGTCGGCCAGATCGTCAACCCGGTCTTCCTCCAGGGCGACAACCTCGTCAACGTCCTGCAGACCATGTCCGAGATCGCCCTGCTGGTCCTCGCCCAGACGATGATCCTGATCGTCAAGAAGATGGACCTGTCGCTGGAGTCCACGATGGGCCTCGCGCCCGGCGTCGCGGCCTGGCTGGTCGTGCCGACCGGCGCCGGACACGGTCTCGGCCTCCTCCCCGGCGCCTGGGCGATCCCCGTCACCCTCATCGTGGGCGCACTCATCGGCGTGATCAACGCGCTGCTGATCATCCGCTTCGGCCTCAACGGGTTCATCGTCACGCTCGGCATGCTGATCGTGCTGCGCGGTGTCCTGACCGGCATCTCCGGCGGCCAGACCTTCTTCCAACTGCCGGGGTCGATGCTCTACCTCGGCACGGCCCAGTGGCTGGGGGTGCCCGCCTCCATCTGGCTCTGCCTCACCCTGTTCGCCGTCGCCATCGTCGTCCTCGGCTGGACCAGCTTCGGCCGCTCCCTGTACGCCATCGGGGGCAACGTCGACGCGGCGAAGGCGGCCGGCATCCGTACCGACCGGGTGCTGTGGATCGTCATCGTCACCGGCAGCCTGCTCGCCGCCCTCGCCGGACTGCTGCTCTCCGGACGCCTCGCCTCCGTCGCCTCCGCACAGGGCAACGGTTACATCTTCACCGTCTTCGCCGCCGCCGTGATCGGCGGCATCAGCCTCAACGGCGGCAAGGGCACCATGTTCGGCGCCTTCAGCGGCATCCTGCTGCTGTTCATGATCCAGAACGTGCTCACCCTGGCCGGTGTACCCGCCCAGTGGATCGGCGCCCTCAACGGCCTGATCATCCTGGTCGCGCTCATGATCTCCCGCATCACCGGCGGCAAGGTCCAGGAGTGACTCCGGGCGGGCAGTCGCCCGACCCACCGTGCCGGCCCGGCCGCCGCACCCCGGTCTTCCCCCATCTCGTCGCAGGGGCCCATCGTCCCCCGCTCGCACAGGAGTTGCCATGTCCTCCGCTGAGTCCTCCTCCCCCCGCATCACCGCCCTGGACGTGCTCGACGTACGTTTCCCCACGTCCGAGCATCTGGACGGGTCGGACGCGATGAACCCCGAACCCGACTACTCGGCCGCCTACGTCGTCCTGCACACCGACGCCGGTGACGGACTGGAGGGCCACGCGCTGGCCTTCACCACCGGACGCGGCAACGACGTGCAGGCCGCCGCCATCGCGGCCCTCGCCCCCCATGTGGTCGGCCTCTCCGTGGACGAGGTCTGCGGCGACCTCGGCGCCTTCTCCCGCTCCCTGGTCCACGACCCCCAACTGCGCTGGCTGGGACCGGAGAAGGGCGCCATCCACATGGCGACCGGCGCGGTCGTCAACGCGGCCTGGGACCTCGCCGCCAAGCGTGCGGGCCGGCCCGTCTGGCGCTTCCTGGCCGAGATGTCGCCCGAGGACCTGGTCGCCCAGGTCGACTTCCGCTGGCTGTCCGACGCCCTCACCCCCGAGGAGGCGCTGGCGATCCTGCGCCGCGCCGAACCGGGCCGCCCGGAGCGGATGGCCGCTCTGCTGGAGCGCGGCTACCCCGCCTACACCACCACCCCCGGCTGGCTCGGCTACTCCGACGAGAAGCTGTCCCGTCTCGCCCGCGAGGCCGTCGCCGACGGCTTCACCCAGATCAAGCTGAAGGTCGGCGCGGACCTGGAGGACGACGTACGGCGTATGCGCACCGCCCGCGAGACCGTCGGCGACTCCATCCGCATCGCCGTCGACGCCAACCAGAGATGGGACATCCAGCCCGCCATCGACTGGATGCGCGCCCTCGCCCCGTACGACCCGTACTGGATCGAGGAGCCCACCTCCCCCGACGACATCCTCGGCCACGCCGCCGTCCGCCGGGCCGTGACCCCCATCAAGGTCGCCACCGGCGAACACGTCGCCAACCGGGTCGTCTTCAAGCAGCTCCTCCAGGCGGGCGCGGTGGACATCGTGCAGATCGACTCCGCCCGGGTCGGCGGCGTCAACGAGAACCTCGCGATCCTGCTGCTCGCCGCGAAGTTCGGCGTGCCGGTCTGCCCGCACGCGGGCGGGGTCGGCCTGTGCGAGATGGTCCAGCACCTGTCGATGTTCGACTACATCGCCGTGTCCGGCACGACCGAGGACCGGGTCATCGAATACGTCGACCACCTGCACGAGCACTTCGTCGACCCGGTACGCATCGCCGGCGGCCACTATCTGGCGCCCGAGCTTCCCGGTCTGAGCGCGGAGATGCACCCCGAGTCCCTGAAGGAGTACACCTACCCCGACGGGCCGGTCTGGTCCTCCCGTGTCTGACGCCCGGCGACTGGTGGACGCCCACCACCACGTGTGGGACCTCGACCACCGGCCCCAGCCGTGGCTGGACGAGCCCGGACACGAACCGATCCGCCGCACCTTCGGCGCGGACGACCTGCGCACGGCCGCGACCCGGCCGATCGCCGGCCGGACGCCGGGCACCACCGTCGTCGTCCAGTGTGTCGCCTCCGTGCCGGAGACACGCGAACTCCTCGCCCTGGCCGAGCACGACCCCCTGATCGGGGCGGTCGTCGGCTGGGCCGACCTCACCTCGCCGGCGACCGGCGACGTCCTCGACGAGCTGCGGGCCGGTCCGGGCGGCCGGTACCTGCGGGCGGTACGGCACCTCGTCCAGGGCGAGTCGGACCCCGGGTGGCTGCAACGCCCGTCCGTGGAACGGGGGTTGCGGGCCGTGGCCGACCGCGGGCTGGCATACGACGTACTGGTACGCGACCACCAGCTCGGCCAGGCCGTCCTGCTCGCCGAACGCTTCCCCGGTCTGCCGCTCGTCCTCGACCACGCGGGCAAGCCGCCCATCGCCTCGGGCGGGCTGGAGCCGTGGGAGAAGGAGGTACGGCGGCTGGCCGGCCACCCGCAGGTGCGCTGCAAGGTCTCGGGGCTGGTCACGGAGGCCGACCACCGGACGTGGGCCACCGACGACATCCGTCCGGTGTGGCACGTCCTGCTCTCCGCCTTCGGCGCCGACCGGCTGATGTTCGGCTCGGACTGGCCGGTCTGCGTCCTCGCGGGCGGCTGGAACAAGTGGGCCGCCACCGTCGAGGACCTGCTCGGCGACAGCTCCGCCGCCGAGACCGAGGCGGTCCTCGCCGGCACCGCGACCCAGTTCTACCGCCTCGACTGCCCTGCCCAGAAAGCCCTTTGAAGCCCTCGAAGCCCTTCGACAGCCGCTGAAGCCCTTGGAGAGGAAGGAGGAAACACCGTGCTCCTGACCGACCTGCTGCACCCCGGCATCCTCGAAGCCCTCGCCGGCGCCGGCCACGGCGCCCGCGTCCTGCTCGCCGACGGCCACTACCCCGCGAGCACCGCCACCGGGGACCGCGCGCGGACCGTCCACCTCAACCTGACCCCCGGCCTGCTGGACGTCACCACCGTCCTCGATGTCCTGCTGAACGCCCTGCCCGTCGAGTCGGCCCAGGTGATGGTGCCGCCGGAGGGCGAACCGGAACCCCCGGCCATCACCGAGTACCGCACCCGGCTGGCGCCCGTCCCGGTCGACACGCTCGGCCGCTTCGAGTTCTACGACGCCGCCCGCTCCCCCGACCTGGCGCTGGCGATCGTCACCGCCGACACCCGCACCTACGCCAACCTGCTGCTGACCATCGGCGTCCGCGCTGAAGGGACCCTGAGTACACGATGACCCTCGCTGTCCGTTACACGGCCGCCCGCACCCTGGACACGGCTCCCGCGCTCGATGTGCCGCCCGGCCCGGGTGAGGTGGAGCTGGCGCCCGCCTATGTCGGTATCTGCGGCACCGACCTGCACATCTTTCACGGCGACATGGACGCCCGGGTCGCCGCCCCCGCCGTCCTCGGGCACGAGATGTCCGGCCGGATCGTGCGCGTCGGCCCGGGTGTGGAGGACTGGGCGCCCGGTGACGCGGTGACCGTGATGCCGCTGCGCTGGGACGACACCTGCCCCGCCTGCCGGGCCGGCCACCGGCACGTCTGCCAGAACCTCGACTTCATCGGCATCGATTCCCCCGGCGCGATGCAGCAGCGCTGGACCGTGCCCGCCTCCACCCTGATCCGGCTGCCCGCCTCCGTCCCCCTGGACCGGGCCGCGCTCGTCGAGCCCACGGCGGTCGCCGTGCACGACGTGGGCCGCGCCGCGGTACGCGAGGGGGAGAAGGTCGTGGTGGTCGGCGGCGGGCCCGTCGGTGTCCTCATCGCGCTGGTCGCGCGGGCGGCCGGGGCCGAGGTGCGGGTGGTGGAGCTGAGCGCCCACCGCCGAGCCCTAGCCGAGGAGGTGGGGCTGAGCACCTGGGACCCGGCCGCCGAGGACGTGCCGACGCTGGTCGGTGAGTGGACCGGCGGCGCGGGTGCCGAGGTCGCCTTCGAGGTGTCCGGCGCGGCGGGCGGCGTGGACACGGCGGTCGAGGTGCTGGGGGTGCGTGGCCGGCTGTGCCTGGTCGCGATCCATCCCCGGCCGCGCGAGATCAACCTGCACCGGTTCTTCTGGCGCGAGCTCACCCTCGTCGGGGCCCGGTTGTACGCCCGCTCCGACTTCGAGCGGGCGGTCGTCCTCGTCGCCGACGGCACGATCCCGGCCGACCGGCTGATCAGCAAGGTCGTGCCCCTCACCGAGGCTCCCGCCGCGTTCGAGGCGCTGGAGGCGGGCGGCGACGTCATGAAGATCCTCGTCGACTGCACCGACACCACCGACGACACCACTCAGGGAGCCACCGCATGACCCCCTCCTCTTTCGACCTCACCGGGAAGCTCGCGGTGGTCACCGGTGCCCGGCGCGGGATCGGCCGGGCCATGGCACGGGCGCTGGCCGAGGCCGGCGCGGACATCATCGGCGTCAGCGCCACGCTGGAGGAGTCCGGCAGCGAGGTGGAGAAGGACGTCCTCGCCGCGAACCGCTCCTTCGAAGCGATCCGCACCGACTTCGCCGACCCCGACGCCGTCCGCGCTCTCGGCGAAGATCTCGCCGGACGGGAGCGCCCGGTGGACATCCTGGTGAACAACGCGGGCACCATCCGCCGCGCGCCGGCCGCACAACACCCCGATGAGGACTGGGAGTTGGTGCTGCAGGTCAATCTGACCGCGCAGTTCGCCCTCACCCGCGCCGTCGGCGCCGCGATGGTCGCCCGGGGCAGCGGCAAGGTCGTCTTCACCGCGTCACTGCTCAGTTTCCAGGGCGGGATCACCGTGCCCGGCTACACCGCCGCCAAGCACGGCATCGCCGGACTCACCAAGGCCCTGGCCAACGAGTGGGCCCCGCACGGCGTCAACGTCAACGCCCTCGCCCCCGGCTACATCGCCACCGACAACACCCAGGCCCTCAGGGACGACCCCGCCCGCAGCACAGCCATCCTGGAGCGCATCCCCGCCGGACGCTGGGGCAACGCCGACGATCTGGCCGGGGCGACGGTGTTCCTCGCCTCCGACGCCGCCGCCTACATCCACGGCACCGTCCTGCCCGTCGACGGCGGATGGCTCGGCCGATGACCACCGACCTGAGTGCCGTCCTGGCGGGAGCCCGTCTCCTGCCCGTGCTCACCGTGCCGTCCGTCGCGAGTGCGGGCCCCTTGGCCGAGGCACTCGCGGAAGGCGGCGCCCTGTGCGCCGAGGTCACCTTCCGCACCCCCGACGCCGAACAGGTCGTCAAGGCGATGGCGGCGCACGGCGGCCTGACCGTCGGCGCCGGCACGATCCTCACTCCCGAACAGGCCGAACGCGCCGTAGCGGCCGGCGCCCGCTTCCTCGTCTCCCCCGGCCTCGACGACGAAGTCCTCGCCACATGCCGGGAGCTGGGGGTGCCGGTGGTGCCCGGCATCGCCACCGCCACCGAACTGATGCGCGCCCTGCGGACGGGCGTCGACACCGTCAAACTCTTCCCCGCCGAGGCCATCGGCGGCCTGCGCACCCTCCGGGCGCTCGCCGCACCCTTCCCCGGGGTGCGCTTCGTCCCCACCGGCGGCATCGGCCCCGACCTGCTGGCCGACTACCTCGCCGATCCCGGGGTCCTGGCCGTGGGCGGCAGCTGGATGGCCACCCCCGCCCACCTCGACCGCGGCGACTACACCGAGATCAGCCGCCTCACCGCCGACGCCGTCCGACGGAGCACCCCATGACCGACGTACTGGCCCTCGGAGAAGTCATGCTCCGCCTCGACCCCGGCGAGGGACGCATCCGCACCACCCGCACCTTCCAGGTGTGGGAGGGCGGCGGCGAGTACAACGTCGTGCGCGGGCTGCGCCGCTGCTTCGGCCTGCGCACCGCCGTCGTCACCGCGCTGGCCGACAACGCCGTCGGCCGCCTCGTCGAAGACCTCATCCTCCAGGGTGGCGTCGACACCACCGCCATCCGCTGGATACCCGACGACGGCATCGGCCGCACCGCCCGCAACGGCCTCAACTTCGTCGAACGCGGCTACGGCATCCGCGGCGCCCTCGGCGTCAGCGACCGCGCGAACACCGCCGTCTCCCAGCTCCGGAAAGGAGACATCGACTGGGACACCCTGTTCTCCACCGGCGTGCGCTGGTTCCACACCGGCGGCATCTTCGCCGGCCTGTCCGACACCACCACCGACGTCGCCGACGAAGCCATGACCGCCGCCCGCCGCCACGGCGTCACCGTCTCCTACGACCCCAACTACCGCCCCAGCCTCTGGACCGGCCGCGGCGGCCCCGACCACGCCCGCGAAACCGACCTCCGCCTCGCCCGGCACGCCGACGTCGTCGTCGGCGCCCTCGGCCTGGCGGGCAGCCATCCCGGCACCGAACGCTTCACGCCCGACGAAGTACCGGACGCCCTCACCTCGGTGGCCGGCCTGCTGCCGGAAGCGAAGGTCCTCGCCACCACCCTGCGCGACGTCCCCTCCGCCGGCGTCAACGACTGGACCTCCGCCGCCTGGTCACCCCAGACCGGCCACGTCACCGGCCCCCGCATGCCCGGCCTGCACGTCCTGGACCGCATCGGCTCCGGCGACGCCTTCGCCGCCGGACTCCTCTACGGCCTCCTCACCGGCACCACCCTCGAACACGCCCTCGCCTACGGCACCGCCCACGGCGCCCTCACCATGACCACCCCCGGAGACGTCTCCATGGCCTCCCTCGACGAGATCGAAGCCCTGATCGCGGGCGGCTCGGCCCACGTCAGACGCTGACCCGCCCCGCACCCACCCGCGTCCCCAGGAGCACGTCGTGCACCACCGGAAGATCACCAGCACCCCTGTCGAACTCACCGAACTCGGATTCGGGGCCTCCGTCATCGGCAACCTGTACCGGGTCACCCCGGTCGAGGACGCCAACGCCGCGATCGAGACCGCGTGGGACGCGGGCATCCGCTACTTCGACACCGCCCCGCACTACGGGCTGGGCCTGTCCGAGCGGCGCCTGGGAGCCGCACTGCGCGAGTACCCCCGGGCCGAGTACGTCGTCTCCTCCAAGGTGGGGCGGCTCCTCGTGCCCAACGAACGCCCGCAGGGCGTCGACAGCGAGGGCTTCGTCGTGCGGGACGATCTGCGGCGCCGGTGGGACTTCAGCCGGGACGGGGTCCTGCGGTCCATCGAGGCGACCCTCACGCGGACGGGCCTCGACCGGCTGGACGTCGTGTACCTGCACGACCCCGACGACCACTGGCAGCAGGCCGCCGACGAGGCCATGCCCGCCCTCGCCGACCTGCGCGACCAGGGAGTCGTCGGTGCCATCGGCGCCGGCATGAACCAGTCCGCCATGCTCGCCCGCTTCCTGCGCGAAACCCCCGCCGACGTCGTCATGCTCGCCGGCCGCTACACCCTCCTCGACCAGAGCGCACTCGACGACGTCCTGCCCGCCGCGCGGGAACACCACAAGAGCGTCGTCGGCGTCGGCGTCTTCAATTCGGGCCTGCTCTCGCGCGACCGGCCCGCCGAGGGGATGAAGTACGACTACCGGGCCGCCCCAGCCGCCCTGGTCGACCGGGCCCGGGCCATCGCCGAGGTCTGCGCGGCCCACGGGACGACCCTGCCCGCCGCCGCGATCGCCTTCCCGCTCACCCATCCCACTATCATCAATGTCACCCTCGGTATGCGGACTGCGGAACAGGTCGGACGGAACGTGGAACTCCATCAGCGGGAGGTTCCCGACGGTCTCTGGGACGACCTCCGCGCCCAAGGACTGATCAGGTCGGATGTGCCCGGCATGGGCGGTAGGGCGAGGAGTTCGCAGTGTCTCTGACGGACAGGGCCATCGATCAGATCCGTGAGCTGATCCGCACGGGTGCGCTGCCTCCGGGATCGAAGCTCCCCCCGGAACCCGACCTCGCGGCGCAGCTGGGCCTGTCCCGCAACCTCGCGCGTGAGGCGGTCAAGGCACTGGCCGTCGCCCGGGTCCTGGAGGTCCGCCGCGGCGACGGCACCTACGTCACCAGCCTGCAGCCGAGCCTGCTCCTGGAGGGGCTCGGCGGTGCGGTGGAGCTGTTGCAGGGCGACTCGGCCGCCCTGCAGGACCTCATGGAGGTACGCCGGCTCCTCGAACCCGTCGCCACCGGACTGGCCGCCCTGCGGATCGACGACGAGCAACTGGCCGAGGTCAAGGGCCACTTGGACGCCATGAGGGACGCCCGCGACGACGTGGAGCTGCTCAACCGGCACGACGCGGCCTTCCACCGCGCCGTCGTCGCGGCGACGGGCAACGAGACCCTGCTGACCCTGCTGGAGAGCGTCTCGGGCCGTACGCTGCGCGCCCGGATCTGGCGCGGCCTGGTCGACGACGAGGCCGCGGGCCGGACCCTCGCCGAGCACGAGGCGATCTACTCGGCGCTGGTCACCCGCGACTCCGGCCTCAGCCAGGCGGCCGCCCTGCTGCACGTGAGCAACACCGAACGGGCCCTGCGCGAGCACCTGCGCACCAACCGGCACCTCGGCTACGAGGCGCCGGCACAGAGCTGACGAACCGCCGTCGTGAGGCGTGGCCCGTGGGTCACCAGCGGTTGTAGGGCGGGGAGGGCTGCCGCGCGTGGGCGTTGTCCGTGCCGTCGTACGGGGCGCGTGCGGGTACGGGCCGGCGCCGGTCGTCGTCGCCGAGCACCATGTCAGGGTCGAACATGACGATGACCGCGGCGACCAGGAGGACGACGAGCGGGCCCGCGAGCATCGCCAGCAGGAACGACAGCAGGTCGGCGGAGGACTGCGAGACGGCCGACCGGCCGCCGAGGTGGACGGAGACGGCGGCCATACCGGTGTAGTGCATGCCGGTGACGGCCACGCCCATGACCAGGCTCGCTCCCAGGCTGGCCCACAGCGTATGGATGGAGACCGCGGCCCACAGCGCCGCCGTGGCGGCCACGACGGCGATGAGGACGGACAGGACCACCGTCCAGGTGGCGTAGTGGACCGTGCCGTTGGTGTGCACGGCGGCCATGCCCAGGTAGTGCATGGCCGCGACGCCGAGGCCGGTGACCGCGCCCGCCGTCGCCAGGGTCGTCGGGGAACCGCCCCGGTAGCCCACGAGGAACACGCCGAGGGCGACGACACCGATGGCGACCGCGAGGCTGAGGACGGTCTTCGTCAGGTCGTAGGTGACCAGGGCGCCCTGCACGCTGAACCCGATCATCGCGATGAAGTGCATGGTCCAGATGCCGCAGCCGATCGAGATCGCGCCCAGGCACAGCCAGCCGGCCCTGCGCTCCGGTCGCCGCAACGACCGTGTCGTGCAGCGCAGTCCGAGCGCGGCACCGAGGCATGCCATCAGATAGGCGGCGACCGGGGTCGCTGCGCCGTAATAGAAATTGGAGACGGTGGCGTTCAACGCAGGTTCCCTTCACAGGCATGACCGCGGGCGGCAGCGAGGCACGGGGGTGCCGGCACAGTGGTGTGGCGCACGCACCTGCCACGTCGCGGGCCGGACCGACGCGGTACCGGGATGTCCGGCTCCTCGTCGGCCGCCGAGTCCTGGGCCTGACCGCGGAGCCGACCGAAAGACGCCCCCTGCCCCCTGCCCCCTGTCCCTCTCCCCCGACGCACGTGTGGTGCGCATCGGCCCGGGTGACACCTGTCACCGGACCACGCGAAAGCCCTGCCCCAGGGCAGAGCGCGTGGACCGGGCGATGAGTTCAAGCCACCAGGCCGGTTGTCCACGATTCAACCACATGGAGTGCGTGTTCCGTCCCCATCGAGGGCAACCGGCCTGAACGGCCCACCCCTTCCGGGGCGCCGTGCGCTAGGCCCGCGTGATGCCGAGCCGCTCCGCGAGTTCGTGGGCGTCGACGCCGTACGTCTCCCGGATGCTCACCCCCTCGGTGCCCACGTCGAAGACGCCGTGGTCGGTGTAGACACGGCTGACGCAGCCGACGCCGGTGAGCGGGTAGGTGCACCGCGGCACGAGCTTCGGCTCCCCGGAGCGGGTGAAGAGGGTCATCATCACGTAGACGTCCTTGGCGCCGATGGCGAGGTCCATGGCACCGCCGACGGCAGGGATGTCGTCGGGTCCGCCGGTGTGCCAGTTGGCCAGATCGCCGTCGAAGGCGACCTGGTACGCCCCGAGGACACAGACGTCGAGATGCCCGCCGCGCATCATCGCGAAGGAGTCGGCGTGGTGGAAGTAGGCCGCCCCCGGCAGCTCGGTCACCGGCACCTTGCCGGCGTTGGTCAGGTCCGGGTCGATCGCGTCGCCCTCGGCCTTCGGACCCATGTTGAGCATGCCGTTCTCGGTGTGCAGCACCACCCCGGAACCGTCCGGCAGATGGTCGGCGATCCTGGTGGGCTGCCCGATGCCGAGGTTGACGAAGGCGCCGGCCGGGATGTCGCGTGCGATGACGGCGGCCAGTTCGTCCGTCGAGAGCCGGTGGTCGGCGCTCCTCGGCACCCCGGCGTACGCCTGTTCGCGGGACGTGGTGGTCATCGGGCCCCCTGCACGGTGTAGCGGCGGGCCCGCACCTGGACGACCCGGTCGACATAGATGGACGGGGTGACGACGGCCTCGGGATCGAGCCGGCCGGCCTCGACGACCTCGTCCACCTGGACGATGGTCGTCGTCGCGGCCGTGGCCATGACCGGGCCGAAGTTGCGGGCGGTCTTGCGGTAGACGAGGTTGCCCAGCGTGTCCGCGGCATGGGCGCCGATCAGCGCGTAGTCGCCCTTGATGGGGTACTCCAGCACGTACCTCCGCCCGTCGATCTCACGCTCCTCCTTGCCCTCGGCGAGCGGCGTGCCGACCGCGGTCGGGCAGTAGAACGCGCCGATGCCGGCCCCGGCCGCGCGCATCCGCTCGGCGAGGTTGCCCTGCGGCACCACCTCCAGCTCGACCTTCTTCTCGCGGTAGAGGCCGTCGAAGACCCAGGAGTCGGCCTGGCGCGGGAAGGAGCAGAGCACCTTGCGCACCCGGCCGGCGGCGAGCAGCGCGGCCAGTCCGACCTCGCCGTTGCCGGCGTTGTTGGAGACGATGGTGAGGTCCTTGGCGCCCTGCCGGATCAGTGCGTCGATCAGGTCGAACGGCATCCCGGCCAGTCCGAAGCCGCCGACGAGGACGGTGGAGCCGTCCTCGATCCCGGCGACCGCGGCGTCGGCGCTCTCGACGATCTCCGCCCGGCTCACGCGGCCGCCCCCCTCACGTCGCAGTTCTCCAGGACGACGGCCAGGCCCTGACCGACCCCGATGCAGATCGCGGCGACGCCGTAGCGCTGCCCCGTCTCGCGCAGCACCTTGGCCAGCGTGCCGAGGACCCGCCCGCCCGAAGCGCCCAGCGGGTGTCCGATGGCGATGGCGCCGCCCTTCTGGTTGACGATCGCGGGGTCGATCTTCCACGCGTCGAGGCAGGCGAGCGACTGCACGGCGAAGGCCTCGTTGATCTCGACCGCGCCCACCTGGTCCCAGCCGACACCGGCCCGGGCCAGCGCCCGGTTCGCGGCCTCGACCGGCGCGTAGCCGAAGGCCTCCGGTTCCAGCGCCATCACGCCGCGGCCGGCGATCCGGGCGACCGGGTCGGCCCCGATCGCGGCGGCGGCCCGCTCGCTGCCCAGCAGCACCGCGGAGGCGCCGTCGTTGAGCGGGCTGGCGTTGCCCGCGGTGATGGTGCCGCCCTGTTCCGGCGTACGGAAGACCGGCTTGAGCCCGGCCAGCACCTCGGGCGTGGACCCGGCCCGGATGCCCTCGTCGCGGGTCAGGTCGGCACCGTCGACCGGCACCACCAGGTCGTCGTAGAAGCCCGACTCCCATGCCTCGTGGGCGAGTCGGTGGGAGCGGGCGGCGAACTCGTCCTGGCGTTCGCGGGAGATGTCGAAGCGGTCGCGGAGCCGTTCGTTGGACTCGCCGAGGCTGACCGTCCACTCCTTCGGCATCCGCGGGTTGACCAGGCGCCAGCCGAGCGTGGTCGAGACGGCGGTGACGTCGCCGACCGGGAACGGCTTCGCCTGCTTCGGCAGCACCCACGGCGCCCGCGTCATCGATTCCACGCCGCCGGTCAGCACCACCTCGGCGTCGCCGGACTCGATCGTCCGGCTCGCGATCATCGCGGCGTCGAGGCTCGACCCGCACAGCCGGTTGACCGTGGTGCCGGGCACGCTCACCGGGAGCCCGGCGAGCAGCGCCGCCATGCGGCCGACGTTGCGGTTCTCCTCGCCGGCGCCGTTGGCGTTGCCCCAGACCACGTCGTCGATCGCGGCGGGGTCGAGGTCCGGCACCCCGGCGAGTGTCGAGGTGATCGCGGCGGCGGCGAGGTCGTCGGGACGGACCCCGGCCAAGGCGCCGTTGAAGCGACCGAAGGGCGTCCGGGTCGCGGCGTACAGGAATGCGCTCATGACAGCGACGCTACCGCCGGGCCACGATATTCTGAAGTACGCATATCGCGATCGATTGATATGGACGACATATGGATCTGCGACATCTCCGGTACTTCGTGGCGGTGGCCGAGGAGCGGCACTTCGGTCGCGCCGCCGAGCGGTTGCACATGGCCCAGCCGCCCCTGTCCCAGCAGATCCGGCAGTTGGAGGCCGAGCTGGGCGTCGAGCTGCTCCACCGCACCACACGCCGAGTCGACCTCACCGAGGCGGGCGGGGCCTATCTGGAGCGGGCGCGGGCGATCCTCGCCGACGTCGACGAGGCCGCCCACCACGCCCGGCGCGTCGCCGCCGGCACGGTCGGCCACCTCGCGATCGGGTGCGTCGGCTCGGCGACGTACAGCCTCCTGCCGGCGCTCTCCCGCCGCCTCGCGGAGGAGCTTCCCGGCGTCGACTTCTCCTTCCGCGGCGAGATGCTGGCACCCGACCAGGTCGAGGCGCTGCGCACCGGCGCGATCGACGTGGCGCTGCTGCGCCCCCCGGTGGCCGATCTGTCCCTGACCGTGCGCGCGCTGCGCCGGGACCGGCTCGTCGTCGCCGTACCGGTCGACCACCCGCTCGCCCGCCGGAAACGGCTGCGCGCCGCCGACCTCGACGGCGCCGACCTGATCGTGCACTCCGCCGACCGCCGTTCGGTGATGTACGACGTGGTCCTGGGACTCCTGCGTGACGCGGGCGTCCAGCCGCACGTCCGCCACGAGGTCGGCGAGACGTCGACGCTGGTCACGCTCGTGGCCGGTGGTCTGGGTGTCGCGGTGGTGCCGGAGCCCGTGACCGCGCTGGCGCTCGACGGTGTCGCCTATCTCCCGCTGGCCGGGGCGGACGCGCGCGTGGAGCTGGCCGTGGCCCACCGCGCCGAACGCTCCGAGCCGCATCTGGAGCGCACCGTGGGGATCATCCGGGCGATGTTCTGAGCCGCAGCCGCCGTGACCGGAGGAGGCCTTGTCTCCGTCTCGCGCCGCGATCGGCCCGCCTCCCGGCCGCTGTCGGCCGGCGGGACGCCGGGTGCGTCGGGGGCCCGCGGCGGCGTCCGTGCGACCACAATGAGCTGCCGAAGCACCAGGGAAGGAACCCCACGTGGCCGACTACGCACTGACCCTCGACGACTCGGAGATCGCGCGCTACCGGCTCATGGCCGACCTCGCCGAGCGGCGTGAACGCGAGCTGTGGACCGCCGCCGGGGTGGTGTCCGGCGCGCGGATCGCGGACGTGGGGTGCGGGCCGGGCGCGCTCTCGGTGCGGCTGGCGGCCATCGCCGCCCCCGGGGGCGGCGTCTGGGCCGTGGACCGCGACGAGGAGGCGCTGGCCGTCGCCGCCGCGCTCGCCGAACGCTCCCGAGTCCCCGTGCACACCTCCACCGGCTCCGCCGACGCCACCGCTCTGCCGGAGGGCACCTTCGACGTGGTGATGCTCCGGCACGTCCTCGCGCACAACGGCGGCCGGGAGCAGGCGATCGTGGACCATCTCGCCGAACTGGCCAGGCCCGGGGGCGGCACGGTGTACCTCGTCGACATCGACGCGACCGCCTTCCGGCTGCGGGGCGCGCCTGCGGCGTACGAGGAGATGAGCGAGCGCTACCGCGAGTTGCACCGACGCCAGGGCGACGACCTCTCCGTCGGCACCCGGCTCGACGAACTGCTCACCGCGGCCGGCCTCGAAGTCAGCGCCTACGAGGGCCACATCGACGTCATGACGCCCCCGCCCGGTATGCGGGGCCCGGCCTGGGCCGCCCGGGAGACCCTGCTCGCCGAGGGGCTGGCCACCCCGGACGACATCGCCCGCTGGGACGAGGCGTTCGGGCGGGCCGAACAGGCCCTGGCCGGCCTCCGCTTCTTCGGCAACACCTACGTCGCCGTCGGCCGCCGCGCCTGAACTCCGGGTCCCCGCGCGGCGGCCCGGCCGCGGGGCCGTCGTTCACTCGAAGGAACAGCCCGGGTTCGGGGCGTCCTCGGAGAACGGGGAGCCGTGCGGGAGGACGTAGAGGACGACCAGCACGAGCGGGGTGTCGCCGAGATTGCGGCCGAGGTGGACGTAGCCGGTACCGGCCGGCTCCTGGATGGTGTCGCCGGTGCCGTAGACGCCGTCGGACTCGCAGGTGGAGTCGTAGTGGCTGAGGGTGCCCTGCTCGACGACGCCGTAGAGCGGCCCGTCGTGGTAGTGCCAGCCGGTGGCCTGGCCGGGCGGGATGGTGACTTCACGCAGGATGTAGTCGGTGCCGTGCGCGGTGGTCCGGCTGATCACCCGGCCCGAGACCCCTGGGCCCGCGGGGGTGGCGTGGGCGGTGCCGCCCGCCACGAGGGCGGCGGCGGTCACCGCCCCGGCGACGGCGGTACGGAGCGTGCGGCGCATACGGGGCCTCCTGCGGGGCGGGGAAGACAGCGGTTGCCGCCGTGAACATAGGCCGCCGCATGGGCTGTTGACGACGAAATCCCGAAGATCCACACCCGTCCGCACGGAACTCGACGCGTTCTCGTCGTCGGTGTGACCGGCGCCCGGCGTACCGGCCCGTCAGCCGACGCCCCGGTCGTGTCCGGACCGGTAGGGCTCCCGCAGCTTGAAACGTCTGGATCTTCCCGGTGGCCGTGCGCGGAATGGCGTCCCGGAACTCCACGCTCGTCGGCGCCTTGAACCCGGCCATGCGCTCCTTGCAGTAGGCGATGATCTCCGCCTCGGTCACCGCCGCTCCCTCGGCCAGGACGATCAGCGCCTTGACCGTCTCGCCCCACCTGGTGTCCGGCACGCCGATGACCGCGACCTCGGCCACCCCGGGGTGGCCGAAGATCGTGTCCTCCACCTCGATCGACGACACGTTCTCGCCGCCGGTGATGATGACGTCCTTCTTCCGGTCCGAGATCGTCAGATGGCCGTCCCGCGCGTCGACGCTCCCGCCGTCGCCCGTGCGGAACCAGCCGTCCTCCAGCACGGCCGCCGTCTCCTCCGGTTTCTCCCAGTACCGTCGAGCACCACGTTCGACCGCGCCGGCACCTCACCGGAGTCCGCCACCCGGAGCTTCACACCGAGCGCCGGCAGCCCGGCCCGCGACAGCTTCCGCGCCCGCTCCTCGCCCCGCAGGGCCTCGTCCTCGGGCCGCGCGCGGTTGAAGGTCAGCAGCGGGGAGGTCTCCGTCAGGCCGTGGATCTGGGTGAACTCCCCAGCCCAATTCCTCCTCGACCCGCTGGATCGTCCGGCCCGGCCTGGACCGGGTAACCGCACTTGGCCCGGACGAAGGCCGAGGTGGGCGGCGTGGCGTCTCCCCCCGGACGAGCGGGACCGGGCACAGATGTGCATCGTTGAGGCTTATCCACGCATTTGCCGGGAACCCGGGATGCGCAGCGGTCGTCGGTGGGGCTCCGGCCCGAAAGACGGCCTCGGGCGACGGACGAGGGAGAGGCCGTGACCGTTCGTGTGGGCGTAGAGGAAGAGTTCCATGTTCTGGACGCGGAAAACGGGCGGCTGACACCAGGGGCAGGCGCGATTCTCGGTCGCCTGCACAGATCGGAGTCGGACTTCAAGCCCGAACTGCAGCGGTCGGCTGTGGAGTGGAACAGCCGGGTCCACGCCTCGCTGGAGTCCCTGCACACCGACCTGGCCGGAGCGCGGCGCCGGCTGGACGCGGCGGCCTCGGGTGCGGGACTGGCCGTCGTCGCGGCCGGGACCGTTCCGTTCGCGCGGGTGACGTCCGGTGACACGACCCCGGATTTCCGCTACCGGTACATGGCCGACGAGTACCGGCGGGTCGCCGACGAACATCTGGTGTGCAGCGCGCAGGTCCATGTCGACGTGCCCGACCGCGACACGGCCGTACGGATCATGTGCGCCGTCTCGCCCTGGCTGCCCCCTCTGCTGGCGCTGTCCGCCAGCTCGCCGTTCTGGCTGGGCTCCGACACGGGGTACGCGAGCTGGCGCACCATGCTGTGGCAGCGCTGGCCCACCGCCGGGCCGGTCGGCTGCTTCGCCGGAGCCGCCGAGTACGACGCCGCCGTCCAGGACCTGATCCGCTCCGGCGTGATCAAGGATTCGGGAATGGTCTACTACGACCTCCGGCCGAGCGAGCACCAGCGGACCCTGGAACTGCGCATCTGCGACGCCTGCCCGCGCCCCGAGACGGTCGTGCTCGTCACCGGACTGTTCCGGGCCCTGGTCGAGGACGCCCGGGACCTGCTGGAGCGGGAACCGGAGCGGGTGTGCGAGGGCGGGCACGAATGGCTGCGGTCCGCGGTCTGGCGCGCGGCCCGGTCGGGCCTGGAGGGCGACCTGGTCGACCCCGTCACCCGTCTCGCCGAGCCCGCGCCCGACGTCCTGCGCGGGATGCTACGGCGCCTGCGCCCGCCCCTGGAGGCCCTCGGCGACTGGGACACCGTACGCGTCCTCATGGAGGAGGCGCTGGCCCGGGGCAGCGCCGCGCACCGCCTGCGCCGGATGGCCGAGGAGCAGGGGCTGTCGGCCTGCGTCCGGACACTGGTCGCCGAGACCCGCGGCGAGCGCGGGCGGAGCCCCGCCGCCAGGGCCGTGCGCCGGCCCGTCACGGTGGCCGAGGCAGCCCCGCCCGGGCCCCCGGCGACGTTCTCGGTGGGGACCCTCGGCGGCTGACACCCCGAGCCGTCATGCAGGAAGGCAGGCACCGGCCCGTCACCCCCCAGGACGCGCCACGGCGCGGAGAACCTGGACGGAAAGGCCGTCCTCCGCGCCCGTGGTGCGGTGCCGCCCATGATCAAGGAGAGTGGCTCGCATGCCCAGCAGCAAGACCGACGCCCAAGCTAATCCGAGCGGCTCGTGCCCGCTCGCGGCTCCGTCCCCGAGCGAGGCCGGCGGCCTGCCCCTGCGAGGGGGTGCGGTCTGATGTGCGGTCTGAGCGGAGAGATCCGCTTCGACGGCGGACGGCCCGATCTGGCCGCCGTCGAGCGCATGACCGACCGGCTCGCCCCCCGGGGACCGGACGGCAGGGGCCTGTGGTCGCAGGGCCCCGTCGCACTGGGGCACCGGCGGTTGAAGATCATCGACCTGTCGGAGTGCGGGGCCCAGCCGATGACCGACCCCGAGGGCCGCATCGCCGGTGTCTTCAACGGCTGCATCTACAACTACCGGGAACTGCGTAGCGAACTGCGCGGTCTCGGCCACCGCTTCTTCTCCGGCTCCGACACCGAGGTGGTGCTCAAGGCCTACCAGCAGTGGGGAACCGCCTGCGTCGAGCGCTTCTACGGCATGTTCGCCTTCGTCATCGTCGAACAGGCCACCGGCCGCGTGGTGCTGGCCCGTGACCGACTCGGCATCAAGCCGATGTACCTGGCCGAAGCCCCGGGGCGGCTGCGCTTCGCCTCCTCGCTGCCGGCCCTGCTGGCAGGCGGCGGTGTCGACACCTCGCTCGACCCGGTCGCGTTGCACCAGTACATGAGCTGGCACGCCACCGTGGCCGCGCCCCGCACGGTCCTCACCGGCGTCCGCAGACTGCCCGCCGCCACCGTGCGCGTCGTCGAGGCGGACGGCAGTCACCGCGACGTCTGCTACTGGCGGCCTCCGTACACCCGGCGGCCCGAGCACGCGGGGATGGCCGCCGACGACTGGCGGGACGCGGTGCTGGACGCGCTGCGCACCGCCGTACGTCGGCGCATGGTCGCCGACGTCCCCGTGGGCGTCCTGCTGTCCGGCGGCCTCGACTCCAGCCTCATCGTGGCCCTGCTGGCCGACGAGGGACAGCGCGATCTCGCGACGTTCAGCGTGGGCTTCGAGTCCGAGGGCGGCGAGACGGGTGACGAGTTCGCCTACTCCGACCTGGTCGCCCGGCACTTCGGCACGGACCACCACCAGCTGATGGTGCCCTCCGACCGGGTGTCGACGGCACTGGACGCGGCGATCGCGGCGATGAGCGAGCCGATGGTCAGCCACGACGTGGTGGCCTTCCATCTGCTGTCCGAGCAGGTGGCGAAGGAGGTCAAGGTCGTCCAGAGCGGTCAGGGCGCCGACGAGGTCTTCGCCGGCTACCACTGGTACCCGGACATGGCCGCCGTCGAGCGGGAGCGGGCGCACGAGGCGTACGCCGAGACGTACTTCGACCGCTCGCACACCGATCTCGCCGGGATCCTCCAGCCCCACCTGCTGCCCGACCACGACGTGTCCGGCCGCTTCGTACGGGAGCACATGGCCCGTCCGGGTGCCGAGACCGCGCTGGACGCGGCGCTGCGGCTGGACGCCGAGGTGATGCTCGTCGACGACCCGGTCAAGCGCGTCGACAACATGACCATGGACTGGGGTCTGGAGGCCCGCGTCCCCTTCCTCGACCACGACCTGGTCGAGCTGGCCGCCGCCTGCCCGCCCGAGCTGAAGCTCGCCGACGGCGGCAAGGGCGTCCTGCGGGCCGCCGGCCGCCGGGTCCTGCCCTCATCGGTCGTCGACCAGCCCAAGGGCTACTTCCCCGTACCCGCCGTCAAGCACATGGCCGGGCCCGTGCTGAGCCGGGTGCGTGAGGCTCTGACGGCGCCCGAGGCCAGGTCACGGGGCGTCTTCAAGGACGCGTACGTGCAGCGGCTGCTGTCGGCGCCGGACGAGCACCGCACCAGGCGTGGGGCGAACCAGCTGTGGCAGGTAGCTTTGCTGGAGATATGGCTGCAAACGCACGGAATCCGTTGACCGGCGCGCAGGGGACCCGTACCCCGCGCCCCTCGACGCAGGCCCTGTCGTCCCCGCCGACGGGTTCCCCCGCACTCGCCCCCGTCGGTGACGACGTCGTCGACGGGATGCCGTGGCGCGTCGACGAGCCCGGTGTGCCCCCGGCGGCGGGGGGCACGGCCTTCACCCCGGCGGGCACCACCGTTCCGGCGCCGTCGCCGGTCACGCTGCCCGACACCGCCGGACCGCTGGACACACCGCAGCCACTGAGGTCCCACGGCTGCTGGTATCCGTCGGTGGACCCCAGCGGCGGACACGTCGCCTTCATCTGCGACCGGGGCGGTGTGCCGCAGCTGTGGAGCGGCCCGGTCGACGGGGACGAGGTCCATCTGCTGGACTCCGATCCCCATCCGGTCAAGGAGGTGGCCTGGTCGCCCGACGGCCGCTGGATCGCCTACACCACCGCGCCGGGCGGCGGCGAACACACCCGGGTGCTGTGCGTACGCCCCGACGGCACCGGGCGCCACATCCTCGCCGGTGCCGAACCCGGCAGCTCCGCGTACCTGGGCTGCTGGCAGCACGACGGTTCGGCCGTCGCCGTCACCGTCGCCGAGCCGGTTCCCGTGCCGGGCGAGACCGAGGCGGAGGAGTGGCCGGCCTTCGCGGAGCCGGGCCTCGCCGACCCCCGGACGTACACCGCCCGCCGCCCGCCGGGGTGGGCCGCCCGGGACGGCCGGGCGGTCCTGCTGGGCGGCCCGCGCTATGGCGACGCCGGCCCCGCCGCCCATGCCGCGGAACGCCTGGGAGGGGAGGTCGACGGAGCGGCTCACGTTCCGGCCCACCTGTACGGGGCCGGGGCGTCACAGCGGCCGGACCCGGCACCCGCCGACGGGGAAGGCGGCGAGAGGGACCCGCGGGGGACGGCCGGTGGAGGTCTGGCCGCCTACCTCGTCGACCCGCTGGGCGTGGCGGCCCCGGCCCTGCTGGCGGTCGAACGCGGCGCCGCCACCCTGCGCGTGTGCGACATCAGCCGGGACGGACGCCTGGCCCTGGTGCGCCGGGGCCCGCGCGGCCGCCGTGAGGCCCTCGTCGTACGCACCACCGATCTGCGGACCACCTTCGCCCTGCCCGTCGCCGACGGTGATCCGTGGATCGGCCGGTTCTCCCCCGACGGCGGCACCCTGTGGCTGCGCAGCGACGCGTCCCGCGAGTTCGCGGCGCTGTTCGCCGTCCGTCTCGATCCCGCCGGGGAACGGCTCGGACTGTCCGTCGCGGCGGAGCGCGCGGACTGCGGACTGGAGCTGCTGGCCTTCGGGCACGACGGGCGCACCGCCGCGCTGGCCTGGAACGTGCGCGGCGCCAGCGAGGTGGAGGTCACCGCCGTCTCGGCGACGTCCGGTGGGGACGCCCGGACGGGGCCCCGGCAGACGGTGGCGCTGCCGCACGAGGTGGTGACGCGTATCCCGCGCGTCGGCGGCGCGGCGGGACTGGTGCTGGCTCTGTCCGGCTCGCAGCGCCGGCCGGGTGTGTGGTCGTTCGCCGACGGCGTCGCGCGGCGCACGCGGTGGTCGTCCCGGGACGAGGACGCCGTCCCTCCCGGCCGTCCCCCCGTGCGCCCCGTGCCGCTGCGACTGGCCGCGCGCGACGGGCTGCCGCTGAACGGCTGGTACTACCGGGCACCGGGCCGGGGGCCCGGCGTACCGGCGCCCTGCGTCCTGCATCTGCACGGCGGGCCGGAGGAGCAGGAACGCCCGGTCTTCAACCCGCTCTACCACGAGCTGCTGGGCCGGGGCGTCGACGTCTTCGCGCCGGATGTGCGCGGTTCCTCGGGGCACGGCCGGTCGTTCGTCGACGCCGACCTCGGCACCGGACGGTTCGCCGCGATCGAGGATGTCGCCGACTGCGCGGCCCACGTCGTCGTGACCGGTCTCGCCGATCCGCGACGGCTCGCCGTCATGGGCCGCTCGTACGGCGGCTACCTGGTGATGGCCTGCCTCGTGTGGCACCCGGACCTCTTCCGCACCGGCGTCGCGGCCTGCGGCATGTCCGACTTCGCGACCTTCTACGCCGGGACCGAACCGTGGATCGCGGAGTCGGCCGCGCACAAGTACGGCCACCCGGAACACGACCGTGAGCTGTTGCGCGCGCTGTCCCCCATGACCCGCGTCGACGCGCTGCGCGTCCCCGTGCTCACCGTCCACGGTGAACACGACACCAACGTGCCGCTCGGCGAATCCGAGCAGTTCGTGCGCGCGGCCCGCGAACGCGGCCTGGAGGCCGAGCTGCTGATGCTGCGCGACGAGGGCCACGACTTCCTGCGCGCGGACAGCCGGAAACTCTTCCGCCGGACCGCCGCCGACTGGATCCAGCGGCACATCGCCGACTGACACGGCCCGGGTCACACCGGGGCGCGCTCTGGCCGGGGCCCGCCGCGCCGCCTACCGAGACTCCCGGGCGGGTCGCGGCTGACCCCGTGGTGCGGGGCGGATTCAGCGGCCGTGCGCGCGCTCGCGGCACAGGGGTCCCACGCCGGAGCGTCGTCCGGGCGCGGGTCGGCCGGGCGTCGTCCGCCCGTCGCCCATCGGGTCCGCCAGTCGTCGTCGCCCGTCGCCCTGCCCATCAGCGCGCCGTACGCCAGTTGCAGGGCGTCCGCGCCCGCCAGGGACGCGAGTGCGCCCATCGCGGTGCGGTCGCGCGCGGCCAGAGCAGACCGCCGGCCGTCAGGGTCGAGTCCACCCAGACGCTCATGCAGCAGGGGCGGGTCACCAGTTCACCGACGGTGTCCTTGGCGCCCCCGGTCCGTGCCTCCTCGTGCAGCTCGGCCGGTCCTTGAGGGCCGACATACCGCGTGAAGGGCGCCCGCAGCGGGCTGGTGACGGCCGCCTTGCTCAGCAGGCGGCTGGGCCGGAACGTGGCCGCCGACGACCCGGGTGTCGAAGGGCGGCTGGGGCGCTGTGGCGGGGCCGCGTACGTTCCAGCCGTCCGAGAGCCGGAAGACGCTGCCGTGCCAGGGGCACCGGACACAGCCATCGGCGACGGTGCCCTCGGACAGCGGCCCGGCGAGGTGGCTGCACCGCTCGGCCAGCGCGTGGAGCGTCCCGCCGGGTTCCCGTACGACGAGAGCGGGCACGTCGTCCACGGTGCGCCGCACCGCCCTGTCCACCGGGAACTCGTCCACGCCCCCGACCCGGTGCCAGCCCTTCGAGACGACCTGCGGCACCTCCTCCGCGTGGTTGGCGCCGGAAGCCTGCCGGCAGGCGAGGTGGCCGCCCAGCATGCCGCCGAGGCCGACCGCCGTCAGGCCCAGGAACCGGCGAGACCGACAAGACCGGCCGCGGCCGAACGGCCCGGACGGACCGCTGACTCGCGCGCGACACCCTGTGCCGCTCGCTCCACGGGCGAAAGCCCGCAGGGGAGGGCGGCTCGGCATAGGGGGCGGTCCCGAGGCCGGACCGGCACAGTCGCCGGTCCGGCCTCGGACGCGTACACCCCCGCGTACGTCCCGTACGCGGGGGTGTCAGACGATCAGGGTCACCGCCATCCCGATGAGCCCGATCGCCATCAGGGCCGCCACGACCATGATCAGGACGATGGGCATGGGGCCCCATCCTTTGCTGCGCATCTCGGGCGGCTCCGGATGGGAGATGCCGTAGGTGCCCCCCTCGCCGGGAGGGGTCTCACCGGGTGACACACCGCCGCCCGGCTGGACCCCCGGGACGCGTCGCGGGTTGGGATCAGGAGTGGTCATGGCACACGCTTCTTCCGTGGAGTGGAGGGTGCGTACCGGCTCTCGACCGGCCGGGTACCCAGCGGCGCGGGAACCGCACACGACCACCGCACACGACCACCGGCCGCCGCGCGGTGGCGCCGCCGTCAGAACAGCTTCCGGGGCGTCACGCTCAAGGGCGTCGCCAGTCGTCGTCCGGGAGATGGCTGCCGGCCTGCGGACCCATGCGCAGCATCCCGCCGTCCACCGCCCAGGAGGCCCCCGTGACGTACGAGGCGTCCTCCCCGCGAGGAAGGCGATCACGGCCGCGACCTCGCGGGCGTCGCCCGGGCGGCCGAGCGGCAGCCCGGGGCGCTGTACGGAGGTCACGTCGGTGTCCTCCTGGCCCGTCATCGGTGTGGCGATCTCTCCGGGAGCGACGGAGTTGACGGTGATCCCGTGCTCGGCCGGTTCCAGCGCCATCACCTGCGTGAGCAGCCCGAGCCCGCCCGTGGCCGCGAGGTCCAGGTGTTCGATCTCGGCGCGGCGCCCGGTCCGGCGTACCTCGTCCGCCGTCCGCCGCGCTCCTTCCTCGTCCGTGTGCCAGGTGACGCCGATGTCCATCCCGGACTCGGCCGGCCGCACCGCGGTCGCGCGGCCGATCCCCGCATCGGATCCGGTGACCAGGGCCACGGGGGTGGCGGGGCCCGGGACGCCGTCGTTCGGCTTCGTGTCGGCTCCCGTGAGTGATCGGCTTCGGCGGACGGCCACCGGATGAACGGGGCGGGTGCCCGGTCGCGACGGCCCCGGCCGGTCGCCGCCGCTGCCGGGGCTGCTCGCCGTCGATCACCTGCGGGTGCCCGCGCGTGCCGGGACGAGACCCGTACCCGGGCGGGTCGTCGACGTGGATCAGAACCCGGCGCGAGGCGGTACGACGCGCGGCGCCGGCAGCCGTCCGGGTGGCAGCGGTCCGGGGATGGCAGCCGTCCGGCGGATGGCAGCCGCAGACCATCGCCCGTGCGCTCGCCGTCCGGCACCTGATTCCGGTGCCGCGCCGTCCGACCCCCGGTACCGGTGCCGCGCCGTCCGACCCCCGGTGCGGAGGCGACGTCAGGCGGCCGCCCCCTCAGCGGGCCCACGACGTCGGTGCCCGGCGCCCCACACGCACGTCAGCGGGCCCCTCGTCGACGCCATCAGCCGGTGACGTCCGCAGGCGGCTGCCGGTAGGGCCGCACGGCGCGGCGTGCGATGGCGAAGCGGTGGGTCTCCGACGGGCCGTCATAGATCCGGAACGGCCGCACCTCCCTGAGCAGTCGGGCCAGTGGGGCGTCGGCGGCCGAGATGCCGAGGGCTCCGCAGATCTGCACCGCCCGGTCGACCACCCGGTTCACGGCCTCCGCCACGAAGGTCTTGGAGATCGAGGTGAGTTGGGCGGCGGCGGCCGAGCCGGTGTCCAGTTCCCAGGCGGTGCGCAGGATCAGGGCGCGGCTCGCCTCGATGTCGATCTCGGAGTCGGCCAGCATCTGCTGCACCATGCCGAGGTCGCCGAGGACGGAGCCGAACGCCGTGCGGCTGCCCGCCCGTTCCAGTGCGACGTCCTGGGCGCGCCGCGCGGCGCCCAGCCAGCGCATGCAGTGCGTCATCCGGGCGGGGCCGAGCCGGACCTGGGCACCCGCGAAGCCCTCGCCGACCGCGCCGAGCACCTGGTCCTCCCCCACCACGCAGCCGTCGAAGACGATCTCGCTGTGCCCGGCGAAGAGTCCTTCGTCCAGGGTCTCGATGTCCCGGGCGATGGTCATGCCGGGAGTGCCCGCGTCGACCAGGAACATGGTGGCGCCGCCCGGGTCGCCGGGGCTGCCGGAGGTGCGGGCCATGACGATGGCGAAGGCGGCGCCCTGGGCCCCGCTGATGAACCACTTGCGCCCGTCGATGCGCCACCCGCCGGGAACGCGGGTCGCGGTGGTCCGCAGGGAGCGGGGGTCGGCCCCGGCTCCGGGGGCCGGTTCGGTCATGGCGAAGCAGGAGCGGACCTCGCCGGTGGCGAGCGGGCGCAGATAGCGCTCCTGCTGCTCCTCGGTGGCCACCTTCTCCAGCAGATGCGTGTTGCCCTCGTCCGGGGCCGCGCAGTTCAGCGCCAGGGGCCCGAGGAGCGAGTAGCCCGCGGCTTCGAACACCGCCGCCTGCCCGCGCAGGTCGAGTCCGTGTCCGCCCCACCGCACCGGCACGTGCGGAGCGAACACGCCCGCCTCACGGGCGCCCTTCTGGAGGGTCTGCCGCAGGTCCTCGGGGGCGTCGTGGACGGACCCGCCGCACGCGCGCTCGGCCGGGATCACCACGTCGCGGACGAACGCGGACGTGGACGCGGCAAGTTGGGCGACCGTCGGATCGACGTCGAACTGGATGGGCACGGGACCTCCCGCCGAAGGGCGTACGGGCACCGGGGCCCGTCGCGTCTAGAAACTGTATAGCGTCTTCAGTATCTTGCCGAGAGAACCCGGCGACGGGAAGACGACAGGAGACACGTCCCATGAGCAACTCCACGAGTCCCGAGCCGGTCCGCGTCGTCCGCCACCCCGACGGGGTGGTCGAGGTGCGGCTGGACGATCCCGGGCGGGGCAACGCCCTGGACCTGGCGACGGCCGAGGCGCTGCGGGACACCACGGCCCGGGTGGCGGCGGACCCGGGCGGCGCGGTCCTGCTGCGGGCGACGGGCGGCACCTTCTGCGTCGGCGGTGACCTGCGCGCCTTCGCCGGCCTCGGCGACGGGACGAGCGCCTATGTGCACGCCGTGGCGACGGCCGCCCACGCCGCGATACAGGCCCTGCACGCACTGCCGGTACCGGTGGTGACCGCCGTGCGCGGTGCCGCCGCGGGTGGCGGCGTCGGGCTCGCCCTGGTGGGGGACATCGTCCTCGCGGCCCGATCGGCTCGGTTCCGCCTGGCGTACACGGACGTCGGGCTCACGCCGGACTGCGGGGCCTCCTGGTTCCTGCCCCGGCTGGTCGGCCCCCGGCCGGCGGCCGACCTGATCCTCACCAACCGGGTCCTGACCGGGGACGATGCCGAACGATGGGGCTTGGTCTCCCGGTGCGTCGAGGACGGGGAGCTGGACGCCGCCGCCCACCGCACCGCCGCCGGCCTGGCCGCCGGCGCCACCGGCGCGCTGCGCGCCGCGAAGGCCCTGCTGCGCGGCCGGGACGAGGACTCCCTGGCCACCCACCTCGCCGAGGAGGCGCGGCAGATCGCGGCCCTGGCGGGCCTGCCGGAGGCACAGGAACGCATGGCCTCGTTCCTCGCCGCGCGGGACCGCGCACGAGACCGCGCGCGGGGCGGCGACGGCCGGGCCCGCCCCCGGGACGCGGAAAGTCTTTCTTGAATCCCTCTTCACTAACAGGCCCGCCGGAGCGTAACCTCCGGGCAACACAGAACCGAGGAACCGGTCACCACAGAACCGGGGAAAAGGTGTGGCGATGCAATCTGCTGCCGTGGACCTTCCGGACGCTTCCGACGAGACGCTCACCGAAGCCGTCGTGGACCTCGTCCTGCGGGGCATGTGGCGTGGCAGGCCCGAGTCGGAGCACCGCCCCCTGGTCGACGCCGGGCTGGCGATGGTGAAGGGCCCGCTCGTGCTGCCGACCGAGCGTGCCAAGGCCACCGCCGCACAGATCCTGCGCATCCCGCCGGGCTCGGCCGAGGAGCAGCAGATCACCACGGCGTACGAGGCGTTCCTGCCGGTCAACCGGAAGATCCGCGAGGTGTGCACGGCCTGGCAGTGCCGCCCCGACGGCAGCGTCAACGACCACTCCGACAGCGTCTACGACGCCGGGGTCCGCGAGTCGCTGGAGGACGTGCACGAGGCCATCCAGCCCGTACTGCGCAGGCTGGAGCGGGTTCTCGCGGGCAGCGGGCGGTATCTGACCGACCTGGAGGAGGCCCTCGACCACTTCGACGACGGCGCGGTGAAGTGGCTGGCCTCGCCGTTGTGCGACTCGTACCACACCGTATGGATGCGGCTGCACCAGGAGCTGCTGCTCGTGCTGGGCATCAGCCGGGCCGAGGACGAGGCCCGGGAAGAGGAACTGGTCACGAGGAGCCGGGGTTGAGCGTCACCGACCGCGGGCCGGGGCCGTTCGCGCGGCCCGAGGCCCCACTCGTCCCGGCTGACACCGAGACACCGCCCACCCCGTCTCCCGAGGCCCCCGGCCGGGTCCTGGTGCCCTACGGGCAGGGTCGCAGCCGGGGGCTCGACGCCGCGGAGCTGGGCGCCCACGGCGCGGCGATGGACCGGCTGGTGGCCCTCGGGCTGCCGGTCGTCCCGGGACTCACCGTGCCGGCCGGGGCCGCCGCCTCCCTGTGCGAAGCCGGCACCGCCGAAGCCGCCGTCGGCCTGGTCGAACAGCTCGCGGGACGACGGATCGGCGACACCACCCGCCCCCTGCTGCTGCGCCTGTCGGCGAGCGCCCCGACCGAGATCGCCGGACTGCCGCCCGACCTCGCCTGTCTCGGTGTCACCGCCACGGGCGCCGACGCCCTGGGCGCCGTCATCGGACGCGGGGACGCCCTGTTCGAGGTGTGGGCGGCGACCGTGCGCATGATCGCCGAGCACGCCCTCGACGTACCCGCCGCGGTGCTCGACGACGCCCTCCTCGACACACCCGAGCCGCGGGCGCGGGTCGACGCGCTGCTGGCCCTGGTCACACTCCACGGAACCCAGCCCTTCCCCGACGACCCGGCCCAGCAGCTCGCCCTGGCCGCCCGTGCCCTCCTCGCCCGGTGGGACTCGCCCCGGGCCAGGAGGTCCCGCAAGGCCCAGCGACTGCCCGCGGATCTGGGGATCGCCCTGCACGTGCAGGCACTGCGCATCGGCCCGGCCGACCGCTCGGGCCACGGCACGGCGGTCAGCCGTCACCCCGAGACCGGCCGCCTCTGCCCGCACGGCTCGTTCTTCCGTGGGGTGCGGCGCAGCGCCCCGCCCCCGCACACCGGTGAACCGCTCGACCGCCTCGCGGGCGGCAGGGCCCTGCTGGAGCACTCCCTGCTCACCCTCGAACGTCATCTGCACGCGCCCGTCTCCGTCGACTTCGAGGTGCGCGACGACGAGATCTCCCTGCTCGCCGCCTCCGCCCAGCAGCGACCGCCGCTGCGGGCCTCGGTGTGCCTGGCGGCCGACCTGGCCCGCGACGGCGCGCTCGGCCCCGAGGAGGCCGTCCTGCGGATCGGCCCCGCCCAGGTGCAGGAGCTGCTGCACCCCCAGTTCCGGCTGACCGGCGACGAGGACCTGCTGGTGAAGGGGCTGCCCGCCTCGCCCGGCGCGGCGACCGGCGTGGTCGTGCTGTCCAGTGAACGCGCCCTCGAACGGGCCGCGGACGGCACCCCGGTCGTGCTGGTGGCCCACGAGACGACCCCGGCGGACGTTCCCGGCATGCTGGCCTCCGCCGCCGTGCTCACCGGCACCGGCGGCATCGCCTCGCACGCCGCCGTGGTGGCACGGGGCGCCGGCAAGCCCGCGGTGTGCGGCGCCGAGGGGCTGCGCGTGGACCGGGCCGCCGGGACGGTGGGCATCGGCGAGCGGGTTCTGCACGAGGGCGACCCCGTGTCGCTGGACGGCCGTACCGGCGCCGTCTACGCGGGGACGCTGAGCGTCAGCGTCGCCGGGCCCCCGCCCGAACTGTCCACCCTGCTGTCCTGGGCGGACGGCATGCGCCGCCTGGGCGTACGGGCCAACGCCGACACCGCCGCCGAGGTCGGCACCGCCGTCGCCCTGGGCGCGGAGGGTGTCGGACTGTGCCGTACGGAGCACCAGTTCCTCGGGGACCGGCTGCCGCTGATCCGCCGGGTGATCCTGGCCGCCGACCCGGCCGCCCGCGACGAGGCACTGGTGGCGCTGGAACAGGCACAGCACGAGGACTTCCGGGCGCTGCTGGCCGCCGTCGGCGACCGCCCGGTGACCGTACGCCTGCTGGACGCCCCGCTGCACGAGTTCCTGCCCGCCCCCGGCCACGCCTCGGACGCGGGCGAGGAACAGCGGGCCGCCGCGCTGCGCGAGGCCAATCCGATGCTCGGGCTGCGCGGGGTGCGGCTGGCACTGCTGCACGAGAGGCTCTACCCGGCGCAGGCCGAGGCGCTCTTCGCCGCCTGGGCGGACGTCGCCGCCACCGGGGTCCGGCCCGAGCTGGAGGTGATGATCCCTCTCGTCAGCCTGCCGGAGGAGCTGGCCGCCGCGGCCGTGTACGTCCGCGAGGCCGCCGAGGCGGTCGCCGCGCGCACCGGAGTGGAGGTGCCGTACCGGCTCGGGACGATGATCGAGACCCCGCGGGCCGCGCTGCTGGCCGGCGAACTCGCCGAGCACGCCGAGTTCTTCTCCTTCGGCACCAACGACCTCACCCAGCTGACCTACGGCTTCTCCCGCGACGACGTCGAGCGCCAGGTGCTCGCCACGTATCAGGAGCGCGGCCTTCTGCACGCCAGCCCCTTCGCACGGCTGGACCCGCACGGGGTGGGCGCCCTGATCGCCCTGGCCGTCGAGCGGGCCCGGAGCGTGCGACCCGACATCAAGCTGGGCGTGTGCGGGGAGCACGGCGGGGATCCGGAGTCGATCGCGCTCTGCGACGGCCTCGGCCTCGACTACGTCTCCTGTTCCGCGCACCGCGTGCCGGTGGCCCGGATGGCGGCCGCGCACAGTGCCCTGCGCGAGCGGCAGGACGAGAACGACAGCGGGAGCGGGAGCGCACGATGACGAGCACCATGACGGGCGGCACGGCCCTGTCGGACGCCGAGCTGGACGACCTGCGCGAGACCGTACGGTCGGTGTGCGCGGACGCCGGGGGGACCGCGGCGGTGCGGCGGCTGCCGGAGCACTCTCCCGGCATCGACGCCGCGTTGTGGGACACCCTCGGCCGGCAGGTCGGCCTCGCCGCCCTCGGGCTGCCCGAGGCGGCCGGCGGCATCGGCGGTCTCGCCGAGATCGCCGCGGTCTGCGAGGAGCTGGGCCGAACCCTGGCACCGGTGCCGCTGCTGTCCTCCACCGTGCTGGCCGGGCAGGTGCTCGCCGGCTGCGGTACGGCCGACGGGGCGCTCGCCGAGCTGGCCGAGGGCGCGGTGCACGCCCTGGCGGTGGCGGCGCCCGACGGGACGTGGCGGCCCGGGGCGGTGCCGGTCGCCGTCTCCTGGCAGGGCGGGGCCCCGGTCCTCGACGGCACCGCGCCGTTCGTGCTCGACGGCGCCGACGCCCGGGCGCTGGTGGTCGCCGCCGCCGGGGCCGACGGCGTGGACCTCTTCCTCGTCGACCCGGGCGGGCCGGGGGTCGCGGTCCGCCGGGTGCCCACCCTGGACCTCAGCCGGGGCCAGGCCGTGGCCACCTTCACGGGCGCCCGGGTCCGGGCCCTGACCGCCGGCGGCGAGGGGGCGCAGGTCGTCTCCCGGGCCCTGGACGTGGCCCTGGTCGCCCTGGCGTCCGAGCAACTCGGCGGTGCGCAGGCGGCGTTGGACATGACCGTCGCCCATGTGCGGGACCGCACCCAGTTCGGCAGGGCGATCGGCGGGTTCCAGGCGGTCAAGCACACCTGCGCCGACATGCTGCTCCAGGTCGAGGGCGCCCGCTCGGCGGTGACGCGTGCCGTCCGGGTGGCCCACTCGCCCGAGGCGCTGGCCGAGGCGGCGGCGGTGGCCCAGGCGTGGGCGTGCGAGGCCTTCGTGTCCGTCGCCGCCGAGTGCGTGCACCTGCACGGCGGGATGGGCTTCACCTGGGAGCACGACGCCCATCTGTACTTCCGGCGGGCCCAGTCCGACGCCGTCCTGCTGGGCGGCGCCGCGCATCACCGGGAACGGCTGGCCGGACTGCTGAGCTGGTGACGTGAAAGGCGGAACCGGTATGTCTACCCGACTCATCGACGACTCGCTGTTCGACGACGGGGCCGACGGGGCCCCACCGCGCCTCGTGGGCGCCCGCTGCCCGGCGTGCCACACCGTCGTCTTCCCCCGGCAGGACTCGTGCCCCAGGTGTTCGGACGGGCCCATGGCCGGTCATGTGCTGCCGGTGAGCGGACGGGTGTGGTCGTGGACGCTCCAGGCGTTCCCGCCCAAGCCGCCCTACCGGCCGCCGGCCGGCGCCCACCGGCCGTACCACGTCGGCTATGTCGACCTCGGTGAGGTGCTGGTCGAGGCACGGCTGGCGGTTCCGCGCGCGGAGATCCGGATCGGGCTGCCGGTGCGGCTCACCACGGTGCCCGCCTACCACGACGACGACGGAACCGAGGTCCTGACCTTCGCTTTCCGGCCGGACAGGGAAGGGGAGCGATGAGCCCGACCGACGACGTCTACGTGGTCGGATGCGGGATGCATCCCTTCGGCCGCGACGAGAGCGTCACCGGGATGGACATGGCCGAGCGGGCGGTCCGCGAGGCGCTGGCCGACGCCGGGGTCGCCTGGGAGGACATCGGTCACGCGGCCGGCGGCTCCGACGTCTCCGGCAAACCCGACACCCTGGTGGGCCGCCTGGGCCTGACCGGCGTGCCGTTCGTCAACGTCCAGAACGGCTGCGCCACCGGCGCCTCCACCGTGCTCGCGGTGGCCAACGCGCTGCGTGCGGGCGAGGCGTCCGTCGGCCTCGCGGTGGGGTTCGACAAGCACGAACGGGGCGCCTTCCACGTCTCCGCGGCCCGCTACGGCCTGGGCGACTGGTACGCCGAGACCGGCATGATGCTGACCACCCAGTTCTTCGCCCTGAAGACGCGGCGTTACCTGCACGAGCACGGCATCCCGGAGCGGGCGCTGGCGACGATCGCCGCGCGGGCCTTCCGCAACGGCTCGCACCACCCCCTGGCCTGGCGGCGCAAGCCGCTCACGGAGCGGGAGATCCTGGACTCCGCCGAGGTCAGTCCCCCGCTCACCCAGTACATGTTCTGCTCACCGGGACAGGGCGCGGCGGCGCTCGTGCTGGCACTCGGCGACCGCGCCTTCGACCTGTGCGAACGCCCCGTCAAGCTGGCTGCGCTGGCGTTGCGCACCCGGCGGTTCGGCTCGTTCGAGGTGTTCTCGCCCTGGCTGCCGCCGGGACCGCACCGCAGCCCCAGCGTGGATGCCGCCGAGGCCGCATTCCGCGCCGCCGGTGTGCGGCCCTCGGACGTGAAGGTCGCCCAGTTGCAGGACACCGACAGCGGCTCGGAGCTGATCCACCTGGCGGAGACCGGACTGTGCGGGCACGGCGAACAGGAGGAGCTGCTGGCCCGCGGGGACACCGACCCCACCGGCCGGATACCGGTCAACACCGACGGCGGCTGTCTGGCCGGCGGGGAGCCGGTCGGCGCCTCCGGGCTGCGGCAGTTCCACGAGGTCGTACGGCAGTTGCAGGGCCGGGCACCGGGCATCCAGGTACCGGGTGCTCCCCGGGTGGGCTTCACGCATGTGTACGGGGCGCCCGGCATCAGCGCCTGCTCGGTCCTCACGGTGTGAGGGCGGGAGGCTGGGCGCTGGGGGGCGCCCGCCCCGGTGGGGCGCCTCAGGAGCCTGCCGGGGCCGGCTTCTCCTCGGCGACGATCCGCAGCGCCAGCGCCCTGACGGCCTCCAGCACGGCCCGGGAGGGCATCTGCGACAACGGGCCCCCCTCCGCCCGCAGTGCCGTGACGAGCATGGTCGTGCTGATCAGGGTGCGGACCGCGAGCGCCTGCGTGGCGTGCCGGGCCTTGGCTGCCCGGGGGCTGCGGGTGGTGCCCTCGGGCAGGTAGTCGTAACCGCGCTGGATGTGACGCTGCTCGAACTCCTCGCGCAGGGCCTTGACGCTGCCGCTCGCGGAGGCGAACTGGATCTGGTAGAGGCGGGCTTCGTCAGGGTTGCGCTCCACCCAGTCCCATACGGCGTCGATGACGCGCAGCAGACCCTCCGCGTCGCCGGGCTCGGACTCCGGCCGGGCGGCCTCCACGACCGCGTTCAACTGGTCGAAGACGCGGCGCATCGCGAGTTCGAGCAGCTCCTCCTTGCCGTCGAAGTGGTAGTACACGGCCGTGGGCACCACCTGGGCCTCGGCCGCGATGTCCTGGATGCTGGTCTCCGCGAAGCCGGTGCGGCCGAACACCCGCACGGCGGCGGTGATGATGTGCTGCCGTCGCGAGGGGCGGTGGGCGGGCTGCTTGCCGTTCTTCGTGGTGGCCATCGTGCTCCCCTGGCGACTGCCGTGGACCCATGTCCATGGATCCTCTGTACTGACCATGTTATCCAGTAACTCCGACCGGCCGGCGGCGGAATTGTTGCCGCACATGGGCCTCCGGAGCATCGAGGTCCCGGCATACTTGACATCATGACGACATCCGGGACCCGCGCCGCTCACCGTCCGTCGCGCAAGCAGTGGGTGATCGAGGCAGCCACGGAGCTGTTCGCGACCCAGTCGCCGGACGAGGTGACGGTGGCCGACATCGCCGCCCGTGCGGAGATGACCTCGGCGGCGGTGTACTACCACTTCTCCTCCAAGGACCAGGTCCTGGCGGAGGGGATGCGGGTGTTCGCCGCCGCGCTGCGCGAGCAGTTGCGGGCCCTCACCGAGGCCCACGAGCCCGGCACGGACATCGGGCCGACCGTCACCACGCTGCTGGCGTGGCTGGGCGAGCAGCGGTCCGCCGCCACCGTCTTCTTCGTGTCGTCGGCCGGTATGAGCCAGGAGGCCGAGGCGCTGCGCCAGCAGAGCCGCGCGGACCTGCTGGCCGAACTGGTTCGGCTCATCCACAGGGCCCGTACGTCGGCCTCCGAGCCGGAGGCGGCGGTGATCGGTCTGGGCCTGCTGGCGCTGCTGGAGACCGCGGCGATCTCGCAGGTCCGGGGTGACGACGTGTACCGCTCGCTCGGACACCGCTCGTTCGTCCGCGAGGTCGGCGACCTCGCGGAGCGGATCGCGGACCCGGCTGCGGCCGAATAGCCTGGGCGGCGGTCGAGTTGCCGGTCGCCGCCGGGCTGTTCGGCCGCCGGTCACGGTCACGGTCACACCAGCAGACGCAGGGGCTTGCGCAGCAACTCTCCGACCGTACGCAGATACTCGGCCGCGGGTGCTCCGTCGACGGCGCGGTGGTCGAACGTGAGGCTCAGGGTCAGCACCCGGGTCCGCAGCGGCCGGTCGTCCCGCCACTCGACGCCGTCCCGGAGCGCGCCCACCCCGAGGATGGCGACATTGCCGGGGTTGATCACCGGGGTGAAGAAGTCCACGCCGTAGCCGCCCAGCGAGGTGACGGTGAAGGTGGCGCCCTCCAGCCGGTCCGGGGAGATCCGTCCGTCGCGGGCGGCCAGCGCCAGCTCCTTCGACCGGCGGGCGATCTCCGGCAGGGGCAGCGCCGCCGCGTCCTCGATCACCGGGACCAGCAGGCCGCCCGGCACGGCGACGGCGAAGCCGAGGTGGATGCCGTCCAGCAGATGGACGCCGTCCTCGCGCACGGTGGCGTTGAGCAGCGGGTGCTCGCGCAGGGCCAGTGCGGCGGCCTTCAGCAGGAAGTCGTTCAGGCTGGGCACGGGCAGGTCGCCGTCGGCCCATTCCTCCTTGAGCCGGTCCCGCAGGGTCACCACGGCGTCCATCCGCACCTCGTAGCCGTGCGTCAGCTGCGCCATCTCCTGGAGGCTGGCGTGCATCCGGCGGGCGATGGTGCCGCGCATCCCGGTGAGGGGGAGGACGTCTCCCGGCCGGGGCGCTGCGGTGTTCCTGCGGACGGACACCGGTGCGGGCGCCGGTGTCGGCGCCGGCGTGACGGGGTCGAGGTCGGATCTGCGGATCCGGCCGCCGGGCCCGGTGCCGGTGACCTCCGCGAGGTCGATGCCGCGCTCCTTCGCCAGCCGGCGGACCAGCGGCGAGACGGGGAGGACGGGGGCGGACGCCGGGGCAGGGGCGGAGGCGGCTTCGGTGAGGAACTCCTCCACGTCCTCGGAGACGATCCGTCCGCCGGGTCCCGTACCGCGTACGGCGGTGAGGTCGACGCCGGCCCCGGACGCCACCCGTCGGGCGTTCGGCGAGGCGAGGAGCCGGCCGCCCGGGGTGCGGGCGGCGGGGGTGTCGCCGAGCGCGGACCCGGCCGCCGCCGCGTCGAGGGCGGCCGTCGGCGCGGTGGCGGTGGAACCGGACCCGGCCGGCATCGGCGTACCGGTCGGGTCCGGCGGCTGTTCGCCCTCGGCCAGCAGCCAGCCGATGAGCGCCCCGGCGGGGAGGGTGGTGCCGGCCGGGACCACCGGGTGGAGCCGGCCCCCGGCCTCGGCCTCGACGTCCACGTCGACCTTGTCCGTGGCCAGCCGCAGCAGCGCGTCGCCCTCCGCGACGGCCGCGCCGGTGGGCACGAGCCATGCGTCGATCGTGCCTTCCTGCATGGTCAGGCCGATCTTCGGCAGCAGAACCTCGACCGCCACGTCGGTCACGACCTTTCGAGGAGGCGCCGGCACCCCTGGGCGATCCGGACGCGATCGGGAACGTAGGCCTTCTCCAGGACCGGGGAGAAGGGCACCGGGGAGAAGGGGGCGCCGATCCGCAGGACCGGCGCGTCGAGGTGGTCGAAGGCCGCGTCCTGGATCTGGGCGGCGATCTCGGCGCCGAGCCCGCCGAAGGTGACGGCCTCGTGCACCACGAGGGCCCGGTTGGTGCGGCGGACGGAGGCGAACATGGTCTCGGTGTCCAGGGGCTGCACGGTGCGCGGGTCGATCACCTCGATCTCCACGCCCTCGGCGGCGAGTTCGTCGGCCGCCGCGAGGGCCTCGCCCACCATGCGGCCCAGGGCGATCACGGTCACGTCGGCACCGGGCCGGGCGGTGTGCGCACGGCCGAGCGGGATGCCGTAGATCTCCTCGGGGACCTCGCCGGTGCTGCCGAGCAGGACCTTGTTGAGCATCACGACGACCGGGTTGTCGTCCCGGATCGCGGCGACGGTGAGCCCCTTGGCGGTGTACGCGTCGCACGGCATCACCACCTTCAGGCCGGGCACATGGGCGAGCCAGGCCTCCAGGCTCTGGCTGTGCTGTGCGGCGGCGCCGAGGCCCGCTCCGGAGGCGGTGGTGATGGTCAGCGGCACCGACACCGAGCCGCCGAACATGTACTTCATCTTGGCGGCCTGGTTGACGATCTGGTCCAGACAGACGCCGATGAAGTCCATGAACATCAGGTCGACGACCGGCCGCAGTCCACGGGCGGCGGCTCCCACCCCGAGGCCGACCAGGGCGGCCTCGGAGATCGGGGTGTCGATCATGCGGCGGGGGCCGAACTCGTCGAGCAGATTGTCGAACATGCGGAAGACGCCGCCGTATCCGGCCACGTCCTCGCCGGCGACGAAGACGTTCTCGTCCTCGCGCATGGCCTGCGCGAGCCCTTCGTTGAAGGCCTTGACGTAGGTGAGTTTGCGGGCCGTGCCGCCGGGGGCGGCTGCCTGTGCTTCGGTGCGGGTGGTCATGGCGGTCATCCCGAGTAGACGTTGGCCAGCAGGTCGGCGGTGTCGGGCAGGGGGCTCGCCTCGGCGTACGCGATGGCCTCGGCGATCTCGTCGCGGGTGCGCTGCCAGGTGTCGTCCAGCTCCGCGCGGGTGGCGGTGCCGTCGGCGAGGGCGCGGGCTTCGAGCAGGTCGATGGGGTCGCGGGCCCTCCACTCGGCGACCTCCTCGTCCGAGCGGTAGGGGTGGCGCAGTCCCTTGACACCCTGGTGGTCGTAGAAGCGGTAGGTCTTGGCCTCGATCATCATGGGGCCGCCGCCGGAGCGGGCCCGCTCGACGGCCTCGCCGGCGGCCCGGTGGACGGCGACGGCGTCCATGCCGTCGACGATGACGCTGGGCATGCCGTAGGCGGCTGCCCGCTCGGCCACGTCGGTGAGCAGCATGTGCCTGGACTGGGGCGTGAACTCGGCGTAGCCGTTGTTCTCGCAGACGAAGACGACGGGCAGATCGAGGATGGCCGCCATGTTGGCGCCCTCGTGGAAGGCGCCGATGTTCGTGGCACCGTCGCCGAAGAAGGTCACGGCGACGCTGTCCTCACCCTTGTACCGGGCGGCGAAGGCGGCGCCCACCGCGATCGGGACCCCCGCTCCGACGATGCCGTTGGCGCCGAGCATGCCGCGGGTGACGTCGTTGATGTGCATGCTTCCGCCGCGGCCGAGGCAGGCGCCGGTGACCCGGCCGTACAGCTCGGCGTACATCTCGCGCAGGCCCACACCCTTGGCCACGGCATGCCCGTGTCCGCGGTGGGTGGAGGTGATCTGGTCGTCGTCGCGCAGGGCGGCCATCACTCCGGCGGCCACGGCTTCCTGGCCGACATAGAGATGCAGGAAGCCGGGCAGTTTGCCGGCCTCCATGAGCTTGCCCGCCTCGGTCTCGAACAGCCGGATCCGCACCATGCGTTCGTGGAGATCCTTGATGACCCGCGCGGTGACCTGCGCGGACTTCTTCGACGCCGTCGACGCTCGTTGAGCCATCGTCCGCCCCTTCGCCCGAGGGAAGTTGCCAAGCAATCGGACTTACTTGTGCCGGTCTACAGTAACCAGCATGGGGGCACCTTACTGAACAGCGTCTCTAATTACTACGCCCCGGACCCGGGCTCCTGCCCCCGCGCGTCCACCAGCTCCACGGCATTGCCCTCCGGATCCGACCAGAAGCTGACCCGCCGCCCCCGCGCCAGGACGACCACCGGGTCGGACAGCGGCCGGGCACCCGCGGCCGTCAGCGCCCCGATCACCGGGTCCATGTCGTCGAGGTGGAAGGTCAGGTACGACAGCCCCGGCCGTCCGGCCGGAGCGAGCGCCTGGGCCGGCGACGCCACCGGCACCGGGAGTGACGGGGGTAACGAGGGAAGGAGCAACTTCACGCACCCGCCGGAGGGCACCTGGAGCCAGACCACGAGCAGCTCGCCGCCGAGGCCCGCCGGACCGCCGACGGACTCCGGCACGCGCGAGCGGCGCACGGCGCGACACCCGAGCACGCCGCCGTAGAAGCGCTCCATCGCCTCCAAGTCCCGCACCACCACGCCCACCTCGAACGGCAGGGTCATGACCACCGCACCCACCCCCACGGGACACCGAGTGGCCACTTCGCCACTTTCTATTGACAGACCACACTAAGTCCTGTTGTCGTTTCGGACACAGCCCAGCTGTCGCATTCCGAAGCCGGTCACCGGCTCGCGGCTGGGAGGATTGTGAGGACATCGTGGTCCAGACCAGTTCGCCGGAGATGCGGGAGACAGACGCCGGGAGCGAGCCGCCCTCGGCCCCCTCGGCCCCCTCGACTCCCGAATACTCCTCGTGGATCAGCCGGGACCGGTCCACCGACGCCGCGTCCGTGGCGATGCGGCGGGAGGCCGCGGAACTCGTCGAACGCGTGATGGCGCACTACCGGGACGGCACGACGCACCAGGCGGACGGCCAGTGGACGGAACCCGTCGCCCACTACCTCGACGCCGACCGCTGGCGCCGGGAGACGGACGCCGTCCACCGCACCGTCCCGCTGCCGCTCGCGATGTCCTGCGAGCTGCCCGGCCCCCACACCTACAAGGCGATCGACGTCCTCGGCGTCCCGGTGCTGATCACCCGGGACCGCCAGGGCGCCGTACACGCCATGATCAACGCCTGCCGGCACCGGGGCGCCAGGCTCCTCGAACCCGGCTGCGGCGTCTCCAGACGGCTGACCTGCCCGTACCACTCCTGGTCCTACGACCTCAGCGGTGAACTGCGCGGTGTGTACGCCGAGAAGACCTTCGGCGAGGTCCCGCGCGGGGGGCGCGGCCTCGTCACGCTCCCCGCCGGGGAGCGGGCCGGCATCGTCTTCGTCTCACTGGACCCGGCCGCCGAACCCGACCTGGACGCCTGGCTGGGCGATCTCCAGCCCCTGCTGGAAGGGCTGCGGCTGGCGGAGTGCCACCACTACTCCACCGGCGAACTGACCAGCCCCAACTGGAAGGTCACCCTCGACGGCTACCTGGAGACCTACCACTTCGCCTCGCTGCACCCGAAGACGGTGTTCGAGACGAACCTCTCCAACATGATGGCCCACGACACCTGGGGCCCCCACCAGCGCATCGCCCCCGCCCTGCGCCCGATCGCGCAGGCGGTCGAGCTGCCCCCGGACCGGCGTGACCCGGGCGACTGCGTGGGCCCCATCTACTGGCTCTTCCCCGGCCTGGCGATCGCCGGCGGCTGGCGGCAGAAGATCGCCGTCTCCCTGGTGCTCCCCCGGACGGCCACCGAGTCGGTGACCCAGCAGATCATCCTGCTGCGGGAACCGGCGGTCACCGAGGAGGAGCGCCAGGCCGCCGACCGGTTCGGCGAGTGGTTCCACGAGGTGGTCCGCGACGAGGACTACGCGACCACCTACGGAGTCCAGAAGGGCCTCGCCGCCCTCGACGGGACCGACTTCGTCTTCGGACGCAACGAGCCCGGACTCCAGCACTTCCACCGCACCATCCACCAGTCCCTGGACAGAGCCGCAGGCGCCACCAGGTGACGAACCAACACTCGCGGGAGAACACCATGGTGGCCACGGGCAGCCTCGACGGACGTGTCGCGGTGATCACGGGCAGCACGCGCAGCATCGGCCGCGCCATCGCCGAAGCATTCCTCGCCGACGGCGCCACGGTCGTCGTCAGCGGCCGCAGCGAACTCAAGGGCAAGCAGGCACTGGAGGAACTGGACGCCGGGGACCGGGCCGTCTTCCACCCCTGCGACGCCAACAGCCAGGAGGACATCGAGAACCTCGCCGACTTCGCCGTCGAGCGCTTCGGGCGGCTCGACATCTGGGTCAACAACGCCGGCGGCACCTCGGGCTTCGCCCCGGTCCACCAGCTCACCGACGAGGCCTGGCACGACGCCCTCAAGCTGAACCTCAACGCCTACTTCTACGGCACCCGGCGCGCCCTGCCGGCCATGCTGGCGGGCGGCTGGGGACGGATCATCAACATCTCCTCCGTCGAGGGCAAGCAGGCCAACAAGCCCGCGATCAGCCACTACATCACCAACAAGCACGCGATCCACGGCCTGACCAAGGCGACCGCCTTCGAGTACGGCACCCAGGGCATCACCTGCAACGCCATCTGCCCCGGCGCCGTCGACACCGACCTGATGCGGGCCGCGGGACCGGCCGCGGCCGAGGCCGAGGGCATCACGTACGAGGAGTGGCTGAACCGCTTCGCGGAGCACGCCGCGACCAAGCAGATCACCACCGTGGAACAGATCGCGGCCGTCGCCTGCCTCCTCGCCGGCGACGCCGGCGCCGGTATCACGGGCACGCTGATCAGCGTAGACGGCGGAACGGCACAGTGGTAGGCACCGGGACGGACGGCGGGAGACCTTCGGTCATGAAGAGCTGGATCACGGACGGGCAGCGCAGTGCACGGCTGCCCCACTACACCCGGGCCAACGCGGGCGAGACCCTTCCGGAACCGGCCAGCCCGCTCGGCTGGACCCTGGTCTGGGGGCGCGGTCTGCACGGCTGGCGCAAGGGCTTCGTCGGCTTCGGGATCTACCACGAGGAAGAGGTGACCGGGCCCTGGCCGCCCTTCGCCGGGATGTTCGGCGGCTACTTCTACCTCAACCTGTCGCACATGCGGCTGTTCGGCATCCGTATGGGACAGACGGCCGACCAGATCGACGCCGCCTTCGTCGGCCGGCGCTCCGACACCCCCGTCTACACGGCACACCCCGACGACCAGGACCCGGAGCTGACCGCCAAGGCCGGCGGCACGCTCCAGCGGATGCTCGGCCAGAGCGGCTTCCCCGAGGCCGACGCCGACCAGGAGCGGCTGCGCCGCCTGCGCCGCGACCGTCCGGACCTGTCCGGGCTCACGGACGACCGACTTCTCGCGCACGCGCGGTCGTTGCTGGACGAGGTGGAGACGACCTTCCGGCGGCACGTCGAGTCGTCGCTGCCCGCGTCCGTCGGACCCGCCATCCTCGGCCCGCTGTGCGAGAGCGTGGGCCGCCCCGGCGCCATGCTGGACCTCATCGGCGGTCTCGGCGACGTCGACTCGGCCTCCCCCTCGGACGGGCTGTGGACGCTGTCCCGCCAGGTCGCGGCGTCCACGGAGCTGACCGCGCTGTTCGACGAGGGCACGGCCGCCGTGGAACGCGCGCTCGACGGGGCGATCGGGGACGTGAAGGCGTTCCGTGACGCGTTCGAGGAGTTCCTGGCCGCGTCCGGCGACCGCGGCCCCAACGAGTGGGACATTCACGCGCTGTCCTGGGAGGCGGCGCCCGTGCAGGCCCTGGCCCTGGTCGACCGGATCCGGCACAGCGCCGCCGACGACTCCCCCGCCGCCCGGCGCGCCCGGCTCACCGAGAACCGCGAGCGGACCGCGCGGGAGATCAGGGAGGCGCTGCCCGAGGACACGCGGCCGATGTTCGACGCCGGTATGCACGCCTCGAAGGTGTGGATCCCGGCCCGCGAACGCACCAAGGCCAACTGTGTGACCGTCGTCAACGAGATCCGGATGGCGGTACGGGAACTGGGTCGCCGCGGTGTCGAGGCGGGGCGCTTCGCCAGGCCCGAGGACGTGATGATGCTGCTGGACACCGAACTCGACGACTACGTCGCCGACCCGGAGCCGTTCGGACCGGTCATCGCGCAACGGCTGCGGGAGTACGCCGCGCTGCACGAGCTGGAGCCGCCGTTCTTCATCGCCGACGACGCCCGGACCGCGCTCGACACCTGGCCGCGACGCGCCGAGGAACACACCGAGTCGGCGGTCGAGGGTGACGTGCTCAGCGGCGTGGGCGGCAGCCACGGCACCTACACCGGCCGGGTCCGGGTGGTCACCGACCCCGCCTCGTGCGAGGCGCTGGAGCCGGGCGAGGTGCTGGTCGCACCGATCACCGACGCGGCCTGGACGCCCCTGTTCCTGGTCGCCGGAGCGGCCGTCGTGGACGTGGGCGCGCTCAACAGTCACGCTGTCGTGGTGTGCCGGGAGCTGGGCATCCCCGCCGTCATCTCCGTCGAGGGCGGCACGCGCAGACTGCGGGACGGCATGATGATCACGGTCGACGGGGGCAGGGGCACCGTCACCGTGGACGGTGTCCCGGCGCCGCTCGGCGTCTGAGAAGCACGTGGGCCCGCCGCTCCGCCTGACGGGGCGGCGGGCCCACGGCCATGACCACGAAGGGAAGACACCATGACAGGGGAAGTCATCGTCGCCGGCTGGATGGACTACGAGCCCGGTGACCGCGACAGGATGCTGGCACACCTGGTCGTGCTCGGGGACCGGACCCGTGCCGAGGAGCCGGGCTGTCTGGACTACGCGATGACCGCGGACCCGGGCAGCGCACAGCGGATCCGGGTGTACGAGCGGTGGGCCTCCCAGGAGGCCCTCGACGCACACTTCACCACCGCGCACATCAAGGACTTCCGGGCGGCCGTGGACGGGCTGACGCGGGTCGGGGTCTTCCTCCAGGCCCACACGGTGGCCGCGTCACACCCGATGCGCTGACCAGGGCATGCCGCCCACGGCACAAGGGCTCAGCGCATGCCACCACGACACGGGGACTCAGCGCGTGCCACCACGACACGGGGGCTCAGCGCATGCCACCACGACACGGGGACTCAGCGCGTGCCACCACGACACGGGGACTCAGCGCGTGCCGACCACGGCGCAGGGGCTCAGCCCAGCCGCACCAGCATCTTGCCGACGTTGCCGCCGTCCAGCAGCGACAGCAGCGCGCCGGCGGCGTTCTCCAGGCCGTCCACGACCGTCTCGCGGGCGGTGACCCGGCCGTCGGCCAGCCAGTGCGCGACCCGCTGCTCGAACTCCGGCCGCAGGTCGTCGTGGTCACGGACGATGAAGCCCCGCAGCGTCAGCCGCTTGAGGACCGCCTGGATCAGCTGGTTGATGTCCACCGGCCGTCGCTCGCCGCCGAACTGCGACATCATGCCGCACAGGGCGACCCGTCCCCCTGGCCGCAACGCGTACAGGGCGGCGGCCAGTTGCTCGCCGCCCACGTTGTCGAAGTAGACGTCGACGCCGTCGGGCGCCAGCCGGGCCAGTGCCTCACGGACCGGCTCGGCGCGGTGGTCCGCGGCGGCGTCGTAGCCGAACTCCTCGACCAGCAGGGCGCACTTGTCCGGCCCTCCGGCGGTCCCGACGACCCGCTCCGCGCCCAGCAGGCGCGCGAACTGGCCGGCCGCGGTGCCCACCGCCCCGGCCGCCGCCGACACCAGGACGGTGTCGCCGGGGCGGAGTGCGGCGATCCGGGTCAGGCCGACGTACGCGGTGAAGCCGGTCTGGCCGAGCAGCCCCAGCCAGGTGGGCAGCGGGGCGAGGCGCGGGTCGATGCGCTCCGCGCCGTCGGTGTCCGCGCCGTCCAGCACGGCCCGCTCCCGCCAGCCCAGTTGATGCCGGACGAAGGCACCGACGGGCACCGAGGGACAGCGGCTCTCCTCCACGACCCCGAGGGCCCGGCCGTCGAGCGGCGAGCCGGGGGTGAAGTTGTGCGTGTAGTGCTTCTCGGTGCTCTCCAGCCGCCCCCGCATGGACGGGTCGACGCTCATGTACAGGTTGCGGACGAGTACGTGCCCCGCGCCGACGGGCGGCAGGGCGCGCTCCTCGACGGCGAAGTCGCCGGGCACCGGTTCCCCGTCGGGCCGGCGCACCAGGCAGACCACCCGGGTCGTCCGGGGTGTCACCGGCTCACTCCCCCGGCTGCGGGGTGCCGCGCCGCTGGGCGAGCCGGCCCACCCAGCCGGCCATCTGCAGGTCGGCGTGGCGCAGTTCGCCCGACTGCCAGCGGGCCTGGAAGTCGAAGACGCCCCGCGCGCCGGTCGTCGGGTCGGTCACCTCGACCAGGCCGTCCTCGGTGAGCCGGTACACATGCCCGGTCAGCGGGTGGATCACTTGCTTGGCCATGGGTCTCACTCCTGCACTGGGCGGCGTACGCCGCGCTTGGTCACGGTCACCGGGCCCTCGACCCGGAGCCGGCAGGCGAGCCGGGTCAGGCCGTCCACCGGCCGGCGCAGGGCCTCGATGCCCTCGCGTTCCAGCGGGTCCACCGGGGAGCAGTTCTCGGCGCCCTCCTCGACCCGGACGAAGCAGGTGCGGCAGGTGCCCCGGCCGCCGCAGAGGGTCGGCCAGCGGTAGCCGAGCCGTCCGGCGGCGCTGAACAGGTCCTCGCCGTCACGGACCTCGATCTCGACACCTGCGGGCCGGACCGCCACGCGGTGGCTCACTTCTCCATCCAGTGGTCGAGCGTGCGGTTGAAGTGGCGGATGCGGCTCTCCTGGTAGTTGGCCAGGGTGATGCCCGGCTTGCGCATCGCCTTCAGACCCTGCTGGACATAGGGCAGGTTCTCGCAGTCCTGGTCGAAGACGGGTCCGAGCACGCCGAGTTCGGGGATGTCCGCGAAGAGCATGTCCTCCGGGACCCAGCGGATCTTCGCCGGAGGCGGCATCTCGCCGGGCTGCTTCGGAGCCGACATGAAGATGATCTCGGCGGTGCACGCGTCGGGGTCGAGCCCGTGGGGCCGGAACCGGTAGACGATGTTGGACTTGGCGCCGCCCCAGGGGTTGAAGTTGGGGAACAGCAGGTAGTTGATGGCGTCCAGCAGTTCGGTGTCGGGGGTCGCCGAGAAGTCCTGCCGCGCGGTGGACGCCAGCTGTTCGCGCATCCGCTGGGCGAGGACCTGGCGGGCGGTGCCGCCGGGCGGGATCGCGGGCAGCTCGTCCCCCTCCCCCCGCACCAGATCACGGCCCTGGGCCGCCGAGTAGAACGCCCGCGAGTCGTAGAACGTCTCCAGCACGTCCTCCTCGGTGACCCAGTCCGCGACGTGCGGACTGGGGGCGCCCTGGATGTTGATCATGCGGCTCCAGTGGGGCTGGTCCGCCATGACGTCGTACTGCGAGTTGGCGTCGGCGAGCCACGGCAGCATCTGCGGATGCGTGGCGATCACGTGGAAGGACTCGATGAACGCGTCCTGCGCGACCTTCCAGTTGCAGGGCAGCACCTTGGCGATGTGCAGCGACTTGTACCGGTCCTCCAGCGGCCAGATGTAGTACTCGTCGAAGGTGCCGCGATAGCTGTCGAAGGACTCCGCGCAGGGGTCCATGTTGATGAAGACGAAGCCGCGCCAGGTGGCCACCCGGGCTTCGGGGAGCGAGAACTTCTCCGTGCCGACGTGCGGGAAGTCCCAGGCGCACGGCGGGGTCCGCATGGTGCCGTCGAGGTTCCAGGTGAAGCCGTGGAACGGGCAGCGGAACTCGCTCACGTTGCCGCCGGCGGTGCGCAGTTTGCGGCCGCGGTGCAGGCACACGTTGACGAAGGCCCGGATCTCGTCGGGGGCCGTGCGCACGACGACGAGCGAGTCGTCGCCGATCTCGTAGACCTCGTGGTCGCCGACCTCGGGGATCTCGCTCTCCAGACAGGCGAACTGCCAGACGCGCCGCCACACCCGCTCCATCTCGCGTTCGGCCCACGCGCGTGAGGTGAAACGGGCGGCGTCGATGTCCTCGCTGCCGAGGTGGTCGTTCCTCTCGAACCTCAGGGCGGCGGGAACGGGCCGGCTGTCCTGGTCGAGGTAGTCCTGGACGCTGGGCCCGGGGCACCGCGCGGCGCCCGACTCCGACGTTTCGTCCATCATCTCTCCTCCGGCAGAAACTTGAGAGTGAGTGTAGTTACCTGTGATGGCGCGGAGCAACACTCCCGACGACGGACAAGCCCACATCACACGAGGTCACCGCGAACACACCCGCCATGCCGGGAATTTTTTGCGACCGCCCCCTCCCCAAGCCCGCCCCGGCATGTCACACTCCGACGCACTTGAGGCTGTAGTGCCTCATAAGTTTCTCACCCCGGACCGATGTCTTCCGGTTCCGGGCCAGCGCCGCGGGGCACCCCGACGGCCCGCGCCGAACCCCACGCCGGCGATCGACGCAGTCCGTTCTTCCCTCAGACCCGGAGTACTCGACGATGAGTTCCACACCCGGTCGCGCGGCCCGCCGCGCCCTCACCGCGCTCGTGCCCGCCACCGCCCTGCTCACCCTGACGGCGTGCGGTTCGGACTCCACCCCGGCCGCCGGCTCGTCCCAGGCGGCGGCCCCCGACTCGCCCGGCCTGACGGCGGCCCGCGCGGCGCTGAAGGCCTACTCCGAACGCCCGGCCTCGATCCCGGTCACCCAGCCCGTCGGCAAGAAGATCCCCAAGGGCAAGAAGATCGACTTCATCCTGTGCGGCGTCCAGTCCTGCAAGGACCTCGCCGACTTCTTCACCGAGGCCGCGGGCGAACTCGGCTGGAAGGTGAAGCAGATCGCCACCCAGGGCACCCCCGAGTCCGTCCAGGCCGCCTACGAACAGGCCCTGCGCGACAAGCCCGACGCGGTCATCGCCTCCGGTTTCCCGCGCGCCGTCTACGCCAAGCAACTGGCGCGGCTGAAGGCGGCCGACATCCCGGTCGTCCAGTCGAACGCCGACGACGTGGCGGGCGACGGCATCTCCCTGCTGAAGAACGGCCCCAAGGAGGTCGCCGTCCAGGGCGAGATGCTCGCCTCATGGGTGGTGTCGGACAGCGGCGCCAAGGCGAACACCGTGTACTTCGATCTGCCGGCCTACACGATCCTCAAGCCCGTCAAGGACTCCTTCGCCGCCAAGTACGAGGAGTGGTGCGAGGGTTGTCCGCTGGACCAGATCGACGTGCCGATCACCGCGGTCGGCAAGGACATGCCCGACCGGGTGGTGTCGTACCTGCGCTCGCACCCGAAGGTGACCCATGTCGTCTTCTCCCTCGGCCTGCTCAACGTGGGCGTCCCCGCCGCGCTGAAGACCGCGGGCCTCACCGGCAAGCATCTCGTGGTCAACGTCGGTGACGCGCAGAACTACCAGTACATCCAGAGCGGCCTCAGCGACGGCGCGATGGCGCTGAACTCGCACGAGACCGCCTGGCTCCAGGCGGACGCGCTGGCCCGGCACTTCACCGGCCAGTCCATGGACGTGGACCAGCGGGCGGAGCTGCCGAACATGCTGGTCACCAAGGACAACCTGCCCTCGGCCGACGGCGACTTCCCGATCGTCGAGGACTACCAGGCGCAGTTCAAGGCGCTGTGGGGGCTGAGTTGACCCGGCCGGTCCTGCGAGTGGCCCGGCTGTCGAAGAGGTTCGGCGCGACGCAGGCGCTCCGGGACGTCGACCTGGAGGTCGCGCCCGGCGAGATCCACGCCCTGATCGGCCCCAACGGCTCCGGCAAATCCACCCTCATCAAGGTCCTCGCCGGGTACCACCACGCGGAACCGGGGGCCGTCGCCGAACTCGACGGCGAGCCCTTCGACCTCGGCCAGGTCACCTCCTCCCGCCACGACCGGCTCCGCTTCGTCCACCAGGAGCTGGGCCTGGTGGGCGAGTTGAGCGCCGTCGACAACCTGGCGCTCAGCCGCGGCTTCGCCCGCACGGCCCTCGGCAACATCCGCTGGCCGGAGATGGAAAGGCGCACGACCGCACTGGTCGAGCGGTTCGGTCTCGGCATCGACGTACGCCGGCCCCTGACGACCGCGACCCCCGTCCAGCGCGCGGTGGTGGCCATCGCCGCCGCGCTTCAGGGCTGGGAGGGCCGAAGCGGTGTCCTGGTCCTCGACGAACCCACCGCCGTACTGCCGCCCGGTGAGGTCGCGCGCCTCTTCGACATCGTGCGGGAGGTACGCGACGCCGGCGCCGGCGTGCTGTACGTCTCGCACCGGATGGACGAGATCTTCGCGCTCGCCGACCGGGTCACCGTGATCCGCGGCGGACGCCGGATCGCCACCCGGCGGGTCGACGAACTCACCCCGCGCTCACTGGCGGAGCTGATGGCGGGCGAGGCGAGCGGGACCGACCACCGTCCGGCTCCCCGCCCCGGCGCGGGCGGGGCCGACGGTGCCGGACAAGCCGTACTGGAGGTCCGCGACCTGCGGGCCGGCCCGCTGCGCGGCATCGGCTTCGACCTGGCCCGGGGCGAGCGGCTCGGCATCACCGGGCTGGTCGGCTCCGGCCACGAACTCGTGCCGTACGCGGTGTGCGGCGCCCACGCCGGGCGGGTGAGCGGCAGGCTGCGGCTGCCCGATCGCGCCGAGGGCTGGACGGACGCGCGCCAGGCCGGCGGACTGGGCCTCCCCCTGGTCCCCGCCGACCGGGCGAGCGAGGGGGTGATCGGCGACTTCTCGGTCGGTGAGAACCTCACCCTCCCCCTGCTGCACCGGCTGCGGGCCCGGGGCGGACGGCTGCACCGGCGCCGCGAGTCCGCCCTGGCCGAGGAGTGGATCGAGCGGGTCGGGGTGCGCACGGCGGGCCGCGGGGCCCGCGTGACCACCCTGAGCGGCGGCAACCAGCAGAAGGTCGTCATGGCCCGCTGCCTGGCCCAGCGCCCGCCGGTACTGGCCCTGTGCGAACCCACGGCGGGCGTCGACATCGCCACCCGGCTGCAGCTGTACGACCTGATAGAGCGCCAGGCGGGCGAGGGCATGGGCGTCATCGTCTCCTCGTCCGACACACAGGACCTGCTCGCCCTGTGCACCCGCGTCCTGGTGGTGCGCGACGGCCGGATCGCACGGGAACTCGTCGGCCGCGACATCACCGAGCCGGCGCTGGTGCACGCCATGGAAGGAACCGAGTGACATGACATCCACCCCGACCCGGCCGGCGGTGCCCGTGCCGGCCGCACGGGGCCGGCGGGCGGCCTCGGCAAAGGCCGCGCTGCCTGCCTCCCTGTCGTCGTTCCTGTCGTTCCGGAACATCGGCGCCGTGTACGTGTGGCTGGCCATCGCCGTGCTCTTCTCCGTCTGGGCACCGGAGACGTTCCCGACCACCATCACGGTCAAGCAGATACTCAACGGCAACGCCGTGGCCGGGCTGGTCGCGCTCAGCGTCGTACCCCCGCTGGCCGCCCGGGTCTTCGACCTCTCCGTCGCCTTCACCATGTCGCTGACCAGTGTGCTGACCGCCTACTTCCTGGTCTCCACCGATCTCGGGCCCGCCGCCGCGACAGCCCTGGCGATGACCGCCGCGCTGCTGATCGGGGTCGTCAACGGGATCGTGGTGGTGGCGCTGCGGGTCGACTCCTTCATCGCGACCCTGGCGACCGGCGCGCTGATCCAGTCGGTGATCACCATGGTCACCGACGACAGCTCCATCACCGGTGTGCGGCTGCTGGCCGAGCCGTTCGCGAGCATCGCGCAGCTCGACGCGGGCGGCATCACCCTGCCCGTGCTGTACCTGTTGCTCGCCGCGACGGCCATCTGGTTCCTGCTGGAACACACCGCCACCGGGCGCCGGTTGTACGCGACCGGCTTCAACACCGACGCGGCGCGGCTGCAAGGGGTGCGCACCGACCGCCTGCGCTTTCTGACCCTGGTGTCGTCCGCGCTGCTCTCCGGGTTCGCCGGGATCGTCTTCGCGTCCTCGGTCGGATCGGGATCGCCGACCGCGGGCACCCCGTATCTGCTGTCGGCCTACGCCGCGGCCTTCGTCGGAGCGACCCAGCTGCGCGCCGGCCGCTTCAACGCCTGGGGCACGGTCCTCGCGGTCCTGCTGCTCGGCACCGGCGTCACCGGCCTCGGGCTCGCCACGAGCGCGCCGTGGGCCGCGAGCCTGTTCACCGGTTCGGTCCTCATCGTCGCGCTGGTCCTGACGGGTGGCCGGATCGCCCTGCCCGCCGTCCTGCGCCGCCGCAGGGGGCACATCTCACCCGACGGCCCCGAGGCTCCCGCGACCCACGCGGCCGGGCCCGCTCCCGCTCCCGCCGAGGAGAACCCGGTATGAGGGCTCTGCAGTACCTCAAGGTGGGGCAGGCCCCCGAGGTCGTGGACGTTCCCGTGCCCGAACCCGGCCCGGGTGAGGTGCTGTTGAAGGTGACGGCGGCGGGGCTGTGCCACTCCGATCTGGCGGTCATGGGCTGGCCCGAGGAGCAGTTCCCGTACCCGCTGCCCATGACCCTCGGTCACGAGGAGGTCGGCACCGTCGCGGCCGTCGGCAGCGGGGTCGGGGGACCGGCGGAGGGCGACGCGGTGGCGGTGTACGGCCCGTGGGGCTGCGGGCGCTGTCCCCAGTGCGCCGTGGGCAAGGAGAACTGCTGCCCGCACGCGGCCGGGCTCGGCATTCTGCCGCCCGGACTCGGCTCCCCCGGCGCCCTGGCCGAGTACATCGTGGTGCGGTCGCCCCGCCATCTGGTTCCGCTCAAGGGGCTCGACCCGGTGCAGGCGGCGCCGCTCACCGACGCCGGGCTGACGCCGTATCACGCGATCGTGAAGTCACTGCCCAAGCTGGTGCCCGGGAGCACCGCGGTCGTCATCGGTGTCGGCGGACTCGGCCATCTCGCCGTGCAGCTGCTGCGCGCGCTGACGTCGGCCCGGGTGGTCGCCCTGGACCTGAGCGCGGAGAAACTGGCGCTGGCGAAGACCGTCGGCGCCCACGAGGCGCTGCTCTCCGACGACGCGGCGGCCGGGCGGATCCGGGAACTCACCGGGGGGACGGGGGCGGAGGTGGTCCTGGACTTCGTGGGGGCCGCACCGACCCTGGCGATCGCCGCCGCGTCCGTCGCGGTCGAGGGCGACGTGACGATCGTCGGACTCGGCGGAGGCACGCTGGCGGTCGGTTTCGGCGGCGGACTGCCGTTCGAGGTGTCCGCCTCGTTCCCCTACTGGGGCAGCCGCGCGGAGCTGATGGAGGTCGTCGAGCTGGCACGGCAGGGGGTCGTCTCCTCCCACGTGGAGACCTTCTCGCTGGAGGAGGCACCCAAGGCCTACGAGCGCCTGCACGCGGGGGACATCGACGGCCGCGCGGTGGTGCTGCCGTAGGTGGAGGGTGCGGGTCTTCGCGCGGTTTCCCGCGCCCCTGGAAAGGGGCGCGGGAAACCGCGCGAACGGGGTCCGGGGCGGAGCCCCGAGGACGGGACGGGTAGGGGCGGCGGGGGCGAGGACGATCCCGGGCGGCAGGGCGAACGCCTTCCGGGGCGAAGCAACCCGCCGCCACCCGTCCCGTGCTCAGCCGCCCACCGCCCACGCCACACAACGCCCCAGCACCGTGAGGAACTCCGGCGTCCCCCACGGCCCCCGGTCCTCCCGCCCCGTGTCCGCGACCCCGAGGTCCTGCACGTCGTAGCGCCCCCGGCAGTGGCCGAGCGTGAAGTAGCAGACCTCCCCGAGGCCGTGGCGCCTGAGGTACAGCACCGGCCGGGGCGCCCGGTCGAGGGCCGCCGTGTCGCCCTCGGCGAAACCCCGGCACGGGCCCGTGTAGTCGGCGTGCAGCAGCACCTCCAGCTCCCCGTGCAGCTCGCACACGTACAGCTCGTCGGTGACCGTGAACGGTTCGATCCCGGCGACCAGCGGATGGCCGGGCCGGGTCACGCGTACCTCGTACGGTGCGATCGGCGGGTGTGCCAGGAACCGGCTGCCCAGCACGGTGGCGACCTCGCCGAGGAGCCGGGGGGTGGTGAACACCCGTGGCCCGCCGGGAGCGGGCGGCTCGATCACCGCGTTGGTGCCGTGCAGGGCCAGCCAGCGCCCGCCCCGCTCGACGAACCGTGCCAGCGCGGCCTGCTCGGCGGGACCGGGCCGGACGTCACAGGTGTAGGTGACCAGCAGGTCCGCCTCGTCCAGCGCGGCGGTGCGGGCGTAGTCCTGGAAGACCGTCGTACGCACCCGCGGGTGCTCGGCGAGCAGCTCCAGCAGCCGCAGCCGCGCGTGGTCGAAGTCGTGCCATCTGCCGCCGCAGACCAGTACGGCGTCCAGCCGGCCGGCCGGGCCCGCCACGGCTCAGTACTGGACGCGGGTCAGCAGCCCGCCGTCCACCACGAGGTTGACGCCGACACAGAAGGAGCCGGGCCGCCCGAGCAGGAACGCCACGGCGGCCGCCACGTCCTCCGCGGTGCCGTAGCGGCCGATCGGCAGCTTGGCGAGGACCTCCTCGTACACCTCCGGACGGCTGGTGCGGATGGTCTCCCAGGCGCCGCCGGGGAAGTCGATCGGGCCGGGCGAGACGGTGTTGACGCGGATGCCCTTCGGCGCGAGCGCGTGCGCGAGTGCCGAGGCGTGCTGGACCACGGCGGCCTTCAGGGCGGAGTAGGAGTTGGCGCCGGCGGGCCGGGCGGTGTCGGAGGCGTTGGTGGTGCCGATGGCGACCACGGCGGCCCGGTCGGAGGCCTCCAGGTGCGGCAGGGCCGCCTCGACGAGTCCCGCGAAGGGGATCAGGTCGCCGCGCAGGCTCGCCTCCCACGACTCGGGGCCCTTGACGTTGCCCGCCGAGACGTTGGACACCAGCAGGTCCAGACCACCGAGTTCACCGGCTGCCCGCCCGACGAAGCCCGCGAGCGCGGCCGGGTCGGTGACGTCGACCGGCTCGGCGAACACCGTGGCGCCCTCGCCGCGCAGTTCGGCGGCGGCCTTGGCCAGCGCCTCCTCGCCCCGGGCGCAGAGCGCCAGCGCGCAGCCCTCGGCCGCCAGGGTGGTGGCGATCGCCCGGCCGATGCCCCGGCTGGCGCCGGTCACCAGCGCCTTCGCGCCTGTCAGTCCCAGATCCATGGGGTCACTCCTTCGTGATGGGGGATGGGTGGTGGGTGGTGGGTGTGCCGCCGCTCGGTCGGTCGCTCAGTCGCCGGTGAGCCGGGAGAACGGCACCCGGTCGGCGCGCGGCTCCGGCGGCAGTCTCAGGACGCGTTCGCCGATGAGGTTGCGCTGGATCTGGTCGGTGCCGCCGGCCAGTCGGTAGCCGGGGGCTCCGAGCAGATGCTGCGTCCAGGCGAACGTGCCGGGCTCCCCCGTGTCGGCGCAGATCCGGGCGCCCATGAGGTCGGCGGCGAGCTGTCCGGTGCGGGTGAGCAGGTCGGAGGCCATCAGCTTGGTCAGCGACGCCTCGGGGCCGGGCCGGCCGCCGGTGGCGCTCGTCCTCGCGACGCGGTCCACGGTGGCGGCGCGCAGCTCGGTGCGGACGTACAGGTCGGCGAGGCGCTGGCGGACCAGCGGGTCGTCGGTGCGGCCGAGCGAGCGGGCGAGGGCGAGGACGTCGGTGAAGGTGCCTCCCTTGCGCCGGCTGCCGCTGCCGGAGGCGGTCCGTTCGAAGCCGAGGGTGGTGGTGGCGACCTCCCAGCCCTGCCCCGGGCGCCCGATGCGGAGCCGGTCCGGGACGCGGACACCGCTGAGGAAGACCTCGTTGAAGGAGGCACCGCCGCTCATCTGCCGGATGGGGCGCACGTCCACGCCGGGGGCGTCCATCGGGACCAGGAAGGCGGTGATGCCCGCCTGTTTGACGACGTCCGGATCGGTGCGGGCGAGCAGCAGGCCGTAGTCGGCGAACTGCGCTCCCGAGGTCCACACCTTCTGCCCGTCGATCACCCAGTCGCCCCCGCCGCCGGCTTCGGCCGGGCGGGCGGTGTCCGTGTCCTCCTGCCGGGCGCGGGTGCGTACGGCCGCGAGGTCGGAGCCGGCGCCGGGTTCGCTGAACAGCTGGCAGGCCAGCAGGTCCGTGCGCAGGAACGGACGCGCGAAGTCGCGGCGCTGCTCGGCCGTTCCGAACAGGGAGACGGCCATCGCGACCAGCCGCACGGTGACACTGATCAGTTCGGTGGACGGCGGTACGTCGAAGGCCGACTCCTCCTCGGCGAAGACCGCCACGTGGGCGGCGCTCAAGCCCGCCCCGCCGAGGTCCGCCGGCAGCGTCAGTGCCTGGTAGCCGGCGTCGAAGCGGGCCCGCTGGTAGGCGCGGCAGCGCTCCAGCAGCAGGCGCTCGCCCGCTTCGGGGAGGTTGTGGAAGACGGCGAGGTCGGCGTCCACGGTCGTCTCCGGCGTGCGCGCCGGGTCGAGGACGCCGGCCAGCCACTGTCGGACCTGTACGCGCCAGGAGTCCGGATCGGGCGGGGACACGGCTCCTCCCTGGAACGGGGACATGACTCCTCCTTGGAACGGCACTTACCAGACGACAGTTGCAGTAACGGGGATCTGTCAGCGCCGAAACCATCCGCCCGACCATGCGGAGATGCGCTCGGCGTGGGTCAGAGTGTTCCGCACTTTCTTGATAAACGCTACAGTCAGCGCATCGGCTCTCCCGGATCGCGGGAGAGGACCGAGGAGCCGCCCGGAGGAGCCATGTCGCAGTTGCCGCTCGACCGTCGCGTCCGGAGCACCCCGGACCGGCCCGCCCTGGTGGACGACTGGGAAGTGCTGTCCTGGTCCGCGCTCGCGGACCAGGTGGCACGGGTGTCGGCACGGCTGCTGGAGATCGCGCCCGGCCCGCACGACCGGGTCGTCGTGCTCGGCGACAACGCCGCACCGACGCTGGTGTCCCATCTGGCCGGACTGAGAGCCGGCGTGGGGACCGTCGCCGCGTCCCGGCATCTGACGTCGGGCGAACTCGTGGACCAGATCATCGACGCGGGCGCCACCGGCATCGTCGCCGGACCCGCGGGCGCGGGCGCGGCCCTGGACGCGGCCCGGGAACTGGGCCTGCCACTGGTGCTGCACGGGACCCCGGCGATCGGGCACGCCTTCGACTGGGACCTGTGGCTGGCGGCAGCCCCCGCCGGACTCGCCGTTCCGGAGGACCGCCCCGCCCGGCCGCCGCTCGTCTACACCTCGGGCACGACCGGCCGGGCGCGCGGCACCGAGGTGCGCTGGGTGAGCGGTCCGGTCGCCGACAGCTCCGCCTATCTGGCCGCGATCTCCGCCCGGTCCGGTTTCCCGCCGGGCCCGCACCTGGTGTGCGGCCCCCTGCAGCACAACGCGCCCCTGACCGCCCTGCGCCATCTGGCGGCGGGGCAACCGGTGGTCGTACTCGGCCGGTTCGACCCGGAAGTCTGCCTCAGCCGGATCGCGCGGTGGCGGGTGACCTCCACGGTCATGGTGCCCACCCACTTCCAGCGACTGCTCGTCGTACCGCGCGAGACGCGTGCCCGGTACGACGTCTCCAGCCTCACGCAGGTCTCCCACACCGGGTCCGCGTGTCCACCGGACGTGAAGCGGGCCATGATCGAGTGGTTCGGCCCGGTGCTGACCGAGTCGTACGGCGCGAGCGAGGCGGGCACCGTGGCCCGTATCGACAGCACCGAGTGGCTGGCCCATCCGGGGTCGGTCGGCCGCGCCCACCCTCCCTTCGAGGTCCTGGTGACCGACGACGACGGCCGGCCGCTGCCGCCCGGCGAGCGGGGGCTGCTGGCGTTCCGGGCGCCCGAGGACCACGGTGTGCGCTACCACGCGGACCCCGACAAGACGAAGTCCGCCTACCTCGCGCCGGGCGTCTTCACCCTCGGCGACATCGGCTACGTCGACGCCGACGGCTACATCTTCATCACCGACCGGGCGGCGGACGTCGTGGTCTCCGGCGGTGCGAACCTGTATCCGGCCGAGAGCGAGGCGGTGCTGCGCCGGCACCCTGCGGTCGCCGAGGTCGCGGTGATCGGTGTGCCCGACCCGGACTTCGGCGAGTCGCTGCGGGCGCTGGTCGTGGCGACCGGGGACGGCACACCGGCCGAGGAACTCGACCGCTTCTGCCGCGACCGGCTGGCCGCCTACAAGTGCCCGAAGTCCTACGAGTTCGTCCCCGAACTCACACGCAACGCGATGGGCAAGCTCGACAAACGCGCGATGCGCCGCCCCTACTGGCACTCCGAGCGGACCATCGCGGGCTGAACCGGGCCACCGGCACCCGACGCCCCACCGCCCACCGCCCACCGGCAGCCGGTTGCCGGCAGCCGGCAACCGGCCCACGACGACCTCCGCCCTCGTACGAAGGACCCTCCATGACCGAACTCCTCCTCATCCGGCACGGCCTCCCCCTGGCCGGCGTGTACGACCCGGGGCTGTCGCCGGAGGGCACCGCCCAGGCGGAGCGCCTCGCCGCCTGGCTGGTGCACGAGGACGTCGACGCCCTGTACACCAGCCCGTTCCGGCGCGCCCGCGAGACGGTGGCACCCCTGGAACGGCGCACCGGCATGACCGCGGCCGTACTGAACGACCTGCGCGAGTGGGACACGGACGTCTCTCACCCCTACACACCACCGGAGCAGATCGGCGCGGACGATCCCCGGGCCGCGGCGCTGGCCGAGGGCCGGTACGAGGACTTCGTGCCCGATCTGGACTGGGACGCCTTCCGCGCGCGTGCCGTACGGGCCATGGACACCGTCTTCGACGCCCACGCCGGCGGGCGGGTCGCGGTGGTGTGCCACGGCGGCATCACCAACACCTATCTGGCGACCGTGCTCGGCCTGCCCACGATGTTCTGGTTCCACCCCGGCTACACCTCGGTCAGCAGGGTGCGGCGGCTGCCGGGCGGCCGGATCGTCCTGCACTCGGTGAACGAGACGGCCCACATGATCGCCGAGCGCGCCGTCGGCGCGGTCGCCTGACCCCTCCCCTCGTCCCCCGGGCCGACCCGCCCCGTCCCCCGCAGGAGGTTCCGGCCATGCCCGGATCCGTCATCGTCTCCGGTGCGAGAACACCCGTCGGCAGGCTCATGGGCGCCCTGAGCACCGTGTCCGCCGTCGATCTCGGCGCCCATGCCATCGGCGCGGCGCTGGCCGCCGCGCCTCTCGACCCCGCCGCCGTGGAGGCCGTCGTCATGGGCCAGGTCGTCCAGGCCGGGGCCGGCCCGAATCCGGCGCGGCAGGCCGCTGTCCGCGCCGGGATCCCGTTCTCCGTCCCCGCGAGCACCGTCAACAAGCTCTGCCTGTCGGGTCTGCACGCCATCGCCCTGGCCGACCTCATGATCACGTCCGGCCGGCACGAGGTGGTCGTCGCGGGCGGGATGGAGTCCATGTCGGGCGCCCCGCATCTGCTGCGCGGTGCGCGCGGCGGCTGGAGGTACGGCGGCGCCGCCGTCGAGGACGCGCTCGACCGGGACGCCCTCGTCTGCGCCTTCGACAACGTCTCCATGGGCGCGGCCACCGAGCGGTACCAGCAGCCGTTCGGGCTGACCCGCGAGGAGCAGGACGCGTACAGCGCGCTCTCCCACCGACGGGCCGCACGCGCCCGGGAGTCGGGCGCGTGGGCCGACGAGATCGCCCCCTACAAGGTCCCGGGCCGGCACGGCCCGACGGTGGTGGACACCGACGAGGGCATCCGGCCGGACAGCACCGCCGAGAGCCTGGGGCGTCTGCGCCCCGCGTTCTCCGTAGGGGGCACCGTCACCGCGGGCAACTCCTCACAGCTCTCCGACGGCGGCGCGGCGGTCGTCGTGATGAGCGCGGAGCGCGCCCGGCGCGAGGGTCTGGCCCCGCTCGCCGAGATCGGCGCCTACGGCACGGTCGCGGGCCCCGACCCCTCGCTGCCGGCCCAGCCGGCCGGGGCGGTCCGCGACGCCCTGGCCCGGGACGGCCGACTCGACGCCGCCGACGTGGATCTGTTCGAGATCAACGAGGCGTTCGCCGGAGTCGCCCTCGCCTCCGTCCGGGAGCTGGACCTCCCCCTGGACAAGGTGAACGTCAACGGCGGCGCCATCGCCCTCGGCCACCCGGTCGGCATGACGGGCGCCCGCCTGGTCCTGACCCTCGCGGCGGAACTGCGACGACGCGGCGGCGGTACCGGCGCGGCGGCCCTGTGCGGGGGCGGCGGCCAGGGCGACGCACTGCTGCTGCGCGTACCGGCGCAGGCCTGAACCCCGGAGCTGACACACCATGAACGACCGACTGCCCCCGGCCGGGACGATCCTGACCGTCGAGACCCGCGCCCCCGCCGCCGACGGCGTCGTCACCCTCACCCTGCGCCGCCCGGACGGCGAGCCGCTCCCCGCCTGGACACCGGGCGCCCACATCGACGTACTGCTGGACGGCGACGACCGCGACGACGCAGCCGGCACCCTGATCCGGCAGTACTCCCTGTGCGGGCACCCGGAGAAGCGCGGTTCCTGGCAGATCGCCGTACTGCGCGAGCCGCGGGGCCGCGGCGGCTCCGCGTACGTCCACGACCGTCTGCGCGAGGGCAGCACCGTCCGGGTCCGCGGGCCACGGAACAACTTCCCGCTGCGGCCCGCCGGACGGCAGCTGTTCGTCGCGGGCGGCGTCGGCATCACGCCGATCCTTCCCATGGTCGAGGCCGCGGCCGCCGCGGGCACCGACTGGCGCCTGCTGTACGGCGGCCGCACCCGCACCTCCATGGCGTTCCTGGACCGTCTCGCCCCCTACGGTGACCGCGTCCTGATCCGCCCCCAGGACGAGTACGGCCTGCTGGACCTCGGCGCCTTCCTCGGCCCGCCCGAGCCGGACACCCTGGTGCACGCCTGCGGTCCCGAGCCCCTGCTGCGGGCCGTGCGGGAGGCGTCGGCCGGCTGGCCCCCGGACACACTGGGCGTCGAGCGGTTCGCCCCGGCCGAGACGGCCGGGGCGGCCGGAACGGGCGAGGCGGCCGACGCCGGGGCGTACGAGGCCTTCGAGGTGGAGCTGGCCCGCTCCGGGCTCACCCTCATCGTGCCGCCGGACCGCTCGGTGCTCGAAACCCTGGAGGAGGCCGGTGTCACGGTGGACTTCTCCTGCCGGGAAGGCACCTGCGGCACCTGCGAGACCGACGTGCTCGACGGCGAACCCGAGCACCGCGACTCCCTGCTGACCGAGGACGAGCGGGCGGCCGGCGAGACCATGCTCATCTGCGTCTCCCGTGCGTGCGGGCCCCGTCTGGTCCTCGACCTGTGACCAGGGGGCCGTCGCCCGAACGGCCCTGTGCCGCTGCTCACATCCGCGTCGGCACTTCCGGCAATTTAGTAGGACGTCCTAGTATCTCTGCAGCAGAGTTTCAGCGACCCGTCCGGGAAGGCCCCCATGAGCGACCTGCACCAGCCCGTGCACCCCGTCCGTCTGGTCACGGCTTCGGCCCTGTTCGACGGACACGACGCGTCGATCAACATCATGCGGCGGATCTTCCAGTCCCAGGGCGCCGAGGTGATCCACCTCGGACACAACCGGTCGGTCCGGGAGGTCGTGGACGCGGCGCTGGAGGAGGACGCCCACGGAGTGGCGGTCTCGTCCTACCAGGGCGGACACGTGGAGTACTTCGAGTACCTGGTCGAGTCGCTGCGCGCGCAGGGCGCCGACCACGTCCGTGTGGTGGGCGGTGGCGGCGGTGTCATCGTGCCGGAGGAGATCACCCGGCTGCGGGCGAGCGGGGTGACCATCTTCTCCCCGGAGGACGGTCAGCGGATGGGGCTGGCCGGGATGGTCAACTCGGTCGTGCGGGACTGCGACTTCGACCTGTGGGACGGCAAGCCGGCCGACGTCGCCGCCGTCCTCGCGGGCGATCGGTTCGCGATCGCCCGTACCGTCACCGGAGCCGAACTCGGCAAGCTGCCGGCCGACTTCCTGGCCCAGCTGCGGGCCGCCGCCGCGGCCCGGGTCACCCCGGTCCTGGGCATCACCGGCACCGGCGGTTCGGGCAAGTCCTCACTCACCGACGAACTGGTGCGCCAGTTCCGCGTCGACCAGCAGGACAAGCTGCGGATCGCCGTGATCGCGGTCGACCCGACCCGCCGCCGGGGCGGCGGCGCCCTGCTCGGCGACCGCATCCGGATGAACTCCCTCGACAGCAGCCGGGTGTTCTTCCGGAGCCTGGCCACCCGCGGCAGCCGGGAGCTGCCCGAGCACCTGACCGACGTGATCGACGTGGTCAAGGCCGCCGGGTTCGACCTGGTGATCGTGGAGACACCGGGCATCGGCCAGGGCGACGCGGCGATCGTGCCGTTCGTCGACACCTCGCTGTACGTGATGACACCCGAGTTCGGTGCCGCCTCGCAGCTGGAGAAGATCGACATGCTCGACTTCGCCGACGTCGTGGCGATCAACAAGTTCGAGCGGCGCGGCGCCAAGGACGCGCTGCGCGACGTGGGCCGCCAACTGGTCCGCAACCGCGAGGCGTTCGGCATGCGGCCCGAGGACATGCCGGTGTACGGCACCTCGGCGGCCACGTTCAACGACGACGGTGTGACCGCGCTCTACCAGCATCTGCGCACCGCCCTGGCCGACAAGGGGCTGCCCCTGTCCGGGGGCACGCTCGCGGTGGTCGACGCGCGCCACTCCTCGGGCATCCGCCAGGTCGTGCCCGCCGACCGGGTGCGCTACCTCGCCGAGATCACCGACTCCGTCCGCGCCTACCACGCCGAGACCGGCCGGCTCGCCGAGGCCGCCCGACGGGTGCAGCGCCTGGACGCGGTCAGGGGCGAACTCCTCGACGCCGGCCTCGGCGCGGACGACGTGGGATCGCTGCTGGAGGACGCCCGGCGGCGGCTCCCGCACGACCTCGTCGAGCAGATCGCGAACTGGCCCGCCGTCATCGCCTCCTACTCGGGCGACGAGCAGGTCGTGAAGGTCCGGGACAAGGAGATCCGCACCAAGCTCACCCGTGAGTCGCTGTCCGGCAACAGGATCCCCCGTGTCGCGCTGCCCCGCTTCACCGACCACGGGGAACTCGTGAACTTCTGGCGCCGGGAGAACCTCCCCGGCCACTTCCCCTTCACCGCCGGGGTGTTCCCCTTCAAGCGCGACGGCGAGGACCCGGCCCGTATGTTCGCCGGCGAGGGCGATCCGTTCCGCACCAACCGGCGCTTCAAGCTGCTCTCCGAGGGCCAGCCGGCCACCCGGCTGTCGACCGCGTTCGACTCGGTCACCCTCTACGGCCGCGACCCGGACGAGCGCCCCGACGTGTACGGCAAGGTCGGCACCTCCGGGGTGTCGGTCGCCACGCTGGCGGACATGAAGGCGCTCTACGACGGCTTCGACCTGGTCGCGCCCACGACCTCGGTCTCCATGACGATCAACGGACCCGCGCCGACCGTCCTGGCGTTCTTCCTCAACACCGTCATCGACCAGCAGACCGAGCGGTTCCGCGCCGCCGAGGGCCGCGGCCCCTCGCCCGAGGAGGCGGCCGAACTGACCGCGCACGCGCTGGCGAACGTGCGCGGCACGGTGCAGGCCGACATCCTCAAGGAGGACCAGGGCCAGAACACCTGCCTGTTCTCCACCGAGTTCTCCCTGCGGATGATGGCGGACATCCAGGAGTGGTTCATCGCGAACCAGGTCCGCAACTTCTACTCGGTGTCCATCTCCGGCTACCACATCGCCGAGGCCGGGGCCAACCCCATCAGCCAGCTGGCCTTCACCCTGGCCAACGGCTTCACCTACGTCGAGGCCTACCTCGCCCGCGGCATGCGCATCGACGACTTCGCCCCGAACCTGTCGTTCTTCTTCTCCAACGGCATGGACCCCGAGTACGCGGTCCTCGGCCGGGTCGCCCGCCGCATCTGGGCCGTCGCGATGAAGGAGAAGTACGGCGCGAACGACCGCTCGCAGAAGCTGAAGTACCACGTCCAGACCTCCGGACGGTCCCTGCACGCCCAGGAGATGGACTTCAACGACATCCGCACCACCCTCCAGGCCCTCATCGCGATCTACGACAACTGCAACAGCCTGCACACCAACGCCTACGACGAGGCCGTCACCACCCCCACCGAGGACTCCGTACGCCGGGCCCTGGCCATCCAGCTGATCATCAACCGGGAGTGGGGCCTGGCCATGAACGAGAACCCCCTCCAGGGGTCGTTCATCGTCGACGAACTCACCGACCTGGTCGAGGAGGCGGTCCTTGTGGAGTTCGAGCGGATCAACGAACGCGGCGGTGTGCTCGGCGCGATGGAGACCGGCTACCAGCGCGGCCGCATCCAGGACGAGTCGATGCTCTACGAGCAGCGCAAGCACGACGGCACCCTGCCCCTCATCGGCGTCAACACCTTCCGCAACCCCCACGCCGACACCGCCGAGCCCGGCGTCATCGAGCTGGCCCGCGCCACCGAGGCGGAGAAGCAGTCCCAGCTGGAGCGCGTGCGGGAGTACCAGGCCCGCCACCGGGACCCGGCCCACGCCGCCCTGACCGCCCTCAAGGACGCGGCGGTGAGCGGCCGCAACGTCTTCGCCGTCCTCATGGAGGCCGCCCGGGTCTGCTCGCTCCAGCAGATCACCGAGGCGTTCTTCGAGGTCGGCGGCCAGTACCGCCGCAACGTCTGAACCTCAGCCCGCAAGTCCCGCGCGGCACCACGCGCGGGGCCCAGCAGATAGGACCCCGGATGGATCCCGTCACCCGCCTCGGCGTCGTCGGCTGCGGCCTCATGGGCTCCGGCATCGCCGAAGTCGCCGCCCACAGCGGCCTCGACGTCCGTGTCGCCGAAGCCACCCACGACGCCGTCGAAGCCGGCCGCCGCCGTATCACCGCCTCCCTCGACCGGGGCGTAAGGCGCGGCAAGCTCAGCGAACAGCAGCGGGACCGGGCCCTCGCCGGGCTGTCCTTCACCCACGACCTCGGCGACATGGCCGACCGCCAGTTCGTCGTCGAGGCCGTCGCCGAGAACCGCGACATCAAGACCGAGGTGCTGCGCGCCCTGGACAAGGCGGTCGAGGACCCGACGGCGATCCTCGCCACCAACACCTCCTCGATCCCCATCGTCGACCTCGCGGTCGTCACCCAACGGCCCGCGCAGCTCATCGGCATGCACTTCTTCAACCCCGTGCCCGTACAGCGGCTGATCGAGCTGATCCCCGCCCTCACCACCAGTGAGGACACCCTGCGGCGCACCCGCGCCTTCGCCGCACAGCTGGGCAAGGAGGTCATCCAGGCACCCGACCGCTCCGGATTCGTCGTCAACGCGCTGCTCGTGCCCTACCTGCTCAGCGCGGTACGGATGGTGGAGTCCGGCGGCGCCCGCCCGGAGGACATCGACCAGGGCATGGAGCTGGGCTGTGCGCACCCGATGGGCCCCCTGCGGCTGCTCGACCTCATCGGCCTCGACACCGCGCAGGCGGTGGCCGAGTCGATGTACGAGGAGTTCAAGGAGCCTCTGTACGCACCGCCCGCGCTGCTGCGCCGCATGGTCGCCGCGGGGCACCTGGGCCGCAAGAGCGGCAGAGGCTTCCACATCTACGACACGTGAGCCACGTGCCCTGCCTGGTCTCCGTGGACGGGGGTGTGCCCTACGGCGAGGAGCGGTAGGGCGCTCGGCTTCGAAGCGGCCGTCCACGTCTGAGCCCGCGCTTCCGTCCCGCGCCGCAGCGCCGTGCGGCCGGGCGGTACATGGGGGCCGTCCCCCCATGTACCTTCCTCGTCCGCCTGACACCGTGGAACCGGCTCGACGCACCAGCGCGTGCGCGACCGGGCCGATCCAGGCGAGCGAGAGGGAGCCCATGGGCAGAACAGCGTTACTCCGGTTCGTGGTGGTGGCGGCGATGGCCGGTTCCGCGGTGACCTTGACCGGCGGGACCGCGAGCGCGGCCACCGGTGTGTTCAAGAGCGGGACCAACGTGGTCGTGAACGCCGCGGCGGGACGCGCGAACAACATCACGGTCAGCCTGTCCGGGACCAACGTCGTCATCCAGGACACCTCCGACACCCTGACCGCCGGCGTCGGCTGCTCGCTCCAGGGCAACGGCTCGGTGGCCTGCCCGGTGAGCCTGAACAGCGACACGGTCGTGGTCAACGCCGGTGACGGCAACGACATCATCACCAAGACCGGCAACGTCCGCGGAGACCTGCGGGGCGAGTCCGGCAACGACGTCGTCAACGGCGGCCCCAGCCCCGGCAGCAACATCCTCAACGGCGGCCCGGGCAACGACACCCTGAACGGTGGCGTCACCTTCGACCTCCTCATCGGCGGTACCGGCGCCGACCGGCTCAGCGGCGGGGGCGGCGCCAGCGACATCGCCAGCTACCTGGAGAGCGGCTCCGGCGTCGTCGTGGACCTCGACAACGCCGCCGACGACGGAATCGGCGGGGAGGGCGACAACGTCCTCACGGACGTCGAGATCGTCTACGGCAGCCAGTTCGGCGACACGCTCACCGGGGGCACGGCGGGCGACATCCTGTCCGGCTTCGGGGGCAACGACCTCCTGGTGGGCGGTACGGGCAACGACACCCTCGTCGGCGGCGCCGGCGGCGACAGCCACAGCGGCGGGGCCGGCAACGACACCCTCGACGCCGTGGACGGCGTGTTCGGGAACGACTCCCTCAACGGGGGCGCCAACACCGACACCTGCACGGCCGACACGAGCGACACCAAGAGCGCCTGCGAGGCGTGAGACCCGCGTCGGGCCGGACCGCGGGACCGCGGTCCGGCCCGACACCGGCAACGTGCACAATCTAGCCAGGACGTGCAACTGCCGACGGCTGAAACTCGTCCCTTGCTCCCGAGCCGACGCGGCTCACGGAGACCTCGCACACCCAAGATGGGGGACGAACCATGAGCCTGACGCCGAGGAAGAGCCGACGCAGACCGGGCGCCGTCAAGGCAGCCGTACTGGGCATGTGCGCCGCGGGCGCGCTGAGCCTCGCCGGATGCTCCGCCGACGGCGCTACGGCGGACGCCGACGGTGACACGAAACCGACCGCGACGGCGACGAGCGGCACCAAGGACAAGTCCGGGGCGCAGGCCGACACGACGGCCGACAAGCCCGACGCGAAGGTCTCCAAGGACACGAGCGGCGGGGGCGGCAAGGCCCCCGGAGGCGTTCCGACCGCCACCAAGTCACCGGCCCCCGCCGCCACCCCCTCGGAAGGCGCCGACGGCGAGGCCGACGACTGCGACCACAAGATGCCCATCTCCCCGGACGAGATCGCGGTCTACCGCTACACCCCGGAAGGCGGGTTCCTCAGCCTGATCGTCAAGCACGGCAACTGGGGGTGCGGCACCCCCGACTCGGACGGCGCGCCGTTCGAGACCGTCGGCAAGGAGACCTTCATCCCGATGGACCAGGCCGCCGACATCACCGTCACCAACCCCATCGTGGAGAGCACGGAGAACCAGCCCATCGGAGTCCAGGAGTTCCTGGACTGGCTGGAGGCACACCCGAACTCCGGTCTGGTCTTCACCTACCACCTCGGCGCCGACGGCTCCATCGACCGACTCGACGAGGTCTTCACGCCCTGACCCTCACCGCACCGGCGACGAGGTCACCGGCCGGCGGCGGCCCGTGCGACGGCCGCGGCGAGGACGTCGGCGACCTCATCGGGACGGGACAGGTGCGGTGAGTGCCCCGAGGCGACCCGTGCGCGGTGGGCCGCACGCGCGGCCCACCGCTCCTGGACCTGGGGCGGCAGCGCCGGGTCCTCGGTGGCCACCACATAGGTCAGCGGGACCCGGGTGGGCGCGGCGCCCAGTTTCTCGGTGAAGGCGCGCAGGCCCTGCCAGTTGAGGCGCTTGACGGCCTCCGCCGTCAGGGCGGGGTCCACCCCGCTGAAGACGGATTCCTCCGCGTCCCCGGCCTTGACGGCGAGCCCGTCGGGCGAGTGGATCCAGGTGGGCGGGAAGTCGCCGCCCATCCACTCCGTCATCGAGGTGCCGGGTTCCAGCGCGAACGCCGCCAGGTACACCAGTTCGGCGACCTGGCGCTGCTCGGCCGCGGCCCAGGTGGCGGGGACTCCGCCGTAGGAGTGCGCGGCCAGCACGACGGGCCCGCCCACGGCCTCGATCGCCGCGCGCACCACGGCGACGTCCTCCGTGAGCCCCTGGGCGGCGGCACTGTCCGGGGCGCTGCTGGGGAGTTGCACGGCGGACGAGGCGATGCCACGGGCGGTGAGCCGCTCGCGCAGCGGCTCGAAGATCCACGGGGTGTGCATCGCCCCGTGCACCAGTACGACGGTCGGATTCGGATTCACAGGAACATCCTCGGGTGGGGGCGTACGCCGTGACACGGGCGTGCCGCGTGCGGTGCCACGGCGTACGGGCATGCGGAGGTCAGTCGGTCATGGCGTCGCGGACGAGGGCGGTGTCGACGAACTGCTCGAAGCGGACGATGAGTCCGCCGCGTACGACGAAGTGGTGCGCGACCCGGACGTCGATCCGCCTGCCGGTGGCCTTGTTGGCGGCGGTGTAGCGGGCCAGGACGACGACGTTCTCGCCGTCCACGACGTAGGTGTCGTCGTGGGCCGCCCAGCCGTCCCACTCCTTGCCCAGCTGCTCCATCACGTTCGAGGTGACGCCGTCGGGGGTGCGGTAGGTGCCGGCCAGGGGGAAGCCGGCCATCTCCGTCCACTCCACGTCGGGGGCGAGGGTGGCGCGCAGGGCTTCCAGGTCGCCCGCGGCGGAGGCCAGGTACTGCCGGCGTACGACGTCGGCGGGTGCGGTGGAGGTGGCGAAGTCGCTCATGGTCAGCCCCACTTCATCTCGCCCTTGGCGACCTTCGCGCCGATCTGGGCGGCGATCAGCATGCCGTGGTCCGGGTAGCGCTCGATGAGCGCCTCGGTGAGCGCGGCCCCGTCGGCGGCCTTGCCCAGCTCCTCCTCGAAGGCGAGGAGGTAGTCGCGGGTGGCGGTGATGGCGGAGGCGTCGGCGGCGGTGCCGGGCAGGCGGTGGCCGGGTACGACGAGTTGCGGGTCGAGGGCGGCCATCTCCGCCAGCAGGTCGATCCAGGCGGCGCGGTCGTCGGGGGTGGCGGTGTCGGCGACCCAGACGTGCTCCTGCTGGAACAGCAGGACACCGCCGAGCAGCGCGCGGGACTCCGCCTGCCACAGGTAGTGGCGGTCGGGCAGGCCGGCCGAGCCGCCCTTGAGCTGGAAGGTGTGGCCCTCCAGGGTGAGGTCGCCGGTCAGCGGCTGAAGGTCGACCAGGCGGGTGGGCAGGTTCGGGCCGAGCGCGGCCCAGGCCTTGAGCTTGCCCTCGTAGGAGTGCCGGATGTGCTCGATGACGATCGGGGTGGCGACGAACACCGCGTCGGGGAAGGCGTCGGCGACGACCTCGGCGCCGAAGTAGAAGTCGGGGTCGGCGTGGGAGACGAACACGGTGGTGAGCGTCTTGCCGGAGTCGAGGATCTCGGCGGCCAGGCGGTGCCCGTCGGCGCGGGTGAAGGCCGCGTCCACCAGCAGCGCCTCGCTCTCGCCGGTGACCAGCGTGGCGGTCTTGTTCTTGCTGCCGGCCGGGAAGTCCAGGTCGATGACCTTGAAGTCGAGGGTGCTCATGATGATTCCTTCGAGAGGGGGCATGGCCGAAGTCGCGGGGGTCGGAGCCCTCGTGACGAGAGGGGGTGCCGCCCGTCGGACGCGGGCGGCTCTCGCGACAACATTACCTGACTCGTCAGGTATTCCCATGATCGGACGAGGTTCACCACTCGCGCGTCGCCGACGCGCGCCGGGGCACGGTCGCCGACCCGCCCTCGCCCTCGCTCCGGCCGATTCTTCGCCGCGCCCCGTGAACCGCGCGAGAGACTCCGGGTCAAGAACTCGCCAATACCGCGACCGTCCGGACACATCCGCGGCCCGGCCCCGAGACCTGGCCTGGACCACGCGGTCAAGTTTCGATCTCCTGCGTCCCGACCGGCGACACCGGCGCGTTACCAGCGGTAAGTTCCGGCTGCCCCTCCCACTTCCGCACAGGAGTACCGCACCATGCGCCGTCTTCTCACCTGCCTCGCGGCAGCGGCTCTCACCTGCGGCGGGTTCGTCACGAACGCGTCCCCCGCCGCTGCCGCCGACCCGGCCTCCGGGTCCTTCAGCACCCTCATCTACAACGTCGCGGGCCTGCCGGAGATCATCTCCAGCGCGTCCACGCCCCGCGAGTCCAGCACCACGGAGATCGGCCGGCGCATCGCGCCGTACGACATCGTGCACGTCGAGGAGGACTTCAACTACCACGCGCACCTCTACGCCGGAAACACCGCGCACGCCTACCGCACGCCCACCAGCGGGGGCGCGGCCATAGGCAGCGGGCTGAACACCCTGTCCAAGTTCCCCTACGACGTCGACGACTTCGAGCGGGTGCGCTGGAACTCCTGCCAGTTCGACTCCGGCGACTGCCTCACCCCCAAGGGTTTCACCTTCATGCGGGTGCGCCTGACCGAGGGCGTGTACACGGACTTCTACAACCTGCACACCAACGCCGGCACCAACGCCGGCGACCTGGCCTCGCGCGCCGACAACCTCGACCAGCTGACGGCCTTCATCAAGACCCACTCGGCCGGCAACGCCGTCGTCGTCATGGGGGACACCAACACCCGGTACACCCGCGGCGGGGACACCATCGCCGAGTTCGCCGCCGCCAACGGGCTCACCGACCCCTGGGTGGAGCTGATCCGCGGCGGTGTCCCGCCCGTCAAGGGCAGCGACGCCCTGGTCTGCGACCAGACGGGGCCCACCGTGCCCGACACCTGCGAGATCGTCGACAAGGTCCTGTACCGCGGCAGCAGGCTCGTGTCGCTGAAGGCCACGTCCTACGGCAACGAGCACGCCAGGTTCCTCACCGATGCCGGGCTCATGCTGTCCGACCACGACCCGGTCGCGGTCGGCTTCTCCTGGTCGCGCGATCCGGGCTTGCGGCTCAGCGACCAGTTCGGCGGGCCCCACGGCGACCACTACACCGACATCGACGCCGTACCGGCCGGTGCGCGCCCCGTCACCCTCTCGCTGCGCAGCGGATCCCGTGTCGACGGCGTCGGCATCACCCTCGACAACGGCACGGCGCTCAGGCACGGCGGCACCGGCGGCACGCTGTCGTCCCTGTCCCTGGGCAGCGGGGAGTACGTCACCTCCGCCGAGCTGTGCCAGGGCCAGAAGAACGGCCGCACGCGGATCTTCTCCGCAAAATTCACGACCAGTCTCGGCAGGAGCCTGTCCGGCGGGACCACCACGTCCACCTGTGTGACCCGGACGGTGCCGCCGGGCTGGCAGCTCGCCGGTTTCCACGGTCGTTCCGGTGACGAGATCGACAAGCTGGGCTTCCTCTACACGCAGCGCTGACACGCCCCGGTACCGAACGCGCGGTGGTGGCCTCCTCGGCCGCCGCCGCGCGTTCGCGCTTTCCCCTGCGAGCTCCTACGCGCGGCCCTGGCTCTGGTGCGTCTGCCGGAAGGCGCCGGGGGTGACGCCGGTGTGGCGGGTGAAGAACTTGCCGAAGTTGGTGGGTTCGGGGAAACCCAGGCGGCGGGCGATGGTGGCCACCGGTTCGTCGGTGTGGGCGAGCAGCCGCCGTGCCTCCAGGGCGACGCGGCCGTCGATGACGGGCTTGACGGGCTGTCCGGTGGCGGCGACGCAGGCGCGGGTGAGGGTCTTGACGGTGTAGCCGAGGTGGTGGGCGTAGTCGGCGGCGCGCCGGCTGGTGGCGTACGAGCGTTCCAGCTCGGCACGGAAACGGGCGTAGACCTCGCCGCCGGCCCGCGGGCCTGCGCCGCTGTCGGGGTGGGGCAGCCGGTCGATCTGCAACAGGACGGTCGCCAGCAGCAGTTGGAGGATCTCCGCCGACACGCTCTGCGCCGGCCGGCCGTACTCGGCCCGGATCTGACCCATCAGCGTGGACAGCACCGCGTAGGTCGGGGTCGCGCCCAGCTGCCGGCACGCCGACCCGTACCACTCGTCGACCAGCCGGTCCGCGCTGCTGGTGTGGGGCGGGAAGGCCGCCGTGAACAGCAGGAGTGTGCCGTTGGCCGTGCCCGGCCGGACGAAGCTCTGCACCTGGCCGGGACGGACCCACAGGAGCGTGCCGGGGCGGCACGGATAGGTCACGAAGTCGATCGCGTGTTCGCCGCTGCCCTCGGTGACCAGGGTGAGGGCGTGGAAGTCGACCCGGTGCACCAGATCGGGCCGCCTGCCCCTGCGCCGGCGCCGCTCGTGCAGGGTCGCCAGGTCGATGACCTCGAAACCGGGGACGCGCTCCTCGGGCGGACTGAAGTCGAGCCGAAGGATGGGACCGCCGGCGGACGCGTCGGCGCCGTCCGGACGCGCGGGAAGCATCACGATCTCCAGATGTCCTCGATCTACCATGCCCTGTCGCCAGGGTATCTCGCCCGCCTGTGGTTTTCCGAAGAGAGTGGAGGACGTCAAGGCGGCGTGACGCCGCCCTTACCACAGGGAGCACCCTCATGAACGGCACAGTCACGGTCCTCGACAGGGGCGCGGTCCGCATCCACAGCTACATGTCCCCGGCCGACACCTTCCACACCACCACCCAGCTGATCGAGACCCCAGCCCGGATCATCGCGATCGACGCCCAACTCCTGCCCGCCTACGCCGACGAGGCCCTCGCCTACGCCCGAGGCCTCGGCAAGCCTCTCGACCGCCTCATCGTCACCCACGCCCACCCCGACCACTACAACGGCGCCGCCCGCTTCGACGTACCCGTCCACGCCCTGCCCCAGGTCCGGGAACAGATCATCGCCCGCGGCGACAGCCGCCTGCCCACCGGCCAGGTCATCCCCCTCCCCGACTTCACCCCCACCGTCGACCTCACCCCCGGCACCGAGACCGTCGACGGCATCCCCTTCGTCTTCGAGGCCGTCACCGGCGGCGAGGCCGCCGACGGTCTCCTCGTCAAACTCCCCGAACAAGGCGTCCTCGTCGCCCAGGACCTCGTCTACAACGACGTCCACCTCTACCTCGGCAACAACGACATCACCGGCTGGGAACACGCCCTGGACCTCCTCGCCGCCCAGACCGGCTACGACACCGTCCTCGCCGGGCACGGCCTGCCCACCGGCCCCGAGATCTACCCCGACATCCGCCGCTACCTCACCGACGCTCGCGCACTCCTCGGCGACGACGGCGACGCGTACAAGCAGGCCATCGTGGACCGCTACCCCACCCATGTCGGCCCGTTCATCATCGACATCGCCAACCGCTCCCTCTTCCCCGCCGGCAACTGAGCCGAGAAAGGCGCCGACCTCCATGAAGATCACCATCGTCGGAGCGGGCGCCATGGCCCGCGGCATCGCCATCCGTGCCCTGGCGGGCGGCCACGAGGTCACGATCACCGCCAAGGACACCGGCAAGGCCGTAGCGCTCGCCGACGAGCTGCGCGCCGGGGACACCGGCGGTGGCCGCACGGCCGTCGCCGCCGACGACTCCGCCGTGGACGGCGCGGACATCGTGGTCCTCGCGGTGCCCTTCGGCGCGGCCGAGCAGCTCGCGGCCCGCTACGGAACACGGCTGAGCGGCAAGGTGCTGGTCGACATCAGCAACCCGGTCGACGCCGCGTTCGACGCCCTCGCCGTCGCCCCCGGCACCTCCGCCGCCGAGCGGATCGGCGAAGCCGCCGCGCCGGGCACCCGCGTCGTCAAGGCCTTCAACACCACGTTCGCCACCACCCTCGTCGCCGGACAGGTGGACGGCACCCCGCTCGACGTCTTCATCGCCGGTGACGACGAGGCCGCACGCAATCAGGTCGCGGACCTGGTCTCCTCCGGCGGGCTCACCCCGGTCGACGTCGGCGCGCTCCGGCACGCGCGCGAGCTGGAGGGCTTCCAGCTGCTGCACATGGCACTGCAGCTCCGCGCGGGCGGCCACGGCTGGGCGAGCACGATCAAGATCGTCGCCCCCTGAGCCGGCCGACCCGCTTTCCGCACCACCTCGACGCTCCGCCCTGTCGCCGGTCGTGACAAGGGCCGGCAACGGGGCGTCCCCTCCCACCGACCCGATTCAGGAGAACCGACCCGTGCACGCCCGCTCCTCGCTCACCGTCCTCGCGGCAGCCGTCGCCCTGCTGACCACCGCGACGACCGCCACCGCGGCCACCGAGCCCGTCTCCCGGCCTCGTGTCGCTGCCCACTTCGACCTGGCCACCGGGCAACAGCCCGAGAACATCACCGTCGGCCGTGACGGGGCCGCCTATCTGACCTTCTCCTTCGCCCGGCAGATCGTCCGCGTCACCCCGTCCGGCCGCTCACACGTCCTGGCCACCCTGCCGGCGCCGGCGAAGCCCCACACCCCCAACCTGGGCAAGGCGTTCGTCGGCGGCATCGCCCGCGCCGACGACGGCACCCTCTACGTCACCTACGCCACCGGCACCGCCGACCTCACCGGCATCTGGGCCGTCCGCCCCGGCGGCCGCCCGCATCGCATCGCGGCCCTCCCCGCCGACGGACTGCCCAACGGCCTGTCCCTCGACCGGCACACCCACCGCCTCTACGCCACCGACTCCGTGCACGGGGTCATCTACCGCGTTCCGGCCAAGGGCGGGAACGCGACCGTGTGGGCCGACGACAAGGCGCTGAAGCCCACCACCTTCGCCGGCGCCAACGGCCTGAAGCTGCACAACGGCGCCGTCTGGGCCACCAACCTCGACCGGGGCACCGTCCTGCGCATCCCGGTGACCGCGCGAGGCAGGGCCGGAAAGATCCAGGTCCACGCGAGCGGTATGCCGTACATCGACGACTTCGCCTTCACCGGCCGCGGCGACACCCTGCTCGCCGCCCGCGACGACGACGAGGTCGACCTCGTACGCCCCGACGGCACGCACACCGCCGTCCTCACCGCGGCCGACGGCCTGCGGACGCCCACCTCCATCGCGGTCCACGACCACACGGTGTACGTCCCCAGCGCCGCCTACCTCACGAACGAGGACCCCAACCTCCTGCTGGCCCACCTCGACCACTGACACGGCCCCTCCCCCTCCCCGGCCTCGGCACCGAGGCCGCGGAGCGGCACCGCGCCCGCCCACACCCCCGGGAACGCCCATGTCCGAGACACCCCGGACCACCGAGACCCCGCAACGCCACCACCCCGGGCCGCAGCCGCCCGGCCGCCTCCGCCGTCCAACCCTCGTCCTGGTCCTGGGATCGCTCACCGCGCTCGGTCCGCTCACCGTCGACCTCTATCTGCCGGCCCTCCCCCAGGTCGGCGACGACCTGCACATCTCACAGGCCGTCACCCAGCTGACCCTGACCGCCTTCATGATCGGTATCGGTGTGGGCCAGCTGGTCATCGGCCCGCTCAGCGACGCCCTCGGCCGTCGGCGGCCCCTGCTGGCGGGGGCGGCGGTGTACGTCGCGGCGAGTGCCGTGTGCGCGCTCGCGCCGAGCCCCGGGGTGCTCATCTCCATGCGTCTGGTCCAGGGCCTGGCCGGAGCCGCCGGCATCGTCATCGCCCGTGCCGTGGTCCGGGACCTGTACGACGGGCTCGCCGCCGCCCGGCTGCTGTCGGCCCTGATGCTGGTGTCGGGCACCGCACCGATCGTCGCCCCCGTGCTCGGCGCCCAGCTGCTGCGCCTGACCTCGTGGCGCGGGGTCTTCGCCGCCCTGACCCTGCTGGGCCTGGTCGTCCTGGCCGCCACCGCGACGCGGCTGTCCGAAACCCTGCCGACCACGCGCCGCCGCTCCGGCGGACTGCCCGCCACCCTGCGCACCATGCGCGGCCTGCTCCGCGACAGCGGTTTCACCGGCTATCTGCTCACCGGCGGCCTCGGCTTCGCCGCGCTGTTCGCCTACATCGCCGGCTCCTCCTTCACCCTGCAGCAGATCTACGGCGCCTCCCCGCAGACGTACAGCCTGATCTTCGCCGTCAACTCGCTCGGCATGGTCGCCACCGGCCGGCTCAACGCCACGTTTCTGCTCGGCCGCTTCCCCTCGCACCGCGTCCTGGCGGCCGGCCTGGCGCTGCTCGGTGCCGCGGGGACCGCCCTGGTTCTCCTGGTCGGCACCACCCACGCGGGCCTGCCCTGGATCGCCGTCGCGCTGTTCCTCGCCGCCTGCCCGGTCGGCATGATCCTGCCCACCACCACCGCGCTGTGCCTGCAACGCGCCCCCCACGCGGCGGGCAGCGCCTCCGCCCTCCTGGGCAGCACCCAGTTCCTCATGGGGGCGCTCGCTCCCGCCCTCGCCGGCCTCGGCGGCCGGACCACCGCGCTGCCCATGGCCGTGTCCGTCCTCGGCCTCGCGCTGGCCGCGACGGGCAGCTTCCTCGCCCTGTGCCGCCCCTGGCGGGCGGCCCCCGACCCGCTGGCCGGGTGAACCGCCGGCTCCCCCACGGCAATCCGCCCCCTCCCGCACCGACGCGTCGAACACCTCAGGAAACGAGCCCTCCCCCATGAAGGAAGACCCCGGCACGGCTGACGTCCGGGCCTGCGAGATCCTCGCCCGGTTCAGCCGCCTGCTCGAAACCTCGGTGAACCGCACCCTGCGGCGGGAGTTCGGCATCTCCTGGGACGAACTCGCGGTCCTGTCCCTCCTGCACGCCTCCCCCTACCGCTTCCTGCACATCACCGATGTCGCCGCGTCGCTCGCCTTCTCCCGTAGCCGGGCCTCCCGCTCCGTGTCCCGCCAGGAACTCCTGGGACGGCTCACCCGCTCACGCTGCCCCCGCGACGCGCGCGCGACCCATGTGACCCTCACCGACGGGGGCGCGGCCCTCGTCCACCGGAGCAGCGGCACCTACGAGGCCGCCGTGCTCGGCGGCCTCGCCCGGCTCCGCGTCGGACCGGAGCAGTTGACCGATCTGACGGACCGACTCGCCCCCCTCACCGAGCGGCACGGCCGGCCGGAGACACGGGGCACGTGCGCTAGCCCCCGGCAGCCGGGTCACACACCGGTCGCCGGGAGCCCCCTCTCCTGACGGTCCAGGGCCCCGCGCCTCGTCGCGGAGGCGAAGCCCAGCCAGGTGTGCCGGTTGCCCCACCAGCACCAGCCGACCTTGGGGGCGTCGCGGCGCTCGACGCCGTCGCGCCCGGTGCCGTTGCTGATCCAGATCGCCGGGGTGCGGGCGTCCAGCGCGCCGTTCTCCTTGCGCAGCCGGGAGCCGATGGTCATGAAGCAGTGGTTGCGTTCGAGGACCGCCGGCTGCTGGAGCACCCAGTGGAGGCCCTCGGTGAGCAGCAGCGGGGTCCGGTCCTCCCCGGCGAGGGCGGGCAACGCCTCCTCCGGCCTCCAGTTGCTCAGGTGATCGCCCCGGTCGAGACCGGTGACCAGGTAGAGGCGGGCGTCGGGCACCTCCACGGCACAGGGCGTGAAGCGGTCGACGTCGGACATGTCGGTGACGACGAAGCCCGGCTTGTCTCCTCGGCGGAGCAGCGGCGCGAGCGCGGAGGCCGGGGCGAGGTCCGGGTGGACCGCGAGCAGGACGCCGTCGCCGGACGCCGGTGCGGCCGCGGCCTCGACGGTCTCGGCGAAGGTACGGACCTCGTCGGCGGACAGTCCGGCGAGTTCGTGCACGCCCAGCTCGATCAGTCGCTCGGCCTGCGCGCTCAGGGTCGGAAGTGCGGGGAGGACTACGGACGTTGCGGGCGTGGACTTCGGCACGATGCTCCCAGGAGTAGGACGAGGTGCGGACTGGAAGGCAACGAGGCGGCCCGCACGAATGTTCCCGCCGCCGCGCTAGGTCCGCAGGACGCGCTCGCCCGGCGCGCACGCGGCCCGCAGTGCGGCGAGTTCGGCCGCGGGCAGGGTGCGGGCGGAGCCGCGCCGACCGTGGTCCAGCGAGGCGGACGAGGTGTGCAGCCACCGGGGCAGCGGGGCCACGCCGATGAAGCCGGCCAGCCGGGTCAGTTCGTGGGCGGGGTCGTCCAGCAGGTCCTCGTAGGCGAGGGTGGCGCGCCGGTCGACGGGGAGCCCGGCGAGGAACTCCGTTCCCTCGGTGACGAGTTCGGACCACAGGGCGCCGAAGGTCCGCAGGGGGATGTGCCGGTCGCGTACGAGCGCGGGATCGAAGCGTTCGTCGAGCAGGGGCGCCAGGTCGGGGGGCAGTGCGCGGACGTGCTCGGAGGTCAGCTCGGCGAAGCTGTCGATGCCGGACCGTGCCTTGATCTCACGCATCAGCGAGATCGCGCGGTAGCCGGGGTGACGGCTCATGGACAGGGCACAGTCCGGGCCGTCGCGGAACATGTGCACGAAGGTGGCGTCCGGGAAGGCCGCCCGCAGTCCCGGCGCCCAGCCGGTCGAGTAGCCGGAGCGCTCCACGACGGCGGTGCGGGCGAACCGCACGCAGAGCAGCCCGAACAGGGCCCGGTGATGCTCGGCGGCGGTGCGCTTCGGCCACCGGGGCACCTCCGCGCCGAGTTCGTCGAGCAGTGCGTCCGGATCGTCGGTCAGGTGGGGCAGCACCATCAGGGAGAGCGCGGGAATGCCCGTCGTCTCCGCCGTGTACCTGCCGGGGCGGCGGGTGTAGAGGAACTCCGGCAGTGGCACCCCACTGCGGATCATCCGCTCGAAGTGCGGGGCGGGCCGGACGAGCGCCTGCCAGAACTCCTCGCCGTCCACCTCCCCCGGCGGGAAGGACGCGTCGCCCACCGAGGCCATGTACTCGTTCAGACTGAGCACGTCCGGGTGGGCGTTGAGGATGCGGGACAGCGCGGTCGAGCCGCTGCGCCCGGTACCGAAGACGAAGGTCGGAGAGCGCATGATCCCCCTATTATGATCTTGGCCATGACTGTGCAGAACTCCGACAAGACACTTTCCCGCAAACAGCGACTCCAGGAGAAGCAGCGCCGCCAGTTGGCGGTCGTCGACACCGTGGACAAGGCCGAGGGCAAGGTCCGCAAGGCGGAGACCGAACTGGCCGTGGCCGTCACCGAGGCCGTACAGATGTTCGGTGACGAGGACTCCGCGTCCGAGGCGCTCGACATGTCGGTCGAGGCGATCCGGCGCTTCCTCCGCATGGCACAGGACGAGGCCACGGGCGCCGACCACGGGTCCGAAGCGACGGAAGCGGCCGCGGCTTCCTGAGCGGGCCCCGGAGTGGGGCGTGGGGCGCGGCCACCGAGCCGGCCGTCGGTCCGTGCGTCCGTCCGTCCGTCGGAAGCCCTCGTACCTCGCTGTGGGAGGCTGACGCCACATCACGCCGGCGCGGGTGTCGACCGCCCGCGCCCACCGCATCCTCGGGCGTGCGAAGAGAGGACGACGTGAGCGAGAGCCAGGCCGACACGACCCCGCCGAGGCAGCCCGACACCGCGACCGCGCACAACGCCCGTGTCTGGAACTACTGGCAGGGCGGCACGGACAACCACCCGGTCGACCGGCAGGTCGGTGATCACGTCGCGGGCATGATCCCCGTCATCCGTGACATCGCGTCCGCCGACCGTCGGTTCCTCTCCCGCGCCGTGCGCCATCTCGCCGAGGAGCACGGGATACGCCAGTTCCTCGACATCGGCTCCGGCCTGCCCGCCCTGGAGAACACCCACGAGATCGCCCAGCGCGTCGCGCCCGCGTCGAGGATCGTGTACGTCGACCACGACCCGGTCGTCCTCGCGGCCGCCCGCACCCGGCTGACCAGCACCGACGAGGGCGCCGTCGTCTACATCGACGCCGACGCGCACGACCCGGACACCATCCTGCGCATCGCCGGCCGGACGCTCGACCTCGCCGAGCCCGTGGCCCTGATGCTCCTCGGCATCCTCAACTTCGTCCTCGACGACACCGAGGCGCGGGCCATCGCGCGCCGGCTGCTGGAGCCGCTCGCCCCCGGCAGCTTCCTCGTACTGACCCACCCCACCACCGAGCCCGAACTCGGCGGCGAACTCCAGGCGGCCGCGATGGAGTTCTGGAACGCCAACGCCGAGCCGCCGGTCACCGCGCGCTCCGCCGCCGAGGTAGGCCGGTACTTCGACGGCCTCGCCCTCCTGGAACCGGGCCTCGTCTCCTGCTCCCGGTGGCGCCCCGATCCCGGCGACGAGCCCGTGGTCGTACCCCAGTTGGGGGCGGTGGCGCGCAAGCGCTGACACCGCCCGGCCTCACCCGCCCGTGGCCCCCGTCAGGTGGCGACGGGTGCCGTCCCGGGCGGGGTACGGGTCCATGCCGTCGCGGAGACGGACAGGACCGAGAGGAGGACGAGGGCGGCGGCCGGGCCCAGGACGGTCCAGGGGGCCAGCTCCACGTAGGGCTGGTTCTCCGAGAGCAGACGGCCCCACTCCGGCGTGGGCGGCTGTTCGCCCAGGCCGAGGAAGCCGAGAGAGGCCAGGACGAGGACCGTGGTGGGCAGGCGCAGCAGGGCGTTGCGCACCAGTGCGGGCAGGACCGCGGGCAGCAGATGGTGGCGCAGGAGGTAGGAGGGGCCCGCGCCGAAGGAGACCGACGCCAGCAGGTGGCCGCTGGTCCGTTCCTGTTCGAGCAGAGCGGCCGCCTGCGCGGCGTACGGCGTCCAGGCCACCAGGCACACCGCGCACGCGGCGCCCCAGACCGACGGCCCGGTCACCGCGGTCGTCAGGAGGCCGGCGAGGACGGCCGGCAGCGTCGACACGATGTCGGTCAGCCCCGCCCCCACCTGGGTCGCCGTCCCGATGACCAGGCCGACGAGGGCGCTGACGACGGTCACGGCGAGGGCCGCGCCGATCGTGCGCACGGCCCCGTGGCCCAGCCTGGCGAGCAGATCCCGGCCGAGCGCGTCGGTGCCGAGGGGATGCGCCAAGGACGGGGGCAGCAGCCGGGCCGTCGTCTCCACGTGCAAGGGGTCGCGCAGGAGGCCGGACACCACCAGGGCGAGCAGGGCGAGCGCACAGCATCCGACGACCCAGGGCAGCGACCGTGTCCGGGAGAGCGCAGGCGGGTGCAGGGCGGGCAGGGCGCCGTCCCGCAGGGCCGGGCCGAGCAGGGCGTGGCGCACCGCCCGGACCAGGAAGCCGGCGCAGACGCCGAGCAGGACCAGGGCCAGCGTCGCGGTCTGCAGCGGCGGCAGGTCCTGGGCGACGGCCGCGTCCAGCGAGAGACGGCCGAGGCCCGGGATGTCGAAGATCTTCTCCACCGCCACCGCGCCGCCGACCAGGGCGACGACGGTCGGCAGGAGTTGGGGGAGCACCCCGGCCAGGGCGCGGCGCAGCGCGGTGCGCGCGATGCGGCCGCCGCGATGTCCGAAGGCGCGCCAGGTGCGTGCCCACGGCTCGTTGAAGGCCGCGGGCAGGGACTGGTCGAGCAGGCCGCCGATCATCGCCCCCGAGGGCACGCCGAGGGCGAGGGCGGGCAGCACCATCGACCGCGGGCCCTCCCACCCCTGCGAGGGGAACCAGCCCAGCCACACCCCGCACACCGTCGCCAGCAGTGAGGCGAGCAGGAACTTGGGCAGCGCGGCGAGGACGGCGGCGCCGATGCCCGCGCGCTTTCGCCGCAGCCTTCGCCGCGCCCCGAGGCGCAGGGTGCGGGCACAGACCAGCGCGGCCACCACGACGGTGACCGCCAGCGCGCCGAGCATGAGCGTGACGGAGACCGCGAGGGCGGTCGTCACCTGCGGCAGCACCGGGTCACCCGACACCCAGGAGACGCCCGCGTCCCCGCGCGCCAGTCCGGCCGCCCATCGGGCCAGGTGCGCGGACGGCCCCTCGTCCAGACCGAGTTGCTCGCGTACGGCGCTCAACTGGGCCGGGGTCGGGTCCTGGTCGGCGGAGCGGGCGCGCAGGACGGTCAGGGCGGGGTCGACACCGGACAGCCAGGGCAGGAAGGCGACGGCGGCCAGCAGCGCGACTCCCGCCGTGAGCCGGCCGGCCCCCGCGCGCCACCGGGTGGGGAGGCCCTGGCCGCCGGCCGGCGACGTGGTGCTCATCCGGTGCTACTTCAGGTGGGTGTCGACGTCGACGAGGGAGCGTTCGCGGGGGTCGAGCAGGACGCCCTCGACGTCGTCGGAGATGCCCTGCACGACCTTCTCGTGGACGAGGGGGACGACGGCGTCGGTGCGCAGGATCTCCGCCTCGGCCCGCATGATCTTCTTCTGCCGCTCCGCCGTGTCGCCTTCCGCCGCGGCGGACTTGACGGCCGCGTCGACCTCGGCGTCCTTCAGGCCCGCGATGTTGTAGACGCCGTCACCGGTGAAGTCGCTGGCGAGGTAGGCCACCGCGTCGCCGGTGTCGAGGAGCGTGACCCGGGAGAAGACGAGGGCGTCGTACCTGCCGGCCAGCAGGTCGGCCTCCATCTGCGTGTACTCGCGTACGTCCTGCTTCACGGTGAATCCGGCCTTCTCCAGCTGCTGCTGCAGGACGGAGGCGGCCTCGGGGAGTTCGGCGCGGTTGGTGTACGTGGCCAGACGCAGGGTCCTGCCCTTCGTCTCCGTCTTGACCTCGGCGGTGGTCGCGGCCTTCGCCCGGCCGGTCACCTCGACCCGCTCGTCGGCGGCCCAGGGGACGGCCGGGCCGAACAGCCCCTGCGCGGGGTCGGCGTATCCGCCGAAGACGGATTCGACGAGGACACCGCCGTCCACGGCCGCACGGGCGGCGGCGCGCAGGCCCGTGTCGGCGAGGAGGCCGCCGCCGGTGTTGAGGATCAGGCTGTCCGTGCGCACGGACGGCACTTCGTGGCGGGTGGTCTCGTCGAGGAGCTTCGCCTGGGCGGTGGGGATCCATTCGGCGATGTCCACGTCGCCGCCGCGCAGGGCGTTGGCGCGGGCGGTGCCGTCGGCGATCCAGCTGACGTCGATGCCCGAGGTTTTGGCCCTGCCGCCCCAGTAGCCGTCGTAACGGTCGAGGGTGGCCTTCGTCTTTCCGGTCAGCCTGGTGATTTTGAACGGGCCGGTGCCGGTGCCGACGGGGCTGACGGTGCCGTCGTCGGCGTACGCCTTCTCGGCGAGGATGCCGAGGGCGGGGCTGGCGAGCCGCAGCGGGAGGACCGGGTCGGCGGTCCTGGTGGTGAGCGTGACGGTGTCGGCGTCGTCCGCCACGGCGGTCAGCGTGACGTCGCTGAGGACGCGCGGCTTGGTCGTGGCCCTGTTCGCGTGGTCGAGCGCGTCGACGACGGACTCGGCGGTGACGTCGGTGCCGTCCTGGAAGGTGGCCTTGCGCAGCTGGAAGACCCAGGTCGTGTCGTTCTTCCGTGTCCAGGACTTCGCCAGGGCGGGCGCGACGGCGCCGTTCTCGTCCAGGGCGGTGAGGCCTTCGGCCACGGAGAGCTTGCTGAGCACGGTGGCGTCGTTGCTGTACGGCGACAGGGCCTGCACCGGCGGCACCGCGAGGGCGATCCGCAGGCGCCCGCCCGCTCCCGACTCCCCGCTCGCGCCCGAGCCGTCCTCCCCGGCGGCGAAGCAGCCGGAGAGCACCGGGGTGAGGGCGAGGGCCGCCAGAAGACGGCGGGAAGTGGTGCGCATGGTCGGTCCTGTCTTGCGGCGGGCAGATCGCGCCCCCGGTGCGCGGCTGCGGCATCCGGGGGCATCGATCACACAATATAAGGGCAGCCTTACCAAACCCTCACCGGGTGGGAGTATCGGCCCGCGGCGCACGGACCGTCAGACGCCGTGCTGATAGAAGCGGCCGGTGCGGGTCGGTTCCCGTAAGCCCCCGCCGAGGTCAGGTGACCGATCGAGGCGCCGTCGTCGCCGGCGGTCTCGCGGACGGTCCCCTAGGCGCCAGTGGGTCGCGAAGCACCCGCGTCTCGTTGCTACGCTCCTCGTCCGCGCGGCGAGAGGTGAACGGTGACGGAAGCGGGGCCGACGAGCCCTCCGAGGCCCTGGTTCAGGGGCATGGTGTACGGCGTTCTCTTCGGTGGACTGACCGCGGTGGTGTCCCTGACCGTCATCGGGCGGGCCTGGGCCGCCTGTGACGTCGGCAGCGGTGCCGCCGACGCCATGACGCTGTTGCTCCTCGCCCCCTTCGTGTGGATCGCGGCCGCGGCCGCGTGGACCGTCCTGTACGGCACCCTCGGCCGGCGCCGTCCCGGTGCTGCCCTGGCCGTGGGGGTCGTCCTCGCCCTGGTGTCCGGCTGGTTCCTCGTGACCTGGCTCGGCATGCCGGACGGCTACCCCGACCCCGTGTGCCCGGGGAACGTCCCGCCCTGGTGGCCGGATTTCATCCCGGCGTGACCTGGTGGAGCGGTACGTGGGCGGCCTCGGCGTCGGCGGTGGCCGGCGTCTCGCGGGTCCCGTGGGTCGCATGGGCCTCGGCGAGGAGGAGGTAGCTGCTCGCTGTCCAGGTGTAGGCGCGGTCGCGCAGGCCCGTGCCGGTGAGGGCGTCGAAGTTCTCGGCGAAGCCGTGGGTTTCGCACAGGGTGCGGAAGCGGGCGCTGATCTCGTCCGCGAGGTGGTGGTGGCCGGCGCGGCGCAGGCCGTCCTCGATGAGGACGGTGGCGGGGGCCCAGATCGGGCCGCGCCAGTAGCCGTCGGGGAGATAGTGGGGTGAGGTCGGGAGTTCGGTGGCCAGGCCGTACGGGGTCAGATGGGCCGCGACGCGGTCGGCCAGGGCGCGGCTGACGGCGGGCGGCAGATGCTCGCCCAGCACGAGGGGCATCAGGTCGAGAAGGCTGGAGCTGTGCCAGGTCTCACCGCTCGCGACCCCCTGGGTGACGAACCGGTCGCCGGTCCAGAGGTGGTCGAGCATCGCCGTGCGGGTCGTGTCGGCGGCCAGCGTCCATCGGCGGGCGTCGTCCGGTCGGTCCAACCGCGTTGCCAGTTCGGCCAGTTCGTGCAGCTGAAGGACGAGGAAGGCGGCCAGGTCGGCGGTGACGACCACGCGTTCGGGGTCGAAGGTGGTGGCGTTGTCCCAGCCGCTGTCGTTGCCGTGCTGGTAATGGGGCAGCGCGGCGCCGGGGGCGCGGCGTGCGGTGAGCCAGAACGTCGTCCAGCGTTCCAGCCGGTCATAGGTCTCGGCCAGTTCGGCCGGGTCCTGGGGCGTGCTCAGCCGACGGCGCAGCCGGGCGTGGGTCCAGCCGTGGATGGGGGGTTTGACGAAGTTGTGGAGGACCTCGGAGTGGGTGACCGAGTCGGGCAGGGCGCCGGTCTCGTCCTGGTGGTCGAAGGGCAGGTGGAACTGGTCCAGGGCAAGGCCTGGCAGGCCGGGGGCCAGGGCTAGGGCGTTGAAGCAGTGGTCCCAGCTCCAGACCTTGTCCATCCAGTGCTTGGACATCAGCACGGCGGGCCGGGTGACCAGCCCCGCCGGACGGACCGTCGCCGACCACACGACGTAGGCGGCGAGTTCGGCGGCCGGAGTGGCGGACGTACGCCAGGGAGCCACCGCGTCGACGAACTCCGCGAAGGCGTCCCGCGCCGCCTCGACGACCTCGCCGAAGGCCGCCGTCGACGCGAACGGGCGGCGGGCCGTGTCGAGTTCCTCGACCGCGACCTCCCAGTGGCCGTCCGGGCCGGCAGTGAGGGTGAGGCCCCGGTCCGCGCTCCCGAGGGCCTGCCCGCCGGACACGTCGGCGACCGTGCCGCCGAGCACGGTGACGCGGTAACGGCGCCCGGTCTCGTACGACGTGAACACATGGGCCCCGGCGGCCGCGTCGTGGAAGAAGTAGGTGCCGCTGAACGGGGTCAGTGTGCGGGCCGCCGCGCAGAGGCGCAGTGAGAACCCCTGGCCGCGCAGCCGTACGGTGTCCGGCGACTCGTAGGCGAGATCGACCCGGCCGCCCGCGCCGGACCAGCTCAACAGCCCCGGTGTCGCCTCCACGTGCGTCTCGGCCCGCTCGCCCGTGGCGGAGTCGAGCGGCACGAGCCGCAGGACGGCGTGCATGCCGTTCTGGTGCGACACCAGGTGGAGGTCATCGGCGTACGTCTTCTCCGCCAGGACCGGGGAGATGTCGAACCAGGAGCCGTGGGTGCTGAACGGGATGTCGTCGAGGGAGAAGGACGGGCCGGGTCGTGCGGCGGTCATGGAGGGCGACTCGTTTCTCGAAGCGGGAGTGCGGGGGGGAAGGGGGGAGTTCAGTCCTTGACGGCGCCGGCGGTCACGCCCGCGGCGACGTAGCGCTGGGCGAGGACGAGGATGACGGCGGCGGGCAGGGAGGCCAGGACGGCGGTGGCCATGATGGCGTTCCACTCCTGGTTGTTGTTGCCGATGTAGTGGTAGATGCCGAGGGTGATGGGCTCGTGGGTACCGCCGTTGGCCAGGGTGGCGGCGAAGACGAAGTCGGACCACGACCACAGGAACGCGAACAGCGAGACCGTGACGACCGAGTTGCGGCTCATGGGCAGCACGATCGACCGGAAGGTGCGCAGCGGCCCGGCTCCGTCCATCTGCGCGGCCTGGAGCAGTTCGCCGGGGATGCCGGACATGAACGCGGTGAAGATGAGGACGGCGAAGGGGACGGCCAGGGTGGAGTCGGCGACGATCAGTCCGGGGACGGACTGGAGCAGGCCGAGCTGGAGGTAGATGGCGTAGAACCCCATCGCCATGATGATGCCGGGAATCATCTGGGCGGCCAGCAGCACGAAGCCGAGCACTCCGCCGCCGCGCGGGCGCAGTTTGGCCAGCGCGTAGCCGGCGGGTGCGGCGAGGGCCACGGTCAGGACGACGGTGCCGAGGCCGATGACGAGGCTGGTGCCGAGGTAGGGCAACTGCTCGTCCAGCACCTTGCGGTAGCCGTCCAGTGTGCCGTCGGCGGGGAAGAGGTCGGGTGGGCTCTTGCGCATGTCCTGGTCACGGGTGAAGGACACGTTGAGCATCCAGTAGACCGGGAACAGCATGATCGCGGTGAGCGCGACCCCCACGAGGGTCTTCCATGGACTGCGGCGCGTCATGACAGTGCCTGCTTTCGCTGGACCCGGACATGGATCAGGCCGAAGACCAGGGCGGCGACGACGAGCAGGTTGCCGACGGCCGCACCGGGCCCGAAGGCGGGCAGGAGACTGCCGAAGCCGAGCTGGTAGGACCAGGTGGCGAAGGTGGTGGAGGAGTCCGCCGGGCCGCCCTTGGTCATGATCCAGATGATGTCGAAGACCTTGAGCGTGTAGACCAGTCCGAGCAGCAGCGTGATCGCGGAGACCGGGCGCAGCAGGGGGAAGGTGATCCGCCAGAAGCGCTGCCAGGCGTTCGCCCCGTCGAGGGCGGCGGCCTCGTACAGTCCGGCCGGGACGGACTGGAGGCCGCTGTGGAGGACGACCAGGTTGAAGGGGACGCCGATCCAGATGTTGGCGATGATCACCGAGGTCAGCGACCAGGTGGGTGAGGTCAGCCAGTTGACGGGGTCGATGCCCACGACACCGAGCGCCGTGTTGACGATGCCGGAGTCGCTGTTGAGCATCCACGACCAGGTGGAGGCGGACACGATGAGCGGCAGCAGCCAGGGGACGAGGAACAGGGCCCGCAGGGTGGCGGAGAGCTTGAAGTGCTGGTTGAAGAAGACCGCGAGGGCGAGGCCGAGGGCGTACTGGAAGAACAGGCACACGGCGGTGAAGACGACGGTGTGCAGCAGAGCGGGCGCGAAGGTCGGGTCGTCGAAGACGGTCCGGTAGTTCGCCAGGCCGGTGAACGGCGCGTCGCCCTGGACGAAGGAGCGCACGGTGTAGTCGCGCAGGCTCAGGTCGAGGTTGCGGTAGAGCGGATAGGCGTAGAAGAGGGCGAGGTAGAGGGTGACCGGGGTGAGGAAGGCCCAGGCGGTCCACTGCGGGGACACCGGGCGACGGCGCCGGACCTGGGTCGTGACGCTCGTCAACCGGTGCTGTACCGCGGTCACTTGACCGCGGCCTGGGCTGCGGTCAGCGCGTCCTCGGGCGACTGGGACCCGCTGAGCGCGGACTGGACGGCCTTCCACACCTGCTCGGAGATCTTGGGGTACTTGGTGCCCAGGTCGTCACTGGTGCGCCCCTTGGCCGCCTTGACCGCCTCCACCCACGGCTTCAGCTCGGCGTTCGCCGCCACCTGCTTGTCCTGCACCTCGGCGGTCGGGGCCACGTACGAAAGGGTGGTGTCGGTGGCGAGGAGGTTGTCCGTGCCGGTCAGGCAGGTCACAAGCTTCTGCGAGGTGGCGTAGCGGCCGGTGTCGCCCTGGACGGGGAGGGTGACGAACTCGCCGCCGGTGGGGGCGGCGGCATTGCCACCGGAGGCACCGGGGACGGGAATGACGCCGTACTCGAAGCCCGCCTTCTTCGCGTTGGCGAGCTGCCAGGTGCCGTTCTCCGCGAACGCGTAGTCGCCCGTCGCGAACTCCTGCCAGCTGGTCGTCTGGGTGTTGTTGATGACCGAGTTCGGGGCATAGCCCTTGTCCAGCCAGTTCTTCCACAGTGTCAGCGCGGACACCGCCTGCGCCGAGCCGACGTCCGTCAGCTGTGCTCCCGAGCCCCAGAACCACGGCAGGAACTGGAAGCTGCCCTCCTCGGTGCCGATCGCGGAGAACGTGATGCCCTTCTTCCCCGCCTTGTCGACCTTCGCCAGCGCCGCCGTCAGCGACTTCCAGTCCTTCACCGAGGCGATGTCGACACCCGCCTTCTTCAGCACCTCCTTGTTGTAGTAGAGGGCGAGCGTGTTCGCGCCGATCGGCATGCCGTACGTCTTACCGCCCGACTGACCGGCCGCGAGCAGGTTGGGATCCACCTTGGAGGTGTCGAGCTTGTTGTCGTCGGTCGAGGTCAGGACGCCCGCCTCGGCCAGCGTCGAGACCACCGGGTTGTCGACGATCAGCACGTCCGCGGAGTTGTCCTGCTGCGCCGCGAGGAGTGCCTTGTTCGACAGGTCGCTCGTGTCGAACGCGGTCCGCTTGACCTTCACACCGGCCTTGGCACCGCAGTCGTCGAGCAGCTTCGCCCACGCCGACCCCTTGTCGAACTGCGGGTAGGGGTCCCACACGGTGTACGTGCCGCTGTCGGCGCCCTTGGCGCCGGTGCCGTCCTTGCCGGAGCCGCACGCGGTGGCACCGGCGGCGACGGCGAGGGTGGTCAGGGCCGCTGCGGTCAGTCGGCGCCTTCTTGCGGAGCTGTTCATCACGGTTCCTCTGTTTCTGGCATGCGGGTGCCGAGGACATGGGTCGCTGAAGGTCGGTACGCCGTACAGCGCCCGGGGGCGGTGAGGGTGTCCGACGGAGTGAAAAAGAGAGAGGGCTCGGGTCAGGGTGTCGTGGCGGGCCCGAGATCCGGGCCGGGCGGGACGCCCGCGGGGCCGGTGCTGGCCCGCAGTGAGATCGGCGGGACGAGCAGGTGGTGGCGGGGCCGTGCGCCGGGCTGGTCGAGCCGTTCCACCAGCAGTTCGACGGCGAGGCGGCCCATCTCGGCCGCCGGGACGTCCGCCGCGGTGAGCTGCGGGGTCACCGTCTCCGCCCACCGGCCGGCCACCACACCGGTGACCGAGAAGTCGCGCGGCACAAGGCGGTCGGCCTGGGCCAGGCCCCGGTAGAGACCGCCCAGCGCCGCCTCGTTCAAGGTGACCAGCGCCGTAGTGGCGGGGTCGTCGTGCAGGATCCGCTGCACACAGGCCTGGCCCGAGGCGGCGTCGTCACCACAGCAGTACGTGCGGACCGTCAGACCGCGCTCCGCCGCGGCCTTGGTGAAACCGTCCAGCCCTCGCTGGGCCGACTCGTACCCCGCCCGCAGCAGCTGCTCGGGACGGTTGACGAAGGCGACCCGGCGGTGGCCGAGGTCCGCCAGGTGGTGGACGCAGCGTTGGACCAGCTCGGTGTGGTCGAGGCCCACCCACCAGCTGCCCTCCGGGTGGGCGGTGCGGCCGATGGCGACGGAGGGGAAATCCACCGCCGCGAGGTGGTCGAGCCGGTCGTCCTGCAGCCGGATCTCCATCAGGATCGCGCCGTCGACCCGGCGCTCGCCCAGCAGTCGCTGGAAGGAACGGTCGCTGTCCACGCCGCTGGGGGACAACAGGACGTCGTAGTCGTAGGCCGCGGCGGCCTCCACCACACTGCCGATGAAATCCAGCTGCATGCCCGTGTAGTGATTCCCGGCCGGCGGAAAGACCAGGCCGATCGTGCTGGTCCGGCCGTTGGCCAGGGCACGAGCACTGGCGCTCGGCTGATACCCCAGCTCGTCCACGACCTCCTGGATCCTGCGGCGGGTGTCCTCCGACACCGGACGCTTGCCGCTCAGCGCATAGGAAACGGTGCTGCGCGACACACCGGCCCGCCGGGCGATCTCACCGATGTTCACGCCGACTCCTTGCTCGAACCGGTTCGTCTCCTCCGAGAGAGAGTACCGGTCCGGTGGTCCTGAGGGATGGGACGGACGAGGGGTGCTCACCGATCGTCGAACCGGTTCGCGTGAAGTGAAGGTAGAAACTGCGAGGGAGCCTGTCAACACCTAGGACACGTCGTTCGCGACGCGTTCGAGGACCCGGAGAGACCGTGGAAATCCGCCGCGCCGGAGGGATTGCTGGCCGGGGGTCCCGGTGCTAGCTTCGCCGAACCGGTTCGATGAAGTGATCCTTCCGGCACCCGCGAGGGCCGCTTCGCGCGCCCCGGACCCCCTCCGTGCCCCTGCCCGGGCGGCGGCACATGGACGAGCAGCCGACCGAGGTGGGCCCACCGGAACCCCGTCACCCCGAGGATTGAGGACGCGATCCATGCCATCCGCTGACAGATCCGCCCGGCGCCGAGCACCGGCCGCCGTGGCCCTGACGCTCGGCGCGGGCCTGCTGGCCGCACCCGCCGTCCCCGCGCAGGCGGCCGACACGCCCCCGCCCGTCGCCCGCTACACCTTCGACGAGGACGACCTCGCCTCCGGCCGGATCGCCGACAGCTCGGGCAACGGCCTGACGGCGACCCTGGTGCACGCCACGACCGCCCGCTCCGTGGCGGGCGCGGACGGCGGCAGGGCGCTGGCCCTGCCGGGCGGTGCGCCCACCTCCGACGGCGCGTACGTCCGGCTGCCCCGCGCGGTGATCGGCGACACCAGCGACCTGACGGTCTCCGCCCGGGTGAAATGGAGCGGCGAACGGTCGTCCTGGCAGCGGATCTTCGACCTGGGCACCGACACCAGCAGGTACCTCTTCTCCACGCCCTACAACGGCGACGGGCGCCTTCGCACCGCCGTCACCACCGGCGGCGGGGGCGCGGAGGCACAGGCCGGCGGGTACGCGATGCTGCCCGCCGACGCGTGGAAGACCGTCACCGTCACCCTCGACACCGCCGCCGGTCAGGTCACCACCTACCTCGACGGTGTGGCGGTCTCCTCCGCCGAGACCGACGTCAAGGCGAAGGACCTGCTGAACGCCTCGGCCACCGCCGCCGGCTACATCGGCAAGTCCTTCTGGCCCGACCCGCTGCTCAACGGTGCGATCGACGACTTCACCGTGTGGCACGCGGCGCTCAGCGCCGAACAGGTGGCCGGTACCGTCGGGGACGTGCCCACCGTCCAGGAACCCTCGAAGACGTCCTTCGAGGTCCGCACCACGACCGGGACCGCCCCCGCGCTGCCCGCCACCGTCCGCTCGTCCTTCTCCGACGGCTACGACCGTGACACGCGGATCGCCTGGGACGCCGTACCGTCCGAGAAGTACGACCGGCCGGGGACGTTCACCGTCGCGGGGACCGCGGCCGGGCGCGCGGTGAAGGCGACCGTCACGGTGGTGCGCGAGGGACAGCTCACCGTCGACCTCGGCTCGGACACCGGCGCGTTCCACGGCGGCGCGTCCGGCACGCTCTACGGCGTGTACGGGCCGGACGTCCCCACCAACAACCTGATGGAGGGCATGGGCCTGCGCACGGTCTCCACCAAGGCGCAGGACGGTCCGCAGCACCCGGGGGCCGACGCGCTGGAGGTGGTGAAGCCGCTGGCCGACTCCACCGACGGCGATGTGTACATCTACATGACCGACATCCACCGCGGCTTCCCGTACCAGTGGCCGGGCGACACCCCGCAGGAGAAGCTCAGGCTCTACGAGAAGAAGATCGCCGACCAGGTCGACCAGGTCCTGAAGCTGCCGAAGAAGTACCAGGGCAACATCGTCTTCGTGCCGTACAACGAGCCCGAGGGCAACATGTTCGGTACCGGTGAGTGGAGTTACGACAAGGTCAGCTGGCTCACCGACCCGGACGACTTCTTCGCCGCCTGGGACGGCGCCTACCGGCTCATCAAGGAGAGGATGCCGGACGCCCGCATCGCCGGCCCCAACACCAGCGTCCTCTACGACCAGGTGAAGGGCTTCCTCCAGCACACCGTGGCCGCCGGCACCGTCCCGGAGGTGATCACCTGGCACGAGCTGAGCCACCCGGAGGCGGTGCGCGCGAGTGTCGCCAAGTACCGGGGCTGGGAGAAGGAGGTGTTCAAGGGCACCGACAAGGAAGGCACCGAACTGCCCGTCAACATCAACGAGTACGCCTTCAACTACCACACCTCCGTCCCCGGCCAGATGATCCAGTGGGTGTCCGCGATCGAGGAGTCCAAGGTGGACGCCGACATCGCGTACTGGAACATCGACGGCAACCTCTCCGACTCCGCGGTGCAGTCGAACCGGGGCAACGGCCAGTGGTGGCTGCTGAACTCGTACGCGTCGATGAGCGGCCACACGGTGAAGGTGACCCCGCCGTTCCCCGGCGAGAACTACACCATGCAGGGCGTCGCCACACTGGACGAGAAGCGCAAGCAGGCCCGGCTGGTCTTCGGCGGGTCCACCGGCAAGGGCCACATCACCTTCGCGGACGTCCCGAAGAAGCTGTTCGGGGAGCGCGTGCACGCCTGGGTGCGGGAGATCGAGTGGACCGGGCAGCTCGGCGACTCCTCCGGCCCGAAGCTGCTCACCGAGACGGACCTTCGGGTCGGTGACGACGGCACGGTCGTCGTCGGCTTCGGCGACGGCACGCTGCCGGCGCTGAAGGAGTCGTCGGCGTACGAGATCGTCCTCAGCCCGGCCGAGAAGGCGAAGGGCACCCAGACCCCGCCCGCTTCCTGGCAGGCGTCCTACGAGGCGGAGGCCGCCGCCCACACCGGGTCCGGTTACTCCAGGAACGGCCCCGAGGGCTCCCCCCGCGACGTGTCGAAGTTCTACACCTCGGGCGGCTACGACGTGGGCGGTCTGCGCACCGGTTCGGACGTCACCCTCGACTTCGCGGTGGACGTGCCCGAGGACGGCACCTACGACCTGAGCGTCTTCGCCAACTCCCTCAACACCTTCGACAAGGTGAAGGAGCAGGGCCCCACGAACGTCTTCCTCCGCGTGGACGGCAAGGCGGACGGCGAGCAGGAGCTGCATCTGCCGCTCGGCTACAAGTGGGTGGTGTGGGACCACACCGACACCAAGGTGCGCCTCACCAAGGGCAAGCACACACTGACGCTCGCCGCCAGGAGCCTCGACGGCAAGCACGTCACCCAGGGGGACGCCATCGTCGACCGCCTCACGCTGTCCCTCCCCGACCCCTCGGCCGAAACCCAGGTGTACGAGGGTGAGTTGGCCTGGCCGGCCCAGGGCGCGCAGCCCGTCTACGAGCTGCCGAAGAAGGCCGTGGTCCCCGCCACCGGCTCGGGCGCGATGCGGCTCACGAAGGACCAGACCGCCACGTTCTGGGTCTACTCCCCCACGGAGCGCGAGGCGACTCTCAAGGTCGACGCCCTCGACACCATGAAAGCCCGGCTCTCCGTCAACGGACACGACGTCCTGCGCCTGACCAAGACCAAGAACAGCGTGGCCGTCTCCCTGTCGGGCGGCGTCAACAAGGTGACCGTGACCGGCCGTTCGGCCACCACCCTCGTCGACCGTCTCACGGTCACGCCGACGGAAGGCTCGCTCCCGACGCGTACGTACGAGGCGAAGGACGCGAAGCTGGCGGGCTCGGCCACGCTCACCCCGCTCTCCCTGGCGACCGACGGCACGGCGATCAGCGGGATCGGCGGCGGCCCCGGCAACGGAAACACGGCGACCTTCACCGTCACCGCGGACCGGGCCGGCCTTCACGCCCTGCGCATCCGCTACTCCAACCCCGAACAGTCCGAGGCCACCCACTACAACCCGGACCCGCTCGCCCGCCACGCCGACCTCACCGTCAACGGCGGCGAGGCGCGGCGCGTCGGCTTCCCGCACAGCTTCCACCGCAACAACTTCTGGGAGCTGACCGTCCCGGTCGACCTCAAGAAGGGCCGCAACACCCTCACCCTGCGCTCCGAGGAGCTGCCGAACTTCGACGGCACCACCTACGCCTCGGACACCTTCCCCGGCGTGCTGCTCCGCTCGCGCTACGCACCGCTGATCGACCGGATCACCGTGGCGCCGTACGCGGGCGAGCCGCGATGAGCTGAGTGGTGAAGCGCCCGGTCCGTCGTGGTCGACGGGCCGGGCGCTTCGTCGTCGGAGCCCCGGTTCTCCGTCCACGCCCTTGACCGGGCCTCGCCCCTCTTGGACCATGTTGCGTATCGCTCTACATGTTGCTCAATACGCACCGCCGGCTGAGAAGACGAGGTCGTACGCATGTCGCTTCTGAACACTCCCCTGCACGAGCTGGACCCCGAGGTCGCCGCCGCCGTCGACGCCGAGCTGCACCGCCAGCAGTCCACCCTGGAGATGATCGCCTCCGAGAACTTCGCCCCCCTCGCCGTCATGGAGGCCCAGGGCACCGTCCTCACCAACAAGTACGCCGAGGGCTACCCCGGCCGCCGCTACTACGGCGGCTGCGAACACGTCGACGTCACCGAACAGATCGCGATCGACCGCCTCAAGGAACTGTTCGGCGCGGAGTACGCCAACGTCCAGCCGCACTCCGGCGCCTCCGCCAACCAGGCCGCCCTCTTCGCCCTCGCCCAGCCCGGCGACACCATCCTCGGCCTGGACCTGGCCCACGGCGGCCACCTCACCCACGGCATGCGCCTGAACTTCTCCGGCAAGCAGTTCGACGTGGTCGCCTACCACGTGGACGACGCCGGCCTGGTCGACATGGACGAGGTCGAGCGGCTGGCCAAGGAGCACCGCCCGAAGGTGATCATCGCGGGCTGGTCGGCGTATCCGCGGCAGCTGGACTTCGCCGCGTTCCGCCGGATCGCCGACGAGACCGGCGCGTTCCTGTGGGTGGACATGGCGCACTTCGCGGGTCTGGTGGCGGCCGGGCTGCACCCCAACCCGGTCGAGTACGCGGACGTGGTCACCTCCACGACCCACAAGACGCTGGGCGGCCCGCGCGGCGGCATCATCCTCGCCCGGAGCAAGGAGTTCGCCAAGAAGCTCAACTCCTCGGTGTTCCCCGGCTTCCAGGGCGGTCCGCTGGAGCACGTCATCGCGGCCAAGGCGGTCTCCTTCAAGGTCGCCGCGAGCGAGGAGTTCAAGGAGCGCCAGCGGCGCACGGTCGAGGGCGCGAAGATCCTCGCCGAGCGGCTCACCGCCCCCGACGCCCGCGAAGCCGGCATCGACGTCCTGTCCGGCGGCACCGACGTCCACCTCATCCTCGTCGACCTGCGCAACTCCGCACTCGACGGACAACAGGCCGAGGACCGCCTCCACGAGGTCGGCATCACCGTCAACCGCAACGCCGTCCCCAACGACCCCCGCCCCCCGATGGTCACCTCCGGCCTGCGCATCGGCACCCCCGCCCTCGCCACCCGCGGCTTCACCGCCGAGGACTTCACCGAGGTCGCCGACGTCATCGCCCAGGCCCTCAAGCCCGACCCCGACACCGAGACCCTCAAGGCCCGGGTCAAGGCCCTCGCCGACAAGCACCCGCTGTACCCGACGCTCGGGAAGTAAAGCGCTGTGGGGCACCCTGACGGGTGCCCCACACGGGTCGGTGCGCGTGCTGTCGGCTCAGGCCGACAGGTGTTCCGTCGCCGCGTCCAGCAGCCAGTCCGTCAGATACCCGGCGAAGGACGAGCGGACCAGTACCCAGAACCCCGTGGCGGGTTCGTCTCGGGCGACCAGGACGACCTGGGTGCGGCCCAGGGTGGTCTGGGCGCAGCGCCCGGCGCCGAAGGCGCGTGGGTGCAGGTCCAGGGCGCAGCCGTGGGACAGGAGCTCGCGCGCGCCGGGGCCGGCCACGAGGAGGGTGGTGCGCTGGGCCGAGACGTCGGTGACGGAGACGGGTTCGTCGCCGGCGGCCGTGCGGATCCGGTCCTCCAGGTCCCGGGCGCTGCCCGGCGGGCCCACCAGCAGCCATTCGTCGGGCCCCAGCCACAGGGCGGTCAACTGCCCGGCGCGTACGACGGTGTCGGGTTCGAGGGGCAGCGGGAGGTCCAGGGCGAGGCCGATGGCGTCGGCGGCCGCCCCCTTGGCGTCGAGGCGGATGTCGAGCTGGGTCAGGAAGGGGAGTTCGGCCAGCCGGATGGCACCCCGGGAGGCACGGGTGGCGCCGGCCAGGCGGCCCGCGGCGTCGGACAGGGGGCTGCGGGGCGGAGCGGTGAGTGCGGTGTCAGCCATCACGACGTGCTCCCTCGGGGTCGTAGAGGACGGGGCTTGCCACGGTCACCGGGACCAGCCGGTCGCCCACGGGGGCGTACAGCCGTTCGCCGATGCGGTCCCGGCCGCCCTTGATCAGGGCGAGCGCGAAGGTCCGGCCGAGGGCGGCGCTGCGGTAGCTGGAGGTGACATGGCCGAGCATCGGGACGGGCGGCGCCGGCAGGACGCTGTCGGCGATCAGGTGGGTGCCCTCGGGGAGGAAGGTGCCCGGGTCTTCCGGGAGGAGGCCGACGAGGTGCTTGCGGTCGGCGCGGAGGGTGTCGGCGCGGGCGTAGGAGCGCTTGCCGATGAAGTCGGGCTTCTTCTTCGAGACCACCCAGCTCATGCCCAGGTCCTGCGGGGTGACGGTGCCGTCGGTGTCCTGGCCGACGATGGGGTAGCCCTTCTCGGCGCGCAGGACGTGCATGGTCTCGGTGCCGTACGGGGTGATGCCGTAGGCGGCCCCGGCCTCGTACAGCGCCTGCCAGAGGGTGAGGGCGTCCCAGGGCGAGACGTTGATCTCGTAGGCGAGTTCGCCGGAGAAGCTGATCCGGCAGACCCGGGCGTCGATGCCCGCGACGGCCGTCTCGCGCCAGGCCATGAAGGGGAAGTCGTCGTTGGACACGGTCAGTTGGGGTGCGAGTGCGCCGAGGACGTCGCGGGAGCGCGGGCCGACCAGGGCGACGGTGGCCCACTGTTCGGTCACGGACGTGCAGTGGACCTTGAGGTCGGGCCACTCGGTCTGCAGCCACTCCTCCATCCAGTCCAGTACGGCGGCCGCGTTGCCGGTCGTGGTGGTGACCAGGAAGCGGTCCTGGGCGAGGCGGATGACCGTGCCGTCGTCGAAGAGCATGCCGTCCAGGCGGCACATGACGCCGTAGCGGATCATGCCGACCTTCAGGGTGGACATCATGTTGGTGTAGAGCCGGTCGAGGAACACGGCGGCGTCCGGGCCCTGGACGTCGATCTTGCCGAGGGTGGAGGCGTCCATGAAGGCGACGCCGTCGCGGGCGGCGGCGCACTCGCGCAGCACGGCGCTCTCCATGTCCTCGCCGTCCTGCGGGTAGTACCAGGGCCGCTTCCACTGGCCGACGTTCTCGAAGAGGGCGCCGTGTTCGACGTGCCAGGTGTGGAGGGCCGTCGTGCGGATCGGGTCGTGCAGGGCGCCCCGGTCGCGGCCCGCGAGGGTGGCGAAGGAGACGGGGGTGTACGGGGGCCGGAAGGTGGTCGTGCCGAGTGCGGAGACGTCCACGCCGAGCAGTTCGGCGACCACGCCGCCGGCCAGGACGCCGGAGGTCTTGCCCTGGTCGTTGGCGGTGCCGGCCGTGGTGTAGCGCTTGGTGTGCTCGACCGAGCGCATGCCGGCGCCGGTCGCGCGGGTCAGGTCGTCGACGGTGACATCGCGTTGGAGGTCGACGAAGCGGGGGCGGCCGGTGTCCCCCGGGACGACGTACACGTGCATCGGCGGCGTCGGTCGCGGCTGGGCGGGCACCTGCGGGAGAGGGGGTGCCTCGGACCGGTAGCCCTCGGCCTCGACGGCGCGGGCTCCGGCGGCGGCGCCCTGGGCGAGGACCGCCGCGAGGTCGAACACGCCGCTCGCGCTGCCCGCCACCTCGACCGCCTGACGGCAGGTGTCGGGGACGAAGGAACCCAGCGCCTCGTCGTGGCGCAGCTTGCCGCCCGCCTGGCTGAAGAGGTGCGTGACCGGGTTCCAGCCGCCGGACACCAACAGGAGGTCGGCGTCGAACCGCCGCTGGCCCTCGGACTCCCCGTACGGGGCGACGGACACGGCGGTGAGGCGCGGATCGCCCTCCGTGCCGGTGACGGCGTGCCCGGCCAGTACCTCGATGCCGGCCTCGCGGGCGCGCCGCGCCCACTCGCCCGGTTCGGGACGGGTGTCGACGATCGCCGCGATGTCGACGCCCGCCGCGGCGAGGTCCAGGGCCGCCGCGTAGGCGCTGTCGTTGGCGGTGAACACGACGGCGCGGCGGCCCGGCAGGACGCCGTGGCGAAGGGCGTGGGTGCGGGCCGAGGCGGCCAGCATCACACCGGGGCGGTCGTTGTCCGCGAAGGCGAGGGAGCGTTCGTGGGCGCCGGTGGCGAGGACGACACGGCGGGCGCGGATACGCCAGACCCGTTCGCGGGAGACATGTGCGGGAGCGCTCGCGCCCAGGTGGTTGGTGCGGCGTTCCACGGCGAGGAGGTGGTTGTCGTCGTAGTAGCCGAAGACGGTCGTGCGGCGCAGTACGCGGACCTCGGGCTCGGCGTCGAGGTCGCGGGCCGTCTCCTCGACCCAGTCGAGGTGTTCGCCCGTGCCCGGGAGGCTGCCGCCCGGCTGTGGCTGGTCGTCGGCGAGGATGACGCGGGCGCCGCTGCGGGCGGCGGCGGCGGCCGCGGCGAGGCCGGCCGGGCCCGCGCCGACGACCAGCAGGTCGCAGTGGGCGTGTACGGCGTCGTAGCGGGCGGGGTCCGGTTCGGTGGCGAGGCGGCCCTGGCCCGGGAGGCTGCTCGCGACGAGGCCGTCGTACAGCTCGACGGTGGTCGCCGGGAGCATCGGCTCGGGGAAGGGGGCCTCGATCTGGATGACCGCGTTGGGTTCCTCGACGCCGGCCGAGAAGATGCCCCGGGGACGGCCGAGTTTGATGCTGGTGCCCGTCTCGATGACACCGTTGGCGAGGAGGGCGGAGGCGAGGGTGTCGCCTCGGTAGCCCTGGTACTCGGTGCCGTCGAAGACGAAGGTCAGGGGGGCGTCGCGGTCGATGTGGCCGCCGGTGGGCAGGCGGAAGGGCTGGGTCTCGCCCCCCGCCGGCGCCGGACGGGCCGGCGGTGCCGGGCTGGGCCGGTGCGTGGCCGGAGGCGACTCAGGGCTCGCCGGGGGTTCCACGAAAGCCGCGCGCGCGTCGGAGCTCGGCGCGCGCCGCAGTTCCTCCGTGGCCGGGCGCGGTTCTCCCGCCCGGTACACCGCCAGGATCTCGTTGGTCGAGGTGTCCCGTACCGCGTTGAACCACTTGCGGCAGCCCGCCGCGTGGCTCCACCGCTCGGCGAACGGGCCCTTGGGGTTGTCACGGAAGAAGAGGTAGCGGGCCCACTCCTCGTCGGTGAGGGCCGACGGGGTCTCGGGGTAGGGCACGTGTCCCTGGCCGCCGTAGTGGAACTCGGCCTCGTCGCGGGGCCCGCACCACGGGCAGGTGATGAGCAGCATGGTTGGGCTCCCTAGTGGGCCACCGCGGCCGCGCCGTGCTCGTCGACGAGCGCGCCGGTGGTGAAACGGTCGAGCGAGAAGGGGGCGTTGAGGGGGTGGGGGGTGTCGTGGGCGATGGTGTGGGCGTAGACCCAGCCGACCCCGGGGGTGGCCTTGAAGCCGCCCGTGCCCCAGCCGCAGTTGAGGTAGAGGTTGTCGACCGGGCTGAGGCCGATGATCGGGGAGGCGTCGGGGCTGGTGTCGACGATGCCGCCCCAGGTGCGCAGGACGTGGGCGCGGGCGAAGACCGGGAAGAGTTCCAGCGCGGCGGACATCTGCTCCTCGATGATGTGGAACGCGCCGCGCTGGGTGTAGGAGTTGTACGCGTCGATGCCCGCGCCCATCACCAGCTCGCCCTTGTGGGCCTGGCTGACGTACACATGGACCGCGTTGGACATCACGACCGTCGGGTGCACGGGCTCCAGCAGCTCCGAGACCAGTGCCTGCAACGGGTGGCTCTGGAGCGGGAGTTCGATGCCGGCCATGGCGGCCAGGACCGAGGTGTGGCCCGCCGAGCAGAGCGCGACCTTGCCGGCCGCGATCGGGCCGAGCGTCGTCCGCACACCGACCACTCTGCCGCCGACCACGTCCAGGCCGGTGACCTCGCAGTTCTGGATGATGTCGATGCCGGCGGCGTCCGCGGAGCGGGCCAGGCCCCAGGCCACGTGGTCGTGCTTGGCGATGCCCGCCCGGGGCTGGTAGGTGGCGCCCAGGACCGGGTAGCGCACGTCCGGGGAGATGTTGACGATCGGGCAGACTTCCTTCACCTGCTCGGCGTCCAGCCATTCCGCGTCGACGCCGTTGAGGCGGTTGGCCTCCACGCGGCGCACGCTGTCGCGGACGTCCTGCAGGCTGTGCGCCAGGTTCAGCACACCGCGCTGGGAGAACAGGATCGGGTAGTCCAGCTCCTCCGCCAGGCCCTCCCAGAGCTTGAGCGCGTGCTCGTAGATGCCGGCGCTCTCGTCCCACAGGTAGTTGGAGCGGATGATGGTGGTGTTGCGGGCCATGTTGCCGCCCGCGAGCCAGCCCTTCTCCAGCACGGCCACGTTGGTGATGCCGTGGTTCTTCGCGAGGTAGTGGGCGGTGGCGAGGCCGTGTCCGCCGCCGCCGACGACGATCACGTCGTAACTGCGCTTCGGCTCCGGTGTGCGCCACAGCCAGTCGGGGTGTTCGGGCAGCTCGGCGCCGGGGGTACGGGGGCTCATCGGACGTCTCCGTCGTGTGAGAGGTGCGGATGCTGCGAGTACTCGGGGACGTGCGCGTTCATACGGCGGTCGCGTTCCTCTCGGCTGCCTCGACGACGTTGGCCAGCAACATCGCCCGTGTCATCGGGCCCACACCCCCGGGCATCGGCGCGAGCCATCCGGCGACCTGGGTGGCGTCCGGGTGGACGTCGCCGACCAGACCCTCGTCGGTGCGGGTGATCCCCACGTCCAGGACGGCCGCGCCGGGGCGCAGCATGTCCTTGGTGATCAGTCCGGGTGAGCCGGCCGCCGCCACGACGATGTCCGCCTCGCGCACGTGCCAGGCCAGGCCCGTGGTTCCGGTGTGGCAGAGGGTGACGGTGGCGTTCTCGGACCTGCGGGTGAGCAGCAGGCCGAGGGGCCGTCCCACCGTGATGCCGCGTCCGATCACGCAGACCCGCGCTCCGGCGATCGGCACCTCGTACCGGCGCAGCAGCTCGACGATGCCGCGCGGGGTGCACGGCAGCGGCGCGGCCCCGCCGAGGACCAGCCGGCCGAGGCTGACGGGGTGGAGGCCGTCGGCGTCCTTCGCCGGGTCCATGCGCTCCAGGACGGCGCCCGCGTCCAGATGACGCGGGAGCGGCAGCTGGACGATGTATCCGGTGCAGGCCGGGTCGGCGTTCAGCTCGTCGATGACGTCCTCGACCTGGCGCTGTGTGGCGTCGGCGGGCAGTTCGCGACGGATCGAGGCGATGCCGACCTGGGCGCAGTCCCGGTGCTTGCCCCCCACATAGGCACGGCTGCCGGGATCGTCCCCGACGAGGACGGTCCCGAGACCGGGCGGAGGCCCGCCGGCGGCAGTCAACTTGCCTACACGCTCGGCGAGTTCACGACGAATGACGGCGGCCGTGGCCTTCCCGTCGAGCAACTGTGCGCTCACGGTCGGTGCTCCTTTTCGATCTCCGGACCCACTCACCCACGAAGACGGGACATCGACGGGTCGAACAACGGCTCCTCGGCCACCACGGCCTCCACGCGCTGGTCGAAGTACCCGATGTGCAGCGCGGTCCCGGGGACCGCCAGCTCCGCCGGCAGCCACGCGTACGCGATCCCCTTGCCGATGGTGTAGCCGTAAGCCGCGCTCGTGACGTAGCCGACGGCCGAGTCGCCGTCATAGACCGGCTCCTTGCCCATGACGACCGACCTGGGGTCGTCGATGGTGAGGCAGGTCAGCTTGCGGCGGACGTCGGTCGCGCGGCGCTCCAGCGCGGCCTTGCCGATGAAGTCGTCCTTGTCGCGCTTGACGGCGAAGCCGACGCCGGCCTCGTAGGGATCGTGCTCGTAGGTCATGTCGGTGCCGAAGGAGCGGTACCCCTTCTCCAGGCGCAGGCTGTTGAAGGCGCCACGTCCGGCGATGACACCGCCGAGCGGCCGGGCTGCGGCCCACAGGGTGTCCCACAGCTTCTGACCGAGGTCGGCGGTGGTGTACAGCTCCCAGCCGAGTTCGCCGACGTACGACAGCCGCATGGCCGTGACCGGGACGGAGCCGATGTGGGCGCGCTTGGCGCGGAAGTACTTCAGACCGTCGGCCGAGAAGTCCTCGTCCGTCAGCGGCTGGAGGACCTTGCGGGCGAGCGGGCCCCACAGTCCGATGCAGCAGGTGCCGGCGGTGATGTCGCGGACCTGGACGGTGCCGTCGGCGGGGAGGTGGCGGGTGAACCAGTCGAGGTCGAGGTTGCCGTTGGCGCCGACCTGGAAGACGTCGTGGGCGAGGCGGGCCACGGTGATGTCGCTGCGGATGCCGCCGTCGTGGTCGAGCAGCAGGGTGTATGTCACCGAGCCGACCGACTTGGCGACCTTGCCCGTGACCAGGCGCTCCAGGAAGGCGGCGGAGCCGGGGCCGGTGACCTCCAGGCGCTTGAGCGCCGTCATGTCGTACATCGCCACGGTCTCGCGGGTGGCCTGGGCCTCGGCGCCGACGATGGGCGACCAGTACCGCGCGGCCCAGTCGTTGGGGACGGGGATGTTGCGGCCCTCGACCAGGCCCGCGTTGGCCTCGTACCACTGGGGGCGCTCCCAGCCGGCCGCCTCCAGGAAGACGGCGCCGTGCTCCTGCTGGCGGGTGTGGAAGGGGCTGGTGCGGATCGGGCGGGGGTCACCGGACGGCTGCAGGGGGTGCAGGATGTCGTAGACCTCGACGAAGTTCTGGCAGTCGCGGGCCAGGACGTACTCCGGGGACAGCTGGTGCGGTTCGAAGCGGTTGACGTCGCACTCGTGCAGGTCGAAGGAGGAGCAGTGGCCGTCGACCAGCCATTCGGCGACGGCCCGGCCCACGCCCGCGGAGTGGGTGACCCAGACGGCCTCCGCGACCCAGAAGCCCTTGACGTCGGGGGATTCGCCGAGGAGCGGGTAGCCGTCGGTGGTGAAGGAGAACAGGCCGTTGATGCCCTCCTCGACCTTGGCCTCGACCGTCGCGGGCAGCAGGGACCGGGTCTCGGTCCAGGCGTCGGCGAAGTCCTCCTCGGTGAACTTCAGGACCGACGGCATCGCGTCGGCCTCGTCCACGGAGAGGATGTCGTCGGCGGAGATGGGCATGGGGCGGTGGCCGTAGTAGCCGATGCCGATGCCGTCGTAGCGGTCGCGGTAGTAGAGGTCGGCGTCCTGGTGGCGCAGGATCGGCCGCACCGCCTCCTCGGTCTGGCCGGCCAGCGCCGGTACCGGGCCGGTCCAGGCGAGCTGGTGGGCGAGCGGGGTGAGCGGGAGGTTCATGCCCACCATGCGGGCGATCTTCGGCCCCCAGATGCCGGCGCAGCACACGACGATGTCGGCCGGCAGGTCGCCCTGGTCGGTGCGGACCCCGGTCACTTCGCCGTCGGACCGGAGCACGTCCAGGACCTCGTGGCGGGCGAGGAAGGTGACGCCGCGCTCGGTGGCCCGGCGGATCTGCGCCTCGACGGCGAGGACGGCCTTGGCGAGGCCGTCCGTCGGTACGAGGAGGCCGCCGAGGACCCGGTCGCGGTTGACCAGCGGGTGCCGCTCGACGCATTCGTCGGCGCTCAGCAGGCGGGACTCGATGCCCCAGGCGGTGATCCAGCCGTGCCGGCGGTGCAGTTCGGTCAGGCGCTCGGGGGTGGTGGCCACTTCGAGGCCGCCGACCTGGAGGAAGCAGGGCTCGCCGTCGACGTCGAGGGAGCAGAACTTCTCGACGGTGTAGCGCGCGAGTTCGGTCATGGTCTTGGACGGGTTGGTCTGGAAGACCAGACCCGGGGCGTGCGACGAGGAGCCCCCGGTGGCGGGGAGCGGGCCCTGGTCGACCACGGTCACTTCGGTCCAGCCGCGCGCGGAGATCTCGTCCGCGAGGGCCGCGCCAACGACGCCCGCTCCGATGATGACCACTCGGGGTCCCGCCATCGCCGCACCTCCGATTGAAAGCCAGTCCAGCCGGTTCAGTTGCTGTCTGCGCAACATGGTTCAGGTTGCGCAACTCAATGTGCCTGTCGCGGGGAGGGGGTGTCAAGAGGTCCGGGACCCGAGGAAAACGGCCTCGCGGGCGGCCCCGGACACGGCACCGGACAGGGCCTTCGAACCGCCCCCGGACACGGCGATGCCCGGTGGGCGGCGCACATCAGTGCACGCCGCCCACCGGGCATGTTCGACCGCCGGTCCGCCCCGCGGTTACTTGATCCAGGCGTCGACCTTGGCGCGGTTGGCCTCGACCCACTTCTTCGCCGCGGCCTCGGGCGTCATCTTGTCCACCGCGATGTACTTGGCGACGGTGTTCTGGTCGTCGTTGGTCCAGGTGAAGTTCTTGACCAGGTCATAGGCCGGGCTGCCCGACTCGGCGAACTTCGTGCTGACGATCTTGTCGAGTTCGTAGACGGGGTAGTCGCAGGCCACCTTCTCCGCGTCCGCGTCACAGCCCGTCTTGTACTCCGGCAGCTTGACCTTGACCAGGGGCACCTCGGCCATGAACCACTGGGGCTCGTAGAAGTAGCCGATCACCCATTCCTTGTCCTTCTCCGCCTTGCGGAAGGCCTGGATGAGGGCGGTCTCGCTGCCCGCGTACACCACCTTGAAGTCCAGCTTCAGGTTCTTCACCAGGGCCTCGTCGTTGGTGACGAACGACGGGTCGCCGTCGAGGAGCTGGCCCTTGCCGCCCGACTCGGAGGTCTTGAACTTGTCGGCGTACTTGTCGAGGTTGTTCCAGTCGACGATGTCCGGGTGCGCCTTCGCCAGCCACGGCGGCACGTACCAGCCGATCAGACCCTTGTTGCCGGTCGCGCCGGCCTCGACGGCGGTCTTCTGGTCGGTGATGTACTTCTTCTTCAGGTCGTCGTGGCCCCAGTTCTCGATGACGGCGTCGACCTCGCCCGTCCCGAAGCCCTGCCAGGCGATCTCCTCCTTGAGGTCCTTCTTGGTGACCTTGCAGCCGAGGTCCTTCTCGGCGACGTACGCGACGACCGCCGCGTTCGCCTCGTAACCCACCCACGGGTTGACGGCGAGGTTGAAGGCGCCGCACTTGCCAGAGCCGCCCGACTCCTCGGAGCCCGACGACGAACTGTCACCGACCTTCGCACCGCCGCAGGCGGTGAGGGCGAGGCCGAGGACGGCCAGTCCGGCCACGCCGGCTCTCCACTGTCGTACTTGTGTTGCCATGGTCAGTGCTCCTTATGCGCTGACACGCCGCGCGGCGGCCTGCGTGATCCGGTCGAACATGACTCCGAGAAGGACGATGGCGAGGCCCGCCGCGAGTCCCTTCCCGTACAGCTGCCCCTGGGAGAATCCGGCTACGACGTCGTAGCCGAGGGCACCGGCTCCCACCAGGCCGCCCACCACCACCATGGACAGTACATAGATCAGGCCCTGGTTGGTGGCGAGCGTCAACGCACTGCGGGACATGGGCAGTTGAACCTTGGTGATGATCTGCCAGGTGTTGCACCCGGCGGCCGTGGCCGCCTCCACGGTCGTCGCCGGCACGGCCCGTACCCCGTCCGCGATGATCTTGATGGCGACCGGGGCGGCGTAGACGATCGCGGCGACGATGGCCGTGAAGCGGGTCGCGCCGAACAGCGCGAGGAACGGCACGAGGTAGACGAAGGGGGGCATGACCTGTGCCGCGTCCAGGGTGGGCCGCAGGACGCGGTCCACGAGCGCGCTGCGCCCCATCCACACGCCGAAGGCCATGCCGAGCACCATCACCAGCACCGTCGCGACGAGCGTCGAGGCCAGCGTGGTCATGCTGTCCGACCACAGACCCGTACCGAGCAGCAGGCCCAGGCACACGGCCGCGGTGACGCCGGCGCGCCAGCCGCCGAGCACCGTGCCGAGCGCGATGAGCACCGCGGCGACGAGCCACCACGGGGAGTCGGTGAGCAGCGACTGGAACGGGTTGAGCAGGCCGTTGGTGAGGGCGTCCCGGAAGGCGTTGGTGAGGCCGGCGAGGCTGTCCTGCACCCAGGTGGTCGTGGTGTCCGCCGCTCGCGCGACGGAGCTGCCGACGTCGCCCTCGCCGGGGAACTCGGCCGCCCACACGTAGGTGTGCGACATGTAGACGAGGACGGCGGTGACGACACCGCCGGCGGCCAGCAGCGGCCGTCGCCAGGTGACGAACCGGCCGGTCGAGCGCCGGGCCGCCTCCTGGCGCGCGCTGGCGGCGGTGGTGACCCGGTCGAGGACGATGGCCATGACGACGATCGCGAGTCCCGCGTTGAAGGCGGTGCCCACGTCGAGCGACTGCAGGGCCTGGAGGACGGTCTTGCCGAGGCCGGGCGCGTCGATCAGGGCCGCGATGGTCACCATGGCCAGAGCGGCCATGATCGACTGGTTGACGCCCATCACCACGGTCCGCTTGGACATCGGCAGCAGGACCTTCAGCAGCCCCTGCCACCGGGTGGCGCCCAGCGAGTCGGCCGCCTCCACGGTGGTCTCGGGCACCGACCGGATGGCGTGCGCGGTGATGCGGATCGCGGGCGGCGCCGCGTAGATCACGGTGGCGATGGTGGCGGAGGCGCCGCCGATGAGGAAGAACAGGGTCAGCGGGGCCAGGTAGACGAAGGTCGGCATCGTCTGCATGAAGTCCAGGAACGGTGTGACGAACCGGTTGAACCGTTCGGACAGGCCCGCCCACACGCCCAGCGGGATCGCGAACAGCAGCGCCACGCACACGGCGGAGACGGTGAGCGCCAGGGTGTCCATGCTCTCCTGCCACAGGCCCTGCAGCCCGAGGAAGGTGAAGCCGGCCACGGCCAGGAGGGCGACCCGCCAGTTGCCCACGGCCCAGGAGACGTAGCCCGCGATGCCGACGACGCCGAGCCAGCCGATCTGCGGGAGGGGCCGGTCGGCGGAGGGCTGGGAGATCAGTTCCTGGATGAAGGTCACCAGGGTGTCGATGACCAGACGGATCTCGTTGAAGAAGTACAGGAACAGCGGGTTGGAGTTCCGGTTGGCGCCGACGGAGTCGTTGAGGTCGTTGATCCACCGGTGCAGGTCCGTGAGGTCGGCCGCCGCGAGGGTGAGGGTCTGCTTGCCGCGCAGCACGGCGAAGAGCAGCAGCCAGGCGATCAGGATCGCGGCCACCACCGTGCCGCGCCCGACCCGGCGCAGCCGGGCGGCGGGCGAGGCGGCCGGGGGCGCGGAGTCCGTCTTCCGGGGCGGTTCGGGCTGCTGCGGTTGTTCGGGTCTCTCCACGGCGACGGTCATCACATGCCGCCTTCCTGCCCGGCGACCACCGCGAGGATCTCCTCGTCGCCGACGATCCCGAGCAGTTCACCGTTCTCGACGACCTTGACGGGCTTGTCGGCCGCCAGGACCGCCCGGGTGGCCTCGCGCACCACGACGTCCGGGCCGAGTTCGGGACCGTCCAGGGCGTCGCCGTCGCTGAGCGGGCGCATGATCCAGCGCAGGGTGAGCACGTCGCCACGCGGGACGTCCTTGACGAACTCGCGCACGTAGTCGTCGGCCGGGGCCCCGACCAGTTCGTCGCCGGTGCCGCACTGGACCATCTTGCCGTCGCGCATGATGAGGATGCGGTCGCCGAGCTTGAGGGCCTCGGAGAGGTCGTGGGTGATGAACACCATCGTCTTGCCGACCTCGTGGTGCAGCCGGATGACCTCGTTCTGCATGTCACGGCGGATCAGCGGGTCGAGCGCCGAGAAGGGCTCGTCGAAGAAGAGGACGTCCGGGTCGCCGGCCAGTGCCCGGGCGAGTCCCACGCGCTGCTGCATACCGCCGGAGAGCTGGTCGGGGTAGGAGTTCTCGTAGCCGGACAGGCCCACGAGCTCGACGACCTCCAGGGCCCGCCTGGTGCGCTCCGCCCTGCTCATGCCGCGGATCTCCAGCCCGAAGGACACGTTGTCGACGACGCGGCGGTGGGGCAGCAGCCCGAAGTGCTGGAAGACCATGGAGAACTTGCGGCGCCGGAGGTCGCGCAGGCGTGCGGCGTCGGCCTGGCGGATGTCCTCGCCCTCGAAGACGATCTCCCCGGCGGTGGGTTCGATCAGCCGGGTCAGACATCGCACCAGGGTGGACTTGCCGGAGCCGGACAGTCCCATGACGACGAAGACCTCGCCCTTGCGGACGTCGAAGTTCACGTCGCGCACGGCGGCGGTGCATCCCGTACGGTCCATCAGCTCGCGGCGGGTGAGGCCGCACAGCTCCTCCGACTCCGGCACCCGGTCCGCCTTCGGCCCGAACACCTTCCACAGCCGGCGCACGGATATGACCGGAGTACCGTCCGAGTCCTCGGGGGTGCCACGCCGCTCCGGCGCCTCGGTCTGTGTTGGGATCACGATCGGCCTCTTCTCGGCATTCAGCCGCGGAACCAGTGTTGCGGCCGGGGTTGGATGTTCTGCCAGATGTGCTTGGGCTCTCGGTACTCGTTCAAACCGGTCGGTCCCAGCTCCCGGCCCACGCCCGAATGCCCGAACCCACCCCACTCCGCCTGCGGCACGTAGGGGTGGTAGTCGTTGATCCACACCGTGCCGTGGCGCAGCCGCCGGGCGACCCGCTGGGCCTTGCCCGCGTCCTGGGTCCAGACGGCGCCGGCGAGCCCGTACTCGGTGTCGTTGGCGATGCGTACGGCGTCGTCCTCGTCGGTGAAGCGCTCCACGGTGAGCACGGGGCCGAAGGACTCCTCGTGCACCACGCGCATGTCCTGCCGGCAGTCGTCGAGCACCGTCGGCGGGTAGTAGAAGCCGTCCGCGAGCGCCGGGTCCTCGGGCCGCGCGCCGCCGCAGCGCAGGACGGCCCCCTCGGCGAGGCCGGCCGCGACGTACGCCTCGACCTTCTCCCGGTGCTGCGCGGAGATCAGCGCGCCGGTCTCGGCCTCGGGGTCGAAGGGTCCGCCGAGCCGGATCTGCCGGGCGCGGCGGACGACCTCGTCGACGAAGGCGTCGTGGATCGAGTCCTCGACGATCAGGCGGGCACCGGCCGAGCAGACCTGGCCCGAGTGCAGGAAGACGGCCGTGAGGGCGAAGTCGACGGCCGTCTCGAAGTCTGCGTCGGCGAAGATCACGTTGGGGTTCTTGCCGCCGAGTTCGAGGGCCACCTTCTTCACGGTCGCCGCGGCGGTGGCCATGATCCGCTTCCCGGTCTCCAGTCCCCCGGTGAAGGACACCATGTCCACGCGCGGGTCCTCGGAGAGCGGGGCGCCGACCTCGGGTCCGGTGCCGAGAACGAGGTTGGCGGCGCCGGCCGGCAGCCCCGCCTCCTGCAGTGCCCGCATCAGCAGGATCGAGGTGGAGGGGGTGAGTTCGCTGGGCTTGAGGACGATCGTGTTGCCGGCCAGCAGCGCCGGGGCGACCTTCCAACTTGCCTGCAGCAGCGGGTAGTTCCAGGGAGTGATGAGGCCGCAGACGCCGATGGGCTCGTGGACGACCCGGCTGACGGCGTCGTCGCGCCCGGTGTCGATCACCCGGCCCGCGTCGGTGCCGCCGAGCCCGCCGTAGTAGCGGAAGCAGGAGACGACGTCGGCGATGTCGTACTCGCTCTCCACCAGCCGCTTGCCGCTGTCCAGCGACTCGGCGCGGGCGAACTCCTTGGCGTCCCGCTCGATGAGGTCGGCGGTGCGCAGCAACAGGGCGCCGCGCTCCCGCTCCGGGGTGTGCGGCCAGGGTCCCTCGTCGAAGGCGGCACGGGCCGCGGCGATCGCCGCCTCGGTGTCGGGACGTGTCCCTTCCGATACGGTCGCGGTGAGCGTGCCATCAGCGGGACAGCGGATCTCCCGGCGCCCTCCGGCCACCGGATCCCGCCATTCGCCGGCCACATAAAGATCTGCCACGCGCCAAGCCCTTCAGCTGAAATGCGTTGCGCATCATGCATTCAATTGCTTGTGGTGGAACACCTTTGCGAATGGCGTCGACCTACGTCAAGAGGTTGGCCGATGACGATTTCGCCATGAGGACACTTCTCCGACCACTCTTGACCGCGAGCGGCGTCGAGCCGACCATGTTGCGTATCGCTCACCTTGTTGTGCAATACGCACCGACGGAGGCCACCGTGTCCGTAAGGTTCCCTCGATCGCAACCTGGCCGTGAGTTCGTCCTCACCCTTTCCTGCCCCGACAGCGCCGGACTGGTCCACGCGGTGAGCGGCTTCCTCGTCAGGAACTCCGGCAACATCCTGGAGAGCCAGCAGTTCGACGACCGCCTCCAGGGCCGCTTCTTCATGCGGGTCCACTTCGACGTCTCCGACCCGGACGCGACCATGAAGACCCTGTGCGACCGGTTCGGCCCCGTGGCCGAGGCGTACGGGATCACCTGGGCGCTCAGCGAGGCCTCGACCCCGACCCGCACGCTCATCATGGTGTCCCGGTTCGGCCACTGCCTGAACGACCTGCTGTTCCGCGCGCGCAGCGGCTCCCTGAACATCGAGATCCCCGCGATCGTCTCCAACCACCGGGACTTCGAGGGGCTGGCGGACACCTACGGCATCCCCTTCCACCACATCCCGGTCACCAGGGACACCAAGGCCGAGGCCGAGGCGCGCCTGCTGGAGCTGGTCCGCGACCTGGACATCGACCTGGTGGTCCTGGCGCGCTACATGCAGATCCTCTCCGACGACCTGTGCAAGCAGTTCGAGGGCCGCGCCATCAACATCCACCACTCCTTCCTCCCCAGCTTCAAGGGCGCGAAGCCGTACGACCAGGCCTACGACCGCGGGGTGAAGCTCGTCGGCGCCACCGCGCACTACGTCACCTCCGACCTGGACGAGGGGCAGATCATCGAGCAGGACGTGGTCCGGGTCGACCACTCGCTCGACCCCGGGGACCTGGTCACCGTCGGCCGGGACGTCGAGGCGCAGGTCCTCGCGCACGCGGTGAAGTGGCACAGCGAGAGCCGCGTGATGGTGGACGGCAACCGCACGGTCGTCTTCCGCTGACCACCACGCGAACCAGGGGCGGGACCCGGATGCCGGGTCCCGCCCCGCTTCGTATACGCCCCTTCGTACGCGACCTCTGCGTACGTCCTCCGTATACGTTCTCTGTTACGCGCTCCGTATACGCGCGCTCTTGTACACGTCTTCGAGAGGCCGGCCCACCCGCCGCGCCTCAGCCCCCGAGCCGCTCCAGCAGGGCGCGGCGCCAGGCCTCCGTCTCGGCGATCTGGTTGAAGGTGAACAGGTGCAGCCCGGCCACCCCCGAGGCGCGCGCGGTGAGCGTCTGCTCGGTACGCGTCAGCAGCTTCTCCGGCGCGTACCCCCCGGGCGTCGCGAACCGCAGGAACCACGACGGGTGCTTCGTCAGGAAGCGCGTCGACTCACCCACGCCGATCTTCGTCGCCATGGCCAGCAGCTTCGCCCGCTGCACGGGCCCGGCGACGCCGACATGCACGGGCAGCGCGATGCCCCGGCCCCGTATCCGGGCGATCCACTCCCCCAGCACCCGCGGGTCGAAGCACAGGTTGCTCACGACGTACGTGGCGTGCTCGCGCTTGTCCCACATCGCCTGGACGGTGATGTCGTCATGGATCAGCGGATGGCTCTCGGGGTAGCCGGTGACACCGACACGGGCGAACGGCGCCCCCAGTTCGCTCAGCCGGCGGAGCACCGGCAGCGCCCCGTCGTAGGCCCCGGCCGGCGGGTCGGCGTCGCCCGCCGGGACGAAGACGTCCTCCACGCCCGCCTCCCGCAGCCGGTCGACGACGTCCTTCAGGTGCGCGTCGTCCCGCAGCAGCCGCGCGGGCACGTGCGGGACGACCCGCCGGCCGTGCGCCGCGAGCCGGGCGGTCAGGTCGAGAGTGGGTTCGAGGCCCTTGACCGGCGACGCCGTCACGGTGACGACGACGTCGCGCGGAACATGGGCGAGGACCTTGTCCTCGGTCGCCTTCGCGGGCAGCACCTCGTAACGGACGCCGTCCAGCAGCGTCCGCAGTCCTGCGGAGCCCAAGGTCTACCCCGCCTGCTTCTGCTGTGCGTCGCCGTGGCGGTAGTACGCGGCCTTGGACGGAGCGAGCGGCTCCTTGCCGAGGATCAGGTCGGCGGCCTTCTCCGCGATCATCATCACCGGCGCGTAGATGTTGCCGTTGGTGACGTAGGGCATCACCGACGCGTCCACGACGCGCAGGCCCTCGACGCCGTGCACCCGCAGGCTGCCCGGGTCGACGACGGCCGTCTCGTCGCTGGAGGGGCCCATCTTGCAGGTGCAGGAGGGGTGCAGAGCCGTCTCGCCCTCCTTGGCGACCCAGGCGAGGATCTCCTCGTCCGACTCCACCTGCGGCCCGGGCGAGACCTCCCCGTCGTTGTACGGGGCGAGCGCGGGCTGACTGAGGAGCTTGCGGGCCACGCGGATCGCCTCGACCCACTCGCGGCGGTCCTGTTCGGTGGAGAGGTAGTTGAACCGCAGCGCGGGGTGTTCGCGTGGGTCCTTGCTCTTGATCTTCACCGAACCGATGGCGTCGGAGTACATGGGACCCACGTGCACCTGGTAGCCGTGGCCGCCGGCCGGCGAGGAGCCGTCGTAGCGGACGGCGATCGGCAGGAAATGGAACATCAGGTTGGGGTACTCGACGTCCTCGTTGCTGCGGGCGAAGCCACCGGCCTCGAAGTGGTTGGTGGCGGCGGGCCCCTTGCGGAAGAGCCACTGCAGCCCGATGAAGGGCGCGCGCCACTTCGCCATGTACGGCTGCATGGAGACCGGCTGCTTGCAGGCGTACTGGACGTACACCTCCAGGTGGTCCTGCATGTTCTCGCCGACGCCGGGGAGGTCGTGGACGACGTCGATGCCGAGGGCGCCCAGCTCCTCGGCGTTGCCGACGCCGGAGAGCTGCAGCAGCTGCGGGGAGTTGATCGCGCCGCCGCAGAGGATGACCTCCTTGGCGCGGACCTGCCGCAGGGCGCCGCGGCCGCGCCGGTACTCGACACCGACGGCGCGCTTGCCCTCGAACAGGACACGGGTGACGAGAGCGCGGGTCTTCACGGTGAGGTTGGGCCGCTTCATGGCGGGCTTGAGGTACGCCTTGGAGGCGGAGAGCCGGCGTCCGCGGTGGACGTTGCGGTCGAACTTGGCGAAGCCCTCCTGCCGGTAGCCGTTGACGTCGTCCGTGGCCGGGTAGCCCGCCTCCTCGGTGGCCTTGAGGAAGGCGCCGAAGAGCGGGTTGGTCGCGGGGCCGCGTTCGAGGACGAGGGGGCCGTCGTGGCCGCGGAACTCGTCGTCCGGGTCGGCGGCGAGACAGTTCTCCATGCGGCGGAAGTACGGCAGGCAGTGGGCGTAGTCCCACATCTCCATCCCGGCGTCGGCCGCCCAGCGTTCGTAGTCCATGGGGTTGCCGCGCTGGAAGATCATGCCGTTGATGCTGCTGGAGCCGCCCAGCACCTTGCCGCGGGCGTGATAGACGCGGCGGCCCCCCATATGGGGTTCGGGCTCGGACTCGTACTTCCAGTCGTAGAAGCGGCTGCCGATCGGGTAGGTCAGCGCCGCGGGCATGTGGATGAAGACATCCCACGGGTAGTCGGACCGGCCGGCCTCCAGCACCAGCACCCGGTTCGCCGGATCCGCGGAGAGTCTGTTCGCCAATGCACAGCCGGCTGATCCGCCGCCGACGATGACGAAGTCGTATTGCAAGGGAGCCATGGTGCCTCGTCTCGCTCGCGCCGTAGATACGCGAGCATGCTAGTCGAGTAGCGCTATGCGCACTAGGTTGCGAACCGCGCAACTTGCATGGTCATGGGTTACGCCGTCGTTACTTGCAATGGTGTTGTTTACTACGCGTATAGTTTCACTGTGAGCAACTACAGCAACGACACGGAAACCTCGAACTCGCAGGCCGGCGGAGTGCAGTCGGTGGACCGCGCCATCAGCGTGCTGGAGATCCTGGCCCACCGGGGCGAAGCCGGCGTCAGCGAAGTGGCCGCGGAGATCGAAGTTCACAAGTCCACCGCCTTCCGCCTGCTCGGCGCCCTGGAGGCGCGCGGCCTGGTGGAGCAGGCGGGCGAGCGGGGCAAGTACCGCCTCGGCTTCGGCATCGTGCGCCTGGCCGGCGCGGTGACGGGACGCATCGACATCACCCAGCAGGGCCGTCCGGTCTGCGAGAGCCTCGCCGAGGAGATCGGCGAGACCGTCAACATCGCGGTGCTGCAGGAGCACTACGCCGTCAACCTCTACCAGGTGCGCGGTCCCGGAGCGGTCACGGCGCACAACTGGGTCGGTCAGCTCACCCCCCTCCACGCGACGTCGAGCGGCAAGGTCCTGCTGGCCTACCTGCCCGCCAAGCAGCGCGCCGCGCTGCTCGCCGAGGCCGGCCTCAAGAAGGTCACCCCGCACACCATCACCTCGAAGACGAAGCTGGAGAAGCATCTCGTCGAGGTGCGGGAGGCGGGCTACGCCTGGACCCAGGAGGAGCTGGAGATCGGTCTGCACGCCATGGCCGCGCCGGTGCTCGACCGGGAGGGCGAGGTCATCGCCGCGCTGACCGCCTCCGGCCCCTCCTACCGGTTCACCGAGGAGCGGATGCGCGAACTGGCCCCGGTGCTGGTCAAGGGCGCCGAGGAGATCAGTCACCGCATGGGCTACCTGGGCTGACCCTCCGGCTGCGCGGAGCCACCGCCGAGGCGCTCGTTCACCCAGTCGTGGAAGGCGCCGATGTGGTGCTCGCTGGGCACCAGCACACCGCCCTTGGCGTACAGCCGTGAGTGCATTCCGGGCTGGGTGCGCTCGCACGCCTCGAAGTCCTGCCGGTTGACCAGGTCGAAGAGTTCCACGGACCGGCTGACGTCCTTGCCGCTGTCGACGACGTGCGGGAGGTAGAGCCAGTCGCACTCGACGATCGTGCGGTCGACGGCCACCGGGTACATCCGGTGGAAGATCACATGGTCGGGGACGAGGTTGATGAAGACCTGCGGCCGGACGGTGATCGCGTAGTAGCGGCGGTCCTGGTCCTCGGCGACACCGGGTATGCGGTCCAGGCCCTCGGAGCCGTCCACGGTGAAGCCCTGGACCTCCGCACCGAACTCGGCGCCGTGCCCGACGTAGTACTGGGCCGCGTAGCCGTCCGCGAACTCGGGCAGCACCTCGGTGAGTTCGGGGTGGATCGTGGCGCAGTGGTAGCACTCCATGAAGTTCTCGATGATGAGCTTCCAGTTGGCCTTGACGTCGTAGACGATCCGCTTGCCGACCGAGAGGTTGTCGACGTCGTAGCGCTCGATCGACTCGACGTCGCCGAGCCGCTCCACGATCGCGCCCAGCACGTCCTCCTCGAAGGAGGGCGGGTTCTCGGCGAGGCAGACCCACACATAGCCGAGCCATTCGCGCACGGCCACGCTCACCAGGCCGTACTCGGTGCGGCCGACGTCGGGCATCTTGGTGAGGTTGGGCGCGGCGACGAGCTTGCCGTCCAGGCCGTAGGTCCAGGCGTGGTACGGGCATTGGAAGGCGCGCTTGACCTCGCCGCTCTCCTCCGTGCAGAGCTTGGCCCCCCGGTGCCGGCAGACGTTGAAGTGGGCCCGGATCGTGTTGTCCCGGGCGCGGGTGACGAGGATGCTCTCGCGGCCCACGTCCACGGTGCGGAAGGCGCCGGGCTTCGCCAGGTCCGACGAGCGGGCGACGCAGAACCACATCGTCTCGAAGATGCGCTCCTGTTCCAGGGCGAAGATCGCGGGATCGGTGTAGGCGGAGCCGGGGAGGGTGGCGATCAGGCTGTCCGGCAGGCTGGTCGAGGTCACGGTGCACTCCTCGGGGGAACGTCGTGGATCGGGCGGTCACGCGCCGGGAAGAGCGACTCCGGACGGCGTTGGGTGGGGAGCTGCGCCGCGTGCCCGGGAGGGCCGCGGCGCGGTGGGGGCGTGGGGCCGGGTCAGGAGACCGCGGCGGCGAGCTGCTTGCGCCAACGGGTGAACAGCCGTGGCTGGTTCATCCCGAGCACGGCGACCGGATGGCCCGCGCGCCGGTACACGGCCAGCACGTTGCGGTCGTCTGCCGCGCCTTCCTCGACCGTGACGCTGTCGGCGCCGGCCGCGTGGCCGGCGAACTGGATCTTGACGCCGTACTGGTCCGACCAGAAGTACGGCGGCCGGGGCACGCCCGGTTCCACCGCTCCCCCGGCCAGCAGGGTGGCGACGGCCGCGGCCGGGCGTTCCTGTGCGCCCGTCCAGTGTTCGACGCGGCGGTGGTGGCCCGCGCGGGGGTCGTACCAGGAGGCGCAGTCCCCGACCGCGACCACACCGGCGAGGCTGGTGCGGCCGTCCGCGCCGCACTTGACGCCGTTGTCGAGCGTGACGCCGGATCCCTCCAGCCAGTCGACGCACGGGAGTGCGCCCACCCCCACGACGACGATGTCGGCGGGGACGCTGCGGCCGTCCTCCAGCAGGACGGCCTCGACCCGGCGCTCTCCGCCGAGCCCCTTGACACCGACGCCGCACAACAGCCGTACGCCGTGGTCGAGGTGGAGGGCGGAGACGATGCTGCCCATGGCCTGGCCGAGGGGGGCGGCGAGCGGCGTGGGTGCCGCTTCGACCACCGTCACCTCCAGGCCGAGGGCGTAGGCGGTGGAGGCGACCTCGGCGCCGACGAAGCCGCCGCCGATCACGACCAGCCGTCCGCCCCGGGCCAGTTCGTCCCGCAGGGCGCGGGCGTCGTCCAGGGTGCGCAGGACGTGGACCCCGGCGAGGCCCTCGGAGCCGGGCAGCCGGCGGGCGGCCGCGCCGGTCGCGATGACGAGGCCGTCGGCCCGGACCTCCCCGCCGTCCGCGAGGCGGACCGCGCGCCGGGCGGCATCCAGGCCGGTGGCGCGGGCCCCGAGGAGCCACTCCGCGCCCAGATCCTCGCCGTCGCTCTCCAGGGCGAGGTCGGCCTCGCCCAGGCCGCCGGCCAGGAACTCCTTGGACAGCGGGGGCCTGTCGTACGGGCGGTGGGTCTCGTCGCCGATGACGACCAGCCGTCCGTCGTAGCCCTGTTTCCGCAGCGAGCGCGCCGCCGACAGACCGGCCAGCGAGGCGCCCACGACGGCCACGGTCCTCACGCGGGACCTCCGGCGAGCCGGGCCGCGACGCAGGGCGGCAGGTTGGGGGCGTCCGTGGACACCCGGACGTGGATCATGCCGTCCTCGACGACGACCTCATGGGTCCGCACCGGGAGTTTGGCCGGCGGGGAGTCGACGGCGCCCGTCCTCAGGTCGAACTTCGAGGCGTGCAGCGGGCATTCCACCTCACAGCCCTCCAGCCAGCCGTCGGCGAGCGAGGCGTCCTGGTGGGTGCAGGTGTCGTCGATGGCGAACAACTCGCCGTCGTCGGTGTGGAACACCGAGACCGGCGGGTCGACGTCGAGCCGGATGGCCTCGCCTCGCGGGAGATCTGCGAGACGGCACGCGGGAATCATCATGACACCTCGGGTGCGTATAGCGAAACGGATTGCGGTTAGCGCAACAACAGTCTGAGGTCGCCCAGAACCCTTGTCAAGGCGTCGAGGCACCCGCTTCGCACGGGTGTGCCAGGCGCCGTCGGGGCAGCCCGAAACGCCCGTCCCACCTGCGGAAACAGGTGAGACGGGCGCCGTACGGAAGCCACTGCGGAGGCGGTCAGAAGCCGCGGTCGATCCACTCCTGGAGGTGCGGAGCCTCCGCGCCCACGGTGGTCGTCCCACCGTGTCCGGTGTGCACGACCGTGTCGCCCGGCAGTGTCAGCAGGCGGGCCCGGATGGAGTCCACGATGGTCGGGAAGTCGCTGTACGACCGTCCCGTCGCCCCCGGTCCGCCGGCGAACAGGGTGTCGCCGCTGAAGAGGGCCGCCAGGCCCGGCGCGTACAGGCACACCGCCCCCGGGGCATGGCCGGGCGTGTGCAGCACGGTCAGCTCCACCCCCGCCACGGTGAGGACCTGGCCGTCGGCGAGTTCGCCGTCGGGGGCCCGGTCGGGGTGGGTCTGCTTCCACAGCGGCAGGTCGTCCGGGTGGAGCAGGATCGGCGCGCCCGTGCGCTCGGCGAGGGCGGGGGCCGCGTCGATGTGGTCGTCGTGGGCGTGGGTGCACAGGATGGCCCGCAGGGTGCGCCCGCCGAGGGCCTCGGCGATGGCGTCGGCGTCGTGCGCGGCGTCGATGACGACGGCCTCGTGGTCGTCGCCGACGAGCCAGACGTTGTTGTCGACGTCCCACGTGCCGCCGTCGAGGCTGAACGTCCCCGAAGTGACGAGGTGTTCGATACGGGCGGTCATCACAGGACCACCACGGAACGCAGGACGTCGCCCTGGTGCATCCGCTCGAAGGCCTTCTCCACGTCGTCCAGCGCGATGGTCTCCGTGACGAAGGCGTCCAGGTCCAGCCGGCCCTGGAGGTACAGGTCGATGAGCATCGGGAAGTCACGGGAGGGCAGGCAGTCGCCGTACCAGGAGGACTTCAGCGTGCCACCACGGCCGAACACGTCCAGCAGGGGCAGCTCCAGCTTCATCTCCGGGGTGGGCACGCCGACCAGGACGACCGTGCCGGCCAGGTCACGGGCGTAGAAGGCCTGCTTGTACGTCTCCGGGCGGCCAACCGCCTCGATGACGACGTCGGCGCCGAAACCGCCGGTCAGCTCGCGGATCGCCTCGACGGCGTCGGCGCCCTTCGAGTTGACCGTGTGGGTCGCGCCCAGCTTCCTGGCGGTCTCCAGCTTGGCGTCGTCGATGTCGACGGCGATGATCTTCGCCGCGCCCGCCAGGTGCGACCCGACGACCGCCGCGGCCCCGACGCCGCCACAGCCGATGACGGCCACGCTGTCACCGCGGCCGACGTTGCCGGTGTTGATGGCCGCGCCGATACCGGCCATCACCCCGCACCCCAGCAGTCCGGCGGCCGCCGCCGAGGCGGCCCGGTCGACCTTCGTGCACTGCCCCGCAGCCACCAGCGTCTTCTCCGCGAACGCGCCGATGCCCAGCGCCGGCGACAGCTCGGTGCCGTCCAGCAGGGTCATCTTCTGCTTCGCGTTGTGGGTGCTGAAGCAGTACCAGGGGCGTCCGCGCAGACAGGCCCGGCACTGTCCGCAGACCGCGCGCCAGTTGAGGATGACGAAGTCACCGGGGGCCACGTCGGTGACACCCTCGCCCACCGACTCCACGACACCGGCCGCCTCGTGGCCCAGCAGGAAGGGGAACTCGTCGTTGATCCCGCCCTCGCGGTAGTGCAGATCGGTGTGGCAGACCCCGCAGGCCTCGATCTTCACCAGCGCCTCACCCGGCCCGGGGTCCGGCACGATGATCGTTTCCAGGCTGACGGGGGCACCCTTGCCCCGCGCGACGACAGCACGGACCTGGTGAGCCATGGCCACTCCTCGGCAGTAACGAGACCGGAGTCTGCAGTTGCTTATTGCGGTACGCATCGCACCTACCGCAACACAGCATCGTGGAGTGCCGACCGGCGGTCAAGGAGTTCCACGGTCGTCGCCGCCGCTCGCGCCTACGCGTCGTCCCCCTCGCCGGGGAGAGCCTGCTCGGCCCAGATCGTCTTGCCGGTGCGGGTGTGGCGGCTGCCCCAGCGCTGGGTGAGCTGGGCGACGAGCAGGAGGCCCCGGCCGCCCTCGTCGAAGGCCCGGGCGCGGCGCATGTGCGGGGCGGTGCTGCTGGAGTCCGACACCTCGCAGATGAGCGTGGTCTCACGGATCAGCCGCAGCTGGATCGGAGACCCGCCGTAGCGGATGGCGTTGGTGACCAGCTCGCTCACGATCAGCTCGGTGACGAAGGAGACCTCCTCCAGCCGCCATGCGGCCAGTTGGTCGCAGGCCAGCTTGCGGGCGTGCCCGACGAAGGCGGGATCGGCGGGCACGTCCCAGGTGGCGACACGGTCGGCGTCCAGCGCCCGGGTCCGGGCCAGGAGCAGGGCCACGTCGTCGACGGGCCGGTCGGTCAGCAGGCTCCGCAGCACCTGGTCGCAGGTCTCCTCCAGGGGACGGTCCGTGCCGCACAGGGCTTGGCGCAACCGCGTGAGTCCGTCGTCCAGGTCGCGGTCCGGCGCCTGGACCAGGCCGTCGGTGTAGAAGGCGAACACACTGCCCTCGGGGACCTCGAACTCCGCCGTCTCGAAGGGCAGACCGCCCACGCCGAGCGGCGGCCCGATCGGCAGGTCGAGGAACGCCGCCTCGCCGTCCGGGGCGATCAGCGCCGGTGGCGGGTGGCCGGCCCGCGCCATGGAGCAGCGGCGCGAGACGGGGTCGTAGACGGCGTACAGACAGGTGGCACCGATCTCCCCCGGGCTCTCCGCCCCCTCGGGCTCGTCCGTGGTCCGCTCGGAGTCCAGGCGCAGGACGATGTCGTCGAGCTGGGTGAGCAGCTCGTCCGGCGCGAGGTCCACGTCGGCCAGGGTGCGCACGGCCGTGCGAAGCCGGCCCATGGTGGCGGACGCCTGCACACCGTGACCGACGACATCGCCGACGACGAGGCCGACCCTGGCCCCGGACAGGGGGATGACGTCGAACCAGTCGCCGCCGATCCCGGCGCGCGTGCTGGCCGGCTGGTAGCGGGAGGCGACCTCGACGGCGGCCTGGCGGGGCGCCCGGTGGGGCAGGAGGCTGCGCTGCAGTTCGAGGGCGATGGCGCGTTCGCGGGTGTAGCGGCGGGCGTTGTCGACACAGACCGCGGCGCGGGCGGCGAGTTCCTCGGCGAGCAGCAGATCGTCCTCGCCGAAGGGCTCGGCCGTGCGGTGCCGGGAGAGGATCGACAGGCCGAGCGTGATGCCCCGGGCGCGCAGGGGCACGGCCATGATCGAGTGGATGCCGTGGATCTCGATGCTGCGGGCGCGCTCCGGTGAACCGGCCCACAGCCGCCCGGTGAGGTCGTCGGGCTCGTACAGCACGGCCCGGCCGGTGGTCAGCGCCCGGTCCGGCGGCGACCCCGCCGCGTAGGTGTGTCGGCTGCCGACCGGGATCACCGCCTCGGGGCAGCCCTCCAGCACGGACCGCTGGGCGGTGCGGCGGAAGACGAGGGGATCGGCGCCGGGCGAGACCGTGGCCTCCTCGCCGGCCCGCACCGAGTCCAGCAGGTCCACGATGACGAAGTCGGCGAGATGGTCCGCGCACACCTCGGCGAGCTCCTCGGCGGTGCGGGTGACGTCCAGGGTGGAGCCGATCCGGTCGCCCGACTCGTTGAGCATGCTCAGCCGCCGTCGGGCCAGGAACTGCTCCGTGCTGTCGATCGCGGCCAGACACATGCCCCGCACCGCGCCGGAGCCGTCCTTCAACGGGCTGAGCGACACCAGCCACGCGTGCTCACGGGCCTCGCCCGGTGCGCGCAGCCAGGCCTCGAACGGCATCGGCTCACCCGTGCGCAGGACGCCGCGCACCGCCTCGTCGAGGCCCTCGAAGCCCGGGAGCCGTCGCCGTCCGTCGACCGACTCCCCCACCCGCCGGCCGAGCAGATCCTGCTGCGACTTGCCCATGACCCCTTCCATCGCGGAGTTGGCGGACACCGCGAGCCCGTCCTGGTCGAAGAGCGCGATGGGCACGGGCAGCTGGTCCAGGGCCCATCGCCGCAACCGCACGGCCGGCTCCGGCACCGTGGCCGTCAGAAACCACTGGGCCTCACCCGCCGCGTCCAGGAGCGGGTGGGCCGCCAGCTCCAGCTCCACCCCGTGACCGTCCCGGTGCCGCGCGTGCACGGAGCCCTGCCAGTCGGCCGGCTCGGCGAGAGTGGCGCGGGCCGAGGCAGGAAGGGGGTCGGCCAGCAGGTCGGCCGCCCGGCGGCCCACCACCTCCCCGTGCTCGTATCCGAGGACCCGTCGGGCGCCCGCACTCCACGCGGTGACCAGCCCCCTGGCGTCGACCGCGGCCGAGGCGACACCGTGCTCGCCCATCGTTCCTTCTCTCCGTACGACCGGAGCCGTCGTCCGTGGGCCCACAGACCGACGACAGGGCACTGCTTCCAGGGTTCATTGTGCGCCGGGCACGCCACGCATGGCGCGCGACCACCCGGAACGCCCGAGCCCCTACCCTGCCACGCCACGCCCCCGCGGGCGCCCGCTTTCGCGAGCGCCTGTGCGCCGGTGGAGACGACGGGCGGCGAAGGCCGCGGGGCCCCAGGAGAGTGGGGAGACCTTGGTGGAGGCAGGAGTGCCGGTGGAGTCCGGGGAGCCGATGGAGTCAGGAGTGCCGGTGGAATCAGGGGACGGGGCGGTGGCGGGTGTCCGGGAACGGCCTCGTGGTCTGTTCGTCGGGTTGTGCGTGCTGGACGTGGTGCAGCTCGTCGACCATGTCCCGGGGGCGAACGAGAAGCTGACGGCTCGTGCGCAGCTCGTGACCGCGGGCGGCCCGGCGGCCAACGCGGCTGTCACGTTCGCCCACCTGGGCGGCGCGGCCACCCTGCTCACCGCGATCGGCGGCCACCCGCTGGGGGCCGTCGTCACGGCGGACCTGCACCGGATGGGCGTGAGGGTGGTGGACCTGGCGGACGGCTCGGCCGCGCCGCCCGCCGTGTCGTCCGTTCTGGTGACCGCGTCCACCGGAGACCGCGCCGTCGCGTCGACCAACGCGACGGCGTACCGGCTCGCTCCTCCCGAGGGTCTCGACGCGCTGGTGGCGGACCACGATGTCGTCGAGTTCGACGGCCACCACCTGGAGTTGGCCGTGGCCGCCGCGCGCGCGGCGCGTGCCGCCGGGCGCCGGACCGTTCTCGACGGGGGCAGCTGGAAGGCGGGTACGGAGAGGCTGCTGCCGTCGATCGACGTGGCCGTCTGCTCGGACGACTTCCGTCCGCCCGGCGCGCACGGGCCGGCGGGAGCGCACGGGCCGGCGGAAACACACGGACCGGCGGGCGCTGCGGCCGGCACGGCGGCGGACACCCTGCGGTTCCTACGGGACCACGGCGTGACCTGGTCGGCGGTCAGCCGGGGCGGGCAACCCCTCGTGTGGGCGGGGCCCGGCAGCGGTGGCACGGTGGACGTTCCCGCCGTACGGGTCGCGGACACGCTGGGCGCGGGAGACGTCCTGCACGGGGCGCTCGCCCATCGCCTCGCACCGCTGGACGACCTGACCGCGCGGGGCTTCGCCGAGGCCCTGCGGGCGGCGGCCGTGGTGGCCTCGCGGGCGTGCGCCTCGTTCGGGACTCGGGCCTGGATGCGGGACACATAGACCGACGCCGGTCGATACATCGGAGCTATTGGCTTTGAGTGCCACGATGGATCCGATCACATCCGTATCGCCACCCCGCTATTGCCCCATCAATACCACTTCATTGACGCACACTCGCTCACATCCCTATGTTTCATCGCGACATAGATCCGATGATTCGCGTGAGTCCGTCTTGGAGGCACCATGACCTCTCGCTCCGCGCACGATCCGTCCCGGCGTACCGTCCTCGCCACCGGTTCCGCCCTGACCGGCGCCCTCCTGGCCCCGGGGACGCCCGCACACGCCGCGGCGGCCGGCCGTACGCGGGCCGGGGCCGCCGCGCCTCCCCTGGACCCCTGGCGCACGGTCCTCGACGACGCGGACCTGGTCTGGCGGCGGATGCCGGCGACCTGGTACGAAGGCCCGTTCCTCGGCAACGGCTTCCTCGGCTCCGGGATCTACGCGGAGCCGGGCGCCGGACCGGGCGCCGCGCCGAGGGCCGTGCGCTTCAACGTCCAGCACTCCGAAGTGCAGGACCACCGGCCGGAGTTCGGGTCACTGTTCGGCCTGGCCCGGCTGCCGATCGGGCACTTCACCCTGGAGCCGGTGGGCGCGATCACCGGCCTCGACTGGCGGCTGTCGCTGCGGGACGCCGAGGTGACCGGAACGCTCACCACGGACCGGGGGACCCTGTCCCTGCGGGCCCTCGTCCACAACGACCGTTCGGTCCTCGCCGTGGAAGTGACCCCGAGCGAGGGTGAACGCGGTTTCCGCTGGGTGTTCCACCCGGCGGACGCGATCAGTCCGCGGGCCGCCTTCAAACCGCTGCCGGACGGCTACCGCGGCAACCCGCCCGCCGAGGTCGCGGACCACGCGGGCGTGAGCGCCGCCGTCCAGCCGCTGCTGGCCGGCGGACAGCACGTCACCGCGTGGCGGGAGCGGAGCCGGGGCCGGACACGGACCCTGTACGCGCACGTCGCGCACTCGTATCCCCGGACCACCGCCCTCGGCCGGGCCCTCGCGGCGGTCCGCGCGGCGGCACGGCTGTCCTACTCCGCACTGGCCGTGCCGCACCGCGCGTGGTGGCACGCGTACTACCGCAAGAGCTTCCTGTCCGTCCCCGACGCCCGCATCCAGCGCTTCTACTGGATCCAGCTCTACAAGACGGCCTCCGCCGCCCGACGCGACGCCCCGGTGATGGCCACGTGCGGCCCCTGGCTGGAACCCACGCCGTGGCCCAACACCTGGTGGAACCTCAACGCGCAGCTGGAGTACTGGCTCGTCCACGGCTCCAACCATCTCGAACTCGACGCCATCACGCGGGCGTTGAGCGAACACCGGGACAGCCTCGCCAAGGAGGTTCCGGCCCCGTACCGCGCCGACTCGTTCGGTATCCCCCGCACCACCGATCCCCAGCTCGTCAACGGCGCGACCGGCCCCCTGGTGGGTTACGGCGTCGGCATTCCCGGCCAGGACCCGCCGACGCCCGAAGTCGGCAACCTGACCTGGGCGTTGCACAATGTCTGGCTCACCTACCGGCACACCATGGACGAGTCGGTCCTGCGGGACGTCCTGTTCCCCTTGCTGCGCGGGGCGGTCAACTACTACCTGCACTTCCTGGAGCCCGGCCCGGACGGCAAGCTGCATCTGCCCGCCACCTTCTCCCCCGAGTACGGCGGCAACTCGCGCGACTGCGCCTACGACCTGATGCTGCTGACCTGGGGCTGCCGCACCCTGCTGGAATCCGCCCAGCTGCTGGGGATCGACGACGCGCTGGCACCCCGCTGGCGTGAGGTGCTGAGGAAGCGGGCGCCGTACCCGACGGACGCGAACGGGTTCATGATCGGCGCGGACATACCCTTCGCGAAGTCCCATCGCCACTACTCCCATCTGCTCGCGGTCTACCCGCTGTACGAGCTGACGGGCGACACCCCCGAGGAACGCGCCCTGATCGAGAAGTCGTTGGCCCACTGGGTGGGCTTCGAGGGTGCGCTGCAGGGCTACACCTTCACGGGTGCCGCATCGATCTCCGCGCTGCTCGGCAAGGGCGAGGACGCCCTGCGGTACCTCGGGGAACTCATGACCCGCTTCATCAAGCCCAACACCATGTACCAGGAGTCGGGGCCGGTCATCGAGACGCCCCTGTCCGCCGCACAGTCGCTGCACGACATGGTGTGCCAGTCCTGGGGCGGTGTCGTCCGGGTGTTTCCCGCCCTGCCCGCCGCCTGGACCGATTTGGCGGTGCACGACTTCCGAACGCAGGGCGCCTTCCTGCTCAGCGCGCGCCGCGAGGGCGGCACCACCCGCTGGGTGCGGCTGACCGGCGAGGCGGGTGCCCCCTGCCGGGTACGGCACGGGATCGCCGGACCGATCGATGTGCGGGACGGGCGGGGCCGCCCTCTGCGGCACACCGTCGTCGGTGACGGCGTGCTCCACGTACCGCTGGGCAAGGGCGAGTCGGTGCTGATCACCGCCAGGGGCGACCGGCCCGATCTGACGGTCAGGCCCGTACGCCCGAACGCTGACGCACCCCGTTGGGGGCTGCCCGGCTAGCCGGGCAGCCCGGGAAAGGGCTTCCTCGTCGGTTCACTCATCTGATCCGACGAGGAAGCCCTTTCTCGCATAGGTCCACACCAATAAAGGTCGCACGAGCCCTTTCGCCCTCCAGTGCGCCATGGCATGCTCACCGCTCAGCGCACATCTGAACGTCGTTCACATCCATGAAAGACCATGGGAAGGGCGAACGGACATGGGAGACACACACGGGGCCGCCACCGGCGACCCGAATGACATGAGCATGTCTAACAGCAGACTGAGCGGCATGACCAGGCGCGCCGTCCTCGGCACCGCCGTCGCCGTGGCGGCCGGTTCCGGCGCCGCGGCGGCGGCCGACTCGGGCGCCCGGCCGGCCGGCACCCCGCAGCTGTGGCGGGAGTTCACCCGCACCCCCTTCACCCACCCCCAGATCCCCTACGTCGGACGGGCGGGCTGCCACGGCGGGGCGGTCCGCCTCCCCCGCCGCCCGGCGGTAGCCGACGTACGCGATTTCGGCGCCGTGGCGGACGGCACGACCGACTCCGCCCCCGCGATCAACCGTGCCATCGCCGCCGCCGGAAGGGCCGGCGGTGGCACGGTCACCCTCCCGCCCGGCACGTTCCGGATCGACGACGTGATCCGCCTGGACCGGTCGCACGTGACCCTCAGGGGCGCGGGCAGCGGCCGTACCACCCTGTACGCGACGAAGAACCTCACCGAACTGATCGGGGCGTACGGCTCCCGCTACGGCGGCGACAAGTCGGGCTGGTCCTGGGCGGGGGGCCTGATCTGGCTGGCACCCCGCGCCCGCTGGTCCTCTCTCGTGGCCGCGATCAGGGCGAAGGCGTGGCCGTTCGAGGGGTGGACCGGCAACCGGCGCGACGAGTGGCGGCCCCTCACGGCGGTCGCTCCGGCCCGGCGGGGCGCCTGGAGGATCACGGTGACGGACCCGTCGGCGCTGCTCCCCGGCGTCCTGGTCCTCCTCCGGCTGGCCGACGACGCGGACCACACCCTCCTGGAGCACATGTGCGGCGGCGGGCCCGGTCCGGCGGCCTACTTCTGGGACGACAAGACGAAGCTGACGTCGTACGTCCCCTACGAGTGGCCCGTCCGCGTCGCGCGGGTGCGAGGCCGCGAGGTCACCCTCGAACGCCCGCTCCCGCTCGACCTACGCCCGGAATGGAACCCTCGACTGACCACGCACGTGGCCGAGTTGACCGGCTCCGGGGTCGAGGGCCTGACCCTTGAGGCCGTGGAGACCCCGCAGCAGCCGCACCTGCTGGACAAGGGGCACAACGGGGTCGTCCTGCAGTGCGCGTACGACTGCTGGGTGGACGACGTGACGGTCCGCCACGTCGACAACGGCTTCGGGCTCGTGTCCGCCTCCGCGTGCACCCTACGACGGACACGTGTCACCGGCCGCGGCTCCCACCACCCCTACTTCTGCCGCGAGGGCTCCCACGACAACCTCGTCGAGGACTTCACCATCGAGGAACGCACCGGCCCCGCTCCCGCGGACACCCAGCTGCACGGCATCAACGTCGAGGGACTGTCCTCGTACAACGTCTGGTCCCGCGGCGACATGCGGATGGGCACCTTCGACAGTCATCGCGGACTCCCCTTCGCCAACGTCCGCACCGACATCACCCTGAACAACAACGGCCGTCACGGCGGCGACGCGAGCGCCGGACCCCTGTTCGGGGCCCGCTTCGCCCACTGGAACATCCGGGTCACCAACGCCCGCGCGGGACTGGTCAGGATCGACGGGCTGGCACCGTACTCCGCCACCGTCGGTATCGACGAGGTCAGGGAGTTCGACCAGATCGACGTCCCCGACTTCACCGGCGACCTGCACACCCGCCTGGAGCTGTACGGCAGCCCCCACGCCGTACGGCCGCGGAATCTGTACGCGGCACAGCGCGCGCTGTAGCACTCGCGTCACCCCACCGCACGTTCACCCTCATGAACGGAGTGGATCGATGAGCGCACTCCCGACCGTGTCACGCCTGGGCGTCCTTCTGACGGCCCTCACCCTGCTCGCCCTGACCCCCTCCCCGCCCACCGCCTCGGCGCGGGTGACGGAGGGGGCCACGGCCGAGGTCCCGCACACCGCCGTCCTGGACGGCGCCCGCCTCCATCGGACCAGGCTCCGCCTGGAGCACGGCGACCCCCGACTGCGCCGCACTGTACGGGCGTTGACGCTCCGGGCCGACAGATGGCTCGGCCAGGGCCCCTGGACGGTCGTCGACAAGCCCCGGCCCGCTCCCGGCGGCGACCTCCACGACTACCTCAGCCAGGCGCCCTACTGGTGGCCCTCCCAGCCCCCGACCGCGGACAACCCCTGGGGCTGCCCGTACATGCAACGCGACGGCGAACGCAACCCGGAGGTCGACTCGGGAACCGACCGCCAGGACGTGGAGAAGACCTTCGACTCCGCGTACGACCTCTCCCTCGCCTGGTACTACACCGGCCGGAAGCGGTACGCCGAGAAGGCCGGGCAGGTGCTGCGCACCTGGTTCCTCGACCCGGCCACGAGGATGAACCCGAACCTGGACCACGCCCAGTTCATCCCCTGCAAGTTCGACGGCCGGGCCATCGGCATCATCGACTTCTCGCAGTCGTACACGAGCGTCCTCGACGCGCTCGCCCTGCTGGACACCGGCGCCCCGGGCTGGTCCCGGAAGGACCGCACCCGCATGGCGCGGTGGAACAGCGACTTCCTCGGCTGGCTCAGGAACAGCGACTTCGGCCTGCAGGAGGCGGCCGCCGCCAACAACCACGGCACCTTCTACGACCTGCTGCTCGCCGGTCTCGCGTACACGACCGGGGACAGGGCGCTGGCCCGCGCCACGGTCCTGGAGGCAGGGAGCAGGCGCGTCGCCCCGCAGATCGGGGCCGACGGCGGCCAGCCCCAGGAGCTCGCCCGCACCCGGAGCTGGCACTACTCGGCCTTCTCCCTGGTCGCGTACACCCGGCTCGCGGCCATCGGCCGACAGGTCGGGGTGGATCTGTGGGCGTACCGGGGCCCGCGAGGTCAGAGCCTGTCCAAGGCGGTGGACTACCTGCTGCCCGCCGCCACGGCCGCCGCCGTCTGGCCGCACCCGGAGCTTGACTTCCGCCGCTACGCCGCGACCGACGTCGTCCACGCGGCGGCCGACGCCGGGAGCGCGCGAGCACGGGAGGCCGTCGCGGCGCTGGAGGCGCCGCCCGGCGGTGACCTGTGGGACCTGCGTCCGGCGGCGGAGCAGCTGGACTCCATCGCGGGCTGACCGGCGCCGTCCCGGGGGGCCTCGGTCCCAGGGCGCGGGGCCCCGGCCCCGGGGGTCTCAGACGGTGGAGAGGTCGATCGCCCGGTCCACCTCGTGCGGTCGCAGCACGCGCAGGATGCCTTCGAGCAGGTAGTAGTCGGCGTACGGGAGGGAGATCTCGATCCCGTCCTCGTTGGGCCGGTTGCGGGTGCAGCGGGCCACGACCGCCTCCGCGCGGGCGGAGTTCCTCGTCAGGCAGGTCTCCGCCAGCGCGGTGAGCAGCCGCAGCGCGACCTCGCGGTAGACGCGCCGTCCGGTGGCCGCGGACAGGTCGAGCAGTCCGCAGGCCGTGATCGCGCCGGCCGACGCGTCCTTGATGTCGTGGGGTTGCTGGGGTGCGCGGTAGTCCCACACCGGGACGTGGTCGGGGGTGAGGGCCCGCACCGCGTAGTCCGCGAGCCGGCGCGCGGTGGCCAGGAACTCCTCGTGCCCCGTGCGCCGGTACATGGTGGTGAATCCGTACAGCCCCCACGCCTGTCCACGCGCCCAGCACGACGTGGGGCTGTAGCCCTGCACGGTGTTCGGGCCGATCGGCGCGCCGCTGTCGGGGTCGAAGTCGTACACGTGCGGGGTCGATCCGTCCGGGCGCGGGAACACCCGCTGTGTGGTCCGCGCGTGCTCGACCGCGATGTCCAGGTACTTCGGGTCACCGGTCTGCCGGGCCGCGAACGCGAGCAGGTCGAGGTTCATCATCGTGTCGATGATGACCCGGCCGGCGTTGCGCGGATCGGTCAGCGCTCCCCAGGCGCGGATGAAGCGGCCGCGCGGGTTGTACCGCCGGATCAGGGAGTCGGCGGCCCGTACGGCACCCGTCCGCCACGCGTCGTCGCCGGTCAGCCGCCAGGCGGTGACCCATGAGGGGGAGAAGAGGAAGCCGAGGTCGTGGGTGCTCGTGTCGTACTGGCGGGGGGCGAGTTTCTGCGCCGACTCCAGTGCCCAGGTCCGGAAGGCGTCGTCCTCGGTGTGAAGCCACGCCATCCACAGGGTTCCGGGCCAGAACCCGCCGACCCAGTCACCGTTCTGCGAGTAGACCCACTTCTCGAACCTGGTCCCGACCGGGAAGGCCGTCACCTGGGGCGCGACGGCGCGGATGCGCTCGACCGCGAAGTCGGCGGCCGCGCGGAGTGTGCGCCGGGAGGACTGCGGACTCCGGTCGGCGACCGCGACCGCCACCGCGGATGCCGATGCCGGTGACGACGCCGATGCCGGTGACGACGCCGATGCCGGTGACGATGCCGGTGCGGTACCCACCATCGCGGCACCGGCGGCCGTGGTCAGGACGCTGCGTCGGGACACACTCATGGTCCACGCCTCCAACTGTGCAGTAGGAGCAAGGGGTTGACCGAGCGTGACACAGCGACCGCGTCAAAGTACATCCATGTGAGCAATGTTCATGAATGTGAACCAAGCGGTGAGTCGACGGCATCGCTCCGGTCCACGCCGGGCGTGAGGGTCGTCTCGCGGGCGGTCAGGCAGTCCTCCAGGAAGGCGAGGGCGCGCAAGTGGTAGGAGCGGGCGGCCCAGCCGAGGCTGATGTTGTGCCCGGCCGCCGGCTGGCGGTCGACCCTGACGTGCGGAGCCCCGGTGAAGTGCGCGGCCAGTTCGGTGAGCGCCTCGTCGTCGTGGCGCCACCAGGCCTCGTGTTCTGCGAAGGTGAGCCGTACGGGCACGCGGACGCGGGGTGCCGTGGTGCGGAACAGCAGCGGCCAGCGGACCAGCTCGGCCCGTTCCCGGGCGGGGACGGGCTCGACGATCGAGCCGCTCTCCCTGAAGGTGCCGGACGGATAGAGCCGCAGCGGCCCCCAGCTGCGGCGCAGCCGGTCTCCGTCCTCGTGGGTGGTGGGCAGCTCGTGCGGCTCGACGGCGTACCGGTGGCCGCAGCCGGAGATGTCCACGCCGAGCAGGTGCGGCGTACCGGGATCCGCGGCGGCGGTGAGCGCCACCTTGCCGCCGTAGGAGTGGGCCAGCAGGAACAGGCCCGCGCCCGTGTCGTGGCGGGAGGCGAAGTCACGCAGGGCCGCGCGCAGCGCGACGGCCTGTTCGGTCAGGTTCTGCCCCTCGGGGAACCTGGCGGCGGAGTGCCGGTAGCCCGGCCGGTCCACGGCCAGGACGGTGTAGCCGAGGCCCGCTCCCAACGTCAGCAGCGACTGCCGCGGATGGGCCCGGCAGTCGAAGTAGCCCGCGTTCATGCCACCGCCGTGCACGGCGACCACGACGGCACGCGTGGGGCCTCCGGGCGGCTCGACGAGCAGGGCGGACAGGGGCACCCCCGTCGCGTCCAGGGTGATCCGGCGCACCCCGCGCGAGGTTTCGTGGACCGGTCGGGTCATGGTCGCTCTCCTCCGGACGGTGCGGCCAAGGCTCTCCCGTCCGGTGATGCCCCGCACCCGCACGGCCGCGGAGGGGGCCCGCGCCCCGGGCCGGCCCGGGGCCCGCTGCCGCGCCCAGCCGCCCCGCCACGGCGTTCCGGAGCGGCGCCGCGCGGCGGGAGGGGGCTGGCCGGGGAACGTGCGGGCTCCGCCAGATGGCGGCCGGACCTGCCGGACCCCTCGATCCTCCCCCGCCGCTGATCAGCCCTCCGCCCCTCGACTGATCAGCCCTCATCGGCAGCGCCGGTCAGCCGGCCCCGCCCCGCCGCTCTCGGACGCCTCCGAAGCGACGGCGCGGCTCCGGGGCGCACGCCAGCCAGAGGGCGAGTACGGCGGCCAGGGCGCCGGCCCACAGCACGTGGGCGTCGTCCCAGCGCGGGGCACTCGGCGGGACGAAGAGCGCGAAGCGGGCCGGGAGAAGCAGACCGGCCGTCACCGGCACGGCCAGTACGGCACCCGCCACGGCCGGCCCCGGCACGCTGAGCGCGCTGAACCGCACCGTCGTCGCGGCCAGGGCGAGCGCCAGCGCGCACAGGGCGCCGGCCTCGACCGTCACCGCTCCCGACGGCAACGCGGCCCATTCCTCGGCGTCGGCGCCCGCCCGCTGCACACCGAGCACCCCCGCCCACCAGACCGCGACCGCCGGCAGGACGACGGCCACGCGCACGGCCTGCCGCAGCGGACGGGGCACCGGAGGAACGCCCGTGGTGTGCCGGGCCGGATCGTCCAGGACGAACGCCAGCCCCACCGCCCCGCACGACGCGGACGTCCGCAGCAGGTCGACCACCGCCTCCGCCGGGAGGTCCACCGAGAACAGCACCGGTACGGCGGCCACGGCGAGCCCCAGTGCCCAGCCGGCGGCGAACACGGTCCACGGCAGCGACCGTGCCGTGGGCCGTACCAGGGCCGCCACCACCGGCAGCCGTCGCCTCACGCGCACTGGTACTCCCGGTCGTCGGCGGTCTCGGCCGGGGCGGTGACGCCCAGCAGGGCGGCCGCGCGGTCGGTGGAGGTACCGGGGGCGGACAGCTCCGCCCAGGCCGCCTTCACCCTGCGGTCCACCTCCTGCGCGGGCTCGTCCAACACTGCCTGGAGTACGGCCAGTTCACGACCGCGCAGGACCACCGCGGCCACCGGCGCCTGGATCACCCCCGGGCTGTAGGGCCCCTGCCCCAGCCTCTCGAACATCGCCTCGCCGTCCCGGGTCGCGCGGACCGCCAGCCAGACCATCAGCACACCCCGGGCGTCGCAGTACACGCCCTCGTAGCGCTCCTGGTCCACGACCAGCCCCCGGGCGACGCTCGCGGCGAACTCCAGCTCCCGCTCACCGCCCCACGCGGTGGACGCCGTCGCCTCGCCCGGCGCGGCGGGCGAGAGGTCCCTCTGACCCGACGGCCCGTCGAGCGCGGCGACCCTCTGCCGTACGGTCAGCGCCCGTGTCGCGCCCGGTGCGCCGGCCAGCGACCGGACCTCGTCCGTCACGCGGGCCCACTCGTCGATCCAGGGGGTGAACTCGGGGAACGCGCAGTACGTCGTCGTCCCGCGCCGCTCGCAGTCCTGCACCGTCGCCGGGGTGCGGGTCGCCGTCTCCCGTGCCGCGCGCACCGCGTCCGTCGGCGCGGTGCCCTGGAGGACCACGGTGGTCACGACCGCGCCGAGCGCCATCAGCGCCGTGGCCCGTACGGCCCTTGTCCGACCGCCGCTCAGCAGCACCGCGCCGGCCGCCACGAGCACCGCGAGCGCCAGCAGATACAGCGCGTGCCAGGCAGCGGGGCGGCCCACCAGGTCGGACGGCAGCGGCCGCGCGCCCTCGTCGAACAGCACGGGGGCCAGCCCGCGCAGCCACGCCGAGCTGCCCGCGTCGGCGACGAAGACCATGGTGACCGCCAGGACGGCGACCACCGCGAGGGGTGCCACGAAGGCCGACCGGACGACCCGGCCGAGCAGCACCCCCAGGGCGCCGGGCAGGAGGACCAGCAGCGGCCCGGTCGCCAGCTCGGACACCGAGCCGTGGCCCACCGCGCCCGGCTTCAGCGCCGCGGCCGTGAACTGACCGGCCACGATCAGCGCCCCCACCAGCACCGTCGGCAACACCGACAGCAGATGGGCGACCGTGCGCCGCCACGACGGCAGCACCAGCGCCCCGAAGTACGGCTCCGTGCCCCGCCGGTGCGAGCGCAGCACGGCCAGGTTCACGGCGACCATCACCGCCAGCCCCAGCAACAGCTGCCCGATCTGTGTCTCGCGGTCGATGTCCTGGAGCACCGGGAAGGTGTCCTCCGACTCGTCGCTCGACCCGAGGAGCAGCGTCACGTACACCGCCACGGCGATCAGCACCAGGGGGTGCAGCAGCAGGCGCCGCGCCTCCACCCGGGCCAGCGCGAGCAGCGCCCGCCGGCCGCCCCGGACCCGTATCGGCTCCGGCCGCGGCGCGGTGACCGGTGTGCCCGTCAGGGTCGTCACGTCGCCACCTCCGCCACCGGGTCGCCGCCGAGCGACAGGAGATAGCCGTCCTCCAGCGTCGGTTCGACCAGCCGCGCGCCCGCGGGCGGGTCCCCGACGTTGCGGAACTCGCCCGTCCCGGTGCGCCATCCGGCTCTGGCGCCCGGCTGCCGCTCCGAGCTGTGCCACACCCGGCCGTCCGCCACGGCCGTCAGGTCCGCGGCCGTGCCGTCGAACCGCACCCGGCCCCTGTCCATCACCACCACCCGGTGACACAGCATCGCCACGTCCTCGGTCTGGTGGGTGGACAGCAGGACCGTCCGGCCCTCGCCGGCCTCCGCGATCAACTCCCGGAAGCGCATGCGCTGTTCGGGGTCGAGCCCGACGGTGGGCTCGTCGAGGACCAGGAAGCCGGGGTCGCCGACCAGGGCCGCCGCCAGCGCCACGCGCTGCCGCATACCGCCGGAGAGCCGCCGTATCCGCTTGCCCCGCTCCTGCGTGAGACCGACCGCGTCGAGGACCCGGCGGGCCTCGGCGTGCCGGGCCCGCCGGTCCGTCAGCTCCTTCAGGATCGCGACGTAGTCGACGAACTCGAAGGCGGTGAAGTCCGGATGGAACCCGGGGCTCTGCGGCAGATAGCCGAGGACGCGTCGTACGTCCTGCCGGCCGTGGACCGCGCTCGGGTCGTGTCCGAGGACGGTGAAGGCGCCGTTGTCCGGGGGTGTGGCCGTCGCCAGGATGCGCAGCAGGGTCGTCTTGCCCGCGCCGTTGGGGCCGAGCAGGCCCGTGACACCCTCGGAGAGCCGCAGGGTCACGTCGTCCACCGCCCTGGTACCTCGATAGCTCAGGGTCAGTCCGGCGGCCGAGACCGTGGGTCGTGTCATGACAGCCTCCTGGCTGCGAAGGGAAGGGATCGGCGGGAGGGGCCGAGGGGTCGGCCGCTGTCGAAGCGGTCCCGGGCCGCGACCAGCAGGACGGTCGACACGGCCGCGACCGCCGCCGCCGTGCCCTGGCCCTCGGCGGTGAAGGGCAGCGGGGTGCCCGACGCCAGCAGACGGCTCAGCAGCACCAGGGCGGTCCAGGCGGCCGCGACCAGCGCCGGCGCGAGGACGGGCCCCAGCCGGGCGGTCAGCGCCACGCCCGTCGCGGTCAGCGCGAGCGCCGGCAGCAGCCAGCCGAGCGCGGCCAGGCCGAGGGACGGCAGCGCCAGGCTCGCCAGTCCGCTGAGCAGGGTCGTCGTCGACAGCACCGCGACCGTCCGCACCATCAGCAGACGGAAGGTGTGCATCGGCGCGACCACGGCCGTCTCGTGCGTCGGGTCGAGCCCCGGCCCGAACGACAGCGCCACCCCCGCCAGCGGCAGCAGCGGTGCCGTGGCCAGCAGCATCAGCGGTGACGCGGCCAGTCCCACGCCGACCGCGAGCAGCAGGGTGAGCACCACCGCGCCGAGCCAGGAACGGCGCAGCACGGGGGTCGCCGCGAGCAGTCGGGCGGTGTGGTCGGCGACCCCCAGCCGGATCAGGAGCGACTCGGCGAAGCCCGGCCTCGGGGCGTCGAGTTCGGCGTCCAGCCGGGCCCAGCCCGCGCTGATCTCGGCGGGCGGAACATGGGCCGCGAGCGCGGCCCGGCAGTCGGCGCAGGCCGCGAGGTGCGTCTCGACGGACCACAGCCGGGGGGCTGCGAGCGTTCCCCGGGCGTACTCCCGCAGGTCCCCGTCATCGGCGTGCCAGCTCATGTCAGGCCCTCCCGCAGTTGCTTCCGGGCACGCATGGCCCGGGTCTTGACCGTGCCCGGGGGAATGCCGAGCAGGACCGCCGCCTCACGGGTCGTCAGGCCGTCGATCACCGTGGCCTGCAGCACCGCTCGCAGCTCCGGCGAGAGCCCGGCCAGGGACCCGGCCAGGTCGCCGTGCTGCACCCGGGCCAGCACCTGCTCCTCGGCCGACACCTCCTCGCGCTGCCGCAGCCGGGCGAGCGCCTGGCGCAGTCGGCCCCGGGCCCCGTCGCCCCGCAGCGCGTCCACCAGGCGGCGCGATCCGATCCGCCACAGCCAGCCCGCCACGTCACCCTCGCGCCGGTAGCGGGCGGCTCCCCGCCACACGTCGAGGAACGTCTCCTGCACGACGTCGTCGACCAGCACCGGGTCGGCGCACCGTCCGCGCAACCGCAGCACGAGCCACGGCGCGTACCGCCGGTACAGCTCCTCGAACGCCCGCCGGTCCCCGTCCGCGACCGCCCGCATCAGCTCGGCGTCGCCCGGACTCCCCCGCTTCATCTCGCTCACACCCCCTCATCGGACGGGACACCCCGAGCGGTTCACGCCGCACGGAGTGATCCGGGCGGGCTGCTGCCGGAGACCGTATCGAGGGGGAGCCCGTCAGTTCCCGGCCGCGAGTGTCCTGAGGGCGATGTTGAGTTCGAGGACGTTCACCCGGGGCTCACCGATGAAGCCGAGGGTGCGGCCGTCGGTGTGCTCCTCGACGAGGTCGCGTACCTGTACGACGGGGAGTCCGTTCCTCGCCGCGACCCGGCGCACCTGGAGGTCGGCGTACCGCGGGGAGATGTCCGGGTCCGTCCGAAGCCGGAGGAGGTGACCGCGTCCGGGGGCACCTCGGACGGCCGGACCGGGTGGCCGGGCACCGAGTTGTCGTTGACCACGGCGGCCTTGGCCTCCTTCACCGCTTGGACGAGCCGGCGGTTGTCGGCGGAGCGGTTGGTCGCGCCGGAGAGAATGAGCCTGTACCGCGTGTTGACGGTGTTGACGCCGAGGCCGCCCTCGGGGCGGCCCTGGAACCACCTCAGGTCGGGCTCCGGGGTCTTCTGGCCCTTCTTCAGCGGCAGTTCGTACGACTGTCCGATGAGCGAGGAGCCGACGACCCGGCCCGTGTGGTCCTTGATCTCGGAGCCGTCGGCCGTGCCGTGGAAGAGGGCCTGGGCGAAGCCGGTGCCGGCCAGCGGGTACAGGACCCCGGTGACGAGCGTCAGCGCGAGCAGGGCCCGCAGGCCCGCCCCCAGCAGGCGGGCGGTGTTCGTCAGGGAGATGTTCAAGTCCTTCACCCGATTCCGGGAATGAGCGAGACGAGTACGTCGATGACCTTGATGCCGATGAACGGGGCGATCAGGCCGCCGAGACCGTAGATGCCGAAGGTTGCGGCGGAGCAGCCTGCCGGCGCTCATCGGCCGGTGCCGCACGCCCCGCAGGGCGAGCGGCACCAGGGCGATGATGATCAGCGCGTTGAAGACGACCGCCGAGAGGATCGCGGAGTCCGGCGAGGACAGCCGCATGATGTTGAGCCGGTCGAGGCCCGGGTGGACGGCGGCGAACAGCGCGGGGATGATCGCGAAGTACTTCGCGACGTCGTTGGCGATGGAGAACGTCGTGAGCGCGCCCCGGGTGATGAGGAGTTGCTTGCCGATCTCGACGATCTCGATGAGCTTGGTCGGGTCGGAGTCGAGGTCGACCATGTTGCCGGCCTCCTTGGCGGCCGAGGTTCCGGTGTTCATGGCCACTCCCACGTCCGCCTGGGCCAGCGCGGGCGCGTCGTTGGTGCCGTCACCGGTCATCGCGACGAGTTTGCCGCCGGCCTGCTCCCGTTTGATGAGGGCCATCTTGTCCTCGGGGGTGGCCTCGGCGAGGTAGCCGTCGACGCCCGCCTCCTCCGCGATCGCCTTGGCGGTCAGCGGGTTGTCGCCCGTGATCATGACGGTTCTGATGCCCATGCGCCGCAGTTCACCGAACCGCTCGCGCATGCCGTCCTTGACCACGTCCTTGAGGTGGATGACCCCCAGCATTCGCGCCCCGTCGGCGTCCCCGACCGCCACGAGCAGGGGTGTGCCGCCCGCGCCGGCGATACGTTCGGCGATCCCGTCGGCGTCCCCGGCGACCGTCCCGCCCCGCTCCCGCACCCAGGCGGTGACCGAACCGGCGGCGCCCTTGCGGACCTTGCGCCCGTCGACGTCCACACCGGACATCCGGGTCTGGGCGGCGAAGGCGATCCACGCGGCGCCGGTCAGCTCTCCCTGATGCCGCTCGGGCAACCCGTACCTCGTCGTCGCGAGGACGACCACGGAGCGGCCCTCCGGTGTCTCGTCGGCCAGCGAGGAGAGCTGGGCGGCGTCCGCGACCTCCGACTCGGAGGTGCCGTTCACCGGCACGAACTCGGCCGCCTGCCTGTTGCCGAGGGTGATCGTGCCCGTCTTGTCGAGCAGGAGCGTCGAGACGCCCCCGGCGGCCTCGACCGCGCGGCCGGACATCGCCAGGACGTTGCGCTGGACCAGCCGGTCCATGCCCGCGATGCCGATGGCCGACAGGAGCGCGCCGATGGTGGTCGGGATGAGGCAGACCAGCAGCGCCACCAGGACGACCATGGTGAGGTGGGTGCCGGCGTAGTCGGCGAACGGGGGCAGCGTCGCCACCGCCAGCAGGAACACGATCGTCAGCGAGACCAGCAGGATGTTGAGGGCGATCTCGTTGGGTGTCTTCTGCCGGGCGGCACCCTCGACCAGGCTGATCATCCGGTCGACGAAGGTCTCGCCGGGCCTGGTGGTGATCTTGACGACGATCCGGTCGGAGAGGACCTTCGTCCCGCCGGTCACGGCGCACCGGTCGCCGCCGGACTCCCGGATGACCGGGGCCGACTCGCCGGTGATCGCCGACTCGTCGACCGACGCGACACCCTCGACGACGTCACCGTCGCCGGGAATGACGTCGCCGGCCTCGCAGACGACCCGGTCGCCGACCCGCAGACCTGTGCCGGGGACGCGTTCCTCGGCTGTTCCGTCCGGCGAGAGCCGGCGGGCGACGGTGTCCGTCCTGGCCCTGCGCAGGGTGTCGGCCTGTGCCTTGCCGCGGCCCTCGGCGACCGCCTCGGCGAGGTTGGCGAAGATCACGGTCAGCCAGAGCCAGGCGCTGATGGTCCAGCCGAACCAGTCGCCCGGGTCCTTGAAGGAGAACAGCGTGGTCAGCACGGACCCGACCAGCACCACGAACATGACGGGCGACTTGACCATCAGCCGCGGGTCGAGCTTGCGCAGGGCGTCCGGCAGCGAGGTGAGCAGTTGCCGGGGGTCGAACATCCCGGCGCCGACCCGGCCCTCGTTCACCCCGTGCCGGGTGGGCGCGGCGCCGTGCGGCGGCCGGGCGGGGGAGGCGGTGGCCATCGTGTCCTCGTGCTCGTTCACGTCGGTGGTCATGACGCCAGCCCTTCGGCGAGCGGGCCCAGTGCCAGGGCCGGGAAGTAGGTCAGCCCGGTGATGATCAGGATCGCGCCCACCAACAACCCGGCGAACAGGGGCTTTTCGGTACGGAGCGTGCCGGCCGTGACCGGTACGGGTTTCTGTTCGGCGAGCGAACCGGCGAGGGCGAGCACGAAGACCATCGGCAGGAACCGGCCGAGCAGCATCGCGACGCCGAGCGTGCTGTTGAACCACTGGGTGTCGGCGTTCAGCCCGGCGAAGGCCGAGCCGTTGTTGTTCGACGCGGAGGTATAGGCGTAGAGGATCTCGGAGAATCCGTGTGCGCCCGAGTTGGTCATGGAGTGGCCGGGCGTCGGCAGCGCCATGGCCGCCGCGGTGAGGACGAGCACCAGCGCGGGCGTGACCAGGATGTAGCAGGCGGCGAGCTTGATCTCGCGGGTGCCGATCTTCCTGCCCAGGTACTCGGGGGTGCGGCCGGCCATCAGCCCGGCGATGAACACGGCGATGATCGCCATGACGAGCATGCCGTAGAGACCGGAGCCGACGCCGCCGGGGGCGATCTCGCCCAGCATCATGCCGAGCATGGTGATGCCGCCGCCGAGACCGGTGAGGGAGGAGTGGGAAGCGTCCACCGCGCCCGTGGAGGTGAGGGTGGTCGACACGGCGAAGATCGACGAACCGCCGACCCCGAACCTGACCTCCTTGCCCCTCCATGGCGCCACCGGCGAACTGCGCTGCCGGGCCGTGATGGGCGAACTCGGTCCACATCATCAGGGCCACGAACCCGACCCAGATGGTGGCCATGGTGGCGAGGATCGCGTAGCCCTGCTTCACGCTGCCGACCATGGTCCCGAAGGTGCGCGTCAGGGCGAACGGGACGACGAGCATCAGGAAGATCTCGAAGAGGTTGGTGAAGGGCGTCGGGTTCTCGAACGGGTGGGCGGAGGTGGCGTTGAAGACGCGGAGGTGGCGTTGAAGACGCCGCCGCCGTTGGTCCCGATCTCCTTGACGGCCTCGGTGGAGGCGACGGCGCCGCCGTTCCACTGCTGGGAGCCGCCCATGAACTGTCCGACCTCGTGGATGCCGGAGACGGGGATGGCGTCGGCTTTGACAGACCTCTTACGCGCCGGGCTGAGCCTTCATCGCACGCTCCGTCTGCGCCCTCCTCCTGCGCGCTCCTGCTGCGCGCTCCTCCTGCGTGACGCGGCGCGGAAGGCAGCGGGCCGCCCGCACCCCGGACACCGTCGGCGCGGACCTTAACGCGGTCTTGACGCCGCCCGGCGCCCTTTCCCATGGCCTGGGCATCTCTCGTTGCCTACGCTGATGCGGCGGCCTTCCGATGGCCGGAAACGTTCGTATCACCGCACGTCAGGAGCGTCCATGGCCACCCTGGAGGACACCCGCACCAGCCGCCTGCGGGCCTGGATGCTGGAGGGGCTGTCCGACATGGGCAAGGGCGGCGGCCACACCGGACCGCACGCCGCGCCCCGGCCCGAACACACCGGACGGCCCTGGTGGCGGGTGATGTGCCTGACGGGCGTCGACTACTTCTCCACCCTCGGCTACCAGCCGGGCATCGCCGCCCTCGCCGCCGGTCTCCTCTCCCCCGTGGCGACCGTCGTCCTCGTGATCGTCACGCTCGCCGGAGCGCTTCCCGTCTACCGCCGTGTGGCCGAGGAGAGCCCCCGTGGCGAGGGGTCGATCGCCATGCTGGAGCGCCTGCTGACCTTCTGGAAGGGCAAGCTGTTCGTCCTCACCCTGCTGGGCTTCGCGGCGACCGACTTCCTGATCACGATCACCCTCTCGGCCGCGGACGCCTCCACCCACCTGATCGAGAACCCCCACCTCACCAGTGCCCTCCACGACAAGCAGCTCCTGATCACGCTCGTCCTCATCGCCCTGCTGGGCGCGGTGTTCCTGAAGGGCTTCCTGGAGGCCATCGGCGTCGCGGTGGTCCTGGTGGGTGTCTACCTCGGGCTGAACGTCGTGGTCGTGGTCGTCGGCCTGTGGCACGTCGTCACCGAGGGCCATGTCGTCACCGACTGGTCGACCGCCCTGACCGCCGAACACGGCAACGTCTTCGTCATGATCGGCGTGGCTCTGATCGTCTTCCCCAAGCTCGCGCTCGGCCTCTCCGGCTTCGAGACCGGTGTCGCGGTCATGCCGCACGTGCAGGGGGACCCCGGCGACACCGAGGAGAATCCGGGGGGCCGTATCCGCGACACGAAGAAGCTCCTGACCGCGGCGGCCGTGATCATGAGCGTCTTCCTGGTCTGCACGAGCTTCATCACCACCCTCCTCATTCCGGAGAGGGAGTTCGAGCCGGGCGGCGACGCCAACGGACGCGCCCTGGCCTATCTGGCGCACGACTACCTGGGGAGTGCCTTCGGCACGGTCTACGACGTCTCCACGATCGCCATCCTCTGGTTCGCGGGCGCATCCGCCATGGCCGGCCTGCTGAACCTGATGCCGCGCTACCTCCCCCGCTACGGCATGGCCCCGCACTGGGCCCGCGCCGTCCGGCCCATGGTCATCGTCTTCACCCTGGTCGGCTTCCTGGTCACCTGGATCTTCGACGCGGACGTCGACGCCCAGGGCGGCGCCTACGCCACGGGTGTCCTGGTCCTGATCAGCTCGGCGGCGATCGCGGTGACCGTCGCCGCCCGCAAGGCCGGCCAGCGCAACTGGACCATCGCCTTCGGCGTCATCTCGGCCGTCTTCCTCTACACCACCGTCCTGAACGTCGTCGAACGCCCCGACGGTGTGAAGATCGGCGCCTGCTTCATCGCCGGCATCATCCTCGTCTCGCTCCTGTCCCGTCTGGCCCGTGCCTTCGAACTGCGCGTGACGAGTGTGCGATTGGACGACATGGCGGAACGTTTCGTCCGGGACATCGCCCACCGCAAGATCCGCTTCATCGCCAACGAGCCCGACAACCGGGACCGTACCGAGTACCGCGAGAAGATCGAACAGATCCGCCACGACAACGACCTCCCCACCGCCGAGGACTTCGTGTTCGTCGAGGTGACGGTGACGGACCCCTCGGAGTTCGAGGCCGGCCTGACGGTCCGGGGCGAGGTGATGCACGGCCGCTACCGCGTCCTGACCCTGGAGTCGTCCTCGATCCCCAACGCCCTGGCCGCCCTGCTCCTGCACGTCCGCGACTCGACGGGCGCCCTGCCGCACATCTACTTCGAGTGGACGGAGGGCGGCCCCTTCGCCAACTTCCTCCGCTTCTTCCTCTTCGGCCAGGGCGAGGTCGCCCCGGTCACCCGGGAGGTCCTGCGCGAGGCGGAACCCGACCGGGCCCGACGCCCTCGGGTTCATGTCGGCTGACGCGTGTGCGGTGCACCTGGCATCCGGTGCCGGCGCACAGCGTGGTCGGCCGCAACGAGGTCCCCTTCAAGACTTCGAGTCGAGGACCAGTTCCAGTGCCTGCTGCAGGTTGTACTCGGCGATGCCCGCCATGAACGCCCGGTCGGGGAAGTCCCCTTCGAGCAGCCGGAGCGGGCCCGCCGTCAGCGAGAGCCGCTGGGCAAGCATGTAGAGCGCGAGCCGGTCCTCGTCCAACCCGGCCGTTCCCAACGGCCGGTAGGCGTCGTGCAGGCGGATCCGCAGAAACACGTGCTCCCACTCGACGTCGAAGTACATCAATCCCTCGATGTCGATCACCACAGGCTTCCCGTCCGCGTCCACCAGCACATGGTCGGGCCCCAGTTCGCCGTGCACGACGGCGTACTCCGCGCGGGGCCGCACCGCCGCCGCCAGGCCGAGCAACCGCTCCTCCAGCCGGTCGCGGGCACCCGCGACCCGCGGATCGCGCGAAGCCGCCTCGGCGAGGTCCCGCAGAGCGCGGTCGACCACCACCCCCTCACACGACGTACCGCGCGATGTCCCTCCGCTGTCGACCACGGCCACCTTGCCGTAGGAGGGGGCCCGATGGCCCCGCATCGCCTCCAGCGACTCTGCGAGCCGGGCCATGACCGGAGCAGCGGCACCCGGGTCGCGTGCGAGCAACTCCTCCAGATTCGCCCCAGGTAGGTCTTCGACGATCGCGAGGTCGGCCGGGGCGTGGGCGCCCTCGCGGTCGATGAGACGGATCTTCGGAACGCGGACCCCCAACGCCTCCAACCGCGCGTGGGCCGCCACGAACAGATCGAGTCCGAGGCCGGGTGAGAACGGGTCAGTGAGGTCGTCGTCACCCTCGGCAGCCGGCCAGTAGTTCTCGGTGTCGTCCCACAGGTAGGCGATCGCCATCGTCGCATCGTCCATCACCAGGCGGTACACGCCCTTCTTACTGCCGCCCGTGACCCGCTCGACCGCCTCCAGTCGCCGCCCGCCACCCAACGCGGCCCGCGCCGCACCCGCCAACCGCTCCCGCATCCGTGCCCTGGGTGCCACGCCCCTACCCGCCCCTCCGCCACGACAACCCACGCACCCTATGGAAGGGTCGACGGGCAGGCCACTGACTTTTTCCGGAGCCGAGCACGTGCCGCTCCGATCCCCTTGGGAATGCGGCGCCGCCGAAATGAGGACGCCGAGGACGGCCCACGGGGTGCGCCTGGTCGACGGCGACGACGCGATCGTCAGCCATGTCATCTCCCGAAGCAGGCCTCACGAGGTGCTCGGGGCCGGTGCGGGGCCCAGGCCGCTCAGTTCGCGTACGGTTCCGCCGAGCTTGTCCCGCAGTCCCTCCAGCAGCTCCGGCTTCGCGCTGACGACCCAGCGTGGGCCGACGAGGTACGTGCCGCCGTAGATCGCGGCGGACTCCAGCCACGTCTCCTTGTACCTCTCCTCCGGGAAGGTCGTCACGAGGTAGTCGACCGCGGTCGTGTGGCACACCCCCTGGCGCAGTTCGTCCGCGTCGATGCGGATCTTGGGCTCGCAGCCCGTCAGTTCGGCGATCACCTCGACCCTGGCGGGGGCCACGACACCGGCCGCGGGCGCCCCGGACATCGCGGTGGGCTTCGAGGGGCCGCCGTCGGCCGTCGCACCGTCGGCCGCTTCTCCTCCACCTCCTCCGCAGGCCGTGACCAGCAGGGCCAGGCTCGCGGCCAGCAGGGCGCCGCGCACCGGCCGGAGGGGGCGGAGACCGGCGCGGGGCGGCCGGGTGGAGGTGCGGGGGTGCTCGTCGAGTGGCTTCATGGTCGGCCTCGTGCTCTTCGGATACGGGTAGGGGCGCGAAGAGGGCGTGCCGGCCCACCGCGTGTCGGGGGCGGGCGGCACGCGGCCGATCAGTGACGGAAGGTCTGCAGGGCGCTCGGTGTGGGTGCTTCTCCGGCGGCCGGCGTCCGGGCTTCTCTCGCCGTACGGGGCCGGGTCGTCCCGGAGGCGGTGCGGGCGTCGGCCGGACCGTCGCCCAGGTCGGCGACGGCGGTCGTCGGTTCCGCCTGGGGCTGGGCCGCGCGGGGAGGACGGACGAGGGTGTCGGCGGACGCCTCGTGATGGGCCACCGCCCTCTCCTGGGCCGTACTGGAGTCCGTCGCGACGAGGGACGCCGGCGCGGAGAACGCGGCGAGCGAGTCGAGCGCGCCCGGCGACTCGGCCGGGTGGTGCGGGGTGGCCAGGTGCAGCATCAGGGCCGCGGCCAGCAGCACCACGGCCGCCGCCACTCGCCGCACCACCACGGGACCCCCGGCCGTCTTGCTTCCTCCGACGCCCAGACGTTACCGGCCGCCGGGCCCCGCCCGCCTCGAACTCCGCTGCGAGAAGGGTGAGATGGACAACATCGCGGGGTGGCCTGAGGAGTTCAGCAGCCGCCGGGGGCGTTGCCCCCGATCCGGAGGACGGCGGGGGCCGCGCAGCAACCGCCGCTGGACGGCTCGGCGTTCTCCGGCTCCTCGAAGAGGCCCGCGCCCCCGCAGACTCCGGTCTCGGGGAGGGTGAGTTCGACGCGCTCGGCGGCCTCCCGGTCTCCGGCGAGCGCGGCGGCGACCGAGCGGACCTGCTCGTAGCCGGTCATGGCGAGGAAGGTCGGGGCCCGTCCGTAGGACTTCATACCGACCAGGTAGACGCCCTGCTCGGGGTGGGACAGCTCGTTCACGCCGTGCGGGTGGACGGTGCCGCAGGAGTGGACGTTGGGGTCGATCAGCGAGGCCAGCGCGGTCGGGGCCTGGAGGCGTTCGTCGAGGCCGAGGCGGAGTTCGGAGAGGAAGGAGAGGTCGGGGCGCAGGCCGGTGAGGACGATGACCTCGTCCACCGGGTCCATCCGGCGGCCGTCCTCGCCGACCAGGACCAGCCGGTCGTCGCGGTCGTGTTCCACGGCCCGGGTGCGGAAGCCGGTGACGGCGCTCGCGTGGCCGGCCTCGACGGCGGCCCTGGCCCGCAGGCCCAGCGCGCCCCGGGCCGGGAGCTGGTCGGCCTCGCCACCCCCGTAGGTGTGTGCGCCGATGCCGCGCCGCAGGACCCAGACGGCGTGCGTGCCGTCGCGTTCGCTCGCGGCCAGGTCGGCGAGGAGGGCGAGGGCCGTGAAGGCGGAGGCGCCCGAACCGACGACGGCGGTGCGCCTGCCCCGGTAGCGGGCGCGTACGGCCGGGTCGTCGAGGTCGGGGACGCGATAGGTGATGCGGTCGGCGGCCGCCCTCTCCCCGAGGGCGGGCAGACCGTCGGCGCCCATCGGGCCCGGGACGTGCCAGGTGCCGGACGCGTCGATGACGGCGCGGGCGGTGATCCGCTCCTCGTGGCCGTCGGCGGAACGGACGTGCACGGTGAAGGGCTGTCCGTCGCGGCCCGCGTCCACGATCCGGTCACGGCCCGCCCGGGCGACTCCGGTCACCGTCGCGCCGGTGCGGACCCTGTCGCCGAGGACGGCGGCGAGGGGCCCGAGGTAGCGCTCGGCCCAGTCTCCGCCGGTCGGGTAGGTGGAGGCGTCGGGGCGGACCCATCCGGTCGGGGCGAGCAGCTTCTCGGCGGCCGGGTCGACGAGTTCGCCCCAGGTCGAGAACAGCCGGACGTGGGACCACTCGCGTACGGCGCTGCCCGCGGCCGGCCCGGCCTCCAGTACGAGGGGTTCCAGGTCCCGCTCGACGAGGTGGGCGGCGGCGGCGAGACCGATGGGACCCGCGCCGATGATCACGACGGGCAGTCGGCCGGAGGTCATGTTCGTGAGGGACGGAGCCACCGGATTCTCCTTTGTTTCGATGTTCGTCGATGTCTTACGCGGCCAGCATGGCATCAACATCGACGGTTATCAATATAGACACCTATCTATTTCTTGCCGCGAATGCCAACATGGACGTATGTCGACCACCGAGACGCTGCCGCTGTCGCCGCCGGACACCGAGGGCGCCGAAGTCGCCGGGGGTTCCGCCGTGCCGTGCTGCCCGCCGCTCACCGAGCGGCCGCTGACGGCCGGGGAGGCCGAGCGGACCGCCGCGATGTTCAAGGCGCTCGGCGACCCGGTGCGGCTGCGGTTGTTCTCGCTGGTCGCCTCCCACGCGGGCGGTGAGGCGTGCGTGTGCGACATCTCCGACGTCGGCGTCTCCCAGCCGACGGTCTCCCACCACCTGAAGAAGCTGAAGGACGCCGGCCTGCTCACCTCCGAGCGGCGTGGCACCTGGGTCTACTACCGGGTGGAGCCGTCGGTGGTGGCCGCGATGGGCAGGATGCTCGGCACCTCCGGCTGACGCCTCCCCGGCAGGCGTGCGCCCGTACGCGCGCGGCGCTCACACCCCTACGCGCGCCGCTCACACCCGTATGGGCGCGGTGAGGTCATCCCGTCTCCAGGTCGGTGCCGTTCCAGACGAAGCGGGCGCTGGTGACCGCGTCGTCGTGTTCGTCGGTGAGGAGTTGGTGCACGGCGATGCCGGGCAGCTCGCCGTAGGTGCACCACTCGTGGTCGGAGGTGACCATGAGGTCCAGGTCGAGTGCGGTGAGCAGCGCGAAGACCTGTCCGCGGTTGACGGTGTCGACGCCGACGAAGACCTCGTCCAGCAGGATCGGCCGGGGTGCCAGGGGCACCGCCTCGTAGTGCGCGGCGACGGCGGCGAACAGCGGCAGGTGCAGGGCGATGGCCTTCTCCCCGCCGGAGAGCGCGCCGTGCAGCTTCTTCGTCAGGGGCTGCCATCCGGTGCCTCCGGCCCGGTCGAGGCGGACGGTGAAACGGTGCCAGGCGGTGTAGTCGAGCACCTCGCCGAGCTGTTCCTCCCAGGTCGCGGCCGTGTCGCTGCCCTCGGCCTCCGCGATACGGGCGCGCAGGAAGGCGTGCAGCGTCTCCCGGTCGGACTCGGTGACCCGGTCGGGTTCCCTCAGCAGCAGCTGCCGGGCGGTGCGGGTGCTGTCCGGGAGATCCGGCCGGACGTCCCAGGCCAGCTGGACGGCGACGTCGGAGGCGGTACGCACCCGTTCCAGGTGCCCGTTCATCCGGTCGACGAGTTCGCCGGCCCGCCGGATGCGGACCGCGAGGTGGCGGCGGATGTCGCCGGTGAGGATCTGGTCGAAGAGGCGCCGCTCGCCGCCGGTGATGTCGTCGCGGCTGCCGTCGCGTTGCCGGGCGAGCGCGCCGAGCAGGCCCGTCGCCCCCAGGCGTACGCCGTCCAGGGTGGCGCTGAACACCTGCACGTCGTCGTCGGGTTCCAGGTCCAGGTCGGCCCGGGCGCCCAGGTGCCGGCGGGCCTCGTGGACCGCTTCCGACAGCCGGGTCGCGGCGTCGCCGAGGTCATGAGGGGCGTGCGGGATCCCGGGCCAGTGCGCCACGATGGCGCGGGCGGTCTCCAGTACGGCCCTGCTCCCGTCCGCGGCCTCCGGTTCCGGCGCGAGGCCCGCGTCCTCGGCCAGCCCGACCTGGCACAGATGCCGGAGCCGGTGCGCCGCGCGGTCCCGCGCCAGGACGGCCTGTTCCCGTCGTGCCGCGTCCTGTCCGCTGACGGCCCGCAGCCCGCCGACACGTCCCTCCAGCCGGAGCAGGAGATCGGCCGCCCGAGCCGCCGCGTCCCGGCAGCGGCGCAGTTCCTCGCGCACCTCGGCGACCCGCGCGACGATCTGCCGGTGGTCGGCGCCGACGGTGGCCCCCGCGGCCTCCACGCGCGCCCGCAGACCCGCCGCCTCCCCCTCGGCGGCGGCCGCGTCCCCGGTCCGCTCCTCGGCCGCCCGGCGCGAGCGGTCCGCCCGCGCGGCCGACTGCCGGGCCGTGTCCGCCGCGGCGTTCGCGCAGAGGCGGGCGTCCACCCAGCCGTCGGCGGTGTCCCGGAAGCCGTCGAGGTCGTCGGCGAGCGCGCGCAACCGGCCGCGGTCGGTGGGCAGCGCGTGTTCCGCGGCCCGGCGGCCGAGCGCGCGCAGGGCGCCCGCCACCTCGGCCTCGCACCGTGCCAGCCGCCCGGCGGCATCACGTACGGCGTCGTCCCGGGCGGCCACCGTCTCCTCGGCGCGGTCCAGGTCGCGTCGCCGTGCGTCGAGTTCCCGGTGGCCGGGGCGGGCGGCGAGGTCGGCCTCCAGCCGGGCGCGGCGGGCGGCGAGGTCGCGCGAGCGGTCGTCGAGCGCGACGAGGGAGGCGTTGGCCCCGGCGATGCGGTCGGTCAGTTCGCCGACCGCGCGCTGCCGGGCCCGCTGCCGGGCAGGGGCGCCGATGTAGACCGGTTCCGGCTTGCTCCAGGACCCGGTGGCGAGGGCGAGGCGCCAGGCGCCGGCGGCGGACACGGCCGCGGCGTGGCCGTCGGGCAGGCCCGACCCGAACGCGACCCCGGCGAGGATCCGGGTGACGGTGTCGACCGGGACCGGGATGCCCTCCTCGGGCCGCAGCACCGCCAGCAGGCTGTGGCCCGGGGCGGCCACGGCGAGGGCGGCCTCGGCGCGCGTGTCGTGGCCCGGCAGGGTGATCCCGCCATAGGGGCCGACCCAGGCGTCCAGGAGGCCCGACGCCTCCAGCGCGGCCTCGACCGCGGCCTGGACCGGGAGCGGTACACCCTCGCGGAAGGCGATCAGCCGCCACAGGGGTGCTCCCGCCGTCGCCGTGCGGACGGTGGTACGGGTGGCCGGGGTCGGCGGCGGCCGATCGGTCTCGGCTCCGAGCCGCTGCACCTCCTCCACGAGCCGGCCCCGCTCGTCCCACAGGCCCGGACGCGCTGCCCGGGCGGTGGCCTCCGCCGTGGCGATCTCCCGTTCCAGCGGGCGGACGGCCGCGTCGACGAGAGCCGTCACCTCCGCCTCGCTCGCCGCTCTCGCGGCGAGTTCCTGAGGGTCGGCGATGCGCAGTTCCGCACGGTCCCCGGCCCAGACGAGCAGCCGCTCCGCCTGGGCGGCAACGGCGTCGTCCCAGGCCTTGGACGCCGCGTCCCGCCGGGCGACCGCCTCCGCGAAGCGGGCCCGGGCCCCGTCCAGCAGGTCCTCGGCGGCGCCCCGGTCACGTACCGCGCGGTCGTGCTCGTCCAGGGCCTCGGTGACGACGGTGAGCTGCTGCCGCCGGGCGGTGACCGCGCCCCGCAGCAGTCGGCGGGCCAGCCGGGCCCCGCCGTCGCCCGCCGGGGACGCGGCGCCGGAGTCCTCCCGCCCCGCTCCGCCGTGCGCCGCCCGCCCGGGACCGTCCGGAGCGGCGCCCAGGACGGTGTTCGCCTCGTGGTGGAGAGATTCCAGGCCCAGCGACCGGGCCGACCGGCGTGCTTCCTCGGCGGCCTCGCGCGCGTGCTCGTCCAGCGCGCGGGCCCGGTCCGCCGTCTCGTCGGCGTGCCTCCGGTCCTTCCGCGCCGTCTCCCCGGCGGTCCGGGCGAGGGCGCGCTCCCGGGCGGCGGCCGCCGCCCCGTCCCCGGCACGGCGGCGGAGCCGGTCCAGCTCCTGGCCCCGCTGGTAGGCGTCGCTCTCCCGCAGGCCCTCGACGGTCTCCTCCAGGGCGTGTGCGCGCAGCTCCTGTTCCTCGCGCAGGGTGCGGGCCGACTCGCGTTGCGCGAGGGCCTGTTCGAACTCCGCGGCGCTGGTCCGGGCGGCGCGGGCGAGGTCGTCAGTCTCGGTCGCGGCGGCGATCAGCGCGGCGGCACCGGCGCGCAGGACCCGTCGCGCGTAGCCGCGCTGCCGCGCGGCGACGGTCTCGGCCGCCGCCACCTCGTCGTCGAGCCGTCTCAGATGCTCCCGCCGGCGGTCCAGCTGTTCGAAGCCCTCGGCGAGTTCGGCGATCTCGCCCTCGCCCAGCGGCGGCAGCGCCCGGGACAGCAGGGTGGAGAGCAGGGACGGGTCGAGGCGTTCGGACAGTTTGGGCTGGCGCAGCTGGAGCAGGGCGGACAGCAGTGACTCGTAGCGCTGCTCCCCCATTCCGGCGAAGAGCGCGCGTCGTACGGCCGTGCGGTGGTCCGCGGCCGAGGCGTGTACGTCGCCCCGGTCGCCCAGGGCCTCGGCGAGGGCGGCACGGGTCAGGGGCTGTCCTGCCTCGTTGACCAGGAGCACGCCGTCGGGGTGGGCGATCCGGGCGCCGGTGGTGAAGTAGTCGGCGTGCACCCCGGTGGTGTGCACGCTCGCCTGCAGACGTGCCCCGCAGCCGAACCAGCGCTCGGTGCCGTCGTCGTCGACGCGGCGGAACTCCATCCACACGTACCCGACGCGGGTCTTGCCGGTGGCGCCCTCGCCGAGCAGGTTCCAGTGCATGGTGCGCTCCGAACCGCCGAACGTGGAGAGGCGGTTGGGGCGGAGGCTGGCGTCGAAGAGGAAGGGCAGCAGCAGTTCCAGCGCCTTGGACTTGCCCGAGCCGTTCTGACCGCGCAGCAGCAGGCGGCCCTGGTGGAAGGTGAACGTCTCGTCGTAGTAGCGCCAGACGTTGAGGATGCCCGCGCGGTACGGCTGCCAGCGGCCGCGGGGCGCCTCGGCCGCTCGCGCCGGTGTGCGCGCGGGCTCGGGGGACTCGGGCCGCCGGGGAACGGGAAGCTCTGTCACGCTCACTGCCTGTCTTCCTCTGTGTCCTCTGTTGCGAGTGCCTCCGGTGCCGAACTCGTCGTCCCCGTCAGGCGGTAGCGGTGGGCGGCCGGGCGCGCGACGACACGGCCCCCGGCACGGTGGGCCAGACCCATGTCACGCAGGACGCCGAAGGCGTCCTCGGCCAGGCGGGCCGCGCCGTCCTCGGACCGGTACGCCTTGGCCCAGCGCGGGAAGCGGCGCAGCAGGCCGGTGCCGGCCTCGGCGAGCTGCTCGGGCAGGAGTCCGGCGGGCGCGGCGCAGAGGGGTTCCAGCAGGAGCAGCGCGGCGACCCGGGCGATGGAGGTGTCGTCGGGGAAGCGGACGTCGGTGGCCAGCGCGTCCGGGTCGACGAGCAGGAAGCCCTCGGCGCGGTCCTCCAGGAGGAAGCCGGCCTGTTCGACCGAGCGGCGCAGGATCTGGCGGCCGTGGAGGGAGGTGACGTAGGCCAGTTCGTCGTCGGTGAGGTCCGAGCGGTACAGGACGGGGTCGTCGAAGAGGCGGCGCAGCACCGAGTGCCGCAGCCGCAGGTTGCGCTGGGCGTCCGTGGCGGCCGTCCCCCCGTGTTCGTCGTCCGCCGGGCCGTCGCCGGAGACGGCGCCGTAGCGGCGTTCGCGCACCAGTCCCGCGAGGAGGTCCTCGAACCGGGCGGGCACCTCGTCGGGGGGTACGGCGAGGCGGGAGGCGCCGACGGGGGCCGTGGGCAGGCGCGTCAACAGGGCGGTGTCCACGCGGTAGAGGACCTCGGCGTCCACGGAGGCGACGTACGCCGCGGTCGAGCCGTCCACCGCGCGCAGCACCCCGTACGACTCCAGCAGCTTCAGCACGTCGACGAAGGCCGTCCGCTCCGCGCGGTGGACCGGGTCGAACCCGGGCAGCGCCGGATCGGTGGTGGTGGCCCGGACGACACGGTCGGCGAGCAGGCCGATGGTGGTCATCGGCATCGACAGCAGCTCTGCCGCCGTCACGCACAGCAGCACATAACGCCGGCGGTCGAAGGGGGCCCGGCCCGAACGCGCCGTGCGGGCCGGGCGGGAGCCGTCCGGGTCCACGCGGACCTTGGCGAGGCGGGCGTATCCGCGGCGGGGCTCCACCACCAGGCTCCAGCCGCAGGTGTAGTCGAACCACTGGGCCAGCGGCTCGCGACGGCGTCGTACCAGCTCGAAGCCGGCCGGGTCGGAGGTCTCGGTGAGCAGGGGGCGGGCCAGCAGGAGGCGTACGGCGCGGGCGACCTCCTCGCGTTCGGCGGCGGCCAGCTGGTTGGCGAAGGTGCTCATCCGGTCGCCTCCCGGCGCGCGGCGGGTGGGGCCGGGAGCGTGGCGGCACCGCCCGCCTCCGTGATGTGGACGAGGTAGTCCGGTGCGGCCAGCGTGCCCTTCGCCGTGCGCAGCAGTGCGGTGCGGCCGTCGGGAGGCGGGGCCAGCGCGATCTCCATCCGGCCGTCGCCCGTCGTGGCGCGCCGCAGTCCGCCCGCGTCCGGCCGGGCGGACAGGGCGCGGCCGAGCAGGTCCAGCAGGCGGTCGAGGACGGCGGGTTCCAGCTCGCCGAAGGCGGACAGCCGCACGGGTCCGCGGGTCTCCAACATCCGCCAGGCGAGGGCGAGTTCGGCCCGTTCGACGCGGGCCCGCGCGGCGCGTTCCGCCCGGACCGCCGCGACGTCGCGGACCCTGGCCGTGCGGGTGAAGCGTTCCGTCCGTCCGCTGGTCCGCAGGAGCGCCGACACCTCCACGGGCGGGGTCTCGGCCCAGGACCGGGACGAGGGGATCAGCTCCGGGTCGGGGTGGGCGAGGTGGGCGTGGCGCGCCGGGCCGAGCCCGAAGGCCGCCGACCACAGCCGGTGCAGGTCCTCCTCCGCCGGGGCGGCGGCGAACCAGCGCGCCAGTTCCCGAAAGTCCCGCACGGCGCTGGAGGGGCGGCGCCGTGACTCGTTGATCCGCTCCAGCGCCTGCAGGAGCGAGACGACGGCCCGGCGGGCGATGTCGTGCAGCTGCTCGACACGGGGGCGTGCCCCGTCGTCCGGCAGGAACCACGACCGCAGTCCCGCCCAGCGGGCACGGCGGCTCTCCAGCCACCCGGCTGCGGGGTCCTCACCGGCCACCGGCGACAGTTCGGCCCCGCGCAGCGCACGCTCGTGCAGGCCGGCGATGCCCGCCTCCTCCACCCGGACCACGGCGGCGGCGACCGTCCGGCCGCGCCGGTCGAGGCCGACCAGGAACTCCTGGAGATAGGTGACGGTGGCGGCCTTGACCTCGTGGAACACCTCCGGGTCGGCGCTCTCGGCGCGCAGCAGCCGCTGGAGTTCGCCGTTGAAGGCCTTGGTGTTCTCCACCAGGGCCTCCAGGTGCCCCTCCAGCTCACGCAGGGTGGTGAAGATCCGGCGATCGGCCGAGGCGGGTTCGCCGGACAGCAGGCCCAGTTCGTCGAGCCGGTCGGCGATCGCCTCCAGCACGGCCGTCTGCAGCGCCCCCGTGGAGGCGAGCACCTCCAGCGCGTGCCGGACCCCTGCGAGGGCGGCCTCGCCCCGGCGGGTCAGCGAGTACCGCAGGTTGCGGCGCTCATACTCCTCGGTCGTGCGGTAGTCAGTCTCGGCGTGGTGGTGGACCACGTCCAGCAGCTCCCACCGCACGAGTCCGCTGAGCGTCTCGTGCAGGTCGTCGTCCTCCACGGCCGCCGCCCAGCCCACCCCGCGCAGCCGCTCCCGGACCGCTTCGGGGCCGAGCGCCGTCTCCAGCTGCTCGCCGGCCGCGCCGAAGGCCTCCAGCACCGCCCCGTACAGATCGGACCGCTCCACCGTCGTGAACCGGAACATCTCGGGTGGAACCCTACGCACGCCCGTCGCCCTCCCCCACCGCCTCGTCGGCATCGGATCCCACCGTAGAGGGCGGCGCGGCCAATCAGAAACGCGTCCCGGACAGCGCTTTCATCCGGCGGACCGGGTCCGGTCCCCGTGCGCGCCGGACCGCGCCGGCCCGCGCCGGAGGGGAAGCCGGGTCGACGCCCGGTCCACGCGTGACCTGGGAAGCCGGGTCCGCGTCCGGCCCGTACGGGAGACGCGAGGCCAGGTCCGCGTCCGGCCCCCGCGGCGGCCGGGAAACCGTATCCGCGCCGGGGCCGGAGACCGGGTCGGCGCCCGATCCGCGCGCGGCCCGGGAAGCCGGGTCGGCGCCCGGCCCCTCCTGCCGGGCGCCGCGTTCGGGCCCGAGGAAGGGCGGGGTGAGTTCGTCCATCTGCGGTTCGTGGGCGGCCCACAGCATCTGCGGGTTGGCGGTGGCGCCGAGCGCCCGGCAGCGCGGTACGTCGTGGGGGTGGACGACCTGGAGATGTGCCAGGTGGTGACGGGTGTCGCGGTGGCCGCTCGCGGTGCGGGCGGCCTCGACGGCGTCGAGTGCCTCGCGCACCGCGCGGTCGCCGAGCGCGTGGAAGTGCACCTGGAAACCGAGCGCGTCCAGTTCGGTGACGTACTTCCTCAGCTCGCCCGGTTCGACGAAGCCCGTTCGGCGACCTGCTGCGCGCCGGGGCGACGACCCTGGCGGCGGGCAGCGACTGGCCGGTCAGCAGCCCCGACCCGCTCCAGGCCGTGCACGTCGCGGTCAACCGGCGCTCCCCCGAGGGCACCCCGGGAGTTCCTGCCCGGTCAGCGTCTCGACCTCGGCACCGCCCTCGCCGCCCACACCGCCGGCAGCGCCCACGTGAACCATCTCGACGCCCTCACCGGCAGCATCACCGTCGGCAAGGCGGGCCGACCTGGTCGTCCTCGACCTCGACCCGTTCGCGGGGCCGCCCGGGGACATCGCCGCCACCCGGGTCCTGCAGACCTTCGTGGACGACCGGCGCGGGCACGCGGCTGCGGAGCCTGAGGTTCGCGGCTCCCCGGCGCCCCGGCCCGGGGAGCCGTGACCCCGGCATCACGGTTCGGTACCGAGTCTTGACGACAGCCATGTGACTGCGTAGACATGACTACGCAGACATGACAGCGCAGTCAGAAATGCTGTCTGACATCATTGGGCTGTTCGTGACGGTCACCGGGGAGGGCACCATGACGCGAGGGCAAGGGCGGGGCGGCAGCCACGCCGCGCCGAGCAGCACGGATGTCGCCAGGCTGGCCGGAGTTTCACAGAAGACCGTGTCCAGGGTCTTCAACGACGAGCCGTACGTCTCCGCCGACGTGCGCAGACGTGTCACGGAGGCCGCCGAGCAGCTCGGTTACCGGCGTAACAACGCCGCCCGGGCACTGGCCTCGGGGCGCACCCGCTCCATCGGCGTGGTGACGCTGGGCACGGCTCTGTACGGTCCCGCCTCCCTGCTGATGGGGGTCGAGCGGGTCGTCCGCGACACGGGCTACGCGCTGCGCGTGGTCAACACCGTGGAGGGCGATCCGGCGGGTATCGCCGGAGCCGTGGACTCGCTGCTCGACCAGGGCGTGGACGGCATCGTCATCTCGGAGCCGATCGACGAGGCGGTGGAGGGCGCCGACCGGGCGCTGCGGGTCGCCGTGCCCACGCTGGTCATCGGCGCCCCGCCGTTCGTCACCGCACCCGCGGTGCTGAACGCGGGCGACGGCGCCGACCTGATGGCGCGTACCGCCACCGAGCACCTGCTGGAGCTGGGCCACACCACGGTCCATCACCTGGCGGGCCCGCAGCGCTGGTACGCCGCCCGGGACCGTCTGGAGGCATGGCAGGCGACACTGGCGGCCCGGGGCAGGGACATCCCCGAGGTCGTCCAGGGCGACTGGTCGGCCGCGTCCGGGTACGCGGCCGGACGGGAGCTGGCCAGGAACCGTGACGTCACCGCGGTCTTCGCCGCCAACGACGACATGGCGATCGGTCTGATCCGCGCGCTGACGGAGGCCGGGCGACGGGTTCCGCAGGACGTCAGTGTCGTCGGCTTCGACGACATTCCGGTCGCCGCCTACGTGACTCCTCCTCTGACCACGGTGCGGCAGCCTTTCGACGCCGTGGCGCAGGAGGGGCTCAAGCGTCTCGTCCACGCCATCGAGAACCCGGACGCGGACCCCTTGCCGCCGAGCGACCCACCGGTCGACCTCGTCGTCCGCGCCTCGACCGCGCCACCGCCGAACCGGAGGACCGCGGCCCGCGGCCGGCGCCCCGCCCCCCGCGTCCATGTGGGCACGCCCGCCTCGCAGCCGACCGGAGGCGCCGCCCCACAGCACTGACACCGCCCGCCCACCCGGACGTCACCACGCACGGCCGGCGCGTGACCACCTGACCTGATAGAGCCGCTGTACCCGTCACGCCCCCGCCACCTCGGCGCGCCCGCACACGGGGCCGCCCCGCACCGGGCAAGTGCACCCGAGCCGTCTTTCGCGCATCCGCCCGGGCACCTCGCCCCGCTCGACCCGGCCGCGACCCGACGCCGTACCCGCACGTACCCGCGGCATCCGGTACGCGCCCCGGCCGCGGCCACGCAGCCGCGAGACCGGCCCACGGGCCTTCTCACCCGGTCCTCGCGTCAGCCCCCGCGTCAGCCACTTCGCCTTTCCCTTGTCTCCGCACGCCGTCACCAGGCGTGCCGCCACCATCGCCACCGGCGGGAGTTCACCATGCCCAGAAACGCGCCCACCTTCGCCTCGTCCGCCATGAGCCGTCGGTGGTTCCTCACCACGACCGGTGCCCTGTCGCTCGGGGCGGCCCTCACCGCCTGCGGCGGCGGTGACTCCGGCGGCTCCTCCGGCTCCGCCGAGCCGATCAGCCAGGCCGACATCGACAAGGCGATGAAGACGCCGACCGAGCTGACGTTCTGGACCTGGGTCCCGAACATCGCCAAGGAGATCGAGCTCTTCGAGAAGAAGTACCCGGCCGTCAGGATCAAGGTCGTCAACGCCGGGCAGGGCACCCCGCAGTACACCAAGCTGCGTACGGCGCTGAAGGCGGGCAGCGGCGCCCCGGACATGGTGCAGATCGAGTACCAGGCCATCCCGACGTTCACCATCACCGACAGCCTGCTGGACCTGCGGCCGTACGGCGCCGCCAAGCTGAAGGACAGGTTCGTCGACTGGACCTGGAGCCAGGTCAGCGGCGCCAAGGGCGAGGTGTGGGCGATCCCGCAGGACACCGGCCCGATGGGTCTGCTGTACCGCAAGGACATCTTCGACAGGCACGGCATCGACGTGCCGGGCACCTGGGACGAGTTCGCCGAGGCCGCCCGCAAACTCCACAAGGCCGACCCGGACGTGTACCTCACCAACCTCGCGGCCAGCCAGCCCGCCGCCTGGCACGGACTGCTGTGGCAGGCCGGCGCCAAGCCGTACGCGACCTCCGGCAAGGGCGACATCACCATCAGCGTCGACGACACGGTCTCCAAGAAGCTCGGCGCCTACTGGGGCGGACTGGCGAAGGAGGGCGTGATCAGCACCGACCCGGACTTCACCGACGGCTGGTACGCCGGGCTGAACAAGGGCAAGTACGCCACCTGGATCACCGCCGCCTGGGGCCCGGCCTTCCTCTCCGGCTCCGCCAAGGCCACCGCCGGCAAGTGGCGCGCGGCCCCGCTGCCCCAGTGGGACGCGGCCGAGCCCAGCGCGGGCAACTGGGGCGGCTCGACCACCGCGGTCATCCGTTCCAGCAAGAACCCCGTCGCCGCGGCCGTGTTCGCGCAGTTCCTCAACAGCGACCCCACCACCGCCAGGATGTTCGCCACCGAGCAGTTCTTCTTCCCGGCGACCAAGGCCCTGCTCACCGACGCCGGGTTCGTGTCGGACGCGCCGGCCTTCTACGGCGGCCAGAAGGTCAACCAGGTCTTCGCCGACGTCAGCGCCACCGTGGACCCGGCCTTCCAGTGGCCGCCGTTCCTCGACCAGGCGGCGACCGACTGGACCGAGACCGTCGGCAAGTCCCTCGCCGACAAGAAGGACACGGTCGCCGCCCTCGGCCAGTGGCAGTCACGGCTGACCACGTACGCCAAGGGCCAGGGCTTCACCGTCAAGGGATCCTGAGATGGCCGCCACGACCCCCGCCACCGCCCCGGGCCGCTCGCGGCCCGGGGGCACCCGGCGCCGCCGCTCGGCGGGACCCCTCTTCGTCGCCCCGTTCCTGGTGCTGTTCCTGCTGCTCTTCCTCGCGCCGCTCGTGTACGCCGCCTATCTCAGCCTCTTCCAGACCCGGCTGATCGGCGGGACGGTCTTCGTCGGCCTCGACAACTACGCCCAGGCCTTCGGCGACTCCCAGTTCCTGCACGGCGTCGGCCGCGTCGCGCTGTTCTTCGTGGTCCAGGTCCCCGTGATGCTGCTGCTGGCCCTGCTGTTCGCGCTCGCGCTCGACAGCGGCCTGCTGCGCCTGTCCCGGGTGATCCGGCTGGGCATCTTCGTCCCGTACGCCGTTCCCAGCGTGGTCGCCGCGCTCATGTGGGGCTATCTGTACGGCCCCGACTTCGGACCGTTCGCCCAGCTGGGCCGGAACCTGGACCTGCCGGTCCCGAACTTCCTCGGCGAGAGCCTGATGCTCGGCAGCCTCGCGAACATCGTGACCTGGGAGTTCGTCGGCTACAACATGATCATCCTGTACGCCGCCCTGCGCACGGTCCCGCACGAGCTGTACGAGGCGGCCGCGATGGACGGCGCCGGGGCCTGGCGCATCGCCTGGTCGATCAAACTCCCGGCGCTCCGCCCGGCGTTGCTGCTCACCCTGCTGTTCTCCGTGATCGGCAGCTTCCAGCTGTTCAACGAGCCGAAACTGCTCAAGGACCTCGCCCCGGACGTGATCAGCAGCTCCTACACCGCCAACCTCTACGCCTACACGCTCGCCTTCACCGGCCAGCAGGTCAACTACGCGGCCACGGTGTCCTTCCTCCTCGGTCTCGTCATCGTGATCGCCTCCTACGGCGTCCTGCTCACCGCCAACCGCAGGAGGACCCCGTGACGACGACCACCCCCGCGCCCACGGTCGCCGCGGCACCGAGCAAGCCGGCGCGCCTCGCGTACCGCAGGAGCCGCCCGGGCCGTCGCAGCACCCCGCTGACGATCGCCATGCTGGCCGCCCTGGCGTACTTCCTGCTTCCGCTCTTCTGGTTGCTCATCGCCTCGACCAAGAGCACGCAGGACCTGTTCAACAGCTTCGGCCTGTGGCTCTCGGGCGCCCCGCAGCTGCTGACGAACATCAAGGAGACCCTCACCCAGAACGACGGGGTCTTCGTGCGCTGGCTGCTGAACACGGTCCTGTACGCCGGCGTCAGCGCGGTCGGGGCCGCGCTGCTGGCGGCCGCCGCGGGATACGGCTTCGCCAAGTACCGTTTCCGCGGCGACCGTCTGGCCTTCAACCTGGTCCTCGGCGCGGTCATGGTGCCCACGACCGCGCTGGCCATCCCGACCTATCTGCTGTTCGCGCAGGCGGGTCTGGCCAACACCCCCTGGGCGGTCATCCTGCCCTCACTCGTCAACCCCTTCGGCCTCTACCTGATGCGCGTCTACGCCGCGGACTCCGTCCCCGACAGCATCCTGGAGGCCGCCCGGATCGACGGTGCCGGGGAGGCCCGGATCTTCTTCCGGATCGCCCTGCGGCTGATGGCCCCGGGGGTGGTGACGGTCCTGCTGTTCACGCTGGTGGCGACCTGGAACAACTACTTCCTGCCGCTGATCATGCTCAACGACCCCGATCTGTACCCGATCACGGTCGGCCTGGCCTCCTGGGCCGCGCAGGCGCAGAACGGCGGGGCCGGCGCCAGCAGCGACATGCTCGCCCTGGTCGTGACCGGCTCACTGATCTCGATCGTCCCGCTCGTCGTGGCCTTCCTCATGCTCCAGCGGTACTGGCAGAGCGGTCTGGCCGCCGGCGGCGTCAAGCAGTAGGGCCCACCGCCCTCGTACCACTCCCCCCACTCCTTCTCTCGGAGGTTCTTCTTCATGGCGGCTCTGCCCGACCGCGTCCTGTTCGGTGCCGCGTACTACCACGAGTACCAGCCCTACGAACGGCCAGCCGAACGCCTCCAGACCGACCTGGACCTGATGGCCGACGCGCACATCTCCGTCATCCGGGTCGGTGAGTCGGTGTGGTCCACCTGGGAGCCGGAGAACGGCACGTTCGACCTCGACTGGCTCCAGCCCGTCCTGGACGGCGCCCACGAGCGCGGCATCTCCGTGGTCCTCGGCACCCCGACCTACGCGGCCCCGCCGTGGCTGGCCCGCCAGTACCCGGAGATCACGGCCGAGCGGCGCACCGGTGAGCGCATGGGCTGGGGCGCCCGGCAGGAGATCGACTTCACCCACCCGGCCTTCCGCTTCCACGCCGAGCGGGTCATCCGCAAGATCGTCGCCCGGTACGCCGGTCACCCCGCCGTCATCGGCTTCCAGGTCGACAACGAACCCGGTCTGCACCTCTTCCACAACCACGGTGTCTTCCAGCGCTTCGTGGACCACTTGCGCGAGAAGTACGGCGACGTGGAGACCCTCAACCGTGAGTGGGGCCTGGTCTACTGGTCCCACCGGCTCTCCACCTGGGCCGACCTGTGGACGCCGGACGGCAACGAGCAGCCCCAGTACGACGTCGCCTGGCGGGAGTTCCAGGCCCGGCAGGTCACCGAGTTCATCGGCTGGCAGGCCGACCTCGTCCGCGAGTACGCCTCGGCCGAGCAGTTCGTCACCACCTGCATCTCCTACACCCGCCAGGGCGTGGAGGACGACGAGCTGTCCGACCGCCTCGACATCGCCTCCGGCAACCCGTATTACGACATGCAGGACGGCCTGCTCCTGCCGGACCCCACCCCGGACGGCCACGAGCAGAAGTGGAAGACCACCGGCGTGTGGTCGCTGTACCAGACCGCCGACTGGATGTTCTCCTCCCGCCAGGAGCCGTTCCTGGTCACCGAGACCAACGCCGGCTCGATCGGCATGGCCTGGGACAACCGCCCCGGCTACGACGGCCAGTGGCGCCAGGCCGCCTGGGCACTCGTCTCGCGCGGCGCCCGGATGATCGAGTACTGGCACTGGCACACCCTGCACTTCGGCGCCGAGACCTACTGGGGCGGCATCCTCCCCCACACCGGGCAGCCCGGCCGCACGTACGCCGAACTCGCCCGGCTCGGCGCGGAGTTCGAGGCGGCCGGCCCGCTCGTCGCCGGACTCGAACCGGACGCCGACATCACGATGGTGTACTCGACGCCCAGCAAGTGGCTGATGCAGAAGTACCCGCCGCTCGCCACCCCGGACGGCGAGCCGGACGCGGCCGCCTACCACCGTATCTTCGACCCGTTCTACCGGGGCGCCTTCGACGCGGGCCGCCAGGTCCGTATCGTGCACGCCCGGCAGCTGCACGACCCGAGCGGTGAGCGTGAGGGCCTGTCGCCCGAGGAGGCCGTGCGCCGGCACCCGGTCCTCGTCGTCCCGGCGCTGTACCTGGCCGCCGACGCGATGCTCGACTGGCTCGCCGCCTACGCCGACGCGGGCGGCCATCTCGTGCTCGGCCCGCGCACCGGCTACGCCGACCACGAGGCCCGCGCCCGCGCCGAGCGGGCCCCCGGACGCCTCACGGTGGCCGCGGGCGTCGGCTACGACGAGTTCAGCAACCTCACGCGGGAGGTGCCGCTGCGGCCGGCGCCCGGCGGACCGCTCCGGCTCCCCGAGGGCGCGAAGGCGACCCGCTGGGCCGACGGCCTCACCGCAACCGACGCCGAGGTGCTGGTCACCTACGACCACCCGCACTTCGGGCGCTGGCCGGCGGTCACCACCCGCCGCCACGGCGCGGGCCAGGTCACGTACGTCGGCACGGTCCCCGGCCGTGACCTCGGCCGGGCGCTCGCCGAGTGGCTGACGCCGGCCGCCCGGCACACCTGGGGCGACCTCCCGGCCTCCGTGACCGCGACGACCGGCACCTCGCCCGACGGGCGCCGCGTCCACATCGTCCACAACTGGGCCTGGGAGCCCGCGAGCGTTCCCGCCCCGATGCCCCTGTCCGACGCGCTGACCGGCACGTCCCTCCCGGCGGGAGCTCCGCTGGAACTGGGGCCGTGGGACGTGCGGGTACTCGTCACCACCGAAACCGACACCGACACCCACACCGAGGCCTGAGGCCTGAGGCCTGAGGCCGCTACGGGCCCCTGACACCGGTCCCGACCCCATCGTCCGTCCTGTTCCATCCCCGAAGGAGTGGTTGTGCACAGAAGAAGACTCGGCAGAGCGCTGGGCGGCGTCGTCGGAGCATCGGCGATGCTCACGATTCCCATGACCGCCCAGGCCTACGCCCCGACGGGCGGGACCGTGTACCAGCTCGGCGGCGAACCCTGCCTCAAGGGGCGCGGGAACTGCGCGGTCTACCCCAAGTCGGCGCAGCTGCCCGGCGGTCGTCTGGTCGCGTCGTTCGAGAAGTCCACCGTCGTGACGGCGACGAAGAGCGCCGACCGGCAGACCCTGCCGGTCTACACGAGCGACGACGACGGTACGACCTGGCAGCCGCTGTCCGAGGTCAAGGCCCCGGCGTACCTGTCCGACGATCCCGCGTTCGCGAAGTACACCAGCAACTGGACGAACCCGTTCCTGTACGTGCTTCCGGACCGCGTCGGCGACCTGAAGGCGGGCACGCTGCTGCTGGCGAGTGTCGTGTCGGGCGACGACCAGTACTACAAGGAGCACAAGGCCGCCGACCCGAACTGGACGCCGTCCAACGACGGGGACCGCGAGGACATGGCGATCGCCCTGTACTCCAGCACCGACGGCGGCACGACCTGGCAGGTGGTCAACGTCGTCGCGACCGGCGGCCGGCAGGGCGGCAGCGCGGGGGCGGTCGGGCAGAACATCGCGAAGGCGAACACGTACAAGCAGGTCGATCCCCTGTGGGAGCCGTACCTGACGGTCCGCAAGAACAAGCTCGTCTGCTACTACTCCGACGAGAACGACTACATCGGCTTCGATCCGGTCACCGGCGTCCCGAAGCTCGACCCGGCGAACGACACCGCCAAGGACTCGCACGGCCAGATCCTGGTCCACAGGACCTGGAACGGCAGGAGCAGGAAGTGGAGCGAGCCGGTCGTCGACATCGCCGGTCTGACCGAGGACATGGGCGGTGGCAAGACGGAGATCGGCGGCGGCCGGCCCGGCATGACGAACCTCGTCCCGACGGCCGACGAGAAGTGGCTGCTCACCTACGAGTACTGGGGCGGCGGTGCCAACACCCGGTACCGGATCGCGAACGACCCGCTGAAGTTCTTCCAGGGCTCCCCCACCGGAATGGGCGTCGACGCCCTGCCGGTCGTCGCCGGCTCGCGTCCCCTGGCGGGAGGCGGCAGTCCGGTCCTCATCCGGCTCCCCGACGGGCGCCTGGTCTACAACGCGGCCGGAAGCGGCAGCGTCTGGATGAACGACAGCGGACGCTCCGACGGGGTGTGGAAGGAGTACCAGACGACCTCGCGGGCCGGCTACAGCCGCAACCTGCAGTACGTGGACGGCACCGGCCGCGTCGTGATCCTCAACAACCAGGGCACGTCGGTCATCGCGCACGCCGAGGTCGACCTCGGTCACTCCGCCGGCGCCTACCGGCAGTTGGTGAACCGGAAGACCGGCCAGGTGATCGGCACGGGCAACAACAGCACCGACGCGAACATCGGCAACGGCGACGTCCCCGACGTCGTCCTGGAGGACGCCGGAACGGCGGCCGACCCGGCCACCCAGTACTGGCACGTCGTCACGAAGTCCGGAGGCGGGGTGACCCTGCTCAACAAGTCGGGCGGCCGGGCGGCGTCGATCTGGACGGGCAGTGCGACGGCCGGCCAGCGCATCGGCCAGTGGGTCGACGACAGCGCCACGGGCACGTGGAGCGTCGTCCCGTCCGCGAACGGTCACGTCAAGTTGCAGTCGGTCAAGAACAAGGACCTCTACCTGACCGGCGCGTCCGCCGACGCACCCCTCACCCTGCAGAGCGCCATCACGGACGGCTCACAGGACTGGAAGCTCGTCCCCTAGCGGGCCGTGCATCCGTGCCGAGGGCGCGGGCTCCGTAGGACAGGAGCCCGCGCCCGACGGCTCGAACCCTCCGAGGGGCCGGCCGCTACACAGCGGCCGACCACGCCTGGAGCACCGTGAAATCGGCTGGTGTCATCCCCACCTCGGACGTGACGCGGTGGAGGAGGGCCCGCCCCGGGTGATGCCGTGACACCCAGGCGCGGTCGAGGCCGGTGATCTCGTCGTCGACCCAGACGAACGGGCGCCCGGCCGCCTCCCGGACCAGGGCGCGCGTCTTCCAGTGCAGCAGATCGGCGTGGTCCTCCTCCGGGCACTCCGGCAGGTCAACGACGGGGAGCGCCGGCAGTCCGAGCAGCGGGGCGATCACCTCGTTGGCGTCGTGCATCCACGCGGTGGCCCACATCAGCTCGCAGGGCAGCCGCAGCAGGCGCGGTCCATGGGTGAGGTCGATCCTCGCCGGCTGGGGATTCGACGTGTGCTGCCAGGGGCCCCACTCCTGGGCCGCCGACGGGTGCCGCCCGCCGCCATAGGGCAGGAGCGTGCCGTCGACGTCGAGGAAGAGCAGCGGGCGTCCTGCGGGGCCGGTCATGTCTCCCACTTCAGCAGGTCCCTGGCCGGCATTCGAGCGCCGGTTCGCCCACGGACGTCTTCCGCTTCGCCGGCATCACGTCGATGTCGACGGCGATCGGCATCAGATGACCTCGGCCAGCTCGGCCCGCAGGTGCGTCGCCTCGATGTCGCGGGTGACGGCCTTGGCGAGCAGCAGCCGCAGGACGAGGACGATGAGCGCCATCCCCAGCACCGCGAGGCCGACACCGCCCAGCAGGAGCACGACGCCGGGGGCCACGGCCTCGCCGGGCGCCAGGACCACACCGAGCGCGAACACCAGGAGCGCCGCCGCCACCATCGCGCCGATCACCCCGTGCACGTACCGGAAGGCGGCGTGGGAGAAGACGGTGTCCCGCCGGACCATCGTCACCAGGCGCCACACACAGACCAGCACGACCTGGACCGTCACCACGCCCAGCACCACGATCACGAGGACCGGCGTGCGCACATGCGCCGCGTCCGCGTCGAGACCGTCGAGATCGGCGGCCAGCAACGGCACCATCACCCCCTGCACGAACAGCGAACCGACGAACAACCCCACGATCACGGCACGCAGCGCCAGCACCGTCAGCTTCCCCACGACACCCTCCTTCACTCGATCAGCGATAGAAAACTATCGACAATCGATAGATCAGGCAAGGGCAGGGCTGCTCCTCCCCGGCAGGATCGGCGTGTCGGGGAGGCTGGTCGGATGCGGGCACGGCCGGGTGGGCGGGGCGCTGACACAGGGGCCGATGTCCGAGCCAGAGCGCGTACGACTGCTGGTTCTCGTGCGGGCACCCGGCGCGGCGGGGCGGTGTCATGATCGGGGGATGAGCCAGAGCGCCGACGACGGCTACCTCCTCGACAACCGCCAGGCCGAGGCGGGCGAGCGGTTCGACGCCCTCGCGGCCCTGTTCGACGCCTCCACCTTCCGGCACATCGACGACCTCGGGATCGCGCCCGGCTGGCGCTGCTGGGAGGTGGGCGCCGGCGGTCCCTCGGTGGTGCGGGGCCTCGCCGAGCGGGTGGGGCCCACGGGGCACGTCCTGGCGACCGACATCGACACCTCCTGGCTGGCCGCCGCGGCCGCGCCGCAGGTCGAGCCGCGCCGTCACGACGTCGCCGTGGACGAGCCCCCGCAGGGCCCCTTCGACCTGGTCCACGCCCGGCTGGTCCTCGTCCACGTCGCCGACCGCGAACGGGCCCTGCGTGTGATGGCCGATGCCCTGCGGCCCGGCGGGTGGCTGCTGCTGGAGGACGCCGACCCCGCGCTCCAGCCCCTGATCTGCCCGGACGAATCCGGCCCGCGACAGCGGCTGGCCAACAAGCTCCGCCACGGCTTCCGCCGGCTCCTCGCCGAGCGCGGCGCGGAGCTGTCCTACGGCCGCCGCCTCCCCCGCCTGCTGCGTGAGACGGGGCTGACCGACGTCCGGGCGGACGCCTACTTCCCCGTCACGGGCCCCGCCTGCGCGGCGCTGGAGGCGGCCACCGTGCGCCAGGTCCGGGACCGGCTGGTGGCGGGGGGCCACGCGACGCCGTCGGAGATCGACACCCATCTCGCCAACATCACGGCGGGCGACCTGGACCTGGCGACCTCCCCGATGATCTCGGCCTGGGGACGCAGGCCGGTGCCGTCTGGGTACGGCCGCACCCGCGATTGAGTACGCGCACTCAGGATCCGTGCGGCGGGCGCGCCGACGATGGGGGTCTGCCTCGTCACGTACAGGAGATGCCATGTTCAGCCGCCTCGCCGATGTCCTGGTCCCCGCCGTCGGACGTCTCACGGTGACCGTCGAAGCCGGGACCGCCGTGGCGCCGGGCAGCATCGTCGTCGCCAACCACACCTCGCTCGCCGATCCCGCCGTGGTGCTCGCGGCACTGCACCGGCTCGGCGTCCAGCCGGTCGCCCTGGGTGCCGCGGGCCTGTGGCGGATCCCGCTGCTCGGCCGCGCGCTCTCCCGCGAGGGCTACGTGCCCGTGCACCGGGGCGGCCCGCGCGCCGCCGACGCGCTCGACCTCGCCGCCGCCGCGCTGGAGCGGGGCCGGACGATCCTCATCTACGCCGAGGGCGGGATCCCGACGCGCACCGACTCCGCCGAGGCCGCGCCCGGTACGTTCCGCAGCGGCCTGGCCCGGCTGGCCGCACGCACCGGCGCGCCCGTCGTCCCGGTCGGCCAGGCCGGCGCCCGCCGGGTCACCTCGGGAAGCCCGGCCAAACAGCTCGCGGGGCTGGTCACCGCCCCTCTGCGCCGCCCCGGTCTGCACGTCCACGTCGGAACACCGTTCACCCTCACCGGTGGCCACGCCGGTGACACGCGGCAGGCTCATGCCGCGGTGACGGCCGCCTGGCGCACGGCGGCCGCCCACCTCGGCGAACCGGCCGCGCTCGCCGCGTGAGGACCGGACGGGACGGGCGTTCCGCCCGGCGGGTCCGGCTATCCGAGCGCGGCGGCTCCGCCCTCCAGCCACACCCGCAGACGGGAGGGGCGCACGGCGTCCATGTGCACGGTGTTGGCGGCCGTGGCGGTGCGCCGGCACCCCGGCCGCGGAGGACTACGTACGAGCCGATCAGTCACCTCTCGATCGCCCTCGTCGACGAACTCACCGACGCCCCGCACGCCACCGACGCGGCCGTCGTCGTTGCCACGCACGACCGTCAACTGCGCCGCGACATCCGCACCTGGCCGCGCCTGACGCTGTCCCCGCAGGGGGCGCCACACCGGGAGGCGCCGAGCGACCGCTGAAATCCGGTTTCCGCACGGGCCTCCCCCACCTGACAATCAGGGACCAGCAAGGGGAGGAACACATGAGCCAGGACCACCTGACTCTTCATGAGCTGCTGCCGCCGCAGGAGTTGGCCGCGGCGCTCGACGCGGGGCACGTCACGCGCAAGTCGCACCCGGAACTGCCGCTGTCCCTCTACACGTACACGCGGACGTGCCAGTACGAGCGGGTGTGGAACCGGGTGACCACGCGCTGCCGCGGTCTCGTGGCCGACGACGTCACCGGTGAGATCGTCGCGCTGCCGCTGCCGAAGTTCTTCAACGTCGGTGAACACGAGTCCGGTCAGCCGTACGCCCCCGGTCTCCCCGACGAGCCGTTCGAGGTGTACGACAAGGTCGACGGCAGTCTGGCGGTGGTGTTCCACTACGCCGGCCGGTGGCGGGTCGCGTCCAAGGGCTCGTTCGTCAGTGTGCAGGCGACCTGGGCGCAGCGGCTGCTCGACGGCAAGGACACCTCCGGTCTCGTACCGGGGGTGACCTACCTCGCCGAGATCCTGTACCCGGAGAACCGGATCGTCGTGGACTACGGCGACCGGCGTGACGTGGTGCTGCTGGCCGCGTTCGCCAAGGACGGCACCGAGGTCCCCCTGGCGGAGGCCGCGACCGGCTGGCGCGGCATCGGCTCGGTCGTCACCGTCCGGCCCGCCGTGCCGCTCACCGAACTGCTGGCCATGACGGAGGGCAACCGGCTGCCGGGCGGGACGGACGCCACCGGCACCGACGCGGAGGGCTTCGTGCTGCGCTTCGCCTCGGGTGTCCGGGCGAAGGCCAAGTTCGCCGAGTACGTTCGGCTCCACAAGGTGCTCACCGGCGTGACCGAGCGGGACATCTGGCGCGGTCACGGCATCCAGCGGTTCGCGGGTCTGCCCGCCCAGCAGGTGGCGCAGGCGCTGAACTGCTCGGCCGCGGACGTCGTCGCCTCCGGTGGCCGGCCCCTGGACGCGCTGCTGGAGCAGGTGCCCGACGAGTTCGACGCCTGGGTGCGCGCGGTCGTCGCGGGCATCGAGAAGCAGGTGGAGGACCGCGAGCGGGCGATCGACGAGGCGTTCCGCTCCCTCGCCCCGCTCACCGGCGACCGGGGCGCCTTCGCCCGCGCGGTGCGGGAGCTGCCCGACGCGGCCGTGCGCCCCGCCATGTTCCTGCGGCTGGACGGCCGGCCCACCGCACTCGTGACGTACCGTTCCACCCGGCCGGAGGCGTCCGACCCCTTCAAGAACGACGAGGAGAACTGACCGTGCCCGTGGTACATGTCATGACGGGCCTGCCCGCTTCGGGGAAGACGACCGCCGCGCGCAAGCTGCAGGCGGAGTCCGAGGGGCGGCTGCGCCGCGTCAACCTCGACGATCTGCGGGCGATGCTCGACGTGCCGCTGCCGGAGGGTGCCGGGCGTCGGTCGTACGCACACGAGCAGACCGTGCTGGCGATCCAGGACGCGGCGGTCCGGGCGGCCGTGGACGACGGTTTCGACGTCGTGGTGGACAACACGCACATGACGCCGCACATCCCGAAGCGGCTCAAGGCGGCCGTGGCGGGGCTGGCCACCTTCGTCGTGCACGACTTCACCGACGTACCGGTGGAGGAGTGCCTGCGCCGTGACGCCGAGCGGGAGCGGCCGGTCGGCGAGGAGATCATCCGGATCCTCGCCGACAAGCACGAGAAGTCCCGCCGGGGTGGCTGGCGGCTCACCGCGGAGTGGCTGAACGACCAGGCCCCCGTGGAGCCGTACATCGCCGACCCGGCGCTCCCCTCGGCGGTGCTGTGCGACATCGACGGCACGCTCGCCCTCCGGGGCGACCGGGGCGCCTACGACTTCACGCGCTGCGAGGAGGACCTGCTGAACGTGTCGGTGCGCGGGGCGCTGCGCTCCTTCCGCGGCGCGGACGGCGATGTCGTCGTCCTGCTCTCGGGCCGCGGTGAGGAGCACCGGGGCCGGACGGAGGCGTGGCTGCGGGCGCACGAGGTGCCGTACGACGAGCTGTGGATGCGCGCCGCGGGCGACCAACGCCGCGACGACGTGGTCAAGGCGGAGCTGTTCGACCGGCATGTACGCCACCGCTTCGCCGTGCGGGTCTCCCTCGACGACCGTGACCGGGTGGTCGCCGTGTGGCGCCGGATGGGACTGCCGACCTGGCAGGTCAACTACGGCAGCTTCTAGCCGGTGGGCCCGCTGGTAAAATGGGGGCACGCTTCGACAGCGTTGGGGCCCGTACCGAGGGGTACGGGCCCCGGCGCGTTCCGGGCGCCAGACCAGGAAAGGTTCCCCATGAACGCGAAGCCGCCCGCCTCCGGGCCCTCCTCCCCCGACGCGCCCGGACGTGACGCGGGGCCGCGGGGCGAGTCCCCGGTGCCGGAAGCGGCCGCCGGGGAGCTGCCGCCGGCCGGGTCCTTCGACGCGCTCGGGCTGCCGCCGGAGCTGCTGAGGACCATGACCGACCTCGGCGTGACGGACCCCTTCCCGATCCAGGCGGCGACGCTGCCGAACGCGCTGGCCGGCCGCGACGTCCTCGGCCGCGCGCGGACCGGGTCGGGCAAGACGCTGGCGTTCGGGCTCGCGCTGCTCGTCCGCACGGCGGGGCTGCGGGCGGAGTCGAAGCGTCCGCTCGCCCTGGTCCTGGTGCCGACCCGGGAACTCGCGCAGCAGGTGAGCGACGCGCTGACGCCGTACGCGCAGACGCTGAAGGTGCGGCTGACGACGGTGGTCGGCGGGCTGTCGATCAACAAGCAGCAGGCGGCGCTGCGGGCGGGCGCCGAGGTGGTCGTGGCGACACCGGGGCGGCTGACCGACCTGGTGTCGCGCCGGGACTGTCTGCTGAACCAGGTACGGATCACGGTGCTGGACGAGGCCGACCAGATGTGCGACCTGGGTTTCCTGCCGCAGGTCTCGGAGATCCTGGAGCAGATCCCCGCCGACGGGCAGCGGCTGCTGTTCTCCGCGACCCTGGACCGTGACGTCGACCAGCTGGTGCGGAGCCATCTGCACGACCCGGTGCTCGCCTCGGTCGACCGGGTCGCGGGCTCGGTCACCACGATGGAGCACCATGTGCTGAACATCCACGGCGCCGACAAGTACGCGACCGCGACCGAGATCGCCGCGCGGGACGGCCGGGTGCTGATGTTCCTGGACACCAAGGCCGGTGTCGACCAGTTCACCCGCCATCTGCGGGCCAGTGGCGTCCGGGCCGGCGCCCTGCACAGCGGGAAGTCGCAGCCCCAGCGCACGCACACGCTCGGCCAGTTCAAGGACGGCGGGATCACCGTGCTGGTGGCGACCAACGTCGCCGCGCGGGGCATCCACATCGACGCGCTCGACCTCGTGGTCAACGTCGACCCGCCCGCCGACGCCAAGGACTATCTGCACCGGGGCGGGCGCACGGCGCGCGCCGGCGAGTCCGGGAAGGTGGTCACGCTGGTCACGCCCAACCAGCGGCGCGAGGTGAACCGCATGATGTCCGACGCCGGGATCCGCCCGACGGTCACCCAAGTGCGGTCCGGCGAGGCGCAGTTGACCGCCATCACCGGCGCGAAACGCCCGCCGGCCCCGCCGAAGGCCGCCGGCGGCAACGCCCCCTTCCGCGGCATGGGCACCCGTCCCGGCCGTCCCGCGAAGGAGTCCCGCAAGGCGGCCGAGGCCCGCAAGGCCGCGGAGGCCCGTGCGGCGGCCCGGGTGCGCAAAGGCCGCTGATCCGGGCGGTCCGGGTGCGCACGGACCGCTGACCCGGGCGGTCCGGGTGCGCAAGGGCCGCTGACCCGGGCGGTCCGGGCTCAGGAGCCGGGGGCGAGGCCGAGGGCGGCGAGTGCCGTCGTGCCGGCGGCGGTGTGGCCGTTCCCGGCGAGGAGCAGCGTGCGGGCCGACTGGTAGGGGCAGCCCGCCGCGTCGAACGCCGTCGCTAGGGTGAGGCGGCCGGGCAGGTCGCCGTCCAGGAGGGCCTGGGCGCGGTCCAGTTGGGCCGTGACGACGGGGTTTCCGGCGACCAGGGCCCGGCTCTCGGCGACCCGTTCGCGGGCCGCGGGGTGGCCGGCGAGGACCGACGCCTCGGCCCGGAGGCCCACGTACCAGTGCAGCCAGATCCAGGAGACCCACTTCCACACCTGCTCCGGTTCCGGTGCGAGTCGTTCCAGGGCCGCCTCCGCGTCGCCGTGGTGGAGGTGGACCATGGCGTCGAAGACCGCGCCGTAGCCGTGGTGGTGCTCCGCCGCGGTGCCCGCCTCGGTGACGATCGCCAGCCAGGCGGCATGGGCGTCGTGGTCGCCGCGCAGGCCGTGGATCATGGCGACGGAGGCGGCGGCCGGGCCGAGCGAGAAGGACCGCTGCCGGTCGCTGCGCCGCCAGGCGTCGAGAAACCGCTCGCTGCCGGTGAGAACGTCGGCGGCGTCGCCCGCGAACGCGTCCGCGACCAGGAGCCAGGACAAGGCGTGGTGCTGCACCTCGGCGAAGAGGAGTTGGTCGGCGAGCTGCCTGGCCCAGTCGCGGGCCTGCGGCAGGCGGCCCACGCCGAGAGCCGTCCCGGCGGCCATGGCGAGGGCGTCCATCCGCTCGTGCGTGCAGGCGGGGGTGGGCGGCACCGGAGCGAGGATCTCGATCCGGCGCCCGGCGGCGGCAGCCGCCCCGAAGGAGTCACCGGCCCAGGTCAGGGCACCGGAGAGCGCGTCGAGGGCGGCGGACTCGGCCACCGGGTCACCCGCCCGCCGGGCGAGTTCGACGGCGCGTTCCGCGTGACCGACCGTCTCCTGCGCCGTGTTGTCCGCGTCTCCCTGGACCGCACCGAAGGCGTCCGCGACGACCGCCGCCTCGGCGAGGGCGAGGGCGGCGGCGGGCGAGGCGGACGACAGGCGCGCGGGCGGCAGAAGCGCGAGCGGCAGATGCGGGGGCGTCCGGCGCGCGGGCGCGCCGCGCGGCACCTGGGCCGGTGCTACGGGCGGCAGGCCGGCCTGCGCGTCCGACGGCAGGGCCCCGGCATCGGACAGATGCCCTCTGGCCTCCGTGAGCAGGGCGGTCACCTCGTCCACGGCCGGGAGCCGGGCGAACTCGCTGGAGAAGCGGTAGGCGACGGTGGCGGCGGCCGCCAGGTCGCAGGCCGCGCCGACGGTGTCACCGGCCCGCCGGGCGGCCTCGGCGGCGGCACGGTGGAGGCGGAACATGTCGTCGCCGAGCCTGCGGCACCCGGCGACCGCGGCGGCCTCCCGCAGCGCCCCGGCGGCTGCGGCGGCACCGGTCGCGTCACCGGCCGAGCCCGCCGCGCCTTCCCCGCCGGTGTCCTCGGCCAGCGCCGCCGCCTGCTCGTACCGCTGCTGGGACTCGCCGGGCAGGTTGCGGGTGAAGGCCAGCCCGGCCAGGAGGAGGGCCAGGCGGTGGGCCTGCGGGCGTCGCTCCGGGCGGCCCTCGGCCCAGGTGAGGGCGGCGCGCAGGTCGTCGGCCAGGGCGTCGAAGCGGGCACGCCAGTCCGCGCCCCCGGTGTCGCCGAGGGCGGTCGCGCCGGCCAGGCACCAGTCCAGGTGACGCGACCGGACGTCCGCCGGTTCGGCGGCGTCGGCGAGCCGCTCGGCGCCGTACTGGCGGATGGTCTCCAGCGCCTGGTAGCGGGTGCCGGTGGCCGACGGCGTCGCGGTGAGCAGGCTCTGTTCGGCGAGCCGGCCCAGCCCGTCGGCGACCTCGGCCGCGTCCAGCGGGGCGAACCCGGCCACGGCCCTGGCCGCCTCGGCGGTGAACGGCACGACGAACACCGAGATCCGGCGCAGCAACGCCCGGTCCGGCGGCTCCAGCAGGTCGTGGCTCCAGTCCAGCGCCGCCCGCACCGACCGGTGCCGGTCCTCCGCGCGAGGGCCGCCGGCGAGGATCCGCAGCTGGTCGGAGAGGCCGGCCGTGAGACCGTCCAGGCCGAGGGTGGGCCAGCGTGCGGCCGCGAGTTCGATGGCGAGTGCCATGCCGTCGAGCCGTTCGCAGATGGCCGCGATCCGGTCGCGTACGGCCGGTTCCGGTGGTCGGCCGGCCGCCGCGGCCCGTTCCAGGAACAGGGTCACGGCGTCCGAGTCGGCGCCGCCGTCCGAGGACAGTGGCGGCACCGGGAACACCCACTCGAACGGCACCAGCATCCGGGCGCGGCTCGTCGCGAGGACCCGTAGGTTCGGGCAGGCGACCAGCAGCCGTTCCAGGAACGGCGCGACTCCGTCACGTATCTGTTCACAGTTGTCCAGCACCAACAGGGCCCGGCGGTCGGCCAGGGCGGTCAGCACCGACTCGTCGACATCGCGCCCGGGTTGTTCCCCCACTCCGACGGCCGCCGCGATCGCGGCCCCCACCCGCGCGGGGTCGGTGACCGGGGCCAGGTCGACGAACCGGACCCCGTCGGCGAAGTCGTCGGCCGTGTCGGCCGCCACCGCCAGCGCGAGGCGGGTCTTGCCCACTCCGCCGGGGCCGACCGCGGTCACCTGCCGGCGCGTCTTCACCGCCTCCGCCAGCTCGGCACGCTCGCGTGTCCGGCCGACGAACGCGGTCAGCGGCGTGGGGAGGGCGGGCGCCGGGCGGGCCCGCTCGACGCGGGCGAGGTCGGCCGCGCGACGGGAGAGCGCCCGTCGGTCCGGCTCGTCGAGCTTGCGCAGCAGGGCGGAGACGTGTGACTCGACCGTGCGCACGGAGATGAACAGCCGCGCGGAGATCTCCGCGTTGCTGAGGTGTTCACCGAGCAGCGCGAGGACTTCGGCTTCACGGGTCGAGACCGCTGGACTGGACACCGCCCCATTGTCCGCTGCTCCGTGGCGTCTCCGTGGTGGATTCCGTGCTCACCACGGAGGCGGGCCGCGGGCCTCTGGCGACAAGCTGTGACCACGGCGATCGCACCGGGCGGACAGCCCGGGAGGGTCGCGGCCCGCCCCCAGGGAACCGAGGAGCATTCAGTGACCACGACCGAGTCGTCCGCCGGCCCGCGCCCGCGTACGCGGCGGCGCAGTGACACCGAGCACCGGCTCGCCCATGACGTCGACGTCTGGGTGGCCAGTGCCTCGAAGGACGGTGTGCCGTATCTGGTGCCGCTGTCCTTCGACTGGGACGGCGAGACGCTGCTGGTGGCCACCCCGGCCGACAGCCCGACCGGCCGGAACCTGGCCGCGACCGGGGCCGCCCGGCTGGGACTGGGCCCGACCCGGGACGTGTCCATGATCGAGGGCCGGGTCGAGGTGCTCCCGGTCGACGCGCTGCCCCGGGAGCGCGGGGACCGGTTCGCCGCGCGCACGGGCTTCGACCCCCGGGTGTCGGCCACGCCGTACCGCTGGTTCCGTGTCACCCCGCGCCGCGTCCAGGCGTGGCGCGAGGCGGACGAGCTGACGGGGCGTGAGCTGATGCGCGACGGCGGCTGGCTCCACTGAGACACCACCGGGGCGCGCCCTCGGACGCGCCCCCGCAGAGCGAGATCGACGACCGGACAGTACGAGAGAGGGAACCCGTCATGACGACCACACGCGAGTCCACCCGGAACAGTGAAAGGGCCGGCACGAAGTTCGAGGGCTTCTCGGCCGAGGAACGCGACGCGATGAAGGAGCACGCCCAGGAGCTGAGGGCCACCGCGCGGCGCGGCACGCGCTCGGCCAAGGCGGACGGGGAGGCCGATGTGCTCGCCAAGATCGCCGGGATGGCGGACGCGGACCGCGTTCTCGCCGAACGGGTGCACGAGATCGTACGGGCCGCCGCGCCGGATCTCGCGCCGAAGCTCTGGTACGGCATGCCCGCGTACGCCAGGGACGGCAAGGTCGTCTGCTTCTTCCAGAGCGCGCAGAAGTTCAAGTCCCGCTACGCCACGCTCGGCTTCAGCGACCAGGCACGGCTCGACGAGGGCACGCTGTGGCCCACCACCTATGCCCTCACGGAACTGACCGCCGCGACCGAGGCCCGGATCGCCGAGCTGCTCAGGAGCGCTGCGGGCTGAGGCCGACCCCCGCACGCTCGGCACCTGAGACCGTCCCCGGACCTACGATGGGGTCATGCCCGTCGTCCTCTTCGCAGGTATCCCGGTGAACGACTACTCAGCGGCGCTCTCCTGGTACGAGCGGCTGTTCGGTTCGCCGCCGACGTTCTTCCCGAACGACGAGGAGGCCGTCTGGGAGCTGGCCGAGCACCGCTACGTGTACATCGAGCACCGCCCGGGGCGCGGCGGCCACGCCCTGCAGACCGTCTTCGTCGACGACCTGGACGCCCGCGTCGCCGGGATCTCGGGCCGGGGTCTGGAGCCCCGGACCCGCGAGACGTACGCGAACGGCGTACGCAAGGTCACGTACGAGGATCCGGACGGGAACGAGATCGGCTTCGGCGGCGGTCCGGGCTGACCGTGCCGGGTAACGGGAGGGGCGAGGGGACACGGGGAGTGTCCCGGCTCCGCCCCTCGGGGTCAGCCGGCCGGGGCGGTGATCTCCCGCTTGAGGATCTTGCCGCTGGGGCCGGTCGGCAGGGTGTCGACGAGCCACACCTCGCGCGGGTACTTGTACGCGGCGACCCGGTCCCTGACGAACTCCCGCAGTTCGTCGGGGTCCGCCTGCGTGCCCGGCCGGAGGACGACGGCGGCCGCGATCTCCTCGCCCAGGTGGGCGTGCGGCACACCGACCACCGCGGCCAGGGCGACGGCCGGGTGCTCGTGCAGGACCTCCTCGATCTCACGCGGGTACACGTTGTAGCCACCGCGGATGATCATGTCCTTCTTGCGGTCGACGATGTAGAGGTAGCCGTCCTCGTCCCGTCGTGCGAGGTCGCCGCTGCGCAGCCAGCCGTCGGGGATCGCGGCAGCGGTCTCCTCGGGCCGGTTCCAGTACCCCTTCATCACGTTCGGCCCCCGTACGGCCAGTTCGCCGACCTCGCCCGGGGCGACGTCCTGGCCCTTGTCGTCCAGCAGCCGCACCTCCACGTCCTGGATCGGTGTGCCGATGGAGCCGGCCTTGCGCGGCCGGTCGGGGTGGTTGAACGTGACCACCGGGCTGGTCTCGGACATACCGAAGCCCTCCAGCACCGCGCAGCCGAAGCGCCGCTCGAAGCCGTGCAGGATCTCCACCGGCAGCGACGCCCCGCCGGAGACGCACATGCGCAGGGTGGAGACGTCCGCTTCCGAAGGGTGCTGCAGCAGGGCCGCGTACATCGTCGGCACCCCCTCGAAGACCGTGGCCCGGTCGCGGGCGACGGCGTCCAGCACGGCCTGCGGCTCGAAGCGGGGGATCAGGGTGAGCGAGGCGCCGGCGCGCACGGCCACGCTCATGGTGCAGATCTGGCCGAAGATGTGGAACAGCGGCAGACAGCCCACCACCACGTCCTCGGGTGTCATCCGCTGGACGTGGACCGTGTTGACCTCGGTGTTGTGCCGCAGTCCGCCGTGGGTGAGTGTGGCGCCCTTGGGGCGGCCGGTGGTACCGGAGGTGTACAGGAGCACGGCCACGTCGTCGTCCGCCGTCTCCGCCACGCCGGGCAGCGGTTCGTGTCCGGCCAGCCGCGCCGCGAAGTCCCGGGGTTCGACGGCCAGACGCCGCACCCCGGCGGCGGCCGCGCCCGGCGCGCCCTCGCCCGGTGCCTGGTGCCATTCCAGGAGCAGCACTGCCCCGGAGTCGCGCAGGTGGTACTCGGTCTCCCGTGTCTTGAGCAGCGGGTTCATGGGCACGACGACGGCACCGGCCCGCAGCACGCCGTAGTAGAGGGCGACGAACTCGGGGACGTTGGGCAGCATCAGGGCGACCCGGTCGCCGGGACGTACGCCCTCGGCGCGCAGCAGGGCGGCGGCGCGGGCGCTGCGCTCCTCCAGCTCCGTGTAGCCGATGACCTGGTCTCCCAGGCGCAGCGCGGGACGCCCCTGCTCCCGCTGTGCCGTCTCCACCAGGAACTGCGCCAGATTGGCCATGCCCGCCTCCACGAAAGTCGCCGTCGAAATCCGCCGTTCACTTCGACGACATCGTGCTGCCGCACACGGTGACGGCCTATGGGCCGCACGACAGGACGAGCCTCCCGAGGCTGTTCCGGGGAACAAAACAGTGGCGTTAAGCTGCGGCGATGGACATCTCGGTCGTGGCTGCGGCACTGCATTCCAGGCTGCCGGAACTGGGGGAGCGGATCGCCCGGCGCATCCGCACGGACGTCGACGCCTACGAGGACGAGGCGTTGCTCCCCTTCGACTCGCTGCGCCGCTCGTGCACCGCCAACGCGGACCTGATCCTGAGCCACCTCGGCACGGGTGGCGCCCCGGACCCGAGCCCGGCCCGCGAGACCGGCCGCATCCGTGCCGAGCAGGGCGTGCCGCTGGCGGACACCCTGCACGCGTACCGGGTCGGCTTCGAACTCCTGTGGACGGAGATCCTCATGGAGGCCCGCACGCACCCCGAGGTCTCCGGTGACCGGCTGGTGTCCGAGTCGGCCGCGATCTGGGCGTTGTTCGGCCTGTACGCGGAGGCGGTCGCCGCGGCCTACCGGGAGACGGCGGCGGAGCTGACCGCGCGGGGGCAGGCCCGGCGCTCGGCGCTGGTGGAGGCCCTGTTCACCGGGGTCATCGCCGACCGCACCACGCTGTGGGAGGCCGCCCGCGAGCTGGGCCTGCCCGAGCGCGGGCCCTACGCGGTCGTCGCGGCGGCGGCCGGCGCCCCGGGTGAGGAGCCGCTGGCGGGGGTCGAGGCCGCGCTGCGTCAGGAGCGGCTCCCCTCGGCGTGGCGGTTGTTGCCCGATCAGCAGATCGGTCTCATCGCCCTGCCGACGGGGGCGGCGGAGCAGGCCCTGCTGCGCGTTCTGCGGCGGGACCGGGCACGCGTCGGGGTCAGCCCGTGCTTCCCCTCGTTGCGGGATACCCCGCAGGCGCTGCGCTTCGCCCGGCTGGCGCTGGCCGGGCTGCGGGGCACCGGTCCGGGCGTGGCGCGGTTCGACGACGACCCGCTGGCCATGGTGGTCGCCGCGGCCCCCGCGGAGGCGGCGCACCTGGTGGGGACGGTGCTCCGGCCGGTGGTCGAGCTACCGGTCGTGGAGCGGGCCCGTCTGCTGCAGACCCTGGAGCACTGGTTCGCCGCCGCGGGCTCGGCCACCGAGGCGGGCCGGAGCCTGTTCGTGCATCCCAACACCGTCCGCTACCGGCTGCGCCGTGTCGAGGAACTGACCGGCCGGTCCCTCACCGATCCGCGGGCGGTGGCGCACATCGGCGCGGCGCTGCTGGCCGTCCGGGGGCGGAGCGCCGGGCAGGACGAGCAGCCGCCCGCGGGACCGGCCTGACGGGGCGGGCGCGGGATGGGGAGGCGGGCGCGGGCAGCGGGATGTGGGCGCGGGCGCGCGCGGCGGAGTGGCGCGGCCCGGCACGGCGGTGGACCTGCACCGCGTCCGGCAGGGGATCCGCATCGGCATGCTGCCGTCGCGGGGGAGGCGTATGGTCCGCATATGGGTGACGTTCGGTGTGCTCGGGGCGTGTTCGCGCCTTCGGGGTGGCCCGGCCGGGCGCCCCGGTGTCGTCGAGGTCGTCCTCCGTCATCTGCCGGAAGGCGAGTCGCGGGGTGGGGGGCGGCGGTTGGTGGCGCGGGGTCACGGATTCTCCCTCGTACGCGGCTCGCCCGGATCGTGCGGATCATCCGCTTCGTTCATCTCACCCTGCGCGCCCGCCGCTTGAGGCGGGGTACGCGGTCGAAGATCGCGGCGAGGCGGGCCGCCTGGGTGAAGAAGGTGGCCGGGCGGGAGCGGTCGCCGTCGAGGTGGGTGAGGGTCTCCATGCCCAGGTAGAAGGCGACCGCCGCGCCGGCGAGCACGCGGGCCCGGACGACGGACCCCAGGGGCTTGCCGCGCAGCAGTGCCGTGAGCCGCGCCTCGGCCAGGTCCTCCCATTTCCTTGTTTCGAGGGCCAGTTGAGCGGCCAGGCGTGTTCCCGGTCGCGCGCCGGCGTACAGCTCCTGGACGGCGGCGATGTGCCCGGTCTCGGTGTCCTCGTCGTACAGCTCGCGCAGGCGGTCGATCGCGGGCACTGCGCGGTCGATACCGGACAGCTCGGCCCGGTAGCGGTCGATCCGGGCGCCGCTGGTCCGTTCCAGCGCCGCCACCAGCAGGTCGTCCAGGTCCGCGAAGTGGTAGTAGATCACTCCGGGCGCGAAGCCGCCGGCCTGGGCTATCGCCCGCGCGGTGGTTCCGCCGTAGCCGTTGCGGACCAGGCAGTCGAGGGCGGCTTCCAGGACCCGGTCACGGGTGTGGCGGGAAGTGCGGGAGTCGCGGGTGCCGGAGGCGGCGGGGGTGTCAGACAACGCGCACCGGCCTCACTCCGTGGGCGGTGAAGTGGCCTTCGAGTCTGCGTGCCAGTTCCGGCAGGTGGTGGCTGGGCACGCGCGGGTAGAGGTGGTGCTCCAGGTGGTAGGTCAGTTCCAGGAAGACGGCGGGGATGATCCTCCCGCGCAGGGTGCGGGTCTGCGTCAACGGGGTGTCTCCGTAGTCGTGGTGCGGCAGATACACCGTCAGAAGGGGATACACCCAGCTCCCGACGATCGCCATCACCGTATAGACCAGCGGCCCCGGCGAGTACGGCAGGAGCAGCACGCCCCCGGCGAGCGCGGCGAAGGGGGCCACCGCCTCCGCCAGCAGCCACCGGCGGTCCCGTCCGCGCCGGTAGGACCAGAGCCAGAGGCGTACGAGGAAGACCGGGCCGTGGCAGACCGCGCCCAGCAGGGACAGTTCGGCGGGACGGCCCTCGGGGTCGTCGGGGTGCGGGAAGAGACGGTGATGCTGGGTGTGGGTGGCGCGATAGGCGTGGCCGCTCTCCAGCAGGGCCAGTCCCATCGCGAACAGCGCCCAGTCGGTGGCCCGCTGCGACAGACCGATCGTGCGGTGCACCACGTCGTGGGTGACGGTCACGACGGCCACGAAGATCCCGAACACGATCACGGGCGTCAGCCACCACCAGCCGAGCCACACCGCGCCGGCGAAGAGCAGCACGCCCGCCCCGGGCCGTATCAGCGCCACGATCCGCTGCCGGCGCGTGGTGACGAGCAGATCCTCGCCGAGTTCGGCCAGGGTCGGCAGACCCGGGACCGGGGGGTTCGGGGGCCCGGGAGCACCGGGCTCGTCGATAGCGGTCATCGTGCGCGTCTCCTCTCCTTCAGCAGGCCTTCGGCGACGATGCGGCTGCCCAGCACACAGGCGACCGTGCCGAGGCCCGGCCAGGTGGAGTCGCCGACCAGCCACAGGCCGGGGCCGCCGAGGTCGTGCGGTATCGCGTGCTGGTTGGTGTTGGCCAGGCGCTGGCGTACGCCGCCGACCGCGCCCTGCGGCCTGAAGGCGAACCGTTCGTAGCTGCGGGGCGTACCCGTCTGGGCGATCACGGCGCGCTCCCCGAGGCGGGGGTACACCCGTCGCGCACAGGACAGGAGCCGCTCCCCCGCCTCCTTCTTGCGTTGCTCGTACTCCGCCTGGTCGAGGTCGCGCCAGTCGGCGAGGTCGGTGTGGGTGGAGATCATCACGGCACGGTGGCCGGGCGGCGCGCTGAGTGTGTCGCCGGGCGTGGAGACGGAGACGAACATGTTGTTGCCGTCGCCCAAGGGTCGGTCGTAGGACCGCAGGAGCTGATGATGTGTCATGTCATGTCCCTCGACCTCGGATTCGGGGACGCCGAGACATACGACGGTCGCGCCGCCGAGGGTGTCCGCGTCGCGTCGCAGGTATCCGTGGAGTGCGCGGCCGACGGGGAGGCCGGCACAGATCTCGGCCGTGGTGGCGGCGGGGACCGCGCAGACGATCCGGCGGGCGTGGAGGATTCCCTGCCGGGTCGTCAACCGGTAGGCACCGGGGCCTCCCTGGACGTGCGCGACGCGACAGGCCGTGCGGAGTGAACCGCCCAGCTCCCGGTAGCGCCCGACCAGCACGCGCCAGAAGCCGTGCATGCCGCCGTGGTGTCGACTGAGGCCGGCGCCCCGGATGGTCACCCCGAGCGCGGCGTTGATGAGGGGTGCGTCGTCGACACCGGAGTGGACGGTGTCCTCGACCAGCATGGCGAGCAGTCCGACCAGCGGCGCGTCCGCGCGCAGGCCGTGGTCGCGCAGCGCGTCTCCCAGCGTCCGGTTCAGGTGGCGGACGTGGGAAAGCCCGGACCATCCGACCGCCCGCAGGTCGTGGAGCGCGTCGGCGGGGCTGCGGACCGGCAGCCGTACACCCGCCCTGCTGGCCCGCCAGAAGGTGTGCGCGAGCCGGTCGAGCAGGTCCCAGAACGCGCGATGCCGCGCGCTGTCGCCGAGCGTGCGCAGCCGCTCGGCGTGCCAGGCGTCCTGGTCGCGGTGCAGTACGACCCGACGGTCCGGCAGATGGGCCTGATAGCCCGGCAGTTCCCACGCGTCGAGTGGGGGAATCCCGACGCCGTCCAGGAGTTCGCCGCCGACGCCGCCGGGGCCGAAGTCGACCAGGGTGGTGGCGCCCACGTCGAAGGAGAAGCCGCGCTTGCGGTAGTAGCCGGCACAGCCGCCCGCGTGACCGTGCGCCTCCAGAACGACCGTGGCGAGGCCCGCCGCCTGGAGGCGCAGCGCCGTCGCCATACCGGCCATTCCGCCGCCGATCACGGCCACGTCGGCGCACCCGCCGGTGGATGCGTCCGTCCGGCCGGTCGCCGTACCGACGCGTCGTCCTGGTTGTTCCCCGTCACAACTGGGCTCGTTGCGGCCCACGTTCTGAACATTCGTTCTGAACATCTGTTCAGAATGGGGCAGTCGGTCCCTCGCGTCAATGCCTCGGGTATGTGCGAAGAGACTCCTCGGAACCACTCCCTCCGGGATTGCGTACCTCTGTACGATCACCGGTCACACACGGGGATTTGGGGTGAAGGGGGCGGCGATGGACGACAAGTCGGCTGGGCGAAGAGGTGGTTGGCGGCTGAGGGCCGTCGCGTCGGGGGCCGCCGCAGCGGTGCTGCTGGGCGGGTGCGGCGCGGGGGCGACGGAGCCGGCGGCCACGCCCGCCGGCCAGGCTTCCGGGTCGCCGACACCTTCCGCTTCCGCGTCCGGGAAGGTGTCGGTGGCGAGTGGGAAGCCGTCGCCGGCACCGTCCGTGACGCTCTTCGAGGCGGACCCGGATCGCGTGCCCCGTTCGAAACGGCAGGGCGCCGCGCTGGCGGAGAAGATCGCGATGAAGCCGCGGGACTGGGGCACGGGCTTCCGGGCACAGCCGCTCGCCCGGAGCGCCGAGGGCACGGTCGCCGTCCTCGACGAGGACTGCCGGTGGCAGCGCCGGCCACAGCCGGACGGCGTGCTCTCCGCCCTGTCCCTCTACAGCGAACTGCCGGGCAGCGGAAAGCGCGGCACGATCAAGGTGACGGCGACGGTGACGGTGCACTCCACGGTCCTCGGCGCCGACGACCATCTGTCCGAGATGCTGGAGGAGGCGCTGCGCTGCCCGGAGCAGCAGGTGCGCGCCGACGAGAAGATCGCCGAGCTGATGTCCGTGGGCACCCCCCGCGGCATGCGCGGCAACAACTACGCCGACGACTCGATCGTGGAGACGGGCGTCTATCTGACCGGCGGCGGCAAGGCCCTGTACCGGTGGATGGTCACACGACTCGGCCCGGTCACCGTCACGGTGTCGTTCAAGGGCGCCGAGGGCTACACCGTCGACGATCTGGATCAGTACGTGACGCGTGGCACCACGACCATGCTCGACCGCGTGGCGTACGAGCTGGGCGGAGGCGAGAAGTGATGGAGCGACTGCGTTCGTCCGACCCGGCGCGGATCGCCGGCCACCGTCTGCTCGGCCGGCTCGGCGCCGGCGGCATGGGCGTGGTGTACCTCGCCCGCACACCCACCGGTTCGCTGGTGGCACTGAAGGTGCTGGCGGCGGAGTACGCCGAGGACGCCGGTTTCCGGGGACGGTTCCGGCGGGAGGTCGAGGTCGCCCGGCGCATCGACAGCCCGTGGGCGGTACCGCTGGTGGACGCCGACGCGGACGCGGAGGCGCCGTGGCTGGCGACGGCGTACGTGCCCGGTCCCTCCCTGGCCGAGGCGGTGACCGCGTACGGCCCCCTCGGCGAGCACGGGCTGCGGATCCTCGGCGGTCGGCTGGCTCTGGCGCTGGGCGAGGTCCACCGGGCGGGGCTGGTTCACCGGGACCTCAAGCCGGGCAACGTCCTGCTCGCCTCGGACGGGCCCCGGCTCATCGACTTCGGGATCGCCAGGGCGCCCGAGGACCACTCGCTCACCGCCACGGGGTTCGTGGTCGGCACGCCCGGCTACCTCTCGCCGGAGCAGGCCGACGGGCGTGGCGGCGGGACCATCGGCGCGCCCAGCGACGTGTTCTCCCTCGGCTGTGTCCTGGCGTTCGCGGCGACGGGCCGTCCGCCGTTCGGCGAGGGGACCCTCGACGCCCTGCTGTTCCGGGCCGTGCACGACCCGGCCGACCTCGACGGTGTCCCGGCAGCGCTGGCCGACCTGCTGTCCCGCTGCTTGGACAAGGACCCGGCCCGGCGGCCCGAAGTGACGGATGTCGTACGGGAGCTGCTGCCGGACGGGACGGTGGAAGGTGCGGCCCCGGGTAGGGCGGGGGACGGCTCGGACGCCGTCGAGGTCGGCTCGGAGACCGTCGAGGTCGGCCCGGACGCTGGGGCCGGGGAGGCCGCCGCCGCATCGCCCGCCCACACGCGAGGCGGCACCCCCGCCGACGCACCCGGCGACGCCCCCGCCTCCTGGCTGCCGGACGAGGTCATCAGGCTGATCGCCCGGCGTTCCACCGAGGCGCTCGCGCTGCCGGACATCGAGCACACCGAGATATCGGCCGACGCCGCCCGCGCGGGCACCGTCCCGGACGGCGGGTCCCCGGACGTGTCCGCCCCGCGACGATCCGCCTCCGACCACGACACCGCCTCCCCGGCTTCCGGCGACGACGACACCCGGCCCACGGCGGGCACCGACACCCCCGGAGCCCCCGCGCGGCGTCGTGCTCTCCTCGTCGGCGCGGGCGCGCTCCTCGCCGTGGGGGGCGCCACGGCCTGGTGGGCCGTCGGCCGGGAGGAAGGGTCGGGCGGCAAGAAGCCGGCCGCCGCGCCCCGGCGCCCCGCGTACACCCTCGCGCTGCACGGCGACCTCAGCGGAGAGCAGCGTGGCACCGGCCGGGCCCAGGAACGCGGACTGCGGCTGGCCGTCGAGGAGTTCAACGCCCGGCGCGGCGCCCCCTTCCGGGTGGGCGTGCGGGCCGAGGACGACGGCGGTGACCCGGCCGAAGCGGCCCGGCTCGCCAAGCGACTCGCCGACGACCCCTCCGTGCTGGCCGTCGTCGGCCCGACCACGGACGCGACCGCCCTGTCCGCACTGGCGGCCTACGACGCCGCCCTGCTGCCCGTCCTGGGGATCTCCCCCGGCGCCATCGCCCTGGTCGTGCAGGGCTTCCGCTCGTATCTGCAGGCACGGCTGCCCGACTCGGTGCTCCCCGTGTTCCTCGACGCGGTCCTGCGCGGTGCCCATCCGCGCAGGATCGGTCTCGTCGTCGACCGGGCCGCCGACAACTACGGCTACGAGGTCAGCAGCAGCCTGAGCAGGCAGTTCCATACGGCCGGGCAACCGTTCGTGCCCCGGGTCGTCGGCACCATGCGGTCCGGATTCGGGGACACGGTGGACGACCTGCTGGCCGCGGACATCGACTCGTTCGCCTTCGCCGGACTGCCCGACCGGGCCGCGTCGTTCGCCCGGACGCTGAGCGAGCGCGGCTACACCGGCGCCCGTGCCTCCGGACCGGCCCTGCTCGACCCTCGCTTCCTCACACAGGCGAAGGAGGCCGCCGACGGGTGGACGATCGTCGCGCCGGTCGTCGAACCGGCGGACATCCCCGAGGCCAAGGCGTTCGTGGGCGCCTACCGGAAGCGGTGGAAGCAGGCTCCGCCCCGGTACGCGGCGGAGGCCTACGACGTGACCTCGATGGTGCTCACATCGCTCGGGGACCTTCCGTCCAAGAGCCGCACCCGTGAGGAACTGCTCGCCGCGCTGCGGGCCGCCAAGTACCGGGGCGTCATCCGGACCTACGCGTTCCAGGAGAACGGCCTGCCGGTCATCGACGGCTCCGGCGGCTATCTCTGGCGTGTCGAGGGCGGGGCGTTCGTGTACGGCGGCCCCGCGCCGCTGACCGCCTGATGGAGCCACTGCGCAGCGCCGATCCGTCGCGGCTGGGCGACTACCGCCTGCTGCGGCGGCTCGGCGCCGGCGGTATGGGCGTGGTCTTCCTGGCCCGCGCGCCGGGCGGGGCGTTCGCCGCGGTCAAGGTGGTCCGGGCGTCCTACGCGGACGACGCCGGGTTCCGGGCCCGGTTCCGCCGGGAGATCGAGGTGGCCCGGCAGGTGGACAGCCCCTGGGTGGTCCCGTTGCTGGGGGCGGACGCCGACGCGGAGGATCCGTGGCTGGCGACCGCCTTCGTACCGGGTCCCTCGCTCTCGGAGGCGCTGGAGGACCACGGGCCGTGGTCGCCCGCGTCCGTCTGCGTGCTGGGGCTGCGCCTCGCCGAGGCGCTGGACGCCGTCCACCGGGCGGGGCTGGTGCACCGCGACGTGAAGCCGGGCAACCTGTTGCTGGCCCCGGACGGGCCACGGCTGATCGACTTCGGCATCGCGCGCACGCCGGAGGGTACGGCGCTCACGTCCACCGGTGTCGTCGTGGGCTCGCCCGGCTTCCTGTCGCCCGAACAGGCCCGGGCCGGCGGCGCCGGGGTCGGTCCGCCCAGCGACGTCTTCTCGCTGGGCTGCGTCCTGGCCTTCGCCGCGACCGGCGTACGTCCGTTCGGCGGTGGGGCGGCGGCCGGAATGCTGTTGCGCACGGTCTACGACGAGCCCGAACTGCCCGGCATCCCGGCCGCGTTGGAGCCGGTCGTACGGGCGTGCCTGGACAAGGACCCGGCGCGCCGGCCGACCGCCGTGGAGGTCGGGGCGGCGCTCGACGCGGCCGTGCCCGCCGACCGGGAGCGGTGGCTGCCGGAGCCGCTGAGCCGGCTGATCGCGGACCGGTCCGCGGCGGTGCTCGCCATGGGCGCGATCGAGCCGACACGGATATCGGCCCCGTCCTCAACGGCGCGCGGGGACGCGGTCGCGGCCGCGAAGGGTCCGATGGGCTCGGACGCGGCGACGGTGACCTCCCTGCAGACTCCGGACGCCGCTCCCCCGCGTGTGAGCCGCCGCGGGTTCCTGGCGCTCGGTTCCGCGGGGGCGGCCGGGGTGCTGGCGGCCGGCGGCGGCGCCTGGTGGTGGAGCGACCGTGACGAGGGGCGGAAGAAGGCCGGCACGGGCGCCTCCGCTTCGTCCGCTCCGCGCACCGAACTCACCGTGGCCTTCCAGGGCGATCTCTCCGGCGCGAACGGCGGGATCGGGCGGGCCCAGCTCAACGGCGCCCGGCTGGCCGTCGCCCGCGTCAACGCCGACGCCGGCCGGCCGCTGCGGCTGAGGCTGCGGGCGTACGACGACGAGGGTGAGCCCGAGCGGACGCTGACCCGGGGCCGGCGGCTGGTGGCGGACGAGCGGGTCCTCGCGGTGCTGGGCCCGACCACGGACGACTGTTTCCTCGCCGTGGAGAACACCTACGCCAAGGCCGTACTGCCCGTCGTCACCGTGTCGGTGGGGGTGGCGGCGCAGGCCAGGGAGACGGGGCAGTCCACTCTTGCCTCGCATGCGCAACTGTCGCCGACCGATCAGTTGCTCGCCGCCCCGTGCACCACCTACCTCTCGGGCAAGGCCGACGCCCGCAGGGTGTTCCTGGTCGACGACCGGGCCGAGGGCGACTTCGCCTGGACGCTCTGCAACCTCGTCGAGCGCGCGCTGGGCCGGGACGGGAGGGACACGAGCGTCACGAGTGTCGGCGCCGGGGCGCTGGACGCCACCGCGCTCGCCCGGAAGGCCGTCGCGGACGGCGCGGACGCGGTCGTGTTCAGCGGGGGTCAGAAGCGGGCGGGTGCCTTCGCGGCGGCACTGCGCGGGGCCGGGTTCACCGGGGCCCGGCTGGCGACCCAACGGGCCCTGGGCACAGGGTTCCTGGACCGCGCGGGCGCGGCGGCGGACGGCTGGGTGTTCGCCACCGCGTTCATCGATGCGACGGCCGTCCCGGCGGCCCGCGCGTTCGCCGAGGCGTACGAGGCGCGGTACGGGGAGCGGCCCGGCCGGTACGCGGCGGAGGCGTACGACGCGGTGCTGTTCCTGGCGAAGGCATGCGTCAGCGGGGACTCGGTCCTGAGGGAGCGCGGCGCGGTCGTACGCCGGATGCGTGAGGTGACGTACAAGGGTGTCAGCCGGACCGTCGCGTACACCCCGGACCTGGGGTACAACCACGACGCGCTGTTCCTGTTCCGCGCGGTCGGCCGGGAGTTCGACTTTCTCGGGCAGTACCAGCAGGCGGACGTGTGAGACCGGTCGTTCGAGCCGGTCGTCACGGCTGGTCGTCGCGGGTGGAGGCGCGGACGGGGGCGGAACTGGGGTCAGGACCGGGGTCGAGGATGGTCAACGGCCCCGGGCCCGAGGGGCTATCGTGCCTTCATGTCGCAGGATCTGATTCGTATCGTCTCCCGAGACTCGCCCATGGCTCTGGCCCAGGTGGAGCGTGTACGCGCCGAACTCGCCGTGCTGCACCCGGCGCTGCGCACCGAAGTGGTCCCCGTGAAGACGACCGGGGACAAGTGGATGGGTGATCTCTCCCAGGTCGAGGGCAAGGGGGCGTTCACCAAGGAGGTCGACGCCGCGCTCGTCGCGGGCGAGGCGGATCTCGCCGTGCACTGCGTGAAGGACATCCCCGCCGACCGGCCCCTCCCGGCGGGCACCATGTTCGCCGCGTTCCTGAAGCGGGACGACATCCGCGACGCGCTCGTGGACCCCGCCGGCCGCACCCTGGACGAGCTTCCCGCGGGCACCCGCATCGGCACCTCCTCCGTACGGCGCACCGCGCAACTCGCCGCCTCGCACCCGCACCTGGAGTGTGTGCCGTTCCGGGGCAACGCCAACCGCAGGCTGGAGAAGCTCGCCGCGGGCGAGGCGGACGCGCTGCTGCTGGCCGTCTCCGGGCTGGAGCGGATCGGCCGCGCGGACGTGATCAGCGAGGTCCTGTCCGTGGAGACGATGATGCCGCCGATCGGCGCGGGTGTCCTGGCGCTGCAGTGCCGTGAGGGCGACGCCCTCACCATCGACACCGTCAGCGGACTCGGCGACCCGGACACCCACCGCGAGACCCTCGCCGAGCGGATGTTCCTGCACGTCCTGCAAGGGCACTGCAACAGCCCCATCGCCGGCTTCGCCCGCACGGACCGCGGCGGCGAACTCTCCCTGCGCGCCTCCGTGTTCACCCCCGACGGCAAGACGGTCATCAACGCCCACGAATGGGCCGGCCGCCTCGACCCGGCCACGCTCGGCACCTCCGTGGCCGTCGCCCTGCTCCGCCAGGGCGCCCGCGACCTCATCGACGGCATCGCCCACTGAGCCGGGGCCGGCCGGCCCCGGCCGGCACGGTTCAGTCGACGTACCGGGCCAGTACCCGGCCCGGCCAGGCGCCGTCGAGGAAGCGATCGGTGGCGGTGAAGCCGTTGCGTTCGTAGAACGCGACGAGCCGGCCGTCGCCGCCCGCCCAGCAGTCGACCCGCAGGAGCCGGACGCCCGCCCGGCGGGTCTGCTCGGCGGCATGGGCCAGGAGAGCCGCGCCGATGCCGAGGCCGGCGTGCCGTCGGTCGGAGACCAGCAGGCGGACGTACCGCTCGGGTTCTGCCGCCGGGGCGATCGGAAGCTGCGGGCTGGGGCCGGTGTCCAGGACCAGGGCTCCCACGGGTGCGCCGGCCAGCTCCGCGATGTACGGGGTGTTCTCGGTCGTGTACCGCTCGACCCGGGCCGCCCCGTCGGGTCGCCGCGAGTACGGGATCGTGCCCCACTGCTCGGTGTTGCCGCGCTCGTTCATCCAGGTCACCGCCGCGTCGAGCATGGCGAGGACGGCCGGAGCGTCGGCCGGGCCGCCGGGTCTGACGGTCATGCCGTGCGGGGTGTCGGTCACGTCGGCGGCCCGGTCGGGGCGTCGTGGGGCGGGAGGCGGAGTTCGCGGTCGCCGAGCGGCTCGAAGAAGCGCTCCACGGCGGCGTCGGTGACGTCGGCGAGGGTGGCCGGGGACCAGCGCGGAGCGCGGTCCTTGTCGATGACCTGGGCGCGGATGCCCTCGACCAGGTCGGCGGTGGCCAGGGCCGCGCAGGAGACGCGGTACTCCTGCTCCAGCGCGCGTTCCAGCGAGTCCAGCCGCCGGGCGCGGCGCACGGCGGTGAGGGTGACCTTGACGGCGGTGGGTGACTTGGCGAGCAGCGTCTCGGCGGTCTCCTTCGCCGCCGGGTCGCCGTGGGCGAGGAGCCTCCGGACGATCTCCTCGGCGGTGTCGGCGGCGAAGCAGGAGTCGATCCACTCGCGGCGGGCGGCCAGTTCGCCGGGCGGTGGCTGCCGCACGTGGCGGGCGACCGCTTCCCGGACGGGCAGGTCGGCGAGGTCGGCGAGGAGGTGCCCGAGCGACGCGGACGGCACGTAGTGGTCGGCGAGGCCGCACACCAGGGCGTCCCCGGCGCCGATCTGCGCGCCGGTCAGGGCGAGGAGGGTGCCGAGTTCGCCCGGCGCGAGGGCCAGGAGCCGGGTGCCGCCGACGTCCGGGACGAAGCCGATGCCGGTCTCGGGCATGGCGATCCGGGACCGCTCGGTGACGACACGGACGCTGCCGTGGGCGGAGACGCCGACGCCGCCGCCCATCACGATCCCGTCCATGACGGCGACGTACGGCTTGGGGTAGTTGGCGATCCGGGCGTTGAGCCGGTACTCGTCGCGCCAGAACGCGGCCGAGGCGGTGCCGTCCCCGTCGCGGGCGTCGTCGTGGACGACCCGGATGTCGCCGCCCGCGCACAGGCCCCGCTCCCCCGCGCCCGTGATGACGACGCTCTCCACGGCCGGGTCGTGCTCCCAGGCGGTCAGTGCCTCGTCGATGCGCCGCACCATGGCGTGGTCGAGGGCGTTGAGGGCCCTCGGGCGGTTGAGGGTGAGGTGGGCGGCCCGGCCGGTGGTGCGCAGGAGGACGGGCTCCTCCGCGCCGCCGCTCATCGGCGGACCCCCGCCGTCGGACGTCGGGTCACGCTGACGCGCATGATCTGGCCGGTTCCTTTCGGTCGTCGACGCCCTCCCCCGGGCCAGTCGAGCGTACCCGACCCCTTCCCGGGCACCCCTGCCGGGCGCTCGCGCCTAGGGGTCCGTACGGCCGCGGTCCCCCGGATCGGTCGGGCGGCGGCGGGCGGGGGCGGAGCAGTCTCCCTCGCCTTCGCACTCGCGGGCCTGCCGGAGCAACGGGCCGGCGTGGCACCGGCGATGCAGTTCGCTCCGGCCGGCGCGCGCCCTCCCGCTTCCGTCCGGAGGGCGACGTGCACCTCCGGGGCGACGAGGCCCTCCTCGCCGAGATCAGGCGACTGGCCGGCACCGACACCCGCATCCTCGGCGACGACGAGGTGCTCCGCATGATCCTCCCGGCCCTCCGCAACGACTACCGCGCCGCCGAGCTGTACCGCCCCACCCGCTCCCACCAGGTCACCTGCCCCGTCACGGCGTCGGTGGGCACCACGGAGCCGAAGGCCCCCCTGGACGACGTACGGGCGTGGCGGGAGCACACGAGAGGCCTCTTCACCCTGCGGACCTGCCCCGGCGGCCACTTCTACCTGTTCGACCAGGCTCCCCAGGTCCTCACCCTGCTCACCGAGACCCTGACCGAGACCCTCATCGATGCCCGTTCCACGCCATCGACTGCGCCGGTGGACCACCGCTGACGCCCTCCCCTACCCCGGGGGCTTGTGCCAGATCCTGATCTCGGTGGCCGGAAGGCGCTCCGCGAACGGGTGCTTCCCCGGGGCCGCCCGCTCCAGCAGCGCCCGCAGGTCCCGTTCGAAGTCGGCCACCCCTTCGCCGAACAGGTGCGGCGCCGAGTCGGACCGGGAGAACGTCCAGGCGACGAGGTCGTCAGTGGTGCGGGTGACGACCTGCCCGCCGGGCACCACATGGCGCGTGAAGTCCGCGAACCCCGCGCGGGCGATGACGAGTTCCTCCCCGCCCGGCGTGCCGTCGACCAGAACGCCCTGCCCCGCCCGGCGCACCGGGCCCAGGTACCGGCGCACCAGCTCCCCGATGCCTGCGTAGGGCGGCGCGGTGGACGGCGGCGGCGGAGGCGCGGGGAGCGGGTCCTTCAACTCGCTCACGTGGACGAGCGCGCCGCCCGGTTCCAGCATGTCCCGCACGACGGCCGCGACACGGTCGCGATCCGTCCAGTGGAAGGACTGCGCGAACACCACGACCCGGAACTCCCCCAGTCCCGCGGGCAGGTCCTCGGCGCGGGCGGCCACCCAGCGCGTGTGGGTCACCCCTCGCCGTCCGGCCCGCCTTTCGGCCTCGGCCAGCATGTCCTCGTCCGGATCGACACCGACCGCCTCCGCGAAGAACCGTGCCATCGGCAGCACTACGGTCCCCGGGCCACAGCCGACATCGAGCAGCCGGCCCCGGCCGTCCAGACCGAGTGCCCCGGCGAGCACCTCGGGGAGGCCCGGGGCGTACGGGAGCCGGCCTCGCGCGTAGTGGGCCGCGCTGCCCTTGAAGAGCGTGGGGTCCCACTGCCACCCGTCAGGCATGCCGCCGGGCTAGAACGCGAAGCCCAGCAGGGCCACTTCGAGGGGGAGCGCGGGGCGCTCGGGCAGGGCGGGAGGGTCCTGGCCGCGGCCGGTGTGCGTGGGCGGGACGGGGCGGAGGGTGCTGATGCCTTCGGCGGCCCATCCCGCGTCCGTCGCGGGCAGCGACAGGGTCATACGGCGGCCGTCGGCCAGCGTGGTCTCGATCCTGGTCGGGTCGATCGTCGTCATGGCAACCCACTTCCGTCGCGCACCGCGTGCGGTCCAGCCTCACCAGTAGGGACGTCCGTTCGAACCAGGAAGTTCCCGTCCGGGGTGAAGCGGCGCCCCGCCCACTCCCCCGGACCCGGCGTCCTCCCGCCCGGGACCATCAGAAACGTGAACTGACGTACGGAGAAAGGCTGTCGGGACGTAAGTTGTGTCCGGAACTCCTCGCTTCGGCTGAAAGACGGACGGTAGACATGACCGACCACGCGACCTCCCCCGGACCGGCGGCGCATCAGAAGATCGACACCTCGGTGCCGCACTCGGCCCGTATCTGGAACTACTGGCTGGGCGGGAAGGACAACTACCCCGTCGACGAACAGGCCGGCGACGCGTACACCGCCGTGTTCCCGGGCATCGTGACCATCGCCCGCAGCAGCCGCGCGTTCCTGCGCCGCAACATCACGTATCTGGTCGCCGAGGCGGGCATACGGCAGTTCCTGGACGTCGGGACGGGCCTGCCGACCGCGGACAACACCCACGAGGTCGCCCAGCGCATCGCCCCCGAGGCACGCATCGTCTACGTGGACAACGATCCGCTGGTCCTGGCCCACGCCCGCGCCCTGCTCCAGTCCACGCCGGAGGGGGCCACCGACTACGTCGAATCGAACGTGCTCGACCCGGACCGCATTCTCGCGGCGGCCGCCGACACCCTCGACCTCGGCCGGCCCACCGCGCTGATCCTCAGCAACATCCTGGGCCATGTCGCCGACCACGACCAGGCACGTTCCATCATCGACCGGCTGCTGGGGGCACTGCCGTCCGGCAGTTACCTCTCCATCAACGACGGCTCCCGGGGCATCGACCCGGTCTTCGAGCGCGCCCAGGACGGCTACAACGAGAGCGGCGCCGTGCCGTACAACCTGCGCACGGTCGACGAGATCACCTCGTTCTTCGACGGCCTGGAACTGCTCGACCCCGGTGTGGTCTCGGTCCCCCTGTGGCGCCCGGACGCCACCGGTCCCGCCCCGGAAGTCATCGCCGAGCACGGCGGTCTCGCCCGCAAGCCGTGACGCCGCACGCCGTGGGGCCGCGCGCGTAGCCCCGCACACCTCACCCGGGCCGGGGGCCGGCCGGAGCCATCGCTCCGGCCGGCCCCCGGCCTCGTGCGCACGATGCCCCTGCCCGGGATGCGCCGACGACACCCGGCAACTCCCTGACCTCCGGCGGTCGTTGATCGATCACTTTCCGGCCAAACACTTGGCGTGCTCCTGACACGACACCCACACATCTGTCACTCTGTGCCCACCCCGTCTCACGACGGCGCACGCGCACCCGCATCGCAGCACTCCCTGCTCCACCCGGTGCCTCGACCCGTGCACCGGGTCCTTCGTACGGCCGCTCGTCCAACGTCGGCCGCAGCTAAGGAGTTCGCGTGAGATCCACCCCCCACAGACGCACCACGGCCACGGCCGCCCTCGTCGTCGCGGCGGCGATGCTCGCCGTCGCCGTCCCGGGCGCCCCGGCGATGGCACGCGGTGACGGGACAGAAGGCACCGCCCGTCCCGCGGCGGCGAAGCCGGACCGCGGGTCCCTGCCCGCGAAGCTGACTCCCAGCCAGCGCAAGTCCCTCATACGCCAGGCCGAGAAGGCCGTGGACACCACCTCCGACCGCCTGGACCTGGGCGGCAAGGAGGAGTTGAAGGTCCGCGACGTCGTCAAGGACGCCGACGGCACCGTGCACACCCGCTACGAGCGCACCTACGCCGGACTCCCCGTGCTCGGCGGCGACCTGGTCGTCCACGCCGCGAAGTCCGGCGCGATCGAGAGCGTCACCCGCTCCTACAAGCCCGCGCTGAAGGTGACGGACCTCAGCCCCGAGGTCAGCAAGGGCACCGCCGAGAAGCAGGCACTCGCGGCGGCGAAGAAGGAGGGGTCCACCAAGGCCGCTCCGGACAGCAGCCGCAAGGTCGTCTGGGCCGCCAAGGGCACGCCGACCCTCGCCTACGAGACGGTCGTCAGCGGCTTCCAGCACGACGACACGCCCAGCGAGCTGCACGTCATCACCGACGCGCAGTCCGGCAAGAAGCTGTTCGAGTACGAGGCCGTGCACACCGGCACGGGCAACACCCGCTACAGCGGCACGGTGTCGCTCGGCACCAGCCAGTCGGGTTCGTCGTACACGCTGACCGACGCGGACCGGGGCAGCCACCGCACCTACAACCTGAACCGCGGCTCCTCCGGGACGGGCACGCTGTTCAGCGGGAGCGACGACGTCTGGGGCGACGGGACCGCCGCCAACCTGGAGACGGCCGGCGCGGACGCGCACTACGGGGCCGCGCTGACCTGGGACTACTACAAGAACGTCCACGGCCGCAACGGACTGCGCAACGACGGGGTCGCCCCGTACAGCCGGGTCCACTACGGCAACAACTACGTCAACGCGTTCTGGCAGGACACCTGCTTCTGCATGACGTACGGCGACGGGTCGGGCAACGCCAACCCGCTCACCTCCATCGACGTGGCCGCGCACGAGATGACGCACGGTCTGACGTCGGTCACCGCCAACCTCGTCTACAGCGGTGAGTCCGGCGGACTGAACGAGGCGACCTCCGACATCTTCGCCGCCGCCGTGGAGTTCGCCGCCGGCAACTCCGAGGACGTCGGGGACTACCTGGTCGGCGAGAAGATCGACATCAACGGCGACGGCACGCCGCTGCGTTACATGGACAAGCCCAGCAAGGACGGCTCCTCGCGCGACTACTGGTCCTCCACGCTCGGCAACAACGACGTCCACTACTCCTCGGGCCCGGCCAACCACTGGTTCTACCTGGCCTCCGAGGGCAGCGGCGCGAAGGTCGTCAACGGCGTCTCCTACGACTCGCCGACCTTCGACGGGCTGCCGGTGACGCCGATCGGCCGGGAGGCCGCCGAGAAGATCTGGTTCCGGGCGCTCACCACGTACATGACGTCCACGACCAACTACGCCGCCGCCCGTACCCAGACCCTGCGGGCCGCCGCCGACCTGTACGGGCTCGGTTCGGTCACCTACAACAACACCGCCAACGCCTGGGCCGCGATCAACGTCGGCTCCCGGATCCTCGACGGTGTGACGGTCGTTCCCCCGGCCGCCCAGTACACCCTGACCGGGCAGGCGGTCACCCTGGACGTCCAGGCGTCGTCCACCAACGCCGGCGCCCTGTCGTACGCGGCCACCGGCCTGCCGGACGGGCTGTCCATCGACGCCGCCACGGGACGCATCTCGGGCACCCCGACCACGGCCGGGAACTGGACGCCGACCGTCACCGTGACGGACGCGGCGGACAAGACCGGGAAGGCGAGCTTCGCCTGGCGCGTGGACGAGGAGGGGAACCAGTCGGTGTTCGAGAACACCGCCGACTACCAGATCCCCGACAACTCCACCGTCGAGTCCCCGATCAACGTCAACCGGGCCGGAGCGGCGCCCAGCACGCTCACCGTGGACGTGAACATCGTCCACACCTGGCGCGGTGACCTGGTCGTCGACCTCGTGGCCCCGGACGGGACGGCCTACCGGCTGAAGAACTCCTCGTCGTCCGACTCGGCCGACGACGTGGTCGCGACGTACACGGTGGACGCCTCCTCGGAGACCGCCGCGGGCACCTGGAAGCTGCGGGTGCAGGACGTGGCCAGCCTCGACACCGGTTACATCAACAGCTGGAAGCTGACGTTCTGACGAACCGTCGACCCCCGGTGCGCTGAAGCACCTCAGCTGCCGAACGGCCGGTCCTGCGCCTGCGGGACCGGCCGCTTCGCCGTGTCCCCCTCCGCGTCGATGTGCGGCATCACCCGGTCCAGCCAGCGCGGGGTCCACCAGGCACGGCCGCCCAGGAGGGTCATCACGGCGGGGACCATCAGCAGGCGTACGACCGTGGCGTCGATGAGGACGCTGACGGCGAGCCCCAGACCCAGCATCTTGACCACGATGTTGTCGCTGACGACGAACGCGGCGAAGACGCTGACCATGATCAGGGCCGCGCAGGTGATGACACGGGCGGTGATCTCCAGGGCATGGGCCACGGAGGCGCGGGCGTCACCGGTGCGCAGCCAGGCCTCGTGGACGCGGGAGAGCAGGAAGATCTCGTAGTCCATGCTGAGGCCGAAGATGATGGCGAACATCATCATCGGGACGTAGCTCTCGATGGGCACCTTGCCGTGGACGCCCAGGGCGGGCCCGCCCCAGCCCCACTGGAAGACGGCGACGACGACGCCGTACGAGGCGGCGATGGACAGGACGTTCAGGACGGCCGCCTTCACCGCGACCAGGAGGCCGCGGAAGACGGCGAGGATGATCAGGAAGGCGAGGGCGACGACCACGGCGATGATGACGGGCAGCCGGCTCGCCACGATGTCGCGGAAGTCGACCTGGGAGGCCGTGGTGCCGGTGACGTACCCCTCGGCCTTCGTACCGGCGACCGAGGCGGGCAGGGTGTCGTCGACGAGGCGGTTGGTGAGGTCCGTGGTGTCGGCGCTCTGCGGGGACTGCGCGGAGTAGACCGTGCCCACCAGGACGTCCCCGTCCTGGGTGGGGGTCAGCGGGGTGACCGCGTGGGCGCCCTGGACCGCGTCGAGCTTCTTCTGGGCGGTGCTCTGCAGGCTCTGGCGGTCGGACGACGGCACCGAGGTCTGGTCGATGACGACCGTGAGCGGCCCGTTGGAGCCCGGGCCGAAGGCGTCCGTCATCAGGTCGTAGGCACGGCGGTCGGTGAAGGAGGTGGGGTCGGCACCGTCACCGATGTGGCCCAGCTGGATGGAGAAGAGGGGGATCGCGAGGATCGCCACGGTCGCGAGTCCGGCTGTCAGGAACCGCCACGGGTGGTGTTCGACGCGCTGGGCGTAGCGGTGCCAGGTGCCGGTGATCTCCTCGCCCGCCTCGGCGCCGGTCTCGGCGATCGGCTTGCGGACGTGGTAGCGGTCGATGCGTGTGCCGATGAGGCCGAGCAGGGCCGGGACCAGCGTGAGGGCGCCGATGATCGCGGAGACGACGGTCACGGCGGCGGCGAGTCCGAGTTTGCCGATGAAGCTCACGCCGGACGCGTACAGACCCGCGAGGGCGACGATGACCGTGCAGCCGGAGACGAGGACGGCGTGGCCGCTGGTCGAGGCTGCGCGGCCGGCCGCCCGCACCGGATCGTCGCCGTCCATGAGGTTCTGTCGGTGCCGGGTGATCAGGAAGAGGGCGTAGTCGATGCCGACACCGATGCCGATCATCGTCGCCAGGGTCGGGGAGACGGTCGCGAAGGTGAACGCGGCGGCCAGCAGACCGAGACACGCGAGGCCGCCGATCACGCTGAGCAGGGCGGTCACCAGCGGCAGCCCGGCGGCGACGACACTGCCGAAGCCGATCACCAGGACGACGATCGCGACCGCGAAGCCGATCAGCTCGCTGATCCGGTCGTCGGCGTCGGGCCGGGCCAGTTCACCGAGCGGACCGCCGTACTCGACCTCGGCGCCCGCCGACCGCAGCGGCTGGACGGAGTCGTCCACCCCGTCGAGGTACCCGTCGCCGAGCGTGGAGGGCTGCACGTCGAAGCGGATGGTGATGTACGCCGTCTTCTGGTCGGAGGACAGGGGGCCGACGTTCGGCTGCTGCGACTGGGACGACGACTGCGAGGTCTGACCGGCGGGCGCGGTGAGCGGGTTCTGCACCGACAGCACGTGCGGCAGTTTCTGCAGGTCGTCGACCGTCTCGGACATCTGGGTGCCGAGCGAGGTGAGGGCCTTGTCCTTGTCGTGCAGGACGATCTGGCTGCCGTAGCCGCCGGCCGCCGGATCGTGCTCCTTCAGCACGTCCAGGCCCTTCTGGGACTGCACGCCGGGCAGGGAGAAGTTGTCCGAGTAGTCACCGCCGTAGGCCCGGTTCAGCACCTGCACGGCCGCGAGGGCGACCAGCCAGGCGACGATGACGACCACGAAGTGCCGGGCGCACCACTCGCCGAGCCGCCGCAGCCTGCCCGGCGCGGCGTCGGTCCCGCCCGTCCGCTTGCCCTCACCCTCACCGGAACGCCTTGAGCGCATCGTCTCTCCCTCGGGAGCGATCTCCCGCATGCCATTACACGACGCCGTCGGGGCCCTGGCACCTCCGGCGGGCGCCGGTCCCCCGGTTGGCGGCCCCGGCTTGACAGGCGGACGATGGGGGGTGGGGACGGCCTAGCGGAAGGGAGCCGTCATGCTGGAGATCAAGACGGTCGAGAAGCCGGACGAGCGGCGCGATTTCCCCCGGGGTCACCTCGAAGCGGTGCACCTGACCGGGCTCGACTTCGCCGTGGCCACCTTCGAGCCGGGCTGGCGCTGGTCGGAGTCCGTCGGCCCCATCGCGGGCACGGACAGCTGCCAGGTCCACCACAACGGCTTCGTGGTCCGTGGCCGTATGCACATTCGTATGGACGACGGCGGTGAGGGCGAGGTCGGACCGGGCGACGCCTTCGTGTGCGCGCCGGGGCACGACGCGTGGGTCGTGGGCGACGAGCAGTGCCTGGTGTACGACTTCGCCGGTCAGATGGCCCAGGACTACGCGAAGGCGAAGGACGACTGAGCCGACCCGGGTGCGGAAGGGGACGGAGGCGGTGGCGCGAGCGCCCCGCCTCCGTCGGTGTGCTGCCGGGGGCCAGCACCCGAGGGACCTACACCCCGTCGGCTTCCCGCAGGTTGTCCAGCGTCGCGTTGGTGTCGCTCTTGAGCCACTCCACCACGTCGCTCACCTCCGGCATGGTCGCGCCGTCGTCGTAGGTGGAGCCGTAGGCGCTCCACCGCATCTCGTACGTCATCCAGCCGTCGCGCACCGCGAGGGTCGCCGCCCGGCTGCCGCTGTTGTCGTCCCCGGACGTGGTGTCCTCGGTGACGAGATACGCCTCGTCGCCGAAGCCGGAGACCTTGTCCACGTCGTAGTCCTCGTACCGCTGGTCGTACTCGGACCACTGGGCGGTGAACTCGGGGCCGGGGTCGGTCTTCTTGTGGAGGTCCACCTGGACCGAGAAGTAGGCGTCGGAGAGGGAGGAGGTCGAGGACTCCTTGAGGGAGATGCTGCAGTAGCTCTCGTCGAGGGCCTCGTGCTCCAGGGAGTTGTGCACCGGCTCGGTGTCCTCCTGCGGGTACTCGTTCTTGAACGACGAGTAGTCCACCGAGGAGCAGAGGTTGGACTCGGCCTTGTACCCGCGCAGGTCCGCCTCCGTGTCGCCCTTGCCGACGCCCAGCAGGAAGACACCGCCGGCCCATGCCGCCGACGTCACGACCGCGCCCACCAGCACCCACAGCACGGCGCGCCCGCCGGCGCCGGTCGCGGGCGGCGCCCCGAGGGGCGGGTAGCCGCCCGGCGGATAGCCGTACGCGGAGGCCTGGGCCGGCACCGGCGGGCCGTAGCCGGGCGCTGACTGGGGGTTCGGGTACGAGTAGGCGCTCGGGGCCGCCGCCTGGCCGGGCGTCTGCGCCGGGACCGGTATCTCCGCCTGGGTCGGTGTCGGGGCCTGAGCCGGCCCCGGCGGCTGGGCCCGCGGGTCGGGCTGCCCCGGGGGCGGCCAGGCCGGGGACGCGGACGGCTGATCCTGCGGCTGGGGCTGTGCCGGCGCACCCTCGGGGCGGTCGGTCATCGGCTTCTCCTGGTGTCGTGGTGGATGGGGTGCGGCTGTGGAGCCCGCCCGGCGGGGTGCCGTGCGCGAACGTGTGGAGGAGAAATACCCGCGGCCCGATCCCTTCCATGCGGCCCCCGGAGCCTCGGCCGCACCTGAAGATCCAAGCCTCGCAGAACGCCTCCCGTGCGGTCGTCCGTGAAACTACGCACCCCGTCTACGCAACCCGGCGGGCCGGCCGGAACGGACCCGTCGTGGGGCGGGGGTCGCCGCCCGGTGCTTTCATGGATCCCATGACCAGCAGAGGTGTCGTGGTCGAGCGACGGGTCACCGCTTCTCAGGGGCGGGTGTGGGAGGCCCTGACGGACCTCGGCCGGATGGACCGGATGCTCGGCGGCGTCACCAGGATCGAGGTCCTCACGGACGGGGTCTTCGGGGTGGGCACGCGCTGGCGGGAGACCCGGCGCATGTTCGGCAAGGACGCCACCGAGGAGATGTGGGTGACCGTCAGCGAGCCGCCGGAACGCTATGTGGTGGAGGCCGCGTCGCACGGCTCCCGCTATGTCTCCGCGTGGCGGCTGCGCGCCGACGGGCCGGAGTCGACGACGATCCTGATGACGTTCTCGGCCGAGCCGACCGGAGGCGTCGCGGGTCTGCTCGCCAAGGTCATGGGTGCCGTCGGTGCTCGCGCCGTGCGCAGGGCGATCGCGAGGGATCTCGACGACGTCGCCCGGTGGGTCGAGGGCCGCAGGAGCTGATCGCTCCCGCGGCCCCGCACGGTCACCGTGACCGGGCGCGCGTCAGGAGTCCAGACCGTAGCCGGAGGTCACGTAGGCGCATTCCGTGTAGATGTAGCCCGGCTCCAGCTTGGCGGTGTCGGAGGCGGCGCTGGAGGCGCTGCCGCCCTTCGGCTTGTGCAGGAAGTACGTGGTGCCGACGGGCAGGCTGATCGTGCGCTGCGGGTACTTGTCGTTGCCGCTGCACGGCTTGAAGCCGCTGACGAGGGTGCTGCTCCAGCTGTAGCTGGAGCAGGTGCCGCAGCCCTTGAGCGTGAAGGTGCCGGTCACCGGGCCGGTGTACATGACCTGGATCTCGTCGGGGCTGTCGTTCTTGACGGTGACGGAGATGCTGCCGCCGGAGCGCGTCGTAGGCAGCTTCTTGCCCGCCGCCGGGACCTCCTGCGCGATCTCGGCGGCGATCGCGATCTTCTTCGCCCGCGGCGCGTTCTTGTGCTTCTTGTGCGCGCCGACGAAGTCGTTCATCGAGGTCACCGCCTCGGCGAAGTCGCCGTCGCGGTACTGGTCGACGCCGCAGGTGTAGACACCCGTGGACGCGGAGTCCTCGGCCCGTCCGGCGTCGGCGGCGAGGGCGTCGGCCACCCCGGCCTTGTCCCCCGGCAGCGCCTTGACCTGGGAGCCGAGCGTCTCCAGCTGGTCCACGGCGGTGCACGGGTCGTCGCCGCCCACGGCCTTGACCGCCTTGTCGACGGCCGCCTTCACGTCGGGCTCGACCTTCGCCGCCTGGTCGGAGTCGGGGAACGTGGTGAGGAGGTCGCTGAACTGGTCCTGCCAGCCCGCGGTGTCGCCCTCCAGGCCGGCGGAGGCGCACTCGTACAGCGAGGTGGCGAGCCGGTCGTCGGGCCAGTCGGCCAGCGAGCCGAGGTCACGCTTGCTCACGGTCTGCGGGACCGTGCGCAGGTATTCGAGGGGAGCGACGGCGTCGCAGTACTCCTGCTTCTCGTACGGGGCGCCGACCGTCGTGTAGAAGGTCTTCAGCCGGTCCGGGACCTTCTCGGCCGCCCGGGAGTCGGGGTGGTCGGTGCTGAGGTCGTCGTAGGCGGTCAGCGCCCTGCGGAACTCGGACTGGGTCGTGGAGAAGGACTCGCCGGAGGCCTTGTCCACGAGGTCGTCGGCCTTCTCCAGCCGGTCCAGGAGCATCTCCTCGACGGCTTCCTTCCGCGCGGTCTCGTAGAGCAGACCGCCCGCGACCGGTACGGCGAGGAGGAGGACCCCGAGCACGATGGCGAGCGGCGACCGCGCGGGCCACACCAGGCGGGTGCGCAGGCCCAGGAAGGCGCCGTGGACGGCGGTGAGGAGGAGGAACAGGCCATAGACGGTGAGGGTGGTGCCCGAGACGCCGTCGGGGTCGGCCGGCAGCACCGTGAAGACCAGCAGGCCGGTGGCCACCCAGCACACCAGCGTCAGGAGGGGGCGGCGGATCAGGGCGTAGCCGAGTCCGAGACCGCTGAGGTTCAGCAGGCCCACGCCGACGGCCCGCCAGGCGTCCGCCGGCCCGGGCGGCGGACCCGGCGGCATGGGCGGCACGGGCGGCACGACGTAGCTGTGGCTCCAGCCGTCCTGGTCTCTTACCCCGTACTGATCCCCGGACATCTCGGATCCCCCCGTCAACTCCACCCGCATGGTTACGAATTGTCAGTGTACGGCCGAAAGTCGATGCCGCGACAGGCGTTTCCCGGGCACCGGCAAAGATCGATTTCCATTCGTGACCACCGCGTGCGCGATGATCCGGAAGGGTCGTGCGCCGCGCCCGGCGAGGGGCGGAGGCGTGGACCCCACAGCCTGTTGACGCACGGAGGTCACCGGCCGGTTCGCTCGGGGAGCGGGGTTTTTCCCCTCCTCCGGCGCACGATCCGGAGTGCGGCGGGCGGGGGACGCCTGCGCAAGGACGACGGCCGCCGCCGTGCCCGTGGTCAGGACGCCGGCCGCGAGCAGGATCCCGAGAGGGACGGCCGGATCGTACGGGGGGCGGCCGGCGTAGGCGGTGGCCGACCACGAACCCGGCCAGCGGGGCACGGCGCCTGAACGGCCGGGCTGCCGGCGATGACCGCGCCGAGCGCGACCGTCACGGCCGGACAGGCGTCGGTGTCGCTTCCGGCGCCCAGCCCGTCGGCCACCATCGCCACGAGCACGACGGCGGCCGACGCGACACCACCCGGCGGTGGCAGCCACCGGGCCCTGACCTCCGCCGTGCTCCGCCCCGAGTCGTTCGGTACAGGATCGATTCCCGTCCAAATCAACAAGGTTGGCGGAGCATGGGATCCCGTCCGGCGGGTCCTCCCGGATCAGTAGGTCCCGCGCCTGACCCGGCGCAGCAGGACGATGCCGGCGAGCACCGCCACGCCGCCGATCATCGCCGGCCACAACTGTGCCCCGGTCTCGGCGAGGTCGCCGGCCGCCGACTGCGACCCCTGCGATCCGGACTGACCGGCGGGCGAAGGGATGTTGGCGGCGGGCGTCGTCTGCTGGGGAGCCACGACCGCGCCGCCGTCGTCGGCGCCGTCTGCGCCCTTGTCGACGTCCTTGCCCCCGCCGGGGTTGCCGCGCTGGGTCGCCTTCACCGAACCGAGGACCTGGGGCTCCTTGTCGTCGCCCTGGTTCGCCTTGTCGTCCCCGTTGCCGGGGGCCTGGGCGGTCTCGGTGGGTTCGGCCGGGTTGTCGTTCTGGTTCTGGTCCTGGCCGTCGTTCTGGTCCTGGCCGTCGCCCGGCTGGTCCTGACCCTGGTCTTCACCCTGGCCGTCGTCACCGCCCTGGCCGTTGTCTCCACCGTTGTCCTGGCCACCGTCGTCGCCCTGGTCGCCGCCATCGCCACCTTGGTCGCCACCGTTGCCACCCTGGTCGCCGCCATCGCCGCCCTGGCCGCCACCGTTGCCACCCTGGTCGCCGCCATCGCCGCCCTGGCCGCCACCGTTGCCACCCTGGTCGCCGCCGTCGCCCTGGTCACCGCCGATGTCGGCCGCGTCGCACTCGCGACCGTCGTTGATGCAGTCCACCATCTCCCGCATCAGGTCCTCGTCGAAGACGTTGATGAAGTCGCCGTGGTCGGTGACGGGCTTGTGGAGCTGCTCGGGGAAGGCGTCCACCGCGAACAGCGGTGCCGTACGCCCGCCGTCCTGAAGACTCGGGGCGTCGACGTCGTAGACGATGCGCTGGACGAGCTGCGGGATGGCCTTGAAGCCGGCGCCGCAGCTGCCGTCCGCCGCGGCGAAGGCCACGTGGGTGCGGTGGTTGGCGCTGTCGATGTTGCGACCGTCCCAGCAGCTCTGGAACTTGAACGTACGCACCACGTCGCTGCCGGCGGGGCAGAGCGGGTACTTGTCCTTCACCTGCCGGTCCTCGAAGCCGGTGCAGCTCCAGGACGCGTTGGCGTTGGCCGTGCCGTTGACGAAGGCCTTGGCGTCGCCGGTGATGATGCGCAGCAGGCGCGGCATCTCCGTGACGTCGCCGCGCGGGCTGCCCTCGAACGTCATGGTGACCTGCTTGGGCGTCACGATCTCACCGACGTTGCCCTCGATGCCGCCGCCGGGAGAGTTGGCGTCCTGCTCGGCGGCGCCGTTCTGCAGTCGGATCACCGGCCAGAAGTACGAGGACCGGTCGCCCTGGTTCTCGCAACTCGTGTCGGCGGCCGCGAGGTCCTCGTCGCTGGCGAACGCGCTGTTGCCCTGGTTGCCGACGTAGTCGTGGAAGTGGTGGGCGCCGTTGGAGACGCCGGGGGCGACGATGACGTTGTCCGAGTTGAACAGTCCGCCCGCGTTCACGCCGCAGTCGGTGCTGAAGGAGCCGGTGGAGCCGTCCTGTCGGCGGCCCCCGTCGCCCGCGTTCGGCTGGACGGTCGCGATGTCGACGTAGTCCGCGGCCACCGGACCGTTGCCGGCCTGACCGCCGTTGCCCTGGCCCTGATCGCCCTGGTCCTGGCCGTCACCGCCGCCGTTCTCGCCGCCGCCGTTCTCGCCGCCGCCGTTCTGGTCGTCACCGTTCTGGTCGTCACCGTTCTGGTCTCCGCCGTCGCCGCCGTTCTGGTTCTCGGCGGGGCGCAGTTCGCAGGCGGCCAGGGAGTCGAGGCCGTCGGGGCGGTCGCCGACACGGTCGATGGCGATCGCGATCCGCTCGATCGTCGCCGCCCGCTTCTCCTTGAGCGGGTTCATGATCGCGTTGTCGGCGAAGCCGCCGTCCTGCTGCTGGGCCTGGGCGGAGTTCTGCAGCCGCTGGTAGGCCTCGGCTATCTGCTGGTCCAGGGCGGCGAGTTCCTTGTCGACCTCGGCCCGTGCCCCGTCGGGCACCTCCGTCAACGCGTCGCCGACGTCCGGGCAGTCGATCGTGCCGGCGGCGGAGTTGACCTGCTGGACGGAGTCGTCGGCCGCGTCCTCCTCGGTGGCCGACGCGTAGACATTGACGGCCACGAGGCCGCCTCCGCCCAAGATCAGCGCGATCGCGGCTGAGGTCGCGCGCCGTGCTCCTGATGGGCGTCTGCGCCTGGTGGTGCGTCCCACGGATAGCTCCTACAACGTCGGATCGGGTCCGGGCATGAAAAACCCCAGCCCAATACGGAGCCGGACGCCGAAGTGTTCAAACGCCTCGCGAATTCACAGGAAGATGACAGGTAGCGGTAAGTCACACGTGGTCAAAGCGGCAGCAAGCGCTCTCCCCGCCGTTTCGCCGACGGCACCGGCCGTGACCGCGCGTGACCCCCTCTCGCCTCCGGGCGCGGGGCAGTGTAGACATGGGCACATGGTGCGTCTCCTGGGTCGATCTCGCTCTCAGTCGACCCGCCGCCCCCAGGGTCGGCCCGCGCAGGGCCCGGACGACCGCGCCCGGCGGGTACGGCACGGATCCGACGGCGGCGCGGACCGGGATCCGGAACACCGCGGGGGCCCGCTCGCGAGGCTGCGGTCGGCGGTGGGCGGGCGCAGCGTCGCCGGGCAGGTCTTCCTGCTCCAGGTCGTGATCGTGCTGGTCCTGGTCGTGTCGGCCGTGGTGGCGCTGGTCCTTCAGGTGCGGCACGACAGCAGCGAGGAAGCGCACAACCGTTCGCTCGCCGTGGCGGAGACCTTCGCCAACGCGCCGGGAACCCGGGAGGCGCTGGCCGCCGACGATCCGACGGCGATCCTCCAGCCGAGGGCCGAGGCCGCCCGGATGCAGTCCAAGGTCGACTTCATCGTCGTGATGAACACCGACGGGATCCGCTACACCCACCCCAAGCCGGACCGCATCGGCAAGCAGTTCGTCGGCACCCTCGGGCCGGCGCTGGAGGGCGAGTCCTTCACCGAGGAGGTCAACGGCACCCTCGGCCCCCTCGTCCAGGCCGTGGTGCCGGTCAAGGACCCCGACGGCAAGGTCGTGGGCCTGGTCTCGGCCGGGATCACCACCGAGAACGTGGGCGGGGTCGCGGAACAGCAGCTGCCCCTGGTGCTGATCGCCGCCGCCGCGGCCCTCGCGCTGGCCACGGCGGGCACGGCGCTCGTCAGCAAGCGGCTCCTGCGCCAGACCCACGGCCTCGGCCCGTCCGAGATGACTCGCATGTACGAGCACCACGACGCGGTGCTGCACGCCGTGCGGGAGGGCGTGATCATCGTCGGCGGCGGAGGCAGACTGCTGCTCGCCAACGACGAGGCGCACCGTCTGCTCGACCTCCCCGCGGACGCCGAGGGACAGGACGTCCACGCCCTGGGCCTGGAATCCCCCATGGCCGACCTGCTGGCCTCGGGCCGCGTCGCCAACGACGAGGTGCACCTGGTCGGCGACCGGCTGCTCGCCGTCAACCAGCGGGCCACCGATCTGCAGGGCGAACCCTCCGGCAGCGTCGCCACCCTCCGCGACTCCACCGAGCTGCGTGCCCTGTCCGGCCGCGCGGAGGCGGCCCGGGAGCGTCTGCGGCTGCTCTACGACGCCGGAGTGGGCGTCGGCACCGGTCTGGACGTGACCCGCACCGCCGAGGAACTGGCGGAGGTGGCCGTCCCCCGGTTCGCGGACTTCGTCACCGTGGACCTCGCCCCGGCGGCGCTCAACGGCGACGAGCCCGACACGGTCACCACCCTGCGCCGTACGGCGTGCAGCGGCATCCGCAAGGACGCACCCCTGTACAAGGTGGGCGAGCGGATCGACCTCGTCGCCTCCTCGCCGCAGGCCCGCAGCATCGACAGCGGCACGTCGACCCTGGTGACCGACCTCAGCCGGGCCACCGGCTGGCAGGCGCAGGATCTCGAACGGTCCGCGCAGGTCGTCGAGTACGGCATCCACTCCCTGATCACCGTGCCGTTGCGGGTGGGCCAGCTGGTGATGGGCGTCGCGACCTTCTGGCGCTCGGAGAAGCCCGAGCCGTTCGACCAGGAGGAACTGGCGCTCGCCGAGGAACTCGTCGCGCGGGCGGCGGTCTCCATCGACAACGCGCGCCGGTACACACGCGAGCACACGATGGCCGAGACCCTGCAGCGCAGCCTGCTGCCGCGCAACCTCCCCGAACAGAGCGCCCTGGACGTCGCCTACCGCTATCTGCCGGCGCAGGCCGGGGTGGGCGGGGACTGGTTCGACGTCCTCCCGCTGTCCGGCACCCGGGTCGCGGTCGTCGTGGGCGATGTCGTGGGTCACGGCCTGCACGCCGCGGCCACGATGGGGCGGCTGCGCACCGCCGTGCACAACTTCACCGCGCTGGACCTGCCGCCGGACGAGATCCTCGGGCTGCTGGACGAGATGGTCAGCCGGATCGACCAGGACGAGGCGGTCCTGGACGGCACCGCCCCGATCACCGGGGCGACCTGTCTGTACGCGATCTACGACCCGGTCTCGCGGCGCTGCGACGTCGCCCGGGCCGGCCATCCGCCGCTCGCGGTGGCCCGCCCCGACGGCACCGTCGAGTTCCCCGACGTGCCCGCCGGTCCGCCGCTCGGCCTGGGCGGGCTGCCCTTCGAGACGGCCGGGCTGGAGCTGGAGGAGGGCAGTCGGCTGGTGCTCTACACCGACGGCCTCGTCGAGCACCGGGAGCGGGACATCGACGACGGCCTCGAACTGCTGCGCACCGCGCTGACCGGGGCCGACACGTCCCCGCAGGGCACCTGTGAGGCCGTGCTCGACGCGCTGCCGCCGAGCCGGGCGAGCGACGACATCGCGCTGATCGTCGCCCGCACCCGCGCGCTGGACGGCAGCCGCGTCGTGGAGTGGGAGGTGCCCGACGACCCGGCGGCCGTCCGCCGGGCCCGCTCCGACGCCACCCGGCAGCTGGCCGCATGGGGCCTGGAGGAGCTGGAGTTCACCACCGAGCTGATCCTCAGCGAGCTGGTCACCAACGCCATCCGGTACGGCGGCGGACCCATCCGGGTCCGTCTCATCCACGACCGTCAGCTGATCTGCGAGGTCAGCGACAGCAGCCACACCTCGCCCCATCTGCGGTACGCCGCCACGACCGACGAGGGCGGCCGAGGGCTGTACCTCATCGCCCAGCTCACCCAGCGCTGGGGCACCCGCTACTCCCCCACGGGCAAGACCATCTGGACCGAACAGGCGCTGCCCTGACGGTCCTCGACAGGCCCTGCCCGCAGGGGCGGGGCCCCCAAGCGCAAGGAGAGACCGGAGCATGCGTATCGGACTGCTCGGAACCGGCCCGTGGGCCGAGATGGCCTACGCCCCCGCGCTGAGCGCGCACCAGGAGCTGGACTTCGCGGGAGTGTGGGGCAGGCGCCCGGAGGCGGCCAAGGAGCTGGCCGCACGGCACGGTGGGGTGCCGGTGTACGAGGACGTCGACGCCCTGTTCGCCGACGTGGACGCGGTCGCCGTGGCCCTGCCGCCCTCCGTCCAGGCACCGCTCGCGGCGCGGGCCGCCCGGGTCGGCTGCCATCTGCTGCTCGACAAGCCCCTGGCGACGGATGTGGAGCAGGGGCGGACCGTCGTCGAGGCGGTCGAGGAGGCCGGGGTGGCCTCGGTCGTCTTCTTCACCGCCCGTTTCCAGACCGCGATCGACGCGTGGATCACCGAACGGGCCGCCGACGGGGGCTGGTTCACCGCCCGCGCGGAGTGGTTCGGGTCGCTGTTCGACGAGGAGAGCGACAGCCCCTTCGCGCGTTCGCCGTGGCGGCGCGAGAAGGGCGGCCTGTGGGACGTGGGCCCGCACGCCCTGTCCGTGCTGCTGCCGGTCCTCGGGGACGTGGAGCAGGTCGCCGCCGCCGTGCGCGGCCCCGGGGACACGGTGCATCTGATCCTTCTGCACACCGGCGGGGCGTCCAGCACGCTCACCCTCAGCCTCACGGCCCCGCCCGCGGCCTCCGGCGCCACGGTCGAGCTGCGCGGCCGGACCGGGACGGCCGTCCTGCCCGAGTCCGACGAAGGTGCCGTACCGGCTCTCGTACGGGCGGGGGACGCGCTGCTGGCGGCCGCCCGTAGTGGACGCCCGCATCCGTGCGACGCGGCCTTCGCGCTGCGCGTGACGGAGCTGCTCGTCGCCGCGGAAGAACGGTTGACCGGCTGACACGCGGGACTCCCGAGCCCGCGTTCGAGTTTATGTCTGCTTTATATCGGACATCGTCCGATGGCGGGCACGCCTTCGCCTCGCGCGTTTCGTGAGCGTGAGGAGGTACCCGTGAGCGCTACGGACGGGAGCGCCGCCCAGAACCTGCGACGCGGGCTGGCGGCCGGGAAGAAGGACCAGGACGCGCGGACGGTGATGCGGCTGCGCCTGGGGGTGGGGGTCATCGGGGTCCTGCTGCCCCTGGCGCTGCCGGCCGGCAACTGGATCGCGGCGCGGCTGGACGGCGGGACCGGGGCGGACGCCTGGCCCGGTTCCATGAGCGGCTCGTACTACACCGGCACCCGGGACCTCTTCGTCGGCGGGCTCTGTGCCCTCGGGATCTTCCTGGTCGTCTACCGCTTCAACCGGTTCCACGACGTCCTGGGCACCGTCGCCGGACTCTGCGCCCTCGGCGTCGCCCTCTTCCCCACCGCGCCGGGGTCGGGGGGCGACGCGGGGCAGCAGACGGCCTCCGTGTTCCACCAGGTCTTCGCCGTCGCCCTGTTGACGGCGATGGCGGCCTTCTGCCTCTTCATGTACGGGGCCCCGGGCATCAAGGAACGCTCCTACGTGCGCCGTCCCTACCTCGTGGCCGGTGTGCTGATCCTCGTCTTCATGGCGCTAGCCGCCGCCGCGGCGGCCACGGAGGTGGGCGACGACTGGCTGATCACGCCCCTGTACCTGTGCGAATGGCTCTCCGTCTGGTCCTTCGGCTTCGCCTGGACGGGCGCGGCCCTGTCCCTGGCCGCGGACATCGACCGGCTGACCCGCACCCGCGCGGTCGTGGGCGCAGTCCTCGGCCGGCTCCGCTCGCTCGGCGGCCTCCTCGGCCGGGGGCGGACCCGCTCGCGCCCGGCCGTGTGACCGCTCCCCGCTCGGGGGGCGGGGTTCAGGGACGGGCGCCGGTGAGGAAGCGGTCGAGGGTGGCGGTGAGTTCCGCCGGCTTCTCGACGGGGAGTTCGTGGCCGGCGTCCAGGATGCGCACCTCGGCGTCCTGGCAGGCCTTGGCCATCCTCAGCATCTGGGAGACCGGGAGCTGGATGTCGTGATAGCCGTGGACGAGGAGGGTGGGCGTGCTGATCTCCCCGAGACGGTCGAGGACGTCGAAGGCCCGCATGGCGCCGTACAGGGTCATGACGACCTCGCGCGGGGTGGCCGACGAGGCGCGGATGTACGAGCGGATCTCCTCGCGGGGGTAGCCGGGGGCGAAGGCCCGCTGGATGTTGGCGGCGACGAACAGCTTGAACGGGACGCGGGTGGAGACCGCCATCAGCAGGCCGCGGCCGCGGCTGTAGGCCATCCGGCCGATGGAGTTGACCAGGACCAGGCGCTCGACCCGCTCGGGGTGGGCGAGGGTGATGGTCTGGGAGATCATGCCGCCCATGGAGTGGCCGACGAGGACGAACCGCTCGACCTCCAGGTGATCGAGGAGGGCGAGCACGTCCCCGGCCAGTTCCTCGATCGTGCGCACCCCCGGGCCACGACTCTCGCCGTGCCCGCGCAGGTCCAGCCGGATCACGCGCCGCTTCCCGGAGAAGTGCGCGACCTGGTGGTCCCAGCGGTGCCGGTTCGCGGTCCATCCGTGCACGAACACCAGGGGCACGCCGTCGCCGTTCCGGGGACCCTCGTCGTCGTACGTCAGCACGGCGCCGTCGACTTCGAGCTGCGGCATGGGGGCCTCCTGCGGTGCGGTCCGGTTACTGACCGGTACGGTAGCGGCCTCCCCGGCCCCACGTCACCGCCGCCGGCCGAGGAATCTGCGCGGCGGCACGGACGACCGGGCTGGTGGCGGGGACGACGGTACGACGGACGACGACCCGAGGCCGCCGCTCCCGGCCGGCCCGCGCGCCACCGGGCGGACGCCCGCCCCGATGCCCCACCCCACAGCACCACGGGCGGGAAATCACGCGCGCCCGCCGCGCCGCCCTGTTAACTTCCCCCGGTGTTCTCCCTCCGGCAACCTCCGTTCTTCACCCGGCTGCGCGACGCGCGGCGCGTGCTCGTCGCCGGTGCCGGCGGTGGGTTCGACGTGTACGCGGGGCTGCCGTTGGCCCTCGCCCTGCGCGCCGAGGGCAAGGAGGTCCATCTCGCGAACCTGTCGTTCGCCGATCTCTACGGCCTGAGCACCGACGTGTGGCTGGAGCCCGATGTCGCGGCGATCGGCCCGGAGACCGACTTCCGGGGCGACTACTTCCCCGAGCGCGCCCTCGCCCAGTGGCTGTCCCTGCACCGGCTGCCCAGCACCGTGTACGCGCTGTCCCGTACGGGTGTGGCGCCCCTGCGGGCCGCCTACCGCGCGCTCGTCGACCATCTGGGCGGGGTGGACGCCGTCGTCCTCGTCGACGGCGGCACCGACATCCTGATGCGCGGCGACGAGCACGGGCTCGGCACACCGGAGGAGGACATGGCGAGCCTGGGCGCCGTCGCCGGACTCGACGAGATCCCCCAGCGCCTGGTGGCCTGCCTGGGCTTCGGCGTGGACGCCTACCACGGGGTCAACCACTCGCTGGTGCTGGAGAACCTGGCCGCGCTGGAGCGCGAGGGCGCCTACCTGGGCGCGTTCTCGCTGCCGCGCGACAGCCGGGAAGGCGCCCTGTACCTGGACGCGGTGGCCCACGCCCAGCGGTGCACGCCGACCCACCCGAGCATCGTCAACGGCTCGGTCGCGGCCGCCGTACGGGGCGAGTTCGGCGACGTCCGCTTCACCGACCGCACCCGGAACAGCGAACTGTTCATCAACCCGTTGATGGCGCTGTACTTCTGCGTGGACGCGGTGGGACTCGCCCGCCGCAACCTCTACCTCGACCGGCTGGAGAAGACCGAACTCACCCGGCAGATCAGCTCGGTCGTCGAGGAGTTCCGGGACGGGCTGCCCCGGCAGCGCCAGCCACGCGCCTTCCCGCACTGATCCCGCCACGCGCCCCGTCACCGGCCCTGCGGAGCGGAGCACGGGACGGATGACAGACTGACGGCATGGAAGAACGCGCATTCGGTAGGTCGGGTCAGCACGCGTCCGTCGTCGGTCTCGGCACATGGCAGCTGGGCGCCGACTGGGGAGACGTCGACGACACGGAGGCCCTGGCGGTGCTGGAGGCGGCCGCCGAGTCGGGGGTGACCTTCTTCGACACGGCCGACGTCTACGGCGACGGCCGCAGCGAACAGACCATCGCCACGTTCCTGCGCAGCAGGCCCGACCTCCATGTGTTCGTCGCGACGAAGATGGGCCGTCGCGTGGACCAGATCCCCGAGAACTACGTCCTCGACAACTTCCGGGCCTGGAACGACCGCTCCCGCCGCAACCTCGGCGTGGACCGCGTCGACCTGGTCCAGCTGCACTGCCCGCCCACACCCGTCTACTCCTCGGACGAGGTGTTCGACGCACTGGACACCCTGGTCGCGGAGGAGCGCGTCGCCGCGTACGGCGTCAGCGTGGAGACCTGCGCGGAGGCGCTGACGGCGATCGCCCGCCCGAACGTGGCGAGCGTGCAGATCATCCTCAACCCGTTCCGGATGAAGCCGCTCCTCGACGTCCTCCCGGCGGCCGAGAAGGCGGGGGTCGCGATCATCGCGCGGGTGCCGCTGGCCTCGGGGCTGCTGTCCGGCAAGTACACGAAGGACACGGTCTTCGCGGAGAACGACCACCGTACGTACAACCGGCACGGCGAGGCCTTCGACCAGGGCGAGACCTTCTCCGGCGTCGACTACGCCACGGGCGTCGAGGCGGCGGTCGAGTTCGCCGGGCTGACCCCCGACGGTTACACGCCCGCCCAGCTGGCGCTGCGCTGGATCATCCAGCTGCCGGGCGTCACGACGGTGATCCCGGGCGCCCGCACGCCGGACCAGGCCCGCGCCAACGCGGCGGCGGCCGCACTGCCGGAGCTGTCCGGGCAGACGCTCGCGGCGATCCGGGACCTGTACGACCGGCGTGTCAAGGAGCAGGTCGAGGGCCGCTGGTAGCGCGCGGGGCGCGAGACGGCGCCGTGCGGGAGGCGGCCGGTCGGCCGCTTCCCGCACGTGGGCTCACGCCTCGCGGCCGGCGCGTCAGATGCGGCCGCCCGTGAGCCGGGTGAGCGGGCCCTGCACCTGGCGTCCGGAGCGGCGTCCGACGGCGTAGGAGGCGGCGGTCAGGGCCGTCAGGCCCGCGCCCACACCGGCGGCGACCAGCTTGCGCTGGGCGATGACGGTCACGGCCGTCTTCGCGGTGGCCGCCACCTGGCCGGATGCCTGGACGACCGCCTGGCGGCCGGCCTCGACGCCCTTGGCCGCGCTGTGCACGGCCGCGCTCGTGCTGTCGGCGGCGCGCTTGGTCACCTCGGCCGCGTGCCCGGCACCGGCCTTGACGGACGAGGCTGCGCCCTCGGTCTTGTCCGCGGCCGTCTTCGCGGACTCGGTGGCCGGAGCCGTCGCCTTGGTGGCGGTCCGGCGGGCCTTGGCGGCGGTCGTCCCGGCGGACGCGGCGTTCTCGTTCGGTTCCTTGTTCGGCTGATTCATGGAGACCGCGTTGCCGTTCAACGCCGCGGCAAACACGCTGTCGACGACGGTGTCCGCCGAGGGTCTCCGGGCCCCTCCCGCCGTCCGTCCATTCCCCCGCATGACATAAGATCGCTTTATGAGGTCATAGACCCGACCCGCGTACCTGGTAAGGGTTGCCTTAGTTTAGGGTTGCCGTCGAGTCGCTTTTCTCCGCTCGAAGGGAACCTGAACATGCCCCGCCCTCTGCGGGTGGCCATCGTCGGAGCCGGACCCGCCGGGATCTACGCCGCCGACGCGCTGCTGAAGTCCGACGTGGCCACCGAGCCCGGTGTGTCCATCGACCTCTACGAGCGGATGCCCGCCCCGTTCGGACTGATCCGTTACGGCGTGGCCCCCGACCACCCCCGCATCAAGGGCATCATCACCGCCCTGCACCAGGTGCTCGACAAGCCGCAGATCCGTCTTTTCGGCAACGTCGACTACCCGGGGGACATCAACCTGGACGATCTGCGCGCGTTCTACGACGCCGTGATCTTCTCCACGGGCGCGACGGCCGACCGCGCGCTCGACATCCCCGGCATCGACCTCGACGGCTCCTACGGCGCGGCCGACTTCGTCTCCTGGTACGACGGCCACCCGGACGTCCCGCGCACCTGGCCCCTGGAGGCCGAGAAGGTCGCCGTCCTCGGTGTCGGCAACGTCGCGCTGGACGTGGCACGAGTCCTCGCCAAGACCGCCGACGAGCTGCTGCCGACCGAGATCCCGGCCAACGTGTACGAGGGCCTGAAGGCCAACAAGGCGCTGGAGGTCCACGTCTTCGGCCGCCGGGGCCCGGCGCAGGCGAAGTTCTCCCCGATGGAGCTGCGGGAGCTGGACCACTCCCCCAACATCGAGGTCATCGTCGACCCCGAGGACATCGACTACGACGAGGGTTCCATCGCGACCCGGCGCGGCAACAAGCAGGCCGACATGGTCGCCAAGACCCTGGAGAACTGGGCGATCCGCGACACCGGCGACCGCCCGCACAAGCTGTTCCTGCACTTCTTCGAGTCGCCCACCGAGATCCTCGGCGAGGACGGCAAGGTCGTCGGCCTGCGCACCGAACGCACCGCCCTGGACGGCACCGGCAACGTCAAGGGCACAGGCGAGTTCAAGGACTGGGACGTCACCGGCGTGTACCGCGCGGTCGGCTACCTCTCGGACAAGCTGCCCAAGCTGCCCTGGGACGTCGAGTCGGGCACCGTCCCGGACGCGGGCGGCCGGGTCATCGAGGAGACCGGCGCGCACCTGCAGTCGACGTACGTCACCGGCTGGATCCGGCGCGGTCCGGTGGGCCTGATCGGGCACACCAAGGGCGACGCCAACGAGACGGTCGCCAACCTGCTGGACGACTTCGCGAACGGGCGGCTGCACGAGCCGTCCGCGCCCGCCCCGGAGGCCGTGGACGCCTTCCTCGCGGAGCGTGAGGTGCGCTTCACGACGTGGGAGGGCTGGTACAGGCTCGACGCCGCCGAGAAGGCGCTGGGCGAGCCGCAGGGCCGGGAGCGCGTGAAGATCGTCGAGCGTGAGGACATGCTGCGGGAGAGTGGCGCGTAGGCGCTCCGACGACGGGCAGGGGAACTGCGGACCGTGGTCGAGCCGCGGGTCGTCCGTGGCCGGCCGCGCGGTTCCCCGCGCCCCTTTCAGGGGCCTGCGGCCCCAGGGGCATAAGCTCGTCCAATGGCCAAGTACTACGACGTGCATCCCGACAACCCCCAGCCGCGTGCCATCTCCCAGGTCGCCGACAGCATTCGTCAGGGCGGGCTGATCGCCTATCCGACGGACTCCTGCTTCGCGCTGGGGTGCCAGCTGGGCAGTCGTGACGGCATCGAGCGGATCCGCACGATCCGGCAGCTCGACGACCGGCACCACTTCACCCTGGTGTGCGAGAACTTCGCGCAGCTGGGTCAGTTCGTCCACGTCGACAACGACGTGTTCCGCGCCGTGAAGGCGTCGACGCCCGGCAGTTACACCTTCATCCTCCCCGCGACGCGGGAGGTGCCCCGCAAACTCCTCCACCCGAAGAAGAAGACCGTCGGGGTGCGCATCCCCGACCACCGCGTGGTCCAGGCCCTGCTCGCCGAGCTGGGCGAACCGCTCGTCTCCAGCACCCTGCTGCTGCCCGACGAGGAGGAGCCGCTGACCCAGGGCTGGGAGATCAAGGAGCGCCTGGACTACCTGGTCGACGCGGTGGTGGACTCGGGTGACTGCGGCACGGAGCCGACGACCGTCATCGACTTCTCCAGCGGCGAGGCGGAGATCATCCGCAAGGGCGCGGGCGACACGTCACGGTTCGAGTGATCCCACGAGCGGCGGCCGGGATCAGGTCTGCCGCAGCGGCTCGTAGGCCTCGGCGCTCAGCCCGAACGTCCAGGCCACCCCTGCGCGGGCCGTGGTGGTCGCGGGCGGCACCCGCAGCCAGTAGGTACGGCTCGTGCCGTCCGGCTCCGGCGTGGAGTTGACGACCTCCACCATCACCACGTCCTCGTCGCCGGGCAGGGCTATGCGCCACAGCACACCCGTCTCGTCGCGGTGCACCGGCTTCGCCCCGGACTCCTCCAGGTAGCGGTCGTAGCCGTAGAACTCCAGCATCACGCGGCGCAGCTCCGCGTTCTCCTCCGCCCGGATCTCCGCCGGGGTCAACGAGCCCAGCCGGTCGAGGAACGCGCCGGGGACGGGCAGCCCGCGCCAGGCGTGCAGGGCGAATCCGTCGGCGTAGGCGAGCGCGGGCCCGTCGCCCCGGTCCAGCCGGCCCGCCTCGTCGCGGTGCAGCTCCACGGGCCGCTCGGCGACGACCGCGAGGTTCTCGTACGGCCACCACCAGCCGGCCGTGCGGGCCACCTCGGCCAGTCCGTCGAGGCCGGGGGCCGCGTCGAACGCGGACAGCCAGGCCGCGTCGTGCTGGCCGAGGACGGCGTCCAGGAGGAGCAGCCGGATGCCGGTCTCCTCCTTGCGGTCGGCGGGTGCCAGCGCCTCGACGACTCCGGTGCGGACGCGGTCGATCAGCGGCCGGGTGGTCTCCCACAGGTCGGCGCCCGTCGCCCGCCAGTGCTCGCTCCAGCCGGTGGGGCCCAGCCGGGTGTGCAGCCGGGCCCGCTCGGCGGCGACCGTCCTGTTGCGGACCGCGTCACGGACGCTCGCCCCGGTCGCCGGCGGTACCTCACCGCCCGGTGCCTCCGACAGCAGGCGTACCGCCTCCAGGGGCGAGCGGGCCCACACGATCCGTTCGGGCTCCCGCAGCCCCGCCCGTCGGTAGGCCAGGCGCACGCCCGCCTCCGCCCGTGCCCGGTCGCCCGCCCCCGTGGCCGCCGCCACCGCCCGCCAACTCGTCCGTTCCGTCACGCCGTTCCTCCTGGATTCTCAAGTCCGTCCCCCGCGGGCCGCCGTGGGCCACGGCCGCCCTCCTGCCACCGGTTCAGTCGGCGACGATCCGCACCGACCCCGGTACGTACTCGCGCTGCCGCACGACGCGGTACCAGCCCTTGGGCAGGGAGATGGCCGCGTGCTCCTCGTGGACGACGCGGGCGCCCTGCGGCACGTGCAGCAGCATCGGCCCGAACGCGCCCGCCTCGCGGACGAGACGGCCGGGGCCGACCACGGCGTGGGCGTGGCCGGTGACCTCGCCGAGGGCGAGGACGAGCCGCCCACGGCCGTCGCGCGGCTCCGAGGCGGCGTCGAGCGCCCCGCCGGGGACGGCGCTCTCGGTCAACGGCGCGATGAGGACGTCTCCTTGCCGGTACATGGGTCTCCCTCCCGTCGGGCACTCGCTGTGCCACGACAGGACCGTAGGGGCAGCCACTGACAATCCGTCCGCGCACGGCTGTCCGCCGGTGCGCGCCACCTGTTGTCCACAGGACAGGGGCTCGCTGTCTGTCCACAGGACAGGGGTCCGCCGCACACGTTGTCAGTCGGACTTGGTAGAACTCCCCTACCCGGTGGCGCAGCGCGCTCCGGGTGCGCGACGGGCGGACCGGGCAGGGATTCGGCGCCGCCCACGGACATGGAACGAAGGGGCGGGGCGCACATGACCATCGGGAGCCATCTGGAGGAGTTCCACGGCCTGCCGGTCCACCGCTTCCCGAAGTCGGTGAAGAGCCCGCAGGGCGCCGGGCACCTGCCCGCTCCCGAGTCGGTGGCCTGGAGCATCGCCGTGGAGTCCTACGACAGCGACGAGTCGTGGGAGGAGGCGTTCGCCCGGTTCCTGGCCTCGGTCGGCACCGAGAAGGTGCGGGCGCTGGTCGTGGGCGCCTGGAGCGACGCCTACGACCACGGTCCCGAGGAGATCGTCGCGGCCCTGGTCGCGGCGAAGGACCGGCTGCCGTCGCTGCGCGCCCTGTTCCTCGGCGACATCGTGGGGGAGGAGTGCGAGATCTCCTGGATCAACCAGGGGGACGTGAGCCCGCTGCTGGACGCCTTCCCGGAGCTGGAGGAGTTCGGGGTGCGCGGCGGCCAGGGGCTCGGCTTCCCGGCGCTGCGGCACGAGCGGCTGCGGACCCTGACGATCGAGACGGGCGGCCTGCCCGTCGACGTCGTGCGGGGTGTCGCGGGCAGCGACCTGCCCGCTCTCGTCGAGCTGGACCTGTGGCTGGGGACGCCCGAGTACGGGGGCGACTGCGAGGTGGCCGACCTGGCGCCGATCCTCGCGGGCACCCGCCTGCCGGCCCTCAAGCACCTGGCCCTGCGCAACAGCGAGATGCAGGACGACGTCTGCGCCGCTCTGGCCTCGGCCCCCGTGGTGGCCCGCCTCGACGTCCTCGACGTGTCCATGGGCGTCCTCACCGACGACGGCGCGACCGCGCTTCTCACGGGCCAGCCGCTGACCCACCTCACCACGATGGACCTGCACCACAACTACCTGAGCCCGGCGCTGCGCGACCGCCTGCGGGACTCCCTGGAGGCCGAGGGGGTCCAGGTCGACGTCGACGCCGACGACGCCGAGTCGGACGAGGAGGAGGACGGCACGGTCTGGCGGTTCGTCGCGGTGGGCGAGTGAGCGCGTAGGCGTTCGCGGGCGAGAGGGGGGCGGCACATGTCCGGATGGAGCAGTGCGGCGGGGGCGGGTCCCGGCCCGTACCGGTGGGTGGTGGTCGGGAACGGGGAGAACCGGCGGGTCGGGCTGTTCGTCGCGGCGGCCGAGGCGGCCGGCGTCGGCACGCCGCGGGTGGTGCAGTGGCGGGACGTGCTGCGCGACGGCGGCCACGCGTTCGCCGACGACGAGGTCGTACGGCTGGACTCACCCGGCGAGAACGCCGAGGTGGACCGGCTGCTGCGGGGCGTCGACGATCCCACGCGGGTGGAGGGCTCGGCCACCTGGTACGGCCGTTTCCTGACCGCGGTGGAGTCGTTGAGGGGCGGGCTGCGGCTGGACGATCCGGCGGATCTGCCGGTGCTGTTCGACAAGCGGCTGTGCCACGCCCGGCTCGACGCGGCGGGCGTCCCGGTGCCCCCGTCGCCCACCTCGGGCGGCGCACGGCCGGTGCGCGGCTGGGACGACGTACGGGCGGCGATGCGGGAGCACGGCATGCCGCGTGTCTTCGTGAAGCCGGCCCACGGGTCCTCCGCGTCCGGGGTGCTGGCCGTGGAGTCGTCGGCGAGCGGGCGGATCAGGGCCACCACCTCGGTGGAGGTCGCCGCCGACGGCCGACTGCGCGCCCCGCTCCGGCTGCACAACTCCCTGCGGGTGCGGCGCTACGCGGACGAGCGGGAGATCGCCGGCATCGTCGACGCCCTCGCGGCCGACGGTCTGCACATCGAGCGGTGGCTGCCGAAGGCGTCCGCGCACGGGAGGTCCGCCGATCTGCGGGTGCTGGTCGTGGCGGGCCGGGCCACGCACGCCGTCGTGCGCACCAGCCGCTTCCCGATGACCAATCTCCATCTGGGCGGGGCCCGGGGCGATCTCGCGTCGGTCGTGGACGCGGCGGGAGACCGCTGGCGGCAGGCGCTCGACATCTGTGAGCGGGCCGCCGCCTGCTTCCCCGGCACGCTGAGCGTCGGCGTGGACCTCCTGCCGGCGATCGGCTGGCGCCGGTTCGCCGTGGGCGAGGTCAACGCCTTCGGCGATCTGCTGCCCCGGCTGACGGGGCTGCCGGGCGGTCCGGCGGAGGGCCTGGACACCTACGCGGCACAGCTCGCGGCGGTGCGCGACGCCCTGTCCCCGGCCCCCTCGCACCTCCCCCACGCAAGGAAAGATCATGCACCCTTCTGACCCGGCCGACACCGGGGGTCCGGCAAGGACAGCCCACCGGCCGTCCGAGGCGGCTCCGGCACCCGACATGAACGAGGTCGTGGGCCGCGACGACCTGCTGCTGCTCACCCTCGACACCCTGCGGTACGACGTGGCGGTGGAGCTGGCCGCGGCGGGCCGGCTGCCGAACCTGGCCGGGCATCTGCCGGGCGGCACCTGGGAGAGGCGGCACGCGCCCGGCAGCTTCACCTACGCCTCGCACCAGGCGATGTTCGCGGGTTTCCTGCCGACCCCGGCCGCACCGGGGCCGCATCCGCGTCTCTTCGCCGGCCGGTTCGCCGGCAGCGAGACGACCGCGGGGGGCACCTTCGTCTTCGACAGCCCCGACCTGGTGTCGGCGCTCGCCGAGCGCGGCTATCGCACGGTGTGCGTCGGCGGTGTCGGCTTCTTCAACAAGCAGGGGGCCCTCGGCAGCGTCCTGCCGGGCCTGTTCCAGGAGAGCCACTGGGAGCCGGAGTTCTCCGTGGCGTCCCCGACGTCCTTCGAGTCCCAGGTGGCCCGCGCCGAGCGGATCGTGGCCGAACTGCCCGCCGGGCAGCGGCTGTTCCTGTTCCTCAACGCCTCGGCGCTGCACCAGCCGAACTGGTTCCATCTGCCGGGCGCCACCCGCGAGGCGGGCGACAGCCGGGTCACGCACGCGGCGGCCCTGGAGTACATCGACCGGCACATCGGACGCCTCTTCGCGGCGATGAGTTCGCGGCGCCGCTGCTTCGCCGTCGTCTGCTCCGACCACGGGACCACCTACGGCGAGGACGGCTACACCGGACACCGGCTCGGCCACGAGGCCGTGTGGACCGTCCCCTACAGCCACTTCTTCCTGGAGCCGTCCGCATGACCGCCACCGCGACCGCCACCGACACCGACACATCGGGGCGTCCCTACCAGCACTACGTGTACGCCTACCCGCACAAGACGGCGTACCGGGAGCTGCCCGGCCGGCCGCGGCTCGCGGAGCTGTGGGCCGGGGAGTCCCGGCAGGCGCTGTCGCTGTACGCGCACATCCCGTTCTGCGAGGTGCGCTGCGGCTTCTGCAACCTCTTCACACGCATCGGCGCGCCGGACGGGCTGACCGGCCGCTATCTCGACGCCCTCGAACGGCAGGCGATCGCGGTGCGGGAGGCCCTCGGGGACGCGGAGCCGGTGCGGTTCGCGAACGCCGCGTTCGGCGGTGGCACGCCGACCTATCTGGAGGCCGCCGAGCTGGAGCGGCTGTGCGACATCGCCGAGCGGCATCTGGGCGCGGACCTGCGGGCTATCCCGCTGTCGGTGGAGGCCTCCCCCGCCACGGCGACGGCCGACCGGCTGGCGGTACTGGCCGAGCGAGGCACGACACGGCTGAGCCTCGGTGTGCAGAGCTTCGTGGCGGAGGAGGCCCGCGCGGCCGTACGCCCACAGCGGCGGTCCGACGTGGAGGCGGCGCTGGCCCGGATCCGCGACGCCGCCCTGCCGGTCCTCAACATCGACCTGATCTACGGCATCGACGGGCAGACGGCGGCCAGTTGGCGGCTGTCCCTGGACGCCGCCCTCGCCTGGCGGCCGGAGGAGATCTACCTTTATCCGCTGTACGTCCGGCCGCTGACCGGACTCGGCCGCCACGCGGACCCGGCGGTCGCGGACCGCGACTGGGACGAGACCCGGCTGCGGCGCTACCGCGAGGGCCGCGACCATCTGCTCGCGCACGGCTACGAGCAGGTCTCCATGCGCATGTTCCGCCGCACGGACGCGCCGCCGCAGGGCCCGGACGACTACGCCTGCCAGACCGACGGCATGATCGGCCTGGGCTGCGGCGCCCGGTCGTACACGTCGAGGCTGCACTACTCCTTCGACTACGCGGTCGGCATGAGCCGGATCCGCACGATCATCGACGAGTACACGGCCACCGAGGACTTCGGCCGCGCCGTGCACGGCCGCGCGGTCGACGAGGACGAGGCACGGCGTCGTCATCTGCTGCAGTCGCTGCTCCAGGCCCGGGGGCTGCCGGTGGCGGACTACCGGCGGCGGTTCGGATCGGACCCGTACGCGGACTTCCCCGCGGAGCTGGAGCTGCTGGCCGGGCGCGGCTGGCTGGCGGAGGCGGGCGAGGGGACGCTGCGCCTGTCCGCCGAGGGACTGGCCCACTCCGACGCGATCGGGCCGGGCTTCTTCTCGCCCGCCGTCCGGGCCGCGATGACCGAGTACGAGCTGCGGTGACGGAGCCCATGGACCTGACGATCCTGTACCGGGGCCCCCTCGCCTCCTGCGACTACGACTGCCCGTACTGCCCGTTCGCCAAGCGCCGTGACTCCACGGACCGGCTGCGGGCCGACCGCGCGGCCCTCGACCGCTTCACCACCTGGGCCCGGGAGCAGACCGGTGACCGGCTCTCGGTCCTGTTCACGCCGTGGGGCGAGGGGCTGGTGCGCTCCTGGTACCGCGAGGCGCTGGTGGGCCTCTCCCACGAGCCGCACATCGACCGGGTGGCGATCCAGACGAACCTCAGCTGCCGTACGGAGTGGCTGGCGCGGGCCGACCGGGACACGGTGGCCCTGTGGTGCACGTACCACCCGGGGCAGACACCGTACGAGCGGTTCCTCGACAAGACGCGGCGGCTGGCCGGGATGGGCATCCGGTTCAGCGTGGGGATCGTCGGGCTGCCCGAGCATCTGGAGCACGCGCGCCGGCTGCGCGGGGAGCTGCCGCAGGAGGTGTACCTGTGGGTGAACGCCGCCGAGGGGCACACCTACACCGACGAGGAGGCGGCGGTGTGGAGCGGGCTGGACCCTCTCTTCCCCTTCAGCCGTCATCCGCACCGCTCGGCGGGCCGGGCCTGCCGTACGGGCTCCACGGTCGTGTCGGTGGACGGCGAGGGCACGGTGCGGCGCTGCCACTTCGTCAAGGCGGAACTCGGCAACCTCTACGACGGTTCCTTCCGCGCGGCCCTCGCGCCCCGCCCGTGCCCGCTGTCCGTCTGCGACTGCCACATCGGCTACGTCCATCTGGAGACACTGCCCCTGTACGACGTCTTCGCGGGCGGCGTCCTGGAACGCGTACCGACGGTGGAGGCGCGACAGGTGATCGGAAAGCGGGTGGGTTCATGACCTCGGCGGTCGACAGCGGCGCGTGGATCCGCCGGTTCCGTCCCGCCCCCGAGGCGGCGGTCCGGCTGCTGTGCCTCCCGCACGCGGGCGGTTCGGCGAGTTCCTGCCTCCCCATGGCGCGCGCCCTCGCCCCGGCGGCCGATGTGCTGGCCGCGCAGTATCCCGGGCGTCAGGACCGCTATGCCGAACCGCCGTCGCGGAGCATCCGGGAGCTGGCCGAGCGGGTCGTCGAGGCCGTCGGCGGGGACGACGGCCGTCCGCTCGCCCTCTTCGGCCACAGCATGGGGGCGGTGGTCGCCCACGAGGCGGCGCTGCGGCTGGAGGCGGCCGGCCGGGCCCCGGTCCGGCTGTTCGTGTCGGGGCGACGCGCTCCCTCCACGATCCGGGACCGCAGGAACCTGCACACGGCGAGCGATGCCGAACTTCTCGCGGCCGTACGCGCGCTGAACGGCACCGACGGCCAGGTCTTCGAGGACGAGGAGCTGCTCCAGCTGGTCCTGCCGGCCCTGCGCGGTGACTACCGGGCCCTGGAGACGTACGAGCCGCGCCCCGGCGACCGGCTGGGCTGCCCGGTCACCGTCCTCACCGGCGACGCCGATCCCGTGACCCCGGTGGCGGACGCGCGTGCCTGGGCGGACCACACCGACGGGCCGACGGAGGTGTGCGTGTTCCCCGGCGGCCACTTCTACCTCGACGACCGGCCGGGGGAGGTCTTCGACGTCGTGCGACGGCACCTGGGGCTGTAGTACGGGGACGGCGGCGCGGGCCGGTGGTGTGCGGCCGGAGCGCCGGCCGGCGGGTGTCCGGCGGCGCGTGTCCGTCACACCCGCCAGCTGTACCGGCGCTCCGGCCGTCCGGCCACCCCGTAGCGCAGGGACACGTCCGCGCTGCCGGTGCCGTGGAAGTACTCCAGGTAGCGGCGGGCGCTGACGCGGGAGATGCCGGTGAGGGTCGCGCACTCGGTGGCGGAGAGGCTGCCGTCGGTGCCGCGCAGGGTGCCTTCGATGAGTTCGGCGGTCTCGACGCTCATGCCCTTGGGCAGGGCGCCGGCCGCCGAGGCGGGCGTGGCGGCTCCGGCGAGGACACGGTCGACGTCGGCCTGGCCGCGGACGACGGTGGTGAGGAGGCGGCCGCGCTGGGCGGCGTACCGCTGGAGCCGGGAGCGCAGTTCCTCGAACTCGAAGGGTTTGAGGAGGTAGTCGACGACGCCGTGGCGGACCGCGCCGCGTACGCTGTCGGCCTCCCGGGCGGCGCTGATGACCATCACGTCGCAGTCGTGGCCCGCGGTGCGCAGCCGGGGTATGACGTCGAGGCCGAAGCCGTCGGGGAGGTAGAGGTCGAGCAGGACCAGGTCGGGGCGGAGTTCGTCGACGGCCAGGACGGCCTGTTCGCCGGTGCTGGCGACGCCGACGACGCGGAACGGCTCGACGCGCTCGACGAAGGTGCGGTGGACCCGGGCCACCATGAAGTCGTCGTCGACGACGAGCACGTCGATCGGGCCGGGCGGGCTGCTCGTGCCGTTCATGGTGTCGCTCCTTCCGCCACCGCGTCGGCGAGGTGGCTGACGGTCATGCGGGCGGTGAACATGGCCCCGTCGGGGGTGTTGGTCACCGAGATCTCCCCGCCGTGGCGTTCGCAGACCAGGCGGGTGAGGGCCAGGCCGATGCCGCGTTCGCCCTCCCGCGCGGCCTTGGTGGTGAAGCCGTGGGAGAAGACCTCACGGGCGAGTTCGGGGGCCACTCCGGGGCCCGAGTCGCGGACGACGATCTCCACGCTGGAGGCGTCCTGGCGCAGTTCCACCTCGACCCAGGCCTCGTGGCCGTCGGGCACGGTGGTGGTGGCGGCCGCGTCCACGGCGTTGTCGACGAGGTTGCCGACGACGGTCGCCACGTCGGCGGCGTCCTCGGGGGCGAGCCGGTCGAGCGCGGTGCTCTCCGAGACGCGCAGGATCACCCGGCGTTCGGCGGCGAGGGAGGTCTTCGCCATGAGCAGCGCGGCCACGGCGGTGTCACGGACGCGGCGGCTGAGAGTGACGTCGAGGGAGTGGCGGTGGCGGCTCAGCGCGCGGATGTAGTGGACGACCTCGTCCTGCTCGCCGATCTGGATGAGTCCGGAGATGGTGTGCAGCTGGTTGGCGAACTCATGGGCCTGGGCCCGCAGCAGTTCGGCGGAGCTGCGGAAGGACCCGATCTCGCGTTCGAGCCGGGCCAGCTCGGTGCGGTCCCGCAGTGTGGTGACGGAGCCGAGGTGGCGCCCGTCCTTGGTGACGGTCATCCGGTTCATCACGAGCACCCGGCCCCGGCGCACGACGACCTCGTCACGCCGGTCGGCCGGGGCGTCACCATCGCCACGGCCCGCCGCACCCCCCTCACGAGCCCCGGGCTCGCTACCACCGGCGCTCGTCCCTCCCTCGCGGACGCCGGCCCCCGCCTCCTGCGCTCCCACGAGGACGTCCCGCAGGCGGCCCTCCACACCCAGGTCGGCCAGGCTCTTGCCCACGCAGTCCTCGGGCAGGTCGAGCAGGCGCCGGCCCATGTCGTTGGCGAGGGTGAGCCGGTGCTGGGGGTCGAGGGCGATCACTCCCTCGGCGATGCCGTAGAGCATGGCCTCGCGGTGTTCGGCGAGGCCGGCGATCTCCTGGGGCTCCAGGCCGAGGGTCTGCCGTTTGACGCGCCGGGCCAGCAGCCAGGAGCCGGCGAGACCGAGGCCGCTGGCGATGCCGAGGTAGGCGAGGAGGTAGGAGGAGGCGCCGCCGAGGCGCTGCCACACGGTCGGGGCGGCCTCGCCGATCATCACCGTGCCCAGCAGCCGGCCCAGGTCGTCGTCGACCGTCGCGCCGAGCACGGGGACCTGGGCGACCAGTTCGCGGCTGCCGTCGAAGGTCAGCGGGCCGGACCAGCCGCGGCCGGCGACAGCGCCCTCGCCGACGGGCATCGCCCGGCCGATCACGGTCGGGTCGGTGGAGCTGACGATCCTGCCGTCGGCGTCCGCGACGGTGACGGAGGTGACCCCCGACTGGGTCTGGACGGAGCTCACCAGGGGCGCCAGCGCCTCGTGCGCGACGGGCCGGGCGAGCCGGTCGCGGACCAGGGGGTTGGCGGCGAGCTGCTCCGCGAGCGCGGTGACACGACGGCCCTCGACCCGGTTGAAGGTGGCCGCCGACTGCGTGAGCGAGACCCCGGCGACCGCCAGCAGCACCACCACGACGATGGCGAGCTGGAGGACCAGCATCTCGCCTGCGAGGCTATGGCGGCGGAACACCACGACGGACTCTTCTCTCGTGCCGACACGATGTCAGGCGGCTCTGGCGCCGGCTGTGCGGTGGGTCGCACAATCATGGCGCCCGGTCCCGATCCGGGAAAGAGAGGTGTGCGGGACGTGCTCATACGGTGACAGGGGCCGTGACCACTACGACCACAACCTCCGTTGTGTGCGCAACGGAGTCGGCACCGCCCCACGCGGGCACGATGTGGCCCGGATCACCTTCCCCCCTCGACCCGACCGACAGGTGGTGGCTCTCGTGCGGCTGCGCACCCCCCTCGCCCTGCTCGGGGCGGCCGCTCTCGTGCTCGTGGGACCACCGCTGCTGACGACCGGCAGCGGCGGCGAGACAGGCACCCAGATCCCCGGCCTGCGCTTCATGGTCCCGAACACACCCGGCGGCGGCTACGACATCACGGCCCGCACCGCCGCGAAGAACGCCGAGGACGCCGGGCTCACCCACAACATCGAGGTGTTCAACCTGCCCGGAGCCGGCGGCACGGTCGGTCTGAGCCGACTGGTCGGCGAGCACGGCAACGGCAGGCTGGCGATGTCGATGGGCCTCGGCGTCGTGGGCGCCGTCCGCTCCAACGACGCTCCCAGGACCCTCGCCGACACCACGCCGATCGCCCGCCTCACCGAGGAGCAGGACGTCGTGGTGGTCGCGAAGGACTCGCCGTACAAGACGATCGACGAGCTGATCGGGGCGTGGAAGGAGGACCCCGGGAAGCTGCCGGTGGGCGGCGGGTCGGCGCCGGGCGGGCCGGACCATCTGGCGCCGATGCTGATGGCGCGGGCCGCCGGGATCGCCCCGAAGGACGTCAACTACATCCCCTTCGACGGCGGCGGCGAACTGCTCGCCTCGATCCTCGGCAGCAAGGTCGCCTTCGGCGTGTCCGGCGTCGGCGAGTACCTGGACCAGATCAAGGCGGGCGAGCTGCGGCTGCTCGCGGTGACGGGGCCGAAGCGGGTGGCCGGGCTGGACGCCCCGACCCTCCAGGAGGCGGGCTACGACGTGAACTTCACCAACTGGCGCGGCATCGTCGCCCCGCCCGGCCTCACCGAGGCCCAGCGCGACAAACTCACCCGGCTGATCGAGGAGCTGCACGACTCACCGCAGTGGCGAAAGTCGCTGAAGCGACACGGCTGGGACGACGCGTTCCTGACCGGCGACGCGTTCGGCGCGTTCCTGGAGACCCAGGACAAGCGCGTGGTGTCGGTGCTGAAGGAGTTGGGGCTGTGACCACGGACACGGACACCACCGGCACTCCCCGGCCCCCCGCCGCCGAGCGCCGTGCCTGGCTGCGTGACCACTCCGAGCTGGGCGTCTGCGTCCTGCTGCTGGCCCTCGGCCTCCTGGTCCTGACCGACGCGCTGACCATGGACGTCGACCTCACGCAGCGCGGCCCCGTGGGCCCGAGGACCGTGCCGATCGTGGTCGGCGCCGGGCTGCTGCTGATCGCCGCGCTGCTCGCCGTGGACGTGCTGCGCGGCGGCCGGGGCCGGGCGGAGGGCGGCGAGGACGTCGACCTGTCCGAGCCCGCCGACTGGCGCACGGTGCTGCTGCTCGCCGGAGTGTTCCTCGGCGCGGCCGTCCTCATGGAACCGCTGGGTTTCCCCGTGGCGGGCGCCCTGCTCTTCTGGGGCGCGGCCTACGCGCTCGGCAGCCGTCACCCGGACCGCGACCCGCTGATCGCGGCTGTCGTCTCCCTGGTCACGTACGCCGTGTTCGACAAGCTGCTCGGGGTGCCGCTGCCGGGCGGCCCGCTGATGGGAGTTCTCTGACATGGACGCCCTCACCTCCCTCCTCGACGGCTTCGGCACGGCCCTGACGCCGGTCAACATCCTGTGGGCCGCGATCGGTGTGCTGCTGGGCACGGCGATCGGGGTGCTGCCCGGGATCGGGCCCGCCATGGCGGTCGCGCTGCTGCTGCCGGTGACCTACGGGCTGAACCCGGTGGGCGCGTTCATCATGTTCGCGGGCATCTACTACGGCGCGATGTTCGGCGGCTCGACGACCTCGATCCTCCTCAACACCCCCGGGGAGAGCGCGGCCGTGGTCGCGGCCATGGAGGGCAACCCGATGGCCCGGGCGGGGCGCGGCGCGCAGGCGCTGGCGGCCGCCGCCATCGGGCACTTCACCGGCGGCATGGTCGGTACGGTCCTGCTGGTGGCCCTCGCGCCGACGGTCGCGGAGCTGGCCGTGGACATCGGCGCCCCGGACTACTTCGCGATCATGGTGCTGGCGTTCATCGCCGTGACGTCCGTCCTCGGCTCCTCCCGCGTCCGAGGACTCGCCTCCCTGCTGATCGGCCTGACGATCGGCCTGGTGGGGCTGGACCAGATGACGGGCCGGCAGCGGCTGACCTTCGGCTTCCTCCAGCTCGCCGACGGCATCGACGTGGTGATCGTCGCGGTCGGTCTGTTCGCCATCGGAGAGGCGCTGTGGGTCGCCGCCCACCTGCGGCGCAGGCCGCCCGAGCCGATCCCGGTGGGCCGCCCGTGGCTCGGCCGCTCCGATGTGCGGCGGACCTGGAGGTCGTGGCTGCGGGGTCCGTTCATCGGCTTCCCGTTCGGCGCGATCCCGGCGGGCGGCGCGGAGATACCCACCTTCCTGTCGTACGTCACCGAGAAGCGGCTCTCGAAACACCCGGACGAGTGGGGCAAGGGCGCCATCGAGGGGGTGGCGGGGCCGGAGTCGGCCGCCTCGGCCTCGGCGGCGGGCACCCTCGTGTCCATGCTGACCCTGGGCCTGCCCACCACGGCGGTCGCGGCGGTCATGCTGGCCGCCTTCCAGCAGTACGGCATCCAGCCGGCCCCCTGCTCTTCGAACGCGAGCCGGACCTCGTGTGGGGTCTGATCGCCTCGCTGTTCGTCGGCATGGTGCTGCTGCTCGCGCTCAACCTGCCGCTCGCCCCGCTGTGGGCGAAGCTGCTGCGCATCCCGCGCCCGTATCTCTACGCGGGCATCCTGTTCTTCGCGGCGGTCGGCGCGTACGCGGTCGGGGGTGAGGTGATCGACCTGGTGATCCTGCTGGTCATCGGCCTGATCGGCTTCGGCATGCGCCGCTACGGCCTGCCGGTGCTGCCCGCCGTCATCGGTGTCATCCTCGGCCCGGGCGCCGAGCAGCAGCTGCGGCGGGCCCTGCAGATCAGCGACGGCAGCGTCACCGGCCTGGTGAACACGCCGTTCTCGGTCACGGTGTACGCGATCATCGCGGTACTGCTGGCCTGGCCGCTGCTGAAGCGGCTGTTCACCGTCGTCCGGGACCGGGAGCGGGACCGCACGCCCGCCGGGACCGGGTGACCTCCGGACCGGCTGACCCGGGGCGGGGCTCAGCCCGCAGCGCCCCGTTCCGCCTCCTCGTGCAGGAACGCGCTGATCTGCCCGGCGATGCCCTCCCGGCCCGCACCGGCGGCCGGGTCGAGGAGGTCCTCGTCGACGCCGATACCGCCGGACCACAGGTACCGCTCGGTCCACTCCTCGTCGACCCGCAGCTGGACCTGGATGTCGAACTGGGTGAGGTGGCCCTCGGGAGCCGCCGCGTACAGCACGGAGGTGGCGCGGCGCAGCGGGTAGAGGTCGAAGCCCTCGATGAACCGGGAGTTGCGCCAGTCGAGGAAGGCGCTCTCGCCGTCGGGGCCGGTGCGGATGTCGAGCTGGCCGTCCTCCAGGTGGAGGCCGACGTGTTCGGCGCCCCGGTTCTCCACCGTGACCCGGAAGCGGAAGTACGCCAGGCCCTCGGCGGCGTCGTCGCGCCCCCGTGGGGGTTCGGCGCACTCCGCCTGGTGGACGCGCACGCGCAGGCCGGCCAGGTCGCCCTCGTACTCCTGCCAGTCCCCGATCACATTGGGCTCGCGCACCGTCCACCTCTCCACATCGGCGGGACATCTCCCGCGTTCGCGCGCACCACAGTGCCACACCCGTCCGGCGTCCCGTCGCGGGGCATCACCGCCGGTCAGAGGTGATCAAGCCGTGTGCAGCGACGATTGCCGGGAGGGCGCCGACAGGCAGGTTCCGTACGTGCCGCACATCACGTCCACGGTCCACCGTGCGGATGGACGGACGCCGAGTTGCCGATTCCCCGCGCGCGAGGCCGACGCCGTACGCTACGTTCGATCACCGCCGGTTGGCGCACCGCTCGGCGAGGTCGCGTGCAGGGAAGGTTCTGAGCGTCGCATGGGCACCTTCGGTTTTGCTCCACCGACGGGACCGGTCATGACCGGAGGGCTGGCCGATCCGCTGTTCGAGACGGCGTACCGTGATCCCGCTCTGCCGCAGATCGCGCGCCGCGATCCCGCCTTCCCGGGCACCTGGACCCGGGTCAGCGCGGCCGAGACCCGGGACGAAGTGGCCGACCTGGCCAAGGGGTTGATCGCGTCCGGGATCCGGCCGGGCAACCGGATCGCCGTGATGGCCCGCACCCGCTACGAGTGGACGCTGCTCGCCGTCGCGCTGTGGGCCGTGGGCGCCGAGATCGTGCCGGTCTGTCCGACGTCGTCGCGCGACCAGATCGAGTGGATCCTGCGGGACGCGACCTGTGTGGGCGTGGTCGTCGAGGACGAGCTGGGCGTGATGACGGTCGGCTCGGTGTGTGCCAAGCTCCCTCTGCTGCGCTACGTCTGGCAGTTGGACACCGACTGTCTGCCGCGGCTCGTCGAGGCCGGCCGGGACGTACCGGACGCGACGGTGGACTCGTTGCGCCGCATCGTCATGCCGGACTCCACGGCGGTGATCGCGTACACGTCCGGCACGACCGGCCGCCCCCGGGGCTGCGCGCTCTCCCACCGCAGCCTGGCCAGCCCCTGCGACACACTGCTCGCCGGCTGGCGGCAGACGGCCGCCCTGCCGGGCGAACAGCCGGCGATCCTGGCGTTCCTGCCGTTCTCGCACGTCTACGGCCTGATGATCCAGGGGATGTGTCTGCGCGGCGGGCTGCTCCTCGCGCACGAACCGGAGCCGACCGAGGAGGCGCTGTCCGACGCGCTGCGGTCCTTCCGGCCCACGTTCCTCTTCGGTGTGCCCTATCTCTTCGAGAAGATCTACAAGAACTTCCTGCGCAAGGCCCAACAGGCCGGCCGGGGGCCCCTGTTCGAGCGCGCGGTGCGCACGGCCCAGGACTACGCCCTCGCCGCGGAGCGGCAGCGGCTGGGCACGGGCGCCGGTCCCGCCATGGACCTGAAGCTGCAACACGCGTTCTACGAGAAGACGGTGTACCGCAAGCTGCGCGGGGCCCTCGGCGGCCGGGTGCGCGGCGGCTGTTCCGGCGGCTCCCCCCTCAACCGCGACCTCACGCTGTTCTACGCCGGTATCGGCATCCTCGTCCACGACGGGTACGGCCTCACCGAGACCGCCGGCGGCATCACGGCCCAGCCGGTGGGCCGGGAGAAGTTCGGCACCGTGGGCCGTCCGCTGCCGGGCACGGAGATCCGGGTGGCCCGGGACGGGGAGATCCTGGTCAACGGCCCTTCCGTGTTCCAGGGTTACGTCAACGACGAGGCGGGCACGCGGGCCGCGCTGCAGGACGGCTGGCTGGCCACGGGGGACATCGGGCGGCTGGACAACGAGGGGTACCTGTCGATCACGGGCCGCAAGAAGGAGATCATCATCACCAGCGGGGGCAAGGGCGTGGCCCCGGCGCCGCTGGAGGAGCAGCTGCGGACGCATCCGTTGATCCACCAGGCGGTGGTCGTGGGCGACGACCGGCCCTGCGTGGGCGCCCTGCTCACGCTGGACCCGGAGTTCCTCGCGCACTGGCGGGGCTCGCTGTCCGCGCCCGGTGAACTGCTGGGCCGGGAGGCGCGGGAGGAGAACGCGCTGCGCCAGGAGGTCCTGCGGGCGATCGCGGCGGCCAACAGCACGGTCTCGCGCGCGGAGTCGATCCGTGTGTACCGCATCCTGCCCGAGCCCTTCGACCTCGCCAACGGCCTGCTCACCCCGTCGATGAAGCTGCGCCGGGACGCCATCGTGCGGCGGTACGAGGCGGAGATCGAGGCGATGTACGCGACCTCGGCGCGAGCCGTCCGCCGCAGCGTGCCGGAGGAGACCGGGGGCTGGGACGACTCGGACTCCGACGACGTCTTCCGCCGCATGCGGCACTGACGAAGCGACACGACCGCGCGGGACGCGCGACAAGAACGGCCGAGAAGCCGTACAGAACACACAGGGGGATCATCGATGGCGCGTATGGGTCCGAGAAAGCTGCTGACCACGGTGGTGGCGCTGGGCGGAGGGGCGTTTCTGTTCGGCGCGGCGGTGCTCCGGCTGGAGACGCAACTGAACGGTGTCGCGGGGCAGTTCGTGGTCTCCGGGTGCGAGGTGTCCGAGTCGCGCGGCGACGACGAGTGGCAGTGCAGGGGCTCCTTCCGGGCCGACGACGACGCGTTCCGCATCCCCGAGGTCGAGGTGGACACCACGTTCGCCACCAGGCCCACCGGCCCGGTGCCGGTCTACGTGGACGACGCGTCCTCGACCACGGCCGTCGAGCGGGACAACGGCGTCTGGCTGTATCCGGGCGCCACCGGGCTGGCGTGCCTGGCCGTGGGCGGCTGGAACGTCCGGTCCGCGCTCAGGCGGCCGAGGGAGGAGCCGGTGGCTCCGGCTCCCGCCTGACCGCCTGACCTCAAGACCGCCCGACCACGGTTCGGGCGGCTGTTGACGAAACGGTCCTCGGGATGCGGAGATGCTCCGGGCGACAGCGGGAAACCGCTTCCCCGCGAGCACTCCGCACCACCGTGAGACGAAGGCTGAGGACCAGGACCCATGGCACTGCAGATCAGCGCCACCAATCCGGAACACCCCGCGCTGCTGCTCGAACTGCCGTGGCACGTGCCGCTGGAGGAGTGGCCCGAGCACCATCTCGTGCCGCTCCCCCGCGGTATCTCCCGGCACGTCGTGCGCTACGCCCGGGCCGGCGACGAGGTCGTCGCCGTGAAGGAACTCGCCGAGCGGCCCGCCCTGCGCGAGTACGAGCTGCTGCGTGACCTGGACCGGCTCGGCATCCCGGCCGTGGACGCCCTCGGCGTGGTCACCGGCCGGCTCGACGACGCGGGCGATCCCCTGGAGTCCGTGCTGATCACCCGGCACCTGGGCGGCTCGATGCCGTACCGCTCGATGTTCGAGACGACCATGCGTCCGGCCACCATGCACCGTCTGATGGACGCCCTCGCGGTCCTGCTGGTGCGACTGCACCTCGCCGGGTTCGCGTGGGGCGACTGCTCGCTGTCCAACACGCTGTTCCGGCGGGACGCGGGCGCGTACGCCGCCTATCTGGTGGACGCCGAGACGGGCGACCTGCACACGCGGCTCAGCTCCGGGCAGCGCGAGTACGACCTCGATCTCGCCCGGGTGAACATCAGCGGCGAACTGCTGGACCTGGAGGCGTCCGGGGCGCTGCACCCCTCGGTGGACCCCATCGAGTTCGGCAACGAGATCTGCTCCCGCTACCACGGGCTGTGGGAGGAGCTGACGCGCCGCTCGGTGTACCCGGCCGGGAAGTACCACTACATCGAGCGCCGGATCCGCCGTCTCAACGAACTCGGTTTCGACGTCGCCGAGATGCAGATCGAGCACGCCGACAACGGGGACACGGTGACCTTCGTGCCCAAGGTCGTCGACGCGGGCCACCACCAGCGTCAGCTCCTGCGGCTCACGGGCCTCGACACCGAGGAGAACCAGGCCCGGCGGCTCCTGAACGACCTGGAGAGCTGGATGGCCACCCAGGACGACTACGCCCCGGGCGACCCCCTCGGCGCCCGCCCGGAGGTGTTGGCCCACCGCTGGGTGCGGGAGGTGTTCCGCCCGACCGTGCGGGCCGTCCCGCTCGAACTGCGCGGCTCGATGGACGCGGCGGAGATCTACCACCAGCTCCTCGAACACCGCTGGTACCTGTCCGAGCGGGCCCAGCACGACATCGGCCTGGACACGGCGGTGAAGGACTACATCGACAACGTCCTGCCGAGGACCCTTGCGCTGCTGCCGCCACCGGCGGAGGACGTCTCCCCCATGTGAACCGCCGGGTGGCCCGGGCCGCCGGCCGCCCTCACCGGTGCGGGACCACGGCCACCGGGCAGTGCGCGTGGTGCAGGACACCGTGCGTGACCGAACCGATCCGGGCGCCGACGGCCGTACGGCGGGCGCGGCGCCCGACCACCATCAGCTGGGCCCGCTGCGCCACGGACAGCAGCACCTGCCCGGCGCTGCCGATCTCGACGTGCTCGGTGACGGGCACCTCGGGGAACCTCTCCCGCCACGGCTCCAGCGCGGCGGCCAGCGCCTTCTTCTCGTACGGCTCCAGACCGCCGGCCTCGTCGAGGAGCCTCAGCGAGCTGGGGCTGTACGCGTACAGCGGCGGCAGCGCCCACGCCCGGACCGCGCGCAGGGACGCCCCGCGGGCCGCCGCCGTCTCGAAGGCGAACCGCAGCACGTCGGCGCTGTCCTCGGCCGTGCCCTGCTGGCCCACCACGACCTCACGCCCGGCGGCCTCGCCCGCCGGGCTGTCCGCGGCGCGGACGAGCACCACGGGACGCGGCGACTCGACGATCACCTGCTGCCCGACGGAGCCCAGCAGGAAACCGATCACCGCGCCGTGCCCGCGCGAGCCGAGCACCAGCGTCTCGGCCTGCCCGGCGGCACCGACCAGGGTCTCGACCGGCGGGCCCTCCAGCAGGTCCGTCGTCACCGCCAGCTCCGGGTGCCGCTCGGAGACGCTTCGCGCCGCCTGCGTGAGCGCCTCCCCGGCCCACTGTGCCTGCCCGTCCCGGTCCACGGCGACCGCCTCGTGCGGCTCCCACTGCCACGCGTGCACCACCCGCAGCGCCAGGCCCCGGCGTACGGCCTCCCGGCCGGCCCAGGCCAGTGCGGCCAGGCTCTCGGGCGTGCCGTCCACTGCGGCGGTGATCGGGCGCGTCGTCATCGGCCACCTCTCTGTCCTCACATCGCTGACGGGCCCAGTCTTCACTACGCTCGCCGTATGGCCTTGGAGTGGGAGCAGTTGGTGGTGGACGCGGCCGATCCGGCGGCCCTCGGACGCTGGTGGGCGCAGGCGCTCGGCTGGGTCGTCGTCGACGAGTCCCCCGAGGAGTACGAGATCCGTCCGGCCCCGGACCGCCTTCCCGGCCTCCTGTTCGGGCTCGACCGAGGGAGCAAGACCGGCAAGAACCGGTTGCACCTCGACTTCCGCCCCGACGACCAGGCGGCGGAGGTCGCCCGCCTCCTCGCCCTCGGGGCCCGGCACGCGGACGTCGGGCAGAGCGGTGACGAGGCGTGGGTGGTACTCGCGGACCCGGAGGGCAACGAGTTCTGCGTACTGGCCCCGCGCGGGAGCTGAATCCCCGGCGAACGGCTCCGGCCTGCGGCCGAGCGGAAACCGAGCGAACCCGGACGGTCGAACATACGATGGGCGCATTGGCTCGGGGTGGAGGCGTATGACTCAGGCGGTCGGTCCGGCGCGGAACGTGATCCTCACGGTGGATGACGATCCCGGGGTGTCCCGTGCGGTGGCACGGGACCTGCGGCGCAGGTACGGCGAGTCGTACCGGATCGTGCGGGCGGAGTCCGGGCAGTCGGCGCTGGAGGCCCTGCGGGAGCTGAAGCTGCGCGGGGACCAGGTGGCGGTGGTCCTGGCCGACTACCGGATGCCGGAGATGAACGGCATCGAGTTCCTGGAACAGGCGCTGGACGTCTATCCGGGCGCCCGGCGCGTCCTGCTGACCGCCTACGCCGACACCGGCGCGGCGATCGACGCGATCAACGTCATCGACCTCGACCACTATCTGCTGAAGCCGTGGGACCCGCCGGAGGAGAAGCTCTACCCCGTCCTGGACGACCTGCTGCAGGCCTGGCGGGCCGCCGACCGCACCTGTGTGGGCACCACGAAGGTCGTCGGGCACCGGTGGTCGGCGCGGTCGTCCGGCGTACGCGAGTTCCTGGCGCGCAACCAGGTGCCGTACCGCTGGTACTCCTCGGACGAGCCGGAGGGGCGGCGCCTGCTCGCGGCGGCCGGCGCGGACGGCGCGCGGCTGCCGCTGGTCGTCACCCCGGACGGCACACCGCTGGTGGCGCCGGAGGACCCGGAGCTGGCGGAGAAGGTGGGGCTGGCCACCACACCGGCCCAGGAGTTCTACGACCTGGTCGTCATCGGCGGCGGGCCCGCAGGGCTCGGCGCGGCCGTGTACGGGGCCTCGGAGGGGCTGCGGACCCTGCTCGTCGAGCGATCGGCCACGGGCGGGCAGGCCGGGCAGAGTTCACGCATCGAGAACTACCTGGGCTTCCCCGACGGGGTGTCCGGCGGGCAGCTCACCGGCCGCGCCCGGCGCCAGGCCACCAAGTTCGGGGCGGAGATCCTCACCGCCCGCGAGGTGAGCGGCCTGGAGGTGAACGGGGCGGCCCGGACCGTCCGGTTCTCCGACGGTTCGACGGTCGCCGCGCACAGCGTGATCCTGGCGACCGGCGTGTCGTACCGCCAGCTCGCCGCGCCGGGCTGTGCGGACCTCACCGGCTGCGGAGTGTTCTACGGGTCCGCGCTCACCGAGGCGGCCGGCTGCCAGGGGCACGACGTGTACATCGTGGGCGGCGCCAACTCGGCCGGGCAGGCCGCGATGTACCTGGCGCGCGGCGCCAAGTCCGTCACCCTGCTCGTACGCGGCGAGTCGCTCACCGCGTCCATGTCGCACTATCTGATCCAGCAGCTCGGGGAGGCGCCGAACGTCTTCGTGCGCCCCGGCACGGTCGTCGAGGCCGCGCACGGTACCAACCAGCTGGAGCAGCTGACGCTCAGGGACCTGGCGAGCGGGCGTGAGGAACTCGTCGACGCGCAGTGGCTGTTCGTGTTCATCGGCGCCGAGCCGCACACCGACTGGCTGGAGGGAACCGTACTCCGCGACGAGCGCGGGTTCATCGTGGCCGGGCCCGACATGACCGCCGACGGGGGCCCGCCGCCGGGCTGGGAGCTGGACCGGCCGCCGTACCACCTGGAGACCAATGTGCCCGGCGTGTTCGTCGCCGGGGACGCGCGGTCGGAGTCCGCGAAGCGGGTCGCGTCCGCCGTGGGAGAGGGAGCGATGGCCGTGATGCTGGTGCACAGGTATCTGGAGCAGTCATGACAGCCGGACGGACGTCGTCGTGAGCGGGCAGCCGTCGCCGTGCGACCGGGCCGAGCTGGGCAGGCTGTTCCTCTTCGAGAAGCTGGACGACGGGCAGTTGGACCGGCTGTGCGGCGAGGGCCGGGTGGAGCGGTTCGAGCCCGGCCCCGTCTACCGGGAGGGCGAGCCGGCCACCTGCTTCTTCGTGCTCCTGGAGGGCACGGTGGTGATGTCCCGGCAGGTCGGCGAGGACGACGTGGAGATCAGCCGCAGCTCCCAGGTCGGCGTGTACGCGGGCGCCTTCCAGGCGTATCTCGGCGACCAGGCGGACCAGGCCCGCTACAAGGGCTCGATGCGGGTGACAGTGCCCTCCCGGTTCTTCGTCCTGCCCGCGGACTCGTTCGCCCGGATCATGCGCGACTGGTTCCCGATGGCCGTCCACCTGCTGGAGGGCCTGTTCTTCGGTCAGCAGAACACCCAGCGGACCATCAACCAGCGCGAACGCCTGCTGGCGCTCGGCTCGCTGTCTGCCGGGCTCACCCATGAGCTGAACAACCCTGCCGCCGCGGCGGTGCGGGCCACCTCCGCGCTGCGGGAGCGGGTGGCCGGGATGCGGCACAAGCTCGGGGTCATCGCCGCCGGGCCGTACAAGAGGGCCATGCTGGAGTCGCTGGTCGATCTCCAGGAGCGGACGGCCGAGCAGGTCGCCAAGGCGACCCCGCTCAGTCCGCTGGAGGCCTCCGACCGGGAGGACGAGCTGTCGGACTGGTTCGACGACCACGGCATCGCGGGCGGCTGGCAGCTCGCTCCGAACTTCGTCCAGGCCGGACTCGACACCGCCTGGCTGGACCGGGTCGCGGCCGCCGTCGACGAGCACACCCTCGAAGGCGCGGTCCGCTGGCTCAACTACACGGTCGAGACCGAGCTGTTGATGAACGAGATCGAGGACTCCACGACCCGTATCACCCAGCTCGTCGACGCGGCGAAGCAGTACTCGCAGCTCGACCGGGCGCCCTACCAGAACGCCGACGTCCACGAACTCCTCGACAGCACCCTGCTGATGCTGTCCGGGAAGATCGGCGAGCGGATCGAGGTGGTGAAGGAGTACGACCGCTCGCTGCCGCGCATCCCGGCCTATCCGGGCGAGTTGAACCAGGTGTGGACGAACCTGATCGACAACGCGGTCTCCGCGATCAACGAGACGGGCGGCGCGGGCACGCTGACGGTACGCACGGCGCTCGACCACCGGGACCAGGTGCTGGTCGAGTTCCGTGACACCGGCCCCGGTATCCCGGCGGAGATCAAGGGCCGTATCTTCGACCCGTTCTTCACCACCAAGCCGGTCGGGCAGGGGACCGGGCTCGGCCTCGACATCTCCTGGCGCATCGTGGTCAACAAGCACCACGGCCACATCGAGGTCCGGTCCCGGCCGGGCGAGACCCGCTTCCAGGTGTTCCTGCCACTGACGGCGCCGGCGGCGGACCTGGACCTCACGCTCGCCGACGACCCCGCCGACGACCCGCCCCACGACCCCGACCTTTCCGAGGAGACCCGATGACGCCGCCCGCCGGAATCGACCCCGCCGTGCCGCCGAGCGGCGAGGGCTGCGTGGAGTGCGAGGCGGCCGGGGGCTGGTGGTTCCACCTTCGGCGCTGCGCGCAGTGCGGGCACGTCGGCTGCTGCGACTCCTCGCCCTCGCAGCACGCGACGGCGCACGCGAGTGGCGCCGGGCATCCCTTCGTGCGGAGCTTCGAGCCCGGGGAGTCCTGGTTCTGGAACTACGAGACCTCCGAGATGTACGAGTCGGGACCCGACCTCGCCCCGCCGCTCAGCCACCCTGTGGAACAGCCGGTGCCGGGCCCTGCCGGGCGGGTGCCGGACGACTGGACGGATCGGCTGCGGTGACGTGACGCGGGGGGTGGGAGGTGGCTGAGGCTGTCCGGCGGGTGCGGACCCGGTGGGGCTTCTCGCGCAGTTCCCCGCGCCCCTGAAGAACCGGGGCTGCACCCCGCGCTTTTCAGGCCGCAGGACCGCAGCTCCAGGCCCGCAGGACCGTGGCCTTTCAGGCCCGCGGGGCCTGCTTTCCGGGGCGCGGGGAACTGCGCGAGCAGCCCCCACCGGGCCGCAGATGACCGCACCACCGAACGGAGTGCCACCGTGTTGATCGGGATCGACGAGATCAGGGAAGCCGCCGCCACCATCGCCGGCCATGTCGTGCGGACGCCGACCGTCCCGAGCCCGGGGCTGTCCGAGCTGCTCGGTGTCCCCGTGACCACGAAGCTGGAACTGCTGCAGCGGACCGGCTCGTTCAAGGCGCGCGGCGCCACGGCGAAGCTGCTGGCGCTGACGCCCGCCGAGCGGGCGGCCGGCGTCGTCGCGGTCAGCGGCGGCAACCACGGCATCGCGCTGGCGCACATGGCCGCCGCGCTGCACACCAAGGCCACGGTCGTGATGTCCCGGTCCGCACCCCGGCGCGCCGTCGACCGCGTCGAGGCGGCCGGCGCCTCGCTGCGGCTCACGGACGGCATGGCGGAGGCGTTCGCGCTGACCGAGCGGCTGCGCTCGGAGGGCCTCACCCTCGTCCACCCCTTCGACGACCCGCTGGTGATCGCCGGCCAGGGCACCGTCGGCCTGGAGTTCGCCGCGGACACCGAGGGGACGGACGGCCCCGGCGCGCTCACCGACGTACTCGTGAGCATCGGCGGCGGCGGCCTGATCGCCGGTGTCGCGGCGGCCTTCGAGGCCCTGCGCCCCGGCGTCCGCGTCTGGGGCGTGGAGACCGTCGGTGCGACGGCCATGACCGAGGCCCTCGCGGCCGGCGGCCCCGTCACGGTCCCCCTCTCCTCCGTCGTCACCACGCTCAGCGCACCCTCCGTCTCCCGGCTGACCTACGACCATGCGACCGCCCTCGTCGAGGACGTCCTCGTGGTCCCCGACGCGGAGGCGGTGCGGGGCGTCCTGGAGTTCGCCGAGCACGCCAAGGTGTGGACGGAACCCGCCGCCGGATGTCTGCTGCCCGCGGCCCGGCAGGTGCTGGAGCGGGTCGGCGACGGCGCTCGGCTGGGCCTCGTGGTCTGCGGCGGCAACGCGACCACGGCCGACATCACGGACTGGGCAGAGCGGTTCGGACTGCGGTGACGGGCCGTCCGGGACCGGCATCATGCTCGGATGACCTCTCCCACCGAGCACGTCCCCGTGGTCGTCGCCGGTGCCGGACCCGCCGGGCTTCGCGGAGCTGTTCATCGGCAAGGACACCGATCACCAGGCACCGACCACCAGGCACGGAACGGACGCCCTCAGCGGTCGTCGTGGCAGCAGCCGTCCTGGCGCATCAGCCGGCCCACCTCCAGCCAGTCCTCCTCGGTCCCCGCGGCCTTCGCGCGCCGGGCCGTGGGGCGGTACGCGGCCACCAACTCCTCGGTGGTGTGGAGGTGTCCGCCCCGCAGGACCGACACCGTGCGGACGAGGTCGGCGAAGTCCGTGAACGGGTCGCCGTCGACGACGGTCAGGTCGGCGAGCCTGCCCGTGGCGACCGTCCCGAGGTGGTCGTCCAGGCCGAACAGCCGGGCCGGGAGCGCGGTCGCGGTGCGCAGGGTCTCGGCCGGGGTGAGTCCACCGGCGTGCAGGGCACGCAGGGCGAGGTGGAGGGAGAGACCGACGGCGACCAGCGGCTGGTCGGTGCCGAGGGCGACTGCCCCGCCGGCCGCGAGGATCCGCCGGTAGATGTCGGTCTCGGTGCGCAGCGCGGCGAGTTGGTCGGGTGTCGGCGGAATCCCCGCCCCCTGCCGGACGAGGGCGGCGTCCCACGGTGGCATCACGACCGTGACCCGGGGGTCGTCGGCCAGGGACGGGTCCGCTCCCATGAGGGGCGCGGCCGTGAAGGGGGTGGCGATCAGGGAGAAGTCCACGCCCTGTCGGGTGTAGATCTCCACGACGTCCTGGTAGGACCGCCCGGCGGCGGTCGTGGCGTGGCCGAACTCGGCCCGCTGGGTGGCCTGCAGATGGGTCGTCAGATCCTGGCCGAGCTGGACGCCCGGGGAGAGCAGATGACCGCCCGTGCGGACACCGAGGCGTTCGTGGGCGAAGCGGGCCGCCTCGCCCATCACCCAACCGGGCGCCCGCACGTACGTCTTGACGAAGTCCCAGTCGAGCGCGGCGGCCCGTTCCAGTGAGCGGCGCAGGCCCGCCCTCGTCCGGTGGGCGCGTCCCATGCTGTACGCGACCCGTCCGCCGTCGAGGAGTTCCCCGGTGGTGAGCAGCCGGGGCCCGGCGAGCCGGCCGGCGTGCACCTCCTCGCGGATGCGGGCCTGTTCATGGGCGAAGCCGCCGAGGGAGACGGCGGTGGTGACGCCGTAGGTGAGCTGACCGGCGGCCTGGCGGCTGCCGTAGGTGCTCTGCCAGGGGTGGGTGTGGGTGTCCCACAGGCCGGGGAGCACGGTGTGCGCGGAGGCGTCGACGCGGCGGAGGGCGGCCGTGCGACTGCGCCGGTGGTGTTCGACGGCGGTGATCCGGCCGTCGCGTACGACGATGTCGACGTCGTCGCGGACCGTCTCGCCGGTGCCGTCCCACAGGCGGCCCGCGTGGACGACGGTGTCGGCGGGGGCGGGCCGGGTGCGGTCGAGCGGTACGCGGACGGTGCGCGGGCGGTCGCCGGAGACGTCGACGAGGCGCAGGCGGATGCCCGACTGGTACAGGAGCGTGGTGGAGTCGCCGGACCAGCTGGGGTGGTCGGCGGGTTCGGTGGTGAGGGTGCGGAGCCTGCCGCGCGGGGTGCCGTCGGGGGTCACGGGCAGCAGGCAGAGCGCGGACTCGACGATCACGGCCATCCAGCGGCCGTCGGGCGACCAGACGGGCCCGGAGTCGTACCGGTCGGCGATCGAGGTGTGCGGTGCGACCGTGTGCAGCCGGTCGGCGCCGGTCGTGGCGTCCACGACCCGGATCAGGTTGTAGCCCTCGCGGAAGCGGGCGCCGAGCCGGTTGCGGTCGCACAGCGCGAGGTACCGGCCGTCGGGCGACCAGCTCGGCCTGCCGGGGATGCCGCCTCCGCCGAGCGGGGCGACGAGGACGCGTTCCTCGCCGCTCGCCAGGTCCCGCACGACGAGGCGTCCGGCCATGTCGAGGCACGCGAGCCGCTGCCCGTCGGGCGCGAGGGCGGGCATCACCCGGCCGCCGGTGGCGAGGGCGGTCTCCTCGCCGGTGGCCAGATCATGCCGGTACACGCCGAGGAGGCCGTCGCGGTCGTCGGCGTGGACGAGGGACCGCCCGTCGGGGGCCCAGGAGGGTGCGAGGAGCCAGCGGGTGGGCGGGGACTGCCGCAGCCGCTTCGGCGGGCGACCGCCCGACGTGCCCGCCAGCCAGAGCGCGTTGAGGGCGGCGAACGCGACGCTCCGCCCGTCCGGGGAGAGTGCGGGCAGGTGGATGCCTCGTGCGGGCCGCACGCGTGCCTCTCCGAGGTCGTACTCCTTGACGCGGCGGCGCGGCCGGTCCACGGGGAGGGTCCCCTCGAAGGGGATCTCCCGCGGTCGTGCGGGCGCTTCGGGCCGTAGGAGGGTGAACCGGCCGTCCACCGTGAGCAGCAGTTCGCCGTCGGCCGTCCAGCAGGGCGGCACGGGCGCGAGGTCGCCGTCGACCGGGACGGGTTCCCCGCCGACGACGAGGGTGCAGGAGCCGTGGGGGGAGGCGGTGGTGCGCAGGTACGCGAGGCGGCCGTCCGGGGCGAGGGCGGGGGTCATGACCTGCGCGGCCGCGGTTTCGGTGTGCTCGACGGTCACGGGACCGGTGCCGTCGGCGGCCACGGCGGCGACGGTGCGGGACTCGACGGCCGGGGTCGTGCCGGTGGTGACGACCTTGCCGCGTACGAACAGCAGCCGGGTGCCGTCCGGTGACCAGGTGGGGTCGAAGTCCTCCCAGCCGCCGTCCTGGAGGGGGCCGTCCTGGCCGGGGAGGCCGGTGACGCGGGTGATGTCGCCGGTGCCGAGGTCCAGGACGTGGACGCGGTAGGGGCATCCGCCGGCGGGCGCGTCGGGGTCGCCGCCGCGTTCGGAGCAGAAGGCGATGCGGGTGCCGTCGGGTGACCAGGCCGGGGCCCGGTCGTCCCAGGGGCCGTCGGTGCGCCGCCGGAGCTCGGAGCCGTCGGGGCGCATGGTCCAGAGGTGGAAGCCGCCGCCCTGGTAGGCGCAGAACGCGACGAGGTCGCCGTCCGGGGAGTAGGCGGGCCGGTTGGGTTCGAGACCGGCCGGGGTGAGGGGGACCGCTCTGCCGCCGCCGCGCGGCAGGGACCACAGGCCGCTCTGGATCTCGGCGATCAGGGTGTCACCGGTGGGGGCGAGGGTCGCCGAGCCGTTGGTGGCCCGGGTGAAGGTGAGGGCGAGGCCGGAGGTGCCCGGCCGGGCGGTCCCGGACGCCGCCGCGCCGGTGGTGCCGAGGACCACGGCCGCCCCGGTGGCCCCGGTGGCGGCGAGGAGTCGGCGGCGGGTCAGGGGCGGGGTGCGGTGACTCTGGTCACGGTCCATGACACCGCACGCTCGCGCACCTCACGGCCCACCGGCAACACCGCCATTCACGCCATCGGGGATGTCACCCGCGGGTGTGACGGCGGCCGGTGGCACACGTCGGCACGACGGCGCCCGGGCCCGGTCGTCACCGGAACGACGGCGCCCGAGGCCGGTCGTCGGCGCCACGACGACCCGGGCCCGGTCGGCGGCGACGGCGGCGGCGGCGATGCCGGGATCGGGCGGCGGCGCAACGGCGCGGTGGTCAGTCGTCGGCGTGGCGGCGGCGTATCCAGGTCGGCAGCACGAACCAGCACAGCAGGTACCAGAGGAGCACGCAGCCCACCAGCCAGGGCACGAACTCGTCGTGCGTGGCCACGCGCAGGATCAGCAGCAGCGCGGCCGTCATCGTGGCGAGCAGCAGGACCAGGCCGACGACGGTCAGCCGTGCGGCCCACCGCACGGCGGCGGGCTTGATACGGCGTCCGGCGACGATCCGGTGGAAGGAGACGGGCCCGATGAGGGCGCCGGTGGCGGCGGCGCCGAGGACGACGGTCACGATGTAGATCGTCTTCTCGGTCTGCGCCAGCTCGTCGTAGCGCGGAGTGAACACGACGGTGAGCAGGAAGCCGAACAGGATCTGCACACCGGTCTGGGCGACCCTCACCTCCTGGATGAGTTCGCTCCAGCGGCGGTCGGCCCGCTCGTCCTCGGTCTCGTCACGCCCTCGGCCCCGCTCGCCTCTCACCTCGGTCACGCACCCTCCCTGTTCATGTCGATGTTCCCTTTCCTGCATGGCGCCGTTCCTCGACCACCAAGCACCTGCCTCGCCGTTTCAGTCGCACGAGCGAATCCGGCCGACGCAGACCGCCCCGGTCGCAGCGACTCGTGAGCCCTCCTGTCCGGGCCCGGCTCGCTCACACCTTGCGCCAGCGCGCCATGGCGAAGGAGAAGATCCCGAACAGCACGAGCCCGGCCGCGACACAGGCGAGGAGCACCGGGCCGGCGGGGGTCTCGGCGAAGGAGCGGATGGTGTCGTCGAGGCCCTTGGCCTCGTCCGGTTCGTACTGGATCGCGGCGCGCACCGCGAAGCCACCCGCCGTGGCGAACACCAGGCCGCGCGCCACCCCGCCGCCCACGCCGGTCACGTCGACGAGCCGACGGATCCGCCGGGACATCTCCCCGAGCCGCAGATGCTTGTGGTACGAACGCATCACGGCCCGGACGCCGATCCACACACCGGCGGCGATCACCCCGACCCCCGCCGCGCCCACCAGCCACTGGCCGCCGGGCAGTTCGAGGGCCCGCGCCGTCACGTCGCGGGACTGCTGGTCGCTGGAACCGCCCCCGCTGCCCTCACCGGCGGCGAAGGTCAGCACCGAGTAGGCGACGAAGGCGTAGAAGACGAAGCGCGCGGCGGACGCCAGCCGCTTGGTCACCTTGCGGCCGTCCGGCCCCGCCGCGCCGAACACGGCCTCCGACAGCCGCCACAGCGCCATGCCCACCAGGCCGATGCCCAGGGCCCACAGCAGCACGGAACCCAGTGGTTTCTCGGCGATCTCCTCCAACGCGCCCTGTCTGTCGGCCTGTTCCGAGCTTCCGCCGAAGGCGATCTGCAGGGCCAGTGCCCCGACGAGCAGATAGATGACGCCGCGTGCGGTCAGCCCCGCACGCGCCGCGCCCTCCGTCACCGAACCTCGCGCGGCACGCCCGCGCCCCACCCCCAGAGTGGTCATCAGCCGCGCCCCTCCCGCCCCTCGACCCGCAGTTGCAGTTGCACTTCCTGGTCCCCGGCGTCCACACCGACCTGGCGGACGCTGTACGCCTCCTCCAGCGCCTCGCGCAGCAGCCGTACGGCGGGCGGACTGCCCTGCACCTCGACCGTGACGGGTGCGGACGGCGGCTCGGGGGGTGCGCCCGCACCGGAGGCGACCGCGGCGGCGGTGTCGTACATGCCGGTCCACATCGTCGGCCGGCCGGTGCCGGTCTCGTGCGGCGGATCGTCGGCGCGCCGGTCCGTCTCGAAATGGGTGCGCAGACAGGCGAAGACGCGTTCGGCGTCGTCGGCCGAGCAGTCGCAGAGCACGACCTCGACCTGGGACACCGGCAGGCTGGGCAGGGTCACGAGCCTTCTCCCTCGTGTGGGCGACAGGATGCGGGTACCCCGAGTACCCCCATGGTGTGCCCCAAACGAGGTTCTCGCAGGTCGCGCGCGAGGCGCCGGGGGCTGGCGGGCCGTGGGCTATGTTGAGTGCTCGTGGCAGACGAAGGAGGCGCGCGCGTGCCATCGCCGCAGCAGGCACGTGCGCAGGCATCAGCGATCACGTCCGGGCGGACCGCCCCGGAGACCGAGCAGTCGCCCACGTCCCGGCTCAGGGAACTGTTCGACGGCCCCCGGCTCTCCCCAGGACAGCGGCGGATCGCCCAGTACCTGATCGAGCACATCACCGAGGCCGCGTTCCTGTCGATCACGGATCTGGCGGAACGGGTAGGCGTGAGCCAGCCCTCGGTGACCCGGTTCGCCGCTGCCGTCGGATTCAGCGGCTACCCCGCGCTGCGCGAGCGCCTCCAGGCCATCGCGCTCGCCACTCTCGGCAGCGCCCCGGGCGTCGTCGCCGCGGACCGCAGCAACGAGCTGCAGGCCGCCGTGGACGCCGAGATCGAGAACCTGGAGAACCTGCGGCGCGACTTCGCCGACCCCGACCAGGTGATCCAGGTCGGCCGCGCCCTGTCCCGCTCGGCTCCGCTGACCGTCCTCGGGCTCAGGATCTCCGGTGCGCTCGCCGAGTACTTCGCGTACGCCGCCCGCCGTATCCACCCCGACGTCCGGCTGGTGACGAAGGGCGGCACGGTCGCCTACGACGCCCTGCTGCAGTCCCGGGAGGCGGGCGGCACCTGGGTGCTGGCGTTCTCCATGCCCCGGCACGCGCAGGAGACGCTGACCGCGCTGCGCGTCGCCCACGGCGCCGGTCTGAGGGTGGCCCTGGTCACCGACCTGGCGCTCGGCCCGCTCGCGGACGAGGCCGACGCCGTCTTCGCCATCGGCACCGGCTCACGCCTGGTCTTCGACTCCTACGCCGCCCCCGTGATGATGTCCTCCGCCCTGCTCCAGGCCATGACGGACGCCGACCCCGAGCGCACCCAGGCCCGGCTGGAGGCGTACGAGCAGGTCTCGGAGCAGCACCACTTCTTCCTCCGGGACTGATCCCGCCCCGCCCGCCGGGCCGGGCCGCACCGGGCCGGGGCGCAGGGGATTCTTCACCCCACCCCCTGCATGAATTTTTCCATGCCCTTGCATACTCGGGGGTATATATAAATACTGCTCCCCGGATCGTGACCCGGTGGGACGCCGGGTCACGTCGTCCACCCGGGTCCGTCCGCTCCTACCCGCCACGGCGCCCCGGGTGAGGCGGCCCCGGCCATCCCCTATGCCGGGGCCGCCCAGACTCCACCACCCGCTGCAACCCCATGGCGTCGATGCAAGACCGGAGTGTTGAACATGGCCCTGACCACCTCGCCCCTCCGCACGGACTGGCCGTGTCAGGTCAAGACACCCGGCAGTTACGACTGGGAGAGGTCCGCGGCCAAGTGGCTGCGCGAGCTGGTGCCGGCCCGGTACGGCAGCTACCCGGCGATGATGCGGCACCCCGTACTGCTCGCACGCCACGCCCAGATCCAGGTCCAGCACGAGATCCGGGTGGCCCGTACCGCCCTGCAGACCGCCCGCTCCGAGCTGCCCAGCCTCGGCATGTCCGAGTCGGTCATCGAGCACACCATCAAGATGTACGCCGCCGAGGTCATGCAGCTGAACCACATGGCCCGCTCCATCCGGGCCGTCAGCCAGGCCCTCGTGGACCACAACCTCGCCCGCGCCTCGAACTGACCCCGCCCCGCTCCCCGCGCGCCGCGATACCGGGCGCCCTGCGGGGGAAGACGATGGGCAGGCACAGGCCGGGCGCACCGCCCGGCCCGACTGAGGGGCGGACCGATGGATTCCTGGACATGGGGTGTGATCGCCGCGATCGCCCTGGTCGCGGCCGCCGTCCTCGGCGTGGCCGTCTGGCTGCTGCTGAGGCTGGTGCGCACCCGGCGCGAACTGAACCGGGCCGGGCTCCCCACCGGCCCCAAGTGGGTCTTCTGGGGCGCCGTCCTCTATCTCGTCCTGCCGACCGACCTCGTACCGGACCCGGTGTACCTGGACGACATCGGCGTCCTCCTGCTCGCCCTGCGGACGATGCGCTCCGGCCGCCAGGACGCGCCGGCCGGCGAAGGACAGGAGGGCACGGGAACCGCCCTGCGGGGGTGAGACGTTGTCGGGCTGACGGTCACTGCGACGGACGGCACCGATGAGCGAGCTGGTCCCCGGGGGCAATCTCCCCCTGCCGAGCGGCACCCTGACGATCAGGGTGCCGGGCCCCTTCGACGTGTCCGCCCTCGTCACCGACGACACCGGCAAGGTCCGCGGCGACGCCGACCTCGTCTTCTACAACCAGCCGGCGGCACCGGGCGCCCGGCTGACCGGCCAGACGCTGACGGTGGACCCGGGCGCCCTGCGTCCCGGCGCGACCCGCCTCACCGTCGCGATCAGCCCGGCCGCCCCCGACACGCCGTTGGGCCACCTGCCCGCCCCGACCCTGCTCGTCACCGGGGCCGCCGGCCGCGCGATCGCCCGCTTCACCCCGCCCCGGCCCCGGCACGAGACCGTACTCCTCCTGGCGGAGCTGTACCGCAGGGGTGCGGACTGGAAGCTGCGGGCCCTGGGCCAGGGCTACGCCGACGGACTGGCGGGGGTCGCGAGGGACTTCGGGGTGGACGTGGTCGAGGAGGCACCCGCCGCGCCGTCCGGACCCCCGTCCCCGCGCACCGCGCGAACGGCTCCGCCGGACCCCCACACGGACGGCTTCCTCGACCTGGTCAACTCCGTCCGGACCGCCGCGGGTTCCCCACCCGTGGTGCTGGACTCCCGGCTCACGGCCGCGGCCCGGGCGCACGCCACCTCGATGGCCGCACAGGGCCGACTGACCTCCGAGGGCGAGGACGGTGTCTTTCTCCACCAACGCCTCACCGCCACCGGATACACCTATCTGGCCATCGGCGAACACCTGGTCTCCGGTCCCCGTACCCCCGCCGAGTTCGTGGACCACTGCCGCTCCGACCGGCGAGCCGGGCAGATCCTCCGCGAACGCGCCTGCACCGAGACCGGCCTCGGCCGGGCCACCGACCCCCGGTCGGGGACGGTGTACTGGACGGCGCTGTGGGCCGAGCCCTTCTCCCCCGCGGGCCTGCGCCGGACGGCCGCGGACGTCATCACCCTCACCAACGCCGAACGGGCCGGCGCCGGTCTCCCCCCGCTCTCCCCCGACCCCCTCCTCACGCACGCCGCCCAGGCCCACAGCGCCGACATGGTGGCGCGGGCGTTCTACGCGCACACCTCGCCGGACGGGGGCGAGCCGTGGCACCGCGCGGCGGCGGCCGGATCCACCCACCGGTCCGTCGGGGAGAACATCGCGTGCGGCCAGCGCTCCGCCGCCGAGGTCGTGACCGGCTGGATGAACAGCCCCGGGCACCGCGCGAACATCCTCAAACCCGGCTTCACCCATATCGGTGTCGGATTCGTCGGCGGCGGCGCGGCCGGCACGTACTGGACCCAGCTCTTCGGCGGCTGAAACCGACCCGCCGCGGCTGTCCCTCTTTCGAGTCGCTCAACTCACCCCCGCCTCCGGCTACTTGACTCTCCGTGATCGCTGGACTCCAATGCACCCTGTCGATGACGGAGAGCAACAGGAGACGAATCAGATGGTTTCGAGAACGGTGGGCACGGGTGTGGCGACGCTCGGCGCGATCGTCCTGTCCCTCGTGGCGGTCCCCGCCCACGCGGCCCCCCAGGCCGGGCCCGACACGGCGGGGCTGCGAAAACTGCTGCGCACGGCGCTGTCGCAGGGGGCGCCGGGCGCGTTCGCGAGGATCGACGACAACGGCACGGTGCACCACCTGGCGGAAGGTGTCGCGGACCGGAGCACCAAGCGGGCCCTCGGAACCGGGGACCGCATCCGCGTGGGCAGCGTCACCAAGACGTTCACGGCGGTGGTCCTGCTGCAGCTGGTCGACGAGGGAAAGGTCAAGCTCGACTCCTCGGTCGACACCTACCTGCCGGGGCTGCTGCCCGACAAGAAGATCACCGTGCGCCATGTGCTCAGCCACCGCAGCGGGCTGTACGACTACGCCAACACCCTCTTCTCCCCCAGCGTGGCGGGCTTCGAGAAGGTCCGCAACAAGGTGTTCACCTACCGCCAGCTGATGGACATGTCGCTCGCCGAGCCGCGTACCAACAAGCCCGGCGCGGCCTACGCGTACTCGAACGCCAACTTCGTGGTCGCGGGCATGCTCGTCGAGAAGATCACCAAGAAGCCGGTGGCGACGGCCTACCAGGACCGGATCATCAAGCCGCTGAAGCTGGCCGACACCTTCTACGTCCACCCGAAGAACACGATCCCCGGCAAGTACTCCCGCGGCTACATGACCGCCGACTCCACCGGCCGGAAGATCGACTCGACCCAGCAGACCACGTCCTGGGCGCAGAGCGCGGGCGCCCTGGTGTCCAGTGCCAAGGACCTGAACAAGTTCATGTCCGCGCTGGTGCAGGGCAAGCTCACCTCGGCCGCGCAGCTGAAGCAGATGCTGAAGTGGACACCGGTCAACAGCACCCAGGCGTACGGGCTGGGGCTGCGTCGGCGTGATCTGTCGTGCGGGGTCTCGGTGTACGGGCACACGGGAACCGTGCAGGGCTACTACACCTGGGCGTTCACCTCCAAGAGCGGCAAGCGCAGTGTGACCTCGTTCGCCAACACGTCCAACAACGGCCCGGTGTACGCGACGGTGAACAGCACGCTGGAGTCCACGTTCTGCGGCTGAGGGTCGGTCGGGGCCACCGGCGTCTCAGTCCGCCCGCCTCCGGCGGCGGCCGGGACGCCGGTGCGGGGGCTGCCGCGGCACCGGACCGGAGGGTTTCGGTGCCGGGATGTCCATGCGCCGGGGTTTGTCGCCGTCGAGGGTGACCGGCTCGCCGTGGTGGCGGATCGTCAGGGTGTCGCCGGAGAGCAGCTCGTAGGTGGCGTGCCGGGGTTCGATCCGTACCCGCAGACAGGTGTCGAGCAGGCCGACGTGGAAGGCGAGCCCGCTCAGGCGCTCGGGGAGGCGGGGCGCGAAGCTCACGGTCGTGCCGTGCTGCCGCATTCCGCCGAAGCCGGCGACGAGCGCGGTCCAGGTGCCGGCGAGGGAGGCGAGGTGGAGGCCGTCGCGGGTGTTGTCCTCCAGATCCGCCAGATCCATCATCGCCGACTCGGTCAGATAGTCGTAGGCGAGATCGAGGTGGCCGACCTGGGCGGCGACGACGGCCTGGCAGCAGGCGGAGAGGGAGGAGTCTCGGACGGTGAGCGGCTCGTAGTAGGCGAAGTTGCGGGCCACCTGGTCGTCGTCGAAACGGTCGCCGCACTTGTACATCGCGAGGACCAGGTCCGCCTGTTTGACGACCTGTTTGCGGTACAGGTCGAAGTAGGGGAAGTGCAGCATCAGCGGGTACCGGTCGGGCCCGGTGTTCTCGAAGTCCCAGCGCTGGTGGCGGGTGAACCCGGCGTGCTGTTCGTGCACCCCTCGCTCGTGGTCGTAGGGGACGTGCATGGCGTGGGCGGCGTCGCGCCACGCGGCGCTCTCCTCGTCGTCGACGCCGAGGCGCGCGGCGCGGTCGGGGTGGCGTTCGACGGCGTCGGCGGCGGCCAGGAGGTTCCCGCGGGCCATGAGGTTGGTGTACGTGTTGTCGTCGACGACGGCGCTGTACTCGTCGGGGCCGGTGACGCCGTCGATGTGGAAGGCGCCGTGGTGGTCGTGGTGGCCGAGGGACCGCCAGAGCCGGGCGGTCTCCACCAGGAGTTCGACGCCGGTGTCGCGTTCGAAGGCGGTGTCGCCGGTGGCGGCGGTGTGCCGGACCACGGCGTCGGCGACGGCGGCGTTCACGTGGAAGGCGGCCGTGCCGGCGGGCCAGTAGGCGGACCGTTCCCGACCGTTGATGGTGCGCCAGGGGAACGCGGCGCCATTGAGGCCGAGTTGGGCCGCGCGGTCGCGGGCGGCGGGCAGGGTGTTCTGGCGCCAGCGCAGGGCTTCGGCGACCGCGCCGGGCGCGGTGTGGGTGAGCAGCGGCAGGACGAAGGTCTCGGTGTCCCAGAAGGCGTGGCCGTCGTAGCCGGAACCGGTGAGGCCCTTGGCGGGGATGGCGCGCTGTTCGGCGCGGGCGCCCGCCTGCAGGACGTGGAACAGGGCGAACCGTACGGCCTGCTGGATCTCCTCGTCGCCGTCCACCTCGACGTCGGCGCGGGCCCAGAAGTCGTCGAGGTAGGACCGTTGTTCGTCGACGAGACCCTGCCAGCCGCCGTACGCGGCGGCGGAGAGGGCGGCGTCGACCTGGTCGCCGACGGCGGGCAGCGACCGGGTGCCGGACCAGCCGTGGGCGACGGTCTTCTCCACCCGCAGCCGCTCGCCGGGGCGCAGGACGGTGGTGGCGGTGAGGCGGGCGACGTCGTCCCTGCTCTCCGCGCCGGTGGTGATGTCACCGGGGCCGGTGACGACATGGTCGGCGGCGGCGGCGACGCGCAGGCCGCTGCGCCGGGTGCGGTGCACGAGCCGCAGCCGTGTCCCGTCCGCGAAGTGTTCCTCCGCCTCCAGCGGTGTCCTCAGGGCGACGGCGGCCCGTGGGTCGCCCTTCCGTTCGGGCAGTTGTTCGTTGGCCACCAGCTCCGACTGCACGACGACACGTGCCTCGCCGTCGACGGCCTCGACCTCGTAGGCGACGGCGGCGATGGCCCGCTGGGTGAACGACACCAGACGGGTGGTGCGGATCCGGACGGTCGTGCCTGCCGGGGAGGTCCACTCGCAGCTGCGGCGCAGGAAGCCGGCGCGCAGGTCGAGGACGCGTTCGTGGGAGCGCAGCCGGCCGTAGCGCAGGTCGAAGGGTTCGTCGTCGACGAGCAGTCGCAGGATCTTGCCGTTGGTGACGTCGATGACCGTCTCCCCGGATTCGGGGTAGCCGTAGCCGGCCTCCGCGTACGGCAGCGGGTGGAGTTCGTGGACGCCGTTGAGGTAGCTGCCGGGCAGGCCGTGCGGCTCGCCCTCGTCGAGGTTTCCGCGCCAGCCGATGTGCCCGTTGGACAGCGCGAACACGGATTCGCTCTGGGGCAGGACGTCGAGATGGAGGCCCTGTTCGCGCAGGGACCAGGGTTCGACGGCGTACGACCGGTGGGTGATCACGCCCAGTCCCCCAGTTCCGTCAGGTCCGCCACGACGATGTCGGCGCCGTGGGCGCGCAGGGCGTCGGCCTGGCCGACGCGGTCGAGTCCGACGACCTGGCCGAAGCGGCCCGCGCGTCCGGCATCCATGCCGGCGAGGGCGTCCTCGAAGACGGCGGCGTCGGCGGGTTCGACTCCGAGGTCGTGGGCGGCGGCGAGGAAGGTGTCCGGACGCGGTTTGCCCGGCAGCCCCCGCTCGGCGGCCACCACTCCGTCGACGCGTACGTCGAAGAGGTGCTCGGCGCCGATCGAGCGCAGCACGTCCCGGCAGTTGGCGCTGGAGGAGACGACGGCGGTGCGCAGCCCGTGGTCGCGGACCCGCTCGACGTAGCGCAGGGTGCCGTCGTAGGCCTCGACGCCGTCGGTGCGGATGAGGTCCAGCAGGATCTCGTTCTTGCGGTTGCCGAGGCCGTGCACGGTGGGGGCGTCGGGCGGGTCGTCGGGGGTGCCCTCGGGGAGGTGGATGTCCCGGGAGGCGAGGAAGGTGCGCACGCCGTCGGCGCGGGGGCGGCCGTCCACGTACCGGTCGTAGTCGGCGGACGGGTCGAAGGGCCGGAAGGCGTCGCCGTCACGCCGGCGCAGGAACTCGTCGAACGCACGCCGCCACGCCGCGGCGTGCACGACGGCGGTCCTGGTGATGACCCCGTCGAGGTCGAAGAGGCAGGCGCGGATCCTCTTCGGCAGGCCCAGTTCGGTCGGTCGGGTCGTCTGTGTCATGGAAGGGGGGTTCCCCCCGCGGCGGGGGTCAGTGGCCGGGGCGGGTGAGAAAACGGTCATCGGCGGCTGAGGCTGCCGCCGCCGTGGGCGCGGCCGAGGGCGTGGAGGTGTTCCAGGGCGTCGAGGACGACGGTCCGGTCGTACCAGGCGAGCCACTCGCCGGCCTCGGCGCCCACGACGGACAACTCCTTGGTCTGGGCGCGGGTCAGGCCGCGCAGCGGACGGTCGAGATGGGCGGAGACCATGCCGACCACCAGCCCGGACGAGGTGGTCAGCGGCACGCTGTGGCAGGCGCGGCTGCCCGCGCGCAGGATCGCCTCGCGGGCGTCCTCGGTGAACACCGGGTCCGTCGCCACGTCATGGACGGTGACCTGGGACACGTCCCGCGCGGCCTTGGCGCAGGCGGTGCCGTCGTCGCCGACGTGGGCGAAGAAGTCGACGAAGTCCGCCGTGAGTCCCGTGTGCCGCTCGATGCGCAGTCCGCCCTCCGCGCGGTCGGCGATCTGGACGTTGCCCATGTCGGTGCCGACGACGGCGAGGGTCTGGCTGAGTACGGCGGCCAGGACCCCGCCGCGGTTGCCGCGGCGGTCACGCGCCGCTTCGAAGCCGAGGGCCGGCTCCGCGCGCCGGATCCGGCCGGGGAACCAGGGGGTGCCGCGACCCTCCGGACGGGGCGCGCCCAGCGCCGCCTCGGCCAGGGTGCGCAGCTTGACGTTGTACTGCTGCGAGGCCCGCTGGAGCAGCGCGAAGGCGGACTCGGCGTCCGGCAGGGCATAGCGCTCCCGGAGCATGCCCTGGGCCTCGGCGATCAGGGGACGGCCTTCCATCCGGGTGCGCAGCTGCCGCACCTCGGCGCGCAGCCGCGCCAGTTCCTCCCGGACCTCCTCGTCCTCGCCGTCGGGCTCCGACCAGGGACTCGCTCGCATCCCGCACCTTCCGCTGTTCTCGTTCGGCAGCAGCAGTGCTCGTCTGCCCGCTCCCTGTCCGCGTACGCCGGATCGGGTCTACCGTCGACGGCATGCCTGTGACCTTCGACGACCTGCTGCACCGGGCCGCCGCTCTGTCCCGCCCCGGCCGCCGCGCGCTGCTCGGTATCGCCGGCTGCCCCGGCGCGGGGAAGACGACCCTGGCCGAGCGGCTGACCCGGGCGCTCAACGGCGACGGGGAGCCCTGGGTCGCCCATGTCCCCATGGACGGCTTCCACCTCGCCGACGTGGAACTCGACCGCCTCGGCCGCCGGGACCGCAAGGGCGCGCCGGACACCTTCGACGCGGTGGGGTACGCCGCCCTGCTGGAGAGGCTGCGCCGGGACGAGGACGACGTCGTGTACGCGCCGGGCTTCGAGCGCACCCTGGAGCAGCCCGTCGCGGGTGCGATCCCGGTGCCGCCGTCGGCCCGTCTGATCGTCACCGAGGGGAACTACCTCCTGATGGACGAGGGGCCCTGGGCGCGGGTCCGGTCCCGGCTCGACGAGGTCTGGTTCTGCGACCTCGACGAGACCGAGCGGGTACGCCGGCTCGTCGCCCGGCACGAGGAGTTCGGCAAGGGGCACGCGGAGGCGGTCGCCTGGGTCGACGGTACGGATCGGCGCAACGCGGAGTCGGTGGCGGCGAGCAGGCGTCACGCCGACCTGGTGGTGCCGGCGTCGGCGAGGCCGGTGGTGGGGGCGTAGGGGGCGGGGCCGGGTGGGGTGCCGGCTGCGGGCGGGCAGCAGCCCGGCGTCGTCAGGAACGCCGGGCTGCTGGTATCGGGGCCTGTGATCAGGCGTGGAGCGTCAGGGTCGGTTCCCCCCGGTCGTCGCCCGCCGGGTCGCCGATGACGTGTCACCGTCGTCGGCGAGGTACGGCACCGCCCATGCGGGTGTGTGGTGCGTCCCGGTCACGCGACGGGGGCGGACCGGCGGGCGCGCAGGGCGACGGTGAGGGTGTGCGGGCCCATTCCACCGAGGTGGACACGGTTTCCGGTCGTGGCGTCGGTGCCGCCCACGACGGTGTGGTCCTGACCCGGGTCGTAGCGCAGTACCTCGCTCCGGTCCGGCCCGGCGAGCGGTTCGCCCGCCTCGACGGCGACCTCGACGCGGATCTCGTCGTCACCGGCCCGGTAGGTCATCGGCCCGTCCGTCAGGCACCAGCGACCGTCGCCCAGCGGTACGGCGCCCTGCGGCACGCCGCCCGGCCGGAAGGTCAGTTCCAGGGCCCAGGGCACCCGGGGCCCGCTGAGGTCGATCCGCAGGTCGGCGCCGTCCTCCCGCAGGTCGACCTCGACGCGGGTCGTGTGGGAGACCTCGTCGCGGGGCCGGTCCGGGAAGGCCATCGCGGCCGAGAAGCGGCCCTCGTCCCCCAGCCGGTAGCCGCCGTCGTCCCGCCTCCGGTCCTTCGGGAGCGGCTGGTAGTAGGCGGCGGTGAGGGTCTCGGTGAGCCGGTACCGGTTCTCGGCGAGCTGTTCCATGTCGGCGGCGCGGAACGGGCCCAGGTCGAAGAACCCCCGCGAGAGACGGACCGCGTCGAGCACGGCCTCGCCGGCGAACAGGCGCAGGAAGGTGGGGTTGCAGGCGAGACCCGAGCGGATGCGCCGCTGCTCGGGCACGTCGGAGCCGCCGTAGACCACCGTGTGCGCGGCGGCCGAGGCGCGGGCGGCGAGGCGTGCGGTGGTGAGGTACCGCTCGCGCGGAAGCGTCTCCGCGGCCGGGGCGGGCAGGGCGCGGCACAGGTCCGGGGTGAGGAGGGTCTGGGCGAGCAGGTCGGGGTCCTCGACACCGTCGGCGGCCGCCAGCCGTGCCGCCCGGGCGAGGTCGCCCCGGCCGGTGCGGATCGCCAGCAGCCGGTAGTGCGGCAGGTAGGGCGCCAGCGGGAAGGGGGCGTACTGGTCCTGCCGCCGCGAGTGGACGGTCTCCACCGTGCCGTCCGGTCGGATGAGGTCCAGGGTGGTGGCGAGATTGCGTTCGACGGCGTCCAGCAGGTCGGCGCGGCCGAGCACCTCGGCCAGGAGCAGCAGGGACGGGTTGGACACGTGGGCCGCGTAGTTGGCGCTCCGTTCCGAGTACAGGCCGTCCGCGTCGATGTCGACGCCCTCGCCGAGCCACTCCTCGACGCGGTCGAGCAGCCGGCCGTCGGGGAACGACCGGTGCAGCCGGGCCAGCGCCGCGCACAGCTCCCAGCGGTGGTTCGGGGTGTGCACCCCGCCCGTCCGTAGGCTGTCGGAGGCGGCGCCGGCGATCTCGGCGAGGGCCGCCGTGACCTCGCTCAGCTCGGGCCCCGCGCCGGCGGCGAGGAGGTGCGCGTCGCACACGTCGTTGACGGTGAACGCGGAGTCCGGCGGGGACTGCACGTTGTCGCCGCCGGCGAAGAGGCCGGTGGTGGTCTGCGTGGCCCGCAGGGCCCGCAGGTGTGTCATCGCGGCGGCGACCGCCCGCCCGCTGCCGTGCAGGGCGGAGTCGGGGGACCGGTATGCCGCGACCAGGGTCTTCACCCGCCGCGCCAGACCGCGGTGGGGCACACCGGCGGGTTCCTCGTCGGGGCGGGCCGCGAGCGGGGCGGCCTGCCGGTCGGCGGCGCGGGCCACCGACCGGACGAACTCGTGGTCGAGCGGGGTGGGCAAGATCAGTCCTTCAGTCCGGCGTTGATGTCGGCGCCCATGACGTAGCGCTGGAAGACCAGGAAGACCAGGATCAGCGGGATCATGGAGATGACCGACGCGCCGAGCAGGACCGACCAGTTGATGTTCTGCGCGCCGACGATGCTCTGGATGCCGATCTGCACGGTGAACTTGTTGGGGTCGTTGAGCATCAGCAGCGGCCAGATGTAGTCGTTCCACCGCCACTGGAAGGAGAGGATGGCGAGGGTCAGCATGATGGGCCGGGAGATCGGCACCATGATCCGCATGAAGATCGACAGCTCACGCGCGCCGTCGATGCGCGCGGCTTCCACGAGTTCGTCGGGAACCGTCAGGAAGAACTGGCGGAACATGAAGCATCCGGTCGCGGTCAGCACGGCCGGCAGGATGATGCCGCCGAACGAGTTGTAGAGGCCGAGGTCGCGGACCACGAGGAACGAGGGGGCGAGCATGACCTCGCCCGGCAGCATCGTGGTGGCCAGGATGCAGATGAAGAAGCCCTTGAGCCATCTGTTGTCGTACTTGGCCAGCGCGTACCCGGTGCAGCAACTGACGCCCACCGTGAGGATCGTCGTGATCACGCACACGATGGCCGTGTTGATGAAGTACTGGGAGAAGTTGGCGCTGTCCCACGCCGCCTCGAAGCCCGACAGGGTGGGATTGTGCGGAACCAGCGTCAGCGGATACGAGAACAGGTCGCTGGCCGGCTTGAAGGAGCTGAGGATGAACCACAGCACCGGCAGCCCGTACAGGCACGCCAGGATCCACAGCAGTGTCGTCGCGGACACGGCCTGCCGGAGGCCGCCGGTGGCGGCACGGCGGGGCCGCTTCTTGGAGACGGGTCGTGCGGACCCGGCGTCGACCGGGCGGGGGATGTCTGTGGTTGTCATCGGTTCTCCACCCGCCGGTTGACGATCAGCTGGACGATCGCGACGGCCATCAGGATGAGCATGAGCACGAACGACGCGGCGCTCGCGTAGCCGATCTGGCCCCGTTTGAAGCCGGTCTCGTAGATGTACTGCACGAGCAGGTTGTTCGACGTGCCGGGTCCGCCGTTGTTGAGGGCGACGAACACCGGGTATTCCTTCATCGCGTTGATCGTGTTGAGCAGGATGACGATGAACGAGGTGGGGGCGATGCTCGGCAGCGTGATGCTGAAGAACTGGCGCCAGGGGCCGGCGCCGTCGAGCGAGGCGGCCTCGTAGTAGGACACCGGCACGTTCTTGATCGCCGCGATGAACAGCAGCATCGAGAAACCGGTCCAGGCCCAGGACGCGGCCATCACCACCACGATCAGCGACAGGTCCGCGTTGGACTGCCACGGAACGGCGCTGCCGCCGAACTGCTCGATGATGTAGTTGACCAGTCCGAAGTTCTCACCGAACAGCCAGCGCCACAGGACACCGACGACGATGGGCGACAGGAGCCAGGGGATGAAGAAGATGACGCGGGCGACCGAGGCTCCCTTGGCGTGCTTGCTCACCAGCAGGTTGGCGGTGAGCAGCGAGACCGCGAAGTTCAGCGGTACGAAGAGCACGGCGTACAGCAGGGTCCGGGTCAGCGCGGCGTAGAAGGTGGAGTCCCCGAACAGGTTGTGGTAGTTGTCCAGCCCGATGTACTGGAACGCCCCCACTCCCGTGTAGTTCGTGAAGCTGTAGATGAGCCCGATCACCGCCGGCCAGACGAAGAACAGCGAGAAGAGCACGACATTGGCCGCGATGAGGACCAGCGGCGCAAGGGTGTACTTGCTCCGTCTCCTGGGTGGGCTCGCGGACACGGCCGAGGCGTGTTTTGTCATCTTCCTGACTCCGTGCTGGTGGAATGGATTGCTGCGGGCTCACCGGCGTGAGCCCCGTGGGCTCACACCATGAGCCCGGCACTGCGTGGGCGCCCGGGCCGGGCGGCGGTGTCTGGACCCCGCCGCCCGGCCCCTGGGCCTACGCTCAGCCGCCGACCTGCTGGTTGTAGCCGGCCACGATGTTCTCCAGGGCCTTGTCGGCCGACTGCTGGCCGTTGATCGCCTTGCCGAGTTCCGTCTTGGTCGGGTCCTCGGTGAGGCTCTTGCCCTTCAGCACCCAGTTGGTCTGCGCGCTGTTGAAGTAGCCGGAGATCGGGTCGTACAGCGGGATCGACTCGTTGTAGAGCTTGTACGCCGCCTGCGCCGCCTCGGACTTGAACGGGTACTTCGGGTCCAGACCGCTCTCGACCGGCAGGAAGCCGGAGGTCTCGCACAGCGTCCGGTAGTGGTCGGGCTCGTACAGCCAGGACAGGAACTTCTTCGCGGCGGCGGCCGCGTCGGCGTTGTTGTTGAAGCCCACCGTCATGCCGCCGCTGTTGACGTCACTGGCCTGCACCGGCTGGGCGGGGGTCGGGACGCTCGCCCACTCGAACTTCTTGATGCTCTCCGCGAAGGCGGGGACCTGCCACACACCGGACCAGTAGGCGACGACGTCACCGCTCTGGAACATCGCGGACGGGTCGGCGCCGCTGGTCCACACCGACTTCGGCATGGTCTTGTCGTCGTTCCACCCGACGAAGGTGTTCACGGCCTTCTTGGTCGCGTCGTCCACCGAGAACTTGCCGGCGTCGTCCGCGTGGACGTACTTGCCGCCCATCTCGTAGACCATGGCGCGCAGCCGGGACGGCGACTGGTCGAAGGTCAGCGAGTACTTGGCCTTGGTCTTCTCGCGGACCTTGTCCGCCGCCTTGATGAAGTCGGTCCAGGTCCAGGTCTTGTCGGGCGAGGTCGGGAAGTCGACGCCGGCCTTCTCGAAGAGCGACTTGTTGATGAACATGCCGGACGCGGTGACGTCCGAGGGGATGGACAGCACCTTCCCGGACGAGTCCTTCGCCAGGAAGTTCTGGTTGATGTTGTTGCTCTTCTTGTCGGCGATGGACTTGAGGTCGATCAGCTTGTTCGACCAGATCGGGTCCAGCGCCGGCACGGCGGCCACGTCGGGCAGGGAGTTCGCCTGCGCGGCGTTGTGCAGCTTCGTCGTGTAGCCGTCGTAGGGGATGTTGACGAGCTTGACCTTGACGCCGGTTTCCTTCTCGTACTGCGCCACCATCTTCTTCCAGCCCGCGTCCTGCCCCGGAACCGTGGAGATCCAGAACGTCAGCGACTTGGAGGTACCGCCCGAGTCGGATTCCCCTCCGCAGGCGGAGAGCAGCAGGGTCCCTGCCGCGGCAACGGCGGTGAGGGGAACCAGGCGGCGCATACCGCCGCGGCCGAGTCGGCGGGAGCGCCGCACACCCACAGTGGTCATCTTCGATCCCTTTTTTCGTCGATAGGGGACAGAGCACGGGGCCGACCGAGGCGGCACGGGTGCAGTTTGCAGGAAACGTCGCTTTCCGGGCGCAGCCTCGCCCGGCCGCGTCGTCCACGCGGGGCGGGATCCCCGGCCGTTCTGGCCGTCACCGCACGGGCACGCCCTCGTGCGATCGCCGTACGTCGCGTACAGGCGGGATGCTCACCCCAAGTCGGCGTCCCGGCCGACTTAGAAAGCGCTTGTCCGGACATTGGCAGACCGAGTCCGAAACCGTCAATCCTTCGTCCGCGCCACCTCGGTCACGGTTTGGACTCCTCTGGCGACCGCGAGCCTCGCCGCGCCCACCACGGTACCGAGCTCGCCGACCTGGCTGCTGACCACTTCGGTGGGCCAGCTCAGCCGCTCCAGCTCGGCCCGCACACCGGGCAGGAGCTGCGGAAACGCGCCGGTACTGCCGCCGAGGACGAGCAGCCCCGGGTCCAGTACGGCGGTCACCGCGGCGGCCAGCCGGCCCACGTCCACCGCGTGCCGGTCGACGATCGCGCGGGCCGGGGCGCAGCCCTGTCCGGCCAGCGAAAAAAGCCGATCTACGGTACGAGGGCATGAATCGCCGGTTTCCGGCCAGGCCTCGGCGGCCCGGCGCAGCAGCGAGCGGGCGCCGATGTACTCCTCCAGGGCCTCGTGGCGGGGCTCCAGGTCGTCGTTCCAGGGGTAGGGCAGCCGGGCGAGCTCTCCGGCCGCCCCGTTCGCCCCGGCCAGCACCTGGCCTCCCACCACGATGCCCAGACCGACACCGACACCGATCCGCAGATAGCCGAAGGTGTTCCGGCCGCGCGCCGCCCCCTCGTGGAGTTCGGCCAGCGCGGCGCAGTTGACGTTGTTCTCCAGATGGACGGGCACCCCGGGCGGCAGTGCCACCGCCACCGCGTCGAAGGCGGGCCCCGCCTTGGCGGTCGCCGGACGCTCGGTGCCCTCCTCGGCCCGCGCGGTGACATCACCGACGGCCACGACGATGGTGCGCAGCGGAGCTCCGGCGGGGAGCGCGCACAGCGCTTCGCGCACCGCGTCGGCGGCCTGCTCGCGGGAGCCGGTGCCCTCGGCGAGCAGGGTGCCGTCCAGGGCGCAGACCCGTGCCCGGGTGAGGCTCGGGCCGAGGTCGACGGCCAGTACGGCGCCGGCGGCCGCGCCGAGATCGTAGACGGCCGCCGACCTGCCGGTTCCGCCGGAGAGCGTGCCAGACCGGGCGACGAGACCGGCGGCCTCCAGCTCCGCGACGGCGGTGGAGACGGTCGGCTTGGAAAGCCGCGCCCCGGTCGCCAGTTGGGGGCGGGTGGCGGCGCTCGACGCGGCCAGTACGGCGAAGACAGCGCGGGCGCTCTCGCTCAGTTGCATGCTCTCCCCAGTCGTGCCAGTCGTGCCGCGATCTTCCGGCCGCACGGTCGTGCGGTATCCGGGTCCGAACCCTTGACGCACCCTTATTCGTTAGTTAATTTCCTAACGAAGTCAAGCGGTACTCGCCTGCCGCGCCGCCAGAGGCCCGTCCCGGGGCTTCCCTAGCACCCCACAGCACCCCACAGCCCCTGTGTGTCCAGGCACGGTTTCGCCCAGCCGTCGCTGCGCCATCGCAACGCAACGACGAAGGAGGAGCCTCCGTGCAGGACTCCGGGCCGGTCGCGGTCGGTATCGACGTGGGCGGCACCAAGACCCATCTCCGTGCTGTCACGGGGACGGACACCGTCGCCGACCACGTCCGTACGAGCCGCGGCTGGCGGCCGCACGACCCGGCGGCCGCGACCGCTTGGCTGGCCACGCTGGTCGAGGAGGCGCTGCCCGCGCGCACCCTCCCGTCCGCCGTGGCCGTCGGCGCGCACGCCTGCGAGACGCCCCGGCAGTGCGAAGGGATACGTCTCGCCCTCCAGGAACGGCTTCAGGTGCCGTGCCTGGTGGTGGGCGACGCCGAGCTGCTGGCCCCCGCCGCCGGTTTCGAGCGCGGGGTGGGGCTGGTCGCGGGCACCGGGTCGGTGGCCGTCGGCCGGGCCGCCGACGGCAGGCCCGTGCAGGTCGGCGGCTGGGGGGCCGTCCTCGGCGACGAGGGCGGCGCCGCCGGTCTCGTCCGGGAGGCCGCCCGTGCCGTCTGGGCGGCGCACGACCGGGGCGAGGCGCCCGACGCGCTCGCCGAGCGGCTCGTGGCCGCCTTCGCGGTCAGCGAGGTCCCGGCTCTCGGCGGGGCACTGGAAGCGGCCACGGACGTGTCCGCCGACTGGGGCCGGCACGCGCCCGTGGTGTTCGAGGCCGCCGAGGAGGGCTCTCTCCTCGCCCGCCGGGTGATCGCCGACGGGGGCCGCGCACTCGCCTCGCTCGTGGCACGGCTCGACGCCCGAGGGGTCGCCGTGGACGACGTGGTGGTGGCCGGCGGGACGATCCTCGCCAGGCCCGCCCTGTACTCCGCATTCGCCGAAGCACTGCTCGACGTTGTACCGTCCGCGCGACCGCACGTGCTCCAAGTGCCGCCGGTCGTAGGGGCGTTGACACTCTCACGCACTTTCCTCCGACCGGTCATGCGCTGATCACCGTCCGGTCGCCGACCGGACACCGACCGGTCATGCGTCAACCTCACGCTCAGCCCGCACCCGATCACCACCTCGCGAAAGGAGCGGCGCTCCATGCCGTCATCCGCCGGGCACCACTCGCTCGACCGCCGTGTCTTCCTCAGGAACTCCCTCGGCGTGTCGGCCGGCCTGATCGCCGCTCCGACCCTCACGAGCCTGTGGCAGGCCCCCGAGGCCAAGGCCGCCACCGCGTTCGCCGCGTTCGTCGACGACTACTCCACCAACACCACGGCGAACCAGAGCGCCGAGACCAACGCCGTGGTCCGCGCGCTCGGCGGCTTCGCCGAGATATGGAAGACGGGCGGCGCCTGGAACACGGGCACCCCGCTGCTGCCGGAGATCCTGCGCGACAACATGCGCTACTGCGCGCGTCTGACCGGCCGCCGCACCGAGGCCCAGGCCCGCGAGGCGTTCGTCTACGACCGGCAGCACCAGAGCTACGCCATGATCGGCGGACTCGGCCCGCTGGCCGACCTGTACCGCACCGGCGCCAAGGCGGTCACCTCGATCACCGCCGCCCCCGACGGCATCCCCGCGACCAAGATCAACGACGCGATCCCCGCCGGCGCGCCCGCCGGCTCCGCGCTGGGCGCCGGCTCGTACGACTCGGACCTCGGCCTGGTGGCCAAGCTCGTCGACACCGTGCGCGGCGACTTCACCTCCAGCAACCCGGCCAAGTTCACCTTCCAGTACCCGCGGCCGTGGCGGATGAACGAGGACAGCGAGGTCGTCGACACCGGCGAGAAGGACGCCCTCGGGTTCCCGGTCTACGACTCCGACGTCGTCGTCGTGACGCAGCTGCTGCGGCAGCGCAGTGAGGTCCCGGCCGAGGACGGCGGTTTCCCCAGCGGCCACACCAACGCCTTCCACCTGGCGGCCCTGGCGTACGCCTACGCGGTCCCGGAGCGCTTCCAGGAGATCATCACCCGTGCCTTCGAGCTGAGCCACACCCGGATCATGTCCGGCATGCACTCCACGGTCGACGTCATGGGCGGCCGGATCATGGCCACCGCGCTGGCCGCCGCCGTGCTGCACAAGCCGGAGAACACCGCGCTCAAGGCCGCCGCGCGCAAGCAGGCCGCCGAGTACTTCCAGGCGAGGACCGGCACCACCGCCGACACGCTGTTCGCCTACGCGCACTCCGACGCGGGCGACCGGTACGCCGACCGCGGGGCCAACGCGTCTCTGGTCGAGCCGAAGCTGACGTACGTGCTGCGCCGGCGCGGTGACTCCGTCGGCATGACCGTGCCGAAGGGCGCCGAGGTCCTGCTGGAGACGCGTCTGCCGTACCTCGACGCGGCGCAGCGGCGCGAGGTGCTGCGCACGACCGCGCTGCCCTCCGGGTACGTCCTGCTGGACGGCTGGGAGCAGTGGGGCCGGCTCAACCTGTTCGCGGCGGCGGACGGCTACGGCGCCTTCGACACGGACGTCACCGTCACGCTGGACGCCGCGCTCGGCGGTTTCGCCGCGGCCGACGCCTGGCGCAACGACATCGACGGCAAGGGCGGTCTCGTCAAGCGGGGCAGCGGCACGCTGACGCTGACCGGCACCAACCGGTACAAGGGTGACACCGTCGTGGAGGCCGGTGTGCTCGCGGCCGGCTCCGAGGAGGCCCTCGGCCGCGGTGATGTCCGGGTGAAGGGCGGCACGCTGGCCACCGGCGGGCACTCGGTGCGCGTTCGCGGCGACTACACGCAGGCCGGTGTCCTCGACGTGACGCTGGACCGGGGCACCGGCCCGGCCCTCGACGTGGACCGGCGCGCGGTCCTGGAGCGGGGCAGCAGGCTGGTGGTCCGCTTCGACGCCGCGCAGGCGCCGCGTTCCGGCGACACGGTGGCGGTCATCGGGGCGCGGTCCGTGCAGGGCCGGTTCGCCGAGGTCTCCGTGGCCGTCGAGGGCTGGACGGCCGAGCAGGTCTTCACGGCGCACGGCGTGTCGGTCCACCTGCGGAAGAAGTAACCCCACCGTGAACGGCTGTCGGGGGTGGCGCGAGCCGCCCCCGACAGCCGTTCACGGGCTCGGCGGCAGGGCCTGCTCGGCCCAGATGGTCTTGCCCGCGCCGCTCGGGCGGCTGCCCCAGCGGTCGGTGAGCTGGGCGACGAGGAGCAGGCCGCGGCCCCCCTCGTCGAAGCTGCGGGCCCGGCGCAGATGGGGCGAGGTGCTGCTGGCGTCGGAGACCTCGCAGATGAGGGCGCGGTCGCGGATGAGGCGCAGCTGGATGGGGGCGCCGCCGTAGCGGATGGCGTTGGTGACCAGTTCGCTGACCACGAGTTCGGTGACGAAGACGGCCTCCTCCAGCCCCCAGCGGGTGAGCTGGTCGGTGGCCAGCTTGCGCGCGTTGGCGACCAGCGCCGGATCGTCGGTCAGGTTCCACACGGCCACCTGTTCCGCGTCGAGTGCGCGGGTGCGGGCGAGCAGCAGGGCCACGTCGTCGCCCGGGGTCTCGGGCAGCAGCGCCTTCAGTACGGTGTCGCAGGCGCTCTCCAGACTGCCCACCGGCCCCTGCAGCGCGGCGCACAGGGCGGCGGTGCCCGTGTCGACGTCGCGGTCGCGGGCCTCGACCAGTCCGTCGGTGTAGAGGGCGAGGACGGACCCCTCGGGCAGCGCCATTTCCGTCGCCTCGAACGGGAGTCCGCCGACGCCGAGCATCGGTCCCGCCACCACCTCCACGACCTCCACGCCGCCGTCGGGCCGCACCACCACGGGCGGCACATGCCCGGCCGAGGCGATCGTGCAGCTGCGGTCCACCGGGTCGTACACCGCGTACAGACAGGTCGCGCCGATCTCCCCCTCGCCCGTGCCGTCACCGGCGGCCAGGTGCTCCACGAGGTCGTCGAGGTGGGTGAGCAGTTCGTCGGGCGGCAGGTCGACGTCGGCGAGCGCCCACACGGCGGTACGCAGCCGGCCCATGGTGACGGAGGCGTGGATGCCGTGCCCGACGACGTCCCCGACGACCAGCGCCACCCGCGTCCCGGACAGCGGGATCACGTCGAACCAGTCGCCGCCCACCCCGGCCTGCGACAGCGCGGGCAGATAACGGGAGGCGAACTCCACGGCCGCCTGTCCGGCGACCGTCTTCGGCAGCAGGCTGCGCTGCAGCGCCAGCGCGGTCGTCCGCTCCTTGGTGTAGCGGCGGGCGTTGTCGACGCAGACCGCCGCCCGGCTGCACAGCTCCTGTGCGAGCGAAACGTCCTCCATGTCGAAGGCGTCGGGGTGTTCGGGGGTCAGGAGCCGCACGAAGACGGCCACCCCGAGCGTGGTGCCCCGCGCGACCAGCGGCACGGCCATCAGCGACAGGACGTTGTCCTCGGCCTCCCGGAGCTTGCTGGAGCGGGCGCCGTGCCGGGCGAACCACTCGTCGAGCGAGCCGTCACCGGTGCCGGTGAGCACGGGCTCACCGGTGAGCAGGGCGCGGGCGGGCGGCGAGGAGGGGGGATAGACGTCGGCCGAGCCCAGGGGGATCGCCGCCTCCGGGACACCGGGCGTGGGTGATTGGTGCGCGGCCCGGCTCAGTCGGACATCGCCGTCCAGGGGGTTCATCTCGGGTTCCTCGCCCCGCAGCACGGACTCCAGGAGGTCGACGCTGGCGAAGTCGGCGAGCCGGGGCACGACCAGCTCGGCGAGTTCGCGGGCGGTCTGGACGACGTCGAGCCTGGTGCCGATGGACCCGGCGGCCTCGTTGAGCAGGGCGAGGCGCTGGCGGGCCGCGAACTGCTCGCTGCTGTCGAACGCGGCGAGCGCGGTGCCGATCAGCCGGCCGGAGTCGTCCCGGACCGGCCACATCTCGGAGGTCCAGGCGTGCATGCGCCGGCCGGAGGGCGAACGGGTCCAGCTCTCGTAGCGGACCGGCCGCCCGGTCTCCACCACGATCTCCAGGTGGCGCAGGAAGCCCTGGCTGTGCTCGGCGTCCTCCACGGTGTCGGGGAAGTACTGGTGCCGGAACTCCTCCTCCGGCTGGCCCATGACCTGGCACGCCCAGTCGTTCATCCGCAGATAGCGCTGCCCGGTGTCGAAGACGGACATGGACATCGAGGCCTGGGCGAAGGCCAGCTCGCCGAGTCCGCGCTCGGTCCGCTCGGGCGCGGCCTGGATGACGAACCGCCGCTGCTCGCCCTCCCCGCCCCACAGGGGGCAGATCCGCAGCGCCACCTTCTGCAGCCGCCCGTCCCGGTAGCGCAGGTCCACCACCGCGTCGCGGTGTGCCAGCAGCGTCCGCCGGACCGCCGCCGCGTCCCCGTCGACGAGGTCCGCCGCCGGCTTCCCGGTCACGTCCCCGGCGGTGTACCCCGTGAGCCGCCGGGCCCCTTCGCTCCAGCCCACGACGAGGCCGTGCGCGTCGACCACCGCCATCGCCTCACCGGCCGTGGCAGCCCGCGACGCGCCGGACCCCTTCGTCACCATATGGCCAGGATGGTCCGTCCGAGGCGGGGCAACAACCCGGATCCGCCCGCGACGTACCGGGTGTGCGGCCCCGCCACGGGGTCGCACGGGGCTAGAGAGCGGTACGGGACTCCAGGTCCCGGCGGGTGTCGTTGCCGTAGACGCCCGTTTCGTCGCCCCGGATGCCGTACCAGAGCTGGAAGCGCGCCACCGCCTCGGTCAGTGCGTCGTCGTACCGGCCCGAGGTGGAGCCGTTGGCGTACACGTCGGGGATACGGAGCAGCCGCTGCTGGAGTTCGGAGACCTGGGGGCCGCTGTCGCCCTCGCGGAGGGTGCCGGCGCCGTCCGGGTCGACGTCGCCGTCCGGGGCGGGTGCCGAGGTCGCGGGTGCCGGGGCGGCGGGGGCCGTGGGGGTCGGTTTCGGGGTGACGGTGCGCGCCTCCTTCCCGGTGTCGCCGCCGGGCAGCAGGAGCGCGGCGCCGAAGCCGAGGAGGGCCGCCGCGCCGACGCCGACGACCACCGCCGCGCGCTTCAGACCCGATCCGCCGGCCGCTGCCGCGCGCCGCCGCTGCCGCCGCTCGGCGCGCGGCGGGACCGTGCCGGAGCCGAAGTCCTCGCCGACCATGACGGGGGGCAGTTCCTCGGTCTCGTACTCCACCCGGGGCAGGATCCGCTCGGCGGCGGGCCGCGCCCGCGGTGCGGGCTCGGGCGGTGGCGCCGGAGCGGGCGTCGGCTCGGGGGCCGGCGGTACGGCGACGGTCTCGTACTCGTCGGGCGCGGGGGCCGCCCCCTTGTACTGCTCGAACTCCCGCAGCAACTCGGCCAGGGCCTCGGTCCGGCGTCGGCGCATGACATAGGTCGGCTCGATCGTGGGACGCTTCGTCGTCCGGCCCGGTTCGGGCGGTTTCGACACGCTGTTCTCCTTCCGTGCACGCGGTCTCCCGCCATCCCCGAGAGGAGATACGGGAAGCCGGGCCGGGAGGTTCAGCTCACCCGGCCGTCACCGGGGCGGCCGGGAGCACGGCGACGGTCTCCCAGCCGGGCCCGTCCTCGCGCGGCCGGGCCGTGATCCGGCCGCCGAGCGCGGTCACCCGTTCGGTGAGACCGACGAGACCGAAGCCGCCGCCCCGGGCCGCCTCCGGCAGCCGGGCACCGCCGCGCCCGTCGTCGCGCACCGCGACCTCCAGGTCACCGTGGGCGTAACGGAGGTCGACGGTGACCTCGGTGGCGTCGGCGGCATGACGGCGGACGTTCGTCAGGGCCTCCTGCACCACGCGGAAGGCGGCGGCCTGCACCTCGTGCGGCAGGTCGGCGGGGACGGCGGGGTCGTGACGCAGGGCCGCGCGTCCGTCGGCCCCGCCGACGCCGTCGAAGCCGCGCACCAGCTCGTCGATACCGGCCAGATCCCCGACCGGGCGCCGGTCGGCGGTGCCTCTCTCCTCCTCGTGGTCGCGCAGGACGCCGACCGTGCGGCGCATCGAGGCCAGCGCCTCGGTCGCGGCCCGCTCGATACCGGCGAGGACGGGGTCCAGGCGCTCGGGTTCGGTGTCGGCCATCATCCGCGCGACCTGTGTCTGCACCAGGATCCCGGTGACGTGGTGGGCGACGAAGTCGTGCAGGTCGGTGGCCATGGCGAGGCGCTCCGCCCGGCGGGTCTCGGTGACGACACGGGCCCGGCGGTTGTCCAGGGTGCGCAGGTAGGCGGCCACGGCGGCCGCGCTCCCGCCGATGAGCAACAGGACCATGGCGACGCCGATGAGGCCGGCGTCCGGCTCGACGACGTAGTACGGCAGCGGAAGCACGAGCAGGACGAGACCGTCGAGGAGTCCGCAGGCGAGCGCCCAGCCGGGCGGGCAGGTGCGGATGGCGATCACCATCAGACACAGCAGCACGGCGGCCTGTCCCGGGCCGAAGGCGCCGGTGCGTTGCGCCACGAGGAGGGTCACCACGTTCGCCGCGGCGGCGAGGGCGGGTACGCCGGTGCGCACCTGCGGGGTCAGCCAGGCGGGCCGGCGGCGCGCGGGCCACAGCAGCGCGGCGAGGCCCACGGCCACGGCGGACAGGTGCGGCCACAGACAGTCGGTGTCCTCCAGCGACAGGATGAGGAAGTCCGAGACACAGGCCAGGAGCAGGGCCACGACGCCGCCGACGGTGACACAGCCCGGCCGGCCGGGCCGGGCCGGGCGTCCGGTGCCGTCGCCCATGGCTTCCTTGGTGTCGAGGAGGAGGTTCACGCCCATCACAGTAGGCAGCCCGGGCGGCAGCCGGATCGGCCGAACGGCTGAGCGGGCGTTGGTCGGCGGGCCGGGAAGCCTGGCCGTTCGGCCGAGGCGGACACCACCGCCGCCGGGAGAGGTTGGGTGCCGCAACCCCACCCCTTCCCACCGGGAGCACCTCATGACACGCAATCCCCTCGCCGTCACCGGCGCCGCCGTGGCGGCGGTGGCCGTCGGCGGCGGAGCCCTCACCTACGCGATGAGCGGTACGCAGTCCACCACCGGACTCGACCGGTTCACCAGTGTGACCGTGGACGGGCACAAGGCGCTCAAGGGAGACATCGTCGCCGGGCGCACCGAGTCCAAGTACAGCCCGCTGCCCTGGATCGGGGGCGAGACCTCCGGCCTGGAGTGCCCCGACCTGAAGGCGGTGGCCGGCACCCGGGTGACCTGCACCGCGAAGGACGGCGACGGCAAGGACCTCGCCATCCCGGTCACCGTCGTCAAGGCCGACGCCTCCAGCGTCACCTGGAAGTTCGAGCGCAAGTAGACAAGCGCAAGCAGAGAAGGGCCGTACCGCACCTCATGAACACCGTCCTGGCCGGCAACGGCCTCATCAAGAAGTACGGCCCCACCACCGCCCTGGCCGGGGTGGACGTGGCGGTCGCCGAGCGCCAGTCCCTCGCCATCATGGGCCCGTCCGGCTCCGGCAAGTCGACCCTCCTGCACACTCTCGCCGGGATCGTCCGTCCCGACGACGGCCAGGTGCTGCTGCGCGGTGAACGCATCGACCACTGGGGGGAGAACAAGCTCAGCGCGCTGCGCCGCAAGCGGTTCGGATTCGTCTTCCAGTTCGGCCAGTTGCTGCCCGAACTGCCCGCCGAGGAGAACGTCGCCCTGCCCCTGATGCTGGAGGGCGTACCCCGCCGCCAGGCCGTGCGGCAGGCCCGCAGGTGGTTCGCCCCGCTGGGCCTCGCGGGCCTGGAGCACCGCCGCCCCGGCCAGCTCTCCGGCGGTCAGGCCCAGCGGGTCGCCATCGCCCGCGCCCTCGCCGCGGAACCCGACGTGGTCTTCGCCGACGAGCCCACCGGCGCCCTCGACCAGTCCACCGGCGAGGAGGTCATCCGCCTCCTCACCTCGGTCACCCGCGAACAGGGCGCCTGTCTGGTCATGGTCACCCACGACGCGGAGGTGGCCGCCCACTGCGACCGTGTCCTGCAGGTGCGGGACGGCCGGGTGTGCGGCTACAGCCAGTACACGGTGGCGTGAGCGCCACCGGAACACACGGGGACGCGGAAAACCGCGCGACCGGCCGCGCACGCGCCACGTCCACCCTCCGATCGATCCCGCCCAGCTCGCGGGCACACCACTCACCGGAGAACAGAACATGCGCTCCCCCGTCCTGCCCCTCACCTGGCACCTGACCCGCTCCTCCGGCAGGCGCGGTCTGCAGAGCCACCTCCTCTCCGCCGCCGCGGCGGCGACCGGAGCGCTCGTCCTGCTGACCCTCCTCGCCGCCTACCTGGGCGCCGGCGCCCGGGCCGACCGCACGGCCTGGCGCACCCCGGACGCCGTACCGGCGCGCCAGGCCACCGCCGTCCAGACACTGGGCACGACCTACGTCGGCCACCAGCCCGTCACTTTCGTCTCCCTGGCCCAGCTCCCGCACCGGCCCCGGACCCCCGCACCGCCCGGCCTGGACCGGTTCCCCGCCGTCGGCCGCACCTACCTGTCCCCCGCCCTGGCGAAGCTGATGCGCGAGCTGCCCGCCGGGCAACTCGCGGACCGCTTCCCCACAGGGGCGGGCCACGGCACCATCGGCGAGGCCGGACTCGCCTCCCCCGAGGAACTCGTCGTGGTCGTGGGCCGCGCTCCCACCGACCCCGCGATCACCCGGGCAGCGGAGGGCGGCGACTTCGACACCCTCTCCTCCCGCGCCCGCGTGGACGGCTTCGACGGCACCCGGCCCAGCCTGTTCACCGCCTTCGACCAGCAGGCCTCCGTGCTCGGCGGCGCCCTTCTCGTCGTCCCCGTGATCGTGCTGGCCTCGGCCGCCGGACGTCTCGGCGCCGCCCGCCGGGAGCAGCGGCTCGCGGCGCTGCGCCTGGCCGGCGCGACGCCTCGGCAGATCCTGGCGATGACCGGCGCCGAGTCGGCGGCGGTGGGCCTGGCCGGCGGTGTCCTCGGCGCTCTCGCGTACACCCTGCTGCTGCCGGTCCTCGCGCGGGTGCCGTACGGCATCGGCACCTGGTACACCGGACAGCTGTGGGTCGGCCTGCCCCTGCTGCTCGCGGTGGTGGGGCTCGTGGCCGTGCTCACGGCCGTCAGCGCCATGACGACGCTGCGCGGGGTGGCCCGCTCCCCGCTGGGCGTCGCCCAGCAGGCCGATCCGCGCCGGACGAAGCTGATCCGGCTGGTGCTGTTCGTCGCCGTCGGGCTGTACGTGGCGGTGAGCGCCCACGGCGGCGGGCTGAGCACCGGCCGGACGCTGGCGCTGGTGGTCCTGGTGTACGGGGCCTTCTGGACCCTCGGCCCCTGGGTCGTCGACATGCTGGGGCGGCTGATGAGCCGCTTCGCGCGCCGCCCGGCCACGCTGCTGGCCGCGCGCCGGCTCAGTGACGATCCCCGCGGTGCCTGGCGCACGGTCAGCGGTCTGGTCCTGGCGGGTCTCGTCGCCGGGTTCTTCACCGTCGGTCAGGTCGGTCTCGTGGGGTACGACTTTCCGGGGCAGGTGGCCGTCCGCGCGGAGCACGGGAACCCGCGCGAACTCGCCGTACGGGCACGGGAGTTGCTCGCGGACGCCAAGGTGCGGGCGCGGGTGGAGACGCCGGCCCCGGACACGTGGGACGGGCTGCTGGGAGGCGACAAGGGCGTCGTGGTCCACGTGCGCGGCGGTCAGGAGCAACGGGACACCGCCTCGACCGCGCTGTCCGCCCTCTCCCCCGGGAACCTTCCGTTCACCCAGGACTACGTCAACGCCGAGGGGGACACGGCGACCCGGCTCATCGGCCGGGTGGGGCTCGCGGTCCTGGCCCTGGGGTTCCTGGTGGCCGCCGCCTCCGCCGGACTCACCGCGGCGGCCACGGTGCTCGACCGGCGCCGGGTCTACGGCCTGCTGCGGCTGGCCGGTGCGCCGCTGAAGGTCCTGGACCGGGCCCGGACGCGCGAGACCGCGCTGCCCCTGGTGGTCCTCGCCGGTGGTACGACGGCGACCGGGATCTACGCCGGACTGAAGGTCGACGAGATGTTCCACATGGAGCCGGACGCGTCGGGAGCCGTGCGTCTCGCCCTCTGTGTCGCCCTCGGCACGCTCACCATGTTCGCGGCACTCGCCGGGAGCAGGCCGCTGCTGCGGAAGGTCACGGCGGAACGGGCCCAGGACCCCGACTGACACCCCGCGTCACCCCATCGGGCCGTCCCGCTCCCCGCTCCCCCCGCCAGGTCTCCTTCACCGCTCAGGCATGATGCGCCCATGAACGACCGCAGCCCGATCCGGGTCCTGATCGCCGACGACCAGGACATGGTCCGCACCGGCTTCCGCTTCTTCCTCGACGCGCAGCCGGACATCACCGTGGTCGCCGAGGCCGCCGACGGGGAGACGGCCGTGCGGCTGGCCCGTGAGCTGCGGCCCGACGTGTGTCTGCTGGACATCCGTATGCCGAGGCTGGACGGGCTGGAGGCGACCCGGCTGCTGGCCGGTCCGGGTGTCGCCGATCCGCTGCGGGTGGTCGTGGTGACGACGTTCGACCTCGACGAGTACGTCTACGGGGCGTTGCGCGGCGGCGCCTGCGGCTTCCTGCTGAAGGACTCCGGGCCGACCCTGCTGGCCGAGGCCGTCCGGGCGGCGGCGGTGGGTGACGCGCTGGTGTCGCCGTCAGTGACGGTCCGGCTGCTCGAGCACGTCACGACGGAGAGGACGGCGACAGCGGAGCAGGGCGCCGCGCCCGGCCCCGGGACCCCGCCCGCGCGGGAGCCGTTGACCGACCGGGAGCTGGACGTCGTGCGCCTGGTCGCGCTGGGGCACACCAACGCCGAGATCGCCGCCTCGATGTTCGTCTCCCTCTCCACGGTCAAGACCCACCTCGGCAGCATCCAGCTGAAGCTCGCCGCCCGGAACCGGGTGGAGATCGCGGCGTGGGCGTGGCGGACGGGGCACGCGGGCGACCGTGGGTGACGTCCGCCCGGGCCCTCGATGAGTTCGCAGCGGCCCAGGAGACCTACGTGGTGAGGGTGACGCGGATGCCGACCGTGCCCTCGGCACCCCGGCGGAGCCGGCTGCCCAGCAGGGTGAGGCGGCCGAGTACGCCGTACTTGCGGGCGATGAGCCCGCGGTAGGCGGCGGAGCCGGCCGCGTCCAGGATCTCGGCGCGCGCGGGCACGGTGCCGCCGGTGGGGTTGCCGCGCACGTCGCAGGGGCCGACCAGGACGTCGGCGCGGTTGCGGACGCGCTTGACCTTCCAGGAGTCCGCGACCGTCCAGACACCGAGCGCGTCCCCGTCCCGCACCACCCACACCGGTGTGGGGACGGTGGTGCCGTTCTTGCGGTAGGTGGTGAGCAGCAGGTACTTGCCCGCGCCTAGCGCGTCGAGCGAGGTGTCGTCGGCCATGGCGCGAGTCTAGAGCCCTCCTGAGGGGCACAGGCGTACGGCCGCCGGCGGGAACCGGCGGCGGCCGTGCCCAGGAACGAACGGCGGGGCGGGGTCAGTCGAGCAGCCCGTCGTAGTCGGGCAGCTTGTACGTCCGCTCCGCGTGGCCGCCGACGAGGTCGGTGGTGTTGTTGCCGACGTTGGCGATGATCGTGTAGCCGTCGGACTCGATGTCCGCGCGCGAGGCGGTCTTGTACGCGGAGACCTCGGCGAACAGATCGGGCAGGTCACGGACGTAGAGACCGTCGACCGGGTAACCGACGTTCTTCAGGTTCCACTTGGTGACGCTCTCGATGATGCCGGGCCGGGCGGTGACGAAGAAGACGGCGACCCCGCGGGACTTGGCGTACGTGGCCAGTGCCAGGGAGGGCTTCAGCGCCGGGGTCGGCAGCTGGTACCAGGGCGTGTAGTGCGTCTCCAGCGTCGTGTTGTCGATGTCGAAGACGATGGCGAGCTTCTGCCCCGAGGAGTTGGCGGTGCGCTGCTGTACGTAGGGCGTGGCCGTGTCGACGACGGCCTTCACGTCCGTCTGCCAGGTCGCGTAGGGCACCTCGGCGGCCGTCGCCGCGCCGGCCTCGGTCCCGCTCTGCGCCGCGACCGCCGGCACCGCCGCCGCCACCGAACCGCCCAGACCCAGTACGGCCACCGCGGCGACCGTGGTGATGCGGCGTCCCACACCGCTTCCTGTCATCTTCGTCCCCTTTTTCTCATGTCAGAGCGGCGAGGTCGATGAAAACCCCCGCCGCGCTGGTCATGGTCATGCCCATTGGTGGCCGGGAGACTACCTAAGAGTTACTGATAAGTAGAGGGGTCGCGACGACCCTTGTTCCGCGGCCCTCGCGCGAGGCCGGGCGGCGCCGGGCGGAACCCGTCCGGTCCGGCCGCCGAGAAGATCGCCGAAGTCTCGGCAAAGGCCAACCGACAGGTCTACATTGCCGGTTGGAGAAGCACCTTCACAGAAGATCCAGGAGTCGACTCCGTGACGGACAACCCGGCAGCCCCGGACTTCCCCTCTTCCTCGCTGAACCGCCGCATCGTCACCACGCGGCCCGCCGCGGCACGGATCTGGAACTACTGGCTCGGCGGCGGCGACTACTACGAGGTCGACCGCAAGGCCGGGGACGAGATACGCCGGCTGTATCCGAGCATCGGCGACTACGCCCGCGCGGACCGGCAGTTCCTGGGGCGGGCGGTCCGTCATCTGGCCGCCGAGGTGGGCATCCGGCAGTTCCTGGACATCGGCGCCGGGCTGCCGACCGCGGAGAACACCCACGAGGTCGCCCAGCACATCGCGCCGGACTCCCGGATCGTCTACGTCGACAACGACCCGCTGGTCCTGGTGCACGCGCGCGCCCTGCTGACGAGCGCTCCCGAAGGCCGCACGGACCACGTCGACGAGGACCTGCGCAACGTCGACTCGGTCCTCGCCCACGCGGCCCGCACCCTGGACCTGACCCGGCCGGTCGCGCTGCTGCTGCTCGACGTGCTGGCCTTCATCCGCGACGACGAGGACCCGTACGGCATCGTGCGTCACCTGCTGCAGGCCCTGCCTTCCGGCAGTCACCTGGTGCTCTCCCACACCATCACCAGCCCGGAGTGGCCCGACGTGGACATCGCGGCCGCCTGGTGGAACGAGCACGGCATCCCGCCGCTGACCCAGCGCACCCCGGAGAAGATCGCCCGGTTCTTCGACGGACTCGACCTGCTGGAGCCCGGCATCGTCTCGTGCACACGCTGGCGACCGGAGGCCCCCGGCGATCCCGGTTGTGGGGAACCCGCGGTCGTGCCCATGTACTGCGGCGTGGGAGGCAAGCCGTGACGGGGACGGACATGGTCCGGCTCCAACTGGACGTCACCGGCTTCGACCTGGCACGTTTCCAGCCGTACGTCGACAGGTGCCGCACCTCCGGCATCCGGCTGACGACCCTCTCCGAACTCGGCGACACTCCACGGCACCGCCGGGCGCTGTATGAACTCAACAAGGAGTGCTCGGCGGACATCCCGGGGCGCGGCCCCTTCTTCGCGTACGACGAGTACCACCGGCTCCGCTTCGAGGTGCCCGCCTACGATCCGCGCGGGGTCGTCCTCGCCCTCGACTCCCTCGACGGCGACCGGTGGATCGGCATGGCGGCCACCTCGGACCGACGACGGTCCGGGTTCGTGTTCAACGAGATGACCGGGGTGCGCGCCCCCCACCGGGGCCGGGGCATCTCCGTGGCCATGAAGACCTTCGGCATCGGCTTCGCCGGGATCTGCGGTGTGAGCACCGTCCGTACGGTGCACCACCCGGCCAACGCGCGCGCGATCGCCATGAACCGGACGCTGGGATACGTCGACGCGGACCGGTGAACATGTGCCGACCCCCGCACGTAGAAGAGGAGGGCGCTCAAGGACCGGACGCCCTGGCGGTGTTGACACCGTGTCGGACGGGGTTCGGGAGAGCCAGGCGATGAGGCACGCACGACGACGAGTCGTGAAGCGGGTGGCGCGGCTGACGGCCGCCGGTGGACTGATCTGCGGAGCCCTGATGGTCACGCAGGCGGCGATGGCGACCGAACCCACCACCTCCCCGCCAGCGACCCGAAGTGCGGTGCTGGCCGCCTCTGGCACCGGGAACGGCCTGGTGCGCGAGCTGGGCTCCGAGCGCACGGCCGGCACCTGGATCGCCGACGACGGCAAGCCGGTCGTCGCGGTCACCGACGACAAGGCCGCCGCCGAGGTCGAGCGGGCGGGCGCCCGTCCCAAGATGGTCGAGTTCAGCGGCGAGGACCTGCGGTCCGCCGCGAGGACGCTGCGCTCCGCGCCCCGGGTGGCGGGCACCTCCTGGGCCGTCGACCCCGCCTCCAACGAGGTCGTGGTGCGCGCCGACAGCACCGTGTCCAAGAAGGACTGGTCGAGCCTGACCGATCTCGCCGAGACCATCGGCGGGTCCGTGCGGATGGAGCGCGTCGAGGGCACGTACACGATGCGCCTGAACGGTGCCCAGCCCATCTTCGGCACGGGCGGGCGCTGCTCGATCGGCTTCAACGTGACCGACGGCGACAGGGACTTCATGCTCACCGCCGGGCACTGCGGTCCGGCCGGTTCGGTCTGGTTCTCGGACAACGAGGGCCGGCAGGAGATCGGCCGGACGACCGAGACCAACTTCCCCGGGTCCGACTACTCCCTCGTCCAGTACCTCCAGGACGCGCCGAGCAACAAGACCAACATCGTCTCGGTCGGTGACGGGCGCGGGGTGCGCATCACCTCCGTCGGTGAGGCGGCGGTCGGCCAGCGGGTCTTCCGCAGCGGCAGCACCAGCGGCTTCCGCAACGGCGAGGTGACCGGCCTCGACGCCACGGTCAACTACCCCGAGGGCACCGTCAGCGGTCTCATCGAGACCACGGTCTGCGCCGAGCCGGGCGACAGCGGTGGCCCGCTGTTCTCGGAGGGGGTGGCCCTGGGGGTGACCTCGGGCGGCAACGGCGACTGCAAGGAGGGCGGTACGACGTTCTTCCAGCCGCTGTCCGACGCGCTCGACGACCTCGGCGTGCGGCTGACCGGTCTGCCCCAGTCCGCCGCCCAGCCGACCGCGGCGGCCGACGGCTCCTCCGGCGACGACCCTCAGGGTGCCGCCGCTCCCGGTGGGGCCGAGCCGGGGTCCGTGGAGCCCGTCGACTCCATCGGCGCGGCCTCCGACCTCCTGGACCGCCTCGTCGACCCGCGCAACGTCGGGCCCGGCCTGCTGGTCGTCGCCGGCAGCATGGTCGCCCTGGCGGCCACCCGCTTCATCCGCACGGAACAGGACCGGCAGGCGTACCGCCGCCAGTACTCGGGGAGTTGGAGGTAGGGCCCAGAAGCCGACGCCCCCCGGTGATCCGCGCCCCCGCGAGGGGCGCGGCCGACGGACTACGAAGCGGCGGCCCATTCGAGGACAAGACGCTCGTACTCGCTCCGCTGCTCCCTGTTCAACGTCCCGCCGCTCCGGAACCAGAGCGCCCGGATCTCCTCGTTGACCTCGGCGGCCGTTCGCGCCGGTACTTCCGCTCTTTCCAGGACGACATCAGGGGTAGTGGACATGGTGTAAACCATATGTCCTCGAACGTGAAGCCGATGTGAGTAAAGGTCCCACTTCAGACATTACGGACCGTGAAGCTGATCACTCTGCGTTTACGGCTCCACCGTCCCGAGTACGAGGACCTGAATGGCCAGCACGGCGGCCCCCCGGGCCCAGTCGTGGAAGTCGGACACCTTCGTCTCCAGCGGGACGGGCGCGGCCAGCGGATGCCGGTGCGCGCGGACGGCCTCGTCCACCGCCTCTCCCGCCACCTCCATCAGCCCCACCCCCTCCCCCGCGAGCAGGATCTTCTGCGGCATCACGAAGTTGGCGATCTGGGCCAGCAGCGTGCCCAGCGCCCGCCCCGCCTCCCCGACGACCCGCGCACACATCGGCTCACCGTCGGCCGCGCCGGCCAGGATGTCCTCGTACGTCACCTCGCGCCCCGTGGCCGCCCGCACCTGGTAGCGGATGCTGGGGATGCCCAGCAGGGAGACGGCGCTGCCGCGCCTGCCGTCGGGGGTGAGGGGTCCCGCGGGGTCGACGATCCAGTGGCGGCCGAATCCCCGGTCCTCCTCGGCGTGCGCCACCCGTCTGCCGCCCAGGACGAGGCCGTAGCCGATGCCCGCGCCGATGGTGAGGACGACGAAACGGTCGAGGCCGCGCCCCGCGCCGAACCAGGTCTCGGCCTCGACGAGGGCGGCGACGTCGTTCTCGACGACGACCGGCAACCCGGTGCGCTCCTCGACGAGTTCGGCCAGCGGGACGTCACGCCACGACAGAAAGGGCGACTCCCCGACCACCGCGCGGCGCCGGACGAAGCCGCCGACCCCGATGCCGATGCCGGCGAGCGCGGGATGGGTACGGGCGAGTTCGGCGGCCATGCCGGCGAGGAGATCGGCGACCCGCTCCGGGTCATGGGTGGTGAGGGGGCGGTCGAGACGGGTGACGATCTCGCTGCGGAGCGTGGTGACCACGCCGTACACCATGTCGTCGGTGATCTTGAAGCCCAGGAAGGCGCTGGACTCGGCGACGATGTCCAGCGGCCGCGAGGGGCGTCCCTGACGGACCTCGGGGAGCGCGGCACCCTCGGCGCACTCCACCAACAGGCCCGATTCGATCAGCGGCTTGGTCAGCCGGGTGAGGCTTCCGGCGGAGAGGCCGAGCCGTCGGGCCAGTTCCGTGCGCGAGAGCGGACCGTGTACGAGCACCTCGATCGCCACCGCGCGTTCCCCGGGACTGAGCGGCAGCCAACTGGCGGCGAGTGCGGTCATGAGGGTCAGACTCCCACATCAGGTTTCTTCCGTCGCGGAAGCAATCTATCCGAAGCAGCCCACCCAGACCCTCACCAAAAGGTGCCTACCTCCCTCTTGACGCCACAATTCTTTCGTGGCGAAAGTAAGTAGGCAGTGACTCTCCAGCAGAGAAGGACATTCCTCCCATGACGTTCTCCCTCGGCATCGTCGGCGCCGGCCAGTTCTCCGGCCAGTTCGCCACGCTGTTCCAGGCCCACCCCGGCGTCGGCGACGTCTACGTCACGGACCTGCTGCCCGAACGGGCCGAGGAACTCGTTGCCGCGCAGGGCCTGGCCGGCACCTTCCCCTCGTACGAGGCGATGCTGGAGTCGCCCGCGGTCGACGCGGTCGCCGTCTTCACCCAGCGCTGGACGCACGGGCCGCTGGTCCTCCAGGGGCTGGCGGCGGGCAAGCACGTCTACTCGGCCGTCCCCATGGCGATCACCACCGACGAGATCGCGGCGATCATCGACGCGGTCCGGGAGACCGGGCTGACGTACATGATGGGCGAGACGAGCCAGTACAACCCGGCGACCGTGCACGCCCGCAACCAGATCGCGGAAGGGGCGTTCGGGCGGATCTTCTACGCCGAGGGCGACTACGTCCACGACATGGACCTGGGGTTCTACGAGGCCTACCGGTACAGCGGCGGCGAGGACTGGAAGCGGACCGCCAGCTATCCCCCGCTGCTCTACCCGACGCACTCGGTGGGCGGCGTGCTGGGCGCCTGGCAGACGCACGCGGTGAGCGTGTCGGCGATCGGGGTCGTGGACGGGCGCGGGGACGGGGTGTTCGACAAGGAGGTCAGCCAGTTCGGCAACGACTTCTCCAACGCGACCGCCCTGTTCGAGGTGGCGGGCGGAGGTTCGTTCCGGACCAACGAGTTCCGGCGGGTCGGTTACCCCTCGCAGATCCGGGAGTCGCGGTTCCGGTTCTTCGGCACGGAGGCCAGCATGGAGCAGCTCGCCACGGTGGCGTTCTGGCAGGACAAGAAGGGGGTGACGGACATCAGCGAGCTGCTGGAGCCCAAGCAGACACTGTCTCCCGACGATCCCTCCCTCCAGCACATCGCGCCGGACCTGCGGGCCGCCTTCACCTCCGGCTCGGCGCCGGTGCACGACCGGTCGCGGCTGCCGCGGGAGTTCGACGAGCTGCACAACGGGCACGAGGGCAGCCACCACTTCCTGGTGGACGACTTCGTGACCGCCGTCAACACCCGGACCCTGCCGTCGGTCAACGCCTGGGTGGCGGCCCGCTACACCCTGCCGGGCATCGTCGCGCACGAGTCCGCGCGGCAGGGCGGGGTCAGGCTGGAGATCCCGGACTTCGGGGACGCCCCCGGGGCGTGACGTCCCACCCCGGCCGACGGGCCGGGCTCCTGCTTCCTTGTCAGGTGCCCGGCTTGCGGCCGTACACGTAGACGTCGTCGCCCTTCTTCAGCAGCGACCAGTACTTCTTGGCGTCCGTCTTGGTCATGTTGGTGCAGCCGTGGGAGCCCGGCGGGTTCCACATGCTGACGCCGACGGAGTGGAAGGCCTGACCGCCGTCGAAGAACTGGGCGTAGGGCATGGGCACGTGGTAGATGGACGAGACGTGGTCGATGTTCCGCCAGTAGATCTTCTTCAGACCGGTGCGGGTCTCGTAGCCGTCGCGGCCCGTGCGGACCGGGACGGGCCCGTAGACGAGCTTGCCGCCGTCCTGGATCCAGCTCAGCTGGAGGGTCAGGTTCACACAGGCGATACGGCCCTTGTTCGTCGGGCACTTGCCCGCCGCGTTGGGGTTCTTGCCCACGGCCTTCTGCTTGTTCATCAGGTCCATCACACCCCAGGTGACGGAGCCCGCGTAGCCGAGGTTCGGCGAGATGCCGTGCTTGGTCTGGAAGGCCCTGATGGCCTCGCAGTCGGCGGTGGACTGCTTGCCGTCGACCGGCCGGCCGAGGAACTTCTCCACCTGCTTCTGGTACGGACCCTTCGTCGCCGTACAACTCGCCGCCTGCGCGGGCGCGGTGCCCATCGCGAGCGTGAGCGGTGTCAGCAGGCCGGTGATCGTGAGCGCGACTGCGCCTCTTCTGCCTATGTCCCCCATGCCGGGCCCTCCCCCTTCGTGCGTTTTCGCTGCTTCTGCCTGCCTAGACACGCGGTCGACGCCCGCGGTTGTGGTTCGGCCCACGTCGAGACGAAACAGTTACACAGCCTGGAATTCGGATATAGAGTTCCCCCATGAGCGACAGTCATTCCCCTTCTCGTGTGGCCCTCAAGAAAATAACTCCCGACGTGTCCAAGGCGATGGGCTCCTTGCACGGTGCCGCCGTTTCCGCGGCCCAGGACGCGAAGGTCGAGCCCGAGATACTCGAACTGATCAGAATTCGCGCGTCGCAGATCAACGGCTGTGCGTTCTGCCTGGACATGCACACCAAGGACGCCCGCGCCCAGGGCGAGACCGAGCAGCGGATCTACGCGCTCAGCGCCTGGCGCGAGACCCCCTTCTTCACCCAACGCGAGCGCGCCGCCCTGGCGTTGACCGAGGCCGTGACCCTCGTCGCCGACGGCCAGGTGCCCGACGACGTCTACGCGGCCGCCGCCGAGGTGTTCGACGAGGAGCAGGTCGCGGCACTGATCTGGGCAGCCACCGTGATCAACGCGTACAACCGGATCGCGATTGCCACGCGTATGGCTCCCGGGGCCTATCAGCCCGTCCAGAAATAACCCCGAAGCGCCGAGGCCTTTCCGCAACCATTTCTGAACGACTTTCAGCGCCGGGCCGAATTCCTTTCGGCCCGGCGCTTTCGGCGCCCCTGTGTCGCTGTCGATTCAGTGATCCGGCAACGGCTCCATGAGGCTGTCCAGCCAGGTCCGCCACTGCGGGGCGTGGACGGCCGGGCCCGCGGTCATCGGGCGCCCGGTCCAGGCGGCCACCGGCCGGATGCCGTGGAGGGCGTTGACGAGCCACACCTCGCGGCCGTCCAGCTCGGGCAGGAAGCGTTCGCGGTGGGCGACCCGGACACCGGTGCGGGCGGCCCGTTCCTGGACGAGGGCCTGGGTGACACCGGGGAGCAGGGGCAGGCGGGGCGGCGGCAGGCAGAGGGTGTCGTCCTCCCACCACAGGACACTGGAACTGGCCGCCTCCAGCACCAGGCCGGAGGGCGCGATGAGCACGGCGTCGTCGGCGTCGGCGCCCGCCGCCCGTCCGCGCACACGGGCCAGGGCGTCCAGGTCCGGCCCCTTGCGGCGGGGCACGGTCCGCGGGTCGGGCTGACCGGCCGCCCATACCCGCACCTCGGCCGTGAGGGCCGGCGCGGGGCGCAGCAGGAGCCGCAACTCCAGTGATCCGGCGGCGAGTTCGACCCGGGGGAACCACTCCCCCGTGCGCGGCAGGGCCCGGGTCATGTCCCGCCAGAAGTCGACGACCCGGGCCGGGGCCGGTGCGCCGCACTCGCCGCAGGATCGCAGGAACCGTTCGCGGTGCCGGTCGAAGCCCCGCACCCGTCCGTCGCGCAGCAGCCACGAGTCCGCCACGAGGAGGCGGCCGCCGTGTGCCTGGCCGGGGACGAGGCCGTGTTCGGGAGACCAGGTCAGCAGACCTTCCGCGATGGCGGGTTGTGTCACTCGGTGCTCCTGTCGGTCTTCCGGGTCAGTACTTGCGGCCCGCGACGGCCGGGGAGCCGTGCCGGGGTCCGTAGGGGGCGTGCTCCAGCCAGGCGCCGCAGCGGGGCACCACGGGGGCGAGCGCGGCCGCCGCCCGCTGTTTGACGCGGACGATACGGCGCCGGGGCCGTAGGTGGTCCAGGGCCGTGCCGGCGGCGGCGCTGTTGAACAGCCCCGCCGAGCGCCGGACCTCGGCGAAGGAGTCGACCGCCGCGGGTGTGCCGTCGGCGATGGCGCGGGCGGCGGCGACCGCGTCCGCGATGCCGCTGTTCATCCCGCGCGCGCCGAACGGCGGGAAGAGATGGGCGGCCTCGCCGGCCAGCAGCACCCGGCGGTGCGGGTCGGTGAAGTCGGCGGCGACCTTGCGCAGGAAGCGGTAGGTGGACACCCACAGGACTCGCTCGTCGTACCCGTCGCCGACGACCTCCGGCAGCCAGCGCCGTACGGCCTCCTCGGTGCCGAACTCCTGTGTCGTGTCGTCGTCGCGGCACTGCAGGTCGAGCTGGAAGCCGCCGGTGAACGGCACCCGCATCACGCTGCGGCCGCCGAGCGCCGGGTGCTCGTAGTGGAAGACCCGCTCCAGGGCCAGTTCGGCGCCGGGAATGTCGGCGATGTCCGCGACGACGTGGAAACCCTCGCCGTGGGTGCCCTCCATCGGGATGCCCAGTTCACGCCGGACGGCCGAGCGGGCGCCGTCGGCGGCCACCGCGTGGACGCCGGTCCAGGTGCGGCCGTCCTCGCCGGTGAGGGTCACCCCGCCCGGATCGGTCGTCACGGTGGTGATCCGCGCGTCCCACACGAACTCCACGCCCGCGTCCCGGCAGGCGGCGAGCAGGAAGCGCTCGGTGTCGACCTGGCGGAGGCTGGTGAAGGGCGGGGTGCCGGTGGGCGGCGGGAAGGTGCGGGCGTAGACCTCGCGGCCCCGGTACAGGGTGCGTCTGGTGTGCCAGGTCCGGCCGTACGAGGCGATCTTGCCCGCGAGTCCGGGGTGGATGCCCTCCAGGAGCTCCAGGGTCTCGCGGTGCACGAACAGGGCGCGGCTGCCGGGGCGTTCGCGGCCCTCGGGGTCGGCTTCCAGGAGCGTGACGGGGAGGTCGTGGGCGCGCAGGGCGAGGGCGGCGGAGAGGCCCACGGGGCCTGCGCCCACGACGAGGACGGGGACGGGGGGCGTCATGCGCGGGCGCTCTCGGTGAGCATGCGGGTGATCTCGACCCGCTTGACCTTCCAGGTGGACGTCATCGGCAGTTCCTCGAACCGCCACTGCCGGGGCTCGGCCATGGTGGGCAGGTCGGCCGTGGCCTCGTGCCAGCGCCGCAGGTCCAGCGGGCGTTCGCCGCGCACGCACACCACGGGGACGGGTTCACGGTCGACGCCGGGGACGATGACGACCTCGCGCAGCTCCTCCAGGCGGGACATCAGGGTGTCCTCGACCTCCAGGTTGCTGTGCACGGAGTCGATCTGGTCGATCTCGCGGTCGATGAGGTAGAGGCCGCCCCAGCGGCTCTGGTAGCCCATGTCGCCCATCTGCCACCAGCCGCTGTCGAGTTGGCGGAGGTAGCGCTCCCGGGCGCCGAGGTAGGTGAGGATGCGGCCCCGGGTGCGGGCCTCGATCCGGCCGGCGGTGCCGGGGGCGACCCGTCGGCCGGCGTCGTCGGCGACCCGGACCCGGGTGAAGCCCGGGATGCCGATGCCGACCCGGCGGCCGTCGGCGCGGGCGGCGCTGCGGCGGGTGAACCACTGGAAGGCGACCGGACCCGTCTCGCTCTGCCCGTACAGCTGGATCAGCCACGGCGAGCGCCGCCGGGAGGCGTCCAACAGCCGCTGCACGGTGCGCGGGTGGATGGCGTCGAAGGTGGAGCCGTAGGAGCGGACGCGGGACAGGGGTGCCCCGGGCGCGTCGGCCAGCTCCTCCCACAGGACGAAGGTGTTGGGGTGGGTCTCGACGATGCCGGGGCGGTGGCGGGCGAGCAGCGGCCCGACGTTCGAGGGTTCCGGGTCGATGATCAGGACCAGCGGGCTGCCGAAGTGCAGCAGGACGCCGAGCAGGTGGTAGAAGCGCGAGTGCACGAACGACATGTGCAGGGCGGCGGTCTCGCCGCGCGTGGGCCAGCCCATGGCCTTCTGCGGGACGAGCCGGTTCCACATGGTGTTCGGGCAGTGCACGGCCAGCTTGGGCAGACCGGTGGTGCCCGAGCTGTGGGTGATGAGGGAGGGGTCGCGGGGGTGGAGGCGGACGGCGGCCGGGGTCGGGGCGCCCGCGTACTTCTGGAGGGACTCGGCGCCGGGGGCGTCGTCGACGGACAGCGCGCGCCGCACCAGGCCGGTGAGACCGACGTCCGCCAGGGGGCCTTCGAGCTTGGCCCTGTCCGTGATCAGCCAGGGCCGGTGGAGGCGTTCGAGGAGCTGTCCGACCACGGGGCCCGCGAGGCCGGGCGACAACAGGACGGGGACGGCACCGATACGGGAGACCGCACAGGTCAGCAGCACGATGTCGACGTTGTCCGTCTTGTGGACGACCACCTCCTCGGAGGGGCGCACGCCCGCTTCCCAGAGACGGCCGGACAGTTCGTCGACCACGTCGGCCAGCGTCGTGTAGGCGAGGTCGGTCCCGAGGTCGGGGCGGACGTCGAGGGGCCGGTCCAGGGTGACGAAGACAGGGCCGTGGCGGTCGGCGGCCTCGCGGAACATGGAGCCCAGGTAGAAGCCGCGGCCGGTGAGGGCGAGTGCGGGCTGCCGGTCGGCCTGGAGCTGGTCGCGCATGGGACCGGGCCTTTCTGCGGGGGTGCGGGTGTCGGCCATGGCGTCACCACGCCCCTTGGCGGACGAGGTGGCGGCGGAGCTTGCCGGTCGCGGTGCGGGGCAGCGTGGGCACGAAGCTGACGCTGCGGGGGACCTTGAAGGCGGCGAGCCTGTCGCGGGCCATGCAGATCAGCTCGGCCTCCAGGCCCACCCCGATGGGCGGGACGGGGACGACGAAGGCCCGCAGCCTGCTGGCGCCGCGCTCGTCGGTGACCGCGGCCACGGCGATGTCCCGGACCCCGGGGTGGGTGCGCAGCAGGGCCTCCACCTCCAGCGGGGAGACGGTGATGCCGCCGACCATCTCCATGTCGTCGGCCCGGCCCAGGTGCCGGTAGGTGCCGTCGGGTTCACGCACGGCCCGGTCCCGGGTGTTGAGCCAGCCGCCGACGAGGGTGCGTTCGGTCTCCTCGGGCCGGTTGAGGTAGCCGGGGGTCACCGTCGGGCCCCGGACCCACAGTTCGCCGGCCTCGCCGTCCGCGACCTGGGCGCCCGCCCGGTCGCGGAGTTCGACCTCGAAGCCGGGGACGGGCCGGCCGACCGTGCCGGGGTGGTTGTGGTCGAAGCCGTTGGCGCAGAAGGCGTGTCCGGCCTCGGTGGAGCCGATCTGTTCGAGGACGGGGGCGCCGAGCAGTTCGGTGACCTGCTTGCCGAGTCCGGCGGGCATGCCTTCGCCGGCCGACACCGCCGCGCGCACCGAGGCGAAGCATTCCTCGTGGCCGTCCGCGCGGTCGGCGACCAGGGCGGCGTACGCCGAGGGCACCGAGTACAGGAGGGTCACGCGGTGCCGGGCCACGAGTTCGTCGACCGCCGCGGGGGTGGGACGGCGGTCGGCGAGGACGGCGGAGGAGCCGGAGAAAAGAGGGAAGACGAGGGCGTTGCCGAAGCCGTAGGCGAAGTACAGCCGGGAGACGGACAGGGTGACGTCGTCCGGGGTGATGCGCAGAAGCCGGCGGCCGATGAGGTCGTGGTAGGTCCTGGGGTCGCCGTGGACGTGGACGACGCCCTTGGGGCGGCCGGTGGTACCGGAGGTGTACTGGATGTACAGGGGGGTGTGGGCGTCGACGGGGTGGGCGTGCCGGGCGGGGGCGGCCGTGGCGCTCAGGGCGGTCAGCTGGTCGGACCCGAGGCGGGGCGGCGAGGTGGTGGCCCCGCGGGCCGGGTGGGGCCGGTCGCGCCCCGTCCGGGGCGCCGGGATGTAGGTGTCCAGCGCCGGTCCCGTCACCCAGAGCACCGCCTGTGTGTCCTCCGCCATGAACTGCAGTTCCGGCGGGGTGAGTTCGGGGTTGACCAGGACCGCGACCGCGCCCAGGCGGGCCAGGGCGAGGAACGTGGTGACCCAGGTGACGGAGTCGGGGAGGGCGAGCAGGACACGGTCGCCGGGGCGGACGCCGTGCTCGGTGAGGACCGTGGCGGTGCGGGCCGCGCGGTCGTGCACCTCGCCGTGGGAGTAGGCCCGGTGGCCCTGGTGGAAGGCGGGGCGGGCTCTCCAGCCGCGGCGGTCGGCGAGGGCCGCGAGGTGCGCCGCGAGGTTGCCGGGGGCGCCCGCGTCGGCGGGGAGCCGGGTGGGCTTCGCTGTGGTCGTGATCGTCATCGCGTCGGCTCCTCGGTGACGGCGGGGGCGGAGGCGTGCTCCCGGGTGACGGCGGGGGCGGAGGCGTGCTCCCGGTGGGCGCGCATCAGCGCCGCGGTCTTCAGCAGCATCTCGTCGTACTCGGCGGCCGGATCGGAGTCGAGGACGATCGCGCCGCCCGCTCCCAGATGCATACGGCCGCCCTGGAACACGGCGGTACGGATGACGATGTTGAGGTCGGCGCCGCCGCTGCACCCGAGGTAGCCGAGGGCTCCGGAGTACACGCCCCGCGCCTCGGTCTCCAGCGCGTCGATGATCTCCAGCGTGCGGAGCTTGGGGGCCCCGGTCATCGAGCCGCCGGGGAAGCAGGCGCGGACGCAGTCGACGGCGTCGGTGCCCTCGCGCAGTCTGCCCTCGACGGTGGAGACCAGCTGGTGCACGGTCGCGTACGTCTCGGTGGCCATGAGACGTGTCACCTTCACGGAGCCGGTCCGGGAGACCCGGCCCAGGTCGTTGCGGAGCAGGTCGACGATCATCAGGTTCTCGGCGCGGGTCTTGGCGTCCGCCGCCAGTTCCTCGCGCAGCCGCTCGTCCTCCGCCGGGGTGGCGCCCCGGGGTGCGGTGCCCTTGATGGGCTTGGCCTCGGCGATGCCGTCACGGGTGATCCGCAGGAAGCGCTCGGGCGACGAGCCCGCGATGTCGAGGTCACCGAACCTGAGGAAGGCGGCGTACGGGGCCGGGTTGATGCGGCGCAGCACCCGGTAGAAGTCGTACGGGTCGTACGGGGCGGGTAACCGGGCCGCGTTGGTCAGACAGATCTCGTAGCTCGTGCCCGCGTTCAGCTCGGCCTTGCAGGCGTCGATGTCGGCGAGGTAGGTGGCGCGGTCACGGACGAGCCAGGGTTCGGCGGCGCGCGGGTAGGGCGGTGTGGCCGACCGCAGGGGGACCGTGGTGTCCGAGCCGATGAAGGTCAGCTGGGCCAGCGCGGAATCGAGCCAGTCGCCGGCCTCGCGGGACGCCGCCGGGGTGTCCTCGGCCAGGCAGACCGCGTAGGTGTGGCCCTCCTGGTGGTCCACCGCGATCAGCCGGTCCGCGAACAGCCAGGAGGCGTCCGGGGTCCGGGCCCGGTGCCGGTTCGGGGAGCCGGTGTCGGCCTTGAGTTCGTAACCGAAGTAGCCGACGTATCCGCCGGTGAAGTCGAAGGGCAGGCCCGTCGCGTCGACCTTGCGGCTCGCCAGCTGGCGCTTCAGGTAGTCGAAGACGCTCGCCTTGACCCTGCGGGTCGGGCGCCCCTCCCGCTCGATCTCGCACAGGCCGCTGTCGACGTCGTAGCGGACGACCTCGGCGAGCGGGCCGCTGCCGTCGCCGAAGAACGAGAACCGCGACAGGCCCTGCTCCACGCGGGAGCTGTCCAGCCAGAACGCGTGCGGCGCGTCGGCGTGCATGCGGGTGAAGGCGGCCTCGGCGTCGATCGCGCCCGCGATACGGCGGGTGTGCAGCCGGTAGGCGGGTCCCTGGGCCCGCCGGGGGCGGGGGATCGCTCCGCTGAGGGAGATGACCGCGGTGGTGTTCGTACGCGGGCTGCCGGCCCGTTCCTCCGTGAGGTCACGGAAGTTGACGAGCAGACGGTGGCCGTGGTCGGTCAGGATCGACTCGGGGTGGAACTGCACGCCCCACAGCGGTCGTTCGCGGTGACGCAGCCCCATCAGGACGCCGTCCTCCGACCAGGCGGTGGCCTCCAGGGTCGGCGGCAGCGGCTCGCGCACGGACAGCGAGTGGTAGCGGACGACCGTGAAGTTCTGGGGCAGCCCCCGGAACAGATCGCGTCCGTCGTGCCGGACCGTGGACAGGTGCCCGTGGCGGGGCCACGGGGCGGGCTCCACATCGGCCCGCTCGCCCACCGCGATGCCCTGATGGCCCAGGCACACGCCCAGCACCGGGATCCCGGCCTCGGCGATCACCCGGGCGGCGATGCCGAAGTCGCGCGGTTCCGAGGGGTGCCCGGGCCCCGGCGACACCACCACGTTGTCGAATTCCCGCAGCTCCGGGATGTCTTCGACCGCGGCGTCGTTCAGCACGACCACCGGTTCCTCGCCGTTGACCTCGGCGATCAGCTGGAACAGGTTGTACGTGTACGAATCATAATTGTCGATGAGCAGGGTCTTCACCCGCCCACCCCCCTCTGATCGTTCGCGGACCTAGGCGGTCCGTCGTTTGTGCCGGCCGCGCAGCGCCTGCAGCGGCGGATACAGCCATTTCTTCAGGAAACGCTGGAGTCTCGGCATGAGAATCCAGGTGACAATGGCGGTCACGGCCAGACACAGCAGAAGTGTACGAAAAAGCGGATTCAGGTCGTTGAGATAGGGAAGTATCAGCAGGTTGAATAAGAGCACGGGCGGGAAGACCGCACTCATGTTCACTAGCCACAGTTTCCATTTCGGGGGCGGCCCGGGGGGGCCGGCAGACGCCGGGGCCCGGGAGGTCTGGGAGTCGAACCAGGCCCTGGACCCTGCGATGCTCCGGCGCCCGGTCTCCTGCGCCAGCGCGTCGACACGGGCCGACCACTGAGCCCAGACCACGGAGTTCTCCCAGGTCCGGGCCGTATCCTCGCTGTCGAAGCGGTAGACCACATGCCAATCCGCCTCTCCGTCGACGAGTACGCCACCCCCCAGAAAACCCGGCTGCTGCGCACTCGTACGCAGCGCGGCCCACCCCCAGGAGTGGAAGTCGGCCTCGCGCCCCGGCACCACCTGGTACGCGACGGTGACGGTAACGGGATTCCTGCTCACGACGTCGAATACGAGAGGAACCAAGACCCCGTTCAAATCTTCAACGAACATTTTCAAGGTGTCCGGAACGTGCGTTTATGACGGCGTTTCAGACGCCTTGACGTCTTCTGTCGAGAAGTACGCCTGGGTAACTTCCGGCAAATCCAGGAAGCGGTTGCCCGACCGGCCGGAAAAGGAGCACCATCACCCACAGGCTCGGGGGGAATTGCTGGAGACGAAGGAGAGCCGATGTCCAGGTACGACTGGGATATGAACCACGACGGAATCGACCGGGCGCGCACCGCGATCGAACCCGTACGGAAAGAAGTCACCGCACATCCGGTCTATCGGCGCATCGACACCCGCGCCGATATGGCGGTGTTCATGGAGCACCATGTCTTCGCGGTCTGGGACTTCATGTCCCTGCTGAAATCCCTCCAGCGGGACCTGACCTGTGTGGACGTCCCCTGGGTGCCGCGCGGGTCCGCGGTCGGCCGACGGCTCGTCAACGACATCGTGCTGGTGGAGGAGAGCGACGAGCTGAACGGCGGGTTCACCAGCCACTTCGAGCTGTACCGGGCGGGCATGGGCGAGGCGGGCGCGGACACCTCCCGCCTCGACACGTTCCTCGGGCTCGTCGGCGAGGGCCACGACGTGCCCGCGGCACTGCGGGTCGCCCGCGTGCCCGGCCCCGCGGCCGAGTTCGTCCGCACGACCTTCGAGATCATCCGGGAAGGGCCGCTGCACTGCCGGGCCGCCGCCTTCGCGTTCTCCCGCGAGGACCTGATCCCGGACATGTTCGACCAGGTGATCAAGAAGGAGGGCACCGAGCGGTTCCCGCTGTTCCGCGACTATCTCGCGCGGCACATCGAGGTGGACGGGGAGGAGCACACGCCGATGGCGATGGCCATGGTGGCGGAGCTGTGCGCAGGGGAGGACCGGCGTTGGGAGGAGGCGGTGGAGACGGCGACGGCGGCGCTGGAGGCACGCGCACGGTTCTGGGACGGGATCGTCGCGGCGATGGGGTGAGGCCGCCGAGCACGGTCGGGGACATTCGGACGGCACGAACGCGGCCGGGGACTCTCGGAACAGTCGAGCACGGCCGGGCATCTTCGGACGGCACGAACGCGGCCGGGGGTTTTCGGACGGCGCCGCCCCTATGCCTCGTTCTCCGCCTCCCGCCATGCCCGGGCCACGCGCTCGAACGACGTGTTGACGGCCAGCAGGCCCCCGTCCACGCGCAGGGTCGTACCGGTGATCCAGGCCGCGTCCCGCGAGGCGAGAAAGGCCACGGCCGCCGCGATGTCCGACGGCTCCCCGACCCGGCCCAGGGGATAGATCCCGGCGAGGTCGTCGAGATGGGACTCCCGGCCCGCCCAGCCGGGGGTGCGGATCGTGCCGGGGGCCACCAGGTTGACGCGGACCCCGCGCGGCGCGGCGTCCCCGGCGAGGGTGCGGGTGAGCGAGACCAGGCCCGCCTTGCCGGCGCTGTAGGCGTGGTTGCCGAAGTCCTGGAGCCCGTTGACGGAGCCGATGTTGACGATCGCCCCGCGGCCGGACGCCACCAGGTGCGGCAGTGCCGCGCGCGAGCAGCGGAACGCGCTGGTCAGGGTGAGGTCGAGGTCGCGGGCCCAGGTCTCGTCCGGGGTGTTCTCGAAGAGCGGCTCGTCCGGGGTGCAACCGAAGGCGTTGTTGACCAGGACGTCGAGGGAACCGAGGACCGACACCGCGTGCGCGACCGCCGCCTCGACGGACTCCCGGTCCCCCACGTCGCACCGGTACGCCTCGACGGCCAACCCCTGCCCCCGCAGCTCCGTCACGCTCCGCTCGGCCGCCGGCAGGTCCACGTCGGTGACCAGCACCCGGGCCCCTTCCTCGGCCAGCCGCCGGGCCGTCGCCGCGCCGATCCCCCGTGCCGCGCCCGTGATCAGAACCCCGTACCCCTCGAAGCGTTCCGTCGTATGCATGCGGCGAACGTACTGCGCCGCCGATCACCGGGACAGGCGCGACGCGATCTCCGTCCCGGATCCGGATACCGTCTGCCCATGTCGACCTTCGTGCAGCAACTCCCCGCCCTGCTCGGTGTCGTGATAGGCGCGTTCGGCTCGTATCTGGTGGTGATGCGGGGCGAGCAGGTGCGGTTCCGGCGGGAGCGGGAGACCCGCTGGGAGGAGCGGCGGCTCGCGGTGTACGCCGACTGGGCACAGGCCGTGAAGCAGTCGGTGACGCTCACCTACCGGGTCGCCGCGCATCTCGGCAACGACCCGCACCCCCACCCCCTGTCGCCGGAGGAGGCCGCGCCCCTCATGGCGCAGGCGACGACCGCCCGGGACCCCGCCGGTGAGGCGCTGCTGCTCCTCGGCAGCCCGGAGGTGGTGGAGAGGGCCCGCGCCTGGGTCGTCACGGTGATGGGAATGGAGGAGTTCCTGCGCGCCGGGACGCGGGACCCGGGTGCCTGGCAGACGCTGCTGGAGAGGCAGCGCGCCGGGCGGGACGCCTACTACGCCGCCGTACGCGAGGACTTGGCGCTGCCGCCCGGCCACTCCGCGCGGTGGCAACTGCGGCCCGCGTCGACGGCGGGGCTCACCGGGACCACGCGTCCGTCCGCCCCACCGTCGGCGCCGGCACCGCGCACCTGAGCACGGTTCAGCGGTAGCCGGTGGTGTCCGCCGGCTTGCCCGCGTCCTGGACCTCGACGATGTAGCGCCAGGCGTCCGGCCGGCTGCCGTCGAGGTCGGTGAAGCCGTAGGTCCGGGCGAGGGAACCGCTGGAGTGGGACTGCCCGTTGAAGCGGGCGACCTCCGGGTCGGCGGCGAGCGCGGCGACGGCCCGGCCGACGAAGCGGGGCGTCTCGGAGATGGCGAAGTGGGGGACGCGTTCGAGGGCGTCCCGCCAGTTCTCCTCGGTGACCCCGTACACGTCGAGCATCATCTCCGAGCGCAGCCAGCCGGGGGTGAGGGCCACGGCGGTGGCACCGCGCGGCCCCAGTTCGTGACCGAGGGCGAACGCCATGCGTAGGACGGAGGACTTGGCGAGGTCGTAGAAGAAGGAGGCGCGGTAGTTGGCGCCGTTGTACTCGGCCGTGCCGTCGGTCATCTCCACGACCAGGCCGCCGGGGTTGCGCAGCAGCAGCGGCAGGGCGAAGTGGCTGGTGATGGCGTGGGTCTCGACGGCGAGGCGCAGCAGCCGCAGCCCGTTGTCGAGATCGTGCTCCCAGACCGGGCTCTCCCATGCGAAGAGCTTCTCGCCGCCCCAGACGTCGTTGACGAGGACGTCCAGTCGGCCCTGCTCCTCGGTGATCCGGTCGACGAGGGTCCGGACCTGTGCCGGTTCGAGATGGTCGGTGGGTACGGCGATGCCGTGGCCGCCCGCCTCGGTGACCAGGTCGGCGGTGTCCTCCAGGGTTTCGGGGCGGTCGTACTCGGATCGCCGCTCCCGGGTGGAGCGGCCGGTGACGTAGACCGTCGCGCCGGCCGCGCCCAGTTCCACGGCGATGCCGCGGCCCGCTCCGCGGGTGGCTCCGGCGACGAGGGCGATCTTGTTGTTCAGCGGCTTCGACATGTCCGGCCTCCTGGGTGTACGGGTGTCACCTTGGCGGACGTCGGGGGTGTTCCGGCGTCCTCGACACGAGGGTGTCGTGGAAGCCGGACATCTTCTGTCGGGTTTTCTGTCAGGCGCCCAATGACTCGGTCGATGGGGTGATCGGCGGCCGCGGGTTCGCTGTGGCTTGTCGCGCAGTTCCCCGCGCCCCTTTCGGGGCGCGGGATGCGGGACTCTTCTGAATCAGTGACCCCGGTCGATCCATTCCTGCAACTGCGGGGCCTCGGCCCCGATCGTCGTGCTGTCGCCGTGGCCCGTACGGACGACCGTCTCGGGCGGAAGGGCGAGCAGACGGTCGCGGATGGAGTCGATGATCGTCGGGAAGTGGGAGTACGAGCGGCCGGTGGCGCCGGGGCCGCCGGAGAAGAGGGTGTCGCCGCTGAAGACCGTGCCGAGGCCCGGGTCGTACAGGCAGACGGCGCCGGGCGCGTGGCCGGGGGTGTGCAGGACGGTCAGGTCGGCGCCGGCGGCCTCGATGACCTGCCCGTCGGCCAGCCAGTGGTCGGGCAGCCGGTCGGGGTGGGTCTGCTTCCACAGCGGCAGGTCGTCCGGATGGAGCCAGATCGGCGCGCCGGTGCGCTCGGCGAGGGCGGGGGCCGCGTCGATGTGGTCGTTGTGGGCGTGGGTGCAGATGATGGCCGCCAGCCGGCGCTCGCCCACGGCCTCGGCGATGGCGTCGGCGTCGTGGGCGGCGTCGATGACGACGACCTCGTGGTCGTCGCCGACGAGCCAGACGTTGTTGTCGACGTCCCACGTGCCGCCGTCGAGGCTGAACGTCCCCGAGGTGACGAGGTGTTCGATGCGGGCGGCCATCAGAGCGTCACCACCGAGCGCAGGACGTCGCCGCCGTGCATCCGCTCGAAGGCCTTCTCCACGTCGTCGAGCCCGATGGTCTCGGTGACGAACGCCTCCAGGTCCAGGCGGCCCTGCAGATACAGGTTGATCAGCATGGGGAAGTCACGGTCGGGCAGGCAGTCGCCGTACCAGGAGGACTTCAGGGCACCACCGCGGCCGAAGACGTCGAGGAGGGGGAGTTCGAGCTTCATCTCCGGGGTGGGGACGCCGACCAGGACGACCGTACCGGCCAGGTCGCGGGCGTAGAACGCCTGCTTGTACGTCTCCGGGCGGCCGACCGCCTCGATGACGACGTCGGCGCCGAAGCCGCCGGTCAGCTCGCGGATCGCCTCGACGGCGTCGGTGTCCTTGGAGTTGACCGTGTGGGTGGCGCCGATGCTCTTGGCGGTGGTCAGCTTCCGGTCGTCGATGTCGACGGCGATGATCTTCTCGGCGCCGGCCAGCCGGGACCCGACGATGGCCGCGTCCCCGACACCGCCGCAGCCGATGACGGCGACGCTGTCGCCCCGGCCGACGTTGCCGGTGTTGATGGCGGCGCCGATGCCCGCCATGACGCCGCAGCCCAGCAGTCCGGCGACGGCCGGGGCGGCGGCCGGGTCGACCTTGGTGCACTGGCCGGCGGCGACGAGGGTCTTGTCCGCGAAGGCACCGATACCGAGCGCCGGGGACAGCTCCTGGCCGGTCGAGGCGAGGGTCATCTTCTGCGTGGCGTTGTGGGTGCTGAAGCAGTACCAGGGGCGCCCGCGTCGACAGGCCCGGCAATGGCCGCACACGGCACGCCAGTTGAGGATCACGAAGTCGCCGGGGGCGACGTCCGTGACGCCCGCGCCGACCGACTCCACCACACCGGCGGCCTCATGGCCGAGCAGGAAGGGGAAGTCGTCGTTGATGCCGCCCTGCTTGTAGTGCAGGTCGGTGTGGCACACGCCGCACGCCTGCACCTTCACCACGGCCTCCCCCGGCCCCGGGTCGGGCACGACGATCGTCTCGATCCGCACCGGCTCGTTCCTGCCCGGTGCGATCACGCCGCGTACTTCCTGCGCCATGGTGAACCCTTCCGTCGATCCCAGATCGGGCGGTCGCCCGCCCATGGTCACCCTACGGAGTGACCAGCCGGTACGGCCTCCGGAGGGGTGCGTCGTGCGTCGCGCCGGACCGGTGCGCGCCACCCGGGGCCGGGGAGCGTCGTCATGCTCGTCACCGCCGGTGCGCTCGTACTCGTCGGGCGGAGGGCTCCGGTCGGTTCGGCAGCGCTCCCGTCCGGGGCGTGCGGTCCGCCGGCCCGCGCCCCCGACGTAGGCTGAAGCTCCGCGCCCCGGTCCCCACTCCCCGACCGACCTGCCGAGGAGCCTCGTGAGCATCCCTGAGACCACGATCGAGCGACAGCCGCCCACCTGGCGGCTGTTGCTCGGTTATGTACGGCCCCACCGCTGGGCACTGCTGCTGGGCGCGCTGCTGTCCCTCGTCACCGGCGCCACCGGCCTCGCGCTGCCGCTGGTGGCCCGGGAACTGATCGACGACCTCTCGCACGACCGGACCATCACCTGGGCGCTGGTCCTGATGTCCGCGCTGGTCGTCACCAACGCGGCGGTGGGCGCGGTGGGTTCGTACGTGCTGCGGCGCACCGCCGAGTCGGTGGTGCTCGGCGCGCGGCGCGCCCTGTCCTCGTATCTGCTGCGGCTGCGGATCACGGCGGTGGACCGCAGCGAGCCGGGCGACCTGATGGCGCGGATCACCTCCGACACCACGCTGCTGCGCGAGGTCACCACCGACACCCTGGTGGGCCTCGGCACCGGCGGGCTGACGCTGGTGGCGACGGTGGTGCTGATGGGGCTGGTGGACCCGGTGCTGCTGGGCGTCACCCTGGGCGTGATCGTGGGCGCGGGTGTGGTGTTCGGGGTGATCGTGCCCCGTATCAACCGGGCGAGCCGGGCGGCGCAGGACGCGGTCGGCGCGATGGGCGCCTCCCTGGAGCGGATCCTCGGCGCGCTGCGCACGGTGAAGGCGTCCGGCGCCGAGCACCGCGAGGAGGAGACGATCCACGCGGCGGCCGAGGAGTCGTGGCGCCAGAGCGTGCGGGCCGCCAAGTGGTCGGCCGCCGCCGGGAACACGGCCGGGCTCGCCATGCAGATCGCCTTCATCACGGTGCTGGCGGTGGGCGGCGCCCGGGTCGCGACCGGCGCGATCGACGTGGGCACGCTGGTGGCGTTCCTGCTGTACGTCTTCTATCTGATGTCGCCGATACAGCAGGTCGTGGGCGCGATCACCCAGTACCAGACCGGTGCCGCCGCACTCTCCCGCATCCAGGAGGCGCTGCGGCTGCCCGCCGAACCGGCCTCCGAGCCCGCTCCCCTGCCCTCCCCCGACGCCGCACCGGCCGCCCTCGCCTTCGACGAGGTCCGCTTCCGGTACGCCGACGATCTGCCGTACGTCCACCACGGGGTGACCTTCGAGGTCCCGGCGCGGGGCATGACGGCGTTCGTGGGGCCCTCGGGCGCGGGCAAGACGACGGTCTTCTCGCTCATCGAGCGGTTCTACGACCCCGAGGCCGGGCTGATCACCGTCGACGGCCGCGACGTCGCCGAGTGGGAGCTGTCCCGGCTGCGGTCCGCGATCGGTTACGTCGAGCAGGACGCGCCCGTGCTGTCCGGGAGCCTGCGCGACAACCTGCTCCTGGGCAACCCCCGCGCCGACGAGAGCGACCTCACGCGCGTGCTGAAGACGACCCGGCTGGACGGTCTGGTGGCCAAGCTGCCGCAGGGCCTGGAGACCCTGGTCGGCCACCGGGGCACCAAGCTGTCCGGCGGTGAACGCCAGCGGGTCGCCATCGCCCGCGCCCTGCTGCGCCACCCCCGTCTGCTGCTGCTCGACGAGGCGACGAGCCAGCTGGACGCGGTGAACGAGGCGGCGCTGCGGGACACGGTCGCCGACGTGGCCCGTACGACGACGGTGCTGGTCGTGGCCCACCGGCTGTCGACGGTGACGATGGCCGACCGCATCGTGGTGATGGACGCGGGCCGGGTCCGCGCGGTCGGCACCCATCGCGAACTGGTGGCCGCCGACCCGCTGTACGCGGAGCTGGCGGCCACGCAGTTCCTCGCGACGGCCGGCTGAACGACCGGGGGCCGGTCAGAAGGGGAAGTGCGCCTGCTGGGTGGCGATGGTCACCCAGCGGGTGTTGGAGAAGGCCTCGATGCCCCAGCGGCCGCCGAAGCGCCCGTAGCCGGAGGCCTTCACACCCCCGAAGGGAACCATCGGCTCGTCGGCCACCGACTGGTCGTTGACGTGGACGATGCCGGTGCGGATCCGGCGGGCGACGGTCAGGCCGTGCGTGGCGCTCTCGGTGATGACGCCGCAGCTCAGGCCGTTGTCCGTGTCGTTGGCGATGGCCACGGCCTCCGCGTCGGCGGCGAACGTCTGCAGCACGCAGACCGGGCCGAAGGACTCCTGGTAGTAGAGGTCGGCGTCCTGGGGGACGTCGGTGAGCACGGTCGCCGGGTGCACCGCGCCCTCCGGCTGCCCGCCTCCGGTGAGCACCGTGGCGCCCTTGGCGACGGCGTCCTCGACCAGGGCGGCGATCCGCCGGGCGGCGTCGGCGCTGACGAGCGGGCCGACCACGGTGTGCGGGTGGTTCGGGTCTCCGGCCTGGAGGGTGGCGACCTTGGCGGTGAACTTCCGCGCGAACTCCTCGGCCAGCGACTCGTGGACGAGGATGCGGTCGCCGGACATGCAGATCTGTCCGGCGTTCATGAAGACGCTGAAGGTGACGGCGTCGACGGCGTAGTCGACGTCCGCGTCGTCCAGGACGATGACGGCGTTCTTGCCGCCCAGCTCCAGTACGGCGGGCTTGAGGTGCTTCGCCGCGTGGGTGCCGATGATGCGGCCGACGCCGGTGGAGCCGGTGAAGTTCACCGCGCGCACCCGCTCGTCGGAGATCAGCGCCTCGGCGATCTCCGCGGCGTCCTCGGGCGCGTTGGTGACGACGTTGAGCACGCCGTCGGGCAGCCCGGCCTCCCGGAGCACGTCCGCGACCAGCAGCCCGCAGGCGATGGGCGCGTCCTCGCTGGGCTTGACGACGACGGTGTTGCCTGCGGCCAGCGGTGCCGCCACGGCCCGTACGCCGAGGATGACCGGCGCGTTCCACGGCGCGAACGCGGCCACCACGCCCAGGGGTTCGCGCACCGCGAGACTCAGCGCGCCCTCCTTCTGGGTGGCGAGCACCTCGCCGCGCGGAGCGGTGATCGCGGCCGCCGCCTCGCGCAGGATGTTCGCCGCGAGCGCCACGTTGAAGTAGGCCCAGGGGCGGGTGCCGCCGGCCTCGCGCGCCATGACGTCGGCGACCTGGTCGCCCCGGCCCTCCAGCAGGTCGGCGGCCTTGAGGAAGATCGCCCGCCGGGCGAAGGGAGCGAGCGCGGCCCACTCCTCGAACGCGGCGTCGGCGGCGTCCACGGCCCGGGTCACGTCCTCCGGCCCGGCCGCCGCGACCGTCGCGTACACCTCCCCCGTGTACGGGTCGAGGTCTTCGGCGGTGCGGCCGGACGTGGCGGGCACGTCCTTGCCGCCGATCAGAAGGTCACGGGTCAAGGCCATGATGCGGCTTCCTCGGGGTACGTATCGACGACGGTACGTGATCGAGCATGATCGCTCGCGAACGATCGTAGTGCGAAATTCAATTACGTTACTGTTCCGTGATGCTCTGCCCGGTTCCCGGGGAATGTCAAGAGCCCCACCACGCTGACCGCGGCGGGGCTCTCGCTGTGTTCGAACGGCTGCGCTACTGGACGGCGCCCAGCAGGCCGAGGGCGGGCGCGGCGAGGTCGGTGACCTGGTGCAGCTCGTTCAGCCGGTTCAGCTCGTGGACCTGGTTCAGGCCGGCGAGCTGCTGCGAGGGACGCGGAAGGCTCCGCTTCTGCTCCTCGGGGAGGTCGCTGACGGCGAGCGAGTCCAGCGTGGAGATCGGGCTGAAGCGGGTCGCGTCCGCCGTCGCGTCCGCGTTCGCCATCGGTGCGGCCAGGCCCGTGACACCCACGGCGAGACCCACGGCGGCGACGATGCGTCGAGTTGAGATCATGCCCTCAGCAACGCGCTCCGGCCCCGGTCGGTCACGGCCGCTCACCCGTGAGGCGCACGTCCGCCTCCGCACTTGCCGGGCGCCGCCCGGCGGAGGAGCCTGACAGGAGAGGCCTTGAGCGGCCCGCTGCCCCCTGCCGGGCCCGGCCTTCTAAGGAGGTCAGCCATGGGCACCTCGACGAGCCCCGCCTTCGATGCCGAAGCGCTGCGCCGGGGCACGGAGGAAGCGGACGCGGCGACGCTGACGTCGCTCTACGCGGACGACGCCGAGATGCGCGTCGTGGACCGCAACACCCAGCCGAGCCATCCCAAGGTGCTGCACGGCCGGGACGAGATCGCCGCGATGTACGACGACGTCTGCAGCCGGGAGATGACGCACAAGATCGAGCAGTGCCTCGTCCAGGGTGATCAGGTCGCCGTCACCGAGTCCTGCGAGTACCCCGACGGGGTGCGGGTCTGGGCCAGTTCGATGATCTCCCTGCGCGACGGCAAGATCATCGACCACACCCTGCTTCAGGCCTGGGACGAGTAGCCCGGGCCGTGCGGGCTGTTTCGGACAGCGGCTTCGTTTCGGACAGCGGCCTTTTCGGGTCATCGCGGTGCGGTCCCGCTGCCGCCGTCCGGCGGCGACGCCATACTGTCGGGCGTGCGTGTTGCGATCATGACGGCGGGTTCCCGGGGTGACGTGGCCCCGTACACCGGGCTGGGGCACGGGCTGGTCCGGGCCGGGCACGAGGTCACGCTGGTGACGCACGCCCGGTTCGAGCCGCTGGTGGCGGGCTCGGGGGTCGCCTTCCACGCCCTTCCCGTGGATCCCCGGGCGGAGCTGGAGTCGGAGCGCGGACGGGGACTGCACCGGAGTTCCACCGGGGCCGGGAAGCTGTACCGGGCGGCGGAGATGGCCCGGAGGCTGGTGGGGCGGATGGCCGGTGACCTGGAGACCGCCGCCCGCGCCAGTGACGTCCTGCTGCTGGCCGGCACGGTCGCGCCGCTCGGCCACGCCATCGCCCGGGGACTGTCGGTCCCGAGCCTGGGCGTCAATCTGCAACCCCTCGCGCCGACACGGGAGTTCGCCCCGCCGATGACCGGGGTCCGGTCCTGGGGCCCGGTCGGCAACCGGGTGGCCGGGCACGCGGTGAACGCGGCCGTCGAGTGGATCTTCACGGAGGAGGTGCGGCGGCTGCGTACCGAGTACGGGCTCCCGCGCACCGGTACGGTGGCCTCGCGCCGGGCCCGGGAACGGCTGGGCCGACCGGTCTTCCACGGCTTCAGCCCCCGGGTGGTGCCCCGCCCTGGCGACTGGCGGGCCGGGCACGACGTCACCGGCTACTGGTGGCCGTACGACCGCGAGAACCGACTGCCGGCGCCGTTGCTGGACTTCCTCGACGCCGGGCCGCCCCCGGTCTTCGTGGGCCTGGGCAGCGCGACCGTGCCGGATCCGGAGCGGATGAGCGGCGAGGTCGTACGGGCCCTGCGGGCGGCCGGGCTGCGCGGGGTGATCCAGCGGGGCTGGGGTGAGCTGCGGGGCGAGGGCGAGGACATGTTCACGGTGGGCGAGGTGCCGCACTCCCTGCTCTTCCCGAGGATGGCCGCCGTCGTCCACCACGCGGGCGCGGGCACCACGGCGGCGGGCCTGCGCGCCGGGGTCCCGGCGGTGCCGGTGCCCGTCCAGTTCGACGAGGCCTTCTGGGCCGCCCGCCTCGTCGCCCTCGGCGTGTCCCCCACGGCCGTACCCCTGCGCGGTTTCACCCCCGCCGCACTGGCGTCCGCCCTGCGCCGCGCGACCACCGACCCGTCGTACGGCCACCGCGCCCGGACACTGGCCGGGGAACTGCGCGGGGAGGACGGGGTGCAACCGGTCCTGACGGCCCTGGACCGCCTCTCCTGACGCCGGCCTTCGCCTGCCCCTCTCCCGCACGCGGGCCTCGGGCTCGGCCGTCGGCCACCTCCTGGTCGCCGACCTCCGGCTGGTTCACCTCCCCGATCGCCGACCTCCGACTGATTCAGCTCCCGGTCGTCGACCTCCGGCCCAGCCTCGCCCGGCCGCCACGGTTTCGGCTCCCCGATCGCTCGGCCGGGTCTTCCGGGCCACTCCGGGCTCAGCCTCCCCCCATTCGCCGGCCTCCGCTTAAGCCGTCCCCCGGTTGTGCGCGGGTTCGCAGTCACCACCCGTCGGGCCGGCTCCTCCCTCGGTCAACGGCCCTCAGCGCCCCGTCGGGCCGGCTCCACCCTCCCGGCCGGCGCATTCCTTCCTCGCCGACCCCGCCCACCGGCCCCGGCCCCGGCCCCGGCCCCCGGACCAGCCATCCCCGGTTCTCCGCTCGGGCCTCCCGCCCACCGGCGTCCGGTGCGCCCTCGCCGGTCCCGCACTCGGGTTGGCAGTCGGCAAGTCTCGGGCCGACCGCCCCGGCTCACCACGCCCTCGGGCGCCGCCCGTGCGGTGCGGCTCCTCCCCCGCGCCCGGCCGCAGCCTCCGCCCCGGCTCCGGTTCAGTCCGTCTCCGGGCTCCATCCCGTCGGACGCAGGATGCCGAGCAGCAGGCCGACCAGTTCGTCGACCACCTCGTCGAGCGGGGCGTCGACGAAGCCGGCCTGCCAGTCGTGGAGGAGGCCGTTGACGCTGCCGATGAAGGCCGTGGCGGCGATGCGGTAGTCGCGGGGTGCGGCCTCGCCGCGTTCGGCGGCCGCGGTGGCCTCGGCGCAGATGAAGTCGACCCAGCGGGAGCGGCGTTCGAGGCGCTGGCGCTCCAGGCGGGGGCTGACGCCGATGATCTCGGTGAAGGTGATCCTCAGCCGGCGCGGGTCACCGGTGACGTTCGCGGCGTAGGCGCGGAACGCGGCGGTGGCGCGCTCGGCGATCGACTCGCCCTGCGCCGCCGCGAGACCAGTGAGCGCGGCCTCCTCGGCCCAGTCGTTGACCCGGAGGTGGAGGGCGGCCAGCACATCCTCCAGGGTGTGGAACTCCTCGTAGAACTGGCGGGTCGACAGACCGGCGGCCTCGCTCAGACCCGCGATCGTGGTCGCACGGAAGCCGGGGGTGTCGCCGAACATCTGCAGACCCGCGTCGAGGAACCGGTCCCGGCGCTCGGCCCGGCGCTCCGCCGCGGACCTGCCCCCGTACCGGCCGGTGGGCTGTTTGAGCCTGCCCGCCACGCTGCTCCTCCCGACAGAACGCCACTCGCTGCGACGGCCGGGTTCGGCCGTCGCCTGATTTTGTCGTGTCTCTGGTCTTGTGGTGAAGCGGGACCGTTCCTTACTTTCCAGTAAGTCCATTTGAACGCTGCCGTATTCAGACTTCCCGTAGCCGCTTCCGACCTTCACGGTCCCCGAGTCGCCTTGTCATGCCCTGAGCAAGCAGGAGGAACCGATATGTCCGTCTCCCCCACCCCCCGCCGCCGTAGGACCCGGCATGTCGGTGCCGCCGTAGCCGCGCTCGCGCTGACCGCCACAGCCGTGGCGACCGCCGGACCCGCGAGTGCCGCGGCCGACCTGCGGGAGGTGATGTTCGTGGGCAACAACTGGGAGGGCACCGCGGACGTCATCAAGGCCTCCGGCGACTTCGCCAAGATCGGCCGGATCAACGTCATCCCCGACAAGCCGCCCGGATGGCGGAGATCAACGCCGACCCGATCCGGTGGATCGCCTACATGACGATCCGCAACAGCGTGGGCGAGGGCCACGACCAGTACGTCGACGACATGTACTCCACGCCCGACGGCTCCTCCATGGTCGTCTCCCGCCCGAGCTTCGCCGACGTGGTCTCCATCAACGTCAGGACCGGCGCCATCAACTGGCGCTTCCCGGTGTCGGGTTACCGCTCCGACCACATGGCGGTCTCCCCCGACGGCAAGCGCGTGGCGGTGTCGGCGTCGACCGGCAACACCGTGCACGTGCTGGACATCGTCACCGGCAAGCAGCTCGGGTCGTTCAAGACCGGCGACAAGCCGCACGAGAACATCTTCACCAAGGACGGCAAGTACATCTGGAACATGGCGATCGGGGACGTCAACACCCAGAGCGACGCGCCCTGGCTGGACTGGACGAAGGGCGACCGCAAGATCACGGTCGCCGACGCGAACACCTTCCAGCAGGTCAAGGTGATCGACATGCGCGCGCGGCTCGACGCCATCGGGCTGAGCGACTACTCGGACGCCGTCCGTCCCGCCGCCTTCTCGCCCGACGAGACGAAGCTGTACTTCCAGGTGTCGTTCTTCAACGGCTTCTTCGAGTACGACATCGCCACCGACAAGATCACCCGCACCAAGACCCTGCCGAAGTCCCCGGGCGTCAGCGACGACCGCACCACCTTCGTCAACGACTCGCGCCACCACGGCCTCACCATGAAGCCGGACGGCACGAAGCTGTGCATCGCCGGCACGATGGACGACTACGCGGTCGTCGTGGACCGCGCGACCTTCCAGGAGGGCCCGCTCGTCCCCGTCTCCAAGCCGTACTGGTCGACCGTCAGCGGTGACGGCAAGTCCTGTGTGGTCTCCGAGAGCGGCGCCGACCAGGTCACGGCGATCGACTTCGCCACCGGGAAGAAGACCGTGTCCGTCGCAGTCGGCGACCACCCCCAGCGGGTGCGCGTGGCACAGGTGCCCGCCGACTGGACCGGACCCTCGGCTAACTGAACCTGGCGGTCAGCCAGTTCGACAGCTCCGTCCGTGCCGCGCCCAGTTGCGCGGCGGACGGGGCTGTCGCGCCGTTGGTGACCAGGGCGTAGTGGAGCTTGCCCGTGTCGGCGGCGGTCAGCAGCAGACGGCGGCTGCCGGTGCCGCCCGGCTCCTTCGCGGCGGCGATCGGTGTGGACGTGGTGTACGCCGGCGGCGCCGCCGTCACCCCGAGGTCGGACACCACCGTGGTGGACGCGGTGGGGAAGGACGCCGGCAGGTGCAGCTCGGTCGGCTCCGTACTGCCGTCCGAGCGCCAGACCAGCAGGGAGTACTGGCCGGAGCCGACGAGCGAGGAGACGTTCGGCAGCGAGCTGGGCACCGGGTTCCACGTCAGGGTCGTGGAACCGTCCCGCGAGCGGTCCTCGTAGGTGAAGGCGACCGTGCTGCCCGCCGTGGCGCTCGGGTAGATCCGGTCCAGCATCCGGGCGTCCTGGCGGAGCACGGCCGTACCGGAGTCGTCGACACGTACGGCGGAGAGGTCCTCACCGTTCCAGCCGTCGGCCTCGGCCTGCACCTTGTCGGGGTTGTCGTTCATCAGCTCGTGGTGGCGGCCCCAGTAGATGTCCCACTGCCACTGGGAGCCGGAGAGGACCGGGCCGGAGGAGGCCGGCTTCGTCCACCAGTCGACGCCCTTCACCCGGGAGTCCAGCGCCTGGTACATGGCCTTGTAGACCGTGGGCGCCTTGTCGGAGACCGAGCCGCTGAGCGGGTGTCCGAACTCGCTGACGACGGCCGTGGTGCCCCCGGCGGCGGCCCGGTCGCGCACGGTCCCGAAGTCGTTCACGTACTGGCCGTTCTCCGCCTTGCCCCACATGAAGACGCCGGAGATCGCCTTCTGGTCGTAGAAGTGGGTGTTGAAGACGTAGCGCGGTCCGATGGTGCCCGCGTCGAGCAGTCCGCCCTCCTGCTTCTGGAAGTCGATGTTGGCGTTCCAGAAGAGGTTCGGCTCGACGAAGGCCGGCTTGGCCTGCCAGCCCGCCGCGTCCATCCGGGAGCGGAACTTGACGTAGAACGGCCACAGGACGTCCTTCTCCCACGTCCTGCTGGTCTGCCCCGAGTCGAGGACGCCGGGATGCGGCTCGTTCCACGGGTCGAAGCCGACGACGCCCTGGAACTGGGCGGACGTGAGGTTGGACTTCACGTACGCCATCGTCTTCTGCGCGGTGTCCAGGAAGGAGTCCTGGACACCGTAGGTGTTGTGCCAGAAGTCGTACGTCGACTTCGTCACCGCCGCGTTGGAGGTGATGTTCTGGCCCCAGAACGGGCAGATCCCGCAGTACTCGTCGGGGTAGTTGCCGAGGTCCACGGCCCATTTGGGGGCGCCGTCGCCGGTGTACCAGCTGTCGGAGTCGAACAGCCAGCGGGAGTACAGGTCCTGGTGGAAGTCGGGATAGACCCTGATCCCCGCGTCCAGGAACGCGCCCATCTGCGCGGTGGCCGCCGCGAGGTAGGAGGTGCTCACCTGCCCGCGCACCGGCTCCGCGTACGCCCAGGAGAGCAGGAAGCGGACGGAGTTGCCGCCACCCAGTGCCCGGAGCGCGGTCGCCGACTTCCTCGCGTCGGCGACGGAGGCGAAGGGCAGCCCGTTGTTCTCCTTGAGTTTCGTCTCACCCGAGACGTTGTAGCCGCGCAGGACGACCTCGCGGCCGAGTCCGTCCTTGAAGCGGCCGCCCTCGACGGTGAGGGTGGCCGCGGCCTGCGAGTCGAACCAGAGATCATCAGTGAGAGCGGAGGCGGGCTGGGTGGGGCCTGCCGTGGTCAGGAAGCCGGTGACGAGTACCAGGACACCGAGCAGACGAGTGCGCAATCTTGACATGTCCGCCACATTCGACATGTGCACTACCGTCCCAATGGTCAGGCGGGCCGTCAATAGCAACTGACGCACGAGTAAGTACCCGTTTTCGCAGGACAGTTCACCTTCCCCGACCGATTCTTTGCCCTGTACGACCCGGAGGGCCCTTGTGCGCCCGCGCGGGGACCCGATAGAGACCCCTAGCCGCTCCTGTCCCGGGACTCCCCCACGCCCCTCCCGCGCCGCCGCTCAGACACCCGTCCGGCGGGTCAGGTGCAGCAGGTACTCCTTGCGGTCGAGGGGATTGAGGTCGGTACGCGGCCGGGAGGGGACGGCCGCGCGGCCGACGGGCGCGTAGTGGTCGAACGCCGTCTCCAGCTCACCCTCCCCGTTGGTCGGTCCGGGCAGCCGCTGCTCCAGCGCGTGCACCCCGGCAGCGGGCACCAGCCCCTCCAGCCGTACGGCCGCCCCGCTCGTCCGGGTCTCCCGGGGTACGGCACGCAGCGCGGCGAGCACCGGCAGCACCGCGCCCAGGGTGTCCGCCGGGGCGTCGATCCGGAAGCGGTGCATCGGCTCGTGGACACGGGTGCCGGCCCGCCGCAGGGCGTCCGTCAGCACCAGCGGGGTCAGCCCGCGGAAGTCCGCGCCCGTGCTCGACATGCTCTTGTCGAAGCCCTGGTGGGCGTGGCTCTGCCGGGGCGAGTAGCCGGAGTGCGTCATCGTGACCGTGCAGTCGGGGACCCGCCAGCCGTGCAGCCCCTGCTCCAGCGTCTCCCGGACGGTGTCCTCGACGGCCTTGAAGAAGGCGTACGGCATGGACCCCAGCTCCACCTCAAGCCGGAAGGCGACCCCGGAGCCGGCCGGCGCCGGTTCCACCCGCAGCCCGACCGTCGCGAGGAACGGGTTGCCGTCCTTCTTGTTGAACTCGACGGCCGCGCCGACCCCGGCGAGACGCTCGACGCAGATGGTCGTCGTCTCGCGGAAGGTGACGTCGAGGCCGTACTCGTCGGCGAGCGTCGCCTGCACCACCTCCTTCTGCACCTCCCCGTACAGCGACACCGAGATCTCCCGCCGGAGTTCGTCGTGGCGCAGACCGATCAGCGGGTCCTGCTCGGCGAGTTGGGTGAGGGCGAGGTGCAGGGCGGCGCCGTCCTCGGCGCGGGCGGGGAGGACGACCGTTTCGAGGGTGGGCGGGGCGAAGTGGTGCCCGTGGGCCGCCGCCGCCCGCTCCCGGGGCACGCCGACGGTGTCGCCGATCCGGATGTCGGCGAGGCCCCACAGCCGTGCGATCCGGCCCGCCGACACGGCTGTCGCGCGCACGTCCGCGCCGCCTTCGAAGACGCTGATCGCGGTGACCTTGCCTTCGCGGGCGCCGTCACGGAAGGCCAGTCGGTCGCGGACGCGTACGGTTCCGTCGAACATCCGCACATAGGCGATCTTCTCGCCCGCCGGGCCGCGCTCGACCTTGAAGACGGTGCCGGAGGGTGGGGCGGCCGCTTCTCCGTCTCCGCCGCCCGCCGTGTCGCCCCCGTGGTCCGCGTCGGTCGAGGGCAGCAACTCCCGGATGCCGTCGACGAGTTCGGCGATCCCCGATCCTGTGATCGCCGAGCCGTGGAACACCGGGTGGACCAGGGACCCGCCGGTCCGGGCGGCGAGGGCCGCGCGCAGCCGGGTCTCGGGGACGGCCGTCCCGTCGTCGACGTAGGCGGCGAGCAGGTCGTCGTCGTACTCGGCGAGGAGTTCGAGGAGCCGGGGCGGGAGGGGGTCGTAGGGAAGGAAGTGGGCCTCGGGTGTGCCGAGTCCGGCGACCTCGCCCATGGGGACGATCCCCGGGGTGAGGCGTGCCGCGATGCTCTCCAGCAGGTCCTGGTGGCGCGCGCCCCGGCGGTCGATCTTGTTGACGAAGATCAGCGTGGGGATGCGCAGGCGTCGCAGGGTGCGCATCAGGACCCGGGTCTGCGCCTGGACCCCTTCGACGGCCGAGACGACGAGGACCGCGCCGTCGAGGACGTCGAGCACGCGTTCCACCTCGGCGATGAAGTCGGGGTGGCCGGGGGTGTCGATGAGGTTGACGGTGAGATCGTCGATCGCGAACGAGACGACGGCGGACTTGATGGTGATGCCGCGTCGCCGTTCCAGGGCGAGGGTGTCCGTGCGGGTGCTGCCCTCGTCGACGCTGCCGATCTCGTCGATGACTCCGACGGTGTGCAGCAGGCGTTCGGTCAGGCTGGTCTTACCTGCGTCGACGTGCGCGAGGATGCCGAGGTTGAGCGTGCGTGACAAGCGTCATGTCCTTCGAAATGGGGTGCATTCCTTCCTGGTGGGACATGGACGCTGCGCGCATCGGGGGCTCTCCTTGATCGCTGGGGGTTCCTTCGCAGTGAAGCAGAGCGGTTTGCGCGGTCGCAAACGGTTTCCTCGGCCCCGGGGCGTTGGTCCGGCGGGCGGTGCGGGCCGAGTCGGCGGACGCTGGAGGCACGGGGCGGCGGCGAGAGGAGCGGGTCCGTGCGTGAGGTTCTTCCGGCGCTCGGCGCCTGGTACGCGGCGGGTTCCCCCTTCGGACTGGCCACGGTGGTCGCGGTCAGCCGGAGCACGCCGCGCGGGCCGGGGGCCGCCATGGCGGTCGGGCCCGGTGACGAGGTCGTGGGCGGTGTCTCCGGAGGATGTGTGGAGGGCGCGGTGTTCGAGCTGGCCCGGGAGGTCGTGGCGTCCGGGGAGGCGCGGCTGGAGACCTTCGGTTACAGCGACGAGGACGCGTTCGCGGTGGGGCTGACGTGTGGTGGGGAGATCACGCTGCTGGTGCGGCGGGTGACGGTGGCCGAGGACCCGGCGTTCGGGCGGGTCGCGGAGTCCGTGGGCACCGGGCACCCGGTGACCGTGGCCACCGTGGTCGACGGTCCGGCCCCGCGCGGCGCCACCCTCGCCGTGTGGCCGGACGCCGCGCCCGACGGGTCCCCCGCGCACGGCACCGTCGGCACCCTCGGTTCGGCGGGGCTGGACGTGGCCGTCGCCGCCGACGCGCGGGGTGAGCTGGCCCAGGGTGTCACCGGTCAGCGGCACTACGGGCCGCACGGCGAGCGGCGCGAGGACTCGGTCACCGTCTTCCTGCACTCCTTCGCGCCACAGCCCCGCATGCTGGTGTTCGGCGCGATCGACTACGCGGCGGCCGTCGCCCGTATCGGCGACTTCCTGGGCTACCGCGTCACGGTGTGCGACGCCCGCCCGGTGTTCGCCACCCCGAAGCGCTTCCCCGCCGCCGTCGAGGTGGTCGTCGACTGGCCCCACCGCTATCTGCGGGGCACCGCGACCGACGACCGCACGGTGATCTGCGTCCTCACCCATGACCCCAAGTTCGACGGGCCGCTTCTGCAGGAGGCGTTGCGCCGGCCGGCCGCGTACGTCGGGGCGATGGGCAGCCGCCGTACGCACGACGACCGGGCACGGCGGCTGCGGGAGGCGGGGCTCGGCGCGGCCGAGTTGTCCCGGCTGCGCTCCCCGGTCGGCCTGGACCTCGGCGCCCGTACGCCGGAGGAGGTGGCCGTGTCCGTGGCGGCGGAGATCGTCGCGCTGAGGTGGGGCGGCAGCGGGGTGCCCCTGACGGCGACGACCGGGGTGATCCATCCCCCGCCGGACCCGTCCCGGTGAGCCCGGGAGCGAGCGCCTCGGTCAGCTGCTCGGTCGGGTCCGGGGCGGCAGTCGGTGCAGCCGGACGTCCGTCAGTCCGCCGTCCTGCGCCGTCGCCGTCATGTAGGTGCAGTGGGGCTGGCGGCGGCGGTCGGTCGGGGAGCCGGGGTTGAGCAGGCGCAGACCGGTGGCCGTGGTCGTGTCCCAGGGGATGTGACTGTGGCCGAAGACGAGGACGTCGGTCCCGGGGAAGCGGGCGGCGCAGCGCGGCTCGCGGCCCTGGGCGGGGCCCGTCTCGTGGACGACGGCGAGGCGCAGACCGGCCAGTTCGGCGTGGGCGACCTCGGGGAGGCGGGCGCGCAGGGCGGGGCCGTCGTTGTTGCCGTACACGGCGATCAGCCGGCGTGCGCGGGTCTCCAGGAGGTCGAGGGTGTCCTCGTCGACCCAGTCGCCGGCGTGGACGACCACGTCGGCCTCCGCGATCTCGGCGAGAAGCCGCTCGGGCAGCGCCTTGGCGCGCTGGGGCAGGTGGGTGTCGGTCGTCAGCAGGAGGCGCACGGAGACAGGGTCGCATCCGGCGTGGGCGGTACGCCGTCGGCGGCGCCGGAGCTACCGGCCGAGCGCGCGTCACGCGACGGCACCCGCACCGGCACCGGCACCCGGCCCCGGCCGCGTATCGGCCCGCACACCGACCCGCCGGCCGGTCCGGGCGGTACCCGCCTCAGTCGAGGGGGATCTCCGCCCACACCTGCTTCCCGCCGCTGACGGGGACGGTGCCCCAGGCCGCGGACACGGCCTCGACGAGGAGAATGCCGCGACCGCCGGTGGCCTCCCAGCCGATGACCGTGGGCTTCGCCGGCGTACGCGGGGAGGAGTCGGCGACCGCGACGCGCAGACGGTCGGCCAGAAGGGTGAGGTCGAGGCGTACACGGCCGTCGGTGTGGACGAGGGCGTTGGTGACGAGTTCGGAGACGACGAGGAGCACGGTGTCGGCCGTGGACTCCACGCCCCAGCGGCGCAGGACGCGCCGGGTGTAGCGGCGGGCCTGGCCGACCGCCTGGGGGACTCGCCAGACGCTCCAGTTCTCGCGCTGGGGGCGCAGGGCCATGCCGTCGTAGCGCACGAGGAGCAGGGCCACGTCGTCGTCGCGGTTGGCGCCGCCGAGCAGGGTGTCGGCGACCACGCCGAGGTGGGCGGGGTCGGCGGCGGCCAGTTCGGCGGCGAGATGGTCGAGGCCGTCCTCCACGTCGACGTCGGCGGACTCCACGAGGCCGTCCGTGGTGAGGGCCAGCAGTGAGCCGGGGGCCAGCCGCAGGGGGCTCATCGGGAAGTCGGCGCGCATGACGACGCCGAGCGGCGGTCCGCCCTCCGACTCGCTGATCTCGGTGGAGCCGTCCGGGTGACGCACCACCGGCGGGATGTGTCCGGCGCGCACGTACCAGGCGGACCCCTCCTCCATGTCGATGTCGACGTAGCAGCAGGTGGCGAAGAGGTCGGTCTCCATGTCCATGAGGAGCCGGTTGGCGTGCGAGACCACGACGTCCGGGGGGTGCCCCTCGACGGCGTAGGCGCGCAGGGCGGTGCGCATCTGGCCCATGAGGGTGGCGGCGCCCGCGTTGTGGCCCTGGACGTCGCCGATGACGAGGGCGACGTGGTTGTCCGGGAGCGGGATGACGTCGTACCAGTCGCCGCCGACCTCCAGACCGGCGGTGGTGGGCAGATAGCGGGCGACGGCGACCGCGCCCGGCAGCTGGGGCAGCCGGCGCGGCAGGAGGGTGCGCTGGAGCATGCCGACGAGTTCGTGTTCGGCGTCGAAGGCGTGGGCCCGCATCAGGGCCTGCCCGGCGAGGCCCGAGGCGGCGGTGAGCAGGGCGCGCTCCTCGGGGCCGAAGTCGTGGGGGTTGTCCCAGCCGATCAGACAGGCCCCGGCCATCCGGCCCCCGGCGGGCAGGGGGAGGACGGCCAGGCCGCCGGGGCCGACCTCGGCGAGGGCGGGCTCCAGATCGGCGCCGGCGGGCCAGATCCCGGCCCGTCCCTCGCGCAGCGCGGTGGCGAGGGTCGGCATGGTGCGCACGGGCGCGTCGGGCCACTCGGAGCGCCATTCGGAGCGCCACACCTCGGGCCAGACCTCCGGCTGCGGCGGATCGAGGACGGTGACGACCAGGCGGTCGCCCTCCAGCTCGGCGAGGGCGATCCGGTCGGCCCGCAGCGGCTTGCGCAGGGCGGTCACCACGGCCTGGCTGACGTCACGGACCGTGCCGGCGGTGGCCAGGGAGGCGGCGAGGCGCTGGATGCGGGCCACGTCGCCGCGGCCGGTGCGCAGGGTGGAGGCGTCGGCGACGGTGCCGACGAGACGGGCGGGCCGGTCCTCGCCGCCGGGCAGGATCCGGCCGCGCAGCCGGAGCCACTTCTGCTCCCCGGAGGGCTGCAGGATGCGGAACTCCAGCTCCCGGTCGCCGATCGACATGTGGTCCGCCTCCACGACGGACATCAGCGCGGGCAGGTCCTCGGGCACGGTGAGCGCGATCAGGGTCTCCACCCGGCCGTCGAAGTCGTCCGGACCCATGCCGAACAGCTCCAGCAGCCCCTCGTCGACCTCCACCCGCCCGCTGTCCATGGCCAGGTCGAACGAGGCGCCGGGTCCGGCGGGCGGCGCGGGTGCGGAGCTGGTGACCGCCTCGGCGAGCAGGTCGAGGCACTGCCGGTCCTCGGGCCCGAAGGCGTCCGCGCCGTCGCCGACGGCGACGAGGCAGCCACGTTCACGCAGCGGCAGCACGCCCAGTGAGAATTCCTCGGCGTGGGCCCGGCGGACGTCGGCGTCGTGCTGGAGGTCGGCGGAGGGGAGCCAGCGCCGCCGGCCCGAACGGCACACCTCGGCGACCGGGGTGGTCCCCGCCGCCGGATAGCTGTCTCGGAGCCCGTACAGGTTCCTCGGGACGCCGGCGGAGCCGGCCAGCAGCAGCGCCTGGCCCTCGCCGTCCGGGAGGTACACGGCGGCGACGCTCGCACTCGTGAACACGAGCACCTGTTCGAGGATGGCGTGCAGCCGCTCGTGCGGATCGAGATGGCCGCCGAGCGACTTGAGCGCGAGTTCGGCACGCAGCGTCCTCGTTCCGCGTTCCGCAGCGCCTGCACTGACCACGTCCGCAATTACAGCGCTTCCGGCACGGTCGCGCAGCCCCTGGGACCGTTCCGCCGGGCCGGGGGCCCGCCGCGGGCTGCCCGTTTCGAAGAACGTCGAACACATCTTTACGCGTGCGTTCCGCACGGTGAGCGCGTGACAGCCGTGACGGGTTTCTGGTGACAGCCGTGACTGTCGGGCGCCCCGGCGGGCTGGAAGGCTCGTCGTCACTTGGCCCAGGGAGCGACGGCACACGACCCGGGGGAACCGGCATGGACAAGCGGTACGAGGCGTACGCGCTCGCCGACAGACACTTCTACGAGACACCGGACCGGCTCTCGGCCGGCGACCGCGCCGGCGCGGCGGCTCCCGGTTACGCGACCGCCGGGCGCGCGGTTCCCGAGGGCTGGCGGGCCGCCCGGATCGGGGACTGGCTGACGCTGACACCGGTCGACGACGGCGGGCGGCCCCGTCCCGGACCCACCCAGGGATGGAAGGTGCACGCCTCCGCCACTCGGGGGAACGCGGACCGGATCGCGGCGATCGTGTGGGACTACTGCGTGCCCCGCGGCATCCCGTTCAAGTTCGTGCCGGGCCCGCATCTGCTGCATCTGCGCAACGCCAAGTACGCGGCCCGCGACAGCAGCGGCAAGTTCGTCACGGTCTACCCGGGCGACGAGGAGCAGCTGCACCTCGTCCTGCGCGAGCTGGGCGACCTCCTCAAGGGCCACGACGGGCCGTACATCCTCACGGACCTGCGCTGGAACGAGGGACCGCTGTACGTCCGCTACGGCGCCTTCGCCCGCTCCTTCGTCGTCGACGAGCGCGGCACGCTCGTCCCGGCCGTCCGCGACGGCGCGGGCACCCTGGTGCCGGACCAGCGGAAGCCGACCTTCCATGTGCCCGAGTGGGTGACCCTGCCCGCGTTCCTGGAGCCACAGCTGGCGGCGCGCAACACGACCACCGTCGGCGATCTGCCGTACCGCATCGACAAGGCCCTGCACTTCTCCAACGGCGGCGGGGTGTACGTCGGCACGGACACCCGTGACGGCCGCCGGGTCGTCCTCAAGGAGGGACGCCCGCACGCCGGGCTGGCCGCCGACGGGGCCGACGCGGTGACCCGGCTGGAGCGGGAGAAGGACGCGCTGGAGCGGCTGGCCGGGCTGGGTGTGGTGCCCGAGGTGCGCGACTGGTTCACGCTCGGCGACCACCGCTTCCTCGTCATGGACTTCGTCGAGGGCCGCCCGCTGAACTCCTGCGTCGCCGAACGGCACCCCCTGCTGGCCCCGGACCCGCAACCGGACGCGGTCACCGCGTACACGGCCTGGGCGCTGCACGTGCACCGGGCCGTGGAGGAGGCGGTGGCGGCGGTGCACTCGCGCGGGATCGTCTTCAACGACCTGCACGTCTTCAACATCATGGTCGCGCCCGACGATCGGTCGGTCTCCCTCCTCGACTTCGAGGCGGCGGCGCCCGCCGAGGACGACGGCCGCCAGACCGTCGCCCACCCCGGCTTCCTCGCGCCCCCGGACCGCACCGGCCCGGACGTCGACCGCTACGCCCTGGCGTGTCTGCGCCTCGCGCTGTTCCTGCCGGTCACGTCCCTGTTCGTGGTGGAGCGGGAGAAGGCCGCCCATCTGGCCACGGTGATCGCCGAGCAGTTCCCGGAGGTGCCGAGCGCGTTCCTCGACGAGGCGGTCGCGGAGATCACCCGCGCGGGCGGCGACGCCGGCCCCCGGCTGGCCGGGACACGCGCCCCGGCGGGCGACTGGCCCCTCGCCGGGCCCGGGGACTGGCCGTACAGCCGTGACTCGATGGTCAAGGCGATCCTGGCCTCGGCCACGCCGGAGCGCGACGACCGGCTCTTCCCCGGGGACGTCGCCCAGTTCTCCGACGGCGGCGGACTCGGCCTCGCGCACGGAGCGGCGGGCGTCCTGTACACGCTCGCGGAGGTCGGCGCGGAGCGTTACGAGGAGGGCGAGCGCTGGCTGCTCGACCACACCGCCCCGGTGCCGATCGGGACCCCGCTCGGCCTGTACGACGGGCTCGCGGGCGTGGCCCTGACCCTGGACCGGCTGGGCCACCGGCAGCGGGCCCTGGACCTGGTCGAGCGGATCCTCGCCGAGAAGTGGCACCGGCTGTCGTCCGACCTGCGCGGGGGTCTGGCAGGGCTCGGCCTGGTGCTCGACGAGCTGGCGCGGACCACCGGTGAGTCGGGGCTGCGCGAGCGGGCGGCCGAGGCCGCGCGCCTCCTCGTCGACCGTCTCGCCGAGCCCCGCCCGGCTCCGCCCCGCCGCCGCGCCGGCCTGCTGCGCGGCGCGAGCGGGCCCGCCCTGTTCCTGCTGCGCCGGTACGAGGCGACGGGCGATCCCGCGCTGCTCGCCTCGGCCGGTGAGGCGCTGCGGCAGGACCTGGAGTGCCTGGTCGAGCAGACGAACGGCGGTCTGGCCGTCGACGAGGGATGGCGGACGATGCCGTATCTCGGCGACGGGAGCGTGGGCGTCGGCATGGTGCTCGACGACTACACGGCCGCGGCCGCCACCGCGACGGACGGCTCCAGGACCGACGGCTCGTGGACTGCCGACCCCCGGGCGGGCGCCTCCGCGGCGGCCGTCTCCGGAGCGGAGGACACCACGGCCGAGGGAACCCTCGGTGTGGAGAGCTTCGCGGAGGGCTTCGCCCGGATCCGTGCGGGCGTCCTGACCGCCGCGACCTACCGCTTCTACGCGCAGCCGGGGCTGTTCGAGGGCCGCGCCGGGATGATCCTGCACCTCGCCCGGACGGGCGCCCCCCGCGAGACGCTGACGGAACAGATCGCGGCGCTCGGCTGGCACTCGATGCCGTACGAGGGGCAACTGGCCTTCCCCGGCAACCACTTGATGCGGCTCTCCATGGACCTCGGTACCGGGACGGCGGGTTGCCTGCTGGCGCTCGGCGCGGCACACGCTGACGCCGACGACGCCACGGCACACCTTCCGTTCCTGCCGCCGCTCCGACGGCGGCCCCAATGACGCGGTTCCGCCACCCGGCGGAGTCGTGACGCAACACCCCCGTCCCCAAGGCCCCTGAACGGGCCACGACCGAAAGGAATCGACATGGCACTCCTCGACCTGCAGACGATGGAAGCCGACGAGACGACCGGCACCGGCGGGCCCAGCTCCCTGAGCGTTCTGTCCTGTGTGAGCGCGGCCAGCATCACGCTCTGCCTCTGACCCGGCCGGGGCGTCCGGGTGATCCCGGGCGTCCGTCGGACCGGCACGGCGGCTGAGCCGCGCCGACGGCTCCGGACGGTTCCTCTCCCCTGCCTGGGGAGGGGCCGTCCGGGGCTCACTCACCTCCGCGCCACTGCCACACGGCGGTCGCGCGACCTCCGTCCACGCCTCCGCCTCCGCCCCTTCGTCCGGTCATCCCGGTCACCCGGTCACCCGGTCATCCCACGTCAGGACGGGTATGACGACCCTCTCCGAAGCCGGCGCCCCCGGCCCGGCCGCCGCGTCCCTCTCCCTGCCGCGCTCCACCCTCCGGCACTCCGGCCCCCGTTGTGCGGTCCTGGCACTCGTGGCCATGGCCGCGACGGGGGCGAACCTGTCGCTGCCGCTCGCCCTCGGGCGGGCCCTGGATCTGCTGCTGGCCGGCGACCCGGGCGCCTCGCGCCGGGTGGTGTGGTGCGCCGGGCTGGTTCTCGCCGTCGCCGCCCTGGACGCGGTCGAGACCGTCCTCGCCGGGACCACGAGCGCCCGGTCCACCGCCTGGCTGCGCCACCGCACGGTCGGACACGTCCTGGCGGTGGGGCCGCGGGCCGTCGGCCGGTTCGGGCCGGGGGACCTGGTGGCCCGGCTCGTCGGGAACGCGGCCCAGGCGGGAACGGCGCCCGCCACCGTCGCCGCGCTTCTCGCGGCGCTCGCGGGGCCGTTGGGCGCTGTGGTGGCCCTGGGCCTGATCGACCCGTTCCTCGCGGTGGTGTTCCTGGTCGGAGCGCCGCTGCTCGCGCTGCTGCTGCGCGCGCTCGCCCGGGACTCCTCCGACTGCGTCGCGCGTTATCAGCGGGCCCAGGGGCGTATCGCGGGCGGTCTGGCCGAGGCCGTCGCCGGACACCGCACGATCGCCGCCGCGGGCATCGCCGACCGGACCGTCGCCCGCGTCCTCGGCCCCCTGCCCGAACTCTCCCGTGAGGGGCACCGGATGTGGCGGGTCCAGGGCCGGGCCGCCGCGCGGGCGGCCGCCGTGGCACCCCTGCTGCAGCTCTCCGTCGTCGCCACGGCGGGCGTCCTGGTGACCCGGGACCGTCTGTCCGTGGGCGAGTTGCTCGCCGCGTCCCGCTACGCGGTGCTGGCCGCGGGCATCGGCGTCCTGGTCGGCCTTGTCTCGGGCCTCGTCCGCGGCCGGGCGGGGTCGGACCGGCTCGCCGAGATCCTGGCCGAGGCTCCGACCGCGTACGGCGAACGGCTGCTCCCGCCGCCGGGGCAGGGCGCCCCCGAGGGGCGGCTGGAACTGCGCTCCGTGACCGTCCGGCGCGGGGGGCGCGCCGTGCTGGACGGGGTCGATCTCGTCGTACCGGGCGGGACCACCCTGGCCGTCGTGGGCCGGTCCGGGGCGGGCAAGTCGCTGCTCGCGGCCGTCGCGGGGCGGCTCACGGACCCGGACGAGGGAGAGGTACGGCTCGACGGGGTGCCCCTGCCCGAACTGGACCGCCGGGAGCTGCGCCGGGCGGTCACCCACGCCTTCGAACGCCCGGCCCTGCTGGGCGAGTCCGTGGAGGACACCATCGCCTTCGGTGTCCCCCGGCCCTCCCCCGCCCGCGTCCGGGAAGCCGCCCGCGCCGCGCACGCCGACGCCTTCCTCCGGCGCCTCCCCGACGGCTACGCCACCCCGTGCGCCGACGCCCCCCTGTCGGGCGGGGAGGTCCAACGCCTCGGTCTCGCCCGGGCGTTCGCCCGCGACAGCCGTCTCCTCGTGCTCGACGACGCGCTCTCCAGCCTCGACACCGTCACCGAACGCCACATCACCGCCGCGCTGCTGCGCCCCACCGGCGGCAGCCGCCTGATCGTCGCCCACCGCGCCGCCACGGCCGCCCGCGCGGACGCGGTGGCCTGGCTGGACGGGGGGAGGGTCCGGGCGGTGGGGCCCCACGCCGAGTTGTGGCGGACGGCGGCGTACCGGGAGCTGTTCGGAGAGGGGGGCGAGGAGGGCGTCTCCGCCTCGCCCGGCGCGGGCGGGGCGAAGGCCGCCGAGGACGACACGCCTCCGTACGGCGGTTCGTGATGGGCGACCGGGACGAACGTCGTAGGACCGACCGGCCGGCCACCGGAGCCGGCCTGCCGGGACAGTCCTTCCCCCCACCCGGCCTCCCCCGTCGCGGCCTCCGCTTTCTCCGGCGCCGGGCGCGGGTCGTCGTCACGCTGGTGCTGTGGTCCGTGCTGGAGGCGGTGCAGACGTTTCTGACGGGGTACGCGCTGGCGCGGGCCCTCGACGAGGGGTTCCTGGCCGGGCGGGCGGGCGTCGGGCTGGGGTGGCTCGGGGTCGGGGCGGGGGCGGTGGTCGTCGGGGCGTTCGGCACCGGGCGGGTGTACGGGTGTGTGGCGGGGCTGGTGGAGCCGTTGCGGGACCGGCTGGTGCGCGGGGTGGTCGGGCGGGGGGTGCGGGAGGCGGACGGCGGTGCCCTGTCCGGGCTCACCCAGCAGGTGGAGATCGCCCGGGACACCTTCGCCGGGCTGGTGATGGTCTCGCGCTCGTTCCTGTTCACCGCCGCCGGGGCGCTCGTCGGACTCTTCTCACTGGCGCCGCCGCTGCTGCTCGTGGTGGCGCCCCCGCTGATCGCCGGCGTGGCCCTCTTCCTGGCGACGCTCAGGCCGCTGGCCCGCCGGCAGGAGACCTTCCTCGTCGCCGACGAGGCGCTCGCCGACCGGCTCGGCGACGTCTGCCCCGGGCTGCGCGACATCACGGCGGCCGGCGCGGAGGACATCGTCGCCGCCGACACCGGCCGTCGCGTCGACGCCGAGCACCGGGCCGCCCGCGCGCTGGCCCGCTGGGGCGTCGTACGCGTCGCCGCCCTCGCGATCGGCGGCCACCTGCCCGTCGTCCTGCTGCTGGCCGCCACACCCTGGCTCCTGGCCCGGGGCGTCACCGCGGGCGCCCTGATCGGCGCCCTCGCCTACGTCACCCAGTCGCTCCTGCCCGCCCTCCAGAACCTGGTCCACGGCCTCGGCACCAGCGGCTCCCGGCTCGCGGTGGTACTGCGCCGCCTGCTTCCGCCGGGCCACCCGCCCCACCCTCCCGGCCCGCCGCACACCTCGCCCCTCCCCACCCCGTGCGCCCCGTCCGCTCCCGCCGGCGCTCCCGCCCTCTCCCTCTCCTCGGTCACCTTCGCCTACGGCTCCTCCGCCACCCCCGTCATCGACGACCTCAGCCTCCATATCGCCCAGGGCACGCACCTGGCCGTCGTCGGCCCCAGCGGCATCGGCAAGTCCACCCTCACGGGGCTCGCCGCGGGTCTGCTGCTCCCCCGGCGCGGCACCGTCCGCTTGTGCGGGGAGCCGGTACCCGGCGCCACAGCGCGTGCACACCGGGTGCTCATTCCGCAGGAGGCGTACGTCTTCGGGGGATCCCTCGCCGAAAATCTCGCCGAACTGCGGCCGAAACCCGTGCCCGAGGAGGAGCTGTGGGGCGCCGCGGAGGCCGTGGGGCTCACCCAGGTGATGGTCCGGCTGGGCGGTCCGGCCGCCGAGGTCGACCCGCGCGCGCTGTCCGCCGGGGAGCGGCAGCTCATCGCGCTCGGTCGGGCGTACCTGTCGCCGGCGCCGGTCGTGATCCTCGACGAGGCGACCTGTCACCTGGACCCGGAGGCGGAGGAGCGCGCGGAACGGGCCTTCGCCCGGCGGCCGGGCACGACCCTCGTGGTGGTCGCCCATCGCGTCAGCTCGGCCCGCCGCGCCGACCGGGTGCTGGTCATGGACGGGCGGTCCGTCGCCCACGGGGAGCACGGTGAGCTGCTGGCCCGCTCGGCGCTCTACCGGGACCTGGTCGGCGCCTGGTCCCCCGTACCGGCCCCGCCGCACCCGCGCGGCGGGCGCTGTTCAGAGCCAGCCCTCCCCCTGCGAGATCCGGATGGCGTCGATCCTGTTGCGCGCCCCCGTCTTACGGGTGATGGCGGCCATGTAGTTGCGCACGGTCCCGTGGGAAAGGTGCAGGCTGCCGGCGATCTCGGCCACCGAGGCACCCTCGGCGGCCAGGGATAACACGCTCAGCTCGCGGCGCGTGAACGGCATCTCGGCGGCCTTGAGGAATCCGAAGCCGAGGGAGTCGTCGACGAAGCGTTGCCCCCGGGCGACCTCGCGTATCGCCGACACCAGCCGCCGGGGCGAGCCCTTCTTGTCCACGTACCCGAGGGCCCCGGCCTCCGCCGCGCGCTTCAGCAGGCCGGGTCTGCCCGCGTGGGCCAGGACCAGCAGCCCGGGGGCGGGGCCGCCCGCGCCGCGCAGGTCGCCGAGGGGCGGGATGCCGACCGCGTCGGCGCAGTCCAGGTCCGCCGCGCAGACGTCCGGCCGCAGGGACCGGACACGGCCCGGCGCCGCGCGCCAGGACGCGTCGTGCACCATCAGGTCGGGTTCCTGGCGCAGCCACTCCGCGAGGACCGACCTGACCAGACATTCGTCGTGCACGAGCAGTACCCCGATCACGTTCGCCCTCCGCCTCCCGGCCCACCGATGTCCTCCGCCCCAAGCGCGTGCCCATTGTCGGCGTCCCCGACCACACGCCAGGGCACGGAGAACCAGCCATTGGGGGGCGCGGGGGCGCACTCGCGGCGCCCGTGCGCGAGCGCGCGCATCAGGCGAGGGGGCATGGGCCGGGCGGGAGGGGGTACGGCGGTTCGTCCGGGCGGGCGCTCGCCGTGCGTGGGCGGCCCCCTAGGAGGAGCCTGGACCCTGGAACCGTCGCGCGGCCGTGCGAGGAGGTGGTGGGCATGTCCGACGTCCATGCGTCCGCGGGGCGGACGACCGTGGAGACGGGCCGTGTCGGCCATCCGCTGCTCTCCCTGGCGCTGGCCTCGATGATGGACGACGTCGGGGCCCACTCCGGGGCGGTGTATCTGCTGGCGCCGGACGAGCCGGTCCTGGAGATGGCGGTCATGGCGGGACTGCCGAGGTCGTTCGCCGCGCCGTGGGAGCGGGTGGGGCTGAGCGCCCCCGTCCCCGTCTCCGAGGCGGTGCGGGGACAGCGTCTGGTGTGGGTCAGCGGCGAGGAGCAGATGGCCCGCCGCTATCCCCGGATCGCCGTGGTCCTGCCCTATCCGTTCGCCCTGGCCGCGCTGCCGGTGGCGACCCGCGACACCACCTACGGCGCCGTCTTCCTCACCTGGCCCGGCTCCCACCCGCCGGAGCTGAGCGAACGCGAGCGGGACCAGCTGACCTCGGCCTGCGACCGGCTCGCCAAGCGGCTGCGGCGCGCGGAGGAGGAGGGCCGCCCGGTGCTGCCGGAGCCGGACCTGTCGGCGCCGTCGGCGACCATGGTCGCGGGGACGCTCGGCACGGTGGAGGCGGCGCGGATGGTGGCGCGGCTGCCGTACGGCATGTGCGCGCTCGACCTGCACGGGCGGATCACCTTCGCCAACGCGTCCACGGCCGAACTGCTCGGCATCCCGGTGAGCGGTCTGCTGGGCACCCAGCTGTGGGTGTCGGTGCCGTGGCTCAACGATCCGGCGTACGAGGACCGGTACCGGGCGGCGCTGATGAGTCAGCACGTGACGTCGTTCGTGGCGCTCCGGCCACCGAGCGACTGGCTGTCGTTCCGGCTGTACCCGGGGTCGAACGGGCTGAGCGTACGGATCTCGCGGGCCCGCGCGGTCGCCGAGGCCGAGCACGCCGCGCGGGTGGAGGGCGACGGGCCGGGCCGCCTGGTGACCATCCACCACGTACTGGCGCTGGCGAGCGCGCTCACCGAGGCGGTGGGCGTGCAGGACGTGGTGGAACTGGTCGCCGACGAGATCGTCCCGGCCATCGGCGGGCAGGCCCTCGTGATGTACGGCTCGCGTGCCGGGCGGCTGCATGTGCTCGGCCATCGCGGCTACGCCGACCCGCACCTCGTGGAACGCTTCGACGGCACCCCGCTCACCGCGCCGATGCCCGGGGCGCACGCCCTGACCACCGGGGTGCCGGCCTTCTTCGAGTCCCGGCAGCAGCTGGAGCACCTGTACCCGGTGCGGCAGGACACCCCGGACGGGCTCAGCGCCTGGGCGTACATCCCGCTGATCGCCTCGGGGCGGCCGGTGGGTACCTGGGTGCTCGGGTACGCGGAGCCGCATCCCTTCCCCGCCGACGAGCGCGCGGTGCTGACCAGCCTCAGCGGGCTGATCGCCCAGGCCCTGGAGCGGGCGCTGCTGTACGACGCCAAGCACCAGCTCGCGCACGGTCTGCAGCAGGCCCTGCTGCCGCACTCGCTGCCGTCGATCCCGGGAATCGAGGCCGCCTCCCGCTATCTGCCCGCCACCCGGGGCATGGACATCGGCGGCGACTTCTTCGACCTGGTCCTCTCGCACGGGCGGGCCTCCGCCGTGATCGGGGACGTGCAGGGGCACAACGTGACGGCGGCGGGCCTGATGGGGCAGATCCGTACGGCGGTCCGCGCGTACACGACCGTCGGGCACTCACCGGGGGAGGTGATGAGCAGCACCAACCGGCTGCTGATCGACCTGGGTTCGGAGCTGTTCGCGAGCTGTCTGTATCTGCGGCTCGACCCGGCGCACGGGACGGCCGTCATGGCGCGGGCGGGGCATCCGCCGCCGTTGCTGCGCCGGCCGGACGGGAAGGTGCGGGTGCTGGACCTCGCCGGTGGTCCGCTGCTCGGCATCGACGCGTCGGCGACGTATCCGACGACCGAGGTGGCGCTGACACCGGGGTCGGTGCTGGTCCTGTACACCGACGGGCTGATCGAGTCGCCCGGGGTGGACATCGAGGACGCGCTGGCTGCTCTCGGGGAGCGGCTGTCGACGGCCGGGGAGCGGCCCCTGGAATGGCTCGCCGACCGTCTCGTACGGGAGACGGAGGCGGCGGAGGAGCGAGCGGACGACGTGGCCCTGCTGTTGCTGCGGGCCACGGGCGCCGCCGGGTGACCGCCCGCGTGCCGCGGGTCGGGGGTCTTCGCCGTACGGACGAAAGCGCGGCGGACGGACGAAAGCGGTCCGGCCCTCCCGCCGGAGGGCCGGACCGTTCCACCTGCCGGCCGCACCGCTGGGGTGGGGCCGGCAGGCGGGTCGTGGGGTGACGGGCCGGGGGTCAGTGGCCGCTGAGCCCGGGCCGTCGTCCACGTGCGGGGGGTGTCCGCCTACTGCCGGACGCCCTGCTGCTCGGCACCCTGCTGCTCGGCGCCCTGGTCGCCGACACCCTGGTCGTGCTGCTGGTCCGCTCCGGCGTCGTCACCGGCACCGGCCGCGGCGCCGGCGTCACCGGCACCGCCCACGACGCCCTGCTCCTCGCCCGCACCGGCCGCGGCCGCGCCCTCTTCCTCGCCTGCGCCCGCGGCGGCCGCGCCCTCTTCCTGACCGGCACCGGCGGCGGCACCGCCGTCGGCCTGCTCGCCGGCACCCGCGGCGTCACCGGCACCGCCGGCGGCCTCCTCACCGGCGCCCGCGCCCGCGTCGCCGAGGGTCGCGCCGACCGCCGCGAGGGCGGTGGTGACCGGCTGGAAGAAGGTCTCGCCGCCGACCGTGCAGTCGCCGCTGCCGCCGGAGGTCAGGCCGATGGCCTGGCCGTCCTCGGTGAACAGCGAGCCGCCGCTGTCGCCGGGCTCGGCGCAGACGTCGGTCTGGATGAGACCGGTGACCGTGCCCTCGGGGTAGTTCACCGTGGCTTCGAGACCGGTCACCTGGCCGTCGGCGAGACCGGTGGTGCTGCCCATGCGGAAGACCTGGAGGCCGACCTCGGCCTCGCCGGCCGCCTTGATGTCGACCGTCTGGCCGTTGCCGAGGTCGACCGTGCTGGCCGCCTGGGTCGCCGGGTCGTCGTAGTTGACCAGGGCGAAGTCACCGGCGCCGGGGAAGGTGGCGGTCGCGGCGTCCACCGTGGCGATCGGGGCGCCGCCCTCCTCCTCGGACCACTCGGCCTCGACGACTCCGCAGTGACCGGCGGTCAGGAAGGCCGGGGCGCCTTCGGCGTTGACGACGTTGAAGCCGGCCGAGCAGCGCGCGCCGCCGCCGAAGATGGCGTCGCCGCCCTCCAGGAACGTCTTGAAGGTGCCGGCGGACTTCTTGATGGTCGCCATGCCCGTGCCGAGCGACTTGGTGGCCGACTCGATGGTGTCCCAGTTCTCGCCCGTGACCGTGGAGTCGGCGGTGACCTGGATCTTGTTGGTGCGGGGGTCGATCGCCCAGGCGGTGCCGGGGACGCTGGCCTTCGCCTTCAGCGTCGCCGCGCCCTTCTGCAGCTCGGACCAGCTGTTCTCGACCTCACGGACCTCCGCACCGGCCGACTGGGCCTGGACGATCACGTCGTTGTCGTCGCCGTCGATCTGGAGGCCGTCGATGACGTTGATGATGAGCTGCTTCTCGGCCGAGTCGTAGTACGCGCCTGCGAACGCGTCACCGAGTGCCTCCCGGAGCTGGGAGGCGAGGTCCGAGGCGTCACTCGCGGCGAGCGTCTTCGGGGCGGCGTCCTTCGACTCCGTCTGGGACGCCATCGCGTTGGGCAGGATGAGGGCTGCCGCGCCGAGCGCCGCCACGCCGCCTGCGGCTATGAACGCCTTACGCTTGGTGGCTCGTTTGTGACTCAACTCTTGACCTCCTGGGGACGGGGTCCGTACCGCCGTCGTGCGGGTGAACTGGGGGCGCCTGGTTGCCAGTTGGTACGGATGGTTCCGGTGGGGTGTTCAACGCTCCGCAAAAAGATTCCGGTCTTCCATTTCGCAAAGCGCGCTACGCCCCCAGTTCGCCCGCCATGTCACGACTTCCCGCACGCACGGGCCCGTCGAGGCCGCGGAGCCCCTCCGCGGCGACGGCTGCAGCCCTCCTCCGGACCCCTCCGGCCCTCCTCGGACGCACTTTCGCGATCCGTCGCGGGCGGGGCGGCCGACTGCCCGGCCCCGCACATTCGGCGACCGGCCGGTGGCCCTCCGTCGTCGATGTCGGACCGGAAACCGGCTTCGGCGAATCTCCACACCGAATACTCGGCGGGGTCACGGTCGACGACGGTTCTGCACAGGGCCGGCGCGGGTGCCGTGCCTTTGGGGCGGGACTGTCCCTTTCGCTTTCCGGCGGGCCATGAACGACCTATGACGATGCCGGGATCGGTGTGAAGAAGCTGGCCCCAACACGTGCGCGGCCCTGCACGGATAAACCGCCATGGTCACCAAGTGCGCTGGTGGGGGGCCATGTTGATTGGAGATGCGCGGCGGCGATCTGCTTTAGTCCATCGCACCGCGGGGGCCGCCGGACTCTCGGAGACGAGAGCGGGCATCCCCGTGCGCGGCCGTCGTTCTGTCCCCAGAAGGGGGCCGCTCCCCCCTATGAAGAGCTATACGAAGGGAAGTTCCCCCATGAACTCCACCCCCCAGGTCGAGACCGCCGAGATCTCGGACGCCGCCCTCGACGCCGTTTCCGGTGGCCTGTCCGTCAACGCCGTCGGCACCGTCACCGGCCTGGTGGACGGCGTCGCTCCGGTCTCCGGCCTGGTGAACACGGCCGTCGGCACCGTCGAGGGTGTCACCGGTCTGAACACCGCCCCGGTCACGAGCCTGGTCGCCGGTCTCTGATCGAGCCCCTGTGCCGCTGAGTCCCGGAACCACCTGACAGGTTCCGGGACTCTCCGGTGCTCGAACGTCCTCCTCCCGAGTCGCGCAGGTGAGGGAAGTCCCGTGCAGTTCCGCCAACAGGCCCTCGCCAAGCTCCAGTCACCGGAGGAACTCGACCTGCCGGTGCGTTTCGCCCGCCCGCAGGGCTGGCTGGTGCTGTCCGTGACGGTGGTCGCCATGGCCGCCGCGTCCGTGTGGGCCGTCACGGGTTCCGTCGCCTCCACGGTCGGCGCTCCCGCCGTCCTCACCCACGGGCAGGGCAGCTACATCCTGCAGAGCCCGGTGGCCGGCCAGGTCACCGCCGTGCTCGCGCGACAGGGCGAGCGGCTGCCCGCCAGGGCCCCCGTCGTCAAGGTCGCCACCGCCGGCGGCGAGACCGTCGTACGGTCCGTCGCGGCCGGCCGGGTCTCCGCGCTCGCCGCGACGATCGGCCGGATCATCCGCACCGGCGACGACGTCGCGGCGATCGAGAAGGTCGCCCACGCCGACGACCCGCTCTGGGCGACGGTGTACGTCCCCGCCGAGAACGCCGCCTCGATCCCCGAGGACGCCCCCGTGGACCTGACCGTGCAGTCGGCGCCCACCCGCCGGTACGGCGTGCTGCGCGGCCATGTGACGAAGGTGGACCGCGCCGCGCAGACCCCGCAGTCGATCGGCGCGTTCCTCGGGGACAGCCGGCTGGGCGAGCAGTTCACCGCGAAGGGCCGGCCGGTGGCCGTCACCGTACGGCTGGACCGGAAGGCCTCGACGGAGTCGGGCTACAGGTGGTCCTCGCAGGACGGGCCGCCGTTCGAGCTGGCCTCCATGACCATGGCCACGGGTTCGATCCGGCTGGCCGACGAGCGTCCGATCGATTGGCTGCTCCCGTGACCGCGACCGAGGACACCGCCCGGCCGCCGACGCGCGGCAGACGCAAGGCCGCCCCGCGCAAGCCCCCGACACCCAGGGGCGGGCAGCGGGCCGTGCGCACCCCGACCGTCCTGCAGATGGAGGCCGTGGAGTGCGGCGCCGCCTCCCTCGCCATGGTCCTCGGCCATTACGGACGGCACGTACCGCTGGAGGAACTGCGCATCGCCTGCGGTGTCTCCCGGGACGGCTCCCGTGCCAGCAACGTCCTGAAGGCGGCCCGCAGTCACGGGCTGACGGCCAAGGGCATGCAGATGGACGTGGCCGCCCTCGCCGAGGTGCGGGCGCCGGCGATCCTCTTCTGGGAGTTCAACCACTACGTCGTCTACGACGGCATGGGGCGCCGCCTCGGCCGACGCGGTGTGCACATCAACGACCCCGGCAAGGGGCGCCGGTTCGTGCCCATGGAGGAGTTCGACGCCTCCTTCACCGGGGTCGTCCTGGTGATGGAGCCCGGCGACGACTTCGCCGAGGGCGGCCGCAGACCCGGTGTCCTCGGCGCCATGCCCGCCCGGATGCGCGGCACGGCCGGCACCCTGCCCGCCGCCGTCCTCGCCAGCCTGCTGCTGGTGGCGGTCGGCGCCGCGGTGCCCGCGCTGAGCCGCACCTACATCGACATGTTCCTGATCGGCGGCCAGACCTCCCTGCTGGGTGTGCTGTTCGGGTCGATGGGCGCGTGCGTGCTGCTGACGGTCCTGCTGACCTGGCTGCAACAGGCCAACCTGCTGCGCGGCCGTCTGATCTCCTCCACCCTGTCCAGCGCCCGCTTCCTGCGTCACCTGCTGCGACTGCCCGTCACCTTCTTCTCCCAGCGCAGCCCCGCCGACCTCGTCCAGCGGCTGCAGTCCAACGACGCGGTCGCCGAGACCCTGGCCCGCGACCTCGCCGCCGCCGGCGTGGACGCGGTCGTCGTCGTCCTCTACGCCGTACTCCTCTATACCTACGACCCGCAGCTCACCTTCGTCGGCATCGCGGTGGCGCTGCTGAACGTGGTGGCGATGCGGGTGGTGATCCGGCTGCGCGCGACCCGTACGGCGAAGCTGCGCGCCGACAACGCCCGGCTGACCAACACGGCGTACACCGGTCTGCAGCTGATCGAGACGATGAAGGCGACCGGCGGCGAGGAGGGCTACTTCCGCAAGTGGGCCGGGCAGCACGCCACCACGCTGGAGGAACAGCAGCGGCTCGGTGTGCCGAGCGCCTGGCTGGGGGTCGTCGCCCCGACCCTCGCCACGCTCAACAGCGCGCTCATCCTCTGGATCGGCGGCATGCGGGCGGTCGAGGGCCATATCTCCGTGGGCCTGCTGGTGGCCTTCCAGGCCCTGGTCACCCGGTTCACCGCGCCGATCACCCGTCTCAACGGCGTCGCGGGCCGCATCCAGGACTTCGCGGCGGACGTGGCCCGCCTCAAGGACGTCGAGAACTTCCGGGCCGACCCGCTGTACGCCCGCCCGGACGCCGCCGGGTCCACCCGCAGGCTGCAGGGGCATGTGGAGCTGGAGAACATCTCCTTCGGCTACAGCCCCCTCGACAAGCCCCTGCTCACCGGCTTCGACCTCACCGTCGGCCCCGGTCAGCAGGTGGCGCTGGTCGGCGGCTCGGGCAGCGGCAAGTCGACGGTGTCCCGGCTGCTCTCCGGCCTGTACACCCCCTGGGAGGGGGTGATCCGGATCGACGGCCGGCGTCTGGAGGACATCCCGAGGGGAGCACTGGCCGCCTCGGTCTCCTTCGTCGACCAGGAGGTCTTCCTCTTCGAGGGCACGGTCCGCGACAACGTGGCCCTGTGGGACCCCTCGATCCCGGACGAGGCCGTCGTGGAGGCGCTGCGGGACGCGGCCCTGTACGACGTGGTGACCCGCCGTCCGGGCGGCATCCACAGCAGGGTCGAGCAGGACGGACGGAACTTCTCCGGCGGTCAGCGCCAACGGCTGGAGATCGCGCGGGCGTTGGTCCGCAGACCCAGCATCCTCATCCTCGACGAGGTGACCAGCGCGCTGGACGCGGAGACCGAGCTGACCGTCATGGACAGTCTGCGCAAGCGCGGCTGCGCCTGTGTGGTGATCGCCCACCGGCTCAGCACGGTCCGCGACAGCGACGAGATCGTCGTCCTGCGGCACGGCACGATCGTGGAGCGGGGCCGGCACGAGGAACTGCTGGCACGCGGCGGCGCGTACGCCCAACTGGTCAGGGAGCGATGAGATGACCGCCGTACCCCAGGAGGGCGACCTCGTCCTCGGCGCGCTCGGCGCGCTGGGCACGCCCCTCGACTGCGCCGGCCACACCCGGCTCGACCTCGAAGGCCCGCAGACCCTGTGGCTGGTGGCGTCCGGCGCGCTGGACCTGTTCGCGGTCGACGCCGGCCGGCAGGGCCACTGGCACCACCTGGGCCGTCTCGAAGCGGGCGCGCTGCTGCTCGGTCCGGTCGCCGGGCCCCAGCACACCCTGGTGGCCCGGCCGTCGCGCGACTGCGTGGTACGGCGCATCGGCCTGCGTGAGCTGTACCCCCAAGGGGGCACCGAGACCTGGTCGTACGACGCGTGGGGCAATCCGCAGCTCGTGCCTCCCCGGACGAGCCCCCTCGAACACGCCCTCGCCCTGGGCGTCGGCCGGGGCCTGTCCATCCTCTTCCAGGCGCCGATGGCCACCGAGCAGGCCGCGGCGCCCACCGACGACGACGTGTTCTGGATGCGGGTGCCGCCCGGCAGCGTCCAGTACGGATCGTTGTACGGCGCGCAGGCGGCGGCCGACCTGCTGATGGACCCGGGGGTCTGGCAGAGCATGGTCGACCAGCAGTTCCGGCTGCTGGCCACGCTGGACCGCTGGATCGAGCAGCTGGAGCGCACCCACGAGGACCGTACGGCCGCCGGGATCAAGGCCGGTGAGGCGGTGCGCGCCCAGGCCGACCGCACGCTGCTCGCCTCCATCGGCAGGTCCTCCGCGAAGCGGCCCGCCACGGCCGCCGACGCCGACGCCACGTACGCGGCCTGTGTGCTCGTCGCGCGGACGGCCGGCATCACGCTCTCGGAGCCGGCGCAGAGCGGCACCGAGAGCGACCGGCTCGACCCGGTGGAACGTATCGCGCTCGCTTCCCGGGTCCGGGTCCGTGCCGTCCGTCTCGCCGGGAACTGGTGGCGGGAGAACGTGGGCCCGCTGGTCGGGCATCGCGCCCTGTCCGGCGCGCCGGTGGCGCTGCTGTGGCGGCGCGGGGGCTATGTGGCCGTGCAGCCGTCGTCCGGCCGGGAGACGCCGGTCGAGAAGGCGAACGCGGCGGAGTTCGAGCCGCGTGCCGTGATGTTCTACCGGCCTCTGCCCGAACGGGCGCTGACCCCGCTGCGGCTGATGCGGTTCAGCCTCCACGGCACCGGTGGCGATCTGACGGGCCTGCTGCTGAGCGGCCTGGTGACGGTCGTGCTCGGCTCGCTCGTGCCGGTCGCGACCGGCACGATCCTGGGCGAGTACGTGCCGAAGGCGCAGGAGGACCTGATCGTGCGGGTCTGTCTGGCGATCATGCTCGCGAGTGTGGTGTCGGCCGCGTTCCTGCTGCTCCAGAACCTGACGATCCTCCGGATGGAGGGCCGGATCGAGGCGACGCTCCAACCCGCCGTCTGGGACCGCCTGTTGCGGCTCCCCACGACGTTCTTCGCCTCGCGTTCGACCGGTGAGCTGGCCGGCGCGGCCATGGGCATCAGCGCGATCCGCCGCACCCTGGCCGGGGTCGGCCCGGTGGTCGCGCAGTCGGTGACGATCGGTGCCGTGAACCTCGGTCTGCTGCTCTGGTTCAGCGTGCCGATGGCCCTGGCGGCGATCGGCATGCTGGTGATCGTGGCCGCCGTGTTCCTGGGCCTCGGCCTGTGGCAGGTCCGCTGGCAGCGCCATCTGGTGGTGCTGGGCAACAAGCTGAACAACCAGGCGTACCAGACCCTGCGGGGCCTGCCGAAGCTGCGGGTGGCCGCCGCCGAGAACTACGCGTACGCGGCCTGGGCGGGCGAGTTCGCGCGCAGCCGGGAGCTGCAGCAGAAGGTCGGCGGGATCAAGAACCTCAACACCGTGCTGGGCGCGGTGTATCTGCCGCTGTGCACCCTGCTGATGTTCATGCTGCTGGCGGGCCCGGCCCGGGGTTCGATGTCGGCGGCGGAGTTCCTCACCTTCAACACCTCGGTGACGATGCTGCTGACGTCGGTCACCCAGCTGACGGGGGCGTTCGTGTCGGCGGTGGCCGTGTTGCCGCTGTTCGAGGAGCTGAAGCCCGTGCTGGAGGCGGCCCCGGAGGTCCGTACGGCGAGCACCCGGCCAGGGGTGCTGTCGGGCGCGCTGGAGGCCCGGCGGCTCTCCTTCCGCTACGCCGACGACGGCCCCCTGGTGCTGGACGACGTGTCCCTCGCCGTCGCTCCCGGGGAGTTCGTGGCGATCGTCGGTCCGAGCGGCTGCGGGAAGTCGACCCTGCTGCGCCTGCTCATCGGCTTCGACAAGCCGGTGTCGGGGAGCGTCCTGTACGACGGCCAGGACCTGGGCGCCCTCGACCCCTCCGCCGTACGACGGCAGTGCGGTGTCGTCCTCCAGCACGCGCAGCCGTTCACGGGCTCCATCCTGGACGTCATCTGCGGCACCGAGCCGTTCACTCCGGAGGAGGCGATGGCGGCTGCCGCGATGGCGGGGCTGGCGGAGGACATCCAGCTGATGCCGATGGGGCTGCACACCATCGTCCAGGGCAACGGCGCGATCTCCGGGGGCCAGCGCCAACGCCTGATGATCGCCCAGGCGTTGATCCGCCGACCGCGCATCCTCTTCTTCGACGAGGCGACGAGCGCGCTCGACAACGAGACGCAGCGAACGGTCATCGAGAGCACGCGGGCGTTGAACGCGACGCGGGTCGTGATCGCGCATCGGCTGTCCACGGTCATGGACGCGGACCGGGTCGTCGTGATGGAGGAGGGAAAGGTGGCGGAGGTGGGCGCCCCGGCGGAACTCCTGGCCAACCCCATGGGCCACCTGCACGAACTGGTCCGCCGACAACTGGCCTAGGTCCCCCTCGGCCCTGGCGGTTCGTTGTCGGGTGCGGGTCCGGTGGGGGCTGATCGCGCAGTTCCCCGCGCCCCTGAAAACCCAGGCCCCGCGGGCCTTGAGGACCATGCCCCGCGGGCCTGCAAGACCGCGGGCCGACGATCCTGCAAGCCCGAGGGTCTGCGGGCCTGAGACCGGGGGCCCGTGGGCCTGAGAAGCAGTGGGCGCAGCCCCTGCTTCTCAGGGGCGCGGGGAACTGCGCGAGAAGCCCCACCGGACCCGCACCCGACAACGAACCCCGCGCGGCAGCAGCAGCACCGAGGCCACCGGGACCACCGCCAGCACCACCCACGGCACCACCCCCGACACCCCCGCGTCCATCAACGCCCCGACCCCCGCACTCCCCACCAACACGATCAACCCCGACACGGACGACATCGCCCCCGTGTAGAGCCCCAACCGCCCCTCCGCCGCAAGATCCGGCACCCACGCCCGCGCGGCAGGCGCCACCAGCATCTGCCCCACCGTCAGCAACACCACGAACCCGGCGGCCGGCAGCAACCCCGCACCCCCCGTCCACCCCGCGGGCAGCGCCCCGCCCACCACCCCGAACCCGACGGCGATCAGCAACAACCCCACCGTCATCGACCGCCGCAGATCCAGCCGCTCCGCCACCCACCGCGTGACCGGCAGCTGCGCGGTCACGACGAGCAACGAGGACAGCCCGAACAGCCAGGCCAACGCCGCCTGCGACCCGGTGGCCCGCTCCACCTCCTCGGGCAGCAGCAGGTACAGCTGGTTGTAGGCCAGCAGATACGCCCCGTACGCGCAGCACAACGCCAGGAACCGCCGGTTGCGCAGCAGCCCCCCGAGCCCGCCCTTCACCGCGACCCGTTCCCGCCCCGGAATGTGCTGCGGCAGCAGCCGGACGTGCCCGGCGAGGACGAGCACGAAGACCCCGGCGCCCGCGAGGCACACCACCCGGTAGTCCACCGCCAGCAGCAACGCGCCGATGAGCGGCCCGACGAACGCCCCCGCCTGCCCCGCCACCGTGAACAGCGCGAGCACGCTCGTCCGGGGACCGCCGCCCGACTTCTCCCAGACCACCGCCTGCCGGGCGACCTCGGACTCCACGGCCGGGGAGAACAACGCGGCGGCGAACCCGATGAGCAGGACCGCGCCGACGACCGACCAGGTCTCGTCCGCGTAGCCGAGCCACGCGAACCCGGCGATCCGCAGCAGACATCCGGCCAGCACCACGGGCCGTACCCCGTACCGGTCGGTCAGCGCACCGCCCACCACGAACAGCCCCTGCTGACTGAAGGTCCGCAGCCCGAGCACGAAGCCGACCATCCAGCCGGCCATGCCGATCGCCGTGCCGAGGTGCTCGGCGAGGAACGGCAGCACGGCGTAGAAACCGACGTTGAAGGCGAGCTGGGTGAGGATCAGCAGCCTCAGCAGGGGGTCGAGCTTCGCCCAGGTGCCGCGCCGGGAGGGCTTGGCCGTGTCCAAGGACGTCTCGCCGGTCGTCCGGGAGGTGGGGACTTCGGTCACCGTTCGCTGCTCCTCGGGCCCGGTCATCCGGTCTCGCCGGCGGTCGTGGCGGTCGTGGCGGCGGCCGGACGCGGTTGCCGCGCCGCCCGGGCGAGCGGACGGCGCGGCAGGCGCACCCCGCCCGCCGCCGTGACCGCGAGCGCGCCGAGGAGGGCGAGGGCGGTGGCGGGGGCGAGCACGGCCCAGGGGGCGCGTTCGGCGTAGGGCTGGTTCTCGGCGAGGAGGAGGCCCCATTCCGGGTCGGGCGGCTGTGCGCCGAGGCCGAGGAAGCCGAGAGAGGTCAGGGCGAGGGCCACGCCGGGCAGCCGGAGGAGGGCGTGGCGGGCGACGGGCGGCAGGACGGCGGGCAGCAGTTCGCGGCGGAGCAGATAGCCGGCCCCCGCGCCGAGCCCCTTCGTGGCCGTGATGTGCGTCGTGGCCCGTTCCTGTTCGAGCAGGGCCGTGGTGTGCGCGGCCAGCGGTACCCAGGCGACGGCGGCGACGGCCAGCGCGGGCGTCGTCGCTCCGCTGCCGGCGACACCGGCGACGAGCAGCCCCGCGAGGACCGCCGGTATCGCGTTGACGGTGTCGACGAGGGGCCCGGAGAGCCGGGGCAGCAGCCCGAGCAGAAGGCCCGTCAGCAGTGCGGCCGCGCTGATCGTGACCGCCAGAGCGAGGGTGGTGAACGCCCCGTGGCCGATACGGGCGAGCAGGTCCCGGCCGAGTGCGTCGGTACCCAACGGGTGTGCCCAGGACGGCGGTCGGAGCCGGGCGCCGGTGTCGAGGGCGAGCGGGTCGCGGGTCAGGCCGAGCCCGACGACCGTGAGCAGGACGGTGCCGTGGACGAGGGGGGAGCGGCGTGGCGCCGGCGGGCTCGGGCGGTGCAGGGAGTGCAGCGCGCCGTCGCGGAGGGCCGGGCCGATGAGGAGGCGGGCGGCGAGGCGGGCGAGGGCTCCGGCGAGGGCGGCCAGCAGGACGAGGGCGAGGGTGCCGGCCTGGAGGACGGGGAGGTCCTGGGCGATGGCGGCCTGGAGGGTGGTGCGGCCGAGGCCGGGTATGTCGAAGATCTGCTCGACGGTGACGGCACCGCCGGTGAGCCCGACCACGAACAGGCCGATGTTGGGCAGGAGTCCGGGTATGCAGCGGCGTACGGCCTGGCGGGCGGTGGCCCGCCCGGGTATGCCGCGGGCGGCGGCGGCCAGCGCCCAGGGTTCGGCGAAGGCGCCGGGGAGCAGGTCGTCGAGCATCCGGCCGAGCAGCGCGCCGGCGGGCAGGCCGAGGGCGAGGGCGGGCAGCACCGTCCACCGCGGCCCGTACCAGCCGAGCGCGGGCAGCCAGCCGAGGTGCACCCCGACGGCGACGGCGAGCACGGAGCCGGTGAGGAACTCGGGCAGCGCGGCGAGCATCGCGGCCGCGCTGCCGCCGCCGCGTCGGTCGTCGAGGCGGCGGTGCGCGCCGAGCCGGAGGGTGCGGGCGCAGACCGCCGCGGCCGTGGCCGCCGCGACGAGGAGCGCGGCGGCCATCAGCAGCAGGGAGGCGCCGAGGGCCTGGACGACGGCGGGGGTGACCTCCGCGCCGGAGATCCACGAGCGGCCCGCGTCACCGCGCGCCAGCCCGCCGAACCACTCCCCCAGCAGCTTCAACGGGCCCGCGTCGAGGCCGATCTCGTCGCGTACGGCCGCCAGGACCTCCGGCGTCGGGTCGCGTTCGGCCGAGCGCGCCTTGAGGACCGTGAGCGCCGGGTCCGTGCGCGACAGCCACGGCAGCAGACCGATGCCGCACAGCAGCGTGACGGCGAGCAGGGCCCGCCAGAGTGCCCGTCTCAGCGCCGGGTCCCCGTTCCGACCAGGGTGCGCTCGTACGGGTCGAGGACCACGCCCCGGACCGAGGTGCCGACGCCGGTGATGATCTTCTGGTGGACGAGCGGGACGGTGGCGTCCGTCGCGAGGATCGCGGCCTCGGCGTTCATCGCCGCCTGCTGCCGCTTCGCGGTGTCGGACTCCTTCCCTGCGGCGGCGACGGCCCGGTCGACCTTCTTGTCGCAGAGCAGGGCGAGGTTGTAGCTGCCGTCGCAGGTGAAGTCGCTGGCGAGGATGGAGACGGGATCGCCGGTGTCGAGCAGGGAGTTGCGGGCGCCGACGAGGGCGTCGAACTTGCCCGCGAGGGCGTCGCTCTCCAGCCGGGAGTACTCGCGGACCTCCAGCTTCACCTTGAACCCGGCCTTCTGGAGCTGCTGTTGCAGCACCTGGGCGACCTCGGGCAGTTCGGGCCGGTTGTCGTAGGTGGCGATGGTCACGGACGTGCCGTCCGGGGAGGCGGCCTTCGCGCGGCCGGCCGGTGCGACGCGCTTGCCGGCGGCCCAGGTCACGGCGGGTCCGAAGATGCCGACGCCGGCGTCGGCGTAGCCCTCGTAGACGTCCTTGGCGAGGACGGAGCCGTCGACGGCCTCGCGGGCGGCGGCCCGGAGCTTCGGGTCCTTGAAAGCGCCGGACTCGGTGTTGAGGAGGAGGCTGGTGGTGCGGGTGGTGGCCGTCTCGCGCCGGGTGCCCTTGTCCAGGGTGGATGCCTGGGACACGGGGACGGACTCGGCCACGTCGACCTGCCCGGTGCGCAGGGCGTTGGTGCGGGCGGAGCCGTCGGCTATGAAGCGGGCGTCGATGCCGATCGCCTGGGCACGGCCGCCCCAGTAGGCGTCGTAGCGGTCCAGGGTGGCGGCGGTGGTGCCGGTGACCTTGGTCAGCTCGAAGGGGCCGGTGGCCGTGCCGACCGGGTTCACGCGCTTCGCGCCGTAGGCCTCGGCGGACAGGATCGCGAGGCCGGGGCTGGTGAGCCTGAGCGGCAGGGCGGGGTCCGGGTCCGCGGTGGTGACACGCACCTGCCGGTCGCCGTCGGCCTCGGCGGTGAGGGTGACGCCGGAGAGCGCGGCGGTGACCGGCTCGGCCTCGGTGGCGTGGACGAGGGCGGCGGCGACGCCGGCCGGGGTGACCTCGGTGCCGTCCTGGAAGGTGGCCTCCCGCAGGGTGAAAAGCCAGTTCCGGTCGTTCTCACGGGTCCAGGACTCGGCGAGCGCGGGGGCGGGGGCGCCGTTGGCGTCGAGCTTGGTGAGGCCCTCGGTGACCCCGAGCCGGCTGAGGAGGGTGGCGTCGGCGCCGTACGGGGAGAAGTTCTCGGCGGGCGGGAAGGCCAGGGCCACCCGCAGCCGGGAGCCGTCGGCGGAGGCGTCGTCGGCGGTGTCGCCGCCCGAGGCGAAGCAGCCGGTCAGCACGGGGGTGAGGAGCAGGCCGGCGACGACGCGACGGCGACGGGGAGTACGCATGGTCCTTGGTTCTCTGTGAGGACAGCGGGGGTGGCGGTGGTGCGCGAGGCAGCCTACATGAGAATGATTTTCATCCCGCCATGAGGGGGCAGGCCGTCTCGGGCACCGGGATCTCGAAGTGCACGACCCGCTCGCCCGTCACCTCGCGCTCGTCGCACACGGCCACGCCCTGCGACCGCCAGAAGGCCTCGGCGCCGGGCACCCCGGGGTCGGTGTGCAGATAGACCGAGCGGTAACCGCCGTCGGCCGCCGCGAAGTCCAGCAGCGCGGCGACCAGGCGCCGGGCCAGGCCGCGCCGCCGGTGCTCGGCGCGCACGTACACACGCCTCAGCTGGGCGGTCTCGCCGGACGGGTAACGCTCGGCCAGCCAGCGGGGGTTGGGCGGATGGGCGGGCCCCCGGGAGTCCAGCGCCCCGGTGGCGACGACCGCGCCGTCCCGCTCGTCGACCGCCACCAGCAGCACATGCCGGTCGGGAGCGACGTACGCGCCGAGCGGATCGATGATGTCCCCGTGCCAGCGCGGCACGTAGCCGGTGCCGAAGTCGCGGTAGACGGTGTCGAGCATCACCGTTCGGGCGCTGTCGAGGTCGTCCGGTCCCGCCACTCTGATGTCGTAGTTATGCACCTGCGCATCATATGCAGTAATGCTGATCATTCCGATCAGGAGTGCGAACGTCCACCCTCCGGCCGGCGTGACGGGCCGGGCGGCCCGGGCGCCGCTCGATCGGCCCTCCGCCGGGCGTGTGCGACGGCGCTCGGGCGGCCGGTATGCGACCGTGTGCCACCGCCCGCCGAACGGGGGACGCGTGCGCGGACGACTTACGGGTACTTCGTCGGTCATGCGGATGAGCGTGGTGGATGTCGGGTCGAACACCGTACGGCTGGTCGTGGCGGACGCAGAGGGCGGTGTCCCGTTGCCGGTGCACACCGCGAAGTGGCGCCTGCGGCTGTCCGAACAGGTGCCCCCCGGGGGCGAGGTGCCCGACGAGGCCGTACGGCAGTTGTGTGTCGCGGTCGCGGCCGCGGCACAGACGGCGGAGAGATGGGGGGCGTCGACGACGCTCGCCTTCGCGACCGCCGTGGTGCGCTCCGCGCCGAACTGCCAGGACGTGCTGCGGGCCGTGCGTGCGGCGACCGGGGTACCGATCTGCACCCTGCCCGGCGAGGTGGAGGCCGAACTGACCTTCCTCGGGGCGCGACGCTGGATGGGCTGGCGGTCGGGGCCGCTCGCCCTGCTGGACATCGGCGGCGGCTCGCTGGAGGTGGCCTTCGGACGCGGCCGACTGCCGGACTTCGTGGCCTCGCTGCCGCTGGGCGCGAACCGGCTGACCCACGAGTTCTTCCTCGATCAGGACCCTCCGTCGCCGGAGAGCGTCAAGGCACTGCGGCGCAAGGTCCGTCATCAGCTGCGGGACGTCTCCGCGCGCATCCGCTGGGAGGGTCCGCGCACCGCCGTGGCCACCTCGCGCACCTTCCAGCAGCTCTCCCGGCTGTGCGGGTCGGCGCCGGGCCGCCACGGGCCCTTCGTGGAAAGGGAGTTGCGGTGCGCGGACCTGGAGGTCGCCATCGCGCGGCTCGCCCGCCTCCCCTCGGCCGAGCGGTCGGTGCTCCCGGGCATCTCGGCTCCCCGGGCGAAGCAGAGCCTCGCCGGGGCGCTGGTCGGGCACACGACGATGAAGCTCGCGGGCCTGAAGTCCGTGACGATCTGCCCGTGGGCGATCCGTGAGGGCGTACTGCTGCGGCACATCGAGGACGGCCCGGCGTGGTGGTCGGAGGTGACGCGGGACGTCGAGGACACCGGTTCGACCGTGTCGAGCAGAGCGGGCGCGGTGCCCCTGCGCATCGCCGCGCCGGCCCGCTGACCCCCTCCCCCACCGAAAGGCACACACGACGACCCACCACGACGAGCGGAACGCCGACGAAACGCCCGACACCGCCCTGGGACGAGGTCCTGCACGAGGCGGAGGAGGCGCAGACCCGCGTCACCGACCCCGAGAAGCGGCGCCGACGCCGGGGCGAGGCGGGTGACGCGATCACGCCCGACGAGCAGGCGCAGGAGGAGTCCCACCACGACTGACGCCCCCGCCACCGACGGGACGACAGCCTCCGGGAGGAGGCTCTCCGGATCAGCTGACTTTGCCACCGTCAATACATAAAAGGGGAATTCACCTTTTCGAGTGCCGCAGGTCTTGCGCGCGGCTCGGAAGGGATGACCGGCTCCGCGCCGGGGTAGCTAACGGGATCTACCGCGCCCTACCCCTGACAAGGTGGAGCCGCCATGACTCCGGATGCCCACGACCGCGCCGTCCCTCGGCCCGAGAACGCGGCCGCCGGGCCCGGAACCGGTCCGGCCGCGGAATCCGCCGGCTCCCTGCCTGCCGCCCCGCCCGCGAACCCGTACGCGAGCACCCGCCGGATCGGCCCCTACACCGTGATCGTGGTCGCGGGCGAGATCGACGTGGCGTCGGCGGATCTCGTGGCCGCGCATCTGTCGGCCGCCGCCACGGGTCCCGGCGAACCGGACGTGCTCGTCGACCTGCGCGAGGTCGCCTTCTTCGACTGCTCGGGCCTGCGCGTGCTGTGCCGGGCCGAGGCCACGGCCACGGCACGCGGCGGACGGCTCCGGCTCGTCTGCGACCAGCCCCTGATGCACCGGCTGTTGCGCGCCGCCCGGCTGCTCGGCCGCTTCCCGCCGCTCGCGGAGCTGCCTCCCGTTCCCCCCGCGCCGCCCCCGCCGGAGCGGCCAAGTCTCAAGTAGCAGTTCAATGAAACGATTGAAGGGCCGCGGCAGGCACACCCGCCGTGCCGGCGTACGCCGGCACGGAATCCGAGCGACACAGAAGTGACACGGAAGTGGGGACACGCGCAGTGAAGTTTCTTCTCGAAGTCGACCTGGACGGCACGGACTGGGACGAGGGCACCACCGTGCGGGAACTGGAGCGCATCCTGCGCTACTGGGGCGGCAACCTCCGGCACTGCGAGATCAAACCCGGTGACGGCCAGCCCCTGTACGACTCCGGGCACCAGGAGGTCGGACGCTGGAGCATCGCTCCCGAGTGACCGGCCGCAGACTCCCCGGCAGACATGATGCCGGGGGCCGGCCGCGGCCCCACTCCGCTTCGGCCGGCCCCCGGGCGGGATCACGTGGCACACCGCGACAGGGCTCGCGCTCCCCAGCCACGGGCCCTCGCTCATCACTCGCGGAACCACACGACCCCGGTCTGTCGGCCGCGCGGGGCGGCCTGGTCGTCGGGGACGCTCAGAAGGCGTACAGGACGCTCGCGGCGGCGTCCTTCAGACACGGGTTGGCGAAGACGCGCTCGTATGCGACGCGCTTGCCCTGCCAGACACCGTCCACGGTGACGACCACCGGGTCGTACTGCTTGTTGCACATCGCGTGGGCGCGGCCCGCCAGGGCGTCGAAGTCGCCGCCGCTGCGGCGGATCTCGGCGCAGGCGTCGACGGGGGCCGGGTGCGTGCCGGAGGCTTTCGGCGCGCAGGTCAGGGTGACCGCACGCTCGGGGGTGACGGCCGCCGCGGTCTCGCCGTGACCCGTGGTCAGCACCAGGGCCGAGGGGGCGTAGAGCCCGGCCGCGGCGGGCTCGGGGGCGGCGAGCGCGGAGCCCGTGAGGGGACCGCAGACGGCGGTGGCCGTCAGGGTGAGAGTCGCTGCCCAACGCGCGGTCTTCCGCATGATGTGCATCCTTCCGCTCTGCAGGAGTTCCCGGGCGGCCTCGCCACATCGGTCGTGTGTACGAAGCCGGCCCGGCCGGTGCCGGATCGGCGAGCGCGAGTCTGCCGGGTCCGGGACCGGAACACACATCGACCCCATGCGTTTCAGTAACTTTGAGTATTGAATCAGTGGCTCGAAGTCACGGAATCCGACCATGTGAACCCCGATTCTGAGCGGCTCCCGATCGCCCCATGATCATGAATGGCCGGATCCGCACGGCTGTGCAATAGGCCTGAAACATTCCGCTTCCGCTCGCGACAACCGCCCGAACGGCCCCCGCACTGCCACCGCACGGACTCCCGCACGGCTCCCGCACGGCCGGGAACGGTGGACGATTCATCCATTTCGGCGCCGCGGAAGAGACGAAGCGCCCTCCCCCGTGCGCGACGCTGGACGGCACCCGCCCCGCTCGTCAGGATCGTCGGCGACGCGGGGCGTTCTCGACGGCGAAGGGCAGGGCGGACGGATGGCCAAGCACTGGGCGGACTTCCAGTACGAGATCTACCTGGGCGGGATGGGCGGGTCCGTGCCGCGGCTGCCCACCGATCTGCGCCGGCTGGAGGAGCTGGCCGAGCACCGGCTCGGCGCGGGTCCCGTCGGATACGTGGCGGGCAGCGCGGGCGACGGCGGCACGGCCCGCGCCAACCGGGCGGCGCTGGACCGGCGGCGGATCGTGCCACGGCTGCTGCGGGACGTGAGCGACCGCGATCTGTCCGTCGAGGTGCTGGGCCGTGTGCTGCCCGCGCCCCTGGCCCTGGCCCCGGTGGGCGTGCTGTCGATCGTGCACCCGGAGGCGGAGGTGGCGGCCGCGCGGGCCGCCGCCGCGCAGGGCGTGCCCTACATCCTGTCCTCGGCTTCCAGCACGCCCATGGAGCAGGTCGCGGAGGTGCTGGGCGACGCGGAGCGCTGGTTCCAGCTGTACTGGGCGAAGGACCGTGAGGTCACCCGGAGCTTCCTGGACCGGGCGAAGGCCTCGGGGTACTCCGTGCTCGTCGTCACCCTGGACACCCCGCTGCTCGGCTGGCGGCCCCGCGACCTGGAGCGGGCGTACCTGCCGTTCCTGCACGGCGTGGGCACCGCCAACTACTTCTCCGACCCGGCGTTCCGGGCGGGCCTCGCCAAGCCGGTCCACGAGGACCCGAACGCGGCCGTGCTGCACTTCGCGGGCATGTTCGGGGATCCCGCCAAGACATGGCCCGACCTGACGTTCCTGCGCGAACACTGGGACGGGCCGATCGTGTTGAAGGGCGTTCTGCACCCCGACGACGCCGGGCTCGCCGCGGACGCCGGGATGGACGGGGTGGTGGTGTCCAACCACGGGGGCCGGCAGGTGGCGGGCGGGGTCGGGGCGGCCGACGCGCTGCCGGGCGTGGCCCGGGCGGTCGGCGACCGCGTGAGCGTGCTGTTCGACAGCGGGATCCGCGGCGGTGACGACGTCTTCAAGGCGCTGGCCCTGGGCGCGCGGGCCGTGCTTCTCGGGCGCCCCTACGTCTACGGCCTCGCCCTCGACGGGCAGCCCGGTGTGGAACACGTCATCCGGTGTCTGCTCGCCGAGTTCGACCTCACGCTCGCGTTGTCCGGGCACCGTACGCCGGCCTCGGTCGGCCCCGACAGCCTCGTGGGCGCGGACGCCTGACTCCGCTGCCGGTTCTCGCGCCCCCGCGCGCGAGAACCGCTCCGCCTCACCAGCTGAACCCTGTGAGGGGTTGCGGAATGTGGAGGGACGTCAGGGGACGTACCGGCACTGGGCCGAAGCCTGTGCCGAAACCGGTGCCGAAACCGGTGCCCGAGCCGAAGCCGGTGCCGGGCTCGGTCTCCGTCGTCGTGGCGTCGGCCACCGACCGGACCGAACCGCCCTGTTCGGTCTCCGCCTCGGGGGGCGCGCCCGGCTCCGGGGAGCCGGACCTCTCCGGTCCCGGCGCCGGGGAGGCGTCCGTCTCGGGCTCGCGGGTGACCGGCTCGGTCTCGGGCGTGGGGGCCTCGGAGCCGGAGACGGACAGCGAGTCGGGGCTGGCGGCCACGCCGTCGGTGAGCCAGCGCTGACGGCCGGAGTTGTCCCGCACCTTGATGACGATGTCGGCCCTGGGGTCGCTGCCGATGGGGGCGACGGCGAGCCCCTCGCCCCAGCGGGGCAGCAACTCGCCCTGCACGGTGAAGTCGTAGCGCACGTCGTCACCGCGCTCGGAGTCCTCGTCGGCGCACTTGCCGAGGACGACGACTCCGGCGTCGACCTGGGAGTCCAGGCACAGTTCGGGGTTGGCGACACTGCGCAGCAGACCGTCCTCCTCGTAGGACCACTTCTGGGTCCAGTCGGAGTCGCACGCCGCGAGTGCGGTGGAGGCGCCCTTGACGGCCTTGCCGCCCTTGATGTCGAGGCACAGGTCGGCTGCCTGGTTGCGCAGCCGTGTCTGCTGGGGTCCCGTGGGCCGTCCGGCCGAGGCGGGAGGGGTCGGCGAGGCCGTGTCGTTGGTGGTCTCGTTGCCGGTGTCCGGCGCCGTGGCGACGCCTCCGGTGGCGCTGGTGGAGGCGGCGGGATCGGCCGCGCCGCCGTCGTCCGAGAGGAACGCTGCGCCGAGGACGGCCGCGAGCAGCGCGCCGGAGGAGACCCCGACGGTGATCAGGGCCCGGGGGTTGCGCGCGCCGGAGGTGAGCTTGCGGCGCTGCGCGGGGATCTGGGAGAGCAGGCGGTGCCGGCCGCCGCTCCCCGGACGTCTGGAGGCACCCTTCTGCGGCATGCGGCCGGGCCGGGAGTCGAGATAGCGCCGGGCCCCCCAGCCGAGTACGGCCTCGGCGATGACACCGCCCAGTCCGCCCTCGAAATGGCTGAGTTGCTCGGCGGCGTAACGGCAGTAACGGCACTCCAGCAGATGCTGCTGGACATCCGGCAGCAGGGCTCCGCCGCGGCGAATGGGCACGTCCAGCAGCCGGTTGTAGAAGCGGCAGTCCTTGGACGGCGCGAGTTCCCGGTGGGCGCGGACGCAGCCCTCCCTGAATTTGTCGCGCGCCTGTTCCAGCGTGGCCACCGCGCTGTCGGCGTCCAGCCCCAGCAGACCAGTGGGTATGGTTATCGTTTCGGCTTCTACTTCGGTGTGCCACAACAGGCACTGGGAGACCGCCGGAAGAGCCTGGAAAGAGCGCTCGATGAGCTTGCGGTTTTCGGGCGTCATGGACTTCGCCGCCCGCATACCGCGCCCGCCGGCGGGCTTCCGCAGGTCCGAGTGCACCTGGGAGACACCCTCGTCCGCGGACCACTCCTTGACGGTGTCGCGTGCGGCCACCAGCAGCCGGGGCCGCAGCGCGACGCCCGACTCGCCCCGCATCAGCCCGTCGAGCACCCGGTGGAACGCGGTGGCGGTCACCATCGAGGCGACACCGGACTGCGTGGCGAGACAGATCGCCGCATAGTCGTACGTGGACTGCCAGTGCCGTGCCATCAGCAGGGCGACGGGGTCGCCGGTGCCGCCCTCCGGCCAGCCTCTCAGCCGGGCCGCGAGAGTCTCGTCGGACTCTCCGGGCACCGGGCCGGGAGCGGGCGCATAGGTGGGGCGGGGAGGGTGGGGGGTGTGCACAGAGCGGGTTTCCTTCCAAGGCACAAGATGGCACACGGAGTTGTGGCCGCCGAAAAGGGCCCTGGATTGGTGCGTACCTTTTTGGCGGGCGCCGGGAAAGCGGCCGGGGACCGGGCCGCACAACGGCCTTCTCCTCAGAGCCTTTTGGGCCCTTCGACGACCGGAAAGGCCAAATAGCCTTTCCAGCCGGGCCCTTGCCCATGCGCAGGAAGTTCACCCTTGCACAAGTTACTCATGGCTAACAAGGCGCTAGAGCAACATCTGCATCACTAAAAGCAGGTCAGATGACCGGTACGAAAGCTTCCGCTTCGCAGAATGAAGCCTTCCGGTTCTTGAGAACTCAAGGACGCGAGCACCCCGTGTGAACCGTGCGCACACCCCGACGGCACGCGCACGTTCCCCCGAGCCGGTGGTTGGTTGTTCAATCGAGGCGGCCACCTCGGAAGGCCCCGCGCGGAACGGCGGCTCTCCCGCGCGAAACGGCCGCCGGCCTTGATCCTCCCGCCCTCGGCCGGCGGCCCCGGGGGGCGTCTCCGTCTCGCGCTCAGATCTGCCAGGACCGCAGCCGGTCCGCCGCCCCGTAGACGTCCGTCGCCCCGGAGAGCAGATCGCGCGCCAGATCCACGAGGGATCCGTACGGCGGGTCGATGCCGACACCGCTGACGAACATGTACGACACGGCCGTCGCGCAGGCGAACCGGGCGTTGGCGGCCGGCAGGGGCTTGAGCACCGCGAGGGTGTGCAGCAGGGCGGCGGCCCGCCAGGCGGGGTCGGAGTCGACACCGAGCCGCGGGGGATCGACGCGGTGCCGGGCCACGGCGGCGACGAGTGCGGAGAAGTCGTTGATGCTGGGCTGCTCGGGCATGACCTCTTCGTGCCGCTGGAGCAGCCAGGGCACGTCGATGTGGATGACGGAGGCCATCGGTCAGACGGCCCGTCCTCGCAACCGCGCGGCGGGCTCGTCGTCCGGGAAGGCGGCCGCGAATTCGTCGGCGTGCGCGGTGAAGAACCGGCGGAAGGCCTCCGCGCCCTCCTTGAGCGCCCGGTGTCGCACTATGTCGGCCGCGGCCGCCTCACGCACGAGCGCCTTCATCGACGTACCGCGTTCCTTGGCGATCTGCCGCAGGTCCTCTAGCTCGCGGTCGCTGAACTCCACATTCAGAGCTGGCATGCGCCCACGGTACCGCGCGGGTACTTACCCGTAAATAGTCGCAGGTCACCTGGTATGACCAGCGGTACCGACGGAGGCGGCCGGTGCCCCGACGGGGCACCGGCCGCCTCCGTCAACAGCGTGCTCAGGTCTGGTCCGCCACGAACGACGCCATACGGGCCAGCGCCGCGTTCCAGTTGATCGTGTGTTCGTTGGTCGACCAGGACTGGATGTCGTCGATGTAGCAGAACTGACCGACGCAGCCCTGGAGTTTGCTCTGTGCGTAGGGGTCCTGGATGCCCGAGTTCGGGCCGCCCGCGAGGGTGCCGGCCGGCGGGTTGGGCTGGTCCGGGTCGAGCTGGTGGGCGTACCAGCGGCTGTGCTGGTTGCGGGCGTCGACCTCGCCGTAGCCGGTGACGTAGGAGATGTTGAGGGCGTTGCGGCCGAAGAGGTAGTCCATGCTCTGCAGCGCGCCCTCGCGGTACTTGGACGCTCCGCCGATGTCGTAGGCGGTGGCCACGACGACCGCGTTGTTGAGGATCTGGTGGTTGGAGCCCCAGTCGTAGACGTTTCCGGCCGGCGCGTACGGCATGCCGTACGGCTGGGACTTCAGCGCGGCCAGATAGCGGTCGGCGCCCTCGATCACGGACTTGCGGACCTTGTCGCGGCCGGGCAGCTTGCTCGGCACGGTCGCGAGGTCGAGCCGTCCTGCGGCGGCCGTACGGGCCCAGTCGAAGCCGATGGGGCCGAAGATGTCGGCGGTGTGCACCGGCGAGGCGAGGACGTAGTCCTGGAACGCCTTCTCACCGGTGGTCAGGTACAGCTGTGCGGCCGCCCAGTAGAACTCGTCGGTGACGTTGTTGTCGGCGTAGGTGCCACCGCCGATGCCGTCGCTCTCGGAGGCGTACATCGCGGGGTGCTCGACGGCCGCCGCCCAGGCCGTGCGGGCCGCCGCGAGCGCCTTGGTGGCGAAGGCGCGGTCGTAGGGGCGGTAGAGACGGGCCGCCTGGGCTGCGGTGGCGGCCAGGTTCAGGGTCGCGGCGGTGCTCGGCGGGTGCAGTTCGCGCTTCTGCGGATCGGCGGCGGGCATCAGGGGCAGGCCGGTCCACTGCTCGTCGTGGATCTTGTGGTGGGCCATGCCGGCGAGCGGCTGCCCCTTCGGCACCTGCATCCTGAGCATGAAGTCCAGCTCCCAGCGGACCTCGTCCAGCAGGTCGGGCACCTTGTTGCCGCTCTCCGGGATGTCCAGCGAGCCGTCGCCGAGCTTCCCCGCCTTGCCGGTACGGGCGTGCAGCGCGCGTTCGTAGGTGCTCAGCACCTCCCAGGTGGAGATGCCGCCGTTGACCACGTACTTGCCGTGGTCGCCGGCGTCGTACCAGCCGCCGGTGACGTCGAGCCGGTAGTCGCAGACACCCGGCTGGCAGGGCACGTTCCCGTCGCCCTGGTTGGGCGCGACGTCGACATGGCCGGCCGCGCGGCCGTAGCCGGGGCGCAGTGCGTCGCTGATCGGGGTGCCGCTGCGCTGGGTGTAGTAGTACTTCAGCGAGTCGAGGCGGAGGCGTTCGTAGGCGCGCGGGTCGATGTCGAAGGGGCGGCTGGTCTCGCCGTCGACGACCAGCGTGAAGCCGGTACCGCGCTTCCTGTACGCGCCGAAGTCGATCGAGTGGACGTTCTGCCCGGAGGAGGCGTCGAGCCCGCGCGGGGTGGTCCGCCCGTGGGCGACGACGGTGCCCGAGGCGTTTTTCAGCTTCCAGGGCAGCTTCGCCGGGGCGTCGGTGACCAGGGTGGCGTTCTTCGGCCCGGCCGGCAGATAGGCGACCTGGTTGACGCGCACCCGGGGTCCGGTGTCGGGCTCGTACACCTCCGGCGGTACTCCGCCGAGCAGCGACACGTCGTCCATGCAGAAGGTGAACGGGTTCGCGTTGCCGCCCACCTGGAAGCCGACCTGGGCCTGGGTGGTGTCGACGGGCGAGGTGAAGGTGTAGGTGTAGGAGTCGCCCGAGACGTTCAGCTGCGGGCTCACCTCGAAGTACGTGTCGTACGGGGCCACCGACAGGCCGACGATCGCCCGCGCGATGTTGCCCTGGGGTGTGCCGGACGCGGAGAAGGCGAACCGGTACGACTCGCCCTTGACGAGGGTGATGTCGTTCTGGCCGACGGCGGCGTCCCAGCGGTTGGTGGTGCCGCCGGGGATGTCGGCGCACAGACGGCCGTCGGTGAGACCGGCGGTGACGTTGCCGGTCGTCCACCAGGGGGCGGTGGTGGTGTCGAAGGTGCCGTTCTTGACCTGTTCGACCTCCTCGGCCTGGGCCGGCCCGGCGGGCAGCGCGGTGAGCGCGGCCGCTACGAGGGCCGTCAGGGCGAGCAGGCTGGTTCTGCGTCGTTTCACGTCTGGGCTCCTCGGGGGAGGTGGGGGCGCACAGCGGTGACGGGCGAACGGTGGTGCAGGAGACGACTTGGGCGTGGGAGCGCTCCCAGATGCGGACCTTGGCCATGCTGTTAGAGACATGACAGCCCGTCAACGGTCAGGACGGGACTGGTTTCCCTCCGGCCCTCCCGTACCGACGGAGCGTCGCCGCCCGAGGGGGTCGGACAGTCGGACCGTCCGGCCGCCCGGAGCGTTCGGTCGGCCGATCCGCGCCGCATCGCGCCGCATCGCGCCGCATCGCAGCGAGCCGCGCGGCTCGCCCGGATGACGACTCGTCAGCGTGAGGTGGATGCGGCTACCGTGCGGCGGGGCTCCGGTCATGGGGGACGGCGGCCCGGCGCCGGGCCGAGTCGTCGCAGCCGGGGCTCGCGGGCGTCGGCGTACTCGCCGGTCGGGTCGGGGCCCCGGATCGGCGAGGGCGAGGCGCCGGTCTTCGCGGAGTGGGACGTCCGGTCCGGTCCGGCCCGTCGGCGGAGGTCCACCCGGGGCACCGCGGCCGTGCCGTCGGCCCGGGTGCCCGCCGCCGGCGGAGGCGCCTGCGACGAGCGAGGACCTGCGGGTGGCGGGCGGTCCGTGGTGGGCCCTTGTCGCACGGGGGGAGGATGTGCGGAGCCGCGCGGCGCAGCGCCCCTGCACAGCGCCCCCTTCGCGGTCACCAGCGGGCGTGACCCCACGGAATCACGGAATCGGACGGCGGCACCTCCGGGGACGACAGAAGTCCCGTACCTCCTCTCGGCGAACACCGGTACGGCAGGACGCACGGGCATGCGGTTTCCGGTCCGCTTTCCCGGCGGAGCGCATAGGCTGGATTTCACCCGTAAGCCCGTTCGGTCCGGCGAAATGGAACTCGCGACGATGAGGAGCCGCAAGGTAGCGCACGGTGACACCCCTGCGTATGCCCTGGACGGTGCCGCCACGGCGCGGGCGGCCATGGACGGCGATGGCACGATCGTCGAGTGGAACGAAGGCGCGAGACGCCTGTTGGGCTGGCCCGCGGCGGAGGTCGTGGGACGCCCCGCCGAGGAGCTGCTGGCCCCGGGCGACCCTCTCCTGCCACCCCCGCCGGGCAGCCGCAGCTGGAGCGGAACGCTCACGTTGCGTCACCGTGACGGCCGTGCGGTGACCGCGTGGCTGCTCGCCCACCAACAGCGCGCGAAGAACGGCGACGGCGACGGCAACTGGCTGGTTCTGTGTCCGCTGGACGATCCCGGCCCGCTGGGGCGGGACGATCCGCTCGCGGCGGCCGTCATGTTCCAGTCACCGTGCGCCATGGCCGTCTTCGACGACCGGCTGAGGCTGCGCGGCATCAACGAGGTGATGGCGGACGCGGTGGGGATGCCCGAGGACAACCTCCGGGGCCTGCACATGTCCGAGATCATCGGCGGGCGCCAGGGCGAGAAACTGGAGGGCCACCTGCGCGAGGTGCTCGCCGGCGGCCGGCGCAAGGACGTGCAGACCTTCCTGCGGGCCGCCGACGAGAACCGCGCCCACGCCTGGTCGGCCGCCATCGCCCCGCTCCTGGACGACGCCGGCGCACCCATCGGGGTCTGTGTCACCGGGCACGACATCACCGAGCAGTACCTGGCACGACAGCGGCTGCAGCTGGTGAACGAGGCGAGCATCCGCATCGGCACCACCCTCGACGTGACGCGCACCGCCCAGGAGCTGGCCGACGTGTGCGTCCCGGTCCTCGCCGACTTCGTGAGCGTCGACCTCATGCAGTCCCTCGACCACGGCGACGAACCGCACGAGGGCCCGCTCTCCGCACCCTTCACGCTGCGCCGCGCCGCCCACCAGTCGGTCACCCCGGGCTGCCCCGAGGCGGTGGTCGAAGTGGGCCGCACCGACGTCTACCCGGCCACCTCACCGCAGGCGGCCTCCCTGTCCGTCGGCCACACCGTCGTGGCGGCCGACGCGGCGAACACCCTGGCGGACTGGCTCGCCTGGGACCCCCTGCGCAGCGCGCGGGTCAAGGAGCTGGGCGTCCGGACCACCATGTCGGTGCCGATCCGGGCCCGCGGCACGACCCTCGGCGTCGCCGTCCTGACCCGCTTCAAGCGACTCGACCCCTACACCGCCGACGACGAGCTGCTCGCCGAGGAGGTGACGGCCCGGGCCGCCGTCTGCATCGACAACGCCCGCCGCTACTCCCGCGAACGCGAGACCGCCCTCGCCCTCCAGCGCAGCCTCCTCCCCCAGACGCTCCCCCGCATGCCCGCCCTGGAGGCGGCCTCCCGCTACCTCCCGGCGGCCCAGGCCGGGGTCGGCGGCGACTGGTTCGACGTCATCCCGCTGTCCGGGATGCGGGTCGCCATGGTCGTCGGTGACGTCGTCGGCCACGGCGTGCAGGCCTCCGCCACCATGGGCCGCCTGCGAACGGCCGTCCGCACCCTCGCCGACGTCGACCTCGCCCCCGACGAACTCCTCACCCACCTCGACGACCTCGTCGTACGGCTCTCCGCGGAGGCCGGCAGCGAGGGGGTGACCGGCGAGGTGGGGGCCACCTGCCTGTACGCCGTCTACGACCCGGTGACCCGCCGCTGCACCTTCGCCCGCGCCGGACACCCGCCGCCGGTCGTGCTGGACCCGGACGGCCGCCCGATGGAGGTGGAAGTGCCGTCGGGACAGCCCCTGGGCCTCGGCGGACTGCCCTTCGAGTCCGCCGAACTCGAACTGCCCGAGGGAACCGTCATCGCCCTCTACACCGACGGGCTGATCGAGACCCGCGACCGGGACATCGACGCCGGTCAGGAGCTGCTGGCCGAGGCACTCTCCGGCCGCACGGGCTCGCTGGACGACATCTGCCAGGGTGTCGTGCACTCCCTGCTGCCCGCGAACGGCGCCCCCGACGACGTGGCCCTGCTGCTGGCCCGTACGCGCGGACTGCAGGCGGCACAGGTCGCGACCTGGTCGATACCGGCCGACCCCGCGTTCGTCGCCCGCACCCGCCAGTACGTGCTGACACAGATGGCGCTGTGGGGCATCAGCGAGTCGGCGTTCACGGCGGAACTGGTGGTGAGCGAGCTGGTCACCAACGCCATCCGGCACGGCGCCCCGCCCATCCAGCTGCGCCTGATCCACAACGACACCACCCTGATCTGCGAGGTGTCGGACGGCAGCGGCACCGCGCCGCACCTGCGCCGCGCCAAGACCTTCGACGAGGGCGGGCGCGGGCTGCTGCTGGTGGCCCAGCTGACCCAGCGCTGGGGCAGCCGGCACACCGAGGACGGCAAGACGATCTGGGCGGAGCTGACCCTGTCCGAGGAGTGAGACAGGTGCCCCGGGCCGCGTGAGAAGGGCCTCATCACAAGGGCGCACGGGCCCCCGCCCGACCGGGCGGCTGTAGGGTGCTCAGGTCTCCGCGCCACTTACCGCCCGAAAGCCCTGCCGTGAACACCGCCCTCGCCGAGGTCCTGTCCGTCGTCCTGCTCGTCGTCGTCCTCGGCAGCGCGGTCGCCCGCCCGTTCGGGCTGCCGGAGGCCGTGGTCGCGGTCCCGGCCGCCGGTCTCGTCGTCGCCGTGGGGGCCGTCTCCCTCGACCACGCCCGCGCCGAGGCCGAACTGCTGGGCCCGGTGCTCGGCTTCCTGGCCGCCGTGCTCGTGCTCGCCAAGCTCTGCGACGACGAGGGACTCTTCCAGGCGTGCGGGGCGTGGATGGCGCGCGCCTCGGCGGGCCGGCCCCGGCGGCTGCTGGGCTCGACGTTCGTGCTGGCCTCCGGCATCACGGCGGTGCTCAGCCTGGACGCCACGGTCGTGCTGCTCACCCCGGTGGTGTTCGCGACGGTCGCCCGGCTCGGCGCCCGCCCCAAGCCCCATGTGTACGCCACCGCGCATCTGTCGAACACGGCCTCGCTGCTGCTGCCCGTCTCCAACCTCACCAACCTGCTGGCGTTCACGGCGAGCGGGCTGACCTTCACCCGGTTCGCGCTGCTGATGGCGGCGCCGTGGGCGGTGGCCGTGGCCGCCGAGTACGTGATCTTCCGCAGGTTCTTCGCGGCCGACCTGGACGTCGTGGCGCCCGCGCCCGAGAAGCCGGTCGAGGCGCCCGAGCTGCCGATGTTCGCGCTGGTCACCGTCCTGTGCACGCTCGCCGGGTTCGTGCTGACGTCCGTGCTCGGGATCGAGCCCGTGTGGGCGGCGCTGGCCGGGGCCGTGGTGCTGTCGGTCCGCGCGCTCGTGCGCCGCACCACCGGCCCCGTCGCGCTGCTGCGGTCCGTCTCGCTGCCCTTCCTCGCGTTCGTGCTGGCGCTCGGCATCGTGGTGCGCGCGGTGGTCGACAACGGCCTCGCCGACGCGCTCGGCCGCGTGATGCCGTCCGGCGGCGGTCTGCTCGCCCTCCTCGGCGTCGCCGCCCTCGCCGCCCTGCTCTCCAACGTCATCAACAACCTGCCGGCGGTCCTGGTCCTGGTCCCCCTCGCCGCCCCGCTCGGCACGGGCGCCGTCCTCGCCGTGCTTCTCGGCGTCAACATCGGCCCGAACCTGACCTACGCCGGTTCCCTGGCGACCCTGCTGTGGCGTCGCATCGTCCACCAGCACGAGCACGACGTGGACCTCGGCGAGTTCACCCGCCTCGGCCTGCTCACCGTCCCGGCGGCGCTGCTCTCCTCGGTGGTGGCGCTGTGGCTGTCGCTGCTCGCCTTCGGGGGCTGAGCGCGCACGCCGTCGAAGCGCGTGGTCGTCAGTGGCCGTCGCGCAGCTGCTGCCGGTACTCCCCCGGCGGCACCCCGTAGCGCCGGCGGAACACCCTGCTGAAGTGGAACGGGCTGCCGAACCCGGAGGCGGCGGCCACGCGCTCGACGGTCAGTTCGGTGGCCTCCAGGAGACGGGCGGCGTGGCGCAGACGGGCGTGGCCCAGGGCGCGCATCGGGGAGTGCCCCAGCTGCTCGGTGAACAGGTGCGCGAACCGGGACGGGGAGAGGGCGACGCTCTCGGCGAGGGAACGGACGGTGTGCGGGGCTCCGGGGTCGGCGGCGATCAGGTCCTCCGCCCGGCGGATCCGCGGGTCCGCCCCCGACGGGCGGGACTCGGACCGGGCGGCGGTGAGCAGGACCACCTCCTCCAGGGAGCACAGGGCCAGTTCGCGGGCCGCCGTGCCGTGTGCCACCGCGACATCGGTGTGCTCGTCGCCCGGTGGTGCGGGTGCGGGCGGTGCGCCGTCGCCGGTCCAGCGGGCGTCGGCGAGCATCCGGCGGAAGGCCGCCTCCACGCGTTCACGGATGCCGCCGGGGGCCGACGGCACGGCGTACAGCCGGTCGCCGGACTCGTACGGCCGCAGCCAGGCCGTCCAGGACGCTCGCGGCTGGCAGTGCACCCACCAGAACGCCCAGTGTCCGGCACCGGGCCCGACCGCGTAGTGCTGGGGCACTCCCGGGCCGAGGACCACCAGGTCGCCCGGCGTCGCGCGCGTCCGTGCGGTGCCCTGCCGCAGCAGTCCCGCGCCCCCCGTGGTCCAGGTGAACAGCCAGCTGTCCGCGCCGCGCGGCCGGTGCACCGCGTACGGCGGCCGCTGGTCGAAGCGGCCGACGATCATCTGGCCCGGCGGAGGTGACGGGTCGGCGGGCGCAGCAGTTCCAGGCAGGTCCTCAGCACGCACAGGCATCCTCCCGAAAGGCGCTCGGACCTAGCGTGGGGCACGGTCGACGACAGGGAAAGGGGCACGCCGATGGCAGCCACGGGCAGGGCGGAGTTCGAGGAGAACGGCTTTCTGGTGGCGCGGGGGCTGTTCACGTCCGCCGAGATCGCGAAACTGTGCGACCGGTTCACGGCCCTGCGGGAGGGCGGGCCGATCCCGGGGCACTTCCGGCCGAGGACGCCCGCGGCGGACGGTCCGGCCGATCCGCTGGACACTCATCCCCGGGTGATGCAACCGCACCGCATCGACGAGCTGTCGCTGCGGGTGCTCCTGGACGCACGGCTGCGGGTCGTCCTCGAAGGGCTGCTGGGGGAAGAGGTCCTGGCGGCGCAGAGCATGTTCTACTTCAAGCCGCCGGGGGCCCGGGGGCAGGCGCTGCACCAGGACAACTTCTATCTGCGGGTCGAGCCGGGGACCTGTGTGGCGGCCTGGATCGCCTGCGATGTGATCGACCGCGCCAACGGCGGTCTGGAGGTCGTGCCGGGGACGCACCGCATGGATCTGTTCTGCCCCGAAGTGGCGGACGCGGAGGTCTCGTTCGTCCGCGAGTACGTCCCGCCGCCGCCCGGTCTGTCCGCCGTGCCGGTCGACATGGCCCCGGGCGACGTCCTCTTCTTCAACGGAAGCCTCGTCCACGGCTCCCAGCCCAACCGCACCACCGACCGCTTCCGGCGCTCCTTCATCGGCCACTACGTGGGCCGTTCCACCGAACGCATCGGCCGCTACTACGACGTGCTGACGATGACCGGCGCCCCGGTGCCGCTGGCGGAGAGCGAGGGAGCGGGCCCGTGCGGCACGGAGTTCGCTCCGATGGGCGCCCACTGAACCGGGCCCCGTCTCAGCCCAGTTCGAGCAGCCCCCGCCGGACCGCCTCGGACACCGTGCTCGCCCGGTTCTCGGTGCCGAGCTTGCGGTAGACGCGGACCAGATGGGTCTTGATCGTGGCCTCGGTGAGGTGGAGGGCGGCGGCGATGGCCCGGTTGCTGCGGCCCAGCGCCAGCAGCCGTACGACCTCGATCTCCCGGTCGCTCAGGGCGGCGCCCGGATCGGCCAGGTGCCCGGCGAGGTGTCCGGCGGCCTCGGGGGCGAGTCCCATGCCGCCGGCCGCCGCGGCGCGCACGGCCCGGAACAGCTCCTCGGGCGGGCCCGCCTTGAGGACGTAGCCGCGGGCGCCGGCCTCCATGGCCCGTACGACATCGCCCTGGGTGCCGGAGCCGGTGAGGACGACGACCCTGCTGCCGGGAGCCTCGGCGATGATGCGCCGGGTCGCGTCCAGCCCGTCGAGCCGTCGGCCGGAGGCCGTGTCGCCGGTCAGGCGGAGGTCCATCAGCACCACGTCGGGGCCGAGCCGTACGGCCAGCCGTACGCCCTCCTCGCCGTCGCCGGTCTCGCCGACGACGTCGAAGCCGGGCTCACCGCCGAGAAGGGCGCGCAGGCCAGCCCGTACGACCCTGTGGTCGTCCACGATGAGCACGCGCAGCGGGGTGGCGTCCGGGGCGGTCACCGGTCGCCCGCCGGGCCGGCCAGGGCGAGGGAGCCCACGGGGAGACTGGCACGGGCCAGGGTGCCGCGGCCGGGTGCGCTGCGGACGGTGAGCGAGCCGCCGAGGGCGCCCAGGCGCTCCCGGCCGCCGGTCAGACCGAGGCCCCGGTCGCACCGCGTCGCCGTCGTCGCCCTCGTGTCGAAGCCCACGCCGTCGTCCCGGACCTCGACGGTGACGGTCGTGTCGTCGCGGTGGTCGAGGGTGACCCAGACGTGCCGGGCGCGGGCGTGCTCACAGGCGTTGGCGAGCAGGCCCTGGGCGACGCGGAGCAGGGCGGCGGCCCGGTCGTGCGGCAGGTCGCCCGGCTCGCCCTCGGTGCGGAACACCACCCGTGACGACGTGGCCGTGGTGCGGGTGCAGAGGGTGCGCAGCGCGGTGGAGAGGTCGTCGTGCTCCAGGGCGGGCGGGGTGAGGTCGCTGATGATGGTGCGGGTCTCGGCGAGGTTGGTGTCCAGTGCGTCGACGACCGTGCGGACCTGGGCCCTGGCGAGGTCGGGGCGGCGGTCCCAGTCGCGGTCGGCGGCCTGGAGGAGCATACGGCTGCCGGCGAGTTCCTGGGCGAGGGTGTCGTGCAGGTCGCGGGCGATCCGGGCGCGCTCGGCGAGCCGGCCGGCCTCGCGCTGGCCCCGTGCCAACTCGGCGCGGGTGCGCCGCAGTTCGCCGAGGAGTCGCTGCTGGGCCCGGTAGAGGGCGACCGTGGCCCACAGCGCGGCGGTCGGCGGGAGGAGCTGTTCGGGATGGACGGTCCCGGTGGTCCGGGCGATCAGCAGGACGAGCGGCACGGTGATCACGCCGACGACGGCGAGTGCCGTACGGCCCGTGAACATGCGCAGGGCGAGGATCGCGAGCGGGAGCGCCAGCCAGGTGTAGGCGGTGGCGGCCGGGGTCGGCATCTCCCAGGAGACCCGGCACCACAGCGCCAGCAGCGCGCCGAACCACACAGGCCTGCCCCACCGGCCGAGCCGGTCCCGGAGGGCGAGCCCGGCCACGTACCCGACCGCCAACAGCGCGATGAGCGGGACCAGTTCCCAGCACAGCGCGGAGTTCAGGTCGACGAGGCGGACGACTCCGCCGACGACGACGGTCAGGAACAGCAGGTCCGGCAGCCGGCGCACCGGCAGTGGACCTCGGTGCGGGACGGCGGGGGCGGCGATGGCGGGCACGGCGGCGGCGATTCCCTCTACGACGGTCCGGACGGGCACGGGGCTGACGGGCACGGGGCTGGCGGGGCCAGCCGAGTGTAGACAGTGACACGTGTGTCCGGAGTAAAGGAAAGCGCCGTACCCGCCGTGTCCGGCGGGGTGGTCACCGCCCGGGGTGCAGACCCAGGACTCCCGGGGTCGGATCGCCCTTGACCTCGCCGAAGTAGAGCGCGAAGGTCTGCTTCCACCGCTCGACCTGGGCGCGGTCCTCCATGAACCGGGGGAAGCCGTCGAGGTGCGCGTTCGGGTAGGTCCAGACGGGCTTCAGACCGCCGGCGGGCGTGATGTCGGTGCGGACGGACCAGCCGTTGAAGGCGCCCTGCTGACGTTCGGCGGACAGTGCCCAGTTGAGGTACAGCTTGGCGGCGGTGGGGTGGGCGGCCTTACTGAGGATCGCGGCGCGCTGGCCCCAGGCCATGAAGGGGTGTCCGTCGGCCACGGCGAAGCGGGTCGCGGCGGTGGAGGGGGCGGTCAGCGAACCGGACCCGCCGACGCCGATGGCCTTCTTCCTGCCGTTGACCGCGACACCCGGGGTGTGCGAACCGCGGTTGAACTGCGGCTGCTGGGCGGCGAACTTCGCGATCCAGTCCCAGCCGTAGGCCTCCTGGTAGAGGGAGTAGAGGTAGAGCACCGCGTCGTCGTCGTGCGGGTAGGAGGAGGCGATGGCGTCCTTCCAGCGCGGGTCGACCAGCTCCTGCGGCGACTTGGGGGCGTTCCCGGCGACGGCGTCGACGCCGTACATGTAGCTGAAGGCGATGACGGCGACGGCCGTCCACGCGCCCTGCGGGTCGCGGAAGTCCTTGTACAGCTGGGAGAAACCGGCGGGCTTGTACGGCAGCAGCTTGCCCTGGCTCTTCCAGCGGGTGAAGTCCTGCAGTGTCTGGAGCTGGACGAGGTCCGGGACCAGGCTGTCGGTCGCGAGCTGGTTGTCGACCCGGACGTCGTGGTACTTGCTGTAGTCCACGACCATCGTCAGGTCGATGTCCGGGAAGCGCGTGCGGAACGCCTGGGCCGTGAAGTCCTGCTGGGTGGCGGTGTCGCCGCCCGCGTAGATCACGAGCTTGCCGCCCTCGGCGACGGCGTCGCGGTACAGCTCGTCGAGGGAGCGGGTCTCCTCCGGGCCCGGCGCCGCCGTACGGGAGCCGGCCGCCGACGCGGTGGCGGCCTGGGCGGCGCCGGTCGCGGCGAGGCCGCCGAGCGCGGCGCCCGCTCCGGTGGTGAGAATGCGTCGCCTGCTGAAACTGCTGGCCATGGGGGAAGGTCCTTTCAGGGCGTGACTCGACGGCGGTGCCGCTGCGGCGGCACCGTAAGTCTGTGATCGACGGCGTCCGCCGCGCGTCCCCCGGAAGCCGAGACCCTGTTCAACCGTTCGGTTGAACAGGTCACGGGGCAGGACGCGCACCCGGTCCCCGCGCCCCACGCCGATCCCCTCGTACCGCCCCGACCCGATGTCCTCGTACGACGGGCGGCCCACTGGTTGAATGAGGCGGCTCCCCCGCGTCCCCCGCGCGGGACTCCGCTCCTCGTCCCCAGCGGAGGTCTCAACTCACCATCGCTCAGGCCCTGTTCACCTCGTTCCAGTCGCTGGAAGGGAACTCCGGATGACCGGCGTCCGCGTCACGCACATAGGCGGCCCGACCACCCTGATCGAGATCGGCGGGCTGCGCCTGCTCACCGACCCGACGTTCGACCCGCCGGGCCGCCGCTACGCCTTCGGCTGGGGCACGTCGTCCCGCAAGACCGCCGGGCCCGCGCTGCCGGCCGCCGAACTGCCCCCGGTGCACGCGGTGCTGCTCACCCACGACCATCACGGCGACAACCTCGACGACGCGGGCCGGGCCCTGCTGCCGGGCGCCGGGACCGTGCTCACCACCCCGTCCGGGGCCCGGCGGCTCGGCGGCAACGCACGCGGGCTCGCCCCCTGGGACACCTGGCAGCTGTCCGCCCCCGACGGCACGGCCGTCGAGGTGACCGCCACCCCCGCCCGGCACGGCCCGCCACTGTCCCGTCCGATCGTCGGCGAGGTCACCGGCTTCGCCCTCGGCTGGCCGGGCCAGCGGCACGGGGTGCTGTGGATCTCCGGCGACACGGTCGTCTTCGAGGGCGTACGGGAGGTCGGCCGCCGCCTGACCGTGGGCACCGCGCTGCTCCACCTCGGCGGCGTCGGCTTCCCCGTCACGGGGCCGCTCCGCTACACGATGACCGCCGCCGGGGCCGTCGAGGTCTGCCGGCTGCTCCGTCCCCGTACCGTCGCGCCCGTGCACTACGAAGGGTGGAGTCACTTCCGCGAGCCCCGGGCGGCGGCCGAGCGGACTCTGGCCGGGGCCCCGGCCGAGGTGCGCGACGCCTTCCGCTGGCTGCCGCCGGGGACGGCGACGGACATCAGCGTGTGAGGGACGCGCCCCCGCCGTCCTCCTCCAGCAGGTCCAGTGCGCGTTCCCAGTGGAACTCCCCGCGCCCGCCGTCCTCCTCGGCCCCGCCCGCGTACGGATCGCCGAACCGGACGCCCATGCCGCGCAGCCGGTCCAGGCTCGCGCGGTACGCCGGGTGGGCCGCGAGCGCGTCGGCCACGCAGGGCAGGACGGCGATCGGGACCCCGAGGCCGGACGCCTCGCACAGGGTGCCGACCGCGAGGGTGTCGGCCAGACCGGCGGCCCATTTGTTGACGGTGTTGAAGGTGGCCGGCGCGACGACGACGGCGTCCGGCGGCGGGAAGGGGCGCGGATCGCCCGGCCGGCGCCAGGCGGAGCGGATCGGGCGGCCGGTCCGCGCCTCGACCGCCGCCGCGTCGAAGAAACCGTCCAGGGCGAGGGGTGTCGCGATGACCCCGACCTCCCAGTCGCGCTCCTGCGCGACGGTGATCAGCTTGTTGACCTCCACCGCGATGCCGGCGGCGCAGACGACGACGTAGAGGAAGGGTTTTCCGCCCTGTCCGGACCGGGCCTCGGCCGTGTTCGCGGTGGCAGTCACCCGTCGACCCTACTCAACCCGGCTCACCCGCCGGGCGGTCTCTCGACGAAGCGTTCGACGTCCTCGGCGGTCGGCCGGAGAACTCCGTCACGGACGGCGAGGGCCGTGGCCTCGGCGCGGGAGGCGGCGCCGGTCTTGCGCAGCAGATGCTCGACGTGGGTGTGCACGGTACGCGGGGACAGGAACAGCGCCTGGGCGATGGCCTGGTTCGTCTGGCCGGTGGCCGCGCGGGTGAGCACCTCCAGCTCCCGCGGACTGAGCCCGTACGGCAGCGGGGCGGGCGTCTCGTGCACGAGGACCGCCGGGCGTACGACGGCCGAACCGAGCGTGTGGCGGCGGACGGTGACCCGGTACCACTCGGCCCCGAGCGGCCAGAGCAGGCGCAGCCGGGTGCCGTGCGAGTCGGCGAAGGCACGCAGCAGGCGGCGGAACTCGGTGTCCCGCAGGACCAGGGCGGGGTCCCGGCCGGGGAGTTCGAGGATGTCGTCGGCGACGACCAGGTTCGCGCGGCCCTCCGCGGGGAGGTCGGGGAGGGCGCCCGCGTGCGCGGTGGGGTCGGCGAGGACGCCGAGGGCGGGCAGCAGCGAGGCCAGCAGCCGGCGGGTGCCGGTGTCGTAGGCGTCGGGGGTCGCGGTGGACAGGGTGATCAGACCGACGAGGCGGCCGTGGTGGCGCAGGGCGCCCGTGACCGCGTCGCGGACGCCCGCCGGGCGCATGCGTTCGGCGTAGAACCAGCCGTCGCGGTAGCGCTGGCCCGGGTCCTCGACGTCCTCGCAGATGGAGGGCGGGATCTCGCTGCGCAGGACGTTGGCGTACCAGGGGGTCGAGACGAACTCGGCGGCGAGGGCCGCGGAGACGTCGGCGTCGTAGCCGACGCCGGCGACCTGGACGTGGGTGCCGGTGACCGGGTCGATCTCCAGGAGGGTGGCGGCGTCGAGGGGCAGGGCGCGGCCGAGCTGATGGAGGGCCTCGGCGCAGGCGGAGGCGGTGTCGCGTTCGCGGGTGAGCATGCCGATGCGGGCGGCGGCGGCGATCTGGTGATGGGTGAGCATGCGCGCCTCCCGGGGACGCCCCGAGACCGGGTCAGGTCTTTTGGGCCCTAACGATAAGGGGCGGCAGTTAGGTGGACAAGGCACGCACCGGGCCGGGGCGCCCGTGAGCCCCCGCCGCTCGCAGTCGGTATTTGTACGGATGGTGGGGCGGGGCGCCGGGGGTCTTTCCTGTTCGGCACAGCACTCGCCCTCGGCACCGCACTCGCCCTCGGCACCGCACCCGCTTCGGCACCGTACTCGCCCTCGGCAAACACGTCGCCCGCCCTCGGCGCCCCCGCCCCCTTGGAGATCCCCGCCATGACCAGACGCCCCCTTTCCGTCACCCCGGCCTCGCGCAGGCAGTTCCTCGCGTGGTCCGCCGGAGCGCTCACCGCGACCGGACTGGCCGCCACGGGCTGCAGCGCACCGGAGAGCGGCTCCGGTGCGGCGAAGGCGGCGGACGCCTCCCCCGCCGCCAGGAAGCTCACGCAGATCGGCCTCGACTACCCCTTCACCCAGATCCCGCTCTACAGCACCCTGGTCAAGCTCTCGACGGCCGCCGCGAAGAAGCACGACGTCAAGCTGCTGACGACGAGCGACGCGAGCAACCCCGACACCCAGGCCAGCAACCTCAACGCCTGGGTCACGCAGAAGACGCAGGCCATCGTGTCGTTCCCGATGGTCTTCGAGGCCACCGAGGCGATCGCCAAGGCCGCGCTCGACGCCGGCCTGATCTGGGTGACGTACGGCGGCACGCTGGAGAGCCAGAGCGCCGACATCCGGTTCAGCTTCCGCGAGAGCGGCACGCTGCTCGGCGAGTCGGCCGCGAAGTGGGCCAACGAGGAGCTGAACGGGAAGGGCAAGATCGCCTTCCTGGTCGACAACACGATCGACCTGGGCCGGGAGCGCACCAAGGGCATGATCGACGCGTTCACCAAGCTCGCGCCCGGTGTCGACGTGGTGGCGCAGGAGCAGGCCATCGACCCCGACACGGGTCTGTCGAAGTCCACCGCCCTGCTCGCCAAGCACCGCGATCTGAACATCATCCTCGGCATCACGGACGCGGCGGCGTACGGCGGGTTCAAGGCGCTGCAGCAGACCGGGCGGAAGAACGGCGACAAGAGGACGTTCGTCGGCGGCCAGGACGGCTCGGCCCCCTCCCTCCTCGCCATCAAGCAGGGCACGTTCTACCGGGCCTCCGCCGCCCTCGCCCCGCTGGACATCGCCAACGCCATCGTCGACGTGCCCCTCGCGGTCGCCGCCGGGAAGGCGGACCCGAGCGTCGACGTGCCGGTCAAGCTGATCCAGCGCGGCGACACGGCGGAGATCGACGCGCTGCTCGCCCAGAACGGGTAGGGCCGCGCGATGGCCGACATGAACGACACGCGCGGGGTGACCGGAGCGGCGAACCCGCCGAATCTGCGGATCACCTCCCTGAGCAAGTCCTTCGGCGGTGTGCGGGCGCTGGACGAGGTGGACCTGACCGTGCCCGCCGGGCAGGTCCACGCCCTGCTCGGGCACAACGGCGCCGGCAAGTCCACCCTGATCAAGTGTCTCGGCGGGGCGTTCCCCCCGGACGCCGGGACGATCGAGGTGGGCGGTGTGCCCCACGCCCGGCTCAGTCCGCGCGAGTCGATCGCGGCCGGGGTGGCGATCATCTTCCAGACGCTCAGCGTCGTGGACTCACTGACCGTCGCCGAGAACATCTTCCTCGGCCAGGAATGGACCCGGTACGGCCGGATCGACCGCCGGGCCCAGGAGAAGGTGGCCGCCGAACTCCTGGACCGGGTCGCCGCGAGCTGCTCGCCGCGCGACCGGGTGGGTGAACTGCCCATGGGCCAGAGGCAGGTGGTCGAGATCGCCAAGGCCCTCAGCCGCAGCGCCTCGGTCCTGGTCCTGGACGAGCCCACGGCCGCCCTCTCCGGCACCGAGAGCGACGCCCTCGCCACCCGGGTGGAGGACCTGCGCACCCAGGGCCTCGCGATCGTCTACGTCACCCACCTCCTGGCGGAGGTCGAACGCCTGGCCGACGCGGTGACCGTGCTCCGCGACGGCCGGGTCGCCCACCACGCGGCGACGGGGAGCCACCACCGCCGGGACCTGGTGGAGGCGATCACGGGAGGGCGGGGGGCCGGGCGGGCGGGCGCCGGCGGACAGGGGCCGGCCGCGGCCCGCGGACCGTACGACGGGCCGGTGCCCCGTGCGGGCGCCGGTGCGGCTGTGGACGCGGGGGGACCGGCGAAGGTCCCCGACAGCGGTTCCGGGGGCCCCTCGCCCGCCACGTCCCCCGCCCGCCTCACCCTGCGCGGTCTGCGCGGCCCCGGCTTCGGGCCCGTCGATCTGACCGTCGCCGAGGGCGAGATCGTCGGGCTGTACGGGCTCATCGGGTCCGGGCGTACGCGGGTGCTGGAGACCCTGTTCGGCAGGCGCCGCGCGTCCGGCGGGTCGGTCCAGGTCGGTGAGCGGGCCGTCTCCGCGACCCGACCCGCCGACGCGCTGGCCGCCGGAATCGCGCTCGTACCGGCCGACCGGCGGGCGCAGGGGCTGTTCGCGGGGCTGAGCGCGCAGGACAACGTGCTGCTGCCGAGTGTGCGCACGCTCGCCCGGCGCGGGGTGCGGGCCCTCGGGGCCGAGCGGCGGGTGTTCGGTTCGCTCGCCGAGTCGGTCGGGCTGCGGCCCGCGCGCCCGGGGCTGCCGGCCTCGGCGTTCTCCGGCGGCAACCAGCAGAAACTGCTGCTCGGCCGCTGGATCAACGAGGCACGGGCCGTCGACGTCCTGCTCCTCGACGAACCGACCCAGGGCGTCGACGTCGGCGCCCGGCAGGAGATCTACGACGTCGTGTCCTCGCTCGCCGGACAGCGCGGCACGGCCGTGCTGTTCGCGTCCAGCGACCCGGAGGAGGCGGCCGTTCTCGCCCACCGCTGTCTGGTGGTCGACCGGGGCCGGATCGTCGCCGAACTCTCCGGAACCGGCCTCACCGAGGAGGCCCTGCTGGCCGCCGTCCATGACGCGGGACCGGCGGCACGGCGGCCGTCCCACCCGCCGGACGGCGATCCGTCCGCGCCCCCCGCACCGTCCCACGAAGGAGCAGCATGACCACCGTGACCGCCGCCGAGCGCGTCGCCCCCGGCCCGCGCGCGCTGGCCGCGCAGGGCCTCGCGAGCCTGCGGCGCCATCCCCTGATCGTCGTCCTGACCCTGCTGGTGCTGGGGTTCCAGGTGTCCACCGGTAGCTTCCTCGACCCCGGCAACCTGCGCGGGATCGCCACCGACGCGGCCGCCCTCGCGATCGTCGCCGTGCCCCTGGCCCTGCTGGTCATCAGCGGCTACCTGGATCTGTCGGTCGGCTCGACGCTGGCGCTCGGCGCCCTCACGGCGGGCTGGCTCGCGGGTGAGCGGGCCCAGTCGCCCGTGGTCGCCGTCCTCGGGGCACTGGCCGTCGGCGCGGCGGTCGGCGCCGTGAACGGGGTGCTCTGCTGCTACCTCGGACTGTCGCCGTTCATCGTGACGCTGGGCATGCTGGCGGCCGTACGAGGCCTCGCCCAACAGCTCTTCCCGCTGCCGCTGAGCGGCTTCGGCGACGGTTTCGCCTGGCTGGGCGGGGCGCGGATCGCCGGGATCGCGGCGCCCGTGGTCGTCGCCGCCGCCGTCCTGGTCGCCGGGGCCCTGTTCCTGGCGTACACACCGACCGGCCGCCATGTGTTCGCGATCGGTGTGAACCGGGAGGCCGCGTACCTCTCCGGCATCGACGTCCGCCGTACGCCGTTCGCGCTGTTCGTGGTCACGGGTACGGCCGCCGCGCTGGCCGGGGCGATCAAGGCGTCCGTGCTGGACAGCGTGGTCGCCGGCACCTCGGGCACGGGCTTCGAACTGACCGTGCTCACGGCGGTGCTGCTGGGCGGGGTCGCGCTGAGCGGCGGGTCCGGTTCGGTTCTCGGGGTGCTGCTCGGCGTGCTGTTCCTGGGCTGCCTGCAGAACGGGCTGACACTGCTGAGCGTGCCGACGTTCTGGCAGCAGATGGCCCAGGGCGTTGCTTTGGTGGCGGGCGCCGCGCTCGCCTGCTTCGGCCCACGGACGACCCGGTGACCGGCGCGCCCGGCGCCCCTCGGCCGTCCGGTTCTCCCCCACACCCGCAAGCACACCCAGACACCCCCGAGAGGTCCTCGTGAGCGACACGTCCCCCACCCTCGTCCTGACCGGCGGTCAGGTCATCACCGTCGACGCCGGATTCACGGTCGCCGAGGGTGTGGCCGTGCGCGGGCGGGAGATCGTCGCGGTCGGCACGGACACCGCGATGCGTGCCCTGGCCGGACCGGCGACGCGGATCGTCGAACTGGCCGGGCGGACCGTGCTGCCGGGCATCAACGACTCGCATCTGCACGGCGCCGCGTACGGGCTGTCCAAGCCGCCGTTCGCCCTCGACGTCGGCCACCCGGCGGTCGGCTCGATCGCCGACATCGCCGCGACGGTGGGCGCGGCGGTGCGCGCCGCCGCGCCCGGTGAGTGGATCGTCGGCCTGGGCTGGGACCCCGGCTATCTCGCCGAGTGCCTCGCCGATCCGGGCCGTCTCCCGCACCGGGCCGACCTGGACGCGGTGGCGCCCGACCACCCCGTCTGCCTGACCGACTTCTCGCAGCACATGGTGTGGGCCAACAGCGCGGCCCTGCGCCGCTGCGGCATCGACGCCGAGACGCGGGCACCCGACGGCGGGATCGTCGACCGGGACGCCGACGGCTCGCCCACCGGCATCCTGCGCGAGGCGGCCGGTGTCCTGCTGCAGGCCGCTCTGCCCTCCCCCACCGTCGCCCAGCGCCGCCGGGCCATCAGGAACGTCGTCGCCGAACTCCACGCGCGCGGCATCACCAGCTACACCGAGCCGGGCCTCGGCCCCGGCGGCTCCGAGACCCTGTTCGGCGGGCTGAGCACCGACAACTGGACCGCCTACGCCGACCTGGCCGCGAGCGGCGGTCTGCACGCCCGGGTCAGCGTCCTGCTGCTGCCCGCGCCGATCGGCGGCTCCGCCGACGACGTCCGCAAGGGCCTCGCCGAACTCCACCGCCCCGAGTCCGCGGACCCCCGGCTGCTGAACGCCATCGGCGTGAAGATCTTCGCCGACGGGGTGCCCCCGAACCGTACGGCCTGGATGAACGAGCCCTACGCGGACGGCGGCCACGGCTCTCTGTGTGTGCACGGACGCACGCCCGAGCTGCAGGTGGACGAACTGTTCGACATGATCCGGGTCGCCCACGAGGCCGGCTACCAGCTGGGCGTGCATGTCACCGGCGACCGGGCCATCGACCTGGTGGTGGACGCGTTCGTGGCGGCCCAGGAGGCCGTGCCGCGCGCCGACGCCCGGCACTACGTCATCCACGGCGACTTCATCGGCGCCGACAGCCTCGCCCGGCTCGCCGCGCACGGTTACGGGGTGAACATGAACCCGGCCATCAAGTGGACGATCTCCGACCTGATGGCGGAGGTCGTGGGCACGGAGCGCTCGGCGTACCAGTGGCCCGCGCGTTCGGCCTTCGACGCGGGCCTCGCGGTGTGCGCCAGCTCGGACGCGCCGATCACCGAGCCCGACTGGCGCCAGGGCGTCGCCGGGATGCTGCTGCGCGAGTCGAAGGCCAGCGGCCGGGTCAGCGGTCCCGAGCAGCGCGTGGAACTCGCCGAGGCGTTGCGGGCGTACACCATCAACCCGGCGCGGCAGGACTTCGCCGAGGAGTGGAAGGGGTCCGTGGAGGTGGGCAAGGTGGCCGACCTGTGCGTCCTGGACCGGCCGCTGCTGGACCTCGACCCGCACGAGATCACCGAGGTCGGCGTGGACATGACGGTGTTCGACGGCGGGGTCGTCTTCGAGCGCTGAGCGGCGGGGTGCGGGCCCGGGGCCGGTGTCGCGAGCGCGGCACCGGCCCCGCGCCGTGTGCTCATCCCGTCAGCGCCTCCACCCGGCGCATGACCTCCTTGCAGAAGGCGCCCACGCCGTCGGGGTCGTCGATGAACTGGTTCGGCTTGACGCAGAAGGTCGTGAAGCCCTGTTCCAGCTGTTCCGGCAGCGAGGCGAGGGCCGCGCCGAGGTCCGCCGGGGCGTGGTCGTCGGGGAAGACCGCCTGGGTGCCGCCGATCATCTCCAGGTCGGCGGTGTTCCGTCCGGCGGCGGTCATCGCCTCGTCGAGCGCCGTGAGGTCGTCCGGGGTGGGCCGTCCGAGGGGGTGGAAGCCGTGGCCGTACCGGACGAGCCGGCGCAGTACGGGGCCGTGCAGGCGCTGCCCGCCGAACCACAGCCTCGGGCCCTCGGGGCGGTACGCCTTGGGCTCGAAGTAGACGTCCCGGAAGGGGTAGTGCTCGCTGTCGTGGGAGATCGGGGACGGCCCCCAGGCCTTCGCCCAGACCTCCAGGTGCTCGTCGAGCAGCCGGCCGCGCCTGCCGAAGGGCACGCCGAGGGCGTCGTACTCGTCCTTGCTCCAGCTGACCGTGGGCTGCACCAGCAGCCGTCCCTCGCTGAGCAGATCGAGGGTGCCCAGCTCCCGGGCCATCAGCAGGGGGTGGCGCAGCGGGGCGAGGACGGCCGCGGCGGCCAGGCGCAGGCGCTCGGTGACGGAGGCGATGGAGGCGAGGAGGAGAAGGGAGTGGGGCCAGGGGGTGTAGGGGTCCTGGTTGCCGGGGAGGGCGTAGTCGCGGGGGTTGCCCATGATCCCGTCGGCGGCGGCGTCGGGTCCGAGCACGATGTGTTCGCTGACCATGACGGAGTCGAACCCGGCGTCCTCGGCCTCACGGGCCCACCGTACGGCGGCGGGCAGGTCGGCCCGGCCGCCGGTCAGGGTCCAGTTCTCGCTGAGGACCAGCAGCATGCGGGGGGTGGTGCTCATGACGGTTTCCCTCTCCTCCGTACAATTTGATGCCGAATGACCGAACCATCGACCCGTCCGCACCACCGATTCGAGGAGCCCCCGTGCCCGGCCAGCGATCCATCACCGAAGCCGAGAAGCTCGCCGCGGCGAAACTGGGGGACTTCCCCATCCGCCGGGACCAGATGGCGGCGGTGGCGAACATCTACCGGGCCGCTTCCGCGGTGCGGCAGCACCTGGAGAACTCCGTGCTGCGCGGCTCCGACCTGACGTGGACGGCCTTCGTGGTGCTGTGGGTCGTGTGGGTGTGGGGCGAGTCCGAGACCCGGCACGTGGCCGAGGAGGCGGGCATCTCCAAGGGCACACTGACGGGGGTGGCCCGCACGCTGGAGTCCCGGGGGCTGGTGCGGCGGACGGCCCACCCGACGGACGGGCGGCTGGTGCTGCTGGCCCTCACCGACCAGGGCGAGGAGCTGATGCGCCGGGTGTTCCCGGCCTTCAACGAGGAGGAGGCCTTCGTCACCGGGCAGCTCAGCGACACGGAGTGCCGGAGCCTCGCGGAGGGACTGCGCAGTGTCGTGCTGCAGGTCGAGGAGCACGGCGAGGAGCGCCGCCGCACGCTGCTGAACGGCGCCGAGCCCGCGCCCCGTCGCAGCGGTCGCCGTCCGAAGGCCTGAGGCCCGCGCGGCGGACGCGCGCGTGCGTCCACTCGGCCACCCCCTCGCATCGCCTGAATCGTTTGGATACAAACAAATTAGGCAGACAGGGAACCCCGGTCAAGAGTCCCCGGTAATTCGATTGCGGGGACGAGGCCCGCGACCCCAGGATCTGCCCATGCTCATCATCGACGCCTCCCTGCCCCTGACCTCCGCCACCGCCACGCCGGTGCGGGGGCAGCAGCAGTCCGGCCGACCGTGGGGACCGACACCGCCCCGGTCATGACGGCCGCGCTCGTCGCGGGACTCCTCGCCGGCTATGGCATCGCCATCCCGGTCGGAGCGGTCGCGACCTACCTCGTCTCCCTCACCGCCCGTACGTCGCTGCGGACCGGAGCCTGCGCCGCGCTCGGCGTGGCGACGGCCGACGGACTGTACGCGCTGCTCGCCGCACTCTGCGGTACGGCCCTCGCGGCCGCCCTCCAGCCGGTGCTCACGCCCCTGCGCTGGGTCTCCGCCCTGGTGCTCCTCGCCCTGGCGGTGCGCGGCGCGGTCACGGCCCTGCGCCAGTACCGCGCCGGACGGCTCACCACCCGCGCGCAGCGGGACCCGGTGAGCCCGGCCCGCGCCTACGTCGCCCTCCTCGGCATCACCCTCCTCAACCCCACCACCGTCGTCTACTTCGCCGCGCTGGTGCTCGGCAGCCGCGCCACCGAGGCCGTCAGCCCGCTGGAGCAGGGGGTGTTCGTCCTCGCCGCGTTCCTCGCCTCCGCGAGCTGGCAACTGCTGCTCGCGGGCGGCGGCGCACTGCTCGGCCGGGCCCTGACCGGACACCGGGGGCGCCTGGTGACGGGCCTGCTGTCCAGTGCCGTGATCGCGGTACTGGCGGTGCTGATGCTGGTGCCGTCGCACGGTGGGTGACGCACGTGCGAAAGGCGGGCAGGTCCCGTGCCCGATCGCCGGGGCGAGGATGAAACGGGGAGGGGCGCGTGTTGAATGCGAGGAACGGCCGAACACGACTACCAGGGACGGTTGCCATGCCACTTGAGGGCGAGTACGAGCCCAGCCCGGCGCAGTGGGTGCGCGAGCAGGTCGAGTTGTACGAGAGCTCGGGCGGCACGCGCGGGACGACGTTGCGGGACACGGGGCTGCCGGTCATCGTGCTCACCACGCGCGGCGCGAAGAGCGGGAAGCTCCGCAAGACACCGCTGATGCGGGTGGAGCACGACGGACGGTACGCGGTCGTGGCCTCGCAGGGCGGCGCGCCCAAGCACCCGGTCTGGTACCACAACCTCAAGTCCGACCCGCTGGTGGAACTCCAGGACGGACCCACGCGGCAGGAACTGACCGCGCGGGAGGTCACCGGGGACGAGAAGGCCGAGTGGTGGGAGCGCGCGGTCGCCGCGTACCCGCCGTACGCGGACTACCAGACCAAGACCGACCGGGAGATTCCCGTCTTCGTGCTGGAGCCGGCGGCGGAATGAGGACCCGCCCGCCGGCCTGCCGCCGGTGAGAAGGGGTGCGAGGGAGAGTGCCGGGGAGCGCGGAGGACATTCCTTCGACACCCCCGCATGACCCCTCGCGCACCGGGCACCCGAGACTCAGGCCCCGCCGCGTTCCCCCGTCGCGGCGGGGCTTTCCCCTGCCCGCTTCCCCGCACCCGTCTTCTCCGTCACGTCGAGGAAGATCTGGTCGGCCTCGGGGACGATGTGGGCGATGGAGCCCTTGATACGGACGGCGACCTGCTCGACCTCCTCGCTGTCGAGGCCGGGGACGAGGTCGACACGGGCGGCCACGAGGGTGGAGTCCAGGCCCAGTTGCATGGTCAGCAGAGCCTCGACGCTGTCGATCTCCGGCTGCGCCGCCAGCAGGGAGCGGATCTTCCGGCTGGGTTCGGCGTCGGCGGCGACCCCGATGAGCTGTTCGCGGGCGTCCCGGCCGAGCCAGTAGGCGACGTACACGAGCAGCGCCCCGATCGCGAACGAGGCGGAGGCCTCCCAGACGACCTGGCCGGTGATCATGTGCAGGACCATCCCGGCGATCGCGAGGGTCACGCCGAGGACCGCCGTGCCGTCCTCGGCGACGACCGTGCGCAGCGCCGGGTCCCGGAGCCCCTCGACACCGCCCTGGCTCCGCACCTGGTGCAGGGCGCGGAGCAGTGAGGCGCCCTCGGAGAGGAGGGCCACACCGAGGACGGCGATGCCGGCCACATAGCCGTCGTAGGACTCGGCGCTCTCGGCCGTCAGGGCGTGGAACGCCTGGTAGAAGGAGAAGCAGCCGCCCATCACGAAGATGCCGACGGCGGCCAGCAGGGACCAGAAGAAGCGCTCCTTGCCGTAGCCGAAGGGGTGCCGGCTGTCGGCGGGGCGGCGGCTGCGGCGCAGCGCGGCGAGGAGGAAGACCTCGTTCAGGCTGTCGGCGACCGAGTGCGCGGCCTCCGACATCAGGGCCGGCGATCCGGCGAGGAGCCCGCCGACGGTCTTGGCCACGGCGATCACGAGGTTGGCGCCGAGGGCGACCAGGACGGTGATCCGCGTCCTGTGGTCCTCCCGCGCCTTGCTCTCGTCGTGGGTCCCCGGCCCTTCGAGCACCGCCCCGCCCCGGTCGTCCGTCGTCTCCGTGTCTGCTGGTGTCCGCGTCACGTTCGCCGCTTGCCCCGACCCGTCGCGCTCACACCGTGGGTGTCGCCGAAATCGGGGAACTCTCATCAGGGCATACGTATCCGGACGGACCGGGAGGTCGGACGGCATGAGTGTCGGCGAGGGCAACGAGGCGTACGGGAGGAAGCCGTTCAAGCGGTCCGGCAGCCACTTCGCGGACCGGGTCACCGCCGACGGCCGGGACGGCTGGCCCGTGGAGGCGGGCCGCTACCGGCTGGTGGTCAGCCGGGCCTGCCCCTGGGCGAGCCGGGCGGTGGTCTCCCGGCGGCTGCTGGGCCTGGAGAACGCCCTGTCGATGGCCGTCGCCGACCCCGTGCAGGACGACCGCAGCTGGCGCTTCACGCTGGACCCCGACGGCCGCGACCCGGTCCTCGGCATCCGGTTCCTGAAGGAGGCGTACGACGCGCGGGAGAGCGACTACCCCGGCGGGGTCAGCGTCCCCGCGCTCGTGGACGTGCCGAGCGGGGAGCTGGTCACCAACGACTACCAGCGACTCACCCTCGACCTCGCCACCGAGTGGACGGCCCTGCACCGCGAGGGCGCGCCCGACCTGTACCCGCGGGCCCTGCGCGACGAGATCGACACCGTCATGGCCGAGGTGTACGAGGACGTCAACAACGGGGTGTACCGGGCGGGCTTCGCCACCGGGCAGGAGGAGTACGAGGAGGCCTGTGCCGGTGTGTTCCGGCGACTGGAGGCGCTGTCGGAGCGGCTGGCACGGCAGCGCTACCTCGTCGGGGAGACGATCACGGAGGCGGACATCCGCCTCTTCACGACCTTGGTGCGTTTCGACCCCGTCTACCACGGTCACTTCAAGTGCAACCGCTGGAAGCTGACGGAGGACCGGGTGCTGTGGGCCTACGCCCGTGATCTCTTCCAGACCCCCGGATTCGGCGACACCGTCGACTTCGACCACATCAAGCGGCACTACTACCAGGTGCACACGGGCATCAACCCGACCGCCGTGGTGCCGCTGGGGCCCGATCTGGCGGGCTGGCTCACGCCGCACGGCCGCGAGGACCTGGGCGGCAGCCCGTTCGGGGACGGGACGGCGCCGGGGCCGGTGCCCGCCGCCGAGGCCGTGGCCCCGCAGGGTCGCCCCTGACCGTCGACATCGCTACACGTAGGAGGAGGACCACATGTCCAAGAAGAAGAAGCTCCCGCTCGCCTACCAGCCGTTGGGCTTCGCCCTCGGCTGGGGAGGCGGTGCGCTGGCCTCGCTGGCGTTCCAGAAGACCTGGAAGCTGATCCGGCACGAGGACGACGCGCCCGACGCGCTGGACCGGGACCGCGGCTGGGGCGAGGTGCTGTTCGCCGCGGCCGTGCAGGGCGCGATCTTCGCGGTCGTGCGCAGCGCGGTGGACCGCGCGGGCGCGAAGGCCATCGAGCGGTCCACCGGGGTGTGGCCGGCCACCGAGAAGGGCGGCCGGGACTGACGTCCGGGGCCGGTCCGGTGACCCGCGGCGCGGGTCACCGGACCGGCCCCGGCCGCGTCGGCCCTCTCGGCGTCGGCCCTGTCGTCAGCCCTGTCGCTGTCAGCCCTGTTTCGGGGCCGTGGACGTTTCGCGGCGCAGGGTGAAGGAGTGACCGGCCGGGTCGGAGTAGCCGCGCTCCTCGAACGGCCCGGCCGCGTCCTTGGTGTCCACCGGGCGGCCGCCGAGCGAGACGATGCGCCGCTCGGCCTCGTCCAGGTCGTCGACGTAGAAGTCCAGATGGGCCTGGAGGGAGTTCTCGGGGCGGGGCCAGCTCGGCGGCGTGGCGTTGACGTCCCTGCGGAAGGCCAGCCGGACGCCGCAGGCGCCCTTGATCTCGACACGGTTGGCCGTCGCGTCGGTCTCCTCCCCGTCCAGCAGCTCCTTGTAGAACACCGCGAGTTTCTCCGGCTCGGCGCAGTCCAGCACCACGAGGCCCGCCTGTACCAGTGCCATGTCTCCTCCGTACGGGATCCCGGGCGCGGGGGACGGTCCGCCGCCGCCCATACGCTCCCCGGGTACCCGCCGGCCACAGATTCAGCCGCAGCGTGAGCGCCTGGCACCGGAACAACTCCCGTTCGTAGAACCGGATCCCGTCCACGTTCCCCGCCGAGGCGGTCACCTCCACGTACGCGGCGCCCCGCTCCCGCGCCCACGCCCACGCGAGAAAGTCACCGACCATCCGCGCCCCGACCCGCCCACGCCGGTGCTCGGGCCGGACGTAGAGCGCCATGAGGCCGGCCGAGGTGACGGGCCGCATGGCGCAGGGGCCGGACAACGAGCCCGAGAGAGGACGCGTCGGAGCCGTAGCGGCACCGGAACCTAGCGGCAGGGTCCGACAGCGCCGTGGTCGTGGTCACAGGGACCTCCGCTGGACTTCATGGACAGTCGTCCAGCTATAGTGGACACCTGTCCAAGAAGTCCGGAAGCTCGAAGTGAACGACGGAGACTGTTGACCATGGAGATCCTGGCGAACGTGCTGGTCGCGCTGGTGGCCTTGCTGCACGCGTACATCCTGGTGATGGAGATGTTCCTGTGGCAGAAGAAGCCGGGGATGAACTTCCATGGCCTGGACGCGGAGATGGCGAAGCGGACGGCGGCGATGGCCGCCAACCAGGGGCTCTACAACGGCTTCCTCGCCGCCGGCCTGGTGTGGGGCCTGATCGCCGGTGACCCGACCGGATACCGGGTCCAGATCTTCTTCCTGGCCTGCGTGATCGTCGCCGGTGTGTACGGCGCCGCCACCGCCAACCGCCGCATCCTCGTCGCCCAGGCGCTCCCCGGCGCGCTCGCCCTGGCCGCCGTCCTCGTCGCGGGATGACCCCGGAGGAACCCCGGGCCACGGAGGACCCCCGGGCCGCCCGCACCCGGGCAAGGCTGCGTCAGGCCCTCCTCGACGAGTGCGCCACCCAGCCCCTGCACGAGGTCAGCGTGGCCGCGCTGGTCCGCCGGGCGGGGGTGGGCCGGGCCACCTTCTACGTGCACTACCCGGACCTGGAGGCGCTGGCCGTCGACGCCTGCGCCGATGTCGTACGGGAGGCCGTGGAGGCGCTGCACGCCTGGCGGGGCCGCCCCGACCCGGTGCGGGCCCCGGCGGCGCTGCCGGAGTTCTTCGCCGGACTCGCCCCGCACGCGGCCCTGTACCGCGCGCTGCTGGCACCCGGCGGCGGCGGGCCGCTCGGCCGGGTCCTGCACCGCGACCTGCGCGCCTACAGCCTCCGCGAACGCGAGCTGGCGGGGGCCGCGGACGCCCCGCTGGTGGCCTCCGCCGTGGCCGCCACCTTCGCCGGAGTCCTCGCCGACTGGCTGCACGGCCTCCTCGACGGCACCCCCCAGGAGATGGCCGACCAGGCCTGGCAACTGCTGGTCGCCCTGCACCGCAGCCGGTGAACCGCACCCCGCCCCGGGTCAGGACGTGCGACGGCCCTGTGGATGACCCGGTGTACGGGTCACCCCCAGGGCCGGGGTCACGCGGGGAGTACGTGCCCCGGCGGGAGATGGCTCCTCGGGACGTCGGAACCCGTCAGAACGTCAGCACGGGCTTGATGCTCCTGCCGCCGCTCATGTCGGCGACCGCCTGGCCGATGTCCTCGAACTTGTAGCGGCTGATCAGCCGGTCGAGCGGGAGCTTGCCCTCCTTCACCAGCTGGACCAGGACCGGGATGGCGGTCTGGATCTCGTTGTCGCCGAGGGTGAGGCCGACGACGCGCTTCCCGCCGAGCATGCCGTTGACGTCGAGGGAGACCTCGGTGCCGAACGGCGGGGCGCCCACGATGACGAGCGTGCCCCGCGCGGCGAGGGCGTCGACGCCCTTGCGGAGCACGAAGACGCTGCCGGTGGTCTCGACGACGCCGTCGGCGCCCCGGCCGCCGGTGATCTCCATGACCGCCTCGGTGATGTCGGCGGCCTCGCCGGCGTTCACCGTGTGGGTGGCGCCCAGCTCCTTGGCCAGGTCCAGCCGCTCACCGACCTTGTCGACGGCGATGACCGTCGTCGCGGGGGTGAGGGCCGCCGCCATCACGGCGGACAGACCGACGGCTCCGGCGCCGAGGACGACGAGGGTGCTGCCCGCGCGGGGCTCCAGCACGTTCCAGACGGCGCCGACACCGGTCTGGACGCCGCAGCCGAGCGGGGCGATGGAGTCCAGCGGTACGTCCGGGTCGACCTTGACGAGACCGCGCTCGTCGACCAGGGCGCGCTCGGCGAAGGAGGACTGGCCGAAGAAGTGCCCGCCGAGGTCCTGGCCGTCGCGGCTGATGGTGCTGGTGCCGTCGGCCCGGCGTCCGCCGAGCAGGTTCAGCGGCAGCCAGGTGGCGCAGTACGCCGGGTGCCCGTCCCGGCAGTTCGGGCAGGTGCCGCAGGAGGTGAAGGACAGCACGACGTGGTCGCCGGGCACGACGGAGGTGACGCCCGGGCCGACGGCCTCGACGACACCGGCGCCCTCGTGGCCCAGCACGCCGGGCAGCGGGAAGGGCAGCCCGCCGCTCGCGACCCCCAGGTCGGTGTGGCAGAGCCCGGCGGCGACCATGCGGACCAGGACCTCGCCCGGGGCCGGCTGGTCGAGGACGACCTCGGAGAGGGTGAAGGGCGCGCCCCCGGACTCGACCACGGCGGCGCGTGTGGTGGTGGACATGCTCATGAACTCCTTGGATTCCGGGGAGGCGCTCAGTCGAGCGAGACGACGACGGACTTGACCTTGGTGTAGGACTCCAGGGCCTCGGGACCGTACTCGCGGCCGAAGCCGGAGGCCTTCACGCCGCCGAAGGGCACGGCGGGGTCGAGCATCGGCCAGTCGTTGACCCAGACGATGCCGGCCTGGAGGCGGTCGGCGACGCGGTGGGCACGGGTGAGGTCCGTGGTCTGGATGCCGGAGGCGAGGCCGTACGGCGTGGAGTTGGCCAGCTCGACGGCCTCGTCCTCGGAGTCGAAGGGCTGCACGGTGAGGACCGGACCGAAGACCTCCTCCTGCACGACGCGGGAGTCGTTGGCGAGGTCGGCGATGACGGTGGGCTTGTAGTAGTAGCCGCCGTCCAGGTCGAGGCGCTCGCCGCCGCAGACGATGCGGCCGCCCTCCTTGCGGGCCAGCTCGACGTAGTCCTCGACCTTCTTCAGGTGCCGCTCGCCCGCCATCGGGCCGATGACCGTCTCGGGCCGGCGGGGGTCGCCGATGGGCACGCCGGGCACGGCCTCGGCGAGGATGCCGAGGACGGTGTCGTGGACCGAGCGGGCGACCAGCAGGCGGGGGCCGCCCATGCAGAACTGGCCGGTGTTGAAGACGAAGCCCTTGATGATGGCGCCGATGGCCTTCTCGATGTCGGCGTCCTCGAAGACGAGGTGGGCGGCGTTGCCGCCCAGTTCCATGGTGACCTGCTTCAGGCCCTCCCCGGCGACGCTCGCCGCGTGCCGGCCGGTGGCGGTGGAGCCGGTGAAGGCGATCTTGTCGACGCCGGGGTTGCGCAGCAGCGCCTCGCCCGCGACCGGGCCCGTGCCGGTGACCACGTTGTAGACACCGTCCGGGACGCCGGCCTTCTGCAGGAGGCCCGCCATGTAGAGGGCGCTGAGCGGGGTCTCCTCGGCGGGCTTGTGCACGACCGTGTTGCCGGCCGCCAGGGCGGGGGCGATCTTGCTGCCGGCCAGGATCAGCGGGAAGTTGAACGGGGTGATCGCGCCGACCACACCGATCGGCCCGCGCCTGGTGTACGCGAGGCGGTTGTTCGGGACGTCACGGGCGGAGCCGTCCAGGGACCAGGCCAGGGAGGCGTAGTACTCGTAGTCGTTGGCCGCGTTCGTCACGTCGACGGCGTGGGCCAGGGTGATGGGCTTGCCCACGTCACGGCTCTCCAGGGCCGCGATCTCATCGGCGTTCTCCCGGATCAACTCGGCCACGCGGTGCAGGATCCGGCCGCGCTCACGGCCGCTCAGCCCGGACCACGTACCGCTGTCGAACGCCTCGCGCGCGGCGCGCACGGCGGCGTCCACATCGGCGGCGCCCGCCTCCGCGACCGTCGTGACCACCTGGCCCGTGGACGGGTCGATCACGTCGGCACGTGCTCCGTCGGTCGCGTCGAGCCACTGTCCACCGATGAACAGCCGCCCGGGCCCGCTCTCGAAGGTGGTCGTCATTGCCCACTCCTCAGCCTTGATCAAGCTCGCTTCGGCATTGATCGCCAAATCTTCAACCAACAGGAATCCTGTTGGTTCGCAGTCTCATTACACACAGGTTTCCTGTCAATGCCCTACGCTGACCCCATGGTCGGCACCAAGGCACCCCCCTCCCTCCTCTACATGGTCAAGCAGGTCGAGCTGGTTGTCCGCTCGCACCTGGACGAGCTGGTCAGGCCGGCCGGGATCACGGCCCTGCAGTACACGTCCCTGACCGTGCTGGAGCGGCACGACGGGCTCTCGGCCGCCCAGCTCGCCCGCGACTCCTTCGTCACGGCCCAGTCCATCGCCGACGTCGTGCGCAGTCTGGAGAACCGGGGACTCGTGCGCCGGGAGCGCAATCCGCGCAACCGGCGCGAGCTGCTGATCCTGCTGACCGACGAGGGGCGCGAGCTGCTCGCGCGCTACGCCGAACCCATGCGTGACCTGGAGGAACGCATGCTCAGCGGCCTCACCCCACACCAGGCCGACCAGTTCCGGCAGGCACTGTCCAGGGCCTGGCACGCCCTGTCGTAGGGCACTCTGCGCAAAACTCCGGACGGATTGCCGGAGAAATCAAAGACATATGTCAATCGAACATGCTGAAATTCACCCTGACGGGGGTAACTTGCAGTGCAGGGACGGGTGTTGCTCTCCTGTCTGCCCTCATGCCCGTCCTCACTCAGTCCGGTTGGAGGCGATGCCGTCGTGTCGAGCGACCCCACACCGCCCACGACCGGGTACCTGCGCGTCCGCACGGACCGCGGCCGTACCGTGCTCGAACTCCACGGCGAGATCGACATCGCGGCGGCCGTGGAGATCATCCCGCACCTCGACGCGGTGACGAGCGGCCCCGGCGCCCGGATCGTGATCGACCTGCGGCATGTCGAGTTCTTCGACTGCTCGGGTCTGCGGCTGCTCTACCGGGCCCGGCAGCGGGTGCTCGACCGCGACGGCGAACTGCGGCTGGTCTGCACCCACCCGCTCACCCTGCGCGTCCTCAAGGTCACCGGACTGGCCCGGCTGCTGCCGCCCGCCCCCTCGCTGGAGGCGGCCCTGGAACAGTCCGAGGCCGCGACCGGCACGTTATGACCCCGCCGCCCAGCCCTTGTCGCCCCCTCCCCCAAGCCCCCTCCAAGCCCCACCCCACCCCTCCCCCCGCCCCCTTCGCTGCCCCCGCTACTCCCTCGACGGCGCGTCGAACAAAGCACTGACGGACTCGCCGTTGTGGATGCGGCGCACGGCCTCCGCGAGCGCCGGCGCGATGGAGAGGATCCTGAGCTTCTCGGTACGCTCCTCGACCGGCACGGGCACGGTGTTGGTGCAGACGATCTCCAGGATGTCGGGCTGCGCGCTCAGCCTCTTGAGGGCACCCGCCGCGAACAGCCCGTGCGTGCACGCCACCCGGATCGATCGCGGCCCCAACTCCCGCAGCCGCTCCAGTAGTTCGAGAACCGTACTGCCCTTGGCGATCTCGTCGTCGAGAACGATCACATCCCGCCCGGCGACCTCGCCGATCACCGAGTTGATGCTCACCCGGTCGTCCGCGAACCGCTGCTTGGCACCCGCCGCGACCTGCGCCCCGATCATCCGCGCGAACGCCGCCGCCTCCTTGGCGTTGCCCAGGTCCGGCGAGACGACCGTCGTACGCGACAGGTCGTACTGCCGGAAGTGCGCCGCCAGTTCGCGCAACGCGTGCAGATGGTCGACCGGCACCGAGAAGAAGCCGTGCACCTGCGGTGAGTGCAGGGTCATGGCGAGGACGCGGCCGGCGCCCGCCGACACCATCAGGTCGGCCACCAGTCGGCCGCCGAGCGAGATCCGCGGCGCGTCCTTCTTGTCGGAGCGGGCGTAGGAGTAGTGCGGCATGACCACGGTGATGCGGCCGGCCGAGGCACCGCGTGCCGCGTCGCACATCAGCAGCAGCTCGACCAGGTGCTCCTGGACGGGCGCGACGAGCGGCTGCACCAGGAACACGTCCTTCTCCCGGCAGTTGGCCTGGAGCTGCACCTCCAGGCAGTCGTTGGCGAAACGGCTCACCCGGGACGGGCTCAGCGGCACCCCCAGGTGCGCGCACACCTCGTCCGCCAGCTCGGGGTGGGCGCTGCCGGTGAAGACGGCGATGTCACGCACGGTCGGCTCCTCGTATGAACATGATCATTACGGGTGGCGCGGCTCATGCTACTGGCCGCCCCGCGTACGCCGATCGATTGCGGCCGCCCGGACGCGGCCCACCCCACCCCCTACGGCCGATTGCGGACAATCAGCGGCTCGGCGTTCCCCCAGGGTGTTTGCGGGCAATCGTTGAAGCAGGAAGGAGGACCGTCGACATGACGACGTCCATCAAGCGCACGCGGCTGCCCGGCTGGGCCAAGCTGCTCATCGGCGTGGTCATCCTCATCGTGGTGCTGCTGGCCGCGCTGCGGATGCTGGTCTTCGGGGGACTGAAGGACGTGTTCGGCACCGAGGAGCACGACCGCTCGGGGCCCACACTCCTGAAGTCCATCCAGGACATGAGCCGTTACGACGCCGCCTCGGGCAACTTCCAGGTGGTCGTCGACCTGGAGAAGGACGCCAAGTACCTGCCGGACGCGATCCGCGGCACCCGCACGCTGTACGTCGGCGCGGGCACCGTCGACGCCTACGTCGACCTCGGCAAGGTCGGCGACGACGACGTGAAGGTCGACGAGGACCGCACGTCGGCCACCATCAACCTCCCGCACGCGCGACTGGGCAAGCCCGCCCTCGACACCGAGCACTCCTACGCGGTCTCCAAGCAGCGCGGACTGCTCGACCGGCTCGGCGACATGTTCTCCGACAACCCCAACGGCGAACAGGCCGTACAGCGCCTGGCCGTCAAGCACATCGGCGACGCCGCGAAGGACAGCAAGCTCACGGACCGCGCCGAGGCCAACACCACCGACATGCTCGAAGGGCTCCTGACGTCCCTCGGCTTCAAGGAGGTGAAGGTGACCTACGGGTCCTGACGTCCGCCGCCGCGGGTCCGCGCCCTCCCCTGGTTCGGGGAGGGCGCGCCGTACGCCGGCTCGACCACCGCCCGCGCACGAACGCGCCCTCCCACGCCCTCCCACTCCCGGGTGCCTCCCCAGCACCCCTCGAACGGGAGCGGGCCCCTGTCACACCCGTCCCGGAGTGCCCAGGGCCGGCGAGGGGAAACCTGCGAGGTTCAGCGGACGACTTTCCCGCCCAGGTCGTCCGGGTGGGAATCGTGGACCGCTTCAGGGGTAACAGCTTGGGGACAGAGGGCAGTTGACATCGGGAGGGTCGCATGGCCGGCACCACGTCACGTTCCGGTTCCACGACGTCCGGCCGCCGTCCCCCGGCGTCCCCGCACGATCGACGGCCACTCCCGCTGCCTCTGCGGCTGCTGGCGATGGCACTGGCCTTCCTGGCCATGGTGGCGTTCGGCGCGGTCCTGGCCGGGCTCACCCTCCAGCCCTCCCCGGCGTCGGAGGCGCTCACCCACAGCAACCTCACTCCGGGCAGCTCGCTGGAGCTCTACTGGCATCACCCCGACCCGCGCGACGCGCTGAAACAGGTCGGCGGGAACATCCTGCTGGGCGTGCCGTTCGGCTTCCTGCTCCCGGTGCTGGCGCCCGGGGCGCGCGGCCTGCTGCGCGTACCCGCGCTGACGGCGGTGGTGATGCTGCTGGTCGAGCTGGTGCAGGGCGCCCTCGTCACCGGACGCGCGTTCGACATCGACGACGTCATCCTCAACACGACGGGTGCGCTGCTGGGCTATCTGCTGCTGGGCCGGCGGCTCGGCCGGGCCGTGCACGCCCGCGCCCCGCGCGAGCCGAGGACCGCACCGGCCCCGCGCAGGGCTCCCGCACGCAAGACACCCGCGCGGAGGACACCGCGCGGCGCCGCCTGGGCACAGCGCCTGCGGGTGAGCCGCCGCCGCGGGAGTGCTAGCGCGGCCTCCAAGTGAGTTTGTCGCCGCCGACCCAGCGGACCTGGTCGGGGTCGTCGAGATCGTGGACGACGACCCCGAACGCCGCCGCGGCCTGGAGGACGTCCGTCAACGTCTTCGCCTCGCCGACCACCTGGCCGTCGATCTCCACGATCCGGAACGGCGGTGTACCGGGCTGTACCCCGAGCACCATGACCCGGGGGTGGGAAATGTAGGGGCTCGCGCTTTCGGTCATGTCTAGAGCGTAGAGCGGTTCCGGCCGCCGTGCGGGTGGCCGGGGACGGGGCCGGCCGCCGTGCGGGTACCCGGGGACGGGGTGACGCTGGAAGCGGAAGGCTGGAGGTGGCATGGATCCCGTCGAGGCCCTGGATCGGATCGCTTTCCTGCTGGAGCGGGACCGGGCTCCCACCTATCGCGTACGCGCGTTCCGTACGGCCTCGGCCGTGCTCGGGGCGCTGTCGGCCGACGAGCTGGCCGAACGGGCGGCGGCGGGCTCGCTGGAGTCCTTGAAGGGGGTCGGGCCCAAGACCGCGCAGGTGGCGCGCGAGGCGCTGGCCGGGGAGGTGCCCGCCTACCTGCGCAAGCTGGAACAGGGGGCCGAGGCCCCGCTCACGGAGGGTGGCGCGGGCGCGGAGCTGAGAGAGCTGATCCGGGGGGACTGCCATGTGCACTCGGACTGGTCGGACGGCGGCAGCCCGATCGAGGAGATGGGCCGGACCGCCGCGCGCCTCGGCCACGAGTGGACGGTGCTCACGGACCACTCCCCCCGGCTGACCGTCGCCCGGGGCCTGTCCCCGGAGCGGCTGCGGGAGCAGCTCGACGTGGTGGCCGCGCTGAACGAGACCTGGGCGCCGTTCCGGCTGCTCACCGGTATCGAGTGCGACATCCTCGACGACGGTTCGCTGGACCAGGAGCCCGAGCTGCTGGAGCGGCTCGACGTGGTGGTGGTGTCCGTGCACTCCAAGCTGCGGATGGACGCGCGCGCGATGACCCGGCGAATGATGGCGGCCGTCCGCGACCCGCACTCCGACGTGCTGGGGCACTGCACGGGGCGGCTGGTCACCGGGCGGGGGCGGCCCGAGTCGGAGTTCGACGCGGAGGCGGTGTTCGCGGCGTGCGCGGAGACGGGGACGGCGGTGGAGATCAACTCACGGCCCGAGCGGCTGGATCCGCCCCGGCGCCTGCTGCGGACCGCCGTGGAGGCGGGGGCCCTGTTCTCCGTCGACACGGACGCGCACGCGCCCGGGCAGTTGACGTGGCAGGTGCACGGATGTGCTCGGGCGGAAGAGTGCGGGGTACCCGCGGAACGGGTGGTGACCACCTGGGGGGTGGAAGAGGTTCTGGGATGGGCCCGGGACCGGGAGATTCCCGGCCGGGTGGGGGTGGCGGGTGCCTGAACGCCGGAAATTCGGCGGCCGGGCGGGTACGGGGCCCTCGCGGCCGGGAGCGCGGTTCCCCGCGCCTGTCCGGGCGCGGACACGGGAGTTGTCGAGGAAGGTGAGCCGATGAGCAGGGCTGCTGTTTTCGATGTCGACGGGACTCTTGTCGACACCAATCATCTGCATGTCGTCGCCTGGTGGGAGGCGTTTCGGCAGGCTGGGCACCAGGTGTCCATGCACGACGTGCACCGGGCGGTGGGGCTGCCGTCCGGGGATCTGATCACGCATCTGCTGGGTGAGGAACGCGATCCGCAGGAGAAGGACACGCTGAGCGCCGCGCACAAGGCGTTGTACGGGACGTACTTCGAGCGCCTGCCCGCGCTGCCGGACGCGGGGCGGCTGCTGCGGCGGCTCGACGGGGCGGGCTGGAGCGTGGTGCTGGCGACCTCGGCGGGCGGGACGGAGCTGGCGGCGCTGCGGCGGGCGATCGGGGCCGGCGACGCCATCACCGCGACCACGAGCGCCGATGACGTGGCCGAGGGGAAGCCCGCGCCGGATCCGGTCGAGCAGGCCCTGGAGCTGGCGGGCGCGCGGGCCGAGCGGTCGGTGTTCGTCGGGGACACCGTCTGGGACATGCGGGCGGGCGCCCGGGCGGGAGTGCGCTGTGTGGCGGTGCTCAGCGGCGGCATCCCGAGGGTCGAGCTGGAGGCGGCCGGCGCGGAGGCGGTGTTCCGCGATCCCGCCCATCTGCTGGCCGCGCTGGAGGAGAGTCCGCTCGGGCGGGAGGAATGACCTGGTGACGACCGCTGCGGGCGGCCGTGGGGGACGTGACGCAGATCACCGGCAATGTCCGGATACGTAAGGAACACCCCCTGGTACTTTCCCGTTGAACCAACCGTGGGTGTGGATGGGACAGTGTCCCCGGGCCTCACCTTTTGCCCACAGGGACGATCGTTCGGCTGAAGCCCTGTGGAGCCTTTCGCCGAGAGGCGACCGCCATCCGCACCCACACACAGACCGCCCCGACCGCGATTCCCCCGTCCCGGTCGGGGCTTCCCTCTTCTCCGGCCCGTTCAGGCGCCGGGTTCCCTCGGGCCGGCCACGGAGAGGACGGCGCCGAGCGTCTCAGGTCGAGTCCACGGCCGTCGGTGTCGGCGGGCCGGTCGGGGTGCGGGGGCACGCTGCTCGGCCGCGTACTCCTCGTAGTACTTCCGCTGCAGGGCCGGCAGCCGGTATCCCTCGACGAGCAGCAGGCGCAGCCCGTCCAGCCAGTGACCGTGCCTCGGCCGGCCGGTCCAGCACGCCCGCGCGCAGCAGGGCGTAGGCGCCCCGTGGCGTCGGCCCTGCGCTCGTCGACCAGCAGGATGCCGGTCCCGCGCACGTCGACGAGCGGCTCGTCGCGGTCGTGGACGGGTACGGCCGCCACCCTCGGGTCGGACATCAGGATGATCTCGGTCATGGACCCGGTCACCCCGTGGGGCGGGGCGGCTGCCGCCGGATTCGGCCAGGAAAGCGGACGGAAGCCGTGGCGGGCGGTGTGTCCGGTTATGACCGCGTGCATGAGTGGGGCCCGGGTACTCGTGGGCGGCTCGGAGTGACGAAACGCGCGAGAGGAGTCAGCGGTGAACGGAGAATCCGGCGGCAGGATCGTGGTCACTGGCGCCACCGGCAATGTGGGGACGAGTCTGGTGCGTCTGCTCGCGGAGGACGAGCGGGTCGACGAGGTAAGGGGGCTGGCCCGTCGGGTGCCCGCATGGACACCCGCGAAGACGCACTGGTCGGCCGTGGACGTGGGGTCCGAGCAGGCCGATCTGGTCAAGGAGTTCGAGGGGGCGGACGCGGTCGTCCATCTCGCCTGGGCGTTCCAGCCGACCCACGACCCGGCCTCGACCTGGCGGACCAATGTGCTGGGCAGTATGCGGGTCTTCGAGGCGGTGGCGGCGGCCGAGGTCCCCACTCTGGTGCACGCCTCGTCCGTGGGCGCCTACTCGCCCGGGCCGAAGGGCCGCGCGGTCGACGAGTCGTGGCCCACGCACGGCTGGCCGGACGCCGCGTACTGCCGGGAGAAGGCGTATCTGGAGCGCGCCCTGGACTCCTTCGAGCACGAACATCCCGGGGTCCGGGTGGTGCGGATGAGGCCCGCGTTCCTCTTCAAGCGGGAGTCGGCGAGCGAGCAGCGCCGTATCTTCGGCGGTCGTTTCCTGCCGGGGTCGCTGGCCCGGCCGGAACTGCTGCCGTTCCTGCCCGACATTCCCGGGCTGAAGGTGCAGACGCTGCACACCGACGACGCCGCCCGGGCCTACCGGCTGGCGCTGCACAGCGACGCCCGCGGGGCCTTCAACCTCGCGGCGGAGTCCCCCGTGGACGCCGAGCTGCTCAGCGAGATGCTGGGGTCCCGTCCGGTGAAGCTGCCCCGGGCGGCGGTCCGCTCGGCGGTCGCGGCCGCGTGGAACCTGCGGCTGCTGCCCGCCTCACCGCATCTCTTCGACGCCGTGCTGCGGCTGCCGCTGATGGACTGCTCCAAGGCCCGTGACGAGCTGCGCTGGCATCCGGAGCACACGGCGGTGGAGGTGCTGGAGGAGTTCCTGGAGGGGCTGCGGCAGGGCGCCGGAGCGGACACCGAACCGCTGCGGGGGCGCAAGGCCGGCTGAGCACGCCGGCCACGTCCCGGACTCCCGCGCATGACGGCGCCTCCCCGGGTCCCACCGGGGAGGCGCCGAGTCCTGCCGGGTCGCCGGCGACGTCGGGGAGCCGGTCAGCCGGACGGCTCGTCGGGCACGGGCTGCTCGGGGTCGACGGCGCCCGACCGGGCCGCGCCCTGGCGGCCGGTACCCGCCTCGTCCGTGTCGGGCACGTCGGCGTCGTCCTGCGACGCGTCCTCGTCCCGCGCGTCGCCGGTGGCGCGCGCCGGCGCCACCTCCCACGGGTCCTCGCCCTCGTTCGCCTGCTGATCGGGCATGTCCCTCGGTACGGGGTCCGGGTGCTCGCCGGGACCCTCCAGCCGGTGATCGGTCACGGCGTGCTCCTTCCTGTCCGAGTGGTGCGCCTCCCTGTCCCCGGGGTGCGCCGCACGCGGGTACCACGATGTGATCGGCACAAACCAGGAGTTCCGATGGCCGTGCCGTCAGGAAAGGGCGCGCAGCTCCTCCAGGGCCCCCGTCAGCTGCGGCGCCACCGCCTCCCGTCGCCATGCGAGGTGCCCGTCGTCCAGGGCGCGCGGCACCGCCTCGACCAGCATGATCAGGTAGAGGTAGCTGCGGTACAGGGCGTAACGGCGGCGGGCCGACGGCGTGAACTCGATCTCGCCGCCCGCCTCCTGATAGCCCGTCAGGAAGTCGGAGTCCCGGCGGATGTCGCCGAGCAGCGCGAGCGAGACGAAGTCCGCGACCGGGTCGCCCCAGAACATGCGCTCACCGTCGATCAGAGCGCCGACGCGCGGCGTTCCCCCGCGCTCGACCAGGATGTTGCCCGGCCACAGGTCGAAGTGGACCAGTCGCGGCACGGTCACGTCGTCGAGGGCGTCGTAGGCGGCCCGCGCCGTGCGGGCCACCTCGTCCACGGGGAGGGGCAGCCAGGCCCCGTAGCGGCGGGCGTCGGCGAGGATGCCGTCGTAGAGAGCAGCGAAGGCGGTGCGCCAGTCGGCGGTGAGGGGTCCGAACCCGCCGGACGGGTAGCCGAAGCCGGGGCCGGTCACCCGGTGGAGGCGGGCGACCAGACCGCCCAACTCCCGGCGCACCGGCCCCTCTTCGGCGGGCTCCAGATCCTCCCAGCCACCCCCCGGGCAGTGGGTGAGCAGGAGGTGGCGGCCGGTGGGGGCGGATGCGTCGAGGGCGGCCGCGACGACCCGTGGGGCGGGGACGCCGACGGTCTCGGCGGCCCGGCAGAACTCGGCCTCGGCGCCGAGGAGTTCACTCTCGTAGGTCAGGCCGGGGGTGGTGGACGGCGGGGGGATCTTGAGGATCAGCCGGGTGCCGTCGGTGAGGCGCAGTTCCTCGACCGTGTTGTACGTGCCGCCGCCGAGCGGCAGCCGCTCGGCGAGAGCCCCGGGCGCCAGCCCCGCCGCCGCCAGGGCGAGCCGCGCCCGCTCCCCGTCGTCCACTCCGGTCCCCCTGTCTCCGGTCGGCCGTCCGCCTCGTCGCGTCCGCGCACAGCCCTGCGGGATCACTCTGTCAGGCGGGTCCGCGCGACTGAAGCCCACGACGAGCCCTCCGGCGGGAGGGGTACGCGAAAATCCATTGGTCTCCCGCCCATGGGCCGAGTAGCTTAGGCGAAAACCTAGTGTCCCTAGGTTGGACCGGCGATCACTCCCCTGGAGGAACCCTCATGAAGCCCCTCACCGAGCAGGACATCCGCGGCTCGTTCGTGAACTGTTCCAAGGGCGAGGCGAAGCGGATCTCCCTCCCCCGCGATCTGGAGCGGAGGCCCTGGGACGATCTGGACTTCCTCGGCTGGCGGGACCCGGGCGCGCCCGATCGGAGCTATCTCGTGACCGAGCGGGCGGGGCGGCCGACGGGTGTCACGCTGCGTTTCCCGGCGGCGCAGCGCGGCTTCCTGCATCGGAGCATGTGTGCGTTGTGTCTGACGACCCATCGGGGCGGCGGGGTCTCGCTGATGACGGCGCGGAAGGCCGGCGCGGCCGGGCGCGAGGGGAACTCCGTGGGGCTGTACATGTGCGCCGACCTGGCGTGCTCGCTGTACGTGCGGGGCAGGAAGGCGCTCGACACGGGGAGCCGCTTCGAGGAGAGCCTCACCGTGGAGGAGCAGATCGCCCGGACGGTGGGCAATCTGTCGGCGTTCCTGGACAGGCTGTACGACTGAGGCGGGCCACAGGCGCCCCGCACCACAGCCGTCTCCCGGCCGTCCGCCTCCTTGGCCGTCCGCCTCCCGGCCCTTCCGCCGATCACCCAGGTGACTACTGTCCTCGGTCAGGAGTTCGGTGGAGCGACGGAGTGGGAACAGCGCAAGGATGCGAGACGTACGTGATGTGTGGGACCTGATCGGCACGAGGGTCGCCAAATGGCGGCAGGACCCGGTGGTCGTGCAGTCGGTGCGGTCGGCGGCGGCCGCCTCGGTGGCCTATGTGGTGGCCTTGCAGCTCACCTCGGAGCCGGCGCCCCTGACGGCTCCGCTCACCGCACTCCTCGTCGTGCAGGTGACCCTCTACTCCACCCTCACCACGGGCATCCGGCGGGTGAACTCGGTGGTCGCCGGCGTCGTCATCGCCATCGGCTTCAGCATCCTGGTGGGCCTCACCTGGTGGAGCCTCGCCCTGATCATCCTGGCCTCGCTCGCGGTGGGGCATCTGGTGCGGGTCAGCGAGTTCGTCCCCGAGGTGGCGATCAGCGCGATGCTGGTGCTCGGGGTGACCAGGGTCGGCGACACGGCGTGGGCGCGGGTCATGGAGACGCTGATCGGCGCGGTCGTCGGACTCGCCTTCAACCTCCTGCTCGCTCCCCCGGTGTGGGTGGAGGCGGCCGGAGAGTCCATCGAGGACCTGGCCCGGCGGATGCGGCAGCTGATGATCCGCGTCGGCGAGGAGGCCGCGGGCCGCACCCCGGCGGAGGCCGCGGCGGCCCGGCTCCACGAGGCACGGGAACTCGACTTCGACATCGTCGAGGTCGACGCGGCGCTCCAGCAGGCCGAGGACAGCCTGAAGCTCAATCCGCGCGTACGGGAGGGCCTGCTGCACCGGGTCGTGCTGCGCACGGGTCTGGACACGCTGGAGATCTGCACGGTGGTCCTGCGGGTGCTGGCCCGCACCCTGACCGACCTCGCCAAGGAGCGGGAGCCCGATCCGCTGTTCGTCCCCCAGGTGGGGGCGGCCGTCGAGCGGCTGCTGGCCGAGATCGGCGACGCCGTGGTCAGCTTCGCGGTGCTGGTGACGACCGATGTCAGCCGCAGCGCCGAGTCCGCGGAGGACCGGCTCACCGCCGAGTTGTCGGCGGCCGCCGCGACCCGCGACAAGCTGGCCCAGCTCCTTCTCGAAGAGGTCCAGCGGGACGCCGCCCAGTGGCAGCTGCACGGTGCCGTGCTGACGGAGGTCAACCGCATCCTGGACGAGCTGGACACCGAGCACCGCTCCAAGAGGCTCCTGGAGGAACTCGACCGCTGCACCCGTGAACAGCGCGAGCGCTCCCCCCGGCTCACGCGCCTGCGCGACCGCGTGCGCATCCCGCGCCCCCTCCGGCGGAACCGGTCCGGCCTCGCCGGACGTACTACCGGACGTACCGGGTGACGTCGTACCGAGCGACGAGGCACCGGGCGAGATCGAGGGGAGCGTACGGAATGGCCGAAGGCACCGTACGGATCGACGGGAGCACACTGTGTCTGCCGGGGGGTGTGCGGGTGCGCTTCCAGCGCACCCTGCGGCTGCCGGAGTCGGGCACCCACCAGCTCCCGCCCGGTCTGGGCGACTTCCCGATCCGGCGGGTCGAGGACTATCCGCACACCGCCTCGCAGGAGATGCGGGCGCGGGGCGGGGTGATGCTTCCCGTGTATCTGCGTGAGGCGATGTGGACGCACTTCGGCGGTTCCACGGAACCGGCCGCGCTCCAGGTGGGCGTGGGCAAGGTGTGCGCGGTGTCGGGGAAGCCCTGGAGCGGCACGCTCGCGCGGGACCCGCAGAACTACGTGGTGCTGCCGCGCCAGCCGTGGCTCGACGGCATCAACTCCGGCAAGGGCACGGTCAGGCAGTTCGTGGCCGTCCCGCTCGGGCTCGGGGCCACGGTCGAGGGCCAGGTCACCGGCGAGGAGGTGTTCGGCGGGGTCCAGCTCCAGTCGTTCCCGCTGAACGACGAGCAGCTCGCCCTGTGGCGGAAGGAGGAGCGGCGTCGCGCCGAGCGCGAGACGGCCATCGGTCTGGTGGGCGGCGGAGGCCTCTTCGCCGGCACGGGCCCGGTCCCGATGCCGCCCCCGGGTGCGCCTCCGCTGCCGCCCCAGTCCACCGGGTTCACGGCGCCCGCGCCGGGTGGCGCGCCGCTGCCTCCCCCCGCGCCCTACGGGGCGCCCGCTCCCGCCGCGGCGCCCATGGGCGGCGCGCCCGCCGCAGCGCCCCGGGCGCAGGCGGCGATGGGGCTCGGTGTCGGCGGCTCGATGCGCCAGGAGGTCTACCGGGACACCTGGCCGCGCGGCAGCTGGGCCGAGACGGCGGCCGGGCGGGTCTTCGTCCATCTGGTCACGCCGCCCGAGTGGCGCCGGATCACCGGGGAGGCCCCGCCGCCGTCGCCCGTGGACCGGGCCGCGTACACGCGGGCCGGGCTTCCCTGGTTCGACTACTACGACGAGGACGCGCACGATCTCGACGCGGCCGACGCCCTCGGCACGGTGAAGCCCGTCGGCGACTGGCTCGGCGACGACCTCGACCCGTGGCAGGCGCCCGCCCCGGGCCAGGTCCACCCGCTCGGTGACGCACCGGGCAAGCCGGTCCAGGACGGCGACTGGTAGCCGGTCCGACGGCCGACGCGAGGGCGACGGCGGGCGGCGCGCACCACGCGCCGGCGGCCGTCGCTTTTGCGCGCAGGCGCTCGTACCCGTCAAGGTGGTGACGGACCGGACGAGCGACACCCGAGGTGCACGCATGACGAGTGGGGCGGCAGGGGACCAGGACGGCTGGAACAGGCGCCATGTCCTGGGGCTGCTGGCGGGAGCGGCCGTACCGGCCGCCCTGGCCGGGTGCGCGGGCTCCGACGGGACGGCCGGACCCACGTCCTCCTCCCCCGCGCGGGACACTCCGACGGCTCCCTCGCGGGAGGCGGAGGCCGGGGCGGCCACCGGTTCCGCGACCGCCTCGCCCTCCCCGACCCGCACCGGCCCCCGGCCGCTCTACATCGGCACGTACACCTCGGCCGAGGGCGGTGGCACCGGCATCGGGGTGGCGACGTACGACGTCCCGAGCGGCCGGGTCACGGGCGGGGGGACGATCACCGGTGTCGCCGACCCGTCGTATCTCGCCGTGCACCCGGACGGCCGGACGCTGTACGCCGTGAACGAGCGCACGCGGGGTGGGGTGACCGCCGTACGGCTGTCCGACCGCCGGGTGCTCGGCACCCGGAGCAGCGGCGGCGAGGCGCCCTGCCATCTGTCGGTGCACCCGGGCGGGCGGTGGCTGCTGAGCGCCAACTACGGCTCGGGCAGTGTCGCCGTGCACCCCGTCGAGGACTCGGGAGCGCTGGGCGAGCGCACGGATCTGGTGGTGCACAGCAGTCCGGCGCCGGGTCCCGGGCAGGACGGGCCGCACGCGCACCAGGTCCTCACGAGCCCGGACGGCGGTCATGTGCTCGCCGTCGACCTGGGCACCGACACGGTCTACACCTACCGTCTGGACCAGTCCCGGGGCACGCTCACCGAGGTCTCCCGGGCGCGCACCCGGCCGGGCGCCGGGCCCCGGCACCTCACCTTCCATCCCGGGGGCCGGTACGCCTATCTGGCGAACGAGGTCGACAACACGGTCGTGGTCTGCGCCTACGATCCCGGCAGCGGGCGGCTCGCACCGGGTGACCCGCAGCCCACGGGCACGGGCTCGGGCACGAACTATCCCGCGCAGCTGGTCGTGACGCCGGACGGCGCGTACGCCTATCTCGCCAACCGGGGGCACGACAGCCTCACCCGCTACGCCGTGGAGGCGGACGGCGCACGGCTGCGGCTGCTCGACACCGTGCCGGTCGGCGGGGACTTCCCGCGCCAGATCGCGCTGTCGCCGGACGGGGGTCTGCTGTTCGCCGCGCTGCAGCGGTCGAGCGCGGTCAGCGTCTTCCGGGTCGGGAGCGACGGCGAACTGCGCCGCGCGAGCGGTCCGTTCGCGTCACCCGTCGCCGTCTGTGCGCTGCCGCTGTAGGGCCCGGGGGCAGGACGCGGCGCTCGCCCGGGAGAGCAGCATGTGCATGCGCTCGGTGAGCTGCGCCATGTCGTCGGCCGGCTTGTGGAACGTCAGGCGTACGTCGCCGTCGCCGCGGGCCCGCTCGATGCGCAGGGTCAGGCCGTGCCGGTCGACGGCGAGGGGCTGGACGCGTACGGCGCCGTGCAGGCTGTCGTGCGGGACGAGCCGGGTGAGACGCTCGACGGCGTCGGGGTGGGCGTCGGCGAGGTGGGTCAGCAGCCGGGGCTCGGCGGTGACCAGCGGATCGGGCTCGGCTGCGGCGAAGTCGTCGAGGTCGACCACGACCGCGCCGGACGGCTCGCGCAGCACGATGCGGGTGGGCCGGAACTCCAGGTCGCCGTCCTCGGGCGTGAACCAGCCGGCGATCCACAGCCGGGCCCGGATGCGGCCTCGCACCGGGACGGGCGCGACGTCGGCGAACTCCAGCACGGCGGACGGCTCGCCCCGCGGCGCGCAGATCGCGGCGGCGACGAGCGTACTGTCCTCGGGGACGCGCAGGATCACCCGGCCGTCCTCCGTGACGGTGTGCGCGCCGACGAACTCCTCGCGGCCGCCGTCGGCGGTCACCGCGCAGGACCACGCCGCGGCGAGCACCGAGCGGGCGCGCTCGGCCGCGGCGGGCGCGGCCGTCCAGGTGTGACGGTCACCCATCCCAAACCTCCATTAGGTAAGCCTTGCCTAACTTATCGAAGATCGGGGCGCACGCCAACCACCGGCGGCCGGTCCACGGAATTTCCCCCCGCCCCCGCGTACCGGAGGCGGTCGGCAGGAAGGTGCGGCTCAGGGTGTGAGCACGCCGAACAGGGCCCGCGCGCACAGGTCACGCACCTGTTCGCGGGACAGCTCCGCGCCCCGCAGCCATTCCAGACAGACGGCCGTCGTGAACGACAGCCAGCCGCGCACGGCGAGCCGCATCTCCGGCCGCCCCTCCAGGGCCGCCGCGAACTCGGCGTCCGACGCCAGCGCCGCCAGGATCTGCGCCTCCTGCACGGCCAGCGCCCGCTGGTAGACCCTGCGCACGGCCTGGTCGCCGGTGGCGTCGGCACGGTGGAAGGCCCGGAAGCCGTGGGCGTGCTCCTCGACATGGGCGAGGAAGACGTCGAGTCCGTTGCCGAGCCGCTCGCGCGCCGACGCGCCCGGGGCGGGCGTCATGATCCGCAGCATGCGCTCGCTCTCGCGCTCCACGACGGCCGCGAAGAAGTCCCGCTTGTTCGGGAAGTAGTGGTAGAGCAGCCCGCGGGAGACACCGGCGATCTCGGCCACCTGCTCGATCCACACGTCGTCGTACGGGCTCTCCGAGAAGAGCCGGGCGCCGACCGCGAGGAGCTGCTCCCGCCGTTCCCCGGTGCTGAGCCGACGCCGCGGGCGCTCCTGCTGCCTGGCTGCCATGCCGGTCACCTTACTTGACGTGAGTTCAACAACGGGACGAGACTGGACGCGCTATTGAACCCGAGTACAACAGGCGCGCCGGGCCCCGCCACGGCGTGCGGGCGAGGGAGATGTGGTCATGACGGCGACGACAGGGGCCACGGCTGTCAGGGGCTTCCGCAGCGCGGAGCTGGGCTGGCCCGAACTGCACCGGATACCGCACCCGCCGTACCGCATCCCTCTCGTCGGTGACGTGCTCGGCACGAACGTGCGCACGCCGGTCCAGGAATCGGTGCGGCTCGGGCAGCGGCTCGGGCCGATCTTCCGGCGCAAGGCGTTCGGCAAGGAGATCGTGTTCGTCGGGGGCGCGGGGCTCGCGGCCGAGATGGCGGACGAGTCCCGGTTCGCCAAGCACGTGGGCGTCGGAGTCGCCAATCTGCGGCCGGTGGCCGGGGACGGTCTCTTCACCGCGTACAACCACGAGCCGAACTGGCAGCTGGCGCACGACGTCCTCGCCCCGGGCTTCGGCCGGGAGGCGATGGCCGGCTACCACCCGATGATGCTCGACGTCGCCGAGCAGCTGACGGAGCACTGGGACCGGGCGGAGGCGGCGGGCTCCACCGTGGACGTGCCCGGCGACATGACCAAGCTGACGCTGGAGACGATCGCCCGCACCGGCTTCGGCCACGACTTCGGCTCCTTCGAGCGCACCCGCCCGCACCCCTTCGTCGCCGCCATGGTCGGCACCCTGACCTACGCCCAGCGCCGCAATGTCGTGCCCGACCGGCTGGTCCCGCTGCTGCTGCGCGGTGCAGCCCGGCAGAACGGGGCGGACATGGCGTACCTCGACGAGACGGTCGACGCGGTGGTGCGGGCGCGGCGGTCCTCCGGCGGCGGGCGGGGTGGCGGTCACGGCGACCTGCTCGACCGGATGCTGGAGACCTCGCACCCGGAGAGCGGCGAGCGGCTGTCCGCCGAGAACGTCCGGCGGCAGGTCATCACCTTCCTGGTCGCCGGGCACGAGACCACCTCGGGCGCCCTGTCCTTCGCCCTGCACTACCTCGCCCGGTACCCGGACCTGGCCGCCCGCGCCCGCGCCGAGGTGGACCGGGTGTGGGGCGACGCAGCGCGGCCCGGCTACGCGCAGGTGGCCAAGCTGCGGTACGTGCGCCGGGTGCTCGACGAGGCGCTGCGGCTGTGGCCGACGGCGCCCGCGTTCTCGCGGGAGGCCCGCGAGGACACCGTGCTGGGCGGGGTCCACCCCATGCGGCGGGGCGCCTGGGCACTGGTGCTGACGTCGATGCTGCACCGGGACCCGGAGGTCTGGGGCGCGGACGCCGAGCGGTTCGACCCGGACCGCTTCGACGCGGCTGCCGTACGCGGCCGGGCCCCGCACACGTTCAAGCCCTTCGGGACGGGTGCGCGGGCCTGCATCGGCCGCCAGTTCGCGCTGCACGAGGCCACCCTGGTGCTGGGGCTGCTGCTGCGCCGGTACGAGTTGGTGGCGGAGCCCGCGTACCGGCTGCGGGTGGTGGAGCGGCTGACGCTGATGCCGGACGGGCTGCGGCTGCGTGTACGGCGGCGGGTGGGCGCGGTGCCGGGCGCCCCGCAGGAGCCGTCGTCACCCCCGTCGCCCTCGTCGCCGTCAGGCTGTCCAGTGGCCGGGGCGGGTGACTGACGCCGGCAGCCGGGTCCCGGTGCTGCCGCGTGCCGCCTGGAGCTGGGGCTGGGTCAGGAAGAAGGCGCCGGTCAGGTCCGCGTCGGTGAGGTCGGCGTCGCGAAGGTCGGCGCCGATCAGATCCGCGCCCCGCAGGTCGGCCCCGGTGAGGTCGGCCGCTATCAGATAGGCGCCGCGCAGGTCGGCCTTGCGCAGGTCGGCGCCCTTGAGGCGGGCGCCCATCAGGTCGGCGCCGCGCCGGTTCCGCTTGCGTCCCCCGGCGCCCGCGCGCATGAGTTCGCTGACCCGCAGCAGCAGCACGTTGACGCGCTGCCGGTGCGCGGCGACGTCCAGCTCGCCCAGCTCCTCGGGCGTTCCGCCGGCCAGCCGCTCGGTCTCCGCGCGGACCCGGCGGAGGGCGGCGTGCACCGGGCGGGCGGCGGGGAGGGTCAGCGCCTCGGTCACGTACCAGAGCAGCTCGTGGAGTTGGCGTACCACCGGGAAGACGTCGAACATCCGCCGGGCGTGCCCGGGGCCGCCCGTACGCCAGCTCTCGCCCCCGAAGGTGACCTGCGAGACCCGCTGTCCGGCGCCGAAGCAGTCGTAGACCGTGCAGCCGTTGAAGCCCTCGGTGCGCAGCCGGGTGTGGATCCCGCACCGGAAGTCGTCCCCGAGGTTGCCGCACGCCGTGCCCGCGGCCTTGTCGACGGCGAAGTCGGCCGAGGCGGAGAAGGGCAGGGCGACGCAGCACAGGCCGAAGCAGCTGCCGCAGTCCGCGCGCAGCGCGCGCAGGGCCCCCCGGTCGTGCTGATCGTGCTGGTCGAGGGCCTCGCCGGATCCTTGTTCCATACGGTTCACCCTAACGAGGGTCCGACAGGACCGGGCGACCCCTCAGCGGGGGAACACCTCGAAGGCCACGGCCGGTCTGCCGCCGAACCTCTCCCCCGTGGTCCGGGCATGTCCCGTGAGGAAGTCGCGGACGTACGTCTCGGGGTCCTCCTTCGTGAGCACCTCGAGGTAGGTGCGGTGTTCCAGCAGGGAGGCGACGGCCCGGTCGAGCCGGGGCCGGCGTCCACCGCGTGGGTGGGGGTGGCCGAACCGGCGACGGCGACCCAGCGGACGCCGTCCCAGGGCTGGAGCCCCTGTGCGACGAGTTCGGGGAAGATCCAGCGGTTCCCCGCGTCCCCGGCGGCGTCCAGGGTGGCCCGGCCCACCGCCACGTGGTCGGGGGTGTTCCAGGCGACCCCGCCCCAGGTGTCGCGGTGGTTGAGGGTGATGACCAGTTCGGGGCGGTGCCGCCGGATGGCCGCCGCGATGTCCCGGCGCAGGGCGGGCCCGTACTGGACGACGCCGTCCTCGTGGTCCAGGAACTCGACCTCCGTCACGCCCACGACGGCCGCGCTCGCGCGCTGTTCCCTCTCCCGCAGCGGGCCGCACCGGGCGGGCTCCAGGGTGTCGATGCCGGCCTCGCCGCGCGTCGCGAGCACATAGGCGACCTCGCGGCCCTCGTCGGTCCACGCGGCGATCGCCGCCGAGCAGCCGTACTCCAGGTCGTCCGGGTGGGCCACGACGGCGAGGGCGCGCCGCCAGTCGTCGGGCATGGGAGTGAGCTGTTCCGGCTGATGTTTCTCGGGGTCGGTCATGGAGGCACCGTAACCGCGTCGGTCACGCCTCGTCCCGCGCCAGCGCCAGCAACCGGTCCAGCACGCGCGGTCCCCCGGCGCGTACGCCGTCGTGTTCGAACTCGTCCGTGACCCAGGTGCGCAGACCCCGGACGGCACGGGCGGTCCGCAGGGAGTGGGCCGTGTCGACGTACATGTCGTCGTGGTAGACCGCGGCGGCGACCGGGACCTCGTTGCGGGCGAGGCGCTCCGGATCGTAGAGCGGCAGCCAGCCCCGGTCCTCGGCCAGACTCCGCGCGGTCTCGCGCAGCGGGCGCAGGGCGGGGTCGTTGTCGAACATCCAGGGGTGCACGGACTCGCCCGTGAAGAGCACCGGGCCGTCGCCCGTCAGCGCCTTGGCGGCGTCGAACTGCGGCAGGCGCCGGCGCACCCGTTCGGCCGCCCAGTCGGTGGGGCCCGCGTCCTGGCCGTAGATCGCCTCGTGGAGGAGCGCGTACAGCGGGTGGCCCGCGTAGGACAGCAGGCCCTGGACCTCCTCCTGGAAGGCGTCGGAGAGTTCGGGGCCCCGGGGGGTGGTGACGAAGGCGTCCTCCAGCAGGAAGTGCAGGCGGTGGCTGCCGTCGCCGCGGCCGAGGAGGATGCCGAGGGACTGGAACGCCTCGACGGTGAACCGGTAGCCGCCGGGGAGGACGATGTCGTGCCGGAGCAGGTGCTCGGCGATCCGCCGGGCCCGCTCGACGTCCTGCGGGTAACGGGCGTAGTGCGCGGCGACCTTGCGCTCGATGCGCGGGAAGGCGGCCTCGTAGACGTCGTCGGCGGTGCCGTCGAGGGAGGGCAGCCCGCCGGTGACGAGGACCGTGCTCAGTCCCTCGGGCGCCTCGGAGAGATAGGTGAGCGCGCAGAAGCCGCCGAAGCTCTGGCCGAGGACGGCCCAGGGGGCGCCGCCGGTGACCTCGGGGCGGATGGCCTCGCAGTCGCGGACGATGGAGTCGGAGCGGAAGTGGGCGAGGTAGTCGGCCTGTTCGACGGGGCCGCCGCGCAGCGGGAGGGTCTGGCGGTTGGCGGGGGTGGAGGCGCCCGTGCCGCGCTGGTCCAGGAGCAGGACCCGGTACTCCTCCAGGGCCCGGCCGAGCCAGGCCTCACGGCCGACGAAGCGGTTCGCCCCGAAGCCGGGGCCGCCCTGCAGGTAGACCAGCCAGGGCAGTTGGGCCGCCGTCTTGTCGCTCGCGACGACCTCGCGCGCGTAGAGCTCGATCCGCTCCCCCGCCGGGCGGTCGTGGTCGAGGGGGACGGTGAAGCGGCGGTCGGTGAGGACGACACCGGGCTGCCGGTAGCTGACGGACAACGGGGCTCCCTGAGCGGACGGATTCCAGGCCGTGGTCCAGTCCAGCACAGATTCTCCGCCCGGCCGACCCCGTGGATCAAGAAGTTCTCGCTGACCCATGGGTCAGTACGGGGGCGGCCTTCGGCAGGGGCTGCTGAACGGGCGCTCAGCGCGCCGAGAGGCTGGAGCGCCGCACCACCAGTTCCGGCTGGAGGACGACCCGCCGGTGCTCGTGCCGCACGGGCGCGGTCTCGGCCTCGGTCTCCTCCAGCAGGAGTTCGGCGGCGAGGGCGCCCATGGTGACGGCGGGCTGCCGTACGGAGGTGAGGGGGACGGCCGCCGCGGCGGCGAACTCGATGTCGTCGTAACCGACGATGGCGAGGTCGTCCGGGACGCTCACTCCGGCCGCGTACATGGCCTGGAGCACGCCGAGGGCGAGCAGGTCGTTGGCGCAGAAGACGGCGGTGGGACGGTCGACCAGGCCGAGGAGACGGGCGCCCGCGTCCCGGCCGGCGGCCACGTCGAGGCGCTCGGTGGGCAGCTCGCGCAGGGCGTCGGCGCCGAGGCCCGCCTCGCGCAGGGCGTTGAGGGCACCCGTGCGGCGGTCGCGGACCTGGTTGAAACCCGCCGGTCCGCTGACGTAGGCGAGGGAGCGGTGACCCGCGTCGATCAGATGCCGGACGGCGAGGGCACCGCCCGCGACGTCGTCGACGGAGACCGAGCACTCGGTGGTGCCCTCGGCGACCCGGTCGACGAGGACGAAGGGGATGCCGTGACGGCGGAACGCGGCGATGTTGCGGCCCGTCGCGTCGGCGGGGGTGAGCAGCACGCCGCGCACCCGTTGTTCGGCGAACAGCGAGAGGTACTCGGACTCCTCGCTCGCGCTCTGCGCGCTGTTGCAGACCATCACGCCGAGTCCGGCGTCGCGCGCGGCCCGCTCGGCACCGCGCGCGACGTCGACGAAGAAGGGGTTGCCCATGTCGAGCACGAGCAGCCCCATGATCCGGCTCCGCCCCGCCCGCAGCTGGCGCGCCGACTCGCTGCGGACGTAGCCGAGACGGTCGATCGCGGCCAGCACGCGGGCCCGGGTTCCGGAGGCCACCGAGTCCGGCCGGTTGATGACGTTGGAGACCGTGCCGACGGAGACTCCGGCGGCTGCGGCGACGTCCTTGATACCCACCGGCTGCGACATCGGACGGGGACCTCCAGGAAGATACGGAGCGGCGGGCATACGTTCACATTACCGTCGGAGCCGCCCCGGGAACGGCCCGGTCAGGCGCGGAAACGTCGCCCGGGCAGGGGGATCAGGCGGGCAGGGCGAAGTCGACGACACGCAGCGCCGACGGGGTCGTCCCGCTCGACTTCACCTGGTACATCACGGACAGCACATTGTCCTGGGCGATCCGGCTCTCGTCGAACACGACCTCGCCGAATGCGTTGAGGCCCGAGCCGTCGTACAGGATCCTCCAGTCGGTGTGACCGGAGGCCGCCGAGGCACCGGCGATCCGGCCGAACGGGAAGATCGCGTAGGCGTTGTTGTACTTGTCCATGACCAGCTTGGTGCGCTGGCTGGAGTTGAGCGGCACCGGTATCTCGGTCTTCGCCCAGGCGCCGGAGGCGCTCTTGCGGACGAGGAAGGCGCGGCCGTTGGCGGTGCGGTCGGCGACGTAGTTGGTCGTGCACTGGCCGAAGCGGCCGGGGACGTAGCTGATGATGGCGTGCGGGCGGCCGGCGGAGTCGGTCCACTGGCTCTCCTGGTTCATCAGGGAGTGGTCCGGGTTCAGCGCGTCCACGACCAGGCCCGCGTCGGTGACGGAGACCCTGTCGGAGCCGCCGGTGGTCCCGACGACGGTGCCCGCGTTGTTGCGCCAGGTGCGACCGCGGTCGTCGGAGTAGACGTAGCCGGTGTCGTGGTTGGTGATGCCGCCGCCGTTGCACATCACGGCGCCGTTCTGCTCGCGCCAGGTGAACAGCGCGTGCAGGCGCCCGTTGCGGTCGTAGTCGATGCCGTGCAGGTACATGTTGCGGGCCGTCGAGGAGCCGTGCTCGCTGGTGTACGTGCCGGTGGAGCTGGTCCACTCGCCGAGGTGGGTCCAGGAGGTGCCGTCGTACTCGGCGAGGGCGTTGCGGCCGTTGCCGGAGATGCCGGCGCGGTAGCTCAGCTGGAGCTTTCCGTCGGGCAGGGAGACGAACTGCGGGTAGGTGAACTGCGAGGTGAGCGCGAGTCCGTCGAGGGTGGACTGGGGTGCGCCGAAGCGGCTCGCGGTCCAGCTCAGGCCGGCGGGGTTGTCCATGAGCCCGGCGACCGACTTGACGTAGGTGAAGCCGTCGCTGTGCGAGTCCATGTTGAGGTGGAGGCGGCCGTCGACCTTGGAGACGCCCATGGAGATGACGTTGTGGGAGTCGTTGTAGCGCAGGGTGTGGCCGACCTTGACGGTGGACCAGGTGCCGGACCCGAGGACGCGGCGGCCGACGACGGCGTTGCGGTCGGCGGTGTACCAGACGGCGTACTGGTAGCCCTTGTAGGTCAGCAGGGCGTTCTTCTGGAAGGCGTTGTTGTTGACCAGGCCGTCGTAGGACACGAAGAAGATGGCCTGGCTGTCCAGCAGGGTGTTGCCGGTCTGGCTGACGGACGGGCCGGGGTCGGCGGCGCGGGCGGTGGCGGCGCCGAGGGCGGGGGTCATCACGGCACCGGCGAGTGCGGCGCCGAGCAGCGTACGTCTCTTCATCTCGGGGACTCCGTTGTCGAGCGAAATGGGGAGGGGGAGGGTGCTGCGACGTGGGGGGTCAGGCGAGGTGGAAGACCTCGGTGAGGGGCTTCATGGCCTCGTCGGGCCGGGCGCCGTCGAGGGACTCGAAGAACGGCGCCATCTCCTTCTGCCAGCGGGCGTTGACCTCGGCGGCCTCCATGCCGGCGAGTGCCGCCGGGAAGTCCTCGGTCTCCAGGTAGCCGACGAGCAGGCCGTCGTCGCGCAGGAAGAGGGAGTAGTTGTGCCAGCCGGTGGCCGAGAGAGCCTGAAGCATCTCCGGCCACACGGCGGCGTGCCGCTCGCGGTACTCGTCGATCCGGTCCGCACGGACCTTGAGGAGGAAGCAGACGCGCTGCATGAGAACCGCTCCTGGGGTGAGGGGGGTGGTGACGCCGGTTCGCGGATCAGAAGTTGAACTTGTCGATGTTGTCCTTGGTGAAGACGGTCGGCTTGCCGAGGCTGATCACGCCGTCCTTGCCGATGGTGTACTCGCCCATGTCACCGGCGGTGAAGGTCTCGCCCTCCTTGCCGGTGATCTGGCCGGAGACCAGCGCCACCGCGGTACGGGCGGCCAGCTCGCCGAGCTTCGCCGGGTCCCACAGCTCGAAGCCCTCGACCGTGCCGTCCTTGACGTACTTGCGCATGTCGTTGGGGGTGCCGAGGCCGGTCAGCTTGACCTTGCCCTTGTACTTGGAGCCCGACAGGTACTGGGCGGCGGCCTTGATGCCGACCGTGGTCGGGGAGATGATCCCCTTCAGGTTCGGGTACTCCTGGAGCAGGCCCTGGGTCTGCTGGAAGGACTTCTGGGCGTCGTCGTCACCGTAGGCGACCTTGACCAGCTTGATGTCCTTGTACTTGGGGTCCTCCAGCTCCTTCTTCATGAAGTCGATCCAGACGTTCTGGTTCGTCGCGGTCTGCGCGGCCGACAGGACGGCGATCTCGCCCTTGTAGCCGATCTGTTCGGCGAGCAGCTGGACCTCGGTGCGGCCCAGGTCCTCGGCGCTGGCCTGCGAGACGAAGGCGTTGCGGCACTCCGGCTTGGTGTCGGAGTCGTAGGTGACGACCTTGATGTCGTTGCTCATGGCCTGCTTGAGCGCGGTGCACAGGGCGCCCGGGTCCTGGGCGGAGACGGCCATGGCGTCGACCTGCTGCTGGGTGAGCGTGTTGACGTAGTTGACCTGGCCGGAGGTGTCCGTCGCGCTGGACGGGCCGACCTCCTTGTAGCTGGAGCCCAGCTCCTTCAGGGCCGCCTCGCCGCCCTTGTCGGCGGAGGTGAAGTAGGGGTTGTTGACCTGCTTGGGCAGGAAGCCGACGGTCAGGCCCTTCTTCAGCGCGGCGTTCGGGTCGGCCTTGCCGGTGGCCGCCGCGGAGGCGGTGTCGTCCTTGACGTCGCTCTTGGTGGTGCCGCCGCAGGCGGTGACGGCGAGCGCGAAGGAGGTGACGGCGGCGAGGGCCGCACAGGAACGGCGGAGGGTGGCTCTGCGCATGACGGTGGAATCCTTTACGACGAGGGATGGTGTCGCGCCCCGAAGAGGGCACGGTGAGGTCTTCGCTGTGCGGCTGCCGCCGCGTGTGCGCGACCGGCCACGCACGGCCGGCAGCTGTCAGACGGCCGTCTTGCGAACGGCCTCGCCGGCGGAACCGCCGGCGGATCGTCGGCCGGCCCGGGCGAGAGCGACCTGCCTCGCCACCCGGGGGCCGAGCACGGACAGCACGAGCAGGACGCCGGTGACGACGATCTGCGACTGTGCCGAGACGTCCTGCAGGCTCATCACGTTCTGCAGGGTGCCGAGCAGGAACACACCGGCGATCGCGCCGCCGAGTGTGCCCTTGCCTCCGTCGAAGTCGATGCCGCCGAGCAACACGGCGGCGATGACGGACAGTTCGAGCCCGGTGGCGTTGTCGTAGCGGGCGCTGGCGTAGTGCAGCGCCCAGAAGACGCCGGTGAGGGAGGCCATGAGGCCGGTCACCGTGAAGAGGATCAGCTTCTGGCGCTTGACGCGGATGCCGGTGAAGCGCGCGGCCTCCTCACTGGCGCCGATCGCGAACAGGGAGCGCCCGAACGGGGTGGCGTGCAGGGCGATCACGGCGATGACGAGCAGCACCAGGAAGGGGATGAAGGCCTGGGGGACGAAGCTGTCGCCGATCCGGCCGGCCGCGAAGTCCAGGTACTGCGTGGGGAAGTCGGTCACCGCGTCGGAGCCGAGCACGATCTGCGCGATGCCCCGGTAGGCGGCGAGCGTACCGATGGTGACGGCGAGGGAGGACAGACCGAGCCGGGTCACGAGCAGGCCGTTGATCAGTCCGCAGACGACACCGAGGAGCAGGCAGATCGGGATGATCGCCTCGATGGTCAGGCCCTGGTTCCACAGGGCGCCCATCACCGCCCCGGACAGTCCGGCGGTGGAGGCCACCGACAGGTCGATCTCGCCGGAGACCACCAGGAGGGTCATCGGCAGGGCGACCAGCGCGATCGGCAGGGTGTTGCCGATGAGGAAGGACAGGTTGAGCGCGTTGCCGAAGCCGTCGACGGTGGAGAAGGACAGCAGGAGCACCACGACGAACGTGGCACCGACCGCCGAGTCCCACCGCTTCAAGGAGGACCAGCCGCTCGCACGCGACAGGGACGGGTCAGCCATGGCGGGCGTTCCTCTTCTTCAGGGCGGCCGCCACCCGCAGCGCGACCACACGGTCGACCGCGATGGCGAGGATGAGCAGGATGCCGTTGATGGCCAGCACCCACACCGAGCTGACGCCGAGGGCGGGCAGCACGCTGTTGATGGAGGTCAGCAGCAGGGCGCCGAGCGCCGCGCCGTAGACGCTGCCGGAGCCGCCGGTGAAGACCACGCCGCCGACCACGACCGCGCTGACGACGGTGAGTTCGTAGCCGTTGCCGGTGCTGGAGTCGACGTTGCCGAAGCGGGCCAGGTACAGGGCTCCGGCGAGGCCGGCGAGGGCGCCGCAGAAGGTGTAGGCGATCAGGATCCGCTTGCGGACCGGGATACCGGCGAGGCGGGCGGCCTCCGGGTTGGAGCCGAGGGCGTACAGCTCACGGCCGCTGCCGAAGTGCTTCATGTAGTACGCCGTCACGACCAGGACCGCGACCGCGATCAGGGCCAGGTACGGCACCGCGGAGATGCCGCCGGAGCCGAAGTCGACGAACCCGTCGGGCAGCGCGGACGCGGTGATCTGGCGGGAGCCGACCCAGATCGAGTCGATGCCCCGGATGATGTAGAGCGTGCCGAGGGTGACGACGAGGGCGGGCACCTGGCCGAGGCTGACGAGCAGACCGTTCAGCAGGCCGAAGCCGATGCCCATCAGGACCGCCAGCGCCACGGCCACGACCGCGTTGCCGCCGCCCTGGAGATACGTGCCGGCGGCGAAGGCGCTGATGCCGAGGATGGAGCCGACCGACAGGTCGACGTTGCGGGTGATGACGACCAGCGACTGGCCGACGGCGACCAGCACCAGGATGGTCGCGTTGAGCAGGAGGTCCTTGATGCCCTGCTCGGTGAGGAACTCGCTGTTGCCCAGCTGGGTGACGACGATCATCACCAGGAAGACGGCCAGGATGGCGAGTTCGCGCATCTTGAAGACGCGGTCCACGAGCCGGGTGCCGCTGGACTTCGGCACCTCGGCGACGGGGGTGTTCTCGGGGGCGGTCACCGTCATGCGGCGGCCCTCCCGGTGGCTGCGGCCATCACGGATTCCTCGGTGGCTTCGGAGCGAGGGATCTCGGCGGTGAGCCGGCCCTCGTGCATCACGAGCACGCGGTCGGCCATGCCGAGGATCTCGGGCAGGTCGGAGGAGATCATCAGTACGGCCACGCCGTCGGCGGCGAGCTGACTGAGGAGGCGGTGCACCTCGGCCTTCGTACCGACGTCGATGCCTCGGGTGGGCTCGTCGACGATCAGTACCTTCGGCCCGGTGGCCAGCCACTTGGCGAGGACGACCTTCTGCTGGTTGCCGCCGGACAGCGTGTTCACGGTGTCCGCGATCCGGGCGTACTTGACCTGGAGCCTGACGGCCCAGTCGAGGGCGCGGTCGCGTTCGGCACCGCGGTCGACGAGGCCGGCCCTCACGGTCCTGCGGAGTCCGGTGAGGCCGATGTTCCGCTCGATGGACATGTCCATCACCAGGCCCTGGGCGCGGCGGTCCTCGGGGACCAGGGCGAGCCCGGCGGCCATCGCGGTGGAGGGGGCGCCGTTGGTGAGCGCGCGGCCGTCGAGGTCGACCTCGCCCGCGTCCCAGCGGTCGATGCCGAAGACGGCCCGCGCCACCTCCGTGCGCCCGGCGCCGACGAGGCCGGCGAGGCCCACGATCTCGCCGCGGCGGACATCGAAGGAGACGTCGGTGAAGACGCCCTCGCGGGTCAGCCGGCGCACGCTCAGCGCGACCTCGCCCGGCTCGACCTCCTGCTTGGGGTACAGCTCCTCCAGGTCGCGGCCGACCATGCGGCGGACCAGGTCGTCCTCGGTCATGCCCTCGACCGGCTCGCTGGAGATCCAGGCGCCGTCGCGCAGGGTGGTGACCCGCCGGCAGATCTGGAAGATCTCCTCCAGGCGGTGGGAGATGAACAGGACGGCGGAGCCCTGGTCGCGCAGGGTGCGGACGACGCCGAAGAGGCGGGCCACCTCGCTGCCGGTGAGGGCCGCCGTCGGCTCGTCCATGATCAGGACGCGGGCGTCGAAGGACAGCGCCTTGGCGATCTCCACGATCTGCTGGTCGGCGATGGACAGGCCGCGCGCCGGGCGGTCGGGGTCGAGTTCGACTCCGAGCCGCCGCATCAGGGCGAGGGTGGCCGCGTGGGTGGCCTTGTGATCGATACGGCCGAGGGCACGCCGCGGCTGGCGGCCCATGAAGATGTTCTCGGCGATCGAAAGATCGGGGAAGAGAGTGGGCTCCTGGTAGATGACGGCGATGCCCGCGTCCCGGGCGTCGGCCGGGCCGTGGAAGACCGTGGGCTCGCCGTCGAGGAGCACCTGACCGGAGTCCGGTCGGTGCACCCCGGCGAGGCTCTTGATCAGGGTCGACTTGCCCGCACCGTTCTCCCCGGCGAGTGCGTGCACCTCGCCCGGGAACAGTTCGAGGGACACGTCCCGCAGGGCGCGTACGGCGCCGAAGGACTTGGAGACGCCCTTCAACGCGAGAACGGGGGCCGGACCCGTGTCGGACGGGTGGGTCATGGGGGCTCCTCGACGACGGCCGGTGGCTAGCGGAGAAGCTGCCTCACTGCGTCGTGAAAGGTTTCAACTGGATTGCCGGGACGTTAGGCACCAGTCGCATGTCGCGTCAATGGGTTCCGGTCGAAATTCTTTCGATAGAAGTGGTCACAACCGGGTCACGGAGAACGGTATGGAGCAGAGGGGTTGACAGCCCGGCGGGCCACTCATAGTTTCCGGTGCTGAATCGTTTCAGACATCAAAGCCGGTAGGAGCCCTGACGTGACCGAGCTCGCCGCGGTGAAGGCCGCCCTCAAGACCCAGGCCGTCGAGACGCCGTCGTGGGCGTACGGAAACTCCGGAACGCGCTTCAAGGTGTTCGCCCAACAGGGTGTCCCGCGCGATCCCTGGGAGAAGCTGGACGACGCCGGCAAGGTCCACGAGTTCACCGGCGTGGCGCCGACGGTCGCCCTGCACATCCCCTGGGACAAGGTCGAGGACTACGCGGCACTCGCCAAGCACGCCGAGGAGCGTGGCGTGAAGCTGGGCGCCATCAACTCCAACACCTTCCAGGACGACGACTACAAGCTGGGCAGCGTCTGCCACCCGGACGCGTCGGTGCGGCGCAAGGCCGTCGATCACCTGCTGGAGTGCGTCGACATCATGGACGCGACCGGGTCGCGGGACCTGAAGCTGTGGTTCGCCGACGGGACGAACTATCCCGGCCAGGACGACATCCGTGAGCGTCAGGACCGGCTGGCGCAGGCCCTCGCCGAGGTCTACGGGCGGCTCGGCGACGACCAGCGGATGCTGCTGGAGTACAAGTTCTTCGAGCCGGCCTTCTACGCGACCGACGTGCCGGACTGGGGCACCGCCTACGCCCACTGTCTGAAGCTCGGCCCGAAGGCGCAGGTCGTGGTCGACACCGGGCACCACGCGCCGGGCACCAACATCGAGTTCATCGTGGCGACGCTGCTGCGCGAGGGGAAGCTCGGCGCGTTCGACTTCAACTCCCGGTTCTACGCGGACGACGACCTGATGGTGGGCTCCGCGGACCCCTTCCAGCTGTTCCGGATCATGTACGAGGTCGTGCGCGGCGGCGGGTTCACCCCCGAGGTCGCGTTCATGCTCGACCAGTGCCACAACATCGAGGCGAAGATCCCGGCGATCATCCGGTCGGTGATGAACGTGCAGGAGGCCACGGCGAAGGCACTGCTGGTGGACCGGGAAGCCCTTGCCGCCGCGCAGCGGGACGGGGACGTGCTCGAAGCGAACGCGGTCGTGATGGACGCCTACAACACGGACGTGCGGCCGTTGCTGCGCGAGGTGCGGGAGGAGATGGGGCTGGACCCCGAGCCGCTGCAGGCGTACCGCCGCTCCGGCTGGGCCTCGAAGATCGTCGAGGAGCGGGTGGGAGGAGAGCAGGCGGGGTGGGGCGCCTGATCTCCGGGTTCCGTCTGCCTGTTCTTGTTCGTTGCGGGCCGCGGGCCGGTTCGTGGCTGGTCGCGCGGTTCCCCGCGCCCCTGAAAGACCAGGCCCCTGCGGGCCTGAAAGACCACGGCCCCCCGGGCCTGAATGGCAACGGCCCCCCGGGCCGAAATGGCTACGGGGCCGCGGCCTGAAAGGCACGGGGCGCAGCCCTGCTTTTCAGAGGCGCGGGGAACTGCGCGAGAACCCCCACCGGGCCCGCGTCCGGCGACGCACCCCCGACCCCCGAGCTGAACCCCGTACCCGTCTCACCGTAAGGATTGATCTCGCATGGCAACCCATCCCGAAGCCGCAGCCCTGCTCGCCCGGTCCCGTCGGCTCGGTGCCGATCCCCGGAACACCAACTACGCCGGCGGCAACACGTCCGCCAAGGGGAGCGACACCGATCCCGTCACCGGGGGCGAGGTGGAGCTGATGTGGGTGAAGGGGTCCGGCGGTGACCTCGGGACGCTCACCGAGGCGGGGCTGGCCGTGCTGCGGCTGGACCGGATGCGCGCCCTCGTCGACGTGTACCCGGGGGTGGAGCGCGAGGACGAGATGGTCGCCGCGTTCGACTACTGCCTGCACGGCAAGGGCGGGGCGGCGCCGTCCATCGACACCGCCATGCACGGGCTGGTGGACGCCGCCCACGTCGACCATCTGCACCCCGACTCCGGGATCGCGCTCGCCTGCGCGGCCGACGGGGAGAAGCTGACGGCCGAGTGTTTCGGGGACAGTGTGGTGTGGGTGCCGTGGCGCCGGCCGGGCTTCCAGCTCGGGCTGGACATCGCGGCGGTCAAGCGGGAGAACCCGGGGGCGATCGGGTGCGTGCTGGGCGGGCACGGGATCACGGCCTGGGGCGACACCGCCGGGGAGTGCGAGAAGAACTCGCTGCACATCATCCGTACCGCCGAGCGGTTCCTCGCCGAGCGGGGCAAGGCCGAGCCGTTCGGGCCCGTCCTGGAGGGCTACACGGCGCTCGCCGCCGCGGAGCGCCGGGAGCGCGCCGCCGCCCTGGCACCGCACATCCGGGCCATCGCCTCGCAGGACAGGCCGCAGGTCGGGCACTTCACCGACGCGGACGTCGTCCTCGACTTCCTGGCGAGCGCCGAACACCCGCGGCTCGCCGCCCTGGGCACCTCGTGCCCGGACCACTTCCTGCGCACGAAGGTCCGCCCGCTCGTGCTGGACCTCCCGCCGACCGCCGATCTCGACTCAGCGATCGCCCGGCTGAAGGAACTGCACGCCGGGTACCGGGACGAGTACGCCACCTACTACCGGCGGCACGCCGAGCCCGACTCCCCCGCGATGCGCGGCGCCGACCCGGCGATCGTGCTGATCCCGGGCGTGGGCATGTTCAGCTTCGGCAAGGACAAGCAGACCGCGCGCGTGGCCGGCGAGTTCTACGTCAACGCGATCAACGTGATGCGGGGCGCCGAGGCGGTGTCGACGTACGCGCCGATCGAGGAGTCGGAGAAGTTCCGCATCGAGTACTGGGCGCTGGAGGAGGCCAAGCTCCAGCGGATGCCGAGGCCGAAGCCCCTCGCGACGCGGGTGGCGCTCGTGACGGGTGCGGGCAGCGGGATCGGCAAGGCGATCGCGCACCGGCTGGTCGCGGAGGGTGCCTGTGTCGTCGTCGCCGATCTGAACGGCGAGAACGCCGCCGCCGTGGCCGAGGAGCTGGGCGGGGCCGACAAGGCCGTCGCCGTGACCGTCGACGTGACGGACGAGGAGCAGATCGGTGCGGCCTTCGAGGCCGCCGCGCTGGCCTTCGGCGGGGTCGACCTCGTCGTCAACAACGCGGGCATCTCGATCTCCAAGCCGCTCCTGGAGACCTCCGCGAGGGACTGGGACCTCCAGCACGACATCATGGCGCGCGGGTCCTTCCTGGTGTCGCGGGAGGCGGCCCGCGTGATGATCGCGCAGGGGCTGGGCGGCGACATCGTCTACATCGCCTCGAAGAACGCCGTCTTCGCCGGGCCCAACAACATCGCCTACTCCGCCACCAAGGCCGACCAGGCCCACCAGGTGCGGCTGCTGGCCGCCGAGCTGGGCGAGCACGGCATCCGCGTCAACGGGGTCAACCCCGACGGTGTGGTGCGCGGCTCCGGGATCTTCGCGGCCGGCTGGGGCGCCCAGCGCGCGGCAACCTACGGGATCGAGGAGGAGAAGCTGGGCGAGTTCTACGCGCAGCGGACCATCCTCAAGCGCGAGGTGCTCCCCGAGCATGTGGCGAACGCGGTGTTCGCGCTGACGGGCGGGGAGCTGACGCACACCACCGGTCTGCACGTCCCGGTCGACGCCGGCGTGGCCGCCGCCTTCCTGCGATGAGTGCGCACGGGAGCGGGTCCATGAAGTCGTACGCGGCGGTCGACCTCGGCGCGTCCAGCGGGCGGGTGATGGTCGGCCGCGCGGGGCGGGACTCGCTGGAGCTGGTCGAGGCCCACCGCTTCCCCAACCGTCCGGTGCGTACGCCCGAGGGCCTGCGCTGGGACGTCCTCGCGCTCTACACGGGGGTCCTGGACGGGCTGAGGGCGGCCGGGCAGGTCGACTCCGTCGGCATCGACAGCTGGGCCGTCGACTACGGGCTGCTGGACGCCGACGGCGCGCTGCTGGGCAACCCGGTGCACTACCGGGACGCCCGTACGGAGGGGGTCGCGGAGAAGGTGTGGGCCACCGTGCCCGCCGCCGAGCTGTACGCGGCGACCGGCCTGCAGTACGCCCCCTTCAACACCCTCTACCAGCTGGTCGCCGCCCGGTCCTCCGCCCAACTGGCCTACGCCGAGCGGTTGTTGCTCATCCCGGATCTGCTGACGTACTGGCTGACGGGTGAGCTGGGCACCGAGCTGACCAATGCCTCGACGACCCAGCTGATCGACCCCCGGACGCGCGACTGGTCCCACGACGTGGCCGAGCGGCTCGGGGTCGACCTGAAGCTGTTCGCGCCGCTGCGGCGGCCCGGGGACCCGGCGGGGCTGCTGCGGGCGCGGGTGCTGGAGGAGACCGGGCTGACCGGGCCGGTCCCGGTGACGACGGTCGGGTCGCACGACACCGCCTCGGCGGTGGCCGCCGTCCCGGCGACCGGGGAGCGGTTCGCGTACATCTGCACCGGCACCTGGTCGCTGGCCGGCCTGGAGCTTCGGGCCCCGGTGCTGACCGAGGCGAGCCGGGCGGCCAACTTCACCAATGAGCTGGGGCTCGACGGCACGGTCCGCTACCTGCGGAACATCATGGGGCTGTGGCTGCTCCAGGAGTGCGTACGGGAGTGGGGGGACCCCGACCTCGGCGAACTGCTGCGGGCCGCCGCGACCGTGCCCGCGCTGCGGTCGGTCGTGGACGCCGGTGACGCGGCGTTCCTCGCGCCCGGCCGGATGCCCGAGCGGATCGCCGAGGCGTGCCGGGAGTCGGGGCAGCCCGTCCCGCGGACGCCCGCCGAGATCACCCGCTGCATCCTCGACTCGCTGGCCCTCGCCCACCGGCGGGCCGTGACCGAGGCGCAGGCGCTCGCCGACCACCCCGTGGACGTCGTCCACATCGTCGGCGGCGGCACCCGCAACGCCCTGCTCTGCCAGCTCACCGCCGACGCCTGCGGGCTGCCGGTGGTGGCGGGACCGGCGGAGGCGGCGGCCCTGGGCAACGTCCTCGTGCAGGCCCGCACCCACGGTCTGGTGGGCGACCGGGCCTCGATGCGGCACCTCCTCGCCCGCACCCAGCCGCTGGTGCGCTACGAGCCGCAGGGCGACCCGGCGGCCTGGCGCGCGGCGGAGGCCCGGCTCACCGCACGGTGAGCCGGACGGCCCCACATGTTCGTTCCCGGCACCGGTCGGCCCACGGATCCGCCCGTGTCCGCCGATCGGTGCGGGGGGCCTCTCGCCCTGCGCGTATTGACGCCGTACTCTGCACTCATCCGATGACCGACCCCCAAGGAGCCGCGATGCGTGTCGCCCTGTTCCTGACCTGTGTCAACGACACGCTCTATCCGGACACCGGCCGCGCCGTGGTGAAACTGCTGACCAGGCTGGGCGTCGACGTCGACTTCCCGAGCGGGCAGACCTGCTGCGGACAGGCCCACTACAACACCGGGTACCGCCACGAGGCCGAGCCGCTGGCCCAGAAGTTCTCCGATGTATTCAGGGACTACGAGGCGATCGTGACACCGTCCGGCTCCTGCGGGGCGATGGTGCGCGAGCTGTATCCGCGGATGGGCGAGCGGGCGCGGGCGGAGGGGCGCGGGGACACCCTGGCGCGGACCCTGGCTCCCGTGGTGCCGAAGACGTACGAGCTGACCAAGTTCCTGGTGGACGTGCTGGGGGTGACCGACGTCGGCGCGTACTACCCGCACAAGGTGACGTACCACCCCACCTGCCACGGGCTGCGCAGCCTCGGTCTCGGTGAGCGGCCCCGGCGGCTGCTCCAGGCCGTGAAGGGGCTGGAGCTGGCGGAGCTGCCCGGCGCGGACGAGTGCTGCGGCTTCGGCGGCACCTTCGCCATGAAGAACTCCGACGTCTCGGCGGCCATGGGCGCGGACAAGGTGCGCAACGCCGAGTCGACGGGCGCCGAGGTGCTGTGCGCGGCCGACAACTCCTGTCTCATGCACCTCGGCGGCACGATGACCCGGCTGCGCACGGCCGTCCGGCCCGTGCACATCGCGGAGATTTTGGCGAGCACGGAAGAGGAGCCTCTCGCATGAGTGGGACGTTCGTCGGTATGCCGGCCTTCCCGAAGGCCGCGCACGAAGCCGTCCACAACACGACGCTGCGCGGCAATCTGCGCCACGCCACGCACACCATCCGCGCCAAACGCGCCGCCGCGGTCGCGGAGGTGTCCGACTGGGCCGCGCTGCGCGAGGCCGGCAAGCAGATCAAGGACCACACGCTCCGTCATCTGGACCGGTACCTGGTACAGCTGGAGGAGTCGGTCACGGCGGCCGGCGGCACGGTCCACTGGGCCGCCGACGCGGACGAGGCCAACCGGATCGTCACGTATCTCGTCAAGGCGACCGGCCGGAGCGAGGTCGTCAAGGTCAAGTCGATGGCCACGCAGGAGATCGGGCTGAACGAGGCCCTCGAAGCCGAGGGGATCCACGCCTACGAGACCGATCTCGCCGAACTCATCGTGCAGCTGGGCAAGGACCGGCCCTCGCACATCCTCGTCCCGGCGATCCACCGCAACCGGGGCGAGATCCGGGACATCTTCGCGCGCGAGATGAGCGAGTGGGGCCGCCCGGCCCCGGAGGGTCTCACCGACACGCCGGCCGAGCTGGCGGAGGCCGCGCGGCTGCATCTGCGGGAGAAGTTCCTGCGCGCCGAGGTCGGTGTCTCCGGCGCCAACTTCATGGTCGCCGAGACCGGCACGCTGGTGGTCGTGGAGTCCGAGGGCAACGGCCGGATGTGCCTCACCCTGCCCGAGACGCTGATCTCCGTCGTCGGCATCGAGAAGATCGTCCCGACCTGGCAGGACCTGGAGGTGTTCCTGCAGACCCTCCCCCGCTCCTCGACGGCCGAACGCATGAACCCGTACACCTCCACGTGGACCGGCACGACGGACGAGGACGGACCGCGGACCTTCCATCTGGTCCTCGTCGACAACGGCCGCACCGACACGCTCGCCGACGAGGTCGGCCGCCAGGCCCTGCGCTGCATCCGCTGCTCGGCCTGCCTCAACGTCTGTCCCGTCTACGAGCGGGCCGGCGGCCACGCGTACGGCTCGGTCTACCCGGGCCCCATCGGCGCCATCCTCAGCCCCCAGCTCCGGGGCACACGCAGCGAGATCGACGCCTCCCTGCCGTACGCCTCCTCGCTGTGCGGTGCCTGCTACGAGGTGTGCCCGGTCGCCATCGACATCCCGGAGGTGCTGGTGCATCTGCGGGAGCGCGTCGCGCAGGGCGCCATCGTGACGGAACGGGGGAACAAGGTCGTGCTCAAGCCCGCGAAGGGGCACGCCGCCGAGCGGGCGGCGATGCGCGCGGCCCGCTGGGCGTTCAGCCACCCCGGCGCGCTGCGCACGGGGCAGCGGCTGGCGTCGCGCACCCGCCGCTTCCATCCCCGGACCCTGCCGGGCCCCGGCAGGGCGTGGAGCGCCAGTCGCGATCTTCCCGCGCTGCCGCCGGAGCCCTTCCGGGACTGGTGGCAGCGTACGAACGGCGGAAAGGACGCGGGCAAGTGAGCAGCAGGGATCTGATCCTGGGCCGGGTGCGACGGGCGCTGGCCGACGTGCCCCGGGACGACACGCCGTACGAGCGCGCGGTCGAGCGGGGGTATCTGCGGGAGCACGGCGGGCTGGACGTCGGGCGGACGGTGGAGCTGCTGGCGGAGAACCTGGCGGACTACCGGGCGCTCGTGCACCGGACGGACGCGGACGGCCTTCCCGGAGTCCTCGCCCGGCTGCTGCGCGAGCACGGCTCGACATCGGTGCTGACCCCCCCGGGGCTGCCCGCTCCCTGGCTGGCGGCGACCGGGGTGACGCGGGTGCCCGACCGCGGCGAGAGCACCGCGGACGAGCTGGACCGGGTCGACAGCGTCGTCACCGCCTGCGCTCTGGCCATCGCCGAGACCGGCACGATCGTCCTGGACGGCTCTCCCGACCAGGGCCGCCGCCGGATCACCCTGGTGCCCGACCACCACATCTGCGTCGTCCGCGTACCGGAACAGGTCGTGTCGTCGGTGCCGCAGGCCCTCGAACGCCTCGACCCGGCCCGCCCGTTGACCTGGATCTCCGGCCCGTCCGCCACCAGTGACATCGAGCTGGACCGGGTGGAGGGCGTGCACGGTCCTCGCACGCTGGAGGTGGTGCTGGTGACCGGGAGCGAGGAGTAGGACGACCCGAGCCCTTCCGAGGGTCCGAGGGAGTGTTCGGCCGGATCTCGACGGTGGGCGGTCGTTCCGATGGCTGTCCACCGGTCACGTACATGGCGATCTTGCTAGGTTGTCGGCGGCTACAGGCGCCAACACGGGGAGCATCCATGCCACTTGACCGTCCGGTGATCAACAGCGGCGTTCCGCACTCGGCGCGGATCTGGAACTACTGGCTCGGCGGCAAGGACTGCTACGAGATCGACCGGCAGGTCGGTGACGAGATACGCGCGGTCAACCCGCAGATCGTCGACATCGCCCGCGCCCAGCGGGCGTTCCTGCGCCGCGCGGTCACCCACCTGACCGAGGAGGCCGGCTTACGCCAGTTCCTCGACATCGGCACCGGGCTGCCCACCGCGGACAACACCCACGAGGTGGCCCAGCGCTCGGCACCGGACGCGCGGATCGTCTACGCCGACCACGACCCCACCGTCCTCGTCCATGCCCACGCCCTGCTCACGAGCACCCCCGAGGGCGCCACCGCCTTCGTCGCCGCCGACCTGCGCGACCCGGACACCATCCTGGAGCGCGCGGCCGACACCCTGGACCTCACCCGCCCGGTGGGCCTGGTGCTGCTCGGGATCACCGCCCATGTGCCCGACGAGAGCGTGTACGGCATCGTCGCCCGGCTCCTGGACGCCCTGCCCTCCGGCAGCCACCTCGTGCTCGCCGACAGCACGGAGGTCCACCGGCCGGAGGCGATGCGCGCGATGGTCGCGCACTGGAACGCGGCGAGCGACAACCCGCGGGTCAACCGCTCCCCCGAGCAGCTCACCCGTTTCTTCGACGGGCTGGAGCCGCTGGCACCCGGGCTGGTCTCCGTGGCCCGGTGGCGGTCCGGGCCGGGCGGCTCGGACGAGCCGTCGGAGGTGGACTGTTTCGGCGGCGTGGCCCGCAAGCCCTGAAGGGCGCGGCACCGCGACGAGGGCACGGGAACACGGCGCCCACAGCACCTATGGCACATGCTGGCCGGCCTCGGTGTGGCGGTGCAGGGTCTCGGGCTGGCGCAGGCCGGTGCGGTGAGCGGGGGTGTGGCCGGTGGTCGCGGGGCGGGCGGCGGCGGTCGTCCTCGCCTCCCTGTACCCGGCCCTCCCCACGGTCCTCGGCCTGACCCCGCTCCACGAACGGGTGACCTCGCGGCAGGCGATCGGCCTCGTCGGCGCGGCCGTGGCCGTCGTCCTGCTCACCCTTGGCCGACGGGCCCCGGCCGTCACGCACGGTGGCCGAAACGGCATCATAAACTTGGGTCATTCGTTTTCTTGAACTCTTCGTGTTTATGAGGGTAGGTTGGTCCCCATGACCGCATCCCAGCCTCCGAACACCGCCGTGGAACTGCGCGGTGCCGGCCTGCGGGTGACGGCCGCGCGCGTGGCGCTGCTGGAGACCGTCCGGGACGGCGACCACCTCGGCGTCGAAGCGATCGCCGCAGGGGTGCGCGACCGTGTGGGCCACATATCGCTCCAGGCCGTGTACGAAGCGCTCAACGCACTGGCCGGCGCGGGGCTCGTGCGCCGCCTCGAACCACCCGGCAGCCCCGCCCTGTACGAGGGCCGTGTCGGGGACAACCACCACCACCTCGTGTGCCGCAGTTGCGGTGCCGTGGTCGACGTCGACTGCGCGGTCGGGCACGCCCCGTGCCTGACCGCCTCCGACGACCGCGGCTTCGCGATCGACGAGGCCGAGGTCATCTACTGGGGCCTGTGTCCCCCCTGTTCCGCAGCCAGTACTTCAGCACCGTGATCCACCAGTTCCGGAAGGACTCCCATGACTGAGAACCACGACGCGATCGTCACGGACGCGAAGCCCGAGGAGACGGGCGGCTGCCCGGTCGCCCACGGGCGTGCCGCGCACCCGACCCAGGGCGGCGGGAACCGTCAGTGGTGGCCGGAGCGGCTCAACCTGAAGATCCTCGCCAAGGACCCCGTGGTGGCGAACCCCCTCGGCGGGGAGTTCGACTACGCCGAGGCGTTCAACAACCTCGACCTCGCCGCCGTGAAGCAGGACATCGCCGAGGTGCTGACCACCTCGCAGGACTGGTGGCCGGCCGACTTCGGCAACTACGGCCCGCTGATGATCCGTATGGCCTGGCACAGCGCCGGTACGTACCGCATCAGCGACGGCCGCGGCGGTGGCGGCCGCGGTCAGCAGCGCTTCGCGCCGCTGAACAGCTGGCCGGACAACGGCAACCTGGACAAGGCCCGCCGTCTGCTGTGGCCGGTCAAGAAGAAGTACGGCCAGTCGATCTCCTGGGCCGACCTCATGATCCTCACCGGTAACGTCGCCCTGGAGCAGATGGGCTTCGAGACCTTCGGCTTCGCCGGCGGCCGCGCCGACGTCTGGGAGGCCGACGAGGACGTGTACTGGGGTCCCGAGACCACCTGGCTGGACGACCAGCGCTACACCGGCGACCGCGAGCTGGAGAACCCGCTCGGCGCCGTCCAGATGGGTCTGATCTACGTCAACCCCGAGGGCCCCAACGGCAACCCGGACCCGCTCGCCGCGGCCCGCGACATCCGTGAGACCTTCCGCCGCATGGCGATGGACGACGAGGAGACCGTCGCCCTCATCGCCGGTGGTCACACCTTCGGCAAGACCCACGGCGCCGGCCCCGCGGACAACGTGGGCGACGACCCCGAGGCCGCCTCCATGGAGGAGCAGGGCCTGGGCTGGAAGTCCACCCACGGCACCGGCAAGGGCGGCGACGCCATCACCTCCGGCCTGGAGGTCACCTGGACCGCCACGCCGACCCAGTGGAGCAACGGGTTCTTCAAGAACCTGTTCGAGTTCGAGTACGAGCTGTCGGAGTCCCCGGCCGGTGCCAAGCAGTGGGTCGCCAAGGACGCCGAGGCGATCATCCCGGACGCCCACGACGCGTCGAAGAAGCACCTCCCGACGATGCTCACCACCGACCTGTCGCTCCGCTTCGACCCGATCTACGCGGAGATCTCGCGTCGCTTCTACGAGCACCCCGACCAGTTCGCGGACGCCTTCGCCCGCGCCTGGTTCAAGCTGACCCACCGTGACATGGGCCCGAAGTCGCTGTACCTCGGCCCGGAGGTCCCGGCGGAGACCCTGCTGTGGCAGGACCCGCTGCCGCAGGCCGAGGGCCCGGTCATCGACGCCGCCGACATCGCGGCGCTCAAGACCAAGCTCCTCGCCTCGGGTCTGACCGTCTCGCAGCTGGTGTCCACCGCGTGGGCGTCGGCCTCCACCTTCCGGTCCAGCGACAAGCGCGGCGGCGCCAACGGCGCCCGTATCCGCCTGGAGCCCCAGCGCGGCTGGGAGGTCAACAACCCGGACGACCTGCGTCACGTCCTGAGCGTCCTGGAGGGCGTGCAGGCGGACTTCAACGCCGGTGCCAAGAAGGTCTCCCTGGCCGACCTGATCGTCCTCGGCGGAGCCGCCGCGGTCGAGAAGGCCGCCAAGGACGCCGGCGTCGACGTCGAGGTGCCCTTCACCCCGGGCCGCGTGGACGCGACCGAGGAGCACACGGACGCCGAGTCGTTCGCGGCGCTGGAGCCGGCGGCCGACGGCTTCCGCAACTACCAGGGCAAGGGCAACCGCCTCCCCGCCGAGTACCTGCTGATCGACCGGGCGAACCTGCTCTCGCTGAGCGCTCCCGAGCTGACGGTCCTCGTCGGTGGTCTGCGGGTCCTGGGCGCCAACCACGCCGGGTCCACGCACGGTGTCTTCACCGGCACCCCGGGCGTGCTCACCAACGACTTCTTCGTCAACCTGCTCGACCTGGGCACGACGTGGAAGTCCACCTCCGCCGACCAGACCCTCTTCGAGGGCCGTGACGCGGACACCGGCGAGGTCAAGTGGACCGGCACCCGTGCCGACCTCGTGTTCGGCTCGAACTCCGAGCTGCGCGCCCTCGCCGAGGTCTACGCGAGCGACGACGCCAAGGAGAAGTTCGTGAAGGACTTCGTCGCGGCGTGGGCCAAGGTCGCCGACCTGGACCGCTTCGACCTGGTCTGATCCTCCCCATCACGGCGTCCGGGCCGGCCCCTCGCGAGGGGCCGGCCCGGACGTTCGTCGTGCCGTGGCCCCGGTCGCCTCCGGGGTCACGGACCACCCGGCCGGGGCGGGGCACTCACGGTGGGCGCGATGACCAGTTCCTCGACGACCGTGCGCGCGGGGAGCGTGGCGCACAGCAGGACGGCCCGTGCCACGTCCTCGGGGCGCACCATGGCGGCCCGCCGCTCCGCGCTCGGCGGGACGGGGCGGCTGTCGTGGGCGGGGGTGTCGACCGCGCCGGGCAGGATGCAGGTCGCCCGGATGTGTTCGTCGCGGAACGAGTTGCGCAGATAGGCCATGAAGTTGCGCACGCCCGCCTTCGCCGCGCCGTACGGGGCGCCGCCGAGCGGGGTGGGGCGCAGTGCGGCGAGCGAGGAGATCGTGATGACCGAGCCGCCGCCGCGCTCCAGCATGTCCGGGAGGAGCGCCTGGGTGAGGAGGTAGACCCCGGTGAGGTTGACCCCCAGGACGGCGTTCCACTCGTCCTCGCCGAGCCCGCGGACGTCACCGACCGGGCCGGCGCCGCCCGCGTTGTGGACGAGGATGTCCACGGGACCGACGAACTCCCGGGTCCGGTCGGCCAGCTCCCGCACCTCGTCGGCGTGCTCCACGTGCGCGGGGTGGGTGAACGCCGCGCCTCCGGCGTCCGTGACGGCGGCGGCGACCTCGTCGAGGACCTGCCGCCGTCGTCCGACGAGGACCACCGTCGCGCCCGCCTCGGCGAGCATCAGGGCCGTCTCCCGGCCGATTCCGCTGCCCGCCCCGGTGACCAGTGCGGTCTTCCCGTCGAGCGGTTTCGCGCGCTTCCCGTCCGGGTCGTCCATGTCGTCAGCCCTCTCCGCCGTGAACTCGCCTTCACTGCGGGGCAGTTCACCGCGAACGGGAGCACGGGTCAACGGGACGGCAGCCGGACCCCCAGCTCGTCCGCCGCCGACCCCAGCAGCGGGACCAGGGCGACGAGATCGTCCATGCTGCGACGGAAGGCGGGCGCGGCGGTGGAGAGGGCGGCGAAGACGGTGCCACCCTGCTCTCCCTCGCCCCCCCGCCTCGGACTTCGTGAACGGGCAGCTGCTGTACGTCGACGGCGGCATGCTGTCTGTCCTGTGAACCGGCCGACGCCTCAAGGAGCACCCATGCACGCGTGTGTAGTCCACGGAGCCGGCGATCTCCGCGTCGAGGAGCGGCCGTACGACGGCCCCGCGCCCGGTGAGATCGCGGTCGCCGTCGCCCTCGGCGGGATCTGCGGTTCCGATCTGCACTACTACCACCGAGGCCGGGTCGGCGACTTCGCCGTGAGCGAGCCCATGGTGCTGGGCCACGAGGTGGTGGGCCGGGTCGCCGCGCTCGGGGCCGGCGTCGAGGGACCGGACGCTCCGGCGGTGGGCGCGGCCGTCGCGATCCACCCCGCCACACCCTGCGGGGTCTGCCCCGAGTGCGCGCGCGGCACCCGCAACGTCTGCGCCCACACCCGCTATCTGGGCAGCGCGGCCCACACCCCGCATGTGCAGGGCGGGTTCGCGCAGCGGATCACCGTGCCGGCCGGCCAGGTGCGGGAGCTGCCGCCGGGGCTCGGTCTGCGGCGTGCCGTGCTCGCCGAGCCGCTGGCGGTGGCGCTGCACGCGGTGCACCGGGCGGGTGCGGTCGGCGGCAGGCGGGTGCTGGTCACCGGGGCCGGTCCGATCGGTCTGCTGGTCGTGGCCGCGCTGCGGCACGCGGGCGCCGCCGAGGTCGTCGTCAGCGACCTCCACGAGGAGCCGCTGCGGATCGCCGGCGAGGTCGGCGCCACCGCCGTCGTGCGGGCGGACCGGCCCGCCGATCCCGCCTGGGCCGGGGTCTTCGACCTCGCCGTGGAGGCGTCCGGGGCACCGGCCGGGCTGCGCAGCTGTGTGGAGCGGGTACGGCGCGGTGGCGTCGTGGTCATGCTCGGGCTGCTGCCGCCCGGGGAGATCGGGCTGCTCGGCAATGTCGCGGTCACCCGTGAGCTGGAACTGCGCGGGTCCTTCCGCTTCGACACCGAGTTCGACGAGGCCCTGTCCCTGTTGGCCCAGGGCCTCCCGGTCGACGCGGTCGTCACGCACACCTTCCCGTTGGAGCGGTCCGTCGCCGCGTTCGACACCGCTCAGGACCGCACGGTCGCCTCCAAGGTGCTGCTGGAGCTGTCCGGGGAGGCGTGAGGGGCGTCAGACCTCGGTGAGGGTCCACAGCAGGTTGGCGCTGTTGCCCCAGGTCCACTGTTTGGCGGGCGAGCCGGAGGGGACGTCGCCGCCGCCGTCGAGGACGAGTCCCGTGGTGCGGTTGGCGAGGGAGTGGCGGCCGTCGCCGCGGTGGGTGATCAGCCAGTGCTGGTCGGTCCCGTTGTTCCAGGCCGCCTGCCGCAGGGCGGAGCCGTCGCCGGTGGCGCCCCACCCGTCGGCGACCAGGCCGCTCGCCCGGCTCTCCAGTCTGTAGTAGCCGTTGCCGAGGGCGACGGCGTACCACTGCAGGTGGGTGGAGCCGTCCCACGTCCACTGCTTGACGGGGGAGCCGCTCGGCACGTCTCCGCCGTTGTCCAGGGCGAGCCCGTTGGTGACGTTGGTGATCCGGAAGCGCGCGGTGGGATCGAACACGACCCGCAGCGAGGCGATCCTGTCCCGGACCCGGGGAGTGTCGGCGGTGTAGGTCCACTCGGTGCCGGTGAGGTCGTCCCCGGAGAAGCCGATCAGCCGGTGGGCCGGGGCGAGCTTCAGCGAGGAGAGCCTGCGCGGCTCCAGACCGGCCAGGGTGAGCTGTTCGGCGTCGTGGTCGCCGAGGGCGAGTACGGTGCCGTCGCCTCTGAAGCGCGGGTCCGCGAAGGCCAGCGCCCCGGCGTGGGGCCGGAGCACGGGGATACGGCCGGAGAAGCGGAACCTGAGGACGTACGCGGGAGCGTCGAACGGCTTCGTCGCCGGGAGCGTCACCTTCAGCCCGGTCGCGCTCTGTTCCGGGGTGCCGAGGTCGTGGTAGGTGCCGGCTTCGGAACCGAGGAGTTCCACTGCGGTGAGCGAGGCCAGGTCGATCCGGGCGGAGTCGAGCGTCTTCAGGGTCAGCGAGTCGCCGGGCCAGCCGAGGACGGTCGCGTAGAGGACGGTGCCCTCCTTGTCGCGGGTGAACCGGATGTCCCGGGCGGTGCCGGCGGTGGGCCGGGTGAAGGATCCGCCGCCCATCTTCGTCGGCCCTTCGCCGTACACGGTCCAGGCGCGGGTGCCGTAGACCGACTCGCCGAAGCGCTTCAGGTAGTCGCCGATGCCGAGCAGGATGTCCTTCTGGCCCTGCGGAATGGTGCCGTCGGCCTTCGGCGCGATGTTGAGCAGCACGCTGCCGTTCTTGCTGATCCGGTCGACGAACGAGTGCAGCATCTGCGCGAGGGAGTAGTAGCCGATGCCCTCGGTGTAGCACCAACTGGTGTTGGAGATGCTGTCGTCGGTGAGCCAGTAGGGCGCGGTGAGATCGGCGGGGCCGCCGCGCTCGTAGTCGAAGACCGAACTGTGGCTGTCGAAACCGTCCTTGTAGGTGGCGACGACCTCCTTGCCCCACGTGCCGGCCTGGTTGAAGTAGTACGACAGGAAGTTCAGCCGCTGCTTCTCGTCGACGTGGTCGAGCCGCCAGTCCTGCCAGAGAATGTCGGGCCGGGAGCGGTCGACGACCTCCTTGAGTTTGTCGTACCAGAGCTGGTTCTCGGCCTCTGGACTCAATTGCCCGTACAGCTTCTTGAGGCTGGGGTCCGACTGGGCGGGCACGCCCTCGAAGAAGCCGGTGTAGTTGTACGCGTGGTGCATCGCCACCAGGAGCTTCAGGTCCCTGGCCCGGATGGCGTCGGTGAACAGCTCCAGCAGGTCCAGCCCCGGGCCCTTGTCGACGGAGTTCCACTCGTTGACCCGGCTGTCCCACATCGAGTAGCCGTCGTGGTGCTCGGCGACCGGCCCGGCGAACCGTGCCCCCGCGTCGACGAACAGCTGGGCCCATTCCTCGGGGTCGAACCTCCCGCCGGCCGACTTGAGCTTCGGCGCGAACTGCGTGTGGTGGCCCGCGAGATCGTCGGCCCCGTCGATGAACCGGTGGTACGGCCAGTCGGCCGGGTCGCCGTACGTGTCGATGTGGTGCCTGTTGGCCTTCTGGCCAGGCAGGTACATGTTGCGGGGATACCACTCGCTGTCGTACGCCGGGACGCTGAAGGCACCCCAGTGGAAGTAGATGCCGAACTTGGCGTCCCGGAACCACTCGGGGGCGGCGGGGTGTCTGTTCACGGATTCCCAGGTCGGTTCGTAGGTTCTCGGCGTGGCGGCCGACGCACCACCGGCCGCGAACACGTCGGTGGCGGTGGCCGCCACGACGGCTGTGGCGCCCATCAGAAGCCCGCGCCTGCTGATCGATTGCGACATACGTACGAACGTCAGGCATGCGGGCCACCCTTGTCAACGACTGTACAGGGATGAATGCGGCTGGAGTGAAGAGTGATTAACCCCTTTGTCCGGACGTACGGCCACATGGGCCGATGGAGACATCACATGTATGTGTCTCCTACGGTGCCTAGGCATCGTCGTAGGTCAGTGAGGGAGAGCGGGGCGCGCGACGAGATCGACCTCGACGCGGACGCCCTCCCGCTGGGCACGGACGCCCGCCTCGGAGATCGCGGCGACGGCGTATCCGTCCCAGATGCCGGGTCCGGTGACCTCGCCCCGGCGGGTGGCGTCCACCCAGGCCTGCACCTGACGGTCGTAGGCGCCCTCGAAGCGTTCGAGGTAGCCCGGCGTGACCGTGCCGCCCCAGCGTCCGGCCGTGGTGACGAGCATGTCGTGTCCGTCGCCGATGCGGGCCGTGCCGTTCTCGCAGACCGCCTCGGCCTGGACCTGGTAGCCGTAGCGGGCGGTGAGGAAGATCTCGACGTCGGCGACGACGCCGCCGTCGGTCTCGAACACCACGAACTGCGGGTCGCTCAGACCCTGCGGGGCGTGGGCCGACGGCCGGGGCCGCAGCACGGTGACGGCGGTGATCTCCTGGCCGAGCAGCCAGCGGGTGACGTCCATCTCGTGGGCGACGGAGTCGTTGATCGCCATCGCGTCGGTGAACCCGGGCGGCGCCTCGGCGTTGCGGTGCCGGTGGTGCAGCAGCAGCGGCCGGCCCAGCTCGCCGCCGTCCAGCAGGGACTTGAGCCTGACGTACTCGCGGTCGTAGCGGCGCATGAACCCGACCTGCACCCGGCGGTGCCCCAGCCGCCGCTCGGCCTCCAGCAGGCGCAGTGCGGAGGCGGGGTCCGGGGTGAGGGGCTTCTCGCACAGGACGGGCAGGTCGTACTCGAACGCGGTGAGCAGGGCCGCCTCGTGGGCGGGGCCCGGGGAGGCGACGAGGACGGCGTCGACGCCCGGTGCGGCCAGCGCCTGCTCGGTGTCGGCGTAGGCGACGCAGCCCTCGACGCCGGCGGCGACCGCCTCGGCGCGCTCGGCGTCGAGGTCGACCACGGCGGCCACATGGGCGCCGCTGATCACCTCGGTGAGCCGGCGCACATGGTCGGCGCCCATCCGGCCGGTGCCGATGACGGCCACGCCGAGCGACGCGGACCGCGCGCCGGGTGAGTCCTGCCGAGAACCGGGTGAGTCCTGCGGGGACATGACGTTCCTGCCTCTCGTGTCCGGACGGACCCCTACGGGGAATCGTGTTTTGCCGCACTCCGCTCACAGGTTAGGCTCCCCCGGCACACGGGGGGCGTGTGCACATCAAGCTGGGGGCACGGGGGCATGACCGACGACGTCGAGGATTCCGGAACGGGTGCGGGAGCGGGTCGCGGAGCGGATCCGGGGCCGGGGGTGGGAGCGGTTCCGGGGCCGGAGGTCGGAGCGGTTCCGAGGGCGGGAGCGGGCGCGAGAGCGGGCTCCGGCAAGGAGATGAGCACGGCGGCCCAGGTGATATCGGCGGTGGCGACCGTCGGAGTGCTCCTGGGGGGCCTGTGGGCACTGGGAGACTTCCTCGACCAGACGCCCCGGACCCTGGGACCGGCCGCGTGTTCGTCCTCCGACGACGCCTCGCCCGCTCCGCGGGGCAAGGTCTCCGGGGCACGGCTGTGCACCGCCCTGAACCGCGCCGACCTGCCCGCGCTCCTCGGCACCCCGACCGAGCAGGCGGTGAGCGCGTCGGGCAGCGAGAGCGAGTCGAAGTGGGCCGACGGCACCACAACGGTCACCCCCGAGGCGAAGGTCGAGCTGGACACCTACGCCGTGGAGGTCTCGGCGTCCTACGAGGACCTCCCGGTCGCCGAGTCGGTCGGCTACCTGGGCGCCGACGCCACGAGCAGGACCGTCCTGGGACACCGGGCGGTCCTGTACTCGGGACAGACCATCGCCATCTCCTTCAGGCTCGACGGCAGCGACGCCGAGTCCGGCCCCGGCGGCGTCGCCCGCCGGCTGCTGGTCGCGACCGACCCGAAGGACAGCGGCAGCACCTACGAAATCGTCATCTGGCGCCAGGACTCCCAACGGCCCGACGACCAGGCCCTGTTCCGGATCGCCGAGAAGGTCCTGCCGACACTCCCGGGCTGGAAACCGGCCGACTGACCCCTCGTCGTGGCCCGTGACTCCTACGCCATGGGCCCGTCGAAGGTGTCGAGCGCCCAGGCACCCGCGTGGGGGCCGAACCCGTTCGGCCCCGCCTGCGCGGCCAGTCGGGCGTCGCGGGCACGGGCCTCCGGTCCGTCGGGCAGGTGGTAGTCCTCGCCGGCCCGCGCGGATCCGGCCTGCACCCGGGTGGCGGTGGCGAGCCGTCGGCGCACGTACCGGTCCAGCGCGTCGGGAACGTCGGCCGGTGCCGCGCCCGCGAGGCAGTCGCCGAGCACCGCCGCGTCGACCAGGGCCTGGGCCGCGCCCTGCGCGTGGAACGGCACCATCGCGTGGGCGCTGTCCCCGAGCAGGGCGACGCGCCCGACGTTCCAGCGGGCGAGCGGGGCGCGGGTGTGGATGCCGTACCGGAGCACCTCCCCAGCTCGTCCGAGGACGTCGCGCACCCGGGGGTCCCATCCGTCGAACGCGCGCAGGTACTCGCCCGGCTCGGCACGGGCGGTCCACGACTCCCGCGCAGCCCCGGTCCCGACGACGCCGACGACGTTGAGCAGTTCACCGCGCCGCACCCAGTAGTGCACGAAGTGCCGTCCGGGCCCGAGCCAGAGCGCGTACTCCGGGAGGTCCAGTCCGGCCACCTCGGCGGCCGGCAGCAGCGCCCGGTAGGCAGCCATCCCCGAGTACAGGGCCTCGTCGGCGCCGAACAGCCACCGGCGGGCCCGTGAACGTACACCGTCCGCGGCGACGACCAGGTCGGCGGACAGGCGTTCGCCGTCGGCCGTCGTCAGCCACACGGACCTGTCGTCCTGCTCGACACCGACGGCCACGGTGCCCAGACGCACCGACCCCGGCGGCACGGCGTCGGCCAGGGTCCGGTGCAGATCGGCCCGGTGGGTCTGCAGGTACGGCGCCCCGAACGCGTCCTCCACCTCGCGTCCCAGCGGGTAGCCGCAGATCTCGCCGCCGTCGGACCAGGTGCGAAAACTCAGCCGGGACGGCCGATGGGAGCGGGCGGCGACCGCGTCGAGCAGACCGAGCCGGCGCAGGACGCGGGTGGCGTTGGGCGCGAGCTGGATGCCCGCGCCGATCTCGGTGAACCGCGACGCCTGCTCGACGAGCGTCACCTCGCACCCGGCGCGCCGCAGACTCAGCGCCGCGGCCAGTCCCCCGATGCCCGCACCCACGACGATCGCCCGCATGCCCCCACCTCAGGTCGACGTCGTCCCACGCTACCGGCGGGCGAGGACGGGAGGCAGGCGCGCGACGACGGGAAGTCGCCGCGCGCCGGCGCTCAGAGCGGGGTCCGCTCCACCGGGATCCACAGCTCCGCGTCCGCCCGCGCCGCGTCCTCGGACAGCCGGGTCCGCAGGATCTCGGGGCCCGGCCGGCTGCGGTACGGATTGGACGGGAACCACTGGGTGAAGACGTCCCGCCACAGATACTGCAGCGCCTGCGGGAACGGTCCGGAGTTCTCGAACACGGCCCAGGTCCCGGCCGGGACGGTCAGCTCGTCCAGGCCCTCGGGCGCGGCGACGCGGGTCACCGCCCCGTGGAAGTAGTCGAGTTCGGTGCCCTCGGCCCGGCTGTCGTCGAGGTTGTCGCTGACGGAGACGATGCCCCGCGGTTCCTGGTCCGACAGGCTCTCGATGCGCCGCAGTGTCTCCTGGCCGATGCCCCGGATGAAGTCGGCGATCGCCGGGTTCACCCCCTCGTGCACCAGCGGGACCCTCGTCCCCCTGCCGACCACCCGGAACTCCTCCCTCTCCACGACTCGGTATCGCATGCTTCCGCTCCCTTCGACGACGAGGCGGAAGGACATCCGGGGCTGGGACCGCAGAGCCGCCCCGGTCCGCCGGGCCTCCCTGGGGCCGACGCCGTGCAGGGCGCGGAACGCCCGCGCGAACGCCTCCCCCGAGCCGTAGCCGTAGCGCACCGCGATCTCCAGCAGGGTCCGCTCGCCGGCCAGCACCTCGGCGCCGGCGACGGTGAGCCGCCGGCGCCGGACGTACTCCGACAGCGGCATGCCCGCGAGCGCGGAGAACATCCGCCGCAGGTGGTACTCCGACGTCACCGCGATCCGTGCCAGGTCGGCGACCTCGATCGGCTGATCGAGACGGTCCTCGATGTGCTCCATGGCCTGGTTGAGCCGTTCCAGCACCCCGGCCTCCTTCCTTTCACCCACCACGCTAGGAAGGAGCCACCCTGCCGCACCCGACATCCTGTGCCCGCTCCGGTCGGGCGCGGCGGTGGGCGGGAGCCGCGGGACGGCTCACGGCTCAGCGCCTGGCCAGGGCCAGCAGGCTCAGGCCGAACATCAGCACGCCCAGGGGGAGATGGACCGACGGGACGTGCGCGATGCCGAGCACGACCTGGACCGAGGCGAGTGCGAGGAAGCCGGAGGCGTGCAGGACCGGCCGCACGGGGCCGCCGCCCGGCTTCCACGCCAGCACCGCCGCGAGCATGTACAGCATGGACGCCCCGTACATCACCCGGGCGCCGACGCCGTGCAGGCTCTCCCCGTAGGACGAGGTCAGCAGCAGTCCGGCGGAGACCGCCTGGAGGAAGATGGTCAGGGTCTGCAGGGCGATCGCGATCCGCAGGAACGAGGAGCCGCGCCGTCCGTTCACCGTCGCCGTCGCCTTCGCCGTCATCTGGGTGGCCATGTCGTCGTCCCCGTTTCCGCCCGTGGGCAGTGGATCGATAAGGTCTCACCGGTTCGACGACGTGGGCCCGTGAAAGGTAAGGCGAGGGGGCGGCGGGAAGCATGGCGGCTGTCGGGACCGGCACGGACGCGGCGGAGGGCGAGCGAGGCCGACTGGTCAACGTCGCCTACCGGTTGCTCGGTTCGGTGACCGAGGCCGAGGACGCCGTACAGGACGCCTACGCACGCTGGTACGGGCTGTCACGGAGCCGCCAGGAGGAGATCCGCTCCCCCGGCGCCTGGCTGACCACGGTGACCGGCCGTGTCTGCCTGGACGTGCTCGGCTCGGCGCGGGTTCGCCGCGAGCGCTATGTCGGCGTGTGGCTGCCCGAGCCGCTGCCCGGCCGCGCCGGCCGGGACCGCGCGGGCGGCACCGGCCCCGGCGGTGCGGCGGACCCCGCCGATCCCGCCGACCTGATCGTCCTGGACGAGTCGGTGGACATGGCCCTCCTCGTCGTCCTGGAGTCGATGACGCCCGCCGAGCGGGTGGCGTTCGTCCTGCACGACGTCTTCCGGTACCCCTTCGCCGAGATCGCCGACGTGCTCGGCCGGACCCCCGCGGCGTGCAAGCAACTGGCCGCCTCCGCCCGTCGGCGGGTGGGGGCCGCGTCCGCTCCGGCGGCCCCGGTGACGGCGTCCGGCCGGGCGGAGGTGGTGCGGCGGGTCAAGGAGGCGTGGGAGGCGAAGGACATCGCGACCCTCGTCGCCCTCCTCGACCCGTCGGCCGTGCTGACCGCCGACGGAGGCGGCACGGTCGGCGCCGTCCTGCGCCCGGTCGAGGGCGGCGCGCGCATCGCCCGGTACCTGGTCGCCATCGCCGACATGGCCCCTGGACTCGAACTCCTGGAGCGGTCGGTCAACGGTGTGCCGGGCCTGGTGGCCCGGCGGGCCGGCGCCGTGACGACCGTGGCCGCGTTCGACGTCTCCGACGGACACGTCACGCGGATCTGGGCGGTCCGCAACCCCGAGAAGCTGCGGCCGTGGGCGCGGGAGGGCGGGCTGTAGGGCACGTGTCCCTCCCGGCTCCCCGCCCTCTTCGAGGGGCGCGCGACTCGGGCACCGGCGGGCATCTCCCCCACCGGTACCCGAGGGTGTGTCAGGCGAGGGTGACCTCGACCGGCAGCTTCTTGATGCCGTTGACGAAGTTGGAGCGCACGCGCGGCACCTCACCGACGAGGCGGATGTCGGCGAGGCGCGGGATCAGCTCCTCGAACATGATGCGGATCTCCGTGCGGGCCAGCAGATTGCCCAGGCACAGGTGCGGGCTGCCCTTGCCGAAGGTCACGTGGTCGTTGTCGGCGCGGGCGACGTCGAAGTCGTACGGGTTGCCGAAGACCGCCTCGTCACGGTTGCCGGAGGCGTACCACATGACGACCTTGTCGCCCTCCTTGACCTGCTTGCCACCGAGTTCCACGTCACGGGTCGCGGTGCGGCGGAAGTGGTAGACGGGGGACGCCCAGCGCAGGAACTCCTCGGTGGCCGCCGGGATCAGCGACGGGTCCTCCTGGAGGCGGGCCAGTTGCTCCGGGTGCTGGAGCAGGGCCAGCATGGAGTGGGTGATGGTGTGGCGGGTGGTCTCGTTGCCGGCCACGACGAGGAGCAGGAAGTAGTTGTCGAAGTCCTGGGCGGAGAGCGGGACCCCGTCGCGCGGGGTGGTGTTGACCAGCTTGGACACCAGGTCGGTGCCGTCGCCGCCGCGCCGCTGCCGGGCCAGTTCACGGCCGTACTCGAAGACTTCGAGGGAGGCGGGCGATCGGAAGGGCAGGTCGCGGTAGCGCTCGCTCTCCGCGCTGTGCAGCAGGACGTCCGCGTAGTCGGGGTCGGTGTTGCCGATGATGCGGTTGCCCCAGTCGATGAGGCGCTGGTTGTCCTCCGGGGGCACGTCCAGGAGCCGGGCGAGGACGTTGATGGGGAAGTCGGCGGAGACGTCGGCGACGAAGTCGAAGGTGCCCTTGGCGAGGGCCGCGTCGAGGGTGCGGGCGGTCAGGCCGCGCAGGAAGTCGGTGTAGCTGTTGATGACGTTCGCGCCGAACTGCCGCTGGATCACACTGCGCAGCGCGCGGTGGCGGACGCCGTCCAGCTCCAGGATGGAGGCGCGGATCTTGATCTGGTCGTCGTCGACCTCCTCCAGGTTGACGAACCGGGTGGAGGTGAAGGTCTCGGCGTCCCGGTCGACGCGGGCGATGTCGGCGTGCCGGGTCACCGCCCAGAAACCGGAGTTGGGGGCCTCCTCCGGCTGCCAGTGGACCGGGTCCTCGTGGCGCAGGGTGTGGAACATGCGCCACGGGGTGACGCCGTCGGTGAACTTGTCGAGGTCGGCGAGGTCCACGTCGTCCAGCGGCATGGGTTCCTGGACGGCCTCGCGTACGAGGGCGGAGGGAAGGTGGGCGGATGTGGTCATGGCAGTGGTTCTCCCGGGCTTCACAGGTGGTAGGCGTACTCGGTGAACTCCCAGTCGGTGACGTGCCGTTGGAAGCGTTCGACCTCATCGCGCTTGTAGGTGAGATACGAGGTGGTGAAGTCCTTGCCGAGGATCTCGGTGAGGGCGGTGTCCGCCTCCAGCGCGTCCAGGGCGGCGGGCAGGCTGGTCGGCAGCACGGCCGAGCGGGCGGTGTCGTAGCCGTAGCCCTCCAGCGGGGCGGGGGGTTCCTCGCCCGCGCGGACGCCGAGCAGCGCGGCGGCGATCGTGCCGGCGATGAGCAGGTACGGGTTGGCGCCGGCGTCGCCGAGCCGCAGTTCGAGACGGGCGCCGGAGCCGCGCTCGGGCGGGATGCGGACCATGGCGCTGCGGTTGTCCAGGCCCCAGTCGATCAGCCAGGGCGCGAGGGTGTCGGGGCCGAACCGCTTGTAGGAGTTGATCGTGGGGTTGGCGAGGGCGGCGAGGGCCGGGGCGTGGGCGAGGACTCCGGCGACGGCGTGGCGGGCGGTGTCGGAGAGCCCGTACCGGCCCGCGGGGTCGTCGAAGACATTGTGGCCCCGGTCGTCGTCGCAGGACAGGTGGAGGTGGAAGCCGGAGCCGCCCGCGTCGTTGAAGGGCTTGGCCATGAAGGTGGCGAGGCGGCCCTCCTTGCGCGCGAGTTCCTTGACGGCGGCCTTGAAGCGGAAGGAGCGGTCGGCGGCCGAGAGGGCCTCCGAATGCGTCAGGTTGATCTCGAACTGGCCGCCGTCGAACTCGTGGTTGCCGTTGGTGACGCCGATACGCAGGTCGCGCAGGTGCCGCAGGGTGCGCAGCAGGTGGTTGTCGGGGTCGGCGCGCAGACCGGCGGTGTAGACGGCTCCGGTGGCACCCGAGTACCGCTTGAAGCCGCTCGGGGACGCGGGGTCCTCGTCGCAGAGGAAGTACTCCAGTTCGGGGCCGACGACCGGGCGCAGGCCCTGCTCGGCCGAGCGGGCCAGCACCGAGCGCAGCAGGTCGCGCGGGGACTCGGGAGCGGGTGCCCCGGTGGCCGGGTCGATGGTCTCGCCGAGACAGGTGGCGACGCCCGGCTCCCACGGCAGGGCGATCAGGGTGTCGAGGTCGGGACGCACATGGATGTCGGGCAGGCCGGCGTCCAGGCCCCCGGCGACGGGGACGACATCGCCCTGGGGGGAGGTGTGGTAGACAGCCCGACAGAAGGCGAGCCCGTGCTCGCACGCCGTCGGCAGCTGGTCGAGCAGTACGTCGCGGGCCCGGTCGGTGCCGATGAGGTCGGGGTAGATCACCCGGACCACGTCGATGCCCTCTGCGGCCAGCCGCTCCTGGTGATGCCCGACGGCCGGCGTTTCAGATGCGCTCACCGTTGTCTCCTAGACGACTGGGGCCGATTGTTTGATGCCAAACGATAAGAACGTCTCCCTCGGCCCGCAAGGGGTCGGCCACAAAAAATTATCCACCTGGACAGGTATTGACCAGGGGGTGGCGGCTTCCTATGTTGTTTGAAGCCAAACGAGATACTTCGTCATCGGCTTCCCCACCCCGCCCGACGCCCTGAATCCCAGGAGGACCCGGCCATGAAGGTCGTCGTCGACATGAACAAGTGCCAGGACCACGGACAGTGCGTCTTCGCCGCCCCCGACGTCTTCCAGCTCGACGAGAACGGGCGCCTGGCCTACGTCAGCGACCCCGACGACGCGCTCCTCGACGAGGTCGAGGAAGCCGCCGACGTCTGTCCGCTCCAGGCCATCCGGATCGAGGGCTGAGCGCCATGACAGGACGCGTGGTCGTCGCGGGTGCCTCCATGGCCGGTCTGCGCGCCGCCGAACAGCTGCGGGCCGCGGGATGGACGGGGCCGGTCACCGTCGTCGGCGACGAGCCGCACATGCCCTACAACCGGCCCCCGCTCTCCAAGGAGGTGCTGGCCGGGAAGGCGCCCTTCGAGTCGCTCGCCTTCCGTCCCCGCGCGAGCGTGGCAGACGTGGAGTGGCGGCTCGGCACCAAGGTCGTCGCCGCGCGCCTCGACGAGCGGAGCGTGGAACTCGACGACGGCTCGTCGCTGTCCTACGACGCCCTGGTCGTCGCCACCGGCATGCGGCCCCGCCGGCTTACCTGCCCCGGCCCGCTCCCCGGGCGCCACACGGTCCGTACGCTGGCCGACGCGCAGGGCCTGCGCGAGGAGCTGACCCGGCCCGGTGCCCGGGTGGTCGTGATCGGCGCCGGGTTCATCGGCTGCGAGGTCGCCGCCACGGCCGTGGGTCTCGGGGTCGCCGAGGTGACCGTGGTCGATCCGCTGCCGCTGCCCATGGTCGCTCCGCTCGGTGACCTGCTCGGACGTGCGCTGCTGCGGCGGCACGAGGAGCGCGGGGTGCGGTTCGCGCTCGGCACGGGCGTCGCCGGTTTCGAGGGCGAGGACCGGGTCACGGGTGTGGTGCTCGGGGACGGGACCGTCCTGCCCGCCGACGTGGTGGTGGAGTCGGTCGGCTCTCTCGCCAACGTCGAGTGGCTGGAGGGCAACGGCCTCGACCTGTCCGACGGCGTGCTCACCTGCGAGCAGCTGAGGGTCGGCGGACGCCCCGAGGTGGTCGCCGTCGGCGATGTGGCCCGCTTCCCCAACGCCCGCTACGACGGCGTGCCCCGCCGCGTCGAGCACTGGTCCATCCCCACGGACACCGCCAAACACGCGGCGAAGGTCCTCACCGGCGCCGAGCCGCCCCCCTTCGCACCGCTGCCGACGTTCTGGAGCGACCAGCACGACTTCCGCCTGCAGTCCTTCGGCGCACCGGTCCTCGGCCGGGACGACGTACGGGTCCTGGAGGGCGACCCCGCCGGGGACGTCCTGGCCGGCTACCACCACGGCGGCCGGCTGGTCGGGGTCGTCGCGCTCGGCGGCCCCGGCATCGTGTCCGCCGCCGCTCGCCACCGCGCCGAACTGCTCAAGCAGCCCGCCCTCACCGCGTAAGGATCCCCCTGACCATGACCAGTGTCCGTGGATACTTCCACCCCAAGACCGCGAGCGGTGCCTCGTCGCTGATCCCGTCGCCGCCGTGGCGCTACTCGGGCGACCTGCTCACCGTCGAGTACCGCACGGATCCCGCGCGGGTGCGTGAACTGCTGCCGGAGCCGCTGGAACTGGCCGAGGAGGACCCCGGCGCGGTCGCGCTGATCTGGGCCGACTGGCAGTCCTGCTCGGCTTCGGCCACGGAACTGCTCGACCCGGTGCTCTCCCAGTACAAGGAGGCCTTCGCGGTCGTCCGCTGCCGGTACAAGGGGCGGACCTACTCGCGGTGCGTCTACATCTGGGTCGACAAGGACTTCGCGATCGCGCGCGGGCTGCACCAGGGGTATCCGAAGAAGCTGGGGTCCATCCACCAGACGCGGCCGCACCCCTTCGGACCGGCCCCGCGCATCGAGGCGGGGGCGCGCTTCGGGGCGACGCTCGCGGCCGCCGACCGACGGCTCGCGCAGACCGTGGTGACGCTGCGGGAACCGTCGGAGACGAACGGGTTCGTGAACGCCCACCCCATGGCGCACCACCGCTGGCTGCCGTCGATCGAGAAGGGCAAGGGCCTGGCGCTGGACGAGCTGATCGAGACCGGCGCCGCCTCCTTCGAGGGCGGCCGGCCGTGGGTCGGCGAGGCCGAGCTGGAGCTTTTCGAGGCGCCGACCGAGGAGTTGGCCCGGCTGTCGGTCGAGGAGCCGATCGCCGCGTACTACCGGCAGGTCGGGGTCGTCTGGGACGGCGGGCGGCTGCTGGAGTCCGGGCTGTCGGGCGCGCTCGCCGAGTAGAGCCGCCGGTCGGCGCGCGGGTCGCGTACCGCCGCCGTCGGCGCGGGCCGTCCGTGGCCGGTCGCGCCCACGCGGCCCACCGCCCGTCGCGACAGCCCCGCGCCCCCAGCCAAGCGGGTCCGCACCTATCCCGAGAAGGAATGTCCTTTCATGTCTGACAAAATCACCGTCGCCGGCGTCTCCGTCGACACCCGGCACTGGATCGGCGGGCGGCGGGTCGCCTCCGCCGAGACCTTCACCGACGTCTCTCCCATCGACGGCCGGGTCCTCGGCGAGATCGCCCGCGCCGGGACCGCCGAGGTCGAGGCCGCCGTCGCCGCCGCCCGTGCGGCGTTCCCCGGCTGGGCCGCCACCTCCCCCGCCGAACGCGCCCGCGTCCTGCACGCCGTCGCCGACGGGGTCGAGAAGCGGATCGAGGAGCTGGCGATCGTCGAGACCAACGACAACGGGGCGCTGCTGCGCTCGCACCGGCGGGGTGTGATGCCGCGCGTGGCGCACAACTTCCGGTTCTTCGCCGACCGGCTGCTCACGCTGGCGCACGAGGACTTCGAGACGCGCGGGCACACCAACAAGGTGAGCTGGGACCCGGCGGGCCCGTCCGTGCTGATCACGCCGTGGAACGCGCCGCTGATGCTGGCCACCTGGAAGGTCGCCCCGGCCCTCGCCGCCGGCAACACGGTGATCCTCAAGCCCGCCGAGTGGACCCCGCTGACCGCCTCGCTGCTGGCGGACATCGCCGCCGAGGCGGGACTGCCCGCCGGAGTGCTCAACGTCGTGCAGGGGTACGGCTCGGAGATCGGTGACGCGCTCACCTCGCACCCGGACGTGCGGCGGATCAGCTTCACCGGGTCCGTGCCCACGGCCAAGCGGATCGCCGCCTCGGCGGCGCCGAACCTCACTCCGCTCAGTCTCGAACTGGGCGGCAAGTCACCGCTGCTGGTCTTCGCGGACGCCGATCTGGACCTGGCCGTGGACCTCGCGGTGGAGCAGTACGACAACGCCGGGCAGGTCTGCCTCGCGGCCACGCGGTTCCTGGTCGAGGAGTCGGTCGCCGAGGAGTTCACCCGGCGGTTCGTGGCGAAGGCGTCGGCGCTGAAGCAGGGCGACCCCCGCGACGAGGCCACCGACGTCGGGCCCAACATCCACCCCCGGCAGCTGGAGAAGATCGACGGCTTCGTGCGGCGGGCCGTGGCCGACGGGGCCCGGGTGGTCATCGGCGGGCACCCCGGCGAGGGGCAGTACTACGCGCCCACCCTGCTCACCGACGTCGCCCAGGACTCGGAGATCGTGCAGGAGGAGGTCTTCGGGCCGGTCCTGACCCTGCAGACCTTCACCGACGAGGACGAGGCGGTCCGGCTCGCCAACGACACCCGCTTCGGACTGGCCGCCACCCTCGCCACCGGTGACACCGAGCGCGCCACCCGGGTGACCGAGCGGCTGGTGGCGGGCACGGTGTGGGTGAACTGCTTCTTCGTCCGCGACCTCCGGGCCCCCTTCGGCGGCTCCCGGCACTCCGGGGTCGGCCGCGAGGGCGGCACCTGGAGCTTCGACTTCTACTGCGACGTGAAGAACACCGTCACCGCGCCGAACGGATGGAACAACCATGGGTGAGATCGTCGGGGCGGGGCTCCTCGCCCATGTCCCCACCATCGTCCTGCCGGAGGCCGACCGGCTGGAGCTGAACGAGGGCAGGGAGATCACCCTCGTCACCGGTCTGCGGCAGCTGCGCGAGGACGTCTTCTCGCGCGACGACTACGACACCGTCGTGGTCCTCGACTCGCACTGGGCGACGACCGTCGAGTTCGTGGTCACCGCGCAGACGCGCCGGGCCGGCCTCTTCACCTCCGAGGAGCTGCCGCGCGGGATGTGCCGGATGCCGTACGACTTCCCCGGCGACCCCGAACTGGCCCGGAACATCGAGCGGTTCGCGGACGAGCACGGCACCTGGATCACCGCGATCGAGGACGAGTACCTGCCGATCTACTACGCCACGATCAACCTGTGGAAGTTCCTCGGCGAGGGTCTGCCCGACAAGCGCTGGGTGACCATCGGCGTCTGCCAGACCGGCGACATGGAGGACCATCTCCGGCTGGGACGGGCGCTCGCCGACGGCATCGCCGCCACCCCCGGGCGACGGGTCCTGATCATCGCCTCCGGCGCCCTCTCCCACACCTTCTGGCCGCTGCGCGAGCTGCGCGACCACGAGTCCAGCGATCCGGTGCACATCCGTACGCCCGAGGCCCGTGCGGCGGACCTCGAACGGATCGCCTGGTTCAAGGAGGGCCGGCACGACAAGGTCCTCGACACCATGGACGAGTTCTGGAAGTACAAGCCCGAGGCCAGGTTCTTCCACTACCTGATGATGGCGGGCGCGCTCGGCGAGCAGGCCTGTGTCGCCAGGGCCCGGCAGTACGGGGAGTACGAGAACTCCATCGGCACCGGACAGGTGCACCTGTGGTTCGACCGCCCGGCCCACGGCTGGACCGGCGACGACAGCGGCGGCACGTCCACGGCCGCCGGCCCGCACGACCCTCACACCCGCGACTAGCCCCACCCCTGGAGCCCTCATGCCCGAGTACCGCCGCATCCTCCTCGACGGGGCCACCGTCGAGGTCACCGTCGACGGCGACGAACTGGTCGCCGGGGACGGCCGCCGCGTCAAGATCGAGGAGGCCCACCACCTCCCGCCGGTCGTGCCGTCGAAGGTGATCGCCGTCCACCTCAACCACCGCAGCCGCGTGGACGAGTTCCGGATCGATCTGCCGGAGACGCCCACCTACTTCCACAAGCCGACCTCCTCCCTCAACAGCCACCGGGGCGCGATCGTCCGCCCCGACGGCTGCAAGTGGCTCAACTACGAGGGCGAGGTCGCCATCGTCATCGGCAGGACCGCCCGGAACATCGCGCCCGAGGACGCGGGCGCGTACATCGCCGGCTACACGATCGCCAACGACTACGGCCTGCACGACTTCCGTGACACCGACGCCGGTTCGATGCTGCGGGTGAAGGGTTCCGACACCCTGTGCCCGCTCGGCCCCGGGCTCGTCACCGACTGGGACTTCCACGGCAAGCGGCTGCGGACGTACGTCAACGGCGAGGTCGTCCAGGACAGCACGACGGACGAGATGAAGTGGGACATGCACTACCTCGTCGCCGACATCGCCCGCACGATCACGCTGTACCCGGGTGACGTCCTGCTCTCCGGCACCCCGGCCAACTCCCGGCCCGTCCGGCCCGGCGACGTCGTCGAGGTGGAGGTGGAGGGCCTCGGCCGGCTCACCAACCACGTCGTCACCGGCCCCACCGCGGTCCGCGCCGACGTCGGCGCACAGCCCACCGAGTCCGAGGAAGTGCTGTCCACGGCGCTCGGCGGCGACTGGGAGTTCCGTGGAGTCCGCCCGCCCCGGCGGTGATCCCGGCGGTGAGAGGGGCAGGCGGCGGGCCGGGGGCGGGCGGGTAGGGTCACGCGCATGACCGACTCCGCCTACGTCCCCGAGAGCCGACGGCCACGCAAGCGCCTCCACTACGGCGAGGGGCGGGACGCCCTGCTGAACGCCGCCGTGCGCGTGGTGGCGCGGGGCGGGCTGCGCCGGCTCACCTACCGGGCCGTCGCGGAGGAGGCGGGGGTCACCCACGGGCTCGTCGTGCACCACTTCGGCTCGCGCGACGCCCTGATCGAGGAGGCCCTCGCCCACACCATCCGCTCCTCGCTCGACACCAGCTCCCTGGAACCGGGCACCGGCAAGGTCGCCGACTTCTCCGTCGGGCTGTCGGAGATGGTCACGGCCGACCCGGACACCCAGGCGTTCCAGTACGAGCTGCTGCTGGAGTCCCGGCGGCGTCCGGAGCTGCTGCCCCAGATCCGCGAGCTGTACGACGAGTACTTCGACGCCGCCCGGCGCGAGCTGGGCCGGATACTGCCGGCCGGCGCCGACCAGGCGCTCGCCCGGCTGGTCTTCGCCGCGCTCGACGGTCTCGTCCTGCACCAGCTCGTCTTCGACGAGCCGGAGGTCACGGAACGGGCCGTGGAGGAGCTGCGCACCCTCCTGCGGCTGCTCCGCGCCGACGGCGACGCCTCCGACGACGGCGCGGCCTCCGACGCCTCCGCCACCTCCGACGACCAGGACGCGTACGACGCCGGCGAAGCCCGCGCATAGCCGCTGACCTCAGCGGTCATGGCCCCGGACGTGCCGCGTCCGGGGCTTTTCGCCATGCCCGCACGGGCCGTGAGAAGCCTGCGGAAAATCTTCACGAGACCCCTTGCCAAACGGATAGTTCAAGCCCACGATGAGGCAATTCGTTTGGGTCTAAACGAACCCCATCCCTCCCCGTCCCCGACAGGTGATCCGAGTGGACAGTCAGACGGCGGTCGCCCCGCACACCTCGCACGAACCCTCCCCGGCAGGCAGGCTCAAGCCCGATTCCCTCGGCGTCCTGGGCATCCTCTTCTTCGTCCTTTCCGCCCAGGCCCCGCTGACCGGCATCGCCGGGGCCGTGCCCATCGCCGTCGTCATCGGCAACGGGGCCGGCGTCCCCGCCGCGTACATCGCGGCCGGCGTCGTGATCCTGCTGTTCTCCATCGGCTTCGTCACCATGGGCCGCCACGTCGTGGACGCCGGCGCCTTCTACACGTACATCGGCAAGGGCCTGGGCCGCTCGACCGGCTCCGGCAGCGCCGGCGTCGCGCTCTTCGCCTACTGCGCCATCCAGGCCGCGATGTACGGCCTCTACGGCGCCACGGTCAGCGGCCTCGTGGAGACGTACGCCGACGTACGGATCGCCTGGTGGGTGTGGGCGCTGGTCACCATGGTGGTGGTCCAGGTCCTCGGCGCCGCCGGGATCGAGATGGGCGCCAAGCTGCTGGCGGTGTTCGTCCTGGCGGAGTTCAGCATCCTGATCGCCTTCGCCCTCGTGACCTTCTTCAAGGGCGGCGGCCCCGAGGGGCTCGGCCTCGCCGACAGCTTCTCGCCGGACGCGGCGCTCCAGGGCGCTCCCGGGGTGGCGCTGATGTTCGCCGTGGCGTCGATGTTCGGCTTCGAGGCGACCGCCATCTACGGCGAGGAGGCCAAGGAGCCGAGGAAGACGGTCCCGCGCGCCACCTACCTGTCGGTCGCGGTCGTCACCGGCTTCTTCGCCTTCACCTCCTGGATGCTGGTCTCCGCGCACGGTGCCTCCCGGGCGACGGCGGAGGCGGGCAAGGCCCTGGAGAGCGGCGACGCGGCGGGCTGGGTCTTCGCCCCCATCGCGGCGGAGTTCGGCGCGTGGACCGGCGACGTGCTGCCCGTCCTGCTGGCCACCTCGCTGTTCGCCGGCATCCTGGCGTTCCACAACTCCGCCAACCGCTACCTGTTCTCCCTGGGCCGCGAAGGGCTGCTGCCGCGTGGGCTGACCTCGCTCAACCGGCGTCACTCCCCCTGGGCGGCCGGCCTCGTCCAGACCGTGATCGCGGCGGCCCTCGTCGTCCCGTTCGCGCTGCTGGGCAAGGACCCGGTGCTGACGCTGTTCTCCTGGTTCAGCGGGGTGGCCGTCCTCGCGATGATGCTCCTGTACTTCCTGACGTCCGTGTCCGTGGTCGTCTTCTTCCGCCGCTCCCGCGCCGACACCCGGCCCTGGAACACGCTCATCGCACCCGTCCTGGGCGCGCTCGGCATCGCCTGGGCGATCTGGCTGATCATCGAGAACTTCACCACGCTCATCGGCGGCGACCGGACCACCGCCGTGTGGCTGCAGCTGACCGTGCCCGCGGTGCTGGCGCTGGGTCTGGGCGCGGCCTGGGTGACCCGGAACCGGCAGCCGGCCACGGACTGACCTCCGCCCGACTCCACCGATTCGAACCCGCACACAGAACAGGAAGAGGAGAGCCGATGCCCGCCGCCCTCGCCCACGACGACCTGCTCCGTCGCGCCATGGAGCTGGACCTCCCCAGCCGGCACCACATCGACGGGGTGGACGAGCCGGGCGGGGGCGCCTCCTTCGCCGTCGTGTCACCCCGCGACGGCCGGACCCTCGTCGAGGTGGCCGACGCGCACAGCGCCGAGGTCGACCTGGCCGTGGCCGCCGCCCGCCGCGCCTTCGACTCCGGCCCCTGGCCCCGCCTGGCCCCCGCCGACCGCGGCCGGATGCTGCTGCGCGTCGCCGAACTCCTGGAGGAACAGCGGGAGAAGCTGGCCCTGACCATCACCCTGGAGATGGGCAAGCCGTTCACGGAGGCGCACGACATCGAACTGCGCGCCGCGATCACCACCTTCCGCTGGTACGGGCAGCTGGCCGACAAGCTCACCGACGAGTCGCCCCACACCTCTCCCGACGCCCTGGCCCTGGTCACCCGTGAACCCGCGGGCGTCGTGGGCGCCGTGGTGCCGTGGAACTTCCCCCTGACCCTCGCGAGCTGGAAGGTCGCCCCGGCGCTGGCGGCCGGCTGTACGGTCGTCCTGAAGCCCTCGGAGAACTCCCCGCTGTCCGCCCTGCTGCTGGGCCGGATCGCCACCGAGGCCGGACTGCCGCCGGGCGTCCTCAACGTCGTCACCGGTGACGGGCCGACCGCCGGCCGGGCCCTCGGGCTCCACCCCGGCGTGGACGTCCTGGCCTTCACCGGCTCCACCGCGGTCGGCCGGCACTTCCTGCACTACGCCGCCGACTCCAACCTCAAGCGGGTCTGGCTGGAGCTGGGCGGCAAGTCGCCGAACATCATCCTTCCCGACGCCCCCGACCTGGAGAAGGCCGCCGCCACTGCGGCCTGGGGCATCTTCTTCAACCAGGGCGAGATGTGCACCGCCCCCTCCCGGCTCCTGGTGCACTCCTCCGTCGCCGAACGCGTCACCGAGGCGATCGTGGCCCGTGCCCGGGAGCTGCGCGTCGGCGACCCGCTGGACCCGGCAACCGAGATGGGCGCCCTGGTCCGCGAGGCCCACCTCGAACGGGTCCTCGGCCACATCGGCGCGGGTGTCGACGACGGCGCCCGCCTGCGGGCCGGCGGCGCACGCACGCTGACCGACACCGGCGGCAGCTATCTGCGGCCCACCGTCTTCGACCGGGTCGACCCCGGTATGCGGCTGGCCCGCGAGGAGATCTTCGGCCCCGTCCTGTCCGTCCTCACCTTCGACGACCTCGACGAGGCCGTGACGCTCGCCAACGACACCGAGTACGGCCTCGCCGCCGGCCTGTGGACCTCCGACCTGTCCACCGCCCACAAGGTCTCGCGCGCGCTGCGGGCCGGCACGGTCTGGGTCAACTGCTACGAGGAGGGGGACCTGACCGTCCCCTTCGGCGGCATGAAGCAGTCGGGCAACGGCCGCGACAAGTCCGTCCACGCCATCGAGAAGTACACCGAGCTGAAGACCACCTGGATCCAGCTGTGACCCGGCCCCTGATAGCCCTGCCCGCCCGTTTCTCCGCCACGACCTCCGCGCTGCGGTACGCCGCCGAGGTCAACGCGCGCGCCCTGATCGAGGCCGTCTGGCGGGCGGGCGGCGAACCCGCGAGCATCCACCCGGCCGAGGGCGACACGACCGCCCGCCTGGCCCGCTTCGACGGCGTCCTCCTGCCCGGCGGCGGCGACCTCGCCCCGTACCGCTACGGCGCGACGGACACCCACGCCAGCGTGTACGACGTGGACGACGTCCAGGACACCTTCGACCTCCGGGTCGCCCACGCCGCCCTGGAGTCGGGCATCCCGCTGCTGGCGGTCTGCCGGGGCCTCCAGGTCGTCAACGTCGCCCTCGGCGGCACCCTGGAGCAGGACATGGGCGGCCCCGGGCGCGAACACCGTCACCTCGTGCACCCGGTGGCGCTCCGGCGCGGCACCCTGCTGGAACAGGCCACCGGAGCACAGAAGGTGGAGGCGTCCTGCTACCACCACCAGCGGGTGGACCGGCTCGGCGAGGGGCTGGAGGTCACCGCCCGCGCCGCCGACGGCACGACGGAAGGACTCGAACTCCCCGGCGCCACCGGCTGGTTCACCGCCGTGCAGTGGCACCCCGAGGACACCGCCGAAGAGGACCCCGTGCAGCAGGCCCTCTTCGACGCCCTCGTCCGGGCCGCCGACGCCCGGCGTCAGTCCTCGCCGCCCTCCAGGTCGCCCTCGGCCTCCAGGTAGACCTGACGCAGCCCCTCCAGCACCGCCGGGTCGGGCTTCTCCCACATGCCGCGCGACTCCGCCTCCAGCAACCGCTCGGCGATGCCGTGCAGGGCCCAGGGGTTGGCCTGCTGGAGGAACTCGCGGTTGGTCTCGTCGAGGACGTAGGTCTCGGTGAGCTTGTCGTACATCCAGTCGGCGATCACGCCCGTGGTGGCGTCGTAGCCGAACAGGTAGTCGACGGTGGCGGCGAGTTCGAAGGCGCCCTTGTAGCCGTGGCGGCGCATCGCCTCGATCCACTTGGGGTTGACCACCCGGGCGCGGAACACCCGGGACGTCTCCTCGACCAGGGTGCGGGTGCGGACCGTCTCGGGGCGGGTGGAGTCGCCGATGTACGCCTCGGGTGCCGTGCCGCGCAGGGCGCGGACGGTGGCCACCATGCCGCCGTGGTACTGGAAGTAGTCGTCGGAGTCGGCGATGTCGTGCTCGCGGGTGTCGGTGTTCTTCGCGGCCACCTCGATCCGCTTGTACGCGGTCTCCATCTCCTCGCGGGCCGGGCGGCCGTCCAGTTCCCGGCCGTAGGCGTAGCCGCCCCACACCGTGTAGACCTCGGCGAGGTCGGCGTCGGTGCGCCAGTCGCGGGAGTCGATGAGCTGGAGCAGTCCGGCGCCGTACGTGCCGGGCCGGGAGCCGAAGATACGGGTGGTGGCCCGGCGTTCGTCGCCGTGGGAGGCGAGGTCGGCCTGGACGTGGGCGCGGACGTGGTTGGCCTCGGCCGGCTCGTCCAGGGACGCGGCGAGGCGTACGGCGTCGTCGAGCAGCCCGATGGTGTGCGGGAACGCGTCGCGGAAGAAGCCCGAGATGCGCAGGGTGACGTCGACGCGCGGACGGCCCAGTTCCTCGGCGGGGATGGCCTCCAGGCCGGTCACGCGGCGTGAGGCGTCGTCCCAGACCGGGCGGACGCCGAGCAGGGCGAGCGCCTCGGCCACGTCGTCGCCGGACGTGCGCATGGCGCTGGTTCCCCACAGGGACAGGCCCACGGAGGTGGGCCATTCGCCGTTGTCGGCGCGGTAGCGCTCCAGCAGGGAGTCCGCGAGCGCCTGGCCGGTCTCCCAGGCGAGGCGGGAGGGGACGGCCTTGGGGTCGACGGAGTAGAAGTTGCGGCCCGTCGGCAGGACGTTGACCAGGCCCCGCAGCGGGGAGCCCGAGGGGCCCGCCGGGACGAAGCCGCCGTTCAGGGCGTGGACGACGTGGTGGAGTTCGGCGGTGGTGGCCTTCAGTCGCGGGACGACCTCGCGGGCGGCGAACTCCAGGATGGCGGTGACCTGTTCGCCGTGCTCGTCGGGCACGGAGTCCGGGTCCCAGCCCAGCTCCTCCATCCGCTCGACCAGGGCGCGGGCCTTGGCCTCCGCCTCGTCGGCGGTCGTGCGGGTGGCGGCGGACTCGTCGAGGCCGAGCGCCTCGCGCAGTCCGGGCAGGGCGGTGGTGCCGCCCCAGATCTGGCGGGCGCGCAGGATGGCGAGGACCAGGTTGACGCGGTCGGCGTCGGCCGGCGGCGTGCCGAGGACGTGCAGACCGTCGCGGATCTGGGCGTCCTTGACCTCGCAGAGCCAGCCGTCGACGTGCAGGAGGAAGTCGTCGAAGCCGTCGTCCTCCGGGCGGTCGTCGAGGCCGAGGTCGTGGTCGAGGCGGGCGGCCTGGATGAGGGTCCAGATCTGGGCGCGGATCGCGGGGAGCTTCGCCGGGTCCATGGAGGAGATCTGGGCGTACTCGTCGAGGAGTTGCTCCAGGCGCGCGATGTCGCCGTAGGAGTCCGCGCGGGCCATCGGCGGGACCAGGTGGTCGACGAGGGTGGCGTGGACGCGGCGCTTGGCCTGGGTGCCCTCGCCGGGGTCGTTGACCAGGAAGGGGTAGATCAGGGGCAGGTCACCGAGGGCGGCGTCGGGGCCGCAGGCGGCGGACAGGCCCGCGTTCTTGCCGGGCAGCCACTCCAGGTTGCCGTGCTTGCCCAGGTGGATCATCGCGTCGGCGCCGAAGCCGCCGTCGTCGGCGCGGGCCGCGATCCAGCGGTAGGCGGCCAGGTAGTGGTGCGAGGGCGGGAGATCGGGGTCGTGGTAGATCGCGATCGGGTTCTCGCCGAAGCCGCGCGGCGGCTGGATGAGGATCAGCAGGTTGCCGAAGCGCAGGGCCGCGAGGACGATGTCGCCCTCCGGGTTGGCGCTGCGGTCGACGAACATCTCGCCGGGCGCCGGGCCCCAGTGCTCCTCGACGGCCGTGCGCAGCTGCTCGGGGAGCGTGGCGTACCAGCGGCGGTAGTCGGCCGCCGGGATACGGACCGGGTTGCGGGCCAGCTGCTCCTCGGTGAGCCAGTCCTGGTCGTGGCCGCCGGCCTCGATGAGGGCGCGGATCAGCTCGTCGCCGTCGCCGGAGGCCAGTCCGGGGACGTCGGCGCCCCCGAAGTCGTAGCCCTCCTCGCGCAGGCGGCGCAGCAGGGCGACCGCGCTGGCGGGGGTGTCCAGGCCGACCGCGTTGCCGATGCGGGAGTGCTTCGTCGGGTAGGCGGACAGGACGAGCGCGAGGCGCTTGTCGGCGTTGGCGATGTGGCGAAGTCGCGCGTGGCGTACGGCGATCCCGGCGACGCGGGCGGCGCGCTCGGGGTCGGCGACGTAGGCCGGGAGGCCGTCCTCGTCGATCTCCTTGAAGGAGAACGGGACGGTGATCAGGCGGCCGTCGAACTCGGGGACGGCGATCTGGCTGGCCGCGTCGAGCGGGGAGACGCCCTCGTCGCTCTCCTCCCAGGCGGAGCGCGAGCCGGTCAGGCACAGGGCCTGGAGGATCGGCACGTCGAGGCCGGTGAGGGCGCCGGCGTCCCAGGACTCGTCGTCGCCGCCGGCCGACGCCTCGGCGGGCTTGGTGCCGCCCGCGGCGAGCACCGTGGTCACGATGGCGTCGGCGGCGCGGAGTTCCTCGATCAGCTCGGGCTCGGGGGCACGCAGGGACGCCACGTACAGCGGGAGCGCGCGGGCGCCCGCGTCCTCGATCGCCTCGCACAGGGCGCCCACGAAGGCGGTGTTGCCGCTCATGTGGTGGGCCCGGTAGTAGAGCACGGCTACGGTCGGACCGTCGGTGTCCGCGGCCTCCCGGGGCAGCGGGCCCCAGGACGGGGCGGGGGCGGGCGCGTCGAAGCCGTGGCCGGTGAGCAGGACGGTGTCGGAGAGGAAGCGGGCCAGCTGCTCCAGGTTGGCGGGGCCGCCGTGGGCGAGATAGGCGTGGGCCTCGGCGGCGATGCCGACCGGGACCGTGGAGGCGGCCATCAGCTGGGCGTCGGGGGCCTGTTCACCGGTGAGGACGACGACCGGGCGGCCGTCGGCGAGCAGCAGGTCGAGGCCGTCCTGCCAGGCGCGGATGCCGCCGAGGAGGCGGACGACGACCAGACCGGCGCCGTCGAGGAGGTCCGGGAGGTCCTCCAGCGCGAGCCGGGAGGGGTTGGCGAAGCGGTACGGGACCGGGCCGGCGGCCGCGCGGGCGCTGAGCAGGTCGGTGTCGGAGGTCGACAGGAGCAGGATGCGGGGCTGCGTCGAGCGCTCCCCGGACGATGGCTGCATGCGGCTGCTGGCCTTCCTCGGGGTCCGCGCCCCGGGCGGTGTCGGATCGGAGTCTCCCCTGCTCGGACGGGCCGAGGGGTACGGGGAAGGGAGTTCCTGACTTGCCCGCCCCTCCTGGGACGGACTCACAGTGGCGGGACCGCGCCGGACTCACACCGGGCTTCCTCCCCTAGGGAATATGACGACAGACCCTAGCGCCGTGGTGGCGTCGGCGGACCGGATGATCCGCCAAGCAGCATAGTAAGGGTCGCCTCAAAAGGGCGGAGAGTACGTCCCCGATGCCGGTGGGTATGCTCGCGGCCATGTCCACGCCTCCCGTCCGATCATCGTCCCAGGCCACGGCGGTCACACGGGACCGTGGTGACGCCTGCCCGGGGACGCTGCGGCTGCACGCGGCGGACGACGGGGCGCTGGCGCGGGTCCGGGTGCCCGGTGGGGTACTGACCGTCCGCCAGGCCGAGGCGCTCGCGGAGGCGGCCCGGCGGCTCGGCGACGGTGATCTTCACCTCACCTCACGCGGCAACGTGCAACTGCGGGGGCTCGCCGACGGCTGCGGGGGCGCGCTGGCCGAGGCGCTGGACGCGGCCGGGCTGCTCCCCTCCCCCGCACACGAACGGGTGCGCAACATCGTCGCCTCCCCGCTGTCCGGCCTCGACGGGCGGGGCCTGCGGGACGTACGGCCCTGGCTGTCGGGCCTCGACGCGGCACTGTGTGCGAGCGAGGCGGCGCGGGAGTTGTCCGGCCGGTTCCTGTTCGCGCTCGACGACGGGCGGGGGGACGTGGCCGGGCTCGACGCCGACGTGACCCTGCGGGCGGAGGCGGACGGCGGCGCGCGCTTGAGCCTCGGCACGGCCGCCGAGGCCCTGTCGGTCTCCGGCGAGGACGCGCCCCGGGCCGCGCTGACGGCCGCCGAGACCTTCCTGGCGGCGGCGCGGGAGAGCGGGTCCCGCGTCTGGCGCGTGACCGAACTCCCGCTCCCGGACGGGCTGTTCCCCCTGGTCCGTGACCGTCTGGCCGCCACCGGGATCGAGGCGGTGAGCCGGCCGCGTACGGCGAGGGGGCCGGCCCCGGCCGAGGGTCCGCCCCCCGGAGCCGTGGGCGAGGCCCTGTCCGTACACGCCCCCCTCGGCCGCCTCACCGCCCCGCAGTGGCGGGAGTTGACCGCTCTCGCGTCCACGACCGCCCGCCGTGAACTGCGGCTGACGCCCTGGCGCGGAGTCGTGGTCCCGGTTCCGGGCCTGGGCGAGGAGCGGGCGGCCGACGCGCTCGCCCGGCTGTCCGGGGCCGGACTCGTCACCGATCCCGCCTCCCCCTGGCTCCGCGTCGGCGCCTGCATCGGGCGGCCCGGCTGCGCCAAGTCCCTGGCGGACGTACGGGCGGACGCGACCGCGCACCTCGACGCGGCCCGGCACGGCGGCGGCCTCCCCCTGTACTGGTCCGGCTGCGAGCGCCGCTGCGGACATCCCCGGGGCGAACGCGTCGACGTGGTGGCCGTGCCGGACGGCGGCTACCGGCTCTCCCGCGCGGTCCCCGGACACGACCCCCGGACCGCGCCCCTGGAGGACGCCTCCCGACTCGCCACCGCCCTGGAGGAGATCACCTCGTAGGCCGCAGACGAGCACGACCCGCACCGACGACACCCGTACGACGACCGAGAGCAGCGAGAAGACCACCGTGACCACGTACGACTACGAGAAGGACGGCCCGGCGATCTACCGGCAGTCCTTCGCCACCATCCGCGCGGAGGCGGACCTCGCGGCCCTGCCCGTCGACGTCAGCCAGGTCGCGGTACGGATGATCCACGCCTGCGGAATGGTCGACCTCGTACGGGACCTGGCGTACACCCCCGACGTGGTGGCCCGCGCCCGCGAGGCCCTGCGTGCCGGGGCACCGATCTTCACCGACGTCAAGATGGTGGCCAGCGGGGTCACCCGCAAGCGGCTGCCCGCCGACAACGACGTGCTGTGCACGCTCTCCGCCCCGGGCGTGCCCGAGCTGGCGGCGAGGCTCGGCACCACGCGCAGCGCCGCCGCGCTGGAGCTGTGGCGGGACCGGCTGGAGGGGGCGGTCGTGGCCGTCGGGAACGCGCCCACCGCGCTGTTCCGGCTGCTGGAGATGATCGAGGAGGGCGCGCCCCGGCCCGCCGCCGTCATCGGCGTGCCGGTCGGGTTCGTGGGCGCCGCCGAGTCCAAGGACGCGCTCGCCGCGCACCCCTCGGGCCTGGAGCACATCGTCGTACGCGGCCGGCGGGGCGGAAGCGCCATCGCCGCCGCCGCGCTGAACGCGATCGCGAGTGAGGAAGAGTGAGCGGCAAGCTGTACGGGGTCGGGCTCGGCCCCGGTGACCCGTCCCTGATGACCGTCCGGGCCGTGGAGGTGATCTCCGCGGCGGATGTGATCGCGTATCACAGCGCCCGGCACGGCCGTTCCATCGCGCGCTCGATCGCCGCGAAGCACCTGCGCGCCGACCACATCGAGGAGCGGCTGGTCTACCCGCTGACGACGGAGACCACCGACCACCCGGGCGGCTACAAGGGCGCGATGGAGGAGTTCTACGCGCAGGCGTCGGCCCGACTGGCCGCGCATCTCGACGCGGGCCGCACGGTCGCGGTCCTCGCGGAGGGCGACCCGCTCTTCTACGGCTCCTACATGCACATGCACAAGCGGCTCGTGGACCGCTACGACACCGAGGTCGTCCCCGGAGTCACCTCCGTGTCCGCCGCGGCAGCCCGGCTGGGCACACCGCTCGTCGAGGGCGAGGAGGTGCTGACGATCCTGCCGGGCACCCTGCCCGAGGAGGAGCTGACCGCACGGCTCGCCGCGACCGACGTGGCCGTGGTGATGAAGCTGGGGCGGACGTTCACCAAGGTCCGCGGCGCGCTGGAGAGTTCGGGCCGGCTCGGCGAGGCCCGCTATGTCGAGCGGGCCACCATGCCCGGGGAGCGCATCGGCGCACTGGCGGACGTGGACCCGGAGTCGGTGCCGTACTTCTCGGTGGCCGTGCTGCCCAGCCAGGTCGACACCGAGCGGCCCGAGGCCCGGGAGCGGGGCGAGGTCGTCGTGGTCGGCACCGGGCCCGCCGGGCCGCTGTGGCTGACGCCGGAGACGCGGGGCGCGCTCGCCGCCGCCGACGACCTGGTCGGTTACACCACCTACCTGGACCGGGTGCCCCGGCGCGCGGGTCAGGTCCGGCACGGCTCGGACAACCGGGTCGAGTCGGAGCGCGCCGAGTTCGCCCTCGATCTGGCCCGGCGCGGGCGTCGGGTCGCGGTCGTCTCCGGGGGCGACCCGGGGGTCTTCGCCATGGCGACGGCCGTGCTGGAGGCCGCCGCGCAGGAGGAGTACGCGGACGTGCCGGTGCGGGTGCTGCCGGGGGTGACCGCCGCCAACGCGGCCGCCGCCCGCGCGGGCGCCCCGCTCGGCCACGACTACGCCACGCTCTCCCTCTCCGACCGGCTCAAGCCCTGGGAGGTCATCGCCGAGCGGCTGCGGGCGGCGGCCTCGGCGGACCTGGTGCTGGCCCTGTACAACCCGGGCTCGCGCAGCCGTACCTGGCAGGTGGGCAAGGCGCGTGAGCTGCTGCTGGAGCACCGGGCTCCGGACACCCCGGTGGTGGTCGCCCGGGACGTGGGCGGCTCCGGTGAGCGCGTACGGATCGTACGGCTGGCCGACCTGGACCCGGCCGAGGTCGACATGCGGACGATCCTGCTCGTCGGCTCCTCGCAGACGCGGGTGGTCCGGCGCGGGGACGGTGAGCAGATCGTGTGGACACCCCGCCGGTACCCGGAGGCGTGAGCGGAGGGGAAGCGCGGGCGTGAGCGGGGCGGAGGCCCGTGCGGCGGTCGGGGGTCAGCGGGCGTGGAGGCGCTCGCCCACCCAGCGGGCCGCGGCCTGCGGGTCCGGCACCACGGTGACGCCCTCGGGCGCGGGGGGCCTGCGCACCACGACCACGGGCACCGCGGCCTCCCGGGCGGCGGTCAGCTTCGGTGCGGTCGCGGCGCCTCCGCTGTCCTTCGTCACGACGACGTCGACGCGGTGGCGGCGCAGGAGGTCCCGCTCCCCGTCCAGGGTGAAGGGGCCCCGGTCGAGCAGTACCTCCGTCCGGGCCGGGTACGGGGCCTCGGGCGGGTCCACGGACCGGACGAGGAACCACAGGTCGTCCAGGGCGGCGAACACGGCCAGGCCCATGCGCCCGGTGGTGAGGAACACGCGGCGCCCGAGCGTGGGCAGCAGCCGCGCCGCCTCCGCCAGTGAGCCGACGTCGTGCCAGTCGTCGCCGGTGGCCGGGACCCAGCCGGGCCGGCGCAGCGCGAGCAGGGGAACATGGGTGGTGGCGGCCGCCCGTGCCGCGTGGAAACTCATGGTCCCGGCGAAAGGATGGGTGGCGTCGATGAGCGCGTCCACCCGGTGCTCGCGCAGCCAGGCGGCCAGCCCCTCGGCCCCGCCGAAGCCGCCGACGCGGACCTCGCCCGGGGGCAGCCGGGGGTTCGCCACCCGTCCGGCGAGGGAGCTGGTCAGCCGCAGGCCCGGGGTGCCGTGCAGCAGTTCGGCCAGGCGGCGGGCCTCCGTGGTTCCGCCGAGTATCAGTACGTGCATGGAAGTCCGGGTCCGATCATGAGCAGTGACGAGAAGCAGGGTGCCGACGGGGGCGGGGGTGCGGCGAAGGGCGGTCGCGCGGCCCAACTCAAGCACACCGGTCTGCGGCCCGGCTGGACCACCGGCGCCTGTGCGACGGCCGCCACGACGGCCGCGTACACCGCGCTGCTGACCGGCGAGTTCCCCGACCCGGTGACCATCACCCTGCCGAGGGGGCAGACGCCGTCGTTCGCGCTGGCCGTCGAGGAGCTGACCGGCGACAGCGCGACGGCGGGGATCGTGAAGGACGCGGGCGACGACCCGGACGTCACGCACGGCGCGCTGGTCCGGGTCACCGTACGGCGGCTGCCCGCCGGGGCGGGGGTGGTCTTCCGGGCCGGTCCCGGGGTCGGGACGGTCACCCGTCCGGGTCTGCCCCTGCCCGTCGGGGAACCGGCCGTGAACCCGGTCCCGCGGCAGATGATGCGGGACCACGTCGCCGAGGTCGCGGCCCGGCACGGCGGCACGGGCGACGTCGAGATCACCGTCGGCGTCGACCACGGCGAGGAGATCGCCCGCTCCACCTGGAACCCGCGCCTGGGCATCCTCGGCGGGCTGTCCATCCTGGGGACGACCGGGATCGTCGTCCCGTACTCCTGCTCGGCGTGGATCGACTCCATCCGGCGGGGCGTCGACGTGGCGCGGGCGGCCGGACGTACGCATCTCGCCGGGTGCACGGGGTCGACGTCGGAGAAGACGGTCGTCGCCGCGTACGCGCTGCCCGAGGACGCCCTGCTGGACATGGGTGACTTCGCGGGCGCGGTCCTCAAGTACGTGCGCCGCCACCCCGTGGAGCGGCTGACGATCTGCGGTGGTTTCGCCAAGCTCTCCAAGCTCGCCGCCGGCCATCTCGACCTGCACTCCGCCCGCTCCCAGGTCGACAAGGGCTTCCTCGCGGACCTCGCCCGGCGCGGTGGCGCGGACGAGGCGCTGGCCGTCGAGGTGGCCGGGGCCAACACCGGGCTCGCCGCGCTCCAGCTGTGCGCGGCGGCCGGGGTGCCGCTCGGCGACCTGGTCGCGGTGGCGGCCCGCGACGAGGCACTGTCCGTGCTGCGGGGCGCGCCCGTCGCGGTCGACGTCATCTGCATCGACCGCGCGGGGACGATCGTGGGCCGCAGCGAGGTCCGCTGAGTGCGGGGGCCGGCTTGGGTGCGTCGTCGGGTGCGGGTCCGGTGGGGCTTCTCGCGCAGTTCCCCGCGCCCCTGAAAAGCAGGGGCTGCGCCCCATGCTTTTCGAGCCCGAAGGGCCGCCGCTCCCAGACCCGCAGGGCCGTGTCCTTCAGGCCCGCAGGGATGTGTCTTTCAGGCCCGCGGGGCCTGGGCTTCTAGGGGCGCGGGGAACTGCGCGAGAAGCCCCCACTCACCCGCACCCGACAACGCACCCACCCCGCCCCTCAACACTCGTGCCGGTCCCGCTCCGGCGAGTACAGGTGGCTGTCCCGGAACTGCTCCGCCCCCAGCGTCCGCCCGACCATGATCACAGCCGTACGCAGCACACCCGCCGCCTTCACCTGCCCGGCGATCTCCTCCAACGTCCCCCGGAGGATCAGCTCGTCGGGCCGCGAGGCATACGCGACGACCGCGGCAGGACAGTCCGCCCCGTAGTGCGGCACAAGCTCCTCCACGACCCGGTCCACGTACCGCGCGGCCAGGTGCAGCACGATCAGCGCCCCGCTCCGGCCGAGCGTGGCCAGATCCTCACCCGCCGGCATGGCCGTGGCCCGCTGCGCGATCCGCGTGAGGATGACGGTCTGCCCGACCGTGGGCACGGTCAGCTCCCGCTTCAGCGCCGCCGCCGCCGCGGCGAACGCGGGCACCCCCGGCACCACCTCGTACGGCACTCCCGCCGCGTCCAGCCGCCGCATCTGCTCGGCGACCGCGCTGAACACGGACGGGTCCCCCGAGTGCAGCCGGGCCACGTCGTGACCCTCCTCGTGCGCGCGCACCAGCTCGGCGGTGATCTGGTCCAGGTCCAGCTGGGCGGTGTCCACCAGCCGCGCGTCCGGCGGGCATTCGGCCAGCAGGTCACGCGGGACGAGGCTGCCCGCGTACAGGCAGACCCCGCAGGCGGCGAGCCTGCGGGCGCCCCGGACCGTGATCAGGTCGGCGGCACCGGGGCCGGCGCCGATGAAGTACACGGTCATCTGTCTGCTCCCGAAGGGGTGTCGGCGGTGTCGAGGCTGGTCCTGCGTACGGCCCACTGGGTCACCGGCATCGCCTGCCGCCACCCGGTGAAGCCGCCCACGGGCACGGCGTGCGCCACGGAGAGCCGCACCAGCTCCCCGCCGTGGCGGCGGTGGGCGGCGGCGAGGACGGCCTCGGACTCCAGCGTCACGGTGTTGGCGACCAGCCGCCCGCCCACCGGCAGGGCCTGCCGGCAGGCGTCGAGGAGGCCGGGCGCGGTGAGCCCGCCGCCGATGAACACGGCGTCGGGCGGCGGCAGTTCGGCCAGGGCGGCGGGCGCGGCCCCGGTGACGACCCGCAGGCCGGGCACGCCGAGCCGGTCGGCGTTGCGGGTGATGCGTGCGGCGCGGACCGGGTCGCGTTCGACGGTCAGCGCCCGGCACGAGGGGTGCGTGCGCATCCACTCGATCGCGATCGAGCCCGAGCCGCCGCCGATGTCCCAGAGGAGTTCGCCGGGTGCCGGGGCCAGCGCGGCCAGCGTGGCGGCGCGCACGTACCGCTTGGTGAGCTGCCCGTCGTGCTCGTACGCCTCGTCGGGGAGGCCGGGCCCGGCACCGAGGCGGAGAGCGTCCGGGGCCCGTCGGCACTCGACGGCGACGATGTTGAGGGGGTCGCCGGGCGGGTGCGCGGGCTCCCAGTCGTCGGCGGTGGTCTCCTCGCCCGTGCGTTCCCTCTCGCCGCCGAGCTGTTCCAGGACCCGCATCCGGCTCGGTCCGAAGCCCCGGTCCCGCAGCAGGACCGCGACCTCGGCGGGTGTGCCGGCGTCCGCGCTGAGCACGAGGAGCCGTCGGCCGTCGTGCAGGGCGGCGGCCAGGCGGGCGGCGGGCCGGCCGACGAGCGTGACGACCTCGACGTCCTCCAGCGGCCAGCCGAGGCGGGCGGCGGCGTAGGAGACGGAGGAGGGGTGCGGCAGGACGCGCAGCCGGTCGCCGGCCTCCTCGGCGAGGGCGCGGCCGATGCCGTAGAACATGGGGTCGCCGCTGGCCAGTACGGCGATCCGGCGGTCGGAGTGCGCGGCGAGCAGGGCGGGGACCGCGGGCCGCAGGGGCGAGGGCCAGGTGATCCGCTCGCCCGCGCACTCCGGCGGCAGCAGGTCGAGCTGCCGGGGGGCACCGATCAGGACCCCGGCCTCGCGCAGGGCCGCCCGGGAGGCGGCGGGGAGGCCGCGCCAGCCGTCGGCGCCGAGCCCGACGACGGTGACGGCGTACGGCGGTCCTGGTCGTGCGGGGGTCACTGCGCGGTACCTCGGGCGGATCGGGGGCGGTTCTCGGTAACGACAGAGGCGCACTCTACTGGGCGGTGACCTGCGCACCCGTGCCCGGGTGCGCGGGAGGCGGCCGCCGCGCTCCCGCGCCGGGCCCGGTCAGCGGGTCCAGTGGGTGATGTCGCGGAAGCGGGCCTCGGCGCGGCCGGAGCCGTGGTGGTAGACGCCGTTCTTGAAGTAGCGGGTGGCGGGGCCGCGGTCGGCGACCGTGAGCACGAGGGAGTTGTCGAGATAGACCTTGACGGTGCCGGTTCCGCTGCTCGCCTCGTGGGCGATCTTCACGTTGAACCAGGTGTCGTAGGCGCCGGTTTTGAGGACCGTGCCGTCGTAGCGGCGCACGGTGCCGCCGTCGGTGTCGTGGACGTTGAGCATGATGTCCGTGGCCGGGGTGCCCGAGGGGCGTCGGGTCCGCAGGATCTGGACGAAGGACGCGCGGTCGGTGCCGGCCGGGAGGTAGACGTCGGCGTCCCACATGCGATCGCCGGTGGTGTAGTCGTTCTTCCAGCGCATCTCCGTGCGCGGGCCGGTGGAGCTGCCCTGCTCGAAGGGCTCGTCGGTGGCGTACACCCACACGCGGTGGACGCCCCCGGTGTGGCTGTGGCGGTCGCTCAGGTCGAGGTTCCAGGGCTTGTGCCAGCTGTACGTGAACGCGGTCCGGGTCCAGCCGTCGGTCGGGTCGGCGGCCCGGACGGCAGTGGGGGGCGTGGTCGGGACGGCGGTCGGGTCGGCGGCGGGGGCAGCGGCGACCGTGCCGCCGGCCAGCAGACCCGCTCCCGCCCGCAGGACGGTTCGTCTCTTCATCAGCCTTGTCCTTCCGCGGCAGGAAACATCGGAGGAGTGCAAACGTCTGGACCAGGTGCCAGAGTGAGCATGGAGGCCAATTCCTCGGCGAGACAGGCTAATTCAGGCCCATGTTGCACGGAATCTCGCCACCGGCCGCCCCATTGACAGGCCCCTCGACCCTGCCTAGGTTCGCCGATACACCCGATGTATCGATGATCCGTCAGGTATGGAGGACGATGATGACCTCGCAGTCGGGGAAGCACTCCCCCCTGCCCCGCCGTGCCGTGATCGGCACCGCGCTGGGCGGCGCGGCAGCGGCGGCCCTGCCCGGAACGGCCCATGCCGGACCCCCCTTACCGACGGCGGCACCGGCCATCGGCACCGATGCGCCGGCCGCCCCGGGGAGCGGACGCCCCTGGCAACTCCGCGACACGATGACCACCGACCGCTCCTGGGACCGGTTCCTGCGTGAGCAGGACCTGCGCTGGAGCAGACCGCCCACCCGCTGGTACGAGGGCCCGTTCCTCGGCGACGGGCTGCTCGGCAGCATGATCTACCAGGAACCGGACGCCAACCGGATCCGGTTCACCGTCCAGCACGGCCGCGTCCAGGACCACCGGCCCGAGTTCGGCAGCGGCTGGGGCACCTGCCGGCTGCCGGTCGGCCACCTCACGCTCGACCCGGTCGGCACCATCACCGCCGTCGACTGGCGGCTGAGCCTGTGGAACGCCGAGCTGACCGGCACCGTCACCACCACCGCCGGCACCCTCACCCTCTCCGCCCTCGTCCACGACGAGGTACTGGCCACCCGCGTGACGGCGGCCGGCGGCGAACGCGTCGTCTGGACCTTCCACCCCGAGGAGGCCGTCAGCCCCCGGAGGATCAGCGAGGCCCCGCCCGCCGGCTACACCGCCCACCCGCCCTGGACGACCCGGACCACCGCCGAGGGCACCGAGCAGGTGCTCCAGCCGCTCATCGGCGGCCAGACGGCCACCGCCTACCGCCGCGACGGCGACGAACTGCTGCTCGCCGTCGGCCACAGCGCCCCCTCCACGACCGCCGCCGAGGCCGACTCGCTACGGCACCTCCGGCGCGCCAAGTCGTACAACACCCTTCGCCGGCGGCATCGCGACTGGTGGCACGCCTTCTACCCCAAGAGCTTCGTCTCGTTCCCCGACGAACGGCTGCAGAGCTTCCACTGGATCCAGCTCTACAAGGTCGCCTCCGCCAGCCGCGCGGGCGGCCCCGTCATGGCCACCTGCGGCCCCTGGCTGGAACCGACCCCGTGGCCGGCGGTGTGGTGGAACCTCAACGTCCAGCTGGAGTACTGGCTCGTGCACGGCTCCAACCACCTGGAACTCGACTCGCTCGCCACCACCGTGCGCCAGAACCAGGAACAGCTCATCGCCAACGTGCCGGCCGCCTACCGCGCGGACAGCTCCGGCGTCGGCCGCAGCTCCGACATGTTCGCCACCCGGAACGTGGGCCGACCGGGCACCGGCGCCGAGGTGGGCGACCTCACCTGGGCGCTGCACAACGTGTGGCTGACCTACCGGCACTCCATGGACGAGGCCCTGCTGCGCGACACGGTCTTCCCGGTGCTGCGCCGGGCGATCAACTACTACCTGCACTTCCTCACCCCGGGCAGCGACGGCAGGCTGCATCTGCCGAGCACGCTGTCCCCCGAGTATCCGGTCGTGCCGCCGCAGGACACCAACTACGACCTGGCCCTCATCCGCTGGGGCTGCCGCACGCTCATCGATTCCGCCGAACTCCTCGGCGTGGACGACGAGTTGATCCCGCGCTGGCAGGAGGTGCTGGCCCGGCTCACCCCGTACCCGGTCGACGACAACGGCTTCATGATCGGAGCCGACACCCCGTACGCGCAGTCCCACCGGCACTACTCGCATCTGCTGATGGTGTATCCGCTGTACCTCGTCAACTGGGAGCAGCCCGAGAACCGTGACCTGATCACCAGGTCGGTCGTCCGCTGGCACGCGCTGCCCGGCGCCCACCGGGGCTACAGCTACACGGGGGCCGCGTCGATGTACGCGATGGCCGGCGACGGCGACACCGCGATCACCTACCTGCGGAAGTTCTTCGACCCCACCACCCGCTACCCCTGCCGGCCCAACACCCACTACACCGAGGCCGGTCCGGTGATCGAGACACCGCTGTCCGCCTCGCAGTCGCTGCACGACATGTTCTGCCAGAGCTGGGGCGGCGTGATCCGTGTCTTCCCCGCCGTCCCCTCCGCCTGGGCGGACGTGACCTTGCACGACTTCCGCACCCAGGGGGCCTTCCTGGTCAGCGCCGTCCGCAGGGCGGGGACGACCCGGTTCATCCGGATCAGGAGCCTGGCCGGTGAACCGCTGAAGCTGCGGCACGGGCTCGCCGGCCGCCTCACCGTCCTCCTCGACGACGGCACCCCGGCCCGCACCGACGACCTGGGCGACGGCACCCTCGCCATCGACCTGCCCCAGGGCCGCGAGGTGCTCGTCCACTCCGGCTCCCGGCCCGACCTCGTCATCGAACCGGTCGCCGTCAGCGAGCCGGGTGCCGCCTGGGGACTGCCGTAGCAGCCACCGTCCGAGGGCCACGTACACAGCAACAGGGAGGATTCTCATGGCGGTTCCGATCAGGACCGCGGTCGCCGGGCTCTGCGCCGGGCTGGTGGCCACGCTGCTCACGACCGTGCCCGCGCGGGCCGAACCGCACGACCGCGCCTGGACCGTGTCCGCGACGGCGCACGCACCCCGCGCGCGGGTGTCCCTGGACTCCACCACCGGCGCCCTGAGCCTGACGGTGTCCCGCGGCGGCCGTACGGTGATCGAGCCGTCGCCCGTCGGCATCGTCACCGAACGGGCCGACCTGTCCCAGGGGCTGCGCTTCGTACACCGCAAGGACAGGGTGATCGACGAGCGGTACCGGACGAGCGCCGGCAAGCGGCTGGAACGCCGGGTGCGGATGAACGAGAGCCGGCTGTCGTTCGCGACCACCGCCGGTGCCCGGCTCGACCTCGTCGTCCGCGCCTCCGCCGACGGCGTCGCCTACCGGTACGTCCTGCCCGCCGGGTACGGCGACGTGCTCGGCGAGACCTCCGCGTTCAGCCTTCCGGCGGACGCCAAGGCGTGGCTCGGCACCTACCGGGCCGACAACGAGGGGCAGTTCGTCCAGTACACCGCCGCGAGCGCGCCCACCGGCGCGTACGCGGACCAGGCGCTGTTCGCGACCGACGGCGGCTACACCCTGCTCGCCGAGTCCGACCTCACCGGCGCCTACTCCGGCGCCCGGCTCAGCCACGAGCAGGGCACGGGCACCTACCGGATCAGGCTCGCCGACGACCGGGTCGTCACCGACGGCCCCCTCACCACCCCCTGGCGGGCCATGGTCACCGGCGACCTCGCCACCGTGACCCGCTCCACCTTCACCGATGACCTGGCCCCCGCCTCCGAGATCCGCGACCCCTCCTGGATCCGGCCCGGCACCGCCCTGTGGACCTGGCTCGCCGGCGGCCGACCTGCCGGCCAGAGCCTCGCGGCGCAGAAGGCGTACGTCGACTACGCCGCCGAACGCGGCTGGCCCTACGAGGCCGTCGACGCGGGCTGGTACTTCAGGTCCGACGCCTGGGACACCACCGACCCGGACTGGCAGACCACCAGCTGGATGCCCGAACTCGTCGAGTACGCGCGCGCCAAGGGGGTCGGCATCATCGTCTGGATCCACCAGCGCGACCTCGACACGGCCGAGGAACGCGCCCGGTGGCTGCCCACCCTGGAACGCTGGGGCGTCAAGGGCGTCAAGATCGACTTCATGGACTCCGAGGCGCAGGCCACGCTCCGCTGGTACGACGCGATCCTCCCGGAGACCGCCGCCCACCACCTCCTGGTCAACTTCCACGGCTCCACGATCCCCAAGGGCATCCAGCGCACCTGGCCGCACGTCATGACCCTGGAAGGCGTCGCGGGCGAGGAGAAGCGCACCAACACCGCCGCCCACCTCACCACCCTGCCCTTCACCCGTAACGTCATCGGCTCCATGGACTTCACCCCCGGCGCCTTCCAGCGCGTCGGACTGCGCCCCAACTCCGACGCGGCCGAGGTGGGGCTCTCCGTCGCCTACGAGTCGGGCCTGCAGATGTTCGCGGGCACTCCCGAGTCGTACGACGCCCGCCCGCTCGCCCGCGCCTACTTCGACCAGGTCCCCGCCGCCTGGGACGACACCCGGCTCCTGGCCGGACAGCCCGGTCAGGAGGCGGTGCTCGCCCGCCGCAGCGGCGACCGCTGGTTCGTCGGCGGGGTGTACGCCGGCGCGGCCCGCACCGCCGAGGTGCCGCTGTCCCTGGGCTCCGGCCGCTGGCTGGTCGAGACGGTCCGGGACGGCGCCGACGGCCTCGTCCAGGACCGCCGGGTCCTGCGCGGCGGCGACCCGCTCACCGTCGACGTCACCGCCAACGGTGGCTTCGCCGCCCTGGCCTGCCCGTGGCGCCCGGGGGTCGCCACCTGCTACCGCTGAGCACGCGGCCTCGCCGGCGGGCGTCCGTACCCGCTCAGCCGGGTGTCAGCGTGCGGACCGGGGTGCCGGCGAGGAAGGCGGTGATGTCCTCCACCGCCTCCGTGTAGAAGGTGCGGTAGTTCCGCTCGGTGACATAGCCCAGGTGCGGGGTGGCGAGCACGTTCGGGAGGGAGCGCAGGGGGTCGTCGGCGGGGAGCGGTTCGGTCTCGAAGACGTCGAGACCGGCGCCGGCGATCCAGCCCTCGCGCAGGGCACGTTCGAGGGCGGCCCGGTCGACGATGGCGGCGCGGGAGGTGTTGACGAGGTGGGCGTGCGGGCGCATGGCACGCAGTTCCGGCTCGCCGAGCAGGCCGCGGGTGCGGTCGGACAGGACGAGGTGGACGGACACGAAGTCGCTTCGGCCGAGCAGATCCGCCTTGCCGGCGGCGAGTTCGGCTCCCGCCGCGGCCGCCCGTTCGGCGGTGAGGTTCTGGCTCCAGGCGAGGACCTCCATGCCGAAGGCGGTGGCGACGCGGGCCACCCGGGTGCCGATCCTGCCCAGTCCGAGCAGACCGAGGGTGCGGCCGTGCAGGTCCTGCCCGACGGTGGACTGCCAGGGGCCGCCCTCGCGCAGCACCCGGCTCTCCACGGTGAGGTGGCGGGCCAGGCCGAGGAGGAGCGCCCAGGTCAGTTCGACGGGCGGGGTGGGGCTGCTCGCCGTCCCGCACACGACCACGCCCTGGGCCCGGGCCGCGGCGAGGTCGATGGAGGCATTGCGCATACCGGTGGTCACCAGCAGGCGCAGCCGGGGCAGTCGGCGCAGCAGGTCGGCGGAGATGGGGGTGCGTTCCCGCATGGCCACGACGATCTCGCAGTCGGCGAGTTCGGCCACGAGCCCGTCCCGGTCGGTGATGTGCTCGCGGAGCGTGCGCACCTCCACCCGGTCGGCGAGGGTGCTCCAGTCGGCCAGGGCGAGGGCGGCGCCCTGGTAGTCGTCCAGCACTGCGCAGTGGAGGGTCATACGGGCAGTCTGCCGTTCGCCGCCCGGTACGCAGGAATGTGATCCACGCGACATCACCCTTGATTCAAATTTGAATCATGCGGGACTATGGTCGACGCGACAGTCACTTCAAATTTGAAGCAACGGTCGCAGCGCCTCGATCCCCCGTCCCTTGGAGTCTCCCCATGCCCACCTCCCTCGGTCGCGCCTCCACCGACGCCGCCCCCCGCTACGCCAAGCAACTCGCCTCGCACTTCGGGCGGAAGATCCCCACCGAGCAGACTCCCGAAGGCGGCCACCGCCTCACCTTCGAGCAGACCGATGTCCTCCTCCAGCCCGCCGAGGACCACCTCCTGATCCGCGTGAGCGCACCCGACGCGTCCGCGCTCACCTCCGTCCGCGAGGTCGTGGGCAGCCACCTCGAACGCTTCGGCCAGCGCAACGAACTGTCCGTCACCTGGGAAGAGCCGTCCGAGAGCTGACGGCCGACGGCCACGGCGGACGGTCCGCCCTGGGCGGCAGCGGCAGGACCGTAACCGCCGGGTCCAGCGCCCGCCCGGTGACGGGTGCGGCCGTGCAGCCGTGCAGCCGGTGACGCGAGGGGGAGGGTCGCGTCACCGGCGGCAGGGGCGGCCCCGTGCGGGCCCGGTCCGCTACGAGGGGGTGCCCTCCTTCTGCCGGGCAGTCGGTGACAGCCGCTTGCGGATCAGCGCGAAGGCCACCACACCCCCGGCCACCAGGGTGGACAGGACGACCTGGTCCCGGCCTCCACCGGAGGCGGTGTCGGTGAGCATGTAGCCGAGCACGAACACGATCAGGGCGATGGTGGCCCAGGTCAGGTACGGGAACAGCCACATGCGGACGACGAGCTTCTCGGGCGACTCGGCCTGGATGATCCGGCGCATCCGCAGCTGCGAGAAGCAGATGACCAGCCAGACGAACAGGGCGATGGCGCCGGAGGAGTTGAGCAGGAACAGGAAGACGGTGTCGGGCCAGGCGTAGTTGAAGAACACCGCGACGAAGCCGAAGACGACAGAGGCGAGAATCGCGGTCTGCGGCACACCCCGGCGCTTGGTCCGGCCGAAGGCGGCGGGTGCGTCGCCGCGGCGGCCGAGGGAGAAGGCCATGCGGGAGGCGGTGTAGAGGCCGGAGTTGAGGCAGGACAGCACGGAGGTGAGGACGATGAAGTTCATGACCTGACCGGCGTGCGCGATACCCAGCGAGTCCAGGGCGGCGACGTACGAGCCGTCCTTGGTGATGGCCGGGGAGTTCCAGGGCAGCAGGGTCAGCACGACGAAGATCGAGCCGAGGTAGAAGACGCCGATCCGCCAGATGACGCTGTTGGTGGCCTTGGTGACCGCGCGCTGGGGGTCCTCGGACTCCCCGGCCGCCAGGGTGACGATCTCGCTGCCCATGAAGGAGAAGACGACCATCAGCACGCCGGTGAGGATCTTGCCGGGTCCGTTGGGCAGGAAGCCGCCGTGCGCGGTGAGGTTGGACAGTCCCGCGGTGTCGCTGTGCGTGCCCGGCAGGATCCCGAAGACGGCCAGGAGGCCGACCCCGATGAACGCGACGATCGCGACGACCTTGATCCCGGCGAACCAGAACTCGAACTCGCCGTAGGAGGCGACCGAGGCGAGGTTGGAGACGGTCAGCACGATCATGACGATCAGGGCCCAGGCCCACTGCGGCACGCCCGGGATCCAGCTCTCCAGGATCTTCGCGCCGGCGGTCGCCTCCACGGCGAGCACCACGACCCAGAAGAACCAGTACAGCCAGCCGATGGAGAACCCGGCCCAGCGGCCGAGCGCGCGGTCGGCGTAGGCGGAGAAGGAGCCGGAGGTCGGGTTCGCGGCGGCCATCTCACCCAGCATGCGCATCACGAGCACGACCAGGGCGCCCACGAGTGCGTACGACACGAGGATGCCGGGCCCCGCGGCGGCGATGCCCGAGCCGGAACCGACGAACAGGCCCGCGCCGATCACGCCGCCGATGGCGATCATCGACAGGTGCCGGTTCTTCAGCCCGGCCTGCAGGCCGGATCCTGCTGGGGTGCTTTCGGTGGTGGTCACCGTATCGGGAGCGGGGGCAGGGGGACGTGTTGTCATTTCTACATCCAGGGGACTGGCGGGGAATGTGGATGATTCCGGCGACGTCCGACGGAGTCGGCCGTCTGGACCCGCCGGACGCGCCGGGCGCGACATGCGGGGTGCCGGGTCAGCGGCGGGGTCGCGGGGGGCGATCACGGTCGCGGGGAAGGCATGGTGGATCACGACCGCCGGTCGGCGTCCGCCGTGTCGGCCGCCCGATGACGCTCAGGAAAATAGTTCACGGCGATCAAAAAAGACAAGGGGTCCAGCCGCCCGGGCGACGGCTCCCACGCGCCGCGCTCCGGGGCACCAAGGCCTCGCGGACGCCGCCGTCACCTCACCCCACGGACCGCGCGACGAGGCACGAATCCCCTGCTCAGGGGCGTGACGCCCCGGCCACCGACCCACCCCCTCCCCCGCCCACGAACCGGGCGCGGGAAGGTCTTGTTTAACTGTTCACCTTGCTCTAATTTTTCCTCCATCGCGGCTCCTCCGTACCGGCGCGACAGCCGGGCCACGCCGTGGCCCGGCTGTCCCCGGGCCGTTGCGGACCGCTTCGGGGGAGTTCCCTCCGGCGTTCCCCGCACCCTGGGAGTCCTGTGCACCACACCCGCGCGAGCCCGCTTCCCGGTGGGGCGAACGCCGAGAAGCCGACCCGCGACACCTGCGGGCCGGACACCGGCCGCCCGGACACCAGTCGCTCGCGCACCGGTCGCCGTACGACCGCGCCCGCATCCGCCCCCACCTCCGCCCCCGACACGGCCCGGCGCGCCGGGCCGCGTGCCGCACGGGCCGGGGCCGCGTTCAGCAGGCCGTTAGGGTGGCGTCGTGGTGAATGCAGCGGGCAAGTTCGGGCCGTACAACCAGCCGGGCCCGGCTCGGACGACGTCGGTCACCGGCGTGGGGCACGCCCGCGCGTTGCCCGGCGGGGGCCAGAACGGATCCGATCTCGTCCGGTCGCGCATCGCCCTGCGAGTCCGCCTGCGCTCCGTACGGCCCGGGGACCGGCTCCCCGACACCGGGGTCCTGGCCGAGGAACTGGGGATCAGTGAGATCACCGTCCGACGCGCGCTGGAGGGCATGTGCCAGGACGGGCTGCTCGACCGCCGACGCGGACGTGCGGGCGGCACCTTCGTCGCGCAGGACTGGGACACCGTCGTCGCCGTGATGCACGACGCCGAGGAGGCGGCCGCACTCGACGCCTTCCATCTGCTGCTCGAATGCGGCCTCGTGGCGCACGGTTCGGGAGAGGTGCCGGGCGAACGGCTGGAGGGGCTGCGGGCGTTGGTCGAGGAGACGGAAGTGACCGACGATCCGGCATACCTGGCCGAGTTGGAGACGCGTTTCCACCTGGACCTCGCGGAGACGCTCGGCGGTGCCGGAATGCGCGAGTTCGCCGCCGATCTGCTCGGCCGGCTCTGCCTGCTGCTGCCCCTGCCGCACCCCGCGGTGGTACGGGCGCAGAACCGGTGCCACGCCGAACTGCTCACCGAACTGGGCCGGGGCGCGACCGATCCGGCCGTACAGGCGGTGAAAGGACACCAGCGTTCCCGGCACGGCTGACGCCGGGTCGTGCCGGTCCGACCGTCGAGAACCCGCGCCGGTAGTCGGAGCGGCACCCATCAGGCCACCACCGCACAAGGAGTTGCCGTCATGCCCGACCCCGGAGCAGGCAAGCCGTTCCCGCCGGGTCCCGTCGGCGACGCGCCGCAGCGGCTGCGTGGCGGCGTCCTCGGCATGGCGGACATCGCCGCCGCCACGATGGCCAACGTCGGCCCGGCGATGAGCTTCTTCTTCGGTTTCGCCTTCCTGGCCACCACCGCGGGCGTGGCCTCACCCCTGACCATCGTCGCCGCGGGCATCGCGGTCGCCCTGCTCGGCAACACGCTGGCCGAGTTCTCCCGGGCGCACCCGTCGGCGGGCAGTTTCACCACCTTCGTGGGCAAGACCTTCGGTCCGGTGAGCGCGGTGACCACGGCGCTGCTGGCGGGAGTGGGCTACATCATCGCGATGGCCTCCGTGATCGCCATCTCCGGCGGGTTCGTGCAGATCACCCTGCACCACTACACCGGCGTGGACCTGCCGTGGATCCTCTGGACCCTGCTGCTCACCGGACTGGCCGTGGGGCTGATGCTGCGCGGGATCGTGGTCTCCACCAAGTGGGCCGGCTACTTCTTCGGCGTGGAGATGCTGGTCCTGGCCGTGGTCTCGATCGCGGCGCTCGTGGAACACCGCGGCTCTCTTTCCCTCGATCCGTTCCTGCCCAGCCACATCAGCAACGGTTTCAGAGGCCTGGCGGCCGGTTTCCCCCTGGCGGTGTACCTGTTCGTCGGCTGGGAGAACTCGGCCGCTCTCGCCGAGGAGACGGAGAACCCGCGACGCAACGTCGGCCGCGCGGTGTTCTCCTCCGTCGCCATCATGACGGTGAGCTACGTCGTCTTCGCCTACGCCACCGTCACCGGCTTCGGATACGACGTGGACCGGCTCGGGGCCTCCCCGATCCCCTTCGTCGAGGTGGCCCAGCACACCCTCGGCGCACTGGCGTTCCTCACCTACCTGGGCGGTCTGACCTCCACGCTCGGCGTGCTGATCGCCGGCATCAACTCCCAGGCCCGCCTGGTGTTCAACGCCGGACGCGAGGGGCTGCTCCCGTCCTTCTTCGGCTACGTGCACCCCACCCGCCGTACACCGAACAACGCGATCGTCACCTTCGCCGCCACGGCCCTGCTGATCATCGGCGGCTGGGGCCTCGGCCATCTGGTGGGATCCGGCGGCGGACCGATGAACCCGGTGGTCTTCTTCACCGAGTCCTCGACGCTCGGCACCATCCTGATCCTGCTGGTCTACCTCGCCTCCAACATCGCCCTGCCGCTGTACTACCGCAGATACCGGCCGCAGGAGTTCCGGGTGGTCCGGCACCTCGTCCTGCCCGCGCTCGGCACCCTGGCCATCCTGGTCCCGCTCTACTACCTCGCCAAGCCGGGCCAGCCCGCCCCGTACAACTGGTTCCCCTACGCGGCACTGGCCGCCCTGTTCGCCGCCGTCGGCTACGCGGCCCTCCTGGTCCGCCGCGACCCGACCCTCGCCGACCGCGTCGGTTCCGTGGTCGCGGACGCGGACTGAAGCGCGGGGTCACAGCTCCACGGCAGCCCCTTGGCAGGGGCTTGTGCAAAACGTTTTGGATCCTTAACGTCCGGTTCGAACGGAAGGATCCACATGACGCACCGACTGATCGTGACGTCCTGCTCGGTGCTCGTCGTGCCTGAGCAGGGCCCCTGCCGAGTGGAGACGGACCAGGACATCCTGGTCGAGGACGGAGTGATCGCCTGGCTGGGTCCGGCGGGGTCCGGACCGGAGGCGGCGGGGGCTGAGACCGTCGACGGCACGGGACTGCTCGCCGTACCCGGGCTGGTGAACGCCCACACGCACGGCCCGATGACGCTGATGCGCGGCGCCGCCGAGGACGTGAGCGTGGAGGACTGGTTCAACGAGCGGGTGTGGCCCATGGAGGTCAATCTCACCCCCGCCGACATCGGCCTCGGTGCGGAGCTGGCCTGCGCGGAGATGCTGCTCAGCGGCGTGACCACCTTCGCCGACCACTACTTCCACGCCGAGCGGATCGCCGACGCCGTCGTACGGACCGGGATCCGGGCCGACCTCGCGCCGACCTTCTTCAGCAGCCGGGGACGCGCGGCACTGGAGGAGAGCGCCGAGACCGCCGTAGCCCTGCACGGCACGGGCGGCGGACGGGTCACGGCGTCGCTGGGCCCGCACGCGCCGTACACCGTCGACGACGCCGACCTGGTCCGTCTCGCGGAGTTGGCCAAGGCGGCGGGCCTGCGCATCCACATCCACGCCGCCGAGCACCTGGAGCAGACCGAGTCGAGTCTCGCCCGGCGCGGCATCACCCCCATCGGGGTGCTGGAGCGGACCGGCGTGCTGGACGCGGGCGCGCTGATCGCGCACGGCTGCGGGATCGTCCCCGAGGACCTGCCGACGCTGGCGGCGCACCGGGACCGTACGGGCGTGGCCTGCTGTCCGAAGGTGTATCTGAAGCACGCGCTGCATCCGCTCACCCCGGTACGGAGTCTGCTGGACGCCGGTGTCGCCGTCGGGGCCGGGACGGACGGGGCCGCCGGGCACAACACGCTGGACGTGTGGGAGGCGATGCGGCTGATCGCGCTCACCCAGAAGCAGGCCGAACGGGACGCCACCTGGATGACGGTGTCCGACACGGTCCTGCTGGCCACGCGCGGCGGGGCCCGGGCGCTCGGGCTCGGGGACCGGATCGGCTCGCTGGAACCGGGCCGGGCCGCGGACATCGTGCTGGTCGACCTGGGCGGAGCGCACTGCCGACCGGTGCACGACCCGGTGGCGGCCCTGGTCTACAGCGCCCGGGCGAGCGATGTGCGCACGGTCGTGGTGGACGGGCGGGTCGTGGTGCGGGACGGCCGGCTGCTGACGGTGGACCTGCCGGCGCTGCTGGCCGAGATCGAGGCGCGCGTGCCCGCGCTCCTCGACACCTCGCACGGCAGGGCGGTGCAGCACTATGACCCCTGAACGGGACGAGGACCCGGCCCGCCGCCGGTTGCGGCGGCCCGCGTCGATCAAGGACGTGGCGGCCGCCGCCCGGGTCAGTCCGACCACGGTGTCCCATGTGCTCAGCGGCAACCGGCCGGTCGCGGAGGAGACCGCCGAGCGGGTCCGCTCGGTCGTCAGCAGGCTGGGCTACGTCCCGGCCTCCACGGCGCGCAACCTCCAGGCCGGTTCGACCAACGTCATAGGGCTGCTGGTGCCCGACATCACCAACCAGTTCTTCGCCGAACTCGCCAAGGGCGTCGACGACGCCGCCCACGACCTGGGCTACGGGGTCATCCTCTGCAACACCGAGTTCGACCCCGACCGCGAGGACCGCTATCTGGAGATGCTCCGGGGCCGGTTCATCGACGGCATGGTGTACGCCTCCGGCTCACCGCCCTCCCGGGGCCGGCTGGCGTCGCTGCTCGGGCGGTTCCCCATCGCCCTGGCCGACGAGGTCGTCCCCGGGCTGCTGGAGCAGACCATCCTGGTCACCGCCGACCACCGCGCCGGCGGCCGGCTGATCGGAGAGCACCTGCGGGAGCTGGGCCACCGCCGGGTGCTGGCGATCAGCGGGCCGGTGGACCTGGTCAGCAGCCTGGAGCGGATCGCCGGTTTCCGGGAGGCGTTCGGCGACGCGGGCGTCACCGAGGTCGAGGGCGCGTTCGTCGAGCGGTCCGGTTACGACGTGGTCGCCGCGGCCCTGGACGGCGGCGGCCCGCGTCGCTTCACCGCGGTGTTCGCCGCCAACGACCTGATGGCGCTCGGCGCGGTCGCCGCCCTGGAGGACGCGGGCCTGAGCGTCCCTGACGACGTCTCGGTGGCGGGCTTCGACGACATCATGCTCGCCTCCCGGGTCCACCCCCGCCTCACCACCGTCCACCAGCCCGCCTACGACGTCGGCCGCACCGCCGGCGCCCAACTCCTCAGCTACGTCCACCGTGACGAGGTGCCCCCCGCCTCCCGGCACATCCTGCCGGTCCGGCTGAAGGTCCGCGCCAGTACGGCGCCCGTGCGCCCGACCCGCTGATCCGGGGCACCGCCGCCCCACCACCACCTCAACACCCCACACCTCTTGTGAAAGGCCGTGCAGCGATGCCCCATGTCCTCGTCGTGGGTGAGTCCTGGTTCACCCACTCCGTCCACCAGAAGGGGTTCGACTCCTTCTTCACCTCCGAGTACGTCGAGGGCGCCCAGGTCTTCCTCGACGCGCTGCGCGACCGCGGCCACACGGTGACCTACGTCCCGGCGCACGAGATAGCGAGCAGAGTGCCCGCCACCGCCGAGGGCCTGGACGCCTACGACGTCGTCGTGATCAGCGACGTCGGGGCCAACAGCTTCCAGCTCACCCCGCAGACCTTCGCCCACTCCCTCCCCGCCCCGGACCGCACGGAACTGCTGCGGGCGTACGTCGAACGCGGGGGCGGCCTGCTGATGGTCGGGGGCTACCTCACCTTCACCGGCATCGACGCCAAGGCCCGCTGGGGCCGCACCCCGCTGGCCGCCGCACTGCCGGTCACCCTGCACGACCGGGACGACCGGGTGGAACTGCCCGCCGGGGCGGCACCACGCGTCCTCGCCCGGCACCCGGTGGTCGACGGCCTGGACGCGACGTGGCCGGACCTGCTCGGCCTCAACGAGGTGGCGGTACGGGACAGCGCGGACCTGCTCGTCGAGTGCGCGGGGCATCCGCTGCTGGCGGTGGGCGAATACGGCGCGGGCAGGTCGGCGGCGTTCACGTCCGACCTGGCACCGCACTGGGCCCCGCCCGCCTTCCTGGAGTGGGAGGGCTATCCCGGGCTGTGGGACCGGCTGGTCCTCTGGCTGGCCGCCACCCCGGCAGAGGCAGAGGCAGAGGCAGAGGCAGAGGAGGAGGCCTGATGGTCACCGCCCACATCTCGGCCGCCCCCGGTGACTTCGCGCCGGACGTGCTGATGCCCGGCGACCCGCGCCGGGCACGCCGTATCGCGGAAACGATCCTTCAGGACGCGCGGCTGGTCACCGACGTGCGCGGCATCGAAGGCTTCACCGGAACGTACCGAGGGGCTCCCCTGTCCGTGCTGGCCTCGGGCATGGGCATGCCGTCCGTCACGATCTACGCGACCGAACTGTTCCGCTTCTACGGCGTGCGCCGCATCGTGCGCGTGGGCACCGCGGGCGCCCTCCCCGCCTCGGTGGGGCTGCGGGACGTCGTCGTGGCCACGGCGGCCCACACCGACTCGGCGATGGGCAGCAGCCGTATCGACGGAGTGCACCTCAGCCACGCCGCCTCCTTCGACCTGGCCGCGGCGGCTGCACAGGCCGCCGGGGACGAGGACGGAGACGGACCGCGCACTCACGTCGGGCCGGTGTTCACCACCGACCACTTCTATCTGCAGCGTCCGGCGCTGTTCGAGCGGCTGGAAGCACACGGGACCCTGGCCGTCGAGATGGAGGCCGCGGGCCTGTACGCGACCGCCGCCGCCGAGGGCGGCCAGGCGCTCGCCGTCCTGACCGTCAGCGACCACGTGCGCCATGCGCAGGCGCTCACCCCGGCCGAGCGGGAGACCGACTTCGACAGGGCCGTCACCATCGCGGCCACCGCGCTGCTCCCGGAAACAATCTCCTCACGCGAGAGAACACGAAGACCCATAGCCAAAACGTTTTGCATTGCATAGCTTTCGGCCAATGGACAGGAACAAACCTCGTAGAGAAAGGCAATCCCGGAAGATGAACAAGATCAGAATTCTGGGAGGCGTCGCGGCGCTCTCCCTCACCCTCGCCGCATGCGGTGCCTCGACGGACACCGACTCCGCCGGGTCCGGAAATTCCGGTAAGCCGAGAATCAAGTTCGTCATCAACGGAAACCTCGGCGACCGTTCCTTCTTCGACTCCGCGTACGCGGGCCTGAAGAAGACGGAGAAGGACCTCGGTTACAGCCTGAAGGTCGTCGAGCTGGGCAGCGACCGCACGAAGTGGGCCTCCGGCTTCGAGGACGCCGCAGCCGGCGACGACTACGACGTGCTCGCGGCGGGCACCGTGGACACGGTCGACCTCGTCTCCAAACTGGCCCCGGAATACCCCGACAAGAAGTTCTGGCTCTTCGACGGTTCCGTCGACTACACGGGCAAGAGCGGCTGTTCCAACAAGTGCGCGAATGTCTACTCGGTCACCTTCAAGCAGAACGAGGCCGCCTATCTCGCCGGATTCCTCGCCGACAGACTCGTCGCCGGCAAGTCCCTTCCCGGAAGCTCCGGAAACGGGAAGGTGGGCGTGATCGGTGGGGTGAAGATTCCCGTCATCGAGGACTTCGTCGTCGGCTTCAAAGCGGGCTTCGAGGCGGCGGGCGGAAATTCGTCCTCCGGTGTTCTCGTGCAGTACGTCGGCGGCGACAACCCGTTCGGCGACCCCGCCAAGGGCAAGCAGATCGCCTCGGCGATGTACGGGCAGGGCGCCGAACTGGTGTGGCCCGTCGCCGGATCCTCGGGGCTCGGTGTGTTCGAGTCGGCCGTGGCCGCCAAGCGGTACGCCTTCGGCGTCGACTCCGACCAGTACAAGACCCTCACCGACGCCGACCAGCGCCAGACGGTCGTCACCTCCATCCTCAAGAACGCCGGCAACGCCCTCTACCTGGCTGCCAAGGCGAACAAGGCCGGCACCCTCGCCTACGGCAAGCCCGCCGCCGTGGGCCTCGCCGAGGACGGCGTGGGCTACGTCGAGAACGCCAACTTCGACAAGCTCGTCCCCGCCGCCGTACGCGCCGAACTGGGGGCGCAGGCCGCGAAGGTCAAGTCCGGTGCCGTCAAGGTCCCTTCGGCCTTCTGACCTCCGAGGAACACTGGTGGAACCCATCGAGGAAACCGACGCGACCGTGCCCCGGCCCGCGGAAGAGGCCACGTCCGCCCCGCCCGCCCTGGCGGCCACGGGTCTGGGCAAGACCTACCCCAACGGCACCCGCGCCGTGATCGACGTCGACCTGTCGGTGCCCGTCGGCGAGATCAGGGCGATCGTCGGCCAGAACGGCGCCGGCAAGTCCACGCTGATGAAGCTGCTGTACGGGCTGGAGCAGCCGTCGGCCGGGCAACTCAGCGTGCACGGCCGGCCGGTCAGGTTCTCCCGGCCGCAGGACGCCATCGCCCTCGGAGTGGGGATGGTCCACCAGAACCTCATGCTGGTGCCGTCGTTCACCATCGCCGAGAACGTCGTCCTCGGCGTCGAACCGGGCCGGGCCGGCCGCGTCGACCGCTCGGCCGCCGCCGAACGCACTGCCGCGCTGGCCGAGGAGGCGGGGCTCACCGTCGACCCGGAGGCCAGGGTCGACGCGGTGTCGGTGGGGATGCGTCAGCGCGCCGAGATCCTCAAGGCCCTGCACCGCGGCGCCCGCATCCTGATCCTCGACGAGCCCACCGCCGTGCTCACCCCCCAGGAGACCACCGACCTGTTCGGCGCGGTCCGCAGGCTGCGCGACGCCGGCATGACCGTGCTGTTCATCTCGCACAAGCTCAAGGAGGTACGGGAGATCAGCGACCGCGTGACCGTCATGCGCGCCGGGTCGATGGTCGCGACCGTGCGCACCGAGGAGGCGACCCCGGCGCAACTGGCGTCCATGATGGTCGGCCGGGAGATGTCCCTCGACGTGATGAAGCCTCCGGCCCGGCCCGGAGCGGGAGTGCTGCGGGTACGGGGGCTCTCCGGCCCCTCGGTGCACGACATGTCCCTCGACATCGCGGCCGGGGAGATCGTCGGCCTCGCGGGCGTCGAGGGCAACGGCCAGACCGAACTCGTCGAACTCCTCGCCGGACTGCGCCGCCCCACCGCCGGATCGGTCACCGTGGACGGCACCGACGTCACCCACCTCGACGCGGCGGGCCACCGCCGGGCCGGTGTCGCCCACGTGCCCGAGGACCGGCTGTCCAACGGGGCGGCGCTGGACCGCTCCCTCGCCGACAACCTGATCGTCGACCGCCACGACCGGCCCCCCGTCGCCCGGCACGGCATCCTGCGCACCCGCCGCATCCGCGAACTGGCAGAGGACCTGATCGGCCGGTACGCGATCCGCGCACCGCATCCCGACGCGACGGCCGGTTCCCTGTCCGGCGGCAACCTGCAGAAGGTCGTCGTCGCCCGTGAACTGTCCGCCCGGCCACGCCTGTTGCTCGCCGCCCAACTGACCCGGGGCGTCGACATCGGCGCCATGCACTTCATGTACGAGCGGCTCGTCGAGGCCCGGGACGCGGGCGCGGCCGTGCTCCTTGTCTCCGCCGACCTCGGTGAACTGCTCGCGCTCTCCGACCGGTTGCTCGTCATCAAGGACGGCCGCCTGGTCGCCCGCTTCGACGACCCGACCGGGCTCACCGAGGAGGCCACCGGCCTGTACATGCTCGGCGTGGAGCGGCATCCCGACGAGCGGATCACGGCAGGTGTCCGATGACCTCGACCCTGGAACCCGGAACAACAGCGGAAGCGCAGGGGCGGCCCGAGGCGCGGGGACGCCGGGATTTCCTGGCCACGCGGCGCCGTACGGCCGTCGTCGAGCTGACGATGACCGTGCTGACCGTCGCCGTCGCCGTCCTCATCGCCTTCCTGGTCGTCCTGGCCTCCGGCAAGGACGCCACCGGCGCGCTGAACGCCCTGCTCACCGGCCCGCTGGAGCGCACGCCCCGGATCGGCCGCTGGCTCGCCGACGCCACCACCCTGGCGCTGCTCGGCCTGTCCGTGTCGATCCCCTTCCGGGCCCGGCAGATCAGCCTCGGCGCGGAGGGCCAGGTGTACGTCGGCGCCCTGGCCAGCGCCCTGGTGGCGATCCATCTCCACCTGCCGCCGGTCGCCGCCGTCCTGGTGCCGCTCGCCGTCGCCGCCCTCGCCGGGGGTGCGCTGGGCGCGGTCCCGGGGGTGATGAAGGCCCGTCTCGGCGCCAACGAGATCGTCGCCACCCTGATGCTGAACGCCGTCGTCGTACGCGTCTTCGACTATCTGCTCACCGACCACATCAAGGCGCCCGACAGCAGCGCGGTGCAGTCCGCGCCGGTGCGGCCCGACTCTGCGCTGCCCCTCCTCTCGGACTTCTTCGGCGTCCCCTGGACCGGGCGAACGTCGGCCTGTTCGGGATGCTCGCGGTCGCCGCGGCCGTGTGGTTCCTGCTGGCCAGGACACCGCTCGGCTACCGCATCCGGATCACCGGCTCCAACCCGGACTTCGCCCGGTACGGCGGCCTCGACGTACCGCGCACCATCGAGTGGAGCTTCGTCATCGGCGGCGCCCTCGCCGGTCTCGCGGGGGCCCATCTCGCCCTCGGCGTCTACGGCGGGCTCCAGCCCGACATGGCCGGCGGCCTGGCCTTCGAGGGCATCGTCGTCGCCCTGCTGGGCCGCAACAACCCGGTCGGTGTGGTCGCCGCCGCGCTCCTCTACTCGTATCTGCGCGTCGGCGGCGATGTGATGGAGCAGCAGACCGACGTCGGCTCCGAGGCCGTGACCATCATCCAGGCGGTCATCGTGCTGCTCGTGACCGCCCGGGCGCTGCCCGAACTCGTCAAGCGGTACCTCGCCCGAAGGGAGGCCCGCTGATGGGCCCCGTCCTCGACGTCGTGCTCAGCACCGGATTCCTCGCGGCGATCCTCGGGGTGTCCACGCCGTACGTCCTCGCCGCCCTCGGCGGTCTGCTGGCCGAGCGGGCCGGTGTGCCCGACATCGCGCTGGAGGGCTCGATGCTGACCGCCGCCTGTACGGGTGCGCTGGTCGCCGGGTACAGCGGCTCGGTGTGGGCGGGCGCCGTCTGCGGGATCGCCGGGGGCGCGCTGCTCGCGCTGCTGCTCGGCGTGCTGCACCTGTACCTCGGCGCGGACGCCATCATCGCGGGCATCGGCCTCAACCTGCTCGCTGCGGGCGCGACCGCGTACACCGTGTACGCGCTCCTCGGCGACAAGGGCGGGACCAGCAGGCTGCACAGCGGCGCGCTGCCCTCGGTCCGGCTGCCCCTGATCGAGGACGTCCCCGGTCTCGGCGCGGTGCTCAGCGGGCAGAACGTGCTGACCTGGGCCGCCCTCGCCGCCGCCCCGGCGGTGGCCTGGCTGCTGTACCGGGCCCGGTTCGGCTTCCATCTGCGCGCGGTGGGCGAGCATCCCGAGGCGGCCCGCTCGGTGGGCATCCACGTGCACGGGGTCCAGTTCCGCGCCCTCGCGCTCAGCGGCGCGCTGGCCGGGGTGGCCGGGGTGTTCCTGAGCATGGGCGCGGTGTCCTTCTTCGTCACCGGCATGACCGCGGGCCGCGGCTACATCGCCCTGGCCGCCGTCTTCCTCGGCGCCCTGCGCCCCTGGGGCGTCTTCCTCGCCGCCCTCGGTTTCGGCACCGCCGAGGCCCTCGCCGTCCAGCTCGGCAACCTGGACATCCCGTCGCAGCTGGTCTCCGCGATCCCGTACGCCTTCACCCTGCTCGCGCTCGCCTTCTTCGCCTGGCGACGCCGTCGCGCGTCCCGTACCGCGCCCGCGTCCCCGCCCGGCCTGCCCACCCCACAACTCACGGAGACCCCATGAGCATCCGCGCCGCCCGCGCCCGGATCATCGCCGGCGCCGTCGTCCTCGCCGCGCTTCCCGCCCTCTCCGGCACCCCGGCCGCCGCCCACAGCAGCGGCGTACGGCTGGACTTCCTCGGCGAGCGGGAGCTGCCGAACGCGATGACCTTCCAGGGCACCACCGTCGGCGGGCTGTCCGCCATCACCTACGACGTGAAGTCCGGCACGTATTACGTGATCAGCGACGACCGGTCGCAGACCGGCCCCGCCCGCTTCTACACCGCCCGCCTGGACCTCACCGGCGACGCCCTCAAGAGCGTCGAGCTCACCGGCACCCACCCCTGGCTCCGCCCGGACGGCAGCGCTTTCCCGCCCACCTCGACCGCCACCGTCGCGCCCGACCCGGAGGGCATCGCCGTGGACCCGCGCGACGGCAGTCTCGCCTGGACGAGCGAGGGCGAACGCATCGTCCCGTCCGACGGCCCGGCCCTCCTCGGCGACCCCTGGATCCGCCGCGCCACCACGACCGGTACCTACGCCGGACAGCTCCCGCTGCCCCCTCAACTGCACATGAACTCCCAGGAGTTCGGCCCCCGCAAGAACCAGACCCTGGAAGGAGTCACCTTCACCCCGGACGGACGGCGGATCGTCACCGCCATGGAGGACCCTCTCCACCAGGACGGCGACGACCCCACCCCCGAGCACGGCGCGCTCACCCGCATCACCGTCCACGACGCCCGCACCGGACAGCCGCTGTCCCAGTACGCCTACCCGCTGGAGCCACTGTTCGCCGCGACCCCCGCGGGCAGCACCGACACCAACGGGGTCAGCGACCTCGTGGCGCTCGGCCACGACCGCTTCCTCGTCCTGGAGCGCGCCTCGATCTTCACCGACAACAACTGGAAGGCCCGGATCTATCTGGTCGACCTGCACGGCGCGACGGACGTCCTCGGCCGCGACTCCCTCACCGACGCGTCCGTGCGACCCGTCAAGCCGGTCCGCAAGACGCTGGTCACCGACCTGTCCGACGTACCCGGCCTCTCCCGGGTGGACAACGTCGAGGGCATCACCCTCGGCCCACGCCTCCCCGACGGCCGTCGCGCCGTCGTCCTGGTCTCCGACGACAACTTCGCCGCCCGCCAGGTGACCCAGTTCGTGGCCTTCGCACTCGGCTGAGCACGACGCGTTCGGTCCGCGAACACCGCCGGCGCCGCCGCGCTTCTCCCTGGGGCGAAGCGCTGCGGCGCCGGCGGCTCCGGTCGGCGTCGACTCGGTGCTCCGAGTCGGCGGCCGAGGCAGAAGGGTGTCGGCGTCAGCTCCTGGTCCACTGCTGGTTGCTGCTGCCGTTGCAGAGCCAGACGTCGACCGAGGTGCCGTTGCCGGTGCCCGCTCCGGCCGCGTCCAGGCAGAGCGCCGGGTTCGCGACGCTGGTCACGGAGAGGTCCGCGTTCACGCTCCACTGCTGTGCCGCAGCGCCGGTGCAGTCGGCGATGACCACGGGGTCGCCCGCAGTGGCTCCGGTACCTCCCACCGTCATGCACTTGTTGCCGTAGACGGTGAGCTGTTTGTCCGCGTTCCAGTTCCAGATCTGGTTGCCTCCGGAGTTGCAGTCCCAGAGGTCGAGCTGGGTTCCGCTCTTCGTGCTGAAGCCGGGCACGTCGACGCAGCGGCCCGAGCCCACGCCCCGCAGGACCTCACCGGGAGGCGCGGGCGGCAGGTTGTTGACCGGCGGGGTCTTGCCGAAGCCGTAGCCCCAGCGCAGCAGCGCGACTCCGGTCTCGCTGTTGTTCACGAGGTTGCCCTTGGCATCCAGAGACTGGATCGAGTAGGCGTCGTCGAACCGCAGCCCCGGCCAGTAGACCAGTCCCATCCCCTTGCTGCGGGCGGTGTCGGCCACGGCCGCGAGGTACGACGTGTAGATGTTGCCGTTCCACGCGCCGTAGTTCAGGCCGATGGTCATCGGGGCGCCGGCCTCGTCGATGATGGTCCGGCCGGCGTACTTGCCGATCCGGGTCTTGAGGTCGGCGGTCCATTCGGACTGCTTGGTGTAGCTGTTCCAGAAGCCGTAGAAGTGCAGGGACAGCAGCGTGCCGCGCAGTTCGCGGGCCGCGCCGACGCCGGTGACGTTGTCGTTGTAGCCGGTGCCGCTGATCACCACGCGGCCGCGCGGAACGTCCTTGTACCGGTCCAGCCAGCCGCTGGTGACGGACACCCACTGCTTCAGGGTGTATCCGTGCGGCTCGTTCATCGGCTCGAAGTAGACCCGCGGGTTGTGCTTGTACTCCCGCACCACGGTCTTCCACATCTTCTTCCAGGCGGCCGTGTCGTCGACCAGCCCGTCCTTGCTGGTGTCGGCCTCCCAGTAGCTGACGATGACCTTGTCACCGTAGGCCGTGGCCGCGTCGATCGTCGCGCGGTACGACTTCCACCAGGTGGTGTTCACCGTCGCCGGGTTGATCGGCAGACGCAACGTGTTGGCGCCCAGGTTCTTCTTGAAGCCGCGCACCATCTTGTCCGTGGTGCGGTACACGGTGCGGTAGTTGTCGGTCACCTTCAGCCCGCTCGGCACCACGGCGTCACTGGCGTAGTTGTCGCGCGGGTCGGCCCAGTTCACTCCGCGGAAGTCACTGGTACCGCCCTTCGGCTTGGGCTTCTCCGACACGTGCGAGGCGGCTGACGTGTCGGCGGCCGACCGGGCGAGGGCGGGAGGGGCAGCGCTCAGGAACATGAGCGTCGCACCTAGGCCGGCCATGAGCATGGTGGCCGGCCTTCTGGACCTCGTCGGGGTCTTGGTCATGTCGTCTCCAGTGACAGGAAAGCGCGGAGGGCGGAGTGCGGGTTCGTCACCTGAGCCGAGGCACTGATGAACCTGATGAACCTGGGTCCGGTACGGATACTCGGACCCATTCGAACCGGCCATGTTTACGTAACCATGGCGGAGATTGGCACGACGTCGGCACAGGTGACAAGACCCGTGATGGTTCCGAGATACGGCGCGGCTCCCCTCACCGGCCCCGGAGCGGCCCACCGGCCGGTGGGGGCGAGGGCGACTGTTCGACAGGCCGTCGCACGCCCCACCAGACATATGCCGCGCGGGGCCGCATCCTTGGACTGCCGGCGCATGGAGCTTCCTCGGCAAGCCGGGCACCGGAAAGGCGACGTGCTTGCCGGAGAGTTGATCCGGTTGCCGCAACTCGCGGCGCAGCGGGCCGAGTTCGGCGGCCGGGCAGCCAGGTCGAGCGGCACGTACCGTGCACGCCTCGCCCATGCCCAGGGCCGCCGACGGGCACTCCCCGGTCACGGCCGCGCGGTCGAAGTACGGGCCTCCATGCCGCACAGCCGGTCCGAGCACCGTCCACGGCGCCGCGTGCGGACCGACCGCGCCGCACCGGCCGAACACCGACGCGTGTGCCCGTTCCGGCCGGAGGTCGACAGGCGGACCCGCCCGTCACGGCCTCTTCCCGCGCAGGTGACCTCAAGGAGGTGCGAGAAGAGACCGCGACTACGGTCAGTTGACGGATTCCGCCCTTCTGCGCCATGACGTGCGACCGGGCGGTCGCCGGGTGGGGCAACGGGATCTTCTGCGCGAGCTTGTCGCCCTCGACATCGAGGTCGGGAAGCAGGCGGTCCAGCCAGGCGGGGATCCACCAGGCCTTCTCCTGCGCGAGTGCCACGATGGCCCGGGATGAGCGTCATGCGGATGACGAAGGGGTCGACGAGGACGCCCGCGGCCAGCGCGAAGCCGGGCTGCTTGATCATGGGCTCCGCGTTGAAGATGAATTCCGCGAAGACGGAGACCATGATGGTGGCCGCCGCGACGACGACGGAGCCGGCACGAGCGAAACCCGTGACTCTGGAAGGCCCCCCTGATCGCCTTCCAGATCGCCTTCGAAGGCCGGGCTCACCCCGGCCAACAACCGAACCTCAACAACCCGGATCAGCCGTTGAGTTGACACACCCAAAGCCGCCTGAAAAACACAAGATCGGCCGCTACCAAACTCGGGGCAGCTCACTCCTCCATGTCATGACGGTAGAACTGCGCCAAATGTTGGATAACGGGAGGCGGTTCGCTGTCCGCTGTCCGCTGTCCGCTGGCCAGATAGTGACCGGCATCGTGGCATCGGTCGAGCGCATTCAGGGATTCCCGCACCGGTACACAGCATGGATCCACGGGGCGACGAGAGCCATATGCGACAGCGTCGGCCGTCGAGCATCCGTCCGGCCTCTGCACCGCGACGGTTCAAGGACGGGTTCTAACGTTCGTCTCAGGTTCGCTCGGTAGGAAGTAGGCATCCAGATAAGCGATGCAACCCGCATGCAGGAGGCGAGTGATGGCAGTCGACGCAGCGCCGTCAGGGAATGCGCCGTCCGGGCGGTTGAGGCTCGGGGCGGCCACCAGGGCGCTGGCGACGGCGTTCCCTGTCGCCGCCCGCGGGTCGCACGCCGACAACAGTGCGGGGCCCGCCACAGCCGGCCCGCACAGCGCGCACGCGGGCGGGTCGTCAGCTCCACCACGGCCGCTGCGCGCCGGCGAGCGGTTCCTCGACCTGAGGAAAGCCGAAGCCCACCCGCCCACGCCGCCGGAGGGCGGCGGCTCGGACGGGCACCGGTGCCAGATGATCGATCCGGGCCTGACCAAGACGGCGTTCCTGACCGGGACCCAATTCGCACCGGAGAACGCCGCCATCGCGCACCACGCCGACGCGTACGCGGTGCCCGCCGGGCGGCACTACCGCGGTGCGCGAGCAGGACGCGAAGACCCCTGGTCTCGGCTGGCAGTGTTTCGGCGGACCGGCGTGACCGGCGGTCGAGGTCGAAGCAGGGGACGCGGCGTGGGCGGACACCTGGGCGCGTCCGGTAACCACGAAGGGGCGATCTGAAGCATCTCGCAGACGGATGCCGCACGGATACCGCACCACACCGACACCTGAAGAGAGACTGACATGAAGCCCATGGGACGCCGCGGATTCCTGACCGCCGCCACGGCACTTGGCATTGGCGCCGGCTTGTCCACGCATGCCATTGTCTCGGCAGCGAACGAGAACGAGACTTCGGACAAGACTTCGGACATTTCACTGCGGGACCAGGACCTGCCCTTCATCGGCACGGAAGAGACCTTTTCCACCCATGAGTTGATGGTGCTGAACGACAGGCTGTTCCTCGAGAATACTGGTCTTGCCGAGCTCGGCCCGCGCCGCATCGGTGCAATGGATGAGGCGGGGATCAACGTTCAGATCCTCTCCGCACATACGCCAGGTGTGCAGAATGTCAAAGGTCAGAAGGGCATCGATTTTGCGTATCGTCTCAACAAGATGCTCGTCGATGGACCGATGGCCACCTATCCGGGGCGGTTCAAGGCATTTGCAACCTTGCCTCTGCAGAATCCGGAGGCCTCGGCAGACGAACTGGAACGCACAGTTCGAGAAGATGGCTTCCTGGGGTGTTTGACCAATGGAATCATCGGGAAGAAATTCCTCGACCATCCTGACTTTGAGCCCCTGCTGGCGCGCGCCGAAACCCTTGATGTGCCGATATACATCCATCCGGGCCTGCCGCCTGACGAGGTTTTCGGAATCTACTACAGCAATATGCGGCCGGAATATCAGAAGGAGTTCCAGGACCAGGTTCTCAGCATCTCTGCATATGGATGGCACCAGGAAGTCGTTACTCAGTGCCTCCGAATGATCACCTCAGGAGTATTCGACAGGCATCCCAAGCTCCAGATTATCATCGGTCATATGGGAGAGGGGCTTCCGTTCTTCTACAAACGCATCGTGGAGAAGATGAGCGAAGTGACCGAGAAGAGTCTGGACAAGCCGTTCGAGCAGTATTTCCATGACAATTTCTGGTTCACAACAAGCGCATTCCCTCAGACTGAACTGCTCGATCTCCTGCTGAAGTACATAAGCGTGGATCGAGTGATGTTTGCAACCGACTACCCGTTTGCAAATATGAAAACTCAAACCGACTGGTTCCGGGGAGTCGATCTGCCACGCGAAGCCAAGGAAAAAATTGCGTTCCGAAATGCGGAAAAACTGTTCGGAATGCAAGTGCCCGTGAAGTGACGCGTCAGCGTCGGCAGAAGTGGAAAATGCTTTGGCTGTAAGGCGAGAGTGCGGTCAAAGTATGCGATGCGCGGCTGCCGCATCACGCGGTCTTCACACAACGGCGGATCGCATGCTCTTGGGCCTGCCGCAGGAACTCCGGCTGGACGGCACCCATGAGCCCAGGGGTGACCGTGTCTTCCCCTGCCCCGTGTCGGGGCGTTGCGAGTGCCAGGTTCACCGGGCCTCCCCCTCCGTCAGGCGGGGCGGTCACGCGCAGTGATCGACTCCTCCTACGTCAGGGCGGCCCGGCGCGGCCCGAAAGCGGACCCAGCCCGGTCGACCGCGCACGGCCGGGCAGCAAGCACCACGTCCTCACCTACGGACAGGGCATCCCGCTCGCGGTGTCCCTGACCGGCGGAAACCGCAACGGCATCACCCAGCTCCTGCCCCTGCTCGACACAGTCCCCGCCATGTCCGGTCTGGTCGGCCGCCGCCGGCGCAGACCCGACGCGCTCCTGGCCGACCGCGGCTACGACCACGACACATACCGCCGACTGCTCCGGGCCCGCGGCATCCGCCCGGTCATCGCCGAACGAGGCCAGCCACACGGCTTTGGCCTGGGCATCTTCCGTGACGTGGTCGAGCGGACGATCGACTGGCTGCACGGCTTCCGCCGACTGCGCATCCGCTGGGAACGACGCGACGACATCCACGAAGCGCTCCTCGGCCTCGCCGCCTGCCTGATCACCCACCGCCACGTCCAACGCCTCTGTCAGGACCTCCGAGCCGCCCTCCCGAGACCGGACGAAACGCTGTCCGCGGCACCCCGAGCCGGGTCGCTCGCCCGTCACCGACGTGTCAGCAATTTCGCAGGTCAACGGGCCCTTCCCCGCGGATTCAAGGGCACCGCCGGCAGCTGCGGGGCGGGCAGTGGAGCACCGTCGTACCCCTTCACCTCCCCGAACCGCGACCCTTCCATCCAGTCCCGGCGCGCTTGTTCGATCTCCTCCTGGGACCGCCCGATCCAATACTTGGCGCACCAGCGGCGCACCGTGTCTCGTAGGAGACGGTCACGCCGCGCTCGAGCATGGGTTCCTCGACCTCGCGGAAGGACAGCGGGAAGCGGTGGTACAGCCACACGCAGTGGGAGATGACCTCGACCGGGTACCGGTGACCCTCGTACGACAGCGACGCGCTCCCCAAGGACGCCCCTCCCAGCCTGATCAACCAGGAGATCATCCCACCGGTCAGCCGACGTGACAGTGCCTGTCGGTGCTCTGTTTCCCCGTTTCTGGCCGGGGCTCCGGCGGCGCCGTCGGGGAGCGCGGAGCAGGGCCGTTGACAAGGTGACCTGTCGCCCCCATAGTCTCCCTATCGATCGATAGGGAGATTAGCCAATGACAGGACAAGACGGTCAGAACGACACCCGACTGGAGGAGCTCGGTTACCGGCAGCAGTTGCGTCGGGGACTGGGTATCTGGTCCACCTTCTCCGTGGGCGTGACGACCGTCGCGCCCGTCGTCGGGCTCTACGCGATCTTTTCGCTCGGCTCTGTGCTGAGCGGTCCCGCATGGCTGTGGATGCTGCTCGCCAGCCTCGTCGCACAGTTGCTCGTGGCCGTCGTGTACGCGGAACTGGCCTCGGAGTTTCCGGTGGCCGGCGGGCCGTACCAGTGGGTGCGGCGACTGGTCGGGCCGCGTGCGGCCTGGTTCACCGGCATCGTCTACATCTCGGCGGTGACCGCCGCGCTCACCACGGTGGCGTATCTCGCGGCGCCCTGGCTGGGCCTGCTCTTCACCGGTAGCGAGCCGCACGGAATGACCCGCTGCCTCATCTCGGCCGGCCTGCTGGTCCTCGCTCTGGCCCTCAACGGGTCAGGCGTGAAGATCATGCGTGTCGTCGTGATCGCGGGCCTCGGGGCGGAGATCGTCGGTTCCATCGTCGTCGGGCTTGCCCTGCTGCTCTTCTTCCGGGTGCACGACTTCTCCGTGCTGTTCGAGACGCTCGGGGCCCCGGCGTCCTCGGGGAATTCCACCGGCGGGGCGCTGCTGGCCACGCTCGCCGTCTGCGGATGGGCGTTCGTCGGCTTCGACTCCAGTGCCTCGGTCGCCGAGGAGACCAAGGGCGCCAGCGCCAACGTACCGCGCGCCATCGTCAGGGCCACCGCGGTCGTCGGCGGCGCGGTCGTGCTGGTCGCCGTCGCGGTCACGCTCGCCACCAAGGATCTGGCGGCCGTCGTACACGGTGAGGTGGTCGACCCCGTCACACCGACGGTCATCGGCTCGTTCGGCTCCTGGTCGCAGAAGCCGTTCCTGGCCGTCGTCGTGGTGACGTTCCTCGCCTGCCTGGTGTCCATGCAGGCATATCTGGGCCGCGTCACCTTCGGTCTGGCCCGGGACGGCATGTTGCCCGCGTCGAAGAAACTCGCCGCGGTCACCGGCCGTGGCCGGGTGCCGCTGGTCGCGATGGCGGTCACCAGCGCGGCCGCCGCGGCCGGGCTTCCGCTCGGCCTGAACGACGGCGCGATCGGCACCATGATCACATTCGGCACGGGCGGGCTGTACATCACCTTCCTCCTCGTGGTCGCCGCGGCCCTGTTCGCCCGGCTCACCGGGCGCTGGCAGCCAGGCGGAACCCTGCGGCTCGGCCGCAAGGGCATGGTCGTCAACGTGCTGGCCTTCTGTTGGCTCGCGTTCGAGACCGTCAACATCGCCTGGCCCCGCACCATCCTTGCCCCGCCCGGCGCACCGGTCTGGCAGGTCTGGGCGGTCGTCTGGGTCTTCGCGGCTCTCGCCGGCCTTGCCGGCCTCTACCTGGTGATCGCCCGCCCGCACCTCGGCGCGGGGACGGGAAAGACGTCGTGAAAGACATCGGCATCCTCGGCGCAGGCGGCCTGATCCTGCTCGTCATCGGCGGTTGGTCGGGGCTCCTCCTGTATGTCTCGCTCGGCAAGCCCAAGGGCTGGGCCCGCATCAAGGAGTGGCCGCGACTGCGGCAGGGCCATGTCGACGCCCTGATCATCGGCGCCGTGCTCATAGCCGCCGACGCGCTGATCACCGCCGGCCCCGTCACCTCCACCGCGCTGTTGGTGTCCGGCTACTACACCGCGCTCTCCACCGGCGCGCTCGCCTGGTGGCCGGACTTCCCCCAGCGCAACCGCTGGGTCTCCCACCTCGACCTCAGTTGTCTCACCGCTTTCGCCGCCGCCTGGACCTGGGTAGCGGTGCGCGCCATCGCCGGCTGGTAAGGAGCCACTTCCCATGACTCGTATCTGTGTCGTCCAGCAGCCCCCGCACCTTCTGGACCTCGACGCCGGCACCGAGGCAGCCGTACGGCACATCGCCGAAGCAGCGGCACTCGACGCGGACCTGGCCGTCTTCCCGGAAACCTGGCTCGGCGGCTACCCGGCCTGGGTGTTCGGGCTCGCGGGCTGGAACGACGCCGAGGCCCGCCACTGGTTCCAGCGGCTGGTCACGGCCAGTGCCACCGCCGACGGCGACCACATGCGTGCCCTGCGCCAGGCCGCGGCCACCCACGGCATCAACGTGGTCATCGGCTTCAACGAACGCGCCAGACCTCACTCGGCCACCCTGTACAACAGCGCCGCCACCATCGGTGCCGACGGCGAACTCCTGGGCGTGCACCGCAAACTGCTCCCCACTCACACCGAACGCCTGGTATGGACCCCGGGCGACGCCCACGGCCTACGCGCGTACGACACCTCGGCCGGCCGGGTCGGCAGTCTGGTCTGCTGGGAACACTGGCACCCCATCGCCCGCCACGCGCTGCATCACAGTGACGAGCAGATCCATGTGGCCCTGTGGCCCGACATGCCCGAGGCCCACCGGCTGGCATCCCGCTCGTACGCCTTCGAGGGCCGCTGTTTCGTGGTCAGTGCCGCGACCTGGCTGCCGGTGACCGACGTACCGGAAGAGATCAGGGAAGCGTACGCCCGCGGGGTCGGCGCGGACGCCGACAGCGAGGCGTTCTTCCCCGGCGGCTCAGGAGTGGTGGGTCCGGACGGTGAATGGCGCACCGAGCCGGTGCTCGGCCCGGCCATGATCGTGGCGGACATCGACCTCAGCGACACCGTCGCCTACAAGCACGACCTCGATGTCACCGGCCACTACGACCGGCCCGACCTGCTCCGGTGGTCGGTCCAGGACACCGGGCTACGCTGACTGGATGCCGCGCACCGACAAGATCACCAACAGCACGCGCCGACGCATCCTCGCGGAGGCCGCGTCGTTGTTCCGCCGCCACGGCTACCGCGGCACCTCCACCCGCCAGATCGCCGAGGCGGTGGGCGTCAAGCAGCCCTCCCTGTTCCACCACTTCCCGAACAAGCAGGCCATCCTGGAAGAGCTGCTGGCGATCAGCCTCGACGACTCCCTCGCCCGGGCCCAGCACGCGGCGAGCGCGCCGGGCCCGGTGGCGCGGAGGCTGTACGACTACGTCCTCTGGGACCTCACCACCCTGCACCGGCTGCCCTTCGCGCTGTCCGGGATCTACGCCCACGACGTACTCCAGGACCCTGACCTGGCCCCCTGGAACGCCAAGCTCGAAGCCCTCTACACCGCCCTGCGCAGCATCATCGAACAAGGAATCCGCAACGGAGAGTTCCGCCCCATCAGCCCCGCTCTCGGCCAGGCCATGGTTGCCGGAGTCACCCTCTCCCACATCGACTACGCCGCCGGACACACCGGCGACGACCCCGACGAACTCGCCTCGGCAGGAGCCGCATTCGTCCTCGGCGGACTCCTGCTCAACCCGGAAACACTCAACCACCTGCTACACGACAACCAACAACACACCCCATGAGGCAACCACCCGATCCTCTCGTCACCCTTGGACACAGGGAATACCGCGCGTAAGGAACAAGTGGTCTCCGCCCGTACGCAGCAGCCCCAGCCGCTCCCGGCCGTGCCAGGCGAACTTGGCCACGCCCGCCTTGCCGCTGCGCTCCAGTGCCCGGCGCAGTAGGACGTACGGCTTCTCGGCGACCTTGCCGTCGGCCTCCAGGAAGTAGCCGACGCCGATCCGGACCGGGTCGATCGACTCGTACGGCACGAAGCCGAGGATCTGACTGTGAGGCCGACCAAGGTGCCCTCGACGATGGGGAGTTCACCGTCGTGCTCCAGCCAGGCCGAGCGGCGGGTCAGCCTTGGGTGGACCCGGTCCCTCGCCTGGGCTTCGGCCTTGCCGTAGTTGGTGGTGCCGGTAGCCGTGGTCACGGAGGGGGCGCGCCACGTCTCGGGCTTGGTGAAGCGGAACTCCGGCCCGTGCTTGGGTGGGCGCCCGCCTTTGGGGTCGTAGACGCGGGGCGGCTTCGGCAGACGCATCACCCGGTCTCCGCGGATCCGGCCGACCGACTCGACGGGAAGATTCCGCAGCATCCAGGCCAGGCGGGTGACGTCGTAGCCGGCGTCCATGACGATCGTGATGTCCGGCGCCCCGGGCTGCCACTGGCCGACCGCGACGAACCGTTCCGCCACGGCCCTCAGCTGGGCGGCGGTGACCGCGGTCGCGTGGTCGGCGGGCCCCAGCCGGACCACGTCCAAGATCCCGGTCCAGTGAGACACTGGCTGGCTGCCGTCACGGTCGGCCTCCCTGCTGACGAGAGCCCGTCCCTCCACTGACTGGTGTTTTGCGGGATGTTGTAAGTTGACATGATCCCGGAGCAGGTTCCAGTCTCTTGGGGCTCATTCTCGTCTGCCGTGGGCGAATCAGCTCCGCGTTCCGGTTCGAGGCCCGTGGCGATCTCCGTCGAGGCGGCAATCCGTGAAGCGTCTCGCTGAAGCGGCGTGCGCCCGGGTGGTGTGCTCCACGAAAGCCGTCCACGTGGCCCGTTGCACTTCGATCATTCCCCGGCCGCGTGTCTTGGTGTCCCGGATCATCACTGTGGTCGGGTCGTTGTCTGCTACTTCGACGCAGTTCTGCGTTTCTGTGTAGGAGCTGGTTCGCCAGTTCGGGGTCATCGGCTGCACGGTGCGCTCTCCTAGTCGTTCGGGATCTGGTCGTAGTGCTGGATCGCCGTGGAGATGAGTTCTCGGACGGCGGTGCCGTAGACCGCTGACTGCTTCAGGAGGGCGAACGCCTTGGTGTACAGCTCGATTTCTCGGGGCTGGGAGACGGAGAACTCCGCCGAGTAGGTCTCGACGAGGACGAGTCGGCTGTCGAACATCGAGAACGCGTTGCCCGGCCAGATGAGGGTCGGGGCGGACTTGGGGACGATGCCCAGGCTGAGGCGGGGAAGCCGCATCACCGCCAGGAGGCGGTCGAGCTGTCCCTTCATCACTTCTGGGCCGCCGAAGTTGGTGTAGAGGGCCTGTTCGCCGAGGAGGACGTTGAAGATGCGTTCACCCTGGTACAGGTACTGCTGGCGTTCGAGGCGCTTCGCCACGGCCGCATCGATGTCGTTGGGTATCTCGTAGTAGCTGACGCCCTGTTGGAAGACCTCGGCTGCGTAGTCCGCGGTCTGGAGGGTTCCCCAGATGAGTGTGGGGTGCCAGATGCGGAAGACCTTGGTCTTGGCATACACCGGGATGGCTTGGCGCTGTCGTTTCTCGACGCCGGTCTGGAGTTGCCGACGCCATTCGAGCCACAGTTCGTCGACATGGCGGACGATCGCGACCAGGTCGCCCAGTTGATCGCCCTGGCCGGTCGTCTCGCACCAGACGCGGATGTCGTCCTCGCTGGGGCGCTGCTTGCCGTTCTCGATGCGGGAGACCTTCGACTCCTGCCACGAGGTGGCGCGCGCGAATGCCCGGCCGCTGGCGAATCCGGCGTCCTTGCGGAAGCCGCGCAGCCGGGCACCGAGCGCTTGCAGTGCCTCTTCTACTTGGGTGCTCTTGGGTCGGTCAGGGCTTGTACTCGGGGTGCGGGATGGCGGCGGACCACAGCAGGTCCCGTAGGCGTACGCACTCGGCCACGGTGTCCGGGTCCTCGATCAGTTCCGACCCGAGCACCCTGCCGTCGGGGCCGAAGTGGCCCACGGCGAGCAGGCGGTCGTCGTACAGCCACCAGTCGTTGCCTCCCACGGGGAAGGTGATGCTCTCCGGCAGGCGGTGCCGGGGCAGCCAGCGGATCTCCTCGCCGGCCTCCTCGTCCAGGGCGGTGGTGGTGTGCTCCCACTGGATGTAGGGGGTGTGCGGCTCTGTGACGACGCGGACGCGTCGGACGGTTTTCCCTTCACCCGTGACACGCCTGATGAGCCGTGTCCAGGGTTCCATGTAGGAGTAGTCGGCGCTCGTACGAACACGGCGGCTTCGCCGTGCACTTCTTCCCCCGACACCTGGTCGACACCCTCGCCGACGGCTGGACCCTCGACGAGGTCCATGCCTTCGAAGAAGGGGAACTGCCCCGCCGCCTCTGGCGCGTCACGCAGACCCTGCCGCGATGAAGACCGCCCCCATACCCGATCCGGCCATCACGGTGGACGGCACCGGCCTGCTGTGCGTCGCCCTGCTCCACCTCCGCGCAGCCGTCCAGGGCGCCGAGGCCGGCACGCTCGTCCACGTCATCGCCACCGACCCGGCCGCCCCACTCGACCTGTCCGCCTGGTGCCACATGACCGGACACCACTACCTCGGCCCCGTCCCCGGCGAACGACCGGCGTACGCCCTCCGCCTCGCCCTAAACGCCCGGGCCACCAGGTCGGATGCGCCCTGGCACACGACCTGAAGAACCTGCGGGCCTTTCCAGCTCACCCCCGACCCGGGCACGCTCCAGCAAGATCAACCTCAGCGGCACTTTCTGTACCGCAACTACTCGCACCCGCACGCACACAGCTACGGCGGTTGCCACCGGGCGCGCCCCCGATGGCCCCGCCGTAGGGTTTCCTGGTCAGGCGGCCGACGCGGAGAGCTTGCCGCGGACCGGCTGCGGCTCGAGGACGCGTTCGGCCAGGAAGCCGAACAGCAGCCCGAAGCCGGCCCACAGCACGGCCTGGATGCCGATCGAGGCCAGACGGAACTCCCACAGGTCGGTCGCCGGGAAGCCCTTCGGGGTGTTGTCCCCGTGCGGCAGGACGGCCATCGCGACCGCCATGACCGCGACGAAGGCGACGCCGGCCGTGATGGAGGCGTTCCAGTTGCCCCACGCCGGGGCGAGCCTGCGGCCCAGGAGGACCGCCGCTATGCCCAGCAGCACACTCAGCGCGATCATCAGCACGAACAGGAGGGTGCGCTTGCCGATGGTGTCCGGGTTGCCGACGGCGGGCGGATTGGCCGGGTACTTCAGGATCGGTACCAGGTAGACGAGCAGGAACCCGGCGAGTGCGGTGAGTGCCGCCGTCGCCCGGGCGCCGAACCGGCCGATGCGGCCCAGTGCGAAGCAGAACGCGAGTGCCGCGATGCCGCCGATGGCGACGCCGAAGACGAGGACGCCGGTGGCGAGACCGGCGGTTGACTGCAGGGTGCGGCTGACGAGTTCCTCGCCGCCGTGTTCATGGGAGTTGGCCTGTTCGAACGCGATGGCCGCGTCCACCGGGCCTTCCCCGATCAGGAAGGCGAAGACGAAGGCGAGCACGCCGGCGGCGAGGCCGGCGAGCATGCCGCGCACCAACAAGGTGCGTACGGTGACGGAGTTCATGATGGAGGACTCCGTCAGTGGCAGGGGAAGCCGAGGAGGTGGCGGGCGTCGTGCACCCACTCGTGCACTCCCTCACCGGAGACCACGGCCGTAGCGCCCTGCTCGGCGCCGACGAAGTACAGCAGGACCAGCATCAGAACGCCGAAGAAGACGGCCCAGGGGGCGATCGCCCGCAGCGGAAGCGGCGTGAGGGTCTGGGTGGTGGGGGTGGGGGCGGCAGTGGACTGCGCCATGGCGAGACCTCCTCGGGAACTACGCGTCCCGCATCGTGTGGAGCACTCGACGACAGCGTTGGGTCTGACTCACCACCCTCGCCTGGCTGGCGGGGTGGCACACAGTGGCGCGACCGTGCCGGGCTTGCACCGGACTTCCTTCTCGCCGTCGTCCTTGTCGCCCCAGATGGTAGGGGCAAGAGGGCCTTCGGCCAACATGGCGTACGCCACCTACGATGAACCGACCTTGAGGAGAGGGCCCGTCATGACCATCCGGCTTACGCTGCTGTGCGCAGCAGCACCTGCGGAGCGTGACGTGCGTTTCGGCGGGGACACGCCGTTGGACGAGCGGGCACTTGGGGAGGCACGAAGGGTCGCCAGATCGCTTCCGGCGGCCACCGTCTGTCTCATGGCGCCTTCGCAGCGGTGCCGTCAGACGGTGCAGGCTCTGGGATGGGACGCCGTCGCTGCGGAGCCGGTCCTGCGGGACATGGACATGGGCAGTTGGCAGGGCCGGACCCTGGACGAGGTCGCGTGCAGTGATGGGGCCGGGCTCGCCGTATGGATGTCGGATCCGGAGGCGGCCCCGCACGGTGGCGAGTCCGTGGCGCAACTGTGCCGCCGGATCGCCGCCTGGCTGGAAGAGCTGCCCCCGGATTCGGGCCGGGTATCGGCCGTGGTCGAACAGGCAGTGGTGCGTGCAGCAGTGCTGCAGGCGATGGGTGCGCCTGAGCAGTCGTTCTGGCGCGTCGACGTTCCGCCGCTGTCCGCCCTGCAGCTCTCCGGCCGGTCCGGCCGCTGGAACCTGCGGCTCGGTACCGCCGGGAGCATTGAGCCGCACTAGCCGGGGCTCGTGTTCGTAGAAGCTGATCGTGTACAGGGCTTCGTCGTCAGGTCCGTGAACAGCAGACGGCGGAGGTCCGAGTCGTTAAGCATGGACGCAGCCCAGGACCATCACGAAGCGCTGGAGGGCGCTCTGCGCGGTGGAGGTCCCAGCCCGGCCGCTGTGTCCATCAGTGCGCCGACGCACCGCCAGGGTCGGGGGCCGTGGGGGCGCCAACTGGTAGTTCGTCGGCAGGCGTGGGCGCGGTGCGTGGTAGCCGGAGGAGATGGCCAAGACCGAGAAGGCCGACGGCAAGTACGGCCCCGCGACCAAGCTCGCGGACGACGTCATCACGGCCCAGACGGCGGAGATCGAGCAGATGAACGAGATGCTCGGCAAGAGCTGACCGGCAACCGAAGTGGTGCGGCCGGGCGGTGAGGACTGCAGCCCGGCCGCACCGTTCCCCGTTCTTCGAGGCGGTCGTGCAGAGCGGACCAAGGCGTTCGCGAACGCTGAAGTCCTCGGCCTTTCGGAGTAGTTGGTGCCTCCGATGCTGTCATGTGGCTGGGTTCACGCGTTGTTCTTCCGAGGTGGCGCGCCGGGGCTCGGCGATCAGGTTAGGATCACGACATGATTACGACCTGGTCTCCTTCCCTCATGCGGAGGAGCCGCTCATCAGCGGCTCTGGTGCGCGTGCTGGGGCTGGGTCTGTTCCTCTTCGGCCTGCTGTATACGCATGCCGTCAGCCCTGACACGACGGTGAGTCACCTCGCCTCCGAGAAGGGCGTCGTGGCCTCGGGCGAGCATTTCGAGCCAACTGCCGAACACGAAATCGTTGCGAGTGCCACGTCGCGACAGTCGGCAGGGGGGCCGGAAGGCCATAACGACAGCCACGGACAGCCACACGCAGGTGAAACCTGTGCGGTCGGGCAGCCCTCCCAAGGCCCCGCTGTGGCTGTGCCCTGCCTGTCTCCGCTGAGTTCTGAGAGCGGCGACGAGGCGCCCGGCTCCGCGCCCGCCCGGCTCGCCACCGCGGCACGCGATTCCGCGGCTCCAAGAACGCAGGCGGCGGACTCCGCGGTTCTTCGCATCTAGGTCAGCGCGTTCCGAACCGGTCGCCCCTTCCCGGGACTTCTGGACTCGGCCCAAGGCCGTGTCACGCCTCCGCCCGGCGACCGGTCCATGGCGTCTGACCTCCTGCGCGCACCGCCCCACAGCGTGGCGCGGAGACGGTCGACGGCTCTCTTCCCCACCCCTCACCGATTGCTGCCCAGACCGGGATAAATCCCGCACGGGCAGTGACCGCCGCGCGGAGGAACTGTGCCGCCCACCCCTGCCCTTTTACATGCCGATGTCCCATGCGTACGTCCACTCCGGAGGAGCCGACTCGCCCGGAGCACGCTGTACGCTCTGCTGTTCGTACTGCCGTTCGTACTGCTGACGTGCCCAGGCGATCACCGCGATGCACTGGAGTCGTACGCTCGTTCAGCCGCTGCGTCGACTGAGGCCCCGCTGCCTGCGGAGAGCTCCGACGGCGAGACCCTTGACCCGTCCGAGCCCCCCGATCGATGCCTCGACCCCTGCCACGGGAAGGCCTTCCACCCGCAGTCGTCTCCTCGGGTCCCACCGCGCGCACTCGCCGTGCTGTCGCTGACGGACGACACAGCGGCTTCCGTGCGCCCACTCCCTGGCGCCGTCCGAAGACCGCTGCCGAGCGGCGGTCGGACCGCTCTCACGGCCATCTGCAGGTGGCGCATATAGGAGCCACCCACGGGCCGCCTTTCGTCGCCCCGCCGCGCGGCTCAACCCGTCGCGCGAGATGAGCATCCGCACGCATCCCTACCGATTCGAGAGCGAAGAGAACATGCACTCCATGACCAAGAGTGACCTCACTCCCACCGGCTCCGGCTCCGCCCTACGGGGGCTTGTCGGCAACACCCCGCTCCTCCATGTCTCCCAGCCCTTCACCGAGCCGGACCGCGGCTTCTGGGCGAAGCTGGAAGGCTTCAACCCCGGCGGCATCAAGGACCGTCCGGGCCTGCACATGGTCGAGCGCGCCCGCGCCCGCGGCGAGCTCCAGCCGGGTGGAAGGATCATCGAGTCCACCAGCGGCACCCTCGGCCTCGGGCTCGCCCTGGCCGGGATGGTCTACGGGCACCCCGTCACGCTGGTCACCGACCCGGGTCTGGAGATGTCCATGACCCGGCTGCTGACCGCGTACGGGGCTCAGGTCAATCTCGTCTCCGAACCGCACCCCACCGGGGGCTGGCAGCAGGCCCGCCGTGACCGGGTCACCCAGCTGATGCAGCAGCACCCCGGCTCGTGGTGCCCGGACCAGTACAACAACCCCGACAACACCACCGCCTACACCCCGCTCGCCCTCGAACTGGCCACCGAGCTCGGCCCCATAGACGTGCTGGTGTGCAGCGTGGGAACAGGCGGACACTCCGCCGGAGTCTCACGCGTACTCCAACAGCTCTACCCGGACCTCAAGCTGGTCGGCGTCGACACCATCGGGTCGACGATCTTCGGCCAGCCCGCCCGTCCCCGCCTGATGCGGGGCCTGGGCTCCAGCATCTACCCGCGCAATGTCGCCTACGACAACTTCAGCGAGGTGCACTGGGTCGCCCCGGCGGAGGCAGTGTGGAACTGCCGTCAGCTGGCTGCCTCGCACTACGCCACAGGCGGCTGGAGCGTCGGCGCGGTGGCGATGGTCGCCGGCTGGCTGGCCCGCACGCTGCCCGCGGACACCCGGATCGCGGCGATCTTCCCCGACGGCCCGCAACGCTACCTCGGCACGGTCTACGACGACGACTACTGCACGGCTCACGGACTGCTCGACGCCCCTCCCGCACTCGAACCGGAGGTGATCGGCCGCCTGGACGAGAAGGAGGTCACCCGCTGGACGCGGTGCGAGAACGTCGTCGACCCGCTCGCGCCGGCGGGCTCGGAACCGCGGTCCGGCACGGCCGGTCCACTCGACGCATACGACGCGCAAGCCGACGTGTCCGTGGACAGCGACGCCGCCGAACGGCTTGACGGCAGCGATGTGCTCGCGGAGGGGAACCGGTGAGGACGACCATCGCCCAGGTTCGTTCCTACGAACGCAGCGTCCAGCTGCTGATGGTGAATCAGTTCACCATCAACCTCGGGTTCTACATGCTGATGCCGTACCTGGCCGCGCATCTGGCAGGTCCCGTGGGGCTGGCCGGCTGGCTGGTCGGGCTGATCCTCGGCGTACGCAACTTCAGCCAGCAGGGCATGTTCCTGCTCGGCGGAACGCTGGCCGACCGGCTCGGATACAAGCCCATGATCATAGCCGGGCTGATGCTGCGCATCATCGGCTTCGCGACTCTCGGGCTGGTGGAGTCCGTGCCCGCCCTGCTGGCCGCTTCGGCGGCTACGGGCCTGGCCGGAGCACTGTTCAATCCCGCCGTACGCGCCTATGTCGCGGCGGACGCGGGCGAACGCCGGGTCGAGGCCTTCGCGCTGTTCAACGTCTTCTACCAGGCCGGGATCCTGCTCGGCCCGCTGGTGGGCATGCTGCTGACCGGCGTGAGCTTCCGCGTCACGTGCCTGGTCGCGGCGGGAATCTTCGCTCTGCTGAGCATCGTCCAGATCAGGGCCCTGCCCGCCCGCCGGGGCGACGACGCCGAGCACGGCCAGGACCAGGAGGGCGTGCTGTCCCAGTGGCGGGGCATCGTGGCCAACCGGCCGTTCCTGCTGTTCTCGGTCGCCATGATCGGCTTCTACGTCATGCAGTTCCAGGTCTATCTCGCACTGCCGCTTGAGGTGCGCCGCCTGGGCGGCGACGGGACCTTCGGCACGGGGGCGGTGGCCGTGCTGTTCGCCGTCTCGGGCCTGAGCACCATCCTCTTCCAGACCAAGGTGACCGCCTGGTGCAAGGCCCGCATGGAACCGGGCCGCGCACTGACCTGGGGGCTGCTGACCATGGGGCTGGGGTTTGTTCCGCTGCTGGTGGCCACCGCGGTCCCGGTACCGGACGGCGGGGTGGGGCTGTGGCTGCTCGCGGCAGTGCCGCCGGCACTCTCCGCGCTGCTCCTCGCGATCGGCACGATGATCGCGTACCCCTTCGAGATGGACACCATCGTCCGCCTCTCCGGCAACCGCCTCGTCGCCACCCACTACGGCCTTTACAACACCATCTGTGGCATCGGCATCACCTTCGGAAACCTGCTGACAGGTGCGGCGCTCGACGCCGCCCGGGCCGCCGGGATGTCCGCGCTGCCGTGGGTGGCGCTGTCGGCACTCGGCCTGACGTGCGCGGCCGCCCTCTACGGGCTCCACCGCACGGGCCGGCTGGCACCACCAGTGCGCGAGGCGCAGCCGGAGCCCGCGAACGCGTAACACGACGCCCTGTGCCGGAGGGGGCGGACGAGTCGACTTCCGTCCCCTCCGGTCGGTCACGCCCACGTCGATGGCTGGGCGTGTGCGCCCACGGGGACACCGGCACCGGCCGGACACTCGCCCGTGCCACGACCGTCCGGCCCGCACTTCACCTGCCGTCAGGACGCACCCGCGCCATCACGCGAAAGTCGGCCAGTGCGCAAGGCACGCACGCATCGCATCTCCTTGTCGGCCGCACTCCTCCAGAACCCGCAGAACCACCTCGCACGTCACCACCGCCTTCGGCCACGGAGACGGCCGTCCGCGAAGCAATAGGTAAGGACTGAAGACCAAGTGAGCCCGAAACCCACCGTAGTGATCGCTGAAGAGCTGTCGCCCGCCACCGTTGACGCACTCGGTCCGGACTTCGAGATCCGGCACTGCAACGGCGCTGACCGAGCCGAACTCATCCCGGCGATCGCCGACGCCGACGCGATCCTCGTGCGCAGCGCGACCAAGGTGGACGCCGCGGCCATCGCCGCGGCCAGGAAACTGAAGGTCGTCGCCCGCGCCGGTGTCGGCCTGGACAACGTGGACGTCTCCGCCGCGACCAAGGCCGGCGTGATGGTGGTCAACGCCCCCACGTCCAACATCGTCACGGCCGCCGAGCTCGCTTGCGGGCTTCTGATCGCCACGGCCCGCAACATCCCGCAGGCGAACACGGCCCTGAAGAACGGCGAGTGGAAGCGCGGCACGTACACGGGCGTGGAGCTGAGCGAGAAGACTCTCGGCGTCGTCGGGCTCGGCCGCATCGGTGCCCTGGTGGCCCAGCGCATGTCCGCCTTCGGCATGAAGATCGTCGCCTACGACCCGTACGTACGGCCGGCGTCGGCGGCACACATGGGCGTCAAGCTGCTCTCACTGGACGAGCTGCTCGGGGTCTCGGACTTCATCACCGTGCACCTGCCCAAGACCCCCGAGACGCTGGGCCTGATCGGCGAGGAGGCGCTGCACAAGGTCCAGCCGCACGTCCGGATCGTCAACGCCGCGCGCGGCGGCATTGTGGACGAGCAGGCGTTGTTCAACGCGCTGAAGGAGGGCCGGGTCGCGGGCGCGGGCCTGGACGTGTACGCGCACGAGCCCTGCACGGACTCGCCGCTCTTCCGGTTCGACCAGGTCGTGTGCACCCCGCACCTCGGCGCCTCCACGGACGAGGCACAGGAGAAGGCGGGCATCGCCGTCGCCAGTTCTGTCCGGCTCGCGCTCGCGGGCGAGCCGGTCCCCGACGCGGTCAACGTACAGAGCGGCGTCATCGCGGAAGACGTACGGCCCTGGCTGCCACTCGCTGAGAAACTCGGCCGGATCTTCACCGCCCTGGCGGGGGAGGTTGCCATCCGACTCGACGTCGAAGTGTACGGCGAGATCATCCGGCACGACGTCAAGGTCCTCGAACTCTCCGCGCTCAAGGGTGTCTTCCAGGACGTCGTCGACGAGACGGTCTCCTACGTGAACGCCCCACTCTTCGCGCAGGAGCGCGGCGTCGGACTCCGCGTGACCACCAGCTCCAAGTCCACGGACCACCGCGACATGATGACCGTCCGCGGAACACTCGCAGATGGTGAGGAGGTCTCGGTCTCCGGCACCCTAGTCGGCCCCAAGCACGTGCAGAAAATCGTGTCGGTGGGTCATCACGACACCGACCTGACGATGTCCGACCACCTGGTTCTCGTGCGCTACACCGACCTCCCCGGTGTCATCGGCACCATCGGTCACGTACTCGGCGAGGCGGACCTGAACATCGCCGGAATGCAGGTCTCCCGGGCTGCTCCTGGCGGCGAGGCTCTGGTGGTCCTGAACGTCGACAGCCACGTCCCGGCTGACGTCCTTGCCGAGATCGCCCAAGAGATCGGTGCCACCTCGGCGCATTCGGTCAGCCTGGCGAACTGACGGACAGCACAACCGTACGGACTCGGGCCAGGCGCGCCGCAGCGGTGAGCTCGGCCCGAGCGCCGTCCAGCGGGAGTACTCGAAGACGGACAGCCCGGGCACGTGGCCGGAGGCCCACGAAGTCATCCGCGACTGAGTGGCGGTCGGGTGAGAGCGTCGGACCCGGCAGCGTACTCCCGTGCTGGAGTCGGCCAGATGGGCTTCGCGCATCCTGGGCGGCTGGGTGAGCGGCCCGGGAGGTGATATGCGAGGACTTTCCGCAGAAAGCGTGGGGATGAAGCGTTCCCGCGAAGCATGTGCCGCCTCGGTCTCCCCAGCTTCCAGAAGGTGCGGTGTTCACCGCCGGAGTAGAGACACTGTCCAACCGACCCAGCCTCCGCGTTTCACTTGCGGTGACGTCCGGACCTTGATCGGAAACTCGAAAGTGCCTCCTGAACCGGGATGATGAGGCTTGTCGAGCGCCTGACCGGCGTCGACGAGATGGTCATCTCGCCGGCCGCGAAGGGGCTGACCACCGGCGAGGTGCAGGCGCACCGGGCCGAGGTCTATGGCGCCGAGGTCTCCCGGCAGACCATCTCCACCATCACCGACAAGGTGCTGGAGGGCATGGCCGAATGGCAGAGTCGTCCCCTCGACGCCGTCTATCCGGTGGTCTTCATCGATGCCATCCACGTGAAGATCCGGGTTCTGTCGACGATCTTGTGATCCGGACGGCTGAGCACGTTGCTCCGCCTGTTCACGATCATGCATCGCGTGCTCTCGTGATGTGCTCCTCGAGCTGTTTCCGTACCTGTCCGCGTTGCTGATCGAGGGGGTCGATCGGCGACCGGACCAGGTGGTGCTGAGAACGCGCGGGTGCGGGCGACGACTGGCTCCTGTCGGTGCGGTCAGAGCTCGACCCGAGTGCACGGCCAGTACGTACGCAGGCTGCGTGATGTCGCCGTGGGCGGGCTCGGTGTCGTGATCGAGTTATGCGTGCGCCGCTTCCGCTGCGAGAACCCTGCCTGCACGGCGGTGACGTTCGCCGAACAGGTCTCGGGACTGACCACCCCGCGAGCGGCCTCCGAGCGGGAGACAGCACCGACAGCACGTCACCCACCCAGCACCGAATGATCAGTTGTTTCCGCAGGTCAGCGGGCCCTCCCCCGCGGCTTCAAAGGCGTCGGCGGCAGCTCGGGCGCGGGCAGCGGATCCCCGTCGTACCCCTTCACCTCCCCGAATCTCGACCCTTCCATCCAGTCCCTACGCGCCTGTACGATCTCTTCCTGCGACCGTCCGATCCAGTTCCAGAACATGATCAGCTCCTCCTCGAAGGGTTCGCCGCCGAGGAGCATGAGGGAGGCGTCCGAGTCGGCGCGCAGGGGGAGTTCGGTGCGGCCGCAGCCGAGGTAGAGCATCGAACCGGGGAGGACGGGGACGCCGTCGACGTGGGCCTCGCCGGCCATGGCGAGGACGGCGTACTCGAAGTCTGGTTCGAGCGGGAGGCGGACGTCCGCGCCGGGGGCGAGTGTGAGGTCCGCGCCGACGATCGGCGTGAAGGTCGTGCCGGGCGAGGTCGCGCCGTCCAGAGAGCCGAGGATGAGGGTGGCGCTCAGGCCGGCGGCCGTGACGACCGGCAGTTCGGCGTGGTGCTCGAAGCGCGGATCGGTGTGGCGGTGGCTGTCCGGCAGAGCCACCCAGAGCTGGGCACCGTGCAGGAAGCGGGCGTGCGACTTCGGGCTCTCCTCCGAGTGGCTGATGGCCCGCCCTGAGGTCATCAGTCCCAGTTCGCGCGGACGGATCGTCTGCAGGCTGCCCGTGGAGTCGCGGTGCAGCACTTCGCCCTGATGCAGCCAACTGACCGTCTGCAGGCCCATGTGCGGGTGCGGCGGCACCTGCATACCGGGCTCGTCGGCGATGTCGTCCGGGCCGTAGTGATCGACGAAGGCCCAGGCGCCCACCATGCGGCGGCCCAGATTGGGCAGCAGCCGCCGCACCTCGGTGGACTCACCGAGCTTCACCCGGCGGGGGCTGAGTAGTTCACGTACCGGCTCGGCCACCACGAAGCCCCGGCCACCGCACACCGCGGGCACCGCCTCGCGATCAAGATTGCTCATGCTGCACAACCTAGACCTCTCCGGCTCCCGCCGTCAGCCGTCCCCCGTCGGCCATCCCGGTCCGCCAGACCCCGTCGGCCATCCCCGTCCGCCAGACCCCGTCGGCCGCCCGCCGCCCGTCCCGGGACTCGACCGGCGCTGGCACGGTGCATCGCAGGGGGCTAGCACGGCGCACGCACCGCGGCGCAGTCCGGCAAATAGTAGCCATGGCTATAGTAGCCATGTACAGTATTCGCATGGGTTCGGATTTCGAGGGCGCGACGCCCGGTTTCCTCGTCTGGCGACTGTCGGTGAAGTGGCGGGTCGCGGTGGACCGCGCGGTCGCTCCGCTCGGGCTGACGCACGCCCAGTACGCGCTGGTCGCGTCGTTGTACGGCATGCACCGGACCGGACAGCGGCCCAGCCAGCGGGAACTCGCTGACCACACCGGCCTGGAGGCCCTGTACGTCTCCAAACTGGCCCGCGCCCTGGAGACCGCCGGGCTGCTGGAACGCGCCCGGGACCCTCGCGACCCCCGTGCCGTGCGGTTGGCGCTCACCGAGCAGGGGCGCGAGGTGACCCGGCGCGCGATCGAGGTGGTCCAGGGGCTGCTGCGACAGCTGCTGGAACCGCTCGGCGGCCCGGACTCCGCCCGCACCCACCAGTTCACCCGTGAACTGACCACCCTGCTCGACGTACCGCTCACCCCTTCCACCGAGCACGCACACGACAAGGAGCAGTCATGACCTCCACCGCAGCCACCGTCGACGGCCGGGTCGTCGCCCTCGCCCACTACGCGAGCCGCGCGGTCCTGGAGCGCGTGCTGGCCGGACACGGCCTGACGTTCCAGCAGTCGGTGGCCCTCCGGGTCCTCGCGGTCGCCGACGGCCCCGTGGAACGGGACGAAGTCGTGCACCAGGTCGTCGGCTTTCTCAAGGTCGAGCCGGTCGGCATACGGGCCGTCGTCGAGGAGTTGCTCTCCGCCGGTCTGGTGGAGACGGACCCGCAGCGGCCGTCGCACCTCCGGGTCACCGACGCCGGACGGGAGGCGTTCGCCAGGTCGGCCGCCGAGACCGCGCCCGTCTCCGCCCGGATCTACGCCGGCATCCCCACCGAGGACCTGCTGACCGCCGGTCGCGTCCTGACCCTCGTCACCGAGCGCGCCAACGCGGAACTCGCCGCCGCGACGCCGGGTGCGGAAGCCGTAGGAGAGGCGGTGGAATAGCCACCGGGGAGCGGGGGTTGTGCGCCTCGAAGGAGGCACCAGTGGACACCACGTACTACGACCACGGAACAGCCGCCGAGCGCTGGGAGCGCGCCCGGATGTTCTTCGACGCCAAGGACTACACCGCCGCCGCACGTGTCCTCGGCCCGCTGGTCGAGGAGGTCCCGGAGCAGACCGGCCCCCGGCTGCTGCTGGCCCGCGCCTACTACCACTCGGCCCAACTGCGCCGCGCCGAGGCCGAGTTGCGCGTCCTCGTCGAGCGGGACCCGGTGGAGCAGTACGCCCGGCTGATGCTGGGCCGCACGCTGGAGCGGCAGGCCCGGCACCAGGAGGCGGAGTCCCACCTGCGGATCGCCGCGGCGCTCGCGGGCGACTTCGAGCGGCTGCAGGAGGCGTAGGGGCGTCGGGGAGCAGAGGCGTAGGGGTCGTACGAGCGCCGTGAGGGGGCGCGTCCGGTCGGACGCGCCCCCTCATCGCTCGGCCTCCCCCGGGAGGCCCGCGTCACTGCCGCCCGGCCGTCCTACTTCGCCTCCGCCCGGCCGCCGTACGACCGCTTGCCGCGCCGGTGAGCGATCTCGCCCAGGACGACGTCCACCGCGATGAACACGGCGAGCGGGATGCCGAGCAGGGGCACGAAGTAGCCGAGGACGGCGATGAGGGCGAGGGCCGGGACCAGGATCTGCGGCGGCACGTGCTGCCAGGCGCCGCGCGGGATCGGGCGGCCGAACGACGAGGCGCGGCCGCGCAGCCACCACATGCGGTAGCCCCAGAGGATCAGCACGACCAGGGAGGCGGCCAGGGCCATGAGGAGGAGCTGGTTCGCCAGCCCGAACAGCACGCCGGTGTGACCGTCGATGCCCCAGCGGGAGAGCTTGGCGAGGACGGGGAAGTCGGCGAACCGGAGCGTGTCGGTGACCTCGGCGGTCGCCGGGTCCACGGCCACCGCGTCCTGCTTGGTGGGCCAGCTGCGCTGGACCTGCTTGACCACGTACGTGGAGGACGCGTCGGCGGGCGGCACGATCTCCACCGGGTCGCCGAGGCCCTTGGCCCGCGCGGCGGCGAGGATCTTGTCCAGGTCGCCCTCGGGGGCGGCCCCTTCCTCCGCCGAGCCGTCGCCGTGATCCCCGTGGTCGCCCGCGGCGGCGGAGATCGCCGGGGTGGCCTGGTGGAGTTCGGTGCGCAGGACCTCGATGTTGGCGCCCGCGTAGGTCGACCAGGTCAGGCCGGTCGCCGAGAGGAAGAAGAACCCGGCGGCGGCCCAGACACCGACCGTGCCGTGCAGGCCCAGCGTGCGGCGGCGGCCGCTGGTGCCGCGCACCTTGCGCTGGGCGCGGCGGCGGGCGAACCAGAGCACGAGGCCGCCGCCGGAGATGACCCACAGCCAGCTGGCGGCGAGTTCGCTGTACAGGCGGCCGGGCTCGCCGAGCTGGAGATTGGCGTGGAACTTGTCGATCCAGGTCCGCACCGGCAGTGCGCCGGTCGAGCCGTACTGCTCCAGGGCGCCGCGCACCTCCGCCGTGTACGGGTCGACGAACACCGCGAGCGTGTTGCCCTCGTCGATGCCCTCGACGCCCGTCAGCATCACCCGGGTCGTCGCGTCGTCCTCCGGCGAGGGGCGTACGGCGGAGAGGGTGCCCTCGGGGTGCTCCTTGCGGGCGGCGGCCACCTGCTCGGAGATCGGCAGCTTGGCGTCACCCACCTCGGCGACGGTCGTCCGGTCCGCGTAGACGATCTTCTCGATCGAGAACGAGGCGGCGTACAGTCCGCCGGTCAGGGCGGCGACCAGCAGGAACGGGGCGACGAGGACGCCCGCGTAGAAGTGCAGCCGCAGCACGAGCGGCCGGAGCGAAGCCCAGCCCCTCGTGGCGCCGTCGGGCTTGGCGACGGGTTTCTGGGACTCGTCCGTCTCGGTCGAGGGGGCGATGGTCATCGGCGGATGCTCCGGGATGCGGGGACGTCGTGGCGGTCCAGTAGTCGGATCGTGGAGGCTTCGAGTTCCCGGCACTTTGTGTGATGTGGGTCACACGCGGTGATGCTGTCGCGTGGACGCGCGAGGGCCGGCCGGCCCTCGCGTGAGCCGGCGGGCCTACGCGTGAGCCGCCTCGCGTCGCGCGACGCCGGTTGGCATCCTGGCCCGATGGCTTCTGAACGTGACCGCGTCGACTCCCGTCTCCTGAGCGACCGGGTCGAGGAACTCCTCGCCCATGAGGGGCCGCTGCCGATCGTCGCCGCGGGCGACCCGGTGCTGCGCCGCACCGCCGAGCCCTTCGACGGCCAGCTCGACCCGGGTCTCCTCGCCCGCTTCGTCGCCGCCCTGCGCGCCACCATGCACGCGGCGCCCGGCGTCGGTCTCGCCGCGCCCCAGGTCGGGGTGTCCCTGCGGATCGCGGTGATCGAGGACCCCGCGCCGGTCCCGGAGGAGGTACGGCTGGCCCGGGGCCGGGTGCCGCAGCCGTTCCGGGTCCTGGTCAATCCCGCGTACGAGGCCGTGGGGCCGTACCGGGACGCGTTCTTCGAGGGCTGTCTGAGCGTGCCGGGCTGGCAGGCCGTGGTGGCGCGGCACGCCAAGGTGCGGCTCCGGGCGCTCGACGAGCGGGGGCGGACGGTGGACGAGGAGTTCTCGGGGTGGCCGGCCCGGATCGTCCAGCACGAGACGGACCATCTGAACGGCACGCTCTACCTCGACCACGCCGAGCTGAGGTCCCTCTCCTCCAGCCAGGCGATGGCCGACCGCTGGAACGACCCGACCCCGGTCCGGGCCGCCCGGGCGCTGGGCTTCCTGCTGCCCGACTGAGCGCCCGGACCGGCCGGTTCAGCCCCGGTACGCCTCCAGCAGCCGCAGCCACACCTCGCTGATCGTCGGGTACGAGGGCACCGCGTGCCAGAGCCGGTCGACCGGGACCTCCCCGACGACGGCGACGGTGGCGGAGTGGATCAGCTCACCGACGGCGGGGCCGACGAAGGTGACGCCGCGCAGGATCTCGCGGTCCAGGTCGACGACCATGCGGGCGCGGCCCCGGTAGCCGTCGGCGTACAGGCCCGCCCCCGCGACGGAGGAGAACTCGACGTCGACCGCGCGGACGCGGTGCCCGGCCCTTTCGGCCTCGGCGAGGGAGAGGCCGACGGCGGCGGCCTCGGGGTCGGTGAAGACGACCTGGGGGACGGCGGCGTGGTCGGCGGTGGCCGCGTGGGCTCCCCAGCGGTCGCTCTCCAGGAGCGGGACCCCGGCCGCGCGGGCGGCGATGGCGGCCCCGGCGATCCGGGCCTGGTACTTGCCCTGGTGGGTGAGGAGCGCCCGGTGGTTGACGTCCCCGACCGCGTACAGCCAGTCGCTGCCCGTCACCCGGAGGCTGTCGTCCACCTCCAGCCACGATCCGGACTCCAGACCCACGGTGTCGAGGCCGAGGTCGTCGGTGCGCGGGGCGCGGCCGGTGGCGAAGAGGATCTCGTCGGCCTCCAGCCGGTCGCCGGTGTCCGTGCGGGCCACCACGGTCCCGTCCTCGCGGATCACCGCCGTCACCGACGTACCCGTCCGCACGTCGACGCCCGACTCGGCGAGCGCCTCGGCGATCAGTTCACCGGCGAAGGGCTCCATGCGGGGCAGCAGGCCCTTGCCGCGCACGAGGACGGTGACCTCGGAGCCGAGGGACCGCCAGGCGGTGGCCATCTCGACGGCCACGACACCGCCGCCGACGACGATCAGCCGGCCGGGGACCGTCTGCGCGCTGGTGGCCTCGCGACTGGTCCAGGGCTTGACCTGCGCGAGTCCCGGCAGGTCGGGCAGGAGGGCGCGGCTGCCGGTGGAGAGGACCACCGCGTGCCGGGCGGTGAGGACCTGACGCCCGCCGTCGGGGGCGTCCACGACGACCCGGCGGGGTCCGGCCAGGCGCGCGTGGCCCCGGTACAGGGCCGCCCCGACGCTCTCCAGCCAGCCGACCTGGCCGTCGTCCTTCCAGTGCGCGGTCTCGTAGTCGCGGTGGGCGAGCACCTCGGCGGTGTCCAGCGGGCCCTCGACCAGGTGGCGCAGCCCCGGTACGCGGCGGGCGTCGGCGCGGGCGATCGCGGGGCGCAGGAGGGCCTTGCTCGGCATGCACGCCCAGTACGAGCACTCGCCGCCGACCAGTTCGCTCTCCACGATCGCGGTGGACAGGCCGGCCGCGCGGGTGCGGTCGGCGACGTTCTCCCCCACGGGTCCGGCACCGAGCACCACGACGTCGTACTCGTCCGGTGTCGCGTCGCCCGCCGGGCCTTCGGTGTTTTCCGTATCCGTCATGGGGTCAGTCTGGTTGCTGGTGTGCGCGGTGGCCAAACGGGTACGCGCGCGGAATACGCCACCACGGGGTGGCGTTGTCGAGTGCGGCTCGCCCCGAGCACCGAAACCAGGAAGAGGGATGCACGCCATGAGCAGCACCGTGGAGCTGACCAAGGAGAACTTCGACCGGACGGTCACCGAGAACGAGTTCGTTCTGATCGACTTCTGGGCGTCCTGGTGCGGGCCTTGCCGGCAGTTCGCCCCGGTCTACGAGAAGGCCGCCGACGACAACCCGGACCTGGTGTTCGGCAAGGTGGACACCGAGGCCCAGCCGGAGCTGGCGCAGGCCTTCGGCATCCAGTCCATCCCGACGCTGATGATCGTCCGTGACCAGGTGGCCGTGTTCGCGCAGCCGGGCGCGCTGCCCGAGGCCGCGCTGACCGACGTCATCGGGCAGGCCCGGAAGCTGGACATGGACGAGGTCCGCAAGGCCGTCGCCGAGCAGCAGGCGCAGGTGGAGGAGAACGGCCGGTAGCCGGCCGTCTCACCGGGCAGGCGGCAGCCCCGTGTAGTGGGCTGCCAGTTCGGCGGCCGCCTGGCGGGAGGCGGTGATCCGGCGCAGCCCGGCGAGCTGGAGGCGGTGGTCGAAGGCGCCGCCCTCCGGCAGCGCGTGCAGCATCCTGGTCATGTCGTACGAGAAGCGGGCCGTCCGCCAGACCCGGTCGAGGCACACCTGCGAGTAACGGTCCAGGAGTTGTGCCGTTCCGTGGGTGTACAGCTCGACGAGGGCGCGGGCGAGGACGCACACCTCGTACACCCCGAGGTTGAGGCCCTCGGTGCCGGTCGGCGCCACGGTGTGGGCGGCTCCCCCGGCGAGCAGCAGTCGGCCGTGCCGCATCGGCTCGTGGACGTGACTGCGCATCGGGGTCACGGACTTGGCGGTGACCGGTCCGCGTTCCAGGGTCCAGTCGGCGTCGATGGCGAAGCGCGCGGCCAGTTCGTCCCATACACGTTCGTCGGGCCAGTCGGCGGGGTCGGTGCCGCTGGGGACCTGGAGGCAGAACCGGGACACCGACGCTGAGCGCATGCCGTGCAGGGCGAAGCCGTGGTCACCGCGTGCGTAGATCGACTCCTCGCGGGGCGGCGGGACTTCGGCGAGGACGCCGAGCCAGGAGTACGGGTGCTCGTGCTCGTACACCCGGCGGGCGGCGGCCGGGAACACATGGCGGGAGATGCCGTGGAAGCCGTCGCAGCCGACCACCCACTCGCAGGACAGTTCCTCCTGGTACCCGTCGTGGACGAAGTGCACCACCGGGCGCTCGCCGAGCGGGCTCTCGACGCCGATCGCCTCCGCCTGGAACAACAGCGGTGGCCCGTCCGCGAGTTGGAGGGCGACGAGGTCGTTGACGATCTCCGCCCGGGGATAGATCGTGACGGTACGGCCGCCGGTGAGGGCCGGGAGGTCGAGGCGGTGCCGTTCGCGGTCGAAGCGCAGTTCGATGCCGTGCTGGACCACGCCCTCGGTCTCCAGGCGTGCGGCGGCCCCGCACGCGCGCAGCGCGTCGACGGTGCCCTGCTCCAGCACGCCTCCGGCCGACGGCATCCCCGGCCGACGCTCCACGTGCGCGCGGGTCCGGCTCTCCAGGACCACGCAGTCGATGTCCGCCCGGTGCAGCAGCCGGGCGAGGAGGAGCCCGGCGGGACCCGCTCCGATGATGCCGACCTTCGTGCGCATGACGCGCCTCCCGAGGCGGGCGGTCCGTCCCGCCCTGTCCGCCCAGCCTCGCCCGTTCGGCCCCGCCCGTCCAGCCGTGCCGGTTCGGCCGTGTTCGTTCAACCGTGCCGGTTCGGCCGGTCACGGTCCTGCCGACCTTCGACGACACCACCGCCGTGTCCGCTCGGCCGTGTGCGTTCGGCCTTGTGCGTTCAGCTCGATTCGCGGTGCACGATCCTCGCGCCCAGGACGTCGTGGGTGGTGGGGACCGAGGCGGGGTCGCGCACCACGCGGTCGACCAGTTCCGCGAGGTGACGTCCGGAGGGCAGCTCCAGGTGGACGGTGCTCAGGCGGGGCCGCAACAGCCGGCCGAGCATCAGGTCGTCGGCCCCGACCACGGCCGTCTCCCCGGGGACGCCGATGCCCTCGTCCTGGAGGGCCCGCATCACCAACATCGCGTACTCGTCGTTGTACGCGAACACCGCGTCCAGCCCGAGCGAGCGCCAGTCGCGGGCGAGCCGGGCGGCGGCGGCCTCGTCGTAGGCGAGCGGCAGCTCGGTGACCGTGGCCTCGGTGCCCTGCACCGCGCGTCGTACGCCGGCCAGGCGGGGCTGGGAGAAGACCCCGAAGCCGGGCTCCTCGGGCACGACGACACCGATGCGGCGGCGGCCGCTCTCGACGAGGTGCCGGCCGGCGCTGTGGCCGACGCCCGCGTGGTCCAGGATCAACGCGTGGGCGCCCTCGACGGGTTCGGGGGTGAGGGTGACCACGGCCTTGGCGCCGGAGCGCTTGAGCACGGCCACACCCTGCGGGCCCAGACCGACGCCGGGCATGATGACCGCGACCGGGCGCAGTTCGGCCCAGGCGCGGGCGGCGTCGTCGCCGCGCAGCCCCAGGCCGCCGTGCTGCACGACGGTGTAGTCGAGCCGGCTGAGGGCCCACTGGATCTCGTTGATGAACTGGCTGTACAGCGGCCCGATCGGAACGTTCGGGGTGGGCATCAGCACCAGGCGGCTGTGGCCGGCGCGCAGGCTGCGGGCCGCCGCGTGCGGTACGTAGCCGAGTTCCTTGGCGGCCTCGTGGACCCGGCGGCGGGTCGGCTCGCTGATGCGGACGGCGCTGGTGTTGTTCAGGACGTAGCTGACCGTCGCACGTGAGACACCCGCGAGACGTGCCACGTCGGCGCTCGTGGGCACGGATCGCTGCAGGGGCGAGGGCGGGGCGGGCTCTTTCGGTATCTGCACCATGAGGAGGGCATCCTTGCAGAAGTGGTGAAGGTCGTTCCGGCCGGGGGACCGTCGGCCGTGCGGGGGCTCGGGGTCGGGCCACCGATCTTTGTGGCTGGGCAGTTTGGCGAATGTGTTCGAAATCTGTTCCATCGGGCGGCTATTTCACGCCACCTCCACATGAGTACGTACGCGAGGGCTCCGCACGCACGTGTGGCCTGCTTTCCGCACCGGGCCGGTGTGCGGGCGACCGGCCCACGTCGAGCCCCCGGCGGCCTCGTGACGAGACGGCACATCGGGGTTCCGCCGACGACGGGGGGCCGATCCGCTGGTCGGGGCCGACGGCGGGTGAGGGGTCGCGTGCCTGGCCAGGCCGTGCGACCGGCTGGCACGGGGGAACCCGCGCAGCTCCCCGCCGCCGGTACGGCGACCGCCCGCGAAGGACGCGGCACGGGGTGCCGACACGCGAAAGCTATGGCGTGAACTGTGTGCTGGACGCGGGCGCGTACGCGGGCGCCGCGCCCGCCGGCCGTGCCGCTCCGGGCGACCCGCGGACCACCCGCCGGATGGCGGGCAACCGCCGCCGTACGACGGCGTCCTCGCCCTTGCCGCGGCGCTCATCATCGCGGTACGCCCCGTCGGCCACGCGTCGCGGTGCGCACCGTGGATGCGGAACCCGCACGAGGAGAAGCCATGACCATGACCCCGCCCCCGTTCGATCCGGAGCTCGCGGCGGCCCTGGAGGCGATCAAGGACCTGGTGCCGCGCGGGCTGACCATGGACGACATCCCGGCGATGCGCCAGGGGCCCGGCATCGCGCTGATGGCCCAGCTGGACCTCACCGTGGACGGCTTCGAGGTCGAGGACCGGCTGGTGCCGGGGCCCGAGGGGAGCCGGAGATCTCGCTGCTCGTCTGCCGCCCGGCCGCGCCCGCGACACCGGGTCCGCTGCCGGTGATCTGCCACGTCCACGGCGGCGGCATGATCGTCGGCAACAACCGGGGCGGTGTGGACGCGCCGCTGGGTGGAGCCCGACGGGCGGCGCCACGACAGCGAGGATCCGCCGGACCCGGCCTGGCCCTCCGCCGCGCTCGTGCCGGACGGTGTGCCGGCGCTGTGGCTGGAGCGGGCCGGGGGCGGTGAGCCGAGCGTGGTGGACGCCGTCATCCAGGAGCGGGCCGCCGGTGCGCTCCGGGTGGTGATGGACCGGACCCGGGGCCGGGCGCCCCTCTCCCCCGCCGACGACCCGGCACTCGTGGAGACGGTCCTCGACCCCACCGCAACCGAGCGCGCCCGTCTGCGGGCCGACCGGCGCCTCGGCCTCGACCCCGACGATCCCACCACCCTGGCGCGGGCCCTCGCCCCGCTGACCGGCCGGCCCCGCATCCTGCGCGTGCGCGCGGCCCGGGTCGGCGAGGAGGGCCTGCCCGCCGGACGGGTCGGTGTCGGGCCCGCGGTGTCCGTGCCGGAGCTGCCCGAGTCCTGGGCCGGCGCGCGGACCGCGTTGCGGTTCACCGCCGAGGGCACCGCGCAGGACCCCGGTGAGCGTGTGGTTCCACGCCGACGACCTCGGCGCGCTCGCCCTCCTCGCCCAGCTGATCGCGCCGGGGGCGGAACCTCCGCCGGACGTACGGGATCTGGAGCGGGCCGCGGCCGACTCGCCCTGGATGCTCGCCACGCTCCACGCGGTCGCCACGACGGCGAGCCTGCGGTCGGCGGCCATCGGCGTCAACGTCCACCACTCCACCCTCCAGGACCGCCTGACCCACGCGGAGGCCCTCCTCGGCTGGCCCGTCCGCACACCCCGGGGCCGGCTACGGCTGCATCTGGCCCTCACCCTGCGGCACCTGGCCCGCGGCGGCGCCTGAGCGGGCGGAGGCGTGCACGAATCGCCGCCCTCGTCAGGCAAGTCGTCCACGCTGTACCGTCGCGCCCGCGCGGACGTTACCGTTCGGTAGAAATCCTGCTTCCGGAGGTGTTCCGTATGGGTGTCGACCGTGCGCCGGGTCTCGTGGAATGTGCTCGCGCGCTGGCCGCCGGGGAGGTGACGTCGCGGGCGCTCGTGGAGCGGACGCTCGCCCGGATCGAGGCGAGCCAGACGACCGTGAACGCGTTCCGGCGGGTGCGGGCCGAGGCGGCGCTCATGGAGGCCGACGCGGCGGACAAGGAGTTGGCGGAAGGCGGACGGCGACCGCTGCTCGGCGTGCCGGTGGCCGTGAAGGACGACATGGACGTGGCGGGCGAACCCACCGCGTTCGGCTGCCGGGGCGAGTTCCCCTCGCTGCCGGAGGACGGCGAGGCCGTACGCCGGCTGCGCGCGGCCGGGGCGATCGTCGTCGGCAAGACCAACACGTGCGAGCTGGGGCAGTGGCCGTTCACGGAGGGGCCCGCGTTCGGGGCCACCCGCAACCCCTGGCATCCGGACCACACCCCGGGCGGCTCCTCCGGCGGTTCCGCGGCGGCCGTGGCCGCGGGGATCGTCCCGGCCGCGCTGGGCTCGGACGGCGCCGGATCGGTGCGCATCCCCGCCTCCTGGACGCATCTCATCGGCATCAAGCCCCAGCGCGGCCGTATCTCGACCTGGCCGCACGCGGAGTCCTTCCAGGGCATCACCGTCAACGGCACCCTCGCCCGCACGGTCGCCGACGCCGCCCTCCTGCTGGACGCGGCGAGCGGCAACCACGAGGGCGACCTGCACCGGCCGCCCGCCGTCAACGCCTCCGAGGCCGTCGGCCGGGATCCGGGGCGGCTCCGGATCGCCCTGTCCCTGAAGCCGCCGTTCACCGCGCTGCCCGCGCGCCTCGACCCCCGGGTGCGGGAACGGGTGCGGGCGGTGGCGGAGCGGCTCGCCGCGCTCGGGCACGTGGTGGAGGAGGCGGAACCCCGGTACGGGCAGATCGGGCTGACCTTCATCCCGCGCGCCACCGCGGGCATCGCCGAACGGGTCGGCGCCGTCGCCGAGCAGGGCCTCCTCGACCGGCGCACCCTCGACGCCGCCCGCCTCGGCCGGCTGCTGGGCGGTGCGCCCCTGCGGCTGGCACGCCGCGCCGAGGTCCCGCTGCACCGGCGGATCGGCGTGCTGTTCCAGTCGTACGACGTGCTGCTGGCGCCGACGACCGCCGCTCCGCCGCCGCGCATCGGCTCCATGCTGAACCTCGGCGGGCTCGGCACCGACCGCGCGATGATCGCGGCCTGCCCGTACGCCTGGCCGTGGAACGTGCTGGGCTGGCCCGGCGTGAACGTACCGGCGGGGTTCGTGGACGACGGGCTGCCGGTGGGCGCGCAGTTGCTCGGCCCGGCGAACAGCGAGCCCCTTCTGCTGTCGCTGGCCGCGCAGTTGGAGGCGGACCAGCGCTGGCACGAGCAGTGGCCGCCGCGGCGGAGCACCGCGGACTCCCCGGTGGTGTAGGCGGGTTGGGCTCGGGCGGGCGGGTTCGGCGCCCGCGCTCCGACCCGTACGCTGTGACCATGGACGAAGCGTCGATGGTCGGGCTGATGGGACGGGTGACCGGTGCGGTCGGTCCCGGGCTCGTCGGCGAGGTGATCGTCCGGGTGCGGGGCGGCGCCGAGCACTTTCTCGCGTACCCCGCCTCCGCGAAGGACCGGATCGCGCCGGGGACGCTCGTGATGGTGATGGAGTACCTGCCGCCGCGCACGGTGTACGTGTCGGCGGCGTACGACAGTTGACGGCCCGTCGGGTCCCGCGACGGCTGTGTGTCGGTCTTCGGGAACCGGTTCGCATCAGGACTGCAACAACGGTGCCTCCCTCCCTGTACCACCGCCGGGCCACGCGGGACACTCCCGACGTTCGGTGCCGATAGGGCACCTGGCCAAAGGGGGTGGGCCGATGTTCGTCGGCCTCATCGCGGGGGCGGCCGTAGCCGTCGTTGTCGTACTGATCAGTGTCTTCAAGCTCATGTGGCGTGTCGCCGAGCCGAACGAGGCGCTGATCATCTCCGGCTCCAAGCACAAGATGGAGGGCCTGACGGAGGGCATGAACTTCCGTATCGTCACCGGGCGCGGCACCCTCGTGCTGCCCGGTATGCAGGCGGTGCGCAAGCTCTCGCTCGATCTGAACCAGACCGAGCTGGCCGTGGAGTGCGTGACCTTCCAGGGCATCCCGCTGAAGATCCGGGGTGTCGTCATCTTCAAGGTGGGCGACGACTTCGTGTCCATCGCCAACGCGGCCCGCCGCTTCCTCGGCCAGCAGAAGCGGGTCTCGGAGCGGGTGCACAACGTGTTCGCCGGTCATCTCCGGTCCATCGTGGGCGGGTTGACGGTCGAGGACATGATCCGGGACCGCGAGAAACTGACCGGCCAGACCCGGGCCGCGTGCGGGACGGAGATGGAGAAACTGGGTCTGATCGTCGACTCGCTGCAGATCCACGAGATCGAGGACCCGACCGGCTACATCAAGAACATGGCCATGCCGCACGCGGCGGCCGTCCAGCGGGACGCCCGTATCGCGCAGGCCGAGGCCAACCGGCTCGCCACCGAGGCCGAGCAGCAGGCCGCGGCGCGCATGGCGGAGGCCACCCGGGACAGCGAGATCCTCCAGGCCGGCTACCAGGCCGAGCGGGACAACGCCTCGGCGAAGGCCAAGCAGGCCGGCCCCCTCGCGGAGGCCGCCGCCCTGCAGGAGGTCGTCGTCCAGGAGACCCGCGTCGCGGAGCTGGCGGCGGCCCGGCGCGAGCAGCAGCTCCAGGCCGACGTCCGCAAGCCGGCCGACGCCAAGGCCTACGAGAAACGGACGCTCGCCGAGGCCGAGCGCGACGCCCGTATCTCCGCCGCGCAGGCCAAGGCCAAGGAGACCGAGCTGGCGGCCGCCGCCGAGGCGACCGCGACCCAGCTGACCGGTGAGGCCGAGGCCGCCGCCCGGCAGGCCAAGGGGATCGCCGCCGCCGAGGCCACGCGCGCGAAGGGGCTCGCGGAGGCCGAGGGCATCAAGGCGCGGGCCGCCGCACTGGCCGAGAACCAGGAGGCGGTGATCGCGCAGCAACTGGCCGAGCAGTGGCCGGAGATCGTGCAGGCGGGCGCCTCCGCGTTCGGCAACGTCGACAACATGGTGCTGCTCAACGGGGCCGACGGCATGGCGGACATGTTCGCCAAGGCGCTCACGATGGGCGGGACCGGACTGGGGCTGGCCCGGCAGTTGCTGTCCTCGATGAACCAGAACGGGGCGCCCGCCGGCGGCGGGGCCGGGGTGAACGGGGTGCCCGTGGAGAAGCCGGCCGTGGAGAAGGTGCGGGTCGACAGGGAACCGTAACCCCGGGGCTGTCGTGTGTTCGTGGTCGCCCGCGCCCGTTTCCCGCGCCCCTTTCGAGGGGCGGGAAACGGGCGCGGGCTAGCGTGACCCCCGTGACTTCCTTCGCTGATCAAGAAGTGCCCGGGCGCTACGGGCCCACCGCCACCACCGAGGCCGATCCCCGTGACGTCGGGCGCGTGCGGACCGAGTACTCGCCCGCCCACGACGGGGATCCCGATCCCGGCGAGATCGTCTGGACGTGGGTCCCGTTCGAGGAGAACGACGGGCGCGGGAAGGACCGGCCCGTGCTCGTGGTGGCCCGGGAGGCCCGGGGGACGCTGCTCGCCGTGCAGTTGTCCAGCAAGCGGCACGACGGGGACCGGGAGTGGGTCCCGATCGGGAGCGGGCCGTGGGACCGGTCGGGGCGGGACTCCTGGGTGGATGTGGACCGGGTGCTGCGGTTGCACGAGACGGGGATGCGGCGGGAGGCCTGCGCGCTGGACCGGATGCGGTTCAACTCCGTCGTGCACCGGCTGCGCGAGCGGTACGGGTGGCGGTAGGCGGCCCTTCAGGAGCCGGTGGCGAACTCCCGCTCGAAGGCGCCGCGGACCACCGCGCCCTTCGTGCGGTCCAGCACCCCGAACACCACGTGTGCGAAGGTGCCCTCGAACCTGCCGCCGTCCATGAGCAGGGCCCGGAACGCCCCCGCCACCTGGGCCGGGTCGTTGCCGAACACCCCGCAGCCCCAGGCGCCCAGGACCAGTCGGCGGTAGCCGTGGGCCGCCGCCGTCTCCAGGACGCGTTCCGCGCGGGTGGCAAGGGCCCGGGGCAGCTCGGCGGCGCGCTCCGGGGCCGTACGCAGCACGACGGAGGCGTTCGGGGCCGCGGAGGTCAGGAAGCCGGTGGTGTACGGGGCGTCGAGGAGGGTGCCGCGGTCGTCCCGGAAGACGGGTACGGCGGGTGAGTGGATGACGCGGTCCGTGTAGAACGGGTCGCGGTGGGCGCGGTGGTGGGCGTAGAAGGCGGGAGCCTCGCGGACGCAGGCGTAGAGCGCGGAGGCCCGGCAGAGGGCCTCCTCCTGGGCCTGGGCGCCGTTCAGATAGCCGCCGCCGGGGTTGCGGGCGGAGGAGAAGTTGAGGACGGCCACCGGGGCGGGGTCGGCCCTCGTCAGCCGGTGGGCGGCTTCCAGGCTGCTCTCGCCCGTGACCTCGACGGTGGCCTCGCCGGCCGCGCGCACCGGGCCGGCCTGCGGTGTGCTCACCGGGTCGGGGCCGTACAGGCGGGTCGCGGCCCGTGCGGCCGCCACCTCGTCCGCGATGGACACCTGGCGGCCGGAGGGCGCGCGATAGTGCCCGGCCGCGACGATGTCCTCGGTCTCACGTGCGATTCCTCGCAGGCGCGCGCTCATGCCGCCACCCCCGCGTGCGGCGCGGACGCCCACTTCTCCCCCGTCGTGCTCATGGGCGCATCCTGGGCGATGCTGGGGAAGGGCCGCAACGGAATTTCCTCGTGTGAATGGCCTGGTACCGGAAAGGGAAGGGGTGCCTGAAGATCCCGGAAACGGGGATCGCCGATCCGCATTGCCACGATGTGCCCCCTTGTGCGAAAGCGGCACGAGGGTTTTGGGTGGGACGAGCGCCACCGGTCCCACCCCATCGGGTACGGATCAAAGGCTCGGCCGACGAGATTGGCATATCAGGAGGATCCCGACATGTCAGATTCGCTGAGTGACTGTACGGAGCGACGCTCCCCGGTCACCGAGGCGGAGGTGGAAGCCCTGGTACGGGGCATCTGCTTCAAGACCGGTCCACCCCGGACCCTAGGTGTCGAACTGGAATGGCACGTCCACGAGCTGCGTGATCCGCGGCTCCCCGCAACACCCGCACGACTCGAAGCGGCCTACGCCGCACTGCGGACCCTGACCCTGGACTCACCGCTGACCGTCGAGCCCGGCGGCCAGCTGGAGCTCAGCTCGGCGCCGGCCGCCTCCCTGATGGAGTGCGTCGGGTCCGTCTCGGCCGACCTCGCCGCCGTACGCGCCACCCTGCGCGAGGCGGATCTCGGCATCAGCGGCTACGGCCACGAACCCTGGAACCCCCCGACCCGCTACCTCCACGAGCCCCGGTACGACGCCATGGAGGTCTATCTCGACCGCTTCGGACCCGAGGGGCGGGACATGATGTGCTCCACCGCCTCGGTGCAGGTGTGCCTGGACGCCGGGTACGAGGAGCCGGGCCCCCTCGGTCACCGGCGGCGCTGGTGGCTGGCGCACCAGCTCGGTGCCGTGCTGGTGGCCTCGTTCGCGCACTCCCCGCTGGCGCGGGGCCGGGCGACCGGCCTGCGTTCGACCCGTCAGGCGCTGTGGGCGGCGATGGACCCGGGCCGGACGAACGCGCCGGCCCTCGACGGCGACCCGCGCGAGGAGTGGGCGCGGCTGGTGCTGGACGCGCCGGTGATGTGCGTCCGGGCCGACGAGGGCCCCTGGGGTGTGCCCGGAGCGATGACGTTCCGGGAGTGGACGCGATCCGACACCCCGCCGAGCCGCGCCGACCTCGACTACCACCTGACGACCCTGTTCCCGCCGGCGCGTCCGCGCGGCCATCTGGAACTGCGCATGATCGACGCCCAGCCCGGCGAGGACGGGTGGATCGTCCCGCTCGCCGTGACGACGGCGCTGTTCGACGACCCGGAGGCCGCGGAGACCGCGTACCGGACCGTCAAGCCGCTCGCGGAGCGGGCGGGTTCGCGACCGCCACCGCGCAATCCGCTGTGGGAGACGGCCGTGCGCGACGGTCTGACCGATCCCGAACTGCGGGAGGCGGCTGCCGTCTGCTTCGCCGCTGCGGCCGAGGCCCTGCCCCGGCTCGGCGCGAGCACCGAGGTGCTCGACGCGGTCGCGGCGTACACCGACCGCTATGTGGCCCGGGGGCGCTGCCCCGCCGACGATCTGCTCGACGTGTTCCACGGGAAGGACAACCCCGCATGACCGCACCCCGGACGCCGGCCCCGACGGCCGACGCCGACCCCGACATACTCCGGGAGCGCGCGCTGGCGGCGCTGACCACGGCCCGGGCCCGCACCGCGCTCCTGACGACCGCCGTCGACGAACCCGATCTCACCGCGCAGCACTCGCCGCTGATGTCCCCGCTGGTCTGGGACCTCGCCCACATCGGCAACCAGGAGGAGCAGTGGCTGCTGCGCAACGTCGCCGGGCGGGAGGCGATGCGGCCCGAGATCGACGGCCTGTACGACGCCTTCGAGCATCCGCGTGCCGCGCGGCCCTCGCTGCCGCTGCTCGCGCCGGAGGAGGCCCGGCGGTATCTGCGCGAGGTGCGCGGCCGGGCCCTGGACGTGCTGGAGAGCGCCGACTTCCACGGCACCCGGCTCACCGACGCGGGCTTCGCCTTCGGCATGATCGCCCAGCACGAACAGCAGCACGACGAGACGATGCTGATCACCCATCAGCTGCGGCAGGGCCCCGCCGTGCTGTCGGCGCCCGATCCCGAGCCCGTCCCGCTGTTCACGGGCCCCTCCGAAGTCCTGGTGCCCGGCGGTGAGTTCACGATGGGCACCTCGACCGAGCCCTGGGCGCTGGACAACGAGCGGCCCGCGCACCGGCGGACCGTCCCGCCGTTCCACATCGACACCACGCCGGTGACGAACGGCGCGTACCAGGCGTTCATCGCGGACGGCGGCTACGACGACGCGCGCTGGTGGACGGCCGAGGGATGGGACCACATCCGCGCGCACGGCATCCACGCGCCGCTGTTCTGGCGACGCGACGGCCGGCAGTGGCTGCGGCGGCGCTTCGGCGTCACCGAGGTCGTGCCGGCCGAGGAGCCGGTGCTGCACGTGTGCTGGTACGAGGCGGACGCGTACGCCCGCTGGGCGGGGCGCCGGCTGCCCACCGAGGCCGAGTGGGAGAAGGCCGCCCGGCACGACCCGGTCACCGGCCGCTCGACCCGCTACCCGTGGGGCGACGCCGATCCGGCGCCCGAACACGCCAACCTCGGGCAGCGGCATCTGCGCCCGGCACCGGCCGGTAGCTATCCGGAGGGTCGATCCCCGCTGGGCGTACGGCAGTTGATCGGTGATGTGTGGGAGTGGACGTCGAGCGACTTCCTGCCCTATCCGGGGTTCTCGGCGTTCCCGTACAAGGAGTACTCGGAGGTGTTCTTCGGCCCCGAGCACAAGGTGCTGCGCGGCGGTTCGTTCGCCGTGGACCAGGTGGCGTGCCGGGGGACGTTCCGCAACTGGGACTATCCGATCCGGCGGCAGATCTTCAGCGGGTTCCGTACGGCCCGCGACGCCTCCCCGGAGGTCGTCTGATGTGTCGTCACCTCGCCTGTCTCGGCACCGATGTGCCGCTGGGCAGGGTCCTGGTGGACCCGCCGCACAGTCTGTTCCGGCAGTCGTGGGCACCCCGACGGCAGCGGTACGGGACGGTCAACGCCGATGGTTTCGGGGTCGGTTGGTACGCCGAGGGCGACCCGGTGCCGGGGCGGTACCGGCGGGCCGGGCCGATCTGGGGCGACCAGTCCTTCGCGGACCTCGCCCGGGTGGTCCGCACCGGGGCGCTGCTGGCCGCCGTACGGGACGCGACGGTGGCGGGCGCGGACGACGAGGCCGCGGCCGCGCCGTTCTCGGCCGGCCCCTGGCTGTTCAGCCACAACGGGGCGGTCGCCGGATGGCCCGGCTCCCTGGCGCCGCTCGCCGCCGAACTGCCCGCCGTCGAGGTGCTGTCGATGGAGGCGCGCAACGACTCGGCGCTCGTGTGGGCCCTGGTCCTGAACCGGCTGCGGGCCGGCGACACGGAGGGCCAGGCGCTGGCCGACACGGTCCTGGAGGTCGCCCGGGCGGCCCCCGGGTCGCGGCTCAACCTGCTCCTCACCGACGGCGAGACGATCGCCGCGACGGCCTGGGGCGACACGCTCTGGTATCTCACCGAGCCCGGCCGCGGCACGGTCGTGGCGTCCGAGCCGTACGACGACGACCCGCACTGGGTGGAGGTCCCGGACCGCACCCTGCTCGCGGCGAGCCGTACGGACGTCCTGCTCACCCCGCTCAAGGAGCCGGACGAAGCCTCCCGTCCGCACGACGACGACCCGTCACCCGCACTGTCGAAGGAGCCCCCCGCGTGAGCCCGTTCCTTCTCACCCGCACCCTGCCGGAGGACGCCACGGACGCCGCGCTGCGCGCCGACGTCCTGGACGGTCTGACCCGCATGCCGAAGACGCTGCCGCCCAAGTGGTTCTACGACGCGCGCGGCAGCGAACTGTTCGAGCGGATCACCGAGTTGCCCGAGTACTACCCGACCCGTGCCGAGCGCGAGATCCTGGTGGACCGGGCGGGCGAGATCGCCGCGGCGAGCGGCGCCCGCACCCTGGTCGAGCTGGGGTCCGGCTCGTCCGACAAGACCAGGCACCTGCTGGACGCGATGCCGGGCCTGCACACGTACGTGCCGGTCGACGTCAGCGAGAGCGCGCTGCGGCAGGCGGGCGAGGCGCTGGCCGCCGAGCGGCCGGGGCTGAACGTGCACGCCCTGATCGCCGACTTCACCGCCGGGCTGGAGCCGCCCGAGACCCCGGGTCCTCGTCTGGTGGCGTTCCTGGGCGGCACGATCGGCAATCTGGTGCCCGGGGAGCGTGCGGCGTTCCTGGCCGCCGTCCGCGCGCTGCTGGCCCCCGGTGACGCGCTGCTGCTGGGCACGGACCTGGTCAAGGACGAGGCGGTGCTGGTCGCCGCGTACGACGACGCGTCCGGGGTGACCGCCGAGTTCAACAAGAACGTGCTGAACGTGGTGGACCGGGAGTTGGGGGCGGACTTCGACCCCGACGCCTTCGACCATGTCGCCCTCTGGAACGCCGAGTGCGAGTGGATCGAGATGCGGCTGCGGTCCCGTACGGCTCAGACCGTGAAGGTTCCCGCGCTCGATCTGGCGGTGGACTTCGCGGCCGGGGAGGAGGTGCGGACGGAGGTGTCCGCGAAGTTCAGGAAGGAGGGGGTGCGGACCGAACTGGCTGCTTCCGGGCTGGAGTTGACACACTGGTGGACGGATGAGCAGGGCCGGTTCGCGTTGTCGTTGAGCGGGGTGGGGTAGCGCGCAGCGGTTCCGGGGGGCGCGTCGTCGGGTGCGGGTGAGTGGGGCTTCTCGCGCAGTTCCCAGTCACCCGCACCCGACAACCCACTCCACGCCCACCCCGGCCCCCTCGCGAACCGGCGGAGCCTGAGGCACCGTGGAAGGACGTGTGGCGCATCGGCCACGATGGAGCTCGCGACAAGGAGAACCCGCATGACCGACCATGTGTACCGGGTCACCGAGATCGTCGGCAGTTCGGACGAGAGCGTCGACCACGCCATCCGCAACGGCGTCGCCCGCGCCGCCCAGACGCTGCGCAACCTGGACTGGTTCGAGGTGACACAGGTCCGGGGGCACATCGAGGACGGCCAGATCGCGCACTACCAGGTGGGCCTGAAGGTCGGCTTCCGGCTGGACGACGAGACCGGCTGACCGACCGGCCGACGCGAGGGCCGGGGCGGGCGCTCAGGTCCGCCCCTCCCGCTCCTGCGCCGCCTTCAGCGCGGCGGAGGCGGCGGCCCAGCGCGCCCGTACGACCGTGAAACCCGCCCGTTCCGCGTCCTCGCAGACGAGTTCGTCGTCGTCCACGAGGACGCGGATCTCGCGGGTCCGGGCGAGCTCACGGAGGATCTCCAGCTTGGTGCGGCGGGCGGGCCTGCGGTCGTTGTCGCGGCGCATCCGGATCCGCCCCTCGGGCAGGCCGTGCGCGGCGAGCCAGTCGACGGTGTCGCGGCGGCAGCGCTCGGGCCGCCCCGTCAGGTACAGCACCTCGCACTCCCGTGCGCTCTCCCGGGCCAGCGCGACCCCTTCGGCCAGTGGCGGATCCTGCGGGGCCGCGGCGAAGAACGCGTCCCAGTCGCGCGGCTTCCGCTCCAGGAACCGCTGCCGGTGCGCGGTGTCGGCGAGGGTGTTGTCCAGGTCGAAAACGGCGAGGGGCCGGTGGTTGTCGGTCACGGCCCCAGCCTAGGCAGCAGATGACTCGTGTCGTCCGTTGTCGCTTCACACAACAAACACGAACTCCGCCAGTAACTTGAGGTTTCAAACGTTACGCTCGTCGCCTCTCCCCCCACACAGCACAGGAGAATCGGCGTGCCTGACGGCGAAATCATCGTGATCGGCGGCGGATACGGGGGCATCCGCCTCGCCAAACAGCTGGACGAGGTCGCACGGGTCACCCTCGTGGACCGCAAGGAGGTCTTCTTCCACCGCATCGCCGCACTGCGCGCGGGCGTGCACGAGGCATGGACGACGACGCCCTTCATCCCGTACGACAGACTGCTGCGCAACGGCCGTGTCGTGACGGGCAAGGCGGTCGGCATCGACACCGGCGAGCGGCAGGTGACCCTCGCGACGGGTGAGCGGCTGCCGTACGACGTGGTGGTGATCGCGACCGGCGCGGACTACCCGGAACCGGCCCGCTTCCTGGGCACCACCACCGAGGAGGCGGGCAAGACGTTCACCGCGCACCAGGAGAGCGTGGCCGCCGCCGAGCACGTCCTGATCGTCGGCGGCGGGCCGGGCGGCGTGGAACTCGCCGCCGAGATCCGGCTGGCCCGGCCGGACGCGCGGGTCACCCTCGCGCACGCCGGATCCGAGCTGCTCAGCTCCACCGGCAGCAAGTGGGCCGGACGGCGGGCCCTGGCGTGGCTGGAGGCGCGCGACGTGGAGGTGCGTCTCGACTCGTTCGTCTCACCCGGGCCCGACTTCGGCACCTACCGGGACGGGCGGGGCAACCTCATCGAGGCCGACCTGTCGTTCTGGGCCAACGGAACCACGCCGAACACGCTCTGGCTGCGGCTGGCCGGGCACGGGGACTGGCTCAACCCGGCGGGGCAGGTCAAGGTGGACCGGACGCTCCGCGTCGAGGGGCGCCTGGACGTGTTCGCGGTCGGTGACGTGAACGACGTCAGCGAGCTGAAGGTGTCCCCCGTCGCGTTCGCCCAGGCGGACATCGCCGCGCACAACATCCGTGCGTATCTGGAGAGTTCGGGCCGGCACCGCAAGGAGCCACGGCTGTACCGGCCGATCCGGCGGACTCCGCTGATCGTGCCGTTCGGGCCGGCCGACGGAATCACGCTCCTGCCGGTGCCGGGGGGTGAGACGGCGGTGCTCGGGGGCCGTACGTCCACGCTGGCGAAGGCGAAGACGCTGATGACGCCGTACATCAGGAAACAGCTCGGTTACGCCGGCTGAGTGCCGGGTGCGGGCGCGGAGAACCGGAAGCCCCCGGACCCGCGCCCGAACGCCCCGTCAGTCCCCCTGAACCAGGTCGTTGGCGTGGGTGAGGAAGTCGTCCACCATCCGGTGGAAGAGTCCCGCCAACTGCCGAAGCTCCTCGGGCGACCACTCGGACAACGCCATCTGCATACCGCGCACACCCGCCTCGCGGATTCGGCCGATCGCCTGCCTGCCGACCGCCGTCAGCTCGATGCGCTGGGCGCGTCTGTCGTCCGGGTCGGGTACGCGGGTGACGTAACCGGCCTTCAGCAACTGCTGGACCTGGCGGGTGACGTGCGAGGCCTCGACCCCGAGGCGGTTGGCCAGCTCCCCCGGCCGCAACGGCTCGGAATCGGCGATCTGCCGCAGCAGGGCCACCGCGGCGCGGTCGAGCGGCACCCCGGCCAGGCTCATCAGACGCTCGTGCGCCCGGGCCCGGGTGCTGAGGTAGGTGATGCGCGTGAGGGCTCGCTCGATCTCGATCACTTCGGGGGAAGCGGGGTCGGAGGGTGGCGGTGAGGGGGACATGAGCCCTACTTTACCATCTTGTTGCCTAACTCAAGTAAGTTCATCGCCCGGGTAGTCCCCGTGTTCCGAACGGAGTCCCCATGTCCCTTCTCGCCCGTCCGGCGGTGGCCGCCCTCGCGGCCAAGGCGATGCAACGTCTCTCGGGCGTGGCCGCCCGCCGGGCCGGCGGGCCCGGGTCCCGGGCCGCCTGGCTCGCCCGACTGCCCGAGTACACCTGCGCCACCCGCGAGGTGACGATACCGACCGCGTACGGCCCGGCCCGCGCCGTGCTGTACGTACCCGCCGGCGCCGAGGGCGCCCCTCCCCCGCCGGTCCACGTCAACTTCCACGGCGGCGGCTACGTCATGCCGCAGATCGAGCTGGACGACGCGCTGTGCCGGTGTCTGGCCGCCGAGGCGGGTGTGGCCGTGCTCAACGTGGACTACGTGGTCGCTCCCCAGCACCCGTTCCCGGCGCCGCCACGGCAGGCGTTCGAGGTGGTCCGGTGGGCCGCCGGGCACGGGGGCGAGCACGGCTGGGACGGCGGCCGGCTCTCCGTGGGCGGCCAGAGCGCGGGCGGCGGCCTCGCGGCGGCGGTGGCCCGCCAGGCGCTGGAGGAGGGCGGCCCCTCGATCGCCCTCCAGGTCCTGCACTATCCGCCGCTCGACCTCGCGACCGCCGCCCGCGACAAGCGGGCCGCCATCGCCAGGCCCCTGCTTCGCCCGTGGATGGCGGACGTCTTCGACAGCTCGTACGTCCCGGACCCCACGATGCGCGCCGACCGTCTGGTCTCGCCCGCGCACCCCTCGGACACCGCCGACCTCCGGGGCATCGCGCCGGCCTTCGTCGTCACCGCCGAGTACGACCTCCTCAAGGGCGAGGGCGTGGCCTACGCGGACCGGCTGCGCACGGCCGGGTCCCTGGTGGGCCATCACGACGTGACCGGCGCCGACCACGGCTACGACACCGGCGACGAGGCCAGGGCCCGCGAGGTGTATCCACTGATCGCGGAACAGGTGCGGCGGGCGTTCTTCCCCTGATTTTCCCCTGATCCCCCTGATTGCTCCCCTGACAGCGGGCGGTGGGAGCGCGTGGGGACGGCGGTGCCTACCCCTCGGGCCGGTCCTCCTGCCTCGATGTCAACCGCAACACCGTGCCCTCGCCGTCGGCCGACAGCAGGAGGGTGCCGTCCGGGGCGGTCGCGAGGCCCGCGAAGCGGCGGGCCATGCCGGGCATGACGTCCGCGAACAGGGCCGGTTCCGTGCGGGGGACGACGCCCGGCGGCGGTCCGACGGGCAGTTCCTCCAGCTCGATCCGCGACTCCCCCGTGGTGAGACGGACCGACCGCAGCCTGCGGTGCCCGGTCTCCACCACGAACAGTTCCGCGCCGAGAACCGTCAGGCCCTGCGGGGCGCCGAGCCCGTCCACCACGACGGCCGTCCCCCCGTCCACCCCGATCCGGAGCACCGCGCCGAGCCGTTCCTCGCTGACGTAGAGCCGGCCCTCCGCGTCGAAGACCACGTCCGTGGGCTGGTCGAGACCCTCCGCGAGGACAGTCACCGAGTCGGAGCCGGAGCCGTCCTCGTCCCCGAGGGCGAGGACCCGGCCCGCGCCCGTCTCCGCGACCACGAGCGCACCGTCGGGCCGGACCGCGATGCCGAGGGGACGACTCAGCCCCCGTGCCCGTTCCCGGACCTCCCCCGTGGTGGTGTCGTAGGTCCGCACCGTGCCGAACTGCGAAGTGTGGTGCAGCAGTTCACCGTCGGCGGTGATGCCGTGGGCGAAGGGGAGCAGGAGGTGGGTCCGCACTCCGCCGGGACCCGCCTGCGGGGACGGGCCGAGCGGCTCGCCCTCGTCGGTGGTCGCCGGGCTCGCCAGGCGGTAGTGGTCGGCGGCGTGGACCGTACCGCCGAGGTCGACCGTCACGCCGTAGGGGCCGTCGAAGCCGCGGCGCACGATCTCCCGGGTGCGGCCGTCGGGGTGCAGCTCCGTGATGCCGCCGCTGGCGTAGCTGGAGACGAACATGCGGTTCTCGGCGTCGAAGGCCGCGTTGTCGAGGCCCCTCAGCCCGCTGGTGACGCGCGTGCGACTGCCGCCGCCGTGCAGGTCGACGCGGGTGACGATGCCCTCGACGCCCCGGGAGAGGACGTGCAGGACACCGCCCCGGTCGAAGCGGACGGCGACCGGCTCGTGCACGTCCTCGGCTACCACCTCGGGCGTCCCGCCGTCCGGCGGGATCCGCCAGACCTGACCGGTGAGCATGTGCGGGTAGTACAGGTGTCCGTCCGGGCCGAGCTGCATCGCGTTGCCCAGGGCCAGACCGTCCGTGAGGACGACCGGGTCGCCGCCGTCCGGGAACAGCTCCACCAGCCGGCCGCCCGGCTTCATCTCGTTGACGAAGAGACGGTCGCCGACGCAGGTGATGCCGTTGGGGTTCGTGACGTCGTCGGAGACGAGGTGGTACTCCCCCGCCGGGCTTCGGCGCCACACCCGGCCCGGCACCAGGTCGGCTATGTACATCGAGCCGTCGGCGCCGAAGGCGAGATCGTCCGGCGACTGCACCGGACCGTCCATCGGGACGACGACGTCCACGTCCCCCGTGGCCGGGTCGACGGCGCTGATCTGTCCGGCGAGGAACTGGGCGACGTACAGTCGCCCGTCGGGACCGAAGGCGACGCCGTTGGAACCCCACAGCGGGTTGGGCGGGTTGAGCCGCCGCGCCCGCCACCGGGGGCCGGTGGTACGCAGCGCGCCGCTCTCGTCGTACCGGTTGGGCCCCGCGCCCGGTTCCGTTCCCGGGGCCGTCGTGTCCTCGGGCGCCCATGTCACTCGGCACCCACGAGCACGTCGTCCATGCCGCCGTCGGCGCGCCAGCGGCGGAGCAGTTCGTGGAAGGCGACCGGTCCGTCGCCGTAGGACTCGCTGCGCTGCCGGGGCCGGCCCTCGTTGTTGTAGTAGCCGGGGGTGCACTCCGCCTGGAACCGGTACAGGTCGGCGGCCTTCTCGCGGAGGGTGGCGACCCAGGCGGTCTCGGCCTCGGCGGTCGGTTCGACGTACCGGGCTCCGCGCCTGCGGGCCTCGGCGACGACCTCGCCGACGTGGATCGCCTGCTGGTCGAGGATGTGGACGTAGTTGACGGCACTGGCGTTCTGCAGGGGGCCGAGCTGGAAGAGGTTGGGGAAGCCGTGGCTGTAGAAGCCGTGGAGGGTCCTGGGCCCGGCCGTCGCCCAGGTCTCCAGCAGACCGACGCCTCCTCGGCCGTAGGCCGGGAGCCGGCCGGACAGCAGGCCCGAGACACCGACCTCGAAACCGGTGGCGAAGATGACGCAGTCCACCTCGTACTCGACCCCGCCGACCACCACGGCCCGTTCGGTGATCCGCTCGACCCCGTGGGTGTCGGCCGTGTCGACGAGGGTGACGTGGGGCCGGTTGAAGGTCTGCAGGTACTGGTCGCTGAAGGTGGGCCGCTTGCACATGTAGCGGTACCAGGGCTTCAGCCTCTCGGCGGTCTCCGGGTCCTCGACGATCTCCGCCACGCGGTCGCGCAGCTCGTTCATCTTCTGGAAGTCGGCGATCTCGTACGCCCGTTCACGCTCGTCCGCCGGTACGTCCGCGTACGCGTCGGTCGGGATGAGCTTCTCCTGGAGGCGGGCGCTGCTGGTCCAGCCGTCGTTCACCAGGTCCGTCCCGGCCCGGACGCCGGTGACGGTCCTGAGGAAGTTGTCCCTGCGCCGCCCCTGCCAGCCGGGGGTGAGCGTCTTCGCCCACTCCGGGTCCGTGGGACCGTTGCCGCGTACGTCGACGGTGGAGGGGGTGCGCTGGAAGACGTACACGTGCGCCGCGTCGGCCCCGAGGTGGGGGACGACCTGGATGGCGGTGGCGCCGGTGCCGATGACGGCCACCCGCTTGTCGGCGAGCCCGGTCAGGCCGCCGTTCGCGTCACCGCCGGTGTAGTCGTAGTCCCAGCGGCTGGTGTGGAAGGTGTGGCCCTGGAAGGTCTCGATGCCGGGGATGCCGGGCAGCTTCGGCTGGCTGAGCGTGCCGCTGGAGACGACGACATAGCGGGCCCGGACGCGGTCGCCGCGGTCGGTGGCGACGATCCACTCCAACTCGGTGTCGTCCCAGCGCAGTTCGGTGGCGACCGTCTGGAAGCAGGCGTCGCGGTAGAGGTCGAAGCGGCGGCCGATGGCGCGGGTGTGCTGCCGGATCTCCTCGCCCGGCGCGTACTTCCACCGCGGGACGTAACCCAGCTCCTCGAGCAGTGGCAGATAGATGTACGACTCGATGTCGCAGTGGATGCCGGGGTAGCGGTTCCAGTACCAGGTGCCGCCGAAGTCGCCGCCCTTCTCGATGATCCGGATCGACTCGACGCCCGCCTGCCGCAGCCGGGCCCCGGCGAGCAGCCCGCCGAAGCCGCCGCCGACGATGACCGCCTCGACCCGGTCGTGCAGCGGCTCACGGGTGAACTCCTGGTCGGCGTACGGGTCGTCGTCGTAGGAGACGAACTCGCCCGCGATCCGCTGGTACTGCGCGCCGCCGTCGGGCCGGATGCGGCGTTCGCGCTCGGCCCGGTAGCGGGCGCGGAGGGCTTCGGGGTCGAAGCCCAGCTCCCGCGGGTCGAGGGAGAGGGTGTCGGACGGGGTGTGGGGGGTGGACATCGGTGTCCTCTCTGCGGTCCTGGTACGTCTGGTGTCGGTGCGCGTCGCTGCGGTGGGGCGGGCGGGCGGCGGTGTCGGGCCGGCCGGGGGTGCCGGGGCCGGGCGGCCTGTCCGCCGTCGACGAGAAGGTCCGTGCCGTTGAGGTAACGCGCTTCGGGGCCGGCGGGCAATGCCGCGGCACCGGCCGTCTCCGCCGGTACGGCCGGGGCCGCCGGCCTCCGGTGACGACGTCACGCCTTCGGTGGAGCCGCCGCGGCCGGACGCTCGTCGGGCAGCGCCGTGTGCCAGGGCGCGCCGGAGGCGACGGCCTGGCGCCACCGCCGGATCGCCTTGGGCGGCATGCCGACCGCGAGGGCGCCGGTGACCCGGTCGCCGGTGCGGTAGACGACCACGAACCGCCGTTCGGCCAGATCCCCTTCCACGACCGCGACCTCGTCGTGGCCGCGCGGACGGCCGTAGGCCTGGACCTTCATGTCGTACTGGTCGGACCAGAAGTACGGCACCGGCGCGAACGGCCGGCGCTCCTCGGGCCGGAGCAGGTTGCGGGCGACCGCCATGCCCTGCTCGGCGGCGTTCGTACGGTGTTCGACGCGCATCGAGGTGCCGAACAGCGGGTTGTGCCAGCGGGCCACGTCACCGGCCGCGTACACGTCCGGCGCGGCCTCGCAGTACCGGTCGCACAGCACGCCGTCGCCGACGGCCAGGCCGCTGTCCGCGAGCCACTCGGTGTTCGGCAGCGAGCCGATCGCGACCAGCACCTCGTCGGCCTCGACCGTCGCGCCGTCCGCGAGCCGCACCCCGTCCTCGGTCACCTCGGTGACGGTGACCCCGGTGCGCAGGTCCACGCCGTGGTCGAGGTGGGCCCGGGACAGTACCGCGCCGACCTCCCCGCCGACCGCGTGCACCAGCGGCACCGGCGCCGGTTCCAGCAGGGTGACCTTCGCGCCGAGCCGCCCGGCGACGGCGGCGGCCTCCGCGCCGAGGAACCCGGCGCCGACCACGACCAGCCGTGTCCCCGGTGTCAGCCGCTCCCGCAGGGTCAGCGCGTCGTCCAGGGTGCGCAGCACGTGCGCGGCCGCACCGGGCAGCCGCCGCGGCCGTACGCCGGTGGCGATGACCAGACCGTCGTACGGCACCGCGTCGCCGTCGGCGAGCCGTACCCGGCGCCGCTCCAGGTCCAGGCCCGTCGCGGCGGTCCCGAGGCGCAGGTCCAGGTCGAGCCCGTCGAGCTGGGCCGGGGTGCGCAGGGCCAGCCGGTCGGTGTCCCACTCCGCCGCGAGGAGCTGTTTGGACAACGGGGGCCGGTCGTAGGGGGCATGGGGTTCGTCGCCGACGAGGGTGAGGGTGCCGTCGTAGCCCTCGCGGCGCAGCGTCTCGGCCGCCGCGAGTCCGGCGGCCGAGGCGCCGACGACCACCGTCCGCCTCACCGGTCCACCAGGCGGAGGGCGGCGGCGGGGCAGAGGGCGACGGCCTCCCGCACGCCGTCCATGAGGTCGTCGGCGGGGTGCTCCACCAGCAGGATCGCGACACCGTCGTCGTCCCGCTGGTCGAACACCTCGGGGGAGGCCATCACGCACTGGCCGGAGGCCACGCACTTGGGCTCGTCGAGTTCCACACGCATGGGTCGCTCCTCTGTTTCCGGTGCTGGTGCGGGCATGGGGGGTGTCACCAGGCGACCGGCAGACACGTCACGCCGTACGTGGTGCCGGTGTGGTGGAAGGCCAGCCGCTCGATCGGGGCGGCCGGGCGGAGGGTGGGGACCCGGCGGTAGAGCGTGCCGTAGACGACCTGGAGTTCGAGGCGGGCCAGGTTCTGGCCGAGGCACTGGTGGGGGCCGTAGCCGAAGGCGTTGTGCTGCCGGGCGGGGCGGGCGAGGTCGAGTCGGTCGGCCTCGGGGAAGGCGGCCGGGTCCCAGTTGGCGGTCTGGAGGTCGAAGAGGAGGCCGTCGCCCTTGCGGATGACCTGGCCACCGATCTCGATGTCGTCCTTGGCGACCCGGCGCAGGCCCGAGTGGACGATGGACAGATAGCGCAGCAGTTCGTCGACGGCGCCCGCGACGACCTTCGGGTCCTCGGTGTCCCGCAGCACGGCCAGCTGGTCCGGGTGCTCGAACAGGGCGAGCGTGCCGAGGCTGATCATCGTGGCCGTGGTCTCGTGCCCGGCGATCAGCATGGCCACGCCCATGCTGACGGCCTCCTGATGGGTCATCTCCCCCGCCGTGACGCGGGCGCCCATCTCGGACAGCACGTCGTCGCCCGGCTGTTCGAGCTTGGTGCGGAACAGGGCGTCCAGATAGCCGCCGAGGGCACGGCTGGACTCCTGAGCCTCCTCGGCGGTGAGGGAGTTGTCGAGGACGCGGTTGCTGTTCTCCTGGAAGAAGTGGTGGTCCTCGTACGGCACGCCGAGCAGTTCGGCGATGACCAGTGAGGGCACCGGCAGGGCCAGGGCGGTGAGCAGGTCGGCCGGGTTGGGGCCGGCCAGCATGGCGTCGATCCGGTCGTCGACGATCTTCTGCACGGCCGGGCGCATCGCCTCGATCCGCTTGACCAGGAAGGGCGCGTTGACCGAGCGGCGCAGTCGGGTGTGTTCCGGCGCGTCCGTGTTGGTGATCAGCTTCGGGGTGTGCGGGGCGATCGCCGCCCGGTGGGCGTTGACGTGGGGGAAGCTGGGCTCGTGATCGTCGTTGCTGACACGCGGGTCCGTGAGCAGGGTCCGCTGGTCGGCGTGGCGGGTGATCAGCCACGGCGTGCTGCCGTTCCAGATCCGCACCCGGGTGATCGGCCGGTCGCCGCGCAGCCCGGCCGCTGCCGGGGGCGGCGCGAGGGGGCAGGCCGACGCCCTGGGCATCGGGTGGTCGGGGAGCCGCTCGTGCGGGCCGGACGCGGCGTCGGTCAGTGTGTCGGCCATGGTCTCTCCTCGGTGGTGGGGGCTCCGGTGGGGCGGAGCGCCGGGGGATGCTTCGAGGCCTCGATGAGCACATGCAAACAGAGTGGGCTGACGGCTAGCCGCCAGTTGCCTGACAGGAAGCTGACGTGACCCGGATCACATCGCGGCGCCGCGCCGACGGACCGTGCGGATCCAGGGCTTGGCCCCAAACAGCTTGTCTCATAGCCGAGTTGACGTACACGCAGAGAGCTGGGCACGCCCGCCGGGAACACGGAAGGGCGACGCCGGAGAGGTCCGGCGCCGCCCTTGTGGCGATGGGTGGAGTGTCGGATCTTCCGACGTGATGAGGGTGCGTTTGCTTCTTGGGATGACCATGAACGCTTCGTTCAGCGCTCCTGGCCATGCGCGCCCCCCAGCCAGTAACCGAAGCCCCGGCGGGTGTGGATCAGGGGCGGGCCCGCCCCGTCGACCTTGCGGCGGAGGCGGGAGACGAGCTGCTCGATGGCGTTGTCGCCGTGGAAGTCGCCCCACACATAGCGGCCGATCTGCTCCTTCGACAGCACGGTGTGGGCGTTCACCAGGAGGTGGCGCAGCAGACGGTACTCCGCCGGGGTGAGGTTCAACGCCCGCCCCGCGCGCAGGGCCTGACAGGCGGGATCGTCCAGGACCAGGTTGCCGTACGACAGTTCGCCGTCCCGGCGCACGGGTTCGCGGCCACGCAACAGGACTTGGGCACGGGCCAGCACCTCGGCGATACGGAAGGGTTTGGTGACGTAGTCCTGTTCCCCCAGTCCGACTTCGGGGAGAAGTCTGCCGAGGGAGTCGTACTGCGTCAGGAACAGCACGGGCGGGCGGTGGGCGACGGGGCGTCGTTCCCTGCCGAGGCCCTCCAGGTCCGGGAGCGCCAGGTCGAGCACGACGAGGTCGAAGTGCCCGCCGTTGAGCCGGTGCACGGCATCGGTGCCGGTGTCCGCCGTGTGGATCCGGTAGCCCGCCAACTCCAGCGTCGTGGAGAGGAGTTCGGCCGCGTCCGGGTCGTGCGCGACGACGAGGACGTGCTGGCCGGCTCCTCGGGGGAGCGACGGTTTGCCACCGGGACTGCCGTGCATGGTCAAGACCATCCGTGTCGGGCTCTTTCGTGGGGAGGGGGTGTTTCGGGAGAGGGCGCTTCGGGAGAGGGCGCTTCGGAAGGGAGCGACCGCCTGCTCGACGTCCGCCTGCTCGACGTCCGCCTGCTCGCCTCTTCGTCGTCAGGGTGTCGCTGTGCGGGCGGCGCGTTGTTCGTCGTGATCGTTCGGGCGGAGCGTTGTCCGTCGTGGCTGTTCGTCGCGGCCGTTCGCGCGCCCCCCACAGCCACTTGGGGGCACGGAGGGCGAGGCATGTCACCGTGACACGGCCCGGGGATCACCGGTGGCGGGGGCCGGTGCTCCCACGCCGGGGCCCTGGCCCGCGTCGACGGGGTGGGCCAGGAACGCGTCGATCAGGCGGTTGACGAGTGCGGCGAGTTGACGGATCTGGTCCGGGGGCCAGTCGGCGAGTGCCGGACACATGCCGATCGCGCCGGCCTCGCGAATGCGGTCGACGGCCTGCCGGCCGGCCGGGGTCAGGCGGACGCGCAGGGCGCGACGGTCGCCGGGATCGGCCACACGGGTCAGGTGGCCGGATCTTTCCAACCGCTGTACCTGGCGGGTGACATGGGAGGCCTCGACGTCGAGCCGGTCCGCCAGCTCCCCCGGGCGCAGCGGTTCGGAGTCGGCCACCTGCCGCAGCAGGGCGACGGCGGCCCGGTCCAGCGGCACTCCGGCGAGGGCCATCAGTCGCTCGTGCCGGCGGGCCCTGGTGCTCAGATAGGTGATCCGCGTCAGAGCCCGTTCGATCTCGATCACTTCCGGGGAGGCGGAACGGGCCGTCGGCGGTGATGAGGGCATGGACCTCACCCTACCCCTCTCGTTGCCTAACTCAAGCAATCCCATCAGGCTCGATTGATTGACTCAAGTAAGCCACATATGCTTGCCTAACTCAAGCAAGACGACGCCAAGACGGGCGTCGTGCGCAAGACGTCGCCCGAGGCTTCCCGGCCGTGGGCGACCTGGGGCCGGGCCCGTTCGAGCGGGATAGGCCCCGGCGCGCCGCACCCGTGGGGACGGGGCCCGGCGCCGTCCCCGGGCCCGGTCGCCGATCACCACCCTCCGAACGGCGCCGGGTCCGGGGACGCTCGCTCGCGCCTCCGCGTCCCGCACGCGCTCGGGGGACGCGGAGGCGCCATCGGACCACTGATCGTGGGCCGTTCGCGGGGCGGACATCCCCCGCCCGGCAAGCGGCCCACCCGACGGAAGAGGAACAGTTCATGAGTGACAACGGGCTGGACGGCCGCAGTGTCGTCGTCACGGGCGCCGGTTCCGGCATCGGCCGGGCCGCGGCCCTGAAGTTCGCCGCGGCGGGCGCGAAGGTGCTGGTCGCCGACCTCGACGAGGCGGCCGCCGAGGAGACCGTCGCGACGATCGGGACGGCCGGCGGCACCGCCCTCCCGGTGATCGGCGATCTCAGCGAGCAGGCGGTCGTGGACGCGGTCGTCACGCGGGCCGTCGAGGCCTTCGGCGGGCTGGACGTCCTGGTGAACAACGCCGGGATCATGGACCGGATGTCGGCCCTCGCGGACGTCACCGACGCCGAGTGGGAGCGGGTCGTGCGGGTCAACCTGACCGCGCCGTTCCTGCTCACCCGGGCCGCCCTGCCGCACATGCTGGAGGCGGGGCGCGGAGCGATCGTCTTCACCGCCTCCGAGGCCGGACTGCGCGGCGGCGCGGCCGGTGCCGCCTACACCGCGTCCAAGCACGGGATCGTCGGCCTGGTGAAGAGCCTGTCGGTGATGTACCGCAAGCAGGGCATCCGGGCCAACGCGATAGCCCCCGGCCCCACGATGACCAACATCCAGGTGGACGCCGACCAGCAGGCCCACGGCCCCTCCGTCATCGGCGGGCTGATCGGCGCGAACATCGGCCGGCTCGGCACGGCCGAGGAGCAGGCCGACGCGATCCTCTTCCTGGCCTCCGACGCGGCCGCCTTCGTCAACGGCGCGGTGCTGCCGGTGGACGACGCCTGGGCCGCCGTCTGACGAGCCGTCCCCCGGCCGGGACCGTCGGCCGACGCCGGCCGGGTCGCCGTTCCCGGGGCCCTCCGGGGCCGGGCCCGGCCGGCGCCCCCTCTCCCCCGCCCGCTTCGGGGGCCCGCTACCTGTGGTTCAGGTACGCCAGCACGGCCAGCACCCTGCGATGACCGGTGTCGCCGGTCGGGAGGCCGAGCTTCAGGAAGACGTTGCCGATGTGCTTGCTGACGGCGCGTTCGGTGACGACCAGGGTCCTGGCGATGGTGGCGTTGTCGTGCCCCTCGGCCATCAGCGTCAGCACCTCCCGCTCGCGCGGGGTGAGCGAGTCGAGAGGCGAGTCCCGGCGGCGGGTCAGCAGTTCGGTCACCACCTCGGGGTCGAGCGCGGTGCCGCCTGCCGCGACCCGGTCGAGGGCGTCGAGGAACTCGTCCACCCGGCCGACCCGGTCCTTGAGCAGATAGCCGACCCCGCCCGCGCCCCCGCCGAGCAGTTCGGCGGCGTACGACTCCTCCACGTACTGCGAGAGGACCAGCACCGGCAGACCGGGGAGCGCCCGGCGGGCCTCCAGGGCGGCGCGCAGTCCCTCGTCACGGAAGCCGGGCGGCATCCGGACGTCCAGGACGGCGACGTCCGGGCGGTGTTCCAGCAGTGCGGGCAGGACCTCGGGTCCGCTGCCCGCGACGGCCGCCACCTCGTGCCCGGCCGAGGTCAGGAGTAGAACCAGGCCCTCTCTCAGCAGGGCGTTGTCCTCGGCGATCACCACGCGCACGGCGTCTGCACCTCTGTCCCCGGCCGCCGCCCCACCGCTGTCGTCGGGCAGGCCGATCATTCCGTTTCGCTCACCATACGCAGGGCAGCTCGACCTCGATCACGGTGGGACCGCCGACAGGGCTGGTCACGGACGTGTGCCCGTCGAGGGCGGCGACCCGCCGCCGCATCCCGAGCAGTCCGGATCCGCCCACCGCCCGCACCCCCTCGGACGGCGCCTGTGAGCGATCCGGAGGGGAAGCCGTCTCGGCGCCGCCCCGGCCGTCGTCGCGCACCAGGACCCGGACGCCCCGGGCCGTGCGGGCGAGGCGGACCTCGGCGTGGTCGCCGCCGCTGTGCCTGGCCGCGTTGGTGAGGGCCTCGGCGACGACGAAGTAGGCGGCGGCCTCCACGGCGGCGGGCGGGCGCGGCCCGTCGGCGTCCTCCAGCCCGCGCACGTCCACGGTGACGTCGAGCACGCTGCTCGCCGCCAGGGCGCGCACGGCGCCGGCGAGTCCCCGGTCGGTGAGGATCGGCGGGTGGATGCCGCGCACGACGTGCCGGAGCTCGGTCAGCGCGGTCTCGGCCTGTTCCTGCGCGTCGAGCAGGAGCCGACGCGCGGCTTCCGGGTCGCGGTCGTACGCCCGCTGGGCCAGCCCGATCCGCAGGGACAGCGAGACGAGACGAGCCTGGGCGCCGTCGTGCAGGTCGCGTTCGATCCGGCGGAGTTCGGCAGCGTGGGCGGCGATCGCGTCGGCGCGGGTCGCCGCCAGCTCCTCCACCCTCTCCGCCAGGCGGGCCTTGAGTGAAGGCCTGAGGAGCGCCTCGGACCAGTGGGCGTCCAGGTCGGCGAGACGGCTGATCAACGGCAGCACGAGAGGAGCACGGCGGAACAGCCCGCACCCCACGCCGTCGACGACCAGCCCCACCGGCCACAGGGGTACGGCGAGCAGGAGGAGGGCTCCGTAGACGTAGTACGCGAGCATCCAGCGGGCGTCGGTGCGGGTGCCGGGGTCGCGGACGGAGATGCGCAGGCGTTCGCGGAGGGTGCCCTCGATGGGCTGGTAGGCCTCGGGGACGGGCCGGCCGGTCCGGGCGGCGGTCTGATGGCGTTTCGCGCCGGCGATCCGGCGGATCAGCGTCACGGTCTCGGGCAGCATCCAGGCGCCCACCACGGCCAGCGTGGCGACCGCGGTGATCAGCAGCACCGTGACGAAGAGGTACAGGCCGAAGGCCATCGCGGCGGCGACGACCAGGTGGACCGTGGCCCGCGCGGCCTGCCGCACCGTCTTGCCCATGCCGGTCAGCGTAGGCGACGGGGTGGGGCGGGGCAGGCGCGGCCCGAGCCGACCGCTCTCCTCGGTCGTCGCCCCCTATGCCTTGCCCTTGCCCTTGCCCTTGCCCGCGCCCGCGCTCTCGCTCTCGCTGCTGTCGACTGCGGCTGCGGCTGCGCCCGTGCCTGCCGTGCCCGCGTCTGCGTCTGCGTCTGCGTCTGCCGTGGGCAGGCTCACCGTGAACGTCGTCGTGCCCGGTTCTCCGGTCAGGGTGATGGTGCCGCCGTGGGCGCGGACCAGGGAGCGGGCCACGGCGAGGCCGAGGCCGCTGCCGCCCCGGTCCCGGCTGCGGGCCTTGTCGACGCGGTAGAAGCGGTCGAAGACGCGCTCCTGGTCGTCGGCCGGGATACCGGGCCCGAAGTCGGTGACCCGCACCTCTGCCGTACCGGACCCGACGCGCACCTCCAGGCGGACCTCCGTGCCGCCCGGGGTGTGCACGGCGGCGTTGGTGAGCAGGTTGTCGAGGACCTGGCGCAGACGCAGGGGGTCCAGGCGCAGGCGTACGGGTCCGGAGCCGGTCGACACGGTCAGCGGGTGGCCGGGGTGGCCCGCGCGGAAGGCGTCCGCCGCCTGGAGCGCCAGCTGCACCAGGTCGGCCTCCTCCAGCCGCAGCGGGGTCTCCACGTCGGCGGCGTCGAGGCGGGCGAGCATCAGCAGGTCGTCCAGCAGATACCCCATGCGGGCGGCCTCGGCGCGCAGCCGGGCCAGGTGCTTGTCGCGTTCCTCGGGGCTGTGGGCGGCGGCGTACTGGAAGAGGTCGGCGTAGCCGCGTACCGACATCAGAGGGGTGCGCAGTTCGTGGGAGGCGTCGGCGACGAAGCGGCGCAGGCGCTGTTCGGCCTCGGTGCGCACCGCGAGCGCGTCGTCGATGTGTTCCAGCATGGTGTTGAAGGCGGTGCGCAGCTCCTCCACCTCGAAGCCGCCGTCGCGGTTGTCGTGGCGGACCGGCAGCCGCGCGGAGTCCGTCAGGTCGTGCGAGGTGATGCCGCGGGCGGTGTGCGCCATGTCGCTCAGCGGTTTCAGCCCGCGCCGCAGCATCGCCCGGCCGAACACCACCAGCGCCAGCAGGGCGAGGGCGAACGTGACGACCTGGACCGTGATCAACCGGGTCACGGTGTCGTCGATGTCCTCCATCGGCGCGGCGCTGACCAGAACCAGGCCGGGCTCGACCTCGCAGCCCCGCAGCCGGTACTGGCCCGCGCCCTTGAGGTACTCGGTGCGGGTGACCTCCGTACCCTCGGCGGTCAGCGCCTTGGCCACGAGGGTGAACTCCTCGATGTCCTCGGGCACGTCGGCGGGGTCCTCGGGCGTGCGGAGCACCGGGGTGCCACCGGAGGTGTCGTACACCGCGTAGTACCAGCCCCAGTACTTCTTGCCCTTGAGCGTGCCGTCGGCCGCGATGCTCTTGGCCTGGGCGACCTGCGCGATCCTCAGCTGTTCGGTGAGCTGGGCGGAGAGGTAGTCGCGCATGTACATGGTCAGCGCGTTGCCGACGACGGCGAACACGACGAGCGCCAGGGCACCGAGGCCGAGAGCCAGCCGGGTGCCGAGGCGCGTGGAGCGGTAGCTCTGCCGGAGCCGGGCGATCACTCCGTGGCCTGCCGCAGTACGTAGCCGAAGCCCCGGACGGTGTGGATGAGAGGTTCCCCGGTGTCGTCGAGCTTGCGGCGCAGCCGGCTGACGACCAGCTCCACCACGTTGGAGCGGCCGCCGAAGCCGTACTCCCAGACGTGGTCGAGGATCTGAGCCTTGGTGAGGACGGTCGGGGACTTGCGCATGAGGTAGCGCAGGACCTCGTACTCGGTGGGGGTGAGCGTGAGCAGCCTGTCGCCGCGCCGGACCTCGCGGGTGTCCTCGTCCATCGACAGGTCCGCGACGTGGAGCACGGACCGCTGGAATGCGGGCCCGGCGCTGCGGCGCAGCACGGTGCGCAGCCGGGCCATGAGTTCCTCGACGGCGAAGGGCTTGACCAGGTAGTCGTCGCCGCCCCGGGTGAGGCCGGCGACGCGGTCGGCGACGCCGTCGCGGGCGGTCAGGAACACCACGGGCACCATCGTGCCGGACTGGCGCAGCCGGTCGAGCACGCCGAAACCGTCCACGCCCGGCAGCATCAGGTCCAGGACCACGATGTCGGGACGGAACGCGGCCGCCTGCCGGAGCGCCTCCTCACCGGAGTGTGCCGTGACCGCGTCCCAGCCCTCGTAGCGGGCGACGGTCGCCACCAGGTCAGCGATCGGCGGGTCGTCGTCCACCACGAGAAGTCGCACTTTTTCCACGCCCTCATACTGCGGCACCGATCGCTTCCCGCCATAGCCGCTCACGGTTTGGAAGCCGATCGATAAAAACTTGAAAGTTGTCCGACAGGAAAACGACAGCGCGGACCGGCGAAGCTCGTATCCCCACCTGATCAAGGAGCTGTCCCCGTGACCACTGTCCAGCAACCCCCCGCGGCGGTAGGCCGCTCGGGAGCACGCCCCAAAGTGGTCGCCCGCACCGGTCTGTACTCGGTGCTGGCGGCGAACGTGGCCCTGGTGTCCTTCTTCTTCGTCCAGGGGGGCTTCGCCTCGAACGCCCTCATCGTGCTGGGCCGTCTCACCGGGCTGTACGGCGCGCTGCTGATGGCCTTCCAGCTGCTGCTGGTGGCTCGGCTGCCGTGGTTCGACCGGCGCATCGGCATGGACCGGCTGACCTCCTGGCACCGCTGGACCGGGTTCTCGGTGCTCTGGCTGCTGGTCGCGCACGGCACGTTCATCAGCTTCGGGTACGCCCAGTCCTCGGACATGGACCCGGTCAGCCAGCTGGTCGACCTCGCCGAGACCGTCGAGGGCGTACTGCGCGCGATCGTCGCGCTCGGCATCATCATGGTGATCGGTGTCGTCTCGGCCCGCTTCGCCCGCCGCAGGCTGGCCTACGAGACCTGGCACTTCATCCACCTCTACACCTACGTCGCGGTGGTGCTGGCCTTCACGCACCAGGTCACGGCGGGTACGTCCTTCGCCTCGTCGAAGACCGCGACGGCCTACTGGTACGTGCTGTGGGGCGTGGCCCTGGCCTCGGTGTTCCTGGGCCGGCTGGTGCTGCCCCTGTGGCGCAACTGGCGTCACCAGCTCCGGGTCACCGCCGTCGTCCCGGAGGCGGACAACGTCGTGTCGATCTACATGAGCGGCCGTGACCTGGACCGGATGCCCGCGCGGGCCGGCCAGTTCTTCCTGTGGCGCTTCCTGACCCGGGACCGCTGGTGGCAGGCCAACCCCTTCTCTCTGTCGGCCGCGCCCGACGGCAAGCAGCTGCGGCTGACCGCGAAGGCGGCCGGCGAGGGCTCCGCCGCCCTGCGCCATGTGAAGGTCGGCACCCGTGTCTTCGCCGAGGGCCCGTACGGCGCCTTCACCGCGATGCACCGCACCCGGCCGGAGTCCGTCCTCATCGCCGGCGGCGTCGGTGTCACCCCCATCCGGGCCCTGCTGGAGGAGATCGAGGGCCACGCCGTGGTCATCTACCGGGTGGGCGCGAAACAGGACGCGGTCCTCTACGGCGAGCTCCAGCAGCTCGCGTTCGACAAGGGCGCCGAACTGCACCTGCTCTCCGGGCCGGTCAGCCCCGACCTGCTGGCGCCGGGCGAGCTGCGGCGCCTGGTGCCGGACATCACCGACCGGGACGTGTTCCTGTGCGGGCCCCCGCCGATGATGAACGCGGTCCTGGGCAGCCTGCGCGAACTGGACGTACCCAAGCCGCAGATCCACTTCGAACGCTTCAGCCTGGCCGGCTGAGGGACGGGAACCCACTGTGAAACGAGTCATACCCGCCCTAGTCCTGAGCGCCGCCGCGCTGGTGCCCGTCTGGCGTTACTCCCCCTCGACCGCGACGACCACGACGGTGACCGCCGAGCCCGCTCCGTCCGCGTCCGCCGCGGCGGGCTCCACCGTGGTCAAGGGCCCGACCGTCGACACGGAGAAGGGTCCCGTGCAGGTCCAGGCGACCTTCCGGGGCGAGAAGATCACGGCCGTGAGCATGCTCCAGCAGCCGAACCACCCGCAGACGGAAGCGGCGGTCCCGGTGCTGATCGAGGAGACGCTGGAGGCACAGAGCGCCGACATCGACACCGTCTCCGGCGCCACCATCACCAGCGACGCCTACCGGGAATCGCTCCAGGCGACGATCGACGAGAACGGGAAGTCGGCGTCCTCGGCCGACTCCGGCTCCGGCTCCGGCTCCGATTCCGCGGCGGGGTCCGCTCCGGAGGACTCGGAGGCGTCCGGGGAGAGCACGAGCCGGACCGTCGCCGGACCGACCGTCGGGACCTCCAAGGGTGACGTCCAGGTCCAGGTGACCTTCGAGGGCGACGCGATCGCCTCGGTGGAGATGCTGAAGCAGCCGAACCACCCGCAGACCGAGGCGGCCGTCCCGGTACTGATCAAGGAGACGCTGGAGGCACAGAACGCCGACATCGACACCGTCTCCGGCGCCACCATCACCAGTGACGGCTACCGGGAGTCCCTCCAGGCCGCCCTCGACGCGAAGGCCTGATCCGGTGCGCCGCGTCGAACACATCATGGGGTTCCCGATCTCGCTGCTCGTCGAGGACGGCGAGCACGGGGCCGGGAACGGCGGAGCGGACACGGGCGGGAACGTCGGCCGCGAGGCGCCGATGACCGCCGAGTCCGTGGAGCCGGCGTTCGCCTGGCTGCGCGAGGTCGACGCCCGGTTCAGCCCGTTCCGCGAGGACAGCGAGGTCTCTCGGCTGGACCGGGGCGAACTGGCGCCGGACGAGGTCAGCCGGGACCTGGCCGAGGTGCTGGCCCTCTGCGAGGAGTACCGGGTGGCGACCGGCGGCGCGTTCGACGTACGGCTGCCGGGGCGCGGGCTCGACCCCTGCGCGATGGTGAAGGGGTGGGCCGTGCAGCGGGCGGCGGAGCTGCTGACCGGCCTGGGCGCGCGGCGGCTCTGCCTCAACGCCGGTGGTGACGTGGCGGCGACCGGAGGTCCGTGGAGGGTCGGCGTACGCCACCCCGAGCGGGCCGACCGCCTCTGCGCGGTGCTGTCCGTCACCGACGGCGCGGTCGCCACCTCCGCCCGCTACGAGCGCGGCGACCACATCCTCGACGGCCGCACCGGCCGCCCCGCGACGGGCCTGCTGAGCCTCACGGTCGTGGCCCCGTCCCTCACCGAGGCCGACGCGACCGCGACGGCTGCCTTCGCGATGGGCAAGGAGGGCATCGAGTGGGCCGCGTCGCGGAAGGGGTGCGAGGTGTTCGCGGTCGACGCCGAGCAACGGGTCTTTCGCACGCCGGGGTTGCCTGTGGCGGCGTGACGGACCGTACCGGGGCGCCCGTACCGCGGGTGATCGCTCCGCCGCGCCCGGCGTGCGTTCGTCGGGTGCGGGTGAGTGGGGGCTGGTCGCGCAGTTCCCCGCGCCCCTAGGGGCATCAGGCCCAGCGGCCCTGCAAAGCGACGGTTTTGCGGGCCTGAAAAGCACGGGGGGCCCCTGCTCTTCAGGGGCGCGGGGAACTGCGCGAGAAGCCCCACCGGACCCGCACCCGACGAACGCACGCCGCCGCACCACCCCACCCCGCCGCCCCGAAATCCCGTTGCGGCCCATGCCCCCTCCCCCCGACAGTGACCTCATGACGACGACGCACCCCACCCCCCTGCCGCCCGGCCTGACCGTGCGCCCGGCGACGCTCGACGACGCGGAGGCGGTGTGCGCGCTGCTCAACGAGATCGACGTGCTGGAGATCGGCCGCGCCGAGACCGAACTCGGCGAGGTACGGGCCGACCTGAAGCATCCCGAGGCGGACCTGACACGTGACTCCTGGCTGCTGTTCGACGGCGACCGACTGCTGGCGTACGGGCTGCAGTGGGACGAGTCCGGCGGCGAGCGCATCGACATGGATCACTACACACTGCCGGACCAACCGCTCGGCGCGCTGCACCTGTTCGACCTCATGGAGGCCCGCGCGGCGGAGCGTGCGGCGGCCAACGGCGCGGACCGGGCCGTCGTGCACATGCACCTCAACATCGCACCCACCATGGACCTGGACGCCCTGCGCGAGCGCGGCTGGCGCGCGGTCCGCCGCTACAACGTCATGGCCCGCCCGCTGTCCCCCGCCGAGCCGCCGGCGACACCCCCGCCCGGCGTCACCCTGCGCGCCTGTGCCACCGAGCCGGACCGCAGGAAGGCCCACGAGCTGCTGCAGGCGTCCTTCGCCGACCACTTCGACTTCCAGCCGCGTACGTACGAACAGTGGCTGGACGACATCGACGCCGAGCACGTCGACTGGTCCCTGGTCTGGATCGCGCACGTCGACGGTCTCGGTGACATGGCGGCCGTGCGGTGCCGCAACGACCGTTCCGCCATGGCCTGGATCACCAGTCTCGGCGTCCTGCGGGAGGCCCGGGGCCGCGGGCTCGGCAGTCTGCTGCTCGGCCACGCCTTCGGTCACTTCGCGGCGCTGGGCCGCGACCGTATCGGCCTGGGCGTCGACACCGACAACAGCACCGGTGCCCTCGCCCTCTACGAAAGGCACGGCATGAAGCTGGACTTCGCGGTCGACACCTGGGAACTGATACGCCCCGTCAGGTAGGCGCGGTACTCGCAGCCCCCGTTCTCCCCGGAGAGCGGGGGCTTTCTGTTCGACCTGTCGGACGTTGTTCGAAACCTCTTGACGCCCCACCACACTCCGATTGACACTCTCGCAACACGACGTCACATGGTCGAAACAGCGGGAAGCCCGGGGCGAGGGCTCCCGCCCCTTCCCGACCCCGTTCCCCTTGCTTTCCCCTTGCCTTCGCCACCCCTTCATCAGCCGTGCTCTCAGCAGGGATAACTCGATATGACGTACATCGAACGTCTGCGCGGCCGCGCGAGACGCTGGGCGGGTCCGCTCGCCGGACTGACCGCCGCGTCACTCCTCCTGGGCCTGGCCGGGCCCGTCGCCCCGGCCGCCGCGGACGACGCCGATCTCACCGACGGGCTGGCCCTCTGGTACAAGCTCGACGCCACCTCCGGCACCACGGCCGTCGACGCCTCCGGCCACGGCCGCAACGGCACGGTGAACGGCACGGCCGGCTGGACGGGTGACGGCCAGGGCCTCTCCTTCAACGGTTCGGACACCTACATCAAGGTGCCGAACGACATCATGAAGGGCATGAACTCCATCAGCGTCTCCATGGACGTGCTGATGGACGAGTCGCAGGTCGGCCCGTACTTCATCTACGGCTTCGGCAACACCAGCAGCGGCACGGGCAACGGCTATCTCTTCGCCACCGGCAACTCGCTGCGCACGGCCATCGCTTCGGGCAACTGGTCGACCGAGCAGAACACCCGGCCCGGCGACTCGCACAACCTCAGCCGTTCGGTGTGGAAGCAGCTCACCTACACCCAGACCGGCACCACGGGCGTGCTGTACGAGGACGGTGTGGAGGTCGGCCGCAACACCTCGGTCACCACCACTCCGGGTTCCATCGGTTCGGGCACCACGACCGCCAACTACATAGGCAAGTCGGTCTACACGAGCGACAAGCTCTTCAAGGGCAAGATCCGTGACTTCCGGGTCTACGACCGCGCCCTCGCCGGCTCCGAGGTCGAGCAGCTCTCGCTCCCCATCGCCGAGCAGGGCCTCGCCGCCGACAAGGCCGCCCTCACCCTGGGCGACACCAGCGCGGTCACCACCGACCTGGACCTGCCGAAGACCGGTGCGGCCGGGGGCTCCTCCATCACCTGGAAGAGCGACAACACCGACGTGGTCTCGAACTCCGGCGCGGTGACCCGTCCCGCCGCCGGTCAGCCGAACGGCCACGCCACGCTGACGGCGACCCTCAAGAAGGGTCCCGCGAGCGCCACCAAGTCCTTCGAGGTCACGGTCCTGCCGACCTTCGACGACACCACCGCCGTCAAGCAGGCCGCCGAGGCGCTGACGGTGCACAACCTCGACGACGTCCGCGGCAACCTGACGCTCCCGGGCAGCGGCGACTTCGGCACCAAGGTCACCTGGGCGTCGGCGAACACCGCCGTCGTCTCCGCCGAGGGCGAGGTCCACCGTCCCGCGCACGGCGACGGCACCACGACCGTCGCGCTGACCGCGACGGTCACCAAGGGCGACGCGAAGACCACCCGCGCCTTCACCGCGAAGGTGCCGGAACTGCCTAAGAAGGAAGCCCTCAAGGGCTACATGTTCAGCTACTTCACCGGCGAGGGCACCTCGGACGGCGAGCAGCTGTACGCGGCGCTCAGCAAGGGCAACGACCCGCTGAAGTGGCGGGAGCTGAACGACGGCAAGCCCGTCCTGACCTCCACGCTCGGCGAGAAGGGCCTGCGCGACCCGTTCATCATCCGCTCCCCCGAGGGCGACAAGTTCTACCAGATCGCCACGGACCTCAGGATCTACGGCAACGGCGACTGGGACGCCTCCCAGCGCACCGGCAGCAAGTCCATCATGGTCTGGGAGTCCACCGACCTGGTGCACTGGACCAACCAGCGCCTGGTCAAGGTCTCCCCCGACTCGGCCGGCAACACCTGGGCGCCGGAGGCGTACTACGACGACCAGCTCGGCGAGTACGTCGTGTTCTGGGCGTCGAAGCTGTACGACAACGAGGCCCACTCCGGCGACACGTACAACCGCATGATGTACGCGACGACCCGTGACTTCTACACGTTCAGCGAGCCCAAGGTCTGGGTCGACCGCGGCTACTCCGTCATCGACTCCACCGTCATCCAGCACGACGGCGAGTACTACCGCCTCTCCAAGGACGAGCGGAACAACAGCTCCTCCACCCCCAACAGCAAGTTCATCTTCGAGGAGAAGAGCGACACGCTCCGCAACCTCTCCTGGACCTCCGTCGCCGAGGGCATCGGCAAGGGCGCGATGAACGCCGCCGAGGGCCCGCTGGTGTTCAAGTCGAACACCGAGGAGAAGTGGTACGCGTTCCTCGACGAGTTCGGCGGCCGCGGCTACATCCCCTTCGAGACGAAGGACCTGGACTCCGGTGTCTGGACCCCGTCCACCGGCTACGACCTGCCGTCCAAGCCCCGGCACGGCACCGTGCTCCCTGTCACCCAGGCCGAGTACGACCGGCTGCTGAAGACCTACCAGCCCGACGGGATCGTCACGAGCGTCGAGGACGTCAAGGTCAAGACGCGCATCGGTGACGCCCCGGTCCTTCCGGCCACCGTCATCGCGGAGTTCGCCGACGGCGCCAAGCGGCCCGTAGCCGTCACCTGGGAGGACGTGGACGCCTCGAAGTACGCGCAGGCCGGCACCTTCACGGTGAAGGGCGACCTGCCCGGCGACTCGGCGATCCAGGTCACCGCCGAGGTCACGGTCTCCGCCGAGGGCCCGGACGTCCCGGCCGACCTGCTCGTGCACTACGGCTTCGACGAGAGCGGCGGCAACATCGCCCGTGACTCCAGCGGCCACGGCTACCACGGCACCTACGTCCGCACCCCCGACTTCGCCACCGGCGTCGAGGGCGGCTCGTTCAAGATGTCCGGCGGCGACAGCGGCTCCAGCTCGCCGTACGTCAAGATCCCGAACGGCGTGCTGAAGGGCGCCGACAGCGTCACCGTCTCCACGTACGCGAAGTGGAAGGGCGGCGACAACTGGCAGTGGCTGTTCGGCCTCGGCCCGGACAGCAACAAGTACCTGTTCGCCAGCCCCTCCAACGGCTCCTCGTCCCTCTACTCGGCCATCACGGCGGCGAGTTGGGGCGCGGAGAAGAAGCTGTCCGGCGCCCGGCTCACCCCCGGCAAGTGGCAGCACGTCACCGTCACCGTCGACGGCGGCGCCAAGACGGCCATCCTCTACGCGGACGGCGTCGAGGTCTCCCGCGCCACCGACGTCACCGTCAAGCCGTCCGACCTGTACGACGCGAACAAGGACTACAGCGGCTACATCGGCCGGTCCATGTACGCCCCCGACCCGTACTTCGGCGGTGAGGTCGACGACTTCCGGATCTACGACCGGGCCCTGACGCCCGCCGAGGTCCTGGAGATCAGCGGCAACACCACGGGCATCGCCAAGGTGACCCACCCGGCGCAGAAGACGGACGCCGTCATCGACGACGCCGACAGCCGTGTGACGCTGCCGATGAAGCCGGGCACCGATCTCACCAAGCTGGCACCGCAGTTCACCCTCGCCCACGGCGCGACGATCAGCCCCGCCTCCGGCAGCGTGCAGAACTTCAGCAAGCCGGTGAAGTACGAGGTCACCGGTTCCGACGGCAAGAAGCGCACCTGGACGGTGTCGGCACGCGAGCTCAAGAGCCCCGTGCTGCCCGGCCTGAACGCGGACCCGAACATCGTCCGCTTCGGTGACACCTTCTACATCTACCCGACCACCGACGGCTTCGAGGGCTGGAGCGGTACGCAGTTCAAGGCGTACTCCTCCAAGGACCTGGTCCACTGGAAGGACCACGGCGTCATCCTGGACCTCGGTCCGGACGTCTCCTGGGCGGACAGCAGGGCCTGGGCGCCGGCGATGGAGGAGCGGAACGGCAAGTACTACTTCTACTTCTGCGCCGACGCGAACATCGGTGTCGCGGTCTCCGACTCGCCCACCGGCCCGTTCAAGGACGCGCTCGGCAAGCCGCTGCTGAAGGCCGGTACCCTTCCGGGCCAGATGATCGACCCGGCGGTCTTCACCGACGACGACGGCACCTCGTACCTCTACTGGGGCAACGGCCGTGCCTACGTGGTCCCGCTGAAGGACGACATGGTGTCGTTCGACGCGGCCAAGGTCACGGACATCACCCCCAGCGGCTACAACGAGGGCACCTTCGTCAGCAAGCGCAAGGGCACCTACTACTTCATGTGGTCGGAGAACGACACACGTGACGAGAACTACCGGGTCGCCTACGCCACCGGCTCCTCGCCCACCGGTCCCTGGACCAAGCGGGGCGTCATCCTGGAGAAGGACCTCTCGCTCGGCATCAAGGGCCCCGGCCACCACTCCGTGGTCCACGTGCCCGGCACCGACGACTGGTACATCGCCTACCACCGCTTCGCCATCCCCGGCGGAGACGGCACCCACCGCGAAACCACCATCGACAAGCTGGAGTTCGACGCCGACGGCTTGATCAAGAAGGTCGTCCCCACCCTGGAGAGCATCGACCCGGTCACCATCGCCCGGGCCGGCGCGGACGTCTCCGGCAAGGAAGGCGCCCAGATCCAGCTGAACGGCACGGTCTCCGGCGCGGGCACCGCCACGTGGACGGCAGAGAAGGGCGCGCCCTGCGTCTTCGCCGACGCGGGCTCCGCGAAGACCACGATCACCTGTGCCGACAACGGCACCTTCGAGGTCACCCTCACCGGCGGCCGCAGCTCGGACACGGCCACCGTCACCGTCACCAACGCGGCCCCGGAGATCACCTCGGTGACCAGCAAGAAGACCTCGGAGACGGGCAAGGTCACCAGGGTCCGGGCCAGGTTCACCGACGCGGGCACCCGGGACACGCACACCTGCAGCATCGACTGGAAGGACGGCGGCAGGCCGGCGGCCGGCAAGGTCACGGCAGGCAGCTGCAAGGCCGAGCACACCTACCGCACGGCCGGCGTCTTCGCCCCGGTGATCACCGTCACCGACGACGACGGCGCCACGGCGAGCAGCACGATCGACGAGCTGGTCGTCTTCGACCGCAAGGCCGGTTCCGCGACCGGTGACGGCGGCTTCACCTCCCCCGCCGGGGCGTACCCGGCAGGCCCGAAGCTGACCGGCAAGGCGGACTTCTCCTTCACCGCCGCGTACGGCAAGAGCGACACCAAGCCGTCGGGGAAGGTCGCGTTCGACTTCGCCGGGGCCAAGCTGAAGTTCCGCTCCACCAGCATCGAATGGCTCGTGGTCAGCGGCTCCGAGGCGGTCCTCCAGGGCTACGGCACCGTCAACGGCAAGGGCGGTTACCTCTTCCGCGTCACGGCCGGCGACGGCCCGGACACCTTCAAGATCAAGATCTGGAAGAAGTCCGGCGGCACGGTCGTCTACGAGAACAAGACGGCCGCGACGAAGGGCATCACCATCGGCCGCAAGTAACACCACCGCAGCACCCCAGCAGGACCGAGCCGCGCCCGGACGCATCCGGGCGCGGTTCGGCGCATTCGCGGGTGGTGGGGAGGGTGAAGACCGAGGGGCGCAGCCCCGTGGTGTTCGGGGGCGCGGGGAACTGCGCGAGCGACCACGACGAACCCCCGGCCCGCGGCGCCAGGGAATCCCCCCACCTCCAGAACGTTGAACCCCATGTGACCTCCGAGACCCCCGTGACCTCCGCGAACCCCGTACTCTCCGCCACCCGCTTCTCCGTCCTCGACCGCTCCCGCACCCGCGAGGGCCACAGTGCCCCCGAAGCCCTGCGGGACACGGTCCGCCTGGCCCGGCACGCGGAGCACCTCGGTTTCCACCGCTTCTGGGTGTCGGAGCACCACGGCGTGCCCGGGGTGGCCGGTTCGGCCCCCACCGTCCTGGCCGCGGCCGTCGCCGCGGCCACGCACACCATCCGGGTGGGCACCGGCGGGGTGATGCTGCCCAACCACCGCCCGCTGGTCGTGGCCGAGCAGTTCGGCGTGCTGGAGTCGCTGTTCCCGGGGCGGATCGACATGGGGCTCGGCCGTTCCGTCGGCTTCACGGACGGCGTACGCAGGGCACTGGGCCGGGACAAGGACGCCGCCGACACCGCGGACTTCGCCGAGCAGCTCGACGAACTGTTCGGCTGGTTCGCGGGCACCTCCCCGACCGGGGTGCACGCGCGCCCTCCGGAGGGCCTGGCCGTGCCCCCGTTCGTGCTCGCGATGGGCGAGGGCGCCGAGATCGCCGCGCGAGCGGGCCTGCCGATGGTGATCGGCGACCTCCGCGACCGCGACAGGATGCGGCGCGGCATCGACCGTTACCGCGCCGGGTTCCGCCCGTCCGCGTGGGCCGAGGAGCCGTACGTCGTCGTCTCCGGCACGATCGCCGTCGGTGACACCCCGCGGAACGCGCACCGCGTCCTCCTCCCGGAGGCCTGGGCCATGGCGTACTCCCGCACCCACGGCACGTTCCCGCCGCTGTCCCCGGCGGAGGAGGTCGAGCGGCGGACGATGACGGCCAGGGAGCGGGGCCTGTACGAGTCCGGGCTGATGGGCCAGGTGTACGGCACCGAGGAGCAGGTCGCGCACGAACTGGAGTCGGTGATCAAGGAGACGGGCGCTCAGGAGGTCCTGGTCACGACGAGCACGTACGACCGCGAGGCCCTGTTCGACTCGTACCGCCGTCTGTCCCGGATCGCGGGCCTCAGCGGTCGCCCGACCGAAGGCTGACCCCACCCCTGCGCAGCAGCTTCCGCGGGTCCCCGGTCGCGGGTCCCGGCCCGAGTCCCCGGCAGCCGCCGCGCTCCTGCGGCGTGTGCCCGACCATGGCGGCCACGTCGATCACCGCCGTCTGCGCGGCCTGCGCCAGGGCCCGCCGGCCGAGGGGGCCGGCCGGGGCGATGACGGGCCGCACGTCCACCTCGGCGACGACTTCACGCGCCGACACCACCCGCCACACCGACGCGAGCAGCGAATCGTCCCCGACGTACGCGGGCGCGGTGCTCGCCCCGCCCCCGGCGCAGCGGTAGCGGACCCGCACCGGCTGCACGGGGACGCCGGCGTCGAGCGCGGCCTGGAACACGGCCCGCCGGAAGCGGCCCTGCGCCCGGCCGCACCAGGTGCTCCCCTCCGGGAAGGCCACGACGGCCGCACCGCCCCGCAGGGCGCCGGCGATACGGGCGACCGTCGCCGGCAGGGCGCGGATCCGGTCCCGTTCGATGAACAGCACGCCGCTCCGCGCGACGAGCGCGCCCGCCACCGGCCACGTCCGGATGTCCGCCTTGGCCAGCATCCGCGCCGGACGCACCGCTCCGAGCAGCGGTATGTCCAGCCAGGAGACGTGGTTGGCGACGAGCAGCAGTCCGCCGGTGGGCGGGGCGGTGCCGGCGAGCCGTACCCGGACCCCCGAGGCCCGTACGACCCACCGGCACCAGCGCCGCACGACGCCCGCGGGCAGTCGCAGGCCGACGACACTCACCAGGACCCCGACCGCGACCAGGGCCACGACCGCCGAGAACCGGGCCGCGGCCCGGGGGACGGTGACGGCCGGCCCGGCCGCCGCCACGCACGCCTGGGGGCTGCAGGGCGCGCTGGGCAGCCACGCGCTCATCGGTTCAGGCCGCCGGGACGAGGGAGAGGAAGTGGCGCAGGTACCGGGCGTCGACCCGGCGCATCGACAGCAGCACGTACAGGTCCGCGACCCCGAAGTCCGGGTCGTGCGCGGGCTCGCCGCACACCCAGGCGCCGAGCCGCAGATAGCCGCGCAGCAGCGGCGGCAGCTCGGTACGGCCCCGCGCCGCCTCCTCCTTCGGCACCCAGGGCAGCAGCGGACGTACCCGGAACTCCTCCGGCGCCAGGTTCCTGCCCCGGACCCGGTCCCAGGTGCCCGTGGCGAGGGCGCCGCCGTCGGCCAGCGGGATGGAGCAGCAGCCGGCCAGCCACTCGTGGCCGCCCTGGACCATGTAGCGGGCGATCCCGGCCCAGATCAGGGCGATCACCGTGCCGTCGCGGTGGTCGGGGTGCACGCAGGACCGGCCGACCTCGACCAGCGAGGGGCGGAGCGCGTCGAGCGCGCCGAGGTCGAACTCGCTCTCCGAGTACAGCCGCCCGGCGACCGCGGCCCGCTCGGGCGGCAGCAGCCGGTAGGTGCCGACGACCTCACCGGTGAGTGTGTCCCGGACGAGCAGGTGGTCGCAGTAGGCGTCGAAGGGGTCGGCGTCCAGCCCCGGCCACGGGCCGGCCAGCAGGGCACCCATCTCCCCGGCGAACACGTCGTGCCGCAGCCGCTGGGCGGCACGGACGTCCTCCTCACTGCGGGCCAGGGTGACGGTGTAACGGGTGGGGGCCGTCGACTGGGGCGGGCTGTCGAGGGTGGAGGCGGTCATGGCATCTCCTGGTCACGGGCCGACTCGGCGGCGTCAGAGCGGACCTGGGGACGTGCGGCCCGCCGCCCCAGTTCTGCCGACGCCGGCTGACACTGGCGTGACCGGTCGCGAGAGCCCGGATGTGGGGAGGTTGAACGGCTCGGACCAGGTGGCCGGTGTGTCGGACTCCGTCGACCGGCGGGTGTCGCGACGGTGACCGGCGCACGGCGACGACCGGCGACGCTCCCGAACGAGTCCCGTTCCGCGCTTGCCGTGGTACGTCCGCCCGCCGTGCGGTGTCACGTGCCGCCGGCGGCGTGTCGGGGAAGCGGGCCGAGGCCGGGAGCGGGGTGTCGTCCGGGCGACCGGCGGTCGGTAGGTCGTCCGGGAAGCGGGCCGACGCCGTGATCGGCGCGGCGCCGACCGGAGAGATCTTGGCGGGGCCGGGATCGAGCACCACACCCGGCCCCGCCCGTCCGCACCTCTCGGCGAACGTCCTGTGCCCCGACAGGGGCGCGGGGAGCCGAGCGGCCGGGCCCGCTCCGGCCCGTACCCCGTTCGACCGGCCCCGCACGGGGCTGCTACCGCCTCCCGCCCTTCCGCGTGGCCCGCAGCCATTCCTTGTTCATGCTGGTGATGGACATCAGCGGGATCCCCTTGGGGCAGGCGGTCGCGCACTCGCCCGCCAGCGTGCACCCCCCGAATCCCTCCTCGTCCATCCGCTCCACCATGTCCAGCACCCGCGTCTCCCGCTCGGGCGCCCCCTGCGGCAGGACGTTCAGATGGTTGATCTTGGCGGAGGTGAACAGCATCGCCGCCCCGTTCGGACACGCGGCCACGCAGGCCCCGCAGCCGATGCACTCCGCGTGTTCGAACGCGAGGTCGGCGTCCGGTTTCGGGACGGCCGTGGCGTGTGCCTCCGGCGCGGCGCCGGTCGGCGCGGTGATGTATCCGCCGGCCTGGATGATCCGGTCGAACGCCGTCCGGTCCACCACCAGGTCCTTGATCACCGGGAAGGCCGACGCCCGCCAGGGCTCCACGTCGATCGTGTCGCCGTCCGCGAAGGACCGCATGTGCAGCTGGCAGGTCGTGGTCCGCTCCGGTCCGTGCGCGTCCCCGTTGATGACCAGCGAGCACGCCCCGCAGATGCCCTCACGGCAGTCGTGGTCGAAGGCCACCGGGTCGTCACCGCGCAGGATGAGGTCCTCGTTGAGCGTGTCGAGCATCTCCAGGAAGGACATGTCGGGCGAGATGCCGTCCACCTCGTACGTGGACATGGCGCCGTCGGCGTCGGCGGCCCGCTGCCGCCATACGCGCAGGGTGAGCTTCATGCGTAGCTCCGCTGGGTGGGGTGGACGTACTCGAAGACGAGGTGTTCCTTGTGCAGGACGGGAGCCGTGCCGGTCCCCGTGAACTCCCAGGCGGCGGCGTACGAGAACTCCCCGTCCCGGCGCTCCGCCTCGCCGTCGGCCGTCTGGGACTCCTCGCGGAAGTGACCGCCGCAGGACTCGGCGCGGTGCAGCGCGTCGAGGCACATCAGCTCGGCGAGTTCGAGGTGGTCGACGATCCGGTTGGCCTTCTCCAGGGACTGGTTGAACTCCTCGCCCGTCCCCGGCACCTTGATCCGCCGCCAGAACTCCTCCCGGATCTGCGGAATCCGTTCCAGCGCCTTCCGCAGCCCGCTGTCGGTGCGGGCCATGCCGCAGAACTCCCACATCAGCTCGCCGAGTTCGCGGTGGAAGGAGTCGGGCGTACGGTCGCCGTCGACGGCGAGCAGCAGGTTCAGCCGGTCCTCGGTCTCGGCCAGTACCTCCTGGACGACGGGGTGTTCGGGACCGATGCCGTCCTGCTCCGGGTGCCGGGCGAGGTAGTCGTTGATGGTGGCCGGCAGCACGAAGTACCCGTCGGCGAGCCCCTGCATCAGCGCGGACGCGCCGAGCCGGTTGGCCCCGTGGTCGGAGAAGTTGGCCTCGCCGATCGCGAACAGCCCGGGGACGGTGGTCTGCAGGTCGTAGTCCACCCACAGCCCGCCCATCGTGTAGTGCACGGCCGGGTAGATGCGCATCGGCACCTCGTACGGATCCTCGTCGGTGATCCGCTGGTACATGTCGAAGAGGTTGCCGTACCTGGCCTCGACGGCCTTGCGCCCCATCCGCGCGATGGCGTCGGCGAAGTCGAGGTAGACGCCCTGCCCGCCGGGCCCGACGCCCCGCCCCTCGTCGCAGACGTTCTTCGCGGCGCGGGAGGCGATGTCCCGGGGGACGAGGTTGCCGAAGGAGGGGTAGATCCGCTCCAGGTAGTAGTCGCGCTCGTCCTCGGGGATCCGGTTCGCCGGCCGTTGGTCGCCGCGCGCCTTCGGCACCCAGATGCGGCCGTCGTTGCGCAGCGACTCGCTCATCAGCGTCAGCTTGGACTGGTGATCGCCGGTGCGGGGGATGCACGTCGGGTGGATCTGGGTGAAGCACGGGTTCGCGAACAGCGCCCCCCGCCGGTGCGCCCGCCACACGGCGGTCGCGTTGGAGTTCATGGCGTTGGTCGACAGGTAGAAGACGTTGCCGTACCCGCCGCTCGCCAGCACCACGGCGTCCGCGAAGTACGTGTCGATCTTCCCCGTGATCAGGTCCCGGGCCACGATGCCGCGCGCCCGCCCGTCGACCACGATCAGGTCGAGCATCTCGGTGCGCGGGTGCATCTCCACGTTCCCGGCCGCGATCTGCCTGCTCAGCGCCTGATAGGCACCCAGGAGCAGCTGCTGACCCGTCTGGCCCCGGGCGTAGAACGTCCGCGACACCTGGACACCGCCGAAGGAGCGGGTGTCGAGCAGCCCGCCGTACTCGCGGGCGAAGGGCACGCCCTGGGCCACACACTGGTCGATGATCTCGACGGAGATCTGCGCGAGCCGGTGGACGTTCGACTCCCGCGCCCGGAAGTCGCCGCCCTTGACAGTGTCGTAGAACAGCCGGTGGACCGAGTCACCGTCGTTGCGGTAGTTCTTCGCGGCGTTGATACCGCCCTGGGCGGCGATCGAGTGGGCACGACGGGGGGAGTCCTGGTAGCAGAACTGGACCACGTGGTAGCCCTGTTCGGCGAGCGTGGCGCCCGCCGAGCCGCCCGCGAGCCCCGTACCGACGACGATCACCGTGTGCTTGCGGCGGTTGGCGGGGTTGACCAGCCTGGCCTCGAAACGGCGCTTGTCCCAGCGCTCGGCGATCGGGCCGCCGGGGGCCTTGCCGTCGACGACCGGGTCACCGGCGGTGTAGTCCGTGAATGCGGAGGACGTGGTCATGGTCAGCTCACCACTCCGGTCATGACGGCGAGGGGTACGGAGACGAAGCCCAGGGTCAGTACCAGGGCGAGCACGTTCGCGGTGGCCCTCAGGGCGCGGTCGCGGGTGCGGCTGCCGGCGCCGAGGGTCTGGGCGGCGCTCCAGAAGCCGTGCCGCACGTGCAGGCCGAGTGCGAGCACCGCGGCGATGTAGACGACGTTGCCGTACCAGGTGGAGAAGGTGTCGATCACGTTCTGGTACGGGTGTCCGGCCTCGAAACCGCCCGGGTGGACGGTGCCGGTCGTCAGGTCGAGGATGTGCCAGACGATGAACAGGCCGAGGATGACGCCGCCCCAGCGCATGGTGCGGGTCGCGTAGCTCGCCCGGCGCTTCTTGTGGACGTACGTGTCCGGCCGGGCCCGGAGGTCCCGGCGGCTGAGCTGGTAGGCGGCGGTGGCGTGGGCGACGACCGCGGTGACGAGGACCACGCGGACGATCCACAGGGCCCACTCGTGGTGCAGGAAGGGCTCACCGAGGGTGCGCAGCCAGTGGGCGTAGCCGTTGAACTCGTCCGAGCCGAAGAAGATCTTGAGGTTGCCGAGCATGTGGACGACCAGGTACGCCAGCATGATCAGTCCGCTGACGGCCATCACCGTCTTCTTGCCGAGGGAGCTGTCCCACACCGAGCGCACCCGGGATGGTTTCCGTCCCGGCCGTCCCGGCCGTCCCGTCCGTTTCGAACGTTCCGCCGGTCCCGGACCTTTCGCCCGTTCCGTCCGCGTTGCCAGAGCCATGCCCACGACGCTAGAGCGGCAACACCCCATCGGTCCAAGACATGGAACAGCTCGATTCGATAGCCGGAGACTATCGTCCCGTATCGTGGAGGGATGCAGTTCCAGCAGCTCCAGTACTTCGTCGCGGTGGCCGAGACCCGGCATTTCACCCGGGCCGCCGAGCTGGTCCATGTGGCGCAGCCCTCGCTCTCGCAACAGATCAAGACGCTGGAGAGGGAGTTGGGGGCGGAGCTCTTCCGGCGGGCGCGAGGCAACATCACACTGACGGACGCCGGTGAGGCGCTGTTGCCGCTGGCCCGGCGGATCCTCGCCGACACCGACACCGCCCGGCACGAGGTGCAGGAGCTGGTCCAGCTGCGCCGGGGGCGGGTCCGGCTCGGCGCGACCCCGAGCCTGTGCACGGGGCTGCTGCCCGACGTGCTGCGCGCCTTCCACGACCGCTACCCCGGCATCCGGCTGCTGATCGAGGAGGGCGGCTCCCACGACCTGGTCCGCCAGCTCGCGCGCGGCGCCCTGGACCTGGCTCTGGTGGTCCTGCCGCTCCCCACGCCCTCCCCGGCCCTGACCACGGTGGAGCTGCTGCGGGAGGACCTGGTCGTGGTCTCCTCGCCGGACGCGCCGAGGCCCGGCGACGGTCGCCGTACCGTCCGTGTGTCCGACCTGGAGGGCGAGCGTCTGGTCATGTTCCGCCACGGCTACGACCTGCGGGAACTCACCGTCGCCGCGTGTCGCTCCGCGGGGTTCGAGCCGGATTTCGCGGTGGAGGGGGGTGAGATGGACGCGGTCCTGGGGTTCGTCCGGGCGGGGCTGGGTGTGGCCGTGGTCCCGCGGATGGTCGCGACGCGCTCGGGGCGTGGCCTACGGGTCACCCCCTTGGCCCGCCCCGGTCTGCACCGGACCATCGCGCTGGCTCACCGCAGCGATGTGGCTCCGCCTCGGGCCGCGCGGGAGTTGCAGCGGATGTTGGTCGAGCGGTGAGGGTTCGCCGGTGTTCCCGGTCGCGCCGTCGGTGGGGAGCGTCGTTGCGGTCCGCGGGCTCGTCGTGGTCGATCGCGCAGTTCCCCGCGCCCCTGGAGGGGCGCGCTGCACGCGTCGGCGGCTGGGAAGGAACCTCCTACCCCGTCGCGTCCACCAGTGCCAGTTCGTGGAGCCGCTCCGGCGGCCCAGGGCGGGCGTAGTACCAGCCCTGGGCCGTGTCGCAGCCGAGGATCCGCAGCTGTTCGGCCTGGGCGCCCGTCTCCACACCCTCGACCGTGACCGCCAGATCGAGGCTGTGGGCCAGGGAGACGATCCCCTCGACGATCTTCAGGTCGACGGGGTCGGCCGGGAAACGCTGCATGCTCTGGGTGAAGGACCGGTCCAGCTTCAGGACACGGACCGGCAGCCGGCGGAGGTTGGCGAGGTTGGAGTAGCCGGTGCCGAAGTCGTCGAGGGCGATGTCGACGCCCATCTCGGAGAGCCTGCGCAGCGGTTTGAGCAGGTCGTCGTCGGCGCCGATCAGGGCGGACTCGGTGACCTCCAGGCAGAGGGCGTCCGGTTCGAGTCCGGCGCGCTCCAGGATGTCCACGGTGTCCTGGACCAGCCCGGGGTGGGTCAGCTGGCACGGGGAGAGGTTGACGTTGACGCGCAGCGGTTCGGTCGCCCCGCTCCCGCCGTTGCGTTCCTGCCATGCGCGGGCCTGACGGACCGACTGCTCCAGGACCCAGCGGCCGAGCGGCACGATCAGGCCGGTGCGCTCGGCGAGCGGGATGAAGCGGTCGGGGCCGAGGACGCCGTGCTGCGGATGCAGCCAGCGGACCAGGGCCTCGGCGCCGCGCACGGTGCCGTCGCCGAGGTGGACCAGGGGCTGGTACTCGATGAAGAACTCGCCCCGGTCCAGGGCCGCGGGCAGCGCCGTCGTGAGCCCGTGCCGGGTGATGGCGCGGGCGTCGGCCTCCGCGTCGGCGACCTCGTAGCGGTTGCCGCCCGCCGACTTGGCCCGGTACATCGTGATGTCGGCGCTGCGCAGCACCTCCGCCGGGCCCCGCTCCCCCGCCGGACCCTCGACGATGCCGATGCTGCCGCGGACCAGCAGTTCCCGGCCCTCGATGCGCACGGGGGTGACCAGCGCGTTCATGATGCGGTCGGCGAGTTCGTCGACCTCGTGCTCGGTGTCGGTGCCGGTGGTCAGCGCCACGAACTCGTCGCCGCCGAGCCGGGCGACCATCTCACCGGGCGCGGTCGCGCAGGACTGGAGCCGGTCGGCGACCTCGACGAGCAGCCGGTCGCCGGCCGCGTGTCCGAGGCTGTCGTTGATGGTCTTGAAGCCGTCGAGGTCGAGGTAGCACAGGCCGAAGCGCTGACCGTCGCCCGCCGCGAGGGCCTTCTCCAGGCGCTCGAAGAACAGGGTGCGGTTGGGCAGCCCGGTGAGCGCGTCGTGCGTGGCCTCGTAGCGGAGGCGGAGGTTGAGCAGCCGGCGCTCGGTGGTGTCCTCCATGAGGGCCAGCTGGTACTGGGGCCGGCCGTCCGCGTCCCGCAGCAGGGACACCGTCAGGTTGGTCCACAGGACCGTCCCGTCCGGCCGGTGGAACGCCTTTTCGGTGTGGTAGTGCTCGCGTTCGCCGCCGACCAGTTCGTCGTACAGCCGCCACACCTGGGGCGCGTCCTCGGCGTGTTTCCACTCGGGGACCCGGCGCCCGCGCATCGCCTGCTCGGTGAGCCCGAACATGCGCAGCAGCGCCCCGTTGACCTGGAGGATGTTGCCGTCGAGGTCGGCGATGCCGATGCCTATGGCGGCGCCCTCGAACACCGCGCGGAACCGGGCCTCGGTGGCGTGCAGCGCGAGGGCGACCGCGCCCTGGGCCTCCAGCGCGGCGCGGGCGATGGCCTCCTGCTCCGCCAGCGTCCGCTGCCTGAGCGCCTCGGCGAATCCGGCGGCCATCGAGGACTGCAGCCGCCCGGCACGGGCCCGCAGGTCCTCCTGGGGGCCGTCTCCACCGCAGTAGAGCACCAGATAGGCGCCGACGCAGTCCAGGGTCTGGCTGAGCGCCTCGGGTTCGGTGCAGTGCGCCTCGACGAGGGCGGCGCCGACGGCCCTGCCCGCCTCGGCGTCGTACGTCCTCGCCCGCAGTGCCTCGCTCAGCCTGCGGGCGAGCGGCAGCAGTCGTTCCTCGAACTCGGGCCGGGTCAGCGACGTGGAGGTGGCGGGGAAGACCGCGCGGCTCCAGATGGTCGCGAACCGGCGGAGTCTGTCCTCCGGCCCGTCCGGCTCCGCCCTCACGCCTTGGTCCCCACGCCGGCGAACTGCGCGTAGGCGTACGGATCCTCGTCCTCGGAAGCCGTGTCGGGCCGCCACTCGGCCATCGGCACCACTCCGGGTTCCACCATGTCGTACCCCTCGAAGAACCGCGCGACCTCGTCGGACGTGCGCATGGTCAGCGGATTGCGAATGTTCCGGTACACGTCCACCACGCCCGCCGCCCGCTCCGCGGGCAACGGGATTCCCTCACGGCAGGCGTGCGAGACGATCATCAGGCTGCCGGGCGCGAGGGCGTCGCGCAGCTCCGCCACCGCTCCGTACGGGTCGTCCGTGTCCTCCACGAAGTGAAGTATGGCAACCAGGAGCAGCGCCACCGGCCGGTTCAGGTCGATCAGTCGGCGGACATGGGGGCTTTCGAGGATTTGCCGGGGCTTGCGGAGGTCGGCCGCGACCACGTCCACGTCGTCGTTCCCCTTCAGAACCTCCTGGCTGTGTGCTACGGCGACGGGGTCGTGGTCGACATAGACGACCCGTGCGCCGGGGCTGGCCTCCTGGGCGACCTCGTGCACGTTTCCGAAGGTGGGGATCCCGGATCCGATGTCCAGGAACTGGGTGATGCCCGCGTCGGCCGCGTACCGCACGGCGCGGCGCATGAACGCCCGGTTCGCCTGCATGATCTTGGGCAGGCCCGGCACGTGCTCCATGGCCCTGCGGGCCGCTTCCCGGTCGACCTCGAAATTGTGCGAACCACCCAGGTAGTAGTCGTAGATGCGTGCCACGGACGGCATCGAGATGTCGATGCTCCGCGGCGCCCAGGCGGGACGCTCCATCTGTGTACTCCAGCGCTTCGGGGGTGGTGTGGGCGATCCGGTGTTCGAGCTGAGGCTACTGATCGCCCGCCGAAGGGGCGAGTAAAAACGGAAATTGACCGTCCGTTCAACGTCGCCGCCGATGCCACCTGCCCAACCACCGCCCCTGCCATGCCCGTTCGCCCGTGGCGGTTGCGCCTGCCGGAGAACCCTGCCGGAGAACAGCGGGCCCGGACGGCCCGGTTCGGGCGGGTCCGGGCATACGAAGCGGTCCGCCCCCTCCGTGCGGTGCGGAGGGGGCGGACCTGATCGGCCGCGCTGATGTGGTGCGTCCGGCACTCTCTTCTCGTCCACTCCCTTCCGCGTGCGGTGATGTGAATGGCGAGGCGGTCCACCCTGGGGAAGGTGTCCTTACTTCTGCGCGCCGATCGGCTCTCCGTCGCCGTTGATGGCGAACCAGGTACCGCCGACACCCTGGCCGTTGGTGTCGCCGGGCGACTTGTCGTTGGCGAAGGTGTAGAGCGGGATGCAGTTGATGGTCTGCTGCTTGAAGCCGTCAGGACGGTCGAAGACCGTGTAGCCCTTCAGCAGGATGCCCTTGGTGTCGTTCTTGTCGACCGGGGCGACGACGGGCCACTTGTCGAGGCAGGCGCCGGTGCACTTGGTGGACATCGGCCACTGGGTGTCCTTCATAAACCGGTAGACCGTCATGCCGTTCTTGTCGACGACGATCTCGCCCAGCTTGGCGTCGTTGCGGGTGGTCAGGCCGGCCTGCTCGACCGCCTCGCCCCCGCCGCCACCGGTGCCGCCCGTGCCGCCGCCGGTGCCGCCGGCCTTGGTGGAGGCCTTCTTGCCGTTGGGCGCCGAGGCGAACCAGGAGCCCTTGACGCCCTGGCCCTTGATGTCGCCGGCCTTGGTGTCCTTGGCGAAGTAGTACATCGGCCAGCCGCCGACCGTCAGCTGCTTGGTGCCGTCGGGACGGCTGACCTCACCGAGCAGGGCCTTGTCGACGCCCTCGGCGGCGGTGGCGCCCGAGGCGGGAACCGGCGGCCAGGTGGTGGCGCACTCGCCCTCACAGGTCGTCTTCGGCGGCTCGAACGAGTCCTTGTCGAAGCGGTACAGGGTGCGTCCGGCGCTGTCGGTGAGGACCTTGCCGTACTCGTCGCTGTTCCACACCGTCAGCTGGCCCGCGGAGGCCGCCGTGGTGGACTGGGCCTGGTCCGAGGTACCGGAACCGGCCGCGCCGACACCGGCCGTACCGGTACCGGTGCCCGCTATGGTGCCGGCACCGAGCGTCGGGGAGGAAGCGGCGCCCACGTTCTGCGAGGACGTCGACCCCTGTTCCTGACCGCACGCCGTCGTCAGCACCAGTACAGCCGCAGCTGTCGCTACGAGTGAGGCGCTCCGCCAGGAGGTCTTCATTCCAACTCCCCGTGTATCCGGTGGGTGTTGCAGCGCCCTGTTGCGCCGCTTGCTGGTCCTAGGTACGGGCGGGAGTGGCCGAAGTGTTCAATGCGGCCGGATTTTCTTTCCGGAGTCTGTGGCGCGGTGCCGTCCGTCAGCCCGCGAGGACCTCGAACGAAGGGTCAGCGTCGGGCATCCGCACTCAAACCTTCGGGGCCCGTTCTTCCCCCATCCGGAGCAATCCGCCCGTGCTCCCGCGTACGCGGGCGCGCGAGCCCGGATGATCTGCGACGTGCAAGGACCCCAGCGGACCCGATCCGCTCTCGCCCTACGGCTGTCGGCCCTGCTCGCACTGACCTGGCTCCTCGGCGGAGCACCGAGCGGCACGGCGGTCGCCGACGCCTGCGCGTACGCGACCGTCGGCCCGGACAGCTCCGGCGCGGTCGCCGTGGCGATCGGGGGCACCGACTCCTGCGAGCCGCCCCCGTCGCCCACGCCCACGCCCCCTCCGCCGCCGACCCCGTCGTGCCCGCCGGAGCCGACCCCCACCCCGACACCTCCGCCGCGGCCGAGACCGCCGTCGCCGACGCCCACCCCGGACCCCGCTCCGGACCCCCCGCCCGCCCCGAAGCCGAAGCCCACCCCGCCCCCGAGGCCCGCGCCACCGCCTCCCCCGCCGCCCGTCACCGAGGCGCCCCGGCCCGCCCCCACCCCGACTCCCGTGCCGAGGACGAAGGCGCGGCCCGACCCCGCGCCCAGCGTCCGCCCCGAGGTCTCGCCGACCCCGGTGAGCTATCCGCCGTACCGGGCCCCGGCCCACTCCGCTGCCAAGCGCTCCGGTCCGTCCCTCGTCTCGCTCGCCCTGCTCGTCACCGTGCCCGCGGTGTTCGCCGCCGCCGCACTGCGTCCGCGCTGATCCCTGGAGGAACCTCTTGTCGGAATGGCTTGTTCTCACCCTCGCGATGGGGGCGGCCTGTCTGGTCGTCCTCATCGTGGCCGTAGTACGGCATCACGCCGCACCGGCGGACGAGGACCCGTCCGAGACCCCGGACGTCATCGAGTACATCACCATGATGATCGGCGTGGTGTACGCCATCGTGCTGGGCCTGGCCATCGCCGGTGTGTGGGAGGCCCGCAGCGCCGCCCAGGACCAGGTCCAGGCGGAGGCGCAGGCCCTGCACGAGATCAGTGAGCGGGTGCGGGTGTATCCGCAGGACGTGCGCGACCGCATCCGCGGCGACATCGACGCGTACGTCGGCCATGTCGTGTCCACCGAGTGGAAGGTCATGGCGGAGAAGGGCGAGGTGACCGACCGCGGCGCCGAGCTGTTCGAGACCGTCCGGCACGACGTCACCGACTACGAGCCGCGCAGCGACTTCGAGGCGCAGGCCTATCAGCCGCTGCTCGACCAGGTGGCGACGGCCGACGCCGCGCGCGGCAGCCGCGCCGACTCCACCGGCGAGACCATGCCCGGCGTGGTGTGGTTCGGCCTGATCATCGGCGCCGTGGTGACGGTCGGCATGGTCTTCGCCCTGCAGATCCGGCGTACGCCGCGCGAACTCATCCTGGCCGGACTGTTCTCCGCCCTCATCGCGTTCCTGCTGTTCCTCGTCTGGGACTTCGACGCGCCCTACAGCCGAGGTCTGTCGGCCACGGCCGATCCGTTCCTGAGCCTGTTCCCGAACGCGGGCGGGTGACGGCACGTCGAGCCCGGTCCCGCGACCGGGGGGCGTGCGCCGCGCAGCGCACTCCCCCCGGTCGCGGGCGTGCCGGTCCCCTGTGCGGAGCACACGCGTGCCCCATTCGCGCTACTGCGATCGCGCCACCGGGCGTGTCTTCCTAGCGTTTCGGTCATCGAGGTGCATTTCAGACGCAGGCGGAAACGGTCCGCGGCAGGCTCCTCGGGGACCCGGAGGCTCATCATGCGCGCGATACGCGTCGCTTCGGCCGCTCTGCTGGGCGTGGCCGCCCTCTCCCTCACCGCTCCCGCCGCGCACGCGGCACGGGCCGGCGACATCACGTCGTTCGGTTTCGGTGTCGTGCCCTCGACGGTCGCCCCCGGCGGGCAGGTGCTCCTGCGTGTCGACGGCTGCCATCGCAGGACGACCGTGTCCTCGGGCGTCTTCGACTCCGTCGTCATCCCCCGGGGCCAGTCCTCGGCCACGGCGACCGTCGACCGGGACGCCAGACCGGGCACGGTGTACGAGGTGTCGTTCCAGTGCGGCGACGAGAGCGGCCGGACGGACCTCACCATCCTCTCCGGCCACCCGACGCATCACCCGACCCACTACCCCACCCGCGGCTCCCACGCCGGGGCCGGCGGCACCGTGGCCGGCTTCGACCCGCACGAGATCGGCCTCGGCGCGGCGCTCGTCGCCGGGGCGCTGGGCGTGGCCTGGCACCGGGCGCGCCGTCGCCCCGAGGACGGCGGCGGCCACTCCTGACCGGTGCCCCGCGCGGCACGGCCGTTCAGCCCTTCGCCCCGGAGACCCTCGTGGGCTTCCGGGGCGAAGGGCTGAACGGCGTGCGATCCGTGCTCCGAAGGGGTGGGCCGGATCCCGGGTGCGGACGCGGATCCTGTTCCGGGGTTCGGATCCGTTCCCGGACTCAGGCCTTGTTCTCCGCCCGCCGGCGCATCCAGAACACCCCGCCGCCGACGACCGCGGCGGTCACGAGCCCGCCGCCGATGGCGATGTCGGTCGACGTGGCACCGGTCGAGCTGCTGCCGCCGAGGCCGCCGCGGACCCCGCCGATGACGGTGAAGACGCCGGTGAACGTCTTCCGCTTGCCCTCGCAGTTGGTGGTGACGCTGTACGAGCCGGGACTGGCGTCGGCGTTGACCCGCACCGTCGCCGTGGCGGTCGGGCCGCCCATGGACCTGAGGTTGGTGGTGGGGAGGGCGTTGGAGCCGATGGTGCTGCCGGCGATCGCGCACGCGTCGCCGCCGCTGACGGTGAGGACGAGCTGCCCGCCGCGGGCGATGACGTTGGGGGTGGCCGTGACCGCGCTCGGCTGGTCCCAGGCGGTGGCCGTCGGCGCGGCGAGGCCGACCAGGGCGACCGCGGCGGCCGAGGCCGCCAGGACACGAGTAGTACGCATGTGATCCTCCGCGGAAGACGCCCCGGGTCCCGTCCCCGGTCGATCGGCGAGAAAACGTCTCCCAGAAAGACCCTCAGATGCCGTGCCCGGGCCCGCATTTCGGCACTGGTCCGTCCCGGTGAGTAGCGGGAGGAGGACACGCCGGGATATCTCCGCGCGATTCGATATCGCCGCAGGTCACGGACCGTCAGAAAATTCCTCCGGGTGACGGACCCGGATGGCGCAGAACTCCCCGCCCCGCCACCCGTTCGCACCTGCCCCGTCGCCTTCGCCGTGCGGCAGGCTTAGCTTTTCCGTATGCGCGAGGGACACGGCGACGGCCGGGTCGAGAGGGGATGGGACATGCATTCGTCCGGAGCGGCCGAGGCCGAATGGGAGGAGCCGCGGAAGAAGCGTGCTCCCTGGGGCGTGATAGCGCTTGTCCTGCTGACCGGTCTCGCCCTGATCCGCAACGGCTCGGGCGAGTTCGACGTGGGCCCGCCGCAGCCCGCGTCGGCGGCGGCCGCGGACAGTCGCCGCACCCCGCACGGCACCTTCACCAACGTCCCCGACCCGCTGCCGTACGCGATGGTCGACCGGGTGCGGATCCCCTCGATCCGGGTCGACGCGCCGGCCATGCCCGTGGGGCTGGACGCGCAGGGCTGGGTGGACGCGCCTCCGGCCCGCGATCCGAACCTCGCGGGATGGTTCACCGGCGCGGTCTCCCCCGGCGAGAAGGGCACGTCCGTCGTCGTCGGCCATGTCGACAACAACCAGGGCCCCGCCGTGTTCTACGGCCTCGGGGCGCTGAAGAAGGGCGCCAGGATCGAGATCCTGCGCGCGGACAGGAAGACCGCCGTGTTCGAGATCTACGGCATCGAGGTGTTCGCGAAGAACGATTTTCCGGGCGACCGGGTCTACGGGAACAGCGGAATTCCCGAATTGCGGGTGATCACCTGCGGCGGTGGTTTCTCCAAGCAGAACGGCTACGACGGGAACGTCGTCGTGTTCGCCCGCCTGGTCGAGGTGCGCTGACCGTGCCCCGGCCGGGCGGGCGGGAATCCACCGGAATGCGCTAGACGTATTTCCGCTGGGGCACGGTGATGCGATAGCCGGAATCCAGCAGTTCGGGCAGATAGTCGCGCAGGGCCCTGACGCTCTGCGAGCGGTCGCCGCCCGCGTCGTGGGAGAGGACGACGACACCGGGAGCGGCCCCGTCCTCCACCCGCCGGGCGATGGTGTGCGCACCGGGGGTCCGCCAGTCGAGGGTGTCCACGGTCCAGGCCAGCGGCTCCATGCCGAGTTCGGCGCCGAACCGGAACGCGGCCCGGTTCCAGGCACCGTAGGGGGCGCGGAACCACAGCGGCGGTTCGCCGTAGGCCTTCTCGATGATCTCGCTGGTGCGGGCCATCTCCGCGTGGATCCGGGACCGGGAGAGGGTGGTCAGCAGCGGATGGGACCAGGTGTGGTTGCCGACCGCGTGACCGTCGTCGGCCATCTCCCGCAGCAGGTCCGTATGCCGGACCGCCATCTCGCCGCACACGAAGAACATCGCCCGGACGTCGTGGTCGCGCAGGATGCGCAGGATGTCCGGGGTGTAGCGGGGGTCGGGGCCGTCGTCGAAGGTGAGCACCATGCTGCGGCCGCGGCCGTCCACCCGCAGGAACGGCTCGTGCCGGACGGAGGGCCGGACGAGGGTGCGGCGCCGGGGTGGCGGCCCGTATCCCGCGATGGGTCCGAGACGGTAGGAGGAGGGCTTGAGCGCCGTACGGCCCCCCGGGCCCGCCGCCGGGGCGGAGGCGCCGGCCGGTGCCGGGCCGGAGGCCCCGTCGTCGATGAGCAGAGCGGCGATGCCCGCCGTGGCGGACGAACCCAGCAGGGCGGCTCCGCTCGTCAACAGGTGGCGACGCGTGAACATCTGATCCTTCGTCATGACTCATCAGTCGACCAAGGCGGGGACGCCGCACCACCGCGACACCGGTGCGGTGGCATGGAAGCACCCGATGGGAGTAATCGTCCGCGCCCTCGCCGCACGCCCGGCGCACGCCGGGGCCCGGGTGCTCCGATAGCCTCGCGACCGTGACCGATCAGCAAGCACACCGGTTCGAACGGGGTACCGACGGGCCCAAGGTCGTCCTCGTCGGACTGGACGGCTCCGACACCTCGCTGCGGGCCGTGGCGTACGCCGCCGGCCTCGCCCGCCGCCAGCACGCGCTGCTCGCGATCGTGTACGTCCAGCCCCTCCTGGCGGCCGGGGCGGCGCTCGGGGTGCCGGTGGCCGGGACGACGGACGAGATCGCCGCGCACCTCGTCGCCGAGATCCGGGAGGCGGCCGAGCAGGTGAAGGGCATCTTCGAGGTGCGCTGGGAGTTCCACACCTTCCGCGGCGACCCGTACAACGGCCTGGTGACGGCGGCGGAGCAGCTCAAGGCGGACGCGGTCGTGGTGGGCGCCTCCCAGCAGGCCGGCCACCGCATCGTCGGCTCGGTGGCCCTGCGCCTGGTGAAGGCGGGCCGCTGGCCGGTGACGGTGGTGCCGTAGGTACGGCGGGGCCCTGGGTACGGCGGGGCCGAGGACTCGGGGAGCGGCCGGGTGTTCCCCTGGCTCCCCGTGACCGGCCCGTCCTGCGCCGCACCCCGGGACGAGCCCGGGCACTGGCAGGCGGCGGTCGCGGCGAGGAGGAGGACGGTGGGCGAGACGCCGACGGGACCCCGGTGTGCGGACATGGGCAAGCACCTCAGTCCTGTCCCATCCACTGACCAGTCGTCACGAATCCATATACAACGGCACACACCCGTCAAGTAGGCACATCGGTGCACCCGCGCACGCAGGACCCGTTCGGCGGCATACCGTTCGTCGCACCGTTCGCCGACAGGTTCGACCGCCCGCCGCACACCCGTGACCGGCCCCTGTCCTCCCGCGGCGCCCCGCGTTCCCATACGGCCATGACGGCCGGAACCACGATCACCTACGGGACGACCGCCGAACACGAGCTGGCCGAGCTCCAGCGCGAACACGGCCGCCCCCTCTTCGCCCTGCTGCTGCGGCTCTCCGACGGAGACCGCCATCGCGCGGAGGACCTGGTCCAGGAGACCTTCGTGCGCGCCTGGCAACACCCCGAGGCGCTGCGCGCCGACGACTTCGACTCCGTACGCCCCTGGCTGCTCACCGTCGGGCGGCGGCTCGCCATAGACGCGCGGCGGGCCCGGCAGGCGCGCCCCGCCGAGGTGGGGGACGCGGTGCTGGAGAACGCGCGTGTGATGGCGGATCACGCCGAACGGTCGGTGGCGACCCTCGATGTACGGGAAGCTGTGAAGACACTCACTCCCGAGCACCGCGAAGTACTGGTGCAGGTGTACTTCCAGGGTGCGAGTGTGGCGGAAGCCGCCGAGGCCCTCGGAATCCCGCCCGGTACGGTGAAGTCTCGCGCGTACTACGCGCTGCGCGCCCTGCGCCGGGTGCTTCCCGGATACGCGGCCGACCTGCGGTGAAACCCATGGCCGAGTCAAACCTCCGTAAAGCGCCTTGCTGAATACCCCGGTTGAGCAATCAGCTGTCTTCTATCCGTGTTCCGGATGGAGGCTCGGGCCCGTTCTCCGGGCCCGGGGTCGGGCGACGCGCACGCACCGGAGGAAGGCAGGGAAGGGATGCTGCACCAAGGGCAGGAGAGCACGGACGGCGCCGGCGGAGGCGAACTGGCCGTCCCGATGGCGTGGTTCTACGCCGAGTACATCGCGGAGGAGCTGCTGCGGACGGGCGACCTGATGCCGCCGACGTCCTTCGAGTTCCGAGCGGGGCGGGACGCCCTGGCGCTGACCATCTTCCTCTCGGACGCGGGCGGCGAGCTGTCCGGCATCCGGGTCGTCACCCAGCTGGAGACCTGGCTGTCGCTGACGGCGTACGACCAGCCGTGGCAGGACTGGGTGTGCGAACGCATGGCCGACTTCACCGCCGAGGCACTGGAGTCGGGCGGCCCGTCACCGGACCTGGAGCTGGCCGCCGCCGCGTGGCGCTGGCTGGAGGAGACGGAGCTGCTCGCACCCGACCTGGACGCGGTGCCGGGGGGCGGCGCGGTCCTCGGCGAGGACGACGGTCCGAAGGTCTGGACGCCGGCCTGGCGGCTCGGTCTGCCGCTGGGGCACCTGGCGATCCACCTCTTCTAGGACCTCTTCCGGCGCCGGCACCCCGCGTTCGGACGGCGGCCATCCGGATGTCGCGGCCCGGGCGGACCAAGTTTTTCGTTCTCGGACCAATCCGTGCGGCGGAGGGCTCCGAATCTTTTGGTTGGCATTGGCCGAGGCTTGAATGATTCGCCGGTCTGGTCCGTACCGGTGGGGGCAGGAAGCAACCCCCACCGCACACCGGCCCGAGGAATCGCCATGTGGTCCCAGGATCGTCATCACGACGTCGGCGCGTACGCGCTGGGCGTGCTGGACGAGGTGGATTCGTTCCACTTCGAGGACCATGTCCGCGGCTGCCCCCAGTGCGCGCTACAGGTCACCGAGTTCCGTCCGGCTGCCCGGCAGCTGATGCTCTACCGCAACGCCACACCGCGCTCCGTGCACCCCTTCGCGGCCCCCGGCCCCCGGATGCTCGGACGGCTGCTCGACGAGGTGGCCACCCGGCACCGGGCCAGGCGCAGGCGCTGGCTGTTCGCGCTGGCGGCCTCCGTGGTCATCGCCGTGGGCGGCCCTGCCGTGGCCGTTCTCGCAGGTCCGGGCGATGCTCCGGACACCGTCGCCGCCACCGACACCAAGACGGGCGTATGGGCCGAGGTCAAGGCCGAGGAGCGGCTCTGGGGCAGCGACATCGAGCTGAAGGTCAAGGAGGCCGACGGCGCCCACGCCTGCCGGCTCGTCGTGATCGGCAAGGACGGCTCCGAGGAGACGGCCGCCAACTGGAAGTCCCCCGAGGGCGCCGACAAGGCCTCCGAGATGATGGGGGGCACCGCCATGCGGCGCGAGGACATCAGCCACTTCGAGGTGCGCAGCCAGGAGGGTGAACTTCTGGTGACCCTCAAGGCCCCCGCCTGGCGCTGACCGGCCCGTCGAACCGCCTGCGAACCTGCGCGGAATTGGTCCGTACCTTCAATGGTTGCGGATCATGGTCGGCCTCGGATCCGGAGGACTTCCGGTGACATCCGGGCCGCGTCGGCGCCCTACTTGAGCAACCGTGACAGCCGTCGGTCGGCGAGCGGTTTGCCGCCCGTCTGACACGTCGGGCAGTACTGCAGCGAGGAGTCGCTGAAGGAGACCTCCCGGACGGTGTCACCGCACACCGGGCAGGGCTCACCGGCCCGGCCGTGCACGCGCAGCCCGCTCTTCTTCTCCGCCTTCAGCCGCCCGGCCGCCAGCCCCCGGGAGCGCTCCACGGCCTCGGTGAGCGTGGTGCGCAGCGCCTCGTAGAGATGCCGGGTCTCCTCCGGCCTCAGGGACGAGGCCAGCTTGAAGGGCGACATTCTCGCGGCGTGCAGGATCTCGTCGCTGTACGCGTTCCCGATCCCCGCGATCAGGCTCTGGTCGCGCAGCGCGCCCTTGATCTGCCGCCGCTCGCCCGCGAGCAGCCCGGCGAACCGGGTCACGTCGAACTCGTCGGCGAGGGGATCCGGACCGAGCCGGGCGACACCCGGGACCTGCGCCGGGTCCCGTACGACGTACACCGCCAGCCGCTTCTGGGTGCCGGCCTCGGTGAGGTCGAAACCCTCGCCGGTCTCCAGGGCGACCCGCAGCGCCAGCGGGCTCTTGCCGCCCGGCCGCGGCGGGGCGTCCGGCAGCCGGTCCTTCCACCGCAGCCACCCCGCGCGCGCCAGATGGGTCACGAGGTGCAGCTCTCCCCCGTCCGCCTCGACGCCGAGGAACTTCCCGTAGCGCCGTACGCCGGTGACCTCGCGCCCCTCGAACGCGGTGACCGGGGGGTCGTACGTCTTCAGCACGCTGATCGCCACGGGGAGCACGCGCCGTACCTGATGACCGACGAGGCTCCCCACCAGGAAGTCCCGGAGCGCTTCGACTTCGGGCAGTTCAGGCATACGTCAAGGGTGCCACGGGGTGCTTCGGGGTGCGTGGGGGCGCGTTTTCGGGTGCGGGTCCGGTGGGGCTTCCCGCGCCGTTCCCCGCGCCCCCGAAAAGCCAGGCCCCGCCGGGCCTGGGAAGCCACAGCCCCGCCGGCCCTGAAGGCGACGGGGACGCGAGGGGAAAAGCACGGGGCGCAGCCCCTGCTTCTCAGGGGCGCGGGGAACTGCGCGACCAGCCCCCACCGGACCCGCACCCGCCGACGCACCGCACCCCCCTAGGCACCCCCACCCCCACCCGGCAGCAGAAACTCGCACCACACGCACTTCCCCCCACCCCGCGCCTCCACCCCCCACACATCCGTCAGCCGGTCCACGAGCAGCAACCCCCGCCCCGACACCCCCGCCTCCCCCGCCTCCCGTCGCCGCGGCAACGCGCTGGAGGAGTCCTCCACCTCCACCCGCAACCGCCGGTCCGACCCCGCCAGCGCCCGCAGCGTCACGATCGCGGCCCCCTCCGTGTGCATGAGCGCGTTGGTGATCAGCTCGTCGGCGACGAGCTCGATCTCGTCGGCCCGCTCCCGCGCCCCCCACGTACGGACGGCCGCGCCGATCATGTGCCGCGCCTCCGTGAGCGCCTCCGGATCGCCGGGTCCCACGTGCTGCTGCAGCCGCCCGCCGGGCTGCTCGGCGCTGCGGCTGCGGCGGCGCAGCAGGAGCAGGGCCACGTCGTCGTCACCGCCCCGCTCCTCCGCCACGTCGATGAGCCGGTCGGCGAGATCGTCGACGTCCTCGGGCCCGGTGGCGATCAGCGCCCGTAGCGTCCGCATGCCGTCGTCGAGGTCGGCGCCCGGTTCCTCGATGAGGCCGTCGGTGCACAGCAGGAGCGTCTGTCCGGGGTCCAGCTCGACGGCGGTCACCGGATACTCCAGACTCCCGAACTCGGCGGACAGCCCGAGCGGCAGCCCTCCGTCCACGGTCACCCGGTGACAGCTGCCGTCGGTGTGCCGGATCAGGGGGTCGATGTGCCCGGCCCGGACCACCTGGACCACTCCGGTGGCCAGATCGGTCTCCGCGTACAGGCAGGTGGCGAAGCGGTCGGTGTCGAGTTCGTGGAGGAAGGCGGAGGCGCGGGCCATCACGGTGGCCGGGGTGTGGCCCTCGGTGGCGTAGGCCTTCAGGACGATGCGCAGCTGGCCCATGACGGCCGCCGCGTGCGTGTCGTGGCCCTGGACGTCGCCGATGACCGCGCCGACCCGCCCGCCGGGCAGCGGGATGAGGTCGTACCAGTCGCCGCCGATGTCCCGGCCGAGGGAGCCGCCGAAGGAAGCGGCCCGGTAGCGGACGGCGATGTCGGCGCCCGGGAAGCTGGGGATGGACCGGGGCAGCATGGCCTGCTGGAGGCCCTCGGCGAGATCCTTCTCCTGCTCGTAGAACATGGCCCGCTGCAGGCTCTGGGCGATGCTGCTGCCGAGCGCGATGAGGACGTCGCGCTCCTCGGAGCTGAAGCCCCGCCGGTCGTTGTAGAGCAGCCCCATCGCGCCGATGGGGCGGGCCTGCACGATCAGCGGCAGATAGGCGGCCGAGGTGATCTTGAGGTCCGTGATGTGCGGCCACAGCAACGGGTAGGATTCGGCGAACTCCTCCGGTGACTCGATGAAGTGCGGTACGAGCTGCCGTACGACCTCGTTCATCGGGTACTTCACGTCCAGGCGGGTGACGCGGGTGCCGGGCACGTAGCTGTCCTGGGGGCCGGCCGCGACCATCCGGATCCGTCCGGCCTCCACCAGGCCCATGACCAGGCTGGTCGCGCCCAGGTGGGTGAGGCCGTCGGTGTCCTCCAGGACGTCGATCACGTCCTGGACGGTCCGGGCGTGGGCCAGGGCGGCGGTGATGATCTGGACGACGTTGGGCTGTCTGCGGCGGGCCTCGTCGTGCGCGGCCCGCTCGGTACGGGAGCGGATCTCGCGCAGTTCCCGGGTGGCGTCGCGGACGATGCCGATGACCCGGTACGGCCGGCCCGTCGCGTCGCGCCGGATGTAGCCCTGGGTGTGGGTCCAGCGCATGGTGCCGTCACGCAGCCTGAGGCGGAAGTAGGCGCCGTAGTTCTCGCTGCCGTCCTTGAGCGCCTGGGAGACGAGGGTGTCGAGTCTGCGGCCCTCCATCGGGGGCACCCGCAGCGACAGGGTCTCGGGGTTGCCGTCGTATTCGTCCGGGCGCACGTCGAAGATCTCGTGGGCGGTGGCGTCCATGTGGAACGCACCGGCGTCGAGGTCCCAGTCGAAGGTGCCCATGAGGTTGAGCGCCAGGACCGGGTCCGGGTGGGCGAGCCAGTCGTCCGGGACGTCAGAAGCGCTCGCTCCCCGATCAACCATGGGGCCACTTTGACAGTATTTTCCCGATTATTCGAGTGGAGAGAGCATCGTCGACGCGCTCACTATCGTCAGTGGTGTGGACTGGTTCACCGCGCCCGACCTCTGGCTGAGCAGACTGCTCTTCCAGCGTTCGCTGGCCGCCGTCTATCTGGTCGCGTTCCTGGGTGCGGCCCTGCAGTTCCGCGCGCTGATCGGGGAGCGCGGGATGCTGCCGGTGCCCCGCTTCGTCGAGCGGGTGCCGTTCCGGCGGGCGCCGAGCGTGTTCCACCGCCACTATTCGGACCGCTTCTTCGCGGTGTGGGCCTGGGCGGGCTGCGTGGTCTCGGCGGCGCTCGTGGCGGGGCTGGACGCGCTGCTGCCCCTCTGGGCGGCCATGCTGCTGTGGTCCGTGCCGTGGGCGATGTACCTGTCGATCGTGAACGTCGGCCAGACCTGGTACGCGTTCGGCTGGGAGTCCCTGCTCCTGGAGACCGGCTTCCTGGCCGTCCTCCTCGGCAACGACGAGGTGGCGCCCCCGGTGGTGGTGCTGTTCCTGCTGCGCTGGGTGCTGTTCCGGGTCGAGTTCGGCGCCGGACTGATCAAGATGCGCGGCGACGCGTGCTGGCGCAAGCTGACCTGCCTCGACCACCACCACGAGACCCAGCCGATGCCCGGCCCGCTCAGCTGGTTCTTCCACCACCTGCCGAAGCCGTTCCACCGGGTCGAGGTGGCCGCCAACCACGTCACCCAGCTCGTGGTGCCGTTCCTGCTGTTCACCCCGCAGCCGATCGCGACGGCCGCGGCCTCGTTGATGATCCTGACCCAGCTGTGGCTGGTGCTGTCGGGCAACTTCTCCTGGCTGAACTGGATCACGATCGTGCTGGCCCTGTCCGCGGTCGACTTCGGCAGCCCCGCGCCGGACACCCCCGGCACGCCCCACTGGTACACGGTCCTCGTGCTCGCCGTCGCCGCCCTGCTCCTCGGGCTCAGCTACCACCCCGTCCGCAACATGATCTCCCGCCGTCAGGTCATGAACCGCTCCTTCGACCCGTTGCACCTGGTCAACACCTACGGGGCGTTCGGAAGCGTCAGCCGGGTGCGGTACGAGGTGGTGGTCGAGGGCACGGCGGACGACGTGCCGCGCGAGGACTCCGAGTGGCGGGAGTACGAGTTCCGGGGCAAGCCGGGCGATCCGCGACGCTGGCCGCGCCAGTTCGCCCCCTACCATCTGCGGCTCGACTGGCTGATGTGGTTCGCCGCGCTCTCCCCCGCGTACGCCGGCTCCTGGTTCGGCGCGCTGATGGAGCGGCTCCTGGAGAACGACCGCGACACCCTGCGGCTGCTGCGCCGCTCCCCGTTCCCCGCCGACGCCCCGCCCCGGTTCGTCCGTGCCCGCCTCTTCCGCTACCGCTACACGACCTGGCGGGAACTGCGGGAGACCGGCGCGTGCTGGGAGCGGACGTACGTGCGGGAGTTCATGCCGCCGACGCGGCTGGCCGGACCGCCCGCGCGGACGCCGTAGCGGGCCACGCACGGACTTCTTCGCGGCGGACCCTCGACGCGGGGCCGCGCCGCAGGGCACAGTGCTCCCGTACCCGGCCCCTACTCACGGGTACGCATCTGCGTCGCGTACGACACCGACGCACCCGACACCGCAGGGAGCGCCCGTGACCAGCTGGGCCGGCCGGACCGCCGCCGAGATAGCCGCCGCCGTACGGGACAAGCGCGTCACGCCGCGCCAGGTGGTGGCGGATCACCTGGCGCGGATCGAGGCGCTGGACGGACGGGTCGGGGCGTTCCGCACGGTCCGGGCGGAGGCGGCGCCGGCCGAGGCGGACGAGGTGGCCGGCCGGGCCGATCTTGCCGAACTGCCGCTGGCGGGCGTGCCAGTGGCGATCAAGGACAACCTCGCCGTGCGGGGCGAGTCCACCCGGAACGGGTCCGACGCGACCCCGCGGACGCCGGCCGCGGACGACCATGTGACCGTGGCCCGGCTGCGGGCGGCGGGCGCGGTGGTCGTGGGGCTCACCAACGTGCCCGAGCTGTGTGTCTTCGGGACCACGGACGGCGTGCACGGCACCGCCCGCAACCCCTGGGACATCTCGCGCACGGCGGGCGGCTCGTCGGGGGGCAGCGCGGCGGCCGTCGCCGCCGGGCTGGTACCGCTGGCCCTCGGCAACGACGGGATGGGCTCGCTGCGGATACCGGCGGCCAACTGCGGTCTGCTCGGCCTCAAGCCGGGCTTCGGCGTCGTCCCGGCGGACATCGGGCACGGCGACTGGTTCGGCATGTCGGAGAACGGCCCGCTGGCGACGACCGTCGAGGACATCCGGCTGATGTTCCGGATACTCGCGGGGACCGACACCGGCCCGATCTCCGCCACCGCCGCGCCCGTGCCCGTGCCGAGCATCGCCCTGTCCGTGCGCAGCCCCCTGGTCGGCGTGGGCGTCACCCGCCCGTACGCCGACGCCGCGCGCCGGGCGGCCGAACTGCTGGCCGGGTCCGGGCTGACGGTCCGGCCGTCCGATCCGCCGTATCCCCTCTGGCTGGGCACGACCTCCCTGGCGCACTGGACGGCGGGCACGGCGGTGGATGCCGAGGGGCTGGATCCGAAGCTGCTCACCCGGCGCACGCGGGTGCACGCGGCCGTGGGACGCCGCTTCGTGAAGGGGGTGCGCGCGGGCGACCGCCGGGAGCTGCTGCGTCGGCGGCTGGAGCCGTTCTTCGCCGAGCACGACGTGCTGCTCACCCCGGCGCTCGCCCGGCGCGGGCCCGCCGCCGCGAACTGGCACGAGCGGGGATGGCTGCGCAATCTGCTGGTGAACACGAACTACTCGCCCCTGACACCGCCGTGGAACCTCACGGGCTGGCCGGCGATGTCCGTGCCGTTCGGCACGCTGCCGTCGGGCGCGCCCTGCGCGGTGCAGCTGGTGGGCCGACCGGGCTCGGAGCCCGAACTCCTGGCGGTGGCGGGCCGGTTGGAGGAGCTGAACCCGTGGCGGCGGACGGCGCCGCTCGACTGACCGTGTCGCGGTGGCCCTGTCACGGCGGCTCGCGGCGCGGCGGTCTGCGGCGCGGCGCCTCGCGTCAGAGCGCCTTGTACATGATGTGCAGCCCCACCCGGCCGTCCTTCGGGTGCTCGAACGCGTCCGGCACGGTGCCGAGGACGGTGAAGCCGAGCGAGGTCCAGAGCCGTACGGCGGGGTTGGTCTCGACCACGGCGTTGAACACCATGCCCCGGAAACCCTGGGCTCCGGCCTCGGCGAGGACGTGTACGGCGAGGGCACGGCCGATGCCGCGGCCCCCGTGGTCGGGGTCGACCATGAAGCCCGCGTTGGCGACGCGGGCGGCGGGACCGCCGTAGTTGGGGGTGAGGAAGGCGGAGCCGATCAGCGCCCCGGTCTCGTCCTGGACGACGTACACGCGCTTGGCGGGGGCCATCCACAGAGCGCGGGCGGCCTCCTCGGAGGTGTCCGGGTCCCAGGTGTAGGTGTCCCCGGCGGCGACGACGCGGTGCCAGAACGGCCAGATGCCGGGCCAGTCGTCGGCGGTGGCTTCTCTGATCTGCATGGGCGCGAGTCTGGCACGCCCATGCAGACGGCGATCACACGATCCTGCCGGTCAGTCCACGCTGGGCAGGATGTGGGGCTCGGCGAGGTCGTCCTCGTAGCCCGCCAGTCGGATCGGGGCGGACCTGGCCCACACGTCCAGGCTGCCGAGTTCCTTCTTCGACCGGCCGCCCTCGGTGCGTTCCTTGGGGCGTTGATCGCCATTCGTCTTCTCTGGTGTCACCGCGCACTCCTTATGTGTCGGGTCACCCTCGGGACGTCGGCCCAGCTTGCCGCTGCGCGTCTGGCGTCCGCTCGGGTCTGAGTCGATGTCAGTTCGGACGCGGTGGCGCCGGATCGTCTGGGTGTGAGAGCAGGCCGTGGTGACCGGCTTGTCCCGGGACGGACCGTGGGTGTGGGTGGGACCCAAATCAGGCTGTCCGTCCGGTACAGAGTAACCAAATGAGCGGGCGGCCGCTCTATGGGGCTGAAAACAAGAGGTAACTGTCTTGAGTCGTTCAGCGCCCAGCACGCCCTACCCTAGGGCAATTTGACCCATTTGGTGGGTTTTCTCATCACCCGTTCGGCTCAGCACTCGCACCCCGCACCGGCCCGACGACCCATCGGATCACCGGCCTCGGCGCGTAGTTCAGGTCCTGTTGGCCGCATCGCAAGCCGACCATGATCTGCTCATGTGCGGCAACGGCTTTTCTCACGGGCGGACTCGGGAGGACCGGCGGATGGAACTGCGCGGCGTGGACGAGCTGATGGATCTGCTGCACGCCCGCCGGGACGGCGGCCGGGCACCGGACCACCGCCGGGACGGACCGGACCGCCCTCCGGGCAGCCCCGCGGACCCGCACGCACACGCGCTGCGGACCGCCGCGCTGCTGCGCCGCGGCCGGCCCGCCGACAAGGAACTCCAGGTGGCCGGCCTGGTGCACACCCTGGGGCAGTTGCTCCGACCGGGTGACGACACCGGCCACGCGGACCTGGCCGCCGGCACGGTCCGGCCGCTGCTCGGCGACCGGGTCGCCCAGCTCGTACGCCTGCACGTCCTCGGCCCCGATCACCTCGTACGACTGCATGCGGGCGGCTGGGTGGACGCGGGTCTCGTCGAGGACGTGCTGACGCTACGCCAGGCGGGTGAGGCGGGGCGGTCGGCCGGGGTGGACGCCGGGGTGCTGGAGGACTGGCGCACCGTGCTGGAACTGGTGGCCGGCCGGGCGGCCCGGACGGAGCGGGCCGGCCGGGTCGGGGCCTCGTCTCACCACTTGCCGGGCGCGTAGTCCTTCAGGAAGACGCCGTACACGTCCTCGCCCTGCTCGCCGAGCACGACGGGGTCGTAGACGCGGGCCGCGCCGTCGACGAGGTCGAGGGGGGCGTGGAAGCCCTCGTCGGCGAGGCGCAGCTTGTCGAAGTGCGGGCGTTCGTCGGTGATCCAGCCGGTGTCGACCGAGGTCATCAGGATGCCGTCGGTCTGGAACATCTCCTGGGCGCTGGTCCGCGTGACCATGTTCATCGCGGCCTTGGCGGCGTTCGTGTTCGGGTGGCCCGCGCCCTTGTAGCCGCGGCCGAAGACACCCTCCATCGCGGAGACGTTCACGACGTACGCCCGTCCGCTGGCCGCCTTCCTCGCGGCCTCGGCCATGGCCGGGCGGAGCTTGCTGATCAGGATGAAGGGCGCCGTGTAGTTGCACAGCTGGGTCTCCAGCAGTTCCACCGGGGAGATCTGCTCGATGGTCTGCACCCAGGTGTTGCTGTCGACCACGTCCGGGACGAGGCCGCCCGCGTCGATGGCGGTGCCGTCGAGGTGCCGGGCGACGCTGGCGTTGCCGGCGACCAGGGCGAGGTCGGCGACCTGCTGCGCGTCGAGGCCGCTGACGCCCGCGGGGAGTGCGGTCATCCCGGTCAGGCCGTCCACGGCGCCGGAGTTGAAGGCGCCGATGACGTGGTGCGGGGGGAGTTCACCGGCGGGCAGCGGGGCGCTCTCCCCCTCGACCAGGGCCGCGTAGGCGGAGGGCAGCCGGCGTACGGTCTGGGTCGCGTTGTTGATGAGGATGTCCAGCGGGCCCGCCGCGGCGACCTGGTCGGCGAGGGCCACGGCCTGGGCCGGGTCGCGCAGGTCGATGCCGACGACCTCCAGGCGGTGCATCCAGTCCGCCGAGTCGTCCATGGCGGTGAAGCGGCGGATGGCGTCCTTGGGGAAGCGCGTGGTGATCGTCGTGTGCGCGCCGTCGCGCAGCAGCCGCAGGGCGATGTACATGCCGATCTTGGCGCGGCCGCCGGTGAGCAGGGCGCGCTTGCCGGTGAGGTCGGCGCGGGCGTCGCGCTTGCCGCGGTTGAGGCGGGCGCAGTCGGCGCAGAGCTGGTGGTAGAAGTAGTCGACCTCGACGTAGCGGGTCTTGCAGGTGTAGCAGGAGCGGGGGCGCTGGAGTATCCCCGCGATCTTCCCCTCCTCGGTCACGGACGACGGCAGGATGCCCTCGGTCTCGTCGTCGATCCGCTGGGCGGAGCCGGTGGCCGTGGACTCGGTGACCGCCTTGTCGTGGGCGGTCTTGGCGGCGCGGCGCTCCTGGCGGCGGCGCTGCTTGACCATGCGGTAGACACCGGCCGTGGCCCGGCGCACCGCGATCGCGTCGGGGTGGTCGACCTCCAGCTTGTCCAGCTCCTCCAGCACCCCGAGGCACACGGCGAGCCGCTCCGGGTCGATGCCCGGGCCGTACGCGACCTCGTCCGTGGTCGCCGGGCCGTCCTCTGTCACCGTCATCGCGCTGCCGCTTCCCTGATCACCCGCGGCTCGCCCACCGCGTCCGCCACCGAACGCGGAATTCTACGTAGCGCGGCCCCCGCTCACCAAAAACCGGTCCCTCGCCCCCGCCGCCCCTTCCCGTCCCGTCGCCAGGGGCTGTGCCCCTTCGACCCCCGTTCGAGACTCGGGGCTCCGCCCCGGACCCCGTTCGCGCAGTTCCCCGCGCCCCTTTTCAGGGGCGCGGGGAACTGCGCGAAAAGCCCCACCGGACACGCAGGTGTCACGGTTCACACGCCGCCAGGAGGTCCTCCACCTCCCGGGTGACCGCCCGGGAGAGCCGCTCCAGGTCCGGGACGGCCTCCGCGTCGGCGACGAGGCCGTAGTGGACGCTCCCTCGATACGTCGAGACGGCGACGGCCAGGGACTGGCCGTGGGCGAGCGGGGCCAGGGGATAGATCTCGGCGAGGGGGCAGCCGCCGAGGCGGAGCCCGAGGCTGGGCAGCGGCACGCTGGTGACGAGGATGTCGAACCACAGGCGGGCCGCCTGGCTGACCAGCGGCCCGCCGAGCCGGTGGCCGAGCGGCAGCACGTGATCCGCGAGGAGCGCCACCGCGCCGGCGCCCCGGTTGGGCCCCGCGTCCTTGTTGCGGTCCATCGCCGTGCGCACCGTACGCAGCCGCCCGAGCGGGTCCGGGTCGTCCACGGGCAGTTTCATCAGATACCCGGAGAGCCGGTTGCCCTGCGGGTGCGCCGTGCGGGGACGGCGCCTGGAGACGGGGATCAGGGCCCGGGGCGCGACCCCGTCGCTGCCGTCCCCGCGCTCGTCCAGCCACCGCCGCAGCGCCCCCGCCACCACGGCGATGAGGACGTCGTTGACGGTGCCGCCGACGGTCTTGCGGATCCGGTGCACGTCGTCGAGGTCCACGAGCACCCCGGCGGTACGGCGGGTGCCGCTGGCGTCGGAGGTCAGCGCGGCGGAGGAGCGGGCGCCGAGGGTCGCGTCGAGCGTGGTGCGGGCGACGGACGCACCGATGTCCAGGGCGCGCCCGAGGTCGGAGAAGGTGCCCCGGACCAGGTCGGGCAGCTTGCGCACCTCGTCGAGGAGGCCGCGCGGCGGCTCCGCGGGGCGCGGCCGGGGCGCGGGCATCTCGATGGGGTCCATGACGGCGGCGGCGAGCGTCAGCGCCCGCAGTCCGTCGGCCAGGGCGTGGTGGAACTTGAACAGCACGGCGAAGGAGGTGCCGTCCGCCCCCGGCAGCACATGAGCCTCCCAGGGCGGCCGGCCGCGCTCCAGCGGACGCTCCATCAGCCGCCCGGCCACCTCGTGGAAGTCGGGGGTCGGCTCGTGCAGCCGTACGTGGTCGAAGGGCTCGAAGTCGGTGACGGGCTCCCGGGTCGCGCCGCCGAACGCCAGCGGCAGCCGGACGTCCGGGACCCACACGTCCCGGATCCGCATCCGCAGTCCCGGCACGGCGGCGGCCCGCGTGGCGAGCAGTTCGGCGGCGTGGGCTCCCGCGGTGGGCGAGTCGGCCGTGAAGACGCCGAGGGCGGCCAGGTGCATGGGGTGTTCGGCGGACTCGATGTTCCAGAACGCCAGGTCGAGTGGGGCGAGCAGGTCGGAAGTCAATGGCTTGCCTCGCGTCGACGACGGGTGAGTAGGCAGTCAATCGCTGTTGGCCGATTACGGTCAAGTACGATCAAGCTACGCACAGTTAACAACAGATTACGTCCCACCTCCTGGCGAAGGTGGGACGCATGGGACATCTGTGTTCACCGGGATCACCCTGACGGACCAAGGACCCGGACGAGCGCCGGGAGCCGAGGCCGGGCCGGAGGCGCGGGCTAAGGGACCTGCTGACCCTTCCCCAGCGCGATCACTCCGCCCCGGGAGACCGTGTACAGCTCGGCGTCCCGCTCGGGGTTGACGCCGATGGTCGCACCCGGGGGCACCTGGACGTTCTTGTCGAGCACGGCACCCCGGACGACCGCGCCCCGCCCGATGTGGACGTTGTCGTGCAGGACCGAGCCCTGGACGACCGCGCCCGGGTCCACCACGACCCCCGGAGAGAGGACCGATCTGGTGACCTGACCGCGGATCAGGCAGCCCGCGCTGATGATCGACTCGCTGGCCATCCCGCCCGCGTTGAACCGGGCCGGGGAGAGCTGGCCGGAGCTGGTGTAGATGGGCCAGCTGCGGTTGAAGAGATTGAAGGCGGGCCGCTCGGCGATCAGGTCCATATGGGCGTCGTAGTAGGCGTCGAGCGTGCCGACGTCCCGCCAGTAGCCCTGGTCGCGGGTGGTCTCGCCGGGCACGTGGTTGGCGCTGAAGTCGTACAGCTGCGCCTCGCCCCGGTCGGTGAGCTGGGGCAGGATCGAGCCACCCATGTCGTGGATGGAGTCCTCGTCCTCGGCGTCCCGCTGGAGCGCCTCCACCAGGGCCTTGGTGGTGAAGATGTAGTTGCCCATCGAGGCGAACACGCATTCGGGGTCGTCGGCCAGGCCCGGCGGGTCGGACGGCTTCTCCAGGAAGCGTTCGACGATCCGGCCGTCGGAGCCGGGCGTGATCACACCGAAGGACGACGACTCCGTGCGCGGCACGCGGATGCCGGCCACCGTCACACCGGCGCCGCCCTCGATGTGCTGTGCCAGCATCTGGCGCGGGTCCATGCGGTAGACGTGGTCGGCGCCGAACACCGCCACGTACTCGGGCTGCTCGTCGTGGACCAGGTTCAGGGACTGCAGCAGTGCGTCCGCGCTGCCCAGGTACCAGCGCGGGCCCAGCCGCTGCTGCGCCGGGACCGGGGTGACGTAGTTGCCCAGCAGGCTCGACATCCGCCAGGTCGTGGTGATGTGCCGGTCCAGCGAATGCGATTTGTACTGCGTCAGCACGCAGATGCGCAGGATGTCCGCGTTGACGAGATTGGAAAGGACGAAATCCACCAGGCGGTACGTGCCGCCGAAAGTCACCGCCGGTTTCGCACGGTCGGCCGTCAAGGGCATCAGCCTCTTGCCCTCTCCGCCCGCCAGTACGATCCCCAGCACCGAAGGTCCACCGCGCCGCATCCCGCCGCCCCTCTACACCCACCCGGTTGTGCCGAACCCTGTTCCCTGAACTACGCCTGCTTGAGGACTTCCTCGTAAAGCTGCACCGTACGCCGCGCGACCGCGTCCCAGCCGAACTCCCGCACCGCGCGTTCCCTGCCGGCCTCACCCATCCGGGCGGCCGTCGCGGGGTCGGCGAGCACCTCGTCGAGGGCGCGGGCCAGCCGCCCCTCGAAGTCGTCGTCGTTCGGCACGAGGAGACCCGTGACGCCGTTCTCGACGACCTCCGGTATGCCGCCGACCCGTGAGGCGACGACGGCCGTTCCACAGGCCATGGCCTCCAGGTTGACGATGCCGAGGGGCTCGTACACCGACGGGCAGACGAAGACGGCGGCGTGCGTGAGGAGCTGGATCACATCCGGGCGCGGCAGCATCTGCGGGATCCAGAACAGGCCCTCGCGCACTCGGCCGAGCTCCTCGAAGAGGTCGCGGAACTCCTGGTCGATCTCCGGGGTGTCGGGCGCGCCCGCGCAGAGCACGACCTGCGCGGCCGGGTCGATGTCCCGGACGGCCCGCAGCAGGTGGGGCACGCCCTTCTGCCGCGTGATGCGACCGACGAACAGGACGTAGGGGCGGCCCGGGTCGATGCCGATCCGGTCGAGGACGTCCGTGCCGTGGTCCGGGGTGTAGAGGGAGGTGTCGATGCCGTTGTGCACGACGTGCAGCCTCGCCGGGTCCAGGGCGGGATAGCAGCCGAGGATGTCGTCGCGCATGGCGCCGGAGACGGCGATCACCGCGTCGGCGGACTCCACGGCGGTGCGTTCGGCCCAGCCGGACAGGGCGTAGCCGCCGCCCAGCTGCTCGGCTTTCCAGGGGCGCAGCGGCTCCAGCGAGTGGGCGGTCATCACGTGCGGGATGCCGTGCAGCAGCTTGCCGAAGTGGCCGGCGAGGTTGGCGTACCACGTGTGCGAGTGGACCAGTTCGCGGCCTTCGAGGCCCGCGGCGATGGAGAGGTCCACGGAGAAGGTGCGCAGCGCGTCGTTGGCCCCGTCGAGCGCGGACCAGGGCCGGTGGCGTACGACACCGCCGCCCGCCCCCTCGCCCCAGCAGTGCACGTCCAGGTCGACGAGGGACCGCAACTCGTGGGCGAGGAACTCGACGTGGACTCCCGCGCCCCCGTAGACGTCGGGCGGATACTCCCGGGTCAGCAGGCCGACTCGCACCCGGAACCCCCTGTCTCTGCGGCTGGTTCCCACATGGTCACCCAGAAGGGTGAGTTGGGGAAGACCACGATTGTCGCGCGGCCGCGTTCGCGGGGTTCAGGTGCGGCGGGGACCGCCGAGGGGGCGGGGGCCGGGGGGCCGGTCGAAGCAGCAGTCGCCGCACAGGCCGCCGCCGGGCAGGCGGTAGTAGAGACAGCAGCTGCGGCGGCGGGACGTCACCGCGTCGAGGGTGCCCGCCAGGGTGGGGTGGGCGAACAGCCCGGCGGCGAGGGCACGGGCCCGGTCCGCCACTTCCCTGCGGCCGTTGGCGGCGGCCCAATGGTCGATCTGGCGCACCGCCCCCATGAGCGCGGAGGCCGCGTTTCCCCACAACAGGCGTTCAGATATGGGAAGTTGAGCCCCCAGGGCCGCCGCCAGCGGCACGAGGTGACCGTCCCGTACGACCTCGCCGATCCGCTCGGCGGGAAGAGCGCGCACCTCGGTCAGCCACAGCTCGTCCGGGGCGCTCGCGTCCGCGTCCCAGTGCAGGAGGCGCGGGTCGAGGTCGGGAAGCGTGCCGTACACGGCGGCCGCGCCGAGGGCCACCGACCACAGTCGGGCGGCGAGGCCGAGGTGGGCGAGGGAGGCGGCCACGCGCGGTTCGGGGGCCCGCACACTTCGCGCGACCTTGCGGACACGGAAAATTACCGGATTCTCGTAAACCTCCCTTTTCACATCGGCATCCCGTGCCGCGTAGGCCCGCGCGAGCGTGGGCAGCGGCCCGCGCGGCGGTCGGCCCGTGTGTAGTACGAAGAAGCCGCCGAGGGCCGAGAGGGCGTTGAGGCCGGGGTCGTGGTCCACGAGGACGAGTAGTACCAGGCATCGCCGAGGCGCCCACCTGGGGGCTTGCACCGCGTGTCGCCCCTCCTGGGGATGAGGTGGCGCCCGTCGTACTCCATCGGCAGTAGGACGCATTGAGTGCTCTGGTACGACGACGTGAACGGTTTCACGAGGCATCGTGGTCACCATGAAAGCCGAGCGTTCACCGCGCCGGGCCCGGAGCCCCCGCGCCGCGTCGAGGAGCACCTCATGAATGCCCTCGCGTTGTCCGTGCTGTTGTCGTTCGTCTCCGCCGTGGCGTACGCGGGCGGGGCGATCGTGCAGGAACGTGTCGCGGTGTCCTCCCCCGGCCGGTCCTACGCACCGCTGCGCCGGCCCGTCTGGTGGGCGGCCGTCGGGCTGAACGGCCTCGGCGGGCTGCTGCACGTGGTGGCCCTGGCCTACGGCCCGCTGAGCCTGGTACAGCCGCTGGGCGCGCTGACCATCGTCTTCGCCCTGCCCATGGCGGCGCTGTTCGTGGGACGCAGGGCCGGAGCGACGGCCTGGCGTGGCGCGATCATGGCGACGGTGGGTCTCGCGGGCCTGCTCTCCCTGGTCGGCGCGGCCGACGCGCAGTCGCTCGACACGGCCCAGCGGGTGCTGGTGGCCGTGGTCAGCGGTGGCGCGGTGGCGGCGCTGATGGTGGCGGGCCACGCCGCACACCGGCACCCGGCGGTGCGCAGCATCCTGCTGGCGGTCGCCTCCGGTGTCGCGTTCGGTATGTCCTCGGTCTTCACCAAGACGGTCGCCGTCGACTGGACGGACGGCGTCGCGCTCTCGGACCTGCCGACCCTCGCGGTCATAGGCGTCTTCGCGACGGCCGGTCTGCTGCTCTCCCAGGCCGCCTACCGGGGCGGCGGCCTCGCGGCCCCGCTCGCCACGCTCACGGTGGTGAACCCGGTGGTGGCGGCCGCGGTCGGCATCACGATGTTCGGCGAGACGTTCCGCTACGGCACCACGGGCACTCTGCTCGCACTGGGCTGCGGTGTGGTCGCGGCGGGCGGTCTGATCCTGCTGACCACCGAGCGCCTCGCCGAAGAGGCCGGGGCGGAGCGCACGGACGAGGAGGTCACGGTCACGACCGCCGACCGGGAGTCCCTGGCCCTGGAGGAGCTGCTCGCGGGGCTGCCGCGGCGGACCGCGGAGGTCCCGGACGCCGACTACGCGATCGGGCTGGACAAGCGCGTGGTCGTACCCGCCCCGTTCCTCGGCAGGAGTGCGGCCGACGAGAACGACACGCCGCCCGGGCTGCTGCTGCAGCCGTTCCACGGCGAGCTGTACGTGCCCCGAGCGCTCCTCGACCGGCATCGCGACCGCGTGAGAACCTGAGCGGGAGGCCCGGACCGGGCCTCCCGCGCCATGTCGGACCTTGCCCGCGCCGCGTCTAGATCCGGACCCCTCGCGCCCGCAGGTACGCGAGGGGATCGATGTCGCTGCCGAAGCCGGGTCCCGTGCGCACCTCGAAGTGCAGATGCGGGCCCGAGCTGTTGCCGGTGGAGCCGGAGCGGCCGATGCGCTGGCCGGCGCTCACGCTCTGGCCGGATTTCACGGAGATCGCCGACAGGTGGGCGTACTGCGTGTAGCGGCCGTCGGCGTGCCGGATGACCACCTGGTAGCCGAAGGACCCGCCCCAGCCCGAGGTGACGACCTGCCCGGCGGCCACGGACTTCACCGAGCTGCCGGTCGCGACGGGGAAGTCGACGCCCGTGTGGTACCCCTTCGACCAGGAGGAACCCGAGGCGCGGTAGGGCGTACCGAGGGAGGCGCTGACCGGCGCGACGACGGAACCGGACTGCTGCCGATTCTCGGACGTCTGCTGCTTGTCGGCCTTCTGCTCCTTGTGGGCCTTCTTCTGTTCTTTCTTCTGCTCCTTGTGCTGATCCTTCTGCTGCTCTTTGCGCTGTTCCTTCTGCCGGCCGGCCGTGTTCAGGCTCAGGCGCTGGCCGGGGATGATCACGTCCGGGTCGGAGCCGATGGTCCTGCGGTTGGCCTCGTAGAGCTTGCGCCAGCCGCCGCGCACGTCCTGGGTGTCGGCGATCTGGGAGAGGGTGTCGCCCCGGACGACCGTGTATCTCTCGACCCTGCCCGCCTGCGACTGGGGCGTGGTCTGGGGTTTCACGTCGCCGATCGTGAGGCCGGCGCGGCCCGAGCACACCGGCCAGGCGTCCGGGCCCTGCCCGTCGAGGACCTTCTCGGCGATCGCGATCTGCTGTTCCTTGGTGGCCAGGTCCGCGCGGGCGGCGTAGGCCGTGCCCCCGAAGGCCTCCCAGGTGGACTGGCTGAACTGGAGTCCGCCGTAGTACCCGTTCCCGCTGTTGATGTTCCAGTCGTTGGTGGACTCGCAGGCCGCCACCTTGTCCCAGGTCTCGACATCGGCCGCTTCCGCGACCCCGGTGCCGATCAGCGGGAGCGCCATCCCCGCGCCGCCCGCCGTGACGGTGAGTGAGGCGCGGTTGATTCTGTTCGGCTGGTACCGGCGGTGCCGACCGCTTGCGGCCATGGAGAAGCCCCCCTCGCATATGCCATGAGCCGCAAAAGTAAGCGTGACGAACCGGCCAGGACAAGACGAAAATTCAGCCGCTCTGGTCCCGCGTGTGGCGGGTAAGCGACCTGCTCCGGCGCGTAAGTGCCCTCGTCCGGCGCACGAGTGAGCAGGGACGGCGCGCAAACCACCGGGTTGCGCGCCCCATTGAGGCAGGTAGGGCCCTTCCTGCGTACTCAAGCCCGGCAGACCGCGCAGTGCGGACGGGGCCGGTGCACGTCAGGATGGCCGGAAGGACAATACTGGCGTGCAGGAACGGCACCACCGATATCAGGATCCATAGGAGCCAACCGTATGAGCACTTCAGCCCAGATCGGCGTCACCGGCCTCGCGGTCATGGGGAGCAACCTCGCGCGCAACTTCGCCCGCAACGGCTACACGGTCGCCGTCCACAACCGCTCCGCGGCGAAGACCCACGCGCTGATCGAGGAGCACGGGCACGAGGGCGACTTCATCGCGGCCGAGACCGCCAAGGACTTCGTGCAGGCGCTGGAGCGCCCCCGGCGTCTGGTGGTCATGGTGAAGGCGGGCGGGCCCACGGACGCGGTGATCGAGGAGTTCGCGCCGCTGCTGGAGCCCGGCGACATGATCATCGACGGTGGAAACGCGCACTTCGCCGACACCCGCCGCCGTGAGGCCGCGCTGCGCGAGCAGGGCATCCACTTCGTCGGCGCCGGTATCTCCGGCGGTGAGGAGGGCGCGCTCAACGGCCCGAGCATCATGCCGGGCGGCCCGGTCGAGTCCTACGACTCCCTCGGCCCGATGCTGGAGAAGATCTCCGCGAAGGCCGCCGACGGCGCGCCGTGCGTCACACACGTGGGGCCGGACGGCGCCGGGCACTTCGTGAAGATGGTCCACAACGGCATCGAGTACGCCGACATGCAGCTGATCGGCGAGGCCTACCAGCTGCTGCGCGATGTGGCCGGATACAGCCCCGCGCAGATCGCGGAGATCTTCCGCACCTGGAACACCGGCCGGCTCGACTCGTACCTGATCGAGATCACCGCCGAGGTGCTGGCCCACGTGGACGCGGACACCGGCAAGCCGTTCGTGGACGTGGTCGTCGACCAGGCGGAGCAGAAGGGCACCGGCCGCTGGACCGTCCAGATCGCGCTGGACCTGGGCGTCCCGGTCTCCGGCATCGCCGAGGCCGTCTTCGCGCGCTCGCTGTCGGGCCACGCCGCGCTGCGCGACGCCTCCCGCTCGCTGGCCGGCCCCAAGGCCACCCCGCTGAGCGCGGCCGAGGCGGGTGCCTTCGCCGACCGGGTCGAGCAGGCGCTGTACGCCTCCAAGATCGTGTCGTACACCCAGGGCTTCCACGAGATCGACGCGGCCCGCGACGAGTACGACTGGAACATCGACCTCGGCAAGGTGGCGTCGATCTGGCGGGGCGGCTGCATCATCCGCGCCGCGTTCCTGGACCGCATCCGGGCCGCGTACGACGCCCGTCCCGACCTGCCGAGCCTGCTCTCCGACGAGGCGTTCGCCCAGGAGATCGCGGCGGCGCAGGACGACTGGCGCGAGGTGCTGGTGGCGGCCACGCGTCAGGGTGTGCCGACGCCGGGGTTCGCGGCGGCGCTGGCGTACTACGACGCGCTGCGCGCCGAGCGGCTGCCCGCGGCGCTGACTCAGGGGCAGCGGGACTACTTCGGTGCGCACACGTACCGGCGGGTGGACCGGGAGGGTTCGTTCCACACGCTGTGGGGGCAGGGCCGGTCCGAGGTCGAGGCGTAGAACGGCTGACGGGGTCTGAGGGGACCTGAGGTTCCCCCGCCCCTGGGCAGCTGGACGCGGCCCGGCGTGGAGGAATCCACGCCGGGCCGTTTCTCGTCCTCGTGCGCCTAGGACAGCGGGCCGGGCCCGGGTTCTCCCGGCACCAGGTCCGGGCCCGGGGGCTGGGGGATCGGGTCCGGGGTCGGGGTGGGGCGGGGGTCCGGGGTGGGGACGGGGTCGGGGAACGGGGGCTGCGGAAGGGGTTCCGGGCGGTCGGGGCCCGGGGCGGGGTCCGGGTGCACGGGGTCCCGGTCGGGGTACGTCATCGCGTCCTCCAGCCATGGGGTACGTCGGTCCAAGGACCGATGCCACGGGTACCCGTCGTCCGCACAGGCAGTCACCCGGTCGGCCGCACCACCGTGACCGCCCCCGCCGGCCCGTCCCTCAGAAGCCTTCCGGGTGGGCGATCAGCCAGTCCTTCGCCGCCCGCAGCAGCTCGGGATCAGCGACGGGGGCCTCGTCGGGGTGGCGTTCCGCCCACTTGACGACGTACGGGCACAGCGGTGCGACGACGACGCCCTCGCGGGCCGCGATGCCGTACAGCTCCCTGGCCAGCGATCCCGCGACGCCCCGTCCCTCGTGCGCGGGCTCGACGATCGTGTGGACCGGGACGAGTGCGCGCCGCGGGGCTTCCAGGACGAAGTACTGGATGTGACCGGCCAGTTCGTCACCGGCGAAGGCCTCCAGCCGGCCGCCCGGCCGGTCGTCACGGATCTGTACGTCGCTCATGGCACTCCTCGCGTGCGGATCGGGGACGCCGGGCGCTCGCGCGTGACCTTCAGACGGTGGCGGCCTGCGGGCTGCGCCGCTGGTCCGAACCCGGCACCGGCTCGGAGGCGTCCGAGCCGAGGGCCACGATCCGGTTGCCGCTGTCCACGTGCACGACCCTGGGCTTCAGTGCGCGGGCCTCGGCGTCGGAGACCTGAGCGTAACTGATGATGATCACCAGGTCCCCGGGATGGACGAGATGGGCCGCGGCACCGTTGATCCCGACGACTCCCGAGCCGCGCTCGCCCTCGATGACGTACGTCTCCAGACGGGCGCCGTTGGTGACGTCGACGATGTGCACCAGCTCGCCGGGCAGCAGGTCGGCGGCGTCGAGCAGATCGGCGTCGATGGTCACGGAGCCTACGTAGTGCAGGTCGGCCTGGGTGACGGTGGCGCGGTGGATCTTGGACTTGAACATGGTGCGGAACATGGCGAAGCTCCCGATTCGTCTGCTCCCTGCCTGCTTTATGCAGGTCAAGGGCGGTCTTCGGAGAGTACAACGATTCGTATGTCCGGTCAGTCGGCGCCAGGTGTATCAGGACTCACACTGACCCGTTACTGACCTTCTGGTGCCGCGCGAGAATTCTCGTGATCTCATCGCCCGCCATTCGTCATGCGAGCCATGCGGACTCCTTGTGACGTAGGCGTGCGGAGACGTCCGAGCCGCCCGCGGCACCGGACGTGCCCGTGGTGCCCGGTGCGGCCGAGTGCCCTAGGTGCCGGTGCACGAAGTGGATGGCCATCGCGCCCTCACCGGCCGCCGAGGCCACCCGCTTCACCGAGCCGCTCCGGGCGTCCCCTACCGCGAAGACCCCGGGCAGGCTCGTCTCCAGGGTCATGCACGAGCGCCCGCCCCACACCTCGGGGTGGGCGCAGGCTTCCTGGGACTCCGGGCCGGTGAGGACGAAGCCGCGCGAGTCGAGCGCGATCCTGCCGGCGAGCCACTCGGTGTGGGGTTCGGCGCCGGTGAAGACGAACAGGCCCCGTACCGCGAGTCTGCGGTGCCCGCCCGTGCGGTTGTCGACCACGTCGAGCTCCTCCAGCACCTCCTGGCCGATGACCTCGGTGACCTCGGTGTGCAGCATGACCTCCACTCGCGGATGTTGCTCGACCTGGTCGACCAGGTAGCGTGACATGTTGGCCTCAAGGCTGGGTCCTCGGACCAGCAGGTGCACCTTCGGCGCGTACCCGGCGAGGAACAGCACCGCCTGGCCCGCCGAGTTGCCTCCCCCGACGACGGCCACCGGGTCGGTGAGGCACTGATGGGCCTCGTAGACGGTCGCCGAGTAGTGGACGCTCGTTCCCTCCAGGCGTTCGATGCCGGGCACCTGGAGCCGGCGGTAGCGGGCACCCGTGGCCAGGACGACGGCGCGAGCGGCGATCTCGCTGCCGTCGGCGAACGCCACCACGTAGTGGTCCCCGTCCGTGGGACGAAGACCGGTCGCCTCCACCGGAATGCTGATCTCGGCGCCGAACTTGTCGGCCTGAAGCAGGGCGCGTTCGGTGAGTTCGGCACCGGAAATGCCAGCGGGGAAGCCGAGCAGATTCTCGATGCGGGACGACGTGCCGGCCTGGCCGCCGGTGGCCATCGCCTCCACCACGGTGGTGCTCAGGCCCTCGGAGGCGGCGTACACCGCGGCAGCGAGGCCGGCGGGCCCGGAGCCGACGATGAGGACGTCGGCGAGACGGTTTCCGGCGGGCAGTGACGGCAGGCCGATGAGCCGGGCAAGTTCCGCGCTGCTGGGGTTGCGCAACAGGGTGGTGTCCCGCCAGATGACGAGCGGTGTCTCCTGCGGGCCGACGCCGAAGCGGCGCAGCAGGTCCTCGGCCTCCTCGTCGGTCTCCAGGTCGATCCAGCGGTGCGGCAGCCGGTTGCGGATGGCGAACTCGCGCAGCCGCCTGGTGTCGGGCGAGTAGCGCGAGCCGATGATGCGGAAGCCGGCGCCCTGTCCGACGAGCAGCGCGCGACGGCCCAGACAGGCGCGCAGTACGACGTCCCCGATGGCGGAGTCCTGGGACACCAGGTGGCGCAACTGGTCCAAGGAGACGACGAGGACCTCGCCCGGCTCCCTGGCGACGGCGGTGTAGAAGGCCACCTGTCCGTGCAGCAGCCCGAGTTCGCCGATGAAGCGACCGGGGCCGTGCACGCGCAGGACGTGCTCTTCGGAGGTGCCGTAGTCCTCGACGACGGCGACGGTACCGCTGAGGACGACGAAGAACGTCTCGCAGCGCTCCCCCTCCCGGATCAGCACGTCGTTCGAAGCCATGCTCCGGCGTTGCCCGTGCTCCGCCAGACGTGCCGTCTGGTCCTCCGTAAGGCGCGGATACGCGCCGTAGACGTCCGGGGTCTCCCAGAAGACGGCCTCGTGCGCTTCCTCCGGCACCGGTCCTTCGCCCGGCAGCGACTGGTCGCCGGACATCAGACGAACGCCTCGTGGACGTAGCACCAGCGCCAGTCCTCGCCGGGCTCGAACGACTGCACGATCGGATGGGCGTCGCCAGCCGCGTGCCTGCGCGCGTGCTTGTTCGGCGAGGAGTCACAGCAGCCGACGTGCCCGCAGGTCAGGCAGAGCCTCAGGTGGACCCACGGGGAGCCGAGCAGCAGACACTCCTGACACCCTTCCGGGGTGAGCGGCTGGACCGGCCGGACAAGCGCGAGGTGGGGGTCTGCGTGCAGGGTCATCCGGATCACCCTTCCCAGGCCGTGATCGACTGTTCCACCCACTGGCGCAGAGCGGGGGCGGGCGCCGCCCCCGCCTGCCGGGCGACCGTCTCGCCCTGGTCGAGGACGAGCAGTGTCGGTACCGCCTGGACCTGGAAACGCTGCGACAGCCGCGGGTTCTTGTCGACGTCGACCTTGACGAGTTTGATCCGGCCGGCGAGATCGGTGGCGACCTTCTCCAGCGCGGGGCTCACCATGCGGCACGGGCCGCACCAGGTGGCCCAGAGGTCGACCACGACGGGGACGTCGGCCCGCTCGGCGACCTCGGTGAAGTCGTCGTCGCCCGCGTCCACCATCCACGGCAGGGGCTGCTTGCAGTGGCCGCACCTGGGGCGACCCTCCGCGGCCACGGGCACCCGGTTGGTGCGCCCGCAGTTCGGACAACTGACGGTCGTCGCCTGCATCGTGCTCATGCCGCCCGCGCTCCCTTCACGTCCCCGGGCTGGTCGTAGGTGACCACCAGCTCTCCGTGTTCGGCGTCGACGCGGACCGTCGCGCCGTCCTGGACGTCGCCGCGCAGCAGGGCGCGTCCGACCAGCGTCTCCACCTCGTGGGAGATGTAGCGGCGCAGTGGGCGGGCCCCGTACACCGGGTCGTAGCCCTGGTGGGCGATCACTTCGCGGGCGGCAGGGGTGAGTTCGACGGTGATGCGGCGTTCGGCGAGCCGCCGCCGCAGCTCGTCGAACTGCAGCTCCACGATCCGCTCGATCTGCCGCTCACCCAGCGGCTTGAACAGCACGATGTCGTCGACGCGGTTGAGGAACTCCGGGCGGAAGTGCCCGCGCAGCTCGCCCACCACCAGGGCGCGGGCGTCGGGCTTGATCTCACCCTCGGCGGTGGCGCCGTCGAGGAGGTGCTCGGAGCCGATGTTGGACGTCATGATGATCACGGTGTTGCGGAAGTCGACCGTGCGGCCCTGAGCGTCGGTGATGCGGCCGTCGTCGAGGATCTGCAGCAGGGTGTTGAAGACGTCGGTGTGCGCCTTCTCGATCTCGTCGAACAGCACGACCGAGTACGGCTTGCGGCGTACGGCCTCGGTGAGCTGACCGCCTTCCTCGTAGCCGACGTATCCGGGCGGTGCGCCCATGAGCCGGCTGACGGTGTGCCGCTCCTGGTACTCGCTCATGTCGAGGCGGACCATGTTCTCCTCGGAGTCGAACAGAGTCCGGGCGACGGTCTTGGCCAGTTCGGTCTTCCCGACGCCGGTGGGGCCGAGGAAGATGAACGAGCCGATGGGGCGTCGAGGGTCGCGGATGCCGGAGCGGGCGCGGATGATGGCGTCGGTGACGAGTTTGACGGCTTCGTCCTGGCCGATGACCCGTTCGCGCAGGATCTCGTCGAGGCGCAGCAGTTTCTCGCGTTCGCCCTCCTGGAGGCGGGAGACGGGGATGCCGGTCCAGGCGGCGACGATCTCGGCGATCTCCTCCTCGGTGACGACCTCGCGCAGCAGCCGGTTCTGCCCTTGTTTGGCGGCCAGTTGCTCCTCCTCCGCGTCGAGCCGGCGCTCCAGGTCCTGGAGTCGGCCGTAGCGGAGTTCGGCGGCGCGGTTGAGGTCGTAGGCGCGTTCGGCCTCCTCCGCCTCAAGGCGGACCTGCTCCAGCTCCTGGCGCAGGTCCTGCACGCGGCGGATCGCCTGCCGTTCGGCCTCCCACTGGGCGCGTTTGGCGTCGGCCTCGCCGCGCAGGTCGGCCAGTTCCCTGCGCAGTTCCCCCAGGCGGGCCTTGCTGGCGGGATCGCTCTCCTTGGACAGGGCCGCGTCCTCGATCTCCAGACGGGTCACCCGGCGGGTGATCTCGTCGAGTTCGGCGGGCATGGAGTCGATCTCGGTACGCAGCCGGGCACAGGCCTCGTCGACGAGGTCGATGGCCTTGTCGGGCAGGAAACGGTCGGTGATGTAGCGGTGGGAGAGCGTCGCCGCCGCGACCAGCGAGGTGTCCTGGATCTTGACACCGTGGAAGACCTCCAGGCGTTCGCGAAGTCCGCGCAGGATGGAGATGGTGTCCTCCACGCTGGGTTCCTCGACCAGGACCTGCTGGAAGCGGCGTTCGAGGGCGGCGTCCTTCTCGATGTGCTTGCGGTACTCGTCGAGGGTGGTCGCGCCGATCATGTGCAGTTCGCCGCGGGCGAGCATCGGCTTGAGCATGTTGCCCGCGTCCATGGCCCCTTCGGCGGCGCCCGCGCCGACGACCGTGTGCAGCTCGTCGACGAAGAGCAGGATCCGTCCCTCGGCGGCCTTGACCTCGCTGAGCACGGCCTTGAGGCGTTCCTCGAACTCGCCGCGGTACTTGGCGCCGGCGACCAGAGAGCCCATGTCGAGGGCGAACACCGTCTTGTCGCGCAGGCCCTCGGGAACGTCGCCGCGGACGATGCGCTGGGCCAGGCCCTCGACGATGGCGGTCTTGCCGACGCCGGGATCGCCGATGAGGACGGGGTTGTTCTTGGTCTTGCGGCTGAGGATCTGGGTGACACGGCGGATCTCAGCGTCCCGGCCGATGACCGGGTCCAGCCGCCCGGACCGGGCCTCCAGGACCAGGTCGCGACCGTACTTCTCCAGCGCCTCGTAGGCCACTTCGGGATTGGCGGAGGTGACGCGCTGGTTGCCGCGGACCTGGGTGAGCGCGCTCAGGAACGAGTCCCCGGTGATGCCGGCCTGCTTGAGCAGTCGCCCAGCGGCGGTCGAAGAGCTCTCCTCGGCCAGCGCGAGCAGGAGGTGCTCCACGGACACGTACTCGTCCTTGAGGCGTTTGGCCTCCCGTTCGGCAGCGTCGAGCAGGCGGGCGAGGCGCTGGGTGACGAAGACCTGGCCGGGTGCCGCGCCGGGGCCGGTGACCTTCGGGCGGCGGGAGAGTTCCTCTCCCACGGCGGCGCGCAGTTCCTGCGGCTCGGCGCCGGCCTGTTGCAGCAACCGCGGGATCAGACCGTCCTCCTGATCGAGAAGTGCGAGCAGCAGATGTTCCCCGTCGACCTCGGTGTGCCCCATGCCGACGGCCGCGGTCTGGGCCTCCTGGAGGGCTTCCTGGGACTTCTGAGTGAGACGGTTCATGTCCATGGGGGTGTTTCACTCCTCGTGCCACGGCCGCGCAGGGCGGCTTCGAGCAGGCTGATGCGGTCGAGCAGGTCCAGCACCAGGCCGATGGATGCGTAGTTGAGGCAGAGGCCGGTGCGCAGCCGCTGGATGCGGGCGAGGACCGCCGGGGCCGTGGGGTCGAACACCAGGCGCCCCGCGGCGTCGCGTTCGGCGTCGACCAGGCCGAGGGCGACGAACCGGCGGATCAGATCGGGGTGGAGGCCCGAGCGAAGGGCCACGGCGGCCAGGGAGAGCCTGGGGACGGGCACGAGCGCGTACCGGACAGCCGTCGAGGCGGTGAGGTCGGCACCCGTCCGCACCGGACGGGCGCCCCCGCCGTCCCGGCCGATGCCTGTCGCTCCCGCGGGTCGGTCCTTCATCACATCCTCCTGGGGTCGTACGAGGAAGTGGCGGCGAGCTCCTCGAACAGGTCGCGCTCCCGGTCGCCGAGGGTCGGCGGCACCATGACGCGGAGTTCGGCGTACAGGTCGCCGTTCGCGCCCCGCGGGTTCGGCATGCCCTCGCCGCGCAGCCGCAGCCGCCTGCCGCTGGACGAGCCCGCTGGCACCGTGACCTTGGCCGTGCCACCGCCGGGGGTGGGCACCGGCACGGTCGCACCCAGGGCCGCCTCCCAGGGGGTGACCGGGACTTGTACGTGCACGTCCCGGCCTTGCAGCCGGAACCGGGGGTGGGGCTGGACACGCACGCGCAGGTACAGGTCGCCCGCGGCGGCGTCACCGCTGCCCCGGCCGCCCTCACCCGCCAGCCGGATGCGCTGCCCGTCGGTGACGCCCGGCGGCACGTCGACCTCGTAGCGCCGCGGCTGCCCGGTGGGACCCGCGAGCGTGACGGTGCGACGGCCGCCTCGGTACGCCTCCTCGACGGTGAGCGGCAGTTCGGCCTCCTGGTCCGCTCCGGGGACGCCGCCCCGGGCGGCGCCGGCTCCGAACATGGAGCCGAACAGGTCCTCGATGTCGATGCCCTCCGCGCCGAACTCGTCGCCGAAGCCGGTGGTGTACCGGACGCGGGGACCGCCCCCGTCTGCGGTCCCCCGACCGCGGAAGCCGCCGCCCGCTCCCGCCGCGACCCGTTCGTCGAAGTCCTCGGGGATCTTGCGGAAGTCCTCGCCGAAGCGGTCGTAGCGGGCCCGGGTCCCGGGATCGGACAGAACGCTGTGTGCCTCGTTGAGGTCCTTGAAACGCTCCTCCGCCCCGGGGTCCTTGTTGACGTCAGGGTGATGCCTGCGGGCGAGTCTGCGATATGCCTGCTGGATCTCGTCCTGGCTCGCGGTCCGCGACACGCCCAGCACCTCGTAGAAGTCCCGTGCCATGACCGGTCACTCCCGCTTCGCGACGGTCACGGCGGCGGGCCGGAGCTGCCGGTCGCCGTCCCCGTAGCCGGGGCGGAGCACCTGGACGACCGTGCCCGGTGGGGCGTCGGGGTCCTGGACGACACCGACCACCTCGTGCCGGGCCGGGTCGAAGGCGACGCCGGTCTCCGCGTGCCGCGGGTAGCCGAGCAGTTCGAGGACGTTCACCGCCTGGTCGCGTACGGTCCGGACGCCCTCCACGATCGCGTCCGGACCGGCGCCCGCGTGGGTCAGGGCGAGTTCGAGGTTGTCGAGGACGGGCAGGAAGGCGGCCGCCGTGCGGGACCGCTCCACCGCCCGTTCGCGCTCCAGTTCCCTGGCGTGACGCTTGCGAAGGTTGTCGAGGTCGGCGAGTGCGCGCCGCCAGCGGTCCTCCAGTTCCCGGATCGCGGTCGTGTACTCGTCCTCGGCACGCGCGGGACCGGCCGCGTCGGGTCCCGGTTCGCCGTTCGCCGCTTCGGACCGGGGCGGGCCCGGACGGGGCAGATCCCCGCGCGGGGGGCGTCCGGCGCCCTCCGGGACCGGTACGACCGGATCCGACGCGGCCCGGTCGGGTTCCTGGGGGTGGGTGGCCATGGCGCGCCTCAGCCCTTGTCGAACTCGGCGTCGATGACATCATCGTCACCGCCACTCGTGGGACCGCCGGCGGCGGCGTCCTGGCCCGGACCGCCGCCCGTGGCACCTGCGTCCTGATGAGCCGTCAGCCCCGCGAGCACCTGCTGGAGTTCGGAGGCCAGAGGCCGCACGTGCTCCGCGCCCGCCTCGTCCTTGACCGCCGCCCGGGCGTCGGACACGAGCATCTCGGCGCGTGCCTTCTCGTGCGCCGGCGCCGCGTCGCCCAGTTCGGCGAGGCGCTTCTCGACCTGGTACGCGACGGCGTCGAGTTCGTTGCGGGCGTCGACGGCCTCGCGCAGTGCCTGGTCCTGACCCCGGTTGCTCTCGGCCTCCTGGACCATGCGTTCGACCTCACCGCGGTCCAGGTTGGAGCTCTCGCTGATGGTGATGCCCTGTTCCTTGCCGGTGTCCCGGTCGCGGGCCCTGACGTTGAGGATGCCGTTGGCGTCGATGTCGAAGGTGACCTCGACCTGCGGTTCGCCCCGCGGCGCCGACCGGATGTCGGTGAGCTGGAACCGGCCCAGCACCCGGTTGTCGGCGGCCCGCTCGCGCTCGCCCTGGAGGACCACCACATCGACGGCCGACTGGTTGTCCTCGGCGGTGGAGAAGGTCTCGCTGCGGCGCACCGGGATGGTGGTGTTCCGCTCGATGATCTTCGTCATCACTCCGCCGCGCGTCTCCACGCCCAGCGACAGGGGGGTGACGTCGAGCAGCAGGACGTCCTTGACCTCGCCCTTGAGCACCCCGGCCTGGATCGCGGCGCCCAGGGCCACGACCTCGTCGGGGTTGACGCTCATGTTGGGTTCCTTGCCGCCGGTCAGCCGGCGGACCAGGGTCTGGACAGCGGGGATGCGGGTGGAACCGCCGACGAGGATGACCTCGTCGATGTCGCTGTCACCGACCTTGGCGTCGGCCATCGCCTGCTGCACCGGTCCCAGGCAGCGCTCCACCAGGTCGCCGGTGATCTGCTCGAACGTGGACCGCATGATCGAGTCGGTGAGGTGCTTGGGCCCGGAGGCGTCGGCGGTGACGAACGGCAGGCTGACCTGCGTCTGCGTCACCGAACTGAGCTCGGTTTTGGCCTTCTCCGCCGCCTCGAACAGGCGTTGCAGCGCCTGCGGGTCCTTGCGCAGGTCGATGCCGTTCTCCTTCTGGAAGTCGTCCGCGAGGTGATCCACCAGACGCCGGTCGAAGTCGTCGCCCCCCAGGTGGCTGTCACCGGCGGTGGAGCGCACCTCCACCACGCCGTCGCCGACGTCGAGGATGCTCACGTCGAAGGTGCCGCCGCCCAGGTCGAAGACGAGGACGGTCTCGTGCTCCTTCTTGTCCATGCCGTACGCGAGGGCGGCCGCCGTCGGCTCGTTGATGATCCGCAGCACCTCCAGTCCGGCGATCCGTCCCGCGTCCTTGGTTGCGGTGCGCTGAGCGTCGTTGAAGTAGGCGGGCACCGTGATGACCGCCTCCGTGACCCGCTCCCCCAGCTGCTTGGAGGCGTCGTCGGCGAGTTTGCGCAGCACCTGTGCGCTGATCTCCTCAGGCGCGTACAACTTGTCGCGCACCTTGAAGCGGGCGGCCCCGCCGTCGCCCTCGACGACGTCGTACGCCACCGCCCTGGCCTCGTCGGAGATCTCGTCGAAGTGCCGGCCGACGAACCGCTTGGCCGAGTAGATGGTGCCCTTGGGGTTGAGGATCGCCTGGCGCCGGGCCAACTGGCCCACCAGGCGTTCCCCGGTGTCGGTGAAGGCCACCACGGACGGTGTCGTGCGGTTGCCCTCGCTGTTGGGCACGACGGACGGCTCACCGCCCTCCCACACGGCGATCACCGAGTTGGTGGTGCCCAGGTCGATGCCCACTGCCTTGGCCATGGGGAACTCCTCCCGGTACGGCGCCTGCGCCGACTCTCCGGATCACGTTCGTTCAGGTAGAGGTCGAGCCTCCGCCGGTTTCGCACCGGTGCGCACGGAGGATCTCGAGCACTCCCCAGGGTGACGAACCGGGTGGCTCCACGCCTGCGCCTGGGAAGTCAGGATTGCGCGGGTCCGGTCGCCCCACGAGTACGAGGGAAAGAACCGGAGCATCTCGGGTAGGCAGGCCGGGAGCGGGTACGCGACATACCGCTCGCCTCCCTGAAGGCTCATGGAGAACGGAGTGATCCCATGGCCGGCAGTAGGACGAACAGCCTGTACCACCACCGCTCCGACCGGGCGAGCAGCCTTCCGCGGGGCAGCGCCCGGCGGAAGGCCACGGCCGCGCGCACACGGCCCCGCCCATCCGTTCGTACCCCGGCCGACCGTGCCCTCCGCGATCTGACGGTGCTCTCGCGCGCCCTGTTCGACACCCCGGACGAAGGCGAGATCCTGCGACTGGCCATGGACCACATAGCCGCCGCGGGGCCATACCGCGCCGAGACCGGATACCTCAAGGTGGGCGGCCACCTGGTCCCCAGCCCGAGGAACGGGCAGAGGCCCGCCTCGGCCGTGGGCCGTAGGGTGCGGGAGCTGGCCGGGCGGGACGGACCCGTGACCGTACCCGGCAGGCCCTGGGGCCGGGCTCTGGGGCTACGCGGACATGAGGGCCTCCACGGCTACCTCGTGGTGACGTCCCGCTCACGGCCGGCCGAGGCCGAGCTATCCCTGCTCGCCACGATCGTCCGGCACACCACTGCCGCCTTGTCGGTCGCCTTCGCACACCGCCGCCGACGCGAGGACGCGTGGGAGCTGCACCGGCTGAGGGACGAACGCTCGGCCCTCCAGCGGCAGCTGATCTCCGTCGTGGCGGAGCTGGGGTACCAGCGGGCCGTTCACGCGCTGATGGCCGAGGTCGCCGCCTCGAACGGCGGCGGCGAGGAAGCCATCACCCGCGCACTGCACAGGCTCACCGGACTCCCCGCGCTGGTCGAGGACCGCTTCGGTCGGCTGAGGTCCTGGACCGGCCCGGGCCGCCCCGACCCCTATCCCGAGCCGGACCCCGTGCACCAGGACGACATGCTGCACGCCGTCGCCCGTCAGGCCGGGCCGGTGCGAGTGAAGGACCGGCTGATCACCCTGGTCCGCCCGCACGGCGAGATCCTGGGCGTGCTGGGCCTGGTCGATGCCCGGGCCGAGGCCGACGAGCACACCGTGCTCGCGCTGGAACACGCCGCCGCGTCGCTCGCCCCGCAGCTGACGCACCTGCGCGATCTGGCCGAAGTGGAGCTGAGGCTGCACCGCGAGCTGGTCGACGACCTCCTGGCGGGGACGGATGGGGCGAGCGCCTACGCCCGGTCCGAGGCAGTCGGACACGACCTGCACCGCAGTCACTACATCGTCGTGGTGCAGTGGCCGAACCGGACCGTGGACGACTCCTTCGCGCGGACCGTGGGACGGGCGGCCTCCGCCGTGGGCATGCGCTCGCTGCTGACCCGCCGTTCCGACCACGTGGTCCTGGTCGCCGACGACAGGCCGCACGCCCGCGCGCTGTACGAGGCGCTCGCCCAGGAGACCGGGACACGGTCCGGAACGATCGGGGTGAGCGCCCCTTGCGACTCCCTGGACGACATACCTCACCGCTACCAGGAGGCGCAGCGCGCCATGGAAGTGCGCCGTCACTCCCGTGAGCGCTACGGCACGACGTTCTTCGACGAGCTGGGCCTCTACCGCATCCTGGGACCCGGCAACGGTCACCGGGAACTGGAGACGTTCGTCCAGGAATGGCTCGGGCAGCTCATCGACTACGACTCCCTGCACAACTCCGCCATGGTCGAGACCCTGTCCCGGTACTTCGACTGCGGCGGCAACTACGACGAGACCGCGGAATCCCTCACGATCCACCGCAGCACGCTGCGCTATCGGCTCCAGCGCATCCGCGACATCAGCGGCTACGACCTGGCGAACGTCGAGGACCGGCTGAACCTCCAGGTGGCGACCCGTGTGTGGAAGATCGTGCTGGGTGGTCCCGGCTGATCGCCTCGCCAGAACCTTTCGCGAGCGGGTCAGGAGCGTCGGGCGAGCTGCCCTGTCACAGAGCGTCAGCGGATGCTGCGCCAGCTGTCGCGGCCGAAGGGCGGCGGCGCAGGGGCGGACACCACCGGCGAGAGCGATCTGGACGTCGCCGACACGGCCGGGCCGATCACCCTCCCCGTGACGGTCACGGCCTGCTCCCCGATCGCGCAAGGGCGACTCCTGAGGGTCGGGGCACTGGGTGCCGTGGCCCCGGCACTCGGAGCCACGCCGACCCGGGTGGCACGGGGACACCGCGCGAGCGATACCCGCCACAAGCTGGAACGCGGCATGGCGACGCGCGGCGGCGCCCCCAACCCCGCTGACCGGTGCTCAGCCCTTCGTGCCGCCGTCAGGAGATCGCGAGCCGGGCCTCGCTCCGCCGTCAGGAGAGCGCGAGCCGGGCGGCGAGATAGGGCGCGGTGGCGCTGCGGCGGGCCCTCGCCACCTTGGCCGGCGGGCCCGCCGCGACCACCCGTCCGCCCGCGTCGCCACCGCCCGGCCCGAGGTCGATGACCCAGTCGGCGGTGGCGATCGTGTCCAGGTCGTGCTCGACGAGGACGACCGTGTTGCCGGCGTCGACGAGCCGGTGCAGCTGTCGCAGCAGCAGCGCGATGTCCGAGGGGTGCAGCCCCGCCGTCGGCTCGTCGAGCAGGTAGAGCGCGTGCCCGCGGCGGGCTCGTTGCAGTTCGGTGGCCAGTTTGATGCGTTGCGCCTCACCACCGCTGAGTTCCGTCGCGGGCTGGCCCAGCCGCAGGTACCCCAGTCCCACCTCGCGCAACGTCTCCAGACTGCGGGAGGCGGCCGGGACGGCGGACAGGAACTCGGCGGCGGCGTCGACGGACAGCGCCAGCACTTCCGCGATGTTCTTGCCGTGGTAGGTGACTTCCAGCGTTTCGGCGTTGTACCGGGCGCCTTCGCAGGTCGGGCACGGCGCGTAGGTGCCGGGCAGGAACAGCAGTTCGACCGCGACGAATCCTTCGCCCTGGCAGGTCTCGCACCGCCCCTCGGGCACGTTGAAGGAGAACCGCCCGGCCGAGTAGCCGCGCGCCCCGGCCTCGTCCGTCGCCGCGTACAGCTTGCGCACCGCGTCGAACATCCCCGTGTACGTGGCCAGGTTGGACCGGGGAGTTCGGCCGATGGGCCGTTGGTCGACCCGGACCAGCCGGTCGAACGACTCGACCCCCGACGCGTCCTGGACGTCGACCTCCAGCTGCGCCTCGTCGGGCTCCTCGGGTACGACTCCGAGGTGGCCGCGGACGACCTCGGCGAGCACCTGCGTGACCAGCGTCGACTTTCCGGAACCGGACACGCCCGTGACCGCCGTGAGTACGCAGAGCGGTACGTCGACGGACACGTCGCGCAGATTGTGGCGGGAGACGCCGCGCAGGTGCAGCCAGCCGTGCGGTGTGCGCGGGCGGTGATCGAGCGGCTGGGCGCGCCCGAACAGGTACCGGCTCGTGGCCGACTCCCCGACCCGCTCAAGACCGGCGACCGGGCCGCTGTACAGCACACGTCCGCCGCCCTCGCCCGCGCCGGGGCCGATGTCGACCACCCAGTCCGCCCGCCGTACGACGTCCATGTCGTGCTCCACGACGAACAGCGAGTTGCCGGCCGCCTTGAGGCGGTCCAGCACGTCCAGCAGTGGTTCCGCGTCAGCCGGGTGCAGGCCCGCGGAGGGTTCGTCGAGGACGTAGACGACGCCGAACAGCCCCGAGCGCAGCTGGGTGGCGATGCGCAGGCGCTGCGCCTCGCCGGGCGACAGGGTCGTCGAGCGGCGCCCGAGGCTGAGATATCCGAGGCCCAGGTCGAGCAGTACGTCGACCCGCGCGACCAGATCGCCGCAGATCCGGACCGCGACCTCGGTCGTCTCCCCGGATCGGGCGGTCGACGTGGTGGCGTCGGCCTCGGACCGTGCCGCGACGGGCCGCAGCAGCGCCACGACCTCGGCGAGCGGCATCGCGTTGATCTCGGCGATGGAACGTCCGGCGAAGGTCACGGCGAGCGCCTCGGGCCGCAGTCCGCTGCCGTGACACTCGGGGCAGGGCACACTCCTGACGAACCGGAGCGCCCGTTCGCGCATCCTCTCGCTCTTGGAGTCGGCGAGGACGTGCATGACGTGCTTGCGGGCGCTCCAGAACTTGCCCTGGTAGCCGTAGTCGACGCGGTCCTCCTCCGGCTCGATGTACACGGAGGGCTGCTCGTCCGTGTACAGCAGCCAGTCCCGGTCCTTCTTCCTGAGCCTGCGCCACGGTCGATCGATGTCGATCCCCAGGCCGTTCACGACACTGCGCAGGTTGGCGCCCTGCCAGGCGCCCGGCCAGGCGGCGATCGCCCCCTCGCGGATGCTCAGCGAGGGGTCCGGGACGAGCAGGTCCTCGGCGACGTCGTGCACGACGCCCAGGCCGTGGCACTCCGGGCAGGCGCCGGCCGCGGTGTTAGGTGAGAACGACTCGGCTTCCAGCCGTGCGGCCCGGGGCGGATAGGTGCCGGCGCGGGAGTACAGCATGCGCAGCAGATTGGACAGCGTGGTGATGGTGCCGACCGTCGAGCGCGAGCTGGGCGACCCGCGTCGCTGCTGCAGGGCCACGGCCGGTGGGAGTCCGGTGATTTCCTGTACGTGCGGTGCGCCGACCTGTCGCAGCAGCCTTCGGGCGTACGGTGCCACTGACTCGAAGTAGCGCCGCTGGGCCTCCGCGTAGAGCGTGCCGAACGCGAGCGAGGACTTGCCCGAACCGGAGACGCCGGTGAAGGCGACCATCGCGTCCCGCGGAACGTCGACATCGATGCTCCGCAGGTTGTTCTCACTGGCGCCCCGGACATGCACGAAGGGATCGGTCGCGTCCTCGTTCACCGTTCCTGATTACCTGATCGCGCCAGGAAACGCGCGACGGGCGCCGTCACCGGGCCCCGCTCACACGAGCGTCGGGAGTGTCCCGGATCCGTTTTCGATTCACGGCCTTGGGTGGCGCGCACTCCGCTGCCGGCGGACGCCGACAGGGTGGCGTTGCTGCTGGAGACCGCCCTTCCGGAGGTTCTCGTCAAGCAGACCTGCACGGGATGGACGAGGAGATCCGGCCGTACCGCCTGCACCTGCTGGGAGGGGCCAGCGTGTCACGCGGCGTCGGCGATACCTCGGGGGCATCCTGTGGGCACGGGCGAGCGCGGGGGCAGCCGACGAGAAGGAGGCATGCGGATGTCGTCTCAGGGCGTTACGGTCGTGGCTCTCCTGGCGGATCCGGACGCGCCCACGGAGATCGCACAGCGCATGGCCCGGATACTTCCTGCTCGGCTCGCCGACAAGTCTGGCCAGGGGCGACGGTTCGACGTCGAGGTGATCAGTGAGCCCTTCACCACGGGGACCGAGGACCTGCCCACCTTGATGCGCCGGATCATGGACCGCGGAAGAGCGGAGCGTTGGGACATCGTCGTGGCCCTCACCGACCTTCCGCTGCACTCGCACGGGCTCAGGCTCGTGGTGGATCTGAGTCACGAACACGGGTTGGCACTGCTGTCCCTTCCCACGCTGGGGGGCTTGCGGCTGCAGACGAGGGCCCGGCGGGCCGTGGAGGAAACCGTGCTCAGTCTGGCGGGCCGGCGAGACGGAGGGACGGAGGGACCTCCGCGGACTCAGCCGCTGCCGGCTCCCTTCGTCAGTCGATTCGCGCCCATTCACCCGGGCCAGGTCGGTGAGGGGGAGACCGCTGATCTGCGGTACATCGTCAGTGGACCGCGCGGTTACCTGAGGGTGCTCGTCGGTATGGTCCGCGCCAACCGGCCGTGGCGCCTGGTGCCGGGCCTGTCGAAAGCCCTGGCGGCCGCACTCGCCACGGGAGCGGTCGCCACCGTGAACTCCACCATCTGGAACCTGGCCGGGTCCCTGAGCGCGCCGCGCCTCGTGATCGCCACGGTCGGGTCGGTCGTGCTCATGATCGGTTGGCTGATCGTGGACGCGCAGCTGTGGCATCGAACGGCAGAGCACTCGCCCGAGGCGAGGCAGAGGGCGAGGCTCTACAACGCCTCGACGATCATGACCGTGGGTATCGGGGTGCTCGTCTGCTACTCGGGTTTGATCGTCATCAACTTGGTGTGGGCTCTGTTCATCCTCAACGGCCAAGTGTTCGCCTCCACGACAGGAACCCCGCTTCACGCCGCGGAATACTGGATTCTGTCCTGGTTCGTCGCTTCGGTCGCGACGGTGGGCGGGGCGCTGGGATCAGGCCTGGAGAGCGACGAGGCGATCCGGGCAGCCGCCTACTCCAAGCGCGAACAGGAACGCCGCCACATGCTCCGGGTCGACGACGGCGACTAGCCGGAGATGCGCTGGTGGTTGATGGTCGTCCGCGTACGAATATTCCGCTGCGGTCGTGCCGCGGCACCGCACGGCTGCCGCACCTCGACCAGACCGACGCGCCCCGGCAGGGCGTTCCGGCTAGCCTCACATGGGTGAGGTGGCTGCGGGCCTTCGGGGAGGTCGTGCGATCCGGGCTCACGATCGAGGAGAGGCGGCTGGAGCCCCTGCTCGCGTTGCGCACGGCCGCCGGGGTGGCGATCGTCGTCGGGCCGGCACAGTGGCTGCTCTCCCCCGCGTATGCCCCGTCCGCCGCCCTCGGCGCCTACTCCGCGGGCGGGCCGCCTTCCAGCGCGCCTGGCGTCCACGCAAGATCGCGCTCGGCGGGGCGCGGGCCTGGCGCTCAGCACCTTCGTGGGCTGCTAACTCCGGATCGGGAACACCAGGATCAGCACGGCCTGCGCCACGCCCCCGAGCGCGATGACCCCGGCGTGCTCCAGGGCTCGCCCGACGCTCGTGGGCAGGGTGACGGTCACCAGCATGCTGCCGACCGTCGTCGCTGCGACGATCCCGGCGGTGGATCCGACGGCCACGCCATTCCCGCGGCAAAGGCCCATACGGCCAGCAGCGGGAGGAACGTCACGAGTCGCCCCGCGGCCAGGTGACGGCCCGGCACCGCATTCGGCCGGTCGTCGCCGCCCTCGCCGACCCGGACGTGGGCGCCCCGGCGGAGGGACCCGGGCGGGACCGCGCGCGGGAGTTGCTCGACGCGGCCGCCGACGTCCTGGATGCGGCCGCCCGTATGATCCGCCGCGGCACTCCCGCCGAGGTGCGGCCCGCGAGCACGGACGTCCTGCGCATGGACGAGGAGCACGGGCGCCGGAGGGGCCCGCGCGGCAGGCCGCCGAGCGGCTCGTGGAACTGCTCGGCGAGGCGTTGGAGTCGCCCGCTGCGGCGGCGGTCGGTGGGCGGGCAAGGCGAAGCGGGGACCTGGTTCGGCCCCCGGTCGCATCGGCGTGCGCGGTGTCGGTGGAGTTCAGACGGTGGTGATCCGGATCGTGTCCACCAGCGCCTCGGCCGTGCGCAGGGCGTCCGCCGACGTGGCTCCCCTGGTCATCACCGAGCCCACCCGGTCCCAGGAGCTCTGCAGTTCGCGCACGGTGTCCCCGGGCTTCAGGTGCAGCGAGAGCGAGAGGACGTCGGGCAGCCGGCCGGCCTCCTCTGCGCCGTCGACCGCCACCACCTCGCCGGGCACCGCCTCCATGAAGCGGACCGCGGCGCCGCCCGCCGCCCTGCGCGGCAGCGGCTCCGGCCGGAGGCCCCGCATGACGGTGTAGAACGCCCCGGCCAGATCGATCCGGTACGCCTCCTCGATCAGCATCGGGATGCCGTCGCCGGGGAAGCGGCCCGCGCACTCCACCAGGTAGGGGCGGCCGTCGCTGACGATCCACTCGCAGTGCACCATGCCGCTGCCGAAGCCGACCGCGCGCAGCACCGCCTCGGTCTGGGACACCATCAGGTCGTTCAGCTCGTCCGGGAGGCCGGCGGCCGGCACCGTGTGGCCCAGCTCGACGGGGCGCGGGCCGGGGAAGAGCAGCTTGCCGGTGACGTTGGAGAACAGCGTCTCGCCCTCGCGGACCAGCAGTTCGACGCTGTACTCCGCGCCGCGGACGTACTGCTCGATGATCATCCGCAGTTCGCGCTCCCGGTCCGGCACCCGGTCGCCCTCGTCCTGGCTGGTGCACTCCTCCCAGGCCGCGTCCAGGTCGTCCAGCGAGTGCAGCACCTTGGTGCCGACGGAGGCCTGCCGGTTGGCGGGCTTGAGGACCAGCGAGCCGGGGTGGGTGGCGGCGAACTCCCGTACCTCGTCGGGGGAGGTGACCTCCCGGGACGCCGGGTTGGGGACGCCGGCGGCCCGGGTGACCCGGCGCAGCAGCGACTTGTCCCGCATGATGCCGGCCGCTCCGGCGCCGGCCCCGGGCAGGCCGTACCGCTCGGCGAGCCGGGCCGCGAACGGTGTGGCGTACTCGACCAGCGGGGCCACGACGGCCGGGTCGAGGTCGGGGTAGGTGTTGAAGAACTCGTCCGCGGCGGCGGGGAGCTGGTACTCCCACTCGATCAGTTCCCGCAGTATCTCGGCGCCTTCGAGGGCGCTCTTGACGTCCTGCTTGCGGATCACGTCCGGCTCGTCGATGACGATCACCGAGTTCGGGGCGAACTCCTTGATGTAGGGCAGGATGTTGACGAATCCGACGATGATCCAGGGCTGCTCGGTCATGATGCTTCTCCTGTACCGGGACGGGGGGCGGGGGCGCGGGTCGCGGGTCGGGGGTCAGTGGCGGAGTTCGAGCGTGCAGCACTTGACGCTGCCGCCCGCCTTGAGCAGCTCGGACAGGTCGACGTGGTGGGTGCGGAAACCGTGGGCGCGGAGCTTGGCCGCCAGGCCGGTGGCCGGTTCGGGGAGGATGACGTTGCGTCCGTCGGAGACGAGGTTGAGTCCGAAGAGCAGGGCGTCCTCCTCGTCGGCGAGGACGGCCTTCGGGAACAGGCTCTCCAGCACCCGCACGCTCTCGGCGTCGAAGGCACCGGGGTAGTACACGATCTCGTCGTCGTCGAGGGCGGCCAGGGCGGTGTCCAGGTGGTAGAAGCGCGGGTCGACGAGTTTCAGGCTGATCACCGGGCGGCCGAACAGTTGCCGGGCCTCGTCCTGGGAGCGGGGGTCGGAGCGGAAGCCGTTGCCGGCCAGGACGGCGCGGGCCGTCGTCACGTAGTCGCCCTCGCCCTCGCTGGTGAAGGCGGCCTGGACCACTTCCGTATAGCCCCGGCCGCGGAACCAGTCGGCCCAGAACCCGGCCTCGGCCTGGCGCTCGGGGTGACGGAACTTGGAGACCAGCACCTTGCCGTCGACCACGAGGGCGCCGTTGGCGGCGAAGACCATGTCCGGCAGTCCGGGGGCGGCGTCGATGGTGCGGACCCGATGGCCGAACTCGACGTACAGGGCGCGCAGGTCCTCCCACTGGGCGAGGGCCAGTGCCTTGTCGGTGGGCTTCTCGGGGTTCATCCACGGGTTGATGCTGTAGGTGACCTCGAAGTGGTCGGGGCGGCACATCACGTAGTCCCGGGTACGGGCATGACGCTCGGTCAGTTCCAGTGCGGGCGCGAGGAGTTCGGTCATGAGAAGGGCCCTTCGAAGAGAGGATGCGGGGAACGGGGGCGCCGGTGCGCGGTCAGCCGGTGATGCCGAGGCTGAGGGGGAAGGCGGGCCTGGCGCCGAGGAGGTGGGCGCCGGCGGACTGCAGGATCTTGTCCTGGGCCACCACGTGCTGGCACATCGTCATGGTGTCGCGCAGCCAGCGGTCGAGCGGGCTGGGCTTGTAGATCGAGGCGGTCTGCATCAGGTCGTACAGGCGCATCACGATGGAGCGGGCGGAACGGAAGGCGTGCAGCCGGGACAGGGGCAGCGCGGCGCGCTCGTCGGGGGTGAGGTCGTCGAGGGTGCCGCCGGCGGCCAGCACCTCCCACTGGCGTTCCATCGCTCCGTAGACCGCGGCGCGGGTGGCGTTGAAGTCGGCCTCGCACTCGGCCAGTCCGACCTGGATCCGCCAGTTGTCGGCCCAGCCGCCACCGCCGGGCGGGGACTTGGCCACCACCTGCTCGCGCACCCAGTCCAGCGCGGCCCGGGCGACGCCGAGCGGGACGCCGGGCATGTTGCGCATGTGCACCTCGGGCTGGGCCAGCGGGCCCTCGCCGTTGCGTACCGTGCCGAAGGTGAGGGTGCGGCCCTCGGGGACGAAGATGTCGTGGATGGCGTAGTCGCAACTGCCGCTGCCCGCGAGGCCGGTGGTGTTCCAGGTGTCGATGATCTCGACGTCGGACTGCGGCACCATCAGCAGGATGGAGTCGTGCGACCCGTCGACCAGGTAGGGTTCGCCGTTCTCGTAGATGAAGGCGCCGGAGATCACCCAGTCGGCGTGGGTGATGCCGCTGCCGAACTGCCACTTGCCGGTCAGCCGGTACCCACCGTCGACGCGCTCGGCCCGGCCGGTGGGGAAGAGCAGGCCGGCGGTGGTCATGTCCAGCCGGGGGAACATCTCCTTGGCGACCCGCTCGTCGAGGAACGAGGCGTACAGGCCGGAGTCCATCCCGATCATCACGGCCCAGCCGGCCGAGGAGTCGCCGTAGGCCAGGGCCTCGACCACTTCGGTCTGCTCGACCGAGGTCAGCTCCGGGCCGCCCCATGCCTTGCTGAAGCCCATCCGGAACGCGCCGGTCGAGCGGATCAGTTCGACGACGTCGGCGGGCAGACGGCGGTTCTGCTCGATCTCCACGGCCCGCTCCCGCAGTCGCGGGGCCAGCGCCCGGGAGGCGGCGAGGATCTCGGCGGCGGTGTTGGGAATCGCCTGGGTGTGCGTCATGTCAGGACTCCTTGGCGGTGGCGGTCGCGAGCTGGTGGAAGTTGCCGTGCAGGAAGAGCAGGGGAGGCTGCTGGTCGCGGACGCCGGTGGAGACCACCTCGCCGATCAGCATCGTGTGGTCGCCGAGGTCGAAGCTGTCCCAGAGCACGCACTCCAGGCTGCTCTGCGCGTCGAGCATCAGGGCTCCGGTGGCGGGGCCGGGGTTGGCGTCGAGGGCGGCGACGGCCTCGGCGCGGGCGTCGCGGCCCTTGGCGAGGCCACGGGCGAGCGGCTCCGCGTCGCTGTCCAGGATGGAGACGGCCCACTTCTTGGTCTCCAGCAGATCGCCCAGGAACTGGGAGTCGCGGTGCAGCGAGAGCGAGACCAGGGGCGGGTCGAGCGACACCGAGGTCAGCGAGTTGAGGGTGACGGCGTCGTGGCGGCGAGAGCCCCCGCGGTCGGTGTAGGTCGTGGCGACGCAGACTCCGGTGGCGAAGTTGCGCATCGTGCCGCGCAGATCGGGTGACATGACGGCTTCTCCTCGGTGCTAGACGGCCTGGCGGAAGGTGAAGACCCGGTCGGGGTCGTAGCGGTGCTTGATCTCGCGGAGCCGGGCCAGGTTGGGGCCGAAGTAGGCGGCCTGGGCCTCGGGCAGGTCGGGGTCGGCGAAGTTGACGTAGGAGGCGTCCCGGGCGTGGGCGCCCATCGCGGCGTGCAGCTCGGTCAGCCAGTCGAGGTTGGCGCGGCGCACGTCCGCGGGGTCGTCGGTGGACCAGGAGGTGTCCATGGAGATCAGGAAGAGCACGTCCCGGTGGGGGAAGGCGGTCTCGGTGACGGGCACCCGGTTGATGGCGCCGCCCCAGGTGAACAGGGCGATACCGGCGCCGTCGGGGTTGCCGCTGCCGGGCCACTTGCGCAGGGCGGTCAGGACGGTGTCCACGCCGGCCTCGGTGAGCGGCTCGCCGACCGTGCGGGTACGGACCGCGAACGGGTCCCCCGAGGTCTCGTGGCGCAGGTAGTCCTTGGCCTCCCAGTAGCCGCGGTCCTCGATCTCCACCGTGGAGGGTGAGCCGGTGGCCAGGGCGGGCGCCAGCAGGGCGCGCAGCTCCGAGGCCGGGCCCAGGTGCTGGCCGATCACCGAGACGATCCCGTCGTCGTCACCGGCCCGGCTCACCCCGATCCGGGCGGCGAACCGGTCCGGCGCGTCCCGCATGATGCGCTGCATCACCGGCAGGACCGCCTCGGCGTCGTCCAGCGGCCACACCACCAGACAGGTGGAGCTGTCGACCGTCGGGCGGGCCTGGAAGGTGAAGGAGACGTTGATCCCGAAGTTGCCGCCACCGCCGCCCTTGCTGGCCCAGAACAGGTCGGGGTGGTTGGTCTCGTCGCAGACCACCAGCGTGCCGTCGGCGAGGACGATCTCGGTCTCCACCAGGGAGTCGCAGGTCAGGCCGAAGGCCCGGGAGACCGCGGCCACGCCGCCGCCCAGGGTGAGGCCGCCGATGCCGACCTCGTCCGAGTTGCCGAGCGGCACCGCGAGGTCGTGGCGCTGGAGTTCGGCGTACAGCTCGCCGGAGCGGGCTCCGCCGCCGACCCTGACCAGTTCCCGCTCACGGTCCACCGTGACGGTGTTCAGGCCGTGCAGGTCGAGCACCAGCCCCGGGGTGGCGGCCTGGCCGGCGTAGCTGTGGCCGCCGCCGCGGGCCACCACCGGCAGCCCCTGCTCCCGGGCCCAGGCGATGCCCCGGGCGACGTCCGCGACGCTCGCCACCGAGAGGACCCCGGCCGGGCGGATGTCCGCGTAGCGCTTGTTGAAGGCGCTGCTGTTCTCGTCGAAGCCGGGCTCCCCCGGCAGCCGCACCGTTCCGTCGACCCGCTCGCGCAGGCCCTGCCAGTCGGTCATCCCGCTTCCTCCGGTTCCGTCACTTCCGTCAGGTACGAGACGCCGGTCTCCGAGCGCGGCGTGTACCGCTTCCACTCCTCGCGCAGGAGCAGACCGAACTCGATGTCCTGTTCCGGGGTGTTGACGGTGCTCCCGGCGATGACCTCGCCGCCGTCCAGCACCATCGTGTAGGCGAGGCGGAGGGTGCCGTCCGGCTCGCAGATCCCGTTCACGCTCCCCCGGCGGACGAGACCGCCGGCGAAGTCCGCCCACACCAGGTCGTCCTTCTGGTGGTACTGGGCCGTCACCCCGTCCGCCGCGGCCAGTTTGCGGAACTGGCGGCCGTTGTAGTCGATGCTCATACGTCCGCGTCCAGCAGTCCGGCCGGCATCTCCAGCCGTGCGGCGACGTCCTTGCGCTCCAGTGGGTCAGCGTCCAGTTCGACGGCGGCGAGGGCGGTGGCGAGGCGCTCCCGGCAGGCCCCGGTGTCCTCGCCGGAGCAGACCACGAAGGAGTGCCGGGAGAGGTATCCGCCGGGCGGGAGCCGCAGTTCGGTGCCCGGTTCGACCATCGGGGAGGCGGTCACCAGCCCCGGCAGTCCGGTCGGCACCCTGACCGCGTGGATGGTGGCGTCCTCCACCGGGTAGCCGAAGCGGATGCCCGCGACCTCGTGCCGGGTGAAGGCGGTGTCCGGGCGGTGCCCGGCCGCGACGTCCACCAGCAGCTCGCCGGTGTCGATCCCGGTGGCGATCCGGCCGAGGAAGGGGATCAGGTCCCCGCCGAGCCGGCCGTTGATCTCGATGATCACCGGGCCGTACGAGGTGAGCTTGACCTCGGTGTGGGTCAGTCCGTTCTCGACGCCAAGCACCTCGTGCGCCTTGGTCAGGACGTCGATCAGTTCCGGGTCCCGCAGCAGCGGGTCCGCCGCGTCGACGACATGGCCCACCTCCTCGAAGTACGGGTAGTGCCCGGTCTCCTTGCGGGCCACGAACAGCGCCCGGTACTCGCCCTGGTGGACGACGCCGTCGATGCTGATCTCGGGGCCGCGGGCGTAGCCCTCCACGATCGCGCCGCCCCGGAAGGGCTCGTCCCCGACCAGGCTGGCGTTGGAGGCGACCAGGTAGGCGCGGTCCAGCTGGGTCTCGTCCTCGGCGAGGACGACGCCCATCGAGGCGCCCAGCGCCCGTGGTTTGACGACCACCGGGTAGCCGATCCGGGCGGCCACCTCGCGGGCCTGCTCCAGGGTGTCGGTCAGTTCGAAGCCGGGCTGGGGAAGGCCGGCGGCGGTCAGCATGGACCGGGTCCGGTGCTTGTCGCGGCAGCCCTGCACACCGGCGAGTCCGAGACCCGGGAGCCCGAACTCGGCGGCGAGTTCGGCGGCCGGCATCACCAGCGGCTCGTCGTAGCAGAACAGTCCGACGACCGTACGGCGGCTCGCGATCTCCCTGGCGGCGGCGCGGAGTTCGTCGTGGTCGAACACGTTGGCCACGGTGATCTCGTCGAAGTAGTCGTTCTGCCAGGTGGGCTTGAGGTTGTTGACCAGGACCAGCTTGAGGTCCAGCTCGGCCGCCCGGCGTGCGGCGGACTCGATCAGGTACTCGCGGTAGACCTTGAGTCCGCTGCCGATCACCAGCAGCACGCGGTCTTCGGCGCTCATATCGTCTCCTCCCGGAAGTCTGTGGTGAGTGCTTCGAGAATCCGTTCGGCGACCAGCGGGGCGGTACGGAAGCCGTCTCCGCCGCTGGCCGTCCTCGCCCAGGTGTGCGGGCCGATCTTGACCAGGTGGGCGGCGCCGGTCTCGGCGTCCACCAGGTAGTGGCAGCGCTTGACCGCGATCACGCTGTAGCGGTCGGGGTCGGTCAGGAACCGTTCGGCCAGGACCTGTTCGGCCCACCGGCGCTCCTCCACCGAGGAGCCGGTGGTGACCGCGTCCGCCTCCCGGCAGACCGAGGCCGAGCTGACCTTGAGCAGCGTCCCGTCCCCCGGCGGCAGCAGCCAGGCCAGGCCCGAGGTGCCGATCCGGCCGATCCCCGGGGTGTTCTCCCAGGCCGACGCCAGCTGCTCCGGCGGCTTGAGGTAGACCAGGGTCTGGCGGTGCAACACCATCGGCAGGTCGACCAGGTCCTTGGACCAGGGGCCGGTGGCGATCAGGGTGAGGTCGGAGTCCAGGAACTCCGCGTCGGGCAGGTACACCCGGCCGGTCTCCGGATCCACCGCCTTGACCTGCTGCCAGGGGCGGAGGGTGACGTTCGGCTGCTCGTTCAGCCAGCGGACGAGCACCTGCAGCGCGTGGTCGGCGAGCAGGACGCCGCCGTGGCGTTCCAGCACCCCGACGGTGTTCTCGGGGAAGCGGACGTGGGGTACGGAGTCCGGGTCCACCACGCTGACCGGCAGGTCGGCGGCGGCCGCGGCGGCCATCACCTCGTCCACCTCGTCGGCGGCCCAGGCGGTGATCATGCCCACCCGGCGGTAGAACTTGGACCCGGTCAGGGCCTCCAGCGCCATCCAGCGGCGGTGTGCCACCGCTACCCGCCGGGAGGCGGCGCGGTCCGTCAGGTCGAGGGCGCGGACGGCGCGGTGCTGGTCGAAGGAGGTGGAGCCGGGGTTCGGGATCGCGTCCCGGTCGAGGACCGTGACGTGGTGTCCGGCCAGTGCGCAGCGCACCGCCGAGAGCAGTCCGGTCACCCCGGCGCCGACCACCACTACGCGTCGTCTGTCGGTGGCCATCTACATCGCCTCGCCGTCCAGCCGCGGCAGCCGGCCCACGGTGATCTCGGTCGTCGGATCGTCCCGTGTCAGCCGGGTGTCGACGCCGGCGCGTTCGGCGAGGTCGATCAGGAGGGGGGCGGCGCCCCGCAGGACGGTCCGCACCTGGTGGAAGAAGTCGCCGGCCTGCGCGTCGGTCACCTCCCAGCGGTCCAGTCGGCCCAGCTGTTCGGCGAGTGTCTCCGCCGCCCGCCCGAGGCTGAAGGTGCCGAGTTCGTAGGTGGCGGCGAAGCGTTCGGTGATGCGGGCGGCGGCCTCACGGGAGGCGGCGGAGACCGGCAGGGTCTGCCCGGTCCAGCGTTCGGCCTTGGCGGCCACCCGGTTCCACGGCTCGACCAGCCGGGCTCCGGTGACGGCGGCCAGGGCCGACCAGCCGAAGTTGGTGCGCTGGTTCTCGGGGCTGGTGGCGGCCAGGTGGTAGCGGCCGATGTCCCGCGGCAGTCTGTCCGCGAGCTCCTGGCCCCAGACCAGATGGCCCCGGCTGGTGGAGAACTTCTGGTGCTCCAGTTCGTAGAACTCGTTGGTGACGAAGCCGGCGGGCAGGGCGTACCGGTCGTGGAGGGCGAGCAGCATGGCCGCCCCGGCGATGGCGAACGGGAAGGTGTTGTCGAAGCCGAGGAAGTAGACGACCTCGGTGTCGGACTCCGGCCACCACAGCTGGTCGTCCTCGGCCAGCACCTCGCCGCGTGTCTCGGCGGAGAGACCGGTGGTGTAGATGGACCAGGCCATCGTCTCGGCGTTGGGGTTGACGCACTGTCCGGCGACCTCGGGGAAGGGGGCGGGGATGCCCCAGGAGATCGGGTAGGTGAGGGGGAAGTCCGGCAGCGGACGGGACAGCATCTCCTCGACGGCCTGGGCCATGTGCGGCCGCAGCGCGGCGCCGGTGGTGGCGAAGTACTCCCGCAGCCGGCCCCGGTACTCCTCCAGCGGCAGCACCAGCACCGGGATCTCATGCCATTCCAGGACCTCCTCGGGGTTCTCGGTGGAGCGGGCGTCGATCAGGTCCCCGGCGGCCAGCGGGTGGCCGCAGCTCTCGCAGAGGCCGGCGCAGCCCTCGGCCAGGCAGTTCGGGCAGCCGCCCTTGACGAAGCCGTCGACCAGGTACTGTCCGGTGCTCGGCGCGTAGGGGAACAGGGTGGGCCGCAGGACCAGCTTTCCCTCGTCGTGGAGCCGGCTGACGAACCGCAGCACCTGCTTGGTGAAGCGCTCCTCGTCCCGGGTGAAACCGTCCACCGCGATCCCCATCGCGGCGAGGGTGGCCTCGATCTTGGCGGTGGAGTCGGCGACCAGGGCCTCGGGGGTGGTGCCCAGCCGACGGGCGGTGGTGACCACGAAGGTGGAGGTGTCCTGGGCGCCGGTGCCGAAGACGGTCTCCCGGCCGACGGCACGCTGGTAGCGGGTGAAGACGTCGGCGGCCAGGAACGGACCGGCCAGATGACCGAGGTGCAGGTCGCCGTTGGCGGTCGGGGCGGGTGAGATCACCGCCACGCGCTTGCTCATGCTGTGCTCTCCTTCTGATGGCGGGTCAGGAAGCTCTCCGACATGTCGGTGTCCCACCAGATCCCGTAGTACTCGAAGTCCTCGGCGGAGCCGTTGACCACCTTGTGGTCGCAGCCCGGCGGCAGGTGGACGATGTCGCCGGCGGCGAACTCGCGCTCGGCGCCGTCCACGACCAGGGCGGCACGGCCGCTCAGCGCGATGAAGATCTCGTACTCGTGGTGGCTGTGCGGGGTGGACTCACCGCCGGCCCGGACCACGCACCAGGCGCCCTCGAAGGGGGCGTTGAGCGCGTCCCAGGGCTGCAGGCGTTCGCCCTCGATGCCGTAGGCGGGGGTCAGATTGGCGCGGTCCAGTCGACGGATCTCCATCAGCGGACCCCGGTCGTGGCGCCGACGCTGCGGCGGTCCAGCAGGTCGGTGGTGATCTCGTGCGAGCGTTGTGCGAGCACGCTCAGCAGCGAGTCGGAGATGCCGTGGGTGCGCTCGTTGAAGCCCTGCAGGTAGAGACCGGCGCGGGCCTCGCCGAGGTCCACCCGGTAGCGGCGGTTCACCTCGACCTGGTCGACGCCCACCTGGTCGGCCAGACTGCGGACCATCGCGGGCATGCGCTGGTCGTAGCCGGTGCCGAGCAGGACCAGGTCGCAGCGGAGGATCTCGACGCGGCCGGTCCTGCGGTCGCGCAGTTCGAGGACGACCTCGCCGTCCTCCTCGCGGGCCGCGATCACCTCGGTCATCGACCGGACGGCGGAGCGCTGCGATCCCGTCAGCTTCTGCTCGTAGAGCTTCATGTACATCTCGTCCAGGAACGGCGCCGCCAGACCCGCGTAGTTGGTGAGGTGGACCTCGTCCAGGATCTGCTTGCGGGCGTCCGGGGAGCTGCCGTGGAACTCGTCGATGAAGGACGGGAAGAACAGCTCGTTGACGAACTTGCTGGTCTGGTAGTTCATCAGGCCGATCGAGCGGTGCACCAGGGTCGGCTGACTGAGCGGCAGGTCCTGGTGGACGGCGACGAACATCTCGGCGGCGCTCTGCGCGGCACCGATCACCACCACCCGTACCGGGCGGTCGATCGGGTACTGGGCGATACGGGTGGAGTACTGGGTGCTGTGGATCAGCCGGTCGTGCGGCAGGCCGGCGAACTCCGCGGGGATGTTGGCGTCGCGGCCGGTGCCGACCACCAGGTCGCGGGCGTCCACGGTGTCGCCGTCGGTCAGGGTGACGCGCCAGCCGATGACGGTGCCGTCGTCGGCCTTGCGCGGGGCGACGCTCTGGGCCCGGGAGTTGTAGCGGACTCCCACGTGGTCCAGGGAGTTGGCCACCCACTGCAGGTACTCGGAGATCTCCCGGCGGAAGGGGTTGAAGGTGCCGAGGTTGACGAACTCGTCGAGCCGGCCCTTGGCGTGCAGGAAGGAGAGGAAGGAGAACCGGCTCTGGGGGTTGCGCAGCGTCACCAGGTCCTTGACGAAGGAGACCTGGCTGCGGGCGAACGGCAGCAGCAGGTTGCGCTGCCACACCACGTCGTGATGCTGCTCCAGTATCAGCGTGTCGGACGCCAGCCCGGTCGCACCGGACTCCTCGATCGCCACCGCCAGGGCCAGGTTGGAGGGGCCGGCGCCGATCGCCAGGACCTCGACCTCGTGGTTAGTCATGCTCAGCCTCTCGTGACTCGTCCTACCGCTCGTTCGAGCGAGCAGGTGAACGGTCCGTCGTGCTGTTCGGATCCGTTCGATAGGACGAGTACAACGAGGTCGGCTGTTGATCGACAGGCTTGTCCGGAGCGCACGATCAACGGGCGCCGGCCCGGAGTTGATCGGAGGGTCAGGTCAGCTGCCGCGCCTCCGCACTGGGCCGGATGCGGGGGAACGGCACAGAACGACGAGGCAGCAGGTTGTGGGCCGGATCGCGGTCGGCGACGAAGGCCCGCGCCAGGGGGTCGAGCCGGTACGAGCCGAACCGTTCGGTGGTCCGGAGCATGCCTGCCTCGACCAACTCGTCGATCAATTGATCGGCTCCGGCCAGGATTGATTCGTCGCCCCGCAGCTCCGGCTGGGGCAGGTTCACCAGCCGGTCGAGCAGATCCGAGGCCGGGTCGCCGAGTTGGACGTGGGCCGAGTTGAGGATCTCGCGCAGGGAGAGGTCACCGACGCTCAGCCAGTCCAGCAGCGCCTCCGGGCGGTCGAGCCGGCCCACGGCGCCGCGCAGCGACAGTTCGGGACGGGCGAGCAGCTTGCGGGTGGCGATGTCCAGTGCCAGCGGCAGGTCACCGCAGAGTTCGGCCAGCCGGTCGGCGCTCGCCGGGTCGGCCTGGGCGCGCTCCGGCAGGCCCCGGGCGATCAGGGCGACGGAGTCGGCGCGCGGCAGCGGCTCCAGCCGGACCCGCTGGACGTCACGCAGGCCGAGCAGCGAGGAGCGGCTGACCACCACGGTGGTGCTGGTGGAGGAGTCGACCAGCAGCGGGCGGACCTGCCGCTCGCAGTACACGTTCTCCAGCAGGACGAGCACCCTGCGCTGGGCGAGCAACGAGCGGTAGAGCCCGGCCCGTTGGTCCACCGTCGCCGGTATTCGCTCCTCGGGCACCCCGAGGGCCGCGAGGAAACCGCCGATCAGGGCGGACACGTCGTACCCTCCCTCGGGCACCGGGCCGACGACGGCGTAGAGCTGGCCGTCCACCATGTCGGGGGCCAGGTCGTGCGCGTGGTGCAGGGCCAGTTCGCTCTTGCCGACACCGATCGGGCCGCTGATCAGCACCGGACCGGCCGGGGCGGCGGCGAGCCGGGCCAGTTCCTCGGCACGGCCCACCGATCCCTGCGGGCGGGGCGGCAGTTGGAAGGGCTTCGGCAGTGTCGGCGTCGGGCCCTGCGGGTCCGGGGGTGCGGCCCCGGTCGCCGCTTCGGGGGGCGGCGGCGCGGCCGGGCGCGGTGGCGTCACCGGGACCCCGCTGCCGGCCGCCGCCAGCCAGCGCCGGCGCCACTCCTCCCGGTCACCGTCGCAGGCGGCCACGTACGCCAGGGCGACCTGCAGCGTGGGCAGCCGGTGCCCGTTCGCCGCGCTGGACAGGACCGAGGCCGAGTACATGGCGGCCTTGGCCATGTCCCGGTACGTCGGACTGCCGGCCTCGATCCGTAGTCGGCGCAGCCGGCCGGCGAAGTCCGCGACCGCTCCGCCCGAGGCGTCCACCGGTTTCTCCGGTCTCCCCATTTCCATCCCCTAGATCTCTCGTATACGTATCGGATGGGCTCGTATACCTGTGGAAAGCGCGAGGGGCGGACCAGTCCGGTGTCACCGACCGACCCGCGCCCCCGTGCGCGGGTATGTCTTCGGGCCGCGCGGTTCTCCCGTGGGTCTCCCGCGGTCTCAGCGGCTGAAGCTGCTGTTCACCGCGCCGAAGTCGAGCGCGTCGGCCAGCACGTCGTACGTGCCCTTGCCGACCATCTCGGCGGCGGCCCGCTGGGCCACCGTGTAGGCGGCCTGGGCGATGGCGGTGCCGACGCTGACCCGGCGTACGCCGACCGCCTCGAACTCGGCCACCGTCGGCGCGCCCGGCCCGGCCATCACGTTGACCGGCAGCGGCTGGCCCTTGACCAGCTCGGCGATCACCGTGAGGTCGAGCAGGCCCGGCACGAACAGGACGTCCGCCCCGGCCTCGGCGCAGGCCGTGGCACGGGCCAGTACGTCGGCCTGCCGGCCCTCGGGTGCGCCGATCTGGAAGAGGAAGACGTCGGTGCGCAGGTTGATCACCAGCTCGGGCAGCCCGGCGCGCTCCGCGGCCTGCCGCGCGGCGCGGATCCTGGCGGCCTGCTCCTCGGCCGAGAACAGCTCGCCGCTCGGCTTGGAGTCCTCCAGGTTCACACCGACGACGCCCGCCCCGATCATGGCGGTGACGGTCTCCGCCACGTCCTCGGGGGCTGCTCCGTACCCGCCCTCGATGTCGGCGGTCACCGGGACGTCCACGGCGTCGACGATGCGGCGCACCAGGGTCGTCATCTCGTCGCGGGTGAGGGCCTGCTGGTCGGGCTTGCCCGCCGACCAGGACACGCCGCCGCTGGTGGTGGCGACGGCCTTGGCGCCGCCCTGGGCGATGAGCGCCGCGCTGCCGGCGTCCCAGGCGTTCGGCAGCACCAGTACGCCCTTCTCGTGCAGTTCGCGGAGGAGGACGGCCTTGACCTGCTGGTTGTTCGCCATGACGGCACCTTTCACAAAAGAGGATCTACTCAACATGCTTCCCTAAACGGGAATTACGGTCGACGGAACCGGGGTGACTCCGTCAGGTCGCGACCATGGACCCGCGACCGGGGGCTCGGGGCCCGGACCGGTGGGGGGACCCGTGGTGGGACCCGAGGCCCGTCCGTGAGTCCGGGGTGGCGCCTCCGTGGAGCACAGCGGGGCGCCACCCCGGTTCGCGAGGGGACGGACAGGAAGGGGGACGGACAGGGAGAGAGGGACAGGAGGAGGGAGGGACGAGGAGGGGACGGATCTGAGGGAACCGCTCGGAGAGAACTGAACGGAGGGGAGGGGTCGGGAAGGACTGTCTGACGCGGAGGGTTCCCGGGCGTCAAACGACCGCGGGCTCCTGCAGCAGCGTCTTCTCGGGCGCCGGACGCTTCATCGACACGGACATGAACGCCGCGCCGATGCTGAGGGCACCGGCGACGTACCACGCGGGCGCGTAGCTGCCGAAGCCGTCGCGGGTGAGGCCGGCCGCGGTGGCGGCGAAGGCGGCACCGAGCTGGTGGGCGGCGAAGATCCAGCCGAACACGATCGGCGCGGACATGCCGAAGTACTCCCGGCACAGGGCGACGGTCGGTGGCACGGTGGCGATGAAGTCGAGTCCGTAGAAGATGACGAACACGAGCATGAAGCCGGTGACCTGTTCGCTGAACAGCTGCGGCAGGACCAGCAGCGACACCCCGCGCAGCGCGTAGTAGGCGAGCAGCAGGATCCGGGAGTCGTAGCGGTCGCTGAGCCAGCCGGACAGGACCGTGCCGATGAGGTCGAAGATCCCGATCAGGGCGAGCAGCCCGGCGGCGGTGACCGTCGGCATGCCGTGGTCGTGGGCGGCGGGGATGAAGTGGGTGTTGACCAGCCCGTTGCTGGTGGCGCCGCAGATCGCGAACGCCATGGCGAGGAACCAGAACGCCTTGGTGCGGGCGGCGCTCTTCAGGCCGTCGATGGCGAGCCGCGCCGCGTTGTTGACGGCGGGCGGCGCGGGGACGATCTCGTCGGCGCCGTACGGCGGGATCCCGACGTCGGCGGGGTGCTCACGGAAGAAGAGCAGCACGAGCGGCACCGTGGAGAAGGCCACCACGGCCACCACGATCGCCGCGGTCCGCCAGCCGCCCGGCGCCTCGGAGAGCTTCGCCACCAGCGGCAGGAAGACCAGCGAACCGGTGGCACCGCCCGCCGAGAGCAGACCGGTGACCAGGCCCTGCTGCTTGACGAACCAACGGGTGCCGATCGTGGCGACGAAGCCCAGGGAGATGGCGCCGGCACCCAGGCCGACCATCACGCCCCAGAGCATCACCAGCTGCCAGGACGCGGTCATGAAGACGGTCAGGCCGCTGCCCAGGGCGATCAGGGCCATGGCGCTCGCGGTCACCTTGCGCACGCCGAAGCGTTCCATCAGCGCGGCGGCGAAGGGCGCGGTGACGCCGTAGAGGGCGAGGTTGACGGACATGGCGAAACCGATGGTCCCGTTGGACCATCCGAATTCACGATGCAGCGGCTCCACCAGGGCTCCGGGGGTCGCCCGGAACCCAGCCGCCGCGACCAGCGCGACGAATCCGATGGCCGCGATCATCCACGGCCACATGAACTTGTGACGAATCATTCGCCCAGCGTGGTCGACGCCCGACCGCCCGGAAAGCGGAGAGCGGACACCTTGTCAGGTCCGCGCTTTCCCTCGCCCGAGCGGAAGTTCAGCCTCCGATCGTGACCCGCCGCTTCTCGGTCGTCTGGTCGATGTCGGACGAGCGCACGGTCAGCGACACCGTCCACCTGCCCGCCAGCGGGAGCCGGACCTCGCCCACCCGGCGTCCGGCGCCGTCCGGTCGGAGCGTCACGCCCAGCGGTCCGAGGTTCTCGGCGGGCAGGGTGAAGGCCAGGGCGGCCTCGGGCACGTCCGCCGGGCGTCCGTCGGCCCCGGTCAGCCGCAGTTCTACGGTGCGGCCGCCGGTCGCCGCCGGGACGAGGCTCACCGTCGCCGTGCCTCGCGCGTTCGCGGTCCGGCCGCCCGTGTCGAACGGGATCGTCAGCGTGAGGGTGCGGCCCGGCGCGGCGCTCTCGCCAGAAGTTGCGGGGCCGCGCGGAGCGGAACCGGCCGCGCTCGCCGTGCGGGCCGGCGGTGTGGAGGTGAGCATCGTGGTCACCACGAGGACCGCCACGGCCAGAGCCGACTCCGCGAGGACGGAGCGGCGCAGGCCCACTCGCGCGGAGTCGCCCCCGGATTGCGACGACGCCTCAGCCGCCGTGAGGGTGGCGGGAGTTCCCGCCTCGGCCGCCGGGAGGGTGGCGGGCGTCCCCGCTTCAGCGGCCATGGGGGTGGCCGGCGTCCCCGCCTCGGTCGCCGGGAGGGTGGCGGGCGACACCGCCCCAGCCGCCCTGCGGCTGACGGATGTTCCCGCCCCGGCCGCCCTGCGGCTGATGGACGCTCCCGCCCCGGCCGCCCCGGGAGTGGCGGAAGTTCCCGTCTCCGCCTCGGAGCGCAGGCGGGCGAGGCGGGAGCGGGAGAACCAGGCCGCCCCGAGCATCAGGGCCACGCATCCGACCTTGATCAGCAGCAGACGCCCGTACTCGGTGTCGAACAGCGCCTCCCAGGAGCCCACTCCGCGCCACGACTGGTACAGCCCCGTCAGAACCAGGACCGTCACCGAGCCGACGGCCACCAGCGAGAAGCGCTCCACCGCGGCGGCCGTGAGCCCTCGGCGGAGCCCGACGGCCAGCGTCACCAGCCCGCCCAGCCAGGCCGCCATCGCCAGCAGATGCAGCGCGGTCGCCGGCAGGGCCAGCCAGACCTGGGCACCCTCGGAGGCGTGGTTCGTCATGACCCAGGTCGCCGACAGGCCGACCGCCAGCAGCAGCCCGACCGCGCCGAGACGACTCCGGGACCAGGACCGCCCCGTCGCGTCGTCGTCGGACCGCGCCTGCCCCTGCGACAGCGACTCTGACCGGGCCTGCCCCTGCCCCAGCTGGCCCAACTGCCCCACCAGCAGCACCAGATACACACCGCACGCGGCGAGCAGCAGCAGGCGGATCGCCAGCGCGACATAGATCCGCTCGTCCACGGGGACATGGGCCTGCGCCGACACGTCATCCGTCGACGGCGTGATGCCACTGCCCTGTTCGTAGGGGCCGCGCAGCATCATCAGCACGATGGTGGAGCCCAGCAGACCGATCCAGCCGGCCGCCAGCAGCCCCTGCACCCGCCGGACCGCCGCGCCCGCCGGCCAGCAGACCAGGACGAACGCCACCGCCCCCGCCAGCAGCGCGAACGCGGCGTACGCGACCGCGCGACCGGTGCCGTACAGGAAGGTGATCAGGCCGTCCGTCCGGGTGCCCTGGAGTTCCGCGACGGAGACGGAGCTGGCGGACGGCTTTCCGACGGAGAACGTGAAGGCGCCGCCGCCCGGGTGCGAGTCCGCGAAGATCACCTGCCAGGCCACCGTGTAGGTGCCGTCCGCGAGGCCGTCGCGCAGGGCCACCCGTGCGGTCTCGGGCCGGCCGGAGGCATGTCCCGGGGTACCCGTGTCGACCCGCTCGCCCGCCGGATCGAGGACCCGGAGCGAGTCGGCGGGCAGCGTCACCCCCTCGCTGAAGGTGAGGGTGACGGCGGACGGCTGCCTCGGCACGACCGAGTCCGGCGCCGGGTCGGTGGAGTCGAGCTCCGCGTGGGCGGCCGCGGTACCGGCCCCGCCCAGCACGATCAGCACGGCGGCGAGCACCGCCGTCAGCGCGCCGAGAGCCCGGCGCACCCGCGCGGATCCCCTGTTCATACCTGCCTGCTCCCCCATCGGTGGGCGATCGGCCCGCCCCGCTCACCGGCGGGGAGGGACGACGAACGTGTGCGTGTGTACGGCCGTTTCATGCGTGCGGACGGCCGTGCGGACCCGGTCCCCGGGGCGCACGGCCCCGACATCATGAACCCTGCCGCGCCGGCGGGTTGTCGAGCGTCAGGGCGGTGCAGCGGACCCCGCCGCCGCCCTTGGCCAGTTCGGTCGTGTCGAGTTCGACCACGTCGAGGCCTCGGTCGCGCAGCGCGGCGGCGAGCAGCGGCGCGCCCCGCGTCATGGTCACGGTGGTGCCGTCGCTGACCAGGTTCAGCGCGAACCTCGCGGCCTCCTCGGCGGACACCTCGACCAGGTCGGCCCCGAGGCCGCGCAGGGTCCGCAGGCTGGGTGCGTCGAGGGCGTCCGGGCAGTACGCCAGCAGGCCCGGGGCGATGACACCGACGGCCAGGTCGAGGTCGTACCAGCGGCAGCCCGCCGTACGCAGCGGCACCACCTCGTAGTCGAGTTCGCGGGCCAGCACCCGGAGCATCCGCTCGTCGGTGCGCTGGCCGTACGCGGTGAGCAGCTGGTCGCCGTAGGCCAGCGCGTCGCCCTGCCCGCTGAACGCGTAGGGCGCCTCGATGACCTCGAACCCCCGGTCGGCCAGCCATTCCGCGAAGTATGGCACCTCGGCCTTGCGTTCGGGCGGGGGGCTGCCGAGCAGGGCCCGCTCGCCGCGGACGAGGGCGGCGTTGGCGGTGAACACCATGTCCGGGCAGTCGGGTGCGGACGGCACGTACTCCACCTTGCGGCCGGCCGCGAGGTGCGCGGCCACGATGGCCTGGTGCTCGGCGTGGGCCGCCTCGATGTCGGGCTGGACGGCCGTGTCCATGTAGGGGTTGATCTCGTAGTCGACCCGGAAGTGGCTCACGTCGGATACAAGCAGTTCGCTGTTCACGGTGCCCTTTCTGGTGGTCTGCCGGAGCCGCCCGGTCGGCCGGGCCCCGTACGTCTCGCGCGTCCGCGTCGGACCAGGTCGACGGTGTGTTCGGTCCGGTCCTGGTGGGGTGATCGGCGTCCGCGTACCTCCGAGTCCAACAGGAGGCCGAATTGACCGGGAGCTTTGAACGGCGAAAGCAATCAAGTCCGCGGTGGGGTCTGTTCCTTCGCCGCCGGGCGTCTGTTCCTTCGCCGCCGGGGGCCTCTTCCGTCCGTCCGCCGTCACGGGCCCGGGGGAACACGCGCGCGACGACGTGGCGCGCGCGAAGCACGGGCAGGGGCGTCGGCGCGCGCGAAAGGTACGGACTTGACGGAGTCCGCCCGGCACTTCCGGAGAAGGGGATCGGGCCGGTGGCCGGTCGCGGAGTATTCAAGGCGTCGGTTCCGAACGGCTTCGCATTCCGGCGTACGACGAAGTCCCGTGGAAACCGGCGGAGTCGACCGCCGCGCGGTTGATCGCCCGTGCCACGACAGCGCACTCGGCGAGAGTCAGCCGTCCGCGCGGCGCGGGGAGCGGTGCGGCGTATCGGACACGCCCTCTCAGAGACGGTGAACCATTCACGACCACGGAGGTTCTTGGTGACCAGCGACGCGATCGCGACCCGACCGGCCGCAGGCGGGCCGGCCCTGTTGGAGGACCGGGGGGAGCTCTGGCGGGCCCTGCCCGCACGGCAGCAGCCCGAATGGGAGAACCTCGACCTCCTGGCCACTGTCACGTTCGAACTCGCCGACCGGCCGGGGCTGGTGACCGCCGGGGAGGTGGCCGAACTGCGCGGCCTGCTGGCCCAGGTGGTGGCCGGACGGTTCCAGGTGGTCCAGGCGGGGGACTGCGCGGAGGACCCGGCCGAGTGCGAGCCCGGCCATGTCACCCGCAAGGTGGCGCTGCTGGAGGCGCTCGCCGGGGTGATGTCCATGAACACCCTGCTGCCCACGCTCAGGGTCGGCCGGATGGCGGGCCAGTTCGCCAAGCCGCGCTCCCGCCCCACCGAGCTGGTGGACGGCGTCGAACTGCCGGTCTACCGGGGCCACATGGTCAACGGCCCCGAGCCGGACGCGCGGTCACGGCGCCCCGACCCGCGCCGGCTGCGCTCGGGCTACGACGCGGCGAGCCGGGCCATGGAGGCGCTGCGGTCCCGGATCGCCCTGCAGCCCCCGGCCTTCGTCACCCCGGTGTGGACCAGCCACGAGGCGCTGCTGCTCGACTACGAGGCGCCGCTGATCCGCACGGACGAGACGGGCCGGCGCTATCTCGCCTCGACCCACTGGCCGTGGATCGGTTACCGCACCAACCAGTTGGACGGTGCCCATGTGGCGCTGCTGGCGTCCGTGGCCAACCCGGTGGCCTCCAAGGTCGGTTCGGACATGCGGGTCGAGGACCTGCTGGCCCTGTGCGAACGGCTCGACCCCGACCGCGAGCCGGGCCGTCTCACCCTGATCGCGAGGATGGGCGCGGACGCGGTGGCCGACCGGCTGCCCGCCATGGCCGCGGCCGTGCGCGACGCGGGGCACCCGGTGGTCTGGCTGTCGGACCCGATGCACGGCAACACGATCAGCGGGCCGGGCGGCCTGAAGACCAGGCTCGTGGAGAGCGTGATCCGTGAGGTGCGGGAGTTCCAGAAGGCGATCGACGAGGCCGGCGCGGTCGTGGGCGGTCTGCATCTGGAGACCACCCCCGACGACGTCGTCGAGTGCGTCGACGACGCGCGATCCGTCGAATCCCTCGGGGACCGCTACACCAGTCTGTGCGATCCGCGGCTGAATCCGGCGCAGGCACTTGAGGTCGCCGCCGCCTGGCAGGGCCGGTCGCTGCTGCGCTGACGCGCCGCGTTCCGGTCCCACCGCGAAACCCCTGGTCGGCCGCGGCCGATCGTCGTCGATCTTTGGATTCGTCATGGATGTCGATGGAATAGAGAACAGGGTCGCCCTGGTCACGGGGGCAGCCGGTGGCATGGGCGAGGCCGTGGTGCGTACCCTCGCCGCGCACGGTGCCGTGGTCGCGATGCTCGACCGGAACGCGGAGGGGCTGGAGGAACTGGCCGCGCGGGTGCGGGACTCGGGCGGGCGGGCGGAGGCGTTCCCCGCCGACGTGACGGACAGCGCCGCCGTCGAGGCCGTCGTCGAACTGGTGGAGCGGCGCCTCGGTCCGCTGGACCACCTCGTCAACGGTGCCGGCGTGTTGCGGCCGGGGCGGACATGGGCCCTCACCGACGAGGACTGGGCGGCCACCTTCGCGGTGAACACCGCGGGTGTCTTCCATGTCTCGCGCGCCGTGGTCAGCCGCATGATCGAACGCCGTCGGGGCGCCATCGTGACGGTGGCGTCCAACGCGTCCGGCACCCCCCGGGTGGACATGGCCGCGTACGCGGCGTCCAAGGCCGCCTCGACCATGTTCACCAAGTGTCTGGGCCTGGAGGTGTCGCGTTTCGGTATCCGCTGCAACGTGGTGGCCCCCGGCTCCACCGACACCCCGATGCTGACCGCGCTCTGGGACGAGGGCGCCGAGCGGGCGTCGATCGACGGCGTCGCGTCCGCGTTCCGTGTCGGCATCCCGTTGGGGCGCATCGCACGGCCCCAGCACATCGCCGACGCGGTGGTGTTCCTGCTCTCCGACCGGGCCGCCCACATCACGATGCAGGACCTGACCGTCGACGGCGGCGCGGCGCTCGGTCACTAGGGGGGTCTTTCCGAAGTCCCGCACGGCGCCTTCGCCGGCCGTCGTCTCCGAGGCGGTGTCGCGACGCCGCGGCGATCCATCACAGAGGCCCCGGGGGCGCGGGGTGGGGTGCGAGTCCGCATCCCACCGTCCCCGGGGCCGCACCGGCTCCCAGAGAGGAGTTCCCGTATGGGAATCCCGGCCATCACGGCCTACCCGATGCCGACCGAGGACGAGTTGCCGCGGAACACCGCCCGGTGGACGGTGGACCCGCGGCGGGCGGTCCTGCTGATCCATGACATGCAGAAGTACTTCGTCGAGCCCTTCCCCGCCGGCCGGTCGCCGGTGACGGAACTGGTCGACCATGTCACCGCCCTGCGGGAGCGGTGCGCGGCGCTCGGCGTCCCGGTCGCCTACACCACCCAGCCCGGCGGTATGACGGAGCAACAGCGCGGTCTGCTGCGGGACTTCTGGGGTTCCGGGATGACCGTCGCGCAGGAGCACCGTGAGGTGGTCGACCCGATCCGGCCCGGTACGGGCGACCTGGTGCTGACCAAGTGGCGCTACAGCGCCTTCCACCGCACCCGGCTCCTGGCGTCCATGCGGGAATGGGGGCGCGACCAGCTGATCGTGTGCGGTGTGTACGCCCATGTCGGAATCCTCATGACCAGCGCGGACGCCTTCGCCTCGGACATCCAGTCGTTCCTCGTCGCCGACGCCGTCGCCGACTTCACACCCGAGCACCACCGGTTCGCCCTGCGCTACGCGGCCGAGCGGTGCGCGATGACGCTGACGACCGCGGCCGTCCTGGACCGGCTCTCCCCGGTTCCGGACGGCGGACACGTCCGACAGGAGGCGGCGCCGTGACGCAGGCAGTGCGCGACGACCCGTACGCCGCGTCGCCGCTCGGGCGGATCCTGGCGGCGCCGCACCCGGAGTTCGCGTTGCTGCACCGGCCGCGGACCGGACCCGCGGACCGGATCGAGGTGCTGGTCGGCGACTCGGCGGAGGTGGCCCGCCTGGCCGACATCCCGCTGCGGAGCGACACCGCCGGCCGGGACCCGGGCACCGGGCGCCCCGAGCACGAGGTACTGGTCGTGATCCCCTACCGGCAGCTCTCCGAGCGCGGCTTCGAGGCGGTGGACGACGGGGCCCCGGTGATCACGCTGCGGGTCCGTACGCAGGAGTCGCTCCCGGTCTCCGAGGCACTGGCGCAGTTGCCGGACGCCCGGATCGATCTGGCCGGAGGTGGCTTCGACATCGACGACGCGGCGTACGCGGACCTGGTCCGCCGCGTCGTCGAGGAGGAGATCGGCAACGGCGAGGGCGCCAACTTCGTGGTCAGACGGACCTTCGTCGCGGACATCTCCGACTACTCGCCGCTGCTGGCCCTGGCGGTCTTCCGCCGTCTGCTGGAGCGGGAGCGGGGGGCGTACTGGACCTTCGTGGTGCACGTGGGCGGCAGGACGTTCGTCGGCGCGACCCCGGAGCGGCATCTGAGCCTGTCGGACGGGGTCGCGGTCATGAACCCGATCAGCGGCACCTACCGGTACCCGGCGCAAGGCCCCACGCTGACCGGGGTGCTGTCCTTCCTGGCCGACGCCAAGGAGGCCGACGAGCTGTCGATGGTCGTCGACGAGGAACTGAAGATGATGGCCCGGGTCAGCGACTTCGGGGTCCGGGCGAAGGGTCCGCGGCTCGTCGAGATGGCCGGTCTGGCGCACACGGAGTACGTCGTGGAGGGCCGGGCGACCGCCGACGTCCGCGACGTCCTGCGGGAGACCCTGTTCGCGCCGACGGTGACCGGCAGTCCGCTGGAGAGCGCGGCCAAGGTCGTCCGCAGATTCGAGCCGCACGGCCGCGGCTACTACAGCGGTGTGCTGGCGCTCATCGGCCGCGACGCCGAGGGCGGCCGTACGCTGGACTCCTCCATCCTGATCCGAACCGCCGTCATCGACGCGGCCGGCCGGATGACTCTCGGCGTGGGCGCCACCCTGGTCCGCGACTCCGATCCGTGGGCCGAGGCGGCCGAGACCAGGGCGAAGGCGGCGGGGCTGCTGTCCGCCCTCGGTCACGCGCCCGGGCCCGAGCCGACCGAACCGCCCACCGGTCCGGGTTCGCGGCCGGCGTCGTTCGCCCGCCATCCCGATGTCCTCGCCGCCCTGCGGCAGCGCAACAGCGCCCTCTCCTCCTTCTGGCTGGGGGACACCGGGCCGAGGGCCCACCCGGTGCCCGCGCTCGTCGACCGGAGGGTGCTGGTGGTGGACGCGGAGGACACCTTCACCGCGATGTGGGACCACCAACTGCGCGCGCTGGGACCGGTCGTGACCGTGCGCCGCTTCGACGACGCCTACGACCCCGACGCCTACGACCTCGTCGTGCTCGGGCCGGGGCCCGGGGACCCGAGGCGGACGCGGCACCCGAAGATCGCCCGTCTGCGCGCGCTCACGCGCCGGCTGCTGGACGAGGGACGGCCGTTTCTGTCGGTGTGTCTGAGCCACCAGGTACTGAGCGGACTCCTCGGCCTCGACCTGGTCCGCAAGGAGCACCCCGACCAGGGGGTGCAGAGAAAGATCGATCTGTTCGGCCGGCTCGAACTGGTCGGCTTCTACAACACCTTCGCCGCCCGCGCGAACACGGATCTGATCGTCGCCCCCGGGGTGGCGGACACCGTGGAGGTGTGCCGGGACCAGGAGAACGGCCAGGTGCATGCCGTGCGCGGGCCGGGTTTCCGCTCGGTGCAGTTCCACCCGGAGTCGGTGCTCAGCCAGAACGGCCTGAGCGTCATGGCCGATCTGCTCACCTCCCTCCTGGAGGAGCGCCCCTCGCGTCCGGACCGGATCCGCACCGGCCCGCGCGCGGAACGACGGGATCTTCACGCCCCCGCTCACTAGGATGACCCCGCCGACTGAAGGGGGAAGGGCATGACGGGCGGACGGCTCCGGCATCTGCGTGCGGCTGCGGTGAACATCGACGGGGTGATGCTGAACGACACGTTCAGTCCGGTGATCCACCACTTCATCGTCAGCCGTGGCGGTGTCTACACGGCCGAGCTGGAACGGCGGATCTTCTCCCAACGGCAGGCCGAGGCCGCACGGGTGATCGCCGAGGCGGCGGGCGTCGCCTGGTCCCCGGAGAAGGTCCTGGAGGTGTATTTCCGCGAACGGGCCGAGTACGTCGAACGTCACGGGGTGCGGATTCTCGACGGAGCGCTCGCCATGGTCGGACTGCTCCGCGCCGCGGGACTGCGGACCGTCTGCTACGGCGGCCTCGACCGCTCCCACTTCGACAGCGCCCTCGGCGAGCACGCCGACCTCTTCGACGATCCCGGATACGTGTGCACCGACGCCTACCGCCCCGGGATCCGCGAACTCGTCACCGAGACGTTCGGGCTCCGGCCCGACCAGGTGCTCGTCATCGACGACGTGGCAAGGGTCGCCGAGACCGCCCGCGACCTCGGGGTGCCCTTCGTCGGCAGCCCCAGCGACTTCGAGCACGGCTTCCAGCGGGAGGCGATGCGCGCGGTGGGCGTACGGCATCTGGTGCGGTCACCGGCCGAGATCGGGGCGGACCTGCTGCGCACCCTGGACGCCGAGGCGGCGGACGGGACCTGCTGGCAGGACCGATAAACGAAGTATCTTGCGGCTTCGACCAATTGATAGACGTGATTCCGTTCCGTGACGTCCCCACTGCGCTATGAAGTGGGCATGACATCCTCAGGGAACGGACTTCTCGTCGACAAGGTGGCCCTCATCACGGGTGCGAGCAGCGGCATCGGTGCCGCCGCCGCCCGGGTCTTCGCACGCGAAGGCGCCCGTGTACTGCTCGTCGCCCGACGGGAGAGACAACTGGCCGACCTGGTCGACGCCTTGCAGTCCGAGGGACACAAGGCCCGGTACGCGGTCGCCGACGTGGCGCGCGGCGCCGAGGTGGCGGAGGCGGTACGGGCTGCCGTCGAGCACTTCGGGCGGCTGGACGTGGCCTTCAACAACGCCGGATACGGAGTGGAGCAGACCCCGCTCCATCTGATGGACGACGAGACATACGACCGGATCATGGACACGAACGTCCGCGGCGTCTGGAACTGCCTGCGCCACGAGATCACCGCGATGCTGGAGACGGGCGGCGGCTCCATCGTCAACACCAGCAGCGTGGGCGGCCTGGTGGCGACGCCGGTCGCGGCGCCGTACGTCACGTCCAAGCACGCGGTCGTCGGTCTGACCCGGGCTGCGGCCGCCGAGTACGCCGGCCAGGGCATCCGGGTCAACGCGGTGGCTCCGGGGACGACGCGCAGCGAGATGGTGAACGACTGGTTCCGGGACAACCCGGGCGTGGAGCCGATGCTCCATCAGCTCACCCCGCAGTCCCGCACGGCGGAGCCCGAGGAGATAGCCGAGGCGGCCGCCTGGCTGTGCAGCGACCGCTCCTCGTTCGCCACCGGTGTGATCCTGCCGGTGGACGGCGGTTTCACGATCCTCTGACCGGACGACGAACGGGGTTCCGCGTGGTGCGGAACCCCGTTCGTCGTGCTCCTCACGTTCGTCTCGCCCTCGCGTCCAAGTACTCGTCGTGCTCATCGCGTTCGTCGTGCTCCTCGCGCTGCCCACGTCGCTCGCGTCCGATGCTCGCCGCTGCCGCCGTCGTCGTGGCGCCGGGCGAGCCCGCCCCCCGGCGCCGGTCTACGCGGTGGGCACCGCAAGGACGATGGTGCTGGTGAACGCCGTACGACCGTCCTGTACGGCCCGCACGGACACGACCCTGACCGCCGGATCGGCCGACTCGCACTCCTCCGCCTCGATGAGGCAGGGCGTGTCGAACTCCACGTACCGCTCGAAGGAGTTATCGGTGGAGATGGCCGTACTGCCGGGGACGAGGACCCGCGTGACCTGCCGGGCGGCCTCCAGCAGCACCATCCCGGGGATGTGGTCGTTGGGGTGCTCGAAGAGGATGGGGTGACGCTGGTCGGCCCGCAGGAGCCACCGACCCGGAGCGTCCCCGGGGGCGAGCACCACGTCCGGGGCGTAACGGCGGTCGACCAGCGCGGGCTCGACCGGTTCGGCCAGCGGCGTCTGCGTCCGGGCGTCCGGCGTCAGCCGCTCACCGCGGATCCGGCTGTAGACCTGCGGCCGGAGCATGCTGGCCTTCGCCACGCCCGAGCCCACCGGCCGGCCGTCGCGCATGATCTCGACGTGGAAGTCCACCCCGGCCAACTGCCCGCCCCTGTGCCGGACGTTCGCGGTGGTGATGGACAGCGAAAGCTCGGCCGGCGTCCCGAATATCTGCAACTGCTCGGGCTCACAGGTGTATTCGAGGCCGTTCAGGATGAAGTGGCTGTTGAGCGGAACACCGAACTCGGCGTGCGAGAGCAGGGTGCCGACCTGGCGGATGGTCTCCGCTACCAGCGTCGGGTCGTAGTGCTCCCCGCATGAGGACGTGAAGTAGCTGTGGGCGCGCGGCCATTGCGCGGAGGCCACGAAGCGGGTGTCGTCCAGGCGCTGCCACCCCGTCAGCAGCACCTCGGCCACGGCGGCACGGTGGACGTACTCCTTGGGCACCGTGGTGGTGAACCTGGGCTGCTGCCCTCTCTGGGCCGGGATGAAGATCTTGGAGCTGGAATCAGAGCTGTTGGGCCGGTCGAGCAGCGGAAGCGGGGCTTCCAGTTCCACGTCGTTCTCAAGCATTGATACGGACATGTCCCCCCCAAAAGGAGATTCGAACCCCTGTCGGCTCCATCACAATACAGGTCAGCCGGTTTTTTTCCATCGTCTGAGGGCACCGACTTGATAAGTTGTCGTACCGGCCGTTCCGAGTACCGCTCCGGTCGGCGGTGGCATTACTCGAGCACAGGAGAAACCGCATGGCACAGCAGGCGCGGGCAGTGGAGACGAGGCGGCTCATCCTGCAGGGCGCGGCGTTGGTCTTCGACGAGATGGGCTACGACGCGGCGTCGATCAAGGAGATCCTGTCCAGGGTGTCGGTGACCAAGGGCGCCCTGTACTTCCACTTCCCGTCCAAGGAGGACCTGGCGCGCGGCGTACTGGAGGAGCAGACGCTCCATCTGCACGTGTCACCCCAGACGTCCAAGTTGCAGGAGGTGATCGACCTGACCATGGCCGTCGCCCACGCACTGCCGAACGACGCGATGCTGCGCGCCGGGAGCCGTCTGGCGCTGGAGCGCGGGTCCATCGACTTCGCGTCGGACAGCCCCTTCCTGGCCTGGGCCAAGGTGTGCGAGGAACTGCTGGAGCAGGCCAGGCGCGACGGCGAGGTGCTGCCGCACGTCGACTGCCATGAGACGGCGGAGCTGATCGTCGGATCCTTCACCGGGATCCAGGCGTTCTCCCAGATCAGCTCGGCCCTGCTGGATCTGGAGAAGCGGGTGTCGGCGATGTGGAAGCACATCCTGCCGTCCGTCGCCATCCCGGCCGCCCTCGCCCGGCTCGACACGGCCCCCGACCGTGGCGCCCGCCTGCAACAGGCACACCAGGCAGCCGCCGTGTAGTGACCCCGGGGGCCCGCAGCGACGTCCAGCGACGCGCGGGCCCCCGGGCCCGCCCACGCGAGCGACGGCTGCAGGTCACTCGCCCCACCAGGACGGCCCCGCCCGGACCAGCACCAGCGGCAGCGGCGGCCACTCGCCCGACCTCGTTCGGCGAGAGCGCCCAGCCCACTTCGGGCAGAGGCCGCGAGTCCCTGCCTACGTCGGTGGCGACGCGGGGGTCTCGGGCGCCTCCGAGCAGCCGACGGGCGGGCGTCGCCCATGCGCACGGGCGGCTCGGGGGCGCTCACCTGACCGCGCCGAGCGGGCGCACGGGCCGGCTCGCACGGCCGTAGCGGCACGGAACCCCCGGCCAGGCCGAGCCGAAGCCGCCCCGCCCTCGACCGACCCGGACGAGCGGGTGGGGGCGCTCACCACGCAGCGACCAGCGCACGGGTCCCGTACGCACCCACCCACGCACCCACCCACGCACCCACGCACCCACGCACGACAAGGCACCCCCCGCCGATACCCGAGCGGAAGCCGCCTGAGCCTGGCCCCACCCCCACGAAGCAGCACGGGAGCCCTCCCCCACCGCGACCAGCCGGCGCACGGGCCCCGCCCCCTCCACCGAGCGGCGCGAAACCCCCCGCCGATGCCGAGCAGCGGCCGCCCCACCCCACCGCCGACCGACCCGGCAACCCGACGGGCGCGTCGGCACACACCCCCATCACCAGGGCCGTTTCCGTCACCCGGCGTCACCCCAGAACCCCGTGAGCCCTGGCCGCCCTGACCAGCGGCCGGCGGCCGGACCCCACCCCGGCCGGGCCGGGCCGGATCGGGAACGCGCCCGGCGCCGATCAACGGCGCGCGGGCCCGCACTCCGCACCGTCCTGCCCCGCACCGCCCCCGCACGGGCCCTCAGCCCACGCCGGCCCGCCCCGGCGCGCCGGCCCGTTCCCCCGGGCGCCCGCGCTCCCTCGGTCCGGCGCCCCGTGGTGACGGCCCGCGCGGGGCCGGGAGCATGGGTCGCCCGGAGGGGCGCAGGCCGCCGATCCGCTCCGGCGGCACGAGCGCGGGCAACAGGGACTCCCATACGCCGGTGACGGTCGCCGCGGCCAGCCAGCCGCGGTCCTGGCGGGAGAGCATCTCGACGCCGGCGGTGGCCGCCGTGAGCATGCGGGCGGCCTGCCGGGGGTCCAGACCGGGCAGTAGTTCGCCCCGGCGGCCGGCCCGTGCGAGCACGAGCGCCACGGCCCGCCGCCAGCTCGGGTACGCGCCGGGATGGCCGCTGCCGCCGGGCCGGCGCTCGTCGCAGAGCCGCAGGCCCGCCCGGAACACGACGTCGTGCCTGATCCGGTGGGCCAGGCCGTGCGTCGTGTCGATCAGGACCTGCAGCACCGGACCGCCGGGTGCCCTGGCCGCCCGGAGGATGATCCGCCAGTCCGCGCTCGACCGCGCCGCCACGGCCTGGGCCAGCTTCTCCTTCGACGTGAAGTGGAAGTACAGGGCCCCTTTGGAGACCTTGGCCGTCTCCACGATGTCGCTCAGGCTCGTCGCCCCGAAGCCCTTCGTGTCGAAGCACACGGCCGCGGCCCGGACGATCTGCTCGCGCGTGCGTTCGGCGCGCTCTTGGCGTGGCATGGCCTCTCCCTCGTCACGGCGATCTCACCTCGGGCCCGCGCCAGAGTGCAGCCGGTGAACACTCCCACAATAAACCAACCGTGCGGTATATTATTGCCTCAGGTCGAGACCGCTTGCGGGACGAGACGACATGACGAAGTATAGAAAACCAACCGTCCGGTATTGTATGGTCGGTCTGTCGACGCTCAGCAGAAGGAGGGAGAGCCATGGAAGGCGTGGAGAGCGATGACCTGGCACAGACCTGGGGAGACGTCGCGGACGACTTCGTCACCGACTTCTGCCGGCGGATGCTGGCCTCACTGAAGCGACGTGACCAGCGCACCAGGGGTGAGTGGTACGTCTCCGGACTGCTGTCCGTGCCGGGCCGCAAGTCCATGCGCGCCCTGGCCGCCGTGACCGACCACGGCGCCGCCGAACAGAGTCTGCACCACTTCATCAGTGACTCCTCCTGGGCGTGGGCACCCGTACGGCAAGCGCTCGCCCGCCATCTGGACCGGGTCCTGCTGCCGCAGGCATGGGTGATCGGCTCCATGGCCATCCCCAAGGCCGGGGCGCACTCCGTCGGGGTCGAGGAGTCCTTCCGCTTCGACCTCGGCCGGGTCGTCAACAGCCAGCAGGCCTACGGGGTCTCCCTGGCCAACGAGCAGTTGAGCGTGCCCGTCAACTGGGGCCTCAACCTGCCCGCCGAGTGGCTGGAGGACGCGGAGCGGCGACGGCGGGCCCGGATCCCGGACGACGCCACGGCCATGAGCGTGGAGGCGGGCGCGGTGCACACGGCGGCCGAACTCGCCGACGCGGCCTGGGGGTTACGGCGTCGGCCGGTCGTGCTGGACGCCCGCACCCTGGACTCCCCCGCCCTGCTGGAGGAGATCACACGCCGCGGAATCCCGTTCGTCATGCGTGTCGACGGGGCGACCCGGGTGCTCGGCTTCGACCCCGGCCAGTCCGGTTCGGGCAAACAGCTGTTCCAGGCACGGCAGTTGGTCGAGCGGGGCAAGAAGCTGTCCAAGCCGGTCTGCTGGGTCGACCCGGAGTACTCGATAACCCGGTCGGTCCTGGTGAGCGGTACCAGGGTGACCATGCCGGCCGCCCGCAGGCCGGGCATGCCCGCACAGCCCGACCAGGCGCTGACACTCGTCGGCGGATGGCCGATGCAGAAGGGCGGGTCGCCCGAGCTCTGGCTGTCCAATCTGGTGGACGTGCCGCCTGCCGCGCTGCTGCGCCTGGGACGGCTGACCCGGCGGGCGAGCAAGGACTTCACGGAGGTCAGCACCCGGGTCGGCATGCGCGACTTCGAAGGACGCTCCTACGCCGGCTGGCACCGCCATGTGACGCTCTGCTCCGTGGCGCACGCGATCCTCGTGCTGTCCTCGGCACGCCGGCAGCGCCCCGGTGTCTCACACGAACTGTCCGCCTGACACGGCGGGCTCGGCCGCCAGGCCGGCTCGCCGGACCAGTTCGTCATGGGCCGCGGCGCGCATCGCCGCGACCGGCACATCGGTCAGACCGGTCAGCAGCTCGATCTGCCGCTCGGCCCGGTGCAACAGCGGGGACAGTCCGTGGACGACGGTGCCGCCGACGAAACCCGCCGCCTTGGCCAGCCGGGTCGGCCAGGCCGAGCACGCCGCGTCGAGGACGGCGGCGCCGGAGCGGGCGACCGTCGGGGCGAGGGCGTCGGCCGCGCCGGCCGGCAGGGTGGAGACCACCACTCCGACACCCCGGAGCAGCCGGCCCAGTTCCTCGAAGCGGTGCAGGTCGACCGAGACGCCCAGCCGTCCGGCCGCGGCCTCGGCCTCCCTGGCGTGACCGCGCTCGCGCACCACGACGACGGGCTCCCTGACGCCCACCTCCCGCAGGGCGGCCAGCGCCGCGCAGGCCGCGACTCCGCCCCCCAGCACCACGGCGGATCCCGGCGCGCCGAGCCCGGCCTGCCGTAGGGCGGCGACGATGCCGTGCACGCCGCAGTGGTCACCGAAACTCCGGCCGTCCCGCAGGACCACCGTGTCCGCGCCGCCCACGTCCAGGGCCAGGTCCGACACCTCGTCGACCAGCGGCAGGACGGCTCGCTTCAGCGGAGTGGTCAGACAGAGCCCGGCCCAGTCGTCGCCGAGCGAGTCGAACAGCGCCGGCAGGGCGGATGCGTCGCAGTCGATCGTCTCGTAGTCCCAGCGCAGTCGCATCGCCGCGTAGGCGGCTCGATGCAGCGTGGGCGACAGGGAGCGGCCCACCGGCGATCCGAGCACCGCCACGCGGTTGCTCCTTCTGTCCGCGGGCGGCGTCCGTCCCACGGGGTTTCGGTCCGTGTCCATGGATCGTTGACGCTCCTTCCGCGCCGGAGGGTGGATTTCGGATATCGGGACAGCTTAGGAGCCGGATCGCCCGGGTGGCGCGCCGACTTGACATAGACCGGCGGTGAATCGGATCGCGCACGGCTTTTTCTCCCTCCGGTGGCCGGGCCGCGCTTCTTCCGACCCGCAAGGTGACGAAATCGTGGCCGCCTGTTCGCCGTCGCACCGGCCGTCGCGGAAGAGTCCTTTCTGCGCGGCCCGCTCAATCGCTTCGCCCCGTCCGGCAGCCCCTGCGAATTGGAGTTCTGATCGTGACCAACGTCGCCGTCATCTACTACTCGTCCACCGGTCATGTGCACACGATGGCCGAGGCAGCCGCCGTGGCGGCCGAGAAGGCCGGCGCCGAGGTGCGCCTGCGCAGGGTCGAGGAGACCGCGTCGCAGTCCGCGGTCGCCGCGAGCCCGGAATGGGCCGAGCACCTCGCCGCCACCGCCGACATCGCCCGGGCGACGCTGGAGGACCTGGAGTGGGCGGACGTCCTCCTGTTCGGCACGCCCACCCGGTTCGGCCTGCCGGCCGCCCAGCTGAAGCAGTTCATCGACAGCACCGGCGACCTCTGGAACCAGGGCAGGCTGGTGAACAAGGTGGTCTCCTCGTTCACGTCCACCTCCACCACCCACGGCGGCCAGGAGAGCACCCTGCTGGCGCTGAACAACACCTTCTACCACTGGGGCGCCATCATCGTCGCCCCCGGTTACGCGGACCCGATCCAGTTCGCCGCCGCCAACGGCAACCCGTACGGCACCAGCCACGTCTCCCACGACACCACCGCTCCCGGCGAGGAGAAGCTGGATGCGATCGATTTCCAGGCCCGCCGCGCGGTCGAGATCGCGACGGCACTCAACATCGGCCTCAAGGCCCTCTGATCCGAAGCCGTCACGGCGCGGGAACTCGGTTGAAATCCGCGAATACCCCGCGCTCGTTCCGGGTGAACTCCCGCCGATCGACGGCGGGATGGCGCGAGAAGTGTGAATTCCGCTGTGAGAAGCGGGAATTACGCGAGCGTTCCGGAGCGGCGGCACTGCCTTTCCCCGCCGTCGAGACCGTTGCGCCGGCGGCCCGAGCACGACCGAACGAACCGCCACGACCAGGGAGTCGGGAAGCGAGATGGCGCAGATAATCGTCGCAGGTGGCGGCATAGGCGGGCTGGCGACCGCGCTGAGCGTCGCCCGCCAGGGCCACCGGGTGCTGGTGCTGGAGGGCCGCAGCGACTTCACCGAGCTGGGCGCGGGCATCCAGTTGGCGCCCAACGCGTTCCACGCGCTCGACCGGCTCGGCGTCGGTGACTCGGTCCGGGCCCGGGCCGTCCACATCGACGAGCTGTGCCTCATGGACGGGACCACGGGCAGGCGGATCGCCGGCCTGCCGCTCGACGACGCGTACCGTCGGCGCTTCGCCAACCCCTACGCGGTGGTCCGGCGCGTCGACCTGTACGCACCGCTGCTGCAGGCCTGCCGCGCCTCGACCGCCGTCCGGCTGCGCACCCGCGCCCGGGTGGTGCACTACACGCAGGACGACGCGGGCGTGACCGTGCACCTGGCCTCCGGCGAACGGGTGCGCGGCGCGGCGCTGATCGGCGCCGACGGCATCCGCTCCGCCGTGCGCGGGCAGTTGGTCGGGGACGGCGCCCCCCGGGTGTCCGGGCACACCATCTACCGCTCCGTGATCCCGATGGAGGCGGTACCCGAGGAACTGCGCTGGAACACGGTCACCCTGTGGGCCGGTCCCGACCGGCACTTCGTCCACTACCCCATCGGCAACGGCAGGTTCCTGAACCTGGCCGCCACCGTCGACGACGGGGCCACGGAGGAGGTGACGGGCACCCCCGTGTCCCGTGCCCGGGTGCTCGCCGCGTTCCCCCGGCTCGGCGAGACCCCCCGCAGGCTGCTCGGCCTCGGCGAGGACTGGCGCTCGTGGGTGCTCTGCGACCGCGACCCGGTCCGGCGGTGGACCGACCGACGAGTGGTCCTCGTCGGCGACGCGGCCCACCCCATGCTGCAGTACGCGGCCCAGGGCGCCTGCCAGACCCTGGAGGACGCGGTGGTCCTCGGTGACCTGATCGGCGCCGAGGAGGCGGACTTCGAGCGGCGCTTCGAGGAGTTCGCCGACGAACGGCGCGACCGCACCGCCGCCGCCCAGCTGACCGCCCGTGAGATGGGCCGCCGGCTCTACCACGCGACCGGTGAGGCGGCCCGGCGACGCGACACCGATCTGGGCGCGCTGTCCGTGCGGGACCTGCACGACCGGGTCGAGTGGCTGCACGGCGCCCGGGCCGGCGCCCTGGACGCGCGCCCGGCGTACGCGGCCGGCTGAGCACCGCCACCCGACAACATCTATGAGGAGACGCACCCGTATGAACATCATCAGCTGGAACGGCACCGAACCGGAGAACCCGCTGGTGCCGGGCGACGCGACCGAGCGCGACAGCGTGAAGATCGTGAACGCCCTGTTCACCGGCCTCGTCGAGTACGACCCGCACACGGCCGAACCGCGCCGGGCGGTGGCGAAGTCGATGGACTCGGCCGACTCCCGGGTCTACCGGATCACCCTGCACGAGGGATGGACGTTCCACGACGGGACCCCGGTCACCGCCGCGAGCTTCGTCGACGCCTGGAACTACACCGCCTACGGCCCGAACGGACTGCAGGGCGCCGAGTACCTCTCCCACATCCAGGGCTACGAGGCGACCCAGAGCGGATCGACGGACGAGCTGTCGGGCCTGAAGGTGATCGACGACAGCACCTTCGAGGTGACCCTGTCGGCGCCGTTCTCCGCGTTCGTGACCCAGCTGGGGTACACCGCGTTCTTCCCGCTGCCGCGCGCGTTCTTCTCCGACCGCGAGGCGTTCGAGGCCCACCCGATCGGCAACGGGCCGTTCCGCTTCGCCTCGCGCACCGTCGGCGAGCACATCCTGCTGACGCGCTACGACGACTACGCCGGAGTCCGCAAACCGCACGTCGACGGCGTGGAGTTCCGGTTCTACCGGATGCTGGAGGACGCCTACGCGGATGTGGTGGCGAACAAGCTCGACTATCTCGACTTCGTTCCGGCGGACGCGCTCGACGGCGGCCGGTACAAGGAGGAGCTGGCCGGGCGCTGCGTCTCCAAGCCGTACATGGGCGTGCAGTCGATCTCGTTCCCGATGCACGACGAGCGCTTCGGCGACCCGCGTCTGCGCCAGGCGCTCTCCATGGCCATCGACCGGCAGTATGTGATCGACAAGGCGTTCGACGGCGACAAGATGCTCCCCGACGGGCTGGTGCCGCCGATCGTGCCCGGGTACGGCGGCGGGGCCGGCGGGGAGCTGTGCACCTACCAGCCGGAGAAGGCGAGGGCGCTGTTCGAGGCGTCCGGTTTCCAGGGGCCGATCGAGCTGACCTCCAACGACGACTCGGCCAACCAGGTGTGGATCGACGCGGCATGCGAAACGATCACCGCGGCCCTGGGCGTCGAGGCACGGTACGCGCCGGTCCCGACCTTCGGCGAGTTCCGCAAGCTGATCAACGAACGGAAGATCACCACCGTCTTCCGCTCCGGCTGGGTCGCGGACTACCCGTCCATCGAGAACTTCCTCAACCCGATCTTCCGCACGGGCGCGGCGGTCAACGGCTCCCATTACTCCAACCCGGAGGTGGACGCGCTGCTGGCCGAGGCGGACGCCGCCCCGACCGAGCAGGAGGGCTGGGCGCTCTACCAGCAGGCGGAGAAGAAGATCCTGCAGGACATGCCGGCGATTCCGCTGTGGTACCAGAAGGTGGAGTCGGGCTGGTCCACCCGGACCAGGAACGTCACCGTCACTCCGCTGCTGCAGCTGGATCTGTTCGATGTGACGCTGGAGGACTGACCAACTGACCCTCGCGCGAGACCCGTCACCGCGGCCCGGCCGCGACGGCGGGCCTCTCGCATGTCCGGGCCCGCACGTCCGGCCGGCGGCCCGGGCCGCACGATCGTGGAAGGCATGGGCGATCCCGCCGGCCCGGACGACGACGGGCTTCCTCCCGACCGGAGCCAGGCCATCCTCGAAGCGGCGAAGGAGGTCGCTTCGCTGCCGAAGGCCGGCGGGCACCCCTTCGCCCTGGCGGGCGGCGTCGCGGTGTACGCCGACGGCGGGCCGGGGACGCTCCGACAGGACGTCGACGTCTGTGTGCTGCCGCAGGACATCGACGGGGTCAGCGAGTTCGGCGACCCGGAGATGAGGGCCTTCGTCCGCCGCACCCGGGAGTTCGCGGACGGGCTGCGCCGGGCCCTCGACGCGTTGCCGCGGGACGGTCGCGCGGTGCGGATCGCGCTCACCACGGGGTGGCCGTGTGCGCGGTGCTGGCGCCGGCGGTCTGGCTGGTGCGGCGCGGGTCGCCGGAGTCCAAGCACCCGGACAGCATCGGTACCGAGTCGGACGAGGAGCAGCGGGTGGGGCGCACGCCCGTCCCGAGTCCCCGCGCTGGGCGGCGGCGGGCGGCCTGCGCCTGAGGCTGTAGGCCAGTTCGCTGGGGTACGTCACGGGGGCCGTCCTCGCGCTGTCGTGGCTCGCCCAGTCGATCACGGGTGTGGCGGCCTACAGCGAGGAGCAGCCGAGGGGGCTCCAGGCGCCCGACACCTGGAGCGAGTACGTCCTCTCGGCCGACTTCTGGAGCCGGACGCTGCAGAACTGGCAGTCGGATCCTCGCCAGCGCCTCCATGGCGATCCTCTCGATCTATCTGCGCCAGCGCGGTTCCCCGGAGTCCAAGCCGGTCGGCGCCGCCGATACGGCAACCGGCGTCGAGGGCTGAACCCCGGGGAACCGCACCTGTCCTACACGGCGCCGACCGGTGCCTCCACCTCGGGCTCCGCCGTCTTCTCGAACTGCGTCCGGTACAGCTCGGCGTACCGTCCGTCCGCCGCCAGCAGCTCCTCGTGCCGGCCGCGTTCCACGATCCGGCCGGCCTCGACGACGAGGATCTGGTCGGCCGTCCGTACGGTCGACAGACGGTGGGCGATGACCACGGCCGTCCTCCCCTCCAGTGCCTCCGTGAGGGCCTCCTGGACCGCGGCCTCCGAGGTGTTGTCGAGGTGGGCGGTGGCCTCGTCGAGGATGACGACGCGCTGGCGGGCCAGGAGCAGCCGGGCGATCGTCATGCGCTGGCGTTCGCCGCCGGAGAGCCGGTAGCCGCGTTCGCCGACGACGGTGTCGAGGTCGTCGGGCAGGGCGCGGACGAGGTCGTCGAGGCGGGCCCGGCGCAGGACGTCCCACAGGTCGTCGTCCGTGGCCTCGGGGCGGGCCAGGAGCAGGTTGGCCCGGACGGTGTCGTGGAAGAGGTGACCGTCCTGGGTGACCATGCCGAGGGTGGCGCGCAGTGACGCCGTACTGAGGTCGCGCACGTCGACGCCGCCGACGCGGACGGCCCCCGCGTCCGTGTCGTACAGCCGGGGCAGCAGTTGGGCGACGGTCGACTTGCCGGCGCCGGAGGAGCCGACGAGGGCGACGGTCTGGCCGGGTTCGGCGCGGAAGGAGAGGCCGTGCAGGACCTCGGTGCCGCCTCGGGTGTCGAGGGAGGCCACCTCCTCCAGGGAGGCGAGGGAGACCTTGTCGGCGGACGGGTAGCCGAAGCGGACGTCGTCGAACTCCACGGCGACCGGGCCCTCGGGCACCTCGCGGGCGTCCGGCTTCTCCTCGATGAGCGGCTTGAGGTCCAGCACCTCGAAGACGCGCTCGAAGCTCACCAGGGCGCTCATGATCTCCACGCGCGCCCCGGCCAGCGCGGTCAGGGGCGCGTACAGCCGGGTCAGCAGCAGTGCCAGGGACACGATCGCGCCCGCGTCCAGGGTGCCGCGCAGCGCGAACCAGCCGCCGAGGCCGTACACCAGGGCGAGCGCCAGGGCCGAGACGAGGGTGAGGGCGGTGATGAACGCCGACTGCGCCATCGCCGTACGGACGCCGATGTCCCGGACCCGGGCGGCGCGTTCGGCGAACTCGGCGGACTCGTCGTCCGGCCGTCCGAACAGCTTGACGAGGGTGGCGCCGGGCGCCGAGAAGCGCTCGGTCATCCGGGTGCCCATCGCCGCGTTGAGGTCGGCCGCCTCCCGCTGGAGCCGGGCCATCCGGCGGCCCATGCGGCGGGCGGGGATCACGAAGACGGGCAGCAGGACGAGGGAGAGGAGCGTGATCTGCCAGGAGAGCGTGAGCATGACGGCGAGGGTGAGCAGCAGAGTGACCACGTTGCTCACCACTCCGGACAGGGTGTTGCTGAAGGCCCGCTGGGCGCCGATGACGTCGTTGTTGAGACGACTGACGAGCGCTCCCGTACGAGTACGTGTGAAGAACGCGACCGGCATGCGCTGCACATGATCGAAGACAGCGGTCCGCAGATCGAGGATGAGTCCCTCACCGAGCGTCGCGGACAGGCGGCGGCCGAGCAGTCCGAGCGCCGCTTCGGCGACCGCGATGAGGGCGATGAGCACGGCAAGGCGGACGACGCGTGCCTCGTCGCCGCCGGACACGATCACGTCCACGACGCTCCCCGCGAGCACCGGCGTCGCCACGGCGAGCAGCGCGGTCACGACACTGAGGGCGACGAACCACGCGATACGGCGACGATGTGGACGGGCGAAGGCGCCGATACGCCGTAGCGTCGCGCGGGCGAAGGGGCGGCTGTGCTGCCGGGCGGTCATCAGGCCCTGCAGCTGGGTCCAGGCGGTGGTCTCCATACTCATACGAAGAACGCTAGGACCTCGACCTAGCTTGAGGTCAAGCGTGGGACGGCGTACGCCGGGGCGCGAGTGCGGACGGCGAACCCGGGCGCGGGGAAGTCCGCCGCCGGTCGACCGCCGTCCGCGCGCCCGCAACCCCCTGTTGGCCGGGCAGGAAGAACCTCTCCCGGTGTGACAGCGATACCACTCCCCCGACGCGACGCCGGGCAGGTCACGGTACGGCGGCTCCTGTGCCTGCTGCCCCTCGCCCTGGTGCTGGTGGTCGCCGTGCGGCACCGTGCCGTTCCCGTCGAGGGCCTCGCCCAGTCGGCGTCGGCACGCCGACCCTGGCTGGCCGCGGCGGTCGGCGCGCTCCTTCCTGCCGGAGCGTCGACTCCCCTGCTGGCCACGGCAGTTGCCGTCGCATGCGCCGCCGTGGTCGTGGTTCTGCTCGTACGACGCCTGCGTGGGGCCGTGTTCGGCTTCGTGCGTACGGTGCTGGGCGAGGCCCGCGCGGTGCACACCCGGCCGGCGTGCGTCCTGGCGCTCTGGGGAGGTTCGCTCGCGTTCCTGGCCCTCCAGGCGGGCGTACCGGTCAGCGTGGGGCTGGCGTTGGGGCTTCGCGTGCCGGTGGCGCACATGGCACTCGCCTATCTCGCGGCCACGGTCGCGGTCGCCGTCGTACCGACTCCGGGCGGTCTCGGCACCGTGGAGGCCGCACTCGTGGTCGCCCTGGCCGCGGCCCGCTCACCGTGGTGACGGCGGTGGTGCTGACGTTCCGGGTCATCACGGTCTGGCCCCCCTGCTGCCGGGCGCGCTGACGCGCGGCGCGCCGGTCCGGCCGAAGGTGATCTGACGCCGGGTGAGGTGAGGGGCGCGGTGGCGGCCGGAGCCCGCAGGGGCGGGCGATCCCGGAACGGGAGGTGGCCGTACCGCGGTGCACATCCGGACAATCCCGGGGACGCGGGGCCGGTCGTCGGCCGATCCGCGCAGGTCCGGTGCCGATCAACCGTGCGGATGCGGCAGGATGAGCGGTCGCGCCCGACGTCGTACACGCGTCCGGGCCGGCGCTGATCGTGCATCTCGATTTCGAGCAGGTGGCAAGGTGACGACACATCACATACGGCTCTGGAGCCGCTCCCCGCGTCCCTCGGGAGGCGGCCGATGACCCGGGCCCTCACCCTCGACGACTACCTCGTGGCCGGAATCACCCTCGCCGCGGGCCTGTTGGCCGCGTTCCTGCTGCGGCTGCTGCTGCGCTGGCTCGGCGGTCACGCGACGAAGACCCGCTGGGGCGGTGACGACGTCATCGTCGACACACTGCGCTCCCTGGTCCCCTGGAGCGCGTTCGTCGGCGGCGCGGCGGCCGCGGCGGCGGTGCTGCCCCTGACCAAGACCGTGCAGCACAACGTGAACCAGTCCCTGACGGTGCTGTTCATCCTGGTCGCCACGATCACGTCGGCCCGGGTGATCGCCGGTCTGGTGCGCACGCTCGCCCAGTCCCGGGCCGGGGTCGCGGGCTCGGTCACGATCTTCGTGAACATCACCCGCGTCACGGTCCTCGCGATCGGCTGCCTGGTCATCCTGCAGACCCTGGGCATACCGGTCGCCCCGCTGGTCACCGCACTGGGCGTCGGCGGTCTCGCGGTGGCCCTGGCCCTCCAGGACACCCTCGCCAACCTCTTCGCCGGCATCCACATCCTCGCCTCGAAGACGGTCCAGCCGGGTGACTACATCAAGCTGAGCAGCGGCGAGGAGGGCTATGTCGTCGACATCAACTGGCGGCAGACGACGATCAAGTCGCTCTCCAACAACCTGGTGATCATCCCCAACGGCCAGCTCGCCGGCACGAACATGACGAACTTCAACCAGCCCGAGCAGGACATGACCCTGCTCGTGCAGGTGGGCGTCGGCTACGACAGCGACCTGGAGCATGTGGAGCGGGTCACCAACGAGGTCGTCGCCGAGACCATGAAGGAGGTCGACGGCGCGGTCCCCGACCACGAGCCCGCCGTCCGCTTCCACACCTTCGGCGACTCGCGCATCGGGATGACGGTGATCCTCGGGGTCGGGGAGTTCAGCGACCAGTACCGGATCAAGCACGAGTTCATCAAACGCCTGCACAAGCGCTACCGCGCCGAGGGCATCAGCGTGCCGGTGCCGCGCCGGGCGATCACCCTCCAGACGGGCGGCGGCAGCGTGGAGATCCCCCACCAGCGGGAGTCCTCGGTCGAGGTCGCCCCCTAGCTTCCCCGCCCCTGCTTCGGGGCTCCGCCTCGGCCCCCGTTCACGCAGTTCCCCGCGCCCCTGAAAGGGCCGCAGGCCTTTCAGGGGCGCGGGGAACTGCTTGAGAAGCCCCACCGGACGGATGTCTGGGGGCGAAGGGGCGCGGCCCCTGGGTGGGGGCACCTCCCGCTCGGGCGAAGTCGAGAGTGGGGGAAGGACGGGTAGGGGCGGCGGGGGCGAGAAAGATGTGCCGTGAGCCCCGCACACGCCGACCCCTGTCGAGTCCCTCCTCCGCACGAGATATCTTGATGTCGAGCAATGTTGCAGACGTGGAGCGGAGCACCCGGTGACTGACTCGACCATCATCTACACGCACACTGACGAGGCGCCCGCCCTGGCGACCCACTCGTTCCTGCCCGTGATCAAGGCGTACGCCTCGCAGGCCGGCGTCTCCGTCGAGACCCGTGACATCTCGCTGGCCGGACGCATCATCGCCGTCTTCCCGGAGTACCTGGAGGAAGGGCAGCGCATCCCCGACGCCCTCTCCGAGCTGGGCGAACTGGCGAAGACGCCCGCGGCGAACATCATCAAGCTGCCGAACATCTCGGCGTCGATCCCCCAGCTCAAGGCCGCCGTCGCGGAGCTGCAGAGCCAGGGCTACGCGCTGCCGGACTACCCGGACGACCCGAAGTCCGACGAGGAGCGCGAGATCCGCGCCCGCTACGACAAGATCAAGGGTTCCGCCGTGAACCCGGTCCTGCGTGAGGGCAACTCCGACCGCCGCGCCCCCGCCTCGGTCAAGAACTACGCCAAGACCCACCCGCACCGTATGGGCGCCTGGTCCGCCGACTCCAAGACGAACGTCGCGACCATGGGCGAGAACGACTTCCGCTCCACCGAGAAGTCCGCGGTGATCTCCGAGGCCGGTTCGCTGCGGATCGAGCTGGTCGGCGACGACGGCTCCACCACCGTGCTGCGCGAGTCCGTACCCGTCCTGGCCGGCGAGGTCGTCGACGCCTCCGTGATGCGTGTCGCGGCGCTCCGCGAGTTCCTGACCGCGCAGGTCGCCCGCGCCAAGGCCGAGGACGTGCTGTTCTCCGTGCACCTCAAGGCCACGATGATGAAGGTCTCCGACCCGATCGTCTTCGGTCACGTGGTGCGCGCGTTCTTCCCGAAGACCTTCGCGAAGTACGGCGAGACGCTGGCCGCGGCCGGCCTCTCCCCCAACGACGGTCTGGGCGGCATCTTCAAGGGTCTGGAGGCCCTGCCGGAGGGTGCCGAGATCAAGGCCGCCTTCGACGCCGAACTGGCCGAGGGCCCGGCGCTGGCGATGGTCGACTCCGACAAGGGCATCACCAACCTGCACGTGCCGTCCGACGTCATCGTCGACGCCTCGATGCCGGCCATGATCCGCACCTCCGGCCACATGTGGGGCCCGGACGGCCAGGAGGCCGACACCCTCGCGGTGCTCCCGGACTCCTCGTACGCGGGTGTCTACCAGGTCGCGATCGACGACTGCCGCGCCAACGGCGCCTACGACCCGTCGACGATGGGCTCCGTCCCGAACGTCGGCCTCATGGCGCAGAAGGCCGAGGAGTACGGCTCCCACGACAAGACCTTCGAGATCCCCACCACCGGCACGGTCCGCCTCGTCGACCAGGCCGGGAACGTGGTGATCGAGCAGGCGGTCTCCGCCGGTGACATCTTCCGCGCCTGCCAGACCAAGGACGACCCGATCCGCGACTGGGTGAAGCTGGCCGTCACCCGTGCCCGCGCCACCGGCGACCCGGCGGTGTTCTGGCTGGACGCCACCCGTGCGCACGACGCCAACCTGATCGCCAAGGTCGAGCAGTACCTGCCGGAGCACGACACCGAGGGCCTGGACATCCGGATCCTCGCCCCGGTCGAGGCCACCAAGCTGTCGGTGGAGCGCATCCGCCGCGGCGAGAACACGATCTCGGTGACCGGCAACGTCCTGCGTGACTACCTCACCGACCTGTTCCCGATCCTGGAGCTGGGCACCAGCGCCAAGATGCTGTCGGTCGTCCCGCTGATGGCGGGCGGCGGCCTCTTCGAGACGGGCGCCGGCGGCTCCGCCCCGAAGCACGTCCAGCAGCTGGTCAAGGAGGACTACCTGCGCTGGGACTCCCTGGGCGAGTTCTTCGCCCTGGTCCCGTCCCTGGAGCAGTACGCCGAGGCCACCGGCAACACCCGCGCCAAGGTCCTCGCCGACACCCTCGACCGCGCCACGGCGACCTTCCTCAACGAGGACAAGTCCCCCTCGCGTCGCGTCGGCGGCATCGACAACCGCGGCAGCCACTTCTACCTGTCCCTGTACTGGGCCCAGGAGCTGGCCGCGCAGACCGACGACGCCGACCTGGCCAAGGCATTCGCCCCGCTCGCCGAGACCCTCACGGCGAACGAGCGGAAGATCGTCGACGAGCTGATCGCCGTCCAGGGCAAGCCGGCCGACATCGGCGGCTACTACCAGCCCGACCCGGCCAAGGCCGCCGCGGTCATGCGCCCGTCGGCCACGTGGAACGAGGCGCTGGCGAACTTCGCCTGAGCCCTCGCCCACGCATGAGCCGACCCCGGCCGGGATCAGTCCCGGCCGGGGTCGGCCCTTTTCCCCCGGGTCCCGCGATCAGCCGGTGCCGAGGGCCGTGCGCAGGGTGGCGATCGCCTGGCCGATGGCGGCCTCCGCGGCGTGGGTACCGCGCAGGGCGTTGAGCATCACGAAGTCGTGGATGACGCCCTGGTAGCGGACCGCGGTGACCGGGACACCGGCCTCGCGCAGCTTGTTGGCGTACGCCTCGCCCTCGTCGCGCAGCACGTCGGCCTCGCCGGTGATGACCAGCGCCGGCGGCAGACCGGTCAGCTGCTCGGTCGTGGCGCGCAACGGGGACGCCGTGATCTCCGCCCGCTGCCGCTCGTCGGTCGTGTACTGGTCCCAGAACCACTGCATCGCGTCGCGGCGCAGGAAGTAGCCCTCGGCGAACCGGTGGTAGGACGCCGTGTCGAACCCGGCGTCGGTCACCGGGTAGAAGAGCACCTGCTGGACCAGCGGGACATCGCCCCGCTCCTTGGCCATCAGGGTCAGCGCGGCGGTCATGTTGCCGCCCACGGAGTCACCGGCCACGGCGATGCGCCCGGCGTCCAGCCGGTGGCCGGCGCCCTCGGTGACGATCCAGCGGGCCACCGCGTAGTTCTGCTCGATGGCCACGGGGTAGCGGGCCTCGGGCGAGAGGTCGTACTCGGGGAACACGACCGCGGCGTTCGCGCCGACGGCCAGCTCGCGCACCAGCCGGTCGTGCGTATGGGCGTTGCCGAACACCCAGCCGGCGCCGTGGATGTAGAGAATCACCGGGAGCGTGCCCAGGGCACCCGCCGGGCGGACGACACGGGCCCTGACCTCGCCGGTGGGGCCGCCGGACACGGTGACCCACTCCTCGTCGACGGCGGGCTTGTCGATCTCTCCGGACTGCACCTCGTCGACCGTCTTGCGGCCCTCCACCGGGCCGAGGTCGAAGAGGTACGGCGGGTTCGCGGTCGCCTCCGCGAAATCGGCGGCGGCGGGTTCGAGGACGGGGCGGGGGCCGGGGGTGGTGTCGGACATGGCGGTCTCCTCGCGTGGGGTGCCACGGGCAGGCTCGGCCGGCGCGGTTCGCCGGGTGCCGGCGGCACACCCCAAAGATATCGCACGACTAGATCGTGCACGACTAAATCGCGCACGATATGATCGGGGAGACTTGAAGGTAGGGTGGGTGATCGTCATACAGAGCGCAGGGCGGAGGAGCGACACCGTGAGCACAGTCGGCGACATCGCGGACACGACCGGAACGGCCCAGGACCCGGGCTCGGCCCCGGCACCGGCTCGGACACCGGCTCCGGCTCGGGGGCACGGCATGCTCCTGGACGATCAGCTCTGTTTCGCGCTGTACGCCGCCTCGCGCGCGGTCACGGCCCGCTACCGGCCGCTGCTCGACGAGCTGGGGCTGACCTATCCGCAGTACCTGGTCATGCTCGTGCTCTGGGAACAGGATTCGATCTCCGTACGCGACCTGGGCGCCGCGCTCCAGCTGGAATCCAGCACCCTCTCCCCGCTCCTGAAGCGCCTGGAGGCCGGTGGTCTGCTGCGCCGCGAGCGCCGTACGGACGACGAGCGCTCCGTCGCCATCCGCCTCACCGAGGCCGGCGCCCGGCTCCAGGAGCGGGCCCGGGCCGTCCCCGTGAACATCGGCGAGGCCATGGGACTCACCCCCGAACAGCACACCCTGACCAAGCAGTTGCTGCGGCTGCTCACGGTCAACGTCGGCCGGGAGTGACCGGCGAGGTCGATGCCCGTCGCTGACTATCCTGCGACCGTGACCGACACCGAACCGATACGGCCGCCCGACGAGCGGCCTCACGACGAGCGACTTCACGACGAGCGGCTGCCCGACATGCGCCTGCCCGGCGTGCGGCTTCCCGACATGCCGCTGCACGATCCGTTCGTGGTCGCCGACGAGGCCACCCGCACCTACCACCTGTACACGTCCAACGACCCGGCCGTCTCGGGCGTGGACGCCACCGGCACGATGGTCTACCGCAGCACCGACCTGCGGGACTGGACACGTCCCGTCGTGGTCTTCCGGACCGACGAGCAGCCGGGGATCTGGGCGACGGAGGGCGCGTGGGCGCCGGAGGTGCACGCATGGGGCGGCAGGTACTACCTGTTCACCACGCTGCACGACGAGGGCAGGCCGCTCCCGTTGCCGGCCGCCGGCCGATGGGGCACGCCCTTCCAGCTGCCCCACCACATGCGCGGCACGGTCACGGCCGTGTCCGACTCGCTGCTGGGCCCGTTCACCGTCGTCGACCCCGGCCGGCCCACCCCGCCCGCGAACCTGATGACCCTGGACGGCACCCTGTACGTCGACCCGTCCGGTCAGCCCTGGATGGTGTACGCGCACGAGTGGCTGCAGACCGTCGACGGCACCATGGAGGCGATCCGGCTGGCCCCGGACCTGACCCGCACGATCGGCGACCCGGTCCTGCTGTTCAAGGCCTCGGACGCGTCCTGGCTCACCGAGCAGATCCCCGCCGGGGTCCCCCACCAGCTCGCGCCCTACATCACCGACGGCCCCCAGCCGTACCGGACGCCCGACGGCTCCCTGCTGATGCTGTGGTCCACGTACGAGAAGAACCTGGCCGGCGACGACGGCACCGTCAGCGGCGGCTATGTGCAGACCTACGCGGTCTCGCGCTCCGGCGACCTCGCGGGCCCGTGGGACCAACGGCGGCCCCTGGTGCGGGAGGACAGCGGCCACGGCATGCTGTTCCGCACCTTCGACGGCGGGCTGATGATGGTCCTCCACCGCCCCTTCGAGAACGCCCGCGGCAAGCTCTACGAGATGCGCCTCGACGGTCACGAACTGACCGTGGTGCGGCGCCGCGACGACCTCGACGGCGGCGGGTGAGCCCCCGACCGAGGCCGTCGAGCCGCGGTCGGGGGCCGTGGGACACGGATCAGGTGCAGGTCAGGTAGTTGTAGCCGGCGAGCCGGGTGTTGCCGTCGCCGTCGGGGAAGGTGTAGTTGCCGTCCGCGTTGCGTCCGAGGTTGAAGTCGCGCACGATCCCGTCGTAGCGGAGGTTCGCCGTCTGGCCGTCGGCGGTGCTGCCGGAGACGAAGTACAGCCACTTGTCCATGTGCCCGAAGGTCTCCTGGCCGACCGAACCGTCGACGCCGAGGGCGAAGTACCTCTGGAGGTCCTCGGTCGCGGCCTTGGTCCCCGAGCCGAACTTGCCGTCGATGTCCGAGGCGGAGTCCAGGAAGCCGTCCGCCCAGAGAATCTTCTGCCAGAGGCAGGTGGCGTTGGAGTTGGTGTTGGTGCCGGTCGACAGGATGCCCTCGTTGCCCCAGTCGTCGACGTAGGAGTCGCCACCGTAGACGTAGGCGAGCCCGCTGTACGTCCCGCTCGCGACGGCCGGCGTGGTGGCCAGCGCGAGGGTGGCCGCGGCCACGGCGCCGACCGTGCAGGCGGCCAGCTTGAATCGTTTCTTACGCAGGCTCATGGGAGTCCTCTCTTCGAGCCATCGGGCCGGTGCCCGGTGAGCACCGCAGACACTGGCAACGAGGACCCGTCCCGGCAAGGAAAACCGCAGGTCACGGGAGAGTGAGACGCCGTCCCCTCAACTGCCTGCGGATTTACGGGGGTTGTGGGACGCCCGTGGGACATCGATGCGGTGCGCACCGAACGCGCACACCGTGAACACGAGATGCGCACGGGGTGGAAATGGTCTAAGGCCCCCGCGCTCCCGCCGACAGCACGCCGTTGTGGAGCCAGTGCACTCGACTCCGGCCCGCCGCAGAAGGCCGAGTGACCGCGCGCGCTCGCCGCGAGCCAGATGCTCCGGGCGGGTGGGGAAGCCGGGACCGGCAAGCGAGTGCTGACCGGCACTGAGGACCCGCAACTCGGGGCGGCGGCTTGTGGGTTCACGGGGCGAGGGAAGGGCTGAGCTTTCCCGTGATCTCGGCCGCTCGATGGTCGTGCGGCGAGGGCGTGCTGTTGCCGCTGCCTGCCTTCCGGCCCAGGGCCGCAGACAGGCGGACGACACGACACCCCCGCCGCCGAGACGGACATCGGCTCGGACGGCGCCCACCTCCTGCGCGCCGGCGGTCAAGGGGCGTAGTCGTAGAGCCCCCTGCCCGTCTTGCGGCCCAGCATGCCGGCCTCGACCAGGCGCCGTAGGAACGGTGGCGGGGCGTACTGGGGCTCGCGGAACTCCTCGTGGAGGGCCTCCGCGATCGAGGTGACCACGTCGAGCCCGATCAGGTCGGCGAGCCGCAGCGGGCCCATCGGGTGGGAGCAGCCCAGCGTCATGGCGTCGTCCACCGTCTCCGCCGACGCGTGGCCCGCCTCCACCATGCGTACTGCCGCAAGCAGGTACGGAATGAGCAGGGCGTTGACCGTGAAGCCGGCGCGATCCGGGGACCGGATGACGCGCTTGCCGAGCGTGTCCGTCACGAACTCCTCCGCCCGTACCGCGGTCTTCTCCCGGGTGAGGAGCGTGGGGACCAGCTCGACCAGCGGCAGGGCGGGCACCGGGTTGAAGAAGTGGACGCCCAGCACCCGGCCGCCGTCGGCGGTGGCCCGGGCCAGTCTGAGGACCGAGAGGGAGGAGGTGTTGGAGGCGAGGATGGTCTCGGGGTCCTGGAGCACCTGGTCCAGCCTGGCGAACAGGTCGCGCTTGGCCTGCTCGTCCTCGCTGATCGACTCGATGACCAGCTGCCGGTCGGCCAGTTCCGCCAGGTCACTCGTGTACGACACCCGGGCCAGGGCGTTCTCGTGGTCCCGTTCGGTGATCCGGCCCTTGCCCAGCGCCCGGTCGAGCGAGCCGGTGAGCCGCGCCCTGCCCCTGGCGAGCGATGCGGGCGAGGACGCAGCGACCATGACGTCGACTCCGGCGAGGGCGCAGACGTGGGCGATGCCCGAGCCCATGATGCCGCAGCCCACCACTGCGACCTTCTGGATGGCGTTCATCGCCCGGTCCCCCCTCGTCCGGCGACGACCCGCTCGGGCGCGGGGGTCGCCGGAGCGGCGTCGCGCAGCAGGTTCAGCCGGTCCTCGCCCACGCGGTCCCGCAGGGCCTGGTCGGTCACCCCGAGACCGGGCCGGGGCGCAAGACACAGGACACCGACCTTGCCGGTGTGCCGGTTGGTCTGGACGAGCCGGGCGGCCTGCGCCACCTCGGCGAGCGGGTGGACGGCGGAGAGCACCGGAACGAGGTGGCCGAGGCGGAACAGCCGGTTGCACTCGGCCTGTTCCTGGAGGTTCGCGGCGTGGCTGCCCACGATCCGTTTGAGGTGCATCCACAAGTACCGGTTGTCGAAGCGGTGTTGATAGCCGGTGCTGGATCCGCAGGTGACCACGGTGCCGCCGCGGCGGACGACGAAGACCGAGATGGCGAACGTGGCCCTGCCGATGTAGTCGAACACGACGTGCGGGTCCTCGCCGGTCTCGGCGCGGATGATCCTGCCGAGGCGTTTGCCGGCCTCTATGCTCGCGTCCGGGTCGTCGGCGAGATCGCCGTCCAGGCCGATGTCGGCGCGGTTGACGACGACGTCGCAGCCGAGCGCCCGCGCCCGTCGGCTCTTCTCCTCCGTGCTGACGACGCCGACGGCGATGCCGCCGGCGTTCTTCACCAGCTGGACGGCGTAGGCGCCGAGTCCGCCGGTGGCGCCCCAGATCAGCACGATGTCGCCCTGTTTGATCCGGGCGCCCCGGTCGCTGACGAGCATCCGGTAGGAGGTGGCGGCGCACAGCATCGTCGAGGCGGCTTCCTCCCAGGTGAGGTGGGCCGGTTTGGGGAGCAGTTGACTGGCCCGGACCACCGCGTAGTGGGCCAGTCCGCCGAAGTTCGTCTCGAAACCCCAGATGCGCTGCTCGGCACCGAGCATGCCGTCGGCGTGGGTGGCGGGTTCCTGGTCGTCCACCTGGACGCAGCTGACGACGACGTGCTCGCCCACCTGCCAGCGCCGTACCCCGGCGCCCGTCCGGACGATGACTCCGGCGGCGTCGGATCCGACGACGTGCCGGGGCAGGTCGTGCCTGGCGGCGGATCCGCCCTGGCGGCCCAGTCTGCGCAGGAAGGTGAAAGTCGGTACGGGTTCGAAGGTCGCCGACCAGACGGTGTTGTAGTTGATGGAGCTGGCCATCACGGCGATCAGTACCTCGTCCACGGCCAGTTCGGGCATGGGTACGGGACCGACCCGGAGGGTGCGGCGTACGTCCCGGTCGGCGGCGTCGCCGAACACGTCCACGTCCTCGGCGCGCAGATGGGCGGCGGTGTACTCGGTGGGCAGGGGTTCCTTCGCCAGCCGGTCGGGGGGCGCGCCGGCGAGCACCGCTTCGGTCAAGGGGTCCATGGGGGCTCCTGAAGTGTCGTCACTGGGCGGTCCGCGGTCGGGCGCGGACGGGCCGAGGGGGGCGGCAGCACGGAGAGGCCGGCTGCGGGAGGTCGGGGGGCGAGGGACGGCGGGCTGGGGAGAGGGGGAGGGCGGCGACGTCCGGGAGAACGGGCCGGGCGGCGGTCCGCGGCCGCCCGGGGTTCACCCGGACGCGGCCCGGGGCGCCACGACCGGTGGCAGCCGTGCCCGTAGCTCACCGACCAGTCGGCTGCCGACCAGGTCGACGCCGATCCGCTCCGCCTCGGCGAGGGCCTCGACGAGTCCGGCGCGGTCGTCGTCCGACCAGTTCACGGTCGGCGGGCGCAGTAGGTACGTCCCTTCCGGTTCCCACGCCCGGCCCGGACGAACGCTCCGGAGGAGGGTGTGCAGATACCACCGGAGCAGGCAGCGCAGTGTCTCCGTCCGGTACTCCGGACGCTCCTCGGCGTCGGCGCGTTCACGGGCGTACGCGCGCACCAGGGCGTCGAGGTGGTAGCGGAAGTGGTCGTGCTCGCGCAGCAGGTGTGCGTCGACCAGCACGTCGAGCACATCCTCGGCGTTCTCCTGGGAGCAGCCCAGCAGCACCGCAGCGGTCTCGCCGCGGACGTACGGCATGTTGCCCGCGCCGAGTCTGCGGAACGCCGCCGCGAGATCGATGCCGTGCACGGACCGGCCGCGCAGGGCGGCGTATCCCGCGTCGAGTCCGGCGCGGACCGACAGGTCGCCGATGTGCAGTTCGTCGAGCAGGCGCCGCTGTTCGAGCAGGCGGTGGGCCAGGGCTCCGAGGCTGCGGCGGGGTCGTGAGCGCAGCCGGGTGCCGACGATGCGCAGGGCCAGCGGCACACCGGCGCACGCTTCGACGAGCCGGTGTGCGGCGGCGCGTTCGGCGTCCATGCGGGAACGGCCGACGAATCGTTCCAGCAGTTGAAGCGAGGCTTCCTCGTCGAGCGCGTCCAGAGTGACGTCGTGGACCCCTTCGAGGTCAACGAGCCGGTGGCGGCTGGTGACGATCACCCGGCTTCCGCCGCTGCCGGGGATGAGGGGGCGGACCTGGGCGGTGCTCACGGCGTCGTCGAGCACGATGAGCATGCGGCGGTCGGCGACCAGGGACCGGAAGAGGGAGGTGCGGTTGACCATCGTTCTCGGCACCGCGACATCGGGCACCCCGAGGCCGACGAGCAACCGGGTGAGGACCTCGGCGGGTTGCGCGGGTTTCCCCGTGCTGCCCTCCAGGTCCGCGTAGACCTGTCCGTCGGCGAAGTCACCGCGGACGGCGTGGGCCGCGTGCAGTGCCAGCGCGGTCTTGCCGATGCCGGCGGCACCGTTGATCACGACCGTGGTGGCCGGGCCCGCGGCGGGCGCCTTGCCGCGCAGCAGCCGTCCCAGCGCGGCGGTCTCCCGGCCTCGGGTAGCGAAGTCCGTGACACCCTGGGGCAGTTGGGCCGGGATCGGCCAGCCGGGCCAGGGCCCGCCGGGGCCGCCGTGTACCTCGGGGCGCTCCTCGAAGGCGGCCCGGTGCCGCGGCGGCTCGTCCTCGGCGCGCAGGATGCGCCGCTGGACGGCCCGTAGTTCGGAGCCGGGCTCGGTGCCGAGCTGGTCGATGAGCGCGGCGCGGGTCCGCTGGAACAGGTCGAGGGCCTCCGGCTGCTGGCCCGAGCGGAACAGCGCCAGCATGAGACGGCCGATGAGCCCCTCGTGGAGCGGGTGTTCCCGCACCATCTGCCACAGCTCGGGCAGGATCTCGGCATGGCGCTGCAGATCGAGGTCGAGGTCCACGCACCAGATGCGGGTCTGCAGATGGAGCCGCTGCAGATGAGAGACCTCCGTGTCCTGAAGGGTGCGCGAGGGTACGTCCATCAGCGGGTCGTGCCGCCACAGGGCGAGCGCGTTGCGGAGTTCCTCGGCGGCTTGCGCGGTGCGGCCCGCCTGGACGAGGGCGTCGGCGGACTTACGGTGGGCGGTGAACCGTCCGAGGTCGGTCTCGTCCTCCTCCAGTTCGATCAGATAGCCGGGCGCTCGGGTGGTGATCCGTGCCCTCCCGGCCATGCCCAGGACCTGACGCAACCTCATGACATAGGTGCGGATCGTGGCGGCGGCGCTGGGCGGCGGGGTGCCGTCCCAGACAAAGCTCGCGATGTTGTCCACCGTGACCACTCGGTTCGCGTTGAGCACGAGGGCGGCGAGAATCACCCGCTGCCTCGGGGCGGGCACTCTCAACTCGTTCCCGCCCGACCGGATGACCAGGGGACCTAGCAACAAGAACTCCATAACTGCCTCACCCCTACGAAAACATGATGCGATTCCGTCGATCGCGAGGTCCCCCGTGGCACGCTGGGCGCGCACCACGCGACGCGACAGTGGGTGGAACCCTTTCCGCAGCCGTCACCCGTGTACGGGTGGCCGAGCGGGCAGGACGATCGCGGTGACGGACAGGCCGTCCCGCACCAGCCAGCGGCCGGAGAGTTCTGTGAGCATGCGTGGACCGGGCACCAGCAGCCGGGCGTCGAAGACACCCGACGCGTGTCCCGGGGCGACTTCCCGGGGACGGAAATCGACGACGGCCTCGTCGAAGTCCAGTTCCCGGCCGGTGAGTGGGTACCAGACCTTGAAGACGGCTTCCTTGGCACCGAACAGCAGCCGGTCCCACCACACTCCGGTACCACCGCCCTGCCCTGCGATCCAGGAGCGTTCCTCGGGCCGGGCCACGACGTCGAGGACCCCCTCCGGCAGGGGCTGGTGGGGCTCGGCGTCGATCCCCAGGGCGAAGGCGTCGGACGCCCGGGCGAGGGCGGCGGCACGGTAGCCGGCGCAGTGCGTCATGCTTCCGACCAGCCCGTCCGGCCACCGCGGCGCCCCGCGGTGGCCGGGGACGACGGGGGCCGGTTCCATGCCGAGTTGGGTGAAGGCCCTGCGGGCGCAGGCCCGTACGGTGGTGTACTCGCGGCGGCGTTTGTCGACGGCGTCGCCGAGTGCCGCTTCCTCCTCCGGGAACAGGCGGGTGTCGGGCAGGTCCTCCCGGGCCCAGGCGGAGGCGACCGTGGCGGGCAGCAACTGGTCGATCACGCGGTCACCGCCGGAAGGATCTGGCGCAGGACGCCTCGGGGCATGCCGCGTTGCCGGTGCTCGCGCGGGTAACCGACCGAGACCTCCTCGAAGCGGACTCCGTCGTGCCAGGTGGTGCGGGGGATGTGCAGATGGCCGTAGACCACGACCCTGGCGTCGAACCGCACATGCCACTTGGCGGTCTGTTCGGTTCCGCACCACTGGGCGAACTCCGGGTGGTACAGGACCCTTGTCGGATCCCGTACCAGGGGAAAGTGGTTGACCAGTACGGTCGGCAGCTCGGGATCGCGCTCGGCGAGCCGGCGCTCGGTCTCCACCAGCCGGGCGTGGCACCACGCCTCGCGGCTCGGGTAGGGGTCGGGGTGCAGCAGCATCTCGTCGGTGCACACCACACCGGCCTCGTACGCCTGGGTGAGCGCCTGCTCCTTGGTCGCGGCGGTGGGGGTGCGGAAGCTGTAGTCGTAGAGGACGAAGAGGGGTGCGACGGTGACGGGGCCGCCCGGTCCGTCCCACACGGGATAGGGATCCTGCGGGGTGAGGACGCCGAGCCCGCGGCAGATGTCCACGAGGTGGCGGTAGCGTTCCTCCCCGCGTAACTGGACGGGGTCGCTGGGAGGGGTCCAGAGTTCGTGATTCCCCGGTGCCCAGATCACAGTGTCGAATCGTTCTCGCAGCAGGGTCAGCGCCCACGTGAAGTCCTCGGTAATCTCACCGACGTCGCCGGCCACGATGAGCCAGTCGTCGTCGGACTGGGGACGCATGCCGGCCACGATGTGCCGGTTCTCCGGATAGGCCACATGAAGATCACTTGTTGCCATGAGCCTGCCTGATACCCGTCCGGAAGATCTCATGCAGCACTTTCTACCGGCTGCTGCCCGCGCCGAGGCAGCGGATCTGGGGTGGCCGGGAGGATCTCTGGGGGTGGTAGGGGGTGGCTAGGGGTGGCCGCCACCGATTCGGGCTGCCTAACCTCCGTTACGTTGCCGCCAGGCACATGACCTACCAGGGCGAAGGACGGACGATGGATCGAAGCGCCGAGGAACCGGACCTGTGGCTCCGGTGCTTCGTGGCCGCCCCCCGGGCCCGGACACGGCTCGTGTGTTTCCCGCACGCCGGAGGATCGGCGAGTGCCTACCACGCCATGGCGGGCGCGCTGCCGCCCGCCGCGGAGGTGCTGGCCGTGCAGTACCCGGGCCGTCAGGACCGGCGGGCCGAGAAGTGCGTCGACAACGTTCCGGAGCTGGTCGACCGGCTGGTGCCGGTCCTGACCGCCTCGGCCGACGACCGGCCGCTGGCGCTGTTCGGGCACAGCATGGGCGCCACCCTCGCCTACGAGGTGGCACGCCGACTGGAGCAGGAGGGCGGGGCGAACAGCCCGGTCACCGTGTTTCTCTCCGGGCGCCGAGCGCCGCGCTTCGAACGCAGCGAGTACATCCACCAGCGCGACGACCAGGGAATTCTTCGGGAGTTGGAGCTGCTGGGCGGATCCGGCGCCGTGGCGCTGGCCGACCCGGAGATCCTCCAGATGGTCATGCCCGCCATACGCGGCGACTATCGCGCGGCGGAGACCTACGTACATGTGCCGGGACCGCCGCTGCGCTGCCCGGTGGTGGCGCTGACGGGGGACGCCGACCCGCGTGCGGCCGTGGCGGAGGTCGAGGCGTGGCGCGAGTACACGGAGGGGCCGTTCGCCACGCAGGTGTTCAAGGGTGGTCACTTCTTTCTCAGTGATCATCCGGACGCGGTGCACAGCACGGTCCGCGATCGCCTGAGCTCGCTCCCGGTCTTCGGCGCGGGCACTCACTAGGCAGACTCGGAGGAAGCTCGATGCCCCCAGCCGCCGTCAGAGAACTGCTCCGCACCGTCGACCGGCTGGCGCACTGCGTCGGCTCACTGCGGTCCTCCGGATTCGGCGAGCCTCCCGCGCTCACCAGACTGGCCGACGACGTGGAACGGCTGCGCCTCCACGTCCGCGCACTCGTCGGTGAACCGGCCGACGCTGTGTCGGCCCGCCCGTCGGCCGGAGAACGAGCCACCATTTCGGTGTCCGACACTCCCTACGACGCCAGGCTGTGGCACGGCGCGGACGACGAGGGCGTGGGCGGCCACGGCCCCCAGGTTTCCCCCACCCCCGGGCACGCCGGGCGCTGACGGCGCGGAACGACGCCGAGGCGGGTCCGTACCCGAGCACGCACGGCTCGTCCTCCGGCGCTCCCCCGCCGCCCGGCGCGCCGCTCACACCGACTCCCACCGAGACGGAGATCCCCCATGGCTGAGCAGATCGGCATGACGCCGCGGCTTCTCGAGTACGTCAGGCAGACCTCGCTGCGCGAGGACGACATCCTGCTGGAACTGCGCGAAGCGACGGCCGGGCTGCCCGGCGGCGTCGCCCTGCAGGTGCCCGCGGAGGAAGGACAGTTGCTCGCGCTGCTGGTCCGGCTCACCCGGGCGGCCTCGGTCCTGGAGATCGGCACCTTCACCGGCTACAGCACCCTGTGCATGGCCCGCGCCCTGCCGACCCACGGACGACTGGTGACATGCGACATCACCGATCGCTGGCCGTCGATCGGCGCGGAGTTCTGGAAGCGGGCCGAGGTGGACGGCCTGATCGACCTCCGGGTGGGCGACGCGGCGGAGACCCTGGAGAAGCTGCTCGCCGACGAGGGCCAGGGCGTCTTCGACCTGGTGTTCATCGACGCGGACAAGGCGAACTACCCGCGCTACTACGAGCTGTCCCTGGAACTGCTCGCACCCGGCGGCCTCGTCGTCGTGGACAACACGCTCTTCTTCGGCCGGGTCACCGATCCGCAGTTCACGGACGCCGACACCGCGGGCATCCGTGAACTCAACGCCCGCCTGCGCGCGGACGAGCGGGTGGACCTGAGCATGCTCACCATGGCCGACGGCATCACGCTCGCCCGGCGCAAGGACGCCTGACGGCGCCATCCGGGGGCACAACGAGATGGCCGGTCATCCGAACCGGCCGGAGGCGACCGCCGGGGCGATCGTGGACGGCTGCTTCCGTTCCGGGGACATCGGCGTGAAGGACGCCGACGGCTGTCTGTCCCTCGTGGACCGCGAGAAGGACATGGTGCTGCGCGGCGGGTACCACGTGTACCCCCGCGAGGTGGAGGAGACGCTGACCGGCCATCCGGCGATCGACCAGGTCGCGGTCGTCGGCATCCCGCACGAGGTGCACGGCGAGGAGGTGTACGCCGTGGTCGTGGCGCGGGCCGGCGTCCGGGGGGACGCCGCGCTCGCCGCCGGGATCGTGGCCCGGGCGAAGGAGCGGATGGCCGCCTCCGAGTACCCGCGCGAGGTGCTGTTCGTCGACGCCTTCCCGCTCGGCCCCAGCGGGAAGGTCCTGAAGCGGGAGTTGATCGCCCGCATCCGGTCGGGCGACTGAGGCCCCCGGAGGCCTCGGGGACGGTCGGGTCGTGGCCGGTGCGCTCTTGGCGGACCGGCCACGCCCCTGTCGCACGAGTCCTCGGCGGGCTCCCGGACGAGGTGGTCCGGGAGCCCGCCGTGAGCTGCCTCCGGCAGGGGCCCTCACGCAGGGGCCACGACCGAGGTGTCCGTGGCGGGCCGCCCCGTCAGATCGGGCGCGATCAGCCGGACCGTCGTGGAGGGGGTCCGGGGTGCGGCGACGAGATGCAGCCGTTCGACCTCCGTCGTCTCCTGATGTTCCGCTGTCTCCGCCGCCCGTGCCGGCGCGGTCCGCACGGCGTCGCGGCAGGCGCAGGGCTCTTCGTCGAAGCCCGCGAACCGGTAGGCGACCTCCATCATGCGGTTGCGGTCCGTCCGCCGGAAGTCGGCCACGAGATGGACGCCGGCCGCGGCGGCCTGGTCCACGAGCCAGTTCAGGATGACCGATCCGGCGCCGAAGGACACCACGCGGCAGGAGGTGGCGAGCAGCTTCAGGTGCCACACGGCCGGGTGCTTCTCGACCAGCGTGACGCCGACGGCCCCGTGCGGTCCGAACCGGTCGGTGAGGGTGGTGACCAGGACCTCGTGGCCGGGGTCCGCCGACAACTCGCGCAGTGTCCGGTCGGAGTAGTGCACTCCGGTGGCGTTCATCTGGCTGGTGCGCAGGGTGAGTTCCTCGACCCTGGTGATCTCCTCCTCGGTGGCCCGTCCGATGCGCATGACCAGGTCGAGGGAGCGGAGGAACTCCTCGTCGGGGCCCTCGTAGGCGGACCGTTCGGTCTCCCTGCGGAAACCGGCCTGGTACATCTCGCGCCGGCGCCGGGAGTCCACCGTGCTCACGGCGGGGCTGAACTCGGGCAGGCCGGTGAGGGTGACCGCCTCCTCGGCCGGGTAGCAGCGGACGTCCGGGAGGTGGTAGGCGACCTCGGCCCGTTCGGCCGGCTGGTCGTCGATGAAGGCGATGGTCCGGTGGGCGAAGTTCAGGCCCTCGGCGATCCGCCGGACCGCCTCGGACTTGGGACCCCAGCCGATCTCGGGCAGGACGAAGTACTCGGCGACGCCCAGCTCTTCGAGTCGGGCCCACGCCAGGTCGTGGTCGTTGCGGCTGCAGACGGACTGCAGGACGCCCCGCGCGTCGAGTTCGACGATCGCCGCCCGTATCGCGTCGGGCAGCCGCACCTCCGCGTCCTCCAGCAGCGTGCCCAGCCAGAGGGTGTTGTCCAGGTCCCAGACCAGGCACTTCACGAGAGCCGGCGCGTCGGCGCCGGTCTTGTCGCTCATGTCGGCTCCACACTTGTCAACGCGTGTTGGGCGAGCAGCAGTTCGCACATCTCGTTGCTGCCCTCGATGATCTCCATCAGCTTGGCGTCCCGGTAGGCGCGGGCCACCGGATGGCCGTCCTGGGCTCCCGCCGACGCCATGACCTGTACGGCGGACGCGGCCCCGCGGGCGGCGTGGCCGGCGCTGACGTGCTTGGCGAGGATGGTGGCGACCACCATGTCGGGGGAGCCGTTGTCCCAGCGGTGGCTGGCGTGTTCGCAGGCGCGGGAGGCGACCTGTTCCGCGACGAAGAGATCGGCGAGGTGCTTGGCGACGAGCTGGTGACGGGCCAGCGGCTGCCCGAACTGCTCGCGGGACGCGGCGTGCCGGGTCGTCGCGGCCAGGCAGGCGCGCAGGATTCCGACGCATCCCCAGGCGACCGACATCCGTCCGTAGGCCAGGGCGGTGGTCACGAGCAGCGGCAGGGACAGGCCCCCGCCGCCCAGCACGCTGTCGGCGGGGAGGCGTACGGAGTCCAGGCGGACCTCGGCGTGTCCGGCGGCGCGGCAGCCCAGGGGGTCGGCAACCCGTCGTACGTCGACGCCCGGGGCCCGGGCGGGTACGACCACGGCGGCGGCGCCGTCGCCCATCCGTCCGAAGACGATGAGCAGGTCGGCGTAGTGGGCAGCCGTCATCCACACCTTGTGGCCGTCGACCACGACGGTGTCGCCGTCGACGGTGATCCGGGTGTCGATGCCCGACAGATCGCTGCCGGCCTGGCTCTCGCTGAAGCCGACGGCGGCCAGTTCGCCCGAGGTGAGGCGGGGCAGCAGTGCGCGGCGCTGCGCCTCGTCGCCGAGCCGTTCGACGGTCCAGGCGGCCATGCCCTGGGAGGTCATGACGCTGCGCAGGGAGCTGCACAGGCTGCCGACGTGGGCGGTGAACTCGCCACCGGTGCGGCTGTCCCAGCCGAGGCCGCCGTACTCGGTGGGCACACCGGTGCACAACTGCCCGGCGGCGCCGAGCTTTCTCAGCAGCTCGGCGGGGAGCAGGCCCGAGCGGTCCCAGTCACCGGCCCGGTCACCGACGAGGCCGGTGACCGAGGCCGTCGCCTCGGCGAGGCGCTCACTCACCGCCGTCCCCGGCGGCCGCGCGCAGACGGCGGACCAGTGCCGCCATTCCCGTGACGGTACGGAAGTTGTCCAGCCGCAGGTCGGCGCCCCGGATCGCGATGCCGTAGGACTTCTCCAGGTGGACGACGAGTTCCATGGCGAACAGGGACGAGAGCCCGCCGGCCGCGAAGAGGTCGGTGTCCTCCTCCCAGACGGTCTTGGTGCGTAGGTGCAGGAAGTCGAGGAGTTCCTTCTCCACGGTCCCCTCAGATGGCATGGTCATGACTTTCATCCCTCGTATTCGTAGAAACCACGGCCGGACTTCCGGCCGATATGGCCCGCCCGCACCTTCTCCAGCAGCAGGTCGCACGGACGGCAGCCGCTGTCACCGGTGCGCTCGTACAGCACGTTCAGCGAGTCGACGAGGTTGTCGATCCCGATGAGGTCCGCGGTGCGCAACGGACCCGTGGCGTGCCCCAGGCAGCCCCGCATCAGGGCGTCGACGTCCTCGGCGGTCGCGGTCCCCTCCTGCACCACCCGGGCCGCGTCGTTGATCATCGGGTGCAGGACCCGGCTGGTCACGAAGCCGGGGGCGTCGCGGACCACGACGGGCTGACGGCGCAGGGTGGTGAGCAGGGCCCGTACGGAGTCCATGGCGGCCTCGCCGGTGCGGGCGCCGCGGATGACCTCGACCGTGCGGATCAGATAGGACGGGTTCATGAAATGCGTGCCGACGAGTTCCGCCGGACGCACGGCGGCCGAGGCCAGCTCGTCAATGGGAATGGACGATGTGTTGGACACCAGGACAGTACCAGGGGAAACGACCGCGGAAACCTCCGCGATCACTTTCTCCTTGATTTCCGCTATTTCCGTGACGGCTTCGATGACAGCGGTCGACCCGGCCGCTTCCGACGACGATTCACCGATGACGAGCGACCCGGGGGGAAGGTCGTCCGGCAGTGCGCCCATCAGCCGCGCGAGCCGTAGTTCGTGGGCGATACGGGCCTCCGCCTCCGCGCGTTTGGCCTGGTCGACGTCGATGAGTGTCACGGGCACACCGTGTCCGACCGCCAGCGCGGTGATGCCGACACCCATGACGCCGGCGCCGAGTACGGTGAGACGGGGCTTTTCACCTGAGGCATCGGAATCTTTTTCCAACATATCGCTCCACTTTTCTTCGGCGGGTTCTTCCGGGTTCTCGAAGCGAATTACGAAATGACCGAATCCAGCCATCCCGTGACGGCGTCGACCGTCGTTCGCAGATGCTGTTCCATCATCGACCAGTGATTTCCCGGAACGTCCAGGACGGAATGCGCGGACGGCCATGAGGCCCGCCAGTCGATGTCGCTGTCCGGTGCCGGTTCCGCCAGGGGGCTCGACGCCCGCACCAGCAGCACGGGCGCCGCGACGGGGGGCGGCTCCCAGTCGTCCAGGAGCTGGAAGTAGCGGCCCATGGCGGTCAGCCGGGTGCCGTCCATCGGGGCGGCCCGGTCCTCGCGCTCGAACATTCCGCTGACCAGGACGTCGTCGAACTGGGTCATCGCCTCGTCCCCGGACAGATAGGTGTCCAGCAGCACCACGGCGGCCGGTCCGGCTCCGAGCGCTTCCAGGCGGGCGGCGGCGGCGTGCGCGAGGGTGCCGCCCGACGAGGAGCCGAGCAGCACCTTCGGCCGGTCGCCGAGGCGCCGCAGGAGGACCTCGGTCTGGAAGTCCAGCAGGGCGGACATGCCGGCGGGGAGCGGCTCGTCGGGGGCGAAGCCGGGCGCGTCCAGCGCGCTGACGCCGTAGCGGCCCTCGAAGGCGGACGCGAAGCGGCTGTACTGATGGGCTCCGCCGAGCGCCACCACCGACGCGAAGCAGACCAGTTCGGGCGCGTCGTCGCGGACGTGCAGCCGCAGCAGCTCCGGACGGCGTCCGGACGAGCTCAGCAGCTCGGGGCCGGACCCGAAGTCGGGGCGGAGCTTCGCGGCCTGCTGGAGGATCTGGATGCCCTCGTGGATCCGGCCCACCTCGCACGCCTGCCGGAACAGGGTGCTGACCGCGTCGCGCGGCGGTTCACCGACCCCCCGCCCGGCTCCGGGAGCGGTGCTCCGGGTCAGTTCCGCCCGCAGGTGCCCGGCCAGCCGGGCGGGGGTTCCCGCGTCGAGTACGGCGGTGGGGCGCAGCCGTAGGTCGAGCGCGGCGGCGAGGCGGTTGCGCAGCTCGACGGCGGTCAGCGAGTCGAACCCGCTCTCCAGGAAGGCGTCCCCCTCCGACAGCGCGTCCGGGTCGGCGTGGCCGAGCACCTCGGCCGCCTGGGTCCGCACCAGCCGCAGCAGGATCTCGCCCTGTTCGGCCTCCGGCACGGCGGCCAGCCGGGGCCGCAGCGACGCCTCGGGTTCCGGGCCACGCCGGCGTGCGGCGGGGGTCCGGACCAGCGACCGCAGCAGGTGGGGCACCGGGCCGCCGGGGCGGGCCCGGAGGTCGAGGCCCACCGGGACGAGGACGGGGTCGTCGCCCGCCAGTGCGGCGTCGAACAGCGCCAGGCCCTCCTCGGTGGGCAGGGCACGCACCCCGCTCCGGGCCATCCGCCGCAGGTCCGTGTCGCCGAGTCCGTCGGTGAGAGCGGTGCGCTGCTCCCACAGGCCCCAGGCCAGGGAGGTGCCGGGCAGCCCTGCCCGGTGGCGGACGGCGGCCAGGGCGTCGGTGAAGGCGTTGGCGGCGGCGTAGGCGGACTGGCCCGGACTGCCGAAGACACCGGCGGAGGAGGAGAACAGGACGAACGCCGTCAGATCCTGGTCCCGGGTCAGCTCGTGCAGGTTCCAGGCGCCGTCGGCCTTGGGGCGCAGGACGGCCGACAGCCGCTCGGGGGTGAGGGCGGTCAACAGCCCGTCGTCCAGCACACCCGCCGTGTGCACCACGGCGCGCAGCGGGTGCTCCGGGGGGATCGCCGCGAGGCGGGCCGCCAGCGCCTCCCGGTCGGCCACGTCGCACGCCGCGACGGTGACCTCGGCTCCCGCCGCGCTCAGCTCCTCCGTGAGCGCGGCCATGCCCTCGGCAGCGGCGCCCCGGCGGCCGAGCAGCAGCAGATGCCGTACGCCATGGGTGGTGACCAGGTGACGGGCCACCAGTCCGCCCAGGGTGCCTCCGCCGCCGGTGACGAGGACGGTGCCCTCCGGACCGAATCCGGCGGGCCGGTCGGCGACGGGCGCGCGGACCAGGCGGGGCGCGTACAAGATGCCTTCGCGCAGGGCCAGTTGGGGTTCGCCCTCGGCCAGGGCGGTGGCGAGGGCCGCTTCGAGGCCGTCGCCGCCGTCGGTGTCCAGCAGGACGAAGCGGCCGGGGTGCTCCAGCTGGGCGGTGCGCAGCAGCCCCCGCGCGGCGGCGCCCCCGAGGTCCGCGGGGGCGCCGTCGAGGTCGACCGCGCCACGGGTGAGCAGCACCAGGGGGGTTTCGGTGAACTTCGGCTCCGCCAGCCAGCGTTGGAGCAGGTCCAGTACGGCGTTCACGGCGGCGCGGGCCGCTTCGGGGCCCGCGCCGCCGACGGGCGGGCACAGGGCCAGCACGGCGTCGCACGTGGGGGGCACGTCGGCGAGGTCCGGGCACGGCGCGGCCCGGAAGCCGGCCGGCAGCAGACCGCCGCCGGAGGTGCCGAGCACGGCCCAGGTTCCGGTGGCCGGTCCGGTGCCGGGCAGCCGGGTCCAGTCGAGGCGGAACAGCGACCGCTCGGCGGCGGCCGGAGCACCCGCCGCCGCCCGCAGGGTCAGTGCGCCGACGGTGACGACCGGGCGCCCGGTGCGGTCGGTGATCCGTACCGACACGGCGTCGCCGCCCTGCGGGGCAGGGCTCAGCACCACCCGCAGCACCGGGTCGGCCGTGGGGGCGACCGTCACGTCGTGCCAGGAGAAGGGCAGCGGCACGCCTCCCGTACGCGCGTCCGTGCCCCGGGTGCCGTCGGGGCGCAGGGCCACCGTCTGCAGCGCGGCGTCGAGGAGGGCCGGGTGGACGGCGAAGCCGCTCGCGCGGGTCCCCGGCACCGACGCGGGCAGAGCCACCTCGGCGTGGATCTCGTCGCCGACCCGCCAGGCGGCGCGCAGGCCCTGGAAGAGCGGGCCGTAGTGGACCCCGGCCGCCTCGAAGTCCGCGTACAGGTGGTCGAGGTCGAGGCGTTCGGCGCCGTCGCCGGGCGGCCACCGGCCGGGGTCACCCGGTGCGGAGGCGGGCGTCCCGGCCAGGGTGCCCCCCGCGTGGCGTACCCACGGTGCGGTGGACTCGGGGCCGTCGGGGCGGGAGTACAGCGCCACGGCCCGGCGGCCCTCGGGGTCGGGCGCGTCCACGGTCAGGCGGAGTCGTCGGGCCTCGTCGGCGGCGAGGACCAGGGGTGCGGCCAGGGTGAGTTCCTCGACCGTGGTGCAGCCGACGTGGACGGCGGCGTGGGCGGCCATCTCCACGAAGGCGACGCCGGGCAGCAGCACCGTGCCGGAGACCGCGTGGTCCGCCAGCCACGGATGGGTGCGCGGTGAGAGGCGCCCCGTGAAGAGCACTCCGTCGCCGTCCGGCAGATCCACGGCCGCGGTGAGCAGCGGGTGGCCCGTCTCCGTCTGGCCCGCCGACTCGGGGTCCCCGGCGTGCGCGGGCACGTCGAGCCAGTAGTGGGTGCGCTGGAAGGCGTACGTGGGCAGGTCGGTGAGACGGGCCCCGGTGCCGTCGAACACGCGCCGCCAGTCGACGGCCACGCCGTTCGCGTGCGCCTCGCCGAGCGCCAGCAGCATCCGGTGCAGACCGCCCTCGTCGCGCCGCAGGGTGCCCAGCACCACGGCGTCGTCCGCGCCGGCGTCGGCGGCGGTGTCGCCGATGCCGTACGTGAGCAGCGGGTGGGGGCTCACCTCGACGAAGGTGCGGTGCCCGGCGTCGAGGAGCAGGCGTATCGCGTCGTGGAAGCGGACGGTCTGGCGGAGGTTGCGGTACCAGTACGCGTGGGTGAGGTCGCCGGCACCGGTCCAGTCGGCGTCCACCGTGGACACCAGGGGCACGGCCGGGGCCTTGGGGACGAGCGAGGACAGGTCCTCGCGCAGCCGGTCGCGTACGGTGCTCACGTCGTCCGAGTGGGAGGCGTAGTCCACCGGGATGCGCCAGGCCATGACGCCCTCGGCGGAGAGTTCGTCGACGAGGGCGCCGACCTCGTCGCCGGGTCCGGCGACGACGAGCACGCGTGGCCCGTTGACGGCGGCGACCGTGACCTTGCCCGAGCGGCGTTCCAGGTACGGGGCGAGTTCGGCCGCGGAGAGCACGCCGGTGGCCATGCCGCCGCCACCGGCGAGTCCGGCCAGGGCCCGGCTGCGCAGCGCGACCACGCGGGCCCCGTCCTCCAGAGTGAGCGCGCCCGCGACACAGGCGGCGGCGACCTCGCCCTGGCTGTGACCGACGACGGCGGCGGGCTCGACGCCGTACGACCGCCACAGCGCGGCCAGCGACACCATCACGGAGAACAGCACGGGCTGGAGGACGTCCACCCGGTCCAGGGACGGCGCGCCGGGCGCGCCGCGCAGGACGTCGGTGACCGACCAGTCGATGTGCGGGGCGAGTGCCTGTGCGCAGTCCGCCATCCGGGACGTGAACGCGGGTGACTCGTCGAGCAGTTGGGCGGCCATGCCGGGCCACTGCGAGCCGAGGCCGGGGAAGACGAAGACGGCCTTGCGCCCGGGCAGCGCGCGGGCGGAGACGACCGCCGGGTCGGGCCGTCCGGCGGCCAGCGCGGCCAGGCCGGACAGCAGGGCGGGACGGTCGTCGCCGACGACGACGGCGCGGTCGGCGAACCCGGACCGGGCGGTGGCCAGCGAGAAGCCCACGTCCAGGGGGTGTGCCTGCGGGGTGCCGGTCAGACGGGCGTGCAGGGCGGCGGCCTGTCCGCGCAGTGCCGCCTCGCCCTTCGCGGACAGCGCCCAGGCCACCGGGCCGGGTGCCTCGTCACGTATCTCGTCCTCGGCGGGTACGTCGGCGGGCGCCGCCTCCAGGACGGTGTGGGCGTTGGTGCCGCTGGCGCCGAAGGAGGAGACGCCGGCGCGGCGGGGCCGGCCGTTGTCCGGCCAGGGGGTGGCCGTGGTGAGCAGGGCGATGTCGCCCTCGGTCCAGTCGACCTGCGGGGTGGGACGGTCGAGGTGCAGGGTGCGGGGCAGCAGGCCGTGGCGCATCGCGAGCACCATCTTCATGACGCCGCCGACCCCGGCGGCGGCCTGGGTGTGAGTGAGGTTGGACTTGAGCGAGCCGAGCAGCAGCGGCCGGTTCGCCGGGCGTCCTTGGCCGTAGGTGGCGAGCAGTGCCTGCGCCTCGATGGGGTCGCCGAGGCGGGTTCCCGTGCCGTGCGCCTCCACCGCGTCGACCTCGGCCGGCGAGAGGCCGGCCGCCGCCAGGGCCTGCTGGATGACCCGTTGCTGGGAAGGGCCGTTGGGCGCCGTCATGCCGTTGCTGGCGCCGTCCTGGTTGACCGCCGAGCCCCGGACGAGCGCGAGCACGGGGTGGCCGTTGCGCCGGGCGTCCGCGAGCCGTTCGAGGAGCAGCACGCCGACGCCCTCGCCGAAGCCGGCGCCGTCGGCGGCCGCGGCGAACGACTTGCTGCGGCCGTCCGGCGCCAGTCCGCGCTGGCGGCTGAACCCGACGTACAGGCTCGGTGTGGACATCACCGTGACGCCGCCCGCCAGGGCGAGGCCGATCTCCCCCGCCCGCAGCGCCTGGCAGGCCAGGTGGAGGGCGACCAGCGACGACGAGCACGCGGTGTCGATCGTGACGGCCGGGCCCTCCAGGCCGAGGGTGTAGGCGATCCGGCCGGTGACCACGCTGGGCACGGTGCCGGTGCCGATGAACGCCTCGACGTCCTCCGGTATCCGCTGCAGCCGGGCGCCGTACTCGTTGTACATGACGCCCGCGTACACGCCGGTGCGGCTGCCGCGCAGCGACAGCGGGTCGATGCCACCGCGCTCGACGGCCTCCCAACAGGTCTCCAGCAGGAGCCGCTGCTGGGGGTCCATGGCCAGCGCCTCACGGGGCGAGATCCCGAAGAAGCCGGCGTCGAAGCCGCAGGCGTCGTGCAGGAAGCCGCCCTCGCGCGTGTTGGACGTGCCCGGGGTGTCGGGGTCGGGGTCGTACAGCGCGGCGGCGTCCCAGCCCCGGTCGGCGGGGAACTCGCTGACCGCGTCGCGTTCTTCGACGAGCAGCCGCCACAGGTCCTCCGGGGTGCGGACCCCGCCCGGGAAGCGGCAGCTCATGGCGACGATCGCGACGGGTTCCCGGGACTCGTCGCGCAGCCGCGTGTTCTCGCCGCGCAGCCGCTCGTTCTCCAGCAGGGAGGCGCGCAGCGCCTCGACCACCTTGTCCGTGGACATCCCTCTCCTCACATCCTCTTCCGGGCCGGTACGCGGGTGTCAGTCACGCTCGCTCCCCAGCGCCAGCCGTACGAGGTCGTCCACGTCCATCTCCTGGATGCCACTCTCACTCCCGGCCGCCTGCGGTTCGCCGCCCCGCGGGTCCGGTCCGGCCAGCTTCAGCAGCGCGTCCAGCAGGCCGGATTCGCGCAGTTTGGCTGGCGGGATCGTCGACAGGGCCCGGGTGATGTCGGCGTCGGCCGGGGCCGATGCCGGGGTCTGCGGGGAGCCGGCCGGGGCGAGGCGTTCGGCGCAGTACCCGGCGACGGCCGCTGGGCTCGGGTAGTCGAACACCAGGGTGGCGGGGAGCCGCAGTCCGGTCGCCGCGTTGAGGCGGTTGCGCAGTTCCACCGCGGTCAGCGAGTCGAAGCCGAGCTGCCGGAAGGCGCGTTCGGGGTCGACGGCCGAGGCTCCGGCGTGCCCGAGCACGTCGGCGGCGTGCGCGCACACCAGGTCGGCGAGGACGGCGCGGGCGTCGTCGGCGGACAGGCCCGCGAGCCTCCCGCGCAGGGTGTCCGCCGCGTCGGCGGCGCCGCCGGTGGCCGCCGTCCGGCGGGCGGCGCCGCGTACCAGTGCGCGGAAGAGGGCGGGTACGGCGCCGGTGCCCGCCCTGGCGCGCAGCCTGGCCAGGTCGAGCCGGAGCGGGACCAGCACCGCGTCGTCCCGTTCGAGCGCGGCGTCGAACAGGGCGAGGCCCTCGTCGGAGGTGAGTGCCCCCACGCCGCCGCGGGCCATGCGCCGCAGGTCGACCTCGTCGAGGGTGCCGGTCAGCGCGGAGCGCTCGGCCCACATGCCCCAGGCGATCGACTGGCCGGGCAGCCCCTGGGCGCGACGGTGCTGGGCGAGCGCGTCCAGGAACGCGTTGGCCGCCGCGTAGTTGCCCTGCCCGGAGCTGCCGACGGTGCCGGAGGCGGACGAGAAGAGCACGAACGCGGCCAGCGGCAGGTCGCGGGTCAGTTCGTGCAGGTGGAGCGCGGCGTCCGCCTTGGGGCGCAGGACGCGGTCCAGGCGCTCGGGGGTGAGCGAGCCGATGATCCCGTCGTCGAGGACGCCGGCCGAGTGGACCACGGCGGTGAGCGGGTGGGTGTCGGGGACGCCCGCGAGGAGTCCGGCCAGGGCGTCCCGGTCGGCCGTGTCGCAGGCTGCGGTCTCCACCCGGGCGCCCAGGGCGGTGAGTTCGTCGACCAGGGCGGCCGCCTCGGGGGTGTCGGCGCCGCGCCGCCCGGTCAGCAGCAGGTGGCGTGCCCCGTGCTCGGTGACCAGGTGACGGGCCACCAGGCCGCCGAGGACGCCGAAGGCGCCCGTGACGAGCACCGTGCCCTCGGGGTCCCACGGCTTGCCGGCCGCGGCCTCGGCATCCGTCGGCGGGGTCCTGGTCAGGCGGGGTGCGAGGGTCCGTCCGTCGCGTACCGCGAGCTGGGGTTCCGTGGCGGACAGCGCGGCGGGCAGGGCCTTCAGGGCCTCGGCCGGGTCGTCCGCGTCGACGAGGACGAACCGGTCGGGGTGTTCGGACTGCGCGGAGCGCACGAGCCCCCACACGGCGGCGGCCGCCAGGTCGCCGATGTCCTCGCCGGGTGCGGTGGCGACACCGCCCCGGGTGACGAGGACCAGGCGGGTGTCGGCCCAGCGGTCGTCGGCCAGCCAGGTCTGCAGCAGCCGCAGGGTGCCGGCGAGCGCGGTACGGGCCGCGTCCGCGCTGTTCCCGCCGGGCGGGCAGAGCGTGACGACCACGTCGGGCACGGCGGCGTCCCCGTCCACGGCGGCGGTCAGCGCGTCGAGGTTCTCGTGGGTCTCGGGCAGCAGTTGCTCGGTGCCGAGGGCGGCCCACCGGCCGACGGGCGGCTCGGTGGTGGTGGGCAGGGCGGTCCAGCCCAGGGTGAACAGCGAGTCGCGTCCCTGCGCCGCGGCGCCGCGCAGGGCGTCGACGGCGATGGGCCGGATGGCCAGCGCCGCCACGTCGGCGACCGGCCGGCCGGCCGGGTCGGCGGCGGCCAGCGCCACCGAACCGGTGTCGTCGTAGCTCAGCCGCACGCGCAGTTCGGTCGCCCCGGAGGCGTGCAGGTGGACGCCTTCCCAGGAGAAGGGCAGCCTGGCGGTGCCGGGCGCGTCGTTCTGGTCGGCACCGTCCGGTGCGGCCAGCCACAGACCGTGCAGGGCCGCGTCCAGCAGCGCGGGGTGCAGACCGAAGCCTGCGGCCCCGGTGTGCTGGTCCTCCGGCAGCCGGACCTCCACGTAGACGTCCTGGCCGAGGCGCCAGGCGGCGGTCAGGCCGTGGAAGGCGGGGCCGTAGCCGTAGCCGGCGTCCGCGAACCGCTCGTAGAGGCCGTCGACGGGCACGGGTTCCGCTCCGGCGGGCGGCCATGCCGGGCCGTACGGGTGGGCCGCCGGGTCGGCGGACCCGGCGGGGGCGAGGACACCGGTGGCATGCCCGGTCCAGGGAGTGCCGGCGCCGTCCTCGGCCCGGGAGAACACACCGAGGGTGCGCCGCCCGGAGTCGTCGGGCGCGCCGACCCGCACCTGGATCCGGACGGCGGCGTCCCGGTCGAACACCAGCGGTGCCTGGAGGGTCAGTTCCTCGACCCGGGGGCAGTCCGCCTCGTCGCCGGCGCGTACGGCCAGTTCGACGAAGCCGGTGCCGGGCAGCAGGACCACGCCGGAGACCGCGTGGTCCGCGAGCCAGGGGTGGGTGCGTGTCGACAGGCTGCCGGTGAGCACGAGGTCCCCGGTGTCGGCGACCTCGACGGCCGTGCCGAGCAGCGGGTGACCGGTGGCACCGGGCCCGCGGGGCGTCGCCGCGGGCGGCTGGATCCAGTAGCGGCGCCGCTGGAAGGCGTACGTCGGCAGCTCGGCCGTGGTCCCGCCGGGGAACGCGGCGGTCCAGTCGACCGCACCTCCGCGCACCCACAGTTCGGCCGCCGACAGCAGGACGCGTCGCAGGCCGCCCTCGTCGCGGCGGAGCGTGCCGAGGACGACGGCCTCGCGTCCGGCGGTCTCGGTGGTCTCCTCGATGGCCATGGTGAGCACGGGGTGCGGGCTGACCTCGACGAAGGAGGTGAACCCCTCGGCGGCCAGGGCGCGGACGGCGGGGTCGAAGCCGACGGTCTGCCGCAGGTTGCGGTACCAGTAACCGGCGTGCATGCCGGTGGTGTCGAGCCAGCCGCCGTCCACCGTGGAGTACAGCGGGACCTCGCTCGGCAGCGGCTTGATGCCCGCCAGGGCGTCCATGAGGATGCCGTGGATCTCCTCGACGTGCTCGGAGTGCGAGGCGTAGTCGACGTCGATGCGCCGGGCCCGTACGCCCTGCGCCTCGCACTGCGCGAGCAGGGCCGCCAGGGCCTCCGCGTCGCCCGCGACCACGGTGGTGGCGGGGCCGTTCAGCGCGGCGACCGACAGGGCGCCGGACCAGGGGGCGAGGGCGGCCTCGGCCTGGTCGGCGGGCAGGGACAGGGAGGCCATGCCGCCGCGACCGGCCAGCGCGTCGAGGGTCTTGCTGCGCAGGGCGACCACCTGGGCCCCGTCCTCCAGGGACAGCGCGCCCGCCACGACGGCGGCGGCGATCTCGCCCTGGGAGTGGCCGACGACGGCGTCCGGTACGACACCGAAGGACCGCCAGACCTCGGCCAGCGACACCATCACCGCGAACAGCGCGGGCTGGACGACGTCCACCCGGTCCCAGACTCCGCCCGAGCGCACGGCGTCGAGCAGCGACCAGTCGACGAAGGGAGCCAGCGCCCGTTCGCACTCCTCCATCCGGGCCGCGAACACGGGGGACTCGTCCAGCAACTCCCTTGCCATACCGGCCCATTGGGAGCCCTGGCCCGGGAAGACGAAGACCGTACGGCCCACGGTGCCGGCGACGCCGCGTACGAGGTCGGGGGCGGTATCTCCGTCGGCCAGCGCGGTCAGCGCGGCGGGGAGCCGGATGCCGTCGCCGACGAGGACGGCGCGGTGTTCGAAGGCGGTGCGGGCCGCCAGGGCCCCGCCGATGTCGGCGGGCGTGGCGTCCGGTGCCTCGCTCAGGTGGGTGGTCAGGCGCGCGGCCTGACCGTGCAGGGCGTCCGGGGACTTCGCGGACAGCGGCCAGGCCACCGCCCGGTCCGGCACCTCGTCCGGTGTCTCCGGCCGGCTCTCTTCGGGCGCCTCCTCCAGGATCGCGTGCACGTTGGTGCCGCTCATGCCGAACGCGGAGATCCCGGCGCGGCGCGGGCGGCCCGTCGCGGGCCACGGGGTCGCGTCGGTGACCACGTCCACGGCACCGGCCGTCCAGTCGACCTGGGTCGAGGGCCGGTCGACGTGCAGGGTGCGCGGCACCTGCCCGTGCCGGAGCGCCAGGACGGTCTTGATCACACCGGCGACGCCCGCGGCGGCCTGGGTGTGGCCGATGTTGGACTTCAGGGAGCCGATCAGCAGGGGGCGCCCGTCGGAGCGCTCCTGCCCGTACGTGGCGAGCAGGGCCTGGGCCTCGATGGGGTCGCCGAGCGTGGTGCCGGTGCCGTGGGTCTCGACGACGTCGATGTCGGCCGCCGAGAGCCGGGCGTTGGCGAGGGCGGCGCGGATGACCCGCTGCTGGGAGGGGCCGTTGGGGGCGGTCAGGCCGTTGCTGGCGCCGTCCTGGTTGACGGCGCTGCCGCGCAGGACGGCCAGCACGGGGTGTCCGTTGCGCCGTGCCTCGGAGAGCCGTTCGAGGAGGATCACGCCGACCCCCTCGGCCATGCCCATGCCGTCGGCGGCGTCGGAGAACGCCTTGCAGCGGCCGTCGGCGGCGAGGCCGCGCTGGCGGGCGAAGCTGATGATGGCACCCGGGCTCGACATCACCGCGACGCCGCCGGCCAGGGCGAGTGAGCAGTCCCCGGCACGCAGCGCCTGGGCGGCCAGGTGCACCGCGACGAGGGAGGCGGAGCAGGCGGTGTCGACGGTGACCGCGGGGCCCTCCAGGCCGAGGGTGTAGGAGATCCGGCCGGAGATCACACTCGCCGCGCTGCCGGTGAGGAGGTGGCCCTCGTTCTCCTGGGTCTGGGCCACGGAGGCGCCGTAGTCCTGGTAGTTGACGCCGGTGAAGACACCGGTGTCGGTGCCGCGCAGGCGGTCCGGGTCGAGACCGGCGCGTTCGAAGGTCTCCCAGGAGGTCTCCAGGAGCAGTCGCTGCTGCGGGTCCATGGCGACCGCCTCGCGCGGGGAGATGCCGAAGAAGTCGGCGTCGAAGTCACCGGCGTCGTAGAGGAATCCGCCGTGCCGTACATAGCTGGTGCCGGGCTGGTCCGGGTCGGGGTCGAACATGGACTCCAGCGGCCAGCCGCGGTCGGTCGGGAACTCCGAGACGACGTCGCCGCCCTCCTCCAGCAGCCGCCACAGCTGTTCGGGGGTGTGCACCCCGCCGGGGAAGCGGCAGCTCATCGCGACGATCGCGATCGGCTCGTCGGCCGCCCCGGTGCCGGCGGGCGCGGGCTCCCGCGTGGCGGGCGTCCGGTGCTCGCCGAGCAGCTCGGCGCGGATGTGCTCGGCGAGCACGGCCGCGGACGGGTAGTCGAAGACGAGGGTGGCGGGCAGGGGGAGGCCGGTGGCCGTGCGGAGCCGGTTGCGCAGTTCGACGGCGGTCAGCGAGTCGAAGCCGAGTTCCTGGAACGCCCTGCCCGGCCGGAGCTCCTCCGGGGAGTCATGGCCGAGGACGGCCGCGGCGTGGGTGCGGACGAGGTCCAGGGTGACGCGGCGCTGCTCGGCCCCGGCCAGCCCGGTCAGTCGCTCGCGCAGCACGTCGGCGGCCGGTGTGGCGGCGCTCGCGCCCGGTGTCGCGGCCTCCTCCAGTTGCCGCCTGGCCTCCGGTACGCCGGTGAGCAGACGGCTGGGGCGTACGGAGCCGAAGACCGCGGCGAACTGTTCCCAGTCGACGTCGGCGAGGGCGATGACCGTCTCGTCGTCGTCGAGGACCTGCTGGAGTCCGGCGAGCGCGAGGTCGGGCTCGATGAGCGGCAGGCCCTGCTTCTGTACCCGGTAGAAGTCGGACTCGTCGACGGTCTCGCGGACGGCCCACGGGTTGGCGGCCGACCAGACGCCCCAGTCGAGGGTGGTGGCGCTCAGGCCCCGGGCCCTGCGGTGTTCGGCGAGGGCGTCGAGATAGGCGTTGCCGGCGGTGTAGGCGGCGTGGTTGCTGCTGCCCCAGACACCCGCGACGGAGGAGAACAGCACGAACGCGTCCAGTTCGCGGTCGAGCAGTTCGTCCAGGTGCCGGGCCCCCTCCGCCTTGGCGGCGACGACCTCGGCGAAGGCGTCGAGCGGGGTGTCGTCCAGGGAGGCCAGCTGGATGTAGGCGGCGGCGTGGAACACGGCGGTGACGGGGGTGCCCTGTTCCTCCAGTCCGGTCAGCAGCCGGGCGACCTGGGCACGGTCGGCGACGTCGCAGGCGGGCAGGGACAGCCGGGTGCCCAGTTCGGCGAGTTCGGCGCGCAGTTCGTCGGCTCCGGGGACGTCGGCGCCGCGCCGCCCGGGAAGGACGAGGTGCTCGGCGCCGCCGCGGGCGAGCCAGCGCGCGACGTGGGGACCGAGGGCGCCCGTGCCGCCGGTGACGAGGACGGTGCCCCGGGGCTTCCACGCGGGCCGGGTGCCGGGCGGGCGGGGGGCGCGGACCAGGCGTCGGCCGAGCAGTCCGGCGGAGCGGACGGCGAGCTGGTCCTCACCGGTGGCACCGGCGAGGACCGCGCGGAGCCGGTCGCGGGACAGGGAGTTGAGGGCTGGCGGCAGGTCGACCAGACCGCCCCAGCGGGTGGGGTGCTCCAGGGCGGCGACCATGCCGGTGCCCCAGACCAGCGCCTGGTCGGGTGCGGTGAGCGGGTCGCCGGCGCCGGTGGAGACGGCGCCGTGGGTGGCGCACCACAGCGGGGCTTCGACGCCGAGGTCGCCGAGCGCCTGGACCAGGACGAGGGTGAGGGCCGAACCGGCGGAGACGGCGGGGTGGTCGGGGTGCGGCCGTCCGGCGATCGCCAGCAGCGACAGGATGCCCTGCGGGGTGCGGCCGTCCAGGGCGGTGGTGAGCCGCTCCCCCAGCGTGGCGCGGTCGGCGTCCGCGTCGGTGAGCCGCACGGTCACGACGTCGGCTCCGGCATCGGTGAGGGCCGTCACGGAGTCCCGCGCGAGCGGAGCGCCCGGCTCGTCGTCGACCCCTTCGGGCAGGACCACGAGCCAGGTGCCGGACAGGGGCGCGGCGGGCGGGTCGGGGACCGGCTGCCAGTCGACGCGGTAGCGCCAGGTGTCCACGGCGGCGCCCTCCCGCTGCCTGCGGCGCCAGGCGTTCAGGGCGGGCAGCACCGTGCCGAGCGTCTCGGCGTCCACCGCCAGGTCACCGGCGGCCTCGGCGGCGTCACCGCGCTCGACGAGCCGCCAGAACGCGGAATCGATCTCGTCCTTGGCGCCCGCCTGAGCCGTCGGTCCGGCGCCCTGGAGCCAGTAGCGCTTGTGCTCGAACGGGTAGGTGGGCAGGTCGGTGCGGCGGGCGCCGGTGCCCTCGAAGAGGACCGGCCACTGGACCGGGACGCCACGCACCCACAGTTCGGCGGCCGAGGTGAGCGCGCGGGCGAGGCCGCCCTCGTCTCGGCGGAGTGTTCCGGTCACCACGGTCCGCGGGGCCTCGGCGTCCTCCAGGGTGTCCTGGACGGACATGGTGAGCACCGGGTGCGGCGAGACCTCGACGAAGACCTGGTGGCGCTGGTCGGCGAGGGCGCGCACGGCACCGTCGAACTCGACGGTCTCGCGCAGGTTCCGGTACCAGTACCCGGCGTCCATCTCCGTCGTGTCGAGCCAGTCGCCGGTGAGGGTGGAGTAGAGCGGCACCCGGCCCGCCACCGGCGCGATGCCGTCCAGTGCGTCGAGCACCTCCGCGCGGATGCGCTCGACGTGCGCGGAGTGGGAGGCGTAGTCCACCGCGATCGTGCGGGCCCGTACGCCCTCCTCCTCGCAGACGGCGATCAGCTCGGTCAGGGCCTCCGTGTCGCCGGAGACGACGACGGCGGACGGTCCGTTGACAGCGGCGAGGGAGAGCCGCCCGGACCACCGGGCGACGAGCGCGACGGCGCGCTCGCGCGGGACGGCCACGGAGACCATGCCGCCGTGCCCGGCGAGGGAGAGGATCGCGCGGCTGCGCAGGGCCACGACCTTGGCGCCGTCGTCCAGGGAGAGGGCCCCGGCGACCACGGCGGCGGCGATCTCGCCCTGGCTGTGGCCCAGTACGGCGTCGGGCTCGACGCCCCAGGAGCGCCACTGCGCGGCCAGCGAGACCATCACGGCCCACAGCGCGGGCTGGACCACGTCGACCCGTTCGAAGGGCGGCGCGTCCGGGGCGCCGCGCAGCACGGCGTCGAGCGACCAGTCGACGTACGGCGTCAGTGCCTGCTCGCAGGCGGCGATGGAGGCGGCGAACACCGGGGAGGTGTCCAGCAGTTGCACCGCCATACCGGCCCACTGCGCGCCCTGGCCCGGGAAGACGAACACCCGGCGGCCGTCGGTGTCGGCCACTCCGCGGATCAGCCCCGGGGTGTCCTCGCCGCCGGCCAGCCCGTCGAGGGCGGCCGACGGGGCGTCGCCGCCGGTACCGAGGAGCACCGCGCGGTGTTCGAAGGGGGTACGGCCGGTCGCCAGGGAGTAGCCGGTGTCCAGCGGTTCGGGGGCGCCGTCGCCGGCGAGGTGGCCGCGCAGCCGCTGGGCCTGGTGGGCCAGGGCCTGCGGCGACCTCGCGGACAGCACCCAGGGCACGACGGGCGCGGTGGGCGCGGGCCGCGGCTCCGGTCCGGCGCCTGCGTCCGCGTCGGAGGCGGCGTCGGGGGCGGGCGGTGCCTGTTCGAGGATGGCGTGCACGTTGGTGCCGCTGAAGCCGAAGGAGGAGATGCCCGCGCGGCGGGGTGCGCCGGTGTCGGGCCAGTCGCGTGCCTCGGTGAGCAGCTCCACCTCGCCGGAGGCCCAGTCGACGTGCGGGGAGGGCTCGTCGGCGTGCAGGGTGCGCGGGAGGACGCCGTGCCGCAGCGAGAGCACGGCCTTGATCATTCCGGCGACTCCGGAGGCGGCCTGGGTGTGGCCGATGTTGGACTTGAGTGCGCCGAGCCGGAGCGGGCGGCCGTGCGGGCGGTCCTGTCCGTAGGTGGCGAGCAGGGCGTCCGCCTCGATGGGGTCGCCGAGGGTGGTGCCCGTGCCGTGCGCCTCGACGACGTCGATGTCGGCCGCGGTCAGCCCGGCGTTGGTGAGGGCCTGGCGGATGACCCGCTGCTGGGCGAGGCCGTTGGGGGCGGACAGGCCGTTGCTGGCGCCGTCCTGGTTGACGGCGCTGCCGCGCAGCACGGCGAGCACCGGGTGGCCGTTGCGACGGGCGTCCGAGAGCCGCTCCAGGAGCACCACGCCGACGCCTTCGGCGAGGCCCATGCCGTCCGCGGAGGCGCCGAACGCCTTGCAGCGGCCGTCGGCGGCGAGGCCGCGCTGCCGGGAGAAGCCGACGAAGACGCCCGGGGTGGCCATCACGGCGACACCGCCGGCGAGGGCGAGCGAGCAGTCGCCGCCGCGCAGGGCCTGCGCGGCGAGGTGCGTCGCGACCAGGGAGGAGGAGCAGGCGGTGTCGACGGTGACCGCCGGGCCCTCCAGACCGAGGGTGTAGGCGACGCGCCCGGAGACCACGCTGGCGGCTCCGCCCGCGACCAGATGTCCTTCGCCGCCCTCCGGCGAGGAACCGGCGAGCGAGGTGTAGTCCTGGTAGTTGACGCCGGCGAAGACACCGGTCGGGGTGGTGCGCAGGGACGCCGGGTCGATGCCCGCCCGTTCGAACGCCTCCCAGGAGGTCTCCAGGAGCAGCCGCTGCTGCGGGTCCATGGCGACCGCCTCGCGCGGCGAGATGCCGAAGAAGGCCGGGTCGAAGTCGCCCGCGTCGTGCAGGAAGCTGCCCTCGCGGACGTAGGAGGTGCCCGGGTGGTCGGGGTCGGGGTGGTACAGGCGGTCCAGGGGCCAGCCGCGGTCGGCGGGCATGCCGGAGAGCACCTCGCCGCCGTCGATGAGCAGTTGCCACAGCCGCTCCGGGGTGTCGATGCCCCCGGGGAAGCGGCAGCTCATCGCGACGATGGCGATGGGCTCGTCGGGGTCGGCGACGGGGACGACGGCCGTCGAGGCCACGGCCGGGGCCGTGTCGCCGAGGAGTTCGGTGCGCAGGTGTTCGGCGAGGAACGCCGCGCAGGAGTAGTCGAAGACGACGGTGGCGCGCAGCCGCAGGCCGGTGACCTGGTTGAGCCGGTTGCGCAGTTCGACGGCGATCAGCGAGTCGAAGCCCAGTTCGCGGAAGGCCCGGTCGGGCAGCACGGCGTCGGCGGAGTCGTGGCCGAGGACCGCGGCGGCGTTGGTGCGGACGAGTTCCAGCAGGGTCCGCCGGACCTCGGGCTCGGGCAGTCCCGCGAGGGTGCGGCGCAGTCCGGCGGCGCCGTCGGCGGCGTCCGGGTCGGGGTCGGTCCGGTCCTCGGCGGTGGCCAGGGCGCGGACGTCGGGGAGGTCGGCGATGAGGGGGCTGGGCCGTACGGAGGTGAAGACGGGCACGAAGCGGGCCCAGTCGACGTCGGCGACCACGACGACGGTCTCGTCGTCGTCCAGGACGCGCTGGAGCCCGCCGACGGCCAGCCGCGGGTCCATGAAGGGGATGCCGCGTTCGAGGAGGGCGCGTTCGAGGTCGCTGGTGGCGAGGCCGCCGCCCTCGGCGCTCCAGATGCCCCAGACGACGGAGGTGGCGGCGAGGCCCCGGCCGCGTCGGTGGGCGGCGAGGGCGTCGAGGTAGGCGTTGCCCGCCGCGTAGGCGGCGTGGTCCGCGCTGCCCCACACACCCGAGACGGAGGAGTACAGGACGAACGCGTCGAGGTCGGTGTCGGCGAGGACGGCGTCGAGGTTGGCGGCGCCCTGGACCTTGGCGGCCAGGGTGGCGGCCATGCTCTGCGGGTTCTCGTCGCGTACCGGGAACAGCTGGGCGGCCGCGGCGGTGTGCAGGACGGCGCGGACGGGGTGGCCCTCGGCGGCGGCCCCGTCGACGAGCGCGGCGAGCGCCTCGCGGTCGGTGATGTCGCAGGCGGCCAGGGTCACACCGGTGCCCAGGGCGGTGAGTTCGGCCGCCAGTTCGTCGGCGCCGGGGGCGTCGGCACCCCGGCGGCTGACGAGGAGCAGGTGGTCGGCGCCGCCCCGGGCGAGCCAGCGGGCGGCGTGGGCGCCGAGCCCGCCCGTGCCGCCGGTGACGAGGACCGTGCCGGAGGGCCGCCAGGGAGCCGACGGCGCGGGGGTGGAGGGGGTGGCGCGGACGAGCCGGCGGGCGTGCGCCCCGGAGGACCGTACGGCGAGCTGGTCCTCGTCGCCGGCTCCGGCCAGGAGGTCGGCGAGCAGGTGCCCGGCGCGGGCGTCGCACTGCTCGGGCAGGTCGATCAGACCGCCCCACAGGCTCGGGTGTTCCAGGGCCGCCGTGCGGCCGAAGCCCCAGACGAGGGCCTGGACCGGGTGGGGCACCGGCTCGGACGGGTGCACCGGGACGGCGCCGGAGGTGACGCACCACAACGTGGTCCGGACCCCGAGGTCGTCCAGCGCCTGGACGAGGGCGGTGGTGAGCGCCAGACCGACGGGCAGGGCGGGCAGGCCCTCGTGCGGCCGCTCGTCGAGGGCCAGCAGGGACAGCACTCCGGCGGGGGCGGCCTCCGTGCCGGGCCCGGTGGCCAGCAGTTCACGCAGGTGGCCGGTGAGCCGGGACCGGTCGGTGTGGGTGTGGTCGAGGACGACGAGTTCGGGGTCGGCGCCGCGCTCGCGCAGGGCCTCGACGGCACGGGTCACCGCCGCGTCGGCGGTGTGGCCGTCCGGGACGAGGACCGGCCAGCGGCCCCGCAGCGGCCCGGCGGTCTTGGCCGTGAGCCTTTGCCAGGCGATGTGGTAGCGCCAGCCGTCGAGGACCGCCCGGTCACGGCGGTCGCGGCGCCAGGCGGAGAGAGCGGGCAGGACGTCGCTCCAGCTGGCGGCCTCGACCCCGAGCGTGGCGGCGACCTCGGCGACGTCCTCGCGTTCGACGGCGGCCCAGAAGGCGGCGTCCGCGGGGTCGGTGGTGTCCTGCGTGGTGCCGGGCCGGGTCTGCGGCTCCAGCCAGAAGCGCCGGTTCTGGAAGGCGTACGTCGGCAGTTCGACCCGCTCGGGCCGGTGAGCGGCGAACACGGCCGCCCAGTCCACCGGCACGCCGTGCACGTGCACCTGGGCGAGGGCGGTGAGCACCCGGTGCAGGCCGCCCTCGTCGCGGCGCAGGGTGCCGGTGACCAGGGTCGGCGGGGCCGGGACCGCCGCGTCGGGGTCGGCGAGGTCGTCGAGGGTGTCCTGCGTCGGGACGGTGAGCACGGGGTGCGGGCTGATCTCGACGAAGACGCTGTGGCCGCGCCGGACGAGGTCGCGCACGGCGGCGTCGAACTCGACGGTCTGCCGCATGTTCCGGAACCAGTAGTCGGCGTCCAGGCCGGTCGTGTCGAGGGATCCGCCGGTCACCGTGGAGCAGAGCGGGATCGTGGCGGCGGTGGGCCGGACGCCGGCGAGCGCTTCGAGCATGCCGTCGCGCAGCCGGTCCATGTGCGCGGAGTGGCCCGCCACGTCGGCGGCTACCCGCCGGGTCCGCACCTCGCGTTCCTCGCACTGGCGGAGGAACTCCTCCAGGGCCTCGGGGTCCCCGGAGACGACCGCGGAGGCCGGGCCGTTGACGGCGGCGACCGACAGGCGGCCCTCCCAGGCGCGCAGGCGGTCCCGCAGGGTGTCGGCGGGCAGCGCCACGGAGGCCATGCCGCCGGTGCCGGACAGTTCCAGCTGGGCGCGGCTGCGTACGGCGACGATGCGGGCGGCGTCGTCGAGCGACAGGGCGCCGGCGACGTACGCGGCGGCGATCTCGCCCTGGGAGTGGCCCACGACGGCGTCGGGTTCGACCCCGTACGACCGCCAGACGGCGGCGAGGGAGACCATCACGGCGAACAGCACCGGCTGGACGACGTCGATGCGGTCCAGCGGCGCCGCGTCGGGCTCGCCGCGCACGACCGCCGACAGCGACCAGTCCAGGTGCGGGGCGAGGGCCTGTTCGCACGCGGCCATGCGGGCGGCGAACACCGGTGACTCGTCCAGAAGTTGCCGTGCCATGCCCGCCCACTGCGAGCCCTGGCCGGGGAAGACGAAGACGGTCCTGCCGTCGCCCGCGCCGGTGCGGCCGGGGACCGTCTCGGCGGCGCTGGTGCCCGCGGCGACGGCGGCGAGCCCGCGCAGGAAGCCCTCGGGCCGGTCGGCCACGACGACGGCCCGGTGCTCGAAGGCGGAGCGGGTGACCGCCAGCGAGTGGCCGACATCGGCCGGGCGGAGGCCGGGCCGGTCGGCGAGCCAGGAGGCGAGCCGGGCGGCCTGGTCGCGCAGCGCCTCCGGGCTACGGCCGGACAGCGGCCAGGGCACGGTCGGCAGGGGGTCCACGCCGGACGAGGAGCCGGACCCGGCGTCCGGCGCGGTACGCGGCCCGGCGCCGGCGATCGGCTCCGCCGCGCCCTGCCGGCCGTCCTCGGGCGCCTGCTCGTCGGCGGGCTGCTCGGCCTCGGGTGCCTGCTCGATGATGACGTGCGCGTTCGTGCCGCTCATGCCGAACGAGGAGACGCCCGCGCGGCGCGGGCGGTCGGCGACGGGCCAGTCGCGCCGCTCGGTGAGCAGCCGCACGCCGCCGGAGCTCCAGTCGACGTGCGGGGTGGGCGCGTCCACGTGCAGGGTCTGCGGCAGGACGCCGTGCCGGATCGCCATGACGACCTTGATGACACCGGCCAGGCCCGCCGCGGCCTGGGTGTGGCCGATGTTGGACTTGATCGAACCGAGCCACAGCGGCTGGTCCCCGTCGCGGTCCTGGCCGTAGGCGGCGAGCAGGGCGTCGGCCTCGATGGGGTCGCCGAGCCGGGTGCCGGTGCCGTGTGCCTCGACGGCGTCGACATCGGCCGGTGCCAGCTGGGCATCGGAGAGCGCGGCGCGGATCACGCGCTGCTGCGAGGGACCGTTGGGGGCGGTCAGGCCGTTGCTGGCGCCGTCCTGGTTGATGGCGCTGCCCCGCAGCACCGCGAGGACCGGGTGGCCGTTGGCGCGTGCGTCGGAGAGGCGCTCCACGAGCAGGACGCCGACGCCCTCGCCCCAGCCGGTGCCGTCGGCCGCCGCCGCGAAGGGCTTGCTGCGGCCGTCGGCGGCGAGGCCGCCCTGGCGGGAGATCTCCACGAAGGCGCCCGGCATGGCCATCACGTTGACGCCGCCGACGAGCGCGAGCGAGCACTCGTCGTTGCGCAGGGACTGCGCCGCGAGGTGCAGCGCCACCAGCGAGGCGGAGCAGGCGGTGTCGACGGTGACCGAGGGCCCCTCCAGGCCCATGACGTAGGAGACGCGCCCGGACATGACGCTGATCGCGTTGCCGGTCATCAGGAAGCCCTGGACGCCCTCGGGCGCCCCGTCGGCCAGCGACATGTAGCCCTGGTCGATGGAGGCGGCGAACACGCCGGTACGGCTGCCGCGCAGCGACACGGGGTCGATGCCGCCTCGTTCGACGGCCTCCCAGCAGGTCTGGAGCATCAGCCGCTGCTGGGGGTCCATGGCGAGCGCCTCGCGGGGCGAGATGCCGAAGAAGGCCGGGTCGAAGCCACCAGCCTCGTCCAGGAAGGCCCCGGTGACGGGGACGCCGGAGCCGGCCAGCCCGATGGCGTCCCACCCGCGGTCGGCGGGGATCCCGGAGTAGGTGTCGCGGCCGTCCGCCACCAGCTCCCACAGGTCCTCCGGACTGTGCACCCCGCCGGGGAAGTGGCAGCTCATCGCGACGACGGCGATGGGCTCACGACTGCGCTCCTCGACGTCCCGCAGCCGTCGCCGGGTCTGCTGGAGGTCGATGGTGACGCGGTTGAGGTAGTCGCGGAGCTTCTGCTCGGTCCGGTCGCTCACTGTGCGTTCTCGCCTTCTCCTGGAAACGGCTGTACGTGGATCCGGGGCGTCACGAGATGCCCAGCTGGTTGTCGATGAGGTCGAAGATCTCGTCGTGCGAGGCGGACTCGATGTGGTCCGCGGTGACCTGTCCTGCGGGTGCGGTGGCTTCGAGGCGGGCCAGCACCTCGCGCAGCCGCTGGGAGAGCCGGTCGCGGTCGGGGGTGTCCGGTGCGAGGCCGGCGACCAGTTCCGCGAACCGGTCCAGCTCCACGAGCGGCGCGGACGCCTTGGCCGGGGCCGGCCGGCCGGTGGTGGCCGCGAGGTGGCGGGCCAGTACGTCGGGGGTGGGGTGGTCGAAGACCATGCCCGCCGGCAGCCGGACGCCGGTCGCGGACGACAGCCGGTTGCGCAGCTCGACGCCGGTGAGGGAGTCGAAGCCGAGTTCCTTGAACGCCCGGGTGGGCTGGACCAGTTCGGGCGAGGGGTGGCCGAGGACGGCCGCCGCGTGGCCGCGCACCAGGTCCAGCAGCGCGGCGTGGGCGTCCGCCTCGGACAGCCCGGCGAGGCGGTCCGCGAGGCCCGCGGCCCGGCCGCCGCCGTCGCCGTTCGCCGCGGCGGCCCGTCGGCGCGGTGCCCGGACCAGTCCGCCGAGCAGCGCCGGTACGTCCTGCCCGCCGCCGGCGCGCAGCGCGCCGGTGTCCAGTCGCGCGGCCAGCAGATAGGCGTCCTCGGAGCGGAGGGCCGCGTCGAAGAGGGCCAGCCCGTCCTCGGAGGTCAGGGGGGTGACGCCGCTGCGGCTCATGCGCCGCAGGTCCACGTCGCCGAGATGGCCGGTCATGCCGCTGCGTTCCTCCCACATGCCCCAGCCGATGGAGAGGCCCGGCAGGCCCTCGGCGCGGCGGCGTGCGGCGAGCGCGTCCAACGCGGCGTTGGCCGCCGCGTAGTTGGCCTGTCCGCCACCGCCGAGCAGGGCCGCGGCGGAGGAGAACAGGACGAAGGCGGCGAGGTCGTGGTCCCGGGTCAGCTCGTGCAGGTTCACCGCCGCGTCCGTCTTCGGACGCAGTACGCGCTCCAGCTGCTCGGCGGTGAGGGAGGAGACCATGGCGTCGTCGAGGAGTCCTGCGGCGTGCACGACGGCCGTGAGGGGGCGTGTCACGCCGGCCAGGACCTCGGCGAGCCGGTCGCGGTCGGCGGCGTCGCAGGCGACGACGCTCACCTCGGCGCCGAGCGCGGCCAGTTCGGCGCGCAGTCCGTCCGCGCCGGGGGCGTCGGGGCCGCTGCGGCTGGTCAGCAGCAGGTGCCGTATCCCGTGTTCGGCGACGAGGTGACGGGCCACCAGACGGCCGAGGGTGCCGGTGCCGCCGGTGACGAGAGCGGTGCCGTCGACGTCGAGGGCGGTGGGCGGCAGCAACACGTTCTTGCCGGTGTGCCGGGCCTGGCCGACGTACCGGAACGCCTCGGGGGCCCGCCGTACGTCCCAGCAGGTGAGCGGCAGCGGGGTGAGCGTGCCCGCGCGGAACAGGCCGAGGATCAGGTCGAGCGTCTCCGCGATCCGCTCCGGGCCCGCCTCCGCCAGGTCGTACGCCCGGTAGCGGACCCCGGGGTGGGCGGCGGCCACGCTGTCGGCGTCGCGGATGTCGGTCTTGCCCATCTCCAGAAACCGCCCGCCGCGCGGCAGCAGCCGCAGGGAGGCGTCGACGAACTCCCGTGCCAGACAGTCCAGTACGACGTCGGCGCCGCGTCCGCCGGTCGCGTCGAGGAAGCGGTCGGCGAAGTCGAGGGTGCGGGAGGAGGCGATGTGGGCGTCGTCGAGGCCGAGGCCGCGCAGGACGTCCCACTTGCCGGGGCTCGCGGTGCCGTACACCTCGGCCCCGGCGTGCCGGGCGAGCTGGACGGCGGCCATGCCGACACCGCCGGCCGCGGAGTGCACCACGACCGTCTCCCCCGCTTTCAGGCCGCCGAGGTCGAACAGGCCGTAGTGGGCGGTGAGGAAGGCGATGGGCACGGTGGCGGCGCGGGCGTAGGACCAGCCGGGCGGGATCGGGGCGAGGGTGCGCCGGTCGGCGACCGCGACGGGGCCGAAGGCACCGCCGAAGACACCGAACACGCGGTCGCCGGGGGCGAGGTCGGTCACGCCGGGGCCGGTCTCCAGGACGGTGCCCGCCCCTTCGCTGCCGAGGATCCGCTGGTCGGGGGCGAGGCCGAGGCAGACCGCGATGTCCCGGAAGTTCAGGCCGGCGGCGCGGACGGCCACCCGGACCTCGCCGGGGGCCAGGGGGGCGCCCGCCTCCGGGGACGGTACGAGCGCGAGGCCGTCGAGGCTGCCCGCTCCGGTGGTGTCCAGCCGCCAGAGCGCTTCGCCGGCCGGCGGTGTCAGCGTGCCGGGCCGCCCCGCCCTGGCCAGCCGGGGCACGAGCGGGTCCCCCGCGCGGGCGGCGAGCTGTGGTTCCCGTGTGGCGAGGGCGCGGCCGAGCAGGTGGGGCAGGGCGTCCGCCGACTCGTCGGTGTCGTCCAGGTCCAGCAGGACGAAACGGTCCGGGTGTTCGGTCTGGGCGGCCCGGACCAGGCCCCAGGCGGCGGCCTGCGCCGGGTCGGCGGGGTGTCCGCCGGGCCCGGTCGCGACCGCGTGCCGGGTGACGACCACGAGGGGGGCGTCGCCGGAGCGGGGGTCGGACGGCCACCGCTGGACGACGGCGAGGGTGGCGGTCGCGGTGTCCCGGACGCGGGCGGCCTCGTCGGGGCCGGTGGCGGTGGGGCAGGTCCAGACGACCGCCGTGGGCTGCGCGCCGGAGCCGATGTCGTCGTGGTCCGCCCAGCCGGTGAGCGGGGTGGCGGTGTCGGCGCCGCCGGGGGCCGGGGTCCAGTCCAGGCGGTACAGGCCGTCCCGGGCCGTCACGGCCGCCGTGAGAAGGTCCGGGGACAGCGGGCGCAGCACCAGTGACTCGGCGGACAGCACCGGCTGCCCGGTCGGGTCCCAGGCGTCCAGGCTCACCGCGTCGGGCCCGGCCGGGCCGATCCGGACGCGCAACGCCGACGCGCCGGCGGCGTGGGCGGTGACACCGTTCCAGGAGAAGGGCAGCCGGGCGGGGCCGGGCCGGTCGCCGAGGAGGGCGGACGCCTGGAGGGCGCCGTCCAGCAGGGCCGGGTGGACGAGGTAACCGCCGCTGTCCGACTGCCGTTCGAGCGCGACCTCCGCGTACACGTCGGTGCCGTCGCGCCAGGCGGCGCGCAGCCCTTGGAAGGCGGGGCCGTAGCGGTAACCGGCCTCGGCGAAGCGGTCGTAGACGCCGTCCAGGTCGACCGGCTCGGTACCGGCCGGGGGCCAGGTGCGCGGCGCGGGCGGGCCGTCGGCGCGGTCGCCGGGGGCGAGGGTGCCGGTGGCGTGCGGGGTCCAGTCCGCGCCGGGGTCGGTCTCGGGGCGGGAGTGGAGGCCGAGGGGGCGCCTGCCGCTGTCGTCGGGCGGTCCGACGCGCAGCTGGACGTGGACGGCGTCCCGCTCGGGGAGGATCAGCGGGGCCTGGAGGGTCAGTTCGTCGACGAGGGCGCTGCCGGCCTCGTCGGCGGCGCGCAGGGCGAGTTCCAGGAAGGCGGTGCCGGGAAGCAGGTTGGTCCCGGAGACGACGTGGTCGGCGAGCCACGGGTGGGTCCGGGTCGACAGCCGCCCGGTGAGCAACTGCTCCCCCGAATCGGCCAGGTCCACGGCGGCCCCCAGCAGCGGGTGGTCCGTGGCGCCCAGCCCGGCGGCGGCCACGTCTCCGGTGCGGACGGGGGCGTCGAGCCAGTAGCGGGTGCGCTGGAAAGCGTAGGTCGGCAGGTCCGCCGGCCCACTCGTGCGGCCGAGGGCCGCGGGCCAGTCGACGGGAACGCCCTGGACGTGGGCCTCGCCCAGCGACAGCAGCAGCCGGTCCCGGCCTCCGTCGTCGCGGCGCAGCGAGCCGACGACCACACCCGTGACGGCGCCGTCCTCCAGCACCTCCTGGACGGCCGGGGCGAGCACGGGGTGCGGGCTCGACTCGACGAAGGTGGTGAATCCGGCGCCGGCCAGGGCCTGTACGGCGGGCTCGAACTCGACGGTGCCCCGCAGGTTGCGGAACCAGTAGTCGGCGGTGAGTTCGGGCCCCTCGATCCAGCCGGCCTCCAGGGTGGAGAACATCCGGGTGCCTGCCGTTGCGGGGGCGATGTCGGCGAGGACGTCGAGCAGTTCGGCGCGGAGGGGGTCCATCTCGGCGGAGTGGGACGCGTAGTCGACCTCGATGCGCCGGGCGCGTACGCCGTCCTTCTCGCAGGAGGCGAGGAGTTCCGCCAGGGCCGCGGTCTCGCCCGCGACCACGGTGGAGCGCGGGCCGTTCACGGCGGCGACCGAGATCCTCTCGCCCCAGCCGGCCAGCAGCTCGCGAGTGCGGTCGGCGGGCAGCGCCACCGAGGCCATGCCGCCGTGCCCGGCGACGGCGCGCAGCAGCCTGCTGCGCAGGGCGACGACCTTGGCGCCGTCCTCCAGGGTGAGCGCCCCGGCGACGACCGCCGCCGCGATCTCGCCCTGGCTGTGGCCGAGTACGGCGTCCGGTTCGACGCCGCAGGACCGCCAGGTCTCGGCCAGCGACACCATCACGGCCCAGAGCGCGGGCTGGACCACGTCCACGCGCTCCAGGTCCGTGGCGGAGGCCAGGACCCCGGTCAGGGACCAGTCGACGTGCGGGGCGAGGGCGCGTTCGCAGGCGGCCATGCGGGCGGCGAAGACCGGTGAGGAGTCGAGCAGGCCGAGTGCCATGCCGGTCCACTGGGCGCCCTGGCCGGGGAAGACGAACACGGTGCGCCCGACGGCGGTCGCGGTGCCCCTGGCCACGGTGGCGAGGGGTGCGTCGGCCGCCAGGGCCCGCAGTCCGGCGGTCAGTTGCTCGCGGTCGCCGACGAGGACGGCCCGGTGGTCGTGCCGGGTGCGGGTGGTGGCGAGGGCCAGGCCGATGGCGGCGGCGTCCTGCCCGGGGTGGGCGTCGGCGTGGCCGGCGAGCCGTTCGGCCTGGGCGCGCAGTGCTTCGGGGGTGTGGCCGGAGAGGACCCAGGGGACGGTGGGCCCCCCGGGGTGGGCGGGCCGCGCGACGTCCTCGTCGACGTGCTCCAGGACCAGGTGGGCGTTGGTGCCGCTCATGCCGAAGGAGGAGACTCCGGCGCGGCGGGGCCGGTCGGGGCCGGCGGGCCAGGAGCGTTCCTCGGTCAGCAGTTCCACCGCGCCGGCGGACCAGTCGACCTGCGGGGTCGGCGCGTCCACGTGCAGCGTCCGGGGCAGCACCCCGTGCCGCATCGCCTCCACCATCTTGATGACACCGCCCACGCCGGCGGCCGCCGAGGTGTGCCCGATGTTCGACTTCAACGACCCGAGCCACAGAGGCTGTTCACGGTCCTGGCCGTAGGTGGCCAGCACCGCCTGCGCCTCGATCGGGTCCCCGAGCCGGGTTCCGGTGCCGTGCGCCTCGACGACGTCCACGTCACCGGGTGACAGCCGGGCGTCGGCGAGCGCCGCGCGGATCACGCGCTGCTGCGAGGGACCGTTGGGCGCGGTGAGCCCGTTGCTGGCGCCGTCCTGGTTGACCGCGCTGCCCCGCACGAGGGCCAGCACCCGGTGGCCGTTGCGGCGGGCGTCGGACAACCGCTCCAGCAGCACCATGCCCACGCCCTCGCCGAAGCCGACACCGTCGGCGGCCGCGGCGAAGGGTTTGGAGCGGCCGTCGGGGGCCAGGCCGCGCTGGCGGCTGAACTCGACGAACAGTTCGGGGCTGGACATGACGGTGACACCGCCGGCGAGGGCGAGGGAACATTCACCGGAGCGCAGCGCCCGGGTCGCGAGATGCAGGGCGACGAGCGAGGAGGAGCACGCGGTGTCGACGGTGACCGCCGGGCCCTCCAGGCCCAGGACGTAGGCGACGCGGCCGGAGACGACGCTGCCCGAGTTGCCGGCGCCGAGGAAGCCCTCGACCTCCTCGGGGATGTGGGGCAGGAGCCGGGCGGCGTAGTCCTGGTGCATGACGCCGACGAAGACGCCGGTCGCGGTGCCCTTCAGGGACGCCGGGTCGAGGCCCGCGCGCTCCAGCGTCTCCCAGGAGGTCTCCAGGAGCAACCGCTGCTGCGGGTCCATGGCGAGCGCCTCACGGGGCGAGATGCCGAAGAAGCCCGCGTCGAACTCCCCCGCGTCGTACAGGAAACCGCCCTCCCGCGCGTACGAGGTGCCGTGGCGTTCGGTGTCGGGGTCGTGGAGGACGTCCAGGTCCCAGCCGCGGTCGGCCGGGAAGGCGGCGATGCCGTCGGTGCCGGAGGAGACCAGGTTCCACAGGTCCTCGGGCGAGCGGACGCCGCCGGGGTAGCGGCAACCCGTGGCGACGACGGCGATCGGGTCCTCGTCGGCCGCCGCGCCCCCGCCGCCGACGGCCGGGACGGCGGTCGGCACGCGGCCGGTGTCCGCGCCGAGCAGTTCGCCGCCGAGGTGGGCCGCGAGGACCTCGGGTGTCGGGTGGTCGAAGACGAGGGTGGCGGGCAGCCGCAGTCCGGTGGCGTTGCCGAGGCGGTTGCGGAGGTCGACGGCGGCCAGCGAGTCGAAGCCGAGGTCCCGGAAGGCACGGCCCGCCTCGACGGCCTCGGGCGACGGGTGGCCGAGTACGGCGGCGACCTGACCCCGGACCAGGTCGAGGAGTTCACGGCGGCGGCCGGGGGCGTCCAGGGCGGCGAGCCGCTCGGCCAGGGGGCTGCGGTCACCGTCACCGTCGGTGGCGGAGGCCAGGGCAGCCTGGCGGCGGGCCGGCAGCCGGACCACACCGTGCAGCAGACGGGGTACGGGGTCGCTCTCGGTGCGGGCGCGCAGCGCGGCCGTGTCCAGCCGGAGGGCCACCAGCAGCGGTTCGTCGACGGTGAGCGCGGAGTCGAGGAGGGCGAGGCCCTGCGCGTCGGTCAGGGGCGGCAGGCCCGAGCGGGCGATACGGCGGACCTCGTCGTCGCCGAGGTGCCCGGTCATGGCGCTGCGCCGCTCCCACAGCGTCCAGGCGACGGACCGCCCGGCCAGGCCCTGGGCCCGGCGGTGGTGGGCCAGGGCGTCCAGGAAGGCGTTGGCGGCGGCGTAGTTGGCCTGCCCGGGGCCGCCGAAGGTACCGGCGGCGGAGGAGAAGAGCACGAACGCCGCGAGGTCCAGGCCGGCAGTGAGCCGGTGCAGGTTGAGTGCCGCGTCGGTCTTGGGCCGCAGGACGGCGTCGACCCGCTCGGGGGTGAGGGAGGAGACCACGCCGTCGTCGAGCACTCCGGCGGCGTGGACGACGGCCGTCAGCGGATGCCGTACGCCGGCCAGGACCTCGGCGAGCCGCTCCGCGTCGGCCGCGTCGCAGGCGACGACGCTCACCTCCGCGCCGAGCGCGGCCAGTTCGTCCCGCAGTCCGTCCGCACCGGGTGCGTCGGGGCCTCCGCGGCTGGTCAGCAGCAGATGCCGTACGCCGTGTCCGGTGACGAGGTGACGGGCGACGCGGGCGCCGAGCAGACCGGTGCCGCCGGTGATCAGGACGGTGCCGTCGGGGTCCAGGGGCGGGGCCGCGTCGTCGTCCTGTACGGGGATCCTGGCCAGCCTGGGTACGAGGACCTCGGAGCCGCGCACCGCGAACTGTGTCTCACCGGTGGCGGTGAGCACGGCGGCGAGGGCGGCCGGCAGGTCGGCGTCCGGGTCGAGGTCGACGAGGTGGAGGCGGTCCGGGTGCTCGGTCTGCGCGGAGCGCACCAGCCCCCACACCGCGCTGTGCGGCAGGTTCGGTACGTCCTCACCGGGCCGGGCGGCGATCGCGCCGCGCGTGACCAGGACGAGCCGTGTCCCGGTGAACCGGTCGTCGGCGAGCCAGTCCTGGACGAGGGCCAGGGCGTCGTGCACCGCGGTGCGGGTGGTGTCGGCGAGCCCGTCGGCCTGGTCGTCCGGGGCCGCGCCGAGGTCGGCGAGGACGAACTCCGGCAGTGGCCCGTCGGCGTCGCGGAGCGCGGCGAGGTCCGCGTGGCGGGCGACTCCCAGGGTGTCCTCGGTGGGGCCCAGGACCGCCCAGGAGGGCGCCGTGGGGCCGGGCACCGGGCGGACCGGCGTCCAGTCGAGGCGGAACAGGGAGTCGTGGTGGCGGCCGGCGGCCGGAGCCGTGAAACCACCGGCGCCGACCGGCCGCAGGGCCAGACCCGCCACGGTCAGGACGGGCCGTCCGGCCTGGTCGAGGGCGCGCAGTGTCACCGTGTCGGGACCGGCCGGGGTGATGCGCATCCGCAGACCGGTCGCGCCCTGCGCGTGGAGGACGGCCCCGGTCCAGACGAACGGCATCCGGCCCTCGGCGGCCTCGCCGAGGCCGGTCGCGTGCAGGGCACCGTCGAGGAGCGCGGGATGCAGCCCGAACCGCGCGGCCTCGGCCTGCAGCTCCGACGGCAGGCTCGCCTCCGCGAACACCTCCTCGCCCAGCCGCCACGCCGCACGCAGCCCCTGGAACGCCGGCCCGTACCCGAAGCCGCCCTCCGCGAAGCGCTCGTACAGCCCGTCCAGTTCCACGGGGACCGCGCCGGCCGGCGGCCACACCGCGGGATCGCCCGGCTCCGCCTCCTCGGCGGTGGGAGCCAGCAGCCCCCGGGCGTGGCAGGTCCACGGCACGTCGTCGGTGCCGTCCGGGCGGGCGTGCAGGCTCAGCGGGCGGCGCCCGTCCCGGTCCGGGGCGCCGACGGCGAGCTGTACGGCGACGCCGCCCTCCGGGGGCAGGACGAGCGGGGCCTCCAGGGTGAGTTCCTCGACCTGGCCGCAGCCGACCTGGTCGCCCGCCCGGACCGCCAGTTCCAGGAAGGCGGTGCCCGGCAGCAGGGCGGCGTCACGGACGGCGTGGTCGGCGAGCCAGGGGTGGGTGCGGGTGGAGAGACGGCCGGTGAGGAGCAGTCCGTCCCCGTCGGCGAGGGCGACGACCGCGCCGAGCAGCGGGTGGTCGGCGGCGGCGAGTCCGGCCGAGGCCATGTCGCCCTGCGGCGTGGCGGAGTCCTCCAGCCAGTACCGGCGGCGCTGGAACGCGTACGTCGGCAGGTCGGCCCGGCGGGTGCGCCGTGCGGCGTAGGCGGCACGCCAGTCGACGCGTACGCCGTGGACGTACAGCTCGCCGACGGCGGCGAGGAACCTGGCCCGGCCGCCGTCGTCGCGGCGCAGCGTGCCGATGACCACGGCCTCGTCGGCCCCGGCCGCCCCGGCGGTCTCCTCCATCGGGACGGTGAGCACCGGGTGGGGGCTGATCTCGACGAGGACACGGTGGCCGGCGGCCAGCAGGGCGCGGGTGGTCTGTTCGAACTCGACGGTCCGGCGCAGGTTGCGGTACCAGTAGCCGGCGTCGAGGCCGGTGGTGTCGAGCGGTTCGGCGGTGACGGTCGAGTAGAAGGGGATGTCGCAGGGGCGGGGGGTGATGTCGGCCAGCAGCCGGAGCAGTTCGTCCTGGACGCGCTCGACGTGGGCGCTGTGCGAGGCGTAGTCGACGGGGATCCGCCGGACTCTGAGGTCGCGGGCGCTGAGCCGGTCGATCAGGTCGTCCAGCGCCGGCCGGTCGCCGGAAACGACCACGGAGGCGGGCCCGTTGACGGCCGCGACGGACAGACGGCCGTCCCCGTCGCTCAGCAGGGCGCGGACCTCGTCGACCGGCAACGGCACGGACGCCATGCCGCCGGCCCCGGCGAGCGCGACGATGGCCCTGCTGCGCAGCGCGACGACCTTGGCACCGTCCTCCAGGGACAGCGCCCCGGCGACCACGGCGGCGGCGATCTCGCCCTGGCTGTGCCCCGCGACGGCGGACGGCTCGACACCGTACGACCGCCACAGCGCGGCCAGCGACACCATCACGGCCCACAGCGCGGGCTGGACCACGTCGACGCGGTCCAGCGGCGGGGTGCCGGGGGCGTCGCGCAGTACGTCGGTCAGGGACCAGTCGGTGTGGGGGGCCAGGGCGCGTTCGCAGTCGGCGATCCGCTCCGCGAAGACGGGTGCGGTGTCGAGGAGTTCGGCTGCCATGCCGGCCCACTGCGAGCCCTGGCCGGGGAAGACGAACGCGGTGTCGGCTCCGGGGCTGCCGGTGCCGCGGAGCAGTCCGGGCTCGGGGGTGTCCTCGGCCAGGGCTCGCAGGCCGCGCAGGAACCCCTCCTCGTCGGCGGCGACCACGACGGCGCGGTGTTCGAGCGCGGCCCGGGTGGTGGCCAGGGCGTGGCCGATGTCGACGGGCCGCTGTCCGGGATGTGTGTCGAGGTGGGCGGCGAGGCGGCGGGCCTGGGCGCGCAGGGCCTCGCGGCTGCGGCCGGAGACGGGCCAGGGCAGGGCGGTCGGGAGGCCGGTCTCGTCGGTGGTGTCGCACTCGTCGGTGGTGTCGGGCTCCGTTCCCGGGGCCGGGGCGGACTCGGGCTCGGGTCCGGCCTGTTCGAGGACGACGTGTCCATTGGTGCCGCTGATCCCGAAGGACGAGACGGACGCCCGGCGCGGTGCGCCGGTCTCCGGCCAGGGCAGCGCCTCGGTGATGAGTTCCACCGCGCCCGAGGACCAGTCGACGGTAGGGGTGGGCCGTTCGACGTGCAGGGTGGGCGGCACGACGCCCCGGCTCATCGCCATCACCATCTTGATGACACCGCCGACGCCCGCCGCGGCCTGGGTGTGGCCCATGTTCGACTTCAGCGAGCCGAGCAGCAGGGGCCGGCCGGCGGGCCGGTCCTGCCCGTACGTGGCCAGCAGGGCCTGTGCCTCGATGGGGTCGCCGAGGGGCGTACCGGTGCCGTGCGCCTCGACCACGTCGACGTCGGCGGGGGTGAGCCCGGCGTCGGCGAGCGCCCGTCGGATGACCCGCTGCTGGGCGGGCCCGTTGGGGGCGGTCAGGCGGCTGCTCGCGCCGTCCTGGTTGACGGCGGTGCCACGGACCAGGGCGAGCACGGGGTGGCCGTTGCGGCGGGCGTCGGACAGCCGCTCCAGCAGGAGCATGCCGACGCCCTCGCCCCAGCCGGTGCCGTCGGCCCCGGCGGCGAAGGACTTGCAGCGGCCGTCGGCGGCGAGCCCGCCCTGCCGGCTCATCTCGACGAACGGCACCGGTGTCGACATGATCATGGCGCCGCCGGCCAGCGCCAGCCCGCACTCCCGCCGGCGCAGGGCCTGGGTGGCCAGGTGCAGGGCGACGAGGGAGGACGAGCAGGCCGTGTCCACCGTCACCGCCGGGCCCTCCAGGCCGAAGGTGTAGGAGAGGCGGCCGGAGGCGACGCTGTCGGAGTTGCCGTTGCCGATGTACCCCTGGATGTCGTCCGGGACCTGGCGCAGCCGTAGTCCGTAGTCCTGGTACATCACGCCGACGAAGACCCCGGTGTCGCTGCCGCGCAGTGCGCCCGGGTCGAGGCCCGCTCGTTCGAAGGCCTCCCAGGTGGTCTCCAGCAGCAGCCGCTGCTGCGGGTCCATGGCGAGCGCCTCGCGGGGCGAGATGCCGAAGAAGCCGGGGTCGAAGTCGGCGGCGTCGGTGAGGAATCCGCCCTCGGCGGCGTAGGTCGTGCCGGGGCGCTCCCGGCCGGGGTCGTGCAGGGCGGCGAGGTCCCAGCCGCGGTCGGCGGGGAAGCCCGCGACGGCGTCGGTGCCGGAGGCGACGAGCTGCCACAGCTCCTCCGGGGACACGACGCCGCCCGGGTAGCGGCAGCCCATGCCGACGATGGCCACGGGCTCCTGCTGCCGGGCCTCCACCTCCTGCAGCCGTCGCCGGGTGCGGTGCAGGTCGGCCGCGACCCGCTTGAGGTAGTCGCGGAGCTTGTCGTCGTTGAGCGTGCCGTCAGTCACTGTGCACCGTCACCTTCGGGGCCTTCGTGCGGGAGGGGCCGGGCGTGGGGAGCCGCCGTCGCGCGGATGGGGGCAGGGGGGTCACGACATGCCGAGTTCGTTGTCGATGAACTCGAAGAGCTCGTCGTCGCTGGCCGTGTCCATCCGCTCCTCCAGGCGGTCCTGCGCCGCGCCACCGGTTCCCGGGCGCAGCCTGCTGATCAGTTCTTCGAGCCGGCCGAGCAGCTCCGGCCCGGCCGTGCCGTTGTCCAGCGCGCCTTCCAGCAGGCCGAGTTCGGCCAGGCCCGCGGTGTCGGCGGCGAGATCGGGTCCGGCGCTCTCGGGGACGAGTTCGACGGACAGTTGGCGGGCGATCGCCGCTGAGGTGGGGTGGTCGAAGAGCAGGGTGGCGGGCAGCCTGAGGCCGGTGGCGGCGCCGAGCCGGTTGCGCAGTTCGACCGCGGTCAGCGAGTCGAAGCCCAGTTCCAGCAGGCCGCGTTCGGCGTCCACCGAAGCGGGGCCGGGGAAGCCGAGCACGGTGGCGGCGTGCCCGCGCACCAAGTCGAGCAGGGTCCGTTCGCGCCGCTGCTCGGGCTGGCCGGCCAGGGTGCGGCGCAGGGTGTCGGCCGCGTCCGGGGCGACCTCGCCGACCGCCGCGCTACGGCGGGCGGGCGGGCGTACGAGTCCGCGCAGCAGCGCCGGAACGCCGCCGGTGCCCGTCTGGGCGGCCAGGGCTCCGGTGTCCAGCCGCAGCGGCAGGACGACGGGTTCGCCGGTGGCGTTGGCCGAGTCGAACAGGGCCGCGCCCTCGGCCGGGGAGAAGGCGACGATGCCGCCGCGGGCGATGCGCCGGAAGTCGGCCTCGTCGAGGCCTCCGCTCATGCCGCCCTTGTTCGCCCACAGGCCCCAGGCGAGCGACGCGGCGGGCAGGCCGTTCGCCCGGCGGTGGTGGGCCAGCGCGTCCAGGAAGGCGTTGGCCGCCGCGTAGTTGCCCTGGCCCATGCCACCGAAGATCCCGGCGATGGAGGAGAACACCACGAACGCGGACAGGTCCATGCCCTCGGTCAGCTCGTGGAGGTTCCAGGCCGCGTCGACCTTGGGCCGCAGGGCGGTGTCCAGGCGGGCCGGCGTCATCGCGTCCACGACCCCGTCGGCGATGGTCCCCGCCGCGTGCACGACGGCGGTCAGCGGGTGGGCCTCGGGCAGCGAGCCGAGCAGCCGGGCCAGCGCGTCCCGGTCGGCGACGTCGCAGGCCACGACCTCCGCGTGGGCGCCGAGTGCGGCGAGGCCGACGACCAGGTCGGCGGCGCCCTCGGCGGCGGGACCCCGGCGGCTGGTGAGCAGCAGGCGCTTCACCCCGTGTTCGGCGACCAGGTGATGGGCGAGCACGGAGCCGATGGCGCCCGTGCCGCCGGTGATCAGGACCGTGCCGGGGCGTCCCCAGTCGAGTGTCTCCGCCTGCTCGGCGGCGGGTACGCGGGCGAGCCGGGCGATGTGCGCACGGCCCTCGCGCAACGCCAGTTGGGGTTCGCCGGATGCGACGGCGGCGGCGAGAGCGTCTCGGGAGGCCCCCGTCCCGTCGAGGTCGGCGAGGACGAAACGGCCGGGGTTCTCCGTCTGCGCGGACCGCGCCAGCCCCCATGCGGCGGCGTGGGTCAGGTCAGGCGCGTCGCCGTCGGCGCTCGTCGGGACGCCGCCCCGGGTGACGAGCACCAGCTTGGCGTCGGCGAACGTGCTGTCGGCCAGCCAGTCCTGTACGAGGGTGAGGGTTCGGCCGGTGACATGCCGTACGGCGTCGGCCCTGTCCTGCCCTTCCGGTGCGGCGGGGACGTGGGCGAGGACGGCCGTGGGCCGGGCGGCTCCCTCCGTGATCTCCCGGGAGAGCGCCTTGAGGTCGGTGGCGGAGCGGGTGATGCCGTGAGCCGCCCAGTCGGGTGCCTCGGCGCCGATGACGGCCCAGACGTCGGTGTCGGCGGTGGCGGCGGGCTGGGGCAGTGTGGGCCATTCGAGGCGGTACAGGTCCTCGTGGTGCGCGGTCCGGGCGGCGCGTACCTGGTCCGGGGAGACCGGGCGGAGCACCAGGGACCGGATGGAGGCGACCGGCTGCCCGGCCGTGTCGGCGGCCTGGACGGAGACCGCGTTGTTGCCCGCGGGAGTCAGTCGGATGCGCAGGGCGCGGGCCCCGGAGGCGTGCAGGCGGATGCCGTTCCAGGAGAACGGCAGCCACCCCTGGTCGGTGCCTTCGAGGACGCCGAAGATCAGCGCGTGCAGGGCGCTGTCGAGGAGCGCGGGGTGCAGCCCGAACCGCGCGGCCTCGGCCTGCTGTTCGGACGGCAGGCTCGCCTCCGCGTACACCTCGTCCCCGAGCCGCCACACCTCGCGCAGCCCCTGGAACGCGGGCCCGTATCCGAACCCGCCTTCGGCGAACCGCTCGTACAGCCCGTCCAGTTCCACCGGCTCCGCGCCGGCCGGCGGCCATGTCATGGACGGGGCGGGTGCCGCCTCCTCGACGGCGGGAACCAGCAGTCCCCGGGCGTGGCAGGTCCACGGCAGGTCGGCGGACGAGGTGTCCTCGGGCCGGGTGTGGACGCTGACCGGCCGGGCGCCCGAGGCGTCCGGCGCGCCGACGGAGAGCTGGAGGACCACCGCACCCCGCGCGGGGATCACCAGTGGGGCCTCCAGGGTGAGTTCCTCGACCTGGCCGCAGCCGACCTGGTCGCCGACCCGTACCGCCAGTTCGAGCAGGGCGGTGGCCGGGAGGAGGGCGGTGCCGTAGACGCCGTGGTCGGCGAGCCAGGGGTGGGTGCGTACCGACAGCCTGCTGGCGAACAGGACTCCGTCGGTGTCGGCGAGCGGGACGGCCGCGCCCAGCAGCGGATGGTCGGCCGGGAGGAGCCCGGCGGCGGCCATGCCGCCGGCCGGTGCGGTGGCCTCCAGCCAGTAGCGCTCGCGCTGGAAGGCGTAGGTGGGCAGGGTGACCTTTCCGGGCCCGCCGGGGGCACCGGCGTCCAGCACGGCCGGCCAGTCCACCGCCGTGCCCCGGACGTGGAGGTGGGCGAGTGCGTCGGTCACGGCACGGGACTCCGGCCGGTCCTTGCGCAGCAGCGGTACCAGGGCGCCCGCGGCCGACGGGTCGGCGGGGTCCGCCGGGTCCTCGGTGAGGCAGTCGCGTCCCAGGGCGGTCAGCGAGCCGTCGGGGCCGAGTTCGAGGTAGGTGACGGCGCCCTCGGCGGCGAGCCGCAGCATGCCGTCGTGGAAGCGGACCGCCTCACGGACGTGCCGCACCCAGTACTCGGGCGACGTCAGCTGCTCGGGGGTGGCCAGTTCACCGGTGACGTCGGAGACCAGGGGAATGCGCGGCGCCCGGAGGTCCAGGCGTTCGGCGACCCGCCGGAACTCGTCGAGCATGCCGTCCATGTGCGGCGAGTGGAACGCGTGGCTGACGGTGAGCCGCCGGGCCTTGCCGCCGCGTTCGCGCCACCGTTCGGCGACGTCCAGGACGGCGTCCTCGTCGCCGGAGACGACGACGGAGGCCGGGCCGTTGACGGCGGCCACCGCGACGCGGCCCTCGTGGGAGGCGAGCAGCCCGGCGGCCTCCTCCTCGGAGGCGGTCAGCGCGACCATGGCGCCGCCCTCGGGCAGGGCCTGCATCAGCCGGCCGCGGGCCGCGACCAGCGCGGCGGCGTCGGGCGCCGACAGCACCCCGGCCACATGCGCGGCCGCCAGCTCGCCGATGGAGTGCCCGAACAGCAGGTCCGGCACCACGCCCCAGTGCTCGACCAGGCGGAAGAGGGCGACCTCGATCGCGAAGAGCGCCGGCTGTGTGTACTCCGTGCGGTCCAGCAGGGCCGCCTCGGGCGACCCGGCGGGGGCGAAGGCGACCTCGCGCAGCGGCCGGTCGAGCAGCGGGTCCAGTTCGGCGCAGATCGCGTCGAAGGCGTCCGCGAAGACCGGGTGGCGGGCGTACAGTTCGGCGCCCGCTCCGGCGCGCTGGCTGCCCTGCCCGGCGAAGAGGAACGCGGTCCTGCCCGCCACGGCCGTGCCCTGGGTGACGCCGGGCGCGCTGCCGGCGGTGGCGAGCGCCTTGAGGCCGCCGATCAGCGCCTCGCGGCTGTCGCCCACGACGGCGCCCCGGTGCTCGAAGGCGCTGCGGCCCGTGGCCAGCGTGCACGCGATGTCGGCCGGACGCAGGGCGGGACGGGCGTCGGCGTGCTCCAGCAGCCGCTGGGCCTGGGCCCGCAGGGCGACCCGGCTGCGCGCCGACAGCAGCCACGGCACCACGGCGCCGCCGCCCCCGGTCCCGGCCGCCTCCCCGTCGGGCCGCTGGTCGGCGCCCACCGGAGCCGTCAGGCCGTCGGGCATGTGCGCGTCCGGGACGTGCTCCAGGATCGTGTGCGCGTTGGTGCCGCTGACGCCGAAGGACGAGATCGCGGCCCGGCGCGGTCGCCCGTGGTCGGGCCAGGGGGTGTCCTCGGTGAGCAGTGACACGGCGCCCGCCGACCAGTCGACGAACGGGGTCGGCGCGTCGACGTGGAGGGTGCGCGGCAGGACTCCGTGCCGCATGGCCAACACCATCTTCTGCAGGCCCGCGATGCCGGCGGCGGCCTGGGCGTGCCCGATGTTGGACTTCAGCGAGCCGAGCAGCAGCGGCCGGTCCGCGGGGCGGTCCTGGCCGTACGTCGCGAGCAGCGCCTGTGCCTCGATCGGGTCACCGAGCCGGGTGCCCGTCCCGTGCGCCTCCACCGCGTCGACATCCGCGCTGTCGAGCCCGGCGGAGGCGAGGGCCTGGCGGATGACGCGTTGCTGGGAGGGGCCGTTGGGGGCGGTGAGACCGTTGCTGGCGCCGTCCTGGTTGACCGCCGAGCCCCGCACCAGGGCGAGCACCGGGTGGCCGTTGCGCCGGGCGTCGGAGAGCCGTTCCAGGACGACCATGCCGGCGCCCTCGGCCCAGGCGGTGCCGTCGGCCGCGGCGGCGAAGGGCTTGCAGCGGCCGTCGGCGGCGAGCCCGCGCTGCCGGCTGAACTCGATGAACGCGTCGGGGGTGGACATCACCGTGACACCGCCCGCGAGGGCGAGCGAGCACTCGCCGCCGCGCAGCGCCTGGGCCGCGAGGTGCACGGCGACCAGCGAGGACGAGCAGGCCGTGTCGACGGTGACCGCCGGTCCTTCGAGGCCGAGGGTGTAGGCGATCCGGCCGGATGCGACGCTGCCCGCGCTGCCGATGCCGAGGTAGCCCTCGGTCTCCTCGGTGGGCTGCTGGACGCGGGAGCCGTAGTCGCGGTAGCTGGAGCCCACGAAGACCCCGGCCCGGCTGCCCTTCAGCGACACCGGGTCGATACCGGCCCGTTCGAACGCCTCCCAGGAGATCTCCAGGAGCAGGCGCTGCTGCGGGTCGATCGCCAGCGCCTCACGCGGGGAGATCCCGAAGAACGCCGGGTCGAAGTGGTCCGCGTCGTGCAGGAAGCCGCCGTGGCGGGCGTACGTCCGGCCGAGCTTCTCCGGGTCGGGGTCGTACAGCTCGTCGAGGTCCCAGCCACGGCCGGTGGGGAACTCGGTGATGGCGTCGGAGCCCGACGTCACCAGCCGCCACAGGTCCTCCGGGGTGGTGACGCCGCCGGGGTAGCGGCAGCTCATCGCGACGACGGCGATGGCGTCGTCGTCGGCCACCGCGGTCTGTACGGGTGAGGACGCCGGCGCGGGTACGGAGGCCTGTACCGGCGCCGTACCGCCGAGTTCGGACCGTACGTGGTCCACCAGGGCGGTGACGGTGGGGTGGTCGAAGACCAGGGTGACCGACAGGCGCAGTCCGGTGGCCTCGGAGAGCCGGTTGCGCAGGTCGACCGCGGTGAGCGAGTCGAAGCCGAGGTCCTTGAAGACCCGGTCGGGGTCGATGCCGGCGGGGTCGGGGTGGCCGAGGACGGCGGCGACCTCGGTGGCGACCAGGCGGGTCAGTTCCTCCTGCCGCTCCTGTGCGGACAGGGCCGCGAGGCGGGTGGCGAGGGAGTCCGCCCCCGTGTCCTGCCGGTCGGCACCGCCGGCGGCCAGGACGTCGCGGACGTCGGGCAGTTCACGCAGGGCGGCGCTGGGCCGCAGGGCGGTGTAGGCCGGCGCGAAGCGGTCCCAGGCGAAGTCGCAGAGCACCAGCCTGGGCTCGGACCGGCCCATGGCCTGTTCCAGGGCGGTGACCGCCAGCTCCGGGTCCATCGGCGGCAGTCCGTTGCGCACCAGCCGTTCCCGGGCCGCGTCGGCGGCGCTGTCACCCGCCCACAGGCCCCAGGCCACGGAGGTGGCCGGCAGGCCGAGCGAGCGCCGCTGCTCGGCGAGGGCGTCCAGGAACGCGTTGGCCGCGGCGTAGCTGCCCTGTCCGGTGCCGCCGAGGGTGCCGGCGAGTGAGGAGAACAGGACGAACGCGGTCAGGTCCAGGTCGCGGGTGAGGGCGTCCAGGTTGAGGGCGGCGTCCATCTTGGGGCGCAGGACCCCGGCGGCCCGCTCGGGGGTGAGGGTGTCGAGGACGCCGTCGTCCAGCAGACCGGCGGCGTGCACGACGGTGCGCAGGGGGCGGTCCTCGGGGATGTCCGCGAGCAGGGCGGCGAGCGCGTCCCGGTCGGCGGCGTCGCAGGCGGCGACCGTCGTCTCGGCGCCGAGGCCGGCGAGTTCGGCGACCAGTTCCGCCGCACCGGGTGTGTCGGGGCCGCGGCGGCCGGTGAGCAGCAGGTGCCGGGCACCGGAGCGGGCGAGCCGGCGGGCGACATGGGCGCCGAGGGCGCCGGTGCCGCCGGTGATCAGTACCGTGCCGTCGGGCTCGAAGACGTCTGCCGTCGTCTCCTCGGCCGGCCGGGCCCGGACGAGCCTGCGGCCGTAGACGCCGGAGGGCCGGATCGCGATCTGGTCTTCGCCGTCGAGGCCCGCCAGGACGGCGGCCAGCCTGCCGCCGGCGCGTTCGTCCAGGTCGGAGGGCAGGTCGAGCATTCCGGCCCAGCGCTCCGGGTACTCCACGCCGGCCACGGCGCCGAGTCCCCACAGGGTCGCCTGGGCGGGTGCGGTGAGGGCGTCGGAGCGTCCGACGGACACCGCGCCGCAGGTCGCGGACCACAGGGGGGCGTTGATCCCGGCGTCGCCGAGCGCCTGGAGGAGGAGGGTGGTGAGGACGAGCCCGGTCGGCAGGGCGGTCCCCTCGGCGTACGGCTGCTCGGCGAGGGCGAGCAGCGAGAGCACGCCGCCGTCCGGGGCCGCCCCGGCGCCCAGCCGGGCGGCCAGGCCGGCCCGGTCGGTGCCGGCGGCGGCGATCTCGACGGGTACGGCGGCGGCGCCGTGCCGTTCGAGGGCGCGCAGCGCGCCCGCCACCACGGGGTGGGCGGCGGCACCGGCCGGTACGACGACCCACCAGGTGCCGGTGAGGGCGGGGGTGCCGGGGGTGAGGTGCAGGGGCTTGAAGGTGACCTGGTAGCGCCAGCCGTCGATGGTGGTGCGGCCGCGGCGGCCGCGCTGCCAGTCGGCGAGTGCGGGGAGCACCCCGTCGAGGGACGCACGGGCCGTCGCGTCCTCGTCCGGCAGGTTCAGCGCGGCGGCGACGGCGGGCAGGTCGTGCCGTTCGACGGCGTCCCAGAAGGCCGTGTCGGCGGGCTGGGCACCGCCTTCCCCGGCAGCGGGCGCCGCCGTCGGCTCCAGCCAGTACCGCCGGCGCTGGAAGGCGTAGGTGGGCAGTTCGACGGGGCGGGCGTCGGTGCCCGCGAACACGGCCCGCCAGTCCACCGGGACACCGTGGACGTGCGGTCCGGCGAGCGCGGTCAGGAACCGGCCGGGGCCGCCGTCATCGGTGTGCAGCGTGCCCGTGACGAGCCCGGCGACGTCCGCCGCCTCCAGGCTCCTCTCCAGCCACACCGCCAGCACCGGGTGCGGGCTGACCTCGACGAAGGTGTCGTGGCCGGCGTCGATGAGCGCGGCGACCGCGCGGTGGAACTCCACGGGCTCGCGGAGGTTGCGGTACCAGTACTCGGTGTCCAGGGCGGTGGTGTCGAGGGCGCCCCCGGTGACGGTGGAGTAGAAGGCGACGTCGGTCCGGCGGGGTGTCACCCCGGCGAGCGCGTCCAGCAGTTCCCGGCGCAACCCGTCCACCTGGGGCGAGTGCCCGGCGAAGGTGACGCCCGGGATCATCCACCGCATGACGCCGTCCTCGGACAGCCGGTCGCCGAACTCCTCCAGGGCCTCCGGGTCGCCGGAGACGGTCACGGCGGCGGGCCCGTTCACGGCGGCGACGGACAGCCGACCGTCCCAGGGTGCCATCCGCTCGCGCACCTGGTCGTCGGGGAGGGCGACGAAGAGCATCGCGCCCCGGTCGACGAGTGCGGTCAGGATCCGGCTGCGCAGGGCGACGATCCTGGCGCCGTCCTCCAGGGACAACGCCCCCGCCACCACGGCGGCGGCGATCTCCCCCTGGCTGTGCCCGATCACCGCCGACGGCTCGACGCCGCAGGACCGCCAGAGCGCGGCCAGCGACACCATCACCGAGAACAGCACCGGCTGGACCACGTCGACCCGGTCGAGCGGCGGGCTGTCGGGCTCGCCGCGCAGCACATCGGTCAACGACCAGTCCACGTACGGCGACAGCGCACGCTCGCACTGCGCCACCCGCTCCGCGAAGACCGGGGCCGAGTCCAGCAGCCCCACCGCCATCCCCGCCCACTGCGAACCCTGACCGGGGAAGACGAAGACGGTACGGCCCGGGGTGGCCACGGTCCCGTGGACCACGGCGGGGTCGTCCTGTCCTGCGGCGAGTGCGGCCAGGCCGGTGAGCAGGGTGGCGTGGTCGGCGCCGACCACGACGGCACGGTGTTCGAAGGCGGACCGGGCGGTGGCCAGGGTGAGGCCGACGTCGTGGGGCCGCAGCTCCGGACGGTCCGTCAGATGGGCGTGCAGCCGCGCGGCCTGCTCGCGCAGCGCCTCCGGGGTCCGGCCGGAGAGCAGCCACGGCACGGCGGTCGCGGGGGTGTTGCCCTCGGGCGCCTCCCCGGGCTCCTCGCCGTACGGCTCCTCGATGATCACGTGGGCGTTGGTACCGCTGAGACCGAAGGAGGAGACGCCGGCGCGGCGCGGGTGGCCGTTGCGGGTCCACGGCCGGGGCTCCGTCAGGAGTTCCACGGCGCCCACGGACCAGTCGACGTTGGGGGTCGGCTCCTCGGCGTGCAGGGTGCGGGGCAGCACTTCGTGGCGCATCGCCTCGACCATCTTGATGATCCCGGCGACGCCCGCGGCGGCCTGGCTGTGCCCGATGTTGGACTTCAGCGAGCCGAGCAGCAGCGGCCGGTCCGCGGGGCGGTCCTGGCCGTACGTCGCGAGCAGCGCCTGTGCCTCGATCGGGTCACCGAGCCGGGTGCCCGTCCCGTGCGCCTCCACGACGTCGACCTCGGCCGGGGCCACTCCCGCGCCGGCCAGCGCGCTGCGGATGACCCGCTGCTGCGCCAGGCCGCTGGGGGCGGTCAGCCCGTTGCTGGCCCCGTCCTGGTTGACCGCCGAGCCGCGTACGAGGGCGAGCACGCGGTGGCCGTTGCGGCGGGCGTCCGACAGCCGCTCCAGGAGCAGCAGTCCGACGCCTTCGGCCATGCCGAAGCCGTCGGCGTCGGCGCCGAAGGACTTGCAGCGGCCGTCCGCGGCGAGACCCCGCTGCCTGCTGAAGCCGGTGAAGGACAGCGGGGTGCCCATGACGGTCACGCCGCCCGCGAGCGCCAGGGAGCACTCGCCGGAGCGCAGGGCCTGGGCCGCCAGGTGCACGGCGACCAGCGAGGAGGAGCAGGCCGTGTCGACGGTGACCGCCGGTCCTTCGAGGCCGAGCGTGTAGGCGATGCGGCCGGACAGGATGCTGGTGGAGATACCGGCGATCAGGTGTCCCTCGACCTCCTCGGGTACGTCGCTCAGTCCTCCGTAGCCCTGATAGGCGGCGCCGGCGAACACGCCGACCTGGCCGCCGCGCAGGGAGGCGGGGTCGATGCCGGCCCGCTCCAGGGCCTCCCAGGAGGTCTCCAGGAGCAGCCGCTGCTGCGGGTCCATGGCCAGCGCCTCGCGCGGCGAGATCCCGAAGAAGGCGGGGTCGAACTGCCCGGCGTCGTAGAGGAATCCGCCTTCGGAGCTGTAGGTCGTGCCGGGCCGGTCGGGGTCGGTGTCGTAGAGGCCGTCCAGGTCCCAGCCGCGGTCGGCGGGCAGTGCGGAGATGACGTCCCGGCCCTCGGCGACGAGCCGCCAGAGGTCCTGCGGGGTGCGGACGTCGCCGGGGTAGCGGCAGCTCATGCCGACGATGGCGATCGGGTCGTCGGCGTCGGCGGGCACATGGGCGGGGACGGCCGGCCCGGTCGGGGCTGCGGTGTCGGGGCCGAGGAGTTCCCCGCGCAGATGTCGGGCGAGCGCGTCGGCCGAGGCGTAGTCGAAGAGGACGGTGAGCGGGAGCCGCAGACCGGTGGCGGCGTTGAGCCGGTTGCGCATCTCCACGGCGGTCAGCGAGTCGAAGCCCAGTTCACGGAACGCGCGTTCGGGAGCGATGGCGTCGGCGGAGCCGTGGCCGAGCACGGCGGCCGCGTGAGCGCGTACGAGGTCGGTGAGCAGGCGGTCGCGGTCGGCGGGGGGCAGGTCCGCGATGCGGTCGCGCAGCGAGGAGGCGGTGCCGTCGCCGTCCTGGCCGGGCGCGGTCTCCTCGGCGAGCGCGCGGCGGACCTCGGGCAGGTCACCGATGAGCGGGCTGGGCCGGGCCGAGGTGAACACGGGCGCGAAGCGGTCCCAGTCGACGGCGGTGACGAGGACGACGGTCTCGTCGTCGGTCAGGACCTGCTGGAGCCCGGTCAGCGCGACCTGGGGGGCCATGAAGGGGATGCCCCGGCCGCGCAGCTGCTCCTCGACGAGGTTGGCGGCCATGCCCGCGCCGCCCTCGGGGTCCCAGATGCCCCACACCACGGAGGTGGCCGTGCGGCCCCGGGCCCGGCGCCGGTCCGCGAGCGCGTCGAGGTGGGCGTTGGCGGAGGCGTACGCGCCATGGTCGCCGCTGCCCCAGACGCCGGAGATGGAGGAGAACAGGACGAAGGAGTCCAGGTCGTCCCGGTCGAAGACGGCGTCGAGGTTCTCCGCGCCGGCGACCTTGGCGTAGAGGATGTCGGCGAACTCGTCGGGGTCGGTGTCGGACAGCGGCACGAGCAGGCCCGTGCCGGCGGCGTGGATGACGGTCCTGATCCGGGAGCCGTCCTGTTCGATCCCGGCCACCAGTTCGGCGAGCCGGTCGCGGTCGGCGACGTCGCAGGCGGCGACGGTGACCCGGGTGCCGAGCGCGGTCAGCTCGGCGGTCAGGTCGGCCGCGCCGGGGGTGTCGGCACCCCGGCGGCCGACCAGGACGAGGTGCTCGGCACCGCCCTCGGCCAGTCGGCGCGCGAGGTGCGCGCCCACGCCGCCGGTGCCGCCGGTGACCAGGACCGTGCCGCGTGGCTGCCAGGCGTCCGCGCGGGCGGGGCCGGCGGGCCGGGCGCGGACCAGCCGCCGGCCGTACGCGCCGGAGTGGCGTACGGCGACCTGGTCCTCGTCGTCCCGGCCGGCCAGGATGCCGCACAGCCGGGCGGCGGCCCGCTCGTCGAGCGTGTCGGGCAGGTCGACCAGACCACCCCAGCGCTGCGGGTGCTCCAGCGCGGCACACCGGCCGAGGCCCCAGACCATGTGCTGTCCGGGACTGGTCACCGCGTCGTCGCGGCCCGTCGTGACCGCCCCCCGGGTGGCGCACCAGAGCGGGGCGGTGACGCCGGCGTCGCCCAGGGCCTGCACGAGGGTCAGGGTGAGCGCGAGGCCGAGGGGAAGGTGCGGGTGGCTCGGGTGGGGGCGCTCGTCGAGGGCGACGAGGGAGAGGACGCCGTGGACGGGGCCGGTGCTCGCCTCGGACAGGTGCGCGGTCAGCGTGGCCCGGTCGGCGTGGGCCTCGGTCAGGACGACGGGCACGGGGACGGCGCCGGCCTCGCGCAGCGCCCGGACCACGGCTTCCCGCGCCGGGTCGCCCTCCGTGCCGTCGGTGACCGCCACCAGCCAGGTACCGGTCGGGGCGGCGGCGGTGCGGCCGGCCGGGGCGGCGGCGAGGGGCCGCCAGTCGATCCGGTAGCGCCAGGAGTCCACGGTCGCGCGTTCGTCGCGCCGCCTGCGCCAGTCGGCCAGGGCGGGCAGGACGACGGTCAGCGGATCCTCGGGGCGGACGCCGAGCGTCGTGGTGAGCGCCGGGAGATCCTCTCCGCCGACGCTCTCCCAGAAGGCGGCGTCCGCCGGGTCGGTGGCGCCGACGGTGTTCTCGGCGCCGGCCTGGGGCCGTTCCAGCCAGTACCTGCGCCGCTGGAAGGGGTACGTGGGCAGGTCGACGGTGTCGCCCGGGTGCCCGGCGAGCAGGGTGTCCCAGTCCGGCGCGAGTCCGCCGGTGTGGGCCTCGGCGAGGGAGAGCAGGAACCGGTCCAGGCCGCCCTGGTCGCGGCGGAGGGTGCCGACGGCGACGGCGTCGGACTCCTCGGCCTCGGCGGTCTGGCTGATGCCCACGGTGAGCACCGGGTGGGCGCTGGACTCGACGAAGAAGCGGAAGCCCTGGGCGAGCAGGGTGCGGGTGGCCTCCTCGAACCGCACGGTCTGCCGCAGGTTGCGGTACCAGTACTCGGCGTCCAGCGCGCCGGGGTCCTGCCAGCGCAGGTCCACGGTGGAGAAGAACGGCACCCGGCCGGTCGTCGGCTCGATGTCCGCGAGGCACTCCAGGAGCCGTTCGCGGATCTCCTCGACGTGCGCGGAGTGGGAGGCGTAGTCGACGGGGATGCGCCGGGCCCGTACGTCCTCGGCCTGGAGGGCGGCCACCACGCCGTCGATCGCCTCGGTGTCGCCCGACAGCACCGTGGCGGCCGGGCCGTTGGCGGCGGCCACGAAGAGCCTGCCGTCCCACTGCCGGAGGCGGTCGGCCAGCTCCTCCGGCGGCAGCGGGACCGAGGCCATGCCGCCCCGGCCGGCGAGAACGGTCAGCGCCTGGCTGCGCAGGGCGACGACCTTGGCGCCGTCCTCCAGGGACAGGGCTCCGGCCACCACCGCGGCGGCGATCTCGCCCTGCGAGTGGCCGAGCACGGCGTCCGGTTCCACACCGGCCGAGCGCCACAGCGCGGCCAGGGAGACCATCACCGCCCACAGCGCGGGCTGGACCACGTCGACGCGGTCCAGCGGCGGGGTGCCCGCGTCGCCGCGCAGGACGGCGGCGAGCGACCAGTCCACGTGCGGGGCGAGGGCGCGTTCGCAGGCGGCCATGCGGGCGGCGAAGACCGGTGAGGAGTCGAGCAGGCCGAGTGCCATGCCGGTCCACTGGGAGCCCTGGCCGGGGAAGACGAAGACGGTACGGCCCGCGGGTCCCGCGACACCACGGACGACCCCCGCGGCCTCGGCGCCGGTCACCAGGCCGGTGAGTCCCGCACGGAAGCCGTCCGGGTCGCCCGCGACCACCACGGCGCGGTGCTCGAACGCCGACCGGCCGGTGGCGAGGGCCCGTGCGACGGCGCCGGCACGGAGGCCGGGGTCCGCGTCGAGCAGGTCGACGAGGGGGAGCAGCTGCCGTGCCCGCTCGGTCAGCGCCTCCTCGCTGCGGGCGGAGAGCACCCAGGGCACCAGCGGCAGCGGCGTCGGGTCACCGGACTCCGTGGCCCGGGCGGTGTCGTCGGGCTCGGTGGTCCCGGCGGGGGCGGAGTCCTCCGCCGGGGGTGCCTCCTCCAGGATCACGTGGGCGTTGGTGCCGCTCACGCCGAATCCGGACACGGCGGCGCGGCGGGGGCGCTCGGGGCCGGTGGGCCAGGAACGCTCCTCGGTCAGCAGCCGGACCGCGCCGGAGGACCAGTCGACCTGCGGGGAGGGCGCGTCCACGTGCAGGGTCCGGGGCAGCACCCCGTGGCGCATCGCCTGCACCATCTTGATCACGCCACCCACCCCGGCGGCCGCCGAGGAGTGCCCGATGTTCGACTTCAACGACCCCAGCCACAGCGGCTCTTCACGGTCCTGGCCGTACGTCGCGAGCAGCGCCTGCGCCTCGATCGGGTCCCCGAGCCGGGTCCCCGTGCCGTGCGCCTCCACCGCGTCCACATCACCGGGCAACAGCCGGGCGTCCGCCAGCGCCGCCCGGATCACCCGCTGCTGCGAGGGACCGTTCGGCGCCGTCAGACCATTGCTGGCCCCGTCCTGGTTCACCGCGCTGCCCCGCACCACCGCCAGCACCCGCCGACCGTGCCGCCGCGCGTCCGACAACCGCTCCAGCAGCAGCACACCCGCGCCCTCGGACCACGAGGTGCCGTCGGCGTCGGCCGCGAAGGCCTTGCAGCGGCCGTCGGGTGCCAGGGCGCGCTGCCGGCTGAACGCGACGAACGGGTCGGGGTGCGGCATGACGGTGACACCGCACGCGAGGGCGAGGGAGCACTCGCCGGAGCGCAGCGCGCGTATCGCGAGATGCAGGGCGACCAGCGAGGACGAGCAGGCGGTGTCGACGGTCACCGCCGGGCCCTCCAGGCCCAGGGTGTAGGAGATCCGGCCGGAGATCACGCTGCCGGCGGTGCCGGTGTGGAGCAGGCCCTGGACGTCGGACCGGTCTCGGGAGCCGTCGCCGTAGTCGTTGGTCATGGCGCCGACGAAGACGCCGGTCGCGGAGCCCTTCAGGGCCGCCGGGTCGAGGCCCGCGCGTTCCAGCGTCTCCCAGGAGGTCTCCAGGAGGAGCCGCTGCTGCGGGTCGGTGGCGAGGGCCTCGCGCGGTGACATGCCGAAGAACGCGGCGTCGAACTCCCCCGCCCGGTGCAGGAATCCGCCGTGCCGGGTGTAGGAGGTGCCCGGCCGGTCGGGGTCCGGGTCGTAGAGGGCGGCCGTGTCCCAGCCCCGGTCGGCCGGCCACTCGGAGATGGCGTCGGTGCCGGAGGACACCAGGTCCCAGAGCTGCTCGGGGTCGTCGGCGCCACCGGGGTAGCGGCAGCTCATCGAGACGATCGCGATGGGCTCGTGCCTGGCGTCCTCCTCCTCGCGCAGCCGCTGACGCGCCTGCCCGAGGTCCGCGGTCGCCCGCCTGAGGTACTCAAGAAGCTTCTGTTCGTCCGGCATCTTCGCGGTGCTCCTCAGGCCATTCCGAAGTTGTTGTCAAGCAGGTCGAACAGCTCGTCGGCGCTGGCCGAACCGATCGCGTCGGCGTCCGCCGGGCCGGTGTCGGGCGCTGTGCGCCGGGCCCAGGTCCGTACGAGGTCCTGCAGGCGCGCGCCGAGCTCGTCGGCGCCCTGGGCGCGGGGGTCGGCGGAGGTCAGGGCCGCCTCCAGCGCCCGGAGTTCGGCGAGCGCGGGAACGGCCGGTCCGGGACGGGCGCACAACCCGTCGTACAGGTGGTCGGCCAGGGCGGTGGGGGTGGGATGGTCGAACACGACGGTCGCGGCGACGGGGACGCCGGTCGCCGTGCGCAGCCGGTTGCGGAAGGACACGGCGAGCATCGAGTCGAACCCGACGGCGGAGAACGCCTGGTCGGCCGGGACGGCCTGGCGGCCGGTGTGTCCGAGGACGGCGGCCGCGTGGTCGCAGACCAGGTCGAGCAGCAGACGGCGTCGCGCGGGTTCGTCCAACGGGTCGAGCCGGCGGGCGAGTTCGGCGGCCGCGTCGTCCTGGTCGTCCCGCGTGGTGTCGTCCGGGGCGGAGGCCGCCTCGGGCAGTTCGCTGAGCAGCCGCAGCGCGCGGGGGTCGGGCACGGCGGCCACGACGCGTTCCCAGCGGACGTCTGCGAGGATCGCGGCGGGTTCGTCGTGGTCCAGCGACTGCTGCAGGGCCGCGAGGACCGTGTCCGCGTCCAGGGGGCGCTCCACCGCGTCGGATCCGGCGGGCGCGGGTTCCTGGCCGCCGAGGGCGAGGGTGACGCAGCGGTTCCCCCGGTCGCGGCGGTCGCGGGCCAGCGCTTCGAGGGCGGCGTAGGCGCTGGTGGCGGCGCCCCGCCGGGCGGCCCCCCAGACACCGCTCAGCGGGAACAGCACGGCGAGGGCGACGGAGTCGGGTGCCGGGTGGCCGTCGAGCAGCGCGTCGAGGTCGGCCACCGGGCCGAGGACGGAACGCAGGGCGCCCTCCAGGTCCTCGGGGGTGACTTCGGCGAGCGAGGCGCCGGGGTCATGGGCACGGGCGAGGTGGACGGCGACGGTCAGGGGTGCCCCGCCGGGCAGGGCGGCCGGGGCGTTCGGGTCGTCGGGCACGGTCAACTCGGCGCCCAGTCCGGCGAGTTCGTCGCGCAGGGCGGCCACGGCCACCTGGTCCGCGCTCCGGTCCCCGGCCAGGACGACCTGGCGGGCGCCGCGCCGGGCGAGCCAGCGGGCGATGTCCGCGCCCAGCGTCCCGGTGTCGCCGGTGATCAGGGCGGTGCCTCCGGCCGGTGTCCGGTCGTGGCCCGCCGGGGCGTCGGGCGCCGGGGCGTGGACGAGTCGGCGCGCGTGAGCGCCGGTGGGCCGTACGGCGAGGTGGTCCTCCTCGTGGCCGCCCGCGAGGAAGGCGGCGAGGCGGCGTACCTCGTCGGAGCCGGGGTGCGGTGGCAGGTCGGCGATGCCGCCCCAGCGCCTGGGCTGTTCCAGGCCGACGACCCGGCCGAGCCCCCACAGCTGGGCCCCGCCCGGACGGGTGAGCCGCTCGTCGGGGTGGACGGCGACCGCGCCGCCGGTCACGCACCACAGCGGGGCGTCGATCCCCAGGGTGTCCAGGGCCTTGAGCAGTTCGAGGGTGGCGGCGGTTCCGGCGAGCACCAGGGCCTCCTGCCCCGGCGCACGCTCGTCCAGGGCCAGCAGGGACAGCACGCCGGAGACCGGCCGGGCCGCGTCCGCGACGGCGTCGGCGACGTCCTGCGCCGTACGGGCCGCGTCGCCCGCGTCGACGGTGACGGTACGGGCCCGCGCGCCCCCGAGCCGCAGCGCGTCCTGGCACGCGCCGACGAGCGGGTCGTCGGTGTGCTGCTTCGGTACGACGAGGAGCCAGTCGCCGTCGAGCGGCGCGGCGGGCGGGTCGGCCACCGGCTGCCAGCGGACCCGATAGCCGAGGGACCGCACGGCGTCCCGGTCGAGCCGGGCGCGACGCCAGCCGGACAGCACCGGCAGCACCTCGCGCAGCGCCGGGGCGAAGCCCTCCGGAGCGGCGTCGGCTTCCGCGCCGAGGGCGGCGGCCAGCCCGGCCGGGTCGCCGCTGTCCACGGCCGCCCAGAAGCTGTCCTGTGCGGCGCCGCCGCCGGCCGCGCCGGCCGCCGGGGCGGTGCGGCCCGGGGTGGGCAGCCAGAACCGGGTCCGCTGGAAGGCGTAGGTGGGCAGGGGGACGGGTCGGGCGCCGGGCGCGGCCTGGGCCACGACGTCCGGCCAGGCCACCTCGGCTCCGGTGGTCCAGGCCTCGGCGAGCGAGGCGAGGAACCGCGCGGAGTCGCCGTCGTCGCGACGCAGCGTCCCGACGGTGGTGACGGTCCGGCCCGCCCGTTCGGCGGTTCCCTCGACTCCGGCGGTGAGCACGGGGTGCGGGCTCGTCTCGACGAAGAGGTCGAATCCGGCGTCCAGCAGCCGTGCGGTGGCCCGCGCGAACTCGACGGGTTCGCGCAGGTTCCGGTACCAGTAGTCCGCCGTCAGCAGCGATCCGTCGAGGGGTTCGCCGGTGACCGTGGAGTACAGCGGTGTCCCGCCCGTGCGGGGCGTCACGTCGGCCAGTGCGGCCAGCAGGTCGTCGCGGACCCGGGCCACCTGGGCCGAGTGAGCCGCGTAGTCGACCGGGATGCGCCGGGCCCGTACGCCGTCCCTCTCGCAGGCCGCGAGGAGGTCCGTGAGCGCGTCCGTCCGGCCGGCCACCACCACCGCGTCGGGGCCGTTCACGGCGGCCACGCAGACGTGGTCGCCGTGGGGTGCCAGGAGGGCTCGGGCCCGGTCCTCGGAGACGGCGAGGGACACCATGCCACCGGCCCCGGCCAGCGCCACGAGGGCCCGGCTGCGCAGGGCGACGACCTTGGCCCCGTCCTCCAGGGACAACGCCCCGGCCACCACGGCAGCCGCGATCTCCCCCTGGCTGTGCCCGACCACCGCCGACGGCTCCACGCCGCACGACCGCCACAGCGCGGCCAACGACACCATCACCGCCCACAGCGCCGGCTGCACCACATCCACCCGCTCCAACGACGGCGCACCGGGCTGACCCCGCAGCACACCGGTCAACGACCAGTCCACGTACGGCGACAGCGCCCGCTCGCACCGCGCCACCCGCTCCGCGAAGACCGGAGCCGCATCCAGCAGATCCGCCCCCATCCCCGCCCACTGCGAACCCTGACCGGGAAAGACGAAGACGGTACGGCCGCCGCTGCGGGCCTGTCCCTCGACGGCTCCGGACGCGGCCGACCGGCCCGCGAGGGCGGCCAGCGCGTCCAGCAGTTCACCGCGGCCACGGCCGACGACGACGGCCCGGTGCGGGAGGGCGGACCTGGTGGTCGCCAACGCGTGGGCGACGTGGGCCGGTCGCAGTTCCGGTCGGTCGGTGAGGTGGGCGTGCAGCCGCGCGGCCTGCTCGCGCAGGGCCGGCTGCGAGCGGGCGGACAGGAGCCAGGGCAGCGCGGGCGACGAGGGGGCGTCGGGCCGGGCGCCGGTGTCCTGAGCGGCGGTCGGCGGCTCCGGGACGGCCGGCTCCGGGGGCGCCTCCTCCAGGACCACATGGGCGTTGGTGCCGCTCATGCCGAACGCCGAGACTCCGGCGCGCCGGGGGCGGCCGGGGGCCGGCCAGGGGCGGGCCCGGTCGAGGAGCCGGACGGCGCCGCCGGACCAGTCGACCCGGGAGGTGGGGTCGTCGGCGTGCAGGGTCCTGGGCAGCGTTCCGTGCCCCATGGCCAGGACGGTCTTCATCAGTCCCGCGACGCCCGCCGCGGCCTGGGTGTGGCCGAGGTTGGACTTCAGCGAGCCCAGCCAGAGCGGCCGGTCCGCCGCGCGGCCCTGGCCGTAGGTGGCCAGCAGTGCCTGTGCCTCCACCGGGTCGCCGAGGACGGTGCCGGTGCCGTGCGCCTCGACCATGTCGACGTCGGCCGTGGTCAGGCGGGCGTGGGCGAGTGCCTCGCGGATCACCCGCTGCTGGGCGAGGCCGTTGGGGGCGGTGAGGCCGTTGCTGGCGCCGTCCTGGTTGACCGCCGTACCCCGGACCAGGGCGAGCACGGGGTGGCCGAGGCGCCGGGCGTCGGACAGCCGCTCGATGAGGATCATGCCGGCGCCCTCGCCCCAGCCGGTGCCGTCGGCGCCGTCGGCGAACGAGCGGCAGTGGCCGTCGGGCGAGAGACCGCCCTGCTTGCTGAACTCCACGAACACGTCCGGGGCGGCCATCACGGCGGCGCCGCCGACGAGCGCGAAGGAGCAGTCACCGGCGCGCAGCGCCTGACCGGCGAGGTGCAGGGCGACCAGTGAGGAGGAGCAGGCCGTGTCGAGGGTGACGGCCGGGCCCTCGATGCCGAGCGTGTAGGCGATCCGGCCGGACGCCACGCTGGTGACGTTGCCGCTCAGCAGATGCCCTTCGACGCCGTCGGTCGACGTGCCCGGTCCGGTGCCGTAGCCCTGGGAGGCCACGCCGACGAAGACGCCACCGCGGCTGCCGCGGACCGACAGCGGGTCGATCCCGGCGCGTTCGAGCACCTCCCAGGACGTCTCCAGGAGGAGCCGCTGCTGCGGGTCCATGGCCAGCGCCTCACGGGGCGAGATCCCGAAGAAGCCGGCGTCGAAGTCGCCCGCCCCGTCGAGGAATCCGCCGCCGGAGCTGTAGAAGGTGCCCGGCCGGTCCGGGTCGGGGTCGTACAGGGAGTCCAGGTCCCAGCCCCGGTCGGTGGGGAAGGCGCCGATGGCGTCCACCTCGTCGGCCACCAGCCGCCACAGGTCCTCCGGGGCGCGCACGCCCGCGGGGAAGCGGCAGGCCATCGCGACCACGGCGAGCGGGTCGTCGGCCGGATCGGTGGCGTGCGGGGCCGTGGGTGCGGTGGTGTCCGGGACGGCGGCGGACCGTGCGGCGCCCGTGAGGCCCTCGCGGATGTGCCGGGCGAGGCCGGTCGCCGTGGGGTGGTCGAAGAGGCCGGTGACCGGGAGGCGGAAACCGGTGGCGGCGACGAGCCGGTTGCGGAGTTCGACGGCCGTGATGGAGTCGAAGCCGATGTCGCGCAGCGGGCGTTCGGGGTCGACCCGCCCGGCCGACCCGTGGCCGAGGATCGCGGCCGCCTCGGTGGTGATCAGTTCGACGAGGAGCCGGTCGCCCTCTGCGTCGGGGAGGGCCGTGAGCCGGTCGCGCCACCGGCCGGCGTGGTCCTCCGGTGCCGCGGTGCCGGCCGGCGGCCGGCCCTCGAAGGGTTCGGGGGCAGCGGCGGCCCCGGCGGTCTCGGGGAGTGTTTCCAAGAGCCTGCTGGGGCGTCCGGAGGTGAAGACGGGGACGAACCGCCGCCAGTCCACGTCGGCGACGACGACCTCGGTGCGTCCCGTGTCCAGGGCCTGGCGGAGTGCGGTCAGCGCCGTTTCGGGCCGCAGGCCGACGAGGCCGTGCCGGCGCAGCCCGGCACCGGCGTCGCCGTCGGCCATGCCGGTGCCCTCCCAGGGGCCCCACGCGACGGAGAGCGCGGTGCGCCCCTGGGCCCTGCGCCGGGCGGCGAGGGCATCCAGGTGCGCGTTGGCGGCGGCGTACGCGGCCTGGCCGCCGCTGCCCCAGGTGCCCGCGATGGAGGAGAACAGCACGAAGGCGTCGAGCGGTTCGTCGGCGAGGAGTGCGTCGAGGTGGTCGGCTCCGTCCGCCTTGGCGGCCAGTTCGGCGTGGAGCTGCGCGGGTGTGCACTGCTCGGTGCGGGTGTCGGAGACGGTGCCCGCGGTGTGGAAGACCGCGCGCGGTGTGTCCCCGGCCGCCCGGAGCCGCTCGACGAGCGCGGCCGTCGCGGCCCGGTCGGCGAGGTCGCAGGCGGCCACGGTGACCCGGGCTCCCGCCTGCTCCAGCTCGGCGACGAGCGCCGCCGCGCCGGGGGCGGCCGTTCCCCGCCGGCCGGCCAGCACGAGGTGCCCGGCCCCTTCCCGGGCCAGCCAGCGGGCGACGTGCCGGCCGATGCCGCCCGTGCCGCCGGTGACCAACACGGTTCCCCGGGGGCGCCAGCCGGTGGGGGCCGGTACGGCGCCGGGGGTGACCTGGCGACCGGGGGTGACATCGTCGCCGGCGGCGTCGGCGGCGTCGACGTCGACGACGGGGATGACACGGCCGCCGGAGGCCGGGAGGCCCTCCGGGGTGCCTACCAGCCGTCGGCCGAGCAGGCCGGACGGGCGGATCGCGATCTGGTCCTCACCTGCGAGTCCGTCCGTCGTGCCGTCGCCGTGCCCGGCGTCGGCGCCGTCCCCACCTCCCAGGCACGCGCACAGACCGCGCAGGGCGGCGGGGTCGAGCCGTTCGGGGAGGTCGACCAGGCCGCCCCAGCGGTCGGGGTGTTCCAGGGCGGCGACCCTGCCGAGTCCCCACACCCGGGCCTGAGCGGGCGACGGCGGCGTGTCCTGGCCCGCCCGGACGGCGCCGGAGGTGACGCACCACAGCCGGGCGCGGCTGGCGGTGTCGCCGAGGGCCTGGAGAAGGGTCAGGGTGAGGGCGAGCCCCGCCCCGAGCGGCGCGTCGTCCGGGTGCGGGAGGTCGGTCAGGGCCAGCAGGGAGAGCACACCGGTGGCCCCGGCGGGGAGCCGTTCGGCCAGTTCCGCGCGTCCGGCGCCGGCGGCGATCCGGACGACGGTCGTCTCGGCGCCGTGCTCCGCGAGGGCTCGTTCGACGGCCGCGGCCGTCTCCGTGACCGCGGGGTCGTCCGGCACCGCGAGGAGCCACGGGCCGGACAACCGGATGCGGGCGGGCAGGGCCAGCGGCTGCCATTCGACGCGGTAGTGGTGCCGGGCGGCGGCCACCTCCTGGTCCCGGCGCGCACGCCAGGCGGACAGCGCGGGCAGTACGTCACCGAGCGGCGCCCGTTCGTCGAGTCCCAGCAGCGAGGCGACCGACGGTGCGTCGGCCGTACCGACCAGGTCCCAGAGGGGGTCCGAGTCCGTGGTGGCGTGGTCCGCGTCCTTCCCCGCGGCCGGGCGCGGCCAGAACCGTTCGTGCTGGAAGGGGTAGGTGGGCAGGTCGACATGCGGGGCGGTGGGGCCCCCGTGCCCGGCGGTCCAGTCGACGGCGACCGCGCGGACGTGCAGGCGGGCGAGGGCCGCGACGACCGAGGCCGCCTCCGGCTGTCCCTTGGGCAGCAGCGGGACCGCCGCCACGCCGGGCCCGTCCTCCGGCAGACAGGCCGGCACCAGGGCGGAGAGCACGCCGCCCGGCCCGGCCTCCAGGAACGTCGTGGCGCCCTCGGCGGCCAGCCGCCGTACGCCGTCCATGAACCGCACCGCGCCGCGCACGTGCCGCACCCAGTACTCCGGGGAGCACAACTCGGAGGCGGAGGCGGGCTCTCCGGTGAGGTTGGAGATCACGGGGATGCGGGGCTCGGCGTACGTCAGGCCCTCGGCCACCTCGCGGAAGGCGTCGAGCATGCCGTCCATCCGGGCGGAGTGGAACGCGTGGCTCACGGTGAGCCGCCGGGTCCGGCGGCCCTGGCGGCGGAACTCCTCGGCCGCGCGCAGGACGGCGTCCTCGTCACCGCTGATGACGGTGGCCGCCGGTCCGTTGACGGCCGCGATACCGACCGTGCCGTCCGCGGCCTCTTCGAGGAGGCCGAGCACACGGAGCACTTCGTCCTCGCCGGCCTCGACCGCGACCATGGCGCCGCCGCCGGGCAGTTCGTCCATGAGACGGCCGCGGGCGGCGACCAGGGCGCAGGCGTCGGGCAGGTCCAGCACCCCGGCGACGTGCGCGGCGGCGAGTTCGCCGACCGAGTGGCCGATGAGCAGGTCCGGGACGACTCCCCAGTGGTCCAGCAGCCGGAACAGGGCCACCTCCAGCGCGAACAGCGCGGGCTGGGTGTACCGGGTGCGGTGCAGCAGCGGGGCCCGCTCGTCGCCCTCGGCGGCGAACAGGATGTCCCGCAGTGGCAGGTCGAGGTGGGGGGCGAAGTGGGCGAGTACGTCGTCCAGCGCGTCGGCGAACACCGGCTCGTCGCGGTACAGCGCGGCTCCGGCGGCGGACCGCTGGCTTCCCTGACCGGGGAAGAGCAGCACGGTAGGCCCGGGTGCCGCCAGGCCGGTGACCAGTTCCGGGTCGGACGTCCCGGCGGCCAGGGCGCCCAGCGCGCGGCGCGCGGCCGTCTCGTCGTCCCCGGGCACGGCGGCCCGGTGCTCCAGCGCGGCCCGTCCGCGGACGAGGGCCAGGGCCACGTCGGGCAGCGGGGTACCGGGGCCGGTGTCGAGGTGGGCGAGCAGTCGGGCGGCCTGGGCGCGCAGCGCGGCGGGCGTCCGGGCGGACAGGAGCAGCGGCAGCGTCCGGGCCGGGGAGGGGCGGGTCCGCCCCGCGCCGCCGGTCGCGGTCTCTCCGGCCGTGCCGTCCGCCTCGCCCGCATCGGGTGCCTGTTCCACGATCACGTGTGCGTTGGTGCCGCTGATGCCGAACGAGGACACGCCGGCGCGGCGCGGGCGCCCGGTCCGGGGCCACGAGGTGGGCTCGCAGAGGAGCCGCAGGCCCGCCGTGTCCCAGTCGATGTGGGTGCTGGGTTCGTCGGCGTGCAGGGTCCGGGGCAGTTCGCCGTGGCCGATGGCGAGCACCATCTTGATGACGCCGGCGACGCCGGCGGCGGCCTGGGTGTGGCCGATGTTGGACTTGACCGACCCCAGCCACAGCGGCTCGTCGGTGGTCCGTCCGGCGCCGTACACGGCCTGGAGGGCCTGGGCCTCGATGGGGTCGCCGAGCCGGGTGCCGGTGCCGTGCGCCTCCACGGCGTCGATCTCCGCGGCCGTGAGCCGGGCGTCGGTGAGCGCGGCCCGGATGACGCGTTGCTGGGCCGGCCCGCTGGGCGCGGTCAGGCCGTTGCTGGCGCCGTCCTGGTTGACGGCGGTGCCGCTGAGCACCGCGAGCACCCGGTGGCCTGCGCGGCGGGCGTCCGAGAGGCGTTCGAGGAGGAGCATGCCGACGCCCTCGGCCCAGCCCGTGCCGTCGGCGCCGGCCGCGAACGCCTTGCAGCGGCCGTCCGGGGCCAGCCCGCGCTGGCGGCTGAACTCGACGAACAGCTTGGGCGTGGTCATGAGGGTGACACCCCCGGCGAGGGCCTGCGCGCACTCGCCCCGGCGCAGGGCCTGGGCCGCCAGGTGCAGGGTCACCAGCGAGGAGGAGCACGCGGTGTCCACGGTCAGCGCGGGCCCGTCGAGGCCCAGTTCGTACGAGATCCGGCCCGACATCACGCTGGCGGTGTTGCCCGTCATGACATGGCCCTCGGACACGCCGGGCGCGCCGTCGAGGACGCCGGGGTAGTCCTGGCCGTTGGTGCCGACGAACACGCCGACCGGGCGGCCGCGCAGTGCGGTGGGGTCGATACCGGCGTGTTCGACGCTCTCCCAGCAGGTCTCCAGGAGCAGCCGCTGCTGCGGGTCCATGGCCAGGGCCTCGCGGGGCGAGATCCCGAAGAAGGCTGCGTCGAAGCCTCCGGCGTCGTGGAGGAATCCGCCGCGCCGGCTGTAGGTGGTGCCGGGCCGGTCCGGGTCGGGGTCGTAGAGCCGGTCGGTGTCCCAGCCCCGGTCCGGCGGCCAGTCGGCGATGACGTCCCGTCCCTCGGTGAGCAGCTGCCAGAAGGCGTCCGGGCCGTGCACGGCGCCGGGAAAGCGGCAGCCGATGCCGATGATCGCGATCGGGTCGTCGTCGACGTCGGCCGTCCCCCCGGGGAGGGTCGCGTCGGCCTCCTCGGTCGGGGGGTCCGACGGGGCGAGTTCGGCGAGGAGACGGGCGGCGAGTGCCTGGGGTGTGGGGTGGTCGAAGAGCAGGGTGGTGGGCAGCCGCAGTCCGGTGGCCGTGCCGAGGCGGTTGCGCAGTTCCACCGCGGTGAGGGAGTCGAAGCCGAGTTCGGCGAAGGCCCGGCCGGGGGCGATGTCGGTGGCCGCGCCGTGGCGCAGCACCGTCGCGGCGTGGGTGCGCACGAGGTCGGTGATGTGACGGGACCGTTCGGCGGCGGGGAGCGCGGCGAGCTGCCCGCGCACCTGCCCGTCCTGCTCGGCGGGTCCGGCCGGTGCCGGGGTCCGCGCGTCGGCGGATCCGGGCAGGCCGCTCAGCAGCGCCGTGGCGCGCAGCCCGACGGCCTCGCGGAAGCGCTGCCAGTCCACGTCGGCGACGACGCAGAGTTCGTCGTGGTCCGCGAGGGCGGCGGTCATGGCCCGGACGGCCGCCCGGGGTTCCATGGGGGTGATGCCGAGGCGGCGGAGGCGGTCGGCGACCCGGTCGTCGACCATGCCGCCGCCGGCCCAGGCGCCCCAGGCGAGGGAGGTGCCGGGCAGTCCGGCGGCCCGGCGTTCGGCGACCAGGGCGTCGAGCGCGGCGTTGGCGGCGGCGTAGTTTCCCTGGCCGGCGCTGCCGAGGACGCCCATGAAGGAGGAGAACACGACGAAGTCGGCGAGGCCGATGCCGTCGGTGACCTCGTGCAGGGTGCGGGCGGCGGTGACCTTGACGCGCATCAGGGTGGCGAGACGGGCCGGGTCGAGGGCGTCGAGGGTGCCGTCGTCGAGGACCCCGGCCGCGTGCACGACCGTGGTGAGCGGCTCCTCCTCGGGGATCGCGGCGACGACCGCCGTCAGCTGCGCGCGGTCGGCGACGTCGCAGGCGGCGACGGTCACCCGTGCGCCGAGCGCGGTCAGTTCGGTGCGGAGTTCGTCCGCGCCGGGGGCGTCGGGTCCGCGGCGGCTGAGCAGCAGCAGGTGGGCGGCTCCCCGCTCGGCGAGTTCGCGGGCGACCTGGGCCCCGATCCCGCCGGTGCCGCCGGTGATGAGTACGGTGCCGCTCGGGCTGTGGCGGGCCTCGGCCGGACGGCCGGGACCGATCGGGAGCAGGCGGCGCCCGTAGACGCCGGAGGAACGCACGGCGACCTGGTCCTCGTCGGTGACGGTGGCGAGGACCGCGCCCAGCCGGTCCGCGGCTCGCTCGTCCAGCACCGCGGGCAGGTCGACGAGGCCGCCCCAGTGGCCGGGCCGTTCCAGGGCGACCGTCCGGCCCAGTCCGGTGACCGCGGCCTGCGCACTGGTGCCCGGCCGCTCGCCGCCGCCCACGGCGGCCAGGGCCCGGGTGGCGCACCACAGCGGGGCGTCCGTGCCGGTGTCGCCGAGCGCCTGGACGAGGGCGAGGGTCAGGGACAGCCCGGCGGGCACGTCGGGATGGGCGGGGTGCGGGCGCGTCTCCTCGGCCAGCAACGAGAACACGCCGGCCACGGGGTCCGCGCCCGACGCGGCACGCAGCAGGGCCGCGAGGGATTCCCGGTCCTGGTCGGGGGCGGAGACGACGACGGGGACCGGTTCGGCCCCGGCCGCCGTCAGCGCGGCCAGGACATCGGCGCCGCTGTCGGCCGCCGGAAGCACGACGAGCCACCGCCCGGACAGCGACGCCCTCGGCGCGAGCGTCAGCGGTCGCCACCCCACACGGTGACGCCAGCTGTCGGCGCGCCGCCCCCGTATCCGTTCGGAGCGCCACGCGGACAGGGCGGGCAGTACCTCGCCCACCGCCCCGGGGTCGACCCCCAGGGTGTCGGCGAGGGCCGCGGAGTCCTGGGCCTCGATCTCCCGCCACAGTCCGTCGTCGGCCGGGGCGGCCGGGTCCGACGCCCGCGGGGTCTCCAGCCAGTAGCGGCGGCGCTGGAACGGATAGGTGGGCAGGTCCACGAGGCGGGCACCGGCGCCGGCGAGGGCCGGCTTCCAGTCGACGGGGAGCCCTCGTACGAAGGCTTCGCCGAGCGCGTGGTGCAGGCGCCGCAGCCCGCCCTCGTCGCGCCGGAGCGTACCGAGCACCACGGCCTCGCAGCCGGTCTCGTGGACGGTCTCCTCGATGCCCATGGTGAGCACGGGGTGCGGGCTGACCTCGATGAACCCCGTGTATCCGGACTCGGCGAGGGTGCGGACGGCGGGTGCGAAGCCGACGGTGGCCCGCAGGTTGCGGTACCAGTAGTCGGCGTCCATCCGGGTGGTGTCCAGCCAGCCGCCCTCGACGGTGGAGTACAACGGCACGTGGGCGGCCGCCGGCCGCAGTCCGGCCAGGGCCTCCAGGAGCGTCTCGCGTATCTCCTCCACGTGCGCGGAGTGCGAGGCGTAGTCGACGTCGATGCGCCGGGCCCGTACGCCCTGGGCCTCGCAGTGCGCGAGCAATTCGGCCAGGGCGTCGGGGTCGCCGGACACCACCCCGGCGGAGGGGGCGTTGACGGCGGCGACCGACAGTCCGGGGCGGTCGGCGAGCAGGTCGGTCAGGGGGTCGTGCGCGAGGGCCACGGAGACCATGCCGCCGCGTCCGGCCAGCACACCCAGCGCCCGGCTGCGCAGGGCGACGACCCTGGCCCCGTCCTCCAGGGACAGCGCGCCCGCCACCACGGCGGCGGCGATCTCCCCCTGGCTGTGACCCACGACCGCGTCCGGCACCACGCCGAACGACCGCCACACCTCCGCCAGCGACACCATCACCGCGAAGAGGGCGGGTTGGACCACATCGACCCGGTCCCACGCCTGCCCCGAGCGCACGGCGTCCAGCAACGACCAGTCCACGAACGGCGCCAGAGCCCGCTCGCACTCCTCCATCCGAGCCGCGAACACCGGCGACCCCGCCAGCAACTCCCCCGCCATACCGGCCCACTGCGAACCCTGACCAGGGAAGACGAACACGACCGGCCCGGTGGCGGAGGCCTCGCCCGCCACCACGTCCGCGCCGGGCGCACCGTCGGCGAGCGCCGCGAGCCCTTCCTCCCATGCCCGCCCGTCCCCGCCGACCACGGCACGGTGGTCGAACAGCGAACGGGACGTCAGCAAGGAGAAGGCGAGGTCGCGGCCGGCGGGCCCGGCGGTGTCCCGGAGCAGGGGCAGCAGGTGACGTGCCTGGTCGCGCAGCGCGTCCGGGGTACGGGCGGAGAGCACCAGCGGCATTGGGGAGGTGTCGGGAACGGGGGTCGCTTCCGGTTCGGGTGCGGGGGGCGCTTCCTCCAGGACGAGGTGGGCGTTGGTGCCACTGATCCCGAACGACGACACCCCCGCCCGGCGCGGACGCCCCTCGACCGCCTCCCACTCCCGCTGCTCCGTCAGCAACTCGACCCCACCCGAAGCCCAGTCCACCAACGGCGTCGGCTCATCCACATGCAACGTCCGCGGCAACGCACGCCGCTGAAGAGCCATCACCATCTTGATCACACCAGCCACACCCGCAGCCGCCTGCGCATGCCCGATGTTCGACTTCAACGACCCCAACCACAACGGCCGCCCCGCCGCACGATCCCGCCCATACGTCGCCAACAACGCCTGCGCCTCGATCGGATCACCCAACCGCGTCCCCGTACCGTGCGCCTCCACCACATCCACATCAGCAGCGCTCACACCCGCCGACGCCAACGCCGCCCGGATCACCCGCTCCTGCGCCCGCCCACTCGGCGCCGTCAACCCATTACTCGCCCCGTCCTGATTGACCGCACTGCCCCGCACCACCGCCAACACCCGATGCCCGAGCCGCCGCGCATCCGACAACCGCTCCAACACCAGCAGCCCCACCCCCTCCGCCCAACCCGTCCCACCCGCCGACGCCGCGAACGACCGACACCGCCCATCCACCGACAACCCACGCTGCCGCGAAAACTCCACAAACGTCCCCGGCGACGACATCACCGTCACCCCACCCGCCAACGCCAGCGAACACTCCCCCGCCCGCAACGCCGACACCGCCAGATGCACCGCCACCAACGACGACGAACACGCCGTATCCACCGTCACCGCAGGACCCTCAAGCCCCAACGAAAAAGCCACCCGACCCGACAGCACGCTGCCGGCGCCGCCGGTCAGCCGCTGGCCGTCCACGCCTCCGGCGGGGATGTGCAGTGCGGGTCCGTAGTCGTGGTACATGATTCCGGCGAAGACTCCGGTGCGGCTGCCCCGCAACGCGTGCGGATCGACACCCGCCGACTCCACCGCCTCCCACGACGCCTCCAGCAACAACCGCTGCTGCGGATCCATCGCCAACGCCTCACGCGGCGAGATCCCGAAGAACTCCGCATCGAACTCCGCCGCATCATGCAAAAACCCGCCATGCCGCGTATACGACGTCCCCGGCCGATCCGGATCCGGATCGAACAACCCCTCCACATCCCAACCCCGGTCCACCGGAAACCCCGACACACCGTCCCGACCCTCGACCACCAACTCCCACAACCCGGCCGGCGACACCACCCCACCCGGCAACCGACACGCCATCCCCACCACCGCCACCGGCTCCCCCACACCGGCCTGGAGTTGCCGGTTCTCGCGGCGCAGCCGGGCGGTTTCCTTGAGGGCGTCCCTGAGCGCCTCCACGACGGTCGTGTCGGAGGAGGACGAAGGGGAGGCCGGAGAGACCGGGGACGCAGAGGACGCAGAGGACGCGGGGGACGCAGAGGACGCGGGGGACTGCGAGGAAGCTGACGAAGAAGGTGACGAGGACGGCGGCGTTCGGGTCATGAGCTTTCTTCTCCCAGTGCTGTTCAGGACTCGATGCCTTCGCGGGCCATCCGGACCAGTTCCGCCACATCCATGGCGTCGATCAGTTGTTCCTCGGCGGCCAGTTCCTCCGCGCCGGCCGCGGGGTCCGGTTTGTCGGGGACGGTGTCGTGTGCCCGGTCCTCCCCGCTCTCCGTGACCTCCGGGTCTGCGGCGGGGAAGAGTTCGGCCCGGAGCCGTCCGGCCAGTGCGGTGGGGGTCGGATGGTCGAAGACGACGGTCGCGGACAGCCGTAGTCCGGTCGCCCTGCCGAGCCGGTTGCGCAGTTCCACGGCGCTGAGGGAGTCGGCGCCGAGTTCCTTGAAGCTCCGGCGCGCGTCGACCGTCTCCGCGCGGTCGTAGTTCAGGACGGCGGCGGCCTCGGTCCGCACCAGGGCGAGCAGCTGCTTCTCCTGGGCGGCGGCGTCGAGTTCGGTGAGCCGGGCCACGAGCCGGGCGCCCGGCGCTTCGCCGGACGTGCTCGGGCCGGGGCCCGCCACTTCGCGGATGCGCGCCGGGACGAGCCCGCGCAGCAACGGCGGTACGCCGGTGCCGGCGGCCCGTAGCGCGGCGGTGTCGAGGGCGAGCGGCACCGGGCAGGCGTCGCCGGAGGCCAGCGCGGCGTCGAGGAGTCGCAGGCCCTGGCCGGGGGTGAGCGCGTGGATGCCCACACGGGCGAACCGGCGGCGGTCGGTCTCGCCGAGCCCGGCGGCCATGCCGCCCTCCGCCCACGGGCCCCAGGCCAGTGAGGTGGCCACGAGACCGCCGGCCCGCCGACGCTGTGCCAGGGCGTCCAGGTAGGTGTTTGCCGCCGCGTAGTTGGCCTGTCCCGCGCCGCCGAGCAGGCCCTGCACGGAGGAGAAGAGGACGAAGGCGGCCAGGTCGAGATCGCGGGTGAGGTCGTGCAGGTGCCGGGCGGCGTCCGCCTTCGGTCGCAGGACCGCTTCGAGGCTCTCGGGAGTGAGGGCGTCGAAGACGCGGTCGTCCAGGACACCGGCGGCGTGGACGACGGCCGTCAGCGGACGGTCGGCGGGCACCGTGGCGAGCAGTGCCGCGAGCGCCGCACGGTCGGCGACGTCGCAGGCGGCGAAAGTGGCTCTGGCCCCCGACTCGCCCAGTTCCTGGCGGAGTGCGACGGCGCCGGGGGCGGCGTCGCCGCGTCGGCCGACGAGCAGCAGATCGCGTACGCCGTGCGCGGTGACCAGGTGGCGGGCCACGGCGGCGCCCAGGGCGCCGGTCGCGCCGGTGATCAGTACGGTGCCGTCCGCCGGCCACGGCCCCTCACCGGGCCCGGGGGGCACGGGCGTCGTGGCACGTGTCATGCGGGGTGCGAGTACGCGCCCGGCGCGGACGGCGAGTTGGGCTTCGCCCGAGGCCTCCGCGGCGGCGAGGGCGGCCGCCATGACCCGCCGCGAGGCGGGTTCGTCGTCGAGGTCGAGCAGGGTGATCCGGTCGGGGTGCTCGGTCTGTGCCGTGCGGACGAGCCCCCAGACAGCGCTGTGCGCGAGGTCGGACACGTCCTCGTCGGGCCCCGCGGCGACCGCGCCCCGGGTGACGACGACCAGACGGGAGGCGGCGAAACGCTCATCGGCCAGCCAGCCCTGGGCCAGGGCCAGCGCACGCCCGGCGGCCCGTGCCGCGTCCGTACCGTCCGGGGAGGAGCCGGTCAACGGTGCCAGGACGACGGCCGGGACGTCCGCCGTACGGTCGATGTCCCCGGCGAGCGCCGGAAGGTCCGGATGGGTCCGGATGCCGGCACCGGCGGCCGTCGGCGTTCCGGCCAGGCGGGCCGCGTCGGCGGCGTCGCCGACGACCACCCACCGCTCGGGGGTCGCGCCGGAGCCCGGACCGGCGATGCCGGGCAGCACAGTCCACTCCACCCGGTACAGCGGGTCGCGTCCCCCGCTCTGTGCCGCGCGGAGTCGCTCGGCGGAGACCGGACGCCGCGACAGCGCGCCTACCGACGCCACCGTGCGACCCGCCGCGTCGGCGAACGCGAGGGTGACCGCGTCGGGCCCGGCGGGTGCCAGCCGGACGCGTGCCGCGGTGGCCCCGGCCGTGTCCAGGCGTACCCCGCTCCATGCGAAGGGCAGCCGCGTCTCGCCGCCGCCGGGCAGCGCGCCCAGTTCGATGGCGTGCAGTGCGGCGTCGAGCAGCGCGGGGTGCAGTCCGTACCCGGTCGCGGCGGTGGCCTGTTCCTCGGGGAGGGCCAGTTCGGCGAAGATCTCCGTGCCGCGTCGCCACGCGGCGCGCAGCCCGCGGAAGGCGGGGCCGTAGCCGAAGCCCTGTGCGGCGAGTGCGTCGTACCAGCCGGTCAGGTCCACCTCCTCGGCGTCGGGCGGCCAGTTCGCGAAGTGGTCGGTATCGGCCACCGCCCCGGCGGCCGGGGCGAGCACCCCGACGGCGTGCAGCGTCCAGTCGCCGCCGTCCGTCCCGCCGTTCTTCTGGTCGCGGGCCGAGGCCGCCGCGGGCCGGGTGTGTACGGTGACGGACCGCCGCCCGTCGGAGTCGGCCCCCGCCACCTGGACCTGGAGCTCGACGGCCCCTGCGTCCGGCAGCGCGAGTGGTGCCTGCAGGGTCAGCTCCTCCAGCAGGTCGCAGCCGGTGCGGCGGGCGGCGTGCAGGGCCAGTTCCACAAGCCCCGCGCCTGGGAAGAGGACGGTGCCGAGGACGGTGTGGTCGGCGAGCCAGGGATGGGTGTCCAGGGACAGCCGCCCGGTGAGCACCAGCGTGTCGGAGTCCGCGGGTCGCACCGCGGCACCGAGGAGGGGATGCCCGCCGGTACCGAGCCCGAGCGCGGGAGCGTCCCCGGCGGTGACCGGTCCGGCGCTCGGCCAGTAGCGCCTGCGCTGGAAGGCGTACGTGGGCAGGTCGACGCGGGAGGCGCCCGTGCCGGCGAACACCGCCGCCCAGTCGGGGCCGACGCCTCGGACGTGGAGCCGGGCGAGTGCCTCCGCGAGGGTCCGCTCCTCGGGGTGGTCGCGCCGCAGCAGGGGAACGAACTCCACCCGGGCGTCCTCGGCCTCGTCCTCGTCGTCGGGGAGACAGTCGCGGCCCATGGCGGTCAGGACGGCGTCCGGGCCGATCTCGACGAACGTCGTCACTCCGTCCGCCCGCAGAGCGCGGACCACATCGGCGAACCGCACCGTCTCCCGGACGTGCCGCGCCCAGTAGTCCGCGTCGGCCGGGCTGCCGTCGGCCTGCCCGGTGACGGGCTGCCCCGTCATGTCCGACAGCAGCGGTACGGCGGGCGCCGACAGGTCGAGCCCCTGAGCCACCCGACGGAACTCCTCCAGCATGGGATCCATGCGGGGCGAGTGAAAGGCATGGCTGACCCGCAGCCGCCTGGTCCTGCGACCGCGCGCCGACAGCTCCCCGGCGATCTGCACGACCGCGTCCTCGTCGCCGGAGAGCACGCAGGAGAGCGGGCCGTTGACCGCGGCGATCGCCACCCGCGTCTGTCGGCCGCGCAGCAGTTCGGCGACCTCCTCCTCCGGCGCCCGGACCGAGACCATCGCGCCGCCTTCGGGCAGCGCCTCCATGAGACGGCCGCGCTCGGCGACCAGCGTCACGGCGTCCGCCAGCGACATCATCCCTACGGCGTGGGCCGCCGCCAGTTCGCCGACCGAGTGTCCGGCCACCCGGTCCGGCCGTATTCCGAGGTGTTCGACGAGCCGGAAGAGGGCCACCTCGACGGCGAACAGCCCGGCCTGGGTGAACACGGTCCGGTCCAGCAGGGCGGCGTCCGGGGAGTCCGCCCCGGCGAGGACGACGTCGCGCAGCGGCCGCCCGAGGCGGTCGCCGAACGCCTCGAAGACCTCGTCCAGTACCTCGGCGAACACCGGGAACCGCGCGTGGAGTTCACGTCCCATGCCGACGCGCTGGCTGCCCTGCCCGGTGAAGAGGAACGCCGTCTTCCCGCCGCTCGGCACGCCGTACGGCACACGGGACGGCGGGTCGCCGTCCGCGAGCGCCGCCAGATCCACGAGCATCCGGTCCGGGTCGTCGCCGACCAGCACCGCCCGGTGCTCCAGCGCGGCGCGCGTGGTGGCCAGCGAGAAACCCACGTCGGCGAGTCCCGCCCGGGGCGTCACGCTCAGATGCTCACGCAGCCGCCGCGCCTGCGCGCGCAGAGCCTGCTCGGTCCGGCCGGACAACGGCCACAGGACCGTTCCGGGCGACGGCTCGGGGGGCGCTTCCGGTTCGGGTGCGGGGGGCGCTTCCTCCAGGACGAGGTGGGCGTTGGTGCCACTGATCCCGAACGACGACACCCCCGCCCGGCGCGGACGCCCCTCGACCGCCTCCCACTCCCGCTGCTCCGTCAGCAACTCGACCCCACCCGAAGCCCAGTCCACCAACGGCGTCGGCTCATCCACATGCAACGTCCGCGGCAACGCACGCCGCTGAAGAGCCATCACCATCTTGATCACACCAGCCACACCCGCAGCCGCCTGCGCATGCCCGATGTTCGACTTCAACGACCCCAACCACAACGGCCGCCCCGCCGCACGATCCCGCCCATACGTCGCCAACAACGCCTGCGCCTCGATCGGATCACCCAACCGCGTCCCCGTACCGTGCGCCTCCACCACATCCACATCAGCAGCGCTCACACCCGCCGACGCCAACGCCGCCCGGATCACCCGCTCCTGCGCCCGCCCACTCGGCGCCGTCAACCCATTACTCGCCCCGTCCTGATTGACCGCACTGCCCCGCACCACCGCCAACACCCGATGCCCGAGCCGCCGCGCATCCGACAACCGCTCCAACACCAGCAGCCCCACCCCCTCCGCCCAACCCGTCCCACCCGCCGACGCCGCGAACGACCGACACCGCCCATCCACCGACAACCCACGCTGCCGCGAAAACTCCACAAACGTCCCCGGCGACGACATCACCGTCACCCCACCCGCCAACGCCAGCGAACACTCCCCCGCCCGCAACGCCGACACCGCCAGATGCACCGCCACCAACGACGACGAACACGCCGTATCCACCGTCACCGCAGGACCCTCAAGCCCCAACGAAAAAGCCACCCGACCCGACAGCACGCTCGCGGCACCACCGGTCAGCCGACGTCCCTCGGAGGAGTCGGGCAGCCTGGGGCCGCTGTCGGAGTCACGGAAGGTGAAGGTGCCGGCGAAGACTCCGGTGCGGCTGCCCCGCAACGCGTGCGGATCGACACCCGCCGACTCCACCGCCTCCCACGACGCCTCCAGCAACAACCGCTGCTGCGGATCCATCGCCAACGCCTCACGCGGCGAGATCCCGAAGAACTCCGCATCGAACTCCGCCGCATCATGCAAAAACCCGCCATGCCGCGTATACGACGTCCCCGGCCGATCCGGATCCGGATCGAACAACCCCTCCACATCCCAACCCCGGTCCACCGGAAACCCCGACACACCGTCCCGACCCTCGACCACCAACTCCCACAACCCGGCCGGCGACACCACCCCACCCGGCAACCGACACGCCATCCCCACCACCGCCACCGGCTCCCCCACACCGGCCTGGGTGGGGGCCTCCGGGCCCGGCGTGTCGCCGTCCGCCGCGTTCCGCACGTACCGGATCAGGGCCTCGGGTGTCGGGTGGTCGTAGATCAGGGTGCTCGGCTGGCGTGTGCCGGTCGATCTGCTGAGGAGGTCGCTCAGTTCGACGCCCATCAGCGAGCTGAAACCGAGTTCCTTGAAGGAGGTGCCGATCTGCACGGCGTCGGGCGAGTCGTGGCCGAGGACGTGGGCCACGTGTGCGCGCACCAGCTCCGCCGGCGCGGGTCGGCGGTCGCCGGGGGCGGTCGGGGAGGCCATGCCGGGTTCCGGCGACGGGAGTTCCGGCGCGGCCGGGCCCTGCGGGAGCGATGCGCCGGGGGAGCCGAGCCAGTGGCGCTGCCGTTGGAAGGCGTAGGTGGGCAGGGCGACGCGGCGTGCTCGGGAGCGGGCGAAGAGCTGGTTCAGGGTCCCGGTGGCGCCGCCCACGTGGAGTTCCGCGAGTGCCGAGTAGAGAGTGGCCCCTTCGTCGCGGTCCCCCCGCACGGCGGAGACGAAGAGCTGGTCGGCGCCGTCGGGCGCGCAGTCGCGGGCCATGGTGGAGAGCACCGCGTCCGGCCCGATCTCCAGGTGGAGGACGATGCCGCGGGCGTGCAGGGTCCTGACCCCGTCGAGGAAGCGGACCGCGTCGCGGGCGTGGCGGACCCAGTGGTCGGGAGAGCGGAGTTCGTCCTCGGTGGCGGTCCGGCCGGTCAGGTTGGAGACCACGGGGAGGTGCGGTGTGCGGTAGGTGAGACTCTCGGCCACCTGGCGGAACTCGTCGAGCATGCCGTCCATGTGGGGTGAGTGGAAGGCGTGACTCACCCGCAGTCGTCTGGTCCTGCGGCCGCGGTCGCGCCAGCGTCCGGCGAGGCGGAGCACGGCGCCCTCGTCGCCGGAGAGCACGGTCGAGGCGGGTCCGTTGCACGCGGCCACGGTGACCTGGCCGGCGAAACCGGCCAGGTCGGCGCGGAGTTCCTCCTCGGACGCCTGGACCGACACCATGGCGCCGCCACCCGGCAGTTCGTCCATCAGACGGCCTCGGGCCGCGACGAGCGAGCAGGCGTCCGGCAGGTCCAGTACGCCGGCCGCGTGTGCTGCGACCAGCTCGCCGACGGAGTGGCCCAGTACGGCGTCCGGGGTCAGACCCCAGTGTTCGAGCAGCCGGTAGAGCGCGGTCTCGAAGGCGAAGAGCGCCGGCTGGGTGTAGCCGGTCCGGTCGAGCAGGGCCGCGTCAGGGGTGCCGCCGCTGTCGAGGACCAGGTCCCGCAGCGGCCGGTCGAGATAGCGGTCCATCTCCTCGCACGCCGCGTCGAAGGCGTCCGCGAAGACGGGGAAGGTGGCGTGCAGCGCCGCGCCCATGCCGGGCCGTTGACTGCCCTGCCCGGTGAACAGGAACGCGAGGCCGCCCTCGCGTGCGGTGCCCTCCACCAGGCGCGGCGCGGGGCGGCCTTCGGCCAGGGCCGCGATCGACGCGAGGAGGTCGTCGCGATCGGTGGCGAGGGCGACCGCGCGTCGGGCGAAGTGGGTACGGGTCGTGGCGCAGGAGTACGCGATCTCGCCGGTCCCGAGTTCGGGGCGGTCGGCGAGATGGCCGAGCAGGCGTGCCGCCTGGGCGCGCAGGGCGGGCTCGTCGCGGCCGGAGAGGGCGACGGGGGCGGGCAGCGGGGCGTACGGCAGGTCGGGGGCCGCGGGAGTGCCCCGGCCGCACCAGTCGGACAGCACCAGATGGCAGTTGGTGCCGCCCATGCCGAACGAGCTCACCCCCGCGGTCCTCGGCAGGTCGTCGTCGGGCCAGGGCGCCAGTTCTCGCTGGACCGTCAGGTTGAGGCGGTCCAGGGGCACCGAGGGGGGCGGGGCGGTGAAGTTGAGGCTGGGTGGAAGGGCCTGGTACTCGATGGACAGGATGACCTTGAGCAGGCCCACGACACCGGCGGCGGCCTCCAGATGGCCCACGTTGGTCTTGGCGGAGCCGACGGCCAGGGGCGTGCCGGGTGTCCTCGCGGTGCCGAGGGCCGCGCCGAGGGCCGCGGCCTCGACGGGGTCGCCGGCCTTCGTGCCGGTGCCGTGCAGTTCGACGTACTGCACCTGGTCGGGGCGTGTCCCGGCGCGCCGGTGGGCGAGCCGGATCACCTCGCGCTGGGCGCTCTCGTCGGGGACGGTCAGCCCGGAGGAGGCGTTGCCGGCGTTGTTCACGGCGCCGCCGAGGATCAGGCAGCGGATGCGGTCGTCGTCGGCCATGGCCCGGTCGAGTGTCTTGAGGACGACCAGGGCTCCGCCCTCGCCGCGTACATAGCCGTTGGCGCGTTCGTCGAAGGTGTGGCATCGCCCGTCCGGCGAGAGGGCACCGGAGCCGGCGGCGACGAGCGCGCCGTCCAGGGCGAGGTTGAGGTTGACGCCGCCGGCCAGGGCGGCCGTGCAGTCGCCCGCGCGCAGGCTCTCGCAGGCCAGTTGGACGGCGACCAGGGAAGAGGACTGTCCGCTGTCGACGGTCTGACTCGGCCCCCGCAGGTCGAGGGCGTGGGAGAGCCGGTTGGCGATCATGGTGCGCTGGGTGCCGACGGCGGTGTGGCGGGTGATGCCGGCGGCGCCCAGGCGGGCGCGCAGGGTCGCGTAGTCGTCGGTGGCGGCGCCGACGAAGACGGCGGTCGGGGTGTCGGCCAGGGTGCCGGGGACGATGCCGGCGTGTTCCAGAGCCTCCCAGCCGAGTTCCAGCACCAGGCGCTGTTGGGGGTCCATGGCGGTGGCCTCGCGCGGGGAGATCCCGAAGAAGGAGGCGTCGAAGAGGTCGGCCCGGTCCAGGAAACCGCCCCACCGCACGCGCTCGGCGTCCGGTGCCGCCCCGGCCGACATGATCGCGTCGGCGTCCCAGCGGTCGGACGGCGCCTCGGTGATGGCGTGCCGACCCGTCGCGAGCAGCCGCCAGAACGTCTCCGGGTCGGGCGCGCCGGGCAGTCGGCAGGAGTATCCGACGACCGCAATGGGCATGCGGGGATCCCCGTCGTCCTTGTTTGGCATTTCTTCCATTTCCGGCTTCCCGGCCATCCGGGCAAGAGGAATTACTCGGGCCACGGAAGAACTCTGTCAGTCCCGCATATCGTTTCGGTAGCGCCGCCCGCGACACCCGACGGTGGCTCGAAACAGAGTCAGATGACTCTTTTCGCAGGGCCGGGCGCTGGGTACGGTAGCTGCGCATCAGTCGTCTCGAAGGCCTTGCCGCGCAGTTGGCACACCGAGAGCACCATGTCCTGTTCACGCCTTTTTTGTTCGAGATACACGGGAGTCGGCTATGGCATTGGGCTTTCTGTTCGGCGGCGGAGTCGGCACGGAAGTGCATGGTCTGGAGATGTACGGGACCCGTCCCGTGATGCGGGACCTGTACGAGCAGGTCTCGGAGTGGACGGGTCTCACGGTGGGCCAGATCCTCGAGGAGGAGCTGCCGGAGCCCCAGGAGGAGCGGCAGAGCGCCGGGACGATCCGCGAGACGGCACTCGCCCTCGGTATCCACGACGTGCTGGCGGAGCAGGGGCTCAGCCCGGCGGTGCTGGGCGGACTGAGTCTCGGCGCCATGACGGCGAGCTGCCTGGCGGGCTCGATCGGGCGGCGGGAACTGTTCGAGATGCTGGCGCACGCCCGTCACACACCCGAACTGTCCGCCGAGGAGCCGGAGCAGGGCCTCGCGCTGGCGTTCGCGCCGGCCGAGGGCGACCTCATGGCGGCGTACCGGGGCGAGGGCAGGGCCGGGGTGCATCTGTCCGGAGACTTTGGGCCGACGGCCGACGGGGCCATGCGGATCCTGATGCTGTCGGGCGAGCGGAAGGCACTGGACGCGATGACGGCCGACCTTCCGCCGGGCACCGTCGCCCCCTTGCCGGACCGGCCGATCGCCGTGCACTCGCCGCTGCGCGGTCACTTCCGCGAGTTCATGGCGCCGTACATCGACGCGATGCCGTTCAAGGCGCCCGAACTGCCGCTGGTCTCCTGCCTGGAGCGCAAGACCCTGACCACGGCGGAGGACGTACGGGATCTGTTCGACCGGAACCCCACGGACCCGATCAGCCTCGTGGACGTCTGCGACGAGATGAAGGACCAGGGCGTGCGCCTCGGCCTCATCATGGGCGGCTCGATCCCGGACGGCATCCTCAGATTCCCGTTCCCGGTGGTGCACGTCGACAAGCCGGAGCACATCCAGCAGGTGCTGACCAGTGTGTATGAGTTCGGCATAGACCTTTCGCCGGCGCGGGCCCGGTGAGCGCGGCGGCCGACGTGTCGCCCACCGTGCGGGGCACGGAGTGCGACACGCTGATCGAGGACTGGCTCGAAACCGACCTCGACGCGTGGACACGGAAGGTGGTGGCGCGGCACTTCCACCCGGAGACGGGCAGCCCGTACTGGCTGCGGCGCGCCGCCCGACTCGACTTCGACGCACGGGACATCACCCGCTATGAGCAGCTCACGGCGTTCGGTCCGTTTCCGATGGACATCCTGCGCTCCCAGGACCCGGCGGACCTGGTGCCGCTCGACGTGCCGCGCCCGCTGACCGGCCGCGTCTGGGACACCGGCGGCACGACCGGCACGCCCTGCCGGGTCTTCTACACGCCCGCCATGCTGCTGCACCGCGGAGCGTGGCGCCGCTGGTCCTTCGTCACCGAGGGGTTCGCCCAGGGGCGGACCTGGCTCCAGGCGACCCCCACGGGACCGCATCTGATCGGCAACGGTGTGTGGGAGGTGTCGGACCTGTATGCCGGGCAGGTGTACGCCGTCGACATGGACCCGCGCTGGGTCAAGCGACTCATCCGGGCCGGCCGACTGGCGGACGCGGCCGAGTACACCACCCATCTGCTGGAGCAGATCGCCGACGTGCTCACCCACGGCCGGATCGACTACCTCAACACCACCCCCGCGCTCCTCCAGGCGCTGGTGCGCCGCCATCCCGAACTGGTCGCACCGCTGCGGGGGGTGCGGCTGAGCGGCACACAGTTGAGCCCGGACATGTACCGGGACTTCGAGGCCGCGATGGACGACGGCATCTGCGGTCGCAGCTACGGCAACACCTTCGGCAACGCGGCGGGTCTGCCCGTCGAGCAGAACGCCGAAATCATGCCCTATGTTCCGAATTACCCGCAGGTGACAATGGATGTCGTGCGCAAAGATGACTGGTCAACGGCGGTGGAATACGGCACCGTAGGACAGGTTCGACTGACCGTGCTGCACGAAGACCTGTTGCTTCCCAACATCCTCGAACGCGACCAGGCGCTGCGTTACGACACCGACTCGAGATGGCCGTCCGACGGAGTCGCGAATGTGACTCCGCTACAGACCACTTCGTCTGCTCCCGAGGGGCTCTACTAAGCTAAGACGCTGCAAAGAAACCTCAGGCCTCCGGAAATCTACTCGTCAGTTTACGAATAGGATTCCGACGTGCTGCAAAGAGTACATGCATGATACTGATCGACCGCAAAGACGAACTGTTCATGTTACACGAATTACTCGCGAGCAGCCGCCGCGGCATTGGACACGTGGCCCTCGTCAGCGGCTCCGTGGGCATCGGCAAGTCCGAGTTGCTCTATACCTTCGCCGAGGAGGCGTCCGCGACCGGTTCCGAGGTCCTGCGAGCCGTCGGCCGGGAACACGAGCGCGACGTCCCGTTCGGTATCGCCCATCAACTCGTCCGGGACCTTTCGCTGCCCGCCCCGCTCCGTACGCAGATGACCGTCCTGGAGAACAGCTTCGCCTCCGATCCGCCCGCCCCTCATGAGTCGGCCGCCCTGCAGGCCCATGTCGCCCGCGGCCTGTGCCGTGCGCTGCTGCACGCGGCCGGGGCGGGCGGCCTGCTGCTCTGCGTCGACGACGTTCAACACACCGACTCCGCTTCCCTGAGCTGTCTGCTGCAACTGCTCCCGCACACGAGATCCGCCCCTGTGATGCTGTTGTTCAGCCGCCCGGACAGTGCCCGCCACTGTCTCCCGCTGTTGAGCACCGAACTGCTCCGGCATCCCTTCTACCGGCGTGTCCGGTTGGCTCCCCTGTCCCCGGAGGGCACGACCGAGCTCACGACGAAGGCCCTGTGCACGGAGAAGGCACAGGCCCTCGGCCCCGTCTACCACTCCCTCAGCGGAGGCAATCCCCTGCTCGTCCACGCCCTGCTGAGGGACCACCGCGACCGGCTGGTGGACGGTGACGGCGACGCGGGGTCCGAAGTCCCGCCCGCGGGAGAGGAGTTCACGCAAGCGGTACTCGCCTGTCTGCACGGCCGGGAGCCGGACATCCTCGGCGTGGCCCGCACGATGGCGTTGCTGGACTCCTGCTCCTCCCCCGACCGAATAGGCCGCCTGCTCCAGCTCGGTCCGTCCTCGGTGGCGAACGCGCTGCGGCATATGGAGGCCGCCGGGCTCGTCGCCGGCAACCGTTTCCGTCATCCGGCGGCACGGTCGGCCGTCCTGGACGACATCCCCTGGGGCGTGCTGCGGCAACAGCGACTCGACGTCGCGGAGTTGCTCCACCACGAAGGACTTCCGACACCCACGGTCGCCCGGCATCTGGTCGCCGCGCGACACGTGCCACCCTGCTGGGCCGTCCCCGTGCTGATGGACGCCTCCGAGCAGGCGCGCCGAAGCGGCGACGTCGGCTTCGCCCTGGAGTGCCTGGAACTGGCGCTGTCCGGCTCCGACGACGCGCGGGAGCGGGCGCTCACGACGATGATGCTCGCGCGGCTGGAGTGGCAGCTCAACCCCTCCACGGTGGCTCCCCGTCTGGGGCCGCTGTCCGAAGCGCTGCTGACGGGCGTCCTGCCCGCCCATCTGGCCGTCCCGCTCTCCCGTGCCCTGCTGTGGCACGGGCGCTTCGACGAGGCCGCCGAGGTGATCCGCGCGCTGGGCCCGAAGATCCCGGGCCCGCACGGCCTGTTCACGGAAACCAGGGAGTGGCTGCGGAACCGCTACCCCGTGATGGTGCCTCTCCTCCCCGCCGCCGAGGACGGCTCGGGCATCCGCGACAGCAGAGAACCCGCGGCCGCCAGAGCCGTCCTGCTCGCCGAGACCGTCCTCGGCTCGACGCTGCGCAACGGCGGCGACGAGTCCAGCGCCCGGAACGCCGAACAGGTGCTGCGCTCCTGCCCCCTGGACGACACCAGTCTGTACGCGCTGGAGTCGTCGCTGCTCGCTCTCGTCTACGCGGACCGGCTCGGCCAGGCCTCCGTCTGGTCGGCCAGGCTCCTGCAGGAGGCCACCGTCCGGCAGGCGCCCACCTGGCAGGCGAAGCTCACCGCGATCCGCGCCGAACTGGCCCTGCGACAGGGCGATCTGAGCGAGGCCTGCGCCCTCGCCCGCTCCGCCATGACCCACCTCTCGCCCCGCAGTTGGGGAGTCGCCGTCGGTGCGCCGCTGAGCACGCTCGTCCTGGCTGCGACCGCCATGGGGGCGGACGACGTCGCCGAGGAGTACCTGCGGCACTCGGTACCGGAGGCGATCTCCGAGTCACGGTACGGCCTGCAGTATCTCTACGCCCGGGGCCATCACCACCTGGCCGCGGGCCGGGTGGTGATGGCCCTGGACGACTTTCTGCGCTGCGGCGACCAGGCCCGCGCCTGGGACATGGATCTGCCCGCCTTCCTGCCCTGGCGCAGCGGCGCGGCGGCCGCACATCTGCGCCTCGGGCAGCGGGAGCAGGTCCGCCGACTCGCGGATGCGGAGCTGGCCCGCCCCGGCAGCGCCAAATCCCGCAGCCGCGGCGTCGCCATGTGCCTGCTCGCCGAGATCGCCGAACCGCGGCGCCGGGCGAGCCTGCTGCTGGAGGCAGTCAGTGTCCTGCGGCTCACCGGTGACAGGCTCGAACTGGCCCGGGCCCTGGCCGCGTTGAGTTCCGCGCAGCGCGCGATCGGTGAGGCGGAACAGGCACGGCGAGCGTTGTACCAGGCGCTGCACCTGGCCGATGTGTGCGGCGCCGGACCTCTGCAGCTCTCCCTGCCGCCGCGCTGCAGGGAGGAGACACCGCCCGACCCGGGCACCGTTCCACGCGATCCCCTCAGCGCCGCGGAGCGACGGGTCGCGTCCCTGGCCTCCCTGGGCAACTCCAACCGTGAGATCGCCGACCAACTGTGCGTCACCATCAGCACGGTGGAACAGCATCTGACCCGCGTCTACCGCAAGCTCAACGTCACCAGGCGCGCGGATCTCCCCAGAGAGTTCAGAACCCTGGCCGTAGGATCCATCTGAGCGAACCGCGCCGCCCTTGCCACGACGGGAGGCGCCGAGTCTCGTGGCGCCCCTGGCGCCGGTCGCGGTGGATCACCACGGCGCCTGCGGCCGACCCGTTACCTGGCGCCCTGGCCCCGTTGCCGGGGCGTCGATCGTCTTCAGCCGGGGGAGCCTGTCACGCCTTCGGGCGGCGGCCGGGCATCGGCTTCGCACAGCCGCCGAGTCGCACGCCGCCGAGCCGGGTGATGCGCACTTTCGCCATGTTCTACGCGCCCATCGGCTCACTGCCGAGTGCATTCATCCCTGTACCCCCGTCGGCACGGACGGGTTGCACGACCGAACCGCATGCGTGCTCCCTCATTCTTCCGTGCGGATCCGAATCGGCCCGGTCGACCGATGACCTTGGTCCGAGCGCCCTGCGACGATGGAGCGGCTGTGACGGACTCGCTGACTGCGGGTCAGTAGTCGTGAGAGGGACGCAGGGTCGGCCGGCGCCGATGAAATCACGTACCAGCACGCGAGGGGACGTTGTGGCTGTCCATCTTCTCGGTCCGATATCCGTGGGCACGGACGGCCATCCGCACGGTGTGGGATCCAGCAAAGTCCGGACCATGCTTGCCGTCCTCGCCCTGGAAGCAGGCCAGGCGGTCTCCCGTACGGATCTGGCGGACGAACTCTGGTCGGACGACACCGTCCCTGGTGTGTCGTGGTTGCCGGGTGCCCCTGTCCGGCGATATTCGGACGCTATCCGTCCCGCCTAGGCTCGGCCTGGTCGGGACTGCTCGATGGCGGGCGGGCTGTCAGCTCATCGACGGGCGAGGACCACTGGCAGCAGCGGTACCTGACGCTGACCCCGGCCTGACGCCCGTCCGGCGGAGTGACGGACTCGAGGAGAACGATGCGGATCGTCCTGCTGACCATCGGTTCGCGCGGTGACGTGCAGCCGTTCGTGGTGCTCGGCGTCGAGCTGAAGGCTCGTGGGCACGAGGTGGTGCTGGCAGCCGGGGCGGAGTTCAGGAGCTTGGCCGACCGGGCCGGTCTCGGCTTCCGGGCTCTCGAAGCGCTGCCCGCCGGCTTCGCCGAGTCGGTGCTGCGCGATCCGAAGGTGCGGGCCGCCTTGCGGCGTGGGCCGTCGATGTACCGGATGGCCATGGCGGCGCCACGGCTGACCGGTGCCCAGCAGCAGACCCTGATCGACGAGATGGTGGCCGCCGGCGAGGGCGCGGACATGGTCGTCAACACCACGCTGACCCGGATCGGCGCGCTGGCCCGGCCGGACGTGCCGTGGTGTTCGGTCGCGTCCTGGCCGGTGACCGAGACCGCCGCGTGGCCCGCGCTGGGCGCGCCGGAGCTGTCGCTGGGCGGCGGTTACAACCGGTTCACCCACCGGGCCATGGGCGCGCTGGAGTGGCTGGTGTACCGGCCCAGCGTGAACCGCGGCCGGACCGCCGCCGGGCTGCCGCGACTCGGGCTCCGCTCACCCTTCCGTGACGACGGGGTCACCCGGCCGCTGCTGTACCAGTTCAGCCCACACGTGTTCGCGCCGCCCGCAGACTGGCCGGAGCACTGTCACATCACCGGGTACTGGTCGGACAACGTGCGTTGGGACAATCCGGCGGAGGTGACCGAGTTCGTCGAACGCGGCGATCCGCCGCTGGTGGCCACCTTCGGCAGCGCCTGGGCGGTGGACGGTCCCGGCCTGCTCGCGGCGAGCGTGGCGGCAGCGGCGGCGACCGGACACCGGCTGGTGGTCGTCGGCGGCCCGGACGGCCCGTTGCCCGCCGGCGTCGAGGCGATCCGGACCGAAAGCGCCGACTTCGTCTGGCTGCTGCCCCGCGCCGCCGCCGTACTGCACCACGGCGGCCAGGGCACCACCGCGGCCGTGGTGTCCGCCGGCGTGCCACAGGTCGTCGTACCTTGCTATGCCGACCAGCCGGTGTGGGCGAGCCGGATGGCCACGCTGGGCGTCGCACCGCCGCCGGTGCCGTTCTCGCAGTTGACCGGCGACCGGCTGGCCGCCGCCGTGCGAACCGCCATCGACGATCCGGCGATCGCCACTCGGGTGGCGGCGCTGGCGGCGGCGGTGCGCGCTGATCGAGGCGTGGCCGCCGCCGCAGACGTCATCGAGAACCACGCCGTCACCCGGCGCTGACGGCTTCCGGTGGCAGCCCTTCCCCAGCCGGAACCGGAGGAACCTTGACCGCTCTCCTGGCTGCAGCAGGGAGATCCGACCCTCGCGAGTCGCAGTTTCCACTCCACGACCCGTTGTCGACCCGCATTCACGGCGATGGCCGGAGTGCCGGCCATCGGTCCTGCACGAGTTCCACAGTCTTCATCCCCGCCGGCCCGGTGGTAGGCCGGTCCGCAGCTTCGTTTCGCCCCGAAGCGGCTGACCGAACGCACACGACGCTCGTTCGCCCTCCGGGTGAACCCCGTTTCCTGTCCTGCTCCGCAGAAGTTCGTCCTCTTCCCGGCCTGAGGGCCGGGGTATCCACGAAGGAGTCCGAATGACCGCGTCCCCGGTCACCCCCGGTGGTCTACTTCGGACCCACGACCCGTCGGCGGCGCTGCGTGTCGTCCGATCAGCACTGTCCACCCAGGGCACCGTGACGGTCACACCGGACTTCCGGTCCTGGTTCGCCGAACGGCTGGCCGTGGCCAGGACCACCACGGTCGCCGGTATCGACTTCGCCGACCTGGTCGGCTGGCGTTTCGCCGACGACACCGGCAACCTGGTGCACGACAGCGGAAAGTTCTTCGCCATCGAGGGCCTGTCGGTGGCCGCCGCTCACGGCCCGGTGGCGAGCTGGTCGCAGCCGATCATCAATCAGCCGGAGACCGGGGTGCTGGGCATCCTGGTCAAGGAGTTCGACGGGGTGCTGCACTGCCTGATGCAGGCCAAGATGGAGCCGGGCAACTGCAACGTGCTGCAACTGTCCCCGACCGTGCAGGCCACGCAGAGCAACTACACCGCGGTACACCGAGGCCGCCCGGTGCCCTATGTGGACATGTTCCTGTCCGCGCCACCGCAGGCGGTGCTCGCCGACGTGCTGCAGTCCGAGCAAGGCTCGTGGTTCTACCGCAAACGCAACCGCAACATCGTCGTGGAGACCACCGCGGACGTCGAGGTGCTGCCCGGCTTCCGCTGGCTGTCACTGGGCCAGGTGCACGCGCTGCTCACCGAGGACCACCTGGTCAACATGAACACGCGCACCGTGCTGTCCTGCCTGTCCTTCTCCGGACCGAACCTCGTGGGCGAGCTGGGTTGTGGCGCGTCCGGGTTCCGGGCGGCCCTCGTGCGGTCGATCGGAACGGAGTGGGGCGCGCTGCACACCGACGGCGAGATCCTGAGCTGGATCACCGACCTGCGGTCCCGCCGCGAGGTCGAGGCCACCCCGATCCCGCTGCGCGAGGTGCGCGGCTGGCGCCGGCAGCCCGACCGGATCACTCACGACACGGGCGTCTTCTTCGACGTCCGCGCGGTCGCGGTGGACGGCGGGGGCCGCGAGATCGACAGCTGGACGCAGCCGATGATCGCCCCGCACGGGCTCGGCGTCGTGGCGTTCCTGGTCGCCCGGTTCTCCGGGGTGCTGCACATACTGGTCGGCGTCCAGATGGAGCCGGGGCTCGTGGACTTCGTCGAGCTGGCGCCGACGGTGCAGTGCACGCCGGACAGCTACGAGCACCTGCCGGCCGAGGCCAGGCCGCCCTTCCTGGACGACGTGCTGGCCGCGCCGGCCGACCGGATCCGGTTCGACACCGAGCTCTCCGAGGAGGGCGGCCGGTTCTTCCACGCCCGGACCCGGCACGTGATCGTCGAGGTCGACCCGGTGGTGGCGAACGGCGCCGGACCGGCCCGGCACCGGTGGATGACCATGGCCCAGATCGTCGGGTTGCTCCGGCACAGCCACTACGTGAACGTGCAGGCCCGCAGTCTGGTGGCGTGCCTGCACAGCCTCGTGGCTCGCCTCGATGACGACAGTCCGGTCGCGCAGGGTGGGGGCGCCTGATGGTCCGGCCTCTCGCGGAACCCGCCCCCGGAGCGGACTTCGACCCGGCGGCGACGGTGCGGATCGGTGTGCTGGGTACGGCATCCATCGCGTGGCGGCGCATGCTGCCTGCTCTGACCGGTACGGCCGGGGTGTCGGTCGCGGCCGTCGCGAGCCGGGATCGGTCCAGGGCCGCGGCGTTCACCGAGCGGTTCGGCGGCGAGCCGATCGAAGGGTATGCGGCGCTGCTGGAGCGCGCCGACATCGACGCCGTCTACGTCCCGCTGCCGAACTCCCTCCATCACGAGTGGGCTGCCGCCGCGCTCGCGGCCGGAAAGCACGTCCTGGCGGAGAAGCCGCTGACGACGTGCGCCGCCGACACCGCTGATCTGGTGCGCCTGGCCGAAGTGAACAACCTCGTGCTGCGGGAGAACTTCACGTTCCTGCACCACCCGGTGCACGCCGTCGTGCGGAACCTGGTGACCGCCGGCCGAATCGGCGAGCCTCGGCACTTCACCAGCTCGTTCTGCTTCCCGCCGCTGCCCGCCGCCGACGTGCGTTACCGGCCCGAACTGGGCGGCGGGGCGTTGCTGGACGCCGGTGTCTACCCGGTCCGGGCGGCACAACTGTTGTTCGGCAACGAGATCGAGGTCGCCGGCGCGGTGCTGCACGTGGATCCGGTCACCGGGGTCGACGTGTCCGGCAGCGTGCTGCTCACGACCGGCGACGTGGTCGTGACGGCCGAGTTCGGCTTCCGGCACAGCTACGGTTCCCGCTACCGGCTGTGGGGCTCGTCCGCCCAGCTGCTGCTGGAACGCGCGTTCACCCCACCCGCGACCCACCAGCCGGTGCTGCGCATCGATGAACAGGACCATGCCGAGGAGATCGTGACGCCGGCCGCCGACCAGTTCGCCCGATCGGCTGCTGCTTTCACCGCCGAGGTCCGAGCCCGCCGGGCCGGCGTGCCGGACTCGGCAGCGGCGTCCAACGCCGACACCCTGTGCACCGCCGAACTTCTCGACGCCGTCAGGGCATCCGCTCGCGTCGTCACCGTGTCCGGAGGACACTGATGCGCGTCATCGGCCGGGGCTTCATCGCAAGCCACCTCAGCACGATCGCCGACCGGCACCCGCACGCCGTGGTGGTGGCTGCCGGTGTGTCCAGCGTACGGGTGACCGATCCGGCGGAGTTCGCCAGGGAGCGGGCGCTCATGGCCGATGTGACGCAGCGCTGCCTGCGGGAGAACCTGACCGCGGTGGTGCTGTCGACCGCGTCGCACGCGATGTACGGCTCGACCGACCACATCGTGGAGGAACGGGAACCCGTCTCGCCGAGTTCGCCCTACGGGCGGCACAAACTCGGGCTGGAGCGGCAGGTGGCGGACTCGGGCGCGAACTGGCTCGTGCTGCGGCTGGCGCACGTCGTCGGCGCACGGCAGCGGCCGCACCAACTGCTGCCCGCGTTCGTCGAGCAGGTGCGTTCGGGAACCGTCCGACTGTACCGGGACACCTACCGGGATCTGGTCGACGTGCGCGATGTCGTGTCCACTGTGGACGGTCTGCTGGCGGCCGGCGTGCACGGCGAGGTGGTGCACGTCGCCTCCGGCACACCGGTTCCGGTGACCGCGATCGCCGCCGGGGTGCGGGCTCGGATGGGCCTTCCGGCCCGGCTCGAGGTCGTCGACGCCCCGCCGGTGCGCACGACGGTCTCCACCGCCCGGTTGCGGGCCCTGCTGCCGACCGCCGTCCTGCCGGGCGGCGCCGGCCACCTCGATCGGCTGCTCGACCGGTACGTGGCCGACTACGCCGGCTGAGCTCGCCCCCAGCCGGTGTTTCCCGCTGGCCGGAAGTCGATGGATTCGATCGCCTTGGTGGTGTACCCGATCTTGCGAAGCCCGGGCGGAAGTCGAGGAAGGGGCGAACTCGTCCCAGGCGTTCCGCCATGGATCGACCGCGCCGGGGTATTGCGCGCCGAACTGCTTGTCGAACTCGGTGAGGCCGAACTCCGCGGCCTCGAGAGCGAGGGCCGTGCGGATCGCCTTCATGGCCACCCTGCCGGCCACGGACGCCACCGGGAGCCCTGAGCCTGCGGTATCGGCTTCCGCTGCCGCGCAACGGATTGTCGTCCTGACCGGGCGCGTCCGGTCCGGCCGTCGGCGATATTCATCCGCTATCCGTCCCACCTAGGCTGCTGCAGAACTCCCAGGGCCCGCATCCACTCAGTGTCGTGGTCCGGCAGGGCCCGCAGCCTGACGGCAGGCGGGTTGTCAAGTCAACGACGAGTTGGGGTGGTCACGATGTTGGTGCTCGGGTTGAGCGGAAACTTCTCCGCGCGGGACTCGGATCTGGTCCCCCTCCTGCCGGACCAGTTGTTCCACGACTCGGCTGCGTGTCTGGTGCGGGACGGCGAGGTGATCGCCGCCGTCGAGGAGGAACGGTTCAACCGGATCAAGAAGACCACCAAGTTCCCGGTCAACGCGATCCGCGCGTGCCTGGATGTGGCGGGGGTGACGGTCGACCAGCTCGACGGCGTGGCGTACTACTTCCGTGAGGACTTCGTCGACACCACGCTCAACTTCTTCTACACCGTCCACCCGAAGGTGCCCACGGTGTACTGCCGCCAGCTGATCAAGCAGTGGTTCGCCGAGGAGTTCGACTGGGATCTCGGCGACGACAAGCTCGTCTTCACCCCGCACCACGACGCGCACGCGATAGCGGCGGTGGCCCGGTCCGGGATGCCGGAGTCGCTGGTGCTGGTCCTGGACGGCCGCGGCGAGGAGAACTCCGGCACCGTCTACCGGTCGGGCGGGGGACGGCTGGAGAAGCTGGCCGACTACCCGGTCTTCAAGTCACTGGGCATGCTCTACCTCAACGCCACCCAACTGCTCGGCTACGGCTTCGGCGACGAGTACAAGGTGATGGGCCTGGCACCCTACGGCGACCCGGCGACCTTCCGCGAGGCCGTCAGCTCGCTGTACCTGTTGGGCGACAAGGGCGAATACGACCTGCTGCCGAACATGACGGTGCCCGACCTGGTCGGCCCGTCGATGCTCGCGAGGGGCATCACGCCGCGCCGCAAGGGCGAGCCGTTCACCCAGCAGCACAAGGACTTCGCCGCCGCGACCCAGGAGGCGCTGGAGAAGATCGTGCTGCACGTGCTGACGCACTGGGCCGAGTCGACCGGCCTGTCCCGGCTGTGTTTCGGCGGCGGCGTGGCCCACAATTCCACCCTGAACGGCGACATCCTGCGCTCCGGGCTGTTCCGCGAGGTGTTCGTGCACCCGGCGTCGCACGACGCCGGCGCGAGCGAGGGTGCCGCTTTCCTCGCGGCCGACCAACTGGGCGGTGCGGCCCGGCCGGTCCGCCGGTCCCGCACCGCGAGCTCGGGCCCCGCGCTGGGTACCGAGGCGGAGGTCCGCGACCGCCTGGGCGCGTGGGGTGCGGTGCTCGACTTCGAGCGGCACGAGGACATCGTGCCCGTCGCGGCCGGACTGCTGGCCGACGGCGCGGTCCTGGGCTGGGCGCAGGGACGTTCGGAGTTCGGCCCGCGGGCGCTGGGCAACCGGAGCATCATCGCGGACGCCCGGCCGGCGGAGAACCAGACCAGGATCAACGCGATGGTGAAGCAGCGGGAGAGCTACCGGCCGTTCGCGCCCGTGGTCACCGCCGAGGCCGCCGCCGACTACTTCGACCTGCCCGCCACCGAGGCGAACTACGACTTCATGTCCTACGTGGTTCCCGTCCGCGAGGAGCGCCGGCCGGAACTGGGCGCGGTCACCCACATCGACGGCACCGCACGCGTGCAGGTCGTCGACCCGGCCGCGAACGAACGGTTCCACCGGCTCGTCGCGGCCTTCGGCGAGCGCACCGGGACACCGGTGCTGCTCAACACGTCCTTCAACAACAACGCAGAGCCGATCGTGCAGACCATCGACGACGTGGTGGCGTGCTACCTCACCACCGATCTGGATTACCTGGTGGTCGAGGACTTCCTGGTGCGCCGGCGTTCGGCGGACCCGTCGGCCGACCTGGACACACTCGTTCCCCGGTTGCGGCCGGTGACCAGGCTGGCGCGCCGGCTCGGCACCGGGGCCGTCGCAGCGGGTCCCGCCTGGCACGAGATCTCCCTGGACTACGCCGGAGCTCCGGTGGCCAGGATGTCGGAGGAGCTGTTCACGCTGCTCGGCGTCGTGGACGGCGTGCGCACCGTCGGCGAGCTGGCGAAGGAGGCCGGCATCGTTCCCGACGCGGTGCGTGCCGAGCTGTACGAACTCTGGCAGCAGCGGTACCTGACGCTGACCCCGGCCTGACGCCCGTCCGGCGGAGTGACGGACTCGAGGAGAACGATGCGGATCGTCCTGCTGACCATGGGTTCGCGCGGTGACGTGCAGCCGTTCGTGGTGCTCGGCGTCGAGCTGAAGGCTCGCGGGCACGAGGGTGGTGCCGGCAGCCGGGGCGGAGTTCAGGAGCTTGGCCGACCGGGCCGGTTCCGGCTTCCGGGCTCTCGAAGCGCTGCCCGCCGGCTTCGCCGAGTCGGTGCTGCGCGATCCGACGGTGCGGGCCGCCCTGCGGCGTGGGCCGTCGATCTGAGCAGACGCGCGCACCGAGATACGTGCCGCCGTGGCACAGCTGTCCCACTCGCAGGGTGAGCTGCGGAGGCAGGTCGACCAGGGGCTCGCCATGGTCCGTTCCCTGAACGCCAACACCTTCGACCTCAAGCACGGCATCCGGGACAACTGCGGTGCGCAGGGCGAGCAGTGGTACGAGGCGTTGGAGGAACCGATCGAGCAGGCACGCGAGGAACGCCGCGCGATCGCCGCTACTCGTAGCCCGGAAACGGTGCGGCTCCCGTACCGTCGCAGACGCCCTCGGTCAGCAGGGCATGGTGCGGGACCACCGACGCGTCCCTCGGACAGCCCGCAACGGGTGGCCGTGCTGATCGCCTCGATGCCGGAAAAGGATCAAGGGAGCGGGCGCCGGCCGACACGGCCGCGGCGGCCGCACACAACAAGGGCGGCATCGGATACCGCCGTCCTCGACGGCCGCGTGGATCAGGCACCCAGATCAGGAACCGACGCAGGTCAGCGGCGTCCTGTGGGGTGCCGTGAGGGTTCGGGAGGGCCAGTTGTCCCAGCCCGGAGGGCATGGCTGACGATGTTCGGTCTCGCTCGGTTCTCATGAGTCTTCGACAACCACATGATCACCGGCGCCGTGCCTGTTCCGCTTCCCGGGGAACGTCCCGGCACAGGACGGAACATGACGTGACGCCATGTACGAGACCGGCGAACCGGACCGATCCCGAACATGCAATGACCCTGCTCGAAGTCCCCCGCGCCGGTCGTCGGCCCCGCTCCACCAAGACGCGCATGAGAACGGCTGAGGACGGGCCCCCGACGATGCCCGACACCGATCACGAAGGAGCGTGGAGCGCATGAAGGGGATCATTCTGGCGGGCGGCAACGGCACCCGCCTGCAGCCCCTCACGTTCGCCGGTTCCAAACAACTCGCGCCGGTCTACGACAAGCCGATGATCTACTACCCGCTCTCCGTGCTCATGCTGGCGGGCATCCGGGACATCCTCATCATCACGCGTCCTGCCGACCTCCCCGCCTTCCAGGCGCTTCTGGGCGACGGCCGGCAGCTGGGGCTGTCCCTCGACTACGCCACGCAGGACAAGCCGCGCGGCATCGCCGACGCCTTCCTCGTGGGGGAGAACCACATCCGCGGCGAGCAGTGCGCGCTGGTCCTCGGCGACAATTTCTTCCACGGCGCCAACCTGCCCACCATGCTGCGGCGTACCGCGCTCAAGATGGGTGGCTGTGTGCTGTTCGGCCACGAGGTGGCCGACCCCGAGCGGTTCGGAGTCGCCGAGATCAACGCGCAGGGCGAACTCCTCTCTATCGAGGAGAAGCCCCTCAATCCGCGCTCGAAGCTCGCCATCCCGGGGATGTACTTCTTCGACGCCCAGGTCACGGACATCGCCAGAGACCTGGAGCCGTCCCCCCGGGGCGAGCTGGAGATCACCGACCTGCTGCGCGTCTACCTGAAGATGGGCACCGCCGAACTGGTGTGGCTCGGCAGGGGCGTCACGTGGCTGGACACCGGCACTCATGAATCCCTGCTCGAAGCGGGCACTTTCGTGAGGGACACGCAGCGCAGGCAGGGCACCCGCCTCGGCTGCATCGAGGAGATCGCCATGCACATGGGATACATCGACCCGGACGACTGCCAAGCGCTGGGTGCGAGCATGGGCAATTCGCCCTACGGCGAGTACGTCATGGAGCGGGCGCGCCTGTGCAAGGCGGGCGTGCTGCCTCCGCTTCCTTCGGAGGGGCTGTGAATCTGCTGGTCACCGGCGCCGCCGGTTTCATCGGCTCCGCTTACGTACGGATGCTGCTCGCGGGCGACACCGCACAGCGCAGCGGGGTGTCCCAGGTCACGGTGCTGGACAGCCTGACCTACGCCGGGAGTTTGGACAATCTCGATCTCGGCGATCCCCGGCTGACGTTCGTCCGGGGCGACATCTGCGACGCCCCCCTCGTCGACAAGCTGATGCGACAGGCCGACCAGGTGCTGCACTTCGCCGCCGAGTCCCATGTGGACCGCTCGATCGCCTCCGCCGACGCTTTCGTGCGCACCAACGTCACGGGCACCCAGACCCTGCTGGACGCCGCGCTGCGACACGGCGTCGACCGCTTCGTGCACGTGTCCACGGACGAGGTCTACGGCTCGGTGGAGAGCGGCTCCCGCACCGAGCGGGACCCCCTCGACCCCAACTCCCCCTACGCCGCCTCCAAGGCGGCCTCGGACCTTCTGGCTCTGTCGTACCACCGCACCCACGGCCTCGACGTGCGGGTCACCCGGTGCAGCAACAACTACGGGCCGCGGCAGTTCCCCGAGAAGATCATCCCGCTGTTCCTCACGACGCTGCTCGACGGTGGTGACGTCCCGCTGTACGGCGACGGGCTCAACCGGCGCGACTGGCTGCACGTCGAGGACCACTGCGCGGCCGTCGAGCTGGTCCGCGCCGGCGGTGTCGCGGGCCGTGTCTACAACATCAGCGGCGGTATCGAGCTGAGCAACCGGGAACTGACCGCGCGGCTGCTCGCGGCAGTCGGCGCGACCTGGGCGCGCGTACGGCAGGTACCGGACCGCAAGGGCCACGACAGGCGCTATGCGATCGACTGCACCAGGTTGCGGACCGAGTTGGGCTACCGTCCGCGGCACGACTTCGAGTCCGGGCTGGCCGAGACCTTCGCCTGGTATCGCGACAACCGGGACTGGTGGGGGCCCCTCAAGCGCCGGCAGCCCGCCTGAGAGCCCGTGGCCGGTGCGGCGGCTACCCCGCCAGGATCTCCTCGGCCGCGCTGTCGAGCGTGACGAGCACCCACTCGTCGAGATCGACCCCCGCGTGCGATGCGGCACTGTGCCACCGCCGCATACGGCCGATCGGAACGGCAAGCCGCCGGGTCGGTTCGGTGCCCCTGCCCCTCGATGATCAAGGGGCCGCTTCAGATTTCTCCTGAAACGGCCCCTGATCTGCGACTTCGCAAAGTCGGGACGACAGGATTTGAACCTGCGACCCCTTGACCCCCAGTCAAGTGCGCTACCAAGCTGCGCCACGTCCCGCCGCGCTGTCCACGATGTCGCCTGTGAACACGCAGGTAAACCCTACCCTACGTACCCCTGACGTCCAGCTCGGACAAGCCCCGCGACGCCCCGGCGAGGTCGGCCCGGACGCGGGCACGGATGTGCAGGGTCAGTGCGGCCAGGTCGGCGCAGTACACGGACGGGTTGCGGAAGCCGCTCCCGGAGGCGTAGCGGTGGGCGAAGAGTCCGCCCCCGCAGACGGCGAGCAGCGGGCAGCGGCCGCATGTGGGCCCCAACCCGGCTGCGCCGGACTGGCGTTGGCGGATCTGGGGTTGGTCGAGGACGTCGTCGAGGCTGTGGCGGAAGACGTCGAGCCCCGTCTCGGGTGCACCCTCGTAGGCGACCTTGAGGGAGTCGGACTGCTCGATGGAGCCGTCCGTCTCGATCACTGCCAGGGTCGCCGGGGCCAGCCCCACCGACTCGGTACGCATCGAACCCCCGAGGACGCCCGCCATCAGCTCCTCGAAGAGGCGGACACCCGTCTCCCGTACGGGGGCGTCGTACCAGCGGTCGAAGACCCGTCGCAGCCAGTCGGCGTACGGCGCCCCGTCCGGCCGGGCCGACTCCCCGTGGCCGGTCAGCGGCGGGGCGGCGGGAATCCGGCCGCGCCGGTCCGCGAGTCCGGGCGGGGGCGTGTCCCAGGTGCCGTGCGGCAGCAGAAGGTCGATGCGTTGGGGGCGTGCGGCGAGCAGCGCCTCGTAGGTGTCGACGGGGTCGTTGGCCAGGTCGATCGTGCACAACAGGCCCGCGTACAGGGGGCGGTACGGTGGCGATGCCAGGCGGGCGAGTCCCTCCGTCACCTGCCGGTGGCTGCCCCCGCCCCGCGGGAAGCGCCGGTGCCGGTCGTGGCCCGTCCGTGTGCCGTCGAGGCTGACGCTGACGCCCACTCGATGCCGAAGGAGTACGTCCAGGACGTCGGGGGTCAGCAACACCCCGTTGGTCTGCATCGAGAAGCGGACGGGTACCCCCGCCCCGGCCAGGCCCCGCCCGAGGACACCGAGCAGTTCCTCCAGCCCTCCGGCCCCGAGAAGCAACGGCTCCCCACCGTGCAGCACGATCCGGACGTCCGGCAGACCGTGGGTCGAGGCGTGCTCGACGATACGCAGGGCCACCTGCTCGGCCACCGCCCCGCTCATGAGGCGGGGCTTGGCACGCCAACTGGTGTCGGCGGAGTGGTAGACGTAGCAGTAATCGCAGTCCAGATTGCAGCGGCTGTGCACCTTGAGGACGAACTGGCGCAGGGACACGGGGGGCGGCTGGACGGGGACGCGGTTCATTACACCGGCGCCTCGTACTCGAGCGACGATTCGAAATCGGCCGAGGCCGTGCCGATCGGGTTCTGGGCCTCCCGCACGAGGCGGCGCAATACATGCCCGAGAGCACTGTTCTCGGGCACTCCACAAAGGCGGTTCCGGGCGGCCCAGATCGGGTGAGCGCTGGAATCGGCGCACCCTGCAGGCGTATCCGTCGAGAACAGGAAGGGGGGCATCGGTCTCCTAACGGCCAAGCTGATGTGGGAAGTTCGCACTGCCAAGGCTGCCGTAACCGCGAGTGGAGGATAACGGCGGCCTGTATCGCAATCGGCGAGGATCCGCGCCAAGTGCCGCAGCATAGAGCTTCACCGAACCGAGTGGAGCGCATCGTATTCGGCAGACCCGGATAAGAAGGTGGACGGTGGTTCACCATCCGCGTCCGGTCGCACACTGCTCTCCACCCGCCGCTTACGTGGGGTGGCTTACTCTCAAGGTATGTATGGCGAGTTGCAGGGCTTCACCCTAGTGCTCTTTCGACTCCTTCGTTATATCAGCCACGGCGAGATCCACCGACTGATTGCAAGGCAGGGTGATGACGTCGTCGTGATCAGCTCCCGCGATCTTCAACGCCCTTGCGAGTGCTTCTCGTTCGAGTATGACCGCGTCGCAGGGCCCCACGTTGGCCCGCGGTGAGGCGCGTAGGGAGGCGGTCGGGACCCACGAGGGCCGCCATCGACCGTGGGACGTAGGGGTCGTTGACGTAGGCCTCGCGCGAAACGCCCTGCATCGCGGGATGTTGCGAAGCTCGGTGCGCGGCAGGAGTACCCGGATGTCGTCGGCCGCACGCCGCCCGACCGGGCCACAGATGCGGCAGGGTCGCGCGCAGCGCGAAGGGCACCATCGCGCCGCAGTTGCCGGCGTCGCTCGGTCGGCGAGGCGGTCCGACTCGCTCGCCGCGATGGTGAGTCAGCCAACCGTCAGAGTCCCGCAGACTCTCTCGTCTGCGGGACTCTGGTGGCACTGCGTTCGCGAGAGTCGTGTCAGGTGACGGGCGGCTCGATGTCCGCGTCGATGGGCTGCCAGCGAGTGACTGCCCGGGTCATGGGATGGTCACCGCCGAGTTCGCCGCTCTTGCGGGCGCTCCGTTCGGCATCCTGGTGCAGCCGTTCGGCCTCGTCGGGATCGTCCCGACGCAGTTCGGTCGCGAGGTTCGAGGTCGCGGCGATGGTGAGGTAGTGATCGGGACCGAGCACCTCTGTGAACCCCTCGTACGCCTCCCGCCCCAACGCGACGGCCTGTGCGTGGTCACCGTTCTCGGACAGGTGCGTTGCGTGATTCAGCATGCAGGTGAGGGTGTAGGGGTGGCGCGGCACGAGGAGTCGGCGAAAACGCTCGAGAGTGCTCGTCGACAGTTCGAGCGCGGCTTCCGGCTCCCCGGTCAGCCGACGCAGCACGGCCAGGTTGGTGCCGCTCGCGAGGGTGAAGACATGGTCCGGGCCGAACCGGCGCTTGTAACGCTCCAGGGTCTCCTCGGCGAGTTCCCGGCCCCGGACGGCCTCACCCCGGTCGTAGAGGTCCGCGCACAGGTTCGTGGCGATGGCGAGGGTGTCGGGGTGGTTGGGCTCCAGCTCCTTCAACGCCTGTTCGTAGGTCTCACTCGTCAGCTTGTACGCCGCTTCGTAGTCGCCGCGCCGACGGTACAGAACCGCTACCCCGAGAGAAGCGCGGAACGTGACGATGTGGTCGGCCCCCAGGGCCCGTCGACTGCGCTTGAGTGTGTCCTCGGCGAGCTTCAACGCTTCCCGGAAGAACCCGGCGGCCCGCAGGTCGCGGGCGAAGTTGTTGGCGGAGTTCAGTGTGGCCCGCTCATCCGGCCCGGAGATCTCCCGGCGCTGTTTGAGGATCTCCCTGTTGGTGTCGCGCGCGGCCTTCCGGTCACCGGACAGAAACTCGGACACGGCGAGGTTGTTGGCGGCGGAGAGCGTGCGTGAATGGTTCTCACCGAAGACACGCCGAGTACGACGCAGGGTCTCCCGGTCGCTCTCCATGGCCTCGGCGTACCGGCCGACACTGCGCAGGTCGGAGCCGAGGCTCATGGCCGCGCCCAGGGTGTAGGGGTGGTCCTCGCCCAGGATCCGGCTGCCCCGCTCGTAGACGTCACGCGTCACTTCGTACGCCTCGGGCAGGCGGCCCTGGTCACGCAGTGCGTTGCCGAGTTCGGTGCGCAGCCTCAGGACGAGCGCGTCGTCCTCACCGAAGTGGGGCTGCCAGCTCTGGAGCACCCGTTCGGCCGTCCTGTTGGCGGTGTCGGCGTCGCCGCTGCGCCACAGGTATCGGACCGTGTCGCAGATCCAGTTCCGCACCGGGAGGTGGTCGCTCTCCTCCGCCCGGGTGGGCCACAGGTGCGGAAGGAGTGCGGCATAGCGCCGCCAGCTGTCGGACTCGTCTGGAACCTTGGGATTGGCCTGACCGAGAACGGCATGCGCCCGTTGCCGCATGCCGGTCCGTTCCTCGGGCGTGAGCTGGTCCCGGAGCACACGCTGGATCAGCCGGTGCAATGTCAGCGTGTCCGTCCGCTGATCGACCTGGGCCAGTCCGTTGCGGACGATCTCTCCGTAGAGCCGGCTCATCAGCAGTGGGTCGGACAGGCTCGGGTCGTGCTGTTCGAGCAGTTCGAGGGAGGGCCGACTGCTGAGCATGTCTCGCGGGATCGGGTCGGGCCCGAAGAACGCGCACAGTTGGAGCAGTGCGGCCGCGGCCGGCGTACGGGATTTCAGCCGATCGAGTGACCAGCTTGCCGCTGCCGACGTCGGGTAGTCGGGGGCGGACTGGTTGCGCAGGATGTCGGTCATCTGAGTACGGAGCATCTCCACATAGGTGTCCACGGGCATCGCCGACTCCTGCAACGAAGCGGCGGCGAGGCTCACGGCCAGTGGGAAATCCCCGAGTTCCTCAGCGACCCGGGCCGCGTCCGCGGGCTCCAGGTCCGGGTTGTAGCGGCGCAACAGCGCAACGCTCTCCTCACGAGTGAAGAGGTCGACCTCGATGCGTTCGGCACGCTCGGCCCAGGCAGGGTTCCGCGAGGTGATGAGGATGTGATGACCGGGCCCACTGTCCGGAATCAGACCGCCGAGATCGGCCGGCTTCTCGGCGTTGTCGTACACGAGTAGCCAGCGCGCGTGGGGGGTGCCGCGACGCAGCTTGTCCAGAACCTCGTTGCATATGGCCGTCAAGTCCTTGCCACCGAGGGGCACACCGAGATGCCCGGCCAGCCTGTTCAGGTCCTGGCGGATCTGCGTCGGCTCGGCCGCGTTGATCCACCAGACGAGATCGTAGTCCGATTCGAAGCGGTAGGCGTACTCGAGCGCGACCTGTGTCTTGCCCACGCCGCCGAGGCCGTACAGCGCCTGGGGCAGCACGGCGGTGGTGCCGGAGAGCAAGCTGTCGCGCAGCCGTTCGATCAGTGTTCGACGGCCGGTGAAGACAGCGTTGCGCTGCGGTCGCCCCCCGATGGCCTGCGGTGGAGTACCGGGGAGCCGGGCGGCTGCGGCCAGGCCGGTGGCCGCCGGCCGCGACCCCGGCTCGACCGTGCCGACGCGGTCGACGGTGGTCAGCAGGCGGGCCACGGCCTCCTCGGCGGAGACACCCGCAAGGCTGACCGCCGAAAGGGGGGCGAACTCGGCCGGGGGAGGTGAGTCATCGACACGGAGGGGCACGACCATGCCTATCTGGCCGGACGGATCCCTGCGACTGGTGCGCTGCCGGATCTCCCGGGCCTGAGGCAGGGCTGTGTACTGCGGGGAGAGCAGCAGCACCATGCGCCCCTCACCCGCGAGGGTGCGTTCCAGCCACGTCGGCGTCTCCTGTGGGGCGGGCGTGAGGTCCTCGACCTCGATCGGGGCGAGCGTCGCCTCGTACCCGGCCGCCCGCAGCACGGTGACGGTCCAGTCCGCCCAGAGCCGGTCGGTGGCGGCGTAGCTGACGTAGAAGTCCTTGCGGATGATCGGGGAGGACCGTTCGTACTCCGCGCGCAGCGTCTGCCGGTAGCGCTCGGGCATATTGTTCAGCTGGGTCACCCTGTTGTCCGTGAGCCGGGCGGTCAGCCGTTCGAACGCGGCGAGCAGGGTGCCGTCCTGCCGTCGCTCGCCGACGGTCGCGGGTATCTCCTCGTACGCGTAACTGGGTTTGTACGGGATCTCGACACTGCTCCAGTACTGGTCCTGCTCCTCCGGCGGTACCCAGTCCAGGAAGGGCGCGAACAGGTTTCGGGCCTGGTAGCGGCCGGCCTCAAGACGGTCACGGCCCGCGTCCTCGACGCGCATGGGGACGGGAACGATGCGGATGTCGCGTCGCTGGGTGTCGGCGATCCGTCGGATCGAACGGGCGACGTGGGCTGCGCCGTTGACGCCTTGCCGGCTGAGCGTGAAGCAGTCCACGACGATGTCCGGCATGACGACCGTGCAGATGCTCGCGGTGTCACTGAGACCGGTCCGGCTGTCGATCAGTACGTAGTCGTATCGCGCGGCCATGTCGTCGCGGAGCGCGGTGAGGAAGTCGGCTCCGCCCATGCGGTAGAAGGTGCCCCAGTCGAAGGTGCTGACGGTGACCGCGTACGTGTCGGGGTCCTGCACTCCGGCCGGGAGCAGGTCCAGTTTGCCGCCCGGCGGCAGCCGTAGTTCCGTGCCGACGGCATACCGGTCGACCCGAGCCAGTTCCCGGGGATCGGGCTCGTCCGCGAGGCCGCCTCCGCCGGGCCGGGACGGGCCGGACGCTGCTGCGGCGTCCACACCGGATCCCACGCGCGGCACCACCGCGTGCCGGGCGAAGTTCTTGACCATCTCGATGACGCCGGCGCTCTCGGTGAGTTCGGGGTCGGCCAGCAGCGGCTGGAGGTAGGTGTGCAGTCCGGGAGCCTCCAGGTCCCAGTCGACCACCAGGACGCGCAGACCGTTGCTCGCGAGGATCCAGGCGGTGTTGACCAACGCCATGGTGCGACCTGTACCACCCTTGAAGGAGTAGAAGGTGATGATGGTGCCCCGGCGGCGGTCGTCATGGGTCATCTTCCTGCTCCTTCTCAAACGGTGTCTGGTGGGAGGAGAGGTGGGCAGCGATCGGCGGTGCGAGTCCGGTACGGCTGCGCGGGGTGGCCACGGTGGTCAGAACGGGGAGTGAGGGGGACGTGGTCCGAGGCGTCTCCAAAGAGTTGATCTTCAGGATCTCCAGAAAGGAGACGAGCTGGTTCTGCGCCTTCGCTATGACAGCGTGGAGAACGGCCTCGAACTGATCCGAACCGATGCCCGATTGCAGGAGCGGCAGGGGATCCCCGGCTCCCCTGGCCCAGTTGAACGGAAGGGCGCCCCGGACCGCCTCCCAGTAGGCCTTGCCCCGGGGGCCGTCACCCGCCTCGTCCGGATCACACGGCACTATGGCCGCGGAGCCCGGATGATTGCTGCGGTCGTAGGCACGCAGGGCCCGCTCGAACGGCTCGTCCGCCGCGGCCGAGGCCTCCACCAGGAGGACCGCGACCTGCCCCTGCCCACGGGCCTCGTCCAGGGCGGCGCCCAGCACGTCCGAGACGATCTCGGTCCGTACCGTGAAGCCACGCTCCTCCAGCAGACGGCTCGCCCTTTCGACCAGTGGCTGAGGGGATTCGGCGTGGTACGGGTTCCAGTCGGTCGGGCTCTGCCCGTGGCAGCCCGGGTCGGTCGCCTTCCTGTGGGCGTTCACCGAGGTCCGGGCGGCAACGAACAGCAGGGCCCTGCTGCCCGGTTCCGCCCGTTCGGTGGCGGACGGGAAGGGGCCGGCGGATCCCGGTTCGCTGATGTCCAGGTCGTTGACGGGCCGTATGCGGAAGTGCTCTGCGGCGACGAGGATCTGGTGCGCGATGTGATTGACGATGCGGCGGTACTCGTCGCCGCCCGGGTCCGAGGCCAGGATGCGCCGCAGACCCGACTGCGCGTAGTTCTCGCCCAGATCGAGGTTGTCGTACTGAATGTGGGCCGCGCCCGGGGGGATGTTCTGAACCGGTTCCCACAGAACGGGGATGAGGGCCTTCGCGTCCACACCCGTCACTGCTCTGTGGCTGCGCTGCCGGTCCTCGAACGCCTTCCACTCGCGACCGCAGAAGTCGCTGCGGAAGTAGTCGGGGGTGTACAGGGCCAGCATGGTCCGACAGTGCCCCAGGGCTTCGCCCAGGGCCGCGTTCCAGTCCTGCCCCACTTGAATCGACTGAACGTCGAGAAACGGACGGTCGAAAGGGACCGCATCGCTCTTGTGTAATCGCCGTAGTTCTTGGCGTAATTCCGCGCACAGGTCGTCGTAGAACCGCTTGACGAGGACCCGGGGTCCGCGCCTGCGCGCATAACTCAGGAAGAAGTACGGTTCCAAGGAGCCCCCGACGCGCGTTCGCGGGGTCCCTATCGTGGGGTGGATGGGTTCTCGCGCCTCGGGAGGTGACCGACACCGGCGGAAGTGCGCGCGGTTCGGCTGCCTCCCACACCTCCTCACCCCCCAACCGGTACCCCTCAGCCTTAGCCTTGGTTGAGTCGTGCCGAGACGGACGACAATACCGCCGCCCGGCCCGACGGGCCCCTCTCCGGAGGGCCCGAAAGCATGCTTCCCCCGATCCTCGCGTCCAACGCCCGTTGAGACAGCCTGTTCACAAAGCGCTGCGTGGCGTCACCCCGTGCGCCCCGAGTCACGCTCCGGCTCGCGGACGGCGGTCGGGCGTTCCACGGGCGCCTCGACCGCCTCGACCGCCTCGACGACGAGGGGTGCCATCCCCGCGCGGATCCTGGAACGGACGTGGGTGATGAAGGCCGACAGGTCGTAGCAGTAGACGGACGGAGTGTCGAAGCCCGTCACGGGATGATGACGGTGGGCGTAGAGCCCCCCGCCACAGACACGGGCCACGGCGCAGTCGCGACAGACCTGGCCGAGACCGCGCAGCCCCGACTGCCTGCGTCGTATCGTCTCGTTCGCCAACGCGTCCGAGAAGGAGTGCCGGAAGACGTCCAGACCGGTCTCGGGCGCCCCTTCGCCGACGACCTTCAGCGAGTCGGACTGCTCCATCGTCCCGTCAGCCTCCACCACCACGAGATCCACGGGTGCGAGCCCGAACGTCTCGGCGTTCACGGCACCACCGAGCAGACCGGACATGACCTCCTCGAACATCCGGACCCGGGTCTCCTTGTGAGGCGCGTCGAACCAGCGGTCGAACGCGGCGATGAGCCAATCGGCGTACGGCGTCGGCTCGTCCTGTGGAACGACGACCGGTGGCCGCGCCGGCGGTAGGTCGCGGTGCCCGAGGCCGGCCGGCGGACTCACCCAAGTGCCGTGCGGCAAAAGGAAGTCCACCCGGGGAGCCTCGAATTCCAACAGAGCCTCGTACGTTTCCACGGGATCATTGGCCAGGTCCACGGTGCACAACAGACCGACGAACAGCTCCCTGTGACGGGGGCTGTTCAGCAGACGCAGCGCGGCGGCGACACGCGCATGGCTCGGGCGGCCGTTCACGAACCGTCTGTGCCGGTCGTGTGCGGCGGAGGAACCGTCCAGGCTGACCGCCACGCCGACCGCGTGGCGGCGCAGCAGCGTGAGGATCTCCTCGTCGAGGAGGGTGCCGTTCGACTGCATCGAGCAGCGCACCTCGACCACAGTGGAGAGGCGTTCGCCCACGGCGGTGAGCAGTTCTCCCAGGTGTCTCTTGCCGACGAGCAGTGGTTCTCCCCCGTGCAGAATGATCCGCACCATGGGGAGGCCGTGCTCACGGACGTGTTCGGCTATGCGGTCGACGGCCTGACGCATGGTGTCGAGGGTCATCACCGCCGGACGTCTGCGCCAACTCTGGTCCGCCGCAAAATACACATAGCAGTAGTCGCACGACAAATTGCATAAGCTATGTATTTTGAGCAGAAATTGCCGAAAGGGGACTGTTGGCGTTCCCTCCGACTCGCACCCCGCCGTCGTCACAGCGCGCTTTCGAAGACGACGTCCGTCGTCTTCGACGACTTGTCTCGCTCCTGGAGATGGCGTCGCACGGCATGACCCAACACCGTGTCCATGCCCGCCAGCAGCCGCAGCTGGCCGGGCGACAATGTCGAGATGTCGACCAGTTGCGTGCCGTTGTGGCTGTTCTGAGGCGCGTCCATGCCTTGCTGCCTCCCTGAGAGCCGATGGGCGCGGAAAGTGCGCCCCGCCCGGATACATTCCCTGTTCATGCTCTGTCAGTGCTCTTCGCACGTCCACACGACGGTTGACCTCGATCGAACCGGGCCCAGCGGGGGAGCATTCCAGATTCTGTCCACTCTTTCCTTGCCACCATGGCCGAATTCGGGCAGCCGCCACGTCTGTCAGTGAGTAGTGGCGACACGTGGCATAACCATCCGGCAAACGGAACCCATTGCTTCCGAAATGCCCGCATGCCCGGATGTTCTTTACCTGCGCCGCAAACCCGCAATGGCCTGGACGGGTCGGCACAGCGTTCGACGCCGAGGAAGTCGGCGGAACGCAGGTGTGTGTCACGGGTGTTGTCGAGCTCGTTCCCGGGTCCCCTCGCCCGCGCGGGACGACGCCCGCCCCCGGGAAGGGGGCGTCCGCGGCGCCTGCGGGGGCGCTCCTGAAGCCTTCGGGTTCCCGGTGCTCGTCGTGCGGTTCGCGTCGTGTGGTTCGCGTCGGTCAGGACCACGCCCGTGGCCGGATGCCCTCGTACGCCGCTTCGAGGATCGCCAGGGCGTCCGCCGTGGTCGCCTGCCGAGGGTTGGGGTAGGCCTGACCCGTCACCTCGGCCGCCGCGCGTTCCACGTCGGCTTGTTTCAGGCCGAGTTCGGCCAGGGAGCGGGGCGCGCCGAGATCGCCCGTCAGGTTCCACAGGGCCTCGGCGGCGTCGGTGGTGTCCAGGGCGCGGCCCAGTGCCGTCAGGGCGTCGGGCGCGGCCGGGGCGTTGTAGGCGAGGACGTACGGCAGGACGACCGTGTGGGTCTCGGCGTGCGGCAGGCCGAAGGTGCCGCCGAGGACGTGGCACAGCTTGTGGTGCAGGCCCATGGTGGTCGCCCCGAGCGCGGTGCCGCACAGCCAGGCGCCGTAGAGGGCACGTCCGCGCGCCGCCAGGTTCGCGGGGTCGGCCGCCACCTCGCGGAGGGCGCTCGTCATGGCCCGGGCGCCCTCCTGCGCCGTCAGCGACACCAGCGGCGAGGCGTCCGGCGCGTACAGGGCCTCGGCGGCGTGGGCGACCGCGTTGATGCCGCTGGTCACGGAGAGGGGGACGGGGAGGGAGAGGGTGAGTTCGGCGTCGTAGACGACACTGCGCGGCAGGACCGACGGGGCGCGGCCGGTGCGCTTGGCGCCGTGCTCGGTCAGGCCCCAGACCGGGGTCATCTCGGAGCCGGAGTACGTCGACGGCACGGCGATCAGCGGCAGTTCGGTGCGGAGCGCGATCGCCTTGCCCAGTCCGATCGCCGAGCCGCCGCCGACGGCCACGCAACCGTCCGCGCCCGCGTCCCGCGCCGCCCGGACCGCCTGGTCGGCCACCTCGACCGGCACGTGCTGGCGAGCCTGCGCGAACAGTCCGGCACACGTGTCGCCGAGTGAGCCGGCGACCGCGCGGGCCGTCCCGGCGCCCCGGGGGCCGCACACCACCAACAGCCGCCGCAGGCCCAGCCGTTCGGCCTCCCCCGCCACCGCGGTCACCGCCGCGCCCGGACGCATGACGATCCGCATGGGCCGGGCCTCGTACTCGAACTCCATCACGCAAGCTCCGAGTCGTCCGTGGCGGAGGAGTCCCCCGTGCCGAGTACGAGGTCGAAGCGGGCGTGACGGAACGGGTTGGGGATGCCGAACCGCTGGGCCAGGGGCGGGTCGTCGGTCTCCGTGAAGTCCTGGACGAGGCTCTCCTTCACCGCGAACACCGCGTCCGAGTCGAGGTGGTCGCTGCCGGCCACGAAGATGTGGGTGGTGACCGGGGTGTGTCCCTTCGCCGAGACGATGAAGTGGATGTGGGCCGGGCGGTAGGGGTGGCGGGAGGTCGCCCGCAGGAGGTCGCCGACCGGGCCGTCCGTGGGGATGGGGTACGGGCTCGGTACGCAGGTGCGGAACCAGAAGCGGCCGTCGGCGTCCGCCGTGAACAGTCCGCGGCCGTTGCCCGGCGGCTGGACGTCGGGCTGCTGGACGTCGTAGTAGCCCTCGGCGTCCGCCTGCCAGACGTCGAGGACCGCGCCGGGCAGCGCGGTGCCGTCCGCCGACAGCACGCGCCCGCTGATCACGCACGGCGCGCCGCCGCCGACCAGGTCGATGTCCGCGCCGAGTTCGCGGACCGGGGACTCGGTCATGTGGAACGGGCCGAGGACCGTCGACTCGGTCACGCCGTCGTGCCCCTCGCTCTCGCCCCGCTCCTGCCTCCCCTCCCCCGCGTCGCGCTCGTCCCGTCCGCCCCGGCCCTCGCTGTTGATCGTCTCGACCAGCATCGAGATGCCGAGGACGTCCGACAGGAGGACGAACTCCTGCCGGGTGTCCGTACACGCTCGCCCCGTCGCCGTCAGGAAGGCGATGGCCTGTTCCCACTCGGTCATCGTCGGCTCCGCCTCGCGGACGAAGGCGTGCAGATGGCGGGTGAGGGCGGCGAGCAGCTCGCGCAGGCGCGGGTCGGCCGTGCCGTCGAAGCTGTCGACGACGGCCTCGGTGATCCGGGTGGTGTATTCGGTGGTCATGCCCCACTCCTACGAACGTTCACGCGGCTCCGCCGGGGCGGAGCCGACAGCTGTTCCCCGCACGGGACGCACACGACGCCCGCCCCGGGGACCTCCGCCTCAGGCACGCCCGAGGATGCGCCGCACCGCCCCCGTCAGCAACCGCTCGGCCTCCTCCGGGGACACGGCCGCCCGCGCGTGCCGGAAGGCGACGTACCCGTCCGGCCGTACGAGGAGGGCTCCGCCGTCGGCGACCTCGCTGAGCCGTGCCCAGTCGCCGTACGGGTCCTCGTACTCCTGGCCGGGGCCGATGACGGCGGTGGCGATCTCCAGCAGGTCCTGGGCGCCGGCGGCCCGGATCCAGTCGGCGCCGCCGATGCCGGTGAGCAGGGTGAAGCGGCCCTTGCCGACGGTGTCGAGCGTGGACAGGGTGCGGGTGCCGGAGGTGATCCAGGCGTGCGGGAGTTTGGCCCCGGGGCGGGAGGTGGGCTGGTGGAACAGCTCGGGGTCGCGGTCGAAGCCGGGGTCGGGGGTGCCGTCGGGGACGACGGCGGCGGAGCTCTCGGCGGAGTACCGCTGGTTGAGTTCGACGCCGTGCGCGTTGAACTCGTACACCTTGAACCCGATCGCCTCGCGGAGCTTCGCCCGCTGCTTCTCGGCGGCCTCGGTGTCGTCCTTGCGGGCGGTGATGTTGGCCCACAACTGCTCGGGGGTCTGCGGGGCGAGCCCGTCGAGCGCCTCGAAGACGGGAGCGGTCTCGCCGATGGACTTGTTGGCGCGGGTGACGATCTGCCTGCCGATCGGGGCGCGTTCGGCGGTGTAGGTGTCGAGGAGCGCGGGCGACGCGGTGCCGTCGAGGACGAGCTTGAGCTTCCAGGCCAGGTTGTAGGAGTCCTGGATGGAGGTGTTGGAGCCGAGGCCGTTGGACGGCGGATGGCGGTGTGTGGCGTCGCCGGCGCAGAAGACCCGCCCGCTCGAGTAGGTCTCCGCGTACATCTCGTTGACGGTCCAGGCCGAGGACGACCTGATGGTCACCGGGATCTCGTCGTCGCCGACCAGCCTGCGGACGATCGACTCGGCGTACTCGGTGGTCAGGTCGGGGGCGCCCGCGGTCACGTCGTAGCCCCAGACGATCAGCCACTCGTCCCAGGGCCGGACGCACCGGACCAGGCCCGCGCCGATACCTCCGACGGTGGCGCCGGGGGCCAGCACCCAGTAGAGGGTGGACGGGCGGTGCGCGGTGTACTTCGAGAGGTCGGCGTCGAAGACGATGTTGATGCTGCCGGCCACGCCCATCTGGCCGCCCATGGGCAGACCGGCGTGCTCCGCCACCTGGGAGCGGCCTCCGTCGGCGCCGATGAGGTACTTGGCGCGGATGGTGTACTCGTCGCCGCGCAGCCGGTCCTCGACGGTGACCGTGACGCCCTCGTCGTCCTGGACGAAGGACTTGTAGACGGTGCTGAAGCGCAGGTTGGTGCCCCGCGCCACCGCCGCGTCGACGAGCACGGGCTCCATGAGGTGCTGCGGCATGTCGCACATACGGGTGGGGCTGGCCAGCTCGTGGGCGGCCTGGACGAGCGGGTCGTTGCCCCACGACCGGACTCGGCCCAGCTCCTCCCCGGCGAGGCTGGTGCAGAAGGTCGTGTCGCCCATCAGATCCTGCGGCGTGGCCCTCGCGACGACCTCGTCCTCGACGCCGAGGTCGCGCAGCACCTCCATGGTGCGCTGGTTGGTGATGTGCGCCCGGGGCGTCTCGGCGAGACGCGAGAAACGGGTCACCACGATGTTGGGGACGCCGTACGTACTCAGGGCGAGCGCGGCGGCGGCGCCCGCGGGGCCACTGCCCACGATCAGTACGTCGGTCACGACATCCGGCTCTACGGTGTGCACGAGAGACGCTCCAAGGAATGAGGACAGGCACGGCCGCTCAAGATCATGGAGGGCGGCGCGGGAGCGTGGGTGTCTCAACTTGAGACAGTGCGCACCGCTCGGCGGACGGACGTCGTACGGGGTGCGGCGGCAGGACCACAGGCCGGGGCCGCCGACCGGGGCCGTTCGAGAGCGGGCGGGCGTGGTGTGCGGGAGCGCGGATTCCGGCTGGGAGAGCGGGAGGGCGGATTCCGGCTGGGAGAGCGCGCGGGCGTGGAGTGCGGGAGGGGGAGATCCGGCGGGCGGGTGGGCGGCCGTAGCGCGGCAAGCGGGCGGAGCGGGCTCACCGGTCGGGGAATTCCGGGATGGACGGCACGCTTTCGATCTCGCCGGGTACGGTGAGTGGTGTCGTGACCACAGTGGAGCAGCTCCCCGTCCACCCTGCCCTGGAATCGCTGGGCAGGGCCCGTGAGTTGTTCCTCGCGGGGCGCCAACTCCCGGACGGAGTACCGGAGGAGATCCTCGCCGCCTGGAGGCGTGCCCGGTTCTTCGGCCTACGCCACGACGTGCCGCGCTCCGCGACCGGGTCGGCCGAGGTGACCGGCACGAGCGGCGCGGCCCAGAGGCCCGCCGCCCCGCCGCGCGATGCCGTACGACCGGACGGGTGCGACCTGTTGGCCGCGGCGCGGCCGGTGCTCGAACGCCTCGCCCCCGCCGTGGGCACCGGTCGGGCGGCGCTCCTGCTGACCGACGAACGGCTGCGGGTGCTGTGGGCGACCGAATGCGCGCCCGGCGCCCCCTTCTGCGAGGACCTCTCCGAACAGGTGGTCGGCAACAACAGCGCGGCGCTCGCGCTGCGCACCCGGCGCCGCGCCGAGGTGCACGGTCCGGAGCACTTCCTCGACCTGTGGCAGGACGTGTCGGCGGTCAGCGTGCCCGTGCTCGCGCCGGAGACCGGGCGGGCCGTGGGCACGGTGACGGTCACCACCGGATTGTGCGCCGACCGCGCCCCGCATCCGTGGGCGTCCCTCGCCGAGGCCGCCGCCGGTGCCGTCGAGGCGGAGCTGCTGGCGCGGTCGCAGCCCGCCGAGCGGGTCCTGCTGGACGCGTATCTGCGGGCCTCGCGGCAGCGGGGGCGGGCGGTCGTCGCCCTGGACGGCCGCAACCGCCTGGTCAGCGAGGCCGCGGGGCGGCTGCTGTCACCGGAGGGGTTGGACGCGCTGGAGCGGAGCGTCGTCGCGCTGTTACGGGACGCGGGCGGCGGGAGCAGGCATGCGGCGGGTGACCACGCGGGTACGGCCTCGCCGGAAGCGGTGTCCGCGCCAGGGGCCGAAGCCGTCACGGACACCACCGTGCCCGTCCCCGCTTCGACGTCCGTGCCCGCTTCGGCGCCCGTACCCGTGCCCGCTTCGGCGTCCGGCGCGATGACCACGTCCGCCGCCGCCCCGGACTCGTACCGCGTCCGGCTGCCGGACGGCGTGCGGTGTTCGGCGAAGGTCTCCCCGGTGGCCCACCGTGGGTCGGTGATCGGCGCGGTGGCCGTGCTGGAGCCGCTGGGATCCGGTGGCGCCATGCCGCTCGGACGGGGTGTCGTGGCACTGGCCGGGCGCTCGGTGCCGTGGCGGTACGCGGCCGGCCGGGCGGCGGAGCTGGCCCGGTCGCCCGAGCCGTTGCTGCTCGTCGGCGAACGCGGTACCGGCAAGACCGCGCTCGCCCGCGAACTGGCGCCCGAGCTGCTGGTCGTCGACGCGGCGGAGGGTGAACTGGGCTCGATGCTCCTGGCGCTGAGGGAGGGTCACACGCTCCTGATCCGCCATGTGGAGCGCCTCGCGCAGCCCGACACCGCGACCCTCAACTCACTCCTCGCCTCGCATCCGGGGACACCGCTGCTGGCCACCTACACCCCCGGAGCACCGCCCAGCCCCTGCCTCCAGCGCCTCCTGGACAGGCTCGCCGCCCGGTCGGTCACCCTCCCCGCTCTGCGTGAACGGCCGGAGGACATCCGGGAGTTACTGACGGCCCTGGCCCCGAAGCCGGTACCGGGTCAGCCGCCGCTCACCTGGACACTGGACGCCCTGCGGGCCCTGGAGCAGCATCCGTGGCCCGGCAATGTCACCGAACTCGTGCATCTGGTACGGGCGTTGGCCGAACAGCGGCGCGTGTCCGGGCCCGTCGTGCGCGCCGAACTGCCGGATCCCGTCCGCGAGGGGCCGGCGGCCCGGCGCCTGAGCCCCATGGAGCACGCGGAACGCTCCGCCATACTGGAGGCCCTGCGCCGCAACGGCGGCAACAAGGCCCGCGCGGCGGCGTCGCTGGGCATCGCCCGTGCCACGCTGTACCGGAAGCTCCGGGGGTACCGGGGCTGAGCCGTTCGCGCACGGGAGCGGCGGTGCCGGGCGGCCGTCGTGTGGCGATCATCGGACGGCCGCACGACCATGGGAAAGCCGCTTCACCCGTACGGCCCGTTTGCCAGGAAGGTGGTAGCCGATGTGCAGGTGGCTCGCCTATTCGGGAACACCCATCCTGCTCGACACGATCCTCTACCGGCCGGCGCACTCCCTGATCGACCAGAGTCTGCACTCCCGGCTGGGTGTCGAGACCACCAACGGTGACGGGTTCGGCATCGGCTGGTACTCGCCCGGCCTGGACACCCCCGCGATCTTCCGCGACATCGGTCCGGCCTGGAGCAACCGCAATCTGCGGGAGATCGCCGACCATGTCCGCTCCCCGCTCTTCTTCGCCCACATCCGGGCGTCGACCGGTACGGCGGTGCAGCAGACCAACAGCCACCCCTTCCGGCACGGCCGCTGGATGTGGATGCACAACGGCGCGATCGCGGACTTCCACCGGATACGGCGGGACCTCTCCCTGGCCGTCGACCCGGAGCTGTTCGCCGACATCGAGGGGCAGACGGACTCGGAGCTGATGTTCTACCTGACGCTCACGCTCGGTCTGGAGGAGGACCCTCCTGGCGCGGTCGCGCGGATGGCGGGCCTGGTGGAGCGGGTCGGTCGGGAGCACGGGGTGGAGTTCCCGCTGCAGATGACGGTCGCCGTGACGGACGGAGAGGCACTGTGGGCCTTCCGTTACTCCAGCCAGAAGCAGTCGCGCTCGCTGTTCTACAGCACCCGGGTGGAGACGTTGCGCGCGCTCCACCCCGACCTGTCGTTCCTGCGGGAGGTCTCCGACGAGACCCGTCTCATTGTCTCCGAGCCCCTGGGCGACATGCCCGGCGCCTGGAACGAGGTCCCCGAGAACAGCTACGGCGTCGTCCGGCCCGGGGAGGACGTCCTGGGTGTCTTCACCCCGCAGCCCGTGTAGCCGCCCGGTGACGCCGGAAGGCTCCCGGCCCGGCCGCGCATGACTCAGGGGCCGTGGCGGAGTGATCCGCCACGGCCCCTGAACTACGACTTCACCACGTCTTCGTGAAGTCGGGACGACAGGATTTGAACCTGCGACCCCTTGACCCCCAGTCAAGTGCGCTACCAAGCTGCGCCACGTCCCGGTGCGCTGTCCGCGGTGAAACCGCGTGATCGCGCAGTGAGAACTTTACCGTACGTCGGCCCCTGCCCCGCAGCCGGTGAGAGGCGGGGGACAATCGAGGGATGAGCGGGACAGCGGAGGACGGGACGACGGCGCGGGGGCGGGACCGGGACGAGGAGGGGCGGGCGCGCAGTGCGCGGCCCCGGGACGGGCTGGGGCGCCCGCTGCCGCACGGGGCGCCGGGGGTCGAGCGGCAGCCGGAGGGGGTGGTGCGGGAGCCGGAGAAGACGGTCGTCGAGGCGCAGGCACTGCTGGACGCGGGGAAGCCGTTCCACGCGCACGAGGTCTTCGAGGACGCCTGGAAGTCCGGGCCCGACGAGGAACGCGCGCTGTGGCGGGGCCTCGCCCAGCTCGCGGTGGGCCTCACCCACTCGGCGCGGGGGAACGTCAAGGGCGGAGCCCTGTTGCTGCGGCGCGGGGCGGGGGCCGTCGAGGAGTGGGGGGCCGGCAGCGGACGGCGGCAGCCCTACGGCGTCGATCTGGCCGGGGTCGGGGCCTGGGCGCGGCGGCTGGCCGACGTCGTGGAGCGGGAGGGCCGCGCGGTCGACGCGCAAGCCTGGGCCCCCCGGTTGCGCCGCGCGCACCCGGCGCCGGAGTCCTCCACCTCGGGCCCCTCAGCGGAGCAGTAGCTGCAGGCCGCCCACGACCGTCGCCGCGATCACCAGCTGTTCGAACAGCTTCTGGTTGATGCGGTTCACCGCCCACTTGCCGAGGAAGGCGCCCGGCACGACGAACAGGGCCAGGGCGGCGTCCAGGAGCAGGGAGTGCGCGTCGATGAGGCCGAGGCCCACGCTGAAGGGGACCTTGGAGACGTTGACGATGAGGAAGAAGAAGGCCGACGTGCCCAGGAAGCCGAGCTTCCGGAAGCCCGCCGAGAGCAGGTACAGGGACATCACGGGCCCTCCGGCGTTGGCGACCATGGTGGTGAAGCCGCCGAGGACGCCGTACGAGCGGGCCTTGACGCGGCCTGCGCGGGTGGTGACGGCGTCGGGTTCGTCGTCCTTGTCGGCCGTGCGCCGGCGCCGGATCGTGACGGCCGCCATCAGCAGCAGGATCGCGCCGATCGACGTGCGCACGATCTCGTCGTCGGCCCGGATCAGGAAGAGCGTGCCGAGGACGACACCGGCGCCGACCGCCGGGAAGAGCTTCCACAGGGTGGGCCAGTGGGCGTGCCGGCGGTAGGTCAGGACGGCGAGGACGTCCCCGACGATGAGGATCGGGAGCAGGACGCCGGTCGAGGCACGGGCGGGCAGGACCGCCGCGAAGATCGCGAGACTGACCGTGTTGGCACCGCTCACGGCGGTCTTCGAGAAACCGACGAGCAGGGCCGCGAAGGCGAGGGCCGCGAACTCGGCCGTGGACAGGTGCCAGAGAGTCATCGTGTTCATGCGGGGTCCGATGGTATGCGCACCTATCGGCGCGCGACAGGACCGTCTCGCCAGTTGATCCTGCTCCCGCCCCGGTCCGGGATCCGCTCATCTCCCCGCCGCCCGGTGGCGGGTTTCGCCCCGGACGGCCCATGGACCATCGTCCGACGGGCTGGCAAGATCCCCCGGGTACCTTCACCGACGTAGTTGGAGGAGTCATGGCCGACTCGCGCGAGCACAGCTTCGCCGGTACGCGGGGCGGTGTCACCGCACGGGAATGGCCGTGCGAGGGGGCGCGCTACGTCGTGCTCCTGGTGCACGGCTACGGGGAGCACATCGGCCGGTACGAGCATGTGGCCGATGCCCTGGTACGGCACGGCGCGGCGGTGTTCGGCCCCGACCACATGGGGCACGGCAGGTCGGCGGGCGAGCGGGTGCTGATCGAGGACTTCGAGGCCGTGGTCACCGATCTGCACACGGTGGAGGTGCGGGCCAGGGCCGCGTATCCGGGTCTGCCGGTGGTGCTGATCGGCCACTCCATGGGCGGTCTGATCGCCGCGCGGTACGCCCAGCGGTACGGTTCCGGGCTCGCCGCGATCGTGCTGTCGGGGCCGCTGATCGGGATCTGGGAGCCGCTGCGGGCGCTGCTCGCCCCGCCGGAGGTGCCCGAGGTCCCGCTCGACCCGAAGCTGCTCTCCCGGGACATGGCGGTCGGCGCCGCGTACGCGAACGATCCGCTGGTGTGGCACGGCCCGTTCAAGCGGCCGACGCTGGAGGCGATCGACCACGGCCTGGCGGCGGTCTCGAAGAACGGTCCGCTCGACGCGCTCCCGCTGCTGTGGCTGCACGGCGACGACGACCGGATCGTGCCGCTGTCCGGCAGCCGTACGGGCATCGAGGAGTTCCGGGGCGCCGACTGGGCCGAGCGGGTCTATCCGGGCGCCCGGCACGAGGTGTTCAACGAGACGAACAAGGCCGAAGTGCTCGCGGACGTCAAGGAGTTCGTGGACTGCGCGCTGCGGCGCTGAGGCGCTGCCGTACGCCGCGTTTTCACGCGTCCGACCTGGGCACCCGCACCCGCATGGAGTGGTTGCGGAGAGCGGCCTGCGTGGGAGAGGACCCCGAACTGTTCTTCCCCGTGGGCACCACAGGACCGGCGGTCGACGACGTCGCCGCCGCCAAACGTGTCTGCGGCCGCTGCCCGGTGCGCCGCGAGTGCCTGAACTGGGTGCTCGGCAACGGGCAGACGGCCGGCGTGTGGGGCGGCATGGGCGAGGAGGAACGCACCGACCTGCTCCGCAGAGCCGGGAGCGCCGACGCCGCCCGGCACGAAGCGCTGGCCGGGATGCCTGGATGAAGCGATGAGGAGTACTGCGCAATGACGATGGTGAGGAGCACACTTCCCGAGTCCGCCCGCCGGATCGCGGGCGACGCGCTGCAGGAGAGCCTGGTGGATCTGCTGGGCCTCTCGCTGATCGGGAAGCAGGCCCACTGGAACGTGGTGGGACCGAGGTTCCGTTCGATCCACCTGCAGCTCGACGAGGTGGTGTCCACGGCACGGACGTTCGCCGACCAGGTCGCCGAACGCGCGGCGGCGATCGGGGTGGCCCCGGACGGCCGGCCCGAGACCGTGGCGACCCGGTTCGCCCTCCAGGGGCCGAAGGACGGCTGGCTGCGGGACACCGAGGTCGTACGGCTGCTGGTGGAGGCGCTGGAGGCGGCGATCGGGCGGCTGCGTGAGCGTATCGAGGTCACGGAGGAGGCCGACAAGGTCACGCAGGACCTGTTGATCTCCGTCACCTACGAGCTGGAGAAGCAGCGCTGGATGTTCGAGGCTGAGAACTGGCCACGCGAGGACTGACCGCGCGGCGGGCGGGCGGCGCCTGCGCCCTCGCCCGCCTTCCGCGACGATCCCGGGCCGCCGGGGTGCCCGAAGCCGTACTGCTTCGGGCACCCCGGCGGCCCGGCGTGTCAGTGGTCCGTCAGGCGTCCGGCTTCCTCGCCGCCACGGCGGCCACCAACCGGTCGCGTGACTCCTCGACCAGGCGGCGGGCCCGGCCCACGTCCGCGAGCAGCCGGCCGTCGCGCTTGTGGACCACTCCGTCGACGATGACCGTCTCCACGTTGGAGACGTCCGCGCAGAGGGTGACGGCCGCCACCGCGTCGTGCACCGGCGCCATGTTGAGGGCGGTGGCGTCGAGGGCGACGACATCGGCCCGCTTGCCGGGCGTCAGGGAGCCGGTACGGTCCTCCACGCCGGCCACGTGGGCCCCGTTGAGCGTGGCGATCTCCAGCATCTGACGTGCCGTCAACATGGTCTTCGGCACCGGCAGGTTGGCCTGCCAGCAGTCGGCGTTGAGCCGGGCCCGTTCGGCGCCGAAGGCGGCCCGGATCTGGGTGAACATGTCGCCGGGCACGGTGGTGACGACGTCGATGCTCAACGACGGCCGCAGCCCGTGTTCGACGGCCTGCATCACGGGCGGCCAGCCGTGGCCCATCTGCGTCTCCACCTGGGCGGAGATGGACACCGTGCCGCCGCTGTCGGCCACCATCCGCCACTCGTCCTCGCTGAGGTGACAGCAGTGGACGTAGGTCGTGTCGGGCCCGAGCAGACCCAGCTGGTTCAGCTGCCTGACCATGCCGAAGCGTCCGGCGAGGCGGCCCATGGCGACGTGCACGGTGATCGGGATGTCCAGCTCGCGGGCGAGGCCCCATTCGCGGGTGACGACGTCGTCGGCGCAGAAACCGGGTCCGCGCGTGGCCAGGGCCATGGTCAGCAGGCCGTCGCCGGAGGCGAAGTGCCGGTCGCGGACGCGGCGTACGTCGTCGCCGGGTACCGCGATCTTGCTGTCGAACCAGTAGTCGGCGAGCGAGGTGTTCGCGCTCCCGTACGCGTACTGGGCACGGATGCCGGTCTCCGTCAGCGCCTGGATCGCGGCGTCCGGGTGCTCGGGCGTGTTGTTGATGTGCGACCAGTCGACGAGGGTGGTGATGCCCGCGTTGAGGCACTCCAGGGTGCCGGCCAGGTTGCCGGCGTACACGTCCTCGGGGGTGTAGACGGGCGCGAAGGTGTCGAGGACGTCGACGAAGTAGTCGTCGAGGGTGGCGTCGGGGGCGCAGCCGCGGATCGGCGCCTCCCAGGTGTGGCGGTGGGTGTCGACGAAGCCGGGGATCACGATGCGGCCGGTCATGTCGAGCACCTCGGCGTCCACGTCCGCGTCGATCTCGCGCCGGACCGCCGTGATCGTGCCGTCCTCGATGAGGACGTCGCCCCGGGGCAGGTCGCCGATGTCCGGATCCATCGAGACGACATGGCCCGCGCGCAGGAGCATCCGTTCGGTCATCGCCGTTCCTCCCAGAGGTGGGTGCGTATGAGAGCTGACGGAACGTCAGTATGCGGCGGCTGCGCGGGAGGTTCGCGTGACCCGGCCGACGACGGGGACGACCGGGACGCGGGCGGCGTGCCCACGGTCCGGGTGCGGGGTCTTCCCGGCGGACGCGCGCTCCCCGCGCGGCCGGGGCGGGCCGGCTCGTGGTGCTCCTCGCACGGCCGGTCCGATCCGAGGCGTCCTGCCCGGCGGACGGCGTCGGGTCGGTGTGTGCGGATCGCCACGGCGACCACCCCCATCCCTGCGGAGTCAACGGCCTCACGGGGCGGGCGTCAAGTGATGCGGGCGCCAAGTGACACGCACACGAGGCGGCTATCGGCGGCCGGCGCGCCGGCACTGGCACGGCGGCCGCTCTCCCCCGCCGACAGGGCCGGGGTCACGGGGCCGGGGCGGGTTGCCCCGTCCGGCGGCGGTGCTCGGTGCGGCTCCGCCGGACGGGGGACCCGGTCGTCGAGGTCAGGCGGGGGTGTCCAGGCCCAGGTGGTCGCGGAGGGTCGGGCCCTCGTAGTCCGTGCGGAAGACACCGCGCTCCTGGAGCAGGGGGACGACCTTGTCGGCGAAGGGGTCCAGGCCGGTGGGGGTGATGTGGGGGACGAGGATGAAGCCGTCGGCGGCGTCGGACTGGACGTACTCGTCGATGGTGCGGGCGACGGTCTCCGGGGAGCCGACGAAGTTCTGGCGGTTGCCGGTCTCGATGACCAGGTCCCGGATGGACCAGTCGTGGGCGGCGGCCAGTTCCCGCCACTCGCGGGCGGTGGCGAGCGGGTCGCGGTACATGCGCACCTGGGCGCGGCCCTTGGAGATGTGGCTGTCACCGACGTCCGGGTCGATGTCGGGCAGCGGGCCGTCCGGGTCGTAGGAGGACAGGTCGCGGTTCCAGACGAACTCCAGGTGCTTGAGGGCGGTGGCGCCGCTGACCTGGAGGCGGCGTACCTCCTTGGCGAGTTCCTCGGCCTCGGCGTCGGTGTCACCGAGGACGAAGGTCGCGGCGGGCAGGATCAGCAACTGGTCCTCGCGGCGGCCGTACTTGGCGAGGCGGCTCTTGACGTCGGTGTAGAAGGCCCGGCCGGCGTCCAGGCTCGCGTAGCGGCTGAAGATGGCGTCGGCGCCGGCGGCGGCGAACTCACGGCCCTCGTCGGAGTCCCCCGCCTGGAAGATCACCGGGCGGCCCTGCGGGGAGCGCGGGACGTTGAACCGGCCCTCGATGTCGAAGTGCTGCCCCGAGTGGACGAAGGCTCCGGCCTTGGCGTCGCGCAGGAAGACGCCCGTCTCCTGGTCGGCGACGATCTCGTCCCCGTCCCAGGAGTCGAAGAGTTCGTTCGCCGTGGCCAGGAACTCCTTGGCGCGGGAGTAGCGCTCCTCCTGCGGCAGGAAGCCTCCCCGGCGGAAGTTCTCTCCGGTGAAGGCGTCCCAGGAGGTGACGACGTTCCACGCGGCGCGCCCGTCGGAGAGGTGGTCGAGGCTCGCGAACTGGCGGGCCACCTCGTACGGCTCGTTGAAGGTGGAGTTGATGGTGCCGGTCAGTCCGAGGCGCTCGGTGACGGCGGCCAGTGCGGCGAGGACGGTGAAGGTGTCGGGGCGGCCGACCACGTCCAGGTCGTAGATGTGGCCGCCCTGTTCGCGCAGGCGCAGGCCCTCCGCGAGGAACAGGAAGTCGAACTTGGCGCGCTCGGCGGTCCGCGCGAAGTGCGCGAAGGAGCTGAACTCGATGTGACTGCCGGCCTTGGGATCGCTCCACACGGTGGTGTTGTTGACGCCCGGGAAGTGGGCGGCCAGATGGATCTGCTTCAGGGGTTTGCTCATGGCGGTCGGTCTCCTACGGCTCAGACGGTCGCGGTCGTGGCGGCGGCGTAGCGTGCGGCGGGGCGGGGCAGCCCCAGCAGGCCGCGCAGGGTCCCGGCCTCGTAGGCCCGGCGGAAGACGCCGCGCCGCTGCAGCTCGGGCACGAGGCCGCGGGTGATCGCCGGGAGGTCGTGGCCCAGCACGGCGGGGCGCAGTCGGAACCCCGTCAGACCCGCGGTGGCCAGGTCCTCGAGGAGGTCCGCCAGTTGGACCGGTGTGCCGGTGAAGATCCGGGCGTCGCTCGCGTAGGGCTCGCCGGCGAGTGCGTCGAGGCGCTGCCGTCGGGCGGCCGCTGCCGCCGGGTCGTCGTCGAGGAGGACCACGAGGTCGCCGAAGACGTGCAGCGGGTCGTCGGCGCGCCCGGCGGCCCGCTGCTCCGCGCGGATCTCGGCGACGATCGCCCGTGCCCGGTCGGTGTCGTGGGGCGTGACGTATCCGATGTCGGCCTGGCGGGCCACCAGCCGGTACGGGACGGTGTCGTGGGCGAGCGCGCTGACGACGGGCTGGCCCTGCGGGGGGCGGGGTGTGATGGAGGGGCCCTTGACGCTGAAGTGCCGGCCCTCGAAGTCGATGTAGTGCAGTTTGTCGCGGTCGACGAAGCGGCCGGTGGCCACGTCCCGGATCTCCGCGTCGTCCTCCCAGCTGTCCCACAGCCGGCGCACGACCTCGACGTGGTCGGCGGCCTCGTCGAACAGCTCGGTCACCAACGCCTGTGCGTCCGGGCTGTCGTAGGCCTCGATGCGCGGGATCGTACGGCGGCCGAAGTGGGCGGCCTCGTTCGGCCGGGCGGTGATCTGCACCCGCAGGCCCGCGCGGCCGGAGCTGACGTAGTCGAGGGTGGCGATGGCCTTGGAGATGTGGAAGGGCTCGGTGTGGGTGGCCACGACGGTCGGCACGATGCCGATGTGCCGGGTGAGGGGGGCGATCCGGGCGGCGACGAGGACGGCGTCCAGTCGGCCGCGGAGCTGGTCGGTGCGCTCGTCCGGCTCCAGGAAGTGCGCCGACTGCGGGCCGAGGCCGTCCTCGATGGTCACGAAGTCGAGCAGCCCGCGCTCGGCCTCGGCGACGAGGTCGGCCCAGTAGGCGGCGGTGAACACCTCGCGGGGGCGGGCCACCGGCTCGCGCCAGGAGGCGGGGTGCCAGCCGGTGCCGTCGAGGGCGACGGCCAGGTGCAGCGCGGACGGCGCGGAGGCGGGGGCGGGTGTGGAGGAGGGGAAAGACGCGGCTGGGGACACGGGTGGGTGCCTTCCTAGGAAGTTCGTACGGCCCTCTCGCGGGGCGTGCCGGGGCTTCGGACCGCCACGATCGTGGAGCGGCGGCGCAGGGTGAAGCCGAGGGACTCGTAGAGGCGGATCGCGGTGATGTTGTCCGCGGCGGCGTGCAGGAACGGTGTCTCGCCGCGTGCGCGGATGCCGGCGGCGACCGCGCGGACGAGCCGGGTGGCGAGGCCCCGGCCGCGGTGGTCCGGATCGGTGCAGACCGCGCTGATCTCCGTCCAGCCGGGTGGGTGGATGCGCTCGCCGGCCATGGCGACCAGTCGCCCCCGGTCCCGGATGCCGAGATAAGTGCCCATTTCCACGGTCCGCTTGAGAAAGGGGCCTGGTCGGGTGCGGGCGATGAGGTCCAGGACCTCGGGGACGTCGGCGAGCCCGAGCCGTACCGCTTCGGGGGCGTGCTCGGCCCGCAGCGCGGTGTCCACCAGCTGGACGCCCTGTCCACCGCCGACCACCTCCCAGCCGTCCGGCACCTCGTGGACCGGCTTGATCCGTACGACGGTCTCCGCGCCGACGAGCGCGTGCAGGTCGGCCCAGCCGGCCGGGTCCGCGGGGTCGGCGAGGGCGGCGTAGTCGTAGACGTCGCCCGGGTAGCGGGCGGCGGCGCCGAGGCGTTCGGCGAAGTGGGCGTGCGGGCCTACGAGGGAGGCCCAGACGGCGTTGTCGAGGACGGGTATGTCGAGCACGGGGGTGGGGGCGGCGAACGCGGCGCGGGGTGCGTCGGCGGGTGCGGGCGGGGCTCCGCCTCCGTGGAGGTCGGTCCGGTGCGTCACGGAGGCGGAGCCCCTTTCTCGGTCGACAGGCCTGCTGCTCACACGACCTGACTGTGCGTCAGGAGTTGGTGAGGGGCAGGCCCGGCGGGTTGACCTCGGACTTCCCCACGGACTCGTTGGGAAGGTTCCACGCCTTCAGCCAGGCGTCGTACTGACCGTTGTCGATCAGGTGGTTGATGGCTTCGGCGAGGGGTTCGGCGAGCCCGCTGCCCTTCTTCGCGGTCGCGGCGATCAGGCCCTGGAGGGTTTCACCGGCACCGGAGAACTGGCCCGCGATCCGGGTCGCCTGGGGTGTGCCGGCGGTCTTGGCCGCGTGGTACGCGAGGTTGGGGCTGGGGCCGAAGTAGGCGTCTATCTTGCCGCTGCTCAGCGCCAGATAGATGCTGTTGCTCTCCTGGAAGTACTTGACGGTGAGGGGCTTCTTGCCCTCCTTCGCCAGCTTCGCCTTCCACTCCAGCAGGATCTTCTCCTGGTTGGTGCCGTTGCCGACGGAGACCGTCCGGCCGGCGAGGTTCTCGTAGTCGCCGTCGAAGTTCCAGTCGCTGTCCTTCTTCGTCTCGAAGGCCAGATCGTCCTTGCGGTAGGAGGCGAACTCGTACTTCTGCTTGCGCTCCTCGGTGTCGGTGATGTTGGAGAAGCCGACGTCGACCTTGCCGCTGTCGATACCGATGAACAGGTTCTCCCAGGTCGACTGGCGCACCTCGGGTTCGAGACCGAGGACGGCGGCCACGAGTCGGCCGAGGTCGGGCTCGGAGCCGGTGAGCGTCTTCTGGTCGCTGCCGATGAAGCCGAGTGGCGGACTGCCGGACGGCAGCGTGCCCGATCCGATCACCAGCTTGCCGCTCTTCTTGATGGCGTCGGGCAGTTTGGCGCTGATGGACTTCACCTCGGAGACCTTGATCTCGGTCTCCTGGGCGGCGCCGTTGGCGAGCCGCCCGACGGTGACCGTGCCGGCGGCCTCGGTCCTCGTCGCGGCCTCGGTGTCGCCCCCGCAGGCGGCGAGCCCGGTGGCGAGGGTGGCGGCGGCGGTCGTCGCGGTGATGCCGCGCAGCAGGCTGCGCCGGGAGAACCGGGTGTGCGTGGGCATGACTGTCCTTGTCGTTCGCGTGGGTGTGTGGCGGGCGGTGTGGGGGGAGGTTCGCGGGGCTCGCGGCCGTGCGGGCCCGTGTCTCAGAGGACCTTGCCGAGGAAGTCCCTGGTCCGCTCGTGCCGCGGCTGGTCCAGGACCTCCGAGGGCGGGCCCTGTTCGACGATCCGGCCGCCGTCGATGAAGACGACCCGGTCGGCGATCTCCCGGGCGAAGCCGATCTCGTGGGTGACGATCACCAGCGTGGTGCCGCCGCGCGCCAGGTCCTTGATGACGGCCAGCACCTCGCCGACGAGTTCGGGGTCGAGGGCGGAGGTCGGCTCGTCGAAGAGGATGACGCCGGGGCGCAGGGCGAGGGCGCGGGCGATCGCCACGCGTTGCTGCTGGCCACCGGACAACTGCCGTGGATAGGCGGCCGCCTTGTCGGCGAGGCCGACGCGGTCCAGGAGTTCACGGGCGAGGTCGTCCGCCTGCGCCCTGCCGAGCTTTCCGGTCGCGACGGGGGCCGCGGCCACGTTCTCCAGCACGGTCAGGTGCGGGAAGAGGTTGAAGTTCTGGAAGACGAAGCCGATCCGGCCGCGCTGGGCGAGGATCGCCCGCTCGCTCAGCTCCTTGAGACGGTCGCCGTGCCGGCGTACGCCGATCAGCTCGCCGTTGACGCTGACATGGCCGATCTCGGGCTTCTCCAGGTGGTTGATGACCCTGAGCAGCGTGGACTTGCCGGAGCCGGACGGGCCGAGGATCACGGTGACCTCGCCGGGCCGTACGGTCAGGTCGACGCCGTTCAGCACCCGGTGGGTGCCGTACCACTTGTGCACGTCGTGCACCTCGACGGTGGCGGCCGCCTGGTCGAGCGTCCCGGCGGTCATACGGCGGCCTCCTTGCGGATGCGGGACCGCAGGTCGGTGGCACCGGCCCGCAGTCTCTGCAGGGGCGTCGGCGGCAGGGTGCGGGTGGCGCCCCGCGCGTAGTACCGCTCGACGTAGAACTGGATGACGGAGACGACGCTGGTGAGGATGAGGTACCAGACGGTGGAGACCAGCAGCAGCGGCACGATGTCGCCGGGGTAGGTGGAGCCCATGGCCTGCGCGGTGCCGAAGAGGTCGAGCAGCGACACGTAGAAGACCAGGCTGGTGCTCTTGATCAGGCCGATCAGCTGGTTGACGTAGTTCGGGGTGATCGAGCGCAGTGCCTGCGGGAAGACGATTCTGCGGAACTGGTAGCCCTTCGGCAGGCCGAGCGCGGAGGCCGCCTCGTGCTGGCCCTGGTCGACGGAGAGGATGCCGCCGCGGACGACCTCGGCGGCGTAGGCCGCCTCGTTGAGACTGAGGCCGATGACGGCGACGGCCATGTCGGTGGCCAGGCGCGACTCGTCGAAGGTGAGGAACGCCGGGCCGAAGGGGACGCCCAGGCTGAGGGTCTGGTACAGGGCACTGAAGTTGTAGAGGAACAGCAGGACCACGATCAGCGGGATCGAGCGCAGGGCCCAGATGTAGACCCAGCTGACCGAGCGCAGGACCGGACTCTTCGAGAGCCGGGCGAGGGCCAGGAGGACACCGCCGATCAGGCCCAGAACCGCGCTGTAGGCGGCGACTTCGAGGGTGATGAGCAGTCCGTCGAGGATCGTCGGGCGCAGGAACCAGTAGGCGAAACGGTCCCACTGGTAGAAGGGGTTGGACACCAGGCCGTGGACGAACTGGGCCGCCAGGACCAGGACGACCGCGGTGGCGATCCAGCGGCCGGGGCGGCGCAGCGGCAGTACCCGCTGGGCGGCGAGGGGTTTGGGCGGGGTGTCGGCGGGCGGCGGCGCCTCGGTCAAGGACAGGGCGGTGCCGGGGGGTTCACTCATCAAGGGCTCCGGAAGAGTGTCGAAACCCCGGGCGACGCAGGCGACTTCGGCCGTACGGGCGGTCGGGGACCGCTCGCCGTACGGAGAGCACGGAAGACACACGGATGCGCACGAACCGGGGCCGGCGGAGAGAGACGGACCGCTGGTGCGGTGCCTCGGGGGTGCGGAGAACCGTCGGCCTCGACGGGAGCGCGGCGCCGGGCGGGCCCGGACCGCGCGCTAGCGTGCGCTACACAGTGCGCTGTTGACCCGGAGCAGATCGACGGCGCGATCGGCGCAGAGCGGCACGCAACCGTGGCGGCGCCATGCGGCCGTCCTCGGGGTTGCGTACATGTCCGTCACCATCGTTCGTCCGGCCCGGTGGGCCTCGTGCTCTGCGGGTGGCCGTAAGTAACTCAGGCCCGGCGGGCCGCTGTCAACGTCAGTCCAGTCCATGGGACACCTGTCCGTCTGCCGATACGCCCTGGTCCGGGACGTGGGAGGCCCAGTCCAGGATCTGCACGGCCGCGCCGGCCGCCTCCAGACCCTGACAGTGCGCGTGGTGACGCAGCGCGATGCCGTCGAGGTCGAGGTGGGGGCCGAAGGCGGGATGGGCGGTCAGGCGGCGCGCGTACGCCCACAGGTGCGGGTGGTCGGCGACGCGGTGCACGGCGGAGGCGTCCAGGTGCCAGCGGTGCACGGTGTCGAGCCGCACCAGAGCGACCCACAACTCGACGTCGGCGGCGGTGAGTTCGCCGCCGAGGAGGTACTCCTGCCCGGCGAGCCGGGCGTCCAGCGTGCGCAGGGTGCGCAGCAGGGAGCCGAGGGCGGCGCGGCGCTCGGAATCGTCGGCGTCGGCGCGGCCGGCGCGCTGGGCGGCGCCGTCCATGCCCTGCTCGACCAGGCGTGCGACGCCCTCGATCTCGGCCTCGGCGCCCTCCGGGTACAGCGCCGGGCGGCCGCCGCCGAAGCGCCGGGCGAGGTCGCGCATGATGTCGGGGGCGTGGGTGCTGACGATGCGTCCGGACCAGTCGTCGCTGAGCACCGGCGCCACGGCCGCTCCGGGGTAGCGGTGCGCGCTCGCCTCGTACAGCGGGCGCAGGGCGGAGTGCTCACCGTCGGGGCCGTCGGGCACGGCGGGCAGGAGGGTCACGGGGCAGATGTCCGCCAGTCCGAGGAGGCTGTGGACGACGGCGATGCGCAGGGCGCCCGGACAGGACAGCGACAGATGGAGCCGGTAGCGGCGCGGCACGGCGTAGTGGCCGCTGCGGGCGTCGCAGCCGATCCGGCCCCGGAAGGCGGGCAGGGGCCGCGGCGAGGGGACGGCGTTCAGGGCGTGGACGGGCATGGCGGACATGTGTCTCCCCGGGGGTTCTGTCACGCGGTCGGGTGAGAGCGCGGTGACGTGGTGACGTGGTGACGCGCCGACAGGGTTCGCGGCGCAGCGGTGGTGACGCGAGTACACGGACGCGCGAGCGTCGACGGCGGGCCGCGTCGACGGCTCGGGCGGGTCGGGCAGGCTCGGTCGGGTCAGCCCAGGGAGCGTCTCGCGCTGCAGACGCGCAGCAGATCGATGTGCCGGCGGGAGGTCAGAAGGAGGGACTGCCGGCGTGCGCGCGGTACACGAGTGACCACCGGCTCCAGGCGCCCCATCATTCCCTACCTGTTCACTAGGAAATACCTCACCTGGAGTGTCGGGCCGACCGCGCCGCGCGTCAAGAGGGTGTCCGCGAAATGGTCACCACGTCCGAGGGGTGGGACACCGACCGGTCGGCCTCCCCGGGGCACAGGGCGCCCCGATGGTCAGTCGCGATCCCCCTCGACTCCGAGCATCCGCTCCAGCCGGTCGAACCGCTCATGCAGGGCATGCGCGGTCTCGTCGCACAACTCGTGTGCTCGGTGCGTGAGTTGGTGGCGCTTCTGCTCCCGGCCCACGAACCAGGTGGCGATCGCGGCGGTGACCATGCCGTACGTGGTGATGCCGACGCCCATGACGACCGCGCCGACGACCCGGCCCCAGAACGTCACCGGGTAGAAGTCGCCGTAGCCGACGGTCGTGGCCGTCTCGACGGACCACCACAGGGCCTTCGGGTACGAGGTCAGGTTGGCGCGGGGTGCGCCGTGCTCGGCGGCGGTCACCGCCCAGGAGCCGAGGAGCATCACCACGACGAGCACGACGGTGGCCCCGCCCGCCGCTCTCAGATGGAGGGAGTGGCCCCCTTCCCGGACGAGCAGCAGCTCGACGGCCCTGGTGAGGAAGCCGGGCAGCACGTCTCACCCCCTCCTCGTGCCGGGCGGCGGCGCCTTGGGGTTCTCCCGGCGGGCGTGCGGGGCGTGGCGGTCCAGCTCGTAGGCCACCCGGATCAGCGGGACGTGGGTGAACGCCTGCGGGAAGTTGCCCAGTTGGCGGCGGGTGCGGGGGTCGTACTCCTCGGCGAGCAGGCCGACGTCGTTGCGCAGCTCCAGCAGCCGCTCGTACAGGGCGCGGGCCTCGTCCGCGCGGCCGATCAGCAGCAGGGCGTCCGCGAGCCAGAAGGAGCACGCGAGGAAGGCGCCCTCACCACCGCTGAGGCCGTCGGGCGAGTCGGCGGCGCCCGCGGAGTAACGTGCCACCAGCCCGTCGGTGAGGAGTTCGCGCTGTACGGCCTCGATGGTGCCGATCACCCGGGGGTCGTCCGGAGGCAGGAACCCGGTCTGCGGGATCTGCAGCAGAGCGGCGTCGAGTTCGCGGGATCCGTACGACTGGGTGAAGGTGCCCCGCTCCGGATCGAACGCCTTCTCGCAGACCTCGCGGTGGATACGGTCGCGGACCGCGCGCCATCTCTCCACCGGACCGGGGCGCGCGTGGGCCTCGGCCAGCCGCACCGCCCGGTCGAAGGCGACCCAGCACATCACCTTGGAGTGCGTGTAGTGGCGCGGGGCGCCGCGCATCTCCCACAGTCCCTGGTCGGGCTCGGGCCAGGCCCGTTCCAGGTGTTCCAGGAAGACCGCCTGCAGGGAGACCAGGTGCTGGCGCGGGCGCAGTCCGCAGCCGATGGCCAGATGGATGGCCTCCATCACCTCACCGGGTACGTCGAGCTGCCGCTGCCCGGCGGCCGCGTTGCCGATCCGCACCGGGCGCGAGCCCTCGTAACCCGGCAGCCAGTCGGCCTCCCACTCGGTGAGCCGCCGCTCCCCCGCGATGCCGTACATGATCTGCACGTCCTCGGGCCGTCCGGCCACCGCCCGCTCCAGCCAGGCCCGCCAGGCGTCCGCCTCGGCCTTGAAGCCGCTGCGCAGCAACGCCTCCAGGGTCATCCCCGCGTCCCGCAGCCAGCAGAAGCGGTAGTCCCAGTTGCGCACGCCGCCGATCTCCTCGGGCAGGGAGGTGGTCGGGGCGGCGACGATGCCGCCGGTCGGCTGGTACGTCAGGGCCTTGAGGGTGATCAGGGAGCGGGCGACGGCGTCACGGTACGGCCCGTCGTACGTCAGCCTGCGCAGCCAGCGGCGCCAGTACGACTCCGTGCTGCGCAGGGCCTCGAAGGCGTCCACCTCGGCCGGTGCGGGCAGGTGGGAGGGGTGCCAGGTCAGCACGAAGGGGATCTGTTCGCCCGCCGTGACCGGGAAGACGGCGGTGTGGGCGGTGCCGTGGGCGACCGGCCGGACGGGGGTGCGCAGCCACACCGACTCGGGCCCCGCCGTCCCCGTCAGATGCCCGTCGCGCCGGCGCATCCAGGGCAGGACCCGGCCGTAGTCGAAGCGGAGCCGCAGGTCCATCCGCATGTTGACGGTGCCGGAGAGACCCTCGACGATGCGGACGACGCTGGGGGCCCCGGTCTTCCGGCACGGCATGAAGTCGGTGACCAGGACCTGGCCGCCGGCCGTCTCCCATTCCGTCTCCAGGATCAGCGTGTCGTCCCGGTAGCGGCGGCGGGCGTACGGGCCGTCCTCCTCGGCCGGCGCGATGCGCCAGCGGCCGTTGTCCTCGTCGCCGAGGAGGGCGGCGAAGCACGCGGGCGAGTCGAAGCGGGGGAGACAGAGCCAGTCGACGCTGCCGTCCCTGCCGACGAGGGCGGCGGAGAGGAGGTCGCCGATGAGGGCGTAGTCCTCGATGCGGCCGGGTCCGGTGCGGGGGTCGGGGGCGGGGTCTGGCATGGGGTCAGTGTCGGGGGGGCCGTGGGGTCGCGGCATGCGGGGCGGGGCGTTCGAGTTGTCGTGACGTGCGGGGGAGGCATGCCCGGGAGCCGTTCCGGTACTCGGCCGGGAGGGTGACCGGGTTGTGGCGTCGGGGCGTGGTGTCCGGGTGTGGTGTCCGGGTGTGGTGTCCAAGAGGGGCGGTACGCGGTTCCTCATACGCGGTGCGCGGTTCTTCATCTTCCGGACGGCCGACGGCCATGCCACGGCAGGGACCGCTCTCGGGTGCGGTCCGAAGCTGCTCACGGCGCACGGTCATCCGCGAACGGGACGACGACTCGATGAACGGCTCACGGAAAGGACCGGCTCTTGAGCGACTCGGAGCTTCCCCCGACCGAGCGGATCCGCATCCTCGCGGCCATCCTCTCCGGCAGACTCACGGTGCGCGACGCCGCTCGCCGCAACGGCCTGCCGGTGCGGGTCGTCGAGCGGTGGCTGAAGGAGATCCCGGTGGCCGCGTCGACGGACCGCACGGACCGCGCAGCCGGTACGGCCCGCACGGCCGACGACGAGCCTCTCCCCTCACGGGCCGACCCGCGCCCCTTGTCCCGCTGTCGGATCGTCGTGGACGAGATGGTGCAGGGGCTGGGGCTCTGACCGCCCACGGGCGGCTGGCGATCATGGACGGCTGACGACCACGGTTCGGGCACGCGGCGACACAGGCTTCCGCGCCATAGAGCCATGTGACATAGTACTGGCGTGACCGAGCGACTGACCTGCGACGTCGTGGTTGTCGGAGCGGGAATGGTGGGCGCGGCCTGCGCCCTGTACGCGGCCCGGGCGGGCCTGAGCGTCGTCGTGGTGGACCGTGGCCCGGTGGCCGGCGGCACGACCGGCGCCGGCGAGGGCAACATCCTCGTCTCGGACAAGGAGCCCGGCCCCGAGCTGGAACTCGCCCTGCTGTCCAGCCGGCTGTGGGCGGAGCTGGCCGCCGAGCCGGGCCTGGGGCCGGCGTTCGAGTACGAGGCGAAGGGCGGCCTCGTCGTCGCCTCCGCCCCGGAAGGGCTCACCGCGCTGGAGCGGTTCGCGGCCGGGCAACGCGCCGCCGGGGTCGAGGCGCTGACCGTCCCCGCCCACCGACTCCCTGATCTGGAACCGCACCTGGCGCCCGGTCTCGCGGGTGGCGTGCACTACCCGCAGGACGCCCAGGTCATGCCCACCCTGGCCGCCGCCCACCTCGTACGGGCATCCGGCGCCCGGCTGTTCACCGGCCGGACCGTGACCGAGGTGCTGCGCTCGCCGGACGGTGCCGTACGGGGCGTACGGACCGACCGGGGTGATCTCCACGCTCCGGCGGTCGTGAACGCCGCCGGGACCTGGGGCGGCGAACTGGCCGCGCTCGCCGGAGTCACCCTCCCCGTCCTCCCCCGGCGCGGCTTCGTCCTCGTCACCGAACCGCTGCCGCCGATGGTGCGGCACAAGGTGTACGCGGCCGACTACGTGGCCGACGTGGCCAGCGACTCGGCGGCGCTGCAGACCTCCCCGGTGGTCGAGGGCACGGCCGCCGGGCCCGTGCTGATCGGCGCGAGCCGCGAACGGGTCGGCTTCGACCGGACGTTCTCGCTGCCCGTCGTCGCCGCGCTGGCGGCGGGCGCGACCCGGCTGTTCCCGTTCCTGGACGGCGTACGCGCGATGCGGTCCTACGCCGGCTTCCGGCCGTACATGCCGGACCATCTGCCCGCGATCGGGCCCGACCCCCGCGCCCCGGGCCTCTTCCACGCCTGCGGGCACGAGGGCGCCGGGATCGGGCTGGCCACCGGTACCGGGCGGCTCATCGCGCAGGTGCTCGGCGGCCGGCCGCCCGAGCTGGACCTCACGCCGTTCCGCCCGGACCGGTTCGCGACGCACGAGGGGGAGGCGGCATGAACCCGCTGGAACTGGCGCGGGCCGTACCGGGGCCCGCCTTCACCGTCACGCTCGACGGCCGTGACATCGAGGCCCTGCCCGGCCAGACCGTCGGGGCCGCGCTCTGGGCCGCCGGGGTCACGTCCTGGCGCACCACCCGGGGCGCGGGCCGGCCACGGGGCATCTTCTGCGGCATCGGCGTGTGCTTCGACTGCCTGGTCACCGTCAACGACCGCCCCAACCAGCGGGCCTGCCTGGTCCCGGCCCGGCCGGGCGACGCCATCAGCACCCAGGAAGGGACGGGCCATGACCACTGAACCCCCACGGCCCCACCTGGTGATCGTCGGTGCCGGCCCGGCGGGCCTCGCCGCGGCCCTGGCGGCGGCCGGAGGGGGCGTACGGGTCACGCTGGTCGACGCCGCCGAGGCGCCCGGCGGCCAGTACCACCGGCAGCCCGCGGCCGGACTCGGCGCGCGGCGGCCGCAGGCCCTCCACCACCAGTGGCGCACCTGGCGGCGGCTGCGCGACGGCCTCGCCCGGCAGGTCGCCGCCGGACACGTCACCCATCTCCCGGACCATCACGTGTGGTGCGTGGAACGGCACCCCGAGGGCCCCCGGCGCTTCACCGTCCACGCCCTGCTCGGCCCCGCCCAGGAGCTGCCCGTCGAGGTGCGCGCGGACGCCGTCCTCCTCGCGACCGGCGGCTACGAGAAGGTGCTGCCCTTCCCCGGCTGGACCCTGCCCGGCGTGGTCACGGCCGGCGGCGCGCAGGCCATGCTGAAGGGCTCCCTCGTGGTGCCCGGCCGTACGGCGGTCGTCGCCGGGACCGGGCCGCTGCTGCTGCCGGTGGCGACCGGGCTCGCGGCGGCGGGTGTCACGGTGGCCGCGCTGGTGGAGTCGGCGGATCCGAAGGCCCTGGCACGGCGTACGGGAGCGCTGGTGGGCCGGGCGGACAAGCTCGCCGAAGGGGCCGGGTACGCGGTGGAGCTGCTGCGCCGCCGGGTGCGGACCCTCGTACGGCACACGGTCGTCGAGGCGCACGGCGAGGACCGGCTGGAGGCCGTGACCGTCGCCGCGCTCGACGCCGAGGGGCACGTCCGGCCGGGCACCGGGCGGCGCATCCCCTGCGACACCCTCGCCGTCGGGCACGGCATGCTCCCGCACACCGACCTCGCCGAGACCCTCGGCTGCCGCGTCGAGCCCACCGGAACGCGTGTATGGGCCGACGACGAGCAACGCACCGACGTACCGGGCGTCTGGGCGGCGGGCGAGACCACCGGCATCGGTGGCGCGGCCCTCTCGCTCGCCGAGGGCCACATCGCCGGACGGTCGGCCGCCGCCCGCCTGCTGGGCCGGGTCCCGGACCCGGGTGAGTGGGCCCGGGCCGCCAAGTCCCGTGCGGCGCTGCGGGAGTTCTTCGGTGTGCTCGACACCGTGTACGTGCCGCCGGCGCGCTGGACCGAGCAGGTCACCGACGCCACGGTCGTGTGCCGGTGCGAGGAGGTCACCGCCGGGGCCGTCCGCGAGGCCGTCGGGGAGCTGGGCGCCGGGGACGTGCGGACGGTCAAGCTGCTGACCCGTGCCGGGATGGGCTGGTGCCAGGGCCGGATGTGCGGGCCGGCGGTCGCGGGGATCGCCGGCTGCGCGCAGACCGTGGCCCGGCGGCCGTTCGCCCGGCCGGTGCCGCTGGGCGTGCTGGCACGGGCGGGGCGGCCGCCCGAGCCCGGGGAGGAGGACGGCAGCCCCTGACACTCTCTCGCCACCGGCATGACGCTCGCAGGACTCAGTAATATGTCACACCCCACTGAGAGGGAAACCGTATGACCACCCCCGAGAACCGTCCCTGGCGTGGCGTCCTCGTCGCCACCGCACTCCCCCTGCGCGACGATCTCTCCGTCGACCTCGACGCGTACGCCGAGCACTGCGCCTGGCTGGTCGAGAACGGCTGTGACGGCGTCGTGCCGAACGGTTCGCTCGGCGAGTACCAGGTGCTGACGCCCGAGGAGCGGATCAAGGTCGTCGAGACGGCCGTCGCCGCGATCGGCGGCGCACGGGTGATGCCGGGGGTGGCCGCGTACGGCTCCGCCGAGTCGCGGCGCTGGGCCGAGCAGGCGCGGGACGCGGGCTGCGCGTCGGTGATGCTGCTGCCGCCGAACGCGTACCGCGCCGACGAGCGGTCGGTGCTCGCGCACTACGCGGAGGTCGCGCAGGCGGGCCTGCCGGTCGTGGCGTACAACAACCCGATCGACACCAAGGTCGACCTCGTCCCCGAACTGCTCGCCAAGCTGCACGGCGAGGGGTACATCCGGGCCGTCAAGGAGTTCTCCGGCGATGTCCGCCGGGCGTACCAGCTCGCCGAACTCGCCCCGGAACTCGACCTGTTGATCGGCGCGGACGACGTGCTGCTGGAGCTGGCGCTGGCGGGCGCCAAGGGCTGGGTCGCCGGATACCCGAACGCGCTGCCCGCCGCCACGGTCGAGCTGTACCACGCGGCGGTGGACGGCGACCTCGCGACGGCCAAGCGGCTGTACGAGCAGTTGCACCCGCTGCTGCGCTGGGACTCGAAGGTCGAGTTCGTGCAGGCCATCAAGTTGTCGATGGACATCGTGGGCCGGCCCGGCGGACGCTGCCGTCCGCCCCGGGTGGAACTGCTGCCGGAGCAGGAGGCCGTGATCCGGGCGGCCACCGAGAAGGCCGTCGCGGCGGGTCTGGCGTAACCACAGCGGAAGGAAGGGCCCGGTCATGCGCAGCAAACTCGTCCTGCACGCCGTCGACTCGCACACCGAGGGCATGCCCACCCGGGTGATCACCGGCGGGATCGGCACGATCCCCGGCGCGACCATGAACGAACGACGGCTGTGGTTCCGCGAACACCGCGACGACGTCAAGCAGTTGCTGATGAACGAGCCGCGCGGCCACGCGGCGATGAGCGGCGCGATCCTGCAGCCGCCGTCCCGCCCCGACTGCGACTACGGCGTCGTCTACATCGAGGTCTCCGGCTATCTGCCCATGTGTGGCCACGGCACGATCGGCGTCGCGACCGTGCTCGTCGAGACCGGCATGGTCGAGGTCGTCGAGCCGGTCACCACCATCCGGCTGGACACTCCGGCGGGCCTCGTCGTGGCCGAGGTGGCGGTGGAGGACGGCGCGGCGAAGGCCGTCACCCTGCGGAACGTACCGTCGTTCTCCGCCGGTCTCGACCGCGAGATCACGCTCGCCGACGGACGCACGGTGACCTACGACCTCGCGTACGGCGGCAACTTCTACGCCGTCCTGTCGCTGGAGCAGTTCGGCCTGCCCTTCGACCGCGACCGCAAGGACGACATCCTGCGCGCCGGGCTCGCCCTGATGGACGCCGTCAACGCCGAGGGGGAGCCCGTCCACCCGGAGGACCCCTCGATCCGCGGCCTGCACCACGTCCACCTCTACGCTCCCGGCGCCACGGCCCGGCACTCGCGCCACGCGATGGCCATCCACCCCGGCTGGTTCGACCGCTCCCCCTGCGGCACGGGCACCAGCGCACGTATGGCACAGCTGCACGCGCGCGGCGAACTCCCCCTGCACACCGAGTTCGTGAACGAGTCCTTCATCGGCACCCGGTTCACGGGGCGGCTGCTCGGCGAGACCGAGGTGGCCGGCGTACCGGCCGTGCTGCCCAGCTTCACCGGCCGTGCCTGGATCACGGGCACGGCCCAGTATCTGCTCGACCCTTCCGACCCGTTCCCGTCCGGATTCGTCCTCTAGGATTCCGGGACTTCAGGACTCCAGGAGAGACCGCATGCCTCCCATGGCCTCGCAGCGCACCGGCGCCCCGTCCACCGCGGCCGCCGCCACTCCCCCGGCCCCGGCCCTGCCGGTGCTCGGCGGCAAGAAGAGCAGCTACCGCGAGCGGGTCGCCGACGCGCTGCGGGCCGCGCTGATCGCCGGTGAGCTGCGGCCGGGCGAGGTGTACTCCGCGCCCGCGCTCGCCGCCCGCTTCGGCGTGTCGGCGACGCCGGTGCGCGAGGCCATGCTGGATCTGGCCAAGGAGGGCCTGGTCGACACCGTGCCCAACAAGGGGTTCCGGGTCACCGCCGTCACGGAGAGACAGCTCGACGAGTACACCCACGTACGGTCGCTCATCGAGATCCCGACCACGGTCGGCCTGGCCCGGACCGCCGACCCGGTCTCGCTGGAGGCGCTGCGGCCCGCCGCCCGGGAGATCGTCGCCGCCGCGGCCGCCGGGGACCTCATCGCGTATGTCGAGGCCGACACCCGCTTCCACCTTGGTCTGCTCGCCCTCGCGGGCAACGCGCATCTCGTCGAGGTGGTCGGTGACCTGCGCAAACGAGCCCGCCTCTACGGTCTGACCGCGCTCGCCGAATCCGGCCGGCTGCTCTCCTCCGCGCAGGAGCACCTGGAACTCCTCGACGCTCTGCTCGACCGCGACGAGGCCGCCGTGCACACGGTGATGACCCGCCATCTCGGTCATGTGCGCGGACTGTGGGCCGCGCGCGACTGATCGGCCTCGCCGCGCATGCGAGGGGAGGGACCCGGGCATCAGTGACAGGTGTGATCGGAGCGACGCGCGCACCGACTGACGTTGAAAGTATGATCGGCCAATGTCTGACATGACCGAAACCACGCCGGGCTGGCTGCCGTCCGACGAGCTCGAATCGGCACGCGCCCGGATGCCGATCCTGTACGTCGAGGCCGTGCCCGTGCGCGTCGACGACAGCGGCGAAGTCACCAGTATCGGGCTGCTGCTGCGCATCGGCCCGGACGGGACGGTCAGCCGCAATCTGGTCTCCGGCCGCGTGATGCACCACGAGCGGGTGCGCGACGCGCTCCTGCGGCACCTGGAGAAGGATCTCGGACCGGTCGCGCTGCCGCGTGTTCCGTCCGCGCTGCAGCCCTTCACCGTCGCCGAGTACTTCCCGACGCAGGGCATCACCCCGTTCCACGACCCGCGTCAGCACGCGGTGTCCCTCGCCTACATCGTCCCGGTGTCGGGCGACTGCCGACCCCGGCAGGACGCCCTCGACCTGGTGTGGTTCAGCCCCCAGGAGGCGGCGTCGGCGTCCGTGCAGAACGAGATGCCCGGCGGCCAGGGAGTGCTGCTGAAGCAGGCCCTGGCGCACGTGGGCTGTCTGTCCTAGCCGACGGCCGGGCCTACGGATCACCTGGGCCGTCGGTCCTGGCCGGCGGCAGGGGGCACCTGGGCTGCCGTCCTGGCCGACGGCGCGCGTTCAGGGCGTGCGTCCGAGATACGCGTGGTGCGGGTCCCCGCTCAGCATCCGTGCGGCGGGGGCCGCCAGCTCGGCCGCCGCGTCGCGGGCGAGGGCGGCCCGGCCCGCTTCGCCGAGGGCGTCGGCGAGCCGGGCCCGGCCGAGCCAGTTGTAGGGGCTGTGGGGGCTCAGACCCGTGCGTTCGCCGAGCAGCAGCCGCGCCAGGTCGTCCCGGCGGGCGCGAAGGGCCGCCTCCAACAGGGTCCGCTGGATCGCGTCCCGCTGGGCGTGACTGCCGCCGAAGGTGTGCAGCAGGCGGCGGACGGGCCAGAGCAGGTCCACCACCGCCGCGTAGTCCTCACGGGCGTAGGCCACCAGCGCCTCGCACACGGGCAGACCGATGCGGCCGGTCATCACGTGGTTGGTGGGCACGCGCCCGTCGTCGCGCGGCGCCCGCAGCCAGCGCACCCGGTCGGCCACGAACGCGTCCGCCGTCTCCAGCCGTCCCGCTCCCACGAAGGCCATGACGGCGTGCACGTCGTTGAAGGCGTAGAACGGCGGGTCCTCGCGCGCGGCCCACGCGTCGGCCAGCGCCTGCCAACGGGCCTCCTGGTCCGAGCCGTCCAGGAACATGCGCCACAACAGCGAGGCGGCGTCCAGGAGTTCCATGACGAACCCGGTCGAGTTCTCGTGATGCAGCACGGCGTCGTAGATCCGCAGGGCCGTGGCCGTGTCGCCCGCCTCCAGCGCGTACAGGGCGTAGTGCCACCAACTGTGCACCGTCAGCAGACTGCCGCTCGCCCAGTCGTCGACACGGGCGTCGAGGAAGCCGATCCCCTCGGCGAACCGCCCCTGCATCTCGTGGACGTGGGCGACGGCGTGAACGGCCCAGATGTCATGGGCGTTGCGCTCGACGGCGGCCCGGCCCATCTCCTGGGCACGGCCGTAGTGGCCCGACTCCTCCAGGCCGAACGCGTACATGCCCATCAGCGGCCCGCGGTGGGGGTCGTGCTCGTCCCACGCGGGCAGGGCCCCGCCGATCCGGTCCCGCAGGCGGGTGGCGTCGCCGGTGAAGAAGTCGAGCTGATGGCCCACCGCCAGGGCGAGCGGATCACGTGGGCACACGACGACCAGATCCTCCAGGATCCGTGAGGCCGCCGACAGATCACCCCCGAGCCAGGCCTGTGCCGCCTCCATGTGCATCCGTTCCCGTACGGGCAGGGCGGAACGGTCCAGTCCGGCTCGGAAGTCCGCGAACCGGCCGGCGGCCCGGGCGGCGTCACCGGGTTCGGTCCCCAGTACCCCGAGATAGGCGGCGAACGCCTGGGCCAGCGGCGAGGTCGGGCACACGGCCACCGCGTCCGCGACGGCGTCCGGGAACTCCGGCCGGAAGAACAACAGCCCCTCCACGGCCCGGTCCAGGTGCTCCGCCCCTTCGGCGGTGCACTCGTGCAGACGGTTGCCGTACCGGTCGGTCACCATGGCAGTTCATCTCCGGCGCGTGTCGGGTGTCGTCGGCTCGCGGGCGCCGCCCGTGACGGCACGGATCACCCGCGACCCCCATCAAAGCGACCGGCACGCCCCGTAGTCCACCGAGCACTCCCGACGCCCCCCCGCATCACCACCGTGCGCCCGCCGTCGGTGCGGAGATCCCTCCTACGCGGTGTCGAGCGCACGCGACGGTCCGGGCCGGCGGTGTCCCGAGCACACAGGTCACGCCTCAGGGGGCGATCATGTGCGGCCCGGCCGAGAATGAGCCTGGGCACGCAGGCGTGACGGTGTGCGGTGAGGCGGCGAGGGGCTGGAGGTCGTCAGGCATGGAACGCGTGACGGTCAGGAACGGAGCACGGGACCGGGCCTTCCCGGCGCACCGGGGAAGCCGGGCGCGGAGGCCCGTGGACGCCGGGATCGTGCGGTCATGAGGGTCGACGAGGGGATGCCCGCGGTCGGCACGCTGCGCCCCACCGACGTCGCACGCCACTCCCCCGCTCCCCTCGGGCAAGCGGATCCGGTGCCCCTCGGGCATACGGATCCCGCGAGGCGGCCGGAGCCGGACCCGGGCCGGCCGACGCCCGGCTGGTCTCAGGACGCCCTGGTCCTCCGGGACATCGTGGCGCGGCTGAGTGCCGCCTGGCCCTCGGTCGACGAGGCCGTCGTCGAGGGTGCGGTCAGGTCGGCGTACGAGTCGTTCCGCGAGGCCACGCTCCGGGCCTACGTACCGATCCTGACCGAACGCCGGGCCCGGAAGGCGCTCGGCACGGCCGCCGGCGGTGCGCCCGCCGGCCAGGGGCACGGTCACGAGGACGACGAGCGGCGCTGACCAGTGAGGCCGGGGGGCGGCCGCACGGCCCGGGCCGGTGCCGCGGCGGCCGCCTGGCGACCGGTGCCCGGCCCGTCGGTCACCGGGCACCGTGCCCGACGGGCCGGGAACGGGTGCGCCCCTCCCCGGTCCGACGGGGCCACCAGTACCGTGCACCCGAGGACGGCAGCCGGGGACGCGAGCTGCGGGAACGCCGAGAGGACAGCCCGTGACCGACCAGCACGACAGTCATCCGGCGCTGTCCCGGCTCCGGGCCGTTCCCGGCATCCGCGCCCTCATGTCGTACCGGCGCGAGTGGCTGGGCAAGGACCTGACCGCGGGCATCGTCCTGACCACGCTGCTGGTGCCGCAGGGCATGGCGTACGCCGAACTGGCGGGTCTGCCGGCCATCACCGGCCTGTACACGACCATTCTCTGCCTGCTCGGCTACGCCGTGTGCGGGCCCTCGCGCATCCTGGTGCTGGGCCCGGACTCGTCGCTGGGGCCGATGATCGCCGCCACCGTGCTGCCCCTGGTGGCGGCGGACGGGGATCCGGACCGGGCGGTCGCCCTCGCCTCGGTGCTCTCGCTCATGGTGGCGGCGATCATGATCCTGGCCTCGGTGGCGAAGCTCGGCTTCGTCGCCGACCTGATCTCCAAGCCGACGATGATCGGCTACATGAACGGCCTGGCCGTCACCATCCTGATCGGCCAGCTGCCCAAACTGCTCGGGTTCAAGGTCGAGGCGGACCACCTGATCGGGGAGTGCGTCGGCCTCGTTCAGAAGCTCGCCGACGGGGCGGTGGTGCCTGCCGCCGCCGCGGTCGGCGTCTGCGGGATCCTGCTGATCCTGGTGATGCAGCACCGGCTGCCGAAGGTGCCCGCCGTGCTGGTGATGGTGGTCCTGGCGATCGCCGCGGCCGCCGTCCTCGACCTGGGTGAGCACGGCGTCGACCTGGTCGGAGAACTGCCGGAGGGCTTCCCGCCCTTCACGATCCCCGACATCCGGCTCGCCGACCTCGCGCCGCTGTTCGCCGGCGCGCTGGGCATCGCCCTGGTGTCCCTGGCCGACACGATCTCCAACGCGTCGGCCTTCGCCGCCCGCGGTGGGCAGGAGGTGCGCGGCAACCAGGAGATGGCCGGGGTCGGGGTGGCGAATCTGGCGGCCGGTCTCTTCCAGGGCTTCCCCGTCAGCACCAGCGGATCCCGTACGGCGGTGGCGGAGCGGGCCGGTGCCAGGAGCCAGCTCACCGGCGTCGTGGGGGCGGCGCTCATCGTCCTGATGCTGGTGCTGGCCCCGGGCATGTTCCGCGACCTGCCCCAGCCGGCCCTCGCCGCCGTCGTCATCACGGCCTCGCTCTCCCTGGCCGACCTGCCGGGGACGGTACGGCTGTGGCGGCAGCGCAGGGCGGAGTTCCTGCTGTCGGTGGCCGCCTTCCTGGGCGTGGCTCTGCTGGGCGTCCTGGAGGGGATCGCCATCGCCGTGGCGCTGTCCGTCCTCAACGTCTTCCGGCGCGCCTGGTGGCCGTACAACACCGTGCTGGGCCGGGTGAGGGATCTGGAGGGGTACCACGACGTCCGCTCCTACCCGCACGCCGAACAGCTGCCGGGCCTGGTGATCCACCGGTTCGACGCCCCGCTCTTCTTCGCCAACGCCAGGGCCTTCCGCGACGAGATCCGGCGGCTGGCGCGTACGGAGCCGAGGCCGCGCTGGATCGTGATCGCGGCGGAGCCGATGACCGACGTGGACACCACCGCCGCGGACGTCCTGGAGGAGCTGGACAGGGAACTCAACGCCGAGGACGTCCACCTCGTGTTCGCCGAACTCAAGGACCCCGTGCGCCACAAGATCGAACGCTACGGGCTCACCCGCACCATCGACCCGCGCCACTTCTTCCCCACCGTGGAGGCCGCCGTCCACGCCTTCCGGCAGCGCTCGGGGGCGGACCGGACGCCTCGCACCGCACCGGAACAGCCCGCCGGGCCGGGCTCCGACGGCAGGGAGCAGAAATGATCGAGGGGCCATTTCAGATCTTCTCTGAAATGACCCCTGAACCACGACTCCGTAAAGTCGGGACGACAGGATTTGAACCTGCGACCCCTTGACCCCCAGTCAAGTGCGCTACCAAGCTGCGCCACGTCCCGTTGCCCGTCTGACCTGGGGTTTCCCCTGGCTGAACGTGCACGGAAACAATACCGCACTCGGACCGGTGGTCGCGCACCCGTTTTGTCGGGGCGCCGTGTCAGTCGGCCGCCGGGAGGCCCAACTCCGGGTGCGCGTCGAGCAGTCCGGTCGGGGCCGCCTGGCGCCAGGAGTCGGCGAGGATGTCGCGCAGCTCCGGCTCGTCCTCCAGGGCGGAGAGCCGCACCCGCACCCATGCGAAGCCCGCCTCGTGGTCGGCGATCCAGAACTTGCCGGGCTCGGCGAGGACCAGCTCGTCGCGCTCCTCCTTCGGGCAGCGCACGGCCATGGAGGTCTCGTCCTCCGGCAGCGTCGCGAACATCTTTCCCGCCACCCGGAAGGTCGGCATGTTCCAGGCGACCTTCTCCGTGGTGTCGGGCAGGGCGAGGGCGGCACGTCGTACGTCTTCGGCATCCGGCATGGGACGCACCGTAGCGGGCGCCACCGACAATCACCCGGTGGGAGCCGGTGCCGAGGCCGTCACGGGGCTGCCGTTCCGGGTGCGACGTCGGCGCCCACCCGCTTGTAGTAGACGGACGTCGGCCGCAGTGTCCCGTGCGGGTCCGCCGCGTAGTCGGGGATCTGTCCGATCCGGGTCCAGCCGGTCCCGTCGTAGAGACGCTCGGCGGGGCTGCCGGTCTCGGTGTCCAGGTGGAGCAGGGTGACGCCCGCCTCGGCGGCGGCCCGCTCGGCGGTCGAGAGAAGCGCGCGGCCGAGGCCGCGGCCACGGCCGTCCCGGTGGACCATCAGCTTGACGAGCTCGGCCCGGTGGCGGCTGTTGGGCCGGTCCGGGAAGAGGAGGCCGACCGTGCCGAGCACCCGGTCGCCGTCACGGGCCACCCACACGGCCTGCCCGCCGCTCCGCACGGTCTCGACGCGTTCTGTCCACCAGGCCAACGCCGCCGCCCGGTCCAGCGGCGCGAGGAAGCCGACCGAGGCACCGCCCCGCACGGTGTCGACCAGCAGGTCCGCCAACCCCTCGACCAGCGACAGCGGCTGTCGTCCGGTGAGCCGGGAGATCACCGCTCCGGACGAGGACTCCGACGGCGCCTCGGGGTCGGCCGCGGTCTCGTTCACGGCTTCACCACCAGCAGGGCGTACCGCACGTCCTCGGGCCCCGGGCAGCGGAACCGCGTCGGCCCCCACACCCGCATCCGCAGGCAGTCCCCGGCGGCCAAACGGTGCTCGGCGTCCCGGTCGGTGACGTGGAGGGTGCCGTCCAGGACCCAGATGTGCTGTTCGAGGCCGGGTACCGGCGGGCCGTCGTAGGAGAGGTCCGCGCCCGCCGTGAGCCGCCCCTCGACCAGTTCGCCGCGCAGGCCGGGCACCGGCGGTGACACGGAGCGCCTGAGGAATCCGGAGGATCTGTCCTCCCACAGCGCCTGTTCCGCCGCGCGCACGACGGAGGCCGGCTCCGCCTCGACCTCGCTGAGGAGCTGGGACATCGTCCGGCCGTACGCCCGGCAGAGGCGGTTGAGCAGGGCGGCCGTGGGGCTGGTCTCCGCCCGTTCGGCCCGGGAGAGGGTCGACCGGCTCACTCCGCTGTGGTCCGCCAACTCCCCCAGGGACCAGCCGTGTTCGGCCCGTAGCTCGGCCAGGCGGGCGGCCAGCCGGAGATCGACGGGATCCGGTTCGGCCACTTCCTCGACGTTTCCCATATTCGGGATGCTATCCCATATGCGGGACGTCACACCGGCGACCGTCTCATTCCGCCGCCTCCCCCAGCGCCTCCAGCACCGGCCGGATCAGCGGGTGGCCCTCCGCGCCGCGGCGGACGGCGGCGAAGACACGGCGTGTGGGGGCCACCCCGTCCACGGGGCGGACGACCACGCCCGTGAGGTCCGTGCCGCGCAGCGCCGAGCGAGGGACGAGGGCGACGCCCGCGTCGGCGGAGGCCAGGGCGACGACAGCACGGAAGTCGTCGGAGGAGTGTTCGAGACGAGGCTGGAAGCCGGCGTTCTCGCAGGCCAGGACCACCACGTCATGGCAGGGATTGCCGGGGTAGGGGCCGATCCAGGGGTCCTTCGCCAGTTCGGCGAGCGGCACCTCGGCCGTGTCGGCGAGGCGGTGGCCGAGGGGCACGACCGCGTCGAAGGGCTCGGCGTACAGCGGGACGTGGGTGAGGCGGGGGTCGTCGGCGGCCGGGGCGCCCCGGTACTCGACGGCGACCGCGATGTCGACCTGCCGGTCCAGGACCATCGGCAGGCTCGCGTCGCCCTCGGCGTCCTGGACGCGCAGGCGGATGCCGGGCGCCGACACCGCGAGGCGGGCCAGCGCGGGTGCGACGACCTGGGCGATCCCGGTGGCGAAGGCGGCGACCGTGACGGTGCCGGCCGCGCCCGAGCTGTACGCGGCCAGTTCCGCCGCCGCCTGCTCCAGCTGGGCGAGGACCGCGTGGGTGTGGCCGAGCAGGATCTCGCCGGCCGGGGTGAGCCGTACGCCCTTCGCGCCGCGCTCGACCAGGCGGTGGCCCGTCTCCTGCTCCAGGGCGGTCAGCTGCTGGGAGACGGCGGACGGGGTGAGGTAGAGCGCGGCGGCAGCCGCCGTCACCGTGCGGTGGTCGGCCACCGCACGCAGGATGTGGAGCCGCCGCGCTTCGATCATGAGACCGATTCTCTCAAATGCGCGCTTTCCCCCTGAACCGGTCCGCCCGGGCCACCGGTCCGGGCTCCGGCTCAGGCCTCCAGCTCGGCCCGCGCCGCCACGAACGCGTCGACCACGCGGTGGACGTCCGCCGTCGAGTGCGCGGCGGAGAGCTGGACGCGGATACGGGCCTGGCCCTGCGGAACGACCGGGTAGGAGAAGCCGATCACGTAGACGCCGCGCTCCAGGAGCAGCTCGGCCAGGCGGCCCGCCTTCGAGGCGTCGCCGATCATGACGGGGGCGATGGGGTGGTCGCCGGGCAGGATGTCGAAGCCCTCCTCGGTCATCCGCCTCCGGAACAGCGCGGTGTTCTCGGCGAGGCGGACGCGCAGGTCGTCCGCCGACTCCAGGAGGTCGAGGACCTTCAGGGAGGCCGCCGCGATCACCGGGGCGAGCGTGTTCGAGAAGAGGTACGGGCGGGAGCGCTGGCGCAGCAGGGCGACGATCTCGGCGCGGGCGGCGACGTAACCGCCGGAGGCACCGCCGAGGGCCTTGCCGAGGGTGCCGGTGATGATGTCGACGCGGTCCATGACGCCGTGCAGCTCGGGGGTGCCGCGGCCGCCGGGGCCGGTGAAGCCGACGGCGTGCGAGTCGTCGACCATGACCATGGCGTCGTGGCGGTCGGCGAGGTCGCAGATCTCACGGAGCGGGGCCACATAGCCGTCCATGGAGAACACGCCGTCGGTGACGATGAGCTTGCGGCGGGCGCCGCCCTCCGCGGCCTCCTTCAACTGCCGTTCCAGGTCGGCGAGATCACGGTTGGCGTACCGGAAGCGGCGGGCCTTGGAGAGCCGGATGCCGTCGATGATCGAGGCGTGGTTGAGGGCGTCGGAGATCACCGCGTCCTCGGGGCCGAGCAGGGTCTCGAAGACACCGCCGTTGGCGTCGAAGCAGGAGGAGTACAGGATGGTGTCCTCCTGGCCGAGGAACGCCGACAGCCGCGCCTCCAGCTCCTTGTGCACCTCCTGCGTGCCGCAGATGAAGCGGACGGAGGCCATGCCGTAGCCCCAGCGGTCGAGGGCCTCGTGGGCGGCGGCGATCACCTCGGGGTGGTCGGCGAGACCGAGGTAGTTGTTGGCGCAGAAGTTGAGGACCTCGCCGGGCCGGCCGCCGGCCGTGACGGCGACGGTCGCGGACTGCGGGGTGCCGATGACCCGCTCGGGCTTGTGCAGGCCGGCGGCGCGGATCTCGTCGAGGGTGGCGCGCAGGTCGTCGCGCACGGAGTCGAACATCGGAAGAACTCCTAGAAGAGGCGGATGACTTACGCGGTCCAGTCGAGGATGACCTTGCCACCCCGGCCGCTCGCCGCGTCGGCGAAGGCCGCCTCGAAGTCGCGGTGGCCGTAGCGGCCGGTGATCACGGGAGCGAGGTCGAGTCCGCCCTCCAGCAGGACCGACATCGCGTACCAGGTCTCGAACATCTCGCGGCCGTAGATGCCCTTGATCGTGATCATCGAGGTGACGATCCGGGCCCAGTCGACCGCGAACTCCTCGGCGGGCAGGCCCAGCACGGCGATCCTGCCGCCGTGCGTCATGTTGGCGATCATGTCGCGCATGGCCTCGGGGCGTCCGGACATCTCCAGACCGATGTCGAAGCCCTCGCGCAGCCCCAACTCACGCTGCCCGTCGGCGATCCGGGCCTCGGAGACGTTCAGGGCCAGGCTGACGCCCATCTTGCGGGCCAGTTCCAGGCGTTCCTCGCTGACGTCGGTGATCACGACGTTGCGGGCGCCCGCGTGCCGGGCCACCGCCGCCGCCATCAGGCCGATGGGCCCGGCGCCGGTGATCAGGACGTCCTCGCCGACCAGCGGGAAGGACAGGGCCGTGTGCACGGCGTTGCCGAACGGGTCGAAGACGGCCGCGACGTCCAGGTCGACGGGGACGCGGTGCACCCAGACGTTGGTCGCGGGCAGCGCGACGTACTCGGCGAAGGCGCCGTCGCGGCCCACCCCGAGACCGACGGTCGCGCGGCACAGATGGCGGCGGCCGGCGAGACAGTTGCGGCACTTTCCGCACACCAGGTGCCCCTCGCCGCTGACCCGGTCACCGGCCTGGATGTCGGTGACGTCACGGCCGGTGTCCACGACCTCGCCGACGAACTCGTGGCCGGCCACGAGCGGTGTGCGGATGGTCTGCCGGGCCCAGCCGTCCCAGGCCCGGATGTGCAGGTCGGTGCCGCAGATCCCGGTCCGCAGGACCTTGATCAGTACGTCGCCGGGGCCGATCTCGGGCTCCGGGACGTCGACGAGCCACAGACCGGGCTCCGCCTTCTCCTTGACCAGCGCCTTCACGCTACGGCTCCAGTGGGTGCGCCCCCGGCGCCGGGCATGACGAACAGGCCCGTACCGGGGAGAGGGGTGGGATCGCCGATCAATCTGCCGTACCTCGGCATCCCGGGTCCATCGAGGTTTTCTTAACCTCCGCCGCAGCTTTCCTTCACACCCGGCCGGGCCGCGCCATCCGCCATGAAGTGCCGCCCGCTTCCCCGGTCACGGGAACGCCTCTCGCCCCTCGATCCGGGCGGCCAGTTCCGCGGCCATCGACTTGATGGTCTCCAGGCCCGCCCTGCCCCACGGCCGCGGCCGGACGTCCAGGACGCACACCGTGCCGAGGGCGATGCCCGTGCGGTCGAGCAGCGGGGCGCCGAGATAGGAGCGGATGCCGTGGTCGTCGACGACGGGGTTCCCGGCGAACCTCGGGTATTCCGCCACGTCGTCGAGGACGAGGCCTTTGCGCCGGACCACCACATAGGGGCAGAAGCCGTGGTCACGGGCGAGACGCCGGTCCACCCCGAGCACCGTGGTGTCCGCCGTGGGCCGCGCCGACACATGCAGACCGGCGAAGAACTGCCGGTGCTCGTCGATGAAGTTGACCATCGCGTACGGCACCGAGGCGACCTCGGCGAGCCGGTCCGCGAAGGCGTCGAAGGCCGGTTCGGCGTATTCGCCCAGGCCCAGCGACCGCAGCCGCCGCACGCGCTCGGGGGCGTCCCGGTCCTCCGGGGTGAGCAGCAGCCGGCCGACCGGACGCGGCGGGTCGTACGTCACGTGTGGGCTCCGTGGCTCGGGAGCTGTGTCGGGGTGTGGGCGAGGAGGTACCGGACGAGGGTGAGCAGGGTCTGGATGCCCGAGCTGGAGATCCGGGCGTCGCAGCAGACGACGGGGATCTCCGGGTCGAGGTCGAGGGCGGCGCGCACCTCGTCGGCGTCGTAGCGGTAGGAGCCGTCGAACTCGTTGATGGCGACGATGAAGCCGAGGCCGCGCTGCTCGAAGAAGTCGACGGCGGCGAAGCAGTCCTCCAGGCGGCGGGTGTCGGCGAGGATGACGGCGCCGAGGGCACCCTCGGAGAGTTCGTCCCACATGAACCAGAACCGCTGCTGCCCGGGGGTGCCGAACAGATAGAGCACATGGCGCGGATCGAGTGTGATGCGGCCGAAGTCCATCGCGACGGTCGTCTCGACCTTGTTCTCGATGCCGTCGAGATTGTCGGTGGCGGCGCTCACTGTGGTGAGCAGTTCCTCCGTGCTCAGCGGCGCGATCTCGCTCACCGCGCCGACGAAGGTCGTCTTGCCGACCCCGAACCCGCCCGCCACCAGGATTTTGAGTGCGGCGGGAAAGGGGTCAGAGCTGTCGTCGTAGTCCATCGAGCACTGCCTCCAGAAGAGACCGGTCTGTCGGGTTGTGGTGGAAAACCGGGGGCTTGGTGGTGAGGGCCCCGCAGTCGACGAGGTCGGACAGCAGCACCTTGGTGACCGCCGCCGGCAGCTTGAGGTGAGCGGCGATCTCGGCGACCGAGACGGGTGCCCGGCACAGGTCGAGTGCCTGTGCGTGCTCGGGGCCGAGATAGCCGAGGGGGGTCGCCCCGGTGGCCATCACCTGTGAGAGGAGATCGAGCGCGGTGGTCGGTCGGGTCCGGCCGTTGATGACGGTGAAGGGGCGTACCAGACGCCCGGCGGCGTCGTCGTACAGAGGTCCGTCGCCGGCCGCGGGCACGTTCAAGGCCTCATCGCGGAGGGGTGGACGGTTTGGCGGGGCTTGGTGACCAGGTACGGGCGGACACTCTTGACGAGCATCGCCATCTCGTAGCCGAGGACGGCGGCGTCGGCCTCGCGTCCGGCGAGCACGGCGAGGCAGGTGCCGGAGCCGGCGGTGGAGACGAACAGCAGGGTCGAGTCGAGTTCGACGACGACCTGGCGGACGTCACCGCCGTCGCCGAAGCGGACACCCGCGCTGCGTCCGAGGGAGTACAGGCCGGAGGCCAGGGCCGCCATGTGGTCGGCGCTGTCCGGATCGAGGCCGTGGACCGACTTCACGAGCCCGTCGCAGGAGAGCAGGACCGCGCTCCTGGTGTGCGGCACGCGCTGGACGAGGCCGCTCATCAGCCAGTCGAGATCGGATACATGGCCGGTCGGCGCATCGCTCGCCATGGTGGATCGACTCCTTGGGGTGCGTTGGTCTGCGGGAGCGGAGGGGGTGGGGACCGTGGTGGGGGTGGGAAGGGGGGTGGTCATCCGGCCGGTGCGCTCCCGTCCTGCCGGGACGTGCGGTCGTGTGCCGCGTCGAGGGCCGACGGCGGTACGGCTATGGGGGCGGCTCCCCTGGGGTGTCCGCCCAGGGGCTGGGCGGCGTCCTTGCGGGGGGCTTCCCTGGGGCCGGGCTCGACGGGCCGTGCGTCCGCGCGGCGCGTGCCACCGTGGGCCGACGGGGCCGGGCGGCCCGTGGGCAGGTCGATGTTCAGGTGGGGGGAGTGCGGGTGCCCGGTGTTCAGGTGTCCGGAGCCCAGCTGTCCCGTGTCGATGCGGGAGGCGGCGTCGGGGGCGGGGGGCGTGAGGTCCGCGGCGGTCGGGGCCGGTGTGGACGTGTCGAGCGTGGACGTGTCCAGGGTGGAGGTGTCCCAGTCGGAGCTCTCCGACTGGCGGGCCTCGGCGAGTCCGATGCCGCGCTGGAAGGCGGCCATCAGCCCGGGGTCGTGGCCGATGTAGTGGTCGGGGTCCCGCGAGGGCGTGGGCGCGGGGCCGCCGCGCAACTGCGGCACGATGTGCTCCTGGGCGCGGCGGCGGGGCAGTTGCGGCTTGCCCATCGTGCCGCGTACGGCGCCGCCGACCCGGGGAGTGGGGGGTGTCCCGGCGTTCTCGGTGACGGTGCGCCGGTCGTCGGGGCGGACGCCGGGCACGGCCTCGGCCGGGTTGGGCCGCTCGTCCCGGGCGCCGCGTCGCATGGGCAGCGGGACCGGGCCACCGCTGCCTCTGCCGGGCCCCTGCTGGTCCCCGGCCCGCCCCGGGCCCTGCTGCCGGGGCACGGAGGCACGCGCCGGGCTCGGGGCCGAGCGGTGGCCGGGCTCGGGGCGCGCGGGGGCCGGACGGCCGGGCTGCGCGGGTGCGGGGCGGTCGGTGGCGGGGCGGCCGGACCGGTCGGCCGCCAGGCGGTCGGCGGGGCCGGATCCGGACGACCGCTGGGGTGGGGCCGCCTGCGCGTGGCGGGGCTTGTCGGGGTGGCGTACGCCGGTGCTCTGTCCGGCGTGCGGCTGGGTCTGGATCCCGGTCTGGGCCCCGGTCCGGGGCTGGGTCAGCGGCAGGTCACCGGACTCGCTGCCGAGGAGGCCCTGGGGGACGATGAAGGCGGCCTGGACACCGCCGTAGATGTTGCTCTGCAGGCGGACCTGGATGCCGTGGCGGCGGGCCAGCTGCGAGACCACGAAGAGGCCGATGCGGCCGTCCTGGAGGAGGCTGGCGACGTTGACCTGGTCGGGGTCGGCGAGCAGGGCGTTCATCTTGTTCTGCTCGGTGACGGGCATGCCGAGACCGCGGTCCTCGACCTCGACGGCCAGTCCGGAGGTGACGAGGTTGGCGCGGAGCAGGACCTGGGTGTGCGGGGCGGAGAACACCGTGGCGTTCTCGACGAGTTCGGCGAGGAGGTGGATGACGTCGGCCACCGCGTGTCCGCGCAGGGTGCCGTCGACCGGGGGCACCAGCTTGACCCGGGAGTACTGCTCGACCTCGGCGATGGCCGAGCGCAGCACCTCCGTCATGGAGACGGGGTTGCTCCACTGACGGCGGGAGACGGCGCCGCCGAGGACGGCGAGGTTCTCGGCGTGGCGGCGGATGCGGGTGGCCAGGTGGTCGACGTGGAAGAGGCCCTTGAGGAGGTCCGGGTCCTCGATCTCGTTCTCCAGGTCGTCCAGGATGGAGATCTCGCGCTGGACCAGGGACTGCAGCCGGCGCGCCAGGTTCACGAAGACTTCGAGCTTCTGTTCGTTGCCCGCGTGGCTGGAGAGCTGGGAGGCCTGGACGACGGCGGTGACGGCGCTGTCGTGGGCCCGGGCCAGGTCGGCGGTGAGCAGTTCGAAGTCGTCGGCGTCCGCGGCGGGCTTGGCGTGCGGCCCGCGCGCGGGCGGCTGGTCGCCGCGCCGGAGCGCGTCGACGAGGGCGCGCAGGTCGTCCTCGCTCCTGCTGCTGACCTGTCGCAGGGCACCGAGGCGTTCGCGGACGGATCCGGCGGTGCGCCCGGCGGCGACGGCGCCGATCGCGATGCCGGCCAGCGCCACCGCGGCGGTTCCGGCGAGGACCGCCCACAGGGTGAGGCTGGGGCGGGCGCCGCCGGCGCGGAAGGTGAAGAGGACGGCGGCGCAGGCGCTGAGGGCGACCGCGGTGGGGGGCAGGACCGCGAGGCGCATCAGCTGTGGCCGTATGTGGATCTCGGGCAGCGAGGGGACGGCGCGGGTGGCCGATCGCCCGTGCCGTCCGCCCTCACGGCGGTCTGCGCGGGCGGCCGGTGCGCGAAGGTGAGACATCAGCGTCCTCGTACTGGTCCGTCTGGAGCGTGGGGGATTGCCGCGTCTGGGCGACTTGGGCATGCGCCATCGCGTGTCGGTCGGGAGAGTCGAAGAATTCGGCCCAGCGTCGTCCGACGGCAACTCACAGTAGTCGCCAACGCGTCAGGTGCGGTGCGCAGTTGACAAATAGCTTCGCAATGCGTCCCGCTCTGGTATGAGGCCTCGTGCGACAGTCCGATTAATCTTCGGACGCTTGTTCCTCTCTCTTTCCTTTTGTATCCGAATTCTGATCGGAGCTGTTCAGAACAGGTCACTGAAAGACGTCGAGGGCCGGGGAGCGCATTGCTCCCCGGCCCTCGACGTCCATCGAAAAATCACCCTGTCGGGAGAATTCCCGATCGGTTTCTCAGCTTTCCGCCACCAGGTCCAGCCGCTCCCCCACGGGCGGCCAGGCGGCCCAGCCGCCGACCGGCTGCTGGGACACGGCACGCCACCACGGGTTCACCGGCGGCGTGCTCCGCGGCTCGAACGGCTGTCCGGGGTACGGCGCGGCCATGGTGACCCCCGCGTCGTGCGTGGCCCACATCATGCGCTCGCCCGGCTCGGCCCAGGCGTGCATCGCCAGGTTGAACGTCGCCCAGTGGATCGGCATCATCACACCGCCGGGCCGACCGCCCTGGAGGTCGAGGTGGGTCTGCAGCCCCTCTTCGGGGGTCATGTGGATGTCCGGCCAGAACTCCGAATAGGCGCCGACCTGGATCATGGTGATGTCGAACGGGCCGTGCTCGGCACCGATGTCCCTGAAGCCGCCGAAGTACCCGGTGTCTCCGCTGTGGTAGATCCGGTGCTCGTCACCGGCGACGACCCAGGAGGCCCACAGCGTGTGCTGGGTGTTGCGCAGGCCCCGGCCGCAGAAGTGACGGGCGGGGGTGGCGGTCAGGGTGAGACCGCCGACCTTGGTCGCCTCCTGCCAGTCCAGCTCGCGGATCCGGTCCGCGGAGACGCCCCAGTGCTCCAGATGGGCACCGACGCCGAGCGGGACGGCGAAGACCGTGTCCGTCCCGGCCAGTTCCTTGATCGAGGGCATGTCCAGGTGGTCGTAGTGGTCGTGCGAGATGACGACGACGTCGACCGGGCCGAGCGCGGCCAGCGGCACCGGCACGGGGTGCAGCCGTCTGGGGCCGGCGAAGGCGAACGGGGAACAGCGCTCACCCCAGACGGGGTCGAAGAGCACCCGGTGCCCGTCGATCTCGGCGAGCACGCTGGAATGGCCCATCCAAGTGATCCGCAGCCCGCTCGCCGGGGGCCTGGCCAGGTCGGCGAGAGTCGTGGCGTGGACGGGGATCAGCCCGGCCGGGGCCCGCCGCACCCGCTCGTCCTTGCGGAACCAGCTTTTCGCCATCTCCGCCGCGGCACCGCCGGACGGACGGACCTGGGCGCCCTCGGGATTCACGAAGACCCCGTTCGCGAAGTGCGGGGATCTGCGGATCCGCTCCATTCGGGCACCGCTCGGGTCCGCGCCGAAGGCCGCGGGCCGCGCTGCGCGCAGCCCCGAGCTGAGAGAACGGGATCCGGAACCGGACACGGCACCTCCTGGTGAATTCGCTCAGGCATCCCATTATGGGCCGCCCCTGTGACAGCGCCGGGCCCGACCCGACCCGCGCGATGCAATACTGACCAACTATTCAGTTGCTCACTTTGTTCCCGCCGCTCTCGTTCGTCGCCCCCGTTCTCCGCCTCCCGAGGCCCTCCCGAGGAGCCGCATGACCACGTCCCCCTTCGTGTCCCTGACCTGGACCGACCACGTCACGGGCCGGCGGGGCTTCCTCGTCGTGGACCGTCTGGTGCGCGGGGTCTCCAGCGGCGGTCTGCGGATGCGGCCGGGCTGCACACTCGACGAGGTCGCCGGCCTCGCCCGCGGCATGACCATGAAGGAGGCGCTGCACTACACCCCCGGGAGCCGCTACGTCCCGCTCGGCGGCGCCAAGGGCGGCATCGACTTCGACCCCCGGGACCCGGAGGCGTACGGCGTCCTCGTGCGCTACCTGCGGGCGATGCGCCCGTACATCGAGCACTTCTGGACCACGGGTGAGGATCTCGGTCTCACCCAGGACCTGATGGACCGGGCGGCGGCGGAGGCGGGCCTGGTGTCGACGATCCAGGCGGTGTACCCCCTCCTCGACGACGAGGAGGCGGCCCGGCGGCGCCTCGCGGACGCCTTCGCGGTCCAGGTCGACGGCATCGGCCTCGACGAGCTGGTCGGCGGCTGCGGCGTCGCCGAGTCCGTGCTCACGGCCCTGGACCGGGCCGCCGCGCCGTACGCCGGGACACGGGTCGCCGTCCAGGGCCTCGGCACCATGGGCGGCGCCACCGCGCGCTTCCTGGCCCGCGCCGGGCTCACGATCGTCGCCGTGGCCGACATCAAGGGCACCATCACCAATCCGGCGGGCCTGGACGTCGAGGCGCTGCTCGCCGCGCGCGACCCGCACGGCACGGTCGACCGCGCCGCACTCCGCCCGACCGACCACGAGGCACCGGGCGAGGCCTGGCTCGCCGCGGAGGCCGACGTGCTGGTCCCCGCGGCCGTCTCCTACGCGATCGACACCACCAACGAGCACCGCGTCACCGCCCGCCTGATCGTCGAGGCGGCCAACATGCCCGTCCTGCCCAGGGCCGAGGAACTGCTCGCGGACCGGGGAGTCACCGTCCTGCCGGACGTCGTGGTCAACTCCGGGACGAACGCCTGGTGGTGGTGGACCCTCTTCGGCGACATCGGTCCCACCGCCGAGGAGGCGTTCTCCCACACCCGCCGGTCCATGCGTGCCCTCGTCGACCTGATGCTGACCCGGGCCGAGGCCGATGGCACGACCCCCCGCGCCGCCGCCCACGCCATCGCCGCCGACCGGGTCCCGGTCATCACGGAGCGATTCGGCCGGCACCGCTGAGCGACCCCTCGGCGGCTGCCCGTGCGCCTGGGTAGGGTTGCCGCGTGGGCAGGGTGCGGTTGAGTGTGGCCGAGCGGCGTGCGGAGCTGCTCCGGGCCGCCATCGAGCAGATCGAGGAGCGGGGCGTCGCGGCGGTACGGATCGCCGACGTGGCCGCCGTCCTCGGGGTGAGCAACGCCCTGGTGCTCTACCACTTCTCGACCAAGGAACGACTGGTGGCCGAGGCCTTCCGCCACGCCGCCGAGGGCGACCTCGCCCATCTCCGCAAGCTGCTGGGCCGCCGCACCACGGCACTGCGCCGCCTCCGCGCGGCCGTGCGCTGGTACGCCCCCACCGGCCAGGCCAAGGGCTGGCGCCTGTGGATCGAGGGCTGGGCGGCCGCCCTGCGCGAACCGGCCCTGCGCGAGGTCACCCGCGACCTGGACCGTCAGTGGAAGGCCGCCCTGGCCGAGGTCATCGAAGCGGGCGTGGCGGCCGACGAGTTCAGCTGCCCGGACCCTGCGGCGACGGCCCTGCGCCTCACCGCCCTCCTGGACGGCCTGGCCGTCCAGCTGACGGCATACGGCGGGACCCTCTCCCGGACCCGGGCCCAGGAATGGGCCGACGAGGCCCTGGCCCACGAACTGGGCCTGACCCGGGAAACCCTGACAGCGGCAACCCGCTGACGACACCGCCCCGGGCAGCCATCTCACACACCGCCGAACGGCAACACAGCGCCGCCAGGCCCGCCCCCTCAGGGGCGCTGGGTACCGCGCGAGCAACCACGACGGGCCGGACCGAGCCCACCGAGCAGAACCCCTACGGCGGTGGGGAGCAACCCATCGACACCAGCCCCAACCCAGCGACACAGCACGCGGACGCCCGCCCCCTCAGGGGCGCTGGGTACCGCGCGAGCAACCACGTGAGGCAGGACCAAGCCCACCACGCGCACCCCCACGACACCCAGGCCCCGCCACCCCCCGAAGCCCAGGTCCCGCATCAGATTCGGCCGACCGCCGGAGGCGACCCGCTCAGGCCACCACCCCGATCCGCACCCTGATGTCGTCCGGCGACAGGTGCCCCTTCGCCGACACGTGGTCCCCGGAGGACTCCCCCCGCAGCCGCCGCCCGATCCACGGCACCAGATACTCCCGCGCCCACTGGATGTTGTCCCGCCGCATCTCCAGCGTGCCGCGCGGCGGCAGCGGGGGCCACGGCTGGTCGGGGTCGGCCGGGACGTCGACGCCCAGCACCTGCCCGGCCCGCAGGGCGACCCGCGTGTGCCCCTCCGGCGACAGGTGCAGCCGGTCGAGGTCCCAGGCCCGCCGGTCCTGCACCGTCTTCAGGGACCACAGGTCCAGCACGGGACATCCGTACCGGTCGGCGATGGCCCGCACATGCAGGTTGTACGTGGCGATCTTGCCGCGCAGATGCCGGAGCACCGGTACGTCACGGGTGTCGAAGCCGGTGGTCACCATGACGGTGCCGACGGCCGAGGTGAGCCTGGACACCGCGCGCTCGAACCGCTCGGCGACCTCGTCGGGATCGGTGCCCGGCCGGATGATGTCGTTGCCGCCCGCGCAGAAGGAGACGAGATCCGGCGCGAGCTCCAGAGCCCTCGGAATCTGGTCCGCCACGATCTGGTCGAGGAGCTTTCCCCGCACGGCCAGGTTGGTGTAGTCGAAGTCGCCCTCGGGCAACCGGTCCGCGAGGAGCACCGCGAACCGGTCGGCCCAGCCGACGAACCGCCCGTCGGGCCCCGGATCGCCGACGCCCTCGGTGAAGCTGTCCCCCAGCGCCACGTACGACCCGATCATCGTTCTGCTGTCATTCGAATCGTCTGCCACATCGGCCCATGATTCACCGTGGCGTGTGACCTACGCGACCGTAATAAGGGCTTGACGGACGGTGAGATAGACCACGGGTCAAGTGTTGGCCAACCCGGAATACGCCAGGTCGGGATGGCTGCGCTCCACCATCCCCGGCCCCCTCTCCCTCTCAACGGCGACCGCGCAACCTCCACACCCGGAAGTCCTCGATCCGGAAATGGCTCCAGGTGGTGCGGAAGGCGAAGTGCCCACTCGTGTACGGCGCGGGATCGACGTAGTCGAACACGAGCCGGCTGTTGTTCCACCACCGGACCTTCGACCCGTCGGAGACGATCCGCACCTGATGCGGCGCGTTCGCGACGAGCAGCGGCTCGGTGTAGTCGTGGATCAGCGGCCGCACGCCCGCCTCACCGACGTACCGGCGCAGACGTGTCGTCGTGTTGGTGTTGGCGCCGTAGCCGACGTAGTACGTCTTCAGATGGTCGTACTCGGCGAGCGCGCCCGAACGCGGGGTGGCGAAGAGATCACCGGGTGAGCGCACATCGACGGCGTTCCAGAAGTTGTTGAGGTCGGAGACCCGGTCGTTGGCCCCGCCCGCCGAGATGGGCGTGGCCGTGTACTCGACGACGTACGGCCCTTCCAGTCTCCGTTTGAACCAGACCGTGGCCCCGGCCGGCACGTCCACCTCCAGCACACCCCGCGAGGCGGCGACCACCCCGCCCCTCTCCAACTCCACGGCCCACTGCCCGAGCCCGTGCCGGAAGTCGTCGGCGGCGATCAGCCGGCCCCGCCGCGGACGCGGGTGGGCGGCCGCCGTCCCCGCCGGAGCGAGCGCCGCGAGGGCGGCACCGGCGGCGAGGGCTCCGAAAGCTCTACGGGTGGTCATGACACTCCTGTCCCGGTGGAAGGAAAACGGAACGACGCCGCGACGCGACGCGAAACCCGGATCCCCCGCGTAGAAAGCGCTTACGGAGATCACTGTGTACGTCCGTTCGCCCGCTGTCGAGGCTTCGGTCGGCCATGCCACAGGACCGCAACACCGAAGGCCGGCCCTCAAGAAGCGGGGCCGGCCTTCGGTGCGGTGGAGGAGCGGAGCCTCAGACGCTGACGCCCTTCGAGCGAAGGTAGGCCAGCGGGTCGAGGTCCGAGCCGTAGGAGGGCGTGGTGCGGATCTCGAAGTGCAGGTGCGGCCCGGTGACGTTGCCGGTCGCGCCCGAGAGGCCGATCTGCTGACCGCCGCTCACGGACTGCCCCGCGGAGACGGAGATCGAGGAGAGGTGGGCGTACTGGGCGTAGTAGCCGTCGGCCAGCTTGATGACGACCTGGTTGCCGTACGCGCCGCCCCAGCCGGCGGAGACGACGGCGCCCGCGCCCACGGCCTTGAGGGGGGTTCCCGTCGGGGCCACGAAGTCGACGCCCGTGTGGTAGCCGCTGGACCACATGCTGCCGGCGGTCTTGTACGCGGTGCCGATGGTGGCGCCCTGGATGGGCAGGCTGAAGCCGGAGCTGTTGGCCGACGCGGACTGGCCGTTCGACGTGGAGGTCGACGCCTGGGTGTCCTTGGACTCCTGCTTGGCGGGCGCGGCGGGCTTCGGCGACGGCGAGGACTCCGCAGGCTTCGAGGACTGCGACAGCTGCGGCTTCGACGACTGCGACGTACCGCCCGCCGCGGCCTGCCCGCCTATCGACAGCTTCAGACCCGGGTGGATCAGCGACGGGTCGGAGCCGATGGCCTCGCGGTTGTCCGAGTAGAGGCGCTTCCAGCCCCCGTCGACGTCCTGCTCGTCCGCGATCTTCGCGAGGTAGTCGCCGACCTTCACCGAGTAGGTCTTGGCGGTCTTCTTGGTGGCGGTCCGCTCCGCCTGCGCGGCCTTCTCCGCCTGCTCGATCCGCGCGCCCGCCTCGGCCGCGGCCTGCTCGGTGGCGATCGTGGCCGTCTTCTCCGAGGCCCCGGACACGGCGGCCGTCGGGGTGGCGGCCTGGGCGCCGGCGGCTCCGATCAGCGGCAGCGCGAGCGCCGCACCGCCGGTCCCGGCGGCGGCGATCGAACGGGTGAAACGCTGGGACTTGGGACGGCGGTGCTTACCCTTCGCGGGCATGGCGAATTCCTCTCCGGCGCCTACGAGGTGAGCTGTCGGGTGCGGACTGGAGATGTCCGGCCGTGCTCGCGCACGGCTTTACCCCTAGCCGTTCCGGAGACCGGAACAGGCGGTGATTCCTGTGGGTCCCCCGCTCCTGCCGTGGATCGGGTCGGTGTGCGGCTCCGGTCGGCGGCAGGATTGGGCGTCCGTCCGGATTGACGCCGAACGTAAGCGACTTGTGCCCACAGAGACAACCATTGGGACTTCCTGTGCACCTTCCTACCTGATCCTTACATCAATCCACCATCACGCTCCGTCGAAGACCGGTCTTGAACATTTCTCAACGGCCCCTGAAACATGCGCGAATTACGTGCACATGGCGACAGCGGAACGTCACGAATATGACGCTGCTCACGCCCCTACGTGCCAGTAGGCTTTATTCCAGGGCGTGTTGGAATTACAGCTGCATTTCGGACAGATCGCTCAAGTGCGACGCAGGCGGATAACCGTCGCATCGAAGTCACCGCGCAGCCCCGTCGGCAATCCGTGGTGCAACAGAACGGCCCCTCGGTGCACTTCGCCCGTTTCGCGGCACTCATACACTTCTGTCGGTTCCAGTCCGCGCAGCCGGAGCGGAGCGGGCGGCTCGCCGTAGTGCTGGGCCTGGAGCCAGGCCAGGACCACGACCTCGTCGTCGAGGACGTACTGCACGGCGCTCAGGCCACCCGTAGGCGGGCGCAGCCGGTAGAGATCACCGCGCTGTACGACCGGCCGGATCCGCTTGTACAGCTCGACCCAGCTCCCCGCCTCGGCCAGCTCCTCCTCCGTCCACTCGGTGAGGTCGCCGCCGACGCCGAGCACACCCGTCATGGCGCTGACGAAACGGAACCGCAGGGTGCTGACCCGGCCGTTGAGCTGGTTGTTCGGGCTGTCGGTGACCCATGCGGCCATGGTCCTGGCCGGGTGGATCTGGCTGAAGCCGTGCTGGATGGCGAGCCGGTCGAGCGGGTCGGTGTTGTCCGACGTCCACACCTGGTCCGTCCGGGCCATCACCCCGAGGTCGATACGACCGCCGCCGCCGGAGCACGACTCGAACGCCACCCCGGGGTGCGCGGCCCGCAGTCGGTCCAGCAGGGCGTAGAAGGCGCGCACATGCTCGACCCACAGCTTCTGCGGATACGGCTCGCCGGGCCAGCCGGCATCCGTGAAGCAGCGGTTGAAGTCCCACTTCACATAGTCGATCGGCGCACTGGACAGCAAGGCGTCCAGCTTCTCCCAGAGGTATTCCCGGACGTCCTCGCGCGCGAGATTGAGGACGAGCTGATTACGCAGCTCCGTCCGCTTTCGTCCCGGTTGGAACTGGGCCCATTCGGGATGCGCCCGGTACAGCTCGCTGTCCGGGTTGACCATCTCGGGCTCGACCCAGATTCCGAACTGCATACCGAGGGCGTGCACGTATTCGGCGAGGGGCTTGAGCCCCTTCGGGAAGCGATCCGGGTTGGGCGTCCAGTCGCCGAGGCCGGCCCGGTCGCTCGTACGCGCCCCGAACCAGCCGTCGTCCACGACGAACAGTTCGACCCCGATGGCCGCCGCGCGCCGCGCGAGCGTCCCCTGCTGCTCCTCGGAGATGTCGAACTCGGTGGCCTCCCAGGAGTTGAAGAGCACCGGCCGGTCCTGGTCCGCGTCCGGGATGACGTACGTCCGCTGGTAAGCGTGCCAGGCGCGGCTCGCCCCGCCGTGACCTCCGTCGCTCCACAGGCCGGCGAAGACGGGCGTGGTGAACGTCTCCCCCGTTTCCAGCCGCAGCAGACCGGACTCGTCGTACCCGGCGCCGCCGGTGATCTGCACGCGGGCGTCCGGCAGTTGTGCGACCGCGATCCGCCAGGACCCCGACCAGCCCAGGGCGCAGCCGTAGACCTCGCCGTGCTCCTCGGTGGCGTCGGTGTCCAGGGCCACCCAGGGCAGGTGCTGGTGCCCGGTGTGGCCGCGCCGGCTGCCGATGACCTTCTCGCCGTAGGTGAGGTCGCCGCGCACGAGCCGGGACTCGGCCGCCCATCGTCCGTGCAGCTGGGACAGCCGCCAGGCCTCGTCCGCGCGCGGCGGCAGCGTCCACGTCGCCGAGTCGGCCCGCAGCAGCTCCACCGCCGGCCCGTCGTTGACCAGGGTCACCCAGCGCTCGACGACGTCGTCGCGCAGTCGGTAGTGCAGCGTGATCCCGAGCGCGCCGTCGGCGAACCGCAACCGCAGCTCGTCACCGTCCGCCTCGTACTCCCGGAAGGTCCACTCGGTGCCGCGCCGCTCGTCCGTGCGCACGGACAGGGCGGGACGGGTGAAGCGAGGACCGCCCTCGACGGGGTACTCCTCGTGTCCGTCGACCGGGGCCTCGAACGGCCAGTACGGCAGCTGCTGTCGCGCGGCCAGCGCGTCGGCGTCGGCGAGCGCGATCCGGGGACCCCAGTGCAGGTGCAACAGCTCGTCGTTCTCCGTGAGCCGCAGGGCGTAGCTGCTCCTGGGCCCGGAAAGAATCCAGGTCCGGCCGTCTGTGCCGATTTCCAACATCAAGCCCCCACAGATTCGAACAGGTGCGATCAGGCGGCAACATCATCGCAGGTCGCTCCACGCACTCGACGGCGCCTGTGGACAACCTCGGACGGGCGCGGCGCGACCGCCTGTGGACAACTCATTGGCGTACGCACCCATGTCGTATCGTCGAGGGCGCCCCTCAGTGTCGAGGGCGTGCCCGTCGGTGATGCCTCCGACGGACGGATGGGAGGGAGCCCCAGTGACGCAGCAGATCCCGTCGACCGAGCCCGAGCTGACCGGAGTGCGCAATTTCCGCGATGTGGGAGGCCTGCCGACGGTGGACGGCCGCCGAGTGCGTCACGGGGTCCTGTTCCGCAGCGGACACCTCGCGCACGCCACCGACGAGGACACCGCGTTCCTGGCCTCGCTCAACCTGCACACGGTCTTCGACTTCCGCAACGCGGCCGACCAGAAGCTGGAGGGCCCGGACGTCGCGCTGCCCGGCGTGCTCAATGTGAACCTGCCGCTGAGCGACCCGGCGGACGGCGCCGAGTTCTGGAAGATGGTCCGGGACGGCGACCTGGACCAGCTGCGCGCACTGCTGGGCGACGGCAGGGCGGCCGGCCGGATGATCGCCTCCTACCGGACGATGATCAAGCGCCGCACGGCCGAGCACTCCCGTGTGCTGCACGCCTTGGCCGAGGACAGTGTGCCCGCGCTGATGCACTGCGCGGCGGGCAAGGACCGCGCGGGGCTCGCCATCGCCGTCACGCTTCTCGCCCTCGGCGTCGAGCGCGAGGCCGTCGTCACCGACTACCTGGAGTCGAACGCCAAGCACCGCCGCTACAAGGTGCACCGCAGCAGCAGCTCCGCGAGCGCCTGGTCCCCGGAGATCATGGAGCTGCTGAGCCCTCTCTTCGACGCCCGCGCCGAGTATCTCCAGGCGGCCTTCGACACCCTGGAGGACACCTGGGGCGATGTCGACACCTATCTGGAGCAGGGCCTGAAGCTGACCCCGCAGACCCGGGAGCGGCTGCGCGAGCGCCTGCTCGACTAGGGCAGGGCCGGATCGTGGCCGGGAGCAGTCGGCCGCACGGAACAGCCGTCCTCACCGGTCGCCCGGTGGCTACTGCTGGGCGCCGAGTTCGAACAGCAGGTAGATGAAGGCCGCGAAGACATGGCCGACCGCGATGTAGATGATGAGCCTGACCCACAGGGCACGGGGGAACTTCTCTTCCAGATCGGTCATGGGGTCTCTCCGGGAGTGATCGGCCCGAGGCACAGCGCGGCCGTAGGGCTCTGCAGCAGGGTGTGGACGAACAGGAGGTCGGCGCCGTCGTGGTCGGCGGCGGCGATGCGGTGCGGGGTGAGGGAGTCGAAGTGCGCGCTGTCACCGGGCGCGAGCAGATGCGCGGTGTCCCCGAGGCGCAGCCGCAGCCGCCCCGACAGCACGTAGAGCCACTCCTCGCCGGGATGCACCCGCACGATGTCGCCCTGCGAGCCGTGCGGCACATGGACGCGCAGGGCCTGCATCCCCCGCCCGGACGCACCCGCCTGCCAGTACGTCCAGCCGCCCGCCCGGGTGGGCTCCATGTCGGGGGCGCGCAGCACGGCGTCCCGCTCGGCGACGGTCTCGCCGAGCAGCTCCGAGACCGTCGTACCGTAGACGCGGGCCAGGGAGAGCAGCATCGGCAGTGAGGGCTGGCGCTGCCCGGTCTCCAGCCGGGAGAGATGCGCGGGCGAGAGTCCGGCGGCGCGGGCCGCGGCCTCCAGGGTGAGGGAGGCCCGGCGGCGCAGGGCCCGCAACTGCGGGGCGACGACGGGCAATTCCTCGTCCGGCGGGGGCTCGGGAGGGTGCGTACCCTCGGAGGGGCTCATGCCTCCATTCAGCCGCAGTTTTGCCTCTGCGGCAAATTCCTTGCCTCAGAGGCAAAAGCGGCACGCAGGCACCCGCGCTCGCCCGCACCTGGCCTTCTACCGGTTGGCCACCGCCTGCTTCACCAGGGTCCTGCCGAAGTCCCACATGAGTCCGCCCCCGCTGTGCGCGTCGTCCATGACCTCGGTGAACGCCTCGACGAACCGGTCCACCTCCCGCTCCCCGATGATCAGGGGCGGGATCAGCTTGATCACCTCCAGATGGTCGCCGGAGACCTGGGTGAGGATGCGGTGCCGCTGCAGCAGCGGTACGACGACCATCTGCGCGAACAGTCCCCTGCGGGCAGCCTGCAGCATCGTCCAACGGCTGCGCAGCTTCAGCGATCTGGGCCTGCCGAACTCGATGCCGATCATCAGACCCCGGCCGCGGACGTCGCTGAGCAGCTCGTACTTGTCGACCAGTGCCGTAAGACGGGCTTTCAGCAGCTCGCCCGTGGCCCGCGCGTTCGCCACGATCCGCTCGTCCTCCATGACGGAGAGGACGGCGAGCCCGGCGGCCATGGCCTGGGCGTTGGAGCCGAAGCTCGCCGAGTGCACGAGAACGCGGTCCATGGACGAGTAGACCTTCTTGAAGATCCACTCCTTGCCGAGGGTGGCTCCGACCGGGACATAGCCGCCGGAGAGTGCCTTCGCCACGCACACCAGATCGGGCTCGACCCCGTCCTCGTGCTGGTGGGCGTAGAAGTCCCCGGTCCGCCCGAGCCCGGTCTGCACCTCGTCGAGGATCAGCAGCGCCCTGTGCCGGTGCAGCAGTTCCCGGGCGGCGCGCAGATAGCCGGGCGGCGCCTCGTGCACGCCCTTGCCCTGGACGGGCTCGACGACGAGGGCGGCCACATCGCCCTTCTTCAACTCCCTCGCCAGCGCGTCGAGATCGCCGAGCGGTACGGCCGTGTCGGGCAGCAGCGGTGCGAAGCCGTCCCGGAAGCCGTCCTCGCCGTTGACGGAGAGCGAGCCGGTGGTGAGCCCGTGGAAGGCGTGGTGGCAGTACAGGACGCGCGGCCTGCCGGTGGCGTACCGGGCGAACTTCAGCGCGGTCTCGACGGCCTCCGTGCCGCTGTTGCCGAAGAACACCCGGTCCAGGTGGGGACTGTGGGCGAGCAGCTTCTCGGCGAGCAGTCCGGGCAGGGGCTGGCAGTCGAAGCGGGTCAGGTCGGCGAGCTGCGCGTCGAGCACGTCGTGCAGCGCCTTGCGGACCACGGGGTGGTGGCGGCCGAGCCCCATCACCCCGAACCCGGCGAGCATGTCCAGGTAGTCGTTGCCGTCCGCGTCCCAGAAGTACGCGCCCTCGGCCCGCTCGTAGACCTTGTCGAAGCCGATGGTGTGGAGCATGCGCGGGAGTTGGTGGTTGAGGTGCCGGGCGTGCAGCTCGTAGCGCTCCGCGCCGCGCTCGGCCAGGAGTCCGGCGAGGTCGAACCCCTCGCTACCGGCGGCGGGTTCCAGGGTGGTCATTGCGGTTTCTCCTCGGACGGCTCGGCCTCGGACGGCTCGGCCTCGGACGGCTTCGCCACAGACGGCACAGCCTCGGACGACGGCTCGGCCTCGGGCAGCACGGCCACGGACGGCTTCGCCACAGGCAGGTTCCCCTTCGCCGACTCGCCCTTGGCGGCCAGCGAGGCGCTGATCCGCCCGGCGATCTCGACCGGCGTCAGACCTATGTCCGCCAGCACCTCCCCGCGCTTGGCGTGCGGGAGGAACTGCTCCGGAATCCCGAACCGCCGTACGGGCACGTCGACCTCGGCGTCCCCCAGCGCGAGGGCGACCGCCGAACCGACCCCGGCGGCCCGGCTGTTGTCCTCCACGACGGCCACCAGACGGTGTGCGTCGGCGAGCCACGGCAGCGCGGGGTCGACGGGCTTGACCCAGCGGGGGTCGACGACCGTGCAGCCGATGCCCCGCGCCTCCAGCAGCTCCGCGGCCCGCAGACACACCGACGCCATCACGCCGACGGCGACCAGCAGTACCGCCGGATCGTCCGAGGAGGCCGAGCGGTGCAGGACGTCCATGCCGCCCACCCGCTCCAGGGACGGGATCTCCGGCCCCACCGACTCCTTCGGGAACCGGATCAGCGTGGGGGCGTCGTCCACCGCGACGGCTTCCCGCAACTGGGTCCGCAACTGCTCGGCGTCGCGCGGGGCGGCGATCCGCAGCCCGGGTACGACCTGGAGGACGGACATGTCCCACATGCCGTTGTGCGACGCACCGTCGACACCGGTCACGCCGGCGCGGTCCAGGACGAAGGTGACCCCGCACCGGTGCAGGGCCACGTCCATCAGCAACTGGTCGAAGGCCCGGTTGAGGAAGGTCGCGTAGACGGCCACGACGGGGTGCAGGCCGCCCGTGGCGAGGCCGGCCGCCGACACGGTGGCGTGCTGCTCGGCGATGCCGACGTCCCACACCCGGTCGGGGAACTTCTCCGCGAACCGGCCGAGGCCCACCGGGTGCAGCATGGCCGCCGTGACGGCCACGACGTCCTCGCGCTCGTCGCCGATCCGGACGATCTCGTCGCCGAAGACCGAGGTCCAGGACGGTCCGCCGGCCGGGGTGAGCGGCTCGCAGGTCATCGGGTCCATCACGCCGACCGTGTGGAAGTGGTCCTCCTCGTTGGCCAGCGCGGGCTCGTAGCCCCGGCCCTTCTGCGTCAGGCAGTGCACCAGGACCGGGCCGTGGAAGCGCTTGGCGCGGCGCAGCGCCGACTCGACGGCCTTGATGTCGTGCCCGTCGATCGGGCCGACGTACTTCAGGCCCAGGTCCTCGAACATGCCCTGCGGCGCGAACGCGTCCTTGAAGCCCTTCTTGGCGCCGTGCAGTGCCTCGTAGACCTCCTTGCCGACGACCGGGGTGCGCAGCAGGACCTCCTTGCCCCAGGCGAGGAACTGCTCGTAGCCGTCGGTGGTGCGCAGGGTCGCGAGGTGGTTGGCGAGGCCGCCGATGGTCGGGGAGTACGAGCGTTCGTTGTCGTTGACGACGATGATCAGCGGCCGGTCCTTGGCGGCCGCGATGTTGTTGAGCGCCTCCCAGGCCATGCCGCCGGTGAGCGCGCCGTCGCCGATGACCGCGACCACATGGCCCCGCTCCCCCAGCACCTGGCGGGCCTTGGCGAGGCCGTCCGCCCAGCCGAGGGCGGTGGAGGCGTGGCTGTTCTCGACGATGTCGTGCTCGGACTCCGCGCGCGAGGGGTACCCGGACAGGCCCCCCTTGCCGCGCAGTTTGGAGAAGTCCTGCCGCCCGGTCAGCAGCTTGTGCACATAGCTCTGGTGACCGGTGTCCCAGACGATGCGGTCGACGGGTGACTCGAAGACCCGGTGGAGCGCGACGGACAGTTCCACCACCCCCAGGTTGGGCCCCAGGTGACCACCGGTCCTGGCGACCGCGTGCACCAGGAACTCCCGGATTTCTTCGGCCAGTTCACCGAGTTCCGCCTCGGTCAGCGCCTTCAGGTCGCGCGGTTGCCGGATGCTCTCCAGAATCGTCACGTCGGGCCCCCTCTCGATCCGTGCTCTCTCAGCCCGTGTTGTCAGCTCACGGTGACCGCCGGTTCCCCCGACGCGACGCCGTCCCGTTCCATCCGCTCGGCGATCTTCATCGCCTCGTCGATGAGGGTCTCCACGATCTTCGACTCGGGCACGGTCCTGATGACCTCGCCCTTCACGAAGATCTGCCCCTTTCCGTTGCCGGAGGCGACCCCCAGGTCCGCCTCCCGCGCCTCCCCGGGTCCGTTGACGACGCAGCCCATGACCGCGACCCGCAACGGCACCTCCATGCCCTCCAGCCCGGCGGTGACCTCGTCCGCCAGCCGGTACACGTCGACCTGCGCGCGCCCGCACGAGGGGCACGAGACGATCTCCAGCCGCCGCTGTCGCAGGTTCAGCGACTCCAGGATCTGGATGCCGACCTTGATCTCCTCGACCGGCGGAGCGCTCAGCGACACCCGGATCGTGTCGCCGATCCCCTCGGCGAGCAGCGCCCCGAAGGCGACGGCGGACTTGATCGTCCCCTGGAAGGCGGGACCGGCCTCGGTCACCCCGAGGTGCAGGGGGTAGGCGCACCGGGCGGCCAGCTGCCGGTACGCCTCGATCATCACGACCGGGTCGTTGTGCTTGACCGAGATCTTGATGTCCCGGAAGCCGTGCTCCTCGAACAGCGACGCCTCCCACAGCGCGGACTCCACCAGCGCCTCGGGCGTCGCCTTCCCGTACTTCTGCAGGAGGCGCCGGTCGAGCGAGCCGGCGTTGACCCCGATCCGGATCGGGGTCGCGTGGTCCTTCGCGGCCCGCGCGATCTCCTTGACCTTGTCGTCGAACTGCTTGATGTTGCCCGGGTTGACCCGCACCGCCGCGCAGCCGGCCTCGATCGCCGCGAACACGTACTTCGGCTGGAAGTGGATGTCCGCGATCACCGGGATCTGCGACTTGCGGGCGATGGCGGCGAGGGCGTCCGCGTCGTCCTGCGTGGGGCAGGCGACGCGGACGATCTGGCAGCCGGACGCGGTGAGTTCGGCGATCTGCTGCAGGGTGGCGCCGATGTCCGACGTACGGGTCGTCGTCATCGACTGCACCGAGACGGGGGCTCCGCCCCCGACCGCCACCGACCCCACCTGGATGCCTCGCGACACGCGTCGCTCGGCGATCGGCCGGACCGGTACCTCGGGGACGCCCAGCGACACGGCGGTCATGGCGTCACCCCTGGTTCCCGTGGTTGCCGGAGACGGTCTCGCGCATGGCGCGCAGGGACTCCTTCAGGGAGCCCATGGTGGCGAGGACCGCGGTCGGCTCGTAGCCGCAGTGCGCCATGCAGTTGGCGCAGCGCGGGTCCTTGCCGCGGCCGTACGCGTCCCAGTCGGTGTCCTCGATCAGTTCCCGGTACGTGGTGACGTACCCGTCGCTCATCAGGTAGCAGGGCTTCTGCCAGCCGAAGAGGGAGTAGTTGGGGATCGCCCACGCCGTGCACGGGAAGTCGACCTTGCCCTCCAGGAAGTCGAGGAACAGGGGCGAGTGGTTGAGCCGCCAGCGTCGGCGGTTGCCGCCGGAGAAGGCCTTCTTGAACAGTTCGCGGGTCTGCTCGACGCCGAGGAAGTGCTCCTGGTCGGGGGCCTTCTCGTAGGCGTAGGCGGGCGAGATCATCATCTCGTCGACCTGGAGGTCGTCGTTGAGGAAGTTGAGGACCTCGATGATGGTCTGCGGGGTGTCGGTGTTGAAGAAGGTCGAGTTGGTGGTCACCCGGAAGCCGCGCCGCTTGGCCTCCTTGATGGCGGCGACCGCCTCGTCGAACACCCCTTCCTTCGCCACCGACTCGTCGTGCCGCTCCCGCAGACCGTCGATGTGCACGGCGAACGCGAAGTACGGCGAGGGCTTGAACTTCTCCATCTTCTTGCGCAGCAGCAGGGCGTTGGTGCACAGGAAGACGTACTTCCTCTTTGCCACCAGCTGCCGGACGATCTCGTCGATCTGGGGGTGCATCAGGGGCTCGCCGCCGGCGATCGACACCATCGGCGCACCGGACTCCAGGACGGCGCCCACGGCCTGCGCCACCGGCATGCGCTGCTTGAGCACGCCCGCCGGGTGCTGGATCTTGCCGCAGCCCTCGCACTTCAGGTTGCAGGCGTAGAGCGGTTCCAGCTCGACGATCAGCGGGAACTTGTCCCGCTTGCGGAGCTTCTGTTCAGCGAGATACGTCGCCACCTTGATGGACTGGCGGAGCGGCATGGCCATCTGGCTCACCTCCTGGGGAGCAGCAAGGAACGGTGCCATTCGTAGTAAGCGGGAAGGACGGCACGAAGAACGCGGAAAGCTGATATTCCACCGCGTACCGTGCCGATCCGGACCAGTTCATGCTCTGGAGCGTCCACGACCACCCGGACGGCCGCAACCGGGCGTGCGCCGGATCTCACGGCGCAGTGGAGCGTGACGGCGGACTCCATGTCGACGGCGAGTGCGCCGGTCGCGTGGAGATCGGACCGTTCCTGGCCGCGTACGACGTGGTCGGACCCGGTGAGCGGGCCGGTGTGGACCGCGCGTCCGGGCACGGCGCGCTCCAGCTCCTTGACCAGGCGTCCGGTGGAGACGCACGGAGTCACGGCGCCGTCCGGCCCCCAGGTCTCCTCGGCGACGACCAGGTCGCCGGGGTGCATGCCCGGGGCGAGTCCGGCGCAGAACCCGGTGGCCAGTACGGCCGCCCCGCGCAGCCCCGGGTCGGCGAGCAGCCGGGTGACCGACCGCTCGGCGGCCCTCGGCCCCATGCCGGTGCGCAGGACGGTGACCGGGCCCCCGGCGCCGCCCCGGTCGCCGCTGCGCAGGGCGAGCTGTTCGATGCCGAGCGCGCAGGCGATCAGCAGCGGGGCCGGGGCGGAGGGCGCCTCCATCAGCGTCCCCCGGGCTTCAGGAGGGCCGGCTCGCCGTGGACGTACCGGCCGAGCGCGGTGAGCGGGAAGACCTGGCGGTAGAGGTGGTAGTTGATCGAGAAGTCCCAGGGGAAGCCGGTGCCGGTGAAGTACGGCTCGTCCCAGGAGCCGTCCTCGCGCTGGGTCCGGGCCAGCCACTCGACGCCACGCTCGGTGGCCTTGGTGTCGCGCTCCCCCGCCGCCAGCAGCGCGAGCAGCGCCCACGCGGTCTGGGAGGCGGTGGAGGCGCCCTTGCCGCCCCATTCGGCGGGGTCGGGGTAGGAGCGCAGGTCCTCGCCCCAGCCGCCGTCGTCGTTCTGCACGGTCTCCAGCCAGGCCACGGCGCGGCGGATCGCGGGGTGCGCGGCGGGCAGCCCGGCGGTCACCAGGGCGGGGACCACCGACCCGGTGCCGTAGACGTAGTTGACGCCCCAGCGGCCGAACCAGGCGCCGCTGGGCTCCTGTTCGGCGAGCAGCCACTCGATGCCGCGCCGGGTGCGCGGGTCGTGGGACAGGCCCTCCGCCGCGAGCATCTCCACCACGTGCGCGGTGACGTCGGCGGACGGCGGGTCGATGACCTCGCCGAAGTCGCAGAACGGCAGCCGGTTGGGGAACGGGCTGGTGTTGTCGGCGTCGAACGCGCCCCACGCCCCGTTCCGGGACTGCATGCCGAGCGTCCAGCGCACCCCGCGCCGCACCGCCTTCTCCACCCGCTCGGGGTCGTGGTGCCTGACCCGGCGCAGGGCGAGGACGACCTCGGCGGTGTCGTCGATGTCGGGGTAGTTGTCGTTGTGGAATTCGAACGCCCAGCCGCCGGGCGGGAGTTGGGGCCGTTTCACCGACCAGTCGCCGGGGCGGACGATCTCCTCGCCGAGCATCCAGTCGGCGGCCTTGACCAGTTGGGGGTGGTCGGCGGGCAGGCCGGCGTCGGCGAGGGCGATGGTGGCGAGGCAGGTGTCCCACACCGGGGACTGGCACGCCTCGATCATCCGGGCCCCGTCCTCGCGCCACACGGCGAACCGGTCGAGGGACTCCAGCCCGGCCCGCATCACGGGGTGCCGGAGGTCGTAGCCGAGCAGGTGCAGCGCGATGATCGAGTACACGGCGGGGGGCTGGATGCCGCCCCAGCAGCCGTCGTTCTCCTGACGCTCGACGATCCAGCGGGCCGCTCGGTTCATGGCCGCCCGGCGCAGCCGCCTCGGCGCCACCCTGTGGTAGCCGTGCAGGGCCCGGTCGAGCCGCTGGAAGGCGCCCTCCCAACTGCCCAGTGGATCCAGGGGTCTGGGGGGATTCGGCCGCCCCGGGTCGGCGTGCAGCTCGTCGAGCGGGAACGGCGCGGGCCGCACCGGGCGCTTGGCCGAGACGACGGTCAGCGGCACGATCGTCTGGCGGGCCCAGCAGCCGAAGTCGTAGATGTTCAGCGGCATCCACTGCGGGAAGTAGAGGATCTCCGGCGGCATCTCCGGCAGGTCGTCCCACTTCCACCAGCCGAACAGCGCCAGCCAGATGCGGGTGAAGACCCGGGCGGCGGCGATCCCGCCCCGCTCCCGGATCCACGCCGACGCCCGCGCCATGTGCGGCTCGGCCGGGTCGTCCCCCGCCAGCCGCAGCGCGACGTACGCCTCGACGGTGGCGGAGAGGTCGGACGGGCCGCCGTAGAAGGTGGCCCAGGTGCCGTCCGGGCGCTGCTCGCCCCGGATGTGGAGCGCGGCGGCGCGCGTGGTCCTGTCGTCGCGGATGCCCAGGAACTGGCGGAGCAGCAGGTCCTCGGCGTCCATGGTGACGTTGGTCTCCAGGTCGCCCTTCCACCAGCCCTGGGCGTCCTGTCGGGCGAGCAGGAGGTCGGTGGCCCGCCGTACGGCGTGCACGGCAGCCTCCTGGACCCCTGCCGCCACAGGAGTGCCGTGGTCGGTGTCGCTGGCCGAGGGGGCGCGGGGCGGCAGGGCCCCGGTGCTTCCGTCGGTCGTCGCTGTCATGGCTTCCCCTTCGTGCAGTGGACGGATCTCTCTGCGGTGGGTCAGCCGTCGGCCGGTGCGTGTCCGGTGACGGGCACCGGCCGGCGACTACGCGAGCACTATTCGACCGGTGAGGGTCGACTCCTGGGTGAAGGCGGTCATCTCTTCCGTACGACGACGAAGTCGGCGAGCGCCGCGAACTGCTCCCGCACCCGCTCCGGCATCCGGATCGAGTCGAGCGCCTCGACGGCGATCGTGTGCTGGCGGCGGGCCTCCTGGGCGGTCCACTCCCGGCCGCCCGCCTCCTCGATGAGGGCGGCGCGCACGGCGAACTCCTCCTCGGAGAAGTTCTCGAAGTCGCTGCTCTTGGCGTCGGCGGCGAGGAGTTCACCGAGCTGTTCGGAGGCCGGACCGCCGGCCGCGAGCGCGGCGACGACCGGCAGGGACTTCTTGCGCTGGCGCAGATCGCTCCAGGTCTGCTTGCCCGTGGCGACCGGGTCGCCCCAGATGCCCAGCAGGTCGTCGACGGCCTGGAAGGCGAGGCCCAGGTGGTAGCCGTACTTCTCCAGGGTGTCGGCGGTGTGGTCGTCCGCGCCGCCGAGGACGGCGCCGATGGAGCACGCGCAGGCGAGGAGGGCGCCGGTCTTGTTGCCCTCCATCTCCAGGCACTCCTCGACGGTGACCCGCTCGCGGTGCTCGTAGGAGATGTCCTGGGCCTGCCCGTCGATGAGCGCCCGGGTCGCGGTGGTGACGCGGCGGGTGGCGCGGGCCGCCTCGGCGGTGCCCAGTTCGAGGAGGATCTCGTTGGCGAGGACCATCAGGGCGTCGCCGACGAGGATGGCCTGGGCGGGGCCGTGGACCTTCCAGACGGTGTCGCGGTGGCGGCGCTGTTCGTCGCCGTCCATCAGGTCGTCGTGCAGCAGCGAGAAGTTGTGCACCAGCTCCACCGCGACCGCGCCGGGGATGCCGGTCTCGGGTGCGGCGCCGGTGACCTCGGCGGACATGACGGCGAGCGCGGGGCGTACGGCCTTGCCGCCGTCGCCGTCCGCCGGGTTGCCGTGGGCGTCGATCCAGCCGAAGTGGTAGGCGGCGACGGTGTCCATGGGGGGCGCCAGCCGGTCGACGGCCGCCCGCAGCACGGGTGTGGCCAGGGTCCGCCCGCGCTCCAGGAGCGCGGTCACGTCCACCGCGGTCCTCGCGGCGGCCGTCACGGCCGGGGGCACAGTGGGCACAGTCTCTCCAGATGTCGATGTGTTCGTGGTACCGAGAGTGCGGGAACCGTTTCTGCGCGCGTCGAGCCTCACGCGGCCTCCTCGAAGTCGAAGAGGTGGTCCCGGGGCCGGCCCAGAGCGGCGAGGGCGGCGTCCGCCGCGCCGATGCCGCTGCGGACCGCACTCTCCATGGTCGCGGGCCACCCGGTGGCGGTCCACGCTCCGGCCAGGTACAGGCCGGGTGCCTTGGTGCGGGCGCCGGGCCTGAGCCGTCCGACGCCGGGGGTGGGAGCGAACGTCGCCGTGCGCTCCCGGGTCACGAAGAAGTCCCGCACCCGCGCGTCGCGCGCGGCGGGCAACAGCCGTTCCAGCTCGGGCAGATAGCGCGCGCGCAGTGCGGAGACGGGGGTGTCGATCTCGTCCCGGGCGGCGGACTGCGACAGCGCCAGATACTGCCCCTCGCGCAGCCCGGACGCGTCGGTCCGGTCGAAGACCCACTGCACGGGCGAGCCGAGCGCCGCGAAGAACGGCTTGCTCAGCACCCTGCGGTCGTACACGACATGGACGTTGAGGATCGGCGCGGTGCCGATCTCCAGCAGCCGTCTTGGCTCGTCGAGCGCGCCCCCGGGCAGCAGGTCGTACGTCTCGCGCTGCGGTACGGCGAGGACGACCGTGTCGGCGTCGAGGCTCTCGCCGGGCGTCTCGACGCGCCAACTCCCGTTCCCCGCGGGGGAGATGGAGGTGACGCGGGTACGCAGTACGGTGCGGACGCCCGCCGAGTCGAGCGCCTTGCGGGTCAGCCGGTCGTGCAGTTCGCCCAGCGGGACATGCGCCCAGCCGATGTCGGCGGCGCCCGGCTCGGACAGCAGACCGGTCTTGAACACCATCGCGGCGAGTCCGAGGGAGGCGTCCCGGGCGACCGCGTTGAGGGTGGCGACCCCCACGAGGTCCCACAGCGCCTCGACGGCCCGCGCCGACTGGCCGTGCGCGGCGAGCCAGCCGCCGAAGTCCTGTTCGTCCAGGGCGGGATCGGCGAGGTCGAGGGCCTTGAGCGCCAGCGCGGCCCGCCCCACCTTCGCGCGCTCGGCGAGCGAGAGGTGGGTGTACGTGGCGAGACTGCGCCCCAGGTGCAGGGGGACGGGCAGCGCGTCGCGCCGCAGTCTGCCGAGCCGTCGCCCGGGCCTGCCCCCGGCGTCGAGAACCGGCACGTCGAGACGATCCTGCAGGGGCGCGAGCGCGGCCGCGTCGACGCGGTCGAGGAACCAGCGGTAGGCGGTGCAGCATCGCAGGTAGACGTGCTGGCCGTTGTCGACGGTGAGGTCGCCGCGCCGGAAGGAGAAGGCCAGTCCGCCGAGGCGGGGCCGTCCCTCCAGGAGGGTGACCCGGACGCCGGCGTCGGCCAGCGAGAGCGCGGCGGTGACACCGGCCAGTCCCCCGCCGACCACCACGGCCGTGCCGCGGGGCCGGTCCGTACGATCCTCGTCCGGCAGTCCCTCGGACTGCGCGCCGTCGGTCATCGTGCACCCTCCCCTGCCGGTCCGCCGGAGTGCCGCATCCCGCCGCGGAGGACCGTCGCAGTCAGGGACGCCGCGGTGGTGCGGAGGGTTGCGTACCGCTTTTCCCCGATGGGTTCGTCTTGGAGCGAATTGTCCATCAGACGCGCCTCCTGACGGTTCGGCGCGACACATGGCGGGCGTCCAGACCGGAGAGGCCGCGTACGGCGACGTACGCCTTCTCGCGGCCGGGCAGCGAGACCCGGCCGCGCAGCACGGCCTCCGGCTCGCGCTCGATGCGGTCCAGCAGACGGCGGTAGATGCCGGCCATGGCCGCCACGCAGGCGCCGCTGCGGCGGTCGAGCATCGGCAGCAGCCGGTAGCCCTCGGCGAACAGGGCGCGGGCCCGGCGCACTTCGAAGTGCACCAGACCCGCGAAGTCGGAGTCGGCCGGCGGGAGAGGCCCGGCGAACCCGGCCGAGCAGCCGAACTTCGCGAGGTCGTCGGCGGGCAGGTAGGTGCGGCCGCCCACGGCGTCCTCGCGAACGTCCCTGAGGATGTTGGTCAGTTGGAGGGCGAGCCCGAGGGTGTCGGCGTACTCCGGAGCGCGTTCCGCGCCGCGCACACCCGGCTCGGTGCCGAAGACGCCGAGGGAGAGCCGCCCGATGGAACCGGCGACGCAGCGGCAGTAGACCTTCAGGTCGTCCCAGGTCTCGTAGTGCTCGCCGCGTACGTCCATGAGGACGCCGTCGATGAGTTCGTCGAGCGCGTCGAGCGGGATCGGGAAGGCCGCCCCGGCATGGGCGAGGGCGACCGCGACGGGATCGGTGTCGTCCTCGTCGACCGAGCCGTCCCGGACCCGGGTGAGCAGCGCCCGGGTCTCCTCCAGCCGGGCCGTCTTGGCCTCGACCGCGAGCGCGCCGTCACCGATGTCGTCGACGCGCCGGGAGAAGGCGTACAGCGCGGACATCGCGCGGCGCTTGGGCGTCGGCAGCAGCCTGATGCCGTAGGCGAAGTTACGGGCCTGCTGTCCGGTGACGGCCTCGCAGTAGCTGTAGGCGGCGAGTACCGGCGCGGACATGTCTGTTTCCGACTCCACGGTCCGGATCACCCCTCTCCTCGCAGGGTCGCGCCCACCTCGCGCAGCAGCCGGAGCTTGCCGGGCTTGGGCGGGCCGGGAAGTACGTCGAATTCGGCGGCGGCGATCGCGTGGAGCGCCGCCCTTCCGCCCGCCACGAACCCCGCGAGGAGCAGCCGCAGCCTGCCGTGGACGCTGCTCACGAGGGGGGCGCCGTCGCTCAGGAGTCGACGGGCGCGCTCCGCCTCGTACGCGACCAGGGCGCGCACCGACGCGCCCGCGGTGGGTGCGGCGAGGTCCCTCTCCTGCACGTGGAAGCGCTTCATGTCCGTAGCGGGGAGATAGATCCGGTCGCGGCCCAGGTCCTCGGCGATGTCCTGCAGATGCTCGACGATCTGCAGCGCGGTGCAGATCGCGTCGGAGTGCCGGACCCGCTCGGGGGTGGTGGTGCCGGTGACGGCGAGGACCAGGTGGCCGACGGGGTTGGCGGACAGCGCGCAGTAGGCGAGCAGGTCGTCGTAGGTCTCGTACCGCTTGACCAGTTGGTCCTGGCGGTTGGCGGCGATCAGGGCGAGGAACGGATCGGGGGTGAGGCGGCGGTCGCGGACCGTGCGCCGCAGACGGCGCAGCAGCGGGTGGTTCGGGGTGCCGTCGAAGACCCGGGCGAGGTCGGCCTCGAAGGCGTCGAGGAGGAGCGGTCGGTCGTCGGCGTCCTCGGGGGTCACGCCGAGCAGGCGGGCGTCGGCGCCGCCGGGGGCGAGGTCGCCGTCGCCGATGTCGTCGACGAGGCGGGCGAAGCCGTAGACGGCCATGAGGTCGTCGCGCCAGGCCCGAGGCAGGAAGAACGGGGCGACGGGGAAGTTCTCGGTCCCGGCCTTGTCGAGGGTGTCGCGCTCCGGGTCCCCGGTGCGCGCCGTCCCGGCTTCGGTCACCGCTCGTCACCCGGCGCGGGCACGGCGGAAGCGTGGTTGAGCTGGGGAGTCTCCGTAACCATGGCCGTCACATCTCCCGTTCTACACTGCCGACCCAAGACGCACTATTTCGGACACGCCGCCCAGTGGGCGGCGTCTGCGGCGGATGCCGGGTGTCGCGCATTATGGACCCACTTGCCGCGATTCGGCACCGTTACAGCTTACGTTGTACAACGCACCATGCTCCGTCGGGGTGTCCTGCACATCACAAGAAAGCACCGATTGCCCCCAAGATTCCTACGGGCGGCCGGAGTTGACACGGTCCTTGCCGATCCTTGCCGAAGTTGGCGTTTCCTTTGCGGACGCGGCTCCCCGGTATCCCTTGCAGACGCCGGGCCCCACCGGAACAGTTCCGGTGGGGCCCGGGTCGTTCGGGACTACTTGCCCGTGAACTTCTCGTATTCCTTCAGGACCTCGTCCGTCGGGCCGTCCATGCGCAGTTCGCCGCGTTCCAGCCACAGCACCCGGTCGCAGGTGTCCCGGATGGACTTGTTGTTGTGGCTGACCAGGAAGACCGTGCCGGCCTCCTTGCGCAACTCGCGGATACGGGCCTCGGACCGCTTCTGGAACGCGCGGTCGCCGGTGGCGAGGGCCTCGTCGATCATCAGCACGTCGTGGTCCTTGGCCGCCGCGATGGAGAACCGCAGCCGGGCCGCCATGCCGGAGGAGTAGGTACGCATCGGCAGGGTGATGAAGTCGCCCTTCTCGTTGATGCCCGAGAAGTCGACGATGCCCTGGTAGCGCTCCCTGATCTGCTCGCGGGACATACCCATCGCGAGGCCGCCCAATATGACGTTCCGCTCGCCCGTGAGGTCGTTCATCAGGGCGGCGTTGACGCCGAGCAGCGAGGGCTGGCCGTCGGTGTAGACCTTGCCCTTCTCCGCCGGGAGCAGACCGGCGATCGCGCGCAGCAGGGTGGACTTGCCGGAGCCGTTGGAGCCGATCAGTCCGATGGCCTCGCCTCGGTAGGCGATGAAGGAGACGCCCTTGACGGCGTGCACCTTGCGTACGCCGCGCTCCTCGCCGCGCTTGACGATGCGGCTGAGGGCGGCGGTCGCGCTGCCCTTGCCGGTCTTGGCGCCGTTGACGCGGTAGACGATGTGCAGTTCGTCCGCGATGACGGTGGGGATGAGTGACTCAGCCACGGCCGTACCTCTCCTCCGCCTTCCAGAAGTACACGAAGCCACCGAGCGCGATCAGCGCGGCCCAGCCGGCGGCCACGGCCCACACGTGCGGGGGCAGGTTCTCGCGGCCGTAGCCGTCGATCAGCGCGAAGCGCATCAGGTCCATGTAGATCGCGGCCGGGTTCCACTGCAGGACGTCGGCGATCCACTGGGGGTGGTCCTCCAGCATCACCGGGATGGAGAACATCACGCCGGAGGCGTACATCCAGGTCCGCATCACGAACGGCATCAGCTGCGCGAGGTCCGGGGTCTTGGACCCCATGCGGGCCATGATCAGCGCGAGGCCGGTGTTGAAGAGGAACTGCAGCACCAGCACGGGGACGATCAGCAGCCAGGACAGCCTCGGGTAGCTGCCGAAGCCGACCGCGACGCAGAACAGCACGATCATCGAGAACAGCAGCTGCTGGAGCTGCTGGAGCGCGAAGGAGATCGGCAGCGAGGCACGCGGGAAGTGCAGGGCGCGCACCAGCCCGAGGTTGCCGGAGATCGCGCGGACGCCCGCCATCACCGAACTCTGGGTGAAGGTGAACACGAACACACCCGTGACCAGGAACGGGATGTACACCTCGCGCGGCATGCCGCGGTCGGCCCCCAGGATGAGGCCGAAGATCAGGAAGTACACCAGCGCGTTGAGCAGCGGGGTGGCCACCTGCCACAGCTGGCCGAGCTTGGCCTGGCTGTACTGCGCGGTGAGCTTCGCCTGGGAGAAGGCCAGGATGAAGTGACGCCGCCCCCACATCTGGCGGACGTACTCCACGAGTCCGGGCCGGGCGCCGCTCACGGCGAGCCCGTACTTGGCGGCCAGTTCCGTCGCGGAGAGCCCGTCGTCGGGCGACGGACGGTCGCTCACCACAACCCTGCCGTCATGCGTTGTCTCACTCACAAATGGAAACTTTCGTCCTCAAAGTGCGCAGCCTGGTCGGGCCGAGGCGGAAACCTGGGCCGGGTACGGCCGAATGCTCTCAGATTTCGAGCTTGTCAGATGACGGGCGGTCGGCCCAGTCGGGTCAGCCGCCACACCGTACGCCACTTCATGGGCCGGCGGGGGCCGCAGGGGCTCGTCCAGCCCTCCTTGAAACCGCCGAACCAGGCCTTCAGCGCCGGCCCTGAGGGCTTGCGCAGGAGGGTCAGCAGCAGCCAGACGCCCAGGTAGACCGGGACGAGTGGGGCCGGGAGGTTGCGGCGCGCGAGCCAGACGCGGTTGCGCGCGACCATGCGGTGGTAGACCGCGTGCCGGGAGGGGGCGGTCGTGGGGTGGTACAGCACCATGTCGGAGCGGTAGTCGATCATCCAGCCCGCGTCGAGGGCGCGCCAGGCGAGGTCGGTCTCCTCGTGCGCGTAGAAGAACTCGTCCGGGAGCCCGCCGACTTCGGCGAAGACCTGGGTGCGTACGGCGTTGGCGCCGCCGAGGAAGGTGGTGACCCGGGAGGAGCGCATCGGGTCGGCGGCCCGCAGCCGGGGGACATGGCGCCGCTGGGTCTGCCCGGTGTCCGGGTCGGCGATCCGGAAGCTGACGATGCCGAGTCGCGGGTCCTCCTCGAAGGCCCGGCGGCAGAGTTCGGCGGTGTCGTGGTGGGCGAGCAGGCCGTCGTCGTCGAGGAAGAGGAGCACGTCGACGTCCCGGCCGCTGGGGCCGAACGCCTCTATCCCTATGTTGCGGCCGCCGGGGATGCCGAGGTTCTCGGGCAGCTCGACCGTCCGTACGCCCTCGGGGACGTCCGGGACGGGCGAGCCGTTGCCGACGACGACCACCTCGACCCGGTCGCCCTCCTGCTTGGCGACCGAGTCGAGGAGGGCGCGGAGTTCGTCGGGGCGGTTGCCCATGGTGATGATCACCGCGCCGACCTTCATGGCGCCGCTCACTTCAGCCTGCTGGAGGCCAGGATGGACACCAGGTGCAGCAGGGTCTGCAGCAGCGCGATGCCGGCGAGCACGGCGACGCCGAGCCGGGAGAAGAACAGGTCGCCCCGCATCTGGTCCAGGACCGCGAAGACCAGGATGAGCAGGGAGGCCTCGACGCCGAGGATCAGCCGGTGGAACTTCAGGGCGGCGGCGGCCCTGCGGGCCAGCGCCATGCCGGAGGAGCGAGGCTCGGCGGCCGACTCCTGGACCGGCGGCTTGCCCTGCTGGTGCCGGGCGACCCCGACGAGGTCCGTCTCGGCCTTGATCAGGATGGCGCCCAGCGCGGCGAGCGTGCCGAGGAAGGCCCACAGCCAGTCGATGCGGCCGGTGCCCCACAGGTCGGCGGCGCGCAGGCCGAAGCCGACCAGCACGGCCGCGTCGCAGAGGTAGGCGCCGACCCGGTCCACGTAGATGCCGGCCATCGAGTACTGCTTGCGCCAGCGGGCGATCTCGCCGTCGACGCAGTCGAACAGCAGGTACAGCTGGACCATCAGCACACCGAGGACGGCGCCCGCGATGCCCGGCACCAGCAGGGCCGGGGCGGCGAGGACGCCGAAGACGGTCATCAGGTAGGTCAGCTGGTTGGGCGTGACCCGGGTGTTCACCAGGTGCCGGTCTATCCGCAGCGAGATCTCGCGCATGTAGAGCCGGCCGGCCCAGTGCTCACCGCTCCGCCGGTCCTTCACACCCGGAGGGTGAACGACCGGGCGGAGTTCAGCTACTGATGGCTTTGGCATAGTCGGCGTAGGCGTCCTTGATCTGGTCGGTGCTCAGTTCGAGGTGTTCCAGGATGGTGTAGCGGCCCGGCCGGGTCTGCGGGGCGAACTCCACGACGCGGACGAACTCGTCCACGGTGAAGCCGATCTCGTCCGGGAGGACCGGCAGGCCGTGGTGGCGCAGGACCTCGACCATCTGGCCCGCGACCTCGTGGTTGCCCCGCAGGAACGTGGCGAACGCGCCGCCGAGGCCGCACTGTTCGCCGTGCAGGGCATTGCGCTTGGGGAAGGTCAGGTCGAAGGCGTGGCTGATCTCGTGACAGGCGCCCGAGGCGGGACGGCTGTCGCCGGCCACGGACATGGAGATCCCGCACAGGACGAGCGACTCGGACAACGTCGTCAGGAACTCGTCGTCGCCGACCCCTCCGGGGTGGCGGAGCACGGCCTCGGCGGCCTGGCGGGCCATGGCGGCGGCCAGTCCGTCGACCTTCTCGCCCGTCTCCCGGCTGGACAGTTCCCAGTCGGCCACGGCGGAGATCTTGCAGATCACGTCGCCGATACCGGCGCGCACGAAGCGCACCGGTGCCTCGCGGATGACGTCGAGGTCGATGACGATGCCGATCGGGTTCGGCACACCGTAGGAGCCGCGGCCCGCGTCGTTGTCGAGGGTGGCGACCGGGGAGCACAGACCGTCGTTGGCGAGGTTGGTGGCGACGGCGACCAGCGGCAGGCCCACCCGGGCGGCCGCGTACTTGGCGCAGTCGATGACCTTGCCGCCGCCGAGCCCGACCACGGCGTCGTAGTGACCGCCCTTCTTGATCGAGTCGGCGAGCCGCACCGCTCCGTCGATGGTGCCGTCGGCGTCGCAGAACCAGTCCGCCTCCGGAAAAGCGGGGGCGAACCGGTCGCGCAGCGCCGCGCCGGAGCCGGCGCTGATCGCGAAGGCCAGCCGGCCCGACGGCGCGATGCGCTGGTCCGACAGGATCGTCGCCAGGTCATCGAGCGCGCCGGGACGGATGTCCACGACGACCGGCGAGGGGATGAGCCTCGTCAGTACTGGCACGCGATCTCACGTCCCTTGGCGAGGTCGTCGTGGTTGTCGATCTCGACCCACTTGACGTCACCGATGGGCGCCACGTCGATACGGAAGCCGCGGTTCACGAGCTCCTGGTAGCCGTGCTCGTAGAACTGCTGCGGGTCCGTCTCGAAGACCGTCTTCAGGGCGTCGGCCAGCTCGTCGGCGGCCTCGCCCTCGATGAGGGTGACGCCGATGTACTCACCGGTCGCCTCGGCCGGGTCCATCAGCTTGGTGATCTTCGTCATGCCGCCCTCGGGGCCGACGACGACCTTCATCTCCTCGTCGGCGAGGGACTTCACCGTGTCGAGGGCCAGGATGATCTTCTTGCCGTCGCCGCGGGCGGCCAGCAGGGTCTTCTCGACGGAGACCGGGTGCACGGTGTCGCCGTTGGCGAGGATCACCGAGTGCTTGATGGCGTCACGGCCGCACCACAGGGAGTAGGCGTTGTTCCACTCCTCGGCCTTGTCGTTGTCGATCAGGGTGATCTTGACGCCGTACTTCTGCTCCAGCGCCTCGCGGCGCTCGTAGACGGCCTCCTTGCGGTACCCGACGATGATCGCGACCTCGGTCAGGCCGATCTCGGCGAAGTTGCCGAGCGTCAGGTCGAGAACGGTGAGGCTGTCCTCATTGCCCTCCGGACCGACCGGCACGAGCGCCTTGGGAAGGGTGTCGGTGTAGGGGCGAAGACGCCGTCCGGCGCCGGCCGCCAGCACGAGGCCGATCATGCGGGTTCTCCTTCATCGTGTACGGCGGGTGCGCCTGTCTTATGGGCGGTCACCCAGAAGCGGATGCTCTCGAAGAGCACCAGCAGCGCCACGGTCACGGCGAGAGCCGTGAGCGCGACCTTGAACTCTGTGGGCGCGAGCAGCGCGGCCAGGACGGTGACCAGCAGGGTCCTGCCTTCGTGTCCCCCGATGGCCCGCACCAGCCACCGCGGCGGCGCTCCGGCGTCCCCGCGGATGCGGTACACCGTGTCGTAGTGATGGTAGGCGACCGCGGCCACCAGCCCGAAAGCCGCGGGAAGGGCGCCGTTCACCTCGGCCTTGGCCGCGAGGATCAGGACGGTGCCGTACTCGGCGGCGCGGAAGAGCGGGGGGATCAGCCAGTCGAGGGGGCCCTTGAGGGGGCGGACTACGGCTTCCGCGGACACCAGGGCGTACGCGCCGGCGCAGATGACCACCGCCCGGCCGGGCCCGTCGATCCAGGCCGCGAGCACCACGGCGGCAGCGCCCGCGAGGGCGAACACCGGCGCCAGGGCACGCGGTCCGCCGGGCAGGACACGGGCGAGGAACTCGGCCAGGGGCCCGCTGTCCGCGAGGTCCGCCAGCGCCCGCGCCGCACGGTCCGTCCGCTCGGCCTTGCGCGTCAGGGAGCGCAGGACGCGGCCCGCCGTGGTGTAGGTCGCGGCGAAGGCACAGCCGACGAGCAGCGCGTAGAAGGTGATGCGCGGTGTGGTGACCGCCGTGAGGACGGCGATCATGGCCCAGCGCTCACCGATCGGCAGGACGATCATCCGGCGGATCCACACCGTCCAGCCGACGCTGTCGAGCTTGCCCGAAAGGGCGGCCGTGGGGCTGGTGTTGGCGGTGGCGTCGTGGTTCGCCTCGTTGAAGGAGAAGTCGACGATGTGGCGGCAGCTCTGCAGGACCATCGCGCCGAGCGCGAGGGCCCATACGTCGTCACCGCCGCGGGCGGCGCCGAGGGCGAGGCCCGCGTAGTAGGCGTACTCCTTGGCGCGGTCGAAGGTGGCGTCGAGCCAGGCGCCGAGCGTGGAGTACTGCAGGGAGTAGCGGGCCAACTGGCCGTCGGTGCAGTCGAGGACGAAGGAGAGGATCAGCAGCAGGCCGGCCGCGACGTAGCCGCCGCGGGTGCCGGTGGCCGCGCAGCCCGCCGCGATCAGGGCGGTGATCAGCGAGGCCGTGGTGACCTGGTTCGGGGTCAGGCCCCGGCGGGCGCACCAGCGGGCGAGGTAGCGGGAGTACGGGCTGATGCAGTATGTGGTGAAGAAGCCGTCGCGGGACTTCACCGCGGTGCGCAGGCGTACGGCCTCGTCGTCGACGGCGGCGACCGCCCGGTGGGCCTCGTCGCGGGTCTGCGGGTCGGCGGGGACGGCGGCGACCAGGGTGCCGAGTTCGGGGCGGTACAGGCTGACGCCGTCCGCGTCGAGGGCGGCGACGATCCGGTCGGCGACGCTGTCGACGGCGACGGCGGTGCTGCCGCTCGCGGCGGGGTTCTCGCGGGTCAGCACCCGGGTCAGCGCCTGACGGCCGGCGGCCCGTACGGTCACGGCGCCCGGCAGGGCGGCCGCCTCGAAGCGGGGGTCGGTGAGTCCCAGGCGCAGGGCGTGCACGTGGCCCACGAAGCGGGCGTCGACGATCGCGACCCGCTGGTCCGCGGGCACCGTCGCCAGGAGCCGCGCGGCGTCACCGGCGTCGGAGGCGACCCGTACGTCGAAGCCGAGCGACCGCAGATCGCCCTCCAGCGACGATCCGGGCACCGGCTGACCGGTGAGGATGGCGGTCGACAGAGGAACTCACTCCCTGGGTGCCGACGCGACCGCGCCGGACATGTACGTGGTGGAAGGCGGCCAGGCCCTGGGGGCCGGCGGCGTGTCGGCAGAGGTTATCGGATGAAGGGAAGCAGGCGTTCACCGCCCGTTCACGGCCTGATCGGTCGCACCTGCTCAGGCCGTTGCTCCTCCGCCGCGATCATCATCGGGGATGTGGGGGGTGCGCCACAAACTCCGGTGCGCATATCGGTTCATAGGGGGGTAAGGGGTGGGTGCGGGCCCTGGTGAGGACGGTGATCCGCGTCCGCCGCACAGCGCGCGGGGAACCGTGCGTCGGGCCACGACGAGCTCCGTCCCCGCCGATCCTGCACGCGCTCCCCGGCGAACGGACACAACGCGGCCCCCCCACCCGCCCCCGAATAAGGTGGCCCCATGACATGGCTGATCACAGGCGGGGCGGGCTACATCGGCGCACACGTGGCGAAGGTCATGACCGAGGCCGGCGAACAGGTCGTCGCACTGGACGACCTCTCCGCAGGGGTCCGCGGCCGCCTCCCCGAGCACATCCCGCTGGTCCACGGCTCCGCCCTCGACGGCGACCTCCTCAAGCGCGTCCTGGCCGAGCACGCCGTGACCGGTGTGGTCCACCTCGCCGCCCGCAAGCAGGTGGGCGAGTCCGTCGCCCAGCCCACCCGCTACTACCAGGAGAACGTCGGCGGTCTCGCCGGCCTCCTGGAGGCGGCGGCCGGAGCCGGGGTGGAGCGCTTCGTCTTCTCCTCCTCCGCCGCCGTCTACGGCAACCCGGACGTGGACCTCATCACCGAGGACACCCCGTGCGCCCCGATGAGCCCGTACGGCGAGACCAAGCTCGCCGGGGAATGGCTGGTCCGGGCCGCAGGCCGGGCGCACGGCATGGCCACCGTGTGCCTGCGGTACTTCAACGTGGCGGGGGCCGCCGACGCGGCGCTGGCCGACACGGGCGTCTTCAACGTCGTCCCGATGGTCTTCGACCGCCTCACCCGTGACGAGGCCCCGCGGATCTTCGGCGACGACTACCCGACCCCGGACGGCACCTGCGTGCGGGACTACATCCATGTCGCCGATCTCGCCGACGCGCACCTCGCGGCCGCCCGGCGCCTCGCCGGGGGCGCCACGGGCGACCTGACCGTGAACATCGGCCGCGGCGAGGGCGTTTCGGTCCGCGAACTCATCGACCTGGTGGGCGAGGTGACCGGCGACCGGCGACCCGCGCTCGTCGAGGCGCGCCGTCCCGGCGACGCACCGCGCGCGGTCGCCTCGGCCGCGCGGGCCGAACGGGAGCTCGGCTGGACGGCCCGGCGCGGGGTGCGCGAGATGGTCGAGTCGGCCTGGGAGGGCTGGCGGCTGCATCGCGGCCTCTGACCCGTACCGATCATGGCAACGCTCTGACCTGCGCATCGTTTCCGCAGGTCAGAGCACATGACAACGGTGTTCAGTGCCGCGTTGCCGGATACCCCCCACCCGTAGTTCACTGTGATCCGGAGCCGAACACACGGACGCTTTCGAGAGGCGGGCAACCCCATGGGGGCTGGGCACGATCACGGGCACGCGCATCACGCGCCGACCACGGGTACGGCGGCAGCGGCGTACCGCGGACGGCTGCGCGTCGCACTGTCGATCACGCTCACCGTCATGGCGGTCGAGATCGTCGGCGGCGTGCTCGCCGATTCGCTCGCGCTCATCGCGGACGCGGCCCACATGGCCACGGACGCGGTGGGCCTCGGGATGGCGCTCCTCGCGATCCACTTCGCGAACCGCCCGCCGAGCGGCAACCGCACCTTCGGCTACGCCCGCGCCGAGATACTCGCGGCGCTCGCGAACTGCCTCCTGCTGCTCGGCGTCGGCGGCTACGTCCTGTACGAGGCGATCCAGCGCTTCGTCACACCGGTCGGCACCGAGGGCGGGCTGACCATCGTGTTCGGCGCGATCGGTCTGGTCGCGAACATGATCTCGCTGAGCCTGCTGATGCGCGGCCAGAAGGAGAGCCTGAACGTACGGGGCGCCTTCCTGGAGGTGGCCGCGGACGCGCTCGGCTCGGTGGCGGTGATCATCTCCGCGACGGTCGTCCTGCTCACCGGCTGGCAGGCCGCGGACCCGATCGCCTCGCTGCTCATCGGTCTGATGATCGTCCCCCGGACGGTGAAGCTGCTGCGCGAGACCCTCGACGTCCTGCTGGAGGCGGCCCCGAAGAACGTCGACATGGCCGAGGTACGAGCCCACATACTGGCGCTGCCCGGCGTGGAGGACGTCCACGACCTGCACGCCTGGACGATCACGTCCGGTATGCCGGTGCTCTCCGCCCATGTGGTGGTCGGCTCCGACACGCTGGACTCCATCGGCCACGAGAAGATGCTGCACGACCTCCAGGGCTGCATCGGCGACCACTTCGACGTCGAGCACTGCACCTTCCAGCTGGAGCCGAGCGGCCACGCGGAACACGAGGCGAAACTGTGTCACTGACGACCGGGACGACCCACTGGACGACGCGACCGGAGACGCCGGCCGACCGGGAGGGTGTGTACGCCGTCAACGCCGCCGCCTTCGAGACCGCCGCGGAGGCCAGGCTCGTCGACGCGCTCCGCGAGGACCCCGGGGCCTGGCTGCCGGAGCTGTCCTACGTCGCCGAGGCGCCGGACGGCACGCTCGCGGCCTACGCGCTCATCACGCGCTGCCATGTGGACGAGGTCCCCGCGCTGGCGCTGGCGCCCGTCGCGGTGCTGCCGGACCGGCAGCGGCAGGGAGCGGGTGCGGCCGTCGTCCGCGCGGCACTGGGGGCGGCACGCGCGCGTGAGGAGGGGCTGGTCCTCGTCCTGGGGCATCCGGAGTACTACCCGCGCTTCGGCTTCGTACGTGCGTCCGAGTACGGCATCCGGCCGGGTTTCGACGTGCCGGACGCGGCGATGATGGCGCTGGTGCTGAACGGTTCCGGGCCTGTGGCGCCCGGCACCATCAGGTATCCGGCCGCCTTCGGGGTGTGACGCGCGGGCCGGGGCGTGTCTGCGGGCCGGGGCGGGCGGGTAGGACATGCGGGTTCGCGCGAAGTGCCGGGAGCGGCGGTTTCGTGCGGCAGACTTGAGGCTCGAAGAACGAGGCGAAGGATGGGCATGCCGATCACACCTGCCACCGCGGTGCAGAGTTCGCAGAACGGGACCACGGAAGCGATCCTGCTGGAGCTGGTCGACGAGGACGGCACCACGATCGGCACCGCGGAGAAGCTGGCCGCTCATCAACCGCCCGGTCAACTGCACCGGGCCTTCTCCGTGTTCCTGTTCGACGAGCGCGGGCGGCTGCTGCTCCAGCAGCGGGCCCTCGGCAAGTACCACTCCCCCGGCGTCTGGTCGAACACCTGCTGCGGGCACCCCTACCCGGGCGAGTCCCCCTTCGCGGCGGCCGCGCGGCGGACGCACGAGGAGCTGGGGGTCTCCCCGGCGCTGCTCGGCGAGGCGGGCACGGTCCGCTACCACCACCCGGACCCGGACTCGGGTCTGGTGGAACAGGAGTTCAACCATCTGTTCGTCGGTCTGCTGCGGACCCCGCTGCGGCCGGACCCGGAGGAGGTCGGGGCCACCGCGTTCGTGACCCCGGACGAGCTGGCGGAGCGGCACGCCAAGGACACCTTCTCGGCCTGGTTCATGACGGTGCTGGACGCGGCCCGGCCGGCGGTCAGGGAGCTGACGGGTCCGGCCGCGGGCTGGTGACGGCCCCGGGTCGGTGGACCCGATCCGCGGACGGGTGATCATTCACCCCTGGATCAGGTGTGCGGGTCTGAGGGGCAGGGCGGCCCAGATCACCTTGCCGCCGCTCGCGGTGTGCTCGACGTCGCAGATGCCGCCCGCCTCCAGCGTGATCTCGCGCACCAGGAGCAGACCGCGGCCGCCGAGGCGGCCGTGGTCGGTCTCCAGGGCGGTCGGGCGGTAGGGGTGGTTGTCCTCCACGGAGACCCGCACCCACTCCGCTCCGACGGCGACCTCGACGGCCAGCGTGGGCGACAGGAGCGCCGCGTGTTTGACGGCGTTCGTCACCAGCTCGGAGACGATCAGCAGAAGTCCTTGGACGAGGTCGTCCGAGATCGGCACGCCCTGACGGGCGAGCAGGTCCCGGACGGCGCGCCGCGCCTGCGGCACCGAGGCGTCGACGGCGGCAGCGGTGAACCGCCAGACCCCCTCGTAGGGCAGTGGCTCCGGCGGCCCCGGGTCCTCGGAACCGTGCCCCCCGCCTTCAGGGCGTGGGTCGCTCCCGCGCCCTTGGTCGTCCATCGTCCGGTCGCCACCCTTGCGCTCGATTGTCACCACATGTCGAGTGTTGGTAACGGAGTGCCGAGCACGGAGGACTGAACAGAAGTCAGCGCGTATCGACGACTTTCGGATGGTTCGCGAGCGACTGAGTAAGTCGTGCGACTGCCTTTGTTCGGTGCTTGTCCCTTTCGGAACTATTCGGGTTGTACGGGTTTGACGCCGAGCCGGTGGAGCACCGACCGGAGCGCCCGCCGGGCCCGGCACGGGGCCCCGCTCGTACGCGCGCGGGGGGTGGCTAGCATCCGGTGCATGGAGCCTCAGCTGCTGGAATCCGTCGCCGACGGGGTCGCGACCGTCGTCGTCCACCACCCGGCCAAGCGCAACGCCATGACGGCCGGGATGTGGCGGGCGCTGCCGCCGCTGCTCGACCGGCTGGGCGCCGACCCCGGCGTACGGGCCCTGGTGCTCACCGGGGAGGGCGACACGTTCTGCGCGGGCGCCGACATCTCCACGCTGCGGGAGGCCCCGGGCGAGGCCCAGGAGCTGGCGGGTCGTGCCGAGGAGGCCCTCGCCGCCTTCGCCAAGCCGACCCTCGCGGCGATCCGGGGCCACTGCGTGGGCGGCGGCTCGCAGCTGGCGGCGGCCTGCGATCTGCGGTTCGCGGAGGAGGGAGCGCTGTTCGGGATCACTCCGGCGAAACTGGGGCTCGTCTACCCGGCCTCCTCCACGCGGCGGCTGGTGTCGCTGGTCGGCCCGGGCACCGCCAAGTACCTGCTGTTCTCGGGTGAGTTGATCGACGCGGAGCGCGCACTGCGCACGGGGCTGGTGGACGAGGTGCTGCGCGTGGGCGAACTCGCCGGGCGGGTCGCGGAGTTCACCCGGGTGCTGGTCTCGCGCTCCCGGCTGACGCAGGCGGCGGCCAAGGAGTTCGCGAACGGCCGCACCGACCGCGACGCCCACTGGGCCGAGCAGGCACGTGGCAGCGCCGACGCCGCGGAGGGCGTCGCCGCGTTCCTGGAGCGCCGGCGGCCCCGGTTCACCTGGACGCTCTGAGGGGCGGCCGGCACCGGTCACATCAGGGCGAAGCGGCTGTTGGTGCGGAACTCCTCCACCAGGTGGGCGGGAGCCTTGTGCGGGGCGCCGGCGTCGTAGGGCGGCTGCGGGTCGTACTCGGTCATCAGCTGGACGGCCTGGGCGTGTTCGTCGCCCGCGATCCGGCCCACCAGGGTCAGGCCCATGTCGATGCCGGAGGAGACCCCGGCCGCGGTGACGTACTTGCCGTCGATCACGACCCGCTCCCCCGTGGGCTCGGCGCCGTACCGCTCGAGGAAGTCCAGCGCCAGCCAGTGCGAGGTGGCCCGGCGGCCTTCGAGGAGACCGGCGCCGGCCAGCAGGAGGGAGCCGGTGCACACGGAGGTCGTCCAGGCGCTGGTGCGGTCGGCCGTGCGCAGCCACGCGAAGAGGGTCTCGTTCTCCATCTGGGCGAACTGGCCGGGGCCGCCGGGCACCACGACGATGTCCGGACTCGGGACCTCGGCGAGGGTCCTGTCGGCCGTGAGCGCGAGGGCGCCGGTGTCGGAGCGGACCGGGCCCCTCTCCTCGGCGACGAAGACGAGTTCGGCGTCGGGGAGACGGCCGAGGGTCTCGTAGGGGCCCACCGCGTCGAGGGCGGTGAAGCGGTCGAAGAGGACGATGGCGATCTGCATGGGATCCCTTTCGCTTCGGTTCAGGGTCTCGATGTCGGCTTGGGCGCAGGTCGGGGGCCCGATGCCGGCTTCGTTCAGTGCGTGGGAGCCGGGGCCGGGCGGAAGCGGCGGCGGTACTCCGCCGGGGAGGTGCCGAGGGCCTTCACGAAGGCGCGGCGCATGGCCTCGGCGGTGCCGTAGCCGCAGGTGCGGGAGATCTCCTCGACGCCGTCGGCGGTGTCCTCCAGGAGGCGGCGCGCGTGTTCGAGGCGGACGCGGTCCACGTATCGGCCCGGGGTCATGCCCGTCTCGGCCCGGAAGGCGCGGGCGAAGTGGCGGGGTGAGAGCCGGGCGCGGGCGGCCAGGCGCTCGACCCCCAGGTCGGCTCCGGGATGCTCGGTGATCCACTGCTGGACCTCGCGGAGCGGCTCCCGCCGGGCCGTCTGGGCGGCGAGCTGGGCGCTGAACTGGGCCTGGTTTCCCGGTCTGCGGAGGAAGACGACGAGGTGGCGGGCGATGGCGAGGGCGGCGTCGCGGCCGATGTCCTCCTCGACGAGCGCGAGGGCCAGGTCGATGCCGGAGGTGACACCGGCGGAGGTGGCGATGTGACCGTCGCGGACGAAGATGGGGTCGGGGTCGACCTCGATCGCCGGGTGGTGGCGGGCCAGGGTGTCGCAGTACGCCCAGTGGGTGGTGGCCCGGCGGCCGTCCAGGAGACCCGCCTCGGCGAGCAGGATCGCGCCGGTGCAGACCGAGACCAGGCGCTTCGCGCGCGGGCCGTGCTCACGCAGCCAGGCGACGGTCTCGGGGGCGGGGCTGCGGGTGCCCTGCCCTCCGGGGACCAGCAGGGTGTGCGGGGCGGGTGCGGCGGCGAGGGAGTGGTCAGGGACGAGGGTGAGGCCGCTGGAGGTGCGCACGGGCGTGCCGTCCAGGGAGGCCGTGCCGATGCGGTACGTCCCCGGTGTGTGCTGTTCCGCACCGGCGAAGACCTCCAGCGGGCCCGTGACGTCGAGGCTCTGCACGCCGTCGAAGAGGACGACCAGGACAGTTCGCATGTCATCGATTCTTGGGCGGGCGGGGCATGGCCGCAATGACGAGCACCCCACCTTTCCTGCCATGGACGACATGGGAGCCGGCCAACTCCGCCCCCACCTACCAACCGGTCGGTAACATGCCGCCATGACCTCCTCTCTGCCGGACCGCGCCGGGCGGCGCTGCCATGGATTCCTCAACCCCTTCCACTCCGCGCACTACTTCTCGCCGGACCTCGGCCGGGAGCTGGCCGCCCTGAGGGTGAAGCACCCGCAGGCGGCGTACTTCGCGGTGCGGGCCGCGGCCATGGGCCCGGTCGGCGCGGGAGTGGTGACGGCGACGTTCTTCAACTTCCGTCATGAGCTGGTCGCGGAGCACGTGCCCGCCGTGTGGGAGACCGCCGCGCCCCCGGCGGTGCTGGCGGCCCGTGAACGCGCCGTCGACGCCACGCTGCGGCGGCTGCTCGGTGAGGAGCTGATCGCCTCCGAGGAGGTGGCCGAGGCGGCGCGGCTGGCCCTCCGCGCCACCGAGGCGTGCACGAGGACCGCGCGCCCCCTGTATGCCGCGCACGCTGATCTCCCCGTACCCGAGCGCCCCCACCTCGCGCTCTGGCACGCGGCCACGCTGCTGCGCGAGCACCGGGGCGACGGGCATCTCGCGGTGCTCCTCGACGCCGGTCTGGACCCGGTGGAGGCGCTGGCCAGCCACACGGCGACCGGCAAGGGCATGTCCCCGAAGTGGGCCGCCGGCACACGCGGCTGGAGCCGGGACGAGTGGGACGCCGCGCTCACCCGGCTCCGGGAGCGCGGGCTGACCGACGGCGACGGCGAGCTGACGGAGGCGGGGGTGGCCCTGCGCCGGGAGATCGAGGACGCCACGGACCGGCTCGACCTGGCGCCGTACGAGCATCTGGGCGCGGCCGGGGTGGAGCGGCTCACCGAGCTGATGAGCACACTGGTGACGACCATGCTCGCCGCGGGGGCGTTCCCGGCGGGGATGACCGGCAAGGGCTGATCCGAACGGTCCAGGCATGAACGACGGCGGGCGCGGTACTCGATCAGTCCTGGCCCAGCCAGCCGGGAAACGAAAGGGGAAGTACGTGTTCCGTGCCATCGCAGACGTGTTGCGACAGATCGGTGGGGCCATCGCGACGGTGGTCACGCTGCCGTTCCGGGCCGTGGCCCGGCTCTTCGGCGGCGCGTCGAGTTCGACGCGCGGCGGCGGGCGGGCCCGTCGGGCCTGAGACGGCCGAGTGGACCTCGGGAGCCGGACGCGAGTGACGCGTCCGGCTCCCCGTCCGTCCGGACCGTCCCTTCCGGCCATGTCCTGTCCGGTCCGGGTCCGGGTCCGGTCCGCCCGTCCCGGTCCGACGAGTCTCACGGCCTGAGCCCCCGCTGTCGGTGCCACCTGCCACAATTGCCGCGCAACCCCAGTGGAGAAGGCGGTACGGGAACGTGACGACACCCCTCGTAGGGTCCATCGAAGGCAGGATCGCCGAGGAGCTCGGCGTACGGGAGCGGCAGGTCAGAGCCGCGGTGGAGCTGCTCGACGGCGGTTCGACCGTGCCCTTCATCGCCCGCTACCGCAAGGAAGCGACGGAGATGCTCGACGACGCGCAGCTACGCACGCTGGAGGAGCGGCTGCGCTATCTGCGGGAGCTGGAGGAGCGGCGGACGGCGATCCTCGACTCGGTGCGCGAGCAGGGCAAGCTGACGCCGGAGGTCGAGGCGCAGATCCGTGCCGCGGAGACCAAGGCACGGCTGGAGGACATCTACCTCCCCTTCAAGCCCAAGCGGCGCACGAAGGCGCAGATCGCCCGGGAGGCGGGCCTCGAACCGCTGGCCGAGGGGCTGCTCGGCGACCCGACGATCGAGCCTTTGGCCGCCGCCGCGGCGTTCGTGGACGCCGACAAGGGCGTCGCCGATCCGCAGGCCGCGCTGGACGGCGCGCGGGCGATCCTCACCGAGCGGTTCTCGGAGGACGCCGACCTGATCGGCGAACTGCGCGAACGCATGTGGGTACGGGGGCGGCTGGCCGCCAAGGTGAAGGACGGCAAGGAGGAGGCGGGCGCCAAGTTCGCCGACTACTTCGACTTCGCGGAGCCGTTCACCGATCTGCCCTCCCACCGCATCCTGGCGATGCTGCGCGGTGAGAAGGAGGACGTCCTCGATCTCGTCCTGGAGCCGGAGGAGCCCTCCGAGCAGCCCGGTCCCTCGTCCTACGAGGGGATCGTCGCCCACCGTTTCCAGATCGCCGACCGCGGGCGCCCCGGCGACAAGTGGCTGACGGACACCGTCCGTTGGGCCTGGCGGACCCGGATCCTCGTCCACCTCGGCATCGATCTGCGACTGCGGCTGCGGACGGCCGCCGAGGACGAGGCGGTGAACGTGTTCGCGGCGAACCTGCGCGACCTGCTCCTCGCCGCCCCCGCCGGCACCCGCGCGACGCTCGGCCTCGACCCCGGTTTCCGTACGGGCGTGAAGGTCGCCGTGGTGGACGCGACCGGCAAGGTCGTGGCGACCGACGTGATCTACCCGCACGTCCCGGCCAACAAGTGGGACGAGGCCATCGCGAAGCTGGCGCGGCTCGCCAAGGAGCACGCGGTCGACCTGATCGCGATCGGCAACGGCACGGCCTCCCGCGAGACCGACAAGCTCGCCGGTGAACTGATCACCAAGCACCCGGAGTTGAAGCTCACCAAGGTGATGGTGTCCGAGGCCGGCGCGTCCGTGTACTCGGCGTCGGCGTTCGCCTCTCAGGAGCTGCCGGGCATGGACGTCTCGCTGCGTGGCGCCGTGTCCATCGCGCGCCGCCTCCAGGACCCCCTGGCCGAGCTGGTGAAGATCGACCCGAAGTCCATCGGTGTCGGGCAGTACCAGCACGACCTGTCCGAGGTGAAGCTGTCGCGTTCGCTGGACGCGGTGGTGGAGGACTGTGTGAACGGCGTGGGTGTGGACGTGAACACCGCCTCCGCGCCGCTCCTCGCGCGCGTGTCCGGCATCTCCTCCGGCCTCGCCGAGAACATCGTGGCCCACCGCGACGCCAACGGCCCCTTCACGTCGCGTTCCCAGCTGAAGGGCGTGGCGCGGCTCGGTCCGAAGGCGTACGAGCAGTGCGCGGGGTTCCTGCGGATCCGGGGCGGCGACGACCCGCTGGACGCGTCCAGCGTGCACCCGGAGGCGTACCCCGTCGTACGGCGGATGGTGAAGACGGCCGGGCAGGAGGTGGCGGCGCTCATCGGCAACACGGGGGTGCTGCGGTCGCTCAGGCCCGCGGACTTCGTGGACGAGACCTTCGGTCTGCCGACCGTGTCGGACATCCTGAAGGAGCTGGAGAAGCCGGGGCGTGACCCCCGGCCGGCCTTCAAGACGGCCACCTTCAAGGAGGGCGTGGAGAAGATCTCCGACCTGGTGTCCGGGATGGTGCTGGAGGGGGTCGTGACGAACGTGGCGGCCTTCGGGGCGTTCATCGACGTCGGTGTCCACCAGGACGGTCTGGCACACGTCTCCGCGCTGTCCAAGACGTTCGTGAAGGATCCGCGGGATGTGGTGAAGCCCGGGGACATCGTGAAGGTGAAGGTGCTCGACGTCGACATTCCGCGGAAGCGGATCTCCTTGACGTTGCGGCTGGACGACGAGGCGGCGGCCAAGGGGCAGGGCGGCTCGGGGCAGTCGGGTGGGGGGTCTCGGCCTCAGCGCGGGGGGCGTGGATCCCAGCCGCCTCGGCAGCAGGGGCGTGGGGGTGGGGGCGGTGGGTCCCGGCAGGGGGCTGGGGCTCCGGCGCCCTCCAACAGTGCGATGGCTGATGCGTTGCGGCGGGCGGGGTTGGTGGACAAGAAGCGGCGGTGAGTGTGGCGGCGGGGGTTCGCCCCCGCCGCCCCTACCCGTCCCTCCCTCACTCTCGGCTTCGCTCGAGCGGGAGGTGCCCCCACCCAGGGGCTGCGCCCCTTCGACCCCCAGCCGAGATTCGCCCTCAGCCCTCCGTCACCTTGCCTGCCTCCACGCTCAGGCGGCGAGTCACGTGGACCGCGTCCAGCATGCGGCGGTCGTGGGTGACCAGGAGGAGCGTGCCCTCGTAGGAGTCGAGGGCGGACTCCAGTTGTTCGATGGCGGGGAGGTCCAGGTGGTTGGTGGGCTCGTCGAGGATCAGGAGGTTGACGCCTCGGCCCTGGAGGAGCGCGAGGGCCGCACGGGTGCGTTCGCCCGGGGAGAGGGTGACCGCCGGGCGTAGGACGTGGGCCGCCTTGAGGCCGAACTTGGCGAGAAGGGTGCGGACTTCGGCGGGTTCCGTGTCCGGGACGGCCGCGGCGAAGGCGTCGAGCAGGGACTCGGGGCCGTGGAAGAGCCCCCGCGCCTGGTCGACCTCGCCGACCAGGACGCCCGAGCCGAGGGCGGCGTGTCCCGAGTCCAGCGGGACGCGGCCGAGCAGCGCGCCCAGCAGCGTCGACTTGCCGGCGCCGTTCGCGCCCGTGATGGCGATGCGGTCGGCCCAGTCGATCTGCAACGACACGGGTCCGAACGCGAAGTCGCCGCGCCGCACCTCGGCGTCGCGCAGGGTGGCGACGACGGCACCGGAACGCGGGGCCGCCGCGATCTCCATGCGCAGCTCCCACTCCTTGCGCGGCTCCTCGACGACGTCCAGCCGTTCGATCATGCGCTGGGTCTGCCGGGCCTTGGCGGCCTGCTTCTCGCTCGCCTCGCTGCGGAACTTGCGGCCGATCTTGTCATTGTCGTTGTTCGCCTTGCGCCGCGCGTTCTTCACGCCCTTGTCCATCCAGGAGCGCTGCATCTGGGCGCGGTCCTGGAGGGCCGCCTTCTTGTCGGCGTACTCCTCGAAGTCGTCGCGGGCGTGCCGGCGGGCCGTGTCCCGCTCCTCCAGATAGGCCTCGTAGCCGCCGCCGTAGAGGTTGATCTGATTCTGGGCGAGGTCGAGTTCGAGGACCTTGGTGACCGTGCGGGTGAGGAACTCGCGGTCGTGGCTGACGACCACCGTGCCCGCGCGCAGGCCGGAGACGAAGCGTTCGAGCCGTTCCAGGCCGTCGAGGTCCAGGTCGTTGGTGGGCTCGTCGAGGAGGAAGACGTCGTAGCGGGAGAGGAGGAGCGAGGCGAGTCCGGCGCGGGCGGCCTGGCCGCCGGAGAGGCCGGTCATCGGCTGGTCCAGGTCGACGCCGAGGCCGAGGGAGGCGGTGACCTCCTCCGCACGCTCGTCCAGGTCGGCGCCGCCCAGGTCGAGCCAGCGCTCCAGGCTCACCGAGTACGCGTCGTCGGCGCCGGGCGCGCCGTCCACCAGGGCCTGGGTGGCCTCGTCCATCACGCGCTGGGCCTCGGCCACGCCCGTGCGCCGGGCGAGGAACTGCCGGACGCTCTCGCCCTCCCGGCGCTCCGGCTCCTGCGGCAGGTGGCCGACGGTCGCCGTGGGCGGGGACAGCCGCAGCTCGCCCTCCTCCGGCGGGAGCAGACCGGCGAGCAGCCTGAGCAGCGTGGACTTGCCCGCGCCATTGGCGCCGACCAGCCCGATCACATCGCCGGGGGCGACGACGAGGTCGAGCCCGGAGAAGAGGGAGCGGTCGCCGTGGCCGGCGGCGAGGTTCTTGACGACGAGGGTGGCGGTCACAGGGGGCGATCCTAACGACAGGAGGACGGGACCTCCCAGCCGCGTCGGGTGCCGGCTCCCGCCCGCCCTGCGAACTCACGCCGCCATCGGCTCCACCAGGACCGTTCCCGAGGTGCGGGCCACGATGAACGACTCTCCCCTCACCGCCTTGGGGTCCAGGCCGATGCGGTGCCGGCCGGCCGGGAGGATGCCGTCGAAGAAGCGGTAGGTGTGGGGGCGGTACAGCCGGTCGAGGCGGTAGGCGGTCAGCTCCACACGGCAGGTGGAGGTGATCTCGATGCCGGCCTGTCCCCCGGCGGCGACGAGACGGGTCAGGCGGCGCTGCCGTGCCGGGCTGCGGTCGAGGGCGTGTTCGATCTGCGCGACGAGCAGCGGGATGATCGGGGCGAGCCCGTCGACGTAGGCGACCTTGACCCCCGCGCGGTCGAAGGCCAGACGCACGGCGGCACGGTCCGCCTCGCCGACGGCCCGGCCGAAGACCACGGCACCGTAGGTCCGCAGTTCGTCCTCGGGCACACCGGTGGCGTCGTGCGCTATGTCGGTGCCGATGCCGATGGCACGCAGGGCGGCGGCGAGTCTGGCGAGGACGGCGACCCGGGCACCGATGAGGAGGACCCGGCGGCGGACCGACGGCTCGGCGGCGGACTCCGACAGCAGGGACTGCAACGCGCCGCGGTACTCGGGGCCGCGGAAGCGGAACGGGCCGATGCCCGTGTAGCCGTTCAGCTTGAGGTCGGCCTCCTCCTCCGTCTGCCAGGCGAAGTCCCGCCACACGAAGTCCTCGCCGGCCCGCTCGATGACCGCGGTCACCGCTCCGCAGGCGAGGTCGGCGCATTCGGGGCAGCCGTAGATGATGTAACGGCCCCGCGTCAGGGGGGCCTCGGCTTCCAGGAGCAGGCTGCGCACCTGGGCGGTGAAGATCGAGGGCGGGACGTCGGAGGCGAGTGGGGAGACGGCATCGAGGTCGGAGAGCTGGTACAGCAGCGGGCGTCCGTCGACGATGAAGTCCACGAAGTCCCGGTGCACCTGGTAGTCACCGTTGGCGAGGACGCCACCGGCTCGCATCGCCGGTGCCAGGCCGAAGGTCGCGTACTCGGCAGACATGGTGTGAGTATCCCCACAAAGGCAGACTTGTGCGCACGGTCCGCCACATTCCGTTAACGTCCCTGCGTGACCAAGGAATCGAACAGTGATGTGATCGTGGTCGGTGGCGGAGTCGTCGGTCTCACGACGGCCGTCGTGCTGGCGGAGGGCGGCAGGCGGGTCCGGATCTGGACACGGGAGCCCGCGGAGCTGACGACGTCCGCCGTCGCGGGCGGACTGTGGTGGCCGTATCGGATCGAGCCGGAGGAACTCGTCGGCGCGTGGGCGCTCGTCACCCTGGCCGTGTACGAGGAGCTGACGGCCCGGTCCGGCGAGACGGGCGTACGCATGGTCGAGGGCGTACACGGCGAGACCGAACTGGACGGACTGGGTGCGTGGGCCTCCCGGGTGCGCGGGCTGCGGGTGGCGACGGCCGGTGAGTACGCGGGCGTCGGCCTCTGGGCGCGGCTGCCGTTGATCGACATGCCGGTCCATCTGCGGTGGCTGCGCGAGCGGTTCGCCGCGGCGGGCGGGGTGGTGGAGGAGCGTACGGTCACGGATCTCGCGGCGGTCGACGCGCCGGTCGTCGTCAACTGCACGGGGCTGGGGGCGCGGCAGCTGGTGCCGGACCCCTCCGTACGGCCGGTGCGGGGGCAGTTGGTCGTCGTGGAGAACCCCGGGGTCACCACCTGGCTCACCTCGGTGGATCACGGCGGGTCCGAGAGCACGTACTTCATCCCTCAGCCGGGCGGTCTGATCCTGGGCGGCACGGCGGAGGAGGACGCCTGGTCCCTGACGCCGGATCCGGTGATCGCGCGGGAGATCGTGCGGCGGTGTGCGGCGATCAGGCCCGAGATCGAGGGAGCCCGGGTCATCGAGCACCGGGTGGGGCTGCGGCCCGCGCGGCCCGCCGTGCGGTTGGAGCGCGAGGTCCTGCCGGGCGGGCGGGTGTTGGTGCACAACTACGGTCACGGCGGGGCGGGGGTCACGGTGGCGTGGGGCTGCGCGAGGGAGGCTGCACGGCTCGCCTCCGGGTGACGGGCGGAGGCGCCGGGGGGCGCGTGCGAGTGCCAGGCCAGTGCGCGTGCCCGTGAGCGTGCGCGTGCCCGTGAGCGTGCGCGTGCCCGTGAGCGTGCGCGTGCCCGTGAGCGTGCCCGTGCGAGTGCGAGTGCGAGTGCGAGGCGCAACGTGGGCGGCCGCGATGTGTCGCGGCCGCCCGCCCACTCCCCCGCGCCCCTGCCCCTCTCACTCCGCGCGGTGGCCGATCGGGTCGCCCTCGATCTCCGTGCCCTGGCCGGGGCCGACCCTGATCTCGAACTCGCCGTCGTAGCGCTTGTGGCCCTCGATGACGGCGAGTTCGACCGCCTCGGAGGCCATCTCCTCGCGGACGATCACCGAGTCGCGGCGCAGGTCGCGCATGAGCGCGACGCACATGCCGATCATGACGATGACGAATGGCGCGGCGGCCAGGATCGTCAGGTTCTGCAGGCCCGTGAGGGCGTCGCCCTGTCCACTGCCGACCAGGAGCATGATCGCGGCGACGGCCCCGGTGACGACGCCCCAGAAGACGACGACGAAGCGGCCGGGTTCGAGCGCGCCGCGCTGGGAGAGCGTGCCCATGACGATGGAGGCGGCGTCGGCGCCGGAGACGAAGAAGATGCCGACGAGGATCATCACGAGCAGGCTGGAGACCGTGGCGATGGGGAACTCGTGGAGGACGGCGAAGAGCTGGCCCTCCGGGGTGGCCTCCTCACCGAGCCGGCCCTGCTCCTGCAGCTTCATCGCCGTACCGCCGAAGACGGCGAACCAGACGAGGCTGACCGAGCTGGGGACGAGGATGACGCCGCCGATGAACTGGCGGATGGTGCGGCCGCGGCTGATGCGAGCGATGAACATGCCGACGAAGGGCGTCCAGGAGATCCACCACGCCCAGTAGAAGACGGTCCAGCTGCCGAGCCAGTCGGCCACGCCCTGCCCGCCGGAGGCCTCGGTGCGGCCCGCGAGCTGGGGCAGGTCGCCGAGGTAGGAGAAGGCCGAGGTGGGCAGCAGGTCGAGGATGAGGATGGTCGGGCCGGCGACGAAGACGAAGACCGCCAGCAGCAGGGCCAGCACCATGTTGATGTTGGACAGCCACTGGATGCCCTTCTCGACACCGGACACGGCGGAGGCGACGAAGGCCAGGGTCAGGACCGCGATGATGCCGACGAGCAGGCCGGTGCTCACCTTGCCCATCCAGCCCAGCTCGGTGACACCGGAGCCGATCTGGAGGGCGCCGAGGCCGAGGGAGGCCGCCGAGCCGAAGATCGTGGCGACGATCGCGAGGATGTCGATGACTCGGCCGGTGGTGCCGTTGGCGTGCTTCTCGCCGAGCAGCGGGGTGAAGACGGCGCTGATGGTCTGGCGGCGCCGCTTGCGGAAGGTGCTGTAGGCGATGGCCAGGCCGACCACCGCGTAGATCGCCCAGGGGTGCAGCGTCCAGTGGAAGAGGGTGGTCGCCATCGCCGTTTCCATGCGCTCGCCGGAACCCTCGGGGTTCGTGCCCGGCGGGGGCGCGGTGTAGTGGGCGAGGGGTTCGCTCACGCCGTAGAACATCAGGCCGATGCCCATGCCGGCGCTGAACATCATGGCGACCCAGGAGACCGTGCGGAACTCGGGCTTCTCGCCCTCGACCCCCAGGTGGATGCGGCCGTAGCGGCTGACCGCGAGCCACAGGGCGAAGATGACGAAGCAGGAGGCGGCCAGCATGAACGCCCAGCCACCGTTGTGGATCAGGCCGCTCAGCATCTTGCCGGAGGCGGTTTCGAGCGAGTCGGTCCAGATGGCGCCCCAGAGGACGAAGGCCAGGGTGAGTACCGCCGTCACGCCGAACACGACGCGGTCCGTCCGGGGCCGCCCGCCGCCGGAGAGGCCCGCTTCCGAGCCGGGAAGCGCGCCTCCCCCGTGGTGGGAGGTGTGTTGGTCGTGCGTCACAGGTGGAACCTTTCAAGAGTGGCTGGAACTGACCCTCTCCTGCCCAGGAACGCCTATCACATGTGACCTCGACACTTTCTTGTTCAACAGGTGGTGTCGGGCACTCCCTCCGTCAGGTGGTACGGCGCCCGCTCGTCGAGCAACAGCGGCACGAGCGCCCGCAGCCGCTGGCGCAGCGGTACGAGTACGCCGTCGCCGTCGCCCTCGGGCCGTACGCGGACGCCGTGCAGGGCCAGCTCGTCCGCGAACTCTTCGTACTGGTGTTCGGTGAGCCGGTAGCCGCAGGGCGGGTCCTGGATCACCTCGGCGGGTTCGGCCGGGTCGTTGTCGGCGCCGCCGACGTAGACCGGGCCGGTGTCGCGCAGGCCGGCGAGACGGGCCGCGCCGGTCACCCGGTCGACCCGTCGGCCGCGTTCACCGGCGAAGGCGAACAGCCCCTTCAGGGCCGCGAGCTGCGAGTTCACCCGGCGAAGGTGGTTGGCCGGTCCCTCGGTGCCGCCTGCCGCCGGTTCCACGCGGCTCTCGATCAGCAGTCCGACCGAGTGCTTGATTCCGGACATGTTCCGCAGGATGCGTTCCTGGCCGTCACCGGCGACCTGACGGATCGGGTCGCCGGTGACCGGGTCGGTCCAGATGCCGTAGGTGCCGGTCGAGTGGCCTGCCGCCCGCGCGGCCGGGCGCACGTGGTCCAGGGAGAGGGTGCGGGCCTCGGCGTGGACGGCCGCGTCGGTGTTGAGGTTGCGGGGCCAGAGGTCGAAGAGGTCCTTGTCGTAGTACTGGGGTGTGGCACCGTATTCGTGCAGGTCGTAGACGACGTCGGGTGCGTGGTCGCGCTGGACGGTGGCGAGCGCCCGTGCCTCGGCCGTGCGCAGGGCGAGGTGGTCGCGGTTGATGTCGACGCCGTCGGCGTTGCCTCGGGTGTCGGCGGCCCGGCCGTCGGGGTTGGCCGTGGGGACGACGAGAACGGTGGTGGACCGCAGCAGCCGCCGGGTCCGCTCGTCCCCGGACCGAGCCAGGTCACGGATCGTGGTGAGGCAGGCCTCGCGGCCCGAGGGCTCGTCGCCGTGCTGGCTGCAGATGAGCAGGACCGTGCGCGAGGCGGACCGGGCGCCGACGCGGACGAGCTGGAGCGGGCGGCCCTGCCCGGTCGTGCCGATCCGGGCGAGCGCCACACGGTCGCTCGCCCGGTCGACGGCGGCCAGGAACTCCTGCTCCTCGGGCTGAGTGGTCCAGCGGGCGCCGCCCGACCGCTCGAACCCGGTGCGCGGCGGGGCGGTGTCCGTCGCGTACGCGGGCGTCGACAGCAGGGGTGCGGCGAGGGCGGTGGCGATCAGCGCCGCGATCCGGGCCCTCACGCCGTACCGCCGGGCACGCGCGCGGCCCGGCCCGGGTCGCGCACGCCGTCGAGCACGGTGGCCCCCGGGGTGGCCGTGGCGCCGGTGGTCGCCCTCTCGAAGGCGGCGGCACCGCCGACCAGCGGAACCTTCGCGGAGGTCTTCCGGAGGTCGATGGTCAGGGTGGGCGTGGCGGCCGGCGGGTCGATCAGGTCCTTGTCGGTGCCCGCGACGATCAGCGCGAGACGGTGGCCCGCCGGGACGACGTGGTCGCTCGCGTGCAGGTCGAGCGTGATCGTGTACGGGGTGCCGGGCGTGAGCGGGGCTCCGGTGCCCGAGGAGTGGTTGCCGAGGTCGGCCCAGCCGCGGCTGAAGATCGTGTACTCCACGTCGGCCGTCTTCGCCCGGGTCTCCCGGAAGCATGAGCTGTCGCCGGTGGTGCTCGGGCCCCAGCAGGTGCGCTCGGTGAGAGTGGTGATGCCCTCGCCCGCCGCCGCGTAGTCACGGATGGTGTCCGGGCCGAGGTCGACCAGGACCGCCGAGAGGTGGGCGACGGAGGTGGTGGGCGTGGCGGTGACGGTGACCTTGGAGGAGCCGGACAGCCGCAGGTCCCTGGTGAGGGGAGCCGTGACGAAGCCCGCCTTGTCGGGGGTGGACCTGTCGACGTGCGCGGCCCAGTCGGTCTCGTCCAGCGCCGGGTCGTCGGTGAAGGACTCGGTGCCGGACCGCTTGCGCAGGCCGAGGGTGCCGACGCCCGGTGCGCTGCCCTTCGCCGGGCGGAGGGTCGCGGTCTTCGTCGCGCGCGGCGGCCAGAGCGTGGACGTCTCCCACTGGTCCGGGTGGCGTTCGATGTCGGCCATGGGCTCGTCGTCGATGCCGTTGTCGTAACCGAGGAGTTCGTGGTCGAACCAGCGGTGCAGGGTGTCGGCCCACTCCGCGCGGCGGAAGTCGAACGGGTCGACGTGGCCGGTCTGGGAGAGCCAGATCTTGCGCTCGACGCCGTGCGCGGCAAGGGCGTCCCACCACTGGCCGAAGTGCTTGGGGCGGACGTTCAGGTCCTGCTGACCGTGGACGACGAAGACGCTGGCGTCGATCTTCCGGACGTTCCTGACGTAGTCGCGCTCCGCCCAGAAGGGGGTCTGGTCGCCGGTGCGCGGGGCCCCGTCGACCAGTTTCTGCTGGACGTGACCGCACTTGGCGCGGGCTCCCGGGCTCTCCACGTAGTCGGAGAGCCACTCGGGACCCGAGTCGTAGAGGGGGGCTCCCTTGGCGAAGTAGTAGTCGTACCAGGAGGAGATCGCGCCGATCGGCACGATGGTCTCCAGGCCCTCGACGCCGGTGGCGGCCACGCCGTTGGCGATCGTGCCGTCGTAGCTCTTGCCGATCATGCCGGTTCTGCCGTTGGTCCAGCGGGCCTTGGCCGACGCGCCGCCCGTGCGGGTGGTGTACGCCCTGCCGCGGCCGTTGAGCCAGTCGACGACCGCCTTGGCGGACTGGATGTCGGAGCGGCCGCCGACATCCACACAGCCGTCGGAGCGGTTGGTGCCGGCGAGGTCGACGGCGACGAACGCGTAGCCGCGGGGCACGAAGTAGTTGTCGTAGAACAGCGGTGTCTGGACGATGTTCCCGTGGGCGTCGTACGTCTTGCGCTGGCTCTCGTTGCCGCGTCCGCAGCAGGAGTAGTACGGGCTGGCGTCCATGATCACGGGGATCTTGCGGCCCCGCCGGGCGGGTTCGCTCGGACGGACGATGTCGACGGCGACCCGGTCCTTCTTCCCGTCGCGGTCGCCGTCGAGCCCGGTGTCCACCCAGACGGCCTCGCGGATGGCCTTGTCGTACGAGTAGACCGGTTCGCTCTTCCGGGGGGCCGGGGTGCCGGCGACCGCCGGGGTGAGGAACGAGGCGGTGAGGGCGGCGGCCGTGACCGCCGTCGCGAGCGATCTCCAGGTCGTGAAGCGTGTGCGTCGCACAGGTATCGGCATGCGCGGACGGTACTGCGGTCAACTCCCGTGCAAAAGAGGCATCATTGGGGTTCGCGGGGCTTCGGCCACGCCTGTGGCCGAAAGGAGCCGCTCGCAGGGCCGTGAGCCTCAGGGGCGCGGCTGGACCTCCGCCTCGACCGGTTCGCCGATGATTCTGCCGGCGAGGTCCGAGGCCAGCGCGGAGACGTGGACGCCGAGTTCGGCCTCGGCCCTGGCACGGTCGGCGCCGAGGCGGGCGCGACCCTCGGCGAGGAGGGTGGTGGCCTCGCGGTGGGCGTCGGCGCGGGCCTCGGCGATCAGGGCGGCACCCTCCTCGTGGGCGCGCTGACGGATGCGGGCTGCCTCGTGACGGGCCTCGGCCAGGGTCCGCGCCACCTCCGCCCGCTTGATCCGGATCTCCTCCCGCAGGGCTTCCGCCTGCGCCTCGGTTCCCTTGGTCGCCGCCTCCCGTTCGTCGAGGACCCGCTGGACCCGGGGCACGAGCCGGACGAAGAAGAGGAACACCAGGGCGAACAGCAGCGCCGCGACGACGAGTTCCGCGACGACCGGGTTGAGCGGGCCGATGTCCATCGGGAGCAGTTCCATACGGGTGCCCTACCCGCTCGCGTCCCGGCGGTATCGCGCCCCGGCCCGGGTTCAGTCCCCGTGGTCGTACACCGTCACCGGTATCCCGCGGCGCACCAGGCGGTCGGCTGTCAGCGGTTCCACCCGGGACCATGTGCCGCCCGCGAGCCCGCAGCCGATACGGGGCATGTGGACCGAGGCCTCCAGCTCCAGGGCCTTGTCCGCGAGCAGGCCGAGGGCGGTGTCGATGGCCTCGTACCGGACGGGTGCGCCCTTGCTGCCGGTGCGGGTGCCGTGCTGGCCTATCAGGTTCGCCACCCACGTGTACGGGCCCACCCGCACGAACTGGGCGGCACCGAGTCCGAAGTCGTTGCGCGCCCGGTCGCGGTGCCAGGCGCGGTAGGCGGCCTCCGGTTCCGGCCAGTGGCGGGAGAGGGCGAGGACGAAGCCCTTGCCCCAGCCGCCCATGTCGTTGCAGACATGCGCGATGATCTTGACGCCCTTGCCCAGCGGCGTGGTGGCGTCCCCGCGGACGTAGGTGATCCCCGACATGACGCCACCGTACGGGGTGGTACTGACAATCGGCCGTCCGGATGTCACGGCACGGGTGCGACAGCGATACTGCTGTGCATGACCACCGACACCGCGCAGAGCGCCGGCGGCGGCTCCGGCGAGGGCGCCGTCGAGGGCGCCGGAGAGATCGTTCTCACCGTCGACGAGCTGGCCGCGCGGGCGGGAGTCACGGTGCGCACGGTCCGCTTCTACGGCACCCGGGGGCTGTTGCCGCCGCCGGTGATCGGGCCCCGCCGGGTCGGTCACTACGGGCGGGATCACCTCGCGCGGCTCGCGCTGATCGAGGAGCTGCAGCGGCAGGGCATGACCCTCGCGGCCGTCGAACGGTATCTGGGCCGGCTGCCGGCGGATCTCACGCCGCGCGATCTCGCGCTGCAGCGTGCGGTGGTGGCGTCGTGGGCGCCGGACGCGGTGGAGACGGTGACGCGGGAGGAGCTGGACCGGCGGGCCGGGCGGGCTCTGGGGGAGGCGGAGGTGGAGCGGCTGCTCGCGATGGGGGTGGTCGAGCGGGACGGGGACGCTCTGCGGGTGGATGTGGGGTTGTTGCGGCTCGGGGTGGAGCTGCTCGATGTGCCCCTGTCCGAGGAGTCGATTCTCGCGGCGCGGGGTGTGTTGATCGAGTATGCGCGTGCTGCCGCGGGGGAGTTGTCTCGGTTGTTCCGGGAGGCGGTGGCGGGGCGGGATGCGCAGGTTGCGCGGTCGCTGTCGGGACGTATGCAACCGCTGGTCGTGCAGGCGTTGTTGACGACCTTTCAGCGGTCGTTGACGGAGGAGTTGCGGGGGTGGGTGGTGGAGTCTTGAGGGGGTGGGGGCTGCCGGGGGGTGTTTCGCCCCGGCAGCCCCTACCCGTCCCATCCCCAGGGGCTGCGCCCCTTCGACCCCCGGCTGCGGGCCCGGTGGGGCTTCTCGCGCAGTTCCCCGCGCCCCTGAAAAGCAGGGGCTGCGCCCACTGCCTTACGGCCGCGGAGCCTGGGCTGTTCTGAGCCCGCCATGGCCTCGGCTGTTTCAGGCCCGCCAGGGCCTGGGTTTTTAGGGGCGCGGGGAATCGCGCGAGCAACCCCCACCGGGCCGCAGCCGGACGACGCGCCCCGCCCGGAGGGCTTACGCGTCTGTGAAGGGTTCTCCCCTCTGGGCCTTTTCCCGTAGCAGGGCCGGTGGGGTGAAGCGGGGGCCGTAGCGGGCGGTGAGTTCTTCGGCCCGGGTCACGAAGCCGGGGAGGCCGCCCTCGTAGCCGTTGATGTACTGGAGGACGCCGCCGGTCCAGCCGGGGAAGCCGATGCCGAGGAGGGAGCCGATGTTGGCGTCGGCGACGGAGGTCAGGACGCCCTCTTCGAGGAGGCGGACGGTGTCCAGGGCCTCCGCGAAGAGCATGCGTTCCTGCATGTCCTCGAAGGGGATCCGGTACCCGGGCCTGGTGAAGTGTTCGCGCAGGCCGGGCCAGAGCTTGGCGCGCCGGCCGTCGGGGCCGTAGTCGTAGAAGCCGCCGCCACCGCTGCGGCCGGGCCGGGCGAACTCGTCGACCATGCGGTCGATGACCGCGTCGGCGGGGTGCTCCACCCACGTGCCGCCCGCCTCCTCCACGGCCCGCCGTGACTCGGCGCGGATCTTGCGGGGCAGGGTGAGGGTCAGCTCGTCCATGAGGGAGAGGACCTTGGCGGGGTAGCCCGCCTGGGCAGCCGCCTGTTCCACGGAGGCGGGCTCGATGCCCTCCCCCACCATCGCGACGCCCTCGTTGATGAAGTGGCCGATGACCCGGGAGGTGAAGAAGCCGCGGGAGTCGTTGACGACGATCGGGGTCTTCCTGATCTGGCGGACCAGGTCGAAGGCGCGGGCCAGGGCCTCCTCTCCCGTCTGCTCGCCCTTGATGATCTCGACGAGCGGCATCTTGTCGACGGGTGAGAAGAAGTGCAGGCCGATGAAGTCGGACCGGCGGACGACACCCTCGGCCAGCTCGGTGATGGGGAGGGTGGAGGTGTTGGAGCAGAGCAGCGCGTCCGGTGCCACGACCCCCTCGATCTCCTGGAAGACCTTGTGCTTCAGCTCGGTGTTCTCGAACACGGCCTCGATGACGGCGTCGCAGCCCGCGAGGTCGGCCGGGTCGGCGGTCGGGGTGATGCGGGCGAGGAGCGCGTCGGCCTTCTCCTGCGTGGTCCGGCCCTTGGCGACCGCCTTGGCGCAGAGCTTCCGCGAGTACTCCTTGCCCTTCGCGGCCGCTTCGGGCGTCACGTCCTTCAGGACGACGTCGATGCCCGCGCGGGCGCAGGAGTACGCGATGCCGGCGCCCATCATCCCGGCGCCGAGGACGGCGGCCCTGCGGACCTGGCGCGGCTCGATGCCCTGGGGGCGGTTCGCGCCGGAGTTGACGGCCTGGAGGTCGAAGAAGAAGGCCTGGATCATGTTCTTCGACGTCTGCCCGGCGGCCAGCTCCACGAAGTAGCGCGCCTCGATGACCTGGGCCGTCTCGAAGTCGACCTGGGCGCCCTCGACGGCGGCGGCGAGGATGCTGCGCGGGGCCGGGTAGGGCGCGCCGTTCGTCTGCTTGCGCAGCGTGGCGGGGAAGGCGGGCAGGTTCGCCGCGAACTTGGGGTGGGCGGGGGTGCCGCCCGGGATGCGGTGGCCGGGCTGGTCCCAGGGCTGCCGCGACTCGGGGTTGGCGTCGATGAAGGCGCGGGCCTTGTCCATCAACTCGTCCTGCGTGGCGGCCACTTCGTGGATCAGGCCGTTCTCCAGGGCATGGTGCGGGCTGTACTGGGTGCCCTGCAGCAGCACCTTCAGCAGGGCGTCGGCGATGCCCAGCAGGCGTACGGTGCGGGCGATGCCCCCGCCGCCGGGCAGCAGGCCGAGGGTGACCTCGGGGCAGCCGATCTTCGAGCCGGGGGCGTCGAGGGCGACGCGGTGGTGGCAGGCGAGGGCCAGTTCGTAACCGCCGCCCAGGGCGGCGCCGTTGATGGCCGCGACCACGGGCTTGCCCAGGGTCTCGATGCGGCGCAGGTTGCGTTTGATCTCCAGGCCGCCGTCGAACAGCTGCTGCGCGGTCTCGGGGGTGACCTTGATGAGGTCGCGGAGGTCGCCGCCGGCGAAGAAGGTCTTCTTGGCGGAGGTGATGATGACGCCGCGAATGCTGTCCTTCTCTGCCTCCAGCCGGTCGGTGGTCACGGCGAGGGAGTCGCGGAACGCCTGGTTCATGGTGTTCGCGGACTGGTTCGGGTCGTCGATGACGAGGGTGACGAGGCCCGTGCGGTCCTGTTCCCAGCGGATGGTGGTGCTCTGTGTCATGACAGGGTCTCCGTAGAGTCTTTCCGCAGAAGTCTTGGGTCGGGTGATCGCGTTGTGCGATCGGCGTCGTGCGATCGGCGTCGTGCGATCCGCGTCGTGCGATCCGCGTCGTGCGTCGGCGACGCGTGATCCGCCGGCCGTCTCAGACGCGTTCCACGATCGTCGCGATGCCCATGCCGCCGCCCACGCAGAGCGTGGCCAGTCCGTACCGCTTGTCCTGCCGCTCCAGCTCGTCGACGAGGGTGCCGAGGATCATCGCGCCGGTCGCGCCGAGCGGGTGGCCGAGCGCGATCGAGCCGCCGTTGACGTTGACCTTGTCGAGCGAGAGGCCCATGTCCCGCACGAAGCGGAGCACCACCGCCGCGAACGCCTCGTTGATCTCGACGAGGTCGATGTCGTCGATGGTCAGCCCGGCCTTGGCGAGGGCCTTGCGGGTCGCGGGGGCGGGGCCGGTGAGCATGATGGTGGGCTCGGAGCCGGAGACGGCGGCGGAGACGATCCGGGCGCGCGGGCGCAGGCCGTACCGCTCGCCCATCTCCCTGCTGCCGATGGCGACGAGCGAGGCGCCGTCCACGATGCCGGAGGAGTTGCCCGCGTGGTGGACGTGGTCGATCTCCTCGACCCAGTGGTACTCCTGCAGCGCCACCGCGTCGAAGCCGCCCAGGTCGCCGATGTCGGCGAACGACGGCTTGAGCTTGGCGAGCGAGTCGGCCGTCGTGCCGGGACGCATGTACTCGTCGTGGTCGAGCACCACGAGACCGGCGCGGTCGGTGACGGGGACGACGGAGCGGTCGAAGCGGCCGTCCTTCCAGGCGGCGGCCGCACGCTCCTGGGACAGTGCCGCGTACTCGTCGACATCGCGCCGGGTGAAGCCCTCGATCGTGGCGATGAGGTCGGCGCCGATGCCCTGCGGTACGAAGTTGACGGCCAGGTTGGTCATCGGGTCGTTGAACCAGGCTCCGCCGTCCGAGGCCATCGGCACCCGGGACATCGACTCGACACCGCCCGCGAGCACCAGGTCCTCCCAGCCCGAACGGACCTTCGCGGCGGCCAGGTTGACGGCCTCCAGGCCCGAGGCGCAGAAGCGGTTCTCCTGGACGCCGGCCACCGTGTCCGGCAGCCCGGCGGCGATCGCGGCGGTGCGGGCGATGTCGGAGCCCTGGTCGCCCACCGGGCCCACGACGCCGAGCACGATGTCGTCGACGGCGGCCGGATCGAGGCCGGGGAAGCGCCGCCGGACCTCGTGGATCAGGCCGACGACGAGGTCGATGGGCTTGGTGCCGTGCAGGGAGCCGTCGGCCTTGCCGCGGCCGCGCGGGGTGCGGATCGCGTCGTACACGTACGCTTCGGTGCTCACGAGTCTGGCCTTTCCAGTGCGGGAGGGTACGGCCCGGGGGCCGGTGTCAGGCGGTGTCCTCGGCGGACGCGTCCGACGGGGAGGCGCCGGCCGGCGGGAAGGCACCGGCGGGAGAGGCGTCCGGCGCCGGGCCGTCCCCGACGGAGGCGTTCTGCGACAGGCCCGGTATGCCCCAGTCGTGGGCCACGTCGGCGGTGTCGGCGCCCGGCTGTGCCGGTCCGCCGCGGACGGAGGTGTGGGTGGCGGAGAAACGGGGCGCGGGGGCGGGCTGGGTGATGCCGCCGAAGTCGGTGAAGGTGCCCCGGGCCGCGAGGTGCGGGTGGTGCGGGGCCTCGCTCAGCGACAGGACCGGGGCCACACAGGCGTCGGAGCCCTCGAAGACGGCCGTCCACTCGTCCCTCGTACGGCTTCTGAAGCGGGCCGCGACGCTCTCGCGCAGCTCGCCCCAGGCGGCCACGTCCTTGCGGGCCGGGGCCCGGTCCGCGATGCCGAGGAGGTCGACGAACTCGGCGTAGAACTGCTGTTCAAGCGCGCCGACGGCCATGTACCGGCCGTCGGCCGTCTCGTACGTGCCGTAGAAGGGGCAGCCGCCGTCGAGGAGGTTGGCGGCGCGGCGGTCCTGCCAGCCGCCGGCGGCGAGCATGCCGTGGATCATCGCGGAGAGGTGCGCGGTGCCGTCGACGATGGCCGCGTCCACGACCTGGCCGGCGCCGGTCGCACGGGCGTGGTGGAGGGCGGCGAGGACGCCGACGACGAGGTAGAGGGAGCCGCCCGCGTAGTCGCCGAGCAGGTTGGCGGGGGCGGGCGGCGGGGTGTCCGGGGCACCGATCATGCCGAGGGTGCCGGTCAGGGCGATGTAGGCGATGTCGTGCCCGGCGCGCCGGGCGAGCGGGCCCTGCTGGCCCCAGCCGGTCATCCGGCCGTAGACGAGGCGCGGGTTGCGGGCGTGGCAGGTCTCGGGGCCGACACCGAGGCGCTCGGCGACGCCCGGCCGGTAGCCCTCGATCAGGATGTCGGCGCGGTCGGCCAGGTCGAGGACGAGGTCCGGGCCGGCCGGGGACTTCAGGTCGACGACCACCGAGCGCTTGTTGCGGTTGGTGACGTCGTACAGGGGGTTCACGGCGAGGCCCGTGCCGCCCGGCCGGTCGACGCGGACGACGTCGGCGCCGAGGTCGGCGAGGAGCATGGCGGCGAACGGTCCCGGGCCGATGCCCGCGAGTTCCACCACGCGCACACCGGCGAGCGGGCCGTGGCCGGGCGTCTTCGCCACTGTCATCGAGCCCCCATGCTCTGTGACACATTTGATGTAACACCGGTGATGTTAGGAACGGGACCCACTCCACACAAGCCCCGAATGAGCAAACGCTTAGTCATCGACGCTCGGTCATTGTGCCCGGAGTCGCCGCACGTGTCAGCCCGCACGGCCCGGCTTCCGGCGCCGGAGTCAGCGGGCGTCCAGCTCCGCTATCAGCTTCTTCGGGGCGATCACGCGGTAGCTCTCCTCGACCCAGTCGCACAGCAGCTCCGCGGCCGGGGCGCCCTTCTCCTGAAGCGGGACGCGCACCCACCCGGCCTTGCCCAGGCCGTACCCGGCGGGCTCGGCGCCGGGGCAGCTCAGGGCGTGGGCATGGGTCTCCTCGTCCCTGAGCTTGACGGTGACGCCCAGCGGATGGCCGCCGTCATCCGTACCGAGGAACACGAACACCTTCCTGTTGACCTTCGCGACGCTCTCGCCCCAGGGGAACTCCTCGACGGCACCGGGCATGGCGAGGGCGAACTCGCGTACCTTCTGCCACTTTTTCAGGGCGTTCCTGGGTACGGTCACGGCCACCTCCGGATCCCGCGCGCTCGGCTGCTCGTCCCTCACGCTAGCCTCAGCCACCGACAACGGCGCGTGGGCGAGTGCTGAGGGGTGCAATGAGCGGGCAGAACAGGCCGGATCGGGCGTACGACGTCGTGCTCTACGGGGCCACGGGGTTCGTCGGGGAACTCACCGCGGAGTATCTCGCCGCGCACGCGCCGAAGGGGCTGCGCTGGGCGATCGCCGGGCGCGACGCGGCGAAACTGGCGGCCCTGCGCGAGCGACTGCCCGGCGGTGCGGGGATCGGTGTGCTCCGGGCGGACGGGTCGGATCCGCAGGCGGTGCGCGAACTCGCCCGGCAGTCACGGGTGGTGGCCACGACCGTCGGTCCGTACATCACGCACGGCGAGGAGCTGGTGGCCGCCTGCGCCGACGAGGGCACCGACTATCTGGATCTCACCGGCGAGCCCGAGTTCGTCGACCTGACGTACGTCCGGCACGACGCACGCGCGCGGGAGACCGGCGCCCGGATCGTGCACGCGGCCGGCTTCGACTCGATACCGCACGACCTGGGCGCGTACTTCACCGTGCGGCAGCTCCCGAAGGACGTGCCGATCACCGTGGACGGCTTCGTGCGCGCCGAGGGGATGTTCTCCGGCGGCACGTTCCACTCCGCGCTCACCGGCTTCTCGCGCACCCGGGAGACGATGGCCGCCGCGCGGGACCGCAAGCGGCACGAGCCGCGCATGGTGGGGCGGCGGGCGTACGCGCCGGTGAGCGCGCCCCGGTTCGCCAAGGAGGTCGGGGCGTGGGCGCTGCCGCTGCCGACCATCGACGCGCAGGTGGTGCAGCGCTCGGCGCGCGCCCTGCCCCGCTACGGGCCGGACTTCCGCTACCGCCACTACGCGGCCGTGAAGACCCTGCCCTTCGCGGTGGGCGGGGTCGCGTTCGTCGGCGCGGTCGTCGCCGCGGCCCAGGTTCCGCCGGTGCGGCGCTGGTTGGGCGACCGCCTCAAGCCGGGTGAGGGGCCGAGCGCGGAGAAGCGGGCGAAGAGCTGGTTCTCGGTACGGTTCGTGGGCGAGGGCGGCGGTCGCCGGGTCTTCACGGAGGTCGCGGGCGGCGACCCCGGCTACGGCGAGACGGCGAAGATGTTCGCCGAGTCCGCCCTGTGCCTGGCCCTCGACGACCTGCCGGCCACGGCGGGGCAGGTCACGACGGCGGTCGCGATGGGCGACGCGCTGATCGAGCGGCTGCGCGCGGCGGGCATCACCTTCCGGGTGGCGGCGTCCCGGTAGCGGACGGCCCCTCCCTGCGCCCTCGGGGCGGGCGGGTGGGCCCTACTGGGCCCACCCCGTCAGGGTGTAGATCATCCCGGCGATCCAGGCCAGCCCCGCGATCAGGGCGAGCAGCAGCCCGGTCGTCACGACCCGCTCGACGGAGTGGGTGGGGGCGGTGGCGGGCTTCGGTGCTCGGTGCGTCGTCATACGGCACAGCCTGCCGATCATGACGTGCGCCGGCATCCGTACGCGTACTCAGTTCGTACTCAGGTATCAGGTCCGTCCGTATGCGCGACGATGCCCCGGCGCCCGCTCACGGGTCCGGGGCCGGCGTTCAGCCGGTCGTGTCCCGCAGGGCCCGGCGACAGAGGGAGTCGGCGCGGCGGGTGGTCTCCGGGAGGCGGTAGGCCGGGGTGAGGGCGAGCGTGTGGGCGCAGGCGTTGTCGAGGCTCACCCGGTGGCCGACGGAGACGAAGACCGGCTTGACGCCGTCGCGGGTGCGCAGGGCGCGGCCCACCTCCTCGGTGCCGGCGAGGAGCGGGGCGGCGCTGCCGCGCGGGGTGCCCGGGTCGTCGTGGGTGAAGGTGAAGGGGTTCTTCGCGACGCCGATCGTGGGCAGGCCGGTGAGGACGCCGAGGTGGGCGGCGAGGCCGAAGCGGCGCGGGTGGGCGAGGCCGTAGCCGTCGCAGACGACGAGACCGGGGTCGCACGGCAGCGCGTCGAGCGCGGCCAGCACGGTCGGGATCTCACGGAACGCGAGCAGTCCGGGGACGTAGGGGAAGGAGACCTGTCCGACCGCCGTGGTCTCGGCCACCACGTCGAGGGTCGCCGCGTCGAGCACCACGGCCGCCGCCGCGACGACGTCGCGCTCGTCGTCGTAGGCCACGTCCACGCCGGTGACGCACCCGGTGCCGGGCGGTGGTCCGCTCTCGTCGAGGACCACCTTGCCCCGCAACTCGTCCTGCGCGGCGAGGGCCTGCTCTTCGGTGGCGGGCCAGCCCGCCGGGATGCGTACGGTCGTCATGGTGCTGACGAGCCTACGCATCCCCCCATGGCGCGCAGGTGCGGGGCTACTTGTCGAGGGCGCTCCTGAGCTGGCTCTTGTTCATGTCCGAACGGCCTTGGATGCCGCGCTTCCTGGCCTCTTCGTAGAGCTGGTCGCGCGTGAGCCCCTCGGAGCCCTTGTGCGAGCGCCGACCGCCGCGCCTGCCCGACGACATGTCCTGTGTGGAGGTGCGGCTCGCGGTCCTGGACTCCCCGGACCGCGCGCGCTCCTTGTTGACCGTCCGGGCGGCGATCTCCTTGGCGCGCGACTGGCTCTCGCCGCGGTCCTCGGCGCTCTCCTTGATGTGCTCGTACTGGCGTTCCCTCTTGGGGCTCGAACCGCGTGGCATGCAGATCACTCCCTTCGTGATTCGAACAGCGCCACGGGTACCCAGCGCCGTGGGAACAACCCCGCGGCGATCAGTTCTCCAGCCGGGCCACGCGCCCCTTCTCGCCCGCCGCCCAGCAGCCCCGGTCCGCAGCGCAGTCGACGGTGTCGTACGAACCGGTGTCGACCGTGCGCCAGGTGCGGCCCCCGTCGGTGGTGACGTCGGTGCCGGTGGGGCCGACGGCGAGAGCGGTCGCACGGCTGTACGGGAGCCAGGCGACCCCGGAACGGTAGGCGGGCGGCGGCTGCGCGGCGGGTTTCCAGGTGCGGCCGGTGTCCCCGGTGGTGGCCGCGGCCCGGGGGGACGGCTGGTCGGCGCGGTAGTCGCCGCCGACGGCGATGCCGTGCGCCCGGTCGCGGAAGGCGAGCGCGAAGACGCCACGGGCCGGATCGCCGGCCGGGACGGGGGTGTCGGCGGCCGTCCAGGTCAGCCCGCGGTCGGCGCTGTGCAGCACCCGCGCGCGTGCGGCCCCGCCGGTCGCGAGCCAGACGTCGCGCGGACCGGAACCGACCAGGCACTGCCCGCTCGCGGCGAAGCCGGCCTCTCCCTCCAGGGCCGCGGGCATGCCCTCGTTCGGCAGGACCGACCAGGACCGACCGCCGTCCTTCGTGGACAGGAGGCGGAACTTCCCGTCGACCGGATCGCTCATGGCGAGTCCGTGACGGGGGTCGAAGAAGGTGAGGCAGTCGTAGAAGGCGCGCGGGTCGGTGTTCCGGAACGACTCGGTCCACGTCGCACCGCCGTCGTCCGTGCGGTACACGCGGGAGGCCTCTCCCTCCCCGATGGCCAGTACGACCGCCCTGCGTGCGTCGAACGCCTCGATGTCCCGGAACTGCAACTCCCGTGCGCCGGGCGGCGAGACGTCTCGCCAGGTCCTGCCCCCGTCGCCGGTGCGCAGCACGGTCCCCGCGGAACCCGCCAGCCACGCGCTGTTCCGGCTGACGGCGGCCAGACCGCGAAAGCGCGCGTCCGTGCCGGTCTGCTTCGGTTCCCAGTGCGGTGGCCGGCCCTCCCCGTGCGCCTGCGCGGGCACCGCCAGGGCGGCGGCGAGCGCCACCGCGGCCAGGCCCGTCGCCATCGTCCGACTCGTCCGACTCATCCGCCTCGACTGCCCCAAGCCCCTCATGGCGGGCGAAGCTAGTGCACCGATCCGGTGCCGTCCAGATGGCCTCCGCGGGAACCGCGGGGCGACGTCCGGTGTCCTCTCCCATGTCCCGGAACACGCGATGAGAAATCGATCACCTCGGTGATTGGGCTCGGTGACAGAGGTCACTCGACCCTCATGTGCACGGATCGGCCCGATCCGGCGTCTTCTGAAATGCCCGGCTCAGTCGTCCGGAATCCGTCCACCCGTCACAAGGGAGCAAGGCGTTGTCCACCGTCATCGAGCAGCCCGTAGAGGCCCGTCTCGTCGCCGCCGCGCCGCGGATGCCGAGTATTCCCGCCACGCTCCACTACGACCGTCGCGACCCCTTCGCCGTCCGTATGACCTTCCCCGCCCCGGCCACGCTGGAGGGCGTCGAGGTCTGCTGGACCTTCGCCCGTGAACTGCTCGTGACCGGGATGCAGGAGTCCGTGGGCTACGGGGACGTCCGCGTCCGCCCCTACGGCTACGAGCGGCTGGTCCTGGAGTTCCACGCTCCCGAGGGCACCGCCGTGGTGCATGTCCACACCGATGAGGTACGGCGCTTTCTGGACAGCACGATCGATCTGGTGCCGCTGGGCCTGGAGCACCACCATGTCGACCTCGACCACGACCTGGCGCAGCTGATGCGCGACGCCTGCTGAGGTCCCACCCCACGACGCCCGCTGAGGCCCCGCCCCACTCCCCGCCTCCCCTCGCGCCGCCCCCCTGAGCGGGCCGCGCGTTAATGCGTTGACAGCCTTCCGGCGCCCTCCGTACGTTGGTTCACGGTCCTGTTGCCGTCGATTGGAGAAGGACGTTGCTCGTCTGAGGTCCTGAGACACCGCGTCACACACCCCGCCGTATCCCGGCGTCCGCGTGTGTGCGTTGCGTGCGACCTCGGCGTCTGAGCCGTCCTGCCGGCAGCGGGTTCTTCCCCGCCTCCGTCCTGTCGCCCCGCGGTGTTTCGAACGCGTCGCCCCTGGCCGCTTCCCGCACCCGCGAGGTTCCTCATGTCTACTCCCCTCTCTCTCACCTGTACGTCCCTGTCGTTCGCCTGGCCCGACGGCACCCCCGTCCTGGAGGATCTGCAGGTCGCCTTCGGACCCGGCCGGACCGGGCTCGTCGGTGTCAACGGCTCAGGGAAATCAACCCTGTTGAAGCTGATCGCCGGGGAACTCACCCCGACCGACGGCACCGTCCGCGTGGCCGGCGAGGTCGGCTACCTCCCGCAGAACGTCACGCTCGACACCGGCCTGCGGGTCGACGAGACGCTCGGTATCGCCGCCGCCCGTGCCGCGCTGCACGCCATCGAGGCGGGTGACGTGGCCGAGGAGCACTTCGCGACGATCGGCGACGACTGGGACGTGGAGGAACGCGCCCTGGCGACGCTCGGACAGCTGGGCCTCGGCCACGTCGACCTGGACCGCACGATCGGTGAGGTCTCGGGCGGCGAGTCGGTGTTGCTGCGCCTGGCCGCGCTGCTGCTGCGCCGGCCCGACGTCCTCCTGCTCGACGAGCCGACCAACAACCTCGACCTGTTCGCACGGCGCCGGCTGTACGAGGCCGTCGAGGCGTGGTCCGGGGTCATGGTCGTGGTCAGCCACGACCGTGAACTCCTGGACCTGGTCGACCAGATCGCGGATCTGCACGCCGGCGAGGTCACCTGGTACGGCGGCAACTTCTCCGCCTACGAGGAGGCCCTCGCCACGGAACAGGAGGCCGCCGAGCGGATGGTGCGGGTCGCCGAGACGGACCTGAAGAAGCAGAAGCGCGAACTGATCGACGCCCAGGTCAAGTTGGCCCGGCGCAAGCGGTTCGGGCAGAAGATGCAGGACCAGAAGCGGGTGCCGAAGATCGTCGCGGGCCTGCGCAAGCGGGCGGCCCAGGAGTCCGCGGGCAAGCACCGCATCCTGCACGAGGAACGGCTCGCCGGGGCGAAGGAGCGGCTCGACGAGGCGGTGGAGGCCGTACGGGACGAGGACGAGATCCGCGTCGAGCTGCCGTACACGGCCGTGCCGCCGGGGCGTTCCGTCCTCACCCTGCTGGACCTGGAACTGAGGTACGGCGCCCGGGTGAAGGGCGGGCTCGACCTGCGCGGGCCGGAGCGGATCGCGTTGATCGGTCGCAACGGCTCGGGCAAGACCACGCTGCTGCGGACGATCGCGGGCGAGCTGGAGCCGGTGCGCGGCGAGACGACGGCGCATGTTCCGCTGCGGTTCCTGCCGCAGCGGCTCGACGTCCTCGACGACGAGCTGACGGTCGCCGAGAACGTGGCCCGGTTCGCGCCGGACGCCACCAACAACCGGATCCGGGCCCGTCTCGCCCGCTTCCTGTTCCGGGGCGCCCGCGCCGACCAGCCGGCGGCGACGCTGTCCGGCGGGGAACGCTTCCGGGCCGCCCTCGCCGCGCTGATGCTCGCCGAGCCCGCCCCGCAGCTGCTGATGCTGGACGAGCCGACGAACAACCTCGACATGGCGAGCGTGCGGCAGCTGACGACCGCGCTGGAGTCGTACGAGGGGGCGCTGATCGTGGCGAGCCACGACCTGCCGTTCCTGGAGTCGATCGGGATCACCCGGTGGCTGCTGATGGAGGAGGGAGAGCTGCGGGCCACGACGCCGGAGGAGATCGAGGCGGCCGGCTGATACGGCGGGCCCGGCGCGGACGACCGCGCCGGGCCCGGCTACCGCGGAGTATCTCAGTCGGGCCACAGCCTGGCTCCGGTGGTTTTGTCCTCGTGCGCCGGGGCTGCATGATGGCGGACCGGCGTCGCTTCACGGGCGCCGGAAAACCCTCGTCCGATTCGGAGTCACCCACGTGCCCAGCAGGAAAGCCCTCGTCCGCCGTCCCAGCCCCCGCCTGGCCGAGGGCCTCGTCACGCACGTCGAACGCACCGAGGTGGACGTCGACCTCGCCGTCGAGCAGTGGGAGGCGTACGGGAAGGCCCTGCGCGACCACGGCTGGGAGACCATCGAGGTGGAGCCGGCCGACGACTGCCCGGACTCGGTCTTCGTCGAGGACACCGTGGTGATGTACAAGAACGTCGCCCTGATCGCGCGCCCCGGCGCCGAGTCCCGTCGGGAGGAGACCGAGGGGATCGAGGAGGCCGTGGCCGCGCTCGGCTGCTCGGTGAACTGGGTCTGGGAACCCGGCACCCTGGAGGGCGGCGACGTCCTCAAGGTCGGCGACACCGTCTTCGTCGGGCGCGGCGGGCGGACGAACGCGGCCGGGGTGCAGCAGCTGCGGGCCGCGTTCGAGCCCCTGGGGGCGCGGGTCGTCTCCGCGCCCGTGAGCAAGGTGCTGCATCTGAAGTCGGCGGTCACCGCGCTGCCCGACGGCACGGTCGTCGGGCACATCCCGAAGATGGACACGCCCTCGCTGTTCGGCCGCTTCCTGCCGGTGCCCGAGGAGGCCGGAGCGCATGTGGTGCTCCTCGGCGGCGACAAGCTGCTGATGGCGGCCAGCGCGCCGAAGACGGCGGAGCTGTACGCGGACCTCGGGTACGAGCCGGTCGTGGTCGACATCAGCGAGTTCGAGAAGCTGGAGGGCTGTGTGACATGCCTCTCGGTGCGGCTGCGAGGGCTGTACGCCTGAGCGGGTGATCCCTTCATGCTTCCGGCCCCGGGACCTGCGGCTCCACGGGGCCTTCGGCACGCCCGCCGAAGCCTTGCGCCACCCCGCTGATCAGCACTCTTTACAGCGCCCTTAACCTACGGCATCGTAACCTACGGATTCGTAGCCTACGATGCCGTAGGTTCAGGCCACCCGCCCCTGGCCGGCAAGAAGACAAGCCCCCTGTTCGTCCCCCTGGAGCACTTGTGTCGATCACTTCTCCTCACCTCGGCAGCCCGTCCAGCGAATGGACCGACGCGCGCCTGCTGTACGCGCTGGAGGAGGTCGTCGAGAAGGAACTGAACCGGCATCTCAAGGTCACCAAGAACTGGATGCCGCACGAGTACGTGCCGTGGAGCGACGGCCGCAACTTCCCCGGCTTCTTCGAGGACGGCGAGGCCTGGGAGAAGGGGCAGTCGAAGGTCACCGAGGTCGGCCGGATCGCCCTCGTGGTGAACCTGCTGACCGAGGACAACCTGCCGAGCTACCACCACGAGATCGCCACCCTCTTCGGCCGTGACGGCGCCTGGGGCACCTGGGTGCACCGCTGGACCGCGGAGGAGGGCCGGCACGGCATCGTGATGCGCGACTACCTGCTCGCCTCGCGCGCGGTGGACCCGGACAAGCTCGAAGAGTTCCGCATGTCCCACATGGGCGAGGGCTTCGAGTCGGACAACCGGCACTCGATGCTGCACACGGTCGCGTACGTCGCCTTCCAGGAGCTGGCCACCCGCGTCTCGCACCGCAACACGGGCCACCACTCCGGTGACCCCGTGTGCGACCGCATGCTGGCGCGCATCGCGGCCGACGAGAACCTCCACATGATCTTCTACCGGAACCTGCTGAAGGCGGCGTTCGAGTTCGCCCCCGACCTCACCATGCAGGCCGTCCGCGACGTCGTCGTGAACTTCCGGATGCCCGGCCACGGCATGCCCGGCTTCGAGCGCGCCGCCGCGCAGATGGCCATCGGCGAGGTCTACAACATGCGCATCCACCACGACGACGTCCTCGCGCCCGTCATCCGCTTCCTGAAGATCATGGAGATCGACGGTCTCGGCCCCGAGGGCATGAAGGCCCAGGAGGAGCTCGGCCTCTACATGGGCGGGCTCGACGCGGAGGCCCGCAAGTTCGACGAGAAGCTCGCGGCCCGCAAGGCGCGGATGGCGGCTCGCGCGGGGGCCTGACCGACACGGTCCGGCCGGCCCGCACGGGCGGGCAGGGGGCGGGGCGGCCGGATTCGAACCGACGTGTTCCGGTTTTGGAGACCGGCGCGCCTGCCTCTGCGCTACGACCCCGCCTTGCGGGCCACCCTAGCCCTGTGGCTCACCACTCCGCCTCCCGGTAGTCCTTGAGGAACACGCCCGACACCGGGTCGCCCGCCTCGCCGCGCACGATCGGGTCGTAGACGCGGGCCGCGCCGTCGACGATGTCGAGCGGGGTGCGAAAGCCGGCACCGGCCATGCGCTGTTTCTTCGGCGCCGGGTTCTCGTCGGTGATCCAGCCGGTGTCGACGGCGCACATGTGCACGCCCTGGTCGGCCAGTTCGGCCGCGCTGGTGCGGGTGAGCATGTTGAGCGCGGCCTTCGCCATGTTGGTGTGCGGATGCCCGCCGGTCTTGTTGCGCACGGCGAAACGGCCCTCGACGGCCGTCACGTTGACCACGTACCGGCGCCGGCGCGGCCCGGCGAGCAGCAGCGGCAGCAACCGGTCGCACAGGAGCGCCGGGGCGAGGGAGTTGACCAGCTGGGTCTCCAGAACCTCCGCCGGGTCGAGTGCGCCGAGCCGCGCCGACCAGGAGTTCTCCGGCGAGGGGTCGGGCAGCAGCCCGGCCTCGTCGGCCTCGCGCAACGCGACGGGCAGCGCGGCGGCCCCGTCCGGAAGCATCCGCAGCGGGGTGAACCCGGGTGCCTGGCGCGCCCCTTCGGGCAGCGCGTCGAACTCTCCGCCGGCCAGCAGCGCGTACGACTCCGGTGGCCGCCGTACCGTCTGGGCCGCGTTGTTCACGAGGATGTCCAGCGGCTCGCCCTCCTGCCGCAACTGCTCGCACAGGCCCAGCACCTGGCGCGGGTCCCGCAGATCGACGGCGACGACGGTCAGCCGGTCGAGCCACTTCTCGCTGCCGGGCTCGGCCCGGAAGCGGCGTACGGTGTCGTGCGGGAAACGGCTGGTGACGAGCAGGTCGGCGCCGTCGCGCAGCATCATCAGCGCCAGCTGGAAGCCGATCTTCACCCGGCCGCCGGTGAGCAGCGCACGGCGGCCGCTCAGGTCGGTGCTCAGAGCGCGTCGCGCGGTGTTGTCGGCGGCGCATCGCGGGCACAGCCGGTGGTAGAAGGAGTCGACCTGTCGATACGACGTCTTGCAGACATAGCAGTGCCGCGCCTTGTGGAGCACTCCCCCGCCGCCCGCCGCCGCTTGTGACAGCGGGGCGTCCTCGCGCCGCGAGGGGGCTCCGGTGGCGGTCGCGGCCATCACGGCGGCGTCCGCGGCGGACTTCTCGGCGCCGAGCGCCCTACGCCGCCGCTTCCATCCGTCGCGTGCGAAGGACGCGGCGACCCGCTCGGTCCTCAGCCGCACGGGGTCGTCCACGGGCAGCGCCCGCAGCCTGCCGACCGTACGGTGAAAGGCCGCCAGCTCCTCCTCGGTGATTCCGCCGCTCTCGCCCATGCGTGCCCCCGCCCGCGTGCCGTGCCCCGTACCGCTGTCCCGGCCGCACCCACGCGGCCGTCGGACCCGTGGCACGCCGGGCACCGCGGAAGGTGTCGAGCGCGGTGCGGACGACCGGATTCGTACCGGGGTTTCGCCCTGCCGAGGCGGTGCGACCGTCTCCGCGCCACCTCCGAACCGCGCCTGCGGATCCTATGCGACCGCCCGGGACGGGGCCTACCGCTTTATCTCCGACCGGCTTACGCCGACGGGCGGTTCGCCTGCGGTCCGACGAGGATCGGGGCAGCGGGGGTGAGCGGGGGTCCCGGTGTCGTGGGTCAGCCGTTCTCGGCGCGCCGGAGCCGTAGCCTCTCCTTCTCGGACAGCCCGCCCCAGACGCCGAACCGCTCGTCGTGGGACAGGGCGTACTCCAGACATGCGGTGCGCATCTCGCACATCCCGCAGATGCGCTTCGCCTCGCGCACCGAACTGCCGGGCTCGGGAAAGAAGAAGTCGGCCCCCGTCTGCGCACACAGCGCGCGCTCCTGCCAGGCGCTGTCGATCGGGGTGATCGTGTCGTAGTGCATGCGCAGCATCGTGCCGCGCGCCGAAAAACGTTCGATCAACGCGGCATCAACACGACGGTCCGGGCCCGCCATAATCCCCGAGGCGGTGGAGCGACGCACGACGGCGCGCTGAGCGAGGCCCACGGGGAACGACGCCCTCGGCCGTGACGCGAAGCGGGCGATCGTCCGTGGACGGTGCCAGACTCGGCAGTACAGGACATGGGCCCTCGCACCCCCTCGTCAGGAGCACAGCAATGCTCACCACCCGTTACGTCACCGGCGCCCCGAACTGGATCGACCTCGGCACCCCCGACATGGAGGGCGCCGCCGGCTTCTACCAGGATCTCTTCGGCTGGCGGTTCCGGCCGGCCGGCCCCGACATGGGCGGCTACGGCTTCTTCCAGCTCGACGGCCGCACCGCCGCCGCTGGTGTGCAGAACCCGCCGGAACAGGGCCCCCCGTCCTGGAACGTCTACTTCCGGACGCCGGACGCCGAGGCCACGGTCAAGGCGGTCGAGCAGGCCCATGGCGCGGTGCTGCTGCGGCCCATGGACGTCGCCGACGAGGGCCGCATGGCGATCCTCGCCGACCGGGCGGGCGTCCCCTTCGGTATCTGGGAGCCCCGTGGCAACAAGGGCCTCGACGTCGTCACCGACCCGGGCGCGCTGTGCTGGCTGGAGCTGCACACCCCGGACCTGCCCGCGGCCGCCGGGTTCTTCAACTCGGTGTTCGGCTGGGAGACCTCCGCGATCGACGTCGGCGGCGGCAGCTACACCTGCGTGAGCCCGTCGGGGACCGAGCCGAGTGCCATGTTCGGCGGCATCGTCCCGCTGGACCCTGGCGAGGAGGCGTCCGCAGCGCACTGGCTGCCGTACTTCGAGGTCGCGGACCCGGACGCGGCGGTGAGCAGGACGCGGGAGCTGGGCGGCAACGTCCATGCACCCGCCACGGATCTCGCGGGCGCGGGGCGCTTCGCCCGGCTCGCCGACCCGTACGGGGCACGGTTCGCGGTGATCCGGAGCGAGCAGCCGCAGGGCTGATCCCCGCCTGCCGTCAGGTGCTCCGCACGGATACCGGGTCCGGACGCCGTTCGGTCTGTCGCCACCTCATGAAGACACGAAAGTCTTGAGAGCGCTCTCAGTCATAAGTCTTGACGGCTCAACTTCCCCTGGGAACAGTGGGGGAACCACAGCAGGGGCCCCGTCCGCTGTGCCTCCACTCCCCCACGTCCCAGGAGGCCACCGTGATCTCCCGCCGTATCTTCCTGTCCGGAACCGCAGCCGCCGTCGGCACGACAGCCGTCGGCGGCGCGCTCGGCACACCCGCCCAGGCCGCGCCCGCGACCTGCCAACTCGCCCTGCGCAACGCCTCGTTGCCGGGCACGGTCCGGGCGTACGTCACCGGGCACGAGCAGGCGACGGGCGCCTGGCTGCTGCTGCGGGCCGACGGAGGTGTCTACCGGCCCACCTCGCCCCCGGCGCCGCAGACACCGCTGCCGGTCGACTGCGCGATCCCGCTCGGCCCGGCGGGGTCGGCGCCCACCGTGCTGACGCTTCCTCAGATGTACGGTGCCCGCGTCTACTTCGTCCGCGACAGCACCCTGCAGTTCTTCCTCAACCCGGGCCCGGCGCTGGTCGAGCCCGCCTTCGCGACGCCCGCCGATCCCAACTACGGCAAGACGTGGTCGTTCTGCGAATTCACCTTCAACTCCACGCAGCTGTTCGCCAACATCAGTTACGTCGACCTGGTGACGGCCCTGCCGATCGGGCTGACGCTGGAGGGCGACCGCACGCACACGGTCGCCCCGCTGCCCGACGGGGCGGTGGGCCGGATCGCCGCCGATCTGGTGGCGCAGTCGGCGCGGGACGGCCAGCCGTGGGACCGGCTCGTCATCCGGGGCGGCGACGGCAAGGTGCTGCGCGTCATCTCACCGCAGAACCTGATGGCGCCGTACTTCGACCGGCCCGACCTGATGCCGTTCCGCGCCTACTGGAACTCCTCCATCGACCAGGTGTGGCAGAAGTACCGGGGGACGGATCTGCGGATCGACCTCCAGGGCGGGCGCGGCGTCCTCGCCGGCCGCGTCTCCGGCGACACGCTCACCTTCGCCGGCGGCCACTCGTTCACCAGACCGACCTCGAAGGACATCTTCACCTGCAACCACGGCCCGTTCACCAACAACCCCGGTGACTCCGACACCAAGAAGGCGCTCCTCGCCCGTCTCGCCGCCGGTTTCAACCGTTCGATCATGCTCACCCACCCCACACAGCCGAACGGGACGACGACGGCCGACTACTACCGGGGGACCGTGACGAACCACTGGTCACGTGTGGTGCACGCCAACTCCCCCATCGGGTACGCCTTTCCGTACGACGACGTGCGCCCCGACGGCCAGCCCGACGTGTCGGGCGCGGCCCACGACGGCAACCCGCGCCGGTTCACGGTGACGGTGGGCGCCTGAGCGCTCCGCCGCGATCGTCCCGGCCCACGGGCCGGGGCGGTTCGCGGCGCACCGGCGTACGGCCCACCGGGTGTTGTTCGAGGAGGACCGGCTGCTCGGTGATCCTGATGGTGTCGCCGGGCCGAACGGCGGTCACCGTGCCGTCGATCCGGTGCACGAAGGCGAGGCCCGGTTCGGACGTGGTCATGGCGGTGCCGGAATCGGTCCAGCGGACGGTGGCCTCGTGACTCGGCCCGGACTCCGTCACGGTGAACCTGCATTCCCACACGTTGGCGCCGAGACCCGAGGCCAGACCATGGCCACAGGAGTGGATCCGGGCGTGGGCGAGCCATCGCTGCAGCTGCTCGACCGCCAGCGCCGCCCGGGTCGGCGCGCCGCCCTCGGCCTGCAGCACGACGGGGATCTTGGTGCCGCCCCAGTTGTAGAAGTACATGCGCTCGACGTTGGCGTCGCGGGCGTACAGCCCCACGAGGTAGAAGCGCACCGCGTAGTCGGCGGCGCGACGGCGGCTCAAGGGCTTCTGCAGGGGGATCTCGTACATGGTGCCGGTGTTCCACAGGCGTGGATGGACCCCGGCGCGATGCAGGATGCGGTCGACGGTGCGGGTGAGCGCGAGCATGGTCTCCGGAGGATCGGAGGCCGTGCGCTGGTAGAGCTTGACGCCCGCGACGTCGCAGTGCCGGTATCCGCCGAGTTCCGCGAAGCGCTCGAGGACGTGGACGGCCTCCGGCTCCCACAGGCGCCCCATGCCGGGGCACACGACGGTGGCTTCCGGATCGACGGCCCGGATCGTCCGGCCGGCTCTGCGGACCATCTCGACCAGCGTCTCCACGCTGCCGTTGTAGAACCGGGAGTCGTTCGCCAGCACCCACAACTCGTAGGCCTCGATGCGGCCCTGATATCGCCGCACGAGGGCGCGCACGAAGGTGTCCCAGTCGGCGAGGCGGTCGGGCGGCGCGGCCCGGGAACCGTCGGCGTAGGGGCCGACCGGGCCGTCCGGACTCGCCCATCGTGGGGTGCCGCCCATGACGAACAGCGCGGGCAGACCGGCCCGTTCGGCACCGTCGACCAGCCGGTCGAGGACGTCCCAGTCGAACTCGCCGCGCCGGGGCTGGATGTTCGACCAGCGCGTGTCGCTGTCCCAGAGGCGCACGGCACCGGTCCGGAACGACGGCATGGTGCCCGTGGTGCTGTTGATGGTGACGCCGAAGAGGGTGGACCGTACCGGGGCCGGGGCGCTCACCCAGGCGGGCCCGGGTATCCACTGTTCCGCCTTCCGTGGCGAAGCACCGCGCAGGGCGGGGCCACTGCTCGTCGCCGTCATGGCCACCAGAAGGGTCACCAGCGCGGCCGAGAGCGCGAACAGCAGCGAGCGTCCGCCTGGTCTTCGCGAACCGTCGGCGGGCCGCAGGGCCGGCACGGGTCGGGCTCGTGGTGCGGGTGGTGAGGGCGGCGGCGTGCTCGGGGGCGGGCCGGTGGTGGGAGAGTCCGGTTCGGCGGGGGCGCCGACGGGGGCAGTGACGGGGACGCCGGGCTGCTCGGGTGCCGCGAGGGCGTCGTTGGGGACGTCGTTGGGGACGTCGGCCGGGGCATGGTCCGGAACGTGATCCGGGGAGTCGGCCGGGACGGGGGCCGGGGCGTGGTCCGGGCCGGTGGCCGGGACTTCGTCCGGGGCGCAGGACGCGGCCATCCACAGCCGGTACAGCGCGGCCATCTCGGCCTTGCCGGCGTTGCACGTCTTCGCTATGCGCTCGATCGTGGCGAAATCCGGCGGCACGATCTGTCCGGTGCAGTACCGGTACACGGTGGACTTGCTGGCGCAGACGCTCTGGCCGATCCACTGATAGCTGTGCCCGCTGCGTTGCTTGAGGTCTTCGAGGAGGGCCCCGAGCTGCTTGCGATGCGACGCCTCGGCCATGCGGTTCCCCTGGTCTTCTGCCACAGCATCGGGCTGGTACCGGGCCGCCCCCCGGCAGCCGTGCGCACAGTATGCGCCACCGTCGAACGCCGGTTCGCCACGACAGAACCCGTCCGACGGCGTACTCAGGTCGTGCGCCGAGGCCGCCCACTCCGGCGGAGGCGTTCCAGCGCTCGGCGTTCTCCCAGTACAGAGCGTGGACCGCGTTCCAGGCGTGCCAACTTGCCCTGCCGCTCTTGTCCTTCGGTTTCCGGCCACCGAAGATCTTCCTCGCCGGTCGAACCGGTGACGGGGGGACACGCACCACGGCACGCCGCCGCGCTGACGACATCCGCACCCGTCCGTCCCGAGCGGGGACTCTGCGGAACGTGCCGCGGGACGCCGGGACATCCAGGGAGGGAATCCTGTTGAGGAAAGGCTTCGTATACACGGCACTGGTCACCGTGGTCGCAGCGACGATGAATCTGACCACGCTGACCGGTCCGGCGGCGGCGGACACCTGTCCGACCCCGGGGTGCGGCGGTGAGGTGGACAACAACACCAACGCCTACGTGTCCATCTCCAACTGCTGGGCCGACTCCTACGGCACCTGGGAGAACGGCGACAACCTGCCGTGCCACGGCAACCCGGTGCGGGTGGGCAACTTCGAGAAGGCACGAGTCTGGCTGTCCCCCGGACAGCGGGAGGACAACTACTCGAAGTTCTACGACACCGATGCCGTGAGGTTCCCGAAGGACTGCAAGACCTACTACCACTGGTGGGGCCAGTCGAGGGAAGCGAAGTCGGAGGACCGCCGTGGCAAGGACGCCATCTGGCGGAAGATCACCAGCGCCGACCACTTCTACTTCGACCGGGTCGTCTGCTGAGCCAGGGCTCCTACGCGGAGGCGCGTCGTACCAGCGTGGTCGGGAGGACCACGCCGGTCGGCGCGCCGACCGGCTCCTGGGCGGCCTGTTCGCCGGCGACCCGCCGGTCCAGGCCACGGAGCAGCAGCCGGGCCATCAACCGGCCCATCTCCTCGATGTCCTGACGGACCGTCGTCAGCGGTGGATCGGAGTGCTCGGCCACCGGCAGCATGTCGTCGAAGCCGACCACCGCGACGTCCTCGGGCACCCGCCGCCCCCGCTCCCGCAGCACACGCAGCGCCCCGGACGCGGACACGTCGTTGGCGGCGAACACCGCGTCCACCTCAGGACACCGGTCGAGCAGTGCCCGCATCGCGCGCTCCCCGCCCGCCGGGGTGAAGTCGCCCTCGACGATCAGCCGGGGGTCGGCGTCCACCATGACGTCCCGGAACCCGTCGAGCCGGTCCACCGCGGAGGTCTGGTCGAGAGGCCCGGTGATGTGGGCGATCCGGGTGCGGCCGAGGCCGACGAGATGGCGTACGGCGTCCCGGGCGCCGCCCCGGTTGTCGCTGTCGACGTACACGGTGGGGGTGTCGCCGCGCGAGCCGTCCGCCCAGCCGGGCCGGCCGCCGAACACGGCCGGGACGCCGGCGCCCCGGATCAGGCCCGGCAGCGGGTCGTCGAGGTGCAGCGAGAAGACGAGTGCCCCGTCGACGTGCCCGCCGGCGAGATACCGGCCCACGCGCGCGTAGTCCTCCGGGCCCTCGGTGAGCAGCAGGACGAGCTGGGAGTCGTGCACGGTCAACTCCTTGCTGATGCCCCGGAGCTGGAGGGCGAAGAAGGGGTCGGCGAAGACCCTGGTCTCCGGTTCGGCGATCACCACGGCCACCGCGTCGTGCCGCCGGGTGACGAGGCTGCGGGCCGCCTGGTTCGGTACGTACCCGAGTTCGTCGACCGCCCTGCGCACCCGCTCGACCAGCGCTTCCCGTACGCCCTCGCCCCCGTTCACCACCCGCGAGACCGTCGCCCTGGACACCCCGGCCCGCGCGGCCACGGCCTCCAACGTGGGGCGCGACGCTGTCTCGGTCACTTGGGGACTCTCCTCCGGGGCGGGTGCGCTCAGGATAGCCCCGGAGGGGTGGCGTTGAGAGCGCTCCCTGATCATCGGCCGGTGCCCCGAAATCCCGTTGCGCACGGGGCTGTCGCTCGTCGAGGATCCTCGGATGACCATGAGAAAGGCCCATGAGGGCTGAGCGCCTGTCCCCGTACGCCCGCCTGCCGCGTGCGTACCGCGATCTGCACCTCCGGCACAGCACGGTCGACGCGTTCGGCGGCGTCCACTGGCTGCTGACCGAGCACGCGAAGCCCCCGACGCCGTACGACGCCCTGGTCGTCACGGTCACGGACGGCGGCTCCCGCACGACGTGGCTCGGCCCGGTGTCGGCCCGTTTCCCCCAACTAGGCTCCCTCCCGGACGGCGGTTTCGTCGTCGCCGACGCGCGCAGTCGTGACGGCGACGACCAGGTGCAGGTCTTCGACGCGCTGGGCCGCCCCGCGTGGGCGTTCCGCGTCGGTGACGGCATCGAGCACCTGCTGACCGACGAGGCGGGTGATCTGTGGGTCGGCTACTTCGACGAGGGCGTCTTCGGCGACCCGCTGAGCGCGCCGGGCGCCCGCCGCTGGAGCGGTACGGGCACACCGCTGTGGGAGTACCGGCCGCCTGCGGGCGTCGACCAGATCGCCGACTGCTACGCCCTCAATGTGGGCCGTGCCGCGACCTGGGTGTACCCCTACACGCGGTTCCCGTTGGTGGAGATCGGGGGCGACGACTCGTTCCGCGCGCGTACGACGGAGGTGCGCGGCGCGAAGGGCGTGGCCGTGCACGAGGAGCGGGTCGCGTTCCTCGGCGGCTACCGGGGCGCCCACGACCTGCTCACCCTGGCGCGCCTCACCGAGACCTCCGTCGAGACCACCGGCACGGCGCTGCTGACCCGGCCGGACGGCACCCCTCCCGGCCGACGGCGCCGGGTCGTGAGCCGGGGGTCGCGTCTGTACGTCCAGGAGGAGCCGTACATCGAGTGGTCCGTCTTCGAGGTCGAGGCGTCGTAGGGGCGCGAACCGTTGCGGGGGGGGCGGCCGTCCTGCCCCTCTGTCAGTGGTCGTGCGCGGCCCCGGACCCGCCCGCCGTGTCGGTCGCCCCCGGATCGACGGCCACGTGCGGCTTGTGCGGCTCGTACCCCGGAACCGTGCCGTCCGTCTTGCGGACCAGGAACAGGCCCGCCATGCCCATGTCGGAGTGGCTCTGGACATGGCAGTGGTACATCCAGGCGCCCGCCCCGACCCCCTCGCCCGCGATGATCTGGAAGCCGAAGGAGTCGGCGGGTCCGACGATCTTGTTGTCGATGATCTGGCTGGGGTCGTCGGGGCCGGTGAGCATGCCGGTGCGGTTGTCGGCCCAGCGGTGACCGTGCATGTGGAAGGTGTGGTAGTACTCGCCGTGCGTGATGACGACGAACTCGACGCGGTCACCGACGGTGGCGTCGAAGTCGGGGCCGGTGTGGGCGGGCTTGTTGTTGATGCGCAGGTCGTTGAAGACGACGGTGACGGTCTTGTCGGGCAGCACATCACCCTTGCGGCGGACGACGACCGGGCCGTAGAGGCCCTTGCGGATGCCGCCGGTGCCGTGTGCGGTGCCGACGGCGTGGTCGTGGTAGTGCCAGTAGCCGGCGCTGCCCGCCCGCCAGGTGCCGTCCGGACGGGCGCCGGGGGCGTGCGTGCGCCAGGTGTAGGTGCGGGTGCCGCCGGGCTCGACTTCGCTCCTGTTCAGCTTGGTGCCGTCGCTGGAGGTCTCGTAGTCGAGGCCGTGCACATGCAGACTCGCCGTCACGTCCATCGTGTTCTCGAACTCGATGTGCAGCGTGTCGCCCTCGTTGAGCTCGATCAGCGGGCCCGGTATGGAGGCCTTGCCCTTCTCGAAGCCGTAGCCCATCTGCCCGTCGGACAGCTTCTCGGCGTACATCTTGATGTGCTTGACCTCGCCGCCCGCCGGAGCCGTCCTCGCCCGTCCGGCGGCGCTGACGGCCTCGGGGGCGGTGACGGTCTCGATGGCCACGGACAACGATGTCGCGGCGGCCGCGCCGCCCAGCAGCACCCGCCTGCTGAACCCTCGTCTGTCCATCGCGTCCATGCGGAACTCCCCATGCTCATACGGATCTTGCGGAGACGCACCTGTGATCAACCTGTGTGACGGTAGCGGCACCCCAGCGGTTTCTCCACACCCAGGACAAAGTTCGCACCATTCCGGTCATAGGTCTTGGCGAGCCGCGCAAATGGGGGCTAGCTTCCATGGCGCTGTTGCTGTGACCGAGGAGGTGCCCATGTACTTACGAGGGTTGAGCGACGCCAAGAGACGGGCCTGGGCGGCCACGCTGACCGCTTCGGTCGTCACCGCGGGGCTCCTGTCGGGCCCCGCGGCCCACGCGGGCCAGGCGCCGGAACCGCCGCTGACAACGATGTCGATCACGTCGCCGCCGGGCGGGTCCGGACCCCGGGTGCTGATCTTCCACGGCTCCGCGGCGGCCGGGGACGAGTCGCCCGTCGTGAACGCCGGGATCGAGGCGATCGAGCGGATCGGCCTGTCGGGTCCGGCCTCCGAGCGGTTCGGGGTCGTCGCCACCGGAGACGCGTCCGTCTTCACCGACGAGGACCGGCTGAGCGGATTCAACGCCGTCGTCTTCCTCACCGGCGGCGGTGACGTCCTCGATCCCGAACAGGAGGCGGGGCTGGAGACCTACATGGAGGCGGGCGGCGGTTTCGTCGGCGTCCATGACGCGGCCCGCGCCGAGCCGTACTCGGACTGGTTCACGGGCCTGATCGGAGCCCGCCCGGCCGCGTCGAGCCCGGCGGGCGTACAGCGGGCGACCGTCGAGGTGGGCGACCGGCGGCATCCGGCCACCAAGGATCTGCCCGTGCAGTGGAAGCGGCCGGACAAGTGGCTCAACTGGACGAAGAACCCGTCCGGCACGGTGCACACCGTGGCCCGGGTCCGCGAGTCCACGTACCAGCCGGGATCGAGCGCCAACGGCTGGGACCACCCGGTGAGTTGGTGCCGTGACTACGACGGCGGCCGTTCCTTCTACACCGCCATGGGCGGGACCGTCCAGGCGTACGACGAGACGGACTTCCGTACGCACCTGCGCGGCGCCCTGCTGTGGACCTCCCGCCTGGCGCGGGCCGACTGCAAGGCCACCATCGACGCCAACTACAAGGCCGAGCGGCTGACCCGGCCCAACCAGCCGGGGCAGAACGACCAGATCGGCGAGCCGCACGGCCTGGTCACCGCGCCCGACGGACGGGTCCTCTACATCGGCCGGGGCGGCGCCGACTCGTCCAAGCCCGTGGTCACGGACTGGAACAACCCCGACATCGGCAAGGGCAAGGGCGAGATCCACGTCTACGACCCGAAGACCAAGCAGGTCACCCTCGCCGGCGCGCTCACCGTCTTCGGCAACAAGGGCGGCGGCGACGAGCTGATCAAGGTCGAGGAGGGGCTGCTGGGCATCGAGCTGGACCCGGGCTTCCAGCAGAACGGCTGGGTGTATCTCCACTACACCCCGCACTCCCGCATCGACCGCGACACCCGCACGGCCGAGCGCCGCGTCTCCCGCTTCACCCTCGACCTCACGACGAACAAGCTCGACCTGGCCGGCGAGAAGACCCTGCTCACGTGGCCGGTGCAGATCCACAGCTGCTGCCACGCGGGCGGCGGGATGACCTGGGACTCCAAGGGCAACCTGTACATCGCCACCGGGGACAACAACTCCAGCGGATTCAGCGGTGGTTACTCGGGCAACAACCCCGAACCGAACTACGAGGGCCTCTCGTTCGCCGACGCCCGCCGCACCGCCGGCAACACCAACAACCTCAACGGCAAGATACTCCGCATCCACCCGGAGCCCGACGGCACCTACACCCTGCCCCCGGGGAACCTGTTCACCGGCAAGGAGACCGCCGAGGGCGGCGGCAAGACCCGCGGCGAGATCTATGTGATGGGCGTCAGGAACCCCGCGCGGATCTTCGTCGACCGAAAGACGGACGTCCTCTACGCCGGCTGGGTCGGCCCGGACGCCGGCGCGCCCTCGACGACCTGGGGCCCGGCGAAGTACGACACCTTCGCCGCCATCACCGAGGCCGGCAACCGGGGCTGGCCGTACTGCATGGGCAACAAGCAGCCCTACCGGGACCGTAATCTGCCGGACCCGTCCAAGCCGCTGGGTTGGTACGACTGCGACCACCCGAAGAACGAGTCCCCGAACAACGACGGGCTCGTCAACCTGCCCCCGGTGACCGGCAACAACATCTGGTACTCGCCGCAGGGAGGCGCCCCCGACTTCCCCCGGGACGCCGACGGCCTGCCCTCGTACAAGAACGAGGAGGCGACGTACCTGCTGCCGTGGCTCAAGGGCGGCGGCCAGGCCACGATGAACGGACCGGTCTACCGGTACTCCGCTTCCGGTGACAACTCGGCGCGCTGGCCCGCCTACTGGGACGGCAAGTGGTTCGTCGGCGACTTCTACGACGCCGACCAGCCGCGCCACGCGGTGGTCATGGACCCGAAGAACCAGGGCAGCGGCGGACTCCCGGTCCACGCGGAGTCGCTGAAGAAGATCGTGCCCGTCGGGGCCGACGGCATCAGGAACCTCATGGACTGGAAGTTCGGACCGGACGGCGCACTGTACGTCCTCGACTACGGACGCGGGTTCTTCACCTCGGACGCCAAGTCGGCGCTGTGGCGCGTCACCTACACGGGCGGCGGTCCGACGCCCGCGGCCGACGAGCTGGCGAGGAAGGCGGAGTGATGCGGGACAGACGTGTGTGGGCGGCCCTGCTGGCGGCCCTGCTGATGGTGCTCGGGCTCACCTCGACGCCCGCGTCCGGCCGCACCGGGCAGGCATCGGCCCCGGACGCGGCCGCCCAGGTGCTGACCTGGACCGCCGGTGACGACATCACCAAGTACCTGACCGTCCCGCAGACCGCGGTGGCGGGCCCCGCCACCATCGTCTTCGAGAACAGCAGGGCGACCGGCAACACCATGGGGATGCCGCACACCCTGACGTTCGACGTCTCCGACCCGGAGTACAACAACGACGTCCCGCTCAACATCCTGGCCAACCCCGGCGACGACCAGGGCGGCCGGCACACCACCGAGGTCACGCTCACCCCGGGCCGCTACCGGTACTACTGCACGATCCCCGGGCACGGTCAGATGCAGGGCATCCTCGTGGTGACGGAGGGCACCGGCGAGGACACCACCGCGCCTCAGACGTCGGCCGAGGTCGCCGGGACGCGGAACGCGCAGGGCGCGTACGTCGGTTCGGCGTCGGTGACGGTGCGGGCGACCGACACGGGCGGCTCCGGGGTCGAACGGGTCGAGTACGCGGTCGGCGACGACGGCGCCTGGCTGCCGTACACCACGCCCGTGGTGATCGACCGGGTCGGCACGCACAAGGTCCGCTACCGCGCGGTCGACAAGGCGGGCAACACGGCGGCCGAGAAGAACGTCGGGTTCACGGTCGTGGCACCGCCGACGGACGACACGACCGCGCCGGAGACCTCGGCGACGGTGGCCGGCGAGAAGAACCCGCGGGGCGACTACGTGTCCATGGCGACCGTCACCGTCACCGCCTCGGACACCGGATCGGGCGTCAACACCATCGAGTACGCGCTGGGCGACTCGGGGGCCTGGCAGCCGTACTCCGCCCCCGTGATGGTGCACGAGGCCGGCACGCACACGGTGCGGTACCGGGCCACGGACAGGGCGGGCAACGTCGCGGCCGAGAAGAACGTCTCCTTCACCGTCGTCGCCCCGCCCGCCGCCGACACCACTCCCCCGGTGACGGGCGTGACCGTCGAGGGCGAACGGAACTCCGCCGGCGCGTACCTCAGGAGCGCGAAGGTCACCGTCAGCGCGACCGACCACGGCGGTTCGGGTGTCGCCGCGGTCGAGTACGCGCTGGACGGCGGCCCCTATCTCGCCTACACCGCGCCCGTGGTGGTCGACCGGGCGAGCACCCACACGGTGACCTACCGGGCGAGCGACAAGGCGGGCAACACGGCTGCCGCGCGGTCGGTGAGCTTCACCGTCGTCGCGGGCGGCGGGGTTCCGGCCCCCGCCTGCGCCGAGTACGACGAGCGGTCGACCGTCTTCGTGGGCACGGTCGACTCGGGTGTGCCGAACCGGGTGACCAACAACCGGTGCCGCATCAACGAGTTGATCGAGGACGAGAAGGAGTGGACGTCCCACGCCCTGTTCCTGAAGCACGTGGACACCGTCCTCGGCAAGCTGCTCAAGGACGGGGTCGTCGACCCGCGTGAGCACACCGCCGTACGCCAGGCGGCGGAGAAGTCCGGCATCGGCCGGCCCGGCCAGACGGAGGGCTACCGCACGATCCTCGACGGCACGGCCGAGTCGTTCGCCAAGTGGCAGCAGGTGGGGGGCGGTTCGTTCGCGCGGAACGCCGACGGCTCCATCACCTCCGGCACCACGAAGGCCGGGCTCGGCATGCTGTGGTTCCCCGAGCGGAAGTACGGCGATTTCTCGCTGCGCCTGCAGTGGCGCGACGACGCCCCCGGCACGGGCAACGCCAACTCCGGTGTGTTCGTCCGCTTCCCCGGGGTCCACGACCACCCGGAGGAGTCACGGCCGGAGTGGGTGGCCATCAAGTACGGCCATGAGGTGCAGGTCTTCGACCGGCCCGACGGCGACATGTACAAGACCGGGTCGGTCTACGGCTTCGACCGCGTGGGGCTCGCCGGCGCGGGCGTCACCCAGAAGGGCACCTGGAACGACTACGAGATCCGCGTGGTCGACCAGCACTACTCGGTCTTCCGCAACGGCGTCCTGATCAACGAGTTCGACAACACCGGCGGCCAGGACTTCGCCCCGCCCCGCGCGGACGACCCGGGCACCGACGGGCGCCGGTTCGCCTCGGGCTACCTCGGCCTCCAGGTGCACGGCACGACCGACGTCGTCTCCTACCGGGACGTCAGGATCAAGGAGCTGTAGGGACGCCCGGGACCGCTCCGGCCCGGCCCGTTGTCAGTGGCGTACGGCAAGCTGTGCTCAGTGGCTGCCGTACGCCACGGCTGTGCGACGGGGAGGCTTTGTGCTCACGGGGATCGACGACGTCGACTGGGCGTCGCTGGGGCATGCGTACACCGATTCGGCGACCGACGTACCGGACCTGCTGCGGGGCCTGGCGTCGGACGACCCCGCCGAGCGGGACATCGCGCTGGACGGCATGTACGGCGCGGTGCACCACCAGGGGGACGTCTACGGCAGCACCGTGGCGTGCATCCCGTTCCTGTTCGAGCTGGCCGCGTGGGAGGGGCTCGCCGACCGCGCCGCGATCGTGTACCTGCTGTGCAGCATCGGGGGCGAGGAGAAACCCGATCCGGAGGAGATAGGCGGCCTCTTCGAGGACGAGGAGGAGGACGCGGCGTACGTCCGGCCGTACCTGGACGCCTGGGAGGGGGTCCGGGCGCGTGCGGACGCCTTCCACGGGCTGCTGGCCGACCCGGACGCGGAGGTGCGCGCGGCGGCCGCCGAGGCGCTGGCACAGCTGCACCCCGATCCGGTGCGGTCCTTCGCCGCGCTGAGCGCGCGACTGCCCCACGAGCCGCATCCGGAGGCACAGCGGGCCCTGGTGGACGCGGTCGGGGAGCTGGCCGTCAGGCACAAGGAGCGCCTGGCGGAGGAGGCGGGGCCCGTGCTGGAGGCGGTGGCGCGATCGGCTGACCGTGCCCCCGAGGCACGGCTGAGCGCTCTGGATCACCTGGCGCGCGGCGCCCCGGACCGGCTGCCCGGGAACACCGCCGAGATCGCCGTCGAGGCGATGCGGCACGCCCACGAGCGGAAGGCGACCGCCGCCGGAACGGCCCGGCCCTCGTCCGAGCGCCCCCGGACGGACACCCTGGTGTCCCATCTGCGCGAGCTGGAGGCCACGCGTCGCACGGAGGCCGACTCCGACGACGAGACCCCCGACATCCTGCGGAGGCTCCACCGCGATCTGGGGGACCGGACCGACATACGGTTCCCGCTGCTGATGGACCAGCTCGGCAGCCCGGACCGGGAGCAGCGCATGCGGGCCGTCGCCATGTGCGGAGAGGTGCTGCGGGGGTGGCGTGCCCCGGACGACGGACCGGTCATCGCGCTCGCCCGGCAGCTTCGCGAGCCCGAACTCGCGCTGTGCCGGGCCGCGCTCGGGCAACTGCGCACGCTCGCTCCGATCAGCCGTGTCGTGACCGACGACGTGGTGGACTTCCTCACGGAGTTCGCGGAGCGCCGCAGAGGCGACGAGAGCGGTCTGTCCTGGGACGACATGGCGTTCGGCAGGGCCATCGACCTGCTCGCGCTCCAGGGCGACGAGCGCGTGGCGAACGCGGTGCGGTCCGTGGTGGGCCGGCTCCCCGAGCTGCCCCCGCATCTCGAAGGGTGGCTCGGGGCCTTCGACCGCGAGACCGCCGCCGAGCTGGGCCCCGTGCTGCACGAACGGCTCACCGCGCTCGGACCGGACGACCGGAGCACCGACGGGGACCGGCTCGTCGGCGCCCTGGGCCTGATCGCCCACGCCGAGTCGCTGGGCCTGCTCGTCGATCGGCTCCGCGCGGGCGGGGACAGCCGGACGACCCAGTGGTGCGTGCTGCGGGCCCTGTCCCGGTACGGCGAGGCGGCGGCCGAAACGGCGCCGCTGCTCAGGGAGTCGACCCACGGCGCCGGGTCCCCCGACACCCGCCTGGCGGCGGCCCATGCCCTGTGGGCGACGACAGGGGACACCGCGACGGCACTGCCGGCCCTGCGGACCGGTCTGGAGTCCGACGACGCCTCCACCCGTGACGTCGCCCTGCGGCTGCTCGGCACCCTGGGTCCGGCGGCGGCGCCCCTGAGCGACCTGCTGCGCGCGACGGAGGGGACCGCACGTGCGGCGGTCACCCTCTGGCAGGTGACGGGCGACATCGACGCGGCACTGCCCCGCCTCCTCCACCACTGGACCGCCGACCCGAGGTCCCGGCCGCACCTGGCCGCCTGTCTCACCGGGATGGGCGCCGCCGCGGCACCGGCGCTCCCTCTGCTCCGGGCGGAGCTGGCGTCACCACGCCGCCATCACCACGACGGGTCGGCCGATCCACGCCAGGACATCACCGCCGACGAGGAGTTGCTGCGGGACTGCCGTCGGATGGTGGCCGCCCTGGAGAGCGACACGGAGACCGACCCGCAGACCGACGCGGGGCGGAGCACCGGGTGACCGGCCGGGTGCGGCTGGGAGCGGGACGGTCCGCGCGTCACACCTTCTTGGCCCTGCTCGGCTGCACCCGCTTCGGCTCGCCCGGCATCTTCGGATACTCCGGCGGATACGGCAGATCCCCGAGCCCGTGGTCGTGTTCGTCCCGCGCCGCCAGCTCCAGCAGCGCTTCCAGGGAGAAGGCGTGTTCGTCCATGTCGGCGTGGACATCGCCGACCTCCGCGAAGCGCGCCGGCATCGTCCCCAGATCGAAGTCGCGGGGCACGGCGACGCCGACCTCGTCCCAGGTCAGGGGCGCGGAGACGGGCGCGTGCGGGTGAGGGCGTACGGAGTAGGCGGAGGCGATGGTGCGGTCGCGGGCGGTCTGGTTGTAGTCGACGAAGATCTTCGCGCCGCGTTCCTCCTTCCACCAGGCCGTGGTCACCTGCTCCGGCATCCGGCGCTCCAGTTCGCGGGCCACGGCGATGGCCGACCGGCGCACCTGGGTGAACGTCCAGTCGGGCCGGATCGGCACGAAGACGTGCAGGCCGCGGCCGCCGGAGGTCTTGGGCCAGCCGCGCAGCCCGCCGTACTCGTGCAGGACCTCGCGCAGTTCGTGCGCGGCGCGTACCGCGTCCGCGTAGTCGGTGCCGGGCTGGGGGTCGAGGTCGATACGGAGTTCGTCGGGGCGGTCGACGTCGTCGCGGCGGACCGGCCACGGGTGGAAGGTGAGCGTGCCGAACTGGGCGGCCCACACGACGGCGGCGGCCTCGGTGGGGCACATCTCGTCGGCGCTGCGGCCGCTGGGGAAGGTGATGTGGGCGGTGGGGATCCAGTCGGGCATGTTCTTGGGGGCCCGCTTCTGGAAGAAGTTCTCGCCCGTGACCCCCTCCGGGTAGCGCTCCAGCGTGGTGGGCCGGTCGCGCAGGGCCCGCAGGATGCCGGGCCCCACGGCGATGTAGTAGCGCGCGAGGTCCAGCTTGGTGAAGCCGCGCTCCGGGAAGAAGATCTTCCCCGGGCTGGACAGCCGTACCGTCCGCCCCGCCGCCTCCAGCTCCACCGCTTCGCCCATGCGAGCCACGGTAGGCGGAACGGAAGAACGCCGCATACCGGGTGCATCCACCGCGCGACACCTGCACCGCGGTCGCAGAATCGGAGCATGGATCTTCCGGTGATGCCGCCCGTGAAACCGATGCTCGCCAAGTCCGTGGCGACGGTCCCGCCGGACATGCACTACGAGGCGAAGTGGGACGGGTTCCGGGCGATCGTGTTCCGCGACGGGGCCGAGGTGGAGATCGGCAGTCGTACCGGGAAGACGCTGACCAGGTATTTTCCCGAGCTGGTGGAGGCCCTGCGGGAGCGGCTGCCGGAGCGCTGTGTGATGGACGGCGAGATCGTGATCGTGCGGGGCGGGCGGCTGGACTTCGACGCCCTGACCGAGCGCATCCACCCCGCCGCCTCGCGCGTGAAGATGCTGGCGGAGACGACGCCGGCCTCCTTCGTGGCCTTCGACCTGCTCGCCCTGAACGACGAGACGCTGCTCGACGTGCCGCTCACCGACCGCCGCGCGCTGCTGGAGCTGGCCCTGTCCCGTGTGACGGCCCCGGTCCATGTGGCTCCGGCGACCACGGATCGCGAGCTGGCCGAGCAGTGGTTCGAGCAGTACGAGGGGGCGGGCCTGGACGGGGTGATCGCCAAGCCGCTCGATCTGCGCTACCGCCAGGACGAACGGGCGATGTTCAAGATCAAGCACGAGCGGACGGCGGACGTGGTGGTCGCGGGCTACCGCTTCCACAAGAGCGGACCGGTGGTCGGCTCCCTGCTCCTGGGCCTCCACGACGACGGCGGCGCCCTCCAGCACATCGGCGTCTGCGCGGCCTTTCCCATGAAGCGGCGCGCGGAACTGGTGGACGAACTGGAGCCGTGGCGCCTGGAGGATGTCCGGGAGCACCCCTGGGCCGCCTGGTCCGAGGAGGCCGCGCACGAGACGGCCCGGCTGCCGGGGGCACCGAGCCGGTGGTCGGCGAAGAAGGACTTCTCCTGGGTGCCGCTGCGGCCCGAGCGGGTGGCCGAGGTCGCCTACGACCACATGGAGAACGGCGTCCGCTTCCGCCACACGGCCCGTTTCCGCCGCTGGCGCCCGGACCGTACGGCGCAGAGCTGCACCTACGGGCAGCTGGAGGAGCCGGTCACCTACGACCTGGCGGAGATCCTCGGCCCCGGCACCGGGCCCTGACGGGCGGCCGCGGCGCCGGGCGCGCTTCGGGCGGGGACGGCCCGTATCAGGGCTCCATCACGACCTTGATCGCCCCGTCCTGCTTGCGCTGGAACATCTCGTACGCGTGCGGTGCGTCGCTCAGCGGCACCCGGTGGGTGGCGAAGTCGTCGACGCCCAGGGGATCCCCGTCCGTGAGGAGGGGCAGGATGTCGTCGGTCCAGGTGCGGACGTTCGCCTGACCCATGCGCAGCCGGATCTGCTTGTCGAACATGGTGAGCAGCGGCAGCGGGTCGACCTTGCCGCCGTAGACGCCGGAGAGGGAGATGGTGCCGCCGCGTCGTACGAGGTGGATGGCCGTGTAGAGGGCGGCCAGGCGGTCCACGCTGAAGTGCTCGGCGACGCGCGCGCCGAGCGCGCGGGGCAGATGTCCGGCCGTGTTCTGGACGAGCCGGGCCGCCGCGCTGCCGTGGGCCTCGGTGCCGACGGCGTCGATCACCGAGTCGGGTCCGCGTCCGGCGGTCCGGTCCTGGACCGCGCCGACCAGGTCCTTCTCGTCCTCGTAGTCCCGGAGGTCGAACGTCTCGACGCCCCGTTCCCGTGCCCGGCGCAGCCGCTCGGGCACCAGATCGATCCCGAACACCTGCTCGGCGCCGCGTTCCAGGGCCACCCGGCAGGCCATGTCCCCGATGGGCCCGAGACCGAGCACGGCGACGCTGCCGCCGGGCGGGATGTGCGCGTACTCGACCGCCTGCCAGGCGGTGGGCAGGACGTCGGAGAGGTACAGGAACCGGTCGTCGGACGGCCCGTGCGGCACCTTGATCGGCCCGAACTGGGCCTGCGGGACGCGCAGGTACTCGGCCTGGGCACCCGGCACGGCACCGTACAGCCGGGTGTAGCCGAAGAGGGCCGCGCCCATGCCCTCGCCGGTGCACTGGGTGGTCTCGCACTGGGTGGGGAGTCCGGTGAGACACATCCAGCAGGCACCGCAGGCGATCTGGAACGGCACGACCACCCGGTCCCCGACCGCCAGGTCGGGCACGCCGGCACCGACCTCCTCGACGATGCCCATGGGTTCGTGCCCGAGGATGTCGCCCGGCGTCATGAACGGGATGAGCACCTCGTACAGGTGCAGGTCGGAGCCGCACAGCCCGGTGGACGTGATCCGGATGACCGCGTCCGTCGGCTCCTGGATCACCGGATCGGGCACGGTCTCCACGCGTACGTCCCGCTTGCCCTGCCACGTCACTGCCTTCATCGCGCCCACACTCCGTTCCCTGCCTCGGCCGGCAAGTTCCGCACGGGTACCCGACGCCTCCTCGCCGAACCAGTCAGAAACGAACCGGTATGGCCATTCATCAACGGATAAGCGCACAATCGAAGACACTATGGACGGAACGAGCACGGTACGTGGAAGACCCCGCGCGCGGCGGGCGGGGCGTCGCGCGCGCACGGGGGCGCTGCTCTCCGCCCTGGCCGCGGCCGCACTGCTGGCGGGGTGCACGGTGACCGGGCCGGACGGCGACGACGGACGCGGGCGGAGCGACGGCGGCCGGGACGGCCGGACCAGCGCGCCGCCCGTGGGCTCCGTCCTCGCGGTGAAGATCGACAATGTCTCCGCCGCCCGTCCCCAGACCGGCCTCGACGCCGCCGACATCGTCTACGCCGAGCAGGTCGAGGGCGGTCTCAGCCGCCTGATGGCCGTCTACGCGACGACGTTGCCGGAGAGCGTCGGCCCCGTGCGCAGCGCCCGCGAATCCGATCTGGAGCTGCTGCGTCAGTTCGACGAGCCGACCCTGGCCTTCTCGGGCGCGCAGGGCAAGCTCCTTCCGCTGATCGACCGGGCGCCCCTGCACGCGGAGACTCCCGGGGACGCCGAAGGCGCGTATTTCCGCGGCGACGAGAAGCCGGTCCCGCACAACCTGTATCTGCGCCCGAAGGAACTGATCGACTCCCCACCCGGCGCCGAAGCCCTGACCACCGGCTTCCGCTACGGTCCCCTCCCCGACGGCGGCACGCCCGAGGACTCCCGCACCGTCCGTTATCCGGCGGCCCGCTTCACCTTCGCCTGGTCGCAGGAGAGCCGTCGCTGGGAGGTCGCCATGGACGGCACCCGGGCGGTCACCACCGACGGCACCCGGGTCGCCCCGGCCACGGTCGTGATCCAGCACGTGACGATCCGCGAGTCCCGCTTCCACGACTATCTGGGCAACAACACCCCGTACACGCAGACGGTCGGCTCGGGCCGGGCGGAGGTCCTGCGGGACGGACGGGTCTTCGACACCCGCTGGGAGCGGAGGACCCCGGCGGACGGCACGGCCTTCACGACGGCGGACGGCGAGCCGATGACCTTCGCGCGGGGCCAGGTGTGGGTGGTGTACGCGAAGGCGTGAGGGCTACCGGGCGCCCGGTGGCTCGGCCGGGCTGCGCAGTTCCTCGGCCGCGTCGGCGACCCGTCGTATCAGCCGGAAGAACAGGTCCTGCTCGTCCGGCGACAACGGCGCCAGGAACACCTGGTTCATCCGGGCCGTCCGCACCGTGAGCCTGCGGTGCGTCCGCACGCCGTCCTCCGTGAGCCGGAGCAGGAAACGCCGCCCGTCCTGCGGATCGCGCACCTTGTCGAGCAGGCCCCGGCGCCCGAGCCGGCTGATGACCTCGGACATGGTCGAGCGGTCGAGGCCCACCCGCTCCCCCACCGTGCGCTGGTCGAGCCCCGGCTCGGCGACGAGGGTGTTGAGGACCGCGAACTGCGGCGAGGTGATCTCCTCGGAGACCATCACGTTCCACAGCAGGTAGTGGGCCTGTTGCAGCCGTCGCGCCAGGTGCCCGGGGTGGGCGGAGAGGTCCACCGCGGCCATGTTCGCTCCTCGGCTCGGATGAGTCGGACACCGTGCGCCGCCGTCCGTGGGTCACCGACGACGATGCGCACGTGCACGTCGATTCGTACGTGCACGGAATAATATCTGCCACCCCGGCAGCGCCTGTCCAGATCCGCGCACGCACGTGACATGGTCGTTCTCCCGGGCCTTGACGAGGGGACCGGCGAGTGGCAGCGTGAACGAAACTTCACCAAATGCTCAGTGCCCTGATGAACTGGTTCACGGGGTGCACGGACGAGAGGGGCCCCGCTGATGGACGAGGTGATCGCCGCCGGTGCGCGGCCCGCCGGGACGGTCGCCCTCGTCCGGGAGCGCCGACGCTCCGCTGCGGCGACGTAGGAGGACCGCGGACCGCAGGCGGGGCCGCTCGCGCAGCCCCGCGCGCCCCTGACGGGCGCGACATCGACCTTCACCCTTCGACATGAACGTCAGGAACCCCAGGGACAGCCCATGACCCTCACCCAGCACGACATCGACCAAGAGATCGCCGCGGAACACGCCGCCTACACCAAGCGCGTCGCCGACGGCGCGCCCGTGGAGCATCAGCCGCGCCGGGACTACGCCCCCTACCGGTCCTCGGTGCTGCGGCACCCGAAGCAGCCGCTCGTCGGGATCGACGTCACCCAGGACCCGGAGCTGGTGGAGCTGTCCTCCCCCGCCTTCGGGGAGCGGGACATCACCGAGATCGACAACGACCTCACCCGGCAGCACGCCGGCGAGCCGATCGGTGAGCGCATCACCGTCTCCGGCCGGCTCCTCGACCGCGCCGGGCGCCCGCTGCGCGGCCAGCTGGTCGAGATCTGGCAGTCCAACTCGGCCGGCCGCTACGCCCACCAGCGCGAACAGCACGACGCCCCGCTGGACCCGAACTTCACGGGTGTCGGCCGCACGCTGACGGACGACGACGGTCACTACCACTTCACGACGATCCAGCCGGGCCCGTACCCGTGGCGCCAGCACCTCAACGCCTGGCGGCCGGCCCACATCCACTTCTCGATCTTCGGCTCGGCGTTCACCCAGCGGCTCGTGACGCAGATGTACTTCCCGAGCGACCCGCTGTTCCCCTACGACCCGATCATCCAGTCGGTGACGGACGACGCGGCCCGGCAGCGGCTGGTCGCGACCTACGACCACAGCCTGTCCGTGCCGGAGTTCTCGATGGGCTACGCCTGGGACATCGTGCTCGACGGCCCGCAGGCCACCTGGATCGAAGAAGGACGCTGACCCGCCATGACGAAGATCGACACCAGCCGCCCGGAGACGGTGCTCCCGACCCCGTCCCACACGGTCGGCCCGTTCTACGGCCACGCCCTGCCCTTTCCCGGCGGCGGCGACATCGCCCCCGTCGGCCACCCCGACACGATCGCGCTCCAGGGCTACGTCCTCGACGGCGAGGGCAACCCGCTGCCGGACGCCTTTCTGGAGCTGTGGGGCCCCGACCCGGACGGCAACCTCTCCCGGATCGACGGCTCCATGCGGCGCGACCAGGCCGGCGGTGGCTTCCTCGGCCGCAACGGCGTGGAGTTCACCGGCTGGGGCCGCGTCCAGACCGACGCCAACGGCCACTGGACGGCCCGTACGCTGCGACCCGGCGCACGCGGGCGCAACGCGCCGTACCTCAGCGTGTGCGTCTTCGCGCGCGGCCTGCTGGTCCATCTGTTCACCCGGATCTACCTGCCGGGCGACGAGGCGGCGCTGAGCGCCGACCCGCTGCTCGCCCGGGTGGACGAGGCGCGCCGGGGCACGCTGGTCGCCGAGGAACAGGGCGACGGCACCTACCGTTTCGACATCCGCCTTCAGGGCGAAGGCGAGACGGTCTTCCTGGAGTTCCAGTGACTTCTGCCGATGCCGACACCGGTCTGCTCGCCCCCGGGTGGACCGGTTCCCCGGCCGCGTCCTCGACCGGCGACACCGCCTACCTGCGGGCGCTGCTCGACGCCGAGGCCGCGCTGACCCGCGCCCAGGCCGCGCTGGGGCTGGTCCCCGCAGCGGCCGGACCCGCGGTGACCTCGGCGGCGGACACCGCCGCCTTCGACGTGACCGCCCTCGCGGAACGGGCCCGCAGCGGCGGCAACCCGGTGATTCCGCTGGTCGCGGACCTCACCGAGGCGGTGGGCGAGGCGTACGGCCCGTACGTCCACCGGGGCGCGACCAGCCAGGACATCATGGACACCGCCACGATGCTGGTCGCCGCCCGCACCCTCGACCTGGTCCTGGCCGACCTCGGCCGTACCGAGTCCGCGCTGGCCGCCCTCGCCGCCGCGCACCGGGACACCGCGATGCCGGGCCGCACCCTCACCCAGCACGCCGTGCCCACGACCTTCGGGCTGAAGGCGGCGGGCTGGCGCTCCCTGGTCCTGGACGCCCGGGACCGGCTCGCGGTCGTGCGGGCGAGCCTGCCCGCCCAACTCGGGGGCGCGGCCGGCACGTTGGCGGCCTTCACCGTCTTCCGGGCGACCGGCGCCGAGAGCGGGGCCGACGCCGGGGCCGACAGTGAGGCCGCGGCCGAGGGCGTCGGCGGGGCCGCCGCGGCGGGGCCCCCGGCCCCGTCGGACATGCAGGTCGACACGCGCGCACTCGTCGCCGCGTATGCCCGCGAACTCGGCCTGCGTGAGCCGGAGTTGCCCTGGCACACCCTGCGCACCCCGATCGCGGACCTCGCCGGGGCACTGGCCTTCACCGCGGGCGCCCTCGGCAAGATCGCGGCGGATGTGCTCACCCTGGCCCGTACGGAGATCGCGGAGGTCGCCGAGGGCAGCGGGGGCGGCTCGTCGGCGATGCCGCACAAGGCGAACCCCGTACGGTCCACGCTGATCGCGGCGGCGGCCCGGCGGGCGCCCCAGCTGGCGGCGACGCTGTACGGCGCGCCGGTCGCCGAGGACGAGCGGCCGGCCGGGGCGTGGCACGCCGAGTGGGAGCCGTTGCGTGACCTGCTGCGGCTGGTCGGGGGCGCGGCGCGGGACGCGGTGGACCTCGTACGGGGACTGCGGGTGAACGCCGGCGTGATGCGCGCCCACCTGGACCTCACCCACGGACTGATCGTCTCCGAGCGGCTGGCGGCCGAGCTGGCTCCGGTGCTGGGCAGGGCCCGCGCCAAGGAGCTGCTGACGCGGGTGGCCCGGCGGGTCCACGCCGAGGGCCGCCCGCTGGCCGAACTCCTCGCCGAGGAACCGGAGTTGCGGGGCCTCGACCTGACGGAGCTCACCGACCCCACGCACTACACCGGCTCCGCCGGAGCCCTCACCGACCGCGCCCTGGAGCGACGTTGACCGACTCGATGCTCAACCACCGCGCGGAAGGCCCGACTTCCGCTCCCCCGCTGCTGCTCGGCCCCTCCCTCGGCACCTCGACCAGGCTGTGGGACAAGGTGGCCCCCGAACTGTCGATCACGCACCGGGTGATCCGCTGGGACCTGCCGGGGCACGGCGACTCCCCCGCCGGCCTGCTGGCTCCGGGGGCGACGGTCGGTGACCTGGCCGCGCTGGTGCTGGCCCTGGCGGACGCGCTGGGCGTCGAACGGTTCGCGTACGCGGGGGTGTCCCTGGGCGGCGCGGTCGGTCTGCACCTGGCCGCATACCACCCGCAGCGCGTCGCGTCCCTCGCCGTGATCTGCTCCTCGGCCCACTTCAACGGGGCCCGGCCGTGGCGGGAACGGGCGGAGCTGGTGCGCCGGGAGGGGCTGGCGGGGCTCGCGGAGACCGCCGACGCACGCTGGTTCACGCCCGGCTTCACCGTGCCGGAGCTGGTCGACGACCACCGCGCAGCCGACCCGGAGGCGTACGCCGCCTGCTGCGACGCGCTCGCCTCGTTCGACATCCGCGAGGACCTGCCGAACATCTCCGCGCCCACGCTCCTCGTCGCCGGCCGGCAGGACCCGGCGACGCCGCCCGCGCATCTGCGGGAGATCGCCGACGCGGTGCCGGGAGCGTCGCTCACGGAGATCCCCGGCGCGTCCCATCTCGCCCCCGCCGAGCGCCCGGAAGCCGTCCTGGCCGCGCTGCGCGGGCACTTCGACGGACACGCGAAACGCGGTATGGAGGTGCGCCGCCAGGTCCTCGGCGACACGCACGTCGACGGCGCCCAGTCCCGCCAGACGCCCTTCACGGCCCGCTTCCAGGACTTCATCTCCCGCTACGCCTGGGGCGAGATCTGGACCGACCCCACCCTGTCCCCCCGCGAACGCAGCCTGATCACCCTGACCGCCCTGGTGGCCCACGGCCACTACGACGAACTGGCCATGCACATCCGAGCCGCCCGCCGCAACGGCCTCACCCCGGAGGAGATCGGCGCCGCCCTCCTCCAGACGGCCGTGTACTGCGGGGTGCCTGCGGCGAACTCGGCGTTCGCCACGGCTCAGCGGGTGCTGGCGGAGGAGGAGCGGGGCTGATTCACATGAGCTGGTCCAATGCCTTCCTCGCCCGTTCGACCAGCCCGTCGGCGCCACAGGACTCGGCGAGGGCCAGGCCCCGGTCGAGTTCGGCGGCCGAGCGGATGGCGATGCCGTAGTCGACGCGGGCCGCCGCGTGTTCATAGGCCGCGGGCGACTCCGCCAGGTAGGTGACGGCCTTGGCATACAAGGAGGCGGCCTGCTTGCCGGTGGCGAGGAAGGCCTCGACGCGGAGGGCCTCGCCGATGGCGGTGTCCGTGCCGAGGCGTTCGGCACGACGGCGGACGCTCACGGCGAGTTCGGCGGCGCGGCGCGGGTCCTCGGAAGCGAGGGCGCGAGCGAGATCCCCGCCCCAGGGTGCGATGACCGTGTTGTGGTGGCCCCTGGCTGCCGCCGCCTTCTCCGCAGCCTCCAGTTCGTTGATGCCGTCCTTGGTGCGGCCGACGGCGAGGAGCAGTCGGCCCCGTACGGAACGGGGGTCGGGCAGCACGACGGTGGACGGGTACGGGGGCGCGAAGCGGTGTTCCTCGGCGACCGCCCAGGCCTCCTGGACATGGCCACGGGCAAGCAGCGTGTCGACCAGGTTGCAGGTCGACGACCAGTGCAGGGGAAGCCCGCGGCCGACCCGCTCGGCGAAGGCCAGCGACTTGCGCAACGCCTCCTCGGCCTACCGGAGACGGCCCCGCAGGCGATGCCCGTGGCCCACGTAGGCGTGGGCCAGGGCGAGATGCCCGCCGCTCCACCCGGCGCTCTCGTAGGTGCGCAGCGCTTCGGTGTACAGGCTCTCCGCCCGGTCGAGCCGGTCCGCGTAGGCGTACGCGATGGCCAGCATCAGCGGCAGCTCGATGTCCCACTCGCTGTCGGTCCAGCCAAGACCCGGCGCCAGCCTGCCGTTGACGAGCGCACGGTCGCAGAACTCGACGACCTCCTCCGCGCTCTCGCCGCGCACCACCGCGTCGAAGCCGCGCAGAATGAGCAGCGCGCGCTCGGAGTTGTCCCGCCCCGTACAGGCCGCGGCAAGGGCGGACAGCTCCTGGGAGTGCGTCGGCGAGAGCTCCACGTCGGCGTGGATGACCTCCCACATGTAGTGGGCTGCCTGGAGCCGCATCCGCGCCGGGCCCGGTTCCAGCCGCGCGGCCTCCGCGTCGACCGTGCGGACCGCTTCCTCCAACTGGTCGTTGTGGAGCAGCGCCTGGGAGAGACGGAAGACCGCGTCCACGCGCTCGGAGCTGTCCAGGCCGGGCTCGGCGAGCGCGGAGCGGAGGTACTCCACGGTGGTGGCGGGCGAGGTGAGAAGGGTGGCACAGCCCAACTCGTACAGCACACGTACGCGGACCTCCTGCTGCGGCGGCTCCTTCAGAGCACGCTCCAGACAGCGGCGGGCCGCGTCCGGGGCGCCCACGGCGAGGTGTTCGCGCGCGGCGGCGCGCAACTGCTCGACCAGTTCGGGGTCGCCGTCGGCGTGCACTTCGACGAGATGGCGGGAGGCCGCCGCGGCGCCCCGCCCGGACTCGCTGACGACCGTCGCGGCCACGCCGTGGAACGCGGTGCGGATGCCCGGCGGGATCGACTTGTAGACCGCGGTGGCGATCAGCGGGTGCACGAACTCCAGATCGCCGTCCTCGGCCCGCCGGTCGACGGGACTGGATTCGGTGAGGATTCGGGCCGCGGTCAACAGATCGGCGCACTCCGCCGCCGTCTGTGGACTCAGGGAGGCGAGCCTGGCCACGATCTCCACGGAGATGCCGGTGTGCAGGATGGCCGCCGCCCAGGCGAAGCGGGTGGCGTCGACGCCGAGTGTTTCGAGACGGGCGACGAGACCGCGGCCTCGTGCGGTTCGGTTCAGGGCCCGCAGTTCGGCCGCGGAGCCCTCGGCCGGTTCCAGTTCACTGTCCTGCACCTTCGCGAGGAGTTCGACGGTCTCGTACGGGTTGCCGCCCGTCACGGCCCATACTTCGCGGCAGAACGGATCGTCGGCGTGTTCACCGACCGTGGCGCGGGTGAGCCCGGCGGTGGCATCGGGGGTGAGCGACCTGAGCGTGGGGACCGGGCGGGCCTGGGAGGCGACCTCGGCGAGATGACGGCTGCCGTCACCGGTGGCCTCGCCGGGGCGGCGGGCCACCAGGACGAGAACGCACATCTCCGTGAGTCGTCCGGTCACCGCGGACAGCCACTGCAAGGTCTCCTGGTCGGCCCAGTGGGCGTCGTCGATGAGGAGTACGAGCGGCCAGCTCCGCCGGGAGAGGCGGCTCACGACGGCGACCAGTCCGTCGCACACGGCCTGTGGGTCGACCGGCCCCTCACCCGGCTCCGTGAGTCCGAGCGCGGGTCCGGCGATGTCGTACCAGTCGCCCAGATACTCCCGGACCTCTTCCTCCATCAGTCCGATCAACGCGGGCTGCAGCAGCTGCCGTACGACATTGAAGGGGACGGACGTGACGGTCTCGCCACCGCGCGCGTACCAAGCGGCACAGCCCCGCTCCGCGGCTATCCGACGGGCCTCGGAGAGGAGAGCGGTCTTGCCGATGCCCGCCTCACCGCTGAACACCAGGACAGCGCCCGGGGACGCCTTGTCCGCACGGAGCTCGTCGATCGCCTGCGTGATGGCGGCGATCTCCGCTTCGCGCTCCCACAGGGAGGCCGAGGTGGCCGGATCGGACCGTCCCTGCGTCATCCCGTTACCTCCCCAGCGCCACCCTGACGACGTACAGGTCATTGAGCGTAGCCCTCCGACTGCCGAAGTGGAGGCCGGTCCGGGCACCTACTGCCGTGTCGGGTGACAGGAGAGGGCCCCAGGACGACGCATACGGCCGCCCACCTGCCGCGTTGAGAGTGACGGACAGTCAACTGCCCGTGCCGCGAGGCCGACTTCCCCCGTTCCTGAATCCCCCCGCGTGCGGATCGCCGACCCCGGAAGGGGTGTCGTCGGCGGTGGTGAGGTGTTCGAAATGTCCGGACCCCTCGGGCTGTCCGCGCGACCGGTGGGCCGTTGGGGCGGGCGGGCGTTCGAGCCGTCGCCCGAACCGCCGACCACCAGGGGGCCGTCGTCGTCGAACTCGGTTCGACGGTGCGGAAATCAGCCGGTTGACATCGAAATAAGACATTAGGCGAGGAAAGCGGGGGATCGGCTCAGGAATTGACCGGTCCAGGCAGGAAATCGAGCCGCGGGCGCCCCAATAGGCGTCCCCTCTCATCCGGTTTTCACTCCGGCCTCATACGGTTGCACCATGACGCAGGCAACTCCTCCCGGCTGGTACCCCGACCCCGGCCAGACAAGTGACGCGCCCGCCACCGAGCGCTGGTGGGACGGCAAGGCGTGGACGGACCAGATCCGGCCCGTGGGCTCGGCCGCGGGGTTCGGGCCTCCGGCCTACTCGCCGGGTGGCGGAACGTACCCGGCCGGTGGCGGACCGTACCCGCCGGGTGCGGGACCGTACCCGGCGGCGGCCGGCTCCTACCCGTCGGCGGCCGGGTATCCGGGGTACCCCGGATACCCGGCACCCGCCCCCCGGCGCGGACTCCGTATCGGGATAGCCGTCGCCGTGGCGGCCGCGGTGCTGGTCAGCATCGGGGTGGGGGTGTACGCGCTGGCCGGCGACGACGGTGGGAGCGAGGGCAGTACGACCTCCCAGGGCTCCGGCGGGCAGAACGGCCGGGGCGACGACGGCGGCCGGGGCGACGACGACGGCGGCCGGGGCGGACCCGGTGGGTCGGGCGGGTCGGACGGCCGGACCCCCGGGCCGGACGGCTCCGGGCAGCCCCCGCAGGTCGAGGACGGGTACGCCACCGACGCGACCAGCGGCATCAGCCTCCCCGTGCCCGACGGCTGGCTCGGCGGGCCCCTGGAGGCGGGAGCGCAGGTGACGACGGAGGCGTCGTACAAGTGCCCGGCCGACGCCACGAAGACCTGCACGCGCGGCGGCGCCTATTCCTCGCCCGCCGAGGTGCTGAAGCTGAAGGCGAAGACGGCCGAGGCGGCCGCCAAGGAGGACATCTCCCAGGCCGCCGAGGACGCCTACGGCACCGAGGGCTACGGGAAGATCACCTCCCATCAGGAGCTGGCGTCCAAGGCGGTGACCGTGGCCGGCGAGAAGGGGTACTACGTCCGCTGGAAGGTGGTCACGGGCAAGGGCGACGACGGCTATGTCGAGTCGCTGGCCTTCCCCTCCCCGGCCGACTCCGCCCGGCTCGTCGTGGTCCGCTTCGGCGTGGACGTGAGCGACAAGGCACCCAAGCAGTCGGTCATCGACGAGATCACCAAGGGCATCAAGAAGGCGGAGATCAGCGGGGGCGGCAGCGGTCAGGGCGTGTGATTCTTCGCACTCCACGCCCGCCCTCACGCCCACCCCGCCCCCACCCTCACCCCCTGCCACGCTCCGTCCGCCGGGCGGAAAAGGCGGCCGGGTGGGGTTCCTCTCCGCTCCAGAGGAATCCCACCCGGCCGGGGTGCGCGCCGCCCCCGTCCCCACGGTGCGGCGCGATCAGGCCGTCGTCCGGATCGATGCCGGGACGGCGGCCTGAGTCTCAGGCGAGGCCGAGCGTGGGCAGCACGGCGGCCTCCATGAACTTGATGATGTACGTCTCGTCCGCCTCCTGGCCGTCCAGGACCGGGCGCGCCCGCAGGACGCCGAAGATCTGCGCCGGGACGAACTCCAGCGCCGGATGGTCCGCGGCGACCTCGCCCCGGGCCACCCCCCGGGCGATCATCGTGCGGAGCGCGTCGATCTCCGGCTCCACCAGCGCGTCCCGCAGGGCGGTCCGCAACTCGTCGTCCTGCACGGCGGCGTGGCCGAGCGCCTGGAACAGCCGCCCCTCCAGCACATAGCCCGCTCCCGCGTGCCGGGCGACCTCGCGCAGGTCGCCGGCGAGGGTGCCGGTGTCGATCCCGGCGAAGCGGACACTGCGGCGCGCGCGCAGCGCGGCCGCCACGAACTGCGGCTTCGTTCTCCACTGGCGGTAGAGCGTCGACTTGCTGCACCGCGTGGTCGCGGCGACGCCCTCCATGGTCACCGAGTCGTAGCCGCACTCACGGATCTGTTCGAGCACGGCGTCGAAGAACTCCTGCTCACGCTCGGGGGTGAGTTTGGAGCGGCGCGAGGCGACGGCCGTCTCCGGCCCCTCCGCTGCCTGCGACGTCATGACTCGTGTCTCCTTCGGTCGTCCCCAGCCGAAAGGCCTGTCGATACGCCACTGTACCGGAACGCCGACGTATCGGTACAGTGCCGTATCGATACCCCCTCGTTTCGGTACAGTGGCGTATCGGTACACTCTCGTATCGGTACTTACGCGTATCGGTACCACCGCGTATCGATCGTCCGTACTGCCAGGAGAAACCAGCGCCACCGGCGCCGTCAGTGAAAGGGCCGGGGATGGAATGCCACACCGAGCCTGTGGAGGAGCGGGCCGCCGCGACAGCGCGGCCGCCGCTCGTCCGTGAGTTCCTGCTCGTCGCAGGGCTCTTCCTCGTCTACAAGTTCGGCCGGACGCTGGCCGACGGCCACACCGCCGAGGCCTACCGCAACGCCCACCTGGTGTGGGACTGGGAGCGGCTCCTGCGTCTGCCGGACGAGGGCTCCGTCCAGTCCGCGCTGCTGCACGGCGACACACTGGTCCACCTCGCGAACGTCTACTACGCGACCGTCCACTTCCCGGCCACCGTGGCCTTCCTGGTCTGGCTGTACCTGCGGCGGCCCGCGCACTACGTCTGGGCGCGCCGGGTCCTCACCGCCCTCACCGCCGCCGCCCTGCTGCTCCACCTCACGTTTCCGCTGGCCCCGCCGCGACTGCTGGACGTCGCCGGCCTCGTGGACACCGGACAGGTGTACGGGCCGACGGTCTACTCGGCGGCGCCGACGACCGATTCCCTGGCGAACCAGTTCGCGGCGATGCCCTCGCTGCACTTCGGCTGGGCGCTGATGGTGGCGGTCGGCCTGATCGCCGCGACCCGCTCCCGGTGGCGCGCGCTGTGGCTGCTGCACCCGCTGGTGACCCTGGTCGTCATAGTCGGCACCGCCAACCACTACTGGCTGGACGCGATCGCGGCGGGCACCCTGCTGGCCGCCGCCCTCGCCGTGATCCCGCTGCCGCACCGGACGGTCACCACCGCCGGGCAGCCCTCCACGTCCCTGGCTCCGGTCGAGGAGCCCGTCCTGGTGGGAGCGGGCCGATGAACGCCACCCTGGTCGCCGTCGCCCTGTCCCTCGTCTCGGCCGTCGCCTACGCGGCCGCCGCCGTGACGCAGGAGAGGCTCGCCTCCCGCGGCACCGCCACGGGCGTCGGGCGGATGCTCGCCAGCGGTGCCTGGTGGGCCTCGGTGGCGCTCAACGCGGGCGCCGCGCTGCTGCACGTCGTGGCCCTCAAGTACGGCCCCCTCACCGTGGTCCAGCCCCTGGGCGCGCTCACCCTCGTGGCGGCGGTGCCGCTCGGGGCCCGGCTGGCCGGACGCCGGGTCACCGCGACGGAGTGGCGCGGCACCGCGCTCACGCTGGCGGGACTCGCCGCGATCCTGATCGCCGCGTCCGGGCCCGCCCCCGACGACGTGCTGAGCGTCCCGGAGGCCGTCGCCGTGGCCGGCGCGACCGCCGCCCTCATCGGCTTTCTCTCCCGTCCCGGCACCAGGCCCGGACTGCGCCACGCCGGCGCGTCCGGCATGGCCTCGGGCGTCGCCTCGGCGCTCACCCAGACCGTCACGGTCGCCGCGACCGACCGCTCGGGCTCCCTCCTCGACGCCGAGGTCGTCGTGGTGGCCCTCCTGGTCGCCACGTTCGCGGTCGGCGGCCTGCTGCTGTCCCAGACGGCGTACCGAGGGGGTCTGGGCGGGCCCCTCGCGGTCGTGACCCTGGCGAACCCCCTGGCCGCCGCCATGATCGGCCTCACCCTCCTCGGCGAGGGCCTGCGGGGCGGCGTCGCCGGGGTGTCGCTCGCCGTCGCGGGAGCGGCACTCGCGGCGCGGGGCGTGGTGCTGCTGACCCGGGTGACCCCGCAGGCCGAGGTCCGGCCGACGGACCCCGCGCCCGTGGACGAGGACCACCCGGTCGCGGCCGTACTGGCCCTGGAACCCCACCACGCCCCGGCGGAACCGTCCCTGCTCCCCCGCCCGGCGCCCGGGCATCTCACTCCCCTCTGAAGCGGACGGGGAGGAGGCGCCCACCGGCGCACACCGACACACCGGCGCACATCGAGACACCGGCACCCACCGGCGCCGCCCGGGAGCTACCGGGCGGCGCCCCGCCTACCGCCGCCCCAGCGCCGGATCACTCACCCCGGCCCGGCCGTTCTCCACGTGCCCGGCGAACCTCCGCAGGAAGCCCCCGTCGGCGGTGACGGTCAGGTCGTACCAGCGGCGGCTCGACGTCAGGTCGAAGACCTCGCGCACTCGCGCCCCGGGCCGCACCCTGACCGAGCGGGACCGGCCGCCGTAGGCGCTCGCGACCTTCAGGGTCACGGTGCCGGCGCCCTTGTTGGTGAAGGTCAGCTCCACGTCGTCGCCGGTGTGCCGGGCGGTCACCTCCGGCCCGGCCTTCCCCGCCTTCCCCGGTCCCGCGAAGGCCCGCAGGAAGCCGTTGGGGCCGTGCACGGTCAGGTCGTACGAGCCGCCGGAGTACACGGAGTTCCAGGTGTCCGACACGGTCTTGCCCGCCTCGGTGGTGTACGTCCACGGTCCGTCCGTACGGTTCCCGGAGGTGACGAGGAAGGCCGCCCCCGCCCTGCCGCCGGAGGCGAAGGTGAGGGTGAGGGTCCCGGTCTTCGGGTCGACCGCGCCGTCCACCCTGGGCGCGTACTTCAGCGGCCGGGCCGGGCGCACCCCGTGCTCCTGCCTCGGCATGCTGGCGTCGCCCGGCACGGCCGGCTTGTAGTCGGGGTGCCGTTCGCGGTCCTGCGGCTCGTACGCGTCGGTGTCCGGCAGCGCGGCGGGCCGGCTGTCCCTGCGGGAGAAGTCGAACGCGGCGGTGAGGTCACCGCAGATCGCCCGCCGCCACGGCGAGATGTTCGGCTCCCGCACCCCGAACCGGCGCTCCATGAACCGCAGGATCGAGGTGTGGTCGAGGGTCTCCGAGCAGACGTAACCGCCCTTGCTCCAGGGGGAGACGACCAGCATCGGCACACGCGGCCCGAGCCCGTACGGACCCGCGACATGGTGGGCGCCGCCCGCGAAGAGGTCCGGGCCGACGTCGACCGTCGACCTGCCGCGGGAGGCGTCGCGCGGCGGGAGCGGCGGCACGAGGTGGTCGAAGAAGCCGTCGTTCTCGTCGTAGGTGATGAACAGGGCCGTCTTCGCCCAGACCGCCGGGTTAGAGGTCAGCGCGTCGAGGACCTGGGAGATGTACCAGGCGCCGTAGTTCGAGGGCCAGTTGGAGTGCTCCGAGAACGCCTCGGGCGCGGCGATCCAGGAGATCTGCGGCAGCCTGCCCGCCTTCACGTCGGCCCTCAGCAGGTCGAAGTAGCCGTCGCCGCCCTTGGCGTTCGTCCCGGTGCGGGCCTTGTCGTACCAGGGGTCGCCGGGCTTGGCCGTGCGGTACTTGTTGAAGTAGAGCAGGGAGTTGTCGCCGTAGTTGCCGCGGTAGGCGTCCGCTATCCAGCCCCAGGAGCCGGCCGCGTCCAGGCCGTCGCCGATGTCCTGGTAGACCTTCCAGGAGATCCCGGCCGCTTCGAGGCGCTCGGGGTAGGTCGTCCAGTCGTAGCCGGCCTCGTCGTTGCCGAGGACGGGGCCGCCGCCCTTGCCGTCGTTGCCCGTGTAACCCGTCCACATGTAGTAGCGGTTGGGGTCGGTCGAGCCGATGAACGAGCAGTGGTAGGCGTCGCAGACGGTGAAGGTGTCGGCGAGGGCGTAGTGGAACGGGATGTCCTCACGGGTCAGGTACGCCATCGTCGTGGTGCCCTTGGCCGGCACCCACGTGTCGTACTTGCCGCCGTTGTAGGCGGCGTGCCCGTCCGGCCAGCCGTGCGGCAGGCCCTCCAGGAACTGCATCCCGAGATCGTCGGCCTCGGGGTGGAACGGCAGGACGTCCTTCGTGCCGTCCGACTGGTGCCACACGCTCCTGCCGTTGTCCAGCGTGACCGGATGCGGGTCGCCGAAGCCCCGGACACCTCTCAGGGCGCCGAAGTAGTGGTCGAAGGACCGGTTCTCCTGCATGAGGACGACGATGTGCTCGACGTCCTCGATCGTGCCGGAACGGTGGTGCGCGGGCAGCGCCGCGGCCCGCTGGATACTGGCCGACAGTGCGCTGAACGCCGTCGTGGCGCCCGCTACTTGGAGGAATCGCCGCCGGTTGACTTCAGGCATGGGTGGATGACCTCTTGTCCTGACGTGGTGCGTCGGATGTGACCTGCGCGCAAGGAATGGTCCAAGAGGAACCAACGCCGGGGAAGGGTCCGTGGCGCGGATGTGACGCGGGGAGGGCCGCCGTGCGAACAGCGGCGGGCGGGCGGCCCTCCTTCGGGCAAAGCCCTGCGCGGCGGGCTTCCGTCTGACGGAAGGGGTATTGCCCGGTCCCGGGCGCGCTCAGGAATGTGGTGGCACGCGGAGTGACGTGGCTCCGCGCTCAGGGTTCTCAGGGACGGGATCGCCATGCCTCACATGACCGCCTTCGCCAGGAATCAGTGGTACAGCTAGCGCACCTTTCTGACCTGCGCTTGTGTGGGGGCGATGAGGCTGTGACCTGCTAGGACGGGTTGCGGAGGCGAGCGGAGGCAGTCAGAGGAAACCGCTCTGATTCGACCCCGGTTCGACCCGGGTCGCTCAGAGGCAGTCAGAGGCAGCGACCTCTGCAACAGGCCTCTGGGGGAGCTGAGTTGACGGGTGTCGATCAAGAGTGGATCACTCTGGCGGTGCTCTGTTTCGACCTCGGTCGAGCTGCGATGGGGACGCCTGCCTCCGCTCGGGGCCAGGCAAACGAAGGCCTCCAGGACGGCCATTCTGGAGACCTTGCTGGCGCCGATGGAGGTCGGTTCCGGACACCACCCGTGGTTTTAGCGGGCCTGGGTGGCGTCCACGTTCTTGCGAGACGAACCCACCGTGCCGAACAGCACCCATCACGCCCTCTCTCAACGAAACTCCGCCGAATTCCGCGGCATTCTCAGCCCCGTCCGACTTCCGTCGGCCGCGACCGATCTCATTCTGCTCGGAGACCTCACCGGCCGCTACGCCACCGGCAGTTACAGCAGACTCGCCTCCGGCGGCCGGACTGTGGCCTTGCGCGCGGACCGCCAGGGCGCGGCTGAGCACGGGCACCGGATCACCGCGGCCATCGCCTGCCACGTGGCCCGCGCCGACGGCACCGTCGACCAGCTCACGCAGGTCCTGCTGCACCCCGAGCACGAAGGCGGACGGCACGCGAGGAACATCGCGTTGCGGTCCGGGCAGTCGCGCGCCCTGGACTACATCCGCCGGGTGTGGGCCAACGCCACGGAAGCGGTCAGCAGCACCAGGGCGCTGAGCTCCCGGCACGACGCGTACGAGGTCCTTGCCGCGCTGCGCGACCGCATCGAGACCACGCCGTGGCGCGGGGAGCGGGGACGCACCGCGCTGCGGGTGCTGCGGGCGCATCTGACCTTCGCCGAGATCGCGGGCGGTCCCCTGCATCACGCCAGTGAACGGCAGACCGCCGAGGAAGCCGGCATCTCCCGCACGACGCTGCGGGCGGTCTACGAGACCGTCCTCAAGCCGCAGGGCTGGCTGCGCCGACTGCGGGTCGGCCACGGCCGGGAGGGCTCCACGTGGTACCTGGGCGACGGCAGCGCCCCCGGACACGGTGCCCCTGCTTCGTTGTCTCGTTTCCGGACCACTCAGTTCCCCCCCGACCCGGCACTTGAGGAGTGGACCACCCCTGAGACGGCCACGACGGCCGACATCGACTCCACCGTCCTCGGCCGGCTGATGGGCCACGACGCCTTCGCCCACCACGGCCTCGGCAGCGCCGCCCTCATGCTCATCAGCGCTCTGCACCAGCGCCCCCACCAGACGGTCGCCGAGCTGGTCGGTACTTCCTCGGTGTCCCGCGCGACCGCCTACCGGACTCTGAAACGCCTGGCCGACCACGGGCTCGTCCGGCACACCGGGGAGACCTGGGCTCTCGCACCGCGCGCACTGGAGGGCTTCGGTAACAGCCTCCCGGACGCGGACACCTGCCTCGCCGCAACACCGGCACAGGGCTGGGCCGAGGTCGCCGAGCACCACGGCACCACGGGCGTCGCAGCCCGACGGAAGGCCTTTCACGCAAACGAGCGTGCGGCGTACCGGGCGGCGCTGGACCGGCTTGCGGAGCACCGCAGCAAGGCCGTGGTGATCGACCGCGACGGCCGCCAAATCCTGGTCCCCGCACGACGTCCCGACGAGATCCCGTCCGCCTGGCACGCCCCCGACGGGCGCGTCCTGGACCCGGTCACAGGTCGTCCGGCCGCCGACTGGCGGGTCGCCACCGACGGCCGCCTGATCCTCATCACCCCATCCGACCAGCGCAGTTACGACGAGCTGGCCGCCGCCCATGCCGAAGCCCTCAACGAATGGAACTCCGCCGCATGAACCAACAACACCCTCCAACCAACCCTGCCCAAAGCCAGCCGGTGACCCCAGAGGACCTGCGCAAGCAGTACGAGTCCGGCGCCACAGTCGACGAACTCGTCGCCGCCAGCGGCCTGTCCTACGGCACGGTTCTCAACCGGCTGCACGAGGTGGGGACGGTGATGCGCACGTCGTGGCAAACCCGTCGGATGCGCCAGGATCCGCAGGCTCGCCAGCGTCTGGCGGCCCACCTGCGCACCCTGTACGAGCAGCATGGCGCAACCCTCACGGAGCTCGCCGCGGCCGCGGGAGAGACGAGGCGTGCTGCCCGACGCCTGCTGATCGAGGCCGGTGGGACCGTGCGCACCACTCAGCAGACGCTGCGGGTGCGCGCCGCAGCGCGGGCCGTCGAGCGGCACAAGCTCGCGCTGTCCCTGCGGGCACGGTACGAGGCCGGCGCCTCAGTCCCGGACCTCGCTCAGGAGTGCAACTACTCCGTCGCCACCGTCTACCGGCTCCTGCACCAGGCCGGCACCCGGATGCGTCCCCAGCACAACCACAGCCCAGCCCGTGACCCGAGGAAACAGTCATGAGCGCCCCCAGCCTGTCGGGTGTCCCCCGCCATGCCCGACAGAGGGAGTCGACCGTGCGCCATGCCGGGCGCGGCGCGGCTGCACGGGCCCCTCCGTCATCGGCAAGCAGCGCACCGAAGTCGGCTCTCTCGCAGACCCCCACAACTCAACGCACCCTTTCCAGTTTCAGGAGAACAAGCACACGTGAACGAGAACACCCGTATCAAGACCCTGGCCGCGGCCACAGCCCGCGCCTGGGACGCCTTCGTCATCGTCGTCGGCATGCTCAAGGGCGGCACCGGCAAGACCACCTCCGCCTGGTTCATCGCCCTCTACTACGCCGTCGTCCTGGAGCTGCCGACGCTGCTGCTGGACGCCGACGCCACCAGCCAGTCCGCCTACGACTGGTGCAAGGTCGCCCAGGCCGCCGGCTTCGAGATCCCGGCCGACTTGGTGGTCGAGCGGTACCCGTTCGACGACATCGCCGAGTACATCCGTGAGAAGCGGTCCGAGTTCGGCGCGATCGTCGTCGACGCCGGCGGCGGCAGCGCCCGCATCTTCCACGAGGCTGTCACCGAGGCGAACCTGCTGCTCGTGCCGGTCGCCCCCACCAAGATCGAGCGCCGCAAGCTCGTGGCCACCTTCGACGAGGCCGAGCGCGCCGCCGCCCGTAACGAGCGCGACGTCACCGCCCACGTGGTCCTCGTGAAGGCCGACGACCGCACCAGCCTGCCCCGCAACGCCAAGGACAAGCTGCTGGAGCCCGAGAAGGGTGAGGGCATCGGCCCAGACCGCGACGAGCCGTTCCCGCTCGCCGAGACCGTCATCCACGCCTGGGTGCACTACATGGAGGCCTTCGGCGAGATCCCGACCGAGCTGAGCGAGTACGCCGAGCTGATGAAGGAGCTCACCGCATGAGCGAGCGAATGAAACCCCCGGCCCGCCGCACCGGCCGCACCCTGGGCGGGGCCAAGAAGACGGCACCACCTCCCCCTCCCCCGGCCGCCGAGCTCACCCCCGAGCAGTACGCCGCCGAACAGGCCACCGACCAGGGCGAAGGCCGTCCCGCTGCAAGGGAGTCCCAAGGTCAGCCCCCTTCCACTGTGCCCGTCGAGGCATCAGCGCAGGCCCGGACCGAGGCGATGGCCGAGGTGTCGCAGGCGCCTGCGACACCATCCGCCCACGCGGGCATCGAGACTGCACCAATGAGCCCGGTGCAGGTGTCGGCCGCCAATCAGGAGACTGGTCAGGCCGTCGTCGCCCCCGAGGCGGGAGCAGTAGCTGCTGTGGAGTCGGTGGAGCAGCAAGCGCTGGGACAGACCGTGGCCCCGGCAGCGGGGCCTGCAGCACCTGCGGTCCAGCCCCCGCAGTCAGTCGAGCACGTCTCACAGCGTGGGTCGTCCCGAAACACGGGCACCGCTCCAGGTGGGGCGTACACCGCTGAGGTGGCGGTTCACTCGACGGTCCTTCCCGTTGCGGGAAGTAGTGCGTTCCCTGCGAGCGCCAGCGCAGCGAGTCCTCAGCACGAGCAGCATGCCGGTTCGGATGCCGCGCCCAGTAACGGGACGTCATGGGAGCGGGGGCCGGGGCGTCCGAAGGACATCCCGGAGGCGGCAGTCGTCCTTAATCAGCGCATCATCGCGCGCGAGAGCCTGGACGCCTCGGTCCCTGCTGCGCTGAAGCTGAAGAAGCGGATCAAGCGCTTCGCGCTGGACAACGAACTCGACCACCTGCCCATGGGCGACATCGTCTCGGTCGCGCTGGACGAGTGGCTCACCACCCGCGGGTTCTGACCCGCCGTACGGCACAGGGGGGCGGCAGCCAGCTCGCGGAGTGCGCGGCCGCCCCTTCCGCCGACTATTCCAATAGCCCAATAGGCGGCTAACTAGCCGCCTAGCCGCACTGACCGGAGCAACGTTCGTGCCCGACCTCTCCCACCACGCCCGTCGGCTACGCGACGTGGCCGACGCACTCGATGCGCAGTCCGAGCCCGCCGACGATCCGCTCACTCCCCATCCCGACACTCTCGCGGTGATCGGCAACCGCCACATCAAACGCGGACAGCTCAACTACGCCGTCCCTGACGTCCTGCAACTTCAGAGACGCATCCGTCGCTACTACGCCGACCAGGACGTTCCCCACGGCGACATCGTCGCCCTGGCCCTCGATAGCTGGCTTCGTGCCAAGGGCTACCCACCCGACCTCGCCCTGCCCCAGGCTGAAACGCCATGAGCGGGCAGTCGGACCAACTGCCGCTGGGCTCCCTTCCTGCTGTCTACCGGGCAAGGTAGGTCAGCACGGTGCGCGCCGCAGTGGCTTTGTCCTCCCCCTCGGTGAGGGCGAACAGACTCATCAGAGTGCTGGCGGCGGTGATATGGCCAAACTGGTCGACCAGGGCGCCGTAGTACTGGGTGATTGCAGCCCGAAGCGGGGCGTCGGTGTCGGCCACATCCTCCCTGCCAGCGTGCAGCCCCGCCAGGACGAACGGGAGCGAGGAGGCCGAAACCCACGGCTGGGTGATGACCTGCCAAGAAAGGACCTGGAGGTTGCGCGGCCGGTGCGAGGGCAGTGTCGCCCGATACAGGCCGGCGTAGGCGGCGCTGAGCCATGCCGAGGCCTCGTGCGGCAGGGAGCCAATGGTCTGCGAAGCAGCATTGAGGACGAATGCCGCCGCGGCTTGTGGGTCGGACCATGCGCCTGGCCGTGACACAGCCACAGCAACCGCCGTTGCCTGCCAGCCGTCGGCCTGCGCCGCAGTACTGTAGAGGTCGGCGAAGAACGGGATGTCGACGTAGTAGTTTCGGAGCAGCTCGGCCTTCATGACCAATCCCTCCCGGGGCTCCATCAGGTTGCTCTGCACGCAGGCGTCGATGAGAGCGAGCGTGCCGAAGGAGGCCACGCCCTGCGACCGTGCGACAGCGCGCAAGATTCGGTCGTCGCACCACAGGATGTGGCCGTGTTCCTTGGCGTAGTCGACGGCCGTCAGCCATTCCGTGCCACGACGGCCGCTGGGCAGTCGTGGAAGGCTGCGCAACTCCGGCCGTGACACCCGGGGAGCTGATTGCATGATCTCCACCGGCCGCGCTGACGTGGACCGCAGCGCGGCCAACTGCTCGGGCGTCGAGGTCAGGACGGCGGTACTGGCGCTGCGCTCATCCCAAGCCAGTGTCATATCGGACCGCAGCGCAATGGACTCTTTGGCCTGCAGCGTGTCAGCCAGAAGCTGGTCAGTCGTCATGACCACCTGCCGCTGGCCGATCAGTTGCTCGGACACGCCACGCTCCAGCAGAGCGAGCGTAGCGGCCGCACTGGTGTCCAACATCACCCGCCCGCATCCGCGGATCTATCCGGGCACGTTCGTCACCTGCAGCGACAACCCCGACCGCCGTCTTTGCAGGCCACCGGCCGACAGCGCCCAGGCTCCTGCACTGAACAGCTGCCAGCCCCTGGCCTGCAACAACGCCGCCTTCACCGAAGACAACAGGGCGGCCTGGCGCCATCGACTCGCCCTGCTGGACGTCCAGTTAGCGCGCGGCGACATCCTCGCTCCACTCGTCCGCGACCGGCTGGTCCGACGCCGCGACGAGATCGCCTCCTTTCTCGGCTATCCCACCCCAGCACCAGATCAACAGGCGCGGACATGAGACGGCACGAACTGACCCTCCAGGCCGTCGATGCTGCCGTCGAGGCTCTGCTGGAAGACGCCGCAGACGGGCCCCGGGCCACTGTCTCCGCTCTTGCCCGCCGCCTCAACGTCCCCCGCCAGACCCTCTACCGGGACTTCCCCGATCAGATCACCCGGCTCCAGACGGAAGCAGCCCGCTCGGCGACCCAGCCCCGCGCCCGCAACACCGATAAGGACCAGCAGACCATTGCCCGCCTGCGCGCAGAGAAGGAGAACCTCACCCGTCACCTGTACATCTACGAAGACCACATCCGGCGCCTGACCCTGGAGAACGAGGCCCTGCGCGTCGCCCTGCAGGCTCACAGCGGCGTCACCCTGATCAGCCCGAGAACCGGAGACACCGTCCCCGGCCGCCCCTGACCCTGACAGCTCGGGACATTGGTCCGTACACAGATGAAGAGCGGCCGAACTTCAGATGTACGCCCGGCTGGCTCGGACTCCTGTCTGACCGCTGCGTGACAGCAGCCGACCTGGGTCAGCGACGCGCACGCGCGAGCAAGGCCGCATGCGGCAACGCCAGTAGACCGTCCTCGCTGGCAAACTCGGCGCTGAACAGATCGAAGTGACGCTTGATCTCGGTCCGGATCCGAGGCGTCTGGCTCTGCACCAGCTGCCCGCCGAAGGCCACTCAATAGCCGCACCGCGGCGTCCAGTCGCAGATCCGGCGCCGCGCTGTTCGCGGCCTCCCGCTGGGCAGTCGGCAGGGGATCCGACAAACGCTTGCACGCATGCAATGGTTGCATGGAACGCTTCTAGCGTGCAACCATTGCATGCGCGCAAGCAGTCACGGTCATCCTCTCGTGCCACGCCCTCCGCACGAGCGGCCGCTGACCGACTTCCCCCTGTTGTGGCCCGAGGTGAGGTTATGAGCATCCAGTCCGGAGTGGACCAGGCAGCCCGCGAGGAGCTTCTCAAACGCGCCGCCGCGTTGGCCCCCGCGCTGAGGCAGCGCGCGCAGGCCACGGAAGACGCCTCGCAGGTCTCCCAGGAGACGATGCAGGACATCATCGATGCCGAGCTGGTGCGCATCGGTACCCCGATCAAGTTCGGGGGCCTCGACGTGGACGTCGCCACCATGTACGAGGTCGCCATGGAGTTTTCCCGCTCCTGCCCGTCCACGGGTTGGGTGTACGTCCTGCAGGCGCTGCACGCCTATTGGATGGGCTTCTGGTCGATGGAGGCCCAGGAAGAGGTCTTCGCCGACGGGCCCGACATGCTCTCCGCCAGCGTCCAGCTCGGCGTGAAGTCCGAGTGGCGCAAGGTCCCGGGCGGGTACCGGGTATCCGGCCATGGGAAGTTCGCCAGCGGCTGCGACCACTCCCAGTGGATGTTCGTCGTGGCCCCCGGACAGGAGGGCATCCGGCAGTTCATCCTGCCCCGCAGCGACTACACCATCGACGCCGGCAGCTGGGACGTCTCCGGCCTGCGCGGCACCGGCAGCAAGGACGTCCTCATCGAGGACGCCTTCGTGCCGGAGCACCGGGGCAAGATCCCGCGGCCCCCGGTGGACTTCGAGCGGGACCCGGACCTGGAGCGCGCGTACGGCTACCACCGGCAGCGGCGCTACCTCGCCCCGATGTCGACCTTGCAGGACCTGACCTGTGTCGCGATCGGCGGCGCGCAGGGGGCGGCGGAGGAGCTCATCGCCCGGACCCGCGGCACCTCCGGCAGCGTGAAAAGCGCCGACTCCACCATGGTGCAGACCCAGATCGCGGAGGCCACGGTGGAGGTGGCGGCCGCCCGGTCCATGCTGCTGGAGGACATGGAGGTGGCCCAGCGCATCGGCGAGGCCGGCGACTACCCCTCCATCGAGCACCTCACCGCCCACCTGCGGAACCGCGGCTACGGCTGCAAGCTCTCGGTGCAGGCCGTCAACCGCATATTCGACCTGGGCGGCGCCCGCTCGCTGTCCACGAAGGACCCGCTGCAGCGCCTCCACCGCGACGTCCACGCCGCCACCCATGGGCCGTTGGGCAACTTCAACATCGCCTCCCAGCCCTACGCCCGCGCGGTGCTGGGGCTGGACCCCCTCGGGCTCCGCCTCTGACCGACCCGCGGTGCGCCACGCCTCGGCGGCGGCCGCCCTCACCTCCGACAGGAGTGACCGACATGACCATCGAACGCAAGCCGCCGAGCGGCCCGCGCCGCACGGCACAGGAGGCCTGGGAGGCCATCGCCCTGCCCACGCCCGCCCACCCCCACGTCGCCGTGGAGGTCAGCCGGGAGTCCGCCCTCGAGCTGGCCGCGGCCGTGCAGCGGGTACTGGCCGCAGTGCCGGAGGGTGTGGAGTGAGCGGGGAACAGCCCACCCTGCGCTTCGACGACCGCGTCGTCGTCGTCACCGGCGCCGGCGGCAACCCGGGCCTGGGACGCTCCTACGCCCAGCTGCTTGCGCGGCGGGGCGCACGGGTCGTCGTCAACGACCTGGGCGTGGGCCCGGACGGCCGCGGCACGTACGCCGCGAGCGCCGAGACCATCGCCGCCGAGATCCGCGCCGAGGGCGGCGAGGCGATCGCCGACACCCACTCGGTGGCGACCGAGGACGGCGCGAAGGGCGTGGTGGGCACCGCCCTGGACGCCTGGGGGCGGGTGGACGTGCTGATCAACAACGCCGGCGTGTTCCGGGTCGGGGAGTTCGACCGCCTCCCCTCCGACGCCATCTCCGCGCTCGTCGACGTGCACCTCATGGGCACCATCTGGATGTGCCGGGCGGTGTGGCCGCACATGCGCGAGGCCGGCTACGGGCGCATCGTGAACACCACCTCCGGGGCCATGACCGGGGCGGGCTACTCCTCGGTGTACGGCGCCGCCAAGGCCGGCGTGTGGAGCCTGACTCGCACCCTGGCCCTGGAGGGGCACCGACACGGCATCGTCGTCAACGCCCTGGCCCCCGGCGCCGCCACCGGCTCCGTCCGGGTCGCTCCCGGCATCCCCGCGCCGCCGGAGACCGGCCACCCCGCGCCGCCGGAGATCGGCACCCCCGAGATGGTCGCCCCGGCAGCGGCCTACCTCGCCCACGAGTCCTGCCCCTGCTCGGGCGCCGGCATCCACTCGGAGTCCGGCCGGGTCTGGGAGAGCTACTTCGCCCAGACCGAGGGCTGGGGCAACCCCGGCATGACGGTCGAGGACCTGGCGGCCCACTGGCATCGGGTGGTCGACCGCAAGCAGTCCCGCGACTACGGCGACCCCGTCCGGGACGGCTTCTGGCCCGGTGGGCCCCCCGAGGACTCCCGATGACCGGCCGCGTGCCGCCCGCACACCCGCTGACCGACGGGCCCGGCACGGTCCGCGAGGCGGCCTTCACGGTGCTGCGCCGGCTGAGCATGGCCGTGGTCGACGGCCGCTGCCCGGCCTGAGCCCCACCCGCCCCGCCCCCCGCACACCGCACGAATCACCCAGCACGAAGGAGGACAGCGATGTCCCGGTACGACGCCACGCTGGCCGAGACCATCACCCTCACCAGCCAGGACGGCGAGCCCATCGAGGCCTACGTGGCTCGCCCGCTCACCGACCGACCGCTCGGCGGCGTGGTGGTGCTCCACCACGAGCCCGGCTACGACGAGGCCAGCAAGGAATACACCCGCCGGCTCGCCGTCTATGGCTTCAACACCATCTGCCCCCACCTCCACCACCGCGAGAACCCGTGGGGTGATCCCGACGACGCCGCCGCCGAGATGCGCCGCCTGGGGGGCGCCCCGGACGACCGGGTCGCCACTGACGCGGCCGGCGCCGCCGCGTACCTGCGCGCCATGTCCAACGCCAACGGCCGGGTGGGGCTGATCGGCTTCTGCTCGGGCGCCCGGCAGGCCTACTACATCGGCTGCACCTCCACCTGGGCGGACGCCATCGTCAACGGCGGAGGCGGCGTGATCGTGGACAAGCCGGACAAGCCCCCGGCCCTTCCCGGCCCCCCGCCGCCCGACGCCTCGCCCATGCTCGTCGAGCCCATCGCCCACCTCACCCCCGGCCTGTCGGCCCCGCTGCTGGGCCTGTTCGGCTCCGAGGACCTGGTCCCCTCGCCCTCGGAGGTCGCCGCCCAGGAGAAGGTGCTTCGGGACGCCGGCAAGGACTTCGACTACCACCTCTTCGACGGCGCGGACCACGACTTCTTCGACTGGTCCAGCGGCGGCTACACCCCCCAGGCGGCCGTCGAGGGATGGCGCCTGGTGCGCGAGTTCTTCACCCACCACCTGGCGACCCCGGCCGAGCCCGCCGACTGAGCGGCGACCGCACGGGACCCGACCAGCACAGCACAGGAAGGTGAAGTGCCGTGTGCGCGTACATCACCGAACAGAGCCCGGCAGCGTCGTCGCCGTGGTGGGCTGCGGGCCAGTCGGGCTGTCCTACGTGCAGGCGGCGCGGCTGGCCCTGGCCGCGCAGATCATCGCGATCGACCCGCTGCCCCACCGGCGCGAGGCCGCCCTGCGCCTCGGCGCCACCACGGCCCTCGACCCCACCGAGGTCGACCCGGTCGAGGCCGTCATGGACCTCTCGGGGGACCTCGGGGGCATCAACCAGGGGCGCGGCGCCGACTTCGTCTTCGAGGCGGCGCGCGAGGCCCGGGCCGTCGAGCAGGCATGGGCCATGACCCGCTCGGCCGGGCACCTGACGCCGGCCGGGCTGAGCGAGGACCCCGGCGCCACCGTCACGTTCCCCATGATGGAGTTCTCCAACCACGGCAAGACGGTGCACAGCTGCCAGCAGGGCTCGCTGCGGATGCGCCGCGACCTGCCCTGGATGGTGCGGCTCGCCGAGCAGGGGCAGCTCGACCTCAAGGCGATGGCCGAGCGCAGCTACGGCCTCGACGAGGTCGTGCAGGCCATGCGGGACGTCGCCGACTGCTCCGTGCTCGGCGCCAGCGTGGTCCCCGCCGCTGAGTTCCCCTGCCCTGCCCCACCCACCCCACCTCACCAGACTTGCCCTGAGAAACAACGACGAGGAGAGCCACACGATGACTGCGGAGACGGCGGCGGTGCTGATCGAACGCGCCCAGAAGCTGCGGAACCTGATCCGGGACCAGGCCGAGGAGGCCGAGCGGCTCGGCCACTACACGCCGGCGGTGCACGAGGCGTTCCAGGAGGCCGGCTTCTACCGGCTGCTGACCCCGCGCCGCTACGGCGGCCTGGAGGTGGACGTGCGCACCTTCGCCCAGGTCATCATGGAGGTCGGGCGCGGCGACCCGGGCACCGCCTGGTGCCTGTGCCTGGGACAGGGTCACGCGCTCAGCGTCGCCGCGCACTGGCCGGAGCGGGCGCAGGACGAGGTGTTCACCAACGAACACGGCTACTTCCGCGCCTCCCACGCGTTCAACCCCGCCGGCACCGCCACGCGGGTCGAGGGCGGCTGGCTGGTGAACGCCCGGTCCCGCTACCAGTCCGGCGTGCCGTACGCCTCCCACGCCACCGTGTCCGTGCTGGTCGGCGAGGAGGGCGCGCCGCCGCCCGTTCCCGGCGAGCCGGTCGCGGGCGCCCGCCTCATGCAGATTCTCATCCCCGCCGGGCAGTTCACCATCGCGGACGACTGGGGCGGGGACCGCGTCCTCGGCATGCGGGCGAGCGGCTCGAACAGCGTCATCGTCGAGCAGCAGGTGGTGCCCGAGCACTACGGCATCGTCATGGACCCCGACAAGATCAACACCACCACCTCGCCCGGGGTGCGGCTGCACGGCAACCCGATGTACCTCGGGGCGGTCACGGGCGGCTTCTTCGTCCTGGAGCTGGTCGTCAGCGTCGTCGGCGCCGCCCGCGCCGCCCTCGACGAGTTCGAGCACCTGGCCCGGACCCGGAACACCACCGTCCCCGGCGGCGGCCCGCGCTTCAAGGACCCCCTGTACCAGCGCGACTTCGGGGAGGCGAGGCTGAAGGCCAACGCCGCCGAGGCCATCGTCTGCCACACCGCCGACCTCATGACCGAGTGGAGCCGCGAGTCCGTCGAGGGGCGGCTCACGATCACCGCGGAGATGGGCTCCGGGCTCGGCGCCACGCTCATGCAGGCCGGGCACCTGGCCGCCGAGGCCGTGGACACCCTGTTCAACTCCGCCGGCACCTCGGCGTCCGGGCAGGGCCAGCGCATGCAGCGCTACCTGCGCGACGTGGCCATGTGGCGGACCCACATCGGCGCGCAGTACCACACGTTCGCCCGGCAGTACGGGGCGCACAGCTTCGGGGAGGCGCATGCTTGGTCGTTCTGAGGGCCCCGCTCCCCCTCAGCCGCGACCGTCAGCCGGCGACGGTCAGTCCGCGGCCGTGGCGAGCCGGTCGCCGATGGCCGTGGCCGTGGCCACCACCTTCGTGACGATCTCCGCCTCGGCCGCCGGCCCGACCCGCTCGGCGAGCGCCGCCACGACCTCGCCCCTCCCGTCGCGCACCGGCGTCATGACGCCGGTCACCCCGGGGCCCCGCAGAACGGCGGGCCGCGGACCGGACGACGTCTACTTGGCCCACGACTGCCCCAGAGGAAGGTCAACGATGCCCCACCCTCACCCCACACCCCAGCAACCCCTTGCCGGTCCCGATCCCGCGGGCGGCTCCCTTCGTGAGTATTTCGCGTCGCTGCGGAGCTACCCCCGGGGGGCGTGGATGGCGATCTGCGCGGGTATCACCGCGATGATCCTGGGCCCCTCGGTGGTGAACAATCTCACCACGTACATGCTCGCTCCGGTATCCGAGGACTTCGGCTGGTCGCAGTCGCAGACGGTGCTGCTCATGTCGTCCTTGCCGCTGTTCTCCTCGCCCTTCGTGCTCACTTTCGGTGGCTACCTGGTCGACAAGGTAAGCATGCGGACCGTCGCCGTGTGGTCCTCGCTGATCTACGGGGTCGCGTTCTGCCTGATGATGGTGGTGCCAGCGAGCGCGCTCTTCGGCGTCCTCGCCGTCGTCGCCCTGGCGGGCAGCCAGGTCTGCGCCCAGGTGGTGGGCTTCAAGACCGTGTCGATATGGTTCCCTCGCCACCGCGGGGTAGGGTTCTCCCTGATCAGCGCGGTGGCGAGCCTGTCCAGCGCCGTCTACTCGCCGCTGTTCGAGTGGTCCACCAGCTCCTTCAGCTGGCGGTACACGTATCTCGTGCTGGGCCTGTGCGTGCTGGTGCTCTGCGTTCCGGCCCAGATCGTCCTGCTCTCCCAGCCGGACACGGCACCGCCGGCCCCCGGGGCCCGCCCGGTGCCGGACAGCGGACCAGTCATCGAGGCCTCGGCGCACGCGAGCCCGCAGGAACACCGTAACGCCCCCGGCGTCCCGCTGGCCGCGGCGCTCCGGTCGCGTGCCTGGCTCCTCCTCATGCTGATCATCCTGGTCCCGACGGGGGTCACGATGTCCGTACGGACCCTCGGTGTCGATCTGTTCGGCGAGCGCGGGTACGGCAGCGGGACCGTGTCGCTCGCGCTGTCGGTCTTCTGGCTCGCGTCGTTCGCTGGCCAGTGCGTCGCCGGGCCCGTGATGGACCGGTCGAAGTCCGCTCGGGCGGCCTTCCCCTTCTTCGCGAGTGTCCTGCTCGGAATGCTGATCGTGACGACCACCCACGGCACCACCTGGCTGCTGTTCGTCGCCCTGGCCCTGCTGGGCGGGTTCCAGGGGGCCGAGTACACGATCGCGCCCTATCTGCTGGGCCGGTATTTCGGGGACCGGTCCTTCGCGCCGCTCCTGGGACTGACCCTCGGCATCACCGGCGTCGTCGCCTTCGGCACCATCCCCTTCCTCGTACAGGTGGCCGTGGAGCAGGCCGGCACGTACGACGGCGTGCTCCTGGTCATGCTCGTCGCCATCGTGATCGCCACGGCCGTGGCCTTCTTCATGCCTCGCTACCCGGAGCCTGAGACCGAGGCCGCGAAAGAACTCACAGCAGACCGGGACGTTCCTGCCCCGGACCCCGGCCGCGCCGCCCATCCCTGAGATCGCTCCGCCCGGTCGCTCCGCCCAGGTCCTGGGCCCCACGGCCGCGGGCGGGTTCTATCGATCCCCGCCACACCCTGGAGTTGAGGGAGTTGCGGGGATCGTGGATTTTGCGGAGCTGAGGGCGAGGTTCTTCGGGGCGCTGGACCGGGAGAACGGCAGCTTCTCGGGTGCTGCCCGGGCGGTCGGGGTGAACCGGGCCACGGCGTATGCGTGATCTACTGACGACCACGTAGGCCATCAGGTGTTGCGAGGACCCCGAGAGTCCGCCGCGGGGACCGGGGCGTTGCAATGCGCGGGGGGCGGCCTAGTTTCGAAACGAAACTATTCCCATTCGGAGAGAAGCCGATGCCCAGCAACGTCGCCTCGCAGACCGGCAGACGGACCCGCCTCACCCCGGAGCGGGAAGCCGAGCTGTACTCGGTCGTCCTCCGACTACTGCGGGAGGTCGGCTACGAGGCGCTGACCCTGCAGGCGGTCGCCAGCCGCGGCCGGTGCAGTACGGCCACGCTCTACCGGCAGTGGCAGGGCAAGCCCAAGCTGGTCGTCGCCGCGCTCCAGCACCAGCGGATCCAGCCGGTCCCGGCGGAGCTGGACGCCCACACGGGCTCGCTGCGCGAGGCCCTGCGCGAGATGGTCCGCCGCGTCAGCCGTGCGGCGCCACCGGAGCACCAGCTCGTGGCCGGGCTGTCCCACGCCTTCCTCGGAGACCCGGAGCCGGCCACGGCAATGCGCGAGCAGTTCACCAAGCCCGCCGCGGAGATCCCGAAGCGGATCGTGGACCGGGCCGCCGCCCGCGGCGAGATCTCCCCGGACAACCCGGCCCGCGAGTTCTGCCACATCATGCTGGTCGCGCTCGGCCTGACCCGCCCGGTGCTGGACGGTGAGGAGGCCGACGAGGCTTACATGCTGCGCCTGGTGGACGCCGTGCTGCTCCCTTCCCTCAGGCATCCCGCACCCGCGGAGTCCTGACGTGGAAACGGCGAGCCGCACGGCGTCAGACCCCCGGCCCGCCCGCGCCTGATCGCCGCGGTCCGTCGGCCCGGTGGGGGAGGCGTCACGGTCCCCCGGCGCCGGTCCTCTGCGGGCTGTGCCCCGCGGCGCTCCGGGCTGCCGTCATTCGCTTCGGCGACACCGCCGAGCCGCCGAAAAGCCAGGACATCGTGATCGACGCCTACCAGCACGCGCTGACCCCGGTGTTCGGCTATCTGGTGCCCCTCTTCGTGGCCGCGTTGATCCTCGCCTTGTGGCTGCCGGAGAAGAAGCTCGCCGAGACGCACGATCACGGGGAAGCCGAGACCACGCCGCCCGAGCGCGTGATGCAGAAGTCCTGGCAGCCGGGACCCACGTCCCCGGGGCACGACAACCCGTCCATCGAAACGGTTGAATTCGAGCGGCGGCGCCCTACGGTAATCGAAATAGATAGGTTTCGTTTCTGTGATACCGCGGCTGCTCCCGGGCCGAGAACGACCACCTCACAGATCCAGTGCGCACAATCAGCGACCACATGCGTTTTTCCTCCGCCGGTCAGTGGCGCTCGACGAGGCCGATGACGTGGCCTTCGGGGTCTTCGAACAGGGCGAGCGTCGGTCCTGTGCCCATCCGCGCGGGCGGTCGGACCGTGCGACCGCCGAGGCGCTCGATCTGCTCGAGCACCGCCGCCGGGTCGTCAACCTCCACGTAGAAGGTCAGGTGACCGGCCCGGTCTTGCGGCGCGCGACCGACTCCGACATGCAGGATGCCGCGGTCGGCGTCCGGGTCGGCGAGGACGTGGTACGCACCGTCGACCACGTCCTGCACCTCCCAGCCGAATGCCGCCGTGTAGAAGCGCTGCAGTGCGTCGGCGTCTTTGGCGTGGATCTCGCCGTGAGTTGCTGGGTTGGACATCCTTGCCCTCCGGTGGAGTGGCTTGGATCGGATCAGAGGAAGAACGGCTGCGGGTCGCCGAGGCTGCCGGCGCCGGATCGCCGCACGAACGGGTCGTACTGCGCGCCGATGTGAGTGCGGTACATCCAGACGTCGCGAAGGTAGCGCTGCATGCGCTGGCCGCGCCCGGATGCGGAGGTGCCCGCGGAGGCGAAAAGGATGTCCACGGCCTCGGCGGCCAGGTGGCCGGCCTGCATGAGCATGCAGCCGAGTTCGATGTCCGTGTCGGGCGTGAAGGTTATGGTGCCCGCGATGGCCTCGCTGCTCCGCTCGGTGATGGTGTCGGCGACGTAGCATGCGATCGCAGTTGCCGCATCCGTCTTCGTCTTGGCGGCGCCGAAGTCGCGCTGGTAGAACGGGTCCTTGTTGCGCAGGCCGCCGCCCTGGTATGCGGTGGTCCTGGTGCGGGCGAGCCTCTCGTACTCGTCGAGGGCGGCCCGGGCTGCGCCGATGACGCTGACCACGAGCTCGAGTTGGAAGAACGAGCCGGTCGCCGCGCCCAGGTACATCGGGTTGCCGTGCAGCTTCACGCCGTGCGAGGTCGTCGAGGCCAAGAGGTCCGGGGACATGGTGATCGCGTAGTGCTCGGGCACGATCTGGTTCTCCACGGTGATGCTGTTGGAGCCGCTCGCACGCATCCCCAGCACCGCGTCGGCGCCCCAGTTCTCGACGATCGTGAACTGCTCCTTGGGAATCAGCACCTGGAGCATCTGAGAGGGCGGAACGTCGCCGTGAGGCATCGGCGGCGCACCGGCGGGAGCACCCGGTGGGGGCCCGGACGGCGCGCCGACCGGAGCACCCGGCGGAGGACCGGGAGGCGCGCCGGGCGGTGCGCCGGCGGGTCCGCCGTCCTCGTCGACGAGCACGACGGAGACCGTGGCGTGCGTGGCGTACGGAACCCCGGACTGGTAGCGGGAGTTCGCGTTGATCAGCAGCCCGCCGGGCACGCGCTTGGCGGTGCCCGCGGGGTTGAACGCGTGGGAGGCCCGGAAGTAGCCGCTCGCGTTGTTGAACACCTCGTCCTGGGCCTTCTCCGGCCACAGCGCGGCGGTGGTCAGAGCGTGCCCCTGCCCCAGGCACAGGCACCAGGCGGTGCCTGGATCACCGCGGCCGACCTCCATTACGATCTTGGCGAAGGTGCGAAGGTCCACCTCGAGGCCGCCGTAGCGGCGCGGGGTGAGCAGCTGGTAGAAGCCCGCCTCCAGGAAGGCCTTGTGCACATCCTGGTTGTAGCGGCCAAGGCCCTCGGCCTCCTCGGCCTGGTCGCGTATCAGTTCCCGAAGCTGGGCGGCGTGCGCGACCAGCTCGGCCGGCGAACGCTCGATCGAGCGGGTCGGCGTCTGCGCTGTCATGGCGTTGATCTCCTTAATGCCGGTCAGGGTGCGGTGCGACGATCACAGCCGCGGGTCGACGGTCGCGCCGAGGACGTTGCACTCGGCGACGTCGCGGAGGGCCTCGCCGACTGCCTTCAGGGGGTAGGTGCGTTCGGCCAGCGAGGCCAGGTCGAGCTGTCCGCGCTCGGCGAGCCTGACCATCCACGGCAGGTCGCGGCGCATCAGCAGCGAGCCCATCTGGCAGCTGTGGATCGTCTTGCCGAAGTTCGAGAACTGCACCATCGGGAAGCTGACCCTGGCTCCGGGCCTCGGATCGAGCCCGGCCAGCGTCAGATCGCCCGCCGACCGGGTCATGGCCCAGGCCTGCTCGGTCGCCGACGCATCGTTCGCCGCGTCGAAGACGTAGTCGGCGCCACGGCCCTGATTCACCCCGCCGGCATCCCCGGACAGCTCGCACACGGCCTCGACCGGATCCGTCTCGGCGGGGTCGATGACGGTGGTGGCGCCCATCCGCAGTGCCGCCGCGCGGCGGTGCGCCAGCGGCTCGATGGCGATGATCTGGTCGGCCAGGGCCAGTCGCGCCGCCTGGATGTAGGACAGGCCGACCGGCCCGCAGCCGACGACGGCGACCACGCTGCCCGGCTCGATCCTGGCCGTGCGCAGCGCCGCGCCGACACCGGTGCACACCGGGTTGCCGATCAGCGACAACTGGTCGGCGGGCAGGTCTGTGCGCACGGGCACGAGCAGGTTGTCGAGCACGACGGCCCACTCGGCGAGGCTGCCGACGTAACCCAAGGGGTGCACGTCCACGCCGTTCGCGGTTCGAGCGGTGGCCGGGCCGAACAGCGCCATCGCGGCGCACTGGTCGTAGCGGCCCCGCTGGCAGAAGTGGCACACGCCGCAGTTGTTGTTGCCGGTCATCAGGACCCGGTCGCCCACCTTCACCCCCTCCGCGGAGGGGCCGACCTCCTCGACCACACCGACCGCGGAGTGGCCGAGGATGTGCAAGGGCAACGGCGGCAGAGCAAGGCCTGGGGGAAGGTCGGGCGGTAGGTCGGCGGGGGCGGGGGCGGGGCCGAGCAGGGCGCTCGCCTCCGAGCTGGCCACATTGGACGCTTCGATCCTGACGAGTACGTCACGCGGATGTCGCTCGAGAAGTTCGACTTCCTCCACACGAACGCCGTCCGCGTGGTCCCACACCGCTGCTGAGAACTTCACGAAAACTCCCTTGTTGCGAAGGTGGATCGGGTGACGTTCGCCCGCAGCGTTGGCGGACCGCGAGCGAACGTCACGTCATGCGCGGGCCGCTCCGGCCGACGGCACCGGGGGCGGGCCGCCGACCCAGGTGGCCGCCTCAGCGGGATCGCCGATGTCGTGCGCGTCGGATCGATCGACGACCTGGCGCAGTGAGTCGTTGAGTTCCTCGATCGTCGGCGCGACCTTGGCGTACCCGGCGGTCTGGCGGTAGTAGGTCTCTGATACTCGACCGGGATCCGCCGTGATGTTCTTGCCCGAGAACGGGCAGACGCGGTGCGCGAGCAGGGCGGCGGTCGGCGCGATCAGATCCGGACTCATGTCCTGTGCGACCGGGCCGTCCATCGCCTCTTTGCCGGGCGCCTGAACGACGTCCCAGGCGATCGTGGCCGCCAGCGGTGCCAGCGCGTTGGCTCTGATGCCGAACGGGTCACCCTCGATCGCCAGCGATCTGGTGAGGCCGTAGCTGCCCGCCTTCACGGCGCCGTAGACGGAGCCGTAGCCCGAGCCGAGCATCCCGGGCGACGTCGTGTTCACGATCCGCCCGTAGCCGGCGTCGCGCATGTGCGGCCACACCGCACGGCACATCCAGATCGTGCCGAGCAGATGTACGTCAACCATCGCGCGGATGGCCGCTGGATCGAGCTCCTCGATGAGCCCGAATCGCAGTACGCCGGCGTTGTTAATGAGGGCGTCGACCCGGCCCCAGCGATCGATCGCGGTCTGGACGAGGCGCGGGCCCCGTCCTCCGTGCTCACGCTGTGCGTGTCGGCTACGGCCTCGCCGCCCCCGGCGATGATCTCCCGGGCGATGAGCTCGGCGTTCGCGGGCGCCACGCCGCTGCCGTCCGGTCCCGCGCCCAGGTCGTTGACCAGTACGCGTGCTCCGCGGCTGGCCAGCAGTCGGGCGTAGGAGCGGCCGAGACTCGGTGAGCCTCCGGCGCCGGTGATGATGACGACCTGGTCGTCGAAGCGCAGATCCCGGGCGCTTCCTGATTTGATCACTTCTACTCCCTGGTCGCGTCGTTGCGTTTGGGAAGAGTGGCCGTTGGGTGCGTTCAGGCGGATTGGTCGACGGGGGCCAGTCGGCGGAATCGACTTGCGTGGAACACCAAGGGGGCACCGCCCGCGACAGTTCGCAGCCCTCTGATCTCCAGCAGGGCTATGGTGTGATCGCCCGCAGGCAGCTGGTTCCAGACACTGCAGCTGAACCAGCCGACCGCGTCGTCCAGGTACACTGCGCCGTCGTCGGCGGCGTGCCAGCTCACTCCGGCGAACCGGTCGGTTCCAGTCGAGGCGAGCTGCCGGACCTCGCGATGCTGCTGTTCGGCCAGCACACTGAGTCCGAGCCGTGCCCGCTCGCGCAGGATCGGCCAGGTCGTCGATGTGTTCTGCATACTCACCGACACCAGCGGCGGGTCGAGCGAGACGGTGGTGAACGAGCTGACCGCCATTCCGGCCGGCACGCCGTCCTGCGCCAGCGCGCAGAGCGCGATCACCCCGCTGGGGAAGCAGCCGAACGCGTCGCGCAGACCGCGTGGATCCAACTGCCCGGAACCGGTCGGCGTCAGCCGGTCATCGGGCGAGGCCAATGCACCCGTCGCGTGCTCACGCATCACCGGCTCCGATTCTCCGCGCGCACCTCGCGCGCGAGGTCGAGCACGCCGGTCACCGTCGTCCAGTCACGAGCGGTCGCGGGCACCGGAAGGCCCATGATCCCGCCGATGAGCCGCGAACCGGCGAATCCGTCCGGGTACCAGCCGTACAGCTCGCGTCCGATCACCGCGACTCGTTCCCGCCCCGTGGCGAGCACGGCGAGCTGTTCGACTTCGGCCTGATCGAGCGTCGTCTCCAGGAAGGCGACGTTGTAGTGCTCGGCGTCGGCGGCGGCGTCGGGGAACGGATTGCGCGCCACCGCCTCGGAGAGCTCGTCGAGGCTGCGCACGATGACGTGGATGTCCCGGTCGAAGCGCTTCTGGAGGATCTCGCCGACGCGAGCGGCCAGAACGCCGGGCTCCCCATCGTCGAGCAGCACGACGTTTCCGCTGCCCAGGTACGTGCGCACAGCGGCGAAGCCCGCCTCGGCGAGCGCCTCGCGCAGCGCCGGCATGTCCAGCATGTCGCCTGGCCCGTGTCCGACGCCGCGCAGGAACGCGATCTGAACGTTCACGCCGACCTCCCGGGCTCGTCCCCGGCAGCGGGCTTGCGACCGTCGACGATCGCCATCCCGCGGTGCTGCCACGCCGTCACGTCTGTCAGGCAGCGGGCCGCCGCGTCGCGCACATCATCGACGCTGACGGCGAGCCAAGCGGCCTTCTTCCACTGAAACGCCGAGTCCAGCGGCACCTCACGGGAGCCTGCGAAGGTGATGAAGAAGCTCAGCAGCATGTCCAGCCAGACATCCTGCTCGGCCAGCGCGAACGTCGCCGCGGTCGGGCCAGGATGGAACAGCAGGACCCTGCCGCCGGGGCGGACCAGTCGGCTGAGCGCCTTGAGTTCCGCGTCCGGGTCGAGCAGGTGCTCCCACTGGGAGGCGATGACGACGTCGAACGCCTCCGGCTCGTGCTTCGCGGCGATCTCGGTGTAGGGGTCGAAACGCCCCACGCGGTGGGCCTCGATCATCGGGACCATGTCGACGTATTCGGCGGTACCTCCGGGCTGTACCTCGCCGCTGATCATGTCGACGAATCCGACGTGATCGAGGAATTCGCCGAGCACGAGCGCCCGCTCACCGGCTTTCAGTGCCGCCTTGTCCAGCAGCACCCGCGTGAACTCCGACTGCCGCATCTGCATCCAGTTCGGCATGAACCGGTCGCCGAACGGCGGGCGGGAGCTGTAGAAGTCCTGACGCAGTTCCTCGGTGGAGAAGCACTGCTTCTCCGCGGCCTGCGCGGGCGGCGGCATCGGAACGGCGATCGCCGTCCAAGCCTCCTCAAGGGTCATCGGCGGCTTCGGCGCCGGCATCGGGGGTTCGGCTATGGGGGGCGCCGACGTCTGGGTCTCGGGCATGTTCTCGTTCTCCTTTTCTCCGGTAGCCGCGGGGATCACCCCAGGGCCGGTCCCGTCCAGAAGTTGACCTCGCGCGGGTCGAGCCCGAGCAGGCAGCGGCCGTACGGCTGGGAGGCCATCGGGAACTGGCCGATCGTTCCCGGGTGGGCCGTCGCGTGCGCGTCGCGGTGCGCGCGCTGAAGCGGGTCGTTTCGCGACAAGCTCCGGCCGCCGCCCAGGGCGTACATTCGGTTGACCACCCCGACAGCCAGCTCGTGCGCGTAGGACTTGTTGGCCATGTAACGGGCGTAGTCGACCGGCGCGAGGGTCTCGCCCCGCTCGCCCTTACTCTGGGAGTCTTCGAGGTCGCGGTGCAGCAGCGTGCGTGCGACATCGAGTTCCACGGCGGACTGCGCGATCTGAGCTTGGATCACCGGTGAATCCGCGGCGCGCACCGAGCCCTTGGTGCCGTGCATCCGCCGCACGATCTCGTCGTACGCCCCCTGCGCCGCGCCGATGGCGACGGCCGGGAAGTCCCACCCCTGGATGGCGGACAGGGGAACCGAGTACCGGCGCTGCCGGTGCTGGTCGTACGGGAGCGGACCTTCGGGTGCGAAGTCGATCGGCGGTGCCGGCCGGATGGCCCGGTGCGACGGGATGAACGCGTCCTGCACCACAACGTCTTTACTGCCGCTGCCGCACAGGCCGGCCACATCCCACGTACCGTCGAGTACGGCGAAGTGCGCGCGCGGAACAAGGAACTGGAGAGGTCCTTCCGCCCCGACTCCGAGCGCGAAGAGCCACTGCGAGGGATCCGAACCACTGGCGAACCGTCCGCGGCCGGAGAGCCGGTAGCCCCCGGGCGTCCGCTCGTAGTCGCATGACACGCTCAGCTGAACGCTCGCGCTCAGCATGTCGGGACCGTCGGCGAAGACCTCCTCCTGCGCTTCGAGCGGCCAAAAGCCCATCCAGTAGCAGTGCAGCGCCCACAGCTGGAAGCACCAGGCCGTCGAGGCGCAGGCTCGGGCCAGCTCCATTGTCATCTCGTGCACGGTCTCGAACTCGACGTCGTAGCCGCCGAAGCGCCGTGGCGTGCCCGCGCGGACAAGCCCGGCTGCGACGATCTCGCGCACCGACTCCTCCGGGACTTTGCAGCCCTCCTCCGTCGCGCGCGCCCGTTCTCGCAGGGCTGGCACAAGCTCTCGCGCGCGCCGAAGGAGTTCCTCTCGGTCGACTGATGTGCCGACCGTGGCCTCAACAGCCACTTTTGCCTCCTGCTGTTCTCGCCCGCCGCATCTAAGGCGACGGGCCTGATGTTTGTGGTGCAACGTCACGCGCCCGACTGAGGCCGCGGCAGACGGCTGGCGATCTCCGGTCTCTCCATCAGTGGGGCCAGAGCCGCCGCGAGCCGCTCGCGTTCGGCGCTCGGAAGCGCCTCCACGAACCGGTCGATCATGTCCCTGTGCACAGCCTCGGAGTACCGGATGGCCCGGCGTCCGCACTCGGTGATCCCCTTCATCCGGCGGTCCACGAGGTCCTCACGTCGCTCGAGGTACCCGCGGCGCACCAGGCTGTCCACCGCCCGGCTGACTGCCGCCATCGACATCACCACGGATTCTGCTGCCTCCTTGCCTGACAGTTCGGGGTCCGCCTCGGCGGCGTGGTGCAGCACTCGGACCTGGGTCATGGTCAGGTCGAGCGCGTCGACGGCGCTGAAGATGCCGGCGACACCCTCCTTACCGAAGAAGGCCGCGATCGCGCTTGAGCCGGCCCCGAGATCGGAGCGCACGGCCCTCTCGGGCCCGGTGTGTCCGCGGTCACTGGCTGCTTGCACGCATGCAATGGTTGCACGTTAGAAGCACGCATGCAACCATTGCATGCGTGCAAGCGTTTATCGAAGATGCCGATGCCATAGGCGTGGAGGTGCCATGAAGACAATCGCAGCGATCTCGACACCGGCCGGCCTGCAGGTCGAGGAAATCGAACTGGGCGAGTTGCAGGCCAACGATGTGCTTCTGCGCGTCAGCGCAGCCAACGTAGGCTCGGCCGACATCCCGCTGGCACCACCGGCACTGGACGGCGCGGGCATGTCTCCCGGCCCCCCGCCCGGAGGTCCCGAAATGCCTCCGGGCCCGCCGCCCGGCGGCCCCTGGTATGCCCCCGGGTCCCCCGGCGGGTGGGCCCAGCATGCCGCCCGGCGGCGCGGGATTCGACGTAGGCGGCCCGGCGATGCCCACCCACCTCGTCAACGGCCACGGCGGCGTCGCGGTCGTCGAGGCGGTCGGGTCCGCGGTCGACCGTGTGCGGCCGGGGCAGCGCGTGATCGTGGTGAGCACGCCGAACTGCGGCTCTTGCAGGTATTGCGTCCGTGGCCTCCCGCAATACTGCGCGAAGCTCGTCCCGTTCGGCCGCGCCTACGCGAGAACGGCCGACGGAACGCCGGTGCACGGCAACAGCAACGTCGGGCTCTTCGCACAGCACACCATCACCACCGAGTACCACTGCACCCCGGTCGACACGGATCTCCCCGACGATCAGCTGGCACTGGTGGCAAACCCCATCGTCACCGGGGCGGGCGCCGCGCTGATCACCGCTCCGATCACGCCGGACAGCGTCGTCGCCGTCGTCGGGTGCGGCCCGATCGGACTCGGCTACGTGCAGGCGGCACGGTTCGCGGGAGCCTCCAGGATCGTGGCCGTGGACCCGCTCCCGCAGCGCCGCGCCGCCGCAGAGCGGTTCGGCGCGAACGATGTCTTCGATCCCGGAGCCGTCGACCCCGTCGCCGAGGTGCGGAAGATCGATGATGGCGGCGGAGCCCTGTTCGCCGGGGGCGCAGATTTCGTTTTCGACGCGTCCGGCGACGCACGCGGCATCGAGCAGGCATGGGCGATGACCGGCCTCGGCGGGCATCTGGTCCTCGCCGGCATCTCGTCAGACCCCTTCGCCCGCGTCTCGTTCCCGCTCGCGGAGTTCGCAGTCATCGCGGGACGCACGATCCATCCGTGCCAGCAGGGATCGGCGCTGATGGCGCGCGACCTTCCGTGGCTGGTGCAGCTCGCCGAGCGCGGCGTGTTCGACCTTGCGAAACTCGCCGAGCGCACGTACCGGCTCGAAGACGCGGCCGCGGCGATGGCCGACGTGTCCGACCGCTCGGTGCTCGGCGCGGCGATCGTACCGAAGCACTGACAAGCATGATCAAGCACGAATACGGTGCCCGCCAACCCGTGGCGATGACGCCCTCGGCAAAGGAAACAGACAAGTGAACTTCGATGGTCAGGTTGTCATCGTCACAGGTGCCGGCGGTAGCCCGGGCCTGGGCCGCTCCTACGCTCTTCTTCTCGCTCGACTTGGCGCCTGCGTAGTCGTGAACGACCTAGGCGTCGGACCGGACGGCAAGGGAACGTTCGCCGCACACCCGGAGACCGTCGTGCAGGAGATACGCGACCTCGGCGGCACGGCGGTCGTCGACACGCACTCGGTCGCCACCGAGGACGGTGCGCTCGCAGTCGTAGCCACGGCGCTGGACGCGTACGGCCGGGTCGACGCGCTCATCAACAACGCCGGTGTCATGCGCTTCGCCCAGTTCCTCGAACTGCAGCCCGACGAGATCACGCGCATGATCGACGTCCACCTCTACGGCACCATCTGGATGTGCCGGGCCGTGTGGCCGCATCTCCTGCGCAACGGAGGCGGCCGCATCCTCAACACGACGTCCGGCGCGATGCTCGGCGCGGGCTACGGCTCGGTCTACGGTGCCGTCAAATCCGGAATCTGGGGGCTCACGCGTACCCTCGCCTTCGAGGGCGCGCAGGACGGCATCGCCGTCAACACCCTCTCCCCCGGCGCGCTCACGATGTCGGCGCGCCTGGCGGACATCCCGCCGCTCAGTCCGGAGGTCATCGAGCGACGTTCGCCCGACCGCGTCGCGCCCATCGCCGCCTACCTCGTCCATCCCGACTGCCCCGCATCGGGAAAGAACGTCGTCGCCGAGGAGGGACACCTGCACGAGGTGCTCTACCGCCAGACCGACGGCGTCCGCCTCACCGCCCCGTCCGTCGACGAGGTCGCCGACGCATGGGAATCCGTCGTCGACCGGACCGCGGCGCAAGACCTCGCCGATCCACCCGAGTCGGGATTCTGGCTGGGACCGCCTCCGGGCTTCGTCCCCGGCACCGGAGAACTCGCGCTCGGCATCCCCGGGAGCCCCTCATGACCTTTTCGGTGCGCGACACGACTCTCGATGTCCTGCGCGACCTCGGATCGACCACTGTGTTCGGGAATCCCGGGTCCACCGAGATCCCGTTCCTGACCGATCTTCCCGCCGACTTCCGGTACGTGCTCGGCCTGCACGAGGGCGCGATCGCCGGAATCGCCACGGGCTACGCGATGGGAACCGGCAAACCGGCGCTGCTGAACCTGCACACGTCCGCCGGCCTCGGCAATGCCGTCGGTGCCCTGTCCAATGCCCATGCCGCGCGGGTCCCGCTCGTGGTGCTCGTCGGACAGCAGGACCGGCGCCACATCGCCGGCGGTCCGTTCCTCAGCGCCAGCGGCCTGGAGAACCTGCTGGGAGACTACGCAGTCTGGTCCACGACACCGGCCCGGCCGCAGGATCTTCCCGCGGCCGTCGCCCGTGCTCATCACGAGGCCGCAGCAGGTGCTGGTCCGGCCGTCGTGGTCGCACCGCTCAGCGACTGGTCCGAACCGGCTGATCCGCTGGCGACCGGAGCCCCGCGCACCGTCGTGCTAGGACGGACTGTGACGCCCGATCAGCTCGAGCCGCTCGTCGCCCTCCTCGAGGAATCCGTCAATCCGGTCGCCGTCATCGGCTCCGGAGCGGCGATCGACGGCGCGTGGGACGAGGTCGTCACTCTCGTCGAGCGGCTCGGCTGTCCCGTTTGGCAGGAACCGTTTGCCAGCCGTCAGGGCTTCCCGCACGACCACCCCGCGTACCGCGGGGATCTCCCGTGGCAGCGCGGCGCCGTGCGTTCGGCACTCGACGGGCACGACGCCATCCTGGCGATCGGCGCAAGCATGCTGCGCGGCTACCTGTACGACGAGGCGGTACCGACTTACGCAGCCGGCACCCGTCTCGCGGTTCTGACGTCCGTTCCCGAGGAGGCCCACCGCAGCGGATGCGACGTGGCAGTACTCGGCGATCTCGCGAGCACCTGCAGCACCCTCGCGTCCGTTCTGCGGGCGCGGACGCCCGGGCCCTGGCGGAGCCGACCGGCCGCCGTGGTCAACGGCTCGGCGGAGCTCACACCGGCCGCGGCGTTCGCGACCTTGGCCGAGCACCTGGACAAGGACGCGATCCTCGTCGAAGAGTCGCCGTCCACCCGCCTGGAACTCGTCGAGGCGATTCCCGCCACCACCCCGCTGTCCTTCGTGAGCAACGGATCCGGCTGGCTCGGTTTCGGTCTCGCCGGCGCGATCGGGCTTCGCATGGCCCTGCCCGACAGACCCGTCGTGGCAGTGCTCGGCGACGGCTCCGCAGCGTACACCGTGCAAGCGCTGTGGACTGCGGCCCACTACGGCATCGGCGCGTTGGCCGTGGTCGTCAGGAACCGGAGATACGCCGTGATGGATCGGCTCGCGGCGAACGCCGGCGGGAAGGGGCCATGGGGAGGATTCCCCGAACTCGACGCCACCGCGCTCGCCGCCGGCTTCGGCTGCGAAGCGTACTCCGTCAGCACACGCAAAGAGCTCGACGCACTGCTCAAGGAGATCCTCCCGGGCCTGCGGACGCGCACGAGTCCGCTGGTGCTGCAACTCGACGTCGCCGGGTGAGGATCAACGCTGTCGTAGTTGAAGCCCCGCGGCACGCCTGCAATAATTGCGTGCATGCACGCATCAATCGGTACCGGGTCATCCGGGTCCGGCGAGGTCGCCAGACCCGATCTGTCGACGAGCCTCTTCGCCCTCATCGCCTACTTCGGGCGGGAGGCGACGGTCAACGTGTTCGACACCGTTGACGCACTCGAGCTGACAACCACCCAGATCCGAGTGCTGCACCACCTCGACGAGATCGACACCGAGCTGAGCGTGAAGGAGGCGGCCGAGTTCGCGATGATCTCCCTCGGGGCGATCAGCCGGTCTCTGGACGGTCTGGTGCGCCGCGGCTTCATCGAACGCCGCGAGGATCCGACCGACCGGCGGATGAAGCGGATCAGGATCAGCGACGACGGCCGTACCGCCATCAGAGGGTTCGAAGCCGTGAACCGGAGCGTCATCGACCGCTTCCTCGAAACGCTCCCCGCCGCAGACCAGGAGCAGCTGGCCAAGGCACTGGCGCCGCTGCTGGAACGTCCGGAGATCTCGGCGTGCCTTCCGCCGGCCTTCGTGCCACAGACGGATTAGCCGAGATGACGATCGTCAGCGAAGGGCTACCCACACGGGTGGCCCTTCGCGCGTCGCGCATCGCTTTCGCGACGTCTTCCTCACGCATGGCGGCATGCGCGAGCGCCGCCATCAGCTCGATCTCTCCCGATGCGACGTCCGGAAGCCGACGCACGAGCGCGTACAGATCGCCGGCGAGCGAACCGGTGTCGACATCCGCCGCCAGTTCGGGTTGACGGTTGATCAGCGCGGCGATCACCAGTCCCGCCTTGCCCTGCCACTGGCGATAGATGGTGGCAGGGCTGCGTGCCCGGGCGGCGAGCGCCGGCATCGACAGGCCCTGGTAGCCCACCTCGCACAGGAGCTCGAGGACGGCTTCGTAGATCTCGCGCTTACGCGGTTCCGAGAGCCGTCCCGGCGGCGACATGCCGTGCTGCCGGTTCCCGCCGTCCGCCTCACGCGGCGACGACCGGCCGTTCCGCCAGGAACCCACGCGCCCGATGCGGCCGCTTCCTTGACGTAGTCGGCGAAGAGACGCGGCGGGCGGCCCAGAACCCGCCGGACGTCGTCGGTGACCCTGTCGCCGACTCCGTGGGCGATCGACTCCATCAGGTTCGTGACCGCCTGGGCGGCCTCGTCCGGGAATCCCTGCTGGACGAGGGTGTCCAGGTACGTGGCGCGGTCGACCGGGGTGCAGTGGATCTCGCGTCCCGTCGCTTCGGAGATGAGGGAGGCGATGGTGCGGAAGGAGAATGCCTCTGGCCCGGTGTTCGTACACGCGGCCCGTGTGGGCGTCGCTGGTGAGCGCGGCGACGGCGACGTCCGCGATGTCGGCGACGTCGATGAACGCCTCGCGTCCCTCGGCGGAGGGCAGTGCCAGGTTTCCGGCCCTGACCGGCTCCAGGAAGACGTCCTCGGTGAAGTTCTGCGCGACCGGGCGGCGCGCAGGATCGTCCACTGCGGGACGGATTCGCGTACCACCGTTTCGGTCGGTGACCGAGTCCGCGACATCGCCGACGTCCTCTCCTCCCAGCCCGAGAATGAGACGCCCTGGGAGGCACTTCGGCACACGTTCCACGTCATCACCGGGGCGTGGGACGAGGCACCGCAGGAGTCGCTCCGCCACCTGCGGATGATCAGAGAGACCCCGTCACTGCGTGCCCGCTACTGGGAGAAACAGCTGAGCTGGCACGAGGCCCTGTTGCCGGAGGTCTCCCGCCGTTTGAGCGATGGCGCAGACGGCTTCACGGACCCCCGGTCGGACGCCCTGGTCGGATCCACACTCGCCTGCCTCGACGCGGCCGTCGCAGCCTGGGTGGCGTGCGAGGCCACGGTGCCCTCATCACTGCTGCTCGATCGTGCGATGGCCGCACTCACGGTTCAGGCCTGACCGAGACCCTTGAGGGCTCGATCGAGGCCCGTCATGACTTGGTTCAACGCCTTCTTCGCCCGAAGGGTCGGGAATCCGGGTTGACGGTCTTACTCTCGGAGCCATGCACCCCGCAGCGGCGCCCCGCCCGGCGCAGGCGTTCTCGACGGCTCATGTGCCGCCGGCCGAGCGGCTGCGGGCCTGGGAGGAGCACAACGCCGACGCCCTGATCGCGCTGAAGTGCCGCACACCGGGCGGTGAGGACTTCCGGGCCCGCGAGGACAACCTCGCCCTCGGGCGGGTCCATCTGGCGCGCGTCTGCGCCACGGCCCACGTCGTGGAGCGTTCCGCCGACCTCGTCGAACGGCGGCCGACGGGCTCCGTCGCCGTCTACGTCTCCCTGCGCGGGGAGGCGCTGTTCCAGCAGGCAGGCCGACGCCAGGTCGTCCGTCCCGGCGACGTCGTGGTCTGTGACGCGGACGGAAGCTTCGTCCGCGGTTTCGGCCAGGGTCTGGACGAGTTGGCGGTACGGGTGCATCGTGAGGCGCTGCCGGAGCGGGCCGCACTCGGAGAACCGCTCATCGTCCGCAGCAGCGAAGCGAACCCCTACGGCCGCGCGCTCGCCCGCCTGGTCGGCCGCTCCGTCGGGGGCGAGGCCGCGATCCGGCCCGACGAGCAGGCGATCGTCGACCTGGCGTCCGCGCTCGTGAGCGGGGGTGCCACCCGGAGGCCCGTCGTGCACCGCGCCCTCGCGTGCGCCCGCATCGAGGAGCAACTGCGTGATCCACGCCTGTCGGCCCCCGAGGTCGCCGAAGCGGTCGGCATCAGCGTCCGTCAGCTCACCCGTGTCTTCGCGGAGGCAGGCACCACGTTTCCGCGCTACGTGCTGGGACGGCGCCTCGAACTCGCCTACGGCGTGCTGACGGGACCGGACGCCGCCCAATCGCGCACGGCGTCGGTGGCGGCCATGTGTGGATTCAGCTCGGTCGCTCACTTCTCACAGACCTTCCACGCCCGATTCGGGGTCACGGCGGGCGAGTTGCGCCGTACCGCAGCGAAGCGCGACTGAACGAAGCGCAAGGGAAACAGCGCCGACATACGGATTTCGGCCGTCCTCCACCCCGTCCCGCCGGATGCGGCCGAATCCGGGGGCAAGCTGCCTTCAGCGCACCGCGAGAAGAAGGCGAGGGACCCCATGCCCGAGTTCAACGACGGTCAACGCGAGACCGAACTTCCGGCATCGTCGCACGTCGAGACCGATGTCCTGATCGTCGGCTCCGGCCCGGCCGGCGCCTCGGCGGCGCTGTTCCTGTCGACCCTGGGAATCGACAACATCGTGATCACCAAGTACCGGTGGACCGCGAACACGCCCCGGGCGCACATCACCAACCAGCGGGCGATGGAGATTTACCGCGACATGGGGATCGAGGACCAGGTGCTGGCCGACGCCACCGACCACGACCTCGTCGGTGACACCGTCTTCTGCACCTCCATCGCGGGCGAGGAGATCGGCCGTATCCACACCTGGGGGACCCGGCCCGACCGGGAGGCGGACTACCGGCTGGCCTCGCCCTGCCTCACCGTCGACATCCCGCAGACCTATCTCGAACCGATCCTCGTCAAGAACGCCACCGTCCGCGGCACCCAGACCCGGTTCTCCACGGAGTACCTCGCGCACACGCAGGACGACACGGGCGTCACCGTCCGGGTCCGTGACCGGCTCACCGGCCAGGAGTACGACATCCGGGCGAAGTACCTCATCGGCGCCGACGGCGCCCGCTCCCGGGTCGCCGAGGACATAGGCCTGCCCTACGAGGGCGCGATGGACATCGCCGGTTCGATGAACATCACCTTCAAGGCCGACATCACGTCCTACGTCGGCCACCGACCCTCGGTCCTGTACTGGGTGATCCAGCCGGGCGCCAACGTCGGCGGTATCGGCGCCGGACTGGTCCGGATGGTCCGCCCGTGGAACGAGTGGCTCATCGTGTGGGGCTACGACATCGACTCCGAGCCCCCCGTGGTCGACAACGCCGAGGCGATCCGCATCGTGCGGCAGCTGCTGGGGATCCCCGACCTCGAGGTCGAGATCACCGGCACCAGCCTCTGGGGGAACAACGAGATGTACGCCACCCGCCTGCACAAGGGCCGTGTCTTCTGCGCGGGCGACGCCGTCCACCGCCACCCGCCGAGCAACGGCCTGGGCTCCAACACCAGCGTCCAGGACTCCTACAACCTCGCCTGGAAGCTCGCGGCCGTGCTGCGCGGCCAGGCCGACCCGTCGCTGCTGGAGACGTACTCGGTGGAGCGGGCGCCTGTCGCGAAGCGGATCGTCACCCGCGCCAACAGGTCCAGCCGCGAGTTCGTCGACCTCTTCGAGGCCCTCGGCGTCCTTGACGCCCAGGACGAGGACGAGATGCGGGCCCTGATCGAGGAGCGCAAGGCCAACACCCCCGAGGGCGCGGCCAAGCGGGCCGCGCTGGTGGCGGCGATGGAGACCAAGCACTACGAGTTCAACGCGCACGGCGTCGAACTCGGCCAGTTCTACGAGTCCGCCGCCGTCGTCTCCGACGGCACCCGCCCCGCCCCGAGCAGGGACGAGGACCTCTACCACGTCATGTCCACCAGCCCCGGCGCGCACCTTCCGCACGCCTGGGTCGGCGACAACGTCACCAAGCTCGCCCTGATGGACCTCGCGCCCTACACCCGCTGGACCCTGATCACGGGCATCGCCGGCGAGGACTGGGCCGCTGCCGCCGAGAAGGTCGCGCAGGACCTCGTCATCCCGCTCGAAGCCGTGGTGATCGGCCCCGGCCGCGAGGTGACGGACCTCTACTACGACTGGGCCAAGCTGCGCGAGGTCGAGGAGTCCGGCGCGATCCTGGTGCGCCCCGACAAACACGTCGCCTGGCGTTCGATGAGCCTCGCCGACGAGCCCGAGGCGGCCCTGCGCGGCGCCCTCGCCCAGCTCCTCGGAAAGGCGTGACCGTGCGGTTCATCCACGAGACCCTGCCGCAGCGGGTCGTCTTCGCCCCCGGCGCGGCGCCGGCCGCGGTGGCCGCCGAGGTGGCCGCGCTGAAGGCGACGAAGGTGATGCTCCTCGCCGCACCGGGGGAGGCGGCTCTCGCCGACCGCGTCGGCGCGGACCTGCCGGTGGCGGTGCGCCACGACGAGGTCGTCATGCATGTCCCGGTCGACGTCGCCGAGCGTGCCCGGAAGGCCGCGACGGAGGGTGCCGTGGACGCGCTGGTGTGCGTCGGCGGCGGCTCGACGACCGGCCTGGCCAAGGCGGTGGCGCTGACGACCGGCCTGCCGATCGTGGCCGTCCCCACCACCTACGCCGGCTCGGAGGCGACGAACGTCTGGGGCCTGACCGAGGGCGAGGTGAAGACGACCGGCATCGACCCGCGGGTTCTGCCGCGCTCGATCGTCTACGACGCCTCGCTGCTGTCGAGCCTGCCGGTGGAGATGTCCGTGGCCAGCGGCCTCAACGCCCTGGCCCACTGCGTCGACTCCATGTGGGCTCCGCACGCCGACCCGATCGACCGGGCCCTGGCGGGAGAGGGCATCCGGGGCCTGGCCCGCGGCCTGCCCGCCGTGGCCGCCGACCCGACCGGCCTGGACGGCCGCCAACAGACGCTCTACGGCGCCTACTTGGCCGCCGTCGCCTTCGCCTCGGCCGGCTCGGGCATGCACCACAAGATCTGCCACGTGCTCGGCGGCATGTTCAACCTCCCGCACGCCCAGACCCACGCGGTGGTCCTCCCGCACGTCCTGGCCTTCAACGCCCCGGCCGTGTCCGAGACCGAACGGCGCGTCGCGGAGGCCTTCGGCAGCCCGACGGCGCTAGCCGGACTCGCCGCACTGCGCGCAACCCTCAACGCCCCGCGCGCGCTGCGCGACTACGGCATGCCCGAGGAGGGCATTGCCCGCGCGGTGGCGCCGGTCCTCGCCGCGATTCCCGCGGACAACCCCACCCCCGTGACCGAGGAGAACCTCACCGCGCTGCTGCGCGCGGCCTGGGAAGGAAGTGACCCCGCATGACCCTCCACGATGTGTCGTCGGAGCAGGCGGCCCGCGAGGAAGACCTGATCGCGCGGGTGCAGCGCTCCTTCGACTCCTGCCAGGACCCCCGCCTCAAGGAGCTGATGCAGGCGGTCGTCAAACACCTCCACGCCTTCCTGCGCGAGGTCCGCCTCACCGAGGAGGAGTGGACCAAGGGCATCGAGTTCCTCACCGCCGTCGGCCACCTCACCGAGGACAAACGCCAGGAGTTCATCCTGCTCTCGGACACCCTCGGCGCGTCCATGCAGACCATCGCGATCAACAACGAGGCCTACGGCGACGCCACCGAGGCCACCGTCTTCGGACCCTTCTTCGTTGAGGGCTCCCCGAGGATCGAGCCAGGCGGAGACATGTCCTTCGGAGCCGCAGGCGAGCCCTGCTGGATCGAGGGAACCGTGCGCGACACCCACGGCAACCCGATTCCCGGGGCGAAGATCGAGGTCTGGGAGGCAGACGAGGACGGCTTCTACGACGTCCAGTACGACGACGACCGGGTCGCGGCCCGCGCGCACCTGTTCACGGACGCCGACGGGAGCTACCGCTTCTGGGGCATAACACCGACTCCATACCCGATCCCGCACGACGGGCCGGTCGGCAATATGCTGGCCGCGACCGGACGCTCGCCGATGCGCGCCTCGCACCTCCACTTCATGGTGGAGGCCCCGCAGTGCCGGACCCTGGTAACCCACATCTTCGTCAGCGGCGACGAACTGCTCGACTCCGACACCGTCTTCGGCGTCAAGGAGTCCCTCGTCAAGGACTTCGAGCAGCGTCCTGCCGGCACACCGACGCCGGACGGGCGCGTCATCGACGGCACCTGGACGCAGGTCCACTTCGACATCGTCCTCGCACCCACCGGCAGCCGGGGGTGACATCATGTCCGCGGCAGGGTTCCGGTCTGCCGCGTATCATGACGGCCGGGCCCATCGCGAACACTGGAGCGCTGTGGGCCCGGTCGGTCGTCAACGGTTCAGCTGTGAAGGCCGCTGCGACCACTCCCCAACCGCCGTCACGGCGTCTACTCGGCAGGACAGGGCCGTCGACCACAGCCCGCCACCGGCACCGCGGCGGTCGAAGAAGCGCACCACGCGGCCGGGCACATCCCATGCCTCGATCGCCGAGGAGTCAGCGGTCTGCTGCTCATGCACGACGGCATCGCCAGCAACGCTTCGAAGTAGTGAACAGCCGCCGCCTGCCTCTCCCGCTGGTCACCGAGATGTCCGAGGGGAGGTGGAGGGTGAGTTCGGGGTCGCGGACCCCGGAGCGCGGTGGGACCGAGGGGCATCGGCCGGTTCGTCTGCGACCGTTCCCGGTCAGGTCCCAGATGGGGGTCATCTCGGAGCCGGCATAGGTGGTCGGGATGCTGATGACGGGCAGGCCGCCCTGCCAGGCGAAAGCCGTGCTGCCAAACTCGTGTGCGACCTCGCCCACCACCTCCTCATGCTCAACGTATGGATCAAAGACACCGACCGGGAGATCCGCGAGATGTTCCGCCTCGACGAGCGTGCCGAAGTCATCAACTCGCTGCCGAGGATGGCCCCATCCTCGGGGCCGAGTTCCTCGCCGTCGTTGGAGATCTGTCCAACTACGCAGACGCCGGCCGCCCAAACCGCCATGATGCGCCCAGGCCTCTCTCGTGACCACTACCTGAAAAGAAGCGCGGAGGGTCTGATCCATACCCAGGCATTGCTCGCCCTCGCACGCCGCCGAGTCGACGTCCTTTGGGCCATGCTCCGTGACAAGAGGCACTTCACGCCCACCCCACCGCCTGCGACGGGACCAGCAGTGCGGTCAGTTGCGTCGAGCTTCATCACGCGGAGGATGCGGGCACCGTCGGTGCCTGCTGTGATCTTGGGGTGGCGGGCGGTGAACCCTTCATGGCTGGTTTTGAGGGTTCCGAGGGAGATGTGAACAGCGCAGGCCGCTCCAGCAACCCACGTTACCGATCGCTCCCACCTCTTGACGCAACAAGCCGAAGGCGTTCGTATAGCACCTGCTTCATTAAATCGGATGCAGATGAGGGTGGTACCGCCATGGCCGACGACCTGACATGGCTCAGCGCACATGAACTCGGGCAGCTGTACCGAAGCCGGCAATTGTCGCCGGTGGAGGTGGTCGGTGCGGCGCTGGACCGCCTGGATCGGGTGGACGCCCGGTTGAACGTCATGGTGACGGTCACCGCGGACGCCGCCAGGGAGCAGGCGCTGAAGGCCGAGCAGCGCTTTGCCGCCGGGGAGGAGTTGCCTGCGCTGTACGGAGTTCCGATCACGGTGAAGGACCTCACCGACACGGCCGGTGTGCGCACCACATACGGCTGCGTCGCCTACGCCGACCACGTGCCCGACAAGGATGCCGCCGCCTGGTCCCGGCTCAAGGACGCCGGGACGATCCTGCTGGGCAAGACCACGACCCCCGAGTTCGGATTCCTTGGCGTCACCGAGAGCAAGCTGACCGGCACCACCGGCACTCCATGGGACCCGGCCCGTGCGGCCGGCGGCTCCAGTGGTGGCGCCGCGGCCTCGACCGCCGCAGGCGTCGCGCCCGTGGCCTGGGGCTCCGACGGCGGAGGCTCCATCCGCGTCCCCGCCTCGCTCTGCGGAGCGGTCGGGGTCAAGCCCTCAACCGGCCGCATTCCCCACCTCGCCAACACGGAGCCGGACACCACCGAGGGTCCCATCACCCGCCGTGTCGTGGATGCCGCGCTCCTCCTTGATGCCACCGTCGGCCCCCACCCCCTCGACCGCCTCTCCCTGCCCGCCACCGGCGAACGGTATGCGGAGGCGGCCCTGGCCGCGGGGGACCTGAGCGGCCTGCGCATCGCGGCTGACCGCGGCCTGCTGCACGGCCCGGTGGACGTGGAGACGCAGCGCGTCTTCGCCGCCGCTCTGGAGGACCTGAGGGCCGCCGGGGCGGTGGTGGAGGAGACCCAGGTGGAAGTGCCGGACCCCATGGCATTCGCCGTGGCCTACTGGGGCCCCGAGTACATGACGATCGTGGAGGAGATGCGCGCGGCGGAGCTCGACATCTGGCCTCTGGCGGTGGACATGGCGGACCGGGCGGCGCGCCTTTCGCCCGTGGACGTGGGACGTGCCGCGCGCGAGACGAAGACGGCCATCTACCTCGCCTATGCGGAGGTGTTCGCCGACTTCGACCTGTTGGTCACCCCCACCACGCCCTTCCCGGCCTTCCCCCACGCCGGGGACGTGGGCGGTCCCGCCACCGTGAACGGGCTGCCTCTCGCCGATCCGGGATGGCACCTGCACCGGCTCACCGAGTCGCCCAGCCATGCCGGACTCCCCGCCGTCTCCGTGCCCTGCGGCTTCACGGCCGGAGGTCTTCCCGTCGGCCTCCAGATCATCGGACCTCAGCACGCCGACGAGGCCGTCGTCTCCGCTGCCGCCCGCTACGAGCGCGCCACAGACTGGTGGACACGGCACCCCGCCCTGTGAGTTCACCGAGTCCACCCCGCACGCCGCATCCTGGGCTGAGCGGACGAGGACTCGCCGACCGCACATGCGGCTGAAATCGGCGACCCTCTGTCTCGAGCTCGGCCGTGGAGAGGTCGCCAGGCCCCGTCGCCGGTAACCCCCGGGCACGCGACAGCATGGGCTGGAACCAGGGTCGACCCACCGGCAACGACGGGACACCGAGCCGACGCGGGGCGGCGGCGCACGGCACCGTCCGCCACCGGCTGCCGTCGCCCAGAGCGCGCGCCGTGCCGCGCCCTCCCGACGAGTGCACAGCACCCGGGACTCGGCGCTCACGTCGGTGCTCGCGTTGTGGTCCAGTGCCCTCGGCTCGGACCACAAGTGGGCCAGGACACATCGTCCCAACCTGGGGCACACGTTGGCGGCAGAGCGCCACCATGCGGCAGGTCCGGTTGCGATGCGCGCCCGACGGGCGTCGTACACCTGTCGCGATACGCACGGTAGCCGCACCGGCACAGAGGGGCGCTGCCGGACGAAAGTTACGACCTGGAAAACCCCGCCCTTGACTCATTGCCTGTTGTACATCAGTCGCTATACATTCACCGTCAACTTGGCTCGAAAGCGGCCACAGGCTGCGCCGAAGGAGCGTCCCGATGGCTATACGACACATTCCAGGAGCCGCGGTGCTCAGCCTCGCACTGGCCGCGTCCACGCTCACCGCGTGTTCCGGTGGCTCATCGGGCGGGCAGAAGCCGGTCTCCGCCGACGACCTGATCCCCTCACTTCCGGCCGCAAAGGGTGACGTCGACCGGATCACGTGGAACCTCACCGGCGGCGAGCCGGAGACGCTGGATCCGGCCAACGCCGCGACCCCGCAGAGCGGCCAGGTGGTCCGCAATCTCTGCGACTCCCTGCTGACCCTGGACGCGAAGTACAACCTCAAGCCCAACCTGGCGAGCTACGACCAGCAGTCGCCGACCAAACTCGTGCTCACGATCCGCCCGGACACCACATTCTGGGACGGGTCCACCGTCACCGCGGAGGACGTCGCCTTCAGTCTGCGCCGGGCAGCCGACCCGTCGAAGGTCACCAGCTATCTCTTCGCCAACGTCGACTCCATCAAGGCGACGGCAGCCGACAAGGTCACCGTCACCTTCAAACAGCCGGACGAGATGTTCACGAGCGAACTGGCCAACATGGTGGTCCTGAAGAAGACGTTCGCCGAGAAGGCCGGCTCCAAGCTCGGCACCCCGGCCGGCGGCCTGATGTGCAGCGGGCCGTTCAAGCTCGACAAATGGACCAGCGGCGACAGCATCACGATGAGCCGCAACGACGCCTACTGGAACCGCGAGCGGCGCCCGTTCGCCAAGTCGGTGAAGTTCACGTTCGTCACCGATGCCACCTCCCTCGCCCAGTCGCTGAACGCCGGCGAGATCGACGGCGCCTACGAGCTGTCTGCTTCCTCCGTGCCGGCCCTGCAGAACTCCAAGAAGGGGCGACTGGTCTTCGGGCTCTCTCCTCAGTCGATGAACCTCTACGTCGCCCGTCCGGACGGTGTGATGGCCGACGGCGACCTGCGCGCCGCCCTGCAGCGGATGATCGACCGCGAGGCCCTCGCGAAGGCCGTGTACCACGGAGCCGCCACCCCCCTGTACACCATGACACCCCCCGCAACCTGGCCCAACGCCCAGCGCGCAGCGTACGAGAAGGCGTACAAGGCCTTCGAGACCGCGCGGTCCTACGACATGGACGCAGCCAAGAAGCTGGTCAAGTCCTCCTCCTACAAGGGACAGCAGATCGTCCTGGCCATCGCCGCGGGCGATGACACTCAGTCGCGCACGGCGCAGTTGCTCCAGCAGCAGGGCCGGGAAGCCGGCCTGACGATCAAGATCCAGAGCATGCAGCCGCTGGTCTACGCACAGGCGGGCTACGACGCTTCCAAGCGCAAGGGCGTCGATCTCATGTTGTCGTCGAACTTCAGCGCCACGCCGGACCCGTTGGAGACCATCGGCTTCACGTTCCTGCCCAAGCAGACCTACAACTACGTCAACTACGACGACCCGCAGGCCACCAAACTGTTCGACGATGCACGCAGCACCTTCGACGGAACCCAGCGAGCCGAGAAGATCATCGAGATGCAGGCGCTGTACGAGAAGGCCGACGCGGTCATCCCGCTGGTCTCCACCAACACCACGACCTTCCTCAACGACCGGCTGACCGGGGCGATCACCTCGTTCGCCTACTGGTCCATGCCGCAGATGGCCTACGTCGGCGCCACGCAGAAGTAGGAGCGACGAGATGTCCGTGTCCACTTCCGCGACCGGTGTGCCGGCCCGGATCCGCACCTCCTGGCGCCACCCCGCCACGGCCCTCGCCATGACCTACGTCGTGGGCCCCGTCCTCACCATCCTGTGCGCCTCCTTCCTCCTGTTCGCCGTCCTCACCCTGTCTCCCGGAGACCCGGTGGCCCAGTTGCTGGGGCCGCACGCCTCTGACTCCGCGCGCGCCGCGATGCGGGTCAGGCTCGGGCTGGACGACCCGCTGCCGGAGCGATACTGGCACTGGTTGACCGGCGCCCTGCACGGAGACCTCGGCACCTCGCTGACCTACCGGGAACCGGTCTCCGATCTGCTCGCTCCCCGGCTGCTCACCACGTTTGTGCTCGTCGGCATGGCAGCGGTCCTCATCCTCGTCGCGGGCCTGGTCCTCGGCGGGATCGGCGGGACGAGTCCGCGGTGGCGCCCGCTGGTCAACGCCCTGGCCGGGCTGGGCATCGCCGTGCCGGCCTTCGTCGCCACCACCTTTTTGATCAGTGTCTTCGCCGTGAACCTCGGATGGTTCCCGACCGGCGGCGCGGGCAGCGGCTTCACCGACCGGCTGTGGCACCTCACCCTCCCCGCCATCGCGCTGTCCATCGGGTATGCCGCCTATCTGATCCAGATGACCTCCAGTGCGATCGGCGAGGAGGCCGAGGCCGAGCATGTGCTGACCGGCCGTGGCCGGGGGCTGCCCCGCTCCTGGGTCTTCCGGCGGCACATTCTGCGCAACGCCGCACTGCCGATCCTGACCGCTTCCGGTCTGACCGTGGCCGGGCTGGTGGCCGGCGCGGTGGTGGTGGAGCCCGCCTTCGGTATCGACGGCATCGGCTCGTTGCTGATCAGGAGCGTCTCCGCCAAGGACTACCCGGTCGTGACCGCCGTCAGCGCGTTGATCGTCACCGTGTTCGTCGTCGTGACCACGTTGCTCGACGCCGGCCAGCACCTGCTGGATCCGCGACTGAGGAAAGGACGCTGACCGATGGCCACGCTCACAGCCACTCTCCGTCTGCGGAGAACCAGCACCAGGCGTCCCGGTGACCCGCTGCTCATGGTCTCGGCAGCACTGGCCGCCGGCCTGGTGGTCCTCGCGGTGATCGGCCCCTGGATCGCGCCGTACGACCCGGCGGCCACCGATGTCCTCGCCGCGAGCCAGGGACCGAGCGGCGCCCACCTGTTCGGCACCGACTCGCTGGGCCGGGACATCTTCTCCCGGGCCCTGACCGGGGCCCGGCTGAGTTTCGCGGGACCGGGCATCATCGTCCTGGGCAGCGCCGGCCTGGGCACCTTGCTGGCGCTCGCGGCCGCCTGGCACGGCGGCTGGGTCGACCGGCTGCTGAACCGGCTGCTGACCCTGCTGTTCGCGATTCCCGGCGTGCTCGTGGCCGTCGTCGCCGCGGCCGTGTTCGGCGCCGGCTTCTGGGCGCCGGTCCTGGCCCTGACGCTCGTCTACACGCCGTACGTGGCCCGGGTGGTGCGCAGTGTCGCCGTGCGGCAGCGACAGCTGCCCTACATCGAGGCACTGCAGCTGGCGGGTCTGCCGACGTGGCGAATCTGCCTGCGGCACCTGCTGCCCAATGTCGCACCGATCGTGCTGGCCCAGGCGACGATCGGCTTCGGATCCGCGCTGATGGACTTCGGGGCTGTGTCGTTCCTCGGGCTCGGCATCCAGCCTCCGACGCCGGAATGGGGAGTGATGGTGGCCGACGGCCGGTCCGAGGTGCTGGACGGTGCCGTGCAGCAGAGCATGGCGGCGGGCTTGTGCATCGTCATCTCGGTGGTGGCGTTCAACGTGCTGGGGGAGCGCCTCACCCAGCGGTTCGGAGGGACCCGATGAACAACGCACCCCTGCTGGAGTTGCAGGGCGTCGGCATCACTGCCGGGGACCGCAGGAACCGGCGCACACTGGTCCGCGACGTGGATCTGACCGTGGCGGCGGGCGAGACCGTGGGACTGGTCGGCGAGTCGGGCTCGGGCAAGTCGATGCTGGTCAAGTCCGCCATGCGACTGCTGCCACGGCATGCCGCGACGTCCGGGCGGATCGACTTCGAGGGACGTTCGGTGCTCGGCTTCTCCCGCCGTGAACTGAGCGCGTACCGGTCCCGGGACGTCGCGCTCATCCACCAGGACCCGCGCGCCCACACCAACCCGCTGCGCACCGTCGGGGACTTCCTGATCGAAGGCGTCGTGGCCGGCAAACTGCTCGGCCCCCGAGAGGCCAGGCAGCGGGCCTGCGCACTCATGGCGGGCATAGGCATCACCGACCCCGAGCACCGCCTGACCCAGTACCCGCACGAGCTCTCCGGCGGCCTGCTGCAACGCATGATGATCGTGGCCGCGCTGCTGCCCTCCCCCAAGCTGGTCTTCGCGGACGAGCCCACCACCGCGCTGGACGTGACCGTGCAGTCTGAGGTCATGGCGATCCTGCAGGAGCAGATCCGCGAGCGGAACCTCGGGCTGCTGTTCATCTCCCACGACCTGGATCTGGCCGCCGCTGTGACCGACTCCCTGGCCGTCATGTACGCCGGGACCGTCGTCGAACGGGGAACCACCGCGGAGGTCTACTCCCGTCCCCTGCACCCCTATACGGCCGGCCTGCTCGCCTGCCGTCCCAGCGCGACGGCCGTGACCCGGCTGAAGCCGATCCCGGGCCGGCCGGTCTCGGCGTACGAGGTGGCCTCGGGCTGCGCGTTCGCCGCACGCTGCCCCTTCGCCACCGAGGAATGCCGGAAAAACCGGCCACAACTGCGCACCGTGGAGGACCGGTTGGTCGCCTGCCATCGAGTGGAACAGATCGGCGCCGAGCTTGCCCAGGTGGTGCACTCATGACGACCCGATCAGTCATCGCTCCCGCACTCGTCGTGGAGGGTCTGCGTAAGGAGTTCCCCTCCCATTCCCGGGGCGGCAAGGCGCTCGTCGCCGTCGACGACGTCAGTTTCACCCTGGAGCGCGGTGGCTCGCTGGCCGTCGTGGGCGAGTCCGGCTCGGGCAAGACCACCACTGCGCGCATCATCGCCGGGCTGGAGCGGGCCACGAGCGGGACGGTCACCGCCGCGGGCAGCGGGAAGGGGACCGCGCGCCCCGTGCAGATGGTCTTCCAGGATCCCTTCGCCTCCCTCGATCCCCGCCAGCGCATCGGCGCCGGTCTGACGGAACTGCTGCGCGTGCGCATCGGGCTCGGGCGTGCCGCGGCCCAGGAGCGCGCTGTGGGTCTGCTGGCCGAGGTCGGGCTCGACGAGCAGCACGCGGCGCGGCTCCCGCGCGATCTGTCCGGCGGACAGCGGCAACGCGTGGCCATCGCCCGGGCATTGGCCCTGGAGCCGGAGATCCTGATCCTCGACGAGGCCGTCGCCGCCCTCGACGTCAGCGTGCAGGCACAGGTACTGAACCTGCTCCGCGACATTCGCGAGCGCACCACAGTGGCGTTCCTGTTCGTCTCGCACGACCTTGCGGTGGTCCGCCAGGTCACCGACCAATGCCTGGTCATGCGCGACGGTCGCGTCGTGGAACAGGGGCCCACCGCCGAGGTGCTGGACCACCCCCGGGACCCGTACACCCGGGAACTGCTGGACGCGGTGCCCCGGCCCGGCTGGCAGCCCCGCCGCCGAAGCGCCTGACACCCCGCGCCCGCCGGCCTCCGGGCCACGTACGCCCTCGTAGTAAATCAATCGCTACACAAAGGAGCCGACCATGGGCATCCTCTCCACCGAGGGAGCCACGACCCTGACCGTCCCCCACCCCTCCCAGGCACCGGCTCTGCTGGGCGGGACGTTCACCACGCCCTGGTTCGTCGTCGACGACGAACGCACCAAGGACTTCGAGAAGGCGTCGTACCACGACGAGTACCCGCACGCCTACGAGGGCGAGGACGAGTACGGCGACGGCCTGGTGGAGGGCTTCCACCTGCTCAGCCTGCTGGACGTGCTGTGCAACCACTCCCTGTGGTCCGAGGGCCCGTGGATCGCCTGGAACTACGGGCTGGACAACGTCCGCTTCGTCTCGGTGATCCGCACCACCGACCCCTTCCGCGTCCACGGCCACGTCCGCGAGGTCATCGACCGCGGGGACCAGGGCCACCTCGTCGTCACCGACCTGCGCGCCGAGGTCAGGGGCCGGGAGCGCCCCGGATTCGTCGCGACGCAGCGCGCCCTGTGGTCCACCGTCTGAACTGCCGTAGAGAGGCCGAGAACATGGAACTGGACGCACACCAGCAGTACCTCCTCGACAAGACCATCCCCGAGGCACTGGACTACGCCGCCGGGCAGTGGCCGGACAACCTCGCCCTCACCCACATCGAGGGCGGGGGCCCCACACTGACCTGGGCGGAACTGCGCGAGCGGATCAGCCGGGTGCGCACTGGCCTCGAACTCCTCGGCCTCACGCCCGGCGACAAGGTCGGCATCCTGCTGCGCAACCAGGAGGAGTTCCCGCTGACCTGGCTCGCGGTCATCGAAGCCGGCGCGGTCGCCGTGCCGATGAACCCCAAGTACACCCCGCGGGAGATCGACTTCGTCCTCGGTGACGCCGGCGCCCGGTGGCTCGTCGCCGCCGACGACGTCGTCACCGGCGCACTCACCGATGACGGCATCGGCCCCGTGGCGAGCGAACGGATCATCGTCGTCGGCGAACCCGTCACCGGCCTGCACGACTTCGCCACGCTGGCCGCGCACGAGCCGACGCCGCGCACCCACCGGGCAGACCCCGGTGTGGTGGTCAACATCCAGTTCACGTCCGGCACTACCGGGCTCCCCAAGGGATGCCTGCTCACCCACACCTACTGGATCCAGATCGGCGTCTACGGCTCGGCGCTCGGCGACGCCCAGCGGATCCTGGCGGACCACCCCTTCTACTACATGCAGAACCAGGCCTATCTGATGATGGCGCTGGCCGGCGGAGGTGGCCTGTACGTCACCGCGGGGCTGAGCCGGCGCAAGTTCATGAACTGGCTCGTCGACCACCAGATCGACATGGCCTGGATCGACGAGGGCATGCTCGATCTCCCGGAGAGCGACGCCGACCGGAAACTGGCCCTGAAAAAAGCACCCGTGTCGGCCATGCCGCCCTCCCTGCACGAGCCGCTGGAGCGCCGCTTCGGCCTGCGGGCGCGCGAGGTCTACGCCAGCACGGAGGTCGGCAACGGCACTTTTGTCCCGTACGAGCGCACCGACACCGTCGGCACCGGCTCCATGGGCTGGTGCTTCCCTCAGCGCGAGTCGAAGATCATCGACCAGAACGGCGAGGAGGTCGAGCCGGGCCGCTCGGGTGAACTGTGCCTGCGGGGACCCGGCATGATGCTCGGCTACCACAACCGCCCCGAGGCCAACGCCGAACTCTTCCTGCCCGGCGGCTGGTTCCGTACCGGCGACATCGTCCGCAAGGACGCCGACGGACAGCATTACTACGAGGGCCGCGTCCGCGATGTCATCCGCCGCAGCGGAGAGAACATCGCCGCGGCCGAGGTCGAACTGCAGATCATGAGCATGCCGGAGGTGGAGGAGGTCGGTGTCATACCGGTTCCCGACCCCCAGCGCGACGAAGAGGTGAAGGCGGTCGTCGTACTCAAGCCGGGGGCCAGCCTGACCGCCCAGGAGATCGAGGCGTGGTGCCTGAGGGGGCTCGCCCGCTTCAAGGTGCCACGCTACATCGAGTTCCGTGACAGCCTGCCGCACACGGCCAGCGGCAAGATCGCGAAGGCGGAACTCCGCGCCGAACCGCACCGTGCACACGCCGTCGATCTGCGGGCACCCTGAGACAGAGCAGCGGATCGACCGGATGCCACCGGCCGGTCCGCTCCCTCGCTGCGGTCCGCTCAACCGGCCGGGAGCTCCACGAGCGACAGCACCTTGAGGAAACGCTCCAGCGCGGCCAGTTGACGCTCCGGCGTCCAGATCTCCGGGTGCTCGACCACGGACAGGGCTATACCGGACACCCAGACCCGCACCATGTCGACCGTGTCCTCCAGCTCGTCGGCCGGGACCAACTCCTCGACGGCCCGCACCAGAACCGCTCGCATCGCCGGCTCCATCCGCGCCAGGTGCCGCCGGATGACCGGCTCCGCACCCTGATGCGTCAGCAACGCCACCCGCGCGCGCTCATCTCTCAGCGCCTCCTCGGTGTCCGGCAGGAACCACTGCAGGGCGACCCGCAGCCGGTCCCGGGGCTCGGCAATCTGCCCCATTTCCTCAAGGACGACGTCCACATCAGCCAACGCGTACTGCAGGACGGCATCCAGCAGGGCCTCACGGTTGGCGAAGTAGTGCGTGATCAGCGTGATGGACCCGCCCATCCGCTGCGCGATCTTCCGAAGCGTCAGCTCGGCCAGCCCTCCCTCACTCAAAGCCTGCAGGGAGGCCGCGACGATGTCGCGAACACGCTCCTCCGGATCCACATACCGCGGCACTGAGACCTCCCCGCCCGCGCACCCGGCCCTCGCCCGGCACGACTCACAGACATCGAAATATAGCAAGCGAAACATATCCCGGAGGTGCGTCATGAGCACCGTCGTCGAGACCATGACCTCGGAGCCGCCGTCCGTGCATGCCCGCGAACACAGGGCACCATGCGTGACGGAGTCGACCCGCACCGTGGCCTCGTCGCCCCAGATGGATGAAGCGCCATAGGCTCAGCCGCCCTGGGGACTCCTGCCTCAGATCCCGTACGACCCAGTGGAGTGCCTCGGCCGCCCGTTCCGGTGCATGGACGCCGTTCTTGGCTCCGGCCATCCGGGCGTAGATCTGGTCGACTGCCTAGCCCGTGGGGTCGTCAGAGGCATGCCACAGGTGCTGACGCGGCGGTAGTCGGCGTAGTGGAAGGCCGCGGCAAGCGTGATGACCTCGTCGGGCAGTGTCAGCCCACCTGTGTGGGTCTCGCACGCGGCGAGCCGGACCTCATTGGTCCCGGGTGCCAGGCCCTCCCCACGGAGGGTCGGGGGTGGCCGCTATCGCCCGGCTGGGGAAGAGCAACGAACTCAGACTGGCTGCCGCTTCCGCGCCTGGGGGCGTCGGCGTTCGCAACGGTCAGGAATCACCGCTGTTTGCGGCTGCTGACAGCGTTCTTACCGGCACCCCAAGCCGGCGTGGGCCTGTGCGACGGCCCCGGGGTACCCATCCTTTCCCCCTCGAAGAACTTCCTTTCCCAGCGTTTGGGGCTGGCACGGATCACCGCGCGGGGGCCGGCGTCGCCTCAGCGGATTCTCGCCAAGGCCTTGTCCGGGTGGGCTGCGTGGACGTACCTGACGGCGGTGTGGGGGTGGATGCCGAAGACGCGGACGAGGTGAACAGGATCGGCGGTGTGTCTGGCTTCGTCGAGGACGCGGTCGCTCCACAGTTGCTTCGGCAGCATGCCGGTCTGGTCGAAGGCGGCCCTCAGTGCGCAGTAGCTCATGGGTGGCTGGGCGGGGTGGTGGGCGCAGTGGCTCGTGATGAGCAGGTGCGGGTTGTCCGAGGTGGGCCAGTTCTTGCGGCGCTCGGTGAGCCAGGCGGCGAGAAGGTGCAGAGTCAGCACGTCCAGGTGGACGACGTGCTGGTGGCCCTTGCCGCGCCGGATGCGCAGGGTGCGGCGGTGCAGATCGAGGTCGGCGAGTCTGAGCCGCGTGACTTCGAGAGGCCGCACTCCGTGGACCGCGACCAGGCCGACGGTGAGCCTGGCACGGGGGCCCTCGAGGCGGTCCAGGAGGCCGCGGAGCCGGTCGCTGGGCAGCGGGGTGGGGACGGGCACCGCGGTGGTCAGCGAGATTCCCAACGTCGGGTTGTGGAAGAGAACTTTCTCCTGCTTCAACGCGGCGAAGACGCTGCGCAGGACGTGGTGCAGCGCGCGGGCTTGGCTGACCTGACGCTGGTTGAGTTCGGTGCGGATGTGCTCGGCGGTGATCTGCCGCAGGTCCAGGCCGACGCTGGCCCATGCCTTGAGCACGGGCAGGGCGGTGCTGAGGTTGCGCCGGATACGGGCGTAGTCGGCAGCCCGGTGACAGCGTCGCCCCTGGCCGCGCATGACCCTCACCCATACATGGACCTGGGCGGCGAGCGGGCCGGGCAGCACGGTGAGCTTGGCGGCGATCGCGGCTTCGTGTCGCCGGTTGCGGCGTTCGCGGGCCAAGCTCGCTGACACGCTGGCCCCCCCGGCGTGGATCTCGCGTAGCGCATCTTCGTCCTGCTGGGCGGGGCCGGCGGGGCGAAGAAGACCCTGGCGTCGCAGGTACCCCAGAGCGCGCGCCGTTGCTGTCGGGGAGAACGTGGCGGACAGACCAAGGACATCCTCCACGCTGAACGGTGCCTCGGCGCCCAACCAGGCCTAGAGAATTCGCAGGACCCCGCACCTGCCGATGCGGGGCGCCGCGGGTCGGGAACCGGCGTCAGCGGCGCGAAGCCGGCCGGCAGTTGTGCCGCACGCTCGGTGAGGGCCGGAAGCTCGGTCGTACTCAGCCCGCGCAGCGCGGTCCACTCCCGCTCCATGGCGAACAGGGGCGGCTGCCCGGGATCGAGGAGCTGGCCGGACACCGGCGGGGACGTGCGGCTGGCACGGCGGCGGGAGACCTCCCGTGTTGCGGGACCGGACTGCTTGTGGGGCGTGAAGCCGAGGACTTCGGCCCGGGTGGCGAGCTGGTGGGCGAGCACGCCGGCGAAGGTCGTGAGTGGAGCCGTTCTCGCTGACTACGGTGAGCACGGACGTACCTTCCCGGCCGGTACTGCGAACGCCGGTCTTGCTCGGTGACCTATCGATCAATCACCCGGGAAGGTACGTCCTCCCCGGGCGATCCACAGGTTCTGAGCATTGCTCCTTCTCGTGCCATAGACCGCTATGGCCGGACCGGGGCCGTCGAGGTGGATGTGGGACTCGCTGGCGCTCACCCTCCGATCTGCCTGATGTCCGGCCGACGCGTGGCCTCAGCAGTCGTTCTGGGCCGTGCGTCCGGCGAAGCGGTCGCCGAACCAGTTGACGACGTCGCCGATCGCCTGGTTGTCGGTGAGCAGATGGTCGCCGGGGTAGGTTCGCCAAGCGGTGGTGATGCCGGCGCTGCAGTAGGCGGCGCGGGTCGCGTCCTCGGTGGAGGTGGGGATGACCTCGTCGAGCAGACCGCGGTACTGCAGCACCGGGAAGGGGATGCGGTAGCGGGCGGTGGTGGACGCGGGGCCCACGTCCACGCCGAGTTTCTGGGCATCCAGGACCTGGCCCCAGGTACGGCCGTCGGTACCGCGCTGCTGGTAGAGCTGGTCGAGGCTGAGCCCGTCCTTGGTGTAGTCGGCCAGCTTCTTGCCTGCGAGCGTGGCCGTGGTACCGGCCAGGCACAGGGACTTGGCGGATGTGACGGCCTTACGGCCGTCGTCGTTGAGCAGGGAGTCGAAGGGGAGCGCCTGGTAGGCCGCGTGGATCCCGATGGCTGCGTCGGCGAGGAAGCCGGAGAAGGCGCCGCCTTCCAGGGAGGCGGCGACGGTCTTGAGGTCGCCGGGGACACCGCCCGATGCGTCGCCGACGACATGCAGATCGGGGGCGTAAGCGGTGGCGAGCTGGGCGGCCCACAGGCTTGCCGCGCCGCCTTCGGAGTAGCCCCACAGTCCCACGCTGGTCTGCGGAGAGAGGCCGCTCGCTGGTAGCGCGGTGGCGGCCCGGGCGATGTCGAGCAGGGCGTGCCCGGCGTCGGTCCCGGAGACGTAGGGGTGTGTCTGTCCGTCGAGGTATCCGGCGCCGTCGGTGGCGGCGACCGCGTAGCCCGCCTTGAGCAGGGCGGCGATGTTGTCGCCTTCGTACTCGTCCTGGTAGGCCCCGGCGAGCTGCTTGGAGAACGCGCACTGGGGGCCCAGGCCCAGGGTGCCCGGGTTGAACGCGACGATCGGGCGGGTGCCTGGTCCGGTCCAGGGGGCCGCCGGAACGGCGACGGTGCCCGAGACGGCGATGGGCCGACCCTGGTTGTCGGTTGAGCTGTAGCGCACCTTCCACGCGGTCATGGAGATGTTGCCGGGCACCTGGGTGAGGGAGACTGGACGGCAGCTGAGGACGGTACCCGGAGTGGCGGCCACACTCGTGGGAGCGGCGTAGATGTCGGAGTCGGCCGCGTTGCAGGTGGGTGCGGCAGCCGCGTGCCCGGTGACGCCGTAGGCCGGGGACACCACGGTTCCGACGAGTGCCGCGGCCGTCGTGAGGGCGCTGAGCAGGAGTGATCTCTTCATCGCCAAGGGGCCTCTTTTCACGGAGAGAGCGATGTGGCCGGGGCTATTGACGCTAGGACCGCCACGACTTGACTGATAGTCAGGAGATGCGTGCCTTCTCCGTCTGCGCTGTGTCCTCGTGAAAAATCCGTGCCGTGCTCTTGCACGCACAGGGGTTGTTGTGGCCGCTGTCGTCGTCGGTGGTGGGCGGTAACCACAGCCCGGAGCGACGGGTCGTCCAGCTGACAGACAGCGCACCAGCCCGGGGACCGCGCCGCAGAGATCAGCGCCAGCCCTCCCCCACTCGCTTACTGTCGTGTTCACACGGCGGCGCCCTAATCTGCCCACCCCGACCGGTCCACGTGTTCTGCTCATCTCCTCAGCGACGCGGGAGCCATGCCCGGTCACGAGCGCCCACGATGTCCCGGTCTGTCAATGCGTCGTCGTTCGACCGGGGCGCTTTGGTGGCCGGTTCCATGTCCATGTGTGCCGAAGCGCGATAGTTGCCACCATCGGCGGCCACTGACGTGCGGCCCTGGTGCGATGAATCTGGATAGTCGTCAGCAGGTCAGCACGCTGCTTGTCACCAACAACGCGCAAAGCACCGTAGGTGTCACCGGCTCAGGTGGCCCGTCGGCCAGCTGAGCTGCACGGCGCTGTGAGAGGGAGGAATGAGAGTGCATAGGAGTCTTGGCATCACCTGAACGTGTGGCGGTGCGGCATCCCGGCCGGCCGGCGGCCATGGGCATGTTGGGCTGGGCACCGTGAGCGAGCGCAAGCCCCACAAGACCGACGTGAGCGACGATCAGTGGGCGCTGATCGAGCCTGTGATCGCCGCGTGGAAGGCCGCGCATCCGTCGGTCAGCGGCCATCAGGGCCGGTACGAGATGCGGCAGATCGTCAACGCGCTGCTCTACAGGGCCGGACCGGACCGGTTGCGGGGCGTTCGCAATCACCGATAGAAGTCAAGCGCGGTCGAGCGGCGGTTCTGCCACTCGGCCATACCCTCCCTCACCTTGTCGGTGATGGTGGAGACGGTCTGCTTGGACACCTCGGCGCCGTACACCTCGGCGAGATGAGCTGATATCTCCACGTGGGTAAGGCCCTTCGCGGACAAGGAGAGCACCATCTCATCGACGCCGATCAGACGCCGCTGCCGCTTCTCGACGCTCTGCGGCTCGAAACTGCCGGCGGTATCACGCGGCACCTTCACCTCGACCGGCCCGACGTCGGTCAGCACGGTCTTGGCACGGGTGCCGTTGCGGCTGTTGCCGTTGTTCTTCCCTGCCGGATCGTGCTTCTCATAACCGAGGTGATCGGTGATCTCGCCTTCCAGGGCGGCTTCCAGGACCCGTTTGGTCACCTGCAGCCCCTCCGACCGGCCCCGCTCCACCAGCCTCGCGACCAGCTGCTCGTCGGACACGGACGCAGGCTGCCCCCGTTATCTTCTTCGCGGTCCTGCAAGAGGGCCGCTGGCCTCCGGGCCCGGCATGGCTGTTCCCCCCTGTCGAACAGATGACCTGGGGGGTGGTGCCACCGGGCCCGAGAGGCGCCGTTGGAGACGCTGATGAGTGCCTCTGTGTGTCAAGCGGCCGTAGGGAGGGCCTTGCGGCGGTCGCGTTTGAGGGTGCGATAGACCACGTTCGAGAGGCGCCGTTTGAGGGCCCTCCGTGCCTCCGCCGGTGTCTTGCCCTCGGCGATCTTGCGCAGGTAGTACTCCTGTCCACGGCCGCCGTCGCGGATCTGGCAGACAGCCACCATGTGCAGCACCGAGTTGAGGGCTCGGTTTCCTCCGGTGTTGAGTCGGTGGCGGGTGTTCTTTCCGCTGGAGGCGTCCAGTGGGGCAGTACCGGTATAGCTGGCGAAATGGTGCTCGGTAGGGAAGCGCGCGACGTCGCCCACGTGCCCGAGCAGCTTGGCGGCGATCACGGTGCCCAGTCCGGGCAGTGCGGTCAGCGCGGGGCGGGCGGCCGCCAGGGCGTCACGCATCTGGGCCTCGTTGTTACGGACCTGGCGGTCGACGCGTCGAAGATCCGCGAGAAGATCCCGGGCGAGATCGCGTCGGCAGGAGTCGGTGGCTGTGGCGGGACGGATGCCCTTCATGAGGGCTGCGGCCTTCTCGGCGGACAGGCGGGTGGGAGCCCCGCCCGGCAGCAGGTCTCGCAGGACGGCGTGGAGTCGGTTGATGATCCGAGTGCGTTCGTTGACGAGGTCGTCGTGGCGCTCGGTCAGCAGCCGCAGGATCGTCGACTGGTCCTCCGGTTCGACCGTGCGCAAGTCCTGCCGGAAGAGTGCGACCTGAGCGACATGAAGGGCGTCGGCGGCGTCGGTCTTGCGGTCCCCGCCGGTGGCCAGCAGCCGGGCCCGGGCGGAGAGGGTGGACGGAACGTCCACCACCTTCTCCCCGGCAGCGGCCAGCTGCTGGGCAAGGCTGCGGCCCAGGCCGCGGGCGCCTTCGACGGCGAAGCGCCGCTCGGGCCACGTCTCGCACCAGCGCATGAGCTGACGGACGGTCCCGGCGTTGACAACGAAGCGCCGCTGGGCCAGTTGATGCCCGGCGGCATCGACGGCAACGGCGGTGTGAGAGGACTTGTGGGGATCGATACCGATGGTGATCACGGGCACCCTGACCAGGTCGCAACGGGATGGGACGGGTGCGGTGGGCACTCTGACTTGAAGTCTCAGCGTCCATTGGTCACGCCTCTGTCGAGCCACACCGCGCGGGTGCCGGCCAGCGGCGGCAAACTCATCATGAGCCAGCCCGAATTGGGGCGGCATGAGGTCACGCGAGCCCATGCTGACCGGCACCCTGGACGCTACGGCTGCAGACCGTGCGTCTGGGTCCGATTCAACAAGTCAGAGGTCCGACTACCGCCCGGCCGAGCGCAATGCCCGGCCGTACACGGGCGACAGGTCTGCATAACGTGGATGCGCGCACGACGCCAACGCCCAGGCCAGCACCGCACGCCCCGTTCGGGAGGACGGCTTGAACGAGTACGACGAGACAGGCGTCTTCCTGGGCCTGGGTGTCGGGAAGAGCGCTCACCACGGCCACGGACTCACCCCGGCTGGCAAGAAGGTCTTCGACAAGCAGCTGCCCAACACCGAACCGAAGCTGAGGCAGGTCTTCGACAAGCTCCGCGAGAAGTTCGGCACCGTCCTGGTCGTCGTGGACCAGCCGGCCTCCATCGGCGCTCTGCCGCTGACGGTGGCCCGCGACACGGGCTGCCAGGTCGCCTACCTGCCGGGCCTGTCGATGCGGCGGATCGCTGACCTCTACCCGGGCGAGGCGAAGACCGACGCCCGCGACGCGGCCGTCATCGCGGACGCCGCCCGCACCATGCCGCACACCCTGCGCTCGCTTCAGCTGACCGACGAGATCACCGCCGAGCTCACCGTCCTCGTCGGCTTCGACCAGGACCTGGCGGCCGAGGCCACCCGCACCAGCAACCGCATCCGGGGCCTGCTCACCCAGTTCCACCCCTCCCTGGAACGGGTCCTGGGCCCACGTCTGGATCACCAGGCGGTCACCTGGCTGCTGGAACGCTACGGATCCCCGGCCGCGCTGCGAAAGGCCGGACGCCGCAGGCTGGTCGAGGTAATCCGGCCCAAAGCCCCGCGCATGGCAAAGCGGCTGATCGACGACGTCTTCGAGGCGCTCGACGAGCAGACCGTCGTGGTCCCGGGCACCGGCACCCTGGATGTCGTGATCCCGTCGCTGACCCGCTCGCTCGGCGCCGTTCGCGAACAAAGACGGGCGGCAGAAGCCCAGATCACAGCCCTGCTGGAGGACCACCCTCTTTCCAAGGTCCTGACGTCGCTGCCCGGCGTCGGCGTCAGGACCGCCGCCGCACTGCTGGTCACCGTCGGCGACGGCACCAGCTTCCCCACCGCCGCCCACCTCGCCTCCTACGCCGGCCTCGCCCCGACCACAAAGTCGTCCGGGACCTCGATCCATGGCGAACACGCACCCAGAGGCGGCAACCGGCAGCTCAAACGCGCGATGTTCCTCTCCGCGTTCGCCGCCCTGCACGATCCCGCCTCCCGCACCTACTACGACCGATGCCGGGCCCGCGGAAAGACCCACACCCAGGCACTCCTCCGCCTCGCCCGGCAACGCATCAACGTGCTGTTCGCGATGCTCCGCGACGGCACCTTCTACGAACCCCGAACCCCCCGCCTCGCTTGACGAAAGACATAGAGGCACCCCCCCACGGGGCACTCTCGACAGGCTCCACGGTCTCCAACTCCACGGCGATGCCGGTCACTTGACGTCTCTCCATGATCGTCGGATCCGCCGTCAGATTTACACTCCCCGATGTTCCTCCTCGACCCGGCCGGCAACGCCCTGGAGTTCAAGGCTTTCGCCGACGACTCACAGGTCTTCGCTGCTTCCTGACAAGGATCGACGGGGTGGCCGGCCAACGCGTGTGTGCGGGTGGCCGATAGAGCCCCCGCACACACGACCTCTTCTTCTTGAGCTGCTACGGCTGCGGCTGCAGCGTGGAGTTCTCCTGTGCCGTTGGCGCGGGCTTTCGCGCGGCCCGGCGGGCACGGCGTTGTGTGCGGCGCTCGCGGCGGGTCTCGACCATTGTGTAGAGGGTCGGGATGAGCACCAGGGTGAGCAGGGTGGAGCTGAAGAGGCCACCGATGACCACCACGGCTAGCGGCGTGGAGATGAAGCCGCCCGAGTCGGTGATGCCGAGGGCCATCGGCAGGAGCGCAAAGATGGTCGCCAACGCGGTCATCAAGATCGGGCGGAGCCGGCGTCGTCCGCCCTCGCGCACGGCCTCCTGGACGCTCATGCCCTGGGCTCGGTACTGATTGACGAGGTCCATCAGCACGATGGCGTTGGTGACCACGATCCCGATGAGCATCAGCATGCCGATCAGCGCCGCCACGCCCAGCGGAGTGTTGGTGATGCGCAGCAGGGCGAACGCACCCGTGAAGGCGAATGGGATGGAGGCCAGCAGCACCAGGGTCTGGCGGATGCTGCGGAAGACTCCGACCAACAGAAGGAAGACGATCGCGATCGCGGCCAGGATGGCCAAGCCGAGCTGGCTGAAGGCACTGCCCTGACTGGCTGTCACGCCCCCCATCTCGTAGGTCACGCCGGACGGCAGGTCGAGCTTGTCGATCGCCTGCTGCACCTTCGCACTGGCAGTGCCTGTGCTGTCTCCGGCCGGGGTGGCGGTGACAGCGGCGTCACCGGAACCATCGACGCGCTGGCGCTTGGTGGGTGCCTGGGTCTGCGTGACCGTGGCGACCTTGTCGAGCCGGACCTCCCCGTGAGATGTCGAGATCTTCAGCGCCTCAAGGCCGCTGACACTGTTCGGTGCGGTGGAGGTGGTCTTGACGAGCACGTCGCGTGCCGAGCCGTCGACGGTGATCTGCGTGACGGTGCTGCCTTGCACAGCCTCGCTCACGGCTGAGGCAATGCTCGTGTCGGTCAGTCCGTACGAGGCAGCTTCCTCACCCTTGGCCCGGATGCTGATCTGTGGTGACTGCGTGGAGAGATCGCTGCTGACGTCGGTGACCTCTTTGAGGCCCTTGAGCGCGTTCTCGATCTTGTCGGTGGCGGTCTTGAGGTTCGCGTCGTCGTCGGACTTCACATCGACCTGGATGGAGTTGTTGGACCCGAAGCCGCTGTTGGATCCGACCGTCAGGTCGCCGGCGCCCTTGAGGGCGTGGAACCTGTCCCGCAGTGTGTCCTCGACTGCCGACGAATCAGCCCCGTCCTTGACGGCGATGCTGTACGAGGCGCTGTTGGCGCTGCTGCCGCCGCCCATGACGGCGAAGCCGCCCGAGGAGCCGATGGTGACCTGGTAGGAGTCAACCCCGTCGACAGCGGAGATGACCTTCTCAACCTTCTTGGCTGCGGCGTCGGTAGCCTGCAAGCTGCTGCCTTCGGGCAGGGTCTGGGTAACGCTCACGGAGTTCGAGCCGGAGTCGCCGAGGAAGCTCGTCTTGAGGCCTGCAGTCAGGCTGAACGTGAAGACGAGCAGGGCGGCCGCGATGCCCAGGACGGATTTGCGGTGGCCAATGGCCCAGTCGATGACGGGGACGTACGCCCGTTGCAGGGTGCCGCTTCGTTCCTCCTCCTCAACCTTCCTGCGGAACTCCTCGGGGTCGGCGGCCTCGGCTTCCTTCGGTGGCTTGAGGAACCAGTAGGCGAGCGCGGGCACGATAGTGAGCGAGACAAGCAGGGATGCCAGCATCGCCGCCACGACGGTGATCGAGAACGGTCCGAACAACTCCCCGACCAGGCCGCTGACCAGGGCTATGGGCACGAACACCGCCACCGTGGTGAGAGTGGAGAGAGTGACCGCGGTGGATACCTCGCGCACCGCCGTCAGGATGGCGGTGCGCTTGTCCTCGCCGTAGCCGAGGTGGCGTTTGATGTTCTCCAGGACCACGATCGAGTCGTCGACGACCCGCCCGACCGCCAGGGTCAGGCCTCCGAGGGTGAGGACGTTGAGCGAGTAGTCCTTCGTCCACAGCGCGATCAGCGCGATGAGCAGGGACAACGGGATCGAGACGGCCGTGACCAGGGTGGAGCGGACGGAGCGCAGGAAGACGACGATCACGACGACCGCCATCAGCAGACCGAGCAGGCCCTCCTCGAACAGGCCGACGACGGCCTGCCGAACCTGCGGGCCGTTGTCGGAGACCACGGTTATCCGCGAATGGTGGCCGAGGTCCTTCTCCAGGCCGGACAGCTTCCCGCGGACGTCCTGGGAGATGGACGACGAACTGCCGTCCTGGTCCATCGTGATTGCTACGCCGAGGCTCTCCTTGCCGTTGGTCCTGGTGAGCGTGGTGGCGTCGGAGTCCTTGAGCTCGACCGTCGCTACATCCTTGAGCTGCACCGGGCTGGAGGAACCGGAACCCGTGGAACCCGTGGTCGAGGACGTGCCTGCCGCGGCGCCGCCGGGACCACTCGCCCCCGAGGCGCTGCCGGCGCCGGTCTCCGCGCTCAGCCACAGGTCCTTGACCTGCTGTACGGAGGTCAGGGCACCGCCGATCTGGATGCTGAGCGACTTCTTGTCGGAGTTCACGGATCCGCCGGGCGAGGTGGAGCCGTTCGACGTCAGCGCGCTCTTGATCGACTGGACGGTCAGGCCGGCGTCCTGAAGTTTGCCGGAGTCCGGGGTGATGACGACATTCCGGTCGCGTTCACCGGTGACCGTGGCTTGGTTGACCCCGTCGACGGCCTTCAGCTCCGGGACAACCTTGTCCTCGAGCACCTTCGCCAGGTCCTGCTGATCCTCGTCGGAGGTGACGGCCAGCGTCATGGTCGGTTGGTCGTCGCTGCTGCCCTTCTGGACCTCGGGGTCGATGTTGTCGGGCAGGCTCGCGGAGCTCTTCGAGAGCGCCTGCTGGACGTCGTTCGCCTTGGTGTCGACATCAGCGTCGTAGTCGAACTGCAGCTGGACGGAGGCCGAGCCCTGCCTCGACGTGGAGGTCACCGTTTCGACCCCGTCGACGCTTTTGACGGCGTCCTCGATCGGCTTGACGACCTGGTCCTCCACCACCTGCGGCGAGGCTCCCGCATAGGTGGCGGTCACGGTGACCGCGGGGAAGGAGATGTTAGGGATCAGCTGCTGTTTGAGGGACGAGGCGGCGTACGCCCCGAAGGCAACGACGATGATCGTGATCAATGCGGCCAACTTGCGGTTGGCCAGACTGATCCGAGACAGCCAGGACATCGAGACAGGTCTCATTTCTGGGAATGGACGGAGTCGTGCGAGTCGCCTCATGGCCGAATTCGCCTGGCCTCCGGCGACCTGCCCCAGCCTCTCTCGCGTCCGGTCGCCCGGTCGTCAGCCACCCGCGGTGCTTTGCGCCTACCGCGGGCGCGTTATGCATACAGCCGCCTACCGCGTTCGGGGGCCGGACGCGGTATCAGAGCATGTCGCCCGGCTGCACCAATCCGCTCTCGTAGGCGATCGTCACAAGCTGCGCCCGCTCACTGACACCGATCTTGGTCATGGCCCGGTTGACATGCGTCTTGACGGTGTGTCGGCTCAACTGCAGTCGCTCGGAGATGTCGTCATTGGTCAGGCCGCTCGCCACCAGGACCAACATCTCGCGCTCTCGTGGCGTGAGTTCCGCCAAGCGCTCAGTCTCCTTCGCCCAGTTGCGCGGGGCGTGAGCCTGGAAACGGCCCATGAGGGCGGCCGTTGCCGCTGCTGACAGCATGGGCTCGCCGGCCGCGACGGTCTCGATCGCCGCCAGCAGGTCCTCCGGGTCGGCGCCCTTGCCGATGAAACCCCTCGCTCCCGCCCGGACCGCCTCCGCAACGTACTCGTCGATCTCGAACGTGGTCAGGACCAGCACCTTCACTTCGCCGAGGGCGGGATCAGCTGTGATGGTCCGAGTGGCTTCGATGCCGTCGGTTCCGGGCATCCGGATGTCCATGAGGACCACGTCCGCGCCCTGAGCCCGTACGAGCTCGACCGCCTCGGCACCGTCCGCTGCCTCGCCGGCCACCTCCATGCCCGGAGTGTTGTCGACAAGCCGTCTGAGCATGCCGCGCAGCAGCGCCTGATCGTCCGCCAGCAGGACCCGGATCGTCATCGGGCGCCCTCGTTCCTCACTCGTTCACGTTCCGTGCTCTGCGCGCTGCTCAACGGCAACCATGCCTCCACGACGAATCCGCCGCCGGGGCGTGGGCCGATCACCGTGCTTCCCCCCACTGCGGCGGCTCGCTCGCGCATGCTGATCAGGCCGCGACCCGTGCTGTCGCCTTCGCTCTGGGGCCGTAGAGGGTCACCGTCGTTCTCCACGGTGACGTGCAGCACGTCGTGGCTGTAGCGCAGCCGTACCCCGGCAGCGTCCACGCCCGCGTGCTTGCGCACGTTGGTCAGCGCTTCCTGCACGATCCGATAGGCCGCCACATCCACCGCAGACGGTGTCGCCCGTTCCGGTCCGTCACGGTCCACGTCCACGCGCAGGCCGGCTCGGTCGAAAGAGATCACGAGATCCTCCAGCCGAACGAGTCCTGGGCTCGGTTCGCGTGGCGCCACCGCGTCCCCGGGTTGGCTCAGGAGTCCCACGATGGAACGCAGCTCGCCGAGCGCGCCCTTCGAACCGTCCCTGATGGCCTCAAGGAGCTCGGCCATCTGAACCGGATCGTTCCTTCCGACATGGACGCCGATCCCAGCCTGGGCGTTGATCAGCGTGAGTTCGTGCGCGACGACGTCGTGAAGTTCCCTGGCGATCCGCATTCGTTCACCGGCCACGCGGCGGGCGGCCTCCTCCTCGCGCGTCCGTTCGGCTCGTTCTGCCCTTTCCTCAAGGGCCCGGACGTAGGCGCGGCGGTTACGGACCGAGTCGCCGACGACTGTGGCCAGCCCCATCCACGCGACGGCTCCCACGCGCTGTGGCCCCAGCAACGGGCCTGGCTGGAAGAACGCGGCCGCCAGGGCCATGGCGGTCACCGTGAGGGCAGCAGCGGTCCATGCCTGACGCCGACCGGAGTGCAGCGCGACCGTGTACAGGGCGACCATGAGCGGCGGCAGCGCGGGAAAGAACGGGCCCCCACAGGCCTGGTAGGCCACGGACAACCCGGAGACCGTCACAAGCACGCCGAGCGCACTGCGACCTCGGGCCGGCAACGCGATGCTCGCCAGACAGGCGAATGCAATGTCCAGCAGGCTGGGCCACTGGGGAAAGCGGTTGGGATCGCCGCACGCGGTCACCAAAGATGCCATGGCCACGTAGCCGACGAGGCGCGCCTCTCCTGGTCGGTTTCGGACCGCCGCGCGGCCAAGTTGGCCGATCGTTCGCATATGAACAGCGTAGGCAGCGCCACGACGGCGGCTCGTCACCCAGCTGCGGCATCCGTCTCTACTGCGGTGGCGGTATGCCTGGCAGCCCGGGCGAGTCATGAGCTTCACATCTTGCGTAGTCCGCAAAGTTTGCAGAATATGCAAGAATTGCGGCATGGCATCCCCAGGTGAAGGTCTGCGCGACCGACGGCGCCGCGAGACACGGCGTGAAATCCACACAGCCGCCTTGCGGCTTGCCCGGAAACACGGCTTCGGCAAGGTCACGGTCGACATGATCAGCGCGGAGGCCGGGGTCTCACCCCGCACCTTCTTCAACTACTTCCCTAACAAGGAGGAGGCCCTGCTGCTGGGGCCGAAGGAGGTGCCCCCGGCCCTGGCCGCGGAGTTTGTCGCGGCCGGCGTCGCATCTCCCCGGACCGTGCTCGCGGATGTGACCCAACTGCTCGTGCGGGAGATGACCGACAACCCGCCCGAGCGGGCGCTGATGCACGACGTGTTCGCGCTGGCGGACAGCCATCCCCCCGTACTGGCCGCGATGTTGGCACGTATCGACGGCTTTCAGCGGTCCATCGCCGACGTGGTCGCCCAACGGATGGGGCAGCGGCCGGACGACGAGGTGCCGAGCCTGATCGCCGCCGTCGCGCTGACCGCGGTGCGCAGCGGTCTGGAGCGCTGGGCGCGTGCAGTACCGGGAAGCGCCACGGACGACTCTCCGATTCCGTACGTGGAACGCGCCTTGGATCTCCTGCACGCCCTGTCGGCCGACTGAGCCCGTCCTTGTGCGACGTTCCCCCATCGAATTGAGGAACCCTTCATGAGTGGACCGACCCCGGCGGAGAAGGAGGAGCAGGGCTCCTCCGGGATTCCGCAACACTTCGGCCTGATATTTGCGGGCCTGATGACCGCGATGCTGCTCGCCACGCTTGACCAGACCATCGTCAGCACCGCGCTGCCGACCATCGTCGGTGAACTGCACGGCGTGAACCACATGGCCTGGGTGACCACCGCGTACATCCTCGCCGCCACCATCGCCATGCCCGTATACGGCCGCCTCGGCGATCTGATGGGCCGCAAGACACTCTTCCTCGGCGCCATCGCTGTCTTCATCGTCGGCTCCGCAACCGCGGGAATGGCGCAGAACATGACCGTTCTGATCATCGGCCGTGCCGTGCAGGGTCTCGGTGGCGGAGGCCTGATGATCACGTCGCAGGCCATCATCGCCGACCTGGTGCCGCCGCGCCAACGCGCCAAGTACATGGCTCCGATGGGCGCCGTCTTCGGGCTGGCCTCGGTCGTCGGGCCGTTGCTCGGCGGCTGGTTCACCGATGGCATCGGCTGGCGCTGGGCCTTCTGGATCAACCTGCCGCTCGGCGCGCTCGCCCTCACAGTCGCAGCGTTCGCGCTGCGCCTACCCCGCCGTAGCACCAGGGTCGCGATCGACTACGTCGGTATCGCGCTGATGGCCGCCGCCGTCACCTGCACCGTACTCGTCGCCGACTGGGGCGGCACTGACTACGCCTGGACCGACCCGCTCGTCCTCGGCCTCGCCGTCGGCGCCGTCGTGGCCTGGGCCCTGTTTTTGTTCTCCCAGAGCCGCGTGGCTGAACCGATCATCCCGCTGCGGCTGTTCAGTAACCGGATCTTCAGCATCGCCACCCTGCTCGGCATGGTCGTCATCGGTGTCGGGATGTTCGCAGCCGTCGGCTACATGCCGACCTACCTGCAGATGGTGTACGGCAAGACCGCGACCGAGTCCGGACTGCTGCTTATCCCCATGGTCGTCGGCATCATGGCCACTGCCCTCCCGTCGGGCCAGCTGATCAGCAGGACTGGACGCTACAAGATCTACCCGATCCTCGGCACCGCGGTCGTCGGCGTCACCGTACTGCTCATGTCCACGCTCGACACCAGCACCTCGATCGTTGTCGTCTGTGGCTACCTGTTCCTGTTGGGCGCGGGTGTTGGCCTGATCGTGCAGAACCTCGTCTTGGCTGTGCAGAACGCCTTCCCGCCGAGTGACGTCGGCACAGCCACCTCCGCCAACAACTTCTTCCGCGAGATCGGAGCCACCCTGGGCACCGCCGCAGTCGGCGCCGTGTTCACCCACCGCCTGACTGACCAGCTCGCCGATCGACTCTCCACTGCGGACGCCAAGGTGGTGGGATCCACCGACTCATTGACGCCGACTCTCGTCCACGCTCTGCCGGACAAGGTGCAGAACGCCGTGATCCTTGCCTATCAGCAGGCATTGACCCCGGTGTTCCGATACATGGCGCCGTTGTTCGCCCTGGGCCTCGTACTCGCTTTTCTCCTCCCGGAGAAGAAGCTGGGCGGCAGCAATGGGCCCAAAATGGATCAGGCGATTCCGGGCGGCGGTGACTGCGAGCCCGAGGCTGGAGCAGCGGCCATGACACGGAAATGAAGCTGCAGAGCGGAGTGACCGCCCGGCGCACCGTTGAAGAGGCGTCGCTGAGTTCGACCAGGGCCCGTTGGCCGGAGCTTCCTGTAGCGGTCGCCATCCAGTGGGACGACGGCGCGATCACCGTGAAATACCTGTGGTCTGGATGGGCCCAAGAAGAAGGGCCCTGGTCGCTCCCGTCCATTCGCCGGCACTTACTGAGCGTTTGGTCCTGTCTCGGCCGAGTTGGTGCTGTTTCCAGAGCCCTGCAACGCAGGGGCTACTGTGCTTGCTGCGGCAGTCGACGCGCCCGCGACCCCTGGGGATCGTTTCAACGCGCTCTCCTGCTGATCTTCCTGCTGCCGCGCTACCCGCGCGTCGATCAGGCCGCGGCCAAGGACGAGAGCTCTGCACCAGCCCCGGCGGCAGGAGCCCAGCCGACGGCGGACCGCCCCGGAGCCGCCCGCCGCCGGCGCCTGACAACCCTCGGCGCAGCCATGACGCGGCGTGGCCGACGGTCTGTCGGAACGTCGGACGCCCGCACCGGCGCGAGCACCGCGCATCACCTCTGGCACCCGAAGGCACCGACTCATCAACGGCCCTGCCCGAAGTCGGCTGCGGGGAGGAGCAGGCGAAAAGTGCAGCCCTCGCCCGGGACGGTATCGAGTTCGAGACGGCCGCCGTGGCCCTGGGCGATGGCCGCGGCGATGGCGAGACCGAGGCCGCTCCCGCCGTGGCTGCGGGAACGGGCGGGGTCGGCCCGGTAGAAGCGCTCGAAGACGTGCTCGGCGTCGACGGGGGCGAGGCCCGGTCCTTCGTCCGCCACCTCGATCACGCTGACCGGGAGGCGCTCCGGGAGCGGCGGCGAGGCGGAGGTGCGTCCCGGCCGGTCGGTGCCGCCCGTTCCGGGTCCGGTCTCTGTCGTGCCCACCCGTACGTGGACCCGGGTGCCCGGCGGCGTGTGGACGCGGGCGTTGGACAGCAGGTTCTCCAGGATCTGGCCCAGTCGGCGCGGGTCGCCTACGGTCTCGGCCACGTCGAGTTCCTCGGTGCCGCCCGGATCTGCCGGAGTGGGCAACGGGCCGAGGTCGACGGGATGGGACTGACTGTGGACGGCGGCCGCGCTCACCGCGTCCGCCGCGAGCGAGAGCAGGTCGACCCGTTCTTTGCGGTAGGAGGGTTCGCGGTCCAGGGTGGCGAGCAGTTGGAGGTCGTCGACGAGCAGGCTCATGCGCTCCGCGTTCTGCGCGATGAACCGGTTGGCCTCCCGCAGCTCACGCTCCGGGCGCCGCTCCGGACGCAGCGCGAGCTGGGCGTAGCCCTGGATGGCGGTGAGCGGAGTGCGCAGTTCGTGCCCGGCGTCCGCGACGAACCGGCGCAACCGTGCCTCGGAAGCCTCTCGGGCCAGCAGGGCGGTCTGCAGTTTGTCGAGCATGGAGTTCAGCACCCGGCCGAGCCGTCCGATCTCGGTGCGCGGGTCGGTGTCCGGCAGCCGCAGGTCGAGCCGGCCCGCGGTGATGTCCTGGGCAGTACGTTCCGTCCTGGTCAGTGGCAGCAGCCCCAGCCTGACCACCCACCGGCCCAGGGCGAGCAGGCCGGCGATCGTGACAGCGAGCAGCACGGCGTTCAGCCACAACAGCTTCGAGGTGGCGCCGTCGACGGTGTCGAGCGGCAGGGCGACCACCGCGCTCATGCCGTCCGGGCCGGGATTGACCAACACCCGCCAGCGGCCGTCACCGCTGACGGCGGACACGGTTTCCGGGTGCCCGTCCCGCAAGCCGAGGTCCTGCGCCTGATCGGCCAGCCGAGGCCCCGGCTTTGCCTCCGTGCCGAGGGAGTTGTTCAGGCGATGCCCGGAGGAGTCGTAGAAGTAGACGTGGAAATCCGACGGCAGTACGTCCGGGCGCTCGGCCGGCGCGGGGAAAGCGCCACGGAGGGCGTCGTAGAAGGCCGGGGCCGGGGGGTGGAACTCCACCAGCTGCTGGTCGACGCGATCGAGCAGCCAGGAGCGGAGCACCACGTAGCCGATGGCCTGGGAGATCAGGACCGCCGCCGTGGCAAGGACAGTGACACCGAGGATCAGTCGTCGTCGCAGTGAGCCGGGCGGCCGGGGCAGGCGGGGGATCACTCCTCCGGCATCCCCTCGTGCTCGCGGGGCAGCCGCAGGCAGTAGCCGACGCCGCGCACGGTCTGGATGAGCGGCGGCTCGAAGCAGTCGATCTTCCTGCGCAGGTAGCGGACGTACGTCTCGATGATCCTGGCGTCACCGGCGAAGTCGTAGCTCCAGACGTGGTCGAGGATCTGGACCTTGCTCACCACCTGGCCGGCGTTGGACAGGAGGTAGGCCAGGAGCTTGAACTCGGTCGGGGACAGGGCGATGTACTGTCCCGCGCGGTGCACCTCGTGAGCGCCCTCGTCGAGTTCGAGGTCGGCGTAGCGCAGGACGCTCGGTGGTGGCAGTGCCGCGTCCACCGGTGCCGTGCGGCGCAGGATGGCCTCGATGCGCAGCAGCACCTCCTCGATGCTGAACGGTTTGGAGACGTAGTCGTCCCCGCCGACGCTCAGGCCCTGGATGCGGTCGTCGGTGCCGGTGCGGGCGGTCAGGAACAGGATCGGACACTCGTCACCCGCCGCCCGCAGCCTGCGGGTCACCTCGAAGCCGTCCAGGTCCGGCAGCATCACGTCGAGCAGCACCAGGTGCGGTCGCAGGCGTTCGACCTCGACGAGGGCGGACTGTCCGGTGTCGGTGCTGCTCACCTCGTACCCGGTCAGGCGGAGCGTCGCCTCCAGCAGGGTGCGGATGCTGGGCTCGTCCTCGACCACGAGAAGCCGATGTCGAGGACGAGTCGTTGCGGACTGCTCGGTCATGACGTGATGCTGGTCCGTTCTCCCGGGTGGTCCCCGTTGCTCCGGCGTCGCCTATTTGGCGGCGCAGTCGTAGAGCACGTCGGCTCCTGCTCCGAAGCCCATCGCGCTACCGCTGCTCTCCTTCGACGACGTGCCGCCGTACGCCGATGCCGGAACCTTGGTGCAGTTGTCGGCGATCCAGTCGGAACGCTGCTTGCTGTAGTTAGCCGACCCGGTCATGCCCGGCCTGCCGCCGCTGTTCCTGTCGGAGCCCAGGACATAGCGTAGTTCCCCGCTCTTCGTCCACTCCTTCAACTCGTCCACCGACGGCGCGTTGTCGCCGCTGGTGAAACCGCCCATGCCGATGACGGTCTCGTCGGAGCCCAGGATGAAGGAGCTGGCCGCCATGGCACCGCCTTCGACGGCGAGCTTGATGCGGGCCTGGGGTGCGTGCTCCACGGCGTAGTCGAGGATCTTGCGCTGCTCGCTGGTGAGTTCCCCGCCCCCGAAGCCACCGCGTCCGCTGGGGGCCTTCCCGGAACCGCCGCCGGGGAACGACGGCATGCCGCTGTCTCCCGAAGTCGAGCCTCCGGACATGCCGGGCATGCCGTTCGCTCCCCCTGTGGGCATACCGGACGGCATGCCTGACGGCATTCCCGAAGGAACATCGCCGGAGGAGGGCTGGCCGGACTGTCCCGAAGGGGCGTCACCACCAGGGAAGCCCGACGGCATCCCCGACGACGGAAGGTCGCCGTCGTTCCCGCTCTGCCGGGGCATCCGGCCGCCCCCGCCGAACGTCATCGGACCGGCCGTCGGGTTGGAGCCGCCCATCGCGGATGTCGAGCCCGGTACGCTGACCGCCCACGCTCCCGGGGCCACCAGGACCGACGCGACGGCGGCACCCACGGCGACCGTCAGCAGCCGGCCGCGCCGCCGCGCGAGGAGCAGCAGGACGACCGCGGCGCAGCCGAGCAGCAGGACCGGCCATACCAGCCAGCCGTTCCAGTCGGAGTCGCGGCGGACCACTGCCACGGCCCAGACCGCGCTGACCACGACCGCGGCCACGCCCACCAGGGGCGCCCAGCGCACGCCGGCACGGTGGACACGGACCAGGGTGGCGGTCAGTCCGCCGCACAGGGCGGCGATCGCCGGAGCGAGTTGGGTGGTGTAGTAGGGGTGGAAGATGCCCTTCTGTGTCGAGTACACGGCCGCGCAGACCACCAGCCAGGTTCCCCACAGCAGCCAGCCGGAGGCCGGCAGCAGGGCGTCGGCGGACAGCGTGCCGCGTCGGCGCATCACCACGCCGGCCAGGGCGACGGTCAAGGCCAGTGCGCTGACCGGCAGCAGCCAGCTGATCTGGCCGCCCACCTGCGCGTTGAACAACCGGCCCAGGCCGGACGCGCCACCGAACCCGCCGCCGAACCCGCCCATGGTCTGGGACGACCCGTCGCTCGAGCCGAAGACCCGGCCCAGCCCGTTGTAGCCGATGACGAGATCCCAGGCCGAGCCGTCCTTGCTGCCGCCGATGTAGGGGCGGTCGCCCGGCCACAGGGCGACCATGGCGACCCACCACAAGGAGGACGCCGCCAGGATGGCCCCCGCGCCCAGCAGACGCCGCACTCGCGGTATCCAGGGGCCGCTTCCTCCCACGAGCCAGGCGAGAGTGAACGCGGGAATGACCATCCAGGCGGCGAGCATTTTGGTGAGGAATCCGCACCCGATCAGGAAGCCGCTCGCACACAGCCACCAGGTCTCGGTCCTGCCCTCGGCCTGCAACGCGCGGGTGAGCGCGTACGCCGCGGACACCAGCAGCAGGACGAGCAGCGTGTCGGGGTTGTTGTCCCGGTTGATGGCCACGGTGATGGGCGTGAGAGTGAGCACCAGAGCGGCGACCAGCGCCGCCCCCTCCCCCGCCCAGCGCCGCACGGTGCGGTGCAGGACGAGGACCGCGGCCACGCCCTCGATCATCTGCGGCAGCACCAGCGCCCAGCCGTGCAGCCCGAAGATCTTGCTGCTGATCACCTGCGGCCACAGCGCGGCCGGCGGTTTGTCGACCGTGACCACCCCGGCCGGGTCGTACGAGCCGAAGAGGAAGTTGGTCCAGCCCTTCCCCATCGATTTCACGGCCGCGGAGTAATAGCTGTTGGCCCATTCCAGAGAGCCCAGTGACCAGCCGTACAGGACGGCCGCGAGCACGAGGATCGCTCCGAGTGCGGCCGGTGCAGCCCAGGCAGGCAGCGAGCGGACGAACGCAGGCGAATCGTCGGGTGTTGAGGCGGCCGTTACGGGCTTGAGGTGCGTGGGATTGCTCATGTCGGAAGTCGCTCTCGTCAACGGGTACGGCGGGGGGCGCTGGTGAAGACGGCCAGCCGCAGCACGGCGAAGCGCACGCAGGTGACCACCACGGATGCCGTGGCGAGGACCGCGGTCTCAGCGGCTGTCGAGGCCCCGGGATCGAGCCACTTGAACCACAGCACCGCGCCGGAGGTGACCAGGTACCCCAGGACGAACAGGCCCCCGGCGCCCAAGTGCGCTCGCGCGGGCGGAGCAGTGGAGTACCGGAAGGTGAGGCGTCGGTTCGCCTCCGTGTTGAGGACGGTGAGGACGAACAGCGAGACCAGGTTGGCGACGGCCGGGCTCCACCAACCGCGCAGCAGCCAGTAAAGCAGCGCCTGCCCGACCGTGGAGACGACACCGATCGCCAGGAAGCAGCCGACCTCCCACGACAACGCGCCACGCCGGGTGGTGGGTGCGAGGACCGCGTCGGGGTGCTCGGCGGCCGGTGCGGGGCGAGACGGTACGTCGACCCGGGCGCCGCCGGATGCCTTGAGCCGCGTCATCCGCCACAGCCCGCGCAGGTCGTCCGTGGCGGTGCCCACAATGTCCACCCGGGTGTCCACGTCCTCGACCCAGTCGACGGGGACCTCGTGGACCCGCAGTCCGTTGTGCTCGGCGAGCAGCAGCAGCTCGGTGTCGAAGAACCACGCGTCATCGCGGGCCACCTGCAACAAGGGCCGCAGCACCTCGGTGCGGGCCGCCTTGAATCCGCATTGGGCGTCGGTGAACCGGACGCCGTGCGTGAGCCGGATGATGCCGTTGTAGCAGCGGGAGATGAACTCGCGGCGCGGGCCGCGCACCGTGCGCGACCCAGGTGCCAGCCGGGAACCGATGGCGAGGTCCGAGTGACCGCTGGCCAGGGGGGCGACCAGCGGCAGCAGCCCGTCGAGGCCGGTGGACAGGTCCACGTCCATGTACGCGACGATGTCCGCGTCGCTGGCGCCCCAGACGGTGCGCAGGGCGAGCCCGCGGCCCTTGCGGTCGAGGTGGACGACGCCGACGCCCGGCAGTTCGTCGGCGAGGCGACGGGCGGTGGCGAGGGTCTCGTCGGTGCTGGCGTTGTCGGCGACCGTGATCCGCCAGGGGAAGGGGAAGTCCGCCGCCAGTCGGGCGTGGAGTGTGCGCAGGCAGCCGGGCAGGGCGCGTTCCTCGTTGTAGACCGGAACGACGATGTCGACCGTCGCGGTACCGGCCTGTGCATGAAGGGACCGCTCGACCTGCTGGAACGGGGCCAAGCGCTCCGGGCGGGCAGTGGTCTCGGTGAGATGGGGGGTGGGAGTCATGGCTTCCTCAGGCGTGAGGGGACGGCAGACTGCGGCTCTGAGGCCCAGGTCCGGGCCGCGGCCTCACTGTTGCCGCCCCGCCTGTGGAGGCGGGGAAAGAACGCTGAGAACTGACAGAGAGTCAGATCTATGGCCGAAAGCACTCCCACGGTTCACTGCGAACCCGACCGCACCACGGAGTTCCTGAGTTCCCCGACACCCTTGATCTCGGTGACCATGTCCACACCGGGGTACAGAAGGACCTCGGGTTCGCGTCCAGTGCCTGGTCCGGCCGGCCTGCCCGTCGTGATCAGGTCTCCGGGCAGCAGCGTGACTACGGTGCTGACATGGGCGATGACGGTGGCTACGTCGAAGATCAGCTGCGAGGTGTTCGCCTTCTGGCGGACCCGTCCGTCGATGACACAGCTCATCGTCAGACCCCGGCCGCCCGTCGGCACGTCGTCGGTGGTGACCATGGCGGGTCCCACCAGGGTGACGTCCGTGGACAGTCCCGACGCCGGGGCGCTTCCCGAGTCGCTCCGCGCGGCGACGCCGTTGACGACGGTGTAGCCCGCGACATGGCGCAGCGCCGTCCGGGCCGTGACCTCACGGGTCCGGCACCCGATCACCAGGCCCAACTCCACGCCCCAGTCCACGTCCCGGCCCTCGGCCGACAGGCAGATGGCGTCGCGGGCACCTGCAACGCCCTGGCCGCCTTGCCGCACGGAGAACACCGGAACGGTGGGGAAGGAGGTGCCCGTCTCCCGTACCCGTGCGGCGTAGTTGGGTCCCACACGAACGATCTTGCTCGGCCGGGTGATGAGGGGCGCGTAGGAGATGTCGTCCAGCCTGCGGCGTTCACCGGTTTCCTCAGCGGCTGGTTCCCGCCAGTCGGCGCCGGAGGCGACCAGCGCCCCGACGTCCGGGTAGGGCAGCACCACGCAGTGTTTCTTCTGCAGACGTGCGGCGGCTGTACGGCCTTGTCCCAGTCGTACGGTGCTGAGCTTCACCGGTGGCACTCCTTTTGTAGCGATGCGGCCCTATACGCAGGTGTGGAGAGCCGGGGCAGCCGTCGCCGCAGCGGCGGGCTGATACGGCAGGAGCAGACGGAATGTGCAGCCTTCACCTGGCCTGGCCTCGAGTTCCAGACGGCCGCCGTTGGCCTCGGCGGCGCCGGCGGCGATCGCGAGCCCCAGGCCGGACCCCGCTGCCGCGGCCCGCTCGGTCGAATCGACGCGGTAGAACCGCTCGAACACCCGCCGCGCGTGCGACTCGGCAAGGCCGGCCCCGTCATCGGCGACCTCGACGACACAGACCCGAGTACCGGGTATGAGCGGAGCGTTGGCGCTGGTACGGCCCGGTCCCGTCGTGCCCGGCCCGTGTGGGCGGACTCGAAGGGTGCCGACACGCACCTGGATGTGTGTCCCGGTCGGAGTGTGGACGCACGCATTGGTGAGCAGATTCGACAGGATCTGCGCCAGCTGATGCGGGTCGCCGACGGCGTCGACGACGTCCAACTCGTTCACGCGGGCGTCGTCCTCGGGGTCGGCGAGAGTGCCAAGGCCGATGCTGCGCCCAGGGTGTCGCACGGCGACGGCAGCGATACCGTCGGCCACGAGAGAGAGGAGGTCGACCGGTTGCCACCGCGTCGCGGGTACCTCACCGAGCCTGGCCAGTTGGGACAGGCTCTCGATGAGACGGCTCATCCGGTCGGCGTTCCGCACGATCAGCTGCTGCGCCTCCTGGCGTCGCTCCAGGCTCATCTCCGGCTCCTGCACCAGGAGTTCGGCGAAGCCCTGCAGAGACGTGAGGGGAGTTCGCAGTTCATGGCCGACGTCCGCCAGGAAGTGGCGCAGCCGTTGCTCCGACGCCTCGGTGCGACGCAGCGCGGTGCGCAGCCGGTCGAGCATCGTGTTCAGGGCACGGCTGAGGTGGCCGACCTCGGTGACCGCATGCCGGTCCGAAACGCTCAGTTCCAACTCACCTTCGGCGATGCGCCTGGCAGTGCGTTCGACTCCGACCAGCGGCCGCAGCCCCAGCCGCACAGCGAGGGTGCCGAAGAGGACGACCCCCGCTGCGACGGCCACCCCGACAGCGAGGCTGAACCACAGCATCCGGGAGGTCGCCTCGTCCACCTCCTTCAGAGGCAGCGCCACCACGACCCGGGTGCCGTCGGTGCCGGTCCGGGCGATCACCCGCCAGGTACTGCCGCCGTCGGTTGCGGCGACCGTGGCGGGTCGGCCGTTCTTGAGGCCGAGTTCCGCCTCCGACTTCGGGAGTCGCGGCCCGGCACTGCCCCCGTCGCCGCTCAGCGACATGGCAATCCGGTGGCCGCCTCTGTCGTAGAAGTACACCCGGTAGTCCGAAGGGAGGCCGCCCGTCCTGGCGGACGCCCCTGACGCCGTCCGGCCGTCGGCCACGTCCTTGTAAAGCTGGGGCACCAGCTGGAAACGGCTCAGTCGCCCGTCGACCTGGTCCGTCAGCCAGGAGTGGAGCAGGGCGAGCCCTGCCGCCTGACAGAGCAGAACCGCCGAGGTGGCCAGCAGCGTGACGCCGAGCACCAGGCGGGCGCGCAGCGAGCGCGGTTTCAGCCGGCGCAGCCACCGCCTCACAGCGCCGCCGCCCCCGGTCCGGGGCGTGCGGCCCGCAGGCAGTAGCCGACACCGCGGACCGTCTGGATGAGCTGGGGTTCGAACCGGTCTATCTTGCGCCGCAGGTTGCGTACGTAGGTGTCGACGATGCGGGCGTCACCGGCGAAGTCGTAGTGCCAGACCTCGGACAGGATCTCCTTCTTGCCCACCACGCGTTCCGGCTGCGCAAGCAGGCAGACCAGGAGCCGGAACTCGGTGGGCGACAGCTGGATGGGCAGCCCGGCCCGGCGCACCTCGTGGGTCTGCTGGTCCAGCTCCAGATCCTCGTACCGCAGCGGCGGCCTCCTGGTCCCGCCGCTTGGTGGCATGTCGCTGCGCCGCAGGATGGCACGGATGCGCAGCAGCACCTCCTGCACGTGGAACGGCTTGGTGACGTAGTCGTCGCCGCCGGAGCTGAGGCCGATGATGCGGTCCTCGACGTCCGTACGCGCCGTCAGGAACAGCACCGGCGTATAGACGCCCTCAGCCCGCAGATGACGGGTCACCGCGAAGCCGTCGATGTCCGGAAGGCCGACGTCCAGCACGATCAGGTCGGGTTGGCCGCGACCGGCCTCGAACATGGCGGTCTGACCTGTGTCGGCGGTGCTCACGGAGTAACCGGCGGCGTGCAGAGCGGAGGTGAGCAAGGTGCGGATGCTGGGGTCGTCCTCGACGACGAGCACATTGTGTGGAGGTGGCGCGGGCGCCGACGGCGCGACGGGCATAGACCTTCCTTTGCTGGTGAGGCGTTCGCGGTGCGCCGAGCGCCCGGACGGCGCCCCACGGGGACTGCCGTCCGGGCGCCGGGGATCAGCCGGTCACCTCCTTGTTCTTGGCCAGCGCCGCGGTACGGTCGGTGACCGTCTTGCGCAGCTTCTCGACGGCGGAGTCCAGCTCCTTGCCGTCGGCACCGGCCTTCCCCGCCTGTTCGGCGATGGCGTTCAGCGCCTTCAGTGCGGTCCCGGAGCCGTAGAACTTCTGGTACAGCTCCTTGTACGCCTTCTTGTAGACGGGGTCGAAGGTGTCCGAGTCCAGGAAGCGCTCCTTCAGCGGGTGGCCGATCATGCCGGCGAACCCACCGCCTTCGCCCTCACCGCCCTGACCGCCTTGGCCGTTCTGACCGCCCGGCAGACCGGAAGGCATTTCGGACGGCATGCCTTCCGGCAGATTCTCGGGCATCCCCGAAGGCATCCCTTCAGGCATTCCTTCAGGCATTCCTTCGGGCATTCCTGACGGCATCCCGGAGGGCATGTTCTGCGCGGCTTGGCCACCTGTGCCCTGGCCGCCCCGGCTGCTCTGCCCAGTGGCACCTCCAGCGCCACCACCGAAGGCACCGCCCATGCCCGTGTCGTCGTCCGGGCCCGAGGTCGCATCGCCGGTGAAGGTGAAGTTGTAGTCCCATCCCAGGACCGAGAACTTCTTGGTGTCCAGGTCGTACCACAGCAGATAGTTCTTGCCGGGTCCGGCCATGTCGTCGAAGTTCATGAGCAGGTTCTGCGCGGCGAGATACGTCGCCAAGGACTCGACGTCCACGTGCTGGTCGAGTTCCTTCTCGAACTCCTCGTCCGACGCCTCGTTCGCCCACTTGATGAGCTTCATGACCGGCTCCAGGTCCTGACTGCCCACCTTGTTGAGCTGCTCGAACGACTCCTCGTAGTCGGTCGGGTCGTCGCCCTTGTACTCGAAGCTGCCGCCGGCCCGCGCCTTGTAGAGCACGCCGTTCCCGTCAGCGACGGACTCCGCGTACTCCGTGTCCGGGCTCTCGACCATCAACCGGGCGGCGACCGGACGGTTGTTGACCTTCACCGACGTGAAGGCGTACCGCTCGTTCTTCTGACCGGTGGTGTCCGTCAGGCTCAGCGCGAGGGCCTCGTTCACCGGCACCTGGCCGTTGCTTCCGGGGCGCAGCGAGATCTCCCGCTCGCCCTGATAGGCGCGGCCCTCGACGAACTCGTCGATCTTGATGAGCCAGGGCAGTTCCTCGGGCTTCTTCTCGGACAGGTTGTAGTTGGTCATCAGGCCCCCCATGCCGCCGGCCCCGCCGGGACCGCGGCCATTGGCCTGGCCGCGGTCCCGGCCCCCGGTGGCGCCGTCCTGCTGCGCCTCCGGGGCGCCCTGCTCGGCGCCTTCGGGCATGGTCCGGCCGCCACCGGGCCTGCCCCGGCCGCTTCCGCGCAGGGACGACAGTGTGGAGTTGCCCTTGAGGCGGATTCCAACGTCCTCGAGGTAGACCCCGTCGATGGTGAGGTCGGCCTCGATGTAGTCCTTGGTCCCGTCCTCGCGGAACTCCTTCATCATCTTCGTGAAGTCGGTCTGGTCGTACTCCAGTTGGATGGAGTGGGAGACCGAGGTGTCGTACAGGTCGACCGTGCCCTCGACGTTCTGTGTGATGGCGTCAGCCTCCACGCGGGAGGAGGAGGTGACGTACGGCGAGATTCGGGCGTCGCCGAAGAAGTAGACCATCACCGCCAGTCCCGCGCAGAGGGCGCCGGCGGACTTCCAGTGGTGCCGCAGCCGTACGGGTACCCGGTCCCGCATCCGCCGCGGCCTGCGCACAGCGGCCGTGGGGGCCGCCTCGCTGCCGCCGGCCATCACAGGTCGGTCGAGTCGTAACCGGTCAGCACCGTCACCCGCTGGCCCGATGTCCGCTCCTGCAGCGCGGCCACCAGGTCGCCGGGCTCGGTGCCCTTCTTCATGCGCACCGTGTAGAACACCTCGGTCAGCGCGCCGCCGCGGATCGTCTCGGTGCTCACAAGCTCGAACTCGCTGGTGTACTTGATCAGTACGTCACCGATGGCGGGGCCGTAGTCTTCACCGGCCGGCACCTGGACCTTGACGACCTGCCGCTGCACGTTGAGGGCGAACCAGTTGAACTTGAACATGACGAGCATGACGGCGCAGATCACCACGGCGCCGACCGCAGCCAGCGTGTAGAAGCGGGCGCCGCAGGCCATGCCGATCGCCATGGCCAGGAAGATGAAGCCGACGTCTCGTGTCTCCTTGACCGCGTTCCGGAACCGGACCACGGACAACGCACCGACCAGGGAGAACGCCCGCGCCAGGTTGGACCCGACGACGAGCATGATCAGCGCGACGACCATGCCCACGATGACGAGCGTCTGGACGTAGGACTGGCTGTAGGAGACGTTGCGGTGCGTGTACCGGTACACGTAACCGATCAACGTGCTCAGGACGAACGACAGCGCCATGGCCACGACGACATCGGCAACGCTGAACGTGCCGCTGAGTTCCTGCAGATCGAAGTTCACTGTGCTCCTGCTTTCAAGGGCGCCTGACGCGCCGACGGCTGCTCGGACAGCCCGTTCGTGGTGGGGGTGTGAGGCGATGGATGGTCGGCCTCGTGGACGTGGAAGATGGACCGGGGCGCGAGCCCGAACGCCTCGATGGACTGCACATACTTGGAGACCCGGATGAGGCTGAGGTTGCGGCGGGCCGCCAGGTCCGTGATCCAGTACGGGGTGCGCTCGTTGACCTTGATCTCCATCACCGACAGGTGCGGCGGGATGGTGAAGCGGTTCTCCGGGTTCTGCGTGCCGAAGTGGAAGTCCCGGTCCCGGCCGCGGATGCGCCGGTCGAAGGTCACCCGCAGCCCGGTGTCCGCGGCCCGGCCGACCAGCGCCTCGCGCTGATAGCCGGTGATCGCTGTCGGCTGCAGATTCAGTCGTACGACGAGTTCGAGCACCTCCTGGATGAAGGCGCTTTCCCTGGCGGAGTGCTCCACCATCTCCCGGCCGTCGCACAACTGCCGGGCGACGCCGTACGGGAGGGTGATACGGCGCTTCTGTGTGACCCGGTTGACCCGCTGCTTGATCTCCACACACACCGGGGACTCGTCGGTCACCCCGTCCAGGTTCCCGTAGTGGCGGACGCGCAGCTTGCGCCGGAACTTCAGGCCCTCGATCTTCTCCCAGTAGAACCGCAGCTGCGGGGTGTCGTAGTACAGGCTCCACACCCCGTACCCGCCGACCGGGCTGTTCAGATCGCGGTCCATCCGCTCGGCCAGCTCGTCCCGGATCTCGGCCGCCTCCTCGACCGGAACGAGGTACTTGAGCTCGAACCGGTTGAACGAGTGCAGCCTGCTGGCCACGTGCAACGGCTGTTCCTCTGCCGGGGGCTGCTCCTCCCCCCGGCTCTCGGATTTCCGCCACGTGGTCACCGGTAGTGCCACCATGCGCCTCCTTCGTCGTACGGCCCAATCGGGCGACGCAGGACACAAAACCGGTGGGATGTGAGAAGCAGCTGAGAATTGCGAGGTAATTCCAGGAGTACTCAAGGTGACCAGTAGATGAACTGCGCGCGTTGACGCGGCGTCCTCACGGTCCGGGACAGCTCTGGTCGGTTTTGGTGGATGGTCCGTAGGGCGGCGGCGCTGACCGCCTGCAGTGCGGTGGGCCGACCCAGCGACGGCCGGTATCGGTCTCGGGTGCCCAGGGGGTTGATGCCGCGGGCAGTTCGGGGCGGGCTTCGGTCACGTCCCTCTCAGGACACCGTTGGCGAATTCGGCGGTGGTCGCCAAATGACCTTGCGGTGGCGGGATGATGGCCGGATCGGCGTGGGGGCGCGAGCGTGAGGTGATCGAGATGTCGCTGCGTCCACGTCTGCCGGGCGAGGTTCCGGCCCAGACCGCCGAGGTGGCCCGGCTGGCCTTTCCCAAGGGCTGTCTGTGCATGCGGATCCGGGAGGCGCTCGGGCCGCTGTTCGCCGACGAGGACTTCGTGGGAGCTGTTCCCACAACGTGGTCAACCCGCCTGGCCGCCACATCAGTTGGCGCTCGTGTCGGTGCTGCAGTTCGTGGAGGGCCTGTCGGATCGCCAGGGGGCCGCTACCGTGCGCGGCGCATCGACTGGAAGTTTCTTCTGGGGCTGGAGTTAACCGATCCCGAGTTCGACCATTCCGTGCTGAGCGAGTTCCGCGACCGTCTGGTGGCCGACCGGGCGCCGCGGCGTCTGCTGGAGCTGGTCCTGGAGCGGTTGCACGTACGCGGTGAAGGACGACGAGAGCTGCTGACGGCACACCGCCTCCTGTCCCCGGCTCGCGTCCGCGCGCGGCCGGGCGCCGGCATCCGCAGCCACAACCCAGACACGCAGCCTTCACTCGACACACGATCTCGCAGGATGCCGCACCGTGCGCCGAACCACTGGGGGGAACCATGCGCCGCACCGCGACCGCACTCGCCACCGTCCTTCTGCTCACCACGGCCGTCGCCAGCTGCTCAATGGACGACGGTGTCGATTCCAAGAGCGCGCCGACCAAGACTGCCGCTTCCACCGCAGCGAAGCAGCCCGAGAAGCTGGAGCCGATCTACAGCCCCAAGCTAGAAACCGCCGCAGGCAAGGACGCAGAGTCGACGAGCGCCTGCCAGCTACCCTCGAGCAATGCCTGCGCCCGCTACGTCGCCGACATCATGGACGTTGTCCGTGAACTGCAGGCCGCAATCAACGACTCCGGCCGACCGTACGAGGCAACCACCGAGCAGATCACGAAGATGACGGACGCGGGGTCGGAGTACGTGGCGAATGGGTGCCACGGCGACCCTACTGCTGACGATCCGAACTCCCAGTGCCATGGGGCAGTTGCAGTGACCGTCGGCGCGACCACGCTGGGGATGACGCTGCTCACCGACGAGGCAGGCCTTTAGGACATGCCATGTCTGCGCGGCAGATCACTGATGTGGCGCCAACCGCACCGCGCGCACCGTGGATGAGGCCGCTGAGTGGCCGATCTCCCACCCACGGTGCCTTCGTGTCGTTGTACCGATCCCGGACCAGGCTGCTTAACCGAGAGACACCTTCGCGAAGGGCTCCCACTCGTACATCTGGTTGTCTCGGTGGATCACGATCAGTCCCGCGCTGGAGATACGTGCCTGTGCCGGCGTGAGGTTGAGGTCGTCGAGGATCTGCGCGATCGGCTGTGCGGGGGCGTCTCCGGCGCTGTAGGCCACAGAGACGTGAGGGGTGAAGCCTTCGGCCTTCTCCGGAACATCTCCAAGGACATCACCGATGGCCTCCCGGATGGCACTTCGGACGGCCCGGACTGGGCTGTCGGGGTGGACATGCAGCAGCACCGCTTCGGGGTCCAGCACCTCCGGGCCGATCCGTAGATCGAAGGCCGGTACGACGGCCAGGCGGGTGTGTGTTTCCTCCACGATGGAGTTAACGTGCTGCTCTTTGGTCTCGCCTACGAAACCGATGCCCTGCATGGTGAGGTGCAGCCACTGGTCGGGGATCGGGGTGAGGATGTCTCCGAGAGGCGCGAGCGCGGACCGGTACTCGGTGGCAAGCCGGTGCACGTCGTCCTGGCCCTCGAACGACAGATGCCGGGTGTAGAAGCGGCGGCCCACCCTCCAGCCGGGCCGCCACCACCAGTGGTTCCGCATGGTCTCAGGTTGCGTCGTCATTGAGGTCTTCTCAGCAACACAACGGTTGCGGTGCGTGATGCCGTACCGGCTGGCAGGTCGGTGAGAGGCTTCACGTGTCGTCCAGCACCACCTACACCCACCACTCGCAAACCGCGGGCCGTGCACGATCCGGGCAAGGTCCTGCTGGATGCGACCCTGGCCATCGCACTCGGCAGCGCCTGCCTGGCCGACGTCGGCATGCCACGGGCCGAGCCGGGCGTGTTCGGCCCAGTGGCTTCCGATCCGACGGTCTCCCGGTTGATCGACACCCTCGCCGCTTCGGGCGAGAAGGCGCTGACCGCGATCCGCGCCGCACGTTCCGAAGTCCGCAAAAGAGTCTGGGAGTTGGCTGGCGAACAGGCTCCGGATGCCGGCGGGCAGGTGATCGTGGACCTGGACGGGGTCCTGGCCGTCGCGCACTCGGACAAGCAGGACGCCGCCCCGACTTGGAAGAAGACCTACGGCCACCACCCGCTCATGGGGTTCGTCGACCACGGCCCGGAAGGACCGGAGAACCCGTCGCGGCTCTCCTGCGCCCAGGCAACGCGGGCTCGAACACGGCCGCCGACCACATCACCGCCACCCGCCTCGCCCTCGCTCAACTACCAGGGAAGTACCGGCGAGGGCAGCGGACGCTGGTCCGCTGCGACTCCGGTGGCGGCACCCATGAGTTCGTGGCCTGGCTCGCCCAGCGCGGACGCTGGCTGTCCTACTCAGTCGGCATGGTGATTACCGAGGCCGTCCACCAGCACGTCCTGGAGATCCCCGCATCGGCCTGGACCCCGGCCGTCGAGACAAGCGGCGAAGTCCGTGACGGGCCTGGGTCGCCGAACTCACCGGTGACCTGCTCGACGGTTGGGCGAAAGGCATGGGGTTGATCGTCCTCAAGGAACGGCCGCACAGCCCAGTTGAGAATCACGGACGCCGACGGCATGCGGATCACGTGCTTCGCCACCAACACCCCCGACCGGCCGATCGCCGAACTCGAACTGCGTCACCGGCTGCGGGCCCGCGCGGAGGACCGCATCCGGGCCGCACGTTCGACCGGCCTGCGGAACCTCCCCTTGCACGACACCGCGCAGAACAGGGTCTGGCTGGAGACAGTGCCCGTGCTCGCCCTGACCGGGCAAGCCCGCCTCTGGGAACCGCGCCGCCTGCGGCTCCGCCTGTTCTCCGCGACCGGTCAGCTCGTCACCACCGGCAGACGCCGCATCCTCCGCCTCGTCCACCACTGGCCCTGGACCCGCGAGATCACAGACGCCCTCGAACGGCTTGCACTCCTGCCGAACCCCGGCTGACCGTCGGACTCACCTGTCCCTACGAGAATGGCGATCGGCGTACGACTCGAGACACCTACCCGTACGGTCCGCATCGTGATCCGTCTCGTACGTACCCACCTTGCATTCACCTTTCGTCAAGGCTTACGTCGCAAATGGCCTCCGCCTTGTGCGTCACGAATGCTCACGTCGGCCGGGAGTGAAGGCAACCGGCAGGGCTTGGTAGCCGCGCGTGAAGGATGAGCCACTGAACTCACACGTGTCTTCATTTGCGATCCGGTAATCCGGAAGGCGCCGAAGTACCTCCGAAAAACCTACGCGAAGCTCGAGCCGCGCGAGGGGCGCACCGAGACAGCGATGCGTGCCGAAGCCGAACCCGAGGTGCCGATTTGGCTCACGATCGATGATGCATTTCCCGGCATCCGCGAACTCATTTTCATCGCGATTTGCTGCCGCATAGTTCACGATGACAGCGTCACCTCGCTTGAAGCCGTACCCGCAGATTTCGACGTCCGCCGTGATGTACCTCGGCAAGCCGTGTACTGAACCCGAATATCGAACGAACTCTTCTACCGCGGCGGGCAGGAGTGAAGGATCCGCGACCAGGCGACTCCGCTCGGCGGGATGATGCGCCAGCCAGTAGTAGGCGGCGGAAAGCGCGTTCGATGTCGTTTCCAGGCTGGCTGCGACCAGTAGTGTCGCGTTGGCCATTCTCTCGCCCACTGTCAGCGGGCGCCCGCCGATCTCGGAATTGAGCAGGCCGTCGATGATGTCATCACGCGGAGGTTGGCCCACGCGCTCCTTCAGCACATCGGCGATGAGCTCGAAGACTCTAGCGGCACTTTGGTCTCGCTCGGCCGCGTCCGACGCGAGCAAACTTGCGCCCTGGGCCGCCAGCGCCTCGCCGAGCAGCTCGGCCGGGAAGCCAAGGAACTCAGCGAACAAGATCTCGCTCGGCAGTTTCCACGAAAAATCCGCGAGGTCGCCCTTGCCTTCCTCGATGAACTCGTCGATGAGCCTGTTCGCCACCGCTCGAACTTTTGGCTCGAGCGCGACCATCCGCTCAGGAGTGAAGGACGGACTCAATACCTTTCGAAGCTCCTTCTGAACCGGCGGATCAGTACTGATGGGGGTCGCACTGTCGTCGACCGGGAGGTCCGACCGGCGCTCGATCTCGGAAAGATTGTCGAACGCCTTTCGCGGATCGTTCGATACGCGCCGCCAATCCTTCAGAAGCTGGTGGCACTCCGCATAGCCAATCACCTGAAGTGTTTCTTTGAAGCGCCCGCTGAAGTCGAGCTGGTCAGTGGGAACAATAGCGCCGATCGTCCGCATTGCCTCGTAGACCTTGTACACCAGTTCGGGGTCGTCAAAGGCGGTGTCGCGAATATCAAAATGCTTAACGTGTTCGTCTATCGACTTCGTCACGTCCATCCACCCTTCCTGTACGCGCTGCCGGCGGCAAGAGTCCACGGCCGCGCTCAAGGAGTACCACTGTGGTACGGACGCAACGAGTGGAATGAACTCCGGAGTTCATTCCCCTGGTTCAGGGTGATCTGCCCGGCTATAGAGGCCTCCCCCGGTTGCGTCCATGGAGATGGTGTAGAAGTCGCAGGTCTCGGCGCTGGCCCGCCACCTCGACGAACAAGTCGCAGCCTTCCGCAACCGACCGCTGGACCAACCTCGATTCGGCAGCGGCCTGATTGGTCCCGCTGATCCGGTGTCTCGTGCCGGCAGCGGTAGGTCGTGGGCAGCGAGATGCCGTTGTCGCGGGCCAGCTGGACCAGACGCGCGCCGTCGACGGACCAGCGCAGCACCAGCACGGCCTGCTTGAAGACACCCGGCACCCGTGTGCCCCTGCGGGTTCCCAGCCGGGCGCGGTGGCCGCGCAGCAGCATCGCGAGATGCCCGGCAGTCTCTCTGCGGACATCGAGGACAGCGGTGCAGGTGATACTGGACGGCACGTGAAGCCTCTGGCTGTACGGAACGTGATCTTGGCAGACCCGTTCCTACCAGGGGCTTCACACGTGTCTGACGCCGGGGCACCATCCCGCGCACGCACAGGCGATCACGCACCGCAACCATCACGTTGCTGAGAAGACCTCATTGAGCGCCATCCCGAACTCCTCACCGGATTCCTGGCCGGGACCGGCCGCGAACTCGCCACACCCGTATCAAGCCTGTGGTCAAAGATCAGTACACGGCTGGGTTTGACGTGGTAGCCGGCGGATCGCTGACCGCAGGCACCTCGGGGGTGGAGACGCCGTAGGTGTAGGGCTTCAAGGTTGTCATCAGCAACAGGGCGATGACTGTGGCGCCCGCGGCGATCGAGATCGGGAGTGTGTAGCTTCCTGTCGCGTCGAATCCGATACCGATCAGCACGGAGCCGAGGCCCGCTGCCACTACGTTCAATCCCGCACTGACGCCGTAGATCTCGGCGGAGGTCCGCAGACCGAAGTAACGGGTGATCAGATACGGCAGGAGCATGGCGACGGTCGCCATCCCGGTACCCGTCAGGATGACGCCGAGGAGCTGAAGGACGAACGTGGTACCGGAGACCAGGAGCAGAGTCAGCCCGAGGATGGGTAGGAGGTAAAACGCGGTCGCGGTTCGGGGAGAGTGAGCACGGTCGGCGACGTACCCGCTCAGGAGCACACCGACCACGACGGACAGGGCCAGAATCGACGCCAGGGTCGTCGCGGTCCCCTCAGAGGTGCCGCGTCCCGTCATCCAGTTCACCAGCACCGTCTGCGCGCCGACCAGGGCCCCGGTCGCCAGAGCGTCGGCCACTGAGATGGTCCAGAAGGTCCGGGAGCGGAAGGCCTGCTTGGCGGGGACTCCCGGCTCGGCCGCGTTGGCCGCCTTCTCCACCTCAACCCGTGCCACGTCCGCCGCGTCGACAGGCTTGGTCCGCACGAGGAAGAACGCGGCACTGCCGCCGCACACAAGAGCGGCCAGCGCGAACACTTCGTAGGCGGTGCGCCAGCCGTAGTCATTGATGAGCAAACGAGATATTTGCGCGACGATGGACTGCGCCAACTGCGGCGCGGCAGCGATCACCATGCCGAGGAAAAGCGCGCGGCTTGTGCTGTACCAGGACGCCACGACCCGCATAGCCACCACCGGGCCGGCGAGGGCCGCGCTTATACCTATGGCCACCGCGGACAGCCAATAGACGGCTCCGGTAGATTTCATCGTCGACAGCCCGAAGAGGCCCAGTGCGAAGAACGCGATCCCGACACACAGAGGAGTCTTCGCGCCGATCCGGTCGATGATGCGCCCGGCTACGGGGCTCATGACCGCCATCACAATCTGCGAAAGCGTAAAAATGAGCGTAAAGCCCGCTGTGGCCCATCCCAGGGATTCGGATACGGGCTTGAGGAAGACCGAGAAGGACCCCGCGAATATCCCTCCCATACTGAAGGCCATGCAGATGAATATACCAACCGTCGCGGCTATACGAGCGTTTCGTGACATGCCGCCTCCTGTCTTTGCGTCCCTACGTTCCGGTAGTTCGGTTCCCTTTGGCGCGCCGTCCCGGTACCCAGCGGGCCGCGCACACCGGCAGCTCCGGTGCGGTGCCTGACTCATTCCTCCACGAAGCAGTCGCGCCTTGTCGGTTTCGTTCACGCGATGATGGCGTTCACTTCCGAATCATTCTTGGCATGCCGGTCAAGACATGCCATATACCCATATTTCGGGGTATCCAGAGGATTACGGGCAAGTTACCCGCTTGGGTGCCTGGAGGGTATGCCTCGGATCGCCGGCAAAACCAGACGGCGGATCTCGGTTCTCAGGAGGTGTACGGGCAACCCGACCTTAAGATCGTCTGTCTATTTTCTGTGAGAACTCGCTGTCTGTGTGTGCGGAGGGTTCCGCCGTGACCATGAACGTTGACGGGATGCCATCGGGTTCGTTGCAGGAGTTCATGCCGTTCGGGGTGCTGGCCTCGGAGCAGTCCAGGGAGGCTGTTGACGAGGTCGTCGTCGCGCACGGCAGGCAGCCCAGGCGGCGGGATTCCAGACTGTCTGCGCATGTGATGGTGTACTTCGCGCTCGCTCTGGGGTTGTGGTCCGGTGATGACTGCGAGCAGGTGATGGCCCGGCTCACGGACCGGTGGTCCCGCCCGAGGCTGGGGTCCGGGGTGCTGGCGGATCTGTACGAGCGGCTGGCGGAGCCAATCACGGAGATCCTCACCCCGGGGGCTGGGTCGGGACGTGGCGGCTGGTGGCCGTGGACAGCACCGTGGTCGACTTGCACGACACCCCCGCCGACGACGCCTACTCCGGTCGGCCTGGTGGCACCGCCATGCCGGGGCCGTTCCCTCAGGCCAGGGTCGTGGCAGTGCCTGCATCGGTTGATCACGTGATCCCGAGGGCTGTCAACCTCGATTCGTCAGCGGCCTGATTGGTCCAGCTGATCCGGTGTCTTGCCCCGGTTTGTCCGACCGGTCGCTGTAGGGGCCATCGCATGACGCTGCGGAGGCGTCGGGTTCCACGGGCCCGAGACGGGGGTTTCCTCTCCTTCCTGGTCTTCGTCGCGGTGGTGACCGGCCGTCAGGTGAGAGCTGGAAGCTGAGTGGCCCGCTGCCAGTCGATGGTGAACGCTGCTGCCCAGGGCCAGCTCCGGTCGAGGTGCAGGGTGCGGCGTCGGGCGTGGGCGGTGAGCCGGGCGGGCAGGTGGTAGAGCTTCATACGGATCGTCTCCGGCTCCGCGGCGGCGAGTTCGGGTTCGTCGTGCAGGAGGAGGAGCCGGGTCCATGCGTCGAGGTCGGCGGCGATCATGGCGGCCGGCACCCAGGCGGCATTCATCTGCCAGGACTCCTTGCAGCTGACAGGACCCTCAACAGTCCCATCGTTGCACCCATGAGGGCTGGGGCTGTCAAGGTGCACGATGCCCCGGCCCGGTGTGTGCCGATGGGCTCGCGCCGGGTTGATCGCCTTTGTGGACAGGGGTGTTAGGGCCGTGGTCCCCCGAGTCATGGTCGTGCGGAGGCAACTCGCACGCACCCATTCGATCCCGGCCGACCGAGCCGGATCATGACCTTCCTTCGGGGGCCGGGCTGCTCATTCAGGTCAACGAGCTCGGCGGGGCCGGCTCGTGCAACAATGCGGGCTCGCCCGGGGCTTGGCACCCCGTCCCTGGGGTGTGGTCGTCATGCCGTTGTGCACGGCTCCTTCTGCTGCTGGGCCGCGTCGACCTCGCGCAGCACGTGATAGGCGTGGGTGAGAAGTTTGCGGGCGACCGCGATGGTGGCGATCTTCCTGCCGCGGCGGTAGGCAATCTGTTCGAAGCAGGCGGCATACGGCGGGGTGCGCTTGGCGGTCTGCGCGGCCTGGTTCATGATCCAGCGCAGCCAGGGATCTCCATGCTTGGAGATGTGCCCGTAGCGCACGGTGCGGTCCGAGCCGCGGACCGTGGGGGTGAGCCCGGCCCAGGAGGCAAGCTTGCGGGCCGAGGAGAACCGGCGGATGTCGCCGACCTCCGCCGCGATGATCAAAGCGGTGAGCGGGGCGGGCCGATGCCGGGCAGCGCGGTCAGGGCCTTGACCCGCGGGTCGGCCTTTGCCACCGCGGCGAGCGAGGCGTCTAGCCGGTCGATGACGGCCTGCAGTGCGTCGATGACCTCCAGCCGGTCGGCCACCGTCCGCCGGGCCCCCTCCGGCAGCGGCAGCGTCTGAAGCCACTCCCGGCCCACGCCACTGAAGCAGTTGGCCCCGCGGTCGCAGCCGTGATCGGCCAAAACCGCGTGGATGCGGTTACGCAACAAGGTGCGCAGCCGCACGAGCTGTGCTCGGTGGCGCAGCACGGCCCGCTGCTCGCGGATGTCCGGCGGCGCGATCCAAGCCTCGGGCAGCAGATCCGTGCGCAGCAGGTGGGCCAGGGTGGCCGCGTCAACCTTGTCGTTCTTCAACCGGGCCGCAGCGATCGCTTTGCACTGCAACGGGTGGGCCAGATGCGGCTCGAAGCCGTAGTCCTGGAGCAACTCGATCAGCCAGCCCCAGCCATACGCGGCCTCGAACACCACCAGCGTGCCCACCGGCAGGTCACCGATCACTCCCAGCACCGTCTCGCGCCCGTTGGGGACGTTCCGGTTCACCGCCGTCCGGCCGCTCTCGTCCATCACGGCGATCTGCGGCCGGCGGCGATGCACATCGATCCCGACGTAAGCCTGCATCGCGGGCCTCCTGACCCGGACTCGGCTCCCCCACAGCAGGGTGCTCCGAACGCACCACAAGGGGAAGCCCCAGCCCTCATAGGGTCAGGTCAGGAGCACTCTCCGCATATTTGATCAAGACCCGGACAAGCTCACTCGCGAAAGCGCGAGGCCAACTCCTATTTCGACGCGCTGACGAGTGTGGACAGCCGCCGCGCCCCGATTGCGACCGACTGTGTGCGGCATGAGACCGGCCTGCGCACCACCGGCAACGCGGCGCCACCCGAGCCCCTGCTGCCGCAGAACACACCCGCGGACGAGCGTGAGCGGATGCGAATCCTCATGGAGGGAAAGAGCGTACGCGGCACCGCCGAGCAGATCGATTCGGGTCTCTTCGCCGATCTGTGGAAGGTGTGGCCACACCGGCCGATCGTGTTCGACGAGGAAAAGGGTCTCGTGACAGCGTTCCCGCTGTTCATTCAGAACGGCGACACGCCCCTCGCCGCTCATAGTCCCGCTCAGCTTCGGCGCTGGCAACGGCTGGGATGCGGGCTCAGGCCCCTGACGTCAGACCGGCAGGTCGCCGGACACCCTGCTCACGACGACGGCTTGGCGGCACCTGTCGAACACATCCCGTTTCACGGACTGCAGGCGTGCGGCTTCCTGGGCGTCGCCGTCCCGGATCGCCAGAACGACATCAAGGGTGGATCGTGCGGAGAGCTCCTCGCGTGTGGTCGTACGCCTTGACACCGTCCACGAGGATGGACAGCAATGCGTTCTGCGCGAGGCGCTGCAGTACCCGCTCGATCGGTGCGACGTTCGAGATCGGCTCTGTCGTGCCGAGGTGCTGCGGAGCGTCGATCAGCTCGGCGTCGCCGGCGCCGACCTTCCGTGCGGCGATCTCGGCCATCTCGATCCACAGTCCACGGCCAGCGCGGTCGGCGCCCTTGCATGGCTGGGAGTTCGACGCGAGGTGCACGGACAGCTGACGGCTGAGCGGGGCAGAACTCGGGCGCCGGGTCGTCAGCGACCAGGCTCCGCAGGTAGCGGTAGGCCGTGGACCGCGACGTGCCCGGTCGCCCGGCCACTTCGGCCTCGGAGACCACCGGCCGGTCGTCGGTGAGCATGCCGAGGATGTCCAGGGCCGGTCCGCGGTCGAGTTTCCCCCCCCGGTAGCCCGATGATCGAACTACGCCCGCGATGCAGGATGTTCTATCTATTTTTCAGGATTCAGATAGTCGTAGATCTCTAGCGCGAGCCCGATCCGGAGCGGGTCCTTGGCCAGGTCGGTACCGAGGATGGCCTCGGCCTGCCGGACACGGTAGCCGACGGTGTTCGGGGCGACGTGCAGCACTTGGGCGGCGGCCGTGCGGCTGCGCTCGAATGCCAGGTAGAGCCGCAACGTCTCGCGTAGCTCCGCCGAGCGGTCGTCGTCCGTGGCCAGCGCACCGAGCTGGCGGTGGACAAACCAGCGGGCGTGTTCGGGGTTCGCCGTGAGCAGGGCGATCACCTCGAGTTCGTCATGGTCGGCGAGCCACGACGACCGTCGGGTGGAGGCTGCAGCGACGCGGCGGACCTCAAGGGCGCCGAGGTGGCTGCGGCGGAACCCGTCAATGCCGGCGTCGAGCGGGCCGAGGGCGGCTCGGATACCGTGCGGGGCGTCGACGGCGCCGCGCAGCCGCTCGGCGAGCCGCTGCTCCGGCGGCGCGGCCCAGCTCATCCACAGCCACAGCGAGGTCCCGCCGGGGCGCACCACCAGCGGTCGGCCGGCATCCGCGGCGTCGGCGAGGCGGCCCGCGAGCCGGTGGAGGGTGTGGGCGGAGTCGGTCCCCGCATCGTCCTCGGTCCAGAGCACGGCGGCCCGGTGGTGACGCGACAGGTCGAGGCCGAGCACCAGCTCCGGATCGCGCACCGATATGGGGACACCCGCAATGATGTCCTCGATGACCTGACGCCTCGTTGCGGCGAGGCTGCCCAGCCACGCCTCCCGCTCCGCGGTGTACTCGGCGCTGAACCGCGCCGTGAATGCCTCCACGTAGGCGAAGGAAAGCTCGGTCACCCGGCGCACCGTGCCAGCGAGCTCGTGCGGAGGCAGGGTCTGGTCGAGGAACTCGAGCAGTCGCTCGTAGTGGTGCACGTGCGAGATCCACATCGCGTGGAGCACCCGGTCCAGGGCGACGCCGCGGTGCACGCTGTCGCGGTTGCCGTCGAGCGCCAGCTGCGGAGTCGCGACCGCCTCGCCGGGGGTGTCGGCGTGCAGGGCGATGAGGATGGCGAGGATACACGCCTCCGCGGGCCGTCGGACGGTGTCGATGGAGGTGGAACCGGCCATCTCCGGCACGAGCTCGACGACTCGCAGCTCCGCCTCCCTGGCCACCTGTGCGGCCCACCCGACCGGGCCCGGTCCGAGCACCTCCCGGGCGGCGGTCACCGTCGGCGCCGGGCAGCAGGGCGTCACCGGCGGTTGCGTGGGCCCGGGCCGAAGATCGAGCACCCATCGTGCGGCCACCGGCTCCTCCTCGAGCGGTTCCCTTTGTGGTTGCCACCACAAACACCGGGCGGTTCATTGTCGTCCGGGACCGAGTGCGTGCAGGGGCCCAGCCCCTTGACTCTATCCAACGAAACCGGGCCGAGCCGCGACCGGACGCCCGCCCCGCTTCGCCGCCCCTCGACGGGGTCCCCGACGCGGTGGAAGGAATGCAGGATGCAGCAGATCAGATTTCCGCAGAACGAGTTCCAGAGCTTCGAGGCGCCCCTGCGCGCGGAGATCGACATCCGAGGACTGGAAGTAGTTCAGGGCGAGGTTCCGGAGCATCTCGACGGCGGCTTCTACCGACTGCTCGGCGATCGCCAGTGGCCATCCTTCATCGAAAACGACATCTTCCTGCTGAACGAAGATGGCATGGCCTCATGCCTGCGCATCCCGGACGGCCGCGTGGACTTCCGGACACGGTATTGCCGCCGGCGTGCGCGCCGAACCAGCGATTTATCCGGGGGCGGATCACGCATTCATCGAGACACCCCACCCCTCGGCGGGCGCAGCGAATGCGCGGATCGATCGATTGCTCGTCCAGTGCCTGGAGTCCCGGTGAGCACCCCGGCCTCGCCGAAGGAAGGACGAAACGCACGTACTGCCGCGGTGGCGGCCATCGGTTGCGGAATCTGCATCGGATTCGGCATCATCCCGCTGTTCATAGGAACCTTTCCGGTCTTCCTGAAGCCGGTGTCCGACGAATTCGGCTGGAGTTTGTCGCTCTATCCTCAGGCGTCCCTGCTGGTCGGCTTGGCAGGCGCCGTCGTCGGCCCGTTCGTCGGTCGGCTCATCGATCGTTACGGCGTGCGCCGCACCTTGCCCTTCGGGCTCGTGCTCTGGTGTGCGGGCTTCTTCTCGCTGTCACTCATCGGTGGCCAACCCGCGGCGATGTATCTGGTTGCGCTCCTGATGGCGCTCGGCGCCACGATCGCGGGGCCCATTTCCTATGCCAAGGTCATCAGTGGCTGGTTCGACAAGAACCGGGGCCTCGCTCTCGGGCTGGTGCTGAGCGGGGTGCCCGCCATCGCGACCGCCGTGGCCGTGCCGGTCTCTGCGGGCCTGATCGAGGCCGACGGCTGGCGCGCCGCGTACCGCATGCTCGCCGTCGTCGCCGCCGCGGTGACGATCCCGGTTTCCATCCTGCTGATTCGCGAGGCGCCTGCCCGGCATGGGGCCGGTCCCGCGCTGTCGAGAGATGAGGGACTGACCGGCTCCCAGGCACTGCGATCCCGGGCGTTCCTCATGGTCATCGGCTCGAACTGCCTGGTGATCGCAGGGCTGGTGGCCGTCACGAACCACATCGTCGCGTGGACGACCGGACAGGGCGTCAGTCCGGACACCGCCACTTTCGCCCTGTCTCTGTACTCGCTCGTCGGCCCCGTAGGACCGTTGGTCGGCGGGTTCGTCATGGATCGGGTGCCAAGTCCGAAGATCGTCGCCGCGTTCCTGCTCCTGTCGCCGATCGGCATGGCGCTGCTCTTCCTGGGAGGCACCCCCGGCCTGCTGACGGGCATGGCGCTGCTCGGGCTCACGTACAGCAGCATCACCGGCCTCGTACCCCTCCTGGTGACCCGCTATTGCGGCATGAAGGCGAGCTCCGAAATACTTGGCGGCGCTCTCGCGGCCCTCACGATCAGCATGGGAATCGGGCCGGTCCTTCTTGGACTCGGCCACGATCTCGCCGGTGGCTACGCGGTGCCCATGGCGATCGTCGCAGGCGTGATTACCGTCGGGTTCATCGGCTCCCTATTCCTTCCCACCTACCGCTACGTCGACAGCCCCCGCCAGCAGAACGATTCCCCTGTTCTCGAGGGGAGTAGCTGACATGCCCGAGGTGCTACGCAGGCATCATTCTGGCCTTCCGGCTGCTGCGATGTCTTCCGCCGTCCACGATGCAAGTCTGCTGGCCGACGTGATCGACGAGTGGGGCGGGGCTGACGAAAAGGGAGCCTGCCGGATCGCCCGCCTTGTCGAGGAGGATCTCATCGCGCGCGGTTGGCCGCAGGACGCGTCGTTGGGATCCGAGGTCGAACTCGCGGAGAGATACGGTGTCGGTCGCGCCGTGGTCCGCGAGGCGGTGCGCATTCTCGAGGTGCGCGGCACGGCCCGCATGGTGCGCGGCCCCAGCGGGCCGAACAGCGGGCTTCGGGTCCGCGAAGTCGACCACACTCGTACGGCCAAATTCCTGATGGGTTTCGTGCTCTTCTTCGGAACGACGGAACCGCAGCTGGTCGAGGCCGAAGAAGCAATCCAACGCGTCCGCAACGGACTGTCCGACGACGTCCGCAACGACGCTGATCTCATCGTCGGGCAAGTTTCCGTCGCACTCGACCTATTCGATGACGTGCTCGGTGCGATCCGCCAGATGATGTCCGGAAACGGAGCGATCCCGGGCAATCCAACCGTACTGTTCGCGCCGGAGGTCCTGAACCGCTCACGAGCGGGTCAGATCACCGAACGCATTCTGCGGGAATGCACCGCGGAACAGTGGGTGCAGGGCCATCGCCTCGGCTCGGAAGAGGATCTCTGCTTCCGCTATGGCGTCGATCGGGGCGCGTTCCGCCAGGCGGTCCGCATCCTGGAGAGCGCAGGTGCCGCGGAAACCTACTGTGGCCGTGGGCGTGGTCTCGTGAGCAGGACACCTCGTGCCGGTGCCGTCGCGCGGCTGGTCGCCTGTCTCCTCGCCAGTAGCGGGATCCATCCCGACATCGTCATGCGTATCTTCCGGCTGCTGAGCGTCGAAATGGTTGCGCTGGCCGCTGAGCGGGCAACCCCGACGACCTGTCAGCAGATCGCCACCGCGCTCAGCAGTTTACGCCGGGCGCTGGATCAGGGGGCGAATACGGGACTCGCCTCAATTTTCGCCGTCGAGGAAGCGGCGCTGGAAGCGGTCGACAATCCGTTGTTGGATATCCTTACCCAAAGCTTGCGAGGCTATCCTCCGGCCAGAATCCCCGAGAGAATTTCCGTTCTCAGTATCATGAACCAGTTGTACCTTCCGCTGACCCGGCCCGTCCTGGCAGCGTTCCGGAAAAATGACCCGCAAGCGGCACGAAGCGCCCAGCGGGCGCGGGTTGAGACATTCTCGAACGTGATTCGCTCACTTCTCTGAGCGGAAAGTTGCGAAAGACATGGAAATGCCTGCCAGCTGTCCCGCTAAGACTGCGAGCATGTGCACCGTCGGCACACCGCCGAGGCGATGCGCGCGGCAGAGGCCCTGACCACACGCAGCCCATGAAAGTGAGGAAACGATGACCTCCGCGATGCCGGCCCAGGAACTTCAGTCCATCCCCAGGATCGCGCCGCCCGAGCCCGATCTCGATCCCGAAGAGTTGATCCGTCGAGCCGAGTCGATGTGCGACATGTTGCGCTCGCGGCAGGACGCGACAGAGGCGGAGGGGAACATCTCCGTCGAAACGAACCAGGCGTTGGTGGACGCCGGTTTCTACCGGGTCGTCCAGCCGAAGGCCTTCGGTGGCTACGGCTTCGATCTGCCGACCTACGTGCGGATGATCGCGGCGATCTCGCGCGGCTGCCCCGAGACTGCCTGGGTGCTCTCGCTGACCCTTGGCCATGTCTACCAGTTGTCGACCTATCCCCTGGCTGCTCAACTCGACGCCTATGGCCACGTCGGCGATTTCCGGGCACCTGAGGTCGCAGCGCGGCAAGGCGTGGGTGTCGCGGTGCCGGGCGGATACCGGGTGAGCGGCGCATGGGACTACGCGTCGGGCAGCGAGCACGGTACCCATATCCTGCTGGTATTCGTGGTGGACGAGCCGCAGCCGAACGTCGACTCGGTACGCATGGGCTTGTTCGATCGCCGGGACTACGAGATCGTCCGTAATTGGAACACGATCGGGATGCAGGGAACGGGGTCGGATCGCGTCACGCTTGACGACATCTTCGTTCCGGAGCACCGGACGAAGCCCTACCCCGGCGCTATGGAGATGCGGCACACTCTTCTGCCGCCGGCGTTCTACGAGGACAGCCCGCTCTTTCACGGACCCTTCCGGCCGTTCACCATCGCGGAGTCGGCATCGGTGGTCATCGGCGCGGCCGAGGGCGCGCTGGACCTCTATGAGGAGGGGTTCCGCGTCCGCAGGCCAGCTGGACCGATCAAGGTCTCCCGTTACGAGCTTTCGGAGTACCAGCTGAATTTCGGGAAGTGCCGGGCCTTGGTGGACACCGCGCGGGCCGCGCTGCTTCAGGCGTCTGCCGATTTCATGAAGGTTGCGGACGAAATCCAGGCGACGAATGAACCCTGCTCGGATGAGGTCGAGCGACGCATCACGCTGGTCCTCTTGCAAGGTATCGAACTCGCGCATCAGGCGGCAGACATCATCTTCCGGACCGCCGGCAGTTCCGCAGCACGAAAGGACAGCATGCTCGGTCGCTACTGGCGCAACATATGCGTGATGCGGGGCCATGTTGCGCATCAGGTGGACAGCGCCGCCATCAACTTCGGGCGCACGCACTTCGGGCTGCCCCCGGTAGGCATCGCCTGACGAGCGCAGGACTGCTGCCCCGGGGTGGCCGGAAGCTTCGCCGTGGTCGACTTTCACCCATCCCGGGCCATCCTCGACCTGACGCCGGGTCGATGTACCTGCTCGGCTTGTTCAAGGCCGTCGATGGTGAGCTGCGGATCATCGATGAGATACGCGAGATGATGCCGTTGGGATCGACGTCGGGCTGGTAGCCGGCGGCCATGTGACCGGCTTTCGCGGCTCCGGCGATCAGCTCGGCACGCGCCGGGTCGTTCCCGATCCGGGTCGTGACAACGTCCGTGAGCATGACCTCGAGCCGGACGAACCGGGTGAACCGGCGTGCGAGGTGGGATGGGTCCACTCGTGGAGCAGCATCACCCGTGGCAGCGTCGTCGCCAGATTTGGTTCCGCCGTCGAGTCGGCGGCACGTGGATGCGTCGAGAGCGTGCTGAATTTCCGCGGGCGAGCGCGGTGGTGATCTCGTCGGCAGCGTCGCGGACCGATTCGGCCAGCCGCGGAAGCCGCTCGTCGGCCACTCGTGTCAATGGTCACTTTGAACGGCTCTGATCAATATTTCGGGATCGCCCAGAGCGACCATGCATCAGATTGATCATGGGGTGCGTGTTACGTGATCAGATACTTGACCTGCAGCTGCCGCACTTGGCATCCGTGGCCGCGACTGACCTCCAACTCGTCGGCACGACACTGACGATCACCGCTACGACGGTCGCGGAGACCGCGTCGTGCCCGACTTGTACGGCCAACTCCCGTCGTGTGCACGACCGTTACCGGCGCAGGCTTGCCGATGTCGCCGTCGGGGGACGTCCGGTGACGATCTATCTGACGGTCCGCCGGTTTCGGTGCGAGGCGTCGTCGTGTCCGCGCCGGACCTTCGCCGAGCAGGTCGAGGGTCTGACCTTCCGATACAGGCGCCGCAGCCAGTCACAGCAGGCGATGCTGGCGGTGATCGGCAGGTTCCTGGCCGGGCGGGCCGGGGCCCGCCTCGCGGCGATGCTGCACTGCCGCGTCAGCGCGAATACCCTGCTCGGCCGCCTCCGGGCACTGCCGGCGGAGCCACCGGATCGGAGTCCGAGGGTGCTGGGTGTCGACGACTTCGCCCTCAAACGTGGCCACGTCTACGGGACCGTGCTGATCGACATCGAGAAGGGCCGTCCGGTGGACGTGCTGCCGGACCGCACCGCCGAGACCTTCCCCGCCTGGCTACGGCAGCACCCCGGAGCGGAGATCGTGTGCAGAGACAGGGCCAGCGCGTATGCGGAGGCGGTGCGCACGGCCGCGCCCGACGCGGTCCAAATCGCGGACAGGTTCCATCTCTGGCTCAACCTGTGCAAGACGGTCGAGAAGTGCGTCCTCGCCCACCGGCGCTGCCTCACGCCACCGGAAGACGAGGTCCAGGACGCGGTCGTGGAACCCTTCGCCGGACCGCCGGCGATCGAGGGAAAGCGAGCGGCGAACACCCGGCGTCACTTCGCCGCGGTGCGCGAGATGTACGACAAGGGCGTCGCCATCGACGTGATCTCCAAGACCCTGCGGATGGACCGCAAGACCATCCGCAAGTACGCCCACGCGACCACGGTGGAGGGACTGCTTGCGCCGCCCCGGCAGAGCCGCAAGATGCTGCAACCCTGGGCCAAGTGCCTCAACATGCGCTGGCAGGAAGGCTGCACCGACAGCGGACGGCTGTTCCGCGAGATCCAGCAGCGCGGCTATCGCGGGACCAGCCGCAGTGTCCGGCGCTGGCTCGAACCTCTGCGGTCGGCCGAAGCGCCGACGCCGAAGCGATCCGAGGCGCCCACCGTCCGGCAGGTCACCGGCTGGCTCACCCGCCACCCCGACAACCTCAGCTCCGGTCAGCATCTCCGCCTCAAGCACATCATGGCCCGCTGCCCCGAACTCGCCGACCTGACGGCATATCGCGTCGTTCGCCACGATGATGAAGAACCTCGACGGCCACCTCCTACCCCGCTGGATCAAGGCCGCCGAGGGCAGCGACCTGCCGCCCCTGCGCTCACAGCCATGATCTTCACGCCGCCGGAGGCGGCGCTGGACCAAGGCAAGAACCGACCATCGCTATCATCGGAGCGCCCGGCGGGCTTGGGACAACCCGCCAGCCGTGGGTGTGGCGATCGGTAGGCCCTCCAGCGCGGCGGTCAGCTTGCGCCACGCACCGCAGTACCCGACTTCAGCGGATTCTTGCGAGGACCCCAGGACTTCAGCCCTGGGAGGAATCGCATCCTCGTGGTCGCGGCGCGGAGCGCCGCGGTACCGCCTGTGCATGCTCGACCGCGGAGCGGCCGAGAGTCGTGTCCGGCGGAGCCGGTGCTGCGCACACGGTGTCGGGGTTCAGCCGGTCGGGTGATGAGGGGTGAACGTGCGGTGGGGTGTCGTACGGGTGTGTACGTTGGGTGATCGTGAAGCTGGTGGTGCAGGTCAGGCTGTTGCCGACGCCGGAGCAGGCGACGGCACTTGAGGCGACCCTGCGCGCCTGCAACGAGGCGGCCACCTGGGTCGGCAACATCGCGTTCGAGAAGGATGTGAAGCGGAACTTCGCGCTGCGCGAGCACACCTATGGCGAGATCAAGGCTCGCTGGGGACTGGGCGCGCAGGCCGCCCAGCACGTCGTGAAATAGACGTGCGATGCGTACGCCACGCTCAAGGCCAACCTCAAGGCCGGGAACCTCGGCACGCGCGGCTCGAAGCGCTACCGCCGGGCCACTGAGAAACCGATCGCCTTCCGTCCGCAAGGGGCGCAGCCGTACGACGACCGGATGCTGTCCTGGCAGGTTCCCGAGCGGCGGATCTCGATCTGGACCGTGCGCGGACGGGTCAAGGACGTCGCGTTCACCGCTGCACCGGAGCAGTTGGCCACCTTGACCCTGTACCGAAAGGGCGAATCGGACCTGCTGTACCGGGACGGCATGTGGTTCCTGAACGCCACCTGCGAGGTGCCCGAAGCCCCGCCGAACACCGAACCGCATGACCTCCTTGGCATCGACCTGGGCATCGTCAACATCGCCACCACATCCGACGGCGAGATCATGGCCGGACGCGAGCTCAACCGCATCCGTGCCCGGGAACGGACTCTGCGTGGCAAGCTCCAGAAGAAGAACACCCCGTCCGCCAAGCGCCGCCTGAAGAAACGGCGGCGCAAGGAAGCACGGCGGGCCAAGGACATCAACCACAAGATCGCGAAACATGTGGTGGCCGAGGCAGAACGCACCGGTCGCGGAATCGCCCTGGAGAACCTGACAGGCATCCGCGAACGGGTACGGCTTCGCAAGCCCCAACGGGCCACACATACCAGTTGGGCCTTCGCCCAGCTGGGGAAGTTCATCGCGTACAAGGCCCGAAAAGCGGGGGTGCCGGTGGTGTACGTTGATCCGGCGTACACCTCCCGCACCTGCGCCGAGTGCGGGCATGTGGACAAGGCGAACCGGGTCTCCCAGGCCTGGTTCGCGTGCCGGTCCTGCGGATTCGTTGATCACGCGGACCGGAACGCCTCCCGCAACATCCGTGCCAGAGCGTGGGAGTTGTGGCGACGCGGGGCGCAGTCAACCGCCCCAGGCCCACCCCCGCAACCGAGGCGTGGGACAGGACGCAAACGCAGCGCCACAGCCACTGGTGCCCTTTGTGCAAGCCCGGGACTTTAATCCCGGGTCGTTGACGAAACAGACAGGCGGCCAGCAGCAGGTAGACCACCACATGAGAAGGCAAAGCGCGCAGCCGGGACTGGGTGGTCTTCGTCGCGGCCAGCGCCTCGTCGACCATCTCGAACGGCAGGTGCTGGGTGAACTCACCGAGGTGGCCAGGGGCATACCGGCCCCCAGCCACGATGCAGGTGCGGGTGACTTCTAGTTCATGGCGCTCCGGCCATCTATGGACGTTCCCTACGTCGGCCGACCGCCACACCGGATTTGCTGACGACTTCGCTTTCTCCGGACGATTCGGCTCCGTTCGTCGGTTCGGTCATTGCACCACGCTCCACCTAATCGTCGCCTACCCGAGGAAGGTTCCACCAGTCGCGTCGATGACCTGTCCGGTGATCCAACTGGATTCACCACTCGCGACGAAGGCCACGATGTCTGCGATCTCCTCGGGCGTGCCGATACGTCCCAGCGCGGATTGCGCTGCTGCCTGCTTCACGAAACCGGGGTCGCCCGCCGACATTCTCAGAAACTCCTCGGTGCCCGTTGGTCCGGGGGCCACCGTGTTAACGGTGATCTGGCGCTGACCGAGATGCAGCGCCAGGGTCTTACTGAAGACCTCGAGCACACCTTTTGCCATGGCATAGGCGATCACCCCGGGATTGACGACACGCGCGGTGCCGGACGAGATGTTGATGATGCGCCCGCCGTCGCGCAACCGCGCCAGCGCAGCCTGGGTGATGAAGAATGGCGCCTTCACATCCACAGTGAAGGCATCGTCGAACTGCGCTTCGGTAATGGTTTCGATGGTTCCGATAACCATCTGCCCGGCGTTGTTGACCAAGATATCCAGGTCCTTGCCGGACTGCCGCCCCATCAACTCACCGTCGATAGCCTCGAACATGGGAATGACGGACTGAGCCGGCTTGCCGAGATCGGCCTGTACGATGCAGCCACTCCCGCCTTCCGCTTCTATCATGGCGAGTGTTTCTCGGGCGCCTTCTTCACTTTTCCCGTAGTGGATGACGACGAAGGCGCCATCGGCGGCGAGGCGACAGGCGATGGCGCGGCCGATACCCCGGCTGGCACCGGTGACGAGCGCAACTTTTCCGGCGAGGCGCGGCATGTCAGTTCGCCCCGAGAAGATGCGTCTCGCCCATCAGTTGACGCTTCCCATACCAAAATCCGTGGCCCGTGCTGCGCACGCGCATCGGCAACGCGACGGTCGCGATCGGCGGGCCGTCGATATTCTGCGCGTCGAGGATCAGGAACTCGCTGCGCATTTCCTCGTGTCGTCCGACGACAACGAGGACATAGCCTTCGCCTTCGGCAGCCCCGTCGTGCGCCGGAACGAACTGGGGCTCGCTGATCGAGCAGTTGTCGCCAGCATAGCGAATCCGGGTCGGCTTCTTTCCGGTGACATCCATGGTCGCGATCCACTGCCACCCGCCGCCGACCCGATCCTGACCGGGCACATCGAGAAGGTTCAGCGCACAGAAGCTGTAGGGCTGGGTCTCGAAACGGGTATCGATGCGCGGGAGTTCGCAGGGATACTGCAGCAGCTGACGCTCCGTGAAAGTGTCGCCCTCGCTACCCATGTCGATGACCCAGCGCTTCATGTAGGGTTTCGTGTCTTCCGGGTCGAACGGCGAACCGTCGGCGTTGGGGAAGAACGGGAAGAAGCTGCGGACACTCAGCGTGTTGTCGGCGTAGATGTAGCGACCGTCGTCATAGGCGCCCACGGTGTGCCCGTGACACTGGTTGGGGCCGACGAACCAGCGAATCTGATCTGCGGTGCCCTTGCGCGGCAGTACACCAAGGTGCACCTGCTCGCCGGTGTCGTACTTGAACGCCGGCTCGCGCTTCTCCAGCCATTCGTATTCGTGACGCAGCGGCGTAATAGGGAACACCACGTAGTTTTCGGTCACCATGATGTCGTGCACCATGCAGGTGTATGGTGCTTCGAACCAGGTCTCGTGGATGATCTTCCCGGTCCGGTCCGCCTCGTAGTATGCGATATCTTTCGTGGCCGGGCCCTTCGCGCAGTAGCCGTAGAACACCAGTTCGCCGGTGCGCGGGTCGATCTTCGGATGGGCGGTGAAGGCTTCGGACGTGAAGTCTCCGCCGAAGGTGTACTCCCCGATCGTCTCCAGGGTGAAGGGATCCATCTCGACCGGCGGGCTGTCCTCCTTGAGGGCGAAGAACTTGCCGGCGTGCGAGAGCATGGTCACGTTGGCTGTTCCGCGGCGGACGCCTTGCACTGACGGGTCGTCGGTGAGCGGGTTGCGGTACGCGCCGAAAAGTGCCCGGCCGGCCTGCTCCTCGGCAACGAATCGCGGAGTTTTGACATACCGTGTCCGGAAGTCCACGCGGCCGTTCGAGATGCGCAGGCATGAGGCCATGCCATCTTCGTTCAGCAGGAAGATGTCGTTTTCGATGAAGGAAGGCCACTGGCGATCGCCGAGCAGTCGGTAGAAGCCGCCGTCGAGATGCTCCGGAACCTCGCCCTGAACTACTTCCAGTCCTCGGATGTCGACCTCCGCGCGCATGGGCGCCTCGAAGCTCTGGAACTCGTTCTGCGGAAACCTGATCTGCTGCATCCAGCATTCCTTCCACTGCGTCGGGGACCCCCCGAGGGGCGGCGAAGCGGGGCGTGCGTCCGGTCGTCCGGTCGCGGCCCGGCCCGGTCTCGTTGGATAGAGTCAAGCGGCTGGGCCCCTGCACGCACTCGGTCCCGGACGACAATGAACCGCCCGGTGTTTGTGGTGGCAACCACAACGCGAACCGCTCGAGGAGGAGCCGGTGACCGCCGCCCGGGCGGTGCTCGGACCGGGCCCGGTCGGGTGGGCCGCACAGGTGGCCACGGAGGCGGAGCTGCGACTCTGAATGCTCATCAAAACTGAATGCATCCGCGGCCGCACCTTCACCGCGAGGGCTGAGGCCAACATCGCGCTCTTCGAATACACCGACGGCTTCTGTGACTCCCGCCGCATCCAGGAACGGCTCGGATTCCTCAGCCCGATCGAGTTCGAGGAGAAACACTGCGCCGAGCAGGCGACGGCCGAACCAACGAATCTGAACACCCCCCCCATCAACCCCTGCTGACCAGCTGATCAGCACCTCCCGCATGACGGGGGGAGCCTCACTCAAGGGTCTGTCCAGCCAGAGCGCACTCGAGGACCTCCCCTGTGCGCCCCTGCCGGAGGGCACGAAGCGGTGGGAGACTCACTGGGCTGGGCTGTCACGGGGGGCTGCCCCGGGACGAGGGAGGCGCGGCGCGGCGATCGAGATTCTGGCCCAGAGCACGAACTCATCTACACGTACGACAAGCAGTTCGGGGACGGACCGCGGTGGGCTCAGGCGCTCGTCGACACGTGCGAGGACGATTTCGCTCGCTGCCGGGCCATGTTCGGGGTCAGCGGCGGCTTCGCCCGGCAACAGGACCGTGCAGATTGAGAATCAGTCCCTCGCGCGCAACTGGGGCTACCACACGGACGACACCACCAAGATCGCGATCACACCCTTCGATGGCCACGCCCCAAGTTCGGTGGGTGCGCTGGCCTTGCGGTTGGGAGGCTTTCGAGGTGGCTTAGTTCGTCGAGCTGGGCGGCCAGCGGTCAGCCGGCGCAGTATCACCGCGATCATCGCCCAGTACACCCGCGACTCCGAACTGCGGGGCAGATGCTCGTACTGTTCCGAGCTTCGCGTTATCCCGGTCTGGCACAGACCGTGCAGGTAGAGGTGGCAAGCAGTAGATCGATCGGAATGACGCAGGGGTCGCCTGCGGCGGCTCGGCCTGCCTGACTGGTGGAAGCCCGGTTGGGAGGGCAGTCATGTATGAGCGTGATCCGTCGCGAGTGGTGGTGACCGGGCCGCTGGCTCTCTGCAACCGGCAGCCCTGACAGACCAGGTGATCGAGGAGTTCCTCGCCGAGCGTCGGCACAACTGCCGTAAGAGGACGACTCCGCGTGCCGTCGTGCCGCTGCTTGCCTGTATGCGGGCGTCCGGGGTGGTGCCGGAGGCGCCGGTCCCCGTCGAATCCTCGAACTCGGCGACCGGCTTGTGTGCCAGCGCGTCGAGCGGGTGGTCATGGAAGCGACAGGCTCGTACTGGCGCCCGTTCTTCTATCTGCTCGAGCCAGCGGCCTGGACTGCTGGCTCGTCAACGCCCGTGACGTGAAGAACGTCCCCGGACGCCCGAAGACCGACAGGCTGGACGCGGTCCGGCTGGCCAAACTCGCCGAACGCGGCATGGTCCGCGCCTCGTCGTCCCACCGAAGCCGGTGCGACAGCTGCGGGACTTCACCCGCACCCGCACCGTGTTCGTCCGGGAACGTACCCGGCACAAGCACCCGCGTCGGCAAGGCCCTGCAGGACGTGCAGATCAAACTGTCCGGCGTTGTCTCGGACCTGTTCGTCATGTCCGGGCGGGCCATGCTCGACGCGATGGTCGCCGGGGAACGCAACCCGCGCACCCTGGCCGACCTCGCCGAGAGCAAGCTGGACAAGAAGAAGCCGGCCCTCATCGAAGCCCTGACCGGACAGTTCGAAGACCACGGCCCGGCTGCTGAGGGTGCCGCAGTCCACCGTCGATCACCTCACCGCGCAGATCGACGAACTCGACCGGCTGATCGCCCGGACGTTGGAGGAGATCACCACCCCGCCAGGCAGCACAAGCACCGGGGACGAGGCCGCCGCGCTCAGTGCGCGGACTCTGCCCGAGAAGCTGGACGCCGTTCCCGGCATCGGGCTGGCCACCGCGCGGATCCTCCTCGCCGAGATCGGCGCCGACACGAGCCGCTTCCCCACCCTTGAACGTCTGGTGTCCTGGGCCAAGTTGTGCCCTCGCACGATCCGGTCCGTCCAACGCGAAGAACACCTCGGGGCCGGCCGGGCCGGGTACCCCCTGGCCAAAGGGCGCTCTCGGTGAGGCCGCCAACGCCGCCGCCCGCACCGACACCTTCCTCGGCGCCCGCGACCGGCGCATCGACAAGACGCCGCGGCCATGCCAAAGCTCTGGTCGCCGTCGCCGCTCGACACTCGTCATCGCCCGGCACCTGATCAACGACCCGGACGCCTCCTACCAGGCGCTCGGCGCCGACTGGCACCGCCGCCACCTTGACCCCGGCCGCAAAACCCGCAACCTCGGCCACCAAGTCGCCCTCACACCAGCATCAGCCTGACCGTCCTGTCTCACCGTCATCCGGCCCGCAGGCGGCCCCCCGGGGCTGCCGCCTGCACCATCTCCTCCTTGCCACCCGAGCCGACCACCGGGAGGCCCCGCACCACCTCGACCTTGCCCCCGAGCCTCTCGTTGATGCACATGCCGAGTTCTCGGCCGACAGCCTCCCCGTACGCCTTGTAGTCGATGGCGTCGAAGGTGATGCCGGGCTAGGGGCCGTCAAATCCGTGGTCCGCCGGCGTAGCGGTGGTCACCACCGGGATGCCCTTGGCCTGCGCGTCGCGCACGACCTGTCTGAACGAAGACGTCGAGATCGCGACGATGAACAGTGCGCCCGCCGAGCCGGAGGAGACGACCGCGCTCAGCTGCCTTGCCTGCTCCTGAGCGTCCGCGTTCGGGTCCTGGTTCACGGCCTTCCAGCCGTCGGGACGGGCCTCCGTTTTGAGTGCGGAAGCCATCGACTTCATCTGAGCGATCGAAAGCGACGGCGGCGAGAAGACGACTGTCTTGGGCGACTCGCTGCTGGAGCCGGTCGATGAACCACAAGCAGCCAGGAGCAGTCCCATTGCGCCCACGCCTGCGACGAGGCCGACGTGTGCGCGCCGCCACCCCCACCCGTTGTCCGGAGGACTGGTCGGCCGGCAGGTCCGTCTCTCCCGCCGCTCTCGACGCATGTGCGATGCTGCGCGGCCCTGTCCTGGAACGGAACGATCCTCTTGGCGATGTCCCTGAGTCGGTGCGGAAGGTGAGAGGGCAGATGAGCAAGAAGGCGAGGCAGGATGCCGGCGGTCAGTGCGACTCGATGCACGACGTCAGGAATTGATCGATACGCGCGTTGGCCTCACTCGCCGAGGGATGCGCGGTCTCGGTGAAAGCGTGGTCCGCTCCTGGGTAGAGCGCGAGTTCGGCACGGCCGCCGGCAGCGAGCCAGCGGCAGTACATGAACATCGAATCGTCGAGCATGGCATCGAGTGTGCCCACGGTGAACAGCGCCGGCGGCATCTCGCTGAGGTCGCCGTACAGCGGTGACAGGTCCGCGTCGCGACGTCGGGAGATGTCGGGAGCATAGGCATCGACGATTCTCGCGATACTCGCGGCCTTGAGCGTTCCTGTGCGTGCGCGCGTCTGGCTCGGTGTCATCGTCGAGTCGTAGACCCCGAAACTGAGTGCTGCCCCGCGGAAACGTTCCGCTAGGCCGCGGTTGCGCAGGCGCTGAAGGGTCGCCACGGCCAGCAACGCGCCCGCGGACTCGCCTGCGATGAGGAGGGTCTCGGCTCCGAATCGCTCCCCTGCGTGCTTCAGCAGCCATTGAGCGGCTTCTTCACAGTCGTCCCATGCGGCCGGGTACGGATTCTCGGGTGCCAGCCGGTATTCGACACTGACGCATGTCGCTCCGACCGCATCCGCCATCCTCTCCAGGAGGGCATCCTGGTGCGCCGCACCGCCGAGTATGAAGCCGCCGCCGTGGATGTGCAGCAGCACGGCCCGGGGACGAGCGCTCGGGACCACGTGCAGAGACAGGCGGTCGGCGATCTGGATGTCGAACGCACGAGGTGAGACCGGTGGCAGCGGCATGAAGCCGCCGCTGCGTGCTCGGTCGATGCCGACGTCCCAGATGTCTGGAGGATCGCCGAATTGCCGGGCCATGGCCGCGTTGTGGGCGGCCACATCCCCGGGAACGGCGCCAGGGCCGAAGGCGTCTGCTCGAAACTGCGGCACGTGTCCTCTTTCCATGGTGTCTTGCTCCCGGCTTCACACGGTCGACGCGGGCGGGCGTCGTAGCACCTCGTTGTCAGGGGATCGCCGCGCGTCGGGGAGGATGGCTCAAGCGACTTGGCGCGCGGTGGGGGCGACTTGCGCGTAGGTGCCCTTGTGGAATATGAGCGGCGAAGCGGAGCGGCCGACTGTCATGGCGTCCACTTCGCCGAGTACCAAGTAGTGGTCGCCGGCCTCGGCGACGCTTTGGATCGAACACTCGATGTAGGCCACCGCGCCGTCCACCAGGGGCAGGCCGTGCTCGGAGAAGCGGTGCACGACATCCGCGAACTTGTCGGGTCCTCGCCCGGCGAATGTGCGGCACACATCCTCCTGGTTGTCGGCCAGGAGGTTGACGCAGAACCGACCGGTCTGGGCGATGCGCGGCCAACTCGTGGACTTCTTGTCCGGAAAGAAGCCGACCAGCGGTGGATCCAGGGACACCGAGGTGAAGGTGCCGACGGTCATCCCGACTGCCTTGCCTTCGCTGGTGGTTGTCGTGATCACGCAGACGGCCGTCGGGTGGTGACTCATGGCGGCTCGGAAGTCTGCCGGGTTCATCGTCATCGCTTCGTCCTCTCTGTCGGAGTCGGCTTGCGCGAGCCGAAGCGCGGGCTCGTCGTTTCCCGCCGATGTTCCTTTTGGGGTCGCCTGACCGTGATACACCTCACTCCGGCTTGCCAAAACATACATAGATTTTCACGATGAGGCAATGCATGTCGCTTCGTGGTAGCGTCCAAGACATGGGCGATGAGGTACGACGCGGGGTCGGCGCAGGGGAAGGCGCGAGGGACAAGCGACCGAGGAGTGCGGACATGCGCACCCACTCCGCGGTGCCGGGCAATACGGCGCTCATCACCGGAGGTGCCAGCGGCATCGGCCTCGGCATTGCCGAAGCACTCCTCGACCGGGGGATGAATGTGGTCGTGGCCGATGTGCGGGACGACCACCTCGCTCATGCCCAGGACCACCTGCGCCGCCACGGAAGCCGGCTGATGCCGCGTCAGCTGGATGTCACCGACAGGCAGGCCTGGCTCGATGCCGTCGAGGCGACTGGCGACCGTTTCGGCGCTGTCGACGTCCTCTGCCTGAACGCCGGCATCGGTGTTCTGGGGACGATCCTGCGCAGCAGGCCGGCCGACTGGGAGTGGCTGATGGGAGTCAACCTGGAAGGGGTCACCAATGGATTGGAGACCGTGCTGCCCGTCATGCGCGCACGAGGCGCGGGCGGTCATGTCGTGGCGACCTCCTCCGCCGGCGGGCTCATGGTGGCGAGCGACGGCGGTGTCTACTCCTCGGCGAAGTTCGGCGTGATCGCGGTGATGGACTGCCTGCGCACGGAGTTGTCGGCGGAGGGCATCGGGGTGACGACGCTGTACCCGTCCGCGGTGAATACGAACATTCACGACCATGAAACGATGCGTCCCGCGGCGTATCGCGACAGCGGCCTGCGGGGCGACGACATCGAGCGCGCGAGGGTGCAGCATGCGGCTCGCGAGCTGCTGTCGAAAGGCGCCGACCCTCGCGACGTCGGCAAGCGAGTGCTCGATGCGATCGACGAAGACGCGCCGATGGTGTTCACCGACGGCGGCATCGCACCGGTCGTCACGATGCGACGCGATGCACTCATGCGGGCCGTCCGGCTCGCCACTCCTGCACGGAAGACCAGCCGACTCGAGAGGGTCGTTCTGGCTGAACCCGTGGGGGCGACGCGTGCGGGGCGCGCTCTGACGGCTCTCGGCTGCCAGGTGGACGTGCTCGACATGAAGATGGTCGACACAGTGATGGAGGAGCCGGAGCAGCTGGGCGACCCTTCGGATGCCGCGCCGCTGGTGCTTGCCATCGCTCCACAGAGCCCCGGGGGCTCACGTTCGGTCGACTGGACGGCGCAAGTGCATCAGGCCCTGCGGCGTTGTTTCACCATCATCCGAGGGCTCGCTCCCGGTCGTGTCGCGTCCCCCGGCGGCGCAGGCGTCGCGGTCGTTCTGCCGACGACCGCACTTTTTGCCGACAGTGCCAGATGCGCGGACTCGGTGCTTGGCCGCAGCCTGGTCGGCCTCACCGAGGGGCTCCGGGCGGAACTCCTCGCGACGGGTTTGGCGGTGACACTCGTCCTCACTCACGAGGACGAGGAAGAAGCGGTTCTTGCGAAACGAATCCATGAGGCACTGCGTGACGGGCCGCTCTACGCCCTCCCCTCGTCGGCGACCGATGAGCGCATAACGAGCGTGTTCGATCCGTGGCTGGAGGCTCTCGCCCGGACCCCGTCGGATCTCGCGCTGCCCCCGCTCGGCCCGATGGGGGAGGTCTACCGCCTGGAGGCGGAAGGCACGAAGGCGCCGGACCAGTCCTCAAGCTCGGCGCCTCAGAACACAGGGTAACAACATCTTCCATTCTCACATGGTGACAAGTTACGATCAAATCGGCACGGTCGGTCTGGGAGTGTGCTCGCGCAGGCCGATCAGAAGGAGCGAAGGATGCATGTAGGTATCGCGACTGGTTTTCAGCACCAGAGCGGGAACGAGGTCGATGACAGGCAGTTCCTCAAGGAAGACCTCGACATGGCGGTCGAGGCAGAGGGCCTTGGCTTCGAGTCCATCTGGGTGACGGAGCATCACTTCTCCAACTACTCCATCTCTCCCTCACCGTTGCAGTCGCTCGCGTATCTCGCGGGCAGGACCAAGCAAGTGAAGCTCGGAACGCAGGTCGTGGTGCTGCCGTGGAACGACCCGGTGCGCGTCGCCGAGCAGGCGCTGTGGCTCGACAACGTCACGGAGGGTCGGCTGTTGCTCGGCTTCGGCCGTGGTCTCGGGAAGATGGAGTACGACGGCCTGCGGGTCGACATCAACCAGACCCGTCAACTCTATCGAGAGCACGCCGAGCTGATCATCACCGCGCTCGAAACGGGTGTCATCGAAGGCGGCGAGCGCACGAAGCAACCTCGCCGCGAGCTGCGTCCGCGGCCGTTCAGAAGTTTCGAGGGACGCATATTCGGATCGGCAGGCTCGCCGGAATCGGTTCGGACCGTTGCCGAGCTGGGTATCGGCGTCCTGATCATCAATCCGGAGCCACGCGCCAACCTCGGCGTCGACGTCGACACCTACCACCAGGTGTGGGGGGAGACGCACAGTGCGCGACGTTCGGCCCCCGCGCCGATGCTGTCGGGCACCATCTTCGTCGACGAGAGCAGCGACCGCGCCAAGGAGATGTCCATCAAGTACCACCGGGTGAACTTCCGCGCCGCGGTGAAGAACTACGGCATGGCCGAGGAGAGCTTCGGGACGACCAAGGGCAACGAGTTCTACGCGAAGATGCGGATCTCGCCCGAGAAGATCGAGGAGATGGCCGAGAACACGGCAAAGGTGATGCCGGCCGGGAACCCGACCGAGGTGATCGAAGCGCTCGAGCGGATCAATGCGGACCTGAACCTGCAGGGATTCTTCCCGCACTTCCACTTCGGCGGCATGCCGCGCGAGGAAGCCAAGCGGAACATGCGTCTGTTCGCCGACAAGTGCCTGCCGGAGGTCAAGAGCTGGCCCTGCGAGGGCACTCTCGACGGCCTGTCTCGCGAGCTTCAAACCTCCTGATCGCTCGCGTGATGGTCGGCCGCCTGGGACGCGGTCACACCGTGGCTCGTCGTGTCGCCAGGTAGCGCTCGCGACAGCCGACCATCGCCCACAACCAGTCGTTGTCGGGCCCCGTGTGCCCACACCGCAGCACTCGCTGCTGATCCGCGGCCACTCGCCGCAGCCATTCAACAAGGAGAGGCACATCATGACCGCTCCGATGCGCGCGCAGCAGCGCACGGCACCATTCATTTCGATCGCGCCTCCGGAGCCCGATCTGTCCCCAGGGGCACTGATCCTGCGTGCCGAGGAGATGCTCGGTCATCTTCGCGACCGCCAGGCGGAGACGGAGGCGGCGGGAAACATCCTGGCGGAGACCAACCGGGACATGGTGGAGGCGGGCTTCTACCGTGTGATCCAGCCGCGTCTGTTCGGTGGCTACGGCTTCGACCTGCCGACCTTCGTCCGCCTTGTCACGGCGGTGGCGCGCGGCTGTCCGGAAACCGCCTGGGTGCTCTCCATCGTGTCGGGACACGTGCACCAGCTCGCTACTTTCCCCCTCGATGCCCAGCGGGAGGCGTACGGCGCCCTCGGCGATTTCCGAGCGCCGGAGGTGGCCGCCCCGCAGGGGACCGGTGTGGCGGTGCCGGGAGGCTTTCGGGTGAGCGGTGCGTGGGACTACGCATCTGGGTGCGCTCACGCCACGCACATCCTGCTGACATTCCAGGTCGACGACCCTCGGCCGGGTGACTCGCCCTTGCGGATGGGGCTGTTCGAACGCGCCGACTACGAGATCGTGCGGAACTGGGACGTGATCGGTATGCAGGGCACGGGGTCCCACCGCGCCGTGATGAACGAGGTCTTCGTGCCGGCGCACCGGACCAAGCCGTACCCGCAGACAGCGGCAATGCCCCCTGCCGAGGCCTACCGCGACAGTTCGCTCTTCTACGGCCCCGCTCGGCCCTTCATCATCACCGAGTCCGTCGCAGTGATCGTCGGTGCCGCAGAAGGCGCACTCGATGTCTACGAGGAGACCTTCCGGGCGCGGAAGGCGACCGGCCCGGCCGGGGCCTCACGTGCCGATCTGGCCGAGTACCAATTCAACTTCGGACGTTGCCGCGCCCTGGTCGATACGGCGCGAGCCGCGCTGCTACAAACCGCGGCCGACTACATGGAGATCGCGGAACGAACGTTCACGACAGGCGAACCATGTTCGGAAGACGACAGCCGGCGCCTGGCGATGGTCATGCTGCAAAGCGTCCATCTCGCGCACGAGGCAGTCGACATCATGTTCCGGACAGTGGGCTCTTCGGCCGCGAGGAAGGATGCGTTGCTGGGCCGGTACTGGCGCAATGTCGGCGTGCTGCGCGGCCATCTCGCGCATCAGTCCGACAGCGCTGCGATCAACTATGGTCGCGTTCATTTCGGTCACTCCCCTGTAGGTATATCGTGATGGACTCAAATGATCTGACCGGCCTTCTCGCCGCCTATCTGTCCGCGCTGTCCAGTGGCGCACCTGAGACGCTCGGATTCCATACTGACTTCCGCAGCACCGAGAACGGTGCACTCGTGGAGATCGGCCACGGGCTGTGGCGTCGGGCGCCGCAATTCGGAGGGATCATCAGCTTCGCCGATCCGCTCACCGGCCAGGCGGTCTGCATGGGCGTGGTCACATTCGAAGGCGGCCAGCCCCAGCCTTTCGCGCAACGTATTCAGGTGCGTGGACAGCTGATTCTCGAAGCCGAAGCGATCGTCAGTTCCGATTCCCAAGGGCATTTCGCCGACGCTGCCCGCCTTCTGAAGCCCGACATCATTTATTCAGCAGTAGTTCCGGCCGACCGCCGCGTCGATCGAGAGGGACTGCGCGCAGCGGCCAATTCATATTGGGAGGGATTGGAGCAGAGCGACGGGACGATTCCGCGCTTCAACTACCGGTGCGACAAGTTCGACAACGGCGCCAAGACGACGAATACATTGCGTACGCTTCTGTCGCCCGACGCCAAGGTTCACACTTGTGCGTCCGCGCTCAACGACACCCGTGCGGCGCGCCCGCACGCACGTGAGCGCCGATTTCCGGTGCTCGACACAGAGTTGGGCGTGGCGGCGAGCTTTGTGGTGGTCGACTTTCACCCCATCCCGGACCACCCGCGGCCTGACGCTGGAGCCATGTACATGCTGGGAGTCTTCAAGGTGGTGGATGGTGAGATTCGGATCATCGACGAGATCCGGGAGATCCTTCCATTGAAGGCCTCCTCGGGTTGGTAGCGGCAGGATGGAGAGAGTGGCAGTGGCTGACGAAACGCATCGAAGCGGGACAAGTTCGGACCGGATGCTGTCAGTGATGGACTTGTTCACCCCTGAGCGGCCGGAGTGGACGGTAGAGCAAGCGTGCGTCGCGATGGGCCAGTCCGAGAGCACCGTCTACAGGTATTTTCGGAGCCTGGCGGCGGTTGGACTGATCTTCAGCATCAGGCCGGGTCGCTACCTGCTCGGGCCGGGCATCATCCACTACGAACGGCAACTGCGCCTCTCCGATCCACTGATCCGCGCCGCGGAGCCTGCCGTCGTGAGGATGGCAGCGGAGTACGCTGAACCGGGCCTGATCTTTTTGAGTCGCATCTATCGCGATTCCGTCATGACGACGCACGAGCATCGGATCGGCGCCGAGCCGTTCCCGGAGGGCGCGTTCGCCAGGGGGCGTCTGGCCCCGCTGTTCCGGGGAGCTCCCGGGCTGGCCCTCCTCTCCTTCCTTGAGGTGCGGATCGTTCGGTCGATCTACCAGCGGGTCGACTCAGGTGATGCCGACTGGCTTGTCTTCAAGCGGCGCATGCGGGCGGTTCGCGGGCTCGGCTACGCCGTCGGTGTGGATGATCCCGACCCGGGCGTCCTCCACGTTTCGATTCCGCTGAAGCAGGACGGGCACGGCATCGCCGGCAGCCTGACTGTTGCCCTCGCCAGCGGACCCGATAACGCGGCAGCCATCGAAAAGTCGGCTGCGCTGCTCGCGGTCGCAGCAGAAGAGATCGCGTTGCAGGCGCGCAAGGCGGCACCCGAATGATCCGGCTCCGGCCAGGCAGCCGCCGTTGCAGCCGCCGTTCATGCAGAGCGGCGAGGGGCCGCGCGATCTGTGGCAACTGGCGTACGCCTGTTTGTGAGCTTCTCCCTTCGACAGCCTTTGCTGCGTAGGCGAGTTGAGAGGACAAGTCATGAAGAACGTCCACACGATCGACTCGGAGGCAGTACCCCGCTTCGTCGCCGACAGCGGGACCGAAGTGGCGTATGCGCGGACGCCGGGCCACGAGAGCGATGAAGCGCGGAGCTGGCTGAAGTCGCTCGCCGACCGATACTTTGACGCCCTGCTCCGTCACTCGCCCGCAGAACTGGCCCTCGATCCGCAGGTGCGCATGACCGAGAACGCCATCGCCATTCCGATGGGTGAAGGGGTCTTGTGGCGGGCGCTGACCAAAGCGCCGGAAGGCTTCCGCGTCGACGTCGTTGACGCGGTCTCCGAGCAGATCGTCGTCGGCGGGTTGCTGGAGGTTCGCGGACGCCCGTATCTCGCCGGCATACGCCTCAGGGTGCTGAAGGGACGGATCATCGAAGGTGAGCATCTCCTCACTGACATGATCCAGCCGGCGGCGTGGGCGAATCTTGAGCGACCCCCTGATGCGCTCCTCCAGGATGTGCCGCTCGAGCAGCCCAATGATCGCGTCGAATTGCAATTGATCGCCGACTCCTATTTCGACGCACTGACGAGCGAGGACAGCCGCCGCGCTCCGTTCGCGGCCGACTGTGTGCGACATGAGACGGGTCTGCGGACCACCGGCAACTCGACGCCGCCTCAACTGCTGCTTCCGCAGAACACGCCCGCAGACGAGCGGGAGCGGATGCAGATCCTCATGAACGGCATGAGCGTGCGCAGTGCTGCCGAACAGATCGATTCGGGCCTCTTCGCCGATCTGTGGAAGGTGTGGCCGCGGCGGCCGATCGTGATCGACGAGGTCAAGGAACTCGTAGCGGCGTTTCCGCCGTTCATGCAGAACGGCGACGTCCGGTGCGCCCCGCTCACGGGTTATCCGGGCGTTGACCGGCTGACGACCCGTCGCCGTTCAGCACGCAGTGGCTGGAGATATTCAAGATCCACTCGGGTCGGATTCACGAGATCGAAGCGCCGGTGTTCATCCCGCTCAACTTCGGCGCCGGTAAGGGCTGGGACTCAGCCTCCGGTCCGTGAACCGTCGCCGACAGCACGAGGTGGTGTGGATGTCCCACCACTTCTGACGGGCGCATCAGCTGGCCGGCGCCTTCGCGGGCGGCAGTGGCTGAATCGACCATGACGCGTCCGGGCATGCGTGGCCGAGCCAGGTGCGACAGCTACCGAGTGAGGGATGGGCGCGGCTGAAGCCGTCTATGCCGATCTCCTCGAAGCCCATGAGGAACGCGCCCCTTCATAGGAGTACCTGCGGGCGTGGCACCAGTTACGACCAACCGAACAAGGGAAGTGAGGAAGACATCATGGCACTGCTCGACTCCATGGAATGGACGGAGAGGATCTTCTCCGGAGGCTGGATCAAGGGTTCGGGTGATTGGTACGACTCCTGTGAGCCCGCCACGGGGGACACGTTGGGCCGGGTGGGCGCGGCGACACCGGACGACCTCGCGCGAGCAGTGGAGCGGGCGACGCAGGCTCAGCGGAGTTGGGCGGCGCTGCCGTACGTCGAGAGGGCGCAGGTACTGCGGCGCGCGGCCCGAGCCTTCGAGGAGAACCAGGCGGAGATCGCGGACTGGATCGTGCGGGAGTCGGGAGCACTGCGGCCGTTCGCGGAGTTCCAGTCTTCGAACGGTGGAGCCGAGGAGTGCTACGAGGCAGCTGCCCTGGCTGCGGCGCCGTACGGCGAAGTCCTCCGTTCCATCGACGAGCGATTGTCCATCTCGCGCCGCTTCCCGGTCGGCGTTGTCGGCGTCATCGCCCCGTTCAACGCTCCCATGGTGCTCGCCATGCGTGCCGTGGCGCCGGCGTTGGCCCTGGGAAACGCAGTTGTGCTGAAGCCGGACCCGCGCACGGCGATCTGCGGTGGCGTGGCGATCGCTCGTGTCTTCGAGGAAGCGGGCCTGCCTGACGGACTCCTGCACGTGCTGCCCGGTGGCGCCGATGTGGGCGCAGCGCTGGTGGACCACCCGCAGGTGCCGGTCATCGCATTCACGGGGTCCACCCGCGCCGGCAAGGCCATCGCCGCTGCGGCGGCGAAGCGGCTCAAGCGGACGCACCTGGAGCTCGGAGGCAACTCCGCGTTGATCGTTCTCGACGACGTCGACCTGGAAAGGGCCGCGTCCGCCGGCGCGTTCGGCTCCTTCCACCACGCCGGCCAGATCTGTATGGCCTCCAGCCGACATCTGGTTCACGCCGGGGTCGCCGACGAGTACGTCGAGCTCCTTGCACAGCGTGCGCAGGCCGCGATGGTGGGCGACCCGGCCGGCGGCGACGTCGCTGTGGGACCGATGATCGACCAGCGACAGCTCGAGGCGGCACATGCCGTCGTCACGGACTCTGTCGCGGTGGGCGCGCGGCTCGTGACCGGAGGGACCTACGAGGGGCTGATGTACCGGCCCACCGTCCTGGCAGACGTGCCGCTCAACGCCCGCGCCTACGCGGAGGAGATATTCGGCCCGGTCGCTCCCGTGGTGCGGTTCCACGACCTGGACGAGGCGGCCAAGCTCGCCACCGATACGGAGTACGGGCTGTCCTTGGGCATCCTCACTCGGGACGTCGCCAAGGGCCTGGCGCTAGCGGAGCGCATCCCCACTGGGCTCGTGCATATCAACGACCAGACCGTCAACGACGAGGCGACGGTTCCATTCGGCGGCCGTGGCGACTCCGGCAACGGATCCCGGCACGGTGGCGCCACCGCGAACTTGGAGGCGTTCACGGAACAGCAGTGGGTCACCGTCCGCGGTGACATCCCCAGCTATCCGTTCTGACGCAGCCGCCACTGAGCCGGCGCGCCGGCTCGATGAGGTGCAAGGGACATCCTGCGCCCGCGGTGTCCGTCCAGGAGGGACTGCCGCGGGCTCGGCCGGAAGGCCGCTGCTTCCTGCTCATGCGGCCATGGTCTTGTGCCTTGACGGGCAGTGTGTGCCGCGTAGGGGCCCGATGCGTGATGTCCCGGGCAGTTGATGTCAACAGGTCGCTGACCTGCGAGATCCCGACGCGGTGGCTGACTGCGGCGGCTGATTTCGTGCGCGCAGAGGTACGTGTTCCGAAACCATGCCACCGTACGTCGGCCCATGAGCCCGACCCGCGGGCTGTGACACCCCGGCCGGTTGTGCGATCGCGTGCGGCTGGTCCGCTGGGTGCAGAGCACTGCGGTGGAGCCCGGCGGGGGCACGCCGAGCACCCCCGTCCCCCATCCGGCGTCAATCGAGATCAAGAGTTGGCGCTGCTTCCAACGCCATGGCGACAAGAAGGATGACATGAGAGATCTGACGGACAAAGTGGCGTTTGTGACCGGTGGTGCGAGTGGGATTGGTTTGGGGATCGTTCAGGCCCTCCTCGCTCATGGCGTCCGCGTCGCCGTAGCGGATTTGCGCTCCGATCACCTCGATGAGGCTCGCTCTGTCCTCGGCGACGGGCCGTCCACCGAATTCTTGGAGGTTGACGTCATTGATCGCACGGCGATGGCCGACGCGGCGGATCGGGTCGTCCAGCGCTTCGGCGCCGTACACATCCTCGTCAACAATGCCGGCGTCGGCACCGCACCCACCGTCGAGGAGATGCGCTACGAGGACTGGGACTGGGTGCTCGGGGTGAACCTGGGCGGTGTGGTCAACGGCATCATGAGCTTTCTGCCGCACATGCTGCGCCAGAACGAGGGCGGGCATATCGTTTCGACATCCTCGATGGCAGGCCTGCTTCCCTCGGTGGACAATTTTATCTACGCCGCGTCCAAATACGCGGTCCGTGGGTTGGGGGACTCGTTGCGCCTCTCGCTCGCGCCCCACGGCATCGGGGTGTCGACGCTCTATCCGGGGCTCACCCGCTCCCGCATGCTGCTGGCCGAGGAGAACCGCCAGGCGCGGTTCGGCACCGGACAGGCGGCATCCCCTGTCGGCGCCCACGGGCCGACAGGGGATGCCGGGATGGACCCACGGGAGGTGGGCGAGATGGTGGTGGACGCCATCCTCAGGAACAAGGGCCATATTCTGAGCCACAGCGAGTTTCGCGGAGAGGTGGCTGAAAATTGCGAAGAACTGCTGGCCGCCTTTCCTGTCAGGCAGGAGATCGGCGCCGATCGCTTCGAATTCCAGGCCATGATCCGCGAGCGCACGAATTCCGCCAGAGCCGCGATCGACCGGATGAACGGCCCCGACAGCTCGGACATGGCGGAATGAGGCGCCTCCACTGACGCGGTCGACTGACCTCCCAGCCACGCGGCAACCGGTCCGGCCGGGTAGAGCAGCGCGTTGACGATCTCCCGCATCGCGTAACGGCCCTGACAGCCACTGACCGAGGGGTGCGCGGCCTTCCACGCGACGATCACAGGCTCCACCAGCGCCCACTGCTCGTCGCTCACGTCGGTCTTGTAGGGCTTGCGCTCGCTCACAGGAACCAGCCCAACATGCCCATCGCCGCCGACCGGCCGGGATGCCGCACCGCCCGCGGCGCACAGGAACCGGTGTCAGCACCGAACCGCTCCCGCCAGTCGTCGCCGGACGCTATCAGCGCCCGACGTCAGGGGAGGGCAGCAGCACGCAGTGCGTCTTCTGAAGACGCGCGGCGGCCGTGGCATTTCGTCCCAGTCGTACGGTGCTGAGCTTCACCGGTGGAACTCCTTCGGTCTCGACAGGTGCTCGCCCTCCATGAGTACGGCAACGAACCCGTTCGGCAGCAGCAGACGAACGGTGCAGCCCCGGCTGGGTCGGGTGTCGTGCTCCAGCCGACCGCCGTTGGCCTCCGCGGCGCCGCCGCCCGGCACTTCGCCAAGGTGGCGTCGTGCATCGACACCCTGCCATCCCACGCCGAGGTGCGGATGGGCGGAACCCAGGTCGGCACGCGGGGCTTCTTCTTCGCCCCGACCGTGATCACCGGTGCGCGACAGTCCGATCGCATCGTCCAGGAGGAGGTTTTCGGTCCCGTCCTGACCGTCCAGTCGTTCCAGCACGAGGCTGAGGCGGTCGCGATGGCGAACGGAGCGCCCTGCAGCCTCGCCGCCGGCGTTTGGATGAGGGACCACGGCACCGCCGACCGCCTCAGCCGCGACCTGGACTTCGGGTGCGTGTGGACCAACGCCCACCTTCCGTTCGTCTCCGAGATGCCGCACGGCGGGTTCGGAGCCTCCGGCTACGGCAAGGACCTGTCCGGCTACGGCTTCGACGACTACACCCGCATCAAGCACGTGATGATTCTTGTCGGTCATGACGCACTCCAGCGATGTCGCGGCCCTCGAGAGCCGCCTCCAGGCTCTGCAGGCGCCCCTTCCCCCACCTTTAGACCATGCAAAAGTGGCGTGCGCGAGGCGGTGCTCGCACCCGGTGTTGGACCCGATCGAGGCCGAGAACCGACATCCCCGACCCGCGGAAGCTCCATGCCCCACAGAGACACCACAGCCCGCCGTCCCCCGCTTCCCACCGGCTGGCGGCGCCTAGCCGCACGGCTGCCGATCCTGCTCTTCCGCATCGGGCTCGGCTTCCTCTTCGGCAAACGACTGCTTCTGCTGCATCACGTAGGCCGGATCAGCGGCCTCGGCCGCATGGTGGTCCCGGAAGTGGTGTCCTACGATCCGGCGAACGCGAGCTGGATCATCGCCTCTGGATTCGGACCGAAGGCCGACTGGTACCAGAACCTGCTTGAACAACCAAAGACCCTCACCCAGTTCGGCAACCGGCCGCACGCCGTCACGGCCCATTTCCTCACGCCCGACGAGGGCGCCGACATCATGGCCGACTATGCCCGTAGGCATCCCCGCACCGCCCACCGTCTGTGCGCGTACCTGGGGCTGCCCGTCGACGGCGGCGAGGCGGCGTACCGCGACGCCGGCCGAGCCATCCCCTTCGTGCGGCTCGACACCGCTGTCAGGCACCCCATCCCGTCTCTCGGTGAGGGAGCGCCCCGTGCTGCTCGCCATGGTGGAGGCGGTGTTCCAGCCAGCCTGGTTGTGTCCCCATGATCGGGGCGCCTTGGGAGACGGCACCCCCAGCAAAGGCGAGGCCCTGCCCCGTGGTTCTTCCGGGGCAGGGCTCCTTTCGGCGGCGAGTCCGCTGGGGGCGCAGGCGGTTCAGCGGGCCGGCTCGGGCTCCATGTGCTGCGTCTGCGGGGTCGTCTGGAGGCGTGTGCCTTCTACGTCGAGGTCGGGCAGGGCGCGACCGAGCCAGGCGGGGAGCCACCAGGCGTGGCGTCCGGCGAGGGTGAGGACTGCCGGGACGAGGGTCAGGCGGACGGCGAAGGCGTCGATGGCGACGCCGACGGCGAGGGCGAAGGCGATGGGCTTGATCAGGGCGTCGTCGAGCGGGAAGAAGCCGGCGAACACGGTGAACATGATCAGGGCGGCCGCGGTGACAACTCGGACGCTGTGCCGCGCGCCGTCGGTCACCGACCTGCGGGCCATGCCGGTGTGGACCCATTCCTCGCGCATCCCGGAGACGAGGAACACCTCGTAGTCCATGGCGAGTCCGAAGAGTACGCCGGTCAGGATGATCGGCAGGAAGCTGACGACGGGACCGGTGTGGGCGAGGCCGAGGGTGTCTGCCAGCCAGCCCCACTGGAACAGGGCGCCGACCAGGCCGAGCGAGGCCGCCACCGACAGCAGGAATCCGACGGTGGCCTTGAGCGGGACGACCAGCGAGCGGAACACCATGGTCAGCAGGATCAGGCTCAGGCCGACGACGATCGCGATGAACGGCAGCAGGGAGTCGCTGAGGCGGTTGGAGACGTCGATGTTGACGGCGGTGGTGCCAGTGACCGCGATCATCGCTCCGGTTGTCTCGCGGATGTCCAGGGCGGCGGCGCGGATGTCGCGGACGAGCTGGCCGGTGCGGGTGCTGTCGGGGCCGGTCTTCGGGATGACCTGGATGACGGTCTGCGCGGGGTCGTGTGTGGGCGTGGGGGACAGGACTGTCTTGACCCCCTTGAGGTTCCGGAGCTTCTGCGCGGCTTGAGCGCCCGCGTGCGCGCCCGCGCCCTTGTCGGTCTCGGTCAGCACCAGAAGTGGGCCGTTGAAGCCGGGGCCGAACTTGTCGTTGACCGTGTCGTACGCCTTGCGTTCGGTGGAAGTGACCGGGGCCGAGCCGTTGTCTGGGAGAGCGAGGCGCAGGTCCGTCGCGGGGAGCGCCAGTGCGACGAGGATGCCGGCGCCGGCGAGGACGGTGAGCAGGGGCTTGGCGACGACGGTCTTCACCCAGCGAGCGCCCAGGGTCGTCCGGCCGGCGGATCCGTCGGGGTCGGTGGCCCGCTGGGCCTCCTTGCTGCCGGGCTTCGGGGTCAGCCGCGTGCCGGCGAATCCGGCGAGGGCCGGGAGCAGGGTGATCGCGGCCAGGACCGCGACAAGGACGGCTCCGGCGGCACCGAGGCCCATCACGGTCAGGAACGGGATACCGATGACGCTGAGTGCGGCCAGAGCGATGATCACGGTGCTGCCGGCGAAGACGACCGCGCTGCCGGCGGTGCCGTTGGCCAGTGCGATGGACTCCTGCGGGTCGGTTCCGCGGGCAAGTTGCTGACGGTGGCGGGTCAGGATGAACAGGCTGTAGTCGATGCCCACGGCCAGCCCCAGCATCAGCGCGAGCGTGATGGCGGTGGAGGAGATACTGAACGCCGGGGTGAGGGCGAGCAGCCCGGCAAGTCCCACGGCCACGCCGAGCAGGGCGGGCAGCAGTGACATGCCCGCGGCGAGCAGGGAGCCGACGGTGACGACGAGGACGAGCACAGCGACGGCGACGCCGATGATCTCGGACGGGCCTATGTGCACGCCGTTGCTGCCGTAGGCGCTGCCGCCGACCGAGGTCTTGAGCCCGCTCTTCTCGGCCTTCTCAGCCGCCCGTTCGATCACGTCCAGGGACGAAGGGCACACCTCGGCCCGCTGTACGGAGTACTGCACCTGCACGATCGCTGTGCTCCGGTCGGCAGAGATGGCCCCGGACTGGCTCGGGGCCCATGACGGCTTTGACCTGAGGTGCCTTCGTGGCCGCCGCCTCGGTTGTGGCTATGGCCGCGGTGTAGCGGGCCTCGGTGATGTGGTGGCCCTCGGGTGCGGTGAAGACGATCTGGGCGCCCGCTCCGGAGGCTTCGGGCAGCGTCTTGCCGAGCGTGTCCAGCGCGCGCTGCGACTCGGTGCCCGGCACGGTGAAGCGGTCGTCGAGCTTGCCGCCGAAGACTCCGGCGCACGTGATGAGCGCGGCCAGGGCCACGAGCCAGATACCGAGCACCAGCTTGCGATGGCGGTAGACGCTGCGGCCCAGGCGATGGAGCAGGACTGCCATGGCGAACTCCCAAGGTCCGTAAGGAATTTCCCGGACGTCGCCTTGCGGCGCGGGACGAACGGTGGAGCGGGTGGGCCCGTGCCGTCGCGCGGTCACGGGCATGAGGCATGCCGGTGCCGTGGGTGGCATCTGGCACGCTTCGACGATCGACTTTATCACTTGCTCAAGTCGTTCGATCAAATCATACGACCAAATCATTCAACTTGAACACACGACATTGTCAGCCGACCATGTCGTGTGTATGGTGATGGCCACCGGAGCACGCCGCCCCCGGGAAGAGCCAGGTCATGGGCCTGCACCGTTCTCCCCGCGGAGCACGTCCGCAGCGCCGGGACCACCCCAGGACAAGGAGTGATCATGAGCAGCACGCAGATCAAGGACATCGCCACGGCGCACCACGCCCGCAAGGCGGATGTGGTGGTGATCGGTGCGGGCCTGGCCGGTCTGACGGCGGCGCGGGAAGTCGTCGCGGCGGGCAAGTCAGTGGCTGTGCTGGAGGCCCGTGACCGGGTCGGCGGCCGGCTGCTCAACCACCACCTCGGCGACGGTCAAGTGACCGAGATCGGCGGGCAGTTCGTCGGCCCCACCCAGGACCACATCCTGGCGCTGGCCAAGGAGGTCGGCGTGGCCACCTACCAGGCCGCCGTCCCCGGCGAGACCGTCTACGTGCACGACGGCAAGGCCAAGCGGTTCACGGGGCACACCCCTCCGGACCTGTTCGCGCTGCCGGACATGGGTATCGCCCTGGCCCGCATCGGCCAGGCCGCGGCCAAGGTGGACCCGGCTGCCCCCTGGAAGGCCCCGAACGCCCGTGAACTGGACGGCCTGACCTATGAGACCTGGCTGCGCAAGGCCGAGATCACCGGCGACGCCGTCGACATGATCAACCTGTTCCTGAACTCCGCTTACGGCGGCGAGGCCCGCGACGCCTCCGCCCTGTTCAGCCTCTGGTACGTCTCGACGTTCGGCAACGAGGCAAACCCCGGCACCATGGAGCGCGGCACCGGTACCACCGGAGGCGCCCAGGACAGCCGCTTCGTCGGCGGCTCACAGCTCGTCACCCAGCGCCTCGCCGAAGAACTCGACGGCCGCGTCCACCTGTCGGCGCCGGTGCGGCGCGTCAGCCAGGACTCCACCGGTGTCACCGTGGTCTCCGACGCCGGTGAGTGGCGGGCCGACCGAGTGATCGTCGCCGTACCGCCGCTGGTGGCCTCGCGGATCGTGTGGGACCCGCTGCTGCCGGCCCAGCAGGACCAGCTCTTCCAGCGGCTGCCGTTCGGCACCCTCATGAAGTGTGTCGCCGTCTACGACAAGCCGTTCTGGCGCGAGGACGGGCTGTCAGGCATGGGCCTGCTGCGCGGCGGATCCCCCATCCGTGAGATGTTCGACAACACCCCGCCCGACGGCGGACCGGGCGTCCTGATGGGCTTCCTCGGCGGCCGGGAATGGCGCAAGTGGGCCCACCGTCCGGCCGCCGAGCGCCGAGGCGCCGTCCTGCGCTGCTTCGCCCAGGTCGTCGGGGACCGTGCCTTCGACACCGTCGACTACGTCGAGCAGGACTGGACCGCCGAGCAGTGGACCCAGGGCGGCCCCACCTCCGTCGCCGCCCCCGGCGTGCTCACCGACTTCGGCCAGTGGATGGGCCGCCCCCACGGCCGCGTGCACTGGGCGGGCGCCGAGTTCTCCCCCTACTGGAACGGCTACATGGACGGCGCGGTCCGCTCCGGCCGCCACACCGCCACCGAACTCCTCCTCCACCAGAACTGAGCGCAAGAAGTACCGACAAGCAAGGGAACCCTGTCATGAACCGTTTCGTCGTCACCGAGACCGCCGTCATCGATGCCCCCCTCGGGCGGGTCTGGGACGTCATCGCCCGCACCGACCGGTACGCCGAGTGGGTCGCCGGAGCCATCGAGGTCACCGACCACCACGGCGTCGCCACCATCGGCAAGACCTACTCCGAGCGCAACCGCACCCTCGGCCCGCTCAAGACCGACTCGGTCTGGACCGTCAGGGAGATCGAGCCCTTCAAGCGCCGCGTCGACACGGGCACCGGATTCACCCCACTCCAGGACGTCACCAACACCTTCGAGTTCCGCCCGGTCCAGAGCGCCGACGGCCGGGAGGCGACGGAGATGCTCTACCAGGTCGAGTACACCATCGGCCTCGGCCCGCTGGGCCTGCTCCTCGACTCCATACAGCAGCCCGCGATGCGCGCCGGCATGCGCACCTCCATGGCCAACCTCAACACCCTGCTGCGTTCCGAGGCGTCGAGGACCGCTCTCTGACAGGCGGCGAATACTCCTGGGCCGGCGGCCGGTCGGACGGGCGGGCCGTCCGACCGGCCGTGGGCCCAGGAGCGGCCGTCATCATGTACCGCTGATTTGTCGAGCGACCTGTTCGACAGACTGAGTCGAATAGGATCACGTCATGGCTCATGTATCCGCGGCGGAGCGCCGCCCGCAACTGATCAAGGCGACCATCGGCCTCATGGCCAGGGAGGGCGTCGCCGCCGGCAGCACCCGCGCCATCGCCGCCGAGCTCGGCGTGGCGCAGGCGACCGTGCACTACACCTTCGGCACGAAGGAGGAGCTGTACCGGGCCGTCATGGAACAGCTCACGCACGACCTCGTCGACCAGGTGACACAGGCCGCGCCCACGGACGCGAGCTTCGAGGAAACCGTCGTCACGCTCGCCGAAGCACTCTGGCGTACCGTGCTCGAACAGCCGGCCTCGCACCAGCTGCTCACCGAGCTGAGCATGTTCGCCCTGCGTACGCCACACCTGAAGGAAGCCCTTCAGAACCACTACAGCGAGGTCCTGGCGGTGACGACGAAGCTGGTCGAGCAGGCCGCCGAACGCACCGGTCACCGGCTCGGCCAGCCCGCTGAGACGATCGCGAGGTTCTTCCTGGCCGGCTTCGACGGACTGACGATGCAGCACCTCTCCCTGCCGGACGAGGAAGCCGAGAGCGCCTGCCTGCGGTCCTTGGTCTCGGCCGTCCTGGCCATGGCCTGAGGTCACCCGGTCGTCCGGACCAGGACACCCACGCCATCGCAGTCCGTTGACGCCCGGAACCGAGGACCGGATCCGAAGCAACGCCCGCTACCTGTCGTCGCCTTTCGCTGCGATGGCACGGTCCAGAACGTCGTGGTCGGCCCAGCTTCCGTGGAAGCCGAACGGCACCCGGCTGGGAAGCTTGACCCGGGCCAGCGGGGTGCGGCGCAGGTCGGCCGCGTCATGGACGAGGAGCTCGCTCAGGTCGGTGGCGCGGTTCCACCACAGCGAGAGCAGGTAGCCGTCGTCCTCGCTGCGGGCGTTCTCACGGGCCACGAAGACCGGTTCGCTCGGGCTGGTCAGGCCGTCGGGTCCGTCAACGACGGTGGTGCGGTCGAGAAGGTAGTCGTGACGGGCGAGGCCGTCGGACATGGTGTCGTCGGCCAGGCTGCGCGTGGTGACGAAGTAGCCGTAGCGGTGCGGCCGACCCATGTAGGCGTCGTTGATCTTCGGGAACTCGCCGAAGACGCCGCTGATCATCTCCTCCGTGGCCCGTCCGGTCGCCAGGTCGACGCGCCAGCGGTAGGGCAGGGCCGGCGGGAACCACTCGTGGGAGCCCACGGGCGTGAGGAGACGGTCGACCGGGCTGCCGAGGCGGCTGATCCGGTGCCCGTCGACGATCAGCTCATCGTCCTGCTCGTAGGCGTTGTAGAAGTGGGTGTTGGCCCAGTGGCCGCCGAGCTCGTGCCAGGTGATCTCGTGGGTGTGGCGGTTCATCAGGACGATCTGGACGCCATGTTCAAGGGAGCTCTCGTCCCAGACCACGCCGGGCCTGCTCTGGGCCACCAGGTCGAGGCGGAACTGGGCGGGCGTGACAAAGAAGATTGCGTAGGTGTCGCTCACCGCGAAGTCGTGCATGAGGACCGGCACGCCGATGTCGAAGGAGTGCGAGTCCTTGATCTCGGCCGTCTTCACGTCGGCGCGGTACCAGGTGATGGTGGGTCCGACCGCAGCGAAGAACAGCATGTCGCCGGTGTCCGGGTCGGTCTTGTAGTGGCCGGTGCACAGGACATCGACGCCGCCGTGGAAGTCGTACGTGCCGAGGGTGCGCAGCGTCTCGGGGTCCAGCGCGTGCGGCAGTCCGCCGTCGAAGTAGACGAGCAGATGGTCGTCGAAGAGGCCGGCGTTGATGTTGGCCACGTTCTTCGCGCGCGGGGCGCCCTCGGGCAGCCGGCCCGGGGTGCCGCCGTTGACGAAGCCGCTGTAGATCGCCTCCCCGGCCTCCACCTCGACCCTCATCGAGTCGGTCTGGACCCAGCGGGTGCGGTAGGCGGCTTTGCCCTCGCGCAGGTAGACACCGCACACCATGCCGTCGCCCTCCCACCAGTGGTAGCGGTCGGTGTTGCGGGGCTGGAAACGGGGATTGGAGGAGACGCGGAACAGCGCACCCGCGAGGTCGGACGGTATCTCGCCGTCCACCTCCAGGTCGTACGCCTCGTTCTCCTCCGTCCAGGGCGCGAAGGGGCCGTTGAGGAACCTGTTGCCGGTGTGCCAGTCGGCTCCGGCGCCGGCGGGGGCGGGGCGCTCTCCGGTCCCACGGGGAACGACGGTCATGGGGTTCGCGGGCATGGGGCTCTCCGTGCGGGTTGGTGTGTCGGGGCGGTCAGAACGGGTAGCGCGGGAGTTCGCCGCGTACGGTGACCCACTGCTGTTCAGTGAAGGCCTCGAGGTTGGCGATGGCGCCGCCGTGACGGGCGCCGGTGCCGGAGTCGCCGACGCCGCCGAAGGGGATGTTCGGTTCGTCGTTGACCGTCTGGTCGTTGATGTGGACCAGTCCGGTGGGCACGCGCTCCGCCAGGGCGAGGCCCTTCGCGACGTCCCGGGTGAGGATGCCGAGGGACAGTCCGTACTCGGTGCCGGCGGCGAGCCCGGCCGCCTCGTCCAGGTCCCGGAAGGGGACGACGGGCGCGACGGGGCCGAAGATCTCCTCGGCGTAGGCGGGCGCGGTGAGCGGTACGCCGGTGAGCACGGTGGGCCGGTAGAACAGGCCCTCGTAGGTGCCACCCGCGGCGAGCCGGGCGCCGGCCTCGACCGTGTCCGTGACGATGCGGTGGACGTTGTCGCGCTGACCGCTGTCGATGAGCGGTCCGACGGCGACGTCCTCGGTGGCCGGGTCGCCCACCCTGAGCGCGTCGGCGTGCTGGGCGAGCAGAGCGGTGTAGTCGTCGGCGACCGACGCGTGGACGAGGTGACGGCTGCTGGCCATGCAGATCTGGCCGGCGTGGACGAAGGACCCCCAGGCGCCCACCGAGGCAGCCTGCTCCAGGTCGACGTCGTCCATCACGACGAGCGCGGAGTTCCCGCCCAGTTCCAGGTGGACCCGCTTGAGGTGCCGGGCCGCGGCGATACCGATGGCGCGCCCGGCCCGAGTGGAACCCGTGAACGCGATGACAGGAACCTGCGGATGCTCCACGACGGCTGCCCCGACGTCCGCCCCGCCGGGCAGGACATGCAGCAGACCGGCAGGCAGGCCCGCCTCTTCGAAGACACGGGCGAAGACGACACCGCCGCTGATCGCGGTGCGAGGGTCCGGCTTGAGGACGACCGCGTTGCCGAGGGCGAGCGCCGGGGCCACGGCCCGCATGGCCAGGATGATCGGCACATTGAACGGGGCGATGACGCCGACGACCCCGACCGGGACCCGGCGGGAGAAGGACAGCCGCTCCTGTCCGGAACGCAGGAGCTCGCCGTAGGGTGCCCCGGCGAGGGCGGCGGCCTCGTGGCACTCCTCCGCACCGCCGCTGCTGACCTGCAGGGCGGCGAACGGCCGAGTCGCACCAGACTCCCGTACCAGCCAGGTCTCGATCTCCTGCTGGTGCTCCTCGAAGAGACGCGCGGCGCGGCGCAAGACAGCGGCACGGTCGGAATACGGCCGCGCGGCCCACTCCCGCTGGGCCCGCACCGCCCGCTCCACCGCCCTTTCCACATCGGCGGGCGTGGCGGAGCCGACGCGGCCCAACGTCTTGCCGGTGGCGGGCTCGACGGCGTCGTACCCCTCGCCGGTGCCGCTGATCCACTCACCCGAGCCGGAGAAGATGCGGCCTTCCCAGGTGCTGCTGTCCAAGAACGTCATGGTGTCCCGATTCGGTAGTGCGCCGTGGCGCGAAGATTATGTGTTGTGTCGCGAAGGTGGGGAGGTGGGGGCTTGCCGGCATCAATCCCCTGTTTCACTCCCTGGATGTCCCAACAAGGGCCTTGTCTCCGAGCTGGCCCCTGTCCTGCGAGGCTCGCTCCAGGCCGAGCGCGGAGTCGGCCGCCGGCACGCCCGGTCCGGCGGGGAAGAGCATCAGGCACACCACGAGACAGAGGAAATCGACTTCGGCTCTACCTGCGCCATTCGGGCCGAGGATGCCGGTGTGCCAGACGCTCAACTTGTTCCAGGGCCCGGTCGTCAACGTCAGTGCGGAGAGGAGAAGGACGACCGCCCGGGTCAGGAGTCCGGCGATGAGGAAGGCCCCGGCGGCTGTCTCGAAGGTGGAAATGAGCACGCTCAGCAGCCCGGTCGCGGGCAGTCCGAGCGGCTTTCAGCACGCCGAAGTCCAAGCCCGACGTGCCGGCGTCGCACTTGGCGAGGCCGTGCAGGATGAACAGCCGGCCGCCGCCGACGCGCAGCGCCAGGAGTGCGGCGCCGTGCAACCCGTTCGTCCGGGAGGTGACATCGCGGTAGAAGTGGATCACGGTGAGGCCCTCGGGGTGAGGTGGGTCCGGTAAGCCGGGTCAGTGGCTGGGCAGCGCCTTGGCCGGGGCTGCCGAGTCGATGTCCTGCGGCGGGGTGGACAGGTCGACCGCCTCCCTGCCGTCCGAGCCGCCGGGCGCATTCGCGGCTGTCGTGTGCCGCAGGGCGAGTACGGCGATGAATGCGGCGAGCAGGCTGGCACCGGCGCAGAGATAGAGGCTGAGGTCGAGGCCTGCTTCTAGGGTTTCGCGGGCCAGGGGGGCAAGCGTGCGCGACAGCTCGCCGAGATCGGCGTTGGCGACCGCAAGCGCGCCGCCCTCCGCGTTGACTCCCTGGGCCACGCCCACGGCCTCGGCAGGAAGCTTCGCGGCGCCGAGCTTCGCAGCGAGGGCACTGCTCGCCGTACCGAGGGCGACGGCGCTGACGATCGCGGGGCCCAGAGCCTGCCCGGTCTCGCGGACGAGGCTTGTGACCGCGCTGGCCATACCGGCGTGGCGGATGTCCACGGTGCCGACCGCGACGGCCGTCAGCGCGGAGAACATCGTGATGAAGCCGGCCCCCAGCAGCAGGATCGATCCGGCCATCGCCGCCAGATCCGTGGCGTCACCCGGCAGCAGCGCCATCCAGACCTCACCGGTGGCGAGGGACAGCAGACCGCCGACGAGCAGTACCCGGGGGTGCACACGCTGAAGCAGCCTCGGCAGGACGGGTGTGAGCAGCAGCGGGATCGCCTGGATGAGAGCGAAGGGCAGGGCGGCGTTCAGTGGGGAGAGGTGGTGCACGGCCTCCAGCTTGATGCTCAGCGCGTACGCGGTGCCGATGAAGCCGAACATGGCGAGCAGTCCAATGGCAGCAGCCGCGGCGAAGGAGGGGTTCCGGAAGAGCTCCAGCCGCAGCATCGGCGTACGCGACCTGCGCTCCGCAATGAAGAAGCCCACAAGGGCGGCCAGGGACAGCACGAAAGCAAGCACGATGTGCGGGGCGGTGTAGCCGTCGACGGCACCCTCGATGACGGCGTAGAGCAGCGCCAGCAGGGCGACGGCGATCGTGACCTGGCCCGGCCAGTCGAGTCCGCGCCCGGCCGGCTCGCGGGAATCGGTGATCCAGCGGAGGTTGACGGCGGCGGTCACCAGGCCGAGCACCGTCAGAGGTACGAAGGCCCAGTGCCAGTCGGTGTGCTCGGCGATGAACCCGCTGATCAGCGGCGCCATCATGGCGCCGAGAGCCAGGCTGACGGCCCAGTACGACAGGGCCCGCGCGCGGGCGGCGGGCTCCGGGGTGCCCGCGACGATCACGGCCAGCGACGAGGGGAAGATCGCTGCGGCGCCGAGTCCGGCGACCGCCTGGCCGGCGATGAGCTGGGTCAGTGTGCCTGACGTAGCGACGGCCAGGCAGCCGACCGCGATCAGGAGTCCTCCGAGAACGAGCAGACGCTTGCGCCCGAAGAGGTCACCGAGAACACCGAAGTTCAGCTCCAGGATGGCCGTCGGGAGGATGAACGCGGCCGGGATCCAGGCGAGGGCGGCGGCAGACGCCCCCAGGTCCCGCTGGATCTCTCCGATGATCGGGGACGAGAGCGGGATGCCGATCTGGGCCACGCAGATGGCCAGGCAGGCGGCGATCAAGGTGCCGAGGCCCAGCGAGGGCGGGTCCTCCGCAGCGGAATGGTTCATGAGGGTGTCTCCAGTAGCGGCTTGAGCGGTTCCCGGTGGCCCGACAGGGCCTGACAGATGTCCCACATACTCGGACGCATGTAGCGTTAGACAGGACGTTGCACCCCAAGCGCTTGAACAGTCAAGAGGCCCGACCCGCCGAGATTCACCGTTGACGTCGGCACAGTCAGCGATCTAGCGTCCCATTAAACAAAACATCCGTCCTGAAAAAGGAGACAAGCATGGCGATCACTGGACTCGGCCACACCGGCTTCTGGGTCGACGACCTGGAGAAGATGCGCGACTTCTACTCCCGCGTCATGGGTCTGACCGTCACCGATGAGGACCCGGAGCAGGGCATCGTGTTCTTCTCCGCGCGTCCCGAGGATGAGCACCACGAGTTCGTCCTCCAGCAGGGCCGCACCGCCCCTGCCGGCGCCAAGCTCACCCATCAGGTGTCATGGCGCGTGGACTCCCTGGAGTCGATCATCGACTTTCACCACCGGTTCCGCGCCGAGGGCATCGAGGTCCAGCAGGAGGTCACCCACGGCAACGCGATCGGGATCTACTTCTTCGATCCCGAGGGCAACCGCAACGAGGTCTACCTCCGCCTGGAGCGTGACGTGCGCCAGCCGTTCCGCAAGAGCCTCGATCTGGACCTGCCCCCCGAGGAGATCATGGCCGAGGCCGAGCGGCTGCTGACCGAGGGCGGACCGGCCTACCAGCCGGTCCAGTAACTGCCGTGCCTACGACATCCGCGCCGCCGTCGGTCCTGGTCGTCGGCGCAGGCCCGACCGGGCTGACGGCCGCCCACCTGCTGGGCTCCCGGGGCGTACGGGTGCTGCTGGTGGAGCGCAACACCACCACAAGCAACGACGCCAAGGCGATCAGCCTCGACGACGAGTCCCTTCGTACCCTGCAGTCGGCCGGCGGCCTGGACGAGGCGGTCTACCCGATCCTTGTGCCGGGCACCGGCACGAGGTACTTCGGCGTGGGCGGGCGGCCGCTCGTGCACGCCCGGGGCACCGGTGAGCAGCGCCTGGGACATCCGTTCAAGAACCCCTTCGCCCAGCCCGATCTGGAACGGGTGCTGCGTGAGCAGCTGCGCCGCCTGCCCGGTGTCGACGTCCGTTTCGGCACCCGGCTGACCGCCCTCGCACAGTACCCCGACCGGGTGCGCGTGTCCCTGCGAACAGGTGGGGAGGACGGGCCGGTCGAGGAGTTGGACGTTCCTTACGTCCTCGGCTGCGACGGCGGCCGCAGTACCGTGCGCGACCTTCTGTCCGTGCCCATGCGGGGACGGAGCTTCCCTGACGTGTGGCTGGTGGCCGACACCCTCGAGGACACGCACGACCAGCGTTTCGGCATGCACCACGGCGACCCCGACCGCCCCGTCGTCATCGTCCCGGGCCGGGACGGGCGTTGCCGCTACGAGTTCCGCCTCAAGCCGGGCGAGTGCGAGGCCGGTACCTCTCCCCCGTTCGCCCTCGTGCGCGAACTCCTGCGGCCCCACCGGGAGATCACGCCCGACCAGATCGAGCGCGCGGTCGCCTACAGCTTCCACGCGCTGCTGGCCGACCGGCTGCGCGAGGACCGCTGCTTCCTGCTCGGCGACGCCGCGCACATGATGCCGCCGTTCGCCGGCCAGGGCCTCAACTCCGGGATCCGGGACGCTGCCAACCTGTGCTGGAAGATCGCCGAGGTGGTGGCAGGCCGGGCCGGTGACACCCTGCTCGACACCTACGACACCGAGCGGCGTCCGCACGCCCGCGCCGTGATCGACCTCTCCGTGCGCCTCGGCCGGATCGTCATGACCACCAGCCGCCCGCGTGCCCTGCTGCGCGACGCGCTGGTGCGCACGGCGACGCACATCCCGCCGGCCCGTCGCTACCTCACCGAGATGCGCTACCGTCCCGACACCCGGCTGCGGGTGGGGGCCGTCCTCCCGGCGGACCGCGCAGGCGGTGAACTGGTCGGCACGATGCTGCCGCAGCCACGGGTGCTGCACGGGCCGCACCACCGCCCCGCACGGCTCGACGACATCCTCGGACAGGGCTGGAGCCTGCTGGGGATCGGTGTAAGCGACACCGGCTGGGCAACCGTCGTCCGGGCCGGCCTCCCCGAGGCCACCGCCGTGGATGTCTTCCTGGACGACCGCGCGCCGCGTGACCTGGCCGGCCGGACGGGGATCGCCGACGCCGACGGCCGGCTCGACGCCCTCCTCGCCGGGCTGACCGGTTCCTTCGTCCTCGTGCGCCCCGACCGGTTCGTGGCCGCGGTGTTCACCCCCGACCGGGCCGAGTACGTCGGCGCGACGCTGCGGCGCTTCGCTCCTGCCCGCCCCACCCCGGGCGCCAACCCGCCCGCCTGCCCGCCCACTTCCGACCCCGCCCCCGAGGTCCCGTACGACACCCCAGGAGTACCCCGATGAGACTGAGCACCGTCCGTATCGCCGACGACCGCGTGACCTCCGCCGCCCGGCAGGAAGGCGACGAACTCGTCCTGCTCCCCTACGCCGACGTGGGCGCGCTGCTCGCAGCCGGCGACGACTGGCAGGAACGCGCGGCCTCCGCCGACGGCGAGCGCCTGCCCCTGGCCGAGTCGTCACTCGCCCCGCTCGTCCCTCACCCGAACAAGATCGTGTGTCTCGGTCTCAACTACGCCACCCACATCAAGGAGATGGGCCGCCCCACCCCCGCGCACCCCACCCTGTTCGCGAAGTACGACGGCGCCCTGATCGGCGCCCACGACGCCATCCACACGCCGCCGGTCAGCGACGACCTCGACTGGGAAGCCGAGTTGGCAGTCGTCGTCGGACGCCCCGGCCGCCGTGTGCCGCGCGAGAAGGCCCTGGAGTACGTCGCCGGCTACACGGTCGCCAACGACGTCACCGTGCGGGACTGGCAGCACCGTACCCGTGAGTTCCTCTCCGGCAAGACCTTCGAGGCCACGACCCCGGTCGGGCCCGCGCTCGTCACCCCCGACGAACTCCCGCCCGGTGCCTCGGGGTTGGACATCTCCTGCAGCGTCGACGGACACACCATGCAGAAGTCCAACACCGCGGATCTGCTCTTCGACGTGGCCGAGACCGTCGCGTACATCAGCACCATCATCACGCTGCTGCCCGGCGACCTGATCCTCACCGGCACCCCGGGCGGCGTGGGCGCCGGTCGCGATCCGAAGGTGTTCCTTCGCCCCGGACAAGTGCTGATCACCACCGTGGAAGGCATCGGGGAACTCCGCAACACCGTCATCAAGGACCAGCTGTGAACCATGACCACAGGACAACGGCGACCATGCGGCACCGCGCGGCCGCCACCGGCCCACGCCCACCCACTAGAGTCTCTCGTATGTCAGGAAACATGTCTCCCAGCTACCGCGAGCGCAACTCCACGGCCGACCGGGCACTGGACATCCTGACCATGTTCGACGACATCCATCTCGTCATCTCCGGAGCCGCCGTGGCCGAGCGGCTCGGCGTGGCGCGCTCCACCGCGTACCGCTACCTGCAGAGCCTGGTGGCCGGGCGTTTCCTCGAAGAAGCTCCGGGCGGCGGCTTCCGGCTCGGCCTACGAGTGCTGGAGATCGCCCGAGTGGCCCGCCGCAGTTACGGTCTCTCCGAGGTCGCGGTGCCGTCGATGGAATCGCTCGCCGAGGAGGTGCACGAAACCGTGCTGTTGACCCGGCGCACCGGTGACCTGGTGGTCTGCGTGGACCGCGCGGAAAGTACCCGCGCGGTGCGGATCTCGTACGAGCGCGGCAGCGCCCTGCCGATCAACGCCGGCGCCTCCGCCCTTGTCCTGCTGGCCTGGAGCCCGGACGACGAAGCCCGCGGGCTGTTGCAGAACGCCGAACTGCGCCGCTTCACCTCGGCCACCCTCACCGACGTCGACGCCCTGATGGAACGACTCGGCCGGATCCGCCGCATCGGCTACTCCGTCACCCGCGGCGAACTGGATCCCGACGTGGTCGGCATCGCCGCCCCGATCCGGGACGAGAACAAGCAGGTGGTCGCGGCGGTCAGCGTGGCCGCCCTCGCCTCCCGGGTCTACCCGGAGGCGGAGACGGAGATCGCTCAGAAGGTTCTGGCCACCGCGCAGGAGATCAGCGAGCGGATGGCCGTCGTCGCGGGCTGACCCCTGGTCCTGCTCCGTCCGGGAGGGGTGACGCGGTAAGCCGTGTCAGGGCTCGACCGTGCGCCAGGCACACAATTTCTCAGTATCACGGCGACCGGCCCTCTGTGGTCGAGATGGATGCCTCCGAGGCCCAGCGATTCGTCGGTAAGGCAATGGAAGGCGGATGTCGTCCTACGCACCGGCGAAGGCATGACCACCGTCTCGCACAAAGAGCTCGGCTCGCCAGCCGCGGCGAGGAAACAGCCCCAACTCCGGAAACGTCGACCAGCCATTGACGCTCACCGGTGTCAGCAACCAACACGGATCACAAGGCAGATGCACAGCCGAGCGGAGTTCGCGCGACAACGCTCACCGGGACCGTAGCGCAGATCAGAAACACCCAGGTCAGCGGCGTGCGAGGCGCCTGGTACCTGCCCGGCCCTCACCGGAAGTGGGGTGCGGTGATTCCACCGTCTGGTTTGGGCAGCGACCGCGTCCTACTGTCAGAAAACCGCAGCTCGTGGCGAAATTCTGCACGACGGCAGTCAAAGGAGACGGCTTCATGGCAAAGACTTTTCCCCCCGAAATCACCATGGGAATGGACGAGCCGTGCCGGTTCGATATCGAGGTGTTCGATCTGGAGGTCCTCGAGGGCTCAGTACCCGCGGACATCGACGGCCTGTTCGTCCAGGCGGTTCCGGACCAGGTGTATGTTCCCGAGGTCCCGGTGCTGTGGCCGATGACCACCGCTGCGGGCGGGGACGGCGCGGTACGCGCCTTTCGAATCAAGGACGGCTGCGTCGACTTCCGGACCCGCTATGTACGCACCGAGCGTTTTCTGCTCGAGCGCGAGGCCCGCCGATCCCTCTACGGGAATTACCGGGATCCGTACTCCGACGATCCGAGCGTCGCCGGCACGAGCCGTACGACGGCGAACACCGCCATCTACTTCCACGCCGGCCGGATGCTGGCGTCGAAGGAAGACGGACTGCCGTACGAGATCGATCCCGTAACCCTCGAGACCCGGGGCGTATGGGATGCGCACGGTGATATCACGAGTCTGACCTTCACAGCCCACCCGAAATTCGACTCGGACACCGGCGAGATGTTCGGTTTCGGTTACGCCGCGAAAGGCGAGACCACGCGCGACATCGCCTACTACGTGATCGACGCCTCGGGCAAGGTGATCCACGAGGCTTGGTTCGAGGCACCGTACTCGGCCATGATCCACGATTGCGCGCTGACCAAGAACTTCATGCTCTTCCCGGTCATGCCCATCACCAGCGACCTCGACCGTCTGAAGGCCGGCGGCCCGCACTTCGTGTACGACGGCGACCTTCCGCAGGTCTTCGGAGTCATTCCGCGCTTCGGTGATGCTTCCGAGGTGCGCTGGTTCCAGGCCCCGCCGGCCTTTCCCGGCCACACGATCAACGCCTACGAGGAGGACGGCGCAATCGTCTTCGACCTGTACGAGGCGGACGGCAACGGCTTCGCACCGGTCGTGCCCGACAAGAACGGCAGGCCGACACCGCCTGGCAGCGTCACCACCCGGCACGTGCGCTGGCACATCGACTACCACACAGGCGAGCAGCGGCTCACCGAGCGGGAGGTGCTGGCAGTCGTCAACGGCGAAGGGCCGCACATCGACCCGCGCCGCGATTCGAAGCCGTACCGCCACGTCTTCGTGCCGACGCTCGACCGCGACAAGCTCGAGACCGACGTCAACGGCCGCCCCTATCCGGTGATGTTCAACCAGCTCAGTCACTTCGACCTGGTAGCCGGGACCCGTGACGACTGGTATCCCGGGCCGGCCGCAACGTTCCAGGACCCCGTGTACTTCACCAAGTCCCCTGAGTCCGCAGAGGACGACGGCTATCTGATCGCCACGCTCAACTGGCCGACGGAAAAGCGCAGCGAACTCGTCATCCTCGACACGCTCGACCTCGCAAGCGGGCCGGTCGCCCGGCTGCGGCTTCCTGTACGCATGCGCCTCGGCATCCATTCGACGTGGATCGACGGCGCCCTCGTCCCCTCCTGGAGGTGACCCACCATGTCCGGTGACCAGTCCAAGGACATCGTGCTCAAGATGATGTCACTCCTCGTCGATCCCTCGACCTCGGAACAGGCGCGCGAATACCTCACCGAGTCCTATGTCCAGCACAATCCCAACATCGACTCGGGAGCCGACGCGATCATCGAGTGGACGAAAACCGATCAGGCTCGCGTGGCCCGGGAATCCATGCGCCCTGCGCCCGAGCCTCCGGTGTTCGTCGCCGAAGGAGACAAGGTCGTGATGATGCTGGCCCGGGACCTGCCCGATCCGGATGACCCGGGCAAGACCTATCGCTCCTACTGGTTCGACATGTGGCGGATCGAGGACGGCAAGCTCGCCGAGCACTGGGACGGCGCTCCCAAAGAAGCAGGATAGACGTCGAATTCGGGCAACGGAGCCCGGTCGCGAGAGGGTTTTCGAATGTCATCGTATCCTCGCATCTCCGCTACAGTGGCCGCTTTCTTCTGCATGTCCTTCGGCATGTCGGCCATTTACGTCGGATCTCTGTCGGTCTTTCTCGGTCCGGTATCGGCATCGATGGGTTGGGGCGTTTCCGTCTTCACCTTGGTGTTCACGGTGTCCGCCTACGTCGGCGCTTTCAGCACTCCCTTCAGCGGGCGCCTGATCGACCGGGTCGGGGTGCGCATCCCGGTCACCATCGGTGTCGCGACCTTCGCCCTGGGGCTGTTCGGCCTGTCCCGGATACACTCAACAGGATTCGTGTTCTGGGCATCCGCCGTCTGCATCGGCATCGGTGCCGCACTGGCCGGGCCGGTAGCCCACGTGCGCGTCGTCTCCTCGTGGTGGGACAGCAACCGGGCGCTCGCCCTCGGTCTGGTGGTCGCGGTGGCCCCCGCACTGTCGCAGTCCCTGGTCGCGCCGGTGGCGCGATGGCTGATCGACGCATTCGGCTGGCGCACCGCCTACGAGGTGCTGGCCGCCGCTGTCCTGGTCGTCGGATGCATATCGGCCCTGTTCTTCCTGAAGGTGCGGAGCGCGGATGCCGCCACGGATTCCCCGGCTGCTGCCACGCCGTCCCCGGCGGTCTTCGAAGGCGTGCCCGCAAAGCGGGCATACCGATCCCGGACCTTCTGGACCCTGACGGCGGCGGAGTGCCTCGCGACGAGTTCGTTGATCGGCACGCAGGCGCACATGGTGCACTGGTTCACCGGCCGCGGCGTCACCGGCGGCACGGCGACTTTCCTGGTATCCCTCATGGCGGTGTCCGGGATGGTCGGCGTGCTCTTTTCCGGCTCCCTCACCGACCGCATCAGGTCGCACCGCGTCGCCGCCGTGCTCTACACCCTGCCGGCGATCAGCCTGGTCCTGCTTCTCGCCGCCGGGGACACCTTGTGGATGCTGGGCGTCGGAGTCGTCCTGATGGGATGCGCGCTGACCGCCGTGACGCTCCTGTTGCCCTACCTGATCACCCGGTACTTCGGGCTTCGGGCATCCGCCGAGATATTCGGCATCAGCCTCGCGTGCAGCATGATCAGCATCGGAACCGGGCCCACGCTGATCGGTATGGGCTTCGACACCTCCGGCAGCTACACGCTCCCGATCTCACTCGCTGTGGCCGCCACCACCGTTTCCGCGCTGCTCATGTTCAGGCTCAAGCCGTACATCTACGCGGTGGTCAAGCCCGCTCCTCGCGATGCGGGCAGGACGCACACGGTCACGGGCGGGACGGACACACGCCTCTCCGGACAGGAGGCAACCCCCTAGCCTCGGCGAGCCGCCGGCAACCGAGTGCGATCACGCCCGTTGCTCCGCCACCCCCCGGATCTGAGGGACAGCGATGAACACAACCAGACGCTCTCGCGGGCCCTCCGATGGCCCCGGCGGAGCACGGCACCCCCGTACGACCGGAGCGACCGGAGCGACCGGAGCGACCGGAGCGACCGGAGCGACCGGAGCGACCGGAGCGACCGGAGCGACCGGAAAAATGCTGTCGGAGCTCTACTCCAGCGTGGTCGGCGACCAGGAGCGACTGACCAAACTGCCTCTGGTCGTCTCCCGGGACATGGAGGAACGTTTCATCCGCGACGGCTGGCCGGTCGGCAAGGTGTACGGCAGCGAGGCCGACATGGCCGCGTACTACGGCGTCGGCCGGGACGTCATGCGGGAGGCCGTACGCGTGCTGGAGGCACGTGACGAGGTGCGGGTACGGCGCGGCCCGCAGGGCGGCATCGCAGTCGCCAGGCCGGGCGGCACACATCTGCTGGTCATGATCGGCGGTTACGCCTACCTCACCGGCCTGGGACTGCCGGACATCGTCGAGGCGTGGAGTGCCGTGCACATCAGCGCCGTACGTCTCATAGGCGACCGGTCACGGCAGGCCGGCGGAAGGCCGCTGTGGGAGAACCATGCGGCGGACGACGGCGAGATGCCGGACACCGCCGCGCTGCTCGGGCGATTCGCCACCGAGGTGATCGGCGCAAGCGACAGCGGTCCGCTGAAGTACTTCAACGACGTCCTGGCCCCACTGCTGCCGCGGATGAGTACCGCCCTGGAGGCCGACGCGCTGGCCGACATACGGCAGCGGATCATCCATGACCTCGATCGCGGCCGTACGGAGGACGCCGTGCGTCAGGCGCGTCCGCTCTTCTGCGGCGCGGCGCGGGACACCCTCGCGCAGGTCGCACGGACGGGCGACTGGAAGGGCACGCCGGTGCCGGAGCCGCTCGAGCAGATGCGCATACCCGCGTTCGCGGCCGTGCGGCGGATGATGTCGGAGATCACGCCAGGGGAATGGGTGCGAGGCCGGCCACTGGGCAACGAGTGCGAACTGGCCGAACGATTCGGCGTCGATCGCAGCGTCATCCGCCAGGCGATCCGCATGATGGAGGACGCGGAGACGGCGGTCACGTTGCCCGGACGCGGACACGGCCTGGTGACCCGGTGCCCGGGCCCAGCCCCCCTGAGCCGTCAGGTCTGCGTCTACCTCGCATCGCACTCCGAACCGCCCGAGGGCGCCGCCCTGGCACTCGGCAGTCTCATGATCGAGATGGCCGAGATCGCCGCCAGGAAGACAGGTCCCCGCGATGCCGAGCTTTTCGACGCGCTCTTCGATGAACTGCGACAACTGACGAGTGCCGCGCCGATAGCCAGTTTTCAGCTGATCGAAAGGCTGCAGAACCGCCTGGCGCGCAATGTGCTGCTGTCGCTCTTCGTGAATGGCATCAAGGCCTATGTGTCCTGGAGCATGAGCGAGGAGTTGCATGCGCCGTCCTGGGTCATCGAGTTTTTCGCCCAGTCCACACATGATGTCCTGCGGGCCATCGGCCGTCGTGACGCACCGGAAGCAGCCCGGCTTCAGGCCATGAAACAGGAAATGCTCGCGCAGTACCGCCAAGCCGTGCTCGAAGGGCAGGAGCCGGAATTCCGGTGAATCAGGTGAATTGCACCCGGCCCCTTCGCAGTCAATAACCCTGGCAGACCCGAATACGCCGTCTGGTTACCGAGAGGGCCGAGGCCTAGGGTCAATCTGCGTGGACCGATAGGAAACATCCACGCACAGAGCGGAGGCGGGCAGGAATGCGAACCCTGACAGGTGGTGTCGGAATGACGCACGGCTGGGAACCCGAGCGGGACCTTTTCAGGCACGGGGAGAGCTTCCTGCAGAGCTTGGTGGGGCACGATCCGGGCCTCGCGAGCCTCGCGCACTCTTTCCGGGCGACGGAGAACGCCGATGAGACCGCGCCAGGACATGGACTCTGGGCGACCGCCGAGGATTTCCTCGGCCTACAGACCTTCGCCGATCCGGTCCAGGGGCAGCTCATCACCATGGGGGTCGTCGTCGCGGCGGGACAACGCCGGCCGTTCGGCCTGCGACTGAAGGTCGTCGGGGACGAGGTGACCGAGGCAGAGGCCGTCATCAGTACCGATCCGAGCGGGCACTTCGCCGATGTGGACCAGTTGCTGGCACCCGACGTGCTCTACGACGCACCGGTTCCCCCCGACCGAGCCTGCGACCGGGACGGGCTGGTCCTCGCGGCGGACAGCTACTGGACCGCACTGCAGGAAAGCGACGGCAGCCTGGCTCGCTTCGGATACCGATGTGACCGTTACGACAACGGCAAGAAGGTGACGAACACCCTCACCACTCTGCTGTCTCCGGACGCCACCGTGCACACCGTCGCGAGTTGCCTGAACAACACCCGAGGCGCCAGACCGACGGCCCGTGGGCGCCGCTGTCCCGTTGTCGACGTGGCCCGCGGGATCGCGGCGAGTGTGGTCGTCGTCGACTTCCACCCCGTCCCCGGCAGCCCGCGGCCCGACAGCGGCTCTTTTTACATGATGGCCCTCTTCAAAGTGGTCGACAACGAAATACGCAGTATCGACGAAATACGAGAAATCCTGCCGCTCGGCACGCCATCGGCTTGGTGAGAGAAAGGATACGTACATGAAAGAAGCGCCAGATATGACTCAAGCAGGGTCTATCCACGAGTCGCCGTTCACGACACCGGAGGGGCGCCGCATCCGTGACGCCGTGCGGGCAGTGGTACCGCTGATCCGGGAGAACGCCCTGGAAGGTGAGAAAATCGGCTGTCTGGCGTCGCCCACGCTCGATGCGCTGCACGAGGCCGGAGTGTTTCGGGCCTCAGTGCCGATAGAATTCGGCGGCTATGCCCTGGGAGCGCGCGATCTGGCCGAAATCGTCAGCGCGGCCGCGAGCGGCGACGGATCGGCGGGCTGGACCGCCATGATCGCGAGCGGGTTCACCCGGGTCATGCTCACCTTCCCGCAGGAGACGGTCACCGAGGTCTACGCACGCGCTCCGCAGTGGCCGGGGCCGGTCGTGGTGAGCGCCTCGCTGTTCTCGGAGAGGATTCAGAAGGCCCGCCCGGTTCCGGGCGGCTACCTGATCGAAGCCGGGAACAAGTGGGGCTTCGGCAGCGGCTCCAAGCACGCCGCCTATCTGGTCGTCGGCATCGAGGTGGAGACAGCCCCCGGCACCACGACGCGCGCGATGGCACTGCTGGAGAAGGGCCAGTACGAGATCGTCGACGACTGGCACGTCATGGGACTGTCCGGTTCGTCCAGCAACAGCGTCACGACACCTGCGGAAGTCTTCGTCCCCGAACGGCGCGTCGCGGATCTCGCCGGTATGCCGGGGCGTCTGGACGGCCTGCACCAACGCTACGCGGGGCTGGGCTTCGCCCTCGACGCCCGAGGCCTGATGCTCATCGTGGCCATGGAGACCATGGCCGTGGTCCTGGGAATGGCCAAGGGCGCCTTCGACTGCTTCGTCGACCAGAGCCGGCGCAAGAAGCCTTTCAACCTCCCTTACGACACACTGGCTGCCACTCCGTCGGTGCAGGTCGTCGCGGGCAAGACGCGCGCCATGATCAACGCGGCGGAAAGCCTGCTGTTCGGCCGCGCGGACCACATCGACCGCAAGGCGCGCGACGGACAGCCGTTCACGGCGGCCGAGGAGTCCGAGATCACCATGGACTTCGTGCACGCCGGCAATGTCTGTGGTGCCGCCATCGACGCGATACAGATCGCGCTCGGCTCGTCCACGGTCAGTCTGCGCAACCCGATTCAGCGCTTCGCACGCGATGCGCGGGTGGCGTTGACCCACGGCTCCACCCGGCTCGACCCGGCGGCGGAGATCAGCGGACGGCATCTCATGGGGCAGACACCATTCAGCGACGGCATGGCGGCCGTGCCCGGCGTGGCCAAGGCCGCAGAGGCCCCGCGGATCGTCGAACCCGTCGCTTGAGCCGGACCAGGAGACATCATGAACCTCGAACTGAACGGCAAGCGGGTCCTCGTCACCGGCAGCAGCTCGGGCATCGGCACCAGTATCGCGCTGGCACTGGCCGACGAGGGCGCCCACGTCGTCGTGCACGGCCGGAACGGGGAGCGCACGTCCAAGATCGCGGCGATGATCCGGGAGAACGGTGGCCAGGCCGACGAGGTGCTCGGCGATCTCACGGACGCCGACCAGGTCGACGCCGTCTGCCGGCGACTGCTCGACTCCGGCGGCGTGGACATCCTGGTCAACAACGCGGGCGGACGCCACGGAGGCTGGGAGCGCGACGGCTGGTTCGGTACCTCGCCCGACAACTGGCTCGAGACCTACAAGCTGAACGTGATCTCGACCGCAGCCCTGGTCAACAGCCTGGTCCCCGCCATGAGGGAGCGCTGCTGGGGACGCGTCATCCAGATCGCCAGCGCCATCGCCCTGCACCAACCGCCCAATTTCCCCGACTACCAGGCGGCCAAGGCAGCGGAGATCAACATGACACGCAGCCTGTCCCGCGGCCTGGCCGGAACCGGCATCACGGCCAACTCCATCAGTGCCGGCATCATCCACACGCCCGGCTCCGCCGCGGAACTCGCCGCCATCGCTGCCGAGATGCGGCTGGAGGGCGGGTGGCAGGCGCACGAGCGCCACATCGCCGTCGAGGTGTTCCGCCAGACCGCCGGCCGCATCGGTCGGCCGGAGGACATCGCCTCCGCCGTCTGCTACCTGGCCAGCCCCCGCGCCGACTTCGTGACTGGCGTCAACCTGGTCATCGACGGCGGCATCAACTGAACCGCTCAGGCGGCGAGGAGAGAAGTGTCGATGCAAGCATCCCCGGAGACACCCGAAGAGCTGCGCCACGCGTTCGGTCACCTGCCGTCCGGAGTGGTGGCGGTCTGCGCCCTCGTGGGTGGCCGGCCCGTCGGGATGGCGGCGAGCTCGTTCGTGCCGGTCTCCTTGAAACCGCCGTTGGTGTCGTTCTGCGCGGCACGCACTTCCCGCACGTGGCAGGCGCTGCGCCAGGCGCCGAGCCTCGGTGTCAGCGTGCTCGCCGAGGACCACGGGACCCTGTGCCGGGCGCTCGCCTCCTCGGCGGAAGATCGTTTCGCGGATGTCCGATGGGAGGCCGGGGAATCCGGCGCGGTCTTCCTGCCGGGCACGGTGCTGTGGCTGGAATGCGCGCTGGACTCCGAAGTCGAGGCGGGCGACCACGTGATCGCCGTGCTGCGGCTGCACGGGACCGCGTTGTTTCCGCAGGTCAGGCCGCTGGTGTTCCATCAAGGGCACTTCGAGCGACTCGGCCCGTCCCAGCCCCCCGCCCGGACACATGCTTCGGCTTGACCGACGGGCGGCGATGTCAATCGCGGCAGCGGCTGACCCCCCATCACCTTACGAGGAGCAGAACATCATGACGTTTCTGGAAGCAGGCGACTGGTCGGAAAGGATCTTCTCCGGTGAGTGGATCAAGGGTTCGGGCGAGACGTACGACGCGCTCGAGCCGGCGACGGGTGAGACCCTGGGGCGTGTCGGTGCGGCCACGCCTGACGATCTGGGCCGGGCCGTGGGGCAGGCGGTGCGGGCGCAGCAGCAGTGGGCGGCGCTGCCGTACGTCGAACGGGCACAGGTCCTGCGGCGTGCTGCGCACCTGTTCGAAGAGCACCACTCCGAGATCACCGACTGGATCGTGCGGGAGTCGGGGGCGCTCAGGGCGTTCGCAGAGTTCCAGACCTCCAACGGGGCAGCGGAGGAGTGCCACGAAGCCGCGGCGCTGTCCGCGGCGCCGTTCGGGGAGGTGCTCCGCTCCGTGGAGGACCGGCTGTCGTTCTCCCGTCGGCGCCCGGTCGGCGTTGTCGGTGTGATCTCCCCGTTCAACGCACCGATGGTGCTGGCGATGCGAGCGGTGGCTCCGGCGCTGGCTCTGGGAAACGCCGTCGTCCTCAAGCCCGACCCCCGGACCGCGATCTGCGGCGGTGTGGTGATCGCGAGGGTTTTCGAGGAGGCGGGACTCCCCAGCGGCCTGCTGCACGTACTGCCGGGGGGCGCTGACGTCGGCGCGGCACTGGTGGATCACCCCCAGGTGCCCGTGATCGCCTTCACCGGATCCACGAGGGCCGGAAAAGCGATCGCGGCAGCGGCAACGCGGCATCTGAAGCGCGTCCACCTCGAACTGGGGGGCAACTCGGCGCTGATCGTCCTGGACGACGTGGATGTGGAGAAGGCGGCGTCCGCGGGGGCGTTCGGCTCCTTCCACCATGCGGGGCAGATCTGCATGGCCTCAAGCCGGCATCTGGTGCACGCGTCGATCGCCGAGGAGTACGTCGAGTCGCTGGTCCGGCGGGCGAATGCCGTGACAGTGGGAGACCCGGCGAGGAGCGAGGTGACAGTTGGCCCCATGATCGACGAGCAGCAGTTGCAGGCCGCGCACGCCGTCGTCACCGACACTGTGGCGGCAGGTGCCCGGCTCGTGGCAGGCGGCACCTACGATGGCCTTCTGTACCGGCCGACCGTGCTGGCCGACGTCCCCTTGACCGCACGCGCCTACCGGGAGGAGATATTCGGCCCGGTCGCACCCGTGGTGCCCTTCCACAATCTGGACGAGGCGGTGAGGCTGGCCACCGGAACCGAGTACGGACTCTCGCTGGGCGTGCTGACCCGGGACATCGCCAAGGGTCTGGTATTGGCCGAACGCATTCCCACCGGGCTCGTGCACATCAACGACCAGACGGTCAACGACGAGGCCACCGTGCCCTTCGGCGGGCGCGGCGACTCCGGCAACGGTTCCCGTCACGGCGGCGCCACCGCGAACCTCGAGGCCTTCACTGAGCAGCAGTGGGTAACCGTCCGGGGCGACATCCCCGCCTACCCCTTCTGATTCCAGGCTGCCCCGGCGCGGAGCTCAGGTCACCGTGAATCAGTTGAAACGGGTGCCGGGCCGCAATCTCCCCCAGACTGAGCGGGTAACCGCAGCGGCATCAGCCTCCCCGCTCGCATATTCGTAAGTCCAGGGGCATAGGGACACCGACGAAACGCGCTGGCCAGCGGCTACGAATGGCCCCTAGCCGTCGCCATCCCGCTCAAGATCATTTCCCACGATGCAGCTGAGGGCCCGTAACAGCTTCCGCCGCATCACGAAGAGCGGCGCCGCGAGCGCCGCTCGGCCGGTGGTCGGCTGTCGCCATGGCTTTCATGCGCATTGGGCCATGAGCGGGTTGCGTGCCGTCAATGTCTCATGGCTTCTCAGGCGGCCCGAAGGAGCGTGCTCGTGCCCGGCCATCGGTCCATCGCCGAAGCCGAGAAACTTGTCGCCAAGGGGTCACGGCTGCGACAGGACCGTGACGCGCTCGGTGGGGCGGCTGCGGGCTCCTGACATCGCTGTGAGCGCGACCGCGGCAGCGAGCGCGAGTGCTATGAGCACGGCGCTGGAGACCATGAAGGCGCGATCCACTCCGATGTGTCCGATGACGCTGGAGGCCAGGAACGGCGACACCGCCAGCGCGCCCGCGATACCGGCCTCCCACAGGCCCAGAGCCTTGGCGAGGTGGGCCTCGGGAATGCGCTGTTGGACGAAGGCGATCAACGGGATGTCGGTCAGGGCCGACGCGAGTCCGGTGACGGCGAGGAGCACGGCGATGGCCGCAGGCGCGTGGACCAGGCCCAGCGGAAGGCGGAAGGCTCCGAGCAGGGCCCAGGCCAGGACCGCGGTCACGGCGAGTCTGGGCAGAGGCAGGCGTACGAGCACCAGGGCGCCGGCGATCTCGGCGAGGCCGGCGATGCCCAGCATGAGCCCGTACTCACCGCCTTGGCCGACCAGAACCACCAGACCGACGGCCAGGAACCCACTGGCCACGGCGAGCGCGAGGACGAAGGTGGCGATGACGACCAGCACATCGGGCGCCGCCCGCAGGGCCGCGAGGCCGGCGGCGAGGTCCGCGCCCAGCCGGACGCGCGGCCCGGCCGGGGCGGGACGGCGGACGCGCAGGGCGTACAGGGCCGCCGCGGAGAGCAGGAAGGTGAGACCGTCCACCGCCATGACCAGCGGGAAGGAGGCGAAGGCGAGCAGCGGGGCGAGCAGCAGCGGTCCGACGAAGAACGCGGCTCGGAAGGCGACCTGGAGCACGCCGTTGGCCTGCTGCAGGTGTTCGGCCGGCACGATCTGGGGCACGATCGCGTTCCGTGCCGGTGCGAAGGGCGCGCCGATGAGGGCCAGCAGGGCCGTTCCCAGGACCAGCACGGTCAGGTTCAGCGCACCTGCCAGCAGCATCCCAACACCGGCGGCCACCACGGCCGCGCGGGCGATGTCGGTGCCGATCATCAGGCGTCTGCGGTCGTAGCGGTCGGCGTACGAGGCGGCCACGAAGGTGGCCAGGAACGCCGGGGCGTACGCGGCCACGGTGACGAGCGCGACCGCCGACGGGTTGTGGGTGAGGGCCCATGCCTGCCAGGCGACGGCGGCGGTGTACAGGCCGTCGCCGAGTCGGGAGACGCCCTGGCCGACGAAGAGCAGCAGGAGGTTGCGGTCGCTGAGCAGTGCCATGCCGAAAGGGTCCTCGGCGGCCCCCGCACTGCTCAACTTATTCGTCGGAACACTAATCAGTCGGGGATCTCCAGATCGCGCATGCGCAGGTGCAGTTCCGCCAGGAAGCGCGTCTGCGCGTCACGCGGGTCGAAGCCGCTCACCTCTCTGATGCGTTGGAGGCGGTAGCGGAAGGTGTTCGGGTGCAGATGCAGCTGCGCGGCGGCGGCGTTGGTGTCGCCGAAGTGGTCCAGGTAGCAGCGGAGTGTGGCCAGGAGCTGGGTGTGCTGGTGCCGGTCGTGGCGTTCCAGTGCGGAGACGGCGCCGCCCAGGGTCTCGCCGTCCTGGCGGAGGGCGCCCCGCAGCCGGGAGAGGGCGTACAGCAGCTGGACGTCCTCGAAGGCGGCGACGCGGGGGGCCGACGGGTACTGCTGTTGCAGTCCGGTGATCCGGTCGACGTGGGATCTGGCGTACGGGATCCGGCCGGGTTCCGCAACGGCGGAGCTGACGGCCAGCACGATGCGCTCCCGCAGCGCCGCACGGTTCCACAGGTCCCGGGCGACGTTCACCGAGCGGGCCCTGGCCTCGGCGTCGTCCGTGGATGCCGGCCAGGGCAGCACCGCGTAGGTGGCGCGGTCGTGCCGGGTGACGAGGGAGCGGGGGTGCGCGGTCGTCAGGTACAGACGCAGCATGTCCGACGGGGTCTCGCCGAAGGCCGCGTCGTGCGCCGGCCGGCCCGGCGCGGCGGCCAGGACAGTGGCCTTGGTGGTGGACAGCCCCACCCGCGCGGCGGCCTGTTCGGCGTCCGCCGTCCCGAACAGGAGGGCCTCCAGGTCGTCCTGCTCGGTGGTGCCCTGTCCGTCATGGCTCATACGGACGGCGATCGTCCGTGCGGCGGCGCGGAAGTGCGCCGTCTGCTGTGAGTCGAACGGGGTCTGGGTGGTGGCCCACAGGTACCCCAGGTGCGGACCGTCGTGCTGGACCCGGCAGGCCATCCGGGGCTTGGCCCGGTCGGAGGCCGGGTCCAGGAAGACGGGCTCCGGGGAGGCGATCAGGCGGGCGATGTCCCCCCGGGAGCGCAGCACCTCGACGAGCCAGGGCTGGGCCTGCCGCTCCAGGATTCCGGAGACCCTTTCCTCGTCCGCGCTCTGCTGTCCTTTCGACCAGGCGAGCACCCGGAACTCGGTGTCCTCCAGGACGATCGGCACGTTGAGGAGTTCCCCGGCGGCGTCGATGACCGAGAACAGGTCTTCACGCCGACCGGCCGTGCCGTCGCGGCCCAGCTGGGACATCTCACCACCTCCGCAGGTCCGGCAGTCATGTTAGGCGGCTTGTGCACTGGTCCTGGCCCGGCACCGGGCGCCGCCTCTCAACCGGCGAGCCCGAGGAAGCGTTCGGCGTTGCCCCTGCGGATCGACGCCTTCTCCTCGGCAGAGAGGAAGTCGCTCTCGCGCACGACCCGGCCCGCGGGCCGCTCGCCCAGCGGGTACGGGTAGTCGCTGCCGACCATGACCTGTCCGGCGCCGTAGGTGTCCACCAGCAGGCGCAGGGCGCGCGGGTCGAAGACGACGGAGTCGACGTGGAACCGGCCGATGTAGTGCGACGGCGGGTGTGCGGAGGTGCCCACCACGTCGGGGCGGCCCCGCCAGGCGTTGTCCATGCGTCCGAGCCAGAGGGCGAAGGATCCTCCGCCGTGCGCGAAGCAGATCTTCAGCCGGTCGTCGACACGGTCGAAGACCCCGCCGAGGATCATCGCCAGGAGCGACAGATGGGTCTCGGCGGGCATGGCGGTCAGCCACTGCGCCATCCAGCGGCGCAGTCGGGGTGAGTCGTCCATGTCCCAGGGGTGGACGAAGACCGGGACCTGAAGCAGGGCGCAGTGCTGGAGGAAGGTGACGACGCCCGCGCTGTCCAGGTCGTGGTCGCCGACGTGGTTGCCGATCTCGACTCCCCGGTGCCCGTTGGCCAGGCAGCGTTCCAGTTCGCGGCAGGCCGCGTCGGGGTCCTGCAGCGGCACCTGGCAGAAGGGGACGAGGTGGTCGGGGGCCGGGGCGACGATGTCCAGGGCCAGGTCGTTGAAGATCCGTGCGATCCGTGCCGCCTCGGCACCGCTGCGGCCGTAGTGGAAGAAGGCCGGCGTGGGTGAGACAACCTGCATGCCGATGCCGTCGGCGTCCATGTCCTTCAGACGGGCCGACGCGTCCCAGCACTCGGCGCCGATTCGCCGGAACTCCCGGGATCCGAGCATGATCATCGCGTCGGCCTCCGACTCGACGCGCAGCCAGGGCGCCTGGGGACCGGCGTCGGCGCGGAGGTCGGGCCAGCCGTGCGGGACGTAGTGGGTGTGGACGTCGATGGTGTCGGCCTCGTGCGAGTGCTCGGGCACGGGGTCATCCCTTCCCGGGGTGCTCGGCCCCGCAGGAGCCGCAGATCCGGGCCTGCCGGTCGTCGTAGAAGGCGGCGAAGACGGGGGGCAGGTCGGCCACGATGTCGGTGACCTGGAGCTCCACCTCGTGGACGAGGGCGTGGCAGGCGGGGCAGTACCACTGGAACTTCTCCAGGGTGCCCGGCTCTCGGACGCGTTCGATGACCAGGCCGATGCTGTCGGCTTCCGGGCGCTGCGGGGAGTGCGGCACGTTCCCGGGCAGCAGCCAGCTCTCGCCCTCCCGGATGTGGACGGTGCGCGGGCCGTTCTCGGTCATGACGTCGACGTACATGGCGCCGCGCACCTGGTGGAACCACTCCTCGTACGGGTCGACGTGGTAGTCGGTGCGCTGGTTGGGGCCGCCGACGACCTGGACGATGAAGTCCGCGCCCAGGGCCATGGTGCGGTTGTTCACGGGCGGCTTGAGCAGGTGGGCGTGGTCGTCGATCCACTTCTGGAAATGGATGACCTCGGGGAGGACGGTCATGACGTGTCTCCTTGGAAAATGGCGGGTCAGTGTCCCAAGCGGCTGAGGGTGGCGATGGCCTGGATCTCGATGAGCAGGTGCGGGTGCGGCAACTGGTGGACGGCGACCGTCGTGCGGGTGGGGCCGTGGGCGTCGAAGTACTCGGCGTAGACCTCGTTGTAGCCACCGAAGTCGTTCATGTTCACGAGGTAGGCGGTGATCTGGGCGATGTCCTCCAGGTCGGCGCCGACCGACCGCAGGATGGCGCGCAGGTTCTCGATGACGGCGCGGGTCTGGGCCCGGATGTCGAGGGTGGTCGTGCCCAGGGCGTCGGCCTCGGCTCCCGCGAAGGTGTTGTCCGGCCTGCGGGAGCTGGTGCCGGAGACGAAGACGAGGTCGCCGACGACCTTGACGTGCGGGAACCGTCCTCGGGGGGCGGCCTGCCCGTCGACTACGCGTGCGGTGTTCATCAGCGGCCCTTCAGGGTTACGGTGCCGAGCCCAGCGATGTCGCAGAAGGTGACGCCAGGGGTGAGCGGCAGGGCCGCAGTGGCGGCGCCGGCCAGGACGATCTGCCCGGGGGCGAGGGGGATACGGCGCCTGCGGCAGATGTCGAGCAGGGCGTGCAGGGCGGCCAGGGGTGCTCCGAGGATCGCCGCGGTGGATCCGACGGCCTCCGCCTGCGGGGTGCGCAGCCGCACCGCCTTGTTCGCGATGTCGGTGAGCGGGTGCCAGGAGCCGACGGCGTAACCGGCGGCCGAGGTGTTGTCGGCGATGACGTCGGTGACGGTGAAACGGAAGTCCTGGTAGCGGGAGTCGATGATCTCGATGGCCGGTGCGACCGCGTCCACGCACGATGCGATGTCGGTCGCGGGGTCGTCGAGATCGACCTGTCGGCTCAGCCGGAACGCCACTTCCGGTTCGACCCGGGGATGGATGAAGTCCGACAGTTCCACCTCGGCGCCGTCGCCGATGCGCATGGCGTCGGTCAGGTGTCCCACGATGATCTCGGAGACACCCATCTGCGCCATCTTGGCCTTGCTGGTGAAGCCCAGCTTCACGCCGGTGAGCCGCTCTCCCCCGGTCTGCCGCAGGCCGACCAGTGCTTCCTGCACGGCGTAGGAGTCGTCGATGCCGAGAGAGTGGGTGTCGGCGAGGCTGGGGACGGGGGTGCGCCGGTGAGCAGCCGTGTGCAGACGCAGGGCGAGTTCCAGTCGATCGGGGGTGCTCATGCTGTTTCTCCTGCCTCGGCGGGCACGCGGGCCAGGTCCAGGGCGATGTCGGTGAGAAGGTCCTCCTGGCCGCCGACCAGACCGCGGCGGCCGGCCTCCTGGAGCAGCAGGCGGGAGTCGAGCCGGTGCCGCGCGGCCACGCGTGCCGCGTGCAGCAGGAAGCTGGAGTAGACGCCCGCGCGGCCGAGGGTCAGGGTGTCGCGGTCGACCTGGACGGGCCGCTCCCGCAGGGGACGTACGAGGTCCTCGGCGGCGTCCTGGAGGGCGAACAGATCGCAGCCGTGGCTCCAGCCGAGCAGGTCCGCCACGGCGACGAACGGCTCCGCTGGACAGTTCCCTGCGCCCGCCCCTTGTCCGGCGAGCGCGACGTCCACGCGCAGTGCCCCGTGCTCGACGGCCGTGACGCTGTTGGCGACGGACAGCGACAGGTTCTCGTGCGCGTGGATGCCGATCTGCGTGTCGTCGGCGAGCACCTGGCGCAGGGCGTCGACGCGTTCGGCCACATCGGTCATGGTCAGTCGGCCGGCGGAGTCGGTGACGTAGACGCAGTGGGCTCCGTAGGACTCCATCAGCCGGGCTTGTTCGGCGAGTCGGGCCGGGGCGGCCATGTGGCTCATCATCAGGAACCCGGCGACGTCCATGCCGCTCTCGCGGGCCCAGGCGATGTGCTGCGCGCTGATGTCGGCCTCGGTGCAGTGGGTGGCCACGCGCACGCTGCCCACGCCGAGAGCACGGGCCCGGCGCAGGTCGGCGATGGTGCCGATGCCCGGCAGCAGCAGGGTGGTGAGGGTGGCGTTCTCGATCACCTCGGCCGCGGCCCGGATCCATTCTTCGTCGGTGTGAGCCCCGAAGCCGTAGGTGGCGCTGGAGCCGCCGAGGCCGTCGCCGTGGGCGACCTCGATGGCGTCCACCCCGGCCCGGTCGAGTGCGGCCACGATGTCGCGGACCTGGGCGGTGGTGTAGCGGTGCCCGACGGCGTGCATGCCGTCCCGCAGGGTCACGTCCTGGACGTAGAGGTTCACTTGCTGCTCACCCATCCTCGGAGTTCGGCCATGCGCTCGGCTGTCCGCAGGGCGGCGGAGGTCATGATGTCGAGGTTGCCGGCGTATTCCGGCAGGTAGTGGCCGGCGCCGCGGACCTGGAGGAAGCAGGTGACCTGCGTGCCCGTCACATGCCGGCCGAGGTGCGGGATCCACACCTCCCGCAGGGCGTCGAACTGCACGTCCTGCACGAGTTCGTAGCCGGGCACGTACTCCTGGACGTCCCGGACCGCCTGCCCCACCGAGTCCTCGATGGCGCGCAGCGTGCCGGCCGTGGCGTCCTCGACGACGCAGTAGACGGTGTTGCGCATGGACACCGGCGGGTCGGCCGGGTTGAGCACGATGACGGCCTTGGCGGTGGCCGCGCCCGCGACCTCGCGCAGGGCCCGGGCGGTGGTCTCGGTGAACTCGTCGATGTTGGCGCGGGTGCCGGGCCCGGCGGACCGGGTCGAGAGGGAAGCCACGATCTCGGCGTAGGCCACCGGAGTCACCCGGGAGACGGCCGCGGCGACGGGTACGGTGGCCTGCCCGCCGCAGGTGACCATGTTGACGTCGTCGGCGGCGAGGTGCTTCTCCAGGTTCACCGAGGGGACGGTGAGCGGCCCCGAAGCGGCCGGCGTGAGGTCGACAAGCAGTTTGCCGTGGGCGCGGCAGACTTCGGCGTGCCGGGCGTGGGCGCCGGCCGAGGTCGCGTCGAACACGATCCGGACGTCGGCGAACTCGTCCATCTCCAGGAGACCGTCGATTCCCGCAGGGGTGGTGGCCACGTGCAGGCGCCGGGCGCGCGCCAGGCCCTCGGAGGCCGGGTCGATGCCCGCCAAGGCCGCCATGCGCAGGTTCTTCGACTGCCGGATGACCTTGACCATCAGGTCGGTTCCGATGTTCCCCGAGCCCAGGACGGCGACCTTGACGCCGTCGGCCCGGGCGGTGGTTCCGGTGCTCATGCGCTGTCCTCCGTACGGGGCTCGATGAGGGCCTCGACCGTGCCGAGTCCGTCCAGTTCCAGGCGGTAGCGGCCACCGTCGTTGATCTCCGCCATCGGTCCCAGGGCACCGGACATCACCACGTCGCCGGCGCACAGGGGCCGGCCCCGGCGGGCCAGTTCGCGCGCCAGCCAGGTGACGGCGACGACCGGGGAGCCGAGGCAGGCGTGACCGGCACCGAAGGAGACGGGCTCGTCGTCGCGGTACAGCGTCATCCCGACCCGGGCCAGGTCGAGCCCGGCCAGGGTGTGCGGGACGGTGCCGAGGACGACGGCGCCGCTGGAGGCGTTGTCGGCGACGGTGTCGGTGATGGTCAGGTCCCATCCGGCGATGCGGGAGTCCACGATCTCGACGGCCGGCAGGACGAAGGCGGTGGCGCGCAGGACGTCCGCGACGGTGGCGCCGGGCCGGTCGAGATCACGGTCGAGGACGAAGGCGATCTCCCCCTCGGCGCGCGGCTGTATGAAGCGGTCCAGGGCGACGGGCTCGCCATGGGCGAGGACCATGTCGTCGAAGAGCATCCCGAAGTCGGGTTCGAAGACGCCGAACTGCTCCTGTACGGCGGGCGCGGTCAGGCCGATCTTGGCACCGACCCTTCGTGCTCCCGCGGCCAGCCGCGCGGAGGCGAGACGGCTCTGCACCTCGTACGCGGTGTCGACGCCGGTGTCGCCGAGCAGGTCACGGACGGGGGCACAGGGCGTTCCGGTGGCGGCTGCGCGGGTCAGGCGGGAGACGGCGGCCTCGACGGCGTCGTCTCCTCCCGTCGGCGGGGCGGGTGTGTTCGGCTCGGTGTCGGTGTCGGTCGTCATAGCTGCACGCACACATTCGTGGGCTCGGTGTAGAAGTGGAGGGAGGAGGCGCCGCCTTCCCTGCCGATGCCGGAGAGCCCGGCACCGCCGAAGGGAGAGCGCAGATCGCGCAGGAACCAGGTGTTGACCCAGGCCATGCCCACGTCCATGCGTTGGGCGACACGGTGACCGCGGCGCAGGTCGTTGGTCCACACAGCGGCGGCGAGACCGTAGTCGGTGTCGTTGGCCAGGGCGATGGCCTCCTCTTCGGTGTCGAACGGGATGAGCGCGGCGACGGGACCGAAGATCTCCTCGCGTACGGGGCGGTCGGCGTTGGTCAGCCCGGTCCACAGGGTGGGTTCGATCCAGGCGCCGCCGTCGAGGCCGGGCCCGAGGTCCGGAGTGCCGCCCCCGGTGACGACCTTGGCGCCTGCCTGTTCGGCGAGGTCGTAGTAGCGCAGCACCTTGCGCCGGTGCTCCTGGGAGATCAGCGGGCCGGTGGTGGTGTGCGCGCTGAACGGGTCGTCCAGCCGCAGCCGGCCGGCCCGCTCGGCCAGGCCGTCGACGATGTCCGTGAACACGGCCCGGTGGACGTAGACCCGCTCGGTGCACAGGCACACCTGGCCCGTGTTGGTGAACACCGACCGGGACAGCCCGTCGAGCGCCTCGTCGACATCGACGTCGTCGAAGACGATCGCGGCGTTCTTGCCGCCGAGTTCGAAGGACACCGGGCGCACTCCGGGCGCCGCCGCCCGCATGACCTCGGTCCCGGTGGCGGACGATCCCGTGAACGTGATCCCCTCCACGCCCGGATGGGTCACCAGGAACTCGCCCGCGGAACCGGCGCCGAAGCCGTGCACGACGTTGTAGGCTCCGGCGGGCAGGCTGGCGTCGGCCAGCACCTCGGCCAGCAAGGCCGCGGTGGACGGGGTTTCCTCGCTGGGCTTGACGACCACCGCGTTGCCGCAGGCGAGCGCGGGGGCGACCTTCCAGGTGAGCAGCAGCAGCGGCAGGTTCCAGGGCACGATCACGGCCACCACGCCCAGCGGTTTGCGCACCGCGTAGTTGAGGGCCTGGCGCCCGTCCGGCAGGTCGGTGAGGTAGGAGTCCTGACCGGCCGCGGCCACGATGTCGGCGAAAGTACGGAAGTTGGCGATCGCGCGGGCGACGTCGAGTTCGCGGGCCTGGGTCACGGGCTTGCCCGTGTCGCCGACCTCCGCGGCCACGAACTCCTCGAAGCGCTGCTCGATCAGGTCGGCCGCCCGGCGCAGCAGCGCGGCGCGTTCCCGTACGGGAGTGTGGGCCCAGCCGTCCACCAAGGCGCCGCGTGCCGAGCGGACCGCGCGGTCGACCAGGGGCCGGTCCGCCTCGTGCACCTGGGCGAGGGGCGTGCCGGTGGCCGGGTCGGTCTTCGTGAAACAGCGTTCCTCGTCGGGTTCGGCGAAGGTGCCGCCGACGAAGTTGCGGATGACGGGCAGCGGTTCAGCGGACATGGGGTGCCTCCTGAGGGTTGGGTTCGCCCGCCTCCTTGTTCGGCGCGACGGGTGCGTTCCGGCACATCACGTGGCGGTCCTTGAGGGCGTAGACCAGGAGCAGGGCGAGGGTGAAGCCGGAGCCGACCCAGGCGGCCTGCGCCATCACGGGCACCACCGCGGCGGTCGAGGCCACCCCCAGCACACCCGCGATGCCGGCCCAGGCCGTCCAGGCACCGCCCGGAACCCGCAGGTCCTGCGGTGCGGCCGGTTGAGCGGAGCGGCGGAACGCGAGGTAGGACGCGAGGATCAGCAGCCACACCAGGAGGACGGAGAAGATGGCGACGGAGACCAGGAGGTTGAAGACGCTGTTGACCTTGAAAGCGGCCAGCAGGGCTGCCGCGACGATGCCGACGGCGGAGACCAGCAGGGCCCGCACCGGGACCCCGCGGCGGCTGAGACGGGCCACGGCGGCGGGGGCGCATCTGTCGTGGCCCAGGGAGTCCAGGAAGCGGCTGGCCGCGTAGAGCTGCGCGTTGGCCGAGGAGATCGCCGCGATCAGCACGATCGCGTTGGTCAGCGAGGCGGCGGCCGGAATGCCCACCTGGGTGAAGACGTGGACGAACGGGCTGCCGTCGACGCCCCCGTCACCGCCTGCGACGTCCCGCCACGGCACGAGGGTGACGATGAGCCCTATGGACAGGATGTAGAACAGTCCCAGGCGCCAGATGAGCGCGCGCATCGCGGTGCGGATGGACCGTGCGGGGTCGGCTGCCTCCGCCGCCGAGATGGAGACGGTCTCGAATCCCACGAAGGCGAACATCACGACGGCCAGGGCGGTCCAGACGGCCGTCAGCCCGTTGGGGAAGAAGCCGCCACCCGAGGTGAGGTTTCCCAGGCCCGTGGCCGGCGTGTGCGGCAGTCCGACGAACACCAGCAGCAGTCCTGCCGCGATGAACACCACCACTGCGGTCACCTTCACGCTCGACAGCCAGAACTCCGCGAAGCCGAAGGACCCGACACTGAAGAGGTTGACGCCCAGTACCAGCGCGGAGACGGCGGCGATGAGCAGGAGCATCGGGGCCTGCGGCCACCAGTAGCGGATGTAGATCGCCGCGGCCACCACCTCGCCGCCGATGGCGACCGTCGTTCCGGCCCAGAACAGCCACCGGACGACGAAGCCCGCCCAGGGGCCGAGATAGAGGTGGGCGATGGTCCCGAAGGTTCCGCGCACGGGATGGGCGATGGTCATCGCCGCCAGCACCCGGGCGATGATGGCGACGAGTACCGCGCCCGCGATGTGGGAGAGGATCACGGCAGGGCCTGCTATGCCGATGGCCGAACCGGACCCCAGGAAGAGGCCGGTGCCCAGCGCGCAGCCGAGGCCGATCATGGTGGTCTGGCGGTGGGTGAGCGAGCGTACGAGCTCGCCCGGGGGCCGTTGGTCCCCGCCTGCGACGGCCGCCTGCCCAGGCGGGAGGGGGGCCGCGTTGCCGGTCTGGGTCATCTTTCCTCCGGTACGCAGTGGGCCAGCGCGTCGGCGGCCCGCCAGCAGTCGTGGAAGGTGGAGTAGAGGGGCACCGGCGCCAGCCGGATGATGTCCGGCTCGCGGGCGTCGGCGACGACTCCGTGCTCGTGGCGCAGCTTGCGGGCCAGGGCAGCCGCGCTCGTACGGCCGACGCGCAACGACAGCTGGGCACCTCGGCGTTGCGTGTCCCTGGGAGTGATCACCGTCAGCGGACGGGTGTGGGTGATCGCGTCGAGAAGTCCCTCCAGGTACCCGGTCAGCTTCTCGCTGCGCGCCCGCAGCGCCGCCATGCCGACGGCGTCGAACAGTTCCAGCGAGGTGCGCACCGGGCCCATGGCGAGAATCGGCGGATTGGAGATCGCCCACGCGTCGGCGGTGGCCGGCGGCTGGGAGACCGGTTCCATCCGGAACCGGGTGGCGGCGTCGGTGCTCCACCACCCTTCCAGGCGCTGCAGGCCGCGGTCGGTGACGTGCCGCTGGTGGATGAACACCCCCGACAAAGCGCCGGGTCCGGAGTTGAGGTACTTGTAGGAGCACCAGGCGGCGAAGTCGACGTCCCAGTTGTGCAGATGGAGCGGGACGTTGCCTGCCGCATGGGCGAGGTCCCAGCCGACCGTCGCGCCCGCGGCGTGGCCGGCCGCGGTGATGGCGGGAACGTCCATCAGCTCGCCGGTGAGGTAGTTGACGCCGCCCAGCAGCATCAGGGCCACGGTGTGTCCGTGCCGGTCGAGGAAGTCGACGACGTCCTCCGTGCGCAGGCAGTCCTCCCCGGGACGCGGACGCAGCCTGGTGACCGCCTGGTCCGGATCGAGGCCCCGGAAGCGCACGTGGCTGCGCACCGCGTAGCTGTCCGAGGGGAAGGCGCTGTCCTCGATCACGATCTGTGTCCGCTCGCCCTGGGGGCGGTAGAACGAGACCATCAGCAGATGCAGGTTCACCGTCAGGGAGTTCATGACGACGGTCTCTTCGGGCAGCGCCCCGACCAGGCGCGCGGCCGGCTCGGTCAGCAGGCGGTGATAGCCGAACCACGGGCGTACGGCGTCGTGGTGGCCTTCGACGCCGAAGCGGCTCCAGTCGGAGAGGTCCTCCGTCAGTTCCGCGAGGGTGGCCTTGGGCTGCAGGCCGAGGGAGTTGCCCGCGAGGTACGCGGTCTCGGTGTATCTGCCGCCGTCGGCGGGCGGTATGTGGAACAGCTCGCGGAGCCCCGGGAGGGCTTCGTCGAGCTGGTGGGCCTCGGCTTCGGAGGCGGTGGATCGCGCGAGCAAGGCAATACCCTTCTGGGAAATGGAGCCGGATGACCGATGCGGGTCGACGCAGGCGCCGAAGCGGAGCGCGTGGGCCGAAGGTGGTCATGAGCGGGCTGGTCGCTCTGGTGGCGGGGAGTGAAGCGGTCAGCGCCGAGCCGCGGCCAGACGCATCAGACGGAGGGTCTCGGCATGAACTCGGGCGGAGGGCACGGCGAGTTCCACGGGAGAGTCGAAGTGGTTGCGCCCGGACTGCTCGAACGCGGTGACCGGGCAGCCCTGCCGGCGCAGATGTTCCGCGAACGCGCGTGACTGCCGCTTGAACTCGTCCGTCTCACGTTCTCCCCAGGCGATCACCATGGGGCAGCGGACCGAAGGCGTCAGCAACAGCGGACTGCAGTCTTGGACCTCGCTGCCGTCGATGCCCACGACGTCATTGACGTAGGTCTGCCGTACCGGGGTCAGGTCGTAGATCCCGCCGAAGAGCACCGCGCCCGCGATGGGGTCCGCGGGCAGACCCCACTGCCGCCACGGCGTGGCGAGCAGCATGGCGGCCAGGTGAGCGCCGGCCGAGGATCCGGAGACCACGATCCGCTCGGGGTCGATGCGATGGTCGGCCGCCCGGCGCCACAGCCAGACGAAGGCCCTGCGCACCTGGTCGACGATGTCCGAGAGCCGGGCTCGCGGGGCGAGGGTGTAGTCCGGAGTGGCGTAGACAGCACCCGCCTGCACCATGGCGGGAGCCGGGAACGCGGTGTCCTCCTTGGACAGCTGCTGCCAGTATCCGCCGTGGACGAAGAACAGAGCGGGTCGGCTTTCCGGGCCCGGTCCCGAGGGACCGTAGACGTCCAGCCGATCGTCGTCTCCCGGTCCGAAGCGCAGGTCGCGGCGGGCCACCGCGGCCAGCTCCTGTTGGGCGAGACGGCTGCGGTCCGCGTAGTCGTCCAGGAACGGCCGGATGTCGTCCACCATGCTGCTGGGTGAGTACTGGGCGTCCAGCTGGTCCTGGTCGAAGTCCCCGTACACAGGTGCTGTCATGGCAGCAGCCGATCGGTGGTCTCCTCCCGCGACTTCTTCAGAAAGGCGACGAAGTCGCTGCCGCCGGTTCCCTTGGCGGTCTCCTGGTCGCTCTGGAACCGCTTGATGTAGCGCCCGGTGATGCCGATGTGCTGGGCCCGGAGCCGGACCAGGGCGTCCACCGCCGCGTTGTACGCGTCGCCGAGCCGTGGGTGGGTGCCGCGGTTGCGCTCGACGCATTCACGGACCGAGGGACCGGCCTCGAGATCCTCCAGGAAGCGACGGTGCGGCGCGGGCATGTATGCGCGCATGCCGGTCAGGAATCCCGCCGTCATCCCGTGCGGGTGCGGTATGTCGAGTCCGGCGTCGAAGGCCTGGATGAGGGAGCTCTGTGCGGCGCTCCCGCCGGCCAGCACCAGCGGTTCCCGGTCCACGCCCTCGAAGCGCAGCCCCGGCGCGGACCATCCCGTGAGGAACGGCCTGATGCGATGGTAGAAGACGTAGTGATCGCACCAGCGCTCGACGTCGAGGAAAGCGTCGGTGACCTTGTCGACGACATCGCGGATACCGAGCAGCGCCTCGGTGAGACCGCCTTGGTCCTCGGCCGCCGCCGCGTGCTGGGCCCTCACGAGCAGGGGCAGCCCGGGAGCGCCGGCGAGTTCGACGCCCACCGTCGCCAGATAGAACCACTTCTCGTCGACGCCGCCGAGAAACGTCACCTGGGTGTCGATGTTCGACATGCTCAGCGGTTCGTCGGCGTCGATGCGCCGCCAGTTGTGGAGCACGATGGAGGCGTGGGAGATGATCGGCGCCCGGTCCAGGGCTTCGGCGAGCGCGTGGAGCGGTTGCGCCAACGGCGCCGGAAGCGTGTCCGCGGGTGTGTCGGTGGCCCACACGTACGCGTTCGCGAGAGAGCACAACAGCAGCATGGCCCGTTCCTGCTCCCCGCTGGAGTGCAGCCGGTCCGGTGCGAGGACGGGCAGCGATTCGACCGCCGGGCGCATCCGCCCTGTCATGATCAGGGCCGCGATGTTCCGCGCGAGCCGCTCCCACGGTTCGTAGTACGCCGGCAGCGCGTCCACCGGGTCCTCGGCGGGCACGAACCCGTGCACGGCATCGATGGCGTACTCGCCCAGCGCGGCCACTCGGGGCCGGGGAGCGCGTATGCGCGTCGTTTCAGGGATCACTGCGCTTCCTCCTCGTGCGTCTCCACGAGGCTGCCCTTCCCACGAGCTGGGGCATATGGACGCCGGCACGAACTCGGCGCCCTCCGATTGGGCTCGGGCACTATGACGTCGCGGTGTCGTCGCCCCTCAGGAAGCTCTCCAGGCCCGGGGTCAGGCCCGCCACCTGCCCGGGCACGAGCCGGTACAGGACGTAGTAGCCCTCGCGGCGGCGCTCCAGCAGGCCCGCGTCCGCCAGCACGCGCAGGTGCTTGGACAGGGCGGCCTCGCTGACGCCGACGAGCGGGGCCAGTTCCTGGGTGCTGCGTGGGCGTTCGGCGATCAGCCGGAGGGCACGCAGCCGGGTGTCGTCGGCGAGCGCCCGCAACGTGCCGACGAGCTGGGTGGGTGGAATCCTTGGGCGGGCTTCCCGGGCGATGGAGGAGACCGGGAAGACGAGGCCGAGAGGCCACGGACCGTCGCAGTTGACGCGTACGTGCGGCCACACATAGGCGCTGGGGGCGAGTACGAGAGTGTCGTCCGGACCGATGGCGACCTCGTGATCGTGCGGTCGCTCCAGCCAGAAGCGTTCGGTCTGAGGATCGCTGCGCACCTCCGGCCACAGGCCGCGCAGCATCCCGTACAGACCGCGCTGCTCGATCTGGTGCCCGGCCTCGCTGACGCCGGCGGCGAGTTCGGGTTCGAGCCGTGCCCATTCCTCCTCGAACGCCTCCCGCCAGTAGCGCTCCAGCATGCTCAGGAACCGTTCGAGCAGCGCGCGGGGGTCGTCGAGGAGCATCGCGACGATGGCGTCGTCGCTCTCCCGTGCGAGCCGCTCCCGCAGCAGCCGACGTACGTCCGGTTCGTCCAGCACGTGCGGATCCCTGCCCTGGCCGCCGCCCGGCCAGGGCGTGAGCAGCGGGATGGCGAACTCCAGCCGGACCAGCTCCGGATCCGCCGTGCGCAGGGCGGCCAGCTCGTCGGCGAAGTCAGTCAGTCCGCCGGTCGGCTGCGGAAAGAGGAACTCAGGGAAGTACGAGCGCACCGCGTAGGAGAACGCCTCGATCTCCCGCTTCAGCGCCGGGGACAGCTTGCGCATGGCACGCACCCAACCGTGCTGGACGGGGTGGTGCTTGGGCTCCACCAGCACATGGAGACTCAGTACGGCTTCCATCGTCGGCGAGTAGGCGAACCCCACCCGCTCCGCACCAGTGGCCGGAATCCGGAACACGATCGTCATGACCCGTCATCCTCTACCGGGCAACGGCCGCGGGCACGCCGTATCTCGCCGTGCCTACCCCGACATGCTGAGCGTATGCAGGACGGCGTCCGCTGGCCGTGCCGGTCTCCCGCAGCACCGCGCTGCGCCATCTGCGGCACTTGCCACTGCCACAGCAGGTGGTCCCGAGGGTGATCGGCGTGGACGGAGCCGCGGCCGCCGCGCGCTGAGCAAGCCGCATGGCCGGCTCCGACGGCCACTGGGACGGCTCAGCCTGCGTCGACGCCACCGTCATCGGTACCTACGCCAAGGGGCTCGCCCCGGACAGCCCTCCAGCGACCCGGATGTCGCCTGGTACCTGAGGCCGACCGCGAAGCTCTTCGACCTGGTCGTCGTCGACGAGGCCAGTCAGTGCTCCATCGCTTCGGTCCTGCCGCTGCTGTTCCGCGCTCGGCGGGCCTTGATCATCGGTGATCCGGACATTGACCAGCCGGGACAAGGCAAAAACCAAGACCGTCGACTACCACTACCGCCCGCAGTTCTTCGCCGAGGTCTGGAAGCCAGGCGAATCCTCGCGCGTCTTCCCGATCGCCTGCAAAGGCAACCACAGTGACCGGCAGAAGGCATACGGGCAACTCGCCTCCGCAGCGGTCCATGCGGACGGGGTGCACATCGGAGCCTGGAACGAGACCCCGGCCCCGCTGTTCAGCACGGAAATCTCCCTGGGCGACCCGCTCACCGTTCACGCCCTGCACGCCGACGGCCCCGGCGGCTGGCTGCACATCCCGGACGGCACCCCCGCCACAGACATCGGCCTGCCCCTGGAGAACAAAAACCCGACCATAGACATCGTGAAGCCAAGTAAGGGCAAGGACCCCGGCTCCTCCGAGCCCGGATGCCAGGTCCGCCCCGACGACTACCAATGGTTCCAGCGTGCCCTGGCCCGGGTTGGCGCCGCCGGCCTCACGGCCTTCGCCGGCGACGGCGAATCCACCGCCGCGCTGCTTACCACACGTCAGGGCAGCGACTTCTTCCAAGGCTTCGCCCACGTCAACCTGAACACCGCTTCCCTGTGCGGTGATCGACTCCAATGATCTCCTCCTCGGTCCTCACCCGGCCAAGAGCACAAGCCGGGTGATCAAGACACCTGAACGATCACGCGTCTGTCAGTGGGGAGATCTCGTGTCCGCGAGCGGGGAGACGATCAGACCACCTGCAGGGAACTTCGCATTTCCGCCGCCAACAGGGGCGAGCCCACCCGTTCACGGCGGTCCTCACCACATCAGCTTGCCCCGCCCCGCTGCCCAACCCGCTTCTGCGAGGAAACCAACAGCTGTGCCAGGCAGCCGTCCACCTCTCCCCACGCGGATTGATTCCGTCTGCCACCTTCCTGACCTGCGATAACCCAGCCAGGTGCGCCAAGGCGGGCCGATTCGACCCGGATTCGACCCGGCACGCCCTTGCGGCAGCGTTGACCAGTCTTGAACTGCGAGAATGCAAATTCTGCCGGTGTACCACTCAAGAACGGGCAAGAAAAAGGTGCGTTCACCAACGTAAGTCCCGCTTCCGGACAATCTCGGCATCACTACGATCAGACGTGGTCGCCAAATCCATCAGCGGCTGCCTCAGGAGCGAACCACCCAGCGGCGGTGCTCCGCAGCCCCTGCCAGTGATGAGCAAGGCACCTGACAAGGCCCTGACCAGCTCGTTTACAGAGAAACTTCCGCCTGGCAGAAGCCGCCTTGCGCGGCCACCCCAGCCGTCAGGACCCTGAGTCCAACCACGGCACGCGGGGCGACGACGCCCCGCCGACAGGGACGGGAACCCCATGCCTCACATGACCGCCTTCGCCAGGAACCAGTGGTACGTCGCCGCCTACGCCGAGGAGGTCGGGCGGGAGCTGCTCGGACGGACCGTCCTCGGTGAGCCGCTCGTGTTCTACCGGACCGAGGAGGAGGGGACGCCGGTGGCGCTGCACGACCGGTGTGTGCACCGCCGCTACCCGCTCTCCGAGAGCGGGCTGGACGGGGACCGGATCGTGTGCGGCTACCACGGGTTCACGTACGACACGACGGGCGCCTGTGTGTACGTGCCGGGGCAGAAGCGGATCCCGCGGACGGCGCGCGTGGCCTCGTACCCCGTGGTCGAGCAGGACTCGCTGATCTGGGTCTGGATCGGCGACCCGGCGCTAGCCGACCCGCAGACCATCCCGCGCGCCCGGCACCTGGCCGCCCCCGGCTGGACCACCGTGCGGGGCATGGAGCCGATCGACGCCGACTACGGGCTCCTCGTCGACAACCTGCTCGACCTGTCCCACGAGACCTATCTGCACGGCGGCTACATCGGCACCCCCGAGGTCGCCGAGACGCCGATCACGACCGAGGTCGACGAGGGCGCCGGTGTGGTGCGGGTGAGCCGGCACATGGACGACGCGGAATGCCCGCCGTTCTACGCGAGGTCGACCGGCATCGAGGGCCGGATCACCCGCTGGCAGGACATCGAGTACTTCGCGCCCTGCCTGTACCTGCTGCACAGCCGCATCGCCCCCGTGGGCGTGCTCCCCGAGGCGGACGGCAGCGATCCGAACGGCTTCCACACCGAGATCACCTACGCGATCACCCCGTCCTCGGACGGCAAGGTGTACGACTTCTGGATGGTCTCGCGGGACTGGGCGACCGAGAGCGAGGAGGTCACCGAGTTCCTCAAGGGCAACAACCACACGGTCGTCATGCAGGACGTCGTCGCGCTGAACCTGCTCCAGAAGACGCTGGGCACCGAGCGCACCGGCTACCAGGAGCTGAGCATCAACATCGACACCGGTGGTCTGGCCGCCCGCCGCATCCTGGCCCGGCTGGTCGAGGAGGGCGAGAAGCCGGTGGAGAAGGTCCAGTGAGCACGTCGCCCACCCACCGGACCGGAGAGGTCTACCGCGTCGACTGGCTGCCGGGCACGGACATCCTGCACGGCACCTGTCACTGCGGGCGCGAGCACACCGCGCAGGACCCCATCGAGATGTGGGAGTGGATGCTCGCCCACCCCCAAGGACACGAGCCGCAAGGGACCACGTCATGACCCCGTCCCCCTCGCCGTCGCCCGCGTCGCCCGCGTACGAGGCCGAACTGGTCGTCGAGAGCCGGGAGTTCGCGGCCGACGGTGTGCTGACCCTGACCCTGCGGCATCCGCTCGGCGACGAACTCCCGGCCTGGGAGCCGGGCGCGCACATCGACGTGCTGCTGGGGCCGGAGCTGGAGCGGCAGTACTCGCTGTGCGGTGACCCGGCGGACCGCGGGGTCTGGCGGATCGGCGTCCTGCGCGAGCCCGACGGACGCGGTGGATCGGCGTACGTGCACACGGAGTTGGCGCGGGGCGACAAGGTCCGGGTGCGCGGGCCGCGCAACAACTTCGCCCTGGAGCCGGTGCCCCGCTACCGGTTCGTGGCGGGCGGCATCGGCATCACCCCCATCCTGCCGATGCTGGCGGCGGCCGAGGCGGCGGGCGCGGAGTGGTCCCTACTGTACGGCGGGCGCAGTCGTGAATCCATGGCATTCCAGGCCGAGTTGGCCGTATACGGGGACCGGGTCACCGTCGCCCCGCAGGACGAGACCGGGCTGCTCGACCTCGGGTCCGTACTGGACGGCCTGCCCGAGGACGCGCTCGTCTACTGCTGCGGGCCGGGCGCCCTGCTCGACGCGGTCGAGGCGCGGTGCCCGGGGAAGGCGCTGCGGGTCGAGCGTTTCCGGCCGAAGGAGCAGGAGACGGGCCCCGACAGCGAGTTCGAGGTCGTGCTGGAGCGGACCGGGAAGACCGTCACGGTGCCCGTGGGGGTCTCCGTGCTCGACTCCGTGCGGGCCGCCGGGGTCGAGGTCCTGTTCTCCTGCGCGGAGGGCACCTGCGGGACCTGTGAGACGGACGTTCTGGAGGGCACCCCCGACCACCGCGACTCGGTGCTGAGCGACGAGGAGCGCGAGGCCGGGGAGACCATGCTCATCTGCGTGTCCCGGTGCCAGGGGTCACGGCTGGTGCTCGACCTGTAGCGGTACGGCCCCGGCGCGCGCCCGGCCCGTGGCGGTCCCCGTCACGCACAGGTCGGCCTCGATCCGGGCGGCCGTGGCGAGCAGGTGGGGCAGCAGGTCCCGGCGCACCGACGCCACGGAGGTGCGGCCGGCGTGGACGGGGATGTTCACGCCGGCCACCACCTCGCCGTGCCGGTCGCGCACCGGGGCGGCGACCGACCGCAGCCCCTCCTCCAGTTCCTGGTCGACCACGGCGTACCCCTGGCGGCGTACCCGGCGCAGCTCTGTCCTGAGCCGGTCGGCGGAGGTGAGGGTGCGCCGGGTGAGGGGTCCGAGGTCGGCGCGGGCGAGGCGGGCGTCGGTCTCCTCGTCCGGCAGATGCGCGAGGAGCACCCGGCCGACGGAGGTGACGTGGGCCGGCAGGCGGGTGCCCACGGTGATCGTCGCCGTCATGATGCGGCGCACGCCGACCCTCGCCACGTACACGATGTCGTCGCCGTCGAGGACGCACAGCGAGGAGGACTCCCCGACCTGTGCGACCAGCCGTTCCAGATGGGGTACGGCGAGGTCGGGGAGGGTGACGCTCGACAGGTACGCGTAGCCGAGTTCGAGCACGCGCGGGGTGAGCCGGAACAGCCGGCCGTCGGTGTGGACGTAGCCGAGGTCGACGAGGGTGAGCAGGAAGCGGCGGGCGGCGGCCCGGGTCAGCTCGCAGGCGCGGGCGACCTCGCTCAGCGTCCGTGCGGGGTGCTCGGCGTCGAAGGCGCGGACGACCGCGAGGCCCCGCTCGAAGGACCGGACGAAGTGCGGCCGGCGGGCTGCGCCGAACCGGTCTCGATCGGGCATCGTCGCCTCCAGGAAGACGCACGGAAACCGCACGAACGCCGCACGGACGCCACACGAACGAGGCTCCGCACCCGCGTACCGTACGCACGACGGTGCGTGGTGCGCACGCTAGGAGCACACTTCTGCAACTGTCAACGGGCTTGCAGGGCAAGGGCATTGACCCGCAACCGACGGCGTTCTACCTTCCCGCTGAGCACTTCTGTGCGGTGTGCGCACAGCCTGTCGAGGAGCGTTCCCACCAGGGGGAGTCATGCGTCGTCTGCTCATCGGTCTCGCGGCCGGTGCCTTGTTCGTCACCGCGACCGCCTGCGGTTCCTCCGGGCCGGGCGGCGGGGACGCGGGGTCCGGGGGCACGACCACGCTCAAACTCGGCGTCATCCCCATCATCGACGTCGCGCCCCTGTACCTGGGCGAGAAGAAGGGCTTCTACAGCAAGCGCGGGCTCGAACTGGAGCCCACGCTCGCGCAGGGCGGGGCGGCGATCGTGCCCGGGGTCGTCTCCGGCCAGTTCGACTTCGGCTTCAGCAACATGACCTCCCTGCTGGTCGCCCAGTCCAAGAACGTGCCGGTGAAGGCCGTGGTGAACGGGGTCGCCTCAACCGGCAAGGCCGGCGCCGACTTCGCGGAGATCATGGTCAGGAAGGGCAGCCCGCTCAAGACCGCCAGCGACCTGGAGGGCAAGAAGGTCGCGGCCAACACCCTGGGCAACATCTGCGACACCTCGGTCAACGAGTCGGTCCGCAAGGACGGCGGCGATCCGTCCGAGGTGGAGTACGTGGAGATGCCGTTCGACCAGATGCCGGCCGCGCTCGCCAAGGGCCAGGTCGACGCGGCCTGCGTCGTGGAACCGGCGCTGGCCGCCATCAAGTCCCAGGGCGGCACGGTGCTGGCCTCGAACTTCGTCGACGTGTCGCCGTACCTCACCGTGGCGATGTACTTCACCTCGCAGAAGTACGCAGCCGAGAACCCGGAGACGGTGAAGAAGTTCCAGGAGGCCACGGCCGAGTCGCTGGCGTACGCCGACGCGCACCCGGACGAGGTCCGCCAGATCATCACCACGTACACGAAGATCCCGCGGAACCTGCTGGAGACGGTCGTCCTGCCCCACTGGCCCGCCGAGCCGGACCGCGCCTCCATCGAGCGGCTCGGCGAACTGGGCCAGAAGGACGGCCTGTTCGAGAAGACCCCGGACCTGGACGAGCTGCTGCCGTGAGGGGTGCCGACACGCTCCTCGGCGCGGCCGGGCTGACGGGGTTCCTCGCCCTGTGGGAGGCGCTGCCGCGGCTCGGCCTCGTCGAGGACGAGTACCTCCCGCCGGTCAGCCGGGTCGCCGGCGCGCTGGCCGGCGAACTCGCCGACGCGGCGTTCTGGACGGCGCTCGGTGACACCCTGACGGGCTGGGCGCTCGGGCTCCTGATCGCCGCGACCGCCGGGATCCTCACGGGGGTCGTCATCGCCGTCGTGCCGTATCTGCGGGAGGCGACGTCCTCCACGATCGAGTTCCTGCGCCCGATCCCCTCGGTCGCCCTGATCCCCCTCGCCGTCCTGCTGTACGGCAGCGAACTGCGGTCGGTGCTCCTGCTGGTGGTGTACGCGTCCTTCTGGCAGATCCTGATCCAGACCCTGTACGGCGTCCAGGACGTCGACCCGGTCGCCGAGGAGACCGCCCGCTCCTACGGCCTCGGCCCCTGGGCGCGGGTCCGGCACGTGCTGTGGCCCACCGCCCTGCCGTACGTCATGACGGGCCTGCGGCTGGCCGCCGCCGTGGCCCTCGTCCTGGCGGTGACGGCCGAACTGGTCAGCGGAGCACCGGGGTTGGGACAGCGCATCTCGGTCGCGCAGACCTCGCAGGCGGTGCCGGAGATGTACGCCCTGGTCGTGGTCACCGGGCTGCTGGGGCTGCTGGTCAATGTGGGCGCCCGTACGGTGGAGCGGCGGGCGCTGGCCTGGCACCCGTCGGTGCGCGGAGAGGTGGCGGGGTGAGACGGCTGCTGCTGCGGCTGGTGTACGTCGTCGCCCTCCCCCTCGTCCTGGTCACCGTCTGGTGGTTCGCCTCGTACGGCAGCACCGATGCGTTCCGGCCGCCCCTGCGCACGATCCTCGCCGCCTTCCCGGACGTCTGGACGGCCGAGCGGGTGCGCGACGACGTGCTGCCGAGCCTGTTGCGCCTGTCGGCCGGGTACGCGGTGGCGGCCGTCGTCGGCGTCGCGCTCGGCACGGTCATCGGCTCCTACCGCCGGGTGCGGTCGGTCTGCGAGCCGGTCCTGGAATTCCTGCGGGCCGTGCCGCCGCCCGTCCTCGTCCCGGTCATCACGCTGTTCGCGGGCATCGGCGACACGATGAAGATCGCCGTCATCGCGAGCGGATGCGTGTGGCCGGTCCTGCTCAACACCGTCGAGGGCGTACGGGCGGTGGACCCGGTGCTGTCGGAGACGGCCCGGTCGTACGGCGTCACGGGCGCGGCCCGGCTGCGGAACGTCGTCCTGCGCTCGGCGAGTCCGCAGATCTTCGCGGGGCTGCGGCAGGCGCTGTCGATCGGCATCATCCTCATGGTCATCAGCGAGATGACCGCGTCCAGCGACGGACTGGGGCACACGATCGTCCAGTTCCAGCGCGGTTTCGCGATCCCCGACATGTGGACCGGCATTCTCGTCCTCGGTCTGCTCGGGTTCCTGCTGTCCGTCGTCCTCCGGCTGGTGGAGCGGCGCGTGCTGGGCTGGTACCACGGTCTGCGCGCGTCCTCCCGGCGGTCCTGGTGAAACTGGAGAAGGGGCAGCCGGCGATGGACGCCTTGCTGGAAGTGGCGGGTCTGCGGAAGGTCTACGAGGGTTCCGGGCGCCGGGTGGAGGCCGTGCGGGACCTCACCTTCACCGTGGACGCCGGCGAACTGGTCTGTCTGGTGGGCCCGTCGGGCTGCGGCAAGACGACCCTGCTCAAATGCGTGGCCGGGCTGCTGGACCCGACCGCCGGTCAGGTCCGCCTCGGGGGACGGCCGGTGAACGGCCCGCCGCCGGGCATGGCTGTCGTGTTCCAGGAGTACGGGCGCAGCCTGTTCCCCTGGATGCGGGTCCGCGACAACGTCGAACTGCCCCTGCGGCAGAAGAGGTCGGGCAGGGCCCGGCGGCGGGAACTGGTCGACGACGCGCTCGCCTCGGTCGGTCTGTCCGACGCGGCGGGCGCGTACCCCTGGCAGCTGTCCGGCGGGATGCAGCAGCGGGTCGCCATCGCCCGCGCGCTGGCGTACGAGCCGGAGGTGCTGCTGATGGACGAGCCGTTCGCGGCGGTCGACGCCCAGACCCGGGCCGATCTGGAGGACCTCGTGCGGCGCCTGTGGCGGGAACGGGGCGTCACGATCCTCTTCGTCACCCACGACATCGACGAGGCCGTCTATCTCGGTGAACGGGTCCTCGTCCTCTCCGCCTCCCCCACCGTCGTGCGGGAACAGCTCACGGTCGACCTGCCCGTCGACCGGGACCAGCTGCACACCCGGGTGGCGCCCCGCTTCGCGGAGCTGCGGACCCGTGTGTACGAGCAGATCCAGGCGGCGAAGCGGGGTGTCCCGCCGTCCCTGGACCAGGGGTGAGCGCGGGTGGCGGGGTTGTCCTCCGGCGCCGTCGGCGACCTGAACGCCGGCGGCGCCGGAGGGGGCGCGGCTCACCGCTCGGGAGAGGGCACCACACTCAGATGGCTCGTGGCGGCGTGCCGGGGGCGGCGCGTCCTGCGCAACGGGTCGGCCGGGCGGCCCACCTCGCGCAGGACGAGGGTCATGCGGTGGTAGCCCATGTCGCGCAGGGTGTCCGGGGTCTCGCCGACGACCCGGCAGACGGTGGCGCCCCAGCGCGGGTCCGGGTGGACGACGTGGCGTACGGCGCCGTCGTGACGCACGGCCGCCGGGCCTACCGTGCGGAGCCAGTGCGGGAGTCCGTGGCGGTAGGCGGCGTCCATGATCGGGTCCTGGGCGATCTCCCGGCGGACGGCCTGCAGGCCCCGGTCCTGGGGGTGGTGCTCCACGGCGGCGGCGAAGTGGGCGAGCATCGGCAGGCACCAGCCCGCCTCGTGGTCGCCGAGGACCGTGGCGGCGTCGGGGTGGAAGAGCACGAAGCGCAGGAAGTTGTCACCCGGCATGGCCGTCGGGTGCGGCCCCACGCCGTTGAACAGGGCGCGGAACGCGGCGTTGGCCAGAACGACGTCCCAGCGGTGGTCGAGGACGACGGACGGGAACAGGACGGAATCCAGCAGCACGGCGTAGTCCTGGAGGTACGCCTGTGCTTCCTGGGCTTCGAGAGTGTCGGGGACGGGCCGCGGTACCCACCGCTCCCCTCCTGCCTGAAACGCCATCGGGAGGTCACCCCTCTTGCCTATGCGGCCTTCACGCGGCGCCTTGATCCTGGTGCCCCGGTCGGATCGGTGTCAACTATCGTGGCATTCGACGCCGGTTGACGGCTGAATCTCGCCACAGTTGTGGCGAGACCTGGATGTGAGTTCGACACAACCGCTAGTCTCCCCGCAGTTCACGGTGTACTTGCCGGGACCAGGGTCTCGCGCCAGGCTTGCATCCACGGATTCCGCAGTACCGCGAAATTGGCCTGAGAGAGACGTAGGAGATCTGTCGGTGACGGATGGCTTCGAGGTTCCGGACGCCGCGGCGACGGTTCTGCTGCCGGCCGTCGTGGCCCGAGTCACCGCGCTGGCGGACAAGCTGCGCGTAGGCCACACGGAGGTCTTCGACACCCGACGGCTCTCGGTCGCCTCGGGCGTGCCGGAGGCCGTGGTGAAGGCGCTGCTGAGCGGGCAGCGCGCCGGTGAACCCGACGTCCAGGCCCGCTTTCTGCAGCGCCTGGACCTGCTGCGACGCACCCGTCTCAAGCCGGGCGGCCGTAAGTACACCCAGCAGGAGATCGCCGACGGCGCGGGGATGTCCCGCCAGCAGGCGGGCGCCCTGATCAACGGGGACCGGCGGCCCACGATGGAGCACTGCGACGCCATCCAGCGCTTCTTCAGGGTGCACGCCGGTTTCCTCACCGCCGAGGACCCCGAGGCGCTGGCGAGCGCCCTGATGCGGACCGAGCAGGAGCTTCTCCAGCAGCTCGCCGACCGCGAACGCGCGGCGGCCGAGGCCGCGGACGACCCGTTGCAGCGGCTGCTGCAGAACCACGGGGTGCGCTCCATCGCCTGGCGGGCGGCCCAGCTGCCCACCGACCAGCACCGCGACAAGGTGGCGGAGTGGCTGGACATGCTGCTGGAGAGCGTCAAGCGGCCCGAGTCCTGACCGGGGGAGATCTGTGGGCATCGGAAAGGAAATGCGCCGTCTGTGCGGCGAGTTGGTCGGCGAACTCACCCTGCCGGCACCGGCGGACCCCGCCGATCTCTACAGCGCCCTGTGCGACGCCATGAGCAGGCGCCGCGGCCGACCGGTCCGGTACCGCACGGCCGTCTTCCCGCCGGGCACGGCCAGCGGGCTGTGGCTGGACATGGCCGAACAGGATCTGGTCGTCATCGAGGAACGCACCGCGCCCGACCACCAGTTGGTGATCCTCGGCCACGAGCTGTGGCACATGCAGGCCGGGCACTGCGGCCGGCACGTGGAGGGCACCGCGGTCGCCGCGCGCTTACTGAGCCAGGACGCCGATCTGCGGGCGACCGTGCTGAAGGTCGCCGCGCGTACGCGTTTCGACCTGACGGACGAGCAGGACGCCGAGAGCTTCGGGCTGCTGCTGGCGAGCAAGTGCCGTGCCTGGCTCGCCGGTTCGGCGCTGCGCGGGCCCGTGCGCCGCGATCACCTGGCCGGCCGCATCGGGGCCTCGCTGGGCTACCGCGGACCGCAGGGCTGAGCGGCCGGAAACGCCGAGACGTCACGACGCGAAGACGCAGAGACACCGAGAACATGGACGGGTCCAGCTACTACCTTCCGGCCATCGCGATGGCGATCGCCCTGGCCTCGAAGACGCCCGCGCTGCTGCGGAACTGGGGCGACCCCCTGATCAGGTCCGTGTGCGCGCTGATGACGCTGGCCACCCTCGTCTTCTTCTTCGCCGCGCCGCCGACGATCGGCGAGGTCAACCGCGTCACCGGCGTCACGAACGTCTCGGCGGCCGTCGTGTACTTCCTGCTGAGCGCGTTCAGCGGCTCCTGCCTGGTGCTGATCACCAACTGGCGGGGCGGCCCGCCCGAGACGACCCGCCGCCTCTCGCACCGCTGGATCGCCGGGTACGGCGCGGTGTGCGCGGCGATCGTGCTGCTGTTCGTGCTCGGCGACGCCCCCGTGGAGCGCGTGCGGGACTTCGACACGTACTACGCCGGCACGCCCTTCATGCGCGAGATGATCGTGCTGTATCTGACCGGTTTCACCGTCGCGGGCGTCGCCATGAACGTCATGTGCTGGCGCTGGGCGCTCCAGGTGCGTGGCTGGCTGCGCGCCGGACTGCTGATCATCGCCTTCGGCTTCCTGCTGAACGTGCCGTTCGCGGCGGTCAAGCTGATCGCCGTGGCCGCCCGCTGGCAGGGCGGCGACCTGGACTACCTGAGCACGTACGTCGCCCCCGTGCTGTCGTCCGTCGGCGCGCAGGTCTGCGCGGTCGGATTCTGTCTGCCCCTGGCCGGGGAGCGCCTCGGCGACTCCTGGACCATCTGGTCGATGTACCGCCGGCTCGGCCCGCTGTGGCGGGAGTTGCGTCCCGTCTGGGCCCAGGCGAGCCACGAGGTGCGGATCTCCTGGTGGGCGCCCGCCCGGCTGCAGATGACGCAGCGGGAGTCCGACATCCACGACGGCATGCTCAGCCTGTACCCGTACTTCGACGCCGGGGTCCGTGCCAAGGCGTACGACGCCGCCGTCGCGGCGGGTTCCGAGCCCGCCCAGGCGCGGGCGGAGGCCGACGCGGCGATGGTGACGGCGGCGGTGCGGGCCAGGGAGCACGACCCGGAGGGCCGGGTCATCAGCTCCGCCACCGCCGAGGCCGCCGTCCCGCCCACCGAGAACCCCCGTGACCTCGTACGGATGTCCATCGCCCTGCGTCAGTCACCCGTCGTAGCGGCCGCCCGTGAATGGGCCGCCGCGACCAGGTCAGAGAGCGACTTCCATGAGCGAACCCGTTAGCGGCCCGCGCGACACCGCGGTCACGACATCCCGGCATGCCGTCGTCGTCGGCGCGGGCCTGGCCGGCCTGCTGGCCGCCGCCGCGCTGCGCGACCACGCCGACGTCACCGTCGTCGAACGCGACACGCTGCCCGAGGGGCCCGGCCCCCGCCGGGGCGTGCCCCAGGCCCGGCACGCCCATCTGCTGTGGTCCGGCGGGGCCCGCGCGATGGAGGAGCTGCTGCCGGGGGTCACGGACGCCTGGCTGGCGGCCGGTGCCCGGCGCATCCCGCTGCCGACCGGTCTGGTCTCCCTGTCGCCCCAGGGCTGGCTGCGCCGCTGGCCCGAGATGGAGTTCATGATCGCGTGCAGCCGCGATCTGCTGGAGTCGGTCGTCCGCGCCCGACTGCTCTCCGGGCCCCGGGTCACCCTTCTCGACCGCACCGAGATCCTGGGACTGGAGGGCGACGCCTCCCGGGTGACGGGGCTGCGGGTCCGTTCCGCCGACGGTGAGGGGCGGGTCCTCGCCGCCGATCTGGTCGTGGACGCCTCCGGACGCGGTTCGCGGGGCTCCGCCTGGCTCGACTCCCTCGGGGTCGCGCCGGCGCCGATGGAGGAGGTCGACTCCGGGCTCGTGTACGCCAGCCGGGTCTTCCGGGCGCCGGCGGGCACCGAGGAGTACCCGGTGGTCAATGTGCAGCCGGACGGGTCGCAGCCGGTGCCGGGGCGCAGCGCCACCCTCGTGCCCATCGAGGGCGGGCGCTGGCTGGTGACGGTGTCGGGCACCCGGGGCGGTCAACCGAGCGCCCGTGCCGAGGAGTTCGAGGCGTTCGCGCGGGACGTCAGGCACCCGGTCGTGGGCGAGCTGATCGCCCGCGCCGAGCCGCTGACGGACGTCGTGGTCACCCGCAGCACGATCAACCGGCGGCGCTTCTTCGAGAAGGTGTCCGGCTGGCCCGACGGTTTCGTCGCGATCGGCGACTCGGTCGCCACGTACAACCCGATATACGGGCACGGCATGTCCGTCGCCGCCCAGAGCGCCCTGGCGCTGCGTGAGCGGGTCACCACGCACGGTCTGACGGCGCCCGGACTCGCGCGCCGGGTCCAGAAGGCGGTGGCGGTACCGGTGTCCCTGGCCTGGGACCTGGCCACCGGCACCGACATCCGTTACCCGGAGGCCATCGGCAAGCGGCCGAACGCCGTGCAGCGACTCTTCGGCCGTTATGTGGACCGGCTGGCGCGGACCGCGCTCGGCCGGCCCCTGGTGTTCAAGGCGTATCTCGGTGTGGTCACCCTCAGCGCACCGATCGGCGCCCTCGTCAGGCCGGAGGTCCTCCTGGCGGTGCTGCGCGGTCCGGTCAGATCCCCGCTGACGGAACCGCCGCTGACGGAGGATGAGCGACAGACGGTGCTGGGGACGGCTCCGCGGTAGCCCCCCGGGCGACTTCAGCGCGCGGGAGAACGGGATTGTCAGTGGGGGACGGCAAGCTGGGAGTGTGCCACCCGTACGCCGGGGCGGGCACGGAGTTTCGCCGATCCGACCAGGGGAGAGCCGTTCGATGCCGACCGCCGTACTGACCGACCGCGAGCGCGCCGCCGTACAGGCCTATCTACGGCTGCTGGGGACCGTACGAGCGGCGTTCGACGGGTCCGGGGGGTCATGCCGACCACCCGTGGTGCCGCCCGCCGTGCTCGCCGAGGCGGAGCAGGCACTGACGGCGGCGGGACTCTCGGGCAACGAGGAGGATTTCTTCCGGCTGTTGCGGAGCTGGTGTCCGGAGGTCTGAGGCGTGCGGCGACGGTCCGCCGGGGGCCCGGTGGACCGTCGCCGTCGTCGGGCGCCCCTAGCCGTGGTGGCTCGTCAGATACGGCGCGGCGGCCTGGTCCACCAGCTGTCGCAGGGACCGCAGGTAGGCCGCGTCACCGTCCAGTCGGTCGAGCACCCGGTGTGCCTCGTCGCGGAACGCCGCGAGGTCCTTCTCGTAGCGGCGGAGCACGGCGGGGGCGAGCAGCAGCGCCCGGAGTTCGGTGCGGGCCCGAGCGGAACCGCGGGCGGCACGCACGAGTTCCGCGAGCCGGCCTTGTGCCGCTGGGGGCGTCTGTCGCATCGCACAGGTGAGGAGATAGGTGACCGTGCCGTTGCGCAGGTCCTCGTCGCGGCCGGAGAGAAGGTCCTCCTGGTCGTTGAACAGCTGCCAGAGAACGCCGAAGGCCGCGCCGAACTCCCGCCATCGCTCGGTCCGTTCGGTGTCCGCGCCGGAGAGGATCGCGGCCATCGCCGTGATCATTCCGAACGGGACACCGGATTTCCCGTGGTAGACGGCGACGACCGCTTCGGGAGTGGCGTTCTCCAGGTCGCCCCGCAGATCCCGCAACTGCCCCTCCACGGCGGCGATCGAGCCGTCGACGATCTCGGCGGCGAGGGCGTTGCGCACCGCGTGCGGAAGCGGCTGGGCCTGGACGATCCGGAGGGGGAGGGCCTGCCCGGCGAGAACGGCCGCCAACAGCGCCTCGTCGGTGCCGAGTCCGGCGGGAGGGCGCCCGTGGTGGCTGTCGGCCAGGTCGTCGAGGTAGCAGGCGGAGGTCCACCACAGGACATGGACGGCAGCCAGCGGGATCGCCGGTTCCGGGGTGCCGGTCTCGGCGGCGTGCACGAGGAGCGGGAGGACGCGGAGCGGGTAGGTCATCCGCTGGTGGACCAGCAGCCCGGCTATGGACGTTCGTACGGCCGTGGACGAGGGCCCGAGATGCTCCAGGGCGGCCGCGATCTCCGCGTCGACGGCCGGCGAGACCCGTTCGTGCAGGTCCGCGCAGGCGAGAACGATCACCCGGCGTCCCGGGCCTCTCCGGAGCGGGCTTCCGCGGCGAGGGGCACCGTGGAACGGGGAACCGACACGGCCGTCGCCACCAGTCCCCGCCGGACCGTCCAGCGTCCGGCGAAGGCGTCGACCCGTCGGCCGTCCACCGCCGGTCCCGGCACGAGGAGTTCGGCGCGCAGCGCGCCGGAGCGGCCGCCGGGTTCGACGGAGATCTCGATGTCGGCCTCCGAGAAGTCCAGCCACCGCCCGGTGAGCGGGAACCACGCCTTGTAGACGGACTCCTTGGCACTGAAGAGCAGCCGGTCCCAGTGGACCGTGGGATCGCCGGCGGTCAGACGCCCCAGCCGGGTCTCCTCGGCGGGGAGCGCGATCGCCGCCAGCACGCCCTCGGGCAGGGCGCCGTGCGGCTCGGCGTCGATGCCGAGGGAGGCGAGGTCGTCCTGGCGGACCAGGGCGGCGGCCGCGTACCCCTCGCAGTGGGTCATGCTGCCGGTGAGCCCGTCCGGCCAGCCGGGGGCGCCGCGCTCGCCCGGCACGATCGCCCGCGGCGCCACGCCCAGCTTCTCCATGGCCCGCCGGGCGCAGGCGCGGACGACGGTGAACTCGCGGCGCCGCTTCGCCACCGCACGCGCCACGACCGCCTCCTCCTCGGGGTACAGCTCGATCCCCTCGACGGCCGCGTCCGTGTCAGGGGCGTACGCCTCCACGACCACGACCGCTCCCGGGAGCAGTTCCTCGATCACCGGCTTCGACCTCCATCGGCAGAATGCGGCGCAGCCTGCCGGGCGGTCCCGGACGCGGCCGCCACTCGCGGGGGTAACCCACGGACACCTCTTCGAAGCGGACGCCGTCCAGCCAGGTGGTCCGCGGGATGTGCAGATGACCGTAGACCATGACCTCGACGCGGAAGCGGCGGTGCCAGTCGGCGGTCAGTTCGGTGCCGCACCACATGGCGAACTCGGGGTAGTGCAGGACGTCCATGGGGTGCCGGTCCAGCGGGTAGTGGTTGACCAGCACCGTCGGCAGGCCGGGCGGCAGTTCGGCGAGTCTGCGTTCGGTCTCGGCGACGCGGGCGCGGCACCAGTCCTCGCGGCTCGGGTACGGGTCGGGGTGCAGCACGTGCTCGTCGGTGCAGACGATGCCGGTGCCGTGCGCGTACGCCAGGCCCTCGTCCTTCGTCGCGCAGCCCTTGGGCAGGAACGAGTAGTCGTACAGGAGGAACAGCGGGGCGACCACCACCGGGCCGCCCGGTCCCTCCCAGAGGGGGTAGGGGTCCTCCGGAGTGACGACGCCCAGTTCCCGGCAGAGGGCGACCAGGTGCTCGTACCGCTCGACGCCCCGGTACGGAACGGTCTCGCCGGGGTGGGTCCACAGTTCGTGGTTGCCCGGCGCCCAGACGACCTTGGCGAAGCGGCCGGCCAGTGTCTCCAGGGCCCAGCGGATGTCGGCGACGCTCTCGGAGACGTCACCCGCCACCAGGAGCCAGTCCTCGTCGGTCTCGGGGCGCATCCGCTCGACCAGGGCGCGATTCTCGGGATAGCCGATGTGCAGATCGCTGATGGCCAGCAGATTTCCGTGCCGGTCGGCCTTCGAGTCCACCCGTGCTCCCTTCCGGACACCGAACATCAACACGAGAACACACGGGCGCGCCGGCGGACAAGACCGACCTGCCGAGCCGTCCGGCCCGCGTCCCGGTGACCCCGCCGCGCGAGGATTAACACGCGCGTGACAGAAACCTGGGGCCCGGTGGCCGTATGATCCCTCCTACACCACCGCCACGCCCTCTCTTTCGCGTACGGCGGTTCGGCGTACCTCCATCCCCCCTGGCCGGGCACGGCCTGCTCCGCCGTGCCCGCGAACCTCTGAAAGGCGGCCTGCATGGTCTCTCGCGTACGCGTCTGGCTCAACCGCACGTACGCGGAGAACGTCTTCTTCATGGATCAGCTGCGGCATAATCCGCACGCTCGTCCGGTGGACATCCATGCCACGCACGGTGACGCCGACTCCCCCGTACTGGCCGCCGCCGACACCGCCGACCTGGAGCCCGAGGGCCTCTCCCCCGCCGCGTACGTCGAGTACGCGCTCGACCAGTGCGCCAAGCGCGGCATCGACGTGTTCGTGCCCCGGCTGCACCAGGCGACCCTGGCCGCGCACCGCGAGGAGTTCGCGGCCGTCGGTACGGTCCTGCTGGCGCCGACCGCCGGGGCCATCGAGGTCTTCGAGGACAAGGTGACCGCGTACGAGGCGGTCCAGACGCACGGGGTTCCGGTACCGCCGTGGTTCCGGGTGACGAACGCCGAGGAACTCGTCGCGGCTGTCGACGAGTTGGAGGACGCCGGGCACCGTGCCTGCTTCAAGCCGGCGTCCGGAGCGGGTGGTGTCGGCTTCCGGGTCGTCTCGCGCGCCCCCTTCTCGCTCTCCCAGCTCAGCGGTTTCCCGAGCCCGTACGTGCAGCTCGACATGGTCGTGGAGGCCCTGCGGGCGGCCGAGGAGCCCGTGGACTGGATGGTGATGCCTCGTCTGGAGCAGCCGGAGGTGTCCGTCGACTGCCTCACCGGTCCCGACGGGCGGGTGCGGATGTCCGTGGGCCGCACGAAGAACGGGCGGCGTCGTGGGTTCAGCCAGAACCCCGCGTGGATCGAGCCCGCGCGGCGGATCGCGGAGGGGTTCGGGCTGCACTACCTGACGAACATCCAGTTCCGGATGTTCGGCGACGAGCCGGTGCTGATGGACGTCAACACGCGTCCGGCGGGCGGGCTGCACCAGCTCGCGCTGTGCGGCATCAACGCACCCTGGGCCGCTGTGCAGTTGGCGCTCGGCGAGGAGACCGGGGACGTCGTGCCGACGCGGCTGGGGCAGGACTACACGGTGGTGTCGGGGACGCGGCCGGTGCGGCCGGTCGTGCTGCCGCACCAGGTCGAGACGCCGGTCGCCGTGACGCTGCCCGAGCCGGAGGCCGTGGAGGCGCGACCGCTCTCGGTGGGAGCACCGGTCGCCTGCAAGCCGTCCGCGGACCGGCCGCTGGCGGTCTGAGGCGACCGGGGAGTCCCGCCCCCGCGGCCCGGTGGGGGCTGGTCGCGCAGTTCCCCGCGCCCCTGAAAAGCAGGGGCTGCGCCCCGTGCTTTTCGGGCCCGAAGGGCCGTGGTCTTTCAGGCCCGCAGGGCCTGGGCTTTCAGGTCCGCGGGGCCGTGGCTTCAGGCCCGCAGGGCCTGGGCTTTCAGGCCGCCAGGGACTGGGCCTATAGGGGCGCGGGGAACTGTGCGAGAAGCCCCCACCGGACCCGCACCCGCCCTCCTGCCGGACAGACCCCTGCGCTCGGCGAACCGGGCCGCGGCGGGCAAGACGCCCGCCGCAACCTTTCTCACTGCCCGCCGGTCACGGCGTCACCGCTCCCCCACCGCCAGCCGCAGCGTCTGCACCTCGAACGGCCGCAGGGTCACCGGGACACCGTTCCCCTCCGTGGCCGCCTCGGACAGGGGCCGTTCGAGCAGGTCGGTGATCTGGGCCCCGGCCAGCGGGAAGCCGGTGCGCAGGACACCCCGGGCCCGGCCGCCGCTCGACTCGTAGATCCGGACCACCACGTCGCCGGACGCGTCGTCGGCGAGCTTGACCGCCTCGACGGTCACACCGTCGCCGTCGACGGAGACGACCGGCTCGGGCGCACCCGCCGCGTCGGCGACGCGCAGCGGCAGGTTCAGGGCGTAGCCCTCGGCGACCGCGTCCTCGATGGTCGCGCCGGGGAGCAGGGAGTACGTGATGCGGTGCTTGCCCTGGTCGGCCTCGGGGTCCGGGATGCGCGGGGCGCGGACCAGGCTGAGGCGGACCGTGGTGGTCGTACCGCCGTCCTCGCGGACCGTGCGGGAGACGTCGTGGCCGTAGGTGGAGTCGTTGATCACCGCAACGCCGTAGCCGGGCTCGCCGACGTGCACCCAGCGGTGGCCGGAGACCTCGAAGCGGGCCGCCTCCCAGCTGGTGTTGGTGTGGGTGGGGCGCTGGATGTGACCGAACTGGATCTCGGCGGAGGAGTGCGGCGCGCGGACGTCGATCGGGAAGCCGGCCTTGAGGAACTTCTCGGCCTCGTGCCAGTCGATGTCCGTCGCGAAGTCGATCCGGCGGCTGCCGGCGCGCAGGGTGATCGTCTGGATGATGCGGGAGCCCTTGCCGAACGAGCGCTCCACGCGGACCGCGCCGAGCAGCGGATCCTCCTCGACGACGGTGACCGAGTCGGCGTCCAGCAGGTCCGTGTAGCGGTTGCGGTAGTGCTTGTCGACGTCCCAGGCGTCCCAGTAGTTCGGGAGGTCGGTGTGCAGGCGGAGCAGGTTGCCCGTGTCGCCGAGCACCTCGCGGTCGGCGACCAGGTCGCGGACCGAGGCGAGGGTGCCGTCCTCGGCGATCTCGACCCGGACCAGGCCGTTGTCGAGGACGCGGCCGGAGACGGTGACGGGGTGGGGGGCTTCGGCGGCGGTCAGCGGCGCGCTGCCGCCCGCGGGCACCTCGACGTACACGGGCGCGCCCGCGGCCGTGCGGACCACCTCGGCCCGGTCGCGCGGGCTGGTGTTGAAGACGCGCGCGTCGCCCGCGCCGAGTGCCGTGACCGCCTCCGTCGTCAGCTCCTCCAGTTCCTTCGCCACCCGCGCGTACTCGGCCTCCGCCTCGCGGTGGACCCAGGCGATCGAGGAGCCCGGCAGGATGTCGTGGAACTGGTGGAGAAGGACCGTCTTCCAGAGGCGGTCGAGCTTCTCGTACGGGTAGGAGTAGCCGGGCGCGTGCAGCGCGGCCGTCGTCGCCCACAGCTCCGCCTCGCGCAGCTTGTGCTCGCTGCGGCGGTTGCCCTGCTTGGTGCGGGCCTGGGAGGTGTAGGTGGCGCGGTGGAGTTCGAGGTACAGCTCGCCGTTCCAGACGGGGGCGTCCTCGTACTCGGCGCGGGCCTTGGCGAAGAACTCGTCGGGGTGTTCGACGACGACCTTCGGTGAGCCCTCCAGGTCCGCGAGGCGGCGGGCGCGCTCCATGATCTCGCGGGTGGGTCCGCCACCGCCGTCTCCCCAGCCGAAGGGGGCCAGCGAGCGCGTACCGCCGCCCTTCTCCCGGTAGTTGCGGACCGCTCGGTCCATCTCCTCGCCGCTGAAGCGGGCGTTGTAGGTGTCGACCGGCGGGAAGTGGGTGAAGATGCGGGTGCCGTCGATGCCCTCCCACCAGAAGGTGTGGTGGGGGAACCTGTTGGTCTGGTTCCAGGAGATCTTCTGGGTGAGAAACCAGTCGTTGCCGGCGAGCTTGGCGAGCTGCGGGTAGGAGGCGTTGTAGCCGAAGGAGTCCGGCAGCCAGACGCCCTTGGTCTCGATGCCGAAGTGCTCGATGAAGAACCGCTTGCCGTGGACGAGCTGGCGGGCGATGGCCTCGCCGCCGGGCAGGTTGCCGTCGGACTCGACCCACATGCCGCCGACCGGCACCCACTGGCCCTTGTCGACGGCCTTCTTGATCCGCTCCCACACCTGCGGGTAGTTGTCGCGCACCCATTCGTACTGCACGGCCTGGGAGCAGGCGAAGATGAAGTCCTCGTACTCGTCGGCCAGCGCGGTGACGTTGGAGAAGGTGCGGGAGGTCTTGCGCTTGGTCTCGCGGATGGGCCAGAGCCAGGCGGAGTCGATGTGGGCGTGGCCGACGCCGGAGATGGTGTGGGCGCTGGCGTGGGCGGGCTTGGCGAGGACCGGGGCGAGGATCTCGCGGACGGCGGTCGCGCTGCCGGAGACGTCGTCGAGGTCGACGGCGTCCATGGCCCGGTCCAGGGTGTGCAGGATCTCGTGGCGGCGGGGCTCGTGCTCGCCGAGGTGGACCATCAGCTCGCGCAGCACCTGGAGATCCAGGTCGAGGTGGAAGACCTCCTCGTCGAGGACGGCGATGTCGGCGCGACGGAAGGTGTAGAGGGGCTTGTCGCCGGCGGTGAGGATGTCGCCGAGCGGCGTGATCCTGGAGAAGTTGTCGGCGAGGATGTCGGGGTTGGAGGCCGCCTCGACCAGGTAGTCGATCGTCTCGCCGCCGCGTACGGGGTTGCCGATCGGTACGTACTGGTTGAGCGGGTTGACCGCCTTCAGCGGGGTGCCGTCGGCGAGGTGGACCAGGGCCTCGGCCTGGTTGCCGGGCCAGTCGCCGACGAAGCCGAGGTCGACGACCGCCTCGACGCGGCGGCCCGCCCACTCGGCGGGGACCTGTCCGCGCATGCGGAACCAGGTCGTGCCCCACGGCGGACCCCAGGGGGTGTCCATCGCGAACGGGGTGTACGAGGCGGCCGCGGCCTCCTCGAAGGGGACGGGCTCGCCCGGGGCCTGCCAGGCCTCGACCTCGAAGGGCACGGAGGCCGCGTAGATCGCGGGCTTGATGCGCTGGGTGTGGACGCGCTCTACGCGTTCCTCGATCCGGTGGCGTTCGTCATGCATGGGAGGTCTCCAGAGAGGGCGGAGCGGTGAGCAGAGGTCGGAGGAAGGAGCCCGCACGCGGGCGGTAAGCGCTTTCCGGGCGGGAGCCTACTTCAGGTACTCCAGGCCAGGGTGCACCGCCGTGTAGCCCTCGACCAGGCGGCGGGCGACGTTCACCGAGTCGACCAGCGGATGCAGCGCGAAGGCCTTCACCGCCGTCGTACGGGACCGCGACTCGGCGGCGGCGAGGACCTCGCGTTCGACGGCCTTGACCGCGCAGACCAGACCGGTGGCGTGGCCGGGCAGCGGGGACACGGCGACCGGGTGGGCGCCGTTGGCGTCGACCAGGCAGGGCACCTCGATGACGGCCTCGGTGTCGAGGGCGGAGAGGGCGCCCTTGTTGCGGACGTTGAGGATGAGGGTGGTGCGCTCGTCGCGGGCGATGGCCCGCATCAGGGCGAGGGCGACCTTCTCGTAGCCGCCGGAGAGGTCGTCGGCGTCGCGTTCGCCGGCGCCGGCCGTCTCCCGGTTCTCCGACATGTAGGTGGCCTCGCGCTCGGCGCGGGTGCGGTCCCAGGCCTTGAGCGCGTGGGCGTCGGGGCGCCGCATCTCCTCGTAGAAGTGGGCCTGCTGGTCCTTGAGGAAGGCGCCGCGGGTCCTCTCGACCGCCTGGTAGGCGCGGACGGCCTCGCGGTTGAAGTAGTAGTAGTGCAGATACTCGTTGGGGATGGCACCGAGGGACTGGAGCCAGTCGACGCCGAACAGCTTGCCCTCCTCGAAGGAGCCGAGGAGGTCGCGGTCGGCGAGCAGGCGCGGGAGTTCGTCGCGGCCGGCGATGTGCAGGCCGCGGACCCAGCCGAGGTGGTTGAGGCCGACGTAGTCGATCCACGCCTCGGCCGGGTTCGCGGCGCCGAGGACGCGGGCGATCCGGCGGCCGAGGCCGACCGGTGAGTCGCAGATGCCGATGACGCGGTCGCCCAGGTGCCGGGACATCGCCTCGGTGACCAGGCCCGCCGGATTGGTGAAGTTGATGACCCAGGCGTCGGGGGCGAGACGGGCCACGCGGCGGGCGATGTCGACGGCGACCGGGACCGTGCGCAGGCCGTAGGCGATGCCGCCGGCGCCGACGGTCTCCTGGCCGAGGACACCCTCGGCGAGGGCGACCCGCTCGTCGTTCGCGCGGCCCTCCAGGCCGCCGACGCGGATCGCGGAGAAGATGAAGTCGGCGCCGGTGAGGGCCTCGTCGAGGTCGGTGGTGGCGGTCACCTCGGGGGCGTCGGGGACGTCGGCGGCCTGCTCGGCGAGGACGCGGGTGACGGCGGAGAGCCGCTCGGCGTCCAGGTCGTGCAGGACGACACGGGTGACCCGGCCCTCGGCGCGGTCCCCGAGGAGCGCCCCGTACACGAGGGGCACCCGGAATCCTCCGCCGCCCAGAATCGTCAGCTTCACGCAACTACCACCTTTGCCGATCGTGATGGGGGCCCCTCCCGCTCCAGCGGAGCCGGGAGTGGGGGAGTGCGGGCCGTCCCCACACCGCGCGCGCGGTCCGGGCGCACAGTGCGTCCGACACGTGTCAGCCGCCGCCGCCCGGCGGCCGTGCCGGCGGTCATACGGTGACCACCTCGACCCCCGCGTCCTCGAACGACGACCGTGTGCCCGGGTCGAGGGACCCGTTGGTCACGAGCACGTCGAGTTCCCCGGGACCGCAGACCCGCGCCATCCCCGTACCGGGGAACTTCGCGGAGTCGGCGAGCAGGACGACCTTGTCACCTGCCCTGATCATCGCGCGTTTGACCGGGACCTCGACGACGGTCGTGTCCATCACCTGTCCGCCGGGGCGTACTCCGCTCGTGCCGAGGAACAGCCAGTCGGCGTGCAGCTGTCGGAGGTTGTCCTCGGTGAGGAAGCCGACGAGGGAACGGTACTCACGGCGGACCATGCCGCCGAGCAGGACCAGTTCGATGCCCTCGTCGTCGGCCAGCTCCTCGTAGACCACCAGGTTGCTGGTGATGACGGTGAGGCGGCGGCCGTGCAGCTGCCGGGCCAGGCGGTAGGCGGTGGTCCCGATGTCGAGGAGCACGGACTGACCGTCGCGGACCATCGAGGCGGCCTGCGCCGCTATCGCGTCCTTCTCGGCCACCCGCACCTCGGCGACCTCGGCGAAGGGCTGATCGCCCTCGTCCACGACCGCGCCGCCGTGCACCCGGGTGAGCAGCCCCTCCTCCTCCAGCCTGACGAGGTCACGCCGGATGGTGGCGGGGCTCACACCGAGTTGTTCGGACAAGTCGGTGACGGCCGCCGGGCCCCCTGATCGCAGGGCCCGCAGGATGAGTTGGTGTCTACGCTCTGCCAGCACGCGCTGAACAGTACTCGTCATTCCCAATCATTTCCATGCTCACTTCTGCTTGACTCTTGCCAAACACCTCGGAGGCGCGCACGATCTGTGCACCGAAATTGAAGACTTTTGAAGAGTGATCTTCGAACGTCTCGACGAGAGGGTGCACGCGTGGACGACGACCGGCCCGATGTGCTGCTGACCGGGCTGCTCTTCTACGACCTCGTGCTCACGGGGCTGGGAAAGCCGCCCACCCCCGGCGAGGAGATCTGGACCGACGGCATGGGCTGCGGTCCGGGCGGCATCGCCAACCTCGCGGTGGCCACCGCCCGTTTCGGTCTGAGGACCTCTCTGGCCACGGTCTTCGGCGACGACTACTACGGCGGGTACTGCCGTGACGTCCTCGTCGGCCAGGAGGGGATCGACCTCTCCCTCTCGCGCACCGCCGACGGCTGGCACACCCCCGTCACCGTCTCCCTCGCGCACGGTCACGACCGGGCCCTGGTCACCCACGGCCAGGAACCGCCGTACTCGCAGGACGTGTTGATGGGCGACCCGCCCGAGTCGCGCACGGCGCTCGTGCACATCGAGGCCGAGCCCCGCGCATGGCTCGCCAAGGCCGCCGCGAACGGCACGCACATCTACGCGGACGTCGGCTGGGACCCCACCCAGCGCTGGTCCCGCGACCTGCTCGACCAACTCACCCTGTGCCACGCCTTCCTCCCCAACGAGACCGAGGCGATGGCGTACACCCGCACCGACAGCGCGGCCGCCGCGCTCGGCACGCTGAGCGAGCTGGTGCCGGTGGCCGTCGTCACCCGCGGCGGCGAGGGCGCGGTCGCGGTGGACCAGACGACCGGGGAGTACGCGGAGGTGCCGGCCCTGGACGTCGACGTGCTCGACGCGACGGGCGCCGGTGACGTCTTCGGCGCGAGCTTCGTCGCCGCCTCCCTCGGCGGCTGGCCGCTCGCGGAGCGGCTGCGGTTCGCCGTCCTGTCCGCCGGCCTGTCCGTGGGCCACCACGGCGGAGGCCTGGCGGCGCCCGGCTGGTACGGCGTCGACCGCTGGTGGCGCTCGCTGACCGACCCCGGCCTGAAGAAGGCCTACGGCTTCCTCACGGACCGCATCCCCGCCGACGTCGGCCCCCCGGTGCGCCACGCCCCGGTCACCCCGCCCGCGCGGCCCCACCGACCCCACGCACCAAAGCCCTGAAGTACCACGAACAGGAACAAACAGGAGTGACCCGTGGACCTTTCTCGTAGAGGCTTCCTCCAGGCTGCCGTGTTCACCGCGGCGGCCTCCGGCCTGACCGTCGCCTGTGGCGGCGACTCGGAATCCGGCGGCACCAAGAACGGCAAGAGCCTCACCATGTGGTACTGGGGCGGAGCCCTCAGCGACAAGGTGGTCGCCGAGGCCAAGACGCACTTCAAGAGCCAGATCAAGCTGACCAGTTCCTCCATCGGCGGCGACTTCAAGCAGAAGCTCACCACCACCCTCGCGGCCGGCGGCTCCTCCGTGCCGGACATCACCGGCATCAAGGGCGAGGACATCGCCTCCTTCCTGCCCAACGCCGACCGCTTCCTCGACCTGAACGACCTGGGCTTCAAGAAGATCTCGTCCCAGTACCTGGAGTGGAAGACCAAGCTCGCCCAGACCGAGGACGGCAAGCAGATCGGCTTCCCGATCGACATCGGCCCCACCGCGCTCTTCTACCGCGCCGACCAGTTCGACAAGGCGGGGCTGCCCTCCGACCCGGCCAAGGTCGCGGCCGAGGCCAAGACCTGGGACGACTACTTCGCGCTCGGCACCGAGCTGAAGAAGGCGCTGCCCGGCACCTTCCTGGTCAACAACATGGGCTCGGTGTTCAACATCGCGGTCGGCCAGGGCACCAAGCGGTTCATCGACCAGGACGACCACTTCATCGGCGACCAGGACCACATCCGCGCCGCGTGGGACACCGCGGTCCGCGCCTACACCCTCGGCCTCGACGCCAAGATCAACGACCAGAGCTGGAACGCCGCCGTCGGCAAGAGCCTCACCACCGAACTCGGCGCCGCCTGGCACGCGCTGGACATCGAGTCGGCGGCCCCCGGCACCAAGGGCAAGTGGCGCGTCTGCGCGACGCCGGGCGGGCCGGCCAACCAGGGCGGCTCCTACCTGACCCTGCCCAAGCAGTGCCGCAACCCCGAAGAGGCGTTCAAGATCATCAGCTGGATCCTCAGCCCGGACAACAACGCCAAGAGCTACACCGACGCCGCGATCTTCCCGGCCTCCCCGGCCACCTACGCGATGCCGGCCATGACGGGCCCCGACGCCTTCTTCGGCGGACAGAAGATCATCGAGGTCTTCGGCCCGGCCGCCGAGGCCATCCCCGTGAGCTACGAGGCACCCGCCGACTCGGCGGTCATGGCCCCCTTCATGGCCGAGCTGACCAGCATCGAGGCCAAGGGCAAGAAGCCCGACGACGCCTGGAAGGACGCGGTCTCCCAGGCCAAGCAGATCGCCAGGCGGCAGGGGGTGAAGTGAGGTGACGTCACCTCCGGTCACCGGCCCCGCCACGGTGCCGAGGCACCGTGGCGGGCCGGGCCCGGCCCGTTTCCGCCCGCGGCGCACCCCGCCCGCGGGCGCGGCGCGGCCCGCACGTCGCGGGGTGCTGTCGTACTGGCGGCAGTACCTGGCGATCTCGCCCTTCTACCTGATCTTCCTGTCCTTCTCCTTCGTCCCCGTCCTGTACTCGCTGTATCTGTCCTTCCAGCGCTACGACGGCCTGGGCACCAAGCAGTTCGTGGGCCTGCAGCAGTTCGAGTTCCTGTGGAGCGACCCGGTCTTCTGGCTGTCGATCCGCAACACCCTGGCGATCTGGGTGCTGTCCACCGTGCCCACCCTCTTCGGCGCCCTGGTGCTGGCGACGCTGCTGCACTCGGTGCGCCGCTTCAAGGGCTTCTACCGCATCGCCCTGTACGTGCCGAACGTGACGTCGATCGTCGCCGTGGCGATCTTCTTCGGCGCGGTGTTCAGCAACGACTTCGGTCTGGTCAACGCGATCCTGGGCATGGTCGGCATCTCGCCCGTGCCGTGGCTGAGCGACCCGTGGCTGATCAAGGTGGTCATCGCGCTGCTGATGACCTGGATGTGGACCGGCTACAACATGATCATCTATCTGGCCGGCCTCCAGGCCATCCCGCAGTCGGTCTACGAGGCCGCCAGGATGGACGGCGCGGGGCCGATCCGTACGTTCTTCCAGATCACCATCCCGATCCTGCGGCCGATCATCCTGTTCACCGTCGTCATCTCGACCATCAACGGTCTGCAGAGCTTCAGCGAACCCCAGGTCCTCTTCGCCAGCAACGCCGCCAACCAGAACCTGGGCGGGCCGGGCCAGGCGGGCCTGACCACGCTGCTGTACTTCTACCAGTCGGCCTTCCTCGACAACGACTACGGCTACGGCGCGGCCATCGTGTGGGCCTTCTTCGTCCTGATCATCGTGCTCGTCGTCGTCAACTGGCGGATCGTGCAACGAGGGAGGAAGTCATGACGACAGCCGCCACGCCACGGCCGGCCCCGGCCGCGAAGCGGTCGCGCCGCCCCAGGGGCCTGTCCGCGCACGTCTTCCTCGGCGTCGCCGTCCTGGTCTCGGTCTTCCCGTTCGTGTGGACGATCGTGATGGCGACCAACACCACCCGTGACATCTACAAGAGCCCACCGAAGCTGACCTTCGGCTCCCATCTGCTGGAGAACATCCGGGGTGTGCTCCACACGGTCGACTTCTTCGGGTCGATGCTCAACACGGTCGTCATCGCGTGCGTCACCACGGCCCTGGTGCTGTTCGTCGACTCCCTTGCGGCCTTCGCCTTCGCCAAGTTCGAGTTCCCCGGGCGCAGGCTGCTCTTCGGCACGCTGCTGGTGTTCATGATGCTGCCGCTGCAGCTGGCCGTCCTGCCGCAGTTCATCCTGATGTCCGAGCTGGGCTGGGTCGGCATGCTCAAGGCACTGGTCTGGCCCGCCCTGTCCAACGCCTTCGGCATCTTCTGGCTCCGCCAGTACATCGAGACCGGTGTGCCCGACGAGCTGCTCGACGCGGCGCGCATCGACGGCGCCGGCTTCTTCCGGCAGTACTGGAACGTCGCGCTGCCGATGATCAGACCCGCGATGTCCTTCCTCGCCATCTACGCCTTCGTCGGCGCCTGGAACGACTACGTCTGGCCCCTGATCGTGCTCACCGATCCCCAGCACGTCACGCTCCAGGTGGAGCTGGCCCAGCTCAACGTCGGCCACAACACCGACTACAGCATGGTCATGGCCGGGGTCCTGATGGCGTCCCTCCCGCTGGTCGCCGTCTTCGCGATCTTCGCGCGCGGGTTCATCGCGGGCGCCACCGAGGGCGCCGTACAGGGCAGCTGAACCGCTCCCGAGGAAGGTGCGAGATGGCGGACCCCGACGGCGCCGGAGGGCCGGGGCGCGGCAAGGTGCTCGTGGTGGGGATGGACGGGCTGCGCTACGACCGGCTGCCCCTGCCCCGGCCCACGGCGGGCCCGCCCCGCCCGCCGGCCACGGCGCCCGTGCTGCACGGCCTGATGGCCGCGGGCGCCCACGGCAGCAGCCTGCTGCCCTACGGCGAGGTGGACGGCCAGGCCGAAGGCGGACCGTCCACCTCCATGGCCTACACCGACTCCGGTCCCGGCTGGTCCAGCGTGCTGACCGGGGTGTGGCCCGACCGGCACGGCGTGAGCGGCAACGACTTCGCCGGCGCCGACTACGCCCGCCACCCCGACTTCCTCGGCCGTGCCGCCACCGCGCGGCCCGGACTGCGGACGGCGGCCGTGGTGTCCTGGCCGGAGCTGGTGCGCCGGGGCACCCTCGGCCCGGCCGTCGGCAGGCGCGTGGTGCACGACGGCGAGTCGGGCGGGTACGAGGACGCGGACCGCCTCGTCGCCGACACCGCCGAGCGCTGGCTCACCGAGGACGACCCGGACGCCCTGTTCGTGTACTTCGGCGCCACCGACGAGGCCGGCCACTCGGCGGGCCCGCTCGGTCCCGCGTACGACCGGGCGCTGCTCGCCCAGGACGCCCACCTCGGACGGCTGCTCGACGCGATCGCGGCCCGCCTCCGCGACACCCGCCGCGCGGACGAGCGCTGGACGGTCCTGGTCACCACCGACCACGGGCACCTCGACACCGGCGGCCACGGCGGCGACACCCGCGCCGAGCGGGAGGTGTTCGTGATCCTCGCCGAGCCCGGTACGCCCGCCGGCTCCCGGCTGGACGCGCCCCGCCTCGTCGACCTCGCCCCCACCGTCCTGGACCGGCTCGGCATCCCCGTCGACCCCGCCTGGGGCCTGCGGGGCCGTGTCCTGCCCCGGCCGGCCGCCTCGCCCTCCTCGCCCCCTACTCCGGAACGGTCATGACCGACGCACTCTTCGCCCTGCGCCCCTGGGAAGCACCCGAGGTGACCTCCTGGCGGCGGCTGCCCATGAACGCCGTCGACCGGCGCGACCGGGCCCTGTCCCTCGACGGCCGGTGGCGGTTCCAGCTGCTGCCCTCCCCCGACCGGGAGCCCGGCCCCGGCTGGTCCTGGGCCGAACTCCCGGGCTCCTGGGCGCTGCAGGTGGCGCAGGACCCGCCGCAGTACACCAACGTCCGTATGCCGTGGCCTCAGTTCCCGCCCGACTCGCCGTCCGAGAACCCGACCGGTGTGTACGAGCGGGAGGTCGACATACCCGCCGACTGGGCCGGACGCCGGATCGTCCTGCACGTCGGGGCGGCCGAGAGCGTGCTGCTCGTCCATGTCGACGGGCGGCCGGCCGGGCTCTCCAAGGACTCCCGTCTGGCCGCCGAGTTCGACCTGTCCGCACTGGTCCGGCCCGGTCGCCGGGCCACCGTGCGGCTCACGGTGGTGAAGTGGTCCGACGCCTCGCACATCGAGGACCAGGACCAGTGGTGGCTCGGCGGGATCACCCGCCCGGTGCTGCTGTACGCCACCGATCCGCTGTATCTGGCGGACGTGGGCGTGCGGGCGGGCCGCGACGGGGAGCTGCGGGTGGACTGCCGGGTGCGCTCGGCGGCGGGGACGGGGACCGGCGCGCTGCCCGCCGGGTGGTACGTCAGCGGGGAGCTGGACGGCCTGGAGCTGGCCCAGGACCGGGAGTTCGACCGGCTCAACGCCGAGGACGACCGGGTCTCCGACTTCCTCGGCGAGGCCCGTATGGGCACGGTCGTCCCCGGCGTGCGGACCTGGACGGCCGAGACCCCCGAGCTGTACGGCCTCACCGTCCGGCTGCACCGCGCGGACGGCACGGTCGCCGACACCTCCCACCACCGCATCGGCTTCCGCGACGTCGAGATCAGCGGGCGGGACCTGCTGGTCAACGGGGAGCGCGTCTACGTCCGGGGCGTGAACCGGCACGACTTCCACCCGCTGACGGGGCGGACGGTGTCGTACGAGGACATGCGCGCGGACCTGGTGACGCTGAAGCGGTTCGGCTTCAACGCGATCCGCACCTCCCACTGTCCGGGCGACCCGGCGCTGTACGACCTCACGGACGAACTGGGCTTCTACGTGGTGGACGAGGCGGACATCGAGTCCCACGACCACGCCCATGAGATCGCCGACGACCCGCGCTATCTCGGCGCCTTCGTGGACCGCGTCTCCCGGATGGTCCTGCGCGACCGGAACCACCCGTCGGTGATCGTCTGGTCGCTGGGCAACGAGTCCGACTACGGCGCCAACCACGACGCGGCGGCAGGCTGGCTGCGGCGGCACGATCCGACGCGGCCGGTGCAGTACGAGGGGGCGGCCAAGCTGGACTGGGCGGCGACGGACGACGCCTCCGACATCGCCTGCCCGATGTACGCGCCCATCGAGGACTGTGTGGCGCACGCGCTGTCGGGCGAGCAGACCAGGCCGCTGATCCAGTGCGAGTACTCGCACGCCATGGGCAACAGCAACGGCACCCTCGCCGACACGTGGGCGGCCATCGAGGCCACACCAGGTCTTCAGGGCGGGTTCATCTGGGAGTTCTGGGACCACGGCATCCTCCAGCGTGTGAACGACGGACGACCGGCCGGGCGTGGGGGCGCCGGGCTGTACGAGAACGGCGTCGCCGGACCCGGCCTGCGCTGGGCCTACGGCGGCGACTTCGGCGAGACGATCCACGACGGCGCCTTCATCGCCGACGGGGTGGTCTTTCCCGACCGCACGCCCAAGCCGGTGATGTTCGAACACCGGGAGATCGCCGCCCCGGTGCGGCTGTCCGTGGAGGGCGAGGGCACCTGGCGGGTGCTGCGGGTGCACAACCGCCAGCACTTCCGCGACCTGTCGTGGCTGGCCGCCGAGTGGGAGTTCGCGGCGGCCGACGGCGGCACCTGGACCCTGCCGGCCCAGCTGCCGGACGTACCGCCCGGCGGCTCGGCGGTGATCGACCGGCCCGAGTCGGCGGGCGGGGCCGGCGAGGTCTGGCTGACCCTGCGGGTGACGACGGCCGCCGACGAGCCCTGGGCCTCGCGCGGCACCGAGGTGTGCTGCCCGCAGGTCCGCTGGTACCCGCCGGAGGAGGGCGAGCCGGTGGTGGGCGCCGAGGAGGACCCGGGGCACGTCCCCCCGCCGGAGACGGACGAGGCCGGGCTGCTGCTGCACCCGCTGCTGCCCTCCCCGCCGGTCCTGAGCCTGTGGCGCGCCCCGACCGACAACGACGTCCTCGGCGGCATGGCCGAGCGCTGGCACGCATGGGGGCTGGACCGCGCCGAGCGCGAGCTGGTCGCCGTGGAGCGCAAGGGGTCCACCGTGCGGGTGCGGTCCCGCTGGGCGACCGGCGCCGGGGTCGTCGAGCACGAGCAGGCGTGCACGGCGCTGGTGGACGGCCGGATCCTCGTCGAGGAGACGGCGGTGCTGCCCGAGGAGCTGACGGACGTGGCCCGCGTCGGCACGGTGTTCGAGACCGCGGACGGTTTCGACCAGCTCGCCTGGTACGGGCAGGGCCCCTGGGAGAGCTACCCGGACCGGGCGGCCGGAGCGCCCGTCGGACACCACGTCGCCCCCGTGGACGCGCTGTTCACCCCCTATCTGCGTCCGCAGGAGAGCGGAGGCCGGCACGGTGTCCGGCACTTCACGCTCTCCGGCGGCGGTCACGCCCTGTCGGTACGGCTGGACGGCCCCCGCCAGGTCTCGGTCACCCGACACCGCGCGCGGGACCTGGCGGCCGCCGCGCACCACGACGAACTGACACCCCGGCCGGGCTGCGTGGTCCACATCGACGCGGCGCACCGGGGCCTCGGCACCGCCTCCTGCGGTCCGGACACCTCGCCCCCGTATCTCGTCCCGACGGGCGTCCACCGCTGGTCGTGGACGCTGCGGGCGCTCTGACCCACGAACCCTCTACGGAGTCACTGTGTGCACCTCGCACGAACCGGGGCAGGAGTCTGCCCACGCCCACTCGGGCAGACGCAACTTCCTGCGCGCCACGGCACTGCTGGGCGCGGCGGCGACCGTCGCGCTGCCCACCGCCACGGCACAGGCGGCGCCCCGGCGCGCCAAGCCCGACCCGGGAAGCCGCCGCTTCACGCTCGCCGTCATGCCCGACACCCAGTACCTCTTCGACGGACCGAGCATCGACGACAAGCCCGTCGAGGCGTCCCTGAAGTACCTCCTGGAGCACGGTGAGGAGGAGAACATCGTGTTCCTGTCCCACCTCGGCGACCTCACCCAGAACGGCACCGCGCAGGAGACCGCGGCGATCGGCGGCGCGTTCCGGCTGCTCGACCGCAAGGGCGTCGGCTACAGCGTCCTCGCGGGCAACCACGACGTGCGCTCCTCCACCGACGACCAGCGGGGTCCGACCCCGTACCTCAACGAGTTCGGGCCGGACCGCTTCAAGGGCCGGCCCACCTTCGGCGGGGCCTCGCCTGACGGCTACAACTCCTTCCACCTGTTCGAGGCGGGCGGCCGGGAGTGGATGGTGCTCGCCCTGGACTGGCGGCTGTCCGCGAAGGGGTTCGCCTGGGCGAAGGACGTCCTGGCCCGGCACCCGAGGACCCCGGTGGTCCTCACCACGCACGAGCTGGTGGACGGGGACGACTCCCTCTCCCCGTACGGGCAGACGCTGTGGGACCAACTGGTCAAGGACCACGACCAGATCTTCCTCACCCTCAACGGGCACTACTGGCCGGCGGCGCGCGCGACGCGGAAGAACACCGCCGACAACGATGTCCATCTGCATCTCACGAACTACCAGGACCGCTACTTCGGCGGTGCGGCGATGATCCGCCTCTACCGTTTCGACCTCGACCGCAACACCATCGACGTGGAGACGGTCTCCCCGTGGATCCTGGGCCGGGCCGCCGAGGGGCTCAACGAGCTGGAGCGGCAGGAGAGCGAACTCACCGGCGACGCCGACCGGTTCACGGTCGAGATCGACTTCGACAAGCGGTTCGCCGGCTTCGCGCCGGTGCCCGCGCGGCCGTCGCGGCCGGTCGCGCGGATGCTGGTGCCGGGCACGGTCGCGTACTGGCGCTTCGACGGGCAGGAGGACGGAGCGGCCGTCGGCGGCACGGTCCGTGACCGCTCCGGCCACGGCAACGATCTCGCCCTGGTCACCGTGGGCGGCGGCACGCTCACCTGGTCCGCCGACCACCACCCCGACCAGCCCGGCCACGGCAGCCTGGAGTTCCACGGCGGCAAGCCCCCGCTGAAGGGTGCCTATCTGCGGACGGTCGACGGAGCGCCGCTGAACTCCGAGACGTTCAGGGACGGTTACACCATCGAGGCGTTCTACCGGCTGCCCGCCGACTGGAACCCCTCGAACCACGCCTGGGCGGGCCTGCTCGGGCGGACCGGCACGGGCGGCGCGGCGGGCAGGACCGCCGACGACCCCGACGAGCCGCTGGCCACGCTGTCGCTGTCGAACGACCGGGAGCCGCAGTGGGCGGTGCGCCCGCTCAACCAGCAGGGGATCGCGACCAACTGGGGGCAGGAGACCCCGCTGGAGACCTGGTGGCACCTCGCGATCGTCAACGACGGGAAGCGCACCACGCTCTACGTCCAGGGCTGCCCGGTCGTGCGCAACCCGAAGGCGAGGGCCGTCGGGCTGACCTCGGTCGGACTGCCGTGGATCCTCGGCGGCTACGAGTACGCCGGGAAGATCGACCAGATCCTGCACGGGCGTCTCGGTGACGTCCGCATCGTCGCACGGGCGTTGCCCGTCGAGTCGTTCATGAACCACTGAGACGCGAAGGAAGTACACCGATCATGTCCGACCTCTCCGGCACACCCGAGCAGCAGCTGCCCACCTGGGCCGATCCGTCCGTCTCCGCCGCCGACCTCGACGCACAGGGGGTGTCGCGCCGTGGGCTCCTGCGCGGCGCGGGCCTGTTCGGCGCCGCGTTCGCGATGGGCTCCACGGGCGCCCTTGCGGCCCCGGCCTCGGCCGCGTCCCGCCCCTACGGCGGCGAGGACCCGCGCCTCGCCTACCTCGTCGGCGACCACCACATCCACTCCGTCTACAGCCACGACGCCAAGTACACGTTCTCCCAACTGGCCGCCGCGGGCGCGAAGTACGGCCTCGACTGGATGGTGTTCACCGAGCACTCCAACTTCGGGCACGCCGACTTCGGGGCCGCGCTGGAGCACAAGGAGATCCTGAGGGCACGGGCCGAGAACCCCCGGCAGCTGATCTTCCAGGGCCTGGAGTGGTACATCCCGGCCGCCGAGCACTGCACGGTCTTCACGACGCCCGGCCCGAACGAGGTCGACCTCCTCACCCGCTTCGAGCGCGCCTACGACGGCAAGCTGCTGAACTACACGGACGGTTCCGCGGGCGGCGCGGACACCGCCCGCAACGAGGCGCACGCGGTGAAGGCGATCAAGTGGCTGGCCGAGCAACGCCGTTCCGGCTACGTGGACGACGTGCTGGTCCTCGCCAACCACCCGTTGCGCCTCGGTATCGACTCCCCGCACGAGCTGCGCAACTGGCGGGACGCGGCCCCCGAGATCATGATCGGTATGGAGGGCGCGCCGGGCGCCCAGGGCGCGGCGCTCCCCGGCTGGCGGGGGGCCACCTCGATACGCGGCGAGTACGAGAACAAGCCCTCGGCCCAGTCCTGGCCCGGTTACCCGGCGCAGGCGTTCCTCACGTACGGCGGCTTCGACTGGGCGACGGCGACGGTGGGCGGCCTCTGGGACGCCATGCTGGCCGAGGGCAGGCTGTTCTCGATCACCACCAACTCCGACGCCCACCGGATCGTCTTCGACACCTGGCGGAACGGCGACTGGCCGGCCGGGCAGAACTTCGACAACACCGGCAAGCTGCCGGATCCGGTGGACACCGACGCCCCGCAGCCCGGCAGCGACTTCTGGCCCGGCCAGTTCAGCCGCACCCACGTGGGCGTGACCCGCTACGGGTACCGCGCGGTGATGAGGGGCCTGCGCGAGGGCCGCGTCTGGGTCGACCACGGCCATCTGCTCGACGGCCTCGACGTCCGGGTGAAGCGCGACCGCAGCCCCGGCCGGGGCGTCACCCTGGGCGGCCGGCTGCGGGTCCGCAAGGGCGAGAAGCTGACCCTGGAGGTGACGGTGACGACCGCGTCGCGCCCCAACGCCCAGGGAGTCGTGCCCGAGTTGGCCCATGTCGACGTCATCCGGGGCGCGGTGCGCGGCCCGGTGACCGACCGGGACGCCTGGCAGGCCCCCGCCACCAAGGTCGTCCACACGAAGGACGTGAGCGGCCGCAAGGGCACGTACACCCTGCGTATCCCGGTCACGGCCGGGGACGAGTCCTTCTACCTCCGCCTGCGGGGCAGCGACGGCAGGCGCAACGGGGCGGGTTACCTGGGCGCGTCCGTGGACCCGCACGGCCCGATCCCGCACGCGCCGGGCGACGGGAACCCGTGGGAGGACACGTGGTTCTACTCGAACCCGGTGTTCGTGGACCTGCGGTGAAGGCCAGGGCCTGACAGGGCGTGGGGAACCGCGCCGCCACGACGGTCCCACGGTTCCCCACGATCCCCTACGCGTAGAACCTGGACAGGCTCTGCAGCACGGCCGCCGGCTTGGCCGCGCCCTCGATCTCGATCGTGCCGTCGACGGTGATCTGCACCCCGCCCGGCACGTCCTCCACCGACGCCAGCCTGCCGACGAGGCGGATCTTGGACCCGACCTTGACCGGCGAGGGGAACCGCACCTTGTTCAGGCCGTAGTTGACCTTCGTCGACACACCCTCGACGTCCAGCAGTTCGGTGAACAGCGGGATGAACAGCGACAGGGTCAGGTAGCCGTGGGCGATCGGCGCGCCGAAGGGGCCCTCGGCCGCCTTCTCGGGGTCGACGTGGATCCACTGGTGGTCCCCGGTCGCGTCGGCGAAGGTGTCGATGCGCTCCTGGGTGACCTCGATCCACTCGCTGGTGCCGAGGTCGCTGCCCGCGAGCTTCTTCAGCTCGTCGATGCCGTTCACGGTGATGCTCATGGGGCGTTCCTTGTCTGGGAGTGGGTGCGTCTAGGAGTCGGTCCCGTAGCGCTTGCGCACCCGGGCCTTGAGGAGCTTTCCGGAGGCGGTGCGCGGAAGCTCCTCCGCGATCACCACCGACTTCGGGATCTTGTACTTGGCGAGCCGCCCGGCCAGGGAGGCCAGTACCTCGTCGGCGTCCAGGGCGCGGCCCTCGCGCGGGACGACGACCGCGCGCGGCACCTCGCCCCACTTGTCGTCGGGGATGCCGATGACCGCGCACTCGACGATGTCGGGGTGGGCGAGGAGCTGGTCCTCGATCTCGGCTGGGTAGATGTTCTCGCCACCGGAGATGATCATGTCCTTGATGCGGTCGACGATGAAGACGTAGCCGTCCTCGTCGACGCGGGCGGCGTCCCCGCTGCGGAACCAGCCGTCGGCGAAGACGGCGGCCGTCTCCTCGGGCAGGCCCCAGTAGCCGGGCATGACGTGCGGTCCGCGGACCACGACCTCGCCGGGCTCGTCGATGTCGACCGGCGTCATGTCCGGCCGTACGACCCGCACATCGCTGAAGAAGTGCGGCACACCCGCCGAGCCCGCCTTGCTGACGGCGTGCTCGGCGTCGAGGAAGAGCGTGCCGGGGGCCGCCTCCGTCATGCCGTAGCCCTGGAGGAAGGTGAGTCCGCGCTCCTGGAAGCGGGCGATGAGCGGGGTCGGCACCGGGGAACCGCCGCAGGACAGCATCCTGAGCGACGACAGGTCGGCGTCGGCCCAGCGGGGGTGCCGGGCGATCTGATCGAACATGGTCGGCACGCCGAACATGAACGTGATCCGGTGGCGCTCGATCAGGTCGAAGGTGGCGTCCGGGACGAAGGACTCGACCAGGACGCAGGTGCCGCCCTTGAGCAGCACGGGCAGGGTGAGCATGTTCAGCCCGGCCGTGTGGAACAACGGGGCGGAGACGAGAGCGCGTTCGTCGGTGATGACGTCCTGGTCGACGAGCACGTTGACGGCGTTCCAGATGATGTTGCCGTGGGTGAGCATCGCGCCCTTGGGGCGGCCCGTCGTCCCCGAGGTGTACATGATGATGCAGGTGTCGTCGGCGGTGACGGGCTGGTCGATCGGCTCGGTCTCGGCCCCGGCGAGGAGCGCCTCGTACTCCGCGCCGGTCTCCAGGAACGTCCGCACGTCGGTGCCGTCGCCGGGCAGTCCGGCGACGAGCCCGGTGAAAGCGGGCCCGTACACCAGTGCCTTGGCCCCGGAGTCCGCCAGCTGGTAGGCGATCTCGGGGCCCGCGAGGCGGGTGTTGAGCGGGACGAAGACCGCGCCGAGGGTGCCGGCGGCGAACAGCGTCTCCAGGTACGAGGGGTGGTTGGACCCCAGGTAGGCGACGCGGTCGCCGCGGCGCACGCCGAAGGCGCGCAGGGCGTGGGCGAGGCGCGTGGTGCGCTCGTACAGCTCTTTGTAGGTGAGGCTCGTGTCGCCGTGGATCAGCGCGGTGCGCCGGGGGGTCTTGCGGGCACGGCGGGCGGGCCAGGATCCCAGTCCCTCATTGCGCATGTCTGTGCCCCTGTCCGTCGTTGCACATGGGGGTGTCCCTCACGGTCTCGTCATGGCTTCGTCGTGACGGCCACGGTCATGGCTTCGTCAGTCCGAGCAGCCGGGCGGCGTTCTCCTTCAGGATCTTCGGCCTGACCTCGTCCTTGATCGGCAGCTTCGCGAAGTCCGCGAGCCAGCGGTCGGGGGTGAGGACGGGGTAGTCGGAGCCGAAGAGGACCTTGTCCTTGAGCAGGGTGTTCGCGTACTGCACGAGCTGCGGCGGGAAGTACTTCGGCGACCAGCCGGACAGGTCGATGTGCACGCCCGGCTTGTGCGTGGCGACCGCCAGCGCCTCGTCCTGCCAGGGGAAGGACGGGTGCGCCAGGATGATCTTGAGGTGCGGGAAGTCGGCGGCCACGTCGTCGACGTGCAGCGGGTTGGAGTACTTCAGGCGGATGCCGCCGCCGCCCGGTACCCCGGCCCCGATGCCCGTCTGACCGGTGTGGAAGAGGGCGATCGTGCCCGTCTCCTCGATGACCTCGTACAGGTCGTAGGCCACCGAGCGGTCGTTGGGGAAGAAGCCCTGGATGCTGGGGTGGAACTTGAACCCCTTCACCCCGTACTCCTCGACCAGCCGGCGGGCCCGCTTCACGCCGGCCTTCCCGCGGAAGGGGTCGATGGAGGCGAAGGGGATCAGCACGTCCGCGTTGGCGGCGGCCGCCTCGGCGACCTCCTCGTTGGGGACGGGCTCGGTGCCGGTCGCGGACTCGGCGTCGACCGTGAAGATCACGGCTGCCATCCTCCGCTCGCGGTAGTAGGCGGCCGTCTCCTCCAGGGTCGGCTTCCGCTTGCCCTCGACCTTGAAGTACGCCGAGGAGGCGTCGTGCAGGTCGTCGGCCAGGGAGGCGTTGCCCTTGGAGGACACCTCGGCGTGGGTGTGGACGTCGATCGCGACCAGCTCGTCCACGTTCATGACGGGTTCCGCGGCACTCATCACGCCTCCGGGATCTTCGGGGCGGGGACGCCCACGGTCTGCGGTTCGGCGCCCAGGGAGGTCGGCCACACGTCGGCCAGGGCCTCGGGGGTCCAGCCGCCGTTCGCGTACGCCGCCTTGATCTCCTGCGGGTGCGACCAGAGTGCCACCTTGTCGCCGCCGATGCCGATGGCCTGGCCGGTGACACCGCGCGCCGCCTCGGAGGCGAGGAAGGGGACCAGGGCCGCGCAGTCCTCGGGGGTGCCGAAACCCTCGCCCTTGCGCAGGAAGTCCGGGAACGGCTTGCCCTCGCGCAGCGCCTCGACGTACGGGGCGAAGACCGGGATGGTCTCGGTCATCGCGGTGGCGGCGACCGGGACGATGGCGTTGACGGTGATGTTCGCGCGGCCCAGCTCCATGGCCCAGGTACGGGCGAAGGCCGCGATGCCGGCCTTGGCGGCGGCGTAGTTCGTCTGGCCGAAGTTGCCGCGCTGGCCGGCCGGGGAGCCGACGAGGATCAGGGAGCCGCCCTCGCCCTGCTCGCGCATGCGGATCGCGGCGGCGCGGGCGCAGGTGAAGGTGCCCTTGAGGTGGGTGGTGATCACCGCGTCGAAGTCGTCGTCGGACATCTTCCACAGCACCTTGTCGCGCAGGATGCCCGCGTTGGTGACCAGGATGTCGAGCCGCCCGAACTCCTCCACCGCGCGTCCCACCAGCCGGTCGGCCGCCTCGGTCGTGCCGACCGGGACCACCTCGGCCACGGCCCTGCCGCCCGCCTCGGTGAGGGACTTCACGGCCGCTTCGGCCACGGCCTCGTCGATGTCGTTGACGACGACGGAGGCGCCGGCGGCGGCGAGGGCCTGTGCGTAGGCCAGACCGAGGCCACGGCCACTGCCCGTGACGACGGCGACCTTGCCGGTGAGATCGATGCTGGGCACGAGGGGATCCCTTCGGTGGGGGTGCGACGGCGGGCGCTGACGAACGCCCGCCGACTGCGGCTGTGAGATCGAAGCTAAGAGCAATAGTTGTTGACGTCAATAGTTGTTGTTCCCCGGGCGTTGCGTCATGCTGGGGCGGAACACCGGCACGCCCCCTGCCAACGGGGCCTCGACCACGGGAGCCCGCCATCGCCCGCCAGCAGACGCAGAACGCCGCCCCGATCGACGCGCGCGAGCCCTGGATGCGCGCCCTGCACGCGGACACGGGTTATCTGCTGTACCGCCTGGGGATGCGGTCCGGGCAGCTGTTCAACTCCTCCCTCCAGGAGTCGGGGCTGCGGCTGCGGCACTACGCGCTGCTGCGCTTCCTGGCCACGTCCCCGGGGGCGCTCCAGCGTGAGCTGAGCGCGTCGCTCGGGTACGACCCGAGCGCGATCGTCGGCCTGGTGGACGACCTGGAGAAGCTGAGCTTCGCCGAGCGGCGCCCCGCCCCCGACGACCGCCGCAGCCGGATCGTCGTCCTGACCGAGAACGGCCGCGCCTTCCTGCGGGACACCGACGAGGCCGGACAACGCGTCACGAACGAGCTGTTGGAACCCCTCGACGCCGACGAGCGCGAGACCCTCCACGTACTGCTGCAGAAGGTCGCCGAGGCCGGACTGGGGTGACGCCATGCCGATGACCGCCGACGCGCTCCCGTGGCCGGGGCCCGCGCCCCGGCAGCCGATGCCGCCGGGGACCGCGCCCCGGACGGCCGCGCCCGCGTCCACGGGAGCCGCCCGCTCCGCGCCGGACCGGCTCCTCGCCGTCCTGGCCGCCTTCGACCACGAGCACCCGGCGCTCTCCCTGAGCGACATCGGCCGCCGGGCCGGGCTGTCCCTCACCACGGCCCACCGGCTGGTCGGCGCGCTCACCGAGTGGGGCGCCCTGGAGCGGGACGCCTCCGGGACGTACCACGTCGGCCTGCGCCTGTGGGAGCTGGCCGCGCTCGCCCCGCGCGGGCTCGCGCTGCGCCAGATCGCACTGCCGTACCTGGAGGACCTGTACGAGGCCACGCACGAGAACGTGCAGCTCGCGGTGCGCGACGGCGACGACGTCGTCTACATCGAGTGGCTCTCCGGGCGCTCGGCCGTCGGTGTCCACATCCGGGTCGGCGCCCGCTGGCCCCTGCACGCCACCGGGGTGGGCCTGGCGCTCCTCGCCCACGGCGACACCGTGGCCCAGGAGACCTACTGTCAGGGGCCGTTGGCCTCGTTCACGCCGTACACGATCACCGACGGGCCCCGGTTGCGGCGCGTCCTCGCCGAGGTGCGGCGCACGGGCGTGGCCGTGAGCAGTCGTCAGGTCACCGAGGACGCGCTGTCGGTGGCCGCGCCGGTACGCGGCCCCGGCGGTGGCGTCGTCGCGGCCGTCTCGGTCGTGGTGCCCCAGGCGGGTGCCCAGGTACCGGTGTTGACGCCCGCGGTACGGGTGGCGGCACGCGGGATCTCCCGCGCCCTGGGCTGGCAGCCGGACGAGCCCCGCCGGGGGTCACTGATCCCGGGCCGGGGCTCGTACCCCTCGTGAGGGGTGTGCGGGTGGGGCGTCGGACTCAGGCCGACAGGCCCTCGTAGACGGCCGCGAGAAGCATGAAGGCCCGGTCGTCGGAGAGCCCTTCGTCGATCATCTGGTTCATCACGTACGCCACGGACATCCGGGCGTCGAAGTCGACCAGGACGATCGAGCCGCCCCAGCCGGCCCAGAAACAGGTGCGGGGGTTGGGCAGTTGGCCGCCGTTCAGCCCGTAACCCATGCCGTAGCGCATCGGCACGCCCAGGACGCCGTCCACGCCGTCGAACTGTTCCTCCAGAACCCGCTCGCACCCCTTCTCCGACAGCAGCCGCACCCCGCGTGCCGCGCCACCGCAGGCCAGCAGCGACTGCACGGCGGCGACCGAGCGGGCGTTGCCGTGACCGTTCGCGGCCGGGATCTCGGCGCGGCGCCAGGGGGTCGTGTTGGCGGCGCCCTCCGGGATCTCCGGGTTGGGCGGCGGACCGCTCCGGGGCGGGGAGGAGGGCGGCGGAATGATCGGCGCCACCCGGTGGTCGTGTCCGGCGGCGAGCCCGATGTGGAAGTCCGCCCCCAGCGGGCCCGTGACCTCCTCGGCGAGGAAGGTGCCGAGGCTGCGGCCGGTGACCCGGCGGACGATCTCCCCGAGCAGATATCCCTGGGTGACCGCGTGATAGCCGGCCCGGGTGCCGGGCTCCCAGGCCGGTGCCTGCGCGGCGAGCCGCGAGGTGACGGTCGGCCAGTCGTACAGGTCCTCCAGCGTCGTGGGGGCCTCGAAGCGGGGCAGGCCGGCCGTGTGCGCGAGCACATGGCTGACGCGTACGTTCTCCTTGCCCGCCGCCGCGAACTCGGGCCAGTACGTCGCCACCGGCGCGTCCAGGTCCAGTACGCCCCGGTCGGCGAGCGTCAGCACGCACAGGGCGGTCATCGTCTTGGTGGTGGACCACACATGGGTGAGCGTGTCCCGCTCCCACGGTGTGGTGCGCGCCGCGTCGGCGTATCCGCCCCACAGGTCGACCACCGGCTCACCGTCCACGAACACGGCGACCGACGCGCCCACGTCCTTGTCGTCCAGCGAGGCCGACAGCGCCTCGCGCACTCCGGCGAACCTGTCCGTGCACGTGCCATGAGTCATCGCCATGAGGGGACGGTAGCGGGGCGTCCCCGGGCGGAGCCATCGATTAAACCGGGGCGCCCACGAGGAGACGTCGCCGCGGATCTCGCGGGCGGCGTCGGTGCCGGGACGCGCGCCAGGCGGGGCCGAGTGACGGCGGGCGGGGAGGAAGACGCCGACCGGCAGGTCGCGCCCGGCCGAACCGCCACGTCGCGCCACGCCTGCCGACCGACCGGCCGATCGTTCACGACTGCCCGGACGCCCGTCCGGCGAGGCCGTCGCACAGCCGTGCCCGTCGTACAGCCGTGCCCGTCAGTCAGCCGTGCCCGTCGATGCGCCGCAGGAACGCGCGCGTGCGCTGGTGTTCGGGGTCCGTCATGAGCTTCTCGGGTGTCCCCTCCTCCAGGATCACCCCCTGGTCGAACATGACGAGCCGGTCCGCGGCCGACCGTGCGAAACCCATCTCGTGAGTGACGACGATCATCGTCAGGCCGTCCTCGACCAGTTCCTTCATCACCGCGACGACCTCGCCGACCATCTCGGGGTCGAGCGCGCTCGTGGGTTCGTCGAACAGCATCAGCTCCGGCTTCATGGCGAGGGCGCGCGCGATGGCCACCCTCTGCTGCTGGCCTCCGGACAGGACGGACGGCCGCGAGGACGCCTTGTGCGCGAGGCCGACCCTGGTCAGCAGCGCGTGCGCCTGTTCTCGTGCCTCGGCCTTCGGCACGCCGAGGACCTTCATCGGGGCGACGGCCACGTTGTCCAGGGCCGTGAGGTGGGGGAAGAGGTTGAAGCGCTGGAAGACGAAGCCGATGTTGCGTCGGCGTTCGGCGATGGTCCTCGGTCGCTCCTCGACCAGCCGGTCCTGGCCGTCCTTGTATCCGACCCGGCGTCCGTGGACGAGGATCTCTCCCCCGTCGATGCTCTCCAGGTGGTTGAGGCACCTCAGAAACGTCGTCTTCCCCGAGCCGGACGGCCCGATGACGACCACCACCTCGCGGGCCCGGACGTCCATGGAGACACCGTTCAGCACCCGTACGTCGCCGAACGCCTTGACCATCCCGCGCGCCGACAGCACCGCCGACGGATCCGCGGGTCCGGCCGGGCCCGTGCGTCGCGTGGTGGCACGGTCGTGTGGCTCGTTCACCGCTGTTGCCCTCGCGATCGGTTCCACGTCAGTACGCCTCCTTGCCCGTGAGCGTGGGTTCCTTGCCCGCCACCTCGATCTCCCGGTGTGCGGATCCGCCGCCCCTGCCGCCACCGCCGACGAATCGCTCCCGCAGGGAGGGGCCGGGAGGCGGGACGGTCCCGGGGTCGGCGAGTCCGCGCTCGATGAACCGCTGGACGAACGACCAGATCGTCGTCAGGGCGAGGTAGTAGCACGCGGCCACGAGGAAGATCTCGAACGTCTTGAAGGTGGCCGAGTTGATCGACTGGGCCGTCAGGAACATCTCCTGCAGTCCGATGACCGACAGCAGCGACGTCGACTTCATCATCAGATTGAACTCGTTGCCCAGCGGCGGAATGACGATCCGCAGCGCCTGGGGCAGCAGCACCACGCGCATGGTCAGCGAGGGAGTCATACCGAGGGCCTGCGCCGCCTCGGTCTGTCCCCGGTCGATGGCGTCGAGCGCGGCACGGATGATCTCGGCCATGTAGGCCGCCTCGTTCACCGCGAGCGTCAGGACGGCCGCCTGTACGACGCCGAGAAGGACGAGGCCGCCCACCTGGACGTCGCCGAACCGGTAGACGCCCGCCGCCGCGAGGCCGTTGTAGACGAGGACCAGCTGGACCAGCAGGGGCGTGCCCCTGATCAGCCAGACGTACGTCCGGCCGCACCAGCGCAGCGCGGCGAAGCGACTGCGCTGGGCCAGCGCGATGACGAGACCCAGCAGCACCCCGAGCGTCTGTGCGACGACCGAGATGTAGACGGTGCGCCACAGCCCTTCCAGGAAGATCCCCGAGGGGGACAGCAGATAGTGCCAGAAGAACGGCCAGTCGAAGCCGGCCACCGGTGCCGAGTCGGCGAGCAAGGACGTGTCGATCACGTCATCCTCTCCCTGCGTATGTGCGGATGCGGCCGGGCCGGACCACGGCCCGCCGGGATGTACGGCGGTCGAACGGCCCCACCGGTCGTACGGGCGGGGTGCTAACCGGCGATGTCGTCGCCCGTCAGGTTCCACTTCTTGAGGATGGCGGCGTACTCGCCGCTCTTCCGGACCGCGGCGAACGCCTTGGTCAGCGCCTCGTGCAGAGCGGTGTCGTCCTTGCGGGTCGCGGCGCCCACCTTGATGCGGTTGAAGGGCTCTCCGGCGAGCGCGAACGTGTCAGGCTGCTGTTTCAGCACGTATGCGGCGGTCTCCAGGGTCGTTCCGTAGCTGTCGACCAGCCCGAGGCGCAGTTGCTGAAGGGCGTCGGAGTCCTTGGTGAACAGCCGGATGTCGACCTTCTGCTTCCCGTCCGCCTGGCACTTCTTCGACTGGTCGGCGAGGTAGTCGGCGACAGTCGTGCCCGTCTGCGCCGCGGCTTTGTTACCGCACAGGTCGGACGCGCTCTCGATGCCCTTCTCGTTCTTCGCGGACACCATGAGGGTGTTGGAGGCGTACATGTACGGGACGAAGTCCACGACCTTCTCCCGCTCGGGCTTGATGTAGAGCTGGGTGATGATCGCGTCGCACTGCTTGGCCTGCAGCGCGGGGATGATGCCGTTGAACGCGGTGTTGGCCCAGACCGCCTTGACACCGAGCCGGTCCGCGAGCGCGTCGCCCAGCTCGATCTCGGCGCCCACCGGCTTCTGCGCGGCGTCGTAGTACGTCAGCGGCGGTGCGCTGATGTCCGAGCAGTAGGTGATCTGCCCGTCCTTCACGAGGGTCCCCGCAGGCAGGTCGACCACGGGAGAGGCCGCGGACGAGGGCGCGGCCTCCGTGGAGCCGCCGCACCCGGCGAGCATGGCCGCGGCCGCGACGGCGGCACAGGCCACCGGGAGTGTCGTAGGACGGGCACGACGGAACGATCTTGCCATTGCCGGCCTCCTTCAGGAGGTTTCCGTGGTTGCGTGGACTCATAGTCAATGCGATAGTCGATGTCGTTGACTATGAGGGAAGCTAGGGCGGGGGCTCCGAAACTGTCAAGGAATCTCCCGTAACAGGGCGGTTAACGACCATCTGCCCGGGGAGCAGGTCCCGTCCGCCGCATCCCGGCCGGGATGCGCACGAGACCCCTCAGAGGATCCGCGTTGGTGCTGGGGAAGGGAACCATGTCCGTATTCACTGATCGTCGGCTCTCCGCCACGGGCGGCGAGTGGGCCGTCGCGACACCGCACTCGACGGCGAGCGACGTCGCGGCCGACGTACTTCGCGGCGGCGGCAACGCGGTGGACGCCGCACTCGCGGCCGCCGCCATGCTGACCGTCGTCTACCCCAATCAGTGTTCGGTCGGCGGCGACCTCCTGGCGCTGGTGGGCACCGCCGACGGGGAGGTCCGCTTCGTCAACGCCGGCGGCCGGGCCCCGCGGGCCGTGGACGTCCGGGCGATGGCGGACGAGTACGAGCGGATGCCCGTCCTCGGCGCGCTCCCGGTCACCGTCCCCGGCGTGGTGGCCGGCTGGGCAGCGCTCGCCGACACCTGGGGGACCCGTCCGCTCGCGGCGGCGCTCGCCCCCGCGGAAGCAGCCGCCCGCGAGGGCGTCCCCGTCGCCCCCGGGCTGGCCCTGGACCTGCGCAGGGAACGGCGGACCCTGGCCCGCGACCCCGGGATGCTCGGCGTGTTCTTCGCCGACGGAGACGTCCTCCGGGCAGGTCAGAGCCTGCGGCAGCCCGCCCTCGCCCGTACGCTCGCGTCGATCGCCGCACAGGGTCCGTCCGCCCTGTACGGCGGAGACGTGGGCGTGAGCCTGGTGAAACTGCTCGCCGAGCGGGGCTCGGCCATGACGGTCGAGGACCTCGCCGAGCACACGGTACGGCTGTCGGGGACTCATGGCGCGGTGTACGACGGCGTCGAATACCTCTCGGGCGGCGACAACTCGCAGGGCCTGTACTTCCTCCAGGGCCTGCGCGCGCTCGACGTGGTGCGCTCGGTCCGCGGGACGCTGGACCCGCTGGGCCGCGACGCGGGCGTGGTGGCATCCGTGCTGGCCCAGGCCGCCGCCGATCGCGACAACTTCTGCTGCGATCCGGAGTGGGGGGAGGCTGCCTCTGCCGACGAGTTGCTGTCGGCCCCGTACGTACGACGTATCGCCGAGCGGGCCCTGGCGGGCACCCCCGTCGACATGGTCGGACAGCGCAAGGCCTCCGGCGACACCGTCGCCGTCGTCGTGACGGACCGGGACGGTACCTGGGTCTCCCTGATCCAGAGCGTGTTCCACTGCTTCGGTGCCGCGGTGCTCGATCCCGGCACCGGTGTCGTCCTGCACAACCGGGGCGCGTCGTTCTCCCTCGACCCGGCGTCGCCGAACCGGCTCGCCGGCGGCAAGCGCCCCCTGCACACACTGATGCCCGTCCTGGTCCGCGAGGCCGGCGCACTGGTCGGAGCACACGGCGTCATGGGAGGACGCGCGCAGCCGCAGGTGCACACCCACCTGGCCCTGCGTCTCGCCGCCGGCGACTCCGTGGGGCGTGCCGTGTCGGCGCCGCGCTGGGTCCTCGGGGCCATGGAGGCCGGGGTGACGGAGGGCACCGGTACCGTCAGGGCGGAGCGGGACGTGCCCCTTCCCGGCGTCCGTGCGATCGAAGGTGCGGGATTCTCCGTCGACCTGATCGACGCACACGACGACGGAGTCGGACACGGCCAGTTGGTCCGCCGGGCAGGCGGCGCCGACGGACCGCGCCTGGTCGCCGCCACCGACCCTCGTGCGGACGGCTCGGCCGTCGCGGGCTGACCCGGCGGCGTCGGTGCACCACCATGGAAGACGACCGATACGAGGAAGGACATATGACCACCAGTAACGCCGGTACGGCCAAGGGCACGCGCCGACCCCGGTTGCCCCGCGGCACGCTGAGCCAGGAGTCGATCGTCGAGGCCGCGTTCCGGGTAGCCGACTCGTCCGGCATGGACAAGCTGACGTTCTCGGCGCTCGGCCGCGAGCTGACCGCTCATCCGACGGCGATCTACCGGCATTTCCGGAACAAGGACGAGTTGTTGCTGGCCCTCATCGACGCCCTGCACGAAGAGGCGCTGGCGAACACCCCGGCGCCGACGGACGACTGGGCCCACGACCTGATGCAGATCGCGGTCCACACCCACCGGGCGTTCCTCCGGCACCCGCGAGTGGGCGCCCTCGCGGCCGCGCGTACCGCCCGCCGGGAGAACGAGTTCCGGACCGTGGAACGCAAACTGGACTGCATGCGCCGCGCGGGCCTCGGAGACGACGACGCGGCCCGCTACTACCGTGTCTTCGCCGATCTGGTGCTGTCCTACAGCGCCATGGACGCGAGTCTGGCGTCCCTGTCCCCCGAGATCCGGGACGCGGATCTGCGGGCGTGGAAGACGGACTACCTCACCCTGCCGCCCGAGAAGTTCCCCAACATCGCCCGACTGGCCCCGCGGTTCCGGGCGTTGGACGACCCGGAGAACTTCGTCACCGCCGTCCAGGCGGTCATCGACACGATCCGGGTCAAGGCGCAGACGCAGGCATAGGCGGAGGCGAAAGCGACGACGGCGACGGCGACGGCGACAGCGACAGCGACAGCGACAGCGACAGCGACAGCGACAGCGACAGCGACAGCGGGAGACGACATGGGCCCGGTATCCCGCGTCGGCCTTGTTCCGCCGCCGTCGGGGATCGCCGATGCCGAACCCGAACCCGTCTGCGCCCGCGGTCCACCACCCTCCGCCCGCCGCCCGCCGCCCGCCGCCCGCCGCCCGGGACGTCATAACAGCTGTCGACGGGACGAGAAGCACCTGATCGAAGCCGTGCCGAACAAGCGCCACCCGGACAGGCGGTACGGGTGCTCCACGCCCTGAACCACGTGCGGCGACGCTCCGTGTCGTGGCGCCCGGATGCGATTCCTCCCCGGCGTGAACACCGGGGCCTCCTCGCGAAGAAGAGGTGAACTCACCCCTCGCGTAAAGACTTTCTCCGCTTCAACTCTTGACGACCGGAGCGCCACAGCGCACATTGACCGCACGCTCTTCTCTTGAGAGCGCTCTCAGGACGGGACTCCACGGAGCGCTCCCCCACCCGCGCATTCACTCCGTACACCCGAAGAGGCCGCTATGAGTGAACCCTCCGGCACACCCCTCGGACGTCGCCGCACGCTCAGGCGCGCGTTCCTCGCCATGGCCGGCGCGTTGGCGCTGGCCACGGCGTGGGCGACGACCGCGCAGGGCGCCGCCCCCACACCGCCCGCAGGATGGACCCAGGTCTTCGTCGACGACTTCAACGGCACGGCCGGAACCGGCGTCAACACCTCCAACTGGCAGTACGCGACCGGGACTTCGTATCCCGGCGGGCCCGCCAACTGGGGCACCGGCGAGGTCGAGACCATGACGAACAGCACCAACAACGTGTCCCTCGACGGCAACGGCAATCTGCGCATCACCCCGGTCCGCGACTCGGCGGGCAGGTGGACGTCCGGCCGGATCGAGACCAACCGCACCGACTTCCGGCCCCCGGCGGGCGGCAAGCTGCGGGTCGAGTCCCGGCTCCAGATGCCGAACGTCACCGGGACGGCCGCCGAGGGCTACTGGCCGGCGTTCTGGATGCTGGGCGCTCCCTACCGGGGCAACTACCAGAACTGGCCGAGCGTCGGCGAGCTGGACATCATGGAGAACGTGCAGGGCCGCAACCAGGTCTGGGCCACGATCCACTGCGGCACCAACCCCGGCGGCCCGTGCAACGAGACGACCGGCATCGGCAACTCCACCGCGTGCCCGGGCACGACCTGCCAGTCCGGCTTCCACACGTACACCATGGAGTGGGACCGCTCGGTGACCCCCGAGACGATCCGGTTCTCCGTCGACGGCACCCGGTTCCATGCGGTCAACGCCAACCAGGTCGACGCGACCACCTGGTCCAACGCCACCGACCACGGCTTCTTCATCATCCTGAACGTGGCGATGGGCGGCGCCTTCCCGGACGCGTTCGGCGGCGGCCTGGACGGCGACACCCGCTCCGGTGTCCCCATGGTCGTCGACTACGTACAGGTGCTGTCGGCCGGTGGGGGCACGACCACCCCGCCCCCGACGGGCACCCGTGACGCGTACAGCGCCATCCAGGCCGAGTCGTACGACAGCCAGAGCGGCACCCTCACCGAGACCACGACCGACTCCGGCGGCGGCCAGAACATCGGCGCGCTGGCCAACGGCGACTGGGCGATGTTCCGAGACGTCGACTTCGGTTCCACGGCCGCGAGGCAGTTCGTCGCCCGCGTGGCCTCCGGCGCCAACTCGGGGGTGAGCGGCCTCGTCGAGGTCAGGCTCGACAGCCGGTCGAACGCGCCGGTGGGCAGTTTCTCGATCGCCGACACCGGTGGCTGGCAGTCCTGGCGGACGGTGCCGGCGAACATCAGCGGGGTCACCGGCACCCATGACGTCTATCTGACCTTCACGAGCGGGCAGTCGCAGGACTTCGTGAACGTGAACTGGTTCAACTTCGGCCGCTGACGAACGGCTCGGGCGAGGGGCGGGCTCCACGGCGTGGAGCCCGCCCCTCGTCGCGCGTCACCGCGTCTCCGCCCGGAACACCACCGGCGTGGTCCCGGTGTGCAGATGGAAGAACTTGGAGAAGTTGGCCGCGTCGGGGAAACCGACGGCCGCGCCGACGCGGCCGATCGGCAGGTCCGTGTGAGCGAGCAGCCGTTTCGCCTCCAGGACGACCCGCTTGTCGATGAACCCCTTGGGTGTCTCGCCGGTCGCGGCGCGGACCGCGCGGACGAGGGTGCGGCGGGAGTAGCCGAGGTCGTCGGCGTAGGCGCTGACGCTGTGGTTGGCGGCGAACCCCCGCTCGACCGCGTCCCGGAAGCGGGTGAAGGTCGTGTCGTCGGGCCGGCGAGCCGACTCGGCCGAGGGGGCGGCGAGATGGGCCAGGCGCAGCAGGAAGGCCGTCAGGGAGTGCCGCAGCACGGCGGCGTGCAGAACGAGCGGCAGGGTGGCGGTCGGCGCGGTCGCGTCGGCGTACTCGCGCTCCAGTTGTGCCAACGAGGCGCGCAGGGCCGCCAGTTGGCTCTCGCCGGGGCGAAGCAGCGGCGGCAGGTCGTAGCGGTAGAGGCCGGTCGCCTCGACGGTGGCGCGGGGCAGGAAGCCCGGTTGCATGGTGAGGGCCCTCCCGCGGTACTCGCTCACGCGTGAGAATCGATGCACCTGCCCCGGACGGATCCACAACAGGTCGCCCGCGCCCACCTCGTACTCGGTGAAGTCGACCATGTGGCGCACCGGACCGTCGTCGAACAGCAGCACCACGTGGAAGTCGATGCGGTGGACCCCCTCCAGGGGTATGTCCGCGCGCCACAGCTCGTCGTCGTCCATCGGGCCCACTCGCATCCCGATGCCGGAGAGGCCGTCGTCGACGGGGAACGGGAAGGTCTTGATCCGGTCGCCGTGCGGGAAGTGTCTCTCCGTCATGTCCTCGCCGCCGCGTCGTCGGTGTCCCAGTTTCACCGAAGGCTGGCACACGACGACCTACCTCATCAAAAGTCAGACTTTTACCTTTGAATGCGCTGGATCAATTCCGCCGTCTCATCGAGGACTTCTTGAACATGAACTGGACAGAACTCGACCGGCGCGCCGTCGACACCGCCCGCCTGCTGGCCGCCGACGCCGTGCAGAAGGCCGGCAACGGGCACCCGGGTACGGCGATGAGCCTCGCGCCCGCCGCGTACACGCTCTTTCAGAAGGTGATGCGACACGATCCCGCCGACCCCGAGTGGACGGGCCGCGACCGCTTCGTCCTCTCCCCCGGCCACACCTCGCTGACCCTCTACACCCAGCTCTATCTCGCCGGGTACGAGCTGGAGCTGAACGACCTCAAGGCGTTCCGGACGCACGGTTCGAAGACGCCGGGCCATCCCGAGTACGGGCACACGGCCGGTGTGGAGACCACCACCGGCCCGCTGGGCCAGGGCGTCGCCAACGCCGTGGGCATGGCGATGGCCGCCCGCTACGAGCGCGGTCTGTTCGACCCGGACGCGCCCGAGGGGGCGTCTCCGTTCGACCACACCATCTGGGCGATCGTCTCCGACGGCGACCTGGAGGAGGGCATCTCGGCGGAGGCCTCGTCGCTGGCGGGCCACCAGAAGCTGGGCAACCTGGTCTTCCTGTACGACGACAACCACATCTCCATCGAGGGCGACACGGCCACCGCGTTCTCCGAGGACGTGCTCAAGCGGTACGAGGCGTACGGCTGGCACGTCCAGCGGATCGAACCCGCGTTCAACGGCAACGTCGACGTGCACGCCCTGTACGACGCGCTGCTGGCCGCGCGGGAGGAGACCTCGCGCCCCTCGATCATCGCGATGCGCACGATCATCGCCTGGCCGGCCCCGAACGCACAGAACACCGAGGCGGCGCACGGCTCGGCGCTCGGCGCGGACGAGGTCGCGGCCACCAAGCGCGTCCTCGGCTTCGACGCGGAGAAGACCTTCGACGTCGCCGACGACGTGCTCGCCCACACCCGGCGGGCGCTCGACCGGGGCGCCGAGGCGCACGCCGCCTGGGACGGGCGGATCGCCGAGTGGCGTACCGCCTCCCCCGAACGGGCCGGACTGTTCGACCGGGTGGTCGCGGGCCGGCTGCCCGAGGGCTGGGAGCGGGCGCTGCCCGTCTTCGAGGAGGGCACGTCGGTGGCGACCCGCGCCGCGTCCGGCAAGGTCCTCCAGGCGCTCGGCGCGGTGATCCCGGAGCTGTGGGGCGGCTCCGCCGACCTCGCCGGGTCCAACAACACCACGATCGACAAGACGTCGTCGTTCCTCCCCGCGGACAACCCGCTGCCCGATGCCGATCCCTACGGGCGCACGGTCCACTTCGGTATCCGTGAGCACTCCATGGCCGCGGAGATGAACGGCATCGCGCTGCACGGCAACACCCGTATCTACGGCGGCACGTTCCTGGTCTTCTCCGACTACATGCGCAACGCCGTGCGGCTCTCGGCGCTGATGCAGCTGCCGGTGACGTACGTGTGGACGCACGACTCCATCGGTCTCGGCGAGGACGGACCCACCCACCAGCCGGTCGAACACCTGGCCGCGCTGCGCGCGATCCCGGGCCTGAACATCGTCCGTCCGGCCGATGCCAACGAGACGGCCATCGCCTGGGCCGAGATCCTGAGGCGGCACGCCACCGACCCGGCCCCGCACGGGCTGGCGCTCACCCGGCAGGGCGTGCCGACGTACGCGCCCGACTCCCGGGCGGCGAAGGGCGGTTATGTGCTCCAGGAGTCCTCGACCGGGACCCCGGAGGTGATCCTGATCGCCACGGGTTCCGAGGTGCAGCTCGCCGTCGGCGCCCGGGAGCGGCTGGAGGCCGAGGGGGTCGGGACGCGGGTCGTGTCGATGCCGTCGGTGGAGTGGTTCGAGGAACAGTCGCGCGAATACCGCGAGCACGTGCTGCCGCCGTCCGTGAAGGCCCGCGTGGCGGTCGAGGCGGGGATCGGTCTGACCTGGTACCGCTACGTCGGTGACCACGGCCGCATCGTCTCCCTCGAACACTTCGGCGCCTCCGCCGACGCGAAGACGCTGTTCGCCGAGTACGGCTTCACCTCCGAGCACGTCGTCGCCGCCGCGAGGGAATCACTCACCGCCGTGCGCGGTTGACGCGAGCGCCTGAAGGAAGATGATCATTGTGACCACCGAAACAGCCGTGGCGGACACCGCCGCGGACCCCCTGGAGCGCCTCGGTGACGAGGGCGTCTCCGTCTGGCTCGACGGCCTCTCCCGCACCCGCGTCTCCTCCGGCCACCTCGCCAAGCTCGTCGAGAAGCGCCACGTGGTCGGCGTGAGGACCGACCCGTCCGTCGTCCGGGCCGCCATCGGCTCCGGGGAGGGCTATGAGGAGCAGCTCGCCGACCTCGCCGTGCGCGGGGTGACGGTCGACGAGGCCGTCCGGATGATGACGACCGCCGATGTGCGCGCCGCCGCCGACGTCCTGCGCCCGGTGTACGAGGCGACGGCGGGCCGGGACGGCCGGGTCTCCATCGAGGTCGACCCCCGGCCGGCCCACGACACCGCCGCGACCGTCGCCGAGGCCAGGCGGCTCGTCCGGCTCGTCGACCGCCCCAACGTGATGATCAGGATTCCGGCGACGAGGGCGGGCCTCCCGGCGATCACCGAGGTCATCGGGCTCGGCATCAGCGTCGACGCCACACTGATCTTCTCGCTGGAGCGCCACTTCGAGGTGATGCACGCCTACCTGGCGGGCCTGGAGAAGGCGCGGGCGGCGGGCCTCGACCTGTCCGCCGTCCACTCCGTGGCCTCCTTCCTCGTCTCCCGCGTCGACGCCGAGATCGACAAGCGGCTGACGCTGCTCGGCACACCGGAGGCACTCGCCCTCAGGGGCCGCGCCGCGCTCGCCAACGCGCGGCTCGCCTACGAGGCGTACGAGGAGGTGTTCGGCGAGGCCGGCGACACCGCGCACCCCGGCAGCCGCTGGACCGCCCTCGCCGGGGCCCGCGCCCACAAGCAGCGCCCGCTGTGGGCCTCGACCGGCGTGAAGAACCCGGCGTACAAGGACACCCTGTACGTGGACGAGCTGGTCGCGCCCGGCACCGTCAGCACCATGCCCGAGGCCACGCTCGACGCCGTCGCCGACCACGGCGACATCCGCGGGAACACGGTGAGCGGCGGCTACGCACAGGCACGTGCCGACCTCGCCGCCGTGGAGGCGCTCGGCATCTCCTACGAGGAGGTCGTGGGTCTGCTGGAGAACCAGGGTGTCGCCGCGTTCGAAGCGGCGTGGCAGGAGCTGTCGGACATGGTGGCGAAGTCGCTGAACAGCAAGGGAGTTGATGGGGAATGACCGCCGAGTGGCACAACCCGCTCCGGGACGCGGACGATCGCCGGCTGCCCCGGATCGCGGGCCCGTCCGGGCTCGTCATCTTCGGGGTGACCGGTGACCTGTCCCGCAAGAAACTGATGCCGGCCGTGTACGACCTGGCCAACCGGGGCCTGCTGCCGCCGGGCTTCTCGCTGGTGGGCTTCGCGCGCCGGGACTGGGAGGACGAGGACTTCGCGCAGATCGTGCACGACGCGGTCCGCGAGCACGCCCGCACCGAGTTCCGCGAGGAGGTCTGGCAGCAGCTCGCCGAGGGGATGCGGTTCATCCCCGGCGACTTCGGCGACGACGAGGCGTTCAAGCGGCTCCGCGAGGCCGTCGAGGAGCTGGACAGCTCCCGGGGCACGGGCGGCAACTTCGCGTTCTATCTCTCGGTGCCGCCGAAGATGTTCCCGAAGGTCGTCAAGCAGCTCAAGAAGCACAAGCTGGCCAGTCCGCCCGGGGGATCCTGGCGGCGCGCGGTCATCGAGAAGCCGTTCGGTCACGACCTGGCCAGCGCCCGCGAGTTGAACGCGGTCCTGCACGACGTGTTCGACCCCGAGCAGGTCTTCCGCATCGACCACTACCTCGGCAAGGAGACCGTCCAGAACATCCTGGCGCTCCGCTTCGCCAACCAGATGTACGAGCCCCTGTGGAACCGCAGTTACGTCGACCACGTGCAGATCACGATGGCCGAGGACATCGGCATCGGCGGTCGCGCCGGGTACTACGACGGCATCGGCTCGGCCCGTGACGTCATCCAGAACCACCTCCTGCAGCTGCTGGCCCTGACCGCCATGGAGGAACCGGCCGCTTTCGACGCGGAGTCGCTGCTGACCGAGAAACTGAAGGCGCTCAAGGCCGTACGGCTGCCGGAGGACCTGGGTCGGCACACCGTGCGCGGGCAGTACGCGGCGGGCTGGCAGGGCGGTGAGCGGGTGCCCGGCTATCTGGAGGAGGAGGGCATCGACCGCTCCTCGACGACCGACACGTACGCGGCGGTGAAGCTCGGCATCGACAACCGGCGCTGGGCGGGGGTGCCCTTCTACCTGCGGACCGGCAAACGGCTGGGCCGCCGGGTGACGGAGATCGCGGTGGTCTTCCAGCGCGCGCCGCACTCCCCGTTCGACTCCACCGCCACCGAGGAGTTGGGGCAGAACGCGGTCGTCATCCGGGTGCAGCCGGACGAGGGGATGACCGTGCGCTTCGGTTCGAAGGTGCCGGGTACCTCGATGGAGATCCGGGACGTCACCATGGACTTCGCGTACGGCGAGTCGTTCACCGAGTCCAGCCCGGAGGCGTACGAACGGCTGATCCTGGATGTGCTGCTCGGCGACGCCAACCTCTTCCCCCGCCACCAGGAGGTGGAGGAGTCCTGGAAGATTCTCGACCCGATCGAGGAGTACTGGGCCAAACAGGGCAGGCCCGCGCAGTACGCCTCGGGCAGTTGGGGCCCCGAGGAAGCGGACGAGATGCTCGCACGAGACGGACGGAGCTGGCGCAGGCCATGAAATTCGACCTGACGGACACCACGGCAAGCAAGATCAACAAGGCCCTGGTGAAGGGCCGCCGGGCCATCGGCACGCCCGCCGTGGGCATGGTCCTCACGATGGTGATCGTGACGGACGAGGAGAACGCCTACGACTCGATCAAGGCGGCCGAGGAGGCCTCGCACGAACACCCCTCGCGCACCCTGGTCGTCATCAAGCGGCACGCCCGGACCCCGAAGGACCGCACCAAGTCGCACCTGGACGCCGAGGTACGGGTCGGCGCCGACGCGGGCACCGGCGAGACGGTCGTACTGCGGACCTACGGCGAGGTGTCCGACCACGCCGACTCCGTGGTCCTGCCGCTGCTGCTGCCGGACGCGCCGGTGGTCGTGTGGTGGCCGGTGAACGCGCCGGAGAACCCGGCGAAGGACCCGCTGGGCGCGCTGGCCCAGCGCCGGATCACCGACATGTACGCCGTGGAGTCCCCGCTCGCCGCGCTGGAGCAGCGCAGCGCCTCCTACACCCCCGGCGACACCGATCTCGCCTGGACCCGGCTGACGCCGTGGCGTTCCATGCTGGCGGCCGCCCTCGACCAGGCCAAGGAGACCATCACCTCGGCCGCCGTGGAGAGCGAGGCCGACAACCCGAGCGCCGAACTGCTGGCCCGCTGGCTGGAGGCCCGGCTCGGCGTGTCCGTCGAGCGGGTGCTGACCGCCGGGCCGGTCGTGACGGGCGTGCGCCTCGGCACCGCTCGGGGCGAGGTCGTCATCGACCGCCCCGAGGGTCCGCTGGCCACCCTCACGCTGCCGGGACAGCCGTCCCGCACCCTGGCCCTGAAGGTGCGCCCCACCTCCGAGCTGATCGCCGAGGAACTGCGGCGTCTCGACGCCGACGAGATGTACGCCGTCGCCCTGCGCGGCGGCGACCGGCAGGCCCCCACTCCCGACGCACAGAAGGAAGCCAACTGACATGCAGATCGGTCTGATCGGGCTCGGCAAGATGGGTGGCAACATGCGCGAGCGGATCCGCCGCGCCGGCCACACCGTCGTCGGCTACGACCGCAACCCCGACGTCTCCGACGTGGGCAGCCTCGCCGAACTGGTCGAGCGCCTCGACGGCCCGCGCACGGTCTGGGTGATGGTGCCCGCCGGCGCCGCCACGCAGTCCGTCGTCGACGAGCTGGCGGAGCTGCTGTCGCCCGGCGACACGGTCGTCGACGGCGGTAACTCCCGCTGGACGGACGACGAGAAGCACGCCGCCGAGCTGGGCGCGAAGGGCATCGGCTTCGTCGACGCGGGTGTCTCGGGAGGCGTGTGGGGACTCCAGAACGGCTACGCCCTGATGGTGGGCGGCGACGAGGAGCACGTGGAACGGCTCCAGCCGATCTTCGAAGCCCTCAAGCCGGAGGGGCCGTACGGCTATGTCCACGCGGGCAGGGTGGGCGCCGGGCACTTCTCCAAGATGGTCCACAACGGCATCGAGTACGCCATGATGCAGGCCTACGCCGAGGGCTGGGAGCTGTTGGAGAAGGTCGACTCGGTGACGAGCGTGCGCGAGGTGTTCCGCTCCTGGCAGGAGGGGACCGTCATCCGTTCCTGGCTGCTGGACCTCGCCGTCAACGCGCTCGACGAGGACGAGCACCTGGCGAAGCTGCGCGGCTACGCCGAGGACTCGGGCGAGGGGCGATGGACCGTCGAGGCGGCCATCGACCACGCGGTGCCGCTGCCGGCGATCACCGCGTCGCTGTTCACCCGCTTCGCGTCCCGTCAGGACGACTCCCCCCAGATGAAGATGATCGCCGCGCTGCGCAACCAGTTCGGCGGGCACGCGGTGGAGTCGAACAAGTAGGCGACAGCGTCCCGCGACGCCGACCGGAGAGTTCCCCGCGCCCCCGCCAGGGCGCGGGGAACCTCGCGAGGAAGGCGCGGTCGAGTCCCTCTCCTGGACGTCCGCACCCGCCTTCTGGACGTCCGCACCCATGCGCTGCGGCGGGCCCTGCCCCAAGACGCGGCCCCTGCCGGGCAGCCCGTGCACGGCTGACCCGTGAGCCGTCGACGGCACCCGGAGGTGGTCCCGGCCGGCGTCCCGGCTCACCGGCTCGCCCCGAGAGCCCACGGGGGGGGTGACCGCCGCCGGAGGACCCGCCGATCACGCACCTGCACCCCCGCGCGCCCGCGCCCTTGCACCCCTGCCGTCCGCCCACAGGCGCCGGGACGTCAGCGCGGTCGTCCGACCAGGCCGGTGGGACGGCCGCCTGAATATGCGGAGGTGTGCGCTGCCATCGCGACCCCGAGACCGTACGGCGGCCGAACCGCCCCGCCCGGGTCCGTCCGGCAGCCCGCGCGGAGTCCCCGGACACGCCTGGGGACGACGGCGTGACCACCGAAGGCCACCGGCGGGAACCGCCCCTTGCCTATCGCCTCGCCCCGGCCGCCGTCCACGGGACGAGCGGCTTCTCCACCGTGTCGTGACCACCCGGCAACCTTGTCGATACGTCCTGACAAAGCTATTGACATCATCTCGGGGGCGTTTCATAGTACGTGCTCTAGAGCGCGCTAGTAACGCGCTCTAGACGGCCGAGAACAGGCGGCGCACACACCCACCGCTGCCGACGACGACACCTTTCCGCCGCACACGGCACCCCTGGTCACGCGCCCCACCCAGCACGCCGGGCCGGGCCCTTCTTCGAGGCCGTCATCCCATTTCCCACCCTGACCAGCACAGTGAGGTGCAAGGGACATGCACAGAAACCACCGAGCCGCCGCCCTGACCGCCGCGTTCCTCGCCGGCACCCTGACGCTCGCCGCCTGTTCCAGTGGCAGCGGCGGCAAGAAGGCCGAGGAAGGCGGCGAGGCGGCCTCCGCAGGCAAGGCCACGACCCCCCGTATGACCGTGGCCATGGTCACCCACGCCTCCCCCGGCGACACCTTCTGGGATCTGGTGCGCAAGGGCGCCCAGGCCGCGGCCGCCAAGGACAACATCAAGCTCGTCTACTCCTCCGACCCCAGCGCCGGCAACCAGGCCAACCTGGTGCAGAACGCGATCGACCAGAAGGTCGACGGCATCGCCCTGACCGCCGCCAAGCCCGACGCGCTGAAGGACGTCGTCGCCAAGGCCACCGCGGCGGGCATCCCGGTCGTCGGCTTCAACTCCGGCGTCGACGACTGGAAGAAGCTCGGCATGCTGGAGTACTTCGGCCAGGACGAGAACATCGCCGGCCAGGCCTTCGGCGCGCGGCTGAACGACCTCGGCGCCAAGCACGCCCTGTGCGTCATCCAGGAACAGGGACAGGTGGCGCTGGAGGCCCGCTGCGCCGGTCTGAAGAAGGGCTTCAACGGCAAGACGGACGTCCTCTACGTCAACGGCACCGACATGCCTTCGGTGAAGTCGACGATCACCGCCAAGCTCAAGCAGGACTCCTCGATCGACCAGGTCGTCACCCTGGGCGCCCCCATCGCCCTCACCGCCGTCCAGTCCCTCTCCGACGCCGGCGGCAAGGCGAAGGTCGCCACCTTCGACCTCAACAAGGACCTCGTCAAGGCCGTCCAGAACGGTCAGGTCGAATTCGCCGTCGACCAGCAGCCGTACCTTCAGGGCTACCTGGCGGTCGACTCGCTGTGGCTGTACAGGACGAACGGCAACTTCAGCGGCGGCGGCACGGCCCCCGTCCTGACCGGCCCCGCGTTCATCACCAAGGACAACGTGGACGCCGTCGCCGAGTTCGCCGCCAAGGGAGCGCGGTGATGAGCGTGACCCAGCATGCCGAGCCGGCGGTGACCACACCGCCGGCCCCCGGCCCCGAGGAGACCGACGGGCGCACCACCGCGCGGCCCCTGGCCCTCCGGCTGCTCGCCCGCCCCGAGGTGGGTGTCCTCCTCGGCGCCCTGGCGGTGTACGTGTTCTTCCTCGTCGCGGCGCCTCCGGTACGCGACGGCGCCTCGATGGCGAACGTGCTCTACCAGTCGTCGACCATCGGCATCATGGCGATTCCGGTGGCCCTGCTGATGATCGGCGGGGAGTTCGACCTGTCGGCCGGCGTCGCCGTGATCACCTCGGCGCTGACCGCGAGCATGCTGAGCTATCAGCTCAGTGTGAACGTGTGGGTCGGCACCGTCCTGGCGCTCGTCGTGTCCCTCGCGATCGGCTTCTTCAACGGCTGGTTGGTCGTCAGGACCGGACTGCCCAGCTTCCTGATCACCCTGGGCAGCTTCCTGGGCCTGCAGGGCGTCAATCTCGCGGTGACCAAGCTGGTCACCGGCAACGTGGCCACCGACGACATCAGCGACATGGACGGCTTCGCCCAGGCCAAGAAGGTCTTCGCGTCGACCTTCGACGTCGGTGGCGTCCAGGTCAAGATCACGGTGGTCTACTGGCTCGTCTTCGCCGCCCTGGCCACCTGGATGCTGCTGCGCACCAGGTACGGCAACTGGATCTTCGCGGTCGGCGGCAACAAGGAGTCCTCGCGGGCGGTCGGTGTGCCCGTGAACTTCACCAAGATCTCACTGTTCATGCTGGTGGGCCTCGGCGCCTGGTTCGTCGGCATGCACCAGCTGTTCACCTTCAACACCGTGCAGTCCGGCGAGGGGGTGGGACAGGAGCTGATCTACATCTCGGCGGCCGTGATCGGCGGCTGCCTGCTGACCGGCGGCGCGGGCTCGGCGATCGGCCCGGTCTTCGGCGCCTTCATGTTCGGCATGGTGCAGCAGGGCATCGTCTACGCCGGCTGGAACCCCGACTGGTTCAAGGCCTTCCTCGGCGTGATGCTGCTCGGCGCCGTCCTGATCAACCAGTACATCCAGCGCACGGCGACCCGGAGGTGACCCGATGACGAAGAGCGAATCCGGAACCCAGGGGGCCACCCTCCCCGACGCCCCGCCCGAGGGCGAGGACCGGCCGATCGTCGAACTGCGCGGCGCCGGCAAGTCCTACGGCAACATCCGTGCCCTGCACGGCGTGAGCCTCACCGTCCACCCCGGCCGCGTCACGTGCGTGCTGGGCGACAACGGCGCCGGCAAGTCCACCCTCATCAAGATCATCTCCGGGCTGCACCAGCACACCGAGGGCGACTTCCTCGTCGACGGCGAGCCGGTGCGCTTCACCACCCCGCGCGAGGCCCTGGACGCCGGCATCGCCACCGTCTACCAGGACCTCGCCGTCGTCCCCCTGATGCCGGTGTGGCGCAACTTCTTCCTCGGCTCCGAGACGACCAAGGGCCCCTGGCCCGTGCGCCGTCTCGACATCGAGAAGATGAAGAGGACCGCCGACCACGAGCTGCGCGAGATGGGCATCGTCCTGGACGACCTGGAACAGCCCATCGGCACTCTCTCCGGCGGTCAGCGCCAGTGTGTGGCCATCGCCCGCGCCGTCTACTTCGGTGCCCGCGTCCTCATCCTCGACGAGCCCACCGCCGCCCTCGGCGTCAAGCAGTCGGGTGTGGTGCTGAAGTACATCGCCGCCGCCCGCGACCGCGGCCTCGGCGTCATCTTCATCACCCACAACCCCCACCACGCCTACATGGTCGGCGACCACTTCAGCGTCCTGCGCCTCGGCACCATGGAACTCAACGCCTCCCGCGACGAGGTCAGCCTGGACGAACTGACCAATCACATGGCCGGTGGTGCCGAACTGGCCTCTCTCAAGCACGAGTTGGCCCAAGTCCGCGGTGTCGACGTCGAGGAGCTTCCCGAAGAGGCCGACCTCACCGCACCGGTGGCGGCCAAGGGAGGCGCGGCCGCGCCCTGACGGGCGGCGCAGGCATCTACCGCCCCCACCCCCCCCTGCCGGTGGGCGTCCGTGGTCCGGCACCGGGGCACCCGGTCCAGGAGGTGCCGCGAAGGTGCCGCTCGGCACCCGCGGCGCCCACCGGCGTCATCTCGACCACAGGAGAGACCCTGGCGTGAGCACCGTACGCATCGGAGTGATCGGCGCCGGCATCATGGGCGCCGATCATGTGAACACCCTGCATCGCCTTGTATCCGGCGCCGTAGTCACCATGGTCGCCGACATCGACGAGGAGCGGGCCGCCGCCGTCATCGGCGCCCTCCCCGACACCCGCGCCACCGGCGACCCGTACGCCCTGATCAGCGATGCGGAGGTCGACGCCGTCGTCGTCGCCTCGCACGACACGACCCATGCCGATCTGAGCATCGCGGCCGTGCGCGCCGGAAAGCCCGTGCTGTGCGAAAAGCCCCTCGCTCCGACGCTGGAGGAATGCGTCCGTGTCGTGCGCGAGGAGCGACGGGTGGCCGGGCCGGGGATCTCGCTCGGCTTCATGCGTCGCTTCGACCCCGCGTACCAGGAGCTCAAGAACGCGGTGGCGGCCGGTGTCTGCGGGGCACCGCTGCTGTTGCGCTGCGTCAGCCGCGGGGTCTCCGCCGCTCCCGGTGCCACCGACGAGCTGAGCATCACCGGCTCCGCCGTTCACGAGTTCGACACCGTGCCCTGGCTGCTCGACTCACCGATCACAGAGGTGAGTTGGCATGCGCCCCGCTCCACCGGCGCGGCGACCGGCCTGCGGGATCCGCAGCTGATGATGCTGCGTACCGCCGACGGCGCGCTGACCACCGTCGAGGTGTTCCTGAACGCCGGCTACGGCTACGACATCCGTTGTGAAGTGGCCGGTGAGCGCGGCGCGTTGGCGCTGGCCACCCCGGCCCGGGTGATCACCGACGCGGCCCGTGCCCGGTCCTGCGGCTATCCGGCCGACTGGCGCCCCCGGTTCGCCGACGCCTACCGCCTCCAACTCCAGGCGTGGACCGACGCGATGGTCTCGGGCACGCCGTCGCCGCTGGCCACCGCGGGGGACGGTCTGGTGGCGAGCGCGGTGGCCGAGGCCGTCATCACGTCCATGAGGAACGGTGGCCGGACCGTCGCCGTCCAGGTCCCGGAGGTCTGAGCATGCCGGTCTTCCCCACCTCTCTGCCCGCCCCGCGCACCCCGGACCCGATGGACGCGCCCGCACTGCGCTGGGGCGTGATGGGCACCGGCTGGATCGCCGAGCGTTTCGTCGGCTCGGTGCGGCGCCACACCCGCCAGGTTTTCACCGCCGTCGCGTCGCGCGACGCCTCCCGCGCCAAGGGGTTCGCGGACCGCCACGGCGTCCCGCGCGCGTACGGCTCCTACGAGGAGCTGGCCGCGTCGGCGGACGTCGACGTCGTGTACGTCGCCACGGAACACACGGCCCACCTCGGCTGTGCCCGGATCTCCCTCACGGCGGGCAAGCACACCCTGGTGGAGAAGCCGCTCGCCCTCGACGCCACCCAGGCCGCCGAGATCGCCCGACTGGCCACAGAGCGCGGCCTGTTCTGCGCGGAGGCGCTGTGGACCTTCTTCCTGCCCAGGTTCGATGTCGTCCGGCAGGTACTCGGCTCAGGTGTCCTCGGTGAGGTCCGCACCGTGTGGGCCGAGCACGGCGAGCACTTCACCGCCGGTCATCGCATCCTCCGGGCCGACCTGGCCGGCGGTCCCCTTCTCGACCTGGGCACCTACCCGGTCTCCCTCGCCGTGTCGGTCCTCGGTGAGCCGGTGGAGGTGCAGGCGTGCGCCCAGCCGCATCCCTCGGGAGTCAACGGCCAGACCGCCGCGCTGCTCCGCAACGCCGTCGGCGCTCAGGGCATCGTGCACACCACGCTGTTCAGCGACACACCGACCTCGGCGGCGGTCGCCGGGACACACGCGACCCTGAGCCTGCCCGGTCCCTTCCCCCAGCCCGGCGAGGTTCTGCTGGCCCCGGCGGGCGGTGGCGCACCGCTGTCGTACACCGAGCCGCTGTGCGGGCACGACGCCCTGTACTTCGAGGCGGCGGAGGTGGCCCGGTGCATCCAGGACGGACGGCTCCAGACCCCCTTGCGGCCCCTGTCCGACTCCGTGGCCACCTTGGGGGTGATGGACGAGATCCGCCGGCTGTGCGGCATCTCCTTCCCCCGAGGCGGCCCGGGGCACGGGGCATCGCTCCCGCCCACGGCGTGACCGCCGGCCGACGTCAGCGCTTCGGCGGCGGCCCGCTGGTCCCCCGTACCACCAGCTTCGGCTCCACCACGGCCTCCCGTGGCTCGCGCCGGGGGTCCTCCAGCCGCTCCACCGCGAACCGCACCGCGTGCTCGGCCATGAGGCCCGCGTCCTGGCGCACGGTCGTCAGTCCGATCGGCATGAGGTGGGAGAGATGACTGTCGTCGTAGCCGACCACGGACATGTCGCGCGGAACCTCGACGCCGGCCCGGGTCAGGGCCATCAGCAGGCCCATCGCGCTGCGGTCGTTGCCCGCGAGCACCGCCGTCGGCAGCGGCCGCCCCCCGTCGCGCTCCGTCAGCAGCAGACGCCCGGTCTCGATGCCGGAGCGCTCGGTGTGCTCGCCGGGGACGACCCGCTCCTCCGCCTCCAGCCCGTGGCGCCGCATCGCCGCGCGGTAGGCGCGCCGGCGCTCTGACGAGCCGGGGCCCCGGCCGCCGTCCAGGTGCACGATCCTGCGGTGCCCCAGCTCGACGAGATGGTCCATCGCCTGCCGTACGCCCCTGCCCTCGGCCGAGTGCACGAAGTCCACGTGCGCGTGCGGGACGCGACGGCTGACGGACACGGCGACCGTGCGGCCTCCCAGTTCCTCCAGGAAGGCCGGCTCGGCGAAGGAGCCCAGCAGGAGCACCGCCTCGCAGCGGTGGCTGAGCAGCGCCTCGACGGCCTTCCTCTCGCTGCGGCCCTGGGTGGCGCCGGACAGCAGGACCTCGTACCCGAGGCGCTCGGCCTCGGGGTAGATGCCCTCGATGAGATTGGTGTGGAAGGCCTGCTGGACGGTGAACATCACGCCGAGCGTGCGGCTGCGGCCGCGGGCCAGGAGGCGGGCCGCGCTGTCGGGGCGGTAGCCGATCTCGTCGGCGACCCGCAGCACCCGCTGCCGCGTCTCCTCGCTCGCGCCCGGCTGGCCGCGGAACACGATCGAGACGAGCGCCCGCGACACGCCCGCCTTCTCGGCGACGTCCGCCATCGTGGGCCGCTGCTTGCCTGGTGCATCCACCCGTGCCCCACCCTCCGACACCGCCCACCGGGGCGGCGATCTTGAAATCTTCCGGCAACAGTCTATTGACATGACATTTGGACTGGGGTCATCGTACTCGGACTAGAGCGCACTAGTAGAGCGCGACAGAATCTCTCCCGAGACGCTTCCGGGGCTTCACCCGAGTCTCCGGATCGAAGGGACACCAGCGATATGCCGTTCGAAGTGCTGACCATGGGCCGCGTGGGAGTGGACGTGTATCCGCTCCAGACCGGCGTGGGGCTGGCCGACGTCACCTCGTTCGGCAAGTACCTGGGCGGCAGCCCGACCAACGTCGCGGTGGCGGCGGCCCGGTACGGCCGTATGGCCGCGGTGGTCACGAAGACCGGCCGGGACCCGTTCGGCGACTTCGTACGCGCCGCTCTGAACGGCTACGGCGTCGACAGCCGTTACGTCGGTACGTCGGACATCGCGCCCACCCCGGTGACGTTCTGCGAGATCTTCCCGCCGGACGACTTCCCGCTCTGGTTCTACCGCCTGCCCAAGGCGCCCGACCTGGACATCACCGCCGACGAGCTGGACCTGGACGCGGTCCGGGAGGCGGCCGTGTTCTGGATGACGGGCACGGGACTGAGCGAGGAGCCGAGCCGCTCGGCCACCTTGGCCGCGCTGCGGCACCGGGCCAAGGCGGGCACGACGGTGTTCGACCTGGACTGGCGGCCGATGTTCTGGGCCCACCCCGCGCGGGCCCGCGCCTCCTACGCCGAGGCGCTGCGCCACACCACGGTCGCGGTCGGCAACCTCGACGAGTGCGAGGTCGCCACCGGCGAGCGTGACCCCTATGGGGCAGCGGACGCACTGCTCGCGGCCGGTGTGGAGCTGGCGGTGGTGAAGCAGGGCCCGAAGGGTGTACTGGCCGTGCACCGAAGCGGTGAGGTCGCCGAGATCGCCCCCGTGCCGGTGGACGTGGTCAACGGACTCGGAGCGGGTGACGCCTTCGGCGGGGCCCTGTGCCACGGGCTGCTGTCGGGCTGGGACATGCGACGCACGGTGTCCTTCGCCAACGCCGCCGGCGCCCTCGTCGCCGGCCGCCTGCCCTGCTCGGACGCCATGCCGACCGAGGACGAAGTCCACACCAAGCTCGATGAGGTGACCAGTGTCTGAGAAGCTGAGCCGGATCGTGTCCGCCCGGGTGGGCGACCCCGGCGCCATCGCGTCCGCCGCCGCCCGCCGGGTCCGGGCCACCTCGCTGCTGGGCGAGCACGGCAAGGCGATGATCATCGCCGCCGACCATCCCGCGCGCGGCGCCAACGGCGTCGGCGGCGACCCCAACGCCATGGCCGACCGCTCCGATCTCCTCGACCGGCTGTGCGTCGCGCTGGAACGCCCGGGAGTGACCGGGGTGCTGGGCACCGCCGACATCCTCGAAGACCTTCTGCTGCTCGGCGTGCTGGACGGCAAGAGCGTCTTCGGTTCCATGAACCGGGCGGGCCTGGCCGGATCGGTGTTCGAGATCGACGACCGGTTCACCGGCTACGACGCGGCCACCATCGCGGCGATGGGCTTCGACGGCGGCAAGATGCTCACCCGTGTCGCCCTGGACGACCCGGCGACGCCCTCGGCCCTGGAGAACACCGCCCGGGCGGTCGACGAGCTCAACGAGCGCCGGCTGATCGCGATGGTCGAGCCGTTCATCTCCGAGTGGCGGGACGGCAGGATCCGCAACGACCTGTCGACGGACGCGGTCGTCAAGTCGGTCACGATCGCCTCGGGACTGGGCCGGCGTACCGCCTACACCTGGCTGAAGCTGCCGGTGGTCGAGAACATGGAGCGGGTCCTGGCCTCCTCCACGCTCCCCGCCCTGCTGCTGGGCGGCGAGGTCAGGGACGCCGAAGCCGCGTTCGCCTCCTGGGGCAGGGCCCTGAAGCAGCCCACCGCGCAGGGTCTGGTCGTCGGACGGTCGCTGCTGTACCCGTCCAGCGGTGATGTGGCCGGCGCCGTCGACAAGGCGGTGAGCCTGCTGTGACCCCGGCGAGCGAGTACCACCTGCCGAAGGGGACCTCGGCCCACGGCCCCTACGACCTCCTGGTCACGCCGGAATCGGCGGGCTGGGGACACTCCGGCCTCAGGATCCTGACCCTGGGGCCGGGCGAGGCGCACACCCTGTCCACCGGAGAGTCCGAGTTCCTGGTGCTGCCGCTGACGGGTTCGTGCACCGTCACCACGGACGGCGGCACCTTCGCACTCGAAGGCCGGACCGGCGTGTTCGCCTCGGTCACCGACTTCGCGTACCTCCCCCGCGCGTCGGAGGCCACCCTCAGCAGCGCAGCCGGCGGAACGTACGCGCTGCCCAGCGGCCGTACCGGGCGGGGCGGCCTCCCCGCCCGGTACGGCCGCAAGGAGGACGTCCCCGTCGAGCTGCGGGGCGCGGGCGCCTGCTCGCGGCAGGTGAACAACTACTGCCTGCCCGGCACCTTCGACGCCGAACAGCTGCTGGTGTGCGAGGTGCTGACGCCGGGCGGCAACTGGTCGTCGTACCCGCCGCACAAGCACGACGAGGCCCGGTCGGGCGAGGAGTCGGAGCTGGAGGAGATCTACTACTTCCAGGTGGCCGGCGAGAACGGCTTCGGCTACCAGCGCGTCTACGGCACCCCCGGGCGGCCCATCGACGTACTGGCGGAGATCCGCTCCGGCGACGCCGTGCTGATCCCGCACGGGTGGCACGGCCCGTCCGTCGCGGCCCCCGGATACGACCTCTACTACCTCAACGTCATGGCCGGTCCCGGGCAGGACCGCGCCTGGCTGATCTGTGACGACCCCGCGCACGGCTGGGTGCGTGCGACGTGGGACGCCCAGGACGTCGACGACCGGCTGCCCTTCGGAGAGAACCGATGAACACCGTCCGACTGACGACCGCGCAGGCCCTGGTGCGCTTCCTGGCCAACCAGTACAGCGAGCGCGACGGCCAGGAACACCGCCTGATCCCCGGCGTGTGGGGCATCTTCGGACATGGCAACGTGGCCGGCCTCGGCCAGGCGCTGCTCCAGGCGGCCACCACCGGCGAGGCCGACCTGCCGTACTACCTGGCCCGCAACGAGCAGGGCATGGTGCACGCCTCCGTCGCCTACGCCAAGATGCGCGACCGGCTGGCCGCGTTCGCCTGCACCGCCTCGACCGGCCCCGGCTCGACCAACATGATCACCGGTGCCGCGCTGGCGACCACCAACCGGCTTCCGGTCCTTCTCCTTCCCTCGGACATGTTCGCCACCCGCGCGGCCGACCCGGTGCTGCAGCAGCTGGAGGACACCCGCGGCGGGGACGTCACCGTCAACGACGCCTTCCGGGCCGTGTCGAAGTACTTCGACCGCGTCTCGCGTCCCGAGCAGCTGATCCCGGCCGCGCTGGCCGCGATGCGGGTGCTGACCGATCCGGTCGAGACCGGTGCCGTCACCCTCGCGCTGCCGCAGGACGTGCAGGCCGAGGCCCACGACTGGCCGGTGGACTTCTTCCGGCGCCGGGTGTGGCACGTGGGCCGCCCGGTGCCGGAGCCGGCCGCCGTCGAACGGGCGGTCCGGCTGCTGCGGGGCGCCGCGAAGCCGCTGATCGTGGCCGGCGGCGGCGCCGTCTACTCCGGTGCCGAGACCGCGCTCCGGGCGTTCGCCGAGGCCACCGGCATCCCCGTCGCCGACACCCACGCCGGCAAGGGCGCGGTGCCGTGGGACCACCCCTGCGCGGTCGGCGGCATCGGCTCGACCGGCTCCTACGCGGCCGACGAACTGGCGAGGGACGCGGACGTGGTGCTGGGCATCGGCACCCGCTACTCGGACTTCACCACCGCCAGCCACACCGTCTTCGGCAACCCGGACGTCGCCTTCGTCAACCTCAACGTCGCCCGCCTGGACGCCGTCAAGCACTCCGCCGAGCCGCTGGTGGCCGACGCCCGCCTGGGCGTCCAGGCCCTGGCCGAGGCCCTGGACGGCTGGGAGGTGGACCCGTCGTACCGGGCGAGGACCCGTAAACTCATCGCCCGCACACGGGAGATCGAGGAGCGGTGTTTCACCGTCGGCCATGGTCCGCTGCCGGCCCAGACCGAGATCCTCGGCGCGCTCAACGACGTCCTGGACGACCGCGCGGTGGTCATCAACGCGGCCGGTTCCATGCCGGGCGATCTGCAGCAGCTGTGGCGGGCCCGGGACCCGAAGGCCTACCACGTCGAGTACGCCTACTCCTGCATGGGCTACGAGGTCGCCGCCGGCGTCGGCGCGAAGATGGCCGACCCCTCCCGCGAGGTCGTCGTACTCGTCGGCGACGGCTCGTACCTGATGATGGCCCAGGAGATCGTCACCATGGTCTCCGAGGGACTGAAGGTCGTCGTCGTCCTCGTCCAGAACCACGGCTTCGCCTCCATCGGCGCCCTGTCGGAGTCGCTGGGTTCGCAGCGCTTCGGCACCGAGTACCGCTATCGCGACGGCGATTCGGGGCTCCTGGACGGCGGCGTCCTGCCGGTCGACCTCGCCGCCAACGCCGCCAGCCTCGGCGCGGACGTGCTGCACGCCAGAACCGTCGAGGAGTTCCGCTCGGCGATGGAGAAGGCGAAGGCCGCCACCCGCACCACCGTCGTCCACGTCGAGACCGACCTCCACGGCCCCAACCCGCCCGGCCACGGCTGGTGGGACGTCCCGGTCGGCGAGGTCTCCGCCCTGGAGTCCACCCGGGCCGCCTACGCCACGTACGCCGCCCACAAGCACAACCAGCGCCACTACCTCTAAGGACACCGCTGTCGTGAACACCATTCCCCACTGGATCAACGGCTCGCCCGCCGAGGGCTCCACCACCGCCACCCAGCCGGTCCACAACCCGGCCACCGGCGTCGAGCGGGCTCGTGTCGTCCTGGGCGGCCCCGCGGACGTGGACGCCGCCGTACGGGCCGCCTCCGCTGCCTTCGAGACCTGGTCGGAGTCCTCCCTCACCACGCGCACGCAGGTGATGTTCGCCTTCCGCCAGCTGCTCGTGGAGCACGAGGAGGAACTGGGCCGGATCATCTCCGCCGAGCACGGCAAGACCGTCGACGACGCCCGCGGCGAGATCGTCCGCGGCCGTGAGGTCGTCGAGTTCGCCTGCGGGCTCGGCGACGTCCTCAAGGGCGACTTCTCCGACCAGGTCTCCCGCGGCGTGGACGTGCACAGCTTCCGTCAGCCCCTGGGCGTCGTCGCCGGCATCACACCGTTCAACTTCCCCGCGATGGTTCCTCTCTGGATGCACCCGATCGCCCTCGCGACCGGCAACACGTTCATCCTCAAGCCGTCCGAGCGCGATCCGTCCGCCGCCAACTTCGTCGCCGGGCTGTACCGGAAGGCGGGCCTGCCCGACGGCGTCTTCAACGTCGTCCACGGCGGCAAGGACGCGGTCGACGCCCTCCTCGCCCACCCCGGCATCGAGGCCGTCTCCTTCGTCGGCTCCACCCCCATCGCCCGGTACGTCCACGAGCGGGCCACCGCCACCGGCAAGCGGGTCCAGGCCCTGGGCGGCGCGAAGAACCACGCCGTCGTCCTCCCGGACGCCGATCTGGAGTTCGCCGCCAACCACATCACCGCCGGCGCCTACGGCTCCGCGGGCGAGCGCTGCATGGCCCTCTCCGTCGCCGTCGCGGTCGGTGAGGCCGCCGACGGACTGGTGGAGGTGCTCGAACGCAAGGCCCGCGAGGTCAGGGTCGGTCCGGGCGACGCCCCCGGCACGGAGATGGGCCCGCTGGTCACCAGGGCCGCCCAGGAGCGGGTGGAGAACGCCGTCGGCACCGCCGCCGCCCAGGGCGCCACCGTCGTCGTCGACGGACGCGGGCTGAAGGTCGCCGGCCACGAGGACGGCTTCTTCACCGGCCCGTCCCTGCTCGACCACGTCACCACCGAGATGGAGGCGTACCGGCAGGAGCTGTTCGGCCCGGTCCTCGCCGTCGTCCGCGTCGACACCCTCGACGAGGCCATCGACGTCGTCAACGCCAACCCCTACGGCAACGGCACCGCCGTCTTCACCGCCTCCGGTGAGGCCGCGCGCCGGTTCCAGCGCTCCGTCAAGGTCGGCATGATCGGCGTCAACGTCCCCGTGCCGGTGCCGATGTCGTACTACTCCTTCGGCGGCTGGAAGGACTCCCTCATCGGCGACTCGCCGGTCCACGGCCCCGAGGGCATCCGCTTCTACACCCGCCCCAAGGTCGTCACCTCCCGCTGGCCCCGGCAGAACCACCACGTCGCCGCCGGCTTCACCTTCCCCACCTCCGACTGACACCCAGTCCCCTCACCCCTAAGGACACGCCATGGCAACGGCGCCATCCCCCCTCCGCACCGTCGCGGGCAACCTCTGCCTGGGCTCCGCCCCCGACTCCTGGGGCGTCTGGTTCCCCGAGGACGAGCACCAGGTGTCGTACACCCGGTTCCTCGACGAACTCGCGCAGGCCGGCTACCAGTGGCTGGAGCTGGGCCCGTACGGCTATCTCCCGACCGACCCGCAGCGCCTGAAGGAGGAGCTGGACGCGCGCGGCCTGCAGGTGTCGGGCGGCACCGCGTTCGGCGCGCTGCACCGGCCCGAGGCGTGGGACGAGATGCTCGCCCACGTCCGGCAGGTCGCCACGCTGACCGCGGCGGCCGGCGCGCACCACCTGGTCCTCATCCCTCCCATGTACCGGGACGAGAAGACCGGTGAGTTCACCGAGTCGCCCGAGCTGACCGCGGCGCAGTGGGCGGGCTTCGGCAGGGCCGCGGACCGGCTCGGCCGGCTGCTGCTCGACGAGTACGACATCCGTCTGGTCCTCCACCCGCACGCCGACAGCCACATCCAGACCCAGCCGGAGATCGAGCGGCTGCTCGACGAGTCCGACTCGCGCTGGACCAACCTGTGCCTGGACACCGGGCACGTGGCCTACGGCGGCGGCGACAACCTCGACCTGATCCGCCGGTTCGGCGAGCGCGTCGGCTACGTCCACATCAAGCAGATGGACCCCGAGATCCTCGCCCAGGTGGCGGCGGAGAAGCTGTCGTTCGGGGAGGCCGTCAAGCGCGGGGTGTGCGTGTCGCCGCCCGCGGGGGTGCCCAGGCCCGCCGACGTGGTCGCCGAACTGGCCAAGCTGGACGCCGAGTTGTTCGTCATCGTCGAGCAGGACCTGTACCCGTGCGCTCCCGAGGTGCCGCTGCCCATCGCGGTGAGCACCCGTGAGCACCTGGCCGGCTGCGGTCTGGCCGGGACCCGGCGCCCCGGCACCCGCCGGTAGGGACCCCATGGATGTCAGGGACGCAACGCCCGCCACCCGGCCACATCCGTCACGGACCGCGCGCCGCCGGCGGGCTGCCGAACTCCGGGCGCGCTTCTCCCCGTTCTCCCAGAAGGATTGACCATGACTGTACGTGTAGGCGTCATCGGCGCCGGCTGGATCGGCCACGAACACATCCGCCGCCTCACCCACACCGTCACCGGTGCCCGGGTCACCGCGGTCACCGACATCGACGCTGCCCGCGCCGAGGCGGCCGCGGCACCGTTCGGCGCGCGGGTCCTGTCGGACGGCGCGGCGGTGGTCGCGTCGGACGACGTCGACGCCGTTCTCGTGACGTCGTGGGGGCCCACGCACGCCGAGCACGTCCTGAACGCGATCGCGGCGGGCAAGCCGGTCTTCTGCGAGAAGCCGCTGGCCACCACCGCCGAGGACTGTCTGAGGATCATCGAGGCGGAGACGGCGCACGGGCGCCGCCTGGTCCAGGTCGGCTTCATGCGCCGCTACGACGCCGGCTACCGCCAGATGAAGCAGGTCATCGACTCCGGCCGCATCGGCGAGCCGCTGATCGTGCACTGCGCGCACCGCAACCCGACGGTCCCGCAGTCGTACACGTCCGCGATGGCCGCCCTGGACACGGCGGTGCACGAGGTGGACGTGCTGCGCTGGCTGCTGGACGACGAGATCGTCTCCACGCAGGTGGTGACCCCGCGTGCCACCGGCAAGCGGTTCGCGCACCTCAAGGACCCGCAGATCATGCTCTTCGAGACGGCCAAGGGCGTCCGTATCGATCTGGAGGTCTTCGTCAACTGCCAGTACGGATACGACATCCAGTGCGAGGCGGTCGGCGAGGAGGGTCTGGTCCGGCTGCCCGACCCCGCCGCGGTGGGCGTACGCACATCGGCCCAGCACACCACGGAGGTGCTGACGGACTGGGTGGGACGCTTCCGGGACGCCTTCGACACGGAGTTCCGCGAGTGGATCGCGACCCTGGCGGCCGGCGACGAACCCACCGGCCCGTCCGCCTGGGACGGCTACGCCGCCACCGTCATCACCGCCGCGACCGTCGAGGCCCTGGAGACGGGCCGCGTCGTCGCCACGGACCTCAAGCCCCGCCCCACTCTCTACGGAGGCACCGCGTGAAGATCGCCCTCGACCCGTACATGTTCCGCGCGCTGCCGATCGACGAGATGGTGCGCACGGTCGCCGAACTCGGCTACGGATACATCGAACTGTCGCCGCGGGACGACTTCATGCCGTTCTTCCTGCACCCGCGGGCGGACGACGAGCGCGTCGCCGAGCTGAAGACCTCCCTGCGCACCCACGGTGTGCGGCTGTCCTCGGTACTGCCCCTGTACAAGTGGTCCTCGCCCGACGAGACCGAACGGCAGGCCGCGGTGCGCTACTGGAAGCGGATGATCGAGATCACCTCCGACCTCGAATGCCCGCTGATGAACTCGGAGTTCAACGGCCGTCCCGAGCGCGCGGCCGAGAGCGAGGCGGCGTTCTGGCGCTCGTTGGAGGAACTGCTCCCCCTCTTCGAGCGGGAGGGCATCGCGCTGAACCTGGAGGCGCACCCGGACGACTTCTGCGAGGAGAACACCCCCGCCGTCGACCTGGTCCGGGCGATCGACAAGCCCTGGGTCAACTACCTCTACTGCGCGCCGCACTCCTTCCACCTCTCGGGGGCCGATCCGACGGCGGACATCGCGGCGATGATGCGGTACGCGGGTGACAGGCTCCGGCACGTGCACATCGCCGACTCCTTCAACCACAAGGGATCCAGCGGGCTGCGCTACATCCTCAACCCGCCCGGCACCACCGCCCGGATCCACCAGCACCTGGACATCGGCCAGGGCGAGGTCGACTGGGACGTCTTCTTCGGCACCCTGCGCGAGCTGGACTTCGACGGCGTCGCCACGGCCTGCGTCTTCGCCTGGGAGGAACGCGCCAAGGAGTCCTCCGCGTTCATGCTGGACCGCATCACCAAGGAACTCGCCTCGTAGCGGGCACGCTGCCGAAGTCTGCGGCCACTAGGCGTGGTTGACAGGTACAGGCGTTGCGGGTGAGATGCGCGTTGATGATGATCAACGATCTGACGGCGGCCGAGCGGCGGGTGTGGGACGCCTTTCCGCTCGGCGCGGCGGTGGACTTCACGAGCGCCGGTCCGGGAACGGCCGAGGGCGGGAGCGCGGCGGACGGCTCCGGCTGGGGACCCGAGCGGACCGTCCGGGCCCGGGTGCTGCGGGCGTTGCTGCTCACCGCTCCCCAGGAGGAGGGCGAGGTCGCCGCCCTCAAGATCGAGGGCGCCCGGATCACCGGCGGACTGGAGCTGAAGTACGCCTCGGTCGGCAGCGTCGTCCGGCTGAGCGGCTGCCGCTTCGACGAGGTCCCCGACTTCTCGGGCGCGCGGTTCACCTATCTCAATCTGAGCAGGTCCGTGCTGCCCGGCCTGCGTTCGGCCCGGGTACGGGTCGACGGCGGCCTGCGGCTGACCGCATGCCGGTTCCGGGGCCCGGTCCGGCTCACCGGGGCGCAGATCTCCGGGACCCTGTTCATGGAGCGCGCCGAGTTCACCGGGTCGGACGACGAGCCCGCCCTGCGGCTCAACCAGGCGGAGATCGGCGAGGAGTTGTGCGCCCCCGGACTGCGCGCGAAGGGTGAGGTCCGGCTCGGCGGTGCCCATGTCGCCGGCGCGGTCGATCTGAAGCGCGCACGGCTGCACCGGCCCGGCGGCACCGCCCTCGGCGCGGAGGCGCTCGCCACCGAGTCCGACATCGTGCTGCGCCACGCGGACGTACGCGGCCGGGTCGAGCTGCGCGGTGCCCGGGTGGGCGGCTGGCTGGAGCTGTCGTACGCGCGGTTGTCGAATCCCGGGGGCACGGCGCTGCGGGTGAGCAGTTCCGTCATCAGCGAACTGTGGCTGCGCAACGGCCCCCCGATGGAGGGCATCCTCAACATGCGGCGCGCCCAGATAGAGGTGCTGTTCGCGGAGCCGGACATGCTGCCGGACACGGTTCTGCTGAACAGCCTCACCTACACCTCCCTCATCCCGCACGAGCCCGCCCAGCGGCGGCTGCCCATGCTGGAGCGGGACGGGGAGGCGTATCTGCCGTACGCCTACGAGCAGTTGACGGCCTCGTACCGCCGGATCGGTGACGAGGACGCGGCCCGGCGCGTCCAGCTCGCGAAGCAGCGCCGGCACCGGGCCACGCTCCGCTGGTACGGGCGGCTCTGGGGCTACGCCCAGGACGCCACCGTCGGCTACGGCTTCCGTCCGCTGCGCGCGGCGGTCTGGATGCTGTCGCTGATGGCGGTGGGGTCGGTCGCGTATGCGGCGCAGCCGCCGAGCCCGCTGAAGGCGGACGAGGCCCCGCCGTTCAACGCGGTCTTCTACACCCTCGACCTCCTTCTGCCGATCATCGACTTCGGACAGGAGCGGGCCTACGCGCCCGAGGGGCCGGGTCAGTGGCTGTCGTACGTTCTCGTCATCACCGGCTGGATCCTGGCGACGACGGTCGTCACCGGCGTGACACGCACCGTCAGCCGTCAGTGACTCCCCTCAGCCGACCGGCCGCCCGGCGTGCTGGGCGGCGAGGCGCACGGGCGCGTTCGGCGCGCCGTAGCCCTGATGGCCACCGTCCCGCTGGACGAGTTCGAAGAAGACCCGGCCGACGGTCTCGGTGTAGCAGTGGCGGAACTCGCCGTCCTCGTCACGGTCGTAGAGGATCCCGAGTTCGCGGTACGTCTCCAGCTCGCCGTCGGCGAACGCGAACCGTGCGGCCAGGTCGTCGTGGTAGTTCGCGGGGACGGCCAGCAGCCGGCCCCCGGCCGCGCGGAAGGCGCGGGCCGCCGCGACCACGTCGTCCGTGGCGAGGGCGATGTGCTGGGGGCGGGCGGTGTCGTCGGTCGGGGCGGGGCCGACGCCGAGGGCGATCCGGACGCTGCCGTCCTCGTTGGTCACCGGCCGGCTGCGGAACAGGCCGTAGGGGTCGGCGACGTCGACGCTGCCGCTGGCCCGGAGGCCGAGCACCGTGCGGTGGAAGAGGGCGGCCTCGTCGAACTGGTGCCAGGGCTGGGTCAGGGCGAGGTGGTCGACGCCGCGGACGTGGTCCGCCGGCCCGGTGTGGTCGACGGGCCGGAAGTCCGCGGTCCAGCTGGGGAGTCCGGGGCGGTCCGGGGCGCAGAAGAAGAGTTCCGTGCCGTCGGGGGCGGCCACCGCGTCCAGGGCCGCGTCCTCGGCGGCGCGGCGGCGCGGCAGCACCGGTGCGAGCAGGGCCTCGGCCCGGCGGGCGGCCCCGGCCGGGTCCGGTGACTCCAGTCCGATCGCCGCGAGCTGGGTGCCCTCGCGCCGGGCGGCCGGGCCGGTGTTGACCAGCACGCGTGCCTCGCCCTGCTGCCAGAGGTCGACCGGCTTGCTGCGGTGCCGGGCGGTGCGGGCGAAGCCGAGCGCGCCGAGCAGCGCGCCCACCGGTTCGGCGTCGGGCGTGACCAGCTCGGTGAAGGCGACACCCGTGGGCACCACCCGCTCCGGCAGCGCGGCGATGCCCGCCGCCTCCTGGAGCATCAGCAGCGAGCGGTGGGCGTCCACGGCGGTGGGGCCGGCCTCGGCCTGCCGGAAGACGTCGTTGAAGACCTCCAGCGACAGCGGTCCGTCGTATCCGGCCGCCATGACGTGCCGCACCAGCCCGGTGACGTCGAGGCCGCCCTGTCCCGGGAAACAGCGGTAGTGCCGGCTCCACTGCAGCACGTCCATCGCCATCAGCGGCGCGTCGGCGAGCTGCAGGAAGAAGATCTTCTCGCCGGGGATGTCCTCGACCGCCTTGGGGTCGGAGCCCCGGGCCAGGATGTGGAAGCTGTCCAGGCAGGTGCCGAGCGCCGGGTGGTCGGCCGCCTCCACGATGCGCCACGCGTGGTCGTACGTACTGACGTGCCGCCCCCACGCCAACGCCTCGTACGCGACCCGGATGCCGAACTCCTGTGCAAGGGAAGCGAGTTGCCGCAGGTGGTACGCGGCGAGCGCGTCGTCGTCCTCGGCGAGCGGATGCACGCTGGAGCAGACGAGCACCGTGTCGCAGCCGAGCCGCCCCATCACCTCGAACTTGTGCCGGGCCCGCCGCAGATTCCGGTCGAACACCTCCGCCGGTACGGCCTCGATGTCCCGCATCGGCTGGTAGAGGTCGATGCTCAGGCCCAGGTCCGCGCAGCGGGCCCGCACCTCCTCGGGCGCGAGCGGGCTGGCGAGCAGATCGTTCTCGAAGATCTCCACCCCGTCGAAGCCGGCCCGCGCGGCGGCGGTCAGCTTCTCGGTGAGGGACCCGCTGAGCGAGACGGTGGCGATGGATGTACGCATGGTGGTGCTCCTTGGAGGCTCATCGAGGCTCAATGAGGTGACGCCGCGCGCCCGACGGCGGTCAGTTGCGGGCGCCCGCGATCCCGGCCAGCTCGGTGATGTCGGCCAGCATCCGCATCGTGTCCGGCTCGCGCCCGGCGAACAGGCGGAACGCGTCCGCGGCCTGGAACGCCGCCATCCCTCCCCCGTCCAGCGTGGCGCACCCCGCCGCCCGGGCCGCGCGCAGCAGTTCCGTCTCCAGCGGCCGGTACACCACCTCCGCCACCCACAGCCCGGGGTGCAGCAGCTCGGCGGCGAAGGGCAGTCCCGGGTGCGCGGCCATCCCGGTGGGCGTCGCGTGGACGACCCCGTCGGCCGCCCCCAGCAGCGCCGGCAGCGCCTCCGGCGTCGCCGCGGCGGCCCGCCCCGGACCGAAGTGCCGGGTGAGGGAGGCGGCGAGGTCGGTCGCCCGGTCGGGCATCGCGTCGACGACGGTGACGTGCTCCGCGCCGAGCGTGAGCGTGGCGTGCGCGACGGCCGCGCCCGCGCCCCCTGCTCCCAGCTGCACCACCCGCTCCAGGGGGGCGTCGGGCAGCCCGCGGGCGAAGGACGCGGCGAAGCCGGTGACGTCCGTGTTGTGGCCGACGGCCCGGCCTTCCTCGAAGACGACGGTGTTGACCGCGCCGAGCGCGGCGGCCTGCGGGGCGAGTCCGTCGAGGTGCCCGATGACGAGCTGCTTGCACGGGTGCGTGATGTTCAGCCCGTCGAAGCCCAGGTCACGGGCGGCGCGTACGAGGTCGCCGACCGCCTCCGGCGCGACCCCGAGGTCGTCGATGTCGATCAGCCGGTACAGACAGCGCAGGCCCTGCCGGTCGGCCTCCCGCTCGTGCAGGGCAGGGCTGAGCGAGGGCCCGATACCGGAGCCGATGAGGCCGACGAGATACGAGTCCCGCGCAGAGGCGGGGTTCGAGACCTGGGGCACGACGGGGCCTCCTGAGCGGCTCACTAATGTACGAACTAGTACGTTAGTCATAGCATCCGGGCATCGGACCTGGGAAGGCCCCGGCCTGAACACGGCCGCGAACACGGCCCGAGCACGACCGGGATCGGGCGCCGGAGCAGGACCGGGATCGAACCCCGGACCAGGACCGGCACGGGAACGCCCCGCCCGGCCGCCGGGCGGGGGCTTCTACAATCGCCGACACTGGCCCCTTGCCCGAAGGAACGCGATGACCAGCGTCGAAGAACCGGCACGACCGAACGGGCGCATCCGTGACGCCGCCCGCACCAAGGCCGAGATCCTCGACGTCGCGACCAGGGAGTTCGCCCGTTCCGGGTTCGCCGGTGCCCGCGTCGACGAGATCGCGGCCCGGACCCGCACCACGAAGCGGATGATCTACTACTACTTCGGCGGCAAGGAACAGCTGTTCACCGCCGTGCTGGAGCGGGCGTACTCCGTGATCCGGCAGACCGAGCAGGAGCTGGACGTCGAGCATCTGGACCCGGTCGCGGCCATCCGCCGGCTCGCCGAGGTGACCTTCGACCACCATGAGGCGCACCCCGACTTCATCCGTCTGGTGAGCATCGAGAACATCCACGAGGCCGAGCACATCGCCTCCTCCGAGATGCTCGGCAGGATCGGCTCGCCCGCGCTGGACGTGATCCGCCGGATCCTGGCGTCGGGCCGCCGGTCGGGCCTGTTCACGGCCGAGGTCGACGCCGTCGACCTGCACGCGATGATCAGCGCGTTCTGCTTCTTCCGGGTCGCCAACCGCCACACCTTCGGCGCCCTCTTCGGGCGCGACCTGGTCGATCCCGGTCAGCGCGAGCACTACCGCACGATGCTCGGCGACATGGTGATCGCGTATCTGACGGCGGACCGCGCGGCGGACTGAGCACGCGGAGAACACGGGGAACACGGGGAACACGGCGGCGGGACGCGCGGCCGTCCGGCCGCGTCGCCCTCGGCCCGGCCGCCCTGCGCCGCGCCGCCCCGCGCCGCCGGAGATCCTTCGGCATGACCTCTTGACACCCGGGAAACGTCGGCGCAACATCCGTAGCCAACCGCTACTAACTATCCAGTGGGTTAATTAGCCGGGCAGCACCCGGCACGGCCGCCCCGATCACCCCCAGGGTTCCGGCACCTCTCCCCCGGCAGCACCCCCTGCCTCCCTCCGCCACACTCCGCCTACGGTGGAGACCCCTCGAAGGAGCACGCCGTGTCCGTCCCCGCCGCACCGCCCGGCCAGCCCAGGAAGGCCGCCACGGCCGCCTGGATCGGCAGCGCCCTGGAGTACTACGACTTCTTCATCTACGGCAGCGCCGCCGCCCTGATCTTCCCGACGGTCTTCTTCGACGAGTCCGACCCGGCCACCGCGACCCTCCTCTCCCTGGCCACCTTCGGTGTCGCGTACGCGGCGCGGCCGATCGGCGCACTGTTCCTCGGGCACTTCGGCGACCGGCTGGGCCGCAAGAAGATCATGGTCTTCACCCTGATCCTGATGGGCGTGTCGACGTTCCTGATCGGCTGCCTGCCCACGCGCGACCAGGTCGGCTCGCTCGCCCCGGTCCTCCTGGTGCTCTGCCGGGTGCTGCAGGGCATCTCGGCGGCCGGTGAGCAGGCCAGCGCGAACTCCATGACGCTGGAGCACGCGCCGTCGGACCGGCGCGGGTTCTTCACGAGCTTCACCCTCAGCGGCACCCAGGGCGGCCAGCTGCTCGCCACCCTGGTCTTCATCCCGATCGCGGCGCTCCCCGAGGACCAGCTGCTGTCCTGGGGCTGGCGCGTGCCGTTCTGGATGAGCATCGCGGTGGCCGTCGTCGGTTACGTCATCCGCCGCACGCTGGAGGAGACCCCGGCCTTCACCCGGCAGACCGAGTCCGAGGGTGTCGCGAAGCTGCCGCTGGCCGTCCTGCTGCGCGAGCACTGGGCGGACGTGCTGCGGGTGATCGCGGGCGCGCTGGTCGCCTCGGTCTCCACGATCTTCACCGTGTGGGCGCTGGCGTACGGCACGAGCGAGTCGGTCGGCCTGTCCCGTTCCTCCATGCTGTGGGTGGGCGCGCTCGCCAACCTGGTCGCGCTCGCCGCGATCCCGCTGTGGGCCACGCTCTCCGACCGCATCGGCCGCCGCCCGGTGTTCGCGATCGGCGCAGGCGGCAGCGCGGTGATGATGTTCGTCTACCTGTGGGCGATCTCCACCGGCGCCTACCCGCTGGTCCTGGTCCTCGGCATCGTCACCTTCGGTGTCGTCTACAGCGCCGCGAACGGCATCTGGCCCTCCTTCTACGGCGAGATGTTCTCCACCCGCGTCCGGCTGTCCGGCATGGCCATCGGCACCCAGATCGGCTTCGCCGTCGCCGGTTTCGCCGTCACCTTCGCCGCGCAGATCGCCGGCCCGGACGGCGACGACTGGTTCGCCGTGGCCCTGTTCACCACGGCCCTGTGCGTCCCGCCGGTCATCGCCGCGCTCACCGCCCGCGAGACCCACAGGATCCCGACCGAGCTCCTCGGCGTCCGCACACCGCGCGAGAAGAACGACCGGGAGCGCGTCGCGGCCTGAAACCCCGGCCGCATCGCGCTCAGGGTCCCCGGACACCCGCGAGGTGTCCGGGGACCCGTGCGTCGCGGCGGCCCTCACGCGAGCGACCCCGATGCGAAGGGCGGCGCAGCTCAGCGGCAGGATGACCGCACACCGCCGCCACAACGCGGCACCGCGTCGGGGGGACGATGTGAAGCGCGCCGAGGACCCTTACAGAACCACTCCGCCTCCGTGGCAGGGGTGGCCTTCGCCGGAGACGAGCAGACGGCGCTGGCGGATCGCCCTGCTCGTCCCGCTCGTCGGCCTGGCGGGATGCGGGCTGATCTTCCTGTTCGGAGCGTTCGCGCTGCTGCTCCTGGTGAGCCGGCTGTCGGTCCCCGTTCCCGACGGGGAGCCCCGGGCCATGCGCCCGGCCGAGGTCGCGGGCACCTGGGCGGACGGGCAGGGCGGACGGCTGGAGCTGAAGGCGGACGGAACGTTCGCCGCGCGCGGGATCTGCGGCGACTTCAACGACGCCGACCTCGATACCGCCGTCGCGCCGAACCCGGGCGTGGGCACCTGGACACACGACATCACGCCGGACGTCGACACGAGGGACCCCGCAACACAGATCCGTCTCACGTTCACGCCGGGCGGGATCTGGACCCAGTACGACGCCCGGGGCACCGCGAAGAACCCTCTCCTGTGGGACTACGTCGGCGACCCCGACGAAGGCGACCTGTGCGTACTGAGGAAGACGGCCGGCCGCGGCGGCGGGTAGACGGACGCGCGAGCAGACCGACGGGCGAGCAGACCAAGGACCAACATCGAGTAGACACTGTCTACCTCTCCTTGGTAGACAGTGTCCATGAGCGAGCCGAACACGGGGCTGCGGTCCCGGCTGGTGGACGTAGGCGTCGAGTTGGTGACGGCGGAGGGGGTCCAGGCACTGTCCCTGCGGGAGATCGCACGGCGGGCGGGGGTGTCGCACGGGGCGCCGCGCCGTTACTTCCCCACCCATCTGGAGCTGCTCTCGGCCATCGCGCGCCGGGGCTTCGAGGATCTGGCGGCCAGGGGGGCGTCCGCACTCGGGGACACTACGGCGAGCCCGCGCGAGCAGATCGCGACGCTGGGGCGCGTGTACCTCGACTTCGCCCTCACCCACCGGGGCATGCACGAGCTGATGTTCCGTCATGACCTGCTGGAGAGCGACGGGTTGAGGCTGCGGGACGCCAGCCTGCCGATCTTCGGCCTGCTGGTGGACCTCGTCGCGCGGGCCCGCCCCGACGCCGACGCCCGGCTCGTGGCGGGCGCCCTGCTGGCGAACCTCTACGGCATCGCCCAGCTGTGGACCTGGGGCAGTCTCCAGCTCACCACGGGCACCGCCGACTTCGCGCCCCTGCTGCGCACCGCGCTGGACGCGCACCTGGGGAGCGAAGGGCGATGACGGCGTCCACGACCGAGGCCGGCGTCGAGGGGAGCACACCGGCATCCGCGCGCCACCGCCGGCTGACCCTCGCCAACAGCGTGCTCGGTGCCGTGCTGGTCGCCCTCGACGGAACCGTGCTGATGATCGCCCAGCCGGCGCTGCGCGAGGATCTGGGCGCGTCCCTCACCGAGGTGCAGTGGACCAGCACCGGCTATCTGATCGCGGTCGCGGGGCTGTTGGTGTTCGCGGGGAGGCTCGGCGACCGGTTCGGCCATCGGCGCGTCTTCGCCTGGGGCGTGCTGGGGTTCGGCGCGGCCTCCGCCGGCATCGGGTGCGCGCCCGGGGTGGGCTGGGTGATCGGGTTGCGGGTCGTCCAGGGTGTCTTCGGGGCGCTGCTGCAGCCCGCCACGCTCGGAATGCTGCGGGCCGCGTTCCCGCCCGACAGACTGGGGATGCCCATCGCGCTGCGGACCAGCGCCATCGGTGTGGCCGTCGCCGCCGGTCCGCTGGTCGGCGGTGTGCTCGTCGCCCAACTGGGCTGGCGGGCGGTGTTCTTCCTCAACGTCGTACCGGCGCTGGTCATGGGTCTGGCGGCGCTGGCGGTGCGCACCCCTGCGGCGCGGCCCGCGAACAGGGCTCCGGGCCCCCGGCTCGACCTGCCCGGCGCCGCGCTGCTCGCCGTGACCCTCGCGGCTCTCGTGCACACGCTGGTCGGGGTGCCGGAGCACGGCTGGACGGCCACCGGTGCGCTCGGTCTGCTGATCGCCGCCGCGTCCGCCCTCGCCCTCGTACGGCACGAACGGCGCACGCCGAACCCGCTGGTGCCGTCCGCCGTGCTCGGTTCGCCGCCGGTGCGCGCCGCGCTCGGGGTACTGGTGGCCGCTTCCGCGGCGATGCTCGGCGCGTTGTTCGTGTGCAGCTTCGTCCTCCAGGACGTCCTCGGCATGGACCCGCTGCGTACGAGCCTCGTCGCGCTGCCCGGCGGCGTGACGATGGTGCTCGGGGCGCCGCTGTCGGCCGTCCTGCTGCGCCGGTGGGGGGCCCGCCCCACGGCCCTGATGGGCGTGGGGCTGCTGACCGCCGGTGTGCTGGCGCTGTCCCGCCTCGGCCCGGGCTCCTCGACGCCGGTGATCGGGGCGGGGTTCCTGCTGCTGGGAGCGGGTTTCGGCGCGCTGATGGTCACCGCGACCGCCGTCGTCGTACGACAGGCGCCGCCCGAGTCGGCCGGAGTGGCGGGCGGGCTGCAGCAGACCGCGCTGAACGTCGGCCCCGCGCTGGGGGTGGCGGCCGCGACGACGCTCATGCCGTTCGGCACGGGCCCCGCCCTGCTGCTCCTGGCCGGCGTGGCCGCGCTCGGTGCGCCGCTCGCCGTACGAATGCCTCGACCCGCCCGCCCCACGAGGGATGGAACGCGATCAGTACGGAACGATGAGGACGACGACGTTGAACGAGAGCCGTGAGCCGGGCCACCGGAGGAGAACCACCATGGAACGACTGCGCCGAGAGGTCGAGCCGCGCGAGGCGGGCCTCGACCCGAAGACCCTGGCCCGCCTGGACGCCCATCTGGCCCGGCAGGTCGACGAGGGCCGGCTGCCCGGCTATCTGCTGTCCCTGGCCCGCGGCGGCCGCGTCGCCCACCTGACGACGTACGGACACCGCGACCGCGAGGCGGGGCTCCCCGTCGAGACCGACACGCTGTGGCGGGTCTACTCCATGACCAAGCCCGTCACCTCGGTCGCCGCGCTGATACTGGTCGAGGAGGGCCGGCTGTCACTGACGGACCCGATCTCCCGCTACCTCCCGGAGTTCGCCGAGCCGCGCGTGTACGAGTCCGGGGCGGGCGCCGACGTCCGGACCCGGCCGGCCGAGCAGCCGATCCTCGTGCGCCATCTGCTGACCCACACCTCGGGTCTGACGTTCGGCTTCTACTACGACCACCCCGTCGACGCGCTCTACCGCGACGCGGGCCTGGAGAACTCCGTCCGGCCGGGGGCCACCCTGGCGCAGACGTGCGCGGAGTACGCGCGTCTGCCGCTGCAGTTCGAGCCGGGCTCGCAGTGGAACTACTCCGTCTCCACCAACGTCCTCGGGAGGATCGTCGAGGTGGTGTCGGGGCAGGACCTCGACGCGTTCTTCGCCGAGCGGATCCTCGGCCCGCTCGACATGACGGACGCGGGCTTCCAGGTCGGTCCTGAAAGGGCGGGCAGGCTGGCCGAGTTGTACGGCGAGCAGGAGGACGGCTCGATCGCGCCCGTGCCCGGGCTGCCGTTGCGCGGCGGCCGCCCGCGCTTCCTCTCCGGCAGCGGGGGCCTCGCCGCCAGCGCCCGGGACTACCACCGCTTCGCCGAGTTCCTGCGCCGGCGCGGCGAACTCGACGGCGTACGGCTGCTCTCCGCCGGGTCCGTCGACATGATGACCACGAACCAGCTGCCGGGGGGCGTCGACATCCACACGCACGGCAGTCCCTTCCACCGGCAGCCGGGCAACGTGGGCGTCGGATTCGGGCTCGGGGTGTCCGTGGTCATCGACCCTGCCCGGACCGAGCACCCCTCCTCCCTCGGCACGTTCGGGTGGACCGGGGCCGCGACCACGATCTTCTGGGTGGACCCGGCGCGGGATCTGACGGTGCAGTTCATGACGCAGGTGCGGCGGCGGTCGTCGTTCTCGGTCTATCCCGACCTGAAGCGGTGGGTGCACGAGGCGGTGATCCAGCCGCCGCTCCGACAGGGGCCCGTCACGTAGTGCCTGGCCCCTGTCGGTGGCCTCACTGGGTGAACTCCACGCCCGTCCGGGCCAGTTCGGCCAGCCAGGCCCGCGACCGCTCTCCCGTCTCCGCGGCCCGGCTCAGGCCCGCCGGAAGTGATCCGTCCAGGATGTGTCCCACCCCCAGGGCCAGCGGGAGGGACACCAGGCGGGCCATCGCGCTCTCCTCCTCGGTGCCGACGGCGTCGAGGAGGTGGCGGCCGGACCAGTGCTCTCCCGTACCGGTCCGCACGTCGAGGGAGACCGCCAGGACCACCCGGTCGCGGTCGGCGTCGGTCGTCGGATGGCGGGCCGCCAGTTCGCGGGCCAGCGCGGCGATACGCCGGTCGTCACCGCCCTCCAGCTCCGCGAACACCGGCGCCCAGGCCGCCAGCCAGCCGTCGAGGCGGAGGGTGCCCCGGACGAAGGTCCGCGGTCTCCAGGCCGGCGGGAGGCCGTACTGGGCGACGAAGGGGACGCTGTCGCGGTTGGGGTAGACCTCGAAGGTCTCGCCGTCGATGACATGGGCGCGGGTGGCCGTCCAGGGCCGGTCGGCCGTCGTCTCGGCGCCGTCCTCGATGTAACGGGCGGGCGAGCGAAGCGCGTTGAGCACCCCGGCCGGGGCCCAGCTGAAGCGGTACCTGAAGTCGTTGGGCACGGCCGGCACACCGCCGCAGTACGAGGTGAAGGTGTAGGAGGCGGCTGTCTGCGGCCCGATCGCGCGGGTCGCCCGTGCGATCAGGCTGTGCGCGAAGAGGTGGTCGATGCCGGGGTCCAGGCCGGCCTCGGTGAGCACGGTGACCCCGGCGGCCTCGGCCGCCGGGACCTGCTTCAGGACCGCGTCCGAGACATAGCTGGAGCAGGCGAAGTGGGCCCGCGCGCCGACGCACGCCCCGAGCAGCGGCCCGTGGTCCGGCGCCGGGAGCATCGAGACCACGACGTCGCCCGGTGCCAGCTCGGCCGCGAGGGCCGGCAGGGTGTACGCGCGGGGCTCGGCGCGGCCCGTCAGGCCCAGAGCGGCCAGGGCCTGCCCGGCGCGCTCCTCGCTGCGGTGCCACAGCCGCACCCTGGCGGCGCTGTCGCACAGCGCCGCCAGGCCGCTGCCCGTGGACAGGCCGGCACCGACCCAGTGGACGGTACCGCTCGCGGGAACCACCTCGGCGGTCATCGGGCACCTACCTCTCCGTGAGCCCCGATTCGGCGCTCACCTGACGGAATCGGTCCAGACACCTGCCCCACGCCCCACCGGTCCCGAAGTCCAGCAGCTGCGGCAGCAGCGCGGCCGAGAAGTCGGTGCTCGCCTCCCGGGGCAGCAGGGAGGGCAGGTTGTCGATGGCGATGAGGTCGAGCGGAGGGTGCTCGCGCAACCGCCGTACGGGGTGGTCCCACTCGGTGGTCGTGTCGTAGACCGGCAGGACGTTCATGGGGGAGCCGACGTCGACGGTGACGTCCGAGAGGGTCCGCAGGCGGCGGTCCGGGCCGTCGAGGTCCTTGTCCGTCAGGAACGGCGGGACCGGGCTGGTCGTCAGCACCGTGTTGACCAGCAGGTCGTGGGCGAGCAGGGCCGGCCGGTCCAGGTCGCGGGTCTCGGCCAGGTCCCAGCAGGTCGGCTCGACGCCCGCCTCACCGAACGCCACCCGGGCACCCTGGCCGCTGCGGCCGAGGGCGCCGATCACCAACGCGCGCACGTCACCCGTCGACGACCGGAGTTCGGCCTCCATGGCCTCCTTGGTGGTCGGCTGGAGAGGGCTTCGCAGAGCGCCCCGGTGGTGCAGCACGGCGAGGGCCGCGCCCAGATAACCCGCCCAGAAGCCGAAGGCGGCGAGCCTGCGGCCCCGGTCGTCCACCAGGTACTCCAGGTCCAGCAGCGCACCGCCCCCGGCCGCGAACCTGCGCAGCAGCGCCCGTGCACCGGGCTGCCCCTTGTAGGCGTGACCGAAGAAGATGTGGCGGTGGGTCAACTCGTCCGGTGTGTCCGGGAGTTCCTTGAGGCCCACGATCACCGCGCGCGCCGACGCCGAGACCCAGGAGCCGGGGTCGGCGACCTGGCAGCCGGCCTTCTCGTACTCCTCCAGGGGGAAGATCCGCTGTGGGGACTTCTCGACGGTGATCCGTACTCCGCTCTCGACGAGCCGCCGGGCGTCGGACGGCACGATCGGGGTGCGGCGTTCGGTGGTGCGGGTCTCGTGACGGAGCCACAAGTGGAGATCGGTCATACGAGGTTGGCCTCCGGGCGCAGGGTGTCGGCCGTGAACCGGTCGACGCTCAGCGGGCTGATGTCGACGAAGGGTACGCGCCCGAGGTACAGGTCACGGACCACCTCGCCGACCGCCGGGCCCTGGAGGAACCCGTGGCCGGAGAACCCGGTGGCGTACAGGAAGCGGGAGCACGAACCGGCTTCGCCGATCAGGGCGTTGTGGTCCGGAGTGATCTCGTACAGGCCTGCCCAGCCGCCCGTCCGGCGCAGGTCGAGCAGGCCGGGCGCGCGGCGCTCCATGGCCTCGTACAGGCGGGGGATCCAGCGGTCGTGGGTGTCGGTGGAGAAGCCGGGTCGCTCGTCGGGGTCGGACATGCCGACCAGGAGGCCGGGGCCCTCGGTGTGGAAGTAGAGGCTGCTGGTGAAGTCGATCGTCATGGGGAGGTTCGGCGGGAGACCGGGGACGGCTTCCGTGACGGCGATCTGGCGGCGCAGGGGCTCCACGGGAAGGTCCACGCCGACCATGGCGCCGACGGACCGGGACCAGGCTCCGGCCGCGCACACGACGGTGTCGGTGACGATCCGTCCCTTGCTGGTGACCACCGCGGTGATCGTGTCCCGCCAGGTCTCGATGCCGAGGACCTCGCAGGCGCGCAGCACGGTCGCCCCGTGGCGGCGGGCCCCGGCGGCGTAGCCGTGGACCACGGACTCGGGGGTGCAGTGCCCGTCGTCGGGCGAGAACGCGGCGGCGAGCAGGCCCTCGGTGGAGATCAGCGGGGAGAGCAGCTGGGCCTCGGCCGGGTCGAGCATGCGGCTGGGGACGCCCAGGTCGTTCTGGAGCCGCACCCCGGCCTCGAACTGGGCGACCTCGCCTGGGGTCGTCAGGAGGAACAGGTAGCCGACCCGGTGCAGTCCGATGTCGTGGCCCAGTTCCTGCCGGAAGCGGCCGAACGCCTCCAGGCTGCGGGCGCCGAGCTGGATGTTGAGTTCGTCGGAGAACTGCGCGCGGACCCCGCCGGCGGCCCTCGCGGTCGATCCGGAGGCCAGTTCGTCGCGTTCGACGAGGACGACGTCCTCCACTCCGGCGGCGGCGAGGTGGTAGGCGATGCTCGTCCCGATGACGCCTCCGCCGATGACGACGACCCGTGCGCTGCGGATCACGAACGCTCCCTTCGCCCGACCCCGGTCGGACGGCCCGACCGAATCAGGTCTTCCACCACGGGCGAACGTTCATGCGGAGCGCCCGCGTACCGGCTCGTGCGAGGGCGGCGCGTGGGGCGCTCCGGGCGGGCGCGGCGGCCGGTGTCGGAGCCGTGGGCACGCCTCCGGGACGGCCGCCGCGCGGACCCCGGCGCTCAGGACGAGTGGACCACCGCGTCCAGGTGCGGCAGGTAGTGGTCGAGCCGCTCCCGCTTGGTGCGCAGGTAGGTGATGTTGTCCTCGCACGGCGTGATCAGCAGCGGCACCTGTTCGGAGACCGTGATGCCGTGGCGCAGCAGCGCCTCCCGCTTGCGGGGGTTGTTGGACATCAGCCGGACCGACCGTATGCCGAGGTCGTGCAGCATCTCGGCGGCCACCCGGTAGTCGCGGGCGTCCACCGGCAGTCCGAGGGCGAGGTTCGCCTCGACGGTGTCCAGGCCCTCCGCCTGGAGCTTCATCGCCTGGAGCTTGGCGAGCAGGCCGATCCCGCGGCCCTCGTGGCCGCGCAGGTAGACGAGCACGCCGCGGCCCTCGGCGACTATCGCCCGCAGCGCGCTGTCCAGCTGTTCACCGCATTCGCAGTGCTGGGAACCGAACGCGTCACCGGTCAGGCACTCCGAGTGCAGCCGTATGAGAATTCCCTCACCGTCGCTGATGTCGCCGTACACCAGTGCCACTTGTTCCTCGCCGCGGTCCTGGTCGAGATAACCTACGGCCTCGAAGTCGCCGTAGGTCGTGGGCAGGGGGGCGTTCACCACACGTACGGCGCCGGAGGACTGGGCATTCGTGCCGAGTACACCAACATTTTCTGTCATGATCTGTTCCAATCTGGTAAGCCCTGGCGTCATGCGAAAATGACGGAGCATCAGCAGAGACGAAAGGCCGTGTAAAGATGAGCAGTTCGAGTCTTGTTCCGACGGACACCACCGCGGACGTCCGCGCGCGGGGGGAGCGGGCGGCCGGTCCTCAGGTCGCGGTGCTCCCCGTCGGCAGCTACGAGCAGCACGGCCCGTATCTGCCGCTGGCCACCGACACCCTCGTCGCCTGCGCCATATCCCGGGAGATAGCGGCCGTGTATCCGGTGCATCTCCTGCCGCCGGTGACCATCGCCTGCTCGCACGAGCACGCGGCCTGGCCGGGCACCGTCAGCATCTCCGCGACGACCCTGCACGCGATCGTCCGCGACATCGCCGCGTCGCTGCGCCGCTCGGGCGTCGAGGCACTGGTGGTGGTGAACGGTCACGGCGGGAATTATGTCCTGGGCAACGTCGTCCAGGAATCCACCGCGGCGGGACATCGAATGGCGCTTTTCCCGGCGATGGAGGACTGGGAAGCCGCCCGCGAACGGGCGGGCGTACAGACCTCGTTGCTCAGTGATATGCATGCGGGAGAAATAGAGACCTCCATACTTCTGCATTGCCATCCCGAATTGGTCCGGCCCGGTCACGAGACCACCGACTTCCTTGCCGACGACCGCCGTCATCTCCTCTCCCTCGGTATGTCGGCCTACACCGATTCCGGTGTCATCGGCCGTCCGTCCCTGGCATCCGCCGCGAAGGGAAAGGAGTTGCTGGCAGGGTTCGTCCATTCCTTCGGCGCGTACTTCTCGTTGGTCACCTCGGACGCCTGGGACACGGGAACGGTTCCGCCCGGGACGTCCTCGGCAGCCGCCTCGTCCGCCGGCTGACGGCGGGCCCGCAGGGAGCCGTACCAGCGTCCGACGAGCACGAGGGCCCCCGGGAGGGCGGCCGCGAAGCTGAGCACACCGTAGACGACGGCCACGGTCAGGCCCTGCGAGGCGCCCAGACCGGCGGCGCCGAAGGACCAGGCGGTGACGCCCTCGCGGGGGCCCCAGCCACCGACGTTGAGCGGCAGGCTCATGGCGATCAGGGCCAGCAGCGCGAGGGGCAGGAGTTGCGGCGTGGTCGCGCCGGAACCGGCGACGCGTGCGGCGAGCAGGAACGTCGCCACGTACCCGGCGAGGACCGCCACCGAGGAGACCAGCACGGCGGGGCCGCTGTCGCGGTCCAGCAGCGCGCCGCGCGCCTCGGCGAGAGCGGCCCGGACCCGGCGGCCCCGGCCCTCGCCCGGCCCGCGGCCCGTCCGGGTCGCGGCCCAGATCGCCGACACGCCCAGCGCGACGAGCGCGGTCAGGCCCACCGCGTGGCGGGTCTGCTCGCGCACCGGCGAGGGCAGCACCAGCAAAACCGTTACGCCCACGACCGCCAGCACCAACTGGCCCGCGGTGCGCTCGATGACCACCGCGCGCACGCCCCGGCCCATGTCCCCGGAGCTCCGGCCGTGCCGCACCGCGCGGTGCACATCGCCGAGGACACCGCCGGGCAGGGCCGCGTTGAGGAACAGCGCCCGGTAGTAGTCCGCGACGGCGGGCCCGAGCCGCAGCCTGATGCCGAGCGCCCGCGTCACCGCGCACCAGCGCCACGCGCTGCACACCGTGGTGAACACACCGATCGCGACGGCCGCCGCCAGCGTCCCGCCGTCGATCCGCCGCAGCCCGTCCACGAACACGCCGGTCCCCATCCGCCAGAACACGACGACGAGGATGACCGTTCCGGCGAGCGTGCCGAAGTGGGTGCGCAGGGCGCGGGTGACCGCCGAGCCGCCGGCCTTCGAGGCGGTGGGCCCGTCCTGGGCGGTGGGGTCGGAGACGGTCGCGGGGGTGGCGCTCGGCTCCGGGACCGCCCGGCGCGGGCCCGCGCCGGGCGTGAGCGCGCGGGCCTCGACCGTCTCCTCCACCGGCGCCGTCATGAGACCCCGCCCGTGGGCCGGGGCAGGGCCAGCAGGTCGCTGTGGTGGACGACGACGCGGAGGTCGCCGGCCGCGCCGGCCGCGAGCCGGTCGCGGAGGTACGCCTCGGCGCGCTGGGTGAGTTCGGGGCGCTGTTCGCAGGCGGCGCCGACCCAGCCGCGCAGCCACTCCTCGGTGAGGGCGGTGTACCGCGTGTCGAGCTGCCACGGGCTCGGGTGGACGCGCACCGTGGCGCCCTGCTGGGCGAAGGCCTCGCAGGCCACGGTGATGGCGTCCGGGCCGAGCAGATCGCTCGCGCGCTGGTGGGCGTTGAACGCCTCGGCGAACTCGGCGTCCATGGGGTGGGCGGGGGCGATGTCCACCCGGCCCACGACCGACAGCGTCAGCAGGGCGGGGACCCCCGCGCCCGCGCAGGCCGCGGCGAGCGCCTCGATCTCCTCGCGGGTGAGCACGTCGAGGAGCGCGGACGCGGTGACCAGCGAGGCACCGGCCAGGTCGCTCGCCGTCAGCCGCCCGATGTCGCCGCGCCGAGTGGTGACCGTGACGGGGCTGCCGTCGGCGGCCGCGCGGGGCGCCCGCGCGACGGCCAGCCGCAGCAGGTTCGGGTCCTGGTCGTGCAGGACCCAGCGCTGGGCGCCGTCGAGCCGGGGCGCGAGCCAGCGGCCCATGGAGCCGGTGCCGCAGCCCAGGTCGTGGACGGTCAGCGCGGTGGCCCGCCCGGGCAGGTTCGCCAGCCGGATCCGCAGCGGGTCCAGCAGCTCCGCCGCGCGGGCGTCGGCGTCGGCGCTCTCGCGCAGCTCCAGCCACTGCGGCGCGTACTGGTGCCCCTCGGGCGCGGGTGTGTCACCGCCGCGCCCTGCCATGCTCAGCGCGGCCCCGGCGGCGGACGTACCGGCCGTCGCGGCGGTGGGGCCCACGGACAGCGGGCCGCCCGCGGACGCGGTCATGTCGGCGGAAGTGGTCATGCCGCCCTCCGGGGGTCGTGCCGCAGCCGTCCCAGTACGTGGGCGAGGCTGCGGGCCGTGGTCGCCCACCCGTCCAGCGCGGCTCTGCGTCCGCGCGCCGCGGCCTTCAGCCGGCGCCGCACGTCGGCCTCACCGAACCAGCCGCGCAGCTCCGCCGCGATGGCCGCGGGGTTCTCCGGCGGTACGAGGATGCCGGGGACCCCGCCGTCGGGGGCGCGGCCGACGGCCTCGGGCAGTCCGCCGACATCCGTGGCCAGCACGGGGATCCCGCGCGCGAGGGCCTCGGTGACCGCCATGCCGTACGTCTCGGCGTAGGAGGTGAGGACCATGAGGTCGGCGGCGGCGTAGCTGGCGTCGAGTTCCGCGCCCGCCTGCGGTCCGGCCAGGTGGAAGCGGTCCTCCAGGCCGAACTTCGCGATCAGCGTGCGGATGTGGTCGACGTACTCGGGCTCCTGGTCGAGGCCGCCCACCAGGACGCAGCTCCAGCGCAGTTCGGTGACGGTCGCGAGGGCCTCCACCAGCCGGTGCTGGCCCTTGCGGGGGGTGACCGCGGCCACGCACAGCAGCCGGGAGACGCCGTCGGTGCCGGAGGCGAGAGGCGCGATGTCGGCGCCCGGGGCGGCGACATGGACCCGCTCGGGGGCGAGCCCGTGGTGTGACACGAGTCTGCGGACGGCCCATTCGCTGGTCGCGATCACGGCGGACACGCCCCGCAGGGTGGCCCGCTCCTTGGCGTCGAGTTCGGCGGCGAGCACGGGGTCCAGGCCCGTCTCGTCACCGAGCGGCAGATGCACCAGCACGGCGAGGCACAGGCGCTCGGCCTCGGGGAGGATGATCTCCGGGACACCGCAGGCGACCAGACCGTCCAGCAGGACGACCGTGCCGTCGGGGAGTTCGCGCAGCGTACGGGCGAGTTCGGCGCGGGCCGGCTCCGACGGGCTGGGCCAGCTGCCGGCGACGGTGTGCTTGTGCACCTGCCAGCCGAAGCCGGGCAGATCGAGACAGATCCGGCGGTCGTAGGCGTTGCCGCCGCTCGGGCGGGCCAGGTCGTCCACGCCGCCCGGCATCACGAAGTGCATCGAGCGCAGCGACATGGGGACGATCGCGGCGTTCTTCAGCACCGCGTTCTGCACGGGCACATAGCCGAGCCGCACTTGCTCTCCCCCGTCTGCCTGGACAGCGCTGCCGTATGCCTGGGCGGTGCCGACGACCGCCCGGTCGATGGTCACGTCGGTCACAGGGCACGCTCGTAACTCGCCCAGGCGATGTGCGACTCGTGCAGGGTGACCGTGATGCCCGCGATGCCCTTGGCGTTCTCCCCCAGGGCCCCCTTGTGGATCCGCTCGGCGAGGCGGTCCGCGATCACCTTCGCCAGGAACTCCGTCGAGGTGTTCGTGTGGGCGAAGGCGGGCTCGTTGTCGAGGTTGCGGTAGTTCAACTCGCTCACCACGGCACCCAGCTCCTGCGTGGCCAGCCCGATGTCTACGACGATGTTGTCGTCGTCCAGTTCGGCGCGCCGGAAGGTGGCGTCCACGAGGAAGGTGGCGCCGTGGAGGCGCTGCGCGGGTCCGAAGACCTCCCCGCGGAAGCTGTGGGCGATCATGATGTGATCGCGGACGGTGATGCTGAACAACGGACGACCCTCCAGTGCGGTACGTCTGCCCCCGGGCCGGGGCATGCCGTGTAGTACGGCTGCTCCCTACCCGTTGTTCAGCCGAGTTTTGCTGTTTCTTTGGAGGTCGATGTTCCGTTCGGGCAGTTCAGGGGCGGGTGGGACAACCCGGAACGGTCGACCTCGGGCTCACTCGGCCTCGTAGCGGACACGATGACACATGCCCGGCAGCTCTCCGCTCGCCAGCTTCGGCAGGACGTCCGGGAGTTCCTCGAAGGCACACTCTCCGGTGACGAGCGCGTCGAAACGGGCGTCGGCGAGGAGTTCGAGGGCGAGCGCCAGCCGGTCCGCGTACGTACGTCCGGCGCGGGCGGCCGGGGAGACGGTTCCGACCTGGCTGCTGCGGAGGGTGAGGCGGCGCGAGTGGAAGGCCTCGCCCAGCGGCAGGGCGACGCGGCGGTCGCCGTACCAGCTCAGCTCGATGACCGTGCCCTCGGCGGCGAGGAGTTCGAGACAGTGCGCGAGTCCCTGTTCGCTGGCGCTGGCGTGCACCACGAGGTCGCACTCCCCGAGCGCGTCCTCGGGCAGCGCGAAGTCCACGCCGAGGGCGCGGGCGATGTCGGCGCGCGCGGGGTCGGCGTCGACGAGCTGGACGCGGACGCCCGGGTAGCGGGCGAGCAGCGCGGCGACCGAGCAGCCGATCATGCCGCCGCCCACGACGGCGATCCGGTCCCCGATGAGCGGGGCCGCGTCCCACAGGGCGTTGACGGCGGTCTCCACGGTCCCGGCCAGGACGGCCCGCGCGGCGGGCACCGACTCCGGAACGACGGTGACGGCGCTCACGGGAACGACGTAGCGGCTCTGGTGCGGATACAGGCAGAAGACGGTCCTGCCGACCAGTGCGTCCGGCCCCTCTTCCACCCGCCCGACGCTGAGATAGCCGTACTTCACGGGGGCGGGGAAGTCCCCGTCCTGGAAGGGCGCGCGCATGGTCGCGTACTGGTTCTCGGGCACCTGGCCGCGGAACACGAGCGTCTCGGTGCCCCGGCTGACTCCCGAGTACAGCGCGCGGACGAGAACCTCGTCGTCAGCGGGTGTGGCGAGGGTCTCCTCGCGGATCTCACCCACTTCGGGGGAGCGTAGCCAGAAGGCTCGGGCTGTCGGTTTCATGTGCGTCTCCGTGAACGGTCGAGCGGTTCGCCACGTACGCAGCGGTGGAAGTTCGCGGACACGGTACGCGGCGATGATCCACTTGTCACACGTTCGGAAGGTATGCGGTGGCCCTGATCAACACATACGACGGCCGGCTGTTGCTCTCGGAGACGACTGTGGGCGCGGGCGCCCAGGTGCTGCTCCTCGCCTTCCTGGGCACGGCGATCGGACTGGGCCCGGCGGGCTGGCTGACCGGGCTGGCCTTCGGGCTCGCCACCTGGGCCGTCCTCAACCGCGCCCTGCTGCGCACCCGGACCCGCACCTTCGGACCCGCCAACCGCGTGACCCTCGGCCGGGCGATACTCGTCGGCGCCGTGACCGCCCTGGTCGCCGACTCCTTCCAGGGTTCGCCGCCGGTCTCGCTGTTCGTCGGCCTGACGGCCGTGGCCCTGATCCTCGACGGTGTCGACGGCCAGGTGGCCCGGCGCACGAACACCTCGACCGCGCTGGGCGCGCGCTTCGACATGGAGGTCGACGCGTTCCTGATCCTGGTGCTGAGCGTGTACGTGGCGATGTCGATGGGCCCGTGGGTGCTGCTGATCGGTCTCATGCGGTACGGCTTCGTCGCCGCCGCCAAGGTCCTGCCCTGGCTGAACAACTCCCTCCCGCACAGCATGGCCCGCAAGACGGTCGCCGCGGTCCAGGGCGTCTTCCTGCTGGTCGCCGCCTCCGGTCTGCTGCCCTACGCGGCGGGCTTCGCCCTGGTCGCGCTGGCGCTGGGCTCGCTGCTCTGGTCCTTCGGGCGGGACATCGCCTGGCTGTTCCGCAACCGGACGGCCGACGTCGAGCCGACGGCGGCCACGGCGACCGCCGGCGCGACGGTGACCGTGGCCGTGGTGGCCCCCGCCGCGCGCCGGACCGCCGAACTCGTCACGAGCTGACGGACGGCCGGCCGACGGGCTCACCGCGAGCCCAGCCCGTGCGGGCCCGGCTCAGGGGCCCTTCGCACGAGGGGAATCGCGGCAGCGACTCAGCGGACCGTGAGGACGATCTTCCCCGTGGTCCGGCCGGTCTCACCGTGGGCGTGTGCCTCGGCCGCCTCGGCGAGCGGGAAGGTCGCGTCGACGAGAGGGCGCAGCTGCCCCTTCTCCACCAGTTCGGCGACGGCCCGCATCCCCGCGTGGTCGGCCTCGACGAGCATCGGCTCCAGCCGTACGCCCAGCTCCGCGGCCCGCTTCAGGTCCTCCTCGTAGCCGTGCGGGAGGATCGTGACGAGGACGCCGCCCGTGCGCAGGACGTCCAGGGAACGGCTGCGGACGTCACCGGCGAGGGTGTCCAGGACCACGTCGACGTCGGCGACGGCCTCGGTGAAGTCCGTGGTCCGGTAGTCGATCAGTTCGTCCGCGCCCAGCTCGCGCAGCAGTTCGTGCTTGCCCGCGCTGGCCGTGCCGATGACGTACGCGCCGCGCGCCTTGGCGATCTGCACGGCGAGGTGGCCCACTCCCCCGGCGGCGGCGTGGATCAGGACGCGCTGCCCCGGCCCGACGCCCGCGGTGTCGACGAGCGCCTGGTACGCGGTGAGCGCGGCCAGCGGCAGGGCTCCGGCGCGGACGTGGTCGAGGCCGGCCGGCTTGTGCGCGAAGGACCGGGCGGGCGCCGTGGCGTACTCGGCGTAGGCGCCCGCGCGGTGCGGGTAGGGCAGCATGCCGAAGACCTCGTCGCCCGGCTTGAAGAGGGTGACCCCGAGGCCGACCTGCTCCACGACCCCCGAGACGTCCCAGCCGAGGACGGGCAGCGGTTCCGCGTGCCACAGTCCGAAGGCGCGGTTCTTCCAGTCGGTGGGGTTGACGCCGGCCGCGTGCACCCGGACGAGGATCTCGCTCATGAGCGGGGCGGGACGCGGCAGTTCGGTCTCCCGCAGCACCTCGGGGCCGCCGAAGGTGTCCTGGGTCATGGCGCGCATGCCGGCGGCGCCGCTGTTCTTCTCGGTGGTTTCCGTCATGCCGTCCAGCCTGCGACGGGCCGACGATCACGGCAATGGCAGGATGGCCATCCTTCGATGGGATCGTGCCACACTGGTCGGCATGACATCCCCGCACCGTGTGGTCGTCCTCGCCCTCGACGGGGTCTACCCCTTCGAACTGGGCGTCCCGAGCCGGATCTTCGACGCGACCGAGGGCCTGTACGAGGTGCTGACCTGCACCGCGGACGGGCGGCCTGTGCGTTCGGCGGCCGACTTCGCCATCGCCGTCGATCACGGCCCCGAGGTACTGGACACGGCGGACACCGTGATCGTCGCCTCGTTCGGGCTCACCCCTGCCGCGGCGCACCTGCTGTCGCCGGAGCTGCCGGAGCCCGTGGCGGCGGCGCTCGCCCGGATCCGGCCCGGCACCCGGCTGGTGTCCATCTGCACGGGCGCCTTCGTGCTGGCCACGGCCGGACTGCTGGACGGCCGGCCCGCCACCACGCACTGGGCGCTGGCCCAGGCGTTCCGGGAACGCTTCCCGAAGGTCGACCTGGACCCGGACGTCCTGTTCGTCGACGACGGTGACGTCCTCACCTCGGCCGGTGCCGCCTCCGGCATCGACCTCTGTCTGCACCTCGTGCGCAGGGACCACGGCAGCGAGGTCGCCAACCGGGTCGCCCGCCGCTGCGTGGTGCCACCATGGCGGGAGGGCGGCCAGGCGCAGTACATCGAGCAGCCCGTCCCCCAGGACCCGGCCAGCGGTACCGCCGCCACCCGGCAGTGGGCGCTCGAACACCTGGACGCCCCGCTGGCGCTGGCCGACCTCGCCCGGCACGCCCGGATGAGCCTGCGCACCTTCGCCCGCCACTTCGGCGACGAGGTCGGCATGAGCCCCGGCCGCTGGCTCGTCCAGCAGCGTGTGTCCCGCGCCCGTCACCTCCTGGAGTCCACCGACCTCCCGGTCGACGAGATCGCCGGCCACGTCGGCTTCGGCACGGGCACGTCGCTGCGCCAGCACCTGCACGCGGCGATCGGGGTGTCGCCGCTGACGTACCGGCGTACGTTCCGGGCGGGGGCCGAGGCTCCCGCACCGGCTAGCCGCTGACGACCGCCCCGGCCCCGGGCGGCATGTTGTAGGGCGTCACCACCTGGATCGCCGACGGAAGGAAGGGGCCCTCGTCGGGGAGGGCCTGGTGGGCGCGCATGATCATCTGGCAGGCGCGGCGGACGTCCTGGCGCAGGTCGTGGTGGAGCACGGCGGAGAGCCGGTGCTCGCGCAGCAGCCGGGTGTTGTCGTGGTCGAGGTCGTGGGCGACGAAGACGTGCGGCTCCCGGCCGAGCGCGGCGAAGGCGTCGAGCGTCGCGGTGTTGCCGCCGCCGATCGAGTAGACGGCGGCGATCCCCGGCTCGCGCCGCAGCGCGTCGAGGACGAGGTCGCGCTGGGTGGCGTCGAGGCCGTCGCTGTCGGTGACCTCGACGAGGGTCCGCCGTGGGTCGACGGCGCGCATCACCCCGCGGAAGCCCATCTCGCGCTCCTCCTCGTTGCGGTAGAAGCCGCGGCTGATCGTCACCAGCACGGCACCCGGCCGGTCGCCGAGCCACTGCCGGACCAGATACGCGGCGGTCGCCCCGGCGGCCCGGTTGTCGATCCCGACGTACGCTCCGCGCGCGCTGCCGGGCAGGTCCGTCACGTAGGTGACCACCGGTGTCCCGGCCGCGACCAGCCGTTCGACGGCGGCGGTCACCTCCGGGACGTCGGGCGCCTTGAGGATCACGCCCTGTGAGCCGCGCCGGCCGATCCGGTCGAGCACCCGGACCATCTCCGAGGCGGACCCCGTCTCCCGGAAGTGGAACCGGGAGCGCACGGCGGCGGGATGCAGGGACGGCAGCTCGGCCTCCAGCGCCTCCCGGACCGCCGTGGAGAACCGCTCCGGGGTCTGCATCACGATGTCGACCATGAACGTACGGCCGCCGATGCGCACCTGCGTCCGCTGCCGGTCCAGGTCCTTGACGGCCTGGTGCACCTCGCGGGCGGTGCTCTCCCGCACCCCGCCCCGGCCGTTGAGCACCCGGTCGACCGTGGCCTGGCTCAGCCCGGCCTGACGGGCGATCTCACGGATCGTGTAGGGGTGTGTCATGGCGATGTGTCCCGGATGTCGACGCTCCCGGCGCCGGCGCCCGGTGGGCCGCGGGGAACGGGATGATGGGTTTTTGATGGTCTGCTGCGGGTTGTACGAGGGGCCCCGCGCCCCAAGACTGACAGAGGCGAGGACGCCGCGAAAGCTCGCCCGCGAGCGGGCCACCACCGGGTACGGCGGCACCCGCCGGGAGCGGACCGAAAGGACACACCCCACATGGCACTACTGGAGGACAGAGTCGTCCTCGTCAACGGCGGCAGCCAGGGCGTCGGCGCGGGCATCGTCCGCGCGGCCCTCGGCGAGGGCGCGACCGTCGCCTTCACCGGCCGTCGCGCCGAGATCGGCGAGAAGCTGGCGGCGGACACCGGCGCCACGTTCGTCCGGGCCGACCTGACGGACCCGGCGCAGGTGCGCGGCGCCGTGGACCGGGTGGTCGCCGCCCACGGCCGGGTCGACAGCCTGGTCAACGCGGCCGGTCTGACCTCCCGCGGCTCGCTCCTCGACACCTCCCCCGACCTGTTCGACGCGCACATCGCGATCAACCTGCGCGCCCCCTTCTTCGCGATGCAGGCCGTGGTCGAGCACCTGGTGGGCCGCTCGGCGCCCGGCACGATCGTCAACATCGGCTCCAACTGCGCGCACGGCGGCCCCCCGAACCTGGCCCCCTACTCCGCCGCGAAGGCCGGCCTGGCGGGCCTGACCCGCAACGCCGCCCACGCCCACCGCTGGGACCGGATCCGGATCAACGACCTCAACATCGGCTGGACGGAGACCGAGGGCGAGGACGCGATCCAGCGGGAGTTCCACGGGGCGGGCGACGACTGGCGGGAGCGTGCCGCCGAGCGCCTGCCGATGGGCAAGCTCGGCCAGGTCGACGAGATCGCCGACTTCGTCGTCCTCCTGCTGTCCGACCGCAGCGGCGTGGTGACGGGCTCCGTGATCGACTGGGACCAGAACGTCTTCGGCGCCCAGGACTGACCGCTCCCGCCCCTCTCCTTCCCCCTCGCCTCCTTCTGCTTCCCCTGCTTCTCCCGCTTCTTCAGCACATCCGAAAGGGACACTCGATCATGCGCATTGGCATCCTGGGGCTGGGCCGCATCGGCGCCTTCCACGCCGGGACTCTCGCCGGGCTCGACGTGGTGGAGCAGCTGGTGGTCTCCGACCCGCTGGCCGCGGCCGCCGCCTCCGCCGCCGAGAAGTACGGCGCCACCGTGGCCGACTCGCCGGAGGCCGTCTTCGCCTCCGGCATCGACGGCGTCGTGGTCACCGCCGCGACCGACGCGCACCCGGGGCTGATCCTGGCCGCGGTCGAGGCGGGCATCCCGGTCTTCTGCGAGAAGCCGGTGGCGAAGACCATCGAGGAGAGCCTCGCTGTGCTGCGCGCCGTCGAAGGCGGCGACGTGCAGGTCCAGATCGGCTTCAACCGCCGCTTCGACGCGGGCTGTGTGACCGCGCGGCAGGCCTTCCTGGACGGCGAACTCGGCGATCTGCACACCGTCCGCTCGACGACCCTGGACCCGGCGCCCCCGCCGGCCGGCTACGTGGCGTCCTCCGGCGGCATCTTCCGGGACTGCGCGGTGCACGACTTCGACGTCGTCCGCTGGGTCACGGGCCGGGAGGTCGTGGAGGTCTACGCGACCGGCGGCAACCGCGGCGCGGCGTACATCGAGGAGGCCGGCGACGTCGACACCGCCTCCGCGCTCCTCACCTTCGACGACGGCACGATCGGCGTCATCTCCAACTCCCGTCACAACGCCCGTGGTTACGACGTCCGCCTGGAGCTCCACGGCATGAAGGACAGCATCGCCGCCGGCCTCGACACCCAGCTGCCGCTGCGCTCCGCCGAGCCGGGCGTGACCTTCCCCGCCGGTCCCCCGCACAACTTCTTCATGGACCGCTTCGCCCCCGCCTACCGCGCCGAACTCACCGCCTTCACCGAGGTCGTCGCCGGCACCCGCACCTCCCCCTGCACCGTCGCCGACGCCATCGAGGCCAGCTGGATCGCCGAGGCGGCGACCCTGTCGGTGGCCGAGCACCGGCCGGTACGGCTGGACGAGGTGCGCCGACAGGTCGGCTGAGGGTCCGAGCCCGGCACGAGCGGGGCCGCGCGGCCGGGTGGAGGTCCCGCCCGGCCACACGGCCCCACCGCATCAGGAACTGGAACGCACGACCAGCCGGGTGGGCAGGATCAGCGGGGTGGGATCCTGGCCGTCGACGATCGCGGCGAGCATGCGCGCCATCTCGCGCCCGAGGGCCGCGATGGGCTGGTGGACGGTGGTGAGCGGCGGATCGGCGATCCGGGCCACGGCCAGGTCGTCGAAACCGACCACCGCCACGTCCCCGGGGACCGGCCGGCCCGCCTGACGCAGGGTGCGCAGCGCCCCCGCCCCCATGTTGTCGCTGGCCGCGAACACGCCGTCCACGTCCGGGTGTTCGGCCAGCAACGCGGCCATGACGGCAGCTCCCCCGGCCTCGGTGAAGTCGCCCTCGCGCGGGGGGAACGGATCGAGCCCGGCCGCCAGCACGGCGTCCCGGTAGCCGCGGTACCGGGCACGCCCCGCCTCGGTGTCCATGCGCCCGCAGATCGCCGCCACCCGCGTCCTGCCGCGTGCGAGCAGGTGCTCGGTCGCCGCGCGGGCTCCGCCGGTGTTGTCGACGTCCACGTACCAGCGCGGGACCGTCCCGACCGGGCGTCCGCCGAACACCACCGGCAGGTCCGACTCCTCGGCCGCCCGGGCCAGCGGATCGTCCTCGCGCAGCGCCATCATCATCACGCCGTCGGCGCCCTTGCAGCGGAGCAGCTCCGCCACCCGTTTGCGTCCCCGGTCGGAGGCGGCCAGGCACAGCATCAGATGCAGGTCGGCCTCCTCCAGAGCGGCCGACGCCCCCACGATCACCTGGGCGAAGAACGGATCCGCGAAGATCGACGGTTCCTCTCCGGAGATGACCAGAGCGGCCGCGCCCGTCTGCCGGGTGGCCAGGGCGCGGGCGCTCGGATCGGGTACGTAACCGAGCTGCCGGACGGCCCGCTCGACCGCCTCGCGCTTCGAACGGCTGACGTGCGGTGCGTTGTTGAGGACACGGGAGGCCACGGACCGGCTGACCCCGGCGAGTTCGGCCACGGCGTCGAGGGTGGGCCGCCGACGCGCCGGATCCGCCACCATGACCACGAGCCCCTTCCCGTCGCCCCGTCGGCCCCCGTCAGCCTCATGGACATCCATCGGCCGCCGCGGGTCCGAAAGCTGGGAGCGCTTCCGGTCCCAAAGACCGTAGAGCCTCGAACTCGCCCTGTACAGACGGCGGTTCACACCTCGCCCCTTGACAGTTCTCCCAGGCGGCCACACGATACCCAGCACACCCCGAAGGTTCTCAGCGCCACTGGGAGCGCTTCCAGTGGGAGCGCTCCCAACATCCGGGGAACGCCGCACCACCGCACTTCCTCAGCGCGTCACCCGCTCGGGACGAGAGCGCGTGACGTGTCCCTCCCAGGAATTCGAGGTGATGTCATGCGCCGCAGACTCCGCGTCCTGACGGCAGCGCTCTTCGCCCTGCCGCTGGCGCTCACCGTCGCGCCGTCCGCCCACGCGGCCGACCCGACCTCCATGACCAGCGGGTTCTACGTGGACCCCGACTCCAGCGCGAAGAGGTGGGTGGCGGCCAATCCCGGCGACGGCCGGGCGTCCGCGATCAACGCCTCCGTCGCCAACACCCCGACGGCCCGCTGGTTCGGCTCCTGGAGCGGGGCCGTCGGCACCGCCACCGGCGCGTACACGGGCGCCGCGGACAGCCGCGACAAGCTGCCCCTCCTGGTCGCGTACAACATCTACAACCGCGACTACTGCGGCGGGCACTCCGCCGGCGGGGCCGCCTCACCGTCCGCCTACGCGAGCTGGATCGCCCAGTTCGCGGGCGGGATCGGCAACCGCCCGGCCCTGGTCGTCCTGGAGCCCGACTCCCTCGGGGACTACGGCTGCATGAACCAGGCCCAGATCACCGAACGCCAGAACATGCTCAGCGGCGCCGTCTCCCAGTTCGCCCGCCAGGCCCCCAACACCTGGGTCTACATGGACGCCGGCAACCCCGCCTGGACGGACGCGGGGACCATGGCCCGGCGCCTGCACGAGGCCGGCGTCCGGCAGGCCCACGGCTTCTCGCTCAACGTCTCCAACTACCTCACCACCGCCGAGAACACCGCCTACGGCAACGCCGTCAACAGTCAGCTCAGCGCCCGCTACGGCTACACCAAGCCCTTCGTCGTGGACACCAGCCGCAACGGCAACGGCTCCAACGGCCAGTGGTGCAACCCCTCGGGCCGCCGCATCGGCCCCGCCACCCAGCAGGGCGGAGGCGCCGAGATGCTGCTGTGGATCAAGGTCCCGGGTGAGTCCGACGGCAACTGCGGCGTCGGATCCGGCTCCTCGGCGGGCCAGTTCCTGCCCGAGGTCGCCTACAAGATGATCTACGGCTACTGATCCCGGACCCCCTCGCGGGCGTACGGGATCAGCGCTCGCGCCGGTGGCCGCCCCCCGACGGTCACCGGCGCGCGTCCGTCAGGAGACGGGGGGCACGTCCTTGCAGTCGGGTACGCCGTCCAGCCAGGCCGGGCCCTTGATGTAGATGTTGGTGACCCAGGCCTTGTAGTCGGGCAGGTAGGACCAGACGTCGTTCTCGTAGCCCTCCGCCTTCACCAGCTCCGCGTGCTTCTGGCAGTACACGCGGATGGTGGTCGAGTACGGGAAGGCGTAGACACGGCCGGACCCGATGCGGGGCTCCTCCTTGGTCCAGACGTCGGTGCCCCACGTCTGGTGGATGTGACCGGTGACCTGACCGGTGTTGACACGGACCGCGCCGAAGTAGTCGCCGCCGAGGCGGACGTCACTGACCATCAGCCGGGTTCCGGACTGCTTGGCCTCGACCATCTTGCCCGCGCCGAGGTAGATGGCGATGTGGTGCAGGTCCTTCTTGGTGCCGTAGGCCAGCAGGTCGCCCGGGACGAGCGGGGCGAGGCCCTGGGCGGCGGTGAAGCGGGCGGCGGCGCGGTGCGTGTAGTACTGCTGGCTGGCCACGCCGTTGAGGATGTCCGTGCCGCCCGCGGCCTGGGCGTACGCGTACCGCACGAGGCCGGAGCAGTCGAAACCGCGCCGCTCGGGGTCGTGTTCACTGGCCGGGTCGGTGGGGTCCACCTGCCCGTAGGTGGCCCCCGGCTGGGCGCCGTGGCCGCCGCCCCACGAGTACCAGGTGCCCGCGGCGACCTCGGCGCAGGCCGCGGCGATCGCCCGCTCGGCGGCGGCCGAGGCGCCGGGCGCGAGGACGCCGCAGCCGGCGGCGGGGGCGGCCGGTGCCGCCGAGGCCGTGGACACCGGTGCCCAGAGGAGCAGGGCCATGAGTGTGATCAGTGTGCGGATGACATTGGTCCGGCTCACCATGCCGGAACCCCCGTTTCCTGAAGGTTTCGATGGACTGGGTGGTGGTGGTCGGACAGCAGCCTGCTCGACCCGCGCCCCGCTCGTCGAGATCCGGGTGTCGCCCCCTGCCGACGGGCAACGGGAAACACCTGGGAAACCCCTCGCGAGCAGGGCGGTTGCCGAGCGGCAACGAATCGCCCCGGCCTGTCGCTCAACGCGGCCCGCACGGTGACGAGTCCGCCGGGACGGGCACCCCGGGCAGCAGTCTCGCGCGTTCCTCGGGCCCGATGCCGGTACGCAACCGGCAGATGTCCGCCAGCCGGGCGCCGGGGTCGAGGTCCCACAGCCGTACGGTGCCGTCCGTGCTGCTGCTGGCCACGGTCCGCCCGTCGGGGGCGAAGTCGACGCTCCACACCGCGTTCGTATGACCGGTGAGCGTCGCCCACGGCCGCCGTCCGGCGATGTCCCACAGGCGTACCGTACGGTCGTTGCCGCTGCTGGCGAGGGTGCGGCCGTCCGGGCTGAAGGCCACCCCCCGCACCGCGCCCGAGTGGCCGCTCAGCGCGGACTCGAAGCGGCGGCTCCGGACGTCCCACAGGCGTACGGTCCCGTCATTGCCACTGCTGGCGAGGGTGCGGCCGTCCGGGCTGAAGGCCACCCCCCGCACCGCGCCCGAGTGGCCGGTGAGCGCGGCGAGTTCGCGGTGTCCGGCGACGTCCCACAGCCGTACGGTCAGATCGTCGCCGGCGCCGGCCAGGGTGCGGCCGTCGGGACTGAACGCGACGTCGTTGACGAAGTCCTTGTGGCCGCGGAGCACGGCGAGCTGCCGACGCTTTGCCACGTCCCACAGGCGCACCGTGTGGTCGGAGCCCGCCGAGGCGAGGGTCCGCCCGTCGGGAGAGAAGGCGACGGAGAAGACCTGCCCGCCGTGCCCGGTCAGCTTCTTCAGCGCCTGGTGCCCCGCGACGTCCCACAGCCGGACCGTGCCGTCGGAGCCCGCCGAGGCGAGGGTCCGCCCGTCGGGAGAGAAGGCCACCGAGAACACGGTCTCGGTGTGCCCTTCCAGGGCTGCCACGAGGGTGTGCGTCCGCGCGTCCCACAGCCGTACGGAGTGGTCGGCGTCGGCGGTGGCCAGCAGTTTCCCGTCGGGGCTGTAGGCGGTCTGCCAGACCTCCGTGAACGGACGCGAGGTCAGGACCGCCCCGTGCAGGTCCCACAGGACGACCGACTGGTCGAAACCGGCCGTGGCCAGCAGGGCGCCGTCGGAGGTCACGGCCACCCCGAGGACGTAGTCGGTGTGTCCGGCGAGGACCAGGGTCTGCCGGCCGCCGCGCACGTCCCACAGCCGGGTCGTCCCGTCGCCGACCGCGCCGACGACCGTGGTCCCGTCCGGGGTGAAGGCGACGGCGTTGATGTCGTCGCTGCTCCCCGTGAACGTGTCGGTCAGCCGTCTGTCGCCGACGTCCCACAGCCGGACCGTCCGGTCGACGCCGGCGGAGGCCACCGTCCTGCCGTCCGGCGAGAAGGCGACACCCAGCACGTCGTCGGCGTGCCCCTTGAGCGCGTCGACGAGCCGGGCCCGGCCGGTGTCCCAGAGCCGTACGGCGCGGTCGGTGCCGGCGGAGGCGAGCATCCGGCCGTCGGGGGCGTAGGCCAGCGCGTTGACGCCGCCCTTGTGGCCGGGGAGGGCGGTGGTGAGCCGGGGGCGGGGGCCGGTGTCCCACAGCTGGACGGTCCCGTCGGCGGCGGCGACGGCGAGGGTTCCTCCGCGCGGGTCGAAGGCGACCGAGCGCGCGCCCTGGGTACGGCCGCCGAGCGTGCCCGTCCTGCGATGGCCGCCGGTGGTGCTCCACAGGGTCACCGGCCCGTCGGTCGACGTCACCGCGATCGTGCGGCCGTCCGCGCCGAAGGCGACCGAGCGTACGCGCCCGGCGACGGTGATCCGGGCGAGGACGCGGTGGCCGCCGGCCGTGCGGCGCAGGACGACCGTGCCGTCGGAGCTGGCTGTCGCGAGGCTGCGGCCGTCGGGCGCGAAGGCGACCGCGTTGACCGGGCCGCGATGTCCGTCGAGCCGGGCGGAGAAGGGCTGTGACTGGGTGCTGAGCAGGGCGCCGCGGGCCTCGGCGGTGGGCGCGGTCCGGTAGGCCTGCTCCGCGAGGAGCATCGACGCCTCCGGCCGGCCCCCGGCGAGCGACGCGGAGCGCGCGGCGAGGGCCTGGGAGCGGGCGACGCGTTCCTGGTCGAGGGCGCTCTCGCGCTGCTGGTAGGCGAATCCTCCGGCGGTGACGGCGAGGGCCAGCAGCACGGCGAGCGTGGCGAGCATGGACTGCCGCAGCCGTACCTGCCGCCGGGTCTGGCCGCGGCGCGCGTCCTCCTCGGCCTGACTGGCCCTCAGGAACGCCTCCTCGTCGGGGCCGAGCCTGCTCCAGCCGTCCGACTCCTCGGCCCACGCCCGCACGGTGTCGAGGCGGGTGCCCCGGTAGAGGGCGGACGGGTCGCGGCCCTCGCGCTCCCATTCGGCGGCCGCGTGGGCGAGTTGCTGGTGCAGCAGGAGTCCGGCCCGGTCGGCGTGGATCCAGCCGCGCAGCCGGGGCCAGGCGTGCAGCAGCGCCTCGTGGGTGATCTCGACGGTGTCGCTGTCCATCGTGATGAGCCGGGCCCGGACGAAGGCGTCGAGCGCGGCGGCGGCCCCGTCCGCGTCGCCGAGCCGCGCCATCAGGGCGTCCCGGCTCATCCGGCGGCGGGTCGCCCCGGCCCCGTCCATGACGAGCACCAGCCGGGACAGGATGCGGCGGATCGTCTTCTGCTCGGCGGGATACAGGTGCGCGAACACGTTCTCGGCGGTGCGGGCGACCGCTCCCTGGATGCCGCCCGCCCGTTCGTACCCGTCGACGGTCAGCGCGGAGTCCCGGCGCCGCTGCCAGGTGGCGAGCAGCGCGTGGGAGACCAGCGGGAGCGCGCCGGAGGGCGTCTCGTCGGAGCCGATCGCGGAACCCCGGGGGCGCGGGTCCGGGTCGTCGCGCAGTCCCGCGTCCCGCAGCAGCAGCGGGACCAGGCCGGGTTCGAGGGTGAGCCCGGCGAGTTCCGCCGGGAGGGTGACGGACTCCCGGAGTTCCGCCACGGTCATCGGGGACAGGACGAACAGTCCGTCGGTGAAGACGGGGGCCAGCTCGGGCAGGCCCAGACAGCTGCCGGTGAAGTCGGCGCGGACCCCGAGCACCACGACGGCGGGCGGGTGCGGACACTCCGCCGGCCGGGCGGTGGCGAGGGCGCACAGCACACGGGCGAAGGAGCGGCGTTCGTCCTCGTCCGTGCAGAGGGTGAACAGTTCCTCGAACTGGTCGACGATCAGGACCGGTCGGGGCGGTGGGGGCCGCCGCTCGCCGGGTGCCTCCGGCGGGGCGTGCGATCTGGCCCGTACGGCGCCGAGGAGGGCGCCCGGGTCGTCCCGCACCTCCTCGGCGGTGAGGCCGAGGTCGCTGCCCAGCGCCTTCGCGGTGCGTTCCAGCAGTTCGTCCAGGGGGCGGGCGGTGGGGGTGAGGTGGATGACCGGCCAGCGGTCGGCACCCGGCATGGGGAGGTCGCCGCGTCCGAGCGCGGGGACGAGACCGGCGTTGAGCAGGGACGACTTGCCGGCACCGGACGGGGCGACGAGCATCAGCGGTCCGCTGCCCACCCGTTCGAAGATCCGCTCCACCAGTGCGGCCGTGGCACGCTCGCGGCCGAAGAACCACTCCGCGTCCTGCGGGGTGAACGCCGACAGGCCGCGGTACGGACACACTCCGTCGGACGGGGGTGGTGTGGTGTCTGAGCCGGGCTCGCGGTGCGGTGTCTGGCGTACCAGGCGCAGCAGTTCGCCCTCGGCGCCCAGCACCTGGTCGCAGAGGCGGGCGACGTCGACAGTGGCGCGTTTCGTACCGGTCTCGATCTTGCTGAGGTAGCCCTTGCTGTAGTGGGTGCGGCGGGCCAGGTCGGTGAGTGACAGTCCGCGTTCGCGCCGCAGTCGGCGCAGTTGGGCGGGGAAGGACAGCGTGGTCGGCGCGGTCCCGTCCGCGTCGTCGCGAGGATCTGGCTCGACTCCGAGCTGCGGGTCCCCCAAGGTGTCCCCCAAGGCAGTGCGGCCGTGAGACGGCGGATGCCCAGGTTACTGTCGGGGTGGTGAGAGCGACCAAATCATTCACCCGGAGTGGCGAAAACACGACGCCCGGAACCGCGGGCAGATGCGGTTCCGGACGTCGTCTCCCCCGTGCCTCGGCGCCTCGTCCCCCGTGGCGCCCGAGGGTTACGGGTTGAGGCGGATCGAGTTGATCGGCGTCATGTACTTGTCGATCGACCAGCCGCCGCCGGGGAGGTAGCCCTCGCAGCCCGTGCCGTTGTACCCGGTGCAGGTCTGCAGGGTGGCGCCGCCGGTCTGGTTGTTGATGATGCGGTGGGTCCCGACCATGTTGCTGAGGTTGTGGTAGCCGTACGTGTAGTACTTGTGCGACGGCACGTCGTTGTTCCAGCCCGCGTTCTCCGGGTAGATACAGACGTACCCGTCCGGGCAGCCGTGGCTGGTGGCGGCCTGCGCCTGGGTCGCGGTGGCGGTCATCACCGCGCCGGCTGCCAGTACCAGTGCCGCCGCGGTCCGCATCGCCTTGAGCTTGCGCATCGTTCCCCCTTGGTCGTGGGTCCTGCTGTGTGCTGTCGACATCAGAGTTGCCCCGGCCACCGACCGAGGTCGACGGGTTTCCTGTTGCCCTCCTGTGAGCCGCCCGGGAAACCGGCCATGAGCTGCGGTGATACCGGCCGGAGGCAACGCCGGTGATCTCTGGGACGGACAAGCGGAACCCTGTCTCGCACAATCCGCGCCCAACCCATTGACGCGAACATGCCCCCCTCTTATCTTCTGATCGAACTTCCGCACAAGAGCCGATATATCGAACAACATCCCACGCCTCAGGGCAGTTCGCGCAAAGACGGGACGAGCGTTGAACAGAACCCGCAGGGCGGTCCTCGCCCTCCTGACCTCGGTGGCCGCCCTGCTGGGCCTCACCACCGCCCTCGCCTCCCCGGCCGGAGCCGCCCACCCGGCTGCCGGGCAGGTGACGCGGTACACGATGACCGCGTTCACGAACAGCAGCGAGTCGAACATGTACGTCTACGACTCGCCGGACGCGACCGGCTTCACCCTCCGCAAGGGCCCGGCCTACACCCCGCCCTCCGGCCTGATCCGCGACCCCAGCATCTTCAAGCACACGGACGGCTACTACTACCTGACCTACACCACGCGCACCTGGTCGGCGCTCTCCACCACCATCGGCTTCGCCCGCTCCACCGACCGCCTCAACTGGACCTTCCTGTACGACTACACGGTCCCGATCAGCGGCCTGCAGCGCGCCTGGGCGCCCGAGTGGTTCGTCGACACCAACGGCAGCGTCAACATCATCCTGTCCGCGTCCGTCGCGGCCGACGGAGAGTACATCTTCAAGCCGTACAAGCTGACGGCCACCAACTCCGCCCTCACCGCCTGGTCCGCGCCCACCGTGCTCTCCGGCATCGGCCCGAACTACATCGACACCTTCGTCGTCAAGGTCGGCTCGACCTACCACGCGTTCACCAAGAACGAGACGACCAAGTACATCGAGTACGCCACCGCCTCCAGCCTCACCGGCCCGTACACCATCCGCAAGACGGGCAACTGGGCGGGCTTCGGCTCCGGGATGGAGGGCCCGGCACTCGTCCAGCTCGACAACGGAGGCTGGCGGATCTACTACGACGCCTACGGCGCGGGGCAGTACTGGTACAGCGACAGCTACGACGGCTTCGCCACGTGGTCGACCCCGACACAGCTCCCGGGCCTCACCGGCTTCGTCCGCCATCTGACGGTCCTCAAGGAGACCGTGTCCGGCGGTGTCACCCTCCCCACCAACACCACCCGCTCCCTGCAGTCCGTCAACTACACCGGCCGCTACGCCGTGACCCGGTCCGACAACCTCGGCTACGTCGACCCGGTGACGTCCTCCAGCACCACCGCCGTCAAGCAGAGCGCCACCTTCACGGTCGTGCCCGGCCTCGCGGACGCCAACTGCTACTCCTTCCGCACCCCCACCGGCCGCTACCTGCGCCACTGGGACTACCGGATCCGCTCCGACGCGGACGACGGCACGGCCGTGTTCGACAAGGACGCCACGTACTGCGCCCGCCCGGGCACGGCCTCCGGCTCGGTCCGCCTTGAGTCGTACAACTACCCCGGCCGCTACATCCGCCACTACAACTACGAACTGCGCCTGGACACCTACGAGGCCACGGACACCTTCCGCACCGACAGCGGCTTCACAGCGGTGAGCCCCTGGGCCTGACCTCATTGAGCCCCCCGCGCCCCGGTTTTCAGGGGCGCGGGGAACTGCGCGACAAGCCCCCACCGGACCCGCGAATGGGGGTCAAAGGGGCGCAGCCCCTTGAGGATGGGACGGGTAGGGGCGGCGGGGGCGAGAAAAACTCGCCCCCGCCCTCCCCCTAACCCACTGCCACAGCCCCCGGCGCCGCCGCATACCCGGCAGGCCGCGCCGTGAACGTCCCCCGCCCCTGCGTCCGGCTACGCAACCGCGTCGCGTACCCGAACAGCTCGGCGAGCGGCACGACCGCGGTGACGACCACAGAGCCACCCCGGGTCACGGAATCCGTGACCCGCCCCCGCCGAGCCGCCAGATCCCCCAGCACCCCACCCACGGCATCGGCGGGCACGGTGACCGTGACATCGGCGACGGGCTCCAGCAGCCCCATCACAGCGACGCGCATGGCCTCCCGAAGCCCGAGCCGCCCCGCGGTACGGAACGCCATCTCCGAGGAGTCCTTGGAGTGGGTCGCCCCGTCCGTCAGCGTCACGCTCAGCCCGGTCACCCGATGCCCGCCGAGGGGCCCCTCGGCGAGGGCGTCCCGGCAGCCGGCCTCGACCGCGCGGACGTACTCCTGCGGCACCCGCCCACCGACGACGGTCGAGCGGAACACGAAGCCCGTCGCGGCACCGTCGCCCTCCGCCTCCAGGGGTGCCACGTCGAGGACGACATGGGCGAACTGCCCCGCCCCGCCGTCCTGTTTGACGTGCCGGTAGACCAGCCCGGACACCCCGCGCACGACCGTCTCGCGATGGGCGACGCGAGGCCGGCCGACGGCGACGTCGAGCCCATGGCTCTGCCGGACCTTCTCCACCGCCACCTCCAGATGCAGTTCGCCCATGCCGGACAGCAGGGTCTGCCCGGTCTCGGGGTCGGTCCGCACGACCAGCGAGGGGTCCTCCTCGGCCAGCCGCGCGAGGGCCGTCGCGAGCCGGTCGGTGTCGGTGCTCCTGCGGGCCTCGACGGCCACCGACACCACCGGGTCGGCGACGGACGGGGGTTCGAGGAGCAGCGGGGCCGACGGCGCGCACAGGGTGGTGCCCGCGCGGGCCGACTTCAGCCCGACCACCGCGACGATGTCACCGGCCACCGCGTGGTCCAGCTCGGCGTGCCGGTCGGCCCGCACCCGCAGGATCCGGCCGATCCGCTCGGTGCGCCGCGTGCCCGCGTCCAGCACGGTGTCCCCCTTCCGGATCGTTCCCGAGTACAGCCGCAGATAGGTCAGCCGTCCCGTGGCCGTGGCGCTCACCTTGAACGCCAGCGCCGCGAGCGGCACGGTCGCGTCGGCCGGGCGCTCCCGCTCCGTCCCGTCGTGCGTACCGCGCACGGGCGGTACGTCCAGCGGCGAGGGCAGATACGCCACGACCGCGTCGAGCAGCGGTTCGATGCCACGGTTGCGGTAGGCCGAGCCGCACAGCACGACCACGCCCTCACCCGTGCGGGTCAGGTCGCGCAGCGCCGAGGCCAGCGTCCGCGCGCTCAGTGTGGACTCGGCGCAGAACTCCTCCAGCGCCAGGGGATGCAGTTCCGCCACCGCCTCCTCCAGCAGCCGTCGGCGTCCTCGCGCCTCCTCCCGCAGGTCGTCCGGCATCGGAACCTCCGCGGCCGTGTCGTCGCCGTCCGCCCAGACCAGCGCCCGCATCCGGAGCAGGTCCACCACTCCGACGAAGGTGTCCTCCCGGCCGATCGGCAACTGCACCACCAGCGGCACCGGATGGAGCCGTCGCCGGATCGAGTCGACGGCCGTGTCGAGGTCGGCGCCCGCGCGGTCCAGCTTGTTGACGAAGGCGATACGCGGGACGCCGTGCCGGTCGGCCTGCCGCCACACCGACTCGCTCTGCGGCTCGACCCCGGCGACCGCGTCGAACACGGCGATCGCGCCGTCGAGCACCCTGAGCGAACGCTCCACCTCGTCGGCGAAGTCGACATGGCCCGGGGTGTCGATCAGGTTGATCCGGTGCCCGTCCCAGGCGCAGCTCACGGCCGCCGCGAAGATGGTGATGCCGCGGTCGCGCTCCTGCGGGTCGAAGTCGGTGACGGTGGTGCCGTCGTGGACCTCTCCGCGCTTGTGCGTGGTCCCGGTGGCGTACAGGAACCGCTCGGTGACGGTGGTCTTGCCGGCGTCGACGTGGGCGAGGATGCCCAGGTTGCGGACGGCGGTCAGAGGGTCGGCGTGGGTGGTGACGGTGCTGCGCATGGCCCGTGGCCCTTTCAGCTGAGCTGTTTCGGGGCAGCGCGATTCCCGTACGGGGACGGCGGACGCCTGGAAGGTGTGCGCGGACGGAGCTGTCGCTCCGTCACGCGCACAGGGGTTCGACGTCAGACGTGCGTCACGGGCATCCGGTACCGGCCGCGCAGCGGGCACCGGACCGACGAGGACACGAGGATCACCTCGTACAGGGAACGGGGAACGACGACGGCGGTGCGGTCGCACATGGCCGGGCTCCCCTCTCTCGTCACTTGGTGCGGTGAGTCTAGGGACGGCGACGGGGCCGGGTCACCGCATTTTCCGCCGGGTGCCTCACTCGGCCCTGATGTCGTCCACGTGGACGACGCCCTTGGTCACCGTCCCGCCACCCCTGCCGAGATACAGATTGAACGCCGTCACCTTGGCCAGACGGGCCGCGTCGAGCACGGCGGTGGCGTGCTCGGTGTCCCAGGGAGCGGGCTCGAACTCGCCGAAGGGGACCTTGATCTCCTGCCCGCTCGTGTCGTCCAGCGGAAACCTGTACTGGAACGCGACTCCGTCGGCGACGATCTCGAGCGCCCCGGCGTTCTCCGAGCCGTCGCCCCGCAGCCACAACGCCAGGGAGGTGAAGCCGGACCAGTCCGCGACGACCGGCCGGCCGATGCCGGTGAAGGCGGCGCCGGTGAAGTCGTAGGCGTAGGCCAGTCCGTAGGAGCCCGAGGACTTGTGGTCGGGCGACAGGGTGAGGGTGTGGGTGTTGAGGTGGGTGTACGCCTCGCCGAGGGCGACATCGTCCCCGGCGTACCCCTCGAAGTCGTCGATCCAGCCGGCGGGCAGGGGGGCGGCCTCGCCGAGGAGGACGACGACGGAGTCGGTGAGGGTCTCACCGCCCACCCGCGCGCGCACGGTGAGGGTCGCCGAGCCCTTCTTGCGCGAGGCCGCGCCGATCGACCAGGTGGCCGAGTGGTAGCCGTCCGCGTCCAGGCACAGGGGTCGGGCCCGCCCGCCGTCCACGGAGTAGGTGACCCGGCTCGCCCGCGCGGGCGTGACCCGCACCCGGACGGTGGTCCTGGCGGCCGTCACGCGCTGCCGGTCCGTGGGTGTCACCAGATGCACGGACGGGCCGTTCCTGACGGCGGTGGTGCGGGCGGCGAACACTCCCCGCAGATCGGAGGCGAAGAGAGTGTAGGGATCCTGGTGGAACCGGACGAAGTCCGGCAGCAGGGCGTGACCCGGGTACGGCACGTAGGCGCGCTTGGTGCCTCCGAAGTTGGCCCACGTGGGCATGTAGGTCACCCGGCGGGCCAGCGGGTCCGCCTCGACGGCCCGCAGCAGCCGCGTGAACCACTGCGGGTCGCGGACCTCGGTGCCGCTCTCCCCGAACTCGGTGAGGGCCGGCACCTTGTCCCGCTCGTCGGCCAGCCGGACCACCATCGCCAGGTCCCGCACCAGGCCGTCGAGCCAGGGGGTCGGTCCGGCGCCCTCGTCGTAGGAGTCGTAACCGAGGACGTCGACGAAGCGGTCGCCGGGGTAGGTCCTGAGGTAGCCGGCCGGGTCCCCACCGAGGCTGGAGTTGGGCGAGTAGGCGTAGAGGAGATTGTGTACGCCCTTGGTGTCGCGCAGGTACTCGACGGTGTAGCGGAACAGCTCGATGAACTCGCCCGAGGTGGTGTGACCGGCGCCCCACCAGAACCAGCCCCCGTTGTTCTCGTGGAAGGGCCGGAAGATGACGGGGATGGCGGTGCCGTCCGGGCGCCGCGCGCCCTTGACGGCCTTCGCGACGCGGTCGAGGAACCGGTTGAAGCGCGCGTGCCGCGCGCCGCCGGGGAGGATCTGGCCGACGACCCGGCCCGAGGTGTCGCGGAAGTCCCTGCCGGTGACGAAGTTCGGCATGTGGGCGCTGAGGGTGTTGATCCCACCGCGCGCGTCCCCCTGCCGGATGCACCGGCTGAGCGCGGCGATGTTCTCGGCGTCGGTGCCGTTCTCGGCGCCGGGGCGTTCGTCGCCGTCGAGGACGAGGGTGTCCCAGCCGAAGACCGCGGGGTAGTCGCCCACCGCCGCTCTGGTGTCGGACGCCCTGCCGTCGGGTGTGGTGAAGGTGAAGCCGTAGGTCAGGTCGTGCTGGTGCCCGAACAGGATGCCTCTGCCCTGCTGCCGCTTCAGGTACGCGAACAGCGCGCGGGTGGCGGGAGTCGCCCTGTCGTCGACGATCCGGACCGGCGTCGGCGTGCCGGGCGGCTCCGAGGGGGAGGTGGCCGTGGCGGCCACGGATGTCCGGGTGCCGGCCGCCGCGGCGACCGCGGCACCCAGGAGGATGAACGCGCGACGCTTCAGGGGGGAAATGGGCATGTGTCTCTCCGGCACGTGTGGGGGTCCTTCCCGTGACGCGGTCGGCCGGCCGAGAAGGGCGTCCTGGTCGGGGACAGCACCGGCACGTGACACGCGTGTGGTTCAAGTGCCGCTATTTGACTAGAGGTTGAGAGGAAAGGAAAGAGCCTGAGCGCGAGCGGGTTGCCTGAAAGGATCACGGGACCCTGCAGGTGTGACATCACCTGGGGCATCACCTGGGCCACGAGAACGGGAAGGGCCCCGACCTACCGGTCGGGGCCCTTCGCATGCTCATCGCCGTAGCGAGTGTCCGAGGGGGGACTTGAACCCCCACGCCCGATAAAGGGCACTAGCACCTCAAGCTAGCGCGTCTGCCATTCCGCCACCCGGACCAGGTGTCCGTCGCCTTGCCAGGAGTGCTCCCGGCGGCGACACGGACAACAATACCAAGACTTCGGAGTGCCCTTCACCTGCATATCCGGGCCCCGGACGGGGCCGTGCGGGCCTCCTCACGCGGACCCGCACGACCTCACCCGCGGTGATCGGACGATCACGTCGCGGCCGTCTCAGGCCGCGGGCGGCATGAGGTGGTATCCGGGGAAGTTCCCCGGCAGCCTCTCCCCCGCCGGACCGCGCGTGACGGCCTTCACCAGCAGGTCGCCGCCGACGAAGGCGCCCCGCCAGGAGGCGCCGAAGCCCCCGAACAGTTCGTCGCGGTCGCCGCGGGAGCGGGGTGTGCCGTGGCCGACCTTGAACGCCCGGATCTGGGGGGCGAGCCGCTCGTACGTCGCCCGGTCGTCGGTGGAGAGGGTGGCGACGAGCGCTCCGTTGGAGGCGTTCATGGCGGCGAGCAGTTCGGCCTCTGTGTCGACCAGGACGATCGTGTCGACGGGGCCGAAGGGTTCCGCGTGGTGGAGCGGGGAGGACGGGGGCGGGTTGAGGAGAGTGACGGGCTGGACGTACGCGCCGGCGTCCTGGCCGGGCAGGAAGCGCGCGTCGGTGAGCCGGCCCCGGTGCAGCGGGACGGCACCCCGGTCGACGGCCTCGGCGACCTGGTCGGCCAGCTCCTTGGCCTTGGCCGCGTTGATGACGGGCCCGAAGTCCAGCTTCGGGTACGGGTCGTCGGGGTGCTCCACGGCCAGCGGGTGGCCGACTCTGAGGGTGCGGACCGCCGGGAGGTAGGCCGCGAGGAACTCGTCGAACAGTTCCCGCTGGACGACGAAGCGCGGATACGCCGTGCAGCGCTGCTTGCCGTAGTCGAAGAGCTTGGGGACGACGGCGGCGAGGGTGTCCCAGTCGGTGTGGTTCCAGATGCCCCAGGTGTTCAGCCCCTCCTGCTCCAGGACGTGCGGTTTGCCCAGGTCGGCGACGGCGGTGGCCACGGCGGCGCCGGTGTCGCGGCCGCCGACGAAGGAGACGCAGCCGATCTCCGGGGCCCGCACGAGCGCCTCCGACAGCTCGCCCCCGCTGCCGCTGACGAGGGCGACGGGCAGGCCCTCGCGGGCGGCGAGGGCGGTGGCCAGGGTGAGGCAGGCGACGCCGCCGTCGGTCGGGGTCTTGGCGATCACCGCGTTCCCCGCCAGCGCCTGGACCAGCATCGCGTGGACGAGGACGCTCATCGGGTAGTTCCAGCTCGCGATGTTGGAGACCGGCCCGTCGAGGGGGACCCGGCCTTCGAGCATGGGTTCGACTCCGTCGACGTACCAGCGGACGCCGTCGATGGCCCGGTCGACGTCGGCCTGCGCGAGCCGCCAGGGTTTGCCGATCTCCCAGACGAGGAGCAGGGCGAGCAGTTCGCGGTGGTGGGTGAGGGCGTCGAGGGTGGCGGCGACCCGGGCGCGGCGTTCGTCGAGGGGGACGTGGCGCCAGGCCCGGTGCTGGTCGAGGGAGGCCCTGACCGCCTGGTGGGCGATGACCCCGTCCAGGCGGGGCGGGCCGGCGACGGGACGTCCGTCGACGGGGCTGGTGGCGGGCAGGGCCCGGCCGTCGGCCCGCCAGGCGGCGCCCCAGTGGTTGAGGACACGGTCGTCCCGGAAGGCCTCGGGGGCGATGGTCAGACAGCGCTGCCAGGCATCGGTCCAGGTCGTGCCGGACTTCAGGGTGAGGGGGGCGAGGGTGGGTGGTGTCATGGGGTTCTCCGCTCTCGGTGCACGGTCGGGGGCGGGGGCCGCGTCGACGGCCGCATGCGGGGCGGTGCGAACGGGTGCGGTGCGGGAGGAGGTCAGACCTCGGTCTCCAGGGCCGCGAGCACCAGCCCTGCCGTCTCGGTGGGCGTGCTGCCGACCCGCACCCCGACCGCCTCCAGCGCCTCCTTCTTCGCCTGCGCCGTGCCCGAGGAGCCGGAGACGATCGCGCCGGCGTGGCCCATCGTCCTGCCCTCGGGGGCGGTGAAGCCGGCGATGTAGCCGACGACGGGCTTGGTGACGTGGTCGCGGACGTACGCGGCGGCCCGCTCCTCGGCGTCGCCGCCGATCTCGCCGATGAGGACGATCAGTTCGGTGTCGGGGTCGTCCTGGAAAGCGGCCAGGCAGTCGATGTGGGTGGTGCCGACGACGGGGTCGCCGCCGATGCCGACGCAGGTGGAGAAGCCGGTGTCGCGGAGTTCGTACATGAGCTGGTAGGTGAGGGTGCCGGATTTGGAGACCAGGCCGATGCGTCCCGGCTTGGTGATGTCGGCGGGGATGATGCCGGCGTTGGACTGGCCGGGGGTGATCAGGCCGGGGCAGTTGGGCCCGATGATCCGGGTGCCCCGGGAGCGCGCGTACGCCGTGAAGGCGACGGAGTCGTGGACGGGGATGCCCTCGGTGACGACGACGGCGAGGCCGATGCCGGCGTCGGCCGCCTCGACGACGGCGGCCCTGGCGAAGGCCGGTGGGACGAAGACCACGGTGACGTCGGCGCCGGTGACCTCGATGCCCTCGGCGACCGAGCCGAAGACGTGGACGGCGCGGTCGCCGAAGTCGACGGTGCGGCCGGCCTTGCGGGGGTTGACGCCGCCGACGACGTTCGTGCCGGCCGCGAGCATGCGGCGGGTGTGCTTCATGCCCTCGCCGCCGGTCATGCCCTGGACGAGGACCTTGCTCTCGTGGGTGAGGTAGATGGCCATGTCCGGACTCCTCAGTTCGCGTGGGCGAGGTCGGCGGCGCGGCGCGCGGCACCGTCCATGGTGGTGGCCTGGTGGACGAGCGGGTGGTCGCGGTCGTCGAGGATCGCCCGGCCACGTACGGCGTTGTTGCCGTCGAGGCGGACGACGAGCGGCTTGGTCAACCGCACGCTGTCCAGGGCCCGCACGATGCCGTCGGCGACCGCGTCGCAGGCGGTGATCCCGCCGAAGACGTTGACGAGGACGGATTTCACGTCCGGGTCGGAGAGGATGACGGAGAGACCGTCGGCCATGATCTGGGCGGAGGCGCCGCCGCCGATGTCGAGGAAGTCGGCGGGGCGGGCGCCGCAGCCGGCGACCACGTCGAGGGTGGACATGACGAGTCCGGCGCCGTTGCCGATGACCCCGACCTCGCCGTCCAGCTTCACGTAGTTGAGGCCCTTGGCGGCCGCGGCCGCCTCCAGCGGGTCGTCGGGCGCGAAGCCCTCGTCGCCCCAGCGGGTCTGCCGGAAGCCCGCGTTGTCGTCGAGGGTGACCTTGCCGTCCAGGGCGAGGATCCGGCCCTGTTCGGTGCGGACGAGCGGGTTGACCTCGACGAGGAGCGCGTCCTCGCGGGTCAGCACCTGCCAGAGCCGCATGAGGACGTCGACGCTCTGCGGGGGCAGGCCGGCGGCCTCGGCGATCTCGGACGCCTTCGCCGAGGTGACACCCTCGGCGGGGTCGACGGGGATGCGGGCCACGGCCTCGGGCCGGCTCACGGCGACGTCCTCGATGTCCGTGCCGCCCTCGGCCGAGGCGATCGCGAGGAAACGGCCGGCCGCGCGGTCGAGGACGTAGGAGACGTAGAACTCGCTCTCGATGGCGACGGGTTCGGCGACCATCACCGTGCGGACGGTGTGGCCCTTGATGTCCATGCCGAGGATCTGCCGTGCCGTCAGTTCGGCGGCGGCGGGGTCGGCGGCGAGCTTCACCCCGCCCGCCTTGCCGCGTCCGCCGGTCTTCACCTGTGCCTTGACGACGACGCGTCCGCCCAGCCTGCGGGCGATCTCGCGGGCCTCCTCGGGCGAGTCGGTGACCTCGGCCCGCGGGACCGCGATGCCGTGTTCCTCGAAGAGTTCCCTTGCCTGGTGCTCGAAAAGGTCCATTCCGGCTCCTGACTCAAAAGTGCCGCACGCCCCCTGGACACCACCCATGGGATGCGGGATAACAAGGTTCATACAGTATTCGTCGACTGTATGCAATCAACCGCGAGTGCGCTCCGACGCTCAACGAAGACCCACGAAAACCCCTACGAAGGGACAGGACTTCGCCATGCCCGACGGCAACAGCCAGGACCTCATCTCCGGTGGTCACCTCGTCGCCAAGGCGCTCAAGGCCGAGGGTGTGGAGGTCATCTACACCCTGTGCGGCGGCCACATCATCGACATCTACGACGGCTGCGTCGACGAGGGCATCGAGGTCGTCGACGTCCGCCACGAGCAGGTCGCCGCCCACGCCGCCGACGGCTACGCCCGGATCACCGGCAAGCCCGGCTGCGCGGTCGTCACCGCCGGCCCCGGTACGACCGACGCCGTGACCGGGGTCGCCAACGCCTTCCGCGCGGAGTCACCGATGCTGCTGATCGGCGGCCAGGGAGCGCACACCCAGCACAAGATGGGGTCGCTGCAGGACCTGCCGCACGTCGACATGATGACGCCGATCACCAAGTTCGCGGCGACCGTGCCGGACACGGCCCGCGCCGCCGACATGGTGTCGATGGCGTTCCGCGAGTGCTACCACGGCGCCCCCGGCCCCTCCTTCCTGGAGATCCCGCGCGACGTCCTGGACGCCAAGGTGCCCGTAGAGAAGGCACGCGTGCCGAAGGCCGGTGCCTACCGGGCCTCGACCCGCTCGGCCGGCGACCCCGAGGCCGTCGAGAAGCTCGCCGACCTGCTGGTGCACGCCGAGAAGCCCGCGATCCTGCTGGGCAGCCAGGTGTGGACGACCCGGGGCACCGAGGCCGCCATCGACCTCGTACGCGCCCTCAACATCCCCGCCTACATGAACGGCGCCGGCCGCGGCACCCTGCCGCCCGGCGACCCGCACCACTTCCAGCTCTCCCGCCGGTACGCCTTCTCCAACGCCGACGTCATCGTGATCGTCGGGACGCCCTTCGACTTCCGCATGGGCTACGGCAAGCGGCTGTCGCCGGACGCGACGGTCGTACAGATCGACCTCGACTACCGGACCGTCGGCAAGAACCGCGACATCGACCTCGGGATCGTCGGCGACGCGGGCCTGGTGCTGAAGTCGGTGACGGAGGCGGCCTCCGGGCGCGTCGACGGGGGCGCGTCGAGGCGCAAGGAGTGGCTCGACGAGCTGCGCGCCGCCGAGCAGAGCGCCATCGAGAAGCGGCTGCCCAGCCTGAAGTCCGACGCCTCGCCGATCCACCCGTACCGGCTGGTCAGCGAGATCAACGAATTCCTGACCGAGGATTCGATCTACATCGGCGACGGCGGTGACATCGTCACCTTCTCCGGTCAGGTCGTGCAGCCCAAGTCACCCGGGCACTGGATGGACCCGGGCCCCCTCGGCACCCTCGGCGTCGGCGTCCCCTTCGTGCTCGCCGCGAAGAAGGCACGGCCCGACAAGGAGGTGGTGGCTCTCTTCGGTGACGGCGCCTTCTCCCTCACCGGCTGGGACTTCGAGACCCTCGTCCGCTACGACCTCCCCTTCGTCGGGATCATCGGCAACAACTCCTCCATGAACCAGATCCGTTACGGCCAGAAGGCCAAGTACGGCGAGGAGCGCGAGCGGATCGGCAACACCCTCGGCGACGTCCACTACGACAAGTTCGCGCAGATGCTGGGCGGTCACGGCGAGGAGGTCCGCGACCCCGCCGACATCGCCCCCGCGCTGCGGCGCGCCCGGGAGTCGGGCAAGCCGTCGCTCATCAACGTCTGGGTCGACCCGGACGCGTACGCCCCCGGAACCATGAACCAGACGATGTACAAGTGAGGTGACCCCGGTGACCACCGAGACCGTCAGGACCGCCCCGCCCGGCAAGGCCCTCGAAGGCGTCCGCGTCCTCGACATGACGCACGTCCAGTCCGGCCCGTCCGCCACCCAGCTGCTCGCCTGGCTCGGCGCGGACGTGGTGAAGCTGGAGGCGCCGAGCGGGGACATCACGCGCAAGCAGCTGCGCGACCTCCCGGACGTCGACTCCCTCTACTTCACGATGCTCAACTGCAACAAGCGGAGCATCACCCTCAACACCAAGACCGAGCGGGGCAAGGAGATCCTCACCGAGCTGATCCGGCGCTCCGACGTGATGGTCGAGAACTTCGGCCCCGGCGCGGTCGACCGCATGGGCTTCACCTGGGACCGCATCCAGGAGATCAATCCGCGGATCGTCTATGCCTCCATCAAGGGGTTCGGGGACGGTCCGTACACCAACTTCAAGGCGTACGAGGTGGTCGCGCAGGCCATGGGCGGATCCATGGCGACCACCGGCTTCGAGGACGGACCGCCGCTGGCGACGGGGGCCCAGATCGGGGACTCGGGCACGGGCGTCCACGCCGTGGCGGGGATTCTCGCCGCGCTGTACCAGCGGGAGTCGACCGGGCGCGGCCAGCGGGTCAACGTGGCCATGCAGCACGCCGTCCTCAACCTCTGCCGGGTGAAGCTGAGGGACCAGCAGCGGCTGGCCCATGGCCCGCTCCACGAATATCCCAACGAGGACTTCGGCGACGAGGTTCCCCGGTCCGGGAACGCCTCCGGTGGCGGCCAGCCCGGCTGGGCCGTGAAGTGCGCGCCGGGCGGCCCGAACGACTACGTGTACGTCATCGTGCAGCCCGTCGGCTGGCGGCCGATGAGCGAGCTGATCGGCCGGCCCGAACTGGCGGAGGACCCCGAGTGGGCGACACCGGAGGCCCGGCTGCCCAAGCTCGGCAAGATGTTCCAGCTCATCGAGGAGTGGTCGGCCACCCTGCCCAAGTGGGAGGTGCTGGAGCGGCTCAACGCCCACAACATCCCGTGCGGGCCGATCCTCTCCACCAAGGAGATCATCGAGGACGAGTCCCTGGTCTCCAACGAGATGGTCGTCACCGTGCCGCACCCCGAGCGCGGCGACTTCGTGACCGTCGGCAGCCCCCTGAAGCTGTCCGACTCCCCCGTGGACGTCACCAGTTCACCCCTGCTCGGTGAGCACAACGAAGAGGTCTACGTCGGCGAGCTGGGGCTCGGCGACGAGGAGCTGCGCCTGCTCAAGTCGAACGGAGTGATCTGATTGATGGCCGAAGACCGGGTGCTGAGGGTGCGTGGCCTCCTCGACGCCGTACGGGCCGAGGGCCGCGGCGCGCTGACCGCTCCCGAGGGCAAGGTGATCGCCGACGCGTACGGGATCGCCGTACCCGGCGAGGAGCTGGCGCGGGACGTCGAGGAGGCGGTGTCGTTCGCGGCGCGCTTCGACGGGCCGGTGGTGATGAAGATCGTCTCGCCGGACATCCTGCACAAGACCGACGCGGGCGGTGTGATCGTCGGGGTGGAGGGCGCGGCGGACGTGAGGGCCGCCTTCCACCGGATCGTCGACAACGCGCGCGCGTACGCGCCGGACGCCCGGATCGAGGGCGTCCAGGTGCAGGAGCTGCTGCCGCAGGGGCAGGAGGTCATCGTCGGCGCGGTCACCGACCAGACGTTCGGGAAGGTCGTCGCGTTCGGGCTCGGCGGAGTGCTGGTGGAGGTCCTCAAGGACGTGACGTTCCGGCTCGCGCCGGTCGACGCGGACGAGGCGCTGTCCATGCTGGACTCGATCCGCGCGGCGGAGATCCTGCGCGGGGTGCGCGGGGCGCCCGCCGTGGACCGGTGGGCGATCGCCGAGCAGATCCGCCGGGTCTCCGAACTCGTCACGGACTTCCCGGAGATCGCCGAGGTGGACCTCAACCCGGTGATCGCGACCCCGCAGGGCGCGGTCGCGGCCGACATCCGGGTGATCCTCGCGGAGTCGGTGCCGAAGCCGCGGCGGCGGTACACGCGCGAGGAGATCCTCACGTCGATGCGCCGGCTGATGCAGCCCTCGGCGGTGGCCGTGATCGGCGCCTCCAACGAGCAGGGCAAGATCGGCAACTCGGTGATGCGCAACCTCGTCGACGGCGGCTTCTCCGGCGAGATCCATCCGGTGAACCCCAGGGCCGATGACATTCTGGGCCGCAAGGCGTACAAGAGTGTCACGGACGTTCCCGGCGAGGTGGATGTGGCGGTCTTCGCGATCCCCGCCAAGTTCGTGGCCGCGGCGCTGGAGGAGGTGGGCCGCAAGGGCATCCCCAACGCCGTACTGATCCCGTCGGGTTTCGCGGAGACCGGCGAGCACGAACTCCAGGACGAGATCGTGGCGATCGCCGAGCGGCACGGCACAAGGCTGCTCGGGCCGAACATCTACGGCTACTACTCGACGTGGCACGACCTCTGCGCCACGTTCTGCACGCCCTACGACGTCAAGGGCGGGGTCGCCCTGACCTCGCAGTCCGGTGGCATCGGAATGGCCATCCTGGGGTTCGCGCGGACCACGAAGACGGGTGTGTCGGCGATCGTCGGGCTCGGCAACAAGTCGGACCTCGACGAGGACGACCTGCTGACCTGGTTCGGCGAGGACCCGCGCACCGAGTGCATCGCGATGCACCTGGAGGACCTGAAGGACGGGCGGGCCTTCGTGGAGGCCGCGCGGGCGACCGTCCCGAAGAAACCGGTCGTGGTCCTCAAGGCGGGCCGTACGGCGGCCGGGGCGAAGGCGGCGGGCTCGCACACGGGCGCGCTGGCGGGCGACGACGCCGTGTACGAGGACATCCTGAAGCAGGCCGGTGTCATCAGGGCGCCGGGGCTGAACGAGATGCTGGAGTACGCGCGCGCGTTGCCGGTGCTGCCCGCTCCGCAGGGCGACAACGTCGTGATCATCACGGGAGCCGGGGGCAGCGGCGTACTGCTGTCGGACGCGGTCACCGACAACGGGCTGACCCTGATGGAGATCCCGCCGGACCTGGACGCCTCCTTCCGCGCGTTCATCCCGCCGTTCGGGGCCGCCGGCAACCCGGTGGACATCACCGGCGGCGAGCCCCCGTCGACGTACGAGGCGACGATCAGGCTGGGCCTGGAGGACCCGCGCATCCACGCGCTCGTCCTCGGCTATTGGCACACCATCGTCACCCCGCCCATGGCGTTCGCCGAGCTGACCGCGCGCGTGGTGGCCGAGTTCCGTGAGCGGGGCATCGAGAAGCCGGTCGTCGCGTCGCTCGCGGGCGACGTCGAGGTCGAGGAGGCGTGCCAGTACCTCTTCGAGCACGGGGTCGTGGCGTACCCATACACGACCGAGAAGCCGGTGGCCGTCCTCGGCGCGAAGTATCGGTGGGCGCGGGCCGCGGGGTTGCTGTGAGCGGCACGGGCGCACCGGCACCCGGCCGGGGGTCCGGGGGTTGCCCCCGGGCACGACACAGCTCGGTGGGCGCGGGCCGCGGGGTTGCTGTGAGCGGCACGGGCGCACCGGCACCCGGCCGGGGGTCCGGGGGTTGCCCCCGGGCACGACACAGCTCGGTGGGCGCGGGCCGCGGGGTTGCTGGGGGGCGGGCGATGAGGTGATCGAGGAGGGGGCGGCCTGGGACCGCCCCCGACCCCGAAAGCACGAAAGGAATGGGACAGGGGGCGCTGGCCAGCTCTTTCGACACAAGGGGTGCAATCCGTCATGACTACCACCGACATCTCGACACCCGTCCCCTACAGGGAGGTGACGGACCGGAACGGCCGTGTGTATCGGCTCGGTGAGACCGATATCGACATCATGGGCCGTCGGCGCAAGTGGATGGTCATCCTGCCGTGGATCGGCATGATGGGCATCAGCTCGGCCGAGTACGCGTTCGCGTCGGCCGAGGACACGCTGCACATCGCACACAGCTGGAACGACGGGCACATCTTCTGGATGCTGGGCGTCTGGGTGTTCTTCCAGGCGGCCGTGGCCTTCCCCGCCGGAAAGCTCAGGGAGAGCGGAAAACTGCCCGCCCGCTGGGCGATGATGCTCGGCGCACTCGGCACGCTGCTCGGCTATCTGTCCCTCGCGTTCGCGCCGCATGTGATCGTCGCGTACGTCGGGTTCGGCATGTTCAGCGGTATGGGTGCGGGCATGGTGTACGCGACCTGCGTGAACATGGTCGGCAAGTGGTATCCGGAGCGCAAGGGAGGCAAGACCGGCTTCGTCAACGGCGGTTTCGCCTACGGCTCCGTGCCGTTCGTCTTCCTCTTCACCAACTACATGGACCTGACGAACTTCCGCTGGGTCCTCGTCTCGGTCGGCCTTCTCCTGGCCACGACGGTGGCCGTGGCCGGCTACTTCTTCCGGGACCCGCCGAAGAACTGGTGGCCTGCCGAGGTCGACCCGCTGCGACCGCCGGACGACCCGCGGGCCCGTCGCGCACTGGCGATGAACCCGCCGGCCGTGAGGCAGTACACCCCCGGGGAGGCCTGGCGGACCGGGCGCGTCGCGTTGATGTGGTTCTGCCTGCTGTGCACCTCGGGCGTGAACATCTTCGGCATCGCCTTCCAGGTCGACATAGGCGAGGAGGCCGGCTTCGCCGGCGGCATCGTCGCGACGGCCATGTCGATGAAGGCCATCGTCAACGGCACCGGCCGGGGTGTGATCGGCTGGCTGTCGGACCGTTACGGACGCAAGCGCTGCCTGATCTTCGTCTGTATCGTCCTCGGCCTTTCGCAGTACGGAATCCTGTGGTCCGCCGACCTCAAGAACCTGCCGCTGTTCCTGCTCTTCTCCAGCATCTCCGGGTTCGGAGGGGGCGCCATCTTCCCGATGTTCGCGGCGATGACGGCGGACTACTTCGGCGAGAACAACAACGCGTCCAACTACGGGCTGGTCTACAGCTCCAAGCTCGTGTCCGGCCTGCTCGGCGCCGGTATGGGAAAGGTCGTGGTGGACAACTGGGGCCACAACGGGGCATTCACCCTGGCGGGCTCGATCTCACTGTTCGCCGCGTTCATCGCCCTCTTCCTGACCCCACCGGGCCGGCCGAAGGCGAAAAGCCTGACGGCCAACCCGATGCCGATCAGCCGGGACACGGACTAGCGCTGCAGTGTTTCCGCCGACGCCCGGCTGGGAGATCCCAGCCGGGCGTCGGCGTTGCGTCCTCGTTCTCGACCTCTACTCGCCGCACTTCTCCCGCAGCGAGTGCAGGTGCTCGCTGGAGCGGCGGGCGAAGGTGAAGGACTCGGCGGGGTTGTCGTGCTCGGCCTGCCAGTGGTGGGCGCGGCGGGACCCCTTCAGATCGTTGACGGCCGAGATGAACTTCCGGTAGTCGATGTCGCCGTCGCCGACGTCCGTCATGCGGTAGCCGTACGGGTTCGACGGGTCGCTCTCGCCGTCCTTGACGTGGAACAGCGGGTAGCGGTCCGGGCGGCGCGTGACGTAGTCGAGCGGCTCGAAGGGCGCGGCGGTGCCGTCGGGCCGCTTGGAGAAACGGAACTGGGCCACGTACGCCCAGAAGATGTCCATCTCCAGGAAGACGAGGTCGGGGTCGGTCTCGCGGAGCAGTACGTCGTAGAGGCGGACCTTGGGGTCGTCGGTGGCGAAGGAGAACTCCTCGGAGTGGTTGTGCTGGTAGAACTTCATGCCCCGCGCCCTGGCGGCCGCGCCGTAGGTGTTGAACTCGTGGGCGGCCCGCTTCACCGCGTCGACGGTCGTGCCGTAGCGGAAGGGGCCGGCGGCGGTGCCGATGTGCTTCAGGCCGAGGGTTTGGGCGTCATCGAGGACCTTGGTGAGGTTCTGGGCAAAGGTGTACGCGTTCGGGTCGCTCGCGTAGTAGCCGACGTGACTGCCGATCGGGTTCAGGCCGTGGTCGCGGGCCAGCCGCTTCAGCCGGGTGAGGGTGATGGCGCCCGCCGAGCCCTGGGTGTAGCCGGCGAACTCGACCTCGTCGTAGCCGTACTTCTCCAGCTCGGCGAAGACGGGGGCGAAGCCGAGGGTGGAGACCTTGTCGCGGAGGCTGTAGAGCTGGATGCCGAGGCGGCCGGGCGGGAGGACGGGGCGGCCGCCCTGGTCCGAGGCGGCCGCCTCGGTGCCGCCCGCGGCCTGGGCGGGGGCGGCCGTGCCCAGCAGGGCGGCGACCGTGGCGCCGGCGGCCACGCCGAGCATGCCTCGTCTGCTGAGGCGGTGGGTGAGTTCGGGATCGGGCTGGGAGGTGCGGCTCATGCTGGAACTCCTTGGGACGGGCGGGCGTTGTCAGTGGTGAGTGCTTCACTTGTGACCAGTCAGGACCTGGGGGTCCTGAGTACCGGTCAGGAGAGACCGGCAAGTCGGAGCAGGAGTGCTTTCACATCGGTGGCCGCGACACGGTCACCGACGGCTCGGGGGGTGGAGCAGATGATGAGCGGACCGTCGTCGTCGCTCGCGGGCAGGCGGCCGTGGCTGCCGCGAATAGGCGAGGGATCCAGCGGCACGACCGCCATGCGGTAGCGCAGGCCCAGTTTCTTGCGGGCCAGTGCCGTGGCCGCCTTGAGCTTCACATACGGGTCGCGCGGGTCCATGAACAGCTCGACCGGGTCGTAGCCGGGTTTGCGATGGATCTCGACGGTGCGCGCGAAGTCGGGCGCACGGTCGTCGTCGAGCCAGTAGTAGTACGTGAACCAGGCGTCCGGCTCCGCGACGGCGACGAGTTCGCCGGAGCGGGGATGGTCGAGGTGGTGGGCCTTCTTGCCCTCGTCGTCGAGGAGTTGACCGATGCCGGGCAGGACCGCGAGTGCTTCCCTGGTGGCGTCCAGATCCTCGGGGCGGCGTACGTAGACGTGGGCGATCTGGTGGTCGGCGACCGCGAAGGCACGCGAGGCCATCGGGTCGAGGTACTCCATGCCGTCCTGGGTGTGCACCTCCAGGAGGCCGGCGCGGCGCAGGGCGCGGTTGATGTCGACGGGGCGGTCGGCGCGGGTGATGCCGTACTCGGAGAGCGCGACGACGGTTCGGCCCTGCGCGCGGGCGTCGTCGAGCAGGGGTGCCACGGCCCGGTCGAGGTCGGCGGCCGCTTTCAGGGAGCGCGGGTCGTCGGGGCCGTGGCGCTGCAGGTCGTAGTCGAGGTGGGGGAGGTAGCACAGGGCCAGGTCGGGGCGGCGGGTGCGGAGGATGTGGCGGGTCGCCTCGATGATCCAGCGGCTGGAGACGAGATCGGCGCCGGGGCCCCAGAAGTGGAACAGGGGGAACGTGCCCAGTGTGTCGGTGAGTTCGTCGTGGAGGGCCGGGGGCCGGGTGTAGCAGTCGGGTTCCTTGCGGCCGTCGGAGTAGTAGACGGGACGGGGGGTGACGGTGAAGTCGGTGTCGGCGCCCATGGCGTACCACCAGCAGATGTTGGCGACCGTGTAGCCGGGGTGGACGCGCCGGGCGGCGTCCCAGAGTTTGTCGCCGGCGACGAGGCCGTTGTGCTGGCGCCACAGCAGGACGTCGCCGAGTTCGCGGAAGTACCAGCCGTTGCCGACGATGCCGTGCTCGGCGGGGAGCGTGCCGGTCAGGAAGGTGGACTGGGCGGCGCAGGTGACGGCGGGCAGCACGGTGCCGAGCGGGGCGCGGGAGCCGGACTGTCCGAGGGCCTTGAGGTGGGGCATGTGGTCGAGGAGACGGGGGGTGAGGCCGACGACGTCCAGGACGAGGAGAGGGGCAGGGCCGGACGCGGGCGCGGAAGCGGTGTTGGGGTGCGGGGCGGTGCCGTCCCGGCTCATGGCAGCTCCTTGAGGCCGAGGTCCGTCAACAGGTCCCGGGCGAGGGCGAGTTCGGCGGCGATGCCGTCGGCGAGCTGGGCGCGGGTGCCGGGGCGCAGCTCCGGTGGCAGGGCCTGCCAGGTGTAGGTCTCGACCTCCAGATGGCGGGTGAGGGGGTGGGGGCCGCCGACGAGGTGGGCGAGGACGGTCCTGAGGACCGGGAGCGTGGAGGTGAGGGGTGCGGCGGGGGCCGCGTGGAGCGGGACGTGGAAGTGGGAGCGCCAGGGGGAGGCGTCGGGCAGCACGTCGCCCGTGAGTGCTTCGCCGAGGTCGTCGGTGCCGCGCAGACCGGCGGCGGGGTGGGTGCGGGTCTGGTGCAGGAAGCGGGGCTCGTCGAAGGCGGCGAGGGCTTGGCGGACCTCGGGGAGGTGCGGGTGTTCGGCGTGCAGGGCGGCGGAGAGCTGGGATTTGACGACGGGGACGCTGGCTCGGGTGAGCGCGTCCAGGGCGGTGTGCGGGTCTTCGAAGGAGGTGGCGAGGTGACAGGTGTCGACGCAGACACCGATGCGGTCGTGACCGAGGGCGGTCAGCGGGCCGATGGCGTCGGCGGTCGTCTCCACGGTGCAGCCGGGTTCGGGTTCCAGGCCGACGCGGATGGAGCGGCCGGTCAGCTCGGCCACGGCGTCGAGGCGTTCGGCGAGAGTGCGCAGGGCGGCGTGGGCGCGGGCGGCTCGGGTGTCGTCGTAGGCGGTGCGCCAGGCCAGGGGGAGGGTGGAGATGGTGCCCTCGGTCACGTCGTCGGGGAGCAGCCGGGCGAGGACACGGGCGAGGGAGGTGGTGTGGTCGAGGCGCTCGGGGTCCGCCCAGTCGGGCCGGTACACGCGGTACTTGACCTCCTCGGCGCCGAAGCCCTCGTAGGGGAAGCCGTTGAGGGTGACGACCTCCAGGCCGCGCCGGTCGAGTTCGGCGCGCAGGCCGCGCAGGGCGGACGGGTCGGTCACCAGGGCCGTGGCGGCGTCCCTGGCCAGCCACAGGCCGATGCCGAGGCGGTCGCGGCCGAGCCTGCGGCGTACGGGCTCGCAGTGGTCGCGCAGCTGGGCGAGGACGCCGTCGAGGGTCTCGGCGGGGTGCACGTTGGTGCAGTAGGCGAGGTGGACGGTGGAGCCGTCGGGGTGGCGGAAGCGCACGGGTCACTCACCGCCGCGCAGGATGCTGTTGCCCTCGTGCGTGGCGTCCGTGGCGGTGACGTCCAGGGCGAGGCGGCCGCTGAGTCCGTAGAAGGCGACGGGGTTGCGCCACAGCACGAGGTCGGCGTCGTCCTCGTCGAACCCGGCGGCGAGCAGGGCGTCCGCGACCTTGCGGGTCTTGAGGGGGTCGCTTCTGCCCCAGTCGGCGGCGGAGTTGACCAGGACTTTCTCCGGGCCGAACTCCTTGAGGACGGCGACCATGCGTTCCTCGTCCATCTTGGTGTCCGGGTAGACGGAGAACCCGAGCCAGGCGCCGCTGTCCCTGGCCTCCTTGACGGTGGTCTCGTTGAGGTGGTCGAGCAGCACCCGCTCGACGGGCAGGGCCGAGGCCCGTACGGCGTCCAGGGTGCGGCGCAGCCCGGCGAGCTTGTCCCGGTGCGGGGTGTGGACGAGGGCGGGCAGGCCGTGGTCGGCGGCCAGTTGCAGCTGGTGTTCGAGCGCGTGGTCCTCGGCCGGGGTCATGGAGTCGTAGCCGATCTCTCCGACGGCGACGACCCCGTCCTTGAGCAGATAGCGGGGCAGCCGCTCCAGCACCGGTGTGCACCGCGGGTCGTTCGCCTCCTTGGGGTTGAGGGCGAGGGCGCAGTGGTGGGCGATGCCGTACTGGGCGGCGCGGAAGGGCTCCCAGCCCAGCAGGGAGTCGAAGTAGTCGACGAAGGAGGCGGCCGACGTGCGGGGCTGGCCCAGCCAGAAGGCCGGCTCGACGACCGCGCGCACGCCTGCCTCGTGCATCGCCTCGTAGTCGTCGGTGGTGCGTGACGTCATGTGGATGTGGGGGTCGAAGATGCGCATCAGGACTCCTTGCCGTGAGTGCCGTGGATGCCGTGGGCGCTGTCGAGGTCGTGCTCGTCGGCCGGTGGGGGCGCGGTCAGGGCCAGGACGCGGTGCAGGTCCTCGGGTACGGGACGGCCCGCGGCGGTGCGTTCCTCGGCGAAGGAGCCGAGCATGCGGGCGAGTTCGCCGTCTCCGCGGGAGCGGCGGGCCAGGTCGGTGATCTCGTCGACGCGCACTCCGGTGAACAGGCACTTGAGCACGGCGTGCCGCCAGTGGTGCGGGGCCAGACGGTGGGCGGCGTACGGGCCGAGTGCGGCGGCGACGAGACGGGTGTCGTTGGTCCGCAGGGCGTCCTCGACGAGGTGCAGCGCCTCGGGGCCGGGCACGAGGTGGGGCAGCGCGTGCAGCACCGCTCTGCGTTCGTCGGCGGTGCCCTGGTCGTAGACCCGGGTGAGGGCGTCGGCGTCGGCGCGGGCCGCGTGCAGGATCAGGACGCGGACGGCGTCGGCGTGTTCGGTTCCGCAGCGCCGGCCGGCCTCGGCGAGGCGCAGCTCCCAGACGGCGAGGGGGCCATGGGTGCCCGGATGGTCGGCGGCCTCGTCGAGCGCCCGTGCCAGCCAGGTGCGGGCGCCGGCGGTGAGATGGGCGTCGAGGTGGCGGTGCAGGTCGGCGGGGGTGGTGTGCGCCGGGTGGGCCTTCGGTCCGGCCGGGGTGTGGTGGTGGATCACGGGGTGCTCCCGGGAAGGGTGGTGCGGCCGGTCGCGCCGAGGCGGAGGCCGAGGGACCGTTCGAGGAACGCGAGGGACTGCTCGGCGAAGTGCGGGCCGGCGTGGGAGTGGCGGGGCAGTTCGACGACGGTCAGGGCTCGGTGGTCGACGGCGGCCAGCGCCGTGAGGACGGAGGGGAAGTCGATCTCGCCCTCGCCGAGGGGGAGGTGTTCGTGGACGCCACGTCGCATGTCCTCGATCTGGACGTGGCGGAGCCAGGGCGCGGCGGCGCGGACGCAGTCGGCGGGAGGGAGGGGTTCGAGGCACTGGCAGTGACCGATGTCCAGGGTGAGGCCGAGGGCGGCGGGGTCCCCGAGGGTCTCGCGCAGGCGGTGGAAGTCGGCGAGCGTGGCGAGGAGGTGACCGGGTTCGGGTTCGATCGCGAGGGGGACGCCGGCGGCGGTGGCGGCGTCGAGGACGGGGGTGAGCGCGTCGGGCAGACGTTTCCAGGCGGTGTCCTCGTCCGTGCCGGGCGGGGCGACGCCGCTGAAGCAGTGCACGGCGTGGGCGCCGAGGTCGGTGGCGATGCGTACGGCGCGGAGCAGCAGGTCGGCCCGGCGGGCACGGTCGTCGGGGTCGGCGTCCAGCAGCGTGGGGCCGTGTTTGCGGCGCGGGTCGAGCACATAGCGGGCGCCGGTCTCCACGGTGACGGTCAGGCCGAGGGCGTCCAGTCGGCGGGCGAGGCGTCGGGTGCGGGCGGCGAGGTCGGGGGCGAGCGGGTCGAGGTGCATGTGGTCGAGCGTCAGACCGACGCCGTCGTAGCCGAGGTCGGCGAGGAGGGCGAGGGCGTCGTCCAGTCGGAGGTCGGCGAGGCCGTTGGTGCCGTAACCGAAGGAGAGGGGGGTGTCGTGGCGGCTCATCGCGTCTCCTCGCGCGGTTCGGCCGCACGCCCCGCTTCCGGGTCGGCTTCCGGGTCGGCGCCCGCTTCGGCTCCCGCGTCGGCTTCCGGGTCGCGCCGGGGCCGCGTCCGGGATGGCGCCCCCGGCCGCAGCCGCTCCGCGAACCCGGCCAGCGCCGCGTACTGCTCCCCCAGGGCCGTCGGACCGTCCCCCACCGGGTCCTTGAAGTAGAAGCCCAGCTCGGCGAGGGGCCCGGTGAGGCCCGCCGCGTGGGCCCCGGCCAGGAGACGGGCGAGGTCCAGGACCAGAGGGGCGGCGAGGGCGGAGTCGCAGCCCTGCCAGGTGGTCTGGAGGACCATCCGGGTGCCGAGGAAACCGTCGAAGGCGATGTGGTCCCAGGCGGTCTTCCAGTCGCCGAGGGCGGGGACGTCGTCGATATGGGTCTCGCCCTCGGGGGTGGCGCCCAGGCTGTCGGTCAGGACACGTTCCTTGCCGGCGTTCTTGGCAGCGGCGGCGGCCGGGTCGGCGAGGGCGGCGCCGTCGCCCCCGCCGAGGAGGTTGGTGCCGGACCAGGCCCGGACGGCCAGGGCCCGCTGGGCGAACATCGGGCCGAGGACGGACCGGAGCAGGGTCTGACCGGTCTTGCCGTCGCGGCCCGCGTACGGGAGGCCGGCGGAGACGGCGAGCGGGGCCAGTAGCGGGTGGCGGAGACCGGTCGAGGGGGTGAAGTTGACGTAGGGGCAGCCCGCGCGGAGGGCGGCCGCCGCGTAGAGGGAGCTGGGAGGAAGGGCGGCGCCGGTGGGCGCGGGTTCCGTGGAGGCGACGTTCACCACCACGGCCCGGGTCAGGTTCCGGCGGCGTACGAAGTCCTGGATGTCGGCGGCGTGGGAGGAGATCAGCTCGTCGGGGGTCCTGGTGTCGCCCGGGAGGGGGCCTCCGGGCTTGATCTCCCTGTCGGCGGCGGCCAGTTCGGCTGCGACGGCCGCCGGAAGGCCGTGCGGCAGGACTCCCCCGGCCGCGAGGGCCTCGGCCCGTTTGGGCAGGGGGCAGTCGACCGTGTCGTGGCCGCCGAAGACGAGGGCGGACAGGGGCGGAAGGCACGTCCCGGCGAAGAGGGGGGTCTCGGTGACCATGCCCGTCGGGGCGTGCAGGCCCGCCGTGACGGCCGCGCAGCCCGCGACGGCGGTGGTGGCGACGGAACCTCGTGCTCCGATCAGCCAGACGCCGACGCGCGGTGGGGTGACGGACACGGACGCGGACATGGGCAGTCTCCTCGTCGGGCCAGGGGTGGGAAGGGCCGGGAACCCTCCGTGGGGGAAGAGGGAACAGAAACAGGGAGAAGGGACAGGACGGCGGGCGGAGGTCCGGCGTCCCCCGCCCGCCGTCGCTCAGTCGCCCGGCGGCGAGTCCGCCCGGTCGGCGGCCCGTGCGGGCAGTTCCTTGATCCGGACGTCACGGAAGGACACCTGGTCCCCGGCCCCGTGGTTCTGGAGGCCGACGTGCCCCTCGCGCAGGCTCCGTACCGGATCGGTGTTGGTGAAATCGTTGATCTTCACGCCGTTGAGCCAGACGCGCAGGCGCTCGCCCTCCACGCGGATCTCGTAGGTGTTCCACTCCCCCGGCGGATTCAGGGCGCGGTCGCGCTTCCTGAGGTCGGCGGACCGGAAGCCGTACACGGACCCGGTGGTCCTCTCGGGCACGTCGGTGGCGTCGATCTGGATCTCGTAGCCGTTGTTCACGGCCGACCAGGGGTCGTCCGAGGGCGGGAAGCCCACGAACACCCCGGAGTTGTCGTCGCCGGAGGCGCCGGACATCCGCCAGTCGAGCTTCAGGGAGTACGACCCGAAGCTCCGGTCGGCGTACCAGAGCATGCCCATCCCGCCGGACGACGTGAGCGTGCCGTCGTCGGACAGGGTGAACGAGCCCGGACCCGCCTGCCGCCAGCCGTCCAGAGAGGCACCGTCGAACAGCGGCCGATAGCCGTTCTCCGGGCGGCAGTCGGCCTGGGACTCGCCGATCGCCCACCGGATGCCGCCGAGCAGGTGTTGGCGGAAGGCGGGTTCGGCGAAGGACGTCTTGGTGTGGCCGCCGCCGGTGTAGAAGGCTCGGCCGCCCTGGTAGTCCTGGCACCAGGCGATGGGGTGGTCGCCGTTCATGGTGCCGCCGCTGTACGACGACTCGTCGAGCGAGGCGAGGACATGGGCCCGGTCCCGGGGGTTGGAGCGGTAGTTGTACCACTCGTCCGTGCGGTTCCAGGTCGCGCCCAGCCCGGCGGTGGCCGGGTGGGCGTGGTCCTCGACATCGACCGTGGCGGGCTGGATCGCGGGGTGCGACTGGAAGTACGCGCCCGCGAGTCCGCCGTAGAAGGCCCAGTCGTACTCGGTGTCGGCGGCCGCGTGGACGCCCACGTAGGCGCCCCCGCGCTCGATGTACCGCTCGAACGCGCGCTGTTGGCCCGGGTCGAGGACGTCACCCGTGGTCGAGAGGAACACCACGGCGTCGTAGCGACGCAGGTTGCGGGCGGTGAAGGCGCCCGCGTCCTCCGTGGCGTCGACCGCGAAGCCGTGGGCCGCGCCCAGTTCCCGTACGGCCGTGACGCCCTCGGGGATCGAGTCGTGCCGGAAGCCGGCGGTCTTGGAGAAGACCAGCACCCGGCGTTCGTCCACGTGCCCCCCGGAGCGGCCCGCCTCATCGGACACGGCCGGTCCCGACACGCCTCCGATCAGCAGGGCGGCGCCGGCCAGCGCGGTCAGCAGTCGTCGGTTCGTCGGCATGGCGCCCCCTCACCGCTTCGTGAAGGTGAAGTCGTCGACGTCGAACAGTCCGCCGCCGCTCCCCTTGAACACCAGGTAGAGCGTGGTGCTGCCGCGCGGGCCCTTGGCCAGGTCGGCCGTGACGTCCTGGAAGGTGTCCCAGCCGCCGGTCACCGGCACGGTGGCACTGCCGAGGAGACGGCCGGCCGGCGAGCCGGCGCGGACCTCCAGCGTGCCGCCGGCGCCCCCGGAGGAGACACGTGCGGTGATCTTCTTGGCGTCGGACAGGACGTACGGCTCGAAGGAGATCCAGTCCCCGTCGTCGATGTTGCCGACGGTCTTGCCGCCGTGGGCCGTGTCCTTCGACTGGACCGCGATGCCCGAGGAGTCGTTGTAGTGCTCGGCCTGGCGGTGGGTGGGCTGGACGACGTTCTGGTCATGGGTGGTCAGCGGGGCCTGGCCGCCGCCTCCGCCGTCGGTGTACTCGGCGTCGAACACCCCGAAGATGTTGGCGTTCTCGTCGTGGCCGCCGTCGGCGCTGGTCCGGATGGTGCCGGTGCAGCCGTTGGCGGAGGTCACCGGGTGGCCGTGGCTGTCGTGGCCGAGGACGAAGGTGACCTTGACCTTGGCGCAGTCGATGGGGGTGCCGTCCTCCTTGTCGCTCACCTTCACCCTGAACGGCACTGCGTCACCGAACGCGAACAGCTGCCCGTCCTCGGGGAGTCGCAGTTCGACCTCGGGCGCGGTGTTGCCGACCACGATCCGTACGCTCGCGCTGCCGGTGCGGCCGGTGCTGTCCTTGGCGGTCACGGTCGCGGTGTAGGTGCCGTTCGTCCGGTAGGTGTACCGGGGGTTGGCGGCCGTGGAGGTGCCGCCGTCGCCGAAGTCCCAGCTGTAGGTCAGGGCGTCGCCGTCCTGGTCGCTGGTGCCCTCGGAGGAGAAGCGGACCCGCAGTCGCGCCTGGCCCGAGGTGCGGTCGGCCGACGCGGCGGCGACCGGGGAGTGGCCGTCGGTGGCGTTCTCGATGCGGTAGAGGGCGGAGTGCTCGTCACCGCCGAACCAGGAGATGCCGTAGTCGAGGACGTACAGCGCGCCGTCCGGGCCGAAGGCCATGTCCATGATCTGGGTGCCGGTCCAGGGCACGTCGCTGATGGACCGCACGGTGCCGTCGCCGTCGCTGGTGATGCGCTTGATCCAGCGGCGGCCGAACTCACCGGCGAAGAAGTCGCCGTCGTAGGCCTCGGGGAACTTCACCGGGGAGTCGAGCGAGGCGTCGTAGTGGTAGACCGGGCCGCCCATGGGCGACTCGGAGCCGTCGCCGAACTCGGGGACGCTGGCGCCGTTGTAGGGGATCCAGGCGGGCTCGGCGGGGGGCAGGTCGGTCAGGCCGGTGTTGTTCGGCGAGGTGTTCTTCGGGGCCGCGCAGTCGAAGGCCGCGCCCGAGGTGCCGGTGGCGAAGTCGTAGTCGACGTAGGCGTCGTTCTTGCCGGTGCAGTACGGCCAGCCGAAGTTGCCCGGCTTGGTCACGCGGGCGAACTCGACCTGCCCGGCCGGGCCGCGCGAGGGGCTGGCGGCGCCCGCGTCGGGGCCGTACTCGCCGACGTAGAGGACTCCGGTCTTCTTGTCGACGCTGAAGCGGAAGGGGTTGCGGAAGCCCATCGCGTAGATCTCGGGGCGGGTCCTGTCCGTGCCCGGGGCGAAGAGGTTGCCGTCGGGGACGGTGTAGGAGCCGTCGGCGCCGACCTTGATGCGCAGGATCTTGCCGCGCAGGTCGTTGGTGTTGCCGGAGGTGCGCTGGGCGTCGAAGGCGGGGTTGCGGTTGGCGCGTTCGTCGATGGGGGTGAAGCCGTCCGACTGGAACGGGTTGCTGTCGTCGCCCGTCGACAGGTACAGGTTGCCCGCCGCGTCGAAGTCGATGTCGCCGCCGACATGGCAGCAGATGCCCCGGGAGGCGGGGACGTCGAGGACCTTCTTCTCGCTGGCCTTGTCGAGCGTGCCGTCGGTCTTCAGGACGAAGCGGGAGAGCCGGTTGACGCCGTCGAAGGGCGCGAAGTCGGCGGCCGTACCGGTCTCGGGGGCGTCGCCGGCCGGGGTGTTCAACGGGGGCGCGTAGTAGAGGTAGATGAAGCGGTTGTCGGCGAAGTCCGGGTCGACTCCGATGCCCTGCAGGCCCTCCTCGTCGTGCGCGTACACGTCGAGCTTGCCGGCGAGGCTGGTGTTGCCCGCCGCGTCGGTCAGCCGCAGTTCGCCGTCGCGCGAGGTGTGCAGGACCGAGCGGTCCGGGAGGACGGCCAGCGACATGGGCTCGCCGACCTCCGGTTCGCCCTTGGCGAGGGTGACCTGCTGGAAGTCCTCGGCCGCGGCGGCGCCCGCCTTCGGGGCGTCGGCCGCGCCCGCGGCGGGCGCGGTCAGCGAGAGCGAGGCGCCGGCGAGCAGCAGACCGCTGAGCAGGGCGATGGGCCCGCGCACTCGGCGGCGCCCGAAGGGGCTGGTGGGGTGTCTGTTGTCGTCGTACGGGTGCACGAAATGCCTCCAGGGAGGGGCTGGTCGTACGGAGGTGTACGGGTGTGTGCGGTACGCCGGAGTGCGCCGTCACCCCGGAGACACGACCGGGCCGTGGGGGCCCGGTCAACAGGTGGCCCTGTGGTGCGCGGGCCTAGTCGTTGCCGCCGAACGCCGCGTCGAAGGCGGCCGACGGCGGTTCGAAGTCGAACGCCTTGAGGCGGGTCAGGGCCTCGGGGGCGCCCTGGAGCCGGTCCATGCCGGCGTCCTCCCACTCGACGGAGATCGGTCCCCGGTAGTCGATCGAGCGGAGCATCCGGAAGACGTCCTCCCAGGGGACGTCGCCGTGGCCGGCCGAGACGAAGTCCCAGCCGCGCCGGGGGTCGCCCCAGGGCAGGTGCGAGCCGAGGCGGCCGTTGCGGCCGTCGAGGCGCTTGCGGGCCTCCTTGCAGTCCACGTGGTAGATCCGGTCGCGGAAGTCCCACAGGAAGCCGACCGGGTCGAGGTCCTGCCACACGAAGTGCGAGGGGTCGAAGTTCAAACCGAACGCCGGGCGGCGGTCGACGGCTTCGAGGGCGCGCTGGGTCGTCCAGTAGTCGTAGGCGATCTCGCTGGGGTGGACCTCGTGGGCGAAGCGCACGCCCTCGGCGTCGAAGACGTCGAGGATCGGGTTCCAGCGCGCCGCGAAGTCGTCGTAGCCGCGCTCGATCATCGACTCGGGGGCGGGCGGGAACATGGCGACCAGGTGCCAGATGGCGGAGCCGGTGAAACCGATGACGGTGTCGACGCCGAAGGCGGCCGCCGCCCGCGCGGTGTCGGCCATCTCGGCGGCGGCCCGCCGGCGTACGCCCTCGGGCTCGCCGTCGGCCCAGATGCGGGCGGGCAGGATGGCGCGGTGGCGCTCGTCGATGATGGCGTCGCACACGGCCTGGCCCACGAGGTGGTTGGAGACGGCCCAGCACTTCAGGCCGTACTTCTCCAGAAGCTGGTGCCGGGAGTGCAGGTAGGACGGGTCGGCGAGCGCCTTGTCTACCTCGAAGTGGTCTCCCCAGCAGGCGAGTTCGAGGCCGTCGTAGCCGAAGTCGCGGGCGAGGCGGCAGACCTCTTCGAGGGGCAGGTCGGCCCACTGGCCGGTGAACAGCGTGAAGTCGCGCGGCATGTCCGGGTCTCCTCAGACCGTGGTGGGGGTGTGGGTCGGGGTGTAGACGGAGTTCTTCTCTGCGCTCTCCTCGACCGCCGCGAGCACGCGCTGCACCTGGAGCCCGTCGGCGAAGGACGGCTCGGGCCGGTGGCCCGCCGCGACGGCGTGGACCAGGTCACGGGCCTGGTGGACGAAGGTGTGCTCGTAGCCGAGGCCGTGGCCCGGCGGCCACCAGGCGTCCAGGTAGGGGTGGTCGGGCTCGGTGACGAGGATGCGGCGGAATCCGGCGTGGGCGGCGGGTTCGGTGTGGTCGTGGTAGGCGAGTTCGTTGAGGCGTTCCAGGTCGAAGGCCAACGAGCCGCGCTCGCCGTTGAGTTCGATGCGCAGGGCGTTCTTGCGGCCGGTGGCGAAGCGGGTGGCCTCGAAGGAGGCGACGGCGCCGGAGGCGAGGCGGCCGGTGAACAGGGCCGTGTCGTCGACGGTGACCGCGCCCCGGCCCGCCGTGCCGCCGGTGGACGCGAGGCCCGCGGAGGCGCCCGCGGGCAGGGGGCGTTCGCGGACGAAGGTCTCCATCAGCGCGGACACGCCGACCACCGGCTCGCCGGCCATGTACTGCGCGAGGTCGACGATGTGGGCGCCGAGGTCGCCGAGCGCCCCGGAGCCGGCCGACTCCTTGCGCAGACGCCAGGTCAGGGGGAACTCCGGGTCGACGAGCCAGTCCTGGAGGTACGTCACCCGCACGTGCCGCAGGGCTCCCAGCCGGCCCTCGGCGACCATCCGGCGGGCGAGCGCGGTGGCGGGTACGCGACGGTAGTTGAAGCCGACCATGGCCAACTGGCCCCGCGTGTACGCCTCTTCGGCCGCCGCCGCCATCTCCTCGGCCTCCGCGACCGTGTTGGCGAGGGGTTTCTCGCAGAGCACGTGCTTGCCCGCGGCAAGGGCGGCGAGGGCGATCTCGGCGTGGCTGTCGCCGGGGGTGCAGATGTCGACCAGGTCGATGTCGTCCCGGGCGATCAGCTCCCGCCAGTCGGTCTCCGTCGACGCCCACCCGTGCCGGTCCGCCATGGTCCGCACCGCGTCGGCGTCCCGCCCGCACACGGCGGCCAGCACGGGGCTGAGCGGCAGTTCGAAGACCCGGCCCGCCGTGCGCCAGCCCTGGGAGTGGGCGGCCCCCATGAAGGCGTAGCCGACCATGCCGACGCGCAGCGGCGGCGTGCCGAGCCCCCCGGCGTGCCCGGCGGGCCAGACCCCTCCCCCGGGCCGGGGCCTTCCTGACTCCTCCGCCTCGGCCTGGTCGGGCTGCTGCGGCTGTCCCATGCGTGTGTCCTCCTCGTGGTGGCGGCGCGGTGGGGGTGGGGCCTGACCGTGAGTGCGGGGGTCGGGGGTTCGGGTCCCCGCCGGCGGTCAGACCCCGTCGGCAGGTCTCGTCACTTGAAGCCCGTGGACATGTACTGGTCGACGTTGGCCTTGTCCACGACGGCCGAGTAGAGGGTCAGCGAGGACGGGATCTCGAACTCGGCGAGGCCGCCGACGCCCTTGCCCTGGCCGAGGGCGCGGGCGAGGTCGATCGCGGAGGCGGCCATGGTCGGCGGGTAGAGGACGGTGGCCTTCAGCACCCCGTCGTCCTTCTTGATCGCCTGGAACGCGGAGAGCGCGCCCGCGCCGCCGACCATCAGGAAGTCGTCGCGCCCGGCCTGCTCGATGGCGCGCAGGGCACCCACGCCCTGGTCGTCGTCGTGGTTCCACAGGGCGTCGAAGTCCGACTGGGCCTGGAGGAGCTGGGCCATCTTGGCCTGGCCCGACTCGACCGTGAACTCGGCGGCCTGACGTGCCACCTTCTTGATGTTCGGGTAGTTCTTCAGCGCGTCGTCGAAGCCCTTGGTGCGCTGCTTGGTCAGCTCCAGGTTGTCGAGCCCGGCCAGCTCGATGACCCGGGCGTCACCCTTGTCCTTGAGCTGCTCGCCGATGTAGTGCCCGGCGTTGAGTCCCATGCCGTAGTTGTCGCCGCCGATCCAGCAGCGGTAGGCCTGCGGGGAGTTGAAGATCCGGTCGAGGTTGACGACGGGGATGCCGGCCCGCATCGCCTTGAGGCCGACCTGGGTGAGCGCCTTGCCGTCGGCGGGCAGCACCACGAGGACGTCGACCTTCTTGTTGATGAGGGTCTCGATCTGCCCGATCTGCTGGGCGGTGTCGTTGGAGCCCTCGGTGATCTCCAGCGTGACGTCCTCGTACCGCTCGGCGCGGCTCTTGGCGTTCTGGTTGATCGCGTTGAGCCAGCCGTGGTCGGCCTGCGGTCCGGCGAAGCCGATGGTGACCGCCTTGCCGGGCTTGTCGTCGGCGGCCGGCTGTTTGTCGGCGGCCGGGTCACTGTCGGACTCGTTGCTGGTGCAACCGGCGAGGAGGGCGCCGGCCGAGACGGCGGCGGTTCCGAAGAGCAGTCTTCTGCGGCTGGTGATGTCAGGCATGGCGGTGGACCTTTCCCGTGTCGGCTCTTCGGTGTCTCAGGTCGTGCTTGCCGTACGTCGTTGGACCAGGACCGCGGCGACGATGATCACGCCCTTGGCGATCTGCTGGACGTCGCTCTGCAGGTTGTTGAGCGCGAAGATGTTGGTGATCGTGGTGAAGATCAGGACGCCGATGACGGAGCCGGTGATGGTGCCCCGTCCCCCGCTGAGCAGGGTTCCGCCGATGATCACGGCGGCGATGGCGTCGAGTTCGTAGAGGTTGCCGTTGGTGTTCTGGCCCGAGCCGGACAGCACGATCAGCAGGAACGCGGCGATACCGCAGCACAGTCCGGAGAGCAGGTACAGGTAGAGCCGCTGGCGGCGGACGTCGATGCCCGCGAGCCGGGCGGCCTCCGCGTTGCCGCCGACGGCGACCGTGCGCCGGCCGAAGGTGGTGCGGTTCAGCACCAGCCAGCCGATGATCGTCACGACCGCGAAGACCAGGACGAGCGGCGGGATCCCGAGGACGTACGCGTCGCGCTCGCCGAGGTCCAGGACGGAGCCGACGGTGACGACCTGGGTGCTGCCGTCGGTGATCTGCAGGGCCAGTCCGCGGGCCGAGGCGAGCATGGCGAGGGTGGCGATGAAGGGGACCACCCCGCCGTAGGCGACGAGCAGTCCGTTCACCAGTCCGCAACCGACGCCGACGATCATCGCCGTGAAGAGGATGCCGGCGAACCCGTACTCCTGGGTGGCCACGGTCGTCGCCCACACGGACGCCAGGGCGACGATCGCGCCGACGGACAGGTCGATGCCGCCGGAGGTGATGACGAAGGTCATGCCGACGGTGACGACACCGATCACCGAGGCCTGGGTGAGGACGAGTTGGAGGTTGCGGGTGTCGAGGAACTCGTCGGGTCTGGTGAAACCGCCGATGAGGATCAGCGCGGCGAGAACACCGAGGAGCGAGAGGGTGCGGACGTCGGCGCGGAACACGCGGGCCCGCCAGGCGGGCGGTGCGTCGACGGGTGTCACCTTGTCCGCCCCCCGGGGCGGGGACACGGGCTGGGTCATGACGCCGGGCTCCCTTCACCGGTCACGGGACTTCCCGCACCGGCCGCCGGACTTCCCGCACGGGCCGCCGGACTTGCCACACTGTCCACCGGGCTTCCTTCCATCACGAGGTCGAGGACGCGGTGTTCGTCCAGCTCACGGGCGGGCGCCGTGTGCACGACCCGGCCCTCGCGCAGGACGAGCACCCGGTCGGCGAGGCCGAGGACTTCGGGCACCTCGCTGGAGACCAGCAGCACGGCGAGCCCTTCGTCGGCGAGCCGGCGCACCACCGCGTACAGCTCGGCGCGGGCGCCCACGTCGACGCCCCGGGTGGGCTCGTCGAGCAGCAGCACCCGGCAGCCGCGCAGCAGCCAGCGGGCGAGGACGGCCTTCTGCTGGTTGCCTCCGGAGAGCGTGCGGACCGGCACGTCGGGGTTGTCGGGGCGCAGGGACAGTTCGCGGGTCGCGGCCCGCGCGGCGCGGTGTTCGGCGCTCCGGTCGATCCAGCCGACGCGCGCGAAGCGGCCCATCGACGACACAGAGACGTTCCTGGTGACGGACTCCAGCATCAGCAGCCCCTGCGCCTTGCGTTCCTCGGGGGCGAGCCCGAGCCCGGCCCGTACGGCGGCGCGTACGCTGCCGGGCCGCAACGCCCGCCCGTCGACGCTCACCCGGCCCGCCGTGGGCTTCCGGGCGCCGTAGATCGTCTCCAGGATCTCCGACCGCCCCGAGCCGACGAGGCCGGCGAGGCCCACGATCTCGCCGGGCCGCACCTCCAGGTCGAGGGGCTCGAACTCACCGGCGCGCGCCAGCCCCCGCACCTCCAGCACGGGTGTGCTCCCGGTGGGCGGCGCGACGGGCCGGTCGGGGAAGACGTACTCGACGTTCCGTCCCGTCATCAGCGCCACGACCTCGCGCGTCGGCGTGGACTTCGCGGGCAGCCCGCCGGCCACGGCCCGCCCGTCCTTCAGGACGGTCACCCGGTCGCCGATCCGCCGGATCTCCTCCAGACGGTGCGAGATGTAGACGACGGCCACCCCGTCGGCGGTCAGGTCCCCCACGATCCTGAACAGGTTGTCGACCTCGTCCGGATCGAGCGCGGCCGACGGCTCGTCCATCACGATCAGCCGTACGTCGTGGGAGAGCGCCCGCGCCATGGAGACGATCTGCTGCTGCGCCGCCGACAACTCACCCACGAGCCTCGCCGGATCGACCTCCGGGTGCCCAAGTCGCTTGAGCAGGGCGGCCGTCGACGCACGCGCCGCTTTCCCTCGTACGACGAAACCGGCGGCCGTGGGTTCATGGCCGAGGTGGACGTTCTCGGCCACCGACAGGCCCTCGACCAGGTCGAGTTCCTGGTAGATGGTGGCGATGCCGAGGCGCATGGCGGCGATCGGGGACTTCAGGGTGGCGGGCTCTCCCCGCCAGGTGATGGTGCCGTCGTCGGGCTGGTGGGCGCCGGCCAGGACCTTGATCAGGGTGGACTTCCCGGCGCCGTTCTGGCCGAGCAGACAGTGGACCTCTCCGGCCTGGACGTCGAGGTCGACACCGTCCAGGGCCCGGACTCCGGGGAACGACTTGGTGATGCCGGACATGGTGAGCAGCGGTAATTCTGGTGCCATGAGTTCCCCTTGGCGGGCGTGCGGGCCGGTTACAGGGCGTTGCGCGTGCGTGGGCAGGCGTGTTCAGGGCAGGGCAGGGCGGAGCGGGGCGCCGACCGGTGAGGCCTTGTGGTGGGAAACGGCCTACGCGGGTGAGAACAGGTGGTCGCTGATGAGGCGGGCCGCGCCGATGACTCCGGCGGTGGGCCCGAGTTCCCCCAGCACGATGGGCAGGTTGTTGGTGGCGAGGGGAAGTGACTGGCGGTAGACCTGGGTGCGGATGGCGGCGAGCAGGGTGTGGCCGAGGCCGGTCACCCCGCCGCCGATCACGACCAGGCCGGGGTTGAAGAAGCTGACGAGTCCGGCGATGACCTGGCCGGTGCGGTTGCCGCCCTCGCGTATGAGGTCGAGGGCGGTGGCGTCGCCGGCGGCGGCCGCGGCGGCCACGTCGACGGCGGTCAGGGTGCCGCTGATCTCCAGCCGGGAGGCGAGTTCCGCCGAAAGTCCCTGCTGGGCGGCGTCGTTGGCGTCGCGGGCGAGGGCGGCGCCGCTGAAGTGGGCCTCCAGGCAGCCCCGGTTGCCGCAGGCGCAGGGGCGGCCGTCCGGTACGGCGAGGATGTGCCCGATGTCGCCGGCGCTGCCCGTCGTCCCGCGGTGGACCTCGCCGCCGACGACGATGCCGCAGCCTATGCCGGTGCCGATCTTGACGCACAGGAAGTCGCCCACGGAACGGGCGACGCCCGCGTGCTGCTCGCCCATCGCCATCAGGTTCACGTCGTTGTCGACCATGACGGGGCAGCCGAGTTCCTGGCTGAGCGCCTCGCGCACCGGGAACCCGTCCCAGCCCGGCATGATCGGCGGGGCGACGGGGACGCCCTCGGGGAAACGGACCGGTCCGGGGACGCCGATACCGGCGCCGTCGAACCCCTCCGCGAGCCCGGAGGCGCGCAACTTGGCGGCCATGGACAGCACCTGCTCGAAGACGGCGACCGGGCCGTCCCGTACGTCCATGGGCTGGTTGATGTGGCCCAGGATCTCCAACTCGGCGTTGGTGACGGCCACATCGATCGAGGTGGCGCCGATGTCGACGCCGAGGAAACGGAGTTGGGGGGCGAGTCGGATGTTGTGCGAGCGGCGCCCGCCGCGCGAGGCGGCGAGTCCGTCCGCCACGACGAGCCCCGTCTCCAGCAGCCGGTCCACCTCCACGGCCAGCTTCGACCGCGAGAGGTCGATGCGGTCGCCCAGCTGCGCCCGGGAGTTGGGCCCACCGTCCCGCAACAGCCGCAGCAGCTTGGCCTGGTGCGCGTTGGCAGGTCGAGCCGTCATACGTCTCACAAGCCCCTCCCCGCCTCATCGGCACCGCCGTGCTTGGCTTTCGAGGGGAACGTAGCAGCGGCTGCCGGGCCTGGGAAGAAGTAGCGCAGCAATGAGTGCAGACTTTCTCCACCGAGAGGACAAAGGAAGCCGTGTGGGGACACCGAGGGGACGCGAGGGGGCCGGTCAACGAGTGAAGCGGTCACCCTGGATCGAGAACCAGGCGGACGGACCGAACACACCGATCTCCTCGAAGCTCGTCGGTTCGCCCATCTGGTTCCGCTTCACCGGGCGTACGGCCCGGTACACGGCCACGACGCCATGCGGCAGCAGCTCGTAGCTGTAGGTGTGAGCCACCTTGTCCTTGTCGAACGACTCGTCGGAGAAGTGCTTCGCCGGACGACTCTGGTCATTGAACTCGATGTACACGGCCATCGGACGAACCTAGCCGCCGGCTGGCCTTCCCGCCCGCTACTTCTCCCGCTCGTGGTACGTCTTGCGCGTGTGCTCCGTGTGCGCTCGCATGACCTGCGTCGCGCGGGCCTCGTCGCGGGCGGCGATGGCGGCGATCAGTTCGCGGTGTTCGATCCAGGACTGGTGGCCGCGCTGCCGGGCGACGGGCGTGTAGTACCAGCGGACCCGGCGGTCGACCTGGGCGGCGAGTTCGGCGAGGACCGTGTTGCCGGCCAGCTCCATGACCTTGGCGTGGAAGCGGGCGTTCAGGGCGACGGCGGCGTCCACGTCGTCGGCACCGACGGCCCCCTCGCCCTGCGCGCAGAGTTCCTCCAGGGCCGTGATGCCCGCCGTGCCGGCGTTCGCCGCGGCGAGGCGGGCGGCCTCGGCCTCCAGCAGGGTACGGACCGTCAGCAGCTGGTCGGCCTCCGCTTCCGTCGGCTCGTGGACGAAGGCGCCCTGGGCGGGCCGGAGGTCGACCCAGCCCTCGGTGTTGAGGCGCTGCAGGGCCTCGCGCACGGGCTGTCGGGACACCCCGAGGTGCCCGGCGAGTTCGCTCTCGACGAGGTGCTGGCCGGGGCGCAGGGCACGCGTGGTGATGAGTTCGAGCAGGGCCTCGTAGACGCGGTCGCGCAGCGGGCCGGGGCGTTCGAGCTTGGGCACCGCCCCTTGCGGAAGTCCTGTCGACAACATCGGGTCCCCCTCCAGAGCACCACTGGGTGTACTGCACACGGAAAGTCAACGGCCCGTACTGGAAAGAACTGGAAAGTCCGAGTCAACGGCCAGTATGGATTGTCTTTCGTCTACAGTCTACGACCCGCGATGGCCAGAGGACCGACGCGTATGCCTCGTCACACCGCCGCGAGCGGCACCACGACGGCACCACGAACGCCCTGCTCAGCGGCTCACGGGCAGCGGACCACCTGTCCGGCGTACGACAGGTTCCCGCCGAAACCGAACAGCAGCACGGGGTCGCCGCTGGAGATCTCGCCGCGTTCGACGAGCTTGGAGAAGGCGAGGGGGATGCTCGCGGCCGAGGTGTTCCCCGAGTCGACGACGTCCTTCGCGACCACGGCGTTGACCGCGCCGATCTTCGTCGAGAGGGGCTCGATGATCCGCAGGTTGGCCTGGTGCAGGACGACCGCGGCGAGATCGGCGGGCGTGAGTCCGGCCTTCTCGCACGCCGCGCGGGCGATGGGCGGCAGCTTGGTGGTGGCCCAGCGGTAGACGCTCTGGCCCTCCTGCGCGAAGCGCGGCGGGGTGCCCTCGATCCGCACGGCGTTGCCCATCTCGGGCACCGATCCCCACAGCACCGGCCCGATGCCGGGTTCCTCGGCGGCCTCGACGACGGCCGCGCCCGCCCCGTCCCCGACGAGGACGCAGGTCGTGCGGTCGGTCCAGTCCGTGACCTCGGACATCTTGTCGGCGCCGATGACGAGGGCCCTGGTGGCGGCCCCCGCGCGCACCGCGTGGTCGGCGGTGGCCAGGGCGTGGGTGAACCCGGCGCACACGACGTTGACGTCCATGGCGGCCGGGTTCGGGATGGAGAGCCGGTTCGCGACCCGGGCCGCCATGTTCGGGGAGCGGTCGATGGCGGTGGAGGTGGCGACCACGACCAGGTCGATGGCCTCCGGGCCGAGACCGGCCGAGGCCAGGGCCTTGGCGGCGGCGTGACCGGCCAGCTCGTCGACCGGTTCGTCGGGTCCTGCGATGTGCCGTGTGCGAATGCCCACCCGGCTCGTGATCCACTCGTCACTTGTCTCGACCAGACCCGCCAGGTCCTTGTTGGTGAGCACCTTGGCGGGCTGGTAGTGGCCGACGGCGACGATGCGCGAGCCGTTCATGAGTGGTTCCCCTCGTAGCCTGTGGTCAGCGGGATCCACCAGTCTGATCAGTGACTCACGGGTATGAGGGCGGCCGAGGCGACAGTAAAGAGCGGCCCAAGTTGTGGGCTTCCGTCAGAGCCCCGATGAGCACCGGCCGCGTGGCGATTCTGTTTCCGGTGACCGTCTTGGTACGCCCGACCACGCGACCGCCCGCCGGTGGTGCGCACGGCCCGGGGAACTCGGCGGCCGTGTCGTCCGGGGTGGTGGCCGGGGTTCCTCGGGTCCCCGGTGACGTCCAGGAACCAGCGGCCTGCACCGGCGCCCACCGCATCCGGGTGTGCCACGTCCGCCCGATCACCAGGCCGGCGGCGCATTCCGGGACCTGCTGCCGCGTCGGTGGCGGAACCTGCTGGGGCCGCGCCATGTGGGAGTTTCCCCGGTGGCCCGACCGTCGGCGGCCGGTACCGGGTGCTCGGCCTGGGCTCGGGGTGGGCCGCCGACGTCGACGTACCGTCCGGCCGGAACGACGACGGCAGCACGCGGCCGGTACGGCGGTGCCGATCGGGCTAAGGACGGCCCGAGATGTTCCTGGCGGGGACGGGACCGGTGCCGGGCCGGTGGCCCGTGTAGCGCGGTGGCCGGCCCGGCGCCGCGTAGGCGAGGTGCACGAGGCGGGAGTGTTCCTGTCGCATGCGCATCAGGGACTCCAGGATGTATCCGACGAGCAGGACGAGCACCGCGATCGTCATGATCGCGGCGGCGAGGATCGCCGTGGGGATGCGCGGCACGGTGCCCGTGCGGATGAAGTCGGCGATGACGGGGATGCCGAGGACGACCGAGACGAAGGCCAGGACTCCCGCGACCACGGTGTGGACGAGCGAGGGCCGCTCGCGCCGGGCGAGATCGAGGATGACCCGCAGGATGCGCCAGCCGTCCCGGAAGGTGCGCAGTTTGCTCTCGCTCCCGGCGGGCCTGACCCGGTAGTCCACCTCCATCTCGGCCGTGGGGAGCCGGAGGTGGAGGGCGTGGATGGTCATCTCGGTCTCGGTCTCGAACTGGCGGGCCAGCGCCGGGAAGGACTTGACGAAGCGGCGTGAGAAAACGCGGTAGCCGCTCAGCATGTCGGTCACGTCGTTGCCGAACAGGGACCGCACCGCGCCGGTGAGCAGTCTGTTGCCGGTCGCGTGCCCCACCCGGTAGGCGGCGCTGACCGTCTCGCGGCGGGCGCCGACCACCTGGTCGTACGGCCCTTCGAAGAGCAGGTTGACCAGCTCGCGCGCCCGGGACGCGTCGTAGGTGTCGTCACCGTCGATGAGGAGCAGGGCGTCGGCGTCGACGTCGGCGAAGGCCCGCCGGATGACGTTGCCCTTTCCCTTGCGCGGTTCCTCGCGGACGATCGCACCCGCCTCCCGGGCGACCTGCACCGTGCGGTCCGTCGAGGCGTTGTCGTACACGTAGATGTCCGCCTCGGGGAGCGCCATCCGCAGGTCGCGCACCACCTTGCCGACAGCGGCCTCCTCGTTGTGACACGGCACGACACACGCGATCGTCGGTTGCACGGCCACTCCCTACCTGACCCGGCGTCGGATGACGACAGATTTTCGGATGATGATAGGAAATAATGCGTTATGGGCGCGTCCGGACGGCCGGGACGCGCCGGGTCGTTACTCTCGCCGTGTGCTGGTCCTCGTATCCACGGCGCTGCGTGCGCGTGACGCCATCCGGGGCGTCTGGCGCGAGGCCGCCAAGTTCGGGGTGGTCGGGGCGCTGGCCTTCGTGGTGGACAACGGCGGCTACAACCTGCTGGTGTTCGGCCTTCCCGGCGGCACGGAGGGCGGGGTGATGGGGGCGGCCCCCGTGCGGGCCTCCGTCGTGGCGACGGCCGCCGCGGCGCTCTTCAGCTGGGCGGGGAACCGCTACTGGACCTACCGCCGCCGGCATCGCTCGAACATGACGCAGGAACTGGCCCTGTTCCTGTTCGTGAACGTGGTCGGCGTCGCCGTCACCGCGGGCACGGTCTTCGCCTCGCGGCAACTGCTCGGGCTGGAATCGATGGGCAGCGACAACGCGGCCCGCGTCTTCGGCTGGGTCCTCGCCACCCTGTTCCGCTTCTTCACCTACCGGCGCTACGTCTTCGTCGCACCCTGATCCGTGTCGCGCTCCGATCCGCGCCGCGCTCCGATCCTCGCCGTACTCCGATCCGCGCCGCACTCTGTTCCGCGTCGCGCCCTGACCCGTACGGTCCCGTCGACGCTGTTAGCATCCGCCACATGGGACGAAAGGTGCATATTCGGGGCGAAAAGCACTGGATCTGGTGGCTGACCGCTGTCGCCGTGGCGTGTTGCGTGGCCACGACCATCGTCTTCACCCCCGGGTTCATGAGTCCCGACAGCATCGACCAGCTCCGGCAGGCCATGGGCAGGACGCCGCTGACCGACTGGCATCCACCCGTGCTGAGCCTGCTGTGGCGCGCGCTGATCGCCGTCACCGGCACGCCCGCGTCCATGGCCGTCCTCCAGTCCGTCGTCCTGTGGGGCGCGCTGTGGGTGCTCGCCCGGTGCGTCTGGGAGATGACCGCGAGCCGTGCCGGTTCGCTCGCCGTCCTCGGCCTCGGACTGACTCCCCCCGTAGTCACGTTCGTCGGCGTGGTGTGGAAGGACGTGCACGCGGCCTGCGCGCTGCTGGCGGCCTGCGCGGTGGCGTTCGTCGGGCTGCGGCTGCGGGACCGCGGCCTGTCCACCCGAACGCGCTGGGCTCTGCTCTGGCTCGGCGTGCTCTTCCTCGCCTACGCCGTGCTCGTGCGCAAGAACGCCTTCCTCGCCGCCATTCCGATGTTCGTCCTGCTCGTCCTCGCGCTGTGGCACTCCCCCGGGCGCCGCACGTGGGCCGCGTGCACGGCGGCGCTGGTGGCCGCCGTCGTGCTGCCCGCCGCGGCGATCTCCATGTTCGCGCGGCCCGTGCAGACGGATCAGGGCGCGCAGATCCTGCTCGACGATCTCGTCCACGTCCTGACCGTGGAGGAACTGCGGTCGGCCGACGTCCGGCCGGAGCTGCGGGACCGCCTGGTGGCCGCCGCCGAGGAGTGCGACCGCGTCGGCGCCGTGTCGGACGCCTACTGGGCCTGCTACCAACGCTCGCCGGACGGACTGGCACGGGACGCGGACCAGCTCTCCTCCCTGTGGCTGCGCGAGATGCCCGGACACGCCTCCGGCTACCTCCAGTACCGGCTGCGGCTCTTCACCGCCCTGCTCTTCGAGACGGGCTACGTGTACCAGCAAGGGGTCTTCGCCAACGACCTCGGTATCGAAGTGGCCCGCCCCCGGCTCGAAGCCACCCTCGCCTCGTACGTCGTCGGCGCGGCCACCGATCTGCGGCCGCTCTTCCGGGGGTGGTTCTGGCTCGCCGTCGCGCTCGTGCTCACCGTCCGGCCGGGCCGGGGGAGGTTCTCCCTGCCGATCCGGGCGCTGGGCATCAGCTCGTTGGCCTACGTGCTCGGCTACCTGCCCATCGTGCCGGCGACGAACTACCGCTACGTCTACTGGCCGGCGCTCGCCTGCGCGCTCGGTCTCCTGCTGCTCTGGCTGGACCGCGCCGCCCCCGACCGGCCCACAGCCGGCTCCGGCGTCCGGCGCGACAGCGCCGCCGTCACCCTCCCCACCGCCGTGACGGCACATCGGCCGACGGCCCCCGAGGACCGGTCCGCGACGTGAGTGTGCCGATACCGATGCCGGGGCCTCGGTATCGGCATCGGCACGGCCGCGGCGCTCACCCGGTGAACAGTTGCGTGGCCTTCCGTACGAGTTCGTACAGTCCGTAGGCGAGCGGTACGCCCACCCAGATCCACGCGAAGACGATCAGGGGGCGCCGGTCAGGCGGATTCGGACTGCTGTCGCTGGACGACATCGGTGGCCTCCCTCGGGGCGGGGACGTGGAAGCGAGGGTCGACGGGCCGGACCAGTTCGTTCGCGACGAAGCCGATCACGAGCAGGCCGATCATGATGAAGAAGGACGTGCCGTACAGGTCGGGGCCGGACTTGCCCGCCTCCTCCTGCCGGTCCGCGATCCAGTTGACGATCAGCGGTCCGAGGACACCGGCCGTGGACCAGGCGGTGAGCAGCCGACCGTGGATGGCGCCGACCTGGTACGTGCCGAAGAGGTCCTTCAGGTAGGCGGGGATCGTGGCGAAGCCGCCGCCGTAGAAGGACAGGATGACCAGGGCGCAGATGATGAACAGCGGCTTGGATGAGTCGCCGAACTGGGCGATCAGCAGGTACATCAGCGCGCCGACGCCCAGGTAGACGCGGTAGATGTTCTTGCGTCCGATCAGGTCGGACGTCGAGGACCAGACGATCCGGCCGGTCATGTTGGCCGCGGAGAGCAGCGCGACGAAGCCGGCGGCCGCGGTGACGGTGACCGGGGTGGAGGAGTCGGCGAAGAAGTCCGTGATCATCGGGGCGGCCTTCTCCAGGATGCCGATGCCCGCGGAGACGTTCATGCAGAGGATGACCCACAGGCACCAGAACTGCGGGGTGCGGATGGCGTTGCGGGCCGAGACCTGCGGACCGGCCAGGACGCCCGGTCCCGTGTCGACCGGCTTCTCGGTGCGCGGCACCCGTACCAGCAGCACCCCGAGCAGCATGAACACGGCGTACGTCAGTCCGTGGACCAGGAAGGCGACGGCGATGCCGGAGGAGTCGGAGCCGAAGGACTCCAGCATCTGGGCGGACCACGGCGAGGCGATGAGCGCGCCACCGCCGAAGCCCATGATCGCGATGCCGGTGGCCATGCCGGGCCGGTCCGGGAACCACTTGATCAAGGTGGAGACGGGCGAGATGTAGCCGATGCCGAGGCCTATCCCGCCGACGAAGCCGTAGCCGAAGACGATCAGCCAGTACTGCTCGGTGGCGGCGCCGAGCGAGGCGATCAGGAAGCCGGAGGAGAAGCAGAGCAGCGCCACGGTCATCGCCCAGCGCGGCCCGTTGCGCTCGACGAGGGTGCCGCCGAACGCGGCGGACAGGCCCAGCATGACGATGCCGAGCTGGAAGGGCAGTGCGCTCTGGGTGCCGCTGAGGCCGAGCGCGGATTCGAGCGGCGGCTTGAAGACGCTCCAGGCGTAGGCCTGCCCGATGGAGAGATGAACGGAGAGCGCGGCCGGGGGGACGAGCCAGCGGCTCCAGCCCGGGGGTGCGACGGGGGGACTCATGATCCCGGACGGTAGGGAGTGCCGAGGGGAGTTGGAAAGGCGGCGCGTCGACCGTATGCGGTGAGCGGTATGCACCGCGCGCCGAACGGTCGTTCCTCGGCCACCCACATTCCCGGGCACCGGGCACCGCCGCGTCGGAGGGCCGGCCACCGTCGTGTCCGGGCAATGCCTTGCCCGGCCGTCGCCTGAACCCTTGCCGCTCCAACTTCCATACTGTAGACAATATTTCGTCGACAGATTTCGGCAGCGTGCCATCTCCGCGGTATCCCTCGACCGAACGGAGCTCCCTCACCATGAAAGTCGCAGTTCTCGGCGCCGGTGCGATCGGCGCCTACGTCGGCGCCGCGCTCCACCGCGCCGGCGCGGACACGCACCTCGTCGCCCGTGGACCGCATCTCGCGGCCATGAGGCGGGACGGGGTGCGGGTGCTCAGCTCGCGCGGGGACTTCACCGCCCGCGCCCACGCCACCGACGACCCGGCCGAGATCGGCCCGGTCGACTTCGTCTTCCTGGGCCTGAAGGCCCACTCGTACGCGGCGTGCGGGCCGCTGATCGAGCCCCTGCTCCACAGCACCACGGCGGTGATCGCCGCCCAGAACGGCATCCCCTGGTGGTACTTCCACCGGCACGGCGGCCCGCACGACGGCCGCCGTGTCGAGAGCGTCGACCCGGGCGGCGCGGTCAGCGCGGTGCTCGCGCCCGAACGGGCCGTCGGCTGTGTCGTCTACGCGGCGACCGAGCTCGAAGGGCCCGGTGTCGTACGGCACCTGGAAGGCACCCGCTTCTCCGTCGGCGAGCCGGACCGTACGGTCTCGCCGCGCTGCCGGGCGTTCAGTGAGGCCATGGTCGCCGGTGGCCTGAAGTGTCCGGTGGAGCCCGATCTGCGGGGCGACATCTGGATCAAGCTGCTCGGCAACATCTCGTTCAACCCGATCAGTGCCCTGGCCAGGGCGACCATGCGGCAGATGTGTCTGCACGGCGGCACTCGCCAGGTCATCGAGACGATGATGGCCGAGACCCTGGCCGTCGCCCGGGCGCTGGGCTGCGAGGTCGGTGTCTCCATCGAACGGCGGATGGCGGGCGCCGAACGCGTCGGCGACCACCGCACCTCCACGCTCCAGGACCTGGAGCGCGGCAGACCGCTGGAACTCGACGTCCTGCTGGCCGCCGTCGTCGAGCTTGCGGACATCACGGGTGTCGAGGTGCCCACCCTGCGCACCGTCCACGCCATCTCGGATCTGCTCGCGCTGAGGAGCGCGGCATGAGGAGCGTCGTATGAGGAAACGCGACCGGACCCCGAAGACCTACACCCGGCTCACCCATCCCCTCGTCCGCGACTCCCGCGACGAGCCCTTCAGGCGGGCGAGTTGGGAGGAGGCGCTGGACCGCGCCGCACGGGGCCTCGCCCGCAACCGCGACGCGTTCGGCCTGTTCTCCTGCGCCCGCGCCACGAACGAGATGAACTACGTGGCCCAGAAGTTCGCCCGCGTGGTCATGGGCACCAACAACGTCGACTCCTGCAACCGCACCTGCCACGCGCCGAGCGTGGCCGGCCTCTCGGCCGCCTTCGGCTCGGGCGGCGGCACCTCCTCGTACGAGGAGATCGAGCACACCGACGTCATCGTGATGTGGGGCTCCAACGCCCGTTTCGCGCACCCGATCTTCTTCCAGCACGTCCTCAAGGGCATCCACAACGGCGCCCGGATGTACGCCGTCGACCCGAGGCGGACCTCCACCGCCGAGTGGGCGGAGAGCTGGATGGGGCTGAACGTCGGCACCGACATCCCGATGGCCCACGCGATCGGCCGGGAGATCATCCACGCGGGCCTCGCCAACGAGGCGTTCATCGCGCGGGCGACCACCGGCTTCGAGGAGTACCGGGCGCTCGTCGAACCGTGGACGCTGTCGCTGGCCGAGAAGGTGACGGGCGTACCGGCCGCCGCCGTCAGGGAGTTGGCGCACGCGTACGCCCGGGCCGAACGGGCCCAGCTGTGCTGGACGCTCGGCATCACCGAGCACCACAACGGCACGGACAACGTCCGCGCGCTGATCAACCTCTCGCTGCTCACCGGCCACGTGGGCCGCTACGCCTCGGGCCTGCAGCCCCTGCGCGGCCAGAACAACGTGCAGGGCGGTGGCGACATGGGCGCCATCCCCAACCGGCTGCCCGGCTTCCAGGACATCCTCGACCCCGAGTCCCGGCTGAAGTTCGAGTCCGCGTGGGACACCGTCATCCAGCCGCACTACGGGCTGAACCTGACGGAGATGTTCGAGGCCATGGAGGAGGGCTCGCTGAAGGCCGTGTACTGCATCGGGGAGAACCCGGCGCAGTCCGAGGCCGACAGCGAGCAGGCCGTACGACGGCTGGGGGAGCTGGACTTCCTCGTCGTCCAGGACCTCTTCCTGACCAGGACGGCCCAGCTGGCGGACGTCGTCCTGCCCGCGACCGCCGGGTGGGCGGAGACGGACGGCACGACCACCAACAGCGAACGCCGGGTGCAGCGGGTACGCCGTGCCGTCACCCCGCCCGGGGAGGCCCGCGAGGACATCGACATCATCTGCGACCTGGCCTCGCGGCTCGGGCACGAGTGGAAGTACGCCGACGCCGAGGCCGTCTGGAACGAGCTGCGCTCGGTGTCGCCGGACCACTACGGGATGACGTACGAGCGCCTCGCGCGGGAGCAGGGCATCCAGTGGCCCTGCCCGGACCCGGACCGGCTCGAACCGAGCTATCTGCACGGGCGGTTGTGGGACCCCGACCCGGCGAACAGGGGCCGGCTCGCGCCCTTCGGGATCGTCCAGCACGATCCGCCGGTGGACCTGACCGACGAGCGGTTCCCGATCCGGCTCACCACCGGGCGGCGGCTCGACTCGTACAACACCGGAGTGCAGAGCGGCGGTTACGCCTCGCCGCTGCGGCGCGGGGAGTACATCGAGCTGTGTCCGGAGGACGCGGAGCGCTACGGGGTCGCGGTGGGCGAGGAGGTGCAGGTGTCCTCGCGGCGCGGATCGGTGGTGGCGCCCGTGTGGATCGACCTCGCCCTGCGGCCCGGCCTGGCCTTCATGACCATGCACTTTCCCGACGAGGTGGACACCAACCAGCTGACGATCGAGGCCAATTGCCCGATCGCGGGCACGGCGGAGTTCAAGGCGTCGGCGATCCGGATCGAGAAGCTGCCCGTCGCGACCATCGTGAGGTGATGTCAAGTGGACCTGCACTTCGGTGACAGCAAGCCCACCGACGAGGAGAGGGCGGCCGTCGACGCGTTGCTCGGCCCGCCGGAATCCTCCTGGGAGGGCGCGGCCCGCGACGCGATGAGGGCCGAGGATCTGCGGTGGGCGCGGGGCGGCCGGGAGGCCCGGGACCGCCGTGACCTGCTGTTACCGGGGCTGCACGCCCTCAACGACCGGATCGGCTGGATCAGTGAGGGTGCGCTGGACCATCTCTGCCGACGGCTGACCGTGCCGCCGGCGGAGGCCTACGGCGTGGCCACCTTCTACGCGATGTTCTCGGTCAAGCCGCGCCCGGCCACCGTGCTGCACGTCTGCACGGACCTGGCGTGCGCGACGGCCGGGGCGGCCGACCTGTGCGCCGGGGTCGAGGCCCGTCTCGGCCCCGGAAGCGGGGTGAGCGTGCAGCGCAGCCCGTGTCTGGGGCTGTGCGAGCGGGCCCCGGCGGCGCTCGCGATCAAGGCGGGGGTTCCGGTGCGTACGGCGGTCGCGGCGCCCACGACCGTGGAGGCGGCCGTCCTCGCGGCGAGCGCGCCCGACTCGGCGGACGAGGAGCCGCCGGCCGTCATGGCGGTGCCCCAGGCCGGGGACCCTTCGCTGACCCTGTTGAGCCGCGTCGGCGTCGTCGATCCGACCTCCCTCGACGACTACCGCGCCCACGGCGGCTACACGGCCCTGCGGCGGGCCTTCGAGCTGGGCCCCGCCGGGGTCATCCGCGAGGTGACCGACTCGGGCCTGGTCGGGCGCGGCGGCGCCGCCTTCCCCACCGGCCGCAAATGGCAGGCCACGGCGTCGCAGCCCGACCGTCCGCACTACCTCGTCTGCAACGCGGACGAGTCCGAGCCGGGCACCTTCAAGGACCGCGTGCTCATGGAGGGCGACCCGTTCTCCCTGGTCGAGGCGATGACGATCGCCGCGTACGCGACCGGCGCGCACCGGGGCTACCTGTATCTGCGCGGTGAGTACCCACGGGCCCTGCGCCGTTTGGAGAACGCCCTCGCCCAGACCCGCGCCCGCGGCCTGCTCGGCGACGACGTCCTCGGCCAGGGGCATGCCTTCGACATCGAGATCCGGCGGGGCGCGGGCGCCTACATCTGCGGCGAGGAGACGGCCCTGTTCAACTCCATCGAGGGCTACCGGGGCGAGCCCCGCTCGAAGCCGCCGTTCCCGGTGGAGAAGGGCCTGTTCGGCAAGCCGACCGTGGAGAACAACGTCGAGACCCTGGTGAACGTCCTGCCGGTCCTGACCATGGGCGCCCCGGCGTACGCGGCGATCGGCACCGGCGGCTCCACCGGACCGAAGCTGTTCTGCGTGTCGGGCAGCGTGGACCGGCCCGGCGTCTACGAGCTGCCCTTCGGTGCGACCCTCGGCGACCTGCTCGCCCTCGCCGGGGTGCGGGAGCGGCTGCGGGCCGTGCTCCTCGGCGGTGCGGCCGGTGGTTTCGTACGGCCCGACGAGCTGGACATCCCGCTCACCTTCGAGGGGACGCGGGAGGCGGGCACCACGCTCGGCTCGGGGGTCGTGATGGCCTTCGACGACACCGTGCCGCTGCCCCGGCTGCTGCTGCGGATCGCGGAGTTCTTCCGCGACGAGTCCTGCGGGCAGTGCGTGCCGTGCCGGGTCGGGACCGTACGGCAGGAGGAGGCGCTGCACCGGATCGCCGAGCGGACCGGCGCGGCGGCGGCCGGTGACATCGCGCTGCTCAGGGAGGTCGGCCGCGCGATGCGGGACGCCTCGATCTGCGGTCTCGGGCAGACCGCGTGGAACGCCGTGGAATCCGCGATCGACCGCTTGGGGGCGTACGAATGACCGTGATCCCGCTGGGAGTGCCGCGTCGTCTGCTGGAGTTCACCCTCGACGGTGAGCCGGTGCGGGCGCCCGAGGGCTCGACGATCCTGGACGCCTGCCGGGCCGTCGGCAAGGACGTGCCCACCCTCTGCGAGGGCGACACGCTCACGCCGAAGAACGCCTGCCGGGTCTGTGTCGTCGAGGTCGAGGGGGCCAGGACCCTCGTCCCGGCCTGCTCCCGCAGGGCCGAGCCCGGTATGCGGGTGCGGACGGACACCGAGCGCGCCCGGCACAGCCGCAAGGTCGTCCTGGAACTCCTCGCGTCGTCGGTCGACCTCTCGACGACCCCGAGGGCCGCGGGGTGGATCAAGGAGTACGAGGCGAAACCGGACCGCTTCGGCCCGGACGCGGCCCGGCTGAACGAGGAACCGAGGGTCGACAACGAGCTGTACGTACGGGACTACGACAAGTGCATCCTGTGTTACAAGTGCGTGGACGCCTGCGGGGAGCAGTGGCAGAACTCGTTCGCGATCTCGGTCGTCGGGCGCGGCTTCGACGCGCGGATCGCCGTGGAGCACGACGCCCCGCTGACCGACTCGGCCTGCGTGTACTGCGGGAACTGCGTCGAGGTGTGCCCGACGGGCGCGCTCTCCTTCAAGTCGGAGTTCGACATGCGGGCGGCGGGCACCTGGGACGAGTCGGCGCAGACGGAGACGACCACGGTCTGCGCGTACTGCGGAGTGGGCTGCAACCTCACCCTCCATGTGCAGGACAATGAGATCGTGAAGGTCACCTCGCCGCACGACAACCCGGTGACCCACGGCAACCTCTGCATCAAGGGCCGCTTCGGCTACCAGCACGTACAGAACCGGGACTGAGACACGACATGGGACGAGTCACGGAACGACGCAAGGTGATCCGCATCCGGGACGGCGCGGTCTCCACCCGCCCGGACACGCTCGTCGCGGAGGAGCCGATGGAGATCCGGCTGAACGGCAAGCCGCTCGCGATCACCATGCGCACCCCGGGGGACGACTTCGCGCTGGCGGCGGGGTTCCTGGTCAGCGAAGGGGTGCTCGCCGAACGGTCGGACCTGCAGAACATCGTCTACTGCGCGGGCGCGACGGAGGACGGTGCGAACACGTACAACGTGGTGGACGTGCGGACCTCTCCGGAGGTCGTCGTCCCCGACATCACGCTCGAACGGAACGTGTACACGACCTCGTCCTGCGGGCTGTGCGGCAAGGCGTCGCTGGACGCCGTCCGTACGACCGCCCGCTGGGCCGTCGACGACACCCACGGGGGTGAGGCTCCCCCGGTCCGGCTCGACCCCGAACTCCTCGCGAGCCTCCCCGACCGGCTCCGCGCGGCGCAGCGGGTCTTCGACCGGACCGGGGGTCTGCACGCGGCGGCCCTGTTCGGCGAGGACGGCGAACTGCTCGACGTACGGGAGGACGTGGGCCGGCACAACGCCGTCGACAAGCTGGTCGGCCGCGCCCTGCAGAACGGCGCCCTGCCCCTGTCCCGGGCGGTGCTGCTGGTGTCCGGGCGGGCCTCGTTCGAGCTGGCGCAGAAGGCGGTGATGGCGGGGATACCGGTGCTGGCCGCGGTGTCGGCGCCGTCGTCCCTCGCGGTGGATCTGGCGGCGGAGGCCGGGCTGACGCTGGTGGGGTTCCTGCGGGGGTCCTCCATGAACGTGTACGCGGGCGAGCACCGGATCGCTCTGCGGGCCGCGGCCGACCGGGGCTGACGGGGCCCGCCTCCACGACGGCGGGGCCCCTGGTGGCGGGGAGCGCCCCCTGCGCCCCGGGGGCCCCGCCTTTCGCTCCGCGTTCGGCACGGCCGGGTACGCGCCGTCGGTCCACCGGTCTCGATGCCGGGTGCGGCTGGGTGGGGGCTGATCGCGCAGTTCCCCGCGCCCCTGTAAAAGCAGAGGCCGCGCGACCAGCCCCCACCCGCCGGCGCCCGCCGACGCACCGAACCCCCACCCCCCTCCCGCGAAAACACGCCCGACCACCCGCACGGTTCTTGTGAGCCCCAGAACCCCCCAGTACCGTCGTGGGCCGCACATCGGACGTGGGACGTCCGATGTCCCGTCCCCCAGCCGGATGAAGGGCTGGTGGGCGACACCCACGGCAACCCCGCGCCGGTCGTGGACCGCGAGACCGGCCGCGTCGTGCCGACGGAGACGTACAACAGACGCACCTGGGAGAGCGTGGACCGGGGGCACGGTCGTCACCACGGACTGGTCCGGCTACTCGGACCTGGGTCCGGATCGGTCCCGGGACCGATGGCGACGGTGTCGTGGGGCTGCTGGACGAGGGCGGCGCGGTCGACGCCCGGGACGAGATCCGCTTCGCCCGGTTCACCGAGGGCTGGCTGAAGCCGCGCCGGGGCCCCGCCCGAGGACGCCCGACCGGGCCCCGGGCGGCCGTCCGGCGGCCGTCCTCGGTGGCGCCCGGCCGACGGAGGGGACGGCCGGCGGCGCGATCGAGTTCGACGGCGTCGACGATGCCGTCCGCCTGCCCTACCGGCCCCGGCTCCCGCTCGGCACCAAGGACTTCACCGCCTCGCTCCGGTTCCGGTACACCGCGGCCTCCGGGGAGCAGCCGATGCTGTGGATGGGCGGGGTCGGGACGACCCAGCCGCAGGTGTGGGTGCGCGGGGAGCCCGCGGCCGGGCTCGCCACACGGGACGTGCCGACCGGGGGCGAGATCCCGCGCCTGCCCATGGACCGGGTGGACACGGGCAACTAACGTCCCTCCCGTGCCCGATGACGCAGGAGCACGACAGCGGACGGGGGCCGGACCGGTCCTGATCCTGGCCCTGGTCCTGGCCCTCGCGGCCGTGCTGCTCACCGCCCTCCCGGACGACGACCGGGAGGGCGGCGGCGCCTGCACGGCGCGTACGGTCCGGGACTGGGACCCGGACCCGGCCCTGACCGGCGAGTTCACCCGGTACGGCGACGACGCGACCCGTACCGACGACTGGACCGGCGGCGACGGGACCCACTCGGTGCGGCTCCCGGACGGACGGCTGCTGTGGCTGTTCTCGGACACGTATCTGGGCCAGGTGCACCCCCCGCCCAACCCGGCGGGCGAGTCCGTGGCGTGGCGGGACACGGCGACGCCGCTGGTGCGCAACTCGGCCGTGGTGATGTCCTCTTCGGGGCGTCTCGAAGCCACGCTCCCGGCCCCCGTCTTCCCGGACCCGGCCCCCCAGCACTGGCGCTGGCCGGTGGCCGCCCGGGTCGAGCCGCGCTCCCCCGGCTCGGACGAGAAGGTCGTACGGGTGCTGCTGTGGACGCGTACGGCCGGCAGAGCGCCGTGGATCTACGGGGTGCCCACCTCGACGGAGGTGGCCACGCTGTCGCTGCCCGGTCTGCGGCTGGAGGGGATCACGACGGTGCTGGACCAGGCGTCGGTCGCCGATCCGGCCCGGCGGGTGCTGTTCGGCACGACGGCCGTCGACGCGGGCGAATGGACGTACGTCTACGGCGGCACCGACGCGCAGGCCGCCTCCCGGCCGACCTCGCACGCGTACGTCGCCCGGGTGCCGCGCGGCAGGCTCGGGGAGCCGGGGGCGTGGGAGTACTGGGACGGCGCGCGCTGGGAGGTGCGGGGGCGGCGGGCGCCCGTGCTCGGGAACGGGGCGGACAAGGGGGTGGGCAGCGCCTTCACCGTCGTACGGGACGGGCGCACCTATGTGCTGCTCACCATGGCGGCCGGGACGGCGGGGCTGACGACCGTGACCGCGTACTGGGCCTGCTCCCCCACCGGGCCGTGGCACGGGCCCACCAAGGGGTTCAGTCCCCCGTTGCCGAACAGCGGGGTCGCGGCGTACAACCCCCAGGCGCACCGGACGGCGGACGACGGGCGCCTGGTGCTCAGCTACGACGTCAACTGGCTGGACGCCGACGCGGCGGCGGCGCAGCTGAACATCACGCGGGACGTGTCCCTGTACCGACCGCGGTTCGTATCGCTTCGTCTCGCTCCTCCGTGACGGCCGGCTCCACCGGGTCGTGCGCGCGGCGCTTGGCGATGACCGCGCAGACCATGAGCTGCATCTGGTGGAAGAGCATCAGCGGCAGGACGGCGAGGGAGGCCTCGGGGCCGAACAGGACGCTCGCCATGGGCAGTCCGGAGGCGAGGGACTTCTTGGAGCCGGCGAACTGGATGGCGATCCGGTCCGCCCGGTCGAAGCCCAGGGCCTTGCCGCCGTACCAGGTGAGCAGCAGCATCACCGCGAGCAGGACGGCCTCGACGACGAGGAGTCCGGCCAGCCGCAGCGGGCTGACCTGGCTCCAGATCCCGCGCACCATGCCCTCGCTGAACGCGACGTAGACGACGAGGAGGATGGAGCCCCGGTCGACGAGGCCGAGGATCCGCTTGTGCCGGGTGACGAAGGCGCCGATCCAGCGGCGGGTGAGCTGCCCGGCGACGAACGGGACCAGCAGCTGGAGCACGATCTTCAGCAGCGAGTCGGCGGAGAACCCGCCGGCGCTGCCGCCGAGCAGGGCCGCCGCGAGCAGCGGGGTGAGGACGATGCCGGCGAGGGAGGAGAAGGAACCCGCGCAGATCGCGGCGGGCACGTTGCCCCGGGCCATCGAGGTGAAGGCGATCGAGGACTGGATGGTCGAGGGGACGAGGGTGAGGAAGAGGAGCCCGGTGTAGAGGGAGTGGCTCAGGAACACCGGTTCCAGGCCCCGGGCCGCCAGACCCAGCAGCGGGAAGACGACGAACGTGCAGGCCAGGACGGTGCCGTGCAGCCGCCAGTGCTTGAGACCGTCGAGGGCCTCGCGGGTGGAGAGCCGGGCGCCGTAGAGGAAGAAGAGGAAGGCGATCGCGACGGTGGACGCGCCGGACGCCACCTCGGCGGTCGTTCCCCGTGCCGGGAGGAGCGCCGCGACGCCCACGGTCGCGAGCAGCAGCAGGATGTAGGGGTCGATCGGCAGCCGGCTCGGCCACTTCAGGCGTTTCACGGTGCTCCACGTGCTGTCGGCGAGGGTGGTGTCCGGGACCGGAAGGCCCCTCTCCATCGTCCCCCTCGACCCCTTGATCGGGAATCCGTCATACCGTTCTGACTGTCATCATGTTTCGCGATGACCGAGTAGGGTGGCGATCGTGTACGAACCCTCCCATCTGCGCACCTTCCTCGCCGTGGCCCAGACGCTGAGCTTCACGCAGGCCGCCCGGCGGCTGGGGCTGCGTCAGTCCACGGTCAGCCAGCATGTCCGCCGTCTGGAGGACGCGGCCGGGCGGCAGCTGTTCTCCAGGGACACCCACTCCGTGGAGCTGACGGAGGACGGCGAGGCGATGCTCGGGTTCGCCCGGCGGCTGCTGGAGGTGCACGAGCAGGCGACGGCGTTCTTCACCGGGACCCGGCTGCGCGGGCGGCTGCGGTTCGGCGCGTCCGAGGACTTCGTGCTCACCCGGCTCCCGGAGATCCTGGAGGCCTTCCGGCACGACCATCCCGAGGTGGACCTTGAGCTGACGGTCGAGCTGTCGGGCACGCTGCACGAGCGGCTCGCGGCCGGCCGGCTCGACCTGGTGCTGGCGAAGCGGCGCCCACAGGACCCGCGCGGCGAACCCGTGTGGACGGACCGGCTCGTGTGGATCGGCGCGGAGCGGCTCCGAGTCGACCCCGACCGTCCGGTCCCGCTGATCGCCTACCCGCCGCCGGGCATCACGCGCGCCCTGGCGCTGGAGGCGCTGGAGCGCGAAGGCCGCTCCTGGCGCATCGCCTGCACCAGCGGAAGCCTCAACGGGCTCATCGCCGCCGCCCGCGCGGGCCTCGGCGTGATGGCGCACTCTCGCCGCCTGGTGCCTCCCGGCCTGGTCCGGGTCCCGGAGCGGGCCGGACTGCCGGAGCTGGGCGAGGTCGACTTCGTCCTCGTCCACGGCCGCCGCCCCGGCACGGCGGCCGGCGCGGCGGACGCCCTCGCGGCATCCATCCTCTCCGGCGGAAACCGCCTGCACGGCCGAGCACGGGAGATCTGACCGGGGGCGGGGCGGAACGGCGGCCCAGGCCCGACGGTCCGTCGGCCCGACGGCAAGAGGCCCCTCACGACAGCCTCCCTCTCCGGCGGAGACCGGTTGTCCGGACGGGTGCGAGAGATCTGACCGGCGGCCGGGCGGAAACCCGGCCGCCGGCCCGACGGCAAGCGGTCCCCCTACGACGAAGGCCGACGCGGCACAGGTCCGACGCGCCCCCTTCCGACAGCCTTCCTCCCCGCCAAGACCTGCCGCACGGCCGGGCACGAGGGGCTTGGCGGCAGGCCCGGCGGCAGACGCACGCTGCGCCCCGCCCCCGCCCTCGTGTCGGGGCTCGGCGCGGGCCGGCCGGCCCGCGGAGGTGAGGGATGTTCGCGTCTGACCAGGGCGGACGCTGTTCGTCAGGACGCCCGCCGTGACCGGGGCGTGCGGGTTCAGTGGAGATTGGCCTCACGGGACTTACCGCGAGGTCCGGCACTATGCCGGATACCTCCTCTTCTGCGGTCGTTTTTCGGCACCGACTCGCGTCATGCATCCCTATGCGCCCCCTCCACAACCCTCCCGTCCCCTCTCGCGGTGAGGTAGCTTTCACGCGCTGTTCGGAGCGCCACGAGGAGCGGGTTTGCGCGAGTTCACCAACCCCCCGTTGGCGTCGGCGCCGCCGGTGGGCGGTCTGGCCGACGTCGTCTTCGAGCACGCCCAGGAGGACCCGTCGTACATCGCGCTCGGCCGCAAGGACGAGCAGGGCGAGTGGCGCGACATGACCTCCGCCGAGTTCCGTGACGAGGTCCTCGCGCTGGCGAAGGGGCTGCTGGCGCAGGGCATCCGGTTCGGCGACCGGGTCGCCATCATGTGCCGTACCCGCTACGAGTGGACCCTGTTCGACTACGCGCTGTGGACGGTCGGCGCCCAGGTCGTCCCCGTCTACCCGACCTCCTCCGCCGAGCAGGTCTTCTGGATGCTGTACGACTCCCAGTGCACGGCGGCCATGGTGGAACACGAGGACCACGCGATGACCATCGCCACGGTCATCGACCGGCTGCCGCAGCTGCGCCGGCTCTGGCAGCTGGACGTCGGCGCGGTGCAGGAGCTGTACGAGTCGGGGGCGCATCTCGACGACGAGGTGGTGCACCGGCACCGCCTCGCCGTGACCCCGGAGTCGATCGCGACGATCATCTACACCTCCGGCACGACGGGCCGCCCCAAGGGCTGTGTCATCTCGCACGCCAATTTCATGGTGGAGGCGGACACGGTCATCGAGCGCTGGGCTCCGCTGTTCAAGTCCCGCAAGGGCGACGCGGCGGCGACACTGCTGTTCCTGCCGCTCGCCCATGTCTTCGGGCGGATGGTGCAGGTCGCCGGCATCCGCGGAAAGGTCAAGTTCGGTCACCAGCCGCAGCTCAACGCCGCCGTCCTGCTGCCCGACCTCGCCGCCTTCCAGCCGACCTTCTTCCTCGCGGTGCCGTACATCTTCGAGAAGGTCTTCAACGCGAGCCGGCGCAAGGCCGAGCGCGAGGGACGGGCCGGGCCGTTCGAGAAGGCCGTCGAGGTCGCCGTGAAGTACGCGGACGCGATGGAGGCGAGGGCCTGGGGCACCGGGCCCGGCCCGTCGGCGGGCCTGCGGATGCAGCACCAGTTCTTCGACAAGGTCGTCTACGCCAGGATCCGGGAGGCGATGGGCGGCCGCATCAAGTACGCGATGTCCGGCGGCTCGGCGATGGACCGACGGCTCGGGCTGTTCTTCGCGGGCGCCGGCGTCCACATCTTCGAGGGGTACGGCCTGACGGAGTGTACGGCGGCCGCGACCGCCAACCCGCCGGAGCGCACCCGGTACGGCACGGTCGGCCAGCCCATTCCGGGCACGAGCGTGCACATCGCGGACGACAACGAGATCTGGCTGCGCGGACCCCATGTCTTCCAGGGCTATCTGAACAACCCGAAGGCCACCGACGAGACCCTGCACGACGGCTGGCTCGCCACCGGCGACCTGGGCTCCCTCGACGAGGACGGCTATCTCACCATCACCGGGCGCAAGAAGGAGATCCTGGTGACATCGGGGGGCAAGAGCGTCTCGCCGGCGATCCTGGAGGAGCGGGTGCGCGACCATCCGCTGGTCGCCCAGTGCATCGTCGTCGGCAACGACCGTCCGTACATCGCCGCCCTGGTCACCCTGGACGGCGAGGCGGTCGAGCACTGGCTGCAGATGCGCGGCAAACCGAAGCTGTCTCCGGCCGAGCTGGTGCGCGACCCGGAACTGGAGACCGAGGTGCGGCGGGCGGTGGTCGCCGCCAACACCCTGGTCTCGCAGGCCGAGTCGATCCGCACGTTCCGCATCCTCGCCCACCAGTTCACCGAGGAGCACGGGCTGCTGACGCCGTCGCTGAAGCTGAAGCGCAAGGCGATCGAGAAGACGTACGCGAAGGAGGTGGAGGCGCTGTACCGGGCGTGAGGCCCGCCCGCCTGCCCCGATCCCCTTCCTGGTCAGACCAGTTGGTAGCCCTTCATGTTCCGCAGCAGCAGGTGACAGTTCTGCAGGGAGCCCGAGGTGTCGCCGAGGGAGCGGTAGATGCCCCACTTGGGGCGCAGGCGGTCGGCGAGGAAGGTGTCGACGCCCGAGCGGGAGACGTCGATGAGGGTGGTCGGGCCCTTCCTGAGGATCCAGCGCACCGAACCGGCCGCACCGTTGCCGACCTTGACCTGGAAGTCGACGTCGACCCAGGCGTCGTGCAGGGGCGCCAGATCGGTGCGGCCGACGAGGACGTCGTCGATCGGCAGTTTCAGCTCGATGGCCTGGGCGCCGTTCACCCGGCGCAGGGACTGCACCACGAGGGGCGAGGTGCCGGCGCCGGGCTGCTTCATCTGCATGATGTGCGTGAAGCTGGTGGTCGCCTTCAGCGAACTCGGGATGTACATCCCGTAGGTGACGCGCCAGGTCTGCCCCTCGGTCCAGCGCAGGAAGCCGCTGCCGGTGCGCAGGCCGGTGACCTCGTGGCGCTGGCGGTCGGTGGAGGTGTCCCGGTCGACGGTGTGCATGTCGAACCGCCAGGTGTCGCCGACGGCACGGATGTGCGGCGAGGCGGAGGTGTGCGAGTCGGCGCGGTCGTCCTCCAGGGTCTCGAAGGCGCGCAGCCCGTCGGCGCTCGCCGAGGGGGACCACTTCACCTGCCAGGAGGCGGCGTGCGCGGCGGGGGCGGGCAGCCCGACGGTGGCCGCGGCGGCGCCGCCGAGCGCGGCGCCGAGGACGTTCCTTCGTGTGGGGGTCATGAGCCATCCATTCACGTATGTGACCATCATTCACCGACGTGCGTTACGGCAGGGACAGAGTCCACTCATGACCGTGTTCGGTCAATGGTCCAGACCGATACTCTTGAACCGCCGGATCCATTTCCGGCCAATCTGCGATCGGGAGCGCGAGCGGCCCGCTCAGGAATGCATCGCGCTCCGTGATCGTTGACGATGGGAAGTACCACCCGACGACTTAAGGATCGAGAGCTCGTGAGCAGCAAGGTCCCCCCGATCATCCTGAACAACGGCGTCGAGATGCCCCAGCTGGGCTTCGGCGTGTGGCAGGTGCCGGACGACGAGGCCGAGCAGGCGGTCACCACCGCACTGGAGGCCGGCTACCGCAGCATCGACACCGCCGCGATCTACGGCAACGAAGAGGGCACCGGCAAGGCCATCGCCTCGGCCGGCGTGCCCCGCGAGGATCTCTTCGTCACCACCAAGCTCTGGAACAGCGACCAGGGCTACGACTCCACCCTCCGCGCTTTCGACGACTCCCTGGCCAAGCTCGGCCTGGAGTACGTGGACCTGTATCTGATCCACTGGCCGATGCCGGCCCGGGGCACGTTCGTCGACACCTTCAAGGCGTTCGAGAAGCTCTACGCGGACGGCCGCGCGAAGGCCATCGGTGTCTCCAACTTCCTTCCGGAGCACCTGGAGACGCTGATCGAGGCCACGAGCGTCATTCCGGCGGTCAACCAGATCGAGCTGCACCCGCACCTCCAGCAGATCGCCTCCCGCGAGTACCACGCGGAGCAGGGCATCGCCACCGAGGCCTGGTCGCCCCTCGGCCAGGGCAAGGGGCTCCTTGAGGTCCCGGCGGTCGTCGCGATCGCTCAGAAGCACGGCCGCACCCCCGCCCAGGTGGTCCTGCGCTGGCACCTCCAGCTGGGCAACGTGGTCATCCCCAAGTCCGTGACCCCCTCCCGCATCAAGGAGAACATCGAGGTCTTCGACTTCTCCCTGGACACCGAGGACATCGCGGCGATCAGCGCGCTGAACGAGGACCGGCGCATCGGCCCCGACCCGGCGACGTTCAACCAGGCCTGAGCCGAAAGCCGCGGCTCGGCGCCCGCTCGCCGGGCGCGCGAAGACGACGGACCGCCCGCCGGATCTCGTCCGGCGGGCGGTCCCGCGTGTCCGCGCCGCGTCCGGACGCACCCTCGCCCGGACTTGGCGCGGTTCTCAGACCGGCTGACCGATCGGGCGTACGACCACCGTGTTGACGTCGACGCCGGGCGGCTGCCGGATCGCCCAGACCACCGAGTCGGCGATCTGGTCGGCGGTGAGGAGATGGCCGGGCGGCAGGCTGCCGTAGGCGTCCCAGAACGGGGTCTCCACGCGGCCGGGCGCGATGAGCGTCACGCCGACGCCCCACTCGGTGACCTGCCGCCGGGTGTTCTCGGCGAGCCCGGTCACCGCCCACTTGGTCGCCCCGTAGATGTTGCCGGGACCGTGGATGAACCCGGCGACGCTGCCGACCAGCATGATCCGCCCCCGCGTCTCCTTGAGGGCGTCGATGGAGGCCCGGATGAGCAGGGCCGGGCCCAGCACGTTGGTGAGCACCATCTCCGTCCACCCGGCGGGGTCACCCTCGGCGACCGTGTCGTGCGTGCCGAACCCGGCGTTGGCGAGGACGGTGTCGATCCGCCCGAACTCCTTCAGCGTGGCATCCACCGCCGCCTGGACGTCCGCGTACTCGGCGGCGTTCCCCGGTATGGTCAACAGCCCCTCGGGGTCACCGAGTTCGGTGGCGAACGCCCGCAGCCGCTCGGCCCTGCGCCCGGTGACGGCCACCCGGTGGCCGTGGTCGAGCAGTTGCCGGGCGACCGCGGCGCCGATACCGCTGCCGCCGCCGGTGATGAGCGCGACCGGTGCTTCGGACATGACTGTTCCCCCTTCGTGTCGCGTCGGCGGACTGGACCCCGGCCGACGGGTGGAGTCCACCACTTGAAGCGCTCTCGAAGTCAAGGGCCGCTCCGCCGGGGCACGCCGGGACGACGTCAGCGCCGGGCCACGTGCACCGTCTGGGCCGCGAGGACGAACAGGTCCGTGCGGTGGTGCAGGCTCGCCCTGTCGTCGGGGTCGAGGAGCCGGTCGACGGTCGCGAGGTCGGTGGCGTCGAGGAGGTCCGCGAGCATTCCCCGGCCGCGTTGGAACGAGGCCACGGCGTAGGCGCGGGCGGCCTGCGGGACGGGCGCCGGGAGGTCCAGCAGGAAGGTGCGGGACGTCACCTCGCGCAGTCCGACGGCGGTGAGCAGCCCCGGCCAGTCCTCGGTCTGCGGGACGCTGCCGGGCAGCGTGGCCCGCATCTCGCCGAACCACCGGTCCTCCGCCGCGTCGAGCCGGGACTGCAGTCCAGGGCGGCCGATGCCGATGTCACGCGGCAGGAACCGGCTGGGCAGCCCGCCCTCGACGAGGGCCAACGTGCCGCCGGGCGCCAGGCGGTCGGCGAAGGCGGTGAGGCCCGCGCGCTGGTCGCCGAGGTGGTGCAGACTGCGGCTGGCCCACAGCAGGTCGGCCGGGTAGTCCAAGTCGGCCAGGCCGCCGGGCAGTTGTGCTTCCAGGGTGTCGAACCGGTCGGCGAGGCCCAGGCGTTCGGCGCGGGCGCGGGCCCGCTCCAGCATCGGTGCGGAGCCGTCCAGGGCGACGACCCGGGCGCCGGGGAACACGTCGGCCAGCAGACAGCTCACGACCCCCGGTCCGCTGCCGACGTCGACGACCAGTTGCGGCTCCGGCTGCCGCGAGGCGACCCAGGCGGCAGCCTGCCGGTTCAGCGGCTCGAACAGCTCGGCCTGTTCCTCCAGATGCTCGGCCTGCTCGCCCCAGTCGATGTCACCGTGGTCGTGATGACCATGGTGGCCGCCATGCCCCTGGTGGTCGTGGTGGTGCTGTCCCATGACGGTGAGCCTCTCTGCCGGGTGCCGCCAGCTTGCTCAGAGGCACTGGAGAACGGCCACTTTCCTTGCCGTATCGGCAAATCCGCTGTGCCGATACGGGCCGACCGGGCCGGCGGACCGACGACGCCGTGCCGGTGCGGTGCGGTGCGTGCGGTGCGGTGCGGCCAGGGTGCCGGTTCAGCCCTGATCCGCCGCCCGGTAGACGCACACCTGCGCACCCGTGCCGCTGGTGGTCGTGGAGACCAGCTCCAGGGTGTGCTTGGCACCGTCGCCCGGGAAGATCGTCTTCCCGCCGCCGAGGACGACCGGCATGACGATCAGGACCAGTTCGTCGGCGAGACCCACGCTCAGGAGGGTACGGGCGAGGGTCGGACTGCCCATGACGAGCAGGTCGCCACCCTCGGCCTCACGGAGCTTACGGATGTGGGCGACGGCCTCCCCGCCCGGGATCCGCGTGCTGTTCTCCCAGGTCAGCTCGGAGTCGGTGAGCGTCGCGGACACCACGTACTTGCGCAGGGAGTTCATCCGGTCGGCGAAGGGGTCGCCCGCCCGGTCCGGCCACGCCCCGGCCATCGCCTGCCAGGTGCGGCGGCCGTACAGCAGCGCGTCCGCCCGGCCCAGCGCGGCGTCCCAGGCGCCGCCCACGACCTCCGGGTCGAAGAACGGGTGCGTCCAGCCGCCGTGGGCGAACCCGCCCTCGGTGTCCTCGTCGGGACCGCCGGGCGCCTGCACGACACCGTCCAGGCTCATGAACTCGCAGATCACGATGCGCATGGGGTTCTCTTTCCTCGTACCGTCACGGGCTTACGGCGATGAAGACCGCCGCACCGCCCGGAACTCATCGCACCCGCCCACCTCCCTCATCGTGACCCGGCTCACACGGACATGCCACCGGTCCGCCAGGGGGTGGGGGAAGCGTGACTGACCCCTGGCGGACCGGCTCATCGGAGCGGACTCAGAGCGCGGGGTACGCGTTCTGCATCAGCTGCTGGAACTGGGCGGAGAACCACTTCCCGGAGAGGGGTGCGTTCCCCAGGGCGCCGGACATGTTGTTGTTGTTGCGCGGGTTGCCCGTGTACGTCGGGTCGCACATGCGGTCGAAGCCCTTGCCCTCGTCGTTCGGGATGAGGGAGCTGGCCCCGTCGGACTCACCCGGCGGCTTCATCCACACGTAGGCGTCGATCCCGGTCGCCGGGGCGGCCTTCGGACGTTCACCGAGACCGGCTCCGGCCTGGTTGCACCAGTTGCCGGTGTTGAAGCGGCGGTCGTAGCGCCCGCCGTCCACGTAGGTGTCGACGGTGGTCGTCGCACCCGGTCCGGTGGGCCGGGCGGCGCCGCCCCAGCCGTTGCGGGAGGTGTCGATCAGCATGCCGACGTTCGAGTTGAAGCCCGCCGAGACCGCCTGGGCACGGAATGCCTGGGCGAAGGACAGCTCGTCGACGTAGCGGTTCCAGTCCACCCACTTCGACTCACGGACCGACTTGCCGCCCGCGGTGTCGTTGATGGTGAAGTTGTTCTCCTTCAGGGCGCTGTAGTTGGCCGTGTTGGTGATGAAGCCGTGGACGTCGTTGACCGTGGCGCCCTCGGCGGTCGCGGCCTCCTTCATGATGGCGGCGGAGGGGGCGAAGTTGTCGTCCCAGCCGAGCCAGCCGTGGTGGCCTGCGTCGACGTAGTTGTAGACGTTGGGGACGTCACCCAGCTTGTTGAGCGCGTATCCGACACCCTTGATGTAGTTGCCGTTGGCCTTCATCACGTCGCACTGGGGCACGGCCGTCGGGCGGCTGCCGACGTTGGTGACGAGGTTGGGCAGCGAGTCGATCTCGACCGTGGTGACGATCCGCAGGCCGGCGTACTTGGAGTCGGCGAGGATCGCCTTGATCGGGTCGATGTACTGCGTCTTGTACTTGTCGATCTCCGTCGGGCCCAGCTCGCCGTTGGAGGCGAGGGCCGAGCAGTCACGGCCGGGCAGGTTGTAGATCACCAGCTGGACGACGAGTTCGCCCGAGCCCTTCTGCCGCAGCGCCTCGTCGAGGTGGGCGCGCAGGCCCATCTTGCCGCCCGCACCGGCGATGGCGGCGGTCCGGTCCAGCCAGACACCCGTCGGCTGGTTGGAGATCCGGCTGCCGCCCGGTTCGGCGGCGGCGTTCGCGGACCACTCGGGGTTCACGTACACCTTGGCCCCGGCGTAGGGGTTGTCCACCCTGCTGCCCGGCGTGCCGGGGCCCGGCTCACCGGGGCCACCGCCGCCGTCGTCGACGTTGCAGGTCACGCCGTCGAGCGTGAAGGTCGCCGGGAGGGCGTTGGTGCCGCTGTAGGAGGCCTGGAAGCCGAAGCTGACCGAACCGCCGGTGGCCAGCGTGCCGTTGTACGTCTCGTTGGCGGCGGTCACCGACGAACCGCTCTGGGTGATCCGGGAGTTCCACCCGTTGGTGACCTGCTGGTTCCCGGCGTACGACCACTTCGCGGCCCATGAGGACTTGGCCGCACCGTTGTTGGTGATCGTGACGGCGGCGGTGAAGCCGGTCGACCACTGGTTCTGGACCTTGTAGTCGACCGTGCAGGGGACCGCCTGGACGCCGGTGTCGTCCGGCACGGCTGCCATGGCGGTCCCGGTCGCGCCGGCGACCAGCGCCAACGCAGCCAGGAGTGCTGTTGTGGTACGGCTCATGAGTGCGGGTTTCCTCTTCCGTAGTGGGGTGTACGAGGAGGAGTCGTCGCGCTGTCGCCGAGGCGAGTAAAAGACCTGAACGCTGGGGGTTCTTCGAGCGTCCCTCGCAGCTCGGACGCGTCTGGGACGAACGCGTCGACTGGTGGAACCGCTCCCACTGGTGCTCGTGAAGGTAGCGCCAAGTCACGGTAAAAGACAGAGGTCTTGCGTTATTGCGATCGATGAATTGTTTCGGCCTGATCGAATCATTTCGACTCTTCAAACGCCTTGACCCCTTGCGCCCTCCTCCTCAATATGGGAGCGCTCCCACTGGTTCAAGGCTTGTTGTTGCCGCTCCGCCCCCACCTTCGCCAGAGCCGCACGGAAGGAACCAGAGCATGCACCCCAGACGGAGACGTCGTGCCTCGCGGCGTCTGTGGACGGCCGTGGTCGCGGCCTTCGCCCTCCCCTTGACGATGCTCGGCACCGGGTCGACCTCCGCCAGCGCGGCCGCGGTCGCCTGCAACGTCGACTACAAGACCAATGACTGGGGCTCGGGCTTCACCGCCGAGCTGACGATCACCAACCGGGGTACCGAAGCCATCGACGGCTGGACCCTGACCTACGCCTACGCGGGCAACCAGACACTCAGCAACGGCTGGAGCGGCACCTGGTCGCAGTCCGGCAAGGCGGTGACGGCGAAGAACGCCTCCTGGAACGGCAGGATCGCCGTCGGGGCCGCCGTGACCACCGGTGCCCAGTTCACGTACAGCGGCGCGAACGCGGCGCCGACCGGCTTCGCGATCAACGGCACCACGTGTGTGGGCGCGCACCAGCCGCCGATCACGGTGCTGACCAGCCCGGCGCCGGGCGCGGTGTACTCGCAGGGCACCGCGGTGCCGATGGCGGCCACCGCCGCCGCGGCGGACAGCGCGACGGTCACGAAGGTCGAGTTCTACGACGACACCACGCTGCTGGGCACGGACACGACCGCGCCGTACACCCACTCGGCCACCGGGCTGGGCGTGGGCAGTCACTCGCTGGTGGCCAAGGCGTACGACAGCCTGGGCGCCTCGGCGAGTTCCACACCGGTCGGCATCACGGTCGCCTCGGGTCCCGCCGTGGTGGTCTCGCCGACCCAACTGGGCGTCCGCCAGGGCCAGTCGGGCACCTATGACGTGAAACTCTCGACCCAGCCGTCCGGGAACGTGACGGTCACGACCGCGCGGGCGTCCGGCAACACCGGGCTCTCCGTGACGGGCGGCGGGTCGCTGACCTTCACGCCGTCGAACTGGAACACCGCGCAGAAGGTGACCATCGGCGCGAACGCCTCGGGCACCGGCTCGGCGGTCTTCGACTCGACGGCCACCGGCCACGCCAAGGCCTCGGTGACCGTGACCCAGCTGGCCGCGTCGAGCACGTACGACGAGCGCTTCCTGGAGATGTACGGCAAGATCACCAATCCGGCGAACGGCTACTTCTCCCCCGAGGGCATCCCGTACCACTCGGTGGAGACGCTGATCGTCGAGGCGCCGGACCACGGCCATGAGACCACGTCGGAGGCGTACAGCTACCTCCTGTGGCTGCAGGCCATGTACGGCAAGGTGACGGGCGACTGGTCCAAGTTCAACGGGGCCTGGGAGATCATGGAGAAGTACATGATCCCGACCAAGCCCGACCAGCCCACCAACTCCTTCTACAACGCCTCCAAGCCGGCGACCTACGCCCCCGAGCACGACACCCCCAACGAGTACCCGGCACAGCTCAACACCGGTGTCTCGGTCGGCCCGGACCCCATCGCCGCGGAGCTGAAGAGCGCCTACGGCACGGACGACGTGTACGGCATGCACTGGCTGCAGGACGTCGACAACGTCTACGGCTACGGCAACTCGCCCGGCAAGTGCGAGGCGGGGCCGGCCGACACGGGTCCGTCGTACATCAACACCTTCCAGCGCGGGCCGCAGGAGTCCGTGTGGGAGACCGTCCCGCAGCCCACCTGCGACCAGTTCAAGTACGGCGGCAGGAACGGCTACCTGGACCTGTTCACCGGTGACGCCTCCTACGCCAAGCAGTGGAAGTTCACCAACGCCCCGGACGCCGACGCGCGGGCCGTGCAGGCCGCGTACTGGGCGGACAAGTGGGCCAAGGCGCAGGGCAAGGGCGGCGACGTCTCCGCGACCATCGGCAAGGCCGCGAAGATGGGCGACTATCTGCGCTACGCGATGTACGACAAGTACTTCAAGAAGATCGGGAACTGTGTGGGTCCGACCAGCTGCCCCGCGGGCACCGGCAAGGACTCCTCCTTCTACCTGCTCTCCTGGTACTACGCGTGGGGCGGCGCCACGGACACCAGCGCCGGCTGGGCCTGGCGCATCGGCTCCAGCCACACGCACGGCGGCTACCAGAACCCGCTGGCCGCTTACGCTCTCGCCAACTACGCCCCGCTGAAGCCGAAGTCGGCGACCGGGCAGGCGGACTGGGCCAAGTCCCTCGACCGGCAGATCGAGTTCTACCGCTGGCTGCAGTCCGACGAGGGCGGCATCGCGGGCGGCGCCACCAACAGCTGGGCGGGGCGCTACGCCACTCCCCCGGCCGGGACGCCGACCTTCTACGGCATGTTCTACGACGAGAAGCCGGTGTACCACGACCCGCCGTCCAACCAGTGGTTCGGCTTCCAGGCGTGGTCCATGGAGCGGGTCGCCGAGTACTACCAGCAGACGGGCAACGCGGCCGCGAAGACCGTGCTGGACAAGTGGGTCGACTGGGCGTTGTCGAAGACGACGATCAACCCGGACGGGACCTACCGGATTCCGTCGACACTCCAGTGGTCGGGTGCGCCCGATACATGGAGCGCGTCAAGTCCCGGCGCCAACGCGGGGCTTCACGTCACCGTCGCCGACTACACCGACGACGTGGGTGTGGCGGCCGCGTACGCCAAGACGCTGACGTACTACGCCGATCGTTCCGGTGACGCCGACGCGGCCCGGGTCGCGAAGGCGCTGCTGGACGGGATGTGGGACCACCACCAGGACGGGCTCGGGATCGCCGTGCCCGAGACGCGGGCCGACTACAACCGGTTCGACGACCGGGTGTACGTGCCGAGCGGATGGACCGGGACGATGCCGAACGGGGACACGATCAACTCGTCGTCGACGTTCGAGTCGATCCGGTCGTTCTACGAGGACGACCCCGCGTGGTCGAAGATCGAGGCGTACCTGGCCGGTGGCGCCGCGCCCTCCTTCACCTACCACCGGTTCTGGGCCCAGGCCGACATCGCCCTGGCCATGGGCGCGTACGCGGAACTCCTGGAGTAGGCACCGCACATCGAGCACCGAACACCAAGCACCAAGCGCCGCGCACAGCCCCGCGCCCCTCACGGGCGCGGGGTCTGTGTGCCCTTTTCTGAGAACTTCCCCCCACTCGTCAGGAGAGGACCCCCCACGTTGCGAAGAACCCGCATCCTCACCACCGTCCTGGCCCTCGCGGCCGGCCTGCTCGCGGGCTCCCCACCCGTGATGGCCGCCGAGAAGGCAGGCAGCGCCGACCGGTCGGTGTCCGTCGCCGCCGACACCTACACCTGGAAGAACGCCCGCATCGACGGCGGCGGCTTCGTCCCCGGGATCGTCTTCAACCGCAAGGAACGCAACCTCGCCTACGCCCGGACCGACATCGGCGGGGCCTACCGCTGGGTGCAGTCCTCGAAGACCTGGACCCCGCTCCTCGATTCCGTCGGCTGGGACGACTGGGGGCACACGGGGGTGGTGAGTCTCGCCTCCGACCCGGTCGATCCCGACAAGGTGTACGTGGCGGCCGGTACGTACACGAACAGCTGGGACCCGGGGAACGGGGCGATCCTGCGGTCGTCCGACCGGGGCGCGAGCTGGCGGAAGGCCGGCCTGCCGTTCAAGCTGGGCGGGAACATGCCCGGCCGGGGCATGGGCGAGCGGCTGGCCGTCGATCCGAACAAGAACAGCGTGCTGTACCTGGGCGCGCCCAGCGGCAAAGGTCTGTGGCGCTCGACCGACTCGGGGGCCAGCTGGTCGCAGGTGACGAACTTCCCCAACGTCGGCAACTACGTGGCCGATCCGTCCGACACGAGCGGGTACTCCAGCGACAACCAGGGCATCGTCTGGGTCACCTTCGACGAGACCACGGGGACGTCCGGGAACGCGACGAAGACCGTCTACGTCGGGGTCGCCGACAAGGACAACGCCGTCTACCGCTCGACCGACGCGGGCGCGACCTGGTCGCGGGTGGCCGGGCAGCCGACCGGCTATCTGGCCCACAAGGGCGTGCTCGACGCGACGAACGGCCATCTGTACCTGTCGTACAGCGACAAGGGCGGCCCCTACGACGGCGGCAAGGGCCAGCTGTGGCGGTACACGACCGCGACGGGCGCGTGGACGAACATCAGTCCGGTGGCGGAGGCCGACACCTATTACGGCTTCAGCGGGCTGACCGTAGACCGGCAGGATCCGGGCACGGTGATGGCGACGGCGTACAGCTCCTGGTGGCCGGACACGCAGATCTTCCGCTCGACGGACAGCGGCGCGACCTGGACGAAGGCGTGGGACTACTCCTCCTATCCGAACCGCTCGAACCGCTTCACCATGGACGTCTCGTCCTCTCCCTGGCTCACCTGGGGCGCCAACCCCTCGCCGCCGGAGCAGAGCCCCAAACTCGGCTGGATGACCGAGGCGCTGGAGATCGACCCGTTCGACTCGAACCGGATGATGTACGGGACGGGCGCCACGATCTACGGCACGGAGAACCTGGGGAACTGGGACAGCGGCGGCCAGTTCGCCATCAAGCCGATGGTGCGGGGTCTGGAGGAGACGGCCGTCCTCGACCTGGCCTCGCCCCCGTCCGGGGCCCCGCTGCTCAGCGCGCTCGGTGACATCGGCGGCTTCCGGCACACGGATCTGACGAAGGTCCCGTCGATGATGTTCACCCAGCCGAACTTCACGACGACGACGAGTCTGGACTACGCCGAGTCCCAGCCGAACACGGTCGTGCGGGTCGGCGACCTGGACTCCGGCCCGCACATCGCCTTCTCCACGGACAACGGGGCCAACTGGTTCGCCGGGAGTGACCCCTCGGGTGTGAGCGGCGGCGGTACGGTCGCGGCGGCCTCGGACGGCAGCCGGTTCGTGTGGAGCCCGGCGGGCACGGGCGTGCGGTACACGACCGGTTTCGGCACCTCGTGGTCGGCGTCGAGCGGCATCCCGGCCGACGCGATCGTGGAGTCCGACCGGGTGGACCCGAAGACCTTCTACGGCTTCAAGTCGGGGAAGTTCTACGTGAGTTCGGACGGCGGCGCGACCTTCACCGCGTCGAACGCGACCGGCCTGCCGAGCGGCGACAGCGTGCGCTTCAAGGCGCTGCCCGGGGTGAAGGGTGACGTGTGGCTGGCGGGCGGGGCGACGGACGGGGCGTACGGCCTGTGGCACTCCACGAACGCGGGCGCCACCTTCACCAAGGTCTCCGGCGTCGAGCAGGCCGACACGATCGGCTTCGGCAAGGCGGCCTCGGGGGCCTCGTACCAGACGCTCTACACCAGCGCCAGGATCGGCGGGGTGCGCGGCATCTTCCGCTCGACGGACAAGGGCGCGAGCTGGACCCGTATCAACGACGACGCCCACCAGTGGGGCTGGACGGGCGAGGCGATCACGGGTGACCCGAGGGTGTACGGGCGGGTCTACGTCTCGACGAACGGGCGCGGGGTCGTCTACGGCGACTCCTCCGACACGGGGGGCGGGGGCGGCGGGGGCACCGATCCGGACCCCGGGCCCCAGCCGACGGGGCCCTGCGCGGTGACGTACAAGGTCACCAACGAGTGGGCGGGCGGCTTCCAGGCGGACGTGCGCCTCGCCAACACGGGCACGAGCGCGTGGACCGGCTGGTCCCTCGGCTGGACCTTCCCCGACGGCCAGAGTGTCTCCCAGATCTGGAACGCCGCCCATACGCAGTCCGGGTCGGCGGTCACGGCCAGGAACATCACCTGGAACGGCAATGTGGCGGCCGGTTCGTCGGTGAGCTTCGGCTTCACGGGGAGCTGGTCGGGGACGAACGGCAGACCGACCGCGTTCAAGCTCGGTGACCAGTCCTGCGCGGTGACCTGACACCCCGGGCAGGACGAGGAGAGGGCGCGCGCCTGGGTCGGGCGCGCGCCCTCTTCGTGCGCTTCGGGTGCTTTGATCTTTTCGGGTCGCGTACATCTCGATACATCGACATGTTCATGCCTACCATGGAAAGCAATTCCACACTGGTGTGCGCACGACTCGCCCGGAAGCCGCCGCAGAAGGAGCCAAAGTGCCGAAACACACCCGGGTCACGCGTCGCCTCAGCCTCCGGACCGCACTCGCCGCGGCCGTCCTGCTGCCCCTGTCGAACGCCGGACTGTCCGCCCGACCCGCCGCCGCCGCGGCGGAAGAGGAGCCCGCCGTCAGCCCCCGTCTCGACACCATGTCGTTCAACCTGCGCTACGCGAACACCACCCGGCCCCACAGCTGGGCCGAGCGCCGGCCCGTGATGCGGGCACTGCTGCGGCAGGAGGCACCGCATGTCATCGGCACCCAGGAGGGCCTCCACCGGCAACTGCTCGACATCGAGACCGACCTCGGACCGGACTACCGCTGGATCGGCACCGGCCGGGCGGGCGGCGACCGCGACGAGTTCATGGCGGTCTTCTACGACACCCGTCGGCTCGCGCCCGTCGAGTACCAGCACTTCTGGCTCTCCGACACCCCCGACGTGCCCGGCTCCAACACCTGGGGCGGCGGCTCCATCCGGATGGTCACCTGGGTCAGGTTCCGGGACCTGCGGGACGGCGGCAGAGAGTTCCACGTCCTCAACACCCACCTCGACAACGCCAGCCAGTACGCCCGCGAGCGCGCCGCGGCCCTGATCGCCCGGCGGATCGCCGGGTTCGACCCCGCGCTCCCCCTCGTCGTCACCGGCGACTTCAATGTGGCCGCCCACCGGAATTCCGTCTACGGCACGATGCTGGGCGCCGGACTCGTCGACACCTGGGACACGGCGGCCGAGCGGGGCGACCTGTACGCGACCTTCCACGGCTACCGTCCCCTCACCCCGGGCGGCGACCGCATCGACTGGATCCTGACCACACCCGGCGTCACCGCCCACCGGGCGGCCATCAACACCTTCTCCTCCGGCGGCCAGTTCCCGAGCGACCATCTGCCGATCCAGGTGTCGCTGACGCTGGGCTGAGCGACGCGGCGGAGTCCGGGGGCGGGCCGGCCCCCGGACCGGTCCGCTACGGGGTGTGGACCGTCGGCCGGGGCGCCGTCGGCATGCCGTCGCCGATGAAGAAGCTGGGGTGCGGGGGCTGGTTGTAGGCGGTGTTCTGCCAGGCCAGGCCGGTGCGGTACATCGGGTCGTGCAGCAGGGTCGTGATCCTCGTGCTCGTCTCGACGGGCGTCGAGTGGATCCGCAGGGCCGTGTTGTCGCTGGTGCGCCAGACGACCTCCTCGCGCCAGTCGCCGAGGATGTCACCGGAGAGCGCGGGCGTGGCCTTGGTGCCGTTGTTGGAGGAGACACCGGAGCCGGTCAGCAGACGGGTGTCGGCGGAGCTGCCGTACTTGTCGATCCGGGTGCCGTCGAGGAGTTCACGGACCGGGTCCCCGTCCCACCAGGACAGGAAGTTGACGGAGGAGGGCTCGCGGCCCTTGGTCCCCCCGGCCCTGTCGCGGACGGAGGAGTCGGAGGCGGACCACATCTCGGGGCCGCCGTTGCCCGCGTGGATGTCACCGGCCACGCCCCGGCCGTTGTCGCAGCAGGCGGCGAGCCGCCAGCGGACGGCGCCGTTCGCGGGGTCGATGTACAGCGCGGCGGGCTGCGACACGGACTCGGAGACCTTGTAGTACTCCAGGCCGGGAGTGGACGCGTCGAGGTCACCCAGGTGCTGGGCGTCGCCGTGGCCCGTCCGCGTGGTCCACAGGGCGCCCCCGTTGTCGTCCACGGCCATCGCGCCGTACACGATCTCGTCCCTGCCGTCGTTGTCGACGTCCCCGACGGAGAGGCTGTGCGAACCCTGCCCGTCGTAGCCCCGGCCGCTGTTGCCGGACGAGTTGGTGTCGAAGGTCCAGCGGCGGGTGAACTGTCCGCCCCGCCAGTCCCAGGCCGCGATCACCGTACGGGTGTAGTAGCCGCGCGCCATGATCAGCGAGGGCCGGGCGCCGTCCAGATACGCCGTCCCGGCGAGGAAGCGGTCCACGCGGTTGCCGTAGGAGTCGCCCCACGACGAGACCGTGCCGCGGGCCGGGACGTAGTCGACGCTCTGCAGGGCCCTGCCGGTCCGGCCGTCGAACATGGTCAGGTACTCGGGGCCGGACAGGACGTAGCCGCTGGAGTTGCGGTGATCGGCGGTGGAGCTGCCGATCACCGTGCCGGCGCCGTCGACCGTGCCGTCCGCCGTCTTCATGGCGATCTCGGCGCGGCCGTCGCCGTCGTAGTCGTACACCTGGAACTGCGTGTAGTGCGCGCCCGAGCGGATGTTGCGGCCCAGGTCGATCCGCCACAGCCGGGTGCCGTCGAGCTTGATGCCGTCGACGATCGTGTTGCCGGTGTACCCGGACTGCGAGTTGTCCTTGGCGTTCGTCGGCTGCCACTTCAGGACGAACTCCAGGGCGCCGTCGCCGTCGAGGTCGCCCACGGACGCGTCGTTGGCCTCGTAGGTGTACGCGACGCCGTCCGGGGTGGTGCCACCGGCCGGTGCGCTGATCGGCACGTCCTTGTAGCCGGTGCGCAGTTGGATCGCGTGCACCGAGTCTCCCTGCTCCACGCCGTTGACGATCGCGCGGACGGTGTAGTCGGCCTGCGCGGGGGCGCCGGAGTGGAAGTAGTTCGTGGAGCCGGTGACCGGGGCCGTGTTGACCTTCGTGCCGGCGCGGTAGACGTTGAACGACACGGTGTCCGGGTCGGTGCCCAGCCAGCGCCAGCTGACCAGATTGCCGCTGTCCACGTGGACGCTGACCACGCCCCGGTCGAGGGCCTCGACCTGGCGGGCGGTGGCGGCCTCGGCGGGCGGGCCGGTGAACGTGGTCAGTCCGGCGGCGACGAGGGCCACGGTGACCAGTGAGCGTACGGCTCGGCGTCTGTGATGCCTGTGCGGGTGCTGCACGTGACGAACCTCCAGAGGGGACGGACGGGTTCCGCACTGTCCGTCGCCGCCGGACCCGGCTCCGTTGCCGCACGTTTCGGCCAGTTCGGCCACGGCAGGGGCAGGCCTGACGCACGGGCGGCGCACCCGAGGCTCCCGGTCAGTCCTTGTGGAACGCCCGCAGGCTGAACTCCGGGTCCGGGCGCGGCCGGTCCTGGTCGGGGAGGGCGGCGAGCCGTACCGCGTAGTCGTCGGCCAGCGGATCGCCGGGCGGGAGGGTCACGAACCAGCCGCGGCGCAGGTCGGCGACGGTGCGGCGGGGGCTGCGGCCCTGTCCGCGGCCCGGGAAGCGGGCGTGCCCGGCGGTGCGCAGACCGTGTTCGCCGGCGTACTTCTCGACGACCGGCGCGGGGTCCATGGCCGGGGCCCGGGGGCGCGGGGCGAGCACGGCATCGATGTCACTGCCCACGTTGTGCGCGGCGGCCTTGTCGACGGTGGTGACGTAGACACCACCGGGGCGCAGCACCCGGGCGCACTCGCCGACCACGGCCCGTACGTCCTCGGGGGCGCTCAGCAGATGCAGCAGCCACACGCTGGTCACGGCGTCGAACTCCCCGTCGCGGAACGGGAGCCGCCGCCCGTCGCCGATCACGACGGAGCCGGGCAGCCGCGCGGCGGCCCGGCTCGCCATCGCGTGGGTGAGGTCGAGGCCCGTGACCCGCATCCCGTCCCGCGCGGTCGCGAGGTGCCGGGTCACGATCCCGGTGCCGCAGGCGATGTCGAGCAGCCGCCGGGTGCCCTCGGGGAGAAGTCCCAGGACGGCGCGGGCGGCGGCCTCGGCCCGGGGCTCGCCGCCGCGCAGGGCGTCGTAGTCGCCGGCCTCCTTGTCGTAGTCCAGCATCCGCCTCAGCCCGCCCCGTGGCCGGGCGCGAGCGCCTCCACCCTGCGGGCCAGCTCGAAGTCCTTCTCGGTGACGGCTCCGCCGGCGCTGTGCGTGCTGATGGTCAGCGAGACGGTGTCGTAGCCGAGGGTGAGGTCGGAGTGGTGGTTCAGCTCCTCCTGCGTCCGGGCGATGTGCACGACCAGCGCGGTCGCGGCGAAGTGCGAGCCCAGACGGTAGGTACGGGCCAGCCGGTCCCCGGCCAGCGACCAGCCGGGCAGCTCCGCCAGCCGGTCCTCGATCTCCTTCTGCGACAGGGCTGCGACGGACATGACCCACTCCTTCCGGGACGCCCCTCCATGACGTGCGATCCCTCTCAGCGTGCCACAGCGGCGCGGCCGATTCCCAGGTCAGACGGTCGGCTCGCGGGCCGAGGCGTGCACATTCAGCCGCGCGAACGACGTTCGGGGCCGCGCTGGCGGGTGGAACGCGAGCCGCCCCTCGACCGTCTCGGTTACGTTCTCCGCATGACCACTGTCCCGACCGGCGCCCCGCGGCGGCCTCCCGCCGCCTCCGACCCGGGCGTGGGCCCGCTGCTGCGGGCCTGGCGGGAGCAACGCCGGCTCAGCCAGCTGGAGTTGGCGCTGCGGTCCGGGTCCTCGGCACGGCACATCAGCTTCGTCGAGACGGGCCGGTCCCGGCCGAGCGAGGAGATGGTGTTGCGGCTGGCCGAGCACCTGGACGTACCGGTGCGCGAGCGAAACGCCCTGCTCCTCGCGGCCGGATACGCCCCGCACTACCCGCAGACCCCGCTGGACGACCCGTCGATGGCCGCCCTGCGCGAGGGCGTGGAACGGCTGATCCAGGGCTACGAGCCGTATCCCGCGCTGGTGATGAACGCGACGTACGAGGTGCTGGCCGCCAACCGGGGCATCCTCATGCTGCTCGACGGCGTCCCCGAGTCGCTGCTCGTGCCGCCGCTCAACGCGATGCGGCTGACCCTCCACCCGCGGGGCCTGGCGCCGCGCATCCGGAACCTGCGCGCCTGGCGGGGGCATCTGCTGGAGCAGATGGGACGGCAGCTGGCACTGCTCCGCTCGGAGCCGCTGCGCGCGCTCTACGAGGAGGTGGCGGCGTATCCGCTGCCGCCGGGCACGCCCGACGGCGATCCCGGCGAGGACCCCGGTGCGGGCGCGGGTGCCCGCCTCGCGCTGCCGCTGCGGATCGAGCACGAGGGCCGGGTGCTGTCGTTCATCTCCTCGGTCTCCACGTTCAACACTCCCATGGACGTGACCGTGGCCGAACTGGCCATCGAGACGTTCCTGCCGGCCGACCCGGCGACGGCCGCGTACCTGCACGCACGGCCGTCCTGACGTGGGCGAGCCCCTGTCCTGTGGCGTCGTCGCGGCGGTCGCCCGCCGGAGTCGGCGCCCCGGCCCTGTCGTCATCCGGAACCAGGGGCGACCGTTCCGGCCGCCCCTGTGAGATGGACACCGGAACATGACAGACTGGTGAGGTACCTCGGCGCGTGGGGAGGCGTGACGTGAGTGAGCGGCGGCCCGCCCCGACCGTCGGTCAGGTGGTGCTCGGCAGGCGTCTTCAGGAACTGCGCGAGGCCGCCGGGCTCAAGCGCGAGGAGGCCGCGCGCGTCCTGCACGTCGCCCCCGCCACCGTACGGCGCATGGAGACGGCCGACGTCGCGCTCAAGATCCCGTACGTCCAGGTCCTGCTGTCGACGTACGGCGTCGGTGAGGCCGACGCCGCCGCGTTCGTGAAGCTGGCCGAGGAGGCGAACAAGCCGGGCTGGTGGCAGCGGTTCCACGACGTGCTGCCCGACTGGTTCAGCGTGTACGTCAGCCTGGAGGGCGCGGCGCATCTGATCCGGCAGTACGAGCCGCACTTCGTGCCGGGGATGCTGCAGACCGAGGAGTACGCGCGCGCCGTGATGGAGGCCGGGACCGTCGGCCGGACCGGTCCCGAGACCATCGAACGCCATGTCTCGTTGCGGATGGAGAGACAGAAGCTCCTCACCCGGGAGACGCCGCCGCACCTCTGGGTGATCATGGACGAGACGGCCCTCAGACGTCCGGTGAGCAACCGCTCCGAGGTGATGCGCGACCAGATCGACCGGCTGCTGGAGAGCACCGAGAAGGACCACGTCATCCTGCAGGTCTGCGAGTTCGCCGACGGGCCCCACCCGGGCACCTACGCCCCCTTCTCGCTCTTCCGCTTCGCCGAACCGGAACTCCCCGACATGGTGTACACCGAGTACCTCACCGGCGCCCTCTACCTCGACTCGCGCACCGAGGTCGCGCTCCACCTCGAAGTCCTCGACCACATGGCCGCGCACGCGGCGTCGGCCGAGCGGACGAGGACGCTGCTGAGGCAATACCGCGAGCGGTACTGAGCTTCGGCCGCTCGCCGCATCGACGGTCCGCGCCCGCTCTACGCCCCTCCCCCCGTGGGCCCCTTCTCGTCGTCCACGATCTCCGCGTCGACGACGCCCTCCTCGTCGGCGGGGCCGGGCGGCGGGCCGCCGGCCGGGGCGGCGGAGGCCGCCGCCGCGTACATGGCCTGGCCCATGCGCTGGCTGACGGTCGCCAGGCGCTCGGTGGCGGCGCGGAGGGCGGCGGTGTCCTCGGGGGTCTCCAGAAGGCGTTTCAGGTCGGCGACGGCCGACTCGACCTCGGGACGGCCGTCGGCGGGGACGCGGTCGGTGTTCTCGCGGAGGAACTTCTCCGTCTGGTGGACGAGCTGCTCGGCGTGGTTGCGGGTCTCGGCGGCCTCGCGGCGCCGGCGGTCGTCGTCGGCGTACTGCTCGGCCTCCCGCATCATGCGGTCGATGTCGTCCTTGGGGAGGGCCGAGCCGCCCGTCACCGTCATCTTCTGTTCGCGGCCGGTCGCCAGGTCCTTCGCCGACACGTGCATGATGCCGTTCGCGTCGATGTCGAAGGCCACCTCGATCTGGGGGACGCCACGCGGCGCGGGCGGCAGACCGGTGAGGTCGAAGACGCCCAGCTTCTTGTTGTACGCGGCGATCTCCCGCTCGCCCTGGTAGACCTGGATGCCGACCGAGGGCTGGTTGTCGGCGGCCGTCGTGAAGATCTCCGAACGGCGGGTCGGGATCGTCGTGTTGCGTTCGATGAGCTTCGTCATGATGCCGCCCTTGGTCTCGATGCCCAGGGACAGCGGGGTGACGTCGAGCAGCAGCACGTCCTTCACGTCGCCCCGGATGACACCCGCCTGGAGCGCGGCGCCCACCGCCACCACCTCGTCGGGGTTCACGCCCTTGTGCGGGTCCTTGCCGGTCAGTTCCTTCACCAGGTCGCTCACGGCGGGCATCCGGGTCGAACCGCCGACGAGGACGACACGGTCGACGGCGGCGAGCTTCACGCCCGCGTCCTTGACGGCCTGGTGGAAGGGGGTCCGGCAGCGGTCGAGCAGGTCGGCGGTCAGCTCCTGGAACTGGGCGCGCGTCAGCTTCTCCTCCAGATGGAGGGGACCTTGGTCGGAGGCGGTGATGTACGGCAGGTTGACGGACGTCTCGGAGGAGCTGGACAGCTCGATCTTGGCCTTCTCGGCGCCCTCGCGCAGCCGTTGGAGTGCCATCTTGTCGTTGCCGAGGTCGACGCCGTACTGCCCCTGGAAGCGTGTGACGAGGTACTCGACGATCCGCTGGTCCCAGTCGTCGCCCCCGAGGCGGGTGTCGCCGTTGGTGGCCTTCACCTCGATGACCCCGTCGCCGATCTCCAGGAGGGAGACGTCGAAGGTGCCGCCGCCGAGGTCGAAGACGAGGACGGTCTGCTCCTCGCCCCGGTCCAGGCCGTAGGCGAGGGCCGCGGCCGTGGGCTCGTTGATGATCCGCAGGACCTTCAGGCCCGCGATCTCCCCCGCCTCCTTGGTCGCCTGCCGCTGGGCGTCGTCGAAGTACGCGGGCACGGTGATGACGGCGTCGGTGACGTCCTCCCCGAGGTACGACTCGGCGTCCCGCTTCAGCTTCTGCAGGACGCGCGCGGACAGCTCCTGGGCCCGGAGACGGGTGCCGTCCACGGACCCCTGCTCGGGAAAGCGCCAACTCGTGTCACCCATGTGGCGTTTGACGGAGCGTGCCGTGCGCTCCACGTTCGTCACGGCCTGCCGCTTGGCGACCTCGCCGACCAGGACCTCGCCGTTCTTGGCGAACGCCACCACCGACGGTGTGGTCCGCTGCCCCTCCGCGTTGGCGACGACCGTCGCCTCGCCGCCCTCCAGCACGGCCACCACCGAGTTCGTCGTACCGAGATCGACCCCGACCGCACGCCCCATCGCCGTCCCCTTCCCCAAGGTTCCGCCCGGTGTTCCCCACACCAGCACAGAACCCGAGAGGGTTTTCGTCAATGGGGCGTACGGGGTCGTACGTCAGGCCAGTTCGGCCGTCAGCGTGATGGTCGTGCCGGTCAGGGCCTGGCTGACCGGGCAGTTCTTCTTGGCGCCCTCGGCCGCCTCCTGGAAGCCGGCCGCGTCCAGGCCGGGGACCTCGCCGCGGACGGTGAGGTGGATGCCGGTGATGCCCTCGCCGGGCTGGAAGGTCACGTCGGCCTTCGTCTCCAGACGGGTGGGCGGGGTGCCCGCGCCGGTGAGGCCGTGCGAGAGCGCCATGGAGAAGCAGCTGGAGTGGGCGGCCGCGATCAGTTCCTCGGGGCTGGTCTTGCCGTTCGCCTGCTCCGCGCGCGACGGCCACGACACCGGCTGCGAACCGATGCCGGAGGAGTCGAAGGTGACGGTGCCGGTGCCCTTGAGGAGCTCGCCTTCCCAGACCGTGTGTGCGGTGCGCGTGGTTGCCACGATGAGTCCTTTCGATGGGGTCCCGTTGCCGGGTTCCGTGCCCCCCATCCGATCACACTCCGGGCGGTCCGAGCCTCATCTCACCCTGAACACCGGCCCCCGCGCGGTGAACGGCGGACGAGCACCTTGTGGAATCAGACAGGCGTGCTCCCGCCGCACCCGCAGCGCCTCGCCCCGGCCTTCCGTGATCACCAGGACGGGAGCGCCCGGCGGGAAGTCGTCGGCCCTCTCAACAGATCGAGCGGGAGGGTGTGACGGTCACGGCTGCCTGCAAGGCGGGGGCTCCAGTGGGGTGTTCGAGCCGGGTGCGCCGGTGTGCGCGGCTGGCGGCGGACAGTGTGGGCCGGTCTCGTGCTCGCCGCAGCCGATTGTTCGGGGTGCCTAGGCGTCCGCCGGGTTCTGTTGCCTGGCGGGTGCGGACGGGTTCGCGGCCGGTCGCGCGGTTCCCCGCGCCCCTTCGGGGTGCTCCGGTTCGGCCACGGGGACCTGGGGGCCGTCGGCCTCGCGGAGCCATCGGCGCAGTACGCGGTGGATGTGTTCGGCGCCGACCAGTTCCCCGTCCTCCTCCACCGGCTCCGTGAGGGCCAGCGGGGACATGAGGAAGGGGCGGGACTGGCAGCCGCCGAGGCCGCCGTGGGAGCCGATCTGCTCCTCGAAGGCGAGGACCTCGCCCTCGTCGGGGTCGTACCAGGAGTTGACCATGATGTCGGCGGTGCGCGGGAAGCCGTGGGTGCGGCGTACGGCGTCGGCGGCGCCGGGGCCGAAGTCGGCCAGGGGGCCGGGGTGTTCGTCGCTCAGCTCGCCGATGGGGACCTCCGCGCCGTGGGCGCCGAGCACGACGCCGCCGTGCTCCTCGCTGCGGACGAGGACGAATCCGATGCCGGGGTGGTTGGCGAGGGTGGAGAGCAGGGCGGGGTGGCGGGCGTCGATCTCCTCGCGGCTCATCCGGTGGGGGACGTCCGGGAAGGAGACGAGGCCGAGGTTGCCGGAGGCGAGGACGACCGGCTCGGAGCGGCGCGTGGTCCGGTGCTCCTCGACGCGCTCCTCGACGGGGATGCGCAGCGCGGCCCGTACCGCCGTGCGTGCCTCGGAGCCGCTGTGGGTGCGCCGGGCCCGGCGCGGCACGGGCAGGCCGCAGCCGGCGCGGACCAGGTTGCCGAGGGTGAGGCCGTAGCGGCCGAGGAAGGTCTCGCCGGGGCTCTGGCCGTGGTCGGAGAGGAGGACGATCCGGTAGGCGCGCGGGGCGTGTTCGGCGACCTGGGCGATCAGCGCGAGGGAGCGGTCGAGGCGTTCGAGGACCTTCGCGGCGTCGCGGCTGTGCGGGCCGGAGTGGTGGGCGACCTCGTCGTAGGCCACGAGGTCCGCGTAGATCGCCGCGCGGCCGGCGAACATGTCCCCGATCACCGCGGAGACGACGACATCGCGCTCGACGACGGTGGCGAAGGCGCGGATGAAGGGGTAGAGGCCGCCGCGCTTGACCCGGGGCCGCTGCCGCGCGAACCGGGCGCGTATGGACTGGCCGGTCTCCCGCAGGACGTCGGCGACGAAGGACATGGCGGTGCGGACGGCGTTGGCCGGGTCGGAGAAGTAGGCGAAGTACCCGGCGCGGGAACGGTTGCGCCGGCCCCGGCGGGCGGCCATCGACAGGACCAGCGCGAGCTGCTCCGCGCCGCCGCTGAAGAGGTTGCCGCGGCTGGCGCCGTCGACGGTGAGCAGACCGCCGTCGCCGGTGCGGTCGATGGCCCGGCGCTGGAGTTCGGCGGCACCGGAGGGCCGGTTGCAGACCATCACCTCCCGGGTGTCCTTCTCATACCAGCGGAAGGCCGGCACGTCGTGGTTGGTGCCGTGCAGGATGCCCAGCTGGCTGGCGCCGGTCTGGCTGGACCAGTCGGTGCGCCAGGGGGTGAGCCGGTGGGTGGGCCGGGGGCGGGCGCTGCCGTCGGCCGGGCGGCCGAGCCAGCCGGCGACGGTCGGCATCAGGCCCTTGTCCACCGCCGCCTCCAGCACGTCGTGGCCGACGCCGTCGAGCTGGAGGAAGACGGTGCCGGGTCCGGCCGGCCCCGGGCCGCCGTCGGCGCGCCCGCGGCGGCGGTCGGCCAGCCGGTACAGGCGGCGCCGGTAGGCGTCGTCGTCCCGTACGGTGAGAGCGCCGCCGGTGGCGGAGGCGACGGCGGACATCACCGCGGCGACCACCACGGCGGTCTCGGGGGCGGCCTCCCCCTGGCCGGAGGGGTTGATCCGCAGGGCGAGCAGGAGCAGCGAGCCGTTGAGGAAGAAGACGAGCAGGCCGAGGACGAGCGCCGGCACCAGCAGCAGGGCCCGCACGAGCAGCGGCCACACGAGGGCGGAGAGCAGACCGAACGCGCCGGCGCCGAAGGCCGCGGTGACGGCGATCTGGGTGGCGCTCTCACCGCTCTCGGACTGGAGCCGGAAGTCGGGAAGCGCGCCCGCGAGCACGAGCATCGTCAGGGTGGACACCGCCCACACGGCGAGCATCCGCCAGACGCCGCTCAGCACTCTTCGCCATCGACCACCGCCCACGTTCTGGCCACCTTTACCCGTCCCGGTCCTGGGCCCAGCCTGTCACAGGGGGCGGGGGCGCCGGGGTGGCGTTCCGGGGTGGCACGGGGGCAGGGGCGGGGTGCGGTCCGGCGCCCCCGGGGGGACGGGGCTCGCGGGGTACGGGCACTCCCGGGGTGCGGGCGCTCCCGCTCAGCGGCCGTCGTACCCCGCCGTCGGCATGGACAGACGGCGGTGGACCCGGGCCTTCATCTGGGCGTCGTAGGCGGGTTCGGCGCGGCCCACGGTCTCGACGCGGATGCCGCGGCGGGCGCACTCGGCGGTGAAGTCGTCGACGGAGGCGAGGGCGCGTTCGAGGACGCGGCGGCTGGGGGCGACGAAGAGGTCGACGAGACCGGCGTCGACATCGGCCCACAGGGCGCAGTGGTCGGGGCGCAGTGCGCGGACGAGCAGTTCGCGGGTCACCACATAGCCGCGCTCGGCGGCCCAGCGGGCGCACATGGCGTGCTGGCTGCGGGAGTCGACCAGGAAGGGATCGGCCTCCAGCTCCTCCAGGGGCGTGAGGCTCGCTATGGCCGCGACCCGCACCACGGTCCCGCATCCCGCCGGCCCGCCGCCGCGCACCACGTCCTGACGGGCCACGCCGGAGGCGCCGCTCGCGGCTCCCTCGTCTCCCATGGTGTCCCCCTCACCCTCCGGGTCCCGTAGCCCCTCCGGCGGAACGCGCCGCGGACACGGGCCCGGCACGCCTGTCCCCGGCATGATCCGCCGGACAGGCCCAGGCCGCAGACCCTACTCCAGCCCGTAGGCTCGGGGGAGTAGCGCGAAGGAGGCGAACGGAGTGCCGGTGGAGATCACCTGGTGGGGCCATGCGACCTGCACCGTGGAGGACTCGGGCACGAGAGTGCTGACCGACCCCCTGTTCGCGCGCCGGCTCGCGCATCTGCGCAGGCGCCGGGGTGCGCCTCCCCCGGCGGAGGCGGCGGTCGCGGACGTCGCGCTGGTGTCACATCTGCACGCCGACCATCTGCACGTTCCCTCACTGGCCCGACTCGCCCCGGGGACACGGCTGGTGCTCCCGAAGGGCGCGTCGCGCCAGGTTCCGGGGCTGCGCAGGCTGGCGCATCTGCGCCTGAGCGAGGTGGCGGCCGGGGACGAGTTGCGCATTCGTGACCTGGTCGTCCGCGCCGTGCCCGCCCGGCACGACGGACGGCGGCTGCCGGTCGGTCCGCACCGCTCGCCGGCGCTCGGCTTCGTCATCGAGGGCGACGCGCGGACGTACTTCGCCGGGGACACCGGGCTGTTCCGGGAGATGGCCGAGGAGGTCGGGCCGGTCGACGTGGCGCTGTTGCCGGTCGGCGGCTGGGGACCGCATCTCGGCGAGGGCCATCTGGACGCGGGGCGCGCGGCGGAGGCGCTTGCGCTGCTCGCGCCCCGGAGCGCGGTTCCCGTGCACTACGGCACGTACTGGCCGATCGGGATGGACGCCGTGCGCCCCCATGAATTCCATGCCCCCGGTGAGGAGTTCGTCCGCCTCGCCGCGGCACGCGCTCCCGGTGTGGAGGTGCACCGGCTGGAACACGGGGAAAGCGTTCGACCGGGGGTGGCGCGATGAGACTCCGGCCGACGCGGGCCGCACGGTGCGTGGAGGAGATACGGTGATCTTCCTGGCCGCCGTGAGCACCACGGTGCCGTACGCCTCCACCCAGCAGGCGATCGGCTACCCGACGCTGTTCCTGCTGGTGCTGGTCGGAGCGCTGGTGCCGGTGGTGCCGACCGGGGCGCTGGTCAGTTCGGCGGCGGTGGTGGCGTTCCATCAGTCGGCGCCCTTCTCCATGCTGCTGGTGTTCGTGGTCGCGTCGGTCGCCGCGTTCCTCGGGGACATCGCCCTGTACTGGCTGGGGCGGCGCGGGATGGGCTCCAAGAACGGCTCGCGCTGGCTGGAGGCGATCCGCCGCCGGGCACCCGAGGACCGGCTGACGCAGGCGCAGGCGAAGCTCGACGACCACGGGGTGGCCGTGCTGGTGCTGTCCCGGTTGATGCCGGCCGGCCGCATCCCGGTGATGCTGGCCTGTCTGCTGGCGAAGATGCCGCTGCGGCGGTTCGCGCGGGGGAACCTGCCGGCGTGCCTGGCGTGGGCCGTGACGTACCAGTTGATCGGCGTTCTGGGCGGGTCGCTGTTCAAGGAGCCGTGGGAAGGGGTGCTGGCGGCGGTGGTGCTGACCCTGCTGCTCAGCGTGGTGCCGGGAGTGTGGCGGCGGCTGGTCCGCTGAGACCGCGGTTCCCCGCGCTCCCGGAGGGGGCCTCACCCCTCCGGGAGCGCGGGGGTGCCCCGGCCGGGTCAGCCGAGCACCCGGGAGGCTCCGATCGGCAGGTCCCACAGGTCCTCCCGGGGCAGGCCCGCCGCCCGCCATGCCGCCCGCACCCGCGTGAGGGGTTCCAGGACCGGTTCCGCCGACAGGACGAAGGTCGCCCAGTGCATGGGGGCCATGCGACGGGCGCCGAGGTCCTGGAAGGCGCGGACCGCCTCCTCCGGGTCGCAGTGGACGTCGCTGAGCCACCAGCGGGGGTCGTAGGCGCCGATCGGCAGCAGGGCGAGGTCGATGCCGGGATGACGACGGCCGATGAGGGAGAACCAGTGGCCGTAACCGGTGTCGCCGGCGAAGTACAGACGCCTGCCGTCCGGCGCGGTGAGGACCCAGCCGCCCCACAGCGAGCGGCAGGTGTCGGTGAGGGTGCGCTTGGACCAGTGGTGGGCCGGTACGAAGTCGAAGCGGACGCCGTCCAGTTCGGCCGCCTCCCACCAGTCCAGCTCGGTGACCCGGACGAACCCGCGCCGCCGGAACCAGCGGCCGAGCCCGGCGGGCACGAAGACCGGTGTGTCGCGCGGAAGTCGCGCCAGGGTGGGGGCGTCGAGGTGGTCGTAGTGGTTGTGGCTGATGACGACCGCGTCCACCCGGGGCAGCGCGTCCCAGCCGAGGCCGACGGGGGTGATCCGGGCCGGGGTGCCGAGAATGCGACGGGACCAGACGGGGTCGGTGAGGACGGTGAGCCCGCCGATCCGCACCACCCAACTCGCGTGCCCCGCCCAGGAGACGGCGACGGTACGCGCGTCCACCCGGGGCAACGGGCCGGGCCGGTACGGCAGTCGCGGGATGTCCGCGAGCCCGTCGGGCCCCGGCCGGACCGAGCCCTCGCGGGCGAACCGGGCGAGGGCCTTCAGGCCGGGCAGGGGCGTGGTCAGCCGGTCGGCGAAGGAACGGGGCCAGCGTCGCCGCTCACCGAGCGGGCGGGGCTCGGCGAGCGGCGGAGGTGCCAGGGGGTGCGGCGTGAGCGGGTGCGGCGTGAGCGGGCGGGTGAAGGTCCGCTCGAAAAGGCCCCTGGACCCCGGACCACCGGTGTCCTCGGCGGTGGTCGTGAAGGTCGTGGAGGAGGAGGCGGCGGAGGAGGAGGAGGTCGTGGCGGAGGTGGTCGACTCGGACCGCTGCGTCATCGAGGATGCTCCCGTCACTGAGCGTCGTCACGAAGAATCGTCGTCGCTGAAGGTCGCTAGGGGTGGGTGGAGGTCGTCAAAGGGCGGTGCGGGGCCCGGCGATGCCGGCATCGCGGTGGCCGGCGGCGACGCCGGGGGCCACGAGCCGCCGTGGTCGCCCACGTCGCCGAGGCTGTCCGCATCGCCGGGATCGTCGTCAGGGGTCGTGGGGCAAGGTCCTCGACGGCCGGCCGCCGGAGCGCGCACGCCCCCCGTTCCTCGTCATCGCAGACCCTCGAAAGCCGCTCCGAAGAGTGTCAACGCGCTGTCCACGTGCGGTAGTTCCAGCGGGTCGGCCGCGTCGAGGACCTGCGCGCGCTCCGCGTCCGTCGCGCCGAGGAACGCGGCGGTGGACAGCCGGACGCGCAGTTCCCCGAGGTCGTCGCCGAACCGGTGGCCGCCGGGCGCGGGCATCCCGAGCCGGGCGCCGAGGAAGTCCTCCGCCTCCTGGGCGTCACCGACCCCGTGCGCGGCGAGCGACGAGCGCAGGGGCGCGAGGTCGGCGTACAGATGCCGTCCGGCGCGCGGCGGCAGGGCGAGCGCGCCGGCGGCCACCACGGCCCGGTGCGCGGCGGTGGCGAGGCGGGCGTGCAGGCGTACGGCGGCGGCGAGTCGTTCGGTGACGGGGTCCGGCTCGTCGAGGGCGTACGCGGCGGCCGCGGCGACCGGGGTGGCGACCCGGGCACCCATCGCGGTGAGTACGTCCAGGACCCGGTCGCGCAGCCCCGCGCCCTCCCCGTTCGCGGGGAACCGGGCGATCGCGGCCGGCCAGCCCGGCGGCAGGAAGGGTCCGGCGAGGTCGGTGACGACGGTGACCCGGTCGGGCAGCATCTCGGCGGGGCTGAGCAGCACCGTGTCGTGCGGATCGTGCACCGTGTCGCGCCAGGTCTCGTCGCTGACCAGGTGCAGCCCCTCCCCCACCGCCGCCTCCATGGCCTCGTGCACCAGTTCGGGCGGGGCCACGGTGGCGGTCGGGTCGTCGGCGACGCACAGCACGAGCAGCCGGGGGTCGCCGCCCTCGGCCCGGATCCTGCGCACGGTCTCCAGCAGCGCGTACGGGTCCGGCACGCCTCCGCACTCGGCGGGTGTGGCCACCGGGAAGACGGACCTGCCCAGCGCCCGTGCCTGCGGCTCCCACCAGGCGGCGCACGGGCGGGGGAGCAGGACGTCCCCGCCGATCGCGGCGGTCAGCGCGAGCAGCAGGGCGGGGGCCCCGGGGGCGGCGGCGGCCCTGTCCGGTGTGGTGCGCAGTCCACGGCGGTCCCAGTAGCCGCAGGCGGCGTCCAGGAGGGCCGGATCGCCGCCGGGCGGTACGGCGTGGGGGCGGCTCGCGGCGGCGGAGAGCACGGCGGCCAGTTCGGGCAGCACGGGCAGACCCTGGGCGGGAAGGGGCGGGCCGTAGCGGACCGGGCCGTGCCCTTCCGGATCCGTCCCCCGCATGGGTGCCTCCGCGCAGTCGTGGTGCGTCGTGCCGCGAGTGCTCGCCGTCATGCCGCAAGTGCTCGCCGTCGTGCCGGGGGCGGCGCCGTACGCGCCCTCGGCGTGTCAGTACCCAGGCTCGCGCGCTCCAAGGGCGCCCGCACGCGTTGCGCCGGTCACAACGGCGGCGCCCCCCGCTCCCGGCGGCGCAGTCGGTGGGCGGCCGCGCCCAGGGCCCCCACGATGAGGAGGCCTCCCGCGACCATGGCCGGGACGGAGTCGGTGAAGGCACCGCCGCCGCCCGCGTGGACGCCCCGCTGGACGGGGGCGGTCGGGTGGCCGGTGGAGTGGGTGGGCCGGTGGGACGGCAGCTGTGTCGGGTCCTTCGTCGGCTGGTGCGTCGGCGGATGACTGGGGTACCGCTCGATGTCGTACAGCGGGGCGTCGCCGGCCGGAGCGACGTCGAAGGTGGCGCTCCACTGCTTGCCCTCGCCGCCCGGGGCCGCCGGGCAGAGGCCGTCCACACCCCACTCGGTGGCGGAGTTCGCCGCGTCGGCACCGGTCTCGAAGTCCGCGGCCGGCGCGATCTTGGCGGTGCCCTGGTAGGAGGGGCCGCCCGCGGAGTCGTCGTTGCCGGGGAGGCGCTGCAGCGTGACGGTGCCCTGTTCGAAGGCCTGGGAGCTGGCGTCGATGGTCTCGGGGGCGGGGCCGCCGGTCGGGTCGCAGGAGACGGAGAACGTGAGCGTGCCGCCCGGTTCGACGGAGTGCGGGTTCACCTCGGCCGCCGGATCCGCGAAGGAGGGTGGGGCGGCGAGGCCCAGGACGGCACCGATCAGGGCGGTGGCGGACAGGACGCGGGCTCTGCGGCGCATGGGTGGGGCTCCTTCGGCCGGCTCCGGCGGACGGGGCACGACCGCCGTGCCCCGCTCCATCAGAGCGCCGGGCCCGGCGCGGCGCGCGCGGCCGGGCACCATTCGCGGGACATGGGGCCGCCGAGTGGGTGACGCCGCGCTCCGCCGGGGTCCGGCCGCGGTGCGCCGCCGGTGCGCCGGCTCCGTGTCGGAGCGCCGGCCCGCCGGGGAGCCGGCCGCGCCCGCGCGGCCGGGCACGTCACCCGGGCAGGGCCGCTCCACCGCGGCCGCGCGAGGCCGCTCCGCCGCCCTGCGGCTCCCCCGCCGCGCCGCACGCTCCGCGTGGGCGCACCACGTGGGCGGCCGGCCGCGAATCGGCCGACCGCCCACGCACGCCCCCACGTCCCGCCGCGTCAGGCGATGTCATGCATCACCTGGTCCCGCAGCCGGTCGCAGCACCGGCTGATCAACCGGGACACATGCATCTGCGAGATCCCCAGCTGTTCGGCGATCCGGCTCTGCGTCATGTCCCCGAAGAACCGCATGTACAGGATGGCCCGCTCCCGCTCCGGCAGCGCGGCCAGCCGCGGCTTCACGGCCTCCCTGTCCACCACGGTGTCCAGCGCGGGGTCGGCGGCCCCCAGCGCGTCACTGAGGGAGTAGCCGTCCTCGCTCCCCGGCAGCTCCGCGTCCAGCGACAGCGCCGTGAAGCTCTCCAGGGCTTCGAGTCCGACCTGGACGTCCTCCTCGCTCATGTTCGCGTGCTGGGCGATCTCGGCGACGGTGGGCCGTCGTCCGGAGATCGTCTGGGACAGGTCCTGGGTCGCGAACCGCACGCGGTTGCGCAGGTCCTGGACCCGGCGCGGCACGTGCAGGGTCCACATGTGGTCCCGGAAGTGCCGCTTGATCTCACCGGTGATGGTGGGTACGGCATAGCTCTCGAAGGCGTTGCCGAGTTCGGGGTCGTAGCGGTCGACGGCCTTGACCAGGCCGAGCGACGCGACCTGCCGGAGGTCCTCGTAGCTCTCGCCGCGGCTGCGGAACCGTCCCGCGAGCCGTTCGGCCATGGGGAGCCACGCCTCGATGATCCGGTCGCGCAGCGTGTCCCGCTGCTGACCGGGAGGAAGCGCGGCAAGGGTGCGGAAGGCTTCCGCCGTGTCGGGTGCGTCGTCGTGGGGGTGGGGCTTCGCCTGGGTACGCATGGTGCGTCGCAACTCCCTGGATGGTGCTTCTGGGATGGACGGTCACCGTGGGGGGCGCGGACGTGACAGGAATGACACACCCGTGAGGGGAATCGCCTCTTCCACGGACGTGCCTCCTGTCCGAAGCACTGTTATGCGCCTGCCCCGGATCATGTCGAGCAAACACATTCGAAGTTTTTCATTCCGCCGGCGGGTGACTCGCTCGGGAGTTCACACTCCGGGAGGTTCCAGTATGAGCACCACGGTCGCCGATCACATCTTGCGCAGGCTGAGCGAATGGGGAGTCGAACAGATATTCGGCTACCCGGGCGACGGCATCAACGGGCTGCTCGCGGCCTGGGGGCGGGCCGAGGACCGGCCCCGGTTCATCCAGTCGCGGCACGAGGAGATGTCCGCCTTCCAGGCGGTCGGCTACGCGAAGTTCTCCGGTCGGCTCGGCGTGTGCGCGGCGACCTCGGGCCCCGGCGCGATCCACCTGCTCAACGGCCTGTACGACGCCAAACTGGACCATGTGCCGGTGGTCGCGATCGTCGGCCAGACGCACCGCAGCGCGATGGGCGGCTCGTACCAGCAGGAGGTCGACCTGCACACCCTGTTCAAGGACGTGGCCTCGGACTTCGTCGAGACGGTGACCGTGCCCGAGCAGCTGCCGAACGTGCTCGACCGGGCGATCCGCACCGCGTACTCCCGCCGCGCGCCGACGGCCGTCATCATCCCCGGTGACGTGCAGGAACTGGAGTACTCGCCGCCCACCCACGAGTTCAAGATGGTCCCCTCCAGCCTGGATCGCGGTTCCTGGACGGCGGTGCCCTCCAGGGAGTCGGTCGAGCGGGCCGCCGAGATCCTGAACGCCGGGGACAAGGTCGCGATCCTCGTCGGGCAGGGCGCCGCCGGGGCCCGCGCCGAGGTCGCGCGGATCGCCGAACTGCTCGGCGCGGGCGTCGCCAAGGCGCTCCTCGGCAAGGACGCGCTGAGCGACGAACTGCCGTACGTCACCGGCTCGATCGGTCTGCTGGGCACCCGCCCCTCGTACGAGCTGATGCGCGACTGCGACACGCTGCTGACCATCGGCTCGTCGTTCCCGTACTCCCAGTTCCTGCCGGACTTCGGCAAGGCGCGGGCCGTGCAGATCGACATCGACCCCCACATGGTCGGGATGCGCTACCCGTACGAGGTGAACCTGATCGGGGACGCGAAGGCGACGCTGGAGCAGCTGATCCCGCTGATCGATCCGGAGCGCGGTCGCGAGTGGTACGACGAGGTGTGCGCGGGCGTGGCGCGCTGGCGCGAGGTGACGGCGCGCCGGGCGCAGCTGTCCGCCGACCCCATCAACCCGGAGCTGGTGGCCCATGCCCTCGACGCGCTGCTGCCGGCCGACGCGATCATCTCCTCGGACTCCGGTTCGACCGCGAACTGGTACGCCCGGCACATCACGATGCGGGACGGCATGCGCGGTTCGCTGTCGGGCACGCTGGCGACGATGGGCTGCGGGGTGCCGTACGCGATCGGCGCGAAGTTCGCGCACCCGGACCGTCCGGCGATCGCCCTGGTCGGAGACGGCGCGATGCAGATGAACGGCATGGCGGAGCTGATCACGGCGGCCAAGTACCAGGACCGCTGGGAGGATCCGCGGCTGGTGGTCGGCGTCTGGAACAACCACGACCTGAACCAGGTGACGTGGGAACTGCGGGCGATGGGCGGGGAGCCGTCCTTCCTGCCCTCGCAGGAGCTGCCGGACGTCCAGTACGCCGCCTTCGCGCGTTCCCTGGGGCTGACCGGCATCCGGGTGGAGAAGCCCGAGGACGTCGAGGCGGGCTGGCGCGCGGCCCTGGCGGCGGACGGCCCGGCGGTCGTCGAGTTCGTCACCGACCCCGCGGTGCCGCCGATCCCGCCGCACGCCACCTGGGAGCAGATGGAGGCCACGGCCGCCTCGATCCTCAAGGGCGACGCCGACCGGGCGTCCATGGTCAAGCAGGGCTTCAAGGCGAAGCTGCAGGAGTTCCTGCCCGGCAACCAGGCGAAGGACAGGGGCGGTGTTGAACGGCACTGAAGAGTTCAGTTGCGCACGAAACAGTTCAGTGGCCAGTTCAGTAGCGCGGTGAACTGTTCAGTACCGTACCTACGTAGGCCGGGCAGTTGCGCCGCCATCACCCACGCGAGACATCTGGGACTGGCCCAGCTCCTGGCCGAGGGCCCGTTCCTGGAGATCCTCGCGGATGCCGGCTACCAGGGCATGGGAGCGCGGACCGGCGGACGAGCCAAGTTCTTCCCGCTAGAGGGCGTCTGAGAAGCCTGTCAGTGGGCCGATCTCGCGAGGCGTCGCACGAGGAGCATGGCCATAGCGAGGTAGATGGCGTTCTCCGAACACATGCGCAGGTACTCGTAGTCCATAGTCCTTCGACAGGCGACGGCACCGTCCCAGCCAGGCGAACGTCCGCTCTACCCCCCCAACACCGCGGGACCACCGAGAAGAGGGGCACTGCCGGAGGCGGTGCCCCCACCCGAGTCCAGGTCGAGCGGAATCCTCCGTCGCGGCCCTGTACGACCTCCACGGTGATGCCGGTGGCCTCCTGGGCCCAGGCGTGGAAGTCGGCGCCGCGGTATCCCTGGTCCGTCCACACGTGCCGCAGACGCGAAAAGGCATCGCCAGCCCGGGAGAACAGCACCACGGCGCCGGCGCGATCGCCGACGCTCGCCGGGCCCACACAGGCCACCAGGACCGTGCCGCGGGTATCGACGCGCAGGTGGCGTTTGATGCCGCTGACCTTCTCGCCGCCGTCGTCCCCGTGCAGGCCACCGCGCTCACTGGCTCGGACGCTCTGACCGTCCACGATGGCCGCGCTGGGCGTGGGATCACGGCCGAGTTGCACCCGCTCGCGCTCGCGCAGCGCCGTCAACATCCGCTCCCACGCACCTTCTTGCTGCCATCGCCGCACCGAGCTGCACCGGCGCACCGACAACAGCACCCAGCGCAGCTCCGTCCGGAGCCTCCCTGCCAGCGCGACCTGACGCCCGAGGCGGTCACGACGTTGGCCGCTTCCCCAGGCTGCTATCACAGACGCACGGCGGCTGAGCCGGTCCTCCAGGAGGTGCCACGCTGGCCGGGCGCGGGTCAGGAGGGCTGCCGTCCGGCCGGGTCCACCGGGGTCGTCGGCCGGCTCGATGGCCGCGGTGATCCGCTTGCCCACCGGTTCCCGCTGGACACAGAACGTCTGGGACACGGCCATGGCGACTCCAGGCCGTGCTGCCCGACCCGTTCCGGGTCGGCCGCCTGGATGGACGGCAGCGTGGTGCTGCTGTCCCACACGCTGATCTGGACGGCGCCCTCGATGATCTCCAGGTCCAGCAGGCACGGGCCGGGCGCGTATCCGCGCGTTGGTGACCAGCTCGCTGACGACCAGCTGCACCTGCTCATCGCCCGCTCCGACACCGGCAGCCCGTGCACGGCCTGCACCGTGGTGAGGAAGTCGCGGGCCATGCCACGGGCCTCGGCGATCTCCCCGCTGCCCTCGAACGCGGAACCGGCCCTGATCAGACGGTCGGCAAGCGGATCCTGGCCCTCATTTTGGGCAGCAGCATCCATGGAACCGCCTCACGTCCGAAGCGCCGAGCAGTGCCCACCCCGCATATCCTCGGAACACCACGGCACGCGCCAACACACGAGGTCACGGCGGCGTGTAAACCTTCGGGCCGTGTCTCCGCGGCGTCGAAGTGGGCCGGCCGCATCAGGTGCCTGTGCAACGAGGCCGGCCGTGCCCTTCTCAGGGGTGGCGCGGGCGAGGCAGCAGGGCGAACGCGCTCTCCGCGATCGAGGTCAGGCGGTCGGGGCTGTGGCCGTACGCGCCTACGACATCGGTCCCGCGGATGATGGTCAGCAGAAGGTACGCGAGGTCGTCGGGATCGGCATCGGGGTCGATGTCGCCGTTGCGCTGGGCCGCTCGCACACACTCGGCCACCGCCGTCCGGACTACGGAGAAGCAGTCGTGGGCCAGGCGTTGTACCTCGGGGTCGGAGGCGCCGATCTCCAGGGCCATTTTGGCGGCGAAGCAGGCCGCCGCCGTCCGGTCGGGGGCGGGGGGTACGTCGGGGGCGAGTGGCACCCCGTGGACGGCGCGGAGCAAGTAGGCGTGCAGTCGTTCCAGGGCGCCCTCGTCCGGTCCGGCGAGCATCTTCCGCGGACCCTGCCCCAGCCGGGCGAAGTAGCCGGCCATGGCCTGCAGCAGCACGCCGTGTTTGCCGTCGAACGCGGCGTAGAGGCTGCCGCGGCCCAGGCCGGTGGCGGTGCTGATGTCGTCGACGCTCGTGCCGTTGTAGCCCGAGGTGCGGAACTGCCGCTCGGCGGCATGCAGGACGTGGTCGGGGTCGAAGCTTCGTGGTCTCGCCATACATAGAAGGTAAAGCCGTCCCGCCCTTATTGACAAGTCAGTACAGAACCATCTAGGTTCCTGACTGTTCAGTACACAACCATCCTGGGCTCACCGGACAGGCTTGGTCCGGGCTTGCAGGCCGGTGCGACCGTGTCGACCTGAGCACAGGCGACCCCACACAGGGCACGACGAAGACATGCCCACAACCGAAGGAACCACCATGCAGACAGCTTCCCCAGTGGCCCTCGTGACGGGTGCCTCCTCCGGGATCGGGCGGGCGGCGGCGCTCGCCCTCGTGGGCGCCGGCTTCGCGGTGGTCGGCACGAGCCGCAACGCGGCGGACGCCAAGCCGCTCGCCGGGGTGACGTTCCTCGATCTCGACGTGGCCAGCGACGAGTCGGTCCGCTCCCTGGTCGGGGAGGTGATCGATCGGTTCGGCCGGATCGACGTCCTGGTCAACAACGCAGGCGTGGGCGCGGTCGGCGCCGGCGAGGAGAGCTCCATCGACCAGGCCATGGAGGTCTTCGACATCAACGTCTTCGGTCTGATGCGGATGACCAACGCGGTGCTGCCCCACATGCGCGCCCAGCGCCGTGGCCGCGTGGTCAACGTCTCCTCGGTACTGGGTCTGATCCCAGCCCCTTTCATGGCCGTCTACGCCGCCACCAAGCATGCGGTCGAGGGCTACGCCGAGTCCGTCGACCACGAGCTTCGCGAGTACGGCGTCCGGATGCTGCTGGTCGAGCCGGCCTACACAAGCACGAGTTTCGAGGCGAGCAGCATGGCACCCGACTCGCCCCTGCCGATCTACGCCGCACAGCGGGAGGTCTCCCGAGACGTGCTGGCCACGGCCGTGCGCAACGCCGACGCCCCGGCCGTTGTCGCGAAGGTGATCGTCGCGGCCGCCACCGATTCCAAGCCCAAGCTCCGGTACACCGCCGGCCCGATGGCCGCACGCGTCAGCCTCCTGCGCCGGATCGTGCCCTCGCGCGCCTTCGACAGCCAGATCCGCAAGCTCAACCGACTGGCCGGCTGACCCCGCACTACACCCGGCGCCCGAAAAGACGCACATGTCCAAAACCAGAGACACTGAAGCCGGCATCAGCCTCTCTTGTCCGACCGCTCCTGGAAATGGCTGACACCCGTGGAATTCGAACACGTCACCTTCGACCTGCCACACGGCACCTTTCACGCGCTGCAGGGTGGTGATCCCGATGGTCAACCGACGCTCGTCCTGCACGGCTTCCCGGACCATCCACCGACCGCGAAGCCCTTCCTCGCCGAGCTCGGCCGCCGCGGACGTCACGTCCTCGCACCCTGGCTTCGCGGTTACGCGCCCTCCCCGACCGCGGGGCCGTTCGACTTCGCATCCCTCACCGGCGACGTGCTCGCGCTGATCGACCGCTGGTCTCCGGGGCGAGCCGTGGAGTTGGTCGGACACGACTGGGGCGCCCTGATCACCTACGATGCCGTCGTCACCGCGCCGGAGCGGATCGAACGCGCGGTCACGCTCGCAGTCCCCCACCCCATCACGTTCCTGAGCCGGCCGCGTCTCGCTCAGCTACGCCGGATCTGGTACATGGGGCTCTTTCAACTGCCGGGAAGCGGCTGGGTGGCCACCGCCCGCGATCTCGCCTTCATCGACCGCCTCTGGCGTCAGTGGTCGCCCAGCCTCTCGCTCGATCCAGCTCTGCAGGCGGAGCTGCACGAGCACCTGCGGGCGAGCATGCCCGCGCCTCTGAAGTACTACCGGGCGATGCTGCGACCCGGCATGATGGGGGCGACGCGCCGCCTGTCTCAGCCGATCGCGGTGCCCCTGCTGCAGCTTTACGGTGCCGACGACGGCTGCTTCCTCCCCCCGAAGGTCGACGACCGACATCGGTTCGCCGCCCCGCACGCGAGGGAGGTCGTCCCCGACGTCGGTCATTTCCTGCACATCGAGGCCCCCGGGGCGATCGCGGAACGGATCGCGGCATGGGCCAAGTAGCGGATCACATCACTCGGAGTGGGGGACGTATGGCACAGGCCCCGGACGCTGCGCGGACCGTCATCATGACCGTGGACGACGATCCCGGGGTGTCCCGGGCCATCGCCCGTGACCTGCGGCGGCGGTACGGCGAGTCGTACCGGATCGTGCGCGCGGAGTCCGGGGAGTCCGCGCTGGACGCGCTGCGGGAGCTGAAGCTGCGCGGTGATCTGGTGGCGGTGATCCTGGCCGACTACCGGATGCCGCAGATGAACGGCATCGAGTTCCTCGAACAGGCCCTGGACGTCTATCCGGGCGCCCGGCGCGTGCTGCTGACCGCGTATGCGGACTCGAACGCGGCGATCGACGCGATCAACGTCGTCGACCTCGACCACTACCTCCTCAAGCCCTGGGACCCGCCGGAGGAGAAGCTCTACCCGGTCCTCGACGACCTGCTGGAGGCGTGGCGATGCAGTGACTTCCGGCCGGTGCCGAGCACCAAGGTCGTCGGTCACCGGTGGTCGGCCCGCTCGTCGGACGTACGGGAGTTCCTGGCCCGCAACCAGGTGCCGTACCGCTGGTACTCCACGGACGAGCCCGAGGGCCAGCGGCTGCTCGCCGCCTGCGGTCAGGACGGGCAGCGGCTGCCAGTGGTGATCACGGCGGACGGTACGGCGCTCGTCGAGCCGGAGGTGCCCGACCTGGCCGCGCGCGTGGGGCTGGCGACGACACCCACGGCGGACTTCTACGACCTGGTCGTCATCGGCGGCGGGCCGGCCGGTCTCGGCGCGGCCGTGTACGGGGCCTCGGAGGGGCTGCGGACGGTGCTGGTGGAGCGGTCGGCGACCGGCGGGCAGGCCGGGCAGAGTTCGCGGATCGAGAACTATCTGGGCTTCCCGGACGGGGTGTCCGGTGGCCAGCTCACCGACCGGGCGCGACGCCAGGCCACGAAGTTCGGCGCCGAGATCCTCTCCGCGCGGGAGGTGACCGGTCTGGAGAGCAACGGGGCGGCGCGGCTCGTGCGGTTCGCGGACGGGTCGGCGATCGCGGCGCACAGCGTGATCCTGGCGACCGGTGTGTCGTACCGGCGGCTGGAGGCGCCGGGTGCCGATGAGTTGGCGGGCCGCGGGGTGTTCTACGGGTCCGCGCTCACCGAGGCCGCCGCCTGCCAGGGCCACGACGTGTACATCGTCGGCGGCGCCAACTCGGCCGGGCAGGCGGCGATGTACCTGTCCAGGGGCGCCAAGTCGGTCACCCTGCTGGTGCGCGGAGCGGACCTCACCGCGTCGATGTCGCACTACCTGATCCAGCAGATCGCCGAGGCGCCGAACATCTCGGTGCGGGCCCACACGGTCGTCGAGACCGCGCACGGCGACAACGACCTGGAACAGCTGACGCTGCGCGACACGACGAGCGGGCAGACCGAACTGGTCGACGCGCAGTGGCTGTTCGTGTTCATCGGCGCGGCCCCGCTGACCGACTGGCTGGAGGGCACGGTGTCGCGGGACGAGCGCGGGTTCATCCTCGCCGGGCCCGATCTGACCGCCGACGGGCGGCCACCGGCCGACTGGGAACTGGACCGGCCGCCGTACCACCTGGAGACCAACATCCCCGGCGTGTTCGTCGCCGGGGACGCCCGCGCGGAGTCCGCCAAGCGGGTCGCGTCCGCCGTCGGAGAGGGAGCCATGGCCGTGATGCTCGTCCACCGCTATCTGGAGCAGTCATGAGCGGGCGGCCGATGCCGTGCAGCCCGGCGGAGATCAGCTCGCTGTTCCTCTTCGAGAAGCTCAGCGCCGAGCAGATCGACAGGCTGTGCAGCGAGGGACGGGTCGAACTGTTCGACCCCGGGCCGGTGTTCACCGAAGGTGACCCGGCCACCTGCTTCTACGTGATGATCGAGGGCGCGGTCGTCATGTCGCGCCGGGTGGGCGGCGACGACATCGAGGTGAGCCGCACGTCCCAGCCAGGGGTGTACGCGGGGGCCGTGCGGGCGTACGTCGGGGACGGGAAACCGCAGCGGTACATGAACTCGGTGCGGGTGCCGGAGCCGACGCGGTTCTTCGTCCTGCCCGCCGAATCGTTCGCGAACTTCATGCACGAGTGGTTTCCGATGGCGGTCCATCTCCTGGAGGGGCTCTTCCTCGGTTCGCAGACCTTTCAGCGGGCCGTCGGGCAGCGCGAACGGCTGCTGGCGCTGGGCTCGTTGTCCGCGGGTCTCACCCATGAGCTCAACAACCCGGCCGCGGCCGCCGTACGGGCCACCTCCTCGCTCAGGGACCGGGTCGCGCACATGCGCAACAAGCTCGCCGTCATCGCCTCGGACCCCTACCACGGCGACGCCCTGAAGACCCTGGTCGACCTCCAGGAGCGTACGGCCGAGCGGGTCTCCAAGGCGCCGGCACTGAGCCCGCTCGAAGCGTCCGACCGGGAGGACGACCTCGCCGACTGGCTCGACGACCACGGCGTCCAGAACGGCTGGCAGATCGCGCCGACCTTCGTGCAGGGCGGTCTCGACGTCGACTGGCTGGAGCAGATCGCGGTGGCCGTCGACGAGCAGGAGATCCTGCAGAGTGCCATCGAGTGTCTCAACTACACGGTAGAGACCGAGCTGTTGATGTCCGAGATCGAGGACTCCACCACCCGCATCTCACACCTCGTCGACGCCGCCAAGCAGTACTCGCAGCTGGACCGCGCCCCCTACCAGGTGGCCGACGTGCACGAACTCCTCGACAGCACCCTGCTGATGCTGTCGGGGAAGATGGGCTCACTCGTCAAGGTCGTCAAGGAGTACGACCGTTCGCTGCCGAGGATCCCGGCCTACCCCGCCGAACTGAACCAGGTGTGGACCAACCTGATCGACAACGCGGTCTCCGCCATCAACAGCGCGGGCGGCGAAGGGACGTTGACCGTACGCACCGCTCTGGTGCACGACCGGCTGCTGGTGGAGTTCCGCGACACGGGCCCGGGAGTGCCCGCCGAGATCCGCGGCCGGATCTTCGACCCGTTCTTCACCACCAAACCGGTGGGCGAGGGCACCGGGCTGGGGCTCGACATCTCCTGGCGGATCGTCGTCAACAAGCACCACGGTGACCTGAAAGTCGAGTCCGTACCCGGCGACACCCGCTTCCAGGTGCTGCTCCCCCTCACCGCCACCGAGCCCGATACTGAGTAGTAGAGGCGCTGGCCGTCGGCGCTGAGAGCGATGCCGTCGGAGACGGTCTAATAGGTGGGTTCGCCGTCCGCGGGGCGGATCATGAGGGGTTCGCCCTCGATGACGGGAAGGAACTGCTCGTCGGGGAGCACTGAGGGATGCCCGGCCAGCCGCCGCCAGGAGCGGCCCGTGGCGAGGTCGACCACGATGATGCCGTTCGAGCCGCCTGAGTCGGTGATGAACGCCATGCCCTCGGCGCCGCGCCGCAGGTCGAAGCGCAAGTCACTGACCCGGCAGGGCAAGCGGAAAGCCGCCCCTGACCTGGTGCGTCGTCGGTTCGACGCTGTCGCTCCGGATCTGCTGTGGTACGGCGACATGACCGAGATCGAGACCGGCGAGGGCAAGATCTACTTGGCGACGGTCATCGACGCGTTCTCGCGGCGCTGTCTCGGCTACGCGATGGGCGAGCATCACGACGCGGCCCTGGTCGGGGCGTCGTTGAAGATGGCGGCCGTGACACGTGGCGGCAGCCTGGATGGGACGATCTTCCACAGCGACCGCGGCGCGGAGTACACGTCCGAGGCGTACAACAAGCTCTGTGACCGACTGGGCGTGGTGCAGTCCATGGGACGGGTGGGGGTCCGCGCTGGACAATGCCGCCGCGGAGAGTTTCAACTCGCTGGTCAAGGTCGAGTACATCCACCGCCGACCATTCGCGCCCCGGACCGAGGCCCGCCTGAGGATCGCCACATGGATCACTGGGTTCTACAACCCGCGACGAAGGCACAGCGCGGCCCGCGGCCTACCGCCCGAGGAGTTCGAAAGAATCATCGCCGAAGCGCGCGAGCGACACGGCCAGAAAGATCAGACCGCATAACCAAAGTCTCTACGGAACCAGGGGATTGACTGATCTGCTGTGGCTGCCGCGGAAGGTGCCGGTGCGGCAGGCGTGAGGCCACGGCCGCGCGGGCCTGCCGCACAATCTCCGGGCCCGAGGCTCGAAAAAAATCCTCCGCGCGGCGGTGCAACGAAATCCGATCCTCATGGACTCCTTCAACCATCTAGGAGGTGCCCATGTTGGATCGGAAAGAGGCTCGGGACGCGGAGTTCCAGAGCTTCGTCGTCGGCCGCTGGCCACGGTTGCTGCGCACGGCTTTCCTGCTCACGGGGGAGCAGCATGCCGCGGAGGACCTGGTCCAGTCGACGCTCGAACGGGCCTATGTGGCCTGGCGCAGGGTCGGCGCGGCCGACGACCCCGACGCGTACGTACGGCGCGTGATGATCAACGCGCACGCCCGCAGGCACCGCAGACGCCTCAAGGAGTTCCTGGCGCCGAAGGACTACTCGGGCCCCACCCACGAGCTGCCCGACGCCGACGACCGCATCGCGCGGGCGGACGACCGCGGCGCGCTGCTGACGGTGCTCGCCGCACTGCCCGTGCGCCAGCGGGAGGCGGTGGTCCTGCGGTACTGGGAGGACCTGAGCGAGGAGCAGGCCGCGGAGGCCATGGGATGCAGCGTCGGCACGGTGAAGAGCAACACGGCGAGGGGGATCGCGAAGCTCCGCGCCCTGCCGGGACTGGCCGAGGCACTCACGAGCGGAGGGCGGAAGTGATGAGCGGGGACAGGGAGACGAACCACGACATGACGTACGACGAGGCGCACACGGACATCGCCCTCCTGCTGGCGGACGCGGCGGACGAGGTGGAGGTCCGCGCGGCCCCCTATCAGGCGGTGGTACGGGGAGGGAGGCGCCGCAAGACGCGCCGCTGGGCGGTGGCCGCGGCGGCCGCGGCGGTGATCGCGGGGTCCACGGGGACGACGCTGGCGCTGGCGGGAGGCACGGGCGGCGGGCACGGGGCGGGGCAGGTGGCCGCGCGGCCCTCGGCGGGGACGGTGAAGCAGAGTCCTGAACGGCGGGTGACGACTTTGGCCAGGGGCACGGACCACGGCAGGAAGTGGAAGGTCGACGCCGTCGTCTGGACCGCGCCGAAGACCACGGCGAAGGCACGCGCCCAGCTCGCCGAGATGGCCCTGTACGGGGACGAGCCGGTCGCGTTGGAGAAGGCCTCGGAACTGGTGGGCAGCAGCTGGCACTTCGTGCACCTGACCGTGGGCAAGTCGTCGACGGTGATCCTGAGACTAGTCAGTAAGGACGGCCAGTTCACGCGCAGAATGGAGGCGTACTCGAGGCCGTTGGACACCGACCCGGGCAGCGACGCCCCGCAGCGCCTGGTGATCGGCCAGGTCTTCCGGACCGTCCAGGAGGTCACCTGCACCTGGGACGACGGCACGAAGACCCGGGTGGAACGGGCCCCTGCGGGGGCCGGCGACTTCAAGAACCTGATCCGCGAGGTGGACGGCTCCCCGAAGGACTGGTTCGTGTGCCTGGGGCCGGACGGAGCGAACTACAAGAAGGCGCAGGTCACGGGGTGAGGTGAGCGATGCGGGCAGGGCGGCGGCAGGGGTCACAACCCCCGCCGCGGCAGCAGGGTCACAACCACCCCTGCTGCCGCGCCTCCCGCATCGCCTCCATCCGGTTGCGGGTGCCTGTCTTGCCGATCGCGGAGGAGAGGTGGTTGCGGACCGTGGACTCCGAGAGGTGGAGCTTGGCCGCGACGATCTTCCACAGCGCGGAGTACACGTCCGAGGCGTACAACAAGCTCTGTGACCGACTGGGCGTGGTGCAGTCCATGGGACGGGTGGGGTCCGCGCTGGACAATGCCGCCGCGGAGAGTTTCAACTCGCTGGTCAAGGTCGAGTACATCCACCGCCGACCATTCGCGCCCCGGACCGAGGCCCGCCTGAGGATCGCCACATGGATCACTGGGTGTACAACCCGCGACGAAGGCACAGCGCGGCCGGCGGCCTACCGCCCGAGGAGTTCGAAAGAATCATCGCCGAAGCGCGCGAGCGACACGGCCAGAAAGATCAGACCGCATAACCAAAGTCTCTACGGAACCAGGGGATTGACAGGTCGCTACTTCCTTCCATGCAGAGAAGAGTTCAGTGCCCAGGTCAGGGCCACGGGGACTGAACTCTTTCCTTTCGTCCGACAGCGGCAAGGAGGATTGAGCGGTCCGTGCGCCGTGCCCGGTGGCCTGCCAGGTGGCCCTGGACACCGGGCGCCGTTCGCGTCGCCGATCAGCGGACCGGCACGGCCTGTTCCGGCCGGTCGGCCCGCTCGACGGGTGGCAGCACCAGCTCCTCGTAGCGGCCGAGCGCCATTACGACGCCGAGCATGAGCAGCGGAATGATCACAGCGACAGCCGTCATGGGTCCGGTCCTTCCCGGGACACGTGTCGTGGGGGGCGTCGGGCCGGGTCTCCGCCGCGCGGACGGGCAAACCCGGGCGCCGCGCGGAACCGGACGGGATGCGTCCGTGTCGCCCCGGGGTGTTCGGGTACGCGAGGGCCACCGACGATCCAAGGGGAGTCATGCAGCGAGGCAGCGACAGGCTGAGCGCCCACCGCGACGACGAGATGAAGCAGGAACTCCAGGGGTTGCTCCGTTCGGGGCATCCCACCCGGACGGAGGAGTGGAACGACCCCGAGCCCTACGCCGAGGACGACCCGGAGGTCGCGTACGGGCCGGTGACGCCCAGCCGGGCGCCCACACGGGTGGCGGCGCTGCAACTGGAGCTGGCCCGGGTCCTGGGCCGTACGTCCTTCCCGGCGGGGCCCGCCGAGCTGATCGGGGTCCTGCGGGACCGGCACGCTCCCGACGCGCTCGTGGAGCCCCTGGAGCGGCTGCCGCGGGACGCGCGCTACGACTCGGCGCACCGGCTCGCGCAGGCGGTGGTCGACGCCGGGGAGGAGACCGGTGACGAGACCGGGGGCGGCGCGGCGCGGCCCTCGGCCGAGGGCACGGAATCCGCACACGAGCGGGACACATAGGCCCCTCGCGCACGGGTACTGCGGGCAAGGTCACGCCGGTGTGTGCGTGCGCCCCCGCAGTCGGGGCGGAGCGACGAGAGGCCCGGAGGGCCCATGGCCGAGTTCGTGAGGGACGTCATGACGGCAGGGGTGGTGGCGGTCCGCCCGGCCGCCTCGCTCGTCGAGGCGGCACGGCTGATGCGGGCCAAGGACGTCGGGGACGTTCTGGTCGCGGCGCACGGGCAGGTCGTCGGGGTCCTGACCGACCGCGACATCGCCCTGCGCGCGGTCGCCGCCGGCGCGGACCCGCTGACGGTGAGCGCCCAGGCCGTCTGCACCCCGAACCCGGTCGTGGTCGGCCCGGACGAGGCGGTGTCCGTCGCCGAGCAGCTGATGCGCGAGCACGCGATACGCCGGCTTCCCGTCGTGGAGGACGGGCACCCGGTGGGCATGGTCAGCCTCGGCGACCTGGCCGTCTCCCGGCAACCGGAGTCGGCACTCGCCCACATCAGCCGCGCGGAGCCGGACACCCGGCCGGGCTCCACCCCGACCTGAACGGCCGGCCCGAGCCCGGTTCCCGGCCCCAGCGGGCGGCTCGGGGCTCCGCCCCGGGGCCCGACACGACGGACAGCGAGGGCAGGGAGACCATGGACGACGACAGTGTGACCACGGACCGACGACCCGACCACTCCCGCACCCCCGTCCTGGAGGCCCTGGAGCGCTACCGGCGCTCCGGTCGGCACCCGTTCTCGCCGCCCGGCCACAAGGGCGGCCCGGGAGTGGACGCGCGGGTAGCCCTGACGCTCGGCCCCGATGTGTTCGCCTCGGACGTGCTCGCCCTGAACGGGCTGGACGACCGGCGGATGTCGGGCCGGGTCCTGGAGCGGGCCGAGGAGCTGATGGCGGACGCGGTGGACGCGGACCGGGCGTACGTCTCCACCTGCGGCAGTTCCCTGTCGGTCAAGGCGTCCATGCTGGCGGTCGCCGGGCCGGGCGAGAAGCTGCTGGTCGCCCGCAACGCGCACAAGTCGGTGATCGCGGGCGTGATCCTGACCGGCATCGAGCCGGTGTGGGTACGGCCGCGCTGGGACGCCGAGCACCGTCTGTCGCATCCGCCGGGCCCGGAGGAGGTCACCGAGGCCTTCGAGCGGGCACCCGACACGAAGGGCATGCTGCTCGTCACGCCCACCTCACGGATCTCGTGAAGCGGCGCGAGTCGCTGCCGCTGCCTCCGCCCGTCCGGCTGCCCGAACCGGAGGAACTGGAGCTGGAGGGCGGTGATGCTCCCCCGCGACGTGTTCTTCGGCCCGGTGGAGCAGGTACCGCTGGAGGAGGCGGTGGGCCGGGTGGCCGCCGAGCCCGCGAGTCCCTATCCGCCCGGGGTGCCGGTGACTGCCCGGGCGAGCGGATCAACCGGGCGGTCGTGGAGTACCTGGCGTCCGGGGTGGAGCACGGCATGTACGTGCCGGACCCCTCGGACCCGCAGCTGCGCACCCTGCGGGTGGTGGCCCGATGAACGACGGAGGCACATGAACCACGGACACACATGAACGACGTACCCACGTGAACGACGGACACATGAACGACGGACACACGTGACGAGAGGAGATCGAGCAGCCATGCGTATCGCATTCCTGACCGCACCCGAGGGTGTCGAGCAGATCGAGCTGACCGAGCCGTGGCAGGCGGCGAAGAACGCCGGGCACGAGCCCGTGCTGGTGTCGACGGCGTCCGGGCGGGTCCAGGGCTTCGACCACCTCGACAAGGCGGACACGTTCCCGGTGGACGCCGTGGTGGGCGAGATCCCGGCCGAGTCGTTCGACGCTCTGGTCCTGCCCGGCGGAGTGGCCAATCCGGACTTCCTGCGCACGGATGAACAGGCCGTCTCCTTCGTCCGGGAGTTCTTCGAGCGGGGCCGCCCGGTCGCCGCGATCTGCCACGCGCCGTGGACGCTGATCGAGGCGGACGTGGTCCGGGGCCGGGTTCTGACCTCGTGGCCGAGCCTGCGGACGGACATCCGCAACGCGGGCGGCACCTGGGTCGACGAGCAGGTGCAGATCTGCGACCACGGCCCCAACAAGCTCGTCACCAGCCGCAAACCGGACGACCTCAAGGCGTTCTGCGAGGCGTTCCTGGACGTGTTCTCCGAGGGGGCCGCCCGATGACCTCACCCATGGACCGCAAGCGGGAGCAGCGCGAGGCCGCCCACCCGGACGACCCGGCGTCGGGGCCTCTCACCACCGACCAGGGTGTGGCCGTCGACCACACCGACGACTCCCTGACCGTCGGCGAGCGCGGGCCGACCCTGATGGAGGACTTCCACTTCCGGGAGAAGCTCACCCACTTCGACCACGAGCGGATCCCGGAGCGGGTGGTCCACGCCCGGGGCGCGGGCGCCTACGGGTACTTCGAACCGTACGAGTCCTGCGCGGAGTTCACCCGTGCCGCGTTCCTCCAGGACCCCTCGGTCCGCACCCCGGTCTTCGTACGGTTCTCGACCGTGCAGGGGCCGCGCGGCTCGGCCGACACCGTGCGGGACGTGCGCGGTTTCGCCACCAAGTTCTATACGTCGGAGGGCAATTACGACCTGGTCGGGAACAACTTCCCGGTCTTCTTCATCCAGGACGGCATCAAGTTCCCCGACTTCGTGCACGCGGTGAAGCCGGAGCCGCACAACGACATCCCGACGGGCGCGTCCGCCCACGACACCCTCTGGGACTTCGTGTCGCTGCAGCCGGAGACCCTGCACGCGATCATGTGGCTGATGTCGGACCGGGCGATCCCGCGCAGCTACCGCATGATGCAGGGCTTCGGTGTGCACACGTTCCGTTTCGTGACCGCCGACGGGCGCGGCACGTTCGTCAAGTTCCACTGGAAGCCGAAGCTGGGCACGCACTCGCTGGTGTGGGACGAGGCGCAGGAGTGCCAGGGCCGGGACCCGGACTTCAACCGCCGTGACCTGTGGGACGCGATCGAGGCCGGTGAGTACCCGGAGTGGGAGCTTGGGGTCCAACTCGTGCCGGAGGAGGACGAGTTCGCCTTCGACTTCGATCTGCTCGACGCCACGAAACTCATCCCGGAGGAGCAGGTGCCGGTCCGGCCGATCGGCCGTATGGTGCTGGACCGCAACCCCGAGAACTTCTTCGCCGAGACGGAGCAGGTGGCCTTCCACACCGCCAATGTCGTCCCGGGCATCGACTTCACCAACGACCCGCTCCTTCAGGCCCGCAACTTCTCCTATCTGGACACGCAGTTGATCCGCCTCGGCGGCCCCAACTTCTCCCAGTTGCCGGTGAACCGCCCGGTGGCACCGGTGCGCACCAACCACCGTGACGGCTACCACCAGTCGGCGGTGCACGGGGGCACGAACTACTACCCCAACTCCCTCGGCGGCGGCTGCCCGGCCCACGCGGGCGGCGACCCGCACGCCTACCGCCACCACGCCGAGCGCGTCGACGGCGCCAAGATCCGCCGCCGCAGCGAGAGTTTCAAGGACCACCACAGCCAGCCCGCCCTGTTCTGGAACAGCATGGCCCCCTGGGAGCAGGAGCACATCGTGGCGGCCTTCCGCTTCGAACTCGGCAAGGTGGGCGCCCTCACCGTCCGGGCCCGCACGGTGGAGCAACTGACCAAGGTGGACCCGCGGTTGGCGGCCGAGGTGGCCAAGGGCATCGGCGTTCCGACCCCGACGGACGCCGAGCCGCCGCCGCACAAGCTCACCTCGCCCGCGCTCAGCCTGGAGTCCCAGCGCGGCCCCGGTTCCCTCCGCACCCGCCGGATCGCCGTCCTGGTCGCGGACGGCGTGGACGCCGAGCAGGTGACCGGTGTGCGGGAGGCGCTGGCGGCCGAGGGGGCGGTCGTCGAGGCCCTGGCGGCCGAGGACGGTACCGTGCGCGGCGCGGACGGCGCGCAGTACACCGTGGACCGGGCCCTGCCGACGATGGCGTCCGTCCTCTACGACGCGGTGCTGCTTCCCGGCGGCCCCGTGGCCACCCCGTCCTCCGCGGCCGACCCCGACGCCATGCGTTTCGTCCGCGACGCCTACCGCCACGGCAAGCCGATCGGCGCGCTCGGTTCCGGGGTGGGCGTCGTCGCGGCCCTGCGACCCGAGGGGGTACGCCTCTCCTCGGAGTTCCATCACGTGGTGGCGGACCGGGGTGTCGTGACGGACACGGCCCAGGGCCGGGTGGGCGACGAGTTCACCAGGGAGTTCCTGGCGGCGATCGCGGCCCACCGCCACTGGGACCGCCCGCCGGCCCGCTGCTGAGGGCGGCGGAAGGAGGCCGGGCGGTCCGACAGGGCTACCCGGCCTCCGCGAGCGCGACGCGACGACACGAGCCCGAGCGGACCCGTCCCTCGCAGCGATACGCGCCCGAGCGGCACCCCTCCCTCGCGACGATACGGCCCGAGCGGCACCCCTCCCTCGCGACGGCACGAGTCCGAGCGGCACCCTCCCTCGCGACGGCACGAGCCCGAGGCGGGACGTCCTACGGCCTGCGCCCGAGCAGACACAGCAGCGTGGTCTGCGCGTCGGCCCCCGCCGGCGGTGCCACCGCGGCCTCGAACAGCCCGGTCTTCTCCAGCTCCCCCGCGTACGGCGTGATCTCGTCCGTGGTGAACGACACCAGCGCGTCGGGCAGACGCTCGTCGGCCCCGATGGCCCGCGAGAGATCCCACGTGTGCACGACGAGATCGGCGACCATCTGCCCGCAGTAGGCGACCGCCGGCGTGTCCCCGTAGGACAGGTGGACCGTACGGTCGAGCGCGCCGGGCGCGGCGAACGCCTCCCGCGCGGAACGCGCGGCCGTGTCCCAGGAGGCCGCCGGGTCGGGCCCCAGCAGGTCCCCCTCGAAGGTGTCGCCGACCTCCTCGATCATGCAGCCGTCCCGTACCAGAGACGGCGCCCACAGCTGCTCCGAGACGAGATGGTTGACGAGGTCACGGACCGACCGCTCGGCGCAGGGCGTACCCGTGTCCCACTGGTCCTCGCGCACGGCGCGGACGCGCGCGCCGAACAGGTCCTGCGCCTGCGCGTGCCGGGCCAGCAGCGCTCGCGCGGTCGCGTCGGGCGTCGCGGCGCCGCCACGCGCGGTCGCGTCAGGTGTCATGGCACCGCCGGTCCCCGATCCCGCGCGCCGTCGCGGGTGCGGCCCGGGACGACCGGCCGGCGCGGGTGGCGGCGCAGGTACTCGCCCTCCAGTTGCGCCATCCGCTCGTTGTGGGTGCGCAGCGCCTCGGTCGAACCGTGCAGGAGCGTGTCGTGACGCGTGCGGTGGATCGACTCCAGCTCCTTCATCAGCTGCTGGTCGTCCAGCTGGTCCGGGTGCACTCCGGTCATGGTGGTACCCCGATCGTCGTCTTCCTCCAGGGGGTCCGGGTACCCGTCCGCCGGGCGTTACCCCGACGGGTGTCCGGGAGGGAGCCATGGATCTCGCGTTCCTCCCTCCACTGTACGAAGATCCCGGGTCCCGGGCCCTCGTGCGCGGGGGGGGGCGAGGGGGCGAGGGGGCTAGCGGGCGCGCTCCACGCGCCGCTCGTCCCAGACGGGTTCCGGTGTCTCCCGTACGCGGCCGTCGGAGCCGAAGACCAGATAGCGATCGAACGAACGAGCGAACCAGCGGTCGTGGGTGACCGCCAGGACGGTGCCCTCGAAGGCCTCCAGGCCCTCCTGCAGGGCCTCCGCCGACTCCAGGTCGAGGTTGTCGGTGGGCTCGTCGAGGAGGAGAGCGGTGACGCCCTGAAGCTCCAGGAGCAGGATCTGGAAGCGGGCCTGCTGGCCGCCGGAGAGCCGGTCGAAGGACTGCTCGGCCTGTCCGGTCAGCTCGTACCGGCGCAGCCGGGACATCGCCGCGCCCCGGTCCTGGGCGTGCTCCTTCCACAGGATGTCGAGCAGCGTCCGCCCCTCCAGCTCCGGATGGGCGTGCGTCTGCGCGAAGTGCCCCGGCACGACCCGGGCGCCGAGCCTCCACACCCCCGTGTGGGCCACGTCGCCGCCGGCGAGCAGCCGCAGGAAGTGGGACTTGCCCGACCCGTTGGAGCCGAGGACGGCGACCCGTTCGCCGTAGAAGACCTCCAGGTCGAAGGGTTTCATCAGCCCGGTCAGTTCCAGCGCCTCGCAGGTGACCGCCCGCACGCCGGTGCGCCCGCCCTTGAGCCGCATCGTGATGTCCTGCTCGCGCGGCGGCTCCGGGGGCGGCCCGGCCTCCTCGTACTTGCGCAGCCGGGTCTGGGCCGCCCGGTAGCGCGAGGCCATGTCCGGGCTGTTCTCGGCGATCTGACGGAGAGTCAGCACCAGTTTCTTCAACTGGGCGTGCTTCTCGTCCCAGCGCCTGCGCAGCTCCTCGAAACGCTCGAAACGCCGCGACCGCGCCTCGTGGTACGTGGCGAACCCGCCGCCGTGCACCCAGGCGTCCGCGCCGGCCGGTCCCGGCTCCACGCTCACGATCTTCTCGGCGGAGCGGGACAGCAGCTCCCGGTCGTGCGACACGAAGAGCACGGTCTTGCGGGTCTCCGCGAGCCGCTCCTCCAGCCAGCGCTTGCCGGGCACGTCGAGGTAGTTGTCGGGCTCGTCGAGCAGGAGCACCTGGTCGGTGCCGCGCAGGAGCGCCTCCAGCACGAGCCGCTTCTGCTCACCGCCGGAGAGCGTGCGCACCTGCCGCCACTGCGCCTTCTCGTACGGCACCCCGAGCGCGGCCGTGGTGCAGATGTCCCACAGCGTCTCCGCCTCGTAGCCGCGCGCCTCGGCCCAGTCGGACAGGGCCTGCGCGTACTTCATCTGGGCCGCCTCGTCGTCCACGGTCATGATCCCGTGCTCGGCGGCGTCGACCGCCTTCGCGGCCTCCCTGATCCTCGGCTGTGACACCGACACGAGCAGGTCGCGCACGGTCGACTCGTCCCGCACGGACCCCACGAACTGCCGCATCACCCCGAGCCCCCCGGACACGGTCACCGACCCACCGTGCGGCTTCAGCTCCCCGGAGATCAGCCGCAGCAGGGTCGTCTTGCCGGCGCCGTTGGGCCCGACGAGCGCGACGACGGCCCCCTCCCCCACCCGAAAGGACACGTCCCCGAGCAGAGCCCTCCCGTCCGGCAGGTAGTACTCCAGATGAGCGGCTTCGAGATGTCCCATGGGGCGCATTGTCCGAGCCGGGGGAACGAGCGGGCAAATCCATTTCCCGCACACCGGCCCGACCTGCCCCGACCTGCCCGGACCTGCCCCCGGTGGATTCGCCCCCTGCCGCCGATCCCACCCCGCCCGACACGCTTCCGCACGCATGGGGTACCCGTGGAGCATGACCCCAGACGTCGACCTCACCGTCCGCCCCCCGGGCCACCACATCCTCCGCGACCGTTTCCTCGCCGCCGACAGCCGCCTGTTCAACGCGGTGGCGACCCGCGACTGGCCGGGCGCGCACCCCCTCCTGCCGAAGCTCAGCCGCGCCGCGAACCACGGTGTGCTGTGGTTCGCCACGGCGGCGGCGATCGCGGCGACCCGGAGTCCGAGGGCCCGCCGGGCAGCGGTGCGGGGCGTGGCCTCGCTCGCACTCGCCTCGGCGACGATCAACACGCTCGGCAAGCGGACCGTCCGCCGCCCCCGCCCGGTGCTGGACAACGTCCCGCTGACCCGGCAGCTGAAGCGGCAGCCGATCACCACGTCCTTCCCGTCGGGCCACTCCGCCTCCGCCGCCGCCTTCGCGGCCGGCGTCGCCCTGGAGTCGCGCGGCTGGGGCGCGGCGGTGGCACCCCTGGCGACGGCCGTGGCGCTGTCCCGCGTGTACACGGGCGTGCACTTCCCGAGCGACGTCCTGGTGGGCGCCGCCCTGGGCGTGGGCGCCGCCTACGCCGTACGGGGCATGGTGCCGACCCGCGACCAGCTCCCGCCGCCCGGCCGTCCGTACGTGGACGCGCCCGCGCTGCCTGACGGGGACGGCCTGGTCGTGGTCGCCAACCGGGCCTCGGGGACCTCGGACCGGGTGCGCGTGCTGCGGGACGTGCTGCCCGGCGCCGAGACCGTGGAGTGCGAACCGCAGGACGTGCGGGCCGAGTTGGAGAAGGCCGCGGCCCACGCGCGCGTCCTCGGCGTGTGCGGCGGCGACGGCACGGTGAACGCCGCCGCCGAGGTGGCCCTGCGTCACGGCCTCCCCCTCGCCGTACTCCCGGGCGGCACGCTCAACCACTTCGCGTTCGACCTGGGTGTGGAGGACGTGCGGGACCTGGGCCGCGCGGTGCGCCAGGGCGAGGCCGTCCGGGTGGACCTCGGACACTTCAGGAGCGGTGACACGGAGGGCCACTTCGTCAACACCTTCAGCCTGGGGGTCTACCCCGAGCTGGTGCGAGAGCGCGAACGCTGGGAGAAGGCGGTCGGCGGCTGGCCGGCGGGGGTGATCGCGGCCCTGCGGGTCCTGCGCGCCGACCGCCATCCGCTCCAGGCCACCTTCGAGGGCCGGCCGCGCCCGATCTGGCTGCTGTTCGCGGGCAACGGCACGTACCACCGGCTGGGCCTCGCGCCGGCCCGGCGTTTCGATCTGGCCGACGGCCTGCTGGACGTCCGGGTCGTGCACGGCGGCCGCCGCCCGGCCCTGCGGCTGCTGGCCGCGGCCCTCGCCGGCCCGCTGACGCGCACCCCGGCCCACGCGGCGGTCCGCGTCCGAAGGCTCCGGGTGGACGGCATCGCGCCGGGCACCCTGCTCGCGTACGACGGCGAAGTCACCGAGGCGCAAGGGGATTTGACGCTCCGGAAGCTGCCGGAGGCGCTGACGGTCTACCGGCCGGTGCCGATGCGCTGACCCAGCGGGATGCGTCCACAATTCAAGACGGCGGTCTCAATATTCGGCACGGTCGCGTACCGTTCGAGCACGAACTCGTGGACCTCACGGACCTCGTGGAAGGGGAACGGCCATGTCGAAGGCACGGGAGACCGCCGTCTACACGCACGGACACCATGAGTCGGTGCTGCGCTCTCACACCTGGCGGACCGCCGCCAACTCGGCGGCCTATCTCCTCGGTTCGCTGAAGCCCCACATGACGATCCTGGACATCGGCTGCGGTCCGGGCACCATCACCGCGGACCTGGCCGCCCTGGTCCCTGAAGGGCGGGTCACCGGCGTCGATCACGCCCCCGGGATTCTGGAGCAGGCCCGCGCCACGGCCGCCGCACGCGGCCTTGACAACGTGGACTTCGCGGTGGCGGACGTCCACGCACTGGACTACCCGGACGACACCTTCTGCGTGGTCCACGCCCACCAGGTGCTCCAGCACGTCGGCGATCCGGTGCAGGCGCTGCGCGAGATGCGACGGGTGACCAGGCCGGGCGGCCTGATCGCGGTCCGTGACTCCGACTACGCGGCGATGACCTGGTTCCCGGCGTCCCCCGGCATGGACGACTGGCTGGACCTGTACCGCAGGGTGGCCCGGGCCAACGGCGGTGAGCCCGACGCGGGGCGCCGGCTGAAGTCCTGGGCCCTGCGCGCCGGGCTCACCGACATCACGGCCGGCTCCGCCACCTGGACCTACGCCACGCCGGACGAGCGGGCCTGGTGGAGCGGACTGTGGGCGGACCGCACGGTCGCCTCCACGTACGCCGAACGGGCTACGGAGGGCGGTCACGCCACGCGGGAGCGGCTCCGCGCGATCGAATCGGCCTGGCGGGAATGGGGCCGGCGGGAGGACGGCTGGTTCGCCGTGCTCCACGGAGAGATTCTCTGCCGCAAAACGGCCTGAAAAGCAACATTCAGGAAACTCGAACCAGCAGGAGGTTCGCGAAATGGTCCCCATCCTGCTGGTACTGCTTCTGGTGCTGATTCTTTTCGGCGCCGGATTCGCGGTCGAGGTTCTCTGGTACGTCGCACTGGTCGTTCTGGTGCTGTGGCTCCTCGGATTCCTGGTGCGCGGCACGTCCGCCTCCGGAGGAAGGGGACGCTGGTACAGGTGGTGATTTCATCCCCGCGGGGGCGACGCTCCGTTCATTCCCGCGGGAGCAACGGTCCGAGCGGCCCGAGGTCCAGATTGAGGTCCTCGGGCCGCAGACCGTAGCGCTCGCGCAGCTCGGTCATCCGGTCGTCGAGCAGCATCAGCGTGAGCCCGATCCGCTCCTCCTGGTCCTCCGACAGCTCCCCGGTGTCGAAGCGGCGCAGCGCCTGCCGCTCCATGAGCTGACGGAGCAGTTCGACGACGGTCAGGACCAGCTTGACCAGGTCCCTCTCCACCGTGTCGGGCTCCAGTTCGACGCGGTTGCGGCCGGTCACTCGATGCCTCCCCAGGGTGAGGGAACCTGCTCGTTCACGGAGCTGATCAGTGCGTTCAGGTCGATGCGGACGAGATCGACGTCCGCGATGCGCAGAGTGAGGTCGCCGGTGATCACGACCCCGCCGGCGAGCAGCCGGTCGAGGAGGTCCACCAGGGCCACCTCACGGCGTTCGATCACGGTCACGGGGTGTCCTCCGGGTTCTCCGCGCTCTCTCCGCTGAAGGAATAGGCCGCCCACGGCCCGGTGAGTTCCACCCGCAGTCCCGGTTCCTCGCCCTTCGTGCGGTCCACGAGTTCCACGAACTCCTCGGAATGGGCGCGCGGCACCAGATAGGCCGCGTTCAGCACATTGCGTCCCGGAGCGCCGGAGAGCGCGGAATTCTGCGGGGCGTGCAGCCGGGTGTCCTCGGCGAAGGCCGAGAGGGTGCCGTGCAGGGCGCGCGCGAACCGGTCGGCGTTCTCCCACATCTCCTCGTGGGCCCGGTGACTGCGCCGCCGCTGCCGCAGATAGTCGCGCCCGCTGGAGACCTTCGCGGGCTCCTGGGGCCGCTCCTGCTCCTCGGACTCCGCGTACACCTTCACGCCCCACTCCACGCGGCCCGCCAGCCGGTCCAGGGTCCGCCGGAAGCCCGCCTCGCGGGCCTCCAGCATGACCCGGACGCCGCTGTCGTCGCGGAAGACGGTGCCGAGCCGGAGCGGCAGGGGCGTGGTGACGACCGTGAGGGCGTCGATCACGCTCTGGTGCGCACGGGCGGTCTCGGTCAGCCAGTCCAGGTCCTCCAGATGGGCGCGCAGCGGCTGCTCCGCGAAATCGCTCTCGGGCACCTCGCTGACGACGGCGATCAGGTCGCGGTGGCGCAGTTGCCGGGGCGGCGCGCCCGCGACCCCGGTGAGCTGGGACTGGAGCGCCGCGTCGAAGGGGCGGCAGACGGCGTACACGTACCGCAGACCGGTCATGTGGGCTCCTCTCTGGCGCGGCCGCGCTCGACGGCCGGCTCCGGCTCCCGCCGGTACCCGCCCTCGTCCAGCTCCGCGAGCCGGGCGCGCAACTCGGCGTTCTCTCGGGAGAGTTCGTCGCGGCGGGCGTTGGACGACAGCGCCGGGTCGGACTCCCACCAGTCGATCCCCATCTCCTTGGCCTTGTCGACGGAGGCGACGATCAGGCGCAGCTTGATGGTGAGCAGTTCGATGTCGAGCAGGTTGATGCGGATGTCACCCGCGATCACCACACCTTTGTCGAGTACACGCTCCAGGATGTCGGCCAGATTGGCGCTCGCGCCGCTCTGACCGTACGGCTCCGGTACCCGGCTCGGGAACGTCATCGACGGCCCCTGCCCGCGGGGGCCGGTTCCTCGACCTCATCCTCGTACGGTTCCTCCTCGATGTCCTCCTCGGCGTCGTCCTCCGCCTCGGGAACGTCCTCGTACTCGTCCTCGGGGACCTCGTCCGCGTCCTCCGGCTCGCCCTCGTCGTCCTCCTCGTCGTACTCCGCGGTCTCGTCGGTCTCGTCCGGCTCGTCGACCTCGTCCGTCTCGTCGAGGTCGCGGGGCTCGTCCTCGTCCGGCTCCGGCTCGTCGTCCGCGTACTCGTCCTCCGGCCCCTCGTCGTCCTGCTGGTCCCGCTCCTCCTCCGCGAGGGCGTCCTCGTGACTGACGGTGACCTCGCCGTCGCGGATCTCGCCGCGCCAGCCGTCCTCGGCCTCACCACGGAGGGTGATGAAGCGGGCGAAGTTCTTGAGGTCGAGCCGGGCCCGGCGGCCCTGGGCGCGCCAGATGTTGCCGGTCTTCTCGAAGAGACCCTTCGGGTAGTACTCCAGGACCAGCAGCACCCGGGTGAGGTTGTCCCCCAGCGAGTGGAAGGTGACGGCGCCCTTCGTGGTGCCCTTGGCGCCCTCCGACGTCCAGGTGATCCGCTGGTCGGGCACCTGTTCGGTGGTGTGGGCCTTCCAGCTCCGGCTGGACCAGAAGATCTTCATCTGCCAGTCGGAGTGCGTCTCGTCGGCCTGGCTCGCACTCTTCACACCCTTGGCGAAGGTGCTGAAGCTCTGGAACTGGGTCCACTGGTCGTACGCGGTGCGCACCGGCACCCCGACGTCGATGGACTCGATGATCACCGTGGGCTTGTTGCCCGAGCCGCCCTTGCGCTTGCCCTTGCCGCCGCCGAGGTTCTTCAGCGCGCCGAGCACGTTGTCCTTGGCGCGGCCCGCGCCCACCTCCAGGGCGGTGCGCAGTGGCCCCTTGCCCTCGGCGAGCTTGCGGCCGCCGTCGAGGGCGAGCTGGGCGAAGCCGGGGCTGTTGCCCTCGGCGATGTCGTTGAGCTTGCCGGTGGTCTCGCCGAGTTTGCGCCCGGCGCCGACCAGGATCCGCTGGGCCTGGGCGGCCAGGTACTCCCGGGCCTCCTCCTTGAGGCGGTCGACGGCCTCGCCGTGCACCACCTCGCTGAGCGGATTGCTCTTCGTGGCGTCCTTCACCCGGTCCGTCGCGCGGCCGTTCGATGCTCCGAGGGTCTCAGTCATCGTCGCCGCCTCCCTTCGTCGCCCGCGACCCGGTGGCCCTGCGCGCGGTCTTCTTGGCCGGGGCCTTGCCGGGGGCGGACTTCTTCGCCGCCGCCCTCTTGCTCGCGGTCTTGCGCGCGGGAGCGGCGGTCTTCTTCGCGGGGGCCGCCTTCTTCGCGGCCGGCTTGCCCTCAGCCCGGGGCGAGGTCTTCTTCGCCGGGCGCCTCCGCGAGGGCTCGTCCTGCGGTTCCTCCGCGTCCTCGTCACGCGCGTCGGCGCGCTCGTCGTCGGAGAACTCGTCCTCGTCCTCCTCGTACGCGTCGTCGTCCTTCCCGCCGCGTCCCGGCAGATCCGGCGCCACGCCCGCGAGCTGGTCGCGCACCTGCGAGGTGCGTCCGTGCAGCCGGCTGGCGAGCCCCTCGATCTGCCGCTCGACCAGCGCCCCGGTGGCCGCCTTGCCGACACCGCGCAGGTCCCCGCGGAGCTGGTCGCCTATCTCCTTGAACTGCGGGTTGTTCTGCAGTTGCTGCGAGACCAGGTCCGCGAGCGCCCGCGGGCTCAGCTGCATCCGCTTGCCGGCCACCATGGTGCCGACCGCGAACGCGAGTTTCATCTTCTTCGTACGTCCGAGGACGTATCCGGCCCCTACGGCGAGGCCAAGCCCGATTCGATTCATTGTGTCGTCCCGTTGCCGGTTCCTGTGCTTCTCTGGGTGCTGATCTCCAGCCGGTCCAGCAGTTCGTCCTCCAGACGGTCGAACTCCTCCTCGTCGATCTCGCCCGCCTCCAGCCGCTGCTCGAGGCGGGCGAGATCGGCTCGGACGGCCGCCGGGTCGTAATACTGGCGCTCGGCCTCGGTGAGCACCTGTCGCACCGTCCAGAGGCTGCCGCGTACCGGTGCGAACGGCAGCAGCAGCACCTCGGTGATCAGTCCCATGTACTCGCCTCCTCGGCCTGGGAACGCCGTGCCTTGCGGCGCGCCGTGGACGTATGCGGAACGCGCTGTCAGTGCGTGGTCTCCGCGGGTTGCGCGGGCCCCGGTTCGACGAAGCTGTACGGCGGCAGCGGCCCGTTCACCCGCACCTCCAGATGCGGATGGCTCTTGCGGACCTCCTCCACGGCGTCGACGAACGCCGCGGACGACTCCCGGTCCACGAGGAACGACAGATTGGCCAGCCAGCCGGTGGAGTCGGGGCCCGCGCTGACGTCCGCCGCGGCCGGCTCCAGCGTCCGCCGCAGCTCCGCCGCGTCCTCCGCCTCACGGGCCTGCACCGCGGCGACGACCATCTCGCCGAGCCGCAGCCGGTCCTCGTAGGTGCCGCCGCCCGCCTGCCGGTTGGCCTCGGTCATGGCGCGCAGCTCGGGGTTCTCCCCCATCACGCGGTGCAGCACGGCCTCTTCGTCGTGGCTGGCCTTCACGTTGTACTCGACCTTGCCGTCGAGGGCGCCGAGCCGCTCCAGGTAGTGCTTCGCACGTTCGGCGAGCACCGCGGTGACGGACGCGTCGTCCGGCGCGACGCTCCCGAAGCGCATGGGCAGCAGGGAACCGCCCGCGCCCGCCTCGCTCAGGACGTTCTGGTGGGCGAGCAGGTCCTTGCGCTTGGGGCGCAGCCCCTCGGGGGCCTCGCTGACGATCGCCGCCAGCTCGCCCTCCTTGAGGATGCGCACCGGGCGCGCGGGGTCGCCCACGCCGCCCATGCCCTCGGGGAGGGCGGGATGTGAGCCGGCGGTGATGCCGTAGACGTACGTGCTCACTCCTGTTCCTCCTTCTTGCGCGAGCTCGTGGTCCTGCGGGCCCGCGGGCGCGACTCGGACTGGCTCTCCTCGCGGGACTGCTTGAACGCGTCGGAGATCGTCTCGGCGGCGCCGGACAGCGCCCCCTTGGACTTGCCGCGCGCGCCGGACTCGGTCATCTCACCGACGAGATCCGGCAGGCCGGGGTTCTTGCGCGGCCCGGCCTCCAGGTCGAGCCGGTTGCACGCCTCTGCGAAGCGCAGATAGGTGTCGACGCTGGCGACGACGACCCGGACGTCGATCTTCAGGATCTCGATGCCCACCAGGGAGACTCGTATGAAGGCGTCGATGACGAGCCCCCTGTCGAGAATGAGTTCCAGGACGTCGTACAGGCCGCTGCTGCCGCCTCCGCCGCCGGACTGCTGTGCCGGTACTACGGTCATGCCGGCCGATCCTCCTCGAATGTGGAACGTGTCTGTGAATGTCTGTGTGGATCTCGTCCACGGACGGTGGGTCCCGGGCGCGGACTGCCCGGGCGCGACGAGGGCCTACCGGCGATGCGGGTCGGCCCTGCCGCGTTCGTAGCGGCGGACGCGCCGGTAGCCGGTGAGCTCGCCCCGGGGGTCCAGCTCCACGCGATAGCTCGCGAGCAGGCTCATCGTGTCGGGGACCCTGGCGATCTCCAGGACCTCGACCTCCAGCGTCCAGCCGCCCTCGGTCTGCTCGAACGAGGACACGGACTCGGGCGCCATGCCGGTCAGCTCCGCGAGCTGGGTCCGCGCATGACGCAGCACCTGCATGGGGCTGGGCCGGTCGTCCGCCGGCTCCTGCGCCTCCTCCGACTCCTGCACCTCGTCCGGTTCGTCCGGTTCTCGGGACTTCCGTGAACTCTGTGTCTTCGATGTGTTGGATGTGTTGGATGTGTTCGACATGGCCACCTCGAACACCGAGTGGCCCCGCGTCCGTTGGCCAAACATTTCCCGGGTGGCGCGCGCGCGCCCTCGCCGCCGGTCTCAGCGGCGCCGCGCCGCGAGCCGCCGCCGGGCCGGCCCCAGCGCCCGGCCCCTGCTCATCGCCCCCGCCCAGGGGTTGGTGCGGGCCTGCTCGACGGCGTCCGCGAGGGTCCAGCGGCGGGCGTCGACCGCGGGGTCGTCGAGCTGTTCCCAGGTCAGGGGGGTGGCCACGGGCGCGCCGGGCCGGGCGCGGACGGAGTAGGGGGCGACGGCGGTCTGGGCGTAGGCGTTGCGCTGGATGTCGAGGTAGAGCCGGTCGCCGCGGTCCTTCTTGCGGGCCTCGGTGGTGAGCCGCTCGGGGTGGGCGCGGACCAGTTCTCCGGCGACCTCCGCGGCGAAGGCGCGGACCTCGTCGAAGTCGTCGTGCCCGTTCACCGGTACGACGACGTGCAGGCCCTTGGAGCCGGTGGTCATCGGCACGGACGGCAGTCCCAGCTCGTCCAGCAACTCACGTACCCGTCCGGCCGCGTCCCGGACCTCGGCGAAGTCGTCCACCGCCGGGTCGAGGTCGAAGACCAGCCGGTCGGGCCGGTCGATGCCGCCGGTCCGGGAGAGCCAGCGGTGCAGGGTGAGACAGGCCTGGTCGGCGAGGTAGACGAGGGTGGCCGCGTCCTCGCACACGGGGTGGACGACCGTGCCGCCCTCCTTGGGCACCTCGACGCGCTCGATCCAGTCCGGGTAGTGCTCGGGGGTGTTCTTCTGCATGAACATGGGCCCGTCGACGCCGTCGGGGTGCCGTTCCAGCATCAGCGGGCGCCCGCGCAGATGGGGCAGCATGAAGGGGGCGACGGCCCGGTGGTAGGCGACGAGATCGCCCTTGGTGTACTCCTTGCCGCCGCCGTCCGCGTCGGCGGGGAACAGCACTTTGTCCGGCCGGTGGATCTCGACGGTCCGGCGGCCGACCCGCATCGGGTGCGTGTCCCCCATCACCGACTCCCTTCTGTGGACACGGGTTCAGGGCGCGATCGCGTGCTCCACCAGCAGCCGCCCGGCCACCGCGATCGCCTCCGCGTCGACGCCCGCCTCGCGCAGCTGCTCCTCGGGGGAGGCCGAGCCCGGCATCGTACGGACGGCGAGGCGCACCAGGCGGGGCACCGGGCGGCCGTCGAGGAAGGCGTCGAGGACCGCGTCCCCGAGGCCGCCCTCCTCGTGGTGGTCCTCGACGGTGAGGATGCAGCCGGTGCGTTCGGCGGCCTCGCGCAGGGTGCGGCGGTCCACGGGCTTGACCGAGTAGAGGTCGATCACCCGGACCTGGATGCCCTCGGCGTCCAGCGCCTCGGCGGCCTTGAGGGCCTCGTGGACGGTGACCCCGGCGGCGACGACCGTCAGCCGGTCGGTGTCCGAGGCGCGCAGCACCTTGCTGCCGCCGACAGGGAACTCCTCGGTGGGGCTGTAGAGGACGGGCAGGGCGCCCCGGGACGTACGCAGATAACGGATGCCTTCGAGACCGGCCATCGTGGAGACGAGCTTGGCGGTCTGGTTGGCGTCGCACGGGTACAGCACCGTCGAGTCGTGCACGGCCCGCATCATCGCCAGGTCCTCCAGACCCATCTGTGAGGGCCCGTCCTGGCCGATGGCGGACCCGGCGTGGGAGCCGACGAGGTTGAGCCCGGACCCGCTGACCGCCGCCATGCGGACGAAGTCGTGGGCCCGGCTGAGGAACGCCGCGAACGTGGAGACGTACGGCACCCAGCCGCGCGCCGCGAGCCCGACCGCCGCGGCCACCAGCTGCTGTTCGGCGATGTAGCACTCGAAGAACCGCTCGGGATGTTCCTTGGCGAAGAACTCGGCGCGCGTGGAGTCGCCGACCTCACCGTCCAGGGCGACGATGTCGCCGCGCGCGTCACCGAGCGCGGCGAGCGCCTGTCCGAAGGCGTCCCGGGTGGCGACCTCGTCGCCGATCTCGAAGCGCGGCAGCTCCAGATGCCCGGTCCGTACGGCGTGCAGCATCCGGGCGGCGGGCGGCTGCCGGACCTCGACGCGCAGGTCGCGTACGCCGCCGAGTTCCGCGATCGCGCCGTCGGCGTCCTTGAGGGGCTTGCCGTGCAGGCCCTCGCGGTCCTGGACGGCCTCGACGCCCTTGCCCTTGAGGGTGCGGGCGAGGATCACCGTGGGCTGCCCCTTGGTCGATTCGGCCTCGGCGTACGCCCGGTCGACGGCGTCCACGTCGTGTCCGTCGATCTCGACGGTGTGCCAGCCGAAGGCGGCGAAGCGGCGGGCGTAGGCGTCCAGGTCGTGTCCGTGCCGGGTGGGTCCGCGCTGTCCGAGCCGGTTGACGTCCACGATCGCCGTCAGATTGTCCAGATGCTCGTACGAGGCGTGCTCGGCGGCCTCCCACACCGAGCCCTCGGCGAGTTCGCTGTCGCCGCACAGCACCCACACCCGGTAGCCGGTACGGTCCAGCCGCTTCCCGGCCAGCGCGATGCCGACGCCGACGGGCAGGCCCTGGCCGAGCGAGCCGGTGGCCGTCTCCACCCACGGCAGCCGCCGGGGCGTGGGATGCCCTTCGAGCCGGCTGCCCAGCTTGCGGAAGGTCATCAGCTCGGTCTCGCTGATCGCGCCGGCCGCCTTGTACGCGGAGTACAGCAGGGGCGAGGCGTGCCCCTTGGAGAGCACGAAACGGTCGTTGCCGGGGTGCTGGGGGCGTTCGAAGTCGTAGCGCAGATGCTTGGCGAGCAGCACCGCCATCAGTTCGGCGGCCGACATGGACGAGGTCGGGTGCCCGGAGCCCGCGGCGCCGGACGCGCGTACGCTGTCCACCCTCAACTGCTGTGCCAGCTCGCTGAGTCGACGGCTGTTCATGACGCTCCTTCCGAACGTTCTGCGGGCTCGGGCGGTTTTGCGGAGGCCCGGTCGGCGTCCGTACTCGACCGTCCTCCCGGCATCCTCGCCAGCTCCGGTGACGCCGTGTCCAGGGGGACCGACCAGGACCGGACGAGCCCCAACTGGACGCCCTGGCGCGGCAGTACGGCGTCCAGGAGCCAGTCGGCGGCGACGCGGACGCGGTTGCCGGGCATGGCGGCGAGGTGGTATCCGCGGGTGACGGCGCCGGCGGCGAGGCCGGACAGCGGTACGCCGAGGGGGTTGGCGGCGGCCTTGGCTCCACCGAGGTCCACCACGAAGCCCAGGTCGCTGTGGCGGTAGGGCTTGGGTTCGCCGCGGCCGAGGGAGGCGGCGACGTTGAGCGCGGCCACCTTGCCCTGCCGCCACGCGTGTTGCGCGGTCATCGGGGTGTACTGGCCGGGCTTGGTCAGATCGGGCACGGCGGCCGCGTCCCCGCAGGCGAACACCTCGGGCCTGCCGGGCACCTGCAGCGTGGGGTCCACCAGCAGCCGGCCGCGCTCCATCGGCAGCCCCAGCGACTCGGCGAGCGGATCGGGCCGTACGCCCACGCACCACACCAGGGTGCGGGTGTCGACGAACTCCCCGTCGCTCAGCAGCACTCCGTCCGGCGTGGCCTCCTTCACGGAGGTTCCCATCCGCACGTCGACGCCCCGCTGCCGCAGCACCTTGTCGGCGGTCCGCGACAGCTTCTCGTCCATCTCGGGCAGCACCCGTTCGGCGATGTCGAGCAGCATCCAGCGCGGTCGTACGCCGCCTCGCAGCGGCTGTTGCCGGACCAGTGCGTCGGTGAACATCTGGCCCTGGGCGGCGACCTCGGTCCCGGTGTAGCCGGCGCCGACCACCACGAAGGTGCAGCGCGCGCGACAGCTCTCGGGGTCCTCGCTGCCGGCCGCCAGCTCCACCTGCCGGGTCACGTGGTCCCGGTGATACAGCGCCTCGGGCAGCCCCCGGAAACCGTGGGCGTGCTCGGCGACACCGGGGATCGGCAGCAGCTTGTTCACGCTGCCGGCCGCGAGCACCAGCCGGTCGTAGGTCAGCGTGCCGGTCCCGCCCTCGGGGTCGGTGTACCGCACGGTGCGCGCGTCGAGATCGATGTCCTCGGCCTCCCCGAGCACCAGGCGCACATGACGCAGGGTGCCGGTGAGGGAGACGGTCACCCGGCGTGGCTCCAGGACACCGGCGGCGACCTGGGGCAGCAGGGGCAGATACAGGAAGTAGTCGGTCGGGTTGAGCAGAGTGATGTCGGCCTTGTTCCGGGTCAGCCGCGCGAGGGTGCGGGCCGTCCGGTAGCCGGCGAAGCCGGCACCGACGATCACGATGCGGGGTCGACTCACGGGTTCGCCTCCGGCGGGGTCGCGCATACGGAGTCCTCAGCGTCCTCAAGACGTACGGGTCGGTTCCTGTGCGTGCGAACCTTCCGCGTCCCCCTGGTCAGGGTGCCCAAACCGCCTGGGCCCCGCCCGTCCACGGGTTTCCGCCCCGGCCCCCGGGTACCCGGAACGCGACCCGACCCCAGCCCGATCGCAGATGTCGCGGAGGTACCCCCCATGCCCGAGTACGGATACTTCTTGGCGACCGAGGAGTTCGGTCCCGCGGAGCTGATCGAGCAGGCGAGGATGGCCGAACAGGCCGGGTTCGACTGCCTGTGGATCTCGGACCACTTCCACCCGTGGAACGACGCCCAGGGCCAGAGCCCGTTCGTGTGGTCGGTGATCGGGGCGCTCTCCGAGGCCGTGTCGCTGCCCATCGAGACGGCGGTGACCTGCCCGACCGTGCGGATCCACCCGGCGATCGTCGCGCAGGCCGCGGCGACCAGCGCGGTGCTGACCGGTGGCCGGTTCCGTCTCGGCATCGGCTCGGGCGAGGCGCTCAACGAGCACATCCTCGGCACCCGTTGGCCCTCGGCGGACATCCGCCTGGAGATGCTGGAGGAGTCGGTCCAGGTGATGCGGCGGCTGTTCACCGGCGAGGAGGTCACCCACCGCGGCCCCCACTTCACCGTGGAGAACGCCCGCCTCTACACGCTCCCGGACCAGCCCGTCCCGATCGACATCTCCGGCTTCGGCCCCAAGGCCACCGCGCTCGCCGCCCGCGTCGGCGACGGCTTCATCACCATGGGCCCCGACGAGGAGCTGGTCACGCAGTACCGCAAGGGCGGCGGGGGCGCGAACCTCGTCAGCGGCGGGACGAAGGTGTGCTGGGGGACCGACCGCGACGCGGCCGTCCGCCGCGTCCGCCACCTCTGGTCGAGCCAGCTCCTGCCCGGCGAGATGGGCCAGATCCTGCCCACCCCGAGCCACTTCGAGCAGCTGGAACCGCTGGTCACCGAGCAGATGGTCGGCGAGAACACGGTCTGCGGCGACGACGTCGACGAACATGTCGCCGAACTGCGGGCGTTCGCCGACGCCGGCTTCGACCGCGTCTACGTCAGCCAGATCGGCCCGGACCAGCGCGGCTTCTTCGACTTCTACCGCACGAAGGTGCTGCCGCGACTCCCGCGCTGAGCGGGTTCGGGCGAGCACGTGCGGCGGGGCCGGGACGGTCGTACCGTCCCGGCCCCGCCGCACGTACACGTACCGCCTTTTCGGCGGCCCTGGCTCACAGGGACTCACAGGCCCCGGTGGCGCCGGTCCTCGAAGTCCGCCCCTGTCGACGCGGCGCCGCCCGCGGCCCCGGTCACGCCGTCGGTCGCGGTCCCGACACCGGGTGCGACGGGCGGAGGCGGCGGATACCCGGCCGGTCCCCGGCCGCCCGGGGGTGTCCCCGGCGCCGTTCCGCCGACGGCCCCGTCACGGTCCGCCGAGGGCCGCGCCGCGCCCCTGAGCAGGTACGCGGCCACACCGAGCACCACTGCGGTGATCAGCGCGGCGGCCCAGTCGGGCAGGACCAGACAGAGCGCCAGCCCGACGGCGAGCGCCACGGCGGCACCCGCGTACAGGGCGAGCGCCCCGGACGCCGCGTACAGCGCCGCCTTGCGCCGCTGCTTACGCGTCTGCTGCCGCAGCTCCTCACGGATGGTCTCGCGGGCCACCTGCGCCAACTCGTCGACCAGGTGCCTGTCCAGATGTTCCAGATGATCCAAGCGGTCCATCGCGGCCGAGTACCCGGCCCCCTGCGCCCGTAACGCGGCACCACGGCACCGCGCACGCGGGCGGCGCGGACACGCGTGCGGTGATCCGCGTTTCGATCACCGTCGCCGCCCGGCCCCAACTAGGCTCGTGCGCATGGAGATTCTCGGTACCACGCTCCGCATCTGCGTCGACGACCTGGAGGCGGCGGTCCCGTTCTACGAGAGACTCTCGGGCGCACCGGCGATGCGTTTCGAACGCGGTGGCGTCCAGGTCGCCGCCGTCGGCTGCTTCCTGCTGATGAGCGGCCCGGAGTCCGAGCTGGAGATCCTGCGGAAGGTCACCGCCACCCTCGCCGTCGAGAACGTCGACGAGGCCGGCCGGATCCTCACCGCCTCCGGCGCCAAGGTGCTGGCCGGTCCGATCCCGACCCCCGTCGGCCGCAACCTCATCGCGGTCCATCCCGACGGCTCGGTCTACGAGTACGCCGACCGCCGGGCGACGGGCTAGCCGTTCGGTGCACGGAGGTGGGTGCCGGCCGGGTCCCCGGCGGCCGGTCAGTGCGGCGGGGCCGGTTCGGCGAAGGTGCGCACGACGATGTCCGTGAGCAGCGCGCCCGCGGTGCCGTCGGGATCCAGATCGGGGTCGTAGACGGTGGCGTCGAGGCCGACGCAGTGCGGTGAGGCGACCAAGGGACCCGGCAGCGCGGCCAGTTCGTCGGGAAGGAGTCCGTCGGGGTCGGGCTGCGTTGACTCGCGGGCCGGCCGGCTCAGGACTCCCGAGCGGATCCCGGGCGCCCCATCTCCACGGTCAGGGCCCACCGCTGATGGTCCCGCCACGCCCCGTCGATGAAGAGGAAGTCCGGCGAGAACCCCTCCAGCCGGAACCCGCAGCGCCGGGCCAGCGCGATGGAGGCGGCGTTGCCGGGCTGGACGTTGATCTCCAGTCGGTGCAGCCCCATGAAGTCGAACGCGTAATCGATGACCAGCCCGAGCCCCTCCCCCATGAGCCCCCGTCCGGCGGCATGCGCGAAGGCGCCGTAGCCGAGCGCTCCGCTGCGGAAGCCGCCCTCCACGATGTTGTTGATGTTGATGAATCCGGCGATCCCCCCGCCGTCCCGCTCGCACACCAGGAACCCGGCCTTCGTCGGATCCCCGATCAGCCGCCCCGCGTACGCCGCGTACGCGGCGGGGGTGGCCGGCGGAAAGAGCCACGGGTGGTGCAGATCCCCGCTCTCCCGCACCCGCGCGGTGAACTCGGAGCCGTCCTCGGGCGTGAAGTGCCGGATGGCGACGCGGGAGCCCGCGATGAGGTGACGAACATGTCCGGACATCCCGCCACGGTACTTCGGGCCAGGTGTCACCTGCGCCGTCTCATGAAGAACGCCCCGCACACCGCCCCCACCAGGCCTGTCCCCAGCAGCGCCATCCACAGCGGCATGGTGACCTCGGTGACCAGCAGCCGGATCTCGGTGCTCTGGGTGTTCTGGAAGACGAAGACGAGCGCCAGGGCCGCCAGCAGCCCCACGACCACCCTGCCGGGTGTCAGCAGATCACCCCACCGCTTCCGCCGGTGCGTGCCGACCCGTTCCGATGTCTTCGGGCTCATGACTCCAGGATGACGCGGGCTGCCGGGTCCCGCCCGGTGGGAGCCCTTCCGGCTGCCTCGGCATGCGGCCTTCAGATCAGCGCGGGCTCGTCCAGCGTCAGCGTCCCCGCCTCGGTGTCCAGCTCCGCCGTCACCCCGAACGGGATCGTCAGCGCGCCCTCTCCGTGCCCGAAGCCGAACTCCTCCACCACCGGCACCCCGGCCCCGCCGAGCCGGTCCACGAGCAGCGCCCGCACCTTGTCGTACGGTTCGCACTCCGCCCAGGAGCCGAGGACGATGCCGGCGACGCCGTCGAGCCAGCCCGCGCGGAGCAGCTGGGTGAGGTAGCGGTCCAGGCGGTAGGTCTCCTCGCCCACGTCCTCCAGACACAGCAGGGCGCCCCGGGCGGACCGGCGGGCGTGCGGATTGCCGAGTTCGGCGGCGAGCAGGCAGAGGCAGCCGCCGAGGAGGACGCCCCGGGCGCGGCCGGACACCAGGGCGATGCTGCCCTCGGCGGCCCGGATCGTGCGTACCGTCTCGGGGGCGAACAGGGTGGCCCGCAGATGCTCCTGGGATCGGGTGTTCTTGATGAAGTCGACGCCCGCCGCCATCGGGCCGTGCAGAGTGACCAGCCCGGCACGGGTGGCGAACGCCTCGTGGAGCGCGGTGATGTCGCTGAACCCCACGAGTGTCTTGGGGCCCGCCGCGCGGATGGCGTCCCAGTCGAGCAGGTCGACCATGCGCTGCACGCCGTAGCCGCCGCGTGCGCACAGCACGGCGGACACGGACGGGTCGCACCAGGCGGCCTGGAGGTCGGCGGCCCGGTCGGCGTCCGTACCGGCGAGGTAGGGGAAATCCGGGTGCCGGTCGAGCGTATGCGGGGCGACGACGGGGTCGAGATCCCAGCCGCGCAGGATGTCCAGCCCGGCGCTGAGCCGCTCCTCGGCCACCGGCCCGCTGGGGGCGACGACGGCCACACGGGCACCGGGGGCGAGACGGGCGGGTCGGGTCAGTGGTGTCACTTGGTGAGCTCCAGAGTAGGGATACCCGGAGGATTCAACCCGAAGACCTGCGCGTACAGCGAAAGCTCCGCCTCCAGGACGCGCACCGTCGTCTCCGCCCGCCGGAAGCCGTGCCCCTCCCCCTCGAAGGCGATGTACGCGTGCGGCACCCGCCGCTCCTCCATCCCGGCCAGGAAACGTTCGCACTGCGCGGGCCGGCAGATCACGTCGTCGAGGCCCTGGAGCAGCAGGAAGGGCGCGGTGATCCGGTCGGCGTGCTGGCTCGGCGACCGCTCCCCGTACCGCATCGGCTCCTCCGCGAGCGGCCCCACCAGGCTCTCCAGATACTGGGACTCGAAGTCGTGGGTTTCCCCCGACCCCCAGGTCGTGAGGTCGAGAACGGGATACAGGATGGTTCCGCAGGCGTAGACGTCGGTCGTGGTGAGGGACACGGCGGCGGTCCAGCCACCGGCGCTGCCGCCCCTGATGGCGAGCCTGGTCCGGTCGGCGGTGCCCTCGTCGGCGAGGGCGAGGGCCACCGCCGCGCAGTCCTCGACGTCCACGACACCCCACTGCTCGCGCAGCCGGTTGCGGTACTCCCGCCCGTATCCGGTCGACCCCCCGTAGTTGACCTCCGCCACCCCGATGCCGCGTGAGGTGAAGTAGGCGATCGCCAGGTCGAGGACCAGGGGCGCCCGGCTGGTGGGTCCGCCGTGCGCCCAGATCACGTACGGCGGCAGTTCGGTGCTGAAGGCGACGCAGCCGGGGTGGTGCGGCGGATAGACGTGCGCGTGGATCTCGCGTCCGGCGGGGCCGAGGAAGGAGCGGATCTGGGGTTCCGGGTAGTAGGTGGGGTCGACCGGGTCGTCGTGCGCGGCCCCGATCACACGGGCGTCGCCGGTGGCCGCGTCCAGCTCGACCACCTCGTAGGCACTGCGGGGGCTGGCCCCGATGCCGACGACCCGGCTGCCGCGCACGGCGAGCGACGGGGCGAACTCGGTCCACGGTCCGGCCGCGTCGACGACCTGACCCGTGTCCAGGTCGAGGATGCCGAGCGCGGTGGCGCCCCGCCCGTGCACCACGGCGGCGAGTCCGCCGTCCAGCAGCGCGAACCAGCGATGGCCGATCTTCCACAACGGTCCGCCGAACTCCTCCTCCCGCGCGCAGAGAGCCGTGCGGTCGCCGCTGTCGGGGTCGAGCCGGTAGAGGTTCCAGTAGCCGGTGGTGTCACTGGAGTGGACGAGGGTCCCGTCGGCCGCCCACTCGACCTGCGCGACCGACTCCTCCGGGCCGCCCGCGACGGTCCGGGGCTCGCCCAGCAGTCCGTCCCCGGTCACGTCGGCGACCAGCAGTGAGGTGCCGTCCCACGGCATGGCCGGATGGTCCCAGGCCAGCCAGGCGGCACGGCGGCCGTCGGGCGACAGGCGGGGGCCGGTGACGAACCGGCGGCTGTCGTCGGTGAGTTCGCGTACGGCGTTCCGGTCCTCGGCCGCCGAGCCGTCCAGTGGCACCGCGGCGACGACCCGCCGGACGTCGGTGGGCCCGTCCCCGGTGAACTCCTCCAGGACGCACCACACCTCGTCGCGTTCCGGGTGCGGGCGCGGGTCCGCCCAGCGCAGGCCGCCGCCCACCGTCGACACCGGGGTGAGCGGGACGGGCTCGCCGCCCGGTTCGAAGCCGTAGAGGCGCTGGTCGGCGTGGTTGACGAAGACCACCAGGGGGCCGTTGTCCCCCACGACGCCGGTCCAGGGCCGCCCGCCGTACTCCATGACCCGGCTGCGCACGTCCCACGGGGCCGGCAGCACCGACTCCTGGGTGCCGTCGGCCGTGCGCCGGACCAGGGCGCGCCGGCCGCCCTCGGCGGGGCGTGGCTCGGTCCACCACGCCTCGTCGCCGACGAAGCCCACGAACTCGGGATGCCCGTCGTGCGCGGCGGCGAGCGCCGCGTCGATCGGCGAGGGCCACGAACCGTACGCCAGGGTCTGCACCTTGTTCCCCATCTGCCTTGGTCCCCCGTGTGTCATCGCTCAGGCCGTCCGCAGGAAGCGGTCGAGCACATGGACGCCGAAGTGGAGCGCCTCGACCGGGACACGCTCGTCCACCCCGTGGAACATCGCCGCGTAGTCGAAGCCCTCGGGCAGCTTCAGCGGCGAGAAGCCGTACCCGGTGATGCCGAGGCGCGAGAACTGCTTGGCGTCCGTGCCGCCCGGCATGCAGTACGGCACCACGTGCCCCTCGGGCGCGAACTCCTCGACGGCGGCCCGCATCCGGGCGTACGTCACCGAGTCCACCGGCGCCTGGAGGGCCACCTCCCGGTGCTCGTACTCCCATTCCACGTCCGGTCCGGTGAGCCGGTCGAGGGTCTGCCGGAACTCGTCCTCGCCACCGGGGAGGTACCGCCCGTCCACGCGGGCTACGGCCTCCCCCGGGATCACGTTGACCTTGTAACCGGCGTCCAGCATCGTCGGGTTGGCGCTGTTGCGGACGGTGGCCTCCACCAGGGCGGCGGCCGGACCGAGCTTGTCGAGGAGCCGGTCGACGCCGCCGGGGTCGTCGAGGTCGGCCTCGACGCCGTACAACGCGGCGAGTGCGGTGAGGGCCGCGCGGACGGTCGGGGTGAGCCGCAGCGGCCACTCGTGCGCCCCGATCCTGGCGATCGCGGCCGCCAGCCGGGTCACCGCGTTGGTGCGGTTCACCTTGGAGCCGTGGCCGGCCCGGCCGTGCGCGGTGAGCTTCAGCCAGCCGGTGCCGCGCTCCCCGGCCGCGATCGGGTAGATCTGCCGCCCCGCTCCGTCGTGGAAGGTGAACGCCCCCGACTCGCTGATGCCCTCGGTGCAGCCCTCGAAGAGCGCGGGGTGCGCGTCGGCGAGGAAGCCGGAGCCGTCCGCGGCGCTCGCCTCCTCGTCGGCGGTGAACGCGATCACCACGTCCCTGCGGGGCCTGAGGCCCGAGCGCGCCCAGTGCCGGGCGACCGCGAGGATCATCGCGTCCATGTTCTTCATGTCGACCGCGCCCCGGCCCCAGACCACGCCGTCGCGGATCTCACCGGAGAACGGGTGCACGGTCCAGTCCGCCGCCTGCGCGGGCACCACGTCCAGATGACCGTGGACGAGCAGCGCGTCCGCCGACGGGTCGGTGCCCTCGATGCGCGCCACGACGTTGGTCCGGCCCTCGGTGCGCTCCAGCAGTGTGGGCTCCAGGCCCGCCTCGGCCAGCAGCGCGGCGGTGTACTCGGCGGCGGGCCGCTCCCGGCAGTCCCCGCCGCCGCGGTTGGTGGTGTCGATGCGGATGAGGTCGGAGGTGAACCGGACGACCTCGTCCAGCGCCTGCAGCCGCGAGGTCTCCGCCGCCTGCGGGAGCTTCGCCGACTCAGCCATATGTCTCCTCCACCGCGGCAGAGACGATCGTGGTGACCGCCTTGAAGGTGCGGATTCCCTCGTACATGGTCGGGCTGGTGTACGCGACCTTGCGTTCACCGGTACGGGTCACACCCGGTACGACCGTCGCGGCCATCGCCAGGTGCTCGGCGTCGAACTCCAGCGCCACGGTGAACGGCCCGCCCCTGACGGGTGTGTGCCGCACGGCGAGCGAGGCGGCCTCCTTCGCCGCCGCGCGGATGTCGGCGGCCGTTCTCGCCGGGGTGCGGCACACCGCCGCGTACCGCGAGACATGGTCCTTGACCGCCACTTTGAGCGCCTCGGGCGCATACCCGAGGGCGTCCTCGCACGCCACGTCGTCGCCAGTCACCAGCACCACCGGTACCCCGTACTCGGCCACGACATGCGAGTTGAGCAGCCCCTCGCTGGCCCGCTCCTCGTTCACCCACACGCCGGTGATCGAGTTGGCGAGGTAGGTGTGGGCGAGGACGCCCTCCATACCGGCGCCCGCGTGGTAGCCCACGAAGGCGATGCCGTCCACGTCGCCGTGCTGCACGCCCTCCACCATGGACAGCGCCTTGTGCCGGCCGGTCAGCATCTGCGCGCGCTCGTCCAGCTCCTCCAGCAGCAGATTGCGCATGGTCCAGTGCGCCTCGTTGATCAGCACCTCGTCGGCGCCGCCGTCGAGGAAGCCGAGCACGGCGGCGTTCACGTCCGAGGTGAACATCGCACGACACCGCTCCCACTGCGGTGTCCCCGGCAGCACGTCGGCCGGCCAGGTGACACCGGTGGCGCCCTCCATGTCGGCGCTGATGAGGATCTTCATGGCTCGAAACCGTACGCGGTCGCGCCGATCCGTGGCAGACCTGTGGATAACTCTCACCGCCGCGGCCCACGGACACCCCCGGGACGGCTCACGGACCGCCCGAGCCCCCTACGCCGGGCGCCCCGCCACGTACCACCTCGACGGCAGTTCGATCAGGGTGCCGTCGGCCGTGTGCTCCGTGGTGATCAGCGGGAGTTCGCCCTCGGCGACGAGGGTGAGGCCGGCCGCCCGCAGATACCGCGGGACCGCGGCGTCGCTGACCTCGCCCGGGGCGATGCCGTGCCGGAAGACGGGGGCGAGTTTGGCGGGAGGGCCGGCGGGGCTCTGCGCGAGGCCCATGAGCACGGGCTTGGCGGCCTCGGCGAGTTCGACCAGACAGACCCGGCCGCGCTCGCCCACCAGCGTGGCGACGGTGTCGACGAGCCGCTGCCGGTCGTCGGGTTCGCACTGGTGGAGCACCCCGCGTACGTAGACGTTGGCGTCGCCGAGGTCGGCGTGCAGGGTCTCGGCGTCCGTGCGGTCGGCCGCGTCCAGCGCGCGGTAGGCGGCCCGGCCGCCGGGGTCGGCGCGGCGGGCCCGGTCGACGGCGGCGGTGGAGAGGTCGACGCCGATCACCTGCGAGAAGCGGTCGGCCAGGTAGCGGGTCTGGGTGCCGTTGCCGCAGCCGAGGTCGACCAGGGGCAGGCCGGGGGCCGTCAGGTGGGGCTCGAACAGAGCGAGGTGGACGGCGGCGGTCCGCTCCGGCCCGGCGTCCCAGAAGACCTCTCCCGGTCCTTCGGGAACCTCCCGCCAGAACCCCTCCCAGGCCTCCCGGTACCGACTCGTCACACTCATGCGCAACCCCCCGTTGAACGCGTCGTGGCCCGCCGCCGCGGCGGGCCCAGATCGGTCTACCGCGCCCGGCACGCGCGGGCAAGCACCCTGCACGCACCTTCACCCCGCGTCCAGAACCCGCGTGTCGGCAACTCGCGCGTCAGCGACCCGGGCGTCAGCGCCCCGGCCCTACGCGCTCCCGCGGGTGTTTCAGCGCCGCCTCGGCAGCGTCAGCTCGAACCACACCGTCTTGCCCGCCCCCGCGCGGCTGGTCCCCCACTCGCGCGCCAGGGTCGTGAGCACGCGCAGTCCGCGGCCGAACTCGTCCGTGGGCGCCGCGCTGAGCAGGGTCGGCAGGGTGGGGTCGTCGTCGTAGACCTCGCACTGCAGGGTGTCGCCCCGGACGAGGCGCACTTCGATGCGGCGCCCGCGCGCGTGCCGTACGGCGTTGGTGACGAGTTCGCCGACCAGAAGCGCGGTGGTGTCCGCGAGGGCGTCGAGACCCCAGACGTACAGCTGCTCGCGGACGGCGGCGCGGGCGCGGGCCGCCTCCACCGGGTCGGGGGCGAGACGCCACTCGGCGACGTCCTCGGGTGCGATGCCGTTGAGCCGGGCCATCAGCAGGGCCACGTCGTCCTTGCGGCCGCCGCGCGTGTTGAGGGCACGGATGATCGTGTCGCAGGCGTCGTCCATGGAGGCGGCCGGGTGGGCGGCGGACTCGCAGAGGGTCGCGAGCCCCACGCCGATGTCCTCGCCGCGCACCTCGACCAGGCCGTCGGTGCACATGACGAGCCGGTCGCCGGGCTCCACGCGCACGCGTACCGCCTCGAACGGCACCCCTCCGACACCGATCGGGGCGCCCGTGGGCAGGTCGAGGAGTTCGGTGCGACCGTCCACCGCGCGGACCAGCACGGGCGGGATGTGCCCGGCGTTGGCGAGGTGCAGCTCGCCCACGACGGGGTCGTAGACGGCGTAGAGGCAGGTCGCGAGGTAGTGCTCGCCGAGGCGCTGGGCGAGGTCGTCGAGGTTGCGCAGGAGCTGCGCGGGCGGCAGGTCGAGTGCGGCCATGGTCTGCACGGCCGTGCGCAGCTGCCCCATCATCGCGGCGGAGTTGAGCCCGTGCCCCATGACGTCGCCGACGACCAGGGCGGTGCGGGCGCCCGGCAGCTTCACCGAGTCGAACCAGTCGCCGCCGACCCGCCCGAGCAGGGTGCCCGGCAGATAGCGGGTGGCGATGTCGCAGCCCGTCATGTGGGCCTCGATCTGCGGGAGCATGCTGTCCTGGAGCGTCTCGGCGACGTTCTCCTGGTAGGTGTACATCCGGGCGTTGTCGAGGACGAGGCCCGCGCGGGCGGCGAGTTCGGCGCCGGTGACGCGGTCCATGTCGTCGAAGACCTCGCGCTCCGGGTGGCGCAGCAGGATCATGAAGCCGAGCACCACGTTGCGGGCCTTCAGGGGGACGACCAGCATGGAGCGGCCCGTGATCAGCGGCCGGATGTCGCGCTTCTCGAACTGCGCGGCGATCGCGTGCCCCATCTGCTCGCTGATGCGGGGCACGAGGACGGGCTCGCCGGTGGTCATGCACCGGAAGAACGGGGTGTGCGCGGGGAACGGCATGGCCTCGCCGACGGGGACGACGTCGTCCCAGCGGCCCGGCTCGTCCGTGTGCTCCAGGGCCACCCGGTGCCACATGGTCGTCGTGTCCGGCACGCCCTCGGGGAAGCCCTCGCCGGCGACGACCTGCTCGCGCAGATAGGTGCCGGCGACGTCGGTGAAGCGGGGCACGACCGCCCGGCTCACCTCGACGATGGTCTGCGACAGGTCCAGGGAGGTGCCGATGCGTCCGCTGACCTCGTTGAGGAACTCCAGGCGCTCGCGTACGGCCGCGTATTCGAGGTCCTCGTCCTCCTCCCGCGCGTCCGGGGGGACCGGCAGCCCCTCGGCGACGGCGCGCGCGGCCCGCTCGCGGCGCGCCCGGCGCTCCGCGCGCCGGGGCACGCCCCAGTCGGGGGTGACGGGCACCCGGTCGTTCTGGCTGAACTCCAGCACCGGATAGCCCAGCTCCAGGACCTGGGCGACGATGCGGGCGCTCTCGCCGACGCTCATGCTGGGCAGGATCTCGGGGAGTCTGCGGGCGAGTTCCTCGGCGCCGGGGAAGTCGGTGTGCAGGGCGAAGCCGGGGGCGATGCGCTCGACGGCGACGACCGGCTCGTCGTCCCTTCGACGCAGCGTCTCGGCGTCGGCCGCGAGGACGAGCAGACGCTCCCGGCCGGGGCCGACCAGGGGGTACGCCCACCACAGGACGTCCATCCGGTCGCGGCCGGGCACGGTGAGCCGGGCGCGGCCGGCCGCCGGGTAGGAGAGGTGTCCGTCGAGCGAGGTCTCCAGGTCGTGGCCGAGCGCGTCGTACGCGCCGTACGCCCCATGGGGCGGGATGTCGTCCTCGTCGGGGAGGGCGCCGGAGACGGGCAGCAGGTCCAGGGCGGGCCGGCCCACCGCTTCGTCCTTGGTGGTGCCGAAGAGACGGCGTGCGCCGGTGCTCCAGTGCGACACGAGGCCGGCGCGGTCGACGACGACCACGCCCAGGGGGATACGACCGACCGCGGCCCCCTCGGCCGTGCCGTCACCGGCTCCGTGGCCGGTGGTCGCGCCCGTGTCGGTGCCACGGTCCATGGCCAAGGCCCTCTCTCCCCACGGCTCCCAAGATCTGCGCCGCCCCCACTACCGTACGACCGCGTAGCGTCGCGATGTGTGGCAATACGCGAATTGCTCCCGGGGAGGCTCCGGCGCACGCGCAGGCCGCACGGGCGGCGCACGATCATGCGCGCGCGGTCGCAGGAACACCGGTTGATCACCCCCCGGTCGGCCGATCACCGGCTGCCCGGAGGCCGGTCACCGGCCTCCCCGGAGGACGTGGGCTCAGTCCTCGTACCCCAGCCGCAGGTCCCGCTCCGTGCCGCCGCCGGCGACCTGGAGCACCGTCGCGACGGGGGGATATCCGGTGGCGATGACGGTGTACTCGCCGGGGGCGAGGTCGGCGAACCGGAACGTTCCGTCGACGCCGGTGGTGATCGTGTCGACGACGTCCCCGGTGGCGTCCAGGAGCGTCACGCGCGCCTCCTCCACCGGCCTGCCGCTCCCGGCGCGGACCGTGCCCCGCAGGACGGCGCCCCCGGCGAGTTCGACGTCCCGGCGGGTCTCGCGGGCGGCCCGGACGGTGACGGGGAGCGCGGCCGGGCGGTGGGAGTGGGCGCTCACGGCGAGGGTGTAGTCCCCGGCGACCAGTTCGGTGATGAGGTAGGCGCCCTCGGCCCCGCTGCGGGTGGTCACGACGACCTCGCCGTGCGCGTCGGTGAGCGTGACGGTCGCGTCGCCGACCGCCCGCCCGTCCGCCGTCCGTACGGTCCCGGCCAGACGCCCCGCGCCGCCGAGCACGATGTCGACGTCGACGGGGCCGTCCCCGACGGTGACGCTCACGGCCTGCGGCTGGTGGCCGCCCGCGGCCGCGATCAGCACGTACGCCCCCGGCCCGGGGGTGGACAGCGCGTACCGCCCGTCCTCGCCGACGGCGCCGCGCCCGGTCTGCCGGCCGGTGCCGTCGATCAGGGTGAGCGCGGCGCGGGGTACGACGGTGCCGTCGGACTGCCGGACCGTGCCGCGGACGGGGACCCCGGGCTCGTAGGGGGCCCGTGTCTGCGGCACCCGGGCGGCGGGCACCAGGGCGGGGGCCGACGCAGGCGCGGGGCCGCCGGGGGCGTCGTCGCGGGCCGCCAACGGCGCCCTCTCCCGGAGGAAGCAGGCCACGAGCGCCCCGAGCACGAGCACCGGCACGAGGTACAGGAAGAGGCGCGGCACGGTCTGCGCGTAGGCCTCGACATGGGCGTCGCGCAGCGGGGCGGGCAGGGCGTGGACGAGTCCTGGGGTGAGGGAGCGGGGGTCGGGGAGGACGCCGCCCGCACGTTCCGGCAGGCGCTCGGCGAGGCGGGTCGTGAGGAGCGCGCCGAAGGCGGCCACGCCGACACTGCCGCCGAGCTGCCGGAAGTAGTCGCCGGCGGCGGTGGCGGCCCCGAGGTCGGCGGGGCGGACGGAGTTCTGCACCGCGAGGACCAGGACGGGCATCACCATGCCGATACCGGCGCCGAGGAGGGCCGTCCAGATGCCGAACTGCAGCCGGGGCGTGTCCGGCTCCAGGCGGGACAGCAGCCAGACACCGAGGGTGGTCAGGGCGCTGCCGAGGACCGGGTACGTCCGGTAGTGCCCGGTGCGGGCGATGAGCCGGCCGCAGACGACGGACGCGCCGACGATGCCGGCCGTCATCGGCAGCATGAGCAGCCCGGACTCGGTGGCCGAGATCCCGCCGACCATCCGCAGCTGGGTGGGCAGGTAACCGGCGGTGCCGAAGAGGGCGAGACCGACGGTGATCCCGACCAGGCCGCTCACGACGAAGACCGGGTTCCTGAACAGCCGCAGAGGAAAAAGGGGTTGGATCGCGAACCGCTCGACGACGAGGAGGAGCGCGGTCGCCAGGACCGCGCCGGCGGCGAGACCGAGGACGAGCCGCGAGTTCCAGGCGTGCGAGGTACCGCCCCAACCGGCCAGGAGAACCAGACAGGTCGAGGCGGCGGCGAGCAGCAGCGTGCCCAGGACGTCGAGCCGCCCCCTGGCGGAGGTCCTCGGCAGCCGCAGCGCGAAGGTGACGACGGCCAGGGCGACGAGCCCGCAGGGCACGTTGACGTAGAAGCACCAGCGCCAGGAGAGGTGGTCGGTGAGCCAGCCGCCCAGGAGCGGCCCGGTGACGGAGGCGAGGCCGAACACGGCGCCGACGGCGCCCAGATGGCGGCCGCGTCTCCGGGCCGGCACGACGGCGGCGACGATCGCCTGCGCACCGATCATGAGGCCGCCCGCGCCGGCGCCCTGGAGCGCGCGGAACGCGATGAGCTGGTCCATGTCCCGGGCGAGTCCGGCGAGGGCGGAGCCGGTCACGAAGAGCACCAGCGCGCACTGGAACACGCCCTTGGGGCCGCGGAGTCCGCTCAGCGCGGCGTAGACGGGCAGGGTGACGGTCGCGGTGAGGAGATAGGCGGTGATCGCCCAGGACATCCGGTCGGCGCCGCGCAGTTCGCCGACGATCTCGGGAAGGGCGGTGGCGACGGCCATCTGCTCCAGCGCGGCGAGGAGCAGGACGAGGAGCAGGGCGAAGAAGACGAGCCGGACGCGGTGCGGGCCGTGCGGGGGAGCTTCGTCCGCCGGTGGTGGTGTCGCGGGTGTGGTGGCCGGATCGTCCTTCACCAGTGTGATCGCGCTCATGCGTACCGCTCCCCTCGTCGCACTTACCGCACAATTCCCGCGATAAGCGGGAACTGTCGGCAAGTGCGACGAGTTACGGCATTCCGGCGCCCGTCATGGAGATCCACTCGAACCGGTGAGGGCGGCAACGCGCCCCCGAGGTGCGTTCGTTGGGCCGGGCACCGCCGGCGACGCGGCTCCCCCGGCCAGGAGACTACTTCTCCACCTCGGCGGCGAGGTTGGCGAGCAGGGCGTCGTAGATGCGGGCGAGGCCCTTGGGGGCGAAGGTCTTCTCGAAGAAGCCGCCGATACCGCCGGCGCCCTGCCAGGTGGTGGTGACGACGACGCGGGAGCCGCCCTCGCCGGCCGGGGTGACCCGCCAGACGGTGACCATGGAGGAGTTGCGGTCCTTCTCGACGAGTTCTCCGTCGGAGGGCTCGGTGACCTCCAGGAGGCAGTCGCGCACGCGCTTGCTGGTGGCCTGGAGCTTCCAGTGGACGAGGGTGCCCTCGCCGTCGCCGCCCTCGCGCACCTCGTACTCGCTGAAGTGCTGCGGCATCAGCTTCCCGCGCGCGCCGCTGTAGTCGGCCAGGGTGTCGAACACCGTCTCCGCGTCCGCCGCGACGACTCGTTCAGTCGTGGCCTCGACCTGCGCCATTGCACTTCCTCCAGCACTTGGTAACTCGGGGATGTGCGGAAAGCCAACCACCCCCCGGCCGGAGGGCCCAAATCGGGGTGCCCCAAGGTACCCCGGGGGTCCGCCCGGAGGACCACCGACGAGACCTCCACACGATGTTCGAAAACCAGTTCGCACGATCAAGGGAACATGTGTTCTATTCTGGCGGGAGAGCAACCGAGGAGGCGTCCATGCGCTGGGACCATCTGGCCGAGAACCCCGCCACGGCCCGGGACGCCGCGCTGTTCGGCGCGGACATGGTGACGAGCCGGACCTTCGACACGCCCGAGTTCCGCGGCATGACCTTCCACGAGGTCCGGGCGAGGACGATCGTGAACCGGGTGCCGGGCGCCTCCCGGATGCCGTTCGAATGGACGGTGAACCCCTACCGGGGCTGCACGCACGCGTGCCTATACTGCACTGCATGACCCCGTTTAGCAAGGGCGCCACATACACCCGCATCAGCAAGGCGGACACAGGCGACGAGGACGGCGTAATCCGGCAGGGCGAGGACACGGAATCGCTGGCCAGACAGCGCGGAATCCCCCTCCAGAAGCGCCGCTTCCAGGACAACGACAAGTCCGCCACCCACGGCAAGCACCGCCCCGATTACGAACGACTCATGGATGCCGTGCAGCGCGGCGAGGTGGACGTCATCATCGTCTACGCGCTCGGCCGCTTCTGGCGGAACCGCAGGGAGCGCGCCGAGGGCATGGAGATCCTGCGCAGGCACGAAGTCAGCGTGCTGTGCGTCAAGGGCCCCGAGCTGGACCTCACAACCGCCTCGGGTCGCTTGCTGGCCGGTCTGCTCGGGGAGGTCGACACCTTCGAGGTCGAGCAGATGTCCGAGCGCGAGCAGCGGGAGATGCGTCAGCGCGTCGAGAAGGGTGTCCCCCCGACCGGGCCACGCTGCTACGGCTACACCAGCAAGGGCAACGAGATCGTGCCCGACGAGGCCGACGACGTGCGCCAGATGTTCGACGATCTGTTGGCGGGCGCGAGCCTGTCCGGCATCGCTGCGGGCCTGAACGAGCGGGGGCGGCCGAACCGCAACGGTCGGCCGTGGACGCACAACGCCGTGCGGAACCTACTGCTGAACGAGCGGTACGCGGCGCTGCGCGAGTACCGCGGCGAACTGTTCCCAGGCAGTTGGCCGACCATCGTTGACGAAGCAACGTGGCGCGCAGCAAAGCACGTTCTTGAGGACGACGGACGCGCCACCAGCCCCGGTCCTGGCCGGCGGTGGCTGCTGTCCGGGATCGCGCGGTGCGGGGTGTGCGACGACGGGACGACCGTGACGTCAGGGTCTCGCGGCGGCACGAAAAAGAACCCGACGCTGACGCAGCCGATCTACCGCTGCCGAAGGACCAAGCATCTGGCCCGGGGCACGGAACCCATCGATCTCACGGTCGAGGAGTACGTCGTCCGCCGTCTCTCACGCTCGGACGCGATCGGCCTCCTCCTGGACGCTGAAGCGCCGGATGCAGCCCAGCTGCGCGCCAAAGCCGTCTCGCTGCGGGCACGACTCCGCGGCCTGGCGGACGAGTTCGCGGAGGACGACGACGCCGACTCGGTCGAGTTCCGTCGTGCAACACGGCGGATCAAGGAGCGGCTGGCGGAGGTCGAAGGGCAGATGCACCACCCGCAGCGCGCGCGGACGCTGGTCGACATCGTGACAGCCGAGGACCCCAACAAGGCATGGGAGGACCTGCCGTTGGACCGCCGCCGCGCCGTGGTCGAGACACTCATCACCGTGACGATCCTGCCAGGCCAACCGGGCCGCGCTCCGTTCGATCCTCGTACGGTTCAGATCGTTCCGAAGCGCGGCATGGAGTAGTCGAGCGGAGGCTACTCACTCGAATTGCTGATGTCCGTGACGTTCCCGTCCTGGTCTACCTCGACATGCGAGATGAGCCCTGGATTCTCCTGCTCAAGCTCGGCTAGCTGCGCCGCAAGCAGCTTCGGCCCCGGTTCGCCCCCAGCTCGCCCCTTTACGCCAGGGGCGAGCCATCCTTCTTTGCGGGCTCGGGCGATCCAGGTACGGACGGTCTCCTCCGGGCTCCCGAACTTCTCGGCGAGCCGCGGCAAGGGCCGCGCCGGCTGACCCGGCGCCGTTTCAGCGAGGTACGCCTCTGCCACCGCACGGAGTCGCTCATCAGTTACGGCGGGCTTCCCGCCGCGTCGCTGTGGCTTCGGCGGGCCTTCAACGAGTGGCGTGTACTCGTAGCCGGAAGGCAACCCAGACGGTGAGTCGTAGCGGACTCCCTCGCGATAGGACCTGTCCAGGACCAGCCGGGTGCGCAGCGAACCGACGATCTTCCCCACGGGAATGCCGCGCACGAGCGCGGCGCTCACCGCGCCGTCAGGATCCGTCGGCCGGATCTCCAGACTGAGGAGCCTCGGGCCCCCCTCCTCGTCCCGCACGCGGCCGCTCACGGCCCATTCGGGGCCCTCGTAGGCGAAGCGCCGCTCGTGCGCCTCCAACTCTTGGGGAGTCGGTTCCTCGAATGTGATCGGAAACCCTTGGTAAGCGCGCTCTGCCGCCTTCAGCAGGTCGCCCATCGTCGGTGGGGGGTTGGGGGTCATACCCCTAGGTTCCCGAGTTGGTGAATTGACGTCAATCTCGGGCCGCCGGAATGACCGATTAACCATGTTGGATGGTGGCTTGACACGTCACTAAGCCAGGCGGGAAGATGGTGACGTGAAGGTGACAGAGCGGGTTAAGGCCCGTATTCACGTGCGCCGTTCGCTGCCCGAACCAGCGCTACGCGTTGCTCTTCGGAAGCGCGCGGGACTCACGCAGAAGGAACTCGCGGAGATCCTCGGAGTCGACCGGACGGCCATCGCCCACTGGGAAGCGGGGCGCCGAACCCCGGACGGTAGTCGGCTCGACGACTACGCCGAAGCCCTCGAAGCCTGCAAGGACGCGACCTGATGGCCGTCTCCGAGCAGGAGCGCGAGGCTATCCGGCAATACGCCCAGGCCCTCGCCGACGAAGCGCCGCCGCTCTCCCCCGAGCAGCAGGACCGCATCAAGGCCCTCCTTGGGAAGCGGCCCGGCAGGCAGTCGACTGCCGCATGAAACGACCCCTCTCGCGCCGGCATTAGAGGTGCCGACGAGAGGGGGGCCTCAAACGATCAACCGCAAGACGAAACCCCGGGCTATCAGCTCGCCAGCTACCCGGGGCCCGCATCAGAACGGAGAACGTTGTGACTCAGCTTAAGACCAGTCGGACCGTCACCGCCATCGCCCCTGCCGGGCAGGCGTCCGCCGACGGCATCCCGTGCATGCTCGCGGGTCAGGCATCGAAGCCCCGGCTCAAGGCCGTGACCAAGACCGTCAACGTCGCCATCGGCCGCACCACCGGCATGGCGGTGCCCTGCGAGTACTGGGCCACCACGGACACGGACTTCGACTATGGGTACGGCTACGAGGCGGTCTACGACCCGAAGCGGATCAGCCTCGCTGACGCCGAGAAGTGGGTCAGCACCCAGCTCGCCGAGCAGGGCGTGAAGGTCGCGGAGTTCATCAACGAGGACGGGGCGGAAGCCACCCGGCGCCGCATGCTCGACACGTGGAACGAGGTCGCTGACCTCGCCAAGGCCCGCGGCGTCCACACCCCGGCCGTGGAGCGCTTCCACGACGAGATGGCGCTCCTCCTGGCCGTCGCCCCCAACCCCGCCGCCACCCTCGACCGGCTCATGCAGGTGTTCGCCCGGGAGCGCGCCAAGAGCGCCCCGAACGCCTGCCACGTCTACCCCGGCCTCTGCATCGTCGAGGACGGCGAGAGCGGCGACGCGGTCGACGAGCACGGCCGGCACTACGACCACGCTGGCCACTCATACACGGTCCCCAGCGCCACGCGGCGGGAAGACCCGGAGATCTGGGCCGAGTTCGTACACGTCTCCGCGGGCACCCCGCACATCGGGTTCATGGGCGAGACCCTCACCCCGGCCCAGGCTCGCGAGAAGGCGGTCCATCTGCGGAAGTTCGCCGACGAGATGGACGCGCTGGCCGATCAGGTCGAGGTCGCCGTCGTTGCCGCCGAGCAGGTCGCCGGCAAGTGACCCGCCGTCCGGTCGCCGTATCCGCCGCCTGCTCGTGGTTGGCGCGAGGGTGCGGCGACCGGGCCCCACAACCCGCACGACCGCATCCGCCCATCGCGAAGCCGCCTCATCTCCGAAACCCAACCCGCACCGGCCGGTTTCGCCTCGCGACCAAGGACGCACCGTGAAGAACGACCAGCCGGCGGCCGCCGCCGACGGCACCCCTGCGGGTACCGAAACCCTCCGCTCCGCCCTCGCCGCTGCCCGCGCACCCTGGACCCAACTCCGCGAAGCCGTACAGCAGATTCTCGGCGAGCAGCCCTCTCCGCACCTCGTACGGACCACCGCCCGCCGGATCTCCGCAGAGGTCCAGATGACCGCCGACAAGGTCATCAACGAGCGGGAGGTGCAGCGATGAGCCAGATCTCCCGCGACGCCGACCCGGTCAGCCTGTGGGCATCCGCCAGGGTCAGCGAACTCCTCGACGGCCAAGGCGACCCGCCCAAGTACGGAAATCGCGAGTGGCAGGAACTCCCCAACGGCGACCCACGCAAGGCCGCCGCCATGATCACGGCCGCCGAAATGTGGCGCCGCTACGGAGACGAACAAGAGCTGATGACCTGGTTCCGCGATGCATACCGAAACCGGGAGCCCCTGGCCGGTCGGAGGACCCTCGCCGAACTCGATGCCCTGGCCCGGCTGAAGCCGGCCAAGCCCGTTCAGGCCACGCCCGGATGGCCGCCCATCGCGCTACCGGGACGGCCCGGCTGGTATCGGTGCCACGTGGACGGCCGTCAGGTCGACGTCCAGCGGACGGACGTGGCCGCGTGACCGACACCTTCGACCTGGCCGCGAACCTTATGGGCGCGGCGCTCGGCATGTGCGAGTCGCACGGGCAATACCTGCCGTGCCAGCACGTGCAGTGTCAGGCCGGACCCATTTCCACACCTGTGGGCAGCGGTCCGGCCGATGCCGAAGTTGAGGCACAGCCGCGGGCCCTGTTGCTGCGGCCCGCCTCGGGGATCCGGATCCGGCCGGTCCGCTGGCTGTGGGACACGACCCCGGAAGGGGCGCCGCCGACCAGCCACGGCCGGATCCCCCTGCACTCCCTGGCGATCGCAGCCGGGGGCCCGGGGCTCGGGAAGTCGCAGTTCGCCGTGTGGATGACCGCGCGCATCACGACGGGCACGCTGCCCGGCGAGCTGTACGGGAAGCCGCGCCCGGTCATCTACGCCGCTGCCGAGGACTCATGGTCCTTCACCATCGCTCCCCGCCTGCTGGCCGCCGGAGCGGACATGGAGATGGTGTTCCACGTCTCCGTACGGGACGAAGAACGGGTCTACGCCCGGCTCACGCTCCCGATCGACACGTCCCTGCTGGCGAAGGAAGCCGAGCGGCACAGCGTCGCCCTGCTCGTCATGGACCCGCTGCTGTCGTATATCGACAAGGGCGTCAACGACTACCGGGCCGCCGAGGTCCGGCAGGCGCTGGAGCCTCTCGTCGAGGCGGCCGACCGGCACCGCTTCACGATCCTGGGCCTGGCCCACTTCACGAAGTCTGGGGCAGCGGACCCGCTCGCCCGCGTTGCAGGATCCGGCGCCTTCGGCCAGCTCATCCGCAGCCTGATCGCGTTCGCCAAGGAAGAGGGCGAGCGTGACGAGCCCGACCGGTTCGTCATGTCGCTGGAGAAGAACAACCTCGGGCGGCTCGGGCTCCCCTCGTACGAGTACGCGATCCAGCCCGTCACGATCGACACCGACGAGGGTCCGTCGCACGTCTCCCGGTTCGTCCTCGGCGGCGAGACGACGACCAGCGTGCGCGAGGTCATGCGGGACGAGTCCATGCCGGACACCAACCGCGGTGAGACGAACGAAACCGTCGTATGGCTGCGCGCCTACCTCACTGATCAGGGCGGCTCCGACCTCGCGGCCGACGTCAAGATCGCGGCGAAGAAGGACGGCATCAGCGAGTCCAGTCTCCAGCGCGCCCGCCGGAAGCTCGGGGTGTCGATGCAGCAGTCCGGATTCGGCAAGGACCGGCGCTCCACGTGGAGCCTTCCGGAGGCCCTCGCCGAGGACGGAAACGAGTCGTGAACGCCCGCCCCATTACCCCCATGGCACACATGGCACGAATGACAGACATGGCCGTGACCTGCGGCGATGCCATACGGGTCAGGTGACAAACATGGCACGCATGGTGACACGCATGGACAGCCATTCATGCCATCCGTGTCACCGCGTGTCACCCATAAATGTCACCTCAAAACCGCAGGTCATCCCCATGTTTGCCATGTATGTCATTCATTCCCCTTTACGTACAGGGCGATCGGCATCCTCCCGAACCCTGACCCCTGACTTCCGGCCGTCACCCGGCGGCCGGCCAACCAACGCGACGCCCAACCAACCCGAAGGAGCAGCACCGTGAGCACTCACACCGACCGGCACGGCGACCCGCTCGACGTCGCCTCCGTCATCGACACCGAGACCAGCGAGCGATCCATCCGCATCGAGGCCGAGGCGCCCGTCTTCCTGTTCACCCCAGAGCAGGCCCGACGGATCGCCGCCGACCTGATCAAGGCGGCCGACGTCATGGAGATGCCGCTGCTGCCACTCCCCAGCGCCTGACCCGCACATGAGAACGGCCGGCCCGCGGGAACCGGGCCGGCCACCCCCAAGGACACCACGGAGGAGAACCCGATGCACACCCCGCACCCCCGCCGCGTGCAGGTGACCGGCGACACGTTCCACCCCCAACTGCCCGACCGCGCCCACTGGGCCGGACGCCGACGCCCACACCTGGCGGAGTCGCCGTTCGCGAACCCGCACCCCGTCGACAACGGCCGCAAGACCCCATGCCCCATCTGCGGGGTACGGCACACCCTCGCCGAATCCCTCAGCCTCTACCGCCAACACCTCGACGAGAACCCCGACCTCGCCTGCCTGGCCGCCGTCGTCGAGGCCGACGTGCGCTTCGCGTGCCGATGCCCGCTCGACCAGCCGTGCCACGTCGACGAACTCCTTACCCGCACCGACCAGGTCACGGTCATCCCGCTGGGCGACGACCGCGACACCACGTTCATCGTGCAGACCATCCCCGTCCGTACTGGCGAGTGCAGCCACGGACACGGCAGTTGCCGCAAGCCTGCGGTCATCGCTGTGCGCAACACCGTGGACCAGCAGCGCCCGACGGAAGTCAGCACCCTCCGGGCCGTGGCGTGCGCCGACCACCGGGACAACGTCCTTCGAACGCGCGCCGTGTGGGAGGCCGACGCCCGCGAACTCCAGGATCCCGTCAAGAACGCCGAGTTCCTCGCCAGCGTCGGCCAGGCCGGCTGACCCGTCTCCGGCCTGGTCGTCGTCGCGGCGGCCGGGCCCCCACCCCATGCAACGCCCCGAAACGGTCCGACCCCATGCATCACCCGGCCACCGACCCATGGAACCCCCCGAAAACCGGAGACCCATGGACAACCCCCGACCACCAACCACCCCGGAGGAACCCATGCCGACGACATGCGGGGCCCGCTGCCGAGACGGCTTGCCCTGCTCCAACCCGCCGATGAACGCGGCCACCCGCTGCCGCATGCACGGCGGCGCCTCACCTCAGGCGAAGACCGCGGCCGTGCGCCGACAGACCGAAGCCGACGTGCAGAAGCTCCTCGCCGACCTCGACGTCACCCCCGTCGGCGACCCGCTCGCCGCCCTGCTGAAGCTCGGCGGGCAGGTCCTCGCCTGGCAGGAGGCGACCGCCCGCCTCGTGAACGAACTGGAGAGCATCCGCTTCCGTGCGGCGAACGGCACGGAGCAGCTGCGCGCCGAGGTCACCTTGTTCGAGCGGGCAACGGACCGCGCGTGCTCGGTGCTGGCGACGATCGCCCGTCTCAACATCGACGAACGGCTGACGGCCGTGTCGGAACGGCAGGCGGAGGCGGTGATCGGCGCGATCGAGGCCGGGCTCACCGCGGCCGGTGTGAGCGGGGACCGAATGATCGATGCGCGGCGCGCGGCGGCCCAGCATCTGCGTCTCGTGGACGGGCCGAGCTGATGGGCGACTTCCTGAACGTTGCGGCGCAGTGGCTGGAGTTCGGGCGGCCGGGCGAGGACGACGAGCCGATGTGTGTGCATCACAGGGCCGCGTGCGCCATGGGTGCGCAGCCGCTTCCCGAGCTGTACGTGATGGCCATCGAGGGGAAGCGGCGGGCGGGAATGCCGGTGCCGCCGCTGGACGAGCACCGCCTGATGACGCGGGAGGAGCGGGCCCGTGACGCGGAGGAGTACGCGGCTCTCCTCGCGGAGTTGAAGGCCCGGAACGCGGCCATCGAGGCGGGGCTGAATGCGGGGGTGCAGCCGTGGACGTGAACGACGTCGTACGCGAGCGGATCGAGCAGGCCCGTCGTAAGGCGGAGGCGGAGAAGCAGCGCCGCGCGGAACTTGCTGCGGCCCGGCGGAAGGGCCTCGCGTATCGGCACGCCCAGAAGCTCCGCAACCTTGCCGACTCCCTCAGCAACCAGACCCTCAGCGCCTCCGGCGCCTGAACCGAAGGAGACCCATGTCCACCACCGTCACGATCAAGGCCGAACAACTGCCGGAAGCGCTCCGCCCGGCATTCAAGGAGTACGAGGCCGCGCAGCTCGCAGCCGGTGAGGCGCGGCGGGCGGTGAACGTCGCGGCCGTCGCCGACAAGCACACCCTGAAGCCGGTCGCGGACAAGGCTGTCGCCGACGCCCAGGCCGCGCACACGGCACTGTGCGAAGCCACCAGGGCGCAGCCGTCCGCGATCCGTGACCACTCCAACGCCGCGTTCGCCGCGTGCGTCGAGAAGGCCCGTGAGCATCTGGCGCAGGCCGAGGCCGAGCTGCGGGCGGCGGCCAGGCACGCCGCGGTATGGGGCAGCGTGCGGCCGGGCCGGCCGACGGTCAACACCGAGCGCGGCGACCAGACCCCGGGGCGGCTGCGCGCGATGTTCGCCGTCGGCCAGGTCCGCGAAGCCGCCGACGCGCTGCCCGAAGACGTCGAGTGACCACCGGAAGCGAGAGAGGTAACCGCATGGCTGGACAGGATTGGGCGGAGCGGGTGGCGGCCCGCGCGGCGGGCCGGCCCGCGCCCGTCGAGGAGAACGCCGAGGAGCCAGTACGGGCGCCGTGGGCGCGTGCGGTCATCGACCGGGCCCAGGGCCGTACGCCCGACCCGGAGACCGTTCGCGAGGCGCACACGGCCGTACGACCGCCGAGGAAGCCGTGGGAACAGCGGCTCCTCGACCGGCTCGGGCACAGCCCCGAGGACGACGGACCGCCCGACGCCGCATGACCTGACGGGGGTACGGGCCAGTCCGTACCCCACCCCGGAGAAGAAGCTGAGGAGAAGAACATGACGAATCGAATGGGCCCGCCGGCCACACCGACCGCCGTCGCGCACGCCGAACGGATCCGGGCGAGTACGGAAGGGCGGCCCGCAGAGCAGGCCGGCACCGGGGGCGGGCAGTCGACCGCCGAGCGGATCGCGGCCCGGATCCTGCCCGGCTACCGCGCGGACGAGGCTCTGCGCCAGCAGGCGCGGCTGGGCGAGCTTCGGGCGCGCGGCGTCATCGCGGCCGAGGACGAGCCTGTCGACGAGGATGAGGAGTACGACGAGGAGGTTCTCGTCGACGAGGAGGAGGGTGACGAGGTGCCGGTGACGACGGCCGAGTTGTACGCCCGCCGGGAGCGTGAGCGGCAGCAGGCTGAGCATGCGGCGACGCTGGCGGCTCACAGGAGCGTCGGGCAGGCGGCCGCGCCGTCGCAGGTGCACCAGTACACGGAGCGGGTGGCGCAGCAGTACCGGCGGACGACCCCTTGGCCTACCGCGTCGTAAATCATCGCCTGCTGAATTTGCGCCCGGTCGCCTCCACGGCGGCCGGGCGCATTTATGCGTTACGGCTGTGCGTGAGACTGTCGCTGCCGGTACGCCTTCTGTCGACAGGCTGAGCCGCAGTACCGGGAATCGGCCCGCCCGGTCGTCACCGGCTCCCCGCAGGACTCACATGGTCGCCCGCTCCCCTTACCCCCGTTACGGGTACGCGTGAGGGACGTAGAGCAGGAGTGCGAGCACGTCACCCGCTTCAGTAGCGGGTCGCTGGCCCGGACGATCATCCGTCCGCACGCCTCGCACGGGGCGGGTGCCTGCTCGGTGCCCCGGCCGACGAGGCGGTGCCACTCGAAGTTGGGGCGCTGGCGGGTTGTCGCGGCGGCCGTGACGGACCGGCCGTCCACGGTGGGCCAGCCAAGCCGGTAGCAGGGCTCACAGATCAGTTCCCGTACGCCCCACCGTCGACGCCCCTTAGATCGGCCGCCCTCGACGAGGAAGCCGGCGCCGTTGAACTCGGCATCGCACATGGGGCAGACGGCCGGGGACTGTTCCTCACTCATAGCCGTAACGCTACTCGGGCAGGGAGCGTCTGTCACGCGTAGCCGTAACGGCTGGGCTACAGCCTGACGAATGCCGCCCTTGACTTCCTGACTCACGATAATGTTCCTTCTCATGAGCCAGAGTTACGAGGTCGCCGTCCGGGACGAAGTACCTCCCGCAGGCATGTTGAACGAAAGTCAGCCGCTGTCCGGTGCCGCCCGTGACGCGCTCGCCGCCGGCACCGCCGACTCAACCCGCCGCGCCTACTCCACGGACTGGGGGACGTTCACCGCGTGGTGCGCTTCGACCGGACACCGGCCGCTTCCCGCGGCACCCGAGACGGTCGTCGAGTACGTCACCGCGCTCACGACCACCCCGCGCCCGAAGACTGGACGCCCGTACTCCCCGAGTTCCATCGAGCGGGCCGTCGCCGCCATCCGCACCGCACACGCCGCGGCGAACGTCGTACCCCCGTCGACCAAGGGTGCCCGCATCGTGCTGCGCGGCTACCGCGACCGCCTCGCCCGCGCCAAGGACCCGGCCGCCAAAGCCCGCAAGGCGCAGCCGGCCGTGCCCTCGGCGCTCCGGGCGATGCTCGCCACCCTCGACCGGGACACGCTCATCGGCAAGCGCGATGCCGCCCTGCTGCTGCTCGGCTACGCCACGGCCGCCCGCGTCTCCGAGCTGGCGGCCCTCGACCTGGCGGACGCCCCCGAGACCGAGCGGGGCATCGAGGCCTCCGTCTACCGGCGGAAGATCAAGGCGTTCACGGACTCCGCCGTGCCGTACGGATCCAACCCGGCCACCTGCCCGGTGCGCGCCGTCCGTGCCCTGCGGGAAGCCTTGGCGGAAGTGGGCCGGACCGAGGGTCCGCTGTTCGTCCGGATCGACCGGCACGGGCGTATCGCGCCTCCGATGTACCGCCGTGGCGTACCGATCGGCGATCCTGCCGGGCGCCTCACGGCCCAGGCCGCCGCCCAGGTCGTCGAGCGGACCGCCGGGGCGGCCGACCTTGAAGGCCAGTGGACTGGACACAGTCTCCGCCGGGGATTCGCGACAGCCGCCAGGAAGGCCGGGCACGACCTCGTACGCATCGGCCGGCACGGCGGATGGGCCGACGGCAGCAAGGCCCTCCTCGGCTACTTCGAAGACTCCGACAAGTGGGAGGACAACCCCGTGGCAGGCACGGGCCTCTGACCCCAGACGCACAAGGACCCCCGGCCGGGCAGGTGGCCGGGGGTCCTTGCGTTTCCGCCTCACCCGCGCGGATCGCCCAGACATCAGCGTAGCGCCAGCCGCCGACAATGACCTTCGATTCAAAGGTGGCTAGTACTCCAGACTTACGGATCGTAGGCGACTGGAGTTAGACTCAAGTCAGGTCGCGGAGCCCGTGATGGGGCCGTAGGACGCCCGTGATGGGCAGCACCAGGGCAGTCGAGCAGCAGCTCACAGGGTTCGAGCAGGTAGCTCACAGTTCGCCCAGGTCGGGCCAGTACCTCCCCCTTTTGCCGCTCTCGTCTGGAGCACCCATGGCCCGCGCCTTCGACGGTGCCGCGCTGCGCGATGCGCGCCGGCTTGCCGGAATCCCAGCCGCTCAACTCGCCGCCGCCATAGGCCGCACCGAGTGGACGGTGTGGAGCTACGAGACGGGCCGTATCCGGCCGTCCGTCGATGTCGCCGCGGACCTGGCCGACGCCCTCGACCTCCGCCTCGAACAGCTGCTGCGCACCGCCGAGAAGGCGGTCGCCTGATGGCCGGCAGCTTTAGGATCGCGGAGGGTTTTGTCGAGGTCACAGCCGACGAGTCCGGTTATGACCGCGCGATGGACCGGCTGAGGGCGAAGAAGCACAAGGTCGGCGTCCAGGTCGACCTCGACGACAAGACCGCCCGCACTGCACTCGACAGGTTCCTCCGCGAACGCGACCTGAAGGTCAAGGTCGACCTCGACCAGACCGCCCTGTCCCGACTGCGGATGCAGGACCTGACGGTCAAGCTTGTCCCCAAGCTCCAGAACGCCGCCCTCCGGATCGTTCAGCGACAGCTCGACAAGCTCACCGCAGACCGCGTCGTGAACATCCGCGCGACCGTCGACACTCGCGTCGCAGCCGAGGAACTCCGCAACCTCACCCAACGCCGCCGGGTCCGTATCGGCGTCGACGTCGACACCCGCGTCGCAGCGGACGACATCGCCAACCTGACCCGCCGTCGCACCGTCCGCGTCACCGCAGACGCCGACACCGCCGCCGCCTCCGCACGAATCGCCACGCTCACCCGCGACCGGCGGATCGACGTACGGATGAACGTCGACCGGTCCGCGATCAGCATGCTCGGCAGCCTCGGCGGCGCTGCCGGAAGCGCCGGCATGCTCGGATCCCGGTTCGCCGCCCTCGCGGCTGCCGCACTCGTCGCACTCCCTGCCGTCGCCTCCCTCGGTCAGGCCATCGTGCAGATGGGGCCGGCCGCCGCCGTCGCGGTGCCTGCGCTCGGCTCGCTGATCACGATGGGTGCAACGCTCGCCGTCGGCCTTCGCGGCGTGGGCGGCGCCTTCAGGGCCGCATCGGACGCCAGCAGCCAGACCGGCGCCTCGGTCGCCGCAGCAGCCCGCGCCATGGAGTCCGCGCACCTCAACGTGTCGCGCGCCGCGAGGGCGTTGAAGGAAGCCGAGACGGATGCCGCCCGGCAGATCGCCGACGCGCAGCAGCAGGTGAAGGACGCGGCTGAGGACGTACGCGACGCCGAGGTCCGGGCTGCCGCCGACCGCAAGGCCGCGCTGCGGCGGGTGGCCGATGCCGAGCGGGACCTCACTGACGCCGTCAACGATGCGAAGCAGGCGCAGGAAGACCTCAACGAAGCCCGCAAGGACGCCGCCGACCAGCTCGAAGACCTCAACAGCCGCATGGCGGGCGCGCAGCTCGACGAGCGGCAAGCCGTTCTCGACCTCCAGGACGCCGAGGAGGAGTTGGCGGCGGTCAAGGCCAAGGGCGCCAAGGCGACCGCCGAGGAACTGGAGCAGGCCCAGCTCGACTACGACCGCGCTGTCCAACGCCTGAAGGACCAGCAGACGGAGACGGAACGCCTCCGCGAGGAAACCTCGGAAGCGAACCGAGCCGGCGTCGAGGGCTCCGACACGGTGCGGGACGCGCAGGACCGTGTCGCGGACTCGCAGCGCAACGTCGGCGACCGCACCCGCGACGTCCGTGACGCACAGGGTGAGGCGGCGCAGGTCGCCAAGGACGGCGCCGAAGCCGTACGCGACGCCCAAGACCGTCTCGCCGACGCGCAGAAGGGTGTGGCGGACGCCCAGCTCGCTGCTGCCCGGCAGGTCCGTGGCGCGCAGGAAGCCCTCGCGGACGCGCAGCGGGCGGTGACCGCGGCGCAGGAGCAGGGCGCTACGACGGCGAACAAGCTGAACGAGGCGATGGCGAAGCTGTCGCCCAACGCCCGGAACTTCGTCAACGCGGTCCGCAGCATGGGCCCGGCATTCTCGGCCCTGCGCCTCGAAGTCCAGGACCGACTGTTCGCCGGGCTCGGGGAGTCCTTCACCCGGATGGCGACGGCGTCACTGCCCGCACTGCGGTCGGGGCTCGGCGGCATGGCCGACGTCCTCAACCGTATGGGCCGCGGGCTCATGGACACCTTCACCCGCCTCGCCGACCAGGGCCTACTCAAGCGCATGTTCGACGGGTTCACCGAGGGCATGCGGCCCTTGGAGAAGGTGCCCGGCCAGTTCGGCGAGATGTTCGTGAAGCTGTCCATCGCCGCCGCGCCCGCCATGAAGCGGATCACGACAGCGCTCGGCAGTGCGTTCACCAGGGTCGGCGGGAAACTCGACGAGGCCTTCAAGTCCGGGCGGCTTGAGAAGGCGATTGAGAAGGCCCTCGACCTGGCGGTCGCGTTCGGCCGGGTCCTCGGGGACGTGTTCGGGACCGTCGGCAACATCATGTCGGCCGCGAGCACGGGCGCCGGCGACGTCCTCGGCGGGCTCGGCAGTGTCTTCAAAGAGCTGCGGCGCATCACGGCGATGCCCGAGGTACAGGAATCGCTGACCGCGATCTTCAAGGCGCTCAACGACGTCGGGAAGCTGCTCGCCGTCACCTTCGGCGCCGTCCTCCAGGCCGCACTCCCGCTGCTCGCCGCCCTTGCCCCGGTCGTATCTGAGCTGGCCCGGAAGTTCGCGCCGATCCTCTTGACGCTCGCCGACACCCTCGGCAAAGCCCTCATGCCGATCATGGACGCCCTGCTGCCCGTAGTCGGGGACTTGGGCGACATCATCGTCAACCTCGTCGAGGCGGTGATGCCGCTCCTCAAGCCCATCGGTGACCTCCTCGGCGTCGTCATCAGTGCAATCGCCCCGGTGCTGCCCGTCGTCGGCGACATCGTCACGATGCTCGTCCAGTCGCTCGTCACCGGTCTGCGTCCGGTGATCGCCGCGCTCATCCCCGCGGTGAAGACGTTGGGTGGTGCGATCGGGCAGATAGCTCCGCTGCTGAAGCCGGTGTACGCGGCCGTCACCCCGCTGATTCCGGTCCTCGGTCAGATGGCGTCGGCGCTCATCAACCTCGCCATGGGCGTCATCGAGCCGATGCTGCCGCTGATCGTCCGTCTCGCCGGCTTCATGTCTGGCGTTCTGGCGGGGGCGTTCAACATCCTCATTCCCGTCATCACGACCATCGTCGGCGCACTGACCACGTTCACGAACAAGGTGACGGAGGTCGTCGGCTGGATCGTCGAGAAGTTCCAGATGCTCTACAACAAGCTCGTCGGCAACTCGATCATCCCCGACATGGTCCGCGAGATCGTGGCCTGGTTCACGTCGCTGTGGACCTCCACCAAGAAGATCTTTACGGGCCTGAAGGACTGGCTGGTCAAGACCTGGCGGGACTTGTGGTCGGCCGTGCGTCAGCGCTGGGACTCGTTCTGGTCCGGCCTGCGGGGTGCGATCTCCGGGGCGTGGAAGTCGCTCCGGGACAGCGTGACGGGGTTGAAGACATCGGTCTCCAACACCTGGACGAACCTGTGGAACGGCGCCCGGGACAAGGTCACCGGCATCTTCTCCACGATCAAGGACCGGGTCGGCAGCTTCAAGACGTCCATGAAGGACGCGTTCACCAATCTCCGGGACAGCTTGGGCCGGATCTGGGACGGCATCAAGAGCAAGTTCGCCTCGCCGGTGCGGTACGTCGTTGGCACCGTCTACAACAACGGCATCCGCCGCATGTGGAACGCCATCGCCGGAAAGATCAACTCCGGGATCACCCTCCCCGCGATCAAGCTCGGCTTCAACAAGGGCGGCGTCGTCCCCGGCCAGGGCAACCGCGACACCGTCCCCGCCATGCTCACCCCCGGCGAACGGGTCCTCTCCACCAGCCAAGTCACCGCCCTCGGTGGCCACCGCGGCATCGACGCCATGCTCGGCCAGGACCGCCCGACGAAGACCGGCGGGAACCCCACCCGGCAGCAGGAACGCCGCCGACAGCAGCAGCCCGTGCAGCACTTCGACGTGGGCGGCATCGTCGGCAACGTCACCGGCGGCATCAGCAACGTCGTCGGCGACGTCACCTCCTGGGCGAAAGACCTCGTCGTCGGCGGCCTCAAGGACGCCGCGAAGAAGGCCCTCTCCTCGCTGGTGCGCCCGCTCATCGGGAAGATCCCCAACACCGGCATCGGAAACCTGATGCGCGGCCTGTCCAACAAGGCGGTCGACGGGATGATGGGCTGGTTCGGCAGGGAGGACAAGAAGGCCGTCGGCGGCCCGGCAGTGCAGAAGGCCCTGTCGTGGGCGAAAACGCAGCACGGCAAGAAGTACCAGTGGGGCGGCAACGGCAACCCCTCGTGGGACTGCTCCGGCCTGACCTCCGCGATCGAGTCCGTCATCCGCGGGGAACGCCCGCACCGCCGGTGGGCCACCGGCAGCTTCGTCGGGAACAACGGGCCCGCCGGCTGGGTCCGGAACCTGAACTCCCCGTACATGATCGGCATCACGAACAGCGGCGTCGGCCACACCGCGGGCACGATCGCAGGCGTCAACGTCGAGTCGAGGGGCGGCGATGGCGTAGTCATCGGGAAGCGCGCCCGCTCCTACAGGGACTCGATGTTCACCAGCCGCTGGGGGTTCGCGCCGGCCGCGAAGTTCGACTCGGGTGGCCTGCTCCAGCCGGGCGCGACGATGGCCATCAACAACACGGGGAAGCCGGAAGCTGTCCTCACGGCCGAGGAGCACGCGGCGTTCCGGGCCATCGTCCGCAACAGCGGGATACCGGGCGTGGGCGAGGTGGTCGTCAACATGACCGTGAACAGCCTGACCATGCCGAGCGCCGCCGAGCGCAAGCGGTTCGCCGACGCCATGGCGGGCGACATCAACGAAGCCGTCCGCCGCTGGAACAGGGGGCGCGCCCAGTGAGTACACCGCCGGTTCTGCGGTGGCCGATACCCGGCCGAGCCGTCGACGAGGCAGGCCGGCTCATTGCCTGCCCGACGTGCGGCGCGGTGGATCGTCTGCTGCTCGGGATGGACCTCGACGACCAGACCGACGCCCCCTCGTACATGAGCTGCGGTAGCGGGCACTCGTGGGCGGAGCCACGGATGCCGCGCCGTCTCGGGGCGCTGCTGCTCGCCGACGCCCTCGACATCGCCCCGAGCCTTCTGGCCCACCTCGACGAGCTGCGGGACGTGCACGGGGAGCGGGATGCGTAACAAGATCGCCGAGGCGGAGATGCCCGTCCTTACGAAGGGCGGCGTGGTCATCGCCTGCCCGGTCTGTGGCCAGGACGACGGCCTGACGCTGATCATCGACTCGGACGACTTCACCGAGACGCCGTCGTTCATGAAGTGCGACGACTCCCACCAGTGGGCCGAGCCGCGCTTCCCGCGCCGGATGGGCGCCGAGTTCCTGGCCCTGGTCGAGAAGACACGGCCCGAGTCCCTCGACTGGTCCGCGATCTCCGGCGGCAACTAAGGCGACGGCCTCCGTGGGCCGAAGCTTCACGGAGGCCGTATATCCCCGGAGCCGACCGGGGGTACGTTCTGAGTGTCGAGGTCAGAACGGAGTGTCAGCATGCCATACCCAACTCGCCGAGACACCGGCGGAATCGGGGCGCGTATCGAGGAAGTGAGCGCCCTGCGCGGCTACTCCCTCAGGGAACTCGGACGCCGCGCCAACGTCTCCCCGTCGATGCTCTCCCGCATCATCACCGGCCAGCGCCAGGCCAGCCCCGCCATCGTCTCCGCCGTCGCCCGCGCCCTGTCCGTCAGCATCTCCGTGCTGCACGGCCAGCCCTACATTCACCAGCTCCAGGCCGACCAGCTCGACCGGCTGATAACGCCGATCAGCGTCGCCCTCGACGACTGGGACATCCCCCTCGGGGACGGCGACCCGCCGCCCCGTACGCTCGCCGACCTGCAAGCCGTGGTGACCGGGCTGGAGCAGCAGCGCGCCCGCGCCGAGTACATCGAGATCGCCCACGAACTCCCCGCGCTGCTCGCCGAGGTAGGCGCCCACGTCCTCACCGAACGGCCAGGGCGCGCCCTTGAGCGGGCCGCGTGGCTCCAGGCGGAGCTATGCCGCACCGTGTACGTCGTCGGCCGTCAGATCGGGTTCCTGGACCTTGCCCGGCTGGCCCTCTCCCGGATGGCTGCCGCGGCCCCGCAGTCCGGTGACCCCCGGCAGGTGGCCATCGAACGGTGGGACAGGGCGCAGCTGATGGCGGACGCCGCCCGCCACGACCGCGGGGTCCTCCTCGTCCGCCAGGCGCTCAAGGATCTCGACGACGACGGGGAGCAGGCCACGAAGGCAGTCCGCGGTGCCCTGCACCTGAAGGGAGCGATCCTCTCCAGCCGGCAGGGGGACACGGCTGGCGCGGACGACTGGTTGGGGGCGGCCGGGGAGATCGCCGAGGAGACCGGGGAGACCCGTGACTACGGGCTCGTGTTCGGCCCGGTCAACGTCGTGATTCACGGCATGTCGGCGTCCAGCGACCGGGACAAGCACGCTCGCGCACTGGAGAAGGCGCGGAAGGTGCGCCTGCCGGAGGACTACCCGGAGGCGAGGGCCGGCCACTACTGGGTGGACCGGGCGCGCGCGGAGACGTGGACCGCGCGGCACGAGGACGCGTTCGTGTCGCTGGCGAAGGCGCGGAAGGTGGCCCCGCAGCAGACCCGGTATCACCCGGGGGTGCACGAGACGGTGGCGACGCTGCTGCGGGCCCGTACGAAGGCGTCGGGGGATCTGCTGGAGTTCGCGGGCTGGTGCGGCGTGTAGCGCGCTGGTCATGGCTGGTCAAGGGTCTGGGTGTTGACAGTTGGTCAACGCCGGGGCCTTGCCAGGTCGGCACGATGTGACGGTATCCACACTGCCTGTCCATGGAGCCGACCATGACCAGCCGTCAGACCACGTCAGAGCCGCCCATCTCGCTGCCCGACCCGACGCGCCCGCCGAGCCCGGCGCCCGGCTGCGGGGTGTGCCAGGCCCTCGACAAGCAGCGTGCCGAGGCGGAGCAGGACGGTGACGTCCGTCGCGCCACGATGTTCGAGGTGGAGATGCGCCGCCACCCGAGGCACCGCGAGGGCGCGGCGTGAACCAGGCCGAGGAACCTCGCACGATCGCCTACTGCTCCTGGCACAACGGCCTGTCCGACACCGCGCGGCTCGTACAGACCGGTGAAGCCGGGCGCCTGTTCGCCTGCCGGGGCTGCCGCTTGAAGCATGGCCTCGCCCCGCTGGCAGACCAGCCGTGACGCTGGACGCGAAGACCCCGGAATGCGGGCTCGGGGCGCACCGGTACTGTCCCGGCCCGGGTGTCGTACGGCGGGCGGGGGCGCCCGTGTGGGAGGCGCCCGTCGAGGTCCTGCGCTGCGGGTGCAGCTGTCACCCGGGCAACCCCCCGCCCCGCCGCTCCTGACGGCCGGACCGGGCCCTATCCGGGCGCGTACGCGTCTCCGCGCTCGGGCATGGCAAAGGCCCCCGTCCTCGACTGAGGCGGGGGCCGTTGTCGTACTCAGCGGGCGCCGGCCTGGTGGGTGCGTCGCCAGGCGTTGTGGGCGCGGCGGCCGACGCGGAGCCGGAGCTTCTTGCCGAGGCAGCGCGGGCACATCTTCGTCTTCCCGAACCGTTCGATCTCGCCCAGCCCGTCGCACCTGCGGCACGGGGCGAACGGCCGGACGGCGCACAGCACGGCGTACCCGCCGAGCCACAGGACGGCCGCGGCCATAGCGATCAGCATGAGGTCTCTCCTCCTCGATTCCGGGCGTTTCCCGGGGGTTCAGCGGCGCCCCTGCTAGACGCTAGGTGCCTGCTCAGGGGCCGTATTCGGTGCTAGCGGGCCTGCTAGACCTAGCGGGGCAGGGTGCTAGGTCTAGTGGCCGTTTCGGGGGTCAGGCGGCGAGCCTGTCGGCCTCCCGACGGGCGATCGCGGCGACCACGTCGGCCCGCTCGATACCGCGCCGGTTCTTGCCCTCGCCCTCGTCGGTCTGCCCCCACACCTGCCCGGTGCGGATGCTCCAGGGCTTGAGCGCGGCGGTGACGTTCTCGCCCTTCCACTCGCCGTAGACGTCCGGCCGCAGCTCGGCCAGGCGGGCGGCCAGGCGCTCGCACCACACGGCCTTCTCCGTCGTGGCCATGACCTTCAGGACGTCGCCGAGGATGTCCATGCCGACGGTGGCGGCCGGGCCTTCGCCGAGGGCGTGGCCGGTGATGTTGCCGTAGTCCTCGCGCAGCTGGCGGGCGCGGGCTACCACTCCCTCGGCGCCAGGGCCGTCCACGAAGGCCGAGGCCACGATCAGCGGGTCGTCGCCCTCGCCGGACATCCAGCAGATGCCGCGGTCGGAGCGGGTGAACATGGTGGCGCGGATGCCGGCCTTGTAGGCGCCGGTGCCCAAGACCATGTCGTTGGCGGTGTGCCCCATGACCTTCAGGCAGAAGCGGAGCACGGCGTTCGCCGAGATGCCGGGCGGCAGGGACTTCGCGTCGGGCCGCTGGGTGGCGAACATGCCGACGATGCCGAGGGCAGGGCCGCGCTTGGCGACGTCCGTGCAGATGGACTCCAGCTCTGCGCCGTACTTCTCGTGCTCGAACGGGACTTGGCACTCGTCGAAGCCGACGACGATCGGGTGCAGGCCGAGGCTCTTGTCGCTGGCCAGAGCCGGGGTGACCTTCGACTCCGGGCAGCGGGACTTGGGCAGGTTGCGGATCACCTTGGCGCGGCGCCGCAGTTCCTCCTTCAGCTCCCGCATCGCGTGCAGGACGTACAGCAGGTCGTCGTCGTCCTCGCCGGAGCGGTAGCGGTGGCAGACGGGCTCCAGCGGGCCGAGGTCGCCGGTGCCCTTGAAGTCGAACGCGTACAGGGCGGCGCGCGGGTCGAGGGCGGCGACGAGCAGCAGCAGGCGGAGCAGGAAGGTTTTCCCCATCCTGGGGATGGAGCCGATCACGACCGACGCGAACATGAGGGTGACGACGATGGCCCGCATCCGCTGGTCGTTGCCGAACACGACCGGCTTGAACAGGTCGACCTCGCCCTCGCGGAGCAGTGGCCACGGGGGCTTCGTGGTCTCGTTCATGGGCTTGTCGCCGACCCACAGGATCAGCCGGCCCTCGTGCTCGGTGGGGTCGCCGGACGGCCATACGCAGCCGAGCTTGCGGCGCAGGCCGGAGGCGAGGGCCTGCCGCTCCTCCATGACGTCCTCGGGGATGACGCCGTACGGCAGGTCGAGGTCGGCGCGGTAGCCGGGCCCGTCGCGGGTGATCTCGCTGGTGAAGCGCATGCCGTTCATGTCGCCGCCCTTCTTCACGGCGGCGGAGATCTTCGAGTTCCCGATGGAGTCCAGGGCGCGCAGCACGATCGTGCCGGTGAGCTTCTGCAGCTCGGTGCGCATGACGGCGGGGCCGATGACGGGGGCGTCGGGCTGCTGCCCGAAGTAGCCAAGGGTGAGGACGCCGCCGGCGGCGAACGCCCACAGGTACGCGGGGGCCATGACGTACAGCCAGATCGCGAAGCCGAGTCCGAACACGGTGGCGACGACGGTGACCAGGCCGCGGAGCCGGACGCGGTTGCCGCGCAGCCGGGCGAGGTGCAGGTATTCGTCGACGTCCTCGGTGCGGACGGCGTGCCCGCGTAGGGGGGCGGCCTCGCGGTCCCACAGCCACCGGTTCGTCTCGGCGATGAAGCGGCAGGCGCCGCGCGGGGCCATGGCGGTCAACTGGACGCCGTACCAGGGCAGCCGGAGCCCGTGGTAGAGGCTGGCGTACCCGAGGCGGCCACTGGTGTGGCGGGTGGCCGTGGCGAACTCGGTGCGGTCCTTCAGCCAGGCGGGGAGGATCGGCCGGCGCTTCTCCTCGGTGACGCCGGGCGCCGGGAGCTTGGGGTTGTCGACGGGCACCGGGGCGGTGGGCGCCTCGGGTGCGTCGGTGCTGGCGGGTACGACGGTGTCCGTCATGCTGGTCTCTCCGGTCGTTCTGTATGGCGGTCCGGGGCCCGGGGGTGGTCGCTGACCTGGCGGGATGGACCGCCCCCGGGGCGTGGCTACTTCTTCTTGCGCTTGAGCGCCTGGCGCTCGATCCGCTCGACGCGGGCCTTCAGGTCGGAGATGTCGACGCCGTCACCGCCTGCTCCGCGCTTGGCCATGCGGGCGGTCAGGCCGATGACGCGGAGCTTCTCGCCGGTGGTGAAGTCGCCGAAGCGGATGTCGGGGTTGTCGGCCATGTCAGGCCTCCGTCTCGGGCAGGAGCGCGGCGATCGCGGCGTGGGCCTGGGCGGCGTCCGACCATGCGGTGCTGGCGGCGGAGAGGTTCTGCACGAGGCTGCGCTTGTCGGGGTGGTTGGCGGCCCTCTCGGTCTCCTTGGCGAGGTAGTCCGCGCGGGTGGCGGCCTCGGCGGCGAGGGTGATCTGTTCCTGGCGGGTCGTCACGGGATCCTCCGTGGGTTGCGGCTGGTCAGCGGCGGTAGTTGGAGCGTTCTGCCTTGGCGGTGAGCTGCTCGGTTTCGGCTGCGGCGAGGTCGCCTTGGGCGCGGGTGCGGTTACGGATGGCGTAGTCGCGGCCTTCGTGGTCTTCGCCGCGGCTGGTCATGTTGCGGACGATGCGGTCCCACTTGGCGGCCTGCTGCCGGGCGATGTGGGCGTCGGCTTCGGCTTGGCGCTCGCGCCGTTCCAGGTCGCCGCGGAGTGACGCGTGCAGTTCGGCGTCGGTCATGCCGTTGGAGTTGACGTGCGGCTTGCGACTGAAGATGCCCATGCCGGGGTCCTCTCGGGTTGCGGGCTCGGCTGGTCCGGCCCCACCGCACCCCCGCAGTTGTGGTCAGGAGAGCCACAACTGGCGGAGGACGGAGGGACCGTCAGCGGCGGCCCTTCTGGGTGTCGCGCCACATGTCCCGCAGGACGAGGACGACGATCGCGGCGACGCCGCCGAGGATGGCCAGCGCGAGGGAGGCGAACGCCACGCCGATGGAGCCGACGCACACCGCGCACGCGATGCCCACCCACTCCCCGGTGCTGCGGCGGGCCTTGCCGTGGTCGTGCTGGCACTGCTGCGCCGGCGCCTGTGCCTGCTGCTGGGTGGCGAGCTTCGCCAACTCCATCGCGGCCATGGCCAGCTGTACGGCGGCCGTGTCCGTCTCGGCGGCGCGGACCGCGTGCTCGGCCTTGTCGAGGGCGTCGCTCATGAGCGCTCACCTCCCTCGGCGAGAGCCTTCTCGCGGTCGTACAGGGCGTCGACCACGTCCCATCCGCCGGTCAGGCCGCGGGCCTTCATCGCCTCCCGCATCGCCTCCCGGAACTTCCGCTTCGAGGGCGGTGGGGTGGTGGCGTACATCTCCGCGGCGAGCATGGCGACCGCCCGCAGGTTCGCGTTCTGCGCGCCTTCCAGGGAGGGCGTGCCGGATTGGCACGGTGTGACCGTCACGGGGGTCTCGGTGAGGGCGAAACCCCCCGTGCCGCCTGCGGTTTCGTCGTCCGGCACACCCCCGGCGAGGAGGGCGTCAAGCTCGTGGTCGGAGACGAGGGCGGGCAGGCTGGTGTGCCAGTCCGGCACGGGGTGCTGGTCGATGATCTCGGCGTGTGCTTCCAACGCCTGGTGAACGGTAGTGGTGGCTTCCGCTTCCGCCTTCCGGGACTGCTTGACGATGTCGGCGGCGGCCTTCGTCTCGTCGGTGCGCGCCCGTGCGATCGCACGCGAGACGGCGATCTTGTCGCGGGTGGTGGCGCGGGTCCGGTCGATCGCGGCCTGAGCGCGGGCGGTGATCCGGGTCGCATCCCGGTCGATCGCCATGATCAGGGTCATCTTCGCGAGGACCGGGACCAGGGCGCCCACGACCGCGGCCAGCAGGTCGGCGGCGAGGACACCGTGGACGGCGAGGACGGCGACGGTCAGCGGCAGGAACAGCCAGCCGATCACCTTCGGGAGTCGGGCGCTGGTTCCCTGCCGGCGGTGCGCGGTCTCCTGCGCGAGGGCGTACAGCCATACGGCGTCGTAGAGGACGGCGGTGCCGTACGCGAGGACGGGGTGCGCGGTGGCGGTGAGGATGCCGCCGATGGCGACGACGGCCCACACGACGGCGATGACGGTCAGCAGGACGGGGAGAGCCCACGTGCCAGCCTTCTTCAGACGGTTCATGCTTCGCCCACCTCCGGGGCGGCGGCGCGCACGACGAGGTGCGCGGCAAGCTGGACGCCTTCACGGTCACGGCGCTCGTTCGCGACGAGCAGCGCAGCCATGAGGCTCGGGACAGGGGGCAGGCGCCGGGCCGACCGGGCGGCCGCGCGAATGGCGGCCACCTCGGTCGGGCGGGCGATACGGGAGCGGCCGGCCATCAGCGGGGCCTGCTCTCGGAGCGCTTGTTGGCGTCGGCGACCTTCTTCGACAGCGCGGCACGCTCGGTGTCGGTCAGGGAGATCACCGGGCACCCCCGGCGAGGATCGCGGCGAGCTGGTCGGCGAGGCCGCGCAGCTGGTCCGCGTATCCGTCGAGGGCGGCGGCGAGGCTGTACAGGCTGACGGGGGTGAGGGTCCGGCCGGGCGGGAACACCGACACCCCGGGCGTCCTGCTGCCCAGCTCGGGGTTGGTGGACGTCGAGTAGGGGGACTGGACGAGGCACGCGGTGAACAGTTCGGCGCCGTGGAAGGCGAGAACGGCGTCCGGGCCGCAGTGCAGGATGTCGGCGCGCTCGGCCTGGGGGTCGTGGTCGGCGTGACCGTCACACCATGCCGGGCAGGCGAGGGTGACCGGCCCGTAGTCGGCGGTGGGCAGGGTGATCGTGCGGGGTGTGCTCACTGGCCCTCACCCCTGCCGCGGGTCTCGGCGCGGGACAGCTGCGACGGCCGCGTACGCGGGCCGTCGATCCACGGGAACGGGCGGATGTCCTGGGCGGCCTTGAAGACGCGGATCGCGGTACCGGCCGGGGCGTCGGGGAGGGCGTAGACGCGTCCGCCGTCGAGGGAGGCGAGGAGCCGGGCGCCGTGGTGTGCGCACCCGTCGGCGCCCGCGTTCTGGGCGTCGAGGACGGTCACGACCGGCGGGCCGTCGCACGGGGTGGGGTCGTCGCCGTGGGCGGCCGGGCAGCGGACCGTCAACACCATCGTCGCGGCTACGGCTTCGGTGGCGTCCTCGATCAGGTGGGCGTCGTCCCGGTGGTGCTGGGCGCGGCGGTCGGCGTTGCTGGTGTAGTCGTCGCGGCAGAGGCGGTGCAGGTCGGCGACGGCCGGCGGGATCGGCTTCGGGTCCGGCTCGACGTCGAGGGCGCGCAACAGAATCCGCAGGGCTTCGGCGAGGCCGCCGTGGGCCTGGGCGAACGCGAACACGTCGAAGCCGCTGGAGTCGCCGTAGAGGGCGAGCATCTTCTGCCCGACGCGGATGGCGGAGGCGAGGTCGGTGGCCGGGGGCAGGGCGCCCGGCGTGGTGGTCTTCTCCATCAGACAGCCACCCCAGCCAGAACCTCGACGGAGGCCGGGGCGACCTCGACCAGCTCGACCTTCAGCGACGGGGCGCAGGCCTTCATGGGAACGGGGCCGAGGTTGTTGGCCTTGAAGATGCGAGTGATCTCGGCGAGGTCCGGGGTCTGCCGCGAGGACGGGGTACGGAACACGCGGTACATCCCGTACACGCCGGCCGGGAGCCGGTCGAGGATCTTCTTGCTGGCGCGCTTCGCCCTGTCGGCGCGGCGGGCCTGGTCGGCGGCGCGGTCGTACTCGCGGGCGGCGGACTCGATGGTCTCGGTGGCGGGAAGCTCGTCGGCCTCGTACAGGCCGGCCGGGTCCGGGGCCTCGACGACGGGCGTCTCGGTGGCGGTCTGCTCGACGAGCGTCGCGGGGGCGACGACGGAGCGGACGGCGGCCGAGACGGTACCGAGCAGGCCACGGATGTTGCGGACGGCACGGGGGGACATGAGAAGGTTCAGCACAGCGGGCTCCTGGTGAAGTCAGGTTGATCCGTCAGGCCCTCGGTCGGTGCTTCCAACACCGCCGGGGGCTGCCTACTTCAATGGGGTTATGCGTTGAAGTAGTGATGCGTCTACTGCTTCGCCCGCAGCACCCACAGCTACCTGGACCTCGACACGGGCCTCGACTTCGACTCGCAGATCGTCGTGAAGATCAACGCGCCCGACCTGCTGCGCCGGCAGCTGGCCTCGCCGCGCTGGCGGGGCGAGCACATCGCGATGGGCACCAACGTCGACTGCTACCAGCGCGCGGAAGGCCGCTACCGCCTGATGCCGGGCATCATCGCGGCCCTGCGCGACCACGCGAACCCCTTCTCCATCCTGACCAAGGGCACGCTGATCCTGCGCGACCTGGAGCTGATCCGGCAGGCGGCGGAGGTCACCGAGGTCGGCCTGTCGGTCTCCGTCGGCTTCACCGACCCCGAGCTGTGGCGCACGGTCGAGCCCGGCACGCCCGCGCCGGAGCGCCGGCTGGACGTCGTACGGGCCTTCACCGGGCAGGGGATCGGCTGCGGGGTGCTGATGGCCCCCGTGCTGCCCTTCCTCAGCGACCACCCCGACCGGCTGCGCGAGACCGTGCGGGCCGTCGCGGCCTCCGGCGCCACCTCCGTGACCCCGCTGGTGCTGCATCTGCGGCCCGGCGCGCGCGAGTGGTACATGGCCTGGCTGGAACGCCACCACCCCCGTCTCGTACGGCGTTACGAGCTGCTCTACGCGGAGGGCGCCTACGCCCCGAAGTGGTATCAGCGGCAGATCACCCGTCAGGTCCACGAACTGGCCGAGGAGTACGGCATCGGGCCCCGGCGCACGGAGGGGCTGCGACGGCCGCCGGTACGCGAGCGGCCCGCGCCGGAGACGGCCCGGGACACGGAACCGACCCAGCTGACTCTCCTCTGACCCTCCTCGGACCCGTCCACGACGCTTCCGACACTCTCCGAACCTTCCGCGGCCTCCTCCGGCCCCTCGGAGAGCATCCGGGCGCTTCTCCCGCCCCGAACGGGTCAAGTCTCGGGGGAACGCGTTCTTCGCGGGGCCCGGTTCGGGACGATGCGACGAAGGCCGTGGCGTGCACGGCCCGAAATCCTCCGTCCTGGGAGGCCTGACGATGAAGAAACGCACAGCTGCTCTGTGCGGTGCCGTCGCCCTGTTGGCCGGAATGGTCACGGCGGTCCCGGCCGGCGCGAGCGGCGCCATGGCCGCCGCCCCGATGGCGAAGCCGGCCTGGAAGAAGTGCGCCACCGCCGACCATCCCAAGCTCCAGTGCGCCACCCTGAAGGTGCCGCTGGACCACGGAAAGCCGAACGGCAGAAAGATCACGCTCGCCCTCTCCCGTGTCCCGCACACCGCGAAGACCTACCAGGGCCCCCTGCTGGTCAACCCGGGCGGCCCCGGTGGCAGCGGCCGCACCCTCGCCGGTTTCGTCGCGTCGTCGCTGCCGAAGAAGGTGGCGGCGCAGTACGACGTCATCGGCTTCGACCCGCGCGGCGTCGGCGCCAGCAAGCCCGCGCTGAACTGCAGGCCGGGCCACTTCGCGGCGGTGCGCCCCGACTCCCTGCCGAGCACCCCGAAGGCCGAGCGGGCCAACCTCGCACGTGCCAAAGCCTTCGCCCAGGCATGCGCCAAGAAGTACGCGGACGTGCTGCCGTACATCGACACGGTCAGCACCGTCCGGGACCTGGACGCCATCCGCGCGGCCCTCGGCGCCAAGAAGATCAACTACTTCGGGTACTCGTACGGCACCTACCTGGGCGCCGTGTACGCCAAGCTCTTCCCGAACCGGGTACGACGCGTGGTGCTGGACTCCGTCGTGGACCCCACGGGGGTCTGGTACGACGGCAACCTCGGGCAGGACCAGGCGTTCAACGACCGCCACCGGGCGCTGATGGCCTGGATCGCCCGGCACGACCGGACGTACCGGCTCGGCACCGATCCGGAGAAGATCGAGGCCAAGTGGTACGCGATGCGGTCGGCGCTGGCCGCGCGCCCCGCGGACGGCAAGGTGGGCGCCTCCGAACTGGAGGACACGTTCATGCCCGGCGGTTACTACGACGGCTACTGGCCCTATCTCGCCGAGGCGTTCGCGGCCTTCGTGAACAAGAAGAACGACGATCCGCTGGTCGAGGCGTACGAGAACTTCGGCGCCGTCGACGCGGCCGGTGACAACGGCTACAGCGTCTACGCGTCGGTGCAGTGCCGTGACGCGCGCTGGACCCGCGACTGGGACGAGTGGCGCGACGACAACTGGGCGATGTACGAGAAGGCACCCTTCATGACCTGGAACAACGCCTGGTACAACGCGCCCTGCGCGTTCTGGCCCACCGCGTCCCTGGACCCCGTGGACGTCTCCAACACCGCGCTGCCGCCGGTGCTGATCCTCCAGGCGACGGACGACGCGGCCACTCCCTACGAGGGTGGGATCGTCACCCACCAGCTGCTGCGCGGGTCCAGCCTGGTCGTCGAGGAGGGCGGCGGGAACCACGGCATCTCGCTGAGCGGCAACGCCTGCCTGGACAAGCACCTGGCGGCCTATCTGACCGACGGCAGGGTGCCGCGCGGCCAGGGCGAGATCGACGCCACCTGCGCGAAGCTCGCCGACCCCGAGCCCCTGAAGAGCAAGGCCGCGTCCGCCTCGTCCCGGGGCACGACGCTGCACGGTCTGCTGGGCTTCCGCGGCTGAGCCGGGGCCGTGGGGGTCCCGCCGGAAAAGCACGGGACCCCCGCAGCCCGCCCCGCCTAGGGTGCCGCCATGAACGACACCCCCCACGACCGCGGCGAACTCCGCGTCCGCGAGATGAACCCGGCCGACTGCCGTCCCGTCGCCGAGATCCGCGTGGGCGGCTGGCGGACCGCGTACGCAGGCCTCGTCCCCTCGTCCCACCTCGACGCCATGGACGTGGAGGAGGACGCCGAGAGGCGCCGCGTGATGCTGGCGAAGGCCGGCAACCCCGTGGTGAACCTGATCGCCGAGCGGGCCGGCGAGATCGTCGGCTGGGCCGCGTACGGCCCCTACCGCGACGGCGAAGTCCGCACCGGGGAGGCCGAGTTGTACGCCCTCTACACCCGCCCGGGACACTACGGCACCGGAGTGGGCACCGCGCTGCTGCGGGAGTCCGCCGCGCGCTGCGAGGCGGCCGGCCACGCCGCGGTGCGCCTGTGGGTGCTGAAGGAGAACGTGCGGGCCCGCCGCTTCTACGCCCACCACGGCTTCACCGCGGACGGCGCCGAGGAGCCGTTCGAGGTGGACGGAACCGAGGTGCCCGAGGTCCGGTACGTGCGGGAACTCGGCGCCTAACGCTGCCGGGGGATGCGTGCCAGCGCCCGCACCGCCGCCTCCGCGAGCGTGGGATGCGCGAGGGCGTCGTTCAGTACGGTCCTGGCGCGGGCGTCCCCGAGGGCGCCCAGCCCGTCCACGCACGCGAGCGCCACCCGGCGGTAGGGATCGTGCGGGTGCAGACGGCGCCGGAGTGTGGTGATCAGCGCCGGGACGGACTCGGGGGCGCGCAGTTCGACGAGGAGGCGCACCGGGTGCAGGGCGTAGGCGACCCGGAGTTCGTTGGTCGCGAGGGCGGCCGCCGCGCGCGCCGTGCGCGGGTCGCCGAGCCGGGCGAGCGCGTAGGCGGCCGAGGCGCAGCGCGGTGGGTCGCGGTGGTTGAGCAGGAGGACGAGGGACTCGAAGGCCCGGCGGTCCCCCGCGACGCCGAGCCGGAACGCGGCCAGCTCCCGCGCCCACAGCGGCTGCCCCTGCTCGACGAGCACGCCCGCCAGTTCGTCCGTGGACTCGGTCCGCACGAGCCGCTCGTATCCCGCCGCGCCGCCCGACTCGCTCCGCACACGCTCCGTGAGTGATCGCAACTCCTCGTCCATGCCGTCGAGCGTACGGGCGCCCGGCGCACTTGGGGGACGTACGTCACAACACACGGGGGCTGGCGCGCTCGTTACCCGCCGGTTAAGCTCAGACGAGCGAGTTACCCACTCGTGTTCGCTCCCGACGGTTTGGTGACGCAGCCGTCGTGAGCACAGTCGGTTCGGTACCTGGAGTACCAGTACGGCTCGGCCTCGGGACAGGGCCGGTCGGTTCAGCCGTTCCCCCGGGCGTGTGCACGCCCCGGGCGACGGCACCGGGCGTGTGCGTTCATCAGCCCGGCACCACCCACACCCGCACGCCACGCGCCGGTTGCGCGCTCTTCGCGCACCCGCGGCGTTTCCCTCAGTCGTCACCTCGTCTGGAGTCCCGCGATGGCCACTCCCCTTTCCGACTCGTCGCTGTCCCCGCAGTCCCCGTTCAAGACGATCGCCGTGGTCGGCCTCGGCACCATGGGCACCGGTATCGCCGAAGTGCTGGCCCGGGCCGGCCGTGAGGTCGTCGGCATCGACCTCAGCGAGGCCGCCGCCGCCCGCGCCGTCGCCGCGCTGGAGACCGCCACCGAGCGTGCCGTGGCCCGTGGGCGCCTCACCGAGCAGGAGCGTGGTGACGCCCTCGCCCGCTTCCGCACCTTCACCGACCTCCAGGCCGCGGCCGACGCCGACCTGGTGATCGAGGTGGTCCCGGAGTCGTACGAGATCAAGCAGCAGGTCTTCCGTGAGCTGGACGCGATCGTGCGTCCGGACGCCGTCCTCGCCACCGGCACCAACGCCCTGTCGGTGACGCGGCTGGCCGCCGAGTCGGCGCGCCCGGAGCGGGTGCTCGGCCTGCACTTCTTCAACCCGGCGCCGGCGATGAAGCTGGTCGAGGTCGTCTCCTCGGTGCTGACCGCGCCCCAGGCCGTCGCCCGGGTCACGGATCTCGCCCTCGACCTGGGCAAGGAGCCCGTCGCGGTCGGCGACCGGCCCGGATTCGTCGCCGACGGACTGCTGTTCGGCTACCTCAACCAGGCAGCCGCGATGTACGAGGCCAAGTACGCCTCCCGCGAGGACATCGACGCGGCGATGCGGCTCGGCTGCGGCCTGCCGATGGGCCCGCTGGCCCTGCTGGACCTGATCGGCGTCGACACCGCGCGCACGGTCCTGGAGGCCATGTACGCGGCCTCGCACGATCGGCTGCACGCCCCGGCGCCGATCCTGCGGCAGCTCAGCGAGGCGGGCCTGACCGGCCGCAAGACGGGGCGCGGCTTCTACTCCTACGAGGCCCCCGGCTCCGCCACCGTCGTGAGGGACGCGCTGACGCCGCTGGACGGGGTCGTCACGGTCCCGGGCCGTACCGTCCGTTCGGTGGGCGTCGCGGGCTCCGGGACCATGGCGTCCGGGATCGCCGAGGTGTTCGCGAAGTCCGGGTACGAGGTCGTGCTGGCCGCCCGCACCGAGGAGAAGGCGCAGGCCGCGAAGGCCCGTATCGGCAAGTCGCTGGCGCGCTCCGTCGACAAGGGGCGGATGACGGTCGAGGCCGCCGCCGAGACCCTGGACCGGATCACCCCGGCCGGCTCCTACGACGCCTTCGCGGACGTCGATCTGGCGCTGGAGGCCGTGGCCGAGGACCTGGAGGTCAAGCGGCAGCTGTTCGCGACCTTCGACAAGGTCTGCAAGCCGGGCGCGATCCTGGCCACCACCACCTCCTCGCTGCCCGTGGTCGCCTGCGCCCGCGCCACCTCGCGCCCGCAGGACGTGATCGGGATGCACTTCTTCAACCCGGCGCCCGCGATGAAGCTGGTCGAGGTGGTCCGCACGGTCCTGACCGCCGACGACGTGCACGCCACCGTCCGCGAGGTGTGCGCGAAGGTCCGCAAGCACCCGGTGGACTGCGGGGACCGGGCCGGTTTCATCGTGAACGCGCTGCTGTTCCCGTACCTGAACAACGCGATCAAGATGGTCCAGGAGCACTACGCGACGCTGGACGACATCGACGCGGCCATGAAGCTGGGCGGCGGCTACCCGATGGGCCCGTTCGAGCTCCTGGACGTGGTCGGCCTGGACGTCTCGCTGGCCATCGAGAAGGTCCTGCACCGCGAGTTCCGCGATCCCGGACTGGCCCCGGCGCCGCTGCTGGAGCACCTGGTGGCCGCGGGCTGCCTCGGCCGCAAGACGGGCCGTGGCTTCCGCGAACATGCCAAGCGCTGAGCGGGCGGACGACGGGATCGGAGCGCCCCCGGGCCCGGCGTCCTGGTCGGGCCCGCCCGGGGTGCCCCGGGCGGGCCGGTCGACGGCGGACGCCGATCCGGTGCGCCGGCCGACGGTGGCCGACGGCCCGGCGGACCGGCCGAGGTCCAAGACCGCTCCCGCCGACCGCCCCGCAGTCGGCGGGACCGGTCCTCCGGGTCCGTCGGGGGCGGGCACGGACTGGGGCGGGCTGCTCGTCCCGGGCAGCCGTTCTACGCCGGCCCGCTCCGCCGCCTCCGCGTCCGGCCCCTGCGCCGCTCCCCCGCCCGCCCACCTGGTCACCTCCTCGTCCGAGCGGGACGGGGGGATGGCCGGACACGCGCGCTCTCCTGCACGGATGCAGTACGTTCGGGGCATGTCCCAGCCCGCCAAGTCCTCACGTACACCAGCTGCGCCCGACGCTCCGGAGAGCGCCGCGGGAAGTCGCGCCGCCGCCCAACGCCTCAAGATGCGCCGGGAACTGGCGGCCGCGGCCATGGAGCTGTTCTCGACCAAGGGGTACGAGGCGACCACCGTCGACGAGATCGCGGCGGCGGCCGGGGTCGCCCGCCGCACCTTCTTCCGCCACTTCCGCTCCAAGGAAGAGGCGATCTTCCCGGACCACGACGACACCCTGATCCGGGCCGAGGCGGTGCTCAACGCGGCACCCCAGCACGAGCACCCGCTCGACACGGTGTGCCGCGGCATCAAGGAAGTCATGAAGATGTACGCGGCCCGGCCGGAGATCTCGGTCGCCCGCTACAAGCTGACGCGTGAGGTCCCCACCCTGCGGGAGGCGGAGATCGCCTCCGTGGCCCGCTACGAGCGCCTGTTCACCCGTTATCTGCTGGGTCACTTCGACGAGAACGCCCACCACGACGCCGGCAACGACGATCCGCTGCTCGCCGAGGTGGCCGCCTCCGCGGTCGTCACCGCGCACAACCACGTACTGCGCCGGTGGCTCCGCTCAGGTGGGCAGGGCGACGTGGAGACCCATCTCGACCACGCCTTCGCCATCGTGCGCAGGACGTTCGGCACGGGCACGGGCGCCGGCCGCACCCTGGCACCCGAGCCGGCCGCCGCGACGGCCTCCGCCCACGGCGAGGTCCTGGTGACGGTCGCCCGCACCGACGCCCCCCTCGACGAGGTCATGCGGACGATCGAAGAGGCACTCCGGGACCGCTGAACCCGATCCGGACCACGTTCTACTCATCGGTAACTGTGAGGACGGCCACCCTGCGGGGTGGCCGTTTTGCCATGTCAGAGGCCCTTTTGGCCTGCCCTCTGATCGATCATCGCTCACGTGTTACGTAAAGATTTCACCTGAGCGAACTTTCTGGCACTCGGTGCCTTGCGGGGTGACACGGCGTGCCATACGTTGAAGGAGTCCGGGCGGCCGGCGTGCAGAGAACTCCCGTACGCCGGCTGTCCCCGCAGACCACGGTCCGCGCGCCCGGACGCCTGCGTCACAGGCACCCTCCGCGCCACAAAGCGCCGCCGTAGCACCACCTCCGCCGAACCGACGGCACCACTCCCACCAGCAGCACCCGACGTAACCCTCAACAGCGTCTTCCCTCAGGACGCTCGTCGCCGGAGGCACCACCGTGAAGGAAATCCTGGACGCGATCCAGTCGCCGGACTCCACGTCGGCCGACTTCGCCGCTCTGCCGCTCCCCGAGTCGTACCGCGCGATCACCGTGCACAAGGACGAGACGGAGATGTTCGCGGGGCTCACCACCCGCGACAAGGACCCCCGCAAGTCGATCCACCTCGACGAGGTCCCGCTCCCGGAGCTGGGCCCGGGTGAGGCCCTGGTGGCCGTCATGGCCTCCTCGGTCAACTACAACTCCGTGTGGACCTCGATCTTCGAGCCGCTGTCCACCTTCGGGTTCCTGGAGCGCTACGGCCGCACCAACGAGCTGGCCAAGCGCCACGACCTGCCGTACCACATCATCGGCTCCGACCTCGCGGGCGTCGTCCTGCGCACCGGCCCCGGCGTCAACGCCTGGAAGCCCGGTGACGAGGTCGTCGCGCACTGCCTCTCCGTCGAGCTGGAGTCCTCCGACGGCCACAACGACACGATGCTCGACCCCGAGCAGCGGATCTGGGGCTTCGAGACCAACTTCGGCGGGCTCGCCGAGATCGCGCTCGTCAAGTCCAACCAGCTGATGCCGAAGCCCGACCACCTCAGCTGGGAGGAGGCCGCCGCCCCGGGGCTGGTGAACTCCACCGCCTACCGGCAGCTGGTCTCCCGCAACGGCGCCGGCATGAAGCAGGGCGACAACGTGCTGATCTGGGGCGCCAGCGGCGGCCTCGGCTCGTACGCCACCCAGTTCGCGCTGGCCGGCGGGGCCAACCCGATCTGTGTCGTCTCCAGCGAGCAGAAGGCGAACATCTGCCGCTCGATGGGCGCCGACGCGATCATCGACCGCACCGCCGAGGACTACAAGTTCTGGAAGGACGAGACCACCCAGGACCCCAAGGAGTGGAAGCGCTTCGGCAAGCGCATCCGCGAACTCACCGGCGGCGAGGACATCGACATCGTCTTCGAACACCCCGGCCGCGAGACCTTCGGGGCGAGCGTCTTCGTCACGCGCAAGGGCGGCACCATCACCACCTGCGCCTCGACCTCGGGCTACATGCACGAGTACGACAACCGCTACCTGTGGATGTCGCTGAAGCGGATCATCGGCTCGCACTTCGCGAACTACCGCGAGGCGTGGGAGGCCAACCGCCTCATCGCCAAGGGCAAGATCCACCCGACGCTGTCGAAGGTCTACTCCCTGGAGGAGACCGGGCAGGCCGCGTACGACGTGCACCGCAACCTCCACCAGGGCAAGGTCGGCGTCCTCGCGCTGGCCCCCGAGGAGGGCCTGGGCGTCCGCGACCACGACAAGCGCGCCCGGCACATCGACGCCATCAACCGCTTCCGGAACATCTGAGGTCCACGATGAGCGAGCGTCAGCCCGCCGAGGGCAGGCAAGCCAAGGACCGGCCGTGGCTCATGCGCACGTACGCCGGTCACTCCACGGCCGAGGCGTCCAACGAGCTGTACCGGCGCAACCTCGCCAAGGGGCAGACGGGTCTGTCGGTCGCCTTCGACCTGCCGACCCAGACCGGCTACGACTCCGACCACATCCTCGCCCGCGGCGAGGTCGGCCGGGTCGGCGTCCCGGTGGCCCATCTCGGTGACATGCGCAGGCTGTTCCAGGACATCCCCCTGGACCAGATGAACACCTCGATGACCATCAACGCCACCGCCATGTGGCTGCTGGCGCTCTACCAGGTCGTCGCCGAGGAACAGGGTGTGGACATCACCCGGCTCCAGGGCACGACCCAGAACGACATCGTCAAGGAGTACCTGTCGCGGGGCACCCATGTGTTCCCGCCGGGACCCTCGCTCCGGCTGACGACGGACATGATCGCGTACACGGTCTCCCACATACCGAAGTGGAACCCGATCAACATCTGCAGCTACCACCTGCAGGAGGCCGGGGCCACGCCGGTGCAGGAGATCGCGTACGCGATGTCCACGGCGATCGCGGTGCTGGACGCCGTGCGGGACTCCGGGCAGGTCCCGGCCGAGAAGTTCGGTGACGTCGTCGCCCGTATCTCGTTCTTCGTGAACGCGGGCGTCCGCTTCGTCGAGGAGATGTGCAAGATGCGCGCGTTCGGCCGCATCTGGGACCGCATCACCCGCGAGCGCTACGGCATCGAGAACGCCAAGCAGCGGCGCTTCCGGTACGGCGTCCAGGTCAACTCCCTCGGTCTGACCGAGGCGCAGCCGGAGAACAACGTCCAGCGGATCGTCCTGGAGATGCTGGCCGTGACCCTCTCCAAGGACGCGCGGGCCAGGGCGGTCCAGCTGCCGGCCTGGAACGAGGCCCTCGGGCTGCCCCGGCCGTGGGACCAGCAGTGGTCGCTGCGGATCCAGCAGGTGCTGGCGCACGAGAGCGATCTGCTGGAGTACGAGGACATCTTCGAGGGCTCGCACGTCATCGAGGCGAAGGTGACCGAGCTGGTCGAGCAGTCCTTCGCCGAGATCGAGCGGATCCAGGAGATGGGCGGCGCGATGGCCGCCGTCGAGTCCGGCTACCTCAAGTCGCAGCTGGTCTCCTCGCACGCCGAACGCCGGGCCCGGATCGAGTCCGGCCAGGAGAAGATCGTCGGCGTCAACGTCTTCGAGTCGACGGAGCCGAACCCGCTGACCGCCGACCTGGACGCGGCGATCCAGACCGTCGACCCGGCGGTCGAGGCCCGGGTGATCACATCGCTGCGGAACTGGCGTGACACCCGCTACCAGCCGCCCTTCAACCACCCGCGCCCGTGCAAGGCGCTGGAGCGGCTGAAGGAGGCCGCGAAGGGCACCGGCAACCTCATGGAGGCCACCCTGGAGTGCGCCCGCGCCGGGGTCACGACCGGCGAGTGGGCCGGTGCCCTGCGGGAGGTGTTCGGGGAGTTCCGGGCGCCGACCGGGGTGTCGTCGGCCCCGGTGGCCGTCTCCGCCGAGGAGGGCTCGGCCATGTCGGTGGTCCGCCGCAAGGTGGAGCTGACCGCGAAGGACCTCAACGTCGGCAAGCTCCGCTTCCTGGTCGGCAAGCCGGGTCTGGACGGGCACTCCAACGGGGCCGAGCAGATCGCCGTACGGGCCCGCGACGCGGGCTTCGAGGTGGTCTACCAGGGCATCCGGCTCACCCCGGAGCAGATCGTGGACGCGGCCCTCGCCGAGGACGTGCACGCGGTCGGGCTCTCCATCCTCTCCGGCTCGCACGCCCAGCTGGTCCCGGACGTGCTGGAGCGGCTGCGCGAGGCGGGCGCCCACGACATACCCGTGATCGCCGGCGGGATCATCCCGAACGCGGACGCCGCGCAGCTCAGGGCCGCCGGAGTGGCCGCCGTGTTCACCCCGAAGGACTTCGACATCACCGGGATCATCGGCCGTATCGTCGACGAGATCCGCAAGGCCAACAAGCTCGACCCCCTGGAGGTCCCCGCATGACCGTCAACCGTCTGCGTCCGCGCCGCTCGTGTCTCGCGGTCCCCGGAAGCAACCCCCGCTTCCTGGAGAAGGCGCAGGGCCTCCCGGCGGACCAGGTCTTCCTCGACCTGGAGGACGCCTGCGCCCCCCTCGCCAAGCCCGAGGCGCGGCACACCATCGTCAAGTTCCTGAACGAGGGCGACTGGACCGGCAAGACGCGGGTCGTGCGGGTCAACGACTGGACGACGGAGTGGACGTACCGCGATGTCGTGACGGTCGTGGAGGGCGCCGGGCAGAACCTCGACTGCATCATGCTGCCGAAGGTGCAGACGGCCCAGCAGGTCGTCGCCCTCGACCTGCTGCTGACGCAGATCGAGAAGACCATGGGCTTCGAGGTCGGCAGGATCGGCATCGAGGCGCAGATCGAGAACGCGCAGGGCCTGAACAACGTCAACGAGATCGCGACGGCCTCCCAGCGCGTGGAGACGATCATCTTCGGCCCGGCCGACTTCATGGCCTCGATCAACATGAAGTCGCTTGTCGTGGGCGAGCAGCCGCCCGGCTACCCGGCGGACGCCTACCACTACATCCTGATGAAGATCCTGATGGCCGCCCGCGCCAACGACCTCCAGGCGATCGACGGCCCCTACCTGCAGATCCGCAACGTCGACGGTTACCGCGAGGTCGCGCGGCGCGCCGCCGCGCTCGGTTTCGACGGCAAGTGGGTGCTGCACCCGGGCCAGGTCGAGGCGTCCAACGAGATCTTCTCGCCCTCGCAGGAGGACTTCGACCACGCCGAGTTGATCCTGGACGCCTACGACTACTGCACGTCCGAGGCGGGCGGCAAGAAGGGCTCGGCGATGCTCGGCGACGAGATGATCGACGAGGCGAGCCGCAAGATGGCCCTGGTCATCTCCGGCAAGGGGCGGGCCGCCGGCATGCGGCGGACGTCGAAGTTCGAGATCCCGGAGGCCTGAGCGCGATGCAGTTCGGACGCACCTACGAGGAGTTCGAGGTCGGGGCGGTCTACAAGCACTGGCCCGGGAAGACGGTCACGGAGTACGACGACCACCTCTTCTGCCTCCTCACCATGAACCACCACCCGCTCCACATGGACAGCAACTACGCCGAGAAGACGACCGACTTCGGCCAGAACGTCGTGGTCGGCAACTACGTGTACTCGCTGCTGCTGGGCATGTCCGTGCCGGACGTCTCCGGCAAGGCGATCGCCAACCTGGAGATCGAGTCGCTGCGGCACGTGGCGCCGACCTTCCACGGCGACACGATCTACGGCCAGACGACCGTGCTCGACAAGTGGCCGTCCAGGTCGAAGAACGACCGCGGGATCGTCCACGTCGAGACCAAGGGCTACAAGCAGGACGGCACGCTGGTGTGCGTGTTCCGCCGCAAGGTCATGGTGCCGACCGAGACGTACATCAAGGAGCGCGGCGGCGAGCAGCCGGGCCGCCCCGAGCTCAGGGAGCAGGAGAAGTAGCCATGGCACGACTCGCCCAGACCCACGGCCTCACGGACGTCCAGCAGGAGATCCTGTCCACCGTCCGTGACTTCGTGGACAAGGAGATCATCCCGGTCGCGACCGAGCTGGAGCACCGGGACGAATACCCGCAGCAGATCGTCGACGGACTCAAGGAACTCGGCCTCTTCGGCCTGATGATCCCCGAGGAGTACGGCGGTCTGGGCGAGTCCCTCCTCACCTACGCGCTGTGCGTGGAGGAGATCGCCCGGGGCTGGATGTCGGTGTCCGGCATCATCAACACGCATTTCATCGTCGCGTACATGCTGAAGCAGCACGGCACGCAGGAGCAGCGGGACCATTTCCTGCCGAGGATGGCGGCCGGTGACGTCCGGGGCGCGTTCTCGATGTCGGAGCCGGGTCTCGGCTCCGATGTGTCGGCGATCACGTCCAAGGCGGTCAAGGACGGCGACGAGTACGTCCTGAACGGTCAGAAGATGTGGCTGACGAACGGCGGAACGTCAACACTCGTCGCCGTTCTCGTCCGAAGTGACGAAGGACACCCGGAGGGCACGGCCCCCCACAAGTCGATGACGACCTTCCTGGTCGAGAAGGAGCCCGGCTTCGGAGAGGTCCGCCCCGGCCTCACCATTCCCGGGAAGATCGACAAGATGGGCTACAAGGGCGTCGACACGACCGAGCTCATCATGGACGGACTGCGCATTCCGGCCAATCGTGTACTGGGCGGCACCACCGGCCGAGGGTTTTACCAAATGATGGACGGCGTCGAGGTGGGCCGGGTGAATGTGGCCGCACGTGGCTGCGGTGTCGCTCAGCGTGCCTTCGAACTCGGCGTCCGGTACGCCCAGCAGCGCCACACCTTCGGCAAGCAGATCGCCCAGCACCAGGCGATCCAGTTCAAGCTGGCCGAGATGGCTACCAAGGTCGAGGCCGCGCATGCGATGATGGTGAACGCAGCGCGCAAAAAGGACTCGGGTGAACGAAACGACCTCGAAGCAGGGATGGCGAAGTATCTCGCCTCCGAATACTGCAAGGAAGTCGTCGAGGACGCTTTCCGGATCCACGGCGGTTACGGCTTCTCCAAGGAGTACGAGATCGAGCGCCTCTACCGAGAGGCACCGATGCTGCTGATCGGTGAAGGTACCGCCGAAATCCAGAAAATGATCATCGGTCGTCGACTGCTCGAGGAGTATCGGTTCCAGGGTTAGTCAAGGGCTGGTCGAGGGCCGGTTGTCCGCTTGGGGGTGTTTTCTTCGAGAAGAAGATCACACCCCGTCAGCACGTTCCGGCTGTCGACTCGGCTTCCTGGCTTGCCCAGTTGCGGTCCGCGACCGGTACGATTCCCAGGAAAGCCGCCGTCCCCAGTCACCGCGCGGCATCATCCGCTACGAAGGTCATCCATGCCCCACAGCCAAACCTCTGCACCTCGCGACAGCCTTGCCGGTGTACGGCTCGCGCGCGGAGCATCGCCGTGGCTTCTCCCGACCGTCGCCACCGCAGCACTCAGCCTCGCCCGTTCGCGCCGCTCCGGTGCCGCGCGGGCGGTGGCCGTACCCGCCACCGCGCTGGCGGCGGGCATGCTGTGGTTCTTCCGCGACCCCGAGCGTGAGATCGCCCAGGGCCGGGTCATCTCGCCCGCCGACGGAGTGGTGCAGAGCATCATGCCGTGGAAGGACGGCCGCACCCGCGTCGCGATCTTCATGAGCCCGCTCAACGTCCACGTCAACCGGGCACCGCTGTCCGGCACGGTGACGTCGGTCGAGCACATCCCGGGCGGGTTCGTACCGGCGTTCAACAAGGAGAGCGAGAACAACGAGCGCGTCGTCTGGCACTTCGACACCGAACTCGGTGACATCGAGATGATCCAGATCGCCGGCGCCGTGGCTCGCCGTATCGTCCCGTACATCCCCGAGGGCACCAAGGTCGAGCAGGGTGACCGGATCGGGCTGATCCGCTTCGGCTCGCGCGTCGACATCTACCTGCCCGAGGGTGTGGAGATCGACGTCGAGGTGGGGCAGAAGACCGTGGCTGGGGTGACTCGCATTGACCGTGACTGATCCTGAGACCCAACCCGGCCAGACCGGGGCGGGCTGGGTGCCCGAGGTCGACGTGGAGGACGACGCGGAGGAGATGCCGCTGTCGCTCCGGCTGTCGATAGCGGACACCCTCACCCTGGGCAACGCCACGTGCGGCTTCATGGCGGTGTACTTCACGACCACCGGCATCCTGATCCCGCACCTCACCGGCAGCCAGGAGACGGGCATGGCCCGCCACAGCGCGGCCACCGCCGTGATCCTGATGCTGTGCGCGGCGATCTTCGACCTCTTCGACGGGCTGGTGGCGCGCAAGCTCCGCTCCTCGCCGATGGGCGCGGAGCTGGACAACCTCTCCGACCTGATCAGCTTCGGCCTGGCGCCGGCGTACTTCGTCCTCGTCTACGGCATGGTCGCGAACGACGCGCACCAGCGGGTGGCGGCGGTGGGGGCGATCGTCGTCTTGCTGGCCGTGGTGCTGAGGCTCGCGAGATTCTCCTGCGTGACGGTGAAGGACGGCACCTTCCAGGGCATGCCCTCGCCGTTCGGCGCGCTGACCGTCGTGTCGATCGTGCTCCTGGAGCTGCCCTTCGAGGCGACCCTCCTGGCGATCATCGGCACGGCGTGGCTGATGGTGAGCCGGGTCGAGTACCCGAAGCCGCGAGGTCCGCTCGCGGTGGCGATGCTCTCCTGGATCGTCCTGTCGATGGGCCTGCTGCTGGCCTGGGCGTTCGACGCCCCCGGCGGTCAGTTCCTCCTCCAGACCGGCTGCGCCCTGCAGCTCGTCCTGGGCGCGGTGATCCCGCTGTTCGCCACGGCACGCCGGGTGAACAACTTCCGCGGCAACCGACGCGAGGCCCGCGCGGCCCAGCTGCCCTGACCTTCGCTTCAGCACCGACGGGTGTGGCCCGAGCCTTCTTTGGCTCGGGCCACACCCGTTTCGGGTTCAAGGGCGTCCGCGGTGTGCCCTTGACGGGTCAACTACCTGGTGTGGGGGCCGAGTTGCTGGGGGTGAGGAAGAGGTGGACGGTGGAAAGGGAGATTTCCCACCACTTGTCCGCCTTGGACCGTCAGGAGATGGTCATGACCAGATACGACGAGCACAAGGTCAAGCACAGGTCGACGATGCCGGCGACCGACGGCGTGGAGATCGAGCTGCCCGTCCGGGAGTACGACGGCACCCCCGGCAACGGACACGCGCACGACCGTGAACCGGTGCTGATGCTGCATGGCAGGAGCGTGCCGGAGCTGGCGGGCTTCGACCTGTCGCCGGTACCCGGCGGCGACCCCGACCGGTACAGCTGGGCACAGGAACTGGCGGCGGCCGGATACGACGTCTTCCTCGTGGATCTCCAGGGCTCCGGTCGGTCGCCCCGTCCGGGCCAGATGGACGATCCGTACAACACCAACCCGGCGCAGCAGCAGCCGGTCCTCGTCGACCACACCATCCCGACGCCCGGCCAGCCGACGTACAAGTCCGAGCTCGGCAACGCGGAGAGTGACGCGGCGGAGCTGGCGACGGTGGTGCGGTTCATCAAGTCCCAGGTCGGACCCGGCCGGCGGATCCGCTTCGTGGGCTGGTCCGCTGCCTCGTTCGTCATGGGCCCCTACACCCTCCAACACCCCGAGGACGTCGAGAGCATGTTCCTGCTCGCTCCGATGTTCCCGCCACGGGGACGGTGGTCGGGCAAGCCCGAGGCGCCCTTCGGACGCCCGCCGGGGGTCACGTCACTGCCCGTGGGCAAGCCGGCCAACCAGTTCGGCTTCCCGATGCACGTCACCAGCAAGAGCGGATTCGCCAAATCGCTGACCGGCACCCCGTCCCTGTGGGAGCCCGGCATCGACGAGCTGGCCTGGGCGGCCTGCATGGAGGACGACCCCGTCGCCAGTAAGTGGGGCCCCCTCACGAACGGCGAACACGAGGGTGTCCTGCGGTACCGGAACACCTACTGGTGGGGCTGGAACAGCAAGACCGCGCCGCACAAGAGCGAGGGCCGGTACGTGCTCGGCGACAGGGTCCCCGTGCTCATCGCCTATGGGGAACTGGACCGGACGGCCAACAGCTCGACGTCGATGCCCGACGACCTGTACTTCTCAGTCCCGGATCTCTACGCGGCCATCGGGGGCACGAAGAAGCTGATGTTCTGCTTCGAGGGATCCAGCCACTCCCTGGTCTGGGAGACCACCGCCCAGGCCATCCACCACTTCTCGAAGCACTGGTTCAAGAACGGCAAGGTGGAGGGCCTGAGCAGCGGCAAGTACTTCAGGGAACTGGACGGCAACCTGATCCCCCTGCCGTAGCCGTCAGGCGAGGAAGTCCCGGCCGATCTGTTCGGCCACCTGCTCCAGGATCGGGCCGGGATCGGCGAGGCAGCGCGCCACGTCCGGCTCGACCTCCGTGAGCGGATACGCCCGGCGGATGCCCGCGCGCCCCAGCGCCTCCGGCCGGAGGGCCAGGCGGCCGCAGACCGCCACGACCTCCTTGCCGGCGGCGCGGGCGGCCGCCGCGACGCCCGCGGGGGCCTTGCCGTGGAGGGTCTGTTCGTCGAGGGACCCCTCGCCGGTGATCACCAGGGTCGCCTTCTCCAGCGCCGCCGCGAAGCCGAGGACGTCGAGCATGACCTCGATGCCGGGGCGGAACCGGGCGCCGAGGACGAGGGCGCCGAAGCCGATGCCGCCGGCGGCGCCCGCACCGGGCGCGAGGGAGTGTTCGGCGGCCCGTCCGCCGAGGGTCTTCGCCAGGACGGCCGCCAAGTGGGCCAGGTTCGCGTCGAGCGTCGCCACGTCCTCGGGGCTCGCGCCCTTCTGCGGCCCGTACACGGCGGGCGCACCCTTCGGCCCGGTCAGTGGGTTGTCGACGTCGCTGGCGAGGACGAGGTCGATCGCCGCGAGCCGCTCGTCGAGGCCCGACAGGTCCGCCGTCACCAGGTCGCGCAGACCTCCGCCGCCGGGCCCGACGGGCTCCCCCGCCGCGTCCAGGAAGCGGGCCCCGAGCGCGGCGAGCATGCCCGCGCCGCCGTCCGTCGTCGCGCTGCCGCCCACGCCGAACACGATCGTCCGGGCGCCCGCGTCGAGAGCGGCGCGCAGCAGTTCCCCGGAGCCGTAGGTGGAGGCGGTGAGCGGGGCGAAGGTCCCGGCGGGCAGCCGCTGCAGGCCGCTCGCCTCCGCCATCTCGACGACGGCCGTGCCGTCGCGCAGGGCGTACGCGGCGGTGACGGGCTCACCGAGCGGACCGGCGACCCGTACCTCGCGCTGTTCGAAGCCGGCGGCGACCGCCGCGGCCACGGTGCCGTCACCGCCGTCGGCGACCGGCAGGGCCTCCACCGCCAGCTCGGGCCGGACCCGGCGCAGGCCCGCCGTGACCCGCTCGGCGACCTGGACCGCCGTCAGCGTGCCCTTGAACTTGTCCGCGGCGATCAGCACCCGCGGGACTGCCGTGTCCGTGTCGATGGACGTACCGATCCCGTCCACTGCGGCGTTCGCCACCTTGCGTTCCCCTCGCTCGTCGGGCCTTGCGCACGTCAAGGCAGTCGCGCCGCTGCGACCCTAACCGGCCGGGCACCCGTACGTCATGCCCCGTCCCGACCACCGAACACCGCCGGACGGGCCGCCGTGCCCGGAAGTGGGTAGACCTGGACCATGACGCCCACGAGCCCCGCGACCCTCACGCCCCCGGTGGGGGCCGAACTCGGCGACCGTGTCCTCGGGGGCTGGCTGGGCCGGATCGCGGGGAACATGCTGGGCAAACCGGTCGAGCAGGGCGAGCTGTGGACGCGGGAGCGTATCGACCGGTACCTCCGCGAGGCCGGGGCCCTCCCCCTGACGGACTACCTCCCGGAGCCGGCCACCGAGAGCGACCGGCGCGCGCTGCGGCCGGAGTGGCGCAGCTGTGTGCGGGGACGGATCCACGGCAGCTGCCGCGACGACGACGTCGACTACGCGATCCTCGGGCTGCACCTGCTGGAGACGCACGGTTTCGGCTTCAGCACCGAGCAGGTCGGCGACCTGTGGCTGCTGCGGCTGCCGTATCTGCAGACGTTCACGGCGGAGCGGGCGGCCTACCGCAATCTCGCCCGGGGTCTGAAGCCGCCGGTGACCGCGACGTACGACAACCCGTACCAGGAGTGGATCGGCGCCCTCATCCGCGCCGACGTCCACGGCTGGACGTGTCCCGGTCTGCCCCGGCGCGCGGCCTCGCTGGCCCGGCGGGACGCGGTGCTCTCGCACACCGGCAACGGGGTGTACGGCGCCATGTGGGCGGCGGCCCTGGTCGCGGCGGCGTTCACGGCCACGGGTGTGCGGGCGGCCGTGGACGAGGCGCAGGCGGTGATCCCGGCGGGCAGCCGCCTCGCCCGGATCGTGCGCCGGGTCGTCGCCCTGCACGACGCCGGGCTGGACTGGGCGGACACGTTGACGACGGTGGGCGAGGAGACGGCCGGGCTGGGCTGGATCCATGTCGTGCCGAACGTGGCGGTGCTGACCGCCGGGCTGCTGTACGGCGGGGGCGACTTCACCCGGACGATCGCGCTGACCGTCCGCGGTGGCCTGGACACCGACTCCAACGGGGCCACCGCCGGGTCGGTGGCGGGGGTGCTGTGCGGGGCCGCGGCGATCCCGGACCGGTGGAAGGACCCCCTGGAGGACACCGTGCGCAGCGCCGTGTTCGGTTTCGACGGGGTGCGCATCAGTGAACTCGCGGAGCGCACGGTGCGGTTGGCCGAGGCCGCCGGCTCCTGAGCGCCGGTCGTCGTGCTCCCCGAGCGCCGATCTCCCGCCTTCCGCGGGCCGTCTACCCTGCCTGGATGAGCACTCCGGACTTCGCCGCGTACATCGCGAGCCTGCCCCGTGTCCTGGCCGGCGCCGCCGCCCTCTTCCGGGACGCCGAGGGGCGGATCCTCCTCGTCGAGCCCAACTACCGCGAGGGATGGGCGCTCCCGGGCGGGACGATCGAGTCGGACGACGGGGAGAGCCCGCGGCAGGGGGCGCGGCGCGAGACGCTGGAGGAGATCGGGCTGGACGTCGAGCCGGGGCGGCTGCTCGCCGTGGACTGGGTGCGCGGGGTGGGACGGCCGCCGCTGGTGGCGTACCTGTACGACGGCGGGGTGCTCGGCGAGGAGGATCTGAAGCGGATCCGTCTGCAGGAGGAGGAGCTGCTGTCGTGGCGGCTCGTCCCGCGCGCCGAACTCGCCGGGTACCTCCCGGGGGCGCTCGGCCCGCGGGTGCTCGCCGCCCTCGACGTGCTGGCGGACGGCACGGGTCCGGTCGAGTTGGAGAACGGCTGCCGGGTCGGCTGAACCGACGACGACCGGCCACGGCGGGGGCGCTCGGTTATTGACAGGAGTCACCTGACGTCGGGTCAACTGCCCTTGCACAGAACGTGAGAAGGGTGGAGGGGACATTTAATGCAACTTTAAAGCGCTGGCCGAAAACGCTGCCCGTTCGTCACTCCAGCATCTAGGCTGACATCACCCCCGTCCGAGCAATGGCGCCTCGCGTCCCGCTCAGGAACCGGGGCAGCACTCGGGACACCGTGATCGGCGGCCCGGGCGCGGGCCGTGGCTCCGGGAGACCCGGAGCACCTGGGGGAACGGTCACCGGGAGCCGCCCGGAGCAGTGCGTCTCCCCCGCCCGCGGGCCGATTGTCGCCCGTCCTCACCGAACAGGCAGCTGAGGTCATGGAACCACTGGGCTCAGACGATCCCGAGGAGCTAGGTCCCTACCGTCTCGTGGCCCGGCTCGGCGCAGGAGGGATGGGGCGGGTCTACCTGGCGCGTTCCCCCGAGGGGCGGACCGTCGCGGTCAAGGCCATCCGTCCCGAGCTGTTGGGGGACAAGAGCTTCCGTATCCGCTTCCGCCGGGAGGTGGAGGCCGCCGGAGCGGTCGGCGGCCGCTACACCGCGCCGGTGGTGGACGCCGACCCGGACGGTCCCGTCCCGTGGCTGGCCACGGACTACATCGCCGGTCCCACCCTGGCCGAGGCGATCGCCGCGCACGGCCCGCTCCCGGTGGAGTCGGTGCTCGTGCTGGGCGCCGGCATCGCCGAGGCGCTGATCTCGGTGCAGGCCGCCGGGCTGGTGCACCGCGACCTGAAGCCCTCCAACGTGCTGCTCGCCGCCGACGGCCCGCGCGTCATCGACTTCGGCATCGTCCGGGCGAGCGACGGCTACGACCTCACCCGCTCCGGCGCCCTCTTCGGTTCCTTCGAGTACATGTGCCCCGAGCAGGCCACGGGCGAGCCGCTGGGGCCCGAGGGCGACGTCTTCTCGCTCGGCTCGGTGCTCACGTTCGCCGCGACCGGACACGCGCCGTTCAGCGGCACCGCGGCGGCCACGCTCCTCTACCAGGTCGTGCACAGCACCCCCGATCTGACCGGGGTGCCCGAGCCCCTGGACAAGATCATCAATCTCTGTCTCACCAAGGACCCCCGGCTGCGCATCACTCCCGACAAGCTGGCCGCGGCCTGCGCGCCCGGGGGTGTGGAGCAGCTGACGGGGGACGGCTGGCTGCCCGCGTCGGTGGCCTCCTCGATCGCGCTGCGCGCGGCGGCGGTGCGGAGCCTGGACACCGCGCCGTACACGGAGGTCACGTTCCCCTCGGCCGGGACCGGCACCGAGCCGGACGCCCACACCGCACGGCACAGCCGGGCCGCGTACGACTTCGAGCGGGACGACGAGGGGGCCCGCGACACCCGGAGCCCGTCGGCGACGGAGTCCGGCCGCCCGTACGACGGCTCCGGACAGCCCGGCCGGGCCGCGCAGGAGCCGCCGCCCGGCGGTGCCGGCGGCGAACCGCGCTCGGGGACCGGGCCCCGCACCGGTGCGGAGCCGTTCTCCCCTCCCGAGGAGCCCGAGCCCTACCGGGCCTCCGGCGGGCACCGCCGCGCGGTGTCGCGGCGGGGCCCCTCCCGGCGTATGGTCCTGGGCGTGTCGGCCGGCTCCGCCACGGCCGCCGCCGTCGGTGCCGCCGTGGTGCTCGGCCGGCCGGAGAAGCCGGCCACACGCTCCACGAAGCCCGCGGGCCCGCCTCCCAAGCCGCTGTGGACCTATCGGGGTGGCCCGCTGGTCCAGGCGCCCGCCGTCTTCAAGGACGGCACGGCCCTGCTGAAGACCCGCCCGGGTGACATGCTCAGCCTCGATCTCCGGGACGGCACCCGGCCCCGGTGGGTCTACGAGGGCATCAGCCCGTCGCCGACCCCGACCGTGCTGGCCTTCGACGCCGCGGTCGCGCTCGGTGAGGGGGCGACGGTGATCGGAGTCGACCCGGTCGACGGAACGAAACGTTTCACCATCGACTTCGGGCCGGATTTCCGCTTCGACACGCTGCTCGGCGCCACCGACGACCGGGCCATCTCCGTCATCGGCGTCCGCCTCAGGAGACAGTCCGACGAGCAGGGCGTCGCGACCTCCACGGACACGGTGTTCAGCGTCGACCTCGCGGGCCGCCGCGCCGAGGTCATCCCCATCAGCCCGGAGGACGTCGGGGTCCGGCTGGCGCCGGTCATCGTCCCCGGCTTCTTCGTCTACGCCGACGGCCTGCGCAATGTCACCGCCCGCAACCTGATCGACTCCGGCGTCGTGTGGCGCCACCCCGTCGGCTACGACCTCCGGCCCGGCCTCGCCGTCCTCGACCGCACGGTGTTCGCCATCGGCCGGCAGCTGGAGGCCCTGAACCTGACCACCGGCAAGCTCCGCTGGCGGGTGAAGCCCGAGCGCGGCATGTTCGCCTCCCTCGGCGGCTACGGCAACACGGTCTACGTCACCGGCACCGACCCCGCCGGTGTGTACGCCTTCAACGCCGGTACCGGCGCCCGCCGTTGGTTCTGCCCCACCCCCCGCCTCAACATCGACCAGCCGGTCACCGCGGGCCCGGGCGCCGTCTACGTCCCGGCCTACCAGAACAGGGACGGCATCTACGCGATCGGCGCCGCCAAGGGCCGGCTCCTGTGGAACTTCACCGACGGCGTGGAGACCGGAGTCAACGACTGGCAGCTCGCCTGCGACCACAGCGGCGTCCTGGTCGCCCAGCACTACGACCGCACGTACGGGCTGCCCGCCCCCTGACACCACGCGGCCGGGGCGCCGCCCCGATATCCGCTCGCCCCGGCCGGAACCCCGACCTACCCTCACCCCATGAACAAGCCCCTCGTCGCCCTCCTCAGCGGCGCCGGCATCAGCACCGACTCCGGCATCCCCGACTACCGGGGCCCGAACGGGCTGTGGCGTCGCGATCCCGAGGCCGAGAAGCTGGTGACGTACGCGTACTACATGGGTGATCCCGAGATCCGCAGGCGCGCGTGGCGGATGCGGCGGCAGAACCGGACGCTGCGGGCGGAGCCGAACGTGGCGCACCGGGCGGTGGCCGAGCTGGATCGGTCCGGGGTGCCGGTGCGGGTGATCACGCAGAACGTGGACGGGCTGCACCAGCTCGCCGGGATGCCCACCCGCAAGGTCCTCGAACTCCACGGCAGCGCGCGGTCCGTGGTGTGCGTCGCGTGCCACGCCCGTACGCCGATGGAGGACGCCCTCGCCCGGGTCGAGGCCGGTGAGGACGATCCGCCGTGCCTGGCGTGCGGCGGCATCCTGAAGTCGGCCACCGTCATGTTCGGCGAGCGCCTGGACCCGGTGGTGCTCGGCGAGGCCGTCGCCATCACCAAGGCCAGCCAGGTCTTCATCGCCGTCGGCACCAGCCTCCAGGTCCAGCCCGCCGCCGGGCTCGCCGGAGTCGCCGCCGACCACGGGGCACGGCTGATCATCGTCAACGCCGACCCGACCCCGTACGACGACCGGGCGGACGAGGTCGTACGGGAGCCGATCGGGACCGCGCTGCCGGAGCTGTTGCGGGGGCTCGGTGCCGCGAGCGGCTGACCGGGCCGCCGGGCCCCCGCGCTTCAGTCCGCGGCGGGGCGGCTGACGCGGAGCTTGGACTGGCCGTGCGGCAGTTCCTCCCAGTCGTCCATGAAGCGGGCCTGGAGTCCGTGCTTCTCGGCGAGGGCGACGAGCGTCTCGGTGCGGTAGTAGAAGTCCTCCCGCAGGACGTGGTGTTCCGTGCCCTCGGTGCGGTCGAAGGTGAAGTCGAACCAGCCGTTCGGGGTCAGCACCCGGCCGACGTGGGACAGGCACTCCTCGATGACGTGGAGCGGCGAGTGCGAGAAGACGCTGTGCGCGTGCACGACGTCGAAGTGGGCGTCGGGGAGGAACTTCAGGGTCAGGTCGCGGACGGGCGTCAGGGTGGGCAGGCGTGACTGCAGCCCCATCTCGACGATGGTGTCCTGGGCGGCGGCGAGGATGTCGGGCGAGATGTCGAGGCCGTAGTAGTGGCCGGGCTCCAGGTGCCGGATGAACCGCCAGCCGCCGCGCAGGTTGCCGCAGCCGATCTCCAGCATCCGGTGCTCGGGACGCAGGCCGTGGCCGAGCAGGTAGTCGAACTGCATCGCGCCCAGGGCCAGCCATCTCTCCCGGCTGCGGCTGCCGACCGCCGCGTCCGGGTCGGCGCGGGTGTCGGAGCGCATCACCGCGCGGTAGTAGTCGATGTGGTCCGGGTGGCGGTGGCGCAGCCACATGTCGCGGGTGACGCGGATCAGATGGCGCGGCACGCGGCCGGGGTGGCGCAGGGCGTAGGTGACGCGGTGGCCGAGGGCGGCCCGGTTGACGGTGAGGTTCTTCTCGGTCGGCGGCACGGGGCTTCCTTCCCTGAGGACTCGGGGGTCGCGTCCCGAGGCGGCTCGGGTCGTGCTGCCAGCCTCGGGGCTGCGGCGGGGTGTGCGGTTCGGTCGACCGGCTCCGGTCCGCGGGCGGTTCGGGCGATCCTCGTATCAGCCGATCGGTTGATGCGGCCGGGAGCCGGTCACGTTAGACACAGGAGGGCGACCTGTGAAGTACCCGAGGAGCACGACAAGAGAGCCGGTGGGGCGATGAGTTGGCCGGAGCAGGAGCGCACGGACCCGGACGGCCGCTGGCTGGCCGCCGTCGTGCACGCCGCGTTCTTCCTGCTGCTGTGCTCCTCGTTCGCCCGGTTCCTGACCCGCGATCAGGGCGGGACGCGTGCCGGCTGGGTGATGGCGCTGTTCGCGGTGTTCGGGCTCCTCTACGCCGTCGGGCATCTGCTGGCTCCCGCGCCGCCTCCCGGCAGCCGGCCCTCCACCCGGCATCTGGCCTGGCTGGGGTCGGTGACGGCGGTCTGGGTCGTCCTGCTCGCGCTCGCGCCGAGTGCCACCTGGTGTGCCATGCCGCTGCTGTTCGCCGGGCTCCACACGCTGCCGCCGCGGCTGGCCGTACCGCTGGCGGTGCTGCTGACCACGCTGGTGGTCGCCGCCGAGATACGGGTGTCCGAGGGCACCGTCAACCCCAACATGGTCGCCGCCCCGCCGGCCATCGCGGCGGTCGCCACCGCCCTCTTCGTCCATCTGCGGCGGCAGGCGGCCCGGCAGCGCGTCCTCATCGGCGACCTGGTCCGCACCCGACGGGATCTCGCGGCCACCGAACGGCGGGCGGGGGTCCTCGCGGAGCGGCAGCGGCTGGCCACGGAGATCCACGACACCCTCGCCCAGGGGCTGTCCAGCCAGCGGATGCTGCTCCAGGCCGCCGAACGCGTCTGGGACACGGACCCGGACGCGGCCCGTGGACACATCGGGAGGGCGGCCGAGATCACCTCCCACAGCCTGGCCGAGGCACGCCGGTTCGTGCACGACCTGGCTCCGGCCGACCTCGTGGAGCGCTCGCTGCCCGCCGCGCTCGGCGCCCTCGCCGAACGGGAGAGCGGGCCGGGCCTGACGGTGGAGTTCCGCCTCGACGGCACCCCCGGCCCGCTCCCCGAACGCGCCGAGGCGGCCCTGCTGCGCATCGCCCAGGGCGCCCTGGCCAACGTCCGCGAACACGCCGCCGCGACCCGGGCCGCACTGACCCTGACCTGCCTCGACGACCAGGTCTCGCTGGACATCGCCGACAACGGGCGGGGCTTCGACGCGGAGCGCCGGACGGCCACCGGGACGGACGGGGCGGTGCCGGGGCGGGAGCGCGGGCACGGGCTGCCGGCCATGCGCATCCGGGCACGGCAGTCGGGCGGCACCCTCACCGTGGAGTCCGCTCCGGGCGAGGGCACGGTGGTGTCGGCGGCCGTCCCCCGTACGCCGATCGTCCGCGACACCGCCGGGGGGTACGTCCGATGAGCGGGCCGGTGTCCTCGGGGCCGGCCGGGTCGCCGCCCGTCGACCGGCCGCCGGTGCGGCTCCTGCTCTGCGACGACCACGCCGTCGTACGCGCCGGGCTGCGCGCGCTGCTGTCCAGTGCCGACGGCATCGAGGTGGTCGGTGAGGCGGGCACCGGCGAGGAGGCGCTCGCACTGGCCGCCCGCCTGCGCCCCGACGTGGTGCTGATGGACCTGCAACTCGGCGACGGCATGGACGGGGTGACGGCCACCCGGCGGCTGACGGCGCGCCCGGCCGAGGACGCGGAGGCACCCGCCGCGCCGGTGCCCCGCGTTCTCGTGCTCACCATGTTCGACACCGACGCCGACATCAGCCGCGCCATCGAGGCGGGAGCCACCGGCTACCTCCTCAAGGCCGAGCGGCCCGACGAACTGTTCGCGGCGATCCGCGACGCCGCGACCGGCCGTACCGCGCTGTCGGCACCGGTGGCCGACCGGCTGATGGCCCAACTGCGCAGCCCCCGGCCCACGTTGTCCGAGCGCGAGCACGAGATCCTGGGCCAGCTGGCCCGCGGTCTGGGCAACCGGGAGATAGCGCGGGCCCTCTTCATCAGCGAGGCGACCGTCAAGACCCACCTCGGCCGTATCTACGCCAAGCTGGGCGTGGAGACGCGGGCCGGCGCGGTGGCCGTGGCGAAGGAACGCCGTCTGCTGTCGTGATCCGCGCCCCCGCGCCCGACGCGCCCCCGTTCCTCCGTTCTCCCGCGTCCTCGGGCTAGAACAGGGCCGCCCCCCGCTCGAAGTCCAGCAGCCGCCGCTTGCGTTCGACGCCGCCGCCGTAGCCGGTGAGGCTGCCGTCGGAGCCGACGACCCGATGGCAGGGCACGATGATGCTGACGGGGTTGCGGCCGTTGGCCAGGCCGACCGCGCGGGACGCCTTGGGGTTGCCGAGGTCGTCGGCGAGATCGCCGTACGCGCGGGTCTCGCCGTAGGGGATCGACACGAGCCGCTCCCAGACCAGCCGCTGGAACGGGGTGCCGTGCAGTCGGAGTTCGAGGGTGAACTCCCGCAGCTCGCCGGCGAAATAGGCCGTCAGCTGCTCCTCCGCCCCGGCGAAGAGCGAGTCGTCACGGGGGCCGAAGTTCTCCTGCGGCGGGCGGTGCCGCTGCTCCGACATGTAGAGCCCGCACAGCACACCGTCGTCGTCGGCGACGAGGGTGAGGGGGCCGTAGGGACTGTCGACGACCGTGTGCCGCTTCCGCGACGCCTGGTGCTTCATGAAGGGTCCTTGAAAGATGCGTCCGCCCTGAACGGGCTCATACGGGAAGGTAGTTGATGGGGTGGCTGTCCGTCGCCCACAGATACTGGACGGCGTAGGCCCGCCAGGGCCGCCAGGCCGCTGCCCGGGCCGTGAGCGCCGCCGGGGTGGAGGGCAGGCCCAGCTCCCGGGCCGCGCGCCGGATTCCGAGGTCGCCGGGGAGGAAGGCGTCGGGGTCGCCGAGGGCGCGCATGGCGATGACCTCGACGGTCCAGGGGCCGAAGCCGGGGAGGGCGAGGAGGCGGGCGCGGGTCTCGGCCCAGTCGCTGTCGACGCCCAGGTGCAACTCGCCGTCGGCGAGAGCGCCTACCAGGGTGGAGAAGGTGGTCCGGCGGGTGCGGGGCATCGCGAGTGTCTCGGGGTCGACGGCCGCCAGCGCCTCGGGGGTCGGGAAGAGACGGGTGAGGCCGCCCTCGGGGTCGTCGACCGGCTCACCGTGCGCGACGACCAGCCGGGCCGCGTGCGTGCGGGCCGCGGCCGTGGACACCTGCTGGCCGAGCACGGCCCGTACGGCGAACTCGGCCTCGTCGACGGTACGCGGCACCCGGCGCCCCGGCGCCTTGTCCACCAGCGGCGCGAGCACGGGATCACCGCTCAGCTGCTCGTCGACGGCGACCGGGTCGGCGTCCAGGTCGAGCAGGCGGCGGCAGCGGCTGATGGCGACGGGCAGGTCGCGCAGATCACCGAGGGTGAGCCGGCAGGCGATGTGGTCGGGGCGCGGCGTGAGGCCCACGATGCCGTGACCGTACGGCAGCCGGAGGGTCCGCCGGTACGCGCCGTCCCGCCACTCCTCCACCCCGGGCACGGCGGTCGCGGCGAGGTGACCGAAGAGGTTGTCGGGGTTGAGCGGGGCCCGGAACGGCAGCCGCAGGCTCAGCGCGCCGGAGGTGCCGGGGGAGTCGGCGCGCTGCCCGGCCGAGCGGGTGGCGCGCCCGCGCAGTTCGCTCGGCGACAGCGCGAAGACCTCCCGCACGGTGTCGTTGAACGTCCGGATCGACGCGAACCCGGCGGCGAACGCGATCTCCGCCATCGGCAGCGCCGTCGTCTCGATCAGCAGCCGCGCGGTCTGCGCCCGCTGCGCCCGTGCGAGCGCCAGCGGCCCGGCCCCCAGCTCGGCCAGCAGCTGCCGCTCGACCTGGCGGGAGCTGTACCCGAGGCGCCGCGCCAGCCCCGGCACGCCCTCGCGGTCCACCACGCCGTCCCCCACCAGCCGCATCGCCCGCGCCACGAGGTCCGCCCGCTGATCCCACTCCGGCGATCCGGGGCTCGTGTCCGGTCGGCACCGCTTGCAGGCCCGGAACCCGGCCTGCTGGCAGGCCGCCGCACTCGGATAGAACGTCATGTTCTCCGCCTTCGGCGGCACCACCGGACAGCTGGGCCGGCAGTAGATCCGCGTGGTCACCACGGCCGTGAAGAACCACCCGTCGAACCGCGCGTCCTTCGACCGCACGGCCCGCACGCACCGCTCCGTGTCTTCGTGCATCCCGTTCCGCATGACACCAGCATCGGGGAGGGGAGCGAGGAGGGCTGGCGAGAATCCGACATCGAGGTGCGGGCGTCCCGCCGGCTTCAGGCCCGTCGGAGGACGCGGAGAACCGCGCGACCGGCCTGCGCGACCGGCTTGTGCGACCGGCTTGTGCGACCGGCTTGTGCGGATGCGTGCCCGTCGGCACCCGACGAGCCGCCCTCCCCCTCGGACGAGCCGCCCCCTCAGTCGCGCGCGGCCCTGCGCCAGGCCGACTCCCTCAGCAGGCGAAGCCCGTTCAGCCCCACCACCACCGTGGACCCCTCGTGCCCCGCCACCCCGAGGGGCAGCGGCAGATGACCCACCAGGTCCCACACCACCAGCACCGCGATGCACACCCCGGCGATCACGAGGTTCTGCACCACCAGCCGCCGGGCCGCCCGCGACAGGCGCACCACCGCCGGGATCGCGCCCAGCTCGTCGCGCACCACCACCGCGTCCGCCGTCTCCAGGGCGAGATCGGACCCGGCCCGGCCCATCGCCAGCCCGGAGTGGGCGGCGGCGAGCGCGGGTGCGTCGTTGACGCCGTCCCCGACGAACAGCACCTTCCGGCCCTCGTCCTGGAGGCCCCGCACCGCCGCCACCTTCTCCTGCGGCAGCAGCCCGGCCCGCACGTCGGCGATGCCGGTGTCCGCCGCCACCCGGGCCGCGGCACCGGCGTTGTCCCCGGTGAGCAGGACCGGCGACACACCGGTCACGGCCACGAGCGCGGCCACGGCGCCGGGTGCGTCGGGGCGCAGCCGGTCGGCCAGGGTGAGCGTCCCGACGGCCTCCCCGTCGCGCGTGACGACGACCGTCGTCCCCTCGGCCGCCGCGCCGGAGTCGGCACCCTCGCTCTCCCCGGGCCGCCCCACCGTCACCACGCGCCCCTCCACGGTCGCCCGCACACCCCGTCCGGGCAGGGCGGTGAAGTCCCCGGCGGCGGCCACCCGCAGCCCGCGGGCGCCGGCCGCGGCCACCACGGCGCGGGCCAGCGGATGCTCACTGGGGTGCTCGGCGGCGGCGGCCAGTGCCAGCAGCCCGTCCTCGTCGAGCCCGGAGCCGGGCAGCGGCCGTACGGCCGCGATCTCGGGCGCGCCCTCCGTGAGGGTGCCGGTCTTGTCGAGGGCGGCGAGGTCGATCTCGCCCAGCCGCTCCATGGCGACGGCGGACTTGACGAGGACACCGTGGCGGCCGGCGTTGGCGATGGCGGAGAGCAGCGGCGGCATGGTGGCGAGGACGACCGCGCAGGGCGAGGCCACGATCATGAAGGTCATGGCGCGGAGCAGCGCGGCCGTGAGGTCCTCGCCGAGGGCCAGCGGGATGCCGAAGACGGCGAGGGTGGCGACGACGACGCCGACGGCGTACCGCTGTTCGACCTTCTCGATGAACAGCTGGGTGGGCGCCTTGGTGCGCGAGGCCTCCTCGACGAGGCTCACGATGCGGGCGATCACGGAGTCGGCCGGGTCCCGTTCGACGCGGACGCGCAGCACTCCCGTGCCGTTGAGGGTGCCCGCGAAGACCTCGTCGCCGGGGGCCTTGGGCACGGGCAGGGGTTCGCCGGTGATGGTGGCCTGGTCGGCCTCGCTGTCCCCCTCCAGGACCCGCCCGTCGGCGCCGATGCGCTCGCCGGGGCGGACCAGCACCACGTCGCCGACGGCGAGCCGGTCGGTGGGCACGGTCTCCTCGGCGGAGCCGTCCGCCGGCAGCCGGGTGGCCGTGGTGGGCGCGAGGTCGAGGAGCCCCCGTACCGAGTCGGCGGTGCGGGCGGTGGCCAGAGCCTCCAGGGCTCCGGAGGTGGCGAAGATGACGATCAGCAGACCGCCGTCGAGGACCTGGCCGATCGCGGCCGCGCCCAGCGCCGCGACGATCATCAGCAGGTCGACGTCGAGGCTCTTGTCCCGCAGCGCCCGCAGCCCTTCGAGCGCGGGCTCCCAGCCGCCGGCCACGTACGCGATCGCGTAGAGCGGGCCGTACAGCCAGGCGGAGGCCCCGGCGAGGTCCAGCGGGAAGGCGAGCAGGAAGGCGACGGTCGAGGCCAGCGCCCAGCGGGCCTCGGGCAGGGCGAGGACCCGGGTGCGGCGGCGGGGGGCCGTCGGCAGGGACGAACGGGGGGCCGGTGACGGGGCGAGGGTGGCAGACACGCGGCACACCATACAGGAACACATGAAGACTCATTCATGCCTTCATGTGAGATGGGTAGGATACGGACCATGGGTCATGGAGCCGTCACCTCAGCGCAGGACGCCACCCCTCGCGTGCGCCTGGACGGGGGCAACGTCGCCAAGGTGGCCACCACCCTCCAGGCCCTCTCCACCCCCTCCCGCCTGCTGATCCTGGCCCGGCTGCGCGAAGGCCCGCTCCCGGCGACCGAGTTGGCCGCCGAGGTCGGGATGGAGCAGTCGGCCTGCTCCCACCAGCTGCGTCTGCTGCGCAACCTCGGCCTGGTCGTGGGCGAGCGGCGGGGACGTTCGGTGGTGTACGCGCTGCACGACCACCATGTCGCCGAGCTGCTGGACCAGGCCGTCTTCCACGTGGAGCACCTGAGGCTGGGCCTCAGCGACGCTCCCGACGGGGACTGAGGCGCTCACGCCGCCGGCAGTGCCGGCGGCGTGACGGCCGGCAGACCGCCGAGGAGCCCCCCGACCAGGCCGGTGACCAGGCCGAGCACGGGCTGCAGGAGGCCGGTGACGACCCCGAGGACCGGGGCGAGCAGACCGGTCACCGCGCCCAGGACGGCACCCAGGTCGAGCGAGGCCAGCGCCTTGAGCAGGCCGTCGACCGCGGACTGCAGCGCGGCGAGCAGATCCGCCACCGGGTCGGCCGCCGCGGTGGTGCGGTCGGTGCCGGCCGGGGCCGCCGCCTTCAGCTTCTGCAGCCGCTGCTGCACGGTGGTGTGGGCCGTCCGCAGGGCCGTGGCGTGCCGGGCGGCCTCGGCCGCGTCGAGCCTGTCTGAGTCCAACTTGGCGATGGTGGTCAGCTCGTCCAGCAGCGGGGCGAGGACATCGCCCTGGTCCATGCGGTCGAGCAGGTCCAGCTGGTCCAGGAGCACGTCCGTGTCGGTCGCGACGGTGTCGGCCTCGGTAGCCGTCTCCGTCACCGTCACCGTCTCCGTCTCGGTCGCCGTGGCCGTGGCGGCGTCCACGTCGGCCTCGATGTCCGCCAGCAGCCCGTCCATGTCGAGGTCGAGCCGTGCGAGCAGCGCGTCCACGTCGGCGATCTCCTGGGCGATGAGAGCGTCCGCGTCGGCCTCCTCCTTCGCCAGGAGGGCGTCGATCTCCGCGTCCAACGCGTCGAAGAGGGCGTCCAGATCGGGTTCGGGGACCGCCGCGGCCCCGGTCGAGGTGCGGTCCGAGGCGGTGCGGCCCGCGTCGACGGCCGCGGTGGCGGTGCCGACCGGACCGAAGACCAGTGCCCCGCACACCAGGGGCGAGAGGAGGAGACCACGGGAGACGAGGGCGCGCATGCACGTTCCTTTCGAAGCAGCTGTCCTTGCGCTCACCGTGGAAGGCCGCACGGCCCGCCGCAACCGATCACGGCGCCGGGGCCCGGTCTGTCAACGTGCCACGCCGACGACGCTGACCAGCGTCTTTCTTCCGGCGTACGGCTGCGTACGACTCCGTTCGAACCACTCCGGCCGTTCGTCCGTCGGAGTGCGGCAGGACGGCACGCCGGTCCGTGCGATGCACCCCGCCGCGCGCTCGGCGCCGCTTCGGGCGCGTCGATGTGAGCCGATGTCAGCCCGTCCGTGCGGCGAAGGCCGCGTAGGCCTCGTCGTCGAAGAGGACGAACCTGACCTCCTCGACCGAGGTCTCCGTGGTGCGGACGGTCTCCACGGCGATACGGGCCGCGTCGTCCATCGGCCAGCCGTAGACACCGGCGGAGACGGCGGGGAAGGCGACCGTGCGGGCGCCGAGTTCGTCGGCCACGCGGAGGGATTCGCGGTAGCAGGAGACGAGGAGGGCGGAGCGGTCGAGGCTCTGGCTGTGGACCGGGCCGACCGTGTGGATGACCCAGCGCGCGTCCAGGTCGCCCGCCGTCGTGGCGACGGCCTGGCCGGTGGGCAGGCCCCGCCCGTAGTGGGAGGCGCGGAGCTTGCGGCACTCGGCCAGGATGGCCGGGCCGCCGCGCCGGTGGATGGCGCCGTCCACTCCTCCCCCGCCCAGGAGGGAGGAGTTCGCGGCGTTCACGATGGCGTCGACGGACTGCTGGGTGATGTCGCCCCGGACGAGGGTGATGGTGGTCATGCCCGCCTCTATATCAGCCGCGGGGCCGTACGAGCCTCCCGATTCGGCGGTGCCCCGACGGGCCCGCGACCCGGCCGACGACCGGCTCGCCGCCCTGTCGGCCCGGCGCACCACCGGCCCCTCGGCCCACCTGCTCGGCGACCTACCAGCTCACCGGCAACGACCGCACCCCGTGGGTCGTGCTCCTCGTGAACGCGAAGTGCTCCGGCGGTGCGGTCAGGCGCAGGTTCGGCAGGCGGTCGAACAGGGCGGGCAGGCCCACCTGCAGTTCCGCCCGGGCGAGCGACTGGCCGATGCACTGGTGCAGCCCGTGGCCGAAGGCCAGATGGCCGGTGGTGTCACGGCGGACGTCCAGGGTGTCGGGGTCGGCGAAGCCGGACGGGTCGCGGTTGGCGGCGTGGACCGCCACGATCACGCCCTCGCCCGCGCGGATGCGGACGCCCGCGACCTCCACGTCCTCGGTGGCGATGCGGCGCAGCCCCGAGTGCGCGACGGTCAGATGGCGCAGCAGTTCCTCCACCGCGCCGGGCCACAGGCCGGGGTCCGCGCGCAGGGCGGCGAGTTGTCCGGGGTGGCGCAGCAGGTCCACGACCGCGAGCGGGAACATGTTGGCGGTCGTCTCGTGACCCGCCACCAGCAGCAGCGAGGCGATCCCGACGGCCTCGGCCGCGCTCACCTCGCCGGTCGCCACCCGGTCCCGGGCCAGCCGCGAGACGAGGTCGTCGGCGGGCTCGCGGGTGCGCCGGACGAGGAGTTCGCCCAGGTAGGTGTGGAGGGCCTTGCGGGCGGCGATCATCTCCTGCGGCCCCGAGGCGAGGCTGCTGAAGGACCGTGCCTGCCGCTGGAAGAAGTCGTGGTCCTCGTACGGCACCCCGAGCAGCTCGCAGATGACGAGGGACGGCAGCGGCATGGCGTACGCCTCGACCAGATCCGCCCCGCCGGCGCCGGCGGCCGTCATCGCGTCGAGCAGTTCGCCGCAGATCCGGGTGATCGCCGGCCGCAGTTGTCCGATGCGGCGGAAGGTGAAGTCGGGGATCAGGACGCGGCGCAGCCGGGTGTGGTCGGGCGGGTCCATCATGAAGAACTGTCCCGGCGCCCGCGGCGGCGACTGCGGGCGGAAGCCGGGGAAGCCGGCGCGGGTGGAGTCGGCGCTGAACCGCGGGTCGGCCAGGACCGTGCGGGCGTCCTCGTGCCGGGTGACCAGCCAGGGGGTGGTGTCGCCCCAGACGGTCACCCGGCGGATCGGCTCCTCGGCACGCCACTTGGCGTACTCGGGCGCGGGGTCGAGGAGCGGGCGGAGGGTGGGCAGGGGAGGGTGGGTGGTCATGCTGATCGCCCTTCGTCGCGCAGTCCCGCGAGCTCCAGCAGGAGGGACTTGATCTCGGTGGCGGCGTACGCCTCACGGGCCGACTCGCCTGCGGAGCACAGCAGTACGGGCCCGTACCGCGGGTCGGCCGGGAGGCGCCCGTGGCTGCCGCTGACGCCGGAGGGGTCCAGCGGCACCGTGCTCAGGCGGTAGCGGAAGCCCAGCTTCTTGCGGGCGACCTGGCCGAGGGCGCGGAGCTTCACCGCGGGGACCGTCTCGTCGTACAGCAGCTCGGCGGGGTCGTAGCCGGGCTTGCGGTGGATCTCGACCTGGCGGGCGAAGTCGGGGGCGCGTGCGTCGTCGAGCCAGTAGTAGTAGGTGAACCAGGCGTCGGGGTCGGCGAGGGCGACCAGTTCGCCGGAGCGTTCGTGGTCCAGGCCGTGGGCCGCCTTGCCCGCGTCGTCCAGCACCTCGTCCACGCCGTCGAGTTCGGCGAGGAGCTTGGCGACCTCCGCCGTGTCGGCCGGGTCCCGTACGTACACATGGGCGATCTGGTGGTCGGCGACGGCGAAGGCCCGTGAGGTCCAGGGGTCGAGGTACTCCATGCCGTCCTGGGTGTGCACCTGGAGCAGACCGGCCCGGCGCAGGGCGCGGTTGATGTCCACGGGGCGGGAGACGGGGGTGATGCCGTACTCGCTGAGGGCGACCACGGTGGCGCCCTCGCTCAGGAAGTGGTCGATCAACGGGCGCAGGGCGTCGTCGAGTCGGCGTGCGGCGCGGAGCGTGGCCGGGGAGTCGGGGCCGGAGCGCTGCGGCTCGTAGTCGAGTTGGGGGACGTAGACGAGGGTGAGGTCCGGTCGGTGTTCGTCGAAGACCTGGCGGGCGGCGCCGAGGATCCACTGGGTGGAGGGCATGCCGGCGTTGGGGCCCCAGTAGGTGAACAGGGGGAACGGGCCCAGTCGGTCGGTGAGTTCGTCGTGCAGGGAGGGCGGCCAGGTGTAGCAGTCGGGTTCCTTGCGGCCGTCGGAGTAGTAGACCGGGCGTGGGGTGACGGTGAGGTCGACGTCGGCGCCCATCGCGTACCACCAGCAGATGTTGGCGACCTTGTAGTCGGGGTCGGCCCTGCGGGCGGTCTCCCAGATCTTCTCGCCGCCGACGAGCGCGTTGTGCTGGCGCCACAGCAGCACCTCGCCGAGGTCCCGGAAGTACCAGCCGTTGCCCACCGCGCCGTGCCCGGAGGGTGGTTCGCCGGTGAGGAACGTGGACTGCGCCGCGCAGGTCACGGCGGGCAGGACGGGGTCGAGCCGGGCGCGGAAGCCGCGCTCGCCGAGGGCGGCCAGGGCGGGCATGTGGCGGAGCAGCGCGGGGGTGAGACCGACGATGTCGAGGACGACGAGCCGGTGGGGTCGGGTGCTGGTCCGGACACTCACTTGTGGTCCTCCTCAAGGCCGAGACCGGTCAACCGGTCGCGGGCCCAGGCGAGTTCGGCGGCGATACCGCCGGGCAGGTCGGTGGGCGGTTCGGGGAGGACGGACCAGGTGTAGGTCTCGACCTCGATGTGGTCGCAGTCGGCCGATGTCCCGCCGAGCAGCCCTGCCAGGACCTGGGTCAGCTGGTCGGCGGTGGTGCGCAGCGGCGGTTCGGGGTCGGCGTGCAGCGGGGCGTGGAAGTGGACGCGCCAGGGGCCGGTGTCCGTGGGCAGACCCCCGTCCAGCGCGTCCGGCAGATCGTCGACGCCCCGCACGTCCGGCGCCTCCTGCCACGTCGCCGTGCGCGTCTGGTGCAGGAACCGGGGCTCCGCGAGGCGCCGCAGGGCCGCGTGGGCGGCGGGGTCGGCCGGGTCGGCGGCCTCGACCGCGCAGGACGCCTGGAGCTTGACGACAGGCAGTCCGGCGTCGGCGAGGCGGCGCAGGGCGGCGCCCGGTTCCTCGAACTGTACGGCGAGATGGCAGGCGTCGAGGCAGACCCCGAGCCGCTCGGGGTCGAGGCCGCGCAGCTCCCGTACGGCCTGGGCGGTGGTCTCCACGACGCAGCCGGGCTCCGGTTCGAAGCCGACCCGGATACGGCGGCCGGTGTCCGCCTCGACCTCGGCGAGCCCGGCGGTGAGCCGGTCCAGGGCGCGGCGCGCGGTGTCGGCGCGGTCCGGTGGCCACGGTGTGCGCCAGGCCAGCGGCAGGGTGGAGACGCTGCCGCGCGCGGCGTCGTCCGGGAGGAGGGCGGCGAGGAGGCGGGCGCAGTCGAGGGTGTGGCGCAGCCGGGCCTCGTCCGCCCAGTCGGGGAGGTAGACGTCCTTCTTGACCACCTCCCGGTGGAACCCGGCGTAGGGGAAGGCGTTGAGGGTGACGGTCTCCAGTCCACGAACCGCGAGTTCGTCTCTGAGGTGCTTCAACTCGCCCGGTAAGGCGGCCAGTTCGGTCACCACGTCGCGGGCGAGCCAGAGGCCGACGCCGAGCCGGTCGACGCCGAGGCGCTCGCGCACCGGTTCGGCGTGGTCGGCGAGCTGGGCGAGGACGCCGTCGAGGTCCTCCGCCTGATGGACGTTGCTGCAGTAGCCGAGGTGGACGGCGGTGCCGTCCGGGTGCCGCAAGCGCATGGTCCGTCCTCTCACTCGCCGCCGCGCCGGACGGAGTTGCCCTGGAAGCTCGACTCCTCGTCCGGCTTGGGCTCGTCGAGGTCCAGCCGGCCGCTCTGCCCGTAGAAGGCGACGGGGTTGCGCCACAGCACCCGGTCCACGGTGTCGTCGTCGAACCCGGCGGCGAGCATGGCGTCGGCGGTCCTCCTGGTCTTGAGAGGGTCCGAACGGCCCCAGTCGGCGGCCGAGTTGACGAGCACGCGCTCGGTGCCGTGCTCCTGGAGGATGGTCACCATGCGGTCCTCGCTCATCTTGGTCCTCGGGTAGACCGAGAACCCGGCCCAGCAGCCGCTGTCGAGCACCATGCCGACGGTCAGCTCGTTGAGGTGGTCGAGGACGACGCGTTCGGGGGCGATGCCCGACTCCCGTACGACGTCCAGGGTCCGGCGGGTGCCGGTGGCCTTGTCGCGGTGCGGGGTGTGGACGAGGACGGGCAGTTCGTGCTCGATCGCGAGCCGGAGCTGGAGCGCGAGGGCCTCGTCCTCCTCCGGCGTCATCGAGTCGTAGCCGATCTCGCCGACGGCGACGACCCGGTCCTTGGCGAGATAGCGCGGCAGTTCGTCCAGCACGGGCCGGCAGCGCGGGTCATTGGCCTCCTTGGGGTTGAGCGCGATCGTGCAGAAGTGCTGGATGCCGAACTGGGCGGCCCGGTAGGGCTCCCAGCCGAGCAGGGCGTCGAAGTAGTCGTAGAAGCTCTCCGGCGAGGTGCGGGGCTGGCCGAGCCAGAAGGCCGGCTCGACGACGGCGCGCACTCCGGCCGCGTGCATCGCCTCGTAGTCGTCGGTGGTGCGGGAGGTCATGTGGATGTGGGGGTCGAAGATGCGCACGTGCGGACCTCTGTCTCGGGGTGTTCCGTGGGCGGTACGACGCGGTGTGCTCAGGGGGCGGTACGACGCGGTGTGCTCAGGGGGCGGTGGTGGTCCGGGCGTGGGCCGCGGCGCGGTTCAGAGCCCGCAGGGCGCGCTCGGCGGCCTCCCGGCGGCCGGGCGCGGCGGCGCGCGTCTCGGCGGTGAGCCGGCCGGCCGGGCGCCCGGCGGCGGGGAAGGCGACGACGACGGGCCAGATGTCCGCCGGTACGTCCCGTCCGGCGGCGACCCGCTCGTGGGCGAAGTCGGCGAGCATGCGGGCGAGTTCGGCGTCCGCGCGGGTGGTGAGACCGGCGATCCGGTCCAGTGGGATCTCCTGGAAGACGCACTTGAGCACGGCCTGCCGGTACTCGGCCTGGGGAAGGAGCGCGGCTCCGTACGGGCCGAGGGCGGCCTCGACGACGCCGCTGTCGTTGCCGCGCAGCGCCTCGCGGACGAGCGGCAGGGCGAGGTCGCCGAGGGGTTCGCGGCCCGTGCCGCCGCCCTCGGCGTCGGTGAACAGGTGCAGGGCGCGCAGGACGGCCCGCTGTTCGGCCGGGTCGCCGTGGCGGAAGAGACCCGCCAGTTCGTCGGCGAGCGGCTGGCCGCCCAGCGGCAGCGCGGTGAGCAGCACGGCGCGGGCGGCCTCGTCGACGGTGAGGCGCGCGTCCAGCGGGGCGCGGCCGCAGCGTCGTCGGACGGCGGGGAACAGGGCGCGGATCGCGGCGGGCCGGTCGGCGACCCGGGCCACGGCCTCGTCGAGCCAGGCGCGGGCCGCCGCGTCCAGCGGGTGCCGGGCGAGGAGGGTTCGGGGATCGGGGGGGTCGGGGGGTTCGGCCGGATCGGGTGACGCGGCGTTCGGCAGTCCGGTGGAGAGCATGACGGAACGACCTCTTGTGGGGTGGGAGGACTTGAGGGGGGTGGTCGTCGGGCCGGGTCGGGGTCAGGCCGTCGCCGCGCGGAGGAAGTCCAGTGAGCGACGGGCCACTTCGGGGGCGTCGAGGGAGCCGCCCTGGATCTCCACGGAGACCAGTCCACGGTGGTCGAGGTCCTGGAGGGCGGCGAGTACGGGTGGGAAGTCGATCTCGCCGGCGCCGAGTTCGAGGTGCTGGTGGACGCCCCGGCGCATGTCCTCGATCTGCACGTTCAGCAGGCGCGGGGCGGCGAGGCGGACGCACTCCAGAACCGTCCGGTCCTCCACGCAGTGCGCGTGCCCCACGTCCAGGGTGATCCCGAACAGTTCGTGTCCGCCGGTCAACTCGGCGAGTTCCAGGCACCGTTCCACGGTGTCGACGAACATGTACGGCTCGGGTTCGAAGGCCAGCGAGACGCCGCACTCCCCCGCCGTGTCCAGGACGGTCTCGACGCCCGCCGCGAGCCGCTTCCAGGCGTCCCGCTCCGGCAGTCCGTCGTCCGGCGCGGGGCCGCTGCACAGGTGGACGGTGGGCGAGCCGAGGTCGGCGGCGATGCGGACGGCCCGCCGCAGCAGGTCGATCCTGCGCTCGGCCCCGTCCGCCATGAGGGTCGGGTGGTGCTTGCCCCAGGGGTCCAGGAGATAGGGGGCGCCGGTCTCGACCGTCACGTCGAGTCCGTGCCGGGCCAGGTCCCGGGCGACGGCGTCCACCCGTCGGGGCAGGTCCGGCGCGTAGGGGTCGAGGTGGCCGTGGTCGAGGGTGAGCGCGACGCCGTCGTAGCCGAGGTCGGCGAGGACCGCGAGGGCGTCGGCGAGCCGGTGGTTGGTGAAGCCGTTGGTGCCGTAGCCGAATCTGAGGGGGGTGGGGGGCGGGGTCATGTCGGCTTTCCTCCGTAGAGGTCCGTGCTTCTCAGGTGGGGGAGATGCGTCGCGCGAGCCGTCGCGCGAGGGGGTGGACGACACCCAGGGCCGCCGCCGCGGCCGTGGCTCCGCTCCGTGCGGTCAGCGCGGCCTGCAGGGGCATCAGACCGAGGATCCCGGCCCCGACGGCCCGCCGTACGTTCTCGCCCGACGGCTCCCGTACGGCGCGGGCCTGGGCCGTGCCGTAGCTGCCGAGGTAGGCGAGGGCTCCGGCGGTGACCACGACGGCCCGGGCCGCGGCCGAGGGTGACACGTCGGCGGTCCCCTCGCGCTCCGCGCGGTGGGCGACGGCCGTGCGGACGGCCGGGAGGGCCGCCGCGAGGGCGGTGGTCGTGGAGGCGGCGAGGGTCGTGGCCGGCAGCCGGGCGGGGGCGCCCGAGATCTCGTGACGGCTCAGCGCGGTCAACGTGTAGGTGTGGGCACCGATCAGCGCCGCGGGGACGGCACCGCGCAGCAGGGCGGTACCGGTCGAGGCCGCACGCTCCCTGCCGCGCCCGGCGGCCAGGGCGCCCGCGAGGACGTCCAGGGCACGTGCGCCGGCCATGGCGGCCGGGCCCGCCGGGGTGGACTTGAGCTTCAGGTCGTACGCCCAGACGGCGCCGGCCAGGGGCAGCGCCCCGAGCAGACTCCGGCGGCCCCCCGAGGCGGCGGCGAGCGCGAGGCCCCCGGCGGTCAGGGCGCCGGCGACGGCGAGGGCGGTGCGGCGCGGGACCCGGCCCGACGGGACGGGGCGTTCGGGACGCTCTACCGCGTCGATCGTGGCGTCGGCGTAGTCGTTGAGGGCCATGCCGGCCCAGTAGAGGCAGACGGACGAACCCATCACACCGAACGTCCGCGCACCGAGCGGGTGTCCCGCCGCGGCGGCACCCGCGAGCACGTCGCCCGGAACGCTCAGGGCGGCGGGTGCGCGCACGAGTTGTGCGAGGTCGGCGAGGCCCACGGCAGGCCGCGAGCCGGAGTCCGGTAACGCACTCCGATCATTCATGGCGGCAACTTACCCAGGTGACTTGAACATTCACATGGAGAAAACGTGAAGATCTTTGTCCGTTCGTGACATGCCCAGCGCGCCGGGCGCGTCTCAGCGTTCCTGGCGCAGCCTGCGCCAGACCGCCTTGGCCGCGTTGTGTCCCGACATGCCGTGCACGCCGGGGCCGGGCGGGGTCGCCGAGGAGCAGAGGAAGACGGCCGGGTGCGGGGTGCTGTACGGGGCGAGCGAGAGCTTGGGGCGGAGCAGCAACTGGAGTCCGGAAGCCGCGCCGCAGGCGATGTCACCGCCCACGTAGTTGGCGTTGTGCGCGGCGAGTTCGGGCGGGCCGGCGGTGGCGCGCGCGAGGACACGGTCGCGGAACCCCGGGGCGAACCGCTCCAGTTGCCGCTCGACGGCGTCGGTCAGATCGCCCGTCCAGCCGTTGGGCACATGGCCGTAGGCCCAGAAGACGTGCTTGCCCTCGGGGGCCCGGCTCGGGTCGACCAGGCTGGGCTGCACGGTGATCAGGAACGGCCTGTCGGGCGCCCGGCCGTGCCGGGAGGCCGCGTCGAGCGCCGCGCCGATCTCGGCACGGCTCGCCCCGACCTGCACGGTCCCGGCACGGCGCGCCTCCTCGGCGGTCCACGGCACGGGGCCGTCGAGCGCGTAGTCGAGCTTGAAGACGCTCGCACCGTAGCGGTACTGCTCGTAGTGACCGCCGAAGCCCGCGATCCGGGCCAGCGCGGTGGGCGAGGTGTCGAAGACGTACGCGCGCGCGGGCGGCAGGTCGTCGAGGCGCTTGACCTCGTAGTCGGTGTGGACGGTGCCGCCGAGGTCCTTCAGATAGGCGGTGAGCGCGTCGGCGATGGCCTGCGAGCCGCCCCGGGCGACCGGCCAGCCCGCGGCGTGCGCGGCCAGCGCGAAGACCAGCCCCACCGCACCGGTGGCGAGGCCGCCGAGCGGGGCGATGACATGGGCGACGAGGCCGGCGAACAGCGCCTTGGCCCGCTCGTCCTTGAAGCGGCGCATCAGCCAGGTGGACGGCGGCAGCCCGGCCAGTCCGAACCGGGCGAGGGTGACCGGGTCGCGGGGCAGCGCGGACAGCGGCAGCGACATGAAGTCCCGGGCGAGCGTGTCCCACTTGGGCAGGAACGGCTCGACCAGCCTGCGGTACGCGCCGGCGTCACGCGGACCGAACGAGGCGGCCGTCTCCCCCACCGAGCGCGACAGCACGGCCGCCGAGCCGTCGGGGAAGGGGTGCGCCATGGGCAGCTCGGCGTGCAGCCACTCCAGGCCGTAGCGGTGCAGCGGCATCGCCTTGAACGCGGGAGAGTTGACGCCGAGCGGGTGCGCGGCCGCACAGGGGTCGTGGCGGAACCCCGGCAGGGTCAGCTCCGCGGTGCGGGAGCCCCCGCCCACGGTGGACTTCGCCTCGAACACGGCCACGGAGAAGCCGCGGCGAGCCAGCTCCACGGCAGCCGTCAGGCCGTTCGGCCCCGCCCCCACCACCACCGCGTCGAGCATCGACGGCACGTCCGGACCCCTTCGTCAGCCGATGGCCGTACTCCGCCGACGCAATCCCCGCCCGCGGACAGACCTGCGCTCAGGATATGCCCGGCCACCGACGGGCCCGGGAGGCGGCCACGGCCAACCGGCGGAGGTGGCGCTTCCGCCTGTCGCGTCAAGCGCCGCCCGCCAGCAGCCCCACCACCCGGCGGGCCGTGGCCGCGTCCCGGGCCGCGGTGAAGGGCAGGGCGTTGCCGCCGGTTATACGGAAGGGCTCGCCGGCCAGGGTGAGGTGGGCACCGCCCGCCTCCTCGACGAGCAGCAGCCCGGCCGCGTGGTCCCAGGCGGCCTCCCAGGAGAACGCGGTCGCGTCCAGCCGGCCCTCGGCGACGGCGAGATACTCCAGCCCCGCCGAACCGCAGGCACGCGGCGCCACGCCGTCCGTCCAGAGGCCGAGCAGGGCCCGCTTCTGCTCCGGCGTGGTGTAGTCCGGGTGCGAGGTGGCGATGTCGAGGTCCCGGCCCGGGTCGGGCGAACCGGCGCGCAGGGGTACGCCGTCGACGGTGGCACCCCGGCCGCGGATCGCCACGGCGATCCGGTCCAGGGCGGGGGCGTACGTCCAGGAGGCGTGCAGGACACCGCCCCGGGCCAGGGCGACGAGGGTGCAGAAGCCGGGGTCGCCGTTGACGAACTGGCGGGTGCCGTCCACCGGGTCGACGATCCAGACGGGCGCGTCGCCCTGGAGCGCCCCGTACGACGCGGGGTCGGCGTGCACCGCCTCCTCCCCCACCACGACCGAGCCCGGCAGCAGCGCGGAGAGCGCCTCCGTCAGATACAGCTCGGCCTTGCGGTCGGCGTCGGTCACCAGGTCGTGCGGGCCGGCCTTCTGGTCCACCTCGTGCGCGGCGAGCTGCCGGAAGCGCGGCATGATCTCCGCCGCGGCGGCCTTGCGGATCGCCTCCTCGACGTCCGAGGCGTGCCGGGCGAGAAACTCGTCGATGGTTTCGGTGTCTTCGATCATGTCTCCATGACAGCACGTGGCACTGACAATCCCCTCCCGCTCGGTGTATTCGGTAGGGAATCGCCGTGAACACCGGGGGCGGACGGTGCCGCCGCGAGCAGGATCCGCGACGCGCCCCGCGCTCAGCGCCCGACCGCGTACCCCTGCATCCCGCGCGGGTTGGCCGCCGCCGACAGCACCCCGCTGCGGGGGTCGCGGGCGACCGCGCACAGCCTGCCCTCGGACCAGGCCTCGCCGATCACGAGGTCGTGGCCGCGCCGGCGCAGCTCCTCGACGACCTCCGGGGGCGTCCGGGACTCGACGGTGACACTGCCGGGGCGCGTGCCGCGCGGGTAGAAGGAGCCGGGGAAGCTGTCGTTGTGCCAGTTCGGGGCGTCGATCGCGCCCTGGAGGTCGGGTCCGCCGCGCACCGGCGGGCGCAGGGCGACGGCGAGGAAGAAGTGCAGCTGCCACTGGTCCTGCTGATCGCCGCCGGGGGTGCCGAAGGCCATCACCGGCACGCCGTCGCGCAGCGCCAGCGAGGGGGTGAGGGTGGTGCGGGGGCGGCGGCCGGGGGTGAGGGAGTTGGGCAGCCCCTCCTCCAGCCAGGCCATCTGCAGCCGGGTGCCGAGCGGGAAGCCCAGCTCGGGGACGACGGGGTTGGACTGCAGCCAGCCGCCGCTGGGCGTGGCCGCGACCATGTTGCCCCAGCGGTCGACGATGTCGAGGTGGCAGGTGTCGCCCCGGGTGCTCCCGTCGGCCGCGACCTCGGGCTCCCCCGGCACCGGCGACCGGGGCCCCTTGGCGACGGTGGGCTCACCGGCCCCCGGGGCAGCGCCGCCCGCTTCGTCGCCGGCCACCACGCCGGCGTGCGCGCTCAGTCGCGGCGTACGGCCACCCGGGGCGCCCGGCAGCAGCTCGTACGACGCCGAGTCACCGACGAGCGCCCGCCGCGCGGCGTTGTACTCGTCGGACAGCAGCTCGTCGAGCGGGACCGGCGCCGCGTCCCCGTACCAGGCCTCCCGGTCCGCCATGGCGAGCTTGCAGCCCTCGATGAGGAGGTGCATGTACGCGGCGGATCCATGGGCGGGCAGCTCCGGCGGCAGCAGGGCGAGTTGCTGGAGCAGGACCGGGCCCTGGCTCCAGGGACCCGCCTTGCACAGGGTCCAGCCGTTCCAGTCGTACGTCACCGGGGCCTCGTAGGACGCGGACCAGCCGGCGAGGTCGGCGAGAGTGAGCGTCCCGGTGTGCCGTTCGCCGCTGGTGTCCAGGGTGGGCCGCCCGGACTGGCGGACGAGGGCCTCGGCGACGAATCCGGCGCGCCAGACCTCGCGGGCCGCCTCGATACGGGCCTGCCGGTCCCCCGCCCCCGCGGTCTCGGCGAGGAGCCTGCGCCAGGTCGCGGCCAGTGCCGGGTTGCGGAACAGCTCGCCGGGGCGGGGCGCCCGTCCGCCCGGCAGGTACACCTCCGCCGACGACAGCCACTCCTCCTCGAAGAGGTCCCGCACGGACTCGACCGTCGCCCCCACGTTCTCCACGGGCGCGTGGCCGTGCTCGGCGTACCCGATGGCGTACTTCAGCACGTCGGCCAGGTCCTTGGTGCCGTGGTCGCGCAGCAGGAGCATCCACGCGTCGAACGCGCCCGGCACGGCGGCGGCCAGCGGTCCCGTGCCGGGGACCAGTTCGAGTCCGAGTGCCCGGTAGTGCCGGGCCGTCGCCCCGGCGGGCGCCACCCCCTGGCCGCACAGCACCCGGACCTCCCCGTCCGCCGGCGCGAGGAGGATCGGCACCTCGCCGGCGGGACCGTTGAGGTGGGGTTCCACGACGTGCAGGACGAAGCCGGCCGCCACGGCCGCGTCGAACGCGTTGCCGCCGTCCTCCAGGACCGCCATCGCCGACTGGGAGGCGAGCCAGTGCGTGGAGGAGACCATGCCGAAGGTGCCCTGGAGGGTGGGGCGGGTGGTGAACACGGACGGACTCCTCGCTGCGCGACGGACGTCCGATGATCGTACGCAGCCCTCGACCGGCCCCCTCAGGGCCGACCACGCCTCCTCGGGGACGGCCACCGGCCCATCGGGCACGACCGCCGCCCCCTCAGGGACGCCGTCGCCCCACCGTCAGCACATGCCCGCTCGCCCCGAGCAGTGACGGCTCCGACTCGATCCGCCGGGTCGCCGCGAGGACCGCCTCCCGGCGCTCCGGATCGTCCAGCCAGTCCTCCACCCCGCCCATCAGCCAGGCGACCCCCTCGACGCCGTACTGCCCCTCGTGGGCGAGCCCGGCCTCGGTGAACTCGCCGGGGACGTCGGCGGGGTCGGCGAAGTAGGCGGTGGTGAAGTGCGGTTCCGCCGGGGACCACCGGTGCCTGCCGTCGCCCGACACGGCGTCGGTGCGCTCGCGGCGCTCCGGGATGAAGTAGTTCCCCTGCCTGAGGGTGTCGTTGAGCCCCGCGAAGCGGTTGATCGTGGCCGCGACCACCACGCCACCGGGGCGGACCACCCGGCCGGCCTCCGTCAACGCCCGTACCCGGTCCGGGCGTTCGGGCAGGTGGTACAGCGGTCCGAGGAACAGCACGACGTCGTACGCGGCATCCTCGGCGGGCAGCGCCCGGGCGTCGCCGAGCCGGGCGATGACCCCGGGCAGGCGCCCGGACCGTTCCACGTGCATCGGTACGGGATCGACGACCTCGACCTCGTGCCCGTCCTCGGCCAGCCATTCGGCGTGGATCCCCGTGCCGCCGCCGACGTCGAGCACACGCGCGGGGGCGCCCGGCAGGAGCCGCCGCAGGATGTCCTGGGTGCGCCAGAACTCCAGCCGCCCCGCGCCCTCCCTGAGGCGGGTGTGCTCCCCTCCGCGTTCGTAGTAGGCGATTATCTCCCCTGGCAGGGGCGGGAGTTGGGTTTGCGTGGCGTCCTGTGACCGCGTCATGCACCCAGGGTGCTGATCGCCCGCGAGGCCCCGCAACCGGTTAACGTCCCGCCCCGGCGACCTGGGCCCAGGCCGTCGTGCCGAGGCGGCCCGTGGTGCCGAGGTCGATGCCACCCCCGGGATCGATGACCTCGGCCGGCCGGCCCGGCCGGGGGGCGATGCTCAGGGTCGGGGCGTCGACGGCGGGTACGTCCGCTTCGGTGACCGTGTTGCGCCAGACCAGTTCGGTCCTGGCGGACTCGCCGGGCTTCAGGGTGACCGGGTGCGGACCGAGGTCGGGCACGCCGGTGGTGATGTGCCGGGAGCCGCGCAGGACACGTATGTCGCCGTAGGGCTCGCCGTGTTCGTCGAGCACCTGGATCGCCGGGTAGCCCTTGAGGGTGTACGGCTCGGTGCCGCAGTTGGTGAGGGTGACGCCCATCGCCCGCAGGCCCATCGCCGCTTCCACGGGACCGGGGGTCATGCGCACCCCGGAGGGCGGGCAGGCGGCCGGGGTTCCGGTCGGCTCCGGGTCCCGCGGTTCCTCGGGCGCGTCCGTGCCGGTCGGCGAGGCGGGCGACGAGGCGGGCGCCGGGGGCCCGGCGCGGTCGGGGTCGCGCTCGCGGTCCAGTTCCTCGGAGAGCCCGCAGCCGGCCACGGCCAGCGTCAGCGCCGCCACGAGGAGCATGCGGGAGCGAGAGGCCCCGCGATCGCGTATCGGGATCATGGACCCGATCCTGACACGGACACTCCGCGGAGGCCGCGACTCCGCCGCCGACACGAAGACGGCGGGCCTCTCTTGAACCGGACACCCCTGTCACCACGTATGCACGGAGAGAGTTCGCACTTTCGTCCCACAGAGAGTCATGTGACACTGACGTATCCCACCGCCCGGCGGTACCGCCGCCTCGACCCCGAGAAGTGCGCTGTGCGTGATCTGCCCCTGCCGCTCGCCCTCACCGCGCGACTGCTGCCCGTCGCCGTACTCGCCACCGCGGGCTGGGCGATGTCGTCCGGTCCGCTGTCCGTGAGCCCGGCCGGGAAGGACTCCACGCCCGACACCGCGTCGAATCCCGTCTCGACCTCCGGGTCCGCGCCGTCGACGGTGACCGCCACCAAGACGTACGCGAAGGCGCCGTCGCCCTGCTCCGGTGTCACGACGAAAACGGTCAAATCCCTTGTCCCGGGCGCGAAGACGGCCGGCAAGGAGATCGCGTCGACCAACGAGTCCGTGCGCCGCACCTGCTCGTGGAACGCGCTCAAGGGCTTCGACTACCGCTGGCTCGACGTCTCGTACGAGATCCAGCAATCGGACGAGAAGGCACAAAGCGCCTACCGGACCCGCACCACGGAGAAGAACGGCGGCGGCGCCGTCCCGGGTCTCGGCGACGAGGCCTACTCGGTGGTGAACCTCACGACCGAGGACAAGCAGCAGACCCGTGAGGGCGTGGTGTACGTCCGCATGTCCAACGCCCTGGTGGTCGTCACCTACAACGGCAGCGACTTCGAGTCCCAGAAGGCGCCCGGCACCGATGTGATCAACAAGGGTGCCATCAAGGCCGCGAAGGAGGCGGCGGCCGTACTGGAGGGCGCCCGCCAGGGGTAGGTCCCTCCGGCACGGCCACCGCCGCCCCGGTCGGTGCCGTCGTCAGACGGTCGCCTTCGCCGCCTGTTCCCGCACCTTCTTCCTCTCCCCGGCCATCAGCGCCACGTAGAGCAGCATCGACGTACCCAGACCCACCGCCCAGCCGTAGTCGGCCAGCGGCTTGAGGAACGGGATCATGCCGTCGTGCGGGAACGGTCCCGAGGCCACGCCGTCCTCGGAGACGGTCGAGTAGGAGCCGCCGACCGCGAGGACACCGCCGACCACGAAGGCCGCTATGGCCCGCCAGTTCCAGCCGGACGCGTACCAGTAGCGCCCGCCGGGCGTGTACAGGTCCGCGAGGTGCAGGACCGTCCGGCGGATGATCCAGTAGTCGGCGATGAGGATGCCGGCCACCGTGCCGAGCAGACCGCCGACGACGCCGAGCCAGGTGAAGATGTAGAACTCGGGCGTCGAGATCAGCTTCCACGGGAAGATCAGGATGCCCACGACACCCGTGATGAGCGCGCCCGTACGGAAGTTGATGAGCTTCGGGGCGAGGTTCGCCAGGTCGTACGCCGGGGAGACCACGTTCGCCGCGATGTTCACGGAGATGGTGGCGACCAGCACGATGATCAGCGCGAAGAGCAGCCCGAAGGCGCTGTCCGTCTTGGCGGCGAGCGCGACCGGGTCCCAGATGGCCTCGCCGTAGACCACCTCGGAGCCCGAGGTGACCAGCACGGCGAGGACCGCGAAGAGGGTCATCGTGGTCGGCAGGCCCAGGGCCTGGCCCCAGGTCTGCGCCTTCTGGCTGGCGCCGAAGCGGGTGAAGTCGGGGATGTTCAGGGACAGGGTCGCCCAGAAGCCGATCATGCCCATCAGGGACGGGAAGAAGACCGGCCAGAAGTCGGGGCCCCAGCCGAGCTTGGACGGCTGGTCGAGCAGCGCGCCGAAGCCGTCGGCCTTGACCGCGATCCAGATCAGCAGCACGAGCGCGCCGACGATCACGAAGGGCGCGGCCCAGTTCTCGAAGTGCCGCAGGAAGTCCATACCCCGGTAGATGATCGCTATCTGCAGCGCCCAGAACAGGATGAAGCAGAGCCACAGCGGCCAGGGGTTGCCCGCGATCTGCCCCGCCTTCTCCCACTCGCCGCCGGTCAGCTTGGAGCCGAGCGCGAAGATGCCGGACCCGCCGATCCAGGTCTGGATGCCGAACCAGCCGCAGGCGACGGCCGCGCGGATCAGTGCCGGGATGTTGGCGCCGCGCAGCCCGAAGGAGGCGCGGGCGAGCACCGGGAAGGGGATGCCGTACTTGGGTCCGGCGTGCCCGGTGGCCAGCATCGGCAGCAGCACGATGATGTTGGCCAGGGCGATGGTGAAGACGGCCTGCTTCCAGTCCATGCCGAGGGCGACCAGGCCGGAGGCCAGGGTCCAGCTGGGGATGCAGTGGGCCATGGAGATCCACAGCGCCGCGAAGTTGTACGTCGTCCACTTGCGCTCGGAGACGGGTACGGGGCGCAGGTCCTCGTTGGCGAAGGGGCTTTCGGCGGGGAAGGCCCCGGGGGCCAGCTCGATCCGGCCGGAGGGGTCGGCGGACTGGGATATCGACGACCCCGTGGGGACTGTTTCGGTCATGGGCAGGCCAATCAGGGGAGACGGGACGGGAACGAGAGGCCGTGCGGAGGCCTTGGGCCCCTTCCCTCCGGGACGGCGGAGGGAAGGGAGACAAGGTGTGGGGGGTCGACGGGTGGAGCGGTCGAAGCGGTCGGCGCAGGAAGAGGAGCTACTGATTCCGGTTCATTGCGGTGGCCGGATTGTCGCAGTCGCCGACCGGTTCCGGGAAGGGAGAACGGCTCAGCCGTTGACGGCCGGGATGACCGTCGAGCCGTACACGTCGATCACCCGCTCCTGTGCGTCGTGCATGTCGTAGACGGCGAACTGGTCCACGCCCAGCGCGCGCAGCGCGTCGAGCTTCGCGATGTGCGCCTCGGGGGTGCCGATGACGCAGAACCGGTCGACGATCTCGTCCGGCACGAACTGGGTGTCGGGGTTGTCGGCACGTCCGTGGTGGGAGTAGTCGTACCCCTCGCGTGCCTTGATGTAGTCGGTCAGCTCCTCGGGGACGGCCGCGGAGTGCTCGCCGTACTTCGAGACGAGGTCGGCGACGTGGTTGCCGACCATCCCGCCGAACCAGCGGCACTGCTCCCGCGCGTGCGCCAGCGCCTCGGGCGAGTCGTCCTCGGTGACGTACGCGGGGGCGGCCACGCAGATCTTCACCTCGGACGGGTCGCGCCCGGCGGCGACCGCCGCCTCCTTGACCGCCTTGACCATGTACTCGGTGAGATACAGGTCGGAGAGCTGGAGGATGAAGCCGTCGGCCTCCTCACCGGTCATCTTCAGGGCCTTGGGGCCGTACGCGGCCATCCAGACCGGGAGTTCGGCACCGGGCTTGATCCACGGGAAGCTGATCACGGTGCCGCCGAGGTCGGCCTCTCCCCCGCTGCCCAGCGACCGGATCACCTTCATGGCCTCGCTGATCCGGGCCAGCGTGTTGGGCTTGCGGCCCGCCACGCGCATCGCCGAGTCGCCGCGGCCGATACCGCAGACCGTGCGGTTGCCGAACATGTCGTTGAGCGTGGCGAAGGTCGAGGCGGTGACCTCCCAGGTGCGGGTGCCCGGGTTGGTGACCATCGGGCCGACCGTCAGTTTCGTGGTGGCGGCCAGGATCTGGCTGTAGATGACGAAGGGCTCCTGCCAGAGCACGGCGGAGTCGAAGGTCCAGCCGTACGTGAAGCCGTTGTCCTCGGCGCGCTTCATCAGCTCGATGACACGCGAGGCCGGTGGGTCGGTCTGCAGGACGAGTCCGAAGTCCATGGGCGCCACTCCTAGTTGAGGTACTGACAGGTGGAGCGGGGGGTGTAGACGCCGTGCCCGGCGTGCCCGGTGTACTCCCGCTCGGTGATGACGAGTTCGCCGCGCGAGAGGACCGTCTCGACCCGGCCGGTGGTGCGCTTGCCCTCGTACGCCGAGTAGTCGACGTTCATGTGGTGCGTCTCGGCGGACATGACCTGCTCGGCGTGCGGGTCGTAGATGACGATGTCGGCGTCCGCGCCCGGCGCGATGGTGCCCTTCTTCGGGTACATGCCGAACATGCGGGCCGGGGTGGCGCAGGCGATCTCGATCCAGCGGCGGCGCGAGATGTGCCCGTCGACGACCGCCTGGTGGAGGAGATCCATGCGGTTCTCCACGCCCGGGAGACCGTTGGGGATCTTGGAGAAGTCGCCGCGGCCGAGTTCCTTCTGGCCGACGAAGCAGAAGGGGCAGTGGTCGGTGGAGACCACCTGGAGGTCGTTGGTGCGCAGTCCCTGCCAGAGCTTGGCCTGGTGTTCGCGCGGCCGCAGGGGCGTGCTGCACACGTACTTGGAGCCCTCGAAATCCGGCTCCGCGAGGTTGTCGGTGGACAGGAACAGGTACTGCGGGCAGGTCTCGCCGAAGACGTTGAGCCCCTCGTCGCGTGCCCTGGCCAGCTCGGCGACCGCCTCCATCGCCGAGACGTGCACGACGTACAGGGGGGCGCCGGCGACCTGGGCGAGCTTGATGGCGCGGTGGGTGGCCTCGGCCTCCAGGAGGGCCTTGCGGACCTCGCCGTGGTACCGGGGGTCGGTCTCGCCGCGGGCCAGTGCCTGTTCGACCAGTACGTCGATCGCGATGCCGTTCTCCGCGTGCATCATGATCAGTCCGCCGTTCTCGGCGGAGCGCTGCATGGCGCGCAGGATCTGGCCGTCGTCGCTGTAGAAGACGCCGGGGTAGGCCATGAACTGCTTGAAGGAGGTGACTCCCTCCTGCACCAGCAGGTCCATCTCCTTGAGCGTGTCCTGGTTCACGTCGGACACGATCATGTGGAAGCCGTAGTCGATCGCGCAGTTGCCCTCCGCCTTGGCGTGCCAGGCGTCGAGGCCCTCGCGCAGGGCGTGGCCGACGCTCTGCACGGCGAAGTCGACGATCGTCGTCGTACCGCCCCAGGCGGCGGCGCGGGTGCCGGTCTCGAAGGTGTCGGAGGCGGAGGTGCCGCCGAACGGCAGCTCCATGTGGGTGTGGGCGTCGACGCCGCCCGGGATGACGTACCTGCCGGTGGCGTCGAGGGTGCGGTCGGCGGTCCAGGCGTCGGCGGTGGTGGTGCCCGCGGCGGCGAGGGCGGCCACTCGGCCGTCCTCGATCAGGACGTCGGCGTGGATCTCGTCGGACGCTGTGATGACGAGACCGCCGCGGATGAGGGTACGGCCGGTCATTCGGTCACGCTCCGTTCGGTTGTCGGGAAAGTGCCGGTTGTCTTGGGCTGGTCGCGCCCACGCGGCGGAAGCCGCAGTTCGGATGCTGCCCCGCGCCCCTTGAAGGCCCCTGTGGGGTCCCAAGGGCGCGGGGGGTGCATCGCTACGGCGCCGTCAGCGGGCCGTACGCGTCCGGGCGGCGGTCGCGGAAGAACTGCCAGCGGTCGCGGACCTCGCGGAGCTTGGCCAGGTCCAGGTCGCGGACCACCAGTTCGGTCTCCTTGTCGCTGGCGACCTCGCCGACGAACTGCGCCTCGGGGTCCACGAAGTAGGAGGTGCCGTAGAAGTCGTTGTCGCCGAGTTCCTCGACGCCGACCCGGTTGATGGCGCCGATGAAGTACTCGTTGGCGACCGCCGACGCCGGCTGCTCCAGTTGCCACAGGTAGCGGGACAGACCCCGTGAGGTGGCCGAGGGGTTGAACACGATCTCGGCGCCGCCGAGGCCCAGCGCACGCCAGCCCTCCGGGAAGTGGCGGTCGTAGCAGATGTAGACGCCGATCTTCCCCACGGCGGTGTCGAAGACGGGCCAGCCCGCGTTGCCGGGGCGGAAGTAGAACTTCTCCCAGAAACCGGGGACCTGCGGGATGTGGTGCTTGCGGTACTTGCCGAGGTACGTGCCGTCCGCGTCGATCACGGCCGCGGTGTTGTAGAGGACGCCCGGCTGCTCCTCCTCGTACATCGGCAGCACGAGGACGAGGCCGAGTTCCCTGGCGAGCGCCTGGAAGCGCTTGACGATGGGGCCGTCGGGGATCTGTTCGGCGTACTCGTAGAACGCCTTGTCCTGGACCTGGCAGAAGTAGGGCCCGTAGAACAGCTCCTGGAAGCACATGACCTGTGCGCCCTGCGCGGCGGCGTCGCGGGCCGCCTGCTCGTGGACCTGGATCATCGATTCCTTGTCGCCGGTCCAGGCCGTCTGGAAGATGGCTGCGCGGATGACTCTGCTCATCGGGACCTCCGGTCACTCGGTGTGCAGTGAGAGTAGAAAGTCCGGGAAGCCGGTTTGAGTTGCACGGTGTCACGTCTGCGGGCCTTCTCCGTTCCACCGTGTCACCCCTTCGCGGGTGCATGTTTCACCGCCGTTTTCGCAGGTCCCGGCATGTTTCAGCTCTGTTGCGCGTCGTGCGCGAGGAGGGCGATGTGCACGGACGCGGCCTGTTCGAAGTCGTCGAGGTCCACGCCGAGGCGGGCCTCTATGGCTTCGAGCCGGCGGTACAGCGCCGGCCGGCTGACGTGGTGCAGCTGGGCCGTGTGCGACTTGTTGCGGCCGGTCGCGAGGTAGGTGCGCAGCACGGGCAGCAGATCCTGTTCGGCGTGCCCGTCACCGCACAGCAGGCCGTCCAGCTCCCGTTCGGCGAAGGCCTGGACGTGCGGGTCGTCCCGCAGCAGCCGGACCAGCCCGCGCAGATGGACATCGCGCAGCCGTACGACGAGGGGCAGATCGAGCCCGGTCGTCGCGGACTGGGCGACGGCGTCCGCCACGTGCCGCGCCTCCCGCAGCCCGCCCGGCACGTCCTCCCAGGTGGTGCGCGCCTCCGCGGCCGCCACGACCGTCCCGCGCGCCCCCGACTCCGACCGCAGCCGGGTAGCGAAGTGCGCGGTGAGCGCGACCGCGTCCTGGTCCCGGGCGAGGCTGAGGAGGACGGCGGTGGCGCCCTCCGCCAGTTCGGCGACGAGCCCGGGAAGTCCCAGCATCCGCAGCACGCGGTCGAGTTGGGCCGGGTCCTCCTCCCGCACGACGAGCGGCACGAAGGTACGGCGGTTGACCGGCAGCCCGGCCGCCCGTGCCCTCGGCAGCAGCTGTCGCGCCGGTACGACCCCGGAGACGAGGTCCGTCAGCAGGCTCTGCGCGGACTGCTCCTCCCAGCTGTGCGCCGAACCGCCGAGCATGCGGTGCAGGACGAGCGCCTCGGCGGCCCGGTCGGCGAGCAGCCGCGCCGTGGCGGTGTCGCCCCGGTGCCCGCACAGCACGATCTGGCCCCAGCGCTCCCCGCGCCCGCCCAGCTCGGCCCGTACCCAGCCGTCGCCCTCGCTGCCGCCCGCCTGCCGGGAGATCCGCTCCCAGTCGCGCAGCACGTCGTCGACGGCCGACCGCTCCCCCGCCGTGGCGAGGACGCGATGGGCGAGATTGGTGACGACGAGCGGACAGCCCGCGTGGTGGGCGATCTCGTCGAGGAGCCGTTGCAGCGGGGCCCCGGCGGTGATCAGCGAGGTCAGGGCCGTGCGGACGGTCTCCGACAGGCTGACGGCCGCGAACTTGCGCCTGACCAGCCGGGACTGGACCTCCTCGGTCAGTTCCGCGAAGGGGAACGGCCGGTGCAGGACCACCATGGGCAGACCGCACCGCTCGGCCGCCCGGCGCATCACGTCGGGCGGCGTGGGGAAGGCCCGGCCGAGGCCGAGGACGACCGCGGCGGCCTCGGCCCGGTACAGCGAGCGGATGTACTCGGCCTGGGCGTCCTCGTTCCCGGCGAGCAGGACCCCGGTGGTGAGGACCATCTCGCCGCCGCTGAGCATCACACCCACGTCGGGGGCCTCGGCCACGTGCACCCAGCGCACGGGCCGGTCGAGCTGACCGGCGCCGGCCACCACCTCGGGCTCTCCGGCGAGGACCCGGTCCAGGTTGAGGACCTGGCGTACCGACAGGGCGGGTTCCAAGGCGGTGGTCATGCGGCGTGCCCCTTATTTCTGCCGGCTCGGTCGCCTCCGGAGCGCCCCCACCGGTGTCACCGGGGTGCGCTCCTTCGGTTCACTCGCCCTTGCTCGGCTCGTGCGCTACTGGATGCTCCGCAGAGCGCGTTCGAGGGCGTCGGCGCCCTCCTCCGCCTCGGCGACGGTCAGCGACAGCGGGGGCGCGATGCGCAGCGCGCTGGTGTTGTGGCCGCCACCCTTGCCGATCAGCAGGCCCTCCCGGCGGGCGGCTTCGAGGACGGCGGACGCGGCGTCCGGGTTCGCCTCGTCGGTGCCGGGTTTGACCAGCTCGATGCCGATCATGAGGCCCCGGCCGCGCACTTCCCGCACCTCGGGGATCTGGGCGGTGATCGCCCGGAGCCGCTCGATGAGCAGTCCGCCCACGCGCCGCGCGTTGCCCTGGAGGTCGTGCTCGACCAGGTAGTTGAGGTTGGCGAGCCCGGCGGCCATGGTGATCTGGGTGCCGCCGAAGGTGGAGATCGAGTTGCTGTCGAGGCAGTTCATGACCTCGGCGCGGGCGACGACACCGCCGATGGACATGCCGTTGCCGATGCCCTTGGCGAAGGTGAGGATGTCGGGCGGGCCGTTCTGCCCGTGCGCCTGCCAGCCCCAGAAGTTGTCGCCGGTACGGCCCCAGCCGGTCTGCACCTCGTCCGCGATCCACAGCACGCCGTGCCGCGCGAGCACCTCGCGGAAGGCCGCGTACAGGCCGTCCGGCGGTGAGGTGAAGCCGCCGACGCCCTGGATCGGCTCGGCGATCAGCGCGGCGGGCGGGCGGCCGTGACCGAGCAGGTCCTCCAGGTCGGCGACGCAGGCCGTGATGAAGTCGGCGTCGCTCAGGCCGGCGTAGGGGCCTCGGGTGCGCACGCCGCCGTGCACGTACAGCGTCTGGAGCGGGGACAGCGAGGTCGGGGACCAGCCCTTGTTGCCGGTGATGCCGACCGCGCTGAACGAGCGGCCGTGGTAGCTGTTGCGCATCGCCAGGATCTGGTTGCTGCGGCGGTGGGTCGTCGCCAGCATCAGCGCGGTGTCGTTGGCCTCGGTGCCGGAGGTGGTGAAGAAGACGCGGGCGTCCGGGATGCCGGACATCTGGGCGATCCGCTCGGCGAGTTCGACCATCGGCCGGTTGAGGTAGAGCGTGGAGGAGTGGATGATCCGCCCGGCCTGCTCGCTCACCGCCTTGGTGACCTCGGGCAGCGCGTGCGCCGTCATCGTGGTCAGGATGCCGCCGAAGAAGTCGAGGTACCTGTTGCCCCCGGCGTCCCAGACGTGCCGGCCCTCGCCGTGGGTGATCTCCAGCGGGTCCGCGTAGTAGAGCGCGAGCCAGTCGGGCAGTACGGCCTTGTGGCGTCCGAGCAGTTCGTCGGTCACGGCTGCACCACTCCTTTCACTCCTGTACGGGTTCTGCGTGTGTCACGGCTGTACGTGCCCACGTCAGGGCTGGACGAGTCCTTCGTACGCGTCGGGCCGGCGGTCCCGGTAGAACGCCCACTGCTGCCGTACGTCCTCGATCAGGTCGAAGTCGAGGTCCCGTACGACCAGCTCCTCGCCCTTGTCGCTCGCGACCTCGCCGACGAACTTGCCGCGCGGGTCGACGAAGTAGGAGGTGCCGTAGAAGTCGTTGTCGCCGTACTCCTCCACGCCGACCCGGTTGATCGCGGCGACGAAGTACTCGTTGGCGACGGCGGCCGCGGGCTGCTCCAGCTGCCACAGGTGGGAGGACAGGCCCCGGTGCGTCGCGGAGGGGTTGTAGACGAGCTGGGCGCCGTTCAGACCGAGCTGGCGCCAGCCCTCGGGGAAGTGGCGGTCGTAGCAGATGTAGACGCCGACCTTGCCCACGGCCGTGTCGAAGACCGGCCAGCCGAGGTTCCCGGGCTTGAAGTAGTACTTCTCCCAGAAGCCCTTGACCTGGGGGATGTGGTGCTTGCGGTACTTGCCGAGGTAGGTGCCGTCGGAGTCGATCACGGCGGCGGTGTTGTAGTAGAACCCGGACTGCTCGACCTCGAAGACCGGGACGACGATCACCATGCCGGTCTCGCGGGCCAGTTCCCGCATGCGCGTGACGGTGGGGCCGTCGGGCACGGGCTCCGCCCAGGCGTAGTGCTCGGGTTCCTGGACCTGGCAGAAGTAGGGGGCGTTGAAGACTTCCTGGAAGCCGATCACCTTCGCGCCCTGCCGGGCCGCCTCGCGGGCGTGCTCGACGTGCTTGGCGACCATGGATGCGGTGTCGCCGGTCCAGGTCGCCTGGACGAGGGCGGCGCGTACGACGTGGGCCATCTCAGCTGCTCCTTCGACAGGGACCTCAGAGAGCCTCTACGCCCGTAGACGAAGGCCGTAGAGGCTTGAAACTAAGCCCCGTCGACGGGCTGGGCAAGACCATCGTCGTCAACCGGCCGAGTCGATCACGTTTCGCACTCCAGTGGGTGATCACGGCCGTGTTTCGCGCGCGGAACCGGCCCGCGCCGTCGGGCGCGGGCCGCTGGGGCGGGCGGGGCGGCCGTGGCCGAGGGGTCAGGTGAGTCCCTGCACGCGCAGGGCGTGCACGACGTCCCGGTAGCGCTGCTCCGAGACACCGCGGGCCGCCGCCAGCACGAGGGGCCTGAGCCGTCGCGGATGGGCCTCCGCGGTGCGCGCCGCCTCCTCCGGGGTGCGCACGCGTACATAGACGTCGAGCAGCGCACGCGCCTCCCGTTCGCGCCCCTCGGCGGTGAAGGCGAGCACCGCCTCGCCGATCTCCTCGGCGGGCCGCGAGACACCCTGCCGCAGCAACTGCTCGCCGTCCGTGGCCCGGCCCACCGCGGTGAGGGCGTCCGCCACCGCGACCAGCCGGTCGGCGGGCAGCGAGCCGGCCTCCCACAGCAGGGTCGCCCAGTCGGCGCCGAGCCCCGCGCGGTGCAGATCGGCCGCGAGCAGCGGGAAGCGGGCGGCGGGCCAGCGCGCGACCTCCACGAGGAGGGCGTGCGCCTCGCCGCTGCGGCTCTCCCGGCGCAGCCGGACCAGTCGCTCCACGGTCTCGGCGACCTCGCGCCGCGCGTCGTCGTCCAGCGGCTGTCGCGCCCGCGGCTGCCGAGGCGCCGGCGCCTCGCCCCCGTCCGCGACACCGGCGTACCGGGCGCCCCGGGGAGCACGCTCCTTGCGGTCGGCGGCCGGTGCGGCCCCGGGTACGACGGGCGGATCCTGCTCGGCCTCCACCGCCCCGGCGAAACGCGCGCCTCCGCGCGGGCGGCGTTTGGCGCGCTGCCTGGCGGGCGCCTGGGCGGCGGGTTCGGGGTCGGCGGCCCCGGGGGCGGGCTCGGCGGTGCCGGAGCCGGAGCCCGTGCCGGAGCCGGTGCCGGCGACCGGAGTGGCACGGGCGCCCGCGTCGGGCTCGGCGAACACGTCTGCGGCGCCGTAGCGGTCCTCGCGCGCACGCTGTCCGGGGTGCTCCGCCGGGCCGGCCGTGGGTTGGCCCGCCTCCGGTGCTTCCATCCATGCGTCCACCCGTGCCTCCACCCGCGCGTGCACCCGGAAGACGTCGCCGGCGGTGTTCCCGGAAACGTGTGCCGCGTCCTGCGCCGGACCATGCGGGACGCGGCGGTCGGCGTGCTCGATGCGGGTGCGCAGCTCTGCGCAGCGGGCCGTGGCGCGTTCGCGGTCGTCGTGCGCCCAGGCCAGGTCGAGGCGGACGGCGTCGGCCTCGACCTGGGTGGTGGCTGACTGGAGCCGGCGAGTCAGCTCGGCGGTGCGTTCGGCGGCGTAGCGCTGTTCGCGGAGCATGACGTCGAGCCGGTCGCCGAGGGCGTCCCGGCCGCCGGGCCGGGAGTCGTGGGCGGCGAGGGAGGCGCGGTGCAGGGCGCGGGCCCGCTCGGTCTCCTGGGCCGCGGCGGCGGGGCCGTAGGCGGTGTCGAGGTCGTGCATGAGCGCTTCCACGACGTCCCAGGGCGGCACCTCCAGACCGTCCAGGCAGGCGCGCATGCCGTCGGGATCACGTTGCCAGAAGACCGCGCACCAGCCGCCGCCCTGGTCCAGCTTGGTCATCAGCTTGTTCAGGTATTGCGCGAACTCCCGCACCTGTCCCGGGAGTTGATCCACAGTCATCGCATGCTCCCCGGCCGACTGGAGTGCTCCGACCCGCAAGAAAACACCAGTTGTGTTACGGCGGGGCTACGTGGAGTTTTCGGAGTGGACGCGGTGTGCCGTACGCGGTCGCGCGACGGCTGTGCGTGACGGGTTCGAGCCAGGACGGCGAACGAGTCAGGCCACCGCGGCCGTCGGCACGGTCCCGGCGGCCGGTGCGCACCGGGTGACCAGTTCATCCATGGACAGGCCCAGGGCGCGGGCGAGGGCGGCGATCGTAAAGAAGGCGGGAGTGGGGGCCCGGCCCGTCTCGATCTTCCGCAGGGTCTCCGCGGAGAGGCCCGCGTGAGCGGCGATCTCCGCCATGCTGCGACCGCCGCGGGCCTCGCGCAGCAACCGGCCGAGCCGCTCGCCGCGTTCGCGCTCTTCGGGGGTCAGGGGGGTGCGCACCATGACCCCATTCTAATACCGATCCTCGTCGATGGACCGGTATTTTAATTGGATAGCGAGCGGTATAGTAATTGGCATGGTGGAACTGAAGACGGATGCGTCGATGGACGCGATGTACGAGGCCGGGCAGGTCGTGGGGCGTGCGCTGACGGCGGTGCGGAAGGCCGCCGACGTGGGGGTGTCGCTGCTCGAACTGGACGAGGTGGCACACGAGGTGCTGCGCGAGGCGGGGGCCTCGTCGCCGTTCCTCGGCTACCGGCCCTCGTTCGCGCCCACGCCGTTCCCCGCCGTGATCTGCGCCTCGGTCAACGACGCGATCGTGCACGGCATCCCGACCGCGTACCGGCTGCGCGACGGTGACCTCGTCTCCATCGACTGCGGCGCCGTTCTGGACGGCTGGGCCGGGGACTCGGCGATCAGCTTCGTGGTGGGCGAGCCGCGCGCGGCCGACCTGCGGCTCGTCGAAACGGCCGAACGCGCCCTCGCGGCGGGCATCGACGCGGCCGTCGTCGGCAACCGCATCGGCGACATCGCGCACGCGATCGGCACCGTGTGCCGTGCCGCCGGGTACGGGATCCCCGACGGGTTCGGCGGGCACGGGATCGGGCGCCAGATGCACGAGGACCCGGGCGTGCCGAACGAGGGGCGGGCCGGGCGGGGCATGAGACTGCGGCACGGGATGGTCCTGGCGATCGAGCCGATGGTCCTCGGTGGGGGCGCGGACGGGTTTCACGCGGCACCGGACGGGTGGACGCTCTGCACGGACGACGGATCCCGGGCGGCCCACGCGGAACACACGGTCGCCGTCACGGAGACGGGCCCCCGCGTGCTGACCGCCCGCTAGGGGACCGGTGGGGGGTGGGGTCGGGGTTCGGGTGCTCTTGCGGCTGCGGATGCGCGGGGCTTCTCGCGCGGTTCCCCGCACCCCCGAGAAGCCAGGCCCTGGGGCCTGGAGGCGCCGGTGCAGCGCGCCCCTCGGCCGCGCGGAGCGATGAAAACCCACGGCGCAGTCCCGGATTTCAGGGGCGCGGGGAACTGCGCGGGCCACCACGGCGTACCCGCGGTCGCAAGAGCACCGGAACTCCCGTGGCGCCCCGCATAGCCGCACCGCACCAGGGAACCCGGTGGCGAATGAACAGCGGATTCCCGGGGCCCGAGGGCTACGGTCCGGACCCCTTCAGTGAGTTCCTCGCCCGTTTCTTCGGCGGCCCGCGCCCCCGGCGGATCGAGATCGGCCGCCTGATGAGCGGCCCGGCCCGCCGGCTGGTGGCCGACGCCGCGGCGTACGCGGCGCGGCACGGCAGCACCGACCTGGACACCCAGCACCTGCTGCGCGCCGCGCTCACCGCCGAACCGACCCGAAGTCTGGTGGCCCGCGCGGGCGCGGACCCCGACGCGCTGGCCGGTGAGATCGACGAACGGTCCGGCCCGGAGCGCCACCGACCGGGCCAGGGACCGGCACCCGCGTCCCTGGCCCTGACCCCCGCGGTCAAACGGGCGCTCCTGGACGCGCACGAACTGGCCCGGGTCACCGGCTCCGGCCACATCGGTCCCGAACACGTCCTGAGCGCCCTCGCCGGCAACCCGGACTCGGCGGCCGGTCACATCCTCGGCGCGGCACGGCTGTCGGCCGCCGCGCCGCCGCCGGACGCGTCGGACCCGTCGGCGGACACCCCGCCCGCCGGGATCCCCCTCTCCGGACTGCCGCACCCCGACCTGCCGCGCCGCACCCCGACCGCGACCCCGACCCCGACCCTCGACCGGTACAGCCGCGATCTGACCGACCTCGCCCGCCAGGGCCGTATCGACCCGGTGATCGGGCGGCAGGAGGAGATCGAGCAGACCGTCGAGGTGCTCTCCCGGCGCGGGAAGAACAACCCCGTGCTCATCGGCGAGGCGGGCGTCGGCAAGACCGCGATCGTGGAGGGGCTGGCCCAGCGGATCGCCGAGGGGGACGTGCCCGACGTGCTGGCCGGACGCCGGGTGGTCGCCGTGGATCTCTCCGGGGTGGTCGCCGGGACCCGCTACCGGGGCGACTTCGAGGAGCGCCTGACGAACATCGTCGACGAGATCCGCGCGCACTCCGAGGAACTGGTCGTCTTCGTCGACGAGTTGCACACCGTCGTCGGCGCCGGTTCGGGCGAGGGCGGCGGCATGGACGCGGGCGACATCCTCAAGCCGGCCCTGGCGCGCGGCGAGCTGAACATCGTCGGGGCGACGACCCTGGAGGAGTACCGTCGGATCGAGAAGGACGCGGCGCTGGCCCGCCGGTTCCAGCCGGTGCTGGTTCCCGAGCCCGGCGGCGAGGACGCCCTGGAGATCCTGCGCGGGCTGCGCGACCGGTACGAGGCCCACCACCAGGTCCGCTACCGCGACGAGGCGCTGACGGCCGCCGTCGACCTGTCCGACCGTTATCTCGCCGACCGACGGCTGCCCGACAAGGCCATCGACCTGATGGACCAGGCCGGTGCCCGGGTCCGGCTGCGCGCCCGCACCAAGGGAACGGATCTGCGCACCCTGGAGCGTGAGATCGAGCAGCTGACCAGGGACAAGGACCAGGCGGTCGCGGGCGAGCAGTACGAGCGGGCCACCCGGCTGCGGGACCGGATCGGCGAGCTGCGGCAGCGGATCGGCACGGACCACGCCGGAGGGCGGGCCGACGACGGGCAGAGTCTGGAGATCACCGCCGAGGACATCGCCGAGGTCGTCTCCCGACAGACCGGCATCCCCGTCAGCAGCCTCACCCAGGAGGAGACACAGCGGCTGCTCGGACTGGCGGAACGGCTGCGTCGGCGGGTCGTCGGGCAGGACGAGGCGGTGGATGTGGTCGCGGACGCCGTGCTGCGCTCGCGCGCCGGGCTCGCCGGACCCGAACGGCCGATCGGCAGTTTCCTCTTCCTGGGCCCGACCGGCGTCGGCAAGACCGAACTGGCCCGCGCGCTGGCCGAGGCCCTCTTCGGCGCCGAGGACCGGATGGTGCGGCTCGACATGAGCGAGTACCAGGAGCGTCACACCGTCAGCCGGCTGGTCGGCGCCCCGCCCGGCTACGTCGGCCACGAGGCGGCCGGTCAGTTGACGGAGACCGTGCGGCGGCACCCGTACGCGCTGCTGTTGCTGGACGAGGTGGAGAAGGCCCACCCGGACGTCTTCAACCTGCTGCTGCAGGTCCTCGACGACGGACGGCTCACCGACGCGCAGGGCCGCACGGTCGACTTCACCCACACGGTGATCGTCATGACGAGCAACCTGGGCTCGGAGGCCATCGGCCGCGGCGGGACCGCGCCGGGCTTCACGGCGGCCGACGCGGAGGCGGCCGAGGAGAACCGGCGCGAGCGGATCCTGCGGCCGCTGCGGGAGCACTTCCGGCCCGAGTTCCTCAACCGCGTCGACGAGATCGTGGTGTTCCGCCGTCTCACCGACGAACGGCTGCGGCGGATCACCGACCTGTTGCTGGAGAGCACCCGGGACCGGCTGCTCGCACGGGGCGTCACCATCGAGTTCGGCGAGCGGGCCGTAGCCTGGCTCGCCCGCCACGGCGACCAGCCCGAGTACGGGGCCCGCCCGCTGCGCCGCACGATCCGGCGCGAGGTCGACAACCCCCTGTCGCGCCTCCTCCTCGACGGCCGGCTGCCGTCCGGCAGCCGGGTGGTGGCGGAGGAGGAGGACGGACGGCTCGCCTTCCGTACGACGCCGCCCGACTCCGGCGGCCTTACCTGACGGGCCGCACGACCATCGCCGCGCCGCCCCCGCGCCGTACGGTCTCCGCGGCGGCCAGCCACTTGCCGTCCGACAGGCGTTGGACGGCGGTGGCCGCGCCGATCTCCGGGTTCTGCCGGAAGCCGTGCCCGATCGCTTCGAGTTCCGTCCGCAGGGGGCTGTTCCACAGGCCCGGTTCGAGTTCGGTGGTGGTCTGGTTGCGCTGGCTGGCGCGCGGCGCGGCGATCGCGTCGACGAGCGGCAGGCCCCGGTCCAGGAAGCCGGTCAGGGTCTGCAGCACGGTCGTGATGATGGTCGCGCCGCCCGGCGAACCGAGCGCCACCACGGGCTGGTCGTGCCGGTCCAGCACGATCGTCGGCGACATCGACGAGCGCGGCCGCTTGCCCGGACCCGGCAGGTTGGGGTCGTGCACGGCCGGGTTGGCCGGGGTGAAGGAGAAGTCCGTCAGCTCGTTGTTGAGCAGGAAGCCACGGCCCGGCACGGTGATGCCGCTGCCACCGGTCTGCTCGATGGTGAGCGTGTACGAGACGACGTTGCCCCACTTGTCGGCGACCGTGAGGTGGGTCGTGCTGTCGCCCTCGTAGGTCGTCGGCGCGGCGGTGCCGCCGGTCCCGCAGGCCGCCGGATGACGCGGATCGCCCGGCGCGACGGGGCTGGTGAGCACCGAGTCGTCCTTGATCAGGCACTCGCGCGAGTCGGCGAACTTCTGCGACAGCAGTTCCTTCGTGGGCACGTCCTCGAAGGCGGGGTCCCCGACCCAGCGGCCGCGGTCGGCGAACGCGATACGGCTCGCCTCGATGTAGCGGTGCAGATACCGGACGTCGCTCGCCTTGGACAGGTCGGTCCGCTCCAGGATGTTGAGCGCCTCGGCGACCGTGGTGCCGCCGGAGGAGGAGGGGGCCATCCCGTAGACCCCGAGACCTCGGTACGACGCCTTCGTGGGCGCCTGGCGCTTGGCCCGGTACCCGGCGAGGTCGGCCGCGCTCAGATCGCCGGGCCGGGCGTTGTAGCCCGAGCCCGGATCCACCGGAGGCTTGTTGACCGTGTCGACGATGTCCTCGGCGAGGTCGCCCCGGTACAGGACGCCGACACCCTTGCGGCCCAGCTCCGCGTACGTGCGGGCCAGATCGGGGTTCTTCAGGGTCGAGCCGACCACCGGCAACTGCCCGCCGGGGAGGAAGAGGTCGGCCGTGGCCGGAAAGTTGCGGAACCTGGCCTCGTTGGAGGCGGTCTGGGCGCGGAAGGTCGCGTCGACGGTGAACCCGTGGCGGGCGAGCTTCACGGCGGGCTTCAGCAGTTTGGCGAGCGGCTTGCTGCCCCAACTGCTCAGCGCCGTCTGCCAGGTCGCGGGGGTGCCGGGCGTGCCGACGCTCAGCCCGCTGGTGACGGCCTCGGCGAACGGGATCGCCGTGCCGTTCTCCAGGAAGAGGCCCTCGTCGGCGCTCAGGGGAGCGGTCTCCCGGCCGTCGATGGTGTGCACCGTACGGGAGCCGGCGTCGTAGTAGACGAAGTAGCCGCCCCCGCCGATACCGGCCGAGTAGGGCTCGGTGACGCCGAGCGCGGCGGCCGTGGCGACAGCCGCGTCCACCGCGTTGCCCCCCTTGCGGAGCACCTCGATACCGGCGGCGGAGGCGTCCGGGTCGACGCTGGAGACGGCACCGCCGTAGCCGACGGCGAGCGGGACCTTCTCCACGGGGTCCGGCGCGGCCGAGGACGGCGGGGCCGCCCCCACCGCGACCACGGCGGACGCCGCCGCCAGTACCGCCAGTTTCCGCGCGACAGGACGACGCAGACGCATCCGTACCTCCAGTCAGGACCGTTTGCGCAGACTAACGCGGGTGCCATGGCCCCGGCAGCGGCGTCTCGGCCATCCGGCGGTCCCGCGCGACTCCCGCGACGGCGGGGCGAACCAGGACACCGAGCCCTGAATCGGACAGGGATTCGAGCGCTGTTCGGCCGCGCCCGCTACCATGCGCGGCCATGAATGACGACGTGCGCAATATCGTCCTCGGCGTGATAGCGGCGGGGCTCAGCGCCTCGCTGGGCTGGTTCTTCCGGACGTACCTGTGGAAGCGGAAGCTCCGCCGCAAGCAGACGTTCTTCGGGCTGCCCGACAACTCCGAGTCCCTGCTGGTGGTCAACCGTGACCCGTCCAGCGCGGACCTGGCGGTCCACCGGTACGACGTGTTCGCGCTGCTGGAGCTGTCCGCGCTGATCAAGGACTGCGGCTCGCACGCGCAGATGATCACCCAGGACGCGGCCCAGCAGGGGTTCGGCGAGCGCACCGAGTTCTGCGTGGGCGGCCCTGTCTCCAACCGCCGGATGGCGGCGCACATATCGGCGATGCTGCCCGGCGTCAGCTTCAACAACGACCCCGAGCCCGGCCCCCACCGGGCCGCCTTCCAGATCGGCGGCGAGCAGTACCGCCTCGACCCCGGCATCACCGAGCACGTCATCCTCGCCCGGCTCACCACCGGCCAGCCCGACCAGGCCCGGCCCGTCTTCCTCTTCTGCGGGCAGCGCGCGATCACCAACCAGGCCGCCACCCGTTACCTCGCCCGCAACCACGAGCGCCTGCACCGCAAGTACGGCACCGGCACCTTCGTCCTGCTGCTGAAGGTCGTCAACTCCCAGGCGTACGGCCCCGACCTGGTCGAACTCGTCGCGGACGTCACCCGCGCGGCCCAGGCCCCGGCCCCCTCCGCGCCGGCCCAGATCTCGCACCGCGCCTCCTAGTCCACCGCCGAACGTTACCGTCACGTAACTTACCGGGGAGTTACTTCCGGTAAGGGCGTCCGGTTACCGTCGGGTCACTTTGCACTTACACGAGTGAGGCGACCCATGAGACACCAGCACGGCACCACCTCGCGTACGGCCAGGGCGCTGCGGACGAGCGCCGCGGGCGCCGTCTCGGCCACCCTGATCGCCGGCACGGCCCTCGGTCTCGCCCCCGCCGCCCAGGCGGCGTCCGGCTCCACCGCCGCCCCCACCACCCGCTTCGTGGACATCGCGGGCGACGGCGGCACGGTCCTCAAGGCCAATGTCGTCGCACCCGCCGACACCTCGCGCGCCTACCCGCTCCTCGTGCTGCCCACGAGCTGGGGCCTCCCGCAGATCGAGTACCTGGCCCAGGCTCGGGAACTGGCCGACGCCGGTTATGTCGTGGTCAGTTACAACGTCCGCGGCTTCTGGGAGTCCGGCGGGTACATAGAGGTCGCGGGCCCACCCGACACGGCCGACGCCTCCAAGGTGATCGACTGGGCCCTCGCCAACACCCCGGCCGACGCCGCGCACATCGGCATGGCGGGGCTGAGTTACGGGGCCGGCATCAGTCTGCTCACCGCCGCGCACGACAAGCGGGTCAAGGCGGTGGCCGCGCTGAGCGGCTGGGCGGACCTGATCGACTCGATCTACGGCGGGCGCACCCAGCACCTCCAGGCCGGCGCCCTGCTGGACGGCGCGGGACGGATCACCGGCCGCCAGGGCCCCGAGATCCAGCAGATCTTCAAGAACTTCTACGCCTCCGACCTGACGACGGAGGAGGAGATGATCGCCTGGGGGAAGAAACGTTCCCCCGAGACCTATCTGGACCAGCTCAACAGCAACGGCACGGCCGTCATGCTCGCCAACGCCTGGGGCGACTCTGTCTTCCCGCCCAACCAGTACGCCGATTTCTACGAGAAGCTCACCGGCCCCAAGCGGCTGGAGCTGCGCCCCGGCGACCACGCGACCACGGAGTTGACCGGCCTGTTCGGACTGCCGAACGACGTGTGGACGGACACGCGGCGCTGGTTCGACCGCTATCTCAGGGGCAACGACAACGGCATCGACCGCGAGCGGCCCGTCCGGCTCAAGTCCCGTACGGGCGGCGCCTTCGAGGGCTATCCCGACTGGAAGTCGGTCACCGCGACCCGTCAGAAGATCGCCCTGACGAGCGGCACCACGATCCGCGCGAACGTCGACTCGGGCGCGAACGGCGGGATCGTCTTCCTGTCCAGCATCCTGGACCAGGTGGCGCAACTCCCGCCCGTGGCCTCGATCCCGCTGCTGCCGCGCCGCTGGGCGGCCGTGTGGCAGTCGGAGAAGTACGCGACGACGCAGGCCGTGCGCGGCACCGCGAAGCTGCACACCACGGTGACCCCCACCAAGGAGAGCGGCACCCTCGTCGCCTATCTGTACGACGTGGGCCCGCTCGGCCTCGGCAAGCTGGTCAGCCACGCGCCGTACACCTTCCACGGCGAGACGCCCGGCGAGTCCTTCGGCCTGGACCTGGACTTGCTCTCCACGGCCTACGACGTTCCGGCGGGCCACCGTCTCGCCCTGGTCGTCGACACGGTCGACCCGCTCTACATCGAGCACAACCCGACCGGCGCGCAGCTGACCTTCTCCTCGCCGCCGAACGACCCGTCGTACGTGTCGATCCCGCTGCGCGAGCAGTGATCTCCGGCTGCCGCCGGACGGGCCTGGCCCCTGGCCGCCGCCTGTCCGGCAGCGGCTTCCCTGTTTCGGCCGGGGTGGCGTCCACGGCCTCGCTCACCCCAAGTGGATGAACCGCTCATCGTAGTCGAGGCCCGCGCCCGGTCCGGTGGCGGAGGTCAGTGCTTGAGGATCTTGGAGAGAAAGTCCTTGGCGCGGTCGCTCTCCGGGTCCGTGAAGAACGCGTCCGGAGCGCGGTCCTCGACGATGCGGCCGTCCGCCATGAAGACGACACGGTTGGCGGCGGAGCGGGCGAAGCCCATCTCATGGGTGACGACGACCATGGTCATGCCCTCGCGCGCCAACTGCTGCATGACCTCCAGGACTTCGTTGATCATCTCCGGGTCGAGGGCCGACGTCGGCTCGTCGAACAGGAGGGCCTTGGGATCCATCGCCAGGGCGCGGGCGATGGCCACGCGCTGCTGCTGGCCGCCGGAGAGCTGCGCCGGGTACTTGTCCGCCTGGTCGGCGAGGCCCACCCGGTCGAGGAGTTGGCGGGAGCGTCGGTCGGCGTCCTCCTTCTTCCTCTTGCGGACCTTGACCTGACCGAGCGACACGTTCTGCAGGACCGTCTTGTGCGCGAAGAGGTTGAAGGACTGGAAGACCATGCCGACGTCCGCGCGCAGCGCCGCGAGGGCCTTGCCCTCGTCCGGCAGCGGCTGCCCGTCGAGCAGGATGGTGCCGGAGCGAATGGGCTCCAGCCGGTTGATCGCCCTGCACAGCGTCGACTTCCCCGACCCCGACGGGCCGATGACCACGACCACCTCCCCCTTGCCGACGGTGAGGTCGATGTCCTGCAGGACATGCAGCTCGCCGAAGTACTTGTTCACGTCGTGCATCTCGATCAGCGGATCGACCGCCATGCCCTGCCCGCCCTACTCGCTCTCGGCCGTGCGATGGTGTGCCATGTCGTGTCGTGCCCAGGCGTGGCCTGCCCCGGCGTGTCGTGCCCTCGCGTGTGTCGTGTCGCAGGTGCCGCAAACTATCCGGACGGCCGTGCCCCCCGTACACGACACGCTCGGCCGTGGATTAGCCGTATTGTCGGGGACCGGCGGCGGCGTGGGCATGGTGAGGGACCGTCAGCTCTCCGCGACCTCCGCGTACAGCTGGGAGAGTTCCGGCGCGCCGCTCGCGGCCCACTCCTGGCCGGCCGCGACCACGTCGATCTCACGGCCGGACACCAGCCGCACCACGGGCTGCCCGTTGGGCCAGATCTCCCAGCGGGCGCCGGGGACGGTCCGTACGACGACCGTGCCCAGATAGAGCCCGGCGTCGTTGCCGAGCCAGGCCGCCGTCTCCTCGTCGTCGCGCCAGCGCGGGACGAGCTGGTCGAGGGCTTCCAACGAGGACGCGGAATCGTCCAGTCGCACACCTGCCTGGGCTGCCTGAGCGCGCAGCAGTTCGCATTCGGCGAGGAGTTCGGCGAGGCCTTCGTGACCGTCGTCGTCACCGTCGCCGGTGAACACCGCGACCCCGAAGGCGGGACCACGCCTCTTGCGCCAGTTGCCCAGGAAAGAGATGTTCATGCGCTCAGCGTGTCATCCACCTCACCCCCGGCACCACAGGCGCGCGGGTCCCCCTGTTCGTCGGGAGTTCGTTCGCCGTTGACGCACGCCTCATTGACGGGTTCCTGACGCCTCTTTAGGTTCATGACACATCAGTCGCCTCGTCACCGTACCGATGCCACATCCGTCATCATCGTCGCCATCATGGTCATCAGCGAACGGGAGGGGTCCCGCGTGCGCCTACGCGTCTGGGGAACGGCCTGCGTACTGGCACTCCTGGCGACAGCCGCGCCGGCCGCCACGGCCCGCGCCGCCGACGCCGGAGGGGGCGAACCGGCGCCGCTGGAACGTCTCTTCGACAACCGTGCGGTCAGCGACGACGCGCGGCCCGCCGAGGCCGACTTCGACGGACGCGGCGGTTCACTCTCCGCCGACGACCTGACGGCCGCCGGGTGGACGCCGGGGCGCGCGCTGACCGTGCAGGGCGCGCGTCTGACCTGGCCGCGCCGCGCGGCGGGCGAGCCCGACAACGTACGCGCCGCCGGCCAGTCGGTCCGCGTACGGGGCCGGGGCGACGCCCTCGCCTTCCTCGTCGCCGCCACGGGCGGCACCGAGGCGACCGGCACCGGGACGGTCCGGTACGCGAACGGCGCCCGCACCGCGTACCGCCTCACCGCGCCCGACTGGCGCACCGGCCCGCTCGCCACCAAGGCCGTCGCGCTCCCCCACATCAACACCCCCGGCGGTCAACTCGCCGAGAAGGCACGGCTGTACGTCGTCACGGTGCCGGTCGGGCGGGGCCGCGAGGTCGCCTCCGTCACGCTGCCGCGCAACGGCGACCTGCATGTGTTCGCCCTCTCCGTCCGCCCCGAGTCGCGCGGCTGGACCGGCGGTTGGGCCGCGTCCACCTCCGGCTACACCGCCGTCGGCCCCTGGACCGACCGGACTTTGCGGCTGGTGGTGCACACCTCGGCGGGCGGGCCCCGGGTGCGGATCCGGCTCGACAACACCTTCGCGTCGACGCCGGTACGGGTGGGGAGCGCGACGGTGGCGTTGCGGGCGGAGGGCGCCGCCGCGCGCAGCACGCCGGTGGCGCTGTCGTTCGGGGGCGTGGCGGGCACCCGGATCCCGGCGGGGGCACAGGCGTTCAGCGACCCGCTGGGCTTCGAGGTGCCCCCGGACACCGACCTCCTGGTGAGCTTCCATCTGCCGGACACGGTGACGGCCGCGCCCGTGCACCGGCTGGCCCAGCAGACGTCGTACGTGAGCGGGCCCGGCGACCACGCGGGCGAGACCTCGGCGGCGGCGTACACCTCGACGGTGACCACCTGGCCGCTGCTGACCGGGGTGGACGTGGGCGGCGGCCCGGGTTCCGTGGTCCTGCTCGGGGACTCGATCACCGACGGCGAGAAGGTGACGGTCGACGCCGACCGACGGTGGCCGGACGTGCTGGCCGGGCGGCTGCGGGACCAGGACGAGGTCCCGCGCTACGGCGTCCTCAACCAGGGGATCTCGGCGAACCGCGTGGTCACCGACCGCTATCCCGGCGACGGCGTCTCCGCCGACACGGGCGGCGTGAGCGCCCTGCACCGCCTCGACCGGGACGTCCTCGCCCAGACCTCCGCCCGTACCGTCGTCGTCTTCCAGGGCGTCAACGACGTCCGCTGGGGCACGACGGCCGGCGAGGTCGTCGCCGGTCTGCGGGAGATCGTGGCCCGGGGGCACGAACGGGGCCTGCGCGTGCTGGTGGCGACGATCGCGCCGTGCGAGGGAGAGGCCCGCTGCACGGCCGCCGCGGACGCCGAACGTGTCGCGGTGAACGCGTGGATCCGGGGCGGCGAGGACGTCGACGGCGTCCTCGACTTCGACGCGGTGCTGCGCGACCCCGACCACCCGGCCAGGCTGCTCCCCTCGTACGACAGCGGGGACCATCTGCATCCGAACGAGGCGGGGCTGGCGGCGCTGGCCGGGTCGGTGGACCTCACGCTCCTGTGAGCGTGAGGGGCCTGAGCGTGGGGGCGTGGGTCTACACCTCCAGGTCCACCACGACCGGCGCGTGGTCCGAGGCGCCCTTGCCCTTGCGCTCCTCGCGGTCCACGTACGAGTCGGTCACGGACTTCGCGAACGCCTCGTTGCCGTACACCAGGTCGATGCGCATGCCCCGGTTCTTGGGGAAGCAGAGCTGGCGGTAGTCCCAGTACGTGAACGGGTGCTCGTACTTCAGGGGACGGGGGACGACGTCGCTCAGGCCCGCCTCGCGGAGGGAGGCGAGGGCGGCGCGCTCGGCGGGGGTGACATGGGTGAGGCCCTCGAAGGCGGCGACGTCGTACACGTCGTCGTCCGTGGGCGCCACGTTGTAGTCACCCATCACCGCGAAGGGACGGCTGCCCGCGGCGTCACCGGCGACGGCGGCCTTGAGGGCCTCGAACCACTGGAGCTTGTACGCGTAGTGCGGGTGATCGACCTCGCGGCCGTTCGGCACGTACACCGACCAGACGCGGACCGGGCCGCAGGTCGCGGAGATCGCGCGGGGCTCCACCGAGCCGTCGTACCCGGGGTCGCCCGGCAGGCCCTTGACCACGTCCTCGATGCCGACGCGCGAGATCACCGCCACGCCGTTCCACCGCCCCGTGGCGTGCACGGCCGCCTCGTAGCCCGCCTCGCGCAGGGCGTCGAGCGGGAAGCCGGCCTCGGCGATCTTGGCCTCCTGGAGGCAGAGCACGTCCGTGCCGCTGCTCTCCAGCCAGGCCAGGAGCCTCGGGAGGCGGGCGGTGATCGAGTTCACGTTCCAGGTCGCGATGCGCATGTTCCCCAACCTACCGGGCGGGTCCGACAGCGCCGGTCCCGCCCGTTCGCGGGCGGGGACATGCGCCCGGCTCAGACGTCCGCCGAGGCACCGGGCGCCAGGCGCAGGTGCTCCGCGCCGCCCAGGGCGCCGATCTGGCGGTCGTAGATGGGGCGGGCGAGGTCGGTGAGGAGAGCGTCGTGGATGTCGTACGCGCGGTGCGGCTTCACCTCGCGGACGTAGTCGATGACCTCGGAGATCTTGCTCCAGGGGGCCATGACGGGCAGCATCAGCGTCTCGACGGCGTGGTCGGGGACGGTGAGGGCGTCGCCGGGGTGGAAGACGCGGCCGGCGTCGACGAGGTAGCCGACGTTGGTGATGCGGGGGATGTCCGGATGGATCACGGCGTGCAGTTCGCCGTGGACCTGGACGTCGAAGCCCGCGGCCGTGAACGTGTCTCCGTGGCCGACGGTGTGCACCCGGCCGGGGAAGGCGGCGGAGACCTTCTCGGCGACGGAGCGCAGCGTCCAGATCTCGGCGGCCGGGTTGCCCTCCAGGGCCGCCCGCAGCCGTCCCTCGTCGAAGTGGTCGGGGTGCTCGTGCGTGACCAGGACGGCGTCCGCGCCGGCCGCGGCGTCCTGCTCGCTGAACCCGCCCGGGTCGATGACGAGCGTGCGTCCGTCCTTCTCCAGACGGACACAGGCGTGCGACTTCTTCGTGAGCTTCATGGGTCCATCCTGCCCCCGCCCACCGGTGCCGGGCCCCCGGAGGCCGGCCGCGGTCCGGCCTCACTCGTCGGGGGTGGTCTCCTCACGGATGACCTGCTGGGCGACCCGGAAGGCGCTGTTCGCGGCCGGCACCCCGCAGTAGACGGCGGCCTGGAGGAGGACCTCCTTGATCTCGTCCGGGGTGAGGCCGTTGCGCAGGGCCGCACGAGTGTGGAAGGCCAGTTCGTCCAGGTGGCCGCCGGCGACGAGCGCGGTCAGCGTGACGCAGCTGCGGGAGCGGCGGTCGAGACCGGGCCGGTCCCAGATCTCGCCCCAGGCGTAGCGGGTGATGAACTCCTGGAAGTCGCCGGAGAACTCGTCCGCCGTGGCCAGCGCCCGGTCGACGTGCGCGTCCCCGAGCACCTCGCGGCGGACCTTGAGCCCGGCGTCGTACGGGTCGGGTCTCCCCAGCGCCTCGGGCTGGGCGGCGGCCGGGGCGATCGCGGCGACGGGCCCCGCCTGCGGCGGCACGGCGGCCAGGGCCGGCTTGACCGGGGTCGCCGGGACGGCGACCTGGCCGGTGGTGGAGTCGTAGGCGGGTTGCCAGGCCGTGGAGAAGTGCCGGACCAGGAGGTCGGTGACGGCGGCGGGCTGCTCGACCGGGACGAGGTGCGAGGCGCCGGGGACGACGGCGAGGCGGGCGTCCGGGATGCCCGCGACGAGCGTGCGGGCCTCGGCGGGGCCGGTGACCTGGTCGTCGGAGCCGACGAGGACGAGGGTGGGGACGCCGATGCGGCCGAGTTCGGCGCGCACGTCGAAGGAGGCGAGCGCCTCGCAGGCGGCGATGTAGCAGCCGGGGTCGGTGGTGCGGACCATCTGCACCGCCCACTCGGTGATCGCGGGCTGCGCCGCCGCGAACCCGCCGGTGAACCAGCGGTCCGGGGACGTACGGGCGATCGGGTCGAGGCCGTTCGTCCGGACGATCACTCCGCGCTGCCGGAACTCGTCGGCCGTGCCGAAGCGGGGCGAGGCGGCGATCAGCGCGAGGGAGGCGAGGCGCTCGGGGTGACGCAGCGCCAGCTCGGCCCCGATGGCGCCGCCGAGCGCGCAGCCCGCGTAGCCGAAGCGCTGCACCCCGACGGCGTCGAGGGTGGCCAGCAGCCGGGCGGCCAGCTCGGTGACCGAGCCGCCGGGGTACGCGGGGGCACCGCCGTGGCCGGGCAGGTCGAAGCGGAAGATCCGCCACTGCTTGGCCAGTTCGGGGACCTGCCGGTCCCACATGTGCCAGGTCGTGCCGAGCGAGGGTCCGAGGATCAGGACCGGGGCGTCGTCCGGCCCGTCGAACCGGTACTGGAGGGCGGGGGTCTGCGTCTCACTCACCGCTCCACGCTAACGTCCCTCGGCCCGTGCTCGGTCCCGGGCCCCCGAATCGGCCCGGACGACTCCCGAACATCAGCGGGCAACTCTCACATCGTCTTCACCTGAGCGCAGGTCACGGGGCGGGCGCGCGGTCCGCGCCGAGCCCCGGTCCACGGAGTCGAACACATTTCCCCGCGTGTCGCGTGTCGTGTCGCGCGGCCCGCGGCACGTTCGGGGTCGCCGGATCGCGTGCGGGCCGGGACGCGTCAGTCGTCGGTCGCTCCCAGGCCGGTCAGCGCGCCCACCGGGTCGAGGTCCGGGGTGCCTCTCGGCCACCAGTCGTCGTGGCCCGGTTCGGACTCGTACGCGTACCACAGGCCGTCGCGGCCGAGGCGGAGTTGCACGTGGCCGCGGGGATGGGTGAGGTGGTTGCGCCAGGGGCGGAAGGCGGGCAGGTCGGCGGCGAGGAGCAGGGGGCGGGCGCGGTCGAAGCGGCCGGCCGGCGGGTCCCAGGGTTCCTCCAGGACGGTCAGCGCTTCGAGGCCGCCCTGCCGCCAGGCGGCGACCGCGCGGGCCAGGTCGGCCGGGGTGCGCCCGGTGGCGGCGGCCAGGGACGAGTACAGGGCGCGGGTCGTGGCGGTGAGACCGGAGCCGGGGCGGGCGGCGGCGAGTCGTACCGCGTCCTGCCACAGCGTCAGTTCGGCGACCGGGTCGCGGCCCGTGGTGAGCAGCGTGTGCGCGCGGGCGGCCGCGTCGGTGGCCAACTGGTCCAGCGCGAAGGGGTCCGGGCCGCCGGGCGCGGCCGGGTACACCGGCGGCTGTTCCGGGTGCGGCGGCGGGGGCAGCGGGGCGGGCAGCGGAGGGAGGGTGCGGGGCGCGAGGGCGTCGCGGGCCCGGATCCCCGGCTGTGGGATGGGCTCCTGCTCCTGGGCGGCACGCGCGGCGCGGGCCGCGTTCCGCCGCGACAAGGCGTCCAGCAGCTCCCGCTCGCCCCGGCCTCGCAGCAGCAACAGGACGAACGGGTCCTCGTCCAGCAGTCGCGCCGTCTGGTAGCAGAGCGCGGCCGCGTGCTTGCAGGGGTGCCCGAAGTCGGGGCAGCTGCAACGGGGTTCCAGCTCACCGGGTCCGGGCAGCAGGCGCACGCCGCGTCCGGACCTGGGGGTGGCTCCGGATGCGGGTCCGGGTCCGGGTCCGGGTCCGGGTCCGGGTCCGGGTCCGGGTCCGGGTCCGGGTCCGGGTCCGGGTCCGGGTCCGGGTCCGGCGAGCGTCTGGGGCAGTTCCTTGTCCAGCAGCGCGGCGATGTGGGCCGGTTGCTCCGCCGCCGCGTCCAGGAAGCGGTCCCATTCGTCGTCGTCCAGTGTCCGCAGGCGCAGCTGGACCCGGTAGGGCCGAGCCCTGCTGCCGTGCACGTACGCCAGCACCAGCCCCGGTGTGACGGTGATCGCGTCCACCCGCCCCTTGTCGGCGTACGCCCGCCCTCGCGCCAACCGCGCCGGGTCCAGCGCGCCCTCCTCCAGCGCCGTCACCCACGCGTTGCCCCACCAGCTCTCCGCGAACGCCTCCCCGGCCGAGGGGCGCGGCGGGAACGGGCGGAAGGTACGCCGCAGTTCACCGTCCCGGGAGGGGGCGGCCATGGTGCGGGGGACACGGCCGCCCGGCGGTGGGGACGGGCGGGGTGACGGTGCCCCAGGAGTCTCAGGTGACTCGTCAGGTGCCCAACCTGGTTCATCTCGCAGCACCTTCGGGGCCTCCGTCTCCGGACCCGGGTCCGCCGTCTCCTCGCTCATGGTGTCCGGACCCGGCATGGAGGTCCCGGCAGGTTCGCGTGCCGCCTCGGAGGGCAACTCGAAGGCGTCGGCGAGCAGTTCGCGTACGTCCCCCACCCGGCCGGCCGAGGCCCGGTCGCGTCCCGTCGCCGCGCGCCGAGGAGTCCGGCCCTCCCCGGCGGTGGCCTCGGCGCGCGTGGTCACGGCCTCGGACCGGGCCCGGTCCGTGGCCTCACGGGCCGCCCGCAACGCCTCGCGGGCGATGTCACCGGGGCGAGGGGCGGGCCTGCTTCCCTCCCCCGTCGACGCGCCCGGGCCGGGCCCGCCGGTGAACGGGGGGTCTCCGGGATCGGCGGAAGCACGCTCCGCTGGCCGCCGACCCGCAGCGCCCAGAGCACCCGCAGCGCCCGGCGTCAACGGCCCGTCCTCGCGCGGCCGTTCCGTCGGCTCCCCCTCTTCCGGCTCCCCCTCTTCCAGCTCTACCGCTTCCGGCATCACCGCCGGCTGGTCGAGGCCCGCCGCCCGGGACCGCGCGGCCCGGCGCAACGCGTCCCGTGCCGCGTCACCCGGCCGAGCGGCGGCCTCGCGAGCCGTCCGGGCCACGGACGCACCGCCCGCCGCCGACTCTTGCGGGTCCTCGGCCTCGGCGCCGTACCTGTCCCGCTCCCGCGCCGCCCGCAAGGCCCGGCGGGCCGCGTCGGCGGGCCGGGCCCCGGCCGCGCGATCCGGCCTCTCCTCGCCCGCCGGTGTCTCCTCTTCCCCGCTCACGCCGACCTCCGCAACGACACCAGGTCGGTCAGCTCCCGGTCGGTCAGCTCCGTGAGGGCCGCCTCGCCCGAGCCGAGGATGGCGTCGGAGAGGGCCCGCTTGGACTCCAGCATCTCGGCGATGCGGTCCTCGACGGTGCCCTCGGTGATGAGCCGGTGCACCTGGACGGGCTGGGTCTGGCCGATGCGGTAGGCGCGGTCGGTGGCCTGCTCCTCCACGGCCGGGTTCCACCAGCGGTCGAAGTGGACGACATGACCGGCGCGGGTCAGGTTCAGTCCGGTGCCGGCGGCCTTCAGGGACAGGACGAGCACCGGGGTCGCCCCGCTCTGGAAGCGGTCCACCATGTGTTCGCGGTCCTTGACCGGTGTGCCGCCGTGCAGCAGCTCGACCGGGACGGCGCGGGCGGCGAGGTGCGCGGTGATCAGACGGGCCATGCCGACGTACTGGGTGAAGACCAGCGCGGAGCCGTCCTCGGAGAGCAGCGTGTCCAACAGCTCGTCCAGGAGGGCCAGTTTGCCGGAGCGGGCGGCGAACCGGTCTCCGGTGGCGCTGTCCGGCTCCTCCTTGAGATACAGCGCCGGGTGGTCGCAGATCTGTTTGAGGGCTCCGAGCAGTTTCAGGACCAGGCCCCGGCGGGCGATGCCCTGCGCCGTCTCGATGGCGAGCAGCGACTCACGGACCACGGCCTCGTACAGCGCGGCCTGTTCGCGGGTGAGGGGGACGGGGTGGTCGGTCTCCGTCTTGGGCGGGAGTTCGGGGACGATGCCCGGGTCGGACTTCTTGCGGCGCAGGAGGAAGGGGCGGACGAGCCGGGCGAGACGGGTCACGGCCTCGTCGTGGCCGGGGTTCTCGCCGTTCTCCACGGCGCGGGCGTGGCGGGCGCGGAAGGACTTCAGCGGACCGAGGAGCCCCGGTGTCGTCCAGTCGAGGAGGGCCCACAGCTCGGAGAGGTTGTTCTCGACCGGGGTTCCTGTGAGGGCGACGCGCGCGGGGGTCGGGATCGTGCGCAGGGCCTTCGCCGTCGCCGAGTAGGGGTTCTTGACGTGCTGGGCCTCGTCGGCGACGACCATGCCCCAGTCCTGCTGGGCCAGGCGCGGGGCCGTCGAGCGCATGGTGCCGTAGGTGGTGAGGACGAAACCGCCTTGGAGGTCGTCCAGGGTGCGGTCGGGGCCGTGGAAGCGGCGCACGGGCACGCCGGGGGCGAAGCGGGCGATCTCGCGCTGCCAGTTGCCCAGCAGGGAGGCGGGGCAGACGACCAGGGTGGGTTCGGGGCGGGCCCGGCGCAGATGGAGGGCGATGACCGTGATCGTCTTGCCGAGGCCCATGTCGTCGGCGAGGCAGCCGCCGAGTCCGAGGGAGGTCATGAGGTCCAGCCAGGCCAGGCCCCGGAGCTGGTAGTCGCGGAGGGTGGCGGACAGGCCCGGGGGCGGGTCGACCGGGCCGACGCCGGCCGTCAGGCGGTCGCGCAGGGCCGCCAGGGCGCCCACCGGCACGGCCTCCACCGTCTCCCCGTCGACCTCCGCGGTGCCGGAGAGGGCCACGGACAGGGCGTCCACCGGGTCGAGGAGGCCCAGCTCGCGTTTGCGGGCCTTGCGGACGAGGGCGGGGTCGACGAGGACCCACTGGTCGCGCAGGCGCACGATCGGGCGGTGGGCCTCGGCGAGGGTGTCCATCTCGGCCTCGGTGAGCGGGTCGCCGCCGAGCGCCAACTGCCAGCGGAAGCGCAGCAGTTCCTCGCCCTCGAAGAAGCCGGTGCCGTCCGTGGCGGAGCCGGGCGCGGGGCGCACCTCGGCGCGGGCGCTCAGGTCGTGGGCCAGGTCCCTGGGCCAGTGCACGGCGACGCCGGCCGCCCCGAGCCGGGTCGCGGCGACGCCGAGCAGGTCGGACAGCTCGTCCTCGGACAGGGCGAGGACGTCGGGCACGTCCTGTTCGCAGAGCCGGTCCAGGGGCTGCCAGACACGGGCGGCGCGCCGGACGGCAAGGGCGGCGTCCACGCGTGCGCGGGGCCCGAACGCCGCGTCCGCGTCCCCGGCCCACAGCGCGGCGGCGTCGACGACGAGGGTGGGGTCGGCGAGGCTGTGCACCTGGACGACCGCCGCGCCCGCCCGCAGGGCACCTTCGCTGTCGTCGAAGAGGTCGTGCGCGGCCAGGTCCAGCCGCAGGGAGACGCGTACGCCCGCGTCCATGCCGGCGGCGACCTCGGCGGCCCAGTCACGGGCCTGCGGCAGCCGCTGTCCGGTGTGCGCGGCGAAGGGTTTCCCGGAGACGTACGGCGCCGCCGGGCCACGCGGCAGTGTGTCGGCGACCGCGTCCAGGAAGGACCGCAGCAGGGGTTCCGGTTCGGGCAGCCGCAGTGGGCCCCTGCCGGGCAGCGGGACCGCGTGGCCCTCGTACGGCAGTGCGGCGGCGACGGCCCTGAGGTGGGCGATGTCGTCCGGGTCGAGCGGTCCCGCCCGCCATGCGTCGTACCCGTCGGCGGTCAGGCCCGGCAGCAGCCGCCCCCGGGCGACCAGGCGCAGCGCGTGCAGCGCGGCCGCGCCCCAGCAGGCCGTGGCGGGGTGGGCGGCGGGGTCGCGGCGGGCGCGGGTGAGCAGGGGGAGGGCTTCGCCGACCGTCACGTACCGGGCGGGGACGGTGCCTCTGCGCGCTCCGGTGCCGTGCTGTCGTACGACCGTGAGGTCCTCGGTGTCTCCCGGTGGCGGCTCGCCGCCCGCCGGGTCCCAGAACGCGAACCGGCCGTGGCGGGGCAGCGGGGCCGGGAGGAAGACGGCCGCCAGCCGGACGGGCACGGCCGGCCGCGCGGGGACGGCCGTGCCGGCCTCGGGAGCAGCCCTGTCCCCCATGTGTCCGGTCACCCGCCTTCGGTCGCGGGAGCCGCCTGGGGTGCGGCTCCGATCAACTGCCTCCGACTCTACGGGCGGGGTACGACAATCGACGCCGGCGACCGCGTCCGGACCGGGATTCTCCCTGGTCAGGGCACGGTTCGCGAGACCACATACACCATCGGATGGTCCGGGTTGGTCCGGTTCACGACGATGTCATGGGTGGGCGCGGGGTTCTTGCGGTCGCTGACGAGGCCGTACCAGGGGCCGACGCCGGTGAAGTCCCAGCCGACGATCCCCCGGTCGCGGGCGTTGATGGCGATCTTGTCCTTCTTCAGGTCGGCGGTGCTGACGCCGACCTGGCCGAGGAAGCTCTCCAGGCCCTCGTTGCTCGTATAGAACTGCACGTAGAGACGGCTGGTCCGCCAGTTGTTCGTCTCGTAGTACGCCACGTGCTTGGAGTACGGCGGGATCGGCACCTGGTAGAGACGCTGCTGGACCCGGGAGGGCCAGTGGGCGGTGAGGCCGGTCGCCGAGTACTTCTCCTCCTTGTCCTTGCCGCTGTCGCGGCTCTGGTTGGCGGAGATCACCAGGTAGCCGGCGGGTACGCCGATGAGCAGCACGATGATCGCCAGGGTGATGGCCCGGCGGCGGTTGCGGTGCCCGCGGTCCTCCGCGGGCCGCTCCGGCTCCTCCGGGGAGGAACCCTGGCGCGGCACCGAGGTGGTCACGCGGTGTCCTGGGTGGTGCGGCGGGCCTCCACGTACCGCGCGTAGCGCTCGTAGCGCTCCACCCGGCGCCGGTTGGCGCGGCGGAAGCGGCGGGCGACGAGTCTGGCGAGGTCGGCGGCGCCCACCATGCCGGCCTCGGGGCCCAGCTGGGCGCGCGCGATGCGGGCCTCGGGGCGGTAGCCGCGGCCGGTGAGGTGGCGGCGGAAGGCGTCCCGGGCGGGGCCGATCAGCAGGTCGTCGGCGGCCGAGACACCGCCGCCGATGACGAAGCAGGACGGGTCGAGGGCGGCGGCGAGGTTGGCGATGCCGACGCCGAGCCACTGGCCGATGTCCTGGAGCAGTTCGATGCACATCGCGTCGCCCTCACGGGCCAGCTCGGTGATCATCGGGCCGGTGATGTCCCCGATGTTCCCCTTGACGTGCTCGATGATTCCGTACGCCACCGGCGAGTCGGCCGCCGCGAGTTCCCGCGCCTCTCTGACCAGGGCGTTTCCCGAGCTGTACTGCTCCCAGCAGCCGCGGTTGCCGCAGGGGCAACGGTGGCCGCCGGGCACGACCTGCATATGGCCGAACTCGCCCGCGACACCGAACTTGCCGCGCTTGACCTGGCCGTCCTCCAGGATCGCGCCACCGATGCCGGTGCCCAGCGTGATCATGACCAGGTGGTCCTCGTCGCGGCCTGCGCCGAACCGCCACTCCGCCCAGGCGGCGGCGTTGGCGTCGTTGTCGACCAGGACCGGGACGGCGAGCCGGCCGGCGAGGCGGTCGCGCAGCGGCTCGTTGCGCCAGGACAGGTGGGGGGCGAACAGGACCCGGTTGCGCTCCGCGTCCACCCAGCCGGCGGCGCCGATGCCGACGGCGTGCACGTCGTGCCGGTCGGAGAGGTCCAGGACCAGTTCCGTGATGGTGTCCTCGACGACCTGGGGGCTCTTGGACTTGTCCGGGGTCTCCGTGCGGAGCTTCTCCAGGATGTTGCCGTCGGCGTCCACGACGCCCGCCATCACCTTCGTGCCGCCGATGTCGATGCCGACGGTGGGGACGCGGGGGGCCGTCAGGTGGGAGCGGCGCTCGCGCGTTCCCACGGTCCGCAGGACGGTGGCCCGCGCGGAGCCGCGGTGGGTGAAGTCGCGGTAAGTGCTCATCGGGCCGATTCTGCCTTAGCGCTCCGCTCGGTGCGCCGTGGGGGCGGGGGTGCCATGGGTGGTTTTTTCGAGTGCGGATGGGTGGGGGCTGGTCGCGCAGTTCCCCGCGCCCCTGTGAAAGCAGGGGCTGCGCCCCGTGCTTTCACAGCTCCTACGTCCTCACCAGCAGTTGGAAGTCGAACGAATAGCGGGATGCCCGGTAGATGTGGGTGCCGTATTCGACGGCTCGGCCCGTGTCGTCGAAGGTGGTGCGCTGCATGGTGAGCAGAGGGGCGCCCTCGGGTTCGGTCAGGCGGCCGGCCTCGTCCGGGGTGGCCGCCTTCGCTCCGATGGTCTGGCGGGCGCTGTGCAGGGTGATGCCCGCGGCGCGCATGAGGCGGTAGAGACCGGTGGCTTCGAGCTGGGGGGAGTCGAGGTCGATGAGGTCGGCGGGCAGGTAGTTGCAGAGGTAGGCCATGGGTTCGCCGTGGGCCAGACGGAGTCGCTCGATACGGTGGACTTCGCCGCCCTCCGCGACGGCCAGGGCCGCTGCGACCTCGGCGGAGGCGGCGACGGTGGTGTTGAGGAGGACGCGGGTGGCCGGGCGCTGGCCGGCGGCCTCCAGGTCGTCGAAGAGGCTGCTCAGTTCCAGGGGGCGTTTGACCTGGCTGTGGACGACCTGGGTGCCCACGCCGCGGCGGCGTACGAGCAGGCCCTTGTCGACCAGGGACTGGATGGCCTGGCGGACGGTCGGGCGGGAGAGGCCGAGGCGGGCGGCCAGTTCGATCTCGTTGCCCAGCAGACTGCCCGGAGTCAGCTCGCCGTGCTCGATCGCCGCCTCCAGCTGCTGGGACAGCTGGAAGTAGAGCGGGACCGGACTGCTGCGGTCGACGCTGAGCTGGAGCGACACGGTCGGAGCCTCTTCTGGTTTCGGCACGGGCCGAGCGTAGCCCCGGTGCCTGGTGACGGGAAGTTGCGTGGTTCGGTTGTCCGGACAAAGCATTGACACAGCGGCGGGTACGACCCCACTTTGTTTCCCATGCGCATCGGACTCATCGGCGCGGGTCGCATCGGGACGTTCCACGCGACCACGCTCAGCCGCCACCGTGATGTCGGCTCTCTGATCATCACGGACGTCGATCCGGCCCGGGCCCACGACCTCGCGGATCGCCTCGGCGAGACGGTGGCGCCGGGAGTGGACGAGATCTTCACCTGGGGTGTGGACGCCGTGGTCATAACGGCCGCGACCTCGGCCCACGGCGAACTGATCGGTCGGGCAGCACGCTCGGGTCTCCCGGTGTTCTGCGAGAAACCCGTCGCCGTGGACCTGCCGAGCACGTTAAGCGCGCTGACCGAGGTCGACGCGGCCGGGACGGTGCTGCAGATGGGCTTCCAGCGGCGCTTCGACTCCGGCTACGTCACCGCGCGGGAGGCGGTACGCGCGGGCCGGCTCGGACGGCTGCACACCGTACGCGCGCTCACGGCCGACCAGACGCCGCCGCCCGCGCACTATCTGTCGGTGTCCGGCGGGATCTACCGGGACACCCTGATCCACGACTTCGACATCGTGCGGTGGGTGACGGGGCGCGAGGTCGCCACGGTGTACGCCACCGGGTCGGACGCCGGGCACCCGATGTTCCGGGAGGCGCACGACCTGGACACCGCCGCCGCCGTGCTCACGCTGGAGGACGGCACGCTCGTGACGGCGACGGCGGCACGGGTGAACGGTGCCGGGTACGACGTGCGGCTGGAGCTGGCCGGGGAGCTGGACACCGTGGTGGTCGGGCTGGACGACCGTACGCCGGTCGCGTCCACGGAGCCGAAGGGGCCACCGCCGGCGGACAAGCCCTGGACCGGCTTCCTGGAGCGCTTCGCCGCCGCCTACGAGGCCGAGATCGCCGCGTTCGTGGAGGTGGTGCGCGGGGAGCGGGCCAATCCGTGCGACGGGCGTGAGGCGCTCCAGGCGCTGCGGGTCGCCGAGGCGTGCGAGCTGTCCCGGGCGGAGCACCGGCCCGTGAACCTCGGGGAGATCGCGGGGGGTCGGGAGTAGCGGCCGGCCTCCGGCGTGCGGGTTCCGCTCCGTCCGGGTGGGCCTGGGTGGGTTTCGCGGCTGCGGGTCCGGTGGGGGCTTGTCGCGCGGTTCCCCGCGCCCCTGCCTTTCAGCGCCCCGGCCGGGCTGCCGCCTTCCGGGCCCGCAGGGCCGGTCTTCGGGGGCGCGGGGAACCGCGCGAGAAGCCCCGCTCAGCCGCTGCCGGGGGGTCGAAGGGGCGCAGCCCCTGTGGGATGGGACGGGTAGGGCGGCGGGGGCGAGACCCCCTCTCACCAACGCAGCGGCAGGCTCCGTACCCCCCGTATCAGCATGCCCGGCAACCACTCCCCCGGCGGCCCGTCGAGGGCCAGGTCGGGACAGCGCCGCAGAAGAGCCCGGAGGGCGACGCGGGCCTCCAGCCGGGCCAGCGGGGCGCCGAGGCAGAAGTGGATGCCGTGGCCGAAGGCGAGGTGGCCACGCGTGTCGCGGTGGAGGTCGAAGCGGTCGGGGGCGGGATACCGGGTGTCGTCGCGGTCGGCGGCGGCCAGGCCGATCAGCACCGAGTCGCCCGCCGGAATGGCCGTGCCCCCTATCTCCAGTGGCTCGGCGGCGAAGCGGAACGTCGCGTTCTCCACCGGGCCCTCGTGCCGCAGGGTCTCCTCCACGACCGCGTCGACCAGGCCCATGTCGGCCCGCACCTCGGCGAGTTGCCCGGGATGGGTGAGCAGGGCGTGGACGGCGCCGGTGATGAGGTTGACCGTGGTCTCGTGGCCGGCGACGAGGAGGATGAAGGCCATGCCGCGCAGTTCGGCGGGGGACAGCCGGTCGCCGTCCTCGTCGGTCGTCCGGATCAGGGCGCTCAGCAGGTCCTCGGCGGGCGGCGAGCAGCGCTTGTCCTCGATCAACTCACCCAGATAGACGCCGAGTTGCAGGATGGCCTCGTACTCGCTCTCCCCGCTGGTCGGCGCCACCGCCTCCGTGGACAGCTTGCGGAAGGCCGCCCGGTCGATCTCGGGCACACCGAGCAGCTCGCAGATGACGGTGAGCGGCAGCGGGTACGCGAACGACTCCACGAGATCGGCGCGGCCCCGCGGCACCATCGCTTCCAGCAGCGAGTCGGTGATCTCCTGGACCCTGGGCCGCAGTCGCTCCACCCGGCGACCGGTGAACTCGCGGGTGATCAGCCCCCGCAGCCGGGTGTGCTGGGGCGGGTCGGCGACCAGCAGGTACTTGCCGATCAGCTCCTCGTCGAGGAACGTCGTCCCGATCTTCGAGCCGTCCTTGGACAGCCGGGGGTCGGCGAGCGCCGCCCGCGCCTCCTCGTACCCCACGACGAGCCATACCTCGTGGTGCGCGTCGTGCTTCGGCAGCCGGACCCGGTGCACCGGGCCGCGCTCGCGCAGTTCGGCGTAGACGGGATGCGGGTTCTCGGTGAACCCCGGCCCGTACTCCCCCAGGTCGATCACATGCTCATGCCCCATGACTTCCCCCCTCGCCCCTCCAACTCCCCGCCCGGCTCAGGAGTGCCCGTCGTCGTCCAAGAGCCCGGCGTCGTACGTCAACAGGGCGATCTGCACACGGTTGTTGAGGTCGAGTTTGGCGAGGATGCGGGAGACGTGGGTCTTGACGGTGGCGATGCTCAGGAAGAGTTCACCGGCGATCTCGGCGTTGGAGGCACCCCGGCCGACGGCGACGGCGACCGCGCGTTCGCGGTCGTTGAGGACGGCGACCCGGGAACGGGCGGCGCCGCGGCGGGTGTCGGGGGCGCTGCCGGCGGCGTGGGCCATGAGCCGGCGGGTGACGGCGGGCGAGAGGACCGGGTCGCCGGCCGCGACCCGTCGTACCGCCTCGACGATGTCGGCGGGCGGGGTGTCCTTGAGGACGAAGCCGGCGGCGCCCACGCGCAGGGCGCGCAGGACCTGGTCGTCGGCGTGGAAGGTGGTGAGGACGACGACCTGCGGCGCGTCCGCGCGGGCGCGCAGCCGCTCGGTGGCCGTGAGGCCGTCCACGGTCGGCATCCGGATGTCCATGAGGACGACGTCGGGGCGGGTGCGCTCGACCAGGGCGTCCACCTCGTCGCCGTCGGCGCCCTCGCCGACGATCTCGATGTCGTCGGCGCCGCCCAGCATGAAGGAGAGCCCGGCGCGCACGAGGGGGTCGTCGTCGACGAGGAGCAGTCGGATCGCGGTCATCGGCCCACCGTTCGGGAGTCGGTCGTGAAGCACGTACGGGAGTCGGTCATGGGGCATGCCCGGTGTCGGTCATGGGGTCCTACCGTAATGACCGCCCGGCCCGGACCGCCGCGTCGCCACGGCCGACCCGTTAGTGTCGGCCGGTACGGCATTCAACTGACGGAGGTTTTGGGTGCGTTACCGACTCCTGGGCCGGACCGGGCTGCGCGTCTCCGAGCTGTTCCTGGGCGCCATGACGTTCGGGGAGCAGGGTGGGGTGGGGGCGCCCCGGGAGGAGTGCGCGCGGATCCTCGACGTGTACGCGGAAGCCGGCGGCAACGTGATCGACACGGCCGTCAACTACCGGGGCGGGGAGAGCGAGCGGATCGTCGGCGAACTGCTCAAGGGGCGGCGCGACCGGTTCGTGCTGTCCACCAAGTACACCGTCTCCCGCGACGGCAGCGACCCCAACGCCGCCGGCAACCACCGCAAGAACCTCGCGCTGTCCCTGGAGACGAGCCTGCGGCGCCTGAACACCGACTACGTCGACATCTACTGGGTGCACATCTGGGACCGGAACACGCCGGTCGAGGAGACGATGCGCGCCCTCGACGACGCCGTACGGTCCGGGAAGGTGCTCTACATCGGCATCTCGGACGCCCCGGCCTGGGTGGTCGCACGCGCCAACACCCTGGCGGAGTGGCGGGGTTGGTCGGCGCTGTCGGCGCTCCATGTGCCGTACAGCCTGCTCAACCGGGACATCGAGCGCGAGCTGCTGCCGATGGCGGAGGCGTTCGGCATGTCGGTGGCGGCCTGGAGCCCGCTGCAGAACGGCCTTCTGTCCGGCAAGTACACCCGGCCGGGCGGGGTGGCACCGGGCACCGCGACCCGGCTGTCCGCCGAGGCGGTCGGGGAGCGCGAGCGGGCGGTCGCGGAGGCCGTGCAGAGCGCCGCGGACGAACTCGGGGCCACCCCGGCGCAGATCGCCATCGCCTGGACCATGGCCCACTCCCCCGCCGTGCACCCCATCCTCGGTGCCCGCCGTGTCGAGCAGCTCATGGACAACCTGGGCGCGGCCCGGCTCGTCCTGCCCGAGGAGGTGCTGGCCCGGCTGGAGGAGACCACCGCCTTCCGCCTCGGCTTCCCGGGCGACTTCATCGACGAGGCGTCGGCGTGGGTGTACGGCTCGGCGGGACAGCGGGTGGTGCCGCGCTCGGTGTGACGGCGCCGGGGAGCACTCCTCAGGCACGCAGGCGTACCCCGTACCGGGTACGCAGACGGCGTACCTCCCACCACGCCACGGCGGTCACCGAGGCCGGACCGCCGACGAGGGCGGCGAGCTGCACCAGGGGCGGGCCCGGCGGCGGCCCGCCGACGGCCAGGTTGAGGGCGGCGAACTCCCACACCAGGCCGCCGGTGAGCAGCGCCGGGAGCGCCGGATGCACATCGGCGGTGTTGAAGGCGCTGCGCACGGCGGGGCCGGAGGCGAAGGCGATGAAGAGCAGTACCCAGAGCAGGGGCACGAGGAGGGCGAACGGCGCCCACACGTTCATGTCCGGCGCCAGGTGGGTGCGGGTGTAGTAGATCGCGCCCGCGAGGAGCGGCACCGCCGTGAAGGCGCCGACGTACCACAGGGCCGATCTCCCGGCGGTGCGCAGCGGGGCGCGCATGGCCCGGCGGGTGCCCGGCGACGACCAGTGGAAGAGGGCGGCGACGACCACGGGCGCGCTGAGCAGCAGCAGCCAGGGGGTGACGAACAGGCGCATCGTGAACTGCTGCTGCGCCTGGTCCACGTCCTCGGGCTTGCCGTACACCGCGAGGATCAGCAGGGACATGAGGGTGGCCGTCCAGGCTCGCCGCTTCTGCATCCGCGCCACGTCGTCGTCCACGAGGCGGTGGCGGGCGCGGGAGGGGAAGATCCGCCGGGCCGGGCGGCGGGCGGAGCGGGCCAGCGGATAGCCGACCAGCAGGCCGAACACCATCGGCCAGGCGCACATCACGGCCATCGCCCACAGGCAGCCGTGCAGCCGCAGCCCGCTCAGGAACTCCCGCAGCGGCGGCCATTCGTCCTCCCGCAGCCGCCGCACCAGGGTGGGCGGCGGCTGCGGACCGTACGGGTGCGGGGGGTGGGGGTACGGCGGCGGGCCCGGCCGGGGTGGAACGTACGGTCCCGGGGGCGCGCCCGGAGGAGGGGGGTACGGCCCTCCGTTCGGCTGCCAGGGCGGCTGATACGGGTTGTGTCCCCCGGAACTCACTGACCTGTCCTCCCGAGACCCACCAGGTGTGCCGTGCCGCACGGCACGCACGCGTCAACTGGCCATCATGGTGGACGAGATGGCGTCGCGCACGTCGCGATCCGTCGTCAGTCCCAGGGCAGCCGGGCCCGCACGTGGTACCCGCCGTCCGGCTCGGGGCCGTGGTCCAGGCGGCCGCCGGCCAGTGTGGCGCGTTCGGTGAGGCCGATGAGGCCCTGACCGGAGCCGGGGACGGGCGGGACCTCCCCCGGGGGCGCCGGGTTGCGTACGGCGACGGTGAGTCCGTCGCCCGGGGCGCCCGTGACGGTGACGGTGACCTCGGCGCCGGGGGCGTGCTTGCGGGCGTTGGTCAGGCACTCCTGGGCGATGCGGTAGGCGGTGCGGCCGATCGAGGCGGGGACGGCGGAGCGGTCGGTGACGTGCTGGTCGAGGACGACCTTCATGCCGGCCTCCCGGCACTCGGAGACGAGCGTGTCGAGCGCGGCGAGGGTGGGCTGGGGGCGGCCCGCGTCGTCCGGTTCACCGGCGCGCAGTACGCCGATGATCTCCCGCAGGTCCTGGAGGGCCTCGTGGGCGCTCTCCCGGATGACGCCCGCCGCGCGGACGATCTCGGCGCGGGGCGCGTCGGGCCGGAACTCCAGTGCGCCCGCGTGCACGCTCAGCAGGGTCAGACGGTGCGCCAGGACGTCGTGCATCTCGCGGGCGATGGCCTCACGGGCGAGCCGTTGCGCCTGCTCGGCCCGCAGCGCCGCCTCCCGCTCGGCGCGCCGGGCGCGGTCCCGGAAGCTGAGCATGAGCTGCCGCTTGGAGCGTACGAACATGCCCCAGCCGACGATCGCGGCGGTGAGGAGCACGGTGAGGACGACCGACCACGGGTAGGCGATGTCCGGGTCGGGGCGCAGCAAGTAGAACAGCGGGTTCAGTACGAGGCCCGCGCCGCCGATCCAGGCCACGTAACGGAAGGGCCGGTGCACGGTGAGCGTGAAGAGGGCGACGAGGCCGGCCCCGCCCGCGGTGTTGGACACGAAGCAGACGGGCACCATCGCCACGGCGAGGCCGACGGGCCAACGGCGGCGCAGCCATACGGCGGCGCAGGCGAGCGCGCCCATGACCTGGTCGAGGACGGCGAAGGCCTGCGGCAGGTCGGGCTCGTTCCTGACCGCGTCCACGCCCAGCAGGCCGATGAACACGGCCAGCAGGAAGCAGGTGAAGTCGACGACCCAGTCGCGCGCGGTCCGCCGGGACCGGCGTCCGGGGCGGCCGGACACCAGCCCTGGTCCGGGGCTGGGGCCGGGTCCGGGGCCTTGGTCGAGTCCGGGGTCGTGGTCGTCGTCGAGCAGGGCCGACGGCAACAGCCAGCTCCGCCCGGGGAAGGCCGGGGGCTCCGGCACCGGCTTGTCACCATTCACGGTCGACAAATCTACGCAGGCGCGGCGGCCGCCACCTCCCTCACGCCGGGGATCGCGACGAAAGTCGCGGGCCGGGCGACTTCGGTCGGTTCCCGGCCCGGTGGATCGGTACTCCGGTCGGACAGGCCTGGCCCCGCGGCCGATGCGGGCGGGGAGGCGGCGGGGCGAGGATCCTGGGCATGAAGCGGTTGTTGGAGCTTTTCGGGTTCCTCGCCCTGCTGCAGGGCACGGGCGGTCTCGTGTACGAAGTCACCGGCAAGCTGGGGTGGGGGGTGACGCAGCGGTGGAGCGTCCTGGACGGCTACGAGCTGTACGTGAGCATCGCGCTCATCGTCCTGGCCCTCGCCCTGTTCGCGGCGGCGGAGAGCCGGAAGTCCGGGTGACCCCTCGGCCGTGACGGGTCGCGCCGCGGGGTCGGGCGTCCTTCGAGGCCCTGCCGTCCCAGGCAAGACCCCCGCCGAGGGGCTCCGGGGTGGCGGGGGCGCTGCTCAGCCGCCCAGTTCCTGGTGGCGGGTCGACAGGTGGGTGCTGCCCTTCTGCGTCAGGGAGCCGAAGAGGCGCAGACGGGAGATGCCGCCGTCGGGGTAGATGTCGACGCGGGCGTGGGTGGCCACGACCGGGGTGTCGAGGACGAAGCGGTGCGGGGTGTCGGGCTGGAGGCGGGTGCGGGGAAGGATCTCGGTCCAGTCGCCGTCGTCACCGTCCTCCTCGTCGCGCACCGAGACCGTGGCCCAGCCCGCCGCGTTGCCCTTGAGATAGGCCGTGTCGATCTCCAGGGCGCGGATCTCGCACTGGGCGGCGAGGCGGTAGCGGATCCAGTCGTTGCCCTGGTCGCGGCGGCGGCGGGTCTCCCAGCACTCGTGCATCACCCGGGCGCGGCCGGGCTGGATGGTGTTGGTGGCGGGTGAGTAGAAGAGGTTGGAGGCGTCCTCGGCCAGGCCGCCGTTCTCCAGGGCGACCACGTCGAAGGTGCCGAGGGCGGCCAGCCAGGCGGGGTCCGGCACGACCTCGCCGTACACCCGCAGACGGGCGATGCCGCCGTCGGGGTGCTGGTTCAGGCGGAGGTGGGTGAAGCGCTGCTCGACGGAGACCTGGAAACCGTTGGCCGCGTGGCCGCCGACCGGGGTGCGCGGGACGAGGGTCGTCCACTTCACGTCGTCGGCGAGCAGATCCTCCGGGGAGGGGGCTCCGGCCACGCACGCGGCCTCGACAGAGACGGCCTGTGGGTAGTTGCCGCGGAAGTGGGCCGTGTCGACGACGATCCCGCGGATCACGCCGGGCGCGCCCAGGCGGATCAGGGCCCAGTCGTGGTCCTCGGCGGTCGGCCAGGGGTGGTCGGCCGAGGCGCCCCGGCGGCGGCGCGTCTCCCAGCCGTCCATGATCTTGCCCTTGTGCCCGAAGTGCTCGGGGTCGAACTCGGCGCGCTCGGGCACCAGCAGGTTCTCGCGCTGGGCGAAGAACTCGTCGTTGGCGGCGATCACACCGGCGCCGAGCCGTCGGTCGGCGAGGTCGGCGTAGCGGGTGAAGGGGAAGTTGGCGGTGCGGTAGTCCGCGTACGGGTCACCGCCGCCGTACGGGCTCGCGTCGCCGGTGAAGCTCGCCGACGGGGAGTGCTGCTGCGCCGTCACGATGATCAGGTCTGCCTTTCGGTGGTCGTCCGCCGCGGGTGCGGTGGGTGGATCAGGGGGTGCGGGTGAGGAGTCGTCCCTTCGGGGCGGTGAACCGGCCGTCCTCGACGATGCGTTCGCCGCGCAGCCAGGTGGACCTGACCACGCCGTACAGGGTCTTGCCGGCGTACGCGGTGACGCGGTTGCGGTGGTGGAGTGCGGCCGGGTCGACGGTGAAGGTCTCGTCCGGGGCGAAGACGGCGAAGTCGGCGTCGCGGCCCGCCTCGATGGCGCCCTTGCGGTCGTCGAGGCCCACCAGTTCGGCCGTGCGCGACGACATCCACCGGACCACGTCCTCCAGGCCGTGGCCGCGCCCCCGGGCCGCCGTCCAGACCGCCGCGAGGCTCAGTTGCAGGCCGGAGATGCCGCCCCAGGCGGTGGCGAAGTCGTCGGTCTTCAGGTCGGCCGTCGACGGGGAGTGGTCGGTGACCACGCAGTCGATCGTGCCGTCCGCGAGGGCCTGCCAGAGGAGGTCCTGGTTGGCCGACTCCCGGATGGGCGGGCAGCACTTGAACTCGCTGGCCCCGTCCGGGACTTCCTCGGCGGTGAGGGTGAGGTAGTGGGGGCAGGTCTCGACGGTGATGCGTACGCCGTCGCGTTTGGCCTCGGCGATCAGCGGGAGCGCGTCGCTGGAGGAGAGGTGCAGGACGTGGACGCGCGCGTCGAGGCGGCGGGCCTCGGCGATGAGGGTCGCGATGGCGGTGTCCTCGGCGTCGCGGGGGCGGGAGGCGAGGAAGTCGGCGTAGCGCGGTCCGCCCCGCCGGGGTGCGGCGTCGAGGTGGTGGGGGTCCTCGGCGTGAACGATGAGCAGGCCGCCGAAGCCGGCGATCTCGGCCAGGGACCGGGCGAGTCCGCCCCTGTCGAGGTGCGGGAACTCGTCCACGCCCGAGGGTGACAGGAACGCCTTGAAGCCGAAGACCCCGGCGTCGTGCAGCGGCCGCAGGTCCTTGACGTTGTCGGGCAGGGCGCCGCCCCAGAAGCCGACGTCGATGTGCGCCTTGTCGGCGGCCACCTCGCGCTTGGTGCGGAGGTGGTCGGGTGTCGTGGTCGGCGGGAGGGAGTTGAGCGGCATGTCGACGAGGGTGGTGATGCCGCCGGCCGCCGCGGCGCGCGTGGCGGTCCAGAAGCCCTCCCAGTGGGTGCGGCCGGGGTCGTTGACATGGACGTGGGTGTCGACGAGGCCGGGCAGCAGGACGTGGTCGCCGAGATCCTCCAGGCGGGCACCGGACGGTACCTCGGCGTCGTACGGGAGTACGGCCGTGATCCTGCCGTCCGCGACGGCGACCGCGGCGGGGCGCGATCCGCCGGGGGTCAGGACACGCGTCGAGCGCACCACCAGTTCAGCCTCGGACACCGGGACCCCTCTCGCCGTACCGCTGTTCACTTCCGCGTCACGGTATTTACTTCCGCGTAACGGAATTCAACGTTCTGTTGAAGGAGTTTTCACCCCCGCCTCCGCCCCGTCAAGGGCGCACTCCTCCACTCTGCCTCGACCGCATCCACACTGGATGTTTTCACAAGACGGAATTAAAATTCCACTGAGCAGAACGTAGTGACGCACAAGCGAGCAGTCAACGAACTGCCCGGTAGGCTGCGACCTCCCTGCCATCCGAAAGGACCGTGCCCGTGCCGACCTCCAGCGCCAGCGCCACCGAGTCCACCAAGTCGTCCTCCGGTGGCGTCCAGTCCCTGGAGCGCGCCTTCGATCTGCTGGAGCGGATGGCGGACGCCGGCGGCGAGGTGGGCCTCAGCGAGCTGTCCGCGAGCAGCGGGCTGCCGCTGCCGACCATCCACCGCCTGATGCGGACGCTGGTCGTCTGCGGCTACGTGCGCCAGCAGTCCAACCGGCGGTACGCCCTCGGCCCGCGCCTGATCCGCCTCGGCGAGTCCGCGTCCCGGCTGCTCGGCACCTGGGCGCGCCCCTACCTCGCGCGCCTGGTGGAGGAGACCGGCGAGACGGCGAACATGGCACTCCTGGACGGCGACGAGATCGTCTACGTCGCCCAGGTGCCGTCCAAGCACTCCATGCGGATGTTCACCGAGGTGGGCCGCCGGGTGCTGCCCCACTCCACCGGCGTCGGCAAGGCCCTCCTCGCCGACGTCCCGGCCGACGAGGTCCGCGCCCTGCTGGCCCGTACGGGCATGCCGGCCGCCACGGACAAGACGATCACCACGCCCGACGGCTTCCTCGCCGCCCTGGAGGACGTCCGCACGCTCGGCTACGCGGTCGACGACAACGAACAGGAGATCGGCGTCCGCTGCCTGGCCGTCTCCGTCCCCAACTCCCCCACCGCCGCCGCCATTTCCATCTCCGGGCCGGCGGGACGCGTCACCGAGGCGGCGACCGAACGCATCGTGCCGGTGCTGCGCCAGGTGGCCGTGGAGCTGTCGGAGGCGCTGGCGAGTTCGGGGACGGGCGGCTGAGGCAGTAGGAGCGGGCGTCCGACCGAGAGTTCAGCGGGGGCCGGGCGACGAACAGGCCCGGCTCGGCTCGGCTCGGCTCGGGCCGGTTCGGCTCGGGCCGGTTCGACTCGGGCCGGTTCGACTCGGGCCGGTTCGACTCGGGCCGGTTCGACTCGGGCCGGTTCGACTCGGGCCGGTTCGACTCGGGCCGGTTCGACTCGGGCCGGTTCGGTCAGCGCCGAGGTGGCTCCCCGAACAGTTCCACCGCCGTACGCACCTCGGCCAGCCCCCGCGACAACGCGCTCACCGACCCGATCGACCCCGCGATCAGCAGCAGGGACCGACGCAGTCGCGGCACCTCGGGCATCCCGGTGACCGCCATCGCCGCGAGCGCCGCCAGCTCGTCCTCCGCGATGCCCCGGTCGGGGAACTCGGCCGGATGCGCGGCCAGTTCACGGCGCAACCGGGACACGGCCGACCGCAGCCCCGCCACCTTCGGATCCTCGTCACTGCCGGTCACTGGCCTCTGCCCCAAGCTCCGCAACACAGCTCTCCCCCCTCTCGCCCACTCCCTCGTGCGCGAGCCTGGCCGCGCGCCCGAGCACGGCCGGCCACCCATGGCGTCGGTCGGGCGCCGGGGGTGGCGCGGGACAGTTAACGCCAACGGTGTGGCGAACGCCACCACGGGGACCGAAATTCAGTCCCGGGGCATCGCAAAGCGCCTCCCCGCTCGGTCCGGCCGCACGGGACAGCCGCGTCCGGTCGGGTATGCAGGAGACATGACACACCACGAGGCCCGGCGACACCCCGGGAGCCACGTCGCCGGGTTGCTGCTGGCCGCCGGCGGCGGGCGGCGCCTCGGCGGCCGCCCCAAGGCCCTGCTGACCCATCGCGGCCGCCCCCTGATCGAACACGCGGTCGGGGTACTGCGGGCGGGCGGCTGCACCCGGATCCACGTGGTCCTGGGCGCCGACGCGGCGACCGTGCGCGCCCGCGCCGAACTGCCCGGCTGCGTCCTGGTCGACAACCCGGACTGGACCGAGGGCATGGGCTCGTCACTGCGGACCGGACTGGAGTCGCTGACCGGGACGGGCGCCGACGCCGCTCTGGTCTCGCTCGTCGACCAGCCGGGCATCGGCCCGGAGGCGGTGGCCCGCGTCCTCGCCGCGTACGGGTCGCGAGAGTCGCTGGCGGCGGCCGCGTACGAGGGCGAGCGGGGCCATCCGGTCCTCTTCGGCGCCGGCCACTGGGCGGGGATCGCCGCCACGGCCACCGGCGACCGCGGGGCGCGCGCCTATCTCCGGGCCCACGGCGACGCGCTCACGCTCGTCGAGTGCGGGGACGTGGCGCGGCCGTACGACATCGACACCGAGGCCGACCTCGCCCACCTGGAGTGAGGGGCACGGCACCCGGCACCGCCCCCTCGACCCGAAGAATCTCGACATCAACAAAAGATTGAACTTCCACCATGAGGAAACTAGTATCCACTGCTCAGAAGCGCCCGACTCATCCGCGGGTCTTCACCGCCCCACCCGGGTCGACCGACACCCGGTGCCACGCCCGCCGAAGGAAGTGACCGCTCATGTCCGCACCAGCGCCGTCCCCGCTGGCCATCGTCGACGCCGAGCCCCTGCCCCGCCAGGACGAGGTCCTCACCGAGGCCGCTCTCGCGTTCGTGGCCGAACTGCACCGGCGGTTCACGCCCCGGCGTGACGAGTTGCTGGTTCGCCGCGCGGAGCGGCGCGCCGAGATCGCCCGCACCTCCACGCTCGACTTCCTTCCGGAGACCGCGGCGATCCGCGCGGACGACTCCTGGCGGGTGGCCCCCTCCCCGGCCGCGCTGGACGACCGCCGCGTGGAGATCACCGGCCCCACCGACCGCAAGATGACGATCAACGCCCTGAACTCCGGCGCCCGGATCTGGCTCGCGGACTTCGAGGACGCCTCCGCGCCGACCTGGGAGAACGTGGTCCTCGGCCAGGTGAACATGGCCGACGCCTACACCCGGAACATCGACTTCACCGACGAGCGCACCGGCAAGTCGTACGCCCTGCGCCCGAACGAGGAGCTGGCGACGGTCGTCATGCGTCCGCGCGGCTGGCACCTCGACGAGCGCCACCTCGTCGACGCCGACGGCACCCCCGTCCCCGGCGCGCTCGTCGACTTCGGCCTGTACTTCTTCCACAACGCCCAGCGGCTGCTGGACCTCGGCAAGGGCCCGTACTTCTACCTGCCGAAGACGGAGTCGCACCTGGAGGCCCGCCTGTGGAACGAGGTCTTCGTCTTCGCGCAGGACCACGTGGGCATCCCGCAGGGCACCGTCCGCGCGACCGTCCTGATCGAGACGATCACGGCCGCGTACGAGATGGAGGAGATCCTCTACGAACTCCGCGACCACGCCTCGGGGCTGAATGCGGGCCGCTGGGACTACCTCTTCTCCATCGTGAAGAACTTCCGTGACGGCGGGGCCAAGTTCGTCCTCCCGGACCGCAACGCGGTCACGATGACGGCCCCGTTCATGCGGGCGTACACCGAACTCCTCGTCCGCACCTGCCACAAGCGCGGCGCGCACGCGATCGGCGGCATGGCCGCGTTCATCCCCTCACGGCGCGACGAGGAGGTCAACAAGGTCGCGTTCGAGAAGGTCAAGGCCGACAAGGACCGCGAGGCGAACGACGGCTTCGACGGTTCCTGGGTCGCCCACCCCGACCTGGTCCCCATCGCCATGGCCTCCTTCGACGCGGTCCTCGGCGACCGGCCGAACCAGAAGGACCGCCTCCGCGAGGACGTCGACGTCAAGGCCGCCGACCTGATCGCCGTCGACTCCCTCGACGCCAAGCCGACGTACGCCGGATTCGTCAACGCCGTGCAGGTCGGCATCCGTTACATCGAGGCCTGGCTGCGCGGCCTCGGCGCCGTCGCCATCTTCAACCTCATGGAGGACGCGGCCACCGCCGAGATCTCCCGCTCCCAGATCTGGCAGTGGATCAACGCGGGCGTCGCGTTCGAGCACCACGGGAGCACGGTGAAGGTGACGCCGGAGCTGGCCCGCGAGGTCGCGGCCGGCGAACTGGCCGCCGTCCGCGCCGAGATCGGCGAGGAGGCCTTCGCGGCCGGCCACTGGCAGCAGGCCCACGACCTGCTCCTCCAGGTCGCCCTCGACGAGGACTACGCCGACTTCCTGACGCTCCCGGCGTACGAGCAGCTCAAGGGCTGACCCGCTCTACTCCCCCGCCGACCTGTCCGAGTGGCCCAGGGACCTTCCCGGGGCCACTCGGTCGCGTACGGCCTGCTTGACGGCCGTCGGCTCCGGGAAACCCTGGTCACGGCGGTCCCACACCACCTCGTCGTCGACCCGGACGACGAAGACGCCACCGGTGCCGGGCTTGAGCGACAGCTCGGTCAGCTCCGTCTCGAAGGTGGTGAGCAGTTCCTGCGCGAGCCAGGCCGCGCGCGGCAGCCAGCGGCACTGGGTGCAGTACTCGATCTGTACGACGGGGCTCATCCGAGATGCACCGACCAATCCTGTTCGGCCGCCGGTTCGCCGTGCAGGTCGGGGACCTGTTTGAGCCAGTTCGGGCGGTCTCGCCGGGTCTTCGCCGCGCGGAGGGCCTCCTCGGCGGCGAGTTCCTCCCGGGTGGGGAAGTCGGTGGGGAGCCAGGCGGCCGAGGCCCGCACGCGGGCGTGGAGGTAGCGGACGTAGGCGTCGCGGACCTCGTCGGGCGAGGCGAAGCCGTCCTCGGTGGGCAGCCAGGCGTCCGGGACCTCGGCGACGATCCGCCGCAGCAGTTCCTCCGTCACCTTCGGCGCGAGTTCGGCGTTCGCCGTGCGCACGTCGGGGGCGTAGTGGCCGAGCGCGTGGTGGCGGAAGTCGTACGCCTTGGCGGGGTCGGAGGCGTCCCAGCGGTGGTGGAAGACGAGGGCCGCGCCGTGGTCGATCAGCCACAGCCGCGCGGGCGCGACGCCGAGCGTGGGCCAGACCATGAGGTTCGAGCTGTGCACGGTGCGGTCGACGTTGACGGTGAGCGCGTCGAGCCAGATGATCCGGCCGGCTTCGAGGGGGTCCACCCGGAAGTCCTTCGCGACCTCCGGGGTGAAGTCCTGCGCGCCCGGCAGATAGTCCATGCCGAGGTTGAGGCCGGCGCTCGCGCCGTGCAGTTCCCGCACCTCCTGGTGGGGCTCGCTCGCGGCGATCGCCGGGTCGAAGTGCGCGAGGACCAGCTCGGGGAAGCGCAGGCCGAGCGCCCGCGCCAGCTCACCGACGATCACCTCGGCGACCAGGGCCTTGCGCCCCTGCGCGGAGCCGGTGAACTTCACGACGTACGTCCCCAGGTCGTCGGCCTCGACGATGCCTGGGACGGAGCCGCCCGCCCGGAGTGGTTCGACATAGCGGGTCGCTTTGACTTCCCTCAACACTTTCTCAGACCACCCTGCCTCATCGACCTTGCAATCCATGAACAATCTCGGAGGCGTCCGAACAACGGGGCCTCCGACAGCGGGACTTCCCCGTCATCGGCCCATCAGCGGTTCCCACTGCCTGACCAGCAGCCCGTCGACGGCCGCCCGCCACTTGCCCATGGTCTCCGGCATGAAGTGAGCATAGTAACCGAGGGTGATCGCCGGTGATGAGTGCCCGAGCCTCGCACCAGCCAGACGTGCCGATCGGCGAGCAGGCGCCGCCGAGGGAGGCGGGAGGGCCCCTGCTCGTCCGTGCAGGGCTTGAACGGTCCAGGTGATCGCGAAGACGCGGCCGGACGTCGTGCGCCGTCCGTGGCCGGACCTCGTGCGCCGTCCGATGCTCCGCGGAGAAGGCCGGGCGGGTCCCGCACCATCGTCCGGGAGCGGCTGTGGTCGTAGGCCGAGATGTGTCTGTTGGGGCAAGAGAACGACGAAAGGCCGGATGCCCGAAAGGTGAACCAGGCATAGCATGAAAGCGGGTCGGCACACTCTCACGTGCGACCGGCCCGGAAGGGCGACCCCGGTGTGTAGACGCCGGGGTCGTTGGCGGACGGCGTGATCCGTTCCGCCGGCGTCCGAAGCGCGTCCACGACGTCGTGGGCCGGAAGGGGCACAGGGTCGGCACTCTGGTGACGCTTGTGGCGGTCCACCCGGACACCGCCACCGACCGGTCGGCCATGGCCACCGTCGGCCCCTCCGGTCAGGACCGGTTGCCCAGACCCGGCCCGCTCACGGGCGGGCCTCTGTCCTCGTCTCCCCAAGCCCTCTGTGGTGAACGGCAACTTGGGGGCGACATGCTGCTCATGGCGTAATCGGCTCGTTGGGCGGTCGGCGATGCGAGCCTGTGCCGGTCGACGGTCTCGCCCCACGCTGATCGCCGTTGCCTGCTGGTGGATCCGAGCGGGACGGGGTGTGCGTTGTGCCGGGGACGGCGTCCGGATACACGGGCAAGGTGCCGGAGGCGCCGAATCCGTTCCGGGCGGCACAGGGCCGCCAGGCGAACACCGCGTGGACGAAGTCACCCCGATGAGCTCTGCCTGCCAGGGGACGAAGGGAACCGGACAGCGATGACGGACGATGGGCTCAGGCCGGACAGGCTCGGGGTGGACCGGTCGGAGGGGTTCGGCGAACGGCTGCTCGGGGTGCTGCTGGACCGGGCCCACGAGATGCCGCCGGATCTGATCGCCCCACTCGTCGCGGAAGAGGTGGCCAGGGTAGGGGGGCGGGAGGTCTCCATCCTCCTGCAGGACTACGAACAGGTGCTGCTGGTGCCGTTGCCGGGCCGGAGGCTGAAGGTCGGCGGCCCCGAGCCGGTCGAGGACTCCCCCGCCGGCGAGGCCTTCCTGAGCCGCACGACGGTGGAGGTGCCGAGAAACGGCAATGTGCGGATGTATCTGCCGCTGCTGGACGGTAGCGACCAGATCGGGGTGATGGCCGTCACCCTGGACCACGTCGATGACAACGACCGGCGACTGCTCCGCAGACTCGCCGGTCTGGTCGCGGACATGATCGTCACCAAGGACGCCTACACCGACCTGTTCTTCCAGGCCCGCCGCAGCGCCCCGATGAGCGTGGCCGCGGAGATCCAGTGGTCGTTGCTGCCCCCGCTGTCGATGACCGTTCCGCAGGTCGAGGTGGCCGGGATCCTGGAGCCCGCCTACGACGTGGCCGGCGACAGCTTCGACTACGCCCTCAACGGAGACATCCTGCACATGGCCATGCTCGACGCGATGGGCCACGGACTCGACGCGGCGACCATGGCGACGGTGGCCGTCGGCGCCTATCGCCACACGCGGCGGGCCCATACGGATCTGTCCCAGGTGTACGCGTTCATGGACAGGGCCATCGACGAGCAGTTCGGCCCCGACCACTTCGTCACCGCGCAGATGATGATTCTGAACATCGCCACCGGCCGGCTGCAGTGGGTCAACGCCGGTCATCCGGCCCCGTTCCTGATCCGGGACCGCGCCGTGGTGGACCGGCTGGAGAGTCCGACCACGCTGCCGGTCGGCTTCGGCGGCGAGGAACCGGTGGTCAGCGAGCGGATGCTGCGACCCGGTGACCGGTTGCTGTGCTTCACCGACGGCTTGATCGAGGAGCACCAGGTCGGCGGGGATCAGTTCGGTGAGAAGCAGCTCATCGAATGGACCAACCGGATCCTCCGCGACCGCACAGAGGTACGGGCAGTGGTGCGAGCGCTCTCCCACGCCCTGAAACACGAACGCGGCGGCACCACGACCGACGACGCGACCATCTTCCTCGTCGAGTGGCGAGGCGGCGACGCCGCTCACCTCACCACCCTCGACTGAGCCCACCACGATGCACCGGCTGTCTCGCCGAAGCCTGCCACCGGCCTTCGGTCGTACCCGTGGACGCGGATACCGCGGGCGACGGCCACCTCTCGCCCGGTCGAGGACGCATCGCGATGGGTACCCCCATGGACGTCGGCCTCAGGGGATCTCGGACGGCCCCGGCCCGTTGGACGCCTCCGACTCACGTCACCAGGGCCGTAGGTGCGCATCGCGGCACAGCGCGGAGTAGTGTGGTCACTACCGAGGGCATTTCGCACACCGGCTTCCACGCCGGGTCGCTCTCGGCGAGAGATGAACCCCGGGCCGCCGCAGAGGCGGTCCGGAGACGGGTTCGCACCATGACGGCGACCTTGCTCCCCACTCCGCCGCACCACGCAGCTGCCCCGGCCGCACGTCTCGCGTTGAAGACCGACGGCGCGTCCCGCGGGCTCCTGGACGGGGCCTGGTGGCCCCGCTCCCGAGATCTGTTGGTGGAACTGCCCGCACTGACCGACGTGTTGGACCCTTTCTGGGGCCGCATCACCCGCATCGCCGTCAACCCGACGCACTGGCCGGTCATCCCCCGCAAGGTTCCCGTGGACGGCCACGTCGTCAAGGTCGGTTGGTTCACCGCGGAAATAGACCCGAACAAGCTGCTGCTGCTCTCCCACGGCGCCGGTCGCTGGGACCTGCTGGTCATCCCGCCCGAGACAGGGGCGGAGTCGGCGGCCCGGCTCATGGCAGCCGCGTCCGACTACGACGGCCCGCCACTGACCGCGAGCGCGCTCATCGCCGCGGACGAGGCGCGGTACGGCGTCTGCGCGACCGGCGAACCACTGGACCCGGACGAATCATGGGAGTACGAAGGCGGTGCCTCCACGGTGTCCGCGGCCGTTCCGGAGCAGACCGGACCGCTCGGTCGGGCCGGCCGTCCGATCATCGGTATGTGAGGGGGCGGCTGTGAACGTCCTCCTGACGGCCGCCGCCTTCGTGGTTCTCATCGCAGCGGGGGCCTACGTGATCCATCGGCTCAACATCCAGCACGCCGACAGAATCGCCGCCCGCCGGTACAGCGCCGCACCGCCCGGCCGGCGCAGTCGCGGCAGGCCGCGGCCGGCGGTGGGAACGGACCGGTCCGGGTCGTCGGTCGGCGGCGAGCGGACGGACCGGCATGACGGGAGCCGTGGCCGTCTCCCGCCAGGCCGCAACCGCACCGCTCGCCCCAGGTGACCAGCCGGTTGTCCGCCATGCCCCCGCAGGGGTCGCCGAACCGGCTCCTACCACCGGGTACGCCCGGGAACCCCTCGGGACCATGAACCGCGCGAGGAGCGGCCGGGACCCGTGAACCGGGGCGTCAGGACTGTTCCGCGGCCGAACATCTACCGGCACGACCGGCACAGGCGAGCACTGATTGCCCCGGCCGGTGAGATCGACATCCTGGGATCGGGCTGATTCGGACCCGTCCGGCACGCGGCGCCAGGGCTAGGATGGTGCGGAGACGCCCCAGACCCCGGCGGCATGCTGTTGCTGTACAGAGATGGCCCGCGGGGTGCGGACTTCGTCCGTCACCCGCCCCATCCCCGGAGGGAGCCGGGCGTATCCGGCACACTGCGCAGGCTGCCGGGCCGGCCGCTGCTCCCGCCTCCGCCGTAGATCGCACCTGCCGGGAGCGCGCTCCGGGAGTCGGGACTCCGACACCCGCGTCCGTTGCCCGCCGGCCTTTCCGAACCGAGGCGTCATGCCCCTGCCACAGCTCACCGTCCATCGCCACGACCGAAGGACACGGGCGCCGATCACCCCGGCCGGTGAGATCGACCGCGCGTCCGTTCTCTCGGGCGATGCGTGATGACGGCCGCACCCGGGCGGGGGCGGTCACGGAAGCAGACGGACGGCGAGACCTCCGCCATGGCTCCGAGTCGGTTGCGCCGAGTCGACCGGTGTCTGGTGGAAAGCCTGCGCGAGGAACTGATGGATCTGTATGGGGCGTCCCGCGCGACGACACCGGGTGATCCGTACCGCCGTCCCGGCCGCCAGGACTTCTCGGACCGTCTCACCACGGACATGCGCCGACCGGGATTCACCATGGTGATCGCGGAGACGGACGGCCTGACGGGATGCGCCTTCGGGTTCCCGGTGTGCGGCGACGGCTCCTGGTGGCTCGGCTTCGAGGGGACACTGCCGCGTCGCGTCGGGCAACTCACCGTGTGCGGCGGCGTCTTCGCGTTCGCCGACATCATGATCCGGCCCCACCCGCAGGACCGGGTGATCGCCCGTCGTGTGCAGGAGCGGCTGCTGACCGACCGCCAGGCATCGCTCGGCGCCACCTTGGTGGACCATGCCGATCGCCCGACTCTCTCCGCGCTTCGCTCCTGGGGGTGGCTGGACATCGGAGAGCTTCGCAGGCCGCTGGCCGCCACCACGTTGCGCGCGCTGGTGTACCCCCTCGGGGATCGCCCTCACGACGAAGCTGGAGAGCCTCGTCACCATCCCCCGAGGCGGTGACCCGGGTGGGACCTGACAGGCGATCGGACCGCATACGGCTGCTGGTCGCCGAGCAGGCGGTCCGGCGAGGCGCCCGCGTCGGTGTCGTGGATGTGTGCACCGCGGCCGTGGCCGCGCTGCCGGTCGGCGGTGCAGGGCTGTCGGCGATGTCACGGACCGCTGCGAGCCATCCTCTGTGCAGCACCGACGACATCAGCGAGCAGTTGGAGGAGCTCCAGCTCACGCTCGGCGAGGGGCCCTGCGTGGACGCCTTCGCAAGCGGCTCGGCCGTTCTGACACCCGATCTGCTCACCGCTGAACTTCCGTTTCGCTGGGCCGTGTTCACCGATGCGGCCCTGAGAACAGGAGCCCGCGCGGTGTTCTCCCTCCCCTTGCGGAAGGGCGCGATCAGCCCGGGAGTCCTGGACCTGTACGCCGGCATTCCGACCGCACTGGCCGCGGAGGAACTGGCCGACGCCATGGCGTTCGCCGACCTCGCGACACTGCTCCTGCTCGATACAGGGATCGACGAGACGGGCGCACCCACCGACGGACCGATGCCTGGCCGCGGCTTCGAGGACCTGGGCGCGTATCGGGCGGAGATCGACCAGGCCAGCGGGATGATCACGGTCCAGCTCGGAGTCGGCATCGAGGAAGCCTTCGTCCGGCTCCGCGCCTACGCCTACGCGCGGGGACGCCGGCTCGCCGACGTGGCCGCGGATGTGGTGGCCCGTCGGCTTCGTCTCTCACCGGCCACGGGCACGGAGTCGGAGCCGGAGCAGTCCGATGAGGAAACCTGACCTGGCATTACCGGCCGAGCAACAGGCCGTCCTTCCCGCCCCTTCGGGCCGGGACCGGTCCCAATCGAGGGTGCCCACCATGGACCAACAACTTCTGGCCAAGACCTTCGTCGAGCTGGCCGACAACCTCGTCGCCGACTTCGACCTCATCGATTTCCTGTGCCTGCTGACCGACCGCTGCGTCGGCATTCTGGACGCGAGCGCCGCCGGGGTGCTGCTCGCCGACCAGGACGGCAAACTCCGACTCATGGCCGCCTCGGACGAACAGGTGCGCCTGCTGGAACTCTTCCAGCTGCAGAACGACGAAGGCCCCTGCCTCGAGTGCTTCCGCACCAACACACCGGTGGTCATCCACGACCTGACCCGGGAGATCGACCGCTGGCCGCGCTTCGTCACGGCGGCCCACCGCAGCGGCTTCGGAGCGGTGCAGGCCCTGCCCATGCGCCTGCGGGCGGAGACCGTGGGCGCCCTGAACCTCTTCCGCGCCGCCCCCGGCCCCTTCGACCCGGCCGCCACCCTCATCGCCCAGGCGCTGGCGGACGTCGCCACCATCAGCCTGCTGCAACAACGCACCGCTCAGCGCAGCACGATGCTCAACGAGCAGCTGCAGACAGCGCTGAACAGCCGGGTGCTGATCGAACAGGCCAAGGGAAAGCTCGCCGAACGCCAGGGAATCGACATGGAGCAGTCGTTCCGCTCGCTGCGCGGCTACGCCCGCGCCCACAACCGGCGCCTGGCCGACGTGGCCCGCGCCCTCATCGACGACTCCGAACCCCTCATCGGCCTGGGGTCCTGACCCGTACCCTTGCGGAGACCCGCTGCCGCTGCGCGCAGGAGGCCACCTCCCGTCGTACGCCGAGCGGCACCGCGGGCCGGGGGCGGGCCTCGCTGGACGAGCATCCGCAGCGCGAAGGTGATCGCGTGGGTACGGGCGGACGAAATCGCCCAAGTCCGCGGTGCACCGACGGCGGCGGGGAACGGACCTCTCGGGTTCCTGACCAGACTTCACTCCGGCGGACCTCCGAGGCGTGCGCAGCGGAAGCCGGTGACTCAGCCACGGGCCGCCGGGCCTGCGCTCGGCCGCGCACGGTCGTGTGCCCGGCGGCGCAGTTCCCGTACGCGCCGCGACACATGCTCGACCCGGAGTTCGTCACGGAAGTGCCGTTCCCGCCGTGTGGAAGCGCCGCAGTGCTCCGCGCAGCTCCCGCCGTACCGGTTCCGGAAGGCTCCGGTCCTCGGTCGTGGCGACCAGAGCCTCGGCCACGTCCCGGAGCTTGGTGTTGCTGCGCTGCGACACGTCCACCAGCAGGTCCCAGGCTCTGTCACGGGAACACGGTGCCAAGGCCATGAGCATGCCGCGCGCCTGGTCGATCACCTCCCGGCTCTCCATCGCTTGCGCCAACTGCTGGTTCTCGGCGCGCAGTTCGGCGACCTCGGACAGCAGGACCGCGTGCGCCGCCGACGGCACGGTCCTCGGCAACCGTTGTTCCGCACCGGGCGGGTTCACCTGGCGCATGGTCCGCATCTCATCGCGCAGTCATCCCGTCCAAAGGTGGTCAACGACGTGTCAGTTGCCGTTCTCCGGCCGCGCCGGGGCTTGTAGGCCGGTCCGTAGTGGTGGAAGATCTCCTCCTCCTGCCCGGCGGGCAGCACGTCGTCGGTACCGATCGAAGGGGCCTGCTTCACGAGCGCTCTGACGTAGCCGACCCTGAGGTGGCCCGGCCCGACGATCGCGTTCGTGATAGGGGCGAGGAACGTGAGTCGCGCCCCCGGTCCCGCACCGGACGTCGCCGCGGCGCACGACGCGGCTCGCGCCCGGTCCGCACCGGCGTTCCGTGCCGCGGGCGCGTTCCACAGGGCCTCGGCACGCGGATCCCACCGCTTACCGGGCCACTTGACTGGTCATCCACGGCGTTCGCGGTCCTGACGGTCCTCGCGCCGCCGGCGCGCCCGGTGCTGACGGCTGTAGCGGCGGTCCCAGCGGTCCTGACGATCCCGGCGGTTCTCGTAGTCCCGATAGTCACCGAGATCGGACCCGTCGCCATGGATCCAGCCTCCCCCACGCTCGCGGCCGTGGCGGGTGGCGACGAACAACATCACCGCCGCGGCCACCCACCAGAGGGGCTCTAGGAAGCCGAGGCCGAACAGGACCGCGATGAGGACGAAGAGCACGACGAACACGATGGGCCTCCCCAGGAACGGAACACAGCGTCGACGCCGGGGACTGGGGCCTCAGCCCACAGCGTAGCCCTGCGCAAGGGTCACGGATACCGTGCGAGGTCAACGCGTGCCGCCTTCCGTGAATGGCCGCTCGGCACCTGTCGGAAACCCGCCGCAAGGGCTAGCGTGCCAACTGCCGCCCCGGCCCCCGGCAGCGTCGCACCGCCCAGGCGCCCCGAGGGGGCGCACTCCGCGCATCGGTGCCGGAACCCGCGTCGTCACGAGCGAGGTCGCTCCCGCACGCGTCCGTCGTCGTATGACCCTGGCGCGCCCCCGATGTGCTCCAAGCGGGCATCAGCTGCTGCCCGCCGCGTCGCACATATCCCGCAGGCGGTACACATGTACGCGCTGATCCTTCCCGCTTCGACCCCCTTCGTGCTGCTTGCCGCCGTGATGGCCCTTTCCTGGTGGGAGGACCGCATCCTGCCGACGCCACCGGTCCAGGCTGCCGAAGCCCCCATGGAGGCTCCGCTCGCCCCGGGGGCCCCTGCCCGGCCCCCTGAACCCGTCCACGTCGAGCCCGCGTCGACACGGGACGTCGCCGGGCGTTGACCGGCAGCACGGCGTAGGGCTGCGCCACTCCGCAGCCCGCGCACAGCACGGCTCGCGGCCATACGTCCCCAGGTCGTCGGACTCGACGACCCCGCGCACGGAGCCGCCCTCGCGGAGCGGGGTCCATCGCACAGCAGTCACCGCGCGCAGCACACCCGTCACCGCGGATCGGGTGGGCGGGCGTTCAGACGGACGGTCGCCCCGCTCGGCCGGGCGTCCGCCTGACCGGGTTGGGCAGCGGCAGGTAGCGCGCGTCCGCGCCGTCCGCGCCGGTCCACCTCAGCAGCAGGTTCGTCTTGCCCGGCAGCGTGGGCGCGTCGAGGAGGCCGACGGCCTCGGGCACGTCGTCGTGGCGCGCCAACTGCCTCCGCACGGCGGGCCAGGGGTCGATCCCGGGGTGGTGTTCGACCAGGGCCGCGGCGATCTCCAGGAGGTTGTTGACGAAGAGGCAGTAGACCAGCCGCTCCCAGCCCGCCTCGCGTGTCACGTCCGGGAGGAGCTTCACGCCCTCGGCGTCCCGGTACAGGGCCCGCACGGCCGTTCCCGAGGAGTCGCAGGCGATGAGGGTGTTCTGCAGGTGGGCCTCCAGGACGACACCGTGGTCGTGGAAGGCGGCGAGGGCCGGGGGGACGACCGCGCGCAGATACGCCTCCCACCAGGCGCCGGGGTCGGCGGCACGGGCCAGCGGGTTGTCCGGGAAGGCGTCGGCGTCCTCGGTGAGGGCGGCGGCGAGGAAAGGGGTCGTGCCGGGGGGCACATGGCCGCGCAGGCCGTCCCGGACCAGGACCGCCAGCTCCTCGAAGGCGAAGTCGGCGGTGCGGTAGCCGCGGTCGCTCAGCCAGGCGCCGGGCGCCCCGCCGAAGGCCTCGGTGACCGCACGGTCGGTCCGGCGCAGCCTGAGCAGATCGTGGCGCCACAGGCGGCGGATGTCGTTGGTGATCCGCACGTCCAGGCTGAACTTGAGAAAGAGGTCGGGGGCGACCGGCCCGGATGCGGGCGGTGCCTCGGGCACGTACAGCGTGCGGATCGCCGCCGTCGGCCACGCCTCGGCGTCCGTCCGGCCCAGTCGGACGAGGCGGCCGTCGGCGAAGGCGTCGGTCAACTCACCGCCCAAAAGGTCCAGTTGCCAGGGATGGGCCGGAAGGAGCCGGTAGCCGGGCGGGGCCGTGCCCAGCGCGTCGAGGGCGCTGGTGTCCCCCTCCTCGACCACCGTGTCCGCACGGACCCCGAGGAGGACCAGTGGGAACGCGGCGTACACCTCGGGCGCGTAGGGCAGCCAGCCGGTGACCGGGCCGCCGCCGCGGGCCTTGGGGGCGGGGTGGAACGGGTGACCGGTGATCAGGGACTGCTCGGAGCGCCGGTACGGGTCCTCGGGCGCCGGTGTGCGGGCGCGCGCGGCGAGGAGAGCGGCCACCGCCTCGCGGCTGTCGAGCATCTCGGCGGGCAGTTCGGAGTTGGACAGACCGGTGAGGGCGCGGAGTTCCCCGGCGGTGAGGTCGACGAGTTCGGTGTGGTCGAGCGCCTGCCAGGCACCCGCCGAGCGCACCTCGGGGTGCGTGGGGCGCCGGGTACCGCGCACCCGCAGAAGCCGCCCCCCGGCCCGGAGACGATGCACCATGACCCCACCCGACGACGCGACGGGCTCCGCCGCTTCCCGCAGAAGACAGTTGAGCAGCGGAGCGGCGGCATGGGCGTCGGCGGCGAGACCGAGGGCGTCATCGGGGTCGTCCCCGGACGGGACGCCGCCGCCGTGAGCCCGGCCGACACCATCACGGGACAGGACACCCGCGTCGCGACCCGCCGGGCCGCTCCCGCCGCCGGGCGGGACGTCGCCTCCGCGAACCGGACATGTACCGCCGCCGGACGGATCGGGGGCGGCGGCGGACGGATCGGGGGTGACGTCGGGCGAATCGGGGGTGACGCCGGGCGGGCCGGGGGTGCCACGAGGCGGGTCGGTGTCCACGGGGTCCATTCGTTCCTTACGGTGCACTCGTGATCAGTATGTCTGCCCGTCGCGCAGCCTCGCGACGCTGCCGGGTGCGGTTCCGGCGGGAGACTGCCGCGGGCCGTCCCGTCCGGGGGCGGGCCGTGCGCGTCGGCGTCGCGAAGCGTCCACGTGGGGCTGCGCCGCGCTGCCGTCCGGCGTCGCGGCGGAGGCGGGCGGGCAGTGGTCGTACGCCTATGTCGATGCCGATGCGGGTTCCGTGCCCGTCCCTCACCGAGGAGCCCGTCCGTGGACCGTCACCCGTTGTCCGACGCCGAGGCGGCGCTGGGCGCCGAATTGGGCGCCGTACGCCCCGATCTGACGCTGCCGTACACCGCCGCCCTGCCCGGCGCCCGGGCGGCGGTGCTGTCCCGGCTGTGGCGCGGCCTCGTGCACGAGCCGCTGCCGTGGGTGGTACGCCGGGACGCGGCCGGGGGCGACGGGGTCACGCTCCACCTGGCCGACGGCCGCCGGCTGCACGGCCCGGCCGTGGACCCGTACGGCACGGCCGCGCACACCGCGGAGGTGTGGCTCGACGAGCGGTGCTACGACCGTCCCGCGCGGCTCATGACCGCCCTGGCGGTGCCGCACAGCGCGGCCTTCGCGGTCGAACTCGACCACAGCGTGGCCTCGTTGGCGCTGTCCCGCGCCGACCGGGCGGAGTCCGTCGCCGACCCGGTCACCAGTTGGGAGTGGGAGCAGCGGATCGTCGACGGCCACCCCTTCCATCCCAACTGCCGTTCCCGGCCCGGGTTCTCGGCCGGCGACCAGCTCTCCTACGGGCCCGAGCACCGGCAGGTCGTACGGCTGGGGCTGGCCCCGGTGGAGGACGCGCTGGTCGTCGGGGAGTGGCCGGCCGAGTTCCGGGACGGTGGGCGGGTGCTGGTTCCGGTGCATCCGTGGCAGGCGGCCCATGTGCTCAAGTGCCCGCCGGGGATGCCGGGTGAGGTGATCGAGGCGCATCCGCTGATGTCCCTGCGCACCCTCGCCCTCGCGGACGGCGGCCCGCACGTCAAGACCGCGCTGAGCGCCCGGCTGACCTCGTCCGTCCGGGACATCTCGGTCTACTCGATCGAGACGTCCGCGATCGTGTCGGACTTCATGACGGAGGTCGCCGCCCGCACCGAGGGACTGCTGCACGTCACGCGCACCCTCGGCGCGGTCACCGCCGGTTCACCCGATCTCGCGGCCGTGCTGCGGGAATCGCCGGAGACGTACGCGGACACGGCGACCGGCGAGCGGGTCCTGCCGGTGGCCGCGCTCGCGGCGACCGGGCTGCCCCGGTCGCCGTCCTGGCTGGCGGACTTCGCCCGTCTCGCCCTCACGGTCTCCCTCCGGCTCCTCGACCTGGGCGTGGCCCTGGAGGCGCACGGCCAGAACCTCCTGGTGGTCCTGTCCCCCTCGGGTGCCCCCCGCCGGCTCGTCTACCGGGACCTCGCGGACATCCGGGTCAGCCCCGCCCGCCTCGCCCGGCACGGCATCCCCGCCCCGGCCATGACCGGCCGCATCATCACGGACGACGAGGCCACACTGCGCCGCAAGCTGTTCGGCGCCCTGATCACGGGCACGCTGGGCGCGACGGCCGGTTCGACGCCCGTGCTGCGCGAGGCGCTGTCCGCCGCCGTACGGGATCTGCCGCGCACGCCCGATCTGCGCACGTTGCTGGAGGGGCCCGTACCGACGAAGGCGTTGACGCTGATGCGCCTTTCGCCGGAGCGGCCCGGCGACATCTGGGCCGAGATGCCGAGTCCGCTGAGGTGAGCGGCGGGGCCGAAAGGGGCCGTGCTCGCGTGCCGTCCGCCCGGTGAACGGATCGTCAACAGGCGGTCTCGTTTTGAAGCGTGGCCCTCCGGATCAATAGGATCCGCCGATGATCACAAGACAAAGGCTGGCGACAGGGGCGTTCGTCCTGCTCGCCGTCCTGACGGCCGGGATCGCGGTCCCTTCCACGGCAGTCGCCGACGAGATCTCGGCCACCGCGCCCAAGGTCAACCTCCTGCTGGACGTCAGCGGTTCGATGCGGGCCAAGGACATCGACGGCCAGTCCCGCATGTCCGCGGCGAAGCAGGCGTTCAACGAGGTACTGGACGCCACGCCCGAGGAGGTCCAGCTCGGCATCCGCACCCTGGGCGCCAACTACCCGGGGGACGACCGGAAGACGGGCTGCAAGGACACCGCGCAGCTCTATCCGGTGGGGCCGCTGGACCGTACCGAGGCGAAGACGGCGGTGGCGACGCTCGCCCCGACCGGCTGGACCCCGATCGGCCCGGCGCTGCTGAAGGCGGCCGACGACCTGGAGGGCGGCGAGGGCACCAAGCGCATCGTGCTGATCAGCGACGGCGAGGACACCTGCGCCCCGCTCGACCCGTGCGAGGTGGCCCGGGAGATCGCGGCGAAGGGCATCGGCCTGACCATCGACACGCTCGGCCTGGTCCCGAACGCCAAGATGCGGCTCCAGCTGAGCTGTATCGCGGAGGCGACCGGCGGCACGTACACCTCGATCGAGCACGGTGACGAACTCACCGACCGCGTCAATCAGTTGGTCGACCGCGCCGCCGACCCGGTGGTCGTGCCGAAGGCCGTCGAGGGCGCCGAGGCGTGCGCGAAGGCGCCGACGCTCACGTCGGGGCTGTACACCGACCGTGAGGAGTTCGGCCGGCAGCGCTGGTACCGGGTGGACGTGAAGCCCGGCCAGGAGCTGCGCGCCTCGGTGAGCGTCGCGGCCGACCGTGACGTCAACCCGGACTACGGGGTGCTGCTGCGCGCGGTGACCACCAAGAACCGCGAGATCGTGCGCGGTGAGTCGGCCGGGAACGGCCGTACGGACGTCATCTCGACCGGGCTGCGCTACCCGAAGGCGGAGGCCGAGGACGCGGACGACGCCACGGACGGCGCCGAGACCGTGTGTCTGCAGGTGACCCACGCCTACTCGCCGGCGGCCGGTGTGAAGACCACGCCCGGTCTGCCGCTCGAAATCACCGTCGACGTCGTCGAAGGCCCCGACCGGGCGGGCGATGTGGCCTCCTTCGGCCTCGGCCGCGGCTGGTGGCTGCTCGGTGTGCTGGTGCTCGCCGGGTTCCTGGCGGGTGTGCTGTGGGGCTGGCTGTCACGCTGGCGGCTCGCGGTCTGGAGGACCAACTGATGCGGATCACACGTGTGCTGGGCGCTGCCCTGCTGATGCTGGGTCTGGCCGTCTCCCCGGCCGTCGCCGACACCACCCCCTCCGCGAGCCCCGCGAAGGACGGTGACGCGCCCACGAAGGCGGGCACCTCCTTCCGTACGGCCACGGAGTTCGAGCAGGGGCAGACCGCGACGGCGAGCGCCTCGACCGGCGACTACCTGTACTGGTCGTTCCCGGCCGACGCCGGCCAACGGCCCACCGTACGGGCGACCGTGAAGCTGCCCGAGGGCGCCGGGTCCGCCTCCACCTGGCAGATCGACGTGTACGACGGGCTGCGGCGCCGCCAGGCCTGTCAGTACGGTGCGCAGACCCGGACCGCCGGGGCGGGGGCGGCCTCCGTCGAGCTGTCCTGCACCCTGCGCACGGTGCGTGCCTGGTCGGAGCCGTGGGCCGACGATCCGCTGCCGGGCACGTACTACGTCCGCCTCACCACGGTCCGGGTGGCCACGGCCGATCTGGGGCTGCCCGTCGGCACCGAGGTCGAGGTCGAGTCGAAGGACATGGGCGGGGCCGCGGCCGTCGACGGTTCGCTGGCGCGGCCGTTGGTGCCCGGGGTCGCCGTCACCTCCGCGCGGGAGGACGCCGAGGACGACTCCTCCACGGTGGCCGCCCTGTCCTCCCTCGAACCCGACGACGGCTGGTCCTCGGGCTGGTGGAGCGACCGCTGGGTCTGGACGGCGCTGGGCGCCGCGCTGGCCGCGTTGGCGGGTATCGGCGGCTACACCCTGACCCGAGGCACAGGCCGCCCGACCCGGGTACCGCCGCCCCCGGGCGCCTGACCGGTGGCTGCAGGCCCGCCGAACCGTGTTCCACGGTTCGGCGGGCTTTTCGCTGCCCCTCGCCCCCGTCCGCGCGCCCGGCCGGGCTTCTCGCGCAGTTCCCCGCGCCCCTGAAAAGCAGAGGCTTCGCCCCGTGCTTTTCCCGTCGGCCCCATCGGCCCATCGGCCCCACCGGCCCCTTCAGATCCCCGGGCCTGAGCTTTCAGGCCCGCAGGGCCTGGGTTTTGGAGGAGCGGGGAACTGCGCGAGAAGCCCCGCCGGGCCCGCGGTCGACGATGAACCTCAGGCGTCCCGCAGCTCCTTCGCCAGCGCCCCCTCCCCCGTCACCTCGACCAACCCCCGCCGCACAGCCTCACGCAACCCCAGCTCCCCCCGGCCGAGCACACCGCAGGTGCCCGCGTCGAGGGACAGGCGCGCGTCCGCCTCCCCCGGCGCGGCCCCCTCCCCGTACACCGGCCCGTCCCCGGCGCCCACCCGCACGTGGAACTCCCCCTCCTCCAGCCGGACTTCGACCAGCCCCGCGCTGCCCCCCTCCAGCGCGCGCAGCAACGGCAGCGCGAACCAATGGGCCCGCACGGCGTCGGTGGGCCGACGCTCCCCGAGCACGGACTCCCCCCACTCCCCGAGCGCCTGCAGCACCGGCAGCAACTCCCGCCCGCGCGGGGTGACTTCGTAGACGTAGGCCGCACCCGGCGGCGGCAGCCGGCGGCGCGTGGTCAGCCCGTCCCGCTCCATGTCCTTCAGCCGCGACGCGAGGACGTCCGTGCTGACCCCCGGCAGGTCCGCGTGCAGGTCCGTGTAGCGACGCGGCCCGGCCAGCAGCTCCCGCACGATCAGCAGGGTCCAGCGGTCCCCGACGAGGTCGAGCGCCCGCGCGGCGGAGCAGTACTGGTCGTAGCTTCGGCGAGGTGACATGGAACGCAGTCTAGACATGTCGTTGGACTTTCCAAGCACCTACTTGGTAAAACCAAGCAACACACGAACCGGAGGGCGAGGGCGCATGGAGTTCCGGCAGTCGAGCAAGCTCAGCGAGGTCTGTTACGAGATCCGCGGCCCCGTGATCGAGCACGCCAACGCACTGGAGGAGGCGGGCCACAGCGTCCTGCGCCTCAACACGGGCAACCCCGCCCTCTTCGGTTTCGAGGCACCGGAGGAGATCCTCCAGGACATGATCCGGATGCTCCCCCGGGCCCACGGCTACACGGACTCGCGCGGCATCCTCTCGGCCCGCCGCGCGGTCGCCCAGCGCTACCAGGACCGCGGCCTCGACGTGGACGTGGACGACGTCTTCCTCGGCAACGGCGTCTCCGAGCTGGTCTCCATGGCCGTACAGGCGCTGATCGAGGACGGCGACGAGATCCTGATCCCCGCCCCCGACTTCCCCCTGTGGACGGCGGTCACCACCCTCGCCGGCGGCAAGGCGGTCCACTACCTCTGCGACGAGCGGGCCGACTGGTACCCGGACCTCGACGACATGGCGTCGAAGATCACCGACCGCACCCGGGCCGTCGTCATCATCAACCCCAACAACCCCACCGGCGCGGTGTACCCGAAGGAGATCATCGAGGGCATCCTCGACCTCGCCCGCCGCCACGGCCTGATGGTCTTCGCCGACGAGATCTACGACCAGATCCTCTACGACGACGCCGTGCACCACTCGGCCGCCGCGCTCGCCCCCGACCTGGTCGTCCTCACCTTCTGCGGCCTGTCGAAGACCTACCGCGTCGCGGGCTTCCGCTCCGGCTGGCTGGTCGTCACCGGCCCCAGGCAGCACGCCCGCAACTACCTGGAGGGCCTGACGATGCTGGCCTCCATGCGGCTGTGCGCCAACGCGCCCGCCCAGTACGCCATCCAGGCCGCCCTCGGCGGCCGCCAGTCCATCACCGACCTCACCACACCCGGCGGCCGCCTGTACGAACAGCGCGACGTGGCCTGGGAGAAGCTCAACGAGATCCCCGGCGTCTCCTGCGTGAAGCCCCAGGGCGCCCTCTACGCCTTCCCCCGGCTCGACCCCAAGGTCCACAAGATCCACGACGACGAGAAGTTCGTCCTCGACCTGCTCCTGCGCGAGAAGATCCAGGTCGTCCAGGGCACCGGCTTCAACTGGCCCACCCCCGACCACTTCCGCATCCTCACCCTCCCCCACGCGGACGACCTGGACGCGGCGATCAGCCGGATCGGCCGGTTCCTGAGCGGGTACCGGCAGTAGCGGCCCCGGTCGCCCGCGTCATTCCTCGGCCTTGCGGGCCAGCAACTGGACCTCCTGGAACTGCCTGCGGTCGGTGGGCTGCGGCTCGCGCACCATCCGGGCGACCTCGGCCAGCCCGGACGCGCGCAGCAGCGCGGCGAGGTGATCGGGCCACCACCGGTGGGCGGGCGCGACGGTGTGATCGAAGACCTGCGTGGGGTGGGACGGCCCCTCGCTCGCCGAGAAGCCGATGAGCAGGTGCCCACCGGGCGCCAGCACGCGGTGGAACTCCCCGAGGAGGACGGGGACCTCGTGCGGCGGGGTGTGGATGATGGACCAACGCGACAGTACGCCGCCGAGCGCACCGTCCGCGATGTCCAACGCGGCCATCGAGCCCACCTCGAACCGCAGCCCGGGGTGGGCCCGCCGGGCCAGCTCGACCATCGCGGGCGAGGCGTCGACCCCGAACGCCTCCAGTCCCGACTCGGCGAGATGGGCGGTGACATGGCCGGGCCCGCACCCCAGGTCCGCGACAAGACCGCCCCCGCACGCCCGCGCGACCTCGGCGAAGGCACCCAGGATCGCGCGGTCCAGGGGTCTGTCCCGCAGCGAGTCGCCGAACAGCCGCGCATAGGTCGAGGCGACGGCGTCGTAGGCGTCGCGTGTGGCAGCGAGGACATCGTGGTCGACCATGCCCGCGACAGTAGTCGCCCGCTCAGCGGTGCGCCGGAGGAACGTCGGTGCGCTTCGCCCCCGTCACGGAGACGGTCGAACGGCGCGCGCGAGGCGTCGGCTCGACCTGGGTAGACCCTTCCCATGACGAGCCGACCCCTGCTCCTCCTCGATGTCGACGGCCCCCTCAATCCCTTCGGCGCCCGGCTGTGGCGTCCCCGTGGCTATGTGACCCGGCGGGTGCATCCCACGAACTGGTCCTCCCGGCAGAAACCGGGGTCCCGCCGGCTGCGCCGGGGCCTGCGGATCCGGTTGAACCCGGCGCACGGGGAGCGACTGCTCGCACTGCCCTACGAGTTGGCGTGGGCCACGACCTGGATGCACGAGGCCAACGAGATGATCGGGCCGGTGATCGGGCTGCCGCGCGATCTGCCGGTCATCGAGTTCGGCAACCTCTTCGCCACGGACGCCGACGGGCTGTACTGGAAGACCCGGCGGGTCCTGGAGTGGGCGGCGGGACGGCCGTTCGTCTGGGTCGACGACATGATCACCGACCTCGACGTACGGCACGTGGCCGAGCACCACGGCACACCGGCCCTGCTGCTGCGGATCGATCCGCGCCGGGGGCTGCGGGAGCAGGAGTTCACGGAGCTGGAGCGGTGGGCCCACGCCCTGGGGGGCGGCCGGGATGGCGTCGGTGCGGCGGGCTCGTAGCCTGGGGGCATGGGTGATCTTCTTCTGGTGCGGCACGGCGAGACCGAGTGGTCGGCGTCCGGGCAGCACACCAGCTGGACCGACATCTCACTGACGGACCACGGCCGCGAGCAGGCGAGCGGTCTCGCCCCGCTGCTCGCCTCGCACCGCGTCGGCACCGTCTTCGTGAGTCCTCTGAAGCGGGCCCGGGAGACCGCGGAGCTGGCCGGGCTCACCGGCGCGCGCGTCGACGCGGATCTCGTCGAGTGGGACTACGGCGGGTACGAGGGCGTCACGACCGTCGAGATCCATCGCACCCGGCCGGAGTGGTTCCTGTTCACGGACGGGGTCGCGCCCGGTCCACCGGAGCATCCCGGGGAGAGCCCGGAGGAGGTCGGGGCGCGCGCCGACCGGATGCTGGCGAAGGCGCACGCGGCGCTGGCCAACAGCGAGGGGAGCGTGGTGCTCGTGGCGCACGGGCACGTCCTGCGAGTCCTCACGGCCCGCTATCTCGGCCTGCCCGCCTCCGGCGGCGCGCTGTTCCAGCTGGCCACGGGCACGGTCTGCCGCCTCGGCACGGAGCACGGACGCCCGGTCGTCGCGGGCTGGAATGTCAGACCCCCCTCGTAGTCTTCGCGTGGGGTGACCCCAGCGGGCTCGGGTGAGGGAGGGTGCCGTGACACGACCGCCGACCGCCGCGCAGCGGCGGATCATCGACACCGCCGAGCCGGTGACCGGGCGGCTGACGGGTACGCAGGCGCAGCTCGCCGCGCTGGTGAAGCGGGGGCTGGCCTTCCGGCATCCGCGCCCGCCGCACGACCACTTCCTGACGCCGGCCGGCCACCGGGTACGGGAGACGGCACCGGTCGACGCCGCTCGGGCGGCTCCGGAGCAACCCGCCCCCACCGAGAGCGGGGTCTTCGCCGCGCGGGTCGGGGGTGAGGAGACCACGGCCGGGGGCCCGGCCCGCGACCGTGAGGTGCACAGCGCCTGGCAGGGGCTCCTGGAGCTGCGCCGGATGACCAGTCCGGGCGGCTTGATGGACCGTCCCTGCGACTGGGAGCGCACACATCTGGTGCGGGCCGCCGCGCTGGCGCTGGAGGCCGCGGGTCACCGGCCGGCGGGCGCTGACCCGGCGGGCGGGGGTTACCGCGTGCGGGCCACCCCCCAGCCGGAGGCCGTCGCCGTGCGGGAGCCGGACACGGCGGCGCTGGGGGCCTGCGCGGCGACGCTGGAGAAGGCCGGCTGGCAGGTGAGCGAGCACACCGATCCGCGCACCCGGGAGCGGTATCTGCTGGCCTCACCGAGACGGGCCTAGCGGCGGGCCGGGCGAGGAGCTGAGCAAGCGCTCAGTAAAGTGGTGCGCGCGTTCCGTTCGCTTCAGCCGCAAGCCTCAGTAGGGGGAAGTCATGGCCGAGCCGTTCTCCGTTCCGGTGACCGTGCGGGGATACGAGACCGATGTGCAGGGGCACCTGAACCAGAGCGTGTACCTGCAGTACGGCGAGCACGCGCGCTGGTCGCTGTTGCAGGCCGCCGGCATTCGCCAGGCCGACCTGATGGCGAAGGGCGTCGGGCCCGTGGCGCTGGAGACGACCATCAGCTACCGGCGTGAACTGCTGGCCGGCGACGAGGTCGAGGTGAGTTGCGTCTTCGTCTGGGGTGAGGGCAGGACGTTCCGCATCGAGCAGACCGTGCGCAGGACGGACGGCACCGTCGCGGCCGAGATCGCCGGCGTGGGCGGCCTGATGGACCTCAGGCTCCGCAAGCTGGTGGCCGACCCGCGGGCGTACTTCCGGGCGCTGGCGAAGGATCCCTCGCTGTTCGGACTGTGAGGACGCACATCGCCGACCGGGCCGCGGGCGGGGTCGCCCGCGGCCCGGTCGGCGGCCGTCGCGTCCCGACGTCCGGTCCGCACCCGGACGGGATGCGTGCCGGAAGGGACGCGTACCGGAAGGGACGTGCGCCGGACGGGGCGCGTGCCGGAGGGGACGCGTGGCGGAGGGTGTGCGCTCAGCCCAGAGGGTTGAGCAGCTCCGGGTCGTTCTCGAAGGCGAAGAGGAGCAGGTCCGTCATCGTGAACCTGCCCTTGCGGTGGGACGGGAGGCTGGGTCGCCAGCCCGGGTGCTTCACGATCGACCTCCGGCTGCCCTCGATCGCACGGTGGAAGACCTCGGCGACGAGGGTGCCGCCGACGCCGGTGAGCCTGCCGGGGCGGGCCTCGTTCACCTCGGCCTCGCGCAGGACGTAGAACCACAGCGGTGTGTGCTCCACGAGCTGGGCGCGCTCGGTGTCGGTGAGGCCGTCCAGCACGGCGCCGCCGTTGCCCCGCAGGATCTGGTCCTCCGTCAGCTGCTTGAGGCCCATCCGGGCGGCCAGTTGCGGCCCGGTGGCCAGCTCGACCATGGCGGCCCGCGTGAGGTTGCGGAAGGCGAGGTTGCGCTGGATCGGCGGCGGGGCCGAACGGCCACGACCGTCGAACGTGCCGGTCGGCAGGGTGGACAGCGGGTCGACGAGGAGCGTGTCGAGACGCTTGGCGGTGTTGAACTCGCCCGCGGGCACGACCAGGTCGTCCCGGCCGATCTCACCGAAGTCGAACAGCCGCCGGAAGTCGACGATCCAGTTGCTCGGCAGCCGCAGGTTCTCCCCCGAGTTCGGGTCGTCGAGGTCGCTCAGGTCGCCCGGGCCCGGCGTGAGGTTGCCCGCCGTGCCGCTGAACCGGAACAGCAGCCCGAGCGAGGCGATCGGGCCGGGACCGCCCGCGCGGAACACGCTGTTCCACTGGTAGGCCCCGCGCACCATGCTGTGTCCGAGCCGGTAGGCGGCGACGGAGAACTCGATCGGCATCGTCGGCAGGTCTCCCGGCCGGGTGTAGCCGGGGCGTTCGAAGTGCCGGCGTCCTCGGGTGAAGACGCGCTCGACGATGTCCGGGTCGACGATGCGGGGCAGGAAGTCGGTGCGCAGCACCCACTGGTAGTGCTTCACGACGAGGTCCCGGGCCGCCTGGAACAGCCGGTGCTCGGGCACTCCGCGCTCCGCGAGGTGGTCGACGACGCGGTTGTGGAAGCGGATGAACGCCAGGTGGATCTGGCCGACGGCCAGGTTCTCGTCGTTGCGCGCGTCCGGGATGAGCGCGGCACGCTGGTCCGCGCGGGTGCCGCCGGCCGCCGCGCCGGCCCTCGGCAGATCGAAGCCCTCGTGGTCGGTGTTGGACGTCGACTCGGGCGGGAAGCCCACCCCGAGCGTGGTGCCCGTCCGCAGCCGCCCGCCGGACTCGTAGAAGCGGGCGCTGCTGCTGTGGTGCGGGCCCAGACCGTAGAGCGAGTCGAGGTCGAGGGCGGGGCTGCGGCCCTGTACCAGATCCTCGACCGGGACCGGCTCGCCCAGCCCCACCTGGGTGCGGTCCAGGGTCAGGTCGTGGTCGACGAACTGACCGAGGTAGGTGAAGCCCGCCGGGACCGCCTTGCCGCCGAGATCCCCCGAGTCGGGGTCGACGCCGCCCGTGCCCGTGGTCATGGCCTCGGCGAGCTTGGCGCGGAGCGCCTCGTCGAGCTGGACCCCCTTCCCGCCGAACCGGGAGAAGCGGAAGGCCATCTGCTGCTCGGTCGCGCTCGGTACGCGCGCGACCGCCTCCCCCTTCTCGAACTCCAGGATCCGGCCCTCGTCGACGACGTAGTAGGTCTCGCGATGGTGTCGATGCACCATGGGTGTCCCCGTTCTGTCCCCCTGCTCCGCGAACGGTCATAACCGGATCTACCGGTTCTCTCCGTCGGTACCGGCCCCCACCGGACGCGAAGCGATCATTCGGATGAATCCCTGTTTCCCGACAACGCGCCGTCCGCGACGAGGGGTTCCCGAACCAGGAGATCTACGCGTATCAATCTACTCATATCGACGTAGCGTCGGGTCGTCGCACCGGCCCCGAGATCCAGGCGCGGCGGAAGGAGTCGTTCATGCCGGTTTCTCCCCCGTGTGGCCCTGTGTCTGCGCACACGTGCGGTTTCGGCGGGTATTCCTCCCACGGCGTACCCCCACCGCACCCCGGAGACACCATGCCGCTCGCCCGCCGTGCCCTGCTCGCCGCCCTCGCCGCCACTCCCGCGGTCGCCTGCGCCCCGGCCCGCGCGATCCCCTCGGACGACACCCCACGGGCCGACAAGGCGCTGCGTACGGCCTCGGCGGCGGCCCGGCGGCTGCTGCCGGACCACTGGCGCCAGATCACGTTCACGGACACCAGGGAGCTCGACACCTTCCGCGTGTCGGGGAGCACCGGGCGCGTCACCGTCGCCGGCGACACACCGGCCACGCAGCTCACCGGCCTCAACTGGTACTTGCGGCACATCGCGTACGCCGAGATCAACTGGGCGGGAGAGCAGACGAACCTCCTGCCGCGCGAGCTGCCCGGCCTCGACGGCACGGTCGCCCGGCAGGCCAACGTCACCCACCGCTTCGCCCTGAACGACACCAACGACGGCTACACGGGCGCGTACCTGGACTGGACCTACTGGGAGCGCGAGCTGGACGTGCTGGCGCTGCACGGCTACAACGAGGTTCTCGTCTACGCGGGCGCGGACGCGCTGTACCACCGGGTGTTCCAGGAGTTCGGGTACGGGGAGGAGGAGCTGCGGACGTGGGTGCCGGGCCCGGCCCATCAGCCGTGGTGGCTGCTGCAGAACCTGTCGGCCTTCCCGTCCCCCGTCTCCCGGCAGCTCCTGGACGCGCGGGCCGTCCTCGGACGCCGGATCGCCGACCGGGCCCGTGAGCTGGGGATGACACCGGTGTTCCCCGGTTACTTCGGGACGGTCCCGGCCGGGTTCGCGGAGCGGGTCCCGGGGGCGCGGACCGTCTCGCAGGGCGAGTGGATGGGTTTCGCGCGCCCCGACTGGCTGGACCCGCGCACGGACGAGTTCGCGCGGGTGGCCGCGGCCTTCTACCGGGTGCAGGACGAGATGTTCGGCCCCTCGTCCCTGTACAAGATGGATCTGCTGCACGAAGGCGGCGACCCGGGTGACGTGCCCGTCGCCGACGCGGCGAAGGGTGTCGAGCGGGCGCTGCGGCGGTCCCGCCCCGGGGCCACGTGGGTGATCCTCGGCTGGCAGCACAACCCGCCGCGCGCGATCGTCGACGCGGTCGACAAGCAGCACATGCTCGTCGTCGACGGACTCTCCGACCGCTTCCCCACGGTCACCGACCGCGAGGCCGACTGGGGCGACACCCCGTACGCGTTCGGGTCGATCTGGAACTTCGGCGGGCACACCGCGCTGGGCGCGAACACCCCCGACTGGGCCGCGCTGTACGAGAAGTGGCGCACCAAGGACGGCAGCACGCTGCACGGGATCGCCCTGATGCCGGAGGCGGCGGACAACAACCCGGCCGCCTTCGCCCTCTTCTCCGAACTCGCCTGGAGAGAGGGCGAGTTGGACCTCAAGACCTGGTTCGCCGAGTGGGCGCACGCGCGGTACGGGGCCCGTGACCCGCATGCCGAGGCGGCCTGGGACATCCTGCGCCGCACCGCGTACGGCACCACGCGCGCCGACTCCTGGAGCGAGGGCGCCGACGGCCTGTTCGGCTCCCGGCCCGCGCTGAACGCCGTACGGGCGGGCCGCTGGTCGCCCAAGCAACTCCGTTACGACGCGGCCGACTTCGAGCCCGCGCTCGGCGAGATGCTGCGGGTACGGCCGGAGCTGCGGGCGTCCTCCGCGTACCGCCGCGACCTGCTCGACGTGGCCCGTCAGGCCCTGTCCAACCGCAGCCGGGTCATGCTGCCGCAGATCAAGGCCGCGTACGACGCCGAGGACGCCACGCGGCTGGCGACGGCGAGCCGTGACTGGCTCTCCCTCATGGACCTGCTGGACGAGCTGGTGGCCACCGACTCCCGTCATCTGCTGGGGCGTTGGGTCGCGGACGCCCGCTCCTGGGGTGCGGGCGCGGCCGAGCGGACGGAGCTGGGTTACGACAACCTGTCGCTGCTCACCGTGTGGGGGACGCGGGAGGGCGCGGACGCGGGACTGCGGGACTACGCCAACCGGGAGTGGGCGGGGCTGGTCGGCGGGCTGTACCGGTTGCGCTGGTCGACGTACTTCGAGGAGCTGCGGGCCGCGCTGGCGGCGGGCCGGGCACCGAAGAAGATCGACTGGTTCGCCCTGGAGGACCGTTGGGCGCGGAATCCGGGGCCGCTCGCGACCGAGCCGACCGGGGACACGTACGCGGTCGCGACACGCGTCCGGGAGCGGCTCACCGCGCTCTCCTGAGCCCCGCGGCACAGCAGGCCCACGGTGATGTCACACGAGAGCGGGCCGCTCCGGGGCACGCGTGGACGCGCGCCCCGGAGACGGCTGCCGTGGACCTCGCCGGGTCCACGGCTCCGGCCGAGGGCCGTCCCCCTCGACCGGAGTTCAGCGGGTCACGCCTCGGCGGCGATCCGCGCCAGCCGCCGGGCCTCGTCCCTCGTGGAGCGGGCGATCGCGTCCTCGTCGACGTGCAGCAGGCGGCCGTCCGCCACGATCTGCCGGCCGTTCACGAACGACGCCGTCACCGGGGCGGCCGCGCCGAGGACCAGGGCGGCCACCGGGTCGGCGATCGAGGCGTGGGCCAGGGTGTCCAGCTTCCACAGGACGAGGTCGGCCAGCTTGCCGGGTTCCAGGGAACCGATCTCGCGGGCCCGGCCGAGGACCTGGGCTCCGCCGAAGGTGCCCAGGCGCAGTGCCTGGCGGGCGGTGAGGGCTGCCTCGCGGTGGGTGCCGAGGCGGTTGACCAGCAGCGCGTTGCGCAGTTCGGTGTGGAGTTCGCCGGACTCGTTGGAAGCCGTGCCGTCGACGCCGAGACCGACCGGGACGCCGGCGGCCAGCATGTCCGGTACGCGGGCGATCCCTGCGGCCAGCCGGGCGTTGGACGAGGGACAGTGGGCGACCCCCGTCTTCGTACGGGCGAAGGCGTCGATGTCGGAGTCGTTCATGTGGACGCAGTGGGCCATCCACACGTCCTCGCCGAGCCAGCCCGTCGACTCGAAGTAGTCGGTGGGGCCCATGCCGAACAGCTCGTGGCAGAACTTCTCCTCCTCCACCGTCTCCGAGCCGTGGGTGTGCAGCCGCACCCCGAGGCGACGGGCCAACTCGGCGCCCTCGCGGAGCAGTTCGGTGGAGACCGAGAAGGGGGAACAGGGCGCGACGGCGATCTGGGTCATCGCGCCGAAGGAGGCGTCGTGGTGCTGCCGGACGGTCTCCTCGGTGGCGGCGAGCGCGCCCTCCAGGGTCTCGACGGCGAAGTCCGGGGGCAGGCCGCCGTCCTTCTGGCTGCGGTCCATGGAGCCCCGGGCGAGGGTGAAGCGGACGCCGGTCTCGCGCGCGGCCCGGATGATGGAGCCGGACAGGTCGCCGGAGCCCTTGGGGAAGACGTAGTGGTGGTCCATGGCCGTGGTCACACCGCCGCGGGCCATCATGCCCAGCGAGCCCTGGGCCGCCGCGTACGTCATGCGCTCGTCGATGCGGGCCCAGGTCGGGTAGAGCGCGACGAGCCAGTCGAAGAGGTTGTGGTCGGTGGCCAGGCCCCGGGTGATCCACTGGTAGAAGTGGTGGTGCGTGTTGACCAGGCCCGGGGTCACGAGGTGGCCGCTCGCGTCGATCCGGCGTACGACGTCCGTCAGGCCCTCGGGGGCCCGGCCCGCGCCGACCGACTCGATGACGTCGTCCGCCACGACCACGTGACCGGACGCGTACTCGGTGTCCTGCGCGTCCACGGTCGCGATCGCCGCGTTCTCGATGACGATGCGCTGGGTTGCTGCCATGGTCCGTCCTTCGGAGGTCTCTTCGGAGGTCACTGCGGAGGTCACTGCGGAGGTCGCCTCACAGGTTGGTGAGGTCCGCCGGGATCCTCGCCTCGCACCCGTCCCGCAGGACCGTGGCCTCGATCAGGCCGTAGGGGCGGTCGGCGGCGAAGTACACGGCTCCGTCGGGGGTGTCGTTCTTGAGGCCGAAGGGGGCGAGGTCGACCAGGAAGTGGTGCTTGTTGGGCAGGGAGAAGCGGACCTCGTCGATCTCGCTCCGGTTGTCTATGATCCGCGCGCCCATCTGGTACAGGGTCTGCTGGAGCGAGAGCGAGTACGTCTCCGCGAACGCCCGGAGCATGTGCTGCCGCACCTGCTCGTAGGACGTCTCCCAGTCGGGCATCTCCTCCGCGTCGTCCGTCCAGTTGAAGCGCCAGCGACCGGAGACCTCGGTGGCGAGGATGCGGTCGTGTGCCTCGGGCAGGGTCGTGTACTTGTCCTTGACGTAGCCCCAGAACTCGGAGTCGGTCGAGTTCATGACGGTGAGGTCCTTGAGGCCGGAGAGAACCTCCCAGGACGAGCCGTCGTAGGTGATCTGCGCCAGCCGGGTCTCCTGGCCCGTGCGGACGAAGGAGTGCGCGCCCTCGCCGCCGTGCTCGATGCGCTCCCAGCCGTACTCCTCGATGCGTATGCGGGCCCGGTGGATGGCCGGCTGGGAGGTCACGAAGTGCCGGGCCAGGTGGATGCCGAACTGCTCGGCGGACTCGATGCCGTGCTCCTTGGCGAACGCGTACACCGTGTTCTTGGTGGTGTCCGTCGGCAGGACGTTCGCGTTCGAGCCCGAGAGATGGACCTCGGCCATGTCGCCGGAGAGCGACACGGACACGTTGAGGTCCTTGATGTGGTGGGTGGCGCCGTCCCGCGTGATCTTGACGACCCGGTTCTCGGCTTTGCCGTACTGGTTCGGTCCCAGGATGGGCATGGGTGCTAGCTCCCTCGGTATACGGAGTAGCCGAACGGGTTGAGCAGCAGCGGCACGTGGTAGTGCTCACCGGGCGTCACCGCGAAGGTGATCACGACCTCGGGGAAGAACACGGCACCGCTGTCCCGGTTCGCGGGGGCGTCCTGCTGCGCATCGGCTTGCTTGTCCACGGTCTGTGCGAGGTACGGCTCGACCTCGAAGAGGAGCCGTACGTGGGTCGTGCCCTCCGGCAGCGCCGGGAGGTCCTTGCAGCGGCCGTCGGCGTCGGTCGCCGAGCCGCCGCGGGCCTGCCAGTCGCCGTCGCGTCCCGTACGGGCGGCGAGGTGGACGGCGACGCCCGCGGCGGGGCGGCCGACGGAGGTGTCCAGGATGTGCGTGGACACCGAGGCGGTCGTGCTGGTGCTCATGACGGGGCTTCCTCTTCCACTTCGACGAGCCGGGCCAGGCGAATGCGGTTGATCTTGCCCAGTTCGGTGCGGACGATCTCGCGTTCGCGCTCCGGCGCGTTGCCGATCCGCTCCCTGAGCGCGTCGCGCATCTGCTCTCCGGTGCGGCCGGTGGCGCAGATCAGGAAGACATGGCCGAACCTCTCCTGGTACGCCAGGTTCAGGTCGAGCATCTCGGCCCGGAGCCGGTCGGAGGCGCCGGCCATCCCGCGCTGCTCACGGGCGGAGGTCGGGTCGCCCGGCTTCGGACGGCCGATCGGCGGGTGCCCGGCCATGGCCTCCGCGAGATCCTGCTCGGTCAGCTCGGCCATGGCGGCGTCACTGGCGGTGAGGAGTTCCTCGACGGTGGTGTACGGGCGAGCGGCGAGGAGCCTGCGGCCCCAGGCCGCCGAGGCGCACGCCTCGTGGAGCGCCGCGGTGGCCGCGTGCTCCTCCAGGGTGTTGAGACGGGCGAGGCCCGGCGCCGAAGAACGCGAGATCACGGGTGCCTCCGTTAGCCGTGGTGCTGGACTGGCTACGGCAAGCTAACGCCTCGCGACGACATCACGTCAACAGTTTGTTGAAAAATCGCGGTGCCAACGCGCTGCGCAGAGGCGTTCACGAGAGGCCCGCGAGGCTCCCGGAAGCTCTCCGGCCCCGGAAGCCCTCAGGCCTCCTTCTCGCGGTTGAGGTAGTTGTAGACGGTGAAGCGGCTGACGCCGAGCGCGCTCGCGACGGTCTCCACGCCGTGGCGCACGGAGAAGGCGCCGCGCGCCTCCAGTGTCCGTACGACCTCCTGCTTGGCCTTGCGGTCGAGGTCCGCCAGCGGCCGGCCCTTGCGGCGCTCCATCGCGGCGAGGATGTGGTCCAGGGACTCGGCGAGCTGCGGCAGGCGTACGGCGACGACGTCGGCGCCCTCCCAGGAGAGGACCACGTCGTCGGGGCCGGCCTCGTCCGGCGGCAGCATGAGCCCGCCCATGGCGTCGACCAGCGGCTTGACGGCCGCGACGAAGGGTTCGTCACCGGCGCGGGTCACTCGCCGCCCTCCCCGAGCACATTGATCTGGAGCGAGATCCGGGTGGCGCCGGACTCCAGGGTCCGGCGCAGCAGGGCGTCCACGGCGGTGAGCACCGCGTCGGCGCCCCCCTCCGCCGTGTTGCCGAACGGGCCGACGTCGACCGCGTCCAGTGCGGCCGCCTCGACGACCTCACGGGCCACGAGCGCGTGCGCCGGGGCCTCGTCGAGGTCGAAGGGCTCGGTCGTGAACTCCACTCTCAATCGCACGGGCACAACCTAACGCGCGGCGCCGTTTTCCACCGAGCCCCCTTGACAAGCCTCGAAGACCGACGGCACTCTTCCGTTAGGCAGAAACAAAGTTCCACAATATGGAAATTGGAACGGAAGGGAGCGCCGGAAGCCCCATGGGATTCGCAGAGCAGCGCTACAACGTCAACCTGTCGATCCTCTTCACGGAACTCCCGCTCCTGGAGCGCCCCGCGGCGGCCGCCGCGGCCGGTTTCACCGCGGTCGAGCTGTGGTGGCCGTGGGTCGACTCCCCCACCCCCGCACCGTCCGAACTGGACGCCCTGCGAGGCGCGTTGCAGGGCGCGGGTGTACAACTCACCGGGCTGAACTTCTACTCCGGTGTCCTACCGGGTCCGGACCGGGGCGCGCTGTCGGTCCCGGGCGAGGAGTCGGAGAGGTTCCGCGCCAACATCGAGGTGGCCGCGGCCTTCGCCGAGTCGGTCGGCTGCACGGCGCTCAACGCCCTGTACGGCAACCGCGTCGACGGGGTGGATCCGGCCGAGCAGGACGCGCTGGCCCTGCACAACCTGGTGGCGGCGGCCCGCTCGGCCGACCGGATCGGCGCGATCCTGCTGATCGAGGCCCTGAACCGGGTGGAGTCGCCGCGGTATCCGCTGGTGTCGGCCCCGGCCGCCGTCGCTGTCGTCGACCGGGTCAACGAGGCGTCGGGCCTCGGCAACGCGCGCTTCCTGATGGACCTCTACCACCTGTCCATGAACGGCGAGGACCTGCCGCGGGTGATCGCCGAGTACGCCGCGAGGACCGGCCATGTGCAGATCGCCGACAACCCCGGTCGCGGCGCCCCGGGCACCGGCACCGTCCCGCTGGCGGACCTCCTCGACCAGCTGGCCAAGGCCGGTTACGAGGGCCTGGTCGGCCTGGAGTACAAGCCGGGCGACCGCCCGAGCGCCGAGGCGTTCGCATGGCTCCCCCGAGAGGCCCGGGGGGCGGCCCGCTGAGGGCCGCTGAGGGCCGCTGAGGGCCGCTGAGGGCCGCGCCGTAGCAGGCCCGTCCCGCGGTCGTGGCCCCTCCCCGAAGACGCAGCAGAGCAGTCAGAGAGGCACCCTCACCATGAGCAATCTCCCCAAGGTCGCGTGGATAGGTCTCGGCATCATGGGTTCCCCCATGTCGGAGAACCTGATCAAGGCGGGTTACGACGTCACGGGCCACACCCTGGAGCAGGACAAGCTCGACCGGCTGACCGCCGCCGGCGGGACCGCGGCGGCCTCCGTCGCCGAGGCCGTGCGCGACGCCGACGTCGTCATCACGATGGTGCCCGCCTCGCCTCAGGTCGAGGCCGTCGCGTACGGCCCCGACGGCGTCCTGGAGAACGCCGGGCCCGGCACACTGCTGATCGACATGTCGTCCATCACCCCGCAGACCTCCGTCGACCTGGCGAAGGCCGGGCGGGAGAAGGGTATCCGGGTGCTCGACGCCCCGGTGTCCGGCGGCGAGGCGGGCGCGGTCGAGGCCGTGCTGTCCATCATGGTCGGTGGCGAGCGGGCCGACTTCACCGAGGCCGAGCCGGTCTTCGAGGCGCTCGGCAGGACCGTCGTGCTGTGCGGTCCGCACGGCGCCGGGCAGACCGTGAAGGCCGCGAACCAGCTGATCGTCGCCGTGAACATCCAGGCGTGCGCCGAGGCCGTGGTCTTCCTGGAGAGGTCGGGCGTGGACCTGGCGGCCGCGCTCGACGTCCTGAACGGCGGGCTCGCGGGCTCGACCGTGCTGACCCGCAAGAAGGACAACTTCCTGAACCGCGACTTCCAGCCGGGCTTCCGCGTCGACCTGCACCACAAGGACCTGGGCATCGTCACCGACGCCGCCCGCGCCGTGGGCGCCGCGCTGCCCGTCGGTGCCGTGGTGACCCAGCTCGTCGCCTCACTGCGCGCCCAGGGCGACGGCGGCCTCGACCACTCGGCCCTGCTGCGGGGCGTGGAGCGCCTCTCCGGCGCCCGGGTCTGAGGCCGGCACCTCCCCGAACTTCCGGTCCGCGGCGGCGCCGACATCTGTCCTGTCGCGCCCAGGCACCGCCGCGGGCCGGAACCACCGTCCGGCCTACGCCGACTTCCTGAGCGGCGTAGGCGCCGCGCCATGAGGCGCGTACGCCGCCTGACGGTGGGTGAGGGCCTGGCCGAGGCCACGGGGGCGCGCCGAGCTGCGGCAACCGCACGATCCGGCGATCGACTTCCTGCATTCCCGAACGGCGTCCGGTCCCTGATGGTCACCCATCAGCCACCGGACGCACCGCCCGCGACCGTTTCCGACCGACCCGGATGAGGGGTACGTGTCGGACGCGCGCGGGCAGGGGACGGACCGCGGCGGTGTGCACGCCAGTGCGGTGGTGAAGGCTCCGGTTCCGCGTCTCGACGTGAGGGACGCGGAACCGGCGCCGACGCATCCGCCGCGGTCCGGGCCCGGCACGGCGAACACCGGCGCACCGGCCCGGTGGGCGCCGGCGAGGACCGGTACCGCGCAGGCTGTGCCGGTCCTTGCCGGCGCCCGGCAGGTGGTCGACGGGCCCGCGCCCGCGCCGACAGCGGTTCTGTCCGACAACCCGATCACGGCCGGCACCATCGCCCTCCTGCCTACGCAAGCGTGCGTAGGCCGTCTACGGAACCCTCAAATCAACCTCTGAACCCGTGCGTGGGGGCTTCAACTACCAGTGAGGCAGGGCACATTCTCGTCACAGGAGGCCCGTCGGCACGGGGGCGGCGGGCCTCCACGGGGGAAGCCTCCACGGGGGAACGCGGAGGCACGGGGGAAACGCACGGGGGACCACGGGGGAAACGGGGGCCCGGGGATCGGGGGAGATCCGGGGTGGCAGGGGGAGGCCCTGCGGCGGCACGACAAAGCGGCTCGCGTCCAGCGGGGTCGTGCCGCCGCAGGGCCTCCCCTCGTCGCGCTTCACATCACCGTCCGCTCGCGGCCACGCACCGCCGAGGGGGGCGGCCCACCCCCCGGACGAGCCGCCCCCGGCCGCGTACGACCTCTCAGACCCGCAACGACCTGATCGACGTGGGCGCGTGGCCCGGCTCCGTCGCGATCTCCTCGAACTCCACCACGTCGCCGATGTCGTTGGTCGTGGACATCGCGATGTCGGTGACGCGCTCCAGGATCGCCTCGACGACGACCGGCACCCGGTACCGGGCCGCGAGCTTCTTCGCCTCTTCGAGGGCGGCGCCCAGCTCGGCCGGGTCCGTCACGCGGATCGCCTTGCAGCCGAGCCCCTCGGCGACCTTCACGTGGTCGACGCCGTAGACGCCCAGCTCGGGCGAGTTGACGTTCTCGAACTCCAGGTTGACCTGGAAGTCGATGTCGAAGGCGCGCTGGGCCTGGCGGATGAGGCCCAGGTAGGCGTTGTTGACCAGGACGTGGATGTACGGGATGCGGTGCTGTGCCCCGACCGCCAGCTCCTCGATCATGAACTGGAAGTCGTAGTCGCCGGACAGGGCGACCACGGACGCCTCCGGATCGGCCTTCGCCACGCCGAGCGCGGCCGGGATCGTCCAGCCGAGCGGGCCCGCCTGGCCGCAGTTGATCCAGTGGCGCGGACGGTGGACGTGCAGCATCTGGGCGCCGGCGATCTGGGAGAGGCCGATGGTGGAGACGTACCGGGTCTCGGGGCCGAACGCCCTGTTCATCTCCTCGTACACGCGCTGCGGCTTGATCGGGATGTCGTCGAAGTGCGTACGGCGCTGGAGGCGGGCCTTGCGGTCCTGCGCGGCGGCCGCCCACGCGGAGCGGTCCGGCAGGAGGCCGTCCGCCCGCGCCTCCCGTGCCACCGTGACGAACAGCTCCAGCGCGGCCCGGGCGTCGGAGGCGATGCCGTAGTCGGGGGCGAAGATCCGGCCGATCTGGGTGGGCTCGATGTCGACGTGGACGAACTTCCGTCCGGCCGTGTAGACGTCCAGCTTGCCGGTGTGCCGGTTGGCCCAGCGGTTGCCGATGCCGAGGACGAAGTCGGACTCCAGGAAGGTCGCGTTGCCGTAGCGGTGCGAGGTCTGCAGACCGACCATGCCGGCGTTCAGCTCGTGGTCGTCGGGCAGGACCCCCCATCCCATGAGCGTGGGCACCACCGGGACGCCGGTCAACTCGGCGAACTCCAGGAGGAGTTCGGCCGCGTCGGCGTTGATGACACCGCCACCGGCGACGATCAGCGGCCGCTCCGACGCGTTCAGCAGCCCGATCGCCTTCTCGATCTGGGCGCGGGTGGCGACCGGCCTGTAGACCGGCAGCGGCGCGTAGGTGTCGGGGTCGAACTCGATCTCGGTGAGCTGGACGTCGATCGGGAGGTCGATGAGGACCGGCCCCGGGCGGCCCGAGCGCATCAGGTGGAAGGCATGCTGGAACACTCCGGGGACCTGCGCGGCCTCCAGCACGGTCACGGCCATCTTGGTGACCGGCCCGGCGATGGAGGCGATGTCGACCGCCTGGAAGTCCTCCTTGTGGATCACGGCCGTGGGCGCCTGGCCCGTGACGCAGAGGATCGGGACGGAGTCGCCGGTGGCCGAGTAGAGGCCGGTGATCATGTCGGTCCCGGCGGGCCCGGAGGTGCCGAGGCACACGCCGATGTTGCCGGGACGGGTGCGGGTGTAGCCCTCGGCCATGTGCGACGCGCCTTCGACGTGCCGGGCCAGGGTGTGTTGGATCCCGCCGGCGGCCTTCAGGGCCGCGTAGAAGGGGTTGATCGCCGCGCCGGGGACACCGAACGCGTCACGGACACCCTCGCGCTTGAGGATCTCGACTGCCGCGCGGGCAGCGGTCATACGAGTCATGTGCTCACTCCTGCTTCAGCTGCCGGACTCACTCCCGTCGCGCCCCGCGGTGAGCACTTCCGTCATTCCGTCAGTGACCTTTCCGCCACTATTCCGTATTGCGGAAAAGTTTTTCTGCTATCTGGAATCAGATTAAGAGGGGCGGCAGGGAGCGTCAAGGGCACGGGCAGCGCCGATCCACGCGGGCGTCTCGGGGTGTTTCCCTGCCGGAGCGGCCCCGGCTGGAGGACGATGAGGAGGCGTTCTCGGTGCGGCTCGGGTGGTGGGGTGGGAATCATGAGCGAGAGCATGGCGGTGCGGTGCCCGGACTGCGGGCGGGAACACCGGTACGCCGCGCCGGCCTACCCCTGCGCGTGCGGCACCCCGGTCGCCCCGCCCCTGAACCGCCGCGCCACCCCCACCTCCGTCACCCACCACACCTGGGACGAGGACTGGGTCACCGTCCGCTGCGGAGGCTGCGGCCGCGCCGGTGAGTGGCCCCGTCCGGAGCTGGGCTGCGCCTGCGGGACCGTGCTGCGCGTGCCCGTGTCCGGCACCCTGCCCGCGCCGAGCCCGGGCGGCGCCCTCGGCGCCGCCGGAGCGCCCGCCGGTCCCCGGGCGGCCTTCCGGCCCTTCACCATCCGCACGGCCCGCGACGCGGTCACCGCCGTCGCCCTCTATCTGCGCTGGCTGGGCTACCGGGACATCCGGCGCGCCGACCAGCGCCAGCCGTCGGGGATCGGCCTGGCCGCGCGGGGCGTCCTGGCCCAGGTGGACCCGTCGGTCCGCCCGGCCTCGCCGCGCGATGTCGAGTGCCTGTGGCTGACCGCCATGACGGAGTCCACCGGCTGCCTCTACTTCTCCCTCGCCGGGTACGGCGAGGACGCCCGCGACCGCGCCGACGGCCTGGGCGTCTGCCTGTTCGTCCTGGACCTCACGGGCACCCCGCAGCCCGTGAACGGCGCGGCGACGGAGCTGGTCGCCCTGGGTGCGGGGGCCTGAGGCGGCGATCGCGCGCGGCGGCTATCCGGCGGCGTACCGCTCCCGCAGCTCGATCTTCCGCACCTTTCCCGACACCGTCATCGGGAAGGTGTCCAGGACACGGAGCGCGCTCGGGATCTTGTAGTGCGCCAACTGCCCTTCGCAGTAGGCCCGTAGCTCCTCCAGGGTGAGGGGATCGGCGCCCTCGTGCGGGATGACGCAGGCCAGCACCTCCTCGCCGTACCGCTCGTGCGGCACGCCCACCACCTGGACGTCGGCGATCTTCGGGTGGCCGTACAAAAACTCCTCGATCTCGCGCGGGTAGATGTTCTCGCCACCCCGGATGATCATGTCCTTGATCCGGCCGACGATCTCGACGTATCCGTCCTCGCGCATGGTCGCCAGGTCGCCGGTGTGCATCCACCGGCCGGGGTCCACGGCCTCGGCGGTCTTCTCCGGTTCCTCCCAGTAGCCGAGCATCACGCTGTAGCCGCGGGTGCACAACTCTCCTGCCGTGCCGCGTGGTCGCGTCACCCCGGTCACCGGGTCGACGACCTTCACCTCGATGTGCGGCAGGACGCGGCCGACGGTGGCGGTGCGGTGTTCCAGGTCGTCGTCGCGCCGGGTCTGGGTGGACACGGGCGAGGTCTCGGTCATGCCGTAGCAGATCGAGACCTCCCTCATGTGCATCTCGGTGACCACCCGCTTCATCACCTCGACCGGGCAGGGCGAGCCCGCCATGATGCCGGTGCGCAGGGAGGAGAGGTCGTACGCGGCGAAGTCGGGGAGGTTCAGCTCCGCGATGAACATGGTCGGTACGCCGTACAGGGAGGTGCAGCGCTCGCGCTGGACGGCCTCCAGGGTGGCCTTCGGGTCGAAGGACGGGGCCGGGATGACGACACAGGCGCCGTGCGAGGTGGCCGCGAGGTTGCCCATCACCATGCCGAAGCAGTGGTAGAAGGGCACGGGCACACAGATCCGGTCCTGCTCGGTGTAGGCGAGCGACTCCCCCACGAAGTAGCCGTTGTTGAGGATGTTGTGGTGGGAGAGGGTCGCCCCCTTGGGGAAGCCGGTGGTGCCGGAGGTGTACTGGATGTTGATGGGGCCGTCGCAGGACAGGTCCTCGAACGGCACCGGTGTCCCGCGCGCGATCAGCCCGTCCCAGCTCGGGTCCCCGAAGTAGACGGTCTCCCGCAGCCTCGGGCAGCGGGTGCGCACCTCCTCGACCATCGCCCGGTAGTCGCTCGCCTTGTGGCTGAGCGAGGCGAAGAGCAGGGACACGCCCGCCTGGTTGAGAACGTACTCGACCTCATGGGTGCGGTAGGCCGGGTTGATGTTCACCATGATCGCGCCGATGCGGGCGGTGGCGTACTGGACGAGCACCCACTCCGGACAGTTGACCGCCCAGATGCCGACCCGGTCGCCCTTGTCGACGCCGCTCGCGCGCAGCGCGTACGCCAGCGCGTCGACGTCGGCGGCGAACCGGGCGTACGTCCAGCGGCGGCCGGACGGCAGGTCGACGAGCATCTCGCGGTCGGGCCAGGCCGCGACCGCGCGGTCGAGGTTGACGCCGATGGTGTCGCCGAGCAGGGCGGTGCCACCGGTTCCGTGGGTGTAGGACAGCTCGCCGCTCATCGGAAGTCCTCCTCGCGGTACTCCGCGTCCGAGCCCGCGGCCGTGGCCTCGCGCAGCTCGATGCGGCGGATCTTGCCGGACACGGTCTTCGGCAGGTCGCCGAACTCCAGGCGACGGAGCCGCTTGTAGGAGGCGAGGACGGTCCGGGAGTGCTCGAACAGCACCTTCGCGGTGTCCGGGCCCGGCTCCCAGCCGGCCGCCAGCACGATGTACGCCTTCGGCACGGCGAGGCGCAGCTCGTCCGGCGCGGGCACGACGGCCGCCTCGGCGACCGCGTCGTGCTCCAGCAGGGCGCTCTCCAGCTCGAAGGGGCTGATCTTGTAGTCGCTGGCCTTGAACACGTCGTCCGCGCGCCCCACGTAGGTGATGTAGCCGTCCTCGTCGCGGGAACCGATGTCACCGGTGCGGTAGAAGCCGCCGGCCATCGCCTCCGCCGTACGGTCCGGGTCGCCGTGGTAGCCGGTCATCACCCCGACCGGGCGGTTGGACAGGTCGAGGGCGATCTCTCCCTCGTCGGCGCCGGGGGCGCCCGAGACGGGGTCGAGGAGGACGACCTTGAAGCCGGGGCCGGGCCGGCCCATCGAGCCGGTCTTGAGTTCCTGGCCGGGGCTGTTGGAGACCTGGACGGCGGTCTCGGTCTGACCGAAGCCGTCGCGGATGTCCACGCCCCACGCGCGGCGCACCTGCTCGATCACCTCGGGGTTGAGGGGTTCGCCGGCGGCGACGACCTCGCGGGGCGGGGTCGTCAGCTGGGTGAGGTCGGCCTGGATCAGCATCCGCCACACGGTCGGCGGGGCGCAGAAGGTGGTGACTCCGGCGCGGTCCATCTCCGACAGCAGCCGGCCCGCGTCGAAGCGGGTGTAGTTGTGGATGAACACGGTCGCCTCCGCGTTCCAGGGGGCGAAGAGGTTGGACCAGGCGTGCTTGGCCCAGCCGGGCGAGGAGATGTTGAGATGCACGTCGCCGGGCTTGAGGCCGATCCAGTACATGGTCGCCAAGTGGCCCACGGGGTACGACACATGGGTGTGCTCGACCAGCTTGGGCCGGGCGGTCGTGCCCGAGGTGAAGTACAGCATCAGCGGGTCGGAGGCGTTGGTCGGCCCGTTCGGCTCGAACCGGGCGGGGGCCGCGTAGGCCTCCTCGTACGGCCGCCAGCCGTCCACCGTGCCGCCGACGGTCGTACGGGTGTAACGGCCGGGCACGTCAGCGAACTTGGGGGCGTCCTCGGCCCGTACGATCACGTGCCTGACCCGGCCGCGCTCCACCCGGTCGCGCAGGTCGGCGGGGCCGAGCAGCGGGGTGGCGGGGATGACGACGGCCCGCAGCTTCATCGCGGCGAGGGCCGTCTCCCACAGCTCCGTCTGATTGCCGAGCATGACGAGGATGCGGTCGTCGGCGCGGACTCCCCGGTCCCGCAGCCGGTTGGCGACCCGGGAGGAGCGCTCGGACATCTCGGCGAAGGAGACGACGGTCTCGGTGCCGTCCTCCTCGACGATGTGCAGCGCCGCGCGGTCGTTCCCGCGTGCGATCACGTCGAACCAGTCGAGCGCCCAGTTGAAGTACTCCGGGCGTGGCCAGGTGAAGCCCTCGTAGGCCGTGGCGTAGTCCTCACGATGGGCCAGCAGGAAGTCCCGGGCCACCCGGAACTCGTCCGTGGCGCTCGTCCTCGCCGACATGTGTCCTCCTCATTGCCGGACCGTTGCCTGACATCGTGTAATGCGTGATACACGTCTCACCACCCCCGAACGGGGGTGCGCCGCGCGGAAGGGGTGAGTTCGTGGCATCCGATCCCTCGGGTCCCCTCAAGACGGTCTGGCCGGAAAAGGCGGACCTGCGGAGCGCTCTGCGCGTCCTGCGGCGGTCCACCGGGCTGCCGCTCGCCTTCGCCGGGCTGGTCGAGCCCGGCCCCGGGCAACTGCGCATCAGCGAACTCCAGGGCCACCGGACGACCGCGCTCAGCGGTCTCGCCGTGCACGCGGGCAACGGCCTCGGCGGCAAGACGGTGGCCCTGGCCCGCCCCTGCTGGGTGACCGACTACTCACTGTCACGCCAGATCAGTCACGAGTACGACGCCGCGGTCGCCGCCGAGGGCATCCGCTCCGTCCTCGCGGTCCCCGTCGTCGTACGGCGTCAGGTGCGCGGGGTGCTGTACGGCGCCCTGCGCGCGGCGCAGCCGCTGGGCGACCGCACGGTGGGTGCCGCGCTGGACGCGGCGCGGGACCTGGAGCAGGCGCTGGTGGTGCGGGACGAGGCACGGAACCTGCTGGTCACGGCCCGGACGACCGTCGAGCACGGGGACTCGGCCGGGGCGTGGGAGGAGGTCCGGGAGGCGCACGGGGCGCTGCGCGCGCTGGCCCCGCGCATCGAGGATCCGGCGCTGCGGGCGGAGCTGCTGCGGGTGTGCGGACGGCTGGCGGGCGCGTCCGCCTCCGGCGAGGTCGCAACCGATCAGGCCGTGCCCGCCCCGGGCGGCGGTGAGCGGACCGTCCTCACCGCGCGTGAGGTGGACGTGCTGGCCTGTGTGGCGATGGGCGCGACGAACGCGGTCGCGGCGGGGCGGCTGGGACTGCGTCCGGAGACCGTGAAGGCGTATCTGCGGTCGGCCATGCGCAAGCTGGGGGCGCACACCCGGCTGGAGGCGGTGGTGGCCGCCCGGCGGGCGGGGCTGCTGCCGTAGAACCCCGTCCCGGCGGCCCGGCGGGGGCTCGTCGGGCGTGGTCCCGCGCTCCGACGGGGGCGTTGTGGAGCCCGGCTTTCATGTAACGGGCAGGTGAAATTCCTTGTGCCGTACCCTTCCTGTTATTTCCCACACCGGGTCTACGTTCCGAAATTCAAAGAACGGACGCCTAATATTGGCCCGGACACGACACTCGAGGGGAGCGGTGGCCCGTGCGACGGGAGTACAAGGAGCCTGGGAGACCCCGCCCCGACCTGGTCATTGGCCGGGAGGAGCTGTTCACGGCGGCGCGTGAACAGCTGGCGCGGGGCGGCAGCGTGCTCGTGCACGGCTCCGCGGGTATCGGGAAATCGACGATCCTGCGCGCTCTGGCCGCCGAATACGAGGAATCGGCACGGACGGTCCTGCGCTGCTCGGCCACGGAGTCCGAGTCGCATCTGCCGTTCCTCGCGCTGACCGATCTGCTCGGGCTGGTCATGGACGAGGTGTCCGAGCAGCTGCCCGCGCCGCAGCGCACCGCGCTGGAGTCCGCGCTCACCGGCCGTGGCGAGTCCACCCTCCAGCGCGACGGGCTCGCGCTCCGGCTGGCCGTGCTGTCGACCCTGCGCGCCCTGGCCGCCAAGGGCCCGGTGCTGATCGTCGCGGACGACCTCCAGTGGCTGGATCCGGCCAGTGTGGAGCTGCTCGGCTTCGCCGCGCGGCGGCTGGGCGAGCTGCCGGTGCGCATGCTGTGCGCCGTGCGTACCTCGACGGACCCGCACGGTCACGAGCAGGACAGGTATCTACGCGCGTCCCCGCCCGACACCCTCGCCCTCCGGCTCACCCCGCTGTCGAGGACGCACGTGGCCGAGCTGCTGGAGCACCGCGGCCACACCGGTCTGCCCCGCTCCGCCGTGCGCGACATCCACCGCACCAGCGGCGGCAACCCGCTCTTCGCCCTGGAGCTGGGCCGGGCCCTCGCCGACAGCCCGACGCCGCCGCGTCCCGGTGAGCAGCTGCCCGTGCCGACCTCGCTGCGGACCCTGGTCCTGAACCGGCTGGACATGCTCTCGGCCGAGGCCCGCCGCACCCTGCTCGTCGCCAGTGCCGGCGCCCGGCCCACCGTGGCGCTGCTGCGCGCCGCCGGGCGGGAGAACGCCGAGGCGGAGGCCGCGCAGGCCGTCGAGCTGGGGCTGCTCGCGCCGGAGCGGGAGGGTCCGGGCGTACGGTTCGCGCACCCGCTGGTGTCGGCCGCGCTGTACGCCGAGGCGACCGCCCAGGAGCGGCGGGCCGCCCACGCCGCGCTGTCCACCGCCGCCGTCGACCCCATCGAGCGGGCCCGGCACCTGGCGCTGTCCACGCACGGCACCGATCCGCTGGTCGCCGCGCGGCTCGGCGAGGCCGCGGCCGTGGCCCGCGACCGGGGCGCGCCCTCGGTCGCCGCCGAGCTGGGGCTCCTCTCGGCCCGGCGCACCCCGGCGGACGCGACACCGGGTCCCGACGAGCGGCGACTGCAGGCCGCCGAGGACGCGCTGACCGCCGGGGAGAACGACCTCGGCCGGGACATCGCCCGTGAGGTGCTGAGCCGGGCCACCGAGCCCGCCGAGCGGGTCCGGGCCTGGATGGTGGTGATCGACGCGGCCGGGCAGTCGCTCGCCGAGGTCGACGCCGTGTACCCGCAGGTCCTCGCCGACGCGGGCGACGACCCCCGGCTGCTCGGCCTGGTCCGCTACCAGCTGGCCTGGCGCGCCCTGGTCCTCGAAGGCGACTTCGCGCAGAGCCGGGAGGAGGCCGCCCGGGCCGCGGAGCTGGCGGCACGGGCCGAGGACCGGCGCACCGAGCTGCTCGCGCTCTCCTTCCAGGCCCAGACCGAGATGCTGATGGGCCACCCGGACGCGCCCATGACGATCAAGCGGGCGCTGAAGGAGCCGCAGGACCCGCAGCTGGCCTGCCACCACAACGGGGCGGGCGCGACCCGCTTCCGCTGGCTGATGATGAGCGACCAGCTCGGCGAGGCCCGCGCCACGATCACCTCGCTGCTGCGCGAGGTGCGCCGGCGCGGCATGGTCGAGAGCGAGGTGCACTACGTGCGCTTCCTCGCCGAGACCGAGCTGCGCTCCGGGCACTGTGGCCGGGCGCTCGACCTCGCCCGCGAGGGCTACGTCCTCGCCCGCGACTCCGGTATCGGCGAGGGCGCGTCCGCCATGCTCACCTCGCTCGCGGAGGCCGCCGGCGGCGATGTGGAGCGGGCCCGGGCGCTCGCCCGCGAGGCCGCCGACCGCGCGGAGCAGGACGGCGACCTGATGTACCTCTCCCGCGCCCTGGGCGCCCTCGGGCACGCCCAGCTGGTCGCCGGGGACGCTTCGGGCACGGTGCAGTCCCTGCGCCGCGTACGGGAGTTGGAGGACGGCCTCGGGATCTACGACCCCGCGCGCGGCCGGTGGCACGGCGATCTCGCCGAAGCCCTGGTGCGAGTGAACGAGTTGACGGAGGCCCAGGACGTCATCGACGTCACCCGGCAGCAGGCGCTGCGGCTCGGCCGGGAGAGTGTGCTCGCCGTCCTCGACCGGGCCGAGGCGCTGGTGCGCGCGGCGCGGGGTGAACAGGACGCCGCCGTACGGCAGTTGACGTCCGCGCAGGACCGGCTGGCCAAGCTCGGCTACGGTCTGGAGGAGGCGCGGGCCGCCTTCGCCCTCGCGGGGCTGCGCGCCCTTCCGCAGGGGCCGGGCCTCGCCCGGCCGGGAGCGGCGCCGGCGTCCGGGCCGGGTTCGTACGACGAGGCGTCCCGGCTGTTCCGCCGCTGCCGTGCCCTGCCGTGGCTGCGCCGGGTGGAGGAGGCCTCCGTCGCCCCGGCGCCTCCGCAGCAGCCCGCGATCGCGCCGTCGGCGCTGGACGCCCTCGCCGTGCTCGCGGCGACCGAACGGCAGGTCGCGGAGCTGGTCATGGAGGGTGCGACCAACCGGGAGATCGCCGGCCGGCTCTACATCAGCGTGAAGACGGTCGAGGCGACACTGACGCGCGTCTACCGGAAGCTGGGCATCCGGTCGCGTGTGGACATCGTGCGACTGGCGGCGGGACACCGTACGAACTGACCTCCCCGGGACCGGCTGACGAGCCCCTCCCGGGACCTGGGCCCTGTCGTCGCGTCCCCGTCCGCCGCGCCTCGACGGGACCAGGTGCGCGCAGCGACCTTGCGGCTCCAGCCTAGGCTCAAACCCCGGCCCGGGTCATCGAGGGTTTTCCCTTCCCAACTCCCTTAGGGGGATCCCCCCTTGGGAGGGGATCACTCCGGCTCCTATTTTTTGTGACGTGCCGCACGCCAGGGCACACAGACCGGCCCGCCGCCCCCGCTCGGCTCCCCCGAGCGGGGGCGGCACCGCAGGCTCTGTGCTCCAACCCCCCACCCGCGCGTCCCCCACCGGCAACTCCCCCCTGAGGAGAACCATGTTCGGGTTCAACCGCGTCAAGAAGTCGATGGTCGCCGCCGCCGCCACCGCTGCCGCCGCCGCTGCCGCGCTGCTCACCGCGCCGGGCGCCGTCGCCGCTCCCCAGCCCATCGTGGGTGGTACGACCACCACCGCGAGCGCGTACCCGTACGTCATGCAGATCACGAACGCCTCGCAGAGCCAGTTCTGCGGTGGCACCCTCGTGTCGCCCACCAAGGTGATCACCGCCGCGCACTGCATGGTCGGCAGAACCACCTCCAACACCCGCGTCGTGGGTGGCCGCACCTACCGCAACGGCACCAACGGCACGGTCAGCACGCTCAGCAAGATCTGGATCCACCCGAACTACAACAGCTCCACGATGACCAGCGACGTGGCCGTGCTGACGCTCGCCGTCGCGCAGCCCTACACCACGGCGTCCTACGTCAGCGCCTCGCAGACGGGCGTCTACGCGGCCGGCACCACCGCCCGCATCATCGGCTGGGGCACCACCTCCTCGGGCGGCTCCTCCTCCAACCAGCTGCGCACCGCGACCGTCCCGGTCGTGGCCGACTCGGTCTGCGGCAGCTCCAGCTCCTACGGCTCCGAGTTCGTGGCGAGCTCCATGGTTTGCGCCGGATTCTCCTCCGGCGGCGTCGACACCTGCCAGGGCGACAGCGGCGGTCCCCTGATGATCGGGGGCGTCCTGGCAGGCATAGTTTCCTGGGGTTACGGCTGCGCCGACGCGCAGTACCCCGGCATCTACACCCGGCTGACCACCTTCTCCAACACGGTGGCCGCGCAGATCGCCTCGTAGTCGAGGCGAACGCGAGCCGACAGACTCCCGGGGTACGTCCCCGGGAACTGCCAGGGGGCGCCGCGAACCTGCCACGAGCGGTTCGCGGCGCCCCCTCTCCATGCGTGGGGCGGGCGCCCGCTCACCCGGCCGCGATGGCGAAGCGGATCACGTGGCGACCCTGGCGCAGCGCTTCATGCGACGACCGTGCCGAAGCGGATGTCGTACGGTCCGTCGCCGTGCAGGGTGCGGAGCGTCCGCTCGGCCTCCTCCACCAGGCCGGTCCGCTGTTCCCCGGCGAGGGCGCCGAAGGGTTCCAGCGTGAGGAGGTTCTCGTCGAGCTTCCACAGACCGGCCAGGAACCCGTCGACGAGGAAGGTGCGATAGGCCTGGTTCCCTTGCCAGGAACGGCCCTTGAGGTCCGGAGGGACCACGCGGGAGCGGTCGGCGTGGGAGAGGAGCAGGTTGTCGAACTCGGGGAGCAGCCGGGGCGGGGCCGGGGTCTCGGGGTCGGGGCGAGGCGCGTCCGGGAGGTCGAAGAGTTCGGTGCCTCGGTCGTCGCGGAAGACGAGCAGCTCCGGTCGCAGCCGCTCGAACGCCTCGCGCAGGCGGGTCACTCCGGCCCAGGCCTGCATGTCCTTCACGGAGGCGGGCCCGAAGGCGGCGAGATAGCGCCGGACGACGGTCTCGGGCGCGGGTGCCTGCCGGGCGGGACGCCCGAGCCAGTGCTCGGCGGTGGTCAGGGCGACCTGCCCGCTCCTGCCCCACAGGCCGCGCGGGGTGACCTGCACGAGCGGCAGCCGGCAGCGTGCGGCGAGGCCGAGGGCGAACGGGTCGGCGTCCGGCCACTCCACGATCAGCGCCTCGCGCAACTGCTTCAGGGTGCGCGGCTCCTCCTCGACGAGTTCCCGCGCGATCGCCTCCAGCCGCTCCAGGTCGACCCCGGCCAGCCCCTTGCGGAACAGGTTCAGCTCCCGCTCCCGGGCCGGCTGCACCAGCGGCCGCAGCGAGAGGCAGTCGTCGGCGGTGTGCGTGTGGATCGTGGACCGCATGGTGACGATGCGCACGACGTCCCGGTCGGCCATCAGCGCCGACAGCTGCTCGGGCGCGAAGCCGTCCAGCCGGGCGGCGAGGGCGTAGTACGGCGGCCTCACGTTCTGCGCCTGGAGCCCGAGGAGGTGGGTGATGGCGGCGTGGGCGGACATGGGCGGGGGCGTGGGGCCGCCGGTCGCCCGGGTGGCGGCCTCGGCGGACACGGGCGCCCGGTGCAGCAGGAGCTGGCGGGCCAGGGTCGCGCGGTTGAGGGCCTGGGTGCCGAGCCGGGGGGCGGTCTGGGTCGCCTTGTTCGTCATGCTGCGCACGCTAGCGGGAGTTGCGGACAGGTTCTGTCCGCGGCGGTCTCGACGCGCGCGGTCGGTGTTCGCGGCGATCTGCCCCGCACCGGGGGCAGCGGTGTACTCCTCACCGGGTGCGGTGGTGCGCTCGTCACCGGGTGCGGCGGTGCGCTCGTCACCGGGTGCGGCGAGCGCTGAGCGGTCCCCCCTGCCGGTGCGCGCGAGGCACCCGTCCCCGGTCCGCGACGCCGTCACCGCCGCACCTCCCGCGTCGCGTCGCCCACCCCTCACCACCCCCGCGCCGTTTGCCCCGTATATCCTGCTCGGTGATCGCACAGTCGTACGTGACGCGCAACTCGGAAGGCATCCACGATGGCCGATCGACGCGCACGCCGGGGCTCGGAGAGCGCCGGCCCTGCCGCGAGGGGCGGCCGGAAGTCCGGCTGGCGCCGCGCCCTGCCCCCCGCGTCGGCACCACCCGCCCGGCCCACGACCCCGAGCCGGGAACCGGCGGCGCCGACCCCGGCCGAACGGGCGGCCAGCGTGGTGGAGGCGGCCCTCTACCAGGACGGCGTACGCGTCTCCTCCCCCGCAACGCTCGCGGATACCTTCCGCGAGCTGCGGGAGGCGCCGGCCGGGATGGCGTGGATCGGCCTCGCCCGCCCGACCGAGGGCGAACTCCTCTCCCTGGCCGCCGAGTTCGACCTCCACCCGCTCGCCGTCGAGGACGCGATGGAGGCCCATCAGCGTCCCAAGCTGGAGCGCTACGGCGACACCCTCTTCGTCGTCCTGCGCGCCGCCCGCTATCTCGACGCCTCCGAGGAGGTCGACTTCGGCGAGCTGCACGTCTTCGTGGGGCCGGACTTCGTCATCACGGTCCGGCACGGCGCGGCACCGGACCTGTCGGCCGTCCGCCGCCGCATGGAGGAGACCCCGGAGCTGCTGAAGCTGGGTCCCGAGGCGGTCCTCTACGCCATCCTCGACGCGGTGGTCGACGGATACGCGCCCGTCGTCGCCGGAGTGCAGAACGACGTCGACGAGATCGAGACGGAGGTCTTCCGCGGCGACCCGGAGGTCTCCCGCCGCATCTACGAACTCTCCCGCGAGATGGTGGAGTTCCAGCGCGCCACCCGCCCCCTCGTCGGCATGCTGCACGGCCTCATGGCCGGCTTCGCCAAGTACGAGACGGACGACGAACTCCAGCGCTACCTCCGCGACGTCGCCGACCACGTGACCCACACCAGCGAACGGGTCGACGGCTTCCGCCAGGCCCTCACCGACATCCTCACGGTGAACGCCACCCTCGTCACCCAGCAACAGAACGCGGAGATGCGGGCGTTGGCGGAGGCGGGCTTCGAACAGAACGAGGAGATCAAGAAGATCTCCTCTTGGGCGGCGATCCTGTTCGCTCCGACGCTGGTGGGAACCATTTACGGCATGAACTTCAAGCACATGCCGGAGTTGAAGTGGGCGGGCGGCTACCCCTTCGCGATCGTTCTGATGGCGGTCGTGTGCACCAGCCTGTACGTCATCTTCAAGCGGCGGGACTGGCTCTGAACTCCTCTTGCCGAGCTCAATTCTGATGCGGCCTTCGCTCCCGCACCGGTCACGGACGGTCCAGAATCGGCTCTGGGGAGTCCCTGGGGAGAAGTGATGCGAGGGATCTCGTCTACCTGCCTCCGTTGGACCCTGACCACGACTTTTGCTTTCCTGAAGTCGTTGGGGAGAATCCGGGGAGAATCAGCCGACGGTACAGCCCCTGTCCCTGCTGCTTCGCCGCCGTCCCGTTCCCCTCCAAGGATCTCGCCCGTGTCGCTGCTATATCCGCAATGGATAACGGACAGTGACATTGGCCCCATGAATGGGAGCCACAAGCCCCTGGGCCTGTGCGGCCGCCATAATGGAGGCATGGCCTCCCACTCGCAGCACACCGGCCCCGCGCCGAGGCCCCTCTCTGGCGCAGACGCCGAGGACCTCGCGCTGTACCGGGAAAAGTTCCTGCGCCGTCTACCGGAGTCGCTGGACGAGCTACACGGCCCGACCCAGGGCATGGTGGAACTACCGCTGCACCTGGCCTGGTCTGGCATGACCTCGTACGACCTGAACAAACCCCGCCAGCGCATGGGGCTCTACCGCACCGTCCTGCACGAGGGCCTGCACGACGACCTGCCCCGCTACCTCAACCGGGATCTGCTCCTCCAGCTGTGGCCCGTACTGCGCACCCTCGTCGGTCGCACCGTGCGCAGTGTGTGGGAGGACGCCTTCCCCGACCTCGCCTCCCGCACCCGGGCAGCCGCGTGACGGACATGCCGGAGCTGCACACGCGGCTCCTGGCGGATGTGATCGCACTCGGCTCGTCGTACCCGTTGGTCCTCACTGGCGGGTATGCGGTGCGGGCGCACCGCCTCGTGAACCGCCCCAGCCAGGACCTGGATGTCGCCACCGAGAATCCAGCGCCCATGGCCGACATCGCAGCCGCGCTCCGTAGCGGTCTATCGGCCCGTGGCTGGAAGGTGCTGGCGCTGGAAACTGCCCCGCTGTCCGCTCGCTTCACCGTGACAGACCCGGCCACCGGGCAGGAGTGCGAAGTCGACATCCTCAAGGAGATCTTCTGGCGGCCCATCGCCCAGAGCCCTTACGGGCCTGTCCTCGCGGAGGAGGACGTGATCGGGACCAAGGTTCGCGCCCTCGCCGACCGCGGAGCGCCCCGCGACCTGATCGACGTGTTCGCCGCGTCCCGCCGCTGGACGAATGCCGAGTTGGAGGAGTTCGGCCGACGTCACGCCCGCGGTCGCTTCGAGCGTGAGGACCTCCAGGCGAACCTGACCGGCGCCGAGTGGACCGACGACGAAGCCTTCACCGCCTACGGCCTCGACGAGGCCGCCATCACCGCTCTGCGCGCCTGGGCCGTGGAATGGGCCGACGATCTCGCGACGCGTCTCCTCGAAGTGTCCGGTGACCTCGACATCGACTGATCACACTCGGGCGAGACTCCCTCTTGGCGATACCTCCGTGCCCGCGGATCAGTTGCGGAGCGGAAGACCATTTCACAGAGGGGCCTCCGCCCTCACATCGACCCTTCGGGTTCCCTCTCTTCGACGGCCTCGCAAGCAGGCCCTCCTTCGAGGGCCCTCCGAGCTTCTGCGAGACGATGCGCCGGTCAGTGACCGAGCGCAAGCAACGTGAACGCCGCGGTGATCGCTGGCAGCAGCAGGACTATGGCGTGCCGCACGCAGCGGTTCTTGGCTCGGGCGATCCTGCTGGTCTCTGTCAGCGCACGGAGTAGCCGGGCCTGGGGATCCGAACCGTCCCGCCTGAGCCCAGCCGACAAATCGGCGCGCGTTTCCGCACGCACCACGTCTTCGTAGTATGCAAGGAGGCCGCACCCTTCTTCGGCTCGTGCCCCACGGCGCGGGGCAAGAGCCAGGAGGAGAAAGACCAACGCCCCGGTCGCGGTGGCCGCTGCCGTCCACCACAAGGGGACGGCCCACACGGCATCAAGGGGACGCCGTACGAGAATGAATCCGAAGAGTGTTCCCCCTGTAGCCAGAAGAACGGCCGCCTTGCCGTCAGCTCGCCCGATCTCCAGATAGTTCTGCGCGATGAGTTCTCGCGACAGAACCACCGCGTGGTCCGTGTCCGAGGCATGGCGTTCGGGCCGGGTCCTCAATCGGGCGAGGCGCGACGACAGACCCCTTGTCACGGCGTCCCTCCCCGAAAGCCGTTCACGCCGCTGCGCGGTACACCCGAGTCATCCAGCCTGCGCAACACCTCCTCACCTTGGGGTACACCGACTTCGCCGAGGAGGCGTGCCAGGTTCACCCCGACGAAGCCCCGGTCCTCCTTCGTCAGTCCCTGGAGCGTTGCGGCCAACGTCCGCTCCCATCCATCCCGCTCGGTGAGCAGCTTGTCGTGTGCGACCGTCCAGTCGAGCACCTCCCTGGCCTGGTCGGGGTGGTGAAGCAGCCAGAGCGCCGCCAGACCGACCGGCCCACCGGCGACCACCTCGCGGTAGAAGCGGTACGCCTCGCGGTGGGCCTCACCGAAGCCCGACGGAAGGAGGAGTTCGGCCGGATGACTCGAAGCCGGCAGAAGGCCGGCTGGAGGGTCAAGGAACCAGTAGGTCAGACCCGACCCGTCGATGCTCCGTGGCTGACCAGGGGGCTCAACCTGAGAGGTCCCGTACAGGATCGGCGGCTGTCGAAGGGGATCAGAAGCACCCGGCAGTCCGCCACTTCCACGGACGTCCTGGTCGATCAGTCGGCACACGGTGTCCTCCGTGAGGCCACTCCGCGCCGCGACTACCGGGTTGCTGACCTTCCAGGCGACTTCGTAGCGTGCTCGCGATGGGGTTGATGTCGCGGGGTCCCGGCGTGGCACCTCCACCACGGTCCGGCGTTCCGCCAGCGAGACCCATCCGAACGAGTCGAACTCCCACCGGAAGGCGGTCCGGAACGACGGTCGGGGGTACCCCCAGAAGTCTCCACCGCGAGGGGGCTCAAGGCAGTCCGCCTCCGGATCCGAGAGGAAGACCAGCGCGCGATCCGAAGGCGATCCGAACCGCTGCCTCAACAGCTGCCGAACCGGTGAAGACTTGACCGGCGCAAACAGTGGCCTACTCATGACACACCCACCTTTCGCGATGCGTTCGTGTGATCTCGGTGGCGCCCCAGTAGGAAACGGATGACTCCCCGCCGATGGCGAGCGGTACGGGAGAGCTCGCTCAACACGTGGCCAAAGGCCGTCCTCTGGATCATGTCGGGCTCGGCTTCGATCCGCCCCAGCCCTTGGGCCACCGCTTCGTGCGTGGTGGGATCGTCAAGGCCGAGCACGACGATGGCGAAGCCCTGCGCCGGACAGCGCTCCAAAGTTTGGGCCAGGCTCATCCGGACGGCGCCTGGTGCCCCCGGCTGAGGGAACGTCGAAAGCGACAGGGAGTGGACGACGTGCACTGCCAACGTGTGCCGAGGTGTTCCCCGGCCGGTTTCCAGCCACCTCGCCACCGTCTCCAGGACCGCGACGTGGTTCCCCTCCTCGGTGAGGAGAGCGCCGAGCGCGAAGGCGACGGCGGCACGCAGCTTCGCTTCCAGCTCCGGAGAGGAACCGTCGAGAATGGTGTCCAGGAGCCTGAGGGCCGCGGCCGGCCTGGCGAGACCGTAGCTGCCTGCACAGGTCTCGGCGACCGTGCAGCGAAGAACGGCGGACGATCGGCTCCACCGGCGCATCTGCTCCTTGACCGCCCCCGACACCAGCGGATGCTGGACGATCTCTCCCAGCGCGACTGCGACCAGACGTCGGCGCCAACGGTCGCTCGAGGAGGCGAAGCGGTGCAGCTGAGTCAGCGCGCCGGGACCGGTGGCGTGCGCGAGTACCCGGCCTATGGCCTCTCCAGCGGCCAGATCGAGGCCTGGCTGATAGCGCAGCTGCTCAAGCGCTTCCCACAGCACGTCCGGCATGCCTTCGAAGTCCAGCCACAGGTGCCGCAGGAGTGTCGCCGAGCGGTGCCTGCCGGAGAAGACGATCGGCTGCACGGGGTAGCGATACCGGTCGGCGGTAGAGGTACGAGGTGCCAGCGGGCGGGCACCGATGGCTTCGAGTCGGTCCTCGAACGAAGGGCCGAGTACGTCCGGCAACAGATCCTCAGGGCTCTCGTGCTGTCCCTTCTTGGCCGCACGCGCACCGAGCAGGGGGCGCATCGCTGTGGCGAACTGCTCGATCACCGTGCGGTCCTGTCCAGGAAGCAGGGCGACGGCCGCCATCAAGGAGACCCTGTCGGCACTGTGCCGAGCCTGAGCGAGTGCGGACCGGGCGGCAGCTTCGGTGCCGGTCAGGAGGTCCTTGAGCACGGACCCGGTCGGTATCGAGGTCTCCACAGACTGCCGCAACGCGTCCGACACGTCGACGGCGTCGCCGGGCAGCGGATGCGTCGAGAGGTAGTCGGTGAACTCGGGGGAGGCCAGGTGCCCCAGCGAGGCTTCCAGTTGTGCACTGTCGAGCCTCTCTTCAGCGGCCGCGAGCCTCAGTCGCCTCTCAGCAACCTCGTGCGGTCCGGGCCCGGCATGCACCTCTTCCCACCGGCTGGTGTCTGACGGCAACCAGGCATCCTGCGCCATGGTGACGACCAGGTGCGCCCCGGCGCCGCGCAAGGCCTCGGCCAGGCCCGCCAGCCGCACGTCGTCGAGGGATCGGGCGGATGCCGCCGGCAAGCCTTGTAGGAGGTACCCACGGTCGGCCTTAGGACGCCATGTCGACAGATCCACCATCGCGTCCAGGCCCGTGACACCACCCTCGCCGTGCCTGTCAGCGAGAAGGGCAAACGCCGCCGTGGCGACGCCCGTTCCAGCCCTCGCTCTGAGCAGCACGATCCGGCTGTCCAGCGCCTTCCGACAGCGTGCGTACGACGGCGGTTCGACGAATCCGTACAGCCGGTCGCGCACCTCTTCCGCCGGATAGGGCCCCTCGCGCAGACGCGGCTTGAGGATTCGCTCGGTGGCCTCGTCGTTCCACGCACTGATGTTCAGGTAGGTGAAGTCACCGCCGACGTTTCCCATCAACGCGACGCCGCTGTCCACCCGTTGCCGGCCCTCACGGAGGGAACTGCGCTGAGCTGCGCCCGGGCCGACCGACGGATCAGGCTGGGCGGTGTCCGGCTGGATGTCCGGCTCAGCGGCCGAGTCCCGTCCGGCGTTCACCGCCGGTCCCCGTCGCCGGCTCGCTTGTCACCCACGACGTTGTCTCCGCTGCCCCAGTGCTGGTTGGTTCCGCGGTACGTAGTCGTGGGCGCGCTATAGGTGAAGTCACGACCGACGTTGCCCATGACCGCGGCACCCTCCCCGACATGCTGGGCGTTTCCGCTGTACTCCGCGCCTGGCCCCTTGTCCGGTGCCGCGGCGGGCGCCGTCGGCACCACGCCTACGGGTTCCTCACGCGGCTGGATGCCCGCCCGCACAAGGTTCCCGGAAGGCGAAGGGACGTACAGCCAGGCCCGCTGCGAGAAGTTCTTTCCTTCGACGGTGGCCGAAACCTCGACGCACCGGTCGGGGTGGAGCCCTGTGTAGGCGCCCAGCACGACGTCTTCGTAGACCCGTTCCGAGACGATTGCGGCGAGGTGGGTCACCTCCTCGCTCGCCGCGGCGAGGATCGCCTTGACCGGACGTGCGTCCAGGAGTCGGTGCATGTCGTTGCGGGCCGTACCGTTGCCGTCTCCGGGCTCGCCCCCGTCGGGCAGCGGGCCGACGTGGACGCTGGCCCGGAGTCTGATCCGCGGTCCCACGGCCTGCCGGTTGTACGAACCGAGCACGTCGTCCAGAACGCCCAGGAAGGGCCAGAGCACGAAGGGCAGATGCATCGGATCGAACCCGAAGACGACGCCGTCCCCCGTATTGGCGGGAAACCTCTGGGCATCGCGCAACTGGTGCAAGCCGGCCCGCTCGAGGGCCTGGTCCACGAGTTGGGGAATGAGCTGGCTGACCGGGCCGTGTTGAGCGGCAGGCAGGCCGGTGAAGTCCTTTGCGTCAACGGCGAACAGGGCACGGTACGGCGGGAGCGGTCGGCTTTCGGCATACGGATGAGGCATGGGGACGGGCACGCGGAATCTCCTGACGAATGGTCCGTTGAGCAGCCGTATTCGGTCTGCTTCGAGGTTCCATCCGTGCCGCTCCGCTCAGTGCACAGCGCTGGGCGCATGGAGTGTGGCCCGGGTCACAGACTGTCGTCAATCGGCCGCCGCCCAGCGCTGCAGGGCTTCCATGTCCCTGATGACGATCACCCGCCGCGCCGTTTCGATGAGCCCGACGGCCCGCAGTTGCCCCAACGCGCTGATGACCGCATTGCGTGTCACGCCGATTGCCTGCGCGACCTCTTCCTGGTTCAGGCCGGTCAGCCGAACGGCGTTGCTCTCCGCCATCTGCCCGGTGAGCACGGCCAGCCTCAGGAGCGTGCGCGCCAGCCGCACGACCAAGGGCAGGGTCTGCAGTTCACCTCGGTGGAGGTCCGACTCGCGCATCCTGGCGAGTGCCTGGCGCATCAGGTGGATGACCAGTCCGCGCTCCTCGACGAACCGCACGAAGCGCTCGGCGTCCAGGACGACCGCAACACAGGGCGTCAAGGCGACAACGTCTGCCGTGCGTGCGGTTCCGTTGAAGACCGAGACCTCGCCCAGGAGGTCCCCCGGCCCTCGGAACGCAAGCCAGGTGTTGGCACCGTTGGGCTCTCGGCACACCACCTTGGCCAACCCGGAGGTAAGGGCCAGGAGGTGGGTCCCGGGAGATCCCTGCCGCAGCATCACGCTGCGCTTCGGAAACGTCCTGGTCACGCCTTGACTGCGCAGGTCGCGCCAGACTTCATCGGACAGCACGAGTCGCCTTCCCATCACGCCCACACCGGTGCACATCGGACCCACGAGTTGTACGCCGATGTTGCGGGCAACATCGACGATCAGGTGACGTTGACCGAAAGCGATCGTGGAGGTCGGGCTCAGCTCGCTGCTCGGCCGCGAGCACACCGCCTTTCACGAGGTCGTTCGACCCCGGCGGGGCGCATCCTGGCTGCGGGATCGAGAGGGGGAGTGACTCGCTGAGGGCCCCGAGCACCAGCACCCGTCGGGAGCCCCGGCCCCGCCTCGTGACCGGAGTGACGGCCGTACGCTGTCTCCCGGTCCTCTCGGAAGGGGGCCGGGAGCGGGATACGTCGCTCTCCCGTCGACGTCGCGAAAGCGGTGCTGCCGTGAAGGTCCACCACCTCAACTGCGGGACCATGCTCCCCCTCACCGGCGCGCTGGTCTGCCACGTCCTGCTCGTCGAGACGCCGGGCGGGCTCGTGCTGGTGGACTCCGGGTTCGGGTTGCGTGATGTCGCCGATCCCCGGCGCCGGCTGGGGCGGGACCGGCATCTGCTCAGGCCGGTGCTCCGGGAGGAGGAGACGGCCGCGTGTCAGGTCGAGGCGCTCGGGTTCCGGCGGGACGACGTGCGGCACATCGTCGTCACGCACTTCGACCTCGACCACATCGGAGGGCTGGCCGACTTCCCCGACGCGCAGGTCCACACGACCGCCGCCGAGGCCCTGGGGTCCATGGTCTCCCCGTCGCGGCGGGAGCGTTCGCGCTACCGGCCGGTCCAGTGGGCCCACGGCCCGAAGATCGTCGAGCACACCCCGGACGGCGAGGCGTGGCGCGGTTTCGCCGCCGCCGAGGAACTCGACGCCGTCGCCCCGGGGATCGTGCTGATCTCCCTGCCGGGGCACACCCGGGGCCATGCCTGCGTCGCGGTGGACACCGGAAGCGGCTGGATCCTGCACGCCGGTGACGCCTTCTTCCACCGCGCGACGCTCGACGGACACGCCCCGGTGCCGCGCGCCCTGCGCACGGTGGAGAACCTGTTGGCGGACGACCGGAGGAAGGTCCGCGACAACCACGCCCGGCTGGCCGAGCTGCACCGGCGCGAGGAGAGCGACCTGCGCATCGTCAACGCGCACGATCCCGTGCTGTGGGAGAGGGCGCGCGGTACGGCGTGAAGGACGGCCTGAAGGACGGCTCGAAAGCCGGTCGGGGGCGCTCCGGTCGCGGGGCGGCGGGCGGCGCGGACGTCAGATCCAGCCGTCCAGGGACTTCATGAAGCCGTCGAAGTCGTCGCGGTGGATGGTGTGTCCCGCGCCGGTGACCGTACGGACCTCGAAGCCGCTCGCCCGGAGCCGGTCGGCGTCCTCGGGCCCCACCAGGAAGCTGGGGTCGGCGAGTTGGACCAGGGAGGGCACGGCGGGGCGGTCGGGGACGAAGCCGGTGAGCGGGCGGCCGCCGAGGAAGTGCGCGGAGGCGGCGTCCCACGCGGCCAGCGTGGCCATCTCGATGTCGACGTCCTCGGCGTCCCAGCGCGGGTTGAGCGCGACGGTCTGCGCGCGGCCGGCGCGCTTGAAGGCGGCGAAGATCTCGGGGCCGATGTGCCGGGCGGGGTCGGCCGAGGACCAGGCCGGGTCCGAGTAGACCGCCCGCAGGGGGCGCAGCCGCTCCACGGCGAGGGACAGGGTGAGCCCGCCCAGGGAGTGACCGAGGGCCAGGTCCGCCCGGCGGGGCAGCGTGTCGACGAGGTCGTCGGCGAAGAGTTCCGGGCTGTACTCACCGCGTGGCGAGACTCCGTGGCCGCGCAGGTCCACGGCGATCACCCGGTAGCCGCGCTCCACGAGCGCCGGAGCCACGCGTCGCCAGGTACGGGAGTCCGACATGATGCCGTGCACGAGCAGGGCCGTCCGCTCACCCGCGCCCCATTCCCGGGTGTGGAGCCGCACATCGCACCTTTCGTCCACGGAGACCGACGGAGCGCCGGCCTCCCGCTGCGCCTCAGGCTAACGCCCTCGGTCCCCTGGCTTCGAGCGCCCCGGGCCACCCGGCCGTTCCCGGCACGGCGAGACCTCCCGCGCCCAACGATGCGGCGGGGGAGGTCTGTTCGGCCGTGGGAGGCCTGCGCGGCGAGCCGGCGAGGGGTGGACGCCGGGCCGTCGGCGGGGGCCGGATCAGGCGGCGTCGGGGACCGTGGCGTCGAGCGCCGTGCGCAGGGCCTCGGCCATCAGGGCTATCGCCTCCTTGCCCTCCGGCACCGGGCCGGTGTGGGTGAAGTAGTGGTCGACGCCCTCGAAGAGGCGGTGGGTGACCGGGACGCCCGCGGCCTGGAGGGCCTTGGCGTAGGCGTCGCCCTCGTCGCGCAGACGGTCGTTCTCGGCGGTGATGACGAGGGCGGGCGGCAGTCCGGTGAGGTCGTCGGCGAGGCCGGGCGAGACCAGAGGGTCGGTGAGGTCGGCCGGGTCGGGGACGTAGGCGGCGGTGAAGATCCGCATGAGCTGGGGAGTGAGCAGCGGCTTGGCGATGCGGGACCGCTTGGTGGCCGGGTCGGCGCGCATGTCGAGCGGGGCGGAGTCGATGATCTGGAGGCGGGGGGTGAAGGTGCCCCGGTCGCGGGCCGTACGGCAGATCCCGGCGGCCAGGTTGGCTCCCGCGCTGTGTCCGCCCACGGCGACCCGTGTACCGTCCCAGCCGTGCGCCGAGCCGTTCTCGACGATCCACTCGGTGACGTCGTAGGCCTGCGTGACGGCGGTGGGGAAGACTCGCTGCGGTGCGACGGCGTAGTCCACGTTGATCACCACACAGCCGGCCGTGGCGGCTATGGAGCGGCAGATGTGGTCGTCCTGCTCGGGGCGGGCCACGATGAAGCCGCCGCCGTGGAAGTTGACGTACACGGGGGCCGGGGCGGCGGTGTCGGCCGGCGGGCGGTAGACCGTGCACTGGACCGGTCCGGCGCCGGTCTCGACGCGAAGGGTTTCCGTCCGCGTCGGGACATCGGTGAAGCGCAGGTCCTTGTGGACACGGGTCATGACGCCGCTGAGCAGCAGCTGGACCCCTCTGGCCTTGAAACTGGCACTGAACGGCATGATCGGCCCCGCCCATCCCTACAACGTTGAATTAACAGGATTCCTGTTGATGGGATGATGGCCGCTGATCCTGTTTCGCGCAATGGCCGGGAGCCGGGAGATATGGTCCGGCGGACGCGCCGGTCAGCTCTCGGCGGGGGCGAGGAGCACGAAGTCCGCGCGGGACGGGTCGAGACAGACGGCCAGCCGGCCGACGCCCTCCATGTCCACGGGTCCCATCTGCACACTGCCGCCGTGCCCGGTGACGGCGGCGACCGCGGCGTCGCAGTCGGTGACGGCGAAGACGGGGTGCCAGTAGGGCCGTCCGTCCGTCAGTGCGAGGTCCTGCGGGCGGAGTTGCATCACGCCGCCCTGCATCCGCTCCTCCGGGAGTCCGGCGGGCGTGACGAGGCTGTACGTGCCCGCGCCCTCCGGCAGGGGCATGTCGCCGAACCGCCAGCCGAAGACGCCGCCGTAGAACTCCTTGGCGGCCGCGGCGTCGGTCGTGTACAGCTCGGTCCAGGACAGTGAGCCCGGCTCGTCCGCCAGCTCGAACCCCGCGTTGGCGCCCGGCTGCCACGCCGCGAACTGGCCGCCCTGCGGGTCGCTGAACTGCGCCATCCGCCCCCAGTCTCCGAGGTCCCGCGGCGCCACGCGCACCGTGCCACCGGCGCTCTCCACGGCCCGGGTCGTGGCGTCCGCGTCCGTGACGGTGTAGTAGATCATCCAGGCCGGGCGCGCGCCCTTCTCGGTGAGTTCGCCCAGCCCGCCGACGATCTTGCCGTCCTTGCGGAAGACTCCACCCTCACCCTCCATGCCCTCGTCCGCGTCCCCGCCGCCGCCCATCGGCTCGTACTCCCAGCCGAGCACCGAGTGGTAGAAGGCCGCCGCGGCCGGTACGTCGGGGGCGCCGAGGTCGAGCCAGCAGGGGGAGCCGGGGGTGAGGTCGGTGGTGATCACGGGATACCCCTTCGCGTTCGCGGATCCGGTGATCCCAGCCTGACACCCGCCCCGCGCGACCGCGCGTCGGCCGCGTCACGGGCGGGCGGGCCGGTCGCCGCCGGACCGCGGAGGGACTGCTGCGAGGCGTCGGGTCAGGAGGCGTCGAGGTCGTCGGCGAAGTGACGGAAGCCGTGCCGGTCGCGGTGGATGCCCCACAGGGTGTCCGCGAGGACGGCCGGGTCCTTCCTGGGGTGCCCGGGGACGATCGCGCCGGGCACGACCAGCTGGGCGACATGGATGCCCTCTCCCGCGAGGGTGTCGTGCAGCATCCGGCCGTACGCGCTCTCGGCGGCGAACGCGACGGACGTGCCGGCCCGGTCGGGGTGCGGGACCACGGCGGTGCCGCCGTTGACGAGGAGGACCGTGCCCCGGCCGAGGTCGCGCATGCCGGGCAGCACCTGCCGGACGGCGGCGACCGCGCCGTAGACGGAGAACTCGATCGGGCCGACCAGGTCGGCGGGGCCCGTCCGCAGCACCGGCAGCATGAAGTCCCGGTGCGGCAGCGGGCTGTACTGCAGGACCTCGACCGGCCCCAGCGCCGTGTGCGCCGCCTCCAGCGCGGCGGTCAGGGCGTCCGGGTCGCGTACGTCCGCGGCGAAGCCCTGGGCCGTGACGCCCTGGTCGGCCAGGTCGGCGGCGAGCGCCCTCGTCCGCTCCGGGTCGCGGGCGACGAGCGCCACGGCGAACCCCTCACGGCCGAAGCGACGGGCGACGGCCGCGCCGAGGCCCGGCCCGGCTCCGATGACGGCGATGGTGGTCATGGCTTCCAGCTTTCCTGGCCGAGGGGCGGTGCGGCCCCGCCCCGGGGACGCGTTCGACGGTCCCCATCGTGACGCAGGGCGCCCCCGCGTCGGCAGGACGCCCCCGGTCCGTCCACGGCACGGTGACCTGGTACGGCCGCCCGCGGGAGCGCCGACGGGCGGCCGTACGCTGGCCCCCGTGGAGGACTACGACATCCTGGACACCCCGGACCGCGAGACACCGGACAGCGACACCGCGGGCGGCCCGCAGCCGCGCCCGCAGTCGCTGATGCTCGCGTTCTTCGGCAACCACGTGCTGGAGGAGGGCGATCGCGACCGGTGCGTGTACTCGGGCAGCATCATCGACGTGCTGGGCCGGGTCGGCGTCGGTGAACAGGCCGTACGCTCCACGCTGACCCGCATGGTCAACCGCGGTCTGCTGCGGCGCCGGCGCGAGGGCCGCAGGATGTACTTCGGCCTCACACCGCAGGCGACACGCGTCCTGCTGGACGGCCGCACCCGCATCTGGCGGCAGGGCGCGGTCAACGACGACTGGGACGGCACCTGGACCCTCCTCGGCTTCTCCCTCCCCGACTCCTGGAAGCGCCAGCGGCACGACCTGCGCTCGCGACTGACCTGGTCCGGGTTCGGCGCCCTCTACAACGGGCTGTGGATCGCCCCGGGGGACGTCGACATCACCGGTGTCGTCGCGGAGCTGGGACTCACCGGCCACGTCAAGATCTTCCACGCCCGGGCGGACGTCGCCACCGACATCGAGCTGATGATCCGCGACACCTGGGACCTGGAGGGCATCGCCGCCCGCTACGTCGCCTTCGACAAGCGCTGGACGGCCCACCTGGGCGCCGGTTCGGCCGAGGACCCGATCGCGACACGTCTGCGGCTGGTCAGCGACTGGCTCCGGACCGTCCGCGCCGACCCCCGCCTCCCCGCCCGCCACCTTCCCCCCGACTGGCCGGCCCGCCCCGCCGAGGACACCTTCCGCCGGGTCGCGGACCGGACCGAGGAGCCCGCCCGGCGGATGGCCGACGCCCTCCTCGACACGGTCGCGCCGAGCTAGCCCCGGCCCGCCGGGCCGGCCCTGCCTCGCGTGGGGCCTTCGCGCACCCCCCGGACGGCCCCTAGAAGGCCGCCAGGGCCGCGAGCGGGACGGTGGCGGAGTCGCTCAGCTCGGCCCAGACCGTCTTGCCCCGGCGGACGCGGCGGGTGCCCCAGTGCTCGGCGAGCTGGGCGACCAGGAGGAGCCCGCGGCCGCCCTCGTCGAAGACGCGGGCGCGGCGCAGGTGCGGGGTGGTGCCGCCGGAGTCGGAGACCTCGCACAGCAGGGTGCGGTCGCGGATCAGGCGCAGCCGGATCGGGGGCCGGCCGTAGCGGATGGCGTTGGTGACGAGTTCGCTGACCACCAGCTCGGCGGTGAACTCCAGCTCCGCGAGGCCCCAGTCGCCGAGCTGCCGGGTGACGTGGGCCCTGGCCCTGGCCACGGCGGCGGGTTCGGCCTCCAGGTCCCAGGTGGCGACCTGGCCCGCACCGAGGCGGCGGGTCCGGGCCAGGAGCAGGGCGACGTCGTCGGGCGGCCTGGCGGGCAGCAGGGCTTCGAGCAAGGCGTCGCAGGTGGCCTCCAGCGAGGCGGCGGGCCGGGCGAGGGCGTCACGGAGCCGGTCCAGGCCCGCGCCGATGTCGTGGTCCCGCGCCTCGACCAGACCGTCGGTGTAGAGCGCGAGCAGGCTGCCCTCGGGCAGTTCGATCTCCGCCGTCTCGAACGGCAGCCCGCCGAGGCCGAGGGGCGGACCCGGGGGCAGGTCCAGGATGTCGACGGTGCCGTCCGCCCTCGCCAGGGCGGGCAGCACATGCCCGGCGCGGGCGAGGGTGCAGCGGCGTGAGACGGGGTCGTACACCGCGTAGAGGCAGGTGGCACCGATGTCCCCGCCTCCGCCGCCGGCATCGGCTCCCGCCCCGGCCTCGGCCCCGGTCCGGCTCCCCGCGCCCGCCCCATCGTCCGCGTCGTCGTCCTCCACCTCGGCGGCCAGGCGGATCACCACGTCGTCCAGGTGTGTGAGGAGTTCGTCGGGCGGCAGGTCGATGTCCGCGAGGGTGCGTACGGCCGTCCTGAGGCGGCCCATCGTGGCGGCGGCGTGGATGCCGTGGCCCACGACGTCACCCACGACGAGGGCGACCCTGGCCCCGGAGAGCGGGATGACGTCGTACCAGTCGCCGCCCACCCCGCCGTGGGCATCGGCCGGCAGGTAGCGGAAGGCCACGTCGACGGCGGACTGGCGCGGAGTTCGGCGCGGGAGCAGGCTGCGTTGCAGGGTGAGGGCGGTGGCGCGGGCATGCGTGTAGCGGCGGGCGTTGTCCACGGCGACCGCCGCGCGGGCGGCGATCTCCTGGGCCAGCAGCAGGTCCTCGTCGTCGAACGCGTCGGGGTTGCGGTCCCGGCAGAACTGCGCGACACCGAGCGTGGCGCCCCGGGCGCGCAACGGCACCACCAGCGTGGAGTGGACCGTGCGGGCAGAGCCGGGGGGCTTGCCGTCCGCGCTCGCCGGTCCCCGTCCCCTGTCCCCCACCGTGTCGTCGCCGTCGTCCCTCACGGCCTCCCCCGCGTCCTCCCCCGCGCCGCCGTCGGCCGGGGGTTCCGCGGGGCCGTGCGGGTCGTGCGGTCCCCGGCCGCCGTCGGCGAGGCGGTGCCTGGTCGGCTGGCCCGTGGCGAGAGCGCGGGCCGGTGGCGAGCCGGGCGGGAAGGTGTGGGGGTGCCGCCGGGAGGGCGCCGGGTCCGGGTGGGTGGCCGACCGCTGGGCGAGGCGGTGGAGCGCGGGTGACGCGGGCGGTTCGTCCGCCGGGGCGTCGTGGGCGGTGAGCGCGGAGCGGAGCAGGTCGACGGTGACGAGGTCGGCGAAGTGCTCGGTGGCGAAGTCGGCCAGTTCCTGGGCGGTGCGGGCGATGTCCAGGGTGGTGCCGATGCGCACGCTCGCCTCGTTCACCATCGACAGGCGCCACCGCAGCCGCCGGTCCCGTTCCTCCTCGTACGCCACGACGCCCTGCTCGGAGGTGCGGTCCACGTACCCGGTCGCCGTGGCGATCAGGCTGCGCGTGGCCTCGCTGATCAGGGCCGCGTCGTCGGTACGCCGGGCCATCTCCTCCAGCAGCCGGTCGAGGATGATGCCCTGTCCGAGCCGGAAGGCCCGCAGCAACGCGCTGACGGGGATGCCGTGCCGGGCGACGCGACGGACGCGCTCCAGCTCGGCGTCCGGCACCTCGATGCCGTCCGGGTCGACGCCGTACTGGAGGGCGGACAGCACCGCCATGACGTGTTCGGCGACGTTCTTGGAGGCCATGGCGTCGGGGTGCGCCCACAGTTCGGGCATCTCCCGGCGCAGGCACCACTCCACCTCGGCGGTCAGCTCGTCCGCCCGGGGGACGAGCTCACGCGCGACGCGGGACACGAGACCGTCAGCCGTGAGGTCCACAGTCACGACGGTACGCCGAACCACCGCCCACGCCCCACCGCTGGCCCGCGGCCGCCGTCAGCCCGCGCGGCGCCGTCCAGGGGGTCGACCACGTCTGCGGGTGGTCCTCCTTCCCGGCCCTCGCCCACAGCCGGTTAAGGTGACGAGGCGAATCGAACGTATGCAGGGCTGGCGGAGGGCACGTGGTGTCGGACGTAGGGCGGCTCGTCGCCGGGCGCTACCGGCTCACGGAGCAGATAGGCCGCGGCGGCATGGGCACCGTGTGGCGCGCCGGGGACGAGGTCCTCGGCCGTCAGGTCGCGGTGAAGCGGCTGCACGTGCAGCCGCATCTGTCCCCCGACGACCTCGTCACCCTGTACGAGCGCACGCGCCGTGAGGCCCGGAGCGCGGCCCGGATCGCCCACCCGAACGTGATCGTCGTCCATGACGTCGTGGACGACCATGTGGACGGCCATCCGGACGGCCACGAGGACGGTGTGCGGGGCGGTTTCGGGGCCGGGGCCGGGACGGGTGACGGCCGGCCCTGCATCGTCATGGAGTACGTCCCGGCGCCCACGCTCGCCGACCTCCTCACGGACGGCCGGACCCTCCCGCCCGAGGAGGCGGCCCGGATCGGTCTGGGCATGGTCGCCGCGCTGCGCGCCGCGCACGCCGCCGGCGTACTGCACCGGGACGTCAAGCCCGGCAACGTCCTGCTCGCCGCCGAAGGGCGGGTCGTCCTCACCGACTTCGGCATCGCGATGACCGCCGACGCCTCCACCCTCACCAGAACCGGCGAGATGGTCGGCTCGATCCACTACATGGCCCCGGAGCGCATCCGCGGCCAGAAGCCCGGCCCGGCCTCGGATCTGTGGGCCCTGGGCGCGACTCTCTACCAAGCCGTCGAGGGCCGCCCGCCGTTCCGCCGCCTCACCGCGATGGAGGCCGCGTACGCCATCGCGGTGGACCCCCTGGAGCCCCTGAAGCAGGGCGGCGCCCTCGAACCCCTCATCGAGGCCCTGCTCGCCAAGGACCCCGCCGACCGCCCCACCATCGACCAGACGGAACGGGCACTGCGAGCCGCGGTGGCCGGCCAGCCGACGACCGCCCTGCCGATACCGGGGGTCGGGGGCGGCCTTGCCGACGGGGCTCGGGACAGCGGCGACAGCAGGGTTCCGGCCGACGAGGACACGCTGCTCGCCGGGTGGTCCGCCGGGGAGTCGTACACCGATCCCGGCGCGGGAAGGGCGACAGGCCCCGACGCCGACCGACCGTCCCGTCAGGGCCGGAAGAAGCGCCGGATCCTCGTCCCGGTCGCCGTCGCGGTGACCGTGGCCGCGATGGTCGTCGGGGCCGCGCTGTACGTGACGGCGGACCCCGACGGGAACACGGTGTCACCGAGCGGCGGAAGGACGGCGACCGCCACCCCGTCCTCCACCCCGCCCGTCCCGGACGGCTTCCGCCTGGTCACGGAGAAGGGGCTCGGCATCTCCCTCCCCGTCCCGGACGGCTGGAAGGTCAGCAAGCGGACGGCCGAGACGGTCACCTACACCGACCAGACGAAACTGGCCGAACTCACGATCGGCGTCGTGGACCCCGCCGGCTCGCACCCCATGGCCCACTTCGAGGACATCGAGGCGAACACCAAGCTCAACTACCCCGGTTCGTACCGCAGACTGCGCCTGCAGAAGACGACCTTCCGTGAACTGCCCGCCGCCATCTGGGAGTTCACCTTCCAGGGCCGCGCCCGCGCCTTCCGCGCCATCGATCTGGGATTCGGCCGCGAGGGCGAACGGGAGTACGACATCTACCTGTCGGCCCCGGACCTCGACTGGGACACCTACCGCCCCGTCTTCGACACGGCTAGGGACGGCTTGACGACGGGCGTCTCCTGATCCGGGGCGCGTGGCGCGGGCGACGGGCCGGTCCTGCGTCCCTCCTCCGCGAGACCCTCTTCCTCATCGGGCGCCCGTCTGCCTAGCGTGCGCCCCATGGACGACCACCGACAGCAGCCGCCCGCGGCGCACTCCGACCGCTTCGACCACTGCCCCTGGCTGTTCGAGAAGGAGGCGACGGCGGAGCAGCGAGCCGCGCAGCGGGGACGACAGCGGTTGCTCGGCGGTGACAGCGAGGTCGGCGAGCGCTGTCACGTGGCCGGGTCGGCGGCGGTGTACCCCGACCGGCTCCGCCTCGGCGCCGACTCGTACATCGCCGCCCACGCCTACGTCACCGGTGACCTCACCACCGGCACGGACTGCACGCTGAACCCGTTCACCGTGGTCCGCGGCACCGTCCGCCTGGGCAGCGGCGTCCGTATCGGCGCCCACACCTCGCTCCTCGGCTTCAACCACTCGACCGCCCCCGACCGGCCGGTCTTCCGGCAGCCCCTGACCAGCCGGGGCATCACCGTCGGCGACGACGTCTGGATCGGCTCCCATGTGGTCGTGGTCGACGGGGTCACCGTCGGCGACCACTGCGTCATCGGCGCCGGGGCGGTGGTGACGAAGGACCTGCCCGCGTGGTCGGTGGCGGCGGGAAATCCGGCGCGGCGGATCCGGGACCGGCGGGAGACGGGCGGCCGGGGACGCTCCGAGCAGGGGATGACCGGGGGCCGGGTGGCCGATGAGGCGCTGGCCCGGTTCGCCGACACCGCCCGCGCCCAGGCCGCCGACATCATCGCCCGTTGCTGGAACGGCGACCACTACACCGACCGCCCCGGAGTCGCCCCCACCGTGCGGGCGCACTGCGACGCGGTGGAGATCGCCGACCTCCTCCTGGCCTCCGTGCCTGAGCAGTTGGACCGGGAGCGGCACATCGAGCGTCTGGCGGGGCTCCAGGACCGGGAGACCGGTCTGGTGCCCGAGTTCGGTGACCGGCCGCCGCGCCCGGACGCCGACGGGTTCGTCGGCGAGGGTCCGGCGCTCTACCACGTCCTGTCCGTGGGCTACGCGCTGGATCTCCTGGGTTCGTCGTTCCCCCGGCCGATAGGCGGCGTCCGCGACATGACGGCCCCTCAACTCATCGCGCGACTAGAGCAGTTGCCCTGGACGGACCAGGCATGGGGCGCCGGTGCCTGGGTCGACTCCTGGGCCACCGCCGCCCATTGGAACCTCCGGCACCCGGACGCCACCGGACTCACCCCGGGCACCCTGGACGCACTCTTCGGCTGGCTCCTCACCCGCGCCGACCCCTGGACCGGCATGTGGGGCAACCCCTCGGCCGCCACCGGGCGCCTGCAGGTGGTGAACGGCTACTACCGGCTCACCCGGGGTTCCTTCGCACAGTTCGGGGTACCCGTGCCGCATCCGGAAAGGGTCGTGGACGCGGTCCTGGACCACGCCCGCGACACCCGCCACTTCGGCGCGGGCCGCGAGAACGCCTGCAACGTCCTCGACGTCGCCCATCCGTTGTGGCTGTGCACCGGGCAGATCGGCGGCCAGGGCGCGAGCGCCGACGGCTACCGGTCGGCCGAGATCCGCGGCTGGGCCGAACAGCGGCTCTCGGCCGTCCTGACCCGCTGGCAGGATGGCAGGGGGTTCGGATTCGGCCCCGGCCCGGCGGGGCCCGGCCCGGAACCGGGGTTGCAGGGGACGGAGATGTGGCTGGCGATCGTCTGGCTGCTGGCCGATCTGCAGGGCCGCTCCGACCTCCTCGGTTATCGGCCGCGCGGTGTGCACCGTCCCGAACCGGCGCCGGGGGCGTGACGCGGGCCACTTTCCGGAACGTCAGCGTCCGCCATGCTCCGTACGGGTGGATGTGTGTTCACCCAGGTGCCGGGCATCACGAAGGAACGGAACGGACGTCACAAGCGCGAGGAGGGGGCATACCCCATGACTCACTCGGTCACCACGAATTCCCTCCTGATCCGGCGACCCGTGCCCGTGTGCACTACCTTGGGGCGTGAACAGCCGAGCGGCCCACGTTTACCCAATTCTTGCCACATGAAGCCAGAACGGCTGAGCAGCTACTAGGAGCGGGGCTTCCCATGCGTAATGCTGGGAGGTCCCGCGCTTCACTCCACAGCCGCTGGCACGGGAGGGCATCGGGTGGTCAAGACAGTGAAGACGCCGTCCGGCGGACGGACGATCGCCTACGAGACCTGGGGTGATCCGGACGCACACCCGGTGTTTCTGCTGCACGGAACTCCCGGAAGCCGACTCGGGCCCCGCCTGCGCACCTTCGACCTCCACAAGCTCGGCGTGCGGCTCATCGCCTACGACCGGCCGGGGTACGGCGGCTCCGACCGCCACGGCGGACGCACGGTGGTCGACGCGGCCCATGACGTCAGTGTCATCGCCGAGGACCTGGATCTCAAGAAGTACTCCGTGGTGGGCAGATCGGGGGGCGCCCCGCACGCCCTGGCCTGTGCGGCCCGGAACATCGGCAGCCAGGTGGCGAGTGTCGCCGCGCTGGTCTCGCTCGCCCCGCCCGACGCCGACGGCGACGGATTCGACTGGCACAGCGAGATGTCCGAGTCGAATGTGTCGACCTACGATCTGCTCGACCGCCACGCCCCCGACGTGACCGAGCTGGGTGCGCTGCTGGCCCGTAACGCCGAGACCATCCGACGCGATCCGACCGTGTTCCTCGCCTCCCTCCGGGAGGAGATGCCGAGCGTCGACCGGGTGATCGTCGAGGACGCCGGGATCCGCGAGCACCTTCTCCGGAACTACCTGTCGGCCGTGGGCCGGGCGGAGCAGGGCGAGGAGGAGTCGGTCGATCCGCGCGCGCCGATGGGCTGGGTGGACGACCTGGTCGCGTTCCGGACGCACTGGGGGTTCAAACTCCAGGAGATCGACGGTTCGGTGCCCGTGATGCTGTGGCACGGCGAGCGCGACGTGTTCGCCCCGGTCGCCCATTTCCACTGGCTGACCAAGCGGATCCCCTCGGCCAAGGCCGTACTGCAGCCGTCCGCCGCCCACTTCGCGGCGCTGCCGGCCCTGCCCCAGGTGCTCGCCTGGACCCGGGACGCGGCCGGGCGCTGACAACTCCACCCCGCACGGTGTGCGCGGCCGGCCGCCGACACCGGCACCGGCCGCACATCCGGGCCCGTCGCCGTCAGATGGGGTGCGGCTCCAGGTCGAGGCAGCTGAGTTTCCACTCCTGGAGGGCCACCACGCGGGGGTGGTCCCGGCCGATGCGCTTGCTCAGCGCGGCCAGGGTGTCATGGTGCTTGGTGCGGGCCTCCTCGGCCCGGCCCAGATGGCTCAGGACGACGGCCAGGTTCCCGGCACAGGTCAGCGTCGACGGGTGCGTGGGGCCGAGGACCTCCTTGAGCAGCTCGTAGGCGTCGTGGCTGGTCCTCCTGGCCTCCTCCCACTTGCCGAGCGCGGCCTCCGCGACGGCGAGGTTCGCGCGGCAGATGAGCACATAGGGGTGGTGGTCGCCGTTCAGTTCGCGGAACGTCGCCCGCGCCAGGCGCAGCAACTCCCATGCCTTGTCGGCGGCTTCGGGGCGGATGGAGGCGACGTCGTCGAGCAGCAGGACGGCGTAGTTGACCGAGCAGGCCACGGTCTGGGAGTGGCCGTCCCCCAGGTTGTCCCGCAGGTCGTCCAGCACCCTGCGGATGAGGGTCAGCGCCTCGTCGACGCGGCCCTGGGCGGCCATGTCGCCCGCCAGGCTCATCTCCAGCAGCGACCGTTCCGAGGACGATCCCTTCTCCCCCTCGGGCGTGCTTCTCAGCACATGGCGCACGAGTTCCTCGGCCTCCACCGGCTGGCCCGCGCGGCGCAGTGAACCGGCCAGGCCCTTGGCCGTGTTGAGCACGGTCGGCGAGCCCTGGGTGAGGCGCGGGTTGCGCAGACAGCGTTCGTAGGCGCGCTTCAGCAGGGTGACGGACTCCTCGTAGTCCCCGCAGTCACGCAGGTCGCGGCCCAGGTTGACCGCGGACTCGATGGTCAGCGGATGGTCGTGGAGCTGGATCGCCTCGCGCAGTTCCAGTGTCCTGCGGTCCAGTTCGCGCGCCTTGTAGTAGTCGCCGGACAGCCGCAGCGCGACGGCGAGGTTGTTGGCCGCGCTGAGGGTGCGCGCGTGGTCCTCCCCGTAGATCAGCTCGTATCGCTGGTACGTCTCCTCGTCGTACCGCAGCGCCTCCGTCAGCCGGCCCAGACCGCGCAGGTCGGCCGCGATGCTGCTGGTGGTCATGAGGATGTGCTGGTCGTCCTCGTCGTCGAGCACGGCGAGCTGCCGCTCCAGGATCTCCTGGTCCAGCGAGAGCGACTCCTCGTATCTGCCCTGGGCGCGCAGGATGTTGGCGATCTGGAAACGCATGTGGAGGGTCCAGCGCTCGTCCGGCGGGCCCAGTGCGGTCCAGGCCTTCACCCGCCGCACGCTGTAGTCCATGGCCTGGGTCAGCTCGCCCCGGCGGCGCAGCTGGCGCACGCGGTCGACGAAGAGTTCCCTGATGCCCTCGTCGTAGGACGTCTCGGCCCAGGGGGTGCCGAGGTGCGGCCAGATGATGCGGTACTTCTCCCAGGTGTTGGGGTTCTCCGGGTCGTCGCCGTTGGGTCTGGCGGCGATCAGCGAGCGGTAGACCACCTCCCGGGCGTCCTCGCGCTCCGCCTCGGTCATCTCCTCGCGCATGGCGATCTGCATCATCCGGTGCACCGTCAGGCTGCGGGCCTTGCGGTCGACGGTGACCAGGGAGAAACGGCTCAGCTCCTTGTAGGCGCGGGAGACCGTGCGGGCCCCGCCGAGAGCGCGGGAGACCTCGACGCCCTCCAGCAGGTCCATGGAGATCGGCTCGGGGCTGTAGTAGGAACAGATCTGCAGGAGCTTCACCGCCGGCGGGAAGTTCTCCTTGAGCTGTCCGAGCGCGAACTCCCAGGTGTTGGTGCTGGACTTGACGACCTCGCCGACCGTGTTGTCGGCTGGGGCGCCGGTCGCCTGGGGCTGGAGCTGCTTGATGTAGCCGCGGACGTCGACCCTGGTCTGCTCGATGTAGGCCGCGGCCCGCTCGATGGCGATCGGCAGATCGCCCAGGGCCTCGGCGATCTGGTCGGCCTCCGGCCAGCCGCAGTCGGGCAGTCGGCTGTGCAGGTGGGCGATGCTCTCGTCCCGCTCGAAGACGGGGACGTCGACGGTGTCCACGAAGCGGCCCCAGCCCTCGGAGCGCTGGCTGGTGATCAGGATGTGGCCGCCGCGGCCGTCCAGCATGAACTCGGGGAGGTGGTCGGCCTCGGTCACGTTGTCCAGGATGAGCAGCCAACTGCCGTACGGCTCACCGTGGTTGAGGGCCTCGTATACCGTCTTGGCGGTGTCCGTGGGGTTCGTCCGCTCCGGCAGGCCCAGCGACTCGGCCATGCCCGCGTACCGCTCGACGGCCAGGATGCGCTGCTCGGCCTGGATGTGCCAGATGACGTCGTAGTCGCTGCGGTAGCGGTAGGCGAACTCCTGGGCCAGCAAGGTCTTGCCCACGCCGCCCATGCCCTTGAGGACGAGGGCCCGGGTGTCCTCCCGCCACAGCTTCGCCCGGATGCCTTCCAGCAGTTCGGTGCGGCCGGTGAAGGACGAGGTCCGCAGCGGGACCGAGAAGATCGGCGGCTCGGCTCCGGGGAAGCGGGGCAGCTTCTGCTCGGCGCCGGTGAAGTGGTTGCGGGTCAGTGACTCCGCCGACCGGCCGAAGCTGCTCAGCAACGCCTCGCGGCCGGCCTCCCCGGTGTCACAGCGGGTCATGTCGGCCAGCTGCTCCGTGAAGGGCGCGTCCAGCGACAGCTTGCGGTCGACCTGCATGGAGACGAGCTGGTGGGCACGCCGGTCGCCCTCCGCGTAGACCGCCTCCCAGGTGGTGCGGAAGCGGGACGATCGCAGATAGGCCTCGGAGAAGATGACCAGGGTGTGCGAGGCCGACTCGACGCCGCGCTCGATCTCGTCCCTGCGCTGCGCGCTCTCGACCGTGCCCTCCTGCGCGAGGTGCACCTTGAAGCCGGCCTGTTCCAGGACCGCGCCCGCCCAGTGGGCCCAACTACGGTCCTGGGGAACGAAACTGACGTAGACGTCGGAGATGCGCGGCGGGCGGTGGCGGGTGTACCGCTCCAGGGTCTTGCGGCGCAGCGGCTCGTCGATGCGCGGCATGGAGGTGACCTGGCCGTCGGTGATGACCTCGGTGAGTCGCTCGTAGGCGGCGAGCAGGCTCTTGGGGTCCCCGGGCTGTTCACGGAAGGGGGCCAGCGTCTCCTCGTAGGAGTAGATGGGCCGGTAGGGGATCTCCACGCTCCCCCAGTAGTCCTCCGGGTCCTGGTGCGGGATGTGTTTGCGCACGACGCGGTCGAAGCGGTACTGGATCTGTCCGCGGGCGGCGTCCAGCCGGTCGGCCTCGGCGTTCTCGACGCGCATGGGGACGGGCAGGATGCGGATGTCCCGGTTGCCGTACATCCCGTCGATGCGCTCGGCGACGCCGGCCGCGCCCTCGATGCTCTGGCTGCTCGGGGTGAAGCAGGTGACCAGCGTGTGTGGCAGGTTGACGGTGCAGATGTCGGAGATGTCGTTGAGCCCGGTGCGGCTGTCGATGAGGACGTAGTCGAAGTTGCCGACGAACTCCCGCTTGAGCGCCTCAAGGAACCTGGTGGCCAGCGGCCCGTCCATGAAGGGCTTCCAGTCGAACTGCGAGAACGCCGACAGATAGCCCTTGTTCTTCGTCCCGGCCGGGAGGTAGTAGAGCTGGCCGCCTTCGGGGAAGTCCCAGTCGACCTGGATGAGACAACTGTTGAGGGGGATGCCGTCGGCCGCCCACATGTCGACCGAGATCGGTGATTCGGAATCCAGTTCACCCGGGCGCTTCTGCTCCGCGACCGCGGAGGACTGGAGCATGGACTGGGTGGAACGGCTGACCAGTTCGAGCACCCCGGGCGTGGAGCGCAGCTGGTTCTCGCTGAGGAAGGGATGCAGGAAGCGGTCCAGGCCCGGAGCGTCGAGGTCCCAGTCGACGACCAGGACGGCCTTGCCCGCCGAGGCCAGGATCCAGGCCGTGTTGGCGAGCGCCATCGTCCGTCCCGTACCGCCCTTGTACGAGTAGAACGTGATGATCCTGCCCGCGTCGTCGCCGGTCATGGCCTGCCCTCCACGCGACCTCCGTCGCTCGGTGCCCCGTCGTCCCTGCCGGCGTCGGGCCGTCGGGGCAGGTCCGCACCGGATTCCGGAACATCCCGGGCGTCAACGGCGCTCCGGGACAATTGCGAATGAATGTACCGTAGATACCGGATCTTGGTCGCCTCGGCCAGCTCGCTGAACCAGCGGGTGAAGACATCCGCCCCGGCCAGACCGCGTACCGCCTCCTGCTCCCCCGTCCGCCCCTCGCTGAGGAAGCGGGGGAAGTGCGTGAGCAGCAGACCGCGCAGCCGGTCGGCCTGCTCCTTGGTCTGCACGTCGTCCCCCGCCAGGGTACTCAGCACACCCGTCCACGGTCGGCGGGCCGTGTCGAACTCCCGTGCCTGTGCGGCCATTTGGGGATTCTCCAGGGCCCAGGGGTCCACCACCAGGATCCAGGGTGCCGTCGGGATCTCCGCGCTCCTCAGCTCCGCCTGGTGCTTGTGGAAGGGGTGCACGGTGGGCTCGAAGCCGAGGTTGCGGGCAAGGGCCTCCATCTGCTCGACCAGCGGTCCCACCGCCTGCCCGTAGGGCCGCCAGTCGTCGACGCGGGGTCCGTAGCGCGTGTTGTCCCGGCCGACCGGTAACTGCTCCTCGGTCGGGGCGAGCACGGTGATGTGCAGCGGGGAGGCGAAGGGTGGAGCGGCGAAGGCGTCGTCCAGCCCGGCCAGTGTCGTCGGTTCGGCCGTCCGTCCCCCGCCGGAGAGCGGCGGGGTCTGCCGGGGGACCGCGGCGGCCTCGTCGACGATGCGCCGGGCGAGCCAGTCCGTCAGCTGGGTGACCTGGGCGGAGAGCTGCGCCGCCGTGTGCTCGTCGTCGGGGTCCGGCCGTTCGGTCAGGTCGAGCACCTGGTCGAGCAGCCGGTGCAGGCCCATGGAGGCGTAGTTCTCGGCGGCCTCGCCGAAGCCCTCCGGCACCTCGGGATACTGCTGCTTGACCCTCTCGGGCAGGGACGTGGGCGAGTACGGCGTCCACAGCACGGGGACGATGCCCGGCCGCACCCCCTGGGCGGTCTGCTGGGTGACGGCGGTCCACTGGCGCCCGCACTGCGGATTGCTGAAGTAGCGCTTGGAGTACAGCGGGACGAAGACCTGGCAGCCGAGGAGCGCCTTGATCGACTTCTCCCCCGGCGCCCCGGGCCGCTCGACGAAACCGGCCTCCTCCCGCGGCACTCTCGCGTGGCGGGCCACCTTTTCGCACAGTTCGTCGAAGAACTGGAAGACCAGGCGGTTGGGGTCCTGGGAGATGTCCCGGTGCCGGGGAGCAGGAACCCGCGCATAGCTCATGAAGAACATCGGCATCCCGCTATTCCCCCTCGAAGACGTTCCGGAGGTCACTGAACAGCTCCACGTCGCACGGTTCCAGGCTGGTCTGCTGAGCCACTTTGACGATCATCTGGGCGAGCGCCCATACGGAGCTGCGGTACTTGGCGTGGCGGCCCGCCTGCTTCAGTCCGTAGAGGCCGGACTGCAGGTAATCCTTACCCAGATCGGAATGCGCGTACTGCACCTTGGCCGCGACGGACGGCAGCGTCAGATGCTGCTCGCCCACCCACAGGACGGGGATGATCGCGTTGCCCGTGTAGGGCCCGGTACGCAGCCGCTGACGCCGTGCGAAGGCGTCCCATTCCTTGCCGCACCATTCTCTTCTGAAGTACCGGCTGTTGTAGATCGGCACGAAGACCCGGCAGGTGGCCAGGGCGTGCTTGAGCCGGCCCTCCCAGTCGTCGCCGGGATGCATCCTCTTGTCCAGAAAGCCGGGCAGTTCCTGACCGTCGTGGTCGGTCAACTGCATGATGTCGCTGCATAACTGGACATGGAACTGCTCCAGCGCCACGTCGGACGCGTCTTTCCTGGCCCGCATCCCCGCCAGTGGTGTCCGCGCGTAGCTCATGAAGAACACGTACGGATCGGAGGAATCCGCCGACTGCGTCGCCTGAGATACCGCCTGAACCATGGACTCGCCTTTCCCCTCCCCCGTAGCCCACCGCGGGCCCCTCCCAGGCCCCGACCGTCGCAGCTGGATCTCCTCCAAGGACCCATTGGAACGCGAAAACCACCGCCGGTGCCAGGGGTCGGGCCGGAGCAAGTTGCACCGGACACGGGTGCGAGGGACGGGAGTTGGCTGACCATTACACCGCGGTCGGACCCGTTTCGGCCACTCCGCCCAGTGTTTCCGCCTCGCCCCGCAGCCCGCGTACGAAGCGGTGCCCGAGGGCCGTCAGGGAGCCGGTTCCGGCCACGGTGTCGAGGGCGTCCAGCACGGCAGTACGCCACTTGTCGGCCTCCGCGCGGGAGCGTTCGTAGAGAGGGGCGCCGACACCGCCCGCACCGCGCCGGACCCGGATCCGCCACACGTCGGCGACGGCGTGGTGGGCGTACGCGCCCTGGAGGATGGCGTCGAGCGGTCGGGGGTCGGGGCGCCACAGCACTCGGTAGCGGCGTTCGTCGACGCCGTCGAGCAGGTCGAACATGTCGAGCATCGCGCCCAGTTTGACGTGCTGGTACTCGTGGACGACCAGCATGGCCAGGTCCTCGGCCGTGCGCGGCAGGGCGATGCCCACGGCCCCGAAGGCGTGCCGGGAGGTGGCGCTGACGTCGTCGCCGGACGGTGCGGGGGTGAGCGGGGTGACCGTGGTCAGGCCGGCGGCGATGGCCTGCGCGTAGTCGGCGTACTCGGTCCGGATCAGCTGCCAGGCCTCCTCGAACATCGCCTCCCAGCGTCGGAATTCGGCCTCGGGGAGCCGGGGCCGGGGCTCGTAGCCGTAGCAGTCACGGGAGGGGTCCAGGTCGTCCAGGGCCACGTCCAGCCCGTCCGAGGACAGACGGCGCAGCGGCTGCCAGATCATGCCGTCGGGTGGCCGCTCCCGGCCCAGGGTGCGTCCTTCGACGGTGAGGGCGGTGTCGGCCGCCGTCACCGTGAGCGTCCGGGACGGCCGGTCACGGCCGGCGCCCCGCAGCAACAGCCGCCCGATGCCCGGCAGATGGACCGCGGGGCCCTCGGAGCCGTGCCGCAGCGGTACGGCCAGGGTCAGCCGGCCGCCGGTGCGCGCGACGGCCGACAGCGCGGCCTCGGCCGGGTGGCCCTCGGCCCGCCGTCGCACCGACTGGCCGCAGGCGAGCGCCCACACGCGCAGATAGGGGTCGGCGAGCAGCACGTCCAGTGCGGCGGCGGGCAGGGCGAGGACCGCGTCCCAGCCGGGGGCCGAGTCCGCCGAGCCGCCGGTCACCGGGCTGTACCTCGCATCCGAGCCCGAGCCCGTACCCGCGCCCGGCACCGGGGTGCCCGGCGCCCGGGTGTCCGCGCGGCGGGCTGCCGCCAGCAGCGCGCGCCGCTGGCTGTTCTGGGCCGCGGCCAGCGACCGGACGGCGGCCGTGCTGCCGTGTCCGGCGGCCAGTTCGTCGAAGTGCCCCCAGGACAGACCGTGCCAGCCGTGCCGGACATCGGCGTCGTCGCGTTCGGTCGTCTGGACGTACTCGATGATCCTCAGCAGGTCCGCGCAGTAGACGGAGGGGTTGTCGAAGCCGTTGGACCTGCGGTGACGGTGTCCGTAGAGGCCCCCGCCGCAGACCGACACGACGGGGCAGGCGCGGCACTGCGCGCTCAGTCCGTCCAGTCCGGCGCGGCGGGCCTGGATGCCCCGGTGGGCGGCGGCCTCCTCCAGCCGGTGGGTGTCGATGTGCATGCCGGTCCCGGGGGCTCCCGGGTAGGCCGTCTTCAACCAGTCCGCCTGCTCGATGGCGCCGTCGGTCTCCACCACGAGCAGGTCCGAACTGCCCAGCCCCAGCGCCTCGGTGAGGCTGCCCCGGCCGCGGCTCAGCCGGCTGATCGACTCGAACATGCGGATCCGCATCGGCATGCCGTCGGCGGTCCACTGCTTGTGCACGGCGATCAGCCAGTGGGCGTACTCGGAGCCGGTCTCGCCGCCGGGGCGGGGCGGCGGGTACTCCCAGGTGGCGTGCGGCAGCAGGAAGTCGACGGCGGGCGGGGCGAGTTCGGCCAGTGCCCGGTACACCTCCACGGGGTCGTTCTCGACGTCGATCGTGCAGAGCAGCCCGCCGAAGGCGTCCCGGTGGGCCGGCGCGCCCAGCAGGCGCACCGCGCGCACCACGTCCCGGTAGGAGCCGGAGCCGTCCCGTCTGATGCGGTGGCGGTCGTTCGACACCTCGTCCCCGTCGAGCGAGACGCTGGTGACGATGGACTCCTCGACGAGCATCGCGCAGAACGCGTCGTCCAGCCGGAGGCCGTTGGTCTGCATCCGCAGATCGAGCGCGGCCACGCCGTCGAGGGCCGCGCGCAGTTCGCGGGCGTAGCCGCGCAGCCGTTCCCGCCCGGCGAGGAGGGGTTCGCCACCGTGCAGGACGACATGGACGCGGGTGAGCCGGTGCGCCGCGGCGTGCTCGGCGATCCGCTCGGCCGTACGACGGAACGTCTCCTCGGACATCGTCCCCGGACGCCCGCGCCAGCTCTGGTCGGCGTGCTGGTAGACGTAGCAGTGGTCACAGGCCAGATCGCACCGGCTGTGGACCTTGATCACGAACTGGCGGAAGGGCCGCGCCGCCACCGTCACCGGTACGGTTCCCCGTCGTTCCGGCCGGACCGGTCAGAGCGAGGACTGGAAGGCGGCCACCGGCTCTCCGCCACCTGCGAGCATCCTTGCCATGGCCGACTCCTGAGCGGACTCCGGTACCTCGTCCAGTGAGGTGTCGTGCAAGTCCCTGACGACGCTCGTGGCGAAGGGCTGCTCGTACCTGTCCATAGGCGTCTCCTCGAGCGTACGGCTCCGGGCGGCACACCTCATGGTGACGGCCCGGTAACCGAACAGCAAGGCGATCGCCAGCCAAGTCGTGAAACGGGGAGACGGAAGACGTCGCCACCGCCTCGGCGGCGGTGCCACGACACGGGTCCGGGGCTGGTGAACCCCGGTGAGCGGCAAGGGGTCTCGCCGTCCGCCGGACACCGTGGGCGCGAACGGCCGCGGTCGTCAGGACGCCTCTCCCGGACGCCCCCTCGATCGAAGGGACCGTCGTGCCGGAGAGCCGTCCTGACGACCCGGCCGTGGCCGGCGGCGGGACCGCTCGCGAGGAGCGGCCGCCGGGTGTTACGCGGCCCCGTCCTTCGGGGTGCCCACGGGTGCCGTGAGGTCCTCCGCTTCGGGGAGTTCTTCGACGTCGACGCCGCGCACCTGGGCGAGTTCGTGCTTGAGGGCGGCGAGTTCGGTACCACCGGCCATGTGGTTGGTGAGTTCGTCCAGGGTGACCTGGTCGCGGGCGGCGCTCAGTTCGAGGGTGCCGAGGCGCAGGACGCTGAAGTGGTCGCCGACCATGTAGGCGTGGTGGGGGTTGTGGGTGATGAAGATGACGCCGAGGCCGCGGTCGCGGGCGGCGGCGATGTACTTCAGCACCACACCCGACTGCTTGACGCCGAGGGCGGCGGTGGGCTCGTCGAGGATGAGGACGCGGGCACCGAAGTAGACGGCGCGCGCGATGGCCACACACTGGCGCTGACCGCCGGAGAGAGTGCCGATGGGCTGGTCCAGATCGTCCAGGACGATGCCCATGTTGCGCAGTTCGGTGTCCGCGGTCTCCTTCATCCGGGCGATGTCCAGACGCCGGACGGGCCAGGGGCCCTTGGTGAACTCCGAGCCCAGGAAGAAGTTGCGCCAGACCGGCATCAGCGGGACGGTCGCCAGATCCTGGTAGACGGTGGCGATGCCGGCGTCCAGGGCCTCGCGCGGGGTGGTGAAGCGCACCGGCTCGCCGTCGACGAGGACCTCGCCCTCGGTGTGCTGGTGCAGGCCCGAGATGATCTTGATCAGCGTGGACTTGCCGGCGCCGTTGTCGCCCAGGACGCAGGTGACACGGCCGGGGTGGACGGTCAGGTTCACACCGTGCAGGGCGCGGACGTTGCCGTAGGCCTTGCCGGTGTTCCGCAGCTCGACCACGGGGGCCTCGCCCGCGCCCGAGGTCGCGGGGGTGGTGGTTTCGTTGCTGGTGGTCACGGGGTGGTTCACCTCCGGGTGGCCTGGCTGCGGACCCACAGATTGACGAGGGCGGCGATCAGGAGCATCACGCCGAGGAAGGCCTTGAACCAGTCGGGGTTCCAGTTGGCGTAGACGATGCCCTGGGAGACCATGCCGAAGATGAAGGCACCGATCACCGGGCCGACGGCCGAGCCGTAGCCGCCGGTCAGCAGACAGCCGCCGATCACCGCGGCGATGATGTACAGGAACTCGTTGCCCACGCCCTCGCCGGACTGCACCGTGTTGAACGAGAACAGCAGGTGCATGCCCACGAACCAGGCGCCCGCGCCGACCCCCATGAAGAGGGCGACCTTGGTGAAGTTCACGGGCACGCCGACGGCCCGCGCACTGTCCTTGTTCCCGCCGACCGCGAAGATCCAGTTGCCGAACTTGGTACGCAGCAGCAGCCAGGTCGCGATCGCCGCGAACGCCAGCCAGTAGAAGACCGTGACCTTGACGTCGACGCCGCCGATGGACACCTCCGAGGCGAAGACGCTCTTGGCCTGGTCGAAGCCGTCCATGTCGCTGATCGAGTCGGACGCCACGTTCTCGGTGAAGATCTTCGTCACCGCCAGGTTCGAGCCCTGGAGGATCAGGAACGACCCGAGCGTGACGAGGAAGCTGGGCAGCCCGGTCTTGATCAGCAGCCAGCCGTTGAACGCACCCACCGCCAGCGACACGATCAGCGCGACGATCACGCCGGTCCACACGTTCACCGTCAGCTGGAAGCTGAGGATGCCGGCGGTGAGGGCGGAGGTGGTGACCGCGACACCGGCGGACAGGTCGAACTCGCCGCCGATCATCAGCAGGGCCACCGGAATCGCCATGATGCCCATGACGGAGGCCTGGTAGAGCACGGTCGCCAGCGAACTGGCCTCCCGGAAGGACGGGGCCACCGAGAAGAAGAAGACGTACACCCCGATCGCGGCGATCAGCGCGCCGACCTCCGGGCGGGCCAGCAGCCGCCGTCCGAGCGAGCGCTGCGCGGTGCGCCCGTCCTTCTGCGCGCCGGCCGGCGGAGCCGGCGGCGAGGAACTCGCCGCCGGAGCCGTTGCTTGGGTCATTCAGATCACCGGGTGCCCTTCGCGGCGAACTCGGCGATCGTGTCGACGTTCTTCTTGTCGACGAACGCGGGGCCGGTCAGCACCGCTTCCTCGCCACCGCCGCTGTAGTTGCCGTTGTTCTTGTAGAGCCACATCGAGTCGACGGCCAGGTAGCCCTGCAGATACGGCTGCTGGTCCACCGCGAACTGGATGTCACCGCTCTTGATGGCGTCCGTCAGGTCCTTGTTCAGGTCGAAGGTGGCGACCTTCGCCTTGCTGCCCGCGTCCCCGACCGACTGGACCGCGGTCAGGGCGTAGGGGGCACCGAGGGCGACCACGTAGTCGATGGCGGTGTCCTGCTTGAGCTTGGCCGTGATGGTCGACTTCACGGACGGCATGTCGGTGCCCGTGACGTTGAGGATCTCGGTGTCGCCCTCGAAGGTCTTCTTCACACCCGCGCAGCGCTGCTCCAGGCCGACGTTGCCCTGCTCCTGCACGACACAGACGGCCTTCTTCGCGCCGACCTCGTTCAGCCGCTTGCCGAACGCCTCGCCCGCCACGCTCTCGTCCTGCCCGAAGAAGGACATCAGACCGAGCCTCTGCCAGTCGCTCAGACCGGAGTTGAGGCCGACGACCGGGATTCCCGCCTTCGTCGCCTTGGCCACGACGTCCTTCATCGCGTCGGGCTTGGCGAGGGTGATGGCGATGCCGTCGACCTTCTGGTCGATCGCGTTCTGCACCAGGTTGGCCTGGTTGCCCGCGTTCGGGTCCGCCGAGTAGATGAGCTCGATGTTGTCCTTGTCGGCCGCCGCCTGGGCGCCCTTGCGGACGATGTCCCAGAAGGTGTCACCGGGGGCCTGGTGGGTGACCAGCGCGACCTTCATCCGGGGCGTGTTCGCCTTGCCCGCGGAGGCGTCCGCCCCGCCCTCCTCGGACTCCTTCCCGCCGGAGCTGCTGGAGCAGCCGGCTATCAGCAGCGCGGAGGCTGCGGCCATGGCGAAGAAGGGAGCCACTCTGCGTGAGCGGGAGTACAACGTGCGGTCCATCTTTCCTGCACCTCACTGTGCGACAGGGGGAAAGGGATCGGGACAGCGTCGGGCGGAGCGCCCGCGCGGGCCCGGACTTCGAAAGTCCGGATCATTGTGCCGGTAGGCCGACTGCGCTGATTCGTTGGGACGGGATACAAACCCCTGGCGGACCCCCCTGTCAAGACTTTGTTAAGACATCATTTCACGAGCAAGTCAGGATGTCAGTACAAAGTCTTGACAGGGGGCCGCTTCGGGTCCTACACCTGGGATACATCCGGACCCGAGTGCGCGCATCCCCGCGCGCCGCGGACCTCCGGTGGCCCGCATCCCCGCCTTGAGGAGCGACGCGCATGCCGGAGTCCGCCGAATCCTTCGATCCGCTCACGACAAGCCGTGTCGCAATCGATCTCCATCCGTTGCAGACCGGCGTCCCTCTCGCGCGCGTCGAGCCCGTCGGCGGGTTCCTCGGCAGTGCCTCCGGGGCTCCCGCCCTGCGGGCGGCCCCCTGTCGGCGGGCAGAGGGTGCGGGCGGCTGTCTGATGCGGGCGGCCTGACGAGCGTCCGGCGGCGCAGCCCCCGCGTTTCGGGGGGCGGGAACCGCGCGACCAGCCCCCACGCACCCGCACCTCCCTCGCTCCCGCACCCGCACCCGCACCCGCACCCGCACCCGCACCCGCCGAACGACAGGAGCCCCACTTGAGCGTCCGCATCCCCGACCTCGTGCGCGTGCGCGCCCGGCACCCGGAGGCCATCGCCGAGGCGGCGGCGCGCCGCACCCGGCGGCCGCTCGTCGGCGACACCGGCCGTCTGATGATCGTCGCCGCCGACCACCCCGCCCGCGGAGCCCTCCGCGTCGGCGACCGCCCGCTCGCCATGGCCGACCGCGCCGACCTCCTCGAACGCCTCTGCGTCGCGCTGGCCCGCCCGGGGGTCGACGGTGTGCTCGCCACCGCCGACATCCTGGAGGACCTGCTCCTGCTGGGCGCGCTGGAGGGGAAGGTCGTCATGGGCTCCCTGAACCGCGGCGGGCTCGCCGGCTCCTCGTTCGAGATGGACGACCGCTTCACCGGCCACCGCCCGCAGGACCTCGCGCGGCTGCGCTTCGACGCGGGCAAGCTGCTGCTGCGGATCGACCACGACGACCCCGGGTCCCTGCGCACGCTGTACTCCACGGCCCGCGCGGTCGACGAGATGGCGGCCCGCCGACTGCCGCTGTTCGTCGAGCCCTTCCTCTCCCGCCGCGTCGACGGCAGGGTGCGCAACGACCTGGGCGCCGGCGCCGTCACCCGTTCCATCGCCATCGCGGCCGGGCTCGGCGGCACCTCCGCGTACACCTGGCTCAAGCTTCCCGTCACCGACGACCCCGACGCCATGGGCGAGGTCCTGGAGACGTCCACCCTGCCGGCCGTGCTGCTCGGCGGCGAAGTGGGCAGGGATCAGGAGGGCGTCTACGAGAAGTGGCGCAAGGCCCTGCGCCTGCCCACCGTGCAGGGCCTGGTCGCGGGCCGCTCCCTGCTCTACCCGGCCGAGGGCGGCGTGGAGGCCGCGGTCGACACCGCGGTCGGGCTGCTCTGAGCCCGCCCCGCACACCAACCCACCACCACCCCAACCCGTGAGGTCCCGATGTCCCAGTCCCCCACCCGCCGTCTGACCGTCGCCCAGGCGCTGGTGCGGTTCCTGTGCGCGCAGTACACCGAGCGCGACGGGGAGCGCCACCGGCTGATCGCCGGGACCTGGGGCATCTTCGGCCACGGCAATGTCGCGGGGCTCGGCCAGGCGCTGCTGGAGGCCGGTGAGGAGGCGATGCCGTTCCACCAGGGCCGTAACGAGCAGTCCATGGTGCACGCCGCCGTGGGTCACGCCCGCCAGCTGAACCGGCTCTCCGCGCAGGCGGTCACGACCTCCATCGGCCCCGGCGCCACCAACCTGGTCACCGGCGCCGCCCTCGCCACCATCAACCGCCTCCCCGTGCTGCTCCTGCCCGGCGACTACTTCGCGACCCGCACCGCCGACCCGCTGCTCCAGCAGCTGGAGCACCCCACCGAGGCCGATGTCTCGGTCAACGACACGCTGCGCCCGGTCTCCCGCTTCTTCGACCGCGTCACCCGCCCCGAGGCCCTGATCCCGGCCGCCCTGAACGCCGTGCGGGTCCTCGCCGACCCGGCCGACACCGGCGCCGTCACCCTCGCCCTGCCGCAGGACGTCCAGGCGGAGGCGTACGACTGGCCGGAGGAGTTCTTCGCCGAGCGCGTGTGGCGCGTACGGCGTCCCGCGCCCGATCCGGTGGAACTGGCGGAGGCCGCACGGGCCGTCCGTGCCGCGCGGCGGCCGCTGATCGTCGTGGGCGGCGGCGTCCACCACAGCGAGGCCGAGGAGGCGCTGAAGGCGCTCGTCGACGCCACGGGCATCCCGGTCGCGTCCACCCAGGCGGGCAAGGGGTCCCTGCGGTTCGACCACCCGGCCGACCTCGGCGGCATCGGGCACACCGGCACGGCCGTCTGCGACGACATCGCCCGCACCGCCGACCTGGTCATCGGCGTCGGCACCCGCTACACCGACTTCACCACCGCCTCGAACACCCTCTTCCAGACCCCGGACGTCCGCTTCGTCAATCTCAACATCGCCGCGTTCGACGCCCACAAGCTGTCGGCCCGGACGGTCGTCTGCGACGCGCGGGCCGGTCTCACCGCGCTCACCGCGGCACTGGAGGGCCACCGGGTGAGCGAGGCGTACGAGGCGGAGTACCGGGCCGGCAAGGAGCGCTGGGAGCGGGTCGTGGAGGCCGCCTACACCCCGGTCGACGAGCACGCCGCGCCCACCCAGACGCAGGTGCTCGGCGCCCTGGACTCGGTCGTCGGCGACGAGGACGTGATCATCAACGCGGCCGGCTCGCTCCCCGGCGACCTGCACAAGCTGTGGCGGGCCCGCAGCCCCCGCCAGTACCACCTGGAGTACGGCTACTCCTGCATGGGCTACGAGATCCCCGCCGGGATCGGTGTCCAGCAGGCGGCGCCCGGCACGGTCGTCTGGTCGCTGGTCGGGGACGGCACGTATCTGATGATGCCGACGGAGATCGTGACAGCCGTCCAGGAGGGCCTGCCGGTCAATCTGGTCCTCATCCAGAACCACGGGTACGCCTCCATCGGCGGCCTGTCGGAGTCGGTGGGCGGCGAGCGCTTCGGCACCGCCTACCGCTACCGCGCCGCCGACGGCACCTTCTCCGGCGCCCCGCTCCCGGTGGACCTGGCGGCGAACGCGGCCAGCCTCGGCATGGACGTCATCCGCGCCAAGACCGTGCGGGAGCTGCGCGAGGCGCTCGCGACGGCCCGCGCCTCGGACCGGCCCACCTGTGTGTACGTCGAGACCGACCCGGCGCCCACCGCTCCCCCGGCGGAGGCCTGGTGGGACGTCCCGGTCGCGCAGACGGCCTCCCGCCCGGCGGCCGTCGAGGCACGCGCGGCGTACGACCGCGAGGCGGCCGGCCGGCGGCGCCATCTCTGACGGGCCCCGACCGAAGGCCACCGAGGGGCCCGCACACCGGTGCCCTTCGGTGGCCCCCGCTTCCGGTCGGAGCCGCGACCGATCCCGTAGCGGTCTCCCGGCCGATCCCCGGGCCGGCCTCCCGGCCCACCCCGTACCGGTCTCCCAGCCGATCCCCGGGCCGGCCTCCCGGCCCACCCCGTACCGGTCTCCCAGCCGATCCCCGGGCCGGCCTCCCGGCCCACCCCGTACCGGTCTCCCGGCCGATCTCCGTACTGGCCTCCGCCAATCGCCGGACCGACCTCCCGGCCGATCCCCGGGCCGGCCTCCCCGCCACTCTCCCGCCCATGTCAGGACAATGCGATGACAGGGGTTCCTGTCATCCGGACGGACGGCTACTCTCATGGGCGTGACCAGCGCGACCACGGGGAGTACAGGGAGTCTCGGCCTCAGCGTCGACCGGAGCAGCCCGGTGCCGCTGTACTACCAGCTGGCCCGGCAGCTGGAGTCGGCGATCGAGCACGGCGCTCTCGGCCCCGGCAGTCTGCTGGGCAACGAGATCGAGCTCGCGGGCCGGCTCGGTCTGTCCCGCCCGACCGTACGGCAGGCCATCCAGTCGCTCGTCGACAAGGGCCTGCTCGTACGCCGCCGGGGTGTCGGTACGCAGGTGGTGCACAGCCAGGTGAAACGGCCGCTGGAGCTGAGCAGCCTGTACGACGACCTGGAGGCGGCCGGTCAGCAGCCCACGACCAGGGTGCTGCTGAGCGAGGTCCGGCAGGCCTCCGCCGAGGTCGCGGCCGCCCTGGGCATCGCCGAGGGGGCCGAGGTGCACCTCTTCGAGCGGCTGCGCCTGACCCACGGCCAGCCGGTGGCGTACCTGGCCAACTTCGTGCCGGGCGGGCTGCTGGACCTCGCCACCGAGCATCTGGAGTCGACGGGCCTGTACCGGATGATGCGCAACGCCGGCATCACCCTGCACAGCGCCCACCAGAGCGTCGGCGCCCGTATCGCCACCCCCGAGGAGGCCGGACGCCTCGGCGAGCCGGAGGGCGCCGCGCTGCTCACCATGCAGCGCACGGCGTACGACGACACCGGCCGCGCGGTGGAGTACGGCACCCACATCTACCGGGCCTCGCGCTACTCCTTCGACTTCCAGCTCCTCGTCCGCAACTGACCCCCAGCGCAGGGGAGTTCAGGTCCGGGAACGGTCCAAGAACTCCACGCGCCCCCGGTTCAGAGGTTCACCCACGCCCCCGACTCGGCCGAGCGGCTCATCGCGTCCAGCGCGGTGGCGCTGTGCACGGCGTCGGCGAGGGTGGTGCCGTGCGGGGTGTCCTCCGCGATCGAGCGCAGGAAGTTGTACGCCTCCACGACCTTGAGGTCGTCGTAGCCCATGGCGTTGGCCGAGCCCGGCTGGAAGGCGCCGTACGCGCCGTGGCCGGGGCCCACGAAGAGGGTGTGCACGGACTGGTCCTGGTAGGCGTCACCCCTGCTGACGCCCAGCTCGCCCATGCGGCGGAAATCCCAGAAGAGGGCGCCCTCGGTGCCGTGGATCTCGAAGCCGTAGTTGTTCTGCTCGCCGACGGAGACCCGGCAGGCCTCCAGGACGCCCCGGGCGCCGGAGGCGAAGCGGAGGAGGCAGCTGACGTAGTCCTCGTTCTCCACGGGGCCGAGTTCGCCGCCCGAGGCCCGGGTGTGGCCGGCGGTGGCGCCGGTGGGCCGGGCCCGCTCGGGGACGAAGATCGCGGTGTCGGCGGTGAGGGAGGTGATGTCGCCGAGCAGATGACGGGCCAGGTCCACGCCGTGCGAGGCGAGGTCGCCGAGGACGCCGCTGCCGCCGCGTTCCCGCTCGTAGCGCCAGGTCAGGGCGCCCTCGGGGTGGGCGGCGTAGTCGCTGAACAGACGGATGCGAACGTGCGTGACGGTGCCGATCCGGCCGGCGGCGATCAACTCGCGGGCGGTGGAGACGGCGGGCGCGTTGCGGTAGTTGAAGCCCACGGTCCCCTGGACCCCGGCCCGGGCGGCCGCGTCGGCGACGGCGCGGGCGTCGGCGGCGGTGAGCCCGACCGGCTTCTCGATCCAGATGTGCTTGCCGGCCTCGGCCATGGCGACACCGATCTCGCGGTGCAGGAAGTTCGGCGCGGTGATGCTGACCGCCCGGATGCGGGGGTCGGCGGCCACCTCGCGCCAGTCCCGGGCGGTCGAGGCGAACCCGAACTGCCGGGCGGCCTCCTCGGCGCGGCCGGGCACCTCCTCGACGACGGTGACCAGCTCGGGCCGCAGGGACAGCTGCGGAAAGTGATGGATCACGCGGGCGTACGCCTGGGTGTGCACCCGCCCCATCCAGCCGAACCCCACGACGGCGACACCGAGCGCACTCACCATGACTGCCCTTCCTCGACCCTGCCCGGACCTCCTCGCATCGTCTCCGCGACCTGTGGACCGAGCGAGGGGTCGTGCCATGGGCTTGTTCGGTACGCGGCGAGCGTGGTCGACCGCGTTTTGGACCGTTCCAGAACGTACGCCGCTCACCATGCGGGCCTGTCTTCCTGGCTGTCAACCCCTTTGACAAGCGCGCCGCGGCTATGGAACGGTCCACGCCATGAGACCCCCGACCATCCGCGACGTCGCCGAGCGGGCCGGCGTGTCGAAGTCACTGGTCTCCCTGGTGCTGCGCGGCTCCGACCAGGTGCGCCCCGAGAAGCGGGAGGCCGTGCTGACGGCCGTGGACCAGTTGGGCTACCGGCCGAACGCCGCCGCGCGCAGCCTGAGCGAGCGCCGCACCCGCACGGTCGGCGTCCTCCTCAACGACATGCGCAACCCCTGGTTCGTGGAGCTGCTGGACGGCCTCAACTCCCGGCTGCACGACAACGGTCTGCGCATGCTGCTGGCCGACGGCCATCTCAACCGGCGGCTCGGCGAGGACCTCACCCGCACCTTCACGGAGCTGCGGGTCGACGGGTTGATAGCGGTCGGCACCCTGCCGCCGTCCGAGGCCCTGCGCACGGCGGCCGGGCGCATCCCGACCGTGGTGGCGGGCGCCCGGGAGCCCACGCTCCCCCATGTGGACGTCGTCGCGGGCGACGACCAGCTCGGCGCCCGCCTCGCCACCGAGCACCTCCTCGGCCTCGGGCACCGGCGCATCGCGCACATCGCCGGGGAGGGTGTCGTCGGCGCGCTGCGGCGCCGCAGTTTCGAGACGGTGATGCGCGAGCACGGGCTGGGCGACCTGGCGTCCGTCGAGCGGGGCGATCTGACGGAGGAGGGCGGCTACCGCGCCACGGTCCGGCTGCTCGGCGCCCGCGAACGCCCCACCGCCATCGTGGCGTTCAACGACATGGCCTGCGTGGGCGCCCTCTCCGCCGCCGAGGAGATGGGCCTGAAGGTGCCGCGCGACCTCTCCCTCGTGGGCTACGACAACACTTACGTCGCCCGCCTGCGCCACCTCTGGCTCACCACCGTGGACAACGCCAGCCACGACGTCGGCCGGGCCGCCGCCCAGTGCCTCCTGGACCGTATCGCCGACCCGACGCGCGCCGGCAAGGTCGTCCTGACCACGCCGACGCTGGAGGTCCGCGGCACCACGGGCCCGCCGGCCGGCCACTGAGGCGCCGGTCGCCGGTCTCCCGTTCGCCGGGACCGCGCCGTCAGCCCGGCGGTGGCACGCAGTGGTCGTCCGGCGCGACGCTGCGCCAGACGCGCCGCCCGATGTCCCGCAGCTGCCGCTGCTGGGTCCTGGTGAGCGCGTCGAACACCAGGTGCCGCAGGGCGTCGGCGTGCCCCGGCGTGCTGTCGACGACCTTGGCGTGACCGGCCTCGGTGAGCACGGCCAGCGTGTAACGCCCGTCGGAGGGGTCCGGCTCCCGGCGCACCCATCCGCTCCTCTCCAGCCGCTTCACGAGATGGGACAGCCGGGACAGCGACGAACCGACGTGCCTGGCCAGGTCGCTCATCCGCAGGGTGCGTTCCTCGCTCTGGGAGAGCATCGACATCACCAGGTACTCCACGTGGCTGATCCCCGAGTCCTGCTGGAGACGCGTGTCCAGAGCACTCGGCAGTCGGACCATCAGGCCCGCCAGCGCGTGCCAGGTCTCGCTCTCCTCCTCGGTCAGCCCACGCGACTGGTGCGGTGTCTCCCTGGCCTCCATGACGCCCACTCTACGTGCCGCTCCACGTGACCCCCCACGGCATGACTTGACGCTTCAATGACTTGACGCTTCAAGTCACGCGCCCCTACGTTGAGCCCCGCATCCCTTGAACTTTCAATTCACAAGACCTCATGAACCGGACGTGCCCACCGTGAACGTCACCCTCTGGATCATCGCGAGCGTGCTCGCGGCCGCCTTCCTCGCCGCCGGCCTGATGAAGACCACCCAGACCAGGGAGAAGCTGATCGCCTCCGGTATGAACTGGGCCGAGGAGTTCTCCCCGGGCGCGGTCAAGGGCATCGGCGCCGTGGAGGCCCTGGGCGCCCTCGGCCTGATCCTCCCGGCGGCGCTGGACATGGCCCCCGTCCTCGTCCCGCTGGCGGCCACCGGCCTCGCACTCACCATGCTCGGCGCGGTCGGCTTCCATGTCCGGCGCAAGGAGATCAAGGAGAGCGTCCCGAGCCTGGTGCTGCTGATCCTGGCGGCCGTGGTGGCCTGGGGCCGCTTCGGACCGTACGCGTTCTGACCGTCCCGTACCCGTCCCGTACAGCGACGGCGCACTAGGAAGAACGCGCCCCCGCGGCCAGCAGCAGGGCCGCCGTCTCGGGGTGGGGGCCGGCGGTCGCCCAGTCGAGCGGGGTGCGGCCGGTGCCGTGGTCCTCGCGGAGGCCGGGGTCGGCGCCGTGGGCGAGGAGCGCGCGCACCGTGTCGGTGTGCCCCCAGCACGCGGCGCCGCACAGCGGTGTGCCCTCCGTGCCGCGTCCGCTCTCGGTGTCGGGCAGGGCCCCGGCGGCCAGGAGCAGGCGGACGGTGTCGGCGGCGCCGTGGACGGACGCCGCGTACAGGGGCGTCGTCCCCTCGGCGTCGGCCGTCTCGGCGGGCGCTCCGGCACGCAGCAGCGCGTCGACCCCGGCGGTGTCACCGATCATGGCGGCCCACACCAGCCGCCGGGACAGCTTCTTGCGCCGCCGTATGTTCACCGTGCGCTCCCCCTCCTGAGGACATCCCGGGCGTCACCCCATCACACGCCCGTCCGGGAAGCGACCCCGTTTCCGCGCAGGTCCACGGCGGTGAGCGTCGGAGCCGGCGGTCCCGGTACGAGGAAGGCGAGCGGCAGCAGCATCCACGCGCTCAGCGCGGCCGTGGCCACGGCCAGGACGACCGGTCCGCTGCCGCTCGGAGCGCGCACCGCGTCCCGCGCCGCTCGCCGCAGCGCCGCGGGCCGGTCTGCGACATACCCGGGGCGTGCGCAGGCGCACAGGCCGACCGCCGCGGCGCCGATGCCGACGGCGACGGCGACGGCGACGGCGACGGCGACGAGGAGAGCGAAGGCCCGGCCGCCCGGAGTCCGGCGCCCGCGAGGGCCAGGTCGGTGAACGAGAGTCAGGCCGGCGAGGGCCACGAACCCCGCGGCCAGGTCGCCGGGCCGCAGTCGCCGCCGCAGGGCCACGAGGAAGCGGCGGGCCGTGACCGGGCGGGCCTCCCGCGCGCCGTCCGGCGATCGGGCCGTGCGGTCACCAGACGAGTTCGAGGCGCTCCGGGGAGCGGTGGATCAAGGTCGGGCGCATGGTGATGTGGGGGCCGCCCGCGAGGCGGAGGCTCGGCAGGCGGCTGGTCAACAGCTCCAGGGTGAGGCGGAGTTGTTCGCGGGCGAGCTGTGAGCCGGGGCAGGTGTGGGTGCCGAAGCCGAAGGAGAGGTGGCGGCTGCCGGCGGGCCGGGTGATGTCGAAGTCGTCGGGGCGCGGGTGACGCGAGCCGTCCCGGTTGGCACTGCCGAAGGCGAGGAACACCGGTGCCCCGGCGGGGAGTTCGGTGTCGGCGAGGGTGACCGGCCGAGTGGTGACCCGGCGGAAACCCTGCAACGCGGTGTCGTAGCGGGCGGCTTCCTCGATGGCGGCCGGGATGCGTTCCGGCTCGGCGCAGAGCAGCTCCCACTGCCGACGGTCGCGCAGCAGGTGCAGGAGGGTCGTCCCGATGAGGGCGGTCGTGGTCAGATGCCCGGCGATGAGCAGGTTCTGCAGATGGGCGACGACCTGATGACGGTGGTCGAGCGTCAGCTCACCGTCGCCGGGCCCGACGACGGACCTGATGAGTTCGGTGCCCAGGTCCTCGCGGGGGTCGGCGTGTCGGGCCCGCACGAACGCGTCGAGACGGTGGGCCGTGGCGACCACGTCCTCGGCCGCCGCGATCTGTTCGGCCTCCGTCATGGGCCGGAACAGCAGCTGCTCGGCCCGGTGACCGCCGTGGACCAGCGCCGGTACGTCGTCCGGGTCGAACCCGACGAGGCGGCCGATGACCTCCCCGGGGAGGCGGCCCGCGTAGGCGGACATCAGCTCGACCCGCCCGCTCTCGGCGCCCCTGCTCCCCTCGGCGTCCTTGACGAAGCCGTCGATCAGGGCTTCGGCCCGTTCGGCGGCGTACGGGAGGATTGCCGCGACCCTCGCGGGCGACAGGCCCCGCACGATGGGTGCCCGCAGCTCCTGGTGCAGGGTCCCGTCGGCGGTGACGACGACGGGGCGGCCGCCGAAGCCGCCGCCGAGCACGGCCAGTGCGGCGGGCGCGGGCATGACGTCCGGACGCAGCGCGTTCGCCGACGAGAAGTCCTCCGGGCGCCGCAGCACCTCCCGTACGTCGGCGTCCCGCGCGACCAGCCAGGAGTCCAGCTCGGGGACGTACGTCAGCCCCTCCGCCGCCCTGGCCCGCGCGTAGTGCGGATACGGATCCCGTTGCAACTCGTCGAACCTGTCGTGCAGTTCAGCGTCCACGGGAGCACCTTCCGGCCAGGGGCGGGCGTGCGGTCGCGCTCATGGTGCCGTACGGCGGGGCGGCGCGGTAGGGGCTCCGCGCCGGGACGGGCCCGCGGGTCGGGAGGGGTGGGTTCACTCCCGTGCGCCTACGATCGCCCCGTGGTTCTCTTCGTCCTGGAACGCCTCCCACGGCTCCCCGCGGACCGCGCCTGGCAACGTCTCACCGACTGGCCCCGGCACGCCGACGTCGTCCCGCTGACCCGCGTCGCCGTCCGCACGCCTCCCCCGACCGGTGAGGGCACGGTGTTCGTGGCCCGCAGCGGTGTCGGCCCGCTCGCCTTCGACGACCCGATGGAGGTCACGCTCTGGGAGCCGCCGGAGGGGGCGGCCGGCGGGAGGTGCCGGCTGGTCAAGCACGGTTCGTTCGTCACCGGGTGGGCCGAGATCGAGGTCCGTCCGCACGGCGCCGGCGCGTGCCGTGTGGTGTGGCGGGAGGACCTGCGGGTGCGCGGGCTGCCGGGCCTCTTCGACCGCCCGCTGGGGCTGGTGGCACGGTGGATGTTCGGGCGGGCGGTGGACGGACTGCTCGCGTCCCACGGCCGGCGGCCGGGCTGAGCCGACGGCCGGGCTGACCGACGCCTCCGACAAGGCGATCGCCGACCGTTGTCAGGGCCTCTCTCGGTCCCGATGTCCTTGTCAGACCCCCCGGTTACTGTCCCGGAGCATGACCACACACCACCCGCACGCCACCCGGGCGTCCTACGACACGGTCGCCGCCGACTACGAGAGGTTACTGAGGGACGAGTTGGCGAACAGCCCGTTCGAGCGGGCGATGCTGGGCGTGTTCGCCGAGCGGGTGCTGGGCGCCGGGGGCGGCCGCGTGGCGGACCTGGGATGCGGACCCGGCCGGGTCACCGGGCATCTGGCCTCGCTGGGGCTCGACATCTGCGGGATCGACCTCTCGCCGGAGATGATCACCGTGGCCCGCTGGGCCCATCCACGGCTGCGGTTCGACGTGGGCACGATGACCGCGCTCGACTTCGAGGACGGCTCGCTGGCGGGCGCCCTCGCCTGGTACTCGACGGTCCACACCCCGTTGGACGAACTCCCGCCCCTGTTCCGGGAGTTCCATCGCGTTCTCGCGCCCGGCGGCCTCCTCGCGCTGGCGTACAAGGTGGGGGACGAGTCCGTGCACCTCTCGCACGCGTACGGTCACCCCCTCGACCTCGACGTGCACCGGTTCCCGCCCGACCTGGTCGCGCAGCTGCTGACGGACGCCGGGTTCGTGGAGTCCGCCCGGCTCGTGCGGGAGGCGGACGGGCCGGGCACCACGGCGGCCACGCCCCAGGCGTACGTGCTGGCGCGCAGGCCGGGGTGAACCGCCGGGAGGGCTGAGACCGGGCCGGGGCCGGTCAGGACGCGCCCGGGTCGCCGTTCCGGCCGGCGGCCAGGCCGTCGCGGCGGTCGCGGTCGCCGTCGCCCGTGGTGGTGAGGAGGGTGTCGCAGATCTCGCGGAGCTTGTCGGTGGCCTGCTTGGAGAACAGTCCGCAGAGCCCGGCGATGCCGGAGAAGCCGTACGGGTTGGTGGCGCCGGTGCCGGAACTGCCCGCGAACAGGCCGCCGCGCAGCAGGAGATACACGAGCAGGGCGAGGGCCACACCGATGCCGGCCCGCAGGAGGTACCACCACAGCCAGCTCGCGTAGAGCCGCCGGTTGCCGACGTAGGTCGCGAAGGACGTGGCCGCGTGGACGAAGCTGCCGAGCGCGCTGCACACGACCACGGCGAGCAGCATCGCGGCGTCGGCGGTCAGGGACCAGTCCCCTAGGCCGAAGGGCGACCAGCGCGCGGTGACCGTCGGCTCGGCCCCGGGCTCGACCGTCGCCAGTACGGCGGGCCAGAGCGTCACGAGGGCTCCGCAGACGAAGACGACGTCGGCGAGGAGGAAGAGGCCGAGCAGGGTCGTCGAGAGGGTGGACAGCCGCCGTTCGTCGGGGGTGGCGTCGGGTTCAGGGGCGGCGCCGTCGGCGGGGCCGGCCGGGTCTGCGCCAGGGGCTTCGCCCGATCCGGCGCCGGGGTCGTCGTCTCCCGAGTCGGCGCCTGGGTCGTCTCCCGAGTCGCTGCCGGGCTCGCCGTCTTCGGATCCGGTGCCGGGGTCGTCTCCGGGTTCGTCTCCCGAGTGCGCTCCGGAGTCTTCGCCCGAGTCTGCGCCGGAGCCCTCGGCCGCGCCGTCATCGGTGGCGGAGGCCGCGTCGCGGTCGGCGGTGCTCTCGCCCGGGGGCGGGCCGCCGCCGTTCCCGCTCGCGCCTGCGCTGCCGTCGCCCGCGTCCGCGCGCGGCGTGCCGTCCGGGCGCTGGTCCGCGCCCTCGGCCGGGCGCTCCTCGCCGCTCGCCGTACCCAACTGTCCGCCCCCGTAGTGCTGTTGTCGTATCGCAACGGTCCGCCCTGTCGCGCTGGGGGTCAAGTCGCGGCGCGAGTCCGGGGGTTGGGGATTGAGGATTGGGGATTGGGGGTCAGGAGACCCGCAGGCTCGGCAGCCGCGTGACCTCGGGTGAACCGTCGTGGTGGATCGGGGTGTGCGCGCCGGTCAGGGCGACGCCGCTGCCGCCGCGCCGGGCGGCGACGATCTCGGCGGCGATGGACAGGGCCGTCTCCTCCGGGGTGCGGGCCCCGAGGTCGAGGCCGATCGGGGACCTGAGCCGGGCCAACTCCAGCTCTGTCACGCCCACTTGCCGGAGGCGTTCGTTGCGGTCGAGGTGGGTGCGGCGGGAGCCCATCGCGCCGACGTAGGCGACGGGGAGCCGTAGGGCGAGCTGGAGGAGCGGGACGTCGAACTTGGCGTCGTGGGTGAGGACGCACAGGACCGTACGGGCGTCCACGGCCGTACGCTCCAGGTATCGGTGGGGCCAGTCGACGACGATCTCGTCCGCCTGCGGGAAGCGGTCACGGGTCGCGAAGACGGGACGGGCATCGCAGACGGTGACGTGATGGCCGAGGAACTTGCCGACACGGACCAGCGCCGACGCGAAGTCGATCGCGCCGAAGACGATCATCCGGGGCGGTGGGACGGACGACTCGACGAGGACCGTGAGCGGTGCTCCGCACCGTGAGCCCTGCTCTCCGATCTCCAGGGTGCCCGTGCGGCCGGCGTCGAGGAAGGCGCGGGCCTCGGCGGCGACGGTGCGGTCCAGTTCGGGATGGGCGCCGTAGCCGCCGTCGTACGCGCCGTCCGGGCGGACCAGCAGGGCGCGGCCCCGCAGGTCCGCCGGGCCGGAGACGATCCGGGCCAGCGCCGCCGCCTCCCCGCTCGTGGCGGCGGAGAGCGCGGCGGCGACGACCGGGCGGACCGGGTCGCAGGCCCGCACCGGTGTGACGAGGATGTCGATGACGCCGCCGCAGGTCAGACCGACCGCGAAGGCGTCCTCGTCGCTGTAGCCGAAGCGTTCGAGCACCGGTTCGCCGTCCGCCAGCGCCTGTCGGCACAGCTCGTAGACGGCGCCCTCCACGCAACCGCCGGAGACCGAGCCGATCGCGGTGCCCTCGGCGTCCACCGCGAGGGCGGCTCCCGGCTGCCGGGGGGCGCTGCCGCCGACGGCCACCACGGTGGCCACGGCGAAGTCGCGCCCGTGCTCGACCCACCGGTGCAGTTCTTCGGCGATGTCCAGCATGTTCGGTCTCCTTGAAGCGACGGGTGTGCGGACGGTACTCGGCGCCGGGCGTCTAGTGCACGCCCAGCCAGCTCTCGATCGGGTCGAGGGCGAAGAAGACGAGGAAGACCGCGGTCAGGCCCCACATGAACGCGCCGATCTCCCGCGCCCGGCCCTGGGCCAGCTTGATGGCGACGTAGGAGACGACTCCGGCGGCGACGCCCGCGGTGATGGAGTACGTGAACGGCATGATCACGACGGTCAGGAAGACCGGGATCGCGGTGGCGCGGTCGGACCAGTCGACGTGCCGGGCGTTCATCATCATCATGGCGCCGATGACGACGAGCGCGGCGGCCGCGACCTCGCCGGGCACGATCGCCGTGAGCGGGGTGAAGAACAGGCAGGCCGCGAAGAACAGGCCGGTGACGACGGAGGAGAGCCCCGTGCGGGCGCCCTCGCCGACGCCGGTCGCCGACTCGACGAACACGGTCTGGCCCGAGCCGCCGACCACGCCGCCGATCGCGCCGCCGGCGCCGTCGACGAACAGTGCCTTGGACAGCCCCGGCATCCGGCCCTTGTCGTCGGCCAGCCCCGCCTCGGTCCCCACGCCGATGATGGTGGCCATGGCGTCGAAGAACCCGGCGAGCACGAGCGTGAAGACGATCATGCCGACCGTCATCGCGCCGACGTCGCCCCAGCCGCCGAACTCGACGTGCCCGAGGAGCGAGAAGTCCGGCATCGAGACCGCGGCACCGTGCAACTCCGGTGCGCCACTGGCCCATTGCTTCGGGTCGACGACGTCGAGGGCGTTGAGGGCGACGGCGAGGACCGTGCCGCCGACGATGCCGAGCAGGATCGCCCCGGGGACGCCGCGGGCCTGGAGCATGAAGATCGCGAGGAGGGTGACCGCGAAGAGGAGGACCGGCCAGCCGGCGAGTTCGCCGGTCGGGCCGAGGCTGACCGGGGTCGCCCTGCCCTGGTGCACGAAGCCGGCCTTGTAGAAGCCGATCAGGGCGACGAAGAGGCCGATACCCATGGTGATGGCGTGCTTCAGCGCGAGCGGGATGGCGTTCATGATCAGCTCCCGGAGGCCGGTGACGACCAGGAGCATGATGATCACGCCGTAGATCACGCACATGCCCATCGCCTGCGGCCAGGTCATCCGGGGGACGACCTGCGAGGCGATGACACCGGAGACGGAGAGGCCGGCGGCGAGGGCGAGCGGCACCCGGCCGACGAAGCCCATGAGGAGTGTGGTGACGGCCGCCGCGAGCGCGGTCGCCGTGATCAGGGCCTTCTGGCCGAGGGTGGCGCCCGTGGCGTCCGGGCCGGACAGGATGAGCGGGTTGAGCAGGAGGATGTACGCCATCGCCATGAAGGTGGTGACGCCGCCGCGGATCTCTCGGGGGACGGTGGAGCCTCGGTGGGTGATGTGGAAGTACCGGTCGAGACGGGACCGGCCGGCCGGGTCGACGGCGCCTTCGGCGGCCGTCCTCGGCTTCAGCGACTGTTGGGTCATGGGGCCTACTCCCAAGGTTCACAGGGGCACCCGGCCGTCGCACCGGGCTTCGGCGGGATTTGGGAAGTGCCCGACCCGGGGGACGGCCCGAGACGAACGGGGTGGGTGCTGGTGGGGTGCGTTGTCGGGTGCGGGTCCGGTGGGGCTTCTCGCGCAGTTCCCCGCGCCCCGGAAGAGCAGGGGCTGCGCCCCGTGCTTTTCAGGCCCGTCAGGGCCTGTGCTCTTAGGGGCGCCGGGGAACTGCGCGACCAGCCCCCACCCACCCGCACCCGCCGACGAACCGAACCGCCCGAGCCCCTACGCGCCCGGCGGCCACGGACTACGCCGTACCGGTCAGATGCTCCGGCCGTACCGGCGTCCGGTTCAGTTCCAACCCCGTCGCCGCCCGGATCGCCGCCAGCACGGCCGGGGTCGACGACAGCGTCGGCGCCTCTCCGACCCCACGCAACCCGTACGGCGCGTGGTCGTCGGCGAGTTCGAGCACGTCGACGGGGATGGTCGGCGTGTCGAGGATCGTGGGGATGAGGTAGTCCGTGAAGGACGGGTTACGGACCTTCGCGGTCTTCGGGTCGACGACGATCTCCTCCATCACCGCGATGCCGAGACCCTGGGTCGTACCGCCCTGGATCTGGCCCACCACGGAGAGCGGGTTGAGCGCCTTGCCGACGTCCTGGGCGCAGGCCAGCTCGACGACCTTGACCATGCCCAGCTCGGTGTCGACCTCGACGACCGCGCGGTGTGCGGCGAAGGAGTACTGCACGTGCCCGAACCCCTGCCCCGTCCGCAGGTCGAAGGGTTCGGTCGGCCGGTGCCGCCACTCCGCCTCGACCTCGACGGCCTCGTCCCCGAGGACGTCCACCAGGTCGGCCAGCACCTCACCGGCGTCGGTGACGACCTTGCCGCCCTCCAGGAGGAGTTCGGCGGTGGCCCAGGCCGGGTGGTACGTGCCGAACCTGCGCCGGCCCAGCTCCAGCACCTTCTCCCGGACCAGCTCACAGCTGTTCTTCACCGCGCCGCCCGTGACGTACGTCTGCCGGGACGCGGAGGTCGAGCCGGCCGAACCCACCCGCGTGTCCGCCGGGTTGATGGTCACCTGCGTGACGCCCAGCTCGGTGCGGGTGATCTGCGCGTGGACGGTGATGCCGCCCTGGCCTACCTCCGCCATGGCCGTGTGGACGGTGGCGACGGGCTCGCCGCCCACCACCTCCATACGGACGCGGGCGGTCGAGTAGTCGTCGAAGCCCTCGGAGAAGCCGACGTTCTTGATGCCGACCGCGTAGCCGACGCCCCGCACGACGCCCTCTCCGTGCGTGGTGTTGGACAGGCCGCCCGGCAGCTGCCGTACGTCGGCCGCCTCGCCCGCCGCGAGCCACTGGCGCTCCGGCGGCAGAGGCATCGCCTTGACGCGGCGCAGGAGTTCGGCGACCGGGGCCGGGGAGTCGACGGCCTGGCCGGTCGGCAGGAGGGTGCCCTGCTCCATGGCGTTGATCTGCCGGAGCTCCACCGGGTCCATGCCGAGCTTCGCCGCCAGCTTGTCCATCTGCGCCTCGTAGGCGAAGCACGCCTGGACCGCGCCGAAGCCGCGCATGGCGCCGCAGGGCGGGTTGTTGGTGTAGAGGGCGAGGGCCTCGATCTCGACGTCCTCGATGACGTACGGGCCCGCGCCGAGCGAGGCGGCGTTGCCGACGACGGCCGGGGAGGAGGACGCGTACGCGCCGCCGTCCAGGACGATGCGGGCCTTGAGGTGAGTGAGCCTGCCGTCCTTCGTGGCCCCGTGCTCGTAGTGGAGCTTCGCGGGGTGGCGGTGGACATGGCCGAAGAAGGACTCGAAGCGGTTGTAAACGATCTTGACCGGTTTGCCGGTGCGCAGCGCGAGCAGGCAGGCGTGGATCTGCATCGACAGGTCCTCGCGGCCACCGAAGGCGCCGCCGACTCCGGCCAGGGTCATCCGTACCTTGTCCTCGGGCAGGCCGAGGACGGGCGCGATCTGGCCCAGGTCGGCGTGCAGCCACTGGGTGGCGACGTAGAGGTCGACGCCGCCGTCCTCCGCGGGCACGGCGAGCCCGGACTCCGGTCCGAGGAAGGCCTGGTCCTGCATGCCGAAGACGTACTCGCCCTCGACGATCACATCGGCGCGCTCACGGGCCGCCGCCACGTCGCCGCGGACGATCGGCTGGCGGTGGACGATGTTCGGGTGAGCGACATGGCCGCTGTGGTGGTCGTCGCGGCCCTCGTGGATGAGGAGCGCGTCCGCCGCGGTCGCCGAGGCCTCGTCGGTGATGACCGGAAGTTCCCGGTACTCCACCTTGATCTTGGCGGCGGCGCGGCGGGCGGTCTCCGGGTGGTCGGCTGCGACGATCGCGACGGGCTCGCCGTGGTGGCGGACCTTGCCGTGGGCGAGGACGGGGGTGTCCCGGATCTCCAGGCCGTAGTTGCGCACCTCGGTCGGCAGGTCGTCGTACGTCATGACGGCGTGGACACCGGGTGTGGCGAGGGCCTCGGCCGTGTCGATGGAGACGATCTCGGCGTGGGCGAGGGTGGAGCGCAGGACCTGGCCCCAGAGCATGTCCTCGTGCCACATGTCGGACGAGTACGCGAACTCACCGGTGACCTTGAGGGTGCCGTCCGGGCGCAGCGTGGACTCGCCGATGCCGCCCTTGGTGCGGGAGCCCTGGGTGATGTTGGTGGGCAGGCCGGTGGTTCCCATGTTCAGACCCCTTCGGACTGCCGGGCGGCCGCGAGGCGGACCGCGTCCATGATCGTCTCGTAGCCGGTGCAGCGGCACAGGTTGCCCGACAGTGCCTCGCGGATGTCCGCGTCGCTCGGGTCGGGAGTGCGTTCCAGCATCTCGTCGGCGGCGACGAGCAGCCCCGGCGTGCAGAAGCCGCACTGGACGGCGCCGGCGTCGATGAACGCCTGCTGGATCGGGGAGAGCGTCGCACGCGGAGGTACGCCGCCCCCTTCGCCGGCCTGTGAGTCGGCCCCTCGGGCGGCCCACTGCCTGGCCGTGTCGAGCGAAGTCCCGCCCGCACCAGGCGTACCACACGCACCCGACGCGCAACCACCGCGCTCCGCCCGCTGCCTGGCGAAGTCCGCCAGCCCCTCGACGGTGACGACCTCGCGGCCCTCCACCTGTCCTGCCGCGACCAGACACGCGCACACGGGCACCCCGTCCAGCCGGACGGTGCACGACCCGCACTCGCCCTGTTCACAGGCGTTCTTGGAGCCCGGAAGTCCCATCCTCTCCCTCAGCACGTACAGCAGGGACTCGCCCTCCCACACGTCGTCGGCTTCCTGCGGACGGCCGTTGACCGTGAAATTGACGCGCATCACGCAGCTCCCTCGGTGGCGGCGGTGCCGCGGTACGACTCCCAGGTCCACATCAACGTGCGGCGGGCCATGACGCCGACCGCGTGGCGGCGGTAGCTCGCGGTGCCGCGGACGTCGTCGATCGGGTTGCACGCGCCGGCACACAGGTCGGCGAACTGCTTGGCGACCGACGGGGTGATGATCCGGCCGTTGTCCCAGAAGCCGCCCTCGTCGAGCGCCGCGTTCAGGAACTCCTCGGCGGCCTTGGCCCGGACGGGGGTCGGCGCGGCCGAGCCGATGCCGGTCCGCACGGTCCGCGACGACGGGTGGAGGGCGAGCCCGAAGGCGCACACGGCGATGACCATCGCGTTGCGGGTGCCGACCTTCGAGTACTGCTGCGGGCCGTCCGCCCTGTCGATGCGTACCGCGCGGATCAGCTCGTCCGGGGCGAGGGCGTTGCGCTTCACGCCGGTGTAGAAGTCGTCGATGGGGATGAGCCGGGTGCCGCGTACGGACTCGGCCTCGACCTGGGCGCCCGCCGCGAGCAGGGCCGGGTGGGCGTCGCCGGCCGGGGAGGCGGTGCCGAGGTTGCCGCCGACGCCGCCGCGGTTACGGATCTGGGGGGAGGCGACCGTGTGCGAGGCCAGGGCGAGGCCGGGCAGCTCGGTACGGAGGTTCTCCATGATCCGGGTGTAGGGGACGGACGCGCCCAGGCGGACCGTGTCCTCGCCGACCTCCCACTCGGAGAGTTCGCCGATGCGGTTCAGGTCGAGCAGATGCCCGGGCCGGCGGTGGTCGAAGTTGATCTCGACCATCACGTCGGTGCCGCCTGCGATCGGCACAGCGGTGGGGTGCTCGGCCTTCGCGGCGAGCGCCTCCTCCCAGCTGGCGGGGCGAAGGAAGTCCATGTGACCGGCTCTCTTCTTCGTCTGTGTCGTCTTTTGAGCCAGATCATCGTGTGCGGCGGGCCCGGCTCGTCCATGGGCTGTTCACGTGTCTTGGGTCTCAGTACACAGCGCCCGCCCGACCCCGGTCAGTCACGGAAAACATGAAGGAGTTGGCTGGCCAAGGGGCGCATCTTGTAGATTCGTATGAACGGAGGCCCTCGGCAACCTCTTCGTTTTCGGCTGGAAACACCCCGCACACACACGGGGCCCCGGCCTCCACGACCACCCTCCCGCGGAAGCCTCGGGCACGCTTCCCGGGCGAACCGAACGTTGTTTTCTAGACAAGAACGGTGGCGACGAGAATGCGGCTGCGCGCACTGCTGGACACCGACGCGCTGGGTCTGCGGCTGCTCGGCGGCGGGGACGAGTTGGACCGCACCGTGCGCGGTGTGATGACCACCGACCTCAGGGACCCCAGCCGCTACCTCTCCGGCGGCGAGCTGGTGCTCACGGGCCTGGCCTGGCGCCGGGACGCCGCCGACTCCGAGCCCTTCGTACGGCTCCTGGCAGGGGCCGGGGTCACCGCGTTGGCGGCCGGGGAGGCGGAGCTGGGCGACATCCCGGAGGACCTGGTCGTGGCCTGCGCCCGGCACCGGCTCCCGCTCTTCGCGGTGAACGAGTCGGTGGCCTTCGCGACGATCACCGAGCACGTCGTACGGCAGGTCTCCGGCGAGCGGGCCGGAGACCTGGCGGCCGTGGTGGACCGCCACCGCCGGATGATGACCTCCGGCCCGGCGGGCGGCGGCCCGGACGTGGTTCTGGACCTGCTCGGCTCGGATCTGGACCTGCGCGCCTGGGTGCTCTCCCCCGCCGGCCGGCTCGTCGCGGGCCCCGAGGACGCCGGGCCCGCCCTGCCCGCCGAACTGCGCGCGCGGCTGGCCGCCGAGCACCTGGCGGCGACCCGCACGGGACGGCGAGGACCGCACCGCGTGATCGTCGGCACCACCACGTACTCGCTCTTCCCGATCGGCGGCGCGGGCCGCGGCACGGATCCCCTCGCGCGGGACGTGCGCGCGACCGTGCTGTCCGAGTGGCTCCTCGCGGTCGAGGCGGACGCCGGGGACTGGCCCGCCGAACGGCTCGACCTGCTGCAGGGCGTCACCCAGCTGATCGCGGTCGAGCGCGACCGGCGCGACGCGGCCCGCACGGTACGGCGAAGACTCGCCCAGGAGGTCCTGGAACTGGTGCAGGCGGGGGCGGCCCCGGCCGAGATCGCGGCCCGGCTGCGGGTGGCCGCGCCGGTGCTGCTGCCCGGCCTCGGGTCGGCGCCGCACTGGCAGATCGTCGTGGCCCGGGTCGAGTGGGACGGCGACGAGAGCGACAGCGGTCCGGTCACCCAGGCGCTTCTGGAGGAGATCCTCGTCGATCCCCTGGCGACGGGCCCGGAGCCCTCGGACCGGATCGCCGTAGCCCACACGGGTGAGGAGGCCATCGCCCTCGTCCCCCTCCCGGCGGTCTCCTCGGGGCCCGACGGTCCGGAGCCCGGCATCCACGCCGACACGCTCCTCACCGCCGTACGGGACCCGCTGACCGCCGGGCTCGACGACGACGGACGGCTCACCCTCGGTGTCAGCGCCGCCGTGCACTCGGCGGAGGGCCTGCGCGGCGCGCTGGAGGAGGCCCGGCACGCCCGCCGGGTGGCGGCCGCCCGTTCCGGCCGGGTGTGCGCGGCGGGCCATCAGGAACTGGCCTCGCACGTGCTGCTCCTGCCCTTCGTCCCCGACGACGTGCGCCGCGCCTTCACGGCCCGGCTCCTGGACCCCCTGCGCGACTACGACCGCCGGCACCGCGCCGAGCTGATCCCCACCCTGGAGGCGTTCCTGGAGTGCGACGGCTCCTGGACGCGCTGCGCCGCCCGGCTCCACCTGCACGTCAACACGCTGCGCTACCGGGTGGGCCGCATCGAGCAGTTGACGAGCCGGGACCTCTCCCGGCTGGAGGACAAGCTGGACTTCTTCCTGGCCCTGCGCATGAGCTGAGGTCATGGGGTGGTGGGCGAAGATCCAAGTGCGCCGTCCGCACCCCATGACTTTGTGAATTCCTTCACCCACCCCCTTGGCCGGGCCACGGAATCCGTGCTGAGATGCGGCCACCACTCAAAGCTCAAGGGCGTGCTCGGGGAGGGCAACGTGGCGCACACCGCCATGTCCGGTAACGGAACGACCGCCGGTGACGATCCACTCCAGACCGCGGTATGGCGGCTGCGCTCACGCGCCTGCTGGGTCGACGCGGCAGCCCTGATCGAGCCCGACACCCCACAGGCCTCGCTGCAGCGGACCGCGCTGCTCGTCGAACGCTGCCTCTACACCGAGCAGGGCTGGGAGGAGGCCGAGGACGCGCTGCGCACGGCCGAGGCGCAGGCCCGTACCGACGACGAGCGGGGCGCGGCGGCCTGCGAGCGCGGCCAACTGGCGTACGCGGCCACGCTGCTCCGTGTCCGGGACCGCGCCGACGAGGCGCGGGCCGCGCTCGGCCGGGCGGCGGCCCTGATCGCCCCCGGCGCGCCCGGCCGGGCCCTGCTCGACTTCCGGCGGGGGGTTCTCGCCGAGAACCTCGCCCGATCCCCGCAGGCCGCGCGTGCCGCCTACCGACGGGCCCACGCCGGGGCGACCGCGCACGACGATCTGCTCCTGCAGTCCTTCACCTGGCGTCATCTCGCCGGACTCGCCCTGCGCGACGGCGAGTTGGCCGAGGCGCGGCACGGCTTCGCCGAATCCCTGCGGATTCGGGAGGAGTTGGGCTATCTGGTCGGCACCGCCCCGGCTCTCGTCGCCCTCGCGGACACCGAGTCCGAACCGGAGGCGTCGCGGCTGCGCGAGGAGGCGGGGCGGTTGTTCCGGCTGCTGGGCGGCGTACCGACGTGGCTGGCCCGGCAGTTGGCACCACCGCCGGCCGCGACGGCGTGACGGCGCGACGGGGGCATGAGTGCGGGTGCGTGCTTCGGGTGCGGACGGGTGGGGGCTGGTCGCGCAGTTCCCCGCGCCCCTAAGAGCACAGGCCCTGACGGGCCTGAAAAGCACGGGGCGCAGCCCCGGCTTTTCGGGGGCGCGGGGAACTGCGCGAGAAGCCCCACCGGGCCCGAGGCCGCCGACGCGACCTCAGCCCACCGCCCCGAAGTGTTTCTCCACCAGACAGCACGCCGCTTCCAGGTCCTCGGCCATCAACGCGTCCAGCAACGCGATGTGCTCCGCCGCGTCAGCCATCAGCTCCACGCGTCCCCCACTCCCGACATCCCCCAAGTGCCCGACCCCCAAGGGCAGTTGGGTACGCCGGTGCAGATCGTCCGCGATCTGCAGCAGCTGTTCGTTCCCGGCCAGCCCCAGCACCCCCCGGTGAAAGGCCCGGTCCGCCTCCCCGTACGTGGCCCGGCACCCGGTGGACGCCGCGCGAGCCGTCTCGTCGGCGAGCGGCCGCAGTTCGCCCCAGCGGTCCGCCGGCACCGTACGCGCGAGCCGCATGACCACCGGCACCTGGAGCAGCGCCCGCACCTCCGCCAGCTCGGCCAGCTCCCGGGCACCCCGTCGTACGACGCGGAAGCCCCGGTTGGGCACGACCTCGACCGCGCCCTCGATGGCCAGTTGCTGCATCGCCTCGCGCACGGGGGTCGCGGAGACCCCGAACCGCTCACCCAGCGCGGGCGCCGAGTACACCTCGCCCGGCGTCAGCTCACCGCCCGCGAGCGCGGCCCGCAGCGCGTCGAGGATCTGCCCCCGTACGGAGGACCGCTGGAGGACGGGTCGTTCCGGCGTGCGCGGCAGCGGGATGGGCGTCTCGCTGTGCGTGTGCTCGCCCCGGGCCGCGTCGGTGACGCCGCCGGTGTCGCCGCGCACCCCGGCGCCGCCGCCGTCCGCGGTGATGCCCCGTTCCCGGTCGACGTCCGCGACTCCGGGCTGCGCGGGCACGCGGTAGGCCGACGCCGGACGGGCGGCGGCCTCCGGCGCGCGCGGGGCGGCCTGACGCGAGCGCGGTCCGGCCTGCTCCACGGGTCCTCCTGCGAGCCGAGTCGTGTGTCGGGTGGGTCGGGCAGCGCGGCCGACGGGGTACATGGGGGCGCTTAGGTCATTACTGGGGTTGTTACCGGTCGTAAAGCACCATAGGCGCACATGCCCTCAGTTCAAACCTCGACCACCTCGGGTAAGGTAAGCCTTACTTGGCCAGCGATGGTGAAACGGCGGTCCCCGCATGCCCCACTCAGCTCCGGCACCGGCCCTTTCCGCGCGCACGTCACCCATGACGGCCGCGTACGCCCGCCTGAGCGAGGTCCTGCCGATGGTGAGCGTGACAGAACTCTCCCCCATGGATCCGTTGCCCGACGGCGAGGGGTGGGTCCGGGCGGCCGGGCTCGCGGCGGCCGGAGCCGAGCTCGACGCGTTCCTCGCCTGGGACGCGGCCCAGATACGGCGGGACCACGGCCGCGAGGGCCGGCCGGACGTGGTGGCGGCCTTCGGACTGCACCGGTACGCCTGGTACGCCTGCCTCCTCTTCACCGTCCCCTGGTTCCTGCAGCGCCGGGTGCCCCGGTTCCCCGCCGGGCAGGTGGCGTTCCAGCGGGAGCAGAGCCGGCTGGCGGTGCGTGGCGAGACGTTCAGCTGCCTGCCGGGCGATCCGGCGGCCGCCGAGCCGGGCGCCCGGGTGGTCCCGGACGAGGAGGCGCTGCGGGCCGAGCTGCGGGCGGCCTTCGCCGAGCACATAGAACCGGTCCTCGGCGGCTTCGGCCCCCGGATGCGGCGGCGGGGGCGGGCACTGTGGGGCATGGCGACCGACGAGATCGTCGAGGGGATCTGGTACGTCGCCGAACTCCTGGGCGCCGACGAGCAGGAGCGCTGCCGGCGCGAGCTGGAGCTGCTGCTGCCGGGCGCGACCCGGCCGTACGTGGGGGCCGCGGGCTTCCGTGAACTGACCGGCCCCGGCGGCGAGTCGCTGCCCACCCGGGACCGGGCGAGCTGCTGCATGTTCTACACGCTGGCCCCGGAGGACACCTGCGTCACCTGCCCGCGCACCTGCGAGGCGGACCGGATCGGCAAACTGACGGCCGCCGCCCGCAGTTGACGGGCCCTCGGGGGACGAGGATGCTTCTCGCGTGCCACCCCCCGGCGATCGCCCGCCGCCTGTGCCGTAAGATCAAATCCGGGTGGGACCCTTGTTTGATTACAGCTGGTTCACAAATTCCTCACTTGTCGCAGGAACTTTCCGTGGAACCACTCGAACGGGTAATCTCACTCGCACTCTACTCCCGTCCCTCGCGCGGTAGTTCGAGCAGAATGCCGCCTGGCGTCACTCATTGCACTTCTTTGGCGGTCTCTTGCCCCGAAACCCCCTGAGGGCCGCGAGGATTGGGCCACTATGGCGGGCGTTACGCCCTATCCCAATGCAAGGGACCCCTGATGAGATTGACCGACATATCGCTGAACTGGCTGCTTCCGGGCGCCGTACTGCTCCTGGGGATGCTGGCGGCGGTTGCGGTGCTCGCGCGCGGCAAGCGCTCCGGGGAGCACGCGAAGACCGATGACTCGTGGGAACGCAGCGAGGAGCGCCGCAGGCGCAAGGAGGCCCTCTACGCCACGGCGTCCTACATCCTCCTCTTCTGCTGTGCCGCGGTCGCCGCCGCGCTCTCCTTCCGCGGCCTGGTCGGCTTCGGCGAGCAGAACCTGGGCCTCTCCAACGGGTGGCAGTACCTGGTTCCGTTCGGCCTGGACGGCGCCGCCATGTTCTGCTCGGTGCTCGCCGTGCGCGAGGCCAGCCACGGCGACGCGGCCCTCGGCTCACGGATACTCGTGTGGACGTTCGCCGGTGCGGCGGCCTGGTTCAACTGGGTGCACGCTCCCAGGGGTCTCGGCCACGACGGCGCCCCGCAGTTCTTCGCAGGCATGTCCATGTCCGCCGCGGTGCTCTTCGACCGCGCGCTCAAGCAGACCCGCCGCGCCGCGCTGCGCGAGCAGGGCCTGGTGCCGCGTCCGTTGCCGCAGATCCGTATCGTCCGCTGGCTGCGGGCCCCGCGCGAGACGTACAAGGCCTGGTCGCTGATGCTCCTGGAGGGCGTGCGCAGCCTGGACGAGGCCGTGGACGAGGTGCGCGAGGACAAGCGGATCAAGGAAGAGACCCGGACGCGCAAGCGGGAGCAGGAACGTCTGGAGCGCGCCCACCTCAAGGCGATCAGCCGGGGCCACCGAGGTCTGCCCGGTCGTGGCGGCGGCGGTGGCGGTGGCGGGCGCCAGGTGGACACCACGGTGGAGCGCGTACCGGCGGCCCAGGTGGCCTCGGAGCCTGCCATATCGACGCCGGAGCAGCTGCCCGTGCGCTCGCGTCCCTCCCTGCAGCCCGTACGCAACGCTGACAAGTCGCTCACCGTCGACCTCACCGCCGAGGACGACACCATGGCCCTGCCGCGACTCGACTCCCTGGAGCGCAAGCTCAAGGATCTGGAGCAGCAGTTCGGCTGAGGGAGCCGGCGGCTCGGACGGAGCCACACATCGGACAGGGGCGCGGCAGAAGCCGCGCCCCTGTCCGTTTCACGTCGAGGGGGACGCCAGCCCACCGTCGAGGTCGAACCAGACCGCCTTGCCCACCCCGTGCGGCCGTACCCCCCAGGCGTCGGCGAGGGCCTGGACGAGGAAGAGGCCGCGTCCGTTGGTGCTGTCGTCGGCGTTCTGCACCCTGGGTCTGGGCCTGCGTCCCACGAAGTCCCGGACCTCCACGTGCAGTCCGCGCGGTGAGACGGTCGCGGTCAGTACCGCGTCGTGGTCGGTGTGGATGAGCGCGTTGGTGACCAGCTCGCTCGTCAGCAGTTCCGCTATCTCCGATCGTTCCGGCCGCCCCCATTGCCGCAGCAGCTCCCGCAGGGCCCTGCGGGCCTCGGGCACCGCCTTCAGGTCCGCCCGCCCCAGTGTGCGTTCCAGCTGTTCCGCGTCGGCCCTGTCCGTCGGGTCGCCGACCGCTTCCTCCACCACCTCTGCCGAGGAGGCCCCTGTCGCCACGGGACCACTCCCTCGCGCCTGCCTCTTCATGACCCCCGCCCACGCGCCGATGACGATTCCCCCTGTTCCGAACACGTACACGGGGATCCATGCCCCGTCCGGATCGCGGCACTCATGTCGAATCGTCAACGACCCTCCGTACGCTTTCAAACGCACAGGGTCAAGCCAGCTGTCGCCACCGCGGGAGAGCGCTTCCCCTCCTCCGAAACCCCCGCACGGCCCGCCGGACCCGTCCGCCCACCGCGCCCGCGGCACCCCCGTCCGAGGTCGAGAAGGGGCGCGATTGCCCATGCGGGGCCCTGGATCCGGTCATATCCTCCGCACGGACGGCCGCCCCGCGCGCACCGCGACGCCGGCCCGGACCGGCGGCTGGGCTCGATGATGTTGATTGGCCGGAAACCTTCGCTGGTACAGGCCAACCCGCGGCTGGTTGACGCCCTTGCGCGTCCTGTGGGGTGGGGTCTCAGGCCTCCCACACGGCGGCGGCCGTACGGTCGTCCGCGTAGCCCTTGACCCTGACCTGGGCATCGGCGAGGAAGGCGGCGAGGCCGGGCGGCTCACCGGCCCCCCAGCGCGACGCCAGATGCTCGGCGAGCGGGGCCTCCCCGCGCAGCGGTTCGGCCAGACCGCTGCTGCACAGGAGCAGGACGTCCTCCTCCCGGGCCACGGAGGCGCGGAAGCGGAAGGGCTCGCGGGGCGGCGCGGGCGCGGGTTCGTACGGGCTCGGGGGTGTCGTGATGTTGAGGTCCATGGTGAGGCGGTCGCCGTCGGGGGTCTCGTGGGGCAGCGAACCGAAGCCGAGCACCGGCGCGCCGGCCGTGTCGGCGACCCGGGGCTCTATGTCCTGCCACTCCCCGTCCCGCAGCCGGAACAGCCCGCCGCCGCCCACCCCGAAGAAGACGCGCGTACGGCACCGGGGGTCGGCCGGGATCAGCAGGCAGCGCAGGCTCGCCGTGTACTCCTCCGGGTCGAGCCCCTGCTCGACCGCGCCGGCGCGCAGTTTGCCGAGGCTGCGGTCGGTCAGCCGGTGCAGCCCGGACTTGAGGTCGCCGCGCCGGGCCGCGCGGATGTCATCCACCAGCCGTGCGTGGCTCAGCCCGACGGCCCGCCCGATCCACCGGCACGCCTCCGCCGCCGCGCGGTGCGCGCCCGGTGTGGCGCGGGCGCCGGTCGCCACGGCCACCAGCACGAGCGCCTGTTCGCCGAGGCCGAAGCGGGCGGTGAGGAGCGCGTCGCGTCGCGGCTCGCCCCGGTAGCGCGCCGAGTCGCCGCGCAGTGACGCGGCGCGCAGCGTGCACGCCCCATAGCGCGCGCCGTCCAGCACCGTGTCCGCGACCAGGTCACCCAGATCCTCCGGGTCCGCCGGCGGCAGCGCGGTCGGTTCCGCGTCGTACGTGGGCGGCCCGGACCCCACGTACTCCACCCGCACGCGCCTGCTCCCGGTGACCAGGGTGACCTCCTGCGCCTGGAGCGTGGGGGGCGGGGCGTCGGACGGTTCGGTGGCCGGGGAGGGTGCGGGGGTGCCACCGCGGGACAGATCCCCGGGGTGCCCGCTGCCGCTCTCGGGCGGCACATCCGCCGGGGGGCTCACGACGGGCACGCCGCCCGGGGACCGCTGCGCGGGCGCACGCCACCCGGGCGCGACCGTGCGGAATCCGGGCGGGGTGGGCCCGGACGGAAAGGTGACCGGCCCGGACGCCTGGGCCACCGGCGGCTCCCAGGGCGCCCGCTGCGAAACGAGCCCGCGGCGGGGGTCCGCGGCGGGGACGGGGGGAAGGGCGGGGGCCGGGGATGGAGGGGCGTGGTCGGGCACGGGAGGGGTGCGGTCGCGGGGCGAGGAGGGAGGGGTGTGGTCCGGCGGAGGCGGGACGCGGTCCGGCGGAGGAGGGGTGCGGTCGGATGCGGGCGGGGGGCCGGTGTACGGAGGGGTGCCGGTGGGCGGGGGCGGGGCGGGGGGCGCGGGGGGCACCGGCGGGTGACCCGACCGGTCGCCACGGTCGCTCTGCCGGGGGCCGCCGGGCGAGCCCTGCGGCGGCACCCTGTCCGTGTAGGGGCCCGGGGCGTGGCCGGGGGGCGGCGGGACCGCGTCGGTCGACGCACTCGGCGGGGTCGGGCCGTTGCCCGTGCCGCCCCGTCGTCCGTCGGGCTCGCCGCGTGACGTGGCCCTGGTGGCCGATGTGCCCGGCACGGCTGCCCAGGCGCCGGACGTGCCCGGTACGGCCCCCCAGGCGCCCGGCGGACTCGACGCCCTCGGCCGACTCGGCGTACTCGCCGGGTCGGGTGCGTCCGGCACTTCAGGCACTTCCGGTGCTTCAGGCGCGTTCGACACTTCCGGCACTTCCGGTGCTTCCGGCACGTTCGGCACTTCCGGCGGATCCGGCGCATCCAGTCCGTCCGGCGCGCTCGCCGGAGTCGTCCGCGGCTTCCCGACCGTGTCCGCCGCCGAGGCGAAGCGGTCGTCGAGGGAATCGGCCGCGACCGAGGGGCCCGTGTCCCCGTTGATGTCGTCGTCGTACAACTGCCGCCACCAGTCGTCCTCGTGACCGGTGGGCCTCTCCCCCTGCTGGCTCATCCCCTAATTGTCCACCTCAGGAGCCGTATGAAAACGGGGCATCCGGAAAATCGGTCCGCAGAGCCGACGACGTCACGGCGTGTCGGACTACACGTCGAACTCCGGTGCGAGGCAAGGGAGTCGGGGAAAGTCGAGGGATCCTAGGGATCCGGGCCACGCGGTGCGGGCGCCTGGCCGGTCGGCCCGCGTGTGCGGCATGTTCCTGGGATCCCGCCGTGGGGCCCCGCCTCGTCGGCCGCCCGCCGGCACGGCACCCCGGCCGCGGCCGGGCCGGGCCGGGCCGCGTACGAGCCCGGCCCGGTGACCTGGACCGGCATCTCTGACCTGCGCTTTCGCGCGCGGTCCTGCACCCTGGGCAGATGGGAGCGTGGGAACTCCTGCTGGTCGCGGTGGTACTGCTGCTCGGCCTGTGCGGAGTGCTGGTGCCCGGCGTGCCGGGGTCCTGGCTGGTCTGGGCCGGGGTCATGTGGTGGGCTCTGGAGGATCCGCGGCCCGCCGCCTGGTGGGTGCTGGTCGGCGCCACCGTCGTACTGCTCGTGTCGTGGGCGGTCCGCTGGGGCCTGCCACCCCGGCGCCTGACGGAGAGCGGCGCCACCCCCCGCATGGGCGCGTACGCGGGCTCCGGCGCGCTCCTCGGCTTCGTGCTGCTCCCCGTGCTCGGCGCGATCCCGGGCTTCGTCGGCGGTATCTACCTCTGCGAACGACTCCGCCTCGGCCGTCACGGCGCGGCGAAGGCCGCCACCCGCACGGCGATGCGCGCGGGCGGGTCGAGCGTCCTGGCGGAACTCTTCGCGTGCCTGCTGGTGGCGGGGGCGTGGGTGGGTGTGGTGTTCGGCGGCTGAGACCGGCCCACGCCGTCCGGCACCACCGCGCGCCCCCACACGGTGCGCCCCCACACCGCGAGCCGCCGCGCTAGAGCACGCCCTCCAGGCCGAGGAGGAGACGCTTGCGGCCGAGGCCACCGGCGTACCCCGTGAGGGTGCCGTTCGCGCCGATCACCCGGTGGCAGGGGCGGAGGATGAGGAGGGGGTTCGCGCCGATCGCCCCGCCCACGGCCCGTACGGCGGCCCGGGGCGCCCCGATACGGGCGGCGATGGCACCGTACGTCGTGGTCGCGCCGTAGGGCACGTCGTCGAGCGCGGCCCAGACCCGGCGCCGGAAGTCGGTGCCCTCGCCGCGCAACTCCAGCCGGAACTCCGTGAGGTCCCCGGCGAAGTAGGCGGCGAGCTGCTCCTCGGCCGCCCGGAAGGGCCCCGGGTCGCGCACCCAGCCCGGCAGCGGGACCCGCCCGCCCTTCTGGTCCGGCACGGAGAGCGAGGTGAGGGCGCCGGAGCCGTCGGCGGTGAGGAGGAGTGGTCCGGTGGGGCTGTCGACGACGGTGTAGTAGGTGTCCTGCTCGGTGCTCACGACTGCACTCCTTGTCCCAGAGCCGTTTCCTGTGCCTGTGCCCGTGTCTCGGGTTGTGCCTGCGACTGCGTCCGCGCCCGTGTCCGCGTCCGTCGCCGTGCGGCCGTGACCGGCTCCCGCTCGTCCGCCGTGCCGAGGTGCTGGAGGGCGTACGCACGCCAGGGCCGCCAGGCGTCCGGCAGGGTCACGTCCGGGGGTGCCGCGTCCGGGTCGCCGAGGGCGCGGGCGCGGATCGCCGCGACGGTACGGGCGCCCAGGCCGGGCAGGGCGAGCAGGGCCGCCTCGGTGGCGTCCCGGTCCGCCCCCACGTCGAGGCGGACGGTGCCGTCGGCCAGGGCGGTGGCGAGGGCGCCGAGCAGGCCGGCCTCGCCGGTCAGGGCGGCCGGTTCGGGGAACAGGTGGGTCAGCGTCCCGTGCGGGGCGTCCAGGGTCCTGCCGTACACCTGTACGAGTCGCGCCGCCTCCTCGCGGCCCACGAGCGCCCGTACCGCGCACTCCTCCGGATCGGCCGCGCCCGGCGAGCGCAGCCCCGGCCGGGCGGCGACGAGCGGGGCGAGGCGCGCGTCCTCGGCGAGGCGCGCGTCCACGGCGTACGGATCGGCGTCCAGATCGAACAGCCGCCGCAGCCGCTGCACGGCGGTGGTCAGGTCCCGCGGGTCGGTGAGACGCAGCCGGGCGTCGAGCCAGCCGCCGGGGTGCGGGGCCGCGGACGGGGCCGGGGGCGGCGATGTGCGCGGCCGGCCGCTCACCGGCCGTTCGCCGACCTCGGCGACGGCGGTGCCGTACGGGAGGCGGAGGGTGCGCCGGTAGGTGCGCCGGCCGCGTCCGCCGGTCATCTCCTCGACACCCGTGACGGCCTCGGCGGCGAGGACGTCGAAGAGCGCGGTGGACTGGTACGGGCCCCGGTGAGCGAGCCGGAGCGGGATACCGGCGCTCGGCGAGGGGGCGGAGCGCCGGGGTGCGCCGGCGCGGAGGCCGCTGGGGGTCAGGGCGTACACGGCCTTGATCGTGTCGTTGAACTGGCGCACGCTGGCGAACCCGGACGCGAAGGCGATCTCGGTGACCGGCAGGGCGGTGGTCTGCAGGAGCACGCGGGCGGTGTGGGCCCGCTGGGCGCGGGCCAGGGCGACGGGCCCGGCACCGACCTCGGCGGTGAGCTGCCGCTGGACCTGGCGCGCGCTGTATCCCAGCCGTACGGCCAGCCCGGCGACGCCCTCCCGGTCGACCACGCCGTCCCCGATGAGCCGCATGGCCCGACCCACCGCGTCCGCGCGGACGTTCCACTGCGCCGACCCGGGGACGGCGTCCGGCCGGCACCGCCGGCAGGCGCGGAAGCCCGCGCCCTGGGCGGCGGCGGCCGACGCGTAGAAGCGGACGTTCTCCCGTTTCGGCGTGACCGCCGGGCAGCTCGGCCGGCAGTAGATCCCGGTCGTCCCGACGGCGAAGAAGAACGCGCCGTCGAACCGCCCGTCCCTGCTGCGTACGGCCTCGTACCTGGTGTCCTCGTCCTTCATGACATCAAGTGTCGACGACGGTGACGAGCGGGGCTGGCGGGATTCGGACACGATGCTGGGTGCCCCGGGGACGGGGAAGGGGAAGGGGAAGGAGGGGCGCGCGGCCCCGCCTCCCCCCGGGGGCGTGCGCGCGGAACCGCGCGACACGCCCCTCTCGCCCGCGCCGGGATCAGCGCCGGCCGCCCCTCTTCGCCTCCATCGCCGCGCGGCCCTCCGCGCCGCGCCGCTTCCACTCCTTGCGGATCTCGGCCCGCACCCGTGCGTCGCTCTTGGCGACGATCCGCTGGTTCTCGCGGAGCAGCTTGCGGTAGCTGTCGAGGCGTCGCTCGGGCAGTTCACCGGACTCGACCGCGCCGAGGACCGCGCAGCCGGGCTCGGCGATGTGCGCGCAGTCGTGGAAACGGCAGTCGGCGGCGAGTGCCTCGATCTCCGCGAAGACCTGCCCGACCCCGCTCTCGGCGTCCCAGAGGCCGACGCCGCGCAGGCCCGGGGTGTCGATCAGGACCCCGCCGCCGGGCAGGGCGAGCAGGTTGCGGGTGGTCGTGGTGTGCCGTCCCTTGCCGTCCACGTCACGGATGGCCTGGACGTCCATCACGTCGTCGCCGAGCAGCGCGTTGGCGAGGGTCGACTTGCCGGCGCCGGACTGCCCGAGCAGTACGGAGGTGCCGCCGGAGAGCACCGCGGCGAGGACGTCGAGGCCCTCGCCGAACGCGGAACTGACCGTCAGCACGGCGACGCCGGGCGCGACGGTCTCCACGTCCTGCACCAGATGCGCCAGTGTGGCGGCGTCCGACACGAGGTCGGCCTTGGTGAGCACGACCACCGGTTGCGCCCCGGACTCCCAGGCCAGCGCGAGGAACCGTTCGACCCGGCCGAGGTCGAGTTCCAGGGCGAGCGACACGGCGACGACCGCGTAGTCGACGTTGGCCGCGAGGATCTGTCCCTCGGCGCGCTTGGAGGAGGTGGAGCGTACGAAGGCGCTGCGGCGGGGCAGGTAGGTGCGGACGTAGCGGGGGTCGCCCGCGGGTTCCACGGCCACCCAGTCGCCCGTGCACACCACCCGCAGCGGGTCGTGGGGGGTGACGAACGCGGTGTCGGCCCGCAGCGGACCGTCGGAGGTGATGACGTCGCACTGCCCCCGGTCGACCCGGACGACACGGCCGGACAGCAGACCCTGCTCGGCGTGGACGGCGAACTCCGCTTCCCAGCCCTCGTCCCAGCCGTACGCGGCGAGGGGGTGCGGGGAAGTCGAAGAGGCCGAAAGAGAAAGGAGGTTCAAGGGAAACCCTTCACAAGGGCGGCCCCGGCGGCACGCGCGTGCGCGCTGTGTGGGAAAGGTCAGCCGGAGGCCACGGAGGTGGAGTGGATGATCTTCTGGTTGCGGGCAGCGCCCATCACAGAGACAGCCATCGGTCACACCTCCCGTTTCTCCGTACGACTGACGTACTTCCGCGTACTGGTTCGTCCTGCTGACACACGACTGACAACGGCAGCCCTGAGCCACCGCGTGAAGCCCCCTCAGGATAGGAACACCCGGCGGCGGACGCCAACCAATTTCTCAGGGGCTTCGAACGACTGCCGCACCCACGAAGGGCGGGGGGACCGACGCCCGGGTTCCCCCCGGCCGTCGGTCCCGTACGGGTCACTTCCCGAGGAAGGCGAGGAGCGCGGTGTTGACCTCCTCCGCGTGGGTCCACAGCAGACCGTGCGGGGCGCCCTCGATCTCGACGTAGTCGGCGGAGGGGAGCGCCTTGTGGAACGGGCGCGCGGTGCCCTCCACGGGCAGGATCCGGTCGCCCGTGCCGTGCAGGATCAGGGCCGGCACGTCGATGGCCGGGATGTCCGACCGGAAGTCGGTGTACCAGGTCGACGGCGCGGCGGCGGCGGCGAAGAACCCGCCGCCGGCCGCGACGTCCCAGCTGTGGCGGACCGCTTCCTCGCTGATCCTGGTGCCGAGGTTCTCGTCCAGGTTGTAGAAGTCCTGGTAGAAGGCGGTGTAGTAGGCGTACCGGTCCGCCTTCACGGCCGCGACGACGCCGTCGAAGAACTCCTTCGGGGCGACCCCGTCGGGGTTGTCGTCGGACTTCAGCAGGCAGGGCTCCAGCGACGCGAGGAACGCCACCTTGGCGACCCGCTCCGTGCCGTGGGCGGACACGTACCGGGCGACCTCGCCCGTGCCCATCGAGAACCCGACCAGGACGGCGTCACGCAGGTCGAGGGTCTCCATCACCGTGTTCAGGTCGGCGGCGAAGGTGTCGTAGTCGTAGCCGGTCGTCGGCTGGCTGGACTGTCCGAAACCGCGGCGGTCGTACGTGATGACGCGGTACCCCGCCTCCAGGAGTACGGCGCTCTGCCGCTCCCAGGAGTGCCCGTCGAGCGGGAAGCCGTGGATGAGGACGACCGGCTGCCCGCTCCCGTGGTCCTCGTAGTAGAGGTCGATGGTGGTCGAGTTCTCCTGGCCCACGGTGATGTACGGCATGGGGGTTCGTTCCTTCGTTCGCGGATGACCGGCGTCCGGCTGAGCGGCACGCACGGCGGGAATGCGACGACCATAGAAAGAATCACCCGCTGTCGATCGTCCACGAGTGCACCGGTTCTTGCCCGGCAGCGCAAGGGTGGAGCCGCGGTTCGCGTTCGTGGAGCCCCTCCGGCTGTCCGCGACGGGTGCCACCGCACGCGCCGCGGGGCGGGGCACGCGCCCCGGGCGGGCTCTCCGCCCTCCGGGACGCGACGCGTTCACTTCCCCGTCGCGCAGGGACTCCCGTCGAGGGTGAACTTCACGGGGTCGGGGTTGTCGAAGCCCTGCCAGATGCCGAGGAAGCCGACGCCGAAGGTGCCGCCCGCGGCCACGGACTTGTTGTAGTCGGCGGCGCTGACGCTGACCTGCGAGCCCTCCTGGTCGAAGGTGCCGTCCCACATCTGGGTGACGCGCTGGTCGCCCGCGTAGGTCCAGCCGAGGCGCCAGCCGTCGAGGGCCTTCTTGGAGGTGACGGTGACGGTGGCCTGGAAGCCGCCGGGCCATTCGTTGACGAGCTGGTAGCGGACGTGGCAGATGGCCTTGGGCGACTTGCCGGGGTCGACCGGTTTGTGGGAGACGCGGGCCGGCGACGAGGAGTCGCCCTGGGGCTCCTCGTTGCTGTTGCCGCCCTTGTCCTTGTCGTCGCCCTTGTCGCCCTTGTCGCCGGAGCCGGTCGGCCCGGGCCGGGTCGTGCTCTGCAGTTCGGACCCCTCCCCGGACGGGGGCGGGGACACCGGGAACCTCGGGTCCTGCTGGACCACCGGTGAGTCGTCGGCGGACGGGCCGCCCGCGATCGTGTCGTCCTCGCCGAAGGGCATGAGGGAGACGGCGAGCGCCAGCACGGAGACCAGACCGGCGGCGACGAGCAGCCCGTTGCGGCCGAACCGGGGCCCCGGCTCCCGGCCCGGCGAGAGTCCGCGGTCGGCACCGGTGGCGTCGGCGCGCCCGGGGAGCAGCCCGGCGTCGGCCGCGCGGCGGCGGCGCTCCAGGTAGGCGAGTCCGCTCCAGCCGATCACGCCGCCGGCGAGCGCGGCGGGCAGACCGCCGCCGTGCAGGCCGAGGCAGGCCGCGGCCTCGGCGCACTCCACGCAGGTGGCGAGGTGGCGCGAGAGGTCGTCGGGGGTGTCGGTGCCGGGCGAGCGGGTGACCGCGTCCAGCAGCCGGGCGTAGCTGCGGCAGTCGGGGTTCATGGGCGTGTCGAGCTGACTGCGGGCGCAGCGGTCCCTGAACAGCGCGCGCACCTGGTCGAGTTCGGACCGGGCGACTTCCGGGTCGAGGCCGAGGCGGCGGGCCACCGAGCCCAGCGGCAGCGACTCGACCTCGGCGAGCCACAGCAGGGCCGCGTCGGGTTCCTGCATGTCACGCAGGGCGCGCAGGGCGAGGGGGCGGTGCAGCGGCGGGCCGGTGTAACGGGCGGCCTTGTCCGAGTTGAGCCACAGGCGCAGGTCGGGGTCGAGCCGGTGGCCCTGGCCGCCCGCCTCCCAGGTCGCGGCGGTGGTCCTGACCCAGGTCAGGAGGAAGGGTATGCGTGGCAGCCGCAGGGCACGCCGTCCGGCACCACGGTCGGCCCATATGTCGAACTCCAGGGCGCGGGCCTCGTGCATGCCGTGCGTGAAGGCGTCGGTGGCCAGTTGGGTCGCCGCCGTCGAACCGGATGTGCACAGGTCGGCGTACGACAGGACCGCGTCCCAGCACTCCGAGAACAACGCGGCCTCGGCGGCGTCCTGGGGCTTCGGCAGGTCGGGCATGGGTCTCCTGCATCCACAGAGCGAGGGGGGAAGTTCGCAAAAGCGGTCAACTACCCTTTGCTTCAAGGGAGTTGGGGGGACCACCTTGCGGGTGGCCCAGAGCTTTTCACGGTTTCCGCACAACTGACAAGCCGCGTCTTCAAATGCCGTCACCAGTGGTCACGCTTGTGGAGTGGTACGTACGCCGGACCCGATCGACTCAACCGTCACAGGAATTACCGACTGGAAACGTAGTCGGTACTCTCCGTGTCGGCCCCCTTCTCCCCCTCTAGCCCTTGGTCGTCTCCTCGGTCGCCCCCTTGGGCGCCTCCTCGACGGCCGGGAGGCTGTCCATGAAGGAGCTGACGGAGAAGACGGCGTTGCCGGGTCCGGGCGGGCCGTAGCCGGGCGGCGAGGACAGCCCGAACTCGTCCATCGTGGCGCGGTAGGCCTGCAGCAGCCGGATGTGGTACTCCAGCGGCGCGCCCTGCGGGTTGGCCTTGCCGAGCGGGGTCGTGGGCTCCGGGCACCAGGTGGTGAAGCGGGGCGTGATGCCGTGCGACATGAAGAAGCGCAGGCCCTCGGTGGTCGAGGCGATGGCCTCGTCGACCGTGGTGAACCCGAACGGCTCGGCCATCTCCACGCCCGCCACGAAGTTGGGGATCACGTTGCGCGCGCCGAAGACGCCCGCCGAGTCCAGGATCCGCTTGTGCCACTCGTCGCGGCCGACGTAGCGCTCCTTGCCGGGGCAGTACATCTTGAAGAGGTACTCGTCCCACACCTCGTAGTTGGGGTGGTAGATCTTGACGCCGTAGTCGTGGAAGCGCTTGACGTCGTCCAGCGGCAGGGCCTGGGCGACGACCTTGCCGATCCAGCGGTCGGGGAAGCGCTCCTCGATGGCCTTGGCGTAGTGGCCGTAGAAGTCGGCCTCGTCCCGGCCGGAGACCGTCTTGGTGATGGCGCCGCCGGTGAGCGTGTACGCGGTGGAGGTCTTCGCCGTGTCGTACCGGTCGATGATCTCCAGCGCCTCCAGTACCTCGTCGACGTCCTTCACGCCCGTGTACGGCCTGCCCGCCGCCTTGTGCTGGCGCCAGTTGTGGTTGATGTCGCAGTACTGGCACTCCTCCTTCGCGCCGAAGTACTGGCAGACCCGGAAGACGGTGAGGTAGATCAGGTAGCCCCACTGGATGGTCGGGGCCACCTCCATCACGGACTTCCCGTTGGAGAGGGTGTGCCGGTAGTACTCGGGCATGGGCGGCACGCCGACGTCGGCGATGCGCCGCCCGTCGAGGTAGAGGCCGAGGAGGCCCTCCTCGTCGGAGGCCACCCGGTAGGGCGAGGCGGGGTTGACCCGTACGGAGACGACCGTACGCCGCAGGTCGTACGGGCCGCCGGTGAGGATGATCTCCTCCGGCGGGCGGCGCAGCGCGGCCTCGCCCAGCTCGGGGAGGGTGCCGTGGTCGAAGGAGAAGATGAAGTACGACTTCGGCTTGACGTCGCCCTTCTCGTTGTCGCTCAGCGCGGAGGCGTCGAACGCCACCCCACCCCTGAGCAGGTCCTCCTTGAAGACGGCTTCCCGTGGCACGTGCGGGAACCTCTCCATCAGGTCCTCCACCAGTGCGGTGCGGCTGCCCATCCCGTTCTCCTCGCTCCCGACGTCACGCAAGAGGTCGTCCGTCGTCGTTGTTCGCCACCTCACGGTATGCCTCCGTGGGCGGGGACGTGGGAGCGGGGGCCCTCGGCGGGGCGGGGGTGACGACGGTCACCGGTTTCCTCGTGCGCGCCGCCGCGCGGGCGCCGGCCGCCGGGAGCGGTCCGAGGGCGGCTGCTGCTCCTCGTGCCGGGGCCGGTCGATTCGTTCGGGTGCCTCGTGGCATGGGCCGTCGCGGTGGCGGCGCCGGGTTCACGCCATGCGTTCCAGCGTCGTGCGGTCCAGGGCGTGGGCCAGTTCCCGGCCGGTGGTGAGGCGTTCGGCCTCTTCCGTGACCGCGAGGCCGAGACGGGCGACCTCGTTGCCCTGGGAGCCGGCCAGGTGGGGGGTGACGAAGGCGTTCGGCAGGTCGAGGAGGGGGGAGTCGGCGGGCAGGGGTTCGGGATCGGTGACGTCGAGGATCGCGGACAGCCGGCCGGCGCGCAGCTCGTCGACGAGGGCGGCGTGGTCGACGAGGGCGCCGCGCGCGGTGTTGATCAGGACGGCTCCGTCGGGCATGAGGGCGAGTGCGCGGCGGTCGAGGAGCCGGTGGGTCTCGGGGGTGTCCGGGGCGTGCACGGTGACGATGTCGCAGGTGCGCAGCAGGTCGTCGAGCGGCAGCAGGGGTACGCCGAGGGCGGCGGCCCCGGCCTCGTCGACGTAGGGGTCGGTGAGGCTCACCGTGAGGTCGAAGGGGCGCAGCAGTTCGATGACGCGGCGGCCGATGCGGGAGGCGCCGATGACACCGACGCGGCGGCCGTGGTTGCCGATGCCGGGGACGAATCCCCAGCCCGGTGAGACGCGCTCGGTCCGCAGGCGTTCACGGCGGCCGAGGATGTCCTTGCCGGCGAGCAGGATCATGGCGAGCGTGTACTCGGCGACGGGCACGGCGTTGGCGGCGGCGGCCGTGGAGACGGCGATCCCCCGCTCCCAGACGTCGGGGGTGACGAAGCCCTTCACCGAGCCCGCCGAGTGCAGCACCGCCCGCAGCCGGGGCGCGGCGTCCAGGACCGCCCGGTCGATACGGGGGCAGCCCCAGCCCGTGACCAGCACCTCGGCCTCGGCCAGCGCCTTCCGGACCCGGGGGTCGGCGAAGTCCTCGGCGACCAGGGCGGGATCGATCTCGACGGTCTCGCGCAGCCGGGACAGCACCTCCGGCGGGAAGACCTGCGGAACGTTCGGTGCCGTCATGGCGAAAAGGGCGAGCGGACGCTCGGGCAAGGAAGGACCTTCCGACTGAGGGGGAGGCAGGCGGCAGCAACCGCTCTCTACGGTAGGCAGGCGCCCGCCAGAGGGTCAATGAAGGGGTGTGGGGCAGGGGCGGAGAAGATGGCCCTCGACAGCGACGGCTCGTGGAGCGCGGAGGACATCCAGCATGACGGCGGAGACCCTGACCAACTGGGCCGGGAACATCACGTACACGGCGAAGGAGCTGCACCGGCCGCGTACCCTCGACGCGCTGGGGGCCCTGGTCGCGGGCAGCGAGCGCGTGCGGGTGCTGGGCAGCGGGCACTCGTTCAACGAGATCGCGGAGCCCGGCCCCGAGGGCGTTCTGCTCTCCCTGACCGGCCTGCCGCCGGCGGTCGACGTGGACACGGCGGCGCGTACGGTCCGGGTCGGCGGCGGTGTCCGGTACGCGGAGCTGGCCCGCGCGGTGCACGCCCACGGTCTCGCCCTGCACAACATGGCCTCCCTCCCGCACATCTCCGTCGCCGGCTCGGTGGCCACCGGCACCCACGGCTCCGGCGACGGCAACGGTCCGCTCGCGGCGGCCGTGCGCGAGGTCGAGCTGGTCACGGCGGACGGGTCGGCGCTGACGCTCACGCGTGGCGACGACCGCTTCGGCGCGGCGGTCACCTCGCTCGGCGCCCTCGGCGTGGTCACCGCGCTCACCCTCGACCTGGCGCCCGCCTTCGAGGTGACCCAGCACGTCTTCGGTGAACTCCCCCTGGACGGGCTGGACTTCGACGCCGTCTCGGCGTCGGCGTACAGCGTGAGCCTCTTCACCCGCTGGCAGCACGCCGGCTTCGACCAGGTGTGGGTCAAGCGTCGCCGGGACCGGCCCACGACGGACTTCCCGTGGGCCGCGCCCGCGACCGAGGCGATGCATCCGGTGCCGGGGATGCCGGCGGTGAACTGCACCGAGCAGTTCGGCGTGCCCGGCCCCTGGCACGAGCGGCTGCCGCACTTCCGGGCGGAGTTCACGCCGAGCAGCGGGGAGGAGCTGCAGTCGGAGTATCTGCTGCCGCGCCCGTTCGCCCTGGACGCCCTGCGCGCGGTCGACGGGATCCGGCACGCCGTGGCACCGGTGCTGCAGGTCTGCGAGGTCCGGACGATGGCCGCCGACGAACAGTGGATCGGCCCCGCCGAGGGCCGGGACACGGTCGCGCTGCACTTCACGTGGATCGCGGACGCGGCGCCGGTCCTGCCCGTGGTGCGGCGGGTGGAGGAGGTGCTCGCGCCGTTCGAGGCGCGACCGCACTGGGGCAAGGTGTTCACCGTGCCGGCGGCCGAACTGGGGCGGCTGTACCCCCGGCTGGGTGATTTCCGGCGGGTGGCCGACGGGCTGGACCCCGCGGGCAAGTTCCGCAACACCTTCGTACGGGAGGTTCTCGGCGCGTAGGAGTGCACGGTCGTTCTCCGGCCACGGTCGGCGGTTCGCCGGACGACTTCGTAAACCCCCTTTCCTAACCCCTTGTAGAAAGCCCCTTCCGCGCCATAGCCTTCGACCGCGCCGGGGCAACAGGCCTCGTCATGGCCTGGAGGGATCGAGGGGATCATGTCGTCGGTGAAGCGCACCTCACGCGACATTCGCACCGCGAACCGCTACGAGGTGCTCCGCCAGATCATCGCCAAGTCTCCCACCTCCCGGCAGGAGCTGGCGGCGGCGACCGGGCTGAGCCTCGCCACGGTCGCCACGCTCGTCGGTGAACTGCTCGACCTCCGCATGATCACCGAGGTCGGGTTCGAGGACTCGGCCGGGGGCCGCCCCCGGGGGCTGGTGGCCGTCAACGCGTCGGGGGGCGCGTTGATCGGCGTCGACATCGCGGAGACGTACGTCCATGTCGAGCTGTTCGACCTGGCGCTGAACGTCCTGGCCCGGGCCGAGGAGGACGTCCGGCCCGGCGAGAATCTGCCCGAGCAGATGGTGGGGCACGTGGCCGCCGCCGTCGGCTCGGTGGTCGCGCAGGCCGGCATCGAGGGCGCGCGGGTGCTCGGCGTCGGGGTGAGCGTGCCGGGGCAGGTGGACCGCGCCACCGGCATCTCGGAGTACGCGCCGAACTGGGACTGGCACGACGTACCACTGCTCGACCTGCTGACCGAGCACATCGCCTATCCCCTGTACCTGGACAATCCGCTGCGCGCCGTCGCGGTGGCCGAGCTGTGGTTCGGGGCCGCGCGGGGGCGCGGGGACGCCGTGATCGTCAACCTCGGGACCGGTGTGGGAGCCGGGCTCGTCCTGGGCGGCGGGCTGCACCGGGGCGTGAGCAACAGCGCCGGGGAGTGGGGCCACACCACGATCGTGCTGGACGGCCGACTGTGCCACTGCGGCAACCACGGGTGCGTGGAGACGTATGTGGGCGCCCCGGGGATCATGCTGAACCTCCGGGAGCTGAGTCCGCGCAGCACGCTGCTGCATCCCGAGGACCAGACGGCCACCATCGCCGCGCTCGCGCGGGGGGTGGCCCGGCAGGACCCGGTGGCGGTCAAGGTGGTGCGCGACACCGCCCGCTATCTGGGTGCGGGCATCGCCGACCTGGTCAATCTCTTCAATCCCGAAGTGGTCGTGCTGAGCAGCTGGGTCGCGGCCGCCCTCGGTGAGCCGCTGGTCGCGGAGGTGCGCGAGGCCGTCGCCCGGCACGCGCTGCCGCGCCCGATGGCCGCCACCGACATCGTCCTCTCCCTGATCCCCACCGACCCGGCATGCCTCGGCGCGGCGACGTTCGCGCTGGAGGGCGCGCTCCAGTCGGTCGGGCAGAAACCGGGCAGACGCGCCGCCCCGGACAAGCCCGCCGTACGCCGCCGAGGGCGCCTCGACGAGCGCGAACGGCTGCACCCACACCCCTGAGCCGAGGGCCGCCGGACCCTGACCCGGCGGCCCTCACCCCCACGTCAAATCCATTGCACCGCACGGACGTTCGGAACACCGAACCGAATACAACGCTTCGAACAGACTTCGTCCAACCCCTTGCCGAAGCCTTAGCCGAAGGTTAACGTCCCGCACCGCAAGCCTCTTTGAGCCAACTGGCACTGAGCCGCCGAGCCGTGGGCGCAGCGCCGCAGCCGTACTCGAGACAAGGACGTCAGCATGTCGGCAATGAGCAACAGCAACTTCGACCGCCGCTCCGTACTGCGGGCCGCCATGGGCCTGGCCGCCGCCGGCGGTCTGGCCGCATGCGGCAGCAACACCGGCCGGAGCAACGGCGGGGGGTCGGGCGCCGGTCTCACGCAGTACTTCCACGCGTACGGCGAGGCGGGCACCGAGCAGGCGATCAAGAAGTACGCGAAGGCCTACAAGGGCGGAAACGTGACCACGCAGTGGATCACCGGTTCCAACTTCGAGAGCAAGCTCTTCGCTTCGCTGCTCACGGACAAGGCCCCCGACTGCTTCGAGTTCCACCCGCAGCTGCAGATGATCGAGAGCGGTCAGGTCGCCGACCTCAGCGATCTGATCAACCCCGTCAAGGACGACTTCAACCCGGCCGACATCGCCTCGCACACGGTCGACGGCAAGATATACGGCATCCGGATGATCGACGACCCGCAGTTCTTCTTCTACCGCAAGTCGCTGTTCGACAAGGCCGGTGTCGAGGTCCCGCAGACGCTGGAGGAGCTGGCCGAAGCCGCCGCCAAGCTGACCACCAGCAAGGTCAAGGGCGCCTACCTCGGCAACACCCTGCACTCGATGGTCAACCCGCTGATCTGGTCGGCCGGCGCGCAGCACCTCGACGACAAGAACCAGATCGCCTACCACACGGACGCGGTCGTCGACGGCTTCAAGCAGCTGCGCAAGCTGTTCACCAGCGGTGACCTGCTGCTCGACGCCCCGACCGACTTCTGGGACCCGTCGGCGCTCAACCAGGGCCTGACCGCCATGCAGTGGTGCGGCATGTGGGCGATGCCCCAGATGCAGGAAGCGCTCGGCGACGACCTCGGCATCTTCCCGTTCCCGAAGGTCGGCGACGCGGGCAAGCTCTCCGTCTACAACGGCGGCTGGTCGATGTTCGTCAACGCCAAGGGCAAGAACGTCGACGAGACCAAGGAATACGTGAAGTGGCTGTGGATCGACCAGAAGGAGTACCAGGAGGACTGGGCGCTCTCGTACGGCTTCCACATCCCGCCGCGCACCTCCATCGCGCAGTCGGCCGAGAAGCTGAAGTCGGGTCTGCCCGCTGAGGGCGTCAAGCTCTTCAGCGACTACGGCCACTTCGACAACATCGGCTGGACCCAGGCGAGCATCACCGCCCTGGAGGACGTCCTCGCCAACTCCGTGCGCAAGGGCGGCGACCCGGACAAGGAACTCACCAAGGCCGACGCGAAGGTCAACAAAGAGCTGAAGAAGCTCTTCGGATAGACCGGCGGACAGGTACTCACAACATGTCGACCATCACCAAGGACGGCGTCTCCAGCCCCGCCCCGGCCAAGGCCTCTCCGGCCGAGCCGCGGCGGGGGCTGCGGGGCTCCCCCACCTTCAACTTCTGGCTCTTCACCGGGCCGTTCCTGATCGGCCTGGCGATCTTCGTCTATCTGCCGATCCTGTGGAGCCTGTATCTGTCGTTCTTCGAGGCCCGCTTCACGGTCACCCCGAGCACGTTCGTCGGCGTCGACAACTACGTGACGATGCTGACCGACGAGGACTTCATCGGCTCTCTCGTCACCTTCACCGTCTTCGCCGTCTTCATCGTGCCGATCACCTGGGCGACCTCGCTGGGCCTGGCGCTCATGGTGAACCGGCTGCGGTTCATGCGGGCGTTCTTCCGGTCGGTGTTCTTCCTGCCCACGGCGGTCAGCTATGTCGCCGCCTCGCTGGTGTGGAAGATGTCCATCTTCAACGGTGTCCGCTTCGGTCTCGCGAACACCTTCCTGGGCCTGTTCGGCATCGACAACACCGCCTGGCTGGCCAGCCCCGACCCGCCGTGGTACTGGCTGGTCATCCTGAGCGTCCGACTCTGGCTCCAGGCCGGCTTCTACATGATCCTCTTCATCGCGGCCCTGCAGAACATCCCGCAGGAGCTGTACGAGGCCGCCTCGATCGACGGTGCGAAGCCGGGCTGGCAGACCTTCTGGCACATCACCCTGCCGCAGCTGCGGGCGACCTCCACCGCCGTGATCCTGCTGCTGCTCGTGGCGGCATACCAGGCCTTCGACGAGTTCTTCAACCTGCTGTCGAAGACCACCTGGGGCAGGCCGCCCCTGGTCGAGCTGTACTACAAGGCGCTCGGTGACAGCCAGGACTACGGCGCGGGCAGTGCGGGCGCGCTGATCCTCACCGTACTGATCTGCCTGGTCACCCTGCTCCAGGGCAAGTTCATGGGATTCGGAAGGGGTGAGGAGTCCAAGTGACCACCACCACGACACCTCCGGCGGACCGGGCGGACGTGTCGGCCAAGCCGCGTCGCGTGCGTACCGGCAGTGTGCTCGGCTCGACCGGGCTTTACGTCGCCACCGGCTTCGCCGCGTTCCTCTTCCTGATCCCGTTCTATCTGATCCTTCGCAACGCGCTGATGACGGACCCGGAGATCACGGGCGAGGAATGGAAGTGGTTCCCCACCGACATCCAGTGGGGCAACATCAGTGAGCCGTTCGACGATCCGTCGGTCGACTTCGCGCGCTCGCTGTGGAACTCGGCGGTCGTCGGCGTTCTGCACACCGTGGGTACGCTGCTCGTCTGCTCGCTGGCCGGCTACGGCCTGGCACGTATCCCGTACAAGCACGCCAACAAGATCTTCTACGCGGTGCTGGGCACCCTGATGGTCCCCACCGCCGTCACCTTCGTGCCCAGCTTCGTACTGGTGTCCTCCCTCGGCTGGATCGACACCTACCGGGGCCTCATCATTCCGGGCCTCTTCAGTGGTTTCACCTGCTTCCTGTTCCGGCAGTACTTCCTGGGGTTCCCCAAGGAGCTGGAGGAGGCGGCGCGTGTGGACGGGCTCGGTTACATGGGCGCGTACTGGCGGGTCGTCGTACCCAACTCGCTGAACTTCTTCGCCGCGATGGCGACGATCACGTTCATCAGCGGATGGAACTCCTTCCTGTGGCCCCTGGTCATCGGTCAGGACCCGAGCGCGTGGACCGTCCAGGTCGCGCTCTCGAACTACATGACCGGCCAGACCGTCAACTTCCACCTGATCTTCATGGCCACGGCCATCTCCATCCTGCCCCTGGTGTTCGTCTTCCTCTTCCTCCAGCGCTGGCTGGTGCAGGGCATCGCGCAGACTGGGATCAAGGGCTAGGAAAAATCAGCAAGGAGACCGATGTCTTTCCGCACCACCGGCACCACCGCCACCACCTCCTCCACCGGCACATCCGTCGACTACGTCGAGGACGTCTCGCCGGGCAGCGGGGCCCTGCCGCCCCGTGCCTGGTACGCGTCCTCCGACGCCCGGTCGCTGTCGCTCAACGGGAGCTGGCGCTTCCGCCTCTCCCCCACCGCCGACGCCGAGGACGACTCGTTCGCGGCGCAGGGGTACGACGCCGGGGGCTGGGCGGAGGTGGCGGTGCCGGGCCACTGGGTGCTGCAGGGGGACGGGGCCTTCGGGGCACCGATCTACACCAACCACCTGTACCCCTTCCCGGTGGACCCGCCGCGGGTGCCGACGGAGAACCCGACCGGCGACCACCTGCGGTTCTTCGACCTGCCGCAGGAGTGGCCCGCTCTCGACGAGGGCGGGGCGGTGCTGCGGTTCGACGGTGTGGAGTCCTGTGCCCGGGTGTGGCTGAACGGCACGGACATCGGTGAGTTCAAGGGGTCCCGGCTGCCGCACGAGTTCGCGGTCGGGCACCTGCTGAAGCCGGCGGGGAACGTCCTCGCCGTCCGGGTCCACCAGTGGTCGGCGGGCTCCTACCTGGAGGACCAGGACCAGTGGTGGCTGCCCGGCATCTTCCGGGACGTCACGCTGCTGCACCGCCCGGCGGGCAGCGCCCTCGACTTCTTCGTGCACGCCTCCTACGACCACACGGGCGGCATCGGGACCCTGCGGGTCGACTCCGACGTCGACGGCCGGGTCCTCGTGCCCGCCCTCGACATCGATGTCGCGACCGGCGAGCCGGTGGCGGTCCCGGTCGAGCCGTGGACCGCCGAGACCCCGAGGCTGTACGACGGCGAGCTGGTCACCGAGGGCGAGCGCGTCCCGCTGCGGATCGGCTTCCGCACGGTCGTGCTGGAGGACGGCCTGCTGAAGGTCAACGGGAAGGCGATCCTGTTCAAGGGCGTCAACCGGCACGAGTGGCACCCGGAGACGGGCCGCGCCCTGGACCTGGAGACGATGCGCGAGGACGTGCTGCTGATGAAGCGGCACAACCTCAACGCGGTCCGCACCTCGCACTACCCGCCGCACCCGGCCTTCCTCGACCTGTGCGACGAGTACGGCCTCTGGGTGATCGACGAGTGCGACCTGGAGACCCACGGCTTCACCGAGCAGAACTGGCGGGACAACCCCGTCGACGACGACCGCTGGACCCCGGCCCTCCTGGACCGCGCGGCCCGGATGGTCGAGCGCGACAAGAACCACCCCTCGGTGGTCATCTGGTCGCTCGGCAACGAGGCCGGCACCGGCCGCGGTCTCACCGCCATGGCCGAGTGGATCCACGGCCGCGACGGCTCACGTCTCGTGCACTACGAGGGCGACTGGGACTGCCGCGACACCGACATCTACTCCCGGATGTACGCCGACCACGCCGAGACCGAGCGCATCGGGCAGGGTCTGGACGGCGGCACCCACAAGCGCCGCGGGCTCCCCTTCATCCAGTGCGAGTACGGCCACGCCATGGGCAACGGCCCCGGCGGCATCGCCGACTACCAGCGCATCTTCGAGGCCCACGACCGCATCCAGGGCGGCTTCATCTGGGAGTGGATCGACCACGGCGTCACCCACCCGGAGCTGGGCTACGCCTACGGCGGCGACTTCGGCGAGGAGCTGCACGACGCCAACTTCGTCTGCGACGGCCTGATCTTCCCCGACCGGACGCCGTCCCCCGGCCTGATCGAGTTCAAGAAGGTCATCGAGCCGGTCCGTATCGACGGCGACGGTACGGCCGGGACGGTCCGGGTGCGCAACGCGTTCGACTTCGCGGATCTGTCGGAGCTGGCCTTCGAGTGGGCGTACGAGGTCGACGGGAGGACGGTGGAGGCCGGCACCCTGGCGGTGCCCGACCTGAGGCCCGGCGAGTCGGCCGAGGTGAAGCTGCCGCAGCCGCCGTCCGGCGGACCGGCGGGCGAGGCGCTGTGGACCGTACGGGCGCTGCTGGCCGAGGACACGGCCTGGGGCAGGAAGGGCCACCTGGTCGCGTGGGCCCAACTGCCCTCCGTTGAGCGGCCCTTGCCCGCCGTCACGCCGAACGAGCGCCCCACGGCGAGTGAGCGGCTGATCCATCTCGGCCCGGCCTCCTTCGACGTCCGCACGGGCGCGCTGAAGACCATCGGCGAAGTCGACGTGACCGGGCTGCGCCTGGACGTGTGGCGGGCGCCGACGGACAACGACGCCGCCGATCCTTGGCACCCGGTCCCGCCGTACGCCCGGCTGTGGCGCAAGTTGGGCCTGCACCGTATGCAACACCGCCTCGACGGGGTGGAGTTGGGCGAGGACGCGCTGACCGTGCGCACGCGGGTGGCGCCGGCCGCGGCGGAGGTCGGCCTGCGCACGACCTATCGGTGGGCCGCCGACGGCACCCGGCTGATGCTGACCGTGTCGGTGGCCCCGGAGGGCGACTGGACCGTCCCGCTCCCGAGGCTCGGCATCCGCTTCGGGCTGCCGTCGGCGAACGCGGTGACGTGGTACGGCGGCGGCCCCGGCGAGGGCTACCCCGACACCCGGTCGGCGTCCCTGGTGAGCCGTCACCACGCCACGGTGGACGAACTGCAGACCCCGTACCTCCGCCCCCAGGAGAACGGTGCCCGCCCGGACGTCCGCTGGGCGGAACTGGGCGGTCTGCGCGTCGAGGGCGACCCGGAGTTCTGGTTCACGGCCCGCCGCTGGACCACCGAACAGCTGGACGCCGCCGAGCACCTCACCGACCTGCGGGCCGGTGACACGGTCTGGGTCAACCTCGACCACGGCCAGATGGGCATCGGCTCCCAGTCCTGCGGTCCGGGCCCGCTGCCGCAGCACCAGCTGCTCGCCGGGCCGGCGGAGTTCTCGTTCGTGTTCTCGACGACGAGGACGTAAGGGGTAGGTGGTAGGCCGGCGCGGAGCGGCCGGTCGGCGTGATCGCCGACCGGCCGCTTTTCGTGTACAGCCGGCCTGGAGGCCGTCGGGTCACGGGCAGCTGACGCGCGTGTCCCCGGGGTCCGTGGTGCAGGTGTCGGTGCCCGTACCGCCGTTGGCGGTGTCGTTGGCGGAGACGTTGTCGACGGTGTTGAGGCGGTCGTTGCCCGCGTTGCCGATCAGGTTGTCGCTGCCGGGGCCGCCGTGGAGGGTGTCGTTGCCGCCGGCGCCGTCGAGGCGGTCGTTGCCGAAGTCGCCGTAGGCGGTGTCCGTGCCGAGGCCGGCGTTGACGGTGTCGGCGCCGCCGAGGCCGCAGATGACGTCGTTGCCGCTGGTGCCGGTCAGGGTGTCGTCGCCGCTGGTGCCGATGCGGGTGCAGCCCCGGGAGTTGTTGACCGCGGTGGTGGCCGTGGCGGTGTTGTCGCCCGGGTCCGGGTCGGTCTGGGCCGCGCTCACGGTGGCGCGGTCGGTCAGGGTGCCCGTGGCCCTGGGTTCGACGACGATCGTCACCGTGGTGCTCGCGCCGGCGGCGAGGGTACCGAGGGCGCAGGTCGCGCCGGTGGCCGAGGTGGTGCAGGTGCCCTGGCCCGGGGTGGCCGAGACGACCGTGGCGGCGGGGCCGGTGACGGTGTCGGTGAGGCCGACGCCGGTGGCCGAGGTCGTGGCGGCGGTGTTGGTGACCGTCACGGTGTAGGTGGCGCGGTCGCCGATGCTCACCGTGCCGGTGCCGGTCTTGGTGACGGCCAGGTCGACGCCGGTGGGCTGCGGGGCGCCCTCGCCGCCGAGGTAGCGGGCCAGACCGCGCACACCGTCGGCGTTGCTGCCGAAGGCGACGGTCCTGCCGTCGGACTGGAGGGCGAGGCCGTACGCGCTGTCGCCGGTGCCGAAGTCTGTGGTGGTGCGGCCGTTGGTGCCGAAGCCGGTGTCGAGGGTGCCGTTCGCGTGGAAGCGGGCCAGCGCGAAGTCGCCGCCCGCGGTGCCGCCGGCCACGATCCGGTCGTCGGGCTGGACCGCGAGGTCGTTCACGCCGGAGCTGCTACCGAAGTCGGTGGTCGCGACGCCGCCGGTGCCGAAGCCGCCGTCGAGGCTCCCGTCGAGCTGGTAGCGCACGAGCGTGAAGCGGCCGCCGCTCCATCCGGAGGCGACGATCTTCCCGCTCGACTGGACGACCACGGCCTCGCCCCAGTTGTATCCGCCGAGGTCCGTGGTGACCTTGCCGTCGCCGCCGAAGGTGGTGTCGAGGCTGCCGTCGGCGTTGTACCGGGCCAGGGCGAAGTCGAAGGACGTCTGGCCGACGTCGCCGACCATGACGATCTTCCCGTCGGGCTGGAGGGCCAGGTCTCGCGCGGTCGCGCCGACGCCGGGCGAGTCGGAGAGCGCGGTGGTGACCACGCCGTCCCCGCCGCCGAAGGCGGTGTCGGGGCTGCCGTCGGGCAGGTACTGGACGAGCCCGAACAGGCCTCCGGCCCGGGCACCGGCGACGATCCTGCCGTCGGGCCGCACCGCGACCCCGGCCGCGTCCTCGGCGCCGCCGGCCAGGCCGGGGCTGACCCAGCCGTCGCCGTCGCCGAAGGTGGTGTCGAGGCTGCCGTCGGCGGTGTACCGGGCCACCGTGAACCAGCAGCAGCCCGCGAACTCGTCGTCGGTCTCCTGGTGGCGGCCGACCACGACGATCTTGCCGTCGGGCTGTACGGCCACCCCCTGGGCCACGTCGTCACCGCCCTCGAAGTCGGTCAGCACCTCGCCGCCGGCGCCGCCGCCGGTACCGCCGAAGGAGGTGTCGACGCTGCCGTCGGCGTTGTGCCGCAGCACGGCGAACTCGGCGTCCTGGCCGGCCGGGTCCTGTTCGAAGCCGACCGAGACGATCTTGCCGTCGGCCTGGACCGCCACGTCCCGGCCGTCCGCGTAGGAGGGGGTGGAGACAGTGACTTTTCCGCCGGTGCCGAACGTGGTGTCCAGGTCACCGGGTGCGGCGAAGGCGCCGTGGGGCACGGCGACGACACACGCCAGTGCCGTGGCCAGGACGGCCACGGCACGCAGGGGTCCCCGTAGGGAAGCAAGGATGGACATGCCGTCAGCGTCCGGACGTGTCCTCGGCACCCGGGGACGGCTGGCCAGCGGATCGGCTCACTGGGCCGCAGAGTTCCACCTGCCGGGTGAACGGTCCGCAGGTACGCGCCCCCGCCCCGCGCCCCCGACGGGACGGGACGGGCACGGTGTCAGTGGCCCGCGCAGCACGGTGTCGGTTCGGGGACCTCGAAGGGGACGAGGGTGCCACCGGCGGCCGGCATGGCGGTGAGGACCAGTTCACCCTCGTGCCGGTAAGGCCGTACGTGGTCGCAGGTGACCAGCGGTGTGTCCGGCGACGGCCGGCCGGGGGGCCGAGGACGCTCACGCGGGAGATCGCGGAGCGGTCGAGCACGTCCGCGATCCTCAGCGTGCCGGTCAGGGCCGTGACGCCGGGATGGATCACGGCCCGGCCCATGGCGTCCGGGATGCCGGGCGCCCCCTTGAGGTCACGGGCCGCGAGCCGCTCCTGGACGGTGCTCAGAAGCGGCTCGGACGGCACCGCGAGGGACAGGGCGACCCGGGGCCGGTCCCCCCCGCACCAGATGGGTGCAGCCGAACGTGCCCTCGGGCAGGGCGAGTTCGGCGGCGAGCCTGTGGAGGAGCCGATCGGCGGCGCGCAGGTCCCCGACCTCGGCGTCCACGGTGAGCGCGTGCATCGTCACGTCCATGAGGGAAGGACCCGCACCGGGTCGTCGCCGGCGCGCGGGGGGAGGTGGAGGGGGCGGCCGGCCCCGCGTCCGTGCTCATGACCGTGGTGGTGACGGCCGTGCCCATGCCCGTGCCCGTGCCCGTGCTCCATGGAACGCCTCCCGGTTGCCGCCGCCGTCCGCGGCTGCCTCCGCGGCACGACCGTGCCGCCTGGGGAGGATCGAGGGGGCACATGAACGTCGAACGATCACGGCGTGGCTGGCGGGTGCCATGGATACGACAGATCGCCTCGTCCCTCACTGTTTCCCCAACTGACCTTGCACGTCACACTGATTGACGTTGAACCTGAGCACCGCTCATCTTCCCCACGCCCTCCGGAGAGCCCCCATGCGTTCCACTAACCCCCCGCGCCCGATGCGAAGACTGCTCGGCGCCTTCGCCGCCGGCGCGCTGGCCGTCACCGGTCTGGCCACCACCGGCGCCACCCCCGCCGCGGCGGCCACCAGCGGCACGTTCAACGTGCTGACGTACAACGTCGCCGGTCTGCCGGAAGGACTCAGCTCGGGCAAGCCCGCGACGAACACCCCGCTGATCTCGCCGCGTCTCGGGGCGTACGACATCGTCAACGTGCAGGAGGACTTCAACTACCACGCGGCCCTGTACGCGGGCGACAACCACCCCTACCGCACGGCGACCAGCGGCGGGGTGCCCTTCGGGGACGGCCTCAACACCCTCTCCGACTACGCGTTCGACGACTTCGAGCGGGTCAAGTGGAACACCTGCACCGGCACCAACTGCCTGACGCCGAAGGGCTTCTCCCTCGCCCGGGTGCGCCTCGACGACGGTGTCTACGTCGACCTCTACAACGTGCACACCAACGCCGACGACGACGATGCGGCCCTGGCCGCGCGCCGCGCCAACGTCACCCAGCTCTCGGAGTTCATCAAGGCGAACTCGGCGGGCAACGCGGTGATCGTCATGGGCGACACCAACACCCGCTACACGCGCACCGGCTACAACATCCGCAGCCTCGTCGGCGAGAACGGCCTGACGGACCCCTGGGTGCAGCTGGTCAAGGGCGGCGTCGCCCCCGCGCTGGGCAGTGAACCGCTGGTCTGCCCGAAGACCGCCCCGACCAACGGCTGCGAGGTCGTCGACAAGGTCCTCTACCGGGACAGCAACGTCGTCGACCTGACCGCGAACCGCTACAACAACGAGTGGGCGAAGTTCCTCGACTCGGCGGGCGGCAACCTCTCCGACCACTTCCCGCACACGGTCGACTTCTCCTGGAAGCTCAACCCGCGACTGCGGGCCAGCGACTTCGCCGGCGGCCCGCACGGCACCGCGTTCACCGACGCGGACGACCTGCCCTCGACGGTCTCGCCCCGCACCCTGACCCTGCGCGGCGCCTCCCGCCTCGACGGGCTCTCGCTCACGCTCGACGGTGGTACGACCCTGACCCACGGCGGTACCGGCGGCACGGCGGCCTCCCTCACCCTGGCCTCCGGCGAGCACCTCACCTCGGTGAAGCTGACGCAGGGCCAGAAGGACGGCCGTACGCGGATCTTCTCCGCCGCCTTCGGCACGGACAAGGGCCGCACCCTCGCCTCCGGCACGGCCACCTCCGACGCGAAGACCTTCACCGCTCCCGCCGGCTGGCAGATCGTCGGCTTCACCGGCCGCGCGGGCGACGAGATCGACAAGCTGGGCGTGCTGTACGCACCGATCGGCTGAGCACCCCCGGTACTGGTGGCCGCCGACCTCGGCTGGTAAAGCGACGTGCGCGCGGCCATCGACAGAGGCAGACGGGCGTCTTGACGGTCAGAAGCCCATGAGCGGGCCGGTGCCCCCGGCCCCACCCTGACCACCGCGGGGTGGGGCCGGCGGGTGGGCCGGCCGGCGGGTCCGGACCGCTGGGGCCGCCGCCGACGCGTCCGGGTACGGCACAGGGGCGGGCGGACCTTAACCTAGAGCCCCTAGGTTCCCGTCCCGTCCAGAGGTGGCCCATGCCCCGAGCCGGTCTCACCCCCGACCGCATCACCGCGGCCGCCGCCGATCTCGCCGACGAGGTCGGCTTCGAGAACGTCTCGCTGTCCGCCCTGGCCCGCCACTTCGGGGTCAAGGACGCGAGCCTGTACTCACATGTGCGGAACCTCCAGGACCTGCGCGGCCGGATGGCCCTGCTGGCCGGCGGCGAGATGATCGAGCAGATCGCGGCGGCCGTCGCCGGCCGGGCCGGCAAGGACGCGCTCGCCGCCTTCGCCGGGGCCTACCGCGAGTACGCCCTGCGGCACCCCGGCCGGTACGCGGCCACCCAGCTCCCGCTCGACCAGATCCCCGTCACCGACTCCCCCGCCCTGCGCCGCACCACCGAGATCACCTACGGCATGCTCCGCGCCTATGGCCTCGACGAACCCGATTCCACGGACGCCGTACGGCTGTTGCGCAGCACCTTCCACGGTTTCTGCGCCCTGGAGGCCGGCGGCGGCTTCGGCGCGCCCCGCGACGTCCGCAGGTCCTGGGACCGGTGCGTCGAGGCGCTGCACCTGGCGCTCACGCACTGGCCCCGGGAGAACCCCGAGACGGCGTGATCCGGCCGGAGCCGCCCGTGAGGTCCGGTGGTCCCACACGATCTCCGGCCCGACGGCGGCAACCTTCCGCCGCCCCGGGGACGACCACAGGACATGACACCTGCAACACCCTCCCCCTCCGCCCCGTCCCGCCACCGCCGTCGCCACCTCGCGCGCAAGCCCGTCGTCGGCTCGCTCGTGGCCGCGTCCGTGCTGGCGGGCGCCTGGTACGCGACCGCCGGGGCGGCGCCCACGGCTCCCGCCGCGGCCGGTGATCTCACCGTCACGAACACGACCGTGACCCTGCCGGCGAAGTTCCCCTACCTCTCGGCGGGCTACAACAACAGCCGCGAGTGGACGCGGACGGCGACGGCCGTGGCGCCGAACGGCACACTGCGGGTCGCCTGGCCCGCGTCGGACGGCATCCATGTCACCCCGCTGACGGCGGCCGGGAAGCGGTCGGGCGCCGACACGGTCGTCAAGGGCACGAAGGAGGTGGGCGGGCTCGTCGCGCACAACGACGGGTTCGCGCTGCTGACCCGGGTCGCCGACACCAACAAGTGGAAGGAGACGGCCGCCGCGCTCGTCCGCTACCAGAACGGCAAGCAGACCTGGCGGACCAAGCTCACCGGCACCTCCTCCCACGACACGGCCCCGCTGCTCGACGGCCAACTCGCCTGGAACGGCAAGAAGTACGGCGCCTACCTCGTCGTGCACGGGGCGGGCGGCTTCGCCGACGGCCACTTCGGCGACAAGCTGTCCTACGTGGGCCCGAAGGGCAAGAAACTCGGCGGCGGCTGGGACTGGGGCTGCTCCCACAACGAGGGCATAGCCCTGCGCGCCGAGACCAGCGGCGACTTCGCCTCCCTCTGCTTCGACGACTGGCGCTCCGGCCTGTTCGTCTCCACCGGCATCGCCGCCCCGGACGACGCGCCGGTCGTGCAGCGCGAACAGTGCTGGGCCGGCTACTGCGGCGGCACCTTCGCGGGCCGCACCGGCGACCTGGTGAAGTCCTCCACCGGCCGCTACGCCACCGCCTTCGCCTCACGCGGCGCCGCCTCCGCCAAGAAGAACCCGGACGACTCCAGCGGCCGGGGCTGGACGGTCGAGCCGAGGACCAGCACCCACCAGGTCGCGCTGGCGTTCCTCAAGAACCGCACCACTCCCTCGGGCAAGCCGGTGTACCTCACCTCCGCCAAGGGCACCGAGCACGTCAACGTGCGCGTCGCCCCGTACGGCAAGGACCGGCTCCTCGTCTCCTACGAGACCCTGAAGAACGCCACGTGCGCGAGCGGCACCTGCACCGGCACCTTCACGGGCACGCACCTCCGTCTCGTCGACTGGAGCGGCAAGCTCCACGGCGCCGACAAGGTCGTGAAGGCCCGTATCTCCGGGGACATCGCGGTCCTGAAGGACGGGACGCTGACCTGGGCCTACGCCCCCGTCACCCCGTCCTACACAACCGCCCTCAACGGGGCGTCACCGACCACGAAGACGCTGAGGATCGCTCGTCTGACGCCGTGAACACGAACTGGGCCCGCTCACCGGCGGCCCAGTGCACGGACAGCTCGTAGGCACCCCGCACCTCCACGGAGACCAGTTCCGGGAGGGGCTGGGGGTCGGCGTCGGCGGTGAGGCGGGCGAGGGCGACGAAGAGGGTCGCGTCCGCGTCGGCCGTCTCACCGGTCAGGCCCGGTCCGGCGGCGGCGCCCGAGAGGCCGTACGCGGGGTGGAGTGCGCACCGCACGCCCTCCGCCTCGGCCCAGCCCGTCACCCGCACCGGCGTACCGGGGGCCGTGCCCGTCACCAGATGCGCCCGGACCTCCACCGCCCCCCGGGCGGCCACCAGGCTCGTGACCCGGACGCCGCCCTCGCCGACCGTGTGCCGGGAGGCCGCCCAGCCCTCGCCCACCCCCAGCGGTTCGATGTCCGTGCGGCTCGCGTCGCCGCCGACGATCACGCTGTTGTCGTACGACTCGGCCGGCTCCGCCAGGGATACGGGCCGCGTCACCGTCGAGTAGGCGAGCCGGGTGTAGAAGGGGTCGTAGCGGACGTCCTCGCTGCCGTGGTTGTGGAGGCGGACCAGGCCGTCCGAACGCGTGGACTGGAGCAGCCAGTTGGGCGGGCCGACGGGACGCAGCTCGTCCTCGCTCTCCACCGGGCCCGGCTCCTCCGTCGCCGTCCACACCTCGTGGTCCGGGGGCAGCAGGAGGCCGAGGAAGCCCTTGCTGGCCCAGTACGGGGAGGCGGGGCCCGAGTAGCCCTGCAGGACGGTGGAGTCGGGGCCGTGCCAGCCGAGGGACAACAGGCCGTGCTCGTCGACCGCGCCCCGGTCGAGGAAGTACTTCAGCGCGCCCGACGCCAGCCGCCGTGTCTGCCCCGGCGACAGCGGCGTCCGGCCCGTGAGGGCGCCCAGCCACAGCGGGACGGTCGTCGCGAAGCGGTAGGTGAGGGAGCGGCCCTGGTGCAGGGGGGCGCCGTCGCCGCCGAACAGCCGGGCGTAGTCGTCGAGATGGGTCGAGAGGCGGTCGCCGTAGCGGGCGAGCAGGCGGTCGTCCTGGGCGAGCCAGGCGTGCAGCACCGGGTAGAGGTGCATGGCCCAGCCGTTGTAGTAGTCGAACTTGCGGCCGTCGCCGTCGGTGTACCAGCCGTCGCCGAGGTACCACTGTTCGATGCGGTGGAGGCGCTGGTCGATGACGCGGCGGGCCGTCTCCGGTTCGTGGCCGATCTCTTCGAGGAAGCCGCCGACCGTCACCGGGAACAACTCCCAGTTGCAGGGCCAGGGTTCGGCGGTGAGCGCGTCGCCGAGCCAGGCCGCCGCGCGTTGCTGGACGGCGTCGTCGAGGCGGTCCCAGAGCAGGTCCCGGGTCACCCGCAGGGCGAAGGCGATCGACGCGGCCTCGACGAGGGGCTGCGTGCGGTCCTCGATGCGGGGCCAGACCCCCGCGACTCCGGCCGCGAGGCCGTCCGCGTAGCGCGCGAGCGCCTTCTCGTCCCGGCGGAGGGCGGCGAGCAGGAGGGTACGGGCGTATCCCTCCAGCCCGTCGGAGAGCCGGCCCGTCCAGCTGGCCCGGTCTCCGGGCAGCTGGTAGAGCGCGCCGTCAGCACTCGCGTACGGCTCCACGGCGGCGAGCAGCGCGTCGGCGGCGGCCTCCCAGTGGGCGCGGGTGTAGCCGGTGTACGGGCTGAGGGTGTGGTCTTCCTGGGGCTGGGAGGGCATGTGGCGTGCGCTTTCTTGACTGGGGACCGGGGCGGGGCGGTTCGGGGTGGCGGCGTGTGTTGACGGGTGCGGCTGGGTGGGGGTTCTCGCGCAGTTCCCCGCGCCCCCAACGATCAGGCACCACGGGCCTGAGGGGCGTAACCCCTGTTTTCAGGGGCACGGGGAACTGCGCGGGACGCTTCGCGCCGTCGCAGACGCCGACGTGCACCATGCCACCCGCCCCCCTCTCGCGCGCAGACCTGAGGCGCCCCGGTTCCGGTCGGGACGCCCCAGGGGTCTTATCCCATCCTGGTCCTGCCCTCGGGCACCAGACCCTGGGCGACGAGTTCGTCACGGACGAGGCCGGCGTAGACGGTCGCACCGTGCGTCGACGTATGGGTGTTGTCCCGCTTCTCGTTGTACAGGTACAGCGCCTTGGAGCCTTCCGTGCCCAGCGACTCCACCAGCGCCTTCGTCTTCGCGGTGAGGTCGATCAGGGGCACACCGTGGGCGGCGGCGACCGCGCGGGTCACCGCAGGATGGTCGACGCCGAGGCCGTTGACCAGCAGAGCGGTGCCGTTGTTGAGGGTGCCGTCGGTGTTGAACCAGCGGCGCACGATCGGGGTGACCAGCACCGGCTTCCCGCCCTGCTCACGGATGCCCGCGACCAGGGTTTCCAGGTTGGCCCGATAGGTGGCCTCGTCGGTCTGCTTGTCGTTGTGGGCCAGCTGGATCAGCACCAGGTCGCCGCGCCCGATCCGCGCCTGGACGGTGGCCCACAGCCGCGGGTCGGCGAGGTAGGACACCGTACTCTCCCCGGAGTCGGCGTAGTTGGCGACCGACAGCCGCTTCGTCAGGTACTGCGGGAGCTGCTGCCCCCAGCCGGAGTACGGCTCGCCCGGCTGGTCGCAGACCGTGGAGTCGCCCACGAGGAAGATCTGGCGGGCCCCCTTGGCGGGGGTCACCCGGATGTCGGCGAGGGCGGGCGCCGAACCGCCGACGACGAGGTCCAGGCCGGGGCTGCCGTCGGGCCCGGTCGGCTCGCCCTCCGGGGTGCGGACGTCGACGGTGAAGCTGCGCCGGACGGTCGCACCGGCGTCGGTGGCCGTCTCCGCCAGGAGCGTGCGGCGCGTCTCACCGGTGATCTTCGTGCTGCCCGCCGTGTCACCGCCCAGCCGGACCCGCACGTCGTAGGTGCCGGCGGGCACGTCGAAGTGGCAGACGTTCGCGGTGCAACTCTCCGGGCCCAGCACGGGCCGGCCCTGGTGCGCCTCGGCCGGTACGGCCGTCAAGGCGGTGCCCAGGGTCGTCGCCACCGTCAGCGCGGCGATGGTGAAACGTCTCATTGCGGCTCCTCCGACGAGTGACAAGGTCCGGCGGCTGGACGGTACATCGTTTGACAAGCGCTTTCTAGACCTGTGCCAGCATTCACATGATTGCCAACTTCCACCCCGTGAAAGCCCTTTCGCGAAAACGATTCAACTGTCACCCTTCCGAATCACCGCACTCCCCCCACCGCACCCGAGGAGGATCCCCATGTCCGAATCCACGCCCGCGGCCACGCCCGCGGCGGCCTCCGACACACCCCCGACCGCGTCCGGCCCGAGCCGCCGCGGCCTCGTCGTCGGCGCCGCCGCCACGGCGGCCGGTGCCGCGCTCGCCGGGCCGCTGGCCGGCACCGCCCGCGCCGCCGCCTTCGGCTACACCGACGACGGCACCCACTACGTGATCGACACCGGTGCGAACCTCGTGTTCAAGGTCCGCAAGAGCAACGGTGACCTGGCCTCGCTCGTCTACCGGGGCACGGAGTACCAGGGCTACGGCGGCATGAACTCGCACATCGAGTCCGGCCTCGGCAGCTCGACCGTCACCGTCACCCGGTCCGGCTCGACGATCCTCGTCTCCGTCACCTACGGCACGCTGAAGCACTACTACGCGGCCCGCAGCGGCGAGAACAACGTCTACCTGTGGACCAACAAGGCCGACACCTCGGTCTCGGCGACCCGCTACATCCTGCGCGTGAAGGCGGGCCTGTTCCTCAACGACGAGCCCGACTCGTACACCTACACGAACAGCACCATCGAGGCCTCGGACGTGTTCAGGAAGTCCGACGGCCAGACCCGCTCCAAGCACTACTCCAAACTCCGCGTGATGGACTACGACTACATCGGCTGGAAGACCGGCAGCGTCGGCCTGTGGATGGTCCGCAGCAACCACGAGAAGGCCTCCGGCGGCCCCTTCTACCGCTCCCTGCTGCGCCACCAGAGCGCGGACGGCGGCGGCCTCTACGAGATCCTGTACTACGGCCAGAACCAGACCGAGGAGCAGCGGTTCGGCCTCCAGGGCCCGTACGTCATCGCGTTCACGGACGGCGGGGCCCCCTCCTCGTCGCTGTTCCCGGGCACCCTGACCACACCGTGGGCGGACTCGCTCGGCCTGTCCGGGTACGTCCCCGCGAGCGGCCGGGGCCGGGTCGCGGGTGTCGGCATCACCGGCCGGAACACGTCGCACGTCTACACGGTCGGACTCGCCAACTCTGCGGCCCAGTACTGGGGTTCGGCGCGCGCCTCGGACGGCTGGTTCTCCGTCCCGGGCGTGCTGCCGGGGACGTACACGCTGACGGTCTTCAAGGGTGAGCTGGCGGTGTACACCACCTCGGTGTCGGTCACCGCGGGCGGGACGACGACCCTGAACTCGATCGCGATCCCGTCCACCAACGATCCGTCCAACGCGGGCGCGATCTGGCGGATCAACGACTGGAACGGCACGCCGGGCGGCTTCAAGAACGCCGACCTGATGACGTACGCGCATCCGTCGGACGTCCGGGCCGCCGCCTGGACCGGCAACGTGGTCGTCGGCAGCGGTACCGAGACCTCGGGCTTCCCCTGCTACCTCTGGAAGGACGTCAACAGCGGCCTCCTCGTGTACTTCCGGCTGACCGCCGCGCAGGCCGCCGCCGCCCACACCCTGCGCATCGGCGTGACGACGGCCTACGCGAACGGCCGGCCGCAGGTCGTCGTCAACGACACCTGGACCTCGGCGATCCCCTCCCCGCCCACCCAGCCGAACACCCGGTCGCTGACGAACGGGTCCTACCGGGGCAACAACCACACGTTCACCTACAGCGTCCCGGCGTCGGCCTGGCTGACCGACACGAGTCAGTACAACGTGCTGCGGATCAACGTGGTGAGCGGGTCGGGGACGACCTCCTACCTCAGTGCGGGGACGTCGGTCGACGCGATCGACCTGTTGAACTGACTGGCCGTCATGTCCCGCGCGTCCACTGCTGGTTGGTGCCACTGCCGCACGCGTACGTGATGACGGCGGCACCGTCGGCGGTGGACGCGCCGTTGACGTCCAGGCACTTGCCGGTCGCGCGGGACTTGACGTTCACATAGGAGCCGGTGGTGGTGAGCGACCACTGCTGGGCCGTGGACGAGGAGTTGCAGTTCTCCTGGGTGACCGTGCCGGCGTTCTCCTGGACGCACAGGGAGCTGTGCCGGGTCGTCAGCTGGTAGTAGCCGCTGCCGACGGACTTGAACCAGTACTTCTGGTTGTTGCCGCCGTTGCAGGTGTACTGCTTGATCTGGGCTCCCGGCCACTGCGACTGGCTGGTGACGTCGGCGCACTTGGACGAGTGGCGGGCGATCAGCGTGTTGTACGTGGCGCTGGTGCCACTGACCGTGCCGGTGGCCGTGTCGATCGTCAGCTCGGGGGTCCAGGACATGGACATCGTGGTGGAGGTCGGGAAGGTCAGCGGCAGCCAGACGTAGCGGGAGTCGTTGACCGTGCCGCCGATGGAGTTGCCCCAGCGGTCGCCCAGGTACAGGTAGGAGGTGGTCGAGGTGCCCTGCACGGGCAGGACGTACGCGGTCTGCGAGCCGAAGGTCGTGGCGTCGCCGACGTTGGTCATGGCGGTCCAGGGGCCCGCGATGCTGGTGGCGGTCGCGTACTGCTGCTGGTTGGGGTTCCAGCCCGTGGCACCGGAGGTGAGCATGAAGTAGACGCCGTTGCGCTTGAACAGGGCCGGGGCCTCACGGTGGCCGCCGTGCCAGGGGTCGGCGACGAGGGCGGCGATGCCGGTGTAGTCGGCGGTGAGCCGGTAGATCTGCAGGTCGTAGTTCTCGCGGGCCGCCGAGATCATGTAGCCGGTGCCGTCGGTGTCCACGAAGACGGTGATGTCACGGGACATGTGGGTGCCGAGCGGGCGGAAGCTGCCCTGCCAGGTGTAGTCGCCGTCGACCGTGTCGGAGACGGCGACGGCCGCACGGGCCTCGCTGTAGTCCGTGCCGTTCTCCTTGTGCATCCACATCACGAACTTGCCGGTGGCCGCGTTGTACATGACCTTGGGCCGCTCGATGTTGGCCGTCGCCAGCTCCGGGGCGGTGGCCTCGGTCAGGACGTTGTTGCGGAACTCCCAGTTCTTCAGGTCCGTGGAGCGGTAGGCCGAGACGTACTTGAAGGTGTTGTCGGCGTTGCGGTTCTCGCCGAACCAGTAGTAATAGGTGCCGACCTTGATGACACCGCCGCCGTGGGCGTGCAGGGGGTTGCCCGAAGTGTCCTTGAACTGGACGCCGTTGGGAATCGTCTGCGGCGCCGCCTGGGCGGGACCGGCGGTGACGAGGGCGCCGGCCAGCGCCAGACAGAGCGCGAGGAGCATCGCGTACGCACGTCTCATCTCAGCTCTCCTTACCGGGTGCTCGGGGTGGGTGCATCGGCGACGGGGACGCCGAAGTCGGGGGTACCGTCGGGGTTCCAGCGCAGGCGCTGGACGCGGGTGTGCCGGTTGGGGTCGTTGAGCGGGTCGCCCACGATGTCCTTGTACTGGCGCGCGTGGTAGACGAGGACGTCGGTGCGGCCGTCCTCGGCGACGGTGAAGCTGTTGTGGCCCGGCCCGTACTGCTTGGTGGTGTCGTTGCTGGTGAAGACCGGGGTCGGGGACTTCGACCAGTTGGCGGGGTCCATGAGGTCGGCGTCCGCGTCGACGGTCAGCAGGCCCATGCAGTAGTTGAAGTCGGTCGCGCTGGCCGAGTAGGTCATGAAGAGGCGGCCGTTGCGCTTGATGACCGACGGCCCCTCGTTGACCTTGAAGCCGATGACCTCCCAGTCCAACTCCGGTGTCGTCAGCCGTACCTGAGGTCCCGTCAGGGTCAGGGGGTCGGCCATCTTCGAGAGCCAGACGGCGGTGTTGTTGTCCATCCCGGGCTCGTGCTGTGCCCACGCCAGGTAGCGGGAGCCCCGGTGGGTGAAGGTGGTGGCGTCCAGGGAGAAGGTCTCCCAGGCCGTCTTCAGCTGCCCGCGCTCGACCCAGGTGCCCCGAGACGGGTCCCGATGGGAGTTCTCCAGGACCCAGATGCGGATCGCCCAGATGTCCTCGGCGGGCGCGGAGGCGAAGTAGATGTACCACTTGCCGTCGATGTGGTGGATCTCCGGCGCCCAGATGTGCGCGCCCATCGCACCCGTCTCGTGCTTGCGCCAGATCACCGACTCGGCGGCCGTCGACAGCCCGCGCAGGGTGCGGGATCGGCGCAGGATGATCCGGTCGTACTCGGGTGCGGTCGCGGTGAAGTAGTAGAAGCCGTCGGTGTGCCGGTTGATGTGCGGGTCGGCGCGATTGCGGACCAGCGGATTGACGTACGCCGGCCGGGAGGTGACCGCCGGAGGCGTGGCCGCCCGGGCGGCGGTGGCGGGCAGGGCGGTCAGGGCGCCGGCGGCCAGGGCGCCTTTGAGGAGCAGCCTGCGGTCGGGGGGATGGGGGAGTTCGTGCTCGCGGCTCATGCGGTCCGCCTCTCTGCGGGGTTCTGCACGTGGGGGGAGGTTGGGGGGACAGGGGGAGGAAGGGAGAGACACAAAAGAGAACAGATTCGTTCGACATTTCGCACAAGATCAGTCATGGCGAACGGCGAAAAGGTAAGGGCGTGTTACGTCCAGGTCAACGGGTCGGGCAAGACGAACACATGAGCACAGGAACGAACCGATGCGCGGAAGCCGGACTTCACGAAGTTTCTGTTATCGGGGTGAGCCCCGGACCGTCTCCGACGTCGTGCACAGCCAAACCCACAAGACAGCGGCCGCCGCCGGAGCCCTGGCGGTCACCGCCCTGATGCTCGGCGCCCCCACCGCGACCGCCGCCGGCCCCCGCGACGCGACCTCCGAGGTGCTGGCCGGGCGCGATGTCACGCTCGCCGGGGACACGGTGGTGACCGTGCCGTCGGGGACCACCACGTACGGCGGTGTGTTCAGCGGCACCGGCACGCTCACCGTGCGCGGCACGGGAACACTGATCTTCACCAGGGACAGCGACTTCACCCTGCCGAAGTCCCGGCAGCGGCAGAGCGTACGGATCCTCGGCGGCAACCACCCCTACGTCACCGTCACCCGCCCGGACCCGCCGGCCGTGACCGTCGAGCGGGGCGCGACCCTCCAGTACGGCGACAGCGGCTCGACGGGCGTGATCGGCCACTACCCGTACGGCACCCCGGCGTTCCGGCTCAACCAGAACAACATCCGGGTCGACGGCACCCTGCGGCTCGCCCTGAAGGACGTGGCGTACAACCTGGGGACCCTCAGCGGCTCCGGGCTGGTCAGCCAGCCGCGGTTCCTGTGGGCCACCTGGGACCTGTCGGGCACCCATCCCTTCAGCGGTGTGATCGACAACGGCACCCAGGTGAACGCCGGACGCCCGGAGTACGCGACCTCCCTGCCGAACGCGCGCAAGGTCCTCAACCAGGGCACCTGGACCGTGGACACCCCGCTCGGACGGACCGTCACCCAGGGCATGGACTTCTACCAGCGCGAGTACGGCAGCGACATCAACGTGCAGTCGCGGCCCGGCGGCAAGGTGATCCTCACCGGGCAGTACAGCTGGTCCGACCGGGGCGGCGACACCAACCCCTCGCTCAGCGACCCCGCCCTGAACTGGACACCCGCGCGCAAGAACGTCAACAAGCGCGGCACCAACATCAAGGGCGCCGACGTCCAGTGGGGCGACGGCACCACGAACAAGATCTTCATGCCGGGCACCGCGGAGACGGTCTACATCAACCTCCTCGCCGCCCGCTCCCGTTCGCGGCTCACCTTCGACTACAACGGGCCGGTCACCCTCGGCGCCCCCATCGGCGGCGGCCGCTTCCACGACACCCTCTCCGCGCCCGGCGCCGGGGACATCGTCGTCAAGGGGACCAAGGGCAACGACGTCACCTTCGCCGCCGTCCAGTACTACAACGGGTCGACGACGGTCGAGAAGGGCGCGGTGCTGCGGCTGGGCAGCGGCAGGTCCGGCGGCGACGGCGGGCTGTACACCGAGGGCGACCTCTGCGAGGTGGTCGACAACGGCTCGCTGATCGTCCGCAACACCGCCAGGCCCGTGACGCTGTCGCGGATCGGCGGCAGCGGCTCGCTCACCCAGTCGGGTAGGGCCACCACCACGCTGACCGGCGGCGCGGTGACGTACACCGGGCCGACGACCGTCACCAGGGGCACGCTGGCCCTGCGTTCGGGAGCGACCCTCGCCCACAGCCGCACCCTACGGCTCACCACCGCCGCGGCGACGCTCGACGTGGGCACGGCCGGGCTCACGGTGACCCGGTCGCTGTCCGGCAGGGGCACGGTGAAGGGAGCCGTGACCAACGCGGGCGCGGTCGTGACCGGCCTCACGGTGACAGGCGGCTACACGCAGACGAAGAAGGGTCAACTGGTCCTGCGCGCGAAGCCGTTGAAGGTCTCCGGCGCGGTGCGGCTGGCCGGCGGTCTGGACCTCGCGGCACCGGCCGCCGCCGGCGGGCCCGGCGCGAAGGTCACCGTGATCGACCACCGGGGCGAGGGCCGGAACACCGGGTCGTTCACCGGGCTCCGCGAGGGCGCCGAGGTGAAGCTGGCCGAGCACACGTACCGGATCACCTACCGGGGCGGTGACGGCAACGACGTCGTCCTCTCCCGGGCGAAGGCGGACCGGTCACCGGCGGTGAAGGCCGCCGCGGGCCCCGGGTCCGGTGCCCGGGAGACCCGTACGCAGAACGCGAGTGCCTCCGCCGACACCGGCCTCGGCTGGTGGCCGTACGCGCTCGCCGTCGGCTGTCTGTCCGGGCTGCTCGTGCCGGTGACCCGAAGGCTCAGGAACAACCGCCGCGGCGGCGGGCGCCACGCGGCCGCGGGCTGAGGCGCGGTCGTGCCGTCCGGCTCAGACCCCGGCCCCGGCGACCGTGTCCGCCTCGTCCTGGGCGCCCTCCTGCCGGCCCCGCAGCCACACGTAGACCGGGATGCCCGCGAACAGGAACAGGGCGCCCTGGTAGACGGCCGCGTAGCCGGCTCCGGCGATCAGCCAGAAGGAGAAGGCGAAGGAGAGCGCGGCGACGATCAGGTCGCGGACCAGGCCGGCGGGGCGGACCCGCTCGCGGGTGCCCCTGGCCAGCCAGTACAGCTGGGCCGCGGCGGACAACAGGTACGGGACGCAGCCGGTGAACGTGGTGATGAGGACGAGGACGCGGAAGGCGGTGTCCGGGTCGTCCGCGTAGTTGACGACGATGAGGAGCGTGCCGAGGACGGCGGTGGCGAGGACGCCGAAGCCGGGCACACCGCCCTTGCCGAGCCGGGCGAAGGGCTTCGGGAAGAGGCCGTCGCGGGCGGCGGCGTACGGCATCTGGGCGCTGAGCAGGACCCAGCCGTTGAGGCAGCCGACGATCGAGGCGACGGCGACCAGCGCGATCACCGTGCCGCCCCAGCTGCCGCCGGCCATCGCGTTCACGGCGTCGGCGAAGGGCGCCCCGGACTCCACCAGTTCCTTGTGCGGGACCAGGCCGAACACCGCGACCGTGCCGAGGATGTAGACCAGCGCGGAGGCGAGCGTGCCGAGGACGCTGGCCCGGCCCACGGTGCGCTCGGGGTCCTTGACCTCGCCCGCGCTGACGGCGGCCGACTCGACGCCCAGGAAGCTGTAGAGAAGGAGCGCCGCGGCGGCCGCGATGGCGCCGGGCGTGCTCTCGCCGGAGGCGTTGAACGGACCGTAGTTGTCGGTGTCGACGAAGAACAGACCGATGGTGGCGACCAGCAGCAGCGGCACGAACTTCAGCACGGTGGAGACGATCTGCACCGCGCCCACGTAGCGGGTGCCCGCGAAGTTCGCGGCGGCCGGCAGCCACAGGGCGGCCAGGGCCACCAGCGCCGGGACGGCCTTGCCGTCGCCCAGGGGTATCAGCACGTCCACGTAGCCGACCACGCCGACGGCGAGCGCGGCGATGCTGACCCAGCACATCGTCCAGTACGACCAGGCCGACAGGAAGCCCGCGAAGGGGCCGAAGGCGTCGCGCGGGTAGACGTAGAGGCCACCGGTGACCGGGCTGCGCCGGGCCAGCTTCCCGAAGAGCAGCGCCAGCAGGACGGCGGCCACGGAGAGGATGCCGAAGGCGAGCAGACTGACCGTGCCGTACGGGGCGACGGCGGCGGGGAGCGTGAAGATGCCGCCGCCGATGATGTTGCCCATGACGAGGGCGGTGGCCGCGACGACGCCGAACTTGCGGCCCGGGGCGGCCGCGCTCGCGCCGGGTCCGGCGGCCGGGGTCGCCCCGGCGTCGCCGGCCGGGCTCGGTTCGGGCTCGGTGGCCTCGGGGGTGCTGGTGGTGGTCATGGCGGTTCCCGGGGGAGGGAGTGGGGACGGGGAGGGCGTGATCGTACCCCCGCAGTCCACATGGTGGTCGATCTGTTCACAGACTGGACATACTCGGGGGTCCGCCTCCGGGGCTCGGTTACCGTCGTCGGCATGACCAGCAACGCACCCGGCAGCCTCTCCCCCGTCCCCGGCCCTCCCGTCGGCCCCTTCGCCGCGGCCCTCGCCGCCGATGTACTCGTCCTCGACGGCGGCATGTCCAACCAGCTGGAGTCCGCCGGGCACGACCTGAGCGACGAGCTGTGGTCGGCGCGGCTGCTCGCGGAGCAGCCCGAGGCGCTCACCGAGGCCCATCTCGCCTACTTCGAGGCGGGCGCCGACGTGGCGATCACGGCGAGCTACCAGGCCACCTTCGAGGGCTTCGCCAAGCGCGGCGTCGACGGCGAGAGGGCGGCCGAACTCATGGCCCTGAGTGTCGAGTCGGCCGTGGACGCGGCGGTGGAGGCGAAGACGCGGGGCCGCTCGGGCCCGCTGCTGGTGGCTGCCTCGGTCGGCCCGTACGGGGCCATGCTCGCGGACGGTTCCGAGTACCGGGGCCGGTACGGGCTGAGCCCGGCCGAGCTGGAACGGTTCCACCGGCCCCGGCTGGAGGCGCTGGCCGCCGCCCGCCCCGACGTCCTGGCCCTGGAGACGATCCCGGACACCGACGAGGCCGAGGCCCTGCTGCGGGCGGTCCGCGGTCTGGGCGTGCCCGCCTGGCTGTCGTACACCGTCGCCGGCGACCGCACGCGGGCCGGGCAGCCGCTGGAGGAGGCCTTCGCACTCGCCGCCGACTCCGAGGAGGTCGTCGCCGTCGGCGTGAACTGCTGCGCCTCCGACGACGTGGACGGCGCGATCGAGACAGCCGTCAGGGTCACCGGCAAGCCGGTCGTCGTGTACCCGAACAGCGGCGAGACCTGGGACGCGTCGGCCCGGGCCTGGACCGGGCGGTCCACGTTCACCACCGAGCAGGTCAAGGGGTGGCGGGCGGCCGGGGCCCGGCTCATCGGCGGATGCTGCCGGGTGGGGCCGGAGGCCATCGCGGCCATCGCGCGGACACTGGGCTGAGGACCCGCCACGCGACCGGCGCTTGCCCGCGTGACCGATCGCGACAGGTCCCCGCGCCCCTCGCGGGGCACGGGGACCTGAGTCGCGGATCCGGTGGTCACGGCGTCACTTCGGGTCGCTGTTGAACCGGGCGGCCGACCAGAAGTAGCCGAGCACCGCGAGGCCCAGGCACCAGGCGAGGGCGAGCCAGCCGTTGTGGCCGATCTCGGTGCCGAGGAGCAGACCGCGCAGGGTCTCGATGGCCGGGGTGAAGGGCTGGTACTCGGCGATCGGCCGGAACCAGCCCGGCATGGTGTCGGCCGGGATGAAGGCGCTGGAGACGAGCGGCAGGAGGACCAGCGGCTGTGCGCTGTTGGCGGCCGCCTCGGCGTTGGGGCTGACCAGACCCATGCCGACCGCGATCCAGGTGAGCGCCAGCGAGAACAGGGCGAGCAGCCCGAACGCGGCCAGCCATTCCAGGGGGGTGGCGTCGACGGAGCGGAAGCCGATGGCCACGCCGACCGCGCCGACGAGGACCACGCTGGCGACACATTGCAGCACGCTGCCGACGACGTGCCCGATGAGCACGGAGCCGCGGTGGATCGCCATCGTGCGGAAGCGGGCGATGATGCCCTCGTTCATGTCCGTCGCGACGGACACCGCGGTCCCGACGACGGTGCCGCCGATGGTCAGCATCAGGATGCCCGGGACGATGTAGGCGATGTAGTCGGAGCGGTCGCTGCCTCCGATGCCGGCGCTCATCACGTCGCCGAAGATGTAGACGAAGAGCAGGAGCAGCATGATCGGCGTGAGCAGCAGGTTCAGGGTGAGCGACGGGTAGCGGCGCGCGTGCAGGAGGTTGCGGCGCAGCATCGTGGAGGAGTCGCGGACGGCGAGGGCGAGGGAACTCATCGGACGGTCTCCTTGGTCTGGGTGGCCTCGGTGGCCTGCGCGGTCTGGGTGGGGAGGGTGGTGTCGGCGGTGAGGGCGAAGAAGACGTCGTCGAGGTCGGGGGTGTGGACGGTGAGTTCGTCGGCCTCGATGCCGGCGGTGTGCAGCTGGTCGAGGATGGCGCGCAGTTCGCGCTGGGTGCCGTCGCTGGGCAGGTGCAGGGCGAGGGCGTCGTCGTCGCGGGTGGCGTGGGGCTGTGCGGTGGCGGCGGTGCGGTAGGCGGTGGGGTCGGTGAAGCGCAGGCGTACGTGTCCGCCGGGGACGAGGCGTTTGAGCTGTTCGGGGGTTCCTTCGGCGGCGATGTGGCCGTTGTGCAGGACGGCGATGCGGTCGGCGAGCTGGTCGGCTTCTTCGAGGTACTGGGTGGTGAGCAGGACGGTGACGCCGGTGGTGACCAGTTCGCGGATGATCTGCCACATGGTGTGGCGGGAGCGGGGGTCCAGGCCGGTGGTGGGTTCGTCGAGGAAGATGATGCGGGGGTCGCCGACGAGGGTCATGGCGATGTCGAGGCGGCGTCTCATGCCGCCGGAGTAGGTGGAGGCGGGTTTCTTCGCGGCGTCGGTGAGGTCGAAGCGGTCCAGGAGTTCGGCCGCGACGCGTCGTCCTTCGGCTTTGGGCAGGTGGTGCAGGTCGGCCATGAGGAGCATGTTCTCCTCGCCGGTGATCAGGCCGTCGACGGCGGAGAACTGCCCGGTGACACCGATGGCCGCGCGTACGGCCTGGGGGTCGGCGGTGAGGTCGTGGCCGGCGACCTGGGCCCGGCCGCCGTCGGAGGGGACGAGGGTCGAGAGGATCTTGACGGCGGTGGTCTTGCCGGCACCGTTCTGCCCCAGCAGGGCGAAGATCGTCCCTTCGGGGACCGCGAGGTCGATGCCGTCGAGGACGGTCTTGTCACCGTAGGACTTGCGCAGCCCGTTCGCCGCGATGGCCGGGTCGGTCATGGGAGTCGCTCCTTCGAAGGTCACGGGTGGCAGTCAGGGGGTCAGAGGCTGCGGGCGGTGATGTCGCCGTAGCCGGTGGTGGCGCTGATGTCGAGCCGGGCGGCGGCGCCCTCGCCGTTCCTGAGCGAGTTGCGGATCCGGCCGTAGGAGGTGGAGGCGTCCAGCGAGGCCGAGACGCCGGCGGCGGCCCCGACGGAGATCTCGCCGTGTCCGGTGCGCAGGGTGACGGTGCCGCCCGTGGCCTCGGTGACGCGCAGGTCGCCCTTGCCGCTGGTGATCTCGGCGGGGCCGTCCAGACGGCCGACCAGGGCGTCGCCGGCCAGGAGGGCCAGACGGGCGCCGGCGACCTCGTCGAACTTGACCGAACCGTGCGCGCCGTCGATGGAGACCTCGCCCAGCCGCCCGACGCCGCGGAACTCGGCGGCCGCCGCCGTGGCCTCGACCCGGGAGCCTGCGGGCAGCTGGACCGTGACCTCCAGGGCTCCGGAGGGGCCGAGGAGTTCGCTCTTCGCCTTGGGGGCCTCGATCCGCAGCACTCCGTCGCGATAGTCGACCGTGGTCCGCTCGGCGGCCTTGACGTCACGGTCCTTGGAGGCGTTGGCGGGACGGACCTCGACGGTGGTGTCGACCCGGTCGGCGGCGATGAACCGCACGTGTCCGGCCGGGATGTTCAGCACCGCGGAGATCGGGGCGGGGGTGTCGAACTTCTGCATCGTTCTCTCCTTCGCGTCCTTGTTTCTGACAATGGAAAAGCTACGTTGCATTCACAGATTCAGCAACATACTCGTTGCGTAGCTCTACCGTTTATGCAGATCAGAGGCTCTATTTCGTTGCGATGAGTTCGAACTTAACGCAACGAAACGCACGCGTCACGTTGCAATGAACTGAGGTGAACGCTAGAGTGGGCGCACCACGGAGCACGAAGGAGACAGCGATGCCGGGAGGCAGGCTCACTCAGCAGGAACGACGGCAGATCGCGCTCGGGCTGGCCGACGGCCTCGCCTACGCGGAGATCGCCAGACAGCTCGACCGTCCGACGTCGACGGTCACCCGTGAGGTGATGCGCAACGGCGGCCCCACCGGGTACCGCGCCGAGCTGGCCCACCGCGCCACCGAACGCCGCGCCCACCGTCGTCGCCCGACCGCACCCCTCTCCGCGCGGGCGCCCGAGCAGCCCCACGGACGCGACGCCGAAGCCGTACGCGAGTACGAGGAGACCTTCACGGCCGTCATGACGGCCTCGGGGATGCCCACGATGATGGCCCGGGTGATGGCCTGCCTCACGCTCACCGACAGCGGCAGCCTCACCGCGTCCGAGCTGGCCCAGCGCCTCCAGGTGAGCCCCGCGTCCATTTCCAAGGCGATCACGTTCCTCGACGGCCAGGGCATGGTCCGCCGGGAACAGGGCGAGCGCCGCCGCGAGCGCTACGTCGTCGACGACGACGTCTGGTACCAGTCGATGCTCGCCAGCGCCCGCGCCATCTCCCAGATCGTCGAGACCGCCCGTCAGGGTGTCGGTGTCCTCGGCACCGGCACTCCCGCCGCCGCACGCCTGGAGAACGTGGCCCGTTTCCTCGACTTCGTCAGCGAGAACACCGTCCGCGCCGCGGAACAGGCCCGCGAGATCCTCCACACCAAGCCCCGGACGCCCGTGGCCGACGGGACCGCCGAGCCCGGCCCGGAGCACGGCTAGAGGACATCACGGACTGCGGCGGAAGCGGCGCAGGGCCGGGAGCGGGCCTCCGCCGGAGATGACGAAGGTGCCCGCGCCCTGGACTCTGCGGGGGCGTCTGGCGTCCGCGTCCCAGAGAGCGAGTTCGGGGTCGTAGGGACCGAGGACCATCCGGATGCCGTCCGGGGTGTCCGCGTCCACCGGGCTGTCGAAGACGCGCACCGGGTGGGTGGCGTCCCAGGCGGGCCAGCCGGGGGTGCCCTCCGTGACGAAGCGGACCCAGGCGGTGTGCATGGCGGCGGCGAGGTCGTGCGGCGGGTCCTCTCCGGCGAGCTTGGCGGAGGCCGAGGTGTCGCCGGTGTCGAAGACGAAACCGAGTTCGAGGGCGTGGCAGGAGCCGAGGGCGGGGGTGCCGGAGGGCCAGGCGAACTCGTAGAGGTAGGACCGGGCGTGGTCGAGGCGGGCGTCCGCCACGCGGTGCAGGGGGACGCGCAGCAGGTGGTCGGTGACGAGCCGGCCGACCAGGTCGGCGGTGCCCGTGTCGGGATGGAGTTCGCGGTAGCCGCGGGGCAGCTCGGGGCCGCAGCGGCAGCGGGCGCGCGCGCCGGCCAGGGCGACCGTGCCGAGCCGGTCGACACGCTCCTGGAGGCCGCCGGGGACGAGCCAGAGGCGGTGTTCGTCGCGGGTCCAGCCCATGAGGAGGTCGGTCCCGGGGGCCGCGCCGTGCTCGGTCAGGGCTTCCAGCGGATCGGTGGGCAGCAGGTCGCCGTCGACGACGAGGCCGAAGGCGGGGCCGCCCAGCACCGGACTGCTGAGGCGGCCCGCCTCCGCCTGCGCCTCGACGAGAGCGGTCCGGTCCACGGCGGCGAAGGCCTCGGCGGTCGCCGGGACCTTCAGTCGGGTCGCCATCCGGCGGACCATGCGGCGCACCTTGTCCCGGTCCAGGGCCTCGGGCGGCCCGCTCTGCAGGACCGCCCGCCGGAACAGGCCCCGCGCGCGGGGGGCGGCCAGCAGCGCGCCGACGCTGATGGCGCCCGCCGACTGGCCGGCCAGGGTCACCCGGTCAGGGTCGCCGCCGAACCCGGCGATCGCCTCGCGCACCCACTCCAGCGCGGCCAGTTGGTCACGCAGTCCGAGGTTGGGCGGGGCGTCCGGGAAGAGGCCGTAACCCTCCACTCCCAGGCGGTAGTTGAGGGACACCAGCACCACACCGTCACGGGCGAAGGCGGCACCGTCGTAGACCGGGACCGCCGACGATCCCCGGGTGAGGGCACCGCCGTGGATCCAGACCATGACCGGCAGCCGGGCGGCGGGGTCCGGGGCCGGTGTCCACACGTTCAGGTTGAGGCAGTCGTCGCCCGGGACGACGGGGTCCGACAGACAGCGGGCGAACGCCTCCGAGTACGGCGGCTTCGGAGGCGTCGGCCCGAAGGCGACGGCGTCCCGCACCCCCGCCCAGGGCTCGGGCGGGACGGGCGGGCGGAACCGGTGGGGGCCGAAGGGCGGGGCCGCGTAGGGGATGCCCCGGAAGACCGCGATCCCGTTCTCGTGGCCGTCCCCGTGCTCGTACGTGCCCCGTACGAGCCCGTACGGTGTCCTGACCACGGGGCCCTGCCGGTCTGCCGTCATCGCACCAGCTCCTCACGCCCGCCCGCTCGTGGACCGTCGTCCACCTCAGAGCACCACATCCCCTCGCGGTATTCCGGTCGTGCCGGGTCTTCGGACGGCCGTTCGGGGGACAACGGGCCTGTCCGGCGTCATCGGGCGTATCAGGGTGCCGAAGCCCAGGTGGTCGTAGCCGCCGCCGGTCGAGCCGTAGTCACCGCCGCCGCCCTCGGGACGGACCCGTTCGGCCATGGCGGTGACGTACGGGACGGACAGGCCCCGTCGCCGTGCCGGCCCAGCGGCTCTCCGAGCACCGGGCGGAGGTGGAGGTCACCGTGGACGCCCGACCGCGTACCTTCGACGAGGCGGCCGGCCTCACCCTGCGCTACAACACCTCCTCGTACCTCTGCCTGGACCTGACCTGGGCCGAACCCGAGGGGGAACCGCAGCGCGGCCTGCAGTGGCGAGGCGAGGGCCGTACCGTGCCCAGCCTCCTCGAACGCGACGAGGACGGGGCCCGGCAGATGTCTCTCGTCGAGGTCGCCCCGGAGGGACCCGTCACTCGGGGGCGACCTCGACGGTGCGGAGGCGGCCTTCTGGCACCTCCGCGACGAACCCGCACCCCCATCGGACCGGTCCTGGACTTCACCCACCTGTCCGACGACTACGGCTCCGCTTCACCGGCACCTTGGCCGGCATCCACGCTCAGGACCTGGTAGCGGCGGAGTTCACCGCGGACTTCAGCGGGTTCCGGCTGGTGTGCAAAGCGGAGTGAAGGGTGGGACGAGTGGGCGGAGCGGCGGGCGAGGACAGGAGGACGCACCGGTCGGGAGCGGATGCCTCCCAGGTGAGGGGCGGCCTCTTCGCGACGGGCGCGAGCGACCGGTGGCGAGGCGGCGGGCAGGCCGCGGAGGCTTAGGACCTGTCGTCGAATCCCCGGCCGCCTGCCCGCCGGACGGAGGGTCAGACCGCGGCGAGCCGGGCGACCAGCAGCTCCACCCTCGGCTCGGCGTACTCCCGCGGCACCCGTCCCGACCGGGTCAGGGTCGCCACGCCGTGCAGGGACGCCCAGAACAACTCGGTGAACAGCCCCGGGTCCACGCCGTCCCCGGCGACCTCGCCGAGGCACTCCAGCAGCGCGGCGAAGGCGTCCTTGAGAGGTTCCGGTGTGTCCTCCTGCGCGAACGCCAGGCCGCCGTCGAGCTGGAACATCGCGTCGTAGACCGCCGGGTTGCGTTCGGCGAAGTCCAGGTAGGCGCGGGCGAGGGCGGTGACCCGGGCGCGAGGGCCGCCGTCCGCCGTGGAGACGGCGGCCCGCAGCGCCGCGGCCATCTCGACCGCGCCCTCCAGGGCGACGGCGCCGATGATCTCGCGCTTGCCGCGGAAGTGGCTGTAGAGGACGGGCTGGCTGTATTCGATGCGCTCGGCGAGCCGACGCGTGGTGACCGCGTCCCAGCCCTGCCGCTCGGCGAGTTCACGGGCCGTCGCCACGATGAGGCGCTCGCGTTCCGCCCGCTCGCGCTGCTTGCGTTCCTGTACCGACATGCCTTGACTCTAGCACCGCTAGACAAAGGAGCAGTAGCAGTACTAGCGTTGCCTCATCAGCTAGCAGTACTAGATATTGCGAGGGTCGCCATGCTCAACGCACTTGAGGTCGTCACCACCGTGCTCGTCGGCCTGATGGTGGGGGTGGAGTTCTCCGTCGCCTTCGTCATGAACCGGATCTTCGACGCCCTCCCGGACGACAGCAATCAGCAGGCCCGCTCCCACGGGGGCCGGATGCTCGGCGCCGTGATGCCGGTCTGGTACATCGGCTCACTCGTCCTCGTCGGCATCTGGGCCGTCGCCGGGTGGCACCACCACGGCACCGGTCTCGTCATCGCCGCCGGCGCGCTGCTGATCGTCAGCGTGATCATGTCGATCCTGCTGCTCGTGCCGATCAACAACCAGGGCAAGACCTGGACGCCCGACAACCGGCCCGACGACTGGAAGCAGCAGATGAAGCGCTGGGAGCGCTACCACTACGTCCGCGTCGCCGTCATCGTCGCGGCCTTCACCCTGCTGGTCGCCGCCCTCGTCTGAGGCGGCGGCGGGCCCTCGCGTCCCCGAGCCGGGGGAGGCGAGGGCCCGCTTTCCGGGATGCTCGTCGACACTCACCCCTCGGCCTCCTTGTTCGAAGTTTCGAAAGTTTTGGCCTGGGCGGTCCTGTGAATCCCCGCTTCTTCCCGCCGTGTTGAGTTGGGCTTACCGTAGGAAGCGCTTGCTACGCGGTGCACGCCTGCACCGTGCGAGAGACGCTGTTCGAAAATTTCACCGGCCCTCGGGACGGGGCCCTGAGAGGTGGAGTCGCGATGGTGCGTGGCGGGAGCGCGACGGCCGGGCCGACGCTGGCGGTGGTGGCACGCGAGGCCGGGGTGTCCGTGCCGACCGCCTCGAAGGTGGTCAACGGCCGCGAGGACGTGGCCCCGGAGACCAGGCGCCGGGTCACCGAGGCGTTGGACCGGCTCGGTTACGTCCGCAGACCCCGGTTCGAGGCGTCGCAACCGCCGCGCATGGTCGACCTGGTGGTCCACTCCCTGGAGAGTTCCTGGTCGGGCGCGGTCCTGCACGGTGTCGAACAGGCCGCCCACGACGCCGGCCTGGAGGTCGTGGTCTCGGCGGGCCTGACCCGCACCCGGGGCGCCCGCCCCGAACGCGGCTGGTTCGACAAGCTGACCGCACGGGGTTCCGCGGGGGTGCTGTTCAACCTCGCCGAGCTGTCCCCCGCCCAGTACTCCTGGCTCACCCAGCACCGCATCCCGTTCGTGCTCATCGACCCGGTCCTGGAACCGCCGCCGGGCGTGGTGTCGGTCGGCGCGGCCAACTGGCAGGGCGGGATGACCGCCACCGACCATCTGCTGTCCCTGGGGCACGAGCGGATCGCCGTGATCGCCGGATACCGGCGCAAGATGTGCAGCAGCGCCCGGGTGGCGGGCTACCGCTCGGCGCTGACGGCCGCACGGATCCCGTACCGGCCGGAGTACGTCCGTTACGGCAACTTCATGGAGACCACCGCCCACCACCGCATGCTCCAGCTGCTCGATCTTCCCGAGCCGCCCACCGCCGTGTTCGTCTGCTCGGACAAGATGGCTCTCGGGGTGTACGAGGCGCTGGCCGAGCGGGGACTGCGCGTGCCGGACGACATCAGCGTGGTCGGATTCGACGACCTTCCCGAGGCCCGCTGGGCGACTCCCGGGCTGACGACCGTCCGCCAGCCGCTCTCGGAGATGGCCCAGAGCGCTCTCCGGCTGCTGGTGCGGATGATGGAGGGCGACCAACCGGAGGGCACACGCACGGAGTTGTCGACGCGGCTGGTGGAGCGGTCCAGCACGGGGGTGCCGCGCTCGGCCTGAGCAGGTCGGCACGGGTGGGAGCCTGGTGTGTTTTGGTTCGGTCAAGTGGTTGCGGCGACCCTGAGTTCCGGTGAACGGTGGGCGTCGTGCGACCGTACGCATAGGGATCGCCCCTCGGGTGTTCCGCGGCCGCACCGGCCCCGGCCCACTCCGCGCCACCAGCACCGAGCTCGACATGCTCCACAGGGAAGGACCTTCGGGTTGTCGCACATACGCTCTCCGCAGCTTCCGGGACCGACACCGGCACCGGACGACGACAAAACCCCCGACGAAGCCGCCCCTCCGGAGCCGACGTCGGAAGCGGGTTCCCCGGACGCGGCAGTGACGGCGACGGCGGGCGAACAGGCAACGGCGGAAGCCGGTACGGAGACAGAGCCGGCCCCTGGCGTCGAGACCGAGCCGGAGCCCGAGGCCACGTCCGAGCCCGAGGCCGAGCCGGCGGCCAAAGCCAAGTCCGAGGCGAAGTCCGAGGCGAAGTCCGGGTCCAAGTCCGGGTCCAGGACGGAATCCGCGCCCGAAGCAGAGACGCAGACCGAGTCGGAGCCGGCGACGAAGTCGGAACCGATGACGGAGGCCGAGCCAGAACCGGAGCCGATGACGGAACCGGATTCGGCATCGGAGCAGACGTCGGACCCAGGGTCGAACCCGGATCGGAATCCGGAACCGGAACCGGAATCGGAACCGGAGCAGGAGTCGGCCCCCGACGCGCAACCAGAGCCAACCGCGACATCGGCCCCTGCCCCCTCCCCGTCTCCCTCCCCCTCCCCCTCGCCGACCCCCGCCGCAGCCCCCTCCGGCTGGCGGGTCGCGCACCCCCGGGCCGCGCGGGCCCTCACCTGGGCCGTGACCGGGCTGGCCGTCGCGCTCGTCATGTTCGCGCTGCTCGTGCCGAACGACATCACCCGCATCGAGTTCGGGCGCTTCCTGCGGATCCCGGCGGAGGGCATCCTCGTGGCCGGGCTGCTGCTCGTCCTGCCGACGAAGGCGCGGCGCGTGGCGGTGGTGGTGGTCGGGGTCCTGCTCGGGCTGCTGACGATCGTCAAGGTGCTGGACATGGGGTCGTACTGGACCCTGGACCGCCCGTTCGACCTGGTGCTCGACTGGATCCTGCTGGACGACGCGCAGTCGTTCATGAAGGACTCGCTCGGCGGCGCCGCCGCGCAGGCCGCGACGGTCGGGGTGATCCTCCTCGCGCTGGCGCTGCCGGTGCTGATGACGCTGGCGGTCGTGCGGATCAGCAGGCTGATGGTGCGCCACCGGCACACGGCCGGCCGTACGCTGCTCGTCCTGGGCACCGCATGGATCACGTGTTCGACGCTGACGCTGGAGGTGGCCGACGTCCCGGTGGCCTCGCACAGCGCGGCGACGCTCGTGGAGAACCGGATCGAGGCGGTGAACGACGGACTGAAGGACGGGGAGGCGTTCCGTAAGCAGTCCGCGGTGGACGCCTTCGCGGACGTGCCGCCCGACCAGCTCCTGACGGGGCTGCGCGGCAAGGACGTACTGATCACGTTCATCGAGAGCTACGGCCGCTCCGCGATCGACGACCCGCGGATGGGTGAGCCGCTCAGCCAGACGCTCGCGCAGAAGACGCAGGAGCTGAAGGACGCCGGTTACGCGTCGCAGAGCGGCTGGCTGCGCTCCCCCATCACCGGCGCCGGCAGCTGGCTGGGCCACTCCACGTTCCTGTCCGGTCTGTGGATCAAGAACCAGTCGCGTTACGCCAACCTCGTCGCGAGCGACCGGCTCACCCTGACCGAGGCGTTCCGTCGAACCGGCGCCTGGCGCACGGTCGGTGTCGTGCCGGGCACCCAGATGGCCTGGCCCGAGGGCAAGTACTTCGGCCTCAACCACATCTACGACTCCGACCAACTCGGCTACAGGGGACCGAAGTTCAGCTGGTCGACCATGCCCGACCAGTACACGCTGAAGGCCTTCGAGGAGTTGGAGCACGGCAAAAAGGACCGCGGGCCGATGATGGCGGAGATCATCCTGACCTCCAGCCACAACCCGTGGGCACCGATCCCGCGCACGATCCCCGACGACCAGGTCGGCGACGGGTCGGTCTACCACTCGCTGCAGAAGGCCGAGGGCAAGAACCCCACGGAGGTCTGGAAGGACCCGCTGGCCGTACGGGACGAGTACCGCAAGTCGATCCAGTACTCGGTGAGCAGCCTCGTCGACTTCGTCGCGAAGCACGGCTCCCGGGACACCGTGCTGGTCTTCCTCGGTGACCACCAGCCCAACAAGACGGTCACCGGCGACAACCCCAGCCATGACGTGCCGGTCTCGATCGTCGCCAAGGACCCCGAGGTGCTGAAGAAGGTCGCCGACTGGGGCTGGACCGACGGTCTCCAGCCGGCCGGCAACACCCCGGTGTGGCGGATGGACAAGTTCCGCGACCGCTTCATGACGGCGTTCGGCCCGCAGGGGGAGACCGCGCCGTAGGAGGTCCGGCGGGCTCGCCCGCCCCGGTGCGGCGGGTCCGGGCTCACCCCGAGGTGCCCACCTCGTTGTCGGGTGCCCCGTCGCCCACCGGGGGGAGGTCGCCGCGTTCGGCCGGCTGCCCGTCGTGCGAGGGCGAGAGGGGCCGGGGCTCGTCGTGATGGCGGCGCGGGAGGATGCAGGCCAGTTCGGCGTCGGTGGGGCGGTGGGCGGCCCGGGCGGCGGCCCGCAGGGTGGCGCGGTCGACGGCGTCCGTGGCGGCGCTGATCAGGACGAGGTGCCCGTCCCGCGGCACCGCGTACTCGTGCTGCCCCACCGAGGTGCGGTACCAGGCGTCCCCGTCGCGCTCACAGTCGACCGGCCCCTCGGTGCCCCGGCCGAGCGGACGTTCGGGGCAGTTCTCGGCGGTCATCGTGCCTCGGTCGACGTGGAGCAGGAGTTGGGCGCTGTTCCTCCGGGACCAGTAGGCGGCGGAGAAACCGTCGGCGCCGTACACGCCGACCGACTGGCGGGCCAGCGTGAATCCCGGGGCCTCGGTGACGTAGACGAGCCCCGGCGCGAGGCCCAGCGCCTCGGCCCGAGCGGTCAACTCCGCCCGGTCGGGGACCGGCGCCAGGGGCGCACGGCCCGTGTCCACGACCTTGTCCGTCCCGCAGGCGGTGAGCAGCAGCGACGGCAGCAGCGCCAGGGGCAGCAGGACACGCGCGGTACGGGGCATGTGCATGCCCACATCCTGCCGCACAGCTGTTCCACAGGTGGGCCGAAGAGTCCGTACGCGTGAGAGCGCTTACTCACACCGTTCCTGCGGGGTCCGTGTCCGATTCCTTCAAGACCGGCCGTCACCGGTCCGCCTACGGTGACCGTATGACTCCACGACTCGACGCGATCGGGATGGTGGCCTCGGACATGGCCGCCTCCGTCGCCTTTTACCGTCGGCTCGGTTTCGCCTTCCCGGAAGGCGCCGAGAACCTGCCGCACGCCGAGGCCCATCTGCCCGGCGGACTGCGGCTGCTGCTGGACACCGAGGAGACCGTCCGCTCCTTCCACCCGGGGTACCGCCCGGGAACGGGTGGCGGCGCCGGGCTCGCCCTGCTGTGCGACAGTCCGGCCGAGGTCGACGCGGTGTACGAGGAGTTGGTGGACTCGGGGTACCGGGGCGAACTCAAGCCGTGGGACGCGGTGTGGGGCCAGCGGTACGCCGTGATCCTCGACCCCGACGGCCATGGCGTCGACCTCTTCGCACCCCTGCCGGAACCCGCCACCGGGTGACCGGCCGGACCGCTCCCCGCGCTCACCGGGCGACAGCGACAGCCGGGTGCCGAGCGGGACGCCCGCCGCGCTACCGGCCGGCGAGCAGTTCGCCGAGCGGCAGCCCCGTCAACTCCCTGACATCACGGGCCAGATGCGCCTGGTCGGCGTAGCCGGTCCGGGCGGCCGTCTCGGCGAAGGGCAGTCCGTCCCGGGCGAGCGCGAGCGCCCGCCGCATCCGGAGCACCCGCGCCAGCGTCTTGGGTCCGTACCCGAAGGCGACGAGCGACCGGCGGTGCAACTGCCGGGCTCCCAGGCCGAGTCGGTCGGCGGTCGCCGCGACGGACCGCCCCGCGTCGAGGTCGGTGACGATCTGCCGCAGGACCGGATCGGGCCGGCGCACCTCGGCCGCCCGCTCCAGGACCACCTCCTCCAGCCCGCTCGCCGGATCACGCGCCGCGTCCACCCGGGCGGTGAGCCGTCGCACGACCGCCGGGGACCACAGATCGCCCAGTTCCACCCGCCGGTCGCGCAGTTCGTGCGCCGGTACGCCGAGGAAGGCGGGCGCGACACCCGGAGAGAACCGCAGGCCCGCCCAATTGCTCGGAGCCCCTTCGGTGACGTACGCCCTGGTGTCCGGACCGGCGACCAGCAGCCGCCCGTCGTTCCACAGCAGGTCCATGCACCCGTCCGGCAGTACCCGCCCGGGGCCGGCCCCATCCGGGCCGTCGGGAGCGCTCGTCCACACGACGGCCCCGCCACCCAGCCGAGAAGCCCTCTCCGCGTACACACGCAAGAGGCTACGCCTGTGGCCACCGGCCGTCCGGGGCCGGGCACGCCGAGCGGCGTGGGGTGCGGGGGATGCGCCGGCCGCGGGTCGTCCGTGGCTGATCGCGGTTCCCCGTGCCCTACTCCTCCCCCTTCTTCACCGGCGGCCGCAGTCGCGACGTCACGTCCTCCGGGGGGAGGAAGCGGGACCAGCGCTCCGGGAACTCGGAGGGCATGTCGGGGTCCTCGGGGTCGTGGGTGCGGGCGGCGGCGGCGCGGGCGACGTACTCGGCGGCCTGTTCCTCGCGGAGGCGTTCGTTGGCGGCGCGGGCGGCGGCCGTGGCGGCGGCGGGCCAGACACGGTCGATCGCGGCGTTGACGGCGGCGCCGACGAGGACGGCGAAGGCGCCCACACCGATCCAGAGCAGGACCGCGACGGCGGCGGCCAGGGAGCCGTAGATCGTCGCGCCCTCGACCGTGTTGGAGAGGTAGATGCGGAGCAGGAAGCTGCCGAGCACCCACATGCCGAGCGCGACGAGGGCGCCGGGGACGTCCTCGACCCAGGGCGAGCGGACCGGCACCGACACGTGGTAGAGCGTCGTCAGGAAGACGATGGACAGGACGATCACGACGGGCCAGTAGAGGACCTGGACCACGGTCGCCGACCACGGGACGATCCGGACGACGGCGTCGGGCCCGGCGACCATCAGCGGCAGGGCGATCGAGCCGATCAGCAGGGCCACGATGAACAGCAGGAACGCCATCAGGCGGGTCTTGACGATGCCGCGGACGCCGTCGAGGCCGTACATGACGGTGATGGTGTCGATGAAGACGTTCACCGCACGGGAGCCGGACCACAGGGCGAACAGGAAGCCTATGGAGATGACGTCGGGGCGACCGCCCTTCATCACGTCGTCCAGGATGGGCTGCGCGATCTGCGCGACCCCCTTCTCGGACAGGACGGTGCGCGAGGCCTCCAGGAGGTTCAGCTCCAGGCTGGCGATGGTGTCGGCGCCGGTCCAGTCGTCGACGTAGCCGAGCAGGCCGATCATGCTGAGCAGCAGCGGCGGCACGGAGAGCAGCGAGAAGAACGCCGCCTCGGCCGCGAGGCCCAGGATGCGGTACTCGATGCAGGAGTTGACGGTGTCCTTCAGGAGCAGCCAGGCGGTCCTGCGCTTGGACACGTCCCGGTAGAGGGCACGCGCGCGGTGGAGACGCCCATGCGGGCTCTCGGGCGGTGGGGGCGACTGACTTGCTGGCTGCACGCCCTAAAGGTATCCGCCTGCGCGTGTCACCCTCACCTCCCGGTGCCGTCGGCCGCGGCCGAGTCCGCGTGCGGCGCACGGTTCCCTCCGGTCGCGTGACGGGGCAGCAAACAAAGGGAAACCCAGGAGAAACCAAAGGTGATTCCGAATCGCCTTTTCTGTCATGAACGTGCTGGCCGAATCACTACGGGGCCGGAAGGTGAACGTTCGGGCGCATTCGTGTCATTCCTCGGAAAGTTTCCCGCTTAGGTGTGGGGCGGGTTCGGGTCCGACACGTCCGAAGTGATCGGGAAAGGGGCGGGAAAGCGTCAATCGTCCGGCCCCGCTTGACCCGTTCCCGAATGTACCGAAAGAATCCGGATTGCATTCCGCTGCGCCCATCCGGACCAGCCGCCGGCACAGCGCGCGCCGGGGAACTCGTCCAGGCCCCGAGCAGGCCCGATCGGTTCCGTCCCACACGTCACCGCATTTGATTTCCGCAACCCTCCCCGCAACTCCCCCTCCTTCTGTCATTCCGCGCGCCGTCCCGTTCACCCCCGGGCGCCTTCCATCGCCATACCTGTCGCGGAGAAATTCAATGACATTGCCAGCGCCACGACCCGTGGTGGAAATACCGGGCGAGGCCCAGGGGGCCGAGCCGGACGCCGCGGAATCGTACACCGCCACCGAACGGCTCATGGCCGAACTCCTGGCCGACGTCACTTGCGTCGAACACATATCCGCAGAAAGTCATTTCTTCGACGATCTCGGTGCCAACTCGCTGACGATGGCGCACTTCTGCGCCCGGGTCAGAAAGCACCCCGAACTGCCGTCGGTGTCCATCCGGGACGTCTACGGCCACCCCACCCTCCGCAGCCTCGCCGCCGCGCTGACGAAGGCCCCCGCGACGCCGGCCGCCCCATCGCCGCCCGCCGAGCCCGTGCCCCCGGGCAGCACCTTCCGCTACACCCTCTGCGGGGCCCTGCAGTTGCTCCTCTTCGCCGGGTACTGCCTCCTGGCCACCACCGGCTACGTACAGGGGTACGAGTGGGTGGCGGACGCCTCGGGGTTCCTCGCGGTCTACCTGCGCTCGGCGGTCTTCGGCGCGCTCGCCGTGTCCGCCCTGTGCGTCCTGCCGGTCGCCGCCAAATGGCTGCTGATCGGGCGGTGGAAGCCCGTGGAGTTCCCCGTCTGGGGCCCGGCGTACCTGCGGTTCTGGATCGTCAAGGCGCTGCTGCGCACCAGCCCGATGCTCCTGTTCGTCGGCAACCCGCTGTACGTGCTGTACCTGCGCGCCCTCGGCGCCCGCATCGGACCGGGCGTCACCGTCCTCAGCCGCACCCTCCCGGTCTGCACCGACCTGCTGACGATCGGCGCGGGCACGGTGATCCGCAAGGACTCCTCCTTCCTCTGCTACCGGGCGCGCGCCGGGCGCATCCGCACCGGCCCCGTCACCCTCGGCCGGGACGTCTTCGTCGGCGAGCACACCGTCCTCGACATCGGCACCGCCCTGGGCGACGGCTCCCAGCTCGGCCACTCCTCCGCGCTGCGCGACGGCGAATCGGTCCCGGCCGGAGAGAGCTGGCACGGCTCACCGGCCCGGCGCACGGACGTGGACCACATCCGGGTCGCACCGCTCCCCTGCGGCACGCTCCGGCGGGCCGGATACGGCCTCACCGCCCTGCTCCAGGCGCTGCTGCTGTACGTGCCGCTGACCGTCGGCGGCACCTGTCTGCTGCTCACCGCCGCCCCCGCGCTGCACACCCTGCTCGACCCGGCGTCACTGCACCTCACCACCGCCCGCTTCTACGCCGAGGCGGCGACCCTGTCGCTCGCGCTGTTCGCCGGCTCCGTCGTCGCGGCCGCCGTCGCCGTGTTCGTCGTACCGCGGCTGCTGCGCCCGCTGGTGAAGCCGGACCGCACCTATCGGCTCTACGGCTTCCACTACTCGGTGCACCGCACGGTCGCCCGGCTGACCAACCTCAGGTTCTTCACCTGGCTGTGCGGCGACAGCTCCTACATCGTCCCCTGCCTCGGGGCCCTCGGATACGACCTCTCACACGTCGAGCAGACCGGCTCCAACTTCGGGACCGAGGTGCGGCACGAGACGCCGTACCTGGTGAAGGTCGGCGCGGGCACGATGGTCGCGGACGGTCTGTCGGTCATGAACGCGGACTACTCCTCCACCTCGTTCCGGGTGTCCCGGACGGCGATCGGCGGGCACAACTTCCTGGGCAACGCCATCGCCTACCCGGTGGGCGGGCGGACCGGCGAGAACTGTCTGCTGGCCACGAAGGTGCTGGTGCCGCTCGACGGCGAGATCCGCGAAGGGGTCGGACTGCTCGGCTCGCCGCCCTTCGAGATCCCCCGTTCGGTGGAGCGCGACAGCCGCTTCGACCATCTGCGCGAGGGCGAGGAGCTGCGCCGGCGCCTCGCCGCGAAGAACCGCTTCAACCTGCGCTCGATGGGGCTGTTCCTGTTCCTGCGCTGGCTGCACGCCTTCGCGCTCACCGTGCTCGGCTTCGCGGCCTTCGACCTGTACGGCCACGGGGACGGCCCGGCCGGGCTGCTCGCGCTCGCCGCGCTGCCCCTGGCGGCGCTGGTGTTCACCGTCCTGTACCACGCGCTGGTGGAGAGGTCCCTGACGCGCTTCCGGCCGCTGCGGCCGAGGCTGTGCTCCATCTACGACCCGGTCTTCTGGCGGCAGGAGCGGCTGTGGAAGCTGCCGGACGCCCACCTGGAGGTGCTCAACGGCACCCCCTACAAGAGTCTCGTCTGGCGGCTGCTGGGGGTGCGGATCGGGCGCCGGGTCTTCGACGACGGGGTGTACATCACCGAGCGGACCCTGACGGCCGTCGGGGACGACTGCACGCTCGCCGCCGGGAGCAAGATCCAGGCGCATTCGCAGGAGGACGGCACCTTCAAGTCCGACCACGTCACGATCGGCGCCGGCAGCACGCTGGAGGTCGGGGCGTTCGTCCACTACGGCGTCGTCCTCGGCGAAGGAGCCGTGCTCGCGCCCGACTCCTTCCTGATGAAGGGCGAGGAGGTACCGCCGCACGCGCGCTGGGGCGGGAACCCGGCCACGGAGAACACCGGAACACGGTGAATCGGGGGGAAACGATGGACCGTTCGGAATCGGGCGACGCTGCCCGCACGTACTGGCACGAGGTGCTCACCGCCGGGGGGCGGACCGTGATACCGCGGTGGAGCGCCGACCCGGAGAAGGGAGCGGGCGTCCACGAAGTCGCCCTGCCCGAAGGGACGTTGACCACCGCGGACGGTACGGCCGCGCTGCTCGCCGCCCACGCGAAGGTGCTCGCCGCACTGTCGGGCGAGAGCGAGGTCACCACCGGTTGGCTGGAGGACGGCCGACTGCTGCCGTGCCGGCTCGGTGTCCCGCCCGACGGCACCTGGCGCACCCTGCTGGAACACACCCACCGGGCCACCGCGGAGCTGCTGACACACGCCGGATATCCGGTGGACGCCCTGCGGCACGAACTGGGCCTCTCGGAGCCGCCGTTCGAGACGGTGCTCGACACCGGCGGGGGCGACGGCGACCTCGACACGGACGTGGCCCTGCGGGTGGGGCTGGTGCACCGCGACGACGGCCCGGCGCTGCGGCTGCGCTACCGCACCGACGTGCTCGACGAGGACGCCGCGGCCCGGATCGCCGGGTACCACGTCACCGCCCTCACCCTGCTGGCCACCGAACCGGACGCCGGGCACGGCGGGCGGAGTCTGGTGTCGGACGACGAACTCCGTTTCCAGCTCGACGGATTGGCCGGGCCCCTGCGCGACCTGCCGGAGGCCCGGGTGCACGAGCTGTTCGAGCAGCGGGTCGTGGCGCACCCGGACGCCGTCGCGGCCGTCCACGGGGAGCGGCGGTGGACGTACCGCGAACTCGACTCCCGGGCCAACCGGCTCGGCCGGGCCCTGCTGGCCCGGGGCCTCGGCCGCGAGGGTGTCGTGGCGGTGGTGACCGAACGCGACCTCGACTGGATGGCGGCCGTCCTCGCGGTGTTCAAGGCGGGCGGCGTCTATCTGCCCGTCGAGCCGCACTTCCCCGCCGAGCGCATCGCCACCACGCTGGCCCGCGCCGGATGCGAGCTGGTGCTCACCGAACGGGGCAGCACGACCACGCTGGACCGGGCGCTGACCACACTGCCCGGGGTGCGGCGGCTGCTCGTCGAGGACGCGTACGACGAGGGCCACCAGGACTCCGGCCTCGGCCTGGAGATCGGTCCGGACCGGCTCGCGTACATCTACTTCACGTCCGGTTCCACGGGCGAGCCCAAGGGCGCGATGTGCGAGCACGCCGGGATGCTCAACCACTTCCTCGCCAAGCTCGACGACCTCGGCATCGGCGAGGGGGACACGGTCGCGCAGACCGCGCCCCAGTGCTTCGACATCTCCCTGTGGCAGCTGCTGGCCGGACCCCTGGCCGGTGGCCGGACCCTCCTGGTGGAGCAGGAGGCGATCCTGGACGTCGAGCGGTTCGTCGACCGCGTCGCGGACGGCCGCGTGAACGTGCTGCAGGTCGTGCCGTCGTACCTGGAGGCGGTCCTCGCCCATCTGGAGCGGCACCCGCGCGAACTGCCCGACCTGCGCCGGGTGTCGGTCACCGGGGAGGCGCTGAAGAAGGAGCTGGCGGAGCGTTGGTTCGCCACCGAACCGGGGACACCCCTGGTCAACGCCTACGGGCTGACCGAGACCTCGGACGACACCAACCACGAGGTGATGGACCGGGCTCCGGAGGGGGGCCGGGTGCCCCTGGGCCGTCCCGTGCGCAACGTCCGCGTGTACGTCGTCGACGGGCGTCTCTCCCTCGTGCCGCTGGGCGCGCCGGGGGAGATCGTCTTCTCCGGGGTGTGTGTCGGGCGGGGGTACGTCAACGATCCCGAGCGCACCGCGCAGGCCTTCACCACCGACCCCTACCGGCCCGGCGAGCGGCTCTACCGCAGCGGGGACCACGGGCGCTGGCGGCCCGACGGGAAGCTGGAGTTCCTCGGCCGCCGGGACACCCAGGTCAAGGTGCGCGGCTTCCGCATCGAGATCGGCGAGGTGGAGAACGCGCTGCTCAAGGTGGCGGGGGTGCGGGACGGCGCGGTGGTGGTCGCGGGGGGCGAGCGTCTGGTCGCCTTCCACTCCGGCCGGCCCCTCGCGGCCGAGGAGCTGCGGGACCGGCTGGCGGCCTCGCTGCCGGCGTACATGGTGCCGTCGGTCTTCCACCGGCGCGAGAGCCTGCCGCTGACCGCCAACGGCAAGACCGACCGGCGGACGCTGACGGCGCTGGCCGAGGAACTCGACGCGAGGGACGGCCGGCCGGGCGAGCCGCCGGCGACGGCGACCGAGGAGCGGCTGGCCGACGCGTGGGCCGAGGTGCTCGGTGTGCCACGCGCCGGGATCGGCCGGCACGACCACTTCTTCGACCGGGGCGGCACCTCGCTGTCGGCGGTGAAGCTCGCGATCGCCCTGCGGCGGGCGGTGTCCCCCAAGGACGTGACCGCGCATCCGGTGCTGTCCGGGCTGGCCGCACTGATCGACACCAGGGCCGCCGCCGGCCCCGCCACCCCCGGGAGGACGTCATGGGTTTCCTGAGCCGCCGCGCCGCCGGGCGCCGCCGGAAGGACCCGGCGACGGCTCCGTCGTCCGCGACCGCCCTGCCGCTGCCGCTGCCGCTGCCGGACATCGTGCTGTCGACCGACAGCCCGCCGCTGCTCACCGTCTCCCCCGCCGAACCCGCCGCCCGGTGGGCGGCCGGGCGGCGGGACTCCCTGCGGGCCGCCGTCGCCGAGCACGGCTCGGTGCTGGTGCGCGGACTCGGCCTGCGGGACGCCGTCGAAGTGGGCGCCGTCTTCAGGGGGCTGACCGACACGCTGATGACCGAGAGGGAGGCGTTCGCGCCCCGGCGGACGTACGCGCGGGGCGTGTACTCGTCGACGGCCTGGCCGCCGAACCAACCGATGTGCATGCACCACGAGTCGAGCTACGGCGTGCAGGTCCCCGGCCTGCTGCTCCTGGCGTGTCTGGAGGCCGCGGAGCGGGGCGGGGCGACCGGGATCGCCGACTCGGCGGCCGTCCTGGCCGCGCTCCCGGCGGAGTTGACCGAACGGTTCGAGCGGGAGGGCTGGCTGCTCACCCGCTCGTACCACGACGAGATCGGCGCGTCGGTCGCCGAGGCGTTCGGCACCGACGACCGGACCGTCGTCGAGGCCTACTGCCGGGCGCACTCCATCGACTTCGACTGGGGGCCCGACGGGACCCTGCGCACCCGGCAGCGGCGCCCCGCCGTGCTCCGGCACCCGGTGAACGGCCGCCGGTGCTGGTTCAACCAGATCGCGTTCCTCAGCGAATGGACGATGGACGCCGAGGTGCGCGAGTACCTGGTGGACCTGTACGGGGCCGACGGGCTGCCCTTCAACACCCGTTACGGCGACGGCGAACCGATCGGCGCCGACGTCGTCGAGACGCTCAACGAGGTCTACGAGGCGCACACGGTCCGCCGGCCGTGGCGGCCGGGCGACCTGCTCCTCGTCGACAACCTCCGCTGCGCACACAGCCGTGAGCCGTATCAGGGCCCCCGCGAGGTGCTCGTGGGCCTCGCAGACCCGGTACGGCCGGCTGACTTCCGGCCGGCCGGCTTCCCCACGAAGGAGAGTTCCGTATGACCGAGGTTCCGGGTTTCGCCGTGATCTCCGGCGCCCAGGTGCAGCAGGCCCTGCGGGGACGGGAGCGGGAGATCGTCGAACTGGTCGAGTCCGCCTACCTCCTGCACGGGAACGGGGACACCGGCGACACGGTCAACCCGCCGTCGTACTTCCTCCGCTTCCCCGACCGTCCGTCCTCGCGGATCATCGCGCTGCCCGCCTCGCTCGGCGGGAGGTTCCAGGTGGACGGGCTGAAGTGGATCTCCAGTTTCCCGGAGAACACGGCGTCCGGGCTGCCGCGCGCGTCCGCCGTGCTGATCCTCAACGACCATGCCACCGGCTATCCGTTCGCGTGCCTGGAGGCCTCGGTCATCAGCGCGACCCGGACGGCGGCGTCGGCGGCGCTGGCGGCCGACCGGCTGAGCGCGCGCCGGGGGGCGCCGCGCCCGGCCCGGGTCGGCTTCCTCGGCACCGGCCTGATCGCCCGGTACATCCACACGTTCCTCGCGGCGACGGACTTCGCGTTCGAGGAGGTGGGGGTGCACGACCTGTCCGCGGACAGCGCGGCCGGGTTCCGGGGGTACCTGGAGCGCTCCGGCGCCGACGGGCGGGTGACCGTGTACGACGGCGCCGAGGAGGTGATCCGGGCGAGCGACCTGGTGGTGTTCGCGACGATCGCGGGCGAGCCGCACGTCCATGAACCGAAGTGGTTCGCCCACAACCCCCTGGTGCTGCACGTGTCGCTGCGCGATCTCGCGCCCGAGGTGCTGCTCGCGTCGGCGAACTTCGTCGACGACGTCGAGCACTGCCTCAAGGCGAACACCTCACCGCACCTGACCGAACAGCTCACCGGCGCGCGGGACTTCCTCGACGGAACGCTCCACGACGTCCTCACCGGCCGGGCGTCCGTGCCGGCGGACCGTCCGGTGGTCTTCTCGCCCTTCGGCCTCGGGGTCCTCGACCTCGCGGTCGGCGGTCATGTCCACGAGCACGTGGCCCGCTCCGGCGGACTGCGGGTCGTGGACGACTTCTTCCACGAGCTGCGCCGCCACGGCTGAACGGCCGGGCGCAGCGCGTACGACAGTGCACAACCAGGGGGGCAGCGGTGCCAGTCATATCCGTTCCCACGGACTTCAACGAGGAGGAGCTGTACGTCGATCTGCGCCAGGTCGTCGGACATCAGCTCTTCCTGAAGTGCGAGGGGTTCAACTTCGCCGGCTCGATCAAGCTCAAGGCCGCGTCCGAGATGGTGCGGGCCGCCGAACGGGAGGGGCGTCTGAGGCCGGGCTCGACGCTGGTCGAGTCGTCGTCCGGCAATCTGGGCGTCGCGCTGAGCATGATCGCGGCGAGCCGGGGCCACCGGTTTCTGTGCGTGACCGACTCCCGGTGCAATCCGCAGACCCGGCGCGTGATCGAGGCGCTGGGCAGCCGGGTCCACGTCATCTCCGAACCGGACCCGCACGGCGGTTTCCTCGGTGCCCGGATCGCGTACGTGCGCGCGCTGTGCGCGACCGACCCGCGGTACGTGTGGCTGGACCAGTACACCAACGAGGCGAACTGGCAGGCGCACTACCGCACCACCGCGCCCGCCGTCGCCCGGCAGTTCCCGCGCCTGGACGTGCTGTTCGTGGGGGTCGGCACCTCGGGGACGCTGATGGGCTGCGCCCGGTGGTTCTGGGAGCGGCGGCGCCGGGTGCGGATCGTCGCGGTGGACAGTGTCGGCTCGGTCGCGTTCGGCGGGGCGCCGGGCCGCCGGATGATCCCGGGGCTCGGCACGAGCGTGACCCCGGCGCTGCTCGACGCGTCCTACGTGGACGACGTCGTCCGGGTGGAGGAGGCCGACACCGTACGGGCGTGTCACCGCATGGCCCGGCGCGGCTTCCTCTTCGGGGGCTCCACCGGCACGGTCGTCAGCGGCGCCGGCGCGTGGCTGGCCCGCAACGGCTCCCCCGACACCACGGCGGTGGCGATCTCCCCGGACCTCGGGGAGCGCTACCTCGACACGATCTACCGGCCGGGCTGGCCGCAGGAACAGTACGGGGAGGGTGTGGCGGCCCCGGAGGCGGAGTTCGGCACGGGTGACGTGGGGACGGGCGAGCTGGCGGCGCCCGTCTGAGGCCCGCGCGGTCCGGCGCCGGACCGTCCTGGTCCGGCGCCGGACATCCGCCCGCCGGACACCGGTGAGCGTCGTCGTGACGACGTGACGCCGACGGGTAGGTTCCGGACATGGCATCCAGCACCCACGAAGTGACCAATCAGGCTCCGCCCCTGGTGGACTACGACGTCTTCGCCGCCGACCAGGTGCTCGGCGAGGCGGTCGAGCGGCATCTGGCTCCGGAGCTGCTGGACGAGGCGCGCGAGGAGCTGTCGGGGTTCGGCCGTACGGCGGGCTCCGCCCAGGTGCAGGAGTGGGGGCGGCTGGCGAACGAGAACCCGCCGAAGCTGCGGGCGTACGACCGGTACGGGAACCGGGTGGACGAGGTGGAGTTCCATCCGTCGTGGCACCGGCTGCTCGGCAAGGGGGTGTCGGCCGGGCTGACCGCGGCCTGGGCGCGGCCCGGGGGGCATGTGCGGCGGGCGGCCGCGTTCGTCGTCTGGACGCAGGTCGAGGCCGGCAACGGCTGCCCGCTGTCCATGACGCACGCGGCGGTGCCCGCCCTGCGCACGGACCCGGCACTCGCCGCCGAGTGGGAGCCGCGGCTGACGTCCACGCTCTACGACTGGGACATGCGGCCCGCCGGGCAGAAGGCCGGCGCCCTCTTCGGGATGGCCATGACCGAGAAGCAGGGCGGCAGCGACGTACGCGCCAACGCCACCGTCGCCCGGCCGCTGGCCGAGGACGGGACGTACGAGCTGACCGGGCACAAGTGGTTCTGCTCGGCGCCGATGTCGGACGGGTTCCTCGTGCTGGCGCGGGCTCCGGGAGGGCTCACGTGCTTCCTGGTGCCCCGGATGCTGGCCGACGGGTCACGGAACGTGTTCCGCCTCCAGCGGCTGAAGGAGAAGCTGGGCAATCGCTCCAACGCCTCCGCCGAGGTCGAGTTCGACGGGACGTGGGCGCGCCGGGTCGGGGACGAGGGGCGGGGGGTGCGCACGATCATCGGGATGGTGGCGGCCACCCGGCTGGACTGCGCGCTGGGCGCGGCCTCGCTGATGCGGCAGGCGGTGGCGCAGGCGGTGCACCACTGCGCGCACCGGGAGGCGTTCGGCGGGCCGCTGATCGACAAGCCGCTGATGCGCAACGTGCTCGCGGATCTGGCGCTGGAGTCGGAGGCGGCGACGGTGCTGGCGATGCGGGTGGCGGCGGCGTACGACGCGGCGGAGTCGGGCGACGAGAACGAACGTTCGCTCCTGCGGCTCGCGGTGCCGGTGGCCAAGTACTGGGTGACCAAGCGCTGTGCCCCGCTCGTGGTCGAGGCGTCCGAGTGCCTCGGCGGCAACGGCTATGTCGAGGAGTCCGGCATGCCCCGTCTGCTGCGCGAGTCCCCGCTCAACTCCGTCTGGGAGGGCGCCGGAAACGTGCAGGCCCTGGATGTGCTGCGCGCGCTCCAGCGCGAACCGGGGGCCCTGGACGCCTACTTGCGGGAGGTGGGCCGGGCTCGCGGCGCCGACCACCGGCTCGACGGCGCGATCAAGGGCCTGCTGACCGAACTCGCCGACCTGGACGGCATCGAGGCCCGCGCACGCCGGCTCGTGGAACGGCTCGCCCTCGTCCTGCAAGGGGCGCTCCTCGTGCGATACGCGCCGCCGGCGGTCGCCGACGCCTTCTGCGCCTCCCGGCTCGGCGGCGACCGGGGCACGGCCTTCGGCACCCTGCCGCACACACTGGATCTGGCGTCGATCGTGGAACGGGCGCGTCCGGTCGGCTGAGCCGCCGCCGCGAGGAATCCCGCCCGCGGCGGGCGCCCCTCTTTCGGGTGGCCCGAGGCCGGGTGGCCCGATCCTCGGATGGCCCGGTGCCGGGCGGTACGACGCGGGAGTGGTGCTGCGCCGACACGGCACCACCCCCGCTTCCAGAGCCCCCTTGAGGAGCGTGTACGTCGCACCGGGGCGACGTCGAACAAGTTTCAAGGAGGGCGGGGCGGTACGCCAGGGTTGCAGGGGGTTGCAACTCGTCCGCGCTCTGTGGCCGGAGTGTGCCCCTCCGTGGCCGAAGAGCGGCAGACTAGGAAGCCCGCAGTCAACACCGTCGCGCAGAGCCGGGTTTCCACGACCACCGGGGCCGAGGAACCAGGGGCCTGCCGGGGAGGAACGAGTGCCGCACTCGCCGATGGAAGTCGCGCGGCTCACCGCCACGGACGCCGCCCGAGCGGCCCGCATCCTCGGCGAGGTACGCGCCCACACCCTCGACGGCCGGCCCTCGAAACCCGCCCCGCGCCCCGCGATCCGCGAGTCCTGGGGCCGTACGGTACGCAGCGGTGTCGACCCCGACCACGACATCCGCTCCGACCTCCTCGGCCGCGACGAGATCGAGCGCCGCCGCCGGACCACACGGCTGCGCCACGTCCTGCCGGTGCTCCGCGAAGGGCTGCTCTCCCTGGCGGACACCTCGCAGCACATCATGATGGTCGCCGACGCCGACGGCCGGGTGCTGTGGCGGGAGGGCAGTCCGGCCGTACTGCGCATGGCCGACGGACAGGGGCTCGGGATCGGCGCGGACTTGCGGGAGGAGATCGTCGGCACGAACGGCATCGGCACCCCTCTCGTCTCCCGCCGCGCCGTCCAGGTCTTCTCCGCCGAGCACTTCGTGCGTGCCCTGCACCCCTGGACCTGCACCGGCGCCCCGGTCACGGACCCGCGCGACGGCAGGCTGCTCGGCGTGGTGGACATCAGCGGTCCCCTGGAGACCCTGCACCCCTCCACCCTCGCCCTGGTCGACTCGGTCGCCAAACTCGCCCAGGCCCGGCTGCGGGACCTGCACCTGACCTCGCTCGAACAACTGCGCGCGGTGGCGGCCCCGGTGCTGGCCCGTATCGGCGGCCGCGCGGTCGCCGTCGACCGGGACGGCTGGACGGCCGCGGTGACCGGCATGCCGTACACCAGCCGCGTCGCCCTCCCCAAGTCGCTCTCCCCCGGCCGCTGCTGGCTCCCGGCGCTCGGTCTGTGCACCGTCGAGCCGCTGCCCGACGGCTGGCTGATACGCCCCACCGCGGACCCGGCGCCCGCGCCGACCGCCACGCACATCACCCTCGACGTCTCCCACCCGCGCCGCTGGAGTGTCACCGTCGCCGGCTCCGCGGGCTCCTGGACCCATGAACTGACCCCCCGCCACGCCGAACTGCTGTACCTCCTGGCCCTGCACCGCGGCGGCCGCAGTGCCTCCGCCCTCGCCGACGACGTGTTCGGCGACCCCGCCCGCACCGTCACCGTCCGCGCCGAGATGTCCCGCGTACGCCGCTACCTCGGCGCCTTCCTCGACCACCGCCCGTACCGCTTCACCGAGCGGGCCGACGTCGAAGTCCGGCTGCCCGAGGCCCCGTCGGACTTGTTGCCGCACTCGGTGGCACCGGGGGTGGTGCGGGCGCGGGGCGCCTGCGCGCGTGGGCCGTTCGGCGACGAGGGGCCCCCGGGACATCAGAGAGCCGAGCCGGTCATCTGAACTCAGGTCGAACATCCGCAACAGCTCCCGGTGAACGGATCATGGCCTCGGAGTGAGGGATCTCCCTGTATTTCCCGGGACCTCGGCGTGACACGTGTCCCACTGCCGTAGCATCGCTGCCAGGCCGCCCCACCTGCCTCCCCGTCAAGATCTTCTTCACGGCGGGCAGTTGGCCGTCCCCGGGAGGTTTTATGCAGCACCGCGGCAGGCACCGACGACGCAGAAGGGGACGTGCGCTGCGCGCGTCCCTGGCGGGCACCGCGCTGGCACTCACGGCGGCGGCCACGCTGATCAGCACCTCGCAGGCCGCGGGCGGCAGCACCCCGGGCTCCCTCACCTCCCTCACCTCGGCCGGTGAGCTGCGCAGACTGCAGCTCCGGGAGACCCTGACCGACCCCGCCGAGCTGCACAGCCTGGCCCGGGCGACGGGCGGCCCGGTCGGTGTCGAGGAGGTGCTGCGCAGCGCGAACCACGCGATGCGCGGCGAGGGCGACTGCTTCGACAGCGAGAAGGACAATCTGCCCGTCGAGCCGGTGGCCGTGCGGGCGTACTGCTGGGAGGCGGGCGACGCGGTCAGCGACAAGTGGACCCCCCGCTCGGTCACCACGTCCCGGGACAACCAGGTCATCGCGGCCGGCTGGTCGCACACCGGTGTGCGGAGCGTCCCGCCCGGCGGCGGCGCGGCGAACGCGCACCGCGGCGGCACGGGCGTCGCGGACCGGGACGGCACCGGCCTCGTCCCCGTCGACGAGAAGGGGCTCGCCCGGGTCGCCTTCGTCGACGCGAGCGACCCGGCGAACCTCGCCTACCGCTGGGTCTTGCTGGTCGTGCCGACGGCCGGCGGCCAGGGCTTCGAGGGCCTGCGCTCCCGGCTCGGCGGCATGGCCTGGTACGACGACAAGCTGATCGTCACCGCGCAGGGTCCCGGCGGCCGCCAAGGGCGGGACGACTCGCTGTACGTGTTCGACCTGGCCCGCTTCCTGCGCGCCGACGTGACCGACAGCGACGCGATCGGCAAGGCCGACAAGCCGGGCAAGGGCGCCCAGGCCGGCAAGGGCTGGTCGGCCCACCACTACCGGTACGCGCTGCCCGCGGTCGCCTCCTACAGCCCCCCGTCGGGCGACGGCTGCGACGCGCGCGACCACGACGGGGTGCCCTGCTTCGGCTCGCTCTCCCTGGACCGGACGTCGACACCGCCCACGGTCGTCGCCGGCGAGCGGTTCCGCCCCGGCCGCGAGGAACCCGCCCGCGTCTGGCGCTACGCCCTCGACGTCACCGGCGACCGCACCGGCCTGCTCAGCACCAGCGGGCGCCGGAGCGACGCCGTGGCGACCGAGGCGTACGAGACCGAGGCCACCGGCGTCCAGGGGGTCCTCGCCCACCAGGGGGACTGGTACGTCGAGCAGGCCGCGGAGAAGCGCGACACGCACGGCACCCTCTGGCGGCAGGACGAGGAGGGGGCCGACGCCGCCAAGTGCCCGGCGAACGAGTCGAGCGGGACCTCGGGCGCGGACCTGGAGTCGTACGCCTGCTGGGGGCGGCACACCGCCTCCCTCTCCTACTCGCCGGAGACCGGCGAGGTGTGGACGCTCACCGACCCCGTCCCGGAGCGCGTGCTCTACGCGGTGCGGCTGCGGGACGTCGACAGCGCGCTGGACTAGGTCGACCGGCCGGCCGGCCAGGTGGCCCGGCCCTGCCTTGGAGGCGGGCCGGGCCCCGTGGTTCCCTGGGCCCATGAGCAGCAGTCCCGTCACCACCTGGTCCCTGGAGCAGACCTCGCCCAGCGACCTGCTTCCCGCCGCCGCGCCCGAGGGCGACGACGTCCGTATCGTGCGCGCCGGGGTCCCCTCCCCCGAGTTCAGCCGGTTCCTGTACTCCTCGGTCGGCGGTGACATCCGCTGGACCGACCGGCTGTCGTGGTCGTACGAGCGGTGGCAGGAGCACCTGGGCCGACCGGGTGTGGAGACCTGGGTCGCCCACGACCGGGGGACGCCCGCCGGGTACGTGGAGATGGAGCCGCAGGACGACGGGGTCGTGGAGATCGCCTATTTCGGGCTGGTCCCGGCGTTCCGGGGGCGGCGCATCGGCGGGCATCTGCTGTCGTACGGGACGGCCCGCGCCTGGGACCTCGCCGAGCGGTGGCCGGAGCTGCCGCCGACCAAGCGGGTGTGGCTGCACACCTGCTCCCTGGACGGGGAGCACGCCATGGGGAACTACCTGCGGCGGGGGTTCCGGCTGTTCGACACGAAGGTGACCGAGGAGGCGGACGTCCCGGCGCCGGGGCCCTGGCCCGGAGCGGCCGTTCCCACACCATGACCCACATCACATCGTCTCGCCATGCGAGACATCCCTGTCCGACATATGGATGACGGTGGACTCGGTCTAAAGAGCCGTGACACGCTTCCGTCATGTCTGGAACTGGAATTGCCTTGGTGAGTCGGCGGCACGTCGACCTCGGCCGCATGTCCAGCGCCATCTGTCCGGTGAGCTGACGCCCGACCGCGAGGGGTCGGACGACCCCGGGCCCCAGCGCCGCACCTCCTCTGTTTCAGCCCGCGCAAGGACGCGCAGGCGCCGCACACGCTGCCGGTGTGTGCCCGCATGCGCGCGCAAGCGCAGGTCAGAGCCGCCTCCCCCGCCTTTCCCGAAGGACATACACCCATGGCCGCCACCCCGCAGAACCCCGCCACGCCCCGCCGCAAGGCGAGCCGTCACCGTGGTGAGGGCCAGTGGGCCGCGGGACACTTCACCCCGCTGAACGGCAACGAGCAGTTCAAGAAGGACGACGACGGTCTCAATGTGCGGACACGCATTGAGACGATCTACTCCAAGCGCGGCTTCGACTCGATCGACCCCAACGACCTGCGCGGCCGGATGCGCTGGTGGGGGCTGTACACCCAGCGCAAGCCCGGGATCGACGGCGGCAAGACCGCGATCCTGGAGCCGGAGGAGCTGGACGACAAGTACTTCATGCTGCGCGTGCGGATCGACGGCGGCAGGCTGACCACCCGCCAGCTCCGGGTGATCGGTGAGATCTCGCAGGAGTTCGCGCGGGGCACCGCCGACATCACCGACCGGCAGAACGTGCAATACCACTGGATCCGCGTCGAGGACGTGCCCGAGATCTGGGAGCGGCTGGAGGCCGTCGGCCTGTCCACCACCGAGGCCTGCGGTGACACCCCCCGTGTGATCATCGGCTCGCCCGTCGCCGGGATCGCCGCGGACGAGATCATCGACGGCACGCCCGCGATGGCGGAGATCCAGCGGCGGATCATCGGCAACCCGGACTTCTCCAACCTGCCCCGCAAGTTCAAGTCCGCGATCTCCGGCTCGCCGCTGCTCGACGTGGCGCACGAGATCAACGACATCGCGTTCGTCGGCGTCCGCCACCCCGAGCACGGCCCCGGCTTCGACCTGTGGGTCGGCGGCGGCCTCTCCACCAACCCCAAGATCGGGCAGCGGCTCGGCGCGTGGGTGCCGCTGGACGAGGTCGCGGACGTGTACGAGGGCGTCATCTCGATCTTCCGCGACTACGGCTACCGGCGGCTGCGCACCCGCGCCCGCCTGAAGTTCCTGCTCGCCGACTGGGGCACGGAGAAGTTCCGTCAGGTCCTGGAGGACGAGTACCTGAAGCGCAAGCTGGTCGACGGCCCGGCGCCCGACCAGCCGGTGGCGCGCTGGCGCGACCACGTGGGCGTGCACCCGCAGAACGACGGCCGCTTCTACGTCGGGTTCGCCCCGCGTGTCGGCCGCGTGGACGGCACCACGCTGACGAAGATCGCCGACCTCGCCGAGGCGCACGGCTCCGGCCGGGTCGCGACCACCGTCGAGCAGAAGATGATCGTGCTCGACGTCACCGAGGAGCAGGTCGACTCGCTCGTCTCGGGCCTGGAGGCGCTGGACCTCACGGTCAACCCCTCGCCCTTCCGGCGCGGCACCATGGCCTGCACCGGCATCGAGTACTGCAAGCTCGCCATCGTCGAGACCAAGGCGCGCGGCTCGCTGCTGATCGACGAACTGGAGCGCCGCATCCCGGAGTTCGACGAGCCGATCACCATCAACATCAACGGCTGCCCGAACGCCTGCGCGCGTATCCAGGTGGCGGACATCGGTCTCAAGGGCCAGCTCGTCCTGAACGACGCGGGCGAGCAGGTCGAGGGCTACCAGGTGCACCTCGGCGGCGCGCTCGGTCTGGAGGCCGGCTTCGGCCGCAAGGTGCGCGGCCTGAAGGTCACGGCCGACGAACTGCCCGACTACGTCGAGCGGGTGCTCAAGCGCTTCCAGGACGAGCGCGCGGACGGCGAGCGGTTCGCCGCGTGGGTCACCCGCGCCGACGAGGAGGCCCTGTCGTGAGCGAGCGAGCCGCCCCCTTCCACTGCCCCTACTGCGGTGACGAGGACCTGCGCCCCCACGAGACCGGACACGGCGCGTGGGAATGCGGGGCCTGCAATCGAGCCTTCCAGTTGAAGTTCCTCGGGCTGCTGTCCCGGGGATTTCAGCGAGCCGACAGCGGAGGGGATCACATATGACTACCGTTCAGGCGGATTCCGACACAGCGGCTTCCTCGCCGGACACGGCCGGCCCGGAGGCGGCGAAGCGCGCCGAGCTCAAGGCGCTCGCCGAGCAGGCCGGCCGTGATCTGGAGAACGCCTCGGCGCTGGAGATCCTCCAGTGGGCCGTGGACACCTTCGGCAAGAACTTCTGCGTGACCTCCTCCATGGAGGACGCGGTGGTCGCGCACCTCGCCTCCCGGGCCAGGCCCGGCGTGGACGTCGTGTTCCTGGACACCGGCTACCACTTCCCGGAGACCATCGGCACCCGGGACGCCGTCGAGGCCGTGATGGACGTCAACGTCCTCACGATCACCCCGCGGCAGACGGTCGCCGAGCAGGACGCCGAGTACGGGCCGAAGCTGCACGACCGCGACCCCGACCTCTGCTGCTTCCTGCGCAAGGTCAAGCCGCTGGAAGAGGGGCTGACCCGGTTCGACGCGTGGGCGACCGGCCTGCGCCGCGACGAGTCCGAGAGCCGGGCGAACACCCCGGTCGTCGGCTGGGACGACAAGCGCGGCAAGGTCAAGGTCTCCCCGATAGCCCGCTGGACGCAGGACGACGTGGACGCCTACGTCGCCGAGCACGGCGTGCTCACCAACCCCCTGCTCATGGACGGCTACACCTCCGTGGGCTGCGCCCCCTGCACCCGCCGCGTCGCCCCCGGCGAGGACGCGCGGGCCGGCCGCTGGGCGGGCAACACCAAGACCGAGTGCGGGCTGCACCTGTGAGCGCCGCAGTGCCCACCGGCACCGCCGAGACAGCCGACACCGTCGGGAGCACCGTCCCCGGGACGGGCCGTGCCCCCGCGACGAACCAGGAGAACCAAGTGACGACCGGAGCCACCGGAGCCACGGGAGCCACCGTCTGGCTCACGGGTCTGCCGAGTGCCGGCAAGACCACCATCGCCCACGAGCTGGCGGGCCGCCTCCGCGAGGACGGCCACCTCGTGGAGGTCCTCGACGGCGACGAGATCCGCGAGTTCCTCACCGCGGACCTGGGCTTCACCCGCGCCGACCGCCACACCAACGTGCAGCGCATCGGCTTCCTCGCCGAACTCCTCGCCCGTAACGGCGTCAAGGCCCTCGTTCCGGTCATCGCGCCCTACGCCGACAGCCGGGAGGCGGTCCGCAAGCGCCACGCCGCGAGCGGTGCGGCGTACGTCGAGGTGCATGTGGCCACGCCCATCGAGGTGTGCTCGGAGCGCGATGTGAAGGGTCTGTACGCCAAGCAGGCGGCCGGCGAGATCTCCGGGCTGACCGGTGTCGACGACCCGTACGAGGCTCCCGAGACTCCGGACCTGCGCATCGAGTCGCAGAACCAGACGGTCCAGGAGTCCGCGGCGCTGGTCCACCAGCTGCTCACCGAGAAGGGTCTGGCATGACGACGACCGTCGCCGCCGTCTCCGGGGAGACCGGCACCCCCTACACCCTGTCCCACCTGGACGCCCTGGAGTCCGAGGCGGTCCACATCTTCCGCGAGGTGGCGGGTGAGTTCGAGCGGCCGGTGATCCTGTTCTCCGGCGGCAAGGACTCCATCGTCATGCTGCACCTGGCGCTGAAGGCGTTCGCGCCCGCGGCGATCCCCTTCTCGCTGCTGCACGTGGACACCGGGCACAACTTCCCCGAGGTCCTGGAGTACCGCGACCGCACCGTCGCCGACCACGGGCTGCGCCTGCACGTCGCCTCCGTCCAGGACTACATCGACCGCGGAGTGCTGAAGGAACGCCCGGACGGGACGCGCAACCCGCTCCAGACGGTGCCGCTGACCGAGAAGATCCAGGCCGAGAAGTTCGACGCGGTCTTCGGCGGCGGGCGCCGTGACGAGGAGAAGGCCCGCGCCAAGGAGCGGGTGTTCTCCCTGCGGGACGAGTTCTCCCAGTGGGACCCGCGCCGCCAGCGCCCCGAGCTGTGGAACCTCTACAACGGCCGCCACGCCCCCGGTGAGCACGTCCGCGTCTTCCCGCTGTCCAACTGGACCGAGCTGGACGTCTGGCAGTACATCGCCCGCGAGGGCATCGAGCTGCCGCAGATCTACTTCGCCCACGAGCGCGAGGTGTTCCAACGGGCCGGCATGTGGCTGACCGCGGGCGAGTGGGGCGGGCCCAAGGACGGCGAGACCGTCGAGAAGCGCCTGGTGCGCTACCGGACCGTGGGTGACATGTCCTGCACGGGCGCCGTCGACTCCGACGCGACCACGCTGGCCGCCGTGATCACCGAGATCGCCGCCTCCCGGCTGACCGAGCGCGGCGCGACCCGCGCCGACGACAAGATGTCCGAGGCCGCGATGGAAGACCGTAAGCGCGAGGGGTACTTCTAAGCATGAGCACGATCACCGCCGAGGAGCTCTCGGCCACCACGCTGCTGCGGTTCGCGACCGCCGGTTCCGTCGACGACGGCAAGTCCACCCTCGTCGGACGGCTGCTGCACGACTCCAAGTCGGTCCTCACCGACCAGCTGGAGGCTGTGGAGCGGGTCTCGGCCAGCCGCGGCCAGGAGGCCCCGGACCTCGCGCTGCTCACCGACGGCCTGCGGGCCGAGCGGGAACAGGGCATCACCATCGACGTGGCCTACCGCTACTTCGCCACCCCCCGCCGCCGCTTCATCCTCGCCGACACCCCCGGCCATGTGCAGTACACCCGCAACATGGTGACGGGCGCCTCCACGGCCGAGCTGACGGTGATCCTCATCGACGCCCGCAACGGTGTCGTCGAGCAGACCCGTCGGCACGCGGCCCTCGCGGCGCTGCTGCGGGTGCCGCACGTGGTGCTCGCGGTCAACAAGATGGACCTGGTCGACTACGCCGAGCCCGTCTTCGCCGCGATCGCCGAGGAGTTCACGGCCTACGCGACCGAGCTGGGCGTCCCGGAGGTCACCGCGATCCCGATCTCGGCGCTCGCCGGTGACAACGTGGTGGAGCCGTCCGCGAACATGGACTGGTACGGCGGCCCGACCGTGCTGGAGCACCTGGAGACGGTCCCGGTCGCCCACGACCTGAGCCACTGCCACGCGCGCCTGCCCGTGCAGTACGTGATCCGGCCGCAGACCGCCGAGCACCCCGACTACCGGGGCTACGCCGGTCAGATCGCCGCCGGTTCGTTCCGGGTCGGCGAGCAGATCACGGTGCTGCCCTCGGGGCGTTCCACGAAGATCGCCGGCATCGACCTGCTCGGCGTGCCGGTCGACGTCGCCTGGACGACCCAGTCGGTGACGATCCTCCTGGAGGACGACATCGACATCTCGCGCGGCGACCTGCTGGTGCCCAGCAAGGACGCCCCGCCGACCACCCAGGACATCGAGGCGACCGTCTGCCACGTCGCCGACGCGCCCCTGACCGTCGGGCACCGCGTGCTGCTCAAGCACGGCACCCGTACCGTCAAGGCGATCGTCAAGGACATCCCGTCCCGGCTCACGCTCGACGACCTGTCCCTGCACCCGCACCCGGGACAGCTCGTCGCCAACGACATCGGCCGAGTGAAGATCCGTACCGCCGAGCCGCTGCCCGTCGACTCCTACTCGGACTCGCGGCGCACCGGTTCGTTCATCCTGATCGACCCGAACGACGGCACCACGCTCACGGCCGGCATGGTCGGCGAGTCGTTCGCCTCCCCCGAGCCCGTCAAGGACGAGGCCGAGGACGACGGGTGGGACTTCTGACATGAACTCCCAGGACTTCTACGCGACGTTCGCGAAGGAGGGCGGCCGTGTGGGCAGCGGCGCCCTCGGAAGCGGGCAGGGCGGAGTGGCGCGATGTGTGCGCTGACGTACGCGCACTGCCTGCGCGCCCTCACCCCCCACCGCCGTAGACGAAAACCCGATTTCCCGGCCACGACCTGAGAGACCGTGACCGCCGGGCCTCCGAGAGGAACACCTCCCGTGCCTGCACACCGCTCCGCAGCTTTCCGACGTACCCTCGCGGCCGTCACCGCGCTCCCGCTGCTGGCCCTGGCCGCCTGCGGCTACGGCTCCGAGTCCACGGACGCCAAGACCGACAAGGTCGCCGCCGGCGCCGAGAAGATCGACGGTCTCGACACCGTCAACATCGGCTACTTCGGCAACCTCACCCACGCGACCGCTCTCGTCGGTATCCAGAAGGGCTTCTTCCAGAAGGAGCTCGGCGCCACCAAGGCGAAGTACACGACCTTCAACGCCGGCCCCTCGGAGATCGAGGCCCTCAACGGCGGCTCCATCGACATCGGCTGGATCGGCCCCTCCCCGGCGATCAACGGGTACACCAAGGCCGACGGCGCCAACCTGCGCATCATCGGCGGTTCGGCGTCCGGCGGTGTGAAGCTCGTCGTCAACCCGGACAAGATCAAGTCCACGAAGGACATCAAGGGCAAGAAGATCGCCACCCCGCAGCTCGGCAACACGCAGGACGTGGCGTTCCTCAACTGGATCGCGGAGCAGGGCTGGAAGGTCGACGCGAACACCGGCAAGGGCGATGTGTCCGTGGTCCGCACGGAGAACTCCGTCACCCCGGACGCCTACAAGTCCGGTGCCATCGACGGCGCGTGGGTGCCGGAGCCGACCGCGTCCAAGCTGGTCGCCGAGGGCGCGAAGGTGCTGCTGGACGAGGCCGACCTGTGGCCGGACAAGAAGTTCGTGATCACGAACATCATCGTGCGCCAGGAGTTCCTGAAGGAGCACCCGGACGTGGTGGAGGCCGTGCTGCGCGGCTCGGTCAAGACCAACGCCTTCATCGTCTCCGACGCCGACGCGGCGAAGGCTGCGGCGAACGCCCAGCTCAAGGCCGACTCCGGTAAGGAGCTGCCGGCGGACGTGCTCGACCCGGCGTGGAAGTCCATCCAGTTCATCAACGACCCGCTGGCGTCCACCCTGCAGACCGAGGCCGATCACGCGGTCAAGGCCGGGCTGCTGGAGAACCCGAAGCTCGACGGGATCTACGACCTGACGCTGCTCAACAAGGTCCTCAAGGCCGAGGGCGACGACGAGGTCAGCGACGCCGGTCTCGGCGTCAAGTAACCGCGAAGTCCGATGAGTTCCCAGGAGGTGACGACCATGGCCACCGCACTCGCCAAGGCCGCCGACGGCGTCCAGGCGACGCAGCACGCCGCCCGTATCGAGCACGTATCGAAGTCCTTCTCCGGACCGGCCGGGCAGCAGCTCGTGCTGGACGACATCACGCTCGATGTCGCTCCCGGCGAGTTCGTCACCCTCCTGGGGGCCTCGGGCTGTGGCAAGTCGACGCTGCTCAACCTGGTCGCGGGTCTCGACGCCCCGACCGCGGGCAGCATCACGACCGACGGGCGTCCGGCCCTGATGTTCCAGGAGCACGCCCTGTTCCCGTGGCTCACCGCGGGCAAGAACATCGAACTCGCCCTGAAACTGCGGGGAGTTCCGAAGAACGAGCGGCGCGAGCGGACCGAGGACCTGCTCGGTCTGGTCCGGCTGCAGGGCGCGTACGGCAAGCGGGTGCACGAGCTGTCGGGCGGTATGCGCCAGCGCGTCGCCCTGGCCCGCGCCCTGGCGCAGGAGAGCAAGCTGCTGCTGATGGACGAGCCGTTCGCCGCGCTCGACGCCATCACCCGGGACGTGCTCCACGACGAGCTGACCCGGATCTGGAGCGAGACACAGGTCTCGGTGCTGTTCGTGACGCACAACGTGCGTGAGGCGGTACGGCTCGCCGAGCGGGTCGTCCTGCTGTCCTCGCGCCCCGGCCGGGTGGCCCGCGAGTGGACCGTGGGCATCCCGCAGCCGCGCCGCATCGAGGACACCGCCGTGGCGGAGCTGTCCGTCGAGATCACCGAAGAACTGCGTAGGGAGATCCGCCGCCATGGCCAGCACTGAGACCGAGAGCGGCACCGTCCCCGGCAAGAACGTCAGGGACGCCAAGGGCGTCAAGGACGTCAAGGACGCCGACGATCTCGCCGGGCTGGAGGCGGGCCTCGACGCGCTGGACTCGGTGCAGACCGGCCGGCCGCCGCTGCGCCAGGTCCTCGTCCAGAAGGTGCTGCCCCCGATCACCGCGGTCGCGCTGGTGCTGGCGGTCTGGCAGCTCCTCGTCCTGGCGGAGGTCGCCCCCGCCTACAAACTGCCCGCGCCCTCGGCGGTCTGGGGGGAGGTCCGGCAGGCCTGGCTGCAGGGCACGCTCCTGGAGGCCATCTGGACCAGCGTCTCGCGCGGCCTGCTCGGCTTCCTGGCCGCTCTGGCGATCGGTACCCCGTTGGGTCTGCTGGTGGCCCGGGTCCGGGTCGTCCGGGCGGCGATCGGCCCGATCCTCTCCGGTCTGCAGTCGCTGCCGTCGGTGGCGTGGGTGCCGGCCGCGGTGGTCTGGCTGGGCCTGGAGCCGTCGGTGATGTACACGGTGATCCTGCTCGGCGCGGTCCCCTCGATCGCCAACGGCCTGGTGTCCGGCATCGACCAGGTGCCGCCGCTGTTCCTGCGGGCCGGCCGCACCCTGGGCGCGACCGGGCTGAAGGGCACCTGGCACATCGTGATGCCGGCGGCCCTGCCCGGGTACGTGGCCGGTCTGAAGCAGGGCTGGGCGTTCTCGTGGCGCTCGCTGATGGCCGCCGAGATCATCGCCAAGGCCCCCGACATCGGCTCGGGTCTCGGGCAGATGCTGGAGGCGGGCCGCACCAACAGCAGCATGCCGCAGGTGTTCCTCGCGATCTTCCTCATCCTGATCGTCGGTATCGCCATCGACCTGCTGATCTTCAGCCCGCTGGAGCGGTGGGTGCTGCGCAGCCGCGGTCTGCTGGTGAAGAGCTGATCCACATGTCCGAGAAGCCGGTTCTCCTCGTCGTCGCCCACGGCAGCCGCGACCCGCGGCACGCCGCGACCGTGCACGCCCTCGTCCGGCGGGTGCGGGCGATGCGCCCCGGGCTGCGCGTGGAGACCGGCTTCCTCGACTTCGACGTCCCCTCCGTCCAGGGGGTGCTGGAGTCGCTGGCGGTACAGGGCGTACGGGACGTGGTGGCCCTGCCCCTGCTCCTGACCCGCGCCTTCCACGCCAAGGCGGACATCCCGGCGGTCCTGCGGGAGGCGCCGCCGTCCCTGCGCATCCGCCGGGCGGAGGTCCTCGGCCCCTCGCCCCTGCTGCTGTCGGCCCTCGAACGCCGGCTGTACGAGGCGGGGCTGAGCCCCGCCGACAAGTCCTCGACCGGGGTCGTCCTGGCCTCGGCGGGGTCCTCCGACCCGGAGGCGATCGCGGTGATCGCCGACATCGCGCGGGAGTGGTGGCACACCGGTTGGTGCGCCGTGCGACCCGCGTTCGCCTCCGCGTCCCTGCCCCGCACCGAGGACGCCGTACGGGAACTGCGGGCCCTCGGCTGCGAGCGGGTGGCCGTGGCGCCGTACGTCGTCGCACCCGGCCGGCTGCCGGACCGGATCGCGCGAGGCGCGGCGGAGGCGGGCGCGGACGTGCTGGCCGAGGTGCTCGGCCCTTCCCCCGAACTGGCCGCGCTGCTGCTGCGCCGCTACGCCGCCGCGCTGCGGCAGGGGCGGCTCGTCGCGGCCTGAGCCGTCCTCACATGTCGCCCTCACGGCGGCTGTTGTACGGGCGACAGGCCGGCCCATCCCGCTCCTGGACGGAGGCTTCGCGGTGCACGGCGCGGGGAGCGGAATCTGTCGTACGGACTTCATGTTCGGGTAGCGTCAGGAGGATCGCGCCGGTTCGGCAGTCCGGTGCTGCGCCAACTGATGTGTGCGGGAGTCGCGTTGCGGGGTTCGGACGGCCGTTGTGATGCTCTGGGTGTCTCCGTGCTGTCGATCGGGGTGGGGAGCTTCGACGACGGTACCGACATGGAGGAGTTGGGTTTCGTCTCCTCGCGGATGGACGAAGTCCGGCATGCCTTCGAACGGTTGGGAGCCGAGGTCGAACGCTCGCTGGACGAGGACGAGGAGACCATCGAGAGGCTGTTGCGCCGGCGGCTCGTCAACGAGCGGGAGCCGGCCGACGTCACAGTCGTCCACGTGATCGGGCACGGCCGTACGGACCGCGGTGGACGTCTGGGTCTGGTCGCCCGTGACGACCGGGATGTCGAGCTGGATCACTGGATCGAGCGGGCGCAGCGGGAGGTCGAGCGGGGCGGGAACCGGCGGCGCGTGGTGTTCCTCGTGGACACGTGTTCGGCGGGCGTCGCGACGGGTCGGCAGCCGTTGTCCGAGCTGGACGGCGAACGCGGGGTGTGGCTGCTCGGAGCATCCGTGAGCGGTTCACCGACGGAGGGTGGGCGGTTCAGCGGCTGGATCGCGACCGCGCTCCATCGGCTGCGGGACCGGGACTTCTCCCTGAACGCGGAGGCGATCAGCTTCGCCCTGTTCGTCGAGAGCCTGGCCCAGGTGGTCAGGGCGGACGCCGCCGGACAGCGTCTGTCTCTGGGCTTCAGTCTGACCCAGGGCGACGGCGACTGGCCTTTCCTCCCCACTCCGCAACGAGCAAACCTCAGCCTCGAGGAGTTTCAGCGGCAGCGTCGTTCGCTCGGCTACGTACCGGGGGAAGAGGACCTGCGCAGGGATCTGGGCAGCCGTATCGCGGCGGGCGAGGAGATCGGTGACGCTCTCTACTTCATCGACCGGGCCTCCGGGCGTGGCCTCGTGCCCGTCGACATCGGCGTCGGCTTCTTCTCGGGCCGGGCCTCGGAACTGAAGCAGTACATGACGTGGCAGGCCGCGAACAGCCCACTGCTGACCGTCACCGGTGCCGCCGGTGCGGGCAAGTCGGGGCTACTGGGCGTCATCGTCTGCGCGGCGCACCCGGATCTGCGGGGCCGCTTCCGCGAGCTGTGGACCTCCACGGAGCAACCGCTTCCGGAGGTCCCCCACGTGGTCGCCCTGCACGCCCGGCAGCGCTCGGCGCAGCAGGTGATCGACACGATCGCGGGACATGCCCAGCTCCAGCGGCCGAGGGAGGAGCACGAGGACGAGTCCGACCCCGACCGGCGGACAGAAGCACCTGACTCCGGAGCGCACACCGCCGATTCCGCGCCCTGGACCTCGGCCCTGCTGCGCAAGGCCCTGGAACTGGAGGGGAGGAACCGCTTGATCGTGCTCGACGCGATCGACGAGAGCACGGACCCGCAATCGGTGCTGCGTATCGTCGCCGACCTCGTCGCGCAGAAGGAACGGGACGGCACATCCGGCCGACCGCCCTGCCGGATCCTGCTGGGCGGTCGGCACGAAGTGATCGACGCGCTGTCCGCCATCGAGGAGATGCCGGAGATCCCGGTCGACCGCGTCGACCTGGACACCGCCGACCGGCTGGCGGTCGAGGAGGACATTCGCCGCTACATAGCTCAACTGCTGGCGACCTGCGAGTCCTACACCACCGGCGCCGCCGCCGAGTTCGTCGGCCTCCTGGCGAAGCTCGGGGCGCAGGGCATCGTCCGCGGGCTGCGGCAGGACAGTCCCTGGGGGCCGTTCCTGCTCGCCGGCCTGTATGTGCACTACCTGATGACGCTGAAGCACCCGCCGCAGGACGAGGTGGGCGCCACCGCGCACGCGAAGCTGGCCACGCCCAACCTGCCGGACCTCCTGGAAGCGGTGCTGCGCGCCCGTGCCGAGGAGTTTCCGGCACTGCGCGCGGTCCTCGCGATCCTGGCCCGCTCACGCGGCGACGGCATGCCCCGGACGGCCCTGCGTCGCTGCCTCAAGGCACTGGACTGCGGCGGGATCACCGACGAGGAGTTCCTGGGCACCCTGCGGGACGCCTCACCCTTCCTGCGCACCGGCGTCGACCCGGTGAGCAAGGAGGCCCTCTACCGGATCTTCCAGCAGGGACTCGCGGACTACCTCCACGACCATCCGGTGGACGTGGATCCGTGGGACGAGGCACGGCACATGGGGCTGGAGCGGGCTCTGCTCGCGGAACTCGTCAACCCCTTTCTCGCGGATCCGGTCCGGCACTCCGACCGCTGGGAATCCGTCCATGGCCCCGCGGAGCCTTACGTCTTCCGGCACGCCCTCGGCCATGTCACGGCGGCCGGTTCCGAGGAACACGCCGAGGCCCTGCTCACCGATCCCTACTTCCTCGTCCGCTTCGACCCCCGCGAGGATCATCGCGCGCTCGATCTCGTCCGCTCCGAGCAGGCCGCCACGTACATCCGCCTGTTGAACGCCTCGTGGTCGACCCACGCATGGCTCACCAGCAGCATTGACCGGGCCTGGGTGTTCGCCTTCGACGCCGATCGCCTGAGCCTTCCGGACTACCGGCGGGAATTCGCCCGCATCGCCAAGGAGCTGACCTTTCAGCCGGAGCAGGCGGCTGTGTCTTTCCTCTGGGCGGAGGGCGGTGAAGCGGAATCGAACGCGCGCGTAGTCGCGAGCGCAAACGGACCGCTGTCCCGCGCGGCCTTCTCACCGGACGGATCTCTCTTCGCCACTGGTGGTTTCAACGATGTACAGGTCGTGGAGACAGAGACCTGGCGTCCGGTCTCGCCGCCCATAGGCCAGTCACTCGAGGACTTCGTCAGCGATGTCGCGTTCTCCCCCGACGGTCGGCTATTGGCCTTCGGAACAGTGTCCTGGCAGCGGAACATCCAACTCTGGAACGTACGTGACCGCGTTCTCGTCGGGAAACCGTGGCGCTGCCACACCGGGTCCGTCCAAGCCCTGGCCTTCTCACGCGACAGCCGATGGCTCGCCGTGGGCAGTGCCGACCTCGACGCTTCCGTGTGGGATATCACCACCTGTCCCCCCACGGAAGTAGCACGGCTCGAAGGCAGCGAGGACGCCGACGACGTGGAGTTCAGCCCCGATGGAAGGCATCTGGCCGTCTCTGGCAATCGCGGACTCACCCTGTGGCGAACGGCAGACTGGAAGGTCGATGTCCCGCTGAGCCACGAGGCGACACGAGGTATCGCCTTCTCCGAGCGCGGTGGTTACCTCGTCGCCGTTCAGGACAGGAAGGTCGCGCTCTGGTCCGGCGAGAACTTCGAACCGACGCAACCAATACGACCGGCCGACGCTAGCAACAGCGTGGCGGCGATTACCTGTTCGGCGGACGGCTCACTGCTTGCCCTGGGTACGTCGAACACACTGGAACTGATCGATGTCGCGACCCGACGCACGGTCAGTCGCCTCGCGGCAAGTTACTCCAGACCTCTGGTGTTCCATCCGTCGAATCAGTCGCTGCTGGTGAGCGGCGGTTCATCGGGCCTGCGGCTGTGGACATCGTTCACGCAGAAGGCGGAACCTCTCCCGCTGACGCGGTTCGACGCCTCTGCGGTAACAGGTTCGCCCGACGGTCGGTTCGTCGCCGCCTACGACAAGAACAAGGGTTGCCTGGCCCTCCGTGATCCCGCCACGGGACGCGAAGTCGGATCGGTTCCGATGAAACTGCGCACCGGCATCCCCACTTTCCGCTTCACGCCGGACAGCCGGATCCTGGTAGGCCACAACTACGACGATCGCCTGTACATCTTGCGCATCGACTCGCTCCCGACTCCACCGATCGAGACCATTCGCATCGGCGCCTACGCCAACGGAACAACCGTGAGTCATCATTCCAACGTGGTCTTCTCCCCTGACAGCAGGCTGATCGCCCTGGCAATGCAGGATCCCAACTCCAGGACCAATACGATCAAGATCTGGGACTCCCGCAGTCTGCGACTCACGGCCCGTATTTCCCTGCCCGGATGGCCGGGCCCCTTCGGCTTCGCCGGGCCGGACAAGATATTCGTCCATGTGAACAGCGCCATCGCCGTGTACAACTGTGACGGAACCAAGTCGGAGGATCCCCCTTCATGACCCGAATCCTCGGCGTCCACGGCGTCCGCAACTACAAGGCGGCCGACACCACTCCCCGCCTCGGCAACGCCCGTCTGCGCGCCGAATGGCGCGAGGCTCTCGGTTCGACGGCCACCGGCCTCGAGGTGCAGACCACGTACTACGCCGACCTGCTGCGCAGCCAGAAGCAGAGCACCGACCTCGACGAGGACGAACTCGCCCTCGTCGAGCAATGGGCCGTGGCGTGGGGGATCGACCCGGACGGGGTCCAGGGCCGGGCGACCGGCTGGCTCCGGTGGATCTGCGGGCAGGTCGCCGAGCGAACGCGGCAGCGGCCGGCCGTGGTCGAGAAGAGCGTCCGGCTGTTCTTCCCCGAGGTGAACCGGTACTTCGCCACCGGCCGTGCACGGGTGCGCGAGCGGGTCAGGGCCGACCTGCTCCGGCATCGTCCGGATGTCGTCGTCGCGCACTCGCTCGGCAGCGTCGTCGCCTACGAGGTCCTCCATGACCTGGCCGGACAGCTCGACGTGCAACTGTTCCTGACGCTCGGCTCTCCGCTGGCACTCCCCCACGCGATCTTCCACCGGCTGGACCCCGGCCCTGTGCGGGGCCGGGGCACGAAACCGGCCGGCGTTCGGCGCTGGACCAACATCGCCGACATCGGTGATTTCGTGGCCGTCCCCAAGGGGGAGCTGGGCCGAGCCTTCGCCGAGGTCGAGGAGCTTCCCGAGATCAGCATCGCGCCCTTGTGGCCGCACAGCGTGCTCGACTATCTCCAGCACCCCGCTGTGGCCAAGGCCATCACCGAGCGCTGACCGGCAATCAGTTCCCGTCTCAGGAACGTACGTTGGGGAGCGCCCGCTGCCCCGGGTCCCTGCCGCTCGACGCCAGCGCCCGGTCGAACACCGGCGCGCCGGCCGGTACCGGGACGGGGTCGGCGAAGCCGTCGTACTGGCGGTAGAGGGCGCCATGGGTCTCCACGACGCCGAGGACGAAGTGGGCCGCGGCGTCCGGGACGCGGAACGACTGACCGGTCACGGTCGCGACGTCCCAGCCGTGGACGGCCATCTCCTTGATGACCATGCCGGCGAGGTCGGCGGCGGGCAGCGGGCCCATGCCGAGGTCGATGTCGCCCTCCCACAGCGCCGGGTCGGCCCAGGCCGCGACCGCGCGGTCCAGCTGGGCGGCGTAGGCGTCGGCCCAGTCGGGGGCGGCGGTGAAGTCGCGCTTGGTCAGCTCCTCGGGCAGGGGGGTGCGCAGGGCGCGGTGTTCGAGGCCGTGCGAGGTGTACAGGACCCAGTGGTTGACCAGGGCGCGGACGTCCCAGTCGCCGCAGTGGGTGGGCCGGTCGAGGTGGTCCGCCGTGACGCCCCGGGCGACCCGGGCCGCCTCGGCGGCGCATGCGCGCATGTACGGGTGGTGCGGGTGCGTGGTGCTGTCGTGGCTCTCCATGCCTCCCACGCTAGGGACGGCGCGCCCGGTCCTCTTGAACAAACGCGACAGCCGGCCGCCGGTCCCGGTCAGCCCGCCCCGGTCAGCTCCGCCAGCTTCACCACCGTGTTCCAGTTGCGGGTCGTGGCGATCAGGCCCTTGTTGAGGCGGGGCCTGGACAGGGCCTCCGCCAGCTTGGAGCGGCCGAGGCCCTCGGGGGCGTACAGGTAGAGCGCGCGGTCGCCGATCCTGAACTCCTCGGGGAGGAAGGCCTGTTGGTCGATCGACTCGAAGCGGGCCGGCTCCGCGGCTTCCGAGAGGTACGTGACGTGGAGCTGCTTGCCCTCCAGTTCCGCCGCCGGGAACGGGCAGTCGGCGCGCACGGCCTCCAGATACGCGTGGTCGCGGACGAGGACGTCGACGGTGAAGCCGAAGTGTCCCGCGAGGGCGGCCGTCAGGTCGGCCGCGAGGGAGTCCTCGTCGCCGTGGTCACTGGTGAAGACCGCGTTGCCGCTCTGGAGGTAGGTGGCCACGCCGGTGTGGCCGAGGCCGGTCAGGAGGGTGCGCAGGTCGGCCATGGGGACCTTCTTGTTGCCGCCCACATTGATCCCGCGCAGGAGCGCCGCGTACGTCGTCATGGGGTCACGATAGGCAGGTCGGGGCCGGTGCACCCTGAGGGGCGGCCCCGAGAGGGCGGGATAGGTGTAGGGGGCCACTGTCCTCCCTGGTGGGGAGGGGGTGCGGTCCGAGGGGAGGACTCGTAGGCGCGGGGGGTCACCGGACAGCACGATGAGATGCCTTTATCCAGCTCATACCTTCGAAACGAAAGGTGGCGGCAGGGGGTCGCCATCGACATCGAGGGGGCTGGCCCGTCATGGGGAACGGAGACGTACGGGTGCGGGGGATCGCCGCCCGCGCCGGCGGCTGGAGCGCCCGGCACCGGTGGGCGGCCGTCGGTGTCTGGGTGCTGTTCGTCGTGCTGACGATGGGGATCGGCTCGGCGATGGGCTCGGTCGAGGTCAAGGACAGCGACCAGCTCAAGGGGGAGACCAGCACGGCGGCCCACATCGTCGAGGAGGCGGGGATCGAGGAGCCCGCCGGTGAGAGCGTCCTGATCCAGGCGAAGAGCGACGGCACCAGGGCCACGGACCCCGCGTTCCGGGCCGCCGTGGACGACGTGATGAAGGCCGTCGGCGACACCGGGAAGGTCATGGACGTGACCTCGCCGTACGCCGCGGGGACGATCTCGAAGGACGGCCGCAGCGCGCTGGTGCAGTTCGACGTGCGCGGCGCCTCGGACACCGCGGGTGAGCGGATCGAGCCGGTGCTGAAGGCCGTCGAGGGCGTCCAGGAGGAGCACGGGACGCTGCGGATCGAGGAGATCGGCGGCGCCTCGATGATGAAGACGTTCGACGACGCCTTCGGGGACGACTTCCAGAAGGCCGAGTACTCGGCCGTGCCGGTGGCGCTCGGCATCCTGCTGATCGCGTTCGGCGCGGTCGTCGCGGCGCTGCTGCCGGTGGCGCTGGCCGTCACCGCGATCATCGCGACCATGGGCCTGATGGCCATCGTCAGCCATGTGATCCCGATGAGCGACACCGCCAACTCCGTGATGCTGCTGGTGGGTCTGGCCGTCGGTGTCGACTACTGCCTGTTCTATCTGCGCCGTGAGCGCGAGGAGCGTGCGGCGGGCCGGGACGCGCAGACCGCGCTGCGGGTGGCCGCCGCGACCAGTGGCCGCGCCATCATCGTCTCCGGTGTCACGGTGTGCGTGGCGATGGCGGGCATGCTGTTCACCGGGCTCGCCGAGTTCGAGGCGATGGGCCTGGCCTCGCTGATGGTCGTCGCCGTCGCGATGGTCGGTTCGGTGACGGTGCTGCCGGCGCTGCTGTCGCTGCTGGGCGGGCGGGTCGAGAAGGGCCGCATCCCGTTCCTGCACCCGGACAAGCGGCGCGGGAACGGCCGCTCGGGGGCCGGTGCGGAGAGCCGCTTCTGGAACGCCGTCCTGCGGGTCGTCCTCGCCAAGCCGGCGCTGTCGCTGGTGGTCGCGACCGGTGCGCTGCTGGCCGTGGCCGCTCCCGCGGTCGGGATGAAGACGCAGAACCTCACGCTGGACCAGGAGTTCGGCGACTCGCTGCCGATCGTGCAGACCTACAACCGGGTCAACGAGGCCTTCCCGGGCGGTTCCGAACCGGCCGAGGTGGTCGTGAAGGCGAAGGACATCAACGCCCCCGACGTACGGGTGGCGCTGGCGGACTTCAAGAAGGAGGCCGTCGCCTCGGGTGCCTCGCGGGGCCCGGTGGAGATCAAGGTGCACGACGCGCAGAACGTGGCCTTCGTGTACGTGCCGCTGGTGGGCGGCTCCGACCAGGACAGGGCGGGCGCGAGCCTGGACAGGCTGCGCGACGAGGTACGGCCCGCGACGCTCGGCGAGGTCGACGGCGTCGAGGCGCCGATCACCGGGCAGGTCGCGGGCAACAAGGACTTCAACGACCAGCTGACCGGAGCCGTCGTCCCGGTCTTCGCCTTCGTCGTGGTCTTCGCCTTCCTGCTGATGCTGCTGTCGTTCCGCTCGCTGACGATCGCGGTCACGTCGATCGTGCTGAACCTGCTGTCGGTGGGCGCCGCGTACGGCATCCTCGTCGCGGTCTTCCAGCACGGCTGGGGCGCCTCGCTGGTGGGCGCGGAGGGCGTCGGCGCGATCATCACCTGGCTGCCGCTGTTCCTCTTCGTCATCCTGTTCGGGCTGTCGATGGACTACCACGTCTTCGTGGTCTCGCGGATCCGTGAGGCCCGGCTGCGGGGCCGTACGACGAAGGAGGCGATCCGGCACGGTGTCGTCACCACGGCGGGGGTCGTGACCAGTGCCGCCGTCATCATGGTCGCCGTGTTCGCGATCTTCGGGACGCTGTCCATGCAGTCGATGAAGCAGATGGGTGTGGGCCTGGCGGCCGCCGTCCTCATTGACGCGACGATCATCCGGGGTGTGCTCCTCCCGGCGGTGATGGCTCTGCTGGGCGAGCGCAACTGGTACCTGCCGACGTGGCTGAACCGGCTGCCGGACCTCACCCACGACGAGTCGCCGGAGCCCGCGCCGCTGCCCGCCCGGGAGGACGAGAGGGTACGCGTCTGACCCCGGGGAGGGGTACGGACGGGGGCCGGAGGCGGTGTCATCGCCTCCGGCCCCCGTCCGTACCCCCGTGCGTGTCCCCGTCGGGCGGGGCGGCTCAGGCGGCCGCGGCCATGTCCCCCCGGTCGAAGGAGTCCAGGGTGCGGGTGAAGTCGCGGGTGGAGAGCAGCAGCTTGTAGACGATGGCCAGCTCGAAGACGAGCAGGAGGGCGCCGGAGACGATGGTCGCCGTCATCACGGAGTCGATGAACGGGCCGATCATGAAGACGCCCATCTGGAACTCGATGCCGCTGATCAGGTGGGGGCGGACCCGGTGGCGCAGCAGGAAGGACCGGACGCGCAGGTAGGCGGGGAAGCGGCGGCGGAACTCCTGGTGCAGGTCGACGACCTGGGTCTGCGGCGCGGCCTGGGTGACCTCGGCGGTGGCCGTGCGCAGGTCCTGCTCGATGTCGGCCTCGGGGTTCTCGCGCAGCAGGTCCTCCATGAAGGCCAGTTCCCGCTCGTTCTCGGCGCGGCGGGCCTCGCGCAGCCGGGCCTTGATCTGCTTGCGCATGGTGTGGCGGACCTTGAAGGTCTCCAGCGAGTTGATGTAGCGCAGGGCGTCACAGCCGATGACGGCGGCGGCGAGCCAGATGTAGAAGGTCTCGCCGGTGCGGTGGTACTGCCCTGCCATCAGGGCCACCGAACAGGCGGCGACCCGGACGCGGTCGAAGACGAAGTCGAGCCAGGCCCCGAACACGGACCCCTGGCCGGTGAGCCGGGCGACCTTGCCGTCCATGCAGTCGAGGATGAAGCTCAGGTGGTAGACGACGGCACCGGCGATCAGCCAGCGCCAGTCGCCGAGCGCGAAGAAGGCGGCGGAGACCAGACCCAGTACGAAGGCACCCCAGGTGAGCTGGTTGGGTGTGATCCTCGTGTACTTCGCGGTCAGCCGCACCAGGGGTGTGGCGACCGGGTCGACGAGCAGCACGGTCCACCAGGCGTCCCGCTTCTTCTGCGTGACGCGGCGCACTTCCGCGAGGTCGGGTATGTCTCGGCGCATGGGTCAACTTCCTGGCGTTCGAAATGAATTCACACCCAGCTTGGGTTTCGTTCATCCGAGGAACAAGAAGCGCCGACCACAACCTTTCGCAGGGGGTAACGGTCCAACCCGGTAACTGAGTCAATGCGTCTACCTCGCGGGGCCAGCGTTACCCCAACGTTATGAAATGACCGGACCGTTACCTAAAATGTGCCGGGACTTCACGGTAAACGTGGAACCTGACGGCTTGCCCCGCTATCCGCCACTTATCCGCGCCGCCCCGAACCACCGGCCAGCTCCGCCTCGATGAGGTCGGCGGCGCGTCGGGTGCCGCCCTCCGCCGCCATCTCCCGCTGCAGTTCCTTGAGCCGGCGGGCCACGTCGGGGTCGTCGACGAGGGCGAGGACCGCCCCGCGCAGGGCGTCCGCGGTCGCCTCCTCCTTGGGGAGGTGACGGGCGACGCCGAGCGACTGGAGCATGTCGGCGTTGCCGAACTGGTCGACGGCCTGCGGTACGGCGACCATGGGCGTGGCGGTGGCGAGCCCTTCCTGACTGCCGCCGGCGCCCGCGTGGGTGATGAACGCGTCGGCCTGCCTGAGGATCGCGAGCTGCGGCACCCAGTCCCGCACCTCCACACCGGCCGGGATCTCACCCAGCTCCGCCGGGTCGACGTGCCTGCCGACCTGGAGCACCGTGTGCCAGCCGGGCAGGTCGCCGAAGGCCCGCACGCACGCGCGGTAGAAGTCCGGCTGCTTGGTGAAGGCCGACCCGAGCGAGACGAGCAGCACCTTCTCGGCGTGCGCCGGGCGCGTCCAGTCGCCCTGTGCCGCACGGTCGCCCTGACAGGCGCCGACGAAGGTGTGACGGCTCTCGTCGACCCGGTCGGCGTGCGGCTGGAGGGCCTTCGGGATGAGGACGAGCGAGCGGCCCGGGCGAGCACCGAAGGAGTCGGGGTCCGTGTCCATCCCGTTCTCGTCCAGCCAGGCCTGGAAGCGGGCGTAGTAGGCACGGCCCCGCTCGGTCTCCCTCGGCTCGGCCCACATGGGCGCGGCCACCTCCTCGTAGCCGGTCCAGGCGACCAGGTTCGGGGAGAGCGAGATGGCCCGCACACCCCAGCGGCGGGCGAGGACGGGCGCGGGGTAGGAGGTGATGTCGTGCAGCACCAGGTCGGGTTCGTCACCCTCGTACGCCTCGACGAGCTGCGGCAGGGCCTGGATCGCGTCGTCCAGGAAGGGCTCCACGTTGTCGAGGAGCGTGCTCCCCCACGCCTCGGGGTCGGCGTCGGGACCGGGCAGCGTCGAGTGCCAGAGCTTCGGCTCGGCACCGGCCTCCGCGACCTTCTCCGCGAAGGCGGGCGGAATCGCGTACGTCACCCGGTGGCCTCTGGCCACCAGCTCCCTGATCACTTCGAGGCTCGGGTTCACGTGGCCGTGGGCGGCGATGGAGAACATGGCGATGTGGGAGGTCATGACTCGACAGTATGCGAGACGATACGTCTCGTACAACCTGGTTTTTGGGGTGCGCTGTCGGGTGCGGGTCCGGTGGGGCTTCTCACGCAGTTCCCCGCGCCCCTGAAGGATCAGGCCCTGCGGGCCTGAAGGGCGGTGGGACCGCGGGCCGAAAAGCAGGGGGCGCAGCCTCTGCTTTTCAGGGGCGCGGGGAACTGCGCGACCAGCCCCCACGCACCCGCACCCGCACCCGACAACGCACCCCCTCGGCACCACTAGCGCTGGTATCGGGCCAGGACCAGGTTGCCGTCCCGCTCCAGACGTCTCCGCAGCTCACCCAGGCCGATCGCCCCGCTGTAGTACTCCTGGTACGCGGGGGTGGCGACCTTGTCCTTCCACTCCGGGTAGCCGCGCACGGACTGGGCGGGGGCGGAGCGGAGGTGGGCGGCCAGCGCCGTGCCGACGGCCCAGTCGTGCTCGCTCGTGCGCAGCGCCGGGTCCTTCAGGGCCTCGGTGCCGGTCGGAAGCATCCAGTCGCCGAGGGCGAGGCGAACCATGTTCTCCGGGCGCAGCAGGAAGTCGATGAACTCGGCGGCCGCCTTCTTGTGCGGGCTGTCCTCGGCGACCGAGAGGGTCTGCGGGCTGACGCCCTGGGTGAGGCCGTCGGCGCCGGCCGGGGCGGGCAGCACCTGCCAGTCGAAGCCCTCGGGGGCCTGCTGCACGATCTGCTGGCGGTACGAGAAGCCGAGCGGGACCATCGCGTACCTGCCGCCGAAGAAACCGGGCAGGGTGTCGGAGCCACCCATGCCCAGCGTGGTGCGGGGCGCGCTCCCATCGGTGTTCACCTGGTCCCGCACGGCCCTCGGGACGACGGCGTCGGCCGCCTCGAAGCGGACCTCGACCCGGCCGTCCGCGTCCCGGTGGAACAGCTGCCCGCCCGCCGACAGGGAGAGGTTCAGGGTGGCCGACACCGGCTCCTTCAGCGGCCAGGCGACCCCGTACCGGCCGTCGCCGCTCAGCTCCCCGACGACCTCGCGGAACTCCTCCCAGCTCCACGGGTCCCCGGGGGTCGGCATGCGCACGCCCGACTTCCGCAACCACGTCGCGTTGGCGATCAGCACCCTCGGTTCCTGGAGGAACGGCACGCCGTAGATCCCGTCCCCGAACGTCGTCGTCTCCCAACTGCGCCCCGGGATGTCCGTCCTGAGCCGCTCGGGCAGCAGCTCGCGCAGGTCGGCGAGGTAGCCGCCGTACGCGAAGTCCGCGAGGTCGTCGGAGGCGTCGTGGATGATGTCCGGCGCCTCACCGCCCTCGAAGGAGGTGAGCAGCTGGTCGTGGACGCTGTCCCAACTCCCCTGGACGTACTCGACCTCGACGCCCGGGTGGGTGGCGTTCCACTCCTCCACCAGCTCCTTGTTGACGGCGACCGACTCCTCCTGCCAGGCCAGGGACTGGAAGCGGAGGGTGACCCGGCCGTCGGCACGGTCACCGTCGCCGGCCGTGCAGCCGCCGGCCAGGAGACACAGCAGCAGGGCCGTGGCCGGCCATCGGGCGCGCATCAGCTCTTCACCGCCCCGGCGAGCATGCCGCCCGTGATCCGCTTCTGGATGACCGCGAAGACGACCAGCGAGGGGAGCGTCGCGAGGAACGCCGCGGCGGCCAGGGGTCCGAGGTCGGCCACGCCCTCCGCGCCGATGAAGTGGGTGAGGACGACCGGGAGGGTCTGCTTCTCCGGGGTCTTCAGCAGCACCAGCGCGAAGAAGAACTCGTTCCACGCGGTGATGAACGCGAACAGCGCCGTCGCCACGATGCCCGGCGCCAGCAGCGGCGCCGTCACCGACACCAGCGTCCGCAGCCTCCCGGCCCCGTCCACCGCGGCCGCCTCCTCCAGCTCGACGGGCACAGCCCGGACGTAGCCGACGAGCATCCACAGCGCGAACGGCAGCGCCCACACCACGTAGACCATGACCAGCCCGGGCACGGAGTCGATCAGCCGCAGGTTCTTCAGCACCAGGAACAGCGGGATGATCACCAGCACGAACGGGAACGCCTGGCTGACCACCACCCACCCGGTCGCCATGCGCGAGAGCGTCGTGCGGTGCCGGGCCATGACGTAGGCCATCGGGGTCGCGACGAGTACGGCGACGACGGCCGCGCCGAGCGCCACGAGAAGGGAGTTCAGCGCGGCCTCCAGCAGCGGCTGCTCGTCGAAGGCCCGGCGGAAGTTGGCGAGGGTCGGGTTCCCGGGTACCCAGGTCGGATGGAGACTGCCCAGCTCGCGCGCCGGTTTGAAGGCGGTGGAGACCAGCCAGAGGAAGGGGAACGCGAGGAAGACGAGATACGCGAGAAGCGCCAGGTACTGGCCGGTGCGCGCGGTCCTGCTGGTCCTCACTCCTCACCACCCCGCCTCAGCCGGCCGGCCAGACGGAAGGCGAGGACGATCGAGATCACCGCGACCATCACGCATCCCATCGCCGCCGCGTACCCGAACTGCCCGTAGCGGAACGCCTCCTCGTACGCGAAGAGCATCGGCAGGCGGGTACGGCCGCCGGGGCCGCCGTTGGTCAGGACGTAGACCAGGGCGAAAGAGTTGAAGTTCCAGATCAGGTTGAGCGCCGAGATCGCGAGGGCGACGGGTCTGAGGGCGGGCCAGGTGACCGTGCGGAAGCGGCGCCAGGCGCCGGCGCCGTCCATCGCGGCGGCCTCGTGCAGTTCGCGCGGGGTGTTCTGCAGCCCGGCGAGCAGGGCGACGGTGGTCTGGGGCAGGCCCGCCCAGACGCCGACCACCATGACGGCGGGGAGGGCGGTGGCCAGTCCGCTCAGCCAGTCGCGGCCGTCGCCGAGGCCCAGGTCGCGGAGGGTCTCGTTGAGGATGCCCGCGTCGGGGTTGTAGACGAGCCGCCACATGATGCCGACGACCACCTCGGGCATGGCCCAGGGGATGATCGCGAGCGCCCGTGCCGGCCAGCGCAGCCGCAGGGGCTGGTTCAGGAGCAGGGCGAGACCGAGGGCCAGCAGGAACTGCGGCACGGTGACACCGAACGCCCACAGCAGGCCGATGCGGAACGACTCCCAGAAGAGGGTGTCGTGCAGCAGGTCCTGGAAGTTGAGGGTGCCGATCCAGCGGGTGGGCTCGGTCCGCCCGGACTGGGCGTCGGTGAACGCCAGCGCGATCCCGTAGAGCAGCGGTCCGACGCTCAGCACCAGGATGGGGATCAGCGCGGGCAGCACCAGGAACCAGGCGCCGTGGTCGATCGGGCGCCGCTCCCGGCCGTCCGCCGGGATGCGCCGCTTGGCCGGTCGCGTGCGTTTCGGCTTCGCGGTCGCCAAGGTCATGTCCGTCATGGTCCTGAGGGCATGACAGGGCGTCAAGGCAGCGCGCACAGGCTCCGACCTGTGCGAATGCGAGACTGGCCCCGATTGGCGTGAACCCGACGCCCCGAGGGGAGCGTCGGCCGTACGGACACGGAGGCGACGGATGGACGAGGTTCGGGCGCGGGACGTACTGGACGCGGCCGGTGTGCTGCCCGGTGCGGCCGGGGACGCGCGGCTGCTCGCACTGGGCGAGAACGCGGTGTTCGCCGCCGGTGACCTGGTGGTCAGGGTGGGCCGCGACGCCGAACTCCTGGATCGGGCCCGCCGCGAACTGGGCATCGCGGCCTGGCTCGCCGAGGCGGGCCTCCCGGCCGTGCGGGCCGCCGAGCCGGAGGCCCTGCTCGTCGAGGGGCACCCGGTGACCGTGTGGCACCGCCTGCCCGACGCCGTACGCCCGGCAGGTCCCCGCGATGTGGCCGAACTCCTACGGCTGGTGCACGCCCTGCCGGCCCCGCCGTTCGCGCTTCCCCGCCGTGAACTGCTGGGCGGCGTGGAGCGCTGGCTGCGCCTGGCCGGCGACGCGATCGACCCGGCGGACGCGGCCTACCTCCGCGAGCGGCGCGACGGCTTCGCGGCGGCCGCGGCCGCCCTCACCCCGCGGCTGTCCCCGGGCCCGATCCACGGCGACGCCCTCCCCCGCAATGTGCACGTCGGCCCGGACGGCCCCGTTCTCGTCGACCTGGAGACCTTCTCCGGCGACCTGCGCGAGCACGACCTCGTCGTCATGGCCCTCTCCCACGACCGCTACGGGCTGCCGGCGCGGGACTACGAGACCTTCACGGCCACCTACGGCTGGGACGTGCGGGAGTGGGACGGCTGCTCGGTGCTGCGCGGCGCCCGCGAGACGGCGAGCTGCGCCTGGGTGGCGCAGCACGCGCCGAGCAACCCGGCGGCGGCGGCCGAGTTCGCACGCCGTGTCGCCTCGCTGCGCGAGGGGGACGAGACGGTCCGCTGGTATCCGTTCTGAGCGGCCCCCGGTCAGACGGCCCGGAGGATGAGCGCCACCTCGTCGATCTCGGCGTCACGGGCCCGGGCGAAGCCCCGGTCGTGGCCGGTGACGACGAAGCCGCACTTCTCCAGCACGCGGATCGAGCCGGTGTTGTCGGCGGCCGCGTGGGCGTACAGGGGCCGGGTGGGGACCAGGTCGATCAGGGCGCCGAGCGCGGCCGTGGCGAGGCCCCGGCCCCAGTGGGCGCGGTCGATCCAGTACGTGACCTCGCGTTCGTCCGGCGGCCCGAAGACCGCGGCGGTGCCGACGACCTCGCCGTCGGCGAGCACCGTGCGGGCCAGGACGTCGGGGTCGGCACGGACCTTCGCCCAGTGGGCGTCGAAGAGCGTGCGGTCGTAGTGGTACGCCCCCGTGAAGGCGGCGATCCGCCGGGCCTCCGGATCGGAGGAGAACTCCCAGTACAACGGCAGGTCGCCGTCCCGGACTTCGCGCAGGGAGATCACGGCGGCCGTCATACCGTCTCCTCGGCCGACTCGCGCAGCGGCCAGGTCGCGTCCACGACCGCCTCCGGGTTGCCCTTGCGGCGCAGAAAGGTCTGGAAGTCGGCGGCCCACTCGGCGTACCACTCGATCTGGCGGCGGTGCAGCTCGGCCGGGCCGAGGGCGGCGACCTTCGGGTGGCGCTGGGCTATCGCGCGGGCGAGCCGGGCGGCGGCCAGGGCGTCGGCGGTGGCGTCGTGCGCGCTGTCGAGCGCGACGCCGTACTCCCCGCAGACCGCTTCGAGGTTGCGCTTGCCGCGGCGGTAGCGGTCGACGGAACGGTCGATCGTGTACGGGTCGATGACCGGCGCCGGGTCGGTGCCGAGCCGGTCGCGCAGGGACGGCAGGGCGTACCGGCGCAGCTCGGCGGAGAGCAGGCTCAGGTCGAAGGCCGCGTTGTAGGCCACGACCGGGACGCCCGTCTTCCAGTAGGAGACGAGGACGTCGGCGATGGCGTCGGCGACCTGGTCGGCGGGTCTGCCCTCGGCGACCGCGCGGGCGTTGGTGATGCCGTGCACCGCCACCGCCTCCTCCGGGATCTCCATGCCCGGATCGGCCAGCCATTCCCGGTGTCCGACCGGCTCCCCGTCCCTGACCTCGATCACCGCGCCCGTGACGATACGCGCCTCGCGCGGGTCCGTCCCGGTGGTCTCCAGGTCGAAGCCGATCAGCAGCTGCCGGTGCCAACCCATGCTGGCCCCCCTTCTTGGTGATGCTTTCCCCCAGTGACCACCACCATCGCATGGGCCACTGACAATCCGAGGACCGCGTTCCGCCTGACGCCGGGCCACCGCGTCACGGCCCGTGTCACGCCCGGCTCACGACACCGGTCGCGAGTCCGCCCACGCCACTTCGAACTCCTCCCGGTAGGTGTCCAAAAGCCCGACTTCGCCGCTGTCGCCGGCTTTGAGGACCCGGCGGCCGCCGCGCAGCACGAGGACCGGCGCCTCCATGCCCCGGGTGCGGCGCAGATACGTCTGGACGACCGCGACCCCGTCCGAGCCGTCGCCGTCCACGAGGTAGGCGGTGAAGCGGGGCGTCTCGTCGAAGACCTGGATCTCGAAGGCGTCGGGGTCCCGCAGCCGCGAGCGGACCCGGCGCATATGGAGGATGTTCATCTCCACCGCCCGGCTCAACTCACCCCTCTTTATGCCCAGTTCACGCTCGCGTCGCTTGACCGCGCTGGACGCCGGGTTGAGGAAGAGCAGCCGCGCCCGGCAGCCCGATTCGGCGAGCCGCACGAGCCGCCGCCCGGAGAAGTTCTGCACGAGCAGGTTCAGGCCTATGCCGATGGCGTCGAGGCGGCGGGCGCCGCCGAAGAGGTCCTCGGCGGGGAACTGCCGCAGCAGCCGCACCCGGTCGGGGTGGACGCCGACCACGTCCGCGTACCGGTCGCCGACCAGCTCCTCGACCGCGTCGACGGGCAGCCGGCGCGCGGAGGGCACGTCGCTGCCCGCGCCCAGGATCTCCAGCAGCTTCGCCGAGGCACGCTCGGCCTGGGCGAGGACGGCCTCGGACAGGGCCCGGTTGCGGGAGACGACGTTCCGGGTGACCTCCAGCTCGTCCAGGGCCAGTTCCACGTCGCGCCGCTCGTCGATGTAGGGCTCGAAGCAGGGCCAGTGCTGCACCATCAGCTCGCGCAGCTGGGGCAGGGTGAGGAAGCTCAGGGTGTTGTCGTCGGCGGGGTCGAGCAGATAGCCCTTGCGGCGGCTGACCTCGCGTACGGCGACGGCACGCTGCACCCACTCCTGACCGGCGGGTCCGGCGGCGGCGACCACCCAGTCGTCGCCGTGGACGGGCTCGTAGACGGGTCGCAGCACGGCGGCCACCACGGCGCGCAGCCGCTGTTCGACGAGGTTCAGCCAGATGTAGGCGCGACCGGCCCGCTGGGCGCGGGTGCGCACTTCGAGCCAGGCGTCGGCGTTCCAGTCCAGTTCCGGGCCGATGGATCCCGTCTCCATCGGCCGTGCCAGGGACACCGCGCCGGGCGGGACATCCGTGGAGTTCCCCTCGTGACCCGTGTCGCCCGTGTCACCAGGAGGCAGCTCCAGCCCTCCCGAGCCCACCCGCGTACCGCCTTCCGCTCCCCTGAGCCGACCCCTACTCAACGATCAAGGAGGGTACTCCGGTAGCGGATGACGATACAGCCGGATGGGCAGGTCGTTTCCCAACTACCGGACGTGACGGCCCTGTTCCGCCCCGTTGCCGGGCCGGGAGTGAGCTGATTCATAGGCGGTCGGCGGCGAGGACCCGACACTGGCGGCCTCCGGAGCGTCACGAAGTGCCCCGCACTGGGCAGGAGGGACGTATGTCCTAGGAGGTTCCATCAGTTTGGGGGAGACTCCCCTCGGAGTCGCCCCCAGCGGCGCGCGACAACTGGAAGAGTCGTATCCATGCAGGTCTGGCCTGGACAGGCGTATCCACTCGGTGCCACGTACGACGGCGCCGGTACCAACTTCGCGGTCTTCTCGGAGGCCGCGCATCGAGTCGAGCTGTGTCTGCTGGACGACGACGGCTCCGAGACGGCGGTGGAACTGCGCGAGACGGACGCGTTCGTGCGGCACGCGTACCTGCCCGGTGTGATGCCGGGACAGCGGTACGGATTCCGCGTGCACGGCCCGTACGCGCCGGAGCGCGGGCTGCGCTCCAACTCCGCGAAGCTGCTCCTCGACCCGTACGCGCGAGCCATCAGCGGCGCGGTCAAGTGGGGCGAGGAGGTGTACGGCTACCGCTTCGGGGCGCCCGAGGAGCGCAACGACCTCGACTCGGCGCCCCACATGATGACGTCCGTCGTGGTGAACCCCTACTTCGACTGGGGCGACGACCGGCGGCCCCGCACCGAGTACCACCACACGGTGATCTACGAGGCCCATGTCAAGGGCCTCACCATGCGCCACCCGGGGCTGCCCGAGGAACTGCGCGGCACGTACGCGGCGCTCGCCCACCCGGCGATCATCGAGCATCTGACCGCGCTGGGCGTCACGGCACTGGAGCTGATGCCCGTACACCAGTTCGTGAACGACCACCGGCTCGCCGACATGGGCCTCGGCAACTACTGGGGCTACAACACGATCGGCTTCTTCGCCCCGCACAACGCGTACGCCTCCTGGGGCGACCGGGGACAGCAGGTGCTGGAGTTCAAGTCGGCGGTGCGGGCGCTGCACGAGGCGGGGATCGAGGTCATCCTCGACGTGGTCTACAACCACACCGCCGAGGGCAACCACCTGGGGCCGACGCTCTCCTTCAAGGGCCTCGACAACCCGTCGTACTACCGGCTCACGGACGACCCGCGCTACTACATGGACACCACGGGCACGGGCAACTCCCTGCTGATGCGGTCGCCGCACGTCCTGCAGCTGATCATGGACTCGCTGCGGTACTGGGTCACCGAGATGCATGTCGACGGCTTCCGCTTCGACCTCGCGGCGACGCTGGCCCGGCAGTTCCACGAGGTGGACCGGCTGTCGTCGTTCTTCGACCTCGTCCAGCAGGACCCGGTGGTCTCCCAGGTGAAGCTGATCGCCGAGCCCTGGGACGTCGGCGAGGGCGGCTACCAGGTGGGGAACTTCCCGCCGCTGTGGACCGAGTGGAACGGCAAGTACCGCGACACCGTGCGGGACCTGTGGCGGGGCGAGCCGCGCACGCTCGCGGAGTTCGCGTCCCGGCTGACCGGCTCCTCCGACCTGTACCAGGACGACGGGCGGCGCCCGCTGGCCTCCATCAACTTCGTGACCTGCCACGACGGCTTCACGATGCGGGACCTGGTCTCCTACAACGAGAAGCACAACGACGCCAACGGCGAGGACAACCGGGACGGGGAGAGCCACAACCGGTCCTGGAACTGCGGGGCCGAGGGCGAGACCGACGACCCCGGGGTGATCGCGCTGCGCGTCCGCCAGATGCGGAACTTCATCGCCACCCTGATGCTGTCGCAGGGCGTGCCGATGCTCAGCCACGGGGACGAGTTCGCGCGTACGCAGGGCGGCAACAACAACGCCTACTGCCAGGACAACGAGTTGTCGTGGGTGCCGTGGCCGTCCGACGGCGGCAGCGGCGAGGACGGGGACGAGGGCGGGGTCTACGGGGACCTGCTGGAGTTCACGCGCGCGATGGTGTGGCTGCGCAAGGACCACCCCGTCTTCCGGCGGCGCCGGTTCTTCCACGGGCGGCCGGTGGAGGGGACGCACGACGAGCTGTCGGACATCGCCTGGTTCACACCGCAGGGGCAGGAGATGGAGCAGCGGGACTGGGACTCGGCGCAGGCCGGGGCGTTGAGCGTGTTCCTGAACGGCAACGCGATCTCCGAGCCGGGTGCGCGCGGTGAGCGGATCGGTGACGACTCGTTCCTGCTGATGGTGAACGCGTCGGCCGAGCCGCTGGAGTTCGTGGTGCCGGTCAACCACGGGCCGCAGTGGCAGATGGTGGTGGACACGGGGCGCGAGGACGCGGTTCCGGCGGACGGGCCGAAGGTGGCGGCCGGGGAGAGGGTGAGTCTGGTGGACCGGAGTCTGGTGGTCTTCCGGCGGCCGGCCTAGGTGGAGTGCCCCGTGATGCGCGAGGACCCCCGCGTCGCCGGAAGCGATACGTGTCGTCGCGTGTCACGGTGCTCCAAATGTCGTGGGGCGGGTACGTAGGACTGCATGACCTCTGTCGTGCCTGCCGCCACCTACCGCATCCAGCTCCAGCCCGGCTTCCCCTTCGCCGCCGCCGCGGCCGCCGTCCCGTACATCGCCTCCCTCGGCGTCTCCCATCTGCACCTCTCCCCCGTGCTGGAGGCCGTCCCCGGGTCCGCGCACGGCTACGACGTGGTCGACCACGGGCGGGTGCGGGAGGAACTCGGGGGCGAGGAGGGACTGCGGGCGCTGGCCCGCACCGCGCGGGAGCACGGACTCGGCCTCGTCGTGGACATCGTGCCGAACCACATGGCCATGGCCCCTCGGCACAACCGGGCGCTGTGGGAGGTGCTGCGGGAGGGGCCGGAGTCGGCGTACGCGCGGTGGTTCGACATCGACTGGGAGGCACAGGGCGGCCGGGTGCTGCTGCCGGTGCTCGGGGGGCCGCTGGGCGCGGAGATCGACCAGTTCGTGGTCGACGGGCGGGAGCTGCGCTACTACGACCACGCGTTCCCGCTGCGGGAGGGCACCGAGAAGCTGCCGCTGCCGCAGCTGCTGGACGCGCAGTGGTACCGGCCGGTGTGGTGGCGGCTGGCCCGGACGGAGCTGAACTACCGGCGCTTCTTCAGCATCTCGGAGCTGATCGGGGTGCGGGTCGAGGAGCCGGACGTGTTCGACGCGACCCACGCGAAGATCCTGCGGCTGCTGGAGGAGGGCGTCGTCGACGGGCTGCGGGTCGACCATCCCGACGGGCTCGCCGATCCGGACGCCTATCTGCGGCGGCTGCACGGGGCGACCGGCGGGCGGTGGACCGTCGTCGAGAAGATCCTGGCGGACGGGGAGCCGCTGCCGGCGGCCTGGCCGGTCGCGGGGACCACCGGCTACGACGCGCTGCGGCACGTCGACGGGCTGTTCACGGATCCGGCGGGGGCCGATGAACTGGTGGACCGTTACCTGCGGTTCACGGCCGCGCAGACCGACCGGGGCGGCGACTGGGAGTCGACCGTGCGGCGGGCCGCGTACCGGGTGCTCACGCACGAACTGGTCGCCGAGGTGGAACGGCTCACCCGGGTGGCGCACCGCCTGTGCGAGCGCTCCCCGCTGCTCGCCCTGCGCGACCAGGCGCCGTGGGCGCTGCGCACCGCGCTGTGCGAGCTGCTCGCGCGGATGGAGGTGTACCGGCCGTACACCTCCGAGGACGCCTCCCTCGTCGTCACCGAGGAGGCCGCGGCCGAGGCGCGCGCGCTGTTCGTGGTGCCCGAGGAGGCCCGGTCGGTGGACGCCGTACGGGATCTGGTGCTGGGCCGGGCCGGTGACGGGCCGGAGCACGCGGAGTTCCGGGCCCGGTTCGCGCAGACCTCCTCGGCGCTGCGGGCCAAGTCGGTGGAGGACACGGCTTTCTACCGTTATGTGCCGCTGCTCTCGGCGAACGAGGTGGGGGGCGATCCGGGCAGCCCGGCCGTGTCGGCCGAGGACTTCCACGCCTACTGCGCCCGGGTGCAGCGCGACTGGCCGGCGACGGGGACCGTGCTGTCGACGCACGACACCAAGCGCAGCGCGGATGTGCGGGCGGCGATCGCGGTGCTCGCGGAGTGCCCGCAGCGGTGGGGCGACGTCCTGGCGGAGGTGACGGGGGCCGGCGCCGGGGCCGGTGTGCCGGATCCGCAGCTGGCGTGGGCGGCCTGGCAGACGGCGTTCGGGCTCGGGCCCGCGGACGGCGACCGGCTGCGGGACGCCCTGCTGAAGCATGTGCGGGAGGCCGGTCTGCACACCTCTTGGACCGAGCAGAACCCGGCGTACGAAGGGGCGGTGGCGGAGTTCGTCGCGCGGGGCCCCGCCGTGGACACCCGGGTCGCCGCGCTGCGGGAGGAGCTGGAGCCGTACGTGCGGGCCAACCGCCTCGGCGCGGCCCTGGTGCAGCTGACCATGCCCGGAGTGCCGGACCTCTACCAGGGGACGGAGGACGAGTACCGGGCGCTGGTGGACCCGGACAACCGCCGGCCCTTCGCGCCGCGCGACGCGGGCCCCGACGCGTCCGAGAAGTTCCGGCTCACCTCGGCCGCGCTGCGGCTGCGCGCGCGGCGGCCGGAGGTGTTCGGGGACGCGGCGACGTACGTACCGCTGTCGGCGGACGGGCCCGGGGCCGGGCACTGTGTGGCCTTCGCCCGGTCCGGGGAGGTGGTCACGGCGGTGACACGGCTGTCGCTGCGGCTGGCGGAGGCCGGGGGCTGGCGGGACACCCGGCTGACGCTGCCGGAGGGCCGGTGGGCCGAGGTGCTCGGCGGGGAACGGGAGTTCACGGGCGACGTGCGGGTGGCGGACCTCTTCGGGACACTGCCGGTCGCGCTCCTGGAGCGGGTCGGCGCGTGAGGGCGGCTCCCCCGCCGGAGTGACGGGGGGACGTCACCCCGGCGGGGCGGGGAGTGGTGGCTCTCGTACGGGGAATCGGTGAATGCGCTCGGGCGCCCCTGGGCGCCGCCCCCCATAAAGGCGGACACTGGGCATATCCCCCACCCGGCCGTGCCGGGTGTGCGGATGCTGATGCCAGGTGGACTGGACGGGGGTGGGTCTGCTGTCGGAGCTCGGTTATCCCACGGTGGCGGAACTGGAGGCGGCGGCACGGACTCTGACGGTGCGCCGGCCGGGGCTGTGCGCGTTGCGGCGGATCGGTGTGTCCCGCGCGGGCCGGCCGCTGCGGCTGCTGTCCGTGGGCCATGCGAGACGCGCGGTCCTGGTCGTCGCGGGCGCCCACGCGAACGAGCCGACCGGCGGCTCCACGGTGCTCGCGCTGGCCGAACGGGTCCTGCGGGAGCGGGAGTTGCGGTCCGGTGTCTCCTGGCACTTCGTGCTGTGCGCCGACCCGGACGGGGCGAGTCTGCACACGACCCCGGCGCCGCGCACCCTGTTCGACTACCACCTGGGGTTCTTCCGGCCGGCCGGTCCCGAGCAGCCGGAGTGGTCGCCGTCGGTGCTGCCGCCCGACCGGCTGCCGCCCGAGACGCACGCTCTTCTCGGTGTGCTGGACGAGCTGCGGCCCTACCTCCAGGTCACCCTGCACGGCACCGATCTCGGCGGCAGCTGGGTGCAGTTGACCAAGGACGTGCCTGGGCTGGCCGAGCCGTTCGCCAAGTCGGCGGCCGAGCTGGGGATACCGGTGGAGAGGGGCGCCTCGGACGCCGCGGGCTGGCCGGTGTCCGGGCCGGGGGTGTTCGTGATGCCCCGGCCCGGCGGTCACGCCGCCTACCCGAGCATGCCGGACGACGCCCGGCACAGCACCTGGTACCACGCCCACCGGTACGGCGGCCTGACGGCGGTCGTCGAGGTGCCGATGTGGGCGAGCGACCTGGTGGACGACATCGCCCCGCACCCGGCCCCGGCGGCGGCGCTGCGCCATCTGGCGCGGCGGCTCCTCACGGACGCGGGCCAGGTGGAGCGGGTGCTCGCTCAGGCGCTGCCTGGGCTGCCGGGCCCCGAGGGGCCGTTGCTGCGGGCCGCCCGGTGGGCGTTGGCCCTGGTGCCGGGGCTGGCCCGGGACTGGACCGACGGGCCGCCGCCGGACCTGTCGACGGCGTACGTGGGCAGTGTGGACGCCTTCGGGCGCCGGCTGCCGCTGCGGGCCGCGGCGATGCTGCGGCGCGTCCTGGTGGAAGCCGGGGCACCGGGGGCGCCCCTCCTCGAAGGGCTCGTCGCCGAGTGGTGCGAGTCCTTCGCCGACCGGTTCCGCGCCCGGCCGGTGCCGCTGGCCGACCAGGTCGAGCACCAGGTGCGCACGGTGCTGGCCGCCGCGTCCTGTGCGCGGGGGGCCACGGGGACCTGAGGGGTCAGTCCGACAGGGCGAACACCGCTCCCGTGCGGGCCGCCATCACGCACGCGTTGGCGAAGGTCCGTTCGTAGGCGACCTGTCGGCCGTTCCACTGGCCCTCGGCGGTGGCGCGGACGGGGGCGTACATCTGGGTGCAGAGGGTGGGCCGGTGGGGGATGCGGGCGATGTCGCCGTCGGAGCGGCGGAGGTCCGCGCAGGCCTCGGTGGCGCGGCCGTGGCCCTGGGGTGGGTCGCACAGGAGCAGGGTGCCCCGGGTGTCGGAGGAGCGGGCGTCGCCGCGGGTGAGGGAGACGTAGAGCCAGTCGCCCTGGACGGCGGTCGCCCGGCCGGGGGCCGAGGCGGCGACGCTGAGGAGGGCGAGGGCGGCGAGCAGGCCGGCGCGTACCGCGCGGGTGGGGTTCGTCATTCCCGGTGCATCGGCACGGCGGGCTCGGAACTCCAACCCGGCTCACCCGAACGGGAGCCGTCCGGACGCCCGGACGCCAGGCCGAACGCGGCGAGAACCACACGGGTCTGGTACTCCGCCTGGCGGGCGACGGGGATCCAGCGCGCCCGGTAGCCGTCGCGGTAGTCGGCGCACCACTCCTCGACGAGCCGGTCCAGCTCGGGCAGCGCGTCCGCCGGGTCACGTCCGGCGCGGGTCACCAGCTGGTGCAGCAGCCCGGCGGTGCGCAGGGCGACCCGGCGGCCGGAGATGGCGAGGGTGGTGAGGCGGGCGGTGTCGAGCGGGGGCAGCGGCCGGGCGGTGACGTCGTGGACGTCGGGGTCCCAGGAGTCGGCGAGGCCCGGCCCGACCAGGAGGTAGTCGTCGACCGGGGCGAGGAACCGGGCGGCGTCCGGGCCGCCGCACACCGAGGTGCGCACGCGGCCGAGGATGCCCTCCAGGAGCCGGGTGTCGCGGCGCAGGGCGCAACTGACACGGCGCAGCACGGCGTCGGCGTCGGGCGACGGGGAGCCGTCCTCGACGGCGCTCACGCCCCACATGGGTGCCTCGACGACGGCGGTGACCGTGCCGTAGTGGTGCGGGTGGTACCAGGTGGACTCGACGGCGGCCTCGGTGATGGCGGCGGCGAGGTCGCCCCGGCGCGGGGGCGGGATGCGGTAGACGGCGGGGCCGAGGCGGGGCCAGTACAGGGTGTCGTACGGGCTCAGCTCGCGCGGGATGCCGAGGCGGGCGGCGGCGCACGCGACGCGCCGGTCGAGGCCCGGCAGGTCGCGGGTCAGCTCGACGAAGCCGCCGCCGACGTCGACGCCGTGCAGGGAGCACTGGAAGAAGGGCCGCAGTTCGTCCTGGAGGTCGAGCAGGGCGCGGGTCTCGGGCATGACGGCGCCGGCGGCGCCGTCGGGCAGCCATTCGGGCTGTTCCAGGAAGCCGGGGCGGAAGAAGTGCCGGAAGTGGTGGCCGAGGGTGTACGGGCCGGACAGCCAGCCCTCGTTGCGGCGGGAGCCGTCGGGGTCGAGGCTCAGCAGCAGGTTCCAGGTGGTGTCGGCGCCCTCGCTCAACCGGGGGTCGGCCAGCACCCGTTCGGCGAGCCGGAGGACGGTGGCCCCGCCCACCGGCTCGTTGGCGTGCGGGCCGGCGACGACGAGGGTGTGGCGTCCGCCCCGTCCGACGGACAGCAGCCACATCGGGGTGCCCGCCCGTGAGGTGCCCACGCGGCGCAGTCGGGCGCGGTGCGGATGCCGGTCGACGAGGGTTGCCGCGCGGGCGGACAACTCGTCCACGGTCGGATAGCGGAGGAGTGGCGGCAGGGCACACACCTCCACGAATGTGGTGCCGTCGGTTCACCTGGTGTGCATGGTGTACACACAGTCAGTCATGGCCGAGAACGCACGTCAACACCCTGGAAGGGCAGGGAAGTTGACAAACTCGCTGCGTAAATCCCAGGCCAGAGCTTTGCCGTGGGATCGGTCGGAAGGTCATTCCGAGGAGAGGCGGAAGTTCATGCGGCCGAAACTGACCTGATCGCCGTCCCGCACGACGGCCGCGCCGATCACCCGACGGCCGTTGACGGTGGTGCCGTTGGTGGAGCCGAGGTCGCGCAGGATCCACAGGCCGCCCTGGCGGCTCAGCTCGGCGTGCACCCGGGAGACCGTCTCGTGGCTGAGCCGAAGACCGCTGCCGGGGTCGCGGCCGATGCGCAGGGCGTGCTCTCTCCCGGGGTGCGGCAGCTGGAGCTTGGGAAGCCGCTCGGCCTGCCAGGCCCGGCGCAGCTTCACACCGAAGCCGGAGACCGCTCCGACGGTGCCGAGCACCAGCCGGGACCAGCGCTTCTCGACGGGCAGATCGGCGACGAGCACGGCGAGTTCGTCGGAGCGGCGGGCGGTGAGCGCCAGCTCCATCCGCCGGATGAACGTGTCGTGCGACAGACGGCCCAGTGCGACGCCGTCACGGAGCGCCCTCAGCGCGCGGTCGCGCTCGGCGTCCGACAGTCGCGCGGGGTACGTGTGGAACTCGAAGGACGACGTCACGCGTGTGATTGTCGGTCAGGGGGACCTGGAGTGTCCAGACAAGCCGTAAACGGTGACCATCCCCGGACACATACCTGACCGGTGGTGCGACTCACGGGGCGAAAGCGGCGATCCGACCGCGCGGAGATCCCGTGTGGCGCACGATGGAGGCGAGCGGTTCCGGCACGTGTCCGTACGTCCCGGAGCGGCTCGGCCCCTGACTACCCAGAAGGACCACCGGCAGCCGAGGGAGAAGCGTTCCGTGCAGTTCGAGGTGTGGGCACCGCAGGCCGACCGTTCGACGCTCCACCGCGAGGGCGCGACACACGCGATGGAGCGCGATCCCGGGCGGCCGGGGTGGTGGACGGTCGAGGCGGAGGGATCGGACGGCACGCGCTACGGCTTCGCCGTCGACGACGGCCCGGTCCTGCCCGATCCACGCTCGCGCCGGCAGCCCGACGGCCCCGACGGACCGAGCGCGGTCGTCGACCACGGGCGGTACGCGTGGCGCGCCGCGTGGTCCGGGCGCGGGCTGCCGGGCGCGGTGCTGTACGAGCTGCACATCGGCACCTACACCCCCGAGGGCACTCTGGACGCGGCCGCCGGGCGCCTCGCGCATCTGGTCGAACTGGGCGTCACACACGTGGAGTTGATGCCACTGTGCCCGTTCCCGGGAACGCACGGCTGGGGTTACGAGGGCGTCTCGCTGTGGGCCGTGCACGAGCCGTACGGCGGTCCCGAGGCGCTGAAGCGGTTCGTGGACGCGGCGCACGAGCTGGGTCTCGGGGTCGTGCTCGACGTCGTGCACAACCATCTGGGCCCCTCCGGCAACTACCTGCCCGTCTTCGGCCCGTACTTCACCGAGCGGCACCACACGCCCTGGGGCGCGGCGGTCAACCTGGACGCGCCCGGCTCGGACGAGGTGCGGGCGTACTTCCTGGAGAGCGCGCTCGCCTGGCTGCGCGACTACCGCCTCGACGGACTGCGGCTGGACGCGGTGCACGCGCTCAAGGACACCCGTGCCCTGCACTTCCTGGAGGAGCTGTCGACGGCCGTCGACGCGCTCGCCGAGCAGGTGGACCGCCCGCTGTTCCTGATCGCCGAGTCGGACCTGAACGACCCGCGTCTGGTCACCCCCCGCGCGCAGGGCGGGCTCGGGCTGCACGCCCAGTGGAACGACGACTTCCACCACACCCTGCACACCACCCTGACCGGTGAGGAGCAGGGCTACTACGAGGACTTCGCGCGGGCGGGCCTGGCGGGCCTGGCGAAGACCCTGACGGGCGGCTACTTCCACGACGGCACGTACTCCTCCTTCCGGGAGCGCCGCCACGGCCGCCCCCTGGACCGTACGAGCCTGTCCGCGCACCGGCTGCTGGGCTACACCCAGACCCACGACCAGGTCGGCAACCGCGCCCAGGGGGACCGCCTCGCCGCGACCCTCTCCCCCGGCCTGCTGGCCTGCGCGGCCGCGCTCGTCCTCACGGGACCGTTCACCCCCATGCTCTTCATGGGCGAGGAGTGGGCGGCCTCCACCCCCTGGCAGTTCTTCACGGACCACACCGATCCGGAACTCGCGGAGGCGGTACGGCGGGGGCGGCGCCGGGAGTTCGCGGCGCACGGGTGGGCCGAGGAGGACGTGCCCGACCCCCAGGACCCGGCGACCCGTGACCGCTCCTGCCTCGACTGGTCCGAGCCGGCGCGCGAGCCGCACGCCCGGATGCTGGCCTGGTACCGCACCCTCGTCGCCCTCCGCCGCACCTTCCCCGACCTGTCCGACCCCGACCTCTCCGACGTCAAGGTCGCCTACGACGAGGAGGCCCGGTGGTTCGGTTTCCGGCGCGGTGACGTGCGCGTGGCACTCAACCTGGGCAAGGAGACCGCCTCGATTCCGGTCGGCGTCCCGCACGCCCGGGTCCTGGCGTCCTGGGACCCGGTGTCGGCGCCGGGCGCGGACGGAGTGCTGACCCTGGGCGGGGAGTCGTGCGTGGTGCTGACAGTGGCGTGAGCGCGGCACCCGGCGCCAGGACGAGGGTCCCGTCCCGTCAGTCCTCGCCCCGCAGATCCGTCACCCGCTCCAGCAGGATCGCCTCCCAGGTGCGGCGCAGACGGTGGCGGAGGACCGGGAGGGGAGCCCGGCCCCGGCCACGCAGGCCCTCCGCGAGGGCGATGACCGTGTCGCAGCGGGCCAGCCAGAGACCACGCAGACAGGGCCGGGCGCCGTACCCCGCGAGGGTGGCCGCGCGGACGGCGGCCGGGGAACCCACGGCCGTGGCGAGCCCGGCGATGTCCTCGGCGGGGTCGCCGACGGCCGTGTCGGTCCAGCCGAGGACCCCACGGACCCGGCCGTCCGCGCTCACCACGAGGTGGTCGCCCGTCAGCCCGTGGTGGACCAGGACCGCCCCCGGCGCCGTCAGCTGCGCGGCGCTCCCCGAGGTCAGCTGCCCGAGCCGCCCCGCGTCGAACTCGTCCGCGTCGGCGAGGACCCGCGCCGCCCGCCCCGCCGCCATGCGCAGTGTCTCCAGCGAGCGCGGGGCGTGCCGCGGCACCCCGAGCGCCTCGGCCTGCCGCGGCGGCACCTCGCGCAGACCCGTGAGGAGCGCCGCCAGATCGGCCTCGCCCACCGCGGAGACGTCGTGGTCCTCGGCCGTGCCGCCCGGCAGTCTGGTGTCGAGCGTGTAGGTGAGCGCGCCGGACCACTCCCCGTGCGCGACGCTCACCGGGACGGCCACGCCGATGTGCGGACGCACCAGGTCCCGCAGCCGCAGCTCGCGCTTCTGCCGTACGACGGCGTGCCGGTCGGTCGTCAGGCGCAGCACATGGCGGGTGCCGACCCACCAGGTGCGGTGCGTGTCGTCGCCGGCGACGGGCCGTACGTCGGGTCCGTCGGCGCGCTCGCCGCCGCCCCCGCCCGCCCCGTTCCGCAGCAGGGAACGGACCAGCAGGCGGACGCTGTCCGCGGTGGGTGTCGGTGCCTGGGTCATGGTCGCGCCGTCGTCCGGGGGCTCAGAGCAGCGAGGGTACGCGCTCGGTCACTCGACCACCGCCATCTCGCGCGCGGTGTTGTTGAGGCGTCGGCCGCCGTCCTCGGTGACCGTCACGATGTCCTCGATCCGGACCCCGAACCGGCCCGGCAGATAGACACCGGGTTCGACCGAGAAGCACATGCCGGGCACGAGGGGGCGCTCCTCCCCCTCGACCATGTACGGCGGTTCATGGGTGGTGACGCCGATGCCGTGCCCGGTGCGGTGGACGAAGCGGTCGCCGTACCCGGCGTCGGTGATGACGGCGCGGGCGGCCCGGTCGACGTCCTGGCAGGCCGCGCCGGGCCGTACCGCGCGGAACCCGGCCTCCTGGGCGGCCCTAACGAGGTCGTGCACCTCGCGCTCCTCGGCGGACGGTTCGCCGACGTGGACGGTCCGGGAGGTGTCTGAGCCGTAGCCGTCCTTGAGGCCGCCGAAGTCGAGGACGACCATGTCGCCGTCACGGATGACGCGGTCGCCGGCCTCGTGGTGCGGGTTGGCGCCGTTCGGGCCCGAGGCGACGATGGTGAAGTCGACCTGGGAGTGCCCGGACCGGCGCAGCAGCCCGGCGAGGTCGGCCGCGACCTCGGCCTCCCGGCGCCCGGCGAAGGGCACCTGCCGGATCTCCTCGTACGCCCGGTCCGCGGCCTCGCCCGCCGCCGCCATCCGCCGCAGCTCGGCCGCGTCCTTCACGGCCCGCAGCATCGGCAGGATCTCGGTGAGCGCCGTGTACGTCGTCCCGGGCAGCCGCCGCCGCAGACCGAGCAGGTGCAGCGCCCAGGTGTTGTCGCTGACGCCGAAGCTGCCGCGCGGGCCGAGGACGGAGTGGGCCGCCTCGTAGGGGTCCTTGCCGTCGGTCCAGTCGCGGAGCGTGAGCGCGGGGCCGCCGGGTGCCCCGGCGGCGTCCGGGGCCTCCAGGGTGGGCACCACCAGCACCGGGTCCTCGCCGTCGCGCAGCACCAGCATCGTCAGCCGCTCGGTCTCCGGCGGCCGGTACCCGGTCAGCCACACCAGGTCCGGGCCGGGCGCGATCAGCAGCCCGTCGAGCCCGGCGTCCGCGGCGGCCCGTGCCGCGCGCCGCATGCGGGCCCGGTAGTCGTCGACGGTGAAGGGCGGGGGCGGGCCGGTCATGCTGGTCTCCGTCTGCTCGGGGCTCCCTGGACCTACGGGCAGCATCCTGCCCCTCCGCCGCCGCGCACGCGAGCCGATTGCTTCATGGCGTCGGCTGTCGTGGGGCCCCGGCCTCGTGCCTCCGGCGCGATCCGGCCCCGTGGGCCCCTGTCCGGGCGACGCGCCACGGTCAGGTGGTCACTCCCGGTACGGCCACCAGGTACTGCCGGGTGCCGTTGGCGTGGCGTACGGCGAGCCTGAGCGCCGTACCGGGGCGGGCGGCGCCGATCGCCCGCGCGAGGTCGGCCGCCGTGCCGGTCCGGGTGCCGCCCAGGGCCAGCACGACATCGCCGCGGACCAGGCCCGCGTTGTAGCCGGCGCCGGGCACATGGACCCCGGCCACGAGCGCCCCTGGGCCGCGGGCGTCCGCGGGGGCGTCGACGACGTCGACACCGAGGGTGGGGCGCACGGCCGCCCTGGGGCTCGCGGGCAGCGAACTCCCCTGTCCGGGGGTCGAGGACAGGAGTCCCTGCCGGGACCGGCCGCCGTCGGGCCGGGCGGTGGCCTCCGGCGCGTCCGCCCGCAGCTCCGCGAGTCGGCTCATGCCGATCACGGTGGCGCCCATCGTGCCGAGCCCCACGCCCGACAGGACGAGGGCCACACAGACGACCAGGGCGAACAGCAGGGTGATCAGTCGTTGCCGGGCGCGGCGGGGTGCGGCGTGCGGGCGCCGGGCCGTGCCGGACGGGCGGTCCTCGCCGGGCTCCCGGCCCGGCATGGGTTTGGGTCTCAACGCGGTCTGTTCCATGGTGTCGCCACCTCCGGCCGGACACCTACCCGGGCCGTCCCGGCCCGACGAGCCACGAAAGAGTGAGACTGACACCCCGTCACATCGGTCTGCGCCGGAAGCCGTGCCGCGCAGCGGCACAACCGGTGGAGAAGGCCGGTGGCGGCGCTCTTCCAGCCGGAGCCGGCCGGCGACGGCGGCCGGCCGCACCCGGTCCTGCGGGCGTTCGCCCGGGCCGCGGTCGCGCACGCGACCCGGGCGGCGGCGCCCCACCCGGCCTGACCCCGGGGCGGGCTCGGGTCGTGCCCGGCCCGGCGCGGCTCAGCCCGCGTGCGCCGGCGCGAAGGACAGGACCGGCGGGCGGTCCGGGACGAAGCCGTGGGCCCGGCGGGCCAGGAACTCCGGCTTGTAACGGTCCACCGCGCGGTGCCAGTTGAGGATGCCGGACAGCCAGTTCTGCAGGTCGGTCACATAGCCGCCCATGATGTCGCGCGCCTCTTCGGTCAGCCCGAAGTCGTCGTAGACGACGGGTAGTTCATGGGCCACGACGTGCTGGAACTGCTGCATGCGCTGGGTCATCAGGTCGTGGATCACACCGAGCGCGGTCGGGTAGTCGCAGCCGAAGAAGTTCTGCACGACGAGGATCGCGTTGTGGACCTCGCCCTCGTACTCGATCTCCTTCTGGTAGGAGAAGACGTCGTTGACGAGGCAGGCGTAGTCGATCGCCGCGTTCTCCAGTGAGCGGACGGGGCCGCTGCGATAGACCGCCTCCGGGATCTGTGGGCCGTGGCCCATCCGGCACATGCTGAGGGTGAGGTCGGAGCCGAAGGTGGCGCGGCGCATCTCCAGATAGTCGACCGGGTCGGGGACGCGGTGCTGGATCTGGTTGAACACCTCCCACACCCAGCTCTCCGTCATCTTGTCGACGGATGCCTTCAGGCCGCGCCGCTGGTCCGGGGTCATCCCCGCCGTCGTCCGTGCCCAGAGGTCGATCAGGCCCCGTTCCATGCCGTTCACCGGGACAGGGACCGGCTCGCCCTCGACGGGCATGCAGTCGGAGAGCCGGGCCGTGGTCAGCCGGGCGGCGGTGAGGTCGCGGCGGTGGCCGAAGACCAGGGGGTAGTAGTCGTCGCCGTAGGTGCCCCAGGCGAGCCACTGGGAGCTGAGGTCCAGTTGCTCGGGGGTGGCGTCCGGGTCGAGGCCGGCCGAGCAGAGGGGCAGGTCGGCGGCGGCGAGCCGCTCCTCGTCCCAGACGCCCTCGCCGAGGATGCCCGTCGCGTGCGCCCAGGCGGTGAGGCGGGGGCGGGCGCCGTCCAGGTGCGGGGAGAGTTCCACCTGGAAGGGCATGTAGAAGTCCGGCAGTCGCGACGGTCCGACCTTCTGGTACGGCTGATGCGTGTGCGCCCGCAGCCGTTCCGCGGCGGCGGTCGCGAGCAGCGCCCCCACATCGGCGGCGGACGTGCCGAACCCGGCCCGGGCGACCAGAGCGGGGCCGGACAGGACCGAGCCGCCGAGGTCGAGCGGGCCGCGCGAGGCGGCGGCCCCCTCGTTCATGTAGCGGCTGGAGCGCATGTGCCACTCGTGGCCACCGGACTGCCAGTCCTGGAGGCCCTTCGTGTAGGCCGCGACGGCGGCGGTCTCGGCCGGGGTGAGGCCCTTCTCCAGGGCGATTCCGGGGACCTCGGTGAGCGCGGTGTTCTCGAACTGGTGCAGCCGGGAGGTGAGGATGTCGTTGACCGTCTCGGCGGCCTGCTGAGTGCCGCAGCCGAAGAAGGTCTCCAGGACGAGCACGCCGTTGCTGTTCTCGCCCTCGTCCTCGACCTCACGCTGGTACGAGAACAGGTCGTTGCGCAGGTGGACGGCGTCGGAGAAGGTCTCCATCAGCACCCTCAGGGGCCTGGACTCCGCGACGGAGGCCGGGACTTCGCAGGTCGCGTACTCGACCAGCCCGGCCGACCAGGGCGCGCCGCCGACCTTGCGACGCATCTCGATGTACTCGACCGGGTTGGCGATCCGGCCCTCGTTGATGTTGGACAGCTCCCACATCGACTCGTTGAGCAGGTGTTCGGTCGCCACGGCGAAGCGGCGGCGCCAGTCCATCGACATCGACGGCACCGTACGGGCCCAGAGGTCGGCGAGGCCCGCCTCCACCGGGTTCCGCGGCTCGGGCACGGGGGTGGAGAGGTCCAGCGGCATGAAGAGGGGGAGCCGGTCGAGGTGGGCCTTGCCTCCGGGGCGGTCCTGGGGCCGCTTGAAGAGTTCCAGGAAGTGGTCGTCGAAGAAGAAGACCCACACGTACCAGTCGGTGATGAGCGAGAGCGCCGGGCCGTCGCAGTCGGGATGGGTGTACGCGCACAGCAGGCCGTAGTCGTGCGCGTCCAGGTCCGCCTGGTCCCACACACCGGAGCCCTCCAGCATGCCCATCTCCCGCGCCCACTCGGAGGAATGAGCACGGGCCTGTTCGAGGTGGGGGTTCAGCCGCGCGGGATACGGCATGTAGAAGTGCGGAAGTACGAACGGCTGCGTCATGGCCGGGCCCTACCCGTGACCCGTGGCGGGCATCCGGACAGGGGCACATGATCACACCATCGCGTGAATCCGGACGTGAGTCCGAGCGCGCCGCGCACCGGGGACCACGCGGGGCGGGAGCCGCTCCGCCGTCAGAACCGGACCTGGATCAGCGCTCTCGTCCCGCTCGTGCGCCAGCGCTGGCCCTCGGCGGTCACGAGGACCGTTTCCGTTTCGGGGGTCAGGCCGGTGACGACGTCGGACTTGAGGGTGCGCAGGGCGGCCACCGGGGCGGGGAAGTAGGCGGTGGCCTCGGCGAAGGGGGTGGTGGGGGGCCAGAGGCGGTCACCCACCAGGCGGCGGTAGTTGAGGTCGCCCTTCATCAGGGTGAGGTCGGCGGAGGCGAAGTCCTCGTGCAGGTCGGGCGGCATGTCCGCGTAGGGCAGGGGCGCGCAGGAGAAGGGGTGGGTGCGCAGGGTCAGGCGGCCCTCGGTGAGGGCGGTGTGGAGGCGGTGCCCCGCGTCGGTCTTCGCCGCGACCAGGTGGTGCACCGCGTCGAGGGTGTCGGCGGTGGTGGCGTCCGAGACGAAGTACGGGTACGGCTTGAGGTGCAGGACGGCACGGGCGAAGTGACCGTGGGTGAGGAGATGGTCGACGAGGAGGAGGTCGGGAATCAGTTCCCGGCCCGCGTTGTCGGCGACCAGGCAGAGGGTGCGCCCGGCAGACGTTCCGGTCCCGTCCGTCAGCAGGGAGAGCAGTGGCTCGGTGTCGTCCGCCACCAGGGGGGACGCGGCGGTGGCCTCGCCGTCCCGCTCGGTCTGGAGGCGGAAGCCCAGGTCCGCGCGGTTGCCCCAGAGGGAGCCGTGGAGGAGGGCCGTGAGCTGGTCCGGGAGGGGCCGGCTCGACAGGGGTCCGAGGGCGGCGAGTTCGGCGGCCGCTTCGGGGGTGTCGAGTTCGGCGAGCTTGAAGGGGCGGAACGGGTCGACGCCCTGCCAGGGGCCGGGGCCGAAGTAGCCGACCGCGCGCAGGAGTTGGCGGTAGAAGCAGCTCTCGGCGACGAGGAAGGGGAGGGTGAACCAGGAGCGGCCGGCGTGGCGGCGTACGTTCCAGGTGTCCCACCAGTCGTCGTCCGCCGGTGGTTCGACGGTGCCGTGGAGGGTGTTGTGCAGCAACTCCTCCAGGGCGTGGCGCTGTTCGGGGCCGTAGGGCGTGGCGTCCCGGACCTTGCGCAGGAGGGCGGGGTGCCGTTCGGCGAGGACGCTGTGCGGGAAGGAGGCCGGGTCGTCGCTGTGGACGACGGGGGCGTCAGGCATGGCCGTGGGTGCCCCTCGGGTCGGTGGGGGTCCGGGGCGGGAGTTCCACCTCGGTCAGTCGCGCGTCCATGTGCTGCTGGAAGCCGGCCTCGGTCCAGACGTACTTCTGGAACTGGTCCGTCGTCAGGGGGCCGGGCCACGGGCTGCCGCCGGGGTAGAAGACCGAGTCGCAGGAGGCGCAGTGGTGGGCGGGCCGCCACAGGACTTCGGCGCGGGGTCCGCCCGCCGTGACGGTGGCGCGTTCGCGGGACTCGCCGCGGATCACCCAGAGGGTGCCGGCGAAGAGGAGGACGGCGAGGACCGCGCCGCCGATCGTGTAGAGGGGTTTGTCGTTCTGTACACCGCTGTAGGCGAGGCCCGCGCCGATGCCGGCGAGGACCATGCCCTCCAGGAAGTGCGTGAAGCTGTCGAACCTGGAATGCGCCCCCGGGGACTTCGCGAGCCGGTCGGACAGACCGGAGCGCCGGGAGTCGGGATCGGCGCAGGCGTCGGGGACGGTGCGCACCGACGGCCCCGTGGCCCCGCAGCGGGGGCACACCACCGGGGCCGGGACGTGGGCGGACACCTCGGGCTTCTCTGTCGGCATACGCATACGCTAACGCCCGCCGTGCAGGAGCCGGCGGCCGGCCGATGCCCGCTCGCATCGGTCGGCCGCCGGCGGTGGGGGGTGGCGGTCCTGCGGTCCGGCCGTCCGGCCGGGGGTTCGGCCCGGGGGCCGAGGATCAGAAGGTCAGCTTCCAGTTGTTGAGGCGGCCCGTGTCCGAGGCCGCGACGTCCTGGACGCGCAGCTTCCAGGTGCCGTTGGCGACCTCGCTGGAGGCGTTCACCGAGTAGGTGGTGACCAGGTTGTCGGCGGAGTCGGAGCTGGAGGCCTTGAGGGGGTAGGTCGAGCCGTCGGGGGCCACCAGGGTCAGGACCAGGTCACCGCGGTAGGTGTGGGTGATGTCCACGCCGACCTGGAGCGTCGAGGGCGCGTTGCCGGTGCGGCCGGTGACGGCGATCGAGGACTCGATCGCGGCGCCGTTGTCCGGGATGGAGACGGCCGTGGTGTTGGTGAAGGTGGTGCCCCCCGTGGATCCTCCACCGGTCACCGCCTGCACCGTCTTGGCCGCGTCGGCGAGGCCGGCGCCGCAGCCGCCCGAGCAGGTGCCCGGCAGAGCACGCGAGTTGGTCTTGATCGCGGACTCGATCTGGGCCGGGGTCAGCGCGGAGTTCGCCGACTTCACCAGCGCGGCGAGACCCGCGATGTGCGGGGCGGCCATGCTGGTGCCCTGGTAGTAGGCGTACGACTCCGTGCCCGGGCCGGCGGTGCCGGCGTTCAGCGTGGACAGGATGCCGCCCGACTCGGTCGTACGGGTCTCGCCGCCGGGGGCCGCGATGTCGACGGTCGTGCCGAAGTTGGAGTAGTACGAGCGGGAGCCGGCGCGGTTGAGGGCGGCCACCGAGATCACGTCGGCGCAGCTGGCCGGCGAGTAGTTGGCCGCGTTGGCGTTGCTGTTGCCCGCCGCGACGACGACCGTGGTGCCGCGGTTCACGGCGGCGGTGATCGCGCTCTGGGTCGCGGAGGTGCAGGCGCCGCTGCCACCGAGGCTCATGTTGATGACCTTGGCGACGTTGGTGTTGGCGGGCACGCCGGAGACGGTGCCGCCGGACGCCCAGGTGATGGCGTCGATGATGTCGGAGTCGTAGCCGCCGCACTTGCCGAGGACCCGCAGCGGGGAGACCTTGGCGCCGTAGGCGATACCGGCGACACCCTTGTTGTTGTTGGTGACGGCGGCGATGGTGCCGGCCACGTGGGTGCCGTGCCAGGAGGAGGTGCTGGCCGGTTCACCGGCGGCGCACTCGTTGGCCGCGGTCCAGTCGCCCGGGTCGGCCGGGTTGCTGTCACGGCCGTTGCCGTCGTTGGCGACCGTGGTGTCGGCGATGAAGTCGTAGCCGCCGACGATGTTCGCGGCGACGTCCGAGTGGGCGACGTAACCGGTGTCGATGACGGCGACCGTCACACCGGTGCCGGTGACCTTGTCCCAGGCGCCCGGCACGTTCATTCCGGCGGTGGCCTCGTAGAGGTCCCACTGCTTGCTGTACTCGGTGTCGTTCGGGGTGGCCAGCGCCTTGTTCAGGCGGTCCGGAGCGACATAGGCGACCTGCGGGTCGGCCCGGTACTCGGCGATGACGTCGGCGACGTCCGCCTTGGTGACGTCCTCGCCCAGGTCGACCAGGGCCGCGCCGCTGCCGAGCCGGCGCTGGAAGTCGAGGCTCTCGCCGGCCTCCTTGCCCTTGGCCGCGGCGTCGGCGTCGGCGGCCTTGTTCGACGTGGCCTCGGCGGCGCCGGACTTGTACCCGACGATCAGACGCTCGGCGGTGGTACCGGGCTCGGCCTCGGTGGCACCGGCGACGGCGGGCGCGGCGTCCGCCTTGGCGGAGGGGGTCTGGGCGACGGCGACCGAGGAGGTCATACCGGCCACCAGGGCGACGGAGACCGCGGCGGCGGATATGAGCTTCCGGCCGGCGGTACGGGTGGTGGAGGAACGCAAGGGCTTCGCCTTTCGTGGCCTGCTCATGTCAGGGGAGGAGCGGCAGTGAAACGCTTCTTCATCGAAGCGGCGGGGGGTCCAGAAAGGGGCGGCGCTGAAGACCGGCCGAGCGCGAGCCGTCCACCAGGGGTTACCTATGGTTCGGCTGTGCGATGACATTAGGCAAAGCCCAGGTCACGGGGATACGGGGAAAACCCTCGACCCCCTGGGGAACTCCCCTATGCCAGGGGGGAGTCGGGCCCCGATGTGCCGCTTCGCCGGGTTTGGCGAGGCACGGCCGCCGCGCGGTACCTGGCCGGATCCGACCGGTCGAACAGGGCCGCCGTGTTGAACGCGGCACCCCCGGGTCCCGTACGACACGGTGGACCGTCAGCCCTCGACCCCCCATGGATCGGACGTATCGGATGCACCGCTTGTCCGCCCGCCGCAGCACCGGTCGCCGCCGCGTCGCGGTCCCGAAGGCGGCCGCCGTCGTCGTGGCCCCGCTGCTCCTCACCGCGGGCGCCGTCACCCCGGCCTGGGCGCACGGCGCGCCGACGGATCCGGTGAGCCGGGTCTCGGCGTGCTCGCCCGAGGGCGGCAGCCAGGGTTCGGCGGCGTGCAGGGCGGCGGTCGCCGCGAACGGCGCCCCCTTCACCGCGTGGGACAACCTGCGCGTCGCCGGGGTGAACGGGCGGGACCGGGAGGTCGTCCCGGACGGGCAGCTGTGCAGCGGAGGGCTCGCGGCCTACAAGGGGCTCGACCTGGCCCGCGCCGACTGGCCCTCGACCCGCCTCTCCCCCGGCAGCACGCTGAACCTGACGTACCGGTCGACGATTCCGCACACCGGCACCTTCAAGCTGTTCCTGACCGAACCGGGATACGACCCCACGAAGCCGCTGACCTGGTCCGATCTGCCCGAGAAACCGTTCGCCTCGGTCACGGACCCGCCGCTGCGGGACGGCTCGTACCGGTTCTCGGCGAAGCTGCCGGCGGACCGGTCCGGGCACCATGTGCTGTACACGATCTGGCAGAACACGAGCACGGTCGACACCTACTACTCGTGCTCGGACGTGGTGTTCCCGGCGGCGAAGCGGGCCGACTCCGGTACGGGCGGCACGAGTTCACGGAAGTCGCCCGACGAGCGCGAGGAGGCCGGGGCCGAGAAGCCGGCCGCCGGGACGTCGGGGCCCGCCACGACGGCGCCGAGCGAGAGCACGCAGGCGCCGACGCCCCCGGACGCGGGCGCCGACGCGCAGGCGGCCGATCCCGCCAGTCCCGTCGCCTCCACGACGGACGGGAGCGGCACCTCCGTGCCGCTGGTGGCGGGCGGAGCCACGGCGTTGGTGCTCGCCGTGGGCACCGCCCTGTTCCTCCGCGGACGCAGGCGCCGCTCCCGTATCGCCGACTGACCGGGTGGACAGTCGCGCTGCCGACCGGGCGCCGGAGCGCGTCGGTCGAGTCGGTTACCGGCCGCCGGACCGGTAACCGACGTCCAGTGGGTCGGGTCAGTTCGTGAAGACCGTCGCGTTGCCCTGGTTGGCGTCCGTGACGGGCGCGTACTTCGCCGTGAAGTAACCGGTGGCGAAGCACAGGGACGAGCCGGACGTCTTCGTGAACGGCTGGGCGGTGAAGTTGATGCTGTTGTCGTCGTTGCTGGAGGTGCCGGTGATGCTGGGGGCCTGGTAGACGCAGTTGATGGTGCCGAGCAGGGTGCGCAGCACGACCGTGGTCTGCAGGACCGAGCCGGCCGCCGGGCTGACCGTGACGACGCCGTCCGAGGTCACGGTCGTGGTGTACGGCAGGTTGTTGACCGTGACGCTGTTGACGCCGGTGACACCGAAGACGTTGCTGGTGCAGCTGCCGAAGGTGTGGGCGTCGACCCGCTCGGTGGCGGTGCCGGGCGCGGCCGGGTTCTCGGTGACCGTGGCGGTGAAGGTCGACGCGGCACAGTTGACGCCGCTCGTGCCCGTCGCGCTGGAGTAGAACTTGCCGGTCGTGCCGGCCGCCAGCGACGCGTTGAGGACGTCGCCGACCGCGACCGCGTCACCGGCGAGGCCGCCGGTGGTGAGCACGGTGTCGGCGGCGGAGGCGGGGCTGACGGCGGACACCATCAGGGCGGCGGTGCCGGCGGCGAGGGCAAGGAGGGATCGCGTACGCATGGGGGTGCCTCTTCTCATGAAGTGAGGCCGCGGGTGACGGCTCTCGGAAGGTGCGGGTGACAGCCCTCAGGAAGGGGGCTGGACAGGGGACGCGGGATGACACCGTCCGCGCGGGGGTGACGCGGCGGTGCCGCACGACGCCGTACGGTCGCTGCCGATCCGTGACACGCCTTCTCCGTACGTGACGGATCGACAGCGACAGCGACAGCCGGGGTCCGGACACGGCCCAGTGGAGGGGAAGGCGACCGTGCCCGGCACCGCGGCGAGGGGTGGTGCTGCGTCGGGCCGCGCAGCGCGTTCAGGTGGTACCACCCACTCCCCGCCTGCGGCGGGGGGTTCGGGACGGTGGCATGCGCTGCGCGTCGGATCCGGCGCCACGGATCCGTGGGGGAAACCCCGATGAGTTGTAGACCTGAGGAAGAGTCAACGTCAAGGCGTCGTAGGCAAGTTGCTCGCCCCTGATCGCCACGGGGTTGGCCGAAATTCGCGGCTCGTGGCGATAAAACCAAAGGTGAGAGATGTTCACGTTTCACAGGGGCGGCACAACCAACATCCTTTTGCCACAAGCGCCTTGACCCCTGAATGTAACCACCGGTAACTTCCCAAATGGCTACTGCGGCGTAGCAAGTAAGCCCTTGCACCTACGGGAGGTGCTCCGGGGCGTCGCGCCGCAACCGCTGTCCGCGCCAGGACAACGTGCCGTCGAAGCCCCACCTGCAATGACATGGAAGTCCAGGGAGCACACATGGCCTCGTCCTCGGACGCCACGGCGTCCACCAACGAAAGACCCGAGGGTCCCGAAGCGTCCGGAAGACGCGGGCGGGTACGACTGAAGCGCGCCGCCGTGATGGCGGTGCCGGCCACGGCGGTCGCCGCGGGTCTCATGATCCTCACCGCGCAGGGCGCTCTGGGTGTCCAGTTCGCCATCTCCGGTATGCCGTTCGTGGTCACCGCGGACAAGCTGGAGGGCCAGGGCTTCGCCCAGTTCGGCGCCCTCGACCACATGATCGAGAACAGCCCGAACGAGGGTGACACCGGCGGTCAGGTGCTGGTCGTGACCTCGGTCGTGAAGAACGGCAAGCTGACCAACCTGTGCCAGAGCGTCGACCTCGGCGGCATCCAGCTGGTCCTCACGGCCGGCAACAAGGGCACGCCGGTGAGCGTGAAGAACCTGGCGATCGACTCCGACGACATCTCGGGCGACGCCTCGTTCAACAACATCGAGATCGGCCGCGACTCCAGCACGTTCGACAAGGTCGACCAGCAGGGTCCTCCCGGTGTCTACGGCCAGCAGGCCGACTCGGTCACCATCAACAACCTGTACCAGCACAACTACGCCGCCACCGCGGCCGTCTTCAAGCTTCCCGACCTGCACATGAACTTCACGAGCGGGGGCTGCCCGAAGTGAGCCGATACCGGGAGTGGAGGGGGAACCGGCCGTTCGCCGGTGGTGTGTTGCTGGTACTGGGCGGCGCCGAGATCCTGCTGACCATGAAGGCACCGCTGCCGGTCATCCTGAAGATCGGAATGCAGGGTCTGGCGGGCTACCTCCTGCCCTCGCTGATGATCGTGTGCGGGTTGCTGATCCTCTTCAACCCCACGCAGCGGCTGTTCTACTCCATCCTCGGGATCATGCTCTCCCTGGGCACCTGGCTCACGTCCAACATCGGCGGCTTCATGGTGGGCCTGCTGATGGGCGCCGTGGGCAGCACGCTGGCCTTCGGCTGGCTGCCGGATCAGGAACCCCGGCAGAAGCGGTCGGCCAGGCGGGCGGCACAGCAGAGCGAGAAGCACGCCGTGGAGCTCGGCTAGTTCCGGCGGTTCGGCGTGCACGGCGTGCACGGACCTTTCGCGCCGGCGCGTGCCTGTCCGTGATCGTTCGCGCGGTTCCCCGCGTCCCCTCAGGCGGGGCGCGGGGTTCTGTTGTTCCGGGGGGTCGCGACGATCGCCGCCGCCAGGGCCGCACGCAGGCGTTCGGCGTCCGTCCAGTAGCTCTCGTGGGAGAGCGGGACGCGCCAGTAGAGGCCGGGGCCCGAGGTGCGGCGCAGGGGCGGGACGGCCACATGGCTGCCGCGGTCGAGGACCTGTACGCCGGGCAGAAGCCAGCCGGCCGCGTCGCCCGGCGGGACCAGCCAGTACATGATGCCGCCGTAGCCGTCCTCGATGACGGCGCCCGTGCCGTCCCCGAGGGACTTGAGAGCGAGGGCGCCTAGAGCGGCCGGCACCCGCACGGCGGTCCACCAGCGACCGGCCGGCACGGTGCGTACTTCGCGGCTGTAGGAGCACATCCAGCGCGGGGCCCTGCTGACGGTCATGGCACTCACCGGCTTTTCCTGGGGGGGGTGCGCCCGATCCTAGGAGCCGGTCCGGAGCCCGACTTGCGGGTACGCGCAGGGAAGTTGTCCTTGTACGCAGCCCGCGGTGAGGGATCTCGCCGGGCCACGCCACCGAGCCGTAGCGTGACCGGGCTCGTACGTTGCGCTGTTGGACTCCTTTCGACCGCAGGAGGACCCCCCATGGGCCACCCCAGCCCCCTGGTGATCGACCCGACCGGCCGTGACATCCACGGTGAGGCCGCCCGGATCCGCGAACGGGGCCCGGCGACCCGGGTGGTGCTTCCGGGGCCGCACGATGTCGAGGCCTGGGCGGTGAGCAGCCCCGACCTGCTCAAGCGGCTGCTCACCGACCCCCGCGTGTCGAAGGACGCGCGTCAGCACTGGCCGAGGCTGGCCTCCGGCGAGATCACCCCGGAGTGGCCGCTGTTCACCTGGGTCGCCGTGCAGAACATGTTCACCGCGTACGGCGGCGACCACAGACGGCTGCGGATCCTGGTCTCCAAGGCACTCACGGCGCGCCGGACGGCCGCGCTGCGCCCACGCGTCGAGGAGATCACCGAGGAACTGCTCGCCCGTGTCGAGGAGGGCTTCCGGCGCGGCGGGACGGTCGATCTGCGGGAGGAGTTCTGCTACCCGCTGCCGATCCAGGTGATCAGCGAGCTGTTCGGTCTGCCGGAGGAAAAGGGGCTGGTGCTCAGGGAGTTGGTGGACAAGCTGTTCGACACCTCCGCCGAGCCGGGTGAGATGACCGCCGCGTACGAGCGCATGTACGGCGTGCTGGGCGAACTCGTCGCCGCCAAGCGCCGGTCGCCGGGCGACGACCTCACCAGCGGGCTGATCGCCGCCCGCGACGAGGACGACGGCCGGCTCAGCGAGCAGGAACTCCTCGACACCCTGGTGCTGGTGGTCAGCGCCGGGCACGAGACCACGGTCAACCTCCTCGACCGGGCCGTGCACTCCCTGCTGGCCCACCCCGACCAGCTCGCCCACGTCCGGGAGGGCCGCGCGACCTGGGACGACGTGATCGAGGAGACGCTGCGGGTGGAGGCACCGGTGGCCAGCCTGCCCCTGCGCTACGCCGTGGAGGACCTCGACCTCGCCGAGTTCGGGGGTCCCGCGGGGGTGGTGATCGCCAAGGGCGAACCGATCCTGGCCGCCTACGCGGCCGCCGGGCGCGACCCCGAGCGCCACGGGAAGGACGCCGACGTCTTCGACGTCACCCGCGCCGACAAGGAGCACCTCGCCTTCGGCCACGGTGTCCACCACTGCCTGGGCGCTCCGCTCGGCCGCCTGGAGGCCCGCATCGCACTCCCGGCCCTCTTCGCACGCTTTCCTTCCCTCGAACTGGGAGCGCCGGAGGAGGAGTTGGGCCACGTGGAGTCCTTCATCTCCAACGGCCACCGCCGACTGCCGGTCCGCCGGGGCTGACGGGCGGATGGCGGTGACGGACGCCGGTGGTGCGCCGGACGGCGTGGGCGTGGGTCCTCCGCCCCGTCGGCCTCGACGGCGGGTACGTCGACGCGCGCGGCCACATGGTGTCCGGCGAGGTCGGCGCCGTAGTGACCGCCGGACGCCCGGCCGTGTACGCCCTCCTCGTGCGGCGCCTCGCTGCGTGAACCGGTGGTCCGGGGTTCAGGATCCGGTGCCGTAGCGGGTGAGCATGAGGGCGACGGCTTCGTCCACGATCGCGGCGTCGGTGGGGTTGGGCGGGACGAAGTCGGTCCGGACGAGTTGCGGCCACAGGAACTGGCTGCAGATCATGCCGAGGAACTGTTCGGCCACCGCGGACGCCGACTGCGGCTGTCCGTCGGCCGAACGGAAGTCGAGCGTGCCGGCCTGCGCTTCGGTGTCCAGGTAGTCGCGGAGCCGGTCGAAGAAGGGTCCGCGGTCGATGGCGAAGCCGGTGCCGACGATGTCGGCGAGTTCCGGCATCTGGGGAAGCTCGGTGATGATGAGCCGGCACAGCGCCGCCGTGCCGGGCCGCGCGACCAGGCAGGCGTAGTCGCGGCCGATGTGGTCCAGACCGTATCGGGGGTCACCGGGCGGGGGCGGTTCGGCGTACTCCACGTCCAGCTGCCACTGTTCGGCGGTGACGGCCGCGAACAGCGCGGCTTTGGACGGGTACCGCTTGAAGAGGGTGCCGGTGGAGACGCGGGCCTCCTTGGCGATCTGGGCCAGGGAGGTCTTGTCGTATCCCCGGTCGAGGAAGAGGTCACGGGCGGCGCGGATGATGCGCGCGCGGTTCTCCGCCTTGATCTGCGCGTGGTACCCGGCTTTGGTCTGCGCGTCACACCCGGTCTGGCACGTGTCGCCACCGGCCTCCGCTCGGTCACGGTCCGTTACCGACATGCCCACGCCCCTCGCCCGTCTCCAGGCCGCGTCCTCGCTGTCAGAGGACGGTCTGGCCTCCGTCCAGGATAAGGTCCTGGCCCACGGCGAAGGCGGAGGCGTCGGAGGCCAGGTACACGACGGCTTCGGCGACCTCCTCGGGCAGACCCATGCGGCCCAGCGGGATGCCGGCGCTGAGCCCGTCCAGGACCGCCGCCTTCTGCGCGGGGTCCTCGATCCCGAGCTTGTCGTACAGCGGGGTGTCCACCGGGCCGGGGCTGACCGCGTTGAAGCGGATGCCGTGCGACCTGAGCAGGTCCGCGTTCCAGGACCGCATCAGGGAGGAGACGGCCGCCTTCGTCGCGGCGTAGGCGTTCGAGTTCCCGTAGCCGCCGTGCGCGCTGCTGGACGCATTGAGGATGACCGAGGACGGGTTGGCCAGCACGGGCACCAGGGCCTGCGTGAGGAAGAAGACGCTCTTGACGTTGATGTCGAAGAGCCGGTCGTAGCTGTCCTCCGTGTGGTCCTCGAACGGCCGCCAGTGCGAGACGCCGGCGTTCAGGAAGGCCACGTCCAGCTCCCCGAAGTGCTGACGCACCTGCTCGGCCAGGCCGCGCTGGGCATCGAGATCGCGTGCGTCGGCCTGCACCACCGGCACCTTGTCCCCGAGGATCTGCCGCGCCCTGTCGATGCTGGCCGGGGTGACGCCCGTGACCAGCACGTCGGCCCCCTCCGCGACAAATCGCCGCGCGGTCTCCAGACCGATCCCGCTCGTGCCGCCGGTGATGAGGGCGCGCTTGCCCGCAAGACGATTCATGGTGTTTGTTCCTTGCCGAGACGTAAGGTAAGTCGATGGACTCACCTCAGGAAGGTAACTCCCGCGCCTCTCTTATGGCAAGTCGATCCACTTACCTTAGGCCTGGAGGGGCTCGACGGCGCCGGAGAAGATGGCCGACGCCGGCGGGAAGGCGAGCGGGCCCGTGGGGACGATGTCGCCGTACGGCAGACCCGGTGCCGTCCGGCCGACGGCCGGGCTGACCGTCGCGGCCGGGGAGCGGGCGAGCGGTGGCCTTCGGTGAACACCCGCCCCTTCGACCAGCGCGCGACAAGGGCGCCGGTCCCGGTCGTGGGCGACCTCTGCGAGCGGACCGCGACCCTGGTGCCCGGCCGAACGGGCCGACTCCCCTACTCGCCGCGCCACCAGGACAGCAGTCGGGTCCAGCCGCTCGGCGGGTGGGTGGAGGCCGGGGGCCGGGGGGCGGGGGCGTTCGGGGCCGGCGCGGGGCGGGTGGGAGGAGCGGTGATGGTGAGTACCGGTGTGGGCGGGAAGGTCACCGGGAGCGCGGACAGGGCGCGGTGGAAGGGGCCCGGGCGCCACTCCAACTCATCTGCGGGTACGGCGAGTTCGATGTCCGGCAGGCGGTCGAGGAGCTTCTCGACCGCCACCGAGGCGATCAGCCGGGCCTCGCTCCGGGCGGGGCAGTTGTGCGGGCCCGCGCTCCACGCCAGGTGGGCCCGGTTGCCCTTCCGCCGCTCGTTCCCCAGGGCCGGGTCGGTGTTGGCGGCGGCCAGGGAGACGACGAGCGGGGCTCCGGCCCTCAGCAGCGCGCCCTCGTGGAGCACGTCCCGCTTCGGGTAGTGCACGGCGTAGTTGGCCATCGGCGGGTCGGTCCACAGCACCTCGTCGAGCGCGTCCTCGACGGGGAGGCTGCCACCGGACAGGTCACCGGCGAAGCGGTCGTCGGACAGCAGCAGGCGCAGGGCGTTGGCGATGAGGTTCTGCTGGGGTTCGGTGCCCGCGCCCATGAGGACGACGAGGGTGTGGATCATCTCCTCGTCCGTGAGCCGCGCCGGGTGCAGCGTGAGCCACGAGGTCACGTCCGGTCCCGGCCGCTTGCGCTTCAGCGTGACCAGCTCCAGGAGCGTGGCGGTGAGCAGGGCGTCGGCCCGCCCGGCGTCCACCCCGTCGAAGATCGCGGACATGCCCTCGACCAGCTTGACCCCCAGCTCGGCCGGGCAGCCGAAGAGGTGGTTGAAGACGAGCAGGGGCAGGACCTGGGCGTACTCGCCGAGGAGGTCGGCGCCTCCGGTGGGCGCGAGCCGGTCGATGAGGGTGTCGGCGCTGCGCTCGACGTAACCGCGCAGGGTGTGGGGCTCGACCCGGGCGAGGCTGTCGGTGATGGCGCCACGCAGCCGCCGGTGCTCCTCGCCGTCGGAGAACAGGGCGTTGGGCCGGTACATCATCATCGGGACGACGGGGCTGTCCGCGGGGACCGTGCCGTCGGCGAGGTCGTTCCAGCGGCGCGCGTCCTTGGCGAACGTCTCCGTGCCGCGCAGCACGTGCAGCGCGGCGTCGTAGGAGGTGACGAGGGTGGCCCGGACACCGGGGGCCAGTTCGACGGGTGCGGTGGGTCCGTGGGCGCGCGCCCGCCGGTAGAACGCGGCCGGGTCGGCGGCGAACTCCGGTCCGTACATGGGCTGGTGGGCGGGGCAGCCCGGGGGCGGCCCGGACGGCGGTGCGGAAGTCACGCGGGCTCCGGTTCGGTCTCGGTGTCGCGGCTGAGCAGGTACTCGACGAGGGCGATCAGGGCCCGGGTGGAGGAGTCCGGGTCACGGGCGTCGCAGCGCACCAGCGGGGTCTCGTCGAGCAGGTCGAGCGCCTCGCGCACCTCGTCCAGGCCGTGCACGGGAGCGCCGTCGAAGTCGTTGACGGCGACGGCGTACGGCAGGCCCAGGTCCTCCAGGACGCCCATCACCTCGAAGGAGTGGGACAGCCGCCGGGTGTCGGCGAGGACGAGCGCGCCGAGCGCGCCGCGGGTCATGTCCTGCCAGAGCCTGGTGAAGCGCTGCTGGCCGGGCGCGCCGAACAGGTAGAGCACGAGGGAGTCGTCGAGGGTGAGCCGGCCGAAGTCCATGGCGACCGTGGTGGTGGTCTTGTCACGGGTGCCGGCCAGGTCGTCGATCAGGGCGCCCGCCTCGGTCAGGACCTCCTCGGTGCGCAGCGGCCGGATCTCGGAGAGCGTGCCGACGAACGTGGACTTGCCGACCGCGAAGTGACCGACGACGAGCAGTTTGGCCGCCGTCCGCACCGTCGGCCGCAGAGGGACGTGGTCAGAGGCGGGCGCGGAGCCCATCGAGGACCTCCTGGAGGATGCCGGCGTCGGACGGCCGGGCGGCCGGGACCGGGGCGCGGGTGACGAGGTGGCCGCTGTCCATGAGGTCGGCGACCAGCACCTTGGTCACGCTGACCGGGAGGGACAGCAGGCCGGCGACCTCGGCGAGGGAGAGCGCGCCGGGGCGGCACAGCTCCGCCACCCGGCGCTTCTCCGGGGTGAGACCGGCGAGCGGCAGGTCGCCGGTGGCGATCAGCAGGGTGACCAGGTCGAGGGTGTTGCGGGTCGGATGGGAGCGGCCGCCGGTGACGACGTACGACCGCACCAGACGTCCCGCGGGCCGGCGGCGGGGCGTCATGCCCTGCTGCCCGTGTCCAGCCTCGCCGGGCTGGACAGCTGCTTGCCGAGCCGGTCGACGAGCTTGTGCATGCGGTACGTCACCGACTCCATGTCGACCTCGTCGCCGGTGGACACCGCGAGGTAGGCGCCCTCACCGGCCGCGACCAGGAAGACGTAGCCGTGCCCGAACTCGATCAGGGTCTGCCGCCAGGGACTCTCCGGCGGGCCGCAGAACTCGGCGGTGCTGCGGCTGATCGACTGCAGTCCGGAGAGCCCGGCCGCGAGCCGCTCGGCGTCGTCGCGGCCGATGTCGGCGGAGTGGGCGCGGAGCATGCCGTCGGCGGAGAGCAGGATGGCGTGGCGGGCCTCGGGGACCTTCAGCACGTCGTCGAGCATCCAGCCCAGCTCGTTGGTCGTGGGCTCGGTCATGCGCGGGGGGTCCCTTCGTTGTCGTGGGGGGTGGGCCGCCCGGTGTCCGCGGCGGTGTCGGGGGCGTACTCGTCCTCGTCCTCGTCGAGGATCCGTCCCGCCGCCCGGCCGAAGCGGGTGCCCCGGGCGAAGGCGCCCATGACGCGGGCGTTCTCCTCGGGTGAGCGGCCGGGGATCTCCTCGGCCGTCGCGTGCTCCGGCAGCGGTTCGGGGGCGGCCGTGCGCCGGGGGGTGCGCCGGCGCCGTCTGGGCAGTCCGCCCTCGGTGGTGTCCGCAGAGGAGTTCTCGGGGGCGCTCTCGGGGGCGTCGGCGGAGCGGGTCGCGCGGGGGGCGGGCTCGGTCCCGGATGCCAGGCCGACCGCCGCCTCCGGGGCGGCGGGCTCCGGGTGGGTGAGCAGCGCGGTCGGCAGGAACGCCACGGCACGGACGCCTCCGTACGGCGAGCGGGTGTCCACGGAGACGGTGAACCCGTAGCGCCGGGCGAGCATCCCGATGACGGCGAAGCCGAACTGGGGCGGGTCGCCGAGGCGGGTGACGTCCACCTCGCCGTGTCCGTCGAGCAGCTCGGTGGCGCGGCGTACGGCCTGGGCGTCCATGCCTACGCCCGCGTCGTCGATGACGACGCACGCGCCGTTGTGCACATGCTGGACGTCGACCTCGACCCTGGTGTCGGGCCGGGAGTGCCGGGCGGCGTTGTCGAGGAGTTCGGCGACGGCGAGGACGACCGGTTCGACGGCGCGGCTCTCCACGGCGATGCCGGCCTGGCCGTGGACGCGCACGCGCCGGTAGTCGCGGATGCGCGAGGTGGCGCCGCGGACGACCTCGACGAGCGGGGAGGTGGCGCGCTGCCGTCCCGGCCAGGAACCGCACAGTACGGCGATGACCTGGGCGCGGCGGCCGAACTGGGCGTTGGTGTGGTCGACTTCGAGGAGGTCGCGCAGCACGTCGGGGTCGTCGTGCCGGTCCTGCATCTCGGAGATGGAGACCTGTTGCTCGTTGGCGAGGGCCTGGATCGAGCGCATGGACGCCTTCAGGGCGGCCTTGGCGGACTGGTCGGCACGGGTCCGCGCGTGCTCGACGGCCCCCGAGAAGCGGGTCAGCACCTCGTCGAGGTTCTTGCCGAACTCCGTCTCGGCGAGCCGCCCGTCGAGCGGTCCCACGGCCGGGCCGGGCCGGCCTGAGTGGTCGGCGAGGGCCGGCAGACGGACCGTGACCAGATGACGCAGTTCCTCCTCCCGGACCCGCGCGTCGTCGGCCAGGACGGCGTTGCTTCTGCGCTGCCGCCGGGTGATGCCCCGCTGGCGCAGCAGGAGCACGGCGGTGGCGAGGAGAGCGGCTGCGAGCGCCCAGGTCACCGCCTGCGGTATCGGTTCGGTCATGAAGTACGAGTCCTTACGTCCTCACGTCCCTGGCGTCGGCGGGTGCGGGACGCCGGACGGGAGTTGACGGAGCGCCCGACGCTAGCGGCGGGGCCGCGCGAGTACTTTCCGTGACGCGCAGGGAAGTTGTCACAGGGCGCACGAGGGACGCAGGGGCCGCGGAGGATGCCGTGACTCTTCCCGCGGCACAGTCGGCCATCCTCGGTCCGGCGGCACGGCAATCGCTTGCCACGCTAGGGTGCCTTCCGGGTCCGACCGGTCGGTAACTGTCTTTGATCAAGCAATGATTGAAGATTCTCCCATCGAGGACCGTAAAGGACCACAAGCACGCGTTCGGGGGCCGGCACCAGGGAGGAGCGGCGTTGCCCGCGGGAAGTTACAGCGTCGAGGCGCTGACCACCGAGGAGGTGAACCCGCGCGAGCGTGCCGACTTCTGGGCCGAGCGGATCGGCTCGTACCAGTCCCGGATGGGATTCAGGTACGCCCGGTCGGACGACTTCTGCGGCGAGACCGTCCGGCAGCGCACCGACACGTACCAGTTGGTGAAGTACCGCTCCGACGAGATCGAGTACACCCGCACGATGCGCCAGGTGCGCCAGGACCCGGACGAGGACTACCGGCTGCTGCTGCCGACGAGCGGCGAGATCGTCCTGCGGCAGGACGGCGGGGAGGCCCGGCTCACCCCGGGCACGGCCGCGCTGGTCACCTTCGCGGCGCCCTTCCAGTGCCTGCAGAGCGATGCCATCGACGCGTTCATCCTGACCATCCCGGCCCGCGAGGTGGACGGGCGGCTGAACACCAGGTCACCGGTCGCCAGCGGCCTGGACCTCGGATCCGGCCTCGGCCGGATCGTCGGCTCGATGCTGACCGGACTGCACGAGGAGCGGGAGCACCTCACCGACCCGGAGTTCAACGCCGTCACCGACCGGATCGTGGAGCTGGTGTGCATGCTCACCGCCGGCGACGACCGTCCGGACTCCCCCGGGCAGTTGGGCGAGGTGGAGACCCTGGTCCGCCGCTATGTGCGCGACCACGCGGCCGACCCGAACCTCAACGGGACGGCGGTGGCGCGCGCGCTCGGCTGGTCGCTGCGCCAGATCCAACTGGCCCTGCAGAAGGCGGGGACCACGCCCCGGGAGCTGATCCGTGAGGAGCGGCTGCGTCTGGTCCGGGACCGTCTGCTGTGTGCGGAGTGCGAGCACATGACGATCACGGATCTCGCCTACGCCGCCGGTTTCTCGTCCGCGAGCGCCCTCAGCACGGCCTTCCGCCGACGCTACGACGTCAGCCCACGGGAGATGCGCCAGAGCATACGGCAGCCCAACTGCACATGAACACAAGGGAGTTCGGCGGAAAACATTCGGCGAGGACAACTCGCGAACAGCGTCCCACATCCGCTCGGACCACCGGTCGGTTGAAGTCTAAAGTTTAGTCAAAGCATGTCCGGCCCGCGATCTCCGTCACTTTCCGGCCCACCTGGTGTGAATGTTCCTCGGGTGCGTCGTGCGCGCCCTGTGCGACCGGGGACGCTTCGCCGCCGGTCCCCCATGCCACAAAGGAAGTTGACACGAGACAACATCCCGGCCGAATGGCGCGAACTGTTCGCCGCGCACACCCCCGACGGACCGCCGGGACAAGGAACCCGCAGGTGGCCCGCCGCCCGGCGGCCCGCTTTCACAGACCGGGCCGTGGGCGGTGGCCGATGTGAAGAACTGCTGGGGCGCCGCCTCGTGGATTGACGGTAAAAAGGCGTCGCAGACCCTTGCCGCCACTGACGGCATCTCAGGTGACAGACCATCCCCGAGCGTCCAGGACCGCTGGTCAGCTGGTTGACGTTCTTCGCTACTCTGTCGCGTACTGGCTGATCGAGAGGACTCCGATGCCTGAACCCCCGCCCTTCGCCACGACCCCGCAACACGGTCGGCCGGACACGACGGCCCCCCCGTCTCGTCACCGGCACGGAAAGACCGGGGCGTCGGATTCCGCGAACTCCTCCGCCACCCAGCCACGGTTGACCCGCCTCGCCGTCCTCCCCGCCGCCTTCATGGCCGGAATATCCACCGCCGTCACGGGCACGGTCCTGCGGCTGCAGGAGGGCACCGCCGACGCCGCCACCTGGAGTGTGCTGGCGAGCGGCGCGGTCCTCGGGTGCGGCTGTCTGGCCGGTGCCGTGATGGCGGCCAGGTCACGGGCCAGGTCGGACGCGAAGCGGGCCGAGAAGCTGCGGCAGACCATCACGACCGGCAACTGGGCCCTCGACGAGGACCTGACCCGGCTCAAGCGGGGCGAGTCCCTGCTCTCGCGCGGCTTCGCCTACCAGGCGTCGCGCGCCGAGGACCCGTACCAGAAGCTGGAGTACGAGGTCACCGAGGCCCAGCACCGCGCCCGGGAGGCCCTCGTCTGGGCGGCGAGCTACTTCCAGTCCGCCTCCGACGACAACAGCGACAAGGTCGAGGTCTTCGTCAACCTGGCCCGCCGGCTGCAGTCGCTCGTCCACCGCACCATCCGTGAGCTGGACGATCTGGAGAACCAGGTCGAGGACCCGGACCTGCTCCGGCGCATCTTCGGCATCGACCACCTGGCGACCCGAATACGCCGGCACGCGGAGAACCTCGCGGTGCTCGGCGGCGCGATCTCCCGCCGCCAGTGGACCAACCCGGTGACCCTGACCGAGGTGCTGCGGTCCTCCATCGCCGAGGTCGAGCAGTACTCCCGCGTCAAGCTGGTGCCGCCCATCGAGGGCACCCTGCGCGGCCACGCGGTCGCCGACGTCATCCACCTGCTGGCCGAACTGGTCGAGAACGCCACCATGTTCTCGCACCCGGACACCCAGATCCTCCTGCGCTCCCGCCGGGTGACCGCCGGCATCGCCATCGAGGTCGAGGACCGCGGCCTCGGCATCCCCCAGGAGGACCAGGAGCGGATCAACACGCTGCTCGCCGACCCGGCCCGCATCGACGTCGCCAAGCTGCTCGCCGACGGCCGGATCGGACTGTTCGTGGTCTCCTCCCTGGCCCGCAGGCACGGCATCGCGGTCCAGCTGCAGGGCAACATCTACGGCGGCGTCCAGGCCATCCTGGTGCTCCCGCAGGGGCTGCTGGGCGAGGAGGAGGGGCAGATACCCGTCCAGGCGCCCGTCCAGGCACCCGTGCAGACACCGGTCCAGGCGCGTCCGGCCGCACCGCACCCGGGCCAGCCGTCCGGGCCCGCCTGGGACGCCCGGTCCCACGCGACGCCGCCCGGCGCCGTACCGTCGCACGCGGGTCGCCCGATGCCCGCCCCGTCCGCCCACGCCGGTCCCCCGGCCGGTGTGCCGCAGCGGCCGGCCGCCCCCGTGCCGCCCCCGGCGGCCGCCCGGCACGAGCGGGCGCAGCCCGTCTCCGACGTACGCTCCGAGTACCGGCCCTCGTCGGGCTACGAGCGTCCGGGCGCCGCCCCCCACGGGTCCGGCGGGCCCGCCCGTCCCGTACTGCCCAAGCGCCGGGCGATGGAGCACCTGGCGCCCGAGCTGCGTCAGGGGCCCCCGCCGCGTCCCGAGACCCACGAGCAGGACCTCACCTTCAGTCCCGGCCTCCTGGCCGGAATCAACCGAGGCTTCGGTCTCGCCGGCGCGACCTCCGACGCGATCCCCGTCGACGACGCGCGCTGGGCCCCGCCCCGACCGCAAGGAGAAGAACCCCACCATGGTGAGCGATAGCCACCCCACCGGACAGAACATCGACTGGCTGCTGGAGAACCTCAAGAAGACCGTGCCCGGCACCCGGCAGGTGCTGCTGCTGTCGTCCGACGGCTTGAGCAAGGCACACGTCGACCTGAGCGCCGACGACGCCGACCGGCTGGCGGCGATATCCTCCGGGCTCAACTCCCTGGGCCGTTCCTTCGGTCACGACAGGGTGCTGGGCAACGGCGGCACCGTCCGGCAGGTCATCGTGGAACTGCACAACGGCATCCTCATCGTGGCCTCGGCGGGCCACGGCGCCGTGCTGGCGGTCACCGCGGACGCGACCACGCACACCGAGACGCTCGGCTACGAGATGGGCATGCTGATCCGGGCCGTGCAGCCGTTCCTCGCCACGCCTGCCCGCCGGCCCAACGCGCCGTCCGGCGCGGGGATGTGACGCGAATGACGGACGAGCTGTTCCTGGACGAGGAGGCCGGACGGTTAGTCCGGCCGTTCACCGTCAGCAACGGGCGCACTCGACCCTCGACGTCGTTCGACCTGCTCACCCTGGTGATGGCCACCGGCGTCCGGCCGGCCGCCGACCTCGGCCCCGACCACGACCTGGTGCTCGGCCTGTGCCTCAGGCCGGTGCCGGTGGTCGAGGTCGCCGCGCGGATGAACCTCCCGATCGCCGTCACCAAAGTCCTGTTGTCCGACCTGGTGCAGCACGAGGCGCTCACCGCACGGGCGCCCCGTGCGGTCGAGGCGGCCTCCGCCGCCAACCGAAATGTTTTGGAGGCGGTGCTCAATGGCCTACGCGCACGGCTCTGACCCCTTCCCGACCGCCCTGAAGATCCTGGTGGCGGGAGGGTTCGGGGTGGGCAAGACGACCTTCGTGGGGGCGGTCAGCGAGATCGCTCCGCTGAGCACCGAGGAGGTCATCACCACGGCCAGTGTCCGCACCGACAGTCTCGACGGGGTGGAGGAGAAGTACACCACCACCGTGGCCATGGACTTCGGGCGGATCACCCTCGACTCGGAGCACGTCCTGTATCTGTTCGGCACCCCCGGGCAGGAACGGTTCTGGTTCATGTGGGACGAGCTGTCCGACGGGGCACTGGGTGCGGTGGTGCTCGCCGACACCCGCAGGCTCGACGCGTGCTTCCCCGCGGTGGACTTCTTCGAGGTGCGCGGCATCCCGTTCGTCGTGGGAGTGAACGAGTTCGACGGGGCGTACCAGTACTCCGTCGAGGAGGTACGCGACGCCATCGGCCTGAAGTCCAACGCGCCGATCGTGTTCTGCGACGCCCGGCACTGCAGCTCCGGTACGGGTGTGCTCGTCGAACTCGTGCAGCATCTGCTCGGCATGACACCCGGCGTGGCGACGTACGAGCCACCCGTGCTCCGTTGATCCTTCCCCCCGACTCGGCCGACCTCGAACGGAGTTCCGATGAACAGCCCCTATTCCTCCTATGAGCCACCGCTCGACCGCCTGCTCCTCACCCCCGAGGATCCGGGCGGCCCGCAACGCGCCGCCAGGCTCGCCCAGTTGGGGCTCGCCAACACCCCCCGGGCGGAGTTCGACGCGTTCGCTCGCCGGCTGGCCCTGGAGCTGGACGCGCCGTACGCGATGGTCAACTTCGTCGACGACAAGCGCCAGTTCTTCGCCGGGCTCTACACGCCGGACGCCGGACCCGTGAACATCGCGCAGGGGCTGGTGAGCGAGAGCTCGATGAGCCGGGAGATGCGCCTGGACCACGGCTTCTGCCCGCACACCGTCAAGCGGACCGCGGCGCTGGTGCTCGACGACGTCTGCGACTACCCGCGGTTCGCGGGCAACCCGGTCGTGGACGAGATCGGCATCCGCTCCTACATGGGCGCGCCACTGGTCGACACCCTGGCGGGGATCAACCTCGGCACGATCTGCGTCGTCGACACCGACTCCCGCACCTGGGGCCGGCAGCGGCTGGAGATCATCAAGCACATGGCCCAGGAGATGTCCGACCAGATCCACGCCATCGCCGCCGGCCGCTGAACCCCGGCCGGCGGTCCCACCGGGTCGAGACAGTCCGGACCGCCGACCACCCGCCCCGACGAAAGCCGCGGACACGCCATCGTGTCCGCGGTTTCTCCGTCCCGGACGCGACATGGGGGCCGGGCGCTGCGGAGACCCCGGGCACGACCGAGGTCGAGGCACGCACGAGGGCCGACGGCACGTTCGACGGCACCCGGTCCGGACCCTCATGGATGTACGCCCGACCCCAGGGCCCACCGGCCGCCGGCTACGCCGCCCCGCACCCCACCAGCGAAAGCCCGCCGGACCCGCGCACACCGCACGAGCAGCGCCGACCGGTCGAACCGAGCCCCGCGCACCCGCCCGCCGGGCCGCGCCCGACACCCCGTCCGAGAGGCGCCCGACCGCCGCTCACCGGTCGAACGGTCGCGGGTGCGCGCGCCCCCGTCCGACGCAGGGCCGGCCCGTCCGGCGCATCGGACCGGGGCGCGCCGCGCGAGCGCCCCGGCAGTCGGGCCCGTTTCGTCCACCATGCGGCCGACGGCAGGTGGTGCGCCGACCGGGTCTCGTGGTGTGCCGGGGCGCCCTCGGGCGTTCGCGCGGGGGCGCGAGGAGCCACCCCCGCGTCGGCGGCGGCCTGACGCAGGGGTCGGCTCCGGTGGCGGGAGTCAGACCAGTTCGCCGACCGGGACCGGGTCCGGTGCCGGCTCTCGTGACTCCGCCGGCGGGGTGCGGACCAGGTCGGCGAGGCGTTCGGACCACTGGCCCTTGTTCTCGCCGAGGGCGAACTCACCCAGTCTCAGGCCCTGGATCTCCGACGTGCCGGCGGGGGCGTAGATGTGGAAGGCGTCGCGCAGGTAGCGCTCCAACGGGCGGTCGGTGAACAGGCCGCAGGCCGCGTGCATCTTGACCGACGCCTGGGCGGACTCGATGGACGACTCGACGTTGAAGAGTTTCGCGGACATCAGCTCGATGTCGCAGGGCCGCCCCTGGTCCAGCAGATGCGCGGCGAGATAGGCGCTCTGCCGCGCGAGGGTGAGGCGTTGCAGCATGCGCCCCAGCTCGATCTTGATGTTGGGCAGGTGCCCCAGCGGCTTTCCGTAGCGCTGCGTCTCGCCGCAGTACCGGGCGGTCTCCTCGAACACCGCCTGGTGGATGCCCAGGGACACCGCCGTCAGGTTGAGACGGCCGTAGAGGACCGACGAGGAGTAGGCGACGGCCAGTCCCTCGCCCTCCTCGCCGAGGCGGTTGGCGGCCGGCACCCGGCAGTTGTCGAAGACGAGTTCCCCGAAGCTGAACCCGTGCAGCCCCATGGAGGGCACCTGTTCGGCGAGGGAGAAGCCGGGCCGGTCGGACTCGACGAGGAACGCCGTCATGCCCTGGGAGCCCGGACCGGTGCGGACCACGACACCGTGCACGTCACCCACATGGCTGTTGCCCACGAAGATCTTGCGGCCGTTGAGGATGTAGTCGTCGCCGTCCCGGACCGCGCTGCTCTCCATGCCGGCCACATGGCCCCCCGACCCCGGCTCGGTGACCGCGATGGTCGGCAGCACGTCCCCCGCGGCGATCCTCGGCAGCCAGTGCCTCTTCTGGCTGTCGTCGCCGAAGTGGACGATCTTCGCGACACCCAGCTGGGAGGCCTGGACCATGGCCCCCATCGCGCCGCTGACACGGGACAGTTCCTCGATGATGACGGTCTTGGCGAGGTGGCCCGCGCCCATGCCGCCGTAGACCGGGTCGATCGTGGCGCCGATCCAGCCCTGTTGGGCGATCTGCCGGGAGAGCCCCACCAGTGCGGTGCGGGAGGCCTCCATCTCGGGTATCAGCGGGCGTACCACACGCTCGGCGAACTCCCGTACGCGCTGCCGTAGATCCTCGTGGTCCTGGGTGGTGAAGACGTGTTCCACGCCGTGCCCTTCTGAGCGTTACCCCGCGCCCGGGGGAGACGCGGTGGCTGTGCGTCAGCCGTGGTTCCGGTGGGAGACGGGCCGACCTGCAACATGGTCTACAAATCAACCTCTAACGCCAAGATCGTTTAGAGGGTTTGGCCGAAAGATTGACCGTTGAAATCTGAACGTAAATGTGAGACAGGAAAGGGATGTTGTCCACATTTTGATACTTTCCAAGCCGAACTTGCACGGCTGCCCCGACCCGAACTCGGGCACGCGCCGACCAGACCACCAGGCACAGCCGCCGAGACAGGCCTTCCCTCCACGCTGTGCACCCCCAAATACCAAACTGACACGCCGTCCGGGCAGGTTTGATCAGGGTGCCACACATTTCAAGCCACCTCCGCAGGTGACGAATGTGGCCGGACCGTGCCGATTCGGCGGCTCTGCCGTGTCGACAAGTATTCATTCGGCGCAGCCTCCGGAAGCGGCGGCTCCGCCCGACCTCCCCGAGCCCGCCCCGGCCGACCCCGAGGGCGCCGTCAATCAGCGGTGTCGGGCGCCGAGTTGACGCCAAGTCACGGTCCGGCGGATGCTGACGACGGGGCTCGGGTCCTGATACCGTTCCGTCCGCCCGCTGACATCGCCGACGGTGTGTCCAGCCGGAGCACGGGGGCCGCCGGACAGCTCTCGGCGCCCCCATCGCCATCGGACGTTCGCTGTCGTACGAGGAAGCAGATGCCAGGCACCCTCCCCCGCATCGGCGCCACGCGCGACACGACTCGGTGGCCACGATGAGCGGTGACACACCCCGCACCGAGGCCGCCGCCCCGCCCCTCCCCCAGAGCCTGCCCCGCCGGCCCCGGAGCACCCCTTCCGCGCCCCGGACCGTCGAGGCCCAGGCCCACGGAACGCACGACGACACGGACGACACCCTCTCCCCGGACGCCATGGCGCGCGCCATGGTGGCGATCCGGCGCGGCTCGGACCGCGCCCGGCTCGCCGGACCGGACGACACCGACAGCACCGACGGCCGACCGGCACCACGGCCCGGCCCCGACGCCGCCTGACGGGCGCTTCCCTGGGCGCCCCGACGAACCGGCGCCCACCCCGGCGCCGACCGACCGTGAGGAACACGCACGACATGACAGAGCAGGTACGAACCGGTCCCCAACTGGACTGGCTGCTGGACGGGCTCGTGGAACGCATACCCGAGATCCGCTGCGCCATCGTGCTGTCCGGGGACGGCCTCCTCATCGGCAAGTCGAAGGACATCCGGTTCGACGACGCCGAGCATCTGTCCGCGGTCGGCTCGGGCATGTACAGCCTGGCCCGTGGTGTGGCCCGCCACTTCCACGGCGGTGAGGTCCAGCAGACGGTCATCCAGATGGAGCGGGCGTTCCTCTTCGTCACCGCCGCGGGCCGGGGCGCGCGGCTGGCCGCGATCGCCTCGGAGGAGGTGGACGTCGGGATGATGGCGTTCGAGATGGGCACCCTGGTCAAGCAGGTCGGCAAGTACCTGAGCGCCGCGCCCCGTGCGGAGACCCCGTCCGACTACGTGCAGGACGCGTGAGCCGCCGCTGCGGCCGGGCCCGGAACTCGTCGAAAGGGTGATGGATGGTGTCCGTCAGCTCCGAGACCGTCGTACCCACCGCCCTGAAGATCCTCATCGCGGGTGGCTTCGGGGTCGGCAAGACCACCATGGTCGGCGCGGTCAGCGAGGTGACCCCGCTGGCGACCGAGGAGCACATCAGCGCGGCCGGCCGGCGGGTGGACGACCTCAGGGGTGTGGAGAAGAAGGCCTCGACCACCGTCGCCCTGGACTTCGGCCGCATCACCGTCTCCCCCGAACTGGTGCTCTATCTCTTCGGTACGCCCGGCCAGGACCGTTTCTGGTTCATGTGGGACGACCTGTGCAGCGGCGCCCTCGGAGCCGTGGTCCTCGCCGACACCCGGCGGCTCGACGCCTCCTTCGCCGCGGTCGACTTCTTCGAGTCGCGGTCCATCCCCTTCGCGGTCGGCGTCAACTGCTTCGACGGCCGCCGCGACGCCGACGTCGAGCAGGTCCGCCAGGCGCTCGACCTGGCGCCCACCGTGCCGGTCCTTCTCTGCGACGTCCGCCAGCGCCAGTCCAGCAGGGAACTCCTGCTGGCCGTGCTCGGGGCGGCCCGCCGGAAGATGGAGGCCCGGCTGGTGGCGGCGGGCCTGCGGCCGGGCTGAGGGGCCGGCTGGGGAGCCGGGCCCGGGTTCAGCGAACCGGTCCCCCGGCTCGGGCGAGGAGGTCCGCACGGCCGATGGCGTCGGTGCGGGTCGAGGGGACGGTGCAGGCGTAGGCGCCCGCGATCGCGCCGAAGAGACCACAGCGGCTCGGCGGTTCGCCGGTGAGCCGGCCGAGGAGGTAGCCCGCCGCGAAGGCGTCCCCGGCGCCGTTGGAGTCCACGACCGGCGTCGGCGGGGCCACCGGCGGGACGTGACTCAGTTCGCCGTCGACCAGGTGGTACGCGCCCCGGGCCCCGTCCGTGGCGACGACGGTGCGGGCGCGTCCCCGCTCGGTGATCCGGCGCATGGTCCTCTCCGGGTCCGCGAGCCCCGCCGCCGACAGGAAGACCAGGTCGGCGGCGTGGGCGAACGTCTCGTGGTACGGGTTGACGCCGTCCCAGTCGTGCAGGTCGGTCGAGACGGGCACGCCCAGCGCGCTCAGCAGGGGCAGCGAGGCCGCGCACGGCCGGCTGATGGACACGTGGACATGACGGCTGACCCCCGCCAGGGCCCGGACCGTGTCGGGCGGCAGCTCGTCCACCTCCTGGCTCCGGCTGCCGTCGTAGAGCGAGCAGCGGCGGCCGTCGGGGCCGACCAGGTTCACCGCGCGCCGGGTGCCGCCGGGCAGGGGTCCTTCGGTGAGCGGGATGCCGCGGTCCCGGTGCAGCGCGCGGACCAGGTCGCCCTCGTGGTCGTCGCCGAGGAGGTCGAGGTGGTGGGTCCGCAGGCCCAGGCTGTGCGCGGCCACCGAAAGGAAGTCGCCGGTCTGCCCCGCCCGGGTCTCGATGGCCGGCACCAGATGGCTGTCGGCGAACGGGAGCGGCAGCTCGGGCACGTAGACGATGGTGTCGACACCCGCCCCGCCCAGCACGAGGACGTCGATCTCGGACTCGGTGCGCAACGTGCCTCCAGCGGCGAGGGGTTCACTGTGGAGGCAGCGTACGTGCGGGCGGGCCGGCGGGTGACCGGAGCGGGACGCCGGTCACCCGCCGGCACGGGCGGCGGCGGGCGGGGAGCCGTGCGGCGGGACGGGACCTAGGTCCAGGACGGGTCGGCCATGGGGAATCCACCGTTCCGTTGCGGAGCCGTCGGAGGGGCGGGCTCGGGGGTTTCCCGGCCCTCCGACGGCAGTTCTGCCCAGACGACACGACCGGACCGTTGTGGGGTGTCGCGCACCCCCCAGTCGCTGCTGAGCATGCCGACCAGCATGAGCCCACGCCCGTTCTGGTCGTCGGGGCCCGGGCGACGCCGGGCAGGCTGTGCGTGACCGCTGTTCTGGTCCTCGACCTCGATGCGGAGCCGAGGGCCGGTGTACTGCAGCCGGCACACGATCCACTCGCTGTCCGTGTGGGTCAACGCGTTGGTGACCAGCTCGGACGTGATCAGCAGGACGTCCTCGGCCGTCTCCGGAGGCACCCCCCACTCACCGAGCAGCTCGCGCACGGTTCTGCGCGCCTCACCCGCCGACGCGGGCACCGCCGGCAGTCCGAACACGCCCGCTCTGTGCGGTTCGTACGTCTCTGGTCCAAGGGGTGGGTACATGGTCGGGGCTAACCGGTCCGTGGAGGGGGGGAGAGTGGGCGGAGCCATCGCCGTAAGCCTTTCGTTGGCCCTTCGCACCGGAGGGGAGCCGGTGCCACGGCCGCCTCGCCGTACGCCGCGAGCTGTGGCAACTCATGACGGACAGCGCTGAGTTGCGGCCACATCTCCCCCAACCTGGCCGCGCGGCTCCGGTGTTCGCCGAAGCCGTGACGGTACGTCCACTGTGGCATCCGCGAACAACACCTCGCAACCAGCAAGTTGAAATTTGCATTTTGCGGGTCGCATGTCGTCACCGATCGAGCCAAGATCGTGTCAGACTGCGCTCTCGAAGCGACTCGCACAACAACGCGCAACCCTTGAAGGAAAGCGCGCAAGACCTGTAAGGCAGTGCGACATGACCTCAGTGCTCGGCGTGAGGGGGTGGTGGGCGTGACCGCGGAGACCGAGTGGGGCGGGGCCCCCTCCGTCCTGCGCATGATCCTCGGCAGACAGCTGGAGGAGTTGCGCACACGCGCCGGGCTCACGTTCGAACAGGCCGGTGAGGCGATCGGAGTCAGCCATTCCACGATCCGCCGCCTGGAAGCCGCCAAGGTCGCCCGGCTCCGCCTCCCGGACGTCGAGAAACTGCTCCAGATCTACGGTGTGCGGGACCAGCAGGAGATCGAGACCTTCCTGAAGTCCGTCCGCGAGGCCAACAAACGCGGCTGGTGGCACACCTACCGCGACGTACTGCCCGACTGGTTCGCCGCCTACCTCAGCCTGGAGCAGGCGGCGCTCCAGATCCGGGCGTACGAGGCGCAGTTCGTGCACGGCCTGCTCCAGACCGAGGAGTACGCCCGCGCCCTGCTCGGCGCCGGCAATCCGCACGCCGCGGCCGAGGACACCGAACGGCGGGTGGCGCTGCGGATGAGGCGCCAGGAACTCCTCACCCGGCCCCAGCCGCCCCGGCTGTGGGTGGTGATGGACGAGACCGTGCTCAGATGGCCGGTCGGCGGACCGGAGGTGATGCGCGCCCAGATCGACCACCTGATCGAGCTGAACCGGCTGCCCCATGTGACGGTCCAGCTCATGCCGTTCCACAACGGCCCGCATCCGGCGATGCGGGCCGGCGCGTTCCACCTCTTCCGCTTCAGGGCACCGGAGTTGCCGGACATCGTCTACCTCAACGGGCTGGTGGGCGCCGTCTATCTCGACAAGGGCGACGACGTCGTCGTCTACCGCGAGGCCCTGGACCGGTTGGGCGCGCAGTCGGCGCCCGCCCGAAAGACCGAGGCCCTCCTCGGTGCGCTACGCAAGGAGCTCTGACGTGCACCACCCCATACCCGACGGAGTACACAACGGCGTCCGCAACGGCATGCCCGCCCGCGAACTCGGCAAGCAGGACTGGCACCGCCCCTGGAGCGACGACGCCGGCGGTGCCTGCGTGGAGGTGAAGAAGCTCGCCGACGGCCGGGTCGCCGTACGCCAGTCGACCGACCCGGACGGGCCGGCGCTGCTGTTCACGCCCCGTGAGATGACCAGTTTTCTGGCCGGTGTGAAGGCGGGCGAGGCCGACTTCCTGCTCTGACCAACCTGCTGCCACGCCTCGTTGACGCACCACCTGTGTGGCCGTCGGTTCTGCCGTCCGTCGAACCCCCGGCCCTGTCCGACCGTTTATCTGTACGACACGACCTGATGGGAGGGACGGCGTTGCCCGACAACGGATGGCCGGCCGACCGGATCGACACCGAGCACGCGCACTCCGCGCGTATCTACGACTACATCCTCGGCGGCAAGGACTACTACCCGGCCGACAAGGAGGCCGGTGACGCGATGGCGCACGAGTGGCCGGCCCTGCCGGTCCACATGCGCGCCAACCGAGACTGGATGAACCGCGCGGTGCGCTGGCTCGCCGAGAAGGCGGGCATGCGCCAGTTCCTCGACATCGGAACCGGCATCCCCACCTCCCCCAACCTCCACGAGATAGCCCAGTCGGTGGCCCCCGAGTCCCGGGTCGTCTACGTGGACAACGACCCGATCGTCCTCACCCTGTCCCAGGGATTACTGGCCAGCACCCCCGAGGGCAGGACCGCGTACATCGAGGCCGACTTCCAGGACCCGGAGACCGTGCTCGGCTCGCCCGAGTTCGCGGAGACCCTCGACCTGAGCAAGCCGGTCGCGCTCACCGTGATCGCGATCGTCCACTTCGTGCTGGACGAGGACGACGCGGTCGGTATCGTCCGCCGTCTCCTCGAACCCCTCCCCTCGGGCAGCTACCTGGCGATGACCATCGGCACCGCCGAGTTCGCCCCCGAGGAGGTGGGCCGCGTCGCCCGCGAGTACGCCGCGCGCGACATGCCCATGCGGCTGCGCACGATCGACGAGGCCCACGAGTTCTTCGACGGCCTCGAACTCGTCGAGCCCGGCATCGTCCAGGTCCACAAGTGGCATCCGGACGGCACGGGCGAGGAGAACATCCGCGACGAGGACATCGCGATGTACGGGGCGATCGCGAGGAAGCCGTGAACGGCCGGCCTGAGCCGGCCTGAGCCGGCCTGAGCCGGCCTGAGCCTTCCTGAGGTACCCGAGAATCCTGCGGGTTCTGAGGGTTCTGAGGGCCCCCGGTTCCGGCATCCGAGCGATGTCGGGCCGGGGGCCCCACCCGTCGGAGCGCCCGGAGGCCGCTCGGGCGGCGGGGCTACGCGGGCGCCCCCGTGCTGTCACGGACGATCAGCTCCACGGGGATGACCGGGCCCCGCACCCGAGTGTCGCCCGCACCGGTGTCGCCCGTCTCGTCCGGGTCGTCCAGCTGGCGCAGGAGCAGGCGCAGCGCGGTCGTGCCGATCGCGGAGTAGTCCGTACGGATCGTCGTGAGCGGCGGCAGCAGATGTGCCGCCTCCGGGATGTCGTCGTAGCCGACCACGCTCACGTCCTGCGGGACCCGGCGCCCCGCCTCGTGCAGGGCGCGCAGCAGGCCGAGTGCCATCTGGTCGTTGGAGACGAAGACGGCGGTGACGTCCGCGTCGGCCGCCAGCCGCCGGCCCAGCGCGTAGCCGGAGTCGGCGCTCCAGTCCCCGACGAGGGGCTCGTGGACACGCGCGCCGGCCCTCGCCAGGGTCTCGCGCCAGCTTTCGGCGCGGCGGTCGGCGGAGGTCCAGCCGGTGGGGCCCGCGATGTGCCGGACGGTGGGATGGCCGAGGCCCAGCAGATGGCCGGTCGCCAGCCGGGCGCCCGCGGTGAAGTCCGAGGAGACCACGGGGGTGCCGTCGCCGAGGCCGTTGTCCAGCATCACCAGCGGGGTGTCCGGGCGTGCGCGCGCGAGCGCGGTGGCGACCGGGCGCTGGGGGGCGATGGCGATGATGCCGTCCGCGCCCTCGGCCGACAGCCGGTCCACCGCCTCCACGACGGTGTCCCGGTCCGCCGTGTCGAGGGCGATGGAGCTGACGAGGTAACCCGCTTCCTGGGCCGCCGTGTTGATCGCGGTCAGGGTGGAGGCGGGGCCGTAGCGGGCGGCGTCGAAGGAGATCACGCCGAGCATGCGGGTGCGGCCGCTGGCCAGGGAGCGGGCGCTGCGGCTGGGGCGGTAGCCGAGTGTGCGCATGGCTTCCAGCACGGCCTGCCTGGTCTCCGGGCGGACGGCCGGGTTGTCGTTGAGGACGCGGGAGACGGTCTGTTTGGAGACGCCGGCGAGGCGGGCGACGTCGTCCATCACCGGGCGGGAGCCGGCGAAGTTGCGGCGACTGCGGCCTCGGGTGGGTTTGGCGGGTGGTTCGGCCGCGTTGCCGTCCGTGGTGCTGCGGGGCATGCGGCTTCTTCCTTGTCTGCGGAGGGTTGTCGTCCGGTCTGTCGTGTTCTGCGTGGGCCACAGGATAGGTCCGGGGGCGGGGCCCGGGGTTTTTCGCCCCCGCCGCCCCTACCCGCCCCTCCCCCACTCCCGGCTTCGCCCGAGCGGGAGGTGCCCCCACCCAGGGGCTGCGCCCCTTCGACCCCCGAGCGTCCGTCCCACTCACCCGCACCCGACAGCCAGGCCCGCTCGGTCATCGTGTTTCAGGCCCGTAGGGGCCGTGTCTTTCAGGGGCGCGGGGAACTGCGCGGCCGGCCCGCACTCACCCGCACCCGACGACGGACCCCACGAGGTCAGCCGGGGCGCAGCGGCCAGGTTCGGGGGGTGACGTACTCGGCTCGGGTGATCTCCGCCGGGATGGCGGAGGCGCCCGTCCGGCCCGGTACGTGTACCGGGGCCCCCGCGGGCAACGGCAGCACCCGCAGTCGCAGTCCCTCCGACCGCGCCCCGTCCGCGGGCAGCCGGTCGAGCCCGATGTCCCAGACGCGGCCGGAGTAGAACTGGTCGGCGACCAGGCGGCCGCCCACGTGGGCGCGGGCGACGTCGCCGGTCCAGTGGACGCGCAGGAGGGTGCCGGGCGGCGCGTCGTCCGGAGTCGCGATGCCGTACTCGGCGGCCACCGTGTCGAAGTGCTCGTCGGCCGGCACGCTCGCCCGCCCCAGCACACCCGTCGTGACGGGGGGTGCCTCGCCCGGGGGCCGGATCAGTGTGACCGGGAGTGCGTCGTCCGCGCCGTCGGACCCGCGCCGCCCCTGGTCGTCCGCCACCAGCGTGTAGCGGACGAAGACCCCGTCGGCCGCCTCCTTCACCACCGCCCCGGTCGCCACCGGAGCGCGCTCGGGGGCCGGCAGTACGGCGAAGGACGGCTCCGGGGCCGTGCTGTGGACCCGCACCTCGTCCGCGTGGGCGTCGAAGACCACCCCGCCGCCGGCCTCACCGAGGACCAGCCGCTCGGCACCCCAGGCACGGCCCCGGTACGCGGTGCGGGCCGTGGCCGCGTCCAGGACCAGGAGACCCACCCGGCCGCCGTCGGTGGTGTCGACCTCGACCAGGGCGTCGGTACCCGGGCGCAGCCCGGTCACCAGGACGCGGTCGCCCACCGTCGTGACCTCGCCCGACGGCACGCGGACCGTGGTCACCGTACGGAGGTCCAGGGCGAGTTCGGGGGTGATCCCGTCCGTCGCGGCCAGGACGAGGACCGTACGGCCACGGCCGTCGTCGACCGTGCAGACGGGCTGGGCGGTGGCCCAGTCCAGCCGCAGCCCGGCGAGGTCGAGCCGCAACGGCCAGCAGAAGTAGGCCCCTCGGGGGATCGTGACCGGTTCGCTCGGCAGGGTCAGCGCCCCGGACTCCGGCCCCTCGGGTCCGTCGGGGAACTCCACCGTGAACGTCGTGCCCCGATGGTCGGGCAACGGCTCGTGCGGCTGGTGGTTGTTGACGAAGAGGAAGCCGGACCGGCCGTCCCCCCGGACCGCCCACCGCAGGGTCTCCCGGTCGTCCTGGCTCGCCGGCTGCCGCTCGGGCACGGCGGAGGCCATCGGGGCGATCAGATGACCGAAGTCGGCCAGCAGCAGGTGCTGGAGGCGGAGTTCGTCGTAGGAGGGGCGGTACTGGCCGTACTCGCCGAGGGGGGCCTGGAAGTCGTAGGTGAGGAGGGGGAGGTCGTTGGGGTAGCCGGTGGCGTGGGACTCCTGGAGGGTGGTGCGCTCCCCCGGCGGGTTGGTGCCGCCGTGGAACATGTAGTAGCCCTGCCAGACCGAGCCGCAGCCGATCTTGGTGAGGGCGAGGGCGCCGACGTCGGCGGCCTCGACGCGGGGCCGGCGGTGGTAGGCCACCGCCATGCCGCCGCCCAGCTCGCAGGTGGCCCAGGGGAATCGGTCCGTCGGCCCCTCCCCGTCCCCGCCGCGTGCCGTCGTCGGGCGGAGGTCGGCGCCGATACCCTCGTCGTCGCGCTGGTGGGTGAAGAAGAAGTGCTTGCGGCAGGTGTCGGGCCAGCCGCCGTCCGCCTCGGTCCAGAACGCGTCGGGGTAGCCGCCGTACAGGGGCAGGAGTTCGTCCGGGGGCAGCCGCACCCCGCCCCAGGCCGTCGACGTCCACAGGGGGGCCGCCAGGCCGGCCTCCTGGGCCGTCCGCTTCAGCGTCAGCAGATGGTCCGGCCGGTCGTACAGCTCGTTCTCGATCTGGAGCGCGACGACCGGACCGCCGTGGGCGCGGTCCAGGCCCCGCAGCTGCCCGGCGATCGCCGCGAACCAGGTGCGTACGGGGGCGAGGTAGGCCGGGTCGTCCGTGCGGGGGGCGTCGGTGCGGTCGAGGACCCAGTCCGGCAGGCCCCCGCCCCGGACCTCGGCGTGCACCCAGGGGCCGATGCGGGGGATCAGGTCCAGGCCGTGGCGCGCGCAGAGTTCCGCGAAGCGCCGCAGGTCGCGGTCGCCGTCGAAGCGGACGCGGCCCTCGATCTCCTCGTGGTGGATCCAGATGACGTAGGCGGCGACGGCCGTGACCCCGCCCGCCTTCATCTTCAGCAGCTCCTCCTCCCACTCCCCGGCCGGGTAGCGGGTGTAGTGGAACTCTCCGGAGACGGGGAACCACGGACGGCCGCCCCGGGTCAGCCAACGACTGTTGACCTCGATGGGGTCCGGCGCGTCCGGGGCGTCGGCGAAGGGGAGCCGGCCGCGCGGCGGGGGGTCGCCGGGCGCCGGGAGGCGCACCCGGTGCGGCGGCGTCATCAGGGCTTCACCGGCCCCAGGTCCGGTGTGTCCGTGAACGCGGCGCGGGAGCTGGTCGTGGCGTTGAGTTCCAGCAGGACCAGGTCGTTGCCACCGGGGCGCAGGACGGGACCCGGGACGTAGAGGGTGCGCTGGGGGCCCCGGTTCCAGTAGCGGCCGAGGTGGAAGCCGTTGATCCAGGCCTGGCCCTTGGTCCAGCCGGGCAGCGACAGGAAGGTGTCGGCGGGGGTGTCGACCTCGAAGGTGCCGTGGTGGAAGGCGGGGACGGTGACCGGGGCCGCGTCGGCCGGACCGAAGGGGACCGTGGACAGGTCCGCCAGCGGGAGGCGGTGGGTGTCCCAGCCGAGCAGGGCGGTGCCGTTGAAGGTGACCGGGCCGAGCAGGCCCTTGGCGGCGCCGATGCGGGGGCCGTAGTTGACGCCGCCCATGTTCTCGACCAGGACGTCGAGCGTGGCACCGGCGTGCGGGACGCGCAGGGGCAGGGTCTCGTCGTGGCGTTCGCGTTCCAGTACGCCGACGGGGGCGCCGTCCACGAAGACCTGGGCGCGGTCGCCGACCCCGCCGTCGAAGTGCAGCAGGCCGTCGCCCGCGTCGGGAAGGGTGGTGCGGTAGAGGACGTAGCCGGAGCGCTGCCCCAACTCCTCCATGGTGACCGGGTGTTCGGTGCGCTCCCCCGCGGTGCCGAGACCGGTGGCGTACGGCAGCAGCGGTGCCCGGCGGTCCAACTCCACGGTGATGCCCGTGAGTTTCGGCGCGGGCGCCGGGGCCGGCTCCTCGGGGACCGGGGCGTGGCGGGCGATGACCTCGCGGAAGGCGTGGTACTTGGAACCGGGGTCGCCGGACTCGGTGAGGGCGGCGTCGTAGTCGTAGGAGGTGACGATCGGGGCGTAGCACTGGTCGTGGTTGGCGCCGTTGGTGAAGCCGAAGTTGGTGCCGCCGTGGAACATGTAGATGTTGACCGAGGCGCCGGCGGCCAGCAGCTTGTCCAGGTCGGCGGCGGCGCTGGCCGCGTCCCGGACGTGGTGCTCCTCGCCCCAGTGGTCGAACCAGCCGATCCAGAACTCCGAGCACATCAGGGGCCCTTCGGGCATGTGGGCCCGCAGCGCCGCCAGTGACTCCTCGATCTTCCCGCCGAAGGTGGCGGTGGACAGGACGCCGGGCAGGCTGCCGGCGGCCAGGTGGTGGCCGGAGCCCGCCTGGTCGCAGGTGAACAGCAGCTCCTCCACGCCCCGTGCGCGCAGCGCCTGGTGGACGTGCTTGAGGTACGCGGTGTCGTCGCCGTACGCCCCGTACTCGTTCTCGACCTGGACGGCGATGACCGGGCCGTCGTTCGCCGCCATGTACGGCAGCAGCGGCGGCAGCAGGATGTCGAGGTAGCCGTCGAGGGCGGCGGTGAAACGGGGGTCGCTGGAGCGCAGCCGGATGTCGGGGTCCGAGGTCAGCCAGGAGGGCAGGCCCCCGCCGTCCCACTCGGCGCAGATGTACGGGCCGGGGCGCAGCAGGACGTGCAGGCCCTCGGCGCGGGCGAGGCGCAGATAGCGGGGCAGGTCGAGCAGTCCGTCGAGGACGAGCGGGCTGTCGGGGTCGGGCTGGTGGAGGTTCCAGGGGACGTACGTCTCCACGGTGTTCAGGCCCATCAGCCGGGCCTTGCGCAGCCGGTCGGCCCACAGGTCGGGGTGGATGCGGAAGTAGTGCATCGCGCCGGAGATGATCCGGAACGGTTCACCGTGCAGGAGGAAACCGTCGGACGTCGTGGTCAGAGCGGGCGTGCTCAAGGCTGTTTCCCTTCGGCGGGGTGTACGGGGTGGCAGGGCGGTTCCGGCGTGCGGGCGAGGAGGACGGCGGCCCCGGGTGTCCGGGGCGGGGCGGGGCGGGCGAGGGGCACCCGCACCGCGTCTACGGGGAGGGCGGGTCGGAGCGGGTGGCACGGATCAGCCACAGCGTGGCCAGCAGGCACAGGGCGGAGACGGCACCGAGCAGCAGCGGGACCGCGCGGACGCCGGACCACTCGATGGCCTTGCCGAGCGCCGGGCCGGCCGCCACTCCGCCGGTCATGGAGGCGGCGATGACGAGCGCTCCGGCCCGGCGGGCCCGGGGTGCGGCCGCGTTCAGCCAGGGCAGGCCGGTGGGGAAGATCGGGGCGATGAACAGGCCGACTCCGGCGTAGGCGTACGGGGCGAGCGGGGGCACCGAGGCCAGCAGCAGGCAGACCGTCATACCGGCGCAGGACACGGTGATGATCGTCTGCGGTGCGTGGCGCAGGGCCAGGGGGGCCACCAGGAAGCGGCCGGCCGTCATCATCAGCCAGTACACGGAGGTGGCGGTCGCGGCGGCACCGGCGCCGTATCCGACCGTCTCCAGGTGCGTGGGTTCCCAGCCTCCGACGCCGGCCTCGATGCCGACGTGCAGGACGTACAGGGCCACGAAGACGGCGAGCACCGAGCCGAGGCTGCGGGCGAGGGGCGAGCCGCCCGCCGCCGCGCCGGTCGTGTCCGTCGCGCCCGCCGCGCCCGTCGTGCCGGGCTGGGGCACCTGGTCGCGTACGCCGCGCAGGCACAGCAGCAGCGGCAGGTTGGCGGCGGCGAAGGCGAGGAAGAGCGCCGGGTAGTGCTCGGCGCCCACGGCGGCGACCAGGGCGGGGCCGAGGATCGCGCCGACGCCGAAGTGGGCGTTGAGGACGTTCAGCATGGCGGTGGAGCGGTGGCCGAAGCCGACGGCGAAGAGCTGGTTGAGGCCGTAGTCGATACCGCCGAAGCCGAGTCCGGCGAGCAGGGCGGCGCCGAGGGCGGCGGGCCAGGTCGGCGCGAGCGCGAACCCCGCCGCGCCGAGCGCCATCAGCAGGTAGGAGCCGCCGAGCAGCCGCCGGTTGCCCAGCCGCCCGTACAGCCGGTCGAAGAGCAGGACGCCGGCGACCCCGCCGACGAAGTGGGCGCTGAGCCCCAGACCGGCGGCCGAGGGCGACAGCGCGAAGTCGTCGCGGAAGGCCGGGATGGCGGGCCCGTAGAGCGCCTGGAGCGCGCCGATGAGGACGAATCCGACGCACGAGGCGACCACGGCGGCCGGGCTGAACACCCTGCTGTCCGGGGCCGGCCGGACGGGCTTCACCTCTTGCGCGGTCGATGATGCGGGCACGCCGGAATCCGCCTCTCCGTGACTGGGACTCCCGAAGTGTTACCGGTAACATCCCCGCCGTCAAGATCCCCCGCAGGGCGGTGCGGCGGGGGCGGTACGGGAGTGACGGATGGGGTGCGGGGGCCGCCGGGGGTGGTGGTGGGAGCGCCGAGAGGCCCGTCGGGAAAGTGGATGGCGGCCCGCCCTCGCCGCGCGCTTCGACGCCGCGGTGACGAGCGAGAACGAGTCCGCCGAAATCACGGCCCCGAGTGTCCGCTACCGCGCCGATCGTGATCTCGGCGACTGTGCCGCGGTGCTCGCGGAGGTCCACGACCGCGACGGCTGTCCGGTCGACTGGCCCGAGCGGCCCGGCGCCCGGCTGACTCCACCCTCGCTCGTCGCCGCCTGGGTGGCGGAACTCGACGGCCGGATCGCCGGTCATGTGGTCCTGGCCCGGAGCGGTGCGTGGCGACGCGGTGCCCGGGTTGTGGAGCGACGTTACGGGGGTGGGCGTCGACCGGACGGCCGTGATCGGGCGCCTGTTCGCCGCTCCGTCGGTCCGGGGCCGGGGGCTCGGCGCGTCGCTGCCGGCCCGCGCCGGCGCCGAGGCGCGACGGCGCGGCCTGCACCCGGGGCTCGACGTGGTGGCTTCCGACACGGCCGCGGCGGCGCTCTACGAACGGCTCGGCCGGCAGTTCCTGGCCGCGGTCGAGCGGCGCTGGGGCCCGGACCGGACGGTGACCGTCCGGTGCTACGCGGCGGCGTCCCCCTGACCGGGCACCGCGCGACAGCGAGCGGCGGCGAAGGTGCGGGCGCGCCCGGGAGCGGGTGCCGGGCACGCCTTGCGGGAGAGCCTGTCAGCCGATGACGGGCACGCCCTGCGGGAGAGCCGGCCAGCGGATGCTCTGTGCGCTGTCGACAGGGCGCTGGTCGCGGAAGGTGGTGATCTCGCCGCGGGCTCTCTCTGAGGGACGGGTTGGTGACCGTCGGGTTCTGGACTGCGGGTCTCCAGCACAGACTCCACCGGAGCCGCGCACCCGCCCCGCCGGGCGGGGCGGGGCGGGGCGGCGCAGGGCCCGCTGATGTCACGGTTCGAGGTCGACGACCCCCTTGCCTCCCAGGATGTCCAGTGGCACGGAGACCTGGTCGTGCGTGATCAGCCACTCGCCGTCGATCTTCCGGAGGCAGAAGGTGACCCGGACCCACATGCCGCCCGCCGCCGTCCCGTCGGGCAGCGTGCCGCTGAGGCGGCCGAAGCCGTGTGTGAACGCCACGTCCTCGCCCACCGTGGGCATCAGGTCGCGCACCTCGTAGTTCACCTCCTGGAAGAAGGTGAACACGTTCGCCCAGTTCTTGAGTTTCGCGTCGATCCCGACGTGCTGGAGCGGCGGATCGATGTCGAAGGACACGACGTCCGTCGAGTAGAGCCGCCTGAGAACCTCAAGGTCCTTGGCCTGGATCGCGTCGATGATCCCGTCGATGTGGCGGCGGATCGCGGCTTCGTCCGTCTCGCGCTGTGTGGGGGTGGCTGTCCGCCCTTCCGTGCTCTGGGCGAGGACGTGATCCAGCAGTGTGTCGAGGGCGCCGACGTGGTGGGCACCCGGCTTGAATGTCGTCTGGTCCTCGAAGTCGGTGTGCAGGGACAGCGAGACCTGCGGGGTCACCGCGCCCATCTGGAGGAGCTCACACAGTGCCCGCAGCTGCCGGGCCGCATGGGTGCCCCCGGCGGCACCGTAGGAGACGAACCCGACGGCCTTGTGGGTCCACTCCGCGTACAGGTAGTCGATCGCGTTCTTGAGCACGCCAGGGATGGAGGCGTTGTACTCGGGGGTGACCATGACGAATCCGTCGAAGCGGGCGATGGTGTCGGCCCATGTCCGGGTGTGCCCGTGCCGGTACCGCCCGGCGAGCGCGGGCAGCGGCTCGTCCAGATGCGGCAGCGGGTGGTCGAGCAGGTCGATCACCTCGAATGCGGCGTCGCCGCGGCGGACCGCCCGCTCGTGGACCCACCGGGCGACCTGGTCGCCCTTGCGGCCGGGGCGGGTGCTGCCGATGAGTATTCCGATCCTGGTCATCGCTGTCTCCTGAGGTGTCGCACCCGGGTTCTCCGGGCCGGTGGCGTCTCTGAGCGGTACGACGACACAACCCCGCGGAACGTCAGGGAGAGTCGAAGACCTGACAATCGGACGTGCTGTCTCGTCGGACCGCCGAGGGACGATCCGAGATCAGGGAGCCACCGGAACCATGACCGATCACGTGAAGTCACGGCACGACGAGTCCGACGCGGGCCTGGACGGGGTCATCAGCGAGCGGCGGCGGCTGGTCGGCCTCGCCTACCGGCTCCTCGGTTCCCTGGCCGAGGCCGAGGACGCGGTCCAGGAGACCTACACCCGCTGGTACGGCATGTCCGGGCCGCAGCAGGACGCCATCGAGTGCCCCGGCGCCTGGCTGACGACGGTCGCCACCCGCGTGTGCCTGGACCTCCTCGGCTCGGCGCGGGTCCGGCGCGAGCGTTACATGGGCGAATGGATCCCGGAGCCGCTGCCCGAGCAGACCGACTGGATCAGCGGGCGCCCGGGCACCGCCGCGACCGATCCCGCGGACCCGGCCGACCGGGTCACCCTCGACGAGTCTGTGGGCATGGCGTTTCTCGTCGCCCTCGAAGCCATGACCCCGGCGCAGCGCGTCGCACTCATCCTGCACGATGTCTTCGGCTACCCGTTCGCCGAGATCGCCGGGATCACCGGCCGCACCCCGGCGGCATGCCGCGAACTGGCCTCCTCCGCCCGGCGCCGCGTCCGCGCCTCCCTGCCCCCCGCGGCCCCGGCAGCCCACCAGGCGGGCCTCGTCAGGGACTTCAAGCAGGCGTGGGACGCACAGGACATCAACGCCCTCGTCAGACTCCTCGCCCCCGGCGCGACGCTCACGGCGGACGGCGGTGGCGTGGTCGCCGCCGCGCTCCACCCGATCGAGGGCGGCGAAGGGATCGCGCGCTACCTCACCGACCTCGCCGTCCGCGCGTCCGGCGGCCTGACGGTCCTGGAGCGCGCGGTCAACGGCCGGGCCGGTCTGGTGATCGAGCACGAAGGCGTCACCGTGGCCGTGTATGCGTTCGACGTCGCGGACGACCGGATCACGCACATCTGGGCAGTGCGCAACCCCGACAAGCTCCGCCCGTGGACGGTGGGCTGACCGGCTGAACCTGGCAGCCGGGCACGGCACCCCCCTTCCGAGACGTGCATCGTGCGGACGTCCGGGCCGATGACGGCCCGTGACGGGCCCTCGGCGGCCTTCCCCAATCGACCGGTCGGACACCGTCGACGTCGAACGGCACACCTGCCCGAAGTGCGACGCACGGAAGGATTCGCTTCGCCACCGGGGTGAACTGCGGTGCACTGCGAACGAGTCCCGGTGGCAGGTCGCGATCAGGATCGCGCCGTCGGTGTCCGTGAGGCCGATTCCGTCGATCGCCGCGCCGCCGCTCTCAAAGACACAGGGGCGTCCGTGACGCCGAAACTCGCCCCTCCGGCTTGACGAAACCCCCGGGGCACCCCCCGACGATCACCACGTGCCGCCCGGCGGATCCGCCCGCCCCTGTGAGACCGAACGGCCCCGCGTCCGTACCGAGTTCACCGAGCGCACCCCCTTTCTTTCCGGAGATCGCTTCGATGAACAGCTGTATCACCGTGGCCGGTGAGCCGCCGCGTCGGCACACCAGGGACCGTGCCGGGTCCGGCCCGTCCGCCGATGACGACCGGCGCGTGACTCTGGGTGCGTCGGCACGGGACGTATCGTCATGGAGTGCGGGTGAGATACGAGATATGAGATGTAAGGAGGGCCAGTTGGCGCCGGAACCGGTGCGGTTCGCGGTCCTGGGGCCGGTCCGGGTGGAACGGGCGGGGGCGGAGGCGGCGTCGGGGCGCCCGCAGGAACGAGCGCTGCTGGCGCTGCTGTTGGTGCGGGCGGGGCAGCCGGTGGCGGTGAGCGAGATCGTCGACGTGTTGTGGGGGCGACGGCCGCCGGACAGCGCGGTGAATGTGATCAGGCGGCATGTGGGCTCGCTGCGGCGGATGTTGGAGCCTGGACTGCCCAACCGGGCGGCCGGACGGTGGCTGATACGGGACGCGGGCGGCTACCGGCTCGTCGTCGACGCCGGCTCCCTGGACCTGCTGCGGTTCCGCCGGCTACGGGACGAGGCGCGTCGGACGGGCGCCGACGCTCCCCCGTCGCCGGGCCGGGTCGTGGAGCTTCTCACCGAGGCCCTCGGCCTGTGGCGGGGGCCGGTCGTCGGGGCGGGGCTGCCCGAAGAGGTGCGGGAGCGCGCCGGGTTCCCGGCGGTCGACCGTGAACGGCCGGCGGCCCTGAGGGACGCGGCCGACGCGGCGCTGCGCGCCGGCACCCCCGCCGCCGTCCTCCCCCTGCTCCGACAGGCCGCCGTGGACGCTCCGTTGGACGAACCGCTGCTGGCCCGGCTCGTGCTCACGCTGGCCGCCGCCGGGCACGAGGCGGAGGCGCTGAGCACCTACCGAACCGCCCGTGCGCGGCTCGCCGACGAGCTGGGCATCGACCCCGGAGCGGACCTCCGCGACGCCCACGCGGCGGTCGTACGCGGCGCCGGTGCGGCCCCGCCCGCTCCCTCCCGGGCCGAGACCGCGCACGTGAGCGTCCTGGCCTCGTCGGCATCGCCCGCTCCGGCCACCGCCGTCCCCGCCCAGCTCCCCCACGACCTGCCGACCTTCACCGGCCGCCGCGCCGAGCTGGAGCGGGTGCTGGCCCTCCTCGACAGCCCCGGCGGCCCCGGCGACGCCGTGCCGCCCACCGGGACCGTCGTGATCAGCGCCATCGGCGGGATGGCCGGCATCGGCAAGACCACCCTCGCCGTGCACTGGGCCCACCGCGTCGCGGACCGGTACCCGGACGGCCAGCTCTACGTCAACCTCCGGGGGTTCGCGCCGTCGGGGGCCGTGATGCGGGCGGGGGAAGCGGTGCGGGTCTTCCTCGACGCGCTGGGTGTACCGCCGGAGCGGGTGCCGCACGGGGTGGACGCCCAGGCGGCGCTGTACCGCAGCCTGTTGGCGGGGCGCCGGTTCCTGGTGCTGCTCGACAACGCGCGCGACACCGAACAGGTGCGGCCGCTGCTGCCGGGCACCCCGGGCTGCCTCACCATCGTCACCAGCCGCGACCAGTTGTCGGGCCTGGTGTCCGCGCACGGCGCGCACACGCTGGCACTGCGGCCGCTGGACACCGAACAGGCGCGGGTGTTCCTCGAACGCCGGCTGGGCGCCGCGCGGCTCACGGGCGAGGCGCGGGCGGTGGCGGAGATCGCGGCGCTGTGCGGCGGGCTTCCGCTGGCGCTGGCCTGTGTCGCCGCGCGGGCCGCCGCCCACCCGGACTTCCCGCTGTCGGCGATCGCGGCGGAGCTGCGCGCGGCGCACGGCAGCCTGGACGCGTTCAGCCGGACGGACGCCTCCGCGAACGTCGGCGCCGTGTTCTCCTGGTCGCTGGGTGCGGTGTCGGCCGAGGCGGCCCGCCTGTTCCCCCTGCTCGCCCTGCACCCAGGGCCGGACTTCTCCGTGTCCGCGACGGCCGCCCTGGCCGCACTGCCCGTGCGCCGGACGCGGTCGCTCCTCGCCGAGCTGGCCGACGTCCACCTCGCGGGCGAGCCCGCCCCCGGCCGGTACGCCCTGCACGATCTGCTGCGCGCCCACGCGGCCGAACTCCTGGAGGACCAGGTCCCGGACGCCGGGCGCGAGGCGGCCACCGAGCGGCTGTACGCGTACTACGTGCACAGCGCGCACCTCACCGAACCGCTCCTCGCCCCGTACGCCGACCCGATGCCCCCGGGCCCGCCGCCGGCCGGTGTCCGCGCCGAACCGCTCGTCGGCCACGAGCAGTCGCTCGCCTGGCTGGCCGCCGAGTATCCGGTGCTGCTCGCCGTCGTCGGGGCGGCGGCCCGGTCCGGCCGCGACCGGTCAGCGTGTCTGCTCGCCTGGTCGCTGGAGCCGTTCCTCGACCGCCGGGGCCACTGGCACGACTGGGCGACGGTCCAGCGGATCGCCCTCGACGCGGCCCTGCGGCTGGCCGAGCCCGCCTACGAGGCCCGGGGGCTGCGCGCGCTGGCCCGGGCCGAGGGCCGGCTCGGACTGTACGGCTCCGCCCGCCCACGCCTCGATCGCGCGCTGGGGCTGTTCACCGACCTGGGTGACGACATCGGACGGGCCGACACCCATCGCAGTATCGGCTGGACACGCGACCAGGAGGGCGATCTGCCCGGCGCCCTCCACCACAACCGGCTGGCCATGGAGCTGTTCAGCACCAGCGGCCGCCACGCCGCGTACGCCAGTGTCCTCAACTCCGTCGGCTGGTACCACGCGCTGCTCGGCGAGTACCCGCAGGCCCTGAGCCACTGCCAGGAGGCCCTCGTCCTGCTCCAGCGGCTCGGCGACCGCTACGGCCAGGCCGCCACGTGGCACACCCTCGCGTACGCCCACCACCATCTGGGCCGCCACCCGAACGCCCTCGTGGGCTACGGCCACTCCCTCGCCCTCTACCGGGAGCTGGGTGTGCCGTACCTGGAGGCCTGCACCCTCGTCCACATCGGTGACACGCACGCCGCGATGGGCGACCACCGCGCCGCCCACGAGGTCCTGCAGCAGGCCCTCACCCTCCTCATCACCCTCGGCCACCCCGACGCCGACGGGGTGCGGGAACGGATCGCCGCGAGCGAGCGGTGCGGATGACCGGCCACCCGGGTGTCGCGGGGGCAGGTGTCGCGGAGTCACCGGGCGCGGCCGGGCGAGGCGCGGCGGCCACCGACCGGCCCGGCTCCGCGGGGGCGTCACTGCGGTTCGAGGTGCTGGGGCCCCTGCGGGTCCGCCGGGACGAGGAGGACCTCGACCTCGGCTTCCCGCAACAGCGGGCCCTGCTCGCTCTGTTGGTGGTGCGGGCGGGCCGGCCGGTGCCGGCGGGCGAGATCGTCGACGTGCTCTGGCCGCAGCGGGCACCGGCCAGCGCGCGGAACGTGGTGCGCCGTTACGCCGGTTCACTGCGGCGGCTGCTCGAACCCGGGCTGCCGCCCCGGGCACCCGGACACCGGTTGCTGCGCCGCGCCGGGGGCTATCTGCTGGCGGCGGCCGAGGAGGAGGTCGATCTGCTGCGGTTCCGCGCGCTCACCAAGCGGGGCAAGCGGGCGGCGGCCACCGGGCGGTCCGAGGTGGCGTCGCGGCACTTCGTGAACGCGCTGGGCGAGTGGCGGGGCCCGGTCGGCATGGGGATGCCCGCCGCCGTACGGGAGCACGCCGTCTTCGCCGAAGTGGAACGCGAGTTGGCCGCCACGGCACGGATGGCCGCCGACGCGGCACTCCTGTGCGGAAGCAGTGAGCAGGTGCTGCCCCGGCTGCGACAGGCCCTCGAACGCGACCCGCTCGACGAGTCGTTGCACGCCGCGCTCGTCCTGGCCCTGGCCGCGTCCGGCCACCAGGCCGAGGCGCTGACCGCGTACGAGCGCGTACGACGGCTGCTGGCCGAGGAGTTGGGGGTGGCACCCGGCACGGATCTGGCCGCTGCGCACACCAGGGTGCTCCGCCAGGAATGGGGACCGGCAGGCCCCCAGGCGGCTGCGGATCCGAGCCCGGCGACCACCCGGTCGGCCACGCTGCCCGGGCCTTCCGCGAGCACGCCGCCATCAGCCGGTCCACCGGCTGATCCGGCTGTCGGTCCGGACGGGGACCGGGCAGACCCCTTGCCCGGACCGCACCCCGCACCGGCGCTCGTCCTGTCCGCCCTGCCGTCGACGGGAGACACGGCCCGCCGATGCGGCGACGCCCGACCGTGCGGCGACGACCGACCGCCGCTCGGGTCAGGGGCGTTCGTCGGCAGACGGTCCGAACTCGGCCGTCTGGCGGAGATCACGGACGCGGCCACCCGCCGCGCGGGGACGGCCCCGACCGCGGACGCCCCCGCTCCGGACGCACCGGCGACCGTGCTGATCAGCGGGATGCCCGGCGTCGGGAAGTCCGCCCTCGCCCTGCACTGGGCCGACCAGGTCGCCGGACGCTTCCCCGACGGCCGACTCCACGTCGGGCTGCGGGGATTCGATCCCGTCCGGGCACCGCTGGACCCGGCGGCGGCGCTGCGCGTGATGCTCGCCGCGCTCGGGGTGCCCGCCGCGCGGATGCCGGTCCGCACGGACTCCCTCGCCGGGCTGTACCGGAGTCTGCTGGCCGGCCGGCGGCTGCTGGTGGTGCTGGACGACGCGGCGGACACCGAACAGGTACGGCCGCTGCTGCCGGCCTCGCCCGGGTGTCTGACCCTGGTCACCAGTCGCCACGCCCTGTCCGGTCTGATCGCTTCGGGCACCCATCCGCTCCGCCTGGACCTGCCGTCGGCGCCGGACGCGCGAGCGATGCTGGCGGCGCGCACGGGTCACGCCCGCTCGGCCGCCGAGCCGGGGGCGGCCGACGAGATCGTCGTCCGGTGCGGCCGACTGCCCCTGGCCCTGACGCTCGTGGCCACCCGCGCCGCCGCCCGGCCGGACCTCCCGCTCTCGGCCCTGGTGAGCGAACTGCGGCACGCGGGGAACCCCCTCGACGCCTTCACCGGCACGACGGCGACTCCCCGCACCCACCCGGGCCCCGCCGCCCCCGGGCACACAGCCGATCCCCGTTCCGGCCCCACCCCCACCCAACAGACACCCGGCACCGGGCCCGCCGCCCACGACCGGGGGTCCCACATCCACACCGGGCCCGCCCACCCCGACCCGAAACCCGACACCCACCCCAGCGATCCGCCCGACCTCCGCACCGCCTTCGCCCGCTCCTACCGCCGGCTGGCCCCCCAGAGCGCCCGGCTGTTCCGGCTGTTGTCCCTGCACCCCGGGCGCGACCTGACCCCGGAGTCGGCCGCGGCGCTGGCCGGGCTCCCGGTCCGCCGCACCCGGCTGCTGCTCGACGGCCTCGCCGACGCCCACCTCGTCGCCGAGCGCGCGCCCGGCCGCTACGCGCAGCACGACCTGCTGCGTGCCTTCGCCGCCGAGCTGGCCGCGACGTACGACGCGCCGGAGGACCGCCGTGCCGCCCGCCGCCGCCTGCTCGACCACGGCTCCCCTTCGGGCACCCCGTAGCGGCCGCCGTCACTTCACGGTCACTCTTTTTTCACATCCTCCTTCCTACGCTCCGAGTGCACTGGCCGACGGTGTGCTCGAACTGCCGTGGAGGAGAGAAGAGATGACAAGGTCCGGCACCGGCGTCGCGGAGGAGGCGGGTCTACGCATCCGCGTCCTCGACGGCGCGGCCGTGGCGTTGCCCGGGGACGGACGGTCCGCGCCGGACGCGTACCGGCTGACGGGACGGACCGGCGGCGCGTATCTGCTCGTGGGGGTGCGCGGGAGCGGTGTTCCGCTCGTCGAGCGGATGCCGGACGTCTCCCTGCGACCGGGCGACATCTGCTTCTACGACGCGAACCACCCGCCGGTGCCCGATCTACCCGAGCGCTGCCGGCTGAAGGTCTTCCTCGTCCCGCACGAGGAACTGGGGCTGGAGGACGACGATCTGCGGCGCGTCGTGGCGACCCCGGTCGCCCGGTCCTCCCGGCTGGGGACGCTGCTGTCGCCGTTCCTGTCCGAGCTGGCCGACACGGTGGTCTCCGCCGAGCCCCCGGTCGGCGAGATGCTCGCCCGGAACGCCGTGAACCTGCTGGCCACCCTCGCCACGGAGCGGTCGGGGCGGGTCGTGACGGACGCACCGGGCACCCGGTCGCCGATGGTGGCACGTGTCCTGCGGTTCATCGACGAGCACCTGGCCGACGCGGACCTGTCGCCCGAGGTGATCGCGGGGGCTCATCACATCTCGGTGCGCTATCTGCACAAGCTGTTCCGGGACGAGGGCACGACCGTGGGCCGCTGGATCCAGCGCCGCCGGCTGGAGGAGTGCCGCCGCGACCTCGTGCTCGGCCTCCGCAACCGCCGCACCATCGCCTCGGTCGCCGGCCGCTGGGGCTTCTTGAGCGCCACTCACTTCAGCCGGGTGTTCCGGGCGGCGTACGGCATGTCACCGAGCGAGTGGCGGGACACGGCGGGGCGCCCCGGCGGGAGGACGTGACCCCGGCAGGAGGCCGTGACCCCGACGGGAGGACGTGACCCCGGCCGCGCGGCCGTTCGCCCGGGCTCAGGCCGGCGGCCCGGTCCATGCCTCGTCCGCGGCCGAGAGCCGGTACGCGGCCACGGAGATCGCCGCGAGCAGGAGCAGGGCCAGGCCCAGGGTGGGCGTGAGGCCGGTGTGCCGCAGCAGGAGCGCTCCGGCGAGCGCGCCGAGGAACATGGCGAGGACGGAGAGGAGCCGGCGGCCGGGCCGGGGCGCCGCGCCGCCGGCCGAGGCGGTGTCCGCCGCCAGTCCCGTCAGGGTGAGGGTGAGCACGGTGGTGGTGAGGTCGGGGACGCCGAGGCGCCGTGCTGCCGCGTTCTGCAGGCCCATGGCGAGGCCGAGCAGCACGATCAGGGTGTACTCGGGGTCCCCGACCCGGCCGTCCGCGAAGGCGGTCGTGAGGCCGTCGGTGAGGGCCGCCGTGAGGACGGCCCCGGCGACCAGGACCGTCTGGAACGCGGTGGCGACCGCCAGCAGCCGCCCCCGGTGCTCCGCGAACCGGACCGCGAACCGGCCACCGGCCACCGCGCCCGCCAGGAAGGCGGCCATCGCGACCACGGACGCGAGCGCGGACAGTCCGCCGGCGCCGGCCAGGGCGAAGCCCAGGAAGACCACGTTGCCGGTCATGTTGGCCACGAAGACATGCCCGAGGCCCAGATAGCTGACGGCGTCCACCACCCCCGTCACCACCGTCAGGGCCAGCATCAGCGGCGGCAGCGGCCCGTGCCGGTCTCCGCGCGGCGGTGCGAGGGTGTGGGCGAGGTCGGTCAACAGCCTGCGCACCACTCGCCCACTCCTTCCGCTCCGCCGGGCGGAGCACCGTCGTCACGTCGTCGGCCCGCCGCGTGCTCGCCTATGAAGGCCGCCGCGTTCGGGCTGCCGCGTTCCGGTCGGCGAGACCGTCCGACCGGCGTCGCTCTCGAAGCTGTGCGGGGCGCGACCGCCACCGTGTTCCGGCAGCGCACCGCGATGGTCCCTACAGCGCACTCGGGCCGGACTCACCCTGCCGCCGCGCTCCGGACCGCTTCCTCCACGACCCCCGCCCGTACCGCTCGTGACATCCGGATCAGGGAGGGCTGGCCGGTGTCCAGCCCCTGTTCGCCGGCCGGGGGTTGCGCGTGGCCGGCGGCGAGTCCCACGAGGGCGTCGAAGGCGACGCTGTCCAGTACGGCCGGATCCAGGGCGTCCGGACGCCGCCGCCCGGTGGGGCCGCCCGTGCCGGACAGCGCCGCGACGGCCACCATCGCCGCGTCCCCGATGGCCTCGGCCTCGCCGGTGCTGGAGCCCAGGGAGAGGGCCTGGCGGTAGGCCCGCTCCCGGACGGCCTCGTCGAAGTGGACGGACACGTCCCGCAGTCCGTCCCGGATCGCCGTCGTACGGCTGGTCAGGCGCAGCTCGACATCGCCGAGGGAGCGCCAGGACAGCAGCACGTCGCGCCTGATGCGACCGGTGCTCCTGGCGCCGACGAGCCGGAAGAGGGGCCCGAGCCGCAGGAAGGCGAGGAGGCTGTCGATGCGCGGGCCGAGCAGCGGCAGGACATAGCCGGCCGAGGTGAGGACGGCGCCGACGGTGGCCAGCATCGGGGCCAGCCGGGTGCTCAGCGGGTCCCAGTGATGGCCGCCCCAGCGGGCGGCGACGGCGGTCATCTTGACGACGCCGTACGCGCTGCTGCACAGCCACCCGACGGCGAGCACCGCCAGGGCCCGCCGTGTCCAGCCGCTGATCTGGAGGGTCCAGCGCCAGCACTGGATCGTGGTGGTGAGGGCCGCCGCCAGGTGGGCCAGGAGATAGAGGACGATCATCTCGCGGACGAACGGTGTGCCGGCGTAGTAGGTGTCGAAGTCCGCGCGTCGCTCGACCGGCGCGTCCCCGGCGGCGAAGAGCGCGGTCTGCGCCGCGATGATCACGGTGTAGGCGAGCAGCCAGCCGCGGGAGACCCGGCGCAGCCGGGCGGGGTCGTCGGCCCCGCGCCAGTGGACGATCAGGACGAGGGAGGCGGCGGAGAAGGCGTTGACCGCCCCGTAGGTGAGGCACGCGGCGGCGTTGGGCACGCCGAGGGTGTCGTTGACGAAGCCGACGGTGGGCGGGGCGCCGAGGACGAAGCAGCAGCCGGCGAGGAGGATCACGGTGCACATCGCGCGCTTGAGCGGGTCGCGCCGGTCGTGCCACAGGCCGGGCAGCTGGACCGCGAAGCCGGTCCACACGACGGCGGCCGCCACGTAGTAGACCAGTCCGTTCACGTCGGGCCCACGGCCCCTGTCCGAAAGCCTTCTCGCCGCTGACCGTCCGGCCGCTCGACCGCGTCGTCTTCCGTTCGATCCGCCCCCGTCAACACCCTTCACACAATAGTCACGTGGTCAACCCTGGCGACGGGCGCGGGGCCCGGGCGCGCGGGCCCCGGGCGACCGCGGGTGAAGGGGGTCGACGGCCGAGGTCAGCTCTCGTCGGCGGTCAGCGTCAGGGAGATGCTGTTGATGCAGTACCGCTGGTCGGTCGGGGTGGCGTACCCCTCGCCCTCGAAGACGTGCCCGAGGTGCGAGCCGCACCGGGCGCACCGCACCTCGGTGCGGACCATGCCGTGCGACCGGTCGGACAGCAGCTCCACCGCGTCGGTGTCCTTCGGGTCGTAGAAGGACGGCCAGCCGCAGTGCGACTCGAACTTCGTGTCGGAGGTGAACAGTTCGGCACCGCAGGCGCGACAGGAGTAGACGCCCTTGGTCTTGGTGTCGGTGTACTCACCGACGAACGCGGGCTCCGTGCCGGCCTGCCGCAGCACGGCGTACTCGGCCGGTGTCAGCTCCGCGCGCCACTGCTCGTCCGGCTTCTCGACGTCGTACGACATGTGCCTCAGCCCCTCATTCCGCGAGACGGTCCAGGATCTTCGGGCCCAGGTCCGTCACGTCACCCGCGCCCATGGTGAGAACGAGATCACCCTGCTTCGCCATTCCCGCGATCGTGCCGGGGACCTCCGCCTTGTCGTGCAGGGCCGTCACGTCCGCGCCCGCGCTCCGCGCCGCCCCGATGATCAGCTCGCTGGTCACTCCCGGGACCGGGTCCTCACGGGCCGGGTAGATGTCGAGGACGACCGAGGCGTCCGCCAGTGCCAGGGACTGCCCCATCTCGGTGCCCAGCTCCTGGGTGCGGGAGAACAGGTGGGGCTGGAAGACCACGAGGATCCGGGCGTCGCCGGCGGCGGCCCGCATGGCCTCCAGGTCGGCGGTCATCTCGGTCGGGTGGTGGGCGTAGGAGTCGATGACCTGCACGCCCCGCGCCTCGCCCTTCAGCTGGAGCCGCCGCTTCACGCCGGTGTACGCCGCCAGCGCGGGCGCCAGCTCGGCCGCCGGCACCCCGAGGGCGACGCCGGCCGCCAGCGCGGCCACGGCGTTGTGCGCGTAGTGCCGTCCCGGCACGGACACGGTGAAGGTGATCTCCTGTCCGTCCAGCAGGACCGTGACCTCGCTCCTGAGCCCTTGCGGGAGGACCGAGAGCACGCGCACGTCGGCGTCCTCGCGCTCGCCGTACGTCACCACGCGCACGCCGGACAGCCGGGAGGTCAGCTCCCGCGCGCCCTCCTGGTCGGCCGAGATCACCAGGGTGCCGCCGGGCACGATCCTGCCGGCGAACGTCTCGAAGGACTCGTAGATCTCGTCCATGGAGGCGTAGTTGGCGTGGTGGTCCAGCTCGACGTTGAGGACGATCGCCACCTCGGGCGCGTACTTGTGGAAGCTCCGGTCGCTCTCGTCCGCCTCGGCGACGAAGATCTCCCCGTCCCCGTGCATCGCGTTGGACCCGGGTACGTCGAGGTCGCCGCCGATGGCGTACGACGGCTTCAGGCCCAGCTCCGCCAGCGACACCGCCAGCATGGACGTCGTCGTGGTCTTGCCGTGCGTCCCGGCCACGGCGATCGGCCGCAGCCCGTCCATCAGCCGGGCGAGCGCGTCCGACCGGTGGACCACGGGGATGCCCAGCTCGGCGGCGCGGGCCAGTTCGGGGTTGTCGGCCCGGATCGCCGACGAGACGACCACGGCGGTCGCGTCGTCGGCGAGATGCCCGGCGGCATGCCCGATGTGCACGGTCGCCCCGAGTGCGCGCAGGGCCTCGGCCGTCTCCGACTCCTTGGCGTCGCTTCCGGCGACCTTCGCCCCGCGCTGCGCGAGGATCTTGGCGATCCCGGACATCCCGGCCCCACCGATCCCGATGAAGTGCGGCCGATCCATGGCGGAAGGCAGTCCGGGTGCCATGTCTGTTCTCCAGGTGACGTACGAAGCCGATGAACCCCCTCAGCCTATTGCCTGCCGTAGGGGCCCCCTACAACCGCCGCCGGCGGCCCGCGCCCCTGGCAGGCGGCGCAGCCGCCGTTCAGGGGCGCGGGGAACCGCGCGAACAGCCACGACGGACCCGCACCCGCCACAGCCCCCTACGGCGCCGAGTGCCCTCAGGCCCGACTGTGCGAGAACAGCTTCAACACCGGCACCCCGACCTTGTGCCGTGCCCGAGAAGCCCAGTCCCGGTGGAAGAACTCCTCCACGTAGTGGGGATCGGTGAGCACCAGCACCTCATCGGCCCCCACCTCCTCCACCAGCGACTTCAGCGCGTCCAGCGGGTGATCCTCGATCAGCCGCCCCTCCGCCGGACTCCCGGCCCCTCGCAGCGCCTGCAACGACACCTCCAGTGCCCGCTCCCCGGCGTCCAGCGCCTGCTCCCCCTCCGGCGTCTCCCCTTCCTTCGCCGCCTCGTCCAGCTCACCGAGAGCGAGGTCGTCGACGGCCCGCAGCAACCGGTCGGCCTGATTGCCCCGCGGCTGGAGCAGCACATGGAAGAAGGCACGCTCGTCGCCGTGCAGGGTCGTGACGAACTCCACGTCCGCCGACGTCAGAGCCTTCTCGATCATCAATACGCTCGTGAACGACACCACAGGCGCCCTTCTAATCGGAGGGCCCCGCGGGCCCTCACTCCTCAGGGTTCTAGTGTGCCCGGCGAAAGCTGAACGGAACGGTAGGTTCCGCCCGCTTTCACGTGCGACGGTAACGACCGAACAGGAACCCGGCCTCCTCCAGCAGCGAGGCCAGCGCGAAGCGCTTGGGCACCGGTACGGAGGGGCCCCCGGCGATCCGCTGGGCGTCCCCGGCCGTGAGCATCGGCGACACGGTCAGGCACAGTTCGTCGAGTACGTCGGAGGCGATCAGCTGGCCCAGCAGCCGGGGCCCGCCCTCGCCGAGCAGCCGGGTCAGCCCCAGACCGGCGAGGGCCCGTACGGCCCGCGCGGGATCGACGCCCGTGCCGTCCCCGGCGACCACGACCCGGACGCCCGCCTTCTCGGCGGCGGCGACCCGGTCGGGGGCGGCGGCGGCACCGGTCAGCAGGAGGGTGGGGACCGAGGGCGAGCTGAACAACGGCAGCGAGAAGTCCAGGTCCAGGCTCGCGCTCACCACGGCGACGGCCGGCGCGGGCGTCTGTCCGGCCGCCCGGCGCGCCTCGGCGAACGCCTCGCGCGCCCGTGCCGGACGGTACCCCTCCTGACGTACCGTCTCCGCGCCGACGACCACCACGTCCGCGAGCCCCCGCAGTGTGCCGAAGATCCGCATGTCGGCGTCGCCGGAGATCGGCTGCGAGCGTCCGCCGTGCTGGGCGGCGCCGTCGAGCGTGGACACCATGTTGACCCGCATCCACGGCTCGCTCCCCCCGGACGCCGACTCGGGATAGGCGTACGCGGCGGCCAGCTCACCGAGACTCCACTCCCGGTCGACGACGTCCGGTGCTCGCACCTCAGGCGCATGCGCACCACCGGCCACTTGGCGCGTCGGGGCCGCTGTCTCTTCGGTCACAGGGAACAGGCGTCGCATGTCGTGCAGTGTGGCACGACCCTTAGACTCGGTAACCGTGTCGTCGTCCTCAGCCACCGTGTCCGGAATCGGCCCGATACCCGAAGCGGCCCCCTCGTCCCTGTGCACCCGCGAGCCCCACGTCCCCGCGGACCGGCTCGTCGCCGAGATGGTGCCGCCACCCCGCTTCGACTCGGTGCGCTTCGACACCTACCTCCCGGACCCGAACCAGCCCAGCCAGACCGAGGCCGTCCGCGTCCTGAGCGGCTTCGCCGCGGGCCTCGGCGGGGCCCACGCGACCGGCGCGGGCAGGCGCGGCTTCTTCGGCTTCGGCAGGGCGAAGGCCCCCAAGGTCCCGGCGGGCCCCCGCGGTGTCTACCTGGACGGCGGCTACGGCGTCGGCAAGACCCACCTCCTCGCCTCCCTCTGGCATGCCACCCCGGCCGAGCCCTCCCTCAAGGCCTTCGGCACCTTCGTGGAGCTGACGAACCTGGTCGGCGCCCTCGGTTTCCAGAAGACGGTCCAGACGCTCTCCGGGCACCGCCTGCTGTGCATCGACGAGTTCGAGCTGGACGACCCGGGCGACACCGTCCTCGTGTCGACCCTGCTCGGCAAGCTGGTCGACGCGGGGGTGGCCCTGGCCGCCACCTCGAACACACTGCCGGGCAAGCTCGGTGAGGGCCGGTTCGCGTCGGTCGACTTCCTGCGGGAGATCCAGGGCCTGTCGGCCCACTTCCGCTCCCTGCGCATCGACGGTGAGGACTACCGCCACCGCGGCCTGCCCGAGGCCCCGGCACCGTACTCCGACGAGGAGGTCACCAAGGCGGCGTACGCCACCGAGGGCGCCTCGCTCGACGATTTCCCGCATCTGCTGGGCCACCTCGCGCGCGTCCACCCCAGCCGGTACGGCGCCCTCACGGACGGCCTGAAAGCGGTGTGCCTGACCGACGTCCAGCCGGTCCCGGACCAGTCCACGGCCCTGCGCCTCGTGGTGCTCGCCGACCGGCTGTACGACCGCGAGGTGCCCGTGCTCGCCTCGGGGATGCCCTTCGACCGGTTGTTCAGCGAGGAGATGCTGAACGGCGGCTACCGCAAGAAGTACTTCCGCGCCATATCCCGCCTCACCGCCCTCGCGCGGGACGCCGGGCGACTCGTGGAGCACTGACCCCACCGGCGCCGATCACGAACCGCCCCTGACGAACTCCCCCAGGTCAAGGGTCGATTCCGGCCAACCCGCCCTCGCTTTTCAGGCTCTCTTCAGCTCGCAACGTTAAGTTAACCCTGCAAACAACTTCGCAGGGTTAACGTGTTTCTTGACCAGCGGTTGACCAATGGTTGACCAAGTCAGGCAACCGTCGACGCGTGGGAGACACCGAGAACTGCCAGGGAGGAGGCCCCTATTGCGTGGTACGACGACCCGGACCGCCCTTTCGGCCCTAGCCGCCGTCCTGCTCACCCTCACGTTCTTCGCTCCCGCGGCTTCCTTCGCAGCCGCGCACACACCTGGTCACACCAAGGCCAAAACCGAGCCCGGAAACACCCCCACCGCGAAGCCGGTGCGTGACAAGGCGGCCACCCACCGCTCGTGCACACCCGCCCAGGACCCGACCGGTCCGCTCCGCACCCGCGACCGGCATCGCGCGGCACCGCACACCGTCCCAGGGCCCCCCGCGCGTCCGTCGCGGGAGGAGGACCCGGCGGCCGCGAGCCGGCCCGAACAGCCCTCGCCCCGGCACCACCGGGCGGCGAGATCCCGCGCGGCCCACACCCCGGCCGCCCTCCAGGTCTTCCGCTGCTGAGCCACGTCGGCCCGTTCCCCCCACACCTTGCCGTGCAAGCCCGACGCGCCACCGAGGCGCGCCAGGAGGAGTCACCACATCATGCAGCCCCTCATCGACAACGCCCGTACCTTCGGACAGCGCCCTGAGGAGTTCGCCAGGCTGGCCGAAGGCCAGTCCCCCGAGGTCCTGTTCATCACCTGCTCCGACTCGCGGGTCGTCCCGGCCTTGATCACGGGCGCCCGCCCCGGCGAGCTCTTCGAGCTGCGCACCGCCGGCAACATCGTCCCCCCGTACACCCCCGACCGCCCCACCGGCGAGACGGCCACCATCGAGTACGCCGTGGAGGTCCTCGGCGTCACCGACATCGTGGTCTGCGGCCACTCGCACTGCGGCGCCGTCGGCGCCCTGGTGCGCGGCGACGACCTGGACGCCGTACCGGCCGTGCGCGACTGGCTGACCCACGCCACCCCGCGCCCCGAGGGGGCCGTCGAGGACCCGACCGTCGCCGACGGAGTGCAGAACCACGTCCTCAGCCAGCTCCTGCGCCTGCGCTCCTACCCCTGCGTGGAGAAGCGCCTCACGGACGGCCGGCTGCGGCTGCGTGGCTGGTACTACGAGGTCCACACCGGTGCGGTGCGCGAGCACCGCGCGGACACCGACCGGTTCGAGACCCTGTGAGCGACGGCCAGGTGTCCGAGACGACCGAACAGCCCTCCGAGAGTTCCAGGACCTCCATGCCCCCCACCTCGTCCGCGTCCCCCCTCATATCCAAGTTCCCCCATCTGCGGCAGGACTTCGGCGCCTCGCTCGTCGTGTTCCTGGTCGCCCTCCCGCTGTGCGTGGGCGTCGCCGTCGCCTCCGGTGTCCCGGCCGAACTCGGCCTGGTCACCGGCATCGTGGGCGGTCTCGTCGCCGGTCTGATGCCCGGCAGCAGCCTCCAGGTCTCCGGCCCGGCGGCCGGTCTGACCGTGCTGGTCTTCGAGGCCGTACGCCAGTTCGGGCTGCCCGCCCTCGGGGTGATCGTGCTCGCCGCCGGTCTGCTCCAGCTCGCCATGGGCGCGCTGAGGCTGGGCCGCTGGTTCCGCGCGATATCCGTCTCCGTCGTCGAGGGCATGCTCGCCGGCATCGGCCTCGTGATCATCGCTGGCCAGCTCTACGCGGCGGCCGGTCTGAAGGCCCCCGCCTCCGGCATCGACAAGATCACGGGCCTGCCCGGCGCCGCCGCCGACGCACTCGGCTCCACCGCCGCGCTGGCCTCGCTGGCGATCGGCGCGGGCACCGTCGCCGTGATGGTGCTGTGGAAGCGCCTGCCGAAGAAGGCCCAGCTGGTCCCCGGCGCCCTCGTCGCGGTCCTGCTGGCCACGCTCGCCGGCCTCGCCCTCAACCTGCCGGTGGCGAACGTCGAGGTGAAGGGCCTGCTGGACGCCATCCAGCCCCCCGGCCTCGACGCGTTCGGCCGGCTGGCGGACGTGGCGATCCTCGGCACGATCCTCGCCTTCACCCTCATCGCCTCCGCCGAGAGCCTGTTCAGCGCGGCGGCCGTGGACCGGATGCACGACGGTCCGCGCACCGCCTACGACAAGGAGCTGATGGCCCAGGGCGCGGGCAACACCGTGTGCGGGCTGCTGGGCGCGCTGCCGATGACGGCCGTGATCGTGCGCAGCTCCGCCAACCTCCAGGCCGGCGCGCGGACGAAGGCGTCCCGGGTGCTGCACGGCGTCTGGCTGCTGCTCTTCGCGGCCCTGCTGCCGGGCGCCCTCGCCCTGATCCCGCTGCCCGCCCTGGCCGGCATCCTCGTCCACGCGGGCTTCAAGCTGATCCCGTTCCGTGAGGTCGCCTCCCTGTGGCGCACCCACCGGGGCGAGGCGCTGATCCTGGTGGCCACGGCGGTGGCGATCGTCGCGGTCAACATGTTCGAGGGCGTGCTGATCGGTCTGGCCCTCTCCGTGGCCAAGACCGCCTGGGAGGCCTCGCACATCAGGCTGGAGGTCGTCGACAAGGGCGCCGGGCCCGTCCAGGCCCACCTCTCCGGCAACGCGACCTTCCTGCGCCTGCCGAAGATCCTCGACAACCTGGAGTCCCTCCCCCAGGACCGCCCGGTGGAGCTCCACCTCACCGGCCTGCACCACCTCGACCACGCCTGCCGCACGGCCCTGGAGAACTGGGCCTCCCGCCACAGCGCGACGGGCACGGAACCGGTACGCATGACGGTGCCGGAACTGGAGAAGGCGACCTCGGGCACCTCCTGACCCGGCCCCGGCGCCCGGTGCCCCGGCCTACCCGCCGGGGCACCGGGCCGCTCCGTTCGCACGGCCACCCCCTCCGCAGCGCCCCACGCCCCCCGGCAGGCAGGCACCGGTGAGCGAAACCCACCCCCGGCCGACAGTCGCCCCGCCCCCCGACTCCGGCATATCGTGGTACTCGCACCGATAGCGGACGACTCAAGGGGGTCGTCATGGTCGAGACGCTGCTCATCACCGCCGCGGCGGTCGGCTCCGCCGCGGTCGTCTACGTCGCCGCCGCGGCCCGGGTCGTCAAGCAGTACGAGCGGGGCGTGGTCTTCCGCCTCGGCCGGCTGCGGGGCGCCCCCAGAAGCCCCGGGTTCACCATGGTCGTCCCCGGCATCGACCACATCCGCAAGGTCAACATGCAGATCGTGACGATGCCCGTCCCGGCGCAGGAGGGCATCACCCGCGACAACGTCACCGTACGCGTCGACGCGGTCGTCTACTTCCAGGTCGTGGACGCGGCCAACGCCGTCGTCCAGGTCGAGGACTACCGCTTCGCCGTCTCCCAGATGGCCCAGACCTCCCTGCGTTCGATCATCGGCAAGAGCGACCTCGACGACCTGCTCTCCAATCGCGAGAAGCTCAACCAGGGGCTGGAGCTGATGATCGACAGCCCCGCCGTGGAGTGGGGCGTCACGATCGACCGCGTGGAGATCAAGGACGTCTCCCTCCCCGACACCATGAAACGCTCCATGGCCCGCCAGGCCGAGGCCGACCGCGAACGCCGGGCCCGCATCATCAACGCCGACGCGGAGCTGCAGGCCTCCAAGAAGCTCGCGGAAGCCGCCCAGCAGATGTCCGAGCAGCCCGCGGCCCTCCAACTCCGCCTGCTGCAGACGGTGGTGGCGGTCGCCGCGGAGAAGAACTCCACCCTCGTCCTGCCCTTCCCCGTGGAGCTGCTCCGCTTCCTGGAGCGAGCCCAGGCAGGCCCGTCGCCGGACCCGCCCCAGCCGCCCCGGGCACCCTCCCCGCCCCCCGTGTCCCCGCCCCCGCCGACCGAGTGACACGGCGGCGACTCCTCCGCCTCCTTCTACGCGCGTGGTTCACGTGGCCGTGACCGCGTGATACACACAGGCGGGTCACATCCTGTCCGCCAACAGGAAGGTAGTCCCGTGTCAGTGACCCGCCGTCAGGCCCTCGCCCGTTCCGGCGCAGGCGTCGCAGGTATCGCGTTCACCGGAGCCCTCTCCGAACTCTTCGCGGGCTCGGCCGCCGCGCAGAGCGACCTCGGCCACTCCGGCTACGGCCCCCTGATCCCCGACCCGAACGGTCTGCTCGACCTGCCGAAAGGTTTCCGCTATCAGGTCCTCTCCCGCGAGGGCGACGCCCTGCGCTCCGGTGAGGGCCTGGTCCCCAGCAACTTCGACGGCATGTCAGCCTTCCCCGGCAGACACGGGCGGGTCCACCTCGTCCGCAACCACGAGAACCGTGCCACCGGCCGCGTCCCGGTCCCCACGGTCGAGGGTCTGACCTACGACCCCATGGGCAAGGGCGGCTGTACGTCGCTGACGCTCGACGCCCGCGGCAAGGTCCTCGCGGAGGGCGTCGCCATCGCAGGCACGGCCGTCAACTGCGCGGGCGGGCCCACCCCGTGGGGCACCTGGCTGACCTGCGAGGAGACCGAGGACAGAGCGGGCACCAACGGCTACACCAAGGACCACGGCTTCATCTTCGAGGTGGACGCGGCCGACCCCCGCCGCTCGGGCGCCGTGCCCCTGACCGCGATGGGCCGCTTCCAGCACGAGGCCATCGCCGTCGACCCCAAGCGCGGAGTGGTCTACGAGACGGAGGACGCCTTCCAGCGCCCCTTCGGCCTCTTCTACCGCTTCCTCCCCGAGAAGCCCAAGGGCGGCCTCGGTTCACTCCGCGCGGGCGGCCGGCTCCAGGCGATGCGGGTGCCCGGCGTACCGGACCTGTCCCCCATCCAGGAGCCCGGAGCCCGCTTCGACGGCATCGAGTGGGTCGACGTCCCCGACCCCCTGGCCACGACGACGGCCATCCGCCACCAGGACTTCGGCCCCAAGGGCATCACCCACGCGCAGAAACTCGAAGGCTGCTACTGGGGCGGCCGCTGCGTGTACTTCGTCTCGTCCTTCGCCCGCAGCGCGGACGGTTCGGCCGCCGACCACTACGGCCAGATCTGGCGCTACGACCCCGACCACCGCACCCTCACCCTGGTGATCGCCTTCGGCCCCGACACCGACCTCCAGCTCCCGGGCGAGTCCCCCGACAACATCTGCCTCGCCCCCTCCGGCGGCCTCATGGTCTGCGAGGACGGCAACGGCGCCCAGCACGTCTACGGCGTCACCCGCCGCGGCGAGGTCTATGCCATGGCCCGCAACGCCCAGAACATCGGCACCCCGACCGACCCCGAATGGGGCGAGTTCGCCGGCGTCACCTTCTCCCCCGACGGCCGGACGATGTACGTCAACTGTTACACCCCGGGGACGACCTTCGCGGTGACGGGGCCGTGGCGACGCACCTGACCCGAGCCGAGCGGAGTCGAGGGGAACACGCATGTACGGCACGTCGCCGTACATGCGTGTTCGATGGACAGTACGCGTAACCGTTCGTGACTCTGGGTGAGTTGATCGTGGGGAGATCCGACTCACCCGGAGGTGGCCGAGCATGAGCGTCGACTGGGAACCCGACCCGTCCGACAGTCTGAAGACGTTCGGGGCGTTCGTGCAGGCGCTGCGGGAGCATCACGGGCACACGAGGGAACAGTTCGCGCCGCTGGTGCGGTTCAGCGTCCATACCGTCGCCTCGATCGAGCTGGGGAGGCGGATGGCGGACGAGGTGTTCGTCGAGCGGGCGGATGAGGTGCTGGGCGGGACGGGGGCGTTGCTGAGGGCAGGCAAGCATCTGTCGCGGCAGCCGGGTCTGGCCTCGTGGTTCCGGAAGTGGGCGGGCCTGGAGCGTCAGGCGGTCAGTCTGAGCATCTACGAGTGCCGGTTGGTGCCCGGATTGCTGGAGTCGGAGCCGTACGTTCGGGCAGTGTTCGGGGAGAGCATTCCGCCCCTCGCCGACGAACAGCTCGAAGCCCAGGTGATTGCTCGCATGGATCGACAGCGGCTCCTCCGAGAGCGCCCCAACACCTCGTTCAGCTTCATCATCGAGGAGGCCGTCATCCGGCGGGAATTGGGCGGGCCGGAAGTCACACGCGCGATGCTCGACCATCTGCTGGAGAACATGCGACTCCGGAACGTCGTGGTGCAGATCATGCCGCTGAGCAGCAGGCACCACGCCTGCCTCGACGGTCCCGTTCAACTCGTCGAACTGCCAGACGGGCGCCGACTCGCGTACTCCGAGGGGCAGCAGAGCGGACGGCTTATCTCCGACGGGAAAGAGGCCCGCCTGCTCCATCAGCGGTATGCGACACTGCGCTCGCAGGCCCTCAGCCCGGCTGACTCCGAGGGCCTGTTGGAGCGAATGCGAGGAGCGCAATGAGCAGGACCGAACTCGCCTGGTTCAAGAGCAGCTACAGCGGCACCCAGGGCGACAGCTGTGTAGAGATCGCGCTCGCCTGGCGAAAGTCGACGTACAGCGGCACCGAGGGCGATGACTGCGTAGAAGTCGCCACCCTCCCCTCCGCCGTCCACGTCCGTGACTCCAAGGTCCCCGGCAGCCCGGAGCTGACCCTCTCCCCCACCGCCTGGGCCCCCTTCATCACCCAGGCGGGTGACTTCGTGCCGGACTCCCTGCCGTTCGACAGCTGAACCGACTGTCCGCTGAGCCCACCGCCGTACTTTCGTGCGGTGATCAGTCCTGTACGAAGAATCACCGCGCTCTGTGCGGTCGGCGTGCTCGGCGCCGTCCTCTCCGGCTGCGGCACCCCGGAGCCCTCGACACGCATCGTCACCGCCACCGCCAGCCCCTCGGCGGCCATGGCGTCCCGTCCGCCCACGCTCGCGCCGGGCCCGGCCGGGCTGACCCCGGTGTTCGAACACGGCCCGCGGACCCGGGGGGACAAGGCCGTCGCGCTCACCTTCGACGCGGACATGACCGCGGACCAGGGCGACAGGGCCGCCGCCGGTGAGCGGTTCGACAATCCTGAACTGATCGCGGCGCTGCGCCGGCTGAAGGTTCCGGCCACGCTGTTCATGACGGGACGCTGGGTCGAGGAGTACCCGATCCAGGCGCGGTCCATCGGGCGGGACCCTCTGTTCGAGGTGGCGAACCACTCGTACAGCCATCACGCCTTCACTGAGAACTGCCACGGTCTGCCCACCATGGCGCCGGAGCGCATGCGGGCGGATCTGGAGCGCGCCTACCGGGTGTTCCGGGAAGCGGGGGTGACGGACCCGATGCCGTACTTCCGGTTCCCCGGCGGCTGCTACGACAGCCGCGCGCTGCGCAGCATCGGCGCGTCCGGGGTGACGGCCGTGCAGTGGGACGTGGTGAGCGGGGACGCGTTCGCGACGGACGCGGACGACGTGGTGCGGCAGGTGCTGGACGGAGTGCGGCCGGGGTCGGTCGTGGTCATGCACTGCACGCGGAATGCCGCCCCGGTCACGGAGAAGGCCGTACGGAGGATCGTGCCGGTGCTCCGGGCGCGGGGCTACCGGTTCGTGAAGGTGTCGGAACTGGTCGGCACGGCGGCGACGACGGAGACGGCCGCGGCGGCCGTCGCGCGCTGATCCGGGACGCGGCCCGGCCGTTCTAGGCTGGAGGGATGAGCGACTACCGGGGAGCCGAAGAGACAACCGCGGCTCAGGGGTCCGCCCCGGCCACGGACGAGGCGGAGCCCTTCGCCGAGTGCGTGCTGTGCCGGAAGCCCACCGAGTACCCGGAGTCCCACAAAGGGGTCACGCTGTGCCCTGTATGCGAGTGGCGGGAGGCCGAGCGGACCGCCTGTTCAGGCTGAGCGGCGGGTCGTCAGGGCGCACGCCACGGCGGTCGCGGCCGCCGCGAGCAGACCGGCCGCGATCAGGGGCAGGACGGGGACCGGGACGGCCGCCCGCCGCGAACCGTCGACCAGAGCGGTGACCGCGATCCGGGCCGGGGAGCCGGCCACGACCAGGGACAGCAGCGCACCCAGCAGCAGGGTCGGCACGGACCGGCCCGGCGAGCGCAGCAGGGGCCAGTTCGTGAGCGCGCCGACGGCCGTGCCGAGGAGGGCGCAGGCGAGCGCGGCCAGCAGGCCGGCGCCCGCCGCCGGGAGCGCCTCGACGCGCGTCTGGTGGTCCGTGCTCGTGGGGGCGCTGATGATCGCGACGAGGACGGTGGCCGCCGTGCCGAGGAGGGCTGCCGCCGAGAACGCCACCAGGACGCAGGCCAGGTGCGCCCGGCCGGGTCCGGCCGCCGCGCCCGTACAACTGCGTGCCGCGGGAGGCTCGTTGGTGACGCAGATCCGCATCAGCCAGGCGGAGACGGGCAGCAGCGCGGCGGCCGTGTAGCCGAGCGAGTCGAGCACCGGCTGCCCCTTCTGCACCCCGATGGCGAGGAACGCCGCGTACAGGATGACGGGCGGGAGCCAGCGCTGGGAGCGTACGAGGAGGGCCGCTTGGTAGCGGAGGAGGGCGTTCATCAGGCGCGTTCGCCTTCCAGTGCGGGTTGCGGTGCGGAGTCGGATTCCGGTGCGGAGTCGGGTGCCGTCAGGGGCGCGGGTGCCGGGCCCAGGCTCACCACGTGCCAGGGCGGGCGGGCCTCCAGCAAAGCTCTGAGCAGCGCGTCCGAGGCCGCCGCCGGGACGGTGAACCGGTGGGTCCCGGAGCCGCTCTCCTCGACCGCCGTCGCCAACTCGGTGATCTGGCGCGGTACTCGCCTCCCCGACGCGCCACGCCCCTCGACAACGACAGCAGGGGCGGCGGCGGAGGCGGCCGAGGCGTCGTCCGCACCCATCCGTGAAGTCCCGCTCCCCTCCCGGTGGTCGAGCGCGCCCCCGACCACCGCGTAGATCGCGTCCGGCGCCCCCGCCAGCCGCCCCGGATCGTGGTCCACGAACACCACCGCGGCCCCGGCGGCGGTCCGCTCGACCACCACACGCTCCAGCTCCTCACGGGCGTCGGCGTCCAGGCCGGTCCACGCCTCGTCGAGGACGAGCAACTCCGGTGCGGCGAGCAGGGCCTGGGCCACGGCGACCTTCTGGCTGCTGCCCTTGGACAGCTCCCCCATGGGCGTACGGGCGTACTCGGCGGCGCCGAAGCGCTCCAGCCACTCGGTGGCGGCGCGTGCCGCGGCCGGGCGGTCGAGGCCGTGGACGGCACCGAGGTGGGTGAGGTACTCGGCGGCGGTGAACGGCAGCGCGGCGGGGAAGCGTTCGGGGACGTACGCCGTGCGTGGGCGCCCCGTCGCCCGGCCCACCGTGGGCGCGTCAAGTCCGGCGAGGACGCGGAGCAGCGTCGACTTGCCGGTGCCGTTCGCGCCCTCGACCCGGGTCAGCGTGCCGGGCGCGATCTCCAGGTCGACGCCGCGCAGCACCCAGGGGCCACGGAATCCGTAGCGGCGGCCGACACCTTCCAGCCTCAGCAGTAACTCGCGTTCCATGGCCCCATCCTCGTACAGACGGGCGGGTGCGGGTCGGGGCAGGGCCCTTTTCGCCTGGCAGACTGGGCGGGTGACCACGAGCGACCCGACCCCCGACCCCGCCCCCGCTGCCGCCCAGGACAGCCCCTTCCAGGAGGAGCGGACCTCGCGCGACGAGGGGCCGCAGTTCGTGCTGCCCCTGGTCGCGCGCATCGAGCGGGGCGCTCCGCCGGCGCGTACGGACGCGCTGGAGACGGCGGCGCGGGCGGTGCTCGTGATGCTGAGCGACGCGCGGTCGCTGGGCGACGGGGAGTGGGCCGAGGCGATGCGGAGCTGGCAGGACGCCCGGATCCGCAAGGTGGTCCGGCGGGCGCGGGGCGCGGAGTGGCGGCGGGCCGAAGCGCTGCCGGGGATCACCGTGGCCGGCAAGTCGGCGGAGGTGCGGGTCTTCCCGCCGGTGCCGCTCGACGGCTGGCCCAAGGACCTGGCCCGGCTCCAGGTCTCCGGCACGGACCTCGACGACCCCGAACCGCCGACCGAGCCCGATCCCGCCGCCCCGGTGCTCTGGCTGAACCCCGGGGTCGAGATGTCGGCGGGCAAGGCGATGGCCCAGGCCGGTCACGGCGCCCAGCTCGCCTGGTGGGACCTCGACGCCCCGGCCCGCGCCACCTGGCGGGACGCGGACTTCCCTCTCGCGGTCCGCACCACCACCCCGGTCCACTGGAAAACCCTCACCACCTCCGGCCTTCCCCTCGTCCGCGACGCGGGCTTCACGGAGGTCGCCCCGGGCTCCAGCACGGTCGTCGCGGACCACCGGGCCCTGCGCACCTGAACCCCCGGGCCCCTTACCCGTCCCCGCCCTGTCAAGGGCCGCGCCCCTTGAGGGCCTCCTGCCGCTCAGGGACGAAAAGCACGGGGCGCAGCCCCTGCTTTTCAGGGGCGCGGGGAACTGCGCGACCAGCCCCCACCCACCCGCAGCCGAACAGCCGGCCCCTCGCCGTCGGCACCTCCCCGGCGCCGGGCGCCCACGCCGCGCCCCGCTGATCGAGTCCGCCTGAACCGGACCCCCTCAGGCTGTTCGAAAGCCGTTGAACAACTCCGCCACCCCGCACGTATCTTCCTGCACTGGCCAAGCAACTGCCCCAACGACCAGTTGGCATCATCCGGGAGGATCACTTTGCGGCGTCTCAACGGCTCGCTCATCGCCGGCCTGGCTCTCGTCGTCACCGTAGGCGCGCTGGCGTTCCCGGTATGGTCCTACGCCGACCGCTCGGGCACCGCCCAGGCCAACATGGCCGCCGGCTCGGTGAACACCCAGTGGGGGCCGCTGACGGCCTCCGACCGGGACCTGATCGTCCGCGTGCGGCTCGCCGGGCTGTGGGAGCTGCCCGCCGCCGAGAAGGCGATGGCGCGGTCGAAGAGCCCCCAGGTGAAGGAGGCGGCGGACCACCTGATCGTGGGCCACAAGGACCTCGACGAACGGGTGCGGGCCGTGGCGTCCCAGCTGGGCGTGGAGCTGCCGAACGTGCCGAACGAGCAGCAGCAGGGCTTCCTCCAGCAGATGGACAACGCCACGGACGACCAGTTCGACCGGGTGTGGGCCAACCTGCTGCGTTCCGCCCACGGCAAGATCTTCCCGGCCATCGGGACGATCCGGAACCAGACCGAGAACACCCTGGTGCGCCAGCTGGCCTCGGACACCAACCAGACCGTGCTCGACCACATCACGATGCTGGAGAAGACCGGCCAGGTCGACTTCGACGCCATCGCCAACGGCACGATCTGACGCGGCCCCGGACCCGCCCCCGAGCGGCGGCCACGGACCAGGCACACCCGGCGCTCACCCGCCGCACCCCAAGCAACAGTCAGACCCCAACGATCAGTTGGTTTCCTCCGGGAGGCTCTTTTGCGACGCTCCAAGGGCTCAGTCCTCGTCGCCCTGGCGATCGCCGGCACGCTCACCGCGGTCGCCTATCCCATCTTCTACTCGTACCCCAACCGCAACGCGACGGCCGCGGCCGCGCTCACCGGTGACACGGTGACCACGCAGTGGGGGCCGCTCACCCCCGGCGACCGCGACCTGCTCATCCGCGTGCGGCTGGCGGGCCTGTGGGAGCTGCCGGCCGGGCAGCAGGCCCTGGAGCGCAGCGGGAGCAAGGCCATCAGGGAGGCAGCCGACCACCTGATCGTGGGCCACACCGACCTCGACAAGCGGTCCCGGGTCATCGCGGCGAAGCTGGGCGTCGAACTGCCCAACCAGCCGACGGCGGAGCAGCAGGGCTTCCTGGACCAGATGACCGCCGCGAAGACCGAGGCCGACTACAACAAGGTCTGGGCGAACCTGCTGCGGACCGCCCACGGCAAGATCTTCCCGGCGATCGCCTCCGTGCGGAACTCCACCCGCAACACGCTGATCCGCCAGCTGGCCTCCGACGCCAACCAGACCGTGCTGGACCACATCACGATCCTGGAGGCCACCGGCGAGGTCGACTTCGCGACCATCGCCCAGAAATCGGTCACCGGCACCGCGAGCCCGACCGGCCCGCCGCCGCCCGTCGCCGGTCAGGTGCCGCCCGCGGCGCCCCCCGCCGAGCCGTCCACCAACCCGGACGTGAAGTCGCGCCCGTCGCCCTTCCCGGGCAACCAGGTCCCCACCGGCCGTCCGGACCCGGAGGAGATCAACAAGGACCAGGGCGAGCCGGCGGTCCAGTAGAAAGCTCAAATGTTGCTCTGAAGGTCCCCTCCCCGGGGTTCGCCCCCGTTCCTCGGGGCCATGACTCCGTCACGCCGGAACACAGGTCCGCCATGAGGAGACGCACAGGGTCTGGTGAAGCCGTGGCCGACGTGACCGAGGAGGGGACGATGGAGCAGATCGCACAGTTGGGGACGGGGATCGGCTGGCGGCCGGAGATCGCCGACGCCGTCGAGCGCATGGCCGGGCGGGCGGGCGGTGTCGACTGGGTCGAGGTCGTCGCCGAGAACGTCTGTCCCGGCCACGTCCACGAGTCGCTGCTGCGCCTGCGCGAGCGCGGCGTCACGGTGGTGCCGCACGGCGTCTCCCTGGGTCTCGGCGGCGCCGACCGCCCCGACGAGCAGCGCCTGCGCTCCCTCGCCGAGCGCGTGGAGGCACTGGGCGCCCCCCTCGTCACGGAGCACATCGCGTTCGTCCGGGCGGGGGGCGCGCTCACCGCGTCGCCGCGGCTGGAGGCCGGGCACCTGTTGCCGGTGCCGCGCACCCGGGACGCCCTGGACGTGCTGTGCGAGAACGTCCGCATCGCCCAGGACGCGCTGCCCGTGCCGCTCGCCCTGGAGAACATCGCCGCCCTCATCAACTGGCCCGGCGAGGACATGACCGAGGGACAGTTCCTCTACGACCTCGTCGACCGCACCGGCGTCCGGCTCCTCATCGACGTGGCGAACCTGCACACCAACCACGTCAACCGGGGCGAGGACCCCGCGAAGGCGCTCGACGAGCTGCCGGTCGAGGCCATCGCGTACGTCCATGTCGCGGGCGGCTTCGAACGGGACGGCGTCTGGCACGACAGCCACGCCCACCCCGTCCCCCGGCAGGTCCTCGACGTCCTCGCCGACCTCGCCTCCCGCGTGACCGCGCCGGGCGTCCTCCTGGAGCGCGACGACAACTTCCCCGAGCCGGGCGAGCTGGAGCGGGAGCTGGAGTCGATCCGCGGCGTGCTGGAGAAGGCCGAGGTGCGCGGCCCCGCGACGACGGTGCCCGCCGCCGGAACGGTGCCCGCCGCAGAGGCCGAGCCCGTCGCCGAACCCGAGGCCGAGCCCGTCGCCCGGCAGCGGCTCGGGCTCGCGCAGGCCGCGCTGCTGTCCGCGCTGGTCGCGGGGACGCCGGTGCCCGAGGGGTTCGACCGGGTGCGGCTGGGGGTGCAGGCCCGGTCCCTCGCGGCCAAGCGGGCGGACGTCGTGGCGAAGGTGGCGCCGGAGCTGCCGGAGATCCTCGGCCCGTCGTACCGGCCGACGTTCGTGGCGTACGCGCAGGGCCACCCGATGACCGACGGCTACCGGCGTGACGCCCTGTCCTTCGCCGAGCACGTCCTGCTGACCGGCCGCCCGGGCGACGCGGACGTCCAGCGCGAGGTGCGCCGGTGGTGGCTGGAGCGCTCGGGCCCCGCCCCGCTGTCCCGGCGCCCCACGGCCCGGCTGGCCCGAGCCACCCGCAGGGTGCTCCTTCGCCGCTGACCCGGGGCGTTCACCCCGAGGTGTGCTGCGATTAACAAACCCGTGCCTCCCGCACGGGTTTGGCGTCGTTTGCACCCCGTTCGCCCCGGTTGATCCACCGCTTCGCCTACCCCGTCCACAGCTTTTTGTCCACACCTCAACCATTCCTCCGCATAAGGCGGTTGACGCGGACCGGGCAGTAACATACCGGTCCGTAGGCCGAGCAGCACCCGTCGCGCATGAGCGCGCGGTGCCGCGAGCAGGAGGCACCATGCGAAGCACCAGGGGCAGAGGGGGACTTTTCAGTGGCACAGGACTCATCGTCGCCGGGCTGACGGCGACGCTCATCGCGCTGGTCTTCCCGGTCTGGTCGTACGCGGACCGCTCCGGCACCGACGTCAGCGTGCTCAACGCGACCACCATGACGACACGGTACGGCCCGCTGTCCGCCCTGGACCGGGACTTCATCACGAAGGTCAGACTCGCCGGACTGTGGGAGCTGCCCGCCGGACAGCAGGCCGAGACGAAGGGCACCACCGCGGGCGTACGGACCGCCGGTGAGCACCTCATCGAGGGGCACACCTTCCTCGACGCCCGCGTCCGCGACGTCGCCGCGCGCCTGAACCTGCCCCTGCCCAACCAGCCGAACGACCAGCAGAAGGCGTGGCTGACCACCCTGAACGCGGCGCGGGGCGAGACCTACGACCGCGAGTTCGCGAACATCCTGCGCCTGGCGCACGGCAGGGTCTTCTCCGTGGTCGCCCAGGTCCGCGCCACCACCCGCAACTCACTGGTCCGCGCCCTCGCCGACGACGCCAACACCACCGTCCTCGACCACATCACGGTCCTGGAGGCCACCGGGCTCGTCGACTACGACGCGATCGCCCGCGACACCGTCTCCGCGAGCACCCCGCCCCTCACCAGTTCCCCGGCCCCGCCCGGCTCACCGGACGACCCCGGCTCGCCGATCCCGGTGACGCCCTCCCCGTCCCCGTCGGTCTACACCCTGCCGCCGGCCGCCAACGGGCCGTCGGACGACGGCTAGCACCCCGGAGCGCGTCGGGCGCCGCCCGACGGCCTTCCAATTGCGGGCCGTAACGGCGTACGAACGAACGAGACCGGGAAGCTTCCCTCCGGATTCCGTACACCGCCCGCCGCGGGTCCGGGCCGCCGCGTAGAAACACGCCATGCTCTGGGTCCTCTTCCTCCTCCTGGCCTGGGCCGCCGCCGGCGTGTCCTGTGCCCGACTGTGCCTGGCCTCGCTGCGGGCGGCGGCCGCCGCCGACGACGTCCCCGCGGACCGTGTCCACCACTGCCACCGGCTCACGCTCTACGAGGCGGCGTTCCTGTCCGGCGGCCCGGCGCGCGTCGCCGACCTCACCCTCGTCTCCATGGCCTGCCGGCGCCGGATCCTGCTGGCCCACACCGGCTGGGCGACCGTCGTGGACCCGGACGGCCGCGACGACATGGAACGCGCCGTCATAGGCGCGATAGGCCCCGGCGGACAGTCCCGGATCGCGCCCGTACGCCGCAGAGCCGCCGCGGCCGAGTCCGTACGGCACCTCTCCGACCGGCTCGTCGCGGCGGGACTGGCCGTGCCGGACGCCGCGCGGACGGGGGTCGCCGACGCGGTCACCCAGGTACGGGGCGCGGCACTCGGCGTGTGCGGCCTCGGGGCGCTGGCGTCGACGCTGCCCGCGCAGGGCTTCGCCGAACACCGTGCGCTGGTGGCGCTGTGGTTCGCGCTGCCGCTGGTGCTGACGCTCAGCTGCCTTCTCATCGCCAGGGTCGAGGGGCCGTCGGGCACGCGGTGGGCGTCGCCGGAGGGGATGCGGGTGCTGAAGGCCGTGGTGGGCCGGGGCGGGAGCGACGTCCCGGACCTCGTCTCGGTGGCCGTCCGGGGGGTGGGGGCCGTGGAGTCCCCCGAGTTACGGGCGGCGTTCGAACAGCGGTGACACCGTAGGGGAACACCTCGCCGACACCGTCCGACGGTGCTTTACATTCACCCTCTTTCGCACCAAACATCCCTGTGTCGCTGTCGTGCTTCGGAGGGATTCGCCATGCGGGCTGCCGTTCTCCACGTGACCGCCGCGGCGGTGCTGCTGCTGAGCGGCCTCGCCGCTCCCCCGGCCGCGGGGGACACGCTCACCGGCCGGGTGGCGGAGCGGGCCGCGGCCGAGGGCATCCGGTTCGGGAAGTGTCCGGCGGTGGAGGGGCTGCCGGACGGGGTGCGCTGCGGGACGGTCGAGGTGCCGCTCGACTACGCGCGCCCCGACGGCAGACAGATCGCGCTGACCGTCAGCCGGATCCGGGCCACGGGCAAGGACGCCGAGGGCAAGAAGGTCGCCCGGCAGGGGGCGCTCGTCTTCAACCCCGGCGGCCCCGGCGCCTCCGGGATGTTCTTCCCGCTCCTCGGTCACCTCCCGGAATGGAAACGGCTCGGCGCCGCGTACGACCTCGTCGGGTACGCCCCGCGCGGGGTCGGCCGGTCGGCGCCGCTGTCCTGCCGGGACCCCGAGCGGCTGCACCACGGGCCCTCACCGGCGCCGACACACCCTTCGGAGGCGTACAAGAAGGAACGGATCGCGCGGGCCGAGGAGTTCGCGCGGGAGTGCGCGCGGCGGGGCGGGAGCGCGCTGCGGCACTACCACTCCCTCAACAACGCCCGGGACCTCGACGTCCTGCGCGCCGCGCTCCGCGAGCCGCGGCTGACGTTCATGGGGGCGTCGTACGGCACGTACTTCGGCGCGCTGTACGCGTCGCTGTTCCCCTCCCACGTACGCCGGATGGTCTTCGACTCGGCGGTGAACCCGGACCCCGAGCAGATCTGGTACCGCAACAACCTCGGCCAGTCGGCCGCGTTCGAGGGGCGCTGGGCGGACTTCCGGTCCTGGGCCGCACGGCACCACACGGTGTACGGGCTGGGCGACACCCCGGAGAAGGTGCTGCGGAGCTACGAGCGGGCGGCGGCGCTGCTGGCGGCCCGGCCCGCCGGCGGCAAGGTGGGACCGGGGCAGCTGCAGGGCGCGTTCCTCCAGGCCGGGTACCACGACGACCTCTGGCCGCAGCGTGCCCTGGCCCTCTCCGCGTATCTGAAGGGCGACCCGAAGCCGCTGGTGCAGATCGCCGGTCCGTACCCGGAGGCCGCCGTCGAGCAGGAGAACACGAGCGCCGTCTACACGGCCGTCGAGTGCAACGACGGACCCTGGCCCACCGACTGGCGGGTCTGGGACCGCGACAACACCCGGCTCGCGCGCACCGCGCCCTTCGAGACCTGGGACAACGTGTGGACGAACCTGCCGTGCGCGTACTGGACGGGGCCGCGTCAGCAGCCGCTCGATGTGCGGACCGGGCCCGGTGAGCTGCCGCCCACGCTGATCCTCGCGGCCGAGCGGGACGCGGCGACGCCGTACGACGGGGCGCTCGAACTGCACCGGCGCCTGTGGGGGTCGGTGCTGGTGACCGAGCGGGACGCCGGTAACCACGGGGTGGCCTGGGGAACCAACAAGTGCGTCAACGGCCATCTGGAGGCGTACCTGCTGGAGGGGCGGCTGCCGGAGCGGCACGCGGCCTGCGCGGCGCGTCCGGAGCCCAGCGCCTCGCGGGGCCGGGCCGCCGGGACACCGCGGGCCGTCAAGAGCTGACCGCCCGCGCCGCGGGGCCGCTGCCGCGACGGCCCCGCACTCCTCGCGGGACCTACGCCAGGCCCGCCACCAGCTCGGCCACCGACTTCCTGCGGCCCGTGTAGAACGGGACCTCCTCGCGGACGTGCATCCGGGCCTCCGAGGCACGCAGATGACGCATGAGGTCGACGATGCGGTACAGCTCGTCGGCCTCGAAGGCGAGCATCCACTCGTAGTCGCCCAGCGAGAACGACGCGACCGTGTTGGCGCGGACGTCCGGGTAGCCGCGGGCCATCTTGCCGTGGTCGGCGAGCATGCGGCGGCGGTCCTCGTCGGGCAGCAGGTACCAGTCGTAGGAGCGCACGAAGGGGTAGACGCTGACGTAGTCGCGGGGCGTCTCGTCGGCGAGGAACGCCGGGATGTGCGAGCGGTTGAACTCGGCGGGGCGGTGCAGCGCCATGTTCGACCACACCGGGGTGAGCGCGCGGCCCAGCCGGGTGCGGCGGAAGAGGTTGTACGCCTCCTGGAGCTGGTCGCTGGTCTCGGCGTGCCACCAGATCATGAGGTCGGCGTCGGCGCGCAGCCCCGACACGTCGTACGTGCCGCGGACGGTCACGTCCTTCGCGGCGAGCTGGTCGAACAGGTCCTGGACCTCGTCGGCGTAACCGGTGCGGTCCTCCGGCAGCACGTCCTTCAGCTGGAAGACGGACCACAGGGTGTAGCGGATGACCTCGTTGAGGTCCTTGGCCAGCTTGCCCTTGTTGGGGATCCGGCCGGGCTCGGTGGAGGGGGCGACGTCGCTCATGGCCCTATTCTCCCGCTCCGCCGTGCAGGCTCTGCACCGGGTCGGCGGTGAGGTCCCGCACCGCGCGCAGGTCGCCGTGGATCTGGTCCACGGCGGCGGAGGCGCTCGCGACGCAGGCCGGGATGCCGACGCCGTCGTACGCCGCGCCGCAGACCGCGAGGCCGGGCAGCTTGCCGAGGCGCTCGCGGACGCGGGCCACGCGCGCGTGGTGGCCGACCGGGTACTGGGGCAGGCCGTCGTCCCAGCGGGTGACACGGGTCGCGACGGGGGTGGCGGTCAGGCCGGTGGCCTCGCGCAGGTCGGTCCTCGACACGTCCACGAGGTGGGCGTCGTCGTGGTCCAGGATCGCCGTCTCGCCGTACCGGCCGACCGAGGTGCGCAGGATCAGCAGGTCCGGGTTCTCGTCGGCGATCCAGCCCCACTTGTGGGAGGAGAACGTCGACGCCTTGATCGTGCGGCCGTCGACCGGCGGCACCAGGAAGCCGCTGCCCGCGGGGAGGCCGAGGCCGGACCGGTGGTAGGCGAGGGTGACCAGGGCCATCGAGGCGTACTCCACGCCCGCCAGTTCGGCGGCGGCCTCGGGGGCCTCGGCGCGGAGCAGTCCGGCGGCGACCGGGGCGGGGACCGCCACCACGACGGCGTCGGCGCGCAGGACGCGGTCCTCACCACCGCCGCCCGGACCGCCGGTGACGACGCGCCAGCCGCCGGAGGCCTCCCGGCGCAGCTCCGCCACCGGCGTCCGGGTGCGGATGACGGCGCCGCGCGCCCGCACCGACTCGGCGACGGCGAGCGGCAGTTGCCCGATCCCGCCCTCGATGCCCATGAACACCGGTCCGCTCTGCCCGGCGGCGGCGGCGCGCTCCTGGATGCCCCGGACTGCTTCGGTGAGGGAGGTGTGGGTCAGGGCCGCTTGGAAGAGCTGCGGGACGGCCGAGCGCATCGAGATGCGGTACGCGTCGCCCGCGTAGACACCGCCGAGCAGGGGTTCCACCAGCCGGTCGACGACCTCGCGGCCGAGGCGGGCGGCCACGTACTCCCCGACCGCCACGTCGTCGCCGACCTCGGTGCGGGGCAGGTCGGCGTCGCGCTCGATCCGGGCGAGGCCCTCGTCGGACAGGACCCCGGAGAGTGCGGACGCGGTGCCGGGGACGCCCATGACGTGTCCCTTGGGCATCGGCCGCAGGGCACCGCGGGTCCAGAGGGAGGCCGAGGCGGTGGCCGGCGGCTGGAGCCGGTCGGCGAGACCGACCTCACGCGCGAGGGCGACGGCCTCGGGGCGGCGGGCCAGGATCGACTCGGCGCCGAGGTCGACGCGCGCGCCCGCGATCTCGCCGGGGAGCAGCTTGCCGCCGACTCTGTCCGTGGCCTCCAGGACGGTCACGCTCGCGCCCCGGTCCAGCAGCCCGTGCGCGGCGGCCAGCCCCGCGATCCCGGCCCCGATGACGACGACATGCCCGGCGTCGCGCCCGACGTCCGTACGTGATCCGCTCATGGCTCCACCCTCTCAGATGTCACGGACAGTCATGGCGCCGGTCCTCTGGCGGGCCCTGTGCCGGGCTCGTCAGCCGCTGTGGCCCCGCCGAGTCCCGACCGTGACCGCTTCGGGACCGGTGCCCTCCAACGTTCCGGGCCCCTCCGGCGTCGAAGAGTCGTCAGCAGGGCGGGCGAACACGCCTGCCACGACCCTCGGGGGGTACGCCGCAATGGCCCACACACACGTACGACGTTCCCGGCGGCCCGCGGGGGCCCTGGCCGCCCTGTTCCTCGCGGCCGCTCTGGCGCTCGCGGGCTGCTCCGACGCCCGGGACGGCATCGGCGCGACCAGCGATTCGGCCGCCGACAGCAAGATGGACGGGTCCGCCGAACAGGAGGGTGCCCTGAACAGCAAAGGCGCCGACAGCGGCCGGAGCGGCGCGGGTGAGTCGGACGCGCCAGCCGCGATCGCGCCCAGCCACATCATCCGCACCGCCACCCTGACCGTACGGGTCAAGGACGTGCCGAAGGCCCTGGACGAGGCCCGTACCGCCGTGGAGACCGCGGGCGGGTTCGTGGGCAGCGAGTCGACGACCCGTGACGGCAAGGACCGTGAACGCACCCGGGTCGTCCTGCGCGTGCCGTCCGAGAAGTACGAGCAGGTCCTCGGCGAACTGGAGGGCACCGGCAAGCTGATCGAGCGGAAGACGAAGGCCGAGGACGTCACCGACCAGGTCGTCGACGTGGAGAGCCGGATCAGGACGCAGCGGGCGAGCGTCGCCCGGATCCGTGAGCTGATGGACCGGGCGGGCAAGCTCAGCGACGTGGTCACCCTGGAGGGCGAGCTGAGCAGCCGCCAGGCCGACCTGGAGTCCCTGCTGGGCCGGCAGAAGTCCCTGAAGGACCGCACGAGCCTCGCCACCATCACGCTGTCCCTGTCCGAGACCGCGGTGAAGAAGGCCGCGAAGGCCGACGACGAGCCCGGCTTCCTGGACGCGCTCGCGGGCGGCTGGAACGCGTTCGTCGCCGTGTTCCGCTGGCTGGCCATGGCCCTCGCCGCGATCCTCCCCTTCGCCGTGGCCACCGCCGTCCTGGTGTTCCTGTGGCTCCGCTTCACCCGCGCCCGCCGGCCCGCTCCGGCGGCGGGCGCGGCGGGCACCGCAGGCTCGCTCCCGGCCGCGGCGCCGGACACGCAGGAGGAGCCGGGGCAGGAGCCGGGGCGGAGGGAGGGACAGGGGCAGGACTGACGACCGCGCGATGCCGAAATGCCGGGCCCCCGTAGCGTGTTCCCATGAACATGAGCCGTACAGAGGAACGTTCACGGGAACGCCTGGTGGTCGTCGGGGGCGACGCGGCGGGCATGTCCGCCGCGTCGCAGGCCCGTCGGCTGCGGGGGCCCGGGGAGCTGGAGATCGTGGCGTTCGAGCGGGGCCACTTCACCTCGTTCTCGGCGTGCGGCATCCCCTACTGGGTGGGCGGAGACGTCCCCGAACGGGACCGGCTCATCGCCCGCTCGCCCGAGGAGCACCGGGCCCGCGACATCGATCTGCGGATGCGCACGGAGGTCGTGGAGATCGATGTCGAGGGCGCCCGCGTGCGCGCGCGGGACCTGGACGCGGGCACCGAGTCATGGACCTCGTACGACAAGCTCGTCATCGCGACCGGCGCCCGGCCGATCCGCCCCGACCTGCCCGGTGTCGACGCCCCGGGAGTGCACGGCGTGCAGACCCTGGACGACGGCCAGGCCCTCCTGGACACCCTGTCCGCCACCGAGGGCCGCCGGGCCGTGGTCGTCGGCGCCGGCTACATCGGCGTGGAGATGGCCGAGGCCCTCATCAACCGGGGGTACGAGGTCACGGTCGTCAACCGGGGCAGGGAGCCCATGTCCACCCTCGACCCGGACATGGGCCGGCTGGTGCACCAGGCCATGACGGGCCTGGGCATCACGATGGTCGACGACGCCGAGGTCACCGCCCTGCGCACCGGCGCCGACGGCCGGGTCCGCGCGGTCGCCACGAAGGACGGCGAGTACCCGGCGGACGTGGTGGTCCTCGGCATCGGCGTACGCCCGGAGACGGAGCTGGCGAAGGCGGCGGGCCTGCCGCTGGGCGCTCACGGCGGTCTGCTGACCGACCTGGCCATGCGGGTGCGCGGGCACGAGAACATCTGGGCCGGGGGCGACTGCGTCGAGGTCCTCGACCTGGTCTCCGGCAGCCTGCGTCACATCCCGCTCGGCACCCACGCCAACAAGCACGGCCAGGTGATCGGCGCCAACGTCGGCGGCGGCTACGCCACCTTCCCGGGCGTGGTCGGCACCGCCGTCAGCAAGGTCTGCGACCTGGAGATCGCCCGCACCGGCCTCCGCGAGAAGGACGCCGACCGGGCCGGCCTGCGGTACGTGGCCGTCACCATCGAGTCCACCAGCCGCGCCGGGTACTACCCCGGTGCCGCCCCGATGACGGTGAAGATGCTCGCCGAACGCCGCACCGGGCGGCTCCTCGGCGTCCAGATCGTCGGCCGGGAGGGCGCGGGAAAGCGCGTCGACGTCGCTGCGGTGGCCCTCACCGCAGGGATGACGGTGGAGCGGATGACCGCCCTGGACCTCGGCTACGCGCCGCCCTTCTCGCCGGTGTGGGACCCGATCCTGGTGGCGGCGAGAAAGGCGGTGACGGCGGTGAGGTCGAGCGCCTGAGGCGACGAGCGCCCCCGGCCGACGGGGCCGCGCCCCCCTGCTTCCCGGGGGCGCGGGAATCCCGTCACACGGCCGACGTGCCGGTGATCCGGTCGATGGCCTGCCGGGCCTGCTCCGCCGGCGGCCGGGCCGGCAGGGAGGACACGGAGGCGGAGGACGTCACCGCGGCGGGCGCGGTGGCCTGTGCCGTGGCCGGCTTCGCGTGCGCGGCCGCCGGCCGTGCCGAGCGCAGTCGATGACTGACCGCCTCGTCCAGGGTCACCGGCCGCTGCATCCGCGCCGCCAGCCGCCCGGCCTCCTGGCCGAGCGCCGCGACGTCCTCCCAGGGCAGCCGCACCACCAGCGAGATCTCGGCCTCACCATCGGGGGTGGCGTGCATCGCCGGGGTAACTCGGTCGTTCATCGCCTGTTCCTCACGTAGATCCGCGGTTGAGGAGTCATACGCACCACCCGCCCCGCACGTTCACCGGCACCGGACGCGAGGCCCGCGCCGCCGCCGGTCGCGCTGATTCCGGCCCCCCATCCCGGGCACATGTCCGGTGTGGTCATCCCCGTGCACGACGTGAACCCCGTGAGCCGCACGCCCTATGTGACCTACGCGCTGATCGCCGCGAACGTCTTCGTCTTCGTCTTCATGCCGGCGCTGGCCGGTTCCCTACCGGGTGACGGCGAGCCGGTCCGGCTGTGCCACACCCAGGCGTTCCTGGAGCAGTACGCGGCGATACCGCAGGAGTTGATCCGGCATCAGCTGCCGCGCCTGGTGCCCACCGGCGAACTCGCCCCGTCCGGCGGCTGCGCGCTGGGCCCGCCGGGCTACGACAAGTCGCCCGCGCTGTCCGTCCTGTCCGCGCTGTTCCTGCACTCCGGCTGGCTGCACCTGCTGGGCAACATGCTGTTCCTGATGATCTTCGGCAACAACATCGAGGACCGGCTGGGCCCCGTACGCTTCGCGCTCTTCTACGCGGCCTGCGGATACGCGGCCACCTACGGTTACGCCCTGGCGCACCCCGACTCGGCGGACCCGCTGATCGGCGCCTCCGGGGCGATCGCCGGCGTGCTCGGCGCCTATCTCGTGCTCTATCCGAAGGCCAGGGTGTGGGTCCTCGTCCCGTTCCTGGTCTTCCTGCCCCTGAGACTGCCCGCCTGGCTGGTGCTGGGCTTCTGGTTCATGCTCCAGGCGTTCTACTCGTCCGGCGAGGGCGTCTCCGACATCGGCACGGTGGCGTACGCGGCCCATCTCGTCGGCTTCGTCGCCGGCATGCTGCTGGCCTGGCCGCTGCGCCCCGGCACCCCGCCCCCGCCCGAGCCGCGCGGCCTGCTGTTCGGCAGGCGGGCGCGGCCGGGCTGGTGAGCCGGGGTACTACTTCGCCGTCCGCGTGTGGACGTACTCCACGAGGCGGGTCAGGGAGTCCGGGTCCGTGCTGGGCATGACGCCGTGGCCGAGGTTGAAGACGTGGCCCTCCAGACCGGCGGCGGCGTCGAGGACCTCGCGGGTCTTGGCCTCGACGGCCTCCGTGCCGGCGAACAGGACGGTCGGGTCCAGGTTCCCCTGGAGCGCCTTGCCGGGGCCGACACGGCGGGCGGCCTCGTCGAGCGGGACGCGCCAGTCGACGCCGACGACGTCCGCGCCGGCCTCGCCCATGAGGCCCAGCAGCTCACCGGTGCCGACGCCGAAGTGGATGCGCGGGACGCCGTACCCGGCGACGGCCTCGAAGACCTTCGCGGAGGCGGGGAGCACCGAGCGGCGGTAGTCCGCCGGGGCGAGGGCGCCGGCCCAGGAGTCGAACAGCTGGACGGCCGAGGCGCCCGCCTCGATCTGGACCTTGAGGAACGCGGACGTGATCCCGGCGAGGCGGTCGAGCAGGTCGGCCCACAGCTCGGGGTCGCCGTACATCATCGCCTTGGCGTTCTCGTAGGTGCGGGACGGGCCGCCCTCGACGAGATAGCTGGCGAGGGTGAAGGGGGCGCCGGCGAAGCCGATGAGGGGGGTCTCGCCCAGCTCGGCGGTGAGGAGCCGGATGGCCTCGGTGACGTAGGAGACGTCCTCGGGGGTGAGGTCGCGGAGCTGGGCGAGGTCGGCGCGGGTGCGGATCGGCTTCTCGACGACCGGGCCGACCCCGGGCTTGATGTCGAGGTCGATGCCGATGGCCTTGAGGGGGACGACGATGTCGCTGAAGTAGATCGCCGCGTCCACGTGGTGCCGGCGGACCGGCTGGAGGGTGATCTCGGTGACCAGTTCCGGCCGCATGCACGAGTCCAGCATCCCGATGCCCTCGCGCACCTTCAGGTACTCGGGGAGCGAGCGCCCCGCCTGCCGCATGAACCACACCGGTGTGTGCGGGACGGGCTCACGCCTGCATGCCTTCAGGAAGGCTGAGTCGTACGTGGCGGTCGGCTGGTGGCCCGAGGGGCCGGCATTGGCACTCACGAGGCAAAGTCTCGCACGCCTCCCCGACGCCGACGGCCGGGGCTGTGGACAACCGGGACACCGGCCGGGACCCCCGCTCGCGCGGCCACCGCTCCCGGCCTTCCAGGCGGCCTCCGGGGCGGCCTTCGAGGCGGCCTTCGTTCGCTGAGCGCGATGCGACAGTGACCCAGCGCACGGGTGTCTTGCCCTGCGCCGGAGCCCGGTTCCCCTTAATGTTCCGGCATGGCTGCGGCTCAGGGACGACTGTCGGACGGCGCTGGCGGGATGGACGACGCGAAGGAGGGGGAGCGCGATGGGAGTCAGGCGGCACCGGAGCCGTTCCGTTCCGCCGTCGAAGCGCTGCGGGTCACACGGCTGCGGCCGGAGATCGAGATCGAGTCGACCAAACCGCCCCAGCGGCTCGCCCCGTACGCGTACGCCCTGGAGGCCGCGGTCGTCGAGGGGGACGAGGACCTGGCCGACGGGCGCCTGGTGCTGCTGCACGACCCCGCCGGGCACGACGCCTGGCAGGGCACCTTCCGGCTGGTGACGCTGGTCCGGGCGGAGCTGGAGCCCGAGATGGCGGCGGATCCCCTGCTGCCGGAGGTCTGCTGGTCGTGGCTGACCGGCGCGCTGCAGTCCCGGGGCCTGTCGTACGGCGAGCCGAGCGGGACCGTGACGCGGGCGAGTTCGCACTACTTCGGCGGGCTGGCGACGCGGCCGGCCGCGTCGCAGATCGAGATCCGGGCGTCATGGACCCCGCGCGAGGTGTTGGGCGGGGTGCCCGACACCGCCGCGCATCTCGCCTCCTGGTGCGATCTGCTCGCCCAGATCGCGGGACTGCCTCCGGCGGTCGACCCCGGGGACGCGGCGGTGGTGACGCTGCCGCAGCGGCGGGGGCCGCAGACCCGCTGAGATCCCCAGACCCTTCGCGGAAGAGGACCGTGCGCCATGGGCGCACGGTCCTCTTCCGTGCGTGTCGCCACGCCGATCGAAACCATCACTTTGTCGATACGGCCACTTTCGGCCTTGTATCGACGTGAAGCGACACCGTTCGGTCTTCGAATGATCGAAGACGTGTCCGAATTGCACGGATTGTTACTCACTAAATCGTGATCATTCTCTAAAGGAGCAGAGGTTTGGTGCCGAAGACCTCTGTGACCTTGAAAGTACGGTTCGTCCTGGCTTCGACCCCACGAGCCCGGCGAACCAGCCCCCCGTCCCGCACCCAGGAGGCCTGGTGTCCGTTCTCCTCGAGCAGCCCGCAAGCCTGGTCGCCTACCGTCCGAACAAGCCGACCGCGATGGTGGTGGTGGCCGATCCACGGGTTCGGTCCACCGTCACCCGGCACCTGTGGGCCCTCGGGGTCCGCGATGTCATCGAGGCCTCGTCCATCGCCGAGGCCCGTCCCCGCGTCGGCAACCCCCGTGACATCTGTGTCGCGGACGTTCACCTGCCGGACGGTTCCGGCCTCACCCTCCTCTCCGAGACCCGCGCGGCGGGGTGGCCCAACGGCCTCGCCCTCTCCGCGGCCGACGACATCGGCGCCGTACGCAACGCCCTCGCGGGCGGTGTGAAGGGATACGTCGTCACCGGCACCCGCACCAACATCGGACTGCCCACCCGCCCGGGTGCCGCCCCCATCGGCTCCGCCGCCCGTATGCACCGCCGCCCCCCGGGAGCCCCGAGCCACCCGGGCGGCTACCGGGAGCTGTCGGGCCGCGAGGTCGAGGTACTGCGCCTGGTCGCGGAGGGACAGTCGAACAAGGCGATCGGCGTCTCCATGGGACTGTCCGCGCTCACGGTCAAGAGCCACTTGGCCCGAATCGCGCGCAAGCTCGGCACCGGCGACCGCGCCGGAATGGTGGCGGTGGCCCTGCGCACCGGGATCATCCACTGACACCGAGGACACCCCGGCCAGAAAGGACCGCAATCGTTGCCCGGTGTCCGGCCTCTCCCGGTTCGCCGGAAACATTCACTGACACGTGTGATACGTGACTGGTTTACGCCCCTGCTCGGCCCGTCGGCGGAACGTTCCGTCGGCGGGCCTTGTCCATACACAGATACCCTTGACAGGTGACCGACGCCCAAGAGACCGCAGCAGACGAGACCCTGCGAACCACCGGAGGCGCCCCTCCGGACGACGGCGGATCTTCTGAAGCGGGGGCGCCGATCCCTTTGCTGGAGCCCCGGGACGGCATTCCCGCCGTCATCGCCGACGCGTCCTCGCTCGCCGCGGTGATCGCGGCCTTCGCCGCCGGCTCCGGCCCCGTCGCCGTGGACGCCGAACGCGCGTCCGGTTACCGCTACGGTCAGCGCGCCTACCTGGTGCAGTTGCGCCGCGAGGGCGCGGGCACCGCGCTCATCGACCCCGTCGCCTGCCCCGACCTCTCCGGCCTCGGCGAGGCGCTCTCCGGCGTGGAGTGGGTCCTTCACGCGGCCACCCAGGACCTGCCCTGTCTGCGCGAGATAGACATGGTCCCGACCCGGATCTTCGACACCGAGCTGGCCGGACGGCTCGCCGGGTTCCCCCGGGTCGGCCTCGGCGCGATGGTCGAGGGCGTGCTCGGCTACGTCCTGGAGAAGGGCCACTCCGCGGTCGACTGGTCGACCCGCCCGCTGCCCGAGCCCTGGCTGCGGTACGCCGCGCTCGACGTGGAACTCCTCGTGGACCTGCGGGACGCCCTGGAGAAGGAGCTGGACCGGCAGGGGAAGCTGGAGTGGGCCCGCCAGGAGTTCGACGCGATCGCCTCCGCGCCGCCGGCGGAGCCCCGCAAGGACCCGTGGCGACGTACGTCCGGGATGCACAAGGTACGGCGCCGGCGGCAGATGGCGGTCGTGCGGGAGATGTGGGAGGCCCGGGACCGGATCGCGCAGCGGCGGGACGTGTCACCGGGCAAGGTGCTGAGCGACGCGGCGATCGTCGAGGCGTCCCTGGCCCTGCCGGTGAACGCGCAGGCGCTGGCCGCGCTGAACGGGTTCGGGCACCGGATGGGGCGGCGTCAGCTGGAGCAGTGGCAGGCGGCGGTCGACCGGGCCAGGGCGCTGCCGGACTCGGCGTTGCCGGCGCACGGGCAGCCCGTGACCGGGCCGCCGCCGCCGAAGGCCTGGGCCGACAAGGATCCCGCGGCGGCGGCCCGGCTGTCCGCCGCGCGGGCCGGGGTGTCCGCGCTCGCCGAGCAGCTCAACATGCCGCAGGAGAACCTCATCACCCCGGACACCGTCCGGCGGCTCTGCTGGGAGCCGCCGAGGTCGCTGGACGCGGAGGCGGTGAGCGCGGCGCTCGCGGGGTACGGGGCGCGGGCCTGGCAGGTGGAGCTGGTGACGCCCGTGCTGGTGGGGGCGATGTCCGCGGTGGCGAAGGCGAAAGAGGCCTAGGCGCCGCCGGGGGAGCGGCCCTCCCCCGCCCGGTGGCTACTTCGTCGCGCCCCTCATGAAGCCGTTGTAGATGAACCTCTGCAGCAGCAGGAAGGCGATCAGGGTCGGCAGGATCACCAGGACCGCTCCTGCCGAGATCGTCTCCCAGTGGGCGCCGAAGGGGCCCTTGAAGCGGAAGAGGGACGTGGAGATCACGCCCAGGTCGTCGGAGGGCATGTAGAGGAAGGGGATGTAGAAGTCGTTGTAGACGGTGATCCCCTTGACGATGACGACCGTGGCGATCGCGGGCTTCAGGAGCGGGAAGATGACCTTCCGGTAGATCGTGAAGGCGTTGGCGCCGTCCAGGCGGGCGGCCTCGTCCAGTGAGATCGGGATCGACCGCACGAACTGCAGGAAGATGTAGATCGAGACGATGTCGGTGCCCATGTAGAGGGCGATCGGGGCCCAGAGGGTGTCGAACATGCCGAAGCTGTCGACGATCTGGAAGGTCGCGACCTGGGTGGTGACACCGGGGACGAGGGTGGCGACGAGGAACAGGGCGACGACCGGTTTCCGGAAGCGGAAGGTGAAGCGGTCGATCGCGTAGGCCGCCATCGAACCGATGACGACCGTGCCGGTGACGGCGAAGGCGAGGATGAGGGCCGTGTTGCCGAAGGCGGCGAGCATCTCGCCGTCACGGAAGGCCGTCGCGTAGTTGCCGAGGTTCAGGAAGCTGTCGGGCAGGGTGAGCGCGCCGCTGTCGTCCGCCATCTGCCGCTCGGTCTTGAGCGAGGTCAGCAGCACCACCAGGAGGGGCAGCAGGACCACGACCGACGCGCCGACCAGGGACAGATAGGTGAGGGTGCGGGCAACTCGCCTGCGGGTCACCGGGGTCGGGGTCGTCAGAGTCGTCATACGAGGTCCACCCTGTCGTCGGGGACCAGTCGGCGTTGCAGCCACGTCACCGCCAGGATGATCAGCAGCAGGACGACCGCGGCGGCGGACGCGAGGCCCGTCTTGTTGAACTGGAAGGCCAGCTTCACCGTCTGGATCACGAAGGTCTCGGTGCCGGTGGCGCCGCCCGTCATGATGTACGGGATCTCGAAGACCGCCAGGGAGCCGGAGATCGAGAGGATCACGCTCAGGCTCAGGACGGGGCGGATGCCGGGCGCGATGATGTAGCGGAACTGGTGCCAGCGGCTCGCGCCGTCGAGTTCGGCGGCCTCGTACAGCTCCCCCGGGATCGACTGGATCGCGCCGAGGAAGAGCACGAAGTTCAGGCCCATGTAGCGCCAGACGGAGACGCTCGCGAGGGAGATGTTCGCGGACGTCCGCGTGCCGAGCCAGGCGCGGTCGGACTCGTGGCCGAAGAGCGCCAGGACCGAGTCGAGGGTGCCGCCGTCCTGGAAGAAGTAGAGGAAGACGAACCCGATCGCGACCCCGTTGATCAGGTACGGGAAGAACAGGATGCCCTTGAACAGGTTCCGGAAGCGGAGGTTGAAGCTGAGGACCGTCGCGAAGTAGAGGGCGAGCACGATCTGCACGGCCGACGCGACGAGGTAGTAGCCGCTGACGAAGAAGACCTGGAACAGCTCGGGGCGGGTGAAGATCTCGACGTAGTTGTCGGCGCCTGTGTAGTGCAGTTCGGGGCTGACGCCGTCCCAGTCGGTGAAGCTGTACGCCACCATGTTGGCGACCGGCGCGTAGGTGAAGGTGATCAGCAGGGCCAGCGGGGCGGCCAGGAAGAGCCAGGGCGTGAGCCCGCGCCACAGGCGCACCTCGCGGGGGGCGCGCCGGGGCGCGGGGGGCCGGGGCGCGGCCGTGGAGGGCCGCGCCACCTGCTTCACCGCGTGCGAGGAGTCCGTCGTACGCGCGGGGGGCATCAGGACCCCACGGTCTTCTGTGCCTCGGTCCAGCGCTTGCCGAGGCCGTCGAGGAAGTCGTCGACGTCGCCGTCCTTGGCGCCCCGGGCGATGTCGACGAGCTCCTGGCGGTAGGCGGGCGCGTTGATGCCGACCTCGGAGGCGTTGTCGATCTCCTTGACCGTCCCGCCCTCGGCGTCGTCGAGTTCGATCAGCTCGACGCCCTGCTCCTCGTACGGCCGCAGGACCTCGGGCAGGGGGGCGTCCTTGAGCGTGGAGATCGAGAGGTTGTCCTGCGCGTAGCCCGACTTGTCGGTGAACCAGTCGACCCAGGCGCGGGCCGCCGCCTTGTGCTCGGAGTGGATGCTGACGGCCTGGTTGTAGTCGGGGTTGACGGTCGCGCAGGCCTTGCCGTCGACGCGGGCGGGGAACGGCATGAACCCGATGTCGTCGGGGTCGGCGCCGGCCTTCTCGGCGGCCTGGCGGAACTGGGTGACCGCCCAGCTGCCGAGCCAGGCCGTCGCGATCTCGCCCTTCGCCAACTGGGGCTTGGAGTTCTCCCAGTTGGTGGTCGTCGGGTCCTTCTCGATCAGCTTCTGGTGCACGATGTCGTACAACAGCTTGTCGGCGACGCGCAGTTCGCCGTCCTCGCCCCACGGGTTGCCCTCGGCGAGCCTGGTGGTGGCCCCGGTGTCGCAGCTCACCGAGCCGTTCACGGCGGTCCACTGGCTCAGCGGCCACTGGGCGGCGAAGTTGGTGTAGTACGGCACGGCGTCGGTCCTGGACCTGATGGCCTTCAGCGCGGTGAGGAACTCCGCCGGGGTGGTGGGCCAGTCGGTGACGCCGGCCTCGGCCCAGATCCGCTTGTTGTAGAGGAAGCCGGGGGCCGCGCCCATCGGGCTCTGGCCGTAGACCTTGCCGTCGACGGTGGTGAAGTCGGTGAAGCGGTACTTCTTGCTCAGCTCCTTCCGGGTGCCGAGCGAGGCGAAGAACCTGGGGTAGTCGTTCTTCTTGATGACGGCCGGGATCATGAGCACGTCGCCGTAGTTGTCCGTGTTCATGCGGATCTTGACTTCGGCCTCGTAGTCGGTGATCGCGTCGAACTTCACCTTCACCTTCGGATAGGTCTTGTTGAAGGCGTCGGCGTACTTCTTCATCGTGCCGTCCTGCACGATGTCCGTCCGGTGGGTGAGGACCGTGATGGATCCGGACACCTGCGTCGGGTCGTCCGCCGCCTCGGCGTCGGCGCCCTTCGAGCTTCCCCCGCCGCCTGTGCAGCCCGACGCGAGGAGCGCGGCCGCCAGCAGTGTTCCGGTGAGCGTCTTCCGGTGGTTCATGTGCACCAGCTCCGTTCTGGGACGGACGAGCACGAGTGGGGTGGCTGGTTCGGCACTCTGGCAGCCTGTTACTGAACCGGTAAAGTCCCTATTGCGCCAAGGCTGTCGAAATAGTTTCGCGATGGTGTCGGGGAATTGACTGGACCGGTTTAGGAGTGCGCATGCTGGACGCCACACCGCTCGTCGAGGGCTGGATCCTGCGCCATGGGGGAGATGCCCTCCCGGCCGAGGTGCCCGGGTGCGTGCACACCGATCTGCTGGCGGCGGGGCTGATCTCGGACCCCTTTCTCGGGCGCAACGAGACCGAGGTGGCGTGGGTGGGGCGCCGGGAGTGGACGTACGAGGTCGAGCTGCCCGGCGCCGGCGCGGCCGGCGGGCACGACCAGACCGACCTGGTCTTCGACGGGCTCGACACCGCCGCCGAGATCCGGCTCGACGGCCGGGTCCTCGGTTCCGTGCGGAACATGCACCGCTCGTACCGCTTCGACATCACCGGTCTGAGCGGCCTGCTCTCGGTGCGCTTCGCCTCGGCGTACGCCGAGGCGGAGGCGGTGCGCGAGCGGCTCGGCGACCGGCCGAACGCCTATCCCGAACCCTTCCAGTACATCAGGAAGATGGCCTGCTCCTTCGGCTGGGACTGGGGGCCGACGCTCGTGACCGCCGGGATCTGGCGGCCCGTCCGGCTGGAGAGGTGGTCGACGGCCAGGATCGCGCGGGTACGGCCGCTGGTGAGCGTCGACGGCACGACCGGGCACGTGGAACTGCTCGTCGACGTGGAGCGGGCGGCCGTGGAGGCGGGGCTGCGGCTGGAGGCGCGGGTGGGGGGCGTCACCGCGGTCGCGGAGGTCGAGGGGACGAGCGGGGCCGTACGCCTGGAGGTGCCGGGCGTGGAGCTGTGGTGGCCCCGCGGGTACGGCGAACAGCCCTTGTACGAGGTCGAGTTGTCGCTGCACGCCGAGGGTGACGCGCTGGACGTCTGGCGGCGGCGGATCGGGTTCCGGACCGTCGGACTGGACCAGGGCGCCGATGAGCACGGCACCGGGTTCACCCTCATGGTCAACGGTGAGCGGCTGTTCGCGCGCGGGGTCAACTGGATCCCGGACGACGTGTTCCCCTCCCGGATCACGCCCGAGCGGTACCGCGCGCGGCTCACGCGGGCGGCCGGGGCCGGGGTCGACCTCGTACGGATCTGGGGCGGCGGGATCTACGAGAGCGAGGACTTCTACGACGTCTGCGACGAGCTGGGCCTGCTGGTCTGGCAGGACTTCCCGTTCGCGTGCGCGGCCTACCCGGAGGAACAGCCGCTGCGGGGCGAGGTGGAGGCCGAGGCGCGGGAGAACGTCGTCCGGCTGATGCCGCATCCCTCGCTGGTCCTGTGGAACGGCAACAACGAGAACCTGTGGGGGTTCAGGGACTGGGGCTGGGAGGCACGGCTCGCCGGGGAGTCGTGGGGTGAGGGGTACTACCTGGGCGTGCTGCCGCGCGTGGTGGCCGAGTTGGACCCGACGCGGCCGTACACGGCGGGCTCTCCGTGGTCGGGGTCCTGGGAGCGGCATCCGAACGACCCCGCGCACGGCACGCACCACTCCTGGGAGGTGTGGAACCGGGAGGACTACGCGGAGTACCGGGCGCACGTGCCCCGTTTCGTGGCCGAGTTCGGCTGGCAGGCGCCGCCCGCGTACGCGACGCTGCGGCGGGCGCTGCCGGGCGAGGAGCCGGCGCCGGACTCCCCCGGCATGCTGCACCACCAGAAGGCCGAGGACGGCAACGGGAAGCTGGAGCGGGGGCTCGCGCGTCATTTCGCCCTGCCCGAGGGGGACTTCGACCGCTGGCACTATCTGACGCAGGTCAACCAGGCGCGGGCGGTCGCCGCCGGGATCGAGCACTGGCGGTCGCACTGGCCGGTGTGCGCGGGCACGATCGTGTGGCAGCTCAACGACTGCTGGCCGGTGACCTCCTGGGCGGCGATCGACGGGGACGGCCGGGAGAAGCCGCTCTACTTCGAGCTGCGGCGGCTGTACGCGGACCGGCTGCTGACGCTGACCCCACGGGTGCTGGCCGTGGTCAACCAGGCGGCCGGGCAGTGGACGGGCTCCGTGCGGCTGCGGCGGATGTCGGTCGACGGGGAGGTGATCGGAGAGGCCCGGGTCGGGTTCGTCGCGGCGGGGCGGACGGTGGCCCGTGTCGGCGTACCGGAGGAGCTGGAGCCCGTCGGGCCGAAGGAGTTCCTCGTCGCGGACGCGGACGCGGACGGGCTGCGGGCCCTGCTCTTCCCGAGCCCCGACCGCGAGATCCCCTACCCCCGGCCGGAGTTCGACGTGAGCGTCACGCCGGACTCGGTCACGGTGACGGCCCGCACCCTCGTACGGGACCTGCTGCTGCAGGCCGACCGGCTGGACCCCGAGGCGCGGGCGGACCGGGGGCTGGTCACCCTGCTCCCCGGGGAACGGGTGACCATCGGTGTCAGCGGCTGGAAGACTCCCGGTGCGGAAGCCGCCCGATCAGCCCTGTACTGCCTGGAGCCCAGCCGATGACGACCTCCCGCGTGACCATCAAGGACGTCGCCGCGCTCGCCGGGGTGTCCAAGGGGGCGGTGTCGCTCGCGTTCAACCGGAAGCCGGGGCTGGCCGACGCCACCCGGGACCGGATCTTCGCGGCGGCACGGGAGCTGGGGTGGGCGCCGAACCTGGCGGCGCGGTCGCTGTCGAACCGCCGGGCCGACGTGGTGGGTCTCGCGGTCTGCCGGCCCGCGAAGCTGCTCGGGCTCGAACCCTTCTACATGGAGTTCATCTCCGGGGTGGAGGGCGTGCTGACCGAACGGTCCTGCTCGCTGCTGCTGCGGCTGGTGCGGAACCTGGAGGAGGAGGTGGGGCTCCAGGACGCGTGGTGGCGGGGGCGGCAGGTCAGCGGGTCGATCCTCGTCGACTTCCGCAGGGACGATCCGAGAGTGGCCGCGGCGCAGCGGCTGGGGATGCCGGTGGTGGCCGTCGGGCATCCCTCACTGACCGGCGGACTGACCTCCGTGTGGACGGACGACGCGACCGCCGTGACGGAGGCGGTGCGGTATCTGGCGGCGCTGGGGCACCGGCGGATCGCGCGGGTGGGGGGCGCGGGGTCGCTGGGCCATTCGGCCCTGCGTACGGCGGCGTTCGCGACGGCGGCCGGGTCGCTGAAGCCGGTCCGGGTCTGGCAGGTGGCGACCGACTTCTCGGGGGAGGCGGGGGCGCGGGCGACGCGGGCGTTGCTGACCGGGGCGGGGGACGATCGGCCCACGGCGATCGTCTACGACAACGACATCATGGCGGTGGCGGGATTGTCCGTGGCCGCCGAGATGGGGGTGCGGGTGCCGGCGGACCTGTCCCTGCTGGCCTGGGACGATTCACAGCTCTGTCGGCTGACGCGGCCGACTCTCTCCGCGATGAGTCATGACGTGCACGGGTTCGGGGCGGATGTGGCGCGGACGTTGTTCGGGGTGATCGACGGGGACGGGGAGGTCGGGGTGTCTCATCCGGTGGCCACGCCCGTACTGGTTCCCCGGGGGTCCACCGCGACCGCCCCTCGGGTGCCGTAGGGGACAACGGGTGGGTCGTGGCTGGTCGCACGGCTGCCCGCGCCCCTAAGGTAGGAATGCGTAACCGGCGGTAACCCTCGAAACCCGTGTGACCTTCGCCGCTCCCCCGTCCAGGGGTGTGCAGCACAGTTACCCGCAAGTAGCATGGGGCTGAGCGCCCGCTCAGCGGTTGCGCATCGCAGCAGTGCCGTCCCGCACCTCTGGAGGAGAGCCATCGTGCCTCGTACCGTCAAGGAAGTCGTCTTCGTCGACGGCGTCCGCACCCCGTTCGGCAAGGCGGGCCCGAAGGGCATCTACCACGAGACCCGCGCCGACGACCTCGTCGTGAAGGCGATCCGGGAGCTGCTGCGCCGCAACCCCGGTCTGGAGCCCGCGAAGATCGACGAGGTCGCCATCGCCGCGACCACGCAGATCGGTGACCAGGGCCTCACCATCGGACGCACGGCGGGCATCCTCGCCGGTCTGCCGCAGTCGGTGCCCGGCTACTCCATCGACCGCATGTGCGCCGGCGCCCTGACCGCCGTCACCTCGGTCGCCGGTTCCGTCGCCTTCGGCGCGTACGACGTCGCCATCGCCGGCGGTGTCGAGCACATGGGCCGCCACCCCATGGGTGAGGGCGTGGACCCCAACCCGCGCTTCGTCAGCGAGAAGCTGGTCGACGAGTCCGCCCTGTTCATGGGCATGACCGCCGAGAACCTGCACGACCGGTACCCGACGATCACCAAGCAGCGCGCCGACGAGTACGCCGTGCGCTCCCAGGAGAAGGCCGCCAAGGCGTACGCCAACGGCAAGATCCAGGCCGACCTGGTACCGATCTCGGTCCGTCGCACCAACGCCGAGGCCGGCGAGACCGGCTGGGGCCTGGTCACCGCCGACGAGCCGATGCGCCCGGGGACCACCCTCGAGAACCTGACGGGCCTCAAGACCCCGTTCCGCGTGCACGGCCGGGTCACCGCCGGTAACGCGGCCGGTCTGAACGACGGCGCGACGGCCTCGCTCATCGCCTCCGAGGACTTCGCCCGCGAGAACAACCTCCCCGTCAAGATGCGCCTCGTCTCGTACTCCTTCGTGGGTGTCGAGCCGGAGGTCATGGGTTACGGCCCGATCCCGGCGACGGAGAAGGCGCTCGCCCAGGCGGGTCTGTCCATCGACGACATCGGCCTGTTCGAGATCAACGAGGCCTTCGCCGTCCAGGTGCTGGCCTTCCTGGAGCACTACGGCATCGCCGACGACGACGCGCGCGTCAACCAGTACGGCGGCGCCATCGCCTTCGGTCACCCGCTGGCCTCGTCGGGTGTGCGTCTGATGACGCAGCTCGCCCGCCAGTTCGAGGAGCAGCCGGAGGTCCGCTACGGCCTGACCACGATGTGCGTCGGCTTCGGCATGGGCGCCACGGTCATCTGGGAGAACCCGCACCACAAGGACGCCGGAGGCGACAAGTGACCACCACCGAGCTTCTCAAGGGCGCGGCGGAGCTGTTCCCCGACGAGGTCGTGACGTCCGCGCACGTACGCCACCTCGACCTGCCGTTCGGCGCCGGACGCTTCGCGCTGATCACCCTCGACAACGGCTTCGACCACACCAAGCCGACCACCTTCGGCCCGGCGTCGCTGGCGAACCTGAGCATCGCCATCGACCAGGTCGAGAAGGAGGCGTCGGCCGGCGAGATCGTCGGTGTCGGCGTCACCGGCAAGCCGTTCATCTTCGCGGTCGGCGCGGACCTCAAGGGCGTCGAGCTCCTGAAGAACCACTCCGACGCGCTCGCCATCGGCAAGGGCGGCCACGAGGTCTTCAAGCGGCTGTCCACGCTCGCCGTCCCGACCTTCGCGTACTACAACGGTGCCGCGATGGGCGGTGGCGTCGAGGTCGGTCTGCACTGCTCTTACCGGACCGTCTCAGCGGCCCTGCCGGCCTTCTCGCTGCCCGAGGTCTTCCTCGGTCTGGTTCCCGGCTGGGGCGGCTGCACGCTCCTGCCGAACCTGATCGGTGCGGACAAGGCCGTCACCGTGATCATCGAGAACTCGCTCAACCAGAACAAGCAGCTCAAGGGCGGTCAGGTCTACGACCTCGGGATCGCCGACGCGCTCTTCGAGGGCGCGGACTTCCTCGAGCAGTCGCTGCTGTGGACGGCCTCCCTCCTCAAGGGCGAGATCGCCGTCGAGCGCCCGGCGATCGACCGTGGCGAGGCCTGGGACCAGGCCGTCGCACGCGGCCGGTTCATCGCCGACAGCAAGGTGCACGGGGCCGCCCCGGCCGCCTACCGCGCGCTGGACATCATCGCCGCGGCCAAGGACGGCGACCTCCAGAAGGGGTACGACGCCGAGGACGTGGCCCTCGCCGACCTGATCATGGGTGGCGAGCTGCGCTCGGGCATCTACGCCTTCAACCTGGTGCAGAAGCGCGGCAAGCGCCCCGCCGGCGCCCCGGACAAGAACCTCGCCCGCCCGGTCACCAAGGTCGGTGTCGTCGGCGCCGGTCTGATGGCCTCCCAGCTCGCGCTGCTGTTCCTGCGCCGCCTGGAGGTGCCGGTCGTCCTGACCGACATCGACCAGGAGCGCGTCGACAAGGGTGTGGGCTACGTCCACGCCGAGATCGACAAGCTGCTGCTCAAGGGCCGGATCAACCAGGACAAGGCCAACCGCCTCAAGGCGCTGGTCACCGGTGTCCTGGACAAGGCCGAGGGCTTCGCGGACGCGGACTTCATCATCGAGGCCGTGTTCGAGGAGATCGGCGTCAAGCAGCAGGTGTTCGCGGAGGTCGAGGCGGTCGCCCCGGCGCACGCGATCCTCGCCACCAACACCTCCTCGCTGTCGGTCACCGAGATGGCGTCGAAGCTGAAGAACCCCGAGCGGGTCGTCGGCTTCCACTTCTTCAACCCGGTCGCGATCCTGCCGCTGCTGGAGATCGTCCGGGGCGAGACCACGGACGACGCCTCCCTCGCCACGGCGTTCGCCGTCGCCAAGAAGCTGAAGAAGACCGCGGTCCTGGTGAAGGACGCCCCGGCGTTCGTCGTGAACCGCATCCTGACCCGCTTCATGGGCGAGATCCAGAACGTCATCGACGAGGGCACGCCGGTCGAGGTCGCCGAGAAGGCGGTCGAGCCGCTGGGTCTGCCGATGTCGCCGCTGGTGCTCCTGGAGCTGGTCGGCCCGGCCATCGGTCTGCACGTCTCCGAGACCCTCAACCGCGCCTTCCCGGACCGCTTCACGGTCTCCCCGAACCTCGCCGCCGTCGTCAAGGCCGGCAAGCGCGGCTTCTACGTCTACGACTCCGGCAAGCCGGAGCTGGACCCCGAGGTCGCCGCGCTCCTCAAGCAGGGCGACGTCGTCCTGTCCGAGGAGCAGGTGCGGGCCCGCGTGCTCGACGCCGTCGCCCAGGAGATCGGGCTCATGCTCGACGAGGGTGTCGTCGCCGAGGCGCAGGACATCGACCTCTGCCTGATCACCGGCGCCGGCTGGCCCTTCCACCTGGGCGGCATCACGCCGTACCTGGACCGCGAGGGCGTCAGCGAGCGGGTGAACGGGAAGAAGTTCCTGGAGACCGGGGTCGCCTCGGTCCCCGCGTGACGGTCGCACCGGCATGACACGGTCCCGGCCCTGAGGGCCGTACGGACCTGAGGAGGGTCTCCGCCGCTCGGCGGAGGCCCTCCTGTCATGTGTCCTCGGCGAACCTGAAGTCCGGTGTCCCCAGCCGGGACGTCCGCAGCGTGCCGTCCGCCCCGATCACCCCGAGCACCACCCGTCCGTGCGCGTCCCGCGCCAACGCCGGTGCCCCCACACAGCGTTCGCCCGTCGGCACCCACTCCACCCCGGCCCGCTCGTTCTCGGTCCCGCACGCCGCGAGCAGCACCCGGCCCTCGACGTCGCGGTGCGCCAGCACCGTACCGTTTCACCGGCCCGGTGGGGCCGACCCGCGTGCGACCCTGTTCGTATGGACGCCCCGCTGCTCGTGATCGTCGACGCCGCCAACGTCATCGGCTCCGTGCCCGACGGCTGGTGGCGCGACCGGCACGGCGCGGCGGAACGCCTGCGCGACCGCCTCGCCCGGGACGGGGTCCCCGGCCGGAGCGAGCCCGTCGAGCTGGTGATGGTCGTCGAGGGCGCGGCCCGAGGTGTGGAGCCGGTCCCCGGCGTACGGGTCGAGGCGGCCCCGCGCAGCGGCGACGACCGCATCGTGGAACTGGTCGCCGAGGAGGCCCGCGACCGCGCCTGCCTCGTCGTCACCGCCGACCGCGAACTGCGGCGCCGGGTCGGCGAGTTGGGTGCCGAGGTGACCGGGCCGAGGGCGGTGCGCGGGGAGTCCTGAACACGGTCCGGCCCCGTGCGCCCCCGGAAGAGCGGGGGCGTACGGGGCCGGAGGGCACATGCGCGGCGCGGACCGGCTACGAGGCGTCGCCGCGTCCCGGCGGCCCGCCCGGGTCACCCGTCAGGGTCTCCTCGTGGCGTCCGAGCCGGCTGTGCGAGCGGCCGTAGAGGAAGTAGACGAGGAAGCCCAGGAGCATCCAGCCGGCGAAGCGGAGCCAGGTCTCCGTGGGCAGGTTGAGCATCAGCCACAGCGACGCGCACACCGACAGGATCGGGATGACCGGCACCCAGGGGGTACGGAACGACCGGGGCAGGTCGGGGCGGGTCCGGCGCAGGATGACCACGCCGATCGCGACGACCACGAAGGCGAACAGCGTGCCGATGTTGACCAGCTCGGCTAGCTCGCTCAGCGGGGTGAAACCCGCGAGGACCGCGATGACCACACCGAGCAGGACGGTCGGCCGGTGCGGCGTCTTGAACCGGGGGTGGACGCGGGAGAAGAAGCGTGGCAGCAGCCCGTCGCGGCTCATCGCGAAGAACACCCGGGTCTGGCCGAGCAGCAGGATCATGCACACGGTCGTCAGGCCGACGGCGGCGCCGAAGCTGATGAAGCCCGCGAACCACGGATGCCCGGTGGCCTTGAAGGCGTCGGCGAGCGGCGCGGTCACCGACAGCTTCGTGTAGTGCTGCATGCCGGTGACGACGATCGACACCGCCACGTACAGCGTGGTGCAGATGACGAGCGAGCCGATGATGCCCCGGGGCATGTCCCGCTGCGGGTTCCTCGTCTCCTCGGCGGCCGTGGCGACGACGTCGAAGCCGATGAACGCGAAGAAGACCACGGAGGCGGCCGTGAAGATGCCCATCACACCGAAGTTGGAGGGCGCCCAGCCGAACATCAGCTGGATGAGCGGCGACTGGAGGCCGTCCCCCGCCTCGACCGCCTGCGCCTTCGGGACGAACGGGTCGTAGTTGTCGCCCTTGACGAAGAAGGCTCCCGCGATGATCACGGTGAGGACGACCGTCACCTTGATCGCGACGACGAGGGAGGTGACACGCGCGGAGAGCTTGGTGCCGATCACGAGGATGGCGGTGAGGATCAGGACGAGCGCGGCGGCGAGGATGTCGAAGCCGAAGCCGTCGGCCCCGTCTCTCGTGCCGAGGGCCGCCGGTAGCTCCCAGCCGGCGTTGGCCAGCAGCGAGTGGATGTAGCCGGACCAGCCGACGGCCACCACCGCCGTCCCCAGCGCGAACTCCAGGACCAAGTCCCAGCCGATGATCCAGGCGGGCAGTTCCCCGAGGGAGGCGTAACTGAAGGTGTACGCGGACCCCGCGACCGGGACCGTGGAGGCGAACTCCGCGTAGCAGAGGGCGGCGAGCGCGCAGACGACGCCGGCCACGACGAAGGCGAGGGCCACGGCGGGACCGGCGTTGTTCTTGGCCACCGTGCCGGTGAGGACGAAGATGCCGGTGCCGATGATGACACCGACGCCGAAGACCGTCAGATCCAGCGCGGACAAGGATTTCCTGAGCGCGTGTTCTGGCTCCTCGGTATCGAGGATGGACTGCTCGACCTTCTTCGTCCGGAAGAGTGTGCTGCTCACAGGCGTACCTCCCACGCTTGTCGTCCTCGACATGATCGAGAGGGGGCGTGGTGCACATGCCCCGGCGCGAGGGGTTTCACGCGAACGGGCCGGTCTCACCACCGTAAAGAATGGTGGGACCGGCCCGGACGGCCCAACCGGACCGATCAGTCGCGGGCGGGTTCCACCTCCGCCGTGGTGTCGCCGAACCGCCCGTCGATCTTGGAGACCAGGCCGGTGACCTGGCGGGCGATGTCGGGCGCGGTGAGCCCGATCTCGGCCAGGACCTCGGCGCGGGTGGCGTGGTCGAGGAAGCGCGGCGGGATGCCGAAGTCGCGCAGCGGGATGTCCACGCCGGCGTCGCGCAGCGCCTGGGCGACGGCCGAGCCGACGCCGCCGACGCGGGAGTTGTCCTCGACGGTGACGACCACGCGGTGCTTGTCCGCGAGGGGCGCCATGTGCTCGTCGACCGGCTTGACCCAGCGCGGGTCGACGACGGTCGTGGTGATGCCCTGCTTGTCGAGCAGACCGGCGATCTCCAGGCACATCGGCGCGAGGGCGCCGACGGAGACGAGGAGCACGTCCGGGGTGTCGGTGCCCGGCTCGCGCAGCACGTCCATGCCGCCGACACGGCGCAGGGCCGGGACGGCGGGGCCGACGGCGCCCTTGGAGAAGCGCACCACGGTCGGCGCGTCCGTGACCTCGACGGCCTCGCGGAGCTGGGCGCGGACCTGGTCGGCGTCGCGCGGCGCGGCGAGCCTGAGCCCCGGCACGACCTGGAGGATCGACATGTCCCACATGCCGTTGTGCGAGGCCCCGTCGGTGCCGGTGACGCCGGCCCGGTCCAGGACGAAGGTCACCCCGCACCGGTGGAGGGCGACGTCCATCAGGACCTGGTCGAAGGCACGGTTGAGGAAGGTGGCGTAGACGGCGAAGACGGGGTGCAGGCCGCCCGTCGCGAGGCCCGCCGCGGACACCGCGCCGTGCTGCTCGGCGATGCCGACGTCGTACACGCGCTCGGGGAAGGCCTTGGCGAACTTGTCGAGGCCGACCGGCTGGAGCATGGCCGCCGTGATGGCGACGATGTCCTCGCGCTCCTTGCCGAGCTTCACCATCTCCTCGCCGAAGACGGAGGTCCAGTCGGCGCCGGAGGAGGCGATCGGCAGACCCGTGTCCGGGTGGATCTTGCCGACGGCGTGGAAGCGGTCCGCCTCGTCCTGGAGGGCGGGCTGGTAGCCGCGGCCCTTCTCGGTGAGGCAGTGCACGATGACCGGCCCGCCGAAGCGCTTGGCGCGGGCGAGCGCGGACTCCAGGGCCTCGATGTCGTGCCCGTCGATCGGGCCGACGTACTTCAGACCCAGGTCCTCGAACATGCCCTGCGGGGCGATGAAGTCCTTCAGCCCCTTCTTGGCGCCGTGCAGCGTCTCGTAGAGGGGGCGGCCGACGACGGGCGTGCGCTCCAGCAGGTCCTTGCCGCGGGCCAGGAACCGCTCGTAGCCGTCGGTGGTCCGCAGGGTGGCCAGGTGGTTGGCGAGGCCGCCGATGGTGGGCGCGTACGAGCGCTCGTTGTCGTTGACGACGATGACCAGCGGGCGGTCCTTGGCGTCGGCGATGTTGTTGAGCGCCTCCCAGGCCATGCCGCCGGTGAGCGCGCCGTCGCCGATGACCGCGACCACGTGGTCGTCGCGTTTGAGCACCTGGTTGGCCTTGGCGAGGCCGTCGGCCCAGCCGAGCACCGTGGAGGCGTGGCTGTTCTCGATGACGTCGTGCTCGGACTCGGCCTGCGAGGGGTAGCCGGACAGGCCGCCCTTCATCTTCAGCCGGGAGAAGTCCTGACGACCGGTGAGGAGCTTGTGGACGTAGGACTGGTGTCCCGTGTCCCAGAGCACCTTGTCGCGGGGCGAGTCGAAGACACGGTGCATCGCGATGGTGAGCTCGACCACGCCGAGGTTCGGGCCGAGGTGACCGCCGGTCTTCGACACCGCCTCCACGAGGAAGGTCCGGATCTCCTCCGCCAGCTGGTCCAACTCCTCCAGACTGAGCCGGTCCAGATCGCGCGGTCCCCTGATGCGGGTCAGCAGCGGCACCCGTGCCTCCTTGCGATAGTGCTGTTCGAGCGTTACCGGGCTCGTCGAAGTCTAATCTTCCGCGCGGACGGCCGACGGCCGGGCGGTCGCCTGCTACGTCACGCGAACGGCGTAAACCATCCTGCGCGGACGTACCCGTACGAAACGTCCGAGAACAAGCGGAAGTGCCCGGCGCCTCGAAGGCACCGGGCACTTCCGCGCCCTGAGAGGGCGTGAGGCGTCGAGGGCCGCTACGCGCGACCGGCCGCCTTCTGGCTCTTACGGCTGACGGAGTCGATGACGACCGCACCCAGCAGAACCGCACCCGTGATCATGTACTGGATCGAGGTGTTCATGTTCAGCAGGTCGAGACCGGTCTGGATCGACTGGATCACCAGCATGCCGAGGAGCGCCGACCAGACCGAACCCCGGCCGCCGAAGAGGCTGGTGCCGCCGATGACCGCCGCGGCGATCGCGAGCATCAGCGTGTTGCCGCCACCGGCGGACAGCGTCGCGCTCGCGGTCTGACCGGCGAAGAACATGCCGCCGACCGCCGCGAAGCCACCCGAGATGGCGAACACGGAGATCCGGATCATCGGCACGTTGATACCGGCACGGCGGGCGGCCTCGATGCCACCGCCGACCGCGAACACCTTGCGGCCGTAGGTCGTACGACGCAGCACGAAGTCCACGATCACCAGCGCCACGAGGAAGATCACCAGCGCGTTGGAGACACCGGAGGCGTCGTTGAGCACCGCGGCGGCGACGAAGGACGCGACGGCGAGGGCGCCGACCCGCAGCAGGATCTCGCTGGTCGGCCGGAACGGCACGCCCGCCGCCCGGCGGCGGCGCTGCTCGTTGAGGTTGCCGACGAGGGAGAGGACGACGGCGACACCGGCCAGGATGTACGCGCCGATGATGGCCTGGTCCATGAAGAAGGAACTCTGGCCGAGCAGGTGGACCGGACCCGTGTCGGACGGGATGTTGATCGTGCCGCTGTCGCCCAGCAGCCACAGCATCAGGCCGTTCCAGCCGAGGAAGCCGGCCAGGGTGACGACGAACGCCGGCACCCCGATCCTGGCGAAGAACCATCCCTGCAGCGCGCCGATGGCGACACCGGTGATGATCGCGAGGACCAGTGACAGCCAGGCGTTCACACCGTGGGTCACCGCGAACACGGCGAACAGGGTGGAGGCCAGACCGCTGACGGAGCCCACGGACAGGTCGATCTCGCCGAGCAGCAGCACGAACACCAGGCCGATGGCGAGCATGCCGGTGGCCGAGAGGAAGTAGCTGATGTTCGAGAGGTTGTCGGCGCTCAGGAAGCGGTCGTTCTGGAGCTGGAAGATCGTCCAGATGACGATCAGACCGATGACCACCGGCAGCGAGCCCAGCTCGCCGCCCTTCACCTTGCGCTTGAACTCGGTGACGTAGCCCTTGAGGCCCTCTTCGCGGACCAGCAGGCGCGGGTCGACGACGGAGACCGGCGCGGCCGTGGGGTCGTCGGCGGGCGCGACCGTGGTCTGGCCCTGCACGGAATCACTCTTCACGGGGGTCTTGGACGTGTCGCTCACTTTGCCGCCTCCGTGGTGCGCCGCCCCGCACGACGGGTCACGGCGTTGTCCGTGGCTCCCGTGATCGCGGCGATGATCTCTTCGTGGCTGGTGTCCTTCACGGAGAAGGAGCCGTTGTTCTTGCCCAGGCGCAGGACGGCGACGGTGTCCGCGACCGCCTTCACATCGGCCATGTTGTGGCTGATGAGGATGACGGCGAGGTCGCGCTCGCGCAGCCGCTCGACCAGGTCGAGGACCTGCGCGGTCTGCTCGACACCGAGGGCGGCCGTGGGCTCGTCCAGGATGACGAGCTTGGGGTCGCCGATGAGGGCGCGGGCGATGGCGACGACCTGACGCTGACCGCCGGAGAGGCTCGCGATCGGGATGCGGACGCTCGGGATGCGGATCGAGAGCGTGGACAGCAGTTCGCGGGAGTTCTTCTCCATCGACACCTCGTCGATGACGCCGCGGTGCAGCAGCTCGCGCCCGAGGTAGAGGTTGCCGACGACATCGAGGTTGTCGCAGAGCGCGAGGTCCTGGTAGACCGTCGCGACGCCGAGTCCCTGGGCGTCGTGCGGCTTGTTGATCCTGACCGGCTCACCCTGCCACTCGATGACGCCCTCATCGATGGGGTGGACACCCGCGATCGTCTTGACCAGGGTGGACTTTCCTGCGCCGTTGTCGCCCACCAGGGCGACCACTTCTCCGGCGTGGACCTCCAGCTCGACGTCGGTGAGGGCCTGAACCGCACCGAATCGCTTGGAGACTCCGCGCAACGCCAGCACGGGCGTAGCGGACACGTGAACCATCTCCTTCGCCGCCTGACCGGCGGGGATGCCGCGCTGGGAACCAGGCGCGGAGGAATGTGCGGGCCCCGTCGACGGGGGCCCTCGCACAAGGCTTACAAGGTGAACATGCGAGTGGCCGCCGCTCTTTCGGCGGCGGTTCCGTCCGGCGCCCGCCCCGGAAGCGGGGTATGGGTGGGGCGGGCGCCGGACAGGCTCAGTGGGCCGGAGCGACTACTCCAGGCCGGCGGACTTGCACGCCTTGGCGTACTCCGGGGTGCAGATGTCGGCGACCGTGTACAGGCCGTCCTTCACCACCGTGTCCTTGATGTTCTCCTTGGTGACGGAGACCGGGACCAGGAGCTTCGCCTGGACCTTGTCGCCGGAGCCGCTGGTGACCTCGGTGTCGGCCAGGGACTTGATGTCCTTGCCGTTCAGCAGGTTGACCGCCAGCTCGGCGGCGGTGTCGGCCTCCGGCTTGTAGGCCTTGTAGACCGTGGAGGACTGGGTACCGGCCACGAGCCGCTGGATGGCGGCCAGCTCGGCGTCCTGACCGGTCAGCGGGATGCCGCTGATCTTCGCACCCTTGAGGGTGTTGGCGATGCCACCGGCCATGCCGTCGTTGGCGGCGTAGACGCCCGCGATGTTCTTGGCGCCCAGCTGGGTGATCGCCGCGGACATCTTCTGGGCGGCGACGGTGTCCTTCCACAGGCCGGACTGCTCGTAGGCGATGTCGACCTTGCCGTCGAGGGCCTTGTGCGCGCCCTCCTTGAACTGACCGGCGTTCGGGTCGGCGTCGTCGCCGTTGATCATGACGACCTTGGCCTTGGGCGTGGCCTTGTCGCCGAGGGCGTCGAGGAGGGCCTGGCCCTGCAGCTCACCGACCTTGACGTTGTCGAAGGAGACGTAGGCCGAGACCGGGCCCTGCGCGAGACGGTCGTAGGCGACGACCTTGACGCCCTTGTCCACCGCGGACTGGATGGAGGACTTGATGGCGGCGGAGTCCTGGGCGGAGACGACGATGACCTTGACGCCCTTGGTCACCATGGTGCTCATCTGCTGAGCCTGCTTGGTGGGGTCCGCGGCGGCGTTCGCGTACTCGACCTTGCAGTCGGAGCACAGCTCCTTGACCTTGTCCTCGAAGTACGGCCGGTCGAACTTCTCGTAGCGCGCGGTGACGTTGTCGGGCAGGAGCAGACCGATGGTCTTGTTGCCCGAGCCGCTGTCGCTGCCGCCGTCCGAGTCCTTGTCGTCGCCGGCCTTGCCACAGGCGGCCACGGACAGCGCCAGCGAGATCGCGGTGGCGCCGATCGCGACTCTACGCATCGTTGCGTTCATTTGGGTTGTGCCTCCCTGACACGGGCCGCAGCACTGCGGCCGAGGTGGCTGGAAGTCAACTCGGCCACACGTGCGACGTCAAGAAGTAAATCCTTAACGGGTTGGCAACGGCGTGTTTCGTTCTCTAAGTGAAGACAGGGGTCGCTGCGGAGAGGGTACCGTCCAAAAGGGTCGAATCACCCATCTCGCTGAGGGCCAGGGCCAGGGCCCCGAGGACCTCGGCTCGGCCGCCAAGTGCCCCTGGCAACACCGAGAGTTGACGTGCGGCACTCGGGATCGCGTACCGGCCGACCGACTCCCTTATGGGTCCGAGAACCAGCTCTCCGGCCTCGGCGAGATCGCCACCGAGGACCACGCGGCTCGGGTTCAACAGGTTGCAGAGATTGGCGACTCCACTTCCGATGTGTCGGCCGACGTCGGCGATCACCCGACGGCAGCCCGGATCCCCGTCCCTCGCCAACCGTACGACCCCTTCCATGGTCAGGTCGGTGCCATGGCTGGACTGGAGCAGCGGCAGCACATAGCGCGCGGCCGCGAAGGTCTCCAGGCAGCCACGGTTGCCGCAGCGGCAGACCGGGCCGGATTCATCAAGAGTAATATGCCCGATTTCTCCCGCTGTGCCACCCGGACCCCTGTAGATCTTGCCATCGATCACCAGTCCGGCCCCCACGCCGCTGGACACCTTGATGTACGCCAGGTCCCGCACCCCCCGGCCGCTGCCCCAGACCAGCTCACCGAGGGCGCCGAGGTTGGCGTCGTTGTCCACGTGCACGGTCACACCGAGCCGGTCGCGCATCTCGGCGGCGGGCTTGGTGCCGGTCCAGCCCGGCAGGATGGCCGTGGAGCCGAGCGAACCGGACTCCACGTCGATCGGACCGGGCACGCCGAGGCCCACGCCGGCGATCTTCGCGCGATCCACCCCGATGGCCTCGACCAACCGGGTGACCAGCTGTTCCGCCCGGTCGAAGCCCTGCGTCGAGGAGGCGTCCACGTCCAGCGGCTCAGCCTCCTCGGCGAGCACCTGATGGGCGAGGTTCCCTATCGCGACGCGCAAATGGGTGTGCCCGAAGTCCACGCCGATCACGATCCCGGCGTCCCCGCTGAGCGAGACCGCGCGCGCCCGCCGGCCACCGGCCGACGTGGGCGTGACCTCGACGGTTCCGCCGTCCTTCAGCTCCCGCACGATGTTGGAGACCGTGGCGGCGGACAGACCGGTCGTCCTGGCGATCTCCGCCTGGGTCAGCGACCCGGCGAGCCGCACCGCCCGGACGACGCGTTCGAGATTTGCTCGGTGCAGCGACGACTGCGACCCCGGAGTCTCCATCGACTCATCCACTCCCGTCCCAGACGGACGGCCCGCACGCCGCCCGTGACCCAGGCCACAGCCACGGAACCCGGGTCACTTACAAGTTGTGAACTCCAAGCTCCGCTGAACGGGTTACCGCAGTCAAGTCCTTGAGGGAAACTGGGACCGCCGAGTGACCACTAAATGTCACTCTGCGGCTACTTGAGGTCCCGGAACGGGTTACTTGAGGGTGGCCGAGGTGAGCCCCGCCTGCACCTGGCGCTGGAAGGAGAGGTAGACCACGAGCATCGGGATCATGGCGATGGTGACACCGGCGAAGAGGACGGGCAGGTCGGAGGCGTAGCCCTGCTGCTGCTGGAGCTGGATGAGGCCCTGGGTGAGGACGTACCGCTCCGGGTCGTCGCCGCTCTGCGGCTGCATGAGCACCGTGGGCAGGATGAACTGGTTCCACTGGCCCAGGGTGTTGAAGATCCCCACACTGATCAGCCCCGGCTTGGCCATCGGCAGCATGACCTGGAAGAACGTCCGGGTGTGCGAGGCCCCGTCCAGGATGGCCGCCTCGAAGACCGCGGTGGGCAGCGTCCGGAAGAACGCGTGCATGAAGAACACCGTGAACGGCAGCGAGTAGGCGACGTACACCAGGATCAGGCCCTGGTAGGTGTTCAGCATGTCCAGCCGTTTGACCATGAAGAACAGCGGCACCAGGGCGAGGAAGACCGGGAACATCGCCCCGGCGACGAAGAAGTAGTACAGCAGCCGGTTGCCCGTGAAGGGGTAGCGGGCCAGGACGTACGCGGCCATGGACCCGAACAGCATGGTCAGGGGCACGGAGAAGACCAGCACGATGACCGTGTTGACGAAGTAGTCCCCGATGCCCTTGTCCCAGGCACGGGAGAACACCTCCAGGGACCAGTTCTCGGGCCAGCCGAAGGCCGAGCCGCCGATCTGCGCGTCGGTCTTGAAGGCGCTGAGCACCAGCCACAGCAGCGGCAGCACGATCAGCAGGGCCCACAGGGCGAGGAAGCCGTGCGAGAAGACGTTCAGGACGACGCCTTCGCCGCGCTCGTCGCCCGGGCCGGTCCTGCCCTTGTCCACCGTCGGGCCGGTGGGGACCGAGTCGCCGCGCGAGGCGGTCTTGAGGGGTGCACTCATCACTTCTGTCGTCTCTCCCGCTCAGAACTCGACGCGTTCGCGACGGGTGGCGCGCAGCATGACCACCGACACGATCAGGGTGAGGAGCAGCATCACGACGCCCATCGCACAGGCGTAGCCGCTCCTGCCGTACAGCAGGAAGTTCCGCATCATCACGGTCGCCATGACCTCGCTGTGGTGGTCGGGGCCGCCCCCGTACTCGCCCGCGGTCATGGTGGAGACCAGGATGAACATGTCCATCGCCGCGATGCCGAGGTAGACCCAGGCGGTCTGCACGGAGTCCCACAGCAGCGGCAGGGTGATGCGGAAGAAGGTGTGGGCGCGGCCGGCGCCGTCGATCAGCGCGGCCTCGTAGATGTCCCTCGGGATGGCCTGCATGGCGGCGGAGAACAGCACGAGGTAGAAGCCGACACCGTGCCAGACGACGACCAGGATGAGCGCCCACAGCACGAAGTTCGGCTCGTTGAGCCATTCGACGGGGCTGCTCTCGTCGACCAGCCCCAGCTTCAGCAGCAGGCCGTTGAGCATGCCTCCGCTGTCGCTGCGGTACACGGCCCCGAACAGCACGGCGAGGATCGCCAGCGACAGCACCTGCGGGAAGAAGTAGACGATCTTGTAGAACCCCGACCCGGCGACCCCCGAGACCCCGCCGGCCCGGCCGCGCCCGCCCGCGTTCAGCATGAAGGCGAAGAACAGCGCGAGCAGGATGGTGATCACCGGGATGAACACCAGGAACAGGATGTTGTGCCAGATCGCCTGGAGGAAGATGTCGTCCTGGAACAACGCCGTGTAGTTGTCCAGGCCGATGAAGGAGAACGTCTGCGACTGTCCCTTCCAGTCCGTCAGCGAATAGCCGAACGTCTGGATGTACGGCCAGATCACGAAGATCAGATAAAGCGCCACGGGGACGAGAAGAAACCCCGCGACGAACCGGTTCTGCCCTTTACGCATTGGCGTTTCCCTGCCTCGGCTTCCATGAGACGAAAGGCGCGCCCCCGGGTGTCAGGGACGCGGGGAACTGCGCGGCGAGCCGCCACCAACCCGCAGCTCACCACAGTGCGCAGCTCCCCGGGCGCTCCGACGCCCCGCTAGTCCCGGTGGTTCTTCTTGGAGTCGGGATCCTTGGCCTGCTTGTCCACGGCGGCCTGTGCCCGCTTGAGCCACTCGGCCGGCTGGATCCGCTTGGCCATCAGTTCGTTCGACGCGTTCTGGATCGCCGTGTCCATCTCGCTGTACCACTCGGTGTACAGGTAACGGAACGTGTTGTCACCGGCGGCCTTGGAGACTTTCACCGTCGACTGGGTACCGGGCCGCAGGGAGACGCCGGTGTCGACCCCGTCCTTCACGATCGTCAGGGAGTTCGCCTCCTTGGCGAACAGCGTCGACCACTCCTTGGAGAGCATCATCCGCATGAATTCCTTGGCGGCCGGCAGGTTCTTCGCCTTGGAAGGGATGATGAACGGCTCCCCGGAACCGGCCCGGATCGCCTCGAAGGGCATCACGCTGTCCGGCAACACCGGCATCGGCATGAACGTCATGTCGAAGTCGTCCGGGGTCTGCTTCAGCTGCTCGTTCTCCAGCCAGGAGCCGGAGGTGATGAACACGGCCTTGTACTGGTTCCAGCGGGCCTGGGACTCGGTGTGGGTCAGGCCGTTCGTGCCGGGCATCAGATAGCCCTTCTCGACGACCTCGTAGATCGCCTCGACGCCGGCCTTCGCGGCGTCGGAGCCGACGAACGCCTTGGGGTCGAGGTTGTCGATCGCCTTCATGGCCTCCAGACCGCCCGTCTTGGCGATCAGGTCCATGATGGCGACGTTGATGTAGTACGGGTACTTCCCCTGGTGGGCGAGGCCGCCGATGCCCTTGGCCTTGGCCTCCTTGCAGATGGTGAGGAAGTCGGCCCAGGTCTTGGGCTCCTCCCAGCCGTTCTCCTTGAAGAGCTTGCCGGAATACCACAGGCCCCACACCGTGTAGATGTAGTTCAGGGCGACGACCTTGTTCTCCTGCATGCCCGCGTCGAGCGTGCCGGGGATCAGCGTGTCGCGGACCTTCTTGTCCGGGTCGTCGATCGAGGGGGCGTCCAGGATCTCGGCGAGGTCGAGGAGCTGGTCGTTCTTGTAGAGCACGTCGATCGGGATCTGCTGGGCGCCGGAGTCGTCGACGATGTCCGGCGGGTTGCCCGCGTTGAACCGCGGCTGGAGTTTGCCGGTGATCTCCTGGGTGCCGGTGTGGGTGGAGGCGACGCCCCACTTCTTCTGGAAGGCGGCCTCCCAGGCCCTGGCGTAGGCGTCGCCGTAGCCGCCCTTGAAGATCACGACGTCGAGCTTGCTGCCCTTCTTGACGCCGAAGGGGTTGGAGGCGGAGGTCTTGCCCTGGCTGTCCTCGGAGGTGTCGTCGCCGCCGCCTCCACTGGCACACGCGGACAGGAAGCTCATCGTCGGGACGGTGATCAGGCCCAGCGCGGCGGAACGCTTGATCAGATCGCGGCGGCCGACGCCTTCGGGGTCGGTGGCGGCGACCCCCTCGGGGCCGTTGTCGTTCTCAGCGGTAGTGGATCCCATGCTCAAGTCCTCGCCTTCTCCAGGACTCAGGCGGTGAACCGGATCCTCCCGGCACCGCGGTCGGTTCAAGCTGGGGTCGTGCGTGAGGATTCAACAGGGGCAAGACGGCGGTCGGCACGCGGACACGTCCGCGACCACGCTGATTCCCCCCGGGTAGGGCCTGTCCGCGGCTGTGTGACCACTATGCGGACGCCGACAGGTATAGTCCACTTCCCGCCAGGGGGGCAAGATCGAATGCAAGGTTGGCCATCGGTCTTTTCCGAGTTGAGACCTCTCGGAAATATGAGCGACCTTGCGCCACCTGACCGGAAAATCCCCGCCATTCGTCCCGGGTGGCGCACTCAACACCCTTGACATCACACATCACTTCAACCCCTACTGGTCCCTGCGTTACGCGGTCGACAACGTTGTCCCCTTTCGATCATTTCTTGATCGAAAACTGTCTGCTGGACGTAGGGAGAGTGCTCGCTGATGCGGCACGGGCGGGGTTCCACGGCGGCGCTCGGCGCCGCCGCGTTCGCACTGGTGGTGGCCTCGCAGGGCGCGGCGGTCGCGATACCGGACCGGCCGGCGGCCGGGGAGCGGGAGTTCAGCTCCTCGTTCGAACCGGACGACCCGGCTCCGGACTGGCTCAGTACGACCGACACCGCACCGGACGGCTCCCCCCGGGCCTCCGGCGTCGACGGCGGCTACACCAGCGGCATCCCGGGCGACATCACCGACCATGTCACCGACGTCCGGGCCAGTGGCGAGAACACGGGCGGCGGGGAGGTGAAGGAGAACCTCGTCGACGGCGAGTCCGGCACCAAGTGGCTCACCTTCCAGCCCACCGGCTGGGCGGAGTTCGACCTGGACCGCCCGGCGAAGGTCGTCACCTACGCGCTGACCTCGGCGAACGACGTCGAGGCGCGCGACCCGAGGGACTGGACCCTCAAGGGCTCCGCCGACGGCAAGGAGTGGAAGACCCTCGACACCCGCTCCGGCGAAGGCTTCGGGGAGCGCTTCGAGACGAAGTCGTACGACATCCCCGGCGACGCGGTGGCCGAGTACCGGCACTTCCGGCTCGACATCACCAGGAACAACGGCGCCTCGATGATCACCCAGCTCGCCGATGTGCGGTTCTCGACGGGCGGCGGGCAGGCACCCGCGCCGAGGGAGATGCTGTCGCTGGTCGACCGGGGCCCGAGCGGCTCGGCGACCGCCAAGGCCGGCATGGGCTTCACCGGCAAGCGGGCCCTGCGGTACGCGGGCCGGCACACCGCCGACGGCCGGGCATACGCGTACAACAAGGTCTTCGACGTGAACGTGGCCGTCGAGCGGAACACGGAGCTGGCGTACCGGATCTTCCCCTCGCTGGCGGACCGCGATCTGGACTACGACGCCACGAACGTCTCGGTCGACCTGGTCTTCACCGACGGCGGCTCGCTCAGTGACCTGGGGGCGCGGGACAGCCACGGGTTCCCGCTGTCGCCGCGTGGCCAGGGCGCGGCGAAGGTGCTGTACGTCAACCAGTGGAACGACGTGGTCTCCCGGATCGGCTCGGTCGCGGCCGGGCGGACCGTGGACCGGATCGTGGTGGCCTACGACTCCCCGAAGGGCCCGGCACGGTTCCGCGGCTGGCTCGACGACGTCACGCTGCGGGTGCGGGCTCCCGAGCGGCCGAAGGAGCATCTCTCCGACTACGTGGTGACCACCAGGGGAACGAATTCCAGCGGCGGTTTCTCCCGCGGCAACAACTTTCCGGCGACCGCGGTGCCCCATGGCTTCAACTTCTGGACGCCGGTGACCAACGCGGGATCACTGAGCTGGCTGTACGACTACGCGCGGGCCAACGACGCGGACAATCTGCCGACCGTCCAGGCGTTCAGCGCGAGCCATGAGCCGAGCCCGTGGATGGGCGACCGGCAGACCTTCCAGGTGATGCCCTCGGCCGCCGCCGGCACCCCCGAACTGAGCCGCACGGCAAGGGCGTTGGCCTTCCGGCACGAGAACGAGACGGCCCGGCCGTACTACTACGGGGTCCGCTTCGAGAACGGCGTCAGGGCAGAGATGGCGCCCACGGACCACGCGGCGGCGCTGCGCTTCACCTACCCCGGCGACGACGCGAGCGTCCTCTTCGACAACGTGACCGACCAGGCGGGCCTGACCCTGGACAAGGAGGCGGGAGTCGTCACGGGGTTCTCGGATGTGAAGTCCGGACTCTCCGCGGGCGCGACCCGCCTCTTCGTGTACGGGGTGTTCGACGCGCCGGTCACGGACGGCGGCTCGACCGGTGTGAAGGGCCGCCTCCGCTTCGACGCCGGCGCGGACCGCACGGTGACGCTCCGTCTGGCCACCTCACTGATCAGCCTGGACCAGGCGAAGGACAACCTGCGCCAGGAGATCCCGGACGGCACGGCCTTCGAGACGGTGAAGGACCGGGCGCGGGCGCAGTGGGACCGGATCCTGGGGAAGGTGGAGGTCGAGGGTGCGGCCCCCGACCGGCTGACCACGCTGTACTCCAGCCTCTACCGGCTGTACCTGTACCCCAACTCCGGCTTCGAGAAGGTGGGTTCGAAGCACCGGTACGCCTCGCCGTTCTCCCCCATGACCGGCCGGGACACCCCGACCCACACCGGCGCGAAGATCGTCGACGGCAAGGTGTACGTCAACAACGGCTTCTGGGACACCTACCGGACGACCTGGCCCGCGTACGCGTTGCTGACGCCCGGTCAGGCGGGCGAGATGGCCGACGGATTCGTGCAGCAGTACAAGGACGGCGGCTGGACCTCCCGCTGGTCCTCCCCCGGCTACGCGGACCTGATGACGGGCACCTCCTCGGACGTGGCGTTCGCGGACGCGTACGTGAAGGGCGTGGACTTCGACGCGAGGTCGGCCTACGAGGCGGCCCTGAAGAACGCCACGGTCGTCCCGCCGTCGTCGGGCGTCGGCCGCAAGGGCATGGCCACCTCGCCCTTCCTCGGCTACACCTCCACCGACACCCACGAGGGCCTGTCCTGGGCCCTGGAGGGCTGTCTCAACGACTACGGCATCGCCCGGATGGGCCGGGCCCTGTACCGGGAGACGGGCGAGAAGCGGTACGCGGAGGAGTCCGCGTACTTCCTCAACAGGGCGCGGAACTATGTGAAGCTGTTCGACGACAAGGCCGGGTTCTTCCAGGGCCGGGACGGCCGGGGCGCCTGGCGGGTCGACTCCTCGGCGTACGACCCGCGCGTCTGGGGCCACGACTACACCGAGACCAACGGCTGGGGCTACGCCTTCACCGCGCCGCAGGACAGCAAGGGCCTGGCCAACCTGTACGGCGGCCGGAGCGGGCTGGCGAAGAAGCTGGACACCTACTTCACCACCCCGGAGACGGCCTCCCCGGATCTCGTCGGCTCCTACGGCGGGGTCATCCACGAGATGACCGAGGCCCGTGACGTGCGCATGGGCATGTACGGCCACTCCAACCAGGTCGCCCACCACGCGATCTACATGTACGACGCCGCCGGGCAGCCCTGGAAGGCCCAGGAGAAGGTCCGCGAGGTGCTGTCCCGCCTGTACGTCGGCAGTGACATCGGCCAGGGCTACCACGGCGACGAGGACAACGGCGAGCAGTCCGCCTGGTTCCTGTTCTCCGCGCTCGGCTTCTACCCGCTGGTGATGGGCAGCGGCGAGTACGCCGTCGGCTCCCCGCTGTTCACCAAGGCGACCGTGCACCTGGAGAACGGCAGGGACCTGGTGGTCGAGGCCCCGAAGAACAGCGCGCGGAACGTGTACGTGCGGGGCCTGAAGGTCAACGGCAAGGCGTGGACGTCGACGTCGCTGCCGCACTCGCTCCTCGCCCGGGGCGGCACGCTGAGGTTCGACATGGGCCCGAAGCCGTCCCGCTGGGGCACCGGGGAGAGCGCTGCCCCGGTGTCGATCACGAAGGACGACAGGGCTCCGGCGCCCCGCTCGGACGCCGTCGAGGGAGACGGCGCGCTCTTCGACGACACCTCGGCGACGAAGGCGACCGCCGGGACGGTGCCGCTCCCGGTGCCGGCCCGCACGAAGGCGGTCCAGTACACGCTGACCTCGTCCGACCGTACCGAGGCACCGGCCGGCTGGACCCTCCAGGCCTCCGCCGACGGCACCGCCTGGAAGACCCTCGACCGGCGCTCCGGCGAATCCTTCGCCTGGGACCGCCAGACCCGGGCCTTCTCGATCACCGCCCCGAGGGCGTACGACCACTACCGCCTGGTCCTCGACGACAGCGCGACGCTGGCGGAGGTGGAGCTGCTGTCCTGACCGGTCGGGGCCGGGTGCCGCGACGCACCCGGCCCCGACCGGACCGGCGGGGCGGCCCCGGTCCGCCCCGAGCGTGTGACCGTCCCCGCCGGATCGGACCCTCAGCCCACCCGGCAGGGCAGCGTGGTCGCCGCATCACCTCCCGGCCCCTGGACCACATAGCCGAACGAGGCGGTCTCGCCGGGATCCAGCTCCCCGTTCCAGTTGGCGTTGTGCACCATCACGTTCTGCCCGCTGTAGGTCGCGCTGCCGTTCCAGAGGCTGTCGACCCGCTGCCCGGACGGCAGGGTCCAGTCGACCATCCAGCCGAGCATCGGCACGTCACCGGTGTTGGTGACGACGACCTCGGACTGGTAGCCGCCGGACCAGCTGCCCGTCGTACGCCGGGTGGCGGCGCACTCGCCCGGTACCGGCTCGCTGGGGTTGCCGGGCTGCTTGATGCCGGTCACCTCACCGTTGCCGCCGTCGAAGACGATGTCGGAGCAGGAGTAGAAGGTCTCCTGGCTGTCGGAGCGCTGCCACACCATGTAGACGAGGTGGCGGCCCGACTTGTTCGCGGGGAGCCGGCCCTGCCAGGAGTAGTTGGCCTCGACCGTGCCCGGACTGCCGGTCAGCGGCGGGTGGTCGACGCTCAGGAACGGCTGCGCCTCCAGGTCGTTCCAGGTGAGCGTCTTCGTCGGGTCGAAGCCGTCCTTGGTGATGTAGACGTAGAACCAGCCCGGGTGCGCCGCCCACGCGTTGTAGGAGAAGTCGATGGTCGCGCCGGCGGTCAGATGGGTCAACGGCCAGTCGGCGCTCGGGGTGTTGAACCCGGTGAAGTTGGTGTTGCCACCGCTGCACAGCTGCCCGTCGGGGACGAAGCCGCGGGTACGGCCCGCGCCGTCCGAGCGGAGCACCGAGAACCAGTTGTAGAACGGGGTCGTCCCGCTCACCTGCTGTGCGGACCGACACGCCGGGTTGATCGGTTTGATCTCACCGGTGTCGGTCAGCCCGTCCTGCCAGCACAGGAAGGTGCGGCTGCCGGGTTTCATCGGGGTGCCGTGCGCCTCCGCACTGCCGCTGCCGGCCGTGAGGACCAGGCCGAGCGCCGGGATCGTGGTCACGAGGGCGAGCAGGACGAGCAGGAGTGCCTGGTGGCGTCGGGGCAGCCTTAATCGTAAATTTGTCACGTGCATGACATGGTCTCCTTGCGTGTACGGCTTGGAGGTGGGGGGACGTGCGCGTGCCGGTGCGAAGGTGCCGGTGTGCGGTGCCGGTGTGCGGTGCCGATGTGCGGTGCCCGTGCGTGGATGAGTGGTGCGGGGTGGGAGCGGGTCCGGGCACGGCGGGTTCCGGTCCGTCGCGCCCATATGGGAGCGCTCCCACCCCCACCTACTCCGGAAGCTAGCGCGGAGCGCCGCGCTTGTAAACGGCTGCGGCCGGCCGCTGTCCCCCGCGAGGGTTCCGTCAGGTCGCCGGTCCTCGCGTCCAGGAGCGCTCGGCGCGGCGGCGGACGTCGGTCAGCAGACGGCGGGTCTGCTTCGCGTGCGTGCCGGTGCCGAGGACGAGGAGGCGGTAGAGGCCGCCGGCCGGCCCCGGGAAGGCGGCGCGGGTTTCGGCGCGGAGACGGATGTGGTCCGGCCCCTCCGCGTCGAGGCGGAAGGTCCAGGTGTAGGAGGAGAAGCGGTGGCGGCCCAGGAGGGTCAGCTCCCGGGGCGGGGTCGCGGCCGCCGTGCGGAAGCCGGGGAACGTCGTCGCGCCCTCCACGGGCGGGCGCGGTCCGGCGGCCGTGTGGTCGGCGCAGCCCACGAGCTTGGCGTAACGGACCACGGCGGGACGGGAGAAGGCCCAGTCGAGCGTCTCGGCGAGGGCCCACCAGACGTCATCGGCGTTCGCCTCGACGAGGACGGCGTGCTCGTCGACGAACGGGAGAGGGGCACTGCGCCGCATCGGTGCATCCATGGGGCAAGTCTTCGCCCTCCGGCCTCGACATCGCCAGGGTTTCGTCCGGCGGGGTTCGCGACAGCAGGTGGGGCCGGTCGGCACCGGAAGCCCGTGGAACGCCTCCCCCGTCGGAGGGGATGCCGTCGGAGGTGGTGTCCCCCCACCCCGTCGTGCCGCGCGCGGCGCGCGTGCCGACGGACTGGCCCCGGATCCGGGGGACGCCCGGGGGGCGTTCCGGCGTGCAGGGGACGTACCGCCAACTCCGCTGACCGAAGAGGGCGTTGGCACGGACCGGCCACGGCAATCCCTTGAGCCTCTCTCCACCCGCCACCCACTCTGATCACTGGCTTCCGCCCATCAGGCCGGAAGCGTTCTTCAGCGTTCAGGGGAGGACGCACAACCCATGCGAAGACTCCACACCCTCGGGGCCGCGGCAGGAGCGGCCGGTCTGCTCGCGGCGGCGATCACGCCCGCGACCGCCGGCCCCGGCATCGCCGATGCCCACACCCGGGCCATCGGCATCGGCAGCGCGATCGGCGGCGGGACGGCCGGCCCCGCGAGCGCGCCCACCAGCCGGACCGTCACCCTCATCACCGGGGACACCGTCACGCTCGCCCCCGGTCCGGACGGCAGACACGCCATCGACGTGCGGCGCGGTGCGGGGCGCGAGGCCGCCACGTTCCTGTCGAGCGAACGCGACGGCGAGGTCAGTGTCCTGCCGGCGGATGCCGTCCCGCTGGTGCGGGCGGGCCGCCTCGACCCGGCCCTCTTCAACGTCACCCGGCTGGTGAAGCAGGGATACACCGACGCGAGGACCGACAGCACCCCCGTGATCGCGACGTACGACAAGGGCCGTGCCACCCCCGACGGCGCCCGCCGTACGCTCGCGCTGCCCGGCATCGACGGTGCGGCGCTCAGTGCCGAGAAGTCGACCGCGTTCTGGGCGGACATCGCCCCCGCGCTCGGCACCGAACCCACCTCGGAGGCCGCGCGACGGCTCGGTGGGGGCCTCGACCGGATCTGGCTGGACGCCCAGGTGACGGTGTCCCTGGAGACGAGCGTCCCGCAGATCGGCGCGCCCGAGGTGTGGCGGTCGGGCCACGACGGCAAGGGCGTGAAGGTCGCGGTCCTGGACACGGGCGTGGACACCGGGCACCCGGACCTCGCGGACCGGATCGCCGGCTCCCGGAGCTTCGTCCCGGACCAGGCGGTGCGGGACGGCCACGGGCACGGCACCCATGTGGCGTCCACGATCGCCGGTTCCGGGGCGGCCTCGGACGGCAGGCGCAAGGGCGTGGCGCCGGGCGCGGAGCTGCTGGTCGGCAAGGTGCTGAACGACGCGGGCAAGGGCCAGTCGTCGTGGATCATCGCGGGCATGGAGTGGGCGGCGAACTCCGGCGCGAAGATCGTCTCCATGTCACTGGGCGGTACGGCGACCGGTCCCTCCGACGTGCTGAGCGAGACCGTCGACGAGCTGTCCGCGTCCACCGGCACCCTCTTCGTCATCGCGTCGGGCAACGCCGGCCCCGGCGAGCAGACCGTGGGCACCCCGGGCATCGCCGACTCGGCGCTCACCGTCGGCGCGGTCGACAAGTCGGACCGGCTGGCGCCGTTCTCCGGCCGGGGCCCGCGCCCCGGTGACTTCGCGGTCAAACCGGAGATCACCGCGCCGGGCGTGGGCATCGTCGCGGCCCGAGCCGCCGGTACCACCATGGGTACGCCGGTCGACGACGCCTACACGGCGGCGAACGGTACGTCGATGGCGACCCCGCATGTCGCGGGCGCCGCGGCGCTGGTCGCGCAGGCGCACCCGGACTGGACCGGCCGGCAGATCAAGGAAGCCCTGGCGAGCACGGCGAGGACCAACGCCGACGACACCGTGTTCGAGCAGGGCGACGGCCGGGTCGACGCCGTGCGGGCCGTCAAGCAGAACGTCTTCGCGACCCCGACGCTGAGCTTCGGCCGGTTCGAGGACGGCGACACCGGGGTCACCACCAAGGACATCACGTACACCAACGCCACCGACACAGCGGTGGAGCTGAAGATCTCCTCGTCGCTCCCCGACCTCACCGTGGACGAGCGCACGCTGACCGTACCCGCGCGGGGCACCGCCACGCTCCCGGTCGACGTCGACCCCGCGCAGGAGAGCGAGGGCAGGTACACCGGCCATGTGACGGCGACCGCCGGCGACGTCCGGGTCACCACCGGCGTCGGCTTCGAGAAGGCCCCGAAGACGTACGACCTCGCGGTCTCCCTCCTGGGCCGGAACGGCAAAGCGCCCACCGGCGGATCGATCTACACGCTCATGGAACTGAACAACGCCATCCCCGACGAGTACGGCTTCCTCGGCACCGGCTGGACCTGGGAGGTCCCGGCCGGCACCTATGCCGTCTCGACCTGGATCCCGGACCGCGACGCGGGCGGTCTGGCCGTCGGCACCTCCGTCGTGACCAGCCCCGAGATCAAGGTGAACGGGGACACCGAGGTCGTCCTCGACGCCCGCAAGGCGGTGGAGATCAAGCCGAGGACGGAGCAGAACTCCGAGTTCCAGGGCTTCACCACCAATGTGCACCGCGAAGGGGCGACCAACGGCTGGGGACTCACCTACAGCCAGGGCTTCTGGACCAAGCACGTCTATGTCACACCGACCGAGCGGGTCACCGAGGGCACCCTGGAGTTCACCGCCAAGTTCCGTCTGTACGAGAAGGAGTTGACGGCGAGCGTCACCAGCCCGCAGAAGACCTCACTGTCCTCGCTCTACTACTCCCAGACGTACGAGGACTTCCCGCTGAAGATCAGCGGTGACCACAGGGTCCGGGCGGTGGACGCGGGCGGCGGTACCGAGGCCGACTTCGCGGGGCTCGATGTCAAGGGCAAGGTGGCGGTGGTCGCGCTCGGCGCCACGGAGCGGGCGCAGAACGCGCTGGACAACGCGACCAAGGCCGGGGCCGGTTACCTCATCGCGTACCGCAAGACACCAGGGTTCTGGATCGAGTCCGTGGACCGGGCGACCACCGTCCCACTGATGATCGCCACCGGCGAGGAGGGTGCCGCGCTCACCAACCTGCTGAAGACGGGCGAGAAGGTCACGCTGAAGCTGAGCGGTACACCGGACAGCCCGTACGTCTACAACCTGCTCGCCGCACAGAGCGGAGCCATCTCCGCGGACCAGACATACGACCTCGACCACTCCAACACGGTGAAGCGGAAGGCCCGCTACCACGGGGCCACGGCCGGCGAGATCGGCGCGGACGCCCTGTACACCTTCCGCCCCTGGCAGCTGTTCGGCGTCGAGAGCAGCCACTACATGCGGCTCGGTACGGAACGCGACGAGTACTACTACGTCGACCCCGACACCCGTACCTGGCACACCGTCTATCCGAACTGGGAGACGCTCAGGGGCCAGTGGAGCCCGCTGCGGACCTTCGACAAGGCGGGCACGGTCGAGCGCACCGAGAACTGGCTGCGCCAGGTGATCCGCCCCGGAACCAGCGAGGAGTACGGCCTGCCCCAACGCACCGGCGACAAGCTCACCATGTCGGTGACGGAGCTGAACGACTCCGCGCCGGGCCACTACGGGTACATCGACGGCACCGACACCACCGGCAAGGGCAGGCTCTACGCGGACGGCAAGCTGGTCGGCGACTCGCTGCTCGGCGGCTACGGCGTCTTCGACGTGCCGGCGGCCGAGGCCTCGTACCGCTTCGAGCTGGACGTGCAGCGCCGGGCGGCCTGGGCCGAGTACTCCACCAGCACGCACACCGAGTGGACCTTCGCCTCGGCGCACACCACCACTGAGACGGCCCTGCCGCTGCTCACGGTCGGCATCGTCCCGAAGGGCCTCGACCTCCTCAACCGGGCCAAGAGCGGGCAGGAGTTGAAGGTCGATCTGCCGGTCGCCGACCAGCTGGGCAGTGTGAAGGCGCGCAGCCTCGAAGCCTGGGTCTCCTACGACGACGGCACGTCCTGGAAGGAGGTGAAGGTGAAGAGCGGCAAGGCGCGGTTCACGCCGGCGGAGGACGCCGAGTCGGTGTCGCTGCGGGTGCGGGCCACCGACCGCGACGGCAACGGAATCGACCAGACCGTGTTGAGGGCGTTCGGTCTGAAGTAGGAGCGGGCCTGTGGCGGACGCGACCCGAAACTGACGGTCACCCACCACATGTGCCTCAGCCTTAGACGGTGTCCTATGTGGTGAGGGCTCGTTGAGCCATGTATGGGGCGGGGTACGTGGAGTTGGATTGTTCCGGACGGGCTGTGGGAGATCGCGAAGCCGCTGATCCCACCGTCGAAGGTGCGGCCGCAGGGCGGCGGAACGCAGGACACGCCTGATGAGACGCTGTTCGCGGCGATCATCTACGTGCTGGTCAGCGGCTGCTCCTGGCGTTACCTGCCACCCTGCTTTGGGATCTCGAAGTCCACCGCCCATCGCCGGTTCCTGATCTGGTCCAGAGCCGGCGTGTGGGGCCGTCTGCACGAGGCCGTCCTGCACCGGCTCGACGACGCGGGCCTGATCGATGTCTCACGCGTCGTCCTCGACTCCGCCCACGTCAGGGCGAAAAAGGGGGCGGTCATACCGGCCCGAGCCCCGTGGACCGGGGCAAGCCGGGTTCCAAGATGCACGTCCTGTCGGACGCGAACGGGCTGCCCCTGGTCGTCGGCGTCTCCGCCGCGAACGTCCACGACAGCGAAGGGCTGAAGCCGATGGTGGCCGGTCACCAAACGAGACACGACCCCCACCGCGGCCGCCACTTCAAGCCCCAACGGCTCCATGCGGACAAGGCGTACGACGTGCCTCACCTGCGGAAATGGTTACGTGGCAAGCGCATCGGTGTGCGCATCGCCCGCAAAGGCATCGAGTCCAGCGAACGTTTGGGCCGCCGCCGGTGGGTCATCGAGCGGACCATCTCCTGGCTGTCCGGCTACCGTCGGCTCAGCCCCCGCTATGAACGAAATCCCCGCAACTACCTGGCCTTTCTCGGTCTCGCCGCCGCCCTGTGCTGCTACAAGCGACTCGTCCGCCTCACCACATAGGACACCGTCTTAACAGAGTTCGTCTACCGTGCCGGGACATGGTGAACACGGCACACGAGACGGCGCACGCCACCACAGAATCGGCCCCCACCACGAGCCCCTGGTCCGCGGTGGGGGTCTCCGCCTTCGACGAGCTGGTGTACCGGTCGGTCCTCCACCAGCCCGACGCGGGCGCGGCCGGCTGGGCGCTGCTGACCGGCGCCGAGCCGGCCCGGGTCCGCGAGTCCTGCAACCGGCTGCTCGCGCTCGGTCTGCTCCAACCACCGGACTCCATGGGCGGGTTGCGCGCGGTCGACCCCCGGGTGGCGATCCGGGCGCTGATCCGGCGGCGCGAGACCGAGTCCGAACTCCTGGCCGCCACCGCCGAGGAGATGGCCACCGCACACGAGGCCGGACTGCTGCGGGAGGAGCCGTCCCGGCTGGTCGAGGTGGTCTCCGGCGAGGGCGCCAACGCGGCTCGCCTGGAGGAGCTGTACGCACGCGCCGAGCACGAGGTGTGCGTCTTCGACACTCCCCCGTATCTGGCCCCGCGCACCCCGCAGTTGGACCTCCAGTCGGATCTGCTCAGCCGCGGGATCACCTATCGCACGGTGTACGCGGCGACCGCCCTGGAGGACCCGGACGTCCTCTTCCACGCCTGGAAGATGGTCGAACTCGGTGAGCAGGCACGGGTGTTGCCCTCGGTGCCGGTCAAGTTGCTGGTGGTCGACGGCCGTCGGGCGATGCTGCCGCTGACCTCGTCCGACGCGGGCGGCTACTGCGCGGCGGTCGTACGGCACTCGGCGGTGACCGAGGCGCTGCAGAAACTGTTCGACCTGGCCTGGCAACAGGCGACGCCGCTCGGTCTGCCGGTCGGTGAGGGTGAACTCTCCGAGGGGGAGCGGACGTTGACCCGGCTGCTGGCGGCCGGGATGAAGGACGAGGCGGTGGCCCGCCATCTCGGGGTGAGCCTGCGGACCCTGCGGCGGCGGGTGAGTGAATTACAGGACCGGCTCGGGGCGGCGAGCCGCTTCCAGCTGGGGGCACGGGCGGCACAGCGCGGCTGGCTGTAGGACCACACGAAGCGCCGCACGCAGCGCCGCACGAAGGGCCGCGCGCGAGGAACTACGCGAAGGGCCGCACCCCCGTCACCGGGGATGCGGCCCTCAACTGCCGTACCGGTCCGCCTACTTGCGGATCAGGCTGCGCAGCACGTACTGCATGATGCCGCCGTTGCGGTAGTAGTCGGCCTCACCGGGGGTGTCGATGCGGACGACCGCGTCGAACTCGACGCCGCTGTCGGTGGTGACCTTGACCGTGCGCGGGGTGGTGCCGTTGTTCAGTTCCTCGACGCCGGTGAAGGAGAAGGTCTCCTCGCCGGTGAGGCCGAGGGAGGCGGCCGTGGCACCCTCCGGGAACTGCAGCGGGAGCACGCCCATGCCGATGAGGTTCGAGCGGTGGATGCGCTCGTAGGACTCGGCGATGACGGCCTTGACGCCGAGGAGGGCCGTGCCCTTGGCCGCCCAGTCACGGGACGAGCCGGAGCCGTACTCCTTGCCGGCCAGGATGACCAGCGGGATGCCCTGCTCGATGTAGTTGCGGGAGGCGTCGTAGATGAACGACACCGGACCGCCGTCCTGGGTGAAGTCGCGGGTGTAGCCGCCCTCGGTGCCCGGCGCGATCTGGTTGCGCAGGCGGATGTTGGCGAAAGTGCCGCGGATCATGACCTCGTGATTGCCGCGGCGCGAGCCGTAGCTGTTGAAGTCACGACGCTCGACCCCGTGCTCCGTGAGGTACTTGCCTCCGGGGGTGTCGGCCTTGATCGCACCGGCCGGGGAGATGTGGTCGGTGGTGACCGAGTCGCCGAGCTTGGCGAGCACGCGGGCGCCGGCGATGTCCGAGACCGGGGTGGTCTCCATCGTCATGCCCTCGAAGTACGGGGGCTTGCGGACGTAGGTCGACTGCGGGTCCCACTCGAAGGTGTTGCCCTCGGGGATGGACAGGGCCTGCCACTGGGCGTCGCCCGCGAAGACGTCGGAGTAGGACTTGGAGAACATGTCCTCGCCGATGGCGTTCGCCACGACGTCGTTGACCTCGGCCTCGGAGGGCCAGATGTCGGCCAGGAAGACCGGCTTGCCCTCCTGGTCCACACCCAGCGCGTCGCGCGTGATGTCCACCTTCATGGAGCCCGCGAGGGCGTACGCGACGACCAGCGGCGGGGAGGCCAGGTAGTTCATCTTGACGTCGGGGTTGATCCGGCCCTCGAAGTTGCGGTTGCCGGAGAGCACCGACGTCACGGCCAGGTCATGGTCGTTGACGGCCTTGGAGACCTCCTCCGGCAGCGGGCCGGAGTTGCCGATGCAGGTGGTGCAGCCGTAACCGACGAGGTTGAAGCCGACCTTGTCGAGGTAGGGGGTCAGGCCCGCCTTGTCGAAGTAGTCGGTGACGACCTTGGAGCCCGGGGCGAGGGTGGTCTTGACCCACGGCTTGCGGGTCAGGCCCTTCTCGACCGCCTTCTTCGCCACGAGCGCGGCGGCGACCATGACGTACGGGTTCGAGGTGTTGGTGCAGGAGGTGATGGCCGCGACCGTCACCGCGCCGTGGTCGATCTCGTACGTCGAGCCGTCGGGGGCGGTCACCGTGACCGGGTTGGACGGGGCGCCGTTCGGCGCGACGGCCGGGGAGTCGGAGGCCGGGAAGGACTCCTTGCCCGCCTCGTCCACGGCGTCGACGTAGTTGCGGACGTCCGTCTTGAACTGCTCGGCGGCGTTCGCGAGGACGATGCGGTCCTGCGGGCGCTTCGGGCCGGCGATGGAGGGGACGACCGTGGAGAGGTCCAGCTCCAGCTTCTCGGAGAAGTCGGGCTCGGCGGCCGGGTCGAGCCAGAGGCCCTGCTCCTTGGCGTACGCCTCGACGAGCGCGAGCTGCTGCTCGCTGCGGCCCGTGAGCTTCAGGTACTTGATGGTCTCGCCGTCGATCGGGAAGATCGCGGCGGTCGAGCCGAACTCCGGCGACATGTTGCCGATGGTGGCGCGGTTGGCGAGCGAGGTGGCGGCCACGCCCTCGCCGTAGAACTCGACGAACTTGCCGACGACACCGTGCTTACGGAGCATCTCGGTGATGGTCAGCACGAGGTCGGTGGCGGTGGTGCCGGGCGTCAGCTCACCGGTGAGCTTGAAGCCGACGACGCGCGGGATGAGCATGGAGACCGGCTGGCCGAGCATCGCGGCCTCGGCCTCGATGCCGCCGACGCCCCAGCCGAGCACACCGAGGCCGTTGACCATGGTGGTGTGCGAGTCGGTGCCGACGAGGGTGTCGGGGTACGCCTGGCCGTTACGGACCATGACCGTACGGGCGAGGTGCTCGATGTTCACCTGGTGGACGATGCCGGTGCCGGGCGGGACGACCTTGAAGTCGTCGAACGCGGTCTGGCCCCAGCGCAGGAACTGGTAGCGCTCCTTGTTGCGGCCGTACTCCAGCTCGACGTTCTGCGCGAAGGCCTCGTTGGTGCCGAACTTGTCGGCGATGACGGAGTGGTCGATGACCATCTCGGCCGGGGAGAGCGGGTTGACCTTCGCCGGGTCGCCGCCGAGCGCCTTCACGGCCTCACGCATGGTGGCGAGGTCGACCACACAGGGCACACCCGTGAAGTCCTGCATGATCACGCGGGCCGGGGTGAACTGGATCTCCTGGCTGGGCTGGGCCTGCGAGTCCCAGCCGCCGAGGGCACGGATGTGGTCGGCGGTGATGTTCGCGCCGTCCTCCGTGCGGAGCAGGTTCTCCAGCAGGACCTTGAGGCTGTAGGGCAGGCGAGCCGAGCCCTCCACCTTGTCCAGCCGGAAGATCTCGTACGACTCGTCGCCCACCTGCAGCGTGCTGCGGGCGTCGAAGCTGTTCGCCGACACGACAGTCTCCTTCATTCCATGTGCGCGTACCACCGCATCCTGCCGCCAGGCCCTCTTGGCCGATCCGCTAAGGTAAGGCTAAGTTAGGTACCCCTTACCGGGGTGGCGGCCGCAGTGCGCCTCGGCAGATATCTCGATGTCGAGATAACAGTAGTACATGGGCGCGGGCTGGTCATGCCCGGCCCGATGTGGCGTGCGCCAATCTCGTCGGGACGCGGGGGCGAGGGGTACGGCGCGTGGGGCGCGGGGGCGATCACCGCATGCCCCGGCGCGACGTCGGGCGTCCGCCCCCGCGTCACGGGGCCGGTTGATTCGCGCCGCAGGTCGCGGGGGACGGCTCGTCCGATCACAGGCGTCACGTCCAGCCCCAGGAGTGTCCCGTCCACTCACAGGCGGCCCGTCCGGCCCCAGGGGTCGACTCAACCGCTCACAGACGTGCCGTCCGGCCCCAGGAGTGCCCCGTCCACTCACAGACAGCCCGTCCGGCCCCAGGGTCGACTCAACCACTCACAGACGGCCCGTCCGGCCCCAGGGTCGGCTCGTTCGCCCGCAGGTGGGCGCCCGTCCGCGACGCACGCCGATCGGCCGCCCCGCACGAGACGGTCCGTCCCCGTCGGCGGTCCGGCCCGCACCCGCCGTACGGTCCTGCCCGCCACCGCCGCACGGTCCTGCCCGCCACCGCCGCACGGTCCGGCCCGCCACCGCCGCACGGTCCGGCCCGTCACCGCCGCACGGTCCGGCCCGTCACCGCCGCACGGTCCGGCCCACTCGGCACCCCACCGACCAGTCCGCCCCACCGGCCAGTCCGTCCCACCGCACCGGCCGGCCCACCGTCACCCACCGGCGAGCCCGTCACCTCGCACCGCCGCGCTTCTATTTGCGTTGCACGGCGATTCCCGCGCTTCCTAGCATGGCGGGCCTCATGGGCACGGGGACGAGCCCGGTGCGCGACCGTGAGTCAGCGGATCGGAGATCCCCCGGCATGACCTCCCACCTCCACGCACTCTGCTTCGACGCGAACGACCCCGCCGGCCTGGCGCGCTTCTGGGCCGGCGTCCTGGGCTGGGAGACCGTCGACGATCCCTACGGCGCCCTCGCGCTCGCCCCGAACGACGACACCGGGTTCCGGCTCCGCTTCCTGCCGAGCCGGGAGAAGAAGACCGTCCCGAACCAGATGCACTTCGACCTCACCAGCAGGTCCCTGGACGACCAGCGGCAGACCGTGGCGAGGGTGCTCGACCACGGCGGCCGGCACATCGACATCGGCCAGCTCCCGGACGAGGAGCACGTGGTCCTCGCCGACCCCGAGGGCAACGAGTTCTGTGTCATCGAGCCGGGCAACAGCTTCCTCGCCGACTGCGGATTCATCGGCGCGCTCGCGAGCGACGGCTCGCAGGAGGTCGGGTACTTCTGGAGCCGGGCCCTCGGCTGGCCCCTGGTCTGGGACCAGGACGAGGAGACCGCGATCCGCGCGCCGCACGGCGGCCCGAAGGTCACCTGGGGTGGTCCGCCGCTGGCCCCGAAGGCGGGCAAGTACCGCCTCCACTTCGACCTCGCCCCGCCCGCCGGCGGCGACCAGCGGGCGGAGGTCGACCGCCTCGTCTCCCTCGGCGCGACACCCGTCGACATCGGCCAGGGCGACGTCGACTGGGTGGTGCTCGCCGACCCCGACGGCCACGAGTTCTGCGTGTTGCCGCCCCGCTGACGCACGCGCCCCGGGAGGCACGCGAAGCCAACACCCCGCACCGAAGCCGCAGTTGCCTTCAAGTGGCAGGGATGCGAACGGCAGGACGGGGTACCCGGTGTGCACTGGGAAGGAGGCACACATGCCGCTCACGTTCCGCAAGAGTTTCCGCATCCTGCCGGGTGTGCGACTGAACATCAACAAGCGCTCCTGGTCCATCACCACCGGAGGCCACAACGGCCCGCGCCACACCCACAGCAGCACGGGGCGCCGTACGACCTCGATGGACCTGCCCGGCCCCTTCGGCTGGCGCCGCACACGCAACGCCAGGCGTCACTGAGACCGCCGCCGTCACCGTCGTACGGCTGACGCCCGTCACCCGCATGGCCTCTCGTCACCACTCCAACAGGCCCCCCAAGAGGCGTGATCTCATATCTGAGATAACCTCGGCCTCATGGCAGACGACTACCTCGAACGCATCGGCAAGCTCATTCGTGACGCAAGGCAGCACCGTGGCTGGACTCAGTCGCAGTTGGCGGAGGCGCTCGGCACGAGTCAGAGCGCGGTGAATCGTATCGAGCGCGGTAATCAAAACATCAGCCTTGAGATGATCGCCCGAATCGGTGAAGCCCTGGACAGCGAGATCGTCTCGCTGGGATACGCGGGTCCGATGCATCTGCGGGTGGTCGGCGGGCGCCGTCTGTCCGGTGCGATCGATGTGAAGACCAGCAAGAACGCGTGTGTCGCGCTGCTGTGCGCCTCCTTGTTGAACAAGGGGCGCACAGTGCTGCGCAGGGTGGCCCGTATCGAGGAGGTGTACCGCCTTCTGGAGGTGCTCGGCTCCATCGGCGTACGCACCCGGTGGATCAACGGCGGTGTGGACCTGGAGATCGTGCCGCCGGCCGAACTGGACCTGGCGGCCATCGACGCCGAGGCGGCCCGCCGCACCCGCTCGATCATCATGTTCCTCGGCCCGCTGCTGCACCGCATGGACCACTTCACACTGCCGTACGCGGGCGGTTGCGACCTCGGGACGCGGACGATCGAGCCGCACATGATCGCGCTGCGCCGCTTCGGCCTGGACATCACCGCCACCGAGGGGCTGTACCACGCCGAGGTGGACCGGTCCGTCACCCCCGGCCGGCCGATCGTGCTGACCGAGCGCGGTGACACGGTGACCGAGAACGCGCTGCTGGCCGCCGCCCGGCACGACGGCGTGACCGTCATCCGCAACGCCTCCTCCAACTACATGGTCCAGGACCTCTGCTTCTTCCTGGAGGCGCTCGGCGTACGGGTGGAGGGCATCGGCACCACCACGCTCACCGTGCACGGGGTCCCGCACCTGGACGTGGACGTCGACTACTCGCCCTCCGAGGACCCGGTCGAGGCGATGAGCCTGCTGGCCGCCGCCGTCGTCACCGAGTCCGAACTCACCGTGCGCCGGGTGCCGATCGAGTTCCTGGAGATCGAGCTGGCGGTCCTGGAGGAGATGGGCCTCGACCACGACCGCTCGGCGGAGTACGTCGCCGACAACGGCCGTACGCGGCTGGTGGACCTCACCGTCCGCCCGTCGAAACTCCAGGCGCCGCTCGACAAGATCCACCCGATGCCGTTCCCCGGCCTCAACATCGACAACGTCCCGTTCTTCGCGGCCATCGCCGCCGCCGCGCAGGGCCAGACCCTGATCCACGACTGGGTCTACGACAACCGCGCGATCTATCTGACCGACCTCAACCGCCTCGGCGGCCGCCTCCAACTCCTGGACCCGCACCGGGTGCTGGTCGAGGGCCCCACCCGCTGGCGCGCCGCCGAGATGATGTGCCCGCCGGCCCTGCGTCCGGCCGTGGTCGTCCTGCTGGCGATGATGGCCGCCGAGGGCACGTCGGTCCTGCGCAATGTCTATGTCATCAACCGGGGTTACGAGGACCTGGCGGAGCGCCTGAACACGGTGGGCGCGCAGATCGAGATCTTCCGGGACATCTGATCGGCAGGAGTGTCGTGCCCCTGGGAGATGAGGGGCACGACACTCCTAAACGCCTGCTGCCCTGCTGCCCTGCTGCCCTGCTGCCCTGCTGCTACACACTTGCGGGACTCTTCATTGATCACCGCTGTTTTTCATCACCTTGTGCAACGCACGTGCAAGATGATCTTAAAGTGGTGACGATACGTCAGAGATATCCGAGCGCCGGTCAGCCTTCACGGAGAGTGCTCGCCACAGGGGCCTCGCAATGTCCGCACCGACGGTGCCACTGGCGTTCCTGAGATTCGGAGTTCAGTCCTCGCCTCGCACGCGCATCAAGCGCACTACACCGCTACGGCCAGTTCCAGCCCGGACCTCCACGCACACCGGCGTTCCTTCGATCATCCGGCTGACCCCTACGTCCGGGTCGGCGGCCTGCCGACCGAGGCGCCCGCCGACAGCATCCGCGACACCCCTGCCCGGGAGCGCGTCGAGACGAGAGTGAAATGCGTGCTGCCGTCGTCGGGCCTGCCAACGGGACGGGAGGGCGGACGCGTACGGCAAGGCCGGCAAGGACACCAGCGCGGGCATGTCCGTCAAGGGCCTCGTCACGGAACGTTTCCACACACGCTGGGCGACTCTCGGTAGGTGCCCCTCCTTCTGATGACGCCCCGCGACCTGTACGACGGATTCGCCGCCGCCCGCCTGCTGTTCCGGAGGTTGCGCCGCACTCGTCTCTTTCGTAGGTGGCAGGCTCCCCCTATAGTGGGCGCGCTCCCACCCCGGGGGCCCGCTGCGGCCCGCGGTGATGACCGCACGACCGTCGCCCGAACCCGTACGGACAGTTCCGCCGCCGTGCATGCACCGATGACCGAACCTGCTCCGGCGGCCGAAGCGGGTGAGGGCGGCCGCCCCGCGTCATGCCTGTGGGACTCCGTCACCAGCCGTACTGCGATTGGAGAGTCATGTCTCGTCTTCTCGCCACCAGCGGAGCACTGGCGGCGTTATGCCTCGGGCTGCTGTCGGTCCAATCCGGGGCGGCGGCCGCCGACGCGCCGGCCGAGGGGGCCCAGGTCGTGATCAAGACGATCAACGGCTCCGGGTGCCCGGCGGGCACGGCTGGTGCCACGGTGTCCCCCGACAACTCCACGCTCACAGTGACGTACGACGCCTACACCGCCCAGGCCGGTGGCAATGCCGGACCGGCCGACGCGCGGAAGAACTGCCAGCTCGTCCTGGACGTCAAAGCCCCGGCGTCCTACACCTACGCCCTCTTCGGGCTTGACCACCGCGGCCATGCATCGCTGCCCGCGCGCGCGACCGCCACCATCAAGTCCGACTACTACTTCCAGGGGACGACGGACGACGTCTTCCAGTCCCACCCGCTGACGGGGCCGTACCAGGATGACTGGGCTGTGTCCGACAGCGTGCCGGACAACCGGCTGGTCTGGGCACCGTGTGGCTCGCAGCGGTACCTCAACGTCAACACATCCCTGCAGGTGAGCGCTGGCTCGGACAACCGCGCCAGCGTGGTCACCATGGGCTCGACGGACGTCCCGGGCGCCTCCTACCGGCTCGTTTGGAAGCGGTGCTGACACCCGGGGCAACGTGAGGCTCGGCGCCTGGACTGCCCGGAGGGCCGTGACCGGCCGGTCGCTCCGATCGGCGGCTCGCGCGCGCACCGCCTGGAGGCGGCTCAGCCTGTGGGTGGCGATGTACCTGCCGGGCACGGGGCCCACGGGCATGCCTCTGAGGGCGCGGTCGGCCTCGTGAGCCTCGTCATGAAGACGCATCGACGGGATGCGGCACAACACAAGAAGGGTCGCGGTCGGCGTATTGCTCTGCGTCACGCAGCGACCAGATCGTCGCCTGCCGAGCAGAGTTCGGTTGCTGCTGGAGTCGGGCAAGGACGAGATACAGATCGACGTCGGCGCGGCCAAGCACCACCTGACGCAGGCATCGACGGCGTTAGCCGACCCGTATGCGCTGGCCGAGGCGGCCTCTCTGCTCGCCAGCGCACTGTTCCTCAGCCATGAGCACGAGCGCGCCGTCGACGTCCTCGCCCGTGCGGTGGACGATCTGGGGCAGACCGACTGGTCACGGCGGACGCGTCCCCCATGGTCGTGAGCCTCGCCGGGCTGGCCTTCCTGTCCACCGACCGGCTCGACGACGCGGTCGCGCGCTTCGACCGCACCGGCGACACGGGCGGCCGATGGGGCTCGTTCCTGATGGTCTCGTCCGCGCTGACCTGGCAACTGCTCGTCCAGGCCCGGCGCGGCCGGCAGCTCCCGCTCACCGCAGACTTCGGACACCCCGCCATCACGGCCGACCAGGGCTTGGAGCCTCGGGTCAGGCTGTCGATGCGGACCCAGATGGGCGAGTCGCTGATCGAGCGGTGCGACCTGACCTCGGCGACGTCAGTGCTCACCGCGGACGCCGACTTCGACCGGATGGGCTGGACCTGGCAGGGCCCGGCGCTCCTCGCACGCAGTCGGCTGCACGCGGCGCGGGGCAACCCGACCGCCGCCCTCGCCATCCTGCACGAGTACGGCACGCAGGAGAACCGGGCACAGGTCATGAACCTGGCCTGGGTGCCCTGGCGGTCGCGGGCGGCCTTGCCGCACCTCACGCTCGGACAGCGGACGGACGCGCTCGAACTGGCCACCGAGGAACTGGAGCTGGCCCACCAGTGGGGCACCGAGCGAGCGATCGGGGTGGCCTCACGCTGTCTGGGCGCCATCCACGGCGGACGCAGAGGGCAGGCCCTCCTGCGCGAGGCCGTGGCCCTGCTGAAACGGTCCCCCGCCCGACTGGAACTGGCCCGCGCCCACTACGGGCTGGGAACCACTCTCATGCGCGACGGAAAGGCCGACGAGGCCCGCCAGGCCCTCACACAGGCGCTCCACCTCGCGGACACCTGCGGCAGTGTCCTGCTGGCCGGCCAACGGCCATCACCTCCATCGCCGGCGTGCGCACCAGTTGGGCGGTCAGCTTCTCTCCGGGGGCCCGAATCTCAATAACCGTCAGCGACGGGTTTCGGCGGGGGGTGTTCGGGCGTGCAGCTGTTCCCATGTGCGGGCGGGCGATCCGGGTATGGGCGTGACGAGGATCCGATCTCTCTTCGCCCCGGCCTCTCGAACCACCTCTGCAGGACGCGAGCGGACGGCCGGCGTCACTGGAGACCGGGCTCGCCGTCCAGGGGCTGCATGTGCGGGTCGAACAGGGACTTCCTGGGCGGGCCTTCAGGGCCGTTGTTCAGTACGCATTCCCCGCTGAGGGCCTCGGAGAAGAAGCAGCCGGACTTCGGGTTGCCCCAGCGGCCGGTGTAGTTCAGCCAGGCCCATTCGCCGGTGTAGCTGCCCACGGGCTGCCAGGCGAACACCTTGAGTGCCTGCCGGGTGTCCCAGAGCGTGCCTGCGCCGGTGTCGTCGTTGAGGGTGTCGCCGTTGGGCAGATTCCGGTAGGTGTGGCGTCGCGCGTCGGGGTACATGCCGTGGGATCCCTGCGCCGCGTAGACCACCGGCTGATCGCCGACCAGAGCGACCTCGGAGCCGCCGTACGGGAAGGTCTGTCCACCGTCGTGCTGGCCCATGGAGACCCTGTACGGCACGTCGTCCACGAAGCGGACGGTGACGTGCTCCCAGTCGCCGACGTGGTTGCCGAACGTGGAGTAGCCCCCGACACAACCCCAGCGGGAGAACCATCCGACGCAGACCCGCTTGCCGTTGTTGTACGGGAAGAACGTCCAGTAGTTGATGTCGGTGATGTTGGTCGGGTTGCCGTTGTCGGTGCGGTGTACGACCTCCGCGTAGGCCGGCACCGCGGTCTGACCGGGGCGCTGTCCGGCCAGGAACGGCGGATTCGTGCAGGAGTCGCAGCCCAGCGCCTGGTTGGTCACGAGGAACTGCTGGTTGGGGTTGCCGTTGTCCGCACGGGTCTCGAGGTGGGTGTTGGCCAGGAACGGCTCGACAGCGGCCGGGAAGTAGGACTCGTCCTGCTGAAGCCAGATCCGGGGCGCGTAGCGGCGTGCCAGCGCGTCATCCGCCGACGAGACCGAGGAAGCGGAAGCCGACCGGGTGGTGTCCTCTGCCGCCCGAGCGGGATGAGGCGACAGCACCGACAGCAGGGCGGCGGCGGAGACCGTCGCCAACAGACCGGCCCCCCAACGCCGTACGGAAGCCGACCGGTCTCTGTCTCGCGGTGAAGCGGTCATCAGTGTCCCCCTCGTGAGAAGTGTGTGAGCTTGTCGTCGCTGAACCCCGGGACGACCTGCCGCATCCGGGCGCGGATGCCCGCCGCTTCCGGAAAGGCCGGGTCGTCGAGGGTCAGCGCGTTGTGCCATCTGGCGTATCCGCAGGTGAGCAGGGCGAGTTCGAGATAGCCGGGAAAGGACGGGACGGGCGGGCGCAGCCCCTCCCCGAGGTAGTGGTAGCGGACCTCGTCACCGGGCGGAGCGTCGGGCTGCTGGCAGAAGGCGGCGCACGCCTCGGGGCTGAGGAAGTCGAACGGCTTGACCGGCTCGAAGCGGACTCCGCCGGGGAAGTCGTCGAACCAGATGGTTTCTCGCCAGTCGGAGAAGACCTCGGCCAGCGGAAGGATGTCGATCGAGCCGGAGTCCGTCGGCCGACCGCTCTGGCCCGGCGGCGCGTAGTCCCAGGCGAGGGTGAACCCGTTGAGCCGGGTGTAGAAATCCTCGACGCCCTCGGGCAGACGGTTTCGGGCGAGGGTGCGCGCTTCGGCCAGTTCCGCGGCGGACACCGGCGGCCTGATCTCGCTCTGCCGGACCGCGACGCCGGGTACGCCGCGCAGTTCCTCGATCCGCGCGGCGACCAGCTCCCGGTGGTTCACGCCCCGTCACCTCCGCACTCGTACTCGTACTCGTTCGCCGCTGTCACTTCTGCCCGACAGGCTTACCGGAGCGGCCCACGTACGGAAGAACTACGAGGGCAGCCGCCAGGGCAGTGTGTCTGGCGGGAGTCCAGGGGGTGCATTTCGTCACTCACCCGCGATTGAGCCGCTAGCGAGGGACGACGGGGGTCGATGGGTGGGGCGGCCAGTCCGGTGGCAGCAGGGCCCACGAGCCGTGCCGCAGCCACTCCGCGAACCGGACCGGGCGGGCACCGCCGAGATGGTCCGGGGACAGCGGCACGATCCGGTCGCAGATCGCCCGCCCGTCCCACCACACCGTGCCCGCCAGCGGCCCGGTCACCGCCAGCAGCGTGGAGAAGCCGCACCCATGCTCCTGCACGACCACGGCACCGGCGGTCTTATGTCCTCGAACTCGCCGGCCTCGTCGTCCCAGGCACGCCATGCGTCGGCGTACGCCGCCTCGCCCTCGAACGCCTCGGCCCGCGGCTCCCGCGCGGCCAACTCGTCGTCGGCCCTCGTCATAGGAGTCGGGGTGCGGAAAGGGCACGACCAGCCGAGCCCGCATCGCCTCGTCGTTCCCGGCCCACCACCAACCGCGATCGGTCCGCTCCAGCCGGGCCAGTGCCCCGCCGGCGCTCACCTCGCGCAGGTAGTCCCGGTATTCCGGGGGGAAGGGACACACCCAGTTCCTGCTCGGCCTCGGATGTCTCGGCCTCGGTGAGGGGTGGCGGGGGAGGTTGCTTCCTCATGGGGCGAGTGTAGGCGTCCGCCGCAACTCGCCTGCCGAGTACGGGAGTTCGGTCCAGTACGGCTGAGAACTCCTATCGCAATGACTTCAGGCGTCTCGAGCAGATGAGTGCGCATCGGAGGGTGAGGAAGGCTTCGTGGATGTCGTCGCGTATCTCCCGGCGGATCCGCAGGCGACGGAACCAGTGCAGATGGGCGAACGCGCGCTCGACGACCCAGCGTTGGGTGCCCAGGCCGGAGCCGTGCTCGGTGCCGCGGCGGGCGATCAACGGCTTCACGCCGAGGTCCCAGACCAGGCGGCGGTACTTGTCGTGGTCGTAGCCGCGGTCGCCCAGCACCACGTCCGGGCGGCGCCGGGGTCGGCCGCGCTTGCCCCGCACCGGCGGCATGGCCTGGAGAAGAGGGATCAGCCGGGTGACGTCGTTGCGATTGCCGCCGGTCAGGGTGGCGGCGAGCGGGATGCCGGTGGCGTCGGCGATCAGATGATGTTTGCTGCCGGTTCTGCCCCGGTCGACAGGGCTTCGTCCGGTCTTGGCTCCCTCTTTGACGCCCGGATGTGGGAGCCATCGACCGCCGCGCGGGAGAAGTCCAGGGCGTTCGCGCTGCGGAGCTTGGCGAGGAGGACCTCGTGCAGCCGGGGTCACACGCCGGCCTCGGTCCACTCGGCCAGGCGGCGCCAGCAGGTCATGCCCGACCCGAAGCCGATCTCCTGCGGAAGGTGTTCCCAGGAGATCCCGGTGTGCAGGACGAACAGGATGCCCTGGAACACCAGCCGGTCCGGATGCCGCTTGCGTCCTGGGTGGCGGGTCCGTCGCTCGACCTTGGGCAGCAGCGGCTCGATCACCGCCCACGGCTCGTCGTCGACTTCCCACGGCTTCGGCCGCGCCACCTCGCACCCCCGGATCATCGGTCCCGGAGTGATCCAACCACCTCGAAGATCGTTTCGTTAGGAGTTCTTAGCCCGCCGGGCAGGCGCGACGGGCCGCTCGCTGTACGGCGGCCGAGTCTTGGCGGGCACCACCGGCTCACTGACGCCGGCGCCCGCAGAGTCAGCGTCGATCATCAGAACCTACGATCCCGCAAGGCATCCGCCGAGCGCCAGTCACCCGACATCAAGGCTCCCGCACCCCGTCGACAACAGAGCGTTCGACGAGCTCACTTTGGCGTACAGAGCCGAAAGGGTGCCCGTCAGCGGTGGGAGTCCTCTGGGACTCTTCTGGGACTTCCGGCCCCGTCAAGTGGCACGAACATGAAACAGCTGAAAGGTCATTCGCCCTGGTCAGCTGACATCAGCCGCCCATCGTCGCAGGTCAGCGCGTTCACTGGTCTCTTCCGGGACATTTGGCACACGAATGTCACCGCACCCCGGCCTGACCTGCTATTCAGCGGGGCAGGATGAGGCGCGGCGGCATCTCTGGGACTTTTCTGGGCCTTTGGGACCATGGCGGGCCACGCTCCACGGGCTCCACCGACCGGCCTTCGCTACGCGAAGATGGCGTCAATGGCAGTCTGCCCCGCGTGCCCGCGCGGGGCGGGAAGGGGGAGTACCTCCGCAGCGTGGACCCGGGGCCGGAGTGCCCGCTCTTCGCCCGGCCCTCACCACCGACCGCCCGGCTCTCAAGAAGGAGCCTCTTGGTCTTCAGCACGCAACCGACTCCAGCAGCACCGAAGCACACCTGACATCCCATCAGGACGAGCGTCACATGTGCGTCACGAGCGCCATTTCAGCGTCAGGACATCGCCCGTGACCCCCACACTGCGCATCGCCACACCCGCAGGTCGAAAGACCTCGGCCACCGGTTCGGGGATGGCAACGCACCCCACACGGCCCGCACCGGCTCTCACGGGCGGCCGGACACGGGTACCGCCACGGCCTTCTCACCGTCCGGCGCAGGCGGGGGCTCCGCGGCGCCGGTCGTCCGGGTGCCCGGACTCAGGCGGTCCAGGGCAGGACCGGTCAGGGCCGTGGTGATCAGTGCCATCATGACCAGCATCGTGAACACCTGTGGGCCGATCACCCCCATGTCGTAGCCGATGTTCAGGACGATCAGTTCCGTCATACCGCGGCAGTTCATCAGCGCGCCGATGAGCAGGGACGAACGCCCGTCCTGGCCGGCCGTCCGGGCTGCCAGCGCCGCACCACCCCACTTCCCGGCCATCGCCACCACCAGGATGGCCCCTGCCCATAGCCACTCGGACATGTGGTGGAGCCCACCCAGGTCGGTACGCAGTCCGGTCTGTACGAAGAAGAGCGGGAGCAGCACCGGAATCACCACCGAACGCAACTGCCGGGCGGCACGCTCCACCGTGTGTGAACCGCGGGGCATGGCGGTCCCCAGCAGGAACGCCCCGAAGACGGTGTGGACACCGATCCGGTCGGTGATCAGGCCCGCCAGGCAGATCGCGCTGAACAGGACGACGAGTACGACGCCCTCGTGCCGCTCGCCGGAGAGCAGCCGGTCGTGGCGTGCCCTGCGGGCGAGCAGGGGACGCAGCCCCCAGATGAGCGCGGCCGCGAAGCCGAGGGTGAGTGCCGCGGTGCCCGCGGCGCCCATCGCGGAGCTGCTGGTCGTCAGCGCCACCACCAGGGTCAGCAGGCACCAGGCCGCGACGTCGTCGATGGCCGCGCACGCCAGGGCCAGGGTGCCCACGGGCGTGCCGTACAACCCCCGTTCGCTGAGGATCCGGGCCAGGACCGGGAAGGCCGTGATGCTCATGGACACGGCGATGAAGAGGACGAACGGCATCTGCTGTACGCCGTCGGGTGCCTGGGTCCCGTACATGGCCAGGCCCAGGGCCGCCCCGAGGAGCAGAGGAACGGCGATGGACGTACCGCCGACGGCGAGGGCCGTTGCTCGCTTACCGCGCAGGGTGCCCCAGTCGAATTCCAAACCGATCAGGAACATGAACACGAGCAGGCCCAACTGGCCGAGCACGCCGGTGAACGGCAGGACCGACGGAGGCAGCAGCCAGTGCTGCGCGGACGGCCAGAGCCAGCCGAGCAGGGACGGCCCGAGCAGGATGCCCACGCACATCTCGCCCACCACGGGCGGCTGGCCGATCCGTCGGAACAGCGCGCCGCCGGCCCGGCAGGCGAGGATGACGGCGGGCACGGCGATCAGCAGCGGCGGCAGGGGGTCAGCGGCAGCCATGATCGGCCTCCGGCTGCGCCGTGGCGCCGACGGTTTCGGGCACTGCCGTGACCGCCGACCAGGTCGCGTACCGGCGCAGCCCGTAGAGCAGCGGCTCGGGCGACAGGTCCAGGAAGGTGACGTCGAGCACCTCGCCGAGGACCGCGGTGTGATCGCCGACTTCGAGGGTGCCGGTGACGGCACAGTCCGCGATGGCGTGTGCGGCGTCGATCAGATGAGGGCCCCCGGCGCCCAGCGGGAGACGCCATTCGGCCCGTGCGAACCGGTCGGGAGCACCGGAGCCGAACAGGTCCGAGGTGGCACGGCCGCGCTCATGCAGCAGATTGATCGCGAACCTGCCGGTTTCGCGCACGGCCCGGTGCGTCCGGCTGTCCGTGCGCAGGCAGGCCACGATGGTGGGCGGGGACAGGGCGACGCTCGCCAGCGAACTGCACGTCATCCCCTGCGGGTTGCCCTCCGCGTCGAGGGCCGTGATGATGCTGACCCCACTGGGGAAGGAGGCCATCAGCGGGCGTATGTCTGGCTCGTCGGTGGTTCTGGATGCCTGGCCGGGCATCGGTTTCTGCATGGGTCACTCCGTGGATAGCACTCCGGAAGGAGGCGCGGCCCGTGCGCCGGGCGAGGCGAACGGGCCGCTGGTGGGATGGGATCAGGAGGCGCCGTGCAGCTGGCGCAGGTACTCGTAGGTGGTGGGCAGCGTGTCCAGTAGATCCTTCTGCTGGCGCTTGACCCGTTCGAAGAGCGGCTGCGCCCCGGCGACGGAGCCCGGTCGGTACGACAGCGCCGGCAACGGCGCGTCGGGGACCAGGCCGAGGCCGGCGAAGATGCAGTAGTAGCTGCCGTTGGTCCAGAAATTGCGGAACTCGGCCTCGAAGTTGCCGTAGTAGGTGGACTCGTCGGTGACCGGCGAGTTGATCGGCAGACCGGCGCGGTACGCGGCGATCTTCTCCTGGATGTTCTCGGGGAGCGTCAGCTCCTTGTTCGCGCGCCAGAAGGGCGTGTCATTGCGCGGCGCGAGATGGAAGTGGGCCTGGATGAAGTCACGGGTGTCGTCGAACATCACCTCTATCTCGTTGTTGAAGCGGTTGATCAGCGTCTCGTTGAAGTTCCGGTCGGGGAAGTGCTTCGCGAGCTGGTAGATCGCCGCGGTGATGAAGTAGATCCCGGTCGACTCCAGGGGCTCCAGGAAGCAGGAGGACAGGCCGATGCTCACCACGTTCTTCACCCAGGCGCGGCGGTTGCGGCCGACCCGGAAGCGGATCTGGTTGAACTTGGTGTTCTCGGGATCGAGACCCCACAGCTCGCTGAACTCCCGGGTGGCCTCGTCCTGAGTGGCGAACTTGCTGGAGTAGACGTAACCACTGCCGAAGCGGCCCAGCATCGGGATCTTCCAGGCCCAGCCGGAGGACATCGCGATCGCCGAGGTGTACGGCTCGATGCCGTTGGCCTCGTCGTCGTGCGGCACCGCGGTGGCCACCGCCGAGTCGCACAACAGGTGGTCGCTCATGTCGATGAACGGCTCGGCCATGGCCTGGTTGATCAGCAGACCGCGGAATCCGGAGCAGTCCACGAACAGGTCTGCGTCCAGGACCTTGCCCGACTTGGTGTGCAGCGCGGTGACGAAGCCCCGCTCGTCCTGCTCCACCCGGGTCATCTCGTCCTCGACGTGCAGGACGCCCTGCTTGTCGGTGGCGAACCGGCGCAGGAACTGGGCGACCAGCGCCGCGTCGAAGTGCCAGGCGTAGCGGGTGGCGTGGCGGCCGTCGAGCCAGCGCGGGGCGAGCTTGGCGTCCATCACCGGAGGCTCACGGAAGCAGGCGTAGTCGAACGGTTCGGTGGTGGTGCCCTCGTGGTGGTTCTTGTACCAGTAGTGCGAGAGCGGCGTCTGGTCGTAGTCGGGGAGCAGGCCGAACGGGTGGTAGAAGTGGTCCGGGCCGCCGGCCGGCAGCTCCCGGGCCGCGGGCTCTCCCTTGCCCTCGGTGCGCCAGTTCACGAAGCGCACGGCCGTCTTGAAGCTGGCGTTGCACTCGCGCATCCACTCGTCCTCGTTGATGCCGAGGAAGTCGAAGAGCACGCGCTGCAGGTTGGGGACGGTGGCCTCGCCCACTCCGATACGGGGAATGGTGGGCGCTTCGAGGACCGTGATCTCCACGGTGTTCTCCAACGCCTTTCCCAGGTAGGCGGCGGTCATCCAACCCGCCGTACCTCCACCGAGGATGACGACTTTCTTGATGCGGCTGTCCTGGCCGTTCATGAGCGGCTTTCTCCTCTGACGGAAGCGATGGCGGACTGGTCGGTCGCTGGGCCGCCACCCGGAGCAGGGCAGCGGGGCGACCGATGCCGCACAGACTCGCCATCGGCGCTATGCCGCCTCTATGACCGACCAACCGGGGCGTATGGAACGGATATAGCGAGCTCGGACAGCCTTCAGGAGCTGAAGGTCTACTCAGCCCGGAGTCGGAAGGAAGGCGCGGAGGATGAGTGACGGCGTGTCAACCCCGGTGCCGGCCACTGCGTCAAGAACAACGGTGCCGACAACGTCGTGATCGGCAGAGCCTTACCGGGCCGGTGCCGACTGGTCGTGCCCCCACCGCGCCGTCTCCCCCATGGCCGAGCGACGGACATTCCGACACCCGCAACCGAGGATGGCTTCATCACATGCCGTACGACGAAGGGAAAGCCGCGGTCGAGCGCCTCGCCCCCGCACCCGGGGCCAAGGGCATCCTCTCGACGGTCGGCGGCACTCCGCTCATCGAACTGGAGCGGCTGGTCCCGGGGTTCACCTCCCGGATCTACGCAAAAGCCGAACGATTCAACCCCGGTGGCAGCATCAAGGACCGCTCGGCGCTGAGCATGGTGCTCGGCCGGATCCATTCCGGTGAGCTGGTCCCGGGCAGGTCGACGGTGGTGGAGTCGAGTTCGGGAAACCTCGCGATCGGACTCGCCCAGATCTGCGCGTACTTCGGGCTGCGCCTCATCTGTGTGGTCGACGTCCGCACCACCGAGCAGAACATCGGCATCCTGCGCGCCTACGGCGCCGAGGTCGAGGTGGTGACCCGGCCGGATCCGGAGACGGGCGAGCTGCTGCCGCAACGGCTGCGCCGGGTCGCCGAACTGCTCGAACGGATCCCGGGCGCCTTCAGTCCGAGGCAGTACTCCAACCCCCTCAACTCCCTGGCGCACCGGACCACGATGCGCGAGATCGCCGAGGAGCTGAACGGCGAGGTCGACCATCTGGTGCTCGCGGTCGGGACCACGGGCACCCTCAGCGGCTGCGCCGAGTACATCCGCAGCGCCGGCCTGGGGACCACCATCCACGCCGTCGACGCCGTGGGCAGCCGTCTGTTCGACTCGCCCGTCTCCTGCTCGCGCCTGATCCCCGGGCACGGGGCCTCCGTCGTACCCGAGTTGCTCGACCGGTCGGACGCCGACGACATCGTGCACGTCACGGACCTGGAGTGTGTGGTGGGCTGCAGACGCCTCGTCCGTCGGGAGGCCATCCTCGCCGGAGGCTCGTCGGGGGCCGTGGTCTCCGCCCTCGAACGACTGGCTCCCGCCGTCCGGCCGGGCTCGAACGTCGTGCTCGTACTGCCCGACGGCGGCGACCGCTATCTCGACACCATCTACGACGACGCCTGGGTGCGCGCCAACTTCGGCGAGGTCTTCCATCTGTGGAAGGAGCCGGAACGCGGCCCGGGCGCGGCGAACTTCGCGGACACCCGGGCCTTGTTCCGCCCGATCGACCACAAGACGGAGAAGGAGTCAGTGCTGTGCTGATCATCGGCCACCGCGAGGTGCGCGACATTCTCAAGGGGAAGGAACCGGAGATCCTCTCGCTGATCGCCGATGCCTACCGACTGCACGACCGGGGCCGGTCAGCCCTGCCGCACTCCGTCTTCCTGCGCTTCCCCGACGACGTCCGCAACCGCATCATCGGCCTGCCCGGCCACCTGGGCGGGGAGCAGCCGGTCGCCGGCATGAAGTGGATCGCCAGCTTCCCCGGGAACGTGGCGCAGGGTAAGGAACGGGCCAGTGCCAGCATCGTCCTCAACTCCATGGAGGACGGCCGCCCCACGGCGTTCGTCGAGGCATCGCTCATCTCCGCCAAGCGCACCGCGGCATCCGCGGCCCTGGCTGCCGGCCTGCTCTCCACCGAGGCGGAGCCGCAGGGCATGTCGCTGATCGGCGTCGGGCCGATCAACCTGGAGGTGCTGCGCTTCACCAAGGCGCGGTTGCCCTCGCTGACCGAAGTCACGCTGTACGACCTGGACGCCGACCGCGCCCGTGCTTTCGCGGCCAAGGCCCGCGGTGTCGTCCCGGGTCTGGCCGTGCACGTCGCGACCACCCCCGGGGAGGCACTCGCCGCCCACCGCCTGGTCTCCTTCGCCACCACCGCGGCGACCCCCCACATGGACCTGTCGGGCGTGTCCGCCGACACCACGGTGCTCCACGTCTCGCTGCGCGACCTGACCGTGCGGGCGGTGCTCGGGGCACAGAACATCGTCGACGACGCCGACCATGTCTGCCGTGAACACACCTCGCTGCACCTGGCCGAACAGGACAGCGGTGGGCGGGAGTTCATCGACGCGGAGATCGGTGCCCTGTTGCGCGACCCGGAGTCCTTCCGGCGCGACCCCGGACGCGTCGCAGTCTTCTCGCCGTTCGGTCTCGGCATCCTCGACCTGGCGCTGGCCCACTGGGTGAAGCATCAGGCCCAGGAGTTCGGGATCGGGACGAGTGTGGACGATTTTCTGCCATTGCCTCTGGCGGACGCGGTTGCGTGACCCGGCTCGCCGTTTGATCTGACGGTGCCACTTTCAATCATCCCCCCACAAGGAGAGCTTCCGCCGATGAAGATCCGTTTCCGTACCTCCCTGGCGTCGGGTGCCCTGCTGCTCGGGGTCGTGGCCCCGCTGCTGAGTGCGTGCGACCAGTACGACGAATCCGACACCGATTCCTACGGCGTCGACGAGAAGGTCACCAGCGTGAGCGTCGACTCCGGAGGCGGTGACATCAAGCTCGTCGCGAGTGACGCCGACAGCGTCAAGGTCACCGAGAACCGCAAGTTCACCGACGGCAAGCGTCCCTCGACCGAGCACTACGTCAAGGGCGGCAAGCTCGTCCTCAAGGTCGCCACCGACTGCGGCGGCGGCGTCGGCTCGGCGGAGTGCACGGTGAACTACACGGTCGAGATGCCGCGCGGGGTGGCCGTCGACGTCGACAGCGGCGGCGGCACGGTCCGCCTCGACGGCGTCTCCGGCGGCGTCGACGTCGGCAGCGGCGGCGGCGAGGTCCGGGCGGAGAACCTGGCGGCGCAGAGCCTGAAGGCGAGCTCGGGCGGCGGGAAGATCGACCTCGCCTGGTCCAAGACGCCCGTCGACGTCGACGTCAACGCCAAGGGCGGAGACGTCACGCTGCACGTGCCCGACAGCGGATACGAGGTCAACGCCTCCACCACCATGGGGTCGGAAAAGGTGGAGGTGAAGGAGGTCTCCAGCAGCGAACGACAGATCAAGGCCCGCTCGTGGGCCGGAGACGTGGAAGTACTCGTCGCCGACTGACGGCCGTTCTGCGCTCGCAACAACCCGGAGACCCCTTTTCATGCTGCACATTGCCTGGTACACGCTGCGGAGCAGAATCTCCGCCTTCACCGGTACCTTCATCGCGCTGGTGCTCGGCACCGCGCTGCTGTCGACGATGGGCCTCGTGCTCGCGGCGAGCGTCGCCTCGCCCGAACACGGCCCCGGCCGGCTCGCCCAGGCACCGCTGATCATTCGCGGAGAGCCGGACCTGAGCATGCCCGATCCGTGGGGCGGCACCCAGAGCGAGCCGTTGAAGGACCCCGAGGGGCTGTCCTCGGCCCTGGTCGAGGATGTCTCGACGGTGGGCAGAGCCGTCACCGACCGCACCTTCTACGCCCAACTCGGCGCCGACGGCGCGGGCCGTCCCGGTCCCGCCGAGCAGATCGGACACCCCTGGTCGTCGGCCGCGTTCGGCGGCTACCGGCTCGCCGAGGGCACCGCGCCGACCGGGACCGGACAGGTGGCCGTCCCCGAGGCGGCCGGTGCCGCCCCGGGTGACAGGGTGACCGTGCTGACGCAGGCCGGGCCCCTCGCTTTCACTGTCTCGGGGGTCGTGAACGACGTCTCGTTCGAGTCGGCGCTCTTCTTCTCGAACGCGGAAGCCGTCAGGCTCTCGCCCCGAGTCGACGCGCTGATCAGCTACGGCGCCGAGGACAAGGTGCGCACCGCCGTCGAAGGACGTGCCCAGGTGCTGTCGGGTTTCGAGCGCTCGCAGGCGGACCCCCGCGCCCACGAGGACGAGGTGGCCCTCGTCGGCGTGTCCACCATGCTCGGCATGGCGACCGGCGTCGCCGCCTTCGTGGCGGTGTTCGTCGTCGGCACCACCTTCGCCTTCTCGGTGGCCCAGCGGCGCCGTGAGCTCGCCGTGCTGCGCGCCACCGGCGCGACCCCCGTCCAGGTGGGACAGCTGGTGCTCGCCGAGGCTGCCCTGGTCGGCGCGATCGCCTCGGGCGCGGGATGTCTGCTCGGCCTGCTCGGAGGGCCGCTGCTCGCCCGGCTCATGAGCGACTGGGGGCTCGCGCCCGCCTGGTTCCGCGTCCAAGTGGGCTGGAGCTCGGTGCTCGTGCTGTTCCTGGCCTTCCTCATCGGGCTGTTGCTCGCGGTGCTCGGCTCCGGCGTCTCCGTGGTGAGGGCGGGCCTCATCCGGCCACTCGAAGCGCTGCGCGAGTCCACGATCGAGCGGCGTGCCATGAACGCGGTGCGCTGGCTGCTCGGCCTCGCGGCGCTCGGCGCCGGTGTGGTGCTGCTGCTCTCCACCCCGTTGCTGCCACCCGCCTACTGGGGCGACATCACGCCGATGGCCGCCCCGGCTCTGATCCTGGCGGGTGCGCTGCTGTGCCCGGTGGCCGTCCCGTTCGTCGCCAGAGTCGCCACCGCGCCGTTCACCGTGTTCAAGGGCGCCGTCCCGATGCTGGTGCACGCCAACACCGTCACGGCGCTGCGTCGGACCGCGGCCACCGTCGCGCCCGTGCTGATCACGGTGGGTCTCTTCTCCGCCCTCTGGAGCACCTCCGGCACGCTGACCGGGGTGGCCCAGAGCGAGGCGTACCAGCGGGTGCGCTCCAACGACTTCGTCGTGGCACCGGACGGCGCGCCGGGACTCGGCCGGGCCGTGGTGGACAAGGTGCGGGCGGTGCCGGGTGTCGAGTCCGCGACCACCGTGCCGACCGGCATCTACACGATCCCCGGCCCCAACCTCCTGGTGTTCCCGGCGGGAGCGCCGATGCTGCCGTACAGCGCGCTCACCGTCGACCCCAAGGCCCTGGGCAGTCTGCTGACGCTGCCCGTGGTGCACGGCGACGCCAGGAAGCTCGACGACCGGTCGATCGTGGTGGACGAGACCTGGAACCGCGGAGTGGGTGACAGGGTGACGGTCTGGCTCGCCGACGGCACGGAGAAGAAGCTGAAGGTGGTGGCCGTCATCAAGGCGAGCGCAGGCGGCAGCGGCGCGGTGCTGACCCCCAAGTACGCCGGACGGGGCCTGCCGGACGCGGTGTACCTCAAGCTCGCGGACGGCGCCGACCGGAACGCAGTCGAGCAGCGGCTGGCCGCCGCGACCCAGGACATGTCCGCCCGGTTCGTGCCGATCGCCCGCTGGAAGGCGGCCGTCGACGACACCACCAACGAGCAGACCCGACTGGCCCTGGCGATCGTCGGGGGCATCGCGATGCTCTACACCGGCGTGGCCGTCGCCAACACCCTGACGATGTCGACCGGGCAGCGGGCACGGGAACTGGCCGTGCTGCGCCTGGGCGGTGCCACGCCGCGGCAACTACTGCGCATGGTGGCCGGCGAGTCCTTGCTGGTGGTCGGCATGGGTGTGCTGATGGCCGGGGCCGTGGTCGGGCTCAACGCGGCCGGGCTGTGGGCCGGACTGCAGCAACTCGTCGTGGGCACGCCGGTCACCCTGCCGGGCGTGCCGTTCGCGGTGACCGCGGGGGCCTGCGCGGTGGTGGCCCTGCTGGCCACGGTGCTGCCGGCCTGGGTCGCGCTGCGCACGCCCGCGGTACGCCTCACGACGACGGAGTGAGCGTCTGCCCGGCCGCGGCCGGGCGACGACGTCTACCGACGGCGGTTCCCGGCCGGAAAGGGGCCGCCGTCGGCCCGCAATCAGGTGCGTGTATCAGGCAAACGGTGTGGATGCCAGCCCATTGTGAGCCAACCAGCCTCTGTAGAACGGCAGTTGACGGCCATTTATAGGGTGCGGATAGCTCGCCGTCGCAGGATCTCCCCAAGAGCTCACCGAGAGTTCGACATCGAGAGATCCAGGAGACCGACATGAGCGCTGCCAGAGCCGCCGAGGGACTGAGCGCGGAGACCAGGGCACAGGTGAAGCAGATCGTCTGCGACGTACTGGAAGTGGATCCGGCCGCCGTCACCGACGAGACGCTCTTCGTGGAGGAACTCGACGCGGACTCGCTCCGCACCATCGAGATGCTCGCCGAGATGGAGAGAGCCCTCGGGATCGACCTCTCCAAGGCGCCGATCGAGGGCATGGTCAACCTGCACGGTGTGTACACCGTCATCGCGGAGCACGAAGCGAAGTGACCGCCGACAGGGGGGCGGGTGACCGACGGGTCGTGGTCACCGGGATGGGCATGGTCACGGGTCTCGGAACCGGGACCGCCGAGTTCGCCGGATCGCTGCGCGCGGGGCGCAGCGGAATCGGCCCTTCCGACGCGTTCGACCGAGCCGGCTTCGCCCACTTCAACGTGGGTGAGGTCGGCCGCTTCGAAGCCAGGGAGTGGTTCCGCAGGGAAGATCCGCAGCGGTACGGACGGGCGGCCCGGTTCGCCGTCGCCGCCACCAGGCTGGCTGTCGGGGATGCCGGCCTCGGCGAGGAGGAACTGCGCCGACACCGAGTGCTCGTCTCGGTCGGTACGACCGACGGCGGCACTCACGAGATCGATCAGCTGGCCGAGGCCCGGTTCAGGACGGGCGAGGTCAGGCCGGCCACGGAGGTCGCGCGCCGCACGCCGTCAGAGCGTCTCTCCGACGCGGTGGTCAACGAACTGGCTCTGGAGGACGTCGAGTCGGTGACCGTGCCCACCGCCTGCGCGGCCGGGAACTACGCGGTGGGGCAGGGTCTGGACGCACTGCGTGCCGGCGAGGCGGACGTGGCCCTGTGCGGCGGTTCGGACTCGCTGTCCCGCAAGACCTTCGCCGGCTTCTACCGGCTCGGCGCCATGGCGCCCGACGTGTGCCGGCCGTTCGACACCGGCCGGCAGGGAATGATCGTCGCGGAGGGTTCCGGGATGCTTGTCCTGGAACCGCTGGACGCCGCGCTCGCGCGCGGGGCCCGGATCCATGCCGAGGTGCTGGGGTACGGGCTGAGCTGCGATGCCAGCCACCCGACCGCGCCCGACCGCGACGGTGTGGCCCGGGCGGTCCGCGCCGCGCACCGCGACGCGGGGATCAGCGGCTCGCAGGTCGACTACATCTCGGCGCACGGCACCGGGACCAAGGCCAACGACCTGGTCGAAACGGCCGCCCTGCGCGAGGTGTTCGGCCAGGAGCTGCCTCCGACGAGCGCGATCAAGTCGATGCTGGGACACACTCTGGGCGCCGCGAGCGCGCTCGGTGCGATCGCCTGCGTCCTGGCGATCACCGAAGGGTTCCTGCCGCCGACGATCCACCACGAGCAGACGGACCCGCAGTGCGGCGTCGACTGCGTCCCCAACGTGGCAGTGCCCGCGGAACCGGACATCGTCCAGAACAACGGGATGGCCTTCGGGGGCAACAACGCCGTACTGGTCCTGGGCCGTTACCGCGATCCCGGGGCGACACACGCTGGGGAGGGCTCATGACGACCGCCGCGGCCGAGAGGCCGGTGATCAGCGCCTGGTCGGCGCTCTCCCCATGGGGGGACGGTGCCGCCGCGTTCCGAACCGGCCTCGACGCCGGGAACGACGGAATCTCCACCGTCGACAGCGAGTTCTGGCCGGGTACGCCGACCCGGGCCGGCGTCGTGCCGGGCTTCCGGATGGACTACCCGGGAACCCGGGGCATGCGCTCACTCGACCGGCTCACCCGGCTGACCCTTCGGCTCAGCGGGCTGCTGGTCACCAGCCAGGGCGGCACCCTGGGGGCGGAACCGGAGGACACCGGGATGGTGTTCGCCACCTCGGGCAGCTTCAAGACCTGCCTGGACTTCACCAGCAGGTCCTACAGCGAGAAACTGCCTTTCCACGTCGACGTGGCGCGCTTCCCGTCGACCGCGGCCAACTGCGCGGCCAGCCGCAGCGCGATCGGCCACGGGTTCAAGGGCCCCAGCACCACGCTGACCGGCGGCGCGGCCGGAGGGCTGCTCGCCCTCGGGCACGCGGCCAGGCTGCTGCGGCAGCAGCGCGCGCAGGTGCTGCTGGCCGGAGCGGCTGAGGAGTACACCGAGGACCGGGCCCTGCTCGAGGACGCCCTGCACGAGGGCGAGGGGACACCCCCGCCCGTCGCCGAAGGGGGCGCTCTGTTCCTCATGGAGTCCGCGACGGGGGCCGCGGACCGGGGCCGCACCCCGCTCGCCGTACTGCTCGGCTTGCGGTTTCGCGCGTACCACCCGCGAGCGGGTGGTGACGCCGGCGTCGCACTCGGCCGCTGCGTGACCGACCTGCTCAAGGACACCGGGACGAGCGCCGGCGAGATAGGTCTCGCCGTCCGCTCCGACCCCGGCGGTCACCTCGGGGACCGGGAGAACACCGCGCTCGACGAGGTGTTCGCCGGTCTCCACCGCCCCCTACGGCATCTGGCTCCCCTGCACCGTCTGGGCAACGCCGGATCGGCCGCCACCGCCTTCCAGGTCGCGGCCGCACTCGGCGCCGACGGCGTGGAGCCCTTGCGGGCACCCGCACTGATCACCTCTGTGGAGAACGGCCGGGTGAGCGCCGTACTGCTGGGCCCGCCGACGACACCCTGAACCACGGCCCGTGCGACCCCGCCGGCCGGCCGAACGACGACACACAGGAAGAGGAACGACATGACCGAGACCGGAAACCGGCCGGTTGCGGTGGTCAGCGGCGGATCGCGCGGCATCGGCCGCGCGGTCGTGATTCGGCTCGCCCGCGACGGATATGACATCGCGTTCTGCTACGCCTTCGACCACGAGGCGGCCGAGGCCACCGCCAAGGAGGCCCGTGCACACGGGGCCCGGGTCCTGGCCCGCCAGGTCGACGTCACCGACCGGGCGGGCGTCACCGAATTCGCCGAGGAGACCGAGCGAACCCTCGGCCCCGTGGACGCCCTGGTCACCGCCGCCGGCATCATCCGTGACGCGCCCCTGGTACGGATGTCCGACGCGCAGTGGGACGACGTCCTGCGCACGAACCTGGACGGCACCTTCAACCTCTGCCGGGCGGTCGCCTATTCGATGATGCGGCGCCGCACCGGCACCGTGGTCACCATGTCCTCGGTGGCGGGCCTCCACGGCAACGCCGGCCAGGCGAACTACTCCGCCTCCAAGGCGGGCATCATCGGCTTCACCAAGGCCCTCGCCAGGGAGTCGGGCCGCACGGGACTGCGCGCCAACGTGGTGGCGCCCGGACTGATCGAGACCGACATGACCGCCGGCCTGCCGGACCAGACCGCCAAGGAGATACTCGGTTCGATCCCGTTGCGCCGGTCGGGGAAGCCGGAGGAGGTGGCGGACCTGGTCGCGTTTCTCGTCTCCGACCGGGCCTCCTACATCACCGGACAGGTCGTCCAGGTGGACGGGGGACTCGCGTGGTGACGGCCGTCCGGCGCCTGAGCACCGCCCAGCGAGCCCTGTGGACCGCGTATCGCCTGGCCCCGGGTGGCTCCGCCTACAACATGGTGCTCTCCCTGCGCATACGTGGCCCGCTGGACACCGGGGCCCTGACCCGCGCCGTCGAACTGGTCGCCCGTCGGCACGAGATGCTGCGCTCGCGCTTCGACGAGGTGGACGGCGACCCGGTGCGGCTGGTGCGACCGGACCCGCCGTCGGGGCTGGAGATCGTCGACGTCCCGGACATGCCCGAGGACGAACTCCTCGACCTGGCACGGGAAACGGCAGGCCGCCCGATCGCCCTGGAACGGAACGGGCCCCTGCGGCCGGTTCTGTACCGGCGGACGGACGAGGACTTCGCGCTGTCCACCACCGTGCACCACATCGCCGGGGACTTCACCTCGTACTGGTTGCTGCTGCGCGAACTCTTCGCCGCCTACGCCTCCTTGGCGGCCGGCGAGGAACCCGCACCGTCGGATCCCCCGCGCGCGTACGACGAGTACGTCGCCGAGGAGGCCGCCCACCCCGACACGCCTGCGGGACGGCGCGACCACGCGTACTGGTCGGAGGTCCTGGCCGGAGCCACCGCCACCGAACTGCCCACCGACCGCGCACGGCCCACCGCGCCCAGCCACCGCGGAGGCACGGTCCCCCTCGACCTGTCCGGACTCTCGGCGGACCTGCAGCACACCGCCAGATCCGTCGGTCTGCGGCCCTTCCCCCTGCTCATGGCCGCCTACCAGGCGGTCATCGCCCGGTGGACCGGGGAACGGGACATCGTCATCGGCACGCCCGCCAGCACCAGGGCCCGCCCCGACCGCACCGTCTTCGGCTGCTACCTCAACAGCCTGCCCGTCCGGGTCGCCGTGGAGGGCGACACGACCTTCACCTCGCTGGCCGAGGAGACGAGCCGGCAACTGCTGCAGGGCATGCGCCACGTCCGGTTCCCCACGTCCACGGTCCAGTCCGGCCGGCACGGCCCGCTGGTGCGCATGGGGGCCCTGCTGCTGCAGATGGATGGGCTCGACACAGACTTCCCGCCACCGGCCCCGGGCGAGCCGGAGGGCCTCCCGGCCGAGTTCGCGGGCATCCGGGTCAGCCGCATCCAGGAGCCCAGCCAGGAAGGCCAACTGGACCTCATGCTCACCCTGCACCTGGGCATCCACGGCCTGGTCGGGGTACTCACCTACGACTCGGACCTGTTCGAACGGGAGACCGTCGAGCGCTTCGCCCGCTGCTACGAGCGGTTCCTGAGAGCGGCGGCGGACGAGCCCGGCCGCAAGATCGACGACGTACCTCTGACCGACGAGGACGACCTCGCCGCTCTGCTGGCCCTGGGCGGGGTCTGACCGTCAGGCCCCGGCGCCGTCGATAGGACGGCAAAATCGTACCGATATCCCCGGCTCCTACGGTCTTCACCGGGTGCGGAACACCTTCCGCACCCGATTCGGACCGAGGAGCCGGGGTGGACTTCAGCCTTTTCTATTTCGCCAACGACAGTGACGTGTCGGATGACGCCGGTCGTTATGAACTGCTCCTGGAAGGCGCGCGTTTCGCGGACCGGAACGGCTTCACGGCCGTGTGGACGCCGGAACGGCACTTCCATCGCTTCGGCGGTCTCTACCCCAACCCGGCGGTCACCGGCGCCGCGCTCGCCGTGACCACCGAGCGCATCCAGATCCGGGCCGGCAGCGTGGTGGCGCCCCTGCACCACCCGCTGCGCATAGCCGAGGACTGGTCCGTCGTCGACAACCTCTCCGGCGGCCGGGTCGGGATCTCCTTCGCCTCCGGCTGGCACCCCGCGGACTTCGTGATGCGTCCGGACGCGCACGAAACACGGCGCCAGGTGATGGACGAGACGATCGAGACGGTACGCAAGCTGTGGCGGGGTGAGTCGCTGACCCTGCCCGATGGCAAGAACACACCCGCCGAGGTGCGGGTGTTCCCCCCGGCCGTCCAGCGGGAACTGCCCTTCTGGATCACCAGTGCCGGCAGTGTCGACACCTTCCGCAAGGCCGGCGCCCAGGGCGGCGGCATCCTGACGCACCTGCTCAGCCAGGACATCGACGAGCTGAAGACGAAGATCGCCGCCTACCGCGAGTCGTTCCGCGCGCACCATGGCGCGGACCGGCAGGGGCACGTGGTGGTGATGCTCCACACCTTCCTCGGGTCGTCCGCCGAGGAGGTCCGCGACGTCGTACGGGAACCGCTGTCGGCCTACCTCAAGACGTCGTTCGGCCTGATCTCGGGCTCCATCGGCAGCCGTCCCGGAACCTTCGACTCGGCGGACATCCAGGATGCGGACGTGGAGTACCTGGTGGAGCGCGGATTCAACCGCTTCTTCGAACGCCAGGGAATGTTCGGCACGGTCGAACAGGGGGAGCAGGTCGTGGACATCCTGCGACGGACCGGTGTCGACGAGATCGGCTGCCTCGTCGATTTCGGCGTCAATACCCGGCAGACCCTGAAAAGCCTCGAATTCCTCGCCGAGTTGCAAATTCGCTGCAGCTGACGGCCCGCACCGGCGTATGGGGCCGATATAGCTGCTCCTAGAACAGTTGTCCCGGGCGCAGGCCGCGCGATCGGCCGGCACATCATCATCCGACAGGGAGTCATCCACATGAGTGAGAGCAACGACGAGCGCGCCTATCGCGTGGTCCGCAACGACGAGGAGCAGTACTCCGTGTGGTGGGCCGACCGTGACCTTCCCGCCGGCTGGCACGCGGAGGGCACCGAGGGCCCCAAGGAGGCCTGCCTGCAGCGGATCGAGGAGATCTGGACCGACATGCGTCCGCTGAGTCTCCGGCTGCGCATGGAGCAGAACCAGGACCGTCTCGCGTCCTGACACAGACCGCGCCGGCCCGGACTCCCCCGCCGGGTCGGCGCTCCTTTTTCATGTGAGCTCGTTCGTCCGTATTTCCGTTCACTTTCCATCCCGCGTCTTCGCGTCATTTCGAAGTTCGCAGATCGAGTCCTTTCGCGAGTTCCGCGCTCCGTATTCCGCCGTGACCGCACCGGCCGCACCTGTCCAGCAGAGGAATCCCCAGATGACCACGCAGATCCGTCAGGACGACGCACCCGACACTCATCTCGCGACGCTTGCCGAAGTCGTCGCACGGCAGACTGCCTGGACACCGGACGCCATCGCGGTCGTCACCGCGGACGGAGAATCCCACACCTACGCCGACCTGGACGCGCGCGCCCGGCGGCTCGCCGCGCTGCTGCGGAGGTCCGGGGTCACGGCCGAAGCACTGGTCGGTGTGCACCTACCCCGTGGCCTCGACCTCGTCGTCGTCCTCCTCGCGGTCTGGAAGGCCGGAGGTGCCTACGTACCGCTCGACCCGGCGCTCCCGGCCGAGCGTCTGGACTGGATGGCCCAGGACGCCGAACTGGCCCTCGTGGTGACCGGGACGGCTCCCGGCGGCACACTGTTCGGCGTCTCGGCGCTCGGTCTCGCCGAGCAGCACGGGACCCTCGACGCCCTTCCGGCCGACGCCCCGGACACCTACGCGGCTCCGGACGGCGCCGCCTACGCCGTGTACACCTCGGGCTCTACGGGGCGCCCCAAGGGGGTGGTGATCACTCACGAGGGCATCGCCAACCGGGTGCGGTGGAGCGTTCGGGAACACGGCATCGGCCCCGGCGACCGGGTGCTGCAGAAGACCACCATGGGCTTCGACGCCGCGGCGTGGGAGGTCTTCGCCCCGCTGGTGAGCGGCGCGACCCTGGTCCTCGCGCCGATGGGCGCCGAACGCGACCCGGCGGCCCTCGTGCGCGCGGCCGTGGACCGGGGTGTCACCGTGCTGCAGCTCGTTCCCTCGGTGCTCCGGCTGCTCGTCGACGAGCCCGCCTGGGCGGACCTGACCACCCTGCGGCTGCTGTTCTCGGCCGGCGAACCCCTGCACGCCGAGCTGTGCCGCCGCGCCCTGGACCGTTCGGGCAGCGAGGGGCTGCGCGTCTGGAACACCTACGGCCCGACCGAGTGCTCCATCGACATCACCGCCCACCCCTACGACCCGAACCAGGAGAGCGGTCCCGTACCGATCGGCCGCCCCCTCGACGGCATGCGGGTCCTGGTGCTCGACGCCAACGGACGCCCCGTCCCGGTCGGCGTCCCCGGCGAGTTGTACGCGGCCGGCTCCGGTGTGGCCCGCGGCTACCTGGACCGCCCCGGACTGACCGCCGAACGCTTCGTGCCCGACCCCTACGGTCCGCCCGGCTCCCGCCTCTACCGCACCGGCGACCTGGTGCGCTGGCGCTCGGACCGTACGCTCGAATACCGCGGCCGCGCCGACGAACAGGTGAAGGTCAACGGTGTCCGCGTCGAGCCGGGCGAGGTGTCCGCCGCCCTGACGGCGCACCCCGAGGTCGAGGCCGCGGTCGTCGTCGCGGCGCCCGCGCACGACGGCGGAACCCGGCTGGTCGCCTACAGCGTCAGCCGCGACGGGCGGCCTCCTCGCGACTGGCGCGCCTTCCTGGCGAGCCGGCTGCCGTCGGCGATCGTCCCCGCTCAGCTGATCCCGCTCGCCGACCTGCCGCTCACCGCGAACGGAAAGATCGACCGCGGCGCACTGCCCGCCCCGGCCCCGGAGCTCTCGGCCGACACAACCGAGCACGTCGCACCGCGCACGGACGAGGAGCGCGCCGTCGCCCGGGTCTGGACGCAGCTGCTCGGGGTGGCCGAACCCGGCGCCCACGACGACTTCTTCCGGCTCGGGGGCACCTCGCTCACCCTCACCCGGCTCGCCGCACGGCTGCGGGAGGCAGCCGGCGGAGCCGTCGAACTCGCCGCGCTGTTCACCGCGTCCACGCTCGAAGCCCAGGCACGCCTGGTCGCGGAGGCGGCGGCCGAGCAGTCCTTCACCGCCGTCCCCAGGGACGGACGGCTGCCGCTGTCCTTCGGGCAGCAGCGCCTGGCCTTCCTCGACCGCCTCGACCCCGGCGGCGCCGAATGGGTCTCGCCCCTGCTGGTCGACCTGCCCGAGGGGGCCGTCACCGAGCATGTACAGCGCGCCCTGGACCTCCTCGAGGAGCGGCACGAGGCGCTGCGCACCCGCTTCCCCGCCGATGTCGCCGAGCGCGGAGCGCGCCTCGTCCCGCCCGGCAGGGTCGAACTGACCGAGATGGCTGTCGACCGATCCGCCCTCGGCGCCTTGCTCGCCGAGCGGTTCGCCCGGGGCTTCGACCTGGCGCGGGGCCCTCTGTGGCGCGCGGCGCTGGTCCGCTTCCCGGAGGGTCCCCCGCTGCTGGTCGTCACCATCCACCACATCGCCTGCGACGGCTGGTCGTCCGTGATCCTGGAACGCGAGTTCACCGAGGTGCACTCGGCGCTCGCCGCCGGCCGCACCCCGAAACTGCCCGAACTGTCCTACGGATACGTCGACTACGCCGCCTGGCAGCGCACCCGTCTCACCGAGGACCGGCTGGCCGCCGACGCCGCCCACTGGCGGGACGCGCTTGCCGGACACACCCCGCTGCCCCTGCCCACCGACCACCGGCGCCCCGCCCGGCGGGACCACCGCGGCGCCGTGGTCCCGCTGACCATCCCCGCCGAGGTGGCACAGTCCCTGACCGCGCTGGGCCGCGCGCACGGCGCGACTCTCTTCATGACGCTGCTCACCGCGTTCGCGGCGCTGCTCGCACGGCACAGCGGGGAGAGCGACGTCGTCGTGGGCACCCCGGTCGTCGGCCGTACCCGGCCCGAGACGGAGAACCTGGTCGGGTTCTTCCTCAACTCCCTGCCGCTGCGCTGCGACCTGAGCGGCGGCATCGGCTTCGACGAGGCGCTGGACCGGGTGCGCGCCACCACCCTCGACGCGTTCGCCCACCAGGACCTGCCCTTCGACCGGCTGGTGGAGGAGGTCCAGGAGGGTCGCGACCCCTCCCGGACCCCGGTCTACCAGGTGGCGTTCGACCTGCTCGACGCGGAACTCACCACCGCGGGTGTCGACTTCGGCGACCTCGCCGAACTCGGGGACGCGTGGCACATCGCCAAGACCGACCTCAGCCTGTTCCTGCGGCCGCGTCAGGACGGCGCCGTCGTGGGCGTGCTGGAGTACGCCACCTCGTTGTTCGAACCCGCCACCGTGGAGCGGTTCGGCGCCCAACTGCTCCGGCTCCTCGAACAGGCGGCCGCCGCCCCGGCCACCAGGCTCGCCGACCTGGAACTGCTGACCGCCGAGGAACGCCACCGCCAGCTGGTGGAGTGGAACCCGGGAGCGGGACAGACCGTCGCGGACCCGGCCGCCACCACCGTGCTGGAGATGTTCGAGGCCCAGGCGGCCGAGCACCCGGACGCCCCCGCGCTGACCGGCGCCGAGACCGTCACCTTCGGCGAACTGGACGCCGCCGCGAACCGGATCGCCCACCGCCTCGGCCGCTCCGGCACCGGCACCGATTCCGTGGTCGGTGTCCTGCTCGACCGCGGTCCCGACCTGCTCACCGCGTTCCTCGGCAGCTGGAAGACCGGCGCCGGCTACCTGCCGCTCGACCCCGGGCACCCCGCCGACCGCCTGGCTGCGATGCTCGCCGACGCCGGTGTCGGCGTCCTGATCACCACGGCTGCTCACGGCGCCCGGGTGGCGCATCTCTTCCCCGGCGAACTCGTCGTCCTGGACCGTGACCGGCCCCTTCTGGACGAGCTGCCGTCCGGACGGCCGCCGCGCCGGCTCGACCCGCGGGGCACCGCCTACGTCATCTTCACGTCCGGCTCCACCGGCCGCCCCAAGGGCGTCCGGGTCGAGCATCGAGGCCTGGCCAACCACGTCGCCTGGGCGGCCCGTGAACTCACCGCCCGCGGTACCTCGGGGGCGGCCCTGTTCGGCTCGACCGCCTACGACCTCGTCGTACCCAACCTGTACGCGGCGCTCGCCGCCGGACAGCCGCTGCACCTGCTGCCCGCGGACCTCGACCTCGCCGACCTCGGCAGCACGCTGGCCGCACACGCCCCCTACAGCTTCCTGAAGCTGACCCCCGGCCACCTGGAGATCCTCTCCCAGCAACTGACCGACGAGCAGGCCGCCTCCCTCGCCGAGGTCGTCCTGGTCGCGGGCGAGGCCTTCCCGGGCGAGGCCGCGACCCGCTGGCTGAAGCTTCTCGGGCCGGGTCGCCTCATCAACGAGTACGGTCCCACCGAGTGCTCGGTCGGCACCTGCGTCCACCCCGTCGACCGGGCTGTCGAGGGAACGGTTCCGATCGGCCGTCCGCTGCCCGGCATGTCCATGTACGTCCTCGACGGCGAGCTGCGCCCCGTGCCGCTGGGCGCGGTGGGCGAGCTCCACGTCGGCGGAACCGGTGTCGCCCGCGGCTACACCGGCCGCCCCGGGCTGACCGCCGAGCGCTTCCTGCCCGACCCCTATGGCCGACCCGGCGAACTGCTCTACCGCACCGGCGACCTGGCACGTCAACTGCCCGACGGGACCGTGGAGTTCCTCGGCCGCGTCGACCACCAGATCAAGGTGCGCGGCCACCGCATCGAACCGGGGGAGATCGAGTCCGTCCTCACCTCCCACCCGGAGGTACGCGAGGCCGTGGTCCTCGCCGGACGGGGACTGACCGCGTACGCGGTACCCGCAGGCCAGGAGCTGCCCGGCGCCGCCGAGCTCACCGCGCACTGCGCCCGCCTGCTGCCCGACTACATGATCCCCACCGACTTCGTGGCCCTGGAAGCCGTCCCGCTGACCCCCAACGGAAAGCTTGACCGGACCCGGCTGCCGGACCCGGCCGACGCCGCGGGATCCCCAGCCGCACACACCGGCCCACGCGACATCGTGGAGGAGCGGATCGCCGCCGTCTGGACCGACCTGCTGGGCCGGGAACCCGACATGGACGACGACTTCTTCCACAACGGCGGCAACTCCATCCTCGGCATCCGGCTGATCTCCGGAGTCCAGAACGAGTTCCAGGTCTCCCTGCCGCTGCGTGCCCTCTTCGAAGGCCCCACCGTCGCCCGGCTCGCCCGTGCCGTCGAGGCGCTCGTCCAGGCAGAACTGGACGGCCTGGAGGCCGAGGCATCCACCCACGACCTTTCGCACGCCCCGCAGACGAAGGAGCAGTCCGCATGACCACCAGCGCAGAGCGCACCTCGACCGGCGACCGCCTGCGCGCTGAACTGCTGCGTCGTCTGTCCGGCAGTCGGTCCGCCGAGCAGCACCGGGAGATCCCCCGCGCCGACCGCGAGCGGCCACTGCGGCTGTCCCCGGGTCAGCAGCAGATGTGGTTCCTGCAACGTCTGGAACCGGACAGCCACGAGTACGTGGTGCCTCTGATGCTGCGCGTCACCGGACCGTTGGACGAGACGGCCCTGCGCACGGCCGTCGACGCCGTCGCCGCCCGACACGACATCCTGCGCACCCGCTACGACTTCGTCGCCGACCGGCCCGTACAGCTGATCGACCCGGCCGGACCCGTGCCCTTCACCACTGAGGAACTCACCGCCCTGCCCGCGGCGGACCGCGAGGCGGAGGCCCTCCGGCGCGCCACGGCCTGCACTCGCGAGGCATTCGACCTGGCCGCCGAATGGCCGCTGCGGGTACGCCTGTTCAAGCTGACCGAGCAGGACTGGGTGCTCGCCCTGCTCTTCCACCACATCGCCTGCGACGCCTGGTCCACCCAGATCTTCGCGCGCGATCTCAGCGCCTTCTACCGGGGCGAGGAGCCGGCCACCGCACTGCCGGTGCAGTACGCCGACTACGCCGCCTGGCAGGCCGCGCGCACCGACGGGCCCACGTCGGAACCGCACCTCGCCTACTGGCGCGAGCAGCTCGACGGACTGGCCCCGCTCGAACTGCCCACCGACCGGCCGCGCCCGCCCGTGCGGGGCACGGACGGTGCGACCGCCCGCTTCGCGCTGCCCGACGATCTCTCCTCCCGGCTGCGCGACCTGGCCGCCACCCACCGCACCACGCTGTTCACGGTGCTGCTGACCGCGTACCAGACGCTGCTGTCCAAGTACACCGCGCAGACCGACGTCGCGGTCGGCACCGTGGTCTCCGGACGGGTGCGCCCCGAACTGCAGGAGCTCATCGGATACGGCGTCAACAGCCTGGTGATGCGGGCCGTGTGGGACGGGGACCCGCGGTTCAGCGGTCTGTTGGACCGCAACCGTTCCGTCGTCCTGGACGCCTTCGACCACCAGGAGACACCGTTCGCCCGCCTCGTCGACGAACTCCAGCCCGAGCGGGACCTCTCGCGCGCGCCGCTGTTCCAGGCCGCCTTCACCCTCCACGAGTCCCGGACCACCGCATACGACCTGCCGGGCCTGACGGTCGAGCCCTTCGACGTCCCCGCCTCGGTGGCACGGTTCGACCTCCAGCTCCAGATCGAGGAGTCCCCGGACGGTTCCCTGCGCGGACAGTTCGAGTACGCCACCGCGCTCTTCGATTCCCGGACGGCCGAGCGGTTCGCCCGCCACCTGGTGCGGCTGCTGCACTCCGTGGCGTCCGCCCCGGACGCCCGCCTCTCCGAGCTTGCCGTACTCGACGAGCCCGAACTCGCCGTCCTCATCAACGAGCTGACCGACAATGCGGTCGATCCGCGACTCGTCCACGAGGTCTTCGAGGCCCAGGCCGCCGCCACCCCCGACGCGGTGGCCGTGACGGCCGACGGCGTCGCCCTGACGTACGGCGAGCTCAACGCCCGCGCCAACCGCATCGCCCACCGGCTGATCGCCCTGGGCTGCGGCCCCGACCGGCTGGTGGGCATCTGCGTGGAGCGCGGCCCCGAACTGATGCCTGCGATCCTCGGCGTCCTCAAGTCCGGTGCCGGCTACCTTCCGCTCGACCCGGCCAACCCGGCCGACCGCCTCGGGTACGTCCTGGGCGACGCCGGAGCCGTCGCCGTAGTGACCGAATCCGCGCACGCCACGATGCTGGAGGGCATCCATGACGGTCCCCTCGTCGTCCTCGACCACGAGCGGGAGACCGAGGCGTGGGCGGCGCTACCGGACTCGGATCCGGCGGTGGCTGGTCACCCTGATCAGTTGATCTACGTCATCTACACCTCCGGCTCCACCGGTCGCCCCAAGGGCGTCTGCCTCAGTCACCGCAACGTGTTGCGACTGCTGACCACCGCGTACCGTCACTACGGTTTCGCCGCCGACGACGTGTGGCCGCTGTTCCACAGCTACGCCTTCGACGTCTCGGTGTGGGAGATGTGGGGCGCCCTGCTGCACGGCGGCCGACTCGTCGTCGTGCCTGCCGCCGTGACCCGCTCGCCCGACGAATTCCTCGACCTGCTGGTTGAGCACCAGGTCACCGTGCTCAACCAGACACCGTCCGCGTTCCGCGCCCTGGTCTCCGCGGCCGCCGACGGTGACGAGCGCGTCGACCGGCTCCGGCTGCGGGCCGTCGTGTTCGCCGGGGAGAAGCTCCAGGTCCCCGACCTCCAGCCGTGGGTGGACCGGCTCGGCCTGGACAGTCCGGCCCTGCTCAACATGTACGGCATCACCGAGACCACGGTCCACACCACCTACTACAGGGTGGGCCCCGCCGACCTCGGAGCCGACGTCGGCAACCCCATCGGCGTCCCCCTCGACGACCTCAGGGTGCATCTGCTCGACGCCTGGGGCCGGCCCGTCCCCGTCGGCGTCTTCGGCGAGATCCACGTCGCCGGCCCGGGTGTGGCCCGCGGCTACCTCGGCCGCCCCGCACTGACCGCCGAGCGGTTCGTGCCCGACCCCTACGGCCCGGCCGGCTCCCGCCTCTACCGCAGCGGCGACATCGCCCGCCGCCTGCCCGACGGCTCCCTGGAGTTCCTCGGCCGCGCCGACGGCCAGATCAAGATCCGTGGCTACCGTGTCGAACTCGGCGAGATCCAGGCCGCGTTGATGGAACTCGACGGTGTCCGCGACGCCGTCGTCGTACTGCGCGAGGACACCCCGGGCCAGAAGGAACTGGTCGCCTACACCGTGCTCGCCGCGGAGATCTCCTACGAACCGGCCGAGCTGCGCGAACTCCTCGGCGGCAGCCTGCCCTCGTACATGGTCCCCGCCGCGTTCGTCACCCTGGAGCGCCTGCCGCTCACCACCAACGGCAAGCTCGACCGCCGCGCCCTGCCCGCCCCCGGCGGCAGTGCCCGGCGGGCCGGCGGCACCTACACCGCCCCGCGCACGCCCACCGAGGAGCGACTGGCAGCGGTCTGGGCGCAGGTGCTCGGCCTGGACCGGGTGGGCGTCGACGACGGCTTCTTCGAACTGGGCGGCGACTCGATCCGCGCCGTCGCCCTGGTCGGCGCAGTCCGCTCGGCCGGTTACGACATCGCCGTCCGCGACGTGTTCGAATACCGCACCGTCGCCCGTCTCGCCGAACTGCTCACCGGCCGCCCCGTTCCCGCCGTGATCACGGAGCCCGTCCGGCCCTTCGCCCTGATCGGCGCCGAGGACAAGGCACGGCTCCCGGAGAGCGTGGTCGACGCCTACCCGCTCTCACAGGTCCAGGCCGGCATGGTGCTCGAGATGTCCGTCGAGAACGGACAGAACAACTACCACAACGTCACCAGCTTCCGGATCCGTGACGAGCGCCCCTACGACCACGCGTCGCTGGTCGCCGCCGCGCGGATCGTAGTGGCCCGGCACGAGGTGCTGCGCACCTCCCTGTCGCTGGACGGTTACTCCGTCCCGATGCAGCTGGTCCACGCACACGCCGAGATGCCGGTGGGCACCCAGTCGCTGCGCGGCCTGACCGAGGTCGAGATCAGGGCCGCCGTGCGCGCCCACACCGTGCGCGAGCGCGCCCGTGTCTTCGACCTGGCTGTGCCCACCCTGATGCGGCTGTACGCCCACGACACCGGCAACGGCAGCTGGTGGCTGTCGATCACCGAGTGCCATCCCGTCCTGGAGGGCTGGAGCCACCACTCCCTGCTGATGGAGATCCTCGACGTGTACGGCGCCCTCCGCGACGGCCGCCCCGTCGAGGAGCCCGAGCGCCCCGCCACTCGCTTCGCCGACTTCATCGCAGCCGAACAGGAGTCCCTCGACTCCGCCGACGACCGGGCCTACTGGAGCCGCGTCGTCGCCGACCACGCCCCGCTGGAGACCCCGACCGGCTGGGGCGACGCCCCCGACGCGCCGCGCGCCACCCACCAGGCCGCCGTTTCCGTCAGCGATCTGGAGAAGCGGCTGCGGGCGCTCGCCGGGCGGGCCCGGGTGTCGATGAAGAGCGTGCTGCTGGCGGCGCATCTGAAGGTGATGAGCCAGCTGACGCACGAGACGGCGTTCCACACCGGCCTGGTGTGCGACGCCAGACCCGAACTTCCGGGCGCCGACCGCGTCTACGGCATGTACCTCAACACACTGCCCTTCGCCTTCGAGGCAGGCCGCGCGGCCACATGGCGGGAACTGGTGACCCAGGTGTTCGCCGCCGAGGTCGAGCTGTGGCCGCACCGCCACTACCCGATGCCCGCCGTGCAGCGCCTCTCCGGCGGTGGGCAACTGCTCCACGTCTACTTCAACTACCAGGACTTCCACCAGGTCGACACCGATGTCGTCGACCACGAGGCCGCGATCGACGACAGCCCGACCGAGTTCCCGCTGACCGTCTCCAGCCGGGGCGGCCAGGTGATCGTCACCGCCCATGGCCGTGTGGTGTCGCGTGCGAACGCGGAGCGGATCGCGTCGATGTACCGGCTGGTGCTGGAGGCGATGGCCGCCGACCCGGACGGCGACGCGCGGGCGGTGTACCTGCCGGTGGGTGAGCGGTCATCGGTGCTGGAGCGCTGGAACGACACGGAGAGCGACGTACCGGCCGGCTGTGTGCCGGAGTTGTTCGCGGCGCGGGCTGTCGAGGTTCCGGGCGCGGTGGCGGTGACCTCGGGTGGCGTGTCGCTGTCCTACGCGGAACTGGACGAGCGGTCCTCGCGGTTGGCGGGACATCTGGTGTCGCTGGGCGTGGGCGCCGGTGACGTGGTGGGCGTGCTGCTGGAACGCGGCGTCGAACTGCTGGTGACACTGCTCGCCGTACAGAAGTCCGGTGCCGCGTATCTGCCGCTGGACGCCGGGCATCCGGCCGCACGGCTGGCCGGCATCGTCGAGGACGCCGCACCACGCGTCCTGGTGACACAGCAATCACTGGCCGCCACGGTCTCCGAGATTCACCAGGGCGTGCGGGTCCTGGTCGACGGTGACACGACCGACTCGGTGGAGCCGAAGGCGTTCTCGCGTCCCACCGACCCTTCCTCGGTGGCGTATGTGCTGTACACGTCGGGCTCGACCGGCCGCCCCAAGGGAGTCCAGGTCACCCACGGCGCACTGGCCAACCTGCTCACGGGCATCCGACGCGTCCTGGGCGAGCCGACGAGCGTCGAGTCGTGGCTGGCATCGACCTCCGTGTCCTTCGACATCTCCGGACTGGAGCTGTACCTGCCCCTGATCGACGGACACCGCGTCGTCATCGCCGAGCAGGACACGGACCTGGTGGACCTGATCTCCACCGAGTCCGTCACCCACGTACAAGCCACCCCCTCGGGCTGGAAACTCCTGCTGGAATCCGGCTTCGGCACCCGTCCCGTAACCGCTCTGGTGGGCGGCGAAGCCCTGCCCGTCGAACTCGCCCGCGAACTACGGGACCGGGTCGCACACCTGGTCAACGTCTACGGGCCCACCGAAACAACCATCTGGTCCACAGCCTGGAACGTCCCCGCCCAACCGACGACTGTCTCCATCGGCGCGCCGATCGACAACACCCGCCTCTACATCGTCGACTCCCTCATGCAACCCGTCCCCGTCGGCGTGACCGGCGAACTGTGCATCGCCGGCCACGGCATCGCACAGGGCTACCTCAACCGACCCGCACTCACCGCCGAACGCTTCACACCCGACCCCTTCGGACCAGCCGGCACCCGCCTCTACCACACAGGAGACCTCGCCCGCCGACTCCCCGACGGCGACATCGAATTCCTCGGCCGCACCGACCACCAAGTGAAAATCCGCGGCCACCGCATCGAACTCGGCGAAATCGAATCCCGACTGCTGACACACCCCGCAGTCAAAGACGCCACCCTCATCGCCCGCACCGAGAACACCGGCGACACCTGGCTCGTCGCCTACCTCATCCCCCACACCACCGTCGACCACAGCGAACTGCGGTCCCACCTGGCCCAGACCCTCCCCGACTACATGCTCCCCGGCACCTACGTCGAACTCGACACCTGGCCCCTCAACACCGCCGGCAAACTCGACCGCAAAGCCCTCCCCACACCCGAACGAAGCGATGAGAGGCCATACATCGCCCCACGCACCGAAGCCGAGACACGGATCGCCGAAGCCTGGGCCACCGCACTCGGCCTGACAAACGTCAGCGTCGAGGACAGCTTCTTCGACCTCGGCGGCGACTCCATCCGCGCGATCGTCCTCGTCGGCGCGATCCGCTCAGCAGGCTTCCAAGTCACCGTGCAGGACATCTTCGAACACCGCACCATCGCCGAACTCGCCGACCACCTCGACGGACGAAACGACCCCGTCGAAACAGACCACTTCGTCCAGCCCTTCGACCTGATCAACGACACCGACCGCCACCAACTGCCCACCGGCGTCGTGGACGCCTACCCCATCTCCCAGGTCCAGCTCGGCATGCTCGTGGAAATGTCACTCGGCGAAGAACGAGCCGCCTACCACAACGTCGACGCCTTCCGCATCCGCGACAACCGCCCCTTCGACGCCACCGCACTCCAGCAAGCCACCGACGAACTCCTCACCCGACACGAAGTCCTACGCACCGGCTTCGACCTCACCACCTACTCCCAACCCCTCCAACTCATCCACGCCACAGCGGACCTGCCGGTCGGCATCGCCGGACTCGACGACGACACCTGCGAGAACGAGCAGCGCACCACGCCGTTCGACACGGCGGTGCCGCCGCTGATCCGCGTCAACGCGCTCGTCGGTGACGACCACGAGTGGAAGCTCGTCTTCACCCACGCCCACCCGATCCTGGAGGGCTGGAGCTACCACGCGCTCCTCACCGAACTCCTGGATCTGTACCGCGCGTTCAGGGACGGCCAGGAGATCGAGCCGGGGCAGCGCGGCGGCAGTCGCTTCGCCGACTTCATCGCCGCCGAGCAGGAGTCGGTGAACGCCGGTGCCGACCAGGCGTACTGGCAGCGCATCGTCGGCGACCACGCAGCACTCGCCATGCCGGCCGGCTGGGGCGACGAGTCCGTTCCGAACGGCACCGCCCACCGCTTCCCGATCCAGGTCCACGATCTGGAGGAGCGGCTGCGGGCGCTCGCCGGGCGGGCCCGGGTGTCGATGAAGAGCGTGCTGCTGGCGGCGCATCTGAAGGTGATGAGCCAGCTGACGCACGACACGGAGTTCCACACTGGCCTGGTGTGCGACACGCGCCCCGAACTCCCCGGCGCCGACCGCGTCTACGGCCTGCACCTCAACACGGTCCCGTTCCCGTACGAGGCGGGCCGTGCCGCCACCTGGCGGGAACTGGTGGCCCAGGTCTTCGAGCAGGAGACCGAGCTGTGGTCGCATCGCCGCTACCCCCTGCCTGCCATCCAGCGCGATGCCGGTGGCAGCCGCCTGTTGGACGTCTACTTCAACTACCAGGACTTCAGCCAGGTCGACGGCGACGAGATCGACGAACTCGGCGACATCGACGAGGTCCCGACCGAGTTCCCGCTGATGGTCGCCACCCGGAACGGCTACATCGTCCTGACCACCGACGGCCGTGTGGTGTCGCGTGCGAACGCGGAGCGGATCGCGTCGATGTACCGGCTGGTGCTGGAGGCGATGGCCGCCGACCCGGACGGCGACGCGCGGGCGGTGTACCTGCCGGTGGGTGAGCGGTCATCGGTGCTGGAGCGCTGGAACGACACGGAGACCGACGTACCGGCCGGCTGTGTGCCGGAGTTGTTCGCGGCGCGGGCTGTCGAGGTTCCGGGCGCGGTGGCGGTGACGTCGCGTGGCGTGTCGCTGTCCTACGCGGAACTGGACGAGCGGTCCTCGCGGTTGGCGGGACATCTGGTGTCGCTGGGCGTGGGCGCCGGTGACGTGGTGGGCGTGCTGCTGGAACGCGGCGTCGAACTGCTGGTGACACTGCTCGCCGTACAGAAGTCCGGTGCCGCGTATCTGCCACTGGACGCCGGCCACCCGGCCGCACGGCTGGCCGGCATCGTCGAGGACGCCGCACCACGCGTCCTGGTGACACAGAAGTCGGTGGCCCGGACGGCTACCGAGATCCACGACGGCATCCGGATTCTCGTGGACGGTGATCCGGATGCGGTCGGCTCGGCACAGCCGTTGCCCCGGAAGGTGACAGATCCGTCGGCGGTGGCGTATGTGCTGTACACGTCGGGCTCGACCGGGCGCCCCAAGGGAGTCCAGGTCACCCACGGGGCGCTGGGCAACCTGCTCGCCGGCATCCGACGCGTCCTGGGCGAGCCGACGAGCGTCGAGTCGTGGCTGGCATCGACCTCCGTGTCCTTCGACATCTCCGGACTGGAGCTGTACCTGCCCCTGATCGACGGACACCGCGTCGTCATCGCCGAGCAGGACGCAGACCTGGTGGACCTGATCACAGCGGAGTCCGTCACCCACGTGCAGGCCACCCCCTCGGGCTGGAAACTGCTCCTCGAAACCGGCTTCCGAAGCTCTACAACCGTGGCCCTGGCCGGCGGCGAAGCCCTGCCCGTCGAGCTGGCCCGCGAACTACGGGACCGGGTCGCACACCTGGTCAACGTGTACGGGCCCACCGAAACAACCATCTGGTCCACAGCCTGGAACGTCCCCGCCCAACCGACGACTGTCTCCATCGGCGCGCCGATCGACAACACCCGCCTCTACATCGTCGACTCCCTCATGCAACCCGTCCCCGTCGGCGTGACCGGCGAACTGTGCATCGCCGGCCACGGCATCGCACAGGGCTACCTCAACCGACCCGCACTCACCGCCGAACGCTTCACACCCGACCCCTTCGGACCAGCCGGCACCCGCCTCTACCACACAGGAGACCTCGCCCGCCGACTCCCCGACGGCGACATCGAATTCCTCGGCCGCACCGACCACCAAGTGAAAATCCGCGGCCACCGCATCGAACTCGGCGAAATCGAATCCCGACTGCTGACACACCCCGCAGTCAAAGACGCCACCCTCATCGCCCGCACCGAGAACACCGGCGACACCTGGCTCGTCGCCTACCTCATCCCCCACACCACCGTCGACCACAGCGAACTGCGGTCCCACCTGGCCCAGACCCTCCCCGACTACATGCTCCCCGGCACCTACGTCGAACTCGACACCTGGCCCCTCAACACCGCCGGCAAACTCGACCGCAAAGCCCTCCCCACACCCGAACGAAGCGATGAGAGGCCATATATAGCTCCACGCACAGATGCCGAGGCCAGGATCGCTGGTGCCTGGGAGAACGCTCTTGGGCTTGGGCGGGTCAGTGTCGAGGACAGTTTCTTTGACCTCGGCGGCGACTCCATCCGCGCGGTGTCGCTCGTCGGAGCGCTCAAGTCGATCGGCTACAGCCTGACCGTTCGCACGATCTTCACGTACCAGACAGTCGCCGAGCTGGCCCGCCATCTCTCGGCTCAGGAGCCTCAGGAGGAGAGCTTGTCACCGTCGGAGAACGACACCCGTACGGCAACCGCCGACGCGGCGGATGCACTGACCGGGGCGCTCCGTGCAGCGGGCATCGACCTCGGGTCCGGTGGCCTCTCCGAGAACACCTCGGTGGCGGACCTGCTCGCGTTGCTCCAGCAGAAGCAGGCCGAGCCGGAGCCGACCCCCGTGCCCGACGGCCGGGGGGAGGCGGGCACCGCCCCTTTCGCCCTGGTGCCGCCTGAGGACCTCGACCGAATATCCGACGGCCTGGCGGACGCGTATCCGCTCTCGCAGGTCCAGACGGGCATGGCGGTCGAGGTGCTCCTCGAGGACGCCGGTGACGACTACCACCGGGTGACGTCGTTCCGGGTCCGGGACGAACACCCCTTCTCCCGCGAGGCACTTCACTCGGCGGCACGTACGGTCGTCGCGCGCCACGAAATCCTGCGGACGTCCCTCGCCCTGACCGGATTCTCCGTGCCCCTGCAACTCGTGCACCCCGAGGCGGAGGTTCCCTTCGCCGTCGAGGACTTCACCGAGTTGGACGAGCCGGCCACGCGGGACGCCGTCCGCGCCTACATCAAGCGCGAGGAGGACAGCCCCTTCGACCTCGGGACGGCGCCGCTCCTGCGCGTGGCCGGCCTGGTCGAGGGCGCCGACTCCTGGTCGCTCGTGCTCACCCACAGCCACATCATTCTGGAGGGGTGGAGTCATCACTCGCTCCTGATGGAGATCCTGGACGTCTACCGTGCGGTGCGTGACGGGCAGGACCGGGACGCCGGTCACGAAGCCGTGGACGTGCGGTTCGCCGACTTCATCGCCGGTGAACTCGCGTCCCTCGACGACGACGCCGACCGCGCCTACTGGCAGCGCGTCGTCGACGAGCACTCCGCGATGGCGCTGCCCGCGGGCTGGGGCGACGCAGCCGCCCAGGGCTCCTCCTTCCGGGTTCCCGTCGCGTACGGCGACCTCGAAGACGGCCTCCGTGCCCTCGCCGAGCGGACCCGCGTCTCGATGAAGAGCGTGCTCCTCGCCGCCCACCTCAAGGTGATGAGCCAGCTCACCGAGGAGGACGCCTTCTCGGCCGGCCTCGTCTTCGACGCCCGGCCAGAGCTTCTCGGCGCGGAGAAGGTGCTGGGCATGCACCTCAACACCCTGCCGTTCGCGCACCGGCGTGGCGCACCCACCTGGGCCGGTCTCGTCCGCCAGGTCTTCGAGCAGGAGATGGACCTGTGGGAGCACCGCCGCTATCCGCTGCCGTCCATCCAGCGGCTGACCGAGTCCGGGCAGCCCGTCGTCGAGGTGCTCTTCACCTATCAGAACTACCACCAGGTCGACACCGGTCTGATCGATGTCGGCGCCGAACAGAGTGACACCACCTCGCAGTTCCCGCTCGCCGTCACCACCCTCGCGGGCCACCTGATGCTGACCGCGGACAGCAAGACCCTGTCCCGGCCGAACGCGGAGCGGATCGCGTCGATGTACCGGCTGGTGCTGGAGGCGATGGCCGCCGACCCGGACGGTGACGCGCTGTCGACCCGCCTCCCCGGCGACGAACGTGTGCACGTCGTCTCCGGATGGAACGACACGGAAACCGACGCGCCGGCTGGTTGCGTGCCGGAGTTGTTCGCGGCGCGGGCTGGTGAGGTTCCGCGCGCGGTGGCGGTGACCTCGGGTGGCGTGTCGCTGTCCTACACGGAGCTGGACGAGCGCTCGTCACGGCTGGCGGGACATCTGGTGTCGCTGGGCGTGGGCGCCGGTGACGTGGTGGCTGTGCTGCTGGAACGCGGCGTCGAACTGCTGGTGACACTGCTGGCAGTACAGAAGTCCGGCGCCGCCTACCTCCCGCTGGACGCCCGCCACCCGGCCGCGCGGCTGGCGGGCATCGTCCAGGACGCCGGACCGCGCGTCCTGGTGACACAGGAATCGCTGGCAGCGACGGCTTCCGAGATCCACGACGGCGTGCGGATCCTGGTCGACACGGACGCGGATGCGGTCGCCTCGGCGCGGCCGTTGCCCCCGAAGGCCACAGATCCGTCGGCGGTGGCGTATGTGCTGTACACGTCGGGCTCGACCGGCCGCCCCAAGGGCGTCCAGGTCACCCACGGCGCACTGGCCAACCTGCTCACGGGCATCCGACGCGTACTGGGCGAACCGACGACTACCGAGTCATGGCTGGCATCGACCTCCGTGTCCTTCGACATCTCCGGACTGGAGCTGTACCTGCCCCTGATCGACGGACACCGCGTCGTCATCGCCGAGCAGGACACGGACCTGGTGGACCTGATCACAGCGGAGTCCGTCACCCACGTACAAGCCACCCCCTCGGGCTGGAAACTCCTGCTGGAATCCGGCTTCGGCACCCGTCCCGTAACCGCTCTGGTGGGCGGCGAAGCCCTGCCCGTCGAGCTGGCCCGCGAACTACGGGACCGGGTCGCACACCTGGTCAACGTGTACGGGCCCACCGAAACAACCATCTGGTCCACAGCCTGGAACGTCCCCGCCCAACCGACGACTGTCTCCATCGGCGCGCCGATCGACAACACCCGCCTCTACATCGTCGACTCCCTCATGCAACCCGTCCCCGTCGGCGTGACCGGCGAACTGTGCATCGCCGGCCACGGCATCGCACAGGGCTACCTCAACCGACCCGCACTCACCGCCGAACGCTTCACACCCGACCCCTTCGGACCAGCCGGCACCCGCCTCTACCACACAGGCGACCTCGCCCGCCGACTCCCCGACGGCGACATCGAATTCCTCGGCCGCACCGACCACCAAGTGAAAATCCGCGGCCACCGCATCGAACTCGGCGAAATCGAATCCCGACTGCTGACACACCCCGCAGTCAAAGACGCCACCCTCATCGCCCGCACCGAGAACACCGGCGACACCTGGCTCGTCGCCTACCTCATCCCCCACACCACCGTCGACCACAGCGAACTGCGGTCCCACCTGGCCCAGACCCTCCCCGACTACATGCTCCCCGGCACCTACGTCGAACTCGACACCTGGCCCCTCAACACCGCCGGCAAACTCGACCGCAAAGCCCTCCCCGCACCCCAGGCCCCCACACAGGCCGAGTTCACAGCCCCACGCACAGACGCCGAAACACGGATCGCCCAAGCCTGGGCAACAGCACTCGGCCTCGAGCAGGTCAGCGTCGAGGACAGCTTCTTCGACCTCGGCGGCGACTCCATCCGCGCGATCGTCCTCGTCGGCGCGATCCGCTCAGCAGGCTTCCAAGTCACCGTGCAGGACATCTTCGAACACCGCACCATCGCCGAACTCGCCCACCACCTCGACGGACGAAACGACCCCGTCGAAACAGACCACTTCGTCCAGCCGTACGACCTGATCAGCAACACCGACCGCCACCAACTGCCCACCGGCGTCGTGGACGCCTACCCCATCTCCCAGGTCCAGCTCGGCATGCTCGTAGAAATGTCACTCGGCGAAGAACGAGCCGCCTACCACAACGTCGACGCCTTCCGCATCCGCGACAACCGCCCCTTCGACGCCACCGCACTCCAGCAAGCCACCGACGAACTCCTCACCCGACACGAAGTCCTACGCACCGGCTTCGACCTCACCACCTACTCCCAACCCCTCCAACTCATCCACGCCGACATCACGCACTCCGTCCCGGTCACCGACCTGACAGGCCTCTCCGGGGACGCGTTCACGGCAGCGTTGCGCGCGGTGAACGAGGAGGAGAGCGCCACCGGTTTCGACCTCGGCCGGCCGCCGCTGCTGCGGGCCCGCGCCGTGCTGGAGGACGACGAGTCCTGGTGGCTGGTGCTCACCCACGCCCACCCGATCCTGGAGGGCTGGAGCTACCACTCGGTCATGACCGAGCTCGTCTCCTTGTACGGGCAGCTGGTGGATCACGGCGAGTTCGAGCCGGCCCGCCCCACGCCGAGCCGGTACGCGGACTTCATCGCCGCCGAGCTCGCCTCCCTGGACGACGAGGGCGACCAGAGCTACTGGCGTGCTGTCGTCACCGACCATGCCGGATTCGAACTGCCGGCCGCCTGGGGCGACCCGCTTGGCGCGGACGCCGAGACGTACGAGAGGCACCAGGCGCACGTGCCGGTGCACGATCTGGAGCCGAGGCTGCGGGAGCTGGCCACGGCCGCGGGGGCGTCACTCAAGAGCGTCATCCTCGCCGCGCACCTCAAGGTCGCCGCCCAGCTCACGGAGGAGGAGTCGTTCTTCACCGGGCTGGCCTTCGACGCACGCCCGGAACTCCCGGGTGCCGACCGGGTCGTGGGCATGCACCTGAACACCGTGCCGTTCCCGTACGACCGCACGGCGGTCACCTGGCGCGAGCTGGTGGCCCAGGTATTCCGCCAGGAGAGCGAGCTGTGGGCGCACCGGCGCCACCCGCTGCCCGCGATCCAGCGCGCGGTGGGCGGTAACCGGCTGTTGTCCACGGTCTTCAACTATCTCGACTTCCACCAGGTGGACACCGCGGTGGTCGACGAGGACGCCAGCGTCGGCATCGGCTCGACCGAGTTCCCGCTGGCCGTGGTCGCTCGCGGCGGCTACGTCGGACTGCGCACGGACACCCGCCATCTCGGCCGGGCGGAGGTTGCCCGGCTCGCCGAGATGTACCGCCTGGTGCTGGAGGCCATGGCGGCCGATCCCGAGGGCGACGCCCGGGGCACGTTCCTCTCACGGGCCGACCGGCAGCTCGTCCTCCCCGCGGCCAATGCCGTGGAGCAGGCCGACGAGGACCTGCTGGAGTCGGCCGGTCTCGTGGCGCCGGCCCATCCTGTGGGGCAGGCCGCCGACACCCTGCACGGCCTCTTCGCGGCGCAGGCCGCGCTCTGCCCCGACGCCGGGGCGGTGACCGCCGACGGCACGACCCTCAGCTACGCACAGCTCGACGCCCGCGCCAACCGCATCGCGCACCGGCTGCGTGAACTCGGTGTCGGAGCCGAGTCCGTGGTCGGCCTGTGCCTGGGACGCGGCGCCGGGCTCGTGCCGTCGCTGCTGGGTGTGCTGAAGGCGGGCGCCGCCTATCTGCCGCTGGACCCGACGCAGCCCGCCGCCCGCCTCGCCGCGATGGTCGAGGACCTCGGGCCCAAGGTGGTCGTCACCGAGACCGCGTACGCCTCTGTCGCCGAGGCCGCCCACCCGGGCGCGCTGATAGTCGTCGACGGCACGGACGCGAAGCTGCTCGACGAGCTCCCGGACACGGAGCCGGACCAGGTCACCGACCCGGTGCAGCTGGCGTATGTGATCTACACGTCGGGTTCCACCGGTACGCCGAAGGGCATCGGTGTCACCCACGCCAACGCAGTGCAGCTGATGCGCGCCACCGCCGAGCGGTTCCCCCTCGACGAGCGACACGTGTGGCCGCTCGTGCACAGCTTCGCCTTCGACGTCTCGGTCTTCGAACTGTGGGCGGCGCTGCTGCACGGCAGCCGGATCGTCGTGGTCGACGCCGAAACCGCACGTGACCCGGACGCCCTGCTCGACCTGGCGGTGAAGGAGCGGTTCACCGTACTGCTGAACAGCCCCTCAGCCTTCCGCGGCCTCGCGTCCGCCGCCGAACGGGGCGACGAGCGGCTCACGCGGCTCCCTCTGAGGGCCATGTTCTTCGGCGGTGAGAAGCACACCGGTGCGGCGCTCGCCCCCTGGACGCGGCGTTTCGGGCTGGACGAGCCGCAACTCGTGGAGCTGTACGGCCCGACCGAGACGACGGTGCAGGTCACCCACCACCGGATCACCGGGGCCGACCTGGACGCCGCCGCCATCCCGCTCGGGCGCCCGCTGCGGGGCTCCCATGTGTACGTGCTCGACCGGGAGGGCCACCTCGTGCCCGCCGGCGTGCCCGGCGAGTTGTACATCGGCGGTCCGCAGGTCAGCCGGGGCTACGTCAACCGCCCCGCACTGACCGCCGAGCGCTTTGGGCCGGATCCGTTCGGCGAGCCCGGGGGCCGCCTCTACCGCACCGGCGACATGGCCAGGCTGCTGGCCGACGGCGGCATCGAGTTCCTCGGACGGGTCGACGACCAGGTCAAGATCCGGGGCCACCGGGTCGAACTGGGCGAGATCCAGGCCGTGCTGAACGCGCATCCGGCGATCCGTCAGGCCGTGGTGGTCACCGACTCCACCGCCCCCGGCGACCCGAGGATCGCCGCGTACGCGGTGGCCGCCGACAGCCCCCTTCCCTCGCCCGCCGAACTCGCCGAGTACTGCAGGACCCGGCTGCCGGAGTACATGGTCCCGGCCGCCTTCACGGCGCTCGAGCGGATACCGCTGATCTCGAACACCAAGGTCGACCGCAAGGCGCTGCCCGCCCCCGACTGGGCGTCGGTCACGAACCAGGCGTACCTCGCGCCCCGCACCGAGGCCGAGCACCGCATCGCCGCGGTGTGGTCCGAGGTGCTGGGCCTGGAACTGGCCGGTGTCGAGGACAACTTCTTCGAGGTGGGGGGTGACTCGATCCGCGCCGTCACCCTGGTGGGCGCGCTGCGTGCGGCCGGCTTCCTCCTGACCGTGCGCGATGTCTTCGACGCCCGTACGATCGCCGGGCTGGCAACTCTGGACCCGGCAGGTCGCGACAGCGCGCCCTTCAAGGCGGTGCGGCCGTTCGCGCTGGTTCCCGAGGCCGATCGGGACTCCCTGCCCGCCGGACTGGCGGACGCGTACCCCGTCTCCCAGGGCCAGCTTGGCATCCTGGTGGAACAGCTCGCCGACGCCGAGGCGCTGAAGTACGTCAACGTCAGCGCGTTCCGGATACTCGACGAGCATCCGCTCGACCTCGCCGCGCTGCGCGCCGCCGTGGTCGAACTGGCTTCCCGGCACGAGGTGTTGCGCACCTCGTTCGCGCTGACGGGCCACTCGGTTCCGCTGCAGTTCGTCCACCGCGACGTCGACCTGCCGGTCGCGGAGGGTGATCTGCGCGGACTCGACGAGACGGCGCGCGCCGCGGCCGTCCGGGACTTCGTCGCCGGGGAGCGGGTCAAGCCCTTCCCGGCGGACGCCCGTTCGCTGCTGCGCGTCACCGCACTGCTGGAGGACGGCGCCTGGTGGCTGGGGCTCACCCAGAGCCACGCCATCACCGAGGGCTGGAGTCACCACTCGATGGTGGCGGAGCTGCTGGAGCTGTACCGGTCCTTCCGCGACACGGGTGGACCGGGGCCGTGGACCCCGCCCGGCGTGCGCTACGCCGACTTCGTGGCCAGTGAGCTGGAGGCACTGGCGAGTGACGAGGACCGTGCGCACTGGCTGGCGGTGACCGCCGACCACGAGCCGTTCGAACTGCCCGCCGGACTGGGTGACGCCGCGGCCGAGCCGGAGTCGTTCACGGTGCGGGTGCCGTTCGCCGACGTCGAGCCCGGCCTGCGTGAGCTGGCCGGGAGGGCGCGGGCGTCCATGAAGGCGGTCCTGCACGCCGCGCACCTGTCCGTGCTCGCCCGGCTCACCGGGCAGGAGCGGTTCAGCGCCGGCCTCGCCACCGACGCCCGGCCCGAGGCCGCGGGCGCCGAGCGGGTGCTCGGCATGCACCTCAACACGGTGCCGTTCGCCTTCGACCGGGGCGCCCGCACCTGGCGGGAGCTGGTCGAGCAGGTGTACCGGCGCGAGGCGGCCGACTGGGCGCACCGCCGCTATCCGCTGCCCGCCATGCAGCGGGACGTGGGCGGCGACCGTCTGGTGGACGTCACCTTCAACTACCAGGACTACCAGCGGATCGACACCGGCGAGATCGACACCGGCGCCAGTGACGGCGCAGCCGCCACCGAGTTCGCGCTGATCGTCACCACCACCGGTGGCCGGCTGAGCCTGACCACGCACACGGGAGTACTCAGCCGGGCCGAGGCCGAGCGGATCGCGGCGATGTACCGCGCGGTGGTCGTGTCGATGGCCGCCGACGCGGAGGGCGGGGCCCTGGCCCCGCTGTCCCCGGGTGAGGGGGACCTGCTGCTCCGCTGGGGCACCGGAGCCGCCGGCCGCGACACCGGGACCGTCGTCGACCTGTTCGCCGGGCAGGCCGGGCGCCGTCCCGACAGCACCGCCGTCTCGTACGGCGACACCGAGGTCAGCTACGCCGGTCTGGACGCCTGCACCGACGGCCTCGCCGCGCGGCTGCGGGAAGCGGGCGCGGGCCCCGAGACGGTCGTCGCGGTCAGCATGGAGCGCTCCGCGCTGCTGCCGGTGGCGCTGCTCGGGGTCCTCAAGACGGGCGCCGCCTACCTGCCGGTGGACCCCGCCTACCCGGCCGAGCGCAAGGAGTTCATGTTGCGTGACTCCGGCGCGGTGGTCCTGGTCACCGACGGCCGCCCGGACGTCGCACCCGACAGCTGGGCCGGTCCCGTCGTACCGGCGCGGCTCGACGACCGGCCCGGGGCGGAGCCGCACCGATTCCCGCCGGTCCACCCGGACCAGCTGGCCTACGTGATGTACACCTCCGGTTCCACCGGCATCCCCAAGGGCACGATGGTCACGCACCGGGGTGTCGTCCGTACCGTCACCGAGGACGCCAACCTCGAAGTGGGCCCGGGCGACGTGGTGGCACACGCCTCCAGTGTGTCCTTCGACGCGGCCACCGCCGAGATCTGGAGCGCCCTGCTCAACGGTGCCCGACTGGAGATCCTGGACCGGGACACCGTCCTGGAGACCGAGGCCCTCGCGGCCGCCCTGCGGCAACGCGGCATCACGACCCTGTTCCTGACGACATCGCTGTTCAACCATGTGGCGCGGGCGATGCCCGAAACGCTCGGCACGCTGCGCACGGTCGGCTTCGGTGGCGAGGCGGGTGACGCCGCCACCGTACGAGAACTGCTGCGCACCGGCGCTCCCGCGCGGCTTGTCAACATGTACGGCCCCACGGAGAACACCACGTTCTCGTCGGTCGCGGTGGTGGGCGCGATGGACGACCGGGCGACCTCGGTGCCGATCGGCCGCCCGGTCCACGGCTCCACCGTGTACGTCGTCGACAGCCAGTTGCGCCTCGTGCCGCGAGGCGTGCCCGGCGAGCTGTGCGTGGGCGGCGCCGGAATGGCCCGCGGCTACCACGGCCGTGGCGGGCTCACGGCCGACAGGTTCGTGCCCAACCCGTTCGGCGCCCCCGGTGAGCGGATGTACCGTACGGGCGACCTGGTGCGCTGGCTGCCGGACGGCACGCTCGACTTCCTCGGCCGCGCCGACCACCAGGTGAAGCTGCGCGGGCATCGCATCGAGCTCGGCGAGATCGAGACGGCGCTCCACGGTCACTCCGCAGTCACCGCCGTGGCCGTGGTCCTCCGTGAGGACGCGCCCGGTGACAAGCGGCTGGTCGCCTACACGACCGCGGCGCCGGACGCGGCACCCTCGCCGGTCGAACTGCGGGAGCACCTGCTGACCCGGCTGCCGGACTACATGATCCCGGCCGCCTTCGTGACCCTCGAACGGCTGCCGCTCACCGCCCACGGGAAGCTCGACGTCCGTGCGCTGCCCGCACCGGACGGCGCCGCGCTGGCGGCGGCCGAGGAGATCACGGCGCCTCGCAACGACGCCGAGCGGCGCATGGCGGACGTATGGCAGGAGGTACTCGGCCTGGCCCGGGTCGGTGTCGAGGAGAGCTTCTTCAACCTCGGCGGCGACTCGATCCGCGCGGTCACCCTGGTGGGCGCGCTCAGGACCGCCGGCTTCCGGGTGACGGTCGGCGACGTCTTCGAGCACCGTACGATCGCGCGACTGGCCACGGCCGGTGACGGGCGTACGGCGGACGAACTGCGGTACGTCGAGCCGTTCGCACTGATCTCCGCCGAGGACCGGGCGCTGCTCCCGGACACGGTCACCGACGCCTATCCGCTCTCGCAGCTCCAGACCGGCATGCTGGTCGAGCAGCTGAGCGCCACGGGCACCGGCACGTACCACCACACCACGTCGTTCGACATCAAGGACGGACGCGCGTTCGACCGCGCCGCCCTCCACGAGGCAGCGCAGATCGTCACCGCCCGGCACGAGGCACTGCGCACCGGGCTCGACCTCGACACGTACTCCGTGCCGATGCAGCTGGTGTACACGCACGCCGAGATGCCGGTGGCCTTCCACGACCTGACCGGGCTCGACGAGGACCAGGTCGCCGCCCGAGTGGCGGAGATCAGCACGGCCGAGCAGGAGAAGGCCTTCGACGTGACCCGGCCGACGCTGCTGCGGCTCGCCGCGGCGGCCGGCGACCACGGCTGGCGTCTGTTCATCAGCCTCAACCACACCATCATCGAGGGCTGGAGCCACTACAACATCTGGATGGAGGTGCTCACCGTCTACGGTGAGCTCCGCGAGGGCGGCCGGCCCGTGGATCCCGAGCGGCCCCAGGTCCGATTCGCCGACTTCATCGCCGGCGAGCAGGAGTCGCTGGCCTCGGCCGACGAGCGTGCCTACTGGAAGGGCGTGGTCGACGACCACGCCAGGTTCACCCTGCCCACGGCCTGGGGCGAGGAGCCGGAAGACGGCAGCGGACCCCGGACCTTCTCGGTGGAGGTGTCCCTGCACGACATCCAGGACCGGATCCGCGCGGCGGCCAGGGCGGCCGACGTCCCCCTCAAGAGCGTGTTGCTCGCCGCCCATCTGAAGGTGATGAGCCAGCTCACCGAGGAGGACGCCTTCCACAGCGGCCTGGTGTGCGACGCCCGTCCCGAGGCCCCGGGCGCGGAGCAGGTCATCGGCATGTACCTCACCACGCTGCCGATCCCCTTCCGGCGCGGCGCCCGCACCTGGCGGGAGCTGGTCCAGCAGGTGTTCGCCACCGAGACGGAGCTGTGGCCGAACCGCCGCTTCCCGCTTCCCGAGGTGCAGCGCGAGGCCGGCAGCCGGCGCATCATCGACGTGTTCTTCAACTACCTGGACTTCCGGCAGGTCGACACCGACCTCATGGACATGAGCAGCAGCGTCCGTGAAGGAGGTACCGAGTTCGACCTCGCCGTCACCACGCTGGCCGGCGAACTCGGGCTGCTGACCAACACCCTGGTCATGACCCGTGCCGAGGCCGAACGTCTCGGCGCCATGTACCGGGCGGTCCTGGACGCGATCGTCGACGACCTCGACGGCGACGCACGGGCCGTGTACCTGCCGGAGGGTGAGCGGGAACGGCTGCTCGAAGAGTGGGCCGGCACAGCGGACACCGGCTTCGACAGCCGTCCCGTTCACCATCGCTTCGCCGAGCGTGCCGCGGCCGCTCCCGACATGGTCGCCGTGGTCGTCGGCGAGGACCGTACGACGTACGGCGAACTCGACGCGGCCGTCAACCGGATGGCCCGTCATTTGCTCGAACTGGGCGTGCGCCGGGGCGACTTCGTCGGTGTCCTCACCGAGCGGGGCATCGACCAGCTGGTCGCGGTGCTCGGTGTGCTCAAGGCCGGAGCGGCCTATCTGCCGCTCGATCCGGAGGCTCCGCGTGAGCGTCTCGCCCACCAGCTCGGCGACAGCGGCGCCCCCGTCCTGATCACCCGGGAACGGTGGCTGGCCGGGATGCCCGACACCGATGCCCGGGTGGTGTGCACGGACCGGGACGCGGCGGTGATCGCGTCCCGCCCCGCCGGCGATCCGCGGGTGGAGGTCGACGGCGACGACCTGGCGTACACCATCTACACCTCGGGCTCGACGGGCCTGCCCAAGGGTGTCCTGGTCACCCACCACGGCCTGGCCAACTACCTCGACTGGGCGCTCGGGTACTACGGCATGGACGGTGAGCACGGGGCCCCGATGTTCGGGTCGATCGCGTTCGACCTGGCAGTGCCCAGCTTCCTCCTGCCCTTGATCTCGGGCCGCGACGTGAGGGTCGTTCCCGGTGACCGGGGACAGGAGGCACTTCCCGAACTGCTCCGTGGCGAGGGGGACTTCAGTATCGTGAAGATCACCCCGGCCCACCTCGACCTGGTCACCACCGAGATCGGCGAGCCGGGCGGCATCGACTCCGTGCGCACCTACGTGGTGGGCGGTGAGGAGATGAAGGCGGAGTCCGTCGCCGCCTGGCGGCGGGTGGCGCCGAACGCCCGGATCGTCAACGAGTACGGCCCCACGGAGACCGTTGTCGGCTGTGTCGTCCACGACGCGACCGAGACCGTGGATCTCACCCAGCCGGTACCGATCGGCCGGCCCATCACCAACACCCAGGTGTTCGTGCTGGACACCGACCTCCGGGCGGTACCCGTCGGCACGGTCGGTGAGCTCTACCTCGGTGGTGCCGGAGTCGCCCGCGGCTATCACGGGCGTCCCGCCCTGACGGCGGAGAAGTTCGTGCCGCACCCGTTCACCGACGCTCCGGGCAGCCGCCTGTACCGGACGGGCGACCTGGCCAGGTTCCGTGCGGACGGCACCCTGGACTTCCTGGGCCGCCGCGACGACCAGGTCAAGATCCGCGGCTACCGGGTCGAACTCGGCGAGATCGAGTCGGTGCTGCTGCTCGCGCCCGGTGTCAAGGAGGCCGTGGTGCTCGCCCGTCAGGACACGGACGGCGACCGGCGGCTGGTCGGCTATGTGGTGCCCGAACAGGGGCACGCGCCGACCCGGGCCGAACTCGTCGAGCACCTGCGCACCAGGCTGCCCGCCTACATGGTCCCGCAGGTGTTCGTCCCCCTGGACGCACTGCCCCTCGCGGTCTCCGGAAAGGTCGACCGCCGGGCACTGCCCGCGCCGGACCGGTCCGAACCGGGCTCCGGTGTTCCCTACCGGGCGCCGCGCACCGGGACCGAGTGCCTGCTCGCCGATGTCTGGTCGACGGTGCTCGGCGTCGAGCGGATCGGCCTGGACGACAGCTTCTTCGGACTCGGCGGCGATTCCATCCGGGTGCTTCCGGTGATCTCCGCGGCGCGCAGGGCGGGCCTCGTCCTGTCTCTGAGCACGCTCTACGAGAACGAGACCCTGGCCGAACTCGCGGCGGCGGTCGATCCGCCGGCCGCCGCACCCGGCCCGGAGGCCGACGCGGACGCGCTCGCCGAGGCGCTGCGCCTCGTGCAGGCCCACCAGGACGCGCTCGGAGTGCGGGTGGTCGCCGAGCGGCCGGCCGAACTGCCGTCTCCGGAGGCGGCGATGGCCCAGTATCAGGTGCCCGGCGTCAGCATCGCCGTGATCCGCGGAGGCGAGATCGCCCAGACAGGGGCCTATGGCGTCACCCGCGAAGGCGGGGCGGAACGGGTCACCCCGGACACGCTCTTCCCGGCCGGGTCGATCAGCAAGCACGTCACCGCACTCGGCGTGCTGCGGCTCGCCAAGGACGGGGTGATCGACCTCGACGAGGACGTCAACCGGTATCTGACCTCCTGGCAGATACCGGACACCGACCCGGCCGACCCGGTCACCGCCGAGCGACTGCTGCGCTTCACCAGCGCGGTCAACAACCTCGCGGACAACCCGGACGACCACTACTACGCGCCCGACGAGCCGCTGCCGACCGCCCTGGACGTGCTGCTCGGCCGTGCCCCCGCCAAGACCCCGGCCGGCCGGCTGGACGGCGTCCCCGGCAGGGTGTTCCTGAAGAACAACATCAGCTACACCGTCCTCCAGCAGCTCATGGAGGACGTCACCGGCACCCCGTTCGCGGATCTCATGCGGGAACTGGTGCTGGAGCCCCTCGGTATGACGGACAGCCACTACGTCACCGCGGATCCGCGCGGCCTCGGCCACCCCGTGGCGTACGGGCACGACGCTCCCGGCGTCCCGCACCCGGGCGGCTGGCAGGCCCACCCCGAGTCGGCCGCGGCCGGGCTGTGGACCACCGCGGCCGACCTGGCCAAGGTCACCGTGGAGATCGGGCGGGCCTACCGCGGACTGCCCTCGCCGGTGCTCACCCGCGAGCTGACCGAGCGGATGCTCACCATCGTCGAGCCCTGCCACTTCTACGGGATGGGCGTGTTCGTCGACGGTTCCGGCGGCGGACTCGACTACGGCCACACCGGCCGGACCGCGGGCTACCGGGCCATGGCGCTGAACCAGATGGAGTCCGGCACCGGACTGGTGATGCTGGCCAACGCCGAGCACGCGAGACCCGTCCTGAAATGGCTGATGACGGCCGTGCGCGAGCAGGACCGCTGGGCCGCGCAGGGCGAGCTGGCCCGGCTGTGGGAGGTGGGGCGGGTCAACCCCGACGCCCAGGACTGACCGTGCGGGGCCGGCCGCCGCCCCCGGGCCGGCCCCGCACCCCCCGCGCCATTCCCACCCTCCCCACCATCCGCGAAGGACGGGACCACATGACCATCTCCGTATCCGCCCGCCGGCTGCTGTCCATAGACGACCTCACCGACGAGGACCTGCGCTCCATCGTCACCCGCGGCGCCCATTTCGCCTCCGGTGCCGGGGCGGACGAGCGTCCGCTCACGGGCTGGGTCGCCGGCATCTACTTCAAGAAGACGTCCACCCGCACCCGTACCGCCTTCTCGGCCGGGGCGCTGCGCCTCGGCGCGCAGATCGTCACGTACGGGCCCGACGACCTCCAGGTCAACACCGGTGAGACCGTCGAGGACACCGGACGGGTCATGTCCCGGATGCTCGACGTGCTCGTCGCCCGCACCGCCGGGTCCGACGAGGAGCTCGCCGGTCTGTCCGGCGGCGGACGCCTGCCGGTGGTCAACGCCATGAGCGCCGCCGAGCACCCCACCCAGGGACTCACCGACCTGACCACGCTCCAACTGGCGTTCGGCCGGATCGAGGGGCTGAACCTGCTGTACGTCGGTGAGGGCAACAACTCGGCGGCGGCCCTCGCCCTCGCCCTCACCCGCTTCCCGGGCACCAGCCTCGAACTGCGCACCCCGGCCGGCTACGGCGTGCACCGGACGATCCTTGACCGCGCCCGGGAACAGGCCGAGCGGTACGGGTCCCGGATCTCCGAGGCCCATGACATGGACGGCCTGCCTGGTGAACTCGACGCCGTCTACACCACCCGCTGGCAGACGACCGGCACCAGCAAGCCCGACCCGAACTGGCGTGAACTCTTCGCGCCGTTCCAGGTCACGCAGGCGCTGTGGGACCACGCGCCGAAGGCTCTGTTCCTGCACGACCTGCCCGCCCATCGGGGCGAGGAGGTGACCGCCGAGGTACTCGACGGGCCCGCGAGCATCGCCTTCGACCAGGCGGAGAACAAGATGCACAGCGCCATGGCGGTGCTGGAGTGGATCCGGCACGGAGCCGTGGCCGACGCGACCGGTGGAGAGGCGAGGCCGTGACGACCGTACCGTCCACCGCGAGAGCCGCCGAGCCGGAGCCGGACTCATCGCACGGGTCACCGCTGCGCGGCAACCGTGACTTCGTCCTGCTCTGGATCGGCGCGGCAGCCACCGCCCTGGGTGCCAGGGTCAGCGGCATCGCGTATCCGCTGCTGGTCATCTGGACCACCGGGTCGGCGAGTTCAGCGGGTCTGGTGGGCTTCGCCGCCCTGCTTCCGAACCTCCTGGTGCAGATGCACGCCGGTGCGCTGGTCGACCGGTTCGACCGTCGCCGACTGATGATCTTCTGCGACCTGGGTGCGCTGCTCGCCACCGGCGCGGTCGCCGCGGCCGTGCTCGCCGGGCATGTGTGGATCTGGCTGCTGATGGCCGCCGCTTTCGTGCAGGGAAGTCTGGCCATCTTCTACCGGCTGGCCGAGCGGGCCGGGGTACGTCACCTCGTCCCGTCCGGACAACTGGCCCAGGCCCTGTCCGCCAACGAGGCGCGCACCCAGGCGGCGGGGCTCCTCGGCCAGCCGGGCGGCAGCGTCCTGTACGCGCTGAGCCGCTCGGCTCCGTTCCTCCTCGCGACGGTCGCGCACGCCGTCTCGCTGGTCTCCCTGCTGTTGATCCGCAAGAAGTTCCAGGAGGAGCGCACCCAGCAGCCCGGCAACATCACCGCGGAGCTGCGCGAGGGTCTGGGCTGGACCTGGCGGCAACGTTTCCTCCGCAGCGGCATGCTGTTGATCAGCGGCTCCAACCTGCTCTTCCAGGTCCTCTCGCTGGCCTTGATCGTCATCATCAAGGAGGACGGCGGTTCGGCGGGCGTCGTCGGCGTCATCACCGCGGTCAGCGGACTGGGGGGCTTGTTCGGCGCGCTGACGGGTTCCTGGTGGATGCGCCGGATCAGCCTGCGCGGGCTGCTGATCGGCGGAGCCGTCGGCTGGGCGCTGCTCATGCCGCTGGTCGGCCTGACCGCCGATCCGATCCTGCTCGGCCTGATCTTCCTGGGGGCCGCCATGATCGGCAGCGTCACCAACGTCGCCGGCGGCATCTACCAGGTGACGGTCACCCCCGACCGGCTGCAGGGCAGGGTCGGAGCCGCCATGGGCCTGATCGCCACGGGCGCCTCGTCACTCGGCACCGTCGCGGGCGGGTTCGCCCTGGAGAGTTTCGGCAGCGGTACGACGGTGTTCGCCGCGGCCGCCGCCATGGGGCTGATCGCCCTGTTGTCCTTCCTCCTGCCGGCCGCTCCCCTGCCGGAACAGGCGGACCGCGAGGCCCCCGCCGACGACACGACCCCCCACCCCGTACCCGACGAGAAGTGAGAGAAGTGAGCGACGTGACCACGACGACCGCCGGCACGCCCCTGCTGGAGCTGACCTCCGCGGACACCGGTACCCCGGCCACCCCCGAGGGGCTGCTGTCCTTCCTCGCCGACGACGAGCGCGTCGGACGTCTCCTGATCGAGCACCGGGCCCTGGTCTTCCGGGGCTTCGGACTCACGGTGGACACCGTCGACCGGGCCCTCGACCTCGTCCTGCCCGACCGGCTGGCCTACGTGCACGGCAACTCACCCCGCACCAAGGTCGGCGACAACCTCTACACCTCGACCGAGTACCCGCAGCAGTTCACGATCTCCATGCACAACGAGCTGTCCTACGCGGAGACCTGGCCCAGCCGGCTCGCCTTCTTCTGTGAGCAGGCGGCCGAGACCGGCGGCGCCACTCCGGTCGTCGACGGCGAGGCCTGGCTGGCCGCCCTGGACGCCGAGGTCCGTGAAGCCTTCTCGGCCGGCGTTCGCTACACCCAGAACCTCCACGACGGAATGGGGCTCGGCAAGAGCTGGCAGGACACCTTCGAGACCGGCGACCGGACTGCCGTCGAGGAGTACCTGAACGGCACGGAGGCCGAGTGGGCCTGGCGGCCCGACGGCGGACTTCGGATCAGCCTGGTGCGTCCGGCCACCGTCCGGCACCCCGTCACCGGCGCCGAGGTCTGGTTCAACCAGGCCGACCAGTGGCACCCGGCGGCCCTGGGCGACGAGGCGGCCGGTGCGCTCGCCCAGCTTCTCCCGCCGGAGGACCTGCCGCAGTACGTGACCTTCGCCGACGGCACCCCCATCCCCGACGCCCACGTCCTGCAGATCCGCGACCGCGGCCTGGAAACCGCCGTGGACGTGGACTGGAACACCGGTGACCTGCTGGTCATCGACAACGTCCTCGTCGGGCACGGCCGTCGTCCCTTCACGGGAAGCCGACGGGTGCTCGTCGCCATGACCGGCTGAGCAGCGGCCGCCACGAGCCGAACGCCTCCAGCTCTCGTCCGACGGAGAACCGATGACCCTCCCCGCAGACCTCCTCAGCGTCGCCCCGGCGGCGGACTCCGCGCGTTGGTTCCGGCGCCAGGTCCGCACCTCGCACCCGCGGGTACGGCTGGTGTGTTTCCCCCACGCCGGCGGCGCCGCCAGCCTGTACCGCGACTGGACCGAGGGCCTGCCCACCGGGATCGAGGTCCTGGCGGCCACGCTCCCCGCACGCCAGGATCGGTTCCGCGAACCGCCCGTCGAGCGGATGGACGAGCTCGCGGACCGGATCGCCGAGGCACTGCGCCCGCACCTCGACCTGCCGTACGCCTTTTTCGGACACAGTCTCGGCTCGGACGTCGCCTACGAAGTCGCCCGCCGCCTCGAACAGCTGCACGGGCACGGCCCGCAGCGCATCTTCGTCTCGGGAGCCTCGGCACCGCACGTGGGCGAGCCGGTCGACATCGAGGCGTACGACGACCCGGCCCTGATCGCCGAGATCCAGCGACTGGGCGCGCCGCACACGGAACTCCTGGACGACCCCGAACTCGCGGCACTGCTGCTGCCGGCGCTGCGGGCCGACTACCGGCTCAGCGCGGCCTACCGGCCCGTCCTGCCCGAACTGGACGTCCTGCACGCCCCGATCACGGCCCTGGTCGGAGACCGTGACCCGCTGGTCCCCGTCGAGGACGCCCTGAAGTGGGCGGAGCTCACCTCCGGCGGATTCAACCACCGGGTCTACCCCGGCGGCCACTTCTACCTGGAGCGGCATCGGCCGGCGCTGCTGCGCCTGATCCAGGCCACGCTGCTGTCGGCCTGAGGGAGCGGAGAAGATGCCCTCACTCATCGGCTCGGCACCGCTCCCCCAGCAGCCGGCCGCGACGCGGGTGTGGTGGTGGGAGCTGCCCGACCGCGTCGACCCGGACGACGTGGCCCTGCTCGGGGCCACCGAGCGCGAACGGCTCCGGCTCTTCCGGGACGAGTCGGCCGCCGCCGCTTTCGCCCGCACCAGGGCCGCCGCCCGACGGGCACTGGGCGCACTGCTCGGCGTCCCCGCGAGCGAGATCGTCCTGGGCCGGGAGGCTTGCCCCGGCTGCGGTGATCCGCGCCACGGCCCGCCGCGCCTCGCCCACCCCGATACTCCCCTCGCCATCAGCCTCTCGCGCACGACCGGCCGCGGCCTCCTCGCGCTGGGCACGGCGGCCCGGGTGGGCGTGGACGTGGAGGCGCTGCGTTCGTGCACGGACGCCATGGCCGAGCTCGCGCTGACGGACCGCGAGCGCGCGGCCGTCCACTCCGTGCCGCCGGGAGAGCAGCGCGACCGGCTCCTCCTGCGCGGCTGGACCCGGAAGGAGGCGGTGGTCAAAGCCCTGGGCACCGGCCTCGTCGGAACCCGGCTGAACCGCCTGGAAACCCATCTCGACGACCCCGGCCCGGTGCTGATCAGCCATGCGCACCGGGGCCGGGCCACCGCGTGGTCGGTGGCGGACCTCGACGTGGGCGAGGGATACGTGGCGGCAGTGGCGACCCCACCGGCACCCACCGATCCGACCGTCGAGCTCCATCCGAAAACACACTGAGACAAGGATCTGTCATGACTGTGGAGATGCCCTCTGCCCCGCTGCCCGAGGCCGTGCGCGAACACGACGCCGAGTGGGTGGAGTACCTCGACAAGCTCGCAGCCGCCGTGGAGGCCGCCGACCCGGGCACCTCGTTCGACTGGGAGACCCGCGAGCGCCTGCGGATCTCCGCCTGGGTACGCCATGTGTACGACCACCCGAGCTCGGCGACCCTCTTCACCTGGCCGGAACCGAGACTCGCGGCCGACATGCGACGCCGGGAGATCGCCGCCCTCGCGGGACGGCTCGACGCGGGCAAGGCGGTGGCGCGCCCGGCCCGGCCGGCCTGCGAGGTGTGGGCCGCCGCGGCCGTGGCGGCGGTGTGGGAGATCACTGCGGCGGCCGTGACCAGCGAGCAGCGGCCACCCCGGGAAAGGGTGGTCCGCGACGCGTGGTCGGTCGTGAGGACCGTGATCCTCCCGGCGGTCGACCGGTTCACACCCGTCTTCCGCCGCGCCAGCAGGTCCTGGTGACCGGCCGCCCGCGCGATTACTACGCGACCTCTCTGGCCACGCGCCGCTGCAGCGGGAGCCGCCCTGGCTGATCCAGCTCCCGGGCGAACAGCCGTACCAGTCCATGACAGAGGTAGATCGGCCGCCCCTGCATGTCCAGGCCGTCGATGTTCAACAGCGCCGTGTCGACGAGTTCCTCGAGCCCGCGTTCGGCCTCGCTCTCGCTGATCTCCAGCACCATCGCCATCTCCTGGGCCGTGCAGCCACCGCTGCTGAACCGGGCCAGACCACGCAGCGCCGCGAGTCCGGTCGCGGACAGCGGCGACAGCGAACGCGCCAAGGCCCGCCGCACGCTCAGATCCCCGAAGCGCAACTCGTCCAGCCTGGTCCGCGGATCGGCGAGCCGCGCGGCCAGCCGGGCCGGCGACCAGTGCGGCCGGGCCGCCAGCCGGGTGCCGGTGATGCGCAGCGCCAGAGGCAGGCCGGCGCAGTGGTCCACGAGCGCGTCGGTGGCGCCCGGGTCCGCCGAGATCCGCTCCCGGCCCGCAGCGGAGGCGAGCAGCGCTCGGGACCCTCGCGTGTCCAGCGGCCCGACCCGGATCGTCTGGGCGCCGGGCACCTGTGTGAGATGGGTACGGCAGGTGATCAGTACCGAGGCCGTCACCGTGCTCGGCATCAGCGGCTGTAGTTGGAGATCGCCCACGGCGTCGTCGAGGACGACGAGCATCCGCTTGTCGGCCGTGCGTGCACGGTAGAGGCGGATGAGTTCGTCCAGGTCGTCATGGTCCACCTGGGAGTCGATCCGGGGCTCGCCGAGGGCCCGCAACAGGCGGACCAGGGCGGCGCAGGGGTCGCGCGGCGTACCGTCCGGCTCACGCAGCTCCACGTACAGCTGACCGTCCGGGTAGTGGGCGGCGCCGAGATGCGCCGCCCGGACGGCGAGTGCCGTCTTGCCGATGCCGGCCATCCCGGTCAGCAGACAACGACGGGGACGCCAGCCCGGGGAGTCGTCCGGTTCCAGGACGGCCCGCAGCGCGGCCACTTCGTCGGCGCGCCCGACGAAGTCCTCCACGTCGGGCGGCAGCATCGCGGGCGCCGAGGCGGCCGGGAACCCCTCGCGCAGAGCGATCAGAGGGGGTGACTCCAGCCCGATGCTTCCGGTCAGCACCGCCTGATAGGTGGCGTCGAGGGCCTCACCCGGATCGACCCCGAGCTGATCCGCGAGCATGCCCCGGCCTTCGTGGTAGACGTGCAGCGCGTCGGCCTGTCGGCCGCAGCGGTACAAGGCGGTCATCAGCTGAGCCCGGAGCTGTTCGCGCACCGGGAACCGGGCCACCAGGCCGATGAGTTCGGCGACGACCTCTTCGTGGCGGCCGAGCGCCAGGTCCGCCTCGATGCGTGCTTCGAGGGCCAGGGTTCGCCCCTCCGCCAGCTGCGGCAGCTCCATGTCCTGCAGATAGTGGGTGGCGTTGCTCAGTGCGGGCCCGTGCCACAGCGTCAGGGCGCGGTCCAGCAGGCGGGCGGCGTCCTCGTACCGCCGTGCCCCGAGCGCGGCGCGGCCTTCCTGCTCCAATTGCTCGAACTCCAGCAGGTCGATCCGGCTGCCCTGCGCGACCATCAGGTAGCCGGGCGGACGACGAATGATCTCGACCTCGTCGCCGAGCCGCTTCCGCAGCCGCGACATGTAGGTATAGATCTGCGCGCCGGCCGTGGCGGGCGGTTCCCATCCCCACAGCAGCGCGCTGAGCCGAGAATCGGACACAACCCGTCCCCGGGCGAGCAGCAGGGCGGCGAGCACGGTATGCACCTTCGACCCGGAGAGCGGGATACGAGTGTCACCCCGTCTCGCCTCGATCGGACCGAGAACTCGGAAGTCCATGGTTAACCCCGTTCGGTTGACAGTGCGGTGAGCACTGCCATCCACGGTAGGGGTGGCCGCTTTTGGCGCATTATCGCTTCGATTTCGAGCCGATCTCCGGTCGGCGCCCGGAATGTGCCACGCCACATAGAAACTTCAGAGAACAGCCAGGCAGGCTTGGCGGGTAACGCTCTGCACACGAGAGGACCATCCCCCCATGCGGACCGAAATCAGTGGTGCCCCGTCCCGTGACGGCGAGCGCCGTAGGTCGCCCGCTCTGACGCTGACCGGCGTCAGCAAGGTGTACGGGAAGGACGGTACCCAAGTCCGCGCGCTCGACCAGGTCTCGGTGGAGATTCCGCGAGGCTCCTTCACCGCGGTCATGGGACCTTCCGGATCCGGCAAGTCCACTTTTCTGCACTGTGCTGCGGGGCTCGACCGGCCGACCTCCGGTTCCGCCAGTGTCGGAGGAGTCGAGCTGAGCCGGCTGGGCGAGACGGCACTGACCAAACTGCGTCGCCGGCAGATCGGCTTCGTCTTCCAGTCGTTCAACCTGGTCCCTTCACTGACTGTACGTCAGAACATCGAGCTACCACTGCGGTTGGCCGGTGAGCGCATCGAGAACACGTGGTTGGAGGAGATCCTGGAACGCGTGGGTCTGACGGGCCGTACGGGACACCGGCCGGGCGAACTCTCCGGCGGTCAGCAGCAGCGCGTGGCGATCGCCCGGGCACTGGTCACCCGCCCGGACGTCATCTTCGGCGACGAACCCACCGGCGCCCTGGACACGGTCACCGCCCGCGAGATCCTCGGCCTCCTGCGGACGTGCGTGGACGAGGCGGGGCAGACCGTGGTGATGGTGACCCACGACCCGGGAGCGGCGTCCTATGCGGACCGGGTCCTCTTCCTCGCCGACGGGGCTCTCGCCGGCCACCTGGACAGCCCGACGGCGGAAAGCGTCGCCGAGCGGATGACCCGTCTCGGCGCCTGGTCGTAGGGGCGAACGGCGCGCGGGCGCCGACGGCGCCGATATCTGAGCGAAATCACGGCAATAGGTCCGCTTCCTAATCTCCTCCTAGTTCTTCCGGCGAGCGGCAAGCCGCCGGAATCACAGATCTCCTGGAGGAGAAAAAGGATGCGTAGCACCCGCACAGCTGCTTCCGCCGGAATCGTCTTTGCATTCGCTTTCGGCCTCGTGTCCACCGGCACCGTGTCGGCGAGCGCGAACGAGGCGGCGTCGGTACAGGCTGTGCTGACTCGTTCGGCCTCCTCGGCGGACGCACTGCCCGCAGGCGTCATCACGAGAACCGATGAGGTCCCCTGGACCTGATCCTGGCACCCCGGCGACCTCCCCGCCGGTCCCACACCGGACGAGGCCGGCCTCATGGATGTCACTCTCCATGAGGCCGGCCTCGTCCGGTGTGCGTACCGCCGGAGCCTCGCTCGACCCCGGCGCCACCGGATCAGCCGTCGGCGATGCGGGCCAGTTCCTCGACCGTCAGCCGGAACACGGAAGGGGCGGCCACAAGCCGTTCCGCCACCTTGATCAGCTCGCCCGCACGTTCCTCCCAGGCGTGGGCCCCCAGTTCCGCGAAGGTCTTGCGCGCCCTCGCCAGCAACTCGGCCGTCTCTGGCGCCCCCAGCAGCAACTGCGCGCACGCGAGATCCGTCTGGGCGCGCGCCCGCAGGTATCGGTCGTTCACGGCGTCGGCGGCCTCCATGGCCTCGATCAGCACGGGCAGGGCCTCGGAGGGTGCGCCCCTGCGCCAGCGCGCCTCACCGATCCCGCGTAGTACGTGCCCCTCGCCGAGCCGGTCGACGCCGGAGCGAATCAGGGCCAGCGCCTCGAAGCACACCTGTTCGGCTGCGAGGTAATTGCCCTGCAGCATCAGAGCCTCGGCGAGGCGGTAGGAGTTCTGCGCCTCACCACGGAGCGAACCGGCTTCGCGGCTCTTGCCGATGGCCCGGGTGGACAGTTCCATCCCCGCCGCCACATTGCCGCTCTCCAGTTCGATTTGGGCGAGCAGTCCCAGAGCGTGTGATTCGCCCGCCAGATCTCCGGCCGTACGGAACCCCTCCAGAGAACGCCGGGTCAGCCGCCCGGCTTCCGCGAGGTCACCGGAGAACCGCCGGCAGAGGGCCAGGTTGCGCAGCACCAGCGCGTGACCGTGGGGCGCGTCGACCGTCTCGAACAGAGCGAGCGATCGATCCAGCCAGGACTCCGCATCTCTGTACTGTCGCTGGTAGATCGCCAGCATGCCCATGGACCGCAGGATGGTCGCCTGGCCATGCCGGTCCCCGGTGCGCTGTGCGGACGTGAGGGAGACCGCCGCACAGGAGGACCAGTCCTCCAGGAAGTTCCGCGCCTCGAAGAGCGTCGTGGCGTTCACGGTGAGCCCCCAGGCGTAGGCCGACTGGTCGGCGGCCGCCGCCTGCGCGATGACGTCGGTCAGCGCGGTGCGCTCCCACTCGAACCACGCCAGTGGTTCCTTCACCAGGGAGTCCACCAGCTCCGACGGCAGCGGCCGACCGAGCGGGAACCCGTACTCGAACGAGTGGTTACCGCCGTATTCACGCCGGTGGGCCGCATCGGCGAGATGCAGATAGGCCGCGTACACACGTTCGAGGGCAGCCGCCCTCTCCTCCTCGCTCTCTTCGGCGAGCGCGCACTCCCAGGCGAAGAGCCGCAGCAGGTTCTGGCACTGGTAGCGCACCCCGAGCGAGGGGTCGATCGAAGCGACCTCCAGAAGCTGGGCGTCGATCAACTCCTCGATCAGGATCTCCGCCTGGTCACCGTCGGCGTCGAGCAGTGAGGCGGTGACCCAGCCGGCGAAGGTGGACACCGTCAGGAGACCGATGAGCCGATAGAGCCTGCGGGCCGGCTCGGACAGGTCTCGGTAGCTGAGCCGGAAGCCGGCGCGCACCCCTTGGTCGCCGAGGCTGAGCTCGTCGAGGCGACGCCGCTGGTCGCGCAGGCGCCGCACCAGGTCCGGCACGGACCAGTACCGCTTGGCGGCGAGCCGAGCCCCGGCGATGCGCAGTGCCAGTGGCAGCCGGTCGCACATCTCCGCCAGATCGGCAGTGGCGTCCGGGCTCGCCGAGATTCGCTCGTCTCCGGCGATCTCGGCGAGCAGGGACATCGCCTCACCGGACGTCATCACCTGCAGCGGGACCGCGAGAACAGCGTAATCCCCGAGCAGGTCGGTCATCGGATCCCGGCTGGTGATCAGCACGCAGCAGCGTCCGTTGCCGGGCAGCAACGGCCGTATCTGCTCGGCGTCCCGGACGTTGTCCAGGACGATCAGAACGCGACGGCCGCCGAGCAGGCTGCGATAGAGCGCGGCCCTCTCCCCGGGATCGGCCGGAATCTGCGCGGTCTGCACGCCCAGCCCACGCAGGAACTGGTCGAGGACGGCGGCGGCGGATACCGGCTCCTCCTCGTGATACCCGCGTAGATCGACGAAGAGCTGACCATCCGGGAAGCGTGCAACGACCTGGTTGGCCCAGTGCACCGCGAGAGCGGTCTTACCCACCCCGCTCACCCCGCTGATGACACCAATCTTCAGCGGGTGCTGACCCAACCGCTCGTCCAACATCCGGTCCAACTGCCGCAACTCCTCCGCACGACCGGTGAACGAGGCGGACTGAACGGGGAGTTGAGTCGGCGCTCCGGTGTGCTGGGCCGGAACCGGGTTGGCCGGCGGCAGGGTGAGCGTGGGCGAGTCCTGCAGGACGAGGTTGTGCAGCGCCTGCAGGGCCGGACCGGGTTCGATACCCAGTTCCTGGGCCATCAGGTCGCGGCCCTCGCGGAAGAGGGCGAGGGCATCGGCCCTGCGGCCTGCCCGGTAGTGAGCCAGGACCAGATGGGCCCGGGCCTGCTCGCGCAGCGGGTGCTCCCTGACGTGGGCGGTCAGCTCAGGAATGATCGTGCGGTGGTGGCCGAGCTTCAACTGCAGCTCCGTGTACTCCTCGTACGCGCTGAGCCGCACCGACGCGAGCCGGTCCGCCTCCTCGGTGAAGCGCTCGCCGTCCAGACCGTCGAAGGCGGGCCCACGCCACAATCCGAGTGCGTCGCCGATCAGTTCACATGCCGCTGCGACCCGTCCCGCGCGGGCCCCGTCCCTGGCCTGACGTACGCGCTCCTCGAATTCCACCGCGTCGACGTAGTGGTTGAGGCTGTTCAGAACGTACCCCGGATGCGAGGTACTGATCAGCTCGGTGTGACCCGTTTGTTCGCTGAAGACCTTCCGCAGTCCCGCCACGCAGATCGCGATCTGGTTGCGTGCCGTGGCAGGGGCCCCACCGGGCCAGACCGCATAGATGAGCGAGTCCACCGAGACCACCCGGTTCCGGGCCAGCAGAAGCGCGGCCAGAATGGTCCGCTGCCGGTTCCCCCCCAGATTGGTGGTCTTCTCGCCAGCCTGGACAGATAACGGCCCCAAAACCCTAAACGTCAATTTACTCACAGTCGCCCCCCGGATACCCATCAACGCTTGAGAAGGATACGTCATCGTGATCATTACCAGCAGTAACATGATCTCTGCCCAGCCGACCCGCTCGGCGATCTCGGCCCGCCATGAGGAACCTTCTCGATCTGTTTGCCTGCCGGCTCCTGGCCGTGACGCTTCGCGCGATTGACGACACGCCGCACCCCGCGGCCTCGTCGTCATCGGGATCAGGAATCCGGACGCGCCCCTCGGCGACGAGCCGCTCGATCAGCTCCTACGCCTTCGCCCGCCTGGCACGTGCGAGGGACCGCTCGCCTTGGGGCGACCGAGACTCGGCCGGCTCACCGCCGTTCACTCATGGTTTCGAGCGCCCTCCTCGACCGACAGGGGCCCGGGGAGCCCGTGCTGTCGTTCGAGCAAGGCCGACCACCCGTGCACGAGCTCCAGCCCACGCCGCGCCGCCCTACCTCGAGTACAGCCGAGACAGCGCGGACAGCCGCGGGAGTCCTCCGGGACTTTTCCGGGACTTCCGGCCCCATCGACCGGCACGAGCGTGAAACGACCGAAAGGCCGTCGGCACGGGTCAGCGACCGCCAAGCGAACATCGAGGAAGGTCACGGCGCTCGCTGGTCTCTACCCGGACATCTGACGGGCGTCTGCGAGGGCTTGCCCGGTCACCGTCCCCGGGACACGGCACGGCCGCCGCGGATGTCCGCGGCGGCCGTGCGTGCGGTGGCGGGGTTCAGCACTCGCCTCGCCAGGTGGCCTTCTTGAAGACGACGCCGGGCGCGAAGTCCCACTTGTAGTCGCCCGGACCCGGGTTGAAGTGGAGACAGTCGCTGTACGTGCCGCCGTTGTAGGTCCAGGTGAGCTGGATGTGGTCGGCACCGGGGAAACTCGTGCCGTTGTTGAAGACGGAACGCCCACTGACGCTGCCGGACCAGTTGCCCTGGCTCTCCACGACCAGTGAACCGGTCTGACCCGTGCCGGAGTAGATGCAGAAGGCCCCCCGGTCGCAGCCGGGCGGGTTCGGTTCGGCGGACGCGGTGGGTGCCGCGACGGCCACGGCGGCCAGGGCGGCGGATGCGGACAGAGCCGCGATGGTGCGCTTGCGCATCGGGTTCTTCCCCCTTGGTCGGGTCCTGCTCCTTCGTTGCCCCCTCACTGTGGGCGACGGCGGTGCAGCCGGGGCGCAGTGCCGGTTCAGTCCTGGTTCAGCCCGTGTGGACGCTCGGGTCCGACTCCTCGACGGCGCGTAGTTCGGCGTACTCCCGGGTGCCGTAGAGCTGGAACGTCAGCAGCGCCTCCTGGCGCAGCGCGCGGGCGCCGGGCCGGTCGCCGACGAGTTCGTGGAGGCGGGACAGATCGCGCAGGGTGCGGGCGCGGAAGACCGGATGCCGCAGCCGTGTCCACAGGTCCAGTGCCTGCCGGAGACAGGCCGAGGCGTGGTCCACCCGCCCCTGGGCGAGGTGGAGTTCGCCGAGAGTGCGCAGCAGCAGTGCCTCGCCGAACCCGTCGTCCAGCTCGCGGCACACCCGTAGCGCGCCGAGGAGCGCGGGCAGCTCCGCGTCGTCGGGCTTCAGCCGGAAGCGGACCTTGGCCAACGCCTGTACGGCGTACGCCTCCATCAGCCGGTCACCCGCCGATCTCAGGAGGTCGAGCGCCTGCGAGCACCGTTCCTCCGCGCGCGTCAGGTCACCGTCCGCGCGGTGCACGAGTCCGATCGCCCGCAGGGCCAGCCCCTCACCCCGTCGGCTGCCGAGGGACCGGTAGATCGTGAGCGCCCTGCCGAGGTGGACCGTCGCTTCGTCGAAGTTCCCCTTCTCGCGCAGGATCGACCCCAGGTCGTAGCGAGCACCGGCCGCCCCCGCGGCGTCCCCGAGTTCCTCGAACGCGGACAGGGCCTGTTCCAGACAGGCCGTCGCCTCGCCGAAGTTGCCCTGCTCCCGGCCGGCGACGGCGATCCCCGCGAGGGCCGTGGCCCGGCCGCCGAGGTCGTCCAGGCGTACGAACCCGGCCAGTGCCTCGCGGAAGTGGCGTTCGGCCTCGTCGAACCGGTCCTGTTCGTAGCGCAGTTGTCCGAGGCCGGTGAGCACCACGGCCTCCCCGCGCGAATTGGCCGCCCGGCGGGCCGCCGCGAGGGCGGCGTCGTGGGTGCGCTCCCAGTCCTCGAACTGGTTGTTGACCCGGAAGGAGGCCTGGACGAGCGCCGAGGCCAGGTCGCACGCCTCCTCGTCGAGGTCGAGGCGCGCCGCAAGCACCACCCCGGCGACCAGCGAACCGTGCTCGGCGTGGAGCCACGCGCGCGGATCGGCGAGCAGCCGCCCGCCCAGCCCCAGGTCGGCGTCCTCCGCGGCACCCTGGGGCGCGAGGTGCGGCACCCCGGTGGGGTCGAGGTCCCCGGCCCTGCGGGTGAGCGCGAGCCAGGTACGCAGCAGCCGGGACAGCGCCGAGGTCCGGTCCTGCCGGGTGTCCTCCCGCTCGGCCCGTTCCCTGGCGTACAGCCGGACCAGGTCGTGGAAGCGGTAGCGGACGCGGCCGGTGCGGTCCGCACCCAGCGGCTCCAGCAGATGGGCGTCCGCCAGCCGGTCGACCAGACGCTCCGCGTCGGACACGTCGATGCCCGCCAGCGGCGCGGCCACCCAGGGCGCGAGATCCGGTGACTCCAGCATCCCGAGCCGGCGGAAGACCAGCCGTTCCGCCGCCGGCAGCGCACGGTAGCTGACCTCGATCCCGGCCCGTACGTCCAGGTCCCCGGAGGCCATCTCGTCCAGCCGGACGTGTTCGTCGCGGAGCCTCTCGGCCAGGGCGCCGAGCGGCCAGGCGCTGCGGGTGCCGAGCCGGGATCCGGCGATACGCAGGGCCAGCGGGAGCCCGCCGGACAACTGGGCGATCTCCGCCGCCGCCTCGGGCTCCGCCGTCGTCCTGGCGGGACCCGCGAGCCGGGCCAGGAGCTGCACGGCGTGGGTGGGGTCCAGCACCTCCAGGCCCACCCGCTCGACGCAGTCCAGGCCGTGCAGGGCCTTCCGGCTGCTGATCAGCACGGCGCTCCCGCTGCCCGCGCCCGGGAGCAGGGTGCGCACCTGCTCCTCGGTGGCGGCGTCGTCCAGCACCACGAGCACCCTCAGACCGGCCAGCACCGTACGGAACGCGGCCGCCCGTTCGGGCAGCGAGGAGGGGACCTGGCCCGGTCCGACGCCCAGTGCGCGCAGGAAACCCGCGAGGACCTCGGCGGGGTCGGCCGCACGGGCCGGGTCCCCACCCCCCAGCCCGGCGTGCAACTGCCCGTCCGGGAAGGCCGACGCGACCCGGTGCGCCACGTGCAGCGCCAGTGCCGTCTTGCCGACACCCGCCATCCCGTGCACGACACAGACCCGGCCGTGCTCACCGCCCTCGCGCAACGCGGCTTCCAGACGGGCCGTTTCCCTCGCGCGTCCGGTCAGCCACTTCGGCGGGGCCGGCAGCTGCACGGGAGCCGGTACCCCGCCGGGCTCGCGCCTCGTGCGCATGCCCCACCGTGCACGCGTCTCCCCCGCGGCGCCCCCTCCGGCGGGCCGGTCGGCCACCAGCAGCCGGGCGTTCACCTCCCGCAGCTCCGGGCCGGGTTCGATACCCAACTCGGTGTGCAGCAGACGACGGCCGTCCCGGTAGACAGCCAGGGCGTCCGCCCGGCGTCCACAGCGGTCCAGGGCGATGATGAGCTGCACCCGTAATCGTTCCCGCAGCGGATGTTCGGCCACCAGCCCGGTTAGGTCGCCCACCAGCTCCGCTCCCCCGCCCAGTTCCAGCCGCGCGTCGAGCACGCGCTCCACCGTGGCCAGCCGGATCTCCTCCAGCCGCGTCGCCTCGGCCTGGAGCACCGAGGTCGTCGGAGCGCCGAGCGCGGGGCCCCTCCAGAGCGCCAGCGCCTCCTCGAAGAGATCCGCGGCACCGCCGTGTTCGCCCCGGGCCGCTTCCGCGTGGCCTCGCTCCAGCAGCGCCTGGAACAGCTGCAGATCCAGCTGTCCCTCCTGCGGTTCGAACACATAGCCGCGGGGGCGGGTCTTGATCACCTCTCGGGTGTCCGGCCTGTGGAGCACCTGCCTCAGCTTGAGGACATACCCCTGCACCAGCTTCGCCGCCGACGCCGGTGGCCGGTCCCCCCACACGGCGTCCACCAGCCGGTCGACCGACACCAGCTTGCCCGCCTCCACGAGCCCGGCGGTGAGCAGCGCGGTCGGCTTGCGCGGGAACGGTGGCAGCCGCTGCCCGTCGAGCCACACCTCGACCGGCCCCAGCACCCGGAACTCCACCTGTCCCCCACGGCTCCCGATCACCGTGGCGCACCGGTCCTGTGCGCCGTCACTCGAAGCCCTCGGTGTCCACGATGCTCGTCCTGCTCACCCGGCGCCAGACACACACCGGCCAGGGGGTGGGAATGGCCGAACCCCACCGAGTGCGGTGGCGCGGAGGTCCCTCACCAGGGGGCTGGGCAGACGGCTGCGTCGAACTCAGGGGTCTCGTGGGCCAGTCGAGGAGGCCGGCGCCGATGACCGCTGTCTGGAGGGTGTAGCGGTCGATGGGGTCGGTCGGGTCCACCCCGGTGAGGGTGTGGACGCGGGCCAGCCGGTAGGTGAGGGCGCACACGCCGAGGGAGAGCCGGCGGGCGGTCGAGGCGGCCACGCACCCGCTGTCGAAGTACGCCGTGAGGGTGTCGAGCAGGGGCACCGCCCCGCCGCGCGCCTGCTCCAGCGGGCCGAGCGTGCTGCTCACCAGGTCGACGAGCGCCTGCCGGTCGCGGGCCAGTACCACACGCATGTCGGTGATCACCGACTACCACTCGAACGGATGAGCAAATGAGCGCTCACCAGAGCGTTGGTGCTCGGTAAGGAATCCTAACGCAGCCCGAATGACGGTCATCTTCTCCACGGCGGAGAGCGGTTCGGACGCCTTGGCGACGACCTGGGGCAGCACCTCGCCGAACCCGTCGGCGGGAATGGCGGTCACCACACGGCCCGCGGTGCCCACCAGGTCCCCGTCCCGCGGGGCGAGAGCCGTCCGATCACGCGCCAGGGCCCGGCCGCAGCGGTACGTCGGCCAGGCCGTGCCGGCCCCCAGCACCGCACCGCATCCGATCGCGGCCACCGGGCCCGCGTCCAGCGGCTCGGTGGCGAGAACCCCGCCGAATCCGGTCGCCGCCAGGAATCCGGCGACGACCGGCAACGACAGCCACCCGTCCAGGACGCCGTCGAGCGCACCGTCGAACGCGCCGTCGAGCACCCCGTCGAGGACCAGCGACAGGACGAGCAGCGCGCCCCCCGTGATGCCGAGTCCGAAGAACCAGGCCATACGCGCCGTCCCCCTCCCGCCCCGTCGCCGGTCTCCGGCTCGGAAGGATCCTCACACGGGTGCGGGGATGCGTTCATTGCCGTGTTCCGGCAACGTTCGGGCGCCTTCCCTTCCCGCTTCCCGGCTCAGGCCGCGGCCCGCCGTACGACCTCGGCGACCTCGTAGCCCGCCTCGACGATCGCCGCGCGTACGGCCGCGTCGTCGGCCGACTCGCCGCGTACGGTCACCAGGCCGGCGCGTACGTCGACGTCGACCTCGCTCACGCCGGGCACCGCGGCGACCTCCTCGGTGACGCTCGTGGCGCAGTGGCCACAGCTCATCCCGGACACGGTGAAGTACTTCTCGGCCATGGGTCGCTCCTGTCCTCGGGCGGCCCGGTGACCGTGCCGTCGGAGGCGCACGGGCCGCGTGGCACCAGGTACGGCGGACCGCCCCACGACGTTCATCCTCGACCCGTAAGTGACCGGCAGGTAACCCACCCGATTTCAAGGTCACCCCAGGGAGGGCAAGGTCACAGCCGTGCCCCCTGCTGCTCCTTTGCGCCTCTGGCCTAGCATCCGAGCATGACGGTCCTGCCTGACGACGGGCTTGAGCTGGCCGCCGAGTTCCCTGACGCAACCCACGAGCAGTGGCAGCGCCTCGTTGCGGGCGTGCTGCGCAAGTCGGGCAAGGACGTCGGGGGCGCTCAGGCCGAGGAAGCCCTGTCCACCGCGCTGGAGGACGGGCTGCGCACCCGTCCCCTCTACACCGCGCACGACACCGCGCCCCCTTCCGGTCTCCCCGGATTCGCGCCCTTCGTACGAGGAGGCCGGGCCGCTGGCAACACCGTCGGCGGCTGGGACGTACGCCAGCGGCACACGACGGCGGACCGCGACGCGGTCCTCGCCGACCTGGAGAACGGCGTCACCTCCCTGTGGCTGGTGCTCGGCGAGGCCGGTCTCCCGGTGTCCTCGCTCGGCCGGGTCCTCGACGGCGTGTATCTCGATCTCGCGCCGGTCGTCCTGGACGCGGGTGCCGAGACCGAGCCCGCCGCCGATGAGTTGCTGCGCCTGTACGCCGAACGGGGCGTCGCCAAGGAGGCGGCGCGCGGCACCCTGGGCGCGGACCCCCTCGGCCACGAGGCCCGCACCGGGCAGACCTACGACTTCGCCCCCGTGGCCGGGCTGGCCCGGCTGTGCGCCGAGGAGTACCCGGGGCTGCGGGCCCTGACCGTGGACGCCCTGCCGTACCACGAGGCCGGTGGCTCGGCCGCGCAGGAGCTGGGTGCCTCGCTGGCGACCGGTGTCGCGTATCTGCGGGAGCTGACCGGGGCCGGGCTGAGCGTCGAACAGGCCTGTGCGCAGCTGGAGTTCCGGTACGCCGCGACCGCCGACCAGTTCCTGACGATCGCCAAGCTGCGGGCCGCGCGGCGGCTCTGGGCCCGGGTGGCCGAGGTGTGCGGGGCGCCCGCGGCCGGGGCGCAGATCCAGCACGCGGTGACCTCGCCGGTGATGATGACGCGCCGCGACCCGTGGGTGAACATGCTGCGCACGACCATCGCCACGCTGGCCGCCGGGGCCGGCGGCGCCGACTCCGTGACCGTGCTGCCCTTCGACCACGCCCTCGGACTGCCGGACGCGTTCGCCCGGCGTATCGCCCGCAACACCTCCACGATCCTCGTGGAGGAGTCCCACCTCGCCCGGGTCATCGACCCGGCGGGCGGCTCCTGGTACGTGGAACGGCTGACCGACGAACTGGCCCACGCGGGCTGGGAGTTCTTCCAGGAGATCGAGCGCGCGGGCGGCCAGGCGGCGGCCCTGCGCTCCGGCGCCGTACGGGAGCGCCTCGCGGAGACCTGGGCGGCCCGCAGCGCGAAGCTCGCCCAGCGGCGCGAACCGGTCACCGGCGTCAGCGAGTTCCCCCATCTGGCCGAGAAGCCGGTCGTCCGCGCGCCCGCGCCCGAGCCGCCGTCCGGCGGTCTCCCCCGCGTCAGCCGTGACGAGGCGTTCGAGGCCCTGCGCGCCCGCTCGGACGCCCACCTCGCCGCGACGGGCTCCCGCCCGCGCCTCTATCTGGCGTCCCTGGGCCCCGCCGCCGCCCACACCGCGCGGGCGACCTTCGCCGCCAACCTCTTCCAGGCGGGCGGCATCGAGCCCGTCACCGAGGGCACGTTCGAGGAGAGCGGTGCCACGGAGGTCTGCCTGTGCTCCAGTGACGCCGTCTACGAGGAGCGGGCCGCGACCGCCGCGGCCGCGCTGAGGGCCGCCGGTGCCTCGCACGTGTTCCTCGCCGGCCGTCCCGCCGAGTACACCGGTGTCGACGGTTTCGTCTTCGCCGGCTGCGACGCCGTGGCCGTGCTGTCCGCGACCCTCGACCGTATGGGAGTGTCCCGATGACCGTCCCTTCCGTCCCCGACTTCTCCGGGATCGAGCTGGGTTCCCCGGCCGTCGGCGGCGGTGCCGACGAGTGGCGTACGGCGGTGAAGCACGCGGCGGGCGGTGACGACCTGCTGTGGGAGACCCCGGAGGGCATCGGGGTCAAGCCGCTGTACACCGGTCAGGACCTGGAGGGCCTGGACTTCCTGGGCACCTACCCCGGCATGGCGCCGTACCTGCGCGGTCCGTACCCGACGATGTACGTCAACCAGCCCTGGACCATCCGGCAGTACGCGGGCTTCTCCACGGCGGAGGAGTCGAACGCCTTCTACCGGCGCAACCTGGCGGCCGGTCAGAAGGGTCTGTCGGTCGCCTTCGACCTGCCCACCCACCGGGGCTACGACAGCGACCACCCGCGGGTGACGGGTGACGTCGGCATGGCGGGCGTGGCGATCGACTCGATCCTCGACATGCGGCAGCTCTTCGACGGCATCCCGCTGGACCGGATGACCGTGTCGATGACGATGAACGGCGCGGTGCTGCCCGTGCTCGCGCTCTACATCGTGGCGGCCGAGGAACAGGGTGTGCCGGCCGAGAAGCTGGCGGGGACCATCCAGAACGACATCCTCAAGGAGTTCATGGTCCGCAACACCTACATCTATCCGCCGAAGCCGTCGATGCGGATCATCTCCGACATCTTCGCCTTCACCTCGCAGAAGATGCCCCGCTACAACTCCATCTCCATCTCCGGCTACCACATCCAGGAGGCGGGTGCGACGGCCGACCTGGAGCTGGCGTACACGCTCGCGGACGGGGTGGAGTACATCCGGGCGGGCCGGGAGGCGGGGCTGGACGTGGACGCGTTCGCGCCCCGGCTGTCGTTCTTCTGGGCGATCGGGATGAACTTCTTCATGGAGGTCGCCAAGCTGCGGGCGGCCCGTCTGCTGTGGGCCAAACTGGTGCGCCAGTTCGATCCGCAGAACGCCAAGTCGCTCTCCCTGCGCACCCATTCGCAGACCTCGGGCTGGTCGCTGACCGCGCAGGACGTCTTCAACAACGTCACGCGGACGTGTGTGGAGGCGATGGCCGCCACCCAGGGCCACACCCAGTCGCTGCACACCAACGCCCTCGACGAGGCGCTCGCCCTGCCCACCGACTTCTCGGCGCGCATCGCCCGCAACACCCAGCTCCTCATCCAGCAGGAGTCCGGCACGACCCGGGTCATCGACCCCTGGGGCGGCAGCGCCTACGTCGAGAAGCTGACCTACGACCTCGCCCGCCGCGCCTGGCAGCACATCCAGGAGGTCGAGCAGGCGGGCGGCATGGCCCGGGCCATCGACGCGGGCATCCCCAAGCTGCGCATCGAGGAGGCCGCGGCCCGCACCCAGGCCCGGATCGACTCGGGGCGGCAGCCGGTCATCGGCGTCAACAAGTACCGCGTGGAGACCGACGAGCAGATCGACGTCCTCAAGGTCGACAACTCCTCCGTCCGCGCCCAGCAGATCGAGAAGCTCCGCCGGCTGCGCGCGGACCGTGACGAGCAGGAGTGCCGGGCCTCGCTGGACGCGCTCACCCGGGCCGCCGGCGGCGAGGGCAACCTGCTGGAGCTGGCGGTGCGGGCGGCCCGCGCCAAGGCCACGGTCGGCGAGATCTCCGACGCCCTGGAGAAGGTGTACGGCCGGCACGCGAGCCAGATCCGTACCATCTCCGGCGTGTACCGCAACGAAGCAGGCGAGTCCCCGAACGTGGAGCGCACCCGGAGCCTGGTGGACGCCTTCGGCGAGGCCGAGGGCCGCCGGCCGCGCATCCTGGTCGCCAAGATGGGCCAGGACGGCCACGACCGGGGCCAGAAGGTGATCGCGACCGCCTTCGCCGACCTCGGCTTCGACGTGGACGTCGGCCCGCTGTTCCAGACCCCGGCCGAGGTGGCCCGGCAGGCCGTCGAGGCGGACGTGCACATCGTCGGGGTGTCGTCGCTGGCCGCCGGGCACCTCACCCTCGTACCGGCGCTCAGGGAGCAGCTGGCCGAGGAGGGGCGGCCGGACATCATGATCGTGGTCGGCGGGGTGATCCCGCCGCAGGACGTGCCCACGCTGCTGGAGATGGGCGCGGCGGCCGTGTTCCCCCCCGGGACGGTGATCCCGGACGCGGCGTACGACCTGGTGAAGAGGCTGTCGGACGACCTCGGGCACGACCTGTGATCGATGTCGACGCCTACGTCAAGGGTGTGCTCGACGGGAAGCGGGCGGTCATCGCCCGCGCCATCACTCTCGTCGAGTCCACCCGGCCCCAACACCGCGCTCTGGCGCAGGAGTTGCTGACCGCGCTGCTGCCGCACAGCGGCCGGGCGCGGCGGATCGGGGTCAGCGGGGTGCCGGGCGTCGGCAAGTCGACGTTCATCGACGCGTTCGGCACGATGCTGACCTCGCTCGGGCACCGGGTGGCGGTGCTGGCGGTGGACCCGTCGTCGAGCCGTACGGGCGGCTCGATCCTCGGCGACAAGACCCGGATGGAGCGGCTGGCCGTCGACCCGGCGGCGTTCGTGCGGCCCTCGCCGACGGCCGGGACGCTCGGCGGGGTGGCCCAGGCCACCCGTGAGTCGATCGTGGTGATGGAGGCGGCCGGCTACGACGTGGTGCTCGTGGAGACCGTCGGCGTCGGACAGTCCGAGACGGCCGTCGCCAACATGGTCGACTCCTTCCTCCTCCTCACTCTCGCCCGCACCGGCGACCAGCTCCAGGGCATCAAGAAGGGCGTCCTGGAGCTGGCCGACGTGCTCGCCGTCAACAAGGCGGACGGCCCGCACGAGCGCGACGCCCGTACGGCGGCCCGTGAGCTGGCGGGCGCCCTGCGGCTGATGCACGGCAGGGACGCGGCCTGGACGCCGCCGGTGCTGAGCTGCAGCGCCCGCGAGTCCACCGGCCTGGACGCCGTGTGGGAGCGCCTGGAGCAGCACCGCACGCTCCTCGACTCCACCGGCAGGCTCGCCGCCAAGCGCCGGGACCAGCAGGTCGACTGGACCTGGTCGATGGTCCGCGACGAACTCCTCGGCCGGCTGCGCACCCACCCCGGCGTACGGTCCCTCGCGCCGGTCCTCGAACAGCGCGTCAGGGACGGCGAACTGACGGCCACGCTGGCCGCCGAGCGGATCCTGGAGGCGTTCGGGGACTCCGGCCGGCACGAGTAGACGGGCTCCGCCCCGGTCTCGCGGCCCTTCAGCGGTGTCGGCCGGCCGCCGCGCACGGCGGGGGTCGTCGTGCACCCCCTCAGGGGCGGGTCCCCCGGGCGGACCGCTCCGGTTCACCCGGCTGAGCGCCCCGAGTGGTGGCGGAACGGGATCCGGCTGACGGTGGATCACGTCGGAGCCGGGTCAAGTCAGCTGACGAAGCACCAGCTGCCCGGCTGCGGCGGAAGGACCATCAGATGCGTTCTGCTCGCATGCTTCTCGCTACCGCGGCGGCCACCGCCGTCCTCGCCATCACCGCACCCGGCGCCTACGCCGACGGTGACCAGTGGGACCACGAGGACCATGGCTACAGCAAGGAGCACGACAAGGACAGCAGCCACGACGGACCGCGCGGCGGGGTTCACACGGGTGGCGGTGCGCTGACCTCGCTGAACACCGAGGGTGACTGGGGCTCCGAGCGGGGCGGCAAGCCCGACGCGGGGGGCTACGACAAGGAGGAGGCCACGAAGGACGGCCAGGAGAAGGAGTCCTGGAAGGGCGGGAGCGGCAACGAGTCCTGGAAGGACGAGCAGGACAAGGGCTCCTGGAAGGACGAGGAGGAGGGGGCCTGGAAGGGCGACCACGACAAGCCGCGCGGCGGTATGCACACCGGTGGCGGCGCGCTCGCCTCGCCCGCGGTGACCGCGGGCGGGATGGCCGTCCTCGCGGTGGCCGGTACGGGGATGTACGCCCTGCGGCGCAGGAAGACCGCCGGAAGCGTGGCCTGAGCCCATGCCGGGCGCGATACCTGGCGCGATAGCGGCCGCGGCCGCCACACCGTGTGTCGTGTGGCGGCCCGGCCGGCGTTCCGGAGTGTCCCCCGACCGTCCCGTGCCCGTCCGTCCGTCCCGCTGCCGTACCTGGTGAGGTGGTGTCCGATGGCAGCCCGCCCTTCTCCCCCCGGCACCGATCCGGTGCCGACCCGCCCGAGCGCCCGGGTCAATACGACCGCGGTGTGCGCCGTGGGCCTGATGATCCTCGCGGTGAGCCTGTTCGGCGGTGAGGACTCCTCGACCGACGCCTCCCGCCCGCCGAGCGCCCGACACGCCCCGCTGGCCGCCCCGTCCTCCTCGGCCGGGCAGGACCGCCCCGCCGAACCGCCGGCACAGCGGCAGCGGGAGAGCGCGTCCCTGCCGGTCCGGCTGCTCATCCCGAAGATCCGGGTGAACGCCCCGTTCGTCCCTCTGTACGTCGGCCGTTCCGGGCAGTTGGACGCTCCGCCGGCCGACGACGTGAACCTCGTGGGCTGGCACGCCGAGGGCGCCGCCCCCGGCGAGACGGGCACCTCGATCATCGCCGGGCACGTCGACACGAAGACCTCCCCGGCCGTCTTCGCGGGGCTCGGTGAACTGAGGAAGGGGGACGTCTTCCACGTCGTACGCGCCGACCGCGAACGGGTGTCCTTCGTGGTCGACGCCGTCGAGACGTTCGAGAAGGACGACTTCCCCGACAAGCGGGTGTACGCCGACGCGTCCCGGCCGGAGGTCCGGCTGATCACCTGTGCGGGCGACTACGACCGCAGCGTCATGGACTACACGGAGAACCTGGTGGTCTTCGCGCACCGGACGTGGTGACGACCCGCCGCCGGCGGGCGCCGACCACCCGGCCGGACGCGGGGACAGAAAGCGCTCCCCACCCGTGAATTGAACAGTGAGCGACCGGCTGTCCAAAAACCGGCACGGAAGTGACCAAGAACCGTTCAAGGGTCAGCCATGATTGATCAACACTCGTCCATGATTCGGCATCTTGAACATGTGAGCGTTTAGGCCGGACGTACGTTCCTGCCCGTGAATCCTGACGCAGCACCCCACAGCGGCGATGCCGCCGAGGCGACCGCCACCGGCGCCGACGCACCGATACCCCACGCGAAGCCTCGCGGCCGACGCTCGCTCCTGCGCGCCGCGCTGGCCGGCACCGCCGTCGTCGGCGGCGGCCTCGCCGTCGGCGCCTTCCCGGCGAACGCCGAGCCCGTCACCCGCTCCACCCGCTCGCACTCCACGCCCCCCACCCCCAAGCGGCCGAGCACGGCGGACGAGGCACTGAAGGAACTCTCGAAGGGCAACCGCCGCTGGCGGACCCTGCACGAGCGGCACCCCGACGAGGGTTACGCCGTGCGCAAGGCCCTGACGACCGGTCAGCAGCCGTTCGCCCTCATCCTCGGCTGCATCGACTCCCGCGTCCCCCCGGAGCTGGTCTTCGACCAGGGCCTCGGCGACCTGATGACCGTGCGCAGCGCGGGCGAGGTGCTGGACCAGTCGGTGCTCGGCAGCGTCAAGTACGGCGTCCTCGAACTGAACATCCCGCTGGTCGTGGTGCTCGGCCACCAGTCCTGCGGGGCCGTGAAGGCCGCCGTCGCGGTGGACGAGAGCGGTGAGGAGCTGCCCAGCGGCATCCAGTACATCGCCGACGAGATCGCCCCGGCCATCGACCACAGTGTGACCGGCGACGCGCGGGTCGCGGCGACGATCGACGCGAACGTCCGGCTCGTCCGCTCCAAGGTCGTGGCCGACCCCGACGTCGCCGCCAGGCTGAAGGCCGGCAAGGTGGCCGTCGTCGGCGCCCGTTACGACCTGACGACGCAGCGGGTGCATCTGCTCAAGTAGCGCGCACGCCCGCCCGGGCGACAGGCCCGGGCAGGGGGAAGGCGGCTCCGGTGGACCACCCACCGCCGGAGCCGCCTTCTTCTGTGCGGACGCGGGCGCGCGGCCCGGGACTCGCCGGGCCGTCGGCTCAGCCCTCGACGAGGGTGATGTCCTGGTGCCGCACCGCGTGGAACCTGGGCAGCGGCAGGCCGCCGCCCGACAGTTCGGTGACGGTGGCCTCCACCCGGGCGGGGCCCGGAAGGTAACGGCCGGGCTCGGCCCTGTCCGTGTTGGTCCAGGCGTGCTCGGCGCCGTCACAGACCGCCGACGACCCGCCGACCCCCTTGCGGACCCTGCTGTCGCCCTGCTGGAGCGAGGACGAGACGAACACGGGCCCGCTGCTGCCGAGGCAGCGGTACGTGCCGGACAGGGTGAGGGTGCCGTCCGGGGCGACGTACCCGGTGGGGTCGATGGTCACCGTCTCGGACGCGTCGGACGCGGCACCGGCGGACGGAGCGGCGCCGAGCAGCAGCAGCGCGGCACCGGCGACGGCGCCGAGCACGCGCGGGACCTGCGGGAAGGCCGGGGACAAGGGCATGGGATACCTCCTTGGAGCGGGGTTTTCAGAGGTACCGGCCCGGCCGGTGCGCGCCCGTGATCATCACCCCCGCGTCGGCGCGTCGGTTGGGCCGTCCTCACTACCGGCCGCGGGCCCGCGCGCCGGGCGTTGTGTCCGCGTCCTGTCACGGCACGTCCGGGTGCTGTCACGTCTCGCGGAACCGTGTGGCCATGAGGCCCCGGCGCGGGCATGGTCTGGGGTGCGAGGCGGTGCTCGCCGCCGGCACTCACCACGACGTGGAGGTGCGCCATGTGTGCTCACCAGCCCCTGTGCCCCTCGATCGACAGCACGGACCGCGACGCCGCGCACATCGTCGCCTTCCACCCCGAGCAGGGCTGGAACCTGCTGTGCAACGGGGCGATCGTCTTCGACGACACCGGTGAACTCCTGCCCGACGGCAGCGTGGTCGCCCCGCACCGCCCGGTCTTCGGCCACCTGGCGACCGCCGCCTGAAACGCCGTCCCGTTCGGCCGCGGCGGAACGACGCACCCTGCGTGACCAGCGGTGATACCGGCGACCTAAAATGATCAACGTGTCGGAACAGCACGCACCTCGTTCGCTCATCGTCACGTTCTACGGCGCCTACGGCCGTTCGGTGCCGGGACCCGTGCCCGTCTCCGAGCTGATCCGGCTGCTCGCGGCGATCGGTGTCGACGCACCCTCCGTCCGCTCCTCGGTGTCCCGGCTGAAACGGCGTGGCCTGCTGCTGCCGGCCCGTACGGCGGCGGGGGCGGCCGGGTACGCGCTGTCGGACGACGCGCGGCGGCTCCTGGACGACAGCGACCGGCGGATCCACGCGCCGGCGGCCGAGCAGGACGAGGGCTGGGTCCTCGCGGTGTTCTCGGTGCCGGAGTCGGAGCGGCAGAAACGGCATGTGCTGCGCTCCCGGCTGGCCGGACTCGGCTTCGGCACGGCCGCCCCGGGCGTGTGGATCGCGCCGGCCCGGCTGCACGAGGAGACCCGGCACACCCTGGCCCGGCTGCGGCTCGACCCGTACGTGGACCTGTTCCGGGGCGAGCACCTGGGGTTCGCGGCGACCGCCGAGGCCGTGGCGCGATGGTGGGACCTGTCCCAGATCGCCAAACGGCACGAGGCGTTCCTCGACCGGCACGCGCCCGTGCTGCGCGGCTGGGACCGCCGCGAGGACACGCCGCCGCAGGAGGCGTACCGCGACTATCTGACGGCCCTGGACTCCTGGCGGCACCTCCCGTACGTCGACCCGGGGCTGCCCGCCGCGCTGCTTCCGGCGGACTGGCCGGGGGTGCGTGCGGCGGCCGTGTTCCGGGCCCTGCACGCGCGGTTGCGGGACCCGGGGGCGGCGTTCGCGGGGGTGGACCTGCGCGGGGGCCCGGGGCCCGGGGCGCCGAGCGGGACGGTCTGACCCGCGGGGCCGCCGAGCGCGGGCAGGACGGCGGTCCCCCGTGTCCTCGCCGGCACGCCCGGCGTGACTCGGTCACGGGCGTTCGACAAGGCCGTAACGACGGGATCGGCCGGGCGCGGCGGAGCGTTGCCGTGGGTAGACCGGCGGCAACGGGGCCGAAGGTCCCCCGCGGCGCCCGCCGAGCGGCTTTGCCGGTGCTCGCCGTACCATTCATCACGTTGAAAGCAGGACGAGCCATGACCTGCTCCATGAACGGACCCGCCGCCTTGCAAGAACCCTCCGCCCCCGCCTCCTGGCGCATCGCGCTGCCGCACACCGCCGCGGCCGTGCCCGTGGCCCGTGCACTGGTGCGTACGGCGCTGACCGAACTGGAGCACGGAGCGGACTGCGACACGGCGGAGCTGCTCACGGCGGAACTGGTCGCGAACGCGATCGAGCACGCGGCCGGTGACGGGCCCATAGAGCTGGTGGTGGAGCTGGTCCCGACCGGCTGCAAGGTGGAGGTCCACGACCCCGACCCGGCGCCCCCGGGCGATCTGACCGCTCCGGGCCACCTCGACCCCGACCCCTGGCAGGAACACGGCCGCGGGCTGCTTCTCATCCGCGCGCTCAGCTCGGCGTGCGGCCACCGCCCGACGGATTCGGGCAAGGCGGTGTGGTTCAGGCTGCCGACGGTGCCGCCCCAGCGCCGCCACGTTTAGTGGGGCCGCGCGGGGCTCAGCCCAGCGTCGCCACCAGAACCGCCTTGATCGTGTGCAGCCGGTTCTCCGCCTCGTCGAAGACGACCGAGTGCGACGACTCGAACACCTCGTCCGTCACCTCCAGCGAGTCCAGCCCGTGCAGCTCGTGGATCTCGCGCCCCACCTTCGTGCCGAGGTCGTGGAAGGCCGGCAGGCAGTGCAGGAACTTGACGTCCGCGTTGCCGGTGGCCCGCAGGACGTCCATGGTCACGGCGTACGAGGACAGCGCGCCGATGCGCTCGTCCCAGACCTCCTTGGGCTCGCCCATGGAGACCCAGACGTCGGTGGCGACGAAGTCGGCGCCCTCGACCCCCTCGTGGACGTGCTCGGTGAGCGTGATCCGCGCCCCGCTGATCTCCGCGAGCTTGCGCGCGTGGACGACGATCTCCTCGGCCGGCCAGTAGTCCTGCGGGGCGACGATCCGGACGTCCATGCCGAGCAGGGCCCCGGTGACCAGGTACGAGTTGCCCATGTTGAAGCGGGCGTCGCCGAGGTAGGCGAAGACCGTCTCGTCGAGCGGCTTGGCGCAGTGCTCGGTCATGGTCATCACGTCGGCCAGCATCTGGGTGGGGTGCCAGTCGTCGGTGAGGCCGTTGTAGACCGGGACGCCGGCGTACGCGGCCAGTTCCTCGACGTTCGCCTGGCTGTCCCCGCGGTACTCGATCGCGTCGAACATCCGGCCGAGAACCCGCGCGGTGTCCCGTACGGACTCCTTGTGGCCCATCTGGGAGCCGGAGGGGTCGAGGTACACGGTCCGGGCCCCCTGGTCGGCCGCGGCGACCTCGAACGCGCAGCGGGTGCGTGTCGAGGTCTTCTCGAAGACGAGCGCGATGTTGCGGCCCCGCAGGTGCTGGGTCTCCGTTCCGGCCTTCTTGGCCGCCTTCAGCTCCACGGCCAGACCGATCAGCCCGCGGAACTCCTCCGCGGTGAAGTCCAGCTCCTTGAGGAAGTGGCGCCCGGCGAGGGCGTGGGGAACGGTCGCCATGGGGCGCTCCTGGATCGACGGGACAGGGTCAGCGTAAGGAAGGCTGGAAGTCTATACGATGTTCCACATTTCTATACGGGCGCATGTCCGGACGGGCGCATGTCCAGACTTCCGGCCGGCCGGCCGCATGCCGTACGGTCGCCCGCCTATACGGCGGATCTCTCCACCGGGCAACTCATACAGCGCGGCCCGCCCCTCCCCCGCCCCAGCTCGCTCCCGGGAATCTCGATCACCTCGATGCCCTGCTTGCGCAGATGCGTGTTGGTGGTGACGTTGCGTTCGTAGGCGACGACGACGCCGGGCTCGACGGCGAGGACGTTGCAGCCGTCGTCCCACTGCTCGCGCTCGGCGGCGTGCACGTCCTGCGTGGCGGTCAGCACCCGGATGGAGTCCAGGCCGAGCGCGGCGGCGATCGCGCGGTGCATGTGCTCCGGCGGATGGTCGGTGACCTTGAGCTCCTTCTCGCCGACGCCGGGTTCGATGGTGTAGGAGCGGAGCATGCCGAGTCCGGCGTACTGGGTGAAGGTGTCGCCGTCGACCATGGTCATGACGGTGTCGAGGTGCATGAAGGCGCGGCGTTTCGGCATGTCGAGGGCCACGATGGTCCGCGCGGAACCGGCGGCGAACAGCTTGTGGGCGAGCATCTCCACGGCCTGGGGGGTGGTGCGCTCGCTCATGCCGATGAGGACGGCGCCGTTGCCGATCACGAGGACGTCGCCGCCCTCGATGGTCGAGGGGTAGTCGGCCTGCCCCTCCGACCAGACATGGAACGTCTCGTCGCGGAAGAGGGGATGGTGCCGGTAGATCGCCTCGAAGTGGACGGTCTCGCGCTGGCGGGCGGGCCAGCGCATGGCGTTGATGGAGACCCCGTCGTAGATCCAGGCGGAGGTGTCGCGGGTGAAGAGGTGGTTGGGCAGGGGGTCGAGGAGGAACTCGTCCAGCTCCATGACGTGGAAGCGGACGGACGCCGGCTCCATGTGCGCGTCGAGGAACTCGCGCTTGGTCATGCCGCCGATCAGCGCCTCGACCAGCTCCGCCAGAGGAAGCGACTCGAAGGCGGTCCTGAGGTGGTCCGTGGCGAGCGGGCCGTACTCCTTCTCGTCGAAGACCCGGTCGAGGACCAGCTCCCGGGCGCTCGGGATCCGCATGGCATCGGTGAGGAGGTCGCCGAAGAGGTGGACGGCGACCCCCCGGTCGCGCAGCACGTCGGCGAACCCGTCGTGCTCGGCGCGCGCCCGGCGCACCCACAGCACGTCGTCGAAGAGCAGCGCGTCCTTGTTGCTGGGGGTGAGCCTTTTGAGCTCTAGATCCGGCCGGTGCAGGATGACGCGGCGCAGCCGCCCGGCCTCGGAGTCGACGTGGAATCCCATGTCCTCATCCTGACCATTCTGGCGCGTGTTCACCCGCCGGTCGACCGAATCGGACTGCTTCCATCTCGTCCCCTTGACGATAAGAGGCCATCCCATTATCGTCTGAGTGACACTAAGCGGGGTCGATCAGTCATCACGAGGGGGATCATCCATGGCCGACATCACCAGACGGCTCGGCTGGCGCCATCTGCGCGGCGCGCCCACCGCGCACATCCGCCACCACCGCTCCGGGCGGCTCGTGCACGACGGCCCGGGGCTGAGCTTCTGGTACCGGTCGCTGAGCGCCGCGCTCTCCGAGATACCGGTGGACGACCGGGAGCTGGCGATGACCTTCCACGCCCGTACGTCCGACTTCCAGGACGTGGCGGTACAGGCGACGGTCACCTACCGGGTCAGCGACCCGGCGATCGCCGCCGTCCGCCTCGACTTCTCCATCGACCCCGACACGGGCATCTGGCGCGGCGCACCCCTGGAACAGCTCTCGACGCTGCTGACGGAGACGGCCCAGCAGCACGCGCTGGACGTCCTGGCCCGGACGACACTGGCGTCGGCCCTGGTCGACGGCGTCGCGGCGGTCCGGGAGCGGGTGGCGAGCGGGCTGGCGGCCGAGCCCCGGCTCCCCGCCACCGGGATCGAGATCGTGGCCGTCCGCGTGGTGGCGCTGCGGCCCGAGCCCGAGGTGGAGCGCGCGCTGCGCACGCCCGCCCGGGAACAGATCCAGCAGGAGGCGGACCGGGCGACCTACGAACGGCGGGCGGTGGCCGTCGAGCGGGAACGGGCCATCGCCGAGAACGAGCTGGCCAGCCAGATCGAACTCGCCCGGCGCGAGGAGCAGTTGGTCGAGCAGCGGGGGACCAACGCACGGCGGGAGGCGGAGGAGAGGGCCTCGGCGGACGCGGTGAAGGCGGGCGCGGAGGCGGCCCGGACGGTACGGCTGACCGAGGCGGAGGCCGAGCGGACGGTGAAGCTCGCGGAGGCGGAGGCCACGCGGAGCGTGAAGCTGGCCGAGGCCGAGGCGCAGCGGCAGGTCAGGCTCTCCGAGGCGGAGGCGCGGGCCGCGCGGGCCGTCGGTGAGGCGCGGGCCGAGGCGCAGGCGGCCTGGCTGCGGGTGCACGCCGAGGTGGACGCGGCGACGCTGCACGCGCTGACCGCGACACGGCTCGCCGAGAACCTGCCACGCATCGAGAGCGTGACCGTCTCGCCGGACGTGCTGACCGGGCTGCTCTCGCGGCTCGGCGGGGCGGGCGGCGGCGGGGACGCGGCGTGAGTCTCGCCCCGCGGGTGGTGCTGGTCCATCGCACCACCGAGTACGAGGAGTTGGTGGCCCGGCACGGGACGCACGGCCAGGCCGCCTTCTTCCTGCGGTCCCGGGGACGGGACATCGAGGACGTGGCCGAGCGGCACCGGCGCGAACGCGGGGCGCTGGCGGAGGTCACGGCCTCGGTGCCGCTGACCTGGCGTCAGGCCCGGGTCGAGCGGGGCGACCTGGACCGGTTCCTGTTCGCCCCCGAGGACGTCGTGGTCGTGGTCGGGCAGGACGGGCTGGTGGCCAATGTCGCCAAGTACCTCGCGGGGCAGCCGGTGGTGGGGATCAACCCCGACCCCCGGCGCAATCCGGGCGTGCTGGTGCGTCACCGGCCCGATCAGGCGGGGAAGTTGCTCACCTCCTCGCAGCACGGCGTCGGGTCGGACGAGCTGACCATGGTGGAGGCCGTCGCCGACGACACGCAGCGGCTGGTGGCGCTCAACGAGATCTACCTCGGCGCGGCGGGTCACCAGACCGCCAGGTACCGCCTGGGGTTCGACGGCGACAGGGGTGCCGTCGAACCCCAGGCCTCGTCCGGGGTGCTCGTCGGGACCGGGACCGGGGCGAGCGGATGGATCCGGTCGGTGTGGCAGGAACGGGCGAGTGAGCTGGCGTTGCCCGGTCCCGGCGAGGACCGGCTCCTGTGGTTCGTCCGCGAGGCATGGCCCTCGCCCGCCACCGGAACGTCGCTGGTGGCGGGGCAGTTGGCGGCGGCCGCCCGGCTGTGTCTCACCGTCGAGTCGGACCGGCTCATCGTCTTCGGGGACGGGATGGAGGGGGACGCGCTGGAGCTGACGTGGGGGCAGACGGTGCGGGTGGGGGTGGCGGGGGTCCGCTTGCGGCTGGTGGGCTGAGGCGGTCGGTCGCCCCCGCCGCCCCCTACCCGTCCGTCCCAGGGGCTGCGCCCCTTCCACCGCGGTTCGGCGCGTTCTTCGGGTGCGGGTGGGTGGGGGCTGGTCACGCAGTTCCCCGCACCCCTTAAAGCACCGGGGCCGACCCATGCCGCCTAGGGGCACGGGGAACTGCGCGAGAAGCCCCCACCCACCCGCACCCGTCCACGCATCGAGCCGCCCCAGCCTCTACTCGGCCCCCTCCACAGGCGCCGGCACCGACGCGGCGCCCTTGCGGCGCTTGCGGTGGGTGTAGGCGACCACCGCCTCCCACAGGTCGCGGCGGTCCACCTCGGGCCAGGGGTCGTCGGTGAAGTGGAGTTCGGCGTAGTGGGCGTGCCAGGGGAGGAAGTTGGAGGTGCGGATCTCGCCGCTGGTGCGCCACAGGAGGTCCACGTCCGGCAGGGCGTGGTGGGGCAGATGGGCGGCGAAGAGCTGCTCGGAGACGCGCGCGGGGTCGACCTCGCCGGCCACCGCGGCACGGGCCAGCGCCGCGCCCGCGCGGGCCAGTTCGGCACGCCCGCCGTAGTTGACGCAGACGTTGAAGGTGAGGCCGGTGCGGTGGCGGGTGGCGTGCTCCTGGGCCCGCAGGACCTCCACCACGTCCTCCGGGAGGCCGTCGGGGGAGCCCACCCAGCGCAGACGTACGTCGTGGTCGAGGAGTTCGCCGTCGAGGAGTTCGGCGCGCATGATCGCGAAGAGTTTGGAGACCTCGTCGGGCGACCGCTTCCAGTTCTCGGTGGAGAAGGCGTAGACCGTCAGATGGGCGAGGCCGATCTCCAGGGCGCCCTGGACGACGTCCCGCAGGGCGACCGCTCCGGCCCGGTGGCCCTCGTCACGGGGCAGCCCGAGCCCGGTCGCCCACCGGCCGTTGCCGTCCATGACGATCGCGACGTGCCGCGGGAGATGAGCCTCGGGTATGGCCGGAGGGCGGGCACCGTCGCGGTGCGGGCGCGGCGGCAGCGGCGGGTCGGCGACCCGCGTGACGAGCCGTTCGGTGCCGTCGGCCGGGGAGTACGACGGCCCGGCCGAGGCGCCGTCGGCGGACGGTGTCGTACCCGCGCGGGCCCCGGCCGCCGTCCTCGCCGGGGAGTCGCCCGGCGGCAGCGTCAGCCGCCACACCACGGCCGCCCGCGCCCGCGCCGGGCCGAGGACGCGCCATTCGACGTGCCGGGGAACCCGAACCGGCCGGTGCAGGACGGCCGATCCGGCCCGGACGATCGCGTCCAGCTCCGCGCCGAACAGTTCGACCGCGCTGTCGAGCACGATGGCGGGGCCCAGCGGCAGCGTGTTCCGCAGCGCCCGGCGGGAGTTCTCCAGCCATTCACGGGCCTGGCCCGCGAGGTGCGCGACGAGCCGCCGGACGGCGGGGGTCCACTCGCGGGACAGCAGCTCGGCCGGTGTGACGTGGAAGCGGTCGAGGACCTCGGCGGGGAACCAGACCTGCCCGGCGTCGAGGTCCTCGGGGAGGTCGCGGAGCATGTCGGTGAGGAACAGGCCGTCCACGAAACGGGTGAAGCCCGGAAGGTCGCGCAGGCGCACGGGGACGGGCAGCCCGGAGCGGACCAGCATCCGCATCAGCTGCTCGGGCCAGCTGACGTTCTGGGCGTGCGCGCGCTCCCGCCACTCCTGCCAGGTCGCCACACCCTCACGGCCCTCGTCCCGCCCTACCGCGTCCAGGGAGGCCAGCAGGTCGCCGAGGTCGAGCCCCCAGTGCCACACCGCGTCGGTCAGCGCACGCCGGACCGGGTCGTCGCTGGTGCCGCTCGCCAGGTCCGACTCCAGCGCGGCCCGCCACTGTTCGAGCCGGCGGGCGCGCTCCTGCGGGGTGCCCTCGGTCGAGTCGACCAGGTCGTCGGCGGCGGCGAGGGCGGCGTACAGGGCCCAGCAGGCGGGGCGTACGGCCGGGGGCATCAGCTGCATCAGGGCGTACTCGGTGGGCCGGGTCGAGCGGACCAGGCGGCGGCACTCCTCGTACGCGGCGTCGAGTGCCGATCGCTCTCGCCCGGACCGGGTGACGGACCGCGTGGTGCTGCGACGCATGGGAAACCCCACATACCTTCGAATGGGACCGATGGGACCGACTCGGGTGACAGCGATCGCCTGCGACTGGCTTCGATCACTTTCCCCCGAGCACTGCCGGAACCGCCGGAACCATTCGAACGCAGTGCACGGCCACGCCTGGCTGCGACATTATCAGCCGCATTGTCGCCTCCCGGGCGCGGGTCCGCCCGTGCCGGACGGGGTTCCGTCCGGCACGGGCAGGGGCCGTACCCCACCGCGCCGGGGGCCCGTGGGCCCCGGACGCGGGTTATCACAGCCGGGGGTCGACCGGCTCCGACTCCAGGGCCAGTACCCCGAACACCGCCTCGTGCACCCGCCACAGCGGCTCACCCTCGGCGAGTCGGTCCAGGGCCTCCAGGCCGAGGGCGTACTCGCGCAGGGCGAGCGACCGCTTGTGGTTGAGGAACCGGCCGCGCAGCCGGTCGAGGTTCTCGGGGCGGGTGTACTCCGGGCCGTAGATGATCCGCAGGTACTCCCGGCCCCGGCATTTGATGCCCGGCTGGACCAGCCTCCCCTGGCTGCCGCGGACCACGGCCCCGACCGGCTTGACGACCATGCCCTCGCCGCCGCGGCCGGTCATCTCCAGCCACCAGTCGATCCCGGCCCGCACCGAGGCCTCGTCGCCGGTGTCGACGAAGAGACGCCGGGTGGTCTGCAGCAGACCGCTGACGTCGAACTCGACGAGCCGGTCGATGAGGGCCAGCTGCTCGTCGTGCGGCAGGGCGGCGAGGCTGCGGCCCTGGACGGCGAGGATCTGGAAGGGGGCGAGGCGGACACCGTCCAGGCCCTCGGTGGGCCAGCAGTACCGCCGGTAGGCGTCGGTGAACGCGGCCGCGTCTGCGGCCCGCTCACGCTGCTTGCCCAGCAGCTCCCCCACGTCCACGCCACGGGCCGCCGCACCCTCCAGGGCGGCCAGCGCGCCCGGGAAGACGGCGCCGGAGGCGGCCCCCACAGCCGCGTACTGGGTGCGCAGCAGCCCGGACGCCTTCAGCGACCAGGGCATCAGTTCGGCGTCCAGCAGCACCCAGTCGGTGGCCAGGTCCTCCCACAGCCCGGCCGCCGTCACGGCTTCGCGTATCCGGCCGAGGACCAGCTCGGTGCGGGCCTCGTCGTCGAAGAAGGGGCGGCCGGTGCGGGTGTAGAGGGATCCGGTGGGGCCGTCCACACCGAAGCGCTCGCGCGCCGCGGCCGCGTCCCGGCAGACCAGGACCACGGCCCGCGAACCCATGTGCTTCTCCTCGCACACGACCCGGGCGACCCCGTCCTCCTTGTACTGCGCGAACGCCTCGGCCGGGTGTTCGAGGAAACCGTCGACGCGCGAGGTGGCCGTCGGGGCCATCGTCGGCGGCAGGTACGGCAGCAGGCGCGGGTCGACCGCGAAGCGGCTCATGACCTCCAGCGCGGCGGCGGCGTTCTCCTCACGGACCGACACCCGGCCCGCGTGCCGGGTCTCGACGACCCGCCGGCCGTACACGTCCGCCAGATCCAGCGGCCGGCCCTCGTGCCCGCCGGGAGCCTCCGTGGCCAGCGGCCTCGCCGGCTCGTACCAGACGCGCTCGGCGGGTACGTCGACGAGTTCGCGCTCCGGCCAGCGCAGCGCGGTGAGTCTGCCGCCGAAGACGGCGCCCGTGTCGAGGCAGATGGTGTTGTTCAGCCAGGTGGCGGTGGGCACCGGGGTGTGGCCGTAGACCACGGCGGCGCGGCCCCGGTAGTCCTCCGCCCACGGGTAGCGCACCGGCAGTCCGAACTCGTCGGTCTCGCCGGTGGTGTCGCCGTACAGCGCGTGGCTGCGCACCCGGCCGGAGGTTCGGCCGTGGTACTTCTCCGGCAGACCGGCGTGGCAGACGACCAGCCGGCCGCCGTCGAGGACGTAGTGGCTGACGAGCCCGTCGATGAACTCCCGGACCTGCTTCGTGAACTCCTCGCTCTCGCCCTCCATCTGCTCGATGGTCTCGGCGAGGCCGTGGGTGTGCTGGACGTTGCGGCCCTTGAGGTAACGGCCGTACTTGTTCTCGTGGTTGCCGGGGACGCACAGGGCGTTGCCCGAGCCGACCATGGACATCACCCGGCGCAGCACGCCCGGGCTGTCCGGGCCCCGGTCGACGAGGTCGCCGACGAAGACGGCCGTACGGCCCTCCGGGTGCACGCCGTCGACGTAGCCCAGCTTGCCGAGCAGCGCCTCCAGTTCGCTCGCGCAGCCGTGGATGTCACCGACGATGTCGAACGGGCCGGTGAGGTGGGTGAGGTCGTTGAAGCGCTTCTCGGTGACGACCGTGGCGTTCTCGACGTCCTCGACACCGCGCAGGACGTGGACCTTGCGGAAGCCCTCGCGCTCCAGGTGCCGCAGGGAGCGGCGGAGTTCGCGGGTGTGGCGCTGGATCACGCGGCGCGGCATGTCGGCGCGGTCGGTGCGGGCCGCGTTGCGTTCGGCGCACACCTCCTCCGGCACGTCGAGCACGATGGCGATCGGCAGGACGTCGTGCGCGCGCGCCAGTTCGATCAGCTGCTTGCGGGACTCCTGCTGCACGCTGGTGGCGTCGACGACCGTGCGGCGGCCGGCCGCGAGGCGCTTGCCCGCGATGTAGTGCAGGACGTCGAAGGCGTCCTTCGTCGCGCTCTGGTCGTTCTCGTCGTCGGAGACGAGGCCGCGGCAGAAGTCGGACGAGATGATCTCGGTGGGCTTGAAGTGCCGCCGGGCAAACGTCGACTTGCCCGAGCCGGAGGCGCCGACCAGCACCACGAGGGAGAGGTCGGTGACGGGCAGGACGCGCCCCGGGATGGTCTGCGGGATGTTCTCACTCATGCTGCCTTCGCCTCCTTCTCGCCGGTGTCCTTGCTGTCGCGCCGCGTGAAGACGGCCATCTGGGTGGGCGGCCCCACCTCCGGGTCGTCCGGTCCGACGGGCACGAACGCGGCCTCGTAGCCGTGCCGTTCGGCCACCCTCGCCGCCCAGGTGCGGAACTCCTCGCGCGTCCACTCGAAACGGTGGTCGCCGTGCCGGACATGGCCGGCCGGCAGGCTCTCCCAGCGGACGTTGTACTCGACGTTCGGCGTGGTCACGAGGACGGTCCGCGGGCGGGCCGAGCCGAACACCGCGTATTCCAGGGCGGGCAGCCGGGGCAGGTCGAGGTGCTCGACGACCTCCGAGAGCACGGCGGCGTCGTACCCCTTGAGCCGCTTGTCGGTGTAGGCGAGGGAACTCTGGAAGAGCTGGACGCGGGCCGCCTGGCGCTCGCCCATGCGGTCGAGCTTGAGGCGGCGGGAGGCGATGGTCAGCGCGCGCATCGACACGTCCGTACCGACGATCTCGGTGTAGCGGACGTCCTTGAGCAGCGCCTGCACCAACTGGCCCTGACCGCAGCCCAGGTCGAGGACGCGCGCCGCGCCGGACTCCGCGAGCGCGGCGAGGATCGCGTCCCGGCGCTGCACGGCGAGCGGCGTCGGCTTCTCCTCGCCCCCGGCCTCGCCGTCCGCCGGCTCCTCGACGGCGTTGTCGATCGCCTCGACCTCGCTGTCGTCGGCCTCGGCGAGGCGTACGAGCTCCAGGCGCTCCATGGCCTGCCGCGTCAGCGACCAGCGGCGGGAGAGGTAGCGGCTGGTGATCAGCTTGTGCTCCGGGTGGGCCGGGAGCCAGCCCTCGCCCGCGCGCAGCAGCTTGTCGACCTCGTCCGAGGACACCCAGTAGTGCTTGGTGTCGTCGAGGACCGGCAGCAGGACGTACAGGTGGCGCAGCGCCTCGGCCAGGGTCAGCGACTCCGACTCCAGCACGAGCCGTACGTAACGGGAGGCGCCCCACTCCGGGAACTGGGTGTCCAGCGCCACCGGTTCCACGGTGACCGTCCAGCCGAGCGGCTCGAACAGCGCGACGACGAGGTCCGGGCCGCCGCGCGCGGGCAGCGCCGGTATCTCGACGCGCAACGGGCGGGTCTGCTCCGGGAGTTCGGGCTTGGCCTTGCACTGGCCGCGCACGGCGCTGGAGAAGACGTCGTTGAGCGCGACGGCGAGGAGGGAGGAGGCCGCGTACGGGCGGTCGTTGACGTACTGCGCGAGGGCCGCGTCCGGTGCCCCGCCGCGGCCCTTGCCCTTGCCGCGCCGGACCAGCGCCACCGCGTCCACCTCCAGCAACAGCGCGGCCGTGCACCGCTCGACGCCCGCCTCGGGGTAGAGGACGTGGGCCTTGCCGTACGAGGTGGAGAACGCCTGCGTCCGATCGGGATGCTTGTGCAGCAGGAAACCGAGATCGGTCGCTGGGCGCTCTGGGGTGCCGGTGGTACTGATCGTCAGAAACACGGTGGAGTGGCCTCGTGGTGAGTGTCCGGGGCGGGTGCCCGCGTCGAGGAGAAGGTGTCTGAACTGCGGATACCTGCGCATCGTCCCGTTTCGGCGCGCGCCCCCAACGTACAGGCAGGGCTCGGGCCGCACGCGGGCATTTTCCGTACGCCACCGGGTGCGTGGCGGCCGTACGCCACCGTGTGCGTCCGGCCGCGCGGCGACGCGCTCCCGCGCCTCCGGGGGCGCGGGGACGCGTCCCTCGCTTTCCCCTACGACAGCTGGGACTGCACCTGGCCGGCGATCAGTTCCAGGTGGTCCAGGTCGTCGAGGTCGAGGATCTGGAGGTAGAGACGCTGGGAGCCGATGGCCTGGTAGCGGGAGATCTTGTCGACGACCTCGGCCGGGGAGCCGGCGAGGCCGTTGGCCTTCAGCTCGTCGACCTCGCGGCCGATCGCGGCGGCGCGGCGGGCGACCTCCGCGTCGTCCTTGCCCACGCAGACGACCAGGGCGTTGGAGTACACGAGGTCGTCGCCCCTGCGGCCGGCCTCCTCGGCGGCCGCGCGGACCCGGCCGAACTGGCGCTCGCTGTCCTCGATCGAGCCGAACGGCATGTTGAACTCGTCGGCGTAGCGCGCGGCGAGGCGCGGGGTACGGCTCGCGCCGTGACCGCCGATGAGAACCGGCACCTTGGCCTGCGTGGGCTTGGGCAGCGCGGGCGAATCGGTCAGCTGGTAATGGGTGCCCTCGTAGGAGAACGTCTTGCCGACCTCGGTGGCCCACAGACCGGTGACGATGGCCAGCTGCTCCTCCAGGCGGGCGAACTTCTCCTTGGGGAAGGGAATGCCGTAGGCCTTGTGCTCCTCCTCGAACCAGCCCGCGCCCAGGCCGAGTTCGACGCGACCGCCGGACATCTGGTCGATCTGGGCGACCTGGATGGCGAGCACGCCGGGCAGCCGGAAGGTGCCGGCGGTCATCAGGGTGCCGAGGCGGATGCGCCTGGTCTCGCGGGCGAGTCCGGCCAGGGTGACCCAGGCGTCGGTGGGGCCGGGCAGGCCGTCCGAGGACCCCATGCTGAGGTAGTGGTCGGAGCGGAAGAAGGCGTCGAAGCCGAGGTCCTCGGTGGCCTTGGCGACGGTGAGGAGGGTGTCGTAGGTCGCCCCCTGCTGGGGCTCGGTGAAGATGCGAAGATCCATGCCTCCATCCTGCATGCTCGGACCCCGGTCGACGGCACCGGTCCCGCCGGTGCCGCCGCGCCACGGTCGGGTGAAATCCGCCGCTCCTGTGCACGGGGCGGGCTCGGCCCAGTGACCGGGGACAACGGTGATCGTTGCTCGGGAGGAGCCGGACCGCCCGGCACCCGTCGCCGGCGGCCGCTGCCGGGACGCCCGCACACGTGCCCCCTCGGGGGGCGAGGGCCGAGGAGGCCGTCACATGTCCCAGGAAGCCGTGCCGGAGCAGGCTGCCGTGCCTGCGCAGCCGAAGGGTCTGCTCCAGCAGATGGAGGAGCTGATGGCTGCCCTGAACGCGGACCTGTCCCAGCTCGACGCGGACCTCTCGGTGCCGCGGGCCGCTGCCGCGGAGGAGAGCGGCGCCGTCTGATCCCTCCCTGAGTCGTGCCACCCGTCGCCCGGCCTCGTCCTCTGCGGCCGGGCGTTCGTCATGTCGCCGTCCGGCGTGGGTGCGGTGGATGGCAGCGGGCTCGATGGATCGGGGGTCGAAGGGCTGGTGGGTCGGGGGCGAGGGGCCGGCGGGTCGGAGCTGCGGGGTGGGTGCGGGTGAGTGGGGCTGGTCGCGCGGTTCCCCGCGCCCCTGGAAGAACGGGGCCCGGCTCTGATGAGGGGGTCATCCGGTGGTCGCGTCCCGTTCCGAGAGGACCTGGTCTCTGACCGCCAGGCGGCGCAGCATCTCCAGGACGCGGTCGCGGGCCTCGTCCGCCGCGTCGATCGCCTCCATGCACTGCCAGTACGTCGCCTCGTCGCCGGCGCCGCTGGCCAGGCCGACGAGGGCGATGCCGACCTCGCCGAGCAGGACGCCGAGCCGCACGAGCGACTCGTGGGCGTCGCCCAACTCGGTGAGCTGGGCGGCGCGTAAGTCGCCCACGCCGAGCGGAGGCGCGCCGAGTATGCCGCAGCCGCTGCCGGCCAGTTCGGTCAACCCGAGGGCCTCGCCGCGCAGTTCGGGAGGTCCCGAGACCGCGAGGCGACTGCCGATGGCCTGGGCGAGGGCATAGGACTGCCACGCCTCCGCCATGAGCTGAGGTCCCTCGGCGCTGCCCGCCAGTGCTCGCCTGCTCGCCACGATGAGCCGCACCGCATCCATGCGCTGCCCCCGACTGTCCCGACGCGCTCTCACACGTCCGCCTGAACTCCTGCCTGTTCATTACCCACAGTGAGGGTCGCCGAGACGGAAAGCCAGAGGAAGTCTGAAATCTGTGGATAACAAGTCGGCTGTGGAGAACTTTTTGACTCCGGAGAGTGACGGCGGTGCGAGAATCCGACGCCGCCGACCACCCGTCGAGCACCCACCGACCACCCACCGACCACCGTCGAGCACCCACCGAGTGCCCGCCGAGCACCGTCAGGGGCGCTCCGGCGCCGGGAATCTCCGCTCGTTGCGGTCGATCTTCGCGGCCAGGGCCGACAGCGGATCGACACCCAGGACCTCGCACAACTGGAGCAAGTAGGCCAGCACGTCGGCGACTTCGTCGGTGACACGGTGGGCGGACCCGGGGTCCGCCATCACGCGGGCCGACTCCTCCGGCGTCAGCCACTGGAAGATCTCGACGAGTTCGGACGCCTCCACGCTCAGCGCGGAGACCAGGTTCTTCGGGGTGTGGTACCGCTGCCAGTCGCGGGCGGCGGCGAACTCCACGAGGCGCCGCTGCAGGGTCGCCACGTCGAGTTCGGTCGCGGACTCCCGCGCGGGTTCAGGATCTTTCACGGTTCAGGTCTACCACCGTCACCCCTGGCAGCCCCACGGCCCAGGAGGCGTCGCTCACCGTGCCGGCCAGCCGGATGTGCCCGCGTTCGCACATCCGGGCCGCCAGCCGCACCAGTTCCAGGGCCTGCCTCGGATCGAGGGACCGGTCGAAGCCGTCGGCGAGGACCGTGAGCGTCTGCAGTGCCGCGGGCACCTCCGCGACCGGGTCGACCTCCAGGACGCCGGGCCCGGTGAACAGCACCAGGGCCAGCGCCAGATACCGCAGCTCCCCGTCACCGAGCAGGCCCAGGGCCGTCCGCACCCCGTCCCCCCGGTCCAGCACGGCCCGTACCGCGCCGTCGCGCAGCGGCTCGGCCAGCAGGTCCAGCACCGGTCCCGCACAGCCGTCGCGCACGGCCCCTACGAGCAGCGCGTGCCGCCGGCCGCACTCCGTGCGCGTGCGCCACAGCACGTCGGCGAGGTTGTCGCAGCCGCGCAGCAGGCGTCCCGAGCCGAGCGGTACGGCGGCGCGCATCCGGCCTGGCCGCGGATCGCAGGCGTAGACCGAGCGGAGGGCGACGACCGTCTGCTCGGCGGCGGCGAGCACCTGACGCTGGCCGTCCGTCTTGCCGGCCACGCGCAGCGGGAGCAGGGCGGTGCCGAGGCGGTCGTCGGGGAGCGGGCCGCGGGTGACCGGGGAGGTGCCGGCGGTGTGCCAGGAGGCCTGGACGACGGGGCGGCCCGGGTCGACGAGCGCCGTCTGCAGCAGGGTGCGACCGCCGGACGTCAACCGCTCGCCCACGATGCGGAGTTCGGGCTCGGCCTGCACGGCGACGTCGAGGTGCACGGGGCCTTCGGGGCCGTCGGTCGTGCAGCCGATGCGGAATCCGCGCCGCCGCTGGGCGTCGGGCCGGGCCCGTTCGGGGACGCAGCCGAGCGGGTCGGGGAAGGCCTCGTCGAGGCGGGCGCCGCCGCCGAGTCTCGCGAGCGCCTCGTAGGCCCGCAGGGCGGTGGTCTTGCCACTGCCGCTGCGTCCCGCGAGGAGGGTCAGCGGGCCCAGCGGCAGGAAGGCGCCCCGGTGCCCGGCGAAGGCGGAGAGCCGCAACTCGATGACGCTCGGCCGCTCCGGACGGGCCCCGGCGTCCGCGCCGGGGAGCATCGGCGACAGGGATGACACGGTCATATGCGGACAGTAGGAGCCCGTTCACCAGGCAAACCGTTCCGCCGAGTGGATCTTCCTACGATCGAGGGAGCGCCCTCATCAGAGGGAGGGCGCCCCGCACTCCTCGGGAGCGCCCCGATCGGATCGGGAGCGGCAGCGTCGGCCCCGAGCGCCCCACGCAGCGCTCCTCAGACCCCGGGAACCCCCGCCCCCTCCATCAGCCCCCGCACCTCGGTTCCGCGTGGGGTGAGAAGGAACACGTTCCGGTCCACGCGGTGCATTCCGCTGGCGAGGCCGAAAACGACCCCTGTACTGAAATCCAGTACGCGCTTGGCGGTGTCGGCCTCCGCGCCCGACAGATCCAGCAGCACCGGAATGCCCGCCATCAGCGTTTCCGCCACGTCACGGGCGTCCGCGAAGACGTTGACGCGGAGCACCACGAAGCGGCGGCGGGCCTCGGTCTCGGCTTCCGGTATGGTCCGGTGGCCGACCGCGGACGGCCAGGCGTCCCGGCCCCGCAACGGCACGACCTGGGCGAGCCCCTCCCACTGCTCGTCGGTGACATCGTGGCTGTTCACCCTGTTCACCGGCCTTCCCCCTGGCTCGCACTGAATGACTGCATCGGCCAATTCTTACGCATGGTCACCCGTTCGGCCCAACAGCGACACGGACCGCCACGCCTCCTTCCGGAACAACGGCCGGAACGCGCCCTCACAACCCCTTGCGCGGCCGTGTGTGGCGGGCGTAACGCCTCATGATCAGGTCATGTGACACAGGCGTAACGGGCAATTCGTACGATCGAGCCTGCCGGGCCGCGCCCCGGAGCTGAGCGGAAGCCAACCCTCCGCCGTACCTGAGAAGCAACCGGTCCGCCGTACCGGACAGCGACGGCGGACCGGTTCGGACGACCGCCCGGACACCCCGGACGCCGACAGAGAGGGGCCGCCCGTGGCCGCACAGGGCCCGCAGAGCACCACGACCCAGGTGCGGACCGTGTGCTCGTACTGCGGTGTCGGCTGCGGCATGCTCCTGGACGTCGGGATGGGTGCCGACGGCCGGCGGACGGTCCTGAAGGCGTCCGGCGACAAGTCCCACCCGGCGAACTTCGGCCGTCTGTGCACCAAGGGCGCCACCACGGCCGACATGCTGGCCGCGCCCGGCCGCCTCACCACCGCCCTCGTCCGGGACGACCGGGGCGAGGAGCCGGTCCCCGCGCCCGTCTCCGACGCGATCACCGCGACCGCCCGGCGGCTGCGCGCGATCATCGACGAGCACGGACCCGACGCGTTCGCCTTCTACGTCTCCGGCCAGATGAGCCTCGAAGCGCAGTACCTGGCGAACAAGCTGGCCAAGGGCTTCATCCGCACCAACCAGATCGAGTCCAACTCCCGGCTGTGCATGGCGAGCGCCGGCACGGGCTACAAGCTGTCGCTCGGCGCCGACGGGCCGCCGGGCTCGTACGAGGACCTCGACCGGGCGGACGTCTTCCTCGTCATCGGGTCGAACATGGCGGACTGCCATCCGATCCTGTTCCTGCGCATGATGGACCGGGTCAAGGCGGGCGCCAAGCTGATCGTCGTCGACCCGCGCCGCACGGCGACGGCCGAGAAGGCCGATCTCTTCCTGCGGATACGCCCGGGGACCGATCTCGCCCTGCTCAACGGACTTCTCCATCTGCTGCACGCGGACGGGCACACCGACCCCGACTTCATCGCCGCCCACACCGAGGGCTGGGAGGCGATGCCCGGTTTCCTCGCCGACTACGCGCCGGACGCCGTCGCCGCGATCACCGGCATCCCGGCGGACGACATCCGCGAAGCGGCCCGGCTCATCGGCGAGGCCGCGGAGTGGACGAGCTGCTGGACGATGGGGCTCAACCAGTCCACGCACGGCACCTGGAACACCAACGCGCTCGTCAACCTGCATCTGGCGACCGGCGCGATCTGCCGTCCGGGCAGCGGCCCGTTCTCCCTCACCGGACAGCCCAACGCCATGGGCGGGCGCGAGATGGGGTACATGGGGCCGGGGCTGCCCGGGCAGCGGTCCGTGCTGGTGGACGAGGAGCGGGCGTTCGTCGAGGAGCTGTGGGAACTGGCCCCGGACAGCCTGCGCGCGGACGGTGTCGGCAAGGGCACGGTCGAGATGTTCCGGAAGATGGCCGACGGGGAGATCAAGGCCTGCTGGATCATCTGCACCAACCCGGTCGCCTCGGTCGCCAACCGCAGGACCGTGATCGAGGGCCTGGAGGCCGCCGAGTTCGTCGTCACCCAGGACGTCTTCGCCGACACCGAGACCAACGCGTACGCCGATGTCGTCCTGCCCGGCGCCCTGTGGACGGAGTCCGAGGGCGTCCTCGTCAACAGCGAGCGCAACCTCACGCTCGCCGCCCCGGCCGCCGACCCGCCGGGCGAGGCGATGGCCGACTGGCGGATCATCGCGGCCGTGGCACGGGAGATGGGTTTCGAGAAGGGGTTCTCGTACGACACCGCAGAGCAGGTCTTCGAGGAGATCAGGCGGGCGTGGAACCCGAAGACCGGGTGGGATCTGCGCGGGGTGAGTTACGAGCGGCTCCGGTCGGGGTCCGTGCAGTGGCCGGCCGCCACGGAAGACGGGCCGGCGCGCAACCCGATCCGGTACGCCGGGGCCGGGGCGGACGGGGGGCTCCTCTTCCCCACGCCCAGCGGACGGGCCGTGTTCCACGCCCGGCCGCACCTGCCGGCCGCCGAGATGCCGGACGACGACTACCCGTTCGTGCTCAACACCGGGCGGCTGCAGCACCAGTGGCACACGCTGACGAAGACGGGCAGGGTCGCCAAGCTCAACAAGCTGAACCCCGGGCCGTTCGTGGAGGTGCATCCGCAGGACGCGGACGCCCTGGGCCTGCGGGACGGGGACTCCGTGGAGGTCGCCTCGCGGCGGGGGCGTGCCGTACTCCCAGCGGTGGTGTCCGACCGGGTGATGCCCGGGTGCGTGTTCGCGCCGTTCCACTGGAACGACCTGTTCGGCGAGTATCTGAGCATCAACGCGGTGACGAGCGACGCGGTGGATCCGCTGTCGTTCCAGCCGGAGTTGAAGGTGTGCGCGGTGTCGCTGGCGAAGGTGGCCGCGCCGGTACGGGCTCCGGAAGCCTTGACCGTCGCGGCCGGGACGACCGCTCCGCCTGCTCCGGCCCTGCCGACCGCGGTGACCGTTCCGGCGACCGTGACCGTGCCGCCCTCGGTGGCGGTTCCGGCGGCGGTGACGGTTCCGGTGGTCGCCCCCGGCGCCGAGGTCTTCGGTCTCGAACCCTCGCCCCCGCCCGTGCTCTCCGCCCAGGAGCGCCAGTACCTCACGGGCTTCCTCGCCGGGCTCGGGTCCGGGGTGCGAGGGGTGCCCGTGCTGCCGGGGGACGCGCCGTTCAGTCCCGCGCACGCGATGTGGGTGAACGGCGTGCTCGCCGGGATGTACTCGCGGTCGGCGGACCCGGGACCCGCGCCGGCGGCCGTCACCGCCGGGCGTGAGGTCGTCGTGCTGTGGGCCTCGCAGACCGGGACGGCCGAGGAGTTCGCGGTGGCGGCCGCCGAGCATCTGGGAGCCGCCGGACACCGGGCCACCCTGGTCGGGATGGACGAGGCCGAGCCGGAGCGACTGCCGGTCGGGGCCGACCTGTTGCTGATCACCAGCACCTTCGGGGACGGCGACGCGCCCGACAACGGCTCCGGTTTCTGGGACGCGCTGTCCCACCGGGAGGCCCCCCGCCTGGACGGAGTGCGCTACGCCGTGCTGGCCTTCGGCGACTCCTCCTACGACGACTTCTGCGGGCACGGCCGCCGCCTCGACGCCCGGCTCGACGAGCTGGGCGCGGTGCGCCTGGCGCCCCGCACGGACTGCGAGCCGGACTACGAACCGTCGGCGGACGCCTGGCTGGGCCAGGTCATCACCGCGCTCGGCACCGAGACGGACGGGACCGGGGGTGCGCCCGGGACTTGGCAACCGCACACCGCCACGGCCACGGCCACCGCTGTCGCTCCAGGCACAGGCACAGGCACCACCGTCGCCCCGCAGCCCTCCGCGCCCGCGCCCGTCCGTTCCGCCAGGCCCGCGTCCGCCGCCGCCCGGCTGGTCGGCAACCGGCTGCTCAGCCTGCCCGGGGCGGGCAAGGAGGTACGCCGCTTCACCTTCGACACCAGCGGGACGGGCCTGTCGTACGAGGCGGGCGACGCGCTCGGGGTGCGGCCGGTCAACTCCCCTGATCTGGTGGCGGAATGGCTGGCGGTGACCGGCCTGGACGGTTCGGCTCCGGTGGAGGTCTCCGGCGCGGGCGAGCTGCCCTTCGCCGAGGCCCTGCACCGGCATCTCGACATCACCCGGATCACCCCGGACCTGCTTCGCTTCGTCTCCGAACGGACGCGGGACAACCGGGAGTTGAAGAAGCTGATGCGCCCGGACAACAGGGACGGTCTCGCCCAGTGGTCCTGGGGGCGGCAGGCCGTGGACGTGGTGGCCGAGTTCGCCGTGCGGGCCGGCGCGCGCGAATGGGCCGGCGTCTTCAAACGGCTCCAGCCCCGGCTGTACTCGATCTCGTCGAGCCCCCTCGTCGACCCGCACCACATCTCGCTGACGGTGTCGGTCGTGCGCTACGAGAACCTGAACGGACGCCCGCGCGGCGGGGTCTGCTCGCCCTTCCTCGCGGACGGCGAGGCGGATCTGGACGTACCGGTCTTCGTGCAGCGCTCGCCGCACTTCCGGCCGCCCACCGACCCGGCGACCCCCATGATCATGGTCGGTCCGGGCACCGGCGTCGCCCCCTTCCTCGGCTTCCTCCAGGAACGGCGGGCCCTCGGCCACCGGGCGCCCAACTGGCTCTTCTTCGGGGAGCAGCACCGGGCGACGGACTTCTACTACCAGGAGGAACTGGCGGACCTCCAGGAGTCGGGCGTGCTGGGCAGGCTGGACACCGCCTTCTCCCGCGACCAGCGCGCCAAGGTCTATGTCCAGGACCGTATGCGCGAGCACGGGCCCGAGCTGTGGCACTGGCTCCAGGACGGCGCCCGCTTCTACGTCTGCGGCGACGCCTCCCGCATGGCGAAGGACGTCGACCGGGCCCTGCGGGACGTCGCGGTCACCCACGGCGGGATGACCGAGGGCGAGGCCGCCGCGTATGTGAAGCAACTCGCGACGGAGAAGCGGTACGTCCGGGACGTGTACTGAGCCCGCCCAGAACGACTTTGCCATCTCTTTACAACGTGTCCCATCGCTGTCTCGTCTCTCCGCTCGACATGTGACGCCGCCGCGTGCCGGTGACCGGCCGGGCGGCAACACGAGGCCGTCGCCCCCCGTCGAACACGACGGCGGGCACGGCCCGTTGAGCCCGACGAGAGAGAGCGACCCATGCGCCGAACCGTCCTCAGTGCCACGGCACTCGTCTTCACCGCCGTGCTGGCGGCCGCGCCGTCGGCGTTCGCCGACGACACGAGCCCGACCGTCGTCCCGCGGGAGGCCTCCGCCGCACCGAGCGCGGCGCCGAGCACCGCTCCGAGCGTGGTCCCCTCCGCCCCGGCCGACGAGTCCCCGCGCCCGGCCGAACCCACCAAGGCCCCGGACGACCGCGACGCGAGCCCGGTGCCGAGCCAGGTCTCCGTCGTTCCCAGCGGCGCGCCCGACACCGGTGAGGCGACCGGGTCGGACGGGTCCGGTGGCGCGGGCGTGCTGGCCGGCGCGGGCGCCACCGCGGTGCTCATCGGCGGGGGCGCGGCCGTCGTGGTGCTGCGCCGCCGCCGGACGAACGGGGCGTGACCTTGTTCTCCAGGCGCGCCTTCGCCGCCGCGGCGACGGCCTCGTTGCTCGTGGGCTGCGACGGCGGGCGGAGCGACCACGCCAGGACCGGGCCGTCCACGGGCGACGCGTCCTCCCCGCCCCCTGCCTCTCCGTCCCCCGCCGGCGCCGCAGGCCCCCTCGGCCGGTCGGTCCCGGTCAGGCTGCTGATACCGGGCATCGGGGTGGACACCCCGGTCATCCGGCTGGGGCTGGCGCCGGACGGCACGGTGGAGGTGCCGCCGATCACGGCGCACGACCGGGCGGGCTGGTACGAGCACTCACCGACACCGGGGCAGACCGGCCCGTCGGTGATCCTGGGCCATGTCACGGTCGGCGGCTACGGCGACGGGGTCTTCCGCCGTCTGGCCCGGCTTCGGCGGGGCGAGCGGATCGAGGCGCGCCTGGAGAACGGCACGGCACCGGAGTTCACCGTCGACTCCGTGAGGACCGTCGCCAAGGCCGACTTCCCGGCGGAGGAGGTCTACGGGAACGTGGACCGGCCCGCACTGCGTCTGGTCACCTGCGGGGGCCCGCGCACGGGGGACGAGTACCGCGACAACGTGATCGTCTTCGCCACGCTGAGCCGCGCGGCGCGGTGACCCACAGCCCGCCCCTCGAAGCGGCGACCGACGTATCCACGCTGCCGCCTGCCGCACCACCACGACCATGGAGAGCGTTGAAACGGTCCCGTGAGAAGGCCGCGTCCGAGCTGTTCGCCGCCCTCTACCCGCGCCTGGCCGGCTGGTGCCGTCGGCTGGTCGACGACGACGAGACGGCCCACGAGATCGCGTCGGAGGCGTTCACCCGGCTCTGGGCCCGCTGGACGTCCGTGGCGGAGCCGCACGGCTTCCTCTACGTCACCGCGGCCAACCTCGTGCGGGACCACTGGCGCAAGCTGGAACGCGAGCGCAGGGCGATGCACCGGGCCACCGCGGAGGCCTCGGTGCGCCGGCCGGCCGGCCATGCCGAACCGTCCGACCCCTCGGTCCGGCTGCTGGTGCAGTCGCTGCCCGAACGGCTGCGCGTGCCGATCCTGTTGCACTACTACGCTGACATGCCGATCCGGGAGGTGTCCGTGCTCACCGGACGCAAGGAAGGAACCGTCAAGGCCGACCTCCACGCGGCCCGCGAACTGCTCCGCGCCCACCTGAGGAGAAGCCTTGACCACACACCCTGACGAGGACCCGGACCTCGGCCCCGACGACGACCCGCTCACCGTCGTCCTGCGTCCCCCCGCCGGCCGTCTCGGGCCGCCCCCCGGCCACTTCGAGACCGTCCGCCGCGCCGCCGCCCGGCGCCGCCTGGTCCGGGCCGCGGCCGGTGCCGCCGCCACCTGCGCGGCCGTCGCCCTGTTCGCCCTGCCCCTGCACTTCGCCGGGAACGACGCCCCCGACTCCCCCTCGGTCCCCCTGGCCCCGCCGCCCGCGACCGGCAGCCCCTCCCCCGTTCCGTCGGATTCCGCCCCGCCCGACACCCCCGCGCCCTCCGACGAAGCCCCGAGCCCGGTCCCCTCGGCGCCGCCGGCCAGGACCGGTGCCGCGTCCGTCGCGCCGTCGACGACCCCGTCCGAGGCCGTCGAACGCTCGGTGCCGCCCACCGGGCAGGGCCCCGAGACCGCCGCGCCGTCGGCGACTCCGGCCCGGCCTTCCGAAGCCTCGGCCAGGCTCGGCACGCCCGGAGCGGACTGAACGCCGTACCGTCGTCGCGTACTCGCCCCCGGGGTCGTGTCCGGTTGTGCGCCGGTCGTACGCGGTCGCATGCGGGGCATGGTCGGAACGCGCACGGAAGCGGGCTAGGAACACGCACGGAAGCGCGCTCGGAACGCGGCCGGCGATCGCCTCGGCGTACGGCGAACCAGTCGAAGAACAGGGTGTCCGAGAGGAGCACGGCGGCCGAACGGTCCGGCGCCGCACGGAGCGACGCCTCGTCGGCTGCGGATCGGTGCGTACGGGACACCGACGCGATCAGGTCGCGCACCTCGTGAGCAAGATCGATCACACCGGCCGCCTCACGCGCCACAGTGGTTCGCCGTATGCCCTGAACACCGGAAAGGCGACGCCGAACTGGACGCCGCGCTAACCGCGTCCGAGGACTCCGTGAGGCACCCGGATCACCCGGTGGCGTAAAGACATCCATACGCGGCCACCGTTGGTTGATTCGGCCCCAAAGCTTGAACACAAATTACGCACATCCCCTCTTCAAGACTGGCCCCGATGGTCTAGATTGACCGTGCTTCAGCTGTTCGTACACGAGGCGACCGTTAATGATCTATAGGTCCGACGTCGGGGAATGCCGGTTTTCGCGTCCCCCGCGCCGGGCGTGGGGATGATCATTCGCAAGCCCGGGAGGGGGCTACGGGTGCCGGGAGCACCCCGGATTCCGAGGGTTCACGCGCGCCCCGAAATCCGGAACGGCATGGGCGCGGGAGGCGGGGGCCTCCCGGAGAAACAGCGCGACGCGGGGGCGGGGGTCTCCCGAGGGGAGGGACGGTGCGGGGGGTGGGGGCCTCCCGGGGCGCGGAAACAGTGTGCGGCGAACACGTCGAACCACTGGGAACCTTGGGGGGTTCTGTGCGGCAAGGGGAATTGGTCAGCCCGTTTCCATCGGCGCGGGGGCGTCTGGCGGACGGGGCCATCAGCCGGACCACGATCGAATGGGAGCAGCGGTACCGACGTACCGTGATCACCAGCGACACCGTGGCCACGGCCAGCGTGGTGGCGGCGATCGGCAATTTCTTCGGGGCCCGGGACGCGGCCAACTGGCACGAGAAGTGGGGAATTCTCGCATTCGGCACCGAACTTCTGGTGCTGGGCGCGCTCGCGGTGAGCCGTTCCTGGGCTCCCGCCGTGCTCGGTCAGGGTGCCGAGGAATTCCGTCGGCTCGGACGCTCGCTGTTCACGGCGACCGTCGTACTGGCGCTGGGCGGAATCGCTCTCACCTCGCGCAACATCAAATTGTGGATCTTCGTCGCGATTCCCGCGATCGCGCTGGTCACCATGACCGTGCGGTATCTGCTGCGCCTTTCGCTGCACAGACAGCGGAAGGAAGGCCGGTGTCTGAGACCGGTGCTCGCCGCCGGGAGCCCGGCGACCGTGCGCGATCTGATCGCCCGCACCCGCAAGTTCCCCCACCTCGGCTGGCGGGTGGACGCGGTGTGCACCACGGACGGACTCGGGTTCGGCGGCGAGTATCTGGACGGCGTGCCGGTCGTCGGCCGGCTGGCGGACGTCGCGGGCCATGTCCGCCGCGACGGCTACCGCGTCGTCGCGGTCACCCCGGACCCGCACTGGTCACCGCACCGGCTGCAGCGCCTCGCCTGGAACCTGGAGGGCAGCGACGCCGAGATGGTCGTGGCCCCCGTGCTGATGGAGGTGGCCGGCCCCCGGCTGCACGTCGACGCGGTGCTCGGGATCCCGCTGCTGCGGGTCAGCATGCCGACCTTCACCGGCGGCCGCCGGGCGGTCAAAGAGGTCGTCGACCGCATAGGCGCAACGATTCTGCTGCTGCTCTTCGCGCCGCTGATGGCCCTCGTCGCCCTGCTCGTGCTGGTGGACAGCCGAGGTGGGGCGTTCTACCACCAGCGCAGGGTCGGCAAGGACGGCCGCGAGTTCACCATTCTCAAGTTCCGCACCATGGTCGCCGGCGCGCACGGGGTCCGCGACGCGCTGGCCGACCGCAACGAGGGCGCCGGTCCGCTGTTCAAGCTCCGCCGGGATCCGCGGGTGACCCGGGTGGGGACGGTGCTGCGCCGGTACTCGCTCGACGAACTCCCCCAGCTCCTCAACGTGCTGACCGGATCGATGTCGCTCGTCGGTCCGCGGCCCCCGCTGCCGGAGGAGTCCGCCGCGTACGGCCCGGACATCCGGCGGCGGCTGCTGGTCAAGCCCGGCCTCACCGGTCTGTGGCAGATCAGCGGACGCAGCGACCTGTCCTGGGAGGAGGCGGTGCGGCTGGACCTGCGGTACGTGGAGGACTGGTCGCTCGCCCTGGACAGCGTGATCCTCTGGAAGACGCTGCGCGCGGTGATCCACGGGCAGGGGGCCTACTGATGTGCCGGGGACTGCAACTCGACCGTGCCGCCGACGCGCGGACCGCAGGCCGTGGGGGCCTGCCTGGGGGAGGAACGTCATGAGAGTCAGCGTTTTCGGGCTCGGCTACGTGGGCTGTGTGTCGGCCGCGTGCCTGGCCAGCATGGGGCACGAGGTCGTCGGGGTGGACGTGAACCAGGTGAAGGTGGACCTGGTCAACGACGGCAAGGCCCCGGTGGTGGAGGAGCGGATCGGCGAACTGATCGCCGAGGTCGTGCGGACCGGGGCGTTGCGCGCCACCGCCGACGTCCGCGAGGCGATCATGGACAGCGAGGTGTCGCTGGTCTGCGTGGGCACGCCCTCGGAGCCCAACGGCAGCCTGTGCACCACCTACTTGGAGCGGGTCACCGAGGAGATCGGCGCCGCGCTCGCCGAGCGGGGCGGGCGGCACACGGTCGTGTTCCGCAGCACCATGCTCCCGGGCACCTGTCTGAACCTGCTGGTGCCGATCCTGGAGAAGTACGTCGGCGGCACGGCCGGGGTGGACGTCGGGGTCGCGGTCAACCCGGAGTTCCTGCGCGAGGGCACGAGCGTGCGGGACTTCTTCGACCCGCCCAAGACCGTCATCGGTGAGCTGGACCCGGCGAGCGGCGACGCGGTGCTGGCGCTGTACGACGGCCTGCCCGGCGAGGTGTTCCGGGTGCCGGTCCCGACGGCCGAGGCGATCAAGTACGCGGACAACGCGTTCCACGGCCTCAAGATCGGCTTCGCGAACGAACTGGGCGCGGTGTGCCAGGCCCTCGGGGTCGACTCGCACCAGGTGATCGACGTGTTCCTGGCCGACCGCAAGCTGAACATCAGCCCCGCCTACCTGCGGCCCGGCTTCGCCTTCGGCGGCTCGTGCCTGCCCAAGGACCTGCGCAGCCTGGTGCACGCGGCGCGGCGGGCCGACGTCTCGGTACCCATCCTGTCCCATGTGCTGCCCTCCAACGCCGACCATCTGCAGCGGGCGGTGGAGATGGTCGAGCGCACCGGAAAGCGCCGGGCCGGACTGTTCGGGCTGTCCTTCAAGCCCGGCACCGACGACCTCCGCGAGAGCCCGCTGGTCGAACTGGCGGAGAGGCTGTTCGGCAAGGGGTACGACCTGAAGATCTACGACGCCAACGTGAGCCTGTCCCGGCTGCTCGGCGCGAACCGCGAGTACATCGAGACCCGGCTGCCGCACCTCGCGCAGCTGCTCGCGGACTCCGTCGACGAGGTGCTCGAACACGCCGACGTGCTCCTGGTCGGGACCAGGGACCCGGAGGTGCTGTCGGCACTGCCCCACGGCGACGGCCATGTGATCGTCGATCTCGTCCACCTTCCCGACGCCGACGCGCGCCGGACCGAACCGGGGTACATGGGCCTTGCCTGGTGACACGACGCGTGACGGCCGGCCGGACCGGCGTGCGCTGATTCTGGTGGAGAACCTGTCGGTGCCGTTCGACCGGCGGGTGTGGCAGGAGTGCACGACGCTGCGCGACGCGGGCTGGACGGTGCACGTCATCTGTCCGCAGGGGACCAAGCGGGACACCGAGCCGGAGGCGGAGATCGACGGGGTGCGGATCCACCGCTACCCGTTGCGCGCGGCCACGGGCGGCCCGTCCGGCTATCTGCGGGAGTACGGCTCGGCGTTGTGGCACACGGTCCGGCTGGCCCGCAAGGTCGGACCGGTCGACGTGGTCCACGCCTGCAACCCGCCCGACCTGCTGTTCCTGCCCGCCCTGTGGATGAAGCGGCGCGGCGCGCGTTTCGTCTTCGACCAGCACGACCTGGTGCCCGAGCTGTACCTGTCGCGGTTCGACCGCGGCGAGGACCTGCTCTACCGGGCCGTGTGCGCGCTGGAGCGGCGGACCTACCGGGCCGCGGACGTCGTGCTCGCCACGAACGAGAGCTACCGGGACGTCGCCGTGCGCCGCGGCGGCAAGCGGCCCGAGGACGTCTTCGTGGTGCGCAGCGCGCCCGACACCGACCGCTTCCACCCCGTGCCGCCCGAGCCGGAGTTGAAGCGCGGCAAGCCCCATCTGCTGTGCTACCTCGGCGTCATGGGCCCGCAGGACGGCGTCGACTACGCCCTGCGGGCGCTGGCGAAGCTGCGCGACGAGGTCGGACGGAGCGACTGGCACGCGGTGTTCGTCGGCGCCGGCGACACCTTCGACGCGATGGTGGAGCTGTCCCGGCGGCTCGGGCTCGCGGAGCAGGTGCAGTTCACCGGCCGTGTCCCGGACGCCGACCTGGCGCGCTACCTGTCCACCGCGGACGTGTGCCTCTCCCCCGACCCGCACAATCCGCTCAACGACGTGTCGACCATGAACAAGGTCCTGGAGTACATGGTCATGGGCCGGCCGATCGTCTCGTTCGACCTCCGGGAGGCGCGGGTCTCCGCCGGTGAGGCCGCCGTCTACGCGCCGGCCAAAGACGAGGCCGCCTTCGCCGGGCTCATCGCGCGGCTCATGGACGATCCGGAGCAGCGGGCCCAGATGGGCAAGATCGGTCAGGAGCGGATCGGCGGGGCGCTCTCCTGGCGCAACTCCCAGCGGTCGCTGCTCGCCGCGTACGCCGCGGCCTGCGGCGACAGTTTCCCGGCCCCGGCGAGCGACACGGACGGGGCGAGCGGTACCGACGGGGCGAGCGGTACGGACACGGCGAGCGACACGGCCTCGGCGAGCGACACGGACGGGCCGGGAACGAGGCCGTGCAGTTGAGCGATGACACGATACGCCTGGTCACGATCGGGCGGATTATCCGTCGGCGCCGACGGCTGCTCATCATCCTCACCGTGGTGGGCGCGCTCGTCGGCCACGGCACCTCCCTGCTGCTTCCGCCGCGTTACACGACGTCGGCGTCGGTCCTGCTGCCCGGGGCGTGGGAGGAGCGCGAGCTGCTGACGCAGGCGGAGATCGCGACCAGTTCCGTGGTGGTCGACCGCGCGGCCACCGCGCTCGGCTGGACCGGGGTCGACGGCAGCGATGTGCGGGAGCACGTCAGCGCCAAGGCCACCGACGGGAACATCATCAAGATCTCGGGCACGGCCGACACCCCCGAGCGCGCCCAGCGCCTCTCCGACCAGGTGGCCCGGCAGTTCGTCGCCTTCGCCAAGCAGGTAGCGGGCGACAGCGCCGACCCCGACGCGGGGGCGCCCGAAGCACTGCGGCAGACGGTGAAGAAGACCAGCCGCCGCATCACCGAGCTGGCCGAGCAGGCCGGTTCGGGGGAGACCGTGGAGAGCGTGCAGACCCGCACCGAGCTGGCGAAGCTGCGCACCGCGCTGCAGGAGGCCATCGACAAGCTGGACCAGGCCGACCCGGCCGACGAGCAGGCCGCCAACCTGGTCGTCATGGGGTCCGCGGCCCGGCCCGTCGGCGAGGCGCCGCCGACCAGGACCCAGCTCATCGCCGCCGGAGCCCTGCTGTTCTTCCTGCTCACGGTCGTCGGCCATCTCGTCGCCGCCCGGATGAGCCGTCGGCTGCGCACCGAGGCGGAGATCGCCGCGGCGCTGGGCTCGGACCTGCTGGGCGCCGTCGACGTGCCCGGGGGACGGACCGCGCAGCGGTCGGCAGGCCGTGGCCCCGGGGCCCTGCTGCGCCGGCTGCTGGGCGTCGACGTCCGGTGGGACCTGCCGACCCCGCGGACGTCCGGCGACGAGGCCAGCAGACAGATCCGCTACCGCCGGGTGTGCACCCGGCTGCGGGAACAGCTGCCGATCCCCCGGCGGCTGCTGGTCGTCGTCCCCGACGGCGACGAGACCGCCCGCCGGGCCGCCGACCGGCTGGTCGCCGAGGCCGGGAACGATCCGCTGCTGCGGGTGGTGGGGGTTCCGGTGGCCCGGCCGCTGGTGCCGGACCGCGACCGCGAGTCGGGGGTCCTGGTCGTGCTCAGCGCGGGCAGCTGGACCGCGGGAGAACTCGCCGGCATCGCCGAGGCGTGTGCGGACGCCAAGCACGAGATCGTCGGCATCGTCCTCGCCGGCCCGGTCCGGGCGCGTACGACCCGGTCCGCCGGGCCTCCGCGCAAGGCCGTGGCGCCGGCGCTCGCGGTCGGCGACGACGCGAGGGGAGGTGCACGGTGACGACGAGTACGACCGCGGAGCCGTCGGCCGCCGCTCCGCTGCTGGACCTCCAGGGGCTGGTGGTGGCGGTGCGCAGGCGGCGCCGGCTCTGGGGCTCCATGGCACTGCTCGGGCTGCTCGGCGGCGTGGGGGTGGCGGTCCTGCTGCCTCCGCCGCCGACCGCGGTGACCAAGGTGCTGGTGGCGCACCAGGAGGACCAGCCCAACGACCCCGGGACGCTGATCCGCACCGACGTCGCGCTGCTGCAGACCACCCGGATCGCCGGCCGGGCCCTGAAGTCCCTCGGCTCCTCGGAGAAACCCGAGGACTTCATGGAGGACTACGGAGGTCTCGGCCTGACCAACAACATGCTGCAGATCGAGGTGACCGGGGACAGCGAGGCGCAGGCGGTGGCCCGCGCGAAGGCACTGGCCGACGCGTTCGTCGCCGACCACGTGCGGCGGATACAGGAAGCCGCGAACGCCGAGGCCAAGGCCCTGCTCGACCAGCGTGACCGCATCAAGTCCGACCTCGCCAAGGTCAACAAGGCGATCGGGGACGGCACACCGGAGAGCGGACCGAGCGCGTCGGCCGACATGGAGTCCCTCTTCGCCCGCCGGGCCGAACTCACCTCCCGCATCTCCGACTTCGACCAGCGTGCCGCCGAGGCGCGCATCGGCACCCCCCAGCTCGTCGCCGGCACCCAGATCGTGGACGCGCCGCGCGCGGTGCGGCACTCGCTGCCGAGGACCCTCGCCACCGACGCGGCGATCGGGTTCGTCCTCGGGCTCGCCCTCGGCATCGCGGTGGCCGCGGTGGGCACGGTGGTGGCGGACCGCCCCGTCCTGCGCCGGGACATCGCCGCGCACCTCGGCGCCTCGGTGCTGACGGAACTGCCCCACCGCTCGCCCTGGCTGTGGCGGCGCCGCCGGACCCGGGCGGCACGGACACGGCTCACCCTGTCCCTCACCCGCGCCGTCCGCGGCTCCGCGGACCCGGTGTCGCTGTTGGAGCTGGGCTGCGCGCGCGGCGCGAGCGTGATCGCCCTGGACCTCGCCGGGGCGCTGGCGGCCCAGGGGCCGGTGGTCGTCGTCGACGGGCTGCCCGGCCGGCAGCTCTCGGGCCGCCGCCCGAAGCCGGGAGAGCCGGTCGTGGTCGGCGGCGCGCAGGCGGAGGCCCTGCCGCCCGGGGACCGCCGGATCGGCGTCGGCTCGGTGGCCCCCGGCACGGCGTGGACCGACCTGCGGTACCTCGGCACCCGGACGGTGCTCGTCGTGCGTGCCGGGCACGGCAGTGTCGCGTGGCTGCACACCGTGGCGCGGCAGCTCGCGGACCAGCACATCGCGGTGATCGGGGTGGTGCTCATCGACCCCGATCCGCGGGACCGGACCGACGGCACGCTGTGGGACGGGCCGCCCGGCGCGGCGCGTGGCCGCGGCGAGCGGCCCACCGTGCGGAACGGGTCGGGCAGGCGGCGGGGGGAGCGGCTGCCGATGTGGGCGGAGCGGGTCCCGGACAGCGACCAGGAGGCGCGGTAGGCATGTGTGGCATCGCAGGTACGTACCGGTGGCCGGACGGGAAGGCCGTGACCGACCGGCTCACCGATGTCCTCGCCCACCGCGGCCCGGACGGGGCCGGCCGCTACAGCCACCCCGTCGGCGACGGCGAGGTGCACCTCGGGCACCGCCGGCTGGCCATCATCGACCTGTCCGACACCGGCGCCCAGCCGATGGTCTCGGACGGCCTGGTCCTGACGTACAACGGCGAGTTGTACAACGCGCCCGAGCTGCGTGCCGAGCTGACGGGCGCCGGGGTGCGCTTTCGCGGTACGTCCGACTCCGAGGTGCTGCTGGAGGCCTGGCGGCGCTGGGGCACGGACTGCCTGCCCCGGCTGCGCGGGATGTTCGCGTTCGGGATCTTCGACGAGCGCACCGGTGAGCTGGTGCTCGCCCGCGACCAGCTCGGCATCAAGCCGCTGTTCCTGCTCCGGCGCGGCGAGGGGCTGGTGTTCGCCTCCGAGCTGAAGGCGCTGGCCGCCGTGACGGGCGGGTCGCTGGAGGTGGACCACGCGGCGCTGGTGGCCTCGCTGCTGTACTACTGGGTGCCGGACTCGCGGTGTGCGTTCCGCGAGGCGGAGAAGCTGCCGCCGGGGAGCTGGCTGAGGTGCCGGCCCGACGGCCGGGTGGAGCGCGGCCGGTTCTGGAACCTGCGGGACGTCGCCGCAGAGGGCCGGGAGCGGGCCCTGAGCGGTGAGCTGCCGGACCTCGCCGCCGTCGTCGAGGAGTCGACCCGGCGGCATCTGCTGTCCGACGTGCCCGTGGCGACGTTCCTCTCCGGCGGGCTCGACTCCAGCTACCTGACGGCGCTGGCGGCCCGCGACCGGCCCGGGATCTCCGCCTACACGATCGGGTTCCGCGCCGAGGACGCCAGGTTCGAGGCGATGCCGGACGACCTGCGCTACGCCCGGCAGGTGGCCGAGCGGTTCGGCGTCGACCTGCACGAGATCGAGATCGCCCCGAACGTGCTCGACCTGCTGCCGCACATGACGTACCACCTGGACGAGCCGATCGGCGACCCCGCCGCGATCAACACCTTCCTGATCTGCGAGGCCGCCCGGGAGGCCGGGGTCAAGGTGATGCTGTCGGGGATGGGCGCCGACGAGCTGTTCGCCGGGTACCGCAAGCACCTGGCCAATCTGCTCGCGCTGCGCTACCAGCGCGTCCCGCGGCCCCTGCGGCGCGGGCTGTCCGCGGCCGTGGACCGGCTGCCGGTCGCCTCGGCCCGCCGGGGGTACCGGTCGGTGCGGTTCGCGAAGCGGTTCCTCTCCTTCGCCGGTCTGCCGGAGGAGACCGCGTTCCGGCGCAGCTACACCATGTACGACCGGGACGAGCTGCTCGGCCTGATAGATCCGGACCTGGCCGGGACGGTCGACGACGTGCTGACCGAGCACGCCGACGTCTACCGGGACAACGACCTCGACGACTTCGTCAACCGCATGTGCCTCGCCGACGCCCGGATGTTCCTGCCGGGCCTGAACCTCGCCTACACGGACCGCTCCAGCATGGCCGCGTCGACGGAGGTGCGGGTGCCGTACGTGGACGTCGAGGTGGTCAGGGCGGCGTTCGCCGTGCCCGGTGACCGCAAGATCGTCGGCCGGCAGGGCAAGGCCGTCCTGAAGGAGGCCGCCTGTTCGATCCTGCCCCGGGAGATCGTCCACCGGCCCAAGGGCCTGTTCAGCGCCCCGCTGCGGGCCTGGATGAGCCGGGACCTGGCGCCGCTGGTGCGCGAGGTGGTGAACGACGGCGAGCTCGTCCGTTCCGGGTTCCTGCGCCGCGACGCGCTGCGACGGCTCGTCGCCGAGGACGCCGCCGGGCACCGGGACAACTCCAAGCATCTGTGGCATGTGCTGACCCTCGAACACTGGTATCGCGGCGCGACCTCCGGCTCCGGCCGGACCGCTCCCTGACGGCGTAGAGACAAGGGACTTCGGGTGAAACAGGTAGTGCAGAACTACAAGAGCGGCGAGTTGGCGCTGCTCGACGTGCCGGTGCCCGGGTGCAAGCCGGGCGGCGTGCTGGTGCGGACCGCCCACTCGCTGATATCCACCGGTACCGAGCTGATGAAGGTGTCCGAGGCCGGGATGTCGATGGTGGGCAAGGCCCGCTCCCGGCCGGACCAGGTGGCCAAGGTCGCGCAGAGCGTGGCCACGAACGGGGTGGGCGCCACCTACCGCAAGGTGATGGGCAAGCTGGACTCCTACACGCCTCTCGGCTACTCGCTGTGCGGGGTGGTCGAGCAGATCGGGGCCGGGATCGACGACGTGAAGGTCGGCGACCTCGTGGCCTGCGCCGGCAACGAGCACGCGCTGCACGCCGAGCTGAACTGGGTGCCGAAGAACCTCTACGCCCCCGTGCCGGACGGTCTCGCGTCCCGGCACGCGGCCTTCGGCACCGTCGGGTCGATCGCGATGCAGGGCGTCCGCCAAGGTGAGCCGCAGCTGGGCGAGGTGGCGCTGGTCATCGGCCTCGGGCTGATCGGGCAGCTGGTGGCGCAGCTGCTGACCGCCTCCGGCGTCCGTGTCGTCGGGGTCGACCCCGATCCGGCACGCTGCGAGCTGGCCGAGCGCCTGGGCGCCGCCGCCTGCGGCGATCCCGACTCCCCGGCCGTGGTGAACGCCGTCGCCGAACTCACCGACGGCCATGGCGTGGACCAGGTGTACCTGGCCGCCGGCGGCGCGAGCAACCAGCCCGTCGAGCTGGCCGCCCGGCTGTGCCGGGACCGCGGCCGGGTCGTCGACATCGGCAAGTGCCGCCTGGACCTGCCGTGGAACGCGTACTACGAGAAGGAACTGGACGTCCGGTTCTCCCGCTCCTACGGCCCCGGGCGCTACGACCCCTCGTACGAGCTGGAGGGGCGGGACTACCCGATCGGCTATGTGCGCTGGACCGAGCGCCGCAACCTCGCCTGCTTCCTCGATCTCCTCGCGCGCGGCCGGGTCGACGTGCAGCCACTGATCTCCCACACCGCCGACTTCGACGACGCGGTCGAGACGTACCGGAGCCTGAAGGACGGCGAACTGAAGGCCGTGGCGGTGCTGTTCCGGTACCCCGGCGACCAGCGGGAGACGGAGGAGGCCGCGGCCCCGGAGGTCGCGGTGCCCGCGGTGCGGCGCGGTGGCGCGGGTGCCGCCCCGCGCCGCGCGGCCGGGGCGCCGGTGCGGCTGGCGTTCGTGGGCGCGGGGAACTACGCGACGTCGATGCTGCTGCCGCACCTGTCGGGGCGTGAGGGCGTCGAGCTGTCCACGGTCGTCACCACGACGGCGCTGTCGGCGGCCAACGCCCAGCGGAAGTTCGGCTTCGCCGAGGCCACCACCGACCTGGACGCCGTGCTCGGCGACAAGTCCGTCGACGCGGTGTTCGTGGTCACCCGGCACAGCTCGCACGCCGAACTGACCCGCAGGGCGCTGCTGGCCGGCAAGGCCGTGTTCGTGGAGAAGCCGCTGGCGCTCACCGAGGAGGAGCTGGCCGGGGTGCTCGCGGCGGTGGAGGAGTCCGGCAACGACCGGCTGCAGGTGGGCTTCAACCGCCGGTTCGCACCACTGCTGCGGGAGGCGAAGCAGCGGTTCGGCGCCCGCACCGGACCGGCGAGCCTGCGCTACCTGGTCAACGCGGGCCGCCTCGACCACGGCAGCTGGTACCTGCGGCAGGACACCGAGGGCTCGCGGTTCGCCGGTGAGGGCGGACACTTCGTCGACACGGCGAGCTGGCTGCTGGAGGCCGACCCGGTCTCGGTGTACGCGCTCACCACGCCCGGCAACGAGGACCTCCAGGTCGTCCTGCGCTACCCGGACGGGTCCACCGCCACGATCAGCTACGTCACCACCGGCGCCCCCGGCTTCCCCAAGGAGACGCTGGACCTGGTCGCGGACGGCAGGGTGCTGCGGCTGGACGACTTCGTCCGTGCCGCCGTCTACGACGGCCGCCGCAGGCAGTGGGTCGGATCGCGGCTGCCCAAGGCCCGGGACAAGGGCCAGAACGCCGAACTGGCCGCGTTCGTCAGGGCCGTGCGGACCGGCAGGCCGATGCCCGTGCCGCTGGAGTCGCTCGTCGCCACCACGGCGGCCACCCTCGCCGTGCGGGCGGGCCTCGCCGCCGGCGCGCCGGTGACACTGGCGCGGACGCGATGACCGTGCGCGCGGGAAGTCCGGGCTGGTACCTGCGGCGGCTGTCCCGGATGGGGCCGCGGGAGGTCGGCGGCCGGGTGGGCGACACGCTGCGCAGGCGGCGGTGGCGGTCGGCGCCGCCCCGGAGCCCGGCGGTGACCGGCGCCCGGTTCACCGCCGTACTGCCCCCGGGGACCGTCGCCGCGGTGCCCTCGGACGCCGCGAAACGCCTCGTCGCCGAGGCGGACCGGCTGATGGACGGGCACGCCGAGTACTTCGGGGTGGTCCGCGAGGACCTGGCCGACCCGGACTGGTGCCACGACCCGAAGACCGGGCGCCGGGCCCCCTGGGGTCACGCCTTCGACGTGCCCTACCGCGACGAGGACGCGGTCGGCGACATCAAGCAGATCTGGGAGCTGTCCCGGCACCAGTACCTCACCGTGCTCGCCGCCGCCTACGCGGTCACCGGGGACGAGCGGTACGCCGAGCGGGTGGCCGCCCATCTGCGGTCGTGGTGGGCGGCCAACACACCGCTGCGCGGGGTGCACTGGACCAGCGGCATCGAGCTGGGCATCCGGCTGCTGTCCTGGGTGTGGGTGCGCCGGCTGCTCGACGGCTGGCCGGGTGCGGCCGGGCTGTTCGAGGGCAACCCGGTGGCGCACCGTCAGATCTGGCACCACCAGCGCTGGCTGGCCGCCTTCCCCAGCCGGGGTTCCTCCGCGAACAACCATGTGATCGCCGAGACCGCCGGGCAGTTCGCCGCGGCCTGCGCCTTCGACTGGTTCCCCTCCTCGGCGCGCTGGCGCACGGACGCGTCGCGGTCGCTGGAGCGGCAGCTGCGCGCCAACACCTTCCCCTCGGGCCTCAACCGTGAGCTGGCCACCGAGTACCACGGGCTGGTGCTGGAGCTGGGCCTGGCCGCGCTGGCCGAGGCGGACGCCGCGGGCGTGCCGGTGCCCGCGACGGTCCGGCTGGTGCTGCTGCGGATGACCGACGCCCTCGCGGCCGTCGTGGACAACCGGCTGCGGCCGCCGCGCCAGGGGGACGCGGACGACGGGCACGGTCTGGTCGTGGACGGCGCGGGCACCGACCGCTGGGCCTCGCTGCTGGCCACCGGGGACGCCGTCTTCGGCCGGCTGGACTGGTGGCCGGCGGTGACCGGCACCGACGTACGCACCCCGCTGCTGGCCGCGCTCGTGCGGCCCCACGGGCGTGAGGGGACCGCGCCGGCCGTGGCCCGCCCGGCGACCCGGCCCGACCGTTTCGCCGACGCCGGCATGACCATCCTGCGGGGTCCGCAGGAGATCTGGTGCCGCTGCGACGGCGGCCCGCACGGGTTCCTGTCCATCGCCGCGCACGCGCACGCCGACGCGCTGTCCCTGGAGGTGCGGCACGACGGGGTCGACGTGCTGGCCGACCCGGGGACGTACTGCTACCACGGGCAGCCCGAGTGGCGGCGGTACTTCCGCTCGACCCTCGGCCACAACACCCTGGAACTGGACGGCGACGACCAGTCCGTCTCCGGCGGCCCGTTCCTGTGGACCCGGCAGGCCCGCAGCCGTGTCCTGGTATCCGACACGTCCGGGGAGGGCGTGGCCCGCTGGTGCGCCGAGCACGACGGCTACGAGCCCTCCGTGCACCGGCGCCGGGTGGAGCTGACGGCCGCGAGCCGGGAGCTGCGGGTGGTCGACGAGGTGCGCGGCCCGCGCCGGGCCGTGCGGCTGGCGTTCCACCTCGGCCCGGCGATCGCCGCGGACCTGGTGGGCACCGTCGCGGAACTGACCTGGACCCGGGACGGCGAGGACCGCTCCGCGGTGCTCGAACTGCCCGGGCAGCTGTCCTGGCGGGCGCATCGCGGCGAGAGCGACCCGCCGCTCGGCTGGTACTCCGCCGGCTTCGGGCGCAAGGAACCCAGCATCACGCTGGTCGGCACCGGCTTCGCCGACGGCACCGCGTCCGGGGAGTTCACCACCGTACTCGGGTTCCGGGGCTAGGGGAGGACGCTTGGGGATCAAGGGACGGCGACGAGCATGGGTCACGGCACCACTGGTGCTGGCCCTGCTGGCGGCGACCGGCTGCGAGGGCACGCCGGACGCGCGGCCGAAGCCGACCACCGCACCGTCCACGTCCGTGGCCCGGGTGTGCGTTGAGCGCGCGGCCGGGCCCACCGAGGCGCCGGCCGGCGCGGTGACGGTGGACCCCGCCGTGCCCGGTGACCTGGCCGTGAAGACCGAGAGCAATCCCCCGGGCACCACGTTCTGGCTGCTCCCGGGCAAGCACCGGCTCGGCCCGGACCGCTACGCCCAGGTCCTCCCCAAGGAGGGGGACACCTACGTCGGCGCGCCGGGTGCGGTGCTCGACGGCCGGAAGACCAACCAGTACGCGTTCGGCGGGGCCGCCCCCGACGTCACGATCCGCCACCTGACCGTGCAGCGTTTCGTCGCGCCGCACGACGAGGGCGTGGTCAACCACGACTCGGCCGACGGCTGGGTCATCGAGCACACGACGGTCCAGAACAACTCCGGCGCCGGGCTGATGGCCGGCGCCCGCCAGCGGGTGCGCGGCAACTGCCTGCGCGACAACGGCCAGTACGGCATGAACGCCTACAAGGCCGACGGCCGTATCACCGGCCTGGTGGTCGAGGGCAACGAGATCGTGGGCAACAACACGGACGACTGGGAGCGGCGGCGGCCGGGCTGCGGCTGCACCGGAGGCGTCAAGTTCTGGGCCGTCGACGGCGCCGACGTACGGGGCAACTGGGTGCACGACAACCGCGGCGCCGGACTGTGGGCGGACACCAACAACAACGACTTCCGTATCGAGGGAAACCTTCTGGAGGCCAACGACGGCGCCGCGCTGATCTACGAGACCAGCTACAACGCGGTCATCCGCAAGAACCGGATCCGGCGGAACAACTGGGTCGAGGGCCGCGACTACGCCGGGCGCGGCGACAGTTTCCCGTTCGCGACCGTCTACATATCGGAGTCCGGCGGCGAGCCGCGCGTCCCGGCCCGCACGGACAAGATCGAGATCTACCGGAACGTGCTGGAGAACAACTGGTCCGGCATCACCCTGTGGGAGAACGCGGACCGGTTCTGCAACAGCCCGGCCAACACCTCCTCGGGTGAGTGCACCCTCCTGGTGAAGGACATCGGCCGCTGCGAGCGGCCCGCGATCGCCAAGGCGCCGCTGTACGACGACTGCCGGTGGCGGACCCAGCGGGTGGACATCCACGACAACCGCTTCACGCTGGACAGGTCCGTCCTCGGCTGCACGGCGAAGTGCGACCGCATGGCGGTGCTGGCCAACTACGGCACCTATCCGGACTGGTCGCCCTACCGGGGCGAGCGGGTGGCCGAGGCGATCACGCGCAAGCAGCACAACCGCTGGCACGACAACGTCTACCGGGGACCGTGGAGGTTCGTCGTCCACGACCCGAGCCGGGTCCTGGACTACTCCCAGTGGCGGGACGCGCCGTACCGGCAGGACGCGGGCAGCAAGTACCGCGCCGGGAAGGGCGGTTGAGATGCCCACCGACCACACGTCGAAGATCGTCGGGACGGTCTGGGGGCTGTTGGTCCTCAACACGCTCGGCTCCGCCGGGGCGAGGACCATCGTCCCGCTGCCCCGCTCACTCATCCAGATGGCCACCATGGGCGCGCTGGTGGCCGCGTTCGCGCTGGCGCTCGTGGTCAATCCCCGGCTGCGCGTGCGGCCCAACGCCTTCCTGTTCCTGCTGACCCTGCTGCTGGTGCCGAGCGTGATCTCCAGCGCGGACCTGGAGTCCGGGTTCGGCGCGGTGTTCCGCTGCGCCCGGCTGGCGCTCTTCGTCAGCACGCTGTGGCTGCTCACCCGCTGGTGGGACGGCGACCTGCGGTTCGTCCGGCTCCACATCCGGATGTACTTCGTGGTCCTCGGGTCGGTGGCCGTCGGCGCGGTCGTCTCCCCGGGCGCCGCCCTGCCCGAGCTGTACGGCGGGCGCCTGGTCGGTGCGCTGTGGCCGCTCACCCCGCCGCAGATCGGACAGTACGCGGCGGTGATCATCGGGCTCTCCGTGCTGCTCCTGCTGGGCCGCCGGACGACCCGGGGCAGCGCGGCGCTGGTCATCGTGCCGTCCCTGGTCCTGCTCGCGCTGACCCACACCCGCACGGCCACGCTCGGGATGCTGATCGGGCTGGTGCTGGCGATCGGCTCGCTCTTCCTGACCAGCACCGCCGCCCGCCGGTTCTTCGCCTGGGTGGTGCTGTGCGCCGCCGTGGCCGCGGTGGGGTTCGGCCCCGCGCTGCGGTCGTGGTTCCTGCGCGGCCAGAGCCAGGAGAACTTCACCAGCCTCACCGGCCGGGCCAAGGTCTGGGAGGCGCTGCTGGCGGCACCCCGGACGACCTCGGAGTACCTGTTCGGCACGGGCCTGGGCGACAAGTCCTTCGGCGGGCTGCCGATCGACAACAGCTGGCTGGCCGTCTTCAACGAGCAGGGGATGACCGGGGTGACGCTGGTGGCGGCGATCATCGTCGTCCTGGGCGGCGTCGCGCTGCTGCGGCCGCCCTCGCTGTCGAGGGCCTGCGCGATCTTCCTGATCAGCTACTGCGGGATCGCGTCGTACACCGAGGCCGGGCTGGGCGACGCCTCGCCGTACCTGCTCCATCTGGCGGTGGCGGCCTCCCTGTTGGCGGTGCCCGGCACGGCCACCGCCCTCCCGGCCCCCACAGTCCCCCGACGGCGCGTCACGCGCTGGGTCCGAAGAACGGAGGTGGCCTGAAGCATGCACGTCCTCGTGGTGCACAACCGTTACGCCTCGGCGCAGCCGAGCGGCGAGAACAAGGTCGTCGACCAGGAGGTGGCGCTGCTGCGCGGAGCGGGCCACCGGGTCGAGGTGTTCGAGCGGCGCAGCGACGACATCGCCGCCCGGTCCCTGCCGGGCAAGGCCGCGATCCCGCTGCTGGTGCCGTGGAACCCGGCGGTCCGCAGGGAACTCGCCGCGAAGCTGCGCGCCGAGCGGCCGGACGTGGTGCACGTCCACAACGTCTTCCCGTTGCTGTCGCCGGCGGTGCTGGCCGCCTGCGCGGACGCCGGGGTGCCGGCCGTCGCCACGCTGCACAACTACACCCAGGTCTGCCCGCCCGGCACGCTGCAGCGCGACGGCCGGCCGTGCGCCGAGTGCGTCGGGTCCGCGCCGCTGCCCGCCGTCCGGCACGGCTGCTACCGCGGCTCCCGGCTCGCCACGGTGCCGCTCGCGGTCAGCCTGTCGGTGAACCGGCGGCGGTGGTGGTCCGGCGTGGAGCGGTTCTTCTGCATCTCGGCGGCGCAGCGCGAGGTCCTGGTGCGCTCCGGGATGCCGGCCGAGCGGCTGGCCGTGAAGCACAACTTCGTACCCGACCCGGGTCCGCGCCGGGAGGGCGACGGCGAGCACCTGCTGTACCTGGGCCGGCTCGCGGAGGCCAAGGGCGTACGACTGCTCATGGCCGCCTGGGACGAGCTGACCGCCGGCGGCGGGGTGGGCGTGCCGCTGGTGATCGCCGGGGCGGGGCCGCTGGAGCCGGAGGTGACCGCCTGGGCGGCGGGCCGCGACGACGTGCGGTACGCCGGCCTGTACGACACCGCGCAGGTCCGCGAGGCCGTCGCGCGGTCGGTCGCCGTGGTGGCGCCCTCGACGTGGCTGGAGGCGTTCGGCCTGGTGGTCGTGGAGGCGATGGCGGCCGGGGTCCCGGCCGTCGCCGCCGGTCACGGCGCCTTCGTCGAACTCGTCGAGGACGGGGTGACCGGGCTGCTGCACCGGCCGGGCGAGGCCGCCTCGCTCGCGTCCTGTCTGCGCCGGATCACGGCCGACCCGGCCCTGGGCCGGGAGCTGGGCCGGGCGGCCAGGAGCCGTTACGAGCGGGACTTCAGCCCGGCGGTCGGGCTGGAGCGCCTGGTGGAGGGGTACCGCTCCGCGATCGCGGGGCGGTCCGGCGGCGGGGACGGCCCGGCGCCGGTAGGGGACGCAAGCACTGGCTCGCGGCGGGTGCGCCCGCGTGAGCGGGATGGGGGCAGTAGATGACCGGATGCCGACTCTGCGGCTCGTCGGCGCTGGAGAGCGTCGTCGACCTGGGGGCGACCCCGCCGTGCGAGAGCTTTCTCGCCGCGGAACAACTGGACCTGCCGGAACCGGCGTACCCGCTGCACCTGCGGGTCTGCACGGACTGCTGGCTCGCGCAGATCCCTCCGTTGATCACACCGGAGGAGACGTTCGAGGAGTACGCGTACTTCTCCTCCTTCTCCACCTCCTGGGTGGAGCACGCGCGCGCTTTCGTCGCGGGCGCCGTGGAGCGGGTGGGCCTCGGCCCCGACGACTTCGTGGTCGAGGTCGCGAGCAACGACGGGTACCTGCTGAGGCATGTGGTGGACCGGGGGATCCGCTGCCTCGGCGTCGAGCCGTCGGTGAACGTCGGGGCGGCGGCGCGGGAGGCGGGGGTGCCCACGCTCACGGCGTTCCTGGGCGCGGACACCGGCGCCGGCGTCCGCGCCGAGCACGGCCCGGCGGACCTGGTCGTGGCCAACAACGTGTACGCGCACATCCCCGACGTCGTCGGGTTCACCCAGGGGCTGCGGGCCCTGGTCGCCGACGACGGCTGGGTCTCCATCGAGGTGCAGCACCTGCTGACCCTGATCGAGGAGAACCAGTACGACACGATCTACCACGAGCACTTCCAGTACTACACGGTCGCGGCCGCGATCCGGGCGCTGGCGAGCGGCGGGCTCACGCTCGTGGACGTCGAGCTGCTGCCCACGCACGGCGGGTCGATCCGACTGTGGGCCCGCCCGTCCGAGGTGGCCGGCGAGCCCACCGCGCGGGTGGCGGACGTGCTGGCCCGGGAGAAGGCGGCCGGGCTGCAGGAGCTGTCCGGGTACACCGAGTTCTCCGCCCGGGTGGCCAAGGTGCGCCGGGACCTGCTGCGGTTCCTCATCGACGCGGCCGAGCGCGGCGAGACGGTCGTCGGCTACGGCGCCCCGGGCAAGGGCAACACCCTGCTCAACCACTGCGGCATCCGGCCCGACCTGCTGGCGTACACGGTCGACCGCAACCCCTACAAGCACGGCAGGTTCACCCCGGGCACCCGCGTCCCGATCCTGCCGCCCGAGCGGATCGCCGCCGACCGGCCGGACTACGTCCTGGTCCTGCCGTGGAACCTGCGGGCCGAACTGGTCGAGCAGCTGGCGTACGTGCACGAGTGGGGCGGCCGGCTGGTCTTCCCGATACCGGAACTGAGCATTGTCGAGGTCAAGGCATGAAGGTCGTCCTGTTCTGCGGCGGTTACGGCATGCGGATGCGCAACGGAACCTCCGACGACGTGCCCAAGCCGATGGCGATGGTCGGCCCGCGCCCGCTGATCTGGCACGTCATGCGCTACTACGCGCACTTCGGGCACACGGAGTTCATCCTCTGCCTCGGCTACGGGGCCCACCACATCAAGAACTTCTTCCTCACCTACGAGGAGACGACGTCCAACGACTTCGTGCTGCGCGGCGGGCGGACCGAACTGCTGTCCACCGACATCGCCGACTGGACGATCACGTTCGCGCAGACCGGCGTCGAGTCGCCGATCGGTGAACGGCTGCGCCGGGTGCGTCACCACCTCGACGGCGACGAGATGTTCCTCGCCAACTACGCCGACGTGCTCACCGACGCCCCGCTCCCGACGATGATCGACTCCTTCGCCCGGCGTGACGCCGGCGCGTCGATGATGGTGGTGCCGCCGCAGTCCTCGTTCCACTGCGTGGACCTGGGCGAGGACGGCCTGGTGGGGGGCATCACCGCGGTCAGCGACATGCCGCTGTGGGAGAACGGCGGTTATTTCGTGCTCCGCCAGGAGATCTTCGACCACATCCCGGAGGGCGGGGACCTGGTCGCCGACGGCTGCGCGCAACTGGCCAAGCAGGGCCGCCTGGTGGCGCACCAGCACCGCGGCTTCTGGAAGCCGACCGACACCGTCAAGGAGCGGGCCGCGCTCGACGACGCCTACGCCCGGGGCGAACGCCCGTGGGCCGTGTGGGAACGGGACGCCACCGGGGTGGGCGCGTGATCCGGCTCGGCGCCGGGCGCCCGGACCGGGTCGTCGCGGTGGGCGCGCACTGCGACGACATCGCCATCGGCGCCGGTGGCACGCTGCTGACGATGTGCCTGGCGCGCCCGGGCCTGCGCGTCGACGCGCTGGTGCTGTCCGGCGGCGGCAGCGACCGGGAGCAGGAGGAGCGGGCCGCGCTCGCCGCCTTCTGCCCGGGCGCCGACCTGCGGCTGACCGTGCACAAGCTGCCGGACGGCCGGCTGCCCGCGCACTGGGAGGAGGCCAAGGCCGCGGTCGAGGAGCTGCGCGCGGCGACGGACCCGGACCTCGTGCTGGCCCCGCGCACCGACGACGCCCACCAGGACCACCGCGGCCTGGCGAAGCTGATCCCGACCGCGTTCCGCGACCACCTGGTGCTCGGCTACGAGATCGTCAAGTGGGACGGCGATCTCGGCCGTCCGGCGGCGTACCAGCCGCTCTCGCCGGAGACCGCCGAGCGGAAGGTGGGGCTGCTGCAGGAGCACTACCCCTCGCAGCGCCACCGGCCCTGGTACGACCGGGAGGCCTTCCTCGGCCTCGCCCGGATCCGCGGTATCGAATGCCACGAGCGCTACGCCGAGGCGTTCGCCGTCACCAAACTCACGCTCAACCTGGGGGGTTGAACCATGCGCGTACTCCTGACCGGACACCAGGGCTACCTGGGCACCGTGATGGCCCCGGTCCTCGCCGAGGCCGGGCACGAGGTCGTCGGCCTCGACGCCGGCCTGTTCGCCGACTGCGTGCTGGGGCCGAAGCCGGCGGACCCGCCGGGTACCCGGGTGGACCTGCGCGACGTCACGGCCGCACACGTGGCCGGGGTCGACGCCGTGATCCACCTGGCGGCCCTGTCCAACGACCCGCTGGGCTCGCTCGCGCCGCAGCTCACCTACGACATCAACCACCACGCGTCCGTGACGCTGGCCCGGCTGGCCCGCGACGCCGGGGTGCGGCGCTTCCTGTACGCGTCGACGTGCTCGGTGTACGGCGCCGCCGGCGGTGACGAGTTGGTGGCCGAGGGCGCCCCGCTGCGCCCGGTGACCCCGTACGCGGAGTCCAAGGTGCGGGTGGAGGACGACCTGCACGCGCTGGCCGACGGCGACTTCAGCCCGGTGTACATGCGCAACGCCACCGCCTTCGGCTACTCCCCCCGGCTGCGCGCCGACATCGTGCTGAACAACCTGGTGGGCCACGCGCTGCTGTCCGGCGAGGTGCTGGTGCTCTCCGACGGCACCCCCTGGCGCCCGCTGGTGCACGCCGCCGACATCGCGCGGGCCTTCACGGCCGCGCTGGACGCGCCGCGCGAGGCGGTGCACGACCGGGCGTTCAACATCGGCACCGAGACCAACAACGTGACGGTGGCCGAGATCGCCGAGCAGGTCGCCGAGGCGGTGTCCGGCGCGAAGGTGGTGATCACCGGCGAGAACGGGGCCGATCCCCGGTCGTACCGGGTGGACTTCTCCCGGTTCCGGGCCGCGATCCCCGGCTTCGACTGCGAGTGGTCGGTGAAGCGGGGCGCGCTCGAACTCGCCGACGCCTACCGGAAGTTCGGGCTGACCCAGGAGGCCTTCGAGCGCCGCTTCACCCGACTGGCCGTGCTGCGGGCGGCGTCCGGGGCCGGCACCGTCGACGACACCCTGCGGTGGCGCGGATGACCGTCGGCGAGGAGATGCACGCGCTGGTGGAGCGGTTGTACCCGCTGTGCCGGAGCATCACCGGCGACGGGGTGCGCGCCACCCTGGACATCGTCGGCGAGTACATCCCGCTCCAGGTGCACGAGGTGCCGACCGGGACCCAGGTGCTCGACTGGACGGTGCCGCAGGAGTGGAACATCCGGGACGCCTACATCGCCGACGCCGCGGGCAACCGGGTCGTCGACTTCGCCGCGTCCAGCCTGCACGTGCTCGGCTACAGCGTGCCGGTGTCGGCGACGATGCCGCTGGCCGAGCTGCGCGAGCACCTGTACACGCTGCCGGAGCAGCCGGGCTGGGTGCCGTACCGCACCAGCTACTACAAGCCGCAGTGGGGGTTCTGTCTCTCCCAGGACACCCTGGACGCGATGCCGGACGGCGAGTACGAGGTCTGCGTGGACTCCACGCTCGCCGACGGCCACCTCACCTACGCCGAGCACGTGGTCCCCGGGCAGATCGCCGACGAGGTGATCGTCTCCTGCCACGTCTGCCACCCGTCGCTGGCCAACGACAACCTGGCCGGCGTCGCGGTGGCGACGTTCCTGGCCCGGGCGCTGGCGGAGCGGACCCCGTACTACACCTACCGCTTCATCTTCGCGCCCGGCACCATCGGGGCGATCACCTGGCTGGCCCGCAACGCGGAGAGGATCGAGCGGGTCAAGCACGGTCTGGTGCTGGCCTGCGCGGGCGACCGGGGCCGGCTGACGTACAAGCTGAGCCGGCGCGGCGACGCCGAGATCGACCGGGTGATGCGGCATGTGCTGACCGCCTCCGAACGCCCGCACCACATCGCCGAGTTCACTCCGTACGGCTACGACGAGCGGCAGTACTGCTCGCCGGGCTTCGATCTCGGCGTGGGCTCGCTCAGCCGGACCCCGTACGCCGGTTACCCGGAGTATCACACCTCGGCGGACAACCCGGACTTCGTCACCCCGGAGGCGATGACGGACACGCTCACCCTGTGCCGCGAGGCGTTCGCCGTGCTCGACGGCAACCGGCGGTACGTGAACCTCAGCCCGTACGGCGAGCCGCAGCTGGGCCGGCGCGGCCTGTACGACTCGCTCGGCGGCCGCAGCGACGCCAAAGAGGCCCAGATGGCGATGCTCTGGGTGCTCAGCCTCTCCGACGGCGAGCACGCGCTGCTGGACGTGGCCGAGCGGGCCGGGCTGCCCTTCGACACCGTCGCCGCCGCGGCCGGCGCCCTGCACGGCGCCGGGCTGATCAAGGCATGACGCCAGTGACCACCGAGAAGGAGAAGGCGACGGCACGGGCCGGACCCGCCCGGCGGGCCCTGCTCGGCCGGCTGTCCTGGGGGCTGGCCGACCAGGCGGCCTCCAGCATGACCAACTTCGCGGTGGGGATCTACGTCGCGCGCTCGCTCGGGCTCACCGCGTTCGGTGTGTTCAGCCTGGCCTGGGTGACGTACGGCGTGGTGCTCAGCGTCTCCCGGGGACTGGCCACCGACCCGCTCGTGGTGCGCTTCAGCGGGGTGCCGGAGGACTCCTGGCGCGGGGCGGTGACCCGTTCGTCGGGTACCGCGCTCGGCGTCGGCGGCGTCATCGGCGCGGCCTGTCTGGTGGCGGGACTGGCCGTCGGCGGTCCGGTGGGGCCCGCCTTCGCCTGCCTCGGGGTCCTGCTGCCGGGGCTGCTGCTGCAGGACGCCTGGCGGTACTCGTTCTTCGCCGCCGGCACCGGGCGGAAGGCGTTCGTCAACGACCTGGTGTGGGGCGTCGCGCTCGTCCCGGCCATGGTGGTGGCGGCCCGCGTGGGCACGGTGGCCGCGTTCGTCCTCGCCTGGGGCGCGTCCGCCGCGGTCGCCGCGGTGTACGGCTGCCTCCAGTCCGGCATCCGGCCTCGGCTGACCGGAGCGCGCGCCTGGCTGCGCGAGCACCGGGACCTCGGCTACCGGTACCTGGTCGAGAACACCTGCCTCAGCGGCGCGGCCCAGCTGCGGGCGTACGGGCTCGGCGCGATCGTCGGGGTCGGCGCGGTGGGTGTGGTCCGGGGCGCCGAGCTGCTGCTCGGCCCGTTCCTCGCCGTGCTGATGGGGCTGTCGCTGGTCACCGTCGCGGAGGCGGCGCGGGTGCTGCGGCGGGCCCCGCACCGGCTCGGCAGGTTCTGCCTCCTCCTCGGCGGCGCGCAGGCCGTCGCCGCGCTGCTCTGGGGCGCGGCCCTGCTGCTGGTGCCGGACCACTACGGCGAACTCGTGCTCGGCGACGTCTGGCAGGCCGCCTCGGAACTGATCGTGCCGGCCACGCTCGGTGTCGCGGGCGCCGGTCTCGGCACCGGCGCGGCGGCCGGGCTGCGCGCGCTCGGCGCGGCCCGCCGCAGTCTGCGCTGCCAGCTGTTCGCCTCCGCCTGCTACGTCGCCGGGGGCCTCGGCGGGGCGGCCGCGGCCGGCACGGTCGGCTCGGCCTGGGGCGTCGCCGCCGCGACCCTCGCGAGCTCCGCCGTGTGGTGGCTGCAGCTGCGCTCCGCCCTGCGCGAGCACCACCAGGACTCCATCCGCGAAGTGAGGACGCCTTGACTTCCTCCCCCGCCTCAAGGCGGGGGAGTCCAGCGGTCGCCCGCTGGGTTTCCTGCTTCACCGACGACCGCCCCGTCCGGGAGGACTCCCGTTGAGGTCTTACACCGTCTCCACAGGCAGACGCCGCCAGCCCGGCGGCGAGATTGTTGCGTGCCGCGTTCACGTCGCGGTCATGCACCGTGCCGCAGTCGCACGTCCACTCGCGGACGTTCAGCGGCATCTTCGCCCGGACCGTCCCGCAGGCCCCGCCCAGCTTGGAGCTGGGGAACCAGCGGTCGATCACCACGAGTTCGCGCCCGTACCAGGCGCACTTGTACTCCAGCATGGAGCGCAGTTCCATCCACGACGCGTCCGAGACGGCGCGCGCGAGCCTGCCGTTCTTCAGCAGGTTGCGGACGGTGAGGTCCTCGATCACGACCGTTTGGTTCTCACGGACGAGACGAGTCGACAGCTTGTGCAGGAAGTCCCGGCGCCGGTCGGCGATCCGGGCATGGACGCGGGCGGCCTTCACGCGGGCCTTGGCCCGGTTGTTGGAGCCCTTGGCCTTGCGGGACAGCTCTCGCTGAGCGCGGGCGAGACGGGTGCGGTCCCGGCGCTCATGCTTCGGGTTGGCGATCTTCTCCCCGGTGGACAGGGTCACCAGGGAGGTGATCCCGGCGTCCAGGCCGACCGCCGCGTCGGTGGCGGGGGCCGGGGCGATGGTGTCCTCGACGAGCATCGAGACGAACCAGCGCCCGGCGCTGTCACGGGACACGGTCACCGTCGTCGGCTCCGCCCCCTCGGGAAGCGGACGCGACCAGCGGATGTCCAGGGGCTCGGCCGTCTTGGCCAGAGTCAGTCGCCCGTCGCGCCACGTGAAGGCGCTGCGGGTGTACTCGGCCGACGACCGGGACTTCTTCCGGCTCTTGTAGCGCGGGTACTTCGCCCGCCTGGCGAAGAAGTGCCCGAACGCCGTCTGGAGATGGCGCAGCGCCTGCTGGAGCGGGACGGAGGACACCTCCGTCAGGAAGGCCAGCTCCTCGGTCTTCTTCCACTGCGTCAGCGCGGCCGACGACTGCACGTAGGAGACGCGGCGCTGCTCGCCGTACCAGGCCCGGGTGCGGTCCTCCAGCGCCTTGTTGTACACGAGGCGGACGCAGCCGAACGTGCGCGACAGCTCGGCCGCCTGCTCGTCCGTGGGGTGAAAGCGGTACTTGAAAGCCCGCTTGACCTGCTGCGTCACGCCTCACGCCGTATCAGATTCCGTGTGAGTGACGGGTGCCGGCCGATGGACGACGTACGCCGGTCCGCCCTCGCGACGAACCGGCCTTCCCTGCCCTGCTCCGGAGGAGCGTCGTTTCCTCCCCGGCCGGAAGGCCGGGGTATCCACGAAGGAGAGCCCCGATGACCGCCCAACCCAGGCTGAGCATCGGCCTGCCCGTCTACAACGGCGAGGAGTACCTCGCAGAGTCGTTCGACGCCCTGCTCGGCCAGACCTACGAGGACTTCGAGCTGGTCGTCTCCGACAACGCCTCGACCGACGGGACCGAGGACATCTGCCGCCGGTACGCGGCGAAGGACTCCCGCATCCGGTACATCCGGCTGCCCCGCAACATCGGCGCCGCGCCCAACCACAACTACGTGTTCACCGAGTGCCGCGGCGAGCTGTTCAAGTGGGCCTCGCACGACGACCTGTACGCCCGGGACCTGCTGCTGCGCTGCGTCGAGGCGCTGGACGAACGGCCGGACGTGGTCCTCGCGCACAGCGACCAGGCGGTCATCGACGAGGACGGCAAGGTGAAGGTCCCCTACGCGTACGGGCTCGCCACCGACTCCCCGCACGCCCCGGAGCGTTTCCGCAGCCTGCTGTTCGAGCCCGGCGGCGACGACTTCTACGGGGTGATGCGGGCCGACATGCTGCGCCGGGTGAAGCCGCACGACAGCTACCACCACGCGGACCGCACGTTCGTCGCCGAGATCACCCTGCACGGGCCCTTCCACCAGGTGCCCGAGCTGCTGTACTTCCGCCGCGACCACCCCACCCGCGCCGAGCGGGCGAACCCCTCCAAGCGCTCCCGGTGCGTCAACCTGGACCCGCGCCGGGCGGGCCCGCTGCACCCGACCCCCCGGTTGCTCGCCGAGTACGTCTGGGGCTTCGTCTCGGCGATCCGGCGGGCGCCGCTGTCCCCGGCCGACCGGCGCGCGTGCCACCGTCATCTGGCCGCGTGGATGACCAGCCGGGTCCGGCCGGGCGCGGGCGAGCGGGTGGAGGACCGCGCCCCGGTCGACCCGGACCTGCTGACCGTCTCCGTCGACGACCTCGTCGCCGGCCGTGAAGGCAGGCAGGCATGACGTCCGCGCCCGGGAGGCCGGTACGCGTCGGGGTGTTCGGCCTGCTCGGCTCCGGCAACCTCGGCAACGACGGGTCCCTGGAGGCCGTGCTCGGCCACCTCCGCGCCGCGCGTCCGGAGGCGGTCGTGGACGCGCTGTGCGGCGGGCCGGAGGTCGTCACGGCCCGGTACGGCATCCCCGCGACGCGGCTGCACTGGTATCGCGGGGAGTACCGGACCGCCTCCCGGGCGGGTGCGATCGCGGGGAAGGGGCTGGGCAAACTCGTCGACGCCTTCCGCACCGCCGCCTGGGTGCGCCGGCACGACGTGGTGATCGTGCCGGGCATGGGCGTCCTGGAGGCCACGCTGCCGCTGCGGCCGTGGGGGTTCCCGTACGCGCTGTTCCTGCTGTGCGCGAGCGGCCGGCTGTCCGGCACCCGGGTCGCGCTGGTCGGCGTCGGGGCCGGCCCGATCGGCAACCGGGCGACCCGGACCCTGGTGCGCTGGTCGGCGCGGCTGGCCGCGCACCGGTCGTACCGGGACGAGCTGTCCCGCGACGCCCTGCGGGCGATGGGCGTGGACACCTCGCGCGACGAGGTCCACCCGGACCTCGCCTTCGCCCTGCCGGTGCCGCAGGTGAGCGCGGCCGGCGACCCGCCGGGCCTCGTGTGCGTCGGCGTCATGGACTTCCACGGCGGCGACGACGACCGCGACCGCGCCGAGGAGATCCACCGGCGCTACCTGGAGGGGACGACCCGCTTCGTCCGCGCGCTGGCCGAGGAGGGCAGGCCCGTCCGGCTGCTCACCGGCGACACGTGCGACGCGCCGGTGGTCGCCGCGATCCTCGACGCGGTGGACTCGCCGCTGGTCACCGCCGCCGAGGCGACCTCGCTGGCCGACCTGCTGAAGGAGACGGCGGCCGCCGGCACCGTGGTGGCGACCCGCTACCACAACCTGGTCTGCGCGCTGAGGGCCGGCACCCCGACGCTCGCCCTCGGCTACGCGGCCAAGAGCGACGCGCTCATGGCGCGGATGGGGCTGGACCCGTACTGTCATCCGGCTCGCGAGGTCGACGCCGACCGGCTGCTCGAACAGTTCCGGGAGCTGGAGAAGAACGCGGCGGACGTACGGCGGACCCTCGCCGAGCGGAACCTGACCGTCGCCCGGCAGCTCGACCGGCAGTTCACTGCTCTGACAGCGGCCCTGTTCCCGGTGACCGGCCGCACCCGCACCCCCTCCCCCGCGCCCACCCGGCAGGAGACACCATGAGAACGACCGCCGTCCCGGAGATCTCCGGCGCCTACCTGTTCGAGCCGACGCCGTACGCCGACGAACGCGGATTCTTCTGCCGCACCTTCGACGCCGACGTGGTCCGCTCGGTGGGGCTCGACCCGGACGCCTTCATCCAGGACAGCCTGTCCCGCTCGGTGGGAGGTGTGCTGCGCGGCCTGCACCTGCGCTCCGGCGCCGGCGAGGCCAAGCTGGTGCGGTGCTCGTACGGGAAGATCTTCGACGTCGTCGTGGACCTGCGGCCCCACTCGCCGACGTACCTGGGCCGTGCCTTCTTCGAGCTGTCCGGCGAGACCCAGACGACCCTGTACATCCCGGCGGGCTGCGCGCACGGTTTCCAGGCGCTGACCGCGACCGCCGACACCTCGTACCGGATCGACCGCCCGCACGACCCGGCCGAGGACGTGACGATCGCCTTCGACGACCCGGAACTGGCCATTCCCTGGCCCCTGCCGGTCACGTCGATGTCCGAGCGGGACCGGAAGGCGCCGAGCCTCGCCGAAGTCCTGAAGCACAGGGAGAGTTGAGACCGCCATGGACACCGAAGAGTACGAACTGCCCCGGTCGCGGGCGGCCAACGAGCGGCTGCACGCCCTCGTGCCCGGCGGCGCGCACACCTACGCCAAGGGAGACGACCAGTACCCGGAGCACCTGGCCCCGGTCATCAGCCACGGCAGCGGCGCCCATGTGTGGGACGTCGACGGCAACCGCTACATCGAGTACGGCTCCGGCCTGCGGTCGGTCAGCCTCGGGCATGCCCACCCGCGCGTGACCGAGGCGGTGCGCCGGGAACTCGACCGCGGCAGCAACTTCGTACGGCCGTCCGTCGTGGAGGTCGAGGCCGCGGAACGCTTCCTGGCGACGGTGCCGACCGCCGACATGGTGAAGTTCGCGAAGAACGGCTCCGACGCCACCACCGCCGCGGTGCGCCTCGCGCGTGCCGCCACCGGGCGCCCGCGGGTGGCCCTCTGCGCCGACCATCCGTTCTTCTCCACGGACGACTGGTTCATCGGCACCACGGCGATGTCCGCCGGCATCCCGTCGGCCACCAACGACCTCACCGTGACGTTCCCCTACGGGGACCTGGCCGCCACCGAGGAACTGCTCACCCGGTACCCGGACGACATCGCCTGCCTGATCCTCGAACCCGCCACCCACAGCGAACCGCCGCCCGGCTACCTGGCCGGCCTGCGCGAACTGGCCGACCGGCACGGCTGCGTCCTGGTCTTCGACGAGATGATCACCGGCTTCCGCTGGTCCGAGGCGGGCGCCCAGGGCCTGTACGGCGTCGTCCCCGACCTCTCCACGTTCGGCAAGGCGCTGGGCAACGGCTTCGCCGTCTCCGCGCTGGCCGGACGCCGCGCCCTGATGGAGCTGGGCGGACTGCGCCACTCCGGCGACCGGGTGTTCCTGCTGTCCACCACGCACGGTGCGGAGACGCACTCCCTGGCGGCCGCGATGGCCGTGCAGAGCACCTACGTCGAGGAGGGCGTCACCGCGCGGCTGCACACCCTCGGCGAGCGGCTGGCCACCGGCGTGCGTGAAGTCGCCGCCGCCATGGGCGTGGGCGACCACGTCGTCGTCAAGGGCCGGCCCAGCAACCTGGTCTTCGCCACCCTCGACGAGCACGGGCGGCCCTCGCAGGAGTACCGCACCCTGTTCCTGCGCCGGCTCCTCGCGGGCGGGGTGCTGGCCCCGTCGTTCGTGGTGAGCGCCGCGCTCGACGACGCCGACATCGATCGGACCGTCGACGTGGTCGCCCAGGCGTGCGCGGTGTACCGGAAGGCGCTGGACGCCGGCGACCCCATGCCCTGGCTGTCCGGACGGCCGGTGAAACCGGTGTTCCGCCGCCTGGCGTGAGGGAACGTCAGCGAGGCCCCGGCCGGCCGGCCGTCCGGTCGACCAGCCACGCGGTGGCCGGTGTCACCGCCAGCGCGGTGCACCAGCCGCCGAGGACGTCGGTCGGGTAGTGCGCGCCCAGGGCGACCTGCGCCCAGCCCATGGCGGCCCCGGCGGCCGACGCGGCGGCGAGCACGAGGGTGAGGCCGGCCGTCCTGCCGAGGCGGAGCCGCCCGGCCGCGAGCAGCGCCACCGCGAGGGCGAGCGCGGTGAGGAAGGCGGTGTGCCCGCTCGGGTACGAGAGGTTGTCGTCGCCGTGGATGGTGCGTCCGACCAGGGACTTCAGCAGCGTGGTCGCCCCCACGGCGGCGCCGACCGAGGCGAGGGCGAACACCGCGGCCCGAGGACGCCGCAGCAGCAGGAGACAGCCCGCCACGACGGCCACGACCAGCGCCGCCGCCCCGACGGGCTCCCCCAGAAAGTCCGTGCCGAGAGCGACCCGCCGCCATGAGGGCCCCACCCCGTCGACCACCGCCGAGACCCGCACGTCCACCGCACCGGGCTCCCCGTCCCCGGCGAACAGAACCCCACCGACGACGACCCCCAGCGCGGCGAGAACGGCCACCGTCCCGAGCCACGCACGCAACACCACCGGAAGCACGGGCGGCGCGGCCCGCCGCCCCCCACGTCCGTCGGGCCCGACCCCGGCATGGTCCTCGACCTCCGCCACCAACGACCTCCCGTCGTGTCCCTGGGCGCCAGCCCTACCAAGAAGGCGCCGACGCAGAGAAGGTGACGTGCTCACGGGGTGGCGGCTCCCGCCGCACTGTGCCGGAAGCGGGAGACAAGAGATGCCCAACGGTCGTCGAAGGAGGCGACATCGAGCAGTCCGGTCAGCTCCTCACGGCAGCGCGCCTCGGCCCGCTCACCGCGCTCGGCGCCCGCGGGCGTCAGCATGCAGTACACGCCGCGGCGGTCGTGCTCGCAGGAGACCCGGGCCGTGAGGCCCTTGTTCTCCAGGCGGGTGACGAGCCGGCTCATGGACGACTGGTCGAGCCCGACCGCGGTGGACAGCTCCTGCACCCGAGTGCCGCGTTCGTGACCGTGCCGCAGCTCGATCAGCACCATCAGCTCGGGCAGGGAGATCTGGTGCTCGCTCGCCAGCATCCTCTCCAGCGACTGGTTGAGCTGACCGACCATCAGCGTCATCCGACGCCACAGGTCGAACTCACCGGAACGCCCTCCACGGTCATCGGCCGACATGTCCGCCTCCCCTTCGTTCGCTGCCCCCACCACTGTAGCCACATCGCGCATAGAACATGTCTACGCATATGTTTTCCACTCCCCTCCCCCGCGTAACCGACCCCACCACCAAGCCGATCAGCACGACAGGAAGGAATCTGTCCGAAAACTAGATGCAGGCACATGCACTTATATTCCTACTGTGAGGGACGCACAGAGCGCGGCGTCGTTCGGCGCCCGGCGCCCGTCCCCGACTGCATCGACCCCAGGCGGTACGCACATGACACGCGGAACTCCCGAACCGACCACGTCACCCGACACAGCACCCGATCCCTCGCAGACCGCTCCAGCGGCGGCGGAGAGCGCCGACGAGGCGAACGACGAACTCGACCCGGCGTTCATGCGCATGGCCGGTGTCCTGCTGCTCGCCCTGCTGATGGCGCTGCTGGACGAGACGATCGTCAACGTCGGCGTGAAGACGCTCAGCGGCGAGTTCGGCTCGCCGCTCGCGACCGTCCAGTGGGTGACCGCCGGCTATCTGCTCGCCGTCGCCGTCGCCACACCGTTCGCGGGCTGGGCCGTCGACCGCTTCGGCGGCCGCACGATGTGGCTCGCCGCCGTCTCCCTGTTCGTCCTCGGCTCGGTGCTGTCGGGCTTCGCCTGGTCCATCGAGTCGCTGATCGCGCTCCGGGTGCTCCAGGGTCTCGGTGGCGGCATGATCGTCCCCGTCGTGCAGAGCGTCCTCGCCACGACCGCGGGCCCCACGCGCGTCGCCAAGGCCATGGCACTGATCTCGCTGCCCCTCACCCTCGGCCCGATCCTCGGCCCCGTCCTCGGCGGTGTCCTCGTGGATGCCGTGAGCTGGCGCTGGATGTTCCTGATCAACCTGCCCATCGGTCTGATCGCCCTGCTGCTCGCGCTGCGCACCCTGCCCGCCGACCAGCACGCCGGCCGCCCCGAGGAGCGTCTGGACGTCCTCGGCCTGGCGCTGCTCTCTCCCGGGTTCGCGGCCCTCGTCTACGGCTTCACGACGGCCGCGCACTCCGGTGACGCGTCGTCACCGAAGGTGCTCGTCGCCTTCGGCGCCGGTGTGCTCCTGCTCGTCGGATACGCGGTGCACGCGCTGCACACCTCGGTCACACCGCTCATCGACCTGCGTATGTTCGCCAAGCGCGGCTTCACCATGGCCGTCGTCACGATGTTCTTCGTCGGCGCCGTCGCCAACGCCCTGCTGCTCCTGACCCCGCTGTACTACCAGCAGTCCCGCGGGTTCGGCGCCCTGCACGCCGGTCTGCTGCTGATTCCCTCCGGCATCCTCGGCGCCGTCGGCGCGATCACCTCCGGCAGGACGGCGAACAAGGTCACCGCGCGGCTCACCTCCGCGGTCGGCATGTTCGTCACCGCACTCGGCGCGCTCGCCTTCGCCCAGATCGGCTCGGGCACGAACACCGCCTTGCTGTCCGTCGCCTTCGGCCTCACCGGCTACGGCATCGGGCTGACCGCGCCCGGCACCATGGCCTTCATGTACAGGGCCGTCGGCGAGGCCGGCGCGGCGCGGGCGACCAGCGCGCTGTTCATCTGCAACCAGATCGGCGGCGCGCTCGGCATCGCGGTCATCGCGATCACCCTGCAGGAGCGGCTCGGCACATCCGGCGAGCACCCCGCGGGGGCGTACGGCGGCTCGTACTGGGTCATCATCGCCTTCAGTCTGATCGCGGCCCTCGCTGCCCTCGCCCTCCCCGGCTCCTTCCGCGCGGAAGGCCCCCCGGAGCAGCCCACCGGGGACAAGGGCGCCCTCCCGCAATCCACCCAGGTCTGACCCGCCGCATCCCCGACATCGGCCCCACCCCACAGCCGCTGGACCGGTGTCACGTCGGCGTCGCCAAGGTTGCGGGGCCCGACGGCTCCACTCTCCGCCCGGTAGCCCGACAGGAGTGCACCCGCGACAAGTCTCTCCGCCGAATCCCTGAGGTCGAGAGGATGGGGGAAGAGAGCGGGTCTGCGTGGTGAAGTGTGGGCCGGCCTCTGATCACTCCGACAGCAGGGAGCGTTTCTTCCGATGACCGCACAGCCCGTACACCCTGAGCCCGTCGGGCCCGAGACCGCCTCGGTCATCGATGTCCCGCCGTTCAAGCCTTCTCTCGTCAAAGCGGTGTTCAGGGAGGTGACCTCGATGCACGTCTCTCGGTCGGCCGCGTGGGCCGCCGCGTCGGTGACGCGGACAGTGCTGACGGAGATCATCGACGGCGCGAGGAGGGCGGCGGCGGTAGAGGCCCGGAAGAAGCTGCTCCCCGGGGACCTCCTCTCGGCGATCGACCGGAACGTCGAGCTTGAGGTGGGGAACAAGTGGTACGACCACAGCCCGACGTTTCGAGGTCTGACCGGTGTCCTGTACGACGCCGAGGGTGTCATCGTGCCTTCTCGTAAGCGCGGCGGGTCGCGCAAACCGAGTGCGGTGGTCGGCGCCCACAGGTTCGAGGCTGGGGTCAGGAAGCTGCTGCGGAGCCGGGGGACGACGGCCGTCCCAGCGATGGTCCGCGACCTGGACGGAATCGCGAGCACGTTCCTGACGGACCTCGCCCGGGACGCGGCCATGGTCGTCCGCGAGGGCGGGAGCAAGCGTTTCGGTACGGTCACCCTGGTGATTCCGGGGGAACCGGCCCCGCCCCCGTTCCCCAAGGATTCCCTCGGGGACCTGTCCGCCCGTAGGGGGGACAGGTGGACCATCGGCAGGGATGACGTCCTGGCCGCCACCACGATTCAGTTGTTCGGCGGCGACCTCAGGCAGCGAGCCCTCGCCGAAGCACGCGATGCGACACACAACACCTCAGCCGGCTGAGCGGGTGCGCTCGACATCGCAGTCGCGGCACCGTCGATCGCGGCAGCGATGACGACCCTGTCGATCTCCAGGGGCAGACGCTCCGGGTCGGCGGTGACGGCCTGTTCCGTCGGACCGTCCACGCCGAGGCACACGGTCCCAGCAGGACCTGGGCGGCGGCGCGGTCTCCGGTGTCCGCGGCGGTGACCATCACCCCCAGCAGCAGACCGAGGGTGTCGACCACGACGTGCCGCTTGGCGCCCATTGATCAGCTTGCCGCCGTCGAAGCCACGGCAGTCCGACCCGACGACGGCGACCGGGTTCGACTCAGTTCCGATCAGGAGACGGATGTCCTGGTGGACGATGGGGTGGGAGTGGCGCCGTGGCGGCGTTGACGGCGGCTGTATTCGGTGATCGCGTGCCATAGGTGGCGTCGGTCGATGTCGGGCCAGAAGTCGGGGGTGAAGTGCAGCTCGGCGTAGGCGGTGTGCCAGGGCAGGAAGTTGGAGGTGCGCTGTTCGCCCCCGGTACGCCACAGCAGGTCGACATCCGGCATGTCGGGGTGGGGCAGGTGGCGGGCGAAGTCCTTTTCGCTGATGTGGTCGGGGTCGAGTCGTCCGTCGTGTACGTGGTGAGCGAGCGCGGCGGTGGTGCGGGTGATCTCGTCGCGGCCGCCGTAGTTGATGCACATGGTCAGCGTCAGGCTGGTGCGGCCGCGGGTGGTGCGTTCCTGGCGGCGGAGCAGGTCGACGACATCGGTGGGGAGCTTGCCGGTGCGGCCGTGCCAGCGCATGTGGACGTCGAGAGCGTGGAAGGGGTTGTCGGTCAGCTCACCGCGCATGACGTCGAGGATGGCGTCGACTTCCTCGACGTCGCGTTTCCAGTTCTCCGTGGAGAAGGTGTACAGGGTCAGGTGGCGCAGGCCGATCTCGAGTGCGCCATGGACCGTCTCGCGCATGGCGGCGGCTCCGGCTCGGTGGCCGGCGTGCCGGGGCAGGCCGTGTTGTTGGGCCCAGCGGCCGTTGCCGTCCATGATCACGGCGACGTGGACGGGCATCTGCTCGGCCGGGATTCGCGGGGGAGGGTGACCGGCGGGGTGGGGAGGTGGCGCGCTGAACGTGCCGTCTCGCGCTGCCCGCGCGGCGGGCAGCGCGTTGTGTGGGGTTGGGCGGTGCGGGGGTGGCACGGTGACGGGGGTGAGGGTCCAGGCCAGGGCGGCGCGGGTTCGGGCGGGGGCGAGGATGCGGACGCTGGTGAGGAGGCTGGGCCGGGGCGGGGTGCGCAGGAGGGTGGGACCGGCGGCGACGATGGCGTCGAGCTGGGCACGGAGCAGGTCGGCCATGGTGTTCAGGATGGTGGCGGGGCCGGGGTGCATGCCCCGAGTGAGGGCGGGCTGGGTCACCCACCGGCGGGCCAGGCCGCTCAGGTGGGTGATCAAGCTGCTGACAGCGGGGCTCCAGCGCAGGTCTGCCAGGTCGCCTGCGGCTTTCGGGTAGCGGTCGAGGGCGTCGTCGGGCAGGAGGAGATCGCCCTGGGCGAGGTCGGCGGACAGGTCGGTGAGGATGTCGGTGAGGCGGACGCCGTCAAGGAACTCCTCATAGACTTCCTGGGTGTCCAGGCGCAGTGCCACGGGTGTGCCGGCCTTGTCGAAGAGTTCGCGGACCTGGTCGAACCAGGGCAGCAGGTTGGCGCGGCCCCAGGAGCGCCAGGCGCTCCAGTCGGCGAAGCGTCGGCCATGGGCGTCGTCCCGGACCAGGGTCATCGCATCGTGCAGTTCGCTCAGGTCCAGGCGCCAGCGCTGCGAGGTGTCCACCAGCGCGTGACGGACCAGGTCCGTGCTGGTCCCGGTCATCAGCTCGCGCTCCAGCGCGGTGATCCACTGCTCGACCCGTGCGGCCCTCTCAGGCGGGGGAACGGTACGGTCGTCGGCCAGGTCGTCGATGGCGTTGGCTGCCGCCCACAGAGCCCAGCAGGCGGGGCGCAGTGCGGCGGGCACCAGTTGGATCAGCGCGTACTCGGCCCGGTCTCGCTCCCTGGTCAACCGCCGGCAATGCCGGTACGCCGCCCGCAGCGTCCGATCATTGCCGATCACCGCCCAGGACGACTTCGCCGGGGGTCCCGCCGGCGTCGTCACTGCGGTCTGCTGGACCTGGGAGATGCGTTCATCCGTGGCTGTCACATCGCGCCCAACGATGCCGGAAGGCATCCGGTTGCGGCCTAGTCGCGCATGTCACAGCAGGTCAACGGTCTGCTGATGCCGGGCGGAAGGCTCCGACACAGGCCCGTGCGGTGTCACCGTCAGAGTGGTGCGGGTACGCCGGTGGAAGGCGAGCAGGCCCAGCAGCGCCGCCGCGGTGAACCAGGCCAGCTGCCAGAGCACGTAACGGGGTACCGGGACGGAGGAGAAACCTGCGGCGGTGGCCGCCTGCATGGCGCCGTAGGACGGCAGGAACCGGGTGATCGTGCTGCCCGCACCGGAACTCGTGATCGGGTTTTGCAGCAGAAGATCCACGATGCTGGTCATCACGATGGCGAACATGCCCTCGACCTCCCGGCGCAGCAGCGCACCGAAACCGACCCCCAGCACGCCATAGGTCAGCCCGGCGCAGAAGAACGCCGTGGTCAGCAGCACCGGCTGGCGGGGTGTCCAGGTCAGGCAGGTCACCGCGGTGGCGTATGCGGCGATCAGGGCGCAGACGAAGGTGAGCGCCACGACCTTCGCCGCGACCAGATGTGTGCGGGGATAGCCGGCCATGGCCAGACGCCGGTCGAAGCCGCTGCTGGTGAAGGTCGCGGCGAACATGAGGAAACCAGTGATCAGAGTGACGGCGTTGAGCGCGCCGCTGATCGCGGTGATCTCGTTACCCCGAGGAGCCAGCAGCTCCCCGGTGGCCCGCAGGTGCAGACGGGCCGAGGTATCGGGGATCGCAGAGTGCGCCAGCAGGACCCACACGGGCAGGAACAGGGCGATCAGCACCACGGCAAAGCGGTTGCGGGCGTGCTCCACCAGCGCGTACCGCGTGGCCGTGGTGAGCAGCATCATCTGATTCCTCATGCCGCACCCGCCAACTGCGAGTGAAGCCGGCCACCGCTCAAACACCACAGCTCATCCAAACGCTCGGTGTCGTAGGCCAGATGGGAAACCACCAGGACCGAACGCCCCCGATCACGCAGACGGCCCGCCAGTTGCCAGAACCGCAGGTAAGTGTCCCAGTCGAACCCTTGGTACGGCTCGTCCAACAGCAGCACCTGCGGATCGTGCATCAACGCCAAAGTGAGGTTCAGCTTCTGCCGCGTGCCGCCGCTGAGCACCCCGGCCCGCTCATCGAGGTACTCGGCCAGGCCGAGCACCTCCATCACCTCCTGAGCGTGCCGCAGGTCCTCCAGCCGGAACGCCGCCTGGAGGAAGGCGAGGTGCTGGCGCACGGTCAGCGCGTCGTTGAGCACCACCTGTTGCGGGCAGTATCCAAACCGGCCGGCGTGTCGAACCTGGCCGCCGGACGGCCGAAGCTCCCCAGCCAGGATCTTCAGCAGGGTGGACTTGCCTGCACCGTTCTCTCCCACAATGCCGGTCAGCGCCCCTGCCGGCAGTCGCAGATCGACTCCCCGCAGCACGCGCCGTTTCCCGTAGTAGTGGTGCACATCAATGACTTCCACCAGTACAGCCCCAGCCAGCACACTCGATGACGGTGATCCACTGCGACAACGAATGCGTTGGGGGAGAGAAACGGGCCCCCGAAAGACGGGATGCCTTCAAGCTCACGACTGCACCCTGGGCGGTGACCCTCGCGAACCTGAAGACGAGGTGCGCCCGCGCCGCAGCCAGGAGAGCAACACAGCGGGAGCGGCTGCCGGTCGCCGCAGGTTTCGGCGGTCTGTCAGACGATCTTCGGGTCGTAGGGGCCGGCGAGGGGGACGTGGCCGTCGTTCGTCTGAATCCACAGCTGGAACCTGCCGACGGGGAGATCTCGGGAGGTCGGGACGGATACCGTGCCGCCGGTGTCCCGGACGTATCGCCAGCCCATGACGACACATGCTCCCTGAGGCGAGTCGACGCGGACGGCGCTTCCGTGCGGCCGTTGGAAGGGTCGTGCACGTGCAGGGTTGGGCAGCGGACCGCAGGGGGAGCCTGTGTCCTGCGGCCCGTCAACTGACGTGGAGCCACTGTGACATAAGGGGCCGCTGTCCTAGAGCCGGGGAACTTCAGAGACGGAGTTGACGCATCGTGGAACGACGCATGTCGGTTGCGACGCACTGGGGCAGTTTTGTCGCGGTGGTTGATTCCGGTCGGCTGGTACGAATCGAGCCGAGGGGCGATGACCCCGCACCGTCGCCCATCGGACCCGGCATGGTGACAGCCGCCGACGACAGCGCCCGCGTGTTGCGCCCCGCGGTGCGCAAGGGCTGGCTGAACGGCCTGCCGCGCGCCCACGACACGGCCAGGGGCGCGGACGCCTTCGTGGAGGTGAGCTGGGACGACGCGATCACCCTGGTGAGCGAGGAACTGCGCCGAGTGCGTTCACAGCACGGAGACAGCGCCGTGTTCGGCGGCTCCTACGGCTGGGCGAGTGCGGGCGCGTTCCACAACGCGCAGGGGCAACTCCACCGGTTCCTGGCGTTGGGCGGGGGGTACACCGACTCTCGCAACACGTACAGCACCGCGGCTTTGGAGGTCATCCTCCCCCATGTGATCGGCGGAGCTCCGTGGAGCTACCAGTCCCGGATGCCGATGTGGGACGAGATCGCCGACAACTGTGAGCTTGTGGTGGCGTTCGGAGGGCTGGCCCTCAAGAACAGCCAGATCAACCCCGGCGGACTGGCCAGACACCAGACGCAGGACCTTCAGCGAAGGTGCCGTGCGGCCGGGGTGCGGTTCGTGAACATCAGCCCTGTCCGCAGCGACACCGCCGGTTTCCTCGACGCCGAGTGGCTGCCCGTCATCCCCAACACCGACACCGCCGCGATGCTCGGCATCGCACACACCATGCTGGTCAACGGCTGGCACGACGAGGACTTCCTTCGCCGTTGCTGCGTCGGGTTCGACCGCTTCGCCTCGTACTTGACCGGCGAATTCGACGGCGTCGCCAAGGATGCCGCCTGGGCAGCGAGGATCACGGGCATGAGCCGGGACACGATCACCGAACTGGCTCGCCGCCTGTCCACACAACGTTCGCTCATCATGGTCAACTACGCGATACAGCGGGCGGACCACGGCGAACAGCCGATCTGGATGTCGGTCGTGCTGGCTGCCATGGCGGGCTCGATGGGGCGGCCCGGCTGCGGCTGGGGCGCGGGCTACGCGACGATGGACGCGACCGGCGTCGCCCCCGGCCGGCCCTCCGTGGCGTCGATCCCCCGGGTTCCCAACCCTGTGGCGGATTTCATCCCTGTCGCACGGATCGCCGACACCCTGCTGCATCCGGGCAAGACCATCGACTACGACGGCCGGCGCCTGACCTTGCCCGAGCTCCGCCTGATCTACTGGTGCGGAGGGAACCCGTTCCACCACCACCAAGACCTCCACCGCTTGACCCGCGCCTGGCAGACCCCTGACACGGTGGTGGTTCACGAAGCCTGGTGGAACACCACGGCCAAGTTCGCCGACATCGTCCTTCCCGTCGCCACCAGCCTGGAGCGCGACGACTTCGCCGCCGGATTCTCCGACCCCCACCTCGTCGCGATGCCGAAAGTCCGTGAGCCGGCGGGCGAGTCACGCACCGACCACCACATCTTCACCACCCTGGCCTCCCGGCTCGGATACGAGCGCGAGTTCACGCAGTCACGCTCCGAGTTCGAATGGGTCAGGCACCTCTACGAGCAGACGAGGGCCGGCCTCGGCGACGACGGGGCCCTGCCGAGCTTCGACGACTTCTGGCGAAGCTCCACGGCTGAGCTGCCGGCGCTGAGCGGCCCGTTCCCCGGCAGCTTCGAGGAGCTCCGCGCAGATCCGCAGCGTTTCCCCCTGACGACCCCGTCGGGCCGGATCGAGATCTTCTCCGAGGAGATCGACTCGTTCGGCTACGACGACTGCACCGGGCATCCGGCGTGGTTCGAACCAGTGGAGTGGCTCCGTGCCGGCCTATCGGACCGATTCCCGCTGCACTTGATCTCGAATCAGCCCGCCTCACGTCTGCACAGCCAGTACGACAACGGCGGCCACAGCCTCAAGTCGAAGATCCGCGGCCGTGAGCCCGTGACGATCAATCCGCTGGACGCCGCGTCCCGTGGCATCGAGAACGGCATGATCGTACGCGTCCACAACGACCGCGGCAGCTGCCTGGCGGGCGCAGTCCTGTCGGACGACGTCATGCCAGGCGTCATCCAACTGTCCACCGGAGCATGGTGGGACCCGGCCCAGCCGGGCCAGAGCGGCACCTTGGACCGCCACGGCAATCCGAACACCCTCACGGCCGACCGAGGGTGCTCGCGCCTGTCCCAGGGACCGAGCGCCCACAGTGCGCTCGTCGATGTCGAGCTCTACGACGGCCCCCTTCCGGACGTGCTCGCCTTCACACCACCACACCTCGAACGCTGACACGCAAGCTGCCTGCCTCTTCGGGCAGGTTCTTCGAGTTCGCCGTCGTCAAGCGCGCAGCGGGCCGCCCCGGCTGCCAGAGGCTCCACCCCCGTTTTGCAATTGCGTAATCAGATGAATACTGTGCGCAGTCGTGACTGCACTTCAAGACCTCAAGTACGGCCAGTGGTTCAGGGGCGCCGACGTCGACGGCGACGGGTTCATCACCCAGCAAGACGTCCGCGCGATGAGCGAGCGCTACATCGCCGCCCGAGACACAGCGCCGGACTCCGCGACCGCCCGCCGACTCATCGAGGGAATGGACGGGTTCTGGACCAATGTGATCGCCCCGATGGACCAGGACGGTGACGGGAAGGTCGATCTGCGGGAGATGACCGAAGGCTTCAGGAGCGTCCTGACCGACGCCGCCCTCTATCCGCAGCAGATCGCGCCGGTCACCGACTGCTTCTTCGACCTCGTCGACCTCAACGCGGACGGCAAGATCGACCAGGCCGAGTTCCAGCAGATGTTCGACTCGGTCGCCGGTGTGCCCGGCGAGGACTGCGCCACGGTCTTCGCCGCTCTGGACAGGGACGGCTCCGGTGGGCTGGACCGCGCCGAATTCCACCAGGTTCTCACCGAGTTCTTCTACGGCAACGACCCGGATGCTCCTGCCAACCACCTCTTCGGCAGGGTCACCGCCTGACAGCCCGGGATCCGACCGCCCACACCACTGCTGCGGGGCGGTCGGCGTCGGGGCCCCAGGCCAGGCAGTCCCCGGCGCGTCCCGTCGGTCGGCGGCCGACGCGTCGTTCTCGTCCAGCTCCGGCGCGTCCGGGTCGCGCAGCGGGCGCAGGGCACCGGCGGCAGGGGTCGAGGCGGTGAAGCTGTAGCGGTCGAGCAGTTTCAGGTCGCGTGCTTGAGCGGGGACAGCCGGGCGATGTCCTCCTCGCGGAGCTCGTGGCCTTCCGTCGTACCGGGCCGGCGCCGCCATGCGGTCAGGTGGGAACTGAGACAGCTTCAGCCGGCGAGCCGATACGCACTGATCTCATCCGCGCGCTCCAGCGCGCGGGCGAACGCGGTGCGCGTCATCCGCGTCGGCGGCCGGTGCAACCGCTCCAGCTCCGAGAACCGCGAGCCCTCCCGCGTCTTCAGCATCGCCACCAAGTCGCCGGGCAACGCCGGGTCCGCCCGCCGCGCGGCCCTGCGACCGTGGCGTGCAGCCGCTTCTCCGCAGCCTTCCGCGCCTCCGACACCTCCGGGCAAGCACCGATACCCCAGGCAGCAGCACCCGGTGACGGCGCAACCAGCCCACCGACTGGTCGAACAGCGTCACCGGTCCCTCGGCGTGCGTCCACACCCGCCCGTGCAGGACCGTACGGAACCGCCGCGAACTCCGCGTCCTCGTACTCGTGGTAGGCGTGGGCATCCCGGATCTCCCACGCGTGCTCGTACGCTGTCGGCTTGCGCTCGGTGTACCACTTCACCCACGGGACGCGTAGAAGCTGCTGCCCGCGCCGCGTGCCCCTGACCCCCGCGCCCACCGGACACCCGGCGGGCGGACCTTCGCGTCCGCCGCTGCCGCTGGGAAGCCCGGCCTGCGCGTCCGCTCAGCCACTTCTGTCGGCATACGCAACCGCAGCCGCGCCGACACAGCGTCGGGCGGCCGGCGCTCGTCCTGGAGCGGTCAGACCTGCAGTGACGGCTCGTCAGAACGAGCGTCAAACAAGCGTCGAAACGGCGGACAGTCCCCCCGTGGCGACGGAAACCGGAACTCCCCCACCATCCCGGCAAAGACCCGGCGCAACGCCAGGTCAAACGACGTCAGCGAGGGATACGACACGCTTGACATCATGCTGTGCGGGAAACAACTCAGGCACTACCGACCGCGTTGAGAAAACCCGAGAAACTGCAGGTCAGATCCCTTTGACACCGGCTCCAAAACCGCCACGCACTCCACGTGGGACGTCATCGCAAACACGTCACGCCGGCAAGGTCGAGAGGAACCGCAGGTCAGTAGGGTTTTCCGGGCCACACGACGGATCGTTGAACGTCCGGAGCGCCAAACGAGCGTCACGGCCGGTACGCGATGACTCCGGCGGACGGTCGCTATCACCTCGTGCGCGGCGAGTACGCTCGGGCGCCGGCGCGGGGTCCGATCTCAGCAGCTCGCCCTTGGCGTCCTCGACGGCAGGCCACGCTCAGGCCGGTGCCCGAGTCCGGACTTCCGGGCTGTTCACGAGGCGGAGGCTGTCGGGCCGGAGCCCTGGACGTCGCCGCCCGCACGGCCGACGTCGTCCCACGGCCCGAGCCGTCAGGCGCCGGCGTCCGCGCGTGAGACGAGGTCCGCGATACGGGCCCACATCTGCGGCGGGTTGGAGTACATCGGGAAATGGGCGCAGTGCTCGATCTCGGCGAGCTCGACGCCGCCTTCGGCCAGGGCGGGGAGGTAGGACAGCGTGTTGTTCTGCTCCCCGTACATGAACAGCTTCGGCGCGGGAAGCCCGAGGAACCGGTCGAGCAGCTTGCCGTGGTCGGAGAGGTCGACCATGGACGCGAAGATGGCTTTGACCGCTGCGGCCCGGACCTTGTGGGGAAGGCTCGACGCGTACAGGGCGCCACCGTAGAAGCGGGAGCCGCCGACACGTTCGGCGAACCGGGCCAGGAACTCGTCGGGATCGTCGTGGGCGTGGGTGACGATCTGGCGGCTGAGGAAGCAGTCCTCGGGTGCGATGTTGCCCTCGATATTGGTGAAGCTCGCGACCCTGCCGGGATCGCCGTCGGCGAGCATGAGTGCGGTCAGGCCGCCCATCGAGTGCCCGACGACGTGGAACCGGTCGATCTGCCGACCCTCCAGGACCCGTTCGGCGACGGAGACGAGGAAGGGGATGGAGACGGCGCCGAGGTCCGCGCAGGTGCTGGCGCCGCAGCCGGGCGCGTCGTAGGCCAGTACGGGCCGGTCGGCCAGCGCGGTCTGGTGGACGACGTCCGCGTAGTCCTCCTTCGTCGAGCCGAAGCCGTGCAGGAAGACCAGGGGCGTGCCGGTCCCACCGCGGTGGAGGCCGGACACCTCGACGCGGGTCGCGCTGACGGTCAGGGGGAGCGTGAAGCGTTCGAGCTTCCTCACCGGGCTCATCGGACCTCCTCCAGCTGTTGTGCGGCCGTCTCATGCACCGTGGATCCGCAGGCGGTCCGCAGTCGCTCGATCGCGGTGATCAGCGTGTCGTCGTCGAGAGCGAAGCACACCCGGATACGTCCGGGGGCGTTGAACGCCTCGCCGGGTACGACCGCGAGATGGACCGCGTCGAGGAGCCACGCGGCGAGGTCGGCGCTGCTGGTCCAGCCGCGGTCGCGCAGCAGTCCGCTGACGTCGGGGAAAGCGAACATGCCGCCGTCGGGCAGCGGGCAGTCGATGCCGTCGATCCCGTTCAGCGCTTCCACCAGCAGCGCGCGCCGGCGGCGGTAGTCGCGTGTGGCCTCGACAGGGGTGCCGGTGTCGCCCAGGGCGGCGAGAGCGGCCCGCTGGTTGATCGTCGGGACGTGGGTGATGGTGCGGGACACGTGCCGTCGCGCCGAGGCGATGACCTCCGGCGGCGCCGCGAGCCAGCCGACGCGCCAGCCGGTCATGGCGTGTTCCTTGGACACTCCGCCGACGACGACGGTACGGCCGCGCAGCCGCGGGGCCACCCGCAGGATCGACTGGTAGGTCCCCGTGTAGTCGAACGCCCGGTAGATGTCGTCGCTGATGACCCAGATGCCGTGCTGCTGCGCCCAGTCGGCGATCTCTCTCAGCCGGGCCTCGGGGTGGACGGCGCCGGTGGGGTTGCCGGGGCTGGAAAGGATCAACGCCCGGGTGCCCGGGCCACGGCAGCTGTCGAGTGCCTCGGCCGAGAGCCGGAACGCCTCGTCGGTGGCGACCGGGACGGCGACACCGCCGGCGGCGGCGACGACTTCGGCGTGCCCGGGCCAGCCGGGCGCGGCGACCAGGACCTCGTCACCGGCGTCGATCAATGCCTGGGTAGCAAGAAAGAGGGCGTGCTTCGCTCCGAGGGCGATCTGTACATCGTCCACGTTCCAGGGGAGCCCGGTGTCACCGGCGACGGTGGTGGCGACAAGCGCACGCAGGGCGGGGTCGCCCTGGGCCGTCCCGTAGTGGTGGGTGGCGGGGTCGCGGACCGCGGCCACGGCGGCCTCCACCACCGCCGCACTGCTGGCCGCCTGGGGTTCACCGGCGGCGAGCGTGATGACGTCCGCGCCCTGAGCCCGTAGCGCTTCCGCCTGGGCGGCCACAGCGAAGATCGGGTTGTCCGTCATCGGTGTCGTCACCGCCCGGCAGCTTCGAAGTTGTTGTACAGGTCAAGGGTGCTGCGGCCTTCCCGAAGCTGCTGCATCAGCTCGTTCTCGTGGGCCACGCGCGCGTCGGCGCGGTCGAGGATCCGCTCGGTGTCGGACGCCGGGAGCGTCACGACTCCGTCGACGTCGCCGACGACGAGGTCGCCGGTGTGGACCGTGACGCCGCCGACCTGGACGGGTCGCCCGAGAACCCCGCGGAAGTCCTTGCGGGTGCCGAGGATGGAGTTGTTGCGCGAGAAGACCGGGAAGCCGAGCCCCTCGATCTCCGCCGCGTCACGGACACCGCCGTCGATGAGGAGCCCTGCGATCCCGCGGTGCCGGGCGGCCACCGTGAGGATCTCGCCCCAGTGGCCGAAGCGGGCGCCGCCGAGGTCGGCGACCAGGACCGACCCGCACGGGGCCCGCAGTACGGCGTGGTGCAGGGCGAGGTTGTCGCCGCCGGCGCCCTGCACGGTGAACGCCGGGCCGCACAGCCGGGCACCGGCCCACAGCGACCGGATCTGGGGGGACAGGGCCACGGGGAGTCCGGACGCCTCGGACAGGGTCGCGCTGGAGTGGCCTCGGGCGAGGTCGTGCGTGCTCACGAGGGGTCCTTCCGGGTCTGGAGCGAGTGGTAGCCGTGCCGCGCACGCGCCTCAGCGAGTGTGGCGCCGTCGCGGACGGCCTCGACGATGGCCTCTTCCACTCGGTCGATACGGCGGGCGATGTCCGCGACCTCGTCCCAGCGGGCGGCCGGGACGGCCACGGCGCCGTCGTCGTCGGCCACGAGGATGTCGCCGGGATGGATGAGGACGCCGTCGACGGTGACGGCCGTCTGCACCGCGGACACCCGGACGCGGTCCTTGCCGGTGCGCATGAACCGGGAGACCGACCAGATCGGGTAGCCGGCGTCGGTCGCGATGGCGACGTCTCGGCAGGTGCCGTGGATGACAGTGCCCGCGATGCTGCGCGCGTGGGCGGCCTGGCTCATGATTCCGCCCCACACCGTGCAGTCGGTGCGGCCGGAGTTGTCGATCAGGATCACCGCGCCGGCGGGGACGTCGTCGAGGAAGTCGCCCACCGTGCCTCCGGCCTCGTCGACCGGTTCGTAGGTGACGGTGAAGACCGGCCCGACGATCCGCTGGCCCTGGCGCAGCGCGCCGATGCCGTGGAGGGATCCGGGGAGCCCGAGCGAGTCGAGGGCGTCGGAGACCGACGCGGTGGACAGGTCGGTGACGAGGCTCGAGGTGGCGGTGGGGTCACTCATCGGACCGACTCCTTCTCTCCGGCGAGGCGGGCGTCGTGCATGGCCCGGGAGAGGGGCGCGCCCGCGCGCACCTCGTCCGCGATGGCGCGCTCCCGGGCGACGGTCGCGGTGGCGATCTCGGCCACTTCCCCGGCCCGGTCCCGCGGGACGACGACGAGTCCGGTCTCGTCGGCGAGGACGACGTCGCCCTGCGCGACCGTGAGCCCGGCGACGCCGACCGGCTCACCGGTGGAGCGCTGCTGCAGCCTGCCCCGCGCCGTGGCCGGGACCGCCCCCCGCGAGAACACCGGGAAGCCCAGCTCACGGGCCTCCGCCACGTCGCGGCACACGCCGTCGGCGACGACGCCGCGCACACCACGAAGCGAAGCGCCCAGGCTCAGGATGCCGCCCCAGCACGACACGTCGGTGCGGCCCTGGTTGTCGACGACGATCACACTCCGGTCGTCCGCGCCCTCGACGGCCGTGGTGGCGATGTGGGTTCCGGCCGGGCCTTCGGTGCGCGGTTCGAGCCCCACGGTGACGGCGAATCCCACCACTGCCGCCGGGCCCCACACCGGGCGGATGCCGCCGACTCCGGAGGGAAGCCCGAGCTGGTCGAGCGCGTCGCTGACCGCGGCGGAGTCGAGCGCCACGAAGCGGTCCAGGAGAGATGAGTTGCTCATGGCTTCCACTTCAACAGCCACCGGCTATATTCGGAAGGTCTGATTTCCTCTATCAGTAAGAGGCTGCGCGAATCATGGTCGAGATCCGCCAGGCCCGCTATTTCGTCGCGGTCGCCGAAGAGCTCCACTTCGGCCGCGCGGCACAGCGGTTGCAGATGTCCCAGCCACCGCTGTCCCAGGCGATCAAGCAGCTCGAACAGCAGCTCGGCTGTCAACTGCTGCACCGTACCCAGCGGTCGGCCGCCCTCAGCCCCGCCGGAGCCGTGTTCCTGGACCACTGCCGCACCCTGATCCGGCAGGCCGAGGAAGCCGAGACCGCCGCCCGGCAGGCCGCCACCGGGCGCGGCGGACGACTGAGCCTGGGCGCCGTCGCCTCGGCCTTCTCCTGGCCTTTGCCCCTCGTACTGGAGCGGTTCCACGAGGCCCTGCCGGACGTCGAGATCCGCACTCAGGAGATCGACACCCACGAGGCCGCGGCAGGGCTCCTCAACCGCTCGCTGGACTGGGCGATCGTGCGCCAGACCGCTCCCGTACGCGGCACCACGGCGACCTCGCTCTACGCCGACCGGTTCGTCGCCGCCCTGCCGGTCTCCCACCCAGCCGCCGAAGCCTCCGGCTCCCTGGACCTGGCGGACCTGGCGGGCGCTCCGTGGGTGTGGCTGCACCGACATATCTCACCCGACTACCACGACGCCATGGCGGCCCTGTGCCGAGCAGCCGGCTTCAGCCCCGTCCCCAACCACTGGGCACGGTCGGTGACCTCACAGATCGCCATGGTCGAATGCGGCCTCGGCGTCACCGTCGTGCCCGCCACCGCGTCCGCGTCACACCCCGCCGTCCGGTTCAGACCACTCCGCCACGCGACGGCGACCATCGAACTCACCGCCATGACGAGATCCCACGCCGGCGCGTTGGCCGAACGCCTCACCGCCCTGGCAACGCAACTGACCACAGCACAGGCACCGCCACCGCACAACTGACTGCGGACGGACTCTCGAGAGCATCCTCCCGACACAGCTCTGACGTCTACCTCAGCACCGGACTCCACCCTCCGAGAATCGAGTCGAGGTCAAGGATTCCGGCGGGTGTGAACAACGGGTCACTGCGCTGATACCCCGTCAGGATCAGCGTCAGATGAGCGTCGGAATGACGTCTCACCGTCCCCGCGAAGAGCGGGCTGCGGATCCCTCATCGAACATGCCCATGCACACAACCACAGGTCGAAGGCATTCGCCAGTCACCTGACAGGCTCCACGTCGTGCGCACCCGGAAACAGGTCGGACGTACCGTCAAGGACCGAACACGCCAGAGAAAACGCAGTTCAGAGGCCCTTTGCTGCCGGCTCAAGAATCGCCACGCACTCCACATGATGCGTCATCGGAAAGATGTCGGCTTGAACGGGTCTCGGAAAAGGCCAGGTCAGAGGCCATTTCTCCGCTCGCTGTGCCGCCTGCGGGAGGCCAGAGCGTCAAACGAGCGTCACGGCGTGCAGCACGTCCCTTCTCTCCGGGACGGAACAGGCGGCCACGATCAGCTGCCCCGGCACGGCCCGTCGGCACGGCAGGCAAACCTGTGGGCTTTCGGGCTGACCGACCGGTGCACCCGATGAAGCCGTACCTCTGCACTCCATCGAGAACGCCAGGGCCTCGTTTCTTCCAGGCCGACGGCTGCTCGCAGAGGGACAATGGGGACAATGAACCCTTGTCGGTTCGTGAGGCCGGCCTACCGGTGACTCGCCGACTCCGACGGCCGGTGGATCGGGCCGGTGATCCGGGTCAGGGGTCTGCCTGTGCCGTGGTTGGCCTGGGCGATGATCTCCGCGGTGATGGAGACGGCCGTCTCCTCGGGTGTGGAGGCTCCAAGATCGAGGCCGATGGGGGAACGCAGCCGGCCCAACTGGTTCTCCGTGACGCCCTGCTCCCGCAGGCGGCGCATGCGCTCGTCGTGGGTGCGCCGCGAGCCCATGGCCCCGACGTAGGCGACGGGCAGGTCGAGGGCCAGGCGAAGCAGCGGGATGTCGAACTTGGCGTCGTGGGTGAGGACGCATACGGCGGTACGCTCGTCCACGCCGGTGCGTTCCAGGTAGCGGTGGGGCCAGTCGACGACCACTTCGTCCGCGTGCGGAAAGCGGGCGGGAGTGGCGAAGACGGGGCGGGCGTCGCAGACGGTGACGTGGTAGCCGAGGAAGCGGCCGGCCTGGCTGAGGGCTGCGGCGAAGTCGACGGCGCCGAAGACCAGCAGGCGCGGCCGGGTGGCATGGACGTGGACGAGGACGGACAGCCGTTCGGGGCATTCGTCTGCCTGCCCGCCGGTGTCGATGCGGACGGTGCGGCCCGCCCGCAGCAGGGCCCTGGCCCGGTCGGCCACAGCCCGGTCCGCCGGACCGCCGTCGACGCGCCCGTAGGCGGCATGGCCGCCGCCGAGCACGCTCAGCGTGGAGCCGAGGAGGCGCTCCGGGCCGTCCACGACCTGTGCCACGGCGACCGGTCGCCCTTGAGCGATCTCGGAGAGGGCCGTGGACACGTGCGGCTGGGCTGCGGGATCGATGCGCTGGACGAAGACGTCGAGCTCGCCGCCGCAGGTCAGACCGACGGCGAAGGCGTCGTCGTCGGAGTAGCCGAACCAGGCCCGCTGCGGAGTGCGCCGGTCACGGAGCACCTGCCGGCACAGTTCGTAGACCGCTCCCTCGACGCAGCCGCCGGAGATGCTGCCGACGGCGTTGCCGTCTTCGTCTACCGCGACCGACGTGCCGACCGGCAGAGGGGCGCTGCCGCGCACGCCGACGATGGTGGCCAGGGCGAAGGGGCGTGCCTCGCGGCACCAGCGGTGCAGTGTGTCCGCGATGTTCAGCATGGCAGTTCTCCACGGCAGGGCAAGGACGGGAAGGCGAGCGGGCCGCCGCCACGACGCGGGGAAACGTCACGCGGCGGCGGTCCTGGGAGGTCCGGCAGCCTCCGGGCAGGACGGGGCGGCCTGCCGGACGAGCGGTGTGCATCCCGCCGGACCGAAGTCCGCGGATCAGAGCAACGCCTCCGCGGTGATGGGCAGTTCGCGGATGCGGCGGCCGGTGGCGTTGAAGACCGCGTTGGCGATGGCGGGCGCCACCCCGATCATGACGAGCTCGCCGAGTCCCTTGACGCCGAGCGGGTCGGCCTCGCGGTCCTCGCCGTCCAGGTAGATCGCCTTGAGGTCGGGGATGTCGGCGTTGACGGGCACCAGGTAGTCGGCGAGGTTGGCGTTGACGATGCGTCCGTCGCGGTGGTCGGTGAGCGTGTGCTCCAGCAGGGCTGTGCCGATGCCGCCGACCATGCCGCCGAGGGCCTGGCTGTCGGCGAGCTTGGGGCTGATGATGCGGCCCGCGTCGTACACGCCGAGTACCCGCCGTACCCGCACCAGGCCGAGCGTCGCGTCGACGGCCACTTCGGCGAAGGTGGCGTTGTAGCCGTAGAAGGAGTGCCGCTCCGGGCCCGAGGGCGGCGCGAAGGAGCCGTCCGCTTCCAGGTGGGCGCGGTCGTTGCGGGCCAACAGCCGCTGGTACGTCTCACCGAGGGCCGGATTGTTCTTCACGTGCAGCCGCCCGCCCCGTACGACGATGTCGGCGGCCGGTACGCCGTACAGCGGTGATTCGCGGTCCTCGACGGCCAGTTGGATCGCCTGGCGGCGGACCTTGTTGCAGGCGTCGAGGGTGGCGGAGCCGACGCTGGCCATGGTCATCGAGCCGCCGTGCGGTGGGGTCGGCGGGTAGAGGGAGTCCCCAAGCCGGAAGGTGACCGTGCGCACGGTCAGCCCGAGGGCGTCGGCGGCGACCTGGGTCTGGGAGGTGTACGTGCCCGGTCCCATGTCAGTCGCGGCGGCATCCACCACGGCGGTGCCGTCGGCGTCCAAGCGGGCTCGCGCCTGGGCGGGCATGCGCGCGGTGTCGTAGACGCCGGCGGCCATGCCCCTGCCGATCAGCCAGTCCCCCTCACGCGTCGAGCGGGGCCTGGGGTTGCGGCGGTGCCAGCTGAACTCCCGGGCACCGACGGTGTAGCACTCCCGCAGCCGGCGGGTGGAGAACGGCAACCCACTCGACTCGTCCTCGTTCGGCTCGTTGCGCCGACGCAACTCGATCGGATCGACGCCGAGCTTGTGGGCGAGCTCGTCCATGGCCGACTCGATGACGAAGGACGCCGTCTGGAAGCCGGGGCCGCGCATGTACAGCGGTGTGGGCAGGTCCAGCGGCACCGTCCGGTACCTCTGGGTCACGTTGGGCATGCTGTAGAGCATCTGCCCGGCTGCCAGGATGGACTCGGTGAACTTCTCGTACGACGACGTCTCGGCGTCCAGCTCGTGCGCGGCGGCGGACAGCCGGCCACGCCGGTCGCTGCCCAGGCGCAGGCGGTACTCGTACGAGGGCCGGAAACCGGTCCCGAGGTACATCTGCTGGCGACTGAGGACCAGCTTGACCGGGCGCTTCGTCACACGGGCGGCCAGCGCGGCGACGACCACGTGCGGCCAGCAGCGCAGCGCCGTGCCGAAACCGCCTCCGACGAACGGCGAGATGACCCGCACTGCGTCCGTCTCCAGGCCGAACACCGCCGCGAGTTCGGTCTGCGTGCCCACCACCCACTGGGTCTTGTCCCACACGGTGAGCCTGTCGCCGTTCCAGCGGGCGATGGTGGCGTGCGGCTCCATGGGGTTGTGGTGGTTGCGGGCCGTGCGGTATGTCAGGTCCAGCCGTACGGCCGCCGAGCGCAGGGCCGCTTCGGCGTCGCCGCGCGCGTAGTTGGTCGGCTCGTCCGGTTCGGCCTCGGTCAGGTCGGTCGAGGGTTGTTCGGCGTCGTAGCCGACCTTGACGAGGCTCGCGCCGTGCTGGGCGGCCTCCAGCGTGGTGGCGACCACGACGGCGACCGGCTGGCCGTGGAAGAGCACCCGGTCGTCCTGGAAGACCCGCAGCCTGCGCCCGGGCGGGTTGTTGGAGCCGGAGTTGTCGCGGTACGGCAGCTTCGGCGCATTGCGGTGGTGGATCACCTTCAGTACGCCCGGAAGGGCTTCGGCGGCGCCGCTGTTGATCGACATGATGCGGCCGAGGCCGATGGCCGCGTCGACGATGACGGCGTGAACGGACCCGTCGACATCGTGTTCGGCGGCGTACAACGCCTTGCCCGTGACCTTGAGCCGGCCGTCCACCCGGGACAGCGGCGCACCCACGGCTGCCTGCGGCTGGGGGCTCACTTGGTACCTCCTACGACGCGCAGCTGGCGTTCGACAGTGCGCTTGAGCAGCTCGACCTTGAACCGGTTGTGTTGCAGGGGACGGGCGCCGTCCGCCGCCTTGGCGGCAGCGGCCGACCAGAGGGCCCCCGAGGGGCGTTCACCGAGGAGGTGCTGCTCGACGGCGGGCAGTTTCCAGGGCACGGTGCCCACTCCCCCGGCGGCGACCTTGGCCTCGCGGATCACCCCACCGCGTACGTGCAGCGCGACGGCCGCCGACGTCAGGGCGAACTCGTAGGACTGCCGGTCCCGCACCTTGAGGTAGCCGGACCTGAGCGGGCGCGGAAGTGCGGGGATCTCGACCGCCGTGATCAACTCACCTTTACGCAGGGCCTGTTCGCGTTGAGGTGTGCTGCCGGGACGCAGAAGGAAGTCGGCGAAGGGGACTTGGCGTGCTCCGTCCGGGCCCAGCAGGTGCACCCGGGCCTCCAGGGCGGCGAAGGCCACGGCCGCGTCGGACGGGTGCGTGGCCACGCAGGCGTCGGAGGTCCCGAGGATCGCATGGGTGCGGTTGAAGCCGTGCAGCGCGGCGCAGCCCGAGCCGGGCTCACGCTTGTTGCAGGCGGCGGTCACGTCCCGGAAGTACGTGCAGCGGGTGCGCTGCATGATGTTGCCGCCGATGGTCGCCATGTTCCGCAGCTGGGCCGACGCGCTCAGCTCCAGCGCCTCGGAGACGACGGGGTACAGGGTGCGCACCTTGGGGTGGGCGGCGGCCTCGGACATGGTCACCAGAGCGCCGATACGCAGGCCCCCGCGCTCGGTGACGGTGACCTCGCGCAGCGGCAGGCCGGTGATGTCCACCAGGGTCTCGGGGCGTTCGACGGTCTCACGCATGAGGTCGACGAGCGTGGTGCCGCCGGCGATGTAACGGCCGCCGCGTCGGCCGGCGTTGAGCGCCTCATGGGTGTCGGACGCCTTGGTGAAGCCAAAGGGATACATCAGGCCCTCACTTCCGGCCGGCGGTCTGCCCGACCGCGCGCACGATTTTGACGTAGCAGCCGCAGCGGCAGATGTTGCCGCTCATCCACTCGCGGATCTCCTCCGGCGAACCGGTATGACCTTCCTGGATGCAGCCGACGCCGGACATGATCTGTCCGGGGGTGCAGTAGCCGCACTGGAAGGCGTCCTGGTCGATGAACGCCTGCTGCAGTGGGTGGAGTTGATCGCCCTCGGCCAGGCCCTCGATCGTCGTGACCTCAGCGCCTTCCAGACGCACCGCGAGCGTCAGGCAGGCGTTGTGCCGCTGCCCGTCGACCAGGACGGTGCACGCCCCGCAGGCACCGGCGTTGCAGCCCTTCTTCGAGCCTGTGAGGCCGAGGTGCTCACGGAGCAGGTCCAGCAGAGAGGTGCGGTTGTCGACCGTCACGGTCCGGCGGGTGCCGTTGACCGTCAGGGAGACGCGACTGGAGGGCGGCGCCTCGGCAGCGCTCACCTCCTGCGCGTCGGCCAAGATCGTCCCGCCGATCACACCGCCCGCGACCACGGCACCGCCGACCGCGGTGCTGGTTGCGATGAACGTGCGCCGACTGGGTGCCGAGGAGGACTCGTCGGCTCCGGTGGGGGGAGGAACGTCGAATTCAGGGAGTTCAGCAGACATACGTACGCCTTCGCATCACGGACGGATCCGTCGTGCACGACAGAGGGACGGCAGGCGGGATCGTCGCCACCACGGGCATCGGTGACCGCTCACCTCGACAGGGGGCTGGTCTCGCGGGAAGTCTTGCACCACCGGCAACACTCGTGGCAGGGAGACTTTCCTCCCCCTTTACGCTCCGTCAGGAGCGAGTGGCCCACGTCATCGGGGGCACTTGCGCACGGGGCGAGGCGGGACAGAACCGCGTCGCCCCCCGCTTATGGGTGCGTCCGCGTCGCTCACCACGTCGTCGCGTGTGGCGGACTGATCGTTCGCTCCGAGCAGGTCGCCGACACGGCCCCTCCCCCGGGACACCGTGACATCCCGTGTCGGCCCGGGGTGTGTGATCGAGGGGCGGGGTTACTGGTTGCGGGTGCGGGGGCCGTTGTACTGCTGGTCGGTGACCGGATCGGCCCAGGCGGTCTCTGGAGTGCCGTCGCCGGAGCCCTCCCACAGGGCGATGTGCTCCATGAACCGGTCGGGGGTGGCGCCGTGCCAGTGCTCCTCGTTCGGCGGACACGTGACGGTCTCGCCGGGGTGGGCCTCGAAGACGGTGCCGTCCCGGGTGCCGATCAGGGCGATGCCGGAAACGACGTGCAGGGTCTGGCCCAGGGCGTGGGAGTGCCAGTTGGTGCGGGCGCCCGGCGAGAAGCGCACCAGGTTGGCACGCATCCTGGACGGGGCCTGGCCGGCCACGATGACGTCCCACCACACGTCGCCGGTGAACCAGTCCGCCGGGGCCTTGCTGCTGGGCTGCTGCTTGATGAATTCCATGACGGAGCTCCAGTTTTGTCGATGCGTCGGTTGTCTCTAGCGGGCGACGTAGCCGCCGTCCACGGGGAGGGCGACGCCTACGACGAAGCCCGCTCCGGGACTGCACAGCCACAGGACGGCCTGGGCGATCTCCTCGGCCGTACCGAGGCGATTGATGGGCTGGTCGGCCTCGGCCTCGGCGCGGTCGAGTTCTCCCTTGGCGATCATGTCGCTGACCATGGGGGTGTCGATGGTGCCCGGGCAGATGGCGTTGACGCGGATGCCGCGCGGGGCGTATTCGAGTGCCGCGCTGCTCGTCAGACCGATCACGCCGTGCTTGGAGGCGTGGTACGAGGCTCGGCCGGGGAGGCCGACCAAGCCGCCGAGGGAGGAGCAGTTGACGATGGCTCCGCTGCTCTGGGCGCGCATGTGCCGAAGTTCGTGCTTCATGCAGGCCCAGATGCCACGGAGGTTGATTCCGTTGACGCGGTCGAAGCGTTCGGCGGGTTCGTCGGCCGCGTCGCTCGGCGGGATCTGGATGCCGGCGTTGTTGTAGGCCATGTCGAGGCGCCCGAAGGTCTCGACGGTGCGGTCGACCGCGGCGGCGACCTGGTCCTCGTCGCTGACGTCGCAGGTGAGGGCGAGGACTTGGTGCCCGGCGTCGGCGAGTTCCTTCGCGGCCGCCTTCAGGGCCGCTTCGTTGACGTCGGTGAGGGCGACGGCGGCCCCGGACTCGGCGAACGCGCGGGCGGTCGCCAGGCCCATGCCGGCGCCTGCCCCGGTGACGAGGGCGACCTGGCCGGTGAAGTCGTAGGTGGGATTCACGTCGTGGTCTCCGTTCAGTGCAGAGGTACGGGTGGCGCGAGTGGCGTCGGGCTGCCCGGATGCGCTGCGGCGGCACGACGCCTGGCCATGAACCCCCGTCAGACGGTCTGGCCGCCGTCGACGACCAGGGCGTGGCCGGTGGTGAAGGAGGCGGCGTCCGAGCAGAGCCAGAGCACGGCGGCCGCGATCTCGTCCGGTGTGCCGAGGCGCCCGATGGGCTCATCCGCGATCAGGGCGTCCCGTCCTCCGGGTGTGCTTTCGGCGAAGCGCTGGATCATCTCGGTGTCGATGATGCCGGGGCAGACGGCGTTGACCCGGACGTTGGACGACGCGTAGTCGAGGGCGGTCGAACGGGTCAGGCCGATGACGCCGTGCTTGGCCGCGGCGTAGGCCGCCTGTCCCTTGAAACCCTTGACGCCGGCGCCCGACGAGGCGTTGACGATCGCGCCACCTCCCTGCTGGAGCAGCAGGGGGATCTGGTGCTTCATGCACAGGAACATCCCGGTCAGGCTGACGCCGATGACGCGGTCCCACTCGTCCTTCTCGATGTCCGCGGCCGGTTTGACCGGCTGCTCGACGCCGGCGTTGTTGAAGGCGACGTCCAGGCGTCCGAACGCCTGAATGGTGTCGTCCACCGCGGACCGCACGTCGTCTTCGCTGGTGACGTCACAGGTGAGGGCCAGAGCCTGCCCGCCCGCCTCCTCGATGAGCCGTGCGGTCTCCCGCAGGCCGTCCTCGGACCGGTCGGCGAGGGCGACCCGGGCGCTCGCGCGGGCGAAGGCGACGGCGGTGGTTCGGCCGATGCCGGAGCCGGCTCCGGTCACGAAGGCCACCTTGCCGGTGAAGTCCGCGGTGTTCCCAGTCATGTGCAGATTCCTCTCGCATGCTGGTACGTCGTCGGGTTCGGATCAGCAGGACGCGGATCCGGGCTTGAGTCAGTGCTGCGACGACACCTGCGCGGGTTCGTCGTGTCGCGTCTGCGTGGGAGCGCTGCTCCGGGCCACGATGCGGCCCTTGCGGGAAGTGCCGTGGACGGCGAGGGCGCTCAGGGGCAGCAGTGTGAGGGCGGCGATGACGGTGCCGACCAGGGGCGGCCCGGTCAGGCCGAGGGAGGAGTCCAGGGCCGTACCGGCAATCGCCGAGCCCGCGGCGATACCGGTGTTGAAGGCGGAGGTGGTCAGCGCCGAGGTGAGGGTGGGGGCGTCGCCGGCGAAGCGCATGGCAAGCGCGGTGACGACCGGGTTGACCGTGAAGCCGGTCAGGCCCATGAGGAAGACGAGCAGGGTGGCCGTCACCGGGTTGCCGGACAGCGGGATCATCAGGAGCAGGACCAGGGCGGTGGCCGCGGCGGCCGTGATGGTGGTGACCGTCGGACGTCGGTCGCCCAGGCGGCCTCCCGTGGTGGTGCCGCCCAGCGCGCCGACACCGAAGGCGATCAGGACGAGCGGTACGGCGCCTTCGGGGATACCCGCGCGGTCGGTCAGCAGCGGCGTGACATAGGTGTACGTCGCCAGCACACCGCCCATGATCAGCATCGCGGCGCCCAGCGCCAGCCACAGCCGGCCCTGCCGCAGAGCCCGGACCTCGGCCCCGAGGGACACCTCGGCGCGCTCCTCCTGGGCCGGGATGAAGCGCCCGATGAACACGGCGGCGAGCCCGGACAGGACGGCCAGGGCCCAGAAGGGGCCGCGCCAGCCGGTGAACTGGCCGGCGAAGGAGCCGACCGGCACGCCGACGACGTTGGCCAAGGTCAGGCCGCCGATCATGACGCCCGTGGCCCGGGTGGCGTTGCGCGGCCCCGCAGCGGTGGTGGCGACGACGAAACCGACAGACCAGAACGCACCGGTGGCCAGGGCCGTGACGACGCGGGCCAGGAGAACGATCGTGAAGGACGAGCTGAGGGCGGCGACCAGATGTCCGAGGCAGAACACGGACAGGGCCAGGACCAGCGTCTGGCGCTGGGGCAGGCGCAGGGTCGCCATCGCCATGGTGGGCGCGCCGATGATCATGCCGACGGCGAAGGCGGTGATCAGCAGGCCGGCGTGGGAGACGCTGACTCCGAGGTCACCGGCCAGTTCCGGCAGCAGGCCGGCGACGACGAACTCGGTGGTCCCCATCAGGAACGTGCCGGCGGCGAGCACCCAGACGACGAAGGGAAGCTTGCCGGGGGTGGTCCCGGACGCGGAAGGCATACGTGTGGTCTCTCCTTGCGTGGAATTCGGCGGATCGTGGGGGCTGAAGTCGTCACGGCGGATGGACGGACGGCGCAGCCAGGTCTTCGACGGTTCCATGGAACGGAACGGGCGAAAAGGGGAGGATCTTCTCCCCCTTTCTTTCGGCTGCTCTCCGTGACCGGCGAGAGGTGGCGTGGGTCAGGGCGCGGCTTCGATGGTGATCTCGTCGGCGGTGGCGAGCTGCTCGGCGCCGCCGTCGGCCATATGCCCGAGGGGGACCAGGCCGGCCGCGTAGGGGGCATCGCGGTAGTAGGTGGCGAGCTGGTTCCAGGGCGCGTAGTACGCCAGGTCACCGACCTCTTGGTCGGCGCCTTCCGGGGCGCCGGAGGTGGACAGCTTTCGCGGCAGGTCGGCGATCTTCTCGGCCTGGTTGAAGTCGCGCAGGGACAGGGTGAGGGGCAGCTGGGCGGCGAAGTCGCGGGCGGTGGGGCTGTCGTTCAGGGTGGCGGCGACGTGGTGGCCGTTGAGCGTGAGCCGGATGTTCATGGCGGTTGTCCTGCCGGGTGAGGTGGTGGCGGCCGCAGCTGTCGAAACCTGCGGCGACGCGGGCTCGGAAGGAGAGGAGGAGGAAGAGGAGGAATCGTTGGAGCAGGCGGTCGCGACCAGCAGCAGGGCGGCGGCCGGGACCACACGCGCGAGAGCGCGACGGGGTGGGGGGTTCACGGGTCGTCCTGTGGCTAGTCGGGCAGGGGCTCGGAGTAGTGGCGGAAGCCGTCCCGCTGCTGGTGGATGTCGTACAGCCGCTGTGCCAGGGCGTCGGGGCTGCTGTGCTCGGCGTCGGACCGGATGGCGCCCGGGATGATCAGCTGGGCGGCGTGGATGTTCTCCGGGGCGAGCGTGTCGTGCAGCATGCGGGCGTAGGCGCTTTCGGCGGCGAAGGCGATCGAGGTGCCGGCGACCTCGGGGTTGGGGCGTACGGCGCTGGAGCCGTTGACGAACAGCAGGGTGCCACGGCCGAGTTCGCGCATGCCGGGCAGGACGGCGTTCACGGCGGCGACGGGGCCCTTTACGGAGAAGGCGAGCGGCGCGTCCAGGTCGTCGGCGCCGGTGTCGAGGACCGGCTTCATGAAGTCGGCGCGCGGCACCGGGCTGTACTGGAGGATCTCGATGGGGCCAAGGTCCTTGGCGGCCGCGTACAGGGCCGCGTCCAGTGACTCGATGTCGAGGACGTCGGCGGGGAAACCGCGCGCCTGAATACCCTCACGGGCCAGCTCAGCGGTCATCTCCTCCAAACGCTCGGCGTTGCGGGCGATGAGGGCGACGGTGTGGCCGGCGCTTCCGAAGCGGCGGGCGGTGGCCAGCCCGAGTCCCGGGCCGGCGCCGATGAGAGCGAAGGTCGTCATGGGGTTCGTCGTTCCTTGTGTGAGGCGGTGGCTCCCGCCCGCATTCGCGCTACCGTGATGCGGGCCCGACGGTGTGGATGCTGGGCGGGAGGGGGCCGAGGCAGGGACGATGTGCGCCCCGCGCCGTCCGGTGCGGCCGTACGCGAGGGCGGCGTGCGATCAGGCCAGGTTCTTGCTGAAGAACTCCTCCAGCTGGTCGAACGGGATCAGGTCCGTCCTGTCGTACAGATCGACGTGGCCGGCGTTCGGGACGGCGTAGAACTCCTTGGGCTCGGCCGCGAGTTCGTAGGCGTCCTCGCTGAAGTACCGCGAGTGGGCGTTCTCGCCGACGACGAACAGGATGGGTCGCGACGAGATCCACTCGATCTTCGACAGCAGCGGAAAGTTCATCAACGACATGCCGCTCGTCAGCGTGAACTGGGTGATGGAGTTCGGGTGGTAGCCCCGGGGAGTGGAGTAGAACTCGCCGAACTCACGGCCGACCGGGTTGGTGTTCTCGTCGAATCCGATGGGCGCGCCGCGCGGGGTCAGGGCGGGGGCGTTGGCCTCGAAGTCCGCGTACCGCTGCTCGGCGATGGCGTCGAGCATGGCGCCTCGCTCCTCCGCGGTGAGAGAGCCCTGCCAGCCCTCTGAGGCGATGCGGGCGATGTCGTACATGACGACCGTGGCGACCGCCTTGATGCGCCGGTCGACCTGGGCCGCGCTGAGCGCGAAGCCGCCGCTGCCGCACATGCCGACGACGCCGATACGGTCCCGGTTCACGAAGTCACGGGTGCCCAGGTAGTCGACGGCCGCATGGAAGTCCTCGGTGAAGACGTCGGCGGAGGAGACGTGTCGCGGGTCGCCGCCGCTGTAGCCGTTGTAGGAGGGGTCGAAGGCGAGGGCCACGAATCCGCGCCGGGCCAGGTTCTGGGCGTAGATGCCCGGGCCCTGCTCCTTCACGCCGCCGTACGGCGCGCCGACGATGATCGCGGGGTGTTCCTGCGAGGCGTCGAAGTCCTTCGGCTGGTAGAGGTCCGCGGAGATGGTGATCCCGTACCTGTTCTCGTACGACACCGGCTTGCGGGTGACGTTCTCGTCCAAGTCGAAGATGTAGTTGTCTGCTCCAGGCATTCTTGTCTCACTTCTGTGGCGCTTGACAGGGGCAGCCGGTCAGGGGGGTGGGAGTCAGGGCTTGAGGAGCGCCTTGATGGCGCGGCGCTCGTCCATGGCCTTGTAGCCCTCGGCGACCTGGTCCAGGGGCAGGGTGAGGTCGAAGACCTTGCCCGGGTTGATCCGGCCGGACAGGACGCGGTCGATCAGGTCGGGCAGGACGCGGTCGATCAGGTCGGGCAGGTAACGGCGGACCGGGGCGGGGCCGCCGCGCAGGCCGACGTGGGAGAAGAACAGCTCCTCGCCGTCAACCGACACGTCGTGCGGTACACCGACGAAGCCGACGTTGCCGCCGGGCCGGGTGGAGTGCAGGGCCTGCCGCATGGACTCGGCGGTGCCCACGCACTCCAGCACGGAGTCCGCGCCGATGCCGCCGGTGAGGTCCTTGACGCGGGCGATGCCTGCGTCGCCGCGTTCGCTGACGATGTCGGTGGCGCCGAACTCCAGGGCGAGCCTCTGGCGGGACTCGTGCCGGCTCATGGCGATGATCCGCTCGGCGCCGAGTTCCTTGGCGGCGATGACGCCGCACAGGCCGACCGCTCCGTCACCGACGACCACGGCCGTCGAGCCGGGCTTCACCTCTGCGGCGAGGGCGGCGTACCAGCCGGTGCCCAGCACGTCGGACACGGCGAGCAGACTCGGCACGAACTCGGCGTCCGGGTGCTCGTCGGTGGCGACGAGGGTGCCCGTGAGCGTTGGGGATGCGCACGTAGTCGGCCTGGCAGGTGCTCATGAACTCGCGGTGCAGACAGGACGACTGCCAGCCGTTACGGCAGTTCACGCAGGTGTTGTCCGAGGTGGCGAAGGAGCCGACCACGAACTGGCCCGGCTTGACGTTGGCGACCTCGCTGCCGACCTCCTCGACGATGCCCACGTACTCGTGCCCCATCGGGTGCGGGTCGCCGATGGGTTCCGCACCGCGGTAGGGCCACAGGTCCGAGCCGCACACACAGGTGGCGACCGTGCGAATGATCGCGTCGGTCGGGTTGATGATCTTCGGGTCGTCGAGGCTCTCGAAGCGCACGTCGCCGGGGGCGTAGATGACTGCTCCGCGCATGGGGTGCTTCCTTCGGTGCGGGGATCGGTGAGCGCGCAGCCGGTGATCTCGATCGGCTGCTGGCTTTCGAGCCTCACACGCGAGAACAAGCACGAAAAGCGGAGAAACTCATCCTGGGAGGGGAACATCCTGGGAGTAAATTGTCCCCCCTTTCCCGGGTGGGATCGGTGTCATGCTGGGAAGCATGACCGCCAACGTCCCCCTCAATGAGCTGGGAGAATTCCTCAAGAAGCGCCGCTCCGAGCTGAGCCCGCGCACGGTCGGACTGCCCGAGACCGGCAAGCCCCGCCGGGTGGCCGGGCTGCGCCGCGAGGAGGTCGCCCAGCTCGCCAGCATCAGCACCGACTACTACACCCGCCTCGAACAGGGCCGCATGCAGGCATCGGCGCCCGTGCTGGATGTCCTCGCCCGGGTGCTCCATCTGGATGACGACGAGCGCGGCTACCTCTTCCAGCTCGCGGGCAAGACCACCACCCGCGCCCGGCGCCGAGGCCGGCAGAAGGTCCAGCCGCAGCTCCAGCGTGTCCTGGACGACCTCACCGCCACCCCGGCCATCGTGCAGGGCCGGCGCGGCGACATCCTGGCCTGGAACGCGCTGGCCGCCGCTCTGGTCACCGACTTCTCCCGCGTCCCGGAAAAGCACCGCAACTACCCGCGGATCATCTTCACCACTCCCGCGATGCGCACCCTGTACGCCGACTGGAAGACCTCCGCGCAGATCGCCGTTGCCCAGCTGCGGATGGAAGCCGCGAAGTATCCCGAGGACCCCCGCCTGATCGAACTGGTCGGTGAACTATCCCTGCGCGACAAGGAGTTCGCCCGGTGGTGGGGCGAACACCACGTCGCCGCCCGCACCGTCGGCACGAAGACCCTCAACCATCCGGTCGTCGGCGAACTCGTCCTGGACTGGGACACCCTCACCGCCAACACCGACCCCGACCAGCACCTCACCGTCTGGACCGCCGCCCCGGGCTCCCCCACCCACGAACGACTGCGCATCCTCGCTTCCTGGGCTGCCGACCAGGACCTGCCGGCCTCCTCCCCCCTCAGCTGACCGCGACCGGCCGCCGCCGTAGGAGCAGCCGGCGGATCGTGCCGGTCGCGTGGCACAGAGGCAGGCCCGTGCCTGGCCTGGCCCCCGGGGACGCGACGCCGACCAATACCTGCCGGTCGCCTGCTCCCGGGAGTGCGGCGGCACGGGCGCTTGCCCGTAAATAGTCCACGCCGGGAGCGACGCTGCCGCGAGTGCCCGCCGCGTGGCGAAGCCCCTTCCGAGGACTCCAGTCAGGCGTGCTCCGCCGTGCGCTCGATCCGGTCGAGGAGTCGGTGGTGTCGGGCTGCGTGGGCGAAGTCGGGCACCTCGGAGCCGCCTTCCGTCAGGTCGCGCTGGATCTGGGCGCAGGCGGTGCCGACGTTGTATGCGGGGGTGCCGCGCAGCCCTTGGAGCGCGGGGTCGAAGTACCGCTCGGGGACGGTGAGGCGGCTGAGTTCGGCGTCGGATCCGTGCGCCCCGGCGATGCTGAACTCGCCGACCTGGAGGTGTCCGGTGTCGCCGGTGATGACCAGGTCCCCGTCCGTTCCGTTGATCTCCCAGTGAGCGCGTTTCAACCTGAAGTTGCAGGTCCCGGGTCTGGCGTGGGTCGCGGGTGGGATGCTCGTGCCGGTCGGAGGTGTGATCGGTAGGAGGTGATCGCCCGTCAGCGGTGGACCTCGGCGTTCGACGGCACGAGGAGCGCCCGTAGCAGCGTGGTCGCGTGTCGGGCGTTCATGCGGACCTTGGTGAGGATCCGCCAGTTCTTCAGGTCGGCGAAGCCGTGCTCGTTCGCCGCTCGTTCACGGCTGACCAGCCGGTTCGCCTCCTTCTGGGCGTCGGTGAGCGGATGGCCGCGGGTCGCCCGCCGGCCGGTGACGATGACCGGGTCGTCGGGGTCGTCGTCCAGGCCGACGAAGCCGAGATCGGCCACAGCGCCCAGACCGGCCTCCCGCAGGTGGGTGGTGATCCTGTTGTGGCGGGCGGTGGTGATCTCGCTGAAGCGCCCCGGCTTCGCCGCCGAGATCCAGACCAGGTTGCCCGTCTCGTCGGTCAGGGCGAGGAACAGCAGGCCGTGGGCCTTGTGCCTGCCCGAATAGTTCGGCCGGTTCTCGTTCCCTGTGCGTCGGCGGGTGCGGACGAGGGTGCCGTCGAGCAGGACGAAGACGCCACCCTTTCGGGCGATTTTCTTCAGGGCGCGGTCCAGTCGCGGGGCAAGGGCCGACAGTAACTCAACATCAAACTGCACGCGGTCGCCGAGATGGTGATCGGCTGGGCGCTGGGGCAGCCACTGCCGGAGACGGTGGAGCGTGTGAGCTGGACCAGGCCGTACAGCCCCGCTCGCGGCAGGACGATGCCCCGGGCCGGCCCCAGTAGAGCGGTCAGGGCTCGAGAGCCTGCTCGCTCAGGAAGCTCGGGTACGACGGCAGGGGTCCCACCGTCCCCACCGACGTCACGAGGGAGTCAGTGTGATCGTTGTCGCCGTGCCCAGCGCGCCGTCCGTGGGGGTCGTGCGCACGGTGGTGCCGCGGTCGCCGATGAGGCGGGCCAGGGCGGCGTCGTCCGGTTGCAGGCGGCCGTGCTCGAAGAGGACCAGGGTCGTGTGGTGTCCCGGGGGCGGGGTCGTGCGGCGGTACTGGGCGTAGGTGACCGCGTCGCAGCCCGAGTACCAGCCCATCTCCGGTTCGTAGCCGGTGACCAGGAGGCAGGGGCCGCCCGTCGCGAGCCGCTCGGCGACCGGGACGGTGGAGCGGCTGAGGCGGTCGGGGCCGGGCATCGCTGCGTGGGCCACAATCTGGGCGGTGCCGACGGTGGTCAGGCCGGCCAGTCCGGCGACGGCGGCGAGCAGGCCCCTGTTCCTGCGCCCGGCCAGTTCCGCCAGGGCCTCGACCCCCAGGAGGGTGAGCAGTATGACCGGGAGGTAGACGAACCGCGGTTCTCCGTCCGTCACCAGACCGAGGACGACGAAGACGAGGACGGACGTCGAGCCCAGAAACACACGGCGTGTGGCGCGCGCCCCACCGTCTCCGTCGCGCAGGGCGCGTACCGCCAGGAGCAGTCCGCCGGTCATCACGACCGCTCCCAGGTCTCCGGCCAGGCGGTAGGGGAAGATCGCGAGGTAGTAGGCGAGGCCGTCGCCCACGTATGTGCGGTTGGCCTGGGAGCCGGCCCACAGGATCAGGCCGAGCGGGGATCCGGTGACCTGCGCGGCGTGGACGAAGTGCGGCAGCAGGCCGAGGGCAAAGATGGCCAGTGCTGCGGCGAGGCGGCGGCCCTGGGCGAGCCAGGCGCGCGGGCCGTAGGCGAACAGCGCGGCCCCAGCTATCGCCAGGAGGTTGCCCACGCTGCCGTAGCGCAGGTAGAAGGCGGCCACCGCCACGGCGGCTGCGACGGGCAGGGCGTGGGAGCGCCGTACTTCCTGGGCGCGCGTGAGGAGGAAGACGACGATCAGCAGCAGGCCGGCGGTGCCGATGTCGTTGAGGAACTCCGGGACGCGGCGCAGGAATCCGAGGCCGGAGAGCAGGAGAAGGACGACCACCACGGCGCGGCGGGGCGTGGTCCAGCGGGCCGCGACGACGTAGGTCGCGGTGAGGGTGAAGAGCGTGAGCAGCAGGGCCACCGCGCGCAGGCTGCCCACGTCGTCGTGGACGGTGAGCGCCAGGCGCCCCAGCACGGGGAGGCCGAGGGGGCGGTAGGGGCCCCAGCCTGCGTCGGGGGTGCCGTCGGCCCAGGAGCGGGCCTTGTTGGCGTACACGGCCTCCTCGTGTCCCAGATAAGGCTCGTGGTCCTGGAGTGCTGCCCAGATTCCGGCCGTCAGGGCCAGCACGGCCACCAGGTATGCCGCGCCCGGTATCCGGCGCAGCACACGCATCGCCACCACCAGCGGCCGGGGTGGGTCCGCCCGCCGCCACCGGGGGCGGGCGAGCCACCAGGCGGGGGCCGCGCCCAGCAGGAAGGGCCAGGGCTGCCAGCCGGGCAGCAGGCTGCCCAGGCCCGCGGCCAGCAGCAGTTGCTGGGCCACCGCGGCGAGGGTCAGTACGGCGGCGGCTACGAGGGCCACACCTGCAGTGCTCCTGTTTGACATCCCAGCAACGCCTCCATCATGCTTGTATTAATTCATTAATGGAAGCACACTGTTGGTCATGGAAGGTGATGTGGTCGAGTACCGGATCGACCGTGGCAGCGGCGTTCCCGCCTATGTGCAGATCGTGGAGCAGACCGAACGGGCGCTGCGGATGGGCACGTTGAAGGTCGGGGACAAGCTGCCCACGGCCAGGGAAGTGGTGGCGGCGACAGCCATCAACCCCAATACCGTGCTGCGGGCCTACCGCGACATGGAGCAGGCCGGCCTGGTCGAACTGCGCCGCGGTCTGGGGACCTTCGTGACGCGGTCGCTCGCCCGGCCCGGCGCGGAGGACGACTCACCCCTGCGCGCGGAACTCACCGACTGGACGGCACGCGCACGTGCGGCGGGTTTAGAAAGGGCCGACATCCTGGCCCTGGTCGCAGCCGCCCTGGACGCCCACGACAGCAAGCAAGACGAACAAGACGAGCACTCCCCGGGCGACCGGGAGCAGAAAATGGAGGAAGCATGACCGGGCCTGACGCGCCGGCCGCGCTGCGCGCCACTGGACTCGGATTCCGGTATCGGGTGCGCGGCGGCTGGACCCTGCAGGACTGCGAGTTCACCGTGCCCAGGGGCCGTATCACTGCCCTCGTCGGACGCAACGGCGCCGGCAAGAGCACCCTGCTGCACCTGGCCGGCGGCCTGCTACGCCCCCGCACCGGGGACATACGGGTACTGGACACCGCACCCGGCACGCCCGGGGCCCGCGCCAGGGTCGCACTGCTCACCCAGGACAAACCGCTCTACCCCCGCTTCACCGTGGCGGACACCCTGCGGATGGGGCAGAAGCTGAACGCCTCATGGGACCAGGCTGCCTCCGAGCGGACCGTCCGCGAGGGCGGCATCGCACTCGCCGCCCGCGTAGGGGAACTGTCCCCCGGGCAGCGCACCCGTGTCGCGCTCGCCCTGGCGCTCGGCAAGCGGCCCGAACTGCTGCTGCTCGACGAGCCGATGGCCGACCTCGACCCCGTGTCACGGGGCGAGATCATGGCGGCGTTGATGACCGAGGCCGCCGAGCGCGGCACGAGCATCGTCTTGTCCTCGCACGTCCTGCCCGAACTGGAACAGACCTGCGACTGGGTACTGGTCCTGCGGGACGGGCGCATCGAATTGAGCGAAGACGCCGAGGCGCTGCGCGAGAACCACACCGTACTGACAGGACACGCCGACCAGGCCGACGCCCTGGCCGCACGGCACACCGTCGTCCACCGCCGCGCCGGTGGCCGACAGCTGACCGCCCTGATACGACAGCAGGGACCACTGCGCGGCGACTGGCACGCCGAGCGGCCCACGCTGGAGGACATCCTGATCGGCTACCTCCAGGCCAACGACACGCTGCGCCCGGCCGGCGCCGGGCGGACGGAGGCGGCGGCGTGAACGGCTCCCTCCGAACCGGCTCTCTCTGGCACGGCTCCCTCTGGCTCGCCTGGCGTCAGCAGCGAGTGCTGGCCGGCGTCGGCGCGGCCGCACTGGCCACCGCCGCGGCGATCGCCGCGTACAACCGCTCGGGCATGCTGGACGCCCTGCACAGCGGACTGTTCGACCACTGCGGCACCGGACCGCTGTACTGCACGCAGTCCGACACCGGCGTGCCCCTGCTGCTGGACATCGAGCCGCTGAAGTACCTCGGCACGCTGAACATCGTGCTGCCCGTCATCATCGGCGTCTTCTGGGGCGCGCCCCTGCTGGGCCGCGACCGGGAACTGGGCACGCACCGCATGGTCCTCGCCCAAGGCGTGAGCCGCGGCCGGTGGTTCGCCTCCCGGATGGCGCTCGCCGCGGTGACCACGGTGGCCGTCTCCGGCGTGCTCGCGGGGCTGTTCGCGTGGTGGTGGCAACCGGCCGCGGACCGGAGTTACGGCCTGTTCTGGTACGAGAACACCGCCCTGAGCGGCTCGGGCCCGAGTGTCGTCGCAGCCGCCCTGTTCGGCCTGGCGGCCGGCACACTGCTGGGTTTGCTGGCCCGCCGGGTGCTGGCCGCGATGGGTCTGACCCTCCTGGTGACAGGGGCGACGACCCTCCTGCTGCAGTGGACGCACAGGACCCGCCTGCTGGTCCCGCCGCACACCTACACCAGCGCCGGCAGCATCCCCAAGCCACCCATGGACGAGAAGTGGTCGACCGGCCACTACGGGCTGATCACCGCCTCCGGCCGCTACGACGACGTAATGAACTGCCCCTTCCCCTCAAGCGCCCAGCTCAAGGAGTGCATGGCCCAGCACGGCTACGTCGCCCGCTTCTACGAGGCCAACCCGGCCAGCGACTACTGGACCTTCCAGTGGACCGACACAGCCCTTCTCGGCGGCCTCGCCCTCCTGCTCACGGCCGTCACCATGCTGCTCCTGCGCCGCCGCGTCTGACCATGCTGCGTCACCTGTAACACCCCATACCCCTTTCGTCCCGCACCCCTTCATCCCCTCACCCGGGGCCCCTTTGCACGGAGGTCGCTTCGCCATGCCCGCAGACGCCAAGTCACCGAAGAAACTGCGCAACAACCGCGCCGCCCTCACCCACAAGGTCGGCTACGCCCTGCGCCACCCCGGCCGCGTCGCCCCATACCTCAGCCGGGCCGGCCGAGACGCCTGGCTGCGCCTGAAGCACCCCGACCACGTCGGCTACTACCGGGCCGTCATGGCCTCCGACACCCGCCGCAACCCCGAAGCCGCGGTCGGCAGTCAGACCCATGACCGCTGGCTGGCGCTCGGGCAGATGCAGTTCGACTACCTCACCGAGCACGGGCTGCGCCCCGAGCACCGCATGCTCGACATCGGCTGCGGCAACCTGCGCGGCGGCTGGCGCTTCATCGACCACCTCGACGCCGGCCACTACTACGGCATCGACATCTCGCCCGACATCCTGATCGCCGCCAAGAGGACTCTCGCCGAGCGCCACCTCCAGGACAAGCTGCCGCACCTGACCATCACCGGCGACCTCACCCTGGACTTCCTGCCCAGCGACCACTTCGACGTCATCCACGCGCACAGCGTCTTCTCCCACTCGCCGCTGGACGTCATCGAGGAGTGCCTCGCCCACGTCGGCCGGGTGCTGACCGACACCGGGTTCTTCGACTTCACCTTCGACCGCACCGAGGGCGCCGAACACCAGGTTCTGCGCGAGGACTTCTACTACCGCACCGAGACCCTCCTGGCCCTGACCCGCAAGCACGGCCTGCATGCCTGCTTCATGGACGACTGGGAGGAACGCCCGCACGGCCAGTCGAAGATACGCGTCAGCCGCTGACCTCTGGCCTCGCGCGCGCGGAGAAGGCTCGCCCTGACACCCTGAGAAGAACGAGGAAACACGCGAGACGATGCAAGAACACGGAGACGTACGGCGCTTCCCGCGGACACTCGCCTTGCATACCGCGATCGAGGACGAACCGTGCGGACGGGCCGATGCCGCCAGGGCGGACACCTCGCTGTGCCGTGTGTGGTGATCTCCCTTGCCCGGGAGCGGAGCGGTCGCCTCCTGAGAGAGGCACGCAGAACGCAGCTGCTACCAGCGATGGTCAACCCCTGGCCCTGGGGGGCGCTGCAGGCCTATGGCGAGCTCCTGACCCGACGGCCACGTCCGCTGGCCGTTCTGGACGTGCCGGACGAGGGCTGCGCGCAGGCACTGACCTGGCGTGTGCGCCTTCTGCGGCGGCTGGCGCCGGTGACGGTCCTCGCCCCCGAAGGCGCCTGTGCAGTCCTCGGGCCCTCAGCCGGGTCACGACTTTGTCACCCTCCGCGATCTGGTCTTCGATCTCGTGGGTTCCGGGTGTGGCCTCCCAGAACAGACGGAACACCTGCTTGAGTCCCGCGACCAGGTGCGAACCATGAGAGGGACCTCCCGGGCATCCCTGCCACCGGCAGGCCGATCACGATGACCGCGACGGTGATTCACCGCATCGAGAACGGCAAGCTCGCCGAAAAGCGGTCGAGCAAGGATCTCCTCGGCCTCCTTCAGCAGCTCGGCGTCATCCCGACGCCCGGCGGGGCATCGGGATGGTCCCGACCTGCTGCGATCCGAGCGGACCTGTGAGACAGGACGTTTGGTGGCGCCCTGCAACGCGCCGCCCTCGGTCCGGCTACGCGAGATGTGAACAGGGCGAACGTTGCTTGATGCACCGCTGGCTCCGCAACCTCTTACCGGCGCGGGGGCAGGACAGCAGCGGGGGGGGTCTTCGAGGCGCGCTGTGGCAGGGGTTGCGGGCTAGCCGGCAACTGCCATTGAGCGTTGCTCAAACTGAGTTCGCTGGTCGTGGGGATGGTGTGGGCGGAGACTGAGGTGCTCGTGCCGGTCGGGGGTGTGATCGGTAGCAGGTGATCATCCGACGCGTTGCCGGTTCGCCGGAATCGCGATGTGGGGTTGGGAGTGCCTCGCAGGCTCCGAGGAGAGCCGGGTGGGAAGGGGGCTGCTGGTGGCGGACATACTGGTCTGGGTGATGCAGCGGAGAGTGGTGCTGGCCGATCGCGCCGAACGGCTTCGCAAGGAGCTCGCCGAGATCGATGCCGAGGTGGTCCGGCTGGAAGCCGCCGAGATGGTGATCGGGCAGTTCATTGAGGCCGAGCGGAGCGGGCAGGCCGACGACCCGGACGTGGCCGAGGAGTTGGAGCGGGTGACGACTCCGGGCGCGCGCGGGATGCGACTGGTCCCGCACCGCGAGCCGGGCATGGACGAGAGCGCGCTGCCCGCCAACTACCAGGCGATCATGAAGATGGTGACCGCGGCCTCGGAGCCGGTCCCGGCCAATTGGCCGCCTTCACCTCGTGCCCGGCCGCGCTCAACCGCCTGGTCAGCGTCTTGCCGATGTTCCCGGTGCCGAGAATGCCGATCTTCATGGTGAAACTCCTTGTCCGAAACGGAACCCCGGTGTCTGTGACCGGGGTTCTCGGGGCTGCGGGCCGGCCGCGGACGCGGTGGTGCGGGTGAGTAATGGCGGCCTTGCCGAAGTGAGCGCCGTTCTTCGTGTTCGTCGTGTGTGTTCGCGGCGCGCCGGCGTTGCCGCTCTCGTGTCGTTGCCTGGACGAGAGCGGCGCCGGGTGTCTCAGCGGTGGGCGGCGCGGTTCATCTCGACGACGTCGTCGACGGTGAGGTTGGCACCGAGGGCGGCGATGCGTTCCGGGAGGCTGTCGCGGATGGCGGCGTCCTTGGTGCGGTCGGCCGCGGCCAGGGCCGCGGGCAGCTCGGCGAGGGTCAACTCGGTGCAGTAGGCGGGGCTGTTGGGCTGCTGGCGCCAGGAGTCGGCCAGTGTCCCGGCGTCGTAGGGGTCGAAGCCGGTGTCGTCCACCAGGCTCATGGCCACGCGCCGCGCCTGCTCGTTGTCACCGGCGACGGGGATGGCGAGGCGGCCGGGTGCTCCGGCCGGAACACCCTTGGCCCGCTGGGTCTCTGCCAGGGCGGCGTTCCATGCCTTGACCACGGGGCGGCCCAGCTGCTCGGCGGTGTACACGCTCTCCACCTGGCCGTTGTCGACCGCCTCGATCGGCTCGCTGAGCATGCCGGGGTAGTAGTTCGCGGTGTCGATGACCACCGTCTCGTCGGGCACCGACGCGAACAGGTCCGCCAGCTGGCCCGCCACCCCGAACGGGATCGACAGGACGATGACATCCCGGCCCTGGACGGCGTCGGCGAGGTCCACCGCGCGAGCCCCGGACTCCAGCACCTCCGCCCGGACGGCCTCGGGGCCGCGGGCATCGGCCACCTGGACGTCATGACCAGCCGTGCTGAGCTTGACAGCGAGGTTCCCGCCGATGGCACCGGCGCCTATGACAGTAATTTTCATTATTTGTCCCTTGAGGGGTTGTGCCGCCCCTGAGGGCAGCGCGAGGTGATGGCCGTGCGGTGGTGCCGCCTGGCGTTGCGGGGGCGGGGCGCCTGGCGGTCTACGCCTGGGTGTCCCGCTGGCGGTAGCCGCTCGCGATGAGGGTGCGGAGCCGGTCGAGCGACTCCTCCTCGGTACCGGTGCCCTTGATCCAGGCCACGGAGCAGGCCGCGAGGAACAGGTCGTGCCCCCGCACCGAGGCACGCACGTGTCCCGCGCGCTGTGCTGCTCGCACGTACTGGTCGGTGGCGGTGATGAGGATGTCGCAGGGAATCGTGAGCGGGCTGTCCGGCTCCTGTGCGCGGGCCGCGGCCATGAGCGGTTCCGGCAGGCCGCTGTAGGCGCTGAAGTACTCCTCCATCGCCCGCAGCCATTGATCCAGCGCCTCGGCGGGGTCGCCGAGTTGCTCGATGCCTGTCCGGCGGGCCACGAGTTCCTCGGAGCGGGTCTGTAGCACGGCCGCGAGCAGCGCCTCCCGGGTGGGAAAGTGCCGGTACAGGGTGGCGGGCCCGACGCCCGCCTCCTTGGCCACCGCTTCGAGGGAGGTGCCGATCCCGTGCCGCAGGAAGTGCCGCTGCGCGGTCTCCAGGAGGGCCGCGCGGTTGCGCTGGACGTCCGCGCGCGGCTTGCGGCCCCGCTGTTCACCGGCACTCATGCGCCCTCCTGCCTGCCGTGGTCCTGCGGACGCATCAAAACGGATGCTGCCTCCGTATGCATTCGAGACTAAAACGGAGGCGGCATCCGGTCAAACCGGCGGCCCGACCACGGGAGCCCGGAAGTGCAGGGGCCGACATATCTGGCCGCAGAGCGCAGGGCAGAAGCCGTGCCGGCTGCACCATTCCAGGGTGCCCTTGTCCGGCCCCTGCAGCACGAACCGGCCCGGTCCCCGGTCCGGGACGTCAGGGGGTGAGCTGCTGGCGTCCGATGACGGAGAGCAGTTCGAGTTTGCTGTGGCTCTCCGTGCCGGGGCGGGTGGTCAGCACCACCAGAGTCTGGGCGCGGTTCTCGGTGTACAGGAGCTGGACGTCGACGTCGATGCGGCCGACTTCGGGATGGAGGAGGGTCTTGCAGTCGCCGTAGCGGGCGACCTCCTGCAATTCCCACATGCGGACGAACTCGGGGCTGTGTTCCTGGAGTTCGGCGAGGATTCGGGCGGCTCGGGGGGTGTCGCTGCCGGCTGTCAGCGCGGCCCGTAGGCGTGCCGCCTGGGCACGGCCGTGGCTTTCGTGGGTCTCCTCGGGATACACCAGGCGCTCGGCCGGGTCCATGAACCAGCGGTAGTAGCCACTGCTGGCCAGACCGGTGTGACGGGTCTGGTCGCCGAGCAGCGCAACGGCCAAGGGGTTCATCGCGAGGGTGTCGACCAGGTCGGTGGTTACCAGGGCCGGGGTATCGTCCAGGCGGTCCAGGACCCGCATCAGTGTCGGGCTGACGTGGTCGGAGCGGTGGAAACGGGCCGGGGCGTTGTGGCCGATGAGGACGAAGAGATGATCGCGTTCATCCAGGGTCAGCCGCAGCGCCCGGGCGAGCGCCGCGGTGATCTGTACGGAGGGCTGCGGAGCACGCTGCTGCTCCAGCCGGGCGTAGTAGTCGGTGGACATGCCGGCGAGCTGCGCGACCTCCTCGCGGCGCAGCCCCTGCGTACGCCTGCGCGGCCCCTCGACCAGCCCGACGTCGCGGGGCCGTAGCGTCTCGCGCCGGTGGCGCAGGAATGCCGCCAGTTCTCTCTTGTCCATGCCCTCATCCTCGTGGCATCCCGCCCGGCTATCCAGAGACCGCCGATCCATGGCTGAGCAGTCCCTTCCCGCCTGCGCAAGCCCACTCGGTCGGCCGACGTCGAGGCACTCGCAGCGAGAAGTCTCGATGGTCACCGGACGTGCATGACCCGCTGGGCAATGCGCCGCCCCGGCAGTGCGCCGCAGGCCGCCGGTACGGAAGACGGCCTGCGGCGACGGTCCCCCGTCAAGGACGCCCGCTTGGGACCGGTCCCGGGCCTCGTCGCCCGGCCCGGCCGGCCCGACGATGTTCACCGTGCCGGGCGCTCGCGTGCCCGTCGGCCCTCAGGACGCAGCCGGCCCCCTCTCGTGCGACGACCGGGGCGAAGCCGAAGACGCTTCCTTACCGTTCCGCATCCTCGGTGAGGACCACCCCGAAGCGGGTCCCGCTCGCGTTCGTCCCTCATGTGGCCCCACAGGACCCGCCCGCGTGCTGCTGGTTCCGCGTCGGTCACTACAGGTCGGTCAGCTACCGGTCATCATGGCGAGGACGTCGTCGTAGGAGCCGGTGGCCACCGCGTCGCGGATGAACCTTGCGGGCTCGACGACCAGCTCCTTCGCGTCGGGCTTCTCACGCAGCAGATCGAGGACCTCGGTGAGGAAGTCGTCCAACGGCATGGACTGCTCGCTGTCCTGCTGGCCCATCAGGGTCGTGCGCACGCCCGCCGGGACCACCTCTATCACCTGGACACCGGCGTCAGCACTGGCGAGCTGGATACGCAGGCTCTCGGAGAAGGAGTGCAGCGCGGCCTTGGTCGCGCTGTAGGTCGGCGTGATCGGGAACGGTACGAACGCCAGCGCGGAGGTGACATTCATGACGACCGCGTCGTCCTTGCCCACCAGCAGCGGCAGGAAGGCGTACGTCATCCGGATCGTGCCGAGCAGATTGGTCGCGACGTGATCCTCGGCGACCTGGAGTCCTGCCGGGTCAAGGACGCTCTCCAGCAGCTGAATGCCGGCGTTGTTGACCAGGACGTTCAACCCCGGGTGGCTCGCCGCCACGGCCTCACGGGCCCGGGCAATCGAGTCAGGGTCCGCGACATCGAGGACGACCGCGTCGATACCCGGGTGCTCGGCCGTGATCTCGTCAAGGAGTTCCTTGCGCCGGCCGGCGACAATCACCTTGTTGCCAGCCTCGTGCAGACGCACCGCCAGGCCGAGACCGATGCCAGAGGTGCCGCCGGTGATCAGGATCGTGTTGCCAGTCATCTTCATGGAGATCTTGCTCCTTCGGTACGGCGGGCCGGTGACCACCCGCAGCCTCGACCGTAAGAGCGCCCGCACAGGGGCGGGAGAGGAAGGTTTGTCCATGGATCGGCAGTCTCTGCCTCGTGAAGAGAACGCCGGCCGTCGGGCCAGGTCCTGCAGAAACTGGACGGGGGCCGCTGGCCGAGCAGTCGCGAAGGCGCATCGCGTCGGCGAAACGCTCGCCTACGAGGGCGTCGTCCAGGAGCTCATCGCGCGCTCACGCAGCGACTTCGCGCAGCCGAGCCTGCTCGTCCTCGAGACCGCCTGGTTGATCGACCGGCACGGCGCCAAGGTGGCGACGGCGGGCGCGGCGACTTTTACGGCTGCTATCTCAGCACGCGCTACCGACCCGCGCCTGGCGTCCAACTCCTGAGCCCGCGTGCAGTCTGAGTTTGATCATTGACCTCGCTGCTGTTTCAGGCGCACGAGCCTCGTGACGCCCCATCAGAAGCAGCGTCGAACGAGCGTCAAGACACCTCCCCCACCGCCCCCTCACGAAGCTGGGGCAGAGCGTTCATCGCCCGCACCCCGCTCTTCGAAGCAGCAGGTGAGGCATGTGGCGCGAGCCTGCGACGCACTCCACGCGATGGACTGAGGGAAACAGGTCGGGCACACCTCGACGCATCTGAGCAGTCCAAGAAAATCGCAGGTCAGAGCGCCTTTGAAGCCGGCTCGAGAATCGCCACGCACTCCACGTGGTGCGTCATCGGCAAGATGTCGGCTTCAGCGGGATCCGGAAAGTTGCAGGTCAGAGGCCATTTTGTGGCCCGCTGTACCGCCTGCGGGCGCCCGGAGCGTCAAACGAGCGTCATGGCCGACAACCCATCCCTTCCTATGGAGAGACAGGTCAGGCTGCCTCGACTCGTTCACGGCGGTTCTCCCAACTGGCCCGGCCGGCCTGGGCACGGGACGGCGCAACACCGGCCCCGGAAGTGGCCGGGCGCCGCGCCCTTCCCCTCCAGTTCGCCCTTGCCCCGAAGAGGGCGGCTGTGCCCAGCCATGCAGATGGCTCTGTTCGGCTTGGCCGGCGACGGCGGCCCCGGCGTGATGCTGATCAACGGGTAGGCCCCCAGCAGCCACGCCACGTTCGGGAAGTGCGCCCCTGATCCGTCGTCTCCCGGTCCGGGGGCGGGCCTCCACGGCCAGTCGGATGACGGCCACTGGAGGCTCCGGGACTCGTGACACGGCCGGTGCGCCTGTTGCGGGCAGGTCCTGTGGCGAAAGGCGACCGTTGTTCTCAGGCGAGGACGACTGGCTTGCCGCTCAACTTCACACCGGCTTGGCGTAGCTCATTGATCGCGGTGCTGGTGGTGTCGGCGGCAACGCCGGCGGTGTAGTTGAGCAGGACCCGGACGGCGAAGCCCGCCCGTACACCGTCGAGCGCGGTGGCCTTCACACAGTGGTCGGTAGCGATGCCGACGACGTCGAGATCACTGACGTGGCGGGCACGCAGCCAGTCGGCCAGCGACGTGCCGTCCTCGGCAGAGCCCTCGAAACCGCTCTTCGAGGCGGAGTACGCCCCCTTGAAGAACACCTCGTCCACGCCACCAGAGGTGACAGCGGGAGCGAAGCCGGGATGGAACTCGCCTCCCTCGCCGCCGACGACGCAGTGCTCGGGGAAAGAGTTCTGGAAGTCCGGGTGCTCGGAGAAGTGGGCCCCCGGGTCGATGTGGTGGTCACGGGTGGCGACGATGTGCGCGTACTTTCCGTCGGCACGCCGCACCAGGTCGGCGATGGCCACAGCCCTGCCCGCGCCGCCCTTCACCGGAATACTGCCGCCCTCGCAGAAGTCCTTCTGCACATCAACAACGATCAATGCACGGCGCACGGAGACCCTTTCCTTCGGAAGAACACACTGCCGGTATGGTCGCTCCCTCGGTCGGTGAGCTGACGCATTACTCGCCAGCACTCACCCGATAGGGACGCACTTGGTGAAAGGGTCGAGCACCTGGCCGAGAAACGCGCACCTGACACAGCCCATGCGGTTGTCCGCTGTCCGGCGCATCGGTAGATCGGCCGGCTTCAGAACTATGGGGTCGTCAGCCTGACAGCCCAAGGAAGTCGACCTCGACTGGGCCTGCAACTGCAGAGTTCCCCCTCTGTGGGGTGCGTAGAGCCGAACCCGCGCCCTTACGTGTGTGCTGGCTGGCCGGTATGGGCCGGGCGCGTGCGGCGCAGTGTGTCGTGCACGGGAGTGGAGTGGGCCAGGGGTGTGCGTCGGGCGCTGGTCGTCACACCCTGCCCCTCCCCCCGCTTGCACCTTGATTCTGGCGTGGACATGGCCTGATCCCTGGAAGGGGTTCGAGTGGCTGACTCACCTCGTGACTGCGAGACGATCCTCGCGCAAACCGCGACCTTGGTGCGGCCGTTGGTCCGGTCTCGCGTTCACACCCTGCCTCCTCAGATCAGGCATGTCGCGGGGCTGCATTTCGGCTGGTGGACCGACGACAGCACGGTCCTGAAGGCGCCGCCCGTCAGCAAGGGCGTGCGTCCGGCCCTTGCCCTGCTGGCGTGCCGTGCGGTGGGCGCAGACCCGTGTGCCGCGCGGGCGGCGGCCGTGGCGGTGGAACTGGTGCACAACGCCAGCCTGCTCCACGACGACGTCATCGACGAGGATCCGCTGCGCCGTGGCCGGCCCGCGCTCTGGGCGGCGAAGGGAGTTCCGGCGGCGATCCTTGCGGGCGACGCTCTGTTCTTCGCTGCCGTCCAGAGCGTGGCTGAGGCGCCGGACGCGGGCCGGACGGTGCCGGTGCTGCTGGCCGCCGTGCAGGCGCTGATCGAGGGCGAGTACCTCGACACCCTCATGGGATCCGGTACAGACGTCCGTGCGGACCGGGCCGCAGAGGTCGCGGCCGGCAAGACCGGCGCGCTGCTGGCCTGCGCCTGCGAGCTCGGCGCGACCGCGGGTGGCGCCGGCCCAGAGCGCGCCCAGCTCCTGCACGGTTTCGGACGGCGTCTGGGCATCGCCTACCAGTGCGTCGACGACGTTCTCGGCATCTGGGGGGAGGAGCCGGTGACGGGCAAGCCCGCCCTGTCCGACCTGCGCTCGCGCAAGGTCACCATTCCCGTCGCAGCCGCCATGGCCGGCCACACTCCACAAGCCCGGTCCCTGCGCGCTCTCTACAGCGCGAACGGGCCGCTGAGTGAGGAGGAGGCTGCGCGGGCCAGGGACCTGATCGAGCAGACCGGCGCACGGGAGGCCACGCTACGCCGCGCCCGCCGCCACCCCGCCGATGCCCTGCACCTCCTTGACCAGGTGCGGCCGGAGCCGGTGGCAGCCGCCGAACTGGCGGCCCTGGCCGACCTGATCACCCACCGCGACCACTGACCCTTCTGGGGCAACGCCGTTCCCGCAGCCCCCACCGATGCCACGCCGTTCGATCCGAACAGGGAGAACTCAGAAATGCACCCTGCAGAACTCCCCGAGGGGTTCTGGACCTTCTACTGCCCGCTCGAAGAGGAAATCGGCGCCGATGCGGAACGCCTGAGTGCCAACTGCGCCGCGTGGGCGCAGAAGTTCGACCTGGGGCGCGGCGATCCGAACCTGTCCGCGCTGTACGGGGCGGGAGGGGCCACCCTGATCACCCACGCCTTCCCCCACGCCAGCACGAACCCTGACCTGGCCCAGGTGCTGGCCGACTACAGCGCTTGGGCGTTCATGGCCGACGACTTCATCGTGCCCGACCCGGACGCCAGGGCCGACGTTCTTCACGCCGTGTACCGCTGGGCGCGCACCATGCTGTGCGCACGCTCCTGGGAGAGCCACACCACCCACCTCGACGACGCGCTGCGCAACGTCTTCGAGCGCCTGCGCGCCTGCATGAGCGATGTCCAGTACGAACGGTTCACCACCACACAGGCCGACTGGCTGCACGCGGAGCTCTGGGAGCGGGCCCTGAGCGAACGCGGCACCCCTCTGACGGTCAACGACTACCTGGCCGTGCGCCTCGGCGCCGTCGGCGTCCACGCCACACCCGGCTGCCTCGACGCGGTCGAAGGCACCGAACTCACCGCTCAGGAATGGTCCTCGCCCCTGGTGAAAGCAGCAACCGAAGCAGGTCTCTTCGCCGCCGCGTTGGACAACGACCGCTACTCCTTCTGCAAGGAGCGGGACCTGACGCAGGTCAACTACAACCTCTTCGGCGCACTCCAGCACGAACATCCCGACTGGACCCTCGAACAGGCCATGCTCGAGGGCATCCGGATCCGCGACACCATGCTCGCCCTGTATCTCCGCCTGCGCGAGCAGATTCTTCCCACTGCCAGCCCGGACCTGCGCAAGTACCTCACCGGCGTGGAGCTGGTGATCAGCGGCGACATCACCTTCGGTACCACCTGCATGCGCTACTTCGCCCCCGAAGCCGCCCCGGACATCCGGCGCACCGTCATGCCCCCCGCAAACTTGAGTGACGAGCCGCTGCCTTACCCGACCGTCGCCTGGTGGTGGGAGCACATCGCCCCATGCCAGGGTCCCCGCGTACCGCGCACCCGGGTAGGGCCCTGGCAGTGCTGTGCACTGGTCTGTTCCTGATCGGCCTCGACGTCACTGTCATGAACGTGGCCCTGCCCAGTCTCCAGTCTGCTCTGGATCCGGGCCCGCAGGGCCTGCTGTGGATCGCCGACGCCTACACCCTCGCACTGGCCTGCTGCCTCTTGGTTGCCGGAGTGTGGAGCGATACGCACGGCCGGCGCCGCGCCTTCACTCTGGGCCTGGCCCTGTGCGGGGCGGCGTCGGTGGCCGGGGGGCTGGCCACCGGCACCGGGCAGGTCGTCGCGGCGCGCTGGCGATGGGCTGCGGTGCGGCGCTGCTGATGCCCTCCACTCTCTCGTTGATCACCGTGGTGTTCCCCGATCCGGCCGGCCGCCGCAAGGCCGTCGCGGTGTGGGCGTTCGTGGCCGGCCTCGGGGCGCTGGCCGGCCCGGTGATCGGCGGCCTACTGGTGGAGCACTACGGCTGGCGGGCCGGGTTCTGGATCAACGTGCCCGTGGTCGTCGTGACCCTGGCGGGGACCGGGTGGTGGGTTCCCGAATCCCGCCACCCCCGCCCCGGCCCCGGCCCCCCGGACCGGGTCGGAATGGGGGCGGTCACTTGCGGGATGGGGGCCCTGGTGTGGTCGATCATCCAGGGCCCGGTCCGCGGCTGGATCGACCCCGCCATCGGAGCCGGATTCATCCTCGCTGTCCTGGCGTTCGCCCTCCTCCCGTGGTGGGAGAAGCGCCATCCCGCACCGCTCCTGCCGCCAAGGCTCTTCGCCGACCGTCGGTTCACCGCCGCCGTGGCCGCGCTGGCCTGGATGTTCTTCGCTCTCTTCGGCTCCCTGTTCCTGCTCACCCTCTACCTCCAGACCCAGCTGCACTACGCCCCCGCCCAGACCGGGCTGCGGCTGCTGCCGCTGGCCGCGGCCCTGGGCGCGGGGGCAGGCGCGTCGCTGCTGATCGCACCGCGCTGGGGCGACAGACTGACCGTCACCACGGGGATGCTGCTGGTCGCGTCCGGATTCGGTTTCCTGGCCCTGGCCCCGCCCGTTTCCGGATACGGTCCCGCTGTCGGCTACCAGCTGGTCGCCGGCTTCGGCGCAGGACTCGCGGCTCCACCCGCCACCGAGGCAGTCCTCGGAGCGGTGCCCGGCGAACAGGCCGGCACCGGGGCCGCCGTCAACGACCTGGTCCGCGAGGTCGGCGGAGCCCTCGGCATCGCCGTCCTCGGCTCCCTCCTCGCCGCACACCACGCACAAGCCGGCGCCCCTCGGGGACCATTGCCGCATTCCCCACCGGCAGGCCCCTGCGCCGCCCTCCCCGCTGCGCCCTCGGTGACGTTCATGAACGGCCTGCACACCGCTTCCTGGGCCGCCGCGGCGGCCGCCCTGTCCGCAGCGCTCATCGCCGCCGTAGGGCTGCCCCGCCATGCAGGGCCTGCGCACCCTGCCGCGCAGCCTGCTCACGCACCGCAGCTGGAGAGTGAACTGTGAGCTGAGCACGCCTTCTGGAACGGCCCTCGGACTCCCAGCCCGGACAGCAGCGTTTGCCGACGCAGCGGTCCCGCCAGCAGGCTGGTCAGGAGCGAGTGTGTGAACGGCGCCGTTCACACAGGTGAGCCGGTGCGGTATCCATGCGGCGAGATCCCCCGCCGGCGCTACCTACATGACAGCGAAAGGTCATGAAGGGCGGATGCGGGCGTGGAGGGACAGGGCCGCTGCGGTCTACACCCAGTCCCGCTCGCCGAAGCGTGGGACTCCGGTGGCTGGCGGTGGACCAAGGCCGAACGCGTCGCGTACGCCAACAACCTCGACGTCGAGCATCACCTGATCGCGGTCACCCCGCGGTCCAACCGGCAAAAAGCCGACAAGGACGTCACCCAGTGGCTTCCCATCGAGCCGGCACGCTGCCGGTACGTCACCGAATGGGTCGCCGTGAAACGCGACAACCAGCTCAGCGTCGACGAGAGCGAACGGCAGACTCTCATCGACCTCCCCAGCCAGTGCCCCGCAGAAGTGGCCTGACCTACCCGCGCACCGGCTGGGACGGCCGGCGGCCCAGCCGCCCTGCCAGAGCTGCCCAGCCGACGCGGCGCCGTCAACCTCGTTGCGGCCGCACGCGAACGTATGTGCCGGAGCTGGCCGCAGGGCGGCACCCCTTCGCTCCCCCCGAAGAGTGATCTTCCGCCTGTCCGCATACGGGCGGACACCCAGCGTGACAGGGTGAATCGTCCAGCTATGCCCAAGCACCCAGAGGAGAACGGATGGCTGTCGACGTGCAGAAGTGGTTCACGAAGACATCGGCTCCGGTCTTGAACGCCACGCCGACGAAGCACGCAAGGTCGACTACCAATTCCATGTCGTCATCACAGGCCAGGGCGGCGGGGACTGGCGGGTCAACCCGCAGGCCCCGAAGGTCGTGCAAGGAGACCCGGGTGGCGCCGACCTCACCATCACGATGAACTCCTCGACCTTCGCCGAGTTCTACGACCACCCGCGCCAGACCCTCATGACCGGGTCTTTCGCCGGAAAGATCAACATGGCTGGCAATCAGATGGCAGGGGAAAAATTCGCCGACCTGATCGAGCTCGCCAAGAAGTAGACGCGACAGACCTGGGATGGCAAGGGCTCGCGCAGGCTCATCCCGGTGTGAGCAGTTGACGCACAGGCAATCCCGGCGAGATTGAGCAGGGCCGGTCAGCGCACCGGCCACGGGAGGGCCGCGACCGTCTCGGGGCACGCCGCCAGCGAGGTTCAGACTGATCCCGCGTACCCGATCCCTCGGGCCATGCGTTGCCCCCCGTGCAGGCCGAGCCGCTGACCGCGACTGTGGGTGAGCCGTGCTGCCCCGCCCCACCCACAGTCGCGGTGGCGATCAGAACCCTGGGCTCGCCCAGTGCGCCACGACCGAGGTGCGTCCGCCGTCGTTGCTGAGAACGGAGGCGTTGCCCTCTCCGGCGTAGCGGCCGTGGAGCGTCACCGTCTCCCCGACCTGGAGAGCGACCAGGACCGCCTGTCCGACCGTGTCCTGAACCGCTTCGGTATCCGGGCCCTGGCGGCCGTGCGTGCTTCACTGCCCTCGATGCGCACGCCGTCCTTGTCCAGCCAGGTGTGGATCCACAGCGCCCGCTGATTGCCGGAGCTGAACGAGGTGCGGACGTGGTAGGTGAGCTCCCACACCCCCGGGAAGGGGATCGTGAGTTCCGGCACCTCGGAGATGCGCTCCGCGGTGGTGGTGAGCGGGTGGTTGAAGGCGAGCGGTCCGGTCTGTACCCATTGCGAGCCGCCCTGGACGGTGGCCGCAGCCGTCGTAGCTGTCATGACTAAAACGGTAGCTTTGGTCACACAGAGTAAGAAGCATCGTCCTGGCAAACCCACCCGTCGAGTGGTCAGGAAGCGCAAGCCGGTTCAGAAGCAAGCCCGGAGCCTCCTTCTCCGGGCCGTAGATGCGGCGGATGTTGCAGCTGCACACTCGGCGAGTCAGGGGTGACGTTCTGGGGCTCTCGGTACTCCTCGAACGAGACGTAGCGGGCGACACGGGCCGGCAAGTCGTCCTGCCCGTAAGCGAACTTCATGTGCTGACCGGCAGCGAGGTCGTGCGGGCCGGCGTACTGGACGCAGACCTGGCTCGCCTTGCGTCCAATACCACCAGGTCAAATCGACGGCGGCAGGTTCACGGGCTTCTGCAACTCCCTGCTGGACCAGGTCCGCCCGAGCGACAACGACGACGTCGCCATGGTTGCCCTGCGCACACCCCCTGCGGCACAGCAGTAATGACGCGAAATGCCGCGCGCACTATTCGCGGACAAGGGGTGAGCCGCCACCGGCAACCCACTCACACCGCTGATGGGACAGTCCTCGGGCCAAGCAGAATCCCGCAGGAGGACCGTCCGCACAGTGATCACCCTGCCTGGGCTCTCGTCCTGCGGGACCACGGGGAGCGGGAAGGTCGGTGGGTGTGGAGGACGAGCAGCGCCAGGGCGCCGGTCGCTGCGGACCAGATGAGGGAGAGCAGGCCGTGAAACCAGGGGATCTGCGAGGTCAGGGCTGAGCTCAGCGCCAGCTGGTTCACGCCGTACAGAGGAAGCGCGGACACGCCCGCCACATCCATGAGCGTGTTGAAGACGGGATTCTGCAGGCCGGTGTCGACCAGGCTGAGCATGATGATGAGGAAGAAGCCCTCCAACTCGCCACGGACCAGAGAACCGAGCAGAAGACCGATGCCGCCATAGGCGAGGCCGGCGCCCGCAAGGGCCAGCGCCAGGGGTGCTGCGTGGCGTACGGGCAGGGAGATCCACAGCAGGATCGTGGTGTAGAGGGCCAGCAGAGCGGCGGTGAGGGCGACGGCAGCAAGTTTGGCCAGCAGTATCGGCAGCCGGGGGTAGCCCGCCAGCAGCAGACGGCGGTCCACCTCCCGCGATTGGAAGGTCTCGGTGAAGGCGACGAAGCCGGCGACCATGGTGATGGCGCCCAGCGCGCTGGCCACCTGGCCCACCTGGCCGGCCGGAGCGGAGACGTGGCCGCTGATGGCGTCCAGCCAGATACGCACCACTTGGTCGGAGGTGCACAAGCGCGCCACGAAAATCCAGATGGGGATGAACGCGACCGCCAGAGCCAGGGCCAGCCGGTTGCGCAGGTGGCCCTGCAGAGTGCAGCGCAGCAGTTCGGTGAATGCCGTCCAGGAGAGGCTCAACGCTCGGTCTCCTCGAAGTGCAGACGGCCCTGGCGCAGATGAGCGATCGCATCGAAGTGGTGCAGGTCGTGCAGCAGGTGCGAAACCACGATGATCGACCGGCCCTGATCACGCAGATCGGCGGCCAGGGCCCAGAACCGCTGATGAGTGTCCCAGTCGAAACCCTGGTAGGGCTCGTCCAGGACCAGCAACTGCGGATCGTGCATGAGAGCGATCAGCAGGTTCAGCTTCTGTCGCGTTCCGCCACTGAGCTCGCCGACCTGCTGGCGCCGGCAGCCGGTCAGCGCCAGCAGCTCCATCAGCTCGTCGGCCCGCTCCAACGTCGGCAGCCGGTAGGCCACCTGGAACAACCGCAGATGCTGTCCGACGGTGAACGCATCGTTGAGCAGCGCCTGTTGTGGGCAGTACCCGACCGCCCCGGTCCGTGCCACCGTTCCGCAGTCGGGCGCAAGGTGGCCTACGGCGATCTGCAGCAGGGTGCTCTTGCCCGCGCCGTTCTCGCCGACGACTCCCACCAGCGTCCCGGCGGGCACGTCGAGATCCACATCGCGCAGGATCTGCCTGCCGCCGTACGCCTTGCAGACTCCGCTGATCCGCAGCCGTGGCCGGTGGCACGTCGTTACTGCCTGCACATGAGCCCCTCGAAAGATCGGACAGGTGGAGCGAGCCGACCCGGAGCCCGCCGCACAGGCCGAGGCCGCGCAGGCTCATGTCCCCTGGCCTGCCCGGCTCATGACCGCTCAGCCGCGCCCGGCCGGACAGTCCCGACGGTCTTGCCCTCGGCGGACCGATCCGCCGCGCTGCTGCCCGGTGTCCAACGAGTCCGTACCGCTGGTGTAACGGCAGCCACCCGCTGTCCGTTGAGCAGCCGACACCACCACTTCACAGGCTTTGCGCCTCCCCGTCGAGCGTGACCCGCTCCGCGGTCCGCCGTTGTAGGAGGCGATGCCCTCGACACCGCAGCGAAACCTCAGCGCTCCCACGATCGTGATCGGAGCCGGCCCCCACGGCCTGGCGGCCGCCGCGCTACTGAACCGCTCCGGAGAGCCGGCCGTGATCCTGGAACGATCGGACCGGGTGGGAGCGAGCTGGGCGCAGCGCTATGACCATCTACGCCTGCACACCACTCCCGGCACCTCGAGCCTCCCCGGCCTGTCGCTGCCGCGCCAAGCGGGCCCGTGGGTGAGCCGGGACGACTATGTGCGATACCTGGAGAGCTACGTCGCCCATCACCGACTCGACGTCCGGGTGACGACCCCGGTGCAGCGCATCGAACGGGCCGAGCCGGGTCCAGGAGCCCAGTGGCTGGTCCACACCCCCGACGGCCCGGTGACTGCTGATGCGGTCGTGGTGGCCACCGGCCGCTGCCACACCCCGAACCTCCCCGACTGGCCCGGACGTTCGACCTTCACCGGCACCCTGCTCCACTCGGCCCACTACCGCTCTCCGGCCCCCTACCGCGGGCAGGACGTCCTGGTGGTCGGCGCCGGTAACAGCGGAACGGAGATCGCGAGCGTCCTGGCCGGGGCCGGGGCCGCACGGGTATGGATCGCAGTCCGTACCCCACCCAACATCCTGCCCCGCTCCAGCGCCCGATGGCACGCGGCCGGCCGGCTGACGGAGATCCTCCCGCTCGCGTGGCGCGACCGCACTTCCCTGCTCACGCAACGTCTCGCGGTGCCCGACCTGACCTCACGGGGACTCCCCCGGCCCCGCACGGGCCTGTACACCCGCAATGCCCGCGAAGGGGTCAACCCCGTGCTCGACCACGGCTTCGTGGACGCAGTCCGGTCCGGGCAGGTCGAGCCGGTCGCAGCCGTCCAGGCGTTCGACGGCCCCGACGTGGTACTGGCCGACGGCACCCGACGGCGCCCCGACACGGTCATCGCCGCCACCGGGTACCGGCCCAACCTGCACGACCTGGTCGGGTCCCTGGGTGTTCTCAACGAGGACGAGCAACCCCTCGCCGTAGGCGCACAGACCCATCCCGAAGCCTCGCACCTGTACTTCACCGGATACACCAATCCCCTCACGGGTGTCCTCCGTCAGGCCGGCATCGAAGCGCGCGCCATCGCGCACGCGCTACGACGCGAGACGGTGCGGGTCCCCCTTCCCTCCCCGCGCGTCGGCGACCGCACGACCGACACGCTCCACAGAGGGCACGCTTCGAGTTGACGAGCCTCGGAAGCTCGGTCCTTCAGCGGCGTGCCCCGCAGGGCGAGTGGATGGCGTCGCGCCTACGGCGACACAGTCCCTTGTTCCTAGGCCGTCGGCCAGGACCTGTCGGCCTCCTTCTCGTCAGCTGACGGCGACGGGCCGCTGACGAGAAGGAGGCGGCCGGTGGATCGGCCCATGCCCTGCAGCGGGTGGAGGTCGTCCCGGCGAGGAGAAGGTCAACTGTCCCGACGCGGGAAAGGGTGCGGATGCTCCTCGGAGACGTAGGTGGAGGTCCAACCGCAACCTCGGCGCCTCGTCCCGTTGATGACGCTCTGATACACGATTCTTCTTCCTACGCACCCGCAGGAGCAGCCACCCACCTGACGCTCCGTCGGAAACAGCGTCAAATGAGCGTCAGGACGGTTTCCCATACGCCCCCATGGACGGAGGGGAACGCGCCCATCACCTCGCGAGACGCCCCACGAAGCCGCAGATCAAACCCATTCCCCGGCACCAGGACACGTTCCACGTCGTGTATTTCGGGGAACAGGTCGGGCACACCTCGACGCACCTGAGCAGTCCAAGAAAATCGCAGGTCAGAGCGCCTTTGAAGCCGGCTCGAGAATCGCCACGCACTCCACATGGTGCGTCATCGGGAACAGATCGAACGCCCGCAGCATCCGAACCCGGTACCCGCCCTCCTTGAAGTACCCGAGATCCCGCGCCAGCGCCGCCGGGTCGCAGGCCACGTAGGCGATGCGGCGGGCGCCCAGCGACGCCATGTGCTGGACGGTCTTCTTGCCCGCCCCGGCGCGCGGCGGGTCCAGGACGATGAGGTCGACCTTGTCGATACCCGTGCGCGGCAGTACCGCATCGACCTTGCCCTGTTCGATCCGCACCCGGTCGAAGCCGGCGAGGTTGTGCCGCGCGTCCTCGACCGCGCGCTTGCCGGACTCGATGCCGAGCACGGCGCCCTTGTCGCCGACCCGGTCGGCGAGGGCGCCCGCGAAGAGGCCCACCCCGCAGTAGAGGTCCAGCGCCATGTCGCCCTTGCGCGGCAGCAGGCCCTGCATGACGGCCTTGACGAGGGTGTCGGCGGCCTTGGGGTGGACCTGCCAGAAGCCGCCGCTGCCGACCCGGTACGTACGGTCGTCCGCGCGCTCGCGCACGAAGGGGCGGCCGTGCACGCGGTGCACGCCCCCGTCCTTCTCCTCGACCCGCATCACCGACACCGGCCGGTCCAGCTCGACGATCGGCAGGCGCGCGCCCGGCCGGGGTTCGAGGATCACCTGGCGGTCCTGCGAACCGGTGGCGGCGATCGCGTCGATGGAGGCCATGCCCGCCCAGTCGCGCTTCTCGATGCCCAGTTCGGAGACGCCCGGCGCGGCGATCATGCAGCGGTCGATCGGCTCGACCTCGTGCGAGCGGTGCCTGCGCAGCCCGGCCCGGCCCTCGGCGTCCACCGCGTACTGCACGCGCGTGCGCCACGCCGGAACCTCGCCCGCCGGAACCTTGTCGCCCTCGGCCGGCATGACCGTGCCGTCCCAGCCCGCCTCCTCGGGCGTGAGGCCCGCGAGCCGCTGCAGCTGCTCCGCGATGACCTCGCCCTTGAAGCGCCGCTGGGCGCCGGGCTTGGCGTGCTGCCAGTCGCAGCCGCCGCAGCGGCCGGGGCCGGCGTAGGGGCAGGGGGCCTCGACACGGTCCTTGGAGGCCGTGAGGACCGAGACCGCGTCCGCCCGCAGGAAACGCGCCCCCTCCTCGCCGTCGGTCACCCGCGCCACGACCCGCTCGCCCGGCAGCGCGTGCCGGACGAAGAGGACCTGGCCCTCGGACGTACGCGCGATGCAGTGGCCGCCGTGGGCGACGGGGCCGACCTCGACCTCGTACTCCTCTCCCACCAGCGATTTCTTCGGTTCTGCCTGCATGGTGGGGTGACTCCAGAAGATGGGGAACGCGACAACGGCCGGACAACAGCCCACCAGTCTACGTGGGTGCCGTCCGACCGTTGACCACGAACGTCGGCCGGGGAGCGCGTGGCCCGGGCGCGCGTCGGCCCGGGAGCGGGTCAGCCGTGGTCGGCCGACGACGTTCCCGACGGCTTGTCCGGTGCCTTGCCCGACGCCTTGGCCGACGCCTTGGCCGAGGATTCCTTCGGCCGCTCGTGCGCCGGTCCGCGCCGTACCGAGCCCGGCGCGCTCCACTCCTGCCGCTTGCGCGCCCGCCGCTTGGCGACCTCGGAGGACTCCAGCTGGTACGGCACGGAGGTGACCATGACACCGGGCGTGAACAACAGTCGGCCCTTGAGCCGGAGCGCGCTCTGGTTGTGCAGCAGGTGCTCGTACCAGTGACCGACCACGTACTCGGGGATGATCACCGACACCGCGTCGCGCGGCGACTCCTTGCGCAGCCCCTTGACGTACTCGATGACCGGCCGGGTGACCTCGCGGTAGGGCGAGTCGAGGACCTTCAGCGGTACGTCGATGCCGCGCCGCGTCCACTCCTCCTGGAGGGCCTTGGTCTCGACCGGGTCGACGTTGACGCTGAGCGCCTCCAGGGTGTGCGAGCGCATCAGCTTGGCGTAGGCGAGGGCCCGCAGGGTGGGGCGGTGGATCCGGGAGATCAGCACCACGGAGTGGACCCTCGACGGGCGGACGACGTCGTCGCTCGGGCCCTCCGGCGCGGCGATCTCCGCGGCGACCCGGTCGTAGTGCTTACGGATGGCCGTCATCGTCGCGTAGAAGATCACCATGCCGAGCAGGGCGACCCAGGCCCCGTGCGTGAACTTGGTGCCGAGGACGACGATCAGGACCAGGCCGGTGAAGAAGGCGCCGAAGGTGTTGATCGCGCGGGAGCGGACCATGTGGCGCCGCTTGGCCGGGTCCTTCTCGGTGCGCAGATGGCGGTTCCAGTGCCGGACCATGCCGGTCTGGCTGAGCGTGAAGGAGACGAACACCCCGACGATGTACAGCTGGATCAGACGCGTGGAGTCGGCGCCGTAGATCCACACCAGGAGCACGGCGGCGCCGGCCAGCAGCACGATGCCGTTGGAGAAGGCGAGGCGGTCGCCGCGGGTGTGCAGTTGGCGCGGGAGGTAGCGGTCCTGGGCGAGGATCGAACCGAGCAGCGGGAAGCCGTTGTAGGCGGTGTTGGCGGCCAGGAACAGCACGAGGGCGGTGGCGGCGGCCAGCACGACGAAGAGGAACGTGCCGTCCCCGAAGACGGCGGCGGCCACCTGGGAGATCACCGGGTTCTGGACGTAGGAGTCGCCGACCGGGGTGCCGTCGCGGAACAGGTCGTTCGCCGGGTTCTCCGCCATCCGCACCTTGGTGGCCATGGCGAGGCCGATGATGCCGCAGAACATGGTGACCGCGAGCAGGCCCATCGCGGCCAGCGTGGTGGCCGCGTTCTTCGACTTGGGCTTGCGGAAGGCGGGGACGCCGTTGGAGATGGCCTCGACCCCGGTGAGGGCGGCACAGCCGGAGGAGAACGCGCGCAGCAGCAGGAAGACGAGCGCGAAGCCGGCCAGACCCTGGTGCTCGGGCTTGATCGCCAGGTCGGCGGTCGGCGCCCGCATGGTCTCGTCGAGGACCAGCCCGCGGAACGCGCCCCACGCGATCATCAGGAAGACACCGACGACGAACACGTAGGTCGGGATCGCGAAGAGCTTGCCCGACTCCTTCACCCCGCGCAGGTTCATCAGCGTGAGCAGCACGATGATGCCGATCGCGCACAACACCTTGTGCTCGACGAAGAAGGGGATGGCCGAACCGAGGTTCTCCACGCCAGAGGAGATCGACACGGCGACGGTGAGGACGTAGTCGACGAGGAGCGCGCTGGCGACGGTGAGACCGGCCTTGGGGCCGAGGTTGGTGTTCGCCACCTCGTAGTCGCCGCCGCCGCTCGGGTAGGCGTGCACGTTCTGGCGGTAGGACGCCACGACGGTGAACATCAGCACGACGACCGCGACGGCGATCCAAGGGCTGAAGTGGTAGGCCGACACGCCCGCGATGGAGAGGACCAGCAGCACCTCTCCGGGTGCGTACGCCACGGACGAGAGCGGGTCGGAGGCGAAGACGGGGAGTGCGATGCGCTTCGGCAGGAGCGTTTCGCCCAGCCGGTCGCTGCGCAGGGCCCGCCCGATCAGGATCCGTTTGGGCACGTCGGTCAGTTTGGACACGCAGAGGATCGTAAGCGCCCCGACTGGTTCTGGGCACATCCGGGTGAAATCCCGGCGGGCCCCGGGGTGAAATCCTTCCCGGGACGGCTGCGAAGTGCGTCACGTCACGCATCCTCCGGTCTCATGGACCGCGTCCTCACGTCTATATGACGAATCCCGTGCGCTCGCAACACCTGCCGGAGGCGCTCGCCGACCGCCGGGCGTGCTCCGCGTCCACGACGAACGCCGTGACGTACTCGTCCACCTCACCCTCTGGAGACCCCATGCAGGCCGCGACCGCGGAGTTGATCGGCGCTCTCGCCTCCCTACTCGGGCTGGGCGTCCTGACGGGGATCAGCGTCCGCCGGATCAGCCGACGTCGTCCCACGATGTGACCCGAGTCTGCACGGGGGTGCCCCCGGTGGACCGCACGTGTGTAGCTTGGGCGACGGTCTGAGACCCTGTTTTCGACGTTTCGGCTGAACAGTAGCTATTGACACCGGAAGGACGGTCGTGCACATCGTCATCATGGGCTGCGGGCGAGTGGGTTCCACCCTCGCCCAGACCCTGGAGCAACAGGGGCACACGGTCGCCGTGATCGACCGGGACCCCACGGCCTTCCGTCGTCTGGGCTCGGGTTTCGGCGGCCGGCGCGTCACCGGGATCGGCTTCGACCGCGACACCCTGCGCGAGGCGGGCATCGAGGAGGCGGGCGCGTTCGCCGCCGTCTCCAGCGGCGACAACTCGAACATCATCGCCGCCCGCGTCGCCCGCGAGATGTTCGGCATCGACAACGTGGCGGCACGGATCTACGACCCCCGCCGCGCGGAGGTCTACCAGCGCCTCGGCATCCCGACGGTCGCCACGGTCCGCTGGACCGCCGACCAGATGCTCCGCCGGCTGCTGCCCTCCGGGGCCGAGCCGCTGTGGCGCGATCCCACCGGCGGCGTCCAGCTCGCCGAGGTGCACGCCTCGTCCGCCTGGGTGGGCCACAAGATCAGCAAGATGCAGGAGGAGACCGGGGTCCGCGTCGCCTTCCTCACCCGCCTGGGCGAGGCGGTTCTGCCGACCTCGCAGACGGTGCTGCAGGAGGGCGACCTCGTGCACGTGATGATGCGGACGGACGACGTGGAGAAGGTCGAGGCGACCTTCGCCGAGGGCCCCGACGAAGAGGGCGGTCACTGATGAGGGTCGCCATTGCCGGAGCCGGAGCGGTGGGCCGCTCGATCGCGGGCGAACTGCTGGAGAACGGCCACGAGATCCTGCTCATCGACAAGGCGCCGACCGCGATCTCGGTCGAGCGCGTCCCCCAGGCGGAGTGGCTGCTGGCCGACGCCTGCGAGATCACCTCGCTGGACGAGGCCGCGCTCCAGCGCTGCAACGTCGTCATCGCCGCGACCGGCGACGACAAGGTCAACCTCGTCGTCTCGCTGCTGGCGAAGACGGAGTACGGCGTCCCGCGCGTCGTCGCCCGCGTCAACAACCCCAAGAACGAGTGGCTGTTCAACGAGTCCTGGGGCGTGGACGTGGCCGTGTCGACCCCGCGGCTGATGTCGGCCCTGGTCGAGGAGGCGGTCAGCGTCGGTGACCTGGTCCGGCTCCTCCGCTTCAGCCACGGCGACGCCAACCTGGTCGAACTGACCCTGCCGCCCGAGTCGGCCCTGGCCGGCACGCAGGTGGGCGACGTCGAGTGGCCGGAGGACACCTCCCTGGTCACGATCATCCGCGGCACCCGGGTCCTCACCCCCACCGCGGACGACTCCCTGGAGGCGGGTGACGAACTGCTGTTCGTGGCCGCCCAGGCTCGCGAGGAGCAGCTGGAGGACCTCCTCTCGGTCCGCCGTGAGGACGCGACGAGCTGAGCGACCGCCTCACGGCAACGACAACAAGGGGCGCCCGGAGAATTCCGGGCGCCCCTTCGCTTTCGGTACCGCGGGTCGGTTGCGCTTTCGATACCGCGGGGGGGTGCGCTCTGCTCTCGGCACCGCGGGGGGGGGCGACTTCGCTCTCGGTACTGCGGGATCGGCTTCGCTTTCGGTACTGCGGGTCGGCGCGACTGTCCGGCGCCGCTGCTCAGTGCTTGCGCCCCGGTGCGGGCCCGCAGCGCCTCCGGCCGGTCCGCCGGTCCAACGGGCAGCGCTTACGGCCGGTTCCCGTCGGGCAGCCCCTCCGCCCGGTACGGCTGCGCGGTGCCTCTGCCCGGAACCGCTCCGCAATGCTCTTGTTCAGGGCTTCTGGTCAGTGCCGCTGCTCAGCGTCCCGCCCGGTGCGGCACCGCAGCGCCTCCGGGGTCGGTGCCTCTGTCAGGTGCCCTCGCAGCGGTGCCGCGCACCCCACTGGGGCCCTCCAGCCCGTCCCCGCCCCCTCCAGCCCGCCCGCGCCCGGCGCTTGAGGACGAGGCCCTTCAGGCAGAAGCGGGGGTCCGGGGGCGCAGCCCCCGGTGGGCCCGCGCCGGTACCCGCGCCCGCACCCGGCATCCGCCCGGCAGACCGCGGCTACTCGGCGGACCGCGCCGCGGCCTTCCGCTCCTCCGCCGCGCGCTCCTCCGCCTCCATCTCCGCGAACACGTCGATGGGAGCCGGCGCCTTCGCGAGGAAGATCCAGGTCAGCCACACCGCGAGCAGGAACGGCGGGATCTTCAGGGCGATGAGCACCCAGCCCAGCTGGGTGGTGTCGGCCCACCAGTAGAGCGGGAAGAGGATCGCGCACTTGGCGAGCAGGATCGCACCCCAGGCGTAACTGGCCTTCGCGTACGCCTTCTTGCGGCCGGGGTTCCGCGTCCGCCAGGACAGGTTCTCCTTGAAGACCGGGCCGAGCATCAGGCCGATCAGCGGCACACCGGCCAGCGTCGTGATGATGTACGCGAGCCCGAGGCCCAGCGTGTACAGCATGCCCGGCAGATAGAAGTCCTTGGCGTTGCCGGTCATCATCGCGAAGACCACGCCGAAGGCGACCCCGAAGACACCGCTGAAGGCGTGCTTGACGGTGTCCTTCATGACGAGCCGCACCACGACCAGCAGGACGGAGACACCGAGGGCCGCGAGGGCCGCGGAGTGCAGGTCCTTGTTGATCGTGAAGATGGAGACGAAGAGCAGGCCCGGGAGCACGGTCTCGACCATGCCGCGCACGCCACCGAACGCCTCGAACAGTGCGGCCTCCGTCACCGCCCTGGAGTCCTGCGAGCCGTCCTGTCCGCCCTGTGCGTCCTGGACGCCGCGCTGGGCGTCTTCCGTCGGCTTGTCGAGCGACGTCACCGGCTACTCCCGTCCGAGGGGTCTGAGTTCGTACTTCGGGTTGAACAGCACCCTACGGCCCCGGCTCATCGAGACCCGGCCGGATGCGATCAGCTTGCGCCCCGGCTCTATCCCGACGATGGAGCGCCGGCCCAGCCACACCACGTCCAGCGCGGCGGAACCGTCGAACAGCTCGGCCTCCAGGGCCGGGACACCGGCCCGGGGGCGCAGCGTGACCGTGCGCAAGGTACCAGTAACCGTCACTATCTGTCGGTCGTGGCAGTCACAGATGCGCGTGCAGCCCGCGGTGTCCGCGTCCTCGCGCAGCTCCTCGGACTCCAGGTCCGTCTGGGACGAGGAGAGCCGGTCGAGCATGCGCCGGAACCGGCCCGCCGGCTTCTCGGAACGAGGAACAGCACTCATGACAAAAGCGTACCGGGGTGCGCCGAGAGAGCCGTACCCCCGGCTACTTCTCGAAGCGGTACCCCATCCCCGCCTCGGTGATGAAGTGCCTCGGCCGGGACGGGTCGCCCTCCAGCTTGCGCCTGAGCTGGGCCATGTAGACGCGGAGGTAGTTGGTCTCCGTCCCGTACGACGGCCCCCAGACCTCCTGGAGCAGCTGCTTCTGGCCGACCAGGCGCCCGGTGTTGCGGACCAGTACCTCCAGGAGGTGCCATTCGGTGGGTGTCAGCCGGACGTCCCTGCCGTCCCGGTTCACCTTCTTCGCGGCCAGGTCCACGGTGAAGTCGTCGGTCTCCACGATCACGTCGCCCTCCTCGCCCCCGACGGGCTCGGCACGCCGGACGGCGGCGCGCAGCCGGGCGAGCAACTCGTCCATGCCGAAGGGTTTGGTGACGTAGTCGTCGGCGCCGGCGTCCAGGGCCTCGACCTTCTCGTCGGAGGTGTGGCGGGCGGAGAGCACGATGATCGGCACCCGGGTCCAGCCGCGCAGCCCGTTGATCACCTCGACGCCGTCCATGTCGGGCAGCCCGAGGTCGAGGACCACGACGTCGGGGTGCCGGGCGGCGGCGAGTTCGAGGGCCGTCGCACCGTCATGGGCCGCGTCGACCTCGTACTTGCGTGCCTTGAGGTTGATCACGAGCGCCCGCACGATCTGCGGCTCGTCGTCGACCACGAGCACCCGGGTCATCTGCCCCGCCTCTCCACCGACACGGCCCCACGACCGGATCCACCCGCGTCGGCCGAGGGGCCCACGTCGGCCCGCCCACCCGCACCTGTCGGCGTGCCCCCGCACGGTGACGGGGCCGAGGGCGAGGCCGAGGGCGCCCCGTCCGACGCCCCTGCCGCCACCGCCGTGGCGCCCTTCGCCACCGCCCGCACCGTGAGGACCATCGTGAGCCCCCCGCCAGGCGTGTCCTCGGCGTCCAGCGTGCCGCCCATCGCCTCGGCGAAGCCGCGGGCGACCGCGAGGCCCAGCCCCACGCCGGTCCCGCGCGGAGCGTCCCCGTGGCGCTGGAAGGGGGCGAAGATGCGCTCCTTGGCCTCGTCCGGGACGCCGGGGCCCCGGTCGGTGACCCGGACCTCGACCCGGCCGCCGAGGGCGCTGGCGGAGACCTGGGCGGGCGTGCCGGGCGGGCTGTACTTGACGGCGTTCTCGACGATGTTGGCGACCGCGCGCTCCAGCAGCCCGGGGTCGACGGCGACCATGGGCAGGCTCTCGGGGATCTCCAGTCCGACGCTGCCCTCGGGAACGCCGCCGAGGGCCATCGGCACCACCTCGTCGAGGTCGATCTCGCGGATCAGCGTGGTGACGGTGCCGGTCTGGAGGCGGGACATGTCGAGGAGGTTGCCCACGAGGTGGTCGAGCCGGTCGGCGCCCTCCTCGATCCCGGCGAGCAGCTCGGCCTCGTCCTGCGGCGACCAGGCCACGTCGTCGGAGCGCAGGGAAGAGACGGCGGCCTTGATGCCGGCCAGCGGGGTGCGCAGATCGTGGCTGACGGCGGCGAGCAGCGCGGTGCGGATGCGGTTGCCCTCGGCCAGCTCCTTGGCCTGGTCTGCCTCCTGCTGCAGGCGCCGCCGGTCCAGTACGACGGCGGCCTGGGCAGCGAAAGCGGCGAGCACCCGGCGGTCCTCGGCGGGCAGGACGCGTCCGGACAGGGCGAGCGCCATGTGGTCGCCGACCGGCATGTCCACGTCCGCGGCCTCCGGACGGTCCACCCGGCGGGGGCCCACGCTGCCCGCGCAGGTCCACGGCTCCACGTCGCTCCCGCGCTCCAGCAGGGCCACCGACTCCATCCCGAAGGTCTCCCGTACTCGCTCCAGCAGCGCCTCCAGGCTGGTCTCCCCGCGCAGCACGCTGCCCGCGAGGAAGGACAGGATCTCCGACTCGGCGCGCAGCCGGGCCGCCTGGTGGGTGCGCCGGGCCGCGAGGTCCACCACGGACGCCACCGCCACCGCGACCCCTATGAAGACCACGATGGCGACGATGTTCGTCGGGTCGTCGACGGTCAGGGTGTGGACGGGGGGTGTGAAGAACCAGTTGAGCAGCAGTGATCCCAGCACGGCGGCGGCCAGGGCGGGCAGCAGACCGCCCAGCAGGGCCGCGGCCACCGTCAGCGACAGGAACAACAGCATGTCGTTGGTGAGGCCCAGGTCCCTCGCGGCGTTGGCGAGCAGCAGGGCCAGCAGCAACGGGCCCACCGTCCCGGCCAGCCAGCCCCAGATCATCCGGGCCCGGCCGAGCCGCGCGCCCCGCGCGACGGGCAGCCCGCGCCCCTTGCCCGCCTCGTCGTGGGTGATGAGGTGGACGTCCAGGTCGGGTCCCGAGTTCCGGGCGACGGTCGCGCCGACACCCGGTCCGAGCACGTACTGCCAGCTCTTGCGGCGCGAGACGCCGAGCACGATCTGAGTGGCGTTGACCCCGCGCGCGAAGGCCAGCAGCGCCGCCGGGATGTCGTCGCCGACGACGTGGTGGAAGGTGCCGCCGAGGTCCTCGACGAGGGTGCGCTGAACGGCGAGTTCCTTGGGCGAGGCCGAGGTCAGCCCGTCGCTGCGGGCGATGTAGACGGCCATGACCTCGCCGCCCGCGCCCTTCTCGGCGAGCCGGGCGGCCCGCCGGATCAGGGTCCGCCCCTCGGGGCCGCCGGTGAGCCCCACCACGATCCGCTCGCGCGATCCCCAGATCCGCGACACCTGGTGCTCGCTGCGGTAGGCGTTCAGGTACTCGTCGACCCGGTCCGCCACCCACAGCAGCGCCAGCTCGCGCAGCGCGGTCAGGTTCCCGGGCCGGAAGTAGTTCGACAGGGCCGCGTCGACCTTGTCCGACTGGTAGACGTTGCCGTGCGCCATCCGTCGCCGCAGCGCCTGCGGGGACATGTCGACCAGCTCTATCTCGTCGGCCCGCCGTACCACCTCGTCGGGCACGGTCTCGCGCTGCCGTACGCCCGTTATCGACTCGACGACATCACCGAGGGACTCCAGGTGCTGGATGTTGACGGTCGATATGACGTCGACGCCGGCCGTGAGCAGTTCCTGGACGTCCTGCCAGCGCCGGTCGTTGCGGGAGCCGGGCACGTTGGTGTGGGCCAGTTCGTCCACGAGGGCCACGCGCGGCCGCCGGGCGAGGACGGCGTCCACGTCCATCTCGGTGAAGACCGCGTCCCGGTACTTCAGCTCACGGCGCGGGATCTGTTCGAGACCGTGCAGCATCACCTCGGTACGCGGGCGGCCGTGGTGCTCCACGACGGCCACCACGCAGTCGGTGCCGCGTTCGGTCCGGCGGTGCGCTTCGGACAGCATCGCGTAGGTCTTGCCGACGCCCGGTGCCGCGCCGAGGTAGATCCGAAGCTTTCCGCGTGCCATGTCCCCAGTGTCTTCCCGTGACCGTGGTCGCTCGTGACCGCTGCCTACGCAGCGTCGACCCTACGGCCAATAATCACGGCAAAGGGGACGGGAGACACGCCGGAGCGGCTCTTTGACGTAACCCTGACGCGCACCGGACGGCGAACAGCGGGCGGCAGGCAGGACCACGGGAGCGGGCGGCGGACGGCAGACGGCGGACGGCAGACAGCAGACAGCGGACAGCGGACAGCGGACAGCGGACAGCGCATGGCAAAGGGCCGCACCCCGCCAGGGATACGGCCCCACCGAGCACCGAACGCTCAGCGCACCTCGGTGATCTCCGGTCCGCGCTGCAGCTGCCCCATGCCTCCGGAGAAGCGGGAGCCGGCCTGCTCGTCCTGCTGGACACCCTCGGGGACCATCTGCGCGTCGTTCGGCAGCTTGAGGACGATCGGGTCGCGCGGGGCCATGGGGCCCTCGCCGCGGACGACGACCGTGTCCCGGAAGATCTGCTCCAACAGCCCGGCGGTCTGCGGCTCCACCGCGCCCCGGCCGGAGATCACTCCGCGCAGGAACCAGCGGGGCCCGTCCACGCCGACGAACCGGACGACCTGGAAGCCGCCCGTGCCGTCCGGCAGCTGCACCGGCACCTGGGCGCGCAGCTCCCAGCCGAGGGGGCCCTCGACCTCGTCGATGACACCGCCCTGCTGGGTGATGCCGGAGGCGATCTCCTCGCGTACCTCGCCCCAGATGCCCTCGCGCTTGGGCGCGGCGAAGGCCTGCAGCTGGACCGCGCTGTCGCGGAGCACGACGGTCGCGGCGACGATCGCGTCGCCCGCGACCTCGACCCGCAGCTCCATGCCGTCGACTCCGGGCACGAAGATGCCGCCGAGGTCCACCCGGCCCTCGCCGGGCTCGCGCACCTCGGTGCTGTCCCACGGACCGTCGGGGCGGGGCTCCGGTTCGAGCCGTACGCGCTCCCGGCCGCCCTCGTCCGCCTCGGTGTCGACGTCCCCAGCGACGCCGTCGACCTGCTCGGCCTCGCTCGCCGCGTCCGCCGCGTCCTCGGCGGAACCCTTCTTCTTGCGACGTCCGAACACGTCACTGTCCTTCCCGGTCGGATACGACCGAAGCGTATCGATTCCCACCCGTTGTGCCGCCCACGGCGGCATGACCGCCCGTGGACCCGAAGCCCCCCTCGGCCCGCGCCGAGTCGGGAAGCTCCGCCACCTCCTGGAAGCGCACCTTCTCGACCTGCTGGACGACCAGTTGGGCAATCCGGTCGAAGCGCTCGAACCGCACGGCTTCATGCGGGTCGAGATTCACCACGATCACCTTGATCTCCCCACGGTACCCGGCATCAACCGTCCCCGGGGCATTCACCAGGGCGACGCCGCAGCGGGCGGCGAGGCCGGACCGTGGGTGTACGAAGGCCGCGTACCCCTCCGGGAGCGCGATGGACACTCCCGTGGGCAGTACGGCCCGTTCGCCGGGCTTCAGCTCCCGGCTCTCGGTGGTGCGCAGATCGGCTCCCGCGTCACCGGGGCGCGCGTAGTCCGGCAGCGGCACGTCGGGGTCGACGCGCCGGATCAGGACGTCGAGAGGGGTACGGCCGTCGCTCACGGGTTCACCTCGAAGGCGCGGGCCCGCCGGACCTGGTCGGGGTCGTCCATGGCCGCGCGGATCTCCTCGTCGCGCCCGTGGTCGATGAAGTGGTCGACCTTGACCTCGACGAACAGCGCGTCGGCGCGGACGGCCAGGGGACCGTCGGGAGCGCCGATGCGCCCCTCGGCCGTCGCGAAGATCTTGCGTCCGGCCACCGCCGTCGCCTCGGCACGCAGATGCAGCACGGTGCCGACGGGGACGGGCCGCAGGAAGTCCGTCTCCAGCCGCCCGGTCACCGCGATGGTGCGCAGCAGCCAGGTGAGGGAGCCGAGGGTCTCGTCCAGGGCGCTGGCCAGGACTCCGCCGTGCGCGAGGCCCGGGGCTCCCTGGTGCGCGGGCCGCACCGTGAACTCGGCGGTGAGAGTGACGCCCTCACCGGCCGTCGCCTCCAGATGCAGCCCGTGCGGCTGCTCACCACCACAGCCGAAACACTGCCCGTAGTGCGCGCCGAGCGGCTCACCGGGGGCGGGCGCCTCGGGATGCCGTACGGGCGCCGTGGCGTCAGCCGGGGGGCGCAGGGCCGCGGAAGTACCTCTCACAGGCGCAGACCTTACCCGCCCGTCAGCGTCCGGCCACCGTCCCTACGGACAGGGTTTCCCCTCGGACGCCCCTATTCCGGGGCGGGAGGGTCCGCATGCCAAGCTTGACGCCATGCAGCTCCCCGCCTCGCCGTACGAAGAACGCCTCACCGCGCCCCGCACCTGGTGGCTCGTCTGCTTCCTGGTCGGCGTCTCGATGGCCCTCATCCTGCTGCCGTTCGGCACCCTCCCCCTGCTGGGCGGGCTCGTCGGCGGCACCGCGGTCGCGGCGGTCGTCGCCAGCTCGTACGGCTCGGTACGCATCCGTGTCGTCGGCGGTTCCCTGGTCGCGGGCGAGGCGAAGATCCCGGTGAGCGCCCTGGGCGAGCCGGAGATCCTGGACCGTGAGGAGGCCCAGGCCTGGCGCACGTACAAGGCCAACCCGCACGCGTTCATGCTCCTGCGCGCCTACATCCCGACCGCCCTGCGCATCCCGGTCACCGACCCGGCCGACCCCACCCCGTACGTGTACCTGTCGACGAGGGAGCCGGAGCGCCTGGTCGCCGCCCTGGAAGCGGCGCGGACGACGGCGTAGCGCGGCGAGCCCCCGGGGCGCACCTCTCCCGGTGCGGCACGGTTTCTCGCCGAACTCTTACCGGCGCTCAGCCCCCGCCCAGTTCCTCGGGCAGTTCACCCACCGCCAGGGGATCGGCCGGCTTCTCCAGCGGCGGAAGTTCCGGCAGCGCCTCCCACGGCACCTGTGTGCGCCGCAGGTCCTTGCGGATGCGCTCCGCGACGCGCTTGGTGTCCCGGTGGTTCATGACCGCCCCGACCGCCGCGCCGACCAGGAACGGCATCAGGTTCGGCAGGTCCCGCACCATGCGCTTCATGATCTGCTGACGCAGCTGCCGCTTCATCTGGCCGCCGAGCGCGGAGTTGACCGTGGAGGGTCTGGTCACGTCGATGCCGCGCTCGCCGGACCAGGAGTTCAGGTAGGCGGTACTGCGCTGCCGCAGGTTCCCCGGCGGCCGCGCGCCGTACACCTCGTGCAGCTCGGCGATGAGCTTCAGCTCGATGGCGGCGACCCCGGTGATCTCGGCGGCCAGCTCCGCGGGCATGGCGGGCGGCGCCGGCAGCATCGCGGCGGCCCCGACGCCCGCGCCCACCGTGGAGGTCGCGTTGGCGGCCCCGGCGACGAGCTTGTCGGCGATCTGCTCGGGCCCCAGCCCCGGGAACTGGGCACGCAGGGTCGCGAGATCGCGTACGGGAATCCGCGGGGCGATCTCGATGATCCGTTCGGTGATGTACGCGAGCCCCGCTCGGGCCCGGTCACCGCTCTTGCGGGCCCCGACCTTCAGGCCCTGTTTCAGTCCCGCGCGGACGACGGCCGCGCGCCGGGTGGCGACCTGCGCCGGGGCGTCCACCGGTACGGGCAGACGTTCCTGCTCATCCGTGGCGCCCCCCGACGCCATGGCGGACGCCCGTTCGAGCGAGGCCTCTCCCTGTTCGGAGGAGCCCCGCCCGTCGTCACGCACGCCGTCGGAACCCACTTCGGGCCCCGGGTCCGCCCCCTTGCGGGAGCGGCGCTTCCAAGGAGGGGTCGAGCCAGTCACGGCCGACCCTGCCTCAGTCGCAGTCGCGGCAGATCGGCTGACCGTTCTTCTCGCGGGCCAGCTGGCTGCGGTGGTGCACCAGGAAGCAGCTCATGCAGGTGAACTCGTCCTGCTGCTTGGGCAGCACCCGGACGGCCAGCTCCTCGTTCGAGAGGTCGGCCCCGGGCAGTTCCAGGCCTTCTGCCGCCTCGAACTCGTCTACATCCACGGCGGACGTCGACTTGTCGTTCCGGCGAGCCTTGAGCTCTTCCAGGCTGTCCGAGTCGACGTCGTCGTCGGTCTTGCGTGGGGTGTCGTAATCCGTTGCCATGTCGCGCTCTCCCCCTCTGGGTGTCTGCGGTGTCTCCAGCGCACGTAACGCGTGAGAGGCCGGACTTGTGCCCGACCTGAGGCGGAGATTTTGCCTCACATCAAGGTCTGTTACTCAATCGACACCCAACCGGATCCCTCGAGAGTGATCGGCTTGGATGGCGAACGGGACCGTACACGGTCCTGAGGCTGCATATCAAAGGCGCTTCAGCATGTACTTCCCGTGATCCCAACCCCCGAAAACCCGGATTTTCCCGGCTTTCCGGCGGCCACATGATCACTCTCGGTATATGGCTGGAAATTCGCCCATGTGATCGATCACACATCGGTCGTGCACGACCGTTTCGATCAGGTACCCAGGAAATTCCGCGCAAAGCGAACACGCCCTGGAAACCGGGGTCATTTTCTCAGACGGGCAGGGTCACGCGCATCACGAGTCCGCCTCCCTCTCGTGGCCGGGCGGCGATATGGCCGCCGTGCGCACGGGCCACGGACCGGACGATCGACAGGCCGAGGCCCACGCCCTTGTCACTGCCCGTGCGCTCCGTACGCAGCCGCCGGAACGGCTCGAAAAGATTGTCGATCTCGTACGCCGGGACCACGGGCCCGGTGTTCGTGACGACCAGGACCGCCTGTCCGTGCTGCAGCTCCGTGGTGACCTCCACCCAGCCGCCCGGCCCCGGCACGTTGTACCGGACGGCGTTCTGGACCAGGTTCAGGGCGATCCGCTCCAGCAGGACGCCGTTGCCCTGGACGACCGCGGGGGCCCACTCGCCGCGGATCTCCACCTTCTTGGCGTCCGCCTCCGAGCGCACCTGGTCGATGGCCTGGGAGGCGACCTCGGCGAGGTCCACGGGCTTGCGTTCGACGATCTGGTTGTCGCTGCGGGCGAGCAGCAGCAGACCCTCGACGAGCTGCTCACTGCGCTCGTTGGTGGCCAGCAGCGTCTTGCCCAGCTGCTGCAGCTCGGCCGGTGCGCCCGGATCGGAGAGGTGCACCTCCAGCAGGGTGCGGTTGATCGCGAGCGGCGTCCGCAGCTCGTGCGAGGCGTTGCCGACGAACCGCTGCTGGGCCGTGAAGGCCCGCTGGAGCCGCTCCAGCATGTCGTCGAAGGTGTCCGCCAGCTCCTTCAGCTCGTCGTCCGGGCCGTCCAGCTCGATACGCCTGGACAGGTCCGAGCCGGCCACGGCGCGCGCGGTACGGGTGATCCGGCCGAGCGGTGCGAGCACCCGCCCCGCCATGGCGTACCCGAAGGCGAACGCGATGACGGCGAGCCCGAGCAGCGCCAGCAGGGAGCGGCTGAGCAGCGTGTCGAGGGCGACCTGGCGCTCGTGGTCGATGCACGCGGCGATCGCCGTGTTGAAGTCGTCGAGCTTGAGATTGGTCGGGGCCGTGTCGGCGTCGACGGCGGGACAGATGTTGCTGGAGACGCTGATGTTCGTGCCGCCCTCGATCTTGAACACCGGGGTGTTGCCGGTGCTCACGGCCTGGGCGGCCAGCAGGTAGATGATCGACAGCAGCAGGATCCCGGCGATCAGGAACATGCCGCCGTACAGCAGCGTGAGCCGTATCCGGATGGTCGGGCGCAGCCACGGGAGCGGGTTCTGCGCCCGCCGGGGGTCCCAGGTGGGCTTCGGGGGCGCCTGGGGCGGCGCGGGGGTGGGAGCCACGGCGGATCAGATCCGGTAGCCGGAGCCGGGCACGGTGACGATGACCGGCGGTTCGCCGAGCTTGCGGCGCAGTGTCATGACCGTCACGCGCACGACGTTGGTGAACGGGTCGGTGTTCTCGTCCCAGGCCTTCTCCAGGAGCTGCTCCGCCGAGACGACGGCGCCCTCGCTGCGCATCAGCACCTCCAGGACCGCGAACTCCTTGGGGGCGAGCTGGACCTCCTTGCCGTCGCGGAAGACCTCGCGGCGGTTGGGGTCGAGCTTGATCCCGGCGCGCTCCAGCACGGGCGGCAGCGGCACGCTCGTCCGCCGGCCGAGGGCCCGTACGCGCGCGATGAGCTCGCTGAAGGCGAACGGCTTGGGCAGGTAGTCGTCGGCGCCGATCTCCAGGCCCTCGACGCGGTCGCTGACGTCGCCGGACGCGGTCAGCATCAGCACGCGCGTGGGCAGCCCCAGCTCGACGACCTTGCGGCAGACGTCGTCGCCGTGGACGAGGGGGAGATCGCGGTCGAGGACGACCACGTCGTAGTCGTTGACGCCGATGCGTTCCAGGGCTGCCGCACCGTCGTACACGACGTCGACGGCCATGGCCTCCCGGCGCAGTCCGGTGGCCACCGCATCGGCGAGCAGCTGCTCGTCCTCGACGACGAGTACGCGCACGTCGCTTGTCCTTCCTGTGTCCACCCGCGTAGCGCGCCGAAGGCGCACACGGGCAGGGTGTTCGTGGGTGTGTGACCTCCATCCTGCCTTTTTCGGCCGTAAGTCGGCGGTAAGGCGACCACCGGGCAGGAAGGCCGCGGGGGCACGGCCGGGAATACGGGATTTTTTCGTTCGGTTGAGGTTTCCGTCGGAAGGACCGGGGGGAGGACGGCTTTACACCCCGCGATCACGCTCCGCTTGTGCCGCACCACCATGCGGTACGCGGCAATCCGCTTCTCCGCAGAGCGGGCGTGTGTGTCCGGCACCGTCGCCGCCCGGCAGGGCAGCGCCGGGCACCCACAGGAGACGTGATCGCCCCTTCCGAACGGCACACCCCCGTGCCACCGACCCACGACCCAGGACGAGGGGGCGCAGCATGGACGCATTCACCGCAGGACTTCTGCAGCGCATAAGGACGACCGAGTCCGACCTGACCAGGGCACGCGACGAGGGCGACGACTTCCTCGCCGAGGTCGAGCAGGGCGAACTCGACGACCTGCGCCGCCTCGCCGCCGACCACGGTGTGGAGGTCGGCGCCTAGGCGTCCGCATTCCCGGCCCACCTACCAGCCCTACGCACCACAGCGGGCCCCCGCCAGATCCAGGCCGGGGGCCCGCTGCTCTGCGCCGGGCGCGTGTCAGTCGTGCCAGGCCCCGAGGTCCTCCAGGCGGGTCTGGAGGACCTCGAAGAGGGCGGGTGGGGCGGCGACGGTCAGCTCGGGCGAGAGGGGCTCCGAGGGGCGGCCACCGGTCAGGGCGCCCGCCTCCCGGGCGACGAGGTCGCCCGCCGCGTAGTCCCAGGGGTTGAGACCGCGCTCGTAGTAGGCGTCCAGGCGGCCCGCGGCCACGTCGCACAGGTCGATCGCGGCCGAGCCGCCGCGTCGGATGTCCCGCACGTGCGGGATCAGCTCGCGCAGCACGTCGGCCTGCCTGGCCCGCCGCTCGGCCCGGTAGCCGAAACCGGTGCCGACGAGGGCCAGCGCCAGTTCCGGGGCGGGGCGCACGCGCGCGGGGCGGTCGTTCAGGTACGCGCCCTCGCCGAGGACGGCCCGGAAGGTCTCGCCGCGCTCCGGGGCGTGGACCACGCCCACGACCGTCTCGCCGTCCACCCGGACGGCGATGGACACGGCCCAACTGGGCAGGCCATAGAGGTAGTTGACGGTTCCGTCGATAGGGTCGATCACCCACTGGACGCCGCTGGTCCCCTCGACGCTGGCGCCCTCCTCGCCGAGCACGCCGTCGTGCGGCCTGCGCTCGGCCAGCAGGCCGGTGATCAGCTTCTCGGAGGCGATGTCCATCTCGGTGACGACGTCGACCGCGCTGGACTTGGTGGCGGCCACGCCGAGGTCGGCGGGGCGGCCGTCGCGCAGGAAGGCTCCCGCGCGGTGGGCCGCGTCCAGGGCGATCTCCAGCAGTTCGGCCCGCAGGCCGTCCGGGCGCTCTGTCTGGTCGTTCACGGTGCTCCTCACGCGTACGGGCTGTCGACGCCCGCGGCGGCGGGTCGGGGGGCGCGGGCCGGGCAGCAGCCGGCCGGGCACAGGTGGTGGCTCGCGCCGAGTGCGCCGAGGGCGCAGGGTGCGACGTCGTCGCCCCGCTCGACGGCGGCGCGCTCCAGGACGAGGTCGCGGACGGCGGCGGCGAACCGCGGATCGGCGCCCACGGTGGCCGACCGGCGGACCGGCAGCCCCAGTTCCTCGCCCTTGGCCATGGCCTCGGTGTCGAGGTCGTACAGGACCTCCATGTGGTCCGAGACGAACCCGATGGGCACCATCACGACGGCCGGGGCCCCGGACTCGTGCCGCTCCTGGAGGTGGTCGCAGATGTCGGGCTCCAGCCACGGGATGTGCGGGGCGCCGGAGCGGGACTGGTAGACGAGCTGCCAGGGGTGCTCGACCCCGGTCCGCTCGCGCACGGCGTCGACGATGAGCCGCGAGACCTCCAGGTGCTCGGCGACGTAGGCGCCGCCGTCCCCGTGGTCCTCGGACGGGCCGGAGGTGTCCGCCGAGGCGTTCGGGATGGAGTGCGTGCAGAAGGCGAGGTGCGCGCCGTCACGGACGTCCTCGGGGAGGTCGGCGAGCGACCGCAGGACGCCGTCGATCATGGGCTCCAGGAAGCCCGGGTGGTTGAAGTAGTGCCGGATCTTGTCGATCCTCGGGGGCTCAAGGCCCTCGGACTCCAGGGCGGCGAGCGAGTCGGCGAGGTTCTCGCGGTACTGGCGGCAGCCCGAGTACGAGGCGTACGCGCTGGTGGCGAGGACGAGGACGCGGCGGCGGCCGTCGGCCACCATCTCACGCAGCGTGTCGGTCAGATAGGGCGCCCAGTTGCGGTTGCCCCAGTAGACCGGCAGGTCCAGGCCGTGTTCGGCGAAGTCCTTGCGCAGGGCGTCGAGCAGGGCGCGGTTCTGGCCGTTGATGGGGCTGACCCCGCCGAACAGGAAGTAGTGCTGCCCGACTTCCTTGAGGCGTTCCTTGGGGATGCCGCGCCCCCGTGTCACGTTCTCCAGGAACGGGACCACGTCGTCCGGGCCCTCCGGGCCGCCGAACGAGAGCAGGAGCAGGGCGTCGTAGGGGGTGGCGTCGTGCGCGTGTGGCATGTCTTCGATCCTGCCACCCGGCGCGGGCGACCGGGATCCCGGCCCACGTCCGAGGATGACCGAGGGTCACCTCACCCGTAAGCTGTATCGACCACAGTCACGCCTTACGAGGAACCTTCTCCTCCGCGGACCGGACCGACCGGAGACCCCGTGCCCAGCCCCTACACCGCCCTGTTCGCCGCCCCCGGCACCAGGGGTTTCACCGCCGCGGGTCTGCTCGGCCGGATGCCGCTGTCCATGATGGGCATCGGCGTGGTCACGATGATCTCCCAGCTCACCGGACGGTACGGCCTGGCGGGCGCGCTGTCGGCGACCATCGCGCTGTCCGCCGCCGTGCTCGGCCCGCAGATCTCCCGGCTGGTGGACCAGTACGGACAGCGCCGGGTGCTGCGCCCGGCGACCCTCGTCGCGCTGACCGCGGCGGCCGCGCTGCTGTTCGCCGCGCACTACGCGTGGCCGGACTGGGTGCTCTACGTCTGCTCGGCGGGCATCGGGTGTGTGCCGAGCCTCGGGGCGATGACCCGGGCGCGCTGGGCGGCCCTGTACCGGGACACCCCTCAGCTGCACACCGCGTACTCCTTCGAGTCGGTCGTCGACGAGATCTGCTTCATCTTCGGGCCGATCATCTCCATCGGGCTCTCCACCGCGTGGTTCCCGGAGGCGGGCCCGCTCCTCGCCGCCTGCTTCCTGGCGGCCGGCGTCTTCTGGCTCACCGCCCAGCGCGCGACCGAGCCGGCGCCGCACCCGCGCGCGCGGCACGACAGGCGCCGTTCGGCGCTGCGCTCGCCCGGACTGCGGGTCCTGGTGGCCACCTTCGTGGCGACCGGGGCGATCTTCGGGGCCGTCGACGTGGTCACCGTGGCCTTCGCCGAGGAGCGGGGCCACAAGGCCGCCGCCAGCGTCGTCCTGGCCCTCTACGCGGCCGGTTCCTGCGCCGCGGGCATCGTCTTCGGGCTGGTGCGCTTCGGCGGGGCGGCGGAACGACGGTGGCTGATGGGCGTGTGCGGCATGGCCGTGAGTATGATCCCCCTCCTACTGGTCGGAAACTTGCCGTTCCTGGCCGTGGCGCTCTTCGTCGCCGGACTGTCCATCGCACCCACGATGATCACGACGATGTCCCTGATCGAGGAGCACGTACCACGCACGCAACTGACCGAGGGCATGACCTGGGTGAGCACCGGACTCGCGGTCGGGGTCGCGCTCGGCTCCTCGGTCTCCGGCTGGGTGATCGACGCCGCCGGGGCGAAGGCGGGGTACGTGGTTCCGGCGGCGTCCGGAGCCGTCGCGGTCGCGGTGGGTTTCCTCGGGTACCGCCGGCTGCGCAGGCCGGCTCCAAGGCGGGGAGGGCCCCATGAGCACCACAGTGATCGGCAAGAGCGGCACGTGGCGTAACTGGGCGGGGAACGTCACCGCCCGGCCCGTACGGGAGGTCACCCCGGCCACCGTCGAGGAGCTCGCCGCGGCCGTGCGGAAGGCCGCCGAGGACGACCTCCGGGTGAAGGCGGTCGGCACGGGTCACTCCTTCACGGCGGCGGCCGCCACGGACGGTGTGCTGATCCGTCCCCAACTGCTGACGGGCATACGCAGGATCGACCGTGAGGCCATGACCGTCACGGTCGCCGCGGGCACCCCGCTCAAGCGGCTCAACATGGCCCTCGCCCGCGAGGGCCTGTCGCTCACGAACATGGGCGACATCATGGAGCAGACGGTCTCCGGCGCCACCAGCACCGGAACGCACGGCACCGGCCGGGACTCGGCCTCCATCGCCGCCCAGATCCGGGGCCTGGAACTGGTCACCGCGGACGGCTCGACCCTCACCTGCTCGCCGACGGAGAACGCGGACGTCTTCGCCGCCGCCCGCGTCGGCATCGGCGCCCTCGGCATCGTCACCGCGATCACCTTCGCCGTGGAGCCGATCTTCCTGCTCACGGCTCGCGAGGAACCGATGCCGTTCGAGCGGGTGATGGCCGAGTTCGACGAACTGCACGCCGAGAACGAGCACTTCGAGTTCTACTGGTTCCCGCACACCGGCAACACCAACACCAAGCGCAACAACCGCAGCGCGGGGCCCGAGAAGCCCGTACCGCAGCTGAACAGCTGGTTCGAGGACGAGTTCCTCTCCAACGGCGTGTTCCAGGTGGCCAACTGGGTCGGCCAGGCGGTCCCCGCGACCATCCCCACCATCGCGCAGATCTCCAGCCGCGCCCTGTCCGCGCGGACCTACACGGACATTCCCTACAAGGTCTTCACCTCTCCGCGCCGAGTGCGGTTCGTGGAGATGGAGTTCGCCGTGCCGCGCGAGGCCCTGGTGGACACGCTGCGTGAACTCAAGGCGATGGTCGACCGTTCGAAGCTGCGCGTCAGCTTCCCGGTCGAGGTGCGCACCGCGCCGGCCGACGACATCACGCTCTCCACCGCCTCCGGCCGCGAGAGCGCCTACGTCGCCGTGCACATGTTCAAGGGCACGCCCTATCAGGCGTACTTCACCGCAGCCGAGCGGATCTTCACCGCGCACGAGGGGCGGCCGCACTGGGGCAAGGTGCACACGCGCGACACGGACTACTTCGCCAAGGTCTACCCGCGGTTCGGCGAGTTCACCGCGCTGCGTGACCGGCTCGACCCCGAACGGCGTTTCCAGAACGACTACTTGCGCCGGGTGCTCGGCGCGTAGCGCGTCCGGCGGTTGTCGTCGATCGTGTGAAGGGCGTCCCTCCCGAGGTCACGAAAAGGTCTGTTCCCACGCCGGATCGACGTCCGGCGTGAGAAGTTGGGCGGCGTGCCGATCCACGCAAGTGGCCCGAATGGAGTACTGTTGCGAGCCCTGGGTCCGGACTCCCGCCAGGGTGTCCGGGGCCTTCGAGGACCGCCGGGAGGGGGATCGTTGCACAGGGTGATGAGGTTCGTCACTTAGCGTTGCGAATTGATAACCGTGCCATAACGGCGACCTCGGGCTCACGCCCGACACGCCGGGCAACTCGGCAAGGTTGTGGCAGGCTGCACCCGGGCAGGCCACACTCGACTAGCGGAAGCAGCGACGCACGTGACGTCGGCAGGCACCACCCGGGAGGTCCCCATGCCCGAACTGCGTGTCGTGGCCGTCTCCAATGACGGCACACGGCTGGTGCTGAAGGCTGCCGATTCCACGGAGTACACGCTTCCGATCGACGAACGGCTGCGTGCCGCCGTGCGCGGCGACCGTCCACGCCTCGGTCAGATCGAGATCGAGGTGGAGAGCCATCTCCGCCCCCGTGACATCCAGGCGCGGATACGCGCGGGTGCCACGGCCGAGGAGGTCGCGCAGCTCGCCGGCATCCCCGTCGACCGGGTCCGCCGGTTCGAGGGTCCCGTCCTCGCCGAGCGTGCCTTCATGGCCGAGCGGGCCCGCAAGACCCCGGTCCGCCGCCCCGGCGAGAACGCCGCCGGACCCCAGCTCGGTGAGGCCGTCCAGGAGCGCCTGTTGCTGCGCGGCGCCGAGAAGGACACCGTCCAGTGGGACTCCTGGCGCCGCGACGACGGCACCTGGGAAGTCCTGTTGGTGTACTGCGTCGCGGGCGAACCGCACTCGGCGAGCTGGACGTACGACCCGCCCCGACGGCTCGTCCAGGCCGTCGACGACGAGGCACGCTCGCTGATCGGCGAGTCCGACGACCTCGGGACGCCCGAGCCGAGCTTCCCGTTCGTGCCGAGGATCGCGCGGCTGCCCCGTGACCGCCCCCTGGACCGCCAGGCGGAACGTCCCGCCCTACCCCCGCCCTCGGAGTCCGACGACGAGTTGGTGAGCGAGCGCGACTCGCTCACCAGCATCCTGGAGGCCGTCCCGAGCTACCGGGGCGACCTGGTGGTGCCCGAACTGCCCTCCGTGGAACCGCAGGAGGAGTCCTCGTCCGTCTCCGTCGAGGAGGTGGCGGAGGAGGAGTCCGCGGCCCCCGCGGCCTCGGCCGGTTCCGCCTACGCGGACGTCCTCATGCCGCGGTCGGTCAACGGCCATCGCGACCGGCTCGTCGGCGCCACCGACCGCCAGGCCGAGGCGGACGGCGTCCGTCCGGGCCGTCGCGCGGCGGTGCCGAGCTGGGACGAGATCGTCTTCGGTACGCGGCGCAAGAAACAGGAGTAGCGGGCCCACGACGGTGGGGAGTCGGACCGGTCGTTCTCGCTGGATGCGTTTCTTCGTCTGTGTCTCCGGCGGTGTCCTGTCTGCGTCTCCGCTGATGGTTTCGCTGGTGGTGTGTGCTGGTGTTTTTTGTTGGAGCAGGATCGGTCATTCATACGTGTGTGGGGCCCGCGTCGTTCAGACGCGGGCCCCACGGCGTTTGCGTCAGCGGTGACTCACCGGGGGTCGGGCCCGGTGGCGACCGGACGGCTCCCGTCCCGGGACCACTCCGACCACGAGCCCACGTACAGGGCCGCCGGGATGCCCGCGACGGCCAGCGCCAGCACCTGATGGGCGCCGGAGACCCCGGAGCCGCAGTAGACGCCGACCTCGGACTCGGCCGTCGCGCCGAATCCCTTGAAGCGGTCGGCGAGTTCGGCGGCGGAGCGGAAGCGGCCGGATTCGGTCACGTTCTCCGTGGTGGGGGCGGACAGCGCGCCCGGGATGTGGCCGCCGACCGGGTCGATGGGCTCCACGTCGCCGCGGTAGCGCTCGGCGGCCCGGGCGTCCAGGAGCAGTCCGGTGCGGGCCAGCTCGGCGGCGCCGTCCGCGTCGAGCAGCGGCAGCGCGCCGGGGGCAGGCTCGAAGGTGCCGGGCTGGGGCCGCGGGATCTCGGCCGTCAGGGGGCCCTCCCAGGCCGCCAGGCCGCCGTCCAGGACCCGTACCGAGGGGTGACCCGCCCAGCGGAGCAGCCACCACGCGCGCGCGGCGGCCCAGTTGAGCCCGCCGTCGTACACGACGACGGGGCGGTCGGCGCCGACCCCGGCCGCCCGCATCGCAGCACCGAAGGCGTCGGTGTCGGGCAGCGGGTGGCGGCCGCCGGAACCCGCCGGACCGGCGAGTTCGGCGTCCAGGTCGACGAAGACGGCTCCCGGGAGGTGCGCCTTGTCGTACTCGGGCCGCTGGTTCGGGCCGCCCAACTGCCAGCGGACGTCCAGGAGGACCGGCGGACGGGGTCCCGCCAGTTCGCCGGCGAGGTCGGAGGCGGAGATGATGGCGTTCATGGCTCCATCCTCGCGCACGGAGTGGCCGTGTCGCCCGGGTCCGGCTACTCTGCCCGCCGACGGTGCCGATCACCGGCAGTACGGGATCGGACACATGCCGTACGGCCGAGGGACACCGCACGGCAGCGACGCGGACGGCGGCGGGTACCGGATCGTCGGGCATCCTCGCGCACGTACGCCTCGCTCGGCGGTGCGGCGCGGGCCCTGGCGCTACGGCTGGTGCGAGCATCGGCACGGGGCGTGATCGCGCGCGGACGCGGTACACGTACGGAGGGCGGACGGACACGGCCACCGCGAGGGGCCGAGGAGAGACGGACACGGCCACCGCGAGGGGCCGAGGAGAGAGTGACGATGACCGAGGCACGGGGGTCGGCCGGCCTGAGCGGCACGGCGTATCCACCGGGCACACCCTGCTGGGTGAGCCTGATGGTGCACGGGATGGCCACGACCCAGGACTTCTACGGGGCGCTGTTCGGCTGGGAGTTCCAGCCCGGCCCCCAGCAGCTCGGCCCGTACGTAAGGGCACTGCTCGACGGGCGCCAGGTGGCGGGCATCGGACAGCTTCCGCCCGACCGCCATCTGCCCATCGCGTGGACGCCGTACTTCGCCTCGGACGACGCGGACCGGACGGCGGAGACCGTACGGCACTGCGGAGGCACCGTCGGCGTCGGTCCGCTGGACGCCGGTGAGGCGGGCCGGCTGGTGATCGCCTCCGACCCCGCGGGAGCCGTCTTCGGCGTGTGGCAGGCGGCGGAGCATCTCGGCGCGGACATCACCGGCGTGCCCGGCACCCCGGCGTGGGACGAACTCCTCACCGTCGACAGCTCGCTGGTCGCCAAGTTCTACGAGACGACGTTCGGGTACGAGGAGGAGCCGGTGGTCTCCGCCGACGACGACTACGTCACCCTGCGCGTCGAGGGCCGCTCCGTCGCCGGCATCCACGGCGTCGGCGGCGCGCTGCCTCGCGACCGGGGTCCCCACTGGCTGACCTACTTCGAGGTGAGCGACCCCGACGAGGCCGCCAACCGCGTCATCGAACTCGGCGGACGCGTCCTCGACCCGGTCCACGACACCCCGCACGGGCCGGTGGCCACGCTGGCCGACCCGGAGGGCGCGAAGTTCGCCGTGGTGCACACGGAGCGCTGAGCCGCCTGCTCGGCCCGTCACACGATCGGGTGATCCCGGGCGGCGCCCGCCGACCCGCTCAGACCGTCTCGACCGGCAGGACGTCCGGGGCGAGGGCGCTCGCGTGGGCGGAGGCCGCCGTCATACGGCGGCGGTGGTGACGACGGCACAGGACCTCGTAGCCGATGTCGTCGGGCTGGTTGACGTCGCCGACGACCACCTGGGCCCCCTCGACGACCATCTGACCGCCTATGGTGCGGGCGTTGTGGGTGGCGCGGGCGCCGCACCAGCACAGGGCCTCCACCTGGAGGACCTCGACGCGGTCGGCCAGCTCGACCAGACGCTGGGAGCCGGGGAACAGCTTGGAGCGGAAGTCGGTCGTGATGCCGAAGGCGTACACGTCGAGGCCCAGGTCGTCCACGACGCGGGCGAGCTGGTCGATCTGTTCGGGGGCGAGGAACTGGGCCTCGTCGGCGATCACGTAGTCCGCGCGGCGGCCCTGGGAGAGATGGTCGACGAGGTAGGCGTAGAGGTCCTGTCCGTCCTCGACCTCGACGGCGTCGGTGACCAGGCCGAGCCGTGACGACAGTTTGCCCTCGCCCGCGCGGTCGTCACGCGTGAAGATCATGCCCTGGAGGCCGCGCGCCGAGCGGTTGTGCTCTATCTGGAGGGCCAGCGTCGACTTCCCGCAGTCCATGGTTCCGGAGAAGAACACCAGCTCGGGCATGGTGAGTTGAGCACCTTTCGGCATGGACAGCGAGGGGCGGGGTGGACGGGCGCGGGCGAACGGACGGACGGACGGGCGAGGTGCCTCAGGAGCGTACTTCGAGGAGGGGGACCAGCTGCTCCACGGGGGTCATCGAGCCGTGGTTGCCGACCATCGCCGACTCCTTGGGTTCCCGCTCGGAGGCGATGATCAGGACGTCGTCGTGTGCCGCCGCGACCACGTCGCCGATGCGGGCGTACACGCGCTCGTCGATCCGCGGTCCGAACCACCCCGCCGCGATCGCCTCGTCGCGCGAGGCGATCCAGAACTGCTCGCCCAGCACCTCGCGCCAGCAGGTCAGGACGTCCGACTCGGCGCCCGGTACGGCGTACACATGGCGGGCCCGGCCCTCGCCGCCGAGCAGGGCGACCCCGGCGCGCAGCTCCCAGTCCTCGTCGAAGTCGATGCGGTGCTGCTCGTCGAACGGGACGTCGAGCATGCCGTGGTCCGCGGTGACGTACAGCGCGGTGCGGGGCGGGAGTTGCTCGGCCAGGCGCTGGACCAGCCGGTCGACGTGCATGAGCTGGCCGCGCCAGGCGTCCGAGTCGACGCCGAAGCGGTGGCCGGCGCCGTCCAGCTCGGAGTAGTACGTGTAGACCAGCGCGCGGTCCCCGGCGGCCAGTTGCGCGGCGGCCACGTCCATGCGGTCCTCGCCGGAGAGACGGCCGTGGAAGGTGCCGCCGCTCAGCGCGATCTTGGTGAGCGGGGTGTTCTGGAAGGCCGGGGAGGTGACCTGGGCGGTGTGCACACCCGCCCGGTCGGCGAGCTGGAAGATCGTGGGGTAGGGCTGCCACTCGCTCGGGGACGTCCAGGGCTGCCAGCGGAGCTGGTTCATCAGCTCCCGCGTCTGCGGGTTGCGGACCGTGTAGCCGGGCAGCCCGTGTGCGCCCGGGGGCAGGCCCGTGCCCACGGAGGCGAGGGAGGTCGCGGTGGTGGCCGGGTAGCCCGCGGTGATGGGGCGACCGGTGCCGCCGCGCGAGGAGGCCAGCAGCGCGGTCAGGTAGGGCGCCTCGTCCGGGTGCGCCTTCAGCTGCTCCCAGCCCAGGCCGTCGACCAGGAAGACACAGGCGCGGTCGGCCGCGGTCAGTTCCGATATCGACGCGGTCGTCCCGGGGATCCCCATGCCGGCCGCGAGGGTGGGCAGGAGATCCGCGAGCGAGCCGGCGCCGTACTCGGGGACGGGGGCCGAGCCGAGGGCCAGCGGCTGCGGGTCGTCCCAGGTGGGCAGCGCCATCAGCGGGCGGTGTCCGCGGTCGCCTCGGAGAGGGACTGCGCGAACGCCAGGGCCTGGCGCACGGTCTCCGGGCCGTCCCCGGCCTCGCTGACGCGCAGGCTGAGGTCGTCCGCCGTCGAGCTGCCCGTGTAGCCGTGGTCCGCCTCGCAGTTGGGGTCGCCACAGGCGGCGGGCTCCAGGTCGATGCGGGAGACGGCGCCCCAGCCGATGGTCAGGACGACCTCGCGGGGCGGGGTGCCCGGCGTGTACGACTCCGGGTTGGCGACGACACGGCTGAGCACGACCGACGAGATCCGGCCGATCTTCACCGACTCGGTCGACGTCGTGGCGTACGGCGTCGGCGAGGTGGTGTCCGCCGCCTGCTCGTCGGTGTGGCTCACGATGAAGCGGTTGCCCGTGAGGACGAGGACGGTGACATGCCGCCGCACCTCGTTCGCGTCGAACGTCGTCTCCTGGTGGACCAGGTACGACTTGATGGCCTCGCCGCCGACAGCGGCCTCCACCGCCTCGGCCACGAGGGCCGGGTAGTAGCCGCTGCGCTCGATCGCCGCACGCAGCCCCTGGGTCGTCGTACTGGTCTTGGCCATGATGTCCATCCTACGGTGGCGCACTGACTGCGAGGGACCGCTCTGCCGTCTCTGTTCTGTCGTGGACGGATCAATGCGGGCAGCCGTGCGCCGTCCGCACGCGGTGCGCGCGCCGTCGCACGGCGGGACGGGCGGCCCCCCGCACGGGGTGGGCAGTGCGGGGGCACCGGGTGGGCTGTGCGGCGCGCGCCGGGTGGGGGCGCGGGCCGTCGTCGGCTCGTGGCGGCGGGTCCGTCAGTAGACCGGAAGCGTCCTCGGGCCGAGGTCGTCACGCAGGGGCGGGCGGGCGAGCCGGACGGTGGCGCCGAGGACGCTCAGGCCGTGCGGGGCGACCACGACGGGTTCGAGGGAGACCGCCACGACCTCGGGATGGTCGTCGACCAGCCGGGAGACCCGCAGCAGCAGCTCCTCCAGCGCGTCCGTGTCCACGGGGGCCGAGCCCCGCCAGCCGAAGAGGAGCGGTGCCGTCCGGATCGATCGGACCAGTGAGGCCGCGTCCCGTTCGGTGGCCGGAATCAGGCGGTGCGCCATGTCGCCGAGCAGCTGCGACGCGGGCCCGGCGAGCCCGAACGAGAGCACGGCGCCGGCCGCCGGGTCCACCACGCTCCTGACGATCGTGTCGACTCCGCGCGGGGCCATGCCCTGCACGACCGGGCGCAGTTCCGCCGGACTCCCGAACAGCTCGGTCAACTCCGTGTACGCCCGGCGCAGTTGCTCCTCGTCCGCCAGGTCGAGCCGTACACCGCCGAGATCGGCCCGGTGCCGCAGGTGCGGGGCCGTCGTCTTGAGCGCGACGGGATAGCCGAGGGCCTCGGCCGCCCGTGCCGCCTCGTCGAGCGTGGGGGCGGGCCGCGCCTGCCGCAGGTGGATGCCGTACCGGCCGAGCAGCGCGCCCGCCTCCTCGGCGCCGAGCGTGAGCCCCTCGCCCGTGGCGAGGAGCGCGTCGATCCGCTCGGCCGCGCCCTTCTCGTCGATGTCCTCGTACGCGGGCACCCGTCCCGGCTCCGCCGCCTCCCGTCGCCACTGCGCGTAGTGCACGGCCTCGGAGAGGGCGCGGACGGCCCGCTCGGCGGCGGGGTAGGCCGGGATGAGCCGGGAGCCGGCCCGCTCCGAGGGAGACGCGGTCGCCTCTGCCGTCTCCTGGCTTGCGGTCGTCTCCTGACTTGCGGTGGGCGCTGGTTGCGCTGGGCGGAACAGGTCGGAGCCGCCCTCGGTACCGCCCTCGGCGCCGGGCGTCCTGTCGCCGGCCTGCGGTGCCGTGCTGGCCGCGGCCGACAGCGCCTCGGCCAGGCCGCCCAGCTCGACGTGCACCACGAGCACCGGCTTCGAGGGATTCGCGGCGGCGGCCGACCGCAGCGCCTCCGCCAGGGCCGCGTCCCCCGGCGACGTCTCTCCCAGCGCCGGTATCGCCGTCACCACCACCGCGTCGCACGAGTCGTCGGCGAGCGTCCGCGACAACGCCGCGTGGAAGTCCCGTGCCGAGGCCCCGGTCGTCAGGTCGAGCGGGGGCAGCGGCCGCAGCCCCTCGGAGAGACACGCGTCGTACGTGAGCATCCCCAGCGACTCGGAGTTCCCGAGGATCGCCACCCGGGGCCCCGCGGGCAGTGGCTGCCGGGCCAGCAGCAGCCCCGCGTCGACCAGTTCCGTGATCGTGTCGACCCGGATCACCCCGGCCTGCCGCAGCAGCACGGACACGGTGGTGTGGGGCAGCTCGGTGGCGGGCACGGCGTGCCCCTGGGGCGCGGAGCCGTGGCGCGCGCCCTGCACGACCACGAGCGGCTTGACCGCCGCCGTGCGCCGGGCGAGACGGGTGAACTTGCGCGGGTTGCCGATGGACTCCAGGTACATGAGGACGACATCGGTGTCCGGGTCCTCGTACCAGTACTGCAGGACGTCGTTCCCGGAGACGTCGGCGCGGTTGCCCGACGACACGAAGGTGGAGACGCCCGTGACACCGGTGACCCCTCCGCCGCGCCGGTGCAGCCGGGACAGCAGTGCGATCCCGATGGCGCCGGACTGGGCGAAGAGGCCGATGCGCCCGGAGCGCGGTGCCTCGGGGGCGAGTGAGGCGTTGAGCCGTACGTCCGGGGCGGTGTTGATGATCCCGAAGGCGTTCGGTCCGATGATGCGCATGCCGTACGTGCGCGCCTGGCGCACCAGTTCGCGCTGGCGCTCGCGCCCCTCGGGGCCGCTTTCGGCGTACCCGGCGGAGACGACGACGAGCCCCTGCACACCGTGCTCGCCGCACTCGGCGACGACCTCGGGGACGTACGCGGCTGGGACGGCGACGACCGCGAGGTCGACGGGCCCCTCGATCTCGGTGACGGACCGGTGCGCGGGCACCCCGTCGATCTCCTTCTCGTCCTCGCCGAGGGCCCTGTTCACCGCGTACAGCCGTCCGGTGAAACCCGCGCCCCGCAGGTTGGCGAGGACGCCGCGGCCCACCCCGCCCGGCGCGCGCCCGGCGCCGATGACGGCGACCGAGCCGGGGGCGAGCAGACGCTGGACGGATCTGGCCTCGGCCCGCTGTTCCCGGGCGCGCTGCACGGCCAGGGAGCGGTCGGTGGGCTCCAGGCCGAACTCCAGGCGGACGACACCGTCCTCGAAGCTGCGCTTCTGCTGGTACCCGGCGTCGGTGAACACCTTGATCATCTTGCTGTTGGCGGGGAGCACCTCGGCGGCGAAGCGTCTGATGCCGCGCTCGCGGGCGACGGCGGCGATGTGTTCGAGGAGAGCGGAGGCCACACCGCGGCCCTGGTGGGCGTCCTGGACGAGGAAGGCGACCTCCGCCTCGTCGGCGGGGGCGGACGCGGCCATGCCGTCGGCGCCGATCCGGTCGTAGCGTACGGTGGCGATGAACTCGCCGCCGACCGTGGCGGCGAGCCCCACCCGGTCCACGAAGTCGTGGTGCGTGAAGCGGTGGACGTCCTTGGCGGACAGGCGAGGGTACGGCGCGAAGAAGCGGTAGTACTTCGACTCGTCCGAGACCTGCTCGTAGAAGCTGACCAGACGCTCGGCGTCGTCGACGGTGATGGGCCTGACGCGTGCGGTGCCGCCGTCGCGCAGCACCACGTCGGCCTCCCAGTGGGCGGGGTACTCGTGCCGGTCCGACGAGGTCTGCATGGGCCCCAGAGTACGGCTCGCGTCCGGCTACGGCGCGGGGCAGTCTGGGGAAGCACAACAGAAGCGCGAGGGCCGGTTCGTGGCCAGGCCGTGGGCCCGTTCCGCTCCGTCGCACCATATGGGAAACTGGTCTAGACAACCCGGTCTAGACCTCTCTGAACCACCCGAGACATCCGAAGGGCAGCATCACATGGCTGAGCGCCGCGTCAACGTCGGCTGGGCCGAGGGCCTCCACGCCCGACCCGCATCCATCTTCGTCCGGGCCACCACGGCCTCCGGTATCCCCGTGACGATCGCCAAGGCCGACGGGAACCCCGTCAACGCGGCCTCCATGCTGGCGGTCCTGGGCCTCGGCGCCCAGGGCGGCGAGGAGATCGTGCTCGCGTCCGAGGCCGAGGGCGCGGACGTCGCGCTCGACCGTCTGGCGAAGCTCGTGGCCGAGGGACTCGAGGAACTCCCCGAGACGGTCTGAGCGACCCCGTGACCGGGTGCCCGGAACGGAAACAGGCCTGAAAGGCCACCCGCGCACATAGCGAAGGGCTCGTCCGATTTATCGGGCGGGCCCTTCGTCATTTCGTTCCCCTACCGCTCCGATTTCCCTCTGCCACCGCTCCGATTTCGTTCTGCGGGCAGCAGAAAGAATGCCCCCGGAATTCTCGTCTCTTTGTATACGGCTCCCGTGTTAATGCCGCGGGCTCGACATGTTTACGGGGTGTTGCGAAGTCCTCACACGTTCCGCCCGCTCCGCCGCGCCGGCCCCGCCCGGAAATCGGAAGCGGTGCGCGGCGGTGGCGCGCTCGGTGTGCAGGGACGTGATCGTCCGGGCCCGGTCGCCGTCGCCGCGCGCGACGGCGTCCACGATGCCGCCGTGTTCCGCCCAGGACTCCACGGGGTCGGCGGGTGCCTCGACCGCGTACATCCAGGCGATCTTGTGCCGCAGCTGGGCGAGTGTCGAGGTCAGGGCGGGGCTGCCGGACGCCTGTGCGAGCGTCTCGTGGAACCAGCCCCCCAGGGAGCGCAGATCCTCGCTGGTGCCCCGCCTGGCCCGTTCCTGGCCCAGTCTGACCAGGCCGCGCAGCACCTTGAGATGGGCCTCCGTGCGGCGCTGGGCGGCGCGGGCGGCTCCCAGCGGCTCCAGCAGCATGCGCATCTCCAGCAGGTCTGCGGCCTCCTGCTCGGTCGGCTCGGCGACGCACGCGCCCGCGTGCCGGCGGGTGACCACGAAGCCCTCGGCCTCCAGCGTGCGCAGCGCCTCGCGCACGGGGACCCGGCTGACGCCGTACCGGCGGGCGAGCAGTTCCTCGGTGAGACGGCTGCCGCGCTCGTAGACACCCGCGACGATGTCATCTCGGATCGCCGTGCATACCGAATGCGCCGGAATACGCATGACCGACCTCCGCCTTAATCCCCGTGAAACGTCGATGATTGACGTGTCTTCCAGCGACTCTATTGCAGCGAGCCGGAATTTCCGACGGCGGGCCGGAATCCAGGGATATTTTTTGGACAGGAGGCACGTCACCGGGCGTTCGCACAACGCGGAAAGCCCCGGCTCGATGAGCCGGGGCCTTCGCAGAAGCGCGGAGCGGTGTCTCAGACGTTCACACCGTGCGAGCGCAGGTAGGCGACGGGGTCGATGTCCGAGCCGTACTCGGCCGTCGTCCGGGCCTCGAAGTGCAGGTGCGGGCCGGTGACGTTGCCGGTCGCGCCGGAGAGGCCGATCTGCTGGCCGGGGGTGACCGTCTGGCCAACGGAGACGCCGATGGACGACAGGTGGCCGTACTGGGTGTACGTGCCGTCGGTCATGCGGATGACGATGTTGTTGCCGTACGCCCCGCCCCAGCCCGCCTCCACGACGGTGCCGGAGCCGACCGCCAGGACGGCCGTGCCGGTGGCGGCGTGGAAGTCGACGCCGGTGTGGCTGCCGGAGGACCAGACGGCGCCGCCGGCCTTGTAGCCGGTGGAGATGTACGAGCCGCTGATGGGCGAGACGTAGGTGTTGAGGCGCTCGCGCTCGGCCGCGCGGGCAGCGCGGGCCTTGATCTCCTCGCGCTCCTTGGCGGCGGCACGTTCCTGCTCGGCCTTCTCGGCGGCGGCCTTGCGGGCCTCCTCCTGCGCCTTCTTCTTGACCTCGGCCACCTCGGCGGCCTGCTGCTGGGCAACGGCCTGGGCGTCCACCTGGTCGGCGACCGTGTCGCCGAGGACGATGATCTGGTTCAGGCCGGTCTGCTCGACGGCGGGCTCCTCCGCGGCGAGCGCGGGGCCGGCGAGGGTGCCGATGACACCGGTGGTGGTGAGAGCGGCTACGCCCACGTTCCTCGTGGTCGTGCGCGATACACGGCCGGGACGGCGGTGCTTCCCAGGGGCGCGGGTGAACGCCATGAAGTGGCTGGTCCTTTCCTTCCTTCTCGCCTACCGGGTTAGCTGACGGGTTCGGAGCAGGAAGGTCTCCTACGGCTGCCCCTCGTTTCGCGTCGCTCGCGAAGGGCACCCGATTCACCCCAGGGGACTAGGTGGGTCCCCGGCTCCCCGGGCTCGCGCCATGGGGATTCGGCGATGACTGTCCGGTGCCGCGGCTGCGGCGAACATCTGACGAACAGCCGGACCGACGCTAAGTGCGCCGTCTTCGAAATAACAAACGGATCACAGGATTTGTTATCTACGCCACAGGTCAGACACACAACCTCTGCCATCAATACGGACAAACGTGGGCCCTGGTGACTCTTCCGTCACCAGGGCCTCACGCGTACGTGTCCTTGTGTCCGGTTTCTCCTCGGCTCCCTACTCGGCCGGTACGACGGTGACTTCACCGATCCCGAGGGCCCTGACCGGTTCCTCGATCTGCGCGGCGTCCCCGACGAGGACGGTCACCAGACGGTCCACCGGGAAGGCGTTCACCACGGCCGCGGTGGCCTCCACCGTGCCGGTGGCGGCGAGTTGGCGGTACAGCGTCGACTGGTAGTCGTCCGGCAGGAACTGCTCGACCTGGTCGGCCAGCGTGCCCGCCACGGCCGCCGCCGTCTCGAACTTGAGGGGGGCGACCCCGACGAGGTTCTGCACGGCGACGTCGCGCTCGGCGTCGGTCAGCCCCTCGGCGGCGAGGGTCCGCAGCACGGTCCACAGGTCGTCGAGCGCCGGACCGGTGTTGGGCGTGTCGACGGACCCGCTGATGGCCAGCATCGCCGTGCCCGATCCCTCCGGCCCGGAACGCAGCACCTGACCGAACGCGCGCACCCCGTAGGTGTAGCCCTTCTCCTCCCGCAGGACGCGGTCCAGGCGGGAGGTGAGGGTGCCGCCGAGGCAGTAGGTGCCGAGCACCTGGGCCGGCCACACCCGGTCGTGCCGGTCGGCGCCCACCCGTCCGATGAGCAACTGGGTCTGCACGGAACCGGGACGGTCCACGATGATCACGCGCCCGGTGTCGTCGGCGCTCACCGCGGGGGCGACGCTCGGCTTGGCCGGGGAGCCGGTCCAGGCGCCCAGGGTGTCGCCCAGCAGTGTGTCGAGGTCGACCCCGGTGAGGTCGCCAACGACCACGGCGGTGGCCGTCGCGGGGCGCACGTGCCGCTCGTAGAAGGCGCGTACGGCCGCCGAGTCGATGCCCTCCACGGTCTCCTCGGTGCCCTGGCGGGGCCGCGACATACGCGACGTGGCCGGGAACAGCTGCCGGGAGAGCTCCTTGGCGGCCCGTCGGCCCGGGCTGGCGGTCTCGTGCGGGATCTCGTCGAGCCTGTTGGCCACCAGACGCTCGATCTCGCCGTCGTCGAACGCGGGGGCCCGCAGGGCGTCGGCGAGCAGCCCCAGGGCCTTCTCCAGCCGCGAGACGGGCACTTCGAGGGACAGGCGGACGCCGGGGTGGTCGGCGTGCGAGTCGAGGGTGGCGCCGCACCGCTCCAGCTCGGCGGCGAACTCCTCGGCCGTGTGCTTGTCGGTGCCCTCGGAGAACGCCCTGGTCATGATGGTGGCGACACCGTCGAGGCCGGCCGGTTCGGCGTCCAGGGGCGCGTCGAGGACGACCTCGACGGCGACGACCTGCTGGCCGGGGCGGTGGCAGTGCAGCACGGTCAGGCCGTTGGCCAGGGTGCCGCGCTCGGGCGCCGGGAACGCCCAGGGGCGGGCGTCGCCGGCCTGGGGCTGCGGGTGGAATTCCATGCTCGCGAGCTCGGTCACTTCGCCGACTCCTCGTTCTCGTCGGTGCTCTCGACGGCCTCCTCTTCGGCGGCCTCCTCTTCGGCGCCCTCTGCACCGGCGACGGGCTCGTACACGAGCACCGCGCGGTTGTCGGGCCGCAGGCGGGCCTTGGCGATCTCCTGGACCTCGTCGGCCGTCACCTCCAGGACCCGGTCGACGGCGCTGAGGGCGAGCTTCGGGTCGCCGAACAGGACCGCGTACCGGCACAGTTCGTCGGCGCGGCCGGCGACCGTGCCGAGCCGGTCCAGCCACTCGCGCTCCAACTGGGCCTGGGCGCGCTCCATCTCCTCGGCCGTCGGACCCTCCGCGGCGAACCGGGCGAGCTCCTCGTCGACGGCGGCCTCGATGACCGGCACCTCGACGTCACCGGAGGTCTTGACGTCCATCCACGCCATGGAGGGCGCGCCGGCCAGCCGCAGCAGGCCGAAACCGGCCGTCACGGCCGTACGGTCACGTCGTACGAGCCGGTTGTAGAGGCGGGACGACTCGCCGCCGCCGAGGATCGTGAGCGCCAGGTCGGCCGCGTCGCACGCGCGCGTGCCGTCCTCCGGCAGCCGGTAGGCGGCCATCAACGCGCGCGCGGGCACGTTCTCCTCGACGACCTCGCGCAGCTGCTCGCCCATGACGTCCGGCAGCGAGCCGTCGCGGGGTGCCGGCTTGCCGTCGTAGGCCGGGATGGAGCCGAAGTACTTCTCCACCCACGCGAGGGTCTGCTCCGGGTCGATGTCGCCGACGATCGACAGGACGGCGTTGTTGGGCGCGTAGTACGTCCGGAAGAACTGCTGGGCGTCCTCCAGGCTCGCCGCCTCCAGGTCGTCCATCGAGCCGATGGGCGTGTGCCGGTAGGGGTGGCCCTCGGGGTGGGCCAGGCGGAAGATCTTCTCGAAGGCGGTGCCGTAGGGCACGTTGTCGTACCGCTGGCGGCGCTCGTTCTTGACGACGGCCCGCTGGTTGTCCAGGTTCTTCTGGTCGAGCGCGAGCAGCAGGCTGCCCATGCGGTCGGCCTCCAGCCACAGCGCCAGCTCCAGCTGATGGGTGGGCATGGTCTCGAAGTAGTTGGTGCGCTCCCAGCTGGTGGTGCCGTTCAGCGAACCGCCCGCGCCCTGGACCAGCTCGAAGTGGCCGTTGTCCTTGACCTGGCCCGAACCCTGGAACATCAGGTGCTCGAAGAGGTGGGCGAGGCCCGTACGGCCCGCGACCTCGTGACGCGAACCGACGTCGTACCAGAGGCACACCGCGGCGACCGGGGTCAGGTGGTCCTCGGAGAGCACCACGCGCAGGCCGTTGTCCAGGCGGTGCTCCCTCACTGTCAGGCCTTCGGAGCCGGCCTCGGCTGTGGCCGTGTGACCCATGGGCGGTACGTCCCTTCGATCGCTGTGCTGTGTGCGCGGGATCCGTCGTGGAATCGTCGCGGAAACCGCTGTTTCCTGCCGGTCCCGCCACTGTATGCAAGCGCGCGGACCCCTGGAGAAGTTCCCGGGCGTCGTACGCCGAGAGCGAGACCGGGGTTGCGGCCGGCGGTCACTGGTTAAGGTCGGCGCACGCTGTTGACGTGGCGGCCCGGCAGGCCGTGCCCGGCGGTCGGCGCCGGGTCGTGTCGGGGTTGTCAGTGCGGCAGTCCACAATGGTGCGCGTCAGATCCCGTTCACCTCGCGCCGCGAGTGAGCCGGAGACGTGAGCGCCCCGTAGGTGAGCGACCAGAAAAAGAGGAGCCGGCAGCGATGGCCCGCCGCAGCACGAAGACCCCGCCGCCCGACGACGCGTTCGAGGAGCGGATCCTCGACATCGACGTCGTCGACGAGATGCAGGGCTCCTTCCTGGAGTACGCGTACTCGGTCATCTACTCCCGAGCCCTGCCGGACGCCCGTGACGGACTCAAGCCGGTGCACCGCCGGATCGTCTACCAGATGAACGAGATGGGCCTGCGCCCCGACCGCGGCTATGTGAAGTGTGCCCGCGTGGTCGGCGAGGTCATGGGTAAGTTGCACCCGCACGGCGACTCGTCGATCTACGACGCCCTGGTGCGCCTCGCCCAGCCCTTCTCCATGCGGCTCCCCCTGGTCGACGGCCACGGCAACTTCGGCTCCCTGGGCAACGACGACCCGCCGGCCGCCATGCGGTACACCGAGTGCCGGATGGCCGACGCGACGAGCCTGATGACGGAGTCGATCGAGGAGAACACGGTCGACTTCTCCCCGAACTACGACGGCCAGGAGCAGGAGCCGGTGGCCCTGCCCGCCGCCTTCCCGAACCTCCTGGTCAACGGCGCGTCGGGCATCGCCGTCGGCATGGCCACCAACATGCCGCCGCACAACCTGGGCGAGGTCATCGCGGCCGCGCGCCACCTGATCCGGTACCCGAACGCCGACCTGGACACGCTGATGAAGCACGTCCCGGGCCCCGACCTGCCGACCGGCGGCCGGATCGTCGGTCTCACCGGCATCAGGGACGCGTACGCGACGGGCCGCGGCACCTTCAAGATCCGCGCCACGGTGACGGTGGACAACGTGACGGCCCGCCGCAAGGGCCTGATCGTCACCGAACTGCCGTTCACCGTCGGCCCGGAGAAGGTGATCGCCAAGATCAAGGACCTGGTCGGCGCGAAGAAGCTCCAGGGCATCGCCGACGTCAAGGACCTCACCGACCGCGCCCACGGCCTGCGTCTGGTCATCGAGATCAAGAACGGCTTCGTGCCGGAGGCCGTCCTGGAGCAGCTCTACAAACTGACGCCGATGGAGGAGTCCTTCGGCATCAACAACGTGGCCCTGGTCGACGGCCAGCCCCTCACCCTGGGCCTGAAGGAGCTGCTGGAGGTCTACCTCGACCACCGCTTCGAGGTGGTGCGGCGCCGCTCGGAGTTCCGCCGCGGCAAGAAGCGCGACCGCCTGCACCTGGTCGAGGGCCTGCTCACCGCGCTGGTGGACATCGACGAGGTCATCCGTCTGATCCGCTCCAGCGACAACTCCGCCCAGGCCAAGGAGCGCCTGATCGAGCGCTTCGCCCTGTCGGACATCCAGACGCAGTACATCCTCGACACCCCGCTGCGCCGCCTCACCCGGTTCGACCGCATCGAGCTGGAGTCCGAGAAGGAGCGGCTCAACGCCGAGATCGCCGAGCTGACCCGCATCCTGGAGTCGGACGCGGAGCTGCGCAAGCTGGTCTCCGGCGAACTCGCCGCCGTGGCGAAGAAGTTCGGCACCGAGCGCCGTACGGTGCTGCTGGAGTCCTCGGGCACCCAGGTGGCCGCGGTCCCGCTGCAGGTGGCGGACGACCCGTGCCGGGTGCTGCTGTCGTCGACGGGTCTGCTGGCCCGTACGGCGAGCGCCGAGCCCTTCACGGCGGACGAGGACGGCAGGCGGACCAAGCACGACGTCATCGTCTCCGCGGTCCCGGCGACGGCCCGGGGCGAGGTGGGCGCGGTGACCTCCACCGGCCGCCTGCTCCGCCTGAACGTGGTCGATCTGCCGCAGCTGCCGGACACCTCGGCGGCCCCCAACCTCTCGGGCGGCGCCCCGCTCGCGGAGTTCCTCACCCTCCAGGACGGCGAGACGCTCATCTGCCTGATGACGCTCGACGAGTCGTCGCCCGGGCTGGCCATCGGCACCGAGCAGGGCGTCGTCAAGCGCGTGGTCCCCGACTACCCGTCCAACAAGGAGGAGCTGGAGGTCATCACGCTCAGGGACGGCGACCGGATCGTCGGTGCCGTCGAGCTGCGCACGGGCGAGGAGGACCTGATCTTCATCACGGACGACGCCCAGTTGCTGCGTTACCAGGCCTCCCAGGTCCGCCCGCAGGGCCGCCCGGCCGGCGGTATGACCGGCATCAAGCTCACCGAGGGCGCGAAGGTCATCTCCTTCACGGCCATCGACCCGGCCGTCGACGCGGTCGTCTTCACGGTAGCGGGCTCCCGCGGCACCCTCGACGACTCCGTCCAGACCACGGCCAAGCTCACCCCGTTCGACCAGTACCCCCGCAAGGGCCGCGCCACGGGCGGCGTCCGCTGCCAGCGGTTCCTCAAGGGCGAGGACTGCCTCTCCGTCGCCTGGGCGGGTCCCGCCCCGGCCCGCGCCGCCCAGAAGAACGGCACCCCGGCCGACCTCCCGGAGATGGACCCGCGCCGCGACGGCTCGGGCGTGTCCCTGGGCAAGACGGTGGCGTCGGTGGCGGGGCCGGTGTGAGCGGAGACCCCCGCAGGACGTCGTAGATGGCCCGCGGGACGTCGTAGGGGGTTCACAGGACGTCGTAGGGGGTTCACAGGACGTCGTAGGAGGCCTCGGGGTCCTCGGCCGCTGCCTCCTGGACATAGCGCAGGACGCCCCACATGCCGTGCTCGTCGGCGTGCGGGGCGTCCTTGTCGCCCTTGCACGCCTCCAGCTCCTTGCGCAGGGCGGGGGCGTCGACCCCGGCCCCGATGAGCACGAGCTGGGTGAGCCGGTGGCCGTCGCCGATGTCGTCGTCGCCGTCCGCCCAGGGCTCCGGGTAGAACCGCAGGAACCGCCCCACGGCATGCACGGCATAGCGGTTGCGCGGGTCGTACGGTCCGAAGTCGACGTACCCCTTGATCCGGTAGAGCCCCTCGGCCCTCCCGTCCAGGAACGCCATGAGCCGCCGAGGGTCGAGCGGCACGTCGGAGACGAAGGCGACACTGTCGTAGCCTGTGTGCAGATGCCCGGCGTCCTCGTGGAGTTCGTCGGGGTCGTGCCGGTGCAGGTCGTCGAAGGAGAGCTGGCCGACGCGCTCCTCGGACGGCCGGCAGTCGAAGAGGAACTCGGGGTCGACGCGCCCGTGGACGGCCGGCACCACGGCGGCACGGTCACCGAGCGACCGGACGAGCGACAGGACCCCGTCCCCGTCCTCGGCCCGGTCGAGCTTGTTCACGACGACGAGGTCGGCGAGGGCGAGGTGCCGGTCGATCTCGGGATGCCGCTGCCGGGTCTGCGGGAACTCGGCCGCGTCCACGACCTCGACGAGGCCGCCGTACACCACCCGTGGGTTCTCGCTGGCGAGCACCATCCGCACGAGCTCCTGCGGCTCGGCGAGCCCGCTCGCCTCGATGACGATGACGTCGATGCCGGCGGCGGGAGCGGTGAGCCGCTCCAGGTACTCGTCCAGTTCACCGACGTCGACGGCGCAGCACAGACATCCGTTGCCCAGCGACACCGTGGAGTCCCCGAGCGCGCCGGCCACCGCCATCGCGTCGATCTCGATCGCCCCGAAGTCGTTGACGACGGCCCCGATACGGCTGCCGCCGCTGCGGTGGAGGAGGTGGTTGAGCAGGGTGGTCTTTCCCGCGCCGAGGAATCCGGCGAGGACGACGACGGGGATCTGGGGCGGGGGCTGCGAACCCTGCGCGTTCTGTGTGCTCTGCTTGCTCTGTCCGACCTCCCCGCCCTGCACGCTCTGCGAGTCCCTTACGACCTGCGACTCCTGTACGACCGAGTCGTTCGGGCGGTACGAGCCCTGTGAGGCCTGGGGGCTGAACGGGCCCTGTGACACTCGTGAGTCCTGGGGGCTGTGCGAGCCCAGCGGCTCACGGGAGTCCTGAAACTCCGGCGAGCCCTGCGGCCTCGACGTCTGCCGCGGCTCCGGGTTCGACCCCACCCCCGGTCCCGGCAGGGACCCGAGCCCCGTCAGAGCCCCGAGGTCCGGCTCAGGCCCGACTTCCGGCTCGGACCCGACTTCCGGCTCGGGCCCGAGCCCCGGCCCAGGCTCGACTTCGGGCTCAGACCCGAGCCCCGGCTCAGGACGCGCGCCGGGCTCGGGCTCCGGTCGTGTCTGCGCCTCCGGTCGTGTCTGCGCCTCCGGTCGTGTCTTCCGCTCCTGACTCGACGACTGGCTCAACACGCGCCCTCTCTCCCACCGTTGCGTGCGCCGGCACGCGGCCGATCACCGCCCGAGGCCGGTTCACGAACCGGCTCACACCGGAACACCGCAGCTCCCGCGCCTTTTCTTGAATGCCGCCCCAGGATACGAGTGGGGGCCGAACGCCCCGGGGAGTGGACGGTTGTCAGCGGCGCCCGAGGGGCACACGTTGGGCATAGCGCCGGTCCGCGCGACCCACACATCCTTCCGTGCGCCTCCTCTCCGCCTCCCAGCCGACCGGTCCCGCTCGGCGACACTGAGAGGCGGCAAGCGCCGCCCATCGCTCGCCGGTCCCCATCCCGTCGCCCCGTACCGACGACCGGCGGACGGCCGCCTGAATCGGGGGTTGACATGGCCACACAGAATCTTGGGGCGCGGGGAATCGGCCCCGCCGCAGCAGCGGGCTTCGCCTTCGTGGTGGGAGCGCTGGGCGCGGTCGCCGTGGAGCGGCGCGTCCGCACCGTACTTCGACGCCTGGAACGGCTGGAACGGCTGGAGCGCGAGACCGGGCAGCGTGCCGCCCTGATCAGCTATCAGCAGCACAACGTCGACCTGGTCATGAAGGCGGCAGCGGACCCGACCCTCCTTCCGGTCCTGAACGCCTACGAGGAGGAACTGTCCACCGACAGACAGCGGCAGTACCTCTTCGCCAACCTCCTCTACACCCACGTCCTCCAGGGCTACCGGGTGGGCGTCTTCAGCCGGGCCGAGTTGTACGGACACCTCCGCGGCATCTTCCAGAGCACCCTCATGCGCGACTACTGGGCCGCCACACGGCACCACCGGTCGAGCCTGAAGGAGGGGTCGGAGGAGTCGGAGATCGGCAGGATGGTCGACGCCCTGATCAGCGATCTGGAGGACGCGAGCACGGACGAGTGGTGGGTCGTGGGCGAGCCGCCCGCCGACTAGGATCCACGCCCCCACGGCCCTCAGCCCCACGGACCTCGCTCCCACAGCCTTCACCCCCACGACGCTCGCCCCCCACGGCGCTCGCCCCCCACAGCGCGACCCCCGCCTCTGCCTTCACTCCAGCGCACCTTGGATGCATGCGCATCAACCGGCTTCATGCGGCTAAGTTTGGCCCGCTCGTTATCACTACTCATGATTCAAGGATCGAACCCGTTGAAAATCGTGCGCCGCATCGGTGCGTCCCCTCGTGCGAGGGGCAGTGCCGCGGGGCAGACATGCCCAGACATCTTCGAACTGCAGGATGGCAACTTCGCAGTGATCGGGACCGACCAGACAGAGAGACTCGACCCCGAGCTTCCTGTCGACGCCTCGCGCGCTGACTACGAGAGGATCGTGGTCATCAGCCGCGACACTCTCATCCGGGCAAAGTCGGACATCCCCGACGCCTGATCCTGAACGGGGGCTCGCCTGCACTACAGCGCGGGCCCCTCGCGCCGCCGGACCGCTCGACCGGGTCGGATCTCTCACCCGTCCGCAACAAACCGGGCCCCAGCCCCCGGGCCCCGCTCTCGGGCCGCGCACAGCCCTCCGCACACTCCTTCGGCCCGTCCGGAAGCCGCCCGGACGTGAGTCAGGTTAGGCTCACCTCTGTGAGTACGTGCACATCCGCGTCCCGACATCTCGGCGAGCCTCTCGCCGGGACCGCCGCCACGGCGAGGACATGGCTGTTGCTGGAACAGCCCGGCCCCTGGGGCGTCAAGGCGCTCACCTCCAGCCATCTCGACCCCGTGCTCGGCCGTGCCCTCGAAGCCGCGGCGGAGGGCACCGGCGTACGCGTGGCGCTCATCCGGCGTCCCGGCCGCCACGCGGACTGCCGTGAGATCCGCGAGCGCCGGGTGTACGTGGCGCACACCGTCCCCGGGAACGTCTGGCTGCACACCGCCACGACGTCCGACCCCCGCGAACTGCTCGGTCTCGACTTCGCCGCCCTCGGCCGGGGCGACCACCGCACCTTCGCAACGGCTCTGCGGGGGCGGCCCCACACCGGCGCCCCCCTGGCGCTCGTCTGCACCAACGGCAAGCGCGACCGGTGCTGCGCCCTCCTCGGCCGGCCCCTCGCCGCCGAACTGGCCGCCTCGGGGGTCGAGGGCACCTGGGAGGTCACCCATCTGGGTGGTCACCGCTTCTCCCCCACCCTGCTCGTGCTCCCCTTCGGGTACGTGTACGGCCGCGCGGAGGCCCACCACGTCAAGGAGGTCCTCCACGGCGTACGGGAGGGCCGTGTCGTGACCGGGGGGTGCCGGGGCAACTCCGCCTGGGAGCGTCCCGGCCAGGCGGCCGAACTGGCGGTGCGCACCGAGACCGGGGAGGACGCGGCCGCCGCGTTCACCGTCCTGCGCACGGACGGCTCGGCTCCTCGGTGGGAGGTGACCGTCGCCCACACCGACGGCCGCCGCTGGACCGTCACCGTCGTCCAGGGCGCCGCCCAGCCGCCCCGCCCGGAGAGCTGCGGCTCCCCGCTGGGCTCCCCGGCGCGGTTGGACGTGCTGACCGTACGGGAGCTGTCACCGATCGCGGCCGCGCACTAGCGGGCCGGAGACCAGCGGGCCGGGCACCGGCGGGCCGCACACAGCGCCCGCCCGTCCCGGTCGCCGTCGTAGAAACACCCGGTGCCTGAGATCCGCGCCACATCCCTCTACGACCGGCCCACCCTGTCCACGTACCGTCTTGGGTATGAGCCCCACTCCCCCCGCGCGCCGCCTGCGTCTCGGTATGCCGCGGCGGGTGTTCTCGCAGGTCCTGCTGATGCAGGTGGCGATCGCCGCCGGTGTCGCCGTGCTCGCGACCGGGCTGTTCCTCGCGCCGCTCAGCGAACAGCTGGACGACCAGGCGATGCGGCGGGCCCTCGCGATCGCGCAGACCACCGCCGCCCAGCCGCAGATCGCGGAGGACCTGGTGTCGACGCGGCCGTCCGTGCACGGCCCCGTACAGGTCGAGGCCGAGCGGATCAGGAAGGCCAGCGGAGCCGAGTACGTGGTCGTGCTGGACCGGGTCGGAGTGCGCTGGTCGCACCCCGACCCCGCGGAGATCGGCGGGCTCGTCTCGACCGACCCGCGCCGCGCCCTGGCCGGTCACGAGGTCATGGAGATCGACTCGGGCACTCTGGGACGCTCCGCCCGGGGCAAGGTGCCGCTGCGGGACGCCGATGGGAGGATCGTCGGCGCCGTCTCGGTGGGCATCGAGTACGACAGCGTGCGAGCCCGGCTGATCCACGCGATCCCCGGGCTCCTGGCGTACGCCGGCGGTGCCATGGCGGTCGGGGCGCTGGCCGCGTACCTGATCTCCCGACGGGTCCACCGTCAGACCCGTGACCTGGCCTTCTCCGACATCGCGGGGCTGCTCGCGGAGCGCGAGGCGATGCTGCACGGCATCCGGGAGGGCGTGGTCGCGCTGGATCGCGCCGGCCGCGTACGCCTGCTGAACGACGAGGCGCGGCGGCTGCTCGGGATCGGTGACGAGGCGGTCGGCCGATCGCTCGACGAGGCGCTCGGCCCCGGCCGTACGACGGATGTGCTGGCGGGCCGGGTCACGGGCACCGACCTCCTGACCGTGCGCGGTCAGCGGGTGCTGGTCGCCAACCGCATGCCCACCGACGACGGGGGCGCCGTCGCCACCCTGCGCGACCGCACCGAACTGGAGCAGCTAGGCCGCGAACTGGACTCCACGCGCGGCCTGACGGACGCCCTGCGCGCCCAGGACCACGAGCACGCCAACCGGATGCACACCCTCCTCGGCCTGCTCGAACTGGAGATGTACGACGAGGCCGTGGAGTTCGTCGGCGAGGTCGTCGGCGACCACCGGGCCACCGCCGAGCAGGTCACCGAGAAGATCCACGATCCGCTGCTCGCCGCAGTCCTGGTGGGCAAGGCGACGGTCGCGGCCGAGCGCGGGGTGGCCCTCGCGATCGCGGACGGGACGATGCTGCCGGACCGGTTGATCGACCCGCGCGGGCTCGTCACCGTCGTCGGCAACCTCGTCGACAACGCCCTGGACGCCGTCGCGGGCACACCGCACGCGCGCGTGGAGGTCGATGTGCGCGCCGAGGGGCGCACGGCGATCCTCCGGGTGCGCGACACGGGCCCCGGAGTCCCGCCCGACAAGCGGGAGTTGATCTTCACCGAGGGCTGGTCCACAAAGACGCCGCCCGTCCATCGCGAGCGCGGCATCGGGCTCAGTCTGGTGCGCAGGCTCGCCGAGCGGCAGGGCGGCAGCGCCCGGGTCACGGAGGCGGCGGGCGGCGGCGCGGAGTTCACCGTCGTCCTCCCCGACGCGCTCGCGGAGCACGGCCTGGTGACGCCGGTGCCCGCACCCACGCCCGCCCCTGTGGCACCCGAGGACCGGCCGGCGCGGCAGGACGAGCCGACCGCCGGTCACGAAGGGCGGCCGGGCCCCGCGCGGGAGCCCGAAGCCGCCGGCAGAGCCGCCGACAAGGAGCCGCGATGATCGAGGTCCTGATCGTGGACGACGACACCAGAGTCGCCCGCGTCAACGCCGCCTACGTGGAGAAGGTCGCCGGTTTCCACGTCGCCGGTGTGGCCCACAGCGCGGCCGAGGCGTTGCACCGCCTGGAGACGCTGCCGCACGTGGACCTGGTCCTGCTGGACCACTATCTGCCGGACGACACGGGGCTCATGGTGGTCCAGGAGATGCGGCGCCGGGGTCACCAGAGCGACGTGATCATGGTGACGGCGGCCCGAGACGTCTCGACCGTCCAGGCGGCGATGCGCCAGGGCGCGCTCCAGTACCTGGTCAAGCCGTTCGCGTTCGCCGGGCTGCGGGCGAAGCTGGAGGCGTACGCGGAGCTGCGGCGCACCCTGGACGGCGGCGGCGAGGCCGAACAGGCGGAGGTGGACCGGATCTTCGGCGCGCTCTCGGCGGGCGGCGAGCCGGACCTGCCCAAGGGCCACTCCCCCACCACCACCGAGCTGGTACGCCGTGCCCTGATGACCGCCGAGGGGCCGCTGTCCGCCCAGGAGATCGCCGACCGGACCGGACTGAGCCGCCAGACCGCCCAGCGCTATCTGAAGCTCCTGGAGCGCACGGGACGGGCCCGCCTGACCCTCAAGTACGGGGACGCCGGCCGCCCGGAGCACCGTTACGCATGGGCGACCCGCCCCTGAGAATCCCCGGGCCGACGGCCACGTCAGGGTCCGCGCCCCTCGCCGTCACACCGCCCCGGCGCCCGTCAGCGAACGCACCTCGGTCTCCGCGTGCCTGGCCTCGTCCGGCGGCTCGGCCGACAGGACCGTACCGAGCCAGCCCGCGAGGAATCCCAGCGGGATGGAGACGAGGCCGGGGTTCTGCAACGGGAAGACCTGGAAGTCCAGGCCGGGGAACAACGAATCGGCGCTGCCCGACACGACGGGCGACAGCAGCACGAGGACCAGGGAGGGGACGAGTCCGCCGTACACGGACCACACCGCGCCGCGTGTGGTGAAGCCGCGCCAGAACAGCGAGTACAGCAGTACGGGCAGGTTGGCGGAGGCGGCGACCGCGAAGGCGAGGCCGACGAGGAAGGCCACGTTGAGATCCTTGGCGAGCAGCCCGAGCCCGATCGCGAGCATGCCGATCCCGACGGCGGCCGCACGTGCCACGGCGACCTCGCTGCGCGGCTTCGAACGTCTGCGCCGCAACGACGCGTACAGGTCATGGGCGACGGACGCCGATGACGCGAGGGTGATACCGGCGACGACCGCGAGAATCGTGGCGAAGGCGATGGCGGCGACGACCGCGAACAGAACCGTTCCGCCGGTGGAGTCCGCGCCACCGCCCAGATCGAGGGCCAGCAACGGCACAGCCGTGTTGCCGGCCGCGTTGGAACCCCGCACCGCCTCAGGGCCGACCACGGCGGCCGCGCCGAAGCCCAGCACGATCGTCATCAGGTAGAAACCACCGATCAGTCCGATCGACCAGACCACCGAGCGGCGTGCGGCCCGCGCGGTGGGCACCGTGTAGAAGCGCGACAGGATGTGCGGCAGCCCGGCCGTGCCGAGGACCAGCGCGAGTCCGAGACTGATGAAGTCGAAGCGCGCGACCCAGTCACCGCCGTACTTCAGCCCGGGTGCGAGGAACGCGTCCCCGTGTCCGCTGCGCTCGGCAGCCGTCCGCAGCAACTGGTCGAAGTCGCCGTGGAACCGCAGCAGTACGAGCACGGTCAGCGCGGTCGCCCCGCCCATCAGCAGGACCGCTTTCACGATCTGGATCCAGGTGGTGGCCCGCATCCCTCCCAACGACACATAGACGACCATGAGCGCGCCGACCCCGATGACCGTCCAGGCCTGCGCCGCCTCGCTCTCTCCCCCCAGCAGCAGCGCGACGAGGGTGCCCGCTCCCACCATCTGCGCCACCAGGTACAGAACGGACACGGTCACCGAGGAAGTTCCCGCGGCGATCCGCACCGGCCGCTCGCGCATTCGGGCTGCGACCACGTCGGCGAGCGTGAACCGCCCGCAGTTGCGCACCAGTTCGGCCACCAGGAACAGCACCACGAGCCAGGCGACCAGGAAACCCACCGAGTAGAGCAGCCCGTCGTACCCGAAGAGCGCGATGAGACCCGAGATTCCGAGGAAGGACGCGGCCGACATGTAGTCGCCCGCGATGGCAAAACCATTCTCCATCGGCGAGAACAGCCGCCCCCCGGCGTAGAACTCCTCCGCCGAGCCGTGCCGGTGACGGCTCACCCATGTCGTGATGCCCAGGGTGACCGCCACGAACGCGCTGAACAGCAGCAGCGCCAGCGTCTGATGGTCGGCTGTCACCGCTCGCCCCCTCGGACGCCACGCGTCAACTCCTGGGTGTCCCAGCGCAGATCGAGCGCCGCCCGGTCCCGGCGCAGCCTGGCATGCCGCGCGTACGCCCAGGTGAACAGGAACGTCGTGAGGAACTGCCCGAGCCCCGCCAGCATGGCCACGTTCACCGCACCCGCCACGGGCCGCGCCATCAGCCCCGGGGCCGTCGTCGCCGTCACGACGTACGCCACGTACCAGCTGAAGAAGACGGCGACACCCGGGATCACGAACCTGCGGTAACGGCTGCGCACCTCCTGGAAGGCGGCGCTCCGCTGGACCTCCAGGTACACCTCGGCCGCACCACCGACCTGGCCCTCCCGCGCCTCGGCCACGACCGGGGCCGACCCGCCCGTGCCGTCCAACTCCCCCCAGCCGGAGGCCAGCGCGTCGTACCAGGGATCGTCGAACCGCACGTCCTCGTCGGCGAGGACGTGCCCCTCGTGCTGCTCAACCGGGCTCTCAGAACCACCCCCGCGTCGGCGGGGACGGCCGGTGCTTGACTGCATGCCCAAGCATGGACAGAACAGAAAGACCCCCGACGCACCTCTTCACGATTCTTCACCCCATCAGGTGAAACCCCGGCCAGCCTCCCCCACTCGGGCAGAACGCTCCCACTCATGACCCGAAGGCACGCACGACGGCCGGCCGCGTACGGCGCGAAGGACGCGTGCCGGGAGTGCCGCCCGCAGCGGTTGGCGCGTCACGGCCCCGGGCCTCCCAGCCGACCGATTCCACGCCGTTCCGAGGACGGACATCCCCCGGCACGCCCCCGACCCCGAACAACCCAAGGCGCCCGGCCCGAGCTAGACGGCATCCCAGCCCCCGACCGGGTCCAAGCCGGTCAGGACCCAAGCCAGACCGCCCACCCCCGGCCCGCCCGGCCCGCCCGGCCCGGGCGGGCCGGGCGGGCCGGGCGGGCCGGGCGGGCCGGGCGGGCCGGGCGGGCCGGGCGGGCCGGGCCAGGACCCGGCGGTCGGCCCAGGCACCCCCGCCCAGGCCGGCGCCGCGGCTACGCGTCGATGCGCGACCGGTCCAACGTAGCCGCCGAACTGGAGATGAACTCCTTGCGCGGCGCGACGTCGTTCCCCATCAACAGGTCGAACACCTGCTCCGCCGCCTCCAGGTCCGACAGGTTGATCCGGCGCAGCGTCCGGTGCCGCGGATCCATCGTCGTCTCCGCCAGCTGGTCCGCGTCCATCTCGCCGAGGCCCTTGTAGCGCTGGATGGAGTCCTTGTACCGGACACCCTTGCTCTGGAACTCCAGCAGCCTGTCGCGCAGCTCACGGTCCGAGTACGTGTAGACGTACTTGTCCTGCCCCTTCTTCGGCTGGACCAGCTCGATCCGGTGCAGCGGCGGCACGGCGGCGAAGACCCGTCCCGCCTCGACCATCGGCCGCATGTACCGCTGGAAGAGGGTCAGCAGCAGGCACCGGATGTGCGACCCGTCCACATCGGCGTCGGTCATCATGATGATCTTGCCGTAGCGCGCCGCGTCGATATCGAACGTACGCCCGGACCCGGCTCCTATGACCTGGATGATCGCGCCGCACTCGACGTTCTTGAGCATGTCCGTGACGGACGATTTCTGGACGTTGAGGATCTTGCCCCGGATCGGCAGCAGCGCCTGGAACTCGGAGTTCCGCGCGAGCTTCGCCGTGCCGAGCGCCGAGTCGCCCTCCACGATGAACAGCTCGCTGCGCTCGACGTCGTCACTGCGGCAGTCCGCGAGCTTGGCGGGCAGGGACGAGGACTCCAGCGCCGTCTTCCGGCGCTGCGCGTCCTTGTGCTGACGTGCGGCGATACGGGTTCGCGCGGCGGCGACGGCCTTCTCCATGACGACCCGCGCCTGAGCGGCGGCGTCCCGCTTCGTGGAGGTCAGGAACGCCTTGAGCTCCCTGGCGACGACCTGCGTCACGATACGCCGGGCCGCCGAGGTGCCGAGCACCTCCTTGGTCTGCCCCTCGAACTGAGGTTCGGCCAGACGCACCGTGACGACGGCGGTCAGACCCTCCAGGGCGTCGTCCTTGACGACGTCGTCCTCGGCGACGCGCAGCATCTTCTTGGCGCGCAGCACCTCGTTCATCGTGGCGGCCACGGCCTGCTCGAAGCCCGCGACATGGGTACCGCCCTTGGGGGTGGCGATGATGTTCACGAACGACTTGAGGGTCGTGTCGTAGCCGGTGCCCCAGCGCATGGCGACGTCGACGCCGAGTTCGCGGGTGACCTGCGTGGGCGTCATCTGACCATGCTCGTCCAGGACGGGCACGGTCTCCTTGAAGGTGCCCTGCCCGGAGAAGCGGAGGACATCGCAGACCGGCTTGTCGGAGGCCAGGTACTCGCAGAACTCGCTGATGCCACCGTCGAAGCGGAACGACTCCTCACCCTTGCTGCCCCCCTCACCGAGTCCGAACTCGTCCCGGACGACGATCGTCAGTCCGGGGACGAGGAAGGCGGTCTGGCGGGCGCGCTGGTGCAGGTGCTCCAGCGAGAGCTTGGCGTCCTTGAGGAAGATCTGGCGGTCGGCCCAGTACCGGACGCGTGTGCCGGTGCGCGTCTTGGGGATCCGCTTGCCCTTGCGCAGGCCGCCGGCCGCCTCGAACTTCGCGTCCGCGCCCTGCCCCGCGAACGCGCCGGGCACCCCGCGCCGGAAGCTGATGGCGTGGGTGCCGCCGTTGCGGTCGACCTCGACGTCCAGGCGGGCCGAGAGCGCGTTCACCACGGAGGCGCCCACGCCGTGCAGACCGCCGGAGGCGGCGTACGAGCCGCCGCCGAACTTGCCGCCGGCGTGCAGCTTGGTCATCACGACCTCGACGCCGGACAGGCCCGTCTTGGGCTCGACGTCGACCGGGATGCCCCGGCCGTTGTCCCGCACCTCCACGGAGGCATCGTCGTGGAGGATGACCTCGATGTGGTCGCAGTACCCCCCGAGGGCCTCGTCCACGGAGTTGTCGATGATCTCCCAGAGACAGTGCATCAGGCCTCGACTGTCCGTCGAGCCGATGTACATACCGGGGCGCTTCCGCACGGCCTCGAGCCCCTCGAGGACGAGCAGGTGCCGCGCGGTGTAGTTGGAACCGTCCCGGTCTGCTCCGGTCAGCAGCGCTGTGGACGGCACGGACGTATCGGCGGTCACGCGGTTCGCTCCTCGCTGAATTTCAGGTGAGGCCCTTTTGGGTAAGGGGCCGGGCTCTGTTGCCGGTCCGAGGGTACCGAGGCCTGGTAGAGCCGTTGTCACGCCACCCTCGTCCGAAAGTCAGAGTAGTCCAGAGTCGCATACACGTTCGATCCCTCGATGGGGTGAAGTACATATCACGTTCCCTTCGGGGCATGAACCATTTAGGCTCCGGGCACGTCCTCATGAACAACCGGCAACCCAGCCGGGAGGACCGTACAACCGAAAGAACGACAACCAGAACCACCGACAGACAGCGCGAAGCCCGTACGACACGAAGACACGCACTACGGCTCATTCGCCGCCAACCGGCAGCAGACAGCCGGCCCGGAAAGATTTTTTCGAGTTAAAGCCGCGAGCGGGAACGTTTTCGGCCTGGTTGGATGTTGACCCTGGTACGACAGCTCGTCGAGCTAGAGAAGAGGCGACGTGACTACTGTTCTCACCCCCGCGACCCCGCTGACGGCCGCGGACCGATGCGACCGCTGCGGCGCCCAGGCATATCTGCGCGTCGTCCTGCTGAGCGGTGGAGAGCTCCTGTTCTGCGCCCACCACGGTCGCAAGTTCGAGCCGGAGCTCAAGAAGATCGCCTCGGAGATACAGGACGAGACGGAGCGGCTCACGGCTGCTCCCGCGACCGCTGAAGAGGACGAGCGCTGACGCTTCGCACCTACGACGAGCCGCCACCGGCTCGAGGCCGGTGATCGGGCGGCCACTCCCGTACACACGGGGTGGCCGCCCGCTCTCGTGCCGCACATACACGTCGTACGACGGCGCACCGCGCCTCAGCGGCTCCCCGTGAGCACACGGGCGACGTACGAGCCCCTGGTGTAGACGCCGGGGTTCCCGGCGACCCCACAGCCACTACCCCAGGACACGAGCCCGATCAGCTTCCCCTGAGCGACCAGCGGCCCTCCGCTGTCCCCCTGGCAGGCGTCCCGGCCGCCGTCCTCCTCACCGGCGCAGACCATGGACCCGGACAGGTACCTTCCGTCCGCACTGCCTGGGTAGGCCCTCGCGCAGACCTCGTCGGCCAGCACCCTCACCGGCGCGGCCCGCAGGCTCCGGCCGTAGTCGCCGGCGCCGGTGGTGTCCCCCCAGCCATAGACCGCGGCCGGAGTGCCGGACGCGTACGCGGAGTCACCGGCCGCCGCCAACGCGATGACGGAGCTCTCGGGCAAAGGTGAGGCGAGCGTCACCACCGCGAAGTCCCCCGCGTTCGTATAGGGGTCGTACTCGGGATTGACCCAGGCGCCGCTCACCGCGATCTCCTGTCCCTCGGCCGACTGCAGCTCGGCACGGCCGGCGATGACCCTCAGGTCGCCGACGCGTTCCGGAGGACCACCCAGCACGCTCTCGCTGAGGCAGTGGGCGGCCGTCAGGACGGTCGAGCGGCCGACCACCACGCCGCCGCAGAACTGTCCTGCCCGCGTACCCCCGAACCGGTCACGGCTGGACAGCGCCACCGTCCAGGGCGCCTGGGAGATCTCGACCGGATGGCCGCCGATGACGACCTCGGCCGTCGCCGACGGCGGTGACGCCAGCGGTATGACGGCGGTGGTGGCCGCGACGGCCAGCAGTCGGGCGAACGATCGACGCATGCGCGCTCCTCACTCCGGGACATGGGTGGCACACCCAGAGTGATCCACCGGATCGGCTTCCGCAGCCGCACACACGCCGAAGGCCCGGCTCCGTCGAGGGAACCGGGCCTTCGGGACCGACCTGGCGGCGGGTGCCCGTGCCGTCTAGTCGAGGTAGTCGCGCAGGACCTGCGAACGGGACGGGTGACGCAGCTTCGACATCGTCTTGGACTCGATCTGACGAATGCGCTCACGCGTGACGCCGTAGACCTTGCCGATCTCGTCGAGGGTCTTCGGCTGACCGTCGGTGAGACCGAAGCGCATGGAGACGACGCCCGCCTCACGCTCGGACAGGGTGTCGAGGACGGAGTGCAGCTGCTCCTGCAGGAGCGTGAAGCTGACCGCGTCGGCCGGGACGACGGCCTCGGAGTCCTCGATGAGGTCACCGAACTCGCTGTCGCCGTCCTCGCCCAGCGGCGTGTGCAGCGAGATGGGCTCGCGACCGTACTTCTGGACCTCGATGACCTTCTCGGGGGTCATGTCGAGTTCCTTGGCCAGCTCCTCCGGGGTGGGCTCGCGGCCCAGGTCCTGGAGCATCTGGCGCTGCACGCGCGCGAGCTTGTTGATGACCTCGACCATGTGCACCGGGATACGGATGGTGCGAGCCTGGTCGGCCATGGCGCGGGTGATCGCCTGACGGATCCACCAGGTGGCGTACGTGGAGAACTTGTAGCCCTTGGTGTAGTCGAACTTCTCGACCGCGCGGATCAGACCGAGGTTGCCCTCCTGGATGAGGTCCAGGAAGAGCATGCCGCGGCCGGTGTAGCGCTTGGCCAGGGAGACCACCAGACGGAGGTTGGCCTCCAGGAGGTGGTTCTTGGCGCGGCGGCCGTCCTCGGCGATGATCTCCAGCTCGCGCTTGAGCTTGGGGGCGAGCTTGTCCGCGTTGGCCAGCTTGTCCTCGGCGAACAGACCGGCCTCGATGCGCTTGGCGAGCTCGACCTCCTGCTCGGCGTTGAGCAGCGGGACCTTGCCGATCTGCTTGAGGTAGTCCTTGACCGGGTCGGCGGTGGCACCGGCGGCGGCGACCTGCTGGGCGGGGGCGTCGTCCTCGTCCTCGTCGGACAGCACGAAACCGGCGTTCTCGGTGCCCTCGGGCTCCTCACCGGGCTTGGCGCCGGGCGTCTCCTCGAGAACCTCTTCGTCGGCGAGCTCGGGGTCGTCCTTCTTGGAGGTGGTCTTCTTCGCCACCGTCTTCTTGGCGGCGACGGTCTTCTTGACGGGGGCCGCCTTCTTGGCGACCGCCTTCTTCGCGGCGGCCTTCTTGGCGGGGGTGGCGTCCTCGGCGGAGGCGTCGGCGGTGGGCTCCGCGGGGGCGGCTGTGGCGGTGGCCTTCTTGGTGGTCACCGTCTTCGCCGCGACCGTCTTGGTGGCGGTGCGCTTGGCCGGACTCTTCGCTGCGACGCTCTTTCGGGTGCGCTTTGGCTCCGCGGCACTGACCATCAGCGTCACACCCTCTTCCTCGAGGATCTGGTTGAGGCTGCGCAGTACGTTCTTCCACTGAGTGGCCGGAATCTGGTCAGCTTCGAAGGCCCGACGCACATCGTCGCCGGCGATCTGCCCCTCAGCCTTTCCCCGCTCAATGAGCGCCATGACAGAGACGGACTCGGCGATCTCCGGCGGGAGCGTACGGGATGTGCTGGCCGACACGAACAACCTCTCGGAACGTTGGAAAACGGCTTCCGGCCCCGTCCACTACGGACAGGAGCCGACCACCGGCTTGGGAGTGGGCCGACGGTGCGGGCGGGGGCCGGGAAGATGCACAGCGCCGTGAACGGCGTCCGTATTCCCTCCGCGGCTGTCGCCTCTTAGGTCATCGCGCTGTTCCCGCGAGCGTTACGCCCAATCTGCGTGGCCCGAGTCACACCCCGTAAGCGCGCAAAAGCGGTCAGACACTGCCAGAGGCGATCGATCAAGGCCACAACCGGTTCTGCAAGTACGGGTACCCGAACGATTCCCGAACGAACTCCGCAATGTGGATCACCGTTCTCGTCGGGTTCCGGCGGCCTGTCGGGGGTTGCCCATCGCACGGCGCTCAATCGACCCGACGGGCTCGCAGGACCGTCGGGCCGCTGCTCCGACCTGATCCCGTCGCCTCCGTCGCCTCCGGCGATCCTGGCGGTGCGGGGCATCCGGCGGTGCGAGTCCTCCGGCGGTGGGGGCATACGACATTGCGGGTCCTGCGGCGGCGTGGGCCGCCTGTTCAGGGCCGCCGCCCCGTGCCACGCGATGCCGTCGCCACTCTCCGTTCGTCGTGCCGCCGGGCCCCGCCGAACCCCTGGGAGGGTTCGCTGGGGCCCGTCGGCACGGATCCGCCGGTCGAGCGACCCCGCGGAAGGGCAGGTGCCCCCGCCGGTGGGCCTCGCCGCGCTCTCGGCGCCCTCAGTGTTCGCGCGGCGCCGGCACCACACGCTCCACCTCGGGGTGGATGATCAGCACTTGACGCATGGCCGCCTCGGCCGCCGCTCCGTCGCCCGCGGCGAGGGCGTCGACGATCCGGGCGTGGTGCGTGAGGGTCGACTCGGTCGGTCGGTCACACCCGGTGGCCGGGCCGCCCGAGACCTGCAGTGCCGAGGAGACGATGCCGGAGAGGTGCTCCAGCATCCGGTTGCCCGCGAGCTGGATGAGCAGCGAGTGGAACTCGGCGTCCGCGCGCGAGAAGGTCAGCGGGTCGCCCTGCGCCATGGCGTGGCCCATGAGCTCGACCATGTCGCCAAGACGCTGCTGGACGTCGTCACGGCCGTGACCGGCGGCGAGGCGGGCGGCCAGGGGCTCGATCGTCCAGCGCAGCTCGCTGAGCTCGCGCCGCTGGTTGTCGCGCTGCGGACCGAAGGCCCGCCATTCGATGATGTCGGGGTCGAGCAGGTTCCAGTCGCTGACCGGCCGGACGCGCGTGCCGACGTTCGGGCGCGCGCTGACCAGGCCCTTGGCCTCCAGGACACGCAGGGATTCACGGACGACGGTGCGGGAGACCTCGAAGCGCTGGCCGATCTCCTCGGGCACGAGGGGTCGGTCCGCGCCGAGGTCGCCGGAGACGATCATCTGGCCGAGCTGCTGGACGAGTTGGCCGTGCAGTCCGCGTCCCCGGCTCCCGGCGGCGCGGCGGCCCACGCGGCCCAGTTCGGGCTCGGCGCCGTCCCAGGCGGGGAGGCCCACGCGGTCGACGCCCGCGTGCTCGGCGTACGGGTAGCGGTCGAGATCGCCCGGTCCGGCGAGGCCTGAGTCGGCGGAGCGGGCGGCGGTCATCATGGTGTGCGCAAGGGTACTCACGCATCCTTTGTCGGCTGCGTTTCCAACTCCCTTGAGGTCTTTGGTGAAAAGCACACGAAAGGGTGATCGCTCACCCCGTCGCAATTGACGCCTTATCGGAAAGAAATGGGCGTTCTACGAGGAGTTGTGCGCATTGCGCCAACGCAAGGGCACGGACAGTGAGCACGAAAGGATGAGGACGATCATCACCGGACCCGGCTGCGGAGGTTGGTGAGCACGTAGGCCCCCAGCAGCGCCGTCAGCGACAACAACAGCGCCCCGCCCACGGGTTGGGAGACCGTCCGCGCCACGGCCTCCAGATAACGCCCTCCCCCGAACGGCCACTGCACCAGTACGAGCTCACGCAGCCGCACCGGAAACCCGACCGCACTCCGCACAGTTGTTCCCTCCAGCGCCTGCTGCACCAGGGGTACGACGACGAGGGGCACGGCGACCACGGCGGCGAGCCCGGCGGACGTGGACCGGAAGACGCCCGCCGCGAGCACCCCGGCCCAGGCACACCCCACGACGAGGCCGAGCCAACTCGCGCCGAGCGGGAACCAGTCGGCGGGAACCGAGACGAGTTCCGGCCCGTAGACGAGATAGAGCACTTCGAGGTCGCACCCCACGGTGAGGACGGCCAGCAGCAGCGCGGTGACCGCCGCGACGAGCAGTTTCGCGAGGAGCAGCCCCAGTCGGCGAGGGACGGTGCCGCGGGCAGCGGCCAGGGCGGGGTGGCGGAACTCGTCGCCGAAGGCGATCGCCCCGAGCAGCCCCGCCCCGATGGCCGCGGGCGGCAGCGGCAGCTCTCGCGGCCATGACGCCAGCAGCCGCGGTTGTGGAGTGTGCCCGATCCTGGCCAGGAGCACCGACATGAGGGCGGAGGTGACGAGCACCGCCGCCGCGGTGAAGTACGCGGTGCCGACCCCGCCCGCCCGCCGCAGCTCGTAACGCAGCGGCCGCAACGGGCTTGGCGCCGGGCGCACCGTGATGGGCGGCGGCAGCGCGACCGTACCGGGCGGGTCGCTCGGTACGCGACCCGGGCGTGTCCCGAGGTGGTCATCAGTGGTGGGATCCGGATGTGGACGGAAATGATCACGGGATTCGGCATCCGTGCGCGGCGCGGAGTCTGCGGGGGGTTCGAGGTCGATGAGAGGCGCCGGGTTGACCTCCGATGAGCCGTCAGCCAGCGTCCACGTCTCATCGGCGGTCGCCTGGGGATCTTCGGCGGCTTCGTGAGCGTGAGGGTCGCCGGTGAGTTCGTGCGGGTCGCTGCTGAGTTCGTGCGGGTCGCTGGTGGGTGCGTGCGGGTCACCGGTGCGTTCGTACGGGTCGCTGCTGAGTGCGTGCGGGTCGTCGGTGGGTGCCAGGCACTCGTCGATCGACCCGCGGGTCTCCTGAAGCGGGCCCCGAGCGGTCTCGGCCACCGCCGGGCCTTCATCTGCGAGCGACGGCGGTGTTGACGGCACCGGCACCGGCACCGACGGCGGCGTGGGGCCCATGTCCCCGATCTCGTCCGCGAGTTGGTGGACGAGGATGCCGTGCCGGAACACGGTCTCGCCGATCTCGGCACACGTACTGCCGTACACCGACAGCCGGTTCCCGCCCTCCCGCACGATCTCCACGGAACGCCGCGCGGTCCGGGCCTCCTTCGTGAGCAGCACTTCGAGCCGGGCGGCGTGCGGGGTGCGGACGGCGACCCTGGGCCGGAGCCGGGTGCGGGAGAAGTCCGCGACCTCCTGGTCCGCGACGAGCCTGCCCCGTTCGAGGGTGAGGACCCGATCTGCGGTCCGCGCCGCCTCCTTCGGATCGCCGGTGGTGAACAGGACCGTGCCGCCCTGGTCGGCGTGCGCGCGCATGATTCCGTGCAGCCATCGCCCCTCGCGGACCGCCAGCCCGTCGGTGGGGTCGTCCAGCACGAGGGTGTGCGGGTCGGACAGCAGGGCGCAGGCCAGGCCGAGGCGGCGGTCCATGCCACGCGAGAGCGTGTTCAGCCGCGCGTCGCCGAGACTGACCAGTCCCACGACCTCCAGGACTTCGTCGGCACGCCGTGCGGGCAGCCCCGCGGCCGCGCACAGCATGCGCAGATGCCCGCGGACGGTGCGGGCGGGGTGGCCGGGGACGTCGCCGAGGAGGACACCCACTTCGCGTGTGGGGTGGGCGATGCGGTGCAGGGGGCGGCCCCTGAAGTAGGCCACCCCACGGCCCTGTTGCAGTTCGAGGGCGAGTTTCAGCACGGTCGACTTGCCCGCACCGGGAGCCCCGAGGAGTGCGGTGACGCGACCGGAGTGCGCCTCGAAGGACACATCGTCGACGGCAGGCGGAAGCTCCTTGCGGGGATTGCTGGTCAATCCGAGGGCCTGGATCACCCTAGGCAAGATAGCGCGGTATGTCCGTTTTTTCGGGTATCTTGCGGTGCACTTCGCGGGCAGCCACACCACCGCCGGGCAAGCCACACGCCGATCCTGGGCCCGAGCCCCGGACTCACCCTCCCCGAGCACCCTCGGCAGCCGCCCACGAGCGAGGCCGTCGCACGGGCGGCGCAGGCTCGGCCGCCGCCGTCGGCCCCTGCCGGGTCAGACCTCGGGGCGCAGCATCGGCGGGTTGAGGAGGGTGGCACCACCGGCGCGGAAGAGCTGGGCGGGGCGGCCGCCCTGGCGCGTGGTGGTACCCCCTGTGGGCACCAGGAATCCCGGCGTACCCGTCACCTTGCGGTGGAAGTTGCGCGGGTCCAGCGCCACGCCCCACACCGCCTCGTAGACCCGACGCAGCTCGCCGACTGTGAACTCCGGCGGGCAGAAGGCGGTGGCCAGCGACGAGTACTCGATCTTGGAACGGGCGCGCTCCACCCCGTCCGCGAGGATCTGCGCATGGTCGAAGGCCAACGGCGCCACCGGTTCGCCGTCACGTCCGTAGCCGCCCTGCTCCAGCAATTCCTCGACCGGCGCCCAGCGTGCGCTGTTGGCGTCCCCGCCCGGCCGCGGCGCCGGCAGGTCCGGAGCAAGGGCGAGGTGGGCGACGCTGACGACCCTCATCCGGGGGTCGCGCTTGGGGTCGCCGTAGGTCGCCAGCTGCTCCAGGTGCGCGCCGTTGTCCTGAGCGGGCTCGGACGGTTCATGGGCGGTCAGGCCGGTCTCCTCGGCCAGCTCCCGGGCTGCGGCCTGCGACAGGTCCTCGTCCGGCCGGACGAAGCCACCGGGCAACGCCCACCGCCCCTGGAAAGGCTGTTCGCCCCGCCGTACCGTCAGCGCGCAGAGCGCGTGACGACGGACGGTCAGCACGACCAGGTCCACGGTGACAGCGAAGGGCGGGTAGTCCGACGGGTCGTAGGGCATGCCGCGATCATAGTCGTCTGCCTGACGATAAACACTCCCTTCGCTGCCGCTTCCCCACTTGATCCACTTCTGTCCGCCACCGATCCCAGGGCCGCGCTCGGGCCCTGGGGAAGCCGATGCCACCCGCAGTCCCGTCCGGTGTCGCGCGAGGTCACACTCCCAACTGCAGTCCGTCGGCCGCCTCCTCGACCATCGCGAGCCCCAGCCTGCTGACGCGTACGGCGAACGGGGCCCCCGCGACCCGCAGTCCCGTCAAGCCGATCTCGCCCAGCGGCGCACTGCGCACCGGTCGCAGGGTCACCGTCCCCGCCGGGGCGTCGGGTCGGATCCCGACAAGGGTGGCGAGCAGCAGCACCCCGGCGCCCGCCGCCGTCGCGGCCGGTCTGCAGGAGGCGGGATGCGGCAGCGGGGCGCCTCCCGCGGTCCGCTGCTCCCCCGCGTACATCTCCGGCAGCCGGTGTCCGAAGCTCTCGGCCGCCGCCAGCACGCCCCGCAGCAGGGCGCTCGCCTCCTTCTCGTAACCGGCGGCCGCCAGTCCCGCGACCGCCACCGCCGTCTCCTGCACGCGTACGGCGCCGCCGCGATGACCGAAGGGGTTGTACGCGGCCTCCTTCGCCCCCAGGCTCCGCAGCCCCCACCCTGAGTCCATGGCGGGCCCTCCGAGCAGGCGTGCCAGCTGTTCGGTGCGCACCTTGTCGAGGAGTCCCGCAGCCAGCTCTCCCGCGCCGAGCAGCCCGGTGTCGAGAAGGTGAGCGGCCCCCGCGCCCAGGTGCGGCACCAGGCGCCCGTCCGGGGTGCGGGCGGCGGCGGGTCTGCCCCCGCTCCGGTCCTCCACCCAGAAGTCCGCCATGAACCGGCTCCGCTGCTCGCTCGCCCAGTCCCGCAGCTCGGCACCACCCGGCCGGCCGTACGCGTCGAGAAGGTCGGCGCCCAGGAGAGCGGCCCGGTGGGCATGGGCCTGGGTCTCGCAACGCAGCGGTCCGCCCGGGCCCGGGTCGGGCAGATAGACACCGCTTCCGACCGCGCCCCGCAGCCACCTCAGGCAGCGCTCGGCGGCAGGCAGCAGTGCCTCGGTCTCCTGCTCGGGGAGTCCCCACCGCCGGGCCTCCGCGAGGAGCACGGGAAACAGCAGGGTCGCCTCGATACCCGTGCAGCCCGGCGGCAGATGCGGGCCCGCGTCCCGTCGGGGGCCCGGAATCATGCCGGACTGTGCTCCCCTGCTCTCGAGTTGGGTGCGGGCCAGGGTGCGCAGGGTGCCTGCCGCGAGGCGCGTACCGAGCGGCAGCGTCATCCGGGCCGCGACGAGCGCGTCGGCCGGAGTCATCCCGCAGCGCCAGGGCGCGCCCGCCGCGAGGTGGGTGTCGGACGGGTTCCTCGGGTCACGCAGCAGCAGAGCCTCCAGGTCCTCCAGGCAGGTGTGCAGCAGGGACTGCGCCGCCGGGTCGTCCCCGGCGACGCGTGCCTGGGCGAGCGGGCTGGTGGCACCCCGCCCCACCGGCCTGATGGGTCCTGCGCCGTCAGGTCGCACGCGCAGCTCCACACTCCGGCTGCCGCCGGGCGGGAGTTGCAGCTCCCAGCGCAGCAGTCCCGCGGAGGCCAGGGCGTCGGTGGGCGGAGGATGGGCGGTCACCGTGGAGTGTCCGTTGACGCAGGACCAGCGGAGGCCGGAGTCGTGGACGCTTGCCGGCAGTTCGGGCCCCGCGCTGCCGGAGGCGACCGCCCCCAGCTCCGCGAGATCCGTGCCCAATGCCACCTCGACGGGCAGGTGCAGTGGGCGACGGGCCGTGCTGTGCAGGGTGATCCGCTCGGTGCCGTCCGCGTACCGGGTGCGCTCGACCATGACGTCCGGATCCGGTCCGGCGTCGGTGGACAGGCGCAGGGTCGCCATGAACCGGGCCCGGTCGGCCGTCACCATCCGTGCCTGCACCGCGAGCGGTTCGCGTCCGGCCACCCGCACCTGACAGCGGGAGAGCATGCGCCGTCCCGCACGGTAGAAACCCTCCAGCCCGTCGCCGTTCAGCTGGCCCTGGTCCGTCGAGATCGCGAGGCCCGGCAGGGCGACACAGATCAGCGTGGTGTGGGCCGGTGGCAGCTCCGGGGGGCGGCGCGGGGCGGAGGTGGGCGACCGCGAGGTCGACGTGCTCGCCGTTCCTGGCTGCGCAGGCAGCCGAGGCCCCGGAGAGCCCCCCGCGTCGGGCACGGATGCCCCGGGACCACCCAGGCCTCCCGGGCGTGGGCCCACGGCTCGGGTCGCCGGGGTGCGGAGGTCCCCGCGGGGAACGCCGACGCCGTCTCCACGGGCCCGGGGAGAGGGTTGGACGGGCCTGCGGAAGGTCGGAACGTCATCACGGGCTTCGGGCAACGAGGGGAGGGACATGGGGCGGCTTCTTCTGTCTTCGGCGCGCGTGGGGTGCGCTCGGCACCGAGTGGGGAACCGGAGAGGGACGGAGTGTGGGACAGGGTGGCGGGGCGGCGGAACCAGGCCACGGGTACCGCCACACAGGTGAACGGAGCGGCTGCGCCCCGGGTCACGCCCCCGCCCGGAGAGGCCGACCGAACCAGCACGTCGTGCCGCTGCGCCGTGGGTGACCGTGGAACCGCAAGGGGTGGCCTCAGCCTCAGGCAGCTGCTGCGATTCGCGGAGGGGGCGGGGGCCGACATGAGCGCGGCGCACAGGCCGCACTCGCGTCGACCCGCCGCCGCAGAAGGACAGCCGGCGCGCACCGCAGAGGGGCCGTAGCCGCGTACCCCAGCAGGACCGTAGCCGCGCACCGCGGTCGAGCAGTGGCTTCGGGCGCACTCGGAGTCGCAGAGCCGCACTCGTGCGGGCGGCAAGGCAGGGCAGCGTGCCCAGATGCTTCCGGAGCACGGCCGAGGCGCTCAACCCGGCTCCGCAATTGCGGCTCGCCCGATCCCCGTGGAGGCGCGTGGCGCTCAGGTACGCCCAGATCCCGAACAGCGCATGCATGCGGGGAATGCGAGGCATGCCGTGACTTGACCAGTTCCACACGCTCACGTCTCCCCCTCCCTGGACTGCCCCCCGGCCGTACGGCGGGCTTGTGCCCGTCCGCTCGCCCCGTCCGCCGTACGTCCCGGTCGTCGGCCGACAGGTGGGCTGCCGCCGGCGGAACGTGAGCGGCGGGCTTGCGCCGCACCGGGTGATCGCCGGACGGCACGGGCCTCGGTGCCTCCCTCCGAACGGGGCCTGCGTCGGCGACGGGGGCCGACGGCGACGCAGGGTCGGTCCGAGGCAGAGGGGTTGTCGGGCGACGGGTCAGCGGCGCTCCTCTCGCTGTCGGTCCCCGCACCCGCGGCCGCCAGATCGCGGCCCCTGCGCTCCGAGCGCAGGCAGCGGCGAATGGACTCGGGGTCGAGCCCTTCGTTGCAGGCCTGGTGGAGGAGGCGGGCGAAGAGGTAGTCGGGGTCGGCGGCGAGGGCCATGGCGAGGGCTTCGCGGGCCTCCAGTTCGTCACCGGAGGACCAGGCGACCCAGCCGACGAGTGTGAGCGGGGCGGCTGCATGCTCGCCGTAGGGGCCGACGCAGCGTCGGGCGAGGGTGCGCCAGAGACGAAGCGCCGGGGCCGCCTCGTCGCCTTCCATCCATTCGGCTGCGCGATCGCGGGTGGCGCGGTCCTGGAGTCCGAGGATGAGGGTGGCGGCGTCTTCGTGTGTGACGAGTTCGTCGTCGAGGAGGTCCGCGTCCAGCGGTGCGGTCGAGGTCGGGGTGCCCGCCAGGCGTCCGATGACGCGCCGTGCCACCGCGAGGGTCTCCTCGGCCACTTCCCTGCGGCTTTGCACGTCCAGGATCCTGGGAACGAGGGCGGACTGCGCGGAGTCGAGGGCCGCTTCCTGCTGGAGCGCGGCGGCGGTCTCCCACGGCAGGAGCCTGGCCCGCATCTCTTTCAGGGTGCCGCGCACCTGGAGGCCGGCGTAGGTCGCGGCGGCGGCCAGCACGGAGGTGCCCGGCAGCCCCATCGGCTGTCCGTCGGGCGCGCAGCATCCGTTGCCGGGGCAGCAGTAGGACCAGAAACGACCGTCGGAGATGCACAGGGCCTCGACCACCGGCACGTCCATGCTGCCGCAGGCCCTGCGCAGCAGCTGGGCGAGTGGCCGCAGGCGTTCCATGACGTCACGCGGTGACTCACCGCTCGCCGGGTCCTGGCAGAGGAAGGCGACCATGCTCTCCGGCTTGGCTCCCCGGCGCTCACTTCCGGTCACCAGACCGTGGGCCAGCTGCTGGGCGACGGACTGCCAGTCGTCCGTCTGGGCCGGGATGCCCAGCCGTGCCCTCCCGCCGAATCGGCCTCGTGTGTCCCGGTCGTGCAGTGCGACGAGGACGATGCTGTCCTCGGGGCGGTATCCCAGCAGGTAGGGCAGGGCATCGGCGAGTTCGGCCGGCGTGCGGAGGGTCACCTGTGGTTGCCCGCCGGGCTCGGTGGCCGCTCGGTGTCCCAGAAAGGCGGAGGAGGGCCCCCTGCCACCGCACCCCTTCTGCCCGCTGATGTCACTGTTGCCGGGGGTCCCGGCGGCTTCGCTGTGATTCGTCATGCGGTGACCATCTCGCGGATCTTGAGATTCCGCTTTGACCTGTGGATAAGTCCGACCATGATCACGTCAGAAGCTGTCCACAGTTCGACCCGCTCGTTCGCGCGATGTCCGAGGCATCGGGTTGCATGGGGTCATGAGCGACGAAGACCAGCCCACGACGGACCGCCAGGATCTGCGCACGACCGCCGACGCCGTACTCGCCCGTCTCGTCGGAGCCCCGGCGGGCACGGCGAGGCTGCGCGAGGACCAGTGGCACGCCATCGAGGCACTGGTGGCGGACAAGCGCAGAGCCCTGGTGGTGCAGCGCACGGGCTGGGGCAAGTCCGCGGTGTACTTCGTCGCGACCGCGCTGCTGCGCGAGCGGGGCGCGGGCCCCACCGTCATCGTCTCGCCGCTCCTCGCGCTGATGCGCAACCAGGTGGAGGCGGCCGCCCGCGCCGGAATCCGGGCGCGGACCATCAACTCCTCGAACACGGAGGAGTGGGACACGATCCGTCAGGAGGTCACCGCGGGCACGGTCGACGTGCTCCTGGTCAGCCCCGAGCGGCTCAACAACCCGGACTTCCGTGACCAGGTCCTGCCCGAGCTGGCGGCCGCGACCGGTCTGCTCGTGGTGGACGAGGCGCACTGCATCTCGGACTGGGGCCACGACTTCCGCCCCGACTACCGCCGGCTGCGCACCATGCTGGCCGACCTCCCGCCCGGCGTCCCGGTGCTCGCCACGACCGCGACGGCCAACGCGCGCGTGACCGCCGATGTGGCCGATCAGCTGGGCACCGGCGGTGGCACGGACGCGCTGGTGCTGCGAGGGCCGCTGGACCGCGAGAGTCTGAGCCTCGCGGTGCTCGAACTGCCGGACGCCGCCCATCGCATGGCCTGGCTCGCCGACCATCTGAACGAGTTGCCGGGCTCCGGGATCATCTACACGCTCACCGTGGCCGCCGCCGAGGAGGTCACCGCGTTCCTCCGCCAATGCGGACACACCGTGACCTCGTACACGGGCAAGACGGAGAACGCGGACCGGCAGCAGGCCGAGGAGGACCTGCTCGCCAACCGGGTCAAGGCCCTGGTCGCCACCTCCGCGCTGGGCATGGGCTTCGACAAACCCGACCTGGGCTTCGTGGTCCACCTCGGCTCGCCGTCCTCCCCCATCGCGTACTACCAGCAGGTGGGCCGCGCCGGCCGTGGGGTCGAGCACGCGGAGGTGCTGCTCCTGCCGGGCAAGGAGGACCAGGCGATCTGGGAGTACTTCGCCTCGGTCGCCTTCCCCCCGGAGGAGCAGGTGCGCCGCACTCTGGACGTCCTCGCGCACGCGGAGCGACCGCTCTCCCTCCCCGCCCTCGAACCCCTGGTGGAGCTGCGCCGCTCCCGGCTGGAGACGATGCTGAAGGTCCTCGACGTGGACGGCGCGGTGCGACGCGTCCAGGGCGGCTGGATCTCCACCGGCGTGCCCTGGGTCTACGACACCGAGCGCTATGCCTGGGTCGCCAAGCAGCGTGCCGCCGAGCAGCAGGCCATGCGTGACTACGTCGCGACACCGGATTGCCGCATGGAGTTCCTCCGGCGGCAGTTGGACGACGAGGAAGCCGCCGCGTGCGGGCGGTGCGACAACTGCACGAAGCCCAGGTTCGCGGACTCCGTCTCCCCGGCGGCTCTGGACGCGGCGCGCGGCGAGTTGGGGCGCGCGGGTGTCGAGGTCGAACCCCGCAAGATGTGGCCGACGGGCCTGCCGGCCGTGGGGGTCAATCTGAAGGGACGCATTCCGGCCGGTGAGCAGGCCGCTCCCGGGCGGGCACTGGGACGGCTGTCGGACATCGGCTGGGGAAATCGTCTGCGGCCGATGCTCGCTCCCCAGGCCCCGGACGGGCCGATTCCGGACGATGTGGCGACGGCCGTGGTAGCCGTATTGGCCGACTGGGCGAAGGGCCCTGGCGGTTGGGCCTCCGGGCTGGCCGACGCCCAGCCCCGTCCGGTGGGAGTCGTCACCATGGCCTCCCGTTCCCGGCCGCAGTTGATCGGTTCCCTGGGCGCCCGGATCGCCGAGATCGGCCGTCTGCCCCTGCTGGGTTCGGTGGCGTACACCGGCGCGGTCTCCCAGGTCACCCGTAGCAACAGCGCGCAACGACTCAAGGCACTCGACGGGGCAATGACCGTGCCGCCCGAGCTGGCCGCCGCCCTCCAGGAGGCGGGCGGACCCGTACTCCTGGTCGATGACGCCACCGAGACCGGCTGGACACTCGCGGTCGCCGCGCGTGCGCTCCGGCGCGCGGGTGCACAGGGGGTGTTGCCACTCGTTCTCGCCGTCCGGGCGTGACCGACCAGGCGCCCGAACGGAGCGCGTTACCGCCGGGCGTTGCCGACGAGCCCTATGTGCAGGGATATAAGCAGTGAATCACCACAAAACTGTCAGTGGCCCCAATTGCTCGTTGCCGCAACCAAGTTCGCCAGGAAGAATTGGAGTCCGCTCCCCGCACGGCCTACCCGTCAATCGGTAGGGCTTCTGCTGCGGCGTGCGCTCCCCCAAGTCCGACCCTCGCCCGCAGAATGGGCGCGTAGCCGAAGGGAGGATCGTGACCTTCGGATTCGCTCCGTCCTCGGCGGCCTCCGTGTCGACGTCTGCCGACCTGTCCGCCGCTTCCGCCAACCGGATGCTCGAGCCCGCGGAATGGGCCGCCGCCGGGATTCCGCTGTTGCGTAATCCCCGGGAGGTCGTCAGCGGGCTGCACGCGCGACATCAGCCCCGGCCCGCGACGGCGGTCATCGCCGTCCTGGATCCGGACGAGCGGTTGCTGGCGAGTGCCTCGTTCATCAAGCGTCCGGCACCGGCCGACGGCTGGATGTTCCGCAACGCGCTTCTCGCCCAGCTGAGGCGGGTCATTCCGCACGACCTGCGCCGACGGACCCCGGTGCGAACGGCGGTGCTGCTCTACTGCCGTGACGGTGACGCGCGTTGGACCGAGGAGGACGGAGCGTGGATGTGGGGGCTGAGGGACGCCTGCACCCTGCACGGGCTGCGCTGCGGCGCGTACATCACGCTGACACGTGACGGCTGGCAGGTTCTCGGCGAGGGCCGGGGCGGCCGTCGTCCTCACGCGGACTCGCCGGCGGAACCCTTCGCCACGGCCGTGGCACCGCCGCCCATGCCGCGCACCGGCGGTGTCGCCTCGGAAGTACTTCGCCGAGCCGCCGCACGTTGAGCGGCGCGGGCCGCCGACGCGACCAGGGGCAGACCGATCCGAAACCCGCACCCGCACCCGCACCCGAGTCTGCGGGGGTGCGGCAATGCCCCAACGCCCCGAACGTCGCCCGTACCCTCGCCCCACGTGCCGTCCGACCCGCGTCGGGCCGGACGGCACCGCACCGAGCCCCGGCGCCGCCCCCGCCCCCGCCCCGCGAGATCTCGCGCGACGCGTCCCCGGACGCGCCAAAACACCCCGCAGGCACGCCGAAGCGCCCCGTCGCGGGGTGTGGCCGTCGTGACGCCCGGGCGTCGCCGTCCGGGCTCACAACGGCTCCCCGGCAAGCCCTGGGGGGCCGACCGGGGCGGGTTCCGCAGTCGCTCAGACTCCGGCGCCCAGAACCGAGTTGATCGTCTGCGGGTCGCCGCACACGATCAGCAGGGCCCGGGCCCGGCCGAGAGCCTTGGGCAGCGCGTGCGCGGCGACGGCGTCGGTCCCGCCGTTGACGGCGACCACGACCACGGGACGCGGCGCGGCCCGCTCGGTGGCCGAGGCATCGGCGTAGAAGACGTCGTCGCCCGCGTCATGCTGCGCCCAGTAGGCGGCCTCGCCGAAGGAGAGTTCGTGGGTGGCCCACGGATGCGACTCGCCGGTGGTGATCACCAGCACGTCGCCGGGGGCACGGCCCGACTCCAACAGCAGGTCGACGGCTTCCTCGGCGGCGTCCAGCGCACCCTCGGCCGAGGCCGGGATCAGCTGGATCTGCGGGGTGGCGGCAGGAGCGGACGGCCCGGGCTTTACGGCGGCATGCGCCGCACGCTGGGCCGGCACCGGCCGGGCAGGACCCGGACGACCGGGACGCGGCGGAGCCGCGGGACGGGGACCGGGTACGGGACGGGGGGTCGGTGCGACCCGGCCGCTGGCCGGAGTGGCACGCGGGCCCTGGGCACTCTCGTGAATCTGAGGCTCCTCGGGAATGAGAGGCATGAGCTGATTTTTATCAAACGCCGGTGCGACTCGCGTCGCGGGGTGGCACATGAGTGCGAACGGATCCCTCAGAAATCGAAGCCGAGCTGGCCCTCGATCTCCGGAACGTTTCCGTTCGCCCAGTTGCGGGCCTTCTTGAGGTGCCGCCACTGGGGCAGCGCATCAAGATACGCCCACGACAACCGGTGGTACGGGGTGGGGCCCCGCTCCGCCAGCGCGGCCTTGTGGACAGGCGACGGATACCCGGCGTTGGCCGCGAAACCGAAGTCTGCATGGTCGACACCCAGTTCGGCCATCATTTTGTCGCGCTGAACCTTGGCGATCACCGATGCGGCCGCCACGGCGACGCAGGACTGGTCGCCCTTGATCACCGTACGGACCCGCCACGGCGAGCCCAGGTAGTCGTGCTTGCCGTCGAGGATGACCGCGTCGGGCCGTACGGGAAGCGCCTCCAGGGCCCGTACCGCGGCCAGCCGCAGTGCGGCCGTCATCCCCAGGTCGTCGATCTCCTCCGGAGATGCGTGACCGAGGGCGTGCGAGGTGACCCACTGCAGCAGTTCCTCGGAGAGCGACTCGCGTCGCTTGATCGTCAAAAGCTTGGAGTCGGTGAGGCCCTCGGGCGGCCGGCGCAGTCCGGTGACCGCCGCGCAGACGGTGACGGGGCCGGCCCACGCTCCGCGCCCCACCTCGTCGACACCGGCAATGATCTTCGCTCCGGTCGTGGCACGCAGAGAGCGCTCGACGGTGTGAGTAGGTGGTTCGTACGGCATGGCGCCCTTAGCCTACGCCGCCCGCACCCCTAGACGACACCCAGGTTTCCCAGCGCCGCCCCGGCCCTCCCTGCCGCACGGTTCAGGCACCCCTCCGGCTCAGCAGCGGGACCATCAGCTGGTCGATCATCTCTTTGATGTCCCGCTCACTCCATTCGCTCCCGCACATCTTCGAGCGGTACATCATCATGGCCGGAATCGCGTCGAAGACATAGCCGTTCGCCGCGTCGGGCCGAACCTCGCCGCGCCTGATTCCCCGCTCGACGACCTCCCGCAACAGCTTGACCGTCGGCTCGACGACACCGCCGACGATGACACCATGGAAGCGTTCGGCCTGGATGGTGTCGCATTCGTGAATGACCGAGCGCAGCGCGAACCCCGGCCGGGAGAACATGGCCTCGCGCGCCTGACGGCACAACTCCAGCAGATCCTCGCGCACGCTCCCGAGGTCCGGCGCCTCCTCGAAGCGGGGCAGCCCGGCCCGGAGCGCGTCGGCGACAAGATCCTCCTTGGAGGGCCAGCGTCGATAGACAGCCGCCTTGCCCGTCTGGGCGCCCGCGGCGACCCCCTCCATGGTGAGGCCGCTCCAGCCGACGGTGCTGAGCTGTTCGAGCGCGGCATCGAGGATCGCGCGCTCGAGTACGGCGCCGCGCCGACGCGGGGAGGCCGTCTGAGCGGGAGCGGCCGTCCAGCGCGAAGTGACCATCTGTGTTTCTCCGTTGAGCTGAGGGGCGGGGGTGCGAGAAGCGGAAACGGTGGGCGGCGCACTCCGCGGCGGCGACTTCAATGAACGCTTGCGTTCACTAAGGGGGACTCACTACCGTGGACACGTCAGTGAACGCAAGCGTTCACTAAGGCACTTGTGGGGGACCCATAGTGACAACCTCTCCGTTGATCAAGGATCAGAAGCCGGGAGCCGCCCGCCGGGAGGGGCGTCCCGGCATCGCACTCACCGTCATCGCGGCCTGCCAACTCATGGTGGTACTCGACGCGACGATTGTGAACATCGCGCTCCCGCACATTCAAGACGCGCTCAAGTTCAGCACCACCGACCTGACATGGGTGGTCAGCGCCTACACGCTGACCTTCGGCGGCCTGCTGCTCCTGGGCGGCCGGGCCGGTGACATCCTGGGCCGCCGCCGTGTGTTCATGACCGGAATCCTCGTCTTCACCCTCGCCTCACTGCTCGGCGGACTCGCCCAGGAGCCCTGGCAGTTGCTCGCGGCACGCGCCCTCCAGGGCGTCGGCGGGGCGATCGCGTCGCCGACCGCGCTGGCACTCATCACCACGACGTTCCCCGAAGGGCCCGAGCGGAACCGGGCGTTCGGTGTCTTCGCCGCGGTGTCCGCCGGTGGCGGTGCCATCGGCCTGCTCGCGGGCGGCATGCTCACCGAGTGGCTCGACTGGCGTTGGGTGCTGTTCGTCAACGTGCCCATCGGCGTGCTGATCGCCGTCCTCACTCCGATGTACATCACCGAGTCCGAGCGGCACCCGGGACGGTTCGACGTCGCGGGCGCGCTCACCTCGACAGCCGGTATGGCCTCGCTGGTCTACGGGTTCATCCGCGCGGCGGAGGAGGGCTGGCGCGACAGCCTGACCATCGGGTCCTTCACGGCGGCAGCGGTCCTGCTGCTGCTGTTCGGCCTCATCGAGCGGCGGGCCAGGGAGCCGATCACCCCGCTGAAGATGTTCACCGACCGCAATCGCTCGGGCACCTACGTGATCATGCTGAGCCTCGCGGCGGCGATGTTCGGGATGTTCTTCTTCATCGTGCTGTTCGTGCAGAACGTGCTGCAGTACACGCCGATCGAGGCCGGCCTGGCCTTCCTCCCGGTGACCTTCGCGATCGTGACGGGTGCCGGACTGTCCCAGCGGTTCCTGCCGGTGCTCGGGCCCAAGCCGTTCATGGTGACCGGTTCGACGATGGTCGTTCTCGGGCTGGGCTGGCAGACCTTGATCAATCCCGACAGCTCCTACGTCGGCGGAGTGCTCGGCCCGATGGTGGTGTTCGGCTTCGGCATGGGCCTGAACTTCGTGACGCTCACCCTGACCGCGGTCTCCGGAGTCGCGCCGCACGAGGCGGGCGCGGCCTCCGGCCTGCTCAACGTCACCCAGCAGGTGGGCGGCTCGCTCGGCCTCTCCATCCTCACCACGGTCTTCGGTACGGCCAGCCGTGACGAGGCGGACAAGCAGGTGCAGCTCTTCATGGCACAGGCCACGGCCGAACAGAAGACCGAGTTCGCCCAGACTCACCAGCTGCCCGCCCCCTGGGGCCACGAAGTACTCGCGCAGGGCATCTCGACGGCGTTCGTCCCGGCTGTCGCGATGGCCGTACTGGCCCTGCTCACCGCCACCTTCGTCATCAGGGTCCGCAAGAGCGACCTGGAGGCCCTGTCCGGCACTGCCGGAGGCTGACGGGCGGGCGCCCGATCGGCCGCGCACGGCCGGACCATGCCCCTGGCCGACTGACGGCAGGAGCGTGGCCCGGTCGTGCGCGAGCGCACCCGGAGTCTCAGCGGTAGAACTCCGCCCCCGACTCACCGCACGCCGGGCCGCTCGACCCCGGCACCGGCGGGCGCTCCGCCAGGACCCGTCTCGCCTCGGCCTCGCCCCAGCTCGTGGCGTACCAGGGGACGTGGTGCCGCTCGTCCAGCTCCTCCTTGATGTCCCACAGCGCGCACGACCTCAGGGGCTCCTCCAGCCGGTCCAGGGCGGGTACCGCGTCGGCGGACAACCCCCTGGCGTAGGGGAGGTCGAAGCGGCCCGTCGCCTCGTACCGCTGGACGTTGCGCTCCGCGATCAACGCGTCGGGCGACGCGAGTCCGAACGCCAGCACCACGGCGACCACACTGACCGCGACGGCGCGCGGCAGCCAGCGGGCGCCCCACACACCGGCGGCCATGATGAGCACGATGACCAGACCGAGCCAGAGCTCCATGGTCAGCACCGAGATCCTCAGCCTCGTCAGCCCATAGGCCTCCATATACATGTCCATACGTCGCACAGCGGATGCCACGACAACGAGCGCCAGCGCGCACAGCGTTCCCAGCACACCGCGTACGAGCGTCCGGTCACTCGAACGAGTGCGGGGCGCCCAGCGCAGGGCGATCACGATGACCAGCAGGGTGAGCAGTGTGGCCATGAGGAGCTGCCAGAACCCCTGACGCGCGTACTCGGCGTACGTCTGGCCGGTCTTCGCGAGGACGGCGTCGTAGCCGCCGAAGAGCACGGCCAGCTGGACGGCGTTGAAGACAGCGAAGAGCGCCACGAGCCCGACCAGCGGCAGTGCCCATTCGACGCGCCCGCGCTCGCGTCCCGCGGGTACCTGCACGCGGTCGAAACGGGCGGGCGCGGCCGCCGTGCGGGCTGCCGCGAGCGTCCCGAACAGGCCCAGGGCGAGAAGCAGGAACTGCCAAGGGCCGTCGGACACGGAGACGTCGGGCACCAGCGCACCGAGCAGATCCGCGAAGGCCGCGTCGGCCCCGGCGAACAGCGCGCCGAAGACGAGGAGCAGGACCGCGGCCACGACGACCGCGCGGAACAGGGGCACCACACGGCCCCGGTCGTCACCCACCCGCTCCCGCAGCCCCTGCCAGGCCCAGGCCGGGCCGGTGACCAGTGAGGTGAACACACCGACCGGGCCGAGCAGGACCGCGGGCCAGGTACGGCCGCCGTGCAGAGCGAGCGAGCCCGCCGCGAGCGCGGTGACGACGGCGAGGAACGAGGGCCACTCGGCGGCGCGCAGTGCGGGTACGGCCAGCAGGGCGACACCGCCGACGCCCCAGACGAGCGCCCACGGTCGAGGGCGCCGGCCCGCCCGTCGTCCGGCGACGTACACGGCGAGCGTGGCGGGCACGGTGACGACGAGTATGTTCACCGCCAGTCCCTCGCCCAGCAGCAACATGCTGAGGACACCGGTGGCCAGGGCGGCCCACAGGGTCGCGGTGCGGATCGGCGCGGGTTCCCCGGGGCTGAGGTCGATCGACTTCGGCGTCTCGGGAGGCGGTCCCGGTATCGGTATCCGTGCGGGCCCGCCCTTGCTGCCCTGCGGTCCGGCACTGCCGGGCGCTGTCGGCGCGGAGCGGCCTTCCGCGCTCGCGGCGCGCGCCCTGGACGCCGGCCCTTCGGGCTCCGGCTCGGCTGGTGCTGACGGTGTCTCGGACATGGGCCCCCTCCCACGACCGGCCCCCACCGCCCCCGTACGCAGCGCGTCACTACGGCTAAGGGCCCGCGGCCGGTGCCTTGTCGCCGCGTCTCGTCATGATCAACAGGCGGCGTGGCGGACAGGCTAGCCGTGGGAGGGCACGCGCGACCGACCGAGGAAGGCACTGTGGCACTCCTGTGACAGTCGGGGCGATTGGGGCTGATGGGGTCCAGCAGCGCATCTGCTCCGGTCGGCTACGCCGGACGCAGCCAGCCCGGGAACGCTTCGGTCTGCTCCACCCATGCCTCGGGGGGCGTCCCGGTCTTCCCGGAGGCGACCACTCCGCCGACGATGGCGCAGGTCGTGTCGACGTCGCCGCCCACCTGGGCCGTCGTCCAGAATCCCTGCGCGTAGTCACCGAGGGCGCGTGCCGCCGACCAGAGCGCGAACGGCACGGTGTCATGCGCCGTGGTGCGCCGCCCGCAGCCCAGCACGGCGGCCACGGTGTCCGCGTCGGCGTAGTCGAGCATGTCCCGGGCGCGGCGCAGCCCCGCGCCGACGGCGCTTTTCGGGACCAGCGCGATGACGCCGTCGAGCAACGCTTCCGCGCTCGGCGCGCCGGCCGGGTCGCCCGCGAGGGCGGCGGCAGCGGCGACGGCCATGGCACCGACGACGGCCTCGCGGTGCTGGTGCGTGGGGTAGGCCGAGATCTCCGCCTGGTGGGTGGCCTGCTCGGGGTCGTCCGCGTACCAGGCACCCAGCGGGGCGATCCGCATGGCCGCGCCGTTCCCCCAGGATCCCTGGCCGTTGAAGAGCGCCGAGGCCAGCTCACGCCAGTCGCCGCCCTCCCGGACCAGGCGCAGCAGACGGTTGACCGCAGGGCCGTAGCCCCGGTCGAAGTCGTGGTGCACGGCGAAGGAGCGCGCCAGCTCGTCCTGGTCGATCCGGTGGTGCCCCGCCAGGACGGCCACGACGGAACAGGCCATTTCGGTGTCGTCGGTCCACTGCCAGGGGCCGGGCGGAACCTCACGGCGTTTGAGCAGCGGATAGTTCACAGGCACGAAGTACTGCGAGCCCAGCGCGTCCCCCACCGCGAGCCCGCGCAGGCTGGACAGGGCGCGCTCCAGGCGGCCTTCGGAAGAGGAGTCAGCGGTCATCGCCCTGCCACTCTATCCGGTGGCCCCGTACGATTCCGGGTCCCGCCAGCGGTCGAACGGCCGGTCGAGCGCGTACTTGCCGTCCTCTCCGAGAACGAGCATCCGCATCTCCGCGTTCCCGGGATTCGACAGGGACTCGAACTCCGCCACCGTCCAGTGGAACCAGCGCATGCAGAACAGCCGCATGGCGAGTCCGTGGGTGACGAGCAGGACGTTCGGCGGGTGGTCGGGGTCCTCGAAGCTGCGGAACAGGCTCTCCAGGAAGCCGCCGACCCGGTCGTACACATCGGCGCCGGACTCGCCCTGCGCGAAGCGGTAGAAAAAGTGCCCGTACGCGTCCCGATAGGCCTTCTGGAGCCGTACGTCGTCGGGGTCCTGCCAGTTGCCCCAGTCCTGCTCGCGCAGCCGGGGCTCCTCGCGCACCCGTACCTGTTCGGGGTTTAGATGGAACGCCTGGAACGTCTCGTGGGTACGGCGGTACGGGGAGACGTACACGCTGACGCGCTCGCGACCGAGGACGTCGCGGATGCGTTTTCCGGTCTCCTCCGCCTGCTGCCAGCCGAGATCGGTGAGTGCGAGGGCATGGTCGGGCTCGCGCTCGTACACGGTGTCATCAACATTGCCCGTTGACTCGCCGTGTCGGACAAGGATGATGCGCCGTGGTCGTGCCATGCCAAGACCCTAAAGGGGACGAGGCCGGATCGAGCACTCGTCCAGGTGCCATACGGCGTAGGTCACACCTGTCCCGCTCGCCGATCAGCCAGGTTGGAAATCCAAACCAACCCGAGTCCGGATCTCAAACCGTCCAGCTCGGCTCCAGTTCCACGATGTCGCCCGCGAGGGCCGCGACATCGGCCTCCAACTGGGCCCGCAGGGCGAGGCGCTCGATGCGTTCGGCGCGGTACTTGCCGTGCTCAGCGGCCGAATGCCACATGGAGAGGATCATGAACTCATGTCCCGGCGCCTCGCCGAACAGCCCCCGCACCATGCCCGGGGATCCGGCCATCGCGGGGTTCCAGACCTTCTCCTGCATCAGGGCGAAGTGCTCGGCGCGCTCCTCGTGGACACGGCAGTGCGCCACCCGCACCACATCGGCCTCGGTGAAGCGCGGCTCGAAACCGGTCTTCACGTCGAAGCGGTGGTCGAAGAGCTTGACCTGGAGGTCCTTGAAGGTGCCCGACTGCGAGGCGGCGAGCCGGTCGTGGGAGCGTGCCATGAAGGAGTCGTAGAAGGCGCGGCTCTCCCAGAAGGAGAAGGTGTGCGCCACGCCGGGCCGCACCCGGCTCCAACCCCCACCCTGTCCCCGGAAACCCGGCTCCCCCGGCAGCCCCGCCCACTTTCGCTGCCCCCGCTCGAAACCGCGGCGGTCCACCACGGTGCAGCGAATCCACTTGACCAGCACCGCGCCATGGTAAGGCCACGGAACGTGGCGGCGGTCACTCTCCGGCCGGTCACACCCGGGCGAGGGCCCCGGCCCGCGTGCGAGGATGGACAACTGGCCTGGACCACCAGGCAGTTCGGCCCGCAAACGCAGAAGGACGGGGAGGAGAGTTCTGTTGAACGGCCTCAACAAGGGCATCCGCAAGGTCGAGGTGTCGCTGAAGTGGGACCCGAGCCCCGCCGGGCAGCCACCGACGGATCTCGACATCGTCGCGGCGACCTACCTGGCGGCCGACCCGAGTGGCGACCCCGCCTATGTCGTCCATTTCGACAGCCGCTCGCCCGACGGCACCATCACCCTCAACCGCGACAGCCAGACCGGCCAGGGATTCGGCTGGGACGAGATGATGACGGTGGAGCTGAACCGCCTCGACGCCCGCTACGGGCGGGTCGTCATCGGCGTCGCCATACAGCAGAAAACCGGCACGAAGACCTTCGCCGGCGTCCAGAACCCCGGCCTGCGCATCCGTGAGGGCTACACGGTCCTCGCGGAGGACGACTTCGCCGGCGTGTTCGGCTCCACCGCGGCGACCGTCGCCGCGTTCGTGCGCGACGCGACCGGCGAGTGGACCTTCCACCCCGGCATCACCGGCTACGACGAGGACCCGGCGACCTTCGCCCGTGTCATGGGCCGCCCGCCCCGGCCCTGACGAACCGCCCTTCGACACGCCGAGGGCGGCGGAGCCGACTTCGACTCCACCGCCCTGACGTGCCGGTTCGCGCCCGAAGGCGCTCAGATCAGCTGCAGCCGCTCGTCGAGCCGCAGCCCTCGCAGATGTAGCAGGAGCCGGCGCGCTGCATCTTCGTGCCGCAGGAGAAGCACAGCGGGGCGTCGGCCTGGATGCCCAACTGCATCTCCACCAGCTCGGCGCTGGTGTGGGCCTGCTTCGGGGCGGGCTTGGCGCCCTCCTCGTCGGCCTTCGGAGCGGCGACGGCCTTCAGGGACTGCCGCGGCGCCGACTGGGACAGGCCTTCGACGTCCACCTCCACGTCGTCGAGGATCGGCTCGTACGAACCGGTCTCCAGGTGACGCTGACGCTCCTCGGCGGAGTGGATACCGAGCGCGGAGCGCGTCTCGAAGGGCAGGAAGTCCAGCGCCAGGCGGCGGAAGATGTAGTCGACGATCGACGCCGCCATCCGCACGTCCGGGTCGTCCGTCATACCGGCCGGCTCGAAGCGCATGTTCGTGAACTTGGAGACGTACGTCTCCAGCGGCACGCCGTACTGCAGACCGACCGAGACGGCGATCGAGAAGGCGTCCATCATGCCCGCGAGGGTCGAACCCTGCTTGGACATCTTCAGGAAGACCTCGCCCAGGCCGTCGTCCGGGTAGGAGTTGGCGATCATGTAACCCTCGGCGCCGCCGACGGTGAAGGACGTGGTGATGCCGGGACGGCCCTTCGGGAGGCGCTTGCGGACCGGGCGGTACTCGACGATCTTCTCGACCGTGGCCCGGATCGTCTCCTCGGCCTTCTCGGTGATCTCGGCCTTCTCCGAGTCCTTGGTCTTGGCGGAGAGCGGCTGGCCGACCTTGCAGTTGTCGCGGTAGATCGCCAGCGCCTTGACGCCCAGCTTCCAGGCCTCGAAGTAGATCTCCTCGACCTCCTCGACGGTCGCCGTCTCCGGCATGTTGACCGTCTTGGAGATGGCGCCGGAGATCCACGGCTGGATCGCGGCCATCATGCGGACGTGGCCCATCGGGGAGATGGCGCGCTCGCCCATGGCGCAGTCGAAGACCTCGTAGTGCTCCTGCTTGAGGCTCGGGGCGTCGATCACATTGCCGTGGTCGGCGATGTGGGCGACGATCGCCTCGATCTGCTCCTCCTGGTAACCCAGGCGGCGCAAGGCCTGCGGGACCGTGCCGTTGACGATCTGCATCGAGCCGCCGCCGACCAGCTTCTTGAACTTGACCAGCGCCAGGTCCGGCTCGACACCGGTGGTGTCGCAGGACATGGCCAGCCCGATCGTGCCGGTCGGCGCGAGCACGGACGCCTGGGAGTTGCGGAAGCCGTTCTTCTCGCCGAGGCGCAGCACGTCCTGCCAGGCCTCCGTGGCGGCGGCCCACACCGGAGTGTCCAGGTCGTCCATGCGACCGGCCGTGCCGTTGGCGTCGGAGTGCTGCTTCATGACGCGGTTGTGGGCGTCGGCGTTACGGGCGTAACCGTCGTACGGGCCGACGACCGCGGCGAGTTCCGCCGAACGCTTGTACGCCGTGCCGGTCATCAGGGAGGTGATGGCACCGGCGAGGGCGCGGCCGCCTTCGGAGTCGTAGGCGTGTCCGGTCGCCATCAGCAGGGCGCCGAGGTTGGCGTAGCCGATGCCGAGCTGGCGGAAGGCGCGGGTGTTCTCACCGATCTTCTGGGTGGGGAAGTCGGCGAAGCAGATGGAGATGTCCATCGCGGTGATGACGAGCTCGACGACCTTGGCGAAGCGCTCGACCTCGAAGGACTGGCGGCCCAGGCCGTCGTCCTTGAGGAACTTCATCAGGTTCAGCGAGGCGAGGTTGCAGGACGTGTTGTCCAGGTGCATGTACTCGCTGCACGGGTTGGACGCGGTGATGCGGCCGGACTCGGGGCAGGTGTGCCAGTTGTTGATCACACCGTCGTACTGGATGCCCGGGTCGGCGCAGGCCCACGCGGCCTCGGCGAGCTTGCGGAACAGCGCCTTGGCGTCGACCTTCTCGATGACCTCGCCGGTCATGCGGGCGCGCAGGCCGAACTCGGTGCCGTTCTCCACGGCCGTCATGAACTCGTCGTTCACGCGGACCGAGTTGTTGGCGTTCTGGTACTGGACGGACGTGATGTCGTCGCCGCCCAGGTCCATGTCGAAGCCCGCGTCGCGCAGGGCGCGGATCTTCTCCTCTTCCTTCACCTTGGTGGCGATGAAGTCCTCGACATCCGGGTGGTCCACGTCGAGAACGACCATCTTGGCCGCGCGGCGGGTGGCGCCGCCCGACTTGATCGTTCCGGCGGATGCGTCGGCGCCCCGCATGAAGGAGACCGGGCCGGAGGCGTTGCCGCCCGAGGAGAGCAGCTCCTTGGAGGAGCGGATGCGGGACAGGTTCAGGCCGGCGCCCGAGCCGCCCTTGAAGATCATGCCCTCTTCCTTGTACCAGTCGAGGATCGACTCCATGGAGTCGTCGACGGACAGGATGAAGCAGGCGGAGACCTGCTGGGGCTGCGGCGTGCCCACGTTGAACCAGACAGGACTGTTGAAGCTGAAGACCTGGTGCAGGAGGGCGTACGCCAGCTCGTGCTCGAAGATCTCGGCGTCGGCGGGCGAGGCGAAGTACCTGTTGTCCTCACCGGCCTTCGTGTAGGTCTTCACGATGCGGTCGATCAGCTGCTTGAGGCCGGTCTCGCGCTGCGGGGTGCCCACGGCACCGCGGAAGTACTTGCTGGTGACGATGTTGACCGCGTTCACCGACCAGAAGTCGGGGAACTCGACGCCACGCTGCTCGAAGTTGACCGAGCCGTCGCGCCAGTTGGTCATGACGACGTCACGACGCTCCCAGACCACCTCGTCGTACGGGTGCACGCCGGGAGTGGTGTGGATGCGCTCGATACGCAGGCCCTTGCTCGCCTTGGTGGCCTTGGCGCGGGAACTCCGTGCCGGACCGCTCGCCGTCTCTGTCATGCCGCCTCCCTGTACGGGCGTAAACGCCCTGAAGTGTCGCGTTGTTCCCGTGACACGGTGTTCTGTCTTGTGTCGCGACCCGGCCGCACAGCCGTTCACGACAGGTCTGGATCGCCGCCGATCGTCCGGACCCTTCGGTCCGGCGGTGCGGCCCGCCGTCAGTCGGCGGCGTGGGCGGGCACGGGGACTTGGGCAGCCCCTCCGGACCCGCGGTCGTTCTTCGGGCGCCCCTCGGCCGTGTTCTCGACGTCCTCGTCGTTCGCGACCGGGCGCTTGTGCTGCTCGTTCCTCAGTTCCCCGATGGCGGCCTCGAAGTCCTCCAGCGAGTCGAACGCCCGGTAGACCGAGGCGAACCGCAAGTAGGCGACGAGGTCCAGCTCCTGCAACGGGCCGAGTATGGCCAGCCCCACGTCGTGGGTGGTCAGTTCGGCGCTTCCGGTCGCGCGCACCGCCTCCTCGACCCGCTGGCCGAGCTGGGCGAGCGCGTCCTCGGTGACGGGCCTCCCCTGGCATGCCTTGCGGACGCCGTTGATGACCTTGGTACGACTGAAGGGCTCGGTCACGCCGGACCGCTTGACCACCATCAGCGAACACGTCTCCACCGTCGTGAAACGACGGGAGCAGTCGGGACACTGACGGCGCCTGCGGATCGACGTGCCGTCGTCCGTCGTACGGCTGTCGACGACACGGCTGTCGGGGTGCCTGCAGAAGGGACAGTGCATAACTCCAACCCTCCTCACAGCACGACTCGATAGCCCCCACAGGTCCCTCGGGCCCCGCGGAAGCAGCCCCAAGCATAGGGGATGACCAAGAGGCCTAGGACCCGGGGGACCACAACTTCTGGGCTGTTGCGGCAATCCAAGCACTAGATGTAGGGCTTGGCACGTAAATCCGCCTACGGCGCGCGTGTCGCCCACGTAGAGGCACGTACCGGACGCGGGCGCCGTCGCGGAGCGCAGCCGCACCGTCGCGGAGCGGACGCGGTCGCGGTCCGCCGGCACGGAGGAAGGGGTCGGTACTCGGCCGGTGAAGTACCGGGTGGCAGACTGGGCCAAGCGGTGACAGCGGCCCACAAGGCCCGCCGTTCCGGCGGTGAAGAGTACAGCAATCAGCACTTTTGTCCGCCGAAGCTCAGGCCCTACACCCAGACAGATGGCCACGTCCGGTAATCCACGGTTTTTCACTCGAACGTGTGTTTGGCGCAACCTTTCGAAAGCAACTACCGTTGTGCTGCACGGGAGACCATCGAGAGGGGCCGACGTGACCACCACCGCTGACAGTGCCACCATCACTGCCCAGGACCGCTCCCAGAGCCGACTCGAGCCGGTGCATGCGATGAACGAAGCCACGAACCATGACGGGCCCAAGCGAGCCCTGCCCGGCCGACCTCCAGGCATCAGGGCGGACAGCTCCGGGCTCACCGATCGGCAGCGCCGGGTCATCGAGGTGATCAGGGACTCGGTGCAACGGCGTGGATACCCGCCGTCGATGCGGGAGATCGGCCAGGCGGTCGGCCTGTCCAGCACATCCTCCGTGGCACACCAGCTGATGGCACTGGAGCGCAAGGGCTTCCTGCGCCGCGACCCGCACCGCCCGCGTGCGTACGAGGTCCGCGGCTCCGACCAGTCCTCGGCGCAGCCGACGGACACCGCGGGCAAGCCGGCCGCTTCGTACGTGCCGCTCGTCGGCCGAATCGCCGCCGGTGGCCCGATCCTCGCCGAGGAGTCCGTCGAGGACGTGTTCCCGCTCCCCCGCCAGTTGGTGGGGGACGGCGAGCTCTTCGTCCTCAAGGTCGTGGGCGACTCCATGATCGAGGCCGCCATCTGTGACGGGGACTGGGTGACGGTCCGCCGGCAGCCGGTCGCCGAGAACGGCGACATCGTGGCCGCCATGCTGGACGGCGAGGCCACGGTCAAACGCTTCAAGCGCGAGGACGGCCACGTCTGGCTGCTCCCGCACAACGCGGCCTACGAGCCCATCCCGGGTGACGACGCGACCATCCTCGGCAAGGTGGTGGCCGTCCTGCGCCGCGTCTGACACCCAGCGGCGGACGGTCCCCGTGCTCGTCCCCGCCCCTGATCCGGGCCCCGGAATCCACTGCGCCGGTTCCGGGGTCCTGGCCTGTCCAGGACTCGCCGAGGAACATCCTGCGGGGCCTGACGGTGTGCGCGAAACGGCCGGCGGTCCGTCCCGATGGTTCGGGACGGACCGCCGGCCGTCCGTCATGCCTCCGCCGTCTCGGCCTCCACCTTCGCTTCCCTGTCCTTCGCCGCGCTGTCGATCGCGGCGAGCGACCTACGGACCTGGTTACGGTCCGTCGTGTACCAGAAGTCGGGCAGTGACGCCTTCAGGTAGCTGCCGTACCGCGCGGTCGCCAGCCGCTGATCCAGCACGGCGACCACGCCGCGGTCTCCCTGCGCCCGTACGAGGCGGCCGGCCCCCTGGGCCATCAGCAGGGCCGCGTGGGTGGCGGCGACGGCCATGAAGCCGTTGCCGCCCGCCTCCTCGACGGCCTTCTGCCGGGCACTCATCAGGGGGTCGTCGGGGCGCGGGAAGGGAATCTTGTCCATGACGACCAGCTGACAGCTGGGACCCGGCACGTCCACGCCCTGCCAGAGCGACAGCGTGCCGAAGAGACAGGTCTTCGGGTCGGCCGCGAAGCCCTTGATCAGCTCGCCGAGCGTCTCCTCGCCCTGGAGCAGGATCGGGTACTCGGGGATCCGGACCCGCAGCTCCTCCGCCGCCAGTTGGGCGGCCCGCATCGAGGAGAACAGACCGAGGGTCCGGCCGCCCGCCGCCTGGATCAGCTCCGTGAGCTCGTCCAGCATGTCCGCCCGGTCGCCGTCCCGGGCGGGGCGCGACAGATGCTTGGCGACGTAGAGGATGCCCTGCCTCGGATAGTCGAACGGCGATCCGACGTCCACTCCCTTCCACGGCGGAAGGTCGTCCCCCTCGGTGCCCTCCGGCGCCAGACCCAGTGAGGCGCCCACGCCGTTGAAGTCGCCGCCCAGCTTGAGCGTGGCCGAGGTCAGGGTGACCGAACGGTCCGCGAAGAGCTTCTCCCGGAGGAGACCCGACACGGACATCGGGGCGACGCGCAGGGAGGCGCCGAACCGGTCATGGCGTTCGTACCAGACGACGTCCCACTCGGAGCCGTTGCTGATCCGCTCCGCCACGTCGTGCACGCTCTCCACGGCCGCCAGCGCCTGCTTGCGCACGGCGTCCTCGTCCTGGACGGACTTGTCGCGCGTGCTGCCGATCGCCGAGATCACCGTACGGGCGGCGTCACGCAACGCCATGAGGACGTAGGCCAGATCCTCGGGGACCTCCTCCAGACGGCCCGGCAGGGCCAGCTCCATGACCCTCTCGAATCCCTCGGCGGCGGTCTGGAGCTGGTCGGCGGCCTTCTCGTTGACGAGCTTCGCCGCCCGCTTCACAGCGCGGTTGACCTGGCCCGGGCTGAGTTCGCCGGTCGCCACGCCGGTCACCCGTGACACGAGTTCGTGCGCCTCGTCCACGATCAGCACCTCGTGCTGCGGGAGGACCGGTGCGCCCTCGATGGCGTCGATCGCGAGCAGCGCGTGATTGGTGACGACCACTTCGGCGAGCTTGGCCCGCTCCCGGGCCATCTCGGCGAAGCACTCGGCGCCGTACGCGCACTTCGATGCGCCCAGACACTCCCGGGACGACACGGAGATCTGCGCCCACGCCCGGTCGGAGACGCCCGGGGTGAGGTCGTCACGATCGCCGGTCTCGGTCTCCTGCGACCAGTCCCGCAGTCGCAGCAGGTCCTGGCCCAGCCTGCTGGAGGGTGCGGCCGCCTCGAACTGGTCGAAGAGGCCTTCCTCCTCGTCCTGGGGCACGCCTTCGTTCAGACGGTGCAGGCACAGGTAGTTCGACCGGCCCTTGAGCATCGCGAACTCGGGGCGGCGGCGCAGCAGCGGATGCAGCGCGTCGACCGTTCTCGGCAGGTCCCGCTCCACGAGCTGGCGCTGCAGCGCCAGGGTCGCCGTCGCCACGACGACGCGCTCTCCCTGCGCGAGTGCGGGCACCAGGTAACCGAGCGACTTTCCGGTACCGGTGCCCGCCTGGACCAGCAGATGGGAGCCGTCGTCGATCGCCTCCGCGACGGCTTCGGCCATGGTCACCTGGCCGGGGCGCTCCATACCGCCGACAGCGGCGACGGCGGCGTGCAGGAGTTCGTGGAGTGAGGGCTTCGTCATAGCGCGACCACCCTACGGCTCACCACTGACAAACGGGTTATCCAGGCGGAAGCACGGGACGTGAGGTGCGGGATCAAGACCGTTGTCTCTTCGTCGGGCCGGACGGATTCCCGGCGGCCGGAGATCTCGTCGGCGGTGACCGGGAACCGGACAGGCGCGGGCGGTGTACCAAATGTGACGGCGCCACAGGAGATCCACATCGATCTACATCAGATCGCGAAGGAGCCGGTCTCTGATCATCAGGGCGGCCCGCTTGTCGGGCAGGTCGACCTCTGCGGAGAACCGGAAGCCCGCGCTCAGGAACGCGGAGACGGAGGGAAAGTTGCGAAGGTCGGGTTCCGCCACGACGCGGGCACAGGAAGGTCTTCTGTCGAGGACGAGATCGGCCACGGCGCGGAGCAGGATGGCTCCCAGACCCCGCCCCCGGTCGGCCACGGGTCCGATGAGGAGGTGGACCCCGGTGTCATGGGGACGGGCGGGGTAATGGCGTGCGATGGGGTCGAGGTCTGCCCGGTAGATCTCCCAGTAGCTCATGGGGGTGCCGTCCAGCATGCCGAGGCAGGGCACGCTGCGGCCGTCTCCGGAGAGCTGGGTGCGGAGGTGGTCCGCGGTCACGTCCTCCGGGCCGGCGAGCTGCCAGTACGAGGCCACGGTCGAGTCGTTCATCCAACGGGAGATCAGCGGGAGCTCCCGTTCGAGGCGGACAGGGACCAGGTGCAGGGTGCCTGCGGGGGTGACGACCGGACCCCAGTCGGCGAGGTGGTCGAGCAGTTCGCCGTCGGCCCCAGGGCCTTGGCACGGTGGTTCTGTCTCACCGCCGCACGCGCCGCAGTCCTCGGACAGCAGGGCGAGGAAGTCGTCGGGCAGGCGCAGTTCGAGCGTGTCCTCATTGCACGTCGGGGCCGAGGCTGGGCCGGTGTCGGTGCTCGCGTCGGTGCTCGCGTCGGTGGGAGCCACGGCGACGTTCCTCTCAGGAGATCGGGTGGGTCATGTTCCTCGGGGCTGGAGGGAGTCGGGATGACGAAGCCGAGCGGGGCCGCACAGCAGCGCGGCCCGGTCAGCGATGAAGAGGGTTGGCGATGGTGACGTAGACGGACTGGCTGTCGACGGGGCCGACGAGTTCGTCGAGGCCATGCAGGCGGGTCAGGAGGTTGGCTTTGCAACGCAGAACAGGTGAGTCGAGCAACTGGGCCGGCAGGGTGGTGTTCATTCGGGCGGGGCCGGTGGCCGCGTGAGAGAGGAAGCGGCGGAAGGCGGCCAGCAGCAGTCGCTCGTCCCCGAGGCGCTGCGAGCCGAACGCACCGATCAGGCCGAGCACGTTGTTGATGCCGAGGTAGTAGGCGAACCGTTCGTCGGCGACCTCGTCGGAGACGAAGGTGTCGCTGCGCTCGCCGATGCCGGGCAGTCGGGCTGCGAGATCCGCGCGGCGGGACTCTCGGAAGTAGTAGCCCTGGTTGTCGCGGTACCGGCCACCGATGGGCCAGCCGTCCGGGTCCAGCAGGACGAGCGTGTTCTGCTGGTGGGCTTCGAGGGCGATCCCTGCCTCGCCGTCCAGCCACAGCACGGGGCGCACGACCCGTTCCAGATAGCGCAGGAACCACTCGACGGCGACGGCTCCTCGGGGCCGGCCGGTGCGCCCGGCGAGGCGGGTCACGACATCGGCGAGTCGCGACCCGACGGTGAGATGCGTTTCCGGAGCGGCGTCGGGGCCCTGCCGGAGGGTGCTGACGGGGTACTGCGGTTGATGCCCGTCGGAGTGGTCGTGTTGCGTACTGCGACGGTCCGCGCAGTGGGCGGCTCGCGACTCGGCATGGGCGTACGGCCTCGGTGAGACGAGCCCCGCGACACAGGCCACGTCGTCCGCCGGGCTGAACGGGTTGTGCCGGACCAACACGTCCAGGCCGGGCAGAGGGCCGCCGTCCGGTGCGGTGACGCCCAGCCACGCCGGGTCACGGACGATGTCGAACCGGGGGTGGGCCGCCTGCCACTGCGCGGTCAGGCCGGTGCGGAGCAGGCGGTGGACCTCGACACCGCGGTGGAGCTCCTTGCGGAGGTTCTCGCGACAGGAGTTGGTGATGCGCAGGCCCAGCGAGAGCTTCAGCATCGCGGGGGCGTGATGGCGGTGAACGGTGCGAACGGAGGAGGTGGGGTGCCATGGGTCGCCGTGCGGCCCCAGGTCCCTGAGCAGGCCGGCGTCGAACAGAGCGGCGACGGCCGGGCGGCGGCGGATCTCGCGAAGTTGCCAGGGGTGCACGGGCAGGGCGCCATGGCCTTCCGGCAGCGGCAACCCCGGGCCTGCCAGCCGGGCGGTCAGCTGTTCGGCGCGGACAGCACGACCGCGCTCGGTCCATGCCGAGTCGGCCGACATGACGCAGGGGGCGATCGCCAGCCAGTGCAGAGGAAAGGAGCCACGCAACTCCGGTGAGTAGAGCCGCGCTTCGAGCTCCGAGAGGCCCTCCCGGCTTTTCGGGGTCGGATGCAGGGGGTGGCCGAGGACGAGAGCCTGCTCGGCAGCGAGGAATCGGCCCGGACCGTCGGTGGGCCCGACCCGGCGCTCGGCGATGAACGTGGCGACGCGTCGGGTGGAGTCGGCGACCCGTCCGACCAGATCGAGTGGGTCGAGCTGATCGAGCCGGTCTAGCTGTCCGGATCGGCTGGGCTGGTCCAGCGGGTCGGGCTGGTCGACGGGGACGGGCCGGTCGACGGGGACGGGCCGGTCGACGGGGACGGGCCGGTGGGAGGGCCGGTGTGGATGGTGGAGCCGGGTGAGCGGATCGGTGCTCTCCGGGCCGCCTGGGGGGCGTGGGGGCGTGGTGGGGGCGTGCGTTGCTGTGGGTCGGGGCTCGCGCGTGTCCGTCCTGAGCGAGCCTCGCGCAGTCGCCTCATCGACCAGCAGGGCCGCCACTTTCGCCGCGTCGAGAGGGGGTGCGCTCTCGGGGGTGCCGGCGAGGCGTGGCCGACCGAAGCGGTGCCAGCCGCTGAGGGACCAGTAGTGCACGGGGGCGAGGAGCGCCGTGGCGCTTGTGGGGAGGGGAATGCGGAGGGTGCCGTCGTGGGGGGAGGTGAGGTTCTGCTCGCGTACCCAGCAGCGCAGGAGATTCTCGATCGCTGCGGCTTGGGCCGCGGTGTGTGGGTCGGGGTGGAGCAGAGGGTCGGTGAGGCGGCTGTCCGGCGGCTCGGTGGTGCGGGCTTCGTCGGCCTGGCCGGGCGCCGGCTGAAGCAGCTCATCACGTGGTGGGACCGGTGTGCGAGTGGGCGCCGCTTGGCGAGGGACCGGAGTCACGGGGTACGGAAGCGGCTCGTCCCGCCAGGGTTCCGGCTCGGTGCGGCAGGGCGTTGGTCCGGCCTGGCCGGGCGGAGGCTCGGCGGGGCCGGATCCCGGTTCAGGCTGCCTGAGCCGCTGCCCGACCGGCGGACCGGCCCCCCGGTGAGCCTGGCCGTGCGCCGGGGCGACCGAGCCCGCGCCGGGGGCGGCCGTGCCGAAGCCCACGGTGGTCTGGCCGGAGCCCAGGGCGGCGAGGTCGGACTTCGGCTCAACCTGCCCGAACCCCGGTCCGGCCTGGCCGGACCTCGTTTCCAGATGGGCGGGCCACTGCTCGTCGCCTGGCTGGCCAGGGGTGAGGGGAGTGCGGTTGTTCGTGTCGTGGTCGTGGGTGCGGGCCTCGGGGGCGGGCGGCGGCTTCAAGGCGGTTCCTGGGGTTGCTCGTGCGGGAGGGCAGTCGCGGGCGGGTGCGGTCGAGCGGGGCCGGGTGCTTGTGCGGAGGTGGAAGGTGGTGCGGGCGACGGGGCTGTGGAGGGAGGCGAGGCGATGGTGTTTCGGGGGCTCGTTCGGCGGAGTCTCGGGGTGGTGGCCGGGTGGGCCGGTGCCTGGGGTGTGTGGCTGGTTCGCGGGCGAAGTGGGGTCGTATCGGGCGGAGTGGCGCGTGGTCTCGGTGCTCAGCCGCCGGGCGGGTCTCCGGGGCCTCCGGTTCGCTCGGGCTTCGGGCCCACCGGGAGGCGGGCCTCGGCGGCGGCCGCTACCGAGACGATCGCGTCGGTCAGGCGATCGAGGACGGCGTTCGCCTGTTCGTCGGTGATCGTGAGAGGCGGGAGGAGGCGGACGACGCCGGCGTGGCGGCCGCCGAGTTCGACGATCAGGCCACGGCGAAGACACTCGCGCTGGACCGCGATGGCGAGGCTGGGGGCGGGCGGGGGCGGGCCCGGGTCGCCGGAGGGAGAGGGCGCTCCCGGGGTGACCATCTCGATGCCGAGCATCAGCCCCCGTCCTCGTACATCGCCGACGCAGGCGAAGTGGTGCGCGAGGCCACGGAGTTGGGTGAGCATGCGGGCGCCCAGGGATTCGGCACGTGCGGCGAGGCCGTTCTCCCGGACGTGGGCGAGGGTGGCGGTGCCGGCGGCCATGGCCAGCTGGTTGCCGCGGAAGGTGTCCGTGTGGGCGCCCGGTCGCCAGACGTCGAGGTCGTCGCGGTAGACCACGACGGCCAGCGGGAGGCTGCCGCCGATGGCCTTGGACAGGACCATCACATCGGGGACGACGCCGCTGTGCTCGACGGCCCAGAACCGGCCGGTGCGGCCCACACCGGTGTGGATCTCGTCGGCGATCAGCGGGATCGAGCGCGCGGCGGTGATCTCACGCATCCGACGAAGCCAGTCGTCCGGCGCCGGGTTGACGCCGCCCTCACCCTGCACCGGTTCGAGGATCATGCCCGCGGGCCGCGGTACGCCGGAGATGACGTCGTCGAGAACCGACTCGGTCCAGCGGGCGGCGAGTTCGGCACCGCGTTCACCGCCGACACCGAAGGGACAGCGGTAGTCCTGGGGGTAGGGCAGACGTGTCACGCGTGCGTCGTGGACGCCTCCGGACACTTCCAGTGCCTCGGCGGTCGCGCCGTGGTGGGCACCGGCGAAGGCGAGCATCCCCGTGCGTCCGGTCGCCGCCCGGACGCGAGTGAAGGCCGCCTCGACCGCGTCCGTGCCGGCGGGTCCGCAGAACTGGACACGGGCGCGGTCCGCGAGCCCCGGGGGAAGGGTACGGAACAGCTCGGTGGTGAAGGCGTCCTTGACCGGAGTGGCCAGGTCGAGGACGTGCAGCGGGGCGCCCGAGTCGAGCACCTTCCGGATGGCTTCGAGGACGACCGGGTGGTTGTGGCCGAGGGCGAGGGTGCCCGCGCCGGACAGACAGTCGAGGTAGCGGCGGCCGTCGGCGCCCTCGATGGTCAGCCCGCGTGCGCGCGCGGGCACGATGGGCAGGGCGCGTGCGTAGGTGCGCGCTCCCGACTCGCGGGCGGCATGCCGCCGCAGGATTCCCTCGTGCGCCGAGCGCGCGCCGTCGTGTTCCCGTCGTGTGCGCGCCCGTTCGTCCTCGTGTCCCGAACACGCGCGCTCGGGCTCACGTCCCACCGGCGCCACCGCAGACTCGGTCACCGCCACGACTGCACTTCCTCCCGCTGTCCGAAGGCGAGTTGGCAGGGGGCACCGAGCACCGGCGGGTCCCCCGCACCTACCAACGACGGGACTCGCACGGGGAAGCGGGTGGGACGAAGATCCTTGCCGTGACGGAACCGTTGCCGTTCCATCGGATGTCCCCCACAACGACCGCATAGTGTGTGGTGCCGTTCCGCAGGACGCGGCTCGGCGTGATGCGTGGCAAGTCGCGCGTACGGCTACCGCGTACGGCGATCACGTAGGACGACCGCGTGGGACGTCCTCGTAGGACGACTACGTACGAAGAAACCGAGGTACGGAGCCGCGCGATGCCGTGTCGCTTACGTACAAGGAGGCGGTGGCGCGCGGATGACCGTGCGCGATCCGCTTCGGCAGCACAGAGTTCTCACACGCCCCAGGGGGAGTTCAGACCATGCGACCCATACGACCGCTCTTCACCGCTCGTCGCGGGAGGAGCACGCGCCGCAGAACCTCCCCCGTCGTGGCCGCGGTCGGCCTTGCCACGGTTCTGTCGTTGACCGCCACCGCGTGCGGTTCGGGTGACACCACGGCCAACGCCGACGCGTCGGCATCCGCGCAGGACAGCGGCAGCGCGGGCGACGGCAAGATCCGGATTCCGGACGACATCAAGGACAAGCTCAAGGAACACGGGATCGATCTCGACAAGTGGCGGGGCGGTGCCTGGAAGAACTGGGACAAGGACGACTGGCTGCGCGAGGCCGAGGACTACGTCAACCCGATCATCGAGGACCTGTGGGACCCGGATCGGATGCGGGACGCCGAGGAGCCGGAGAAGGAGGTCGACGAGAGCGACCTCACCGGTGACCAGGGCGTGACCGACCCGACGCCACGGCCCGTCGACGCCACGGCGGTGTCGGCGAAGTACCACGCGAACGTCCCCGAGGCGGGCAAGGTGTTCTTCGACGCGCCCGAAGGCACCATGGTCTGCTCGGCGACCGTGGTCCAGGATCCGGCCAACCCGGGCAAGTCCAACATGGTGTGGACGGCCGGCCACTGCGTGCACGCCGGCAAGGCGGGCGGCTGGTACCGCAACATCGCCTTCGTGCCCTCGTACAACGACAGTGGCAGGTCGGCGTCGGAGCTGCCGACCGCCACCAAGGAGGAGGTCGCTCCGTACGGCGTCTGGTGGGGTGACTGGGCGCAGACCTCGGACCAGTGGATCGAGCAGGGCGGTCAGACGGGCGGTGACGGTGCGCCGTACGACTTCGCGGTGATCCATGTGACGCCGGAGGAGGGCAGCGGGGGCAAGTCGCTGGAGGAGATGGTCGGTTCGGCCCTGCCGGTGGACTTCGACGCGCCTGCCGTGCCGCAGGTGAAGAGCATCACGGCGACGGGGTACCCGGCCGGGGCTCCGTACGACGGCGAGACGATGTACCAGTGCCAGGACAAGCCCGGCCGGTTCTCGCTCGTCGAGTCCGACCCGACGATGTACCGCATCGGCTGCTCCATGACCGGCGGTTCGTCCGGCGGCGGCTGGGTGGCGACCGGTTCGGACGGGCAGCCCGCGCTGGTGTCCAACACCTCCATCGGTCCGGCGAGCGCCGGCTGGCTGGCGGGACCGCGGCTGGGCAAGGAGGCCGAGGGTGTGTACCAGTCGGTGAGCGACAAGTTCGCGCGGTGACACCGGGCAGGCGCTGACGACAGCGTCACGCTCGCGACCCGAAGGCCCGTCCCCCTCCGCGGAGGGGGACGGGCCTTCGGGTCGCGTTTGCGGGTGCGGGTCCGGTGGGGCTACTCGCGCGGTTCCCCGCGCCCCTGAAAGACCAGGCCTGCGGGCCGGTAAGCGACGCCCCCGCACTCGAACACCCGCAGGCGAACGATCGGCCCTCAGGCCATCAAAGCGTCGCCGCCGGGACGTACGGCGCCAAGTCGGCCGCCAGCTCCTCGTGCACCCGGGCCTTGAGCAGGGTGCCCTCCGGGGTGTGCTCCTCGGAGATCACCTCGCCCTCGGTGTGGGCGCGGGCGACGAGCTTGCCGTGGGTGTACGGCACGAGCGCCTCGATCTCGACCGAGGGACGCGGCAGCTCGTTGTCGATCAGGGCGAGGAGTTCCGCGATGCCCTGGCCGGAACGGGCCGAGACCGCGATGGAGCGCTTCTCGACCCGCAGCAGCCGCTGCAGCGTCAGCGGGTCGGCCGCGTCCGCCTTGTTGATCACCACGATCTCGGGGACCTTGGTCGCGCCCACGTCACGGATGACCTCGCGCACGGCGGCCAGCTGCTCCTCCGGGGCGGGGTGCGAGCCGTCGACCACGTGCAGGATCAGGTCGGCGTCACCGACCTCCTCCATCGTGGAGCGGAACGCCTCGACGAGGTGGTGCGGCAGGTGGCGTACGAAGCCGACGGTGTCCGCCAGCGTGTACAGCCGCCCGCTCGGGGTCTCGGCCCGGCGCACGGTCGGGTCGAGGGTCGCGAACAGGGCGTTCTCCACCAGCACACCCGCGCCCGTGAGGCGGTTGAGCAGGGAGGACTTGCCGGCGTTGGTGTAGCCGGCGATGGCGACCGAGGGCACCTTGTTCCGGCGGCGCTCCTGACGCTTGATCTCGCGGCCGGTCTTCATCTCCGCGATCTCCCGGCGCATCTTCGCCATCTTCTCGCGGATCCGCCGCCGGTCCGTCTCGATCTTGGTCTCACCGGGACCGCGGGTGGCGAGGCCACCGCCCTTGCCACCGCCCATCTGACGGGACAGTGACTGACCCCAGCCGCGGAGCCTCGGCAGCATGTACTGCATCTGCGCGAGTGCGACCTGCGCCTTGCCCTCACGGGACTTGGCGTGCTGGGCGAAGATGTCGAGGATCAGGGCCGTACGGTCGATGACCTTGACCTTGACGACGTCTTCGAGATGGATGAGCTGGCCGGGGCTCAGTTCACCGTCGCAGATGACGGTGTCCGCGCCCGAGTCGAGGACGACGTCCCGCAGCTCGTTGGCCTTGCCGGAGCCGATGTAGGTGGCCGCGTCCGGCTTGTCGCGGCGCTGGATCACGCCGTCGAGCACGAGCGCGCCCGCGGTCTCCGCGAGGGCGGCCAGCTCGGCCAGCGAGTTCTCCGCGTCCCGCACGGTTCCCGTGGTCCAGACACCGACGAGCACGACGCGCTCCAGGCGGAGCTGGCGGTACTCGACCTCGGTGACGTCCTCGAGTTCGGTGGAGAGGCCCGCGACACGGCGCAGAGCCGCACGGTCGGAGCGGTCGAACTGGTCACCGTCCCGCTCTCCGTCGATCTCGAAGCTCCAGGCGACGTCCTCTTCCATCAGGGCATCGGCCCGAAGGTTCTCGGGGTTGTTCTGCGCGAAGGCGCTCTGTGCGGCCTGGGAAGGGGAAGAAGAGGAGGTCATTGGGTCCTTACGTCGATAGGGATACCGAAGGGCGAGGATCACGAAAACGGATCGCGACCTGTCAAGTGTGACAACGCCCGGGGCTTCCGGGAGATTCCCCCCGTCGCCGACCCGAAGATGGTCGCACGGTACGCCCCGTCTCGTCATCCGGGTTATTCCCGTCCGCAGCGGGGTCACACCCCGGCGCAACCCGGCTACCGCTTCGCCGGCGCCGCCTGCGCCGGGGTCGACTTCCAGTCGGGGTGGCCCGGCATCGGCGGCGTCCGCACCTCGTACAGCCAGGCGTGGAAGAACGCGCCCAGGTCGCGTCCGGCGATCACGGAGGCGAGGTCCCGGAAGTCGGCGGTCGAGGCGACACCGTCCCGGTGGACGGTGACCCAGGCCCGCTGCAGCCGGTCGAAGGCGGGGGCGCCGATCTCCTGGCGCAGGGCGTAGAGGAAGAGCGCGGCCCCGTCGTAGACGTTGGCCCGGAAGATGCCGATCTTCTGGCCGTCCTTGGCCTCCTTGGGTGCGGCGGGCGGGCCCCCGGCGGTCCGCCAGCGGTCGGAGGCGCCGTACGCGGCCTTCATCCGCGCCTCCAGCGTCCGGCCCGCGACCTCCTCGGCGTACAGGGCCTCGTACCAGGTGGCGTGTCCCTCGTTGAGCCACAGGTCGGACCAGGTGCGGGGGCTGACGCTGTTGCCGAACCACTGGTGGGCCAGCTCATGCACCATGATCGACTCGACGTACCACTTCGGGTACTCGGGCCGGACGAACAGCTCGCGCTCGAAGAGGGAGAGGGTCTGTGTCTCCAGCTCGAACCCGGTCTGGGCCTCGGCGATCAGCACGCCGTACGTCTCGAAGGGGTACGGGCCGACCCTCTCCTCCATCCACTCGATCTGGGCGGGGGTCTTCCCGAGCCACGGTTCGAGCTTCTCGCGGTCCTTCGCGGGGACGACGTCGCGCACGGGCAGGCCGTGCGGTCCGGTCCGGCGCAGGACCGCGGAGCGGCCGATGGAGACCTGGGCCAGTTCGGTGGCCATGGGGTGCTGGGTGCGGTAGGTCCAGGTGGTGGTTCCGGCGGCGCGGTCCGTGCCGGTGGCGAGGCCGTTGGAGACGGCCGTGTAGCCGTCGGGCACGGTGACGCGGACGGTGAACATGGCCTTGTCGGAGGGATGGTCGTTGCACGGGAACACCACATGCGCCGCGTCGGCCTGGTTGGCCATCGCGAGCCCGTCGGCGGTCCGCAGCCAGCCGCCCTCCTCGCTCCCCGTGTACACGGGGTCGCTGGTGTGCCGCACGGTGATGCGGGTGCGGCTGCCCTCGGGGAGCGGCTCCGGGGGTGTGATCACCAGATCCTCGCCCGCGCTGGTGAAGGCGGCGGGTTCCCCGTCGACCTCGACGGAGCCGACCTTGCCGTGCGAGAAGTCGAGGTTGACCCGCTCCAGACGGGAGGTCGTCCGGGCGTCGATGGTGGTGACGGCCGTGAGCGGCTCGCGGTTGCTGCCGGGGTAGCTGAAGGAGAGGTCGTACGACCGCACGTCGTATCCGGGGTTGCCGAGGTGCGGGAAGAGGCGGTCGCCGACGCCGAGGGGCACGGCGGGTGAGGGGGCGCTCGCGGCGATCAGGCAGACGGAGACGGCGGAGGCGAGCAGCGCGGCCTGGACGCGGCGGCTCCTGGAGCGTGGGATGAGCGGCATGGACCACCGCTACCAGCGCGCCCGCACCGTGCGCGGCCGACGCGCAGCGGTCCCACCCGAACGAGCGGCCGGCCGTCGGCCGGGCCGCCTTCACTCTCGGGGGTCGGAACCTGCCCGCGCGGTGGTCACTGGTCGGCCGCCGCCTGGTGCTGGGCCCGGCCCACGTCGTACACGCCGGGTACGTTCCGCATGGCCCGCATCAGGTCGGGGAGGTGGGCGGCGTCCGGGAGTTGGAGCGTGTAGGTGTGGCGGACGCGCTGCTGGGTCGGCGGCTCGACGGTGGCGGAGACGATGGCGACGCCCTCCAGGGCGATGGCCTCGGTGAGGTCGGCGAGCAGGTGGGGCCGCTGGAAGGACTCGGCGACGAGGGTGACCCGGAACTCGGTGGTGTCCCCCCAGTGCACCTCGATCTCCGGGCGCCCGAGGTTCTTCATGCGCGTGACGGCGGGGCAGGCGACGCGGTGCACGGTCACCACTCCCCCGCGGACGGCGAAGCCGGTGACCTCGTCGGGCGGTACGGGCGTACAGCAGCCGGCGAGACGTACCGTCGCCCCGGGCCTGTCGACGACGACCACGGCACCGACGGTGTCGGAGGTGGCGGCGGGCTCGTCGATGGCGGGGCGCAGGGCGGGTGTCCCGTCCTTGCGCGCGTCGTCGCGCTCCTCATGCCCCTCCTCGGTGGCGGGGGCGGGATGGGTGGCGAGCCAGCGCTGGATGGCGATGCGCGCGCCGGGCGTGTGGGCGTGCTCCAGCCACTCCCTGGAGGGCTCGGAGGCCGGGTCCTGGCCCATGAGGAGCTGGACGGTGTCGCCGTCCTTCAGGACCGTGCTCAGTCGCACCAGGCGGCCGTTGACGCGGGCGCCGATGCAGGCGTGCGCGTCCTCGCCGTACTGCGCGTACGCCGCGTCCACGCAACTGGCGCCCTCGGGGAGCCCCAACGTGCCCCCGTCGGGCCGGAAGACGGTGATCTCGCGGTCCTGGGCGAGGTCCTCGCGCAGGGTGGACCAGAACATGTCCGCGTCCGGTGCCGCCTCCTGCCAGTCGAGGAGCCGGGAGAGCCAGCCGGGGCGGGTGGGGTCGATGCGCTCGCCCTCCCCGTCGGTCTGCTCCTCCGCGGGAGCGGCGTAGGGATTGCCCAGCGCGATGACGCCGGCCTCGGCGACCTTGTGCATCTGATGGGTGCGGATGAGGACTTCGGCGACCTGGCCGTCGGCGCGGGCGACGGCGGTGTGCAGCGACTGGTAGAGGTTGAACTTCGGTACGGCGATGAAGTCCTTGAACTCCGAGACCACGGGCGTCAGACAGGTGTGCAGTTCGCCGAGGACCGCGTAGCAGTCGGCGTCCTCGTTGACGAGGACCAGGAGCCGGCCGAAGTCGGAGCCGCGCAGCTGTCCGCGCTTTCGCGAGACCCGGTGCAGTGAGACGAAGTGGCGTGGCCTTATGAGCACTTCGGCCTGGATACCGGCCTCGCGCAGGACCCCGCGCACCTCGTCGGAGATCTCCGCGAGCGGGTCGCTCTCGCGCGCCGCGTTCTCCGTGATGAGTTCGCGGGTGTGCGCGTACTCCTCGGGGTGGAGGATCGCGAAGACGAGGTCCTCCAGCTCGGTCTTGAGCGCCTGGACGCCGAGCCGTTCGGCGAGCGGGATCAGGACGTCCTTGGTGACCTTGGCGATGCGTTCCTGCTTCTCGGGGCGCATCACGCCGAGGGTGCGCATGTTGTGCAGCCGGTCGGCGAGTTTGATCGACATCACCCGGACGTCGTTGCCGGTGGCGACGAGCATCTTGCGGAAGGTCTCGGGCTCGGCGGCGGCTCCGTAGTCCACCTTCTCCAGCTTGGTGACGCCGTCGACGATGTACCGCACCTCCTCGCCGAACTCCTCGCGCACCTGATCGAGGGTCACATCCGTGTCCTCGACGGTGTCGTGGAGCAGAGAGGCCGTCAGGGTCGTGGTCTCCGCGCCCAGTTCGGCGAGGATCAGGGTCACGGCGAGGGGGTGGGTGATGTACGGCTCACCGCTCTTGCGCATCTGACCGCGGTGCGAGGACTCGGCGAGGACGTACGCCCGGCGCAGCGGTTCGAGGTCGGCGTCGGGGTGGTGGGCGCGGTGCGCGTCGGCGACATGGCCGATCGCGTCGGGCAACCGGTCGCGTGTCGTCGGGCCCAGGAGTGCGGCGCGGCCCAGACGGCGCAGGTCGATACGAGGTCGGCCCTTCCTGCGGTGCGCTGGTGGCGGCGCAGGGGCGGGCGATACGGCGGGGTTCGTGGCCTCCGCGCTCATGGGCACCTCCGGCTGCGTGGACCGGCGGACGGGTGCCCCATGGCGTGCGGCGGCTCAGGGGATCGTGTCGTTCCCCCGTCCGTGCCGGTGCTTGATGCTACCGAGCCCATCACGCCCGTCCGACCGCCTCTCGCCGAGCGTGAAACGGATCACCCATTAGAGGGAAGACTCCACGGTTTGCGGTTTCGAGCCACCCCACCCGGAGTGCACCATGGATTCGCACCTCTGGACGCACGGCGGGCTTGGATGTTGACGACGTCCACCCTCCGGACGCCGCCGATTCAAGCCCTACCACACCTCAACGCGCCACTGTTTCCAGCCACTTGGCATCGATCTCGCCCTCGGCGACGATCACCGCGGGCCCGGTCATCTCGATCTCCCCGTCGGGTCGTTCGGTGATCACCAGCGTGCCGCCGGGCACGTCGACGGTGTAGGTCGCCGGGGCGCCGGTGACGGCGGGGTCCGCCCCGTCCCTGCGGGCGGCGGCCACGGCGACGGCGCACGCGCCGGTGCCGCAGGAGCGCGTCTCGCCGGAGCCACGCTCGTGGACGCGCATCGCCACGTGCCGGGGGCCCCGGTCGACGACGAACTCGACGTTGACGCCGTCGGGGTAGGCCGAGGCGGGGCTGAAGGGCGGCGGGGAGAGCAGGTCGCCCGCCTGCGCGAGGTCGTCCACGAAGGCGACCGCGTGCGGGTTGCCCATGTTCACGTGGCGCGCGGGCCAGCTGTGCTCGCCGACGCTCACCGTGACGTCGCCCTCCGGGAGGCGCGCGCCGCCCATGCCGACCGTGACGTCACCGTCCTTGTCGATGTGGACCTTCTTCACGCCCCCGCGCGTGGCGACGGTGAGTTCGCCCTCGGTGACATGACCGGCGTGCAGGAGGTAGCGGGCGAAGACGCGGACGCCGTTCCCGCACATCTCGGCGATGGACCCGTCGCCGTTGCGGTAGTCCATGAACCACTCGGCGTCGGCCGCCAGATCCTTGGCCTCGGGGTGCGCGGCGGACCGTACGACGTGCAGCACGCCGTCGCCCCCGATGCCCGCGCGGCGGTCGCAGAGGGCTGCGACGGCGGCCGGGGAGAGATCGATGGCGTTCTCGGGATCCGGGACGATCACGAAGTCGTTCTCGGTCCCGTGCCCCTTGAGGAAGGCGATCCGCGTGCTCATTCCTCGATCGTACGGGAGCACGGTGGCGCTATGAGCGACGCAGGACGAGGGGGCCTGCGCGGAGCGCGGGCGGCCGGTGCTCGCGCGACGGAGCGGTGCGTGTGTCACGGCGGCGCGTCCGTCACCGGACAGCGCACGGGACTTTCGCGCACGCGCTAGCGGAGCCGCGCCACCCGCCACACGGCCAGGACCACGACGGCGGCCACGATCAGGAGGTAGAGCAGGGCCATCCGCCAGTCCGGGCGGCGGCCGGAGCCGCGTGCGGGCAGTCCGGGCCACGTGTAACCGACGCGGCGGGCGGCCATCATGCCCCAGCCGGCCGCGGTGGCACAGATCAGCAGGCCGAGCATGGCGACGACGGCGCCGCCGTCACCGAACTCGAAGGCGAGCGGGAAGGCGAACATCAGGGAGCCGACCGCGGCGAGACCCACGATGGGCGCGAGCTGCCAGAGCCGGAGCCTGCGCTGGGGGCGCAGCTCGACCTCGACCTCCGGCCCGGTCATCTCGTCCGGTTCCGGTCCGTCGTCGCTCACACCACCGGGAGTCTGGTCGTCGGGACCGTCGGGGCTCAGCGGGTCGTCGTCGGGATCCAGTGCGTACCCCTCGGTAACCAGCTGATCCGCGTCCTCCGCGGCGTCGTGCTCCGCGCCTTGTGCGGTGTCGCGAGGGCCGGCCTCCATCGCCACGCGCCCTCCCAACTCGGACTCCACTTGGTCGATCGAAGCTCGATGATGGCACGCCCCCGGAGGCCGGGATGACCGCCGGGGCGACCCGATGCCATGACGTGATCAGGCTGTGACCGGTCGTTCGATCAACGCCAGTGCGAGCTGCGGGAGTTCCGTCAGGTCGGCGAGGCCCCCCTTGAGCCAGTGCACCCGCGGGTCGCGTCTGAACCATGAATCCTGACGGCGCGCGAAGCGCTTGGTGGCACGCACGGTCTCGGCTCGCGCCTCGTCCATGGTGCACTGCCCGGCCAACGCCGCGAGGACCTGCTGGTAGCCGAGCGCACGCGACGCGGTGCGCCCCTCGCGCAACCCCCGCGCCTCCAGAGCGCGCACTTCCTCGACCAGACCGGCGTCCCACATGCGGTCGACACGGCGGGCGATGCGCTCGTCGAGTTCGGGACGCGCCACGTCGACACCGATCTGGACGGTGTCGTAGACCGAGTCATGGCCCGGGAGATTCGCCGTGAACGGCTTTCCGGTGATCTCGATCACTTCGAGGGCGCGCACGATCCGGCGGCCGTTGCTCGGCAGGATCGCCTGGGCGGCCTCGGGGTCGGCGGCGGCCAACCGGGCGTGCAGCGCGCCGGACCCGCGCAGGGCCAGCTCCTCCTCCAGACGGGCCCGGACCTCGGGGTCGGTGCCGGGGAACTCCAGGTGGTCGACGGCCCCCCTGACGTACAACCCGGAGCCGCCCACGAGGATCGGCCAGCGGCCCTCGGCGAGGAGGGCGTCGATGCGGGCGCGGGCGAGGCGCTGGTACTCGGCGACGCTGGCGGCGGCCGTGACGTCCCAGATGTCCAGGAGGTGGTGCGGGACGCCGTCGCGCTCCTGCGGGGTCAGCTTGGCGGTGCCGATGTCCATCCCCCGGTAGAGCTGCATGGAATCGGCGTTGACGACCTCGCCGCCGAGGCGCTGGGCGAGGAAGACGCCCAGATCGGACTTTCCGGCCGCGGTCGGTCCGACGACGGCGATGACCCGCGAAGGGGGAACTGCGCTACTCACCGCCCCAGTCTCGCAAATGTCGGCCCCTCTTCTCGAACGAGCTACGTGACGCGAGGCAGCCGGGGTCGTTGCGTGTTGCGAGTTCGAAGCGCCGGAGGCGAGTTCCGGCGGCCCGGATGACGCAATGGGACGCTCCGGGAAAGCGCGGGAATTAGCCCGCATGATTAGCATTGAGGTTGAGATGGGCGTTTTCTCACTGTTCCGGCGCAAGGCGAAGGACGCGGACGAGGCCGTCGTGACGGCATCCGCGCCGAGCACCGAGACCGAGGCGGAGAAGTCGGACGAGGCGAAGGGATCCACCGAGGCCGTCCAGCCCGAGGCGGAGGCCGCGACCGCGGACGAGTCCGTCGAGCAGGAGGCGGAAACCGTCGAGGCGGCGGACGACGTGGAGATCCCCAAGCAGCAGACCGCCGACCAGGCGGCCGACAACGAGGCCGGCGAGGGCGCCCGCACATGACTGCCCCGCGCGGAAAGGTGAACCATGGGTCTGCTGGATAACTTGAAATCCAAACTCTCCCCGGCCAAGGACAAGGTCTCGCACCTCGCACAGAAGCACGAGGACAAGATCCATCACGGTCTCGACAAGGCCGCGCACACGGTCGACAAGAAGACCAAGGGCAAGTACAGCGGCCGGATCCAGTCGGGCACGGGCAAGGCGAAGCACGCCATGGAGCGACTCGCGCACCACGAGGACGGCGACCGGACGTCCTCGCCGACGGGCGGGGGGCACACCACCCCGCCCGCGGGCAGAGGCCCCACCACCCCGCCCGCGGGCAGAGGCCCCACGCCCCCGCCTCCGGGCGGCGGCGCCACACCACCGCCACCGGCTTCCTGAACACCGTCACATCGTCGGACGGCCGCGGAGTGCCTCGCGCTCCCGGCCGTCCGCCGTGTCCGGCCTACGACCAGGCCGCCACCAGGTAGCCCACCCCGTACGGCGCGTCGTCGTACAGCAGGCTGCCGCCCAGATCCGCGTTCTCTGCGGCTCCGGCCAGGATCTGCCAGGGGGCGCGGCCGGAGACCATCAGCTCGCGCGCGAGACCGGCGTCCAGCGCCCGGAGGGCCGCGATGTCGGCGGCGCCGAGCGCACGGGCGATCTCCGCGTCGAAGCCGGCCGCACGCTCGTCCAGGTATCCCGGAGCCTTCAGCGTCCGGCACGCACTGCCGTCGCCCATCACCAGCAGGGCCACCCGCCCGGCCGTCCCGGCGATGTCCCGGCCGGCCCGGACACACCGCTCGGCCGGGAGCGGTTCCGCCACGCCGAGCCCTTCCACGGGAGCCTCGGCCCAGCCGGTGCGGTGGAGCAGCCAGGCGGCCACGGCGAGGGAGGCGGGCAGCTCGGCCGGCGAGTCCGCCGTCCCGCGTCCCAGCCGGACGTCCAGATCCACGCCGAAGCCCCGGAAGGAGCCGCGCGCCCCTTCCGGATACGACGCGTCCCGCCCGCCGGGGCCCACGACGACCAGCCGGTCGGGCCGAGCGGCGGCGAGCACCCCGAGCGCGTCCGCACAGGCGTCCCGCGCGGGGTCCAGCTCGGGAGCGGCTCCCGCGGCGACGTCCGGCACGAGCAGCGGGGGGCAGGGGCACACGGCAGCGGCTACAAGCATGATCCGCAGGGTAACTTCCGTGACGGGCGTGGGGGGCAGCCGTGTCGCCCCGACGGGACGGGGACAGCCGCGCCGCCCGGGGGGTGCGGGGTGCGGCAGAACCCGGCGCCTACGGGTCGTCCACGGAGCCTCGGACCTGAGGCCGCTCAGTGGCTGCCGCACCCGCCCGTGGCCGCCACGGGCAGGGGCTCCGGCACCCCGATCTTCGGCAGCCCCAGCAGCACACCCGCCGGCGTCTGCGCGGGCGCGGAGTTCCGCTTCTCCCAGGCGTCGCCCGCCCGCGTGCGGCGCACGTCGAGGACGGCGCCCTCGGCGAGCAGGTGGTGCGGGGCGGCGTAGGTGATCTCCACGGTCACGACGTCACCGGGGCGGACCTCCTGGTCCGGCTTGGTGAAGTGGACCAGGCGGTTGTCGGCGGCGCGGCCGGAGAGGCGGTGGGTGGCGCCGTCCTTGCGGCCCTCGCCCTCGGCGACCATCAGTTCCAGGGTGCGGCCGACCTGCTTCTTGTTCTCGTCCCAGGAGATCTCCTCCTGGAGGGCGACGAGGCGCTCGTAGCGGGCCTGCACGACCTGCTTGGGGATCTGGTTCTCCATCGTGGCGGCGGGCGTGCCGGGGCGCTTGGAGTACTGGAAGGTGAAGGCCTGGGTGAAGCGGGCCTCACGCACCACGTGCATCGTCTGCTCGAAGTCCTCCTCGGTCTCGCCGGGGAAGCCCACGATGATGTCGGTGGTGATGGCCGCGTGCGGGATGGAGGCGCGGACCTTCTCGATGATCCCGAGGTAGCGCTCCTGGCGGTACGAGCGGCGCATGGCCTTGAGAATCGTGTCCGAGCCGGACTGGAGCGGCATGTGCAGCTGCGGCATCACGTTCGGCGTCTCGGCCATCGCGGCGATCACGTCGTCGGTGAAGTCACGGGGGTGGGGCGAGGTGAACCGGACACGTTCCAGGCCGTCGATCTTTCCGCAGGCCCGCAGCAGTTTGCTGAACGCCTCGCGGTCGCCGATGTCGGAGCCGTACGCGTTCACGTTCTGGCCGAGCAGGGTGATCTCGGAGACGCCCTCGCCGACCAGGGCCTCGATCTCGGCGAGGATGTCGCCGGTACGGCGGTCCTTCTCCTTGCCGCGCAGGGCCGGGACGATGCAGAACGTGCAGGTGTTGTTGCAGCCGACGGAGATGGAGACCCAGGCGGCGTAGGCGCTCTCGCGGCGGGTCGGCAGCGTGGAGGGGAAGGCCTCCAGGGATTCGGCGATCTCGACCTGTGCCTCGTCCTGGACGCGGGCGCGCTCCAGCAGGACGGGGAGCTTGCCGATGTTGTGCGTGCCGAAGACGACGTCCACCCAGGGCGCCTTCTTGACGATGGTGTCCCGGTCCTTCTGGGCCAGACACCCGCCGACGGCGATCTGCATACCGGGGCGGGCGGTCTTCATCGGGGCGAGGCGGCCGAGGTTGCCGTAGAGACGGTTGTCGGCGTTCTCCCGTACGGCGCAGGTGTTGAAGACGACGACGTCGGCGTTGCCCTCGCCGGCGTCCTCGGGTGCGCGGACGTACCCGGCGTCCTCCAGAAGTCCGGACAGGCGTTCGGAGTCGTGGACGTTCATTTGACATCCATAAGTACGCACTTCGTATGTCTTGACGCCCACTGCCTGACTCCGGTCGCTGCTGTTGGTCACTCCGTAAGCCTAAGGCAGCGACCGGGGGCGCTCGTCTGTCAGGCGGCTCCGCCGGTCCACCCCTGTCGGCGCAGCACCGCCGACACGTCGGGCGCCCGGTAGTGGTCCCCCTTGAGCACCTTGCCGTCGTCCCGGCGGGCGACGCGGCCGTCGGGGCCCAGCTTGGTCATGTTGGAACGGTGGATCTCGGCGATGACGGAGTCGAGGTCGATGCCGTGGACGAGGGCGGTGCCGTAGGCCACGTACACGACGTCCGCCAGTTCGTGGGCGAGCCGGTCGAGCGGGCCGTCGACCGCCACCTCGGCCACCTCCGCGGCCTCCTCGGCCAGCAGCTCGCCGCGGTGGGCGGCCAGCTCGGGCGACACCTCGGTGGGGGCGGTCCGGGCGTCGAGACCGAAGGCCCGGTGGAACTCGCGGACCAGGTGAGCGGGAGAGGAACTCATCCGGCGACCCTATCGACCCGGCATGTCCCGAGGTCCGGAGGTCCGGGCGCCCCAAGGTCCCGAGGTCCCGAGGTCCCGAGGTCCCGAGGTCACAGCCTCGCACCGGATGGGTCCCGTCCTGGCCGCCCGGCGGGTGACCTGGCAGGATCTCGCGCATGGTCCAGGTACTCCCACGCATCGGCACGCGGCAGGCGCTGCTGGGCTCGGTGGCTTCGCTGGTGGTCCTCGGGCTGCTCGCGTGGTGGCTGTGGCCGCGCGAGGAGCCGCCGAGCGGAACGATCACGCTCAGCACGGGTGCCGACAGCGGCGTCTACCAGCAGTACGGCCAGGAGATGAAGACCGCGATCGCCCAGGACATGCCCCGCCTGACGATCGACCTGAAATCCAGCGACGGCTCCCAGGAGAACGTCGAACGGGTCGCCACCGGTGAGTCCGACTTCGCCATCGCCGCGGCCGACGCCGTGCAGACGTACCTGGACGAGCACAGGCCCGGCGGCGGGAAGCTGCGGGGCCTCGCACGGCTGTACGACGACTATGTGCAGGTGGTCGTCCCGGTCACCTCCCCGATCCAGTCCATCGCGGACCTGAAGGGCAAACGAGTGGCCGTCGGACCGAAGGGCTCCGGCGTACGGCTGATAGCGGACCGCGTGCTGGCCGCGGAGGGACTGGACATCGACAAGGACATCCGGTCACGGCCGGACACCATCCGCACCAGCCCCGACGCGCTCCGCCGCGGCGATATCGACGCGTTCTTCTGGTCGGGCGGACTCCCGACGAAGGGCCTGTCCGACCTGGCGGCCACGGGGTACGAGTACCGGTTCGTCCCGATCGGCGGCGAGCTGGTGGCGAAGCTGCACGGTGAGGACGACTCCTTCCTCCACTACCGGGCCGCCGTGATGCCGGCCGACGCCTACCCGTCCATCCTGCGGAACTCCACGGTGCCCACCATCACGGTCGCGAACCTGCTCATCACCCGCGAGGACATGGATCCCCGGCTGACCGAGTGGCTGACCCGCATGGTCATCAAGAACCGGGACCGGATCGGCAAGGACGTGCACGCGGCACAGCTGGTGGACCTGCGCACCGCCATCTACACGGACCCGCTGTACCTGCAGAAGGGCGCCAAGGAGTACTACCGGTCGGTCAAGCCGTAGGGCCGCGAAGCACTCGGGGCACCGCTCACTCCGTCGGGCGCGTCCGGGGCACCGTCACCGTCACCTTCAGCCCGTGGGGCTCGCGATGGGCGTACGCGATGGCGCCGCCGCCCGCGACGATCAGCGCCCGCGAGATGGAGAGCCCGAGGCCCGAACCCTTGATGTTCTGGTGCGCGGTGCTGCGCCAGAAACGGTCGCCGACCCGTTCCAGCTCCTCGTCGCTGAGGCCGGGCCCGGCGTCGGTGACGACGACCGTGGAGACCTGCCCGTTCGAGGCGACCCGGACCTCGACGCTCTCCCCTGCAGGGGTGAACTTCAGCGCGTTGTCGATCACCGCGTCCAGGGCGCTGGACAGGGCGACCGGGTCGGCCCAGGCGGTGGTGGCGGGGCAGTCGCCCACCAACGCCACCCCCTTGTCGTCGGCGACCGGCGACCAGGAGGCCACCCGCTCGGCGGCCAGCTCGCCGATGTCGGTGAGCCGCAGATCGGCGTCGACATGCTCGGCGAGGGCCAGGTCGAGCAGGTCGTCGAGGACCTGGGCGAGGCGCTTGCCCTCGGTGCGCACGGAGGCGATCTCCTCGTTGCCCTCGGGCAGTTCGAGGGCGAGGAGGTCGATGCGCAGCAGCAACGCGGCGAGGGGATTGCGCAGTTGGTGCGAGGCGTCGGCGACGAAGGCGCGCTGCTGCTCCAGCACGTCCTCGACGTTGTCGGCCATCTCGTTGAACGACCGTGCCAGCCGCCGGAGTTCGGGCGGCCCACTGGCCACGGCGACCCGTGACTTCAGCCGCCCGGAGGCGATGGAGTGGGTGGTGGCGTCGAGGACGCGTACCGGTTTGAGGACCCAGCCGGTCAGCTGCAGCGCCGCGCCGACGGCGAGGAGCATCGCGGCGAACTCACCGGCGCCGATGACCAGCCAGCCGCGCAGGATCTTGGAGCGCATCTGTCCCGTGGGCGAGTCGGTCACGACGACGGCGATCACGTCGCCGTCGTGGATGACCGGGGAGGCGACGACGAGCCGGCCGCGCTGCCAGGGCCACACCTGGTCCGGATTGTGCGGGCGACGGCCCAGCAGCGCCTCTTCGAACGCGGCGAGCCCCTCGCCCTCGGAGGGCACTTCCCAGTTGTAGGGGGCGTTGGCCATCGCCCGCCCGCCCCCGGCCCGGTAGAAGACACCGGCCTTGATTCCGTACACCCGGTGGTACTGATCGAGTTCGTGCTGCAACGTCTCACGCCGGCCGTCGGTCGCACCGCTGGTCCGGGAACCGGTGGGCGACTCGGTGACGAACTGAGCCAGCGCCGCGAAACGCGCCGTGTCGTCGATGCGGTCGACGACCACCTCCTGTTGCCGCGCCGCCGCCAGGCTCACCGCCAGCGGGACGCCGAGAGCCAGCAGCACGGCGGCCATCAGGACGATGAGCAGCGGAAGAAGACGAGTGCGCACGCGGGCACGCTACGGCGTCGGGGCGACCAGCCGGTAGCCGACCCCGCGCACCGTCTCGATCAGGGCGGGCATCCGCAGCTTGGACCGCAGGGAGGCGACGTGCACTTCCAGGGTGCGGCCGGTCCCCTCCCAGCTGGTCCGCCACACCTCACTGATGATCTGTTCGCGGCGGAACACCACCCCGGGCCGTTGGGCCAGCAGCGCGAGCAGATCGAACTCCTTGCGGGTCAGCTGGACGACCGTGCCGTCGACGCTGACCTGGCGGGTGGGCAGCTCGATGAGCACGGACCCGAGGCGCAGCCCGCTGTCGCCGGGAGCCGCGGCCTCGTCGGGGGCCCGGCGGCGGGCGACGGCGTGGATTCGGGCGAGCAGCTCACCGGTGTCGTACGGCTTGACCACGTAGTCGTCCGCGCCCAGGTTGAGGCCGTGGATCCGGGACCGGACGTCGGAGCGGGCCGTCACCATGATCACCGGGGTGCTGGTGCGCTTGCGGATCTTGCCGCAGACCTCGTAGCCGTCCTGGTCGGGCAGGCCGAGGTCGAGCAGGACGACCCCGAAGCCGTTTCCCTCAGGGACGAGCGCCTGGAGGGCCTCCTCGCCGCTGCGGGCGTGGGTGACGTCGAAGCCGTGCCGCGCCAACACCGCGGACAGGGCGGCGGCGACATGGTTGTCGTCCTCGACGAGGAGCAGCCTCATTCCGGCCCCTTCCGGTTCGGTTCGGTCGTCTTGCTGCGGTCTTGCGCGGGTCTCACGTCCGGCCTTGCGTACGGTTCCGCGTCCGGCCTCGCGCGCGGTTCCACGCCCGGCCTTGCGTCCGGTCTCATATCCGGCCTCGCGCCCGATCTCGCGTTTCGTTCATTTGTACGCCTCGGCTGGCACACACTACGCGGATCCGCATCCCGGGCACGCGCGCATCGCCCTCTTCGCCGTCACACTGATGAGTGAGGACGCCGTCAAGGCCGTACGAGTTCCGAACGGGTTCCGTCACACAGCCGGAACGCCCCGCACAGGCCCGTCACGTGCAGTGATCGTCCGGCTACCAGATCGTTATGCTCAATTCTCGCTCAGATGTAATGACGCTGGTCGTCGCGGGTCACTACTGTCCTCCGAAACCGAGGAGGACGGAGCCTTAAAGCGATGACCGAAGTTTCGGTGGTCAAGGACGCGGTGCCCGCGGCCGACGACCTGGTCGTCCTGAAGAGCGTCAACAAGCACTTCGGCGCGTTGCACGTACTCCAGGACATCGATCTGACGATCACCAGGGGCGAGGTCGTCGTGGTGATCGGACCCTCCGGGTCCGGCAAGTCCACCTTGTGCCGCACCATCAACCGGCTGGAGTCGATCGACTCCGGCGACATCCGGATCGACGGCAAGCCGCTGCCCGCCGAGGGCAAGGCGCTCGCCCGACTGCGCGCGGACGTCGGCATGGTGTTCCAGTCGTTCAATCTCTTCGCGCACAAGACCGTGCTGGAGAACGTGATGCTGGGGCAGGTCAAGGTTCGCAAGGCCGACAAGAAGCAGGCCGAGGAGAAGGCCCGCACCCTGCTGGACCGGGTCGGCGTGGGCACCCAGGCGGACAAGTACCCCGCACAGCTCTCGGGCGGTCAGCAGCAGCGTGTCGCCATCGCGCGGGCGCTGGCCATGGACCCCAAGGTCATGCTCTTCGACGAACCGACCTCGGCGCTCGACCCCGAGATGATCAACGAGGTCCTGGAAGTCATGCAGCAGCTCGCCCGGGACGGCATGACCATGGTCGTGGTCACCCACGAGATGGGCTTCGCCCGTTCGGCCGCCAATCGGGTGGTCTTCATGGCCGACGGCCGCATCGTCGAAGAGGCGGTGCCGGACCAGTTCTTCAGCAACCCCCGCAGCGACCGGGCCAAGGACTTCCTGTCGAAGATCCTGCACCACTGACGGCCCTGCCGACACCGATCTCGGCCCCCGGCACCCGCACCATGACGGTCCGCATCTGTTCACCAGTCAAAGGATGTTCACCATGAAGCTCCGCAAGGTCTCCGCCGCGGCGGCCACCGCCCTCGTCCTCGCCCTGACCGCCACCGCCTGTGGTGGCGACGACAGCAGCAACGAGAGCGGCTCGGGCTCCGGTTCCGGTGGCGGCGACAAGATCAAGATCGGCATCAAGTACGACCAGCCAGGTCTCGGCCTGAAGAACCCCGACGGTTCCTTCTCCGGCTTCGACGTGGACGTGGCGACGTACGTGGCGAAGGAGCTCGGCTACGAGCCCAAGCAGATCGAGTTCGTCGAGACCAAGAGCGCGGACCGTGAGAACGCGCTGGCCCGTGGCGACGTCAAGTTCATCGCGGCCACCTACTCGATCAACGACGAGCGCAAGAAGCTGGTCGACTTCGCCGGTCCCTACCTGCTGGCCCACCAGGACCTGCTGGTGAAGGCCGACTCCGACATCAGCAAGGGCACGGACCTCAACGGCAAGACCCTCTGCTCGGTGACCGGCTCCACCTCGGCCGAGAACGTCAAGAAGGACATCGCTCCGAAGGCTCAGCTGAAGGAGTACGGCGGCTACTCGGAGTGCATCGCCGGTCTGCAGAGCGGCGCCGTGGACGCGGTCACCACCGACGACTCGATCCTCGCGGGCTTCGCCGCGCAGGACAACTACAAGGGCCAGTTCAAGCTCGCGGGCCTGAAGCTCAGCAACGAGAACTACGGCATCGGTGTCAAGAAGGGCGACAAGGCGACCGTCGACAAGATCAACTCCGCCCTGGAGAAGATGGTCAGCGACGGTGCCTGGGAGACCGCGGTCAAGGAGAACTTCGGCCCGGCGGACTACAAGAACGAGCCGGCCCCGAAGATCGGCGACATCAAGTAAGCGGACATCCGCACTCAGCGCGGTTCTCGTAGTCGCGCCGCCGCCCGCCGCACAGTGCGGTAGAGGCGGCGGCGCGGTGCGTCGCCTGCCTCGTACGCCACACACCCGGAAGCGCGGGAGACAGTGTTCGACTTCCTTTCAAACTACAACGACCCAACCCTCTTGGGTGCGTTCTGGATGACGGTCAAGCTCACCGTCTTCTCAGCCATCGGCTCCCTGATCTGGGGGACGCTGCTCGCGGCCATGCGCGTGAGCCCCGTACCGCTGATGCGCGGCTTCGGCACCGTCTATGTGAACGTCGTGCGGAACATCCCGCTGACCGTCATCATCGTCTTCGCCTCGCTCGGCCTCGCCGACATCTTCCGCGTGACGATGGGTGCGGGCAACGACGTCAAGGCCACGGCCTTTCGGCTCGCCATTCTCGGTTTCGTGGCCTACACCGCGGCGTTCGTCTGTGAGGCGCTGCGCTCGGGCATCAACACCGTGCCCGTCGGCCAGGCGGAGGCGGCTCGCGCCATCGGACTGAGCTTCACCCAGGTCCTCGGCCTCATCGTGCTGCCGCAGGCGTTCCGCGCGGTCATCGGACCGCTGGCCAACGTGCTGATCGCGCTGACCAAGAATACGACCGTGGCCGCGGCGATCGGTGTGTGGGAAGCCGCCTACCTCATGAAGGGCATGATCGAGAAGGAGGCCCAGACCCTGCTCATCGGCGCGATCTTCGCCTTCGGATTCGTTGTTCTGACCCTGCCCACCGGCCTGATCCTCGGCTGGCTGAGCAAGCGACTGGCGGTGAAGCGATGAGTTCTGTTCTCTACGACGCCCCCGGCCCCCGGGCCAAACGGCGCAACGTGATCTTCACGGTGGTCTTCGTCGTTCTGCTGGCCCTCCTCGCGTGGTGGCTCTGGGGAGCGCTGGACAGCAGGAACCAGCTGGAGTGGCGGCTCTGGAAGCCGTTCTTCACCTCCGAGGCCTGGACGACGTACCTGCTGCCCGGTCTCGCCAACACGCTCAAGGCCATGGCGCTCTCCATCGTGATCGCCCTGCCCCTCGGTGCCCTCTTCGGCATCGCGCGCCTCTCCGACCACCTGTGGGTCCGCATCCCGGCCGGTGCGGTGGTCGAGTTCTTCCGGGCCATCCCGGTCCTGCTGCTGATGCTGTTCGCCAACGAGGTCATCGCTCGCTCGTTTGAAGTCACCACCGAGCAACGGCAGCTCTACGCGGTCGTCACCGGTCTGGTGCTGTACAACGCCTCGGTCCTCGCCGAGGTCGTGCGCGCCGGCATCCTCGCCCTCCCCAAGGGCCAGACGGAGGCCGCCCAGGCGATCGGTCTGCGCAAGGGCCAGACGATGTCCTCCATCCTGCTGCCGCAGGCCGTCACGGTGATGCTGCCTGCCATCGTCAGCCAGCTCGTGGTCATCGTGAAGGACACCGCCCTCGGCGGCGTGATGATCGGGTTCACCGAACTGCTCAGCGGACGCGCGACGCTGGCGGCGGTGTACGCCAACGTCGTGCCCAGTTTCGTCGTCGTCGCGATCATCTACATCGTCCTGAACTTCATCATCACCACCTTCGCGAGCTGGCTGGAGCAGCGGCTGCGGCGGGCCAAGAAGTCGACCGGCGCGGTTCTCGCTCCCGAGACGGTTCAGGGCACCGCGGCGACCGGCGCGGGTGGGGGAACCTGACAGATGATCAGGTGACATCCGCCCAGGATGTCCCCCGATTCGTTCCCCGGAGGGCAGTGGCATGATCGCCACTGCCCTCCGTCACTTGACGCAAGCACCGGCAATGGGTTGCATACGTTCTGTGATCGTGCACCCTGCTCCAACTTTCTGTTCACCCACGTCCGCCGGGACGTCACGTCGGGCAGGGGGCGCCGCGCCGTGGATCCGGTGATCATCGTCGGAGCGGGGCCCGTGGGGCTCACGCTCGCCCTGGCGCTGGCGCGGCAGGAGGTGCCGTCCGTGGTCCTCGACGAGGGTCCGGGCAAGGACGAGCAGCGGCTCGCGCGGACCGTGGTTCTGAACGAGGACACCGCCGCGCTGCTGGAACGATTGTCCGGCGTCCCGCTCTCCCGGTCCGGCCGCCGCTGGGCCGGATGGCGGTCGATGCGGCGCAAGCAGGTGATGCGTCGGGTCCGGTTCGACGAGGCCGGCTTCGAGGACAAGGACGCTCCGCCCCGGGAGGGCTCGAAGGGGGGTCGCGGCGGCCCGGAGGAGGTCGTCGAGGGCTCCGCCGACCTCCCGCCGCTCCACATCGCCCAGCACGTCCTGACCGCCGCCCTGCGCGAGGCCATCGTCGGCGAGCGGCTCGTCAAGGTCGCGGTGGAGAGCCGGCTCGACGCGATCGAGCAGGAGAAGTCCGGCGTCACGGCCCACACCCGCGGCCCCAAGAGCACCTGGTGGCGGGGCAGTTACCTGGTGGGCTGCGACGGCCCTCGCTCGACGGTCCGCAAGCTCCAGGACATCCGCTTCCCCGGCCGTACGGCGGTGGAACGGCACGCGGTGGCGGCACTGCGTGCGGAACTCCCCTGGCCCGGCGAAGCGTTGCTGCACCGCATGCCGCCGTGGCGCACCTCGGGCCCGTCCGGCGGGGAGATCACCGCACGGCCGCTCGCCGGCGAGGTCTGGCGCCTGGACTGGCTCCTGCCACCGGGCAAGGACCTCGTGACGCCCGAACTCCTCGTGGCCCGTGTCCGCGAGACCCTGGCCGGCTGGACGGGCGGCTCCACACCGCCGTACGACCTGCTCGACACCGGTGTCCACACCGTGCACCACCGGCTCGCCCGGCGGTGGCGGGTCGGGCGGGTCTTCCTGGCCGGGGACGCCGCGCATCTGCTCGGTGCGCTCGGCACCCAGGGCCTCGACGAGGGCCTGCGCGACGCCGACAACCTCGCCTGGAAACTCGCTCTGGCCTGGCACCACGGCCCGCACGAAGCCCTGCTGGACAGCTACCAGGCGGAGCGGCGCGCGGTCGTCGCCACCCGGCTGCGCGCCGCCGACCAGGTGCTGCCCCTGCTGCGTGGCGGCAAGGGGCTGCGCTCGTACGTCCCCGGCTCCTCCCGAGGCCACGACGCGCTGCTCTCGGACGGACACCTGGGCCGCGGGGCGCTGGGTGCGCCGGGGGCGTACTCCGGCTCTCCGCTCATGCCTCCACCCGCCGACGGGGAGACGCCGATCGACACGCTGCCGGGCACCCAGGTCGTGGACGTGGAGGTGACCGCTGAGGACGGCTCCTTCGTGCCACTGCGGGACCGGCTCGGACGCGGGGCACTCCTGGTGGTGCTCGTCGCGCCGGGTACCGGGGTGTGGGAACGCAAGCACTGGATGAGCGCCGGGATCATGCCCCGCCTGGCCGCCGCCGTCTCCGCCCTGCCGCATCCCGCCGAGCTGTTGGTCGCCGAGGCGTACCCGGGCGCGGGCGCCCACACCGTTCTCCTCGTCCGCCCCGACGGATACCTGGTCACCGCCCTGAGCGGTGTCCGCCCGGCCGACCTGTACACGGCGGCAGCGGCGACGCTGGGCGTGGCGGAGCAGCAGTCCGAGACGACCGGGGCGGCATCGGGTTCGCACTGAAGCGCTCCGGACCCGGGCCGGCCGGAGGTGGTGACCGTCACTGTGTGTCCACATAGTGACGGTCAGTTGACCGCTCCGCGCAGTCATGGTCTACTCCGGTCCGTGACCGACACCTCGACGCGCCTGTGGCGGAGGGTCCATATGGACCTCGTCCGCTATGCGGGCTGCGTGTGTCGTCCGTCCTGCTGAACTCGCATCCCTCGGCATCCCTTCGCCCTCCGCGCGCGCCACCCGTGTGCTCCGCGCGCTTTCCGAGCGAACGCACTTCAGGACGGTACCCGTGTCTGTGTCCCCCGTTGTTCCCCCCGCCTCCGCCCCCACCCTCTCCGGTCCCACTCAGGCGGAACTGCTCGACTTCGCGCGTCGGACGGCCGCCGACGGCGAGCTGATCGCCTCGCTCCCGCTCGATCCGGAGGGCCGCACGTGGGTGCGGCTCGAAGGCCCCGGTGGCAGCGAGGCCTGGCTCATCGGCTGGCCTCCCGGCACCGGTACCGGCTGGCACGACCACGCCGACTCGGTGGGCGCCTTCGTCACCGCCGCGGGTGCGCTCAAGGAGTACTCGCTCGCCGCCCGGCTGCCCACCGACGGCTGGAAGACCCTCGAACTCACCGAAGGCGTCGACCGCGAACGGCAGTTGTCCGCCGGCAAGGGCCGCTCCTTCGGACGCCACCACGTCCACGAGGTGCTCAACGAGTCCACCGAGGAACACGCGATCTCGGTCCACGCCTACTACCCGCCCCTCCCCCGTATCCGCCGCTACAGCCGCACGGGACAGGTGCTGCGCCTGGAGCATGTGGAGCGCCCCGCCGACTGGCAGTGAGCCCAGCCCCCGAGGGGCCCGCGCGGCCCGAACGCTCTGGTGTCACCGGGAGGATCCGCCCCCTCCCCATGCCGTCCCCGACGTCCTGGCTCCGTGGCCTCGGCTCAGCCCTGCGCCTCTCGGCTCAGTACCCCTCGCCCTCCAGCCCCTCCGTGTCCTCCCCCTCCTCCTCCAGCGCCTGCCGGACCACGCGGAGGGCCATGCCCTCGGAGTAACCCTTGCGGGCGAGCATGCCTGCGAGCCGGCGGAGGCGTTTGTCGCGGTCGAGGCCACGGGTGGAGCGCAGCTTGCGGGCGACCAGCTCGCGTGCGGTGGTCTCCTCCTGATCGGAGTCGAGCTGGGACACGGCCTCGTCGATCAGTGTCGAGTCGACGCCCTTGGTACGCAGCTCCCGGGCGAGAGCTCGTCTGGCCAGCCCCCGGCCGTGGTGCCGGGACTCCACCCAGGCGTCCGCGAACGCGCCGTCGTTGATCAGCCCGACCTCTTCGAACCGCGACAGCACCTCCTCCGCCACGTCCTCGGGGATCTCGCGTTTGTGCAGGGCGTCCGCCAGTTGCTTGCGGGTACGCGGGGTCCCGGTGAGCAGGCGCAGGCAGATCCCGCGTGCCCGCTCAGCCGGGTCCCCTGAGGACTCCCCCTTCTCGGCCCTCGACGAGAAAGACGAACCCCCGTCCTGTGGCCCCCCGCCGTCCGGGCCGTCGCCCGATTCCCCGAAGCCGCGCCGTCGACCGCTGCGGCCACCGCGCCCCCCTCGCGCGTCACCGCCCGCACCGCGCGAGGCGCCGTCGCCGCGTCGACGGGTGCCGGCGGTCGAGCCCGCACCGAAGCGCGCCTCGTCCGCCCGCCGACCGACGCCACCGCCGCCCCGGCCGTCGCCGTCGTACGACTGGTCGCCGTGGGGCTCGCCGTCGACAGGCGCACCGCCGGGCGGTGTGTCCGTGCCGTACGACGGTGTGTCGTCGTGCGGCCCGGATCCGTACCCGTCCGCGCCGGCTTCCCCGGTGCCCTCGCCGGTACCCCCGCGCCCCCGGCTCTCGGGGGCACTGGGGTATGCGTACTCGCCCCAGTCCGTTCTACGTGTCACGGACTAGCTCTTCGCCGCCGCAGCCTTGGTCTTGGCGGTCTTGGCAGCCGACGCCGGCACCGCCTTCGCGGTGTCGTCCGCGGGCGTGGCGGAGACCGCCGCGTCCGCTCCCGGCTCTGCGGTGGGTTCCTCGGTCCGGACCCCGACGCCCAGCTTCTCCTTGATCTTCTTCTCGATCTCGTTGGCGAGGTCGGGGTTGTCCTTCAGGAAGTTGCGGGCGTTCTCCTTGCCCTGGCCGAGCTGGTCGCCCTCGTACGTGTACCAGGCGCCCGCCTTGCGGACGAAGCCGTTCTCCACACCCATGTCGATCAGGCCGCCCTCGCGGCTGATGCCCTGTCCGTACAGGATGTCGAACTCGGCCTGCTTGAAGGGCGGCGCGACCTTGTTCTTGACGACCTTGACGCGGGTGCGGTTGCCGACGGCGTCGGTACCGTCCTTCAGGGTCTCGATACGGCGGATGTCGAGTCGCACCGAGGCGTAGAACTTCAGCGCGCGGCCACCGGTCGTGGTCTCCGGGGAGCCGAACATCACGCCGATCTTCTCGCGGAGCTGGTTGATGAAGATGGCGGTGGTCTTGGACTGGTTGAGCGCGCTGGTGATCTTTCGCAGGGCCTGGCTCATCAGACGGGCCTGCAGACCCACGTGGCTGTCGCCCATCTCGCCCTCGATCTCCGCGCGCGGGACGAGCGCGGCGACGGAGTCGATGACGATGAGGTCGAGGGCTCCGGAGCGGACCAGCATGTCCACGATCTCCAGGGCCTGCTCGCCGTTGTCCGGCTGCGACAGGATGAGGTTGTCGATGTCGACGCCGAGCTTCTTCGCGTACTCGGGGTCGAGGGCGTGCTCGGCGTCCACGAAGGCCACCTGGCCGCCGGCCCTCTGTGCGTTCGCCACCGCGTGCAGGGTCAGGGTCGTCTTGCCGGAGGACTCCGGGCCGTACACCTCGATCACTCGGCCTCGCGGCAGACCGCCGACACCAAGGGCGACGTCGAGTGCGGTCGACCCGGTGGGGATGACCTCGATGGGCTCGTTCGGCCGCTCGCCCAGGCGCATCACCGCGCCCTTGCCGAACTGCCGTTCAATTTGTGCGAGCGCGGCGTCGAGCGCCTTCTCGCGGTCGGTTCCTGCCATGGGTTCCACCCGGTTTGCTTGAGTCGATCGCTTCACGTGAAAGACGCTAACGCCTGCCACTGACAATGGGCCCCGACGCCCGCCCGGCCTGTGGATAACTCGGGCACTTCTCCACGAAAACCCTGCCGAACTCCGGCCGGAACGCTTCGCCGGAGCTTCCATAAGAATGGATGTTCGATTTTAGTGTCAAGCGCACCACGCGGCACCCGGAGCACTTCCGGCGGAGCGGGTCCACGCCGGAACGGCGGCCGATGACACGGCTCGGTGCCGGGCGGAGGGGTACGGCGGCAGGGCGGTACGGGGGCGGGCGTAGGGCGCGCGGTACGGGGCGGGCGTAGGGCGGTACGGGGGCGCCTGCAGCAGGCCTACGGGGTGGTGTCGTCCTCGGGCCCGGCCGTGGTGTCCGGTCCCGCGGTGTTCTCGGGTCCGATGCCGCCTTCCGAGCCGGGATCCCCCTCCGGCTCCCGGCGCGCGGTGCCGTCGTCCCGCCGCCCGTTCGTGGAGTCGTCCGGCGACGGTCTCGTGCCGCGCCTCTCCTCCAGCCGCCTGCGCACACGTGTGAGGACGTCGCCGCCGGTCCCGTCCTCCTCCGCCGTCCGGTGCGGGTGCCTCCGCAGCCGGGCGATGAGGTTGCCCGTTCCGCGTCTGCGGTGCCCGTGCACGCGGGGGTCGTCCGTGACGTCGTACCGCTTCACGTAGGCCCCGAGGAAGGCCTGCAGGGTGGCGATGGCGGGGATGGCGATGAGCGCGCCCACGGCGCCGAGGAGCGCGGTGCCCGCGATGACCGAGCCGAACGCCACGGCCGGATGGATGTCCACGGTCTTGGCGGTCAGCTTGGGCTGCAGCACGTAGTTCTCGAACTGCTGGTAGATGACCACGAAGACGAGGACCCACAGCGCGTACCACGGGTTGACCGTGAAGGCGATCAGCATGGGCAGGGCACCCGCCAGGTAGGTGCCGATCGTGGGGATGAACTGCGAGACCAGGCCGACCCAGACCGCGAGCGCCGGCGCGTAGGGCACGTCGAGGTACTCCAGCAGGACGTAGTGCGCCACGCCGGAGATCAGTGCCATCAGGCCGCGGGAGTACAGATAGCCGCCGGTCTTGTCGACCGCGATCTCCCACGCGCGCAGGACCTCGGCCTGCTTGGCGGGCGGCAGGACGGAGCACAGTGCGCGGCGCAGCCGGGGGCCGTCGGCGGCGAAGTAGAAGGAGAACAGCGTGATCGTCAGCAGCTGGAAGAGGCCGCCCAGCACCTGCGCGGAGACGTCGAGGACGCCTGTGGCGCTGTTCTGCACGTACTTCTGCAGCCAGTCGGAGCGGAGCAGCCCCTCCTGGATGTCGACGCGCTTGAGTTCGGTGTGGAAACTCGTGTTGATCCAGCTGATGACGGAGTCGAGGTACGCCGGGAAGTCCTCGACCATCTTGATGATCTGGCCGGCCAGCATCGAACCAAGCAGGGTGACGAATCCGGCGGCCCCGATCAGCGTGATCAGGAAGACCAGAAACGCGGCGAAGCCCCTGCGCAGCCCCTTCGAGGCCATCCAGCTCACCGCGGGCTCGATCGCCAGCGCCAGGAAGAACGCGATGAGGATGTTGACCAGCAGCCCGATGAGCTGGTGGAACGCCCAGCTGCCGAACTGGAAGACCGCGACGAGGGAGAGAGCCAGCACCATGGCGCGCGGCAGCCAGCGCGGCATGCGCTCGCTCGGCGCGACACCGGGCCCCGCGCCGACCGGGGGGCCGGAGGGCGGTGTCGTGCCGGACGGAGTTGCCTGGTGCTCGAAACGCGCGGTCTCGTCTGTGGGTGCCACGGACCAAGTCTCGCCCACGGCACCGACAATCAGTCGCCGCCCCCGGGCCTTCCGGTCCAACGAGCAGCGTCCGTCCGGTGAAGTCCGCTGCCTCTCAGCGGTTCTCCGCCGGAACGCCCATGGTCGCGCACACCACGTGCCACACGTCCTTGGCCTCCCAGCCGGCGTCCAGCGCCTCGCTGACCGTGCGCCCGCCGAGGCCGGACATCACATGATCGCGCGCGAAGGTGTCGGCGTACCCCTCACCGAAGTGATCCGCCATCCGCTGCCAGAAGACCGTCAACCGCATGAGTCCAGTATCCCGCCCCAGGGGGTGGGCCTGGCCGGGACGGCTTTCCGATACCGCTTTCCGCCCTACGGTCGGAGCCATGGCCGAAACCGGAGCATCCCCACTCCCCACGTCGTCCCCGGCGCCCACCCCGCTGGCTCGCGCCGAACAGTTCGTCTGGCTGACCGCGCGCGTGCTGGAGCAGCGCCGCTTCGCGTACCACTTCCTGGACGGGGGAGCCGACGCGGTGGAGACCACGCTGTCCGCCTACCGCAATGCCGATGACGGGTACGGCCACGCGCTCGAACCCGATCTGCGCGGGCCCGTGAGCCAGCCGCTGCACACCGGGCACGCGCTGCGTGTGCTGGACTCGATCGGGCGCTGCGGCGGACAGCGGGTGGAGCGCGTGTGCCGCTATCTGACGTCGGTGTCGACCCAGGACGGTGCCCTTCCCGCCGTGCACCCCAGCCAGCGTGGCTACCCGGTGGCCCCGTTCGTGCCGATCGTCGACGACCCGCCCAGTGATCTGCTGGCCACGGGGCCGGTGGTGGGTCTGCTGCACCGCAACCAGGTATGGCACGCCTGGCTGTTCCGGGCCACCGACTTCTGCTGGCAGGCGGTCGAGTCCCTGGAGAAGTCGCACCCCTACGAGGTCCACGCCGCCGTGGCGTTCCTGGAGTCCGTGCCCGACCGCTCGCGTGCCCGGGCCGCCGCCGACCGGCTCGGCCGCCTGGTGCGCGAACACCGGCTCGCCACACTGGATCCGGCACGACCGGACGACTACCCGGTGTCCGCCGGTTACGCCCCGGACGAGCACCACTACCCGCACGACTTCGCGCACACCCCGGAATCGCTCGCGCGCGCGTGGTTCACCGACGAGGAGATGGCCCGCTCCCTCGACTTCCTGGCGAGTGAACAGGGCGAGGACGGCGGCTGGCCGATCCGCTGGCGCCAATGGGCCCCGAGCACCGCCATGGAGAGCCGCCCCATCGTGACGATCGAGGCGCTGCGCACGTTGCGGGCGTACGGGCGGTCCATCGGCTGAGACCTTCGACGCACCGGACACCACGCGCGCGGCCGGTCGGCCGGCACGCGCGCGTACGTCGAGGGCGAGATCGACGACACGCGCGCGTGCCCCACGACAAGCCGCGTCAGCCCGACACCGCCCGCACCCCGGCCGTCACGACGACCGCCGCGGCCACGACGAGCAGGAACGGGGCACGCAGGAGCAGTGCGACGGCGGCTGCGGTGAGCCCGGCGGCCCTCGCGTCCAGCACCAGGTCGTGCCCGTCGGCGAAGGTCTGCTGGGCCGTGAGAGCGGCGAGGAGGGCAACGGGCAGCAGGGCGGCGAGGCGCTGGACGAGCGGGCGTTCCAGGATGCCCTCGGGGACCAGCAGGCCGATCAGTTTGACGGCGTAACAGCCGACGGCGGTGCCGATGATCGCGATCCAGACGTTCATCGGTCGCCACCTTCCTGGACGCCGTCTTCCTGGGCGTCGTCTTCCGGGACGCCGTCTTCCTGGACGCCTCGTCGGCTGTCGTCCGGCCGGCCGTCGGCCCTGCGGCGCCCCTCCGCCCAGAGGACGACCGGAGCGGCCACCGCGGCGACGAGGACCGGGACCCCGGCGGGCAGGACGGGCAGCAGTCCGAGCCCCAGGACGACGGCGACGCCCGCGACGGCCCGCTCCGCGGTGGTCCGCAGCATCGGCGCGAGGAGGGCCAGGAAGACGGCGGGCCCGGCCGCGTCGAGCCCCCACGCGTCGGTGTCGCCGATGGCCTCGGCGCCGAGCGCGCCGAGCAGCGTGGTGAGGTTCCACAGCACATAGAGGCTGAGCCCGGTGACGGTGAAGCCGATACGGGCGGCGCGGCGCGTGGGCTGGGCGAGGGCTACGGCCGTGGTCTCGTCGATGACCCACTGGGCGGCGAAAGGCCGCACCGCGCGCGGGAGGGCCAGCAGTTGGGAGAGGCGCAGCCCGTAGAACGCGTTGCGCACGCCCAGGAAGAAGGCCCCGGCCGCAGCCGTGAACGGGTTGCCGCCGGCCGCGAGCGCGCCCACCAGGGCGAACTGGGAGGCCCCGGTGAACACCAGAAGGCTCAGGGCACAGGTCTGCAGCAGCCCGAGCCCGCTGCCGGCCGAGGTCACCCCGAAGGCGAACCCGGACAGTCCGACCGCGACCCCGACGCCGAGAGCATCCCGGACGACGGCTCCGTCGGGTTTCACGCCGCCGCCGTCTTGCGTCTCCACGAGACGAGTCTGTTCAGTCACCACGCCTGGACGGTACGAGCGGCCACGCCTACGGGTCTTGTACGTTCTTGCGCCCGCCCGCGTCGCTCTCACACTCATGCACGCGGGGCTCGCGGGGCTCACGGGGCTCACGTTCGTGGGCGCGGCGCCCATACGCGAACGCACCCGCCCCCGTTCACATACGTCGTCCCCGGGTTCGCGATCCGTCGTCGGCCCCGCCCGTGCGTTCCCGCTGGTACGCGCCCGGCGGCACGCCCACGATGCGGCTGAAGTGGCGGTTGAGATGAGGCTGGTCCGTGAAGCCGACGGCGACGGCGGCCGCGGCGGGAGTCGTGCCGGTGTCGAGCAGGCCACGGGCCCGGCGGACGCGGGCATCGGTCAGCCAGGTGTGCGGAGGCATGCCATAAGCCGAGCGGAAGGCCCGCAAGAGAGCGAAAGGGCTGGTGCCGAGGTCGGCCGAGAGCCGCTCCAGGGTCGGCGGGTCGGCCATCCGCTCCTCGAGCACGGCACGCGCGCGTGCCGCGACGGGGGAGCCGGCAGTGCGGACGGCACGCTGGGGCAGGGGCCCGCCGTTCAGGCGCAGCAGCCGGGTCACGACCACCCGTAGCAGGGTGTCCGCCGCCAGCGCGTTGCCCTCGTCGACGGCCCGCAGGACCCGGTGGACGAGCCCGGCGGCGTACGGATCCTCGAGCACGGGGGTGACGAAGCCGGGGGTGCCGCGGATCGTGGTGGTCTCGGCGGCGATCTCGGCCACCACGTCCGGCGACGGGTAGACCGCCCCGTACCGCCAGCCCTCGGGCACACCCGCGCGGCCGGTGTGCGGGGTGTCGGGGTTGACCAGGGCCAGCGCTCCCGGGCCGGCGTACTGATCGGCGCCCCCGTGGCGGAAGATCTCCACTCCGTCGGCGATGGCCGCGATCACGAAGTGCTCGTGGGTGTGCCGCACGAACTTCTTCTCGACGTAGGTCGCCCGCAGCAGATCCACACCGGGCAGCTCCGCGTACCGCCAGTGCCTCGCCCGCTCCGCCGAACCCGCCATGCCCCCATTCTGCGGGGTGGATCGTCCGGGCATCGAAGTCGGGGGCAGTAGCGGGCGTGCGGGCCTGGTGCGGAGGAGCGTCGGCAGCGCCGTGACACGCGATCGGCGGCCAAGGGGACCATGTGACCAAGTGACCGGGAGGACCCACCCGCCGACATCGCGGCCCCCAGCGGATCCACCCCGCCCCCGCCCCTTCCGTTTCCGCAGGTCCGGGCCATTGTCAGTGGCCGGGTGCAGGATGGGGGCATGGTCAGCTCCGCAGATCGAGCCCTCGACGGCTTCTCCCCCGCGACCCGCGGCTGGTTCACGGGGGCCTTCTCCGCGCCCACCGCGGCCCAGGCCGGGGCGTGGCGGGCGATCGGCGAGGGCTCGGACGTGCTGGTGGTGGCCCCGACCGGCTCCGGCAAGACACTGGCCGCGTTCCTCGCCGCGCTGGACCAGCTGACATCGAGCCCGCCCCCGGCCGACCCCCGCAAGCGCTGCCGGGTCCTGTACGTGTCCCCGCTGAAGGCGCTCGCGGTGGACGTGGAGCGGAACCTGCGCAGTCCGCTCACCGGTATCCGCCAGGAATCGGTACGCCTGGGGCTGCCCGAGCCCGAGGTGAAGGTGGGCATCCGCTCCGGGGACACCCCACCCGCCGAGCGCCGGGCCCTGTCCACGCGTCCGCCGGACATCCTGATCACCACCCCCGAGTCCCTGTTCCTGATGCTGACGTCGGCCACCCGCGACGCGCTCACGGGCGTGGAGACGGTGATCCTGGACGAGGTGCACGCGGTCGCGGGCACCAAGCGCGGCGCCCACCTCGCGCTGTCCCTGGAGCGGCTCGACGAGCTCCTGCCCAGGCCGGCCCGCCGTATCGGCCTGTCCGCCACGGTGCGTCCGGTCGACGAGGTCGCGCGCTATCTGTCCCCGCGCCGCAGGGTGGAGATCGTCCAGCCTCCGTCCGGCAAGGAGTTCGACCTGTCGGTGGTCGTGCCGGTGGAGGACCTGGGCGAGCTGGGCGGCTCCCCGGTCGCGGACGGCAACGAGGGGGCGGAGCGCCCCTCGATCTGGCCGCACGTCGAGGAGCGGATCGCCGACCTCGTGCAGGCCCACCGCTCGACGATCGTGTTCGCCAACTCCCGCCGCCTCGCGGAGCGCCTGTGCAACCGGCTGAACGAGATCGCGTACGAGCGGGCCACCGGTGAGCCGCTGGACGAGCACCACGGCCCGGCCGAGCTGATGGGCGGTTCGGGCGCGGCCCAGGCAGCGCCCCCGGTCCTGGCCCGCGCCCACCACGGCTCGGTCTCCAAGGAACAGCGCGCCCTGGTCGAGGAAGATCTGAAGGCGGGAAGACTGCCGGCCGTGGTCGCCACCTCCAGTCTCGAACTGGGCATCGACATGGGCGCGGTGGACCTCGTCGTCCAGGTGGAGTCGCCGCCCTCGGTCGCCTCCGGCCTGCAGCGTGTGGGCCGCGCGGGACACCAGGTGGGCGCGGTCTCCACGGGCGTCGTCTTTCCCAAGTACCGCGGTGACCTGGTCCAGTCGGCCGTGGTCACCGAGCGGATGCGCAGCGGCTCCATCGAGTCCATGAGGATCCCCGGCAACCCCCTGGACGTGCTGGCGCAGCAGATCGTCGCCATGACCTCGATGGACACCTGGCAGTTCGACGATCTCCTGGCGACGGTCCGCCGCGCGGCGCCCTTCGCCGCCCTCCCCGAGTCCGCGTTCACGGCCGTCCTCGACATGCTCGCGGGCCGCTATCCGTCCGACGCCTTCGCGGAGCTGCGCCCGCGCGTGGTGTGGGACCGGGTCGCGGGCACGATCACGGGGCGGCCGGGCGCCCAGCGCCTCGCGGTCACCTCCGGGGGCACGATCCCGGACCGCGGCCTCTTCGGGGTCTTCCTCGCGGGCTCCGACCCCAAGAAGGGCGGCGGCCGGGTCGGCGAACTCGACGAGGAGATGGTGTACGAGTCCCGCGTCGGGGACGTCTTCACCCTCGGCACCAGCTCCTGGCGCATCGAGGACATCACCCGCGACCGGGTGCTCGTCTCCCCCGCGCCGGGCGTCCCGGGCCGCCTGCCCTTCTGGAAGGGCGATCAGCTCGGCCGCCCGCTCGAACTGGGCCGCGCGGTCGGCGCGTTCCTGCGCGAGGTGGGCTCCCTGTCGGACGAGGACGCCCGGCTGCGCCTGCTGGCCGCCGGACTCGACGCCTGGGCCGCCGACAACGTCCTCGCGTACCTGGCCGAACAACGCGAGGCCTGCGGCCACGTCCCCGACGACCGCACGATCGTCGTCGAACGCTTCCGTGACGAGCTGGGCGACTGGCGGGTCGTCGTCCACTCCCCCTTCGGCGCCCAGGTCCACGCCCCCTGGGCCCTCGCCCTGGGCGCGAAGCTCTCCGAGCGGTACGGCATGGACGCGCAGGTCATGCATGCCGACGACGGCATCGTGCTCCGCCTGCCCGACGCCGACCTGATGGGCCTGGACCTGCTCGACATGGAGCCCGTGAGAGCGGGCACCGAATACGACGCCGAGCAGGCCCCGATCGGCGCGGCGGACGTCGCCTTCGACAAGGGCGAGGTCGACCAGATCGTCACCGACCAGGTGGGCGGTTCGGCACTGTTCGCGTCCCGCTTCCGCGAGTGCGCCGCCCGCGCGCTCCTGCTGCCCCGCCGCAGTCCGGGCAGGCGCACACCTCTGTGGCAACAGCGTCAACGCGCGGCCCAACTGCTGCAGGTGGCGAGTGAGTTCGGGTCCTTCCCCATCGTCCTGGAGGCGGTCCGCGAATGCCTCCAGGACGTCTTCGACGTCCCGGGCCTCACCGAGCTGATGGGCGACATCGAGTCCCGCAAGGTCCGCCTCGTCGAGGTCACCACCCCGGAGCCCTCCCCCTTCGCCCGCTCCCTCCTCTTCGGTTACGTCGCCCAGTTCCTGTACGAGGGCGACTCCCCGCTCGCCGAGCGCCGCGCGGCCGCACTGTCGCTGGACTCCCGGCTGCTGGCCGAACTGCTGGGCCAGGCGGAGCTGCGCGAACTGCTCGACGCCGACGTGCTGACGGAGCTGGAGCAGGAGCTGCAGTGGCGCACCGAGGACCGGCGGGTCAAGGACGCCGAAGGTGTCGCGGACCTGCTCCGGCTCCTCGGCCCGCTCAAGGACACCGAGTTGGCCGAGCGGGGCGCCGAGCCGCAGTGGGCGCGGGAGCTGGCCGGGGCCCGCCGCGCCATCCGCGTCCGGATCGCCGGCACCGACCACTGGGCGGCGATCGAGGACGCGGGCCGCCTGCGCGACGCGCTCGGCACGGCCCTGCCGGTCGGCGTCCCGGAAGCCTTCACCGAGCCCGTCAAGGATCCCCTCGGCGACCTCCTCGCCCGGTTCGCGCGCACCCATGGCCCCTTCACCTCGGCCACGGCGGCCGCGCGCTTCGGCCTGGGGGTGGCCGTCACGGACGGGGCACTCCACCGGCTCGCGGCGAACGGCCGTGTCGTCCAGGGCGAGTTCCACCCGGCGGGCATCGGCCAGGAGTGGTGCGACGCGGCCGTGCTGCGCCGCCTGCGCCGCCGCTCGCTGGCGGCCCTGCGGCACGAGCTGGAGCCGGTGCCGCCCGCCGCGCTCGCCCAGTTCCTGCCGCAGTGGCAGCACGTGGGCGGCGGTCACGGGCTGCGGGGCATCGACGGGCTGGTGCGCGCGATCGAGCAGGTGCAGGGGGCCTCGGTGCCCGCCTCCGCACTGGAGAAGCTGGTCCTGCCCTCCCGGGTCGCCGGCTACACCCCCGCGATGCTCGACGAGCTCACCGCGGCCGGCGAGGTCGTGTGGGCGGGCGCCGGAGCCCTCCCGGGCAAGGACGGCTGGGTCTCGCTGTACCTGGCGGACGCGGCCCCGCTCCTGCTGCCTCCGGCGCATCCCCTGGAGCTGACCGCGCTCCACGAATCGGTCCTGACCACCCTCTCCGGCGGCTACGGCCTCTTCTTCCGCCAGATCGCCGACCAGATCCGCGCGACCACCCACCCCGACGTCACCGACCCCCAACTGGCCGACGCCGTGTGGGACCTGGCCTGGTCCGGCAGGCTCACGAACGACACACTCACCCCGATGCGCTCCCTCCTGGGCTCGGGACGCACCGCGGGCTCCACCGCCCACCGCGCCAAGCGCACCGTCCCGCGCGGCCGGTACGGATCGCTGACCGCCGCCGCCCGCCCCCAGTCCCGTACGGGACCGCCCACGGTCGCCGGCCGCTGGTCCCTCCTCCCCGCCCACGAGCCCGACCCCACCGTCCGCGCCCACGCCCTGGCCCGCACACTGCTCGACCGCCACGGTGTCGTGACCCGGGGTGCTGTGGCCGCCGAGGGCGTCGAGGGCGGCTTCTCCGCGGTCTACCGCGTCCTGTCCGTCTTCGAGGAGAGCGGCCAGGCCCGCCGCGGTTATGTCGTCGAGGGTCTGGGCGCCGCCCAGTTCGCGATGGACGGCGCCGTGGACCGCCTCCGCGCGGTGTCCAACGCCCGCGACCGGAACGAGCCCCTGCGAAGCCCCGCCCCGGACGACTTCCCCGAAACCCCCGGCACACCCCAGGCCCCCACCCCCTGGGACGGCTTCCCCGACGGCCCGGGCCACCACGGCCCGGGCCCCGGCGAGCCGTTCGCCCCCACCTCCTTGGCCGCCCCCGACAGCCTGGACGCCGACCCCCACGGCGGGCCCGGTACCTACGACCAGGACTTCGCTCACTCTGACGGCGGCACCCCCTACGGCCGCACCGGGCCCGACAGCCCTTTCAGCCCCCGTGCCCGATCCGGCCGCGACCCGCACCGCACCAGCGCCACCCCCTCCCCCAGAGCCGTCGTCCTGGCCGCGGCCGACCCCGCCAACGCCTACGGCGCCGCCCTCCCCTGGCCCGATCCGCCCACTGAGGCCGGACACAAACCGGGCCGCAAGGCGGGCTCCCTGGTCGTCCTGGTCGACGGCGAGCTGACCGTGTACATGGAGCGCGGCGGCAAGACGCTCCTGGCCTGGCCCGCCGACCCGGACGCCAGGCCCCTGGACGACCCCCGCCTCCGCCCGGCCGCCGAAGCCCTGGCAGCGGCCGCACGCGCGGGTTCCCTCGGCACCGTCACGGTGGAGCGCGTGAACGGCACCTCCGCCCTCACCTCCCCCCACGGCCCCCTCCTCGAAGCGGCGGGCTTCATCGCGACCCCGCGCGGCCTCCGTATCCGAGCATGATCACCGAACGCGAGACCCCTGCACCGGCCCCGCTCGACCTCACCCACCTTCACCCACCCCGAGCCACCCAACGCCGGGCACCAGCACCGGCTACCCACCACCCACCACCGAACCCATGCCACCCTTGACCCATGCCCGAAGGTGACACCGTCTGGCAAGCGGCGAGGCGACTCCACACCGCCCTCGCCGGCAAGGTGCTGTCCCGCTCCGACCTCCGCGTGCCGAAGTACGCCACGGCCGACCTCACCGGCCGTACCGTCCTGGACGTCACCCCTCGCGGCAAACACCTCCTCACCCGCGTCGAAGGCGGCCTGACGCTGCACTCGCACCTGCGGATGGACGGTTCCTGGAAGGTGTACGCCCACGGCGAGCGCTGGCGCGGCGGCCCCGCGCACCAGATCCGCGCCATTCTGGGCAACACCGAGCGCACGGCCGTCGGCTACCGCCTCCCCGTCCTGGAGTTGATGCGCACCACCGACGAACACCGCGCCGTCGGCCACCTCGGCCCCGACCTGCTCGGCCCGGACTGGGACCCCGACCGCGCCCTCGCCAACCTCCTGAGCGACCCCGACCGCGCCCTCGGCGAGGCCCTCCTGGACCAGCGCAATCTGGCCGGCATCGGCAATGTCTACAAGAGCGAGCTGTGCTTCCTGCTCCGGGTCACCCCCTGGCTCCCCGCCGGCGCCCTCCCGGAGGATCTCGCCGCCCGGCTGCCCGCCCTCGCCAAGAAGCTCCTCGAAGCCAACCGCGACCGCCCGATCCGCAACACGACAGGCCACCGCCACCACGACCTGTTCGTGTACGGCCGGGCCCCCCGCCCCTGTCTGCGCTGCCACACCTCCGTCCGCGTGGCCGACCAGGGCGACGGCTCCCGCGAACGCCCCACCTACTGGTGCCCCACCTGCCAGCCGGGCCCGTCGCCGGCCCCGGGCACCACGCGAACACCCCGCCCGGGCAACCGAGTACAGCGCCGCACACCTAATTGACGAGCCGTCAGATACGCTCGTACCGTCGAGCCATGGCCATCCCGGCGTACGACCTCACCGGCCGCACCGCGTTCGTCACCGGCGCCGGCAGCGGCATCGGCCGCGCGTCGGCCGTGCTGCTCGCCGAGGCGGGCGCGACGGTGCACTGTGCGGACCGCGACGCACAGGGCCTGCACGAGACGGCGACCCTCATCAAGGCCAGGAACGCCACCGCCCACACCCACCACCTCGACGTCACCGACCGCGCCCAGCTCACCCGGGCCGTCGCCGCCTGCGAGCGGCTCCATGTGATGGCGGCGATCGCCGGGATCATGCACAGCAGCCCGGTTCTGGAGACACGGGACGAGGACCTGGAACGGGTGTGGAGCGTCAACTTCAAGGGAGTTCTCCACGCCTGCCAGACGGCGGCCCGCCGGATGATCGACGACGGGACGCGGGGCAGCATCGTCACCATGGCCTCGGGCGCCGTCGACACCGGCGGTCCGGGGCTGCTCTGCTACGGCGTGACCAAGGCGGCGGTGGTCCAGCTGACGAAGACCCTGGCGACCGAGGTCGGTGCCCACGGCATCCGCGTCAACGCGGTGGCCCCGGGCTGGATCCGTACGCCCATGACCGATCGCCACGACGGCGAGGAACAGGCGCGGACGGAGTCCTTCATGGCCCGGCTGTCACCCCTGAGCCGGGTCGGCGAGCCCGACGACATCGCGCACGCCGTCCTGCACCTCGCCTCCGACGCCTCGGCGTTCACGACGGGTCAGATCCTCCGTCCGAACGGCGGGGTGGCCATGCCCTGGTGACCGCGGCCCCCACCGCGCCCTCCAGAACCGGACCACCCCCCGCGCCCCCTGACGCGCCCCCCGGCCGTCCCGGTGCCCGTCCCTTCGGTACGCAGTGCACAGGAAGGAGGCTCAGCCCCCACCCCCCGGCCGCGACGGCCCCCTCCACCGCGCCGGCGTCCGGCACCAGCGCGAGCCGCAGCACACCCCACCACCACAGCGCACCGAGCCCCAGAGCCGCCCCCCAGCGAACTATCCGCATGGCCGCCACCTCCAAGGCCTCCGGGCCCCCAGAACGACGCTAGACGGCCCTCGTCACGGGCGGAGAGGGCGCACCACCGGCACAGGGACGCACGCCCCTCTCACGAGGACCGCGCCCGCGGGGCACACGATGCGCCCCGCAGCCACTCACCGCCGTTTTCACGCCCCCACCGCACGCGTCGGCCCGGGGGCGCACGACCCAGCGAGAGGCGGGAGCGCACGGAAGCCCGGCGCCGGCTCGCGACGCCGGAAGACGTCGCGCTATCCGTTCTCCGCCTGGAACATCCAGTGATGCTTCTCCAGATCCGCGGTGATCTGGATGAAGATGTCCTGGCTCACCGGATCCGCCTCCGCGGTGCTCTCCACCCGCGTCCTCATTCGGGTGATCACCGAGCCGAGCGCGTCGACCAGGGTCCCCACCGCGTCCGCGTCCTTGACCCAGCCGTCCGGGACCGGGGCGATCCCGCTGCTCCCGGCCACCGTCCGGGCCCGACCGTCCGGTGGGACGCCGAGGGTGGAGGCGCGTTCGGCGACCGTGTCGGAGTGCAGCCGGGCGGTGTCCACGACCTCGTCGAGCTGGAGATGGACCGAGCGGAACCGCGGCCCGACCACGTTCCAGTGGATCTGCTTGGCCACGAGGGAGAGGTCGACGAGATCGACGAGGGCTCCCTGCAGCGCCTCGGAGACGGTCCTGAGATCGGCATCGGACAGCGGGCTCTTCACCACGTACATCAGCGCAGCTCCGGATTCTTGAGACGACCGTACGACCCCGTGCGCCCGCACAGACGATCGAATGGCGCGCAGGTCCCCGTTCCGCCCCTCCACCATGACCGCACACCACCACCCCGGCAAACGGGGGCGGCCCAGAACCCCGGCCCCGCGACGGGCGCGACGCGAGAGCCCCGGCCGGCGCCCCCAGGTCTCCCTGAAGACCCCGCCCGGGGCTCCCGTCTCGCTGCTACTTCTTCACCGGCACGCGCCGAACCTCTCGCACACCGTCGCGGCAGGTCACGCCGCGACGACGTCCACCGCTTCGGCGGGTGCCTTGATCGTGACCCGTTCCGGCGGCACACCGGCCACCGAGACGGAGTTGAGCATCGGTCGACGCACTGGTGCTGGCACCGGCTCGGTGGCCGCTGCGGACTGGGCCAGCTCGGCGAGGGCGAGCTCGTCGCTCACTTCCCTCATGAGCTCGGACATCCGTACGTCCAACGCGTCGCAAATGGCGGAGAGCAGCTCGGAGGAAGCCTCCTTCTGCCCCCGCTCCACCTCGGAGAGATAGCCGAGTGAGACTCGGGCGGACGAGGAGACTTCGCGCAGAGTACGGCCCTGGCGCTGGCGCTGCCGACGCAGCACGTCACCCAGCAGGCGACGGAGCAGAATCATCGGTGGCTCCCTCCTCGGACCGCGTAGCCGCATCCTTCACGCCCCACCGTACCGCCTTGCGCTGCGGCCGTGCGGGGAGCGCTGTTGTGTTCACTCAGGGCTGCAAACATCAGGTCCCCCCGTTCTGTTCCGTATCCTGTGCCCGCTCATTTCCGGTCTGTTCGCCCGCAAGCTCCTCGAGAAGCAGTGCGAGTACGCTCCGTACACTCTCCATACGGATTTCCGCCCGGCCGCCGTTCAACCGCAACGACGACACTTTCCCGCCACCTGATACGCCGGAATCGGCTGCGGACGGCGCGGCGACGGCCACGTAGACCGTGCCGACGGGTTGGCCGTCCTGCGGTTCGGGACCCGCGACTCCGGTGGTCGAAATTCCCCAGTCGGCGCCGAGCGACTTACGGACGCCCTCCGCCATCTGGGCCGCGACCTGCGGATCCACCGCCCCGCGCTGCTCCAGCAAGGTGGCGTCGACATCGAGCAACTGGTGCTTCAGCTGTGTGGCGTAGGCGGTGACCGAGCCCCGGAACGCCTGGGAGGAGCCGGGGGCCGCGGTGAGAGCGGCCGCGACCAGGCCGCCGGTCAGCGACTCGGCGACGGCGAGCGTCTCGCCCCTCACTGTCAGTAGTCGCAGCACTTCGGCGGCCATGGAAGTCAATGCTCCGTTCCCTCCGCTGCGGCTTCGCGCTCGGCGGTTCCGCGCCGGCGCAGCACAATGGCCTGTCTCACATAGTCGATTCCGGTGACCACGGTCAGAATGACCGCAGCGGCCATCACCCACCACCTCAGAGTGGCCAGCCACCCCTCCAGCGCCAGGACGTACATGCCGACGGCGATGCCCTGGATCAGGGTCTTCAGCTTGCCGCCGCGACTCGCGGGGATGACTCCGTAGCGGATGACGATGAAGCGCAGGAGCGTGATCCCGAGCTCTCTGCCGAGGATGACTCCCGTCACCCACCACGGCAGATCGCCGAGGTAGGACAGACAGATCAGCGCGGCGCCCATGATCGCCTTGTCGGCGATGGGGTCGGCGATCTTCCCGAAGTCGGTGACGAGGTCGTAGGTCCGGGCCAGGTGGCCGTCGAAGACGTCGGTGATCATGGCGACGGCGAAGGCGGCCCATGCCCAGGCACGCCACACCGGGTCGTACCCGCCGTCCATGAGCATCAGCACGACGAAGCCCGGCACGAGGACCAGGCGGACCATGGTCAGGATGTTCGCGATGTTCCAGAGGCTGGCCTGGTTGACGGCGGCAGCTCCCAGCTTCCCGCCACGCACGGCCCGTGCCTCCCCGGCATCGCTGGAGGCGGCGGCGCTCGGGGCGCCGGGAACGCCCGGGGCGCTCGTCGCGCCCTTGGCGCCGGAGGTGCCGCCCGCCGCGGATGCCGGGACTCCCGTCATCTGGCCGCCTCCTCAGTACACGCGAGGGAGTCGTGCGAGCCCGGAAGCACCTCGGCCACCAGGTCGACGCCTTCCGTGCCGACCACCTTCGCCTCGACCATAAGGCCGACGCTCAGCTCCTCGCCGCTCGTGAACAGCACCTGGCCGTCGGTCTCGGGTGCCTGGTGGGCGGCCCGGCCGTAGGCGCCCTCGTGTCCGTCGACCGACTCGACCAGCACGCGGACGGTCTGCCCGACGCGCTCCTCGGCACGCTGCGAGACCAGCTCCTCGGCCAGCCGCGAGATGTGCGCGAGCCGCTCGGCGACCACGTCCTCGGCCAGCTTGCCGTCGTACGTCGCCGCCTCGGTGCCCTCCTCGTCGGAGTACCCGAAGACGCCGATCGCATCCAGTCTCGCGCCGTTCAGGAAGCGCTCCAGCTCCGTGAGGTCGGCCTCGCTCTCGCCGGGGAAGCCGACGATGAAGTTGGAGCGCACGCCGGCTTCGGGTGCCTTGCCGCGGATGGTGTCGAGCAGTTCCAGGAAGCGGTCGGTGTCGCCGAAGCGGCGCATGGAGCGCAGTACGGCCGGGGCGGAGTGCTGGAAGGAGAGGTCGAAGTAGGGCACGACCTTGGGCGTGGAGGTGAGCACGTCGATGAGGCCGGGCCGCATCTCGGCGGGCTGGAGGTAGCTCACCCGCACCCGCTCGATGCCGTCGACCTCGGCCAGCTCGGGCAGCAGGGACTCCAGCAGCCGGATGTCGCCCAGGTCCTTGCCGTAGGAGGTGTTGTTCTCGGAGACGAGCATGACCTCCTTGACGCCCTGCTCGGCCAGCCAGCGGGTCTCGTTCAGCACGTCCGAGGGGCGGCGGGAGATGAAGGAGCCGCGGAAGGAGGGAATAGCGCAGAAGGAGCAGCGGCGGTCGCAGCCGGAGGCGAGCTTCACGGAGGCGACGGGCGAGCCGTCCAGGCGGCGGCGCAGCGGCGAACGCGGCCCGGAAGCCGGGGCGAGACCCTCCGGAAGATCGGCGGGTGCGTGCCCCGGCAGCGCGACCTCGGCGGCCGACTCCTGGCGCTGGGCCGGGCTGATCGGCAGCAGCTTGCGGCGGTCGCGCGGGGTGTGCGAGGCGTGGATGCCGCCGTTCAGGATGGTCTGGAGGCGGTCGGAGATGTCCGCGTAGTCGTCGAAGCCGAGCACGCCGTCGGCCTCGGGCAGCGCTTCGGCCAGCTCCTTGCCGTACCGCTCGGCCATGCAGCCGACGGCCACGACGGCCTGGGTTCTGCCGTGTCCCTTGAGGTCGTTGGCCTCCAGGAGCGCGTCGACGGAGTCCTTCTTGGCGGCCTCGACGAAGCCACAGGTGTTGACGACCGCGACGTCCGCTTCCTCGGCGTCCTCGACGAGCTCCCAGCCGTCCGCCTCCAAGCGGCCTGCGAGCTCCTCCGAGTCCACCTCGTTACGGGCGCAGCCAAGAGTGACGAGTGCGACGGTACGGCGTTCAGGCATGGGCTCAAGACTACTTCGTCCCAGTGACAGCCCACGTCGACGGGGTTGGCCGATCTTGGCCAACCCCGTCCCTCACGCTTCCTTCGAATCGTCCGTGCGTCCGCGGTCCGGCCCTACCGGGGGCTCAGCCGACCTCGGGATCACCCTTCGTGTAGGTCAGTCGTTCGACCTGGCCCGGCTGGAAGTCGTCCTCGATCTTCTTGCCGTTGACGTAGAGCTGGACGGCCCCGGCGTCACCGAGGACGAGGTCGATCTTGGAGCCGTCCTGGAAGGTCTTGGACTCGCCCTGCTTGAGGAGGCCGTCCCACAGGAGCCGGCCGTTGTGGTCCTTGGCGGAGATCCAGCTGCGCCCGTCGGAGGCACTGACCCGCACGGTCACCTTGTCGCGGGGCGCTGCCGCGATGGCGCTGTCGGTCGGGTCGGGCTTGGGGTCGGCGTCGGGCTTGTCGGTCCTGGGCTTGGACGGGGCGGGCTTGCTGGTGGTGGGCGTGGAGCCCTCGGCGACCTGTGTGCCGGAGCCGTCGTCGTCCCCGCCGTCGAACGCGGTGAAGCCGACGAAGCCGATCACCGCGACGATCGCGGCGACCATGGCGGCGGTCCAGTTGGGGCCGCGCCGCTCGGGCCGGATCCGTTCCGCCTCGAACAGCGGGGCCGCGGGCGTCGGCGCGGGCCGTCCGCCGTGGGCCTCGTCGTACTGCTCCATCAGCGGGACGGGGTCGATGCGCACCGCGCGCGCGAGGGTGCGGATGTGACCGCGCGCGTAGACGTCGCCACCGCAGGGGGAGAAGTCGTCCTGCTCGATCGCGTGCACGATGGCGATGCGGACCCGGGTGGCGTTGCTGACGTCGTCGACGGTCAGCCCGGCCGCGATGCGTGCCTGCTGGAGGACACGACCGATCGAGGGGCGTTCCGCCGAGCGTTCGTCACGGTCGTCTTCGAACGGACGCTCGTCTTCGGGGAAGTTGCCGTCAGGGGAGTTGCCGATGGACACGGGGGCGCCTTTCGAGCGTGTAGCCACCTGTGCTGGAAGTTCAGTCTAGGGGGGGTACGAAAGGGTGGGGCAACCGGGCGGTGGGACTTTGTACGCCATCAGAATGGCCGGTCATCCTGCTGGTGGTGAAGGTGGGGCACGGAGCTGTCACCTCGTCCAACTTGACGTACGCCGAAGGGAAACGGTTGCTCACCCTTTCCTTACGGATCAGTCACGTTCGCCTACCCGGATGCCGTAATCGCATCCGTGTTCCGCCCGCCCGGCAACCGGTTCTCCCCGCCGTAGGCCCCGGCCGCGCCTCTCCGCGTTCCCGTCTGCGGTCCCTACGCCTCAGTCTCCCCCCGGATCACGGCCAGCACGCCGTCCAGCTCGTCGGGTTTCACGAGAACGTCACGTGCCTTGGAGCCCTCGCTCGGCCCCACGATGCCCCGGGACTCCATGAGATCCATGAGCCGCCCGGCCTTGGCGAAGCCGACGCGCAGCTTGCGCTGGAGCATCGAGGTGGAGCCGAACTGCGTGGAGACGACCAGTTCGGCCGCCTGGCACAGCAGGTCCAGGTCGTCGCCGATCTCCTCGTCGATCTCCTTCTTCTGCTTGGTGCCCACGGTGACGTCGTCCCGGAAGACGGGCGCCATCTGGTCCTTGCAGTGCTGCACGATCGCCGCGACCTCGTCCTCGGTCACGAACGCGCCCTGCATTCGGGTCGGCTTGTTCGCCCCCATCGGCAGGAACAGCCCGTCACCCTTGCCGATCAGCTTCTCCGCGCCGGGCTGGTCGAGGATGACGCGCGAGTCGGCGAGCGAGGAGGTGGCGAAGGCGAGCCGCGAGGGCACGTTCGCCTTGATCAGACCCGTGACGACGTCCACGGACGGCCGCTGCGTCGCGAGCACCAGGTGGATGCCGGCCGCGCGCGCGAGCTGCGTGATGCGCACGATCGCGTCCTCGACGTCCCTCGGCGCCACCATCATCAGGTCGGCCAGCTCGTCCACGATCACCAGCAGGTACGGGTACGGCTGCAGCTCGCGCTCACTGCCCTCGGGCAGCTTGACCTTGCCGTTGCGGATGGCCTCGTTGAAGTCGTCGATGTGCCGGTAGCCGAACGCGGCCAGGTCGTCGTAGCGCAGGTCCATCTCGCGCACGACCCACTGCAGTGCCTCGGCGGCCCGCTTGGGGTTGGTGATGATCGGCGTGATGAGGTGCGGGATGCCCTCGTAGGCGGTCAGTTCGACGCGCTTGGGGTCGACGAGGACCATACGGACGTCCTCGGGGGTCGCGCGGACCATGACCGAGGTGATCAGACAGTTGATGCAGGACGATTTGCCGGAGCCGGTCGCACCCGCGACGAGCACGTGCGGCATCTTCGCCAGATTGGCCATCACATAGCCGCCCTCGACGTCCTTGCCGAGCGCGACCAGCATCGGATGGTCGTCCTCGGCCGCGTCCGCGAGACGCAGGACGTCACCCAGGTTGACCATTTCGCGGTCGGTGTTGGGGATCTCGATGCCGACGGCCGACTTGCCGGGGATCGGGCTGATGATCCGTACGTCCGGGCTGGCGACGGCGTAGGCGATGTTCTTGGTCAGCGCGGTGATCCGCTCGACCTTCACCGCCGGGCCCAGCTCGACCTCGTACCGGGTGACCGTCGGTCCGCGGGTGAAGCCGGTGACGGAGGCGTCGACCTTGAACTCGGAGAACACGTTGGACAGGGAGGCCACTATGGCGTCGTTGGCCGCGCTGCGGGTCTTGCCGGGGCCGCCCCGCTCCAGGAGGTCCAGCGAGGGCAGGGAGTAGGTGATGTCGCCGGCGAGCTGGAGCTGCTCGGCGCGCGGCGGCAGCTCGCGGGGCTCGTCCGGGGCCTGCTTGGTCAGGTCCGGCACCAGGGAGTCCTGCCGGGCGCCCTTGGGCGGCCTCGCGGCCGGGGGGTCCTCCTTGGCGGGCTTGCTGCGCGCGGCCGGGACGGGAGTGGTCTCCTCCCGGTCGCCCACGCTCACGCCCTGGGTCAGGTCGGCGACGACCGGCGAGGGCGGCATGCCGTGCAGCACCGCCCCGTCGAGCGCGGCGGCGGCCGCCGCGGCGACGTCCACGGCGTCCATCGGCCGGTTCGGGTCGGGCTGGCGGACTGCGGAGCGCCGCGGGCGTCGCCGGGTGAGGGCCTCCTGCTCGGCGCCGTCGGGGTCGTACGGCTCGGGGGCGGAGCCGCGCCTGCGGGGGCGCGCGGGCACCGCGTCGCGCCACTGTTCGTCGTAGCGGGCGTCGTCCTCGCCGTACTCGGCGACGTCGTCGTACTCGACGGCATCGTCCGCGATGATGCCCAGTTTCTGCCCGAGCAGCCGCAGCCGTTGCGGAATCGCGTTGACCGGCGTCGCGGTGACGACGAGCAGACCGAAGACGGTGAGCAGCACGAGCATCGCCACGGCCAGGGCCTCGCCCATGGTGTACGTCAGCGGGGTGGCCGTGCCCCAGCCGATGAGTCCGCCGGCATCCCTTATCGCCTGCATGCCGGCGCTGCGCGCGGGCGAGCCGCACGCGAGGTGGACCTGGCCGAGGATGCCGATGACGAGCGCGGACAGGCCGATGACGATACGTCCGTTGGCGTCGGGCTTCTCGGGGTGCCGGATGAACCGCACGGCGATGACGGCGAGCAGTATCGGCACGAGCAGGTCGAGCCGGCCGAAGGCGCCGGTCACGAGCATCTCGACGAGATCGCCGACAGGGCCGCGCAGATTGGACCAGGTACCGGCGGCGACGATCAGGCTGAGGGCGAGCAGCAGGAGCGCGACACCGTCCTTGCGGTGCGCCGGGTCAAGACCCTTCGCGCCCTGCCCTATGCCACGGAAGACGGCGCCGACCGCGTGCGCGGCACCGAGCCAGACGGCGCGTACGAGTCTGTACACGCCTCCGGTGGGACTGGGCGCCGGCTTCGGAGGGGCCGTCCTCCTCGCCGCCGCCCGCTTGGCGGGTGCCTTCCTGGCGGCGGCTTTCTTCGCGGGGGCCTTCTTCGCCGGAGCCTTCGTCGGAGCGGCCGCCTTCTTCGCGGCCGGCTTCTTCGCTGCGGACTGACGTGAGGCCATGAGTGTGAGGTTACCGGTGGAGACCACAGCCGACACGTGTGCCTACTGCTTCACCCGTTCGTGTCGCGGACTCCGGGCCCGAAGGTGACGCACCCTGACAGACCCTCACCCCGCACGGCGACCGTACGCAAACGGGCGCGGACCGAGGCCACTTGGAGGACCCCGCCCGCGCCCGGGAACGCACCCGAGGACGTGCCCCGGGATGTGCTCAGTTCTGCGACGGCATCGGCGAGGGCCCGCCCGTGCCCGGCTCCAACGCGTCCAGCGCCCTGCGCAGACCCGTCAGTTTGCGTTCGAGATGCGCGGCCGTGGCGACCGCCGCGGCGTCCGCCGAGTCGTCGTCGAGCTGCTTGGACAGCGCCTCCGCCTGCTCCTCGACGGCCGCGAGCCGCGCGGACAGCTCGGCGAGAATGCCGCCGGCAGGCTCCTTCGAACCGCCCGCAGCGCCCTTGCCGCCACCCTCCAACTGCAGCCGCAGCAGCGCCGCCTGCTCCCTGAGCTGGCAGTTCTTCATGTACAGCTCGACGAACACCGAGACCTTGGCACGCAGCACCCAAGGATCGAACGGCTTCGAGATGTAGTCGACCGCACCCGCCGCGTACCCACGGAACGTGTGATGCGGTCCGTGGTTGATGGCGGTGAGGAAGATGATCGGGATGTCCCGGGTCCGTTCACGCCGCTTGATGTGCGCGGCCGTCTCGAAACCGTCCATTCCCGGCATCTGGACGTCCAGCAGGATGACCGCGAAGTCGTCCGTCAACAGCGCCTTGAGCGCTTCCTCCCCGGACGATGCCCGCACCAGTGTCTGATCGAGCGCGGAGAGGATGGCCTCCAGCGCCAACAGATTCTCCGGCCGGTCATCGACCAGGAGGATCTTGGCCTTCTGCACCATGGCCCGCCCTCCTCGCCCCGGCTTGGGGCCTCCCCTGTCCGCAGGACTCGGCGTGACACCGGTCGGTGCCACCCCAGGGGACGACTCCCTCGCGCCACCCGTCCTTGTGCCGGTCATCGTAGCCGCACCCCGCCCGTCGCCACACCCTGTCACCGTGATGTCACTGTGCTCGTAGCAGAAACGCGGCAGGGGACCAGAAGGTTCCCCGAATCCCGCGTTTCTACACGGCCTCGGCCACACTCCGTCAACAACTCCGCGCGCCCCTCCACGGGTTGTGACGACGGGCCGTACCTTCCGTCACCCACTCCGCATCCACTGCTCCATGACCTCCAGCAGATGATCCGGATCGACGGGCTTGGTCACATAGTCCGAGGCCCCCGAGTCGATCGCCTTCTCCCGGTCGCCCTTCATCGCCTTGGCCGTCAGCGCGATGATCGGCAGTCCGGCGAACTGGGGCATCCGGCGGATCGCCGTGGTCGTCGCGTACCCATCCATCTCGGGCATCATGATGTCCATCAGGACGACCGTCACGTCGTCGTGCTGTTCCAGGACCTCGATGCCCTCACGGCCGTTCTCGGCGTACAGCACCGACAGGCCGTGCTGCTCCAGGACGCTGGTGAGCGCGAAGACGTTGCGGATGTCGTCGTCGACGATGAGCACCTTCTCCCCGTCGAAGCTGATCGTTCGGCGCGACGGGGCCGCCGCCTCCTGCGCGGCCTGCTGCGCCCAGTGCTCCTGCGGCTGCCCGTTGTCCTGCCGGAGGAGGTCGGAGGCGGAGCCGGCCGACACGGGCCTGCGGCGCCTACGGAAGAGTGCCGCTGCCCCGTTCTGGGTCTCGCGGTACGACTTCACCTCGGCCGGCGTCTCGGTGCGCTCGGCCAGCTCGTGCTCGGAGGCCAGCAGCTCCCCCGCCTCCAGCGAGGCGGGAGCACTGTTCGCGTAACCCTGCGGGGGCAGTTCGCTCGGGTGCAGCGGCAAATACAGGGTGAAGGTGGAACCACGTCCGGGCTCGCTCTGCGCATGGATCTCGCCGCCCAGCAGCCGGGCGATCTCGCGCGAGATGGACAGCCCCAGGCCCGTACCGCCGTACTTGCGGCTCGTGGTGCCGTCCGCCTGCTTGAACGCCTCGAAGATGACCCGCATCTTGCTGGCCGCGATTCCGATGCCGGTGTCCGTCACCGAGAACGCGATCATGTCGGCGTCCGCGTCCCGCAGCGAGCCCGCCTCCAGCAGCTGCTCCTTGATGGCCACCGGCACATCCGCCCCGGCCGGCCGGATGACCAGCTCCACGGCCCCCGAGTCGGTGAACTTCACCGCGTTGGACAGCAGGTTCCGCAGCACCTGCAACAGGCGCTGCTCGTCCGTGTGCAGCGTGGCGGGCAGCTCCGGCGAGACCCGCACCGAGAAGTCCAGGCCCTTCTCCGCGGTCAGCGGCCGGAAGGTGGCCTCCACGTAGTCGACGAGCTGGACGAGGGCGATACGGGTCGGCGAGACGTCCATCTTGCCCGCCTCGACCTTCGACAGGTCCAGGATGTCGTTGATCAGCTGGAGCAGGTCCGAGCCCGCCCCGTGGATGGTTTCGGCGAACTCGACCTGCTTGGGCGTCAGGTTCGACTCGGCGTTGTCGGCGAGCAGCTTGGCGAGGATCAGCAGCGAGTTGAGCGGGGTGCGCAGCTCGTGCGACATGTTCGCCAGGAACTCGCTCTTGTAACGCATCGAGACCGCGAGCTGTTCGGCGCGCTCCTCCAGGACCTGCCGCGCCTCCTCGATCTCGGTGTTCTTCACCTCGATGTCGCGGTTCTGCCGGGCCAGCAGTTCGGCCTTCTCCTCCAGCTCGGCGTTGGACGCCTGGAGGGCCTCCTGCCGGTTCTCCAACTCGTCGGAGCGTTCACGAAGTTGCTCGGTCAGCTCCTGCGACTGCTTCAGCAGCACCTCGGTCTTGGTGTTGACGGAGATCGTGTTGACGCTGGTCGCGATCATCTCCGCGATCTGGTTCAGGAAGTCCTTCTGGATCTGCGTGAACGGCGTGAAGGACGCCAGCTCGATCACACCGAGCACGGTCCCCTCGAAGAGCACCGGAAGCACGATGACCTGTGCCGGAGGCGCCTCGCCGAGCCCGGAGGAGATCTTCAGATAACCGCTCGGCGCGTTCTCCACCAGGATCGTGCGCTTCTCCTTCGCCGCCGTCCCGACCAGTGCCTCACCCGGCCGGAAGGACGCCGGCATGGAACCCATGGAGTAGCCGTACGAGCCCAGCATGCGCAGCTCGTACTGGTCGTCGTTGTCGGGGGCCAGGTCCTTGCCGTCGAGGAACGGCAGCGCGAGGAAGAAGGCGCCGTGCTGCGCGGACACCACCGGCGTCAGTTCGCTCATGATCAGCGAGGCCACGTCGTCCAGGTCCCGGCGGCCCTGCATCAGGGCGGAGATCCGGGCGAGGTTGCCCTTGAGCCAGTCCTGCTCCTGGTTGGCGATCGTGGTGTCGCGCAGGTTGGCGATCATCTTGTTGATGTAGTCCTGCAGCTCCTTGATCTCGCCGGACGCGTCGACGTCGATCTTGAGGTTCAGGTCGCCCCGGGTCACCGCGGTGGCCACGCGCGCGATGGCGCGCACCTGCCGGGTCAGGTTCCCGGCCATCTCGTTCACCGACTCGGTGAGGTCCCGCCAGGTGCCGTCGACGTCCCGCACGCGCGCGAGGCCGCCCAGCTGCCCCTCGGTGCCCACCTCGCGGGCCACGCGGGTGACCTCCTCGGCGAAGGACGACAGCTGGTCGACCATCGTGTTGATGGTGGTCTTCAGCTCCAGGATCTCACCGCGCGCGTCGATGTCGATCTTCTTGGTCAGGTCGCCCTTGGCGATGGCGGTCGTCACCATGGCGATGTTGCGGACCTGGCCGGTCAGGTTGGACGCCATCGAGTTCACGGACTCGGTGAGGTCCTTCCACGTGCCCGCCACACCCGGTACGTGCGCCTGGCCGCCCAGGATGCCGTCCGTGCCCACCTCGCGGGCCACCTTGGTGACCTGGTCGGCGAACGAACTGAGCGTCTTCACCATGCTGTTGAAGGTGTCGGCCAGCTCCGCGACCTCACCGGCCGCCTCGATCGTCACCGTACGGGTCAGGTCCCCGTTGGCGACGGCGGCCGCGACCTGGGAGATGTTCCGCACCTGCATGGTGAGGTTCTTGGCCATCAGGTTCACATTGCCGCTGAGGTCCTTCCAGATGCCGGTGATGCCCGGCACATGCGCCTGGCCGCCCAGGATGCCCTCCGTGCCCACCTCACGGGCCACCCGGGTCACCTGCTCGGCGAACGACGACAGCTGGTCGACCATCGTGTTGACGGTGGTGACGAGTTCGAGGATCTCGCCCTTCGCGTCGACGGTGATCTTCTTCGACAGGTCGCCCTTGGCGACGGCGGTGGTGACCTCGGCGATCTGACGCACCTGGATCGTCAGGTTGTTCGCCATGAAGTTCACCGACTGCGTGAGGTCCTTCCAGGTGCCGGAGACACCCTGCACCTCGGCCTGACCGCCGAGCTGACCCTCCGTGCCCACCTCGCGGGCGACCCGGGTCACCTCCTCCGCGAACGACGACAGCTGGTCCACCATCGTGTTCAGCGTGTTCTTCAGTTCCAGGATCTCGCCGCGCGCGTCCACGGTGATCTTCTGGGACAGGTCGCCGCGGGCCACCGCCGTGGCGACCTGCGCGATGTTGCGGACCTGGCCGGTCAGGTTGCCGGCCATGCCGTTCACGGACTCGGTGAGGTCACGCCACACCCCGGCGACCCCGGGCACCTGCGCCTGACCGCCGAGCCGGCCCTCCGTGCCCACGTCCCGGGCCACGCGGGTCACCTGGTCGGCGAAGGAGGAGAGCTGGTCGACCATCGTGTTGATGGTGTTCTTCAGCTCCAGGATCTCGCCGCGCGCGTCCACGTCGATCTTCTGGGACAGGTCGCCCCGCGCCACGGCCGTCGTCACCTGCGCGATGTTGCGCACCTGCGAGGTGAGGTTGCCGGCCATCGAGTTGACGGAGTCGGTGAGTTCCTTCCACGTCCCCGACACACCGTCCACCCGGGCCTGACCGCCGAGCCGGCCCTCCGTGCCCACGTCCCGGGCCATCCGCGTCACCTGGTCGGCGAACGACGACAGCTGGTCCACCATCGTGTTCACGGTGTTCTTCAGTTCGAGCATCTCGCCCGCGACATCGACGGTGACCTTCTGCGAGAGGTCGCCGTTGGCCACGGCCGTCGTCACCGCCGCGATGTTCCTCACCTGTCCGGTGAGATTCCGGAACGCCGTGTTGACGGAGTCCGTCAGGTCCTTCCATGTACCGGCCGCGCCCGGCACCTGCGCCTGACCGCCCAGCCGGCCCTCGGCACCCACCTCGTTGGCCACCCGCGTGACCTCGTCACCGAAGGAGGAGAGCTGGTCGACCATCCCGTTGACGGTGTTCTTCAGCTCCAGCATCTCGCCGGCCACATCCACGGTGACCTTCTGCGAGAGGTCACCGTTGGCCACGGCCGTGGTCACCGCCGCGATGTCCCGCACCTGGATCGTGAGGTTCCGGAAGACCGTGTTCACCGAATCGGTGAGGTCCTTCCACGTTCCCGCCGCGCCCGGCACCTGCGCCTGACCGCCCAGCCGGCCCTCGGCACCCACCTCGTTGGCCACCCGCGTGACCTCGTCCGCGAAGATCCGCAGCGTCTCGGTCATCTGGTTGATGGTCTCGGCGAGCTTGGCGACCTCACCGCGTGCGGGCACGGTCACCTTCTGCGACAGATCACCGTTGGCGACCGCCGTGGTGACCTGCGCGATCCCCCGCACCTGCGCGGTGAGATTGCCGGCCATGGTGTTCACCGAATCGGTGAGTTCCTTCCACACACCCGCCACACCCGGCACCTCGGCCTGCCCGCCGAGCTGCCCGTCGGTGCCCACCTCGCGGGCGACCCGGGTCACCTCGGAGGAGAAGGCCGAGAGCTGGTCGACCATCGTGTTGACGGTCTCCTTCAGCTCCAGCATCTCGCCGGCCACATGAACCGTGACCTTCCGGGACAAGTCACCCTTCGCGACCGCGGTCGTCACCAGCGCGATGTCCCTCACCTGTGCGGTGAGCCGGTGCGCCATGGTGTTGACGGACTCCGTCAGGTCCTTCCACGAACCGGACATGCCGCGCACCTTGGCCTGCCCGCCCAGCTTGCCCTCGGTGCCCACCTCGCTGGCCACCCGCGTGACCTCGTCGGTGAACGTCGACAACTGGTCGACCAGGTTGTTGACCGTACGCCCGACCTTCAGGAACTCCCCGCGCAGCGGATGCCCGGTCCCGTCCGGCCCCTGCGACCGCAGCTCCATCCGCGGCGACAGATCACCTTCCGCGACGGCCGACAGCACCCGGCTCACCTCGGAGACAGGCCGTACGAGGTCGTCGACCAGCGCGTTCGACGCGTCGATCGCGGCCGCCCAGGACCCCTCGGTGGCCCCCGTCTCCAGCCGTTCGGTGAGCTTGCCCTCACGTCCCACCACACGCCGCACCCGCGACAACTCACCCGTCAGATGCAGATTCCGGTCCGCCACCTCGTTGTACACGGCGGCGATCTCGGCCATCACACCGTCGCCCGAGACCGTCAGCCGCTTGCGGAAATTACCGTCCCGCATCGCTTCCAACGCCGTGAGCAGCCGGTTCAGGGCAGCGGTGTCCACAGTGGTGGTCCCATTGCGCGGTTTGCGTGATGTGCGCTTGTCACTCAGGGACTGTCCGCCTTTCGCGCGCGCCTTAGTGCCTCGCGTCGCTGCGCCAGACTCCACTGTGTCCCTCCCGCAAGGGTCGACCGTTCGTTTCTGCTGGGCGTACGTCACCGCATTCGAACGCTACGTACTGCTCACACTGTTCGTACCACTCGTACCGCTTCGTACTCGGATACTTCCGCCCGGCGGACCCGGTGCCGCTCTCCGCCGCACCGGGAAGGTACCCGGACCCGTCCGGCCTTCTCCCGGAAGCCTGCCCAGTGTTTCACCATGGCTGAACCAGGCCATAACAGTTCGGCAGCTTCGCACACGGTCCGCACACCTCCGGGCGGAAACACAGACGACCGGCATCCGCATGGACGGCGAAGGTAAGTAACCTTGCATGCGGCTGTCCAGCCATGCCGGTCCCGTCCGGCCTGGGCGGTGGCGCACGAGCACGAGCGGGCAGGCATCGGAGGGGCGGCCTCACCATGACCACCGGACTGCATCCCGGGGAGACCCCCCAGGAACCCAGGCCGACGGAGAACCAGCCACTGCCACGGCAGGAGGCCGTCCCAGGATCCCCCCACATCGAGAACCGGACAAGGAGTGCTGTGATCACCGCGCGCGCGGCCGCCAGCTTCGCTGCCGTCTCACGATCCGTCGCGACCGCCCGCTCGTTCGTCCGCGACACCCTCCAGGGCTGGGGCTTCGCCGACATCGTCGACGACGCGGTGGTCCTCACCAGCGAACTCGTCACCAACGCGGTCGTCCACGCGGGCACCTCCGCCGACGTCCTGTGCCTGCGGGCCGACGACGGCGTACGCATCGAGGTCGCCGACAGATATCCCGAGCGTGAGATCCCTCTCCAGGGCAGCCGCATCAACATGGGCAGCCCGGACCGCGAGGGCGGCCGCGGCCTCCAGCTGTGCGCGGCGATGGCCACCCGCTGGGGCGTCGAGTACACCCCCACGCACAAGCAGGTCTGGTTCCAACTCGACCTCCCCGACCGCCCCGTGGGCACCCGCTCCGCCGGCCCGGCCCTCCCCGCCGACCTCCTCCCGCTCGCCGACGGCCGGGTCCGCGTCGCGGTCGTCCAGATCGACCGCGCGGGCGCGATCGGCGCCTGGAACGAGGACGCCGAGGAACTCTTCGGCTACGCCCCCGACCACGTCATCGGCAAGCCCCTCACCGACCTCGCCGCCTGGCCCCACACCCCCGGCACCAGCACCGGCGTCGCCGAGGCCCTCCGGCTCTCCCGCTGGGAGGGCAGTTACGGCATCCGCGCCGCCGACGGCCGGGTGACACCGGTCTACGCCTCCCACCTCCGGGTCCGCGACACCGCGGGCGACCCCTCCACCGTCTGTCTCCTCGTCCGGGACCACGAGCGCGCCGTCCTGCAGACCCCGCTGCGCATGGCCGCGGCCGACGGATCCGGTTCCGGCGACGGCCAGGCCACGGACCCCTTCGAGGTCTTCATCGGCTCTCCCGCCCCGGACGACCTCGACGGCCTCCTCCAGCGCACGGTCGAGCGCGCCCGCGACATGCTCGACGGCGACTCCGCCTTCCTGCTCCTCGCGACCGACGACGAGACGGAACTGGAAGTCCGGGCCTCCACCGGCCTCCCGTCGGCCCGCCAGCGCTTCGCCCGCGTCCCCGTGGACGCCGGCCCCGGCCGTTACGGCTCCGCCCGGATGCCCGCCGTCCACGACGACCTCACGGCCGTCCCCGGCGCCGTCCCGCTCCTCAACGGCACGGGCATGCGCTCGGTCGTCACGGTCCCCCTCAAGGTCGAGGGCCGCCTCACGGGCTCCCTGGGCGTCGCCGCCGAGTCCCAGGGCCGGTACTCCAACGAGGAGGCCCTGCGACTGCAGTTCGCCGCCGACCGCATCGCCCTGGCCGTCGAGTCGGCCCGGCTGGGCGAGCTGGAGCGCCTGCGCCGCGGGTCGCTGAGCTTCCTGGTCGAGGCCTCCGACCTCCTCGCGGGCACCCTGGACCGTGACCAGACCCTCGCCCTCATGGCCCAGATGACGATCCCGACCCTCGCCACCTGGTGCGCGGTCTACACGATCGCCGACCAGGCCTCGGACCCGTACCTGTCATACGTCCTGCACGAGGACGAGGACCTCATCGACGGCCTCAAGGCCCTCCTCTCCAAGATCCGCCCGCCGGAGCCCATCCCGACCCCCGGCGCCCGCGTCTGGACGGCCCCCGCCGAGGCGGCCCACCAGGCGGCCCTGCGCACCTCCATGCGCAGCCTGGGCCTGGGCGAGCCCGCCACGGTCAGCTCGGGCATCGGCACGACGCTGGCGACGGCCTCGGCGGTGGGCGGCGAGACGGTCGTCCTGCCGCTCGTGGCCCGCAACCGCGTCATCGGCATGCTGACCCTCGGCAAGCCCACGGACGAGCACTTCCGCCAGGAGATCCTGGAGTTGGCCGAGGACCTCTCCCGCCGGGCGGCCCTCGCCCTGGACAACGCCCGCCTGTACTCGGAGCGCGTGGCCATCAGCCAGTCCCTCCAGCGCAGCCTCCTCCCGCCGGAACTCCCCCAGATCGACGGGGTCGAGGTCGAGGTCATCTACCGCGCGGCCGGCGAGGGCAACGAGGTCGGCGGCGACTTCTACGACCTCTTTCCCATCCGTGACGGCGCGTACGGCTTCGCCATCGGCGACGTCTGCGGCACCGGCCCGGAGGCCGCCGCCGTCACCGGCCTGGCCCGCCACGCCCTGCGCCTGCTGGCCCGCGAGGGCTACGCGGGCCCGGCGGTCCTGGAGCGCCTCAACTCCGCGATCATCGACGAGGGCGCCCGCAGCCGCTTCCTGACGCTCCTGTACGGCGAGCTGTGGCCCCAGGAGGACGGCAGCGCCCTCCTGAAGGTGGTCTGCGCCGGCCACCCGCTCCCGCTGCGCCTGCGCCAGGACGGCACGGTCGAGCCCGCCGCCGAGCCACAGGCGCTCCTCGGCGTCATGGAGGACCTGGAGCTGTACGAGCAGACGGTCACCCTCGACCCCGGCGACGTCCTCCTGTGTGTCACGGACGGCGTCACCGAACGCCGCGAAGGCACCCGCATGTTGGGCGACGACGGCCTCGCCGAGGTTCTCACCGCCTGCACGGGCCTCACGGCGGGCGCGGTCGCGGCCCGCGTCATGCGCGCGGTCGAACGCTTCGCCTCCGACGCCCCCTCCGACGACATGGCCATCCTGGCCATGCGCGTCCCGGGCCTCCAGACCGACTGACTCCGGACACGACAAAGGCCCCGCCCGATAGGGCGGGGCCTTTCACTTGAGCCCCCAAACGGAATCGAACCGTTGACCTTCTCCTTACCATGGAGACGCTCTACCGACTGAGCTATAGGGGCCTGTCACCTGTTCGAGGTTTCCCTCGCGGCAACGAGATAGATCATACCCCGAATCGGCCGCTGTCCAGAACCACCCAGCGCACCACCGAGAGACGGACACGTCCCCCTGGACGCCCCGCATCCGAAGAGCTAGAAGGCCGGCTGCAGCAGACCGCCGAGCGCGTTGCACGCGGACACCAGCCGCTGCAGTTCGCGCCGCGACATCTCGCCGCCGATGGGCAGCGCCAGCGTCTCGTCGGCGGCCCGCTCGGTCTCGGGCAGACACACGTCCCGCCGGAACCCGGGCATCCGGTGCACCGGTGTCTTCACCGGCACTCTGCACTCGACTCCCTTGGCCCGTACGGCCCGTGCGAACGCGTCCCGGTCCGGCCGCCCGTTCCCGGGCACGCGCACGACGTACTGCTGGAAGGTGTGCCCGTCGCCCCCTTCGGGAGTCCGCACGCCCTTCAGCTTCGCACTGAGGTACGCCGCCCGCCGCCGACGTTCCCCCAGCTCGCTGTACGGCGTCTCCGACTCCCCCTGCTCCAGCACCAACAGCCCGTGCCGCTGACCGACTTGACGAAGCGCCGCGACATCGGCGCACCTGCCGAAGCGGTGGACGACGACCGCCGCCACCGTCCGGGACGTCACCGCGGCCTCGACAGCCGAGGCATCCAGGCAGTACGTCACCGGGTCTATGTCGGCGAACACCGGCACGGCCCCTGCCAGGCTCACTGCCTGAGCGACCTCCGGGTTCCCGAACGCCGGCACTACGACTTCGTCACCGGCGCCGACACCCGCGGCCCTGAGCATTCCAACGGTACCCATGGCGCGGATCCTGGTCGGCCAACGTGAACTCCAAGTGACACACAACAAAAAAGAGCTGGTCCCCGAACCGAAGTTCGGGGACCAGCTCTCAATATTTGTTCGGCGGCGTCCTACTCTCCCACAGGGTCCCCCCTGCAGTACCATCGGCGCTGTAAGGCTTAGCTTCCGGGTTCGGAATGTAACCGGGCGTTTCCCTCACGCTATGACCACCGAAACACTATGAAACACTCAACCGCACCAACCCCCCGTGACCAACAAGGGGGTTGGGGTTGTTCGTGGTTTCAGAACCAACACAGTGGACGCGAGCAACTGAGGACAAGCCCTCGGCCTATTAGTACCAGTCAACTCCACCCGTTACCAGGCTTCCATATCTGGCCTATCAACCCAGTCGTCTACTGGGAGCCTTACCCCATCAAGTGGGTGGGAATACTCATCTCGAAGCAGGCTTCCCGCTTAGATGCTTTCAGCGGTTATCCCTCCCGAACGTAGCCAACCAGCCATGCCCTTGGCAGAACAACTGGCACACCAGAGGTTCGTCCGTCCCGGTCCTCTCGTACTAGGGACAGCCCTTCTCAATATTCCTGCGCGCGCAGCGGATAGGGACCGAACTGTCTCACGACGTTCTAAACCCAGCTCGCGTACCGCTTTAATGGGCGAACAGCCCAACCCTTGGGACCGACTCCAGCCCCAGGATGCGACGAGCCGACATCGAGGTGCCAAACCATCCCGTCGATATGGACTCTTGGGGAAGATCAGCCTGTTATCCCCGGGGTACCTTTTATCCGTTGAGCGACGGCGCTTCCACAAGCCACCGCCGGATCACTAGTCCCGACTTTCGTCCCTGCTCGACCCGTCGGTCTCACAGTCAAGCTCCCTTGTGCACTTACACTCACCACCTGATTGCCAACCAGGCTGAGGGAACCTTTGGGCGCCTCCGTTACTCTTTAGGAGGCAACCGCCCCAGTTAAACTACCCATCAGACACTGTCCCTGATCCGGATCACGGACCCAGGTTAGACATCCAGCACGACCAGACTGGTATTTCAACGACGACTCCACCCGAACTGGCGTCCGAGCTTCACAGTCTCCCAGCTATCCTACACAAGCCGAACCGAACACCAATATCAAACTGTAGTAAAGGTCCCGGGGTCTTTCCGTCCTGCTGCGCGAAACGAGCATCTTTACTCGTAGTGCAATTTCACCGGGCCTATGGTTGAGACAGTCGAGAAGTCGTTACGCCATTCGTGCAGGTCGGAACTTACCCGACAAGGAATTTCGCTACCTTAGGATGGTTATAGTTACCACCGCCGTTTACTGGCGCTTAAGTTCTCAGCTTCGCCACACCGAAATGTGACTAACCGGTCCCCTTAACGTTCCAGCACCGGGCAGGCGTCAGTCCGTATACATCGCCTTACGGCTTCGCACGGACCTGTGTTTTTAGTAAACAGTCGCTTCTCGCTGGTCTCTGCGGCCACCCCCAGCTCAAGCAGCAAGTGCTATCACCGGTGATGGCCCCCCTTCTCCCGAAGTTACGGGGGCATTTTGCCGAGTTCCTTAACCATAGTTCACCCGAACGCCTCGGTATTCTCTACCTGACCACCTGAGTCGGTTTAGGGTACGGGCCGCCATGAAACTCGCTAGAGGCTTTTCTCGACAGCATAGGATCATCCACTTCACCACAATCGGCTCGGCATCAGGTCTCAGACTATGTGCCAGGCGGATTTACCTACCTGACGTCCTACACCCTTACCCCGGGACAACCACCGCCCGGGATGGACTACCTTCCTGCGTCACCCCATCACTCACCTACTACAAGTCTGGTCCGTCGGCTCCACCACTTTCCTTTCCCCGAAGGGTCCGGAACGGCTTCACGGACTTAGCATCGCCTGGTTCAGTGTTTGACGCTTCACAGCGGGTACCGGAATATCAACCGGTTATCCATCGACTACGCCTGTCGGCCTCGCCTTAGGTCCCGACTTACCCTGGGCAGATCAGCTTGACCCAGGAACCCTTGGTCAATCGGCGCAAACGTTTCTCACGTTTGTATCGCTACTCATGCCTGCATTCTCACTCGTGAACCGTCCACAACTCGCTTCCGCGGCTGCTTCACCCGGCACACGACGCTCCCCTACCCATCCCAGCAGGCGTTGGCCCTCAATGCTGGAATGACACGACTTCGGCGGTACGCTTGAGCCCCGCTACATTGTCGGCGCGGAATCACTAGACCAGTGAGCTATTACGCACTCTTTCAAGGGTGGCTGCTTCTAAGCCAACCTCCTGGTTGTCTCTGCGACTCCACATCCTTTCCCACTTAGCGTACGCTTAGGGGCCTTAGTCGATGCTCTGGGCTGTTTCCCTCTCGACCATGGAGCTTATCCCCCACAGTCTCACTGCCGTGCTCTCACTTACCGGCATTCGGAGTTTGGCTAAGGTCAGTAACCCGGTAGGGCCCATCGCCTATCCAGTGCTCTACCTCCGGCAAGAAACACACGACGCTGCACCTAAATGCATTTCGGGGAGAACCAGCTATCACGGAGTTTGATTGGCCTTTCACCCCTAACCACAGGTCATCCCCCAGGTTTTCAACCCTGGTGGGTTCGGTCCTCCACGAAGTCTTACCTCCGCTTCAACCTGCCCATGGCTAGATCACTCCGCTTCGGGTCTTGAGCGTGCTACTGAAACGCCCTGTTCGGACTCGCTTTCGCTACGGCTACCCCACTCGGGTTAACCTCGCAACACACCGCAAACTCGCAGGCTCATTCTTCAAAAGGCACGCAGTCACGACGCACCAAGTAAACTTGATGCGCGACGCTCCCACGGCTTGTAGGCACACGGTTTCAGGTACTATTTCACTCCGCTCCCGCGGTACTTTTCACCATTCCCTCACGGTACTATCCGCTATCGGTCACCAGGGAATATTTAGGCTTAGCGGGTGGTCCCGCCAGATTCACACGGGATTTCTCGGGCCCCGTGCTACTTGGGTGTCTCTCAAACGAGCCGTCAATGTTTCAGCTACGGGGGTCTTACCCTCTACGCCGGACCTTTCGCATGTCCTTCGCCTACATCAACGGTTTCTGACTCGCCTCACAGCCGGCAGACTGTGAAAGAGAGATCCCACAACCCCGTATACGCAACCCCTGCCGGGTCTCACACGCATACGGTTTGGCCTCATCCGGTTTCGCTCGCCACTACTCCCGGAATCACGGTTGTTTTCTCTTCCTGCGGGTACTGAGATGTTTCACTTCCCCGCGTTCCCTCCACTTGCCCTATGTGTTCAGGCAAGGGTGACAGCCCATGACGACTGCCGGGTTTCCCCATTCGGAAACCCCCGGATCAAAGCCTGGTTGACGACTCCCCGGGGACTATCGTGGCCTCCCACGTCCTTCATCGGTTCCTGGTGCCAAGGCATCCACCGTGCGCCCTTAAAAACTTGGCCACAGATGCTCGCGTCCACTGTGCAGTTCTCAAACAACGACCAACCACCCATCACCCCCGGTAACCACCGGAGTTCACTGGGGCCGGCACTGAAGGCAGCCATACGGCCATACCCTCAGACACCCAACAGCGTGCCCGGCATCCCTCACCACTCCGATCAGCTTTCCACGCCCCCGAAAGGACAGTACTCACAGCCTGAGATGACTCAAGAAGCCGAATAATCAACGTTCCACCCATGAGCTAACCAGCATCAGACGTTCGCTGATGATCTGGCCTCTGACCTCACCCCGAAGGGATCGGTAGAAGTGCTCCTTAGAAAGGAGGTGATCCAGCCGCACCTTCCGGTACGGCTACCTTGTTACGACTTCGTCCCAATCGCCAGTCCCACCTTCGACAGCTCCCTCCCCGTAAGGGGTTGGGCCACCGGCTTCGGGTGTTACCGACTTTCGTGACGTGACGGGCGGTGTGTACAAGGCCCGGGAACGTATTCACCGCAGCAATGCTGATCTGCGATTACTAGCAACTCCGACTTCATGGGGTCGAGTTGCAGACCCCAATCCGAACTGAGACAGGCTTTTTGAGATTCGCTCCGCCTCACGGCTTCGCAGCTCATTGTACCTGCCATTGTAGCACGTGTGCAGCCCAAGACATAAGGGGCATGATGACTTGACGTCGTCCCCACCTTCCTCCGAGTTGACCCCGGCAGTCTCCTGTGAGTCCCCATCACCCCGAAGGGCATGCTGGCAACACAGAACAAGGGTTGCGCTCGTTGCGGGACTTAACCCAACATCTCACGACACGAGCTGACGACAGCCATGCACCACCTGTCACCCGACCACAAGGGGGGCACCATCTCTGATGCTTTCCGGGCGATGTCAAGCCTTGGTAAGGTTCTTCGCGTTGCGTCGAATTAAGCCACATGCTCCGCTGCTTGTGCGGGCCCCCGTCAATTCCTTTGAGTTTTAGCCTTGCGGCCGTACTCCCCAGGCGGGGAACTTAATGCGTTAGCTGCGGCACCGACGACGTGGAATGTCGCCAACACCTAGTTCCCACCGTTTACGGCGTGGACTACCAGGGTATCTAATCCTGTTCGCTCCCCACGCTTTCGCTCCTCAGCGTCAGTAATGGCCCAGAGATCCGCCTTCGCCACCGGTGTTCCTCCTGATATCTGCGCATTTCACCGCTACACCAGGAATTCCGATCTCCCCTACCACACTCTAGTCTGCCCGTATCGAATGCAGACCCGGGGTTAAGCCCCGGGCTTTCACATCCGACGCGACAGACCGCCTACGAGCTCTTTACGCCCAATAATTCCGGACAACGCTCGCGCCCTACGTATTACCGCGGCTGCTGGCACGTAGTTAGCCGGCGCTTCTTCTGCAGGTACCGTCACTTTCGCTTCTTCCCTGCTGAAAGAGGTTTACAACCCGAAGGCCGTCATCCCTCACGCGGCGTCGCTGCATCAGGCTTTCGCCCATTGTGCAATATTCCCCACTGCTGCCTCCCGTAGGAGTCTGGGCCGTGTCTCAGTCCCAGTGTGGCCGGTCGCCCTCTCAGGCCGGCTACCCGTCGTCGCCTTGGTGAGCCGTTACCTCACCAACAAGCTGATAGGCCGCGGGCTCATCCTTCACCGCCGGAGCTTTCCACCACCCACAGATGCCTGTAGTGGTTGTATCCGGTATTAGACCCCGTTTCCAGGGCTTGTCCCAGAGTGAAGGGCAGATTGCCCACGTGTTACTCACCCGTTCGCCACTAATCCCCACCGAAGTGGTTCATCGTTCGACTTGCATGTGTTAAGCACGCCGCCAGCGTTCGTCCTGAGCCAGGATCAAACTCTCCGTGAATGTGTACCCGTAATCGGGTGCAAACCACGAGAGCGGAACAGCCAGGCGGAATAAGCCCGGCCGTTCACAGCGTCCTCGCTGTGTTTGTTTCAAAGGAACCTCGACCACCGGAACACTGCCCGGCGGACGGGGTATCAACATATCTGGCGTTGATTTTTGGCACGCTGTTGAGTTCTCAAGGAACGGACGCTTCCTTTGTACTCACCCAAGCTACTCTCGGGCTTTCCTCCGGGCAGTTTCCCTTCGGTCTTGCGTTTCCGACTCTATCAGACCGTTTCCGGTTCCGATTTCCTCGGTGCTTTCCAGGTTTCCGCTTTCGCGTTTCCCTTTCCGGCGACTCCGACTTTATCAGAAGCTCTGAGTCGGAATTTCCGCCCGGTCCGGGTGACTCCTGACGCACGTTGCGTCGGGTTCCCCCTGGGCGGAGCCGTAAACGTACTGGAGCGGGGCGCCCCGATGCAAATCGAGGGGCCCCGCTCCGGAGCAGGCACTGACGGTGGGTCAGACCTCAACCACCACAGGCAGGATCATCGGCCGACGCCGGTAGGTGTCGGAGACCCACTTGCCGAGGGTGCGGCGGATGAGCTGTTGCAGCTGGTGGGGTTCGACGACCCCGTCCTGCGCCGACCGCTCCAGGACTTCCGTGATCTTCGGAGCGACCGCGCTGAAGGCTGAGTCCTCGATGCCGGAACCGCGAGCCTGGATGTGCGGACCGCCGGTGATCTTGCCGGTGGAGGAGTCCACGACGACGAAGACGGAGATGATGCCTTCGTCGCCCAGGATCCTCCGGTCCTTCAGCGCGGGTTCGCCCACGTCGCCGACCGAGAGGCCGTCGACGTACACGTAGCCGGCCTGGACCTTGCCCGAGATCTTGGCCTTGCCCTCGATGAGGTCGACGACCACGCCGTCCTCGGCGATGACGATGCGGTCGTGCGGAACGCCTGTCAGGGCGCCCAGTTCGGCGTTGGCCCGCAGGTGCCGCCATTCGCCGTGCACCGGCATCAGGTTCCTCGGGCGGCAGATGTTGTAGAAGTACAGCAGCTCACCGGCCGAGGCGTGTCCGGAGACATGGACCTTGGCGTTGCCCTTGTGGACGACGTTGGCGCCCCAGCGGGTCAGGCCGTTGATGACGCGGTAGACCGCGTTCTCGTTGCCGGGGATCAGGGACGAGGCCAGGATCACGGTGTCGCCCTGGACGATACGGATCTGGTGGTCCCGGTTGGCCATGCGGGACAGGGCGGCCATCGGCTCGCCCTGCGAACCGGTGCACACGAGGACGATCTCGTGGTCCGGCAGGTCGTCGAGCGTCTTGACGTCCACGACCAGGCCCGGCGGCACCTTCAGATAGCCGAGGTCCCTGGCGATGCCCATGTTGCGGACCATCGAGCGACCGACGAAGGCGACCCGGCGGCCGTACTCGTGGGCGGCGTCGAGGATCTGCTGGATGCGGTGGATGTGGCTGGCGAAGCTGGCCACGATGATCCGCTTGCCGGCTCCCGCGAAGACCTGACGCAGGACGTTGGAGATGTCGCGCTCCGGCGGAACGAAACCCGGGACCTCGGCGTTCGTGGAGTCGGAGAGGAGGAGATCGATGCCCTCCTCGCTGAGCCGTGCGAACGCGTGGAGATCTGTCAGCCGGTTGTCCAGCGGGAGCTGGTCCATCTTGAAGTCGCCCGTGTGGACCACCATGCCCGCGGGCGTGCGGATGGCCACGGCCAGGGCGTCCGGGATGGAGTGGTTGACCGCGACGAACTCGCAGTCGAAGGGACCGATGCGCTCGCGGTTCCCTTCGGTCACCTCAAGGGTGTACGGGCGGATGCGGTGCTCCTGGAGCTTGGCCTCGATGAGCGCGAGGGTCAGCTTGGAGCCGATCAACGGGATGTCGGGCTTCTCGCGGAGCAGGTACGGGACCGCTCCGATGTGGTCCTCGTGACCGTGCGTGAGGACGATGCCCTCGATGTCGTCGAGGCGGTCCCTGACGGACGAGAAGTCCGGCAGGATCAGGTCGATTCCGGGCTGCTCCTCCTCGGGGAAGAGCACCCCGCAGTCCACGATCAGCAGCCGGCCGCCGTATTCGAAGACGGTCATGTTCCGGCCGATCTCGCCGAGACCTCCCAGCGGGGTGACCCGCAGGCCACCCTCCGGGAGCGGGGGCGGTGGGCCGAGTTCAGGATGCGGATGACTCAAAAGACTCTCCTCACCATGCGCGCCACGTACCTGGGGCACGTGGCGCGCATGACGTTCGTGCAAAAGCAGTTGTGGATGGGGACGCAGGCGCTTTCGTCCTGCCTATTCAGTTGTGAAGTCTGGTTGGCGCGTCGTGCGACGTCCGTTGTCAGAGCTGTACCCCGCCGGCACCAAGATCGATCTTGAGCTGGGCGGTCTCCTCGGGCGAAAGCTCGACCATGGGGGCGCGCAGTGGTCCGGACGGCAGACCCTGGAGGGCGAGCGCCGCCTTGGTGGTCATCACGCCCTGCGTGCGGAACATGCCGGTGAAGACCGGGAGCAGCTTCTGGTGGATCTCGGTGGCCTTCTGGACGTCACCGGAGACGTACGCGTCGACTAGGGCGCGCAGCTCGGGGGTGACGACGTGGCCGACGACGGAGACGAAACCGACCGCGCCCACGGAGAGCAGCGGGAGGTTCAGCATGTCGTCGCCGGAGTACCAGGCGAGACCGGAGCGGGCGATGGCCCAGCTGGCGCGGCCGAGGTCGCCCTTGGCGTCCTTGTTGGCGACGATGCGCGGGTGCTCGGCGAGTCGGACGATCGTCTCGGTGTCGATCGGGACGCCACTGCGGCCGGGGATGTCGTACAGCATCACCGGCAGCTCGGCGGCGTCGGCGATCGCCCTGAAGTGGCGGTACAGGCCCTCCTGCGGGGGCTTGTTGTAGTACGGCGTGACGACGAGGAGGCCGTGGGCGCCGGTCTTCTCGGCGGCGCGGGCCAGCTCGATGCTGTGGTGGGTGTCGTTGGTGCCGACGCCGGCGATGATGTGGGCGCGGTCGCCGACTGCTTCGAGGACGGCTCGTACCAGGTCCGATTTCTCCGCGTCACCGGTGGTGGGGGACTCGCCGGTGGTGCCGTTGATGACCAGGCCGTCGTTGCCTGCGTCCACCAGGTGGGTGGCGAGCCGCTGCGCGCCGTCGAGGTCGAGTGCGCCGTCCGCCGTGAAGGGCGTGACCATGGCGGTGAGGACCCGCCCGAAGGGGGTCTGCGGAGTCGAGGTCGGAGCCATGGGTAACACGCTACTCGCTGCTCAGGGCACGGTCTGCCCTCGGGGGGCGGGAAAAGTCAGGACAAATGCGGAGCCCGGCACTGCCTGCTCGGGGGTTCAAGCAGTGCCGGGTCCGTTTGATCAGGCTAGATGAACTTCTCGAAATGCCGCAATACGGACACTTCGCTCGGCTGACCCGTACATCTGTGCCTGGCCGAAACTCGACGGCCCGCTACGGCGCTACCCGGCCGTTCGCATTGAACGCGGCGTGCGTCAGCGGCATGAGCTTCGCCCACTCCGCCTCCATCCGCTCGCCCACCATCTCGATCTCCCGCTGGGGGAAGGACGGCACCTTCGCGAGCTCGTGCTGGGTGCGCAGACCGAGGAAGTGCATCAGCGAGCGGGCGTTGCAGGTGGCGTACATCGAGGAGAAGAGACCGACGGGCAGCACCGCGCGCGCGACCTCCCGGGCCACTCCGGCGGCGAGCATCTCCTGGTACGCCTCGTAGGCGTGGACGTACGAGTCCTCCATGACCCGCCCGACCAGCTCCTGCTGCGCCTGCGTGCCCTCCACGAAGACGTACTTGCCGGGCCGGCCCTCCTGGACGAGCTTGCGGGCCTCGTCGGGGACGTAGAAGTGGGGCTGGAGTTCCCGGTAGCGGCCCGACTCCTCGTTGTACGAATTGTGGACGACGATCCCGTTGGCGAGGAAGTTGTGCCAGGGGCCTTCCACGGAGAGGTCGTACGTCATCTCCTCGCCGTCCTGTTCGACGGCGACGATCCGGTCCGGAACGGCTTTGGCGCTCTTGTCGTCTCGACGGGCCAGGGCCTGCTCGCCGGCACTCTTGATCGCATGGCACGGTTCGCACGCGGGGGCGAGGTTCTTCTCGTCGAGAGCCCGGGCCAGGTCGCCCGCCACCGGCACCACATGGTCCAGGGCGAGTTCCGACCGGGGGAAATCCTGGCCGCAGAGGTGGCAGGCGTCGATCTCCTTGATCAGCCGCTCTCGCTGCATGGAGGCCCACACGCCGATGCCGCGACCCAGGCTCGGCGGGACCGGTGCCTCCGACGGGTGGGGGACGGTTCCCGCCGCCATGACCGCGTCCCCGACGGCCAACTCCCCGGCCTTGCTCCAGCCCTCGGGCGTCAGCACCGCGTGATCGACCGTGCAGCGGAGCGTCTTCCCGGACTCGGTGGTGATCCTGATGAGCGGCTTCACCCCGGACTCGATGACGTCGACGATCCTGGCTCGCTGGGCCAGCAGCGTCTCCTCGTCGTAGCAGCGCACACGGTTGCGACGGACCGACTCGAGCTTGCGGATACGGGTATCGGGGTGCAGTTCCCGGAATTCCGCCACGGCGGACTCGGCGGCCTCACGACTCTCGTACAGGCCGAGGTAGTGGTTCTCCTCGCCGCGCCCGACCTGCGCCATCCACTTCCCGGCCCGGCCGTGCCAGGTCACTCCACCGGCGGAATGCGGGAGACCGTCCTCGACTCCGAGGTGCCAGAGCTTGTAGAGCTCCGCGATGGAACGCCGCCTGACATGGCCGGCCTCGCTCTCCAGCGTGATCTCTGTGTCTCCGGCGATGCACCAGCCCACCCGGTGCCGCATGAACTCGCGGAAGACGAAGATCGGGGCGCTGATGAAGAAGGTCATCGAGTTGTGCTCGAAGGGGCTGCCGTGCCGGTCCCGCATCAGGTAGTTGATGAGGCCCTTGGAGCGCTCGGGGTCCTTCGTCAGCTCCTCCAGGGACTGTTCGCCGGCAGTGGAGACTCGGGCGGCCCACAGCACGTCCGAATCGGCCGCGCTGTGCTTCACCAACTCGACGGTGACATCGCTGCGGAAGCTGGGCTTGAGGTCGTCGGCGGGGGTGTCGGTCACGGCTCGGAGGATCCTTCCCATTGCTGCGCTCGGGCGGCGCCCACTCTACGGCTCGGCGTCGCAGGGCGCGGGATGACCCGAGTTGCGCCTGCTTGTACCCCTGACGGGCCCCCGAAAGTGGTGGGGAGGGGCCCGGCTCGGTAGCCTCACCCGGCGAAAGCTGTGCGTGGATCGAGTGAGGACCAGCCGTGCCCCTGCCCTTCCTGACCGCCGACCGCGCCTTCGACCACACGGTGGACGAGGCGCTGCCGTTCGAGGACCGCGACCGCTGGCGACGCCCCTACCGCCCCGGTCCCTGGCGGGTCGGCGCGGCCGCGCTCCTGCTGCTGCTCGCCTCGTACGTGCTGGTCGCGGCCGTCATCATCGCGGTGGCCGACACCCCGCAGGCCGGTGCGATCTGCTTCGGCGGTGCCCTGCTGGTCATCGGCTGCGCCCTGCGGCTGCTGCGGGTCGGCATCTGGGTGAGTGCGCGGGGGGTGCGTCAGGTGGGCTTCTTCCGCACGCGTACCGCGTCGTGGGAGGCCAGCGTCTCGGTGCGTACCGTGCAGCAGCCGGTGCGCTGGCTCGGGCTGCCCCGGTCCGTGCAGGGACAGGCGCTGCTCCTCGTCCGTACGGACCGGGTGCAGGAGTACGTGACGCCGCTGATGACCACGCACAACGCCGACTTCCTGGCACGTACGGAGGCCTTCGACAAGGCGGCCGACACGATCGAGGCGTGGGCGGCGGAGTACGGGCGCGCCGCGTAATCGCACATACGAGTGAGGGGCCGATCCGCTGTGCGGATCGGCCCCTCACTCGTACGCGACCGCGCACTTGCGGGCACGGCGGCAGGTCAGACGGTCGGTGCCGGTCTGCCGTCGTGGAGGGCGATCGCGCGCTGCATGGCCTTGCGGGCCCGGGGGGTGTCGCGGGCGTCGTGGTAGGCGACGGCGAGCCGGAACCAGGTGCGCCAGTCGTCGGGGGCGTCCTCGGTCTCCTCCTTGCGGCGCGCGAAGACCTCGTCGGCCGAGTCGCGGTCGATGCGGCCGCTCGGGGTCCGCTTCAACTCGTCGACGGGCAGGCCCCCTTCGGAGTCGAGTTCGGCGGCGAGCTGGTTGGCCCTGCGGACGAACTGGGTGTTCTTCCAGAGGAACCACAGGCCGATCCCCGGCAGGACGAGCACGGCGACGCCGAAGGCGATCGTGATCGGTGTGCCGGTCTCGATGAGCAGGACCCCGCGGCTGCCGACCAGGACGAAGTAGACGACCAGGACGGCTGCCGTGACGGCGTAGGTGAGCTTCGCGCGCATGACTTCTCCCGGCCCGATCAGCCCAGGTCGAGGAAGTGTTCGAGGCCGAAGGTGAGGCCCGGGGTCGTCACCACGCGGCGGGCGCCGAGCAGGATGCCCGGCATGAAACTGCTGTGGTGGAGGGAGTCATGACGAACCGTCAGGGTCTCCCCCTCCCCGCCGAGCAGCACCTCCTGGTGGGCGAGGAGACCCCGCAGGCGTACGGCGTGCACGGGGACGCCGTCGACGTCGGCGCCCCGCGCGCCGTCCAGGGCCGTGGCCGTGGCGTCCGGCGCGGGGGCCGTGCCCGCGGCCCGGCGGGCCTCGGCGATGAGCTGCGCGGTGCGGGTGGCGGTGCCGCTGGGGGCGTCGACCTTGTTCGGGTGGTGCAGTTCGACGACCTCGACGGACTCGAAGTACGGCGCGGCGATCTGCGCGAACTTCATGGTCAGGACGGCCCCGATGGAGAAGTTGGGCGCGATGAGCACGCCCGTCTCCGGGGACTTCGCCAGCCAGCCGCCCAGCTGCGCGAGGCGTTCGTCGGTCCAGCCCGTCGTCCCGACGACCGCGTGGATGCCGTGGCGTACGCAGAAGTCGAGGTTGTCCATGACCGAGGCGGGGGTGGTCAGTTCGACGGCGACCTGGGCGCCGGTCTCCGCCAGGGTCTCCAGCTCGTCGCCCCGGCTCAGGGCGGCGACCAGCTCCATGTCCTCGGCGGCCTCGACGGCCCGCACGGCCTCGGAGCCGATACGGCCCCGGGCACCGATGACCGCCACGCGCAGCTTGCTCATTGCTTGGTTCCTTAACTGGGGTGTCAGGCGACGGCTTCGTGGAGACGGGACGCCTGTTTGTCCTTGAGCGGGCCGATCACCGACAGGGAGGGCCGCCGGCCCAGAATCTCGCGGGCCACGGAGCGGACCTCGTCCGGGGTCACCATCGCTATGCGGGTCAGCATCTCGTCGACGGACATCTGCTCGCCCCAGCACAGCTCGCTCTTGCCGATGCGGTTCATGATCGCGCCGGTGTCCTCCAGGCCGAGGACCGTGGAGCCGCGGAGCTGGCCGATGGCGCGCTCGATCTCGTCGTCGGGCAGCCCGTTCTCGGCGACCTGGTCGAGTTCGTCGCGGCAGATCTTCAGCACGTCGTGCACCTGGGACGGGCGGCAGCCGGCGTAGACGCCGAAGAGGCCGCAGTCGGCGAAGCCGGACGTGTACGAGTACACGCTGTAGGCGAGGCCGCGCTTCTCCCGGACCTCCTGGAAGAGACGGGAGGACATGCCGCCGCCGAGCGCGGTGTTGAGGACGCCGAGGGCCCAGCGACGCTCGTCGGTGCGGGCGAGGCCGGGCATGCCGAGGACGACGTGCGCCTGCTCGGTCTTACGCCCGACCAGTTCGACCCGGCCGGCCGTACGCAGGCCGCGGCGGCCCTCGCGCGGGGCGATCGGGGTGGCATCGGCGCGGGTGAGGGCGCCGGCGCTCTCGAAGGCCGCGCGGACCTGTCGTACGACCTTGTTGTGGTCGACGTTGCCCGCGCAGGCGACCACGAGGTGGGTCGGGTCGTAGTGCTTCTTGTAGAAGCGGCGGATGCGGTCGGCGGTGAGGGCGTTGACGGTGTCGACCGTGCCGAGGACCGGGCGGCCGAGGGGGGTGTCGCCGAACATGGTGTGTGCGAACAGGTCGTGCACGCAGTCGCCCGGGTCGTCCTCGGTCATCGCGATCTCTTCGAGGATGGCGCCGCGCTCCACGTCGACGTCCTCCTCGCGGATGAGCGAGCCGGTGAGCATGTCGCAGACCGTGTCGATGGCGAGCGGCAGGTCGGTGTCGAGCACGCGCGCGTAGTAGCACGTGTACTCCTTGGCCGTGAACGCGTTCATCTCGCCGCCGACCGCGTCGATCGCGGAGGAGATGTCGAGCGCGCTGCGGCGCGAGGTGCCCTTGAAGAGCAGGTGCTCCAGGTAGTGGGTGGCGCCGTTCAGCGCGGGCGACTCGTCGCGGGAGCCGACGTGCGCCCAGATGCCGAAGGTGGCGGAGCGCACGGACGGCAGGGTCTCGGTGACGATGCGCAGGCCGCCCGGGAGGGTGGTCTTGCGGACCGTGCCGATGCCGTCTCTGCCCTTGATCAGGGTTTGGGTACGGGCGACGGCCCGCGCCTCCGTGGAGGTGCGGGCCGTCGCCTGGGAGCTACGGGACGTCACTTGTCGCCGTCGTCCTTCTTGTCCTCGGAGCCGTCCTCGCCCTCGATCACGGGGATGAGGGAGAGCTTGCCGCGGGAGTCGATCTCGGCGATCTCGACCTGGACCTTGGAGCCCACGCCGACGACGTCCTCGACGTTCTCCACGCGCTTGCCACCGGCGAGCTTGCGGATCTGCGAGATGTGCAGCAGACCGTCCTTGCCCGGGAGCAGCGACACGAACGCGCCGAAGGTCGTCGTCTTCACGACGGTGCCCAGGTAGCGCTCGCCGACCTCCGGCATGGTCGGGTTGGCGATGCCGTTGATCGTGGCGCGGGCGGCCTCGGCCTGCGAGCCCTGCTGGGCACCGATGTAGATGGTGCCGTCGTCCTCGATCGTGATCTCGGCGCCGGTGTCCTCCTGGATCTGGTTGATCATCTTGCCCTTGGGGCCGATGACCTCACCGATCTTGTCCACGGGGATCTTGACGGTGATGATCCGCGGGGCGTTGGGGGACATCTCGTCCGGCGTGTCGATCGCTTCCATCATCACGTCGAGGATGTGGAGGCGGGCGTCACGGGCCTGCTTGAGGGCGGCGGCCAGGACGGAGGCGGGGATGCCGTCCAGCTTGGTGTCGAGCTGGAGGGCGGTGACGAACTCCTTGGTGCCGGCGACCTTGAAGTCCATGTCGCCGAAGGCGTCCTCCGCACCGAGGATGTCGGTGAGGGCGACGTAGTGCGTCTCGCCGTTGATCTCCTGCGAGATCAGGCCCATGGCGATACCGGCGACGGGGGCCTTCAGCGGCACACCGGCGTTCAGCAGCGACATGGTGGAGGCGCAGACCGAGCCCATGGACGTCGAGCCGTTGGAGCCGAGGGCCTCGGACACCTGACGGATCGCGTAGGGGAACTCCTCGCGCGTCGGCAGCACCGGCACGATGGCGCGCTCGGCGAGGGCGCCGTGGCCGATCTCGCGGCGCTTCGGGGAACCGACGCGGCCGGTCTCGCCGACGGAGTACGGCGGGAAGTTGTAGTTGTGCATGTAGCGCTTGCGCGTCACCGGGGAGAGGGTGTCGAGCTGCTGCTCCATCCGGAGCATGTTGAGGGTGGTGACGCCCAGGATCTGGGTCTCGCCACGCTCGAACAGCGCCGAACCGTGCACGCGCGGGATGGCCTCGACCTCGGCGGCCAGCGTACGGATGTCCGTGACGCCGCGGCCGTCGATGCGGACCTTGTCCTTGATGACGCGCTCACGGACCAGGGACTTGGTCAGCGAGCGGTACGCGGCGGAGATCTCCTTCTCGCGGCCCTCGAACTGCGGGAGCAGCTTCTCGGCGGCCAGACCCTTGACGCGGTCCAGCTCGGCCTCGCGCTCCTGCTTGCCCGCGATGGTGAGGGCCTGCGTCAGCTCGTCCTTGACCGCGGCGGTGAGCGCCTCCAGGACGTCGTCCTGGTAGTCGAGGAAGACCGGGAACTCGCCGGTCGGCTTGGCGGCCTTCGACGCGAGGTCGGCCTGGGCCTTGCAGAGCACCTTGATGAAGGGCTTCGCGGCGTCCAGACCGGCGGCGACGACCTCCTCGGTAGGCGCCTCGGCGCCGCCCTGGACCAGCTGGATCGTCTTCTCGGTGGCCTCGGCCTCGACCATCATGATCGCGACGTCGCCGTCCTCCAGGACACGGCCGGCGACGACCATGTCGAAGACGGCGTCCTCCAGCTCGGTGTGCGTCGGGAAGGCCACCCACTGGTTGTTGATCAGCGCGACGCGGACGCCGCCGATCGGACCGGAGAAGGGCAGACCGGCCAGCTGCGTGGACGCGGACGCGGCGTTGATCGCGACGACGTCGTACAGGTGGTCGGGGTTGAGCGCCATGATCGTGGCGACGACCTGGATCTCGTTGCGCAGGCCCTTCTTGAAGGACGGGCGCAGCGGGCGGTCGATCAGGCGGCAGGTGAGGATGGCGTCCTCGGAGGGACGGCCCTCACGGCGGAAGAAGCTGCCGGGGATCTTGCCGGCGGCGTACATCCGCTCCTCGACGTCCACCGTGAGGGGGAAGAAGTCGAGCTGGTCCTTGGGGTTCTTGGAAGCCGTGGTGGCCGACAGCACCATGGTGTCGTCGTCCAGGTAGGCCACGGCGGAGCCGGCGGCCTGGCGGGCCAGACGGCCCGTCTCGAAACGGATGGTGCGGGTGCCGAAGGAGCCGTTGTCGATGACGGCCTCGGCGTAGTGGGTCTCGTTCTCCACTAGCAAATTCTCCGATACTTTTCGTCTTTCGTCCCTGGGCCTGCCCGTGTGGCAGGGGGACGGTGGCGGAGAAGCGCGCCGTCTGGTGCGGGCCGGTCTTCGATCGAAGCCCTCGGGTTCGCAATCTCCCGGGGGCCACTACCGAGGACCGGCGGCGGCGAGGTGCGCTTCTCCTCGTACGTGTGCGTGCGTCGCCCTCCGGGCGCCTCACGCTGTGTCGTGCCTCTTGCGTTGTGCTACCACACTACAAAGGGGTGGTGACACTCCGCACGTTTCCGCCCGTACGTCCCGCGTGCGTCGGGGCCGCGCGCCCCCTGCCGACGGGGTCGGCGGGGCCGGCGGATTTCCGGTGCCTACAGCAAAGGGAGCGGTCCCCCGATCTCCCGGGAACCGCTCCCCTCACGGCGTCCTACTTGGCGCCCGCCGCACCGCGGCGGATGCCGAGGCGGTCGACCAGCGCACGGAAGCGCTGGATGTCCTTCTTGGCGAGGTACTGCAGCAGACGGCGACGCTGACCGACCAGGATCAGCAGACCACGGCGGGAGTGGTGGTCGTGCTTGTGGGCCTTGAGGTGCTCGGTCAGGTCCGAGATGCGGCGGGAGAGCATCGCGACCTGGACCTCGGGGGAGCCGGTGTCGCCCTCCTTGGTACCGAACTCGGTGATGATCTGCTTCTTCGTAGCGGCGTCGAGCGACACGCGATACTCCTCATGAGTCTCGTTGATGCCACCGAGTGCCCCTGGTCTGCGTCTCAGGGGGGCTTCTGTGACTCGGGTGGCGGGGGTCCGCTGGGGGCTACCTCCGGAGTCCGGAGGTGCGCACACAAACGGCCACGGGACAGAATACCAGCTTGGAGGGGTACGTCGGACCGGGGGCCGTGCGCGCCCCGGATCGCCTTCGGCGCCGAGCGTCGACCGTCGTGGCCGTCGCACCCCGGACCGCTTCGTGGGGGTGAAGCCGCTGACGTGAGGGAGAAGCCGCTGACGTGAGGGAGAAACCTTTATCCCGAAGGGGCGGGCGGGAAGCGGCCGGGCCGGGGACCACGCTGTCGCCGACGGTGCGCTGTGCGGACATCGGCAAACCCCTGACCAGGGCGAACGAGGACAAGTAGGGTGACCTGACAGCTTGTTGACACGAAGCTCGTCGACGCGAAGCTCGTTGGCACGGACGAAGGGACCCAGCCGCGATGGCCGAGGCCGAGGACAAGGAACTCAAGGCGCGCAAGGAGCGGGAGAAGGACGAGCTGTACGCCCTCGACATCTCCGGCGTCGAGTGGCACAGCGCGCCGGGGACCGAGGATCAGGAGGAGCGGGTCGAGATCGCCTACCTCCCGGAGGGCGCCGTGGCCATGAGGTCCTCACTCGACCCCGACACCGTGCTGCGGTACACGGAGGGGGAGTGGCGGGCGTTCGTACTGGGGGCGCGGGACGGGGAGTTCGATCTGGAGCCGGCACCGGGGGACGGGGCGCCGGCTGCGTAGAGGGCCGGGCGCGGGCGCGAAGCGCGGATCGGGCGAAGCGCGGATCGGGCGAAGGGGCGGGGAGCCGGGGTCGGCTGCCTGCCCCTCTTGTTTTGCGTCGGTCCACTTGTTGTTCTGCGTCGGCCCTCTTGTTTGTGTCGCTCCCTTTGTTTGCGTCGGTCCTTTTGTTCTGTGCGGGCCCCCGCCTTGTGTGGGCCTCGGCTTGTGTGGGTCTCGGCTTGTGTGGGTCTCGGCTTGTGTGGGTCTCGGCTTGTGTGGGTCTTGTGTGCGCGGGGAGCCCGCTCCGGCTGTGGGACAAGTCGGGCGCGCGAAGATCCAGTCTGGGCAGCATGCCCAAGTTGCTCCCTTTTCAGGCTGCTTGGGTGCTTCGGGTGAGCCGGTCGGGAGAGACGGGCCTGCCGGGCCCGCGCTCCTGATGATTAGGCTGGGGTGCAGCACGTCGCGAGTTGCCCGCACGCGGGTGGTACGGGCTGTGTGACTTGGCCCGGGGCCCGAGGGGGGATCAGCCCGGCGACATCAGACGACAGGAACGGTCGCCCCAGCACGGCATGAGGGTGCTCGACCACACCAGGAGGAATTGTGAGCAGCGATCGGGACGGGATGCGCGGGGGCTGGGCCACACCCGACGATGACCAGCCCGACGCGGAGTCCGCCATCGAGATGACGGGCGAGTTCACCATCGACTACGCGCCGCCTGCCTGGTACACGCAGAACGCCTCTCCGGGAGGGGCCGGCGTGGAACCGGGTGCGGGTGCTGGTGCTGGTGCTGACACGAGTGCGGGGGCGGGTACCGGTGCGGCCGGTGCGGGGGGCGTTGCTCCGGTCGCCGGTTCCGTGCGGCCGCCGATCGGGCTGCCGTTCGCGCCGCCCGTCGGCGCTCCTCTCGACATGTCCGGTGTGCCCGGTTCGTATCCGCCTCCATGGCCTCCGACGGCCGCCGCGCCCGTGGCCGGCGCCGATGGTGAGGGCGACGGGGACATCGAGAGCGGGGCGACCATGCGGATCTCCGCTGCCGCGATGAAGCGCGAGGTCGGGGATGGCGCTGCCGCCCAGGGTGCCTCCGGTGCGGGTACGACCTCTGGTGCGGGCTCTGACGCGGGTGCCGCCCAGGGTGCGGCGAGTGCCGGTGACTTCGAGTTGAACGCGCCGCAGGTGACGGGCGGGGAGCCGGCGAGCGCCGCGCGCTCCGACTCCGAGGTTTCCGGCCCCGGGGACGTGACGGCAGCCGGTACGGCCGTGGAGACGGCGCCTCAGGGTGCGGGGGGCGCCGGTGCCGACGCGGATGCCGGCGCTGGCGCTGTCACCCAGCCCGCCGAGCCCGTGGTGTCGTCCGGCGAGGGCCAGGACGCTCAGGGCGGAGCGGGCGAGGGCAGCGACGGCGGTGTGGGCGCCGAGGGGTCGGCCGGTGCGCACGCGTCTGGCGAGGCCGACGCCGTAGAGACCGGTGCCGTAGAGACCGGTGACCACGAGGGTGCGTCGGCCGACGGTGCCGAGCGGCCGGATGTGGTCTCCGGCGAGGCCGAGCCGGGTGCGGTCGCCCGGCAGGATGCCGTGGCCGAGATTCCTGTCCCGCAGAATGCCGTCCCGCAGGAGGCACCGGCTCAGGGCGCCGTACCGCAGGATGCACCCGCTCAGGGCGCCGTACCTCAGGCAGCCGTTGCGCAGGATCTGGCGCCGCAGAACTCGGTTCCGCATGACGCCGTTCCTGCCGAGCCTGTCGGCGGCGCCCCCGGCACCGTCGAGTCCCCGGGTGCGATGCCGCAGACCGCCGCGCCTCAGCCGGCCGCGCCCCAGGACGCCGCGCCCGCTCCGGGCGCCCCCGGTGGCGTACCGCAGACGCCTCCCGCCTGGACGCCTCCGGCGCAGCAGGGTGCGCTTCCGCCGTTGCCGCCCGCGTACCAACTGGCCACGCCGCCGGCGCCCGCCGCGGGAGCGCAGTGGCCGCCGGTCGCGCCGACGGCGCCGGTGCATCCCGCGGTGCCGAACCAGCAGCCCGCGGCCGCCCAGGGCGAACAGCCGGTGCCGCCGCCCCAGCAGCAGCCGTTCCCCCCGCAGGCTCCCCAGGGTGCGCCTGCCGCCTGGGGCAACCCGGTCGATGCCACCCCCGGTACCTCTGGTGGGCCCGGTGCACCTGCCACACCCGGTGCGCCGGCCAGCCCCGGAGGCCCTGTGCCACCCGGCGCGCCCGGCACCACAGGCACCCCCGCTGCCTCCGGTGCACCGGCCACCCCCGGCGCACCCTTGCCGCCCGACAACCCCGCTGCCCCCGGTCTGCCTCCGTCACCCGAGGCCACCGGAACGACCGGCACCCCCGGCGCCCCCGTGCCCCCCGCACCACCGCACGCCTCCGCCACGCCCGTCACCCCGGCCCCGGCACCCACGCCCGACCAGCAGCCGGCAGCCCCCCAGGCACCCCACACCCCGTCCCCCGCCGGTTACGGCTTCCCGCCACCTGGTGCGCCGGTCCCGCCGCACGCCCCCGTCCCGCAACAGGCCGGCTACGGCTTCCCCCAACCCCCCGCACAGCCCGCGCAGCCCGGCGGGCAGCCCGGCACCCCCGCGCCCACCCCGCCCCCGGCACAACCCGCCCCGGGCTACGGCTTCCCCCAGCCCGACGCACCCGCACCCCCGCAAGCACCCCTCCCCCAACAGACCGGCTACGGCTTCCCCCAACCCCCCGCCCAGCCCGCGCAGCCCGGCGGGCAACCCGGCACCCCCGCGCCCACCCCGCCCCCGGCACAACCCGCCCCGGGCTACGGCTTCCCCCAGCCCGACGCACCCGCACCCCCGCAAGCACCCCTCCCCCAACAGACCGGCTACGGCTTCCCCCAACCCCCCGCCCAGCCCGGCCACCCCGAACAGCCCGCCCCTCAGCCCGGCTACGGCTTCCCGCCCGGCGCCCCGGCGCCTCAGGGGCCGCCCAACTCCCCTGCTCCCCCGAGCGGTTACGGCTTCCCTCAGCCCCCCGCCCAGCCCGGCCACCCGGAGTACACGGGTCAACCCGGTCAGCCTGGGGGGCAGCCGTATCCCACAACGCCCACCGCTCCCACCGCTCCCACCGCCCCCGTTGACCCCCGCGCAGGCGCGGCCTGGCCGCAGCCCGTGCAGCATGATCAGCGGCAGCCCACCAACCCCGGTGTGGCGCCGCTCGGTTACACGGCCGCGGTGGAGTTGTCGTCCGACCGGCTGCTGAACAGCAAGAAGCAGAAGACGAAGAGCAGCCGCCCGGCGTCCGGGGGCGGGCGGTTCAGGCTGGGGGGCAAGAAGGAGGAGGCCGAGCGGCAGCGGAAGCTGGAGCTGATCAGGACGCCGGTGCTGTCCTGCTACCGCATCGCGGTCATCAGCCTCAAGGGCGGCGTCGGCAAGACGACGACCACCACGGCCCTCGGCTCGACGCTCGCCACCGAGCGGCAGGACAAAATCCTCGCGATCGACGCCAACCCGGACGCCGGAACGCTCGGCCGTCGCGTGCGGCGCGAGACCGGGGCGACCATCCGTGACCTCGTCCAGGCGATCCCGTACCTCAACTCGTACATGGACATCCGGCGGTTCACCTCGCAGGCTGCCTCAGGGCTGGAGATCATCGCCAACGACGTGGACCCCGCCGTCTCCACGACGTTCAACGACGAGGACTACCGGCGCGCGATCGACATCCTCGGCAAGCAGTACCCGATCATCCTCACCGACTCCGGCACCGGCCTGCTCTACAGCGCCATGCGCGGGGTGCTCGACCTCGCCGACCAGCTCATCATCATCTCGACGCCGTCCGTGGACGGCGCGAGCAGCGCCAGTACGACGCTGGACTGGCTGTCCGCGCACGGGTACCAGGACCTGGTGGCCCGTTCCCTCACGGTCATCTCGGGGGTGCGCGACACCGGCAAGATGATCAAGGTGGACGACATCGTCTCCCACTTCGAGACGCGCTGCCGGGGTGTCGTCGTCGTGCCCTTCGACGAACACCTGTCGGCCGGCGCCGAGTTGGACCTCGACATGATGCGGCCGAAGGTGCGGGAGGCGTACTTCACGCTCGCCGCGATGGTCGCCGAGGACATCGCCAGGCACCAGCAGTCGCACGGCCTGTGGACTTCGGACGGCAACCCGCCGCCGGTGGTCGCCCCGCCTCTGCCCGGCCAGCAGATTCCCGGTCAGCAGATTCCCGGTCAGCACAATCCCGGCCAGCAGCCGTATCCGCAGCAGCAGGGCCAGCCGTACCCCGGCCAGCCCTACCCGGGTCAGCCGGCCCCCGGCCAGGCCCCCGCCCCGCAGCCCTATGGTCACCCCGGCCAGCCGGCTCCCGGACAGCCCTACCCACCGCAACAACCACAGCACCCGCAGCCGGGTCAGTCCTACCCGCCGGCTCCGCCTCAGCAGTAGGAGGCGGCAGGAGTCGGGGAAGACGAACAGAGGGCCCGTACCGTTCACGGATCGTGAACGCTACGGGCCCTCTGTCGGCTCCGGCTTCGGCTCCGGCTTCGGCTTCGGACGGCCGGAGCCGACCACCGTCGCTACTCCGGCCGGTACGCCGCGATCAGTTCCCGGCACCTCTTCACGTCCTCGCCCATCGCCACGAGCAGCGCCTCCAGCGAGTCGAACTTCGCCTGGCCGCGCACGAAGGCGAGGAAGTCGACGGCGGCGTGCAGGCCGTAGAGGTCGAGTCCGACGCGGTCGATGGCGTACGCCTCGACGGTGCGCTCGGTGCCGTCGAACTGCGGGTTCGTACCGACGGAGATCGCGGCGGGCATGGCCTCGCCGTCGATGTGCAGCCAGCCGGCGTAGACGCCGTCGGCGGGGATCGCGGTGTGCGGCAGCGTCTCCACGTTGGCTGTGGGGAAGCCCAGTTCACGGCCGCGCTGCGCACCGCGGACGACGACGCCCTCGACGCGATGGGGCCGGCCGAGGATCTCGCGCGCGCCCTCGACGTCGCCCTCGGCGACCAGTCGCCGGGTCAGGGTCGAGGAGAACGGCTGCCCGCCGCCCGCCTCACCGGTGACGAACAGGTCGACGATCTCGACCTCGAAGTCGTACGTCTTGCCCTGCTCGGCCAGGAACGCCACGTCTCCGGCGGCCTTGTGGCCGAAGCGGAAGTTGGGGCCCTCGACGACGGCCTTGGCGTGCAGCTTGTCGACCAGGACCTTGACGACGAAGTCGGCCGGGGACAGCCGCGAGAACTCGGAGGTGAACGGCAGGATCAGCACCGCGTCCACGCCCAGGTCCGCCATGAGTTCGGCACGGCGGTGGTGCGGGGCGAGCAGCGGCGGATGGGTGCCGGGGCGCACGACCTCGCTGGGGTGCGGGTCGAAGGTCACGACGACGGCGGGAACGCCCCGTTCGCGGGCGCGTTCCACGGCGTGCCGGAGAATCAGCTGGTGCCCGCGGTGCACCCCGTCGTAGGAACCGATGGTGACGACGCTGCGCCCCCAGTCCTCGGGGATGTCCTCCAAGCCACGCCAGCGCTGCACTGTGACCGCTCCTCGTCGAACCCGTGTCCGTATTGACGCCTAACCCTTGCGCAGGTCTAAGGGTGCCATGCCCGGTGCTCTCGCCCCGCATCGGCATCCGTGCTGTGACCCGGAGCACGGGAAGTCGGCCCGGTTCACGCGGGTACCCGCACCCCCTGTACGCCCGCCAGGTTCTCGATCATCCGGCGGGTGCTCGGCCCGACCACCGCCGCCCACTCCTGGGGTGTGCCGCTCAGCCAGCCCGCCACCAGCCCCGCGAAACCGGGCACATGGCGGGCCAGGTCGACCAGCGCCCAGTCGAACCGGGTCGCCCCTTCCGGCGTACGCACGAGCAGCAGCCCGACCCGGTGGACCAGCAGGCGGGTGGCCGCGGCGTCGCTGGTCCCCTCCATGCCCTCCGCGCCCTCCGTCCCCTCCGCATCGGTGGTCACGCCGCGCGCGGCGGCCGCCCGCAGGAGGGCGTCGAGGACGGACGGGTCCCGCTCGGTGGCCATCACCAGGTCGAGCAGTTCGCGCCGCAGGGGGCCGGAGGCAGGGGTGCCCGCCTCGGCGAAGACCGCCGTGAGGGCCGCGCGGACCTGCACGGGGCCGTCCACGATCAGGCCGCTGACCAGCGGGAACAGCACGGCTCGGGTCCCCGGGCCGTGCTCCAGCCTGCGATCGACGTATGCGGCCACGTGCCCGGCCACCTCCGGGCGCCGCTCGACGACCTCCCGGACCAGGACGGTGACGCGGCGCGCGAGTCCGGGCGTGGTGACCTCGGCGAGGGTGCGCAGGGCCTCGCCGTCCGCGCCCTCGGCGCCCGGGGTCCGCAGCCGGGCGCGGAAGGCGTCGAGGACCGGGTCCGGGTGGGTGGCGAGCGCGGTGACCAGGGCGCTCGCCGGCAGCTGCGGGTCCCCGGCCGCGAAGCGTTCCAGCGCCTGCGGCAGATACCGCGGCCGGGTCAGCGGATCCCGTACGAGCAGGGCGAGGGCACCGCCGTGCAGGGTGACATCGGCGGGGCGGCCCAGCAGGGCGAGCGCCGCATGGCGGAGCAACCCGCGGTCGGCCTCCGTCTCCACGTGCGGAGCGGTCCGCAGCCCGTACGCGAGCCCGGCGACCCGCCGGGCCGGGCGGTCGTCGTGCGCCCATCGGTCGACGGCCCGGCACACCGCCGAGGGTTCCTCCTCGGAGAGCACCGCGAGCAGTTCGTCGCCGCGCCGGTGCGCACGGTCGACCAGCGCCTCGGTGAGGTCGTCCAGGGCGCATCGCCGATGAGTGTGCAGCAGCGCCTGCGCGGCCGTCGCCACGGTGGCGTCGGGGGTCGCGACCAGCGGGGTGTCGTCCAGGAACCAGCGGGTGAGCAGCGGTTGCACGACGGCGGGGCGGGCCGCGAGGAGCCGGGAGACCACGTCGAGGTAGCGGGGCCCCTCGCCGGTGGCCGGGTCGGCGACGACCAGGCGTCGCAGCAGGTCGAACCGTTCCGCCTCGGGCAGCGGCAGCGCCGCCCAGAAGTCCGGCCCGAACTCCCCCGGCACGCCCCGGTCCTGGGCCCGCCAGGCCCCGATCCGCTCGGTGAGGAAGCGCAGCACCCGGGTGTACGGCGTCGCGTCGGGCACCCGGAGCAGCACCTCGGACAGGAGGCGGGTGGCCCACCAGGTGGGGTCGTCGGGGGCCGGGGAGCCCGGTGGCAGCAGTGCGTCGAGGGCGTCCAGCAACTCCTCCAGGCGCCCGGCGAGTTCGGTGGGGCCCTGGTGCCGGGCGAGGAGGAGCAGGGCGTGGACGACGGGGCCGACGCGGTGGCGGGGCACGGGGAGGTTGCGGGTGGCCCGGCGGGCGTGGCGGCGGACACGGGCCTCCGAGGGCATCGTGCCCCAGCCTCGCCGAGCCTCGGCCTGCGCGACCCAGTCGCGGTGCACCAGTGCGTGCAGGGCCGCGTCGAGGTCCAGGTGGGCGCCCTGGATCCAGTCGGCCAGCTCCTCGTGGGCGAAGCGGTAGCCGTCGCCCGCCGGGACGAGCAGTCCCTCGGTGAGCACGGCCGAGGCCCAGCCGGTGGTGCCGCCGAGCCGCCGCCCCGGCACCGGCCCCCAGGGGAACACCGCCTCGAACGCGGTCCGGTCCAGCTCTCCCTGGCCGGGGCCCAGACATCGCCGGGCCGCCTCGTGCACCTGTCCGGAGACCTGCGCCGCGAGCCGCCGCACGGCAGTCCCCCGTACGCCGTTCACCGCGGCGAGCCGCACGGCGACGCGCAGACACATCAGATCCAGGTAGGCACCCAGCACCTCGTCCCGGCCGGGCCGTCCCGAGGGGGCGCGGGAGGCTTCCGCGCCGGCGGAGGGTGCCGCGGCGTGGTCCGGCCCGGCGAGGGCGCCATCCTCGCCGGGCCGCCCGCCCGGGGTGGCCGGGAGCGCCGCCCGCACCTCGGACAGGAGCCGCAGGGTGAGCGGGTGCCGGGCGTCGGGCCCGGCGAGCGCGTCCTCGGGGAGCCCGTACCGGAGCCTGGCCCGCCGGGCCTCGCTCTCCGTCAGGTCACCCAGCCGTACGCAGGCGGGCAGCGACTGTTCCTCTGCGCCGGCCGCCTCGCCGTGCAGCAGCTCCGCCGGGAACCGCGCCCCGGCCCGCTCCCAGTACTCGGCGCGGCAGGCCACCACGAGCCGGGCCCCGTTCTCCCGCAGCCACCGTGCCGTCCCGGCGGTCCACTCGGCCAGCCGGTGCGCGAGCGTCGGCGGCATCTCCTCGGGCCCGTCGAGGAGCAGCAGCAGGGGTCGTCCCTCCGCCACGGCGAGCCGGGCGAGCCGCTCGGGCCGGATGTCCCCCAGCTCACCGCCGTACCGGCCGGACGAGGCCCCTCCCGCCGCACCGAGCCCGTCCTCCGCAGCCGCGGAAGCTCCTGGCGTGCCGGACCCCTGCGGGGCCGTCGAGGCCGCGAACGCCGCCGGCGCCGCCCCGCCCCCGTACCCCGCCGACGCGGCCACGATCCGCCCCGCCCGCTCCAGCGCGCGTCGTGCCGCGTCCGCCACGGAGTCGTCGTCGGACAGGAGGTCGGCGCCGCGGAGCCACAGTGTGGGCGCGGGCTCGGGGCCCCGGCCGCGCCGGGCGGCGAGGGCGGCCAGCTCCGTCGTACGCCCGCTGCCGGGTGGGCCGACGAGGCCGAGGACCGTGGCGGGGCCGTCGGCGAAGGCGGTGAACTCCCGTACGACATCGGCGCGTTCGACCGGGTCGGCACCGGCCGCCGCGACGGCTCCGGCTCCCGCCCCCGGCCCGTCCGATCCCACGGTGGTGGCCGTGAGCTCCAGCACCCCGGCCAGGTTGAGATCGGTGCCGTACGCGCCCACGGTCGCCGCGTTGCGGGCGAGCAGCTCGGCCAGTGGCCGCTCGGCCCGCCAGTCGCGCAGGGGTACGGCGAAACCGGTGGTGCGGTGCGGTGCCTGAAGCGCCGTGCCGAGCACGCCCACCACGGCGCCGGTGGTCACGTCGAGAACGGGTCCGCCGGCCGCGCCCCCGCCCAGCCGCAGCGCCTCGCTCCCGGCCGTCCCGATCGCCAGCTCCAGGGCGCCGCGCAGCAGATGGAAACCGTCGGTCGCCGTGTACGTGACGTCCGCCGTGCCAAGCACCCGTGCCTCGCGCCAGCCGCCGGCCGCGATGCGGACGTACGTGCCCGTCGCGACCTCGTCCCGCAGGGCGAAGGGCAGCGGGTCCACGCACAGCCCCTCGGTGCGGATGAGGGCGAGATCGAGGGCGGGCAGCGCGGTCACCGCGTCGGAGGTCACCACACAGACGCGGTCGCCGGCGGCGTGCACCACGATGCGGGCCAGTCCGTCCACCGCCTCGTGGCTGGTGACGACCGTGCCGTGGTGGTCGGCGACGAAGCCCGTGCCGCGTGGTCGTCCCGCCAGATCGCCGACCCGCACCAGGACTTCGTCCCGCGCCGCCCGACGGCCGTCGTCGGTCGCCCGACGGCCCCGTACCGCCATGTCCTGACCTCCCCGTCGTACCTGTGTTCCGACGGTAGGCACGTGAAGATCAGCGGAACAGATCGCGCGGCGAACGCGCCCCCTTCCGCTCCCTCGGTTCACTCCGAGCGCCTGCACGAAGGGGTGAATAGCCCCGGGCGGATGGATACACCTCTGGGTGGGGGAACCGAGGGGGGAACGTGGAGCGGCGGGAACAGCAGTCCCCGTGACCGCCGCTCCACGCTCGGCTCCGACAGGTGCCCGCACCCCTCGGGGCGGCGTCCCTCAGCCGAAGACGGCCAGGCTCTTGGCCTTGCCCTTCTGGCTCTCCACCAGGGCCAGGAAGCGGCCGGCGGGGTCGAAGACGGCGACGGCCCCGCGCTCGGCGTACTCCTCGGGCATCTCCAGCCGCACCCCGTTCAGGAGCAGCCCCGCCCGCCTGTCGTCCACGTCCCAGCGGGGGAACGCGGCGCCGGCGGCCTCGGCGACCGGCATCACGGTCAGCTCCTGCTGGAGCTGGTCGAGGGTCCGCGCGGAGTCCAGCTTGTACGGCCCCACGCGGGTGCGGCGCAGCGCGGTGAGGTGGCCGCCGACACCGAGCCCGGCGCCCAGGTCGCGGGCCAGGGCGCGGATGTACGTCCCGGAGGAGCACACCACCGACACCACGAGGTCGAGCACCGGGGTGCCGTCCTCGGCGACGGCGTCCCGGACGTCGTACACGGCGAAGGAGGAGATGGTGACGGGCCGGGCGGGAATCTCGAAGTCCTCGCCGTCCCGGGCCCGCTTGTAGGACCGCACGCCGTCGATCTTGATGGCGCTGACCTTGGACGGCACCTGCATGATCCGTCCGGTCAACTCCGCGACTCCGGCGTCGACGGCTTCGCGGGTGACCTTCGACGCGTCGACCGACGCCGTGATCTCGCCCTCGGCGTCGTCGGTGACCGTCGTCTGCCCGAGCCTGACGGTCCCGAGGTACTCCTTCTCGGTGAGCGCGAGGTGACCGAGCAGCTTGGTCGCCCTCTCCACCCCCAGGACGAGGACCCCGGTGGCCATGGGGTCGAGCGTCCCCGCGTGCCCGACCCGCCGGGTCCGGGCGATGCCGCGCATCTTGGCGACGACGTCGTGCGAAGTGAAGCCCGACGGCTTGTCGACGATGACAAGGCCGTCGGGCGTGGTGTTCTTCTGGCGCTGCTCGGTCATTCGGCGGCGTCGTCCTCGTCGTCTTCCGGCTTGCGGTACGGGTCGGCCTCACCGGCGTACTTCGCGCCCGACGCGGTCTCGCGCACCTGGGCGTCCGAGGCGCGCGCCTTGTCGAGGAGGTCGTCGATGGTCTTGGCGGTGTCCGGGAGGGCGTCGGCCACGAAGGTGAGGGACGGCGTGAACTTCACACCGGCCGCACGGCCGACCTCGGAGCGGAGGATGCCCTTGGCGCTCTCCAGCCCCGCGGCGGCGGCCGCCCGCTCCTCGTCGTCCCCGTACACCGTGTAGAAGACGGTCGCCTCCCGCAGGTCGCCGGTCACCCGGGTGTCCGTGATGGTGACGTGGGAGCCGAGCCGCGGGTCCTTGATCCCGCGCAGCAGCTTCTGGGCCACCACCTCTCGGATGAGGTCCGCCAGCCTCTTGGCACGCGCGTTGTCGGCCACTGGTCCGTCTCCTAGCTCGTTCTGCGTTACTGCTGGTTCTTGAATGGTCTCTGCGACCGGTCAGTCGTCGTCACCGTGCAACCGCCGTCTGACCGAGAGCAGTTCGATCTCGGGACGCCCCGCGACCAGTCGCTCGCACCGGTCGAGTACGTCGGTCAGGTGCCCCGTGTCACCCGACACCACCGCCAGCCCGATCACGGCCCGGCGGTGCAGATCCATATGGTCGACCTCCGCCACGCTCACCGCGAACTTGCGGTGCAGCTCGGCCACGATCGGGCGGACGACGGAGCGCTTCTCCTTCAGCGACCGTACGTCGCCGAGCAGGAGATCGAAGGACAGAGTCCCCACGTACATGTGTGTGTCCGGTTCACCCGCCGGTACGGGATAGACGGCCCGGCCGCATCGCGGGCGGGAACATCAGAACCGTACATCGAAAGGCGCGGACCCTCGACGGGATTGTTCGGGGGGCCCGAGGGGGCGAAGCCCCCAGGAACGGCCACACCGGCCGGGGGTGAACAGGTCACCCCCGGCCGGCATGGACCACCGCTGGTTACGACCGCGGCTTCTCGCGCATCTCGTAGGTCGCGATGACGTCGTCGATCTTGATGTCGTTGAAGTTGCCGAGGTTGATACCGCCCTCGAACCCTTCGCGGATCTCGGTGACGTCGTCCTTGAAGCGACGCAGGCCGGAGATGTTGAGGTTCTCCGCGATGACCTTGCCGTCGCGGACGAGTCGAGCCTTCGTGTTGCGCTTGACCTCGCCCGAGCGGACCAGGACACCGGCGATGTTGCCCAGCTTGGACGACTTGAAGACCTCGCGGATCTCCGCCGTGCCGAGCTCGACCTCCTCGTACTCCGGCTTGAGCATGCCCTTGAGGGCCGCCTCGATCTCCTCGATGGCCTGGTAGATCACCGAGTAGTACCGGACGTCGACGCCCTCGCGCTCCGCCATCTGCTGTGCGCGGCCCGCGGCGCGGACGTTGAAGCCGATGACGATGGCGTCCGAGCCGGTCGCCAGGTTGATGTCGGACTCGGTGACCGCACCCACACCGCGGTGCAGGACACGGATGTCGACCTCGTCGCCGACGTCGAGCTGGAGCAGTGAGGACTCGAGAGCCTCCACCGAACCGGACGCGTCGCCCTTGATGATGAGGTTGAGTTCCTGCACCAGACCGGCCTTGAGGGCCTCGTCCAGGTTCTCCAGGGAGAACCGGACTCCACGCCGGGCGAAGTTGGCGTTGCGCTCACGCGCCGCGCGCTTCTCGGCGATCTGACGTGCCGTGCGGTCCTCGTCGACGACCAGGAAGTTGTCGCCGGCGCCGGGGACGTTGGTGAGACCCAGGACCAGGACGGGGGTCGACGGACCCGCTTCCTCGACGTTGTTGCCGTTGTCGTCGAGCATCGCCCGGACTCGGCCGTACGCGTCGCCGACCACCATCGTGTCGCCGATGCGCAGCGTGCCGCGCTGGACGAGGACGGTGGAGACGGCACCGCGGCCGCGGTCGAGGTGGGACTCGATCGCGATGCCCTGCGCGTCCTGCTCCGGGTTGGCCCGCAGGTCGAGCGAGGCGTCCGCGGTCAGGACCACGGCCTCCAGCAGGGAGTCGATGTTCAGCCCCTGCTTGGCGGAGATGTCGACGAACATCGTGTCGCCGCCGTACTCCTCGGCCACCAGACCGAACTCGGTGAGCTGACCGCGCACCTTGGTCGGGTCGGCGCCCTCGACGTCGATCTTGTTGACCGCGACCACGATCGGCACGTCGGCCGCCTTGGCGTGGTTCAGCGCCTCGATCGTCTGGGGCATCACACCGTCGTTGGCCGCCACCACGAGGATCGCGATGTCGGTCGACTTCGCACCACGGGCACGCATGGCGGTGAACGCCTCGTGACCCGGGGTGTCGATGAAGGTGATCCTGCGCTCTTCGTCGTTGACCTGGGTCGCGACCTGGTACGCGCCGATGTGCTGCGTGATACCGCCGGCCTCGCCCGCGACGACGTTCGTCTTGCGGATGGTGTCGAGAAGGCGGGTCTTACCGTGGTCGACGTGACCCATGACGGTGACGACGGGCGGACGGACCACCAGGTCTTCCTCGTCGCCCTCGTCCTCGCCGAACTCGATGTCGAAGGACTCGAGCAGCTCGCGGTCCTCCTCCTCCGGGCTGACGATCTCGAGGATGAAGTTCATCTCGTCCGCGAGGAGCTTCAGCGTCTCGTCGGAGACGGACTGCGTGGCAGTGACCATCTCGCCGAGGTTCATCATCACGCCGACGAGCGATGCCGGGTTGGCGCCGATCTTCTCGGCGAAGTCGGTGAGCGACGCACCGCGCGACAGGCGGACGGACTGTCCGTTGCCGCGAGGCAGCATCACGCCGCCGACCGACGGGGCCTGCATGGCCTCGTACTCCTGGCGCCTCTGCCGCTTCGACTTGCGACCACGACGCGCGGGACCACCGGGACGGCCGAAGGCGCCCTGCGTGCCACCACGGGCACCCGGACCACCGGGACGGCCACCGAAGCCGGGACGACCGCCGCCGCCACCGGGACCACCGGGACGACCGGCGAAACCGCCACCGCCACCGGCGCCACCGGGACCGCCCGGACGGCCGGCGAAGCCGCCGCCGCCACCGGGACGGCCGGCGAAGCCGCCGCCGCCACCGGGACGACCGCCGCCGCCACCGGGACCGCCGGGACGACCGCCGCCGCCACCGGGACCGCGGCCGCCGGGGCCACCGCCGCCGGGACGCGGGCCGGCAGCCGGACGCTGCGGCATCATGCCGGGGTTGGGACGGTTGCCGCCGGGGCCGCCGCCGGGACGGGGCGCCTGCGGACGGGGCATGCCGCCCGGAGTGGGACGGGCACCGCCCGGACCGCCCTGGGGACGCGGAGCGCCACCGGGACCGCCCTGGGGGCGGGGAGCCTGGCCGGGAGCCTGCGGACGCGGACCGCCGCCCTGGGCGCCACCGGGGCCGCCGGGACGCGGAGCGCCGCCCGGACGGGGCGCCTGCGGGCGTCCCATACCGGTCGAGCCACCGGAGGTGAAGGGGTTGTTGCCCGGACGCGGACCGGCCGGACGGGCACCGCCCGGCTTGGGCGCGCCGGCGCCACCGGGGCGCTCGGAACGCTGGCCGCCGGGACGCTGGCCCTGACCGCGGTCACCACGGTCCTGACGATCCTGGCCGGGACCACCCGGACGCTGACCACCGGGACGCGGCGCCGCCGGACCGGGACGGGCGCCCGGACGCGGAGCGGACGGGGCGGAGGCGGCGGCGGCCGGAGCCGACGGGGGCGCCTGGAACTCGGGCACGCTCGGGGCCGGGGAGGCCGGAGCGGGCTTCGGCGTCGGCGGCTTGGGACCGGGCAGCGGGCGCGGACCCGGGGCCGGAGCCGACGCGGCGGGCTTCTCCGCGGCGGGGGGCTTCGGCGCTGCCGGACCCGGGCGCGGGGCGGCCGGACGCGCGGCCTGCGCGGGAGAGGGGGCCGCCGGACGAGCCGGGGCGGCCTTGCGCGGCGCGGGCTTGCCGCCGCCGCTGCCCTGCTGGAGGGCGTCAGTCAGTTTGCGTACAACGGGCGCCTCGATCGTCGAGGACGCCGAACGGACGAATTCACCGAGCTCTTGGAGCTTGGCCATGACGACCTTGCTCTCAACCCCGAACTCCTTGGCGAGTTCGTATACCCGGACCTTAGCCACTTCGCTCCTTTTTAGGTCCGGGTGCGTCCGGACCGTCGCTACTTCATGGGCGTACTCATCGCGTGCTCATCGAGTGCTCATCGCAATCTCGACCTACTTCCAACTCGCGGGGTACCAGGGCCGCACGGAGGTTCCGCGCGACGCGTCTTACGGTGTTGCCTGCTCGGCAACTGTTGTCTGCTCCACGTATCGGCGCAACGCCTTTGTGTCGAGCGCTCCCGGGGCACGCAGCGCCCGCGTGAACGCCCGGCGGCGTACCGCCAGGTCGAGACAGACCTGGGCGGGGTGCAGGTACGCACCCCGGCCGGGCAGCGTACCGCGATGATCGGGGACGCATTCGTCCTCGATCGCCACGACCCGCAGCAGTTCGGTCTTGGCCGATCGCCGCCTGCACCCCACACAGGTGCGTTCAGGGCATGCGCGGGCGTGCGTCCGGCCAGACACTGCTAAGTCTACCTCCCCGCACCGACCTCACCCCTTGGGGGCAAAAATCGAACGGTTGTTGTCGTGATCCAAACGACATGCGGCTTGGATCTGTTCCCCGGCCCCCGGAGTGTTCCCGGGTGACCCGTTCGGACGTCCGATCGGGTGATTACTCCGACGGCTGCTCGGTGTCCGGCCGGATGTCGATCCGCCAGCCGGTGAGACGGGCGGCGAGGCGGGCGTTCTGGCCCTCCTTGCCGATCGCCAGCGACAGCTGGTAGTCGGGCACCGTCACCCGCGCGGAGCGGGCCGCGAGGTCCACCACCTCGACCTTGGAGACCCGGGCCGGGGAGAGCGCGTTCGCCACCATCTCCGCCGGATCGTCCGACCAGTCGACGATGTCGATCTTCTCGCCGTTCAGCTCGCCCATGACGTTGCGCACCCGGCCGCCCATCGGGCCGATGCAGGCGCCCTTGGCGTTCAGGCCGCTGCGGGTGGAGCGGACGGCGATCTTCGTGCGGTGACCGGCCTCGCGGGCGATCGCGGCGATCTCGACGGACCCGTCGGCGATCTCCGGCACCTCCAGCGCGAAGAGCTTCTTCACCAGGCTGGGGTGGGTGCGGGAGAGCGTCACGGAGGGACCGCGCACGCCCTTCGCCACCCGCACGACGTACGACCGCAGCCGCATGCCGTGCTGGTACGTCTCGCCCGGGACCTGCTCCTGCACCGGCAGGATGGCCTCCAGCTTGCCGATGTCGACGAGGACGTTCTTCGGGTCACGGCCCTGCTGGACCACACCGGTGACGATGTCGCCCTCGCGCCCCGCGTACTCGCCGAGCGTCGCGTCGTCCTCCGCGTCCCGCAGCCGCTGCAGGATCACCTGTTTGGCGGTGGTGGCGGCGATGCGCCCGAAGTCCGACGGGGTGTCGTCGAACGCGCGCGCCTCCTGCCCCTCCTCCAGGTCCTCGGGGTCCTCCTTCGCCCACACGGTCACATGGCCGGTCTCCCGGTTGAGCTCCACGCGCGCGTGACGGCGGCTTCCCTCGGTGCGGTGGTAGGCGATGAGGAGGGCCGCCTCGATCGCCTCGACGAGCAGGTCGAAGGAGATCTCCTTCTCCCGTACCAAGCCCCGCAGGGCGCTCATGTCGATGTCCACGGCTACGCCTCCTCCTCTTCCGTCATGTCCTTCTTGTCCTTGCGGTTGAACTCGACCTGGACACGGGCCTTGTCGATCTCGTCGAAGGCGAGCCGGCGGGTGGTGGCCTTGCGGCCCTTCACACCGGGTACTTCGAGGTCGAGGCCGTCGTCGTCCACGGTCAGGATTCTGGCGATCAGTTCCCCGTCCTCGCGGAGCGTGAACTTCACCAGCCGGTCCACGGCACGCCGGTAGTGGCGGTGCTCGGTGAGGGCGCGCTCGGCGCCCGGCGTCCCGACCTCCAGGGTGTACTCCGACTGGCCCATCGCGTCCGTCTCGTCCAGCGCGGCCGAGATCGCGCGGCTGACGTCGGCGACCGCGTCCAGATCCGCGCCCTCGTCCGAGTCGACGACCACGCGCAGCACCCGCTTGCGTCCGACCGAGTCCACTGCGATCTCTTCGAGATCGAGGCCCTGGGAGCGTACGAGCGGTTCCAGCAGTTCTCGCAGCCTCTCGCTCTGGGTGGTGCTCATCCGGGTGACTCCTCGGCCGCGTGTGCTGTTGTGGGTAGGGCGCGTGTCAGGTCAAAGGGTAGCCGCTCCACTGGGGTGTTGCCGTCCGCCTCCGGCCCCGGACGGTGGCCGCGGGAGGGCGGGCGCGGATGGGGTGCGGCCCGCCGCGCGGTTCCCCGTCCCCCTTTGGGGCGCGCTGGTGGCGACCTTGGATCACATGCGCGGGTACCGTGATCGCACCGCTTCTTTGTTCGTACGACCTCCCTAGGACGTCTGCTGTGTCGTTCAGCCTGCCGTCGCGTGCCCTGTCGGGGCCGCGCAGAAGGAGTTTGCTCGTCGGGGCCGCCGGTGCGGGCCTGCTCGCGGGGTGCTCGTCCGGAGGTGAGGGGTCGGACGTCGCCGGGGGCGGTCCGTCGGCCGTGGAGCGGGCACGCGCACGTGTCGCCCGGGACAGCGAGGCGCTCGTCGAGCGGTACGACGCCGTCGTCGCCGCGCATCCCGATCTGGCGGCGCTGCTGACACCCCTGCGGGCGGAGGTCGTCCGGCACGCCAAGGCGTTCGGGGACGGAAAGGCGGCGGGTGCCGGGAAGGCGGGCACGGACAAGGCCTCCGCTTCTCCGTCCGCCTCTGCTTCCGGCTCGCCCTCCGCGTCGGCGTCCCCCTCGCCCGTGCCCGAGGACCCCGGGGCCGCCCTCGCCGGGCTGGCCGCCGCCGAGCGGAAGCTCGCCGACCGGCGGGCCAGGGCGTTGCTGGAGGTGCCGGGCGAGGTGGCGCGGCTGATGGCTTCCGTGGCGGCGGCGGGGGCCGGGCACGCGTACATGCTGACGGAGGGTGCGAAGTGAGCGACGGGGAGCTGAAGGCGGTCCAGGCGGCGCTCGGGGCCGAGCACGCGGCGGTGTACGGGTACGGCGTCGTCGGCGGGAAGATCGGTGAGGCGCGGCAGAGCGAGGCGCGGAAGGCCTACGACGCGCACCGGGCCCGCCGGGACCAGCTCATCCGGGCGGTGCGGGACCTGGGCGGCGAGCCCGCCGTGGCGGCGGCCGGATACGCGCTGCCCTTCCAGGTGACCGATTCCGGCTCCGCCGAACGGCTCGCCGCCGAGCTGGAGGAGCGGGTGGCCGGTGTGTACTCCGACCTCGTCCGGGCATCCGAGGGCGACCGGCGGAGCGCCGCGGCCGAGGCACTGCGGGAAGCGGCGGTGCGGGCGGTGCGGTGGCGGGGCGCGAGCGTAGCCTTCCCTGGTCTGGCCGAGCGGACGGCCGCCGCGGGTCCGTCGGCCGCACCGCACTCCTGATCACGGTCCGGAAGGGAACGACTCGCACATGGCGCGCAGGGCTTTCGAGGACTTCGAACCGCCGCAGCGGCTGGTGCGAGCGCTGGCCGAGACCCGGCGGCCGGACGGCGGCGACGGGATCGGCGCATGGCTGGAAAACCTCCCCGAAGTGCTGCAACAGGCCGTCGATCTACGCGAGTTGACCGTCGAGCGGGTACAGGCTCCCGGTGGCCGCAGCAGTCTCGTGGTCCTCGTACGGCTGATCGACGGCACCCCCGCCGTGCTCAAGGTGGCGCCCGAGCGGGCCCGGCCGGAGAGCGAGCGGGCGGCCCTCGCGCACTGGGACGGGCGGGGCGCGGTGCGGTTGCTCGACCCCGGGAACGGGCACGGTCTGCTGCTGCTGGAGCGGCTGCGTCCCGATCTGTCGGTGCGGTCGCTGCCCGAGGCGAAGGCGTTGCTGGAGGCGGCGGCGACCTTGCGGCGGCTGTGGGTCGAGCCGCCCGGGGCGCATGTCTTCGAGACCGTGGCGGGGCGGACGGGGCGGCAGGCCGAGCTGATGCGGTCCGGCTCCGCCGGTGACGGGGAGACCGGCGCCCTGGTCGACGCGGCCCTCGCCGTGCGGGCGGAGTTGCTCGCGGACGCGCCCGAGGAGCGGTTGCTGCACGGGACGTTCCGGCAGAGCAAGGTGCTGGCCGGGGAGCGGTTGCCGTGGCTGGCGGTGGGGCCGGACCCGGTGGTGGGTGAGTGTGCCTTCGATCTCGCCCGCCTGGTGCGGGACCGGGTGGAGGATCTGATCGCGTCGCCGTCGGGGGCGGCGATCACGCGGCGGCGGGTCAGGAAACTGGCCGAGTCGTTGGACGTGGATCAGGAGCGGTTGCGGGGGTGGACGCTGTTCCGGGCCGTGGAGTCCGGGGTACGGGCGCTGCGCGTGGGGCGGCCGAGGGACGCGGAGTTGCTGCTCGAGTTCGCCGGGTGGCTCTGACCTGTTCGGACGGTGAGCCGATCGGTCGCGGGGCGTTCGGACGGTGAGGGTCGTTCGTGGCGGGTCGCGCAGTTCGCCCCGCCCCCTGCCGGCCAGGAGGCCCGCGGGCCGACCACCGGGGCGCGTTCACCGGTCGTCATGGCCGTTCCCCGGCCGGAGAGACGTCTGTCACGCCCTGCGGTCGGGGAACGGTCCGAAAGCAACCTGTGGGGGACCTACGGGTCCCGCCCGGAGGATGCTCGGCGCGTCCTCTAGGCGGCGGTCAGGCGGGCGATCGCCTCGTCGACCGTCAGCTCCTCGCGCTCACCGGTGCGGCGGTCCTTCAGCTCCAGGACGCCCTCGGCGGAGCGGCGGCCGGCGACCAGGATCTTCGGCACACCGATCAGCTCGGAGTCGGTGAACTTCACACCCGGGGAGACACCGGCCCGGTCGTCGACCAGGACGCGGAGGCCGGCGGCCCGCAGCTTCTCGGAGACGTCGAGGGCCAGTTCGGTCTGGAGGGCCTTGCCCGCGGCGACCACGTGGACGTCGGCCGGGGCGACCTCGGCGGGCCAGCACAGGCCCTTGTCGTCGGCGGACTGCTCGGCGAGGGCGGCGACCGCGCGGGAGACGCCGATGCCGTACGAGCCCATGGTGACCCGGACGGGCTTGCCGTGCTGACCGAGGACGTCGAGCTTGAGGGCGTCGGCGTACTTGCGGCCCAGCTGGAAGATGTGGCCGATCTCGATGGCGCGGTCCAGCTTGAGGCCGGTGCCGCAGTTCGGGCAGGGGTCGCCCTCCTGGACGACCACGACGTCGACGTACGCGCCGACCTCGAAGTCACGGCCCGCGACGACGTTCTTCGCGTGGGTGCCCGGCTTGTTGGCGCCGGTGATCCAGGCGGTCCCCGGCGCGACGCGCGGGTCGGCGATGTAGGTGACCTTCTCGCCGAGGCCCTGCGGGCCGACGTAGCCGCGGACCAGATCGGGGCGGCCCGCGAAGTCCGCCTCGGTGACCATCTCGACGACCGCCGGGGCGAAGTGCGCCTCGACCTTGCCCATGTCGACCTCGCGGTCGCCGGGGACACCGACGGCGACGATCTCGCCGTCGACCTTCACGAGGAGGTTCTTGAGGGTGGCGGAGGCCTCGACACCGAGGTGGGCGGCGAGGGTCTCGATGGTCGGGGTGTCGGGTGTCGGGATCTCTTCGAGGGCGGCCACACCCTCGGCGTCCACCGGCTTCAGCTCGAACGTGATCGCCTCGGTGTTGGCGGCGAAGTCGCAGGCGGGGCAGTCCGCGAAGGTGTCCTCGCCGGCGCCGGCCGGGGCCAGGAACTCCTCCGACTTGGAGCCGCCCATCGCGCCCGCCGTGGCGGCGCAGATGCGGTAGTCGAGACCCAGACGCTCGAACACCTTCTGGTACGCCTGGCGGTGCAGGGCGTACGACCGGGCGAGCCCCTCGTCCTCGGTGTCGAAGGAGTACGAGTCCTTCATCAGGAACTCACGGCCGCGCAGGATGCCGGCGCGGGGGCGGGCCTCGTCGCGGAACTTCGTCTGGATCTGGTAGAGGATCACCGGCAGGTCCTTGTAGGAGGACGCCTGGTCCTTCACGATCAGCGTGAAGATCTCCTCGTGGGTGGGGCCGAGGAGGTAGTCGCCGCCCTTGCGGTCCTTGAGACGGAACAGCTCGGGGCCGTACTCGTCCCAGCGGCCGGTCGCCTCGTAGGGCTCCTTCGGCAGCAGGGCGGGGAGCAGGACCTCCTGGGCGCCGATCGCGTCCATCTCCTCGCGGACGATGCGCTCCACGTTGGCGAGGACCTTCTTGCCGAGCGGCAGCCAGGTCCACACCCCGGCCGCCGTGCGGCGGACGTATCCGGCGCGGACGAGGAGCTTGTGGCTGAGCACCTCGGCGTCCGCCGGGTCGTCGCGCAGCGTCTTCGCCATCAACTGGGACATGCGCTGGACCGGTGGGTTCGCCATGATTCTCGTACTCCTGCTGCGGATCGGGTGATGGCAGGAGGTTAGCGGGGGTGGGCGGGCCCGTGGAAATCCACCGGGGCGGGGACGGCGTTACCTGCGGCGCAGGGGCAGAGGGGCGCCCATCACCGCGTACGGCCTGGGGGCGCTGGGGAAGACGACCTGGCGGGCGAGGTCGGTGTAGCCGAGGGAGTGGTAGAGGCCGCGGGCCGGGCTGTCGACGTCGATCGCGGAGAGGATCGAGCGGGGTTCGGCCGCGCTGTCGGTGATGGTGGTGATGAGGGCCCGGCCGACGCCTCGATTCTGGTGGCGGGGGTGCACGTGAAGTTCGGTGATCACGAACGCGTCGTCGAGCCAGTGGTCGTGGTGGAGGGCGCGGAGGTAGGGCTCGACGACGGTGGACCACCAGTGGGCGCGGTCGTTGGGCATGCCGTAGACGAAGCCGACGAGCCGTCCGGCGGTGGTGGCGCCGAGGGCACGGGCGCCGGGGTACGTCATGTGGCGCAGGACGATCTGGCGGCGGACCGCCACCTCGTCGGGGCCGAGTCCGAAGGCGATCGCTTGGACGGCCAGTGCCTCGTCTACGTGGGCGGAGAGGTCCAAGGGGCCGATGACGAGGTCCATGCGGGGACTGTACAGGGGGGTACCGATCGTGTGCCGGGTGCGGGCCGGATGTGGCTGGTCCGCCCACGCGGGGAGCCGCGCATCGACACAGCCCCGCGCCCTTACGGGGCCCGGCTTCTCAGAACAGGACGCTCATGAACGCGCCGACCTCTTGGAAGCCCACCCGCTGGTACGTGCGCCGCGCCGCCGTGTTGAAGTCGTTGACGTACAGGCTGACCAGGGGGGCGACGTCGGCCAGGGCGTAGCGGAGCACCGCTGCCATGCCGGGGGCGGCCAGGCCCTGGCCGCGGAACTCGGGGGCCACCCAGACACCCTGGATCTGGCAGGCGCGGGGCGTCGCCGCGCCGATCTCGGCCTTGAACAGGACGCGGCCGTCGGGGGCGAGGCGCGCGAAGGAGCGGCCGGAGCCCACGAGTTCGGCGACCCGCGCCTGGTAGAGGAGGCCGCCGTCGCCGGCCAGCGGGGAGACGCCGACCTCCTCGGTGAACATCGCGACGCACGCCGGCATGATCGTGTCCATCTCGTCCTTGCGGATGCGGCGGACGTACGGGTCGGGGACGACCTCGGCGGGGTCGGCGAGCCGGTCGGTGACCATGAGGGGCTGGTGGGAGCGGACCTCGCGGGCCGGACCCCAGCTGGGTTCGAGCAGCCGCCAGAGCTGGGCGGTGGGTTCGGCGGGGCCGACGACCGAGGAGCAGCGGCGCCCGGCCCGGCGGGCTCGGTCGGCGAAGGCGCGCACGGCGCGGGGGGTGGCGCAGATGGGGACGAGGTTGGCGCCGGCGTAGCAGAGGGAGGTGAGGGCACCGTCCTCGTACCAGCCCCACATCTCGCCGCCGAGCCGCCAGGGATCCAGGCCGGCGACCTGGACGCGGGACGTCACGAAGGCGTTCGCGACGGGGTCTCGGTCCAGGACGGCGAGTGCGGCGTCCAGGTCACTCGGTTCGAGGACCCTGGTGGTGGTCTGGGTCAACACGTGCGGGGGCCTCACCCTGGGGTCTGCGCTGGTCTTGGCACGATACCCTGCCGGGCTGTGCGGCGTGGCTGCGCCGCTGGGCCGGGCGCCTCACGGCTCGGGGGCTCCTGTGCGTTGGCGGGGTGCGGGCACGTCGTGGCTTGTCGCGCAGTTCCCCGCGCCCCTGGAGGACGGCCTGCGGCCTGTCCTCCAGGGGCAACGGCCTCAGCCCGCCACCGCCACCGTCGGCTCGCCCGAGGTGATGCCGTCCGCCTCCATCTGCTCGGCGATCTTCATCGCCTCTTCGATGAGGGTCTCGACGATCTTGGACTCGGGGACGGTCTTGATGACCTCGCCCTTGACGAAGATCTGCCCCTTGCCGTTGCCGGAGGCGACGCCGAGGTCGGCCTCGCGGGCCTCGCCGGGGCCGTTGACGACACAGCCCATGACGGCGACGCGGAGGGGGACCTCCATGCCGGTGAGGCCGGCGGTGACCTCTTCGGCGAGCTTGTAGACGTCGACCTGGGCGCGGCCGCAGGAGGGGCAGGAGACGATTTCGAGGCGGCGGGGCTTCAGGTTCAGCGACTCCAGGATCTGGTTGCCGACCTTGATCTCCTCGACCGGCGGGGCCGAGAGGGAGACGCGGATGGTGTCGCCGATGCCCTCGGAGAGCAGCGCGCCGAAGGCGACGGCCGACTTGATGGTGCCCTGGAAGGCGGGCCCGGCCTCGGTGACGCCGAGGTGGAGGGGGTAGTCGCACTGGGCGGCGAGCTGGCGGTAGGCGTTGACCATGACGACCGGGTCGTTGTGCTTGACCGAGATCTTGATGTCCCGGAAGCCGTGCTCCTCGAAGAGGGAGGCCTCCCAGAGGGCGGACTCGACCAGCGCCTCGGGGGTGGCCTTGCCGTACTTCTGCAGGAGGCGGCGGTCGAGGGAGCCGGCGTTGACGCCGATCCGGATCGGGGTGCCGTGGTCGTTCGCCGCCTGGGCGATCTCCTTGACCTTGTCGTCGAACTGCTTGATGTTGCCCGGGTTGACGCGGACGGCGGCGCAGCCGGCCTCGATCGCGGCGAAGACGTACTTCGGCTGGAAGTGGATGTCCGCGATCACCGGGATCTGCGACTTGCGGGCGATCACCGCGAGGGCGTCGGCGTCGTCCTGCGTGGGGCAGGCGACGCGGACGATCTGGCAGCCGGACGCCGTCAGCTCGGCGATCTGCTGCAGCGTGGCGCCGATGTCCGACGTACGCGTGGTGGTCATCGACTGGACCGAGACCGGGGCGTCTCCACCGACCGCCACGGACCCGACCTGGATCTGCCGGCTCTTGCGGCGCTCGGCGAGCTTGGTCGGAACGGACGGCATGCCGAGAGAAATCGCAGTAGTCATCTGCTGTGCAACCCCAAGTTGTGGATCAGGATCGGGTCCCGGTACGCGCGGGCTCCGGGCTTCGAGATTACGGCACCGGCATCGACCCGAGCACATCACGGTCCGTAAACCCACCCGTTGGGGATGCTCGCCTCGGTGTTCGGGCGCGGGTGGCCGGTTCGTGCGCGAACGACGGCGGCCGGGCCCACCGCGTGAGTGTGCCCGGCCGCCGTGAACCGCGGGTGACTAGGAGATGCGCACCGGGTTCACGAGGTCCGCGATCAGTACGAGCAGCGTGAAGCAGACGAAGATGCCGGCCACCACGTACGCGACGGGCATCAGCTTGGCCACGTCGAACGGGCCGGGGTCGGGCCGGCGCAGCACCTTGGCCGTGTTCCGGCGCAGCGACTCCCACAGGGCGCCCGCGATGTGCCCGCCGTCGAGCGGGAGCAGCGGGAGCATGTTGAACAGGAACAGGGAGAGGTTGAAGCCGGCCAGCAGGATCAGGAAGCTGGCGAGCTGCTGGGTGGCGGGGATGTCCATGGTGAAGATCTCGCCGCCGACGCGGGCCGCGCCGACCACGCCCATGGGTGAGTCCGCCGCGCGCTCGCCGTCGCCGAAGGTGGCGTCCCACAGGGCGGGGACCTTGGCGGGCAGGGAGAGCAGGGACTCGACGCCGTTCTCCATCATGTCGCCCATGCGGTCGACGGACTGGCCGAAGGAGAGCGGGAGGATGTCGGAGGCGGGGGTGAAGCCGAGCCAGCCGGCGTACACGTACTTGTCCTTGACGTAGCCGCCCTGGCCGTCGGTCTGGCTGACCTGGTTCTTGATGAGGGTGGGGGTCAGGTCGACCTTCTCGCCGCCCCGGTCCACGGTGAGCGTGACCTGCTTGCCGGGGTTGTCGCGGATGTCGGCCTGCAGGGCGGACCAGTCCTCGACGGGGGTGCCGTCGAAGGCGACGATCCTGTCGCCGGGCTTCAGGCCCGCCGCCTTGGCGGGGGCCTCCTTGTCGCCGTCCTTGCACTTCGAGCGGTTCTCACTGGCGGAGATGACGCAGTCCGAGACCTTGCTGACCGTGGTCGTCGAGGTCTGGGCGCCGAAGGTCATCATCACGCCGAGGAAGATCACGAAGGCCAGGATCAGGTTCATGAAGGGCCCGGCGAACATCACGATGACGCGCTTCCACGGCTTGCGCCGGTAGAAGAGACGGTCCTCGTCGCCGGGCTGGAGCTCCTCGAAGGAGGCCGCGCGGGCGTCCTCGATCATGACGCGCCACGGGGAGGTCGAGCGGCTCTCGATGCGGCCGTCCGGACCGGGCGGGATCATGCCGATCATGCGGATGTAGCCGCCGAGCGGGATCGCCTTGACGCCGTACTCGGTCTCGCCCCTCTTCTTCGACCAGATGGTCGGGCCGAAGCCCACCATGAACTGGGGCACGCGGACGCCGAAGAGTTTGGCGGTCGAGAAGTGGCCCAGCTCGTGCCACGCGATCGAGAACGCCAGGCCGATCACGAAGACCACTATGCCGAGGATGAACATCAGGGTCGTCATGCACGGGCCTCCGCGGTCGTCCGCTCGGTGGGTTTGCCGGTCGAGGTGGTCGAGGTGGTCAGTTCGCGGGCCCGGGCACGCGCCCAGGTCTCCGCTTCGAGGACGTCCGCCACCGTCAGGGAAGTTCCCGAGGCGGGGGTGCCGTGCTCCGCCACCACCCGTGTGACGGTCTCCATGATCGCGTCGAACCGGAGACCCCCGTGCAGGAACGCGTCGACGCACTCCTCGTTCGCCGCATTGAACACCGCCGGGGCGGTGCCCGCGAGCTGTCCCACGTGGCGGGCGAGCCCGACCGACGGGAACGCGTCGTTGTCGAGGGGGAAGAACTCCCAGCTGGACGCCTTGGTCCAGTCGAAGGCGGGCGCGGCGTCCGGGACGCGCTGCGGCCAGCCGAGGCCGATGGCGATGGGCCCGCGCATGTCGGGGGGCGTCGCCTGGGCCATCGTCGATCCGTCCGTGAACTCAACCATCGAGTGGACATACGACTGGGGGTGCACGACGACCTCAATGCGGTCGAAGGGAATGTCGTAGAGGAGGTGCGCCTCGATGACCTCCAGGCCCTTGTTGACGAGGGTCGCGGAGTTCACGGTGATGACCGGGCCCATGGCCCAGGTGGGGTGGGCGAGGGCGTCGGCGGGTGTCACGTCGGCCAGCTCGGCCTTCGTACGGCCCCGGAACGGGCCGCCGGAGGCGGTGACGACGAGCTTGCGCACGTCGGCCCGGGTGCCGGAGGCGAGGGCCTGGAAGAGGGCGGCGTGCTCGGAGTCGACCGGGATGATCTGGCCGGGCTTCGCCACCGCCTTCACCAGTGGGCCGCCGACGATGAGCGACTCCTTGTTGGCGAGCGCGAGGGTGCGGCCCGCCTCCAGGGCGGCGAGGGTCGGGGCGAGGCCGATGGAGCCGGTGATGCCGTTCAGCACGGTGTGGCAGTCGGAGGAAGCCAGGGCCGTGGCCGCGTCCGGGCCGGCCAGGATCTCGGGGAGGGTCTCCCCGGCGCCGTAGGCGGCGGCCAGGGCCTCGCGCAGTGCCGGTACGACGTCCTCGCGGGCGACGGCGACGGTCCGCACACGCAGCCGGTGCGCCTGTTCGGCCAGCAGCTGCACCCGCCCTCCGGCGGCCGAGAGCCCGGTGACGCGGAAGCGGTCCGGGTTGCGCAGGACGAGGTCGATGGCCTGGGTGCCGATCGAGCCGGTCGATCCGAGGATCACTACGTCCCGTGCGCCGTCGACCGGGTCGAAGACGAGATGCGGATCGGCGAGAGGGGCTGGACTGTCGCTCATCCCCCCATTGTGGCCGCATCCGGTGTCCGGCAGGACCGCGCGCCCCCTTGATGACCCACTTCGTGCCGTGTGCGGTTGACGAGCGCATTTCTCCGTTTGTGAAGCACGCGTGAAGGCGGGGTGATATGACTTCTCCCTTGCTGATCCGATTGTCGTATCAGCCGATCACGAACGTATGAACAAGGATCCTGGGGGGATTCATGCGTAAGCGCATACGCGCCGCCGTGCCCGCGCTCGCCGGAGCGGTGGCCCTGACCGGCACCCTGCTGAGCAGCCCGGCGGAGGCCGCCGGGGGTGTGGTCATCCACCGCGTGTACTTCGACAGTCCGGGCAAGGACACGCGGACCAACGCGCAGTACAACGCAGAGTGGGTGCAGATCAAGAACACGAGCTCGTCGGCGATCTCGCTGAAGGGCTGGGTGCTGAAGGACCTCGACAACCACAAGTACACGTTCCCGAACATCAAGATCGGGGCGAAGAAGTACATCAAGATCCGCACCGGGTCGGGTACGGACACCACCGCGACCAAGTACCAGAACCGCAAGGCCTATGTCTGGAACAACACCAGCGACACGGCGAAGCTGCTGAAGGCGAGCGGGGCGAAGGTGGACTCCTGCTCGTGGACCACGCGCGACGCCAGCGACAAGTACTGCTGACGCTGCGCGGGCGCCGCGTTCTCGATCGCGGGTCCGCCGTGGCTGGTCGCGCAGTTCCCCGCGCCCCTGAAGACGGCCCTGCGGGCCTGTCTTCAGGGGGTGCCACCCGGGCTCAGCCGATGCGACGGTGGACGTTCTCCTTCCCGCTCGGGCCGGGAGTCGCCTCCGCGATCCAGGGGCCCTCGCCGGAGGGGTCGATCACACCCTGCTCCAGCCACTCGTAGGCACCGCCTAGGACGCCCTTGACCACCTTGCGGTCGAGGTCGTCGGTGTTGCTCCACAGGCGGCCGAAGAGTTCCTCGACGCGGATGCGGGACTGGCGGCAGAAGACGTCGGCGAGCTGGTAGGCCTCACGGCCGTGGTCGCCCTGGCTGCGGAGCAGTTCGGCGCGGACGACGGCCGCGCTCATGGCGAAGAGTTCCGCGCCGATGTCGACGATCCGGCCCAGGAAGCCCTGCTTGGTCTCCATCCGGCCCTGCCAGCGGGACATGGCGTAGAAGGTGGAGCGGGCGAGCTTGCGGGCGTTGCGTTCGACGTAGCGCAGGTGCGTGGAGAGGTCGGGGTGGCCCGCCGGATGGAAGTCGCCGTACGTGCGCGGGAGTTGACCCGGGCCCGCGACCAGCTTGGGCAGCCACTTGGCGTAGAAGACGCCCGCGTTCGCGCCGGCCTTCGCCTTGTCGGAGAGGGACTTCTCCGGGTCGATCAGGTCGCCGGCGACGGTGAGGTGGGCGTCGACGGCCTCGCGGGCGATCAGCAGGTGCATGATCTCCGTGGAGCCCTCGAAGATCCGGTTGATGCGCAGGTCGCGCAGGATCTGCTCGGCGGGGACGGCCCGTTCGCCGCGCGCCCGGAGGGAGTCGGCGGTCTCGAAGCCCCGGCCGCCGCGGATCTGGACCAGCTCGTCGGCGATCTTCCAGCCCATCTCGGAGGCGAAGAGTTTCGCGAGGGCGCCCTCGATACGGATGTCGTTGCGGTCCTCGTCGGCCATCTGCGAGGAGAGGTCCAGCACCGCTTCGAGGGCGAAGGTGGTGGCGGCGATGAAGGAGATCTTCTGCCCGACAGCCTCGTGGTGGGCGACCGGCTTGCCCCACTGCTCACGGGCCGCCGACCACTCGCGGGCGATCTTCAGGCACCACTTGCCGGCGGCCACGCAGGACGCCGGGAGCGAGAGCCGGCCGGTGTTGAGGGTGGTGAGCGCGATCTTCAGGCCGGCACCCTCGGGGCCGATGCGGTGGGCGGCGGGGACCCGGACCTGGTGCAGGCGGGTGACGCCGTTCTCGATGCCGCGCAGGCCCATGAAGGCGTTGCGGTTCTCGACGGTGACGCCGGGCGAGTCGGTCTCCACCACGAAGGCGGTGATGCCGCCCTTGTGTCCGTCGGACTTCGGCACCCGCGCCATGACGACGAGGAGGTCGGCGACCACGCCGTTCGTCGTCCAGAGCTTCACGCCGTCGAGGAGGTAGTCGTCCCCGTCGGGCACCGCGGTGGTGGCGAGGCGGGCCGGGTCGGAGCCGACGTCCGGCTCGGTGAGGAGGAAGGCGCTGATGTCGGTGCGGGCACAGCGCGGCAGGAACTTCTCCTTCTGTTCGGGGGTGCCGAACAGCTTCAGCGGCTGCGGTACGCCGATCGACTGATGCGCCGAGAGCAGGACGCCGATGGCCGGGCTGGCCGAACCCACCAGGGCCAGCGCCTTGTTGTAGTACACCTGGGTGAGGCCGAGACCGCCGTACTTGGGGTCGATCTTCATGCCGAGGGCGCCGAGTTCCTTGAGGCCGTCGATGACCTCGTCGGGGATCCGGGCCTCGCGCTCGATCAGGGCGCCGTCGACCTTCGTCTCGCAGAAGGCGCGGAGCTTGGTCAGGAACTGCTCGCCGCGCCGGACGGCCTCGTCCGTGGGCAGCGGATGGGGGTGGATGAGGTCGAGGCGGAACCGGCCGAGGAACAGTTCCTTGGCGAAGCTGGGCTTGCGCCAGGCCTGCTCCCGGGCGGCCTCCGCCACCTGGCGGGCCTCACGTTCTGTGACGACGGGCTTCTTGAGGGGTGGGGCGGACATGAGGCTCACCTCGCCGCGAATCGGGATCTCGTACCGGATGGGTACCTGAATGGTTACCGATGGGTGCTACTCGATCGTTGGTACCCGATTCGGGATGAGCCCGCCACCCCTCGCGTGTGTGCTCGGCCGCTTCCGCCGGCCCGCGCACGCCCCGGCGGCCCGCACCGGCCGGATGCGCCCGCGCGTGCGCGGTACGGCCGCCCGGGCGCGGCGACGAGTTCTAGACTGTGGCCGAGAGTGCCTCAAGGGGCGCGGGGGACCGCGCGAGAACCCCACGAACCCGCGGCCGCACCCGCCTCACCCCCACCACTCCCTCCCCTGCCCGGGCGAATAATCGAAGCGCTTCGACAACCTATGGACACCCATCCGGCGCCGAGCTACTGTCGTGCCACCCTCACTCGCCCTGGTTCAGCAACACTGCGCTGTCGAAGCGCTTAAACACGCTTGGAGAGCTGGATGGTCACCCTCGCCGAGGTCGCCCAGCACGCCGGAGTCTCGGCGAGCACAGTGAGCTATGTCCTCAGCGGCAAGCGGTCCATCTCCGCCGGCACCCGGCAGCGGGTCGAGCGGAGCATCCAGGAGCTCGGCTACCACCCGAACGCGGGGGCCCGCGCCCTGGCGAGCAGCAGGTCGAACATCGTCGCCCTGATGGTCCCGCTGCGCACCGACATGTACGTCCCGGTGATGATGGAGATCGCCATCGCGGTGGCCACCACGGCCCGCACCTACGGCTACGACGTGCTGCTGCTCACCGGCGAGGAGGGCCCCGACGCGGTGCGCCGCGTCACCGGCAGCGGGCTCGCCGACGCGATGATCCTGATGGACGTGGAGCTGGACGACGAGCGGCTGCCGCTGCTGCGCGGCACGGATCAGCCATCGGTACTCATCGGACTGCCGGCCGACACCAGCGGGCTGACCTGCGTCGACCTGGACTTCGGCGCCACGGGCGCGCTGTGCGTGGAGCATCTGGCGATGCTCGGCCACCGCGACATCGCGGTCGTCGGCGAGGCGCCGGCGGTGTACGAACGGCACACCGGTTTCGCCGAACGCACCCTCGACGGACTCCGGTCCCGGGCGCGGGAGCTGGGTCTGCGCGTGCTGCACCGCCCCTGTGAGGGCGGCTACGACGCGATGGCCGCGACCCTGGCCCGGATCTTCGACGAGCGGCCGGGCACCACCGGGATCGTCGTGCAGAACGAGTCCGCGGTGGAGCCGCTGCTCGCGCTGCTGCGGCAGCAGGGGCGCGCGGTCCCCGAGGACGTCTCGGTGATCGCGGTCTGCCCCGACCAGGTCGCCGTGCAGGCCTCGGTACGGCTCACCTCCGTCGCCATCCCCGCCCAGGAGATGGGCCGCCGGGCCGTGGAACAGCTGATCGCCAAGCTGGAGGGCCGGGACACCGACGAAGTGGTGCTCCTCGCACCCGAGTTGACCATCCGCGCGAGCACGGGGCCGCTGACCGCCGGTTGACCGGCACGGGCCGCACCCGTGTCGTACGCCGGCGCGGGCCGGCCCCCGGACCCGGACGCCGACCCGACGCCGACGCCGACGCCGACGGATGACGGATGACGGGCGCCGGACGGCCGTCCGCTGACCGCCGCACGTAAGCGCCGTACGGCAGCCGCCGTACGGTCCCCTCCTCCCTGACCTCCTCCCTCCTCCTCCCTGACCTCCTCCTCCCTTCCAGGAGACCTCTCGTGAATCAGCCTGCCGAGAACCAGACCCCGACGGGTGCGGTCAGCCTCGCCCAGTCCTCCCCCACCGTCGGCACGTTCCGTGAGCGGGACGGGGCCCTGGAGTGGAGCGGACGCCAGGAGACCCTGCGGATAGAGCCCTGGGGCCCGGACGCGGTCCGGGTCCGCGCCCGCCTGGGCGGCCCCATCCTCGACGGGCTGCCGGGCGCCCTGCTCGACGTGGCGGAGAGCACCGAGAGCAGCGTCAAGATCGAGGACGGGCTCGGGCGGCTGACCGTCGGCGCGCTCACCGTCGAGGTCGACGCCGAGGGCCTGATCCGGTACTCGCGCACCGCCGACGGCGCCGAACTGCTGTCGGAGGCCCGCGCGCACTTCTGGTGGCCCGGCCCGCGCCTCTACACCGCCGTCGGCAACGGCCACCACCGCCTGGAGCAGCGCTTCGCCGCGTACGACGACGAGAAGCTGTACGGCCTCGGTCAGCACCAGCACGGGCGGCTGGACCAGAAGGGGCTGGTGCTCGACCTGGTGCAGCGCAACGCCGAGGTCGGCATCCCGGTGCTCACCTCCAGCCGCGGCTACACCCTGCTGTGGAACAACCCGGCGATCGGCCGCGTCGAGCTGGCCGGCAACGGCACCCGGTGGGTCGCCGACTCGGCCCGGCAGCTCGACTACTGGATCACCGCGGGCGACCCGGCCGACGCGCAGCGCCGCTACAGCGCGGCGACGGGCCGCACGCCGATGCTGCCGGAGTGGGCGGCCGGGTTCTGGCAGTGCAAGCTGCGCTACCGCACGCAGGACGAACTCCTCGCCGTGGCACGGGAGTACAAGCGGCGGGGCCTGCCCATCGACGTCATCGTGTGCGACTTCTTCCACTGGACGCACCTCGGCGAGTGGAAGTTCGACCCGGCCGAGTGGCCCGACCCCGGGGCCATGGTCCGGGAGCTGGAGGAGCTGGGCATCAGGCTGGTGGTGTCCGTGTGGCCGTCGGTCTCGCCGCTGAGCGAGAACCATCACCTGATGGAACAGCGCGGCTACTTCATCGGCACCCAGTACGGCCCGATGGCGCACGCCGACTGGCCGGACAAGGAGGTCGCCTCGACGGTCCAGGTCGCCTTCTACGACGCGACGAACCCCGAGGCCCGGCAGTTCGTGTGGTCGCGGGTGAAGGAGAACTACCTGGAGCCGTACGGCATCAAGGCGTTCTGGCTGGACGCCTGCGAGCCGGAGATCAAGCCGGGCTTCCAGGAGAACCTGCGCTACTGGGCGGGTCCCGGCCTGGAGGTCGGCAACATCTACCCGGCCGAGATCGCCCGTACCTTCTACGAGGGGCTGCGGGCGTCGGGTGAGGAGGAGATCGTCTCCCTCAACCGTTCGGCGTGGGCGGGCAGTCAGCGGTGGGGGGCCGCGCTGTGGTCCGGTGACATCGGCACGGACTTCGCCACGCTGCGCCGGCAGATCGCGGCGGGCCTCAACACCGCGCTGTCCGGCATCCCCTGGTGGAACACCGACATCGGCGGCTTCCACGGCGGCGACCCGGACGATCCGGCGTACCGCGAGGTGATGGTGCGCTGGTTCCAGTTCGGCGCGTTCTCGCCGCTGATGCGGCTGCACGGGTTCCGTGAGCCCGGCATGCCGCTGGGGCCGGCCATGACCGGAGGGCCCAACGAGGTGTGGTCGTACGGGGAGGAGGCCGGGGCGATCCTGGAGGACTTCCTGCGGCTGCGGGAGCGCCTGAAGCCGTATGTGCTGCGCGTCATGCGGGAGGCCCACGAGGAGGGGCTGCCGGTGATGCGGCCGCTGTTCCTGGAGTTCCCCGGTGACGAGCGGGCCTGGTCGGTGGACGACGCCTACCTGTTCGGGCGGGACGTGCTGGTCGCGCCGGTGCTGGAGGCGGGGGTGACCCGCTGGACGACGTATCTGCCGGTGGGAGCGCGGTGGACCGACGCGTGGACCGGCGAGACGTACGAGGGGGGCCGGTCGGTGACCGTGGACGCGCCGCTGGAGCGGATTCCGGTGTTCCTGCGGGACGGGGCCCCGGTGCCGATCGCCGGGTAGGTGCCGGATGCCTGTTCGCCGGCCGGGTCTACGCTATGGCGCCACGGCCATCCCATGATCCTCAGGGGTGCGTGCGACCCTTGAACGAGTGGAGATGGCGGAGGATGAACAGCCGTACGGGAGACCCCCGCGCAGTACGCGGGGGACGGCAGGGCCGTCGGGGCGGGCCCGCACACAGACCTGTCCATCGGACACGCACGACGATACGCACCACCGGCGGGTACGCGGCGGCGCCGAGGGCCGTCGCGCCGTCGGGCGAGGGCGTCCCCCGGGGTTTCCTGCCGGGGCCCGCGCGGCACATCGCCGTGTGGAGCGCGCTGACGCTGCTGGTGACGGGTGTCGTCTACGTGGGCGTGTGGATCTGCGTGACGTTCCAGACCGCGGTCACGCCGGTGCTGATCGCGCTGCTGGGGACCGCGCTGCTCGGCCCGTTCTACCGGCGGCTGGTCGCGATGAGGTTCAACAAATCCCTGGCCGCCGGGCTCACCTGTGCCGCCGTGATGGTGGTGATGGGCGGGGCCGCGTACATCGTGGTGGCCGCCCTGATCGACACCGGTGACCAGATCATCTCCTCGCTCAGGCAGGCGGCGAAGTCGCTCAGCGACGAGTTCGGGCTCGCGGGGACGTCGCTGGACGACCTCGCGAAGAACGCGAGGGAGCTGCTGCCGAAGTTCGGCGGCACCGCGGCCTCCGGGGTGCTCACCGGCGTCAGCGCGGTCAGCGAGTTCGTGGCGGCGGCCGTGCTGGCGATGCTGCTGATGTTCTTCTTCCTGCGCGACTCCGACCGGGCGGTCGCCTCCCTGCACTCGCTCGCGCCGCGCGGCTCGGGTGACACCCTGGAGGTGATGGCCCGGCGCGCGTTCCGGGCGATCGAGGGCTATATGCGGGGCACGACGCTGATCGCCTTCATCGACGGTGTCTGTATCGCCGTCGGTCTGCTGATCCTGCAGGTGCCGGGTGCCGTCGGCCTCGGCGCGCTCGTGTTCGTCGGCGCGTACATCCCGTATCTGGGCGCGTTCCTGTCGGGCGCGGTGGCGATCCTCGTCGCGTTCGCGGACCGGGGTCTGGTGACCGCGCTGTGGGCGGTCGGCGTGGTCTTCGCGGTGCAGCTCCTCGAAGGGAACGTGCTCCAGCCGATGATCCACAGCCGGACCGTGCAGATGCACCCGGCGGCGATCCTGCTGGCCCTCACGGCGGGCGCCTCCATCGCCGGCATCCTCGGCATGCTCCTCGCGGTGCCGCTGACGGCGGCGGTGTCGGGTGTGCTGTCGGAGCTGCGGTCGCGGTACGGGGACGGGGCGGGCCCGGCCGTACCCCCGGCGGAGCGGGAGATCGCCCGCGCGGGAGGATGATCACCGGCGGCCGCCCCAGCCGGGCGGCCGCCGAGGCACCTCGCCCGGGCCGGGATCGCGCCCGGCCCGGACCGGCGTCCGCCCTGGGCCGGCGTCCGCCCTGGGCCGTCCGTACCGAAGGGAAGTCCTGTGATGACGTCCACTCCCCTGCCCCTCACCCTGGCGAACCTGTTACTCCGGCCCACGCTCGGCTCCCGCCGCGACCCGGACCGGGTCTTCGACCGGATCGCCGCCGGGGCCGGACGGGCGGACGGCGACGAGGAGTTCGTCGAGAACTTCCGGTTCCTGCTGCGGGAGTGGGCGAAGGCCGAGGATCTCGGGCCGGTCGGCTGGCAGTCCGCGCAGGCACACGTCCGCCGGCATCTCACCAACCGGGCCCGGTTCCGGCGGCTGATCGCCGAGAACCCGGCCATCGAGGAGGAGCCCGTCGAGAAACCGGTGTTCGTGGTCGGGCTGCCGCGCACCGCGAGCACGCTCACCCACGGGGTGCTCTCCCTCTCGGACGACCACCGGTGTCCGCTGCTGTGGGAGTTGCTGGCTCCCGGCCTGGAACCGTCGCCCCGGGAACGGCAGAAGCGGATCACGACCGCGCGCCGCGTCCTGAGCGGCAGCCATCTGCTCAGCCCGCGCTTCCGTGACATCCACCCCATGACCGCCGAGGGCCCGGAGGAGTGCACGTTCCTCCTGCCGCACGCCCTGGTACCGCTGGCCCAGGCACACATACCGGCCTACCACGCCTGGCACTTCGGGCACGACTTCACACCCGACTACCGTCACCTCAAGCAGGCCCTCCAGGTCCTGCAGTACGGCCGTCCGCGCCGCCGCTGGATCCTGAAGTCCCCCTTCCACACCGGGAACCTGGACGCGCTGGTCAAGGTCTTCCCCGACGCCACGCTCGTGTGGACCCACCGCGACCCGGCCGCCGCCGTCGCGTCCTTCTGCAGCCTGGTCGAGGTCGGTATGGTCACCTCGCTGCGCCGGTTCGACCCACGTCAACTCGGCGCCACCTGGCTCGACCTGCTGAGCCGTTCCGTCCGGCGCGGCCTCGCCGCCCGCACCGCCATCGCCCCGGAGGCCCTGGTGGACGTGCCGTACTCCTCGCTCGGCGCCGACCCGGCCGCCGGCGCCCCGAAGCTGTACGACGCCGTCGGCGCCCGCTGGACCGAGGCCGACGCGGCCCGGCTCCCGGCGGCCGCCGCCCACTCCCGGGGCAGCCGGCCCCACCGCTACGACCTGGCCCGCTACGGGCTGACCCCGGCCGACGTGGAGTCCGCGTTCGCCGAGTACAACGCGCTGCGGGCCGAGGTCGACCGGCCCTGACAGGACCCGGAACGCCACGGACCCCGGTCACCGGCGGCGCACACCGGTGACCGGGGTCCGGTGGGGCCTAACCGACGACCCGGCCCACCTCGATCCGGTCGATGTTCGGCGCCCAGGCACCGGCGTTGGCGAAGGTCACCTTGTTGGCGCCCTTCTTCAGGTCGACCGGGACGCCGACGGTCCAGTAGTCGTCCCAGCCCCAGGTGTTCTTGAAGGTGACCCTGCGCGGCTCGGCCGCCCCGACCGTGATGTCCGCCGTGCGGGACATGATGTCGGTGTTGTAGGAGTGGCCGTTGTCGCGGCGTTCGTTGTGCGCGTAGTGGACGACCAGGACGTGGCGGCCGGCCGTGGGGGCGTTCACCGTGAACTCGGCGGTGCTGTCCGCGCTGTTGCCGAGCCGGCCGATGTAGGAGCTGGCCGAGGCGTACGCGGAGTCGACGAGCTCGGCCCCACCGGCGAGCGTGGCCGCGGCGGCCTCGTAGGCGAGGGTGCCGGTGGTCGAGCCGGCGCCGGTGACGTCGAGGGAGCGCAGGGCGGTGTGCCCGGCGGTCGCGGTGATCCGGTTGTTGCCCGCCACCAGGTAGAGCCGCAGCGGCCGGCCGGGTACGGCGGCCACCGACTGCCCGTGCAGGGCGAGCTTCACCGGCGCCGACGCCCGGGGCACGACCCGGTAGTAGCCGTCGCGGGGGGCGTACACGTCGAAGACCGCCCGGTCGCCGGCGCGCAGCACCAGCTCGCCGGTGCCGACGCCCTTCGACGAGGAGTAGTCGTACGACGGCCTGCCGCTGATGTCCGCGAGCGTGGCCTCGTAGGAGGCGGAGGGCTCGGCGGTGCGGGCGGTGAGGTCGATCCGGTCCAGGGTGACCTCGGTGGTGTCCTTGGCGAGCGTCAACCGGTGCGTACCGGCCGTGAGGTGGACGGTGACGTCCTTCTTCGCGCGGTAGGTCCAGTTCTCGGTGGAGGGGTAGGTGACCGTGACCGGTTCGCCGTCGTCGACCGTCAGCTTCTGGGTGGCGGGGACGCCGGACTGGTTGCCGTACAGGATCGCCAGGTCGTACGTGCCGTCCTTCGGCACCGACACCGTGAAGTCGACCTTGCTGCCGGCCTGGTTGAGCGAGCCGACGTCCTTGGTGCCGGAGGCCGCGTAGCCGTTGGCGTTGCTCACGGTGCCCTGGGTGTAGACCTTGCCGTCGGTGATGGCGGCGTCCTCGGCCTCGTAGGAGGCGGTCCAGGGGACGGACGGGGCGGTCGGGGTGCCGGAGCCGCCCGGGGTGAGGACGACGCGGTAGGCCGACATCCTGTGCATGCCCCGCAGGGGCACGGTCACCGTGCCGTCGTCCGCGATCCGCACCTTGGTACGGGACAGCACGCGCGGGGTCGCGTGCTGACCCTCGTAGCCGGACCAGGCGGCCTCGGCGACGGTCGCGGTGACGGTGCGGCCGAAGAGGGAGCGGGGGACCTTCCGGACGACGACGTCGGTGTCACCGGCGGAGCCGCCGAGCAGCACCTGCGCCTGGCGGCGGGAGGTGTCGAGGGAGGCGAGGCCCTGGAGGGTGTCGACGGTGTTCGCCTGCGGCGGGGTGACCTGGACGGTGTTCCCGGTCAGACCCGCGTACCAGCGGAAGAACCACCAGCCGCCGTTGGGGATGTTGGAGCGGACGACGTTGCCGTCCATGTTGCCGGCCGCGTCCCAGTACGCCTGGTTGGCGTACACCTTGTTCCTCTCGAACATCGAGACCCACTGGACGAGTTGGCCGGGGACGGAGAGGTCGCGGCGGTTGGCGTACTCGTCGATGTTGATCTTCAACGGGGCTATGCCGGCCGCGCGCTCCAGGGCGCGGTAGTCGTCGTAGTGGGCCTGGAAGTCCCGGAGGGAGCCGGAGCCCAGTTCGTGCCAGGTCATCACCTGGGGGAGGACGTTCTCGCGCTTGGCGAAGGCGAGGAAGTCCTTGAGCAGGCGGGTGTGGTAGGCGGCTTCGTTGGGGCCGGCGATCCGCGCGTCGGGGTCGACGGCGCGGATGCGCTCGTAGACCGTCTTCCAGTCCCGGAAGAAGCGGTCGCGGTTGACCTCGTACCGCGCCTGGTCGGCGACGTCGAGCTTGTACCAGATCTGGTCGGGTTCGTTGAACGGGATGTAGACGAAGCGGTCGCTGTTCGGGTCGGCCGCCACCTCCTTGACGATCTTGTCGACCTTGGGGAGGTAGTCGTCGATGCCGAGGTCCTCGTAGGGCCACTTGGCGTAGATGTCCTGCATCATCACGTTGATCTCGCCGCCGCCGTTGCGGAAGAACGACCGGGAGACGGTGAGCGCGTCGCCGTTGGGGTGCTGGGCGCCGCCCTCCGGCTTCTGCGAGATGCTGGTGATCTTCAGAGGTGCGAGGGCCGCGTCGCCGGGTACGCCGTCGTCGCTGAGCCCGTAGAGCGCGCCGTTGGCGCCGAGCATCACCGGGCCCTCGGAGGCGGAGAGGTCGACGGAGAGGCGCTGCGGGTCTGCTGCCGCGGCCGTGGCCGTTCCGGTGGCGGGGAGGGTGCTGCCTGCCATGGCGGTGACTCCAAGTAGTGCTGTGAGCAAGGCGGTTCTGGTACGGGATCGCATGGGGGTGGTCGTACCGGTGTGGGGGCTCACGCTGCTGGACCTCCGGTCATTTGACGGCTCCACTGGTGATTCCGGACACGATCTTTCGCTGGCCGACGACGAAGACGGCGACCATCGGCAGGCTCATCACCACGACGTACGCGAAGACGAGATGCCAGTTGTTGAGGTAGAGCTGGGCGCTCGCGACCTTGTAGAGGTTGAGCGGGACGGTGGCCCGGTCGCCGCCGCCGAGGACGAAGAAGGCGTAGAAGACGTCGCTCCAGGCGTAGAGCATCACCATGATCGTCGCGGTGGCGATGACGGGCCGCAGGAGGGGAAGGACGATCCGGGTGAAGATCCGCAGCGGCTTCGCCCCGTCGATGCGGGCCGCTTCCTCCAGCTCCATGGGGATGGCCCGGATGAACCCCGTCATGAAGAAGATCGACGTGGAGAGGTACATCCCGGTGTAGACGGCGATCATTCCCGGCCGGGTGCCGGCCAGCCCCAGTTGCCGCAGCTCCATCACGATCGTGATGACCGCCGGCGGCAGCAGCAGCCCGCTGATGCACAACGCGTACGCCGCCGAGACGAGCCTCGACCTCCGGCGGGCGAAGACCCAGGCGGCGCCCGCGCCGAGGATCAGCACGAGGACCACCGAAGGGACCACGACGAGCAGGGAGTTGAGGAGTCCGCGCAGCATCTCGCCCTGGGCGACGGCGTCGTCGTAGTTGGCGCCGGGCTGCCAGTGCGCGGGCGGGTCCAGGCTGGGTTCGATGGCCTCCGCCTGCGGCTTGGCGGAGGTGACGAGGACCAGCCACAGGGGGACGCCGACGGCGAGTCCGGCGAGCAGCAGGACGAGGGCCGGGCGGCCGTGGCGCCACATCACCGTGCTCACAGCAGCTGCTCCCTTCGGCGCAGTCCGACGACCAGCGGGATCGCGACGGCCACCACGACCAGGAAGAGGACGAGACTCATCGCGGACGCCTGTGCGTACAGGCCCTGTCCGAAGATCCGGAACATGTAGATGTTGAAGACCTCGGTGGAGGCGGCCGGCCCGCCGCCGGTCGTGGCCTGCACGATGTCGAAGGTGTTCATCGAGCCGATCAGCGCGGTGGTGACGTTGAAGGTGAGGGCCGGGGAGAGCATCGGCCAGCGCACCGACCGGAAGGTCCGCCAGGGCCCGGCCCCGTCCATCCGGGCGGCTTCGAGCATGTCGCCCGGGATGCCCTTGAGGCCCGCCAGGTAGATCAGCATCGACAGGCCCATCCACTTCCAGCCGTGGATGAGCGTGACGACGACGAGCGTCCAGGTCGTCGACCCCAGCCACGGAATGTCCGTGCCCAGCAGGGAGTTGACCGCGCCGTCCTGGTTCAGGAGGGCCTGGAAGACGTAACCGGTGGCGAGGGCCGAGATGAGCACCGGCAGGAAGAAGACGGCGCGGAAGAACCGGTTGAAGCGGGTGTCGTCCTCCAGCAGCAGCGCCAGCACCAGTCCGAAGCCGTTCTGGAAGACGGCCGCGAGCAACGCGTAGAGCAGGGTCGTGCGGATCGCGCGGACGAGGGTGCCGTCGTCGGCGATGGTCGTGAAGTTGTCGAGGCCCGTGAAGGCGATGTCCGGGTGGTACGAGGACCAGTCGGTGAACGGGTAGTAGAAGTTGAGCAGGTTGGGCACCAGGAAGAAGCCCGCGAAGACGACGATCGCGGGGAGCGCGAACCACCAGGGGTGGTGCACGGCCGCGCGGGGCAGCCGCCCCACCCGCCGGGGTTCGCTTCTCGTGGGTGCCTGTTTGCGTGTGCGTACGATCGTGTCCGCCATCGGAAAGCCCTGTCTCCTCCTCGCCCTGCCTCTCCCCTACGGGAAGCCGGGCGCGCCCTGGGCCTTGGCCACCTGCGCGAACTGGTCCTGGACGGCCTGGGCGACCTGCCGCGGGCTCTTCTTCCCGAAGAGCATGTCGGCGAGGTAGAGGTGGGTGTCCGGGGCGACGATCGCCTTGGCCTGGAAGACGCCGATGGCCGTGGGCAGGGCCGCTACCTGGGCCTTCGATGCCTCAGGGAGGCCGCCCGGGGTGGGCACGGAGGGCTGCACGGACGGGATCTTCATCGCCTTGATGTAGTCGGGGTAGTCGGGGCCGAGCCAGAAGGCGAGGAACTGCCGGGCCGCGTTCTGCCGCTTCTCGTCACCGGTCCTGAACGCGACGACACCGTTGGTCTGGTCGGGCGAGTACAGGCCGGTGGCGGACGAGTTGGCGATCGGGAACCAGCCGATCTTCTTGTCGATGTCCGCGGTGGAGTACCTGGCCTGCAACTGGCTCTGGAAGGAGGTGACGTTGAGGACCATGCCGGCCTCGCCCTTCCACAGCGCGTCGGCCTGCCCGGTGAAGGTGCCCGTCCGGTAGTTCTTCTGGGCGAGCCCTGCGTCCAGCAGCTTGTCCTTGTACTTCTTGATCGCGCCGACGACGACCGGGTCGGTCCACTTCTCCTTGTTCTCGTTCAGGCCCGCCCACCACTGCTTGTCGAGGTCGGTGAGCTGCACCTGCATCTGCCACTGGAGGGGCCACTTGTCGCCGCCGGCCTCGTAGAAGGCGGCCGCGTCCGTGTCGTCGACGACCTGGTGGCCGAGGGCGAGCAGGTCGTCGTACGACTTCGGGAAGTCCTTCTCGGCGATGCCGGCCTGCCGGAAGACGTCCTTGTTGTAGTAGACGCCGAGCATGGCGGGGCTGGTGACGATCGCCGCGTACCGCTTGCCGTCGATGACGCCGAGCGACTTCTCGGTGTCGCCGAGCTTGGAGACCCAGGGCTCGCCGTCGAGGGTGAGCAGGTTCCGGCTCGGCTGGACGAAGGGGAGCGTGGAGACGGACGGCTGCCAGAACATCAGGTCGGGGCGGTCGCCGGAGGCCAGCTTGGTCGGCACGTTCGACTCGTAGGGGTCCGGGACCGGCTGGGTCTCGACCTCGGCGCCGGTGGCCTTCTCGAAGGCGTCGATGACCTGCCGGGGTGCGTCGACCGTGTTCTGCGCGGTCCACATCGTCAGTTTCACGCCGTCGAGCCGGGCGGTCGGGTCGACGGCCGTCCGCCCGGTGTCCTCCTCCGCGCCGGAGGTCCCCGCCGTGGGATCGCTGCACGCGGTGGCGGCCAGGCCGAGGGCGCCTATGAGGGCCAGCGTGGGGAGAGCTCTTGTCTTCATCGCGCGCCTTTCGAGAACGGATGGGTTCAGGGCAGGGCAGGGCAGGATGCGGAGCAGCGGTGAGCGGCCGGGGGGGAGGAGGTGGGTCCGAGGTGTTCAGGGCTTGGCCGGCGGCGGGCCGACGCTCTCCCGCACCACCAGTTCCGGCACGGAGACCGGGTGCGGGGCGATCTGCGCGGACGCCTCCAGGACTCCGTGCAGCAGGGCGAACGCGGCCCGCCCGAGGCCGGTGAAGTCCAGGCGTACGGTCGTCAGGGACGGGGTCAGATAGGCGGAGTGCGGGGCGTCGTCGAACCCGGTGACGCTCACCTCGCCCGGTACGGAGCGCCCGGACTCGTGCAGCGCGCGCAGCACACCGAGCGCGAGGTCGTCGTTGCCGCACAGGACCGCGGTGACCGCCGGGTCCTCGGCCAGTTCGAGCCCGGCCGCGTGGCCGCCCGCCGGGCCCCAACTCCCCTGCAGCGGACGGGGTTCCGGCGCCCCGGCCTCCTGGAGCGCCTGCCGCCAGCCGGTGGTGCGGGCCGCGCTGGTCCGCCGGGTGCTGGAGGGGATCGCGACGTAGTGCACCGTCTCGTGGCCGAGGGAGAGCAGGTGACGGGTCGCCTCGTAGGCGGCCTGGCGGTCGTCGGTCCACACCCAGGGGCGGTCGCCGCCGGGCGGGGTCGCGGGGGTCTCGACGACGCCGACGACCGGGAGTGCGGCGGGGACCGCGCCGAGGGCCGCCACACCGGCCGGATCGTAGGCGATCACGACGAGGCCGCCGCCCGCGTCCGCCGCCCGCTGCACCTCGGCGGCGACCGCGGCCTCGTCCGCCGACTCCAGCACACCGATCCCGACCGCGTACGACGCCGCCCGCGCCGCCTCCTCGATGCCCTGGAGGATCGAGGCATAGCCGTAGTGCGTGGTGTTGGCGGTCAGCACGGTCACGGCCCGGGTGCGCCCGCTGGCCAGCGCGTGTGCGGTGGCGTTGCGCCGGAACCCCAGCTCGTCGATGGCGGCCTGCACCCTCTCGCGCGTCGTGTGCTTGACGCTGGGGTGATTGTTGATCACCCGGGAGACGGTCTGGTACGAGACTCCGGCGGCGGTCGCGACGTCCCGGATGCTCGCCGGGCGGCTTGTGTGACCGGTCACATTCATGTCAGAATTGTGACCGGTCACACAGGCGTCGTCAAGAGAACGTAACAAAGAACGTGCCGGAGTACGTGGCGAGTGGCGACGTGACGGCTGAGGAGAGGAAGCGACGTGGACTCGGGTGCGGACGACTTCGGCGGAAGCGGGCGGACGGGCGGCTCGCGGGGTGCCGACGGCGTCGGGGAGGGCTTCGCCTGGGGTCACCCGGCGATCGGGACGAGGTTCGCGACGGCCGCCGACGGTACGTTGCGGCTGGTCCGGCTCGGTCCCTTCGGTGACACCGTCTACGCCGAAGCCGCCCTCCCCTTGGTCGAGTTGACCGCGTTCGGCCACGGCAGCGGGTGGTCCGGGCCGCGCTTCACCGGTACGGCGTTCGGTGCGCGACTGGCGTACCGGGGGCACCGCTCCGGTGGGGAGGGTGAGGGTGACGGTGGCTGGGAGTGGCTGACGATCGAACTCCACGATCCCGCGAGCGGGTTGACCGCGTTCGTCGAGCTGTCCTCCCCCGCCGGGGTCGCCGTGCTCCGGTCCCGGGTACGCCTCCGCAACGACGGCACCGAGCCCCTGGTCGTCCAGTCCGTCAGCAGCCTCCTCCTCGGCGGGCTGCCCTCCCCCGACCTTCTCGACGTGCACCGCGCCCGCAACGACTGGCTGGCGGAGTGCCGTTGGTACGCCGAGCCGCTGCGGACGACCGTCGCGGACATCGGCGTCGACGTCCATCAGCACGACAGCCGGGCGGCGCTCGCCCTCACCGGGCGGGGCAGCTGGCCCAGTGACGGGCATCTGCCGATGGGGGCGCTCACGGAACGGGGTGACGGCGGCCGGGCATGGGTCTGGCAGGTGGAGTCACCGGCCGGCTGGCGCTGGGACCTGGGGGAACGCGCACACCGCACCTACCTCGCCCTGAACGGCCCGACCGACGCCGAGCACCAGTGGCGGGTGCGGCTGGGGCGGGGGGAGGAGTTCACCACGGTGCCGGTGGCACTGGCCCTGGGGGTGGATGCCGGGGCGGACACCGGGTCCGGGCCCGGCCCCGCGCTCGACGAGGCCATGGGTGCGCTGACCTCGTACCGGCGGGCCGTCCGGCGGCCGCACGCGGACCACGTGGCGCTGCCGGTGGTGTTCAACGACTACATGAACACCCTGATGGGGGACCCCACCACCGCGAAGCTGCTGCCGCTGGTCGACGCGGCGGCGGGTGTGGGCGCGGAGTACTTCTGCATCGACTCCGGCTGGTACGACGACTCGGTGGACGGCGGCTGGTGGGACGGCGTGGGCGAGTGGCTGCCGTCGGCGCGCCGCTTCCCGGGCGGCGGCATCCGGGCCGTCCTGGACCGGATCCGCCGGCACGGCATGGTGCCCGGGCTGTGGCTGGAGCCCGAGGTCGTCGGCGTACGCAGCCCGGTCGCGGCCGAACTGCCGTCGGAGGCGTTCTTCCAGCGGGACGGGGTGCGGCTGGCCGAGCAGGGCCGTCACCAGCTCGACCTGCGCCACCCGGCCGCCCGCGCGCACCTCGACAGGACGGTGGACCGCCTGGTCGGCGACTGGGGCGTGGGCTACCTCAAGCTCGACTACAACATCGTGATCGACCCCGGCACCACCGCCGCCGACGACCTCTCCCCCGGCGCCGGCCTCCTGGGTCACACCCGGGCCTACCTGGACTGGCTCTCCGCCGTGCTGGACCGCTACCCGCACCTGGTCGTCGAGAACTGCGCCTCCGGCGGAATGCGGATGGACGGCGCCACCCTGGCCGTGTCGCAGCTCCAGTCCACCAGCGACCAGCAGGATCCCCTCCGTTACCCTCCGATCGCCGCCGCCGCGCCCACGGCGGTGCCACCGGAACAGGGTGCCGTCTGGGCCTACCCACAGCCCGAGCACGACGACGCCCTGATCGCCTTCACCCTGGGCGGCGCCCTCCTCGGCCGCATCCATCTGTCGGGTCACCTCGACCGCATGACGGAACATCAACTCGGACTCGTGCGCGATGCGGTGGACACGTACAAGGCGATCCGCGGGGACCTGGCCCACGCGGTGCCCTTCTGGCCGCTCGGTCTGCCGGGATGGACGGACGAGTGGCTGGCGCTGGGACTGCGGGCGCCCGAGCGAGGCGGACCGGCGTACGTCTCCGTGTGGCGCAGGGGCGGGGCGGAGGAGGTGCGGCTGCCCGTGGCGCACCTGGCGGAGCCGGGCACCCCGGTCCGGGTGGAGATCCTGCACCCGTCGACCGCGCGGACGCAGGCGAAGGCCGTCTGGGAGCCGGGCGCCGGCGCCCTGCGGGTGACGGTGCCGCGCGCCCCCGGGGTGCTGCTGCTCCGGCTGACGGCGCGGGGCGGGGCGCGGGTGTAGGACGGACCCGGGCCGGTGCCGCGTGGGGGTACGGCACCGGCCCGGTCTCATCTGCGGATCACTGACGGGACAGGCGTCAACTGCTGCTGACCGTCAGGTTGTTGGTGGTGAAGTTCAGGCCGCCGGAGGACGAGGTGACCTCGAAACCGAACTGCACGTCGCCGATGGTCTCGTTGCCCATCCAGCCCTTGGTGTCCTTGATCCACTTCAGGACGGGGAGGATCTGGACGGTGCCGGAATTCGAGTCCGAGGTGCGCAGGAACGAGATGACGTCCCAGTACGTGCCGTCGGACCGGTAGGCCCGGCCCTTGTAGACGTTCCAGCTGTGGCCGCCGACCGTCACGCTCTGCTGGAAGCTGCCGAGGGCACCGACGGCGCCGTTGTAGTTGACCCAGAGCATGATCTCGTAGTCGTGGTCCGTGTCCCAGACGTCGTACGAGGTGTTGTACGCGCCCGAGGACGGGACCGTGACGTTGTAGCTGCTGTTGAGCGAGCCGAGCGAGGTGATCGACTTGTTGATCACCTTCTTGGAGTTGGGGTAGGACTTGATGCCTCCGGTGTTGGGGTGGTCGGCCCAGACCCCCCAGTTGGTACCGGAGTTGGCCCAGACGCACTGGCTGCCGGCGCCGGAGCCCCAGATGTTGTTGTAGAGGGTGTAGCCGTTGAGGCTCGTGTTGCCCCACTGGTCGCAGGAGTTCCAGACGGCGGCCGAGGCGGGGGCGGAGGCGAGGCCGACGGTGGCACCGAGGGCGAGGGCGGGGGCCAGCAGGACCTTGCCGATCCGGCCCAGGGTGCGGGTACGAGTGCGGGTGCGTGTTGCCATGGGGTGTCGGTTCCTTCCATGGGTGGGGGGAACTGCGGGGGGAGCTACCGCGACCCCGGGGTGAGGACGCGGTCTTCTCCGGCGACGAGGCCGATCGCCACGCACGTTTCGGCGCCGGAGGAAGTCGGGGTTACCTCAGCACCGCCACGCCGTACCGGGCGAGCGACAGCGTGCCGCTCACGGTCGCGCCCGTGAGCAGGTCGCGAGGGGTGCCCGGCACCTCGACGGTGACCGTGTCACGGCCGTGGTTGAGCACGAACAGCACATCGCCGCGCCGGACCGCCTCGACCCCGTCGGGCAGCCCGTCCAGCACCGGCCGTACTCCGGCGTCGGCCGCGACCCGCGCCAACAGGCCGCGCAGCTCCGCGGGTTCGGGCAGTGTGGAGACGTACCAGGCGCGTCCCCTGCGCAACACCGCCGGGAGCCCGTCGAGTTCACCGCCCTTGTAGGCGACGACCTCGTCCGCGTCCGCCGCCTCGATCTCCTCGGACCACAGCGTGCCGCGGAACACCCCGCGCGGGCCCTCGCACTCGACGTCCTCCCCGGCGTCCAGCGGCCACCATTCGTGCAGGGTGCGGATGCCGAAGAGGTCGCGGAGCCGCGCGTCCATGCCGCCGGGGCGGACGCGGTCGTCCTCGTCGGCGACGCCGGTCAGGAAGCCGCTGACGAGGGTGCCGCCGCCCCGTACGTAGGCGAGGAGGTTCTCGACGGCCGGGTCAGTGAGCAGATAGAGCTGCGGTACGACGACCAGCCGGTACGCGGAGAGGTCGTGCTCGGGGTGGGCGAAGGCGGTGGTGAGGTTCGACTCCCACAGGGCGCGGTGCCAGGACCGTACGACCTGGGCCAGGTCGACCTCGGACGACAGCCGGCCGTCATGGTCGCCCGCCCACCAGGAGTGCCAGTCGAACAGCATCGCCACCTCGGTGTGCAGGGGCTGCCCCGCCACCGCCGGTCCCACGGCCGCCAGCTCGGCCCCGAGCCGCTTGACCTCCTGGAAGGTGCGCCCCCGCGAGCCCGCGTGGCCGACCATGCCGGAGTGGAACTTCTCCGCGCCCTGCCGGGACTGCCGCCACTGGAAGTAGCAGACGGCGTCGGCGCCCCGGGCGACGGCCTGGAGGGACCACAGGCGGTTCAGGCCGCGCGGCTTGGGGTGGTTGACACCGCGCCAGTTGACCGGGCCGGCCGCCTGTTCCATGAGCATCCACGGGCCGCCGCCCGCCTGGGAGCGCGTCATGTCCTGCACCAGCGCCCCGTGCTGTGCGCCGAGCGGGTCGCGCGGGTCCGGGTAGATGTCGACCGAGACGACGTCCTCCTCCTCGGCCCACCGCCAGGCGTCCTGGCCCGTCCACATCGGCATGAAGTTGGTGGTGACCGGGATGTGCGGGGTGTGCCGTCGGACGATGTCGCGCTCGATGGCGTAGCACTCCAGGAGCATGTCGCTCGTGAAGCGTCTGAAGTCGAGCACGTGCGTGGGGTTGCGCAGGTAGTGGGCGCGGCGCGGCGGGATGATCTCGTGCCAGCCGTCGTAGCCCTGGCTCCAGAAGGCCGTGCCCCAGGCCCGGTTGAGCGCGTCGAGGGTGCCGTACCTGCGCCGGAGCCAGTCGCGGAAGGTGGCCGCCGCCTCGTCGCCCCAGTCGTAGGTGCAGTACTCGTTGTTGATGTGCCACAGGGTGAGGGCCGGGTGGCCGCCGTAGCGGGCGGCGAGGTCCTCGGTGATGGCGGCGGCGTAGCGGCGGTAGGTGGCGCTGGAGTGGGAGAAGTGCTGGCGGGACCCCCACCACTCGACCTGGCCGTTCTCGTCGCGCGGGAGGGTCTCGGGGTGCAGGCGGCCCATCCACGGCGGCGGGGAGGAGGTGGGGGTGGCCAGGACGACGCCGATGCCGTTCGCGTGCATCAGGTCCATCAGCGTGTCCAGCCAGCCGAACTCCCGTGCTCCCGGGCGCGGTTCGAGCTTCGCCCAGGAGAAGACGCCGAGGGTGACGGTAGTGACGCCGGCCTCCCGCATGAGGCGGACGTCCTCGTGCCACGTCTCCTCGGGCCACTGCTCGGGGTTGTAGTCGCCGCCGAAGAGGACCCGTCCGCGCGTGGCGTGGGCGAGGGACGGCCGTGTCGCCCCGGGCATCAGACCGGGTCCCCGTACTGGATGCCGCGCCCGTTCGTCGCCAGGTACACACGGCCGTACACGCGCGGGTCGCCGATGACGACCTCGCCGGTCCAGCCCCACTGGTGGGCGTCGTCGTTGATACGGGTCCAGGTCCTCGCGCCGTCGTCGGAGCGGTGGACGGCGGTGACGGTCTCCGTCGTGCCGACCAGGTAGACCGCCGGGTAACGGGCGCCCTCGGCGGCCTTGCCGAAGCCGAGGGTGTACGCGGCCCGGCAGCTGTCGACCTTCGAGAAGGTCACCCCGCCGTCGGTGGAGCGGTAGAGCCCGTTCCCCTTCAGGCTCAGCCACAGGTCACCGGTGCGTCCGGGGGCCGCGACCAGCTCGAACTGGCTGTCCCCGCCCGGCAGTCCGCTCGCGCGCGCCACGAACGAGCGGCCGCTGTCGGTGCTGGCGTACAGCGTTCCCGCGTCGGTGTCGTACGCGTAGAAGAGGGCCGGGTCGGCCGGGTCGGCGACCGGTGTGGCGCCCTTCGGGAAGGAGGGAACCTCGGTCCAGGTCGCGCCGTTGTCGGCGGAGCGGTGGGCGGGGTACTTCGTGCCGTCCCAGTGCACGAACGACCACAGCAGCGCGGTGCCGTCGGTGTTGGTGGCGATCGGGCCCGGCGCGTCCTTGGCGAGGGCGGGCTGGGCCGCGAACGGCGCCCAGGTCCGCCCGCCGTCGCGGGAAAAGGCGCCGTTGCCGTGGTCGCCCCAGCCGGTGCGGACCACGTACGAGGGCTTGGCGGCGGCCTGCGCGAGTCCCGTCGCCGTCCCGAACACGGGATTGGACGCCATGCCGCGCGAGGGGGACGCCGTGAGCCGCTCGTGGTACATCGTGCCGATGTCCCCGAGGCCGCTGATCAGGTGCGCCTCGCCGGTCGGCGGGGAGATCAGCTGGCGTACGGACGTCTCCTCCAGGCCCCGGATCCGCGGCGCCCAGTGCTTCAGGTCGCGGGTGCCGTAGAGCGTCGCGCCGGTGCCGTACACGAGGTGCTTCGAGTCGTACGGGTCGAGGGCGAGGGCCTGGATCCACCAGCCGAACTTCGGCTTGTCGGCCCCCCAGGCGAGATAGGGGGTCTCGGACACGTCGAGGACGGCGGAGTCCTTGAGGGATCTCCAGGTACGGCCGCCGTCGGTGGAGCGGAACACGGTGTCGATCTCGGCCCAGCGGTTGTTGGTCGAGACGACCACCGTGCCGGGGCGCCGGGCGTCGACGGCGACCCCGCCGTAGCCGAAGGAGTCGGTTCCGCCGTCGCTCGTGGTGCCGCCCGGCCGCACCGGGGTCACGTCGGTCCATCTGCCGGTGGTGGTGCGGAGCTTGTGCACACTGCCGTCGGACTGGCCGTTGGGGCCGGGTGCGTCGGCGTACGTCACGTACAGCTCGCGGGAGTGGCTGTCGTACGCGGCACGGATCGGGACCTTGGCGGAGGCGCCGGTGGGGTGGCCGGGGACGGCTTCCCAGGTGGTGCCGTCGCCGGTCCGGTAGAGGTTGGCGGTGGTGCCGTCGCCGTCGCCCCAGCCGGCGTAGACGGTGCGTCCGGCGGCGACGAGCAGGGTGACGCCCTGGCCGGAGGCGCTGGGGGTCGCCGGGAAGCCGGTCGCCGTCGCCCAGGTGGCGCCCCGGTCGGTCGACCTGAGCAGACCGTCGTGCCGGGTGCCCAGCCACAGGGTGTCGCTGTCGCGGGGGTCGACGAGCAGGCGCTCGCCCGTGCCCCGGCCGTCCTCGTTGGCACCGAGCCGGACGGTGAGGTCGGTACGGGCCCAGGTGGCGCCGCGGTCGTCGGAGCGGAGGATCGCGCCGTAGCCGGCCCAGGACTGGGTGTAGGTGCCGAGGGCGAGGTAGAGGCGGTTCGGGTGGGCGGGGTCGACGGCGATGGCCTCCACACCGAGGAGGTTCCAGTCGTCCCAGCCGAGGTGGTCGGTCAGCGGGGTCCAGCGGGCCTTGTGGTCGTCCCAGCGGTAGGCGCCGCCGATGTCGGTGCGGGCGTAGGAGCGTCCGCGCGCGGTCGGGTGGAACAGGACGCCGGTGACGAAGCCGGTGCCGCCGATGACGGCGGTGCGCCAGCGGTAGCGTCCGGCGGTCGGGCCGCTTTTCGCGTCGGTGGCGTGGGCCGGGGTGGCGAGTGCGGGGAGGGTGGTGAGCGCGGCGGTGGCGGAGGTCGCGGCGAGTACGGTGCGGCGGCTGGGGTGGGGGGTGCGCATGGCATACCTCGTTTTGCGGGGAGGGGTACGGGGTGGGCGCCTTGTGGCTCGGGGGGGGTCGGTGCGTCGGCGGCTGCGGGTGGTGTGTGGTTGCTCGCGCAGTTCCCCGCGCCCCTCAAAAGCGCCGGCCGCTCCCGGGGGCTGAGGGGCGCAGCCCTTCAAGGGGCGCGGGGAACTGCGCGACCAGCCACGAAGCACCCGCAGCCGCCGACGAACCCGCACCCCCGAGTTCACGGGCGCCCCGGTCAGCCCTTGATCGCACCCGTGAGCATCCCCTTCTTGAAGTGCTTCTGGACGAAGGGGGAGAGGACGGCGACGGGGAGCAGGGCCATGACCATGACCGCCATCTGGATCGCGAGCGGGGAGAGCTGGCCGGTGTTGATCTGGGCGGAGAGGCCGACCGGGCGTTCCTGTTTCTGGACGAGCTGGATCATGACGTTCTGCAGCGGCATCATGTCCTGGTCGGTGAGGTAGATGGAGGCGTTGAACCAGGCGCTCCAGTAGCCCACCGCGTAGAAGAGGGCGATGACCGCGAGGACCGCCCTCGACAGCGGCATCACGATCTTCCACAGGATGCGCCAGTCCCCCGCGCCGTCGATGCGGGCGCTGTCGATGAGTTCCGGCGAGATGCCCATGAAGAACGAGCGCAGGACCAGGATGTTGAAGACGCTCACCGCGCTGGGGAGGATCAGAGCGAGATAGGTGTCCGTGAGGCCGAGGGCCTGGACCAGCAGGTAGGTCGGGATGAGGCCCGCGCCGAAGAACATCGTGGCGAGCAGGGTCATCAGGATCCAGCGGTGGGCCAGTGAGCCGACGCGGGACAGGCCGTAGGCGCACAGGACCGAGACGGTCATGCTGAACAGGGTGCCGACGACCGTGACGCCCACGCTGACCAGGGCGGCCGTCTGGACCTGGCCGCCGCCGAGGAGTTCCCGGTAGGCGACGAAGGTGATGCCCTCGGGGATGACGACGAGACCGCCCGCCTCGTCGATGGTCTTCTTCGTCTGGAGGCTGGTGACGACGACGATCCACAGAGGGAAGAGGATCGCGAAGCAGGCGAGGCCCAGGGCGATGCCCTTGCCCGCGAGTCCCGCCTTGGCGGGTTCCTCCTCCCAGACCGGGCGGGGCGGTGCGGCCCAGCGGCTCGGCCCGCCCGGTGCCGGCCGCCGGGCGGCGGTCCCGCCCGCCTCACCCGCTTTGTCGAGGAGCGCGCTCATTTCTTGTACACCCCCTGCTCGCCCATGAGATGGGCGACCTTGTTGGCGGTCAGGACCAGTGCGAGGCCGACCACGCCCTTGATGAGTCCCGCCGCGGCGGCGTAGCTGAAGTCCTGGTTGCGGATGCCGTTCCACCACACATAGGTGTCGAGGACATCGGAGGCCTCGACGCCCACCGCCTGCCGTTGGAGCAGTAGTTGCTCGAAGCCGACGGTCAGGGCGTCGCCGACGCGCAGCACCAGCAGCAGGGCGATCACCGGGCGCAGGGCGGGCAGGGTGATGTGCCACATGCGCCGCCAGCGGCCGGCGCCGTCCATCGCGGCGGCCTCGTAGAGGTCGTGGGAGACGGAGGAGAGCGCGGCGAGGAAGACGATGATGCCCCAGCCGGCGTCCTTCCAGATCATCTCGACCGTGACCAGGTACTTGAAGGTCTCCGGGTTGGTCATCAGGTCGAAGCCCTCGACGCCGTGCTGGCGCAGGGTCTGGGCGATGACGCCCGCCCCGCCGAAGATCTGCATGAACACGGTGACGACGAGGACCCAGGAGAAGAAGTGCGGGAGGTACATGACCGCCTGGGCGACCGCCCGGATCCGGGGTCTGACGATGCTGTTGATGAGCAGCGCGAGCAGGATCGGGATGGGGAAGAAGAGGACGAGCTGGAGGAAGAACAGCACGAACGTGTTCTGCACCGCGTGCCAGAAGTCCGAGTCGGCGAAGATCCGTTCGAACTGCTCGAAGCCGACCCAGGGGCTCTGGAAGATGGCGACGAAGCCGTTCTCGCTGAGGTAGGGGTCGTAGTCCTGGAAGGCGACCACGTTGCCGAGGATCGGTATGTAGTTGAAGACCAGGATCAGCAGGACCGCCGGCAGCGTCATCAGGATCAGGGTGCGGTCGCGCCGGAATCTCAGGCGCAGGCTCGGCCTGCCCGCGCGCCCGTCGTTCCGGGGCGGGGGCCCCGGGGCGTCGTCGGACGCCACGGGGGCCGTCCCGGGAGTCTTCGCCTCGGCCCTCGGCCGGGGCACCGTGCTGTGGGACACGGCCTTCTCCTCGCCTCGGCCCCGGGTCAGTTCGCCGAACCGGTGTCGTCGAGCAGCTTCTTGTACCAGTCCCGCAGGTCGTCGCCGCCCTTGCTCTTCCAGTCGGACACCGCCTGCTGGACGTCACTGATCTTCTTGCGCCCGCGCACGACGTCGTCCTCCAACTGCTCGAAGTTGTCGGCGAGGTTGGCCCAGCGGTTGGGCTCGGTGACGGTCAGCCCGAAGAAGGAGGTCTTCTTGGTGAAGGCGCCCATGCGCTGCTGCCACTCGACGATGCCCTTGGTGACCTCGGGGAAGTCGGGGTAGGCGACGTACGGGGCGGGGTTGCCGGTGTAGTCGTAGGCGCCGTTGACCTCGTTGACGCCCGTCGTGGACTTGACCGGCAGGCCCTTCTTCGTGTCGTAGTCCGTGCCCTCGACGCCGTAGGAGGTGAGCATGAACTCCTTGGTGCCGTAGGGCGCGGCGCAGTAGTTGCAGAGGGCCAGGAAGTCCTTGATCTGCTGCGCGGACGCCTTCTTGCTGACGAAGGTGAAGATGTTGGCGGGCTGCACCGCCCACAGGGTGGGGTCACCGCCGTCGGGGCCGAAGATGTCGAACGCGGCCATGTCGAAGTCGCTCTTCTGGGTGGCCTGTTCGGAGACCGAGCCCCACCAGGCGGAGATGTTGTCGTTGAAGACCAGCGACTCACCGGCGGTGAACCGGTTCCGGGAGTTGCCGCCCGCCTTGCCGGAGACCGCGTCCGGATGGACGACACGGGCCGCGTAGAGCTTGCGGACCCATTCCAGGGCTTCGAGGTACTCCTCGGTCTCGACGCGGTTGACCAGCTTGCCGTCGACCGTGTTCCACCACAGCGCCTTGTCGCTGCCGGGGAAGACACCGTAGAAGTTGAACGCCGACCACTTCATGTCGTCGCAGGCCCACACCTTCGACTTGGCGTCGGTGGCCTCCTTCGCCCAGGACAGGAACTCGTCGGGGCTGGTGGGGACGGTGTAGCCCTTCTTGTCGAAGATGTCCCGGCGGTACATGGGCGCGATGTCCGTGACGTACGAGGCCGGCATCGGGACCGCGCGCAGCTGGCCGCCGAAGATGCCGCGCTGCCAGGCCTCGCTGGGCACGGCCGCGAGGTTCGGGTACGCCTTGACCTTGTCGCCGGAGAGATACGGGCCGAGGTCGGCGAACTTGGCGTTGATGGCGCTCGGTATCTTGCCCATCAGGTTCCAGCCGGGGACGACGACCACGTCGGGGATGTCGCTGGAGGCGAGGACCGCGCCGAGCTTCTGGTCGTAGGTGACGCCGTCCTGGTTCTGCCAGGTCACCTGGACGCCCACAGCCTCGTTCATCGCCGTGTAGTACGGGTTGTCGCCCTTCGGCGGCGTCCCCCAGAACGGCGCCATGACCTTCAGTCCGCCGCCGCTGCCCAGCTTCTTCGGGACCGAGGTCTTCAGGTCGGCCGTGGGGATCGCCTTGGTGAAGCCGGCCGCCGAGCCGTTCTTCGACGGGATGTCGGGCGCCACGACGTTCGAGGCGATGAACGTCGGAAGGATCTTCTTGGCGTCCTTGCCCGACGTCGCGCCCTCCTTGCGGCCTTCCTGCGAGCCGCCGCAGGCGGACAGCAGCGGCACGCCCCCCGCCACTACGGCGGCGGCGACCGCCGTGGAGGCGAGAAAGCTTCTCCGGCCGGGCGCGGCGGAGGTGGCGGAGTTCGGCGTCATTGCGTCAACCCTTCATGGCGCACACCAGGACACCCGGCGGTGGCCGTCGGCTGCGGTGTCTTCAACAGAACTGGCTGTGCAGAAGCGATGATCATCGGAGGGAGGTGAGCATGCGAAGCGGTTCCCTCCGCAGTCGAAGCGCTTCGATGTTGCTGCGAGGTTAAGTGAACGACCGGGGGTGCACAAGGGTCGATTCGCAGATTCCTCAGAGGTGCGAAGGACTGGAGCGGCCCCTTCCGACCTTCGCTCTCCCGGCCTGTATGACGGTGCGGAAACGGATCTGTTGCGCCTTGGTCTCTTGACACCCACCCCATCGTCGAATGAGCATCGAAGCGCTTCGAAAGAGCCTCGTCGCTCCACCGCAAAGGGATCCCCACGTGACCGCAGAGACGACCCCCACGCCACCTTTCCGCGATCCGCAGTTGCCGCTCGCGAAGCGCATCGACGACCTGCTCCAGCGGCTCACCCCGGACGAGAGGATCGCGTTCCTGCACCAGTTCACGCCCGCCGTCGACCGTCTCGGGGTGGCCGCCTTCCGCACCGGCCAGGAGGCGCTGCACGGGGTGGCGTGGATGGGTCCCGCGACGGTGTTCCCGCAGGCCGTCGGCCTCGGTGCGACCTGGAACGAGGACCTCGTGCGCCGGGTGGGCGAGGCCGTGTCCACCGAGGTGCGCGCGATGCGGGCGCGCGACGACCGCGTCGGCCTCAACGTCTGGTCCCCGACGGTCAATCTGCTGCGCCACCCCCTGTGGGGCCGCAACGAGGAGGGGTACTCCGAGGACCCACGGCTGACCTCGGCGATCGCGACCGCGTACACCCGCGGCCTGCGCGGCGACCACCCCACGTACTGGCGCACGGCCCCGGTCCTCAAGCACTGGCTGGCGCACAACAACGAGACCGACCGCTCCACCACCTCGTCCTCGGTCCGCCCCCGCGTGCTGCACGAGTACGACCTGCGCGCCTTCCGCGAGACCGTCGAGGCGGGCGCGGTGGCCGGCGTCATGCCCGCGTACAACCTGGTCAACGGCCGCCCCAACCACGTCTCGCCGCACCTGGCGGAGCACCTGCGGACCTGGACCGACGAGCCCCTGCTGGTCTGCTCGGACGCGGGGGCGCCGACGAACCTGGTCGACTCCGAGCACTACTTCGACACCCACGAGGAGGCGACGGCCGCCTCGCTGCGCGCCGGGGTCGACAGCTTCACCGACCACGGCACGGACGGTTCGACGATGACCGACCGCGTCCGGGGCGCCCTGGCCCGCTCCCTGCTGACCGCGGCCGACATCGACGAGGCGGTCCGCCGGCAGCTCTCGGTCCGCTTCCGCCTGGGCGAGTTCGACGCCGGCCGCGACCCGTACGCCGACGTCAAGGACTTCGACACCCCGGCCCACCGCGCCCTCGCCCAGGAGGCCGCGGAAGGGGCGGTGGTCCTGCTGAAGAACGAGGGCGGCCTGCTCCCCCTCGCCGCCGACACCCGTATCGCCGTCGTCGGTCTGCTCGCCGACGAGTGCAAGCTCGACTGGTACAGCGGCACCCTCCTGCACCGCTCGACCCCGCTCGAAGGCCTGTACGACCGCTTCGGCGCCGAGCGCGTGACGTTCGCGGAGGGCGTGGACCGGGTGCGCCTGCGGGCGCAGTCCACCGGCGCGTTCGTGTTCGTCCCCGAGGCGCCCGAGGCCGTCGACGAGGTGCGCGGCGCACAGGGGGCGCTCGATCCGGCGCTCCTGGCCGGCCGTACCGATCTGTCGCCGCTCACCACCGACCCGGACGGCACCGAACTGGCCCTCGTCGACTGGGGCGAGGACGTGCTCACGCTGCGCGCGCCGGACGGCCGCTATCTCTCGGTCGCCGACGACTGCTTCCTGCGCGCCTCCGCCGACCAGCCGGGCGGCTGGATCGTCCAGGAGACGTTCCGCCTGGAGCCCTGCGAACCCCACGGGAAGGGGCACCTCCTCAAGCACCTGGGAACCGGCCGGTACGTCACTGTCGGCGCCGACGGAGTAAAGGTTGCCGACGGCAATCCGGAAATCTTCGACCTGGTCGTGACCGAGCGCGGCGAGGCCGCCGTCGCACGGGTGGCGGCCGAGGCCGACGTCGTCCTCGTGGTCGCGGGCAACGACCCGCACATCAACGGCCGCGAGACCGAGGACCGTACGACCCTCGCCCTCCCCGCCCACCAGGAACGGCTGCTGGGCGCGGCCCGCGCCGCCAACCCGAACACGGCGCTGGTCCTGGTCTCGGCCTACCCCTACGCCGTCGACCCCGCCGACCTGCCCGCCGTCCTGTGGACCGCGCACGGCGGCCAGGCCGCGGGCACCGCCCTGGCGCGCGTCCTCGCCGGTGACGTCTCCCCCGCGGGCCGCCTCCCGCAGACCTGGTACGCGGCCGACGCCGACCTGCCCGGCCTCCTCGACTACGACGTGATCGGCGCCCGCCAGACGTACCTCTACTTCGAGGGCACCCCGTTGTTCCCGTTCGGCCACGGCCTGTCCTACGCGGAGTTCGCGTACGGAAACCTGACCGCCCAGCTGGGCGACGGCGATCTGACGGTCTCCTTCACCGTCACCAACACGGGCACGGTGACCGCCGACGAGGTCGCCCAGCTCTACGTGCGTGCCGAGAGCCCGTCGGTCCCGCGCCCGCGCCGCGAGCTGGCCGGCCACCGCCGGATCACGCTCGCCCCCGGCGCCTCGACGGAGCTGACCTTCCGACTCCCGCTCTCCGTACTGGAGTTCTGGGACGTGGCCCACGGCGCCTGGCACCTGGAGCCGGGCGCCTACGAACTGCTGGCGGGCACGTCCAGCGAGGACATCCGCCTGCGTACGACCGTCACCGTCGACGGCGCACCGGTCGCCCCGCGCCCGGTCGTGACCCACGGCCTGGGCGCGGCGGACTTCGACGAAGAGCGGGGCACGGAGATCGTCGACCGCACGAAGGTGTCCGGCGACGCGGTGACACCGGCCGACGACGGCCCCGGTGAACTGCTCTACCGCGCCTGCGACTTCGGGGCGGGCGTCACCGAGATCACGGTGGAGGCGGCGGGGGCGGGAAGCGTCGAGGTCTCGCTCGTGGGCGGCCCGGTACTGACCACCCTGACGCTCGACCCGCCCACCGCGGGGCCGTACGCGTACAGGACCCTGCGCGCCGGCGTCTCGACGGCCGGGACGCACGACGTCCGCCTGGTGCTGCGCGGCCCACTGAGGCTGGCGCACGTCGGCTTCTCCGGTTGAGGGTCCGGAGCGAGCCGGCACACAGAAGGGGCCCGGCACCGGAAGGCATCGGTGCCGGGCCCCTTCATCCCGGGATCTGACCCGAGACTACATGAAAATGATTGTCACAAGCTAGGGGTCGGTCGGGGATTGTGGGCCGGCGGTCGGTCCGACGGCGCTCAGAGCTGGAGCCCCGTCAGCACCATCACCCGCTCGTAGGTGTAGTCGTCCATGGCGAAGCGCACACCCTCCCGCCCGACACCGGACTGCTTCACCCCGCCGTAGGGCATCTGGTCGGCGCGGTAGGACGGCACGTCACCGATGACCACGCCGCCGACCTCCAGGGTCCGGTGGGCGCGGAAGGCGGTCTGCAGGTCGTGGGTGAAGACGCCCGCCTGGAGGCCGTACTTGGAGTCGTTGACGGCGGCGAAGGCCGCGGCCTCCCCCTCCGCCTTCCGTACGGTGAGGACGGGCCCGAAGACCTCCTCGCAGGAGACGCTCACGTCGGCGGGCACGTCGGTGAGGACGGTCGGCGCGTACGAGGCGCCGTCGCGCTTGCCGCCGGTGAGCAGCGTGGCGCCGGCGTCGACCGCCTCCCGCACCCATGCCTCGACCCGCTTGGCGGCGTCCTCGCTGACCAGCGGCCCCACGTCGGTCGCGCCGTCGGACGGGTCGCCGGTCACCTGCGCCTCGACCGCGGCGACGATCCTCGGCAGCAGCCGGTCGTACACGGAGGCGTCCGCGATCACCCGCTGCACGGAGATGCAGGACTGGCCGCCCTGGTAGTTCGAGAAGGTCGCGATGCGGCCGGCGGCCCAGTCGAGGTCCTCGTCGCTCGCGTAGTCGGCGAGCACGACCGCCGCGCCGTTGCCGCCCAGCTCCAGGGTGCAGTACTTGCGCGGCGCCGAGTCCATGATCGCGTAGCCGACCTTCTCGGACCCGGTGAAGGAGATCACGGGCAGCCGCTCGTCCTGGACGAGGGCGGGCATACGGTCGTTCGCGACCGGCAGGATGCTCCAGGAACCGGCGGGCAGCGCGGTCGCCGCGTCCGCGAGCAGCTCACCGATGATCAGCCCGGACAGGGGCGTCGCCGGGGCGGGCTTCAGGATGATCGGCACACCGGCCGCGATCGCCGGGGCGATCTTGTGGGCGCAGAGGTTGAGCGGGAAGTTGAAGGGCGCGATCCCGAGGACGACGCCCTTGGGGAAGCGGCGCGTGAGGGCGAGGCGGCCCTGTCCGCCCAGGTCGGTGTCGAGCCGCTGCGCCTCGCCGCCGTTGAACCGCCGGGCCTCCTCGGCCGCGAACCGGAACACCGAGACCGCACGGCCGACCTCGCCGCGCGCCCACTTGATCGGCTTGCCGTTCTCGGCGGAGATCAGCTGCGCGATCTCCTCGGTCCGCTCGACGAGACTCCTGCTGACGTGGTCGAGCACGGCGGCCCGCACGTGCGCGGGCGTCGCCGCGAACTCGTCCCGTACGGCGTACGCGGCGGCCACGGCCTCTTCGACCTGCTCGTCCGTCGGCACGCTCACCGCTGCGACCAGGCGGCCGTCCCAGGGCGACGTCACATCGAACGTGGTCTCACCGGTGGCCCGACGGCCGGCGAGCCAGAAGGCGGTAGTGGCGGTCATAGTCGTTCCCGGCCCTTCGGTGGGTACACATGTCGTCTTCCGGCTCCACGGTAGAGCCGGGACGGCGAGGGGGCGCTTGTCCGGCACGTATGACTACAGCTGAGGGGTGCGCCGGATTGGAGGGGTGGGGGCAGGGTGGGGTGTCCCCGCGCCCCTGCAAAGCAGGGGCGCGGGGAACTGCGCGAGAAGCCCCCACCGGACCCGCGGCCGGGGGTCGAAGGGGCGCAGCCCCTGGGAAGGGACGGGTAGGGGCGGCGGGGGCGGAAAAGTACGCCTCACTCCCCCGCGGCAGCGGTCGCCTTCAACGCCAGCCACAACTCCATCCGCACATCGGGATCATCGAGCGACCGCCCCACGATCTCCTCCACCCGCCGCATCCGATAGCGCAACGTATGCCGGTGCACCCCCAGATCCGCGGCAGCCGCATCCCACTGCCCATGCCGCGACAACCACGCCCGCAGCGAAGCGACAAGATCCCCCCGCCCGGTCGCGTCGTGCTCACGAAGCGGCCGCAGCAGACTGTCCGCGAACGCCCGCACCGCATCGTCACCCAGCAACGGCAACACGGACCCCGCCGCCAGCTCCTCGTGCTCGACGAGACAGCGCCCCCGCCTGCGGGCCACGGACAGCGCCTGCTCGGCCTGCTTGTACGCGGCGGCGGCCGCGATCGGCCCGGCGGGCGCGGACAGCCCGACGACGAGTTCCTCCTCCTCGGCGGAAACGAGGACAGGGACGGAGCCGCCCCCGGACACCGGTTCCCGCCCCGCCGCCCGCGCCGTCTCCAGCTCCACCGCGAACGCCCCGCACGCGGCCACCGCCGCACCCCCGTCCACGGCGAGCACCACCAGCCGCTCCCCGTCGGGCACGACGAGCACCGCCTCCCCGGCCCGCGCGGCGGCCGCCTCCACGACCTCGACGAGCTGTCCGAGCAGATCACCCCCCGGGCCGGTGGCGAATGACGACGAGGCGGACTCCGCGAGGATCAGCCGGAAGGGCGCGTCCAGCAGCCCCCCGTACAGATCCCCGGCGACGGCGCGCGCATGGTCGCACTCACCGGCCAGCAGCATCCGCAGCACCGCCGCGCTGATCCGCTGCTCTGCGGCATGCAGCGGACGCGACCGCTCCGTGGTGAGGGTCAGCAGGGCGATCGCGGAGTGGACCGCGTACCGCTCGGCCGTGCCGAGGGCCGCCGCCGTCCCGACGGCGAGGGCGGCACGGGCCCGGCGCCCGCTGCCGAGGGAGTGCAGTTCGACGCGGTCCTCGCCGCCGACGACCGCGCTGGCCGGCGCGGGCCGGTCGCGGAGCCGTTCGACGTCGGTGGTGAGCCGGCCGGCCCGCCGCTCCGCCCACTCGGGCGCCACCGCGACGACCGCGCCGGAGGCGTCGTACAGGGCGGCCCACCCGTCGACCTGCCCGGCGAGCGCGCCGAGCAGCCCTTCGGGGCCGTCGGTCAACGCCTGCCGGGTGAGTTCCCGCTGGGCGGCGAACCCCGCCGTGACCGCCCGGTACTGCTCGGCGGCGATGGCGGCCGATACGGCCTTGCTGATGGCGAGGAAGGGCGTACGCCGGGGCACTTCGAGCAGAGGCAGCCCCTCCCCCTCGGCCGCCACGACGAGCGCCTCGGGGATCTCCTCGTAGTGCACCCCGACGGCGAAGCCGAGCCCGACGACCCCGGCGCCCACCAGCCGCCGTACATAGCGCCGCATCGCCTCCTGGTCCTCCGCGTCCAGCTTCAGCGCGGTGATCAGCAGCAGCTCCCCGCCCTCCATGTACGGCACGGGGTCGGCCAGCTCACTGGCGTGCGCCCAGCGCACCGGTACGTCCAGGCGGTCCTCGCCCGCCCGCACGGTCAGCTTGAGCGTGGAGTGATGGACGAGCGAGGCGAGCGTGGGGGGCATGGGACCTTCACGTCGACGGGGGCTTTTGGCCGCCGCGTATGAACGGCCTGCCCCGATTCTGCCTCACCGTACGGTCCGGAGCCCCCCGCACCGCACACCGATCGGCTGGAACCGAACGGCGCCGCGGCCCGTCGTTCAGCCCCGCAGATCCACCAGCAGCGGCGGCGCGTGCTCGCCCCGCACGGTCGTCAGCGACAGCACCGCGTGGCCCGGCGGCACGCCGTGGGCCAGTTCGGAGGCGGACCAGCGCTCCCGTTCGACCTGGCGTACGGTCACGGCCCGCGCGGTCGGCGCGTGGCCGGTGATCATCCGGCGCAGCGCGTGCCAGGCCTTGCCCGCCGGGGAGTCGGCGATGATCTGCCGGTCGGTGACGTCCCGCGCCTCGGTCCACTCCTTGCCCCAGACCTCGGCGAAGTCCTGCCCGTCCCAGGGGGTGAGCCCGGACAGCGCCATCCGGCAGCCGGTGGCGCCGAGGAGCGGCCCGCGCAGCGGCCGGGGCACGTCGTCGAGGGTGCGGAGGGTGAGGACCGTGCCCGCGTTGGTCGAGCGCAGCCGCTGGATGCCGCGTACGGCCTCCGGCGTGACGACCCCGGTCGCGTCGTCGAGCACGAGGCAGGCGAACAGCGACCGGTCCTCCCGGACGGCGACGCTCGCGGTGAACTGCGCGAGCACCAGCCGCGCCAGGATGCGGGAGGCGTCGGAGTGGCCGCGCTCGGGGAGGTCGATACGGACCCGTACCGGGTGGTCGAGGGCGCGCAGGGAGAAGGGCCGGGACTGGCCGGAGGTGTCGAAGAACGTGGCGAAGGCGGGCCGGTCGAGGAGGGCGACCCGGTCGGCGAGGACGGAACCGACGTCCCCGGGGTGCCCGAGCTGGCGTTCCCGCGCGTCCAGCTCCCGCAGCAGGGACTCCTGTCCGGCGGCCTGGAGGGCCTCGCGCAGCTCGCCCAGCGGGCCGGGTGAGCCGTCGAGCAGCTGCCGCAGCTGCGGCACCGAGGGGAACCGCCCGTGCACCGCCCGGTACGGGCCGAGCAGCTGGGCGAGGACGGTGGTGGAGCGCCGGCTGTCGCCGCCGGGGTGCGGGTCGGCCAGGTCGCCGACGAGCGCCTCCGCGAGGACGGCCGCGGCCTCGTCGGGGTCCGTGGTCCCCCCGTAGAGGTCGAGGTCGTAGACGGACTCCGGGTTCCCGATGCGCACCACGACGTCGTACGCGTCGGCCGGACCGAGGCCCGCTCCCGCCGCCCCCACGACCACCACCGCGGCCCGCCCGGCGAGCGCGTGCAGACACAGCGACTCGGCGACGGGCCAGACCACGCTGCCGGTCTTGCCCGATCCGGCGGGTCCGACGGCCAGCAGGGACGTGCCGAGCAGGTCGGGGCCCAGGGCGAGGCCCGTGCCCCGGTAGGCGTAGGGGTTGCGTGGGTCGTCGACGGTGCCGCCCAGGCGGACCTGACCGGTGACCAGGTCGTGCCGGGCGAGCCGGGCGGGCAGGTCCCGCTCCCCGGACGGGTGCAGACACGCCGCCGCGCCGTCCTTCAGCACCGCCCCGGTGAACGTCGCCAGACTGTACCGCCCGCTCCGCACGCCCTGCCACGCCCGCATGATCCGCGCATGATCCACATCCCGCATGAGCCCGGCCGCCCCCTCCACGACCAGCCGCTCGGCAGCGTCGACGGCCCCGGCCTCCCGGAGCTGGTTCCACTGGGCGGGGTCGTCCTCGGGCGGCGGTACCACCTGTCGGGTCCGGGGCTGCCGGAAACGCGGTGCTCCGTACCGGCGCCAGACCTCGCCCCAGCGGCCGAGCCGTCCGACACCGACCAGGATCGCCAGGCCGACGACGGTGTACCAGACATAGCTGATGACCACGGCGGAGTACGAGTGGGCCGGCGCCCAGGAGTCCGGGATCATCGCGAAGAGCGGCACCAGCCACCAGCCGCCGAGGTAGCCGTTCCAGAGCAGGGACCAGATCAGCCAGCCGACGAGGAAGGCGATCAGGGCGCCCCCGAGCAGCTGCCGGGCGGGGACGGTCTCGGGCTCCTCCTCCGGGCGGGGCCGGTGCCCGAACCGCCACACGCCGGGGGCCGCGTCGGGTCGCGGTGTCCGCAGCCAGGACAGGAAGGCGTTGCCGTCCGGCCTGGGCGGCGCCCCGGGAACCCCCGCGGGCCGGGGTGGCAGCGGAGGTGCCGCGGGCATCTCCGGCGACCCCGCCGGACGCGGCACGGGGTTCGCATGTGTCCCTCGCGCGTCCCGCGTTCCGTCGCTGTCCATCGCGCCTGCCCCCTGACCAGCCGTTCCGTCCACCATCAGCGAGTCAATCTAACGCTCCCGCAAGGGGAGTTCACCGCTTACGCGGCCGGGTGTCCCGCCGTGCTCACCGTATTACGCGGTCGGACGCACACCCGCGCCCCTGTTGCTCTCTGTCCAACGCGGACAAGACGAATCCTCGACAACGCCCACATGGAGCATGCCCACCCCCCGCCCCTCGCCCTAGCCTGCGAGAAAAGAAGGCAAGCGTCCGAGAAAACACCGTCACCGGTCGACGCGCGCGCCGACCCGCCCCCCCGTACGCCCCAAGTCGTACAGACGCACGATCACCAGGGAGCTCCCATGACCGCCCTTCCGCCGCTTCCCCAGGAGCGCCGCGTAGTCACCGCCATCCCCGGACCGAAGTCCCAGGAGCTGCAGGCCCGTCGTGTCGCCGCGGTCGCGGCGGGGGTGGGGTCGGTGCTGCCGGTGTTCACCGCGCGCGCGAGCGGCGGCGTCATCGAGGACGTCGACGGCAACCGGCTGATCGACTTCGGCTCGGGCATCGCCGTCACGAGCGTCGGCGCCAGCGCCGAGGCCGTGGTCCGCCGGGCCACCGCCCAGCTCCAGGACTTCACGCACACCTGTTTCATGGTCACCCCGTACGAGGGCTACGTCGCCGTCGCCGAGGCCCTCGCCGAGCTGACCCCGGGCGACCACGCCAAGAAGTCCGCGCTGTTCAACAGCGGCGCCGAGGCCGTCGAGAACGCGGTGAAGATCGCCCGGTCGTACACCAAGCGGCAGGCCGTGGTCGTCTTCGACCACGGCTACCACGGCCGCACCAACCTCACGATGGCGCTGACCGCGAAGAACATGCCGTACAAGCACGGCTTCGGCCCGTTCGCGCCCGAGGTGTACCGCGTGCCCGTCGCCTACGGCTACCGCTGGCCGACCGGTCCGGACAACGCGGGCCCCGAGGCCGCCGCGCAGGCGATCGACCAGATCGCCAAGCAGGTCGGCGCGGAGAACGTGGCCGCGATCATCATCGAGCCGGTGCTCGGCGAGGGCGGCTTCATCGAGCCGGCCAAGGGCTTCCTGCCCGCGATCCGCGAGTTCGCCGCCGACAACGGCATCGTCTTCGTCGCCGACGAGATCCAGTCGGGCTTCTGCCGCACCGGCCAGTGGTTCGCCTGCGAGGACGAGGGCATCGTCCCGGACCTGATCACCACCGCCAAGGGCATCGCCGGCGGCCTCCCGCTCGCCGCCGTCACCGGCCGCGCGGAGATCATGGACGCGGCGCACGCGGGCGGCCTCGGCGGCACCTACGGCGGCAACCCCGTCGCCTGTGCGGGCGCCCTCGGCTCGATCGAGACGATGAAGGAACTCGACCTCAACGCCCGGGCGAAGAGCATCGAGGCGACGATGAAGGCCCGCCTCACCGCCATGGCCGAGAAGTTCGATGTCATCGGCGACATCCGCGGCCGCGGCGCCATGATCGCCATCGAGCTGGTCAAGGACCGTACGACGAAGGAGCCGAACCCGGAGGCGACCGCCGCGCTGGCGAAGGCCTGCCACCAGGAGGGCCTGCTGGTCCTGACCTGCGGCACCTACGGCAACGTGCTGCGCTTCCTGCCCCCGCTCGTCATCGGCGACGACCTCCTGAACGAGGGCCTGGACATCATCGAGCAGGCGTTCACCGGCGTCTGACCCACACCGCACGGTGCCGGGCGCCCGTTCCAGCGGGGCGCCCGGCACCTTCTCGCGTGGCGCCCGGCACCCTTCTCGCGTGGCGCCCGCGCCCTTCATACGGAACGCCCGCCCTCTTCTTGCGGGGCGCCTGCATACGGAATGCCCCACCCGCCTCCGACGTCCCACGCTGCACGGGACCTGAACCGGAACCGGAATCCGATCCCGGATTCCGGTCCCTGTGGACAAGCGTCGGAGCGCGTGAAGAAGGTGTGCAAGGTGCATGGCGGGTCGCGATTCCGGCTGTCGTGGCCGCGTCCCCTGTCGTAGGTTCTGGAGCAGATGAGAGATACACCCCGCCCACAGGGGACTGTGGGCGACACCGGGTCGGGGCCTCCCCAGCTTCGCCCTGGTCGTGCCCTCGCGCACACACCCGGAGCTTCCGGCTCCGGATCTCCTCACCGATCGGATGGCCGCCCGCCCCAAACCCCCCGGGGCGTGCGGCACACCGATCCGGACGGCCGTCCTCGAACCACCCCCCCTGTTCGAGGACGGCCGACCATCCTCCCGGGCCGCCGCGCCGCCCTCCTCCTTCTCGGCGCCCCGGCCCTCCTCTTCGCACTGATCACCTGGCAGGTCCTCGCGCACGGCCCCCTGGCCCGCGCGGACGAACGCCTCAGCGACGTGCTCGTCCACCGCGGCGCCCCCACCCAGTTCCTCGCCGACCTCGGCGGCATCACGGTCGCCGTCCCGGTCCTCGCCCTCGTCCTGCTGTACGTCGCGTGGCGTGCGCGTGCCGCCGGCCGGGACCACTGGTGGCGGCCGTCCGCCGCGGCCGCGCTCCTGCTGGCCGCCGTACCGCTCTGGGTGATCCCGCTGAAGGGGCTCATCGCCCGGTCCGGTCCGCCGATCATGGGCCCGGGCACCGGTTTCTACCCGTCCGGCCACACCGCGACCGCCTCCGTCGCGTACGGCGCCGCCGTCCTGCTCCTGCTGCCCCTGCTGCGCGGCGCCCCCGCGCGCCGTGCGGTCGTCGTGCTCGCGGTCGTGGTGAACATCGGGGTCGGCTTCGGTCTGGTGCGCCAGGGCTACCACTGGCCGCTCGACGTGGTGGCGAGCTGGTGCGTGTGCGTGCCGCTGCTCTCCTCGCTGTGGTCCGGGGTACGCCGGAGTTCTCCCGGGTGACGTCCGCGTCGGCCGCACGGGCGGCCGACAGGTGCGCGCGGCCGGGAGGGCCGCCGTCACCACATCCGGGCGGCCGGGGGACGGCCGCCGTCACCGCATGTGATCCTCACCCGGCTGCCGGTCCTCGTCCCTGGCGAGGCTCGCCGCCGCCTCGTGCATCGCCAGTTCGAGCAGTGCCGGGTCGGTGAGGGTGCCGCTGCCGTCCGGCGGGATCAGCCAGCGGACTCCGCCGGTCTGCCGTCCCGGGTACGGCACCACGATCCAGGTGCCGCCGCCCGCGCTGCGCACCCCCGTGCCGAGCCACCGCGACGCCGTGCCCGGCGGGACGAAGAACCCCATGCGGTCGTCGCCGAAGTCGGCGAGCACGGGTCCGGGCCGGTCGATGATGCGGGTGAGGACATCGAGGGTGGGATAGCCGAGCAGGCCCGGCAGGATCAGCACGTCCCAGGCCCTGCCGGCCGGAAGCAGGGCGACCCCCAGGGGGTTGCGCTCCCACTCCCAGCGGCAGGCCTCGGGATCCGGTGATACGGATGCCAGCCACTCGGCCGCCGTCTTGGCCCCAGTCATGACAGGGACCTTCCTCTCTCTAGTGCTTCGTCGGACGCGGTTTTCGCGTCAGGAGCACAGACAGAGGTTTCGGCCGGGCATTACGCGGGTTCCGACCACTTCTTGGTGGTGAATGGAGTAGCACGGCTCAGCAGGGCGTGCGCCCGTTGATCACGCGCACGCCTTCGCGCCCCGCTGAGCACGGCATTCCGGTCCGCGCCTCAGCTGTCGAAGCCCAGTCCCAGCCGGTCCATGGCCTTCAGCCACAGGTTGCGGCGACCGGCGTGGGAGTCGGCGCGTGCCAGGGACCACTTGGTGAGGGCGATGCCGGTCCAGGCGAAGGGCTCCGGCGGGAACGGCAGCGGCTTCCTGCGGACCATCGCCAGCTCGGTGCGCTCCGTGCGCTCGCCCGCGAGCAGGTCGAGCATGACGTCGGCGCCGAACCGGGTGGCGCCCACCCCCAGCCCCGTATAACCGGCCGCATAGGCGACTTTGCCCTGGTGGGCGGTGCCGAAGAACGCCGAGAAGCGGGAGCAGGTGTCGATCGCGCCGCCCCAGGCGTGGGTGAAGCGGAGGCCCTCCAGCTGCGGGAAGCAGGTGAAGAAGTGCCCCGCGAGCTTGGCGTACGTCTCGGGCCGGTCGTCGTACTCGGCCCGCACCCGGCCGCCGTACTGGTACACCGCGTCGTAGCCGCCCCAGAGGATGCGGTTGTCGGCGCTGAGCCGGAAGTAGTGGAACTGGTTCGCCGAGTCCCCGAGCCCCTGCCGGTTCTTCCAGCCGACCGACGCCAGCTGCTCGGCGGTCAGCGGCTCCGTCATCAGGGCGTAGTCGTAGACCGGGACGGTGTACGCGCGGACGCGCCTGACCAGGCTGGGGAAGATGTTCGTGCCGAGCGCCACCTGCCGGGTACGGACCTGACCGTAGGGAGTACGGACGGCCATGCCGGGGCCGTACGCCTTCAGGTTCAGCGCGGGGGTGTGCTCGTAGACGCGGACGCCGAGGTTCAGGCAGGCCCGCTTGAGACCCCAGGCGAGTTTGGCGGGGTGCAGCATGGCGACGCCCCGGCGGTCGTACAGGCCCGCCCGGAAGGTCGGAGAGGCGACCTGCTCGCGGACCGCGTCGGCGTCCAGGAACTCGACGCCGTCGGCGAGGCCCTTGCCGGCGATCTCGTCGTACCAGTCCCGCAGTTCCCGGGCCTGGTAGGGCTCGGTGGCGACGTCGATCTCGCCGGTGCGTTCGAAGTCGCAGTCCAGGCCGTGCCGGGCGACCGCCGCCTCGATCTCGTCGAGGTTGCGGGCGCCCAGTTCCTCCAGCGTGTGGATCTCGTCGGGCCAGCGGGCGAGCCCGTTGGCCAGGCCGTGGGTGAGCGAGGCGGCACAGAAGCCGCCGTTGCGGCCGGAGGCGGCCCAGCCCACCTCACGGCCCTCCAGCAGGACGACGTCCCGTCCCGGGTCGCGCTCCTTGGCGAGCAGCGCGGTCCACAGTCCGCTGTAGCCACCGCCGACGACCAGCAGGTCGCAGGTCTCCGCGCCGGTGAGCGCGGGCTCGGGGCGGGGTTGGCCCGGGTCTTCGAGCCAGTACGGGACCGGCTGGGCTTCGGAGAGCGACTTCGTCCAACGGCTCATGGCGCTCGGGGCCATGATTTCAACTCCCTACGGAAGGTGCGCGAAAGGCCTATGCCTTCTGCTTGTCACGGCGGTTGCCGATGACCATGGAGACCAGCACCAGCAGGACGGCGACCAGGAACATGGCCGTACCGATGACATTGATCTGGACGGGCGTGCCGCGCTGCGCCGAACCCCAGACGAACATGGGGAAGGTGACGGTCGAGCCCGCGTTGAAATTGGTGATGATGAAATCGTCGAAGGAGAGTGCGAAGGCGAGCATCGCGCCCGCGGCGATTCCGGGGGCGGCGATCGGCAGGGTGACCCTGATGAAGGTCTGGAAGGGCCCGGCGTAGAGGTCCTGGGCGGCCTGCTCCAGGCGCGGGTCCATCGACATCACCCGCGCCTTGACCGCCGTGACGACGAAGCTCAGGCAGAACATGATGTGCGCGATGAGGACGGTCCAGAAGCCCAGCTGCGCGCCCATGTTGAGAAACAGGGTGAGCAGGGAGGCCGCCATGACGACCTCGGGCATCGCCATCGGCAGGAAGATCAGCGAGTTCACGGCGCCGCGTGCCCGGAAGCGGTAGCGGACCAGCGCGAAGGCGATCAACGTGCCGAGGACGGTCGCGCCGAGCGTCGCCCAGAACGCGATCTGGAGGCTGAGGGAGAGCGAGCCGCACATGCCGACGACTCCGCAGGGGTCCTGCCAGGCGTCCGTGGAGAACTGCTGCCACTGGTAGTTGAAGCGGCCCTTCGGTTTGTTGAAGGAGAACACCGTGACGACGACGTTCGGCAGCAGCAGATAACCGAGCGTGCACAGTCCCGCGATGACGACGAGATGGCGCCTGAGCCAGTTGGCGAAGGCCATTTAAACCAGATCCTCCGTCCCCGACCTGCGGATGTAGAGCGTGACCATGAAGAGAATCGCGGCCATCAGGATGAAGGAGAGGGCCGCGGCCGTCGGGTAGTCCAGGATGCGCAGGAACTGCGTCTGGATCACGTTTCCGACCATGCGTGTGTCCGTGGATCCGAGCAGGTCCGCGTTGACGTAGTCACCGGCCGCCGGGATGAAGGTCAAGAGCGTGCCGGAGACCACGCCCGGCATCGACAGCGGGAAGGTCACCTTGCGGAAGGTGGTGACCGGCTTGGCGTACAGATCGCCCGCGGCCTCGTGCAGCCGTCCGTCGATGCGCTCCAGGGAGGTGTAGAGCGGAAGGATCATGAACGGCAGGAAGTTGTAGGTCAGACCGCACACCACCGCGAGCGGCGTGGCCAGCACGCGGTCGCCGGCCGTCCAGCCGAGCCAGTCGGTGACGTCCAGGACGTGCAGGGTGTTGAGGGCGCCGACGACCGGGCCGCCGTCCGCGAGGATCGTCTTCCAGGCGAGGGTGCGGATCAGGAAGCTGGTGAAGAACGGCGCGATCACCAGGATCATGATCAGGTTCCGCCAGCGTCCCGCGCGGAACGCGATGAGGTACGCGAGCGGGTAGCCGAGGACGAGGCACAGGATCGTGGCGGCGCCGGCGTACAGGATCGAGCGCAGGAACTGCGGCCAGTACTCGGACAGCGCGTCCCAGTAGGTGGCGAAGTGCCAGGTGACCTTGTAGCCCTCCTCCAGGGAGCCCGTCTGCACGGACGTGGAGGCCTGGTAGATCATCGGCAGCGCGAAGAAGACGACCAGCCAGAGGATGCCGGGCAGCAGCAGCCAGTACGGCGTGAGGCGGCCCCTCCTGCGTGGCGGCTTCTTCTCGGGCGCGGTCGGGGTCAGAGGCGGCGGCGCCTCGGTGAGCGTCGCCATCAGAGCGTCGCCTCTTCCTGGATGCCGGCGTCGATGTCCTGGGCGGCGTCCAGCCCGAAGGTGTGGGCCGGGTTCCAGTGCAGGACGACCTCGGCGCCGGGCACCAGCCGGTCGTCACGGTCGATGTTCTGGGCGTAGACCTCGAACTCGGGGCAGACGGGGCTGTCGATGACGTACTGCGTGGAGACGCCGATGAAGGAGGAGTCGGCGATCTTGCCGGTGATCCGGTTGCGGCCCACCGGGATCTCGCCCGCCTCGTCGGCGTGGGTGAGGGAGATCTTCTCGGGGCGGACGCCGACCAGCACCCTGCCGCCGGTCGCGGTCGGCCCGGAGTACCGCGCCTCGGGCAGCACCAGCTTGCCGCCGCCCGCCTTCAGCACGATCTCGCCGCCGATGCGGGAGTCGACCTCGGCCTCGATGAGGTTGGAGGTGCCGAGGAAGTTGGCGACGAAGGTGGTCTGCGGGTTCTCGTACAGGTCGGTCGGCGAGCCGAGCTGCTCGACCCTGCCGCCGTTCATCACGGCGACCGTGTCGGCCATGGTCATGGCCTCCTCCTGGTCGTGCGTGACGTGCACGAAGGTGATGCCGACCTCGGTCTGGATGCGCTTGAGCTCCAGCTGCATCTGGCGGCGCAGCTTGAGGTCGAGGGCGCCGAGCGGCTCGTCCAGGAGCAGCACCTTGGGCGTGTTGATCAGCGCCCGGGCGACGGCGACGCGCTGCTGCTGGCCGCCGGAGAGCTGGTGCGGCTTCTTGCGCGCCTGCTCCCCCAGCTGCACGAGCTCCAGCATGTCCTCGACCTGCTTCTTCACCGACTTGATGCCGCGCCGGCGCAGACCGAAAGCCACGTTCTCGAAGATGTCGAGGTGCGGGAAGAGGGCGTACGACTGGAAGACGGTGTTCACCGGCCGCTTGTAGGGCGGCAGCCGGGTGACCTCCTGGTCACCGAGGTGCACGGTGCCCGTGGTGGGCTCCTCCAGACCGGCGATCATGCGCAGGGTGGTCGTCTTGCCGCAGCCGGAGGCGCCGAGCAGGGCGAAGAAGGAGCCCTGGGGAACGGTCAGGTCCAGCGGGTGTACGGCGGTGAAGCCGTTGTCGTAGGTCTTGCTGATGCCGGAGAGGCGGACGTCCCCGCTGTGCTCGGTGGTCTTGTTCGTCACGGTGATCACGCCCCCGTCAGCTTTGCGAACTTCTGTTCAAATGCCGTCTCTTCCTTCGAGCTCAGCGAGCGGAAGGCGTGCGACTTCGCGGCCATGGCCTTGTCGGGGATGATCAGCGGGTTGTTCGCCGCATCCGGGTCGATCTTCTCCAGCTCGGGCTTCACCCCGTCGACGGGCGACACGTAGTTGATGTACGCGGCGAGCTCGGCGGCCGGCCGGGGCTGGTAGTAGAAGTCGATCAACCGCTCGGCGTTCGTCTTGTGACGGGCCTTGTTGGGGATCAGCATGTTGTCGGTCGACGTCATGTATCCGCTCTCGGGGATGATGAAGTCGATGTCCGGGCTGTCCGCCTTCAGCTGGACCACGTCACCGGCCCAGGCGACACAGGCCGCGAAGTCGCCGCTGGTCAGGTCGGAGGTGTAGTCGTTGCCGGTGAAGCGGCGGATCTGCCCCTTGTCGACGGCCTTCTGGAGCCGCGCGATCGCCGCGTCGTAGTCGTCGGCGGTGAAGTTCGCCGGGTCCTTGCCCATGTCGAGCAGGGTCATGCCGATGCTGTCGCGCATCTCCGACAGGAAGCCGACCCGGCCCTTGAGCTTGTCGTTGTCGAGCAGGTCGGAGATCGACTTCACCTCCTGGCCGTCGAGGGCCTTCTTGTTGTAGGCGATGACGGTCGAGATGCCCTGCCAGACATAGGAGTAGGCCCGCCCCGGGTCCCAGTCCGGGTCGCGGAACTGCGCGGACAGGTTGGCATAGGCGTGCGGCAGGTTGGAGGCGTCCAGTTTCTGGACCCATCCGAGGCGGATGAGCCGGGCGGCGAGCCAGTCGGTGAGGACGATGATGTCGCGCCCGGTGTCCTGCCCCGCGGCCAGCTGCGGCTTGATCTTCCCGAAGAACTCGACGTTGTCGTTGATGTCCTCGGTGTACTTGACCGAGATACCGGTCCGCTTCCTGAACTGGTCGAGCGTGGGGTGGTGCTTCTCGCTCTCGTCCACGTCGATGTACTCGGTCCAGTTGGAGAAGTTGACGGTCTTCTCCTCGGCCGAGTGGTCCTCCGCGGAGACGCCGCCCCGAGTGGTGCCGGCCGCGGGGATGCCGCAGGCGCTCAGCGTCCCGAGGCCGCCGACCGCGAGCGCGCCGCCCGCGGAGGCGCGCAACAGGGACCGCCGTGTCATGGCGGCCCGGCCGTTGCGGAAGCTGCGCCGCACGGCGGCCGCTTGGGCCGGCGACAGGCGGTCGGGCTCGTACTGCTCCATGCGCTGATGCCCTTTCGGGAAGGTGGGCGGCCGCGGGTCGGACGGCCTGAGATTGGCTAGCGGTCCCCGAAGATCGTGCGGTGCCAGTCCTTCCTGGCGATCGCCGTATTGTCGAACATGACGTGCTTGATCTGGGTGTACTCCTCGAACGAGTACGCGGACATGTCCTTGCCGAAGCCGGATGCCTTGTAGCCGCCGTGCGGCATCTCGCTGATGATCGGGATGTGGTCGTTGACCCACACGCATCCGGCCTGGATCTCCCGTGTGGCGCGGCCGGCCCGGTACACGTCCCGGCTCCAGGCGGAGGCGGCGAGCCCGTACGGGGTGTCGTTCGCGAGCCGGATGCCCTCGTCGTCGCTGTCGAAGGGCAGGACCACGAGCACGGGTCCGAAGATCTCCGACTGGACGATCTCGCTGTCCTGGGCCGCGTCCGCCACGAGCGTGGGCCGGTAGTACGCGCCGTCCTTCAGCTCTCCCTGGGGCGCCTGGCCGCCGGTGACCACGCGCGCGTACGCGCGTGCCCGCTCGACGAACCCGGCGACACGGTCGCGCTGGACGTGCGAGATGAGCGGCCCGAGGTCGGTGCCCGGGGCGAAGGGGTCGCCGAGCCGGACGGTCTCCATGAGGGCGGCCGTCCGCGCGACGAACTCCTCGTACAGGGGCCGCTGCACGTACGCGCGCGTGGCGGCCGTGCAGTCCTGGCCGGTGTTGATGAGGGCGCCCGCGACCGCGCCGTTGGCTGCGGCCTCCAGGTCGGCGTCGTCGAAGACCACGAACGGGGCCTTGCCGCCCAGCTCCAGATGGAGACGCTTGAGGGTCGCGGTGGCGATCTCGGCCACGCGCCTGCCGACGGCCGTGGACCCGGTGAAGGAGGTCATGACCACGTCGGGATGGCCGACGAGGTGCTCACCGGCCTCCTTGCCGGTCCCGGTGACGATGTTGATCACACCGTCGGGAATGCCGGCGTCCGTGGCCGCCTGCGCGAACAGCAGCGAGGTGAGCGGGGTCGACTCGGCGGGCTTGAGCACGATCGTGTTGCCCGCCGCGACCGCCGGGAGGATCTTCCAGGCCGCCATCTGGAGGGGGTAGTTCCAGGGTGCGACGGAACCCACCACCCCGAGGGGCTCACGGCGTACGTAGGAGGTGTGGTCGCCCGAGTACTCGCCGGCCGACTGGCCCTGGAGGTGGCGGGCGGCGCCCGCGAAGAACGCGATGTTGTCGATCGTGCCGGGCACGTCGAACTCACGCGTCAGTTTGAGCGGCTTCCCGCACTGCAGGGACTCGGCCCGCGCGAACTCCTCCGCCCGGTCGGCCAGCACCGCGGCGAAGCGGTGCAGCGCGTCCGACCGCTCGCCGGGTGTCGTGGCGGCCCAGCCCGGGAAGGCCGCGCGGGCGGCGGCCACGGCCGCGTCCACGTCGTCGGGTCCGGCCAGCTCGTAGGTGAGGACCTCGTCACCGGTCGCGGGGTCGACGACCGCGTGGGTGCGGCCGGAAGTGCCCTTCGTCAGGCGGCCGGCGACGTACTGCGCGCCGACCGCGAAGCGGTCCTGTGCGGGGAATCGGTCCGGGGTCGCGGTGCCCGGGTTCTGCATGTCGCTCTCCTCCGCCTGTGCCCCCTCTGTCCCCGGGGGCGGGTGGCGTAGCTCCAGCTCGATTTGAGTGCCGATCCTGACAGAGCCATGCGGCACCAACAAGTGATTCCGTTGTTGCCTTTTGGTTACGCGACGGAATCTGTCGACCAGGTGTCGAGTCAGGGCCGAAAATCAAGGACGGAGTGTCAGTGGCGGCTGCCAGACTCGTCGACATGGAGAAGATCGATTCCTGGGAGACGCTGACGGAAGCGGTCCGCGCGGGGGCGAGGATCAAGTACCTGCACTTCTGGGGGCACCGGCCGCGGCCCGACGGCCGGATCGGCGCGAGCTGTCTGAGTCAGTGGTGGCCCTCGCCGTTCACGGTGGACGGCGTGGAGTACGCCACGGCCGAGCACTGGATGATGGCGTCGAAGGCCCGGCTGTTCGGGGACGCGGAGGCGGAGCGCAGAGCCGTGGCCGCGGCGGGCCCCGCGCAGGCCAAGAAGATCGGGCGGCTCGTCCGCGGCTTCGACGACGCCCTGTGGGAGCGGGAGCGCCTCGCGATCGTCACCGAGGGCAGCTTCCACAAGTTCGCCGCCCACCCCGACCTGGGGGCCTTCCTGCTCGGCACGCACAACCGCGTCCTCGTCGAAGCGAGCCCCCTCGACCGCGTCTGGGGCATCGGCCTCGCGGCGGACGACGAACGCGCCATGGACCCCGCCCGGTGGCGGGGCCCCAACCTGCTGGGCTTCGCGCTGATGGCGGCCCGTGAGCGGCTGCTGAGCGGGGTCGACGTCTGAGCGCTCCGCCCGGGGGCGGCTGACCTGCGTCGTGGCCGCCCGGCGGGCCCTCGCGCCCGGCGGGCGCGGGGTGCGGGACCCGCTAGAGCGAGAGCGAGGTGGAGTAGCCGTCGTCGAAGGGGTCGGTGTCCGAGTCGGTGTCTGCGCTGCCGGGCGCCACGACGAGCAGGACGATGAAGCCGATGCCCAGCAGGATGCCGACCACTCCGCAGATGATTCCGGCCAGGGCGTGCCCGGGGTTCGTCGCCTCGCCCCGGCGGGCCTTGACGCGGCCGATGGATCCGAAGATCACGGCCATGACCCCGAGCAGGATCGCCAGCGGCCACAGACAGAACAGCGCGGCGGCACAGATGCCGAGCACCATCGCCGCGATGCCCATCCCGTTGCTCGGCGGCGCCGCCGTCGCGGGCCAGGCGTAGCCCGCGACGGGAGCGGGGTACCCCATGCCGGGGTGCGCGTGGTCGCCCGGGTACGCCGCCCGGTACTGCGGCGGGTAGCCGTACGGCACCGGCCCGGGCCCCTCGGGGCTGAGGGGCGGCGGCGGGACGGCGGCGTGGGGCACACCGACCGCGGGCGGCGGGTAGGACGCGTGGGGCGCGGGCGGGGCGAACGGGTCGGGGGCCGCAGCGGAGGGCACACCGGGCAGCGGGCCGCCCGGCGGCGCGAACGGGTCGGGGCCGGCCCAGGGCGCCGGCGTGGGGGCCCGGGGAGGCGTCGGTCCGCCGGCACCGGCCGGTATCGGGCCGCTCGGCCGCACAACCGGCATGGACGCGACCGTCATCTGGTCGTGCACCGAGGGAGCAGTGGGCGGGAGTCCCGCCCCCGGCGCGGCCTGCTTGTCCAGCGCGACCCCGGCCCCCGGTATCGCGTCCCCGGCACCGGCCGGCGTCGGCGGTGTCGGGACGCGGTCCTGTGGCGGTGCCCACGGGTCCGGTTGCGGGTCGGCAGGTGTCTTCGGAATCGGTGCCTCGTCCGACGGCATGAGCGGTTCCCCCTGTTGTCACGTTCGTGCCGATCCGCGTCGGCTTTTCGGCCGCACGCGCTCAGCTGTACGTTCGGTCATGCTAGAGCCCGGGGTCAGCGCGGGGATCGCCGCCTACGATGATCCCCGAGTCATCGATCAGCCGATCACCCGCGTCCCCCGACGCAGACCACGGTCCGGGGCGGACGCCGTTCCCGGGGAGGAACCTTGACCGACCGCCGCACCACGCAGGGCGTGCCCGTGACCCCCGCCGTTCCCGGCACTTCCGGCGCCCGCGACCTGCCCGCCTTCATCGCCGGTCTGCCCAAGGCCGAACTGCACGTGCACCACGTCGGCTCCGCCTCCCCCCGCATCGTCTCGGAACTGGCCGCCCGCCACCCCGACTCCAAGGTGCCGACGGATCCCGAGGCGCTCGCGGACTACTTCACGTTCACGGACTTCGCCCACTTCGTCCAGGTGTATCTGTCCGTCGTCGACCTCATCCGCACCCCGGAGGACGTCCGGCTGCTGACCTTCGAGGTGGCGCGGGACCTCGCCCGGCAGCAGGTGCGGTACGCCGAGCTGACCATCACCCCGTTCTCCTCCACCCGGCGCGGGATCGACGAGCTGGCCTTCATGGCCGCGATCGAGGACGCCCGCAAGGCGGCGGAGGCCGAGTTCGGGACCGTACTGCGGTGGTGCTTCGACATCCCCGGCGAGGCGGGGCTCGAAGCGGCCGAGGAGACGGCCCGGCTCGCGACCGAGGACCGGGTGCGCCCCGAGGGGCTGGTGTCGTTCGGGCTCGGCGGTCCCGAGATCGGCGTACCGAGGCCGCAGTTCAAGCCGTACTTCGACCGGGCGATCGCGGCCGGGCTGCACTCCGTGCCGCACGCCGGCGAGACGACGGGCCCCGAGACCGTCTGGGACGCGCTGGTCGAACTCCGCGCCGAGCGCATCGGGCACGGCACCAGCGCTGCGGGCGATCCGAAGCTGCTCGCCCACCTCGCCGAGCACCGGATCGCCCTGGAGGTCTGCCCGACCTCGAACATCGCCACGCGCGCGGTCCGCACCCTCGACGAACACCCCCTCGCGGACTTCGTACGGGCCGGAGTGCCGGTCACCATCAACTCCGACGACCCGCCGATGTTCGGCACAGACCTGAACACCGAGTACGCGGTGGCCGCGCGTCTGCTGGACCTCGACGAGCGGGGGCTGGCCGCGCTCGCGAAGAACGCCGTGGAGGCGTCCTTCCTCGACGCGCCCGGCAAGGCCCGGCTGTCCGCCGAGATCGACACCTACACCTCGGCCTGGCTGACCCCCTGACCCGATCGGGAACCCTCACCCCATGCGCACCCTGACAGCCGTCGCCCACCGCGGCGCCCCCTACCGCCACCGCGAGAACACGCTCGACTCCCTGCGAGCCGGGCTCGAACTGGGCGCGGACGCCGTCGAGTTCGACGTGCGCACGACCCGCGACGGCGTGCCCGTCCTGCTCCACGACGCGACGCTGAACCGGCTCTGGGAGGTGGAACGGCCGCTGTCCGCGCTCTCCGCCGCGGAGCTGCGCGGGCTGACGGCCGACGGGGTACCCACGCTGGCCGACGCGCTGCTCACCACCAAGGACAGCCGGGTGATGATCGACCTGCCGGACTCGGTGAACCGCCGGGCGATGCGTCAGATCCTCGACGTCGTACGGGAGCACGACGCCGAGGACCGGGTCTACTACAGCGCCGACCCGCCCACCCTGCTGGCCCTCCGCGCCGCCGCCCCCGCCGCCGAACTGGCCCTCACCTGGAAGACCCTCGCCCCACCCCGCCCCGCCCTCCTCGCCGTGATCCGCCCCCGCTGGCTCAACTACCGCTTCGGCCTCGTCACCCGCCCCCTGGCGGACCGCGTCCACCGGGACGGCTACCTCCTGTCCGTCTGGACCCCCGACACCCGGCGTTCCATGCGCCGCCTGATGGACCTGGGCGTCGACTCGATCACCACCAACCGGGTCGACGCGCTGTGCGAGCTGCGGCCGCACGGGCGCTGAGCCGGTACCAGAGGCCCCGGCCCCTACACCCGCGACCGCTGCGCCACCGTCGCCGGGTCCTGCGGCTCGCCCCGGGTGACGTACTGCGGTACCGGAGCCGAGTCCTCACCGTTGTCGCGGACGAGGCCGTAGCGGATGGCACCGCGGTCGGGGCCGTGGGCGAGGTCCTCGGTGACGGCGGTCCAGGTGGAGGGGGCGACGGTGATGCCGTAGTCGGCGCCGCGTTCGTTCTGGGTGAGGGTGACGGTGCCGTCGAGGTAGAAGAACTCGTTCTGCCACATCTGCTGGGTGCCGTCGGGCAGGACGGTGTATCCGGTGGCGGGGCCGCCCATGCCGGAGGTCCGGCCGTCGGCGGAGACCGGGTCGTCCATCCGGCGGCCGCCGCCCGAGGCGACATGGAAGAGCCTGCCCTTGAGGCCCGTCCAGGACGGCATGACCAGGCCGCCCGGCCGGTACTGGGGCGAGATCTGCCAGCGGACCAGGACATAGCCCTCGCCCGTGAAGGTCACGTGCTCGCCGCGGTGGTTCATCACGGTCCGCGGGCCACCGCTGCTGGTGATGCCGGACTCGGGCCGGCGCGGGAGGGCGGCGGGCGGGGTGTCCGGGTCCGGCGCCCGGTCCACCGCGTCGACGACGGTGCCGTACGGATCGGCCCTCTCGGTCACGGACGGGGAGGCCGGGAGGGACGGGGACGGCGAGGCCGGCCGTGACGCGGCGGGCGCGGGAGCGCGGGGCGCGGCGGCCACCGGCGCGCGGGCCGTGCTCAGCGCGGTCGGCGCGACCTGCGGGGGCCGCTCGCCCGGGGGTTGTGTGACCACGTACGCGCCCCCGGCGACCATCGTCGCGCCCGCGGTCACCGCGACGGCGGGCTTGGTGAGGACGCCGAGCACCTTGGCGGACCAGCCCACCGAGGCGGTCGCGGCGGTCGCCGCCGCGGCGGTCTTCCCGCCGAACGCCAGCGACAGGGTGAAGCCGACGGGGACGGGGACCAGGGCGAGGCCGACGAGGAGGCGTTCGGCGGGGACGACGACCTCGCCGGGGACGGCGTCGGCGTCGCAGCGGGCGCAGTCGCGGATGTGCCGGGCGATGCGCTTGCGCCACACCGAGTCGGGCCGTCCGCTCCAGCGGGCGGTGACCCGGCCCAGGTCGGAGCAGGAGGAGTCGAGGGCGCGCACGATGCCGCGCGCGGTCTCCAGGCGGGCCTTCATCCGCTGCACGCGGACGGCGGCGTGCTGTCTGCTGATGCCGACGGCGGCGGCGAGTTCGCGCCGGGTGAGTTCGCCGGCGACCTCCAGCCACCACAGGGACAGCAGTTGGCGGTCCTCGTCGTCGAGCCAGCGGACGGCTTCCGCGACCTCCCTGCGCTGGCCCTCCAACTGCAGTCGCAGCACGGTCAGTTCGGCGAAGTCCGCCGCGCCGCGGGCGTCGGCGTCGGCGAGCCGGTCGGCGGTGCGGCGGCGCGCGCGGTCCCGTATCTGCCGCATCGCGATGGCGACCAGCCAGGAGCGGAAGCTGTCCGGATCGCGCAGCGTGTCGAGGTTGTCGACCGCGCGCAGCATGGTCTCCTGCACGACGTCGTCGACGTCGGCGTGACCGTTGAGGGCCCGGCCGACGATGTTGTAGACGAGGGGCAGCCAGCCCGCGACCAGCTCGTCGAGGGCGCGCCGGTCCCCCGCCTGCGCGGCCGCGATGGTGGAGCGCCACTGCCGCCCGTCCACGTACGTTCCCTCCGGTCCCGCCGGCCTCACCCTGTTCACCCGGCCGCGTTCCGAACCTTCTCAGCCAGCGCGGTGACATGGGGAAGCTCCGAGGCGGAGATCACACTGCTCATGGGGCTCGCTCCTGTGCGGGGGAGACAGGGGGTCCCTACGGAGACGGTGTGGAGGCGGCGGGGATAACAGTTTTTCCTGCCTCCCACCCGCCGGTGAGCGCCTCCAGCCGCTTGATCCGCTGCCGTACGACGTACAGCGGGATCACCCCGAGCACGCCGAACGACATGTCGATCACCGTCCACCAGAAGGGGATGCCCCGGATCGGCCCGCAGACCAGGGCCAGCGGGATGATCCCCGCGCAGGCGATCATCCCGAACTCGACCACCCAGATGTTGCGGACCGGGTCGCGGTAGGGGCCGTAGAAGGCCACCGCGATCACCAGGTGCGCGAAGGCCAGCCAGTCGGTGCCGTACAGGAGGAACGGGTACTCGGCGTCGGCCTCGTCCAGCCCGGCCCGGACGCGCTCGATCCAGTCCACGAACGCCGGCAGGTACTCCCCGACGGACAGCGACCGCAGCAACTCCTCGGTCAACCGCAGCTCGTGGACCAGCGGGAACGCGGTGGCACCACTCAGCACCAGACAGATGACGAAGAAGACCAGCCACGCACGGATGCCCTTCAACAGGGCGGCTCTGTCGCTCATGCGGGGAGCGTACGCCCCTGCTTGAACGCGTTCAAAAGTGGGGGCCCGGCAACGGCCGGGCCCCCAGGAGAACGCGACAGGGCGTCAGCCCCCGGGGATCGAGCGAATCACGGCGAGGTCGAACTGCAGCCGCACCTTCTCGCTCACCATGGCTCCGCCCTCCGCCAGTCGCTGGTTGTAGGTGAGGCCCCATTCGGAGCGGTTGATGGTGGTCGTCCCGTCGAAACCGACCCGCTCGTAGCCGAACGGATCCATCACGTGTCCTATATAGGTGAGTTCGAGATCCACGGGACGGGTGACGTTCTTGATCGTGAGTTCTCCGGCCATGCGGTAGACATCGTTGCCCACCGGGCGCACGGCGGTACTCACGAAACGCATCCGCGGATAGGTCGCGGCGTCCAGGAAGTCGCGGCCCATGAGATGGCCGTCGCGTTGTTGCACTCCGGTGTCGACGGACGCGGTGGACAGCACGATCTCGGCCCGCGACCGCGCGGGATCACGACCGTCGAAGTAGAGCCGGCTCTGATATTCGGTGAACGCTCCGCGCACGGTCGTCACCAGGGCGTGCCGGACGGAGAAACCGATACGGCTGTGCGCCGCGTCGATCATCCATTCGCCGGTCAGCATGGCCAGGCCGGGAGCGGACGGGCCGGTGGAAGGGAACGCCTGCGACTCGTGGGGGAGTTGCGAGGCCGTGGGGGATGCCGGGCGGCGCAGGGACGCAGCACGGGTGAACAGGTTCATGGTTCACGTAACTACGGCACGACGGAATACGCCGCAACCCTTCTGCCGTCGATCCGTCGCGTCCGCATCGACCCCGAAAGGCTGATAAAGCGCCACCACGCGGCAGACGATTGCACTATCTCCACAGCGTCGCCACGAATCACCCGTGCTGATTCGCCTCGCCGTGACCGGAAACAAGTCCTCGGAATCAGCGGCGCCGACCGGTCGCCTTCTCGGCGCTCCGGAACTGCGGTCCAGGACCAGGAATGGACCGCGATCGGGACCGCGACCGCGACCGCGACCGCGACCGCGACCGCGATCAGGGAGACCGTAGGGGCAGAGATCCACGGCGCCGACCCGCCGAGTCCGGTTCTCGCCGGGAACTTCGCCGCGAGCGCCCCGGTGGCGGCGACGCCGACCGTGAGCCCTTCGGGCCGGCGCGTACGCGGGCGGCGGCAGCGACCGGGGACGACAAGGCCGGCAGGGGTGCCCGTGGGCGGCGACGGGCTCCGACCGTCGTCCCGCTCGGCGACGGGGGTGACCGATCGACCGATCGGCCTCCGGTGCCGCGCGGGCGGGACCTGCGGGCAGCGTGCCACCGCAGGTCGGTTCCCCGCCCCCACGGGCCGCAGCCACGTACAGGGCGGGGAGCGCACGACCGGCCGCGCGACGGAGACACGGCCGGTCGGGGCAGGGCCTCAGCCCAGCGACGTCATCACGTGCTTGATCCGCGTGTAGTCGTCGAACCCGTAGCCCGAGAGGTCCTTGCCGTACCCGGACTTCTTGAACCCGCCGTGCGGCATCTCCGCGACCAGCGGGATGTGCGTGTTGATCCACACGCAGCCGAAGTCCAGCGCCTTGGACATCCGCATCGCGCGCGCGTGGTCCTTCGTCCACACCGACGACGCGAGCGCGTACTCGACGCCGTTCGCCCAGCCGACGGCCTGCGCCTCGTCCGTGAACGACTGCACCGTGATGACCGGCCCGAAGACCTCGTTCTGGATGATCTCGTCGTCCTGTCGCAGCCCGGAGACGACGGTCGGCGCGTAGAAGTACCCCTTGTCGCCGACCCGCTGACCGCCGGTCTCGACCTTCGCGTGGGCAGGCAGCCGCTCGATGAACCCCGAGACCTGCTTGAGCTGGTGGGGGTTGTTGAGCGGACCGAACAGCACGTCCTCGTCGTCCGGCTGCCCGGTCTTCGTCTCGGCGGCGGCCTTGGCCAGCGCGGCCACGAACTCGTCGTGGATCGACTCCTGCACCAGCACGCGCGTGGCGGCCGTACAGTCCTGCCCGGCGTTGAAGAAGCCGGCCACGGAGATGTCCTCGACGGCCTTGGCGATGTCGGTGTCGGCGAAGACGACGACCGGCGCCTTGCCGCCCAGCTCCAGGTGGACGCGCTTGACGTCCTTGGCCGCGGACTCGGCGACGGACATGCCGGCCCGCACCGACCCGGTGATGGACGCCATCGCCGGGACGGGGTGCTCGACCATCAGGCGTCCGGTGTCACGGTCGCCCGTGATCACGTTGAAGACGCCCTTCGGCAGGATCGCCCCGATGATCTCCGCGATGAGGACGGTCGAGGCCGGCGTCGTGTCCGACGGCTTCAGCACGACCGTGTTGCCGGCGGCGATCGCCGGCGCGAACTTCCACACGGCCATCATCATCGGGTAGTTCCACGGCGCGACCTGGGCACAGACGCCCACCGGCTCACGGCGGACGATGGAGGTCATCCCCTCCATGTACTCGCCGGCCGACCGGCCCTCCAGCATCCGCGCGGCACCCGCGAAGAAGCGGATCTGGTCCACCATCGGCGGGATCTCCTCGGAGCGGGTCAGCCCGATCGGCTTGCCCGTGTTCTCCACCTCCGCCGCGATGAGCTCCTCGGCCCGCTCCTCGAACGCGTCGGCGATCTTCAGCAGGGCCTTCTGGCGCTCGGCCGGGGTCGTGTCGCGCCAGGCCGGGAACGCGGCCTCGGCGGCGGCCATCGCCGCGTCGACGTCGGCCTGGCCGGACAGGGGCGCGGTCGCGTAGGCCTCGCCCGTCGCGGGGTTGACCACCTCGGTGGTCCGTCCGTCGACGGCGTCACGGAATTCCCCGTCGATGTAGTTACGCAGACGACGCAGCTCGGTGCTCACTGCCGGCCCTCCAGATGTGGGTGTCCATTCCTTGAGACACCACCCTAATCCGCGGCCCCACGTTTTCAACACCCCCGACACCTCACTTGCTGCGAAATCCGCAAGCTACGGACCCGTAAACAACGAATTACATCGATCCAGCCTTGCGGAACTGTCGAGACGTCGTGCACAGTGACCCCGTGGCCAGTCGAAGCTCAGACCAGAAGGACTCCAGGGAGCCCAGGAACGGCACTCCGCAGCTGGACGCCGTGTCCCTCGCCATCGTCGAGCAGCTGCAGGAGGACGGGCGACGGCCGTACGCCGCGATCGGCAAGGCCGTCGGCCTCTCCGAGGCGGCCGTGCGCCAGCGCGTCCAGAAGCTGCTCGACCAGGGCGTGATGCAGATCGTCGCCGTCACGGACCCGCTCACCGTGGGCTTCCGGCGGCAGGCGATGCTCGGCATCAACGTCGACGGCGACCTGGATCCCGTGGCGGACGCGCTGACAGCCATGTCGGAGGTCGAGTACATCGTGATCACCGCCGGCTCCTTCGACCTGATGGCGGAGGTCGTCTGCGAGGACGACGACCACCTCCTGGAAGTCATCAACAAGCGCATCCGGACCCTGCCCGGCGTGCGGTCGACGGAGAGCTTCGTCTACCTCAAGCTCAAGAAGCAGACCTACATGTGGGGAACCCGATAACCGTGAGGACGCGATACCCGTGAGCCCCAAGGATCTCAGCCAGACCGCGTACGACCACCTGTGGATGCATTTCACCCGCATGTCCTCGTACGAGAACGCCCCGGTGCCGACCATCGTCCGGGGTGAGGGCACGTACATCTACGACGACAAGGGCAGGCGGTACCTCGACGGTCTCGCGGGTCTCTTCGTCGTCCAGGCGGGCCACGGCCGCACCGAGCTGGCGGAGACCGCGTTCAAGCAAGCGCAGGAGCTGGCCTTCTTCCCGGTGTGGTCCTACGCCCACCCGAAGGCCGTCGAACTGGCGGAACGCATCGCCTCCTACGCGCCCGGCGACCTGAACAAGGTCTTCTTCACCACCGGCGGCGGTGAGGCGGTCGAGACCGCCTGGAAGCTCGCCAAGCAGTACTTCAAGCTCAAGGGCAAGCCGACCAAGTACAAGGTCATCTCCCGCGCGGTCGCCTACCACGGCACCCCGCAGGGCGCCCTGTCCATCACCGGCCTGCCGGCCCTGAAGGCCCCCTTCGAGCCGCTGGTGCCGGGCGCGCACAAGGTCCCCAACACCAACATCTACCGCGCCCCGATCTTCGGCGACGACCCCGAGGCCTTCGGCCGCTGGGCCGCCGACCAGATCGAGCAGCAGATCCTCTTCGAGGGCCCGGAAACGGTCGCCGCGGTCTTCCTGGAGCCGGTGCAGAACGCGGGCGGTTGCTTCCCGCCGCCGCCCGGCTACTTCCAGCGGGTCCGCGAGATCTGCGACCAGTACGACGTGCTGCTGGTGTCGGACGAGGTCATCTGTGCCTTCGGCCGGCTCGGCACGATGTTCGCCTGCGACAAGTTCGGCTACGTCCCGGACATGATCACCTGCGCCAAGGGCATGACCTCGGGCTACTCGCCGATCGGCGCCTGCATCGTCTCGGACCGCATAGCCGAACCCTTCTACAAGGGCGACAACACCTTCCTGCACGGCTACACCTTCGGCGGCCACCCGGTCTCCGCGGCCGTCGGCGTCGCCAACCTCGACCTGTTCGAGCGCGAGGGCATCAACCAGCACGTCCTCGACAACGAGGACGCGTTCCGGTCCACGCTGGAGAAGCTGTACGACCTGCCGATCGTCGGCGACGTCCGCGGCAACGGCTTCTTCTACGGGATCGAGCTGGTCAAGGACAAGGCGACGAAGGAGAGCTTCGACGAGGACGAGACCGAGCGGATCCTCTACGGCTTCCTGTCGAAGAAGCTGTTCGAGAACGGCCTCTACTGCCGGGCCGACGACCGCGGCGACCCGGTCGTCCAGCTCGCGCCGCCGCTGATCTCCGACCAGTCGACCTTCGACGAGATCGAGCAGATCCTGCGGGCGACGCTGACGGAGGCGTGGAAGCTGCTGTAGGCCCGGGCGGGCACCACCGACAGGTGCGGCCCGCCGCCGAACCGGTGCACACGGCCCGCGCCGCCACGCGTCCCCCGAACGGCCCGGGACGCCCCCATCCGAGTGAGATGGGGGCGTCCCGGGCCGTGTGCTGTCCGGCCCCCACCGCCCTGACTCCCTAGCGTGCCCCTGTAACCGATCGGCCCTGCCTTCGTTCCCCCGGACGGGGGGCTCCCCCGGCAACCCTGATCCGAACCGAGGTGTACGCCCATGGTGGCCCCGCCGGACAACGACGTGCTCTGGGCACGTGGTCTGACCTACGCGCACGACGGCTCGCCCGCCCTGCACGGCGTGTCGCTGGCCGTCCGGGAGGGCGAGATCCTCGCCGTCACCGGCCCGCGCGGCAGCGGAAAGACCACGCTCCTGCGGTGCCTGTCCGGCCAGCTGCGGGCGCAGCGGGGGGAGGTGTGGTTCAACAGCGTTCCCGTGCACACCATGGGCCCGCTCGCCCGGGAACGCCTGCGCCTCGACCGCTTCGGCTGGATCGACCCCGAACCGGTCCTCGTCCCCGAGCTGAACGCCTGGGAGAACACCGCCCTGCCGCTGATGCTGCGCGGCACCGGCCGCCGGGCCGCCAAGGCCGCCGCCCTGGAGTGGCTGGAGCGCCTCGACATCCGCGACACGGCCCGCAAGCGGCCCCACGCCCTCCTGCAGTCCGAGCGCCAGCGGGTGGTCGTGGCCCGGGCCCTGGTCGCCGCCCCCACGGTGCTCTTCGCGGACGAGCCGACCGCCGCGCTGCACCGCGCCGAACACGCCCACGTCCTGCGCACCCTCACCACCGCCGCCCGCTCGCACGACATCACGGTCGTCCTCGCCACCCACGACCCCGCGACCGCGGCCCTCGCGGACCGCACGCTGACCCTGCTGGACGGCCGCCAGGTGAAGACCCTCCAGCTGCCTCCGGCCCCGACGGCCGCGGGCGGCCACCCACCGCGCGCCGCGCAGAAACCCCGGCCCACCGCCTCCGCGGAAGGGGGGCCCGCCGCCGGGCGAGGAGGCCGCTCGCCCGCCGGGCCGGGCGGGCGGTCCACCGTCGACGGCGGCGGCGAGGCCGTGGCCCGGCAGGGAGACGAGCCCTCGGGCGAAGGGCAGGCCCCGGGCGCCGGGGCCTCCGAGGACCGGGCCGCCGCCGACGGGGAAGGCCGGGCCGCGTGCTCGCTCTCCGCCTAGCCCGCCGGGCCCACCCCGTCGTCCAGCTCCGCCGGCTCCTGGTCGCCGCGGCCGCCGGCGGTACGGGATTCCTGCTGCTGTGCGCCCTCGGGCACGCCATGACCCACCCGCACGCCCCGGCCGGCTCGGTGCTGCGGCTGGCCTGGTGCGTCGCACCCGCCGCCGCGACCGTGTACTTCGCGGTGACGGTGGCCCGCACCGACCCCGGCACCCGGCCCCGCCCCGGCCTGTCCGCGGTCGGCCTGGGCCCCGGCCGGCTGATGGCCGTCTCGGCGGTCACCACGGCCCTGTCCACCGTCCTCGGCTCGCTCCTGGCCCTGCTGTTCTTCCTGCATCTGCGCGGCGACCTCACCGGCATGCCCTTCGACGGCGCCGCCGCCGACGTCCTCGCCGCCGGTCACCCCCTGCCCCTCCCGGCCGCCCTCACCCTCCTCGCCCTCGTACCGGCCGCCGCCTGTGTCGCGACCGCCCTCGTCCTGCGCCCCGAGAGCACCGGGCCCCGGCCCGCCGGCCTCCGGACGCGCTTCATGGCGTACGACACCTTCGCCGTCGGCCGACGCGCCGCGTCCCCGGCGGGCGCCACCCGGTACGAGGAGGAGCCCGACGACACGGCCGACGCCCCCGCGGCCGCCCCCGAGCCGCCGGGACCGACGGCTCCGCGCTCCGCCCCCGGCGGCCTCCCCTGGGGCATCACCGTGCTCGCCGTCGGCCTCGCCGTCGAGACGTACGCGGGTCAGTCCCACGACGGCTCCGGCCTCACCCTCCCCGGCGGCTTCGCGGACAGCCCCGCCGGTGTCCTCGGCGGCTGGCTGCTCACCGCCCTGGGGCTGGTCCTCATCGGACCGGGGCTCGCCCACCTCACCGGGCGCCTGCTCCAGTCCGCCCGCCCCGGCGCACTGCGCCTGCTGTCCGGGCGCGTGCTCCAGGAAGAGGCCCGGCGCATCGGGCGCCCGCTCGGGGTGGTCTGCGCGGTGGCCTCCGGGGCGTACGCCATGGCCACGTTGTCCTCCGGCGTGCGCCCCACGGTCGGCCCGCTCACCACGCTGGGCGCGCTCGTGGTGGCCGGCTGCGCCGTGCTCACCCTCGCGACGGCCGCCGTGGAGGCCCGGAGGGCGCGCGCGGACACCACGGCCGCGCTGGTGCGGCTGGGGGCGTCCAGCGCTCTGCCCCGGCAGGCTGCCCTGCTCCGCGCGGGAGCCCTGCTCGCCGTGTTCGGCCCTCTGACCTGGACGGTCGCCCAGCTGGCCGCGCTCCCGCTGGCCGCCTGAAAACCCGTACGAAAAAAGTTCGCGCGCACCGATGAGTTCCTCGGGGCCCCCCGGTCTACCCCTTCGAACGGACCGGAACCGAACGGACCGAGACGGACGGAAGAGACCTCGCCATGTACCAGCAGATGATCTTCATCAACCTGCCCGTGAACGACCTCGACGCCTCGAAGAAGTTCTTCACGGAGCTGGGGTACACGCTCAACCCCCAGTTCAGCGACGAGAACGCGGCCTCCGTCGTGATCAGCGACACCATCGTGGCGATGCTGCTCACCAAGCCGTTCTACTCGTCCTTCACCAACAAGGAGATCGCGGACGCCACCAGGACCAGCGAGGTGATGCTCTGTCTGAGCGCCGAGAGCCGCGCGAAGGTGGACGAGCTGGTCGAGAAGGCGGTCGCGGCCGGTGGCACCGCGTCGGAGAAGGTCCAGGAGATGGACTTCATGTACGGCCGCGCCTTCGACGACCTCGACGGCCACACCTGGGAGGTCGTCTGGATGGACCCGGCCGCGATCGAGGGCTGAGGCAGCCGCGCGGCAAGGGGCGTCGGGAAGGGCGTGAGCGACCACTCCGCCCACCCGCGGCCGCTCACACGCGGCCGCCCCCACCTCGTAGGGGCCTCCGCCCCTGCCCGCCGGAGCGCCCTAGCATGGGCGGGTGCAGACGATGCCCGCCCACGCGGCCCACCACGACGACCACGAGATCGAGACGATCGAGGAGTTCGACGCGATCGTCTCGGCACGTGGCACCCTCCGCGGATTCCGGGTCCAGGCCGTCGACCTGACGGACCGTACGCGCGAACTGCTCACCACCGCCACGGCCGGAGCCGTCTTCCTCGGCTGCCCGATGCGCGAGGAGGCCGCGGCGAAGATCCGCACCGACGGCGCCCTGGTCTTCCCGCCCGTCCCCGACCTGCCCTTCGACCCCTACCGCGGTCTGCTCTACTCCCCCGACGAACTCTTCGCGTCCCTGTCGGACGGCGGCTACGAGGCGACACCCGACGCCCTCGCGTACGCCTGGTTCCAGCGGACCAAGGCCGACCGGGACGTCTACGCCTCCCTGCTGCGCGCCGTCCACGACGACTCCGTCTCGGACGCCCTCGACGAACTCCTCTCCGGCGCCCGGGTGGTGGGCGTGATGGGCGGCCACGCGATGGCCCGCGGCACCGAGGCGTACGAGGGCGCCGCCCGCCTCGGCCGCACCCTGGCCCGCTCGGGTCTCACCGTCGCCACCGGCGGCGGTCCGGGCGCCATGGAGGCGGCGAACCTGGGCGCCTACGCGGCCCCGTACGACGACGGGATGCTCGCCGAGTCGCTGCGACTCCTGGCGAAGGCGCCGAAGTTCACGCCCTCGATCACCGAGTGGGCGAGCGCCGCCTTCGAGGTGCGCACCCACTGGCCGAGGGGCGGCACCTCCGTCGGCATCCCCACCTGGTTCTACGGCCACGAGCCGCCGAACCCGTTCGCCTCGCACCTCGCCAAGTACTTCGCCAACGCCACCCGTGAGGACGGCCTCCTCGCCCGCTCGAACAGCGGCATAGTCTTCCTTCCGGGCGCCGCCGGAACCCTCCAGGAGATCTTCGACAACGCGACCCCCAACTACTACGAGTCGCGCGGCGAACCGACCCCCATGGTCCTCGTCGACCGCGCCCACTGGACCGAGAGGCTGCCCGCCTGGCCGCTGCTCCGGTCGCTGGCCCAGGGGCGCACGATGGAGACCCGGATCGCGCTGGTGGACCGGATCGAGGAGGCTCCGGAGGCTCTGGCGCGTCTCGGGAGGTGAGATGCGCGGGGGCCTTTGACCCCGCGTCAACCCCGCGGAGGGCCGGTAAGCGGGCACGGCGGGCCGCTCAAACAGTTCTTCGGATTGACAGTCCTTACGGCGCGCTTATAAACCTGTGAGGCACATGGGGAAGCCGCCCCTCCGGCGGCCCTCCGTCACCCCCACTCCCCTGTGCTTCCCGTGAAGGGCAAAAGTGTCCATATCTCTCCGTACCGCGCGGACTTCGCGCTATGTCGGTGTTGCCGTCGCGTCCGCCGCACTCGTGTTCGGCGCTGCCGGCAACGCCATGGCCTGCAGCATCAAGGACTTCTCCGCCGTCGCCGCGTGCGACGGTGACAAGGGCGTCATCCGCGTGACCGACGTGGACCCCCTGGGCGTCGAGGCCGAGGTCACCGTCTATCTGGAGAACAACGGGGCCGACCTGCGTCAGGTCGGCAGCAGGACGATCACCGACTCCACCGCCGACGGTGTCACCATCACCTTCGAGGAGGACTGGGAGCCGAAGGCCGAGTACCGCGTCCACATCACGGCGGAGAACTACGTCGACGACGACATCAAGCCGAACCTGATCGCCCCCTCCAAGGCCTGCGGGACCAAGGCGGACACCCCGCCGGCCGCCTCCAAGGGCCCGGAGAAGCCTTCGGACGGCAAGGGTCAGGGCAACGGCAAGGGCAAGGGCAACGGCAAGGGCGAGGACGAGCCCTCCGAGACCAGGACGTCCCCCACGCCGTCCGCGTCCGAGGGCACCACCCCCGTCGGCTCGAACGACAACAACGCCCCCTCCCCCGAGGGCGATTCCAGTCTCACCGAGACCGGCGGCGACTCCAACCTCGCCGAGACCGGCAGCGACGCGAACACCGGCCCGATCGCCGGTGCCGCGGCAGCCCTGGTCGCCCTCGGCGCCGGTGCCGTGTACTACAGCATGCGGCGGCGTGGGGCCTCCACACGCTGATCAGACGCTTGTCAGAGCCGTGGCCCGTGCCCCTCTCGGAGGGGCACGGGCCACACGCTCGTTCTCCCACGCATCGCCACGGCGCGCCTGCCTACGCGGTCGGGCCGGCCCCCAGCACGACGATCTCGGTCACGTCGAAGCTCACGCCCACCCGCTCCCCGAGCGCCGGCGCGTCCCGCAGCCCGCACGCCGCCTCCAGGCGCGGCGCGCCCTCGGGCTGGAGGTGCACGGCGACATGGGTGCCCCGGAAGGTGCGCGCGGTGACGGTGCAGCGCAGCCCGTCCGCCGCGTCGACCAGGCGCACCCCGGCGGGCCGCACGAGCAGCGTGCACGCCCCCTGCGGCGAGCCCTCCGGCACCGGCACCTTGCCCCACGCCGTGTCCGCGGCCGCCCCGGTCACGGTCGCCTCGACCACGTTGTCGAAGCCGAGGAATCGGGCCACGAACTCGTCGGCCGGCCGCTGCCACACGTCGAGAGGCGTGCCGGACTGGGCGATCCGTCCGTCCCGCATCACCACGACCCGGTCGGCCAGCGCGAACGCCTCACCCTGGTCATGCGTGACCGCCAGCACGGTCGTGCCCAACTCCGCGAACAGCTGCCGCAGTTCGACGACCAACCGCTCCCGCAGCGAGCGGTCCAGCTGGCCGAGGGGCTCGTCGAGCATCAGCAACCGGGGGTGGGGGGCGAGGGCCCGGGCCAGCGCGACCCGCTGCTGCTCACCGCCGGACAGCTCCCCGACCGGCCGCCGGGCCGCTCCGGGCAGCCCGACCAGCTCCAGCAACTCCCGCACCCGTAGGGCACGTTCGCTCTTCGCCGCGCCATGCATCCGGGGACCGAAGGCGACGTTCCCGGCGACGTCGCGCTGCGGGAAGAGCTGATGGTCCTGGAACATCAGGCCGACACCCCGCTTGTGCGCGGGCACACCCGCCTGGTCGTTCCCGGCCAGCAGCACCCGCCCGCCGTCGAGCGGTTGCAGCCCGGCGACCACCCGCAGCAGCGTCGACTTGCCGCTGCCGCTGGGCCCCAGCACACACACGATCTCGTGCTCGGCGACCTCCAGATCGACCGCGTCGAGCACGGCCCGCCCGTCGAACCGTACGGTCGCGCCCTCAAGCCCGAGCAACATCAGAACTCCCCCGTGCGATCGGTACGCAGGCGCTCCAGCACCAGCAGGGCCACCGCGCACACCACCATCAGAATCGTCGAAAGGGCCATCGCCTGGCCGTAGTTGAGATCACCGGGACGGCCGAGCAGCCGTGCCACGGCCACCGGGAGCGTGGGGTTGTCGGCGCGCGCGATGAACACGGTCGCCCCGAACTCCCCGAGCGAGACGGCGAAGGCGAAGCCGGCCGCGATCAGCAGGGCCCGCCGCACCAGCGGCAGGTCGACCTCGCGCCACACCCGCCACGGCGACGCCCCCAGCACGGCCGCCGCCTCCCGCAGCCGTTCGTCCACCGCCCGCAGCACGGGCAGCATGGTCCGGACGACGAAGGGGACGCCCACCAGGGCCTGGGCGAGCGGCACCAGGATCCAGGACGACCGCAGGTCCAGCGGCGGCTCGTCCAGCGCGATCAGGAACCCGAAGCCGACGGTCACCGCGGACACCCCGAGCGGCAGCATGAGCAGCGCGTCGAAGCCCCGGACGAGGCGGCCGGCCGTGGGGGTCCCCCCGTGCGGACGACGCCGGGAGTCGGGGAGGGTGAGCGCGGCGGCGGCGAGCCCGCCGACCAGCAGGGCGATGCCGGTCGCGACGAGCGCGTACAGGAGCGAGTTGCCCACCGCCTCGATCGGCGCCACCAGGAAGATCCCGCCGTCGTCGCTGGTCAGCGCCGTGTAGTAGCCGAATCCGGGCGCGTCGAGCGACCTCTGCACCAGCACGCTCAACGGCAGCAGGATCAGCACGACGACGGTGACGAGCACCCCGCCCAGCAGCGCCCACTGCCCGGCTCCGCGCGGCCGCCGGGCCGTGAGCGTGGCGTCCACCAGCCGCAGCGCGGTCTCCCGCCGCCGTACGGTCCACGCGTGCACGGCGAGGATCAGCCCGACGGCGACGAACTGCACGAGCGTCAGCACGGCGGCCGCCGACAGGTCGAAGATCTCCGAGGTCTGCCGGTAGATCTCCACCTCCAGCGTCGAGAAGGTCGGGCCGCCGAGGATCTGCACCACCCCGAACGAGGTGAAGGTGAAGAGGAAGACCATCAGGGCGGCGGCGGCCACGGCGGGCGCGAGCGCCGGGAGCGTCACCCTCCGCCAGGCCGCGAACGGGGACGCCCCGAGCATCCGCGCGGCCTCCTCCTGTCGGGGGTCGAGCTGCGCCCACAGCCCGCCCACGGTCCGTACGACCACCGCGTAGTTGAAGAACACATGCGCGAGCAGGATGGCCCAGACCGTGGTGTCCAGCCGTACGCCCCACACCTCGTCGAGCAGCCCGCCCCGCCCCACCAGGGCCAGGAAAGCCGTACCGACGACCACGGTCGGCAGCACGAACGGCACGGTCACGACCGCCCGCAGCAGGTCCTTGCCCCTGAAATCGAAGCGCGCGAAGACATACGCGCCGGGGAGTGCGATCAGCAGCGTGAGCGCGGTCGAGACGAACGCCTGCCAGGTGGTGAACCACAGCACGTGCCGGATCCCGGAGTCCCCCAGTACCTCCCCGATCCGCCCGAGGTCCCAGGTCCCGCCGTCCTTGAGCCCGCGCACCACGATCGCGGCGACGGGGTGGGCGAAGAACACCCCGAAGAACGCGACCGGCAGCGCCATGAGCCCGAGCCGCGCCGCGCTCCCCGACCGACGGGGTCCGCGCGGCGCGGTCCCGGCCGACGTCTTCGCTACTTCAGTACGAGCGAGGTCCACGACTTGACCCACTGGTCACGGTTCTCGGCGATCTTCTTCGGCGCCATGGTCTCGGGGTCCTTCGCCGCGGGTCCGTACTCGGTGAACTCGGCGGGCACGGAGGCGCCTTCGACCACCGGGTACACGAACATGTTGAGCGGCATGTCCTCCTGGAACCTCTTCGAGATCAGGAAGTCGATCAGCGCCTTGCCGCCCTCGGCGTTCTTCGCGTTGCTCAGCAGCCCCGCGAACTCGATCTGCCGGAAGCAGGTGCCCTCGGCGACCCCGGTCGGCGCGGTCTTCGGCCGCGGGTTCGCGTAGACGACCTCGGCGGGCGGCGAGGACGCGTACGACACCACGAGCGGCCGGTCACCTCCGGCCTTCCTGCCGTCCGTCGACCCGGAGAACTCCTGGTAGTACGCCTGCTCCCAGCCGTCGACGACCTTCACGCCGTTGGCCTTGAGCTTCTTCCAGTAGCCCTCCCAGCCGTCGTCCCCGTACCGGGCGGCTGTACCGAGGACGAAGCCGAGCCCGGGCGAGGAGGTGGAGGCGTTCTCGGTGACGAGGAGGTCCTTGTACTCGGGCTTGACCAGATCGTCGAACGACGTGGGCGGTTCGATCTTCTTCTCGCTGAAGTACGCCTTGTCGTAGTTGACGCAGATGTCACCGGAGTCGATGGGCGTGACCCGGTGCTCGGCCTTGTCCAGCTGGTACGCGGCGCCGACCTTGTCGAGTCCCTTCGCCTCGTACGGCTGGAAGAGGCCGTTGTCGAGCGCGCGGGAGAGCAGCGTGTTGTCGACGCCGAAGAAGACGTCGCCCTGCGGGTTGTCCTTGGTGAGGATCGCCTGGTTGACGGCCTGCCCCGCGTCCCCGCTCTTGAGGACCTTGACCTTGTACCCGGACTCCTTCTCGAACGCCTTCAGCACGCCCTTGGAGTAGGCGAAGGAGCCGTGGCTGACGAGCGTGACGGTCCTGGAGCCGCCCGACCCGGTGTCGTCGGACGAGGAGCCGCACGCGGACAGCGTGACGAGCCCGAGTCCGACGGCCGCGGCGACGAACGTTCTGATGTGCACTGGATTCCTCCTGGAGTGACCAGGAAGAGACGCGGCCCTGCCCGGGTGCCTCCGGAACTGGCGAAGGCACCCGGGCAGGGCGCAACAGCTTGAGTGATGACCGAACTTCCTACCCAGAATGACCTGGGCGAGGTTCAGAGGGTCTGCGGCCCGCTTGCCGCACTCTCAGCGCTGTGGCGCTCCCCTGTCGGAATATGAAGATGTGTGTACGGGGGTCAGAGTACCCCGTGGCCGGATTCCGACTCCTGCCGGTGGCCACGAGCTGCTCCTGCTCGCTCCTGGCCCCGGTCGGGGTCTCCGCCCCGGTCGGGGTCTGCGTCCCGGTCGGGGTCTCCCCGGCCTCTCACCTCTCGGTGGCCGCCAGCTGCCCGCACGCCCCGTCGATCTCCTGCCCCCGGGTGTCCCGGACGGTCACCGGCACGCCGTGGGCGGCGATGGCCTCGACGAACGCCTTCTCGTCCTCGGGCCGGGAGGCGGTCCACTTGGACCCCGGAGTGGGGTTCAGCGGAATCAGGTTCACGTGCACCGGCTTGCCCTTGAGCAGCCGGCCCAGCCGGTCACCGCGCCACGCCTGGTCGTTGATGTCCCGGATCAGCGCGTACTCGATGGACAGCCGGCGCCCGGACCTGGCCGCGTACTCCCACCCGGCGTCGAGGACCTCACGTACCTTCCACCGCGTGTTCACGGGGACGAGGGTGTCGCGCAGTTCGTCGTCCGGCGCATGCAGGGAGATGGCGAGCCGGCACTTGAACCCCTCGTCGGCGAACCGGTGGATGGCGGGCACCAGCCCGACCGTCGACACCGTGATGCCGCGCTGTGACAGCCCCAGCCCGTCCGGCTCCGGGTCGGTGAGCCGGCGAATGGCGCCGACGACCCGGTTGTAGTTGGCGAGCGGCTCGCCCATCCCCATGAAGACGATGTTGGAGAGCCGCGCGGGTCCACCCGGGATCTCTCCGTCCCGCAGCGCCCGCATCCCGTCGACGATCTGATGGACGATCTCGGCGGTGGACAGGTTCCGGTCCAGCCCCGCCTGCCCGGTGGCGCAGAACGGACAGTTCATCCCGCACCCGGCCTGAGAACTGATGCACATCGTCACCCGGTCCGGGTACCGCATCAGCACCGACTCGACGAGCGTCCCGTCGAACAGCCGCCACAGCGTCTTGCGCGTGGTCTCCTGGTCGGTCGACAGATGCCGCACGACCGTCATCAGCTCCGGAAGCAACGCCTCCCGCAGCTTCTCCCGCGCCCCGGCGGGGATGTCGGTCCACTGCTCCGGGTCGTGCGCGTACCGCGCGAAGTAGTGCTGCGAGAGCTGCTTGGCGCGAAACGGCTTCTCCCCGATCGCGGCAACAGCCTCCTTACGCTCCACAGGCGAAAGATCAGCAAGATGCCGCGGCGGCTTCTTGGCTCCGCGGGGGGCGACGAATGTGAGTTCTCCGGGCTTCGGCATAACCCACCCAGTGTCGCAGATCCACTGCAGTGGCCCGCCCCGCCGGTGCGGCCCGCGGGATCCCGCTCGCCCGCGGCTGCCTGCGCCGCCCGTCCCGCCCGGCCCGACCGCGCCCCGAACGGCAACAGCGGTGGGCCCCCGCCCTGGCGAACCAGAGCAGGGGCCCACTCGCGTCTCGTGCGTACGGTCGGCCCGTCAGCCGGAGCCCACGAACAGCACCAGCAGCAGCCACACCACGGGTGCCGTCGGCAGGAGGGAGTCCAGGCGGTCCATGATGCCGCCGTGGCCCGGCAGCAGCGTGCCCATGTCCTTGATGCCGAGGTCCCGCTTGATCATGGACTCGCCGAGGTCGCCCAGCGTGGCGCTCGCCGCGACGGCGAGGCCGAGGAGCAGGCCCTGCCACCAGGCTCCGCCGTCGATGACGAACTCCATGAGCAGCGCGCCCGCGACCATGGCGAAGGCGATCGCGCCGAGCAGTCCCTCTCGGGTCTTGCCGGGGCTGATGCGCGGCGCGAGCTTGTGCGTGCCGAAGCGCCAGCCGACGGCGTACGCGCCCGTGTCGCTGACCACGGTCAGCAGCAGGAACACCATGACCCGCTGCGGCCCGTCGTCGGCGGTGAGCATGAGCGCGACGAACGTGGCGAGGAACGGCACGTAGAAGGCCGCGAATACCCCCGCCGTGACGTCCTTGAGGTAGTTCTCGGGTGGCTCGGTCATCCGCCAGACGAGGACGGCGAGCGCGGTGAGGGCCATGGCCACCCAGGCGCCCTCGGGCCCGCGCACGTACCCGGCGACGACCATGGCCGCCCCGCCGACCGCGAGCGGTACGAGGGGTGCCTTGATGCCCTTGCGTTCCTGCAGGCGTGAGGTGAGCTCCCACAGACCCACCACCACGGCGACCGCTATGACGCCGACGAAGGCCGCCTTGACGATGAACAGCGACGCGACGATGACCACGCCGAGACCGACGCCGACTCCTATGGCGGCGCCCAGGTCACGGCCCGCGCTCTTCTTCGGCGGGGCGGGCTGCGGGGCGTGGGGCATGGGCTCCGGCTTCTGCGGCGCCTCCCCATAGGGGTGCGCCGACGGCGTCTCGTCACGGAACGGGGGGCCGGCCTGCCGAGCCGCCCCCCGGTCGTCGTCCTGGTTCCCGCCATGCGCGGGTACGTCGGGCACGATGGGCATGGGCTGAGTCTGCATCGGATGCAGGCTCTCAGCCGCATCGTACGGGGGACCCGCCGGGGCATGCCCCTGGACAGGTCCCCGGTCGGTCGGCGCCCAGTACCCGGCTGGTGGCGGCGCGCCCCAGGAAGAGTCGTTCATCAGACCTCGAGGAGCTCCGCTTCCTTGTGCTTGAGCAGCTCGTCCACCTGGGCGACGTACTTCGCCGTGGTGTCGTCGAGCTCCTTCTCCGCACGACGGCCCTCGTCCTCGCCGACCTCGCCGTCCTTGACGAGCTTGTCGATCGCGTCCTTGGCCTTGCGGCGGACCGAGCGGATGGACACCTTGGAGTCCTCCGCCTTGCTCTTGGCGACCTTGATGTAGTCGCGGCGGCGCTCCTCGGTCAGCTCGGGGAACACCACGCGGATGATGTTGCCGTCGTTGCTCGGGTTGACACCGAGGTCGGAGTCGCGGATCGCCTGTTCGATGTTGCGCAGGGCGGTCTTGTCGAACGGGGTCACCACGGCCATGCGCGGCTCCGGCACGGAGAACGAGGCCAGCTGGTTGATCGGCGTCAGCGCACCGTAGTAGTCGGCCACGATCTTGTTGAACATCGCCGGGTGCGCACGACCGGTGCGGATCGCGGCGAAGTCGTCCTTGGCGACGACGACGGCCTTCTCCATCTTCTCCTCGGCCTCGAGGAGGGTCTCTTCGATCACCACTTGCTCCTGCGTGTCTTGAGTAGGCCCGGCAGCTGTCCTTGGTCTGGTCGGCGGCCGGCTGCGTCGCGTCTTGTTCCTGCACGGTTCCCGACCGGCAGGACATTGTCCATCCCCCGGTCAGGCCCCGTCCCCCGGGCAGGGGAAGGACCCGGTCAGGCCCGGCTTCCCTGATCACCCACGAGAGTGCCGATCTTCTCACCCTTGACGGCCCGCGCGATATTGCCCTCCTTGAGAAGCTCGAACACGAGGATCGGGAGCTTGTTGTCGCGGCAGAGCGTGATCGCGGTGGCGTCGGCGACCTTCAGTTCGCGGGTGATGACCTCGCCGTAGCCGAGGGAGTCGAACTTGACCGCGTCCGGGTTGGTCTTGGGGTCGGAGTCGTAGACCCCGTCCACGCCGTTCTTGCCCATCAGCAGCGCCTCGGCGTCGATCTCCAGGGCGCGCTGCGCGGCGGTGGTGTCGGTGGAGAAGTAGGGCATGCCCATACCGGCACCGAAGATGACCACGCGCCCCTTCTCCAGGTGGCGCACGGCGCGCAGCGGGATGTACGGCTCGGCGACCTGGCCCATGGTGATGGCGGTCTGGACGCGGCTGTCGATGCCTTCCTTCTCCAGGAAGTCCTGGAGGGCGAGGCAGTTCATGACCGTGCCGAGCATGCCCATGTAGTCGGAGCGGGCCCGGTCCATGCCGCGCTGCTGCAGCTCGGCGCCGCGGAAGAAGTTGCCGCCGCCGATGACGACCGCGATCTCCGCGCCGTCACGGACGACGGCCGCGATCTCACGGGCGATCGCGTGCACCACGTCGGGGTCGACGCCGAGGCCACCGCCCCCGGAGAACGCCTCTCCGGACAGCTTCAGCATGAACCGTCCGCGGTCCGCTTTGCGTACGTCGCTCTTCTCGGGCTTGGTGGTCATGGAGATCTCGCCTCTTCACGTGTCGCACATACGAAGAAGGCCATTGCCGGTGGGGTGGTGTTCGCATCCCATGCTCGGCAATGGCCTCCTCGTCAGATCTGCTGTCGTCCGCATCGCGTCACGCGCGCACGGGGCGGCGTACGCGAACGACTGCACCCGACCCTATCGGGGCCGGGCGCCCGTCGCGTAACGGACTCAGATGCCGACCTTGATGCGCGTGAAGCGCTTCAGGGTGACACCGGCCTCGTCCAGGACCTTCTGGACCGACTTCTTGTTGTCCAGCGCGTACGGCTGGCCGAGCAGCGTGGCGTCCTTGAAGAAGCCGTTGAGGCGACCCTCGACGATCTTCGGCAGGGCGGCCTCGGGCTTGCCCTCGGCGCGGGTGGTCTCCTCGGCGACGCGGCGCTCGGACTCGACGACCTCGGCCGGCACGTCCTCCTTGGAGAGGTACTTCGGCGCGAAGGCGGCGATGTGCTGGGCGATGCCCTTGGCCACGGCGGCGTCGGCCTTGTCCAGCTCGACCAGGACACCGATCTGCGGGGGCAGGTCGGGCATGGTGCGGTGCATGTACGCGAAGACGAAACCGTCGGCGTACTGCGCGAAGCGGTCGAGGACGATCTTCTCGCCGAGGTTGGCGTTGGCCTCGTCGACGTACGCCTGGACGGTCTTGCCGGCCTCGATCTCGGAGGCGAGCAGGGCCTCCAGGTCGGCCGGGGAGGTCTTGGCGACGTGCTCGGCGACCGCTGCGGCGGCGGCCTGGAACTTCTCGCCCTTGGCGACGAAGTCCGTCTCGCACTTCAGCTCGACCAGGACACCGGAGGTGTTGTCGTCGGCGATGAGGGAGACCACGGCGCCGTTCTCGGCGGAGCGGCCCTCGCGCTTGGCGACGCCCTTCTGGCCCTTGATGCGCAGGGCCTCGACGGCCTTGTCGACGCTGCCATCGGCCTCGTCCAGCGCCTTCTTGCAGTCCATCATGCCGGCGCCGGTGAGCTCACGGAGCTTCTTGACGTCGGCGGCGGTGTAGTTCGCCATGATCTGTGAATCTCTTCTCGGAGTTCGAAGTCTCGAAGTCGGCGTCCGCCGCCGCTCGTAGGGCCGGCGCCCGCCGAAGATCTACGGGCTGCGGGTGAACGGCGGGTGGCGCGCTCGGCGCCACCCGCCGTCGTCCCGACAGCGCTACGACCGTGAAGGTCAGGCCTGCTCGGCGTCCGCGGCCGGAGCCTCGGCGGCGGCCGGGGCCTCCTCGGCGGCGGGAGCCTCGGCAGCGGGAGCCTCGGCAGGAGCCTCGGCAGCGGCCTCGGCGGCAGCCGGAGCCTCAGCGGCGGCCGGAGCCTCGTCGGCCTTCTTCTCGCCCTCGAGCAGGTCGCGCTCCCACGCGGCCAGCGGCTCGCCCGCGGCCTTGTCGCCCTTGCCCTCGGTGGCGACCCGGGAGCGGGAGATGAGGCCCTCGGCGACCGCGTCGGCGATCACACGGGTGAGCAGCGTGACGGAGCGGATCGCGTCGTCGTTGCCCGGGATCTTGTAGTCGACCTCGTCGGGGTCGCAGTTGGTGTCGAGGATGGCGACGACCGGAATGTTGAGCTTCCGGGCCTCACCGACCGCGATGTGCTCCTTCTTGGTGTCCACGATCCAGACGGCGCTGGGCACCTTGGACATCTCGCGGATACCACCGAGGGTCTTCTCCAGCTTGGCCTTCTCGCGCGAGAGCACGAGAAGCTCCTTCTTGGTGAGACCCGACGCGGCGACGTCCTCGAAGTCGATCTGCTCGAGCTCCTTGAGGCGCTGCAGACGCTTGTAGACGGTCGAGAAGTTGGTGAGCATGCCGCCCAGCCAGCGCTGGTTGACGTAGGGCATGCCGACGCGGGTCGCCTGCTCGGCGATCGCCTCCTGCGCCTGCTTCTTCGTGCCGACGAACATGACCGTGCCGCCGTGGGCGACGGTCTCCTTGACGAACTCGTAGGCGCGGTCGATGTACGACAGCGACTGGAGCAGGTCGATGATGTAGATGCCGTTGCGCTCGGTGAAGATGAAGCGCTTCATCTTCGGGTTCCAGCGACGGGTCTGGTGACCGAAGTGGACGCCGCTTTCCAGCAGCTCCCGCATCGTGACGACGGCCATGGCCGTTCTCCTTGATTTGCTCGGTTGTGCCGCGGGAACCGGACGGCTCCCGCGCCTGACGCCCGCGTTGCGCCGTTGCCACTAGGGACCGAGGGGCGCTGATACGGACCACAGACGGGCCTCGTACCGGGGCGTGCGAAGTCGACCCGGTGACCCGGATCGCCACCAGAAGTGTACGGGACCCGCGAGGCCCCGGGTGACGCCGATATCCACAACCGGCCGGTACTCCACAGATCCCGGCCGTGATCGCCCGGTGCGCGGGACGCTTCTCCCATGTCCGACGAGACGACCCATGAGCGAACGGTCCGCCGATCTGCCGGTGTGTGGACGATCCTGCTGCTGTGCCTGACGACGATCCTCCTGGCCACGGCCTGGACGACGGCGCCGCGGGCCGCCCCGGGGCCACCCGTGTCCGGTGATCCCGTACCCGGGGAGCCCGTCCCGGGCGTGGGCCGCGTCTGGCCGGTGGGCCTGCGCCCCTTGGTGGTCCGCGCCTGGGAACCGCCGCCCACCCCCTACGCGCGAGGGCACCGGGGCGTCGACCTGTCCGCCCCGGCCGGCTCCCCGGTGCGGGCGGTGGCGGCGGGCCGCGTCTTCTTCGCCGGCCGGGTGGCGGGCCGGGGAGTCGTCACGGTCGAACTGACCGGCACCGGCGATCCGCCTCTGCGCACGACCTACGAACCGGTCCGGACCACGGTGAAGAAGGGCGACGAGGTGACCGCGGGCACCCTCCTGGGCACCCTGGAGCCCGCCCCCTCCCACTGCCCGACGGCATGCCTCCACTGGGGTCTGCGCAGGGGCGAGACCTACCTGGATCCTTTGTCGCTGCTGCCGCCGTGGCTGCTGCGCAGGGGCCCGTCACGCCTGCTGCCGGTGCCCGGGTAGCCGCCCGGCCGACCTCAGCCCCGGGCGGCACGAGTGGGCGGACGGCACGAGTGGGCGGACGGCACCCCACGGCGCCGACGGGCAACCTGCCCTTCCTGGCCCAGGCAGAGGGCACCGAACCGCGAGGGCTCAGCCCCGCACACCCCGCAGAGCCATCCCCACGGCCGCCTCGGTGACCACGGTGGGATCCTCGGCGGCACCCAGTTCGATACGCCGCACAGCCGCGTCCACGACCCCCTGCAAGAGCATCGCGGCCAGCCGGGGCTCCTCCTGTCCGAGGGCCGCGAGCGCCTCCACGATCATCGCGACGAGCCCACCGTGCGCGGCCCGGATCTTCTCCCGCGCCCCGGCGTCCAACTCACTCGCCGAGATCGCCACCACGGCCCGGTGCCGCCGGTCCCCGACCAGCTCCAACTGCTTGCGGACGTACGCCTCGACCTTGCCCTCGGGCCGCTCGACCGCGCCCATCGCCGCCTCGACCTCCGCCGCCCAGACGGGAAAGTCGACCTCGCACAGCTCCTCGACCACGGCGGCCCGCGACCGGAAGTACTCGTACACGGAGGACCGCGCCAGACCCGTGCGCTCGGCGAGCGCCGGGAAGGTCAGCGCCTCCGTCCCGCCCTCGGACAACAGGCATCGTGCCGCGTCCAGCAGGGCGGCTCGCTGCATCGACCGGTGCTCGGCCACGGAGGCCGCTCGAATCCTTGGCACGTAAACCACTCTACGGACGGACCGCCGCCCACGGGAGTGCCTTCCCCCGGCCGGCCCCGACGGAAGCGCCCTGGACACCCACGGTCGCTGGTCGCTTGTCGTCGGGCATCGGATCGCCGGACGCCGATCGCCGGACCCGGTCGCCGGTCGCGGTCGCCGGTTGTCGGCCGCAGTCGCCCGTCGCGGTCGCCAATGGCCGGTCGCCGATCGCCGATCGCCAACCACCGGACCCCGTCCCCACCGCACCGCAGCTCACCGCACCGCACCGCGCCCAACCAGGTCAACGGCCGAAACTCGCCAGCTTCGCCCGCAGCTGCAGCACCGACTTCGTGTGGATCTGGCTCACCCGGCTCTCGGTGACCCCCAGCACGTTCCCGATCTCCGCGAGGGTGAGCCCCTCGTAGTAGTACAGGGTGACGACGGTCTTCTCCCGCTCCGGCAGCGTGTTGATGGCACGCGCCAGGAAGCGGCGCAGCTCGCGGTCCTCGGCGACCTCGACCGGGTTGTCCGCGGCGGTGTCCTCCAGCGTGTCCATCAGGCTCAGCCGGTCACCGCCCTCGCCCCCGACGTGCAGCAACTCCTCCAGCGCCACCACGTTGGCCAGCGACAACTGGCTGAACACCGCGTGCAGTTCGTCGACCGCGATCCCCATCTCGGCGGCGACCTCGCCCTCGCTCGGGGTGCGTCTGAGCCGTGACTCCAGGGTGGCGTAGGCCCGCTCCACGTTGCGCGCCTTCTGCCGTACCGAACGGGGGATCCAGTCCAGCGCACGCAGCTCGTCGATCATGGCGCCGCGGATCCGGGTGATCGCGTACGTCTCGAACTTGATCTCGCGGTCGATGTCGAACTTCTCGATCGCGTCGATGAGCCCGAAGACCCCGGAGGAGACGAAGTCGGCCTGCTCGACGTTGGCCGGCAGCCCGACGCTCACCCGTCCCGCGACGTACTTCACCAGCGGTGAGTAGTGCAGGATCAGCTGCTCGCGCAGCCGCTCGTCGCCGCTCGTCTTGTACGTCCGCCACAACTCGTCGAGTGTCGAGGGGGCGGGCGGGCGCACGGTGCCGCGAGCGGCGGAGGGTACCGCCGCCCGGTCAGACCCGGAGGTGTGCTGGGGCATTCGTCGCCTTGTGCCGTTCTGCCGTGAACTGGGGATGCCTGGGTGAGCTGTCCGTCTGATGCCGAGTTGCCTGTCCTGAGTCGGAATCCTCGTGAGCGTAGCGTGACTGAGGAGTCGCAGTGCGCGAAGGCCGGCGGATCGCCCGTGCGCAGATACGTTCCGCTGGACGACGCGCGGGGCTCGGGTGGTCGCGCAGTGTGACCGGCGCGAAAGGCCAACTGCCGGAAACCGCAAGGCTGTCGGCGTTCCCCCGGACGGCCGAACACCCTCGGTCAACTTCGTCCGCGATCCGGTGAGACGGAGATCATCGCCTGGCGTGTCAACTTCCAGCCGTCGCCGTGTCGTTCGACGTATCCGAGTGCGCGGAGTTCGTACAGCCTCCCGACCGCGTCGTCGACGGTCGTGCCCGCGCCCCGGGCGACCTCGTCGGCGGCCGCGGCCCCCCGCCCCGGCAACGCGGCGAGGACCTGCCGCGCGCCGGGTTCCAGCAGGTCACGGGGGAGCACCGGCCCACGTCGATCGGGCGCCAGCTCGCCCATGTCGCCCACCAGCTCGACGACTTCGGCGGCATCGGACACGAGCGCGGCCTCGCCCCGCAGCAGTTCGTGCACCCCTGCCGAGAGGGCCGAGGTCGCGGGGCCCGGGACACCCATCGTGATGCGGCCCAGCCGCTGCGCCGCCCGTGCCGTGACCAGCGCGCCGCTGCGGTAGGCCGCCTCCACGACCACGGTCCCCCGGGTGAGCGCGGCGATGACCCGGTTGCGCAGAATGAAGCGGCTCTGCGTCGGATGCTCACCCGGTGGCAACTCCCCCACCACCAGACCCTGTTCGGCGATCCGGCTGATCAACTGCACATGCCCTCTCGGGTACGGCCGGTCCACCCCGCAGGCCAGCACGGCGATCGTCGCCCCACCGGCCCCGAGCGCCCCGCGATGCGCGGCCCCGTCCACGCCGTACGCGCCGCCGGACACGACCACCCACCCCCGCTCGGCCAGCCCCGCCCCCAGTGTGGCCGCCATATGGGCCCCGTACTCCGTGCAGGCCCGCGCCCCCACCACGGCCACCGACCGCAGCGCCCACATCCGCACATGGGCCTTCCCCCGCACCCACAGCCCCACGGGCCGCCCGTCCCCTAGGTCATCGAGCTGCCCGGGCCACTCGGTGTCCCCGGGCACGAGGAACCGGACTCCGGACTCTCGCGCGGTGGCCAGGTCCCCTTCGGGGTCGGCGCGGCCGGAGCGGGCGCACAGCCCCGCCCACCGCTTCTCCGAGGCGCCCGGCAGGGGGCGCCCGCCGTCGGAGAGGCTGCGCACCAGTTCCCCGGCGCCGAACTGCCGTAGCCACCGCCCACCGAGTTCGTCCCCGGGTTCGAGGACCCGGGCCAGGAAGGCCCGGTCGCGCCGCTCGGCATCCGGCGGGCCCTTGCCGGCCATGGCGCACCCCCCGCCGGTCATGGCGCACCCGTCGACGAGCCCGGGTCCGCCGTCCTCATGTCAGCGCCCCGATCGCCATCGGCACGCCGCGCGGGACACCGGTGCGCAGTTGCAGGGCCAGGTTGACGTCCGTCGCGTCCGGGCGGTCGTGGCCGACGAGGTCCGCGACGGTCCAGGCGACGCGGAGCACCCGGTCCAGGCCTCGCGCGGTCAGCACTCCCCGTTCCAGGCAGCGCTCGGCCTCGTCCATCGCACCCGGGGTCGCGTGCCACCGGCTGCGCAGTTCACGCCCCGGCACCTCGCTGTTCGTCCGCCAGGGCGTCCCGAGCAGACGTCCGGCCGCCCGTTCCCTGGCCGCGCGCACCCGGTCGGCCACGGTCGCCGTGGACTCGCCCCGGGCGCCGCGCCGGGTCAGTTCGGACCGAGTGACGCGGTCGATCTCGACCCGCAGGTCGACCCGGTCGAGCAGCGGCCCGGAGAGCCGGGCCTGGTAGCGGCGGACGGACGCGGGCGGACACTCGCACAGGTCGTCCGTCCGCGAGAAGCGGCCGCAGGGACAGGGGTTCGCGGCCAGCACCATCAGGAACTTCGCCGGGAAGCGGACCACTCCCGCGCTGCGTGCGATCACGATGTGCCCCGCCTCCAGCGGCTGCCGCAGGGCGTCCAGGGCCTGACTGCCGAACTCGGGGGTCTCGTCGAGGAAGAGGACCCCACGGTGGGCCAGGGAGACCGCGCCCGGCCGTGCGGTGCCCTGGCCGCCGCCGACGAGTGCCTGCATCGTGGCCGAGTGGTGCGGGGCGCAGTAGGGCGCCTCGTCCACCAGCGGTTTCCCCACCGGCAGGAGACCGGCGATCGAGTGGACCGCCGTGACCTCCAGCGACTCCTCCCGGGACAGCTTCGGCAGGACGGCCGGCAGCCGCTCGGCGAGCATCGTCTTGCCCGCGCCCGGCGGGCCTTCCAGGAAGAGGTGGTGTCCGCCCGCCGCCGCCACCTCCACGGCGGTCCGCGCCGCGAGCTGGCCCACGACGTCGGCGAGGTCGTGGCCCAGGTCCTGCTGGGCGGCTCCCGCGGTGTGCATGCCGGTGGCCGCCCCCGTGCCGGGCAGCCGAAGGCCCGCCAGGAGGGGGTCCGGGCGGCCCTCGTCGGGCTCCTCGTCCGGCACCGGTTCGTCCGCCAGCACGGCGATCAGCTGCCGAAGGGTGCGTACGCCCAGTACCGAGACGCCGGGCACCAGCGAGGCCTCGGCTGCGGCGCACTCGGGCACCACCACCTGCTCGTATCCGGCTTCGGCGGCGGCCAGCACGGCGGGCAGGATCCCCCGTACCGGCCTGATACGGCCGTCGAGTCCCAGCTCTCCGATCATCACGATGTCGGAGAGCACCCGCGGGTCGATCCGCTCGGAGGCGCCGAGGACCGCGCTGGCGACCGCCAGGTCGAATCCGCTGCCGGCCTTCGGGACCGAGGCGGGACTGAGCCCCACCGTCAGTTTCTTCTGCGGCCACTCGGCGCCCGAGTTGACCACCGCCGCCCTGACCCGGTCCCTGCTCTCCGTCAGGCTCTTGTCCGGCAGCCCCACCAGCGTGAAGGCCGCCACTCCCGGTTCCAGGTCGGCCTGGACCTCGACGACGACGCCCTCGACACCCACGAGGGCCACGGAGCACGTGCGGGCGAATCCCATCACGCCACCCCCCGGACATGCTCCACGAGGGGGGCGCCGCGGACGGGGAGGACGACGCCGACGACGTCGATGCGGACGCCGCCCGGTGGGCTCCCCCCGTGTTCCTGGAGCCAGCGTTCGGCGAGGCCGCGCAGCCGTTGTGCCTTGGTGGTCGTGACGGCCGCCATCGGGTGCTCGAAGGAGCCGGCCCTGCGGGTCTTCACCTCGCAGACGACCAGCGCGTCCCCGTCGCGGGCCACGATGTCGATCTCGCCGGTCCTTCCACAGCGCCAGTTGCGCTCCAGGACCGTCATCCCGGCCTCGGCCAGCCGCCGTGCGGCCAGCTCCTCGCCGTACCTTCCGAGTGCACCTCGTGCCTTGTTCATGTCGGCACCACCTCCGGCGCCAACACTGAGGGCAGATCAGTCCGCCGGCGGATCTTGGTGGACAACCAACCGATTGTGGACAACTTCGTCACCCACACGGATGGCGGCCCACCGCCCCCGAGGACCCGTCAGCTGCCCGGCAGCTCCAGATCGCTCTTGTTCAGCTCCTCGATGTTCACGTCCTTGAACGTGAGCACCCTCACCTGCTTCACGAACCGAGCCGGCCGGTACATGTCCCACACCCAGGCATCCGCCATCGACACCTCGAAGAACACTTCACCCTGGACCGAGTGCACCTGCATCTCGTAGTCGTTGGTCAGGTAGAAACGCCGCTCGGTCTCGATCACGTATTTGAACAGACCGACGACATCGCGGTACTCCCGGTAGAGCTTCAGCTCCATCTCGGTCTCGTACTTCTCGAGGTCCTCGGCGCTCATGGCATGTTCCCCTTCAGCCGTGCGATCCCACCATTGTGCGCCAGTCCCGCGAGCACCTAGACGATTTCGGTGTCGAGGACCACGGGTCTGGCCGGGGGACCCTCGTCGAGCAGTGTGCGAAGCAGTTCGGCGAGTCTGGTCGGGTACACCGTCTCATGCGCCCGGGCCAGTTCCCCGCACGTCCACCAGCGTGCTCCGGCGACACTGCGTCGCTCCAGCTCCGTGAGGCTCCCGTCGAGGGGCTGGACCTGGCGCGTATCGGTGGTCCGCGCCAGGTAGTACCACTCGTCCTGGTCCCAGCGACGCCCGGCGAAGGGGAAGGAGCAACGCCGCCGCCAGAGCACGGGCCCCAGCTCCACGTCCGTGATCCCGGTCTCCTCCACGAGTTCCCGCAGGGCGGCCTCCTCACGGGTCTCCGTGCCCTCCACGCCGCCGCCGGGCGTGAACCACCAGTCGTCGGCCGGATCGTCCGGCTCGTGCCCGTGCAGCAGCAGGATGCGCTCCCGGGGATCCAGCAGGATCACCCGGGCCACCCGTCGCAGCCCGCCCTCGTAGGTGTCCTCAGCCGACAACGGCCGGCTCCGACTGCGTCCTGCGGCCACGGCCGCCGAGCCGCTTGGCGACGGGTCCGTAGGCCCCTCCGCCCAGGACCAGCGCCATGCCCACGATCAGCGCGGCGGTGATCAGCCGCAGCGGGCCGGGAGAGGAGAGCCCGCCGAGCTTCTCGAAGCCCGTGGGGCGGGCCAGCATGCCCTCCATGGGCCAGACCACGGCGTCCACGCGCGCGTCCACGTGGGCACGCGGCACCGTGCCGTTGCCGGCCTCCGTGAGGTGGGCGGTGGAGTCCAGCGAACCGCTGCGCTCGTCGCCGAGGAGGAACAGCCGGCCCTTGGGGACGGTGATCTCGGGGATGCCGGTCAGCTCGGCGTCCTCGCCCGGAGGCAGATAGCCCTCGTCGATCTTCTTGCCGTTGACGGTCAGCCTGCCGTCGGTGCAGCAGGCGACCGTGTCCCCGCCGACCGCGACGACCCGCTTGACCATGGGGGTGTTGCCCCAGGTCTCCTGCCGGAAGACGACCACGTCGCCGCGCTTGACCTCGGCGCCGTCGACCCGCTCGGCGAGGATGCGGTCCCCGGAGGTGATGGTGGGGGACATGGAGTCGGTGGGCACCGTGTAGGGGGCGTAGAGGATCGCGCCCCAGACGAAGCCGCCCATGAAAAGCACACAGCCGAGGGCCACGGCCAGTCCCGACAGCTTGCTGCCGAGCCGTCCGTGGCCCTCGTCCGTACGATGTGCCGTCCCGCTCATCCCAGTGCTCCCCAGGTCGGAGAATCGACCGTCCCGGCCCCTCGCGGGCCGTGGAAGATCGGCGATCTGGGACGGCACCCTACCCGGCGGTACGCGTGCCAGTAACCCTCGGGCTTTCGGCGGCCAGAAGGTGGCGCCGGCGCCACAGCACCAGCGGCACCGCGCCCGCGAGGCCGAGCGCGCCGGGTGCGGCGGCGCTCAGGTTCTGGTCGAAGGTGTCGGGGATCGGCAGCGTGGACCAGCGGGTGGGCGGCCAGGCGACCACGATGGCGCGGCCCACGACCTGGCTCACGGGGACCATGCCCTTGTTGCTGTCGTTCTGGTGGTAGCGGGAGTCCAGCGAGTTCTGCCGGTGGTCGCCCATGACCCAGATTTTGCCCTCGGGTACCTTCACCTTGAACTGGCCGCCGGTGTCGTCGACGGTGCAGGGGGTGTTGCCCGGGTACACGTACGGCTCGTTCAGCGCCTTGCCGTTGACCTTGAGCGGGCCCGTGCCGTTGCACTCCACCGTGTCGCCGGCGACGCCGATGACCCGCTTGATGAGGTCCTTCTCCTCGGCGGACGGCATCAGGCCGATCCAGCCGAGGACGCGCTGCGCGGCGTTGGGCTCCAGGGTCGGCTCGCCGTTCAGCCAGCCGTCCGGGTCGTGGAAGACGACGACCTCGCCGCGCTCGGGCTCGGAGCCGAACCACGGGGTGAGCTTGTCGACCAGGACCCGGTCGCCCTCCTGCAGGGTGTTCTGCATCGAGTCGGACGGGATGGAGAACGCCTGCACCAGGAAGGTCTTGATCAGCAGGGCGAGCACCAGCGCGATACCGACCAGGATCGGCAGCTCCTTCCAGAAGGAGCGCTGCTTCTTCTTGGGCCTCGCCTGCTGGTCTCCGTCGTCGGCCGAGGTCCGGGCGGACTCGCCACCGTCCGCCGGGCCCGGGGAGTCATTCCCGGAGTCGGCGGAACCCTCGGAACTCACGGCGCCCTCCACGTTCTCCGCGGCCGGGGAAACCGCCTCGTCGGATCGCTCCGGCCGATCTTCGGAACCACCGTGTCCGGACCGTGCGCCGACCGCCAAATCCCCCACATCCACTCCTCACTCCGTACCGCCGCCCGCGCCACAGCCGGTGCAGGCCCACCACTCCCATAACGAGCGGGAGTTCCGCAGGGGTCGGGAGAGGGATCAATCCGTTTCGATCCGCGGACGCCACCCTATGCGAAGCGCCGAGGGCGGTGGTCGACCCGCCGGGCACGGCCGAGAACGTGTCCGGCTCCTCCAACTGCCCCCAGTGGCCGACCGGCCAGGCGATGACCACGGCACGGCCCACGACGGCGTCCTGGGGGACCGTACCGCCGAACTGCGCCGTTTTCGAATCGTCGTTCTGGTGGGCGCGCGAGTCCGCGGAGTTCTCCCGGTGGTCGCCCATCACCCACAGCCGGCCCTGGGGCACGGTCACCTGGAACTGCTGTGTCGAGGGCTGGTTGCCGGGGTGGATGTACGCCGTCTCGTCCAGCGGCATGCCGTTGACCGTGACGCGTCCCTGGGTGTCGCAGCACTTGACGGTGTCGCCGCCGACCGCGACGACCCGCTTGATCAGGTCCTGCTCATCGTCGGACGGAAGGAGTCCGATGAACTGCAGGCCTTCCTTGATCTGCTTGATGACGACGGGGTCCTCGCCGGACGCGGTGGTCTGCTCGTCCTCCAGCCAGCCGCCCGGGTCCTTGAAGACGACGACGTCACCGCGGGTGGGCTCGGAGCCGAACCAGGGCGTGAGCTTGTCGACCAGGACGCGGTCGCCGATCTGGATCGTCTGCTCCATGGATCCCGACGGGATCACGAACGCCTGGACGAGGAAGGTCTTCAGGACCAGGGCTATGAGGACGGCGACGCCGACGAGGAGCGGGATCTCCTTGACCGCCGAACGACGCCTGCGCCGCTTGATCTTGCGGGCGAGCCTGCGCCGCTCCACCCGGCTCGGCCGGGCGGCCCCGCCGGACCGCCGCAGACCCGTGGGCAGCAGGTTCTCGGCGGCGGTGGTGGGAGCGGCACCGCGGGGCCTGCCCCGGTTACCCATGCGCACCACCGGCGGCGGGCACCCGCGCGTAGGCGCCCGGACGGTCCAGACGCGTCCAGTGGCCGGCGGGCCAGGCGATCCAGTCGGCCCTGCCGATCACGGAGTCGAGGGGGACCATGCCACCGCCGGGCGAACCCAGATGGTCGCGGGAATCGCTGGAGTCACTGCGGTGGTCGCCGAGGAGGAACAGTCTGCCCTCGGGGACGACCACGTCGAAGGGTACGTTCGACGGGCTGTCGCCCGGGTACAGAAACGACGACTCGTCGACCCACCGGCCGTTCACCTCAAGCCTCCCCTCCTGGTCGCAGCAGACCACCCGGTCTCCCCCCACGCCGACAACGCGCTTGACGTAGTCGGCGTTCCCGAAGTAGCCGGTGCCGTCGAACACGACGACGTCACCGCGCTGCGGATCAGATCCGAAACGGTACGCCAACTTATTTACGAGAACGCGGTCCCCGATCCTCAATGAGTCGGCCATGGAGCTGCTGGGAATCTGGAAGGGCTGCATCACGAAGTTGCTGAACAGCGCCAGAAAAAGCAGGCAGATCGGCACGGTCAGGGTGTATCTCCCGCCCGGCACCAGGGCCGTGGTCCGGTCCACCCATGCGAAACGCGACCGTTCCTCAGGCCTTCCTGTGTCGGAGATCTCCTCGGAGACCTCGTCGCGGGAAGGGCTAGGGGAACGGTCGCGCTCCATGTGCTGCTGTGCGTCGGTGTCCATCGGGGCCAGATCGTATCCGGCCCCGCTGTGACGACCTTCGGTGACGCGTGCGCGCGATCAGTTGTCGCGCTTCTCCTTGATCTTCGCGGCCTTGCCGCGCAGCTCGCGCAGGTAGTACAGCTTCGCGCGACGGACGTCACCGCGGGTGACGAGCTCGATCTTCTCGACGATCGGGGTGTGCACCGGGAAGGTGCGCTCGACGCCGACGGAGAACGAGACCTTGCGGACCGTGAAGGTCTCGCGGACACCGGCGCCCTGGCGACGGATCACCACGCCCTTGAACTGCTGCACACGGGAGCGGTTGCCCTCGATGACGCGCACGTGGACGTTGACGGTGTCACCCGGGCGGAAGGCCGGGATGTCGCTGCGCAGCGACGCGGAGTCGACGGAGTCGAGCAGGTGAGACATTTCGTCTGCTTTCTTCACCCATGCCACAGGTCATAGGCGGGAGCTAGGTTTCGAGAGGATGCTGTCCGTGTCGGGGCGGGCGTCGTGTCCCCCTGCGGCAGGGGCGCGCGCCGGACGACGCACAACAGCGGCCTATTCTTCCACGCCCTCGGGCCGCCGCCAAAATCGGCCGTGCGACTCCCCTGCCGGATCCGGGGCCCAGCCCAGGATGGAGAGCATCTCGCGGTCCTTCTTGTCGAAGGCCTTGGGGTCGCAACGCTCGATGAGATCGGGCCTGTTGGCCGCGGTTCGCTTCAGTGCCTCGTCGCGCCGCCAGCGCGCGATCTTGCCGTGGTGGCCGCTGAGCAGCACGTCGGGGATGTCACGGCCGCGCCACTCGGGGGGCTTCGTGTAGACCGGCCCCTCCAGGAGGTTGGCCATGGGGCCGGGCGCGAAGGAGTCGTCCCGGTGGGACTCGGCGTTGCCGAGGACGCCGGGCAGCAGCCGCGCCACCGCCTCGGTGACGACGAGCACGGCCGCTTCGCCGCCGGCGAGCACGTAGTCGCCGATGGACACCTCGTACACGGGCATCCGGGTCGCGTACTCGTCGATCACGCGCCGGTCGATGCCCTCGTAGCGCGCCGGCGTGAAGACCAGCCAGGGGCGCTCGGAGAGTTCGACGGCGAGTGCCTGCGTGAAGGGGCGGCCGCTGGGGGTGGGGACGATGAGCGCGGGCTCACCGTCCCCGGCCTCGTAGCCGTCGGCGAGGACCGAGTCCAGGGCGTCGCCCCAGGGGTCGGTCTTCATGACCATGCCGGGACCGCCGCCGTAGGGGGTGTCGTCGACCGTGTTGTGCCGGTCGTACGTCCATTCCCGCAGGTCGTGGACGTGCACGTTCAGCTGTCCACGCGCGCGCGCCTTGCCGACGAGGGAGACGTTCAGGGGTTCGAGGTAGTCGGGGAAGATCGTGACGACGTCGAGCCTCATCAGGCCTCGTCCCCGGCCGGTCCGGCGGAGTCGGTGGCGGACTCCTCGGCGGCGTCCCGGGCGGACGCGATCTCCGCCCGGTCGTCGATCAGTCCCGGCGGCGGGTCGATGACCGCCCGCTGTTCGGTCAGGTCGATCTCGGTGACGATGGTCTCCACGAACGGGATCATCACCTCGCTGCCGTCCGGCCGCTCGACGATGAAGAGGTCCTGGGAGGGCAGATGCGAGATCTCCGTGATCCGGCCGACCGCGGCCCCGTCCTTGGTGACCACGTCCAGGTCCATCAGCTGGTGGTCGTAGTACTCGTCCTCTTCCTCCGGCAGCTCCTCCGGGTCCACCTCCGCGATCAGCAGGGTGTTGCGCAGGGCCTCGGCGGCGTTGCGGTCGCGGACGCCCTCGAAGCGCAGGAGCAGCCGGCCGCTGTGGACCCGGCCGGTCTCGATGGTGAGCGGGCCCGTCGAGGCGGGGTCCGTGAGCAGGACGGCGCCGGGGCCGAGCCGGAGTTCCGGCTCGTCGGTGCGGACCTCGACGGTGACCTCGCCCTTGATGCCGTGGGCGCGGCCGATCCGTGCGACTACGAGCTGCACTGTGCTTGATCTCCTGTCATACGACTACGGGCCGGGGACGGCCCAGTGGCCTTCCCCGGCCCGAGCCGGTGCTGCGCATGTTCGTCAGCGGACGTGATCCACGTCGACCAGGTCGACACGGATACCGCGGCCGCCGATGGCACCCACGACGGTACGCAGGGCGCGGGCGGTACGGCCGTTGCGGCCGATCACCTTGCCGAGGTCGTCGGGGTGAACCCGGACCTCGAGTACGCGCCCGCGGCGCAGGTCGCGGGAAGCGACCTGCACGTCGTCGGGGTTGTCGACGATGCCCTTGACGAGGTGCTCGAGAGCCTCCTCGAGCATGCTCAGGCCTCGGTCGACTCGGACTCGGCGGCAGCCTCGTCCTTCTTCTCGGCCTTCTTCTTCTGGGTGATCGCCTCACCCTTGCCCTCGTCGTCGCCGCCCAGGGCCTCGAACGACGGGCGCGCGGACTTCGGCTGAGCCACGAGGAGCGGCGCCGGAGCGGGCTCACCCTTGAACTTCTGCCAGTCGCCGGTCTTCTTCAGGATGGCGAGCACGGGCTCGGTCGGCTGCGCGCCGACACCCAGCCAGTACGCGACGCGGTCCTCGTCGACCTCGATGACGGACGGGTGGTACGTCGGGTGGTACTTGCCGATCTCCTCGATCGCACGGCCGTCACGGCGGGTGCGGGAGTCGGCGACGACGATGCGGTAGTGAGGCGAACGGATCTTGCCCAGACGCTTCAGCTTGATCTTGACTGCCACGGGAGTGGGTTCTCCTGGTTTTGACGTGATTGGGCACGGCGAGAAAGGCCGCGTGGGGTTGCGGTACCCGAGTGCCCGATGGACGCGTCAGCCGGAGGAGAGAGGGGTCCTGTGCGACTGTCGAGTACAGCTAGCCATTGTGCCACACGCTGGGGATCGTCTCTCACCGGGGCTGTGTGAACGCATGCCGAAGCGGCACCCGGCGCCGGGGGCTTTCGCCCCGCTCACCGGGCGCCGCCTGCGCCCCGCGCCGCCCCAGCGGCACGACTGCTCGCAGCGAGGGCGGACCCGTCGACCGCGAACCGGATACGGCTGCCACGAGCAGCCGTCGCCAGTCGGTTCGCCGTCTTCTCGGCTCACCCTCGTCTCACGCCGCGCCCAGGACCTCCGGGATCCGGAAGGGCTTGCCGCAGCCGCCACAGACGATGGGTGCCTGGGCGAGCACGGAGGGGACGACGCGGACGTTGCGACCGCAGTCGCAGACGGCCTTGACGCGGACGCCGCCGCCCGAGGAACCGTGGCGGGCGGCCGGGCCCCGGAAGCTGCGGGCCGTGTCCGCGGAGGTCGCCGCGGTGTGTGCCTTGAGAGCGCGCTGCAGTCTCTCGATGGTCGGGCGGTAGCGACGCTTGGCCTCGGGATCGAGCGTGACCAGCGAGAAACCACTGCTGGGGTGGGGTTCCTCGGGGTGGTCGAGGCCGAGTTCCTCGGCGATCGCGAGGAATCTGCGGTTGTGGTACCGGCCGGCCCGGGAGGTGTCGCGGACTCCACGCGCGGCGGCGATGCCATGGACTGCCTCATGCAGCAGTCGCTCGAAGGAGAGTTCGTGCCCGCATGCGGACGACGACTCCCCGATCAGGGACTCGGGAGCGGCAAGATCCGGCAGCTCGGGGTGGTGCCGTTGAATGTCGGCCCACGCCTGTGCCAGTTCTGCGGCGAGAACGGGTGGTGTCTGTGTCGTGCTCACGTAATGACAACGAGCCGGAGTGCCCGTGTGTTCCGATTCCGGGCCATCCCAAATAATTTGCACGTACCCGTCAGTTGCCACTAGTGCGTCCTGACGAGGGCGGGTGCGCTGATCTGCGGAGAAGCCTCGCAGCTCGCCACAAGGCGGTACGTAGCAACACGTACGCCCCGGCGCGTAGACAAGGTCCACGCGCCGGGACATCTGTGATCCGCGGATGCGCAAGGGACCTTTCGGTCGCGCTCCCGACGGAACGGGGTGCTCTAGTAAGCGCGCGCCACGACGGCGACGTTACCGGGTGCGTCGTAGGAGTCGGGCACCGACCCGTCCTCGGCGACCAGACACCGTACGGTCACGGCGTGCTCACCGAGCCTGGCCTCGCCCTCCTCCCCCAACGTCGACCAGGGGATACGCGCCCAGCCACCGGACACGGCGGCCTCGATCGCCTCGTCGGGCGTCGCCACCTCGGCCGTACGGGACTCGCGGCGCTCGCGGGACTGCGTCAGCAGGAGCGCCTGGTCCTCTTCGAGGATCGAGGGAAGCAGGGGTACGAGCGAGTCGATCGCGACGGGTGCCTTGCCGCCGGGGATGCGGCGGACGAGCATAGCGGTGCCGTTCTCCAGGTCACGGGGGCCGACCTCGACACGTACGGGGACGCCCTTGAGTTCCCAGTCGACGGCACGGCGGCCGAACGGGATGTCCGTACGGTCGTCCACCCGGACCCGGACGCCCGCGGCCTTCAGCCGGTCGCCCAGCTCGCGGACCTTGGCCAGAACGGCCTCGTCGCCCTTGATCGCGAGGACGACCACCTGGGTCTGCGCCAGCCGGGGCGGGACCCTCAGTCCGTGGTCGTCGCCGTGCATCATCACCAGGGCGCCGATCATGCGGGTGGTGGAGCCCCAGGAGGTCTGCCAGACGAGTTCCTGACTGCCGTCCCTCGACAGGTACCGGGTGTTGAAGGCCTTGGCGAAGTTCTGGCCCAGTTCGTGGCTGGTGGCCATCTGGAGGGCCTTGCCGTCGCCCATCATGCCTTCCAGGGTGAGGGTGTTGATGGCGCCCGCGAAGCGCTCCTTCACGGTCTTGCGGCCGGGGACCACGTCCATCGCGAGCACGTTCGCCATGAAGTCCTCGTAGACCTCCCGATGGATGTGCGCGGCGAAGTCGCGCGCCTCCTCGTAGGTCGCGTGCGCCGTGTGGCCCTCCTGCCAGAGGAATTCGGAGGTGCGCAGGAACAGTCGGGGGCGCAGCTCCCAACGGACGACGTTCGCCCACTGGTTGATCAGCAGCGGCAGGTCGCGGTAGCTCTGCACCCACTTCGAGAAGGAGGCGTTGATGATCATCTCGGAGGTGGGGCGGACGACGGCGGGCTCCTCCAGCTCCTTGCCGCCGCCGTGGGTCACCACGGCCAGCTCGGGCGCGAAGCCCTCCACGTGCTCGGCCTCGCGCGTGAGGTAGGACTGCGGGATCAGGAGCGGGAAATACGCGTTCTGCGTGCCCGTCTCCTTGATCCGGGTGTCCATCTCCTGCTGCATCCGCTCCCACAGCCCGTACCCGTACGGTCGGATCACCATGGTGCCGCGCACCGGGCCGTTGTCGGCCAGCTCGGCCTTGGTGATCAGATCCTGGTACCAGCGCGGGAAATCGTCCGCCCGGGGTGTGAGTACGGGTGCCTTTGCCATGGCGCGATAGTACGGGGGCATATTGCGGTGATGTGAATTCTTTTCGCCGGGCCCCACACTCCGCAAAACCGATGTCCGAGACCCCTGGACGGCGCGCCGGGTGCGGAGTTACCTGGCATACGGGGGGTGTGCGAGCGCGCACTGCCACGGGGGCCAGGAAATCCGGCAACGGCAACTCACGGCGGATTGGGGCGCTTTCGATATGACACCTACGCTCGTGCGGCAGCAACTGCCTCGCGCGGGGGCCTTACCCCGCGTGGACCGGTGTGCACGCGCGCGTGACTGGGCCGAGATCCAGGAACGGATGCTGGTACCGCTGTACGAGGCCGTCCATCGGCGGCTCGACGTCGGCTCCGGCACCCGGCTGCTCGGGGTCGGCTGCGGCTCGGGGCTCGCGCTGCTGATGGCGGCGTCCCGGGGCGCCGCGGTCACCGGCGTGGACGCGGGGGCGCCCGAGAGAGTGGCACTCGCGCGGGAGCGGCTGCGGCCGGAGGCATGGGGCACGCGCGCGCGTACCGGCGCCCGTGTCGTCGAGGGCGTTCCCGAGGACGCGGCCCGCGCCCCCGGTGACCCGCTGTACAACCTGGTGACCGCCTTCGAGCCGATCGGCTGCCTGGACGGGGACTCCGAGGGGCTCGGTGAGCTGCTCGCCTCGGCGACCCCGCTCGCGGAACGCGGCACCCCCGTGGTCCTCGCCGGCTGGGGTCCGCCGGAGCGCTGCGCCACGTCGGCGGTGCTGCGGGTGGCCGCGAAGCTCGCCGATCCCCTGCGGGGCGGGGGCAGTTGGCGCCCGGCGCTCAGGGACGACCTGGAGGAGGTGGCCCAGCGGGCCGGCCTCCGGCCGGACGGCTCCGGACGCGTGGCCTGTCCCTTCGGCTACGCCAACGTGGACAACGCGGTGCGGGGACTGCTGTCGACCGGCCTGTTCGACGCGGCGATCGCGGCCACCGACCAGGTGCAGGTGGACAAGGAACTCACCGAGGCCCTGCACCCGCACCGCCGCCGGGACGGCACGGTGTGGATGCCGAACGTGTTCCGCTATCTGATCGCTCGGACGCCCTAGCCTGCCTGCCGAGGAGCGTTCGCGTGGTCAGGGGAAGTTCGCGCGGTCAGGGGAAGGGGGAAGGCCGGAGCCGTTCGGGGACGGCCTGGGAAGGTCTTCGAGACATCTGCCGACGCGGGTGTGAATGGTGTGAAGAAAGCGGGTCGGTAACGCTTCAGGCTTGGCCAAACGCCGCACGGCAGCCATAGCCTGACGCATCGTCCAGGGGAACAACACATCCGCGTACGGGGGTTGCCACCACCAGTACCACGAGCGACATCACCACACATGCCGTCCACGCAACGGCACCCGGCGCCGCGCGCCCGGCCACACCCCCCGGCCGGCACGCGGCGTCCGCCGTGTGGCGGGTCAGCCCATGAACTTCTTGAACTCATCCGGCAGCTCGAAGTCCTGAGGGGCCTGCTGGCCCGGCAGCCCGAGAGCACCGCCCTGCGCGGCGGCGGCCCGGCGGGCGGCCTCCTCCTGCTCCTGCTGCTTGCGCTTCATCGGGTTGCCGGAGCGCTGCTTGCCCTTGGCCTGCTTGGGCTGCTTCTTGCTGCGGCCCGGCCCGCCACCCATGCCGGGCATACCCGGCATCCCGGGCATGCCGCCGCCCTGGGCCATGCGGGACATCATCTTGCGGGCCTCGAAGAACCGCTCCACCAGGTTCTTCACCGCGCTGACCTCGACACCGGAACCCTTGGCGATACGGGCCCGGCGAGAGCCGTTGATGATCGTCGGCTCCTGGCGCTCGGCCGGGGTCATCGACTTGATGATCGCTGCCGTGCGGTCGACGTCACGCTCGTCGATGTTGTTGATCTGGTCCTTGATCTGCCCCATGCCGGGGAGCATGCCGAGCAGCTTGCTGATGCTGCCCATCTTCCTGACCTGCTCCATCTGGGCCAGGAAGTCGTCGAGCGTGAAGTCCTGCCCCTTCTTGGACGCCAGTTTGCCCGCCATCTTGGCGGCCTCTTCCTGGCTGAAGGTCTTCTCCGCCTGCTCGATCAGGGTGAGCAGGTCACCCATGTCGAGGATGCGGGAGGCCATCCGGTCCGGGTGGAACTGGTCGAACTCGTCGAGCTTCTCGCCGTTCGACGCGAACATGATCGGCTTGCCGGTGACCGAGGCGATCGACAGGGCGGCACCACCGCGGGCGTCACCGTCGAGCTTGGAGAGGACCACGCCGTCGAAGCCGACGCCGTCCCGGAACGCCTCGGCCGTGTTGACGGCGTCCTGACCGATCATCGCGTCGACGACGAAGAGGATCTCGTCCGGGGAGACCGCGTCCCGGATGTCGGCGGCCTGCCGCATCATCTCCTGGTCGATGCCCAGGCGGCCGGCGGTGTCGACGACCACGATGTCGTGGACCTTGGACTTCGCGAACTCGATGGAGTCCTTGGCGACCTTGACCGGGTCGCCCACGCCGTTGCCCGGCTCGGGGGCGTAGACCGCGACGCCCGCGCGCTCGGCGACGACACTGAGCTGGTTCACCGCGTTCGGGCGCTGGAGGTCGCAGGCGACGAGGAGCGGCGAGTGGCCCTGCTCCTTCAGCCAGCGGCCCAGCTTGCCCGCGAGGGTCGTCTTACCGGCACCCTGCAGACCGGCGAGCATGATCACGGTCGGCGGGTTCTTGGCGAACCGCAGCCGGCGGGTCTCGCCACCGAGGATCCCGACCAGCTCCTCGTTGACGATCTTGAGGACCTGCTGGGCCGGGTTGAGCGCCTTGGAGACGTCGCTGCCGAGTGCCCTTTCCTTGACGTTCTTGATGAACGTCCGGACGACGGGCAGCGCGACGTCCGCTTCGAGGAGCGCGATACGGATCTCGCGCGCCGTGGCGTCGATGTCCGCCTCGGAGAGGCGCCCCTTGCCGCGCAGGTTCTTGAACGTCGCTGAGAGGCGATCGGAGAGCGTATCGAACACGGCGGTGTCGGTCCTCGGAGTCGGGGGCAGGGTGGGCTGCCCTCCAGGGTATCTGTCTGGGTGTGGTCGGGTCTCCACCCCTGTGGATAGTCGTGAACGCGGCCGGGCCCGCACGGGTACGGGGCCGGGCGGGCCCCGTACCCGTCGTGCTCAGCCGCGCAGAGTCTCCTCCAGCTTGCGCGCCAGCGACGCCGCCTCGTCACCCGGCAGCGGCGCCCCGTCCGTGCCGGTGACGTAGAAGGCGTCCACGGCGTTGGCGCCCAGCGTGCTGACGTGCGCGCTGCGCACCCGTACGTGCGCGTCCTCCAGGGCGCGCCCGATCCGGTGCAGCAGCCCGGGGGCGTCCTGGGCGCGCACCTCGATGACCGTGGCGTGCCGGGAGGCGGCCGGGGCCACCGTGACGCGCGGCGGTGGTGCGACGACGCCTCGCCGCCGGGGATAGGCCGCGTCCCGCTCGGCCAGCCGCCCGGCGATGTCCAGCGACCCGTCCAGGGCCCGTACGAGGTCCGCGCGGAGCCTGGCCGCCTGGGGCAGCGAGCCGTACTCCGCGGCCACCCGCCAGTTCAGCAGCAGCACCGAGCCCTCGACGCCGTCGGGCAGGCCGAACGTGCCGAGTTCGGCCGTGCGCACGGTCAGCCGGTGCATGGCGAGGACGCCGGCGACCGCCGGCAGGACGCCCGCCTGGTCCGGTACGGCGATGAGGAGTTCCACGCCGAGCGGCTCGGGGTCGGCCTTCTCGTCCTTGTCGTCGGCGGCGGCCTCCGTCTGCGCGCGCAGCGACAGCACCGGTCCGCCGGTGCGGAACGCCTCGATGGCGAGCCGCTCCTGTTCGGCGCTGGTCTCCCCGGGCTCCGGTTCCTCGGGAGCGTCCCCGGCGAACAGCGCGTCGACCCGCTGCACCAGCTCGGACACGAGCGAGGCCCGCCACGACGACCAGGCGGCGGGTCCGGTGGCCAGCGCGTCCGACTCGGTGAGCGCGTGCAGCAGTTCGAGCGTGCCCGGCGATCCGACGGCGTCGGCCACGGACCGGACGGTGGCCGGATCCTCCAGGTCGCGCCGGGTGGCCGTGTCGACGAGCAGCAGGTGGTGGCGGACGAGGGTGGCGAGCACCGCCACGTCCTCGCGGTCGAAGCCGATCCTGGCCGCCACGTCCTTGGCGATGATCTCGCCGGCGACGGAGTGGTCGCCGGGCCAGCCCTTGCCGATGTCGTGCAGCAGCGCGGCCACGAGCAGGAGGTCGGGCCGGTGCACCCGGCGGGTCATCTCGGAGGCCTGGACCGCGGTCTCGATGAGGTGCCGGTCGACGGTCCAGATGTGCACGGCGTTGCGCTGCGGCCGGCAGCGCACCCGCTCCCAGTCGGGCAGCAGATGCGTGATGAGGCCCTCGGCCTCCAGGGCTTCCCAGACGTCGACGGTCGGGCGCCCGGAACCGAGCAGGGTGACGAGCTGTTCGCGCGCCTCGGCGGGCCAGGGCGTCGGGAGCGGCCGGGCGACGGCCGCCAGGCGCCGCACGGCGTGCAGCGAGAGCGGCAGTCCGGCCTGGGCGGCCGCGGCGGCGGCGCGCAGCGGCAGCACGGGGTCCCGGTCGGGCTTGGCGGCCCGCGCGAGCACGACCTCGCCGTCCTGCTCGACCACGCCCTCGGCCAGCGGCGACCGCTCGGGAGCGGGCTTCCCGCCGCCCAGCATGGCGCGCAGCCGGGGCCGGACGGCGCGCGACCGCAGCACGCGCCCCACTTCACGCCAGGTCACATCACTGGCGTACGAGATCACGCGGGCGGCCTCGTACACCTGGCGCAGCAGGGTGTCGGCGTCCAGCAGCCCCAGTTCGGCGGCGACCTGGTCCTGTTCCTGGAGCGCGAGCCGGTCCGTCGCGCGCCCGGTGGTCAGATGCAGCGCGTCCCGCACGTCGAGGAGCCGGCGGCGGGCGTCGGCGAGACCCTCGCGCGGGGCGTCGGCGAGCCATGAGGCGGCGACGGCGCGCAGGGCGGTGGCATCGCGCAGCCCGCCGCGTGCCTCCTTGAGGTCGGGCTCCAGCAGATACTGCAGCTCCCCCTGCCGCTCGGCCCGCTCGGCGCACAGCTCCTGCAGTTCCGGGAGGCGTTTGGGCGCCTGGTTGCGCCAGTCGGCGAGGACGGAGGTCCGCAGCCCCGCGGTCAGGCCCAGATCACCGGCGATGTGGCGGGCGTCCAGCAGCCCGAGTTGCACCTTGAGGTCCTCGCCGGCCGTCCTGCGGGCCTCGGCGGGGGTGCGCACGGAGTGGTCGAGGGCCAGCCCCAGGTCCCAGACGGGGTACCAGATGCGGTCGGCCAGCGCGGCCACCGCCCGTTCGTCGGACCCGTCGTGCAGGAGCAGCAGGTCGAGATCGCTGCGGGGCGAGAGTTCACCGCGCCCGTATCCGCCGACGGCCACGAGGGAGACCCCGCGCGGTTCGGCGGCACCCGCTCCGAAGAGGCCCGCGAGCCAGTCGTCGGTCAGCTCCGCGAGGGCCGAACGGCGCGGCGGCCCGGACTGCGCCTCCTCCTGGAGGAGGCGCAGCCGGGCCGCCGCATAGCCGCTGGGTCCCGAGTCCTCTGCATCCGTACGTACGTCCGTACTCGTCACCCAGCGACTCCTGTTCTTCTCTTCGATCAGAGCGCGTCCGGGCCGCGCTCGCCGGTCCGGACCCGAACGGCCGTCTCGACCGGGAGGGACCAGACCTTGCCGTCACCGATCTTGCCGGTGCGGGCGGCCTTGACGATGACGTCGATCAGCTGCTCGGCGTCGTCGTCCTCGGCGAGCACCTCGATACGGATCTTGGGAACCAGGTCCACCGTGTACTCGGCACCCCGGTACACCTCCGTGTGGCCGCGCTGCCGACCGTACCCACTGGCCTCGGTCACCGTAAGGCCGTGCACCCCGAAGGCCTGCAGGGCTTCCTTGATCTCGTCGAGCCGGTGCGGCTTGACGACGGCGGTGATCAGCTTCATGCCTCGACCTTCTTGCTCTCAGGGGCAGCGACGCTGCTCGTGGTGCTGCTGGAGATGTGGGAACCGGCGGCCGAGGAGAAGTCGTACGCGGTCTCGGCGTGCTGGGTCTGGTCGACACCGGTGACCTCGTCCTCCTCGGACGCCCGGAAGCCGATCGTCTTCTGGATGGCGAAGGCGATGAGCCAGGTCACCACGAAGGTGTAGCCCATGACCGAGAAGGCGCCGGTGGCCTGCTTGCCGAACTGGTCGAGGCCGCCGATCCCGTCGGTGGCCAGGAAGCCGACCATCAGGGTGCCGAGCACACCGCCCACCAGGTGGACACCGACGACGTCGAGGGAGTCGTCGTAGCCCAGCTTGTACTTGAGGCTGACGGCCCAGGAGCAGACCGCGCCGGCGACGATGCCGATCAGCATGGCGCCGAAGGCGTTGACGTGACCGCCCGAGGGGGTGATCGCGACGAGGCCGGCGACGGCACCGGAGCAGGCACCGAGGGTGGTGAACGCGCCGTGACGGATGCGCTCGTAGATCAGCCAGCCGATGATGGCCGCGGCCGTCGCGATCTGCGTGTTGATGGCCATACGGGCGGTCGTGCCGTCGACACCGAGCCAGGAGCCGGCGTTGAAACCGAACCAGCCGAACCACAGCAGGGCGGTGCCGACCAGGACCAGCGGCAGGCTGTGCGGCCGCATCGGGTCCTTCTTGAAGCCGATCCGCTTGCCGACGACGAGGACCGCGGCGAGCGCGCCGACACCGGCGTTGATGTGGACCGCGGTACCACCGGCGAAGTCGATGACACCCATGTCGAAGAGCCAGCCGCCCGGCGCCCAGACCCAGTGCGCGACCGGGAAGTACGCGAGGGTGACCCAGAGCGCGACGAAGACCATCCAGGCGCTGAACTTGACGCGGTCGGCGAGCGCGCCGCTCATCAGGGCCGGGGTGATCACCGCGAACAGCATCTGGAAGAGGATGAACGAGAACGCGGCGATCTGGTGCGGCTCGCCCTTGGCGTTGGTGACGAAGCTGTCGACCGTGCTCGTGACGTCGATGCCCTTGAGACCGATGGCGTCGAGGTTGCCGATGAAGTGGCCGACGTCACCGCTGAAGGCGAGTGAGTACCCGAACAGCACCCACAGGATGCTGACGATGCCCAGCGAGATGAAGGACATCATCAGCATGTTCAGCACGCTCTTGGCACGGACCATGCCGCCGTAGAAGAGCGCCAGGCCCGGCGTCATCACCATGACGAGCGCCGCACTGATCAATACGAATCCGGTATCTGTGCCGTTCAATGCCGGTATCTCCTCGTGGTCGGAACGGCCCGTGCGGATGCGGAAGCTGGGGAGCTATCGGGGAGGGCCGACTGTGCTGAGGAGACTGACGCAGCACCGTTTCGCCGGGAGTTTGGAAATGTTTCCCGGACGTGACGAAGGCACCCATCACGTTACAGACAGGTGAAACGTGAATCGCGGAGGAGGCATCCCGTGTGGGGCCCAGCCTCTGCGGGGCCCTTCGCGGATAACGGTTTCGTATCCGATGGAACTTCCGGTGGAGCCGCCCCGAACGGACCGGCCACGGCAGACCATCCGATGACCTGGCATGGGGGAGCCGAGTCGGGCAGTCGGGATGGCCGGCCGTGGCCGGAGCAGGCGTGGCCCGCGGAGCGCGGGGCCGGGGTCAGACCGCCTCGGCGGTCTCGGGGAGGTGGACGGCGAGCTGGTCGGTGAGGTCCACGACCTCGGCGAGGCCGCCGAACTCCCGTACGGCCGTGTCGACGGTCTTGCGGATACGGGTGTTCACCCGCTCGGAGCGCACCTTCTTCGCTGTCTCCATGGCCTGCTTGGCCATGTCCGCCCCCCGCTCGGGCTCTCGCTGGAGCAGATGCACGGTGGCCATGCCGATGAGGTTCAGCGCGTAGGACCGCTGGTGTTCGGTGTCCGTGGAGAACAGCTCGACGGCCCGGCGCATCACGGGCTCGGCGAGGGAGGCGTAGGCGGGGCTGCGGCCGGCGACGTAGGCGAGGTCGCGGTAGGAGTGGGAGTTCTCTCCGTGCAGTTCGGCCTCGTTGAAGAAGCGGATCCAGTCGGGGTCCGGGTCGTCCCACTCCTCGGCGTCGGCGAAGACGTCCTCGGCCATCCGCACGGCCCGTTTGCACTTTCCGGGCTGGCCCATGTTGGCGTAGGCGCGGGCCTCCATCGCATACAGCATCGACTGGGTGCGCGGACTCGCGCACTCACGGCTGCCGTACTGGGCGAGATGGATCAGTTCGAGGGCGTCGTCGGGCCGGCCGAGGTGGATCATCTGGCGGCTCATGCTGGACAGGACGTACGAGCCGAGGGGCTTGTCGCCCGCCTCCTTGGCCGCGTGGAGGGCGAGGACGAAGTACTTCTGCGCCGTGGGCTGCAGGCCGATGTCGTAGCTCATCCAGCCGGCCAGCTCGGCCAGCTCGGCGGCGACCTTGAACAGCCGGCGGGTGGTGGCCTCGGGCTGGGGCTCCTGGAGGAGGTCGGTCACCTCGTGCAGCTGGCCGACGACGGCCTTGCGGCGCAGACCGCCGCCGCACTGGGCGTCCCACTGCCGGAACATCACGGTGGTGGATTCGAGGAGGTCCAGCTCCGGCTGGGAGAGCCGGCCTGCGCGGCGCGCGGCGGCCGACGGCTCGGGCTCCGCGCGCGGGGCGGCGGGGGCGGGGACGAGCCAGCGCTGCATCGGCTCGATCAGGGCCGGGCCCGCGGAGAGGGCGAGCGAGCTCCCGAGGAAGCCGCGCCGCGCCAGCATCAGGTCGCTGCGTGAGAACTCGCTGATCAGCGCCACGGTCTGCGGGCCCGTCCAGGGCAGGTCGACACCGGAGACGGAAGGGGACTGATGGGCCGCGCGCAGCCCCAGGTCCTCCACGGCGACGACGCAGCCGAACCGCTCGGAGAACAGCTCGGACAGGATCCGGGGAATCGGCTCGCGCGGGTTCTCGCCGTCGAGCCAGCGCCGGACGCGCGAGGTGTCGGTGGAGATGTGGTTGGCGCCGAGCTGACGCGCCCGGCGGTTCACCTGCCGGGCCAGCTCGCCCTTGGACCAGCCGCTGCGGACGAACCACGAGCCCAGGAGTTCGTTCGGGCGCTTCTCAGCGTTCGTACCACTTCCGCCGTTGCCGCCCACTGGAACGCCCCCATCCCTGAAACCACCTGTGCGCTGTGTGCGCCAAGCCCTAACAGAATGCCGGTTACCACGCCGTACGTCCGACCCCCGTCACCCATCGAACGGAAAGACGACTTGCCTCCGGCATACCCACGAGCGCGTGCGTCCCCAGGTCCCGTGCACTCAAAGTAATCCTACGATCACGCGTCCGGCCACGGCGATTCCGGAAACGCCACCATTCGCCACCCCTTCGAATGAACCTACGGTCGCCCGTACGCGATTCACTTGACATCAGACGGCCGGGAGTGGGCGGAGCGAGGCATTCAGGGGCGCGCGTCGTCGAGCGCGCCACCGAGAACGCCGTAGTGCGCCGCCCACGCGGAGCGCCCATGCGGAAGCAGAGCGTCGCCTTCCGACTCCGTCGCGTAACCACCGGCGCGCTGGACCCGTTGGAGGGGGCATGGGCTTCACGATCGGCGGCATTCGGGAGATGCGATCCGGCACGCGTCGGCGCGGCCGTTCCTCGGAGTGCACGGCTGTGGCCGAGTACACCGGGCTCTGGGGATGGGACGTCGTCCCCGGCGCGCGGACGGCTTCGGGCGCGTGCTCGTGCGGCAGGACGACCTGCTCCGCGCCCGGCGCGCATCCACTCGACTTCGCTCCCCCCGTCCGTGCCGGAGCGACGCTCGACGAGGTGACCGAGGCCTGGGCCGAGTTCCCCGGGGCCGCCGTGATGCTGCCGGTGGGCCGCTCCTTCGACGTGATCGAGGTCGCCGAGTCCGCGGGCCGGCACGCCCTCGTCCGTCTCGAACGCATGGGCCTGCCCGTCGGCCCCGTGATCGCCACCCCCGAGGGCCGCGCCCACTTCTTCGTCGCCCCGGGTTCCGCCGCCGAGCTGTCCACTCTGCTCTACCGCATGGGCTGGGACGACCCGTCCGCTCTCGACCTGCGCGGGCTCGGCCCCGGCAGCCATGTCACCGCCCCGCCCTCCGACCGCGGCGGCCTCGGCCCGGTCAGCTGGCTCCGCTCCCCCGACCTCGACTCGGCGACGAAGCCTCCGGCCGCGCGCCTGCTGCTGGGGACCCTGGCGTACGTGGCCCACCGGTCACGGGCCTGACCTCGACCGCCCGCGGTACGTACACGGGGAAGCGCCCGTCCCCGACTTGTCTCGGGGGCGGGCGCTTCTTCGTGCACCTACGAAGTCTCGTAAGTGGTCCGCGGGGTCATTCGCCGATGAGCGCATCCACGAACGCCTCCGGCTCGAACGGCGCCAGGTCGTCCGCGCCCTCTCCCAGTCCGATGAGCTTGACGGGCACGCCCAGCTCGCGCTGGACCGCGATGACGATGCCGCCCTTGGCCGTGCCGTCGAGCTTGGTGAGGACGATGCCGGTGACGTCGACGACCTCGGCGAAGACGCGGGCCTGGACGAGACCGTTCTGACCGGTGGTGGCGTCGAGGACGAGCAGGATCTCGTCCAGCGGCGCGTGCTTCTCGACGACCCGCTTGACCTTGCCGAGCTCGTCCATGAGGCCGGTCTTGGTGTGCAGCCGGCCGGCCGTGTCGATGAGGACGACGTCGGCGCCCTCCTCGATGCCCTCCTTGACGGCGTCGAAGGCGATGGAGGCGGGGTCGCCGCCCTCGGGACCGCGCACGGTACGCGCACCGACCCGCTCGCCCCAGGTCTGCAGCTGGTCGGCGGCGGCGGCCCGGAAGGTGTCCGCGGCGCCGAGGACCACGTTCTTGCCGTCGGCGACGAGGACGCGGGCGAGCTTGCCGGTGGTGGTGGTCTTGCCGGTGCCGTTGACCCCGACGACCATCACGATGCCCGGGGTGTCGAGCGGCGAATCGGTGTTGACCGCGCGGTCGAACTCGGGGACGAGGATCTGCAGCAGTTCCTCGCGCAGCAGGGTGCGCAGCTCGGCCGGGGTGCGGGTGCCGAGCACCCGCACCCGCTCGCGCAGCCGTTCGACCAGCTCCTGGGTGGGCTGGACGCCGACGTCGGCGGTGAGGAGGGTGTCCTCGATCTCCTCCCAGGTGTCGTCGTCGAGGTGCTCGCGCGAGAGGAGCGTGAGCAGCCCCTTGCCGAGCGCGTTCTGCGAGCGGGAGAGCCGGGCCCGCAGCCGCACCAGACGGCCGGCGGTCGGCTCGGGGATCTCGATCGCGGGAGCCTCCACGACCGACGGCTCCTCGACGGCGACGGGCGGGGTCGCCGTGCCGGCCGGGAGGTCCACCTCCTCGATCGTTCTGCGCGGCTCGTCGCGCGGGGTCTCGGCCTCGTCGCCGACGTGCGGCTCGGCCGGGGGTGCGGTGATGTCGGGTGTCGTGGGGGGCGCCGGGGGCAGCGATTTCTTCCTGCGGCCGCCTACGACGAGCCCGCCCAGCACGCCGAGCACGACCACGGCGATGACTACAGCAAGGATGAGTTCCATAACGGCACCAGTATGCGGGACCACCCCGCGCGGTGTTCGGTCGCCGTACGGGGGCACGCTGCCCTTCCTCGCCCCTGGATACCTGACGAGTCGTCAGCTAACGTCCCCCTCCACAGTCGCCCGAAGGGGGTCCCCCATGCCCGTCACGGTCGTCCGCTTCAATCTGGTCGAGCCCGGCGCCACGCCCGCCTCGCTCCGGGCCCGCTACCGGGCCGCGCTGGAGATGGCCGCGTACGCCGATGAGCAGGGCATCTCCACCGTCCAGACGGAGGAGCACCACGGGGTCGAGAACAACTGGCTGCCGTCGCCGTTCGTGTTCGCGGGAGCGGTGTTCGGGGCCACCCGTCGGATCACGGTCACGGTGTCGGCGGTGATCGGCCCGCTGCACGACCCGCTGCGGCTGGCCGAGGACATCGCCGTACTGGATCTGGTGAGCGGCGGACGGCTGGTGACCGTCGCCGGGATCGGGTACCGACCGCAGGAGTACGCGCAGTTCGACGTCGACTGGAAAAGCCGCGGGAAGCTTCAGGACGAGGTGCTGGAGACGCTGCTGCGGGCGTGGACGGGCGAGCCGTTCGCGTACCGGGGGCGCACGGTCCGGGTCACCCCGCGTCCGGGGACCGAGCCGCATCCGCTGCTGCTGGTCGGCGGCTCGTCGAAGGCCGCGGCCCGCAGGGCGGCCCGGCTCGGACTCCCCTTCTTCCCGAGCGCGCACCTGCCGGAGCTGGAGGCGTACTACAAGGAGCGGCTCGTGGAGTACGGCACCGAGGGGTGGACGATGATGCCCGCCGCCGAGACCCCGCTGCTGCACGTCGCGGAGGATCCGGACCGGGCATGGGCCGAGTACGGCGCGCACTTCCTGCACGAGGCGCGGACGTACGCCTCCTGGCAGTCGGCCGGCATCCGCTCGGCGGTGCGGTCGGGGGCGGCGACGGTGGCGGAGCTGCGCGGGGAGGGCGTGTACCGGATCGTCACGCCGGACGAGTGCGTGGCGCTGGGCCTGGACACCTACGTCCTGCATCCGCTGGCGGGCGGGATGCCGGTCGAGGAGGGCCGGCGGGGGCTGCGCCTGTTCGCCGAGCGGGTGCTGCCGCGTCTCGGCGGCTGAGCGACTCGGCCGCTGAGCACGAAGGGGTACGAGGAGAGGGGCAGCGGGGGCTTGGCCCCTCTCCTCGAACTCGGGGAGGCGGGTGGCCGACGGGCTAGCCCATCTCCTCCAGCGCCTTGCCCTTCGTCTCCTTCACGAACTTCAGGACGAACGGGATGGAGAGCGCGGCGAAGACCGTGTAGATCACGTACGTCACCGAGAGGTTCCAGTCGGCCAGGGACGGGAAGCTGGCGGTGATGGCCCAGTTGGCGATCCACTGCGCGGAGGCGGCCACGCCCAGGGCGGCGGCGCGCAGCCGGTTCGGGAACATCTCGCCGAGCATGACCCAGACGACCACGCCCCAGGAGAGGGCGAAGAAGAGGACGAAGACATGGGCGGCGACCAGGGCGACCCAGCCCTGGGTGGCGGGGAGCTTGCCGTCGACGAGGTCGAAGGAGAAGGCCCAGGCCTCCAGCGCCAGACCCACGACCATGCCGACGGAGCCGATCAGGGCGAGCGGCTTGCGGCCGATCCGGTCCACGAAGATCATCGCGATGACGGTGCCGACGATGTTGATGATCGAGGTCGTGAAGGAGTAGAAGAACGACTCGCTCGGGTCGACGCCGACGGACTGCCAGAGCGTCGCGGAGTAGTAGAAGGCGACGTTGATGCCGACGAACTGCTGGAAGACCGACAGTCCGATGCCGATCCAGACGATCGGCTTGAAGAGGAAGCTGCCGCCGAGCAGGTCCTTGAACGTCGACTTGTGCTCGCGGTGCATGGCCGACTCGATCTCGGCGACCCGGGCGTCCAGGTCGACGTCCTTGCCCTCGACCTCGGCGAGCACCTCACGGGCGCGCTCGTCCCTGCCGACGGAGATCAGGAAGCGCGGGGACTCGGGGATCGCGAAGGAGAGCAGGCCGTACAGCACGGCCGGGACGACCATGACGCCGAGCATGATCTGCCAGGCCTCCAGGCCGAGCAGCTCACCGCGCTGGTCGCCGTCGGCGGCGTTCAGGATGCCCCAGTTGACCAGCTGGGAGATGGCGATACCGACGACGATCGCGGCCTGCTGGAACGAACCGAGCCGTCCCCGGTAGGCGGGCGGGGCCACCTCGGCGATGTAGGCGGGGCCGATGACCGACGCCATGCCGATGGCGAAGCCGCCGACGATCCGCCAGAAGGCGAGGTCGTACAGCGCGAAGGGGAGCGCGGAGCCGACGGCGCTCACCGTGAAGAGGGCGGCGGCTATCTGCATGCACCGGATGCGGCCGATGCGGTCGGCTATCCGGCCGGCCGTGGCCGCGCCGACGGCGCAGCCGATGAGCGCGACGGCGATGACCTGGGCCAGAGCCGTGGAGCCTATGTCGTAGCGGTGCCGGATGGCTTCGACCGCGCCGTTGATCACGGCACTGTCGTAGCCGAAGAGGAAACCGCCCATCGCGGCCGCCGCCGCGATGAAGATCACGTGCGAGAGATGGTCGGGCTGGCCTTCGCGCGCTCCTGACTTGGACGCCTGCGCAGTGCTGGTCACGTGGGGGGACCTTCCGCTTTGAAGGTAAAGGCAACGCCGCAGAGAATATGTCTTCAAGTTTCGAAGTCAAGAGGGGGGTCAAGTATCCCTGCACGAGGGATGCGGCGAACTGGTGAGGAGTTTGGATTCAAGTATTGAAGAGACTGCATCGGGACCCCGGCTCGGACGCGGGGAACCCCGCGACGGCCCTCGTCTACCCGTGGACCGGAACGGCTAACGCAGCCGCTGGCTGATGACCTTCGACACACCGTCACCCTGCATCGACACGCCATAGAGCGCGTCGGCGACTTCCATCGTCCGCTTCTGGTGGGTGATCACGATCAGCTGTGAGGCCTCCTGCAGCTCCTGCATGATCCGGATCAGCCGCTGCAGATTGGTGTCGTCGAGCGCCGCCTCGACCTCGTCCATCACATAGAAGGGGCTGGGGCGGGCCTTGAAGATCGACACGAGCATCGCGACGGCGGTCAGCGACCGCTCACCGCCGGAGAGCAGCGACAGCCGCTTGACCTTCTTGCCCGGCGGCCGGGCCTCGACGTCCACGCCCGTGGTGAGCATGTTGTCCGGGTCGGTGAGGATCAGCCGCCCCTCCCCGCCGGGGAAGAGCCGGGAGAACACCCCTTCGAACTCCCGTGCGGTGTCCCAGAAGGCCTCGGTGAAGACCTGCTCGACGCGTTCGTCGACCTCCTTCACCACCTGGAGCAGGTCGGCGCGGGTCTTCTTCAGGTCCTCCAACTGCTCGCTGAGGAACTTGTGCCGCTCCTCCAGCGCCGCGAACTCCTCCAGCGCCAGCGGATTGACCTTGCCGAGCTGCTGGTACGCCCGCTCGGCCGCCCGGAGCCGCTTCTCCTGCTCGGCCCGGTGGAAGGTCTTCGGCTGGTTGCGGGGGTGCTCCGGGTCCTCCGGCAGCTCCTCGCCCTCGGCCGGCGGCGACGGCGGTACGAGCTGGTCGGGCCCGTACTCCGCGACCAGCCCCTCCGGCTCGACGCCCAGCTCCTCCAGCGCCTTGGTCTCCAGTTGCTCGATCCGCATCCGCTTCTCGGCGCCGAGCACCTCGCCCCGGTGGACGGAGTCGGTCAGCTTGTCCATCTCGGCCTTGAGATCGCGCCCCTCGCCACGGGCCCGCGCGAGCTCCTGCTCCCGGCGCGCCTTGGCGGCGTCGGCGGCGGTGCGTTCCTCCGCCGCCCGGGCGAGGGAGACCTCGACATGGCCGAGCAGTTGCCGGCCGCCGGACGCGACGGCTTCGGCGACGGCCGCCTCGTGCCGCAGCCGGGCCCTGCGCTGCTCGGCACGCGCCCGCGCCTCCCGCTCGGCACGCGCGGCCCGGTCGAGCGAGTCCGCGCGCCCCGCGAGCCCCTTGACCCGCTCCTCGTGCGTCCGCACCTGGAGCCGGGCCTCCATCTCGGTCTGGCGCGCGTTGGCCCCGTCCGCCGCGAGCCGGTCCCGTACGGAGGTGTCCGGCTCCTCCTCCACGGGCATCTCCTCGGCCACCGCGAGCCGTTCGGCCAGTTCCTCGGCTTCCTCCATGGCTCTGTCGAGCGCGTCCTGGGCGCGTGCGGCGGCGGCCGTGGACCGCTCGGCCTCCCCGGCGGCGCCCCGCGCCTGCCCGGCCAGCCGCCCGAGCTGCTGGGCCACCGCGGACTTCTCCCGCTCCGCCGCCCGGCGCCGCTCGCCCAGCTCCTCCACGAGCGCGGCCCGCTCCCGCCGCGACTCGACCGCGCTCCGCTGGACCTCGGCCAACTCCTCGCACCGTACGGCCAGTTCCTCCAACTCCGCCGCCGCCTCGTCGACGGACGCCTGCACCTCCAGCAGGCTGGGCGCGCCGGCGGACCCGCCGTGCGCGAAGTGCGCCCCGAGGAGGTCCCCCTCGGCGGTGACGGCGGTGAGGTCGGGGCGCGCGTAGACGAGTTCCTCGGCGTCTTCGAGGGTGTCGACCACGACGACGCGGTGGAGCAGGCGGCGTACGGCGGGCATGAGGTCGGAGGGGCCGCGGACGAGGTCGGCCGCGACGTGTGCGGTGGGGGACGCGGGGAGCGGCCGGGGCCCGCGCGCGACTTGGTCGAGGCCGGTCGCGCGGTCCCCCGCGTCCCTCCGGGACGGCTCCGGGTCCTCCGGCGCCCCCGCCAGCAGCAGTGCCGCCCGCCCCGCGTCCTGTTTGCGCAGCAGGCGGATGGCCTCGGCGGCCGAGGCGGGGGTGGTCACGGCGATCGCGTCGGCCGCCGCGCCGAAGGCCGCCGCCAGGGCGGCCTCGTGGCCGGGAGTGACCGTCAGCAGCCCGGCGGCCGGCCCCAGCAGGCCCCCGAGCCGGTCCTTCGCGGCGAGCAGCGCGCCCGTGCCGTCCTTGCGGCGCAGGCCCAGCGCAAGGGCTTCGTGGCGGGCCTGGGTGGCCGCGCGGCGGCGTTCGGCGGTGGTGGTGGCCTCCCGGGCCTCGGTGACGGCGGACTCGGCCTCGGCGAGGGCGCGCTTGGCGGCGTCGTGCAGCTCGGCCAGTTCGGAGTCGCCGGCGTCGAGGCCGTCGACCTCGGCCTGCAGCGCCTCGTACTCCTCCTGGGCGGTGACGGCACGCTCCTGTGCCTCGTCGCGGGCCGCGGCGAGCCGGTCGATCTCGGCCTGGGCGGAGGCCGCACGGGAGCGGGCGGCGTTGACCTGGCCGTTCAGCCGGGCGAGGGACTCGCGGCGGTCGGCGATGGACCGGGCCACGTCCTTCAGCCGCCGCTCCTCGGCCATCAGTTCGCGCTCCAGCTCGGCCCGGTGCTCGACCGTGTCCTCCAGGGCGCGCTCGGCCGCCTCCAGGGCCGCTTCGAGTTCGGCCTCCTGTTCGCGGACGCGGGCGGCCTCGCGCTCCATGTCCTCGGGGTCGCGCCCGCGCCGCTCCTCGGGGGAGGCGGACGTGGCGCTCTTGACCCGGGCGTCGGCCAGGGAGATCGTGCCGCGCACCCGTTCGGCGAGCTGCGACAGTTCGTACCATGTCTCCTGGGCCCGCTGGAGGCGCGGCGCCAGCCGCCGTACCTCGCCCTCCAGTTGCGACTCGCGCAGGAGCGCCTTCTTCAGCTCGGTCTCGGCGGCCTCCTTGCGCGCTTTGAGCGCGGCCTCGTCGGCGACCTCGGTGCGCAGCGCCGCCTGGAGCCGTACGAGGTCGTCGGCCAGCAGCCGCAGCCGTGCGTCCCGCAGGTCCGCCTGGATGACCGCGGCCCGGCGTGCGACGGCGGCCTGCCGGCCCAGCGGCTTGAGCTGGCGACGGAGTTCGTCGGTGAGGTCCTGGACGCGGGCCAGGTTGGCCTGCATGGCGTCCAGTTTCCGCAGCGCCTTCTCCTTGCGCTTGCGGTGCTTGAGGACTCCGGCGGCCTCCTCGATGAAGGCGCGGCGGCCCATGGGGTCGGCGTGCAGGACGGAGTCGAGCTGGCCCTGGCCGACGATGACGTGCATCTCGCGGCCGATGCCGGAGTCGGAGAGCAGGTCCTGGATGTCGAGGAGGCGGCAGGTGTCACCGTTGATCTGGTACTCGCTGCCGCCGTTGCGGAACATGATCCGGGTGATCGTGACCTCGGCGTACTCGATGGGCAGGGCCCCGTCGGAGTTGTCTATGGTCAAGGACACCTCGGCGCGGCCGAGCGGGGGGCGCCCGGTGGTGCCGGCGAAGATGACGTCCTCCATCTTGCCGCCGCGCAGGGATTTCGCGCCCTGTTCGCCCATGACCCAGCTGAGCGCGTCCACGACGTTCGACTTGCCCGAGCCGTTCGGTCCGACGACGCACGTGATGCCCGGCTCGAACCGGAGCGTGGTCGCCGAGGCGAACGACTTGAACCCGCGAAGGGTCAGGGCCTTGAGGTGCACGCCGCCGGACTCTACCTTCCGGCCTTGTCCCACTCCATGAACGCGCGGTTTCGCACATGAACGTGCAGGGCACATCAGACGTTAAGGAGTGTGAGGAAGTTCGGGGGTTCTTCTGAAGTCTTCCGGGGGTCGTCGGCCCTCGGACACGTCAAGAAGTCGGGCGTCGGTCAGGGACGCCGGTCGAGGGGTCGGGGAAAGAAAGAAGGGACGCCTCGTGAGAAGGCGTCCCTTGCAGATCTGACAACTTAGCGGTTGATACGGGCAGCCCAACCACTGCTGTCTGTCGTGTGCGATGCAGTGATCAGGTGAGCGCAGGCTCCGCCTGGCGTGCGTCGAGCTCCATGAGCGAGTCGTGAGAAGCGGCAGCCGTCAGCGCGTCGTTCTCCGCCTGGATGCGTCCGAGTTCGGATTCCAGGTCCTGGACACGCTGCTGGAGCCGTCGCATCTCGGCGAGGAGTCGCGGGTCGGAGCCGCCGACGTAACCGAGAAGCGCCTTTGCCATGATGGATGGTCCTCCACACTGAGTGACCGACCGAAGCGGTGTGGGTCGTGAGGGAATCGCACCCGCGATGCTTGGCACTGTTGAGTTTTTGCTGCCGTCTTCATGCCAAACAGCTAAGGTGCGCGGGGTTGCTTTTAGCGTCTCACCAAAAAGTTTGACGGTCAACACGATCACGCCCCGCATTGACGGGCATCCCTCTGCCGCGCGGCCCCGAGCGGGCGACGCTGCGGCGGTTCGGGGACCTCTCCTGACCGGCGGAGCGAGGGGATCATCGTCTCTTCGGAGAGTGCCATGACAAACCCGCCTTGGCAATCACCTGCACATTTCTGTTGTGTGCATGCTCCTGGCATATGCCGGTGGCGCACCTCTCCCCCTCGCCCAGCCCGCTCCGCACGGCACGGTCAGCGGATGGCGAAGCCGTCGTAGCCCCCTCGGGGTGTGTCCCAGATCTCGGTGACGCCGTCCACGCGCCCGGGCGTGTCGTCACTCTGGAGCCACCCCAGGAGCCCTTCGCACGCCTCGCGGGGGCCCTCGGCGACCACCTGGACCCGTCCGTCGGCCAAATTGAGAGCAAAACCACTCAGTCCGCCGATCTCCAGCGCCCGCGCCCGCGTGAACCAGCGGAAACCCACCCCTTGCACCCGTCCGCGGACCCAGGTGACCAGCCGTACATCCTCGCTCATGCCTGCACGCTAACGGGCCAATGTCCCACGGGTCTCTCCCTCCCCCGGCGCCATGCTGTACCGTCCCGACCCAATGAATCTCATATGAAACTCACTCCTTCGTGTGAGATTCGTGAAGGCGACGATCACAACGTTGACAACATCCCCAACGTTGACGCAGGACACCGCAAGGACGAGGAAGGCCAAGACATGGGACGCCACCGACGCTCCGCCGCCGGCCGCGCCGCCAGGGGGGGCCGCGCCGCCGGGGTCACCGACACGGGCTTCACTTCCGAAGAACCCCACTACGGTCCGGAGAACCTGTACGGGTTCGCCGCGGTCCTGGAGGCCGACGCCCAGGCCGCAGCGCGCGGCGGTGGCTCGCGCCGCCGCAAGAAGCGGACCGTGACCCCGGTGAAGACCGGTCTTCTCGGTGTGTCCGCCGCCGTCGCCCTCGGCACCGTCGCGGTGGCCACCGGAGTGCTGCCGGGCGGCGACAAGTACGCGGTCAGCGGGGGCAGCAGCAACGAGACGGTGGTGCCCGCCGGCTCGCCGACCGGCGCGGCCACCCAGCAGGGCGGTACGGACGGCGCCGCGCAGGAACAGCGCGAGGACGAGTCCACCAGCCGTGACGCCGAGCGCGAGGCCTCGCCGTCCAGCACCCCGGCCCCCTCGCAGACCCCGTCCGAGAAGGCTCCTGCCGACAAGGCGGGCAAGGGCTCCGGCTCCGAGAAGACCAGGACGCCGTCCTCCGAGCCCACCAAGGAAAAGGGCAAGGAGAAGGAGAAGGAGAAGACCTCTCCGGTGGAGATCTCCACCGAGACCCAGGCCGAGGCCGCGGTCCTCCTCCTCGTCAACGAGGAGCGGGCGAAGGCCGGCTGCAGCCCGGTGGCGGCCGACAGCGACCTTTCCCGGCTGGCCGAGACCTTCAGCAAGGACATGGCGCTCCGCGCCTTCTTCGACCACACGGACCCCGACGGCGCCGACCCGTGGGACCGCGCGGCGGCCCTCGGGATCACCGGGCTGGGCGGCGAGAACATCGCCCGCGGCCAGGCCACCGCCGAGGCGGTCATGGAGGCCTGGATGAACAGCCCCGGCCACAGGGCGAACATCCTGAACTGCGACTTCAAGACCCTCGGCGTCGGTGTCCACCTGGGCGACGGCGGACCGTGGTGGACGCAGGACTTCGGCTACTGAGACATCCCCCGGACAGCACCCGCTAACCAGAAGTTAGTGCGACCTTCTGGTTAGCGCTGCGTCGGAGTATGCTCGGTGTATGGAATCGACCGCGCAGAGTGCCGTGACGCCCGCGCAGGCCGCCGCGGGCGCGGACGCCTGGAACCTCGACCAGCTGGCCTTCGACGTGTTCGCCAGGAACTGCCCGTCGCGGGGCACCCTGGAGCACATCACCGGCCGCTGGGGCGGGCTGACACTGGGCGCGCTGCACGACAGCTCGCTCCGCTTCAACGAGCTGCGGCGCCGCGTCGACGGCGTCAGCGAGAAGATGCTCTCCCAGACCCTGCACGCCCTGGAGCGGGACGGCCTGGTGCACCGCGAGGCCCAGCCCACCAACCCGCCCCGCGTCGACTACAGCCTCACTCCGCTCGGCCGCGAGATCTCCGAGCGCCTGCTGTCCCTCATCACCTGTGTGGAGGACCGCATGGAGGACGTGCTCACGGCCCGTGCGCGTTACGACGAGGCGCGCGGGGCCCGCTGACACGTCGGGCAGAAGTAGCTGGACCTGTTCATCCAGGGCCGCCGCCGCATCGGCGTGGCACAGCGGCGACAGGGCAGGCCCTCGCGGCCGTACGCGTCCAGCGAGCGGTCGAAGTACCCCGACTCGCCGTTCACGTTGACGTACAGGCTGTCGAAGCTCGTGCCGCCCACCGCGAGGGCCGCGTTCATCACGTCCCGTACGTGGCCGAGGAGTTCGGTGGTGCGGGGGCGGGTGAAGCCGGCGGTGGGGCGCTCGTAGTGCAGCCTCGACCGCCAGAGCGCCTCGTCGGCGTAGATGTTGCCGACCCCGCTGATCAACGACTGGTCCAGCAGGGCCCGTTTGATGGTCGTACGCTTCCGGCGCAGCGCCTGGTGGAAGGCCTCCGCGTCGAACAGCGGGTCGAGGGGGTCGCGGGCGATGTGCGCGATGACGTCCGGCAGGCCGTCGGGGGTGGTGTCGTGCAACGACAGTCCGCCGAAGGTGCGTTGGTCGACGAAGCGGAGTTCGGTGCGGAGGTCGTCCGCGAAGCGGACGCGGATCCTCAGGTGCTTCTCGTCGGCCGTCTCGTGCGGCTGCACGAGCAGTTGGCCGCTCATGCCGAGATGGGCGAGGACGGCGATCCCGGTGTCCTCCACCGGCAGCCACAGGTACTTGCCGCGCCTGCTGGGCTCCCCGATGCGGTGGCCCTTCAGCCGGAGCGCGAAGTCCTCCGGGCCGGCCAGGTGACGGCGGATCGCCCGGGGGTGCAGCACCTCGACGTCGGCGACGGTGCGGTGCGCCACCCAGCGCTCCAGGCCGCGGCGGACGACCTCGACCTCGGGGAGTTCTGGCACGGGGTCCTCCGGAGGGTGGGCGAGGGGGCTGGGGGGTGTCGGTCGGGGGTGGGTGCGGGTCCGGTGGGGGCTTCTCGCGCAGTTCCCCGCGCCCCTGAAAAGCAGGGGCTGCGCCCCATGCTTTTCAGGCCCGCCCCCACTCCCACCCGGCAACGCACCGAAACCGCCCCCGCGTCCCCTCGCGGGGGCCCGGGGGCGGCAGTCCTCGGCGTCAGGCCGGGGCGGTGTCCGAAGGGGTGACCGCGATGTCGTCGGCCTGGGCAGCGGCCTCGGCCGCCGCCTTCGCCCGCTCGTCCGCCGCGGAGCGGATCGCCCGCCAGGCGGACTCGGCCGCCTGCTGCTCCGCTTCCTTCTTGCTGCGGCCGGTGCCGGTGCCGTACGAGACGCCTCCGACGCGGGCGGCAGCTGTGAAGGTCTTCTCGTGGTCGGGGCCGGTCTCCGTGACCAGGTACTCGGGCACACCGAGCCCCTCGGTCGCGGTGAGCTCCTGGAGACTGGTCTTCCAGTCCAGGCCGGCTCCGAGATTCGAAGACTTCTCGATCAACGGGTCGAACAGGCGATGCACCAGCTCCGCCGCCGAGTCGAGCCCCTGGTCGAGATAGACCGCGCCGATCACCGCTTCGAGGGTGTCGGCGAGGATGGATGCCTTGTCCCGGCCACCCGTGCCCTCTTCACCGCGGCCGAGCCGGATGAAGGAGCCGAGGTCGAGCCCGCGGCCCACCTCCGCCAGCGCACGAGAGTTGACCACCGCGGCCCGCAGCTTGGCCAGTTGGCCTTCAGGCAGGTCGGGGTGGGTGCGATACAGCGTGTCCGTGACCACCAGACCGAGCACGGAGTCCCCGAGGAACTCCAGGCGTTCGTTGGTGGGCAGACCGCCGTTCTCGTACGCGTACGAACGGTGGGTCAGCGCACGCACCAGAAGGGCGGACTCGAGCTTGTAGCCGAGCCGCCCTTCCAGAAGCGTGTGGGACGAGGCTGTGTTCTCCGCCTTTTTCTTGGCGTTGGTCTCCGCCTTGGCGTCAGACATAGAGCCTCTCACCAGCCGCTCAGACCTCGAGGACCTGGCGCTTGTTGTAGGTGCCGCAAGACGGGCACGCGATGTGCTGCAGCTTGGGCTCGTGGCAGCGCTCGCACGCAACCAGGGTGGGGACCGCAGCCTTCCACTGCGACCGGCGGTGGCGCGTGTTGCTGCGCGACATCTTCCGCTTCGGAACAGCCACGGCTACTTCTCCTGCTTCTCGTCGACGTGCGCTGATGGAAGCGCGCCGCCGCTCAACTCGTCCTTCTCGCCATCTTCGAGTGAACCGGCGAGTCCCTGCAGTGCCGCCCAACGGATGTCGACGGCGTCGTGGTGGTGGTCCGGGTCGTCCGCCAGCCGCGCTCCACACTCGGAGCACAGGCCGGGGCAGTCGTCCTGGCACACCGGCTGCATCGGCAGTGCGAGCACCACCGCATCGCGCAGCACGGGTTCGAGGTCGAACAGGCCGTCCTCGAGGAAGAGCCTGTCCTCGTCGTCCTCGGCGTCGGTGTCGGGCTCCGCGATCACGCGGCCCCGCTCATCGGCGTCGGGGTACGAGAACATCTCCTGGAAGTCCGCTGCGAGCTCCAGCTCCAGTGGCTCCAGACACCTTACGCACTCCCCCTCGGCCAGTGCACGGGCGGTGCCTGTGACAAGCACCCCTTCCATGACCGACTCCAGACGGAGTTCGAGCTCCACCGGGGCGCCTTCCGGCACTCCGACGACCCCTTTGAGGCCGAGGTCCTTCGGAGCGTCGACCGAGCGCGTCAGGCGCTGTTGCGCACCGGGCCGCCGACCCAGCTCGTGCGTGTCGAACACGAGGGGGTTGCGGTGGTCGAGGCGGGCGTTCAGAGCCATTTCTGCTTTCGGTCTTCGGGATGCGGAGGAGGAGCGTCGCCCCTGGTGTTCCGGGCAGCGCTCGATCGCGGGCGTCTGTTGCGGACAGCATGAACGCACTCGCGACCGAACATCCAGGATACTGGACCTTTCGCCATCGGCCCAATCCGCTGTCAGCGGCCCTGTTCGTACCGGCGCAACTGCTCGGCCGTGATCATGGTGGTGTCGAAGAGACTGGTCTCGTCGAGCACGTTCGCCTGCTGCTGCGGGTACCCCTGCTGGTCCTGCGGCACCTGGTCCTGGTGCCCCTGGTTCGGGTCGTACGCGGGCTGCTGCGGGTAGCCGGCCGCGTACGGATCGGCCTGCTGGTAGCCGTAGGGGTCCGCGGCCTGCTGGGGCTGGGCGTACTGCTGCTGGTAGCCGCCGTACGGATCCTGCTGGTACGCCGTCGCCTGGTACGACTCCTGCTGCCCGCCGTACGACTGCTGCTCCGGCACCGGCCGGGACTGCTGGGCGGAGGTGTCGGAGAGGTTGGCCAGGTAGTCCGCGTCGCTGGTGAGCTGCGGGGAGGTGCCGTCGTCGTGCAGGGCGAGGGCGCCGAGGTCGTCGGAGGCGATCCGGCCGTGGAGCTTCTGGCGGCCCCGGCCGACGGCCTCCAGGGTCTTGGCGAGGACCGCCTCGAAGGCGCCGAGCTTGGCGTCGACGTAGGCGTCGGCGTCCTTGCGCAGCGTCTCGGGGTCCTGACTGCGCTCGGGGGCGTCCTCGTCCGCGTAGCCCCGCTCGTCGAGGCCGGGGCCCGTCCCGAGGAGCTTCTCGCGGCCGCGGCCCACGGAACCGAGGGTCTTGGTGAGGACGACCTCGAAGTTGGCGAGCTTGGAGTCGACGTAGTCGTCGGCCTCGGCGCGGACCTCCTCGGCCTCCTGGCGGGCCTCGCCGAGGATGCGGTCGGCCTCGTTCTGGGAGCGGCGGGCGACCTCGGTGTCGGAGATCAGGGAGCCGCGCTCGGCGTGCGCGTTGGCGACGATCCGCTCGGCCTCCTGGCGGGCCCGCTCGACCATGTGGTCACGGTCGCCGATCAGTTCCCGCGCCTGGGCGAGGGAGTCCGGCAGGGCCGCGCGCAGTTCGTCGAGCAGGGAGAGCAGTTCGGCGCGGTTGACCACGCACGAGGCCGACATGGGCATGGATCGGGCGCCGGAGACCACCGAGACGATCTCGTCGAGCTTCTTCTGCACGTCCACCGTGTGGTCCACCGTGTGCTCGCCACTCTCTACGACTGTGTTGGAGACGGTCGGGTCGACTGTACGGCCAGCGGGGGAGGTTCGTCCGCTCAGTCCTGCTTCAGGCGTTCGCCGAGGGCTTCGAGGACGAGCGGGGGCACCAGGTGGGAGACGTCGCCGCCCCAGGTCGCGACCTCCTTGACCAAGGAGGACGACAGGAAGCTGTAGGTGGGGTTGGTGGGGACGAAGAGGGTCTCCACGCCCGACAGGCCGATGTTCATCTGGGCCATCTGCAGCTCGTAGTCGAAGTCGCTGACCGCGCGCAGGCCCTTGACGATGGCCGGGATGTCGCGCTGCTTGCAGAAGTCGACGAGCAGGCCGTGGAAGGCCTCCACCCGCACGTTCGCGTACTCGGCGGTGACCTCGCGGATCAGCTCCATCCGCTCCTCGACCTCGAAGAGGCCCTTCTTGGACTTGTTGATCATCACCGCGACATAGACCTCGTCGTACAACTTGGAGGCGCGGCCAATGATGTCGAGATGCCCGTTGGTGATGGGGTCGAACGACCCGGGACAGACGGCACGGCGCACTTGGGATCCCTCGCTCTCCGGTCCGGTCATCGTGCGTCTTCGCACGTAGCGGCGGCGCGACCGTACCAAAACGTTCCCTCGCCGTAGCGACGGGCCCTGATGGCGTCGAAACCGGTCGGCCAGGCGAATTCACCGCCTCTGGTGCTGCGCTCCACGGTGACGAGGGCTTCGCCGTCGAGCCAGCCCCCGGTACGGAGTGTGAGCAGGATCTCTCGAAGATCGTCGTCCGGAACGGCGTACGGGGGGTCGAGGAAGACGAGGCCGTACGGCTCGTCCGGGGCCGGGCCCTGGACGATCTGCTCCGCTTTGCCGGATCTCACCTCGGCGCCGGGGAGGCCGAGCGATCTGACGTTGTCCCGGATCGTGCGGGCCGCTCGCGCGTCGGCCTCGACGAGGAGGGTGTGGCCGGCGCCCCTGGAGAGGGCCTCCAGGCCGACGGCGCCCGAGCCGGCGTACAGGTCGAGGACCCGTTCGCCGTGCAGCGGGCCGCCGAGGAGGGATTCCCAGGTGGAGAAGAGGCCCTCGCGCGCGCGGTCGGAGGTGGGGCGGGTGCCTGTCCCCGGCGGGACCGCCAGGCGGCGTCCGCCGGCTGTGCCGGCGATCACGCGGGTCATCGTGGGTCCTTGTTCGAGGGCGGGGTCACGGGTCCAGTCTGGCAGCCGGAGGTGGGGGGTGCGTGCGGGTACCGGGAGGGTGACCGCTGTCGGTCGGGGATGCGGGAGGAGCGCGAAACGGGGCTGCCGGTGTGCCGTCTGCGCGGACAGCACCGTTTTCGGCTGCGGGCGGGTGGGGCTGGTCGCGCCGTTCCCCGCGCGCCTGGAGAACAGGGGTTGCGCCCACTGCCGTTCAGACTCCCAGGCCCGCAGGGTCTGGGGTTTTCGGGGGCGCGCGGCCTGGGTTCTCAGGGGCGCGGGGAACGGCGCGAGAAGCCCCACCGGGCCCGCGGCCGCCCCTCAGCCCTTGTCCAGGTACTGCTCCCGCTCCTCGTCCAGCAGGGCGTCCAGTGCTGTCCGTAGCGCTGGGAGGTGCTCCAGGTCCGGGTCGGCCGCCACCACCGCGGCCGCCTCCTCCCTGGCCTCCGCGATGATCTCCTCGTCGTCGATGACGGTCAGCATGCGCAGGCTGGTGCGGGCGCCGGACTGGGCCTGGCCGAGGACATCGCCCTCGCGGCGCTGTTCGAGGTCGATGCGGGAGAGTTCGAAGCCGTCGAGGGTGGAGGCGACGGCGCCGAGGCGCTGGCGGGCCGGGCTCGCCTCGGGCATCTCGGTGACCAGGAGGCAGAGGCCGGCGGCGGAGCCACGGCCCACCCGGCCGCGCAGCTGGTGGAGCTGGGAGACGCCGAAGCGGTCGGCGTCCATGATCACCATGGCGGTGGCGTTCGGGACGTTCACGCCGACCTCGATGACCGTGGTGGCGACCAGGACATGGGTCTCGCCGGCGGCGAAGCGGCGCATGACCGCGTCCTTGTCGTCGGGGTGCATCCTGCCGTGCAGGACCTCGACCCGCAGGCCCTGGAGCGGGCCCTTGGAGAGCTGGTCGGCGACGTCGAGGACGGCGAGGGGCGGGCGCTTCTCCGCCTCGTCCTCGGGGGACTTCCCGCCGGCCTTCCTCGAACCGGCGGGTTCGTCGATGTCGTCCCCGATGCGGGGGCAGACGACGTACGCCTGGTGGCCGTTCTCCACCTCCTCGCGCACGCGCTCCCAGGCGCGGGCGAGGAAGTGCGGTTTGTCGGCGGCCGGGACGACATGGCTGGCGATGGGCGAGCGGCCGGCCGGGAGCTGGTCGAGGACCGAGGTGTCCAGGTCGCCGAAGACGGTCATCGCGACCGTGCGCGGGATGGGGGTCGCCGTCATCACGAGGAGGTGGGGCGGCTGTTTGCCTTTGCCGCGCAGGGCGTCGCGCTGCTCGACACCGAAGCGGTGCTGCTCGTCCACGACGACCAGGCCCAGGTCGTGGAACTGCACCTTGTCCTCGATCAGGGCGTGCGTGCCGATGACGATGCCGGCCTCGCCGGTGACCAGGTCGAGCAGCGCCTGACGGCGGGCGGCCGCTCCCATCGAGCCGGTGAGCAGCACCACCTTGGTGGCGTGCTCGACGCCGCCCAGCATGCCGCCTTCCGCCAGCTCGCCCATCATCTCGGTCACCGACCGGTGGTGCTGCTGGGCGAGCACCTCGGTGGGCGCGAGCATCGCGGCCTGACCGCCCGCGTCGACGACGGCGAGCATGGCGCGCAGCGCCACCATCGTCTTTCCCGATCCGACCTCCCCCTGCAGCAGCCGGTGCATCGGGTGCTCGGTGGCCAGGTCGTCGAAGATCTCCCGGGAGACCTTTTGCTGGCCGTCGGTGAGGGTGAAGGGGAGGCGGGCGTCGAAGGCGGTGAGGAGGCCGTCGGGGGCGGGGCGGCGGGCGACGGCGGGGAGTTGGGAGTCGGCGTGGCGGCGGCGGGCGAGGGCGACCTGGAGGACGAAGGCCTCGTCCCACTTGAGGCGGTCGCGCGCGCTGTCCCTGTCCGCCTTGGTGTGGGGGCGGTGGATCTTCAGGAGGGCCTCCGGCAGGGAGACCAGGCCCCTGCCCTCCCGCAGCGACTCGGGCAGTGGGTCCACGGCCTCCTGGGCGCTCGGCAGGACCGTCTGGACGGCCTTGGCGATCTTCCAGGACTCCAGTTTGGCGGTGGCCGGGTAGATCGGGATGAGGGCTCCGGCCCAGGTGTCGACGGTCTCGGTGACGTCGTCCCCGCGCAGCAGCTCGTAGGCGGGGTGGGCCAGTTGGAGGCGGCGGTTGAAGACGGAGACCTTGCCGGCGAAGAGGGCGCGGGTGCCCGGGAGGAGGTCCTTGTGGGGCTTGTGGACGCCGTGGCCGAAGAAGACGAGCTGGAGGCGGCCGCTGCCGTCCGTGATGGTCACTTCGAGGCGCTGGCCCTTGCCCCGGGGAGCCTTGGCGGAGGCGAAGGTGTGCAGGCGGGCGTCGGCGACCTGGGCGACCACCGTGACGTGCTCGTCCATGGGCAGGTCGGCGAGGTGGGTGAGCTGGCCGCGCTCCTCGTACCTGCGGGGGTAGTGGTGCAGCAGATCCCCGACGGTGTGCAGGCCGAGGTGCTCGGCCATCACCTTCGCGGTGGCGGCGCCGAGCGAGTTCTTGAGCGGTTCTTCGAGCGCGGGCACGAGATCCATTGCACACCACGCCACTGACAATCCCGTAGAGGTACGTGAAATCCGCTGGTCAGGCGGGTCGTTCGCGCCTAGGATGACGCTCTCCCGGGCCCAGCCGAGTCAGGGTCCGTACCGCCTCCCGTCCGCGGTCACCTTCTCCCGGGACCGCCCGACCCCGCCGCCGTCGCCAGAATCCCCTCCACCGGCGCTGCGACGATGGATTCAATGACCTCACAGTCATCCCAGGCACCCCAGACCCCTCCGGCGCCCCAGTCGCCTCATACCTTCCAGGTCGATCTGCGCGGCCTGGTGGATCTGCTCTCGCACCACCTCTATTCCAGTCCGAAGGTCTACCTGCGCGAGCTGCTGCAGAACGCCGTGGACGCGATCACCGCCCGCCGCGCCGAGCAGCCCGGCGCGCCCGCCCGGGTGCGGCTGTTCGCCGAGGGCGGCGCGCTGCGGGTGGAGGACTCGGGTATCGGGCTCACCGAGGCCGATGTGCACAGCCTCCTCGCCACGATCGGGCGCAGTTCCAAGCGCGACGACGGCGGCATACAGGAGGTCCGTTCGGACTTCCTGGGGCAGTTCGGCATCGGGCTGCTGGCGTGTTTCGTGGTCGCCGAGCGCATCCGTGTGGTCAGCCGCAGCGCCCGTACGCCGCAGGCGCCGCCGGTGGAGTGGACGGCGGCGGACGACGGCTCGTACACCGTGCGGACCCTGCCCGACGAGGCGCGTGTCGAGCCGGGCACGACCGTGCACCTGGTCGCGCGGCCCGGAGCCGCCGAATGGCTCGCCCCCGCGCGCGTGCTGACCCTGGCGCGGGACTTCGGGTCGCTGCTGCCCTACGACGTCCGGGTGGGCGACGAGGCGGTCACCGATCTGCCGGCTCCCTGGGACCGCGCGTACCCCTCCCCCGCCACCCGGCGGGTGGCCCTGGCCCGGCACTGCCACGACCTGTTCGGGTTCACCCCGCTGGACTCCATAGAGCTGAACGTGCCGCTGGCCGGGATCCGGGGTGTGGCGTACGTCCTGCCGGCCGCCGTCAGTCCGGCCCAGCGGGCGAGCCACCGGGTGCACCTGAAGGGCATGCTGCTCACCGAGCGGGCCGAACAGCTCCTGCCCGACTGGGCGTTCTTCGTGCGGTGCGTGCTCGACACGGACAGTCTGCGGCCCACGGCGTCGCGCGAGTCGCTGTACGAGGACGAGACCCTGGCGGCGGTGCGGGAGGCCCTGGGCGAGCGGATCCGCTCCTGGCTGAGCGGACTCGCCGCGGGTGATCCGGAGCGGCTGGCGGCCTTCCTGTCGGTGCACCACCTGGGCGTGAAGTCCCTGGCACGCCACGACAGGGAGATGCTGCGCACGATGCTGCCGTGGCTCCCCTTCGAGACGACGGACGGGCGGCTGTCCCTGGAGGAGTTCGCGCAGCGGCATCCGGTGGTGCACTTCACGCGGACGGTCGAGGAGTACCGCCAGGTGGCGCCGATCGCGTCCGCCCAGGGCGTCGGGGTCGTCAACGGCGGTTACACGTACGACAGCGAGCTGGTCGAGGCGCTGCCGTCGGTGCGGCCGGGGACGGTGGTCGCCGAGCTGGACGCGGAGACGGTGACGGCGCACCTGGACGCGGTGGACCCGGACGTGGAACTGGCTCTCGCGGGTTTCCTGTCGGCCGCGCGGGCCAGGCTCGACCCCCTGGGGTGCGATGTGGTGCTGCGGGCCTTCCACCCGCTGTCGGTGCCAGCGCTGCACCTGGACGACCGCTCCGCCCGGCACGAGCAGGCCCGCGCGGAGGCGGAGGAGCGGGCGGACGACCTGTGGGCGGGCATCCTCGGCTCGCTGCGGGGCAGCGCCCCGCGCGCGCGGCTGGTGCTCAACCATCTCAACCCGCTGATCCGGCGGATCAGTTCCCTGTCCGACCGGGAGCTGATCGGCACGGCCACCGAGTCCCTGTACGGGCAGGCCCTGCTGATGGCGCAGCGTCCGCTGCGGCCGGCGGACTCGGCGCTGCTGAACCGCGCCTTCATCGGCCTGCTGGAGTGGGCCACGCACCCCGAGGGGGACGGCCGCACGTGAGAGACGTCATGGACTTCGACGAGCTGCGCCGGGCCATGGCGGAGAACTACGAGCAGCCGGAGGGCCCCGCGCGCAACGCGCGCGCGGAGGTGCTGCTCGCGGAGGCGGAGAGGCTGAACGAGCCGCTCGCCGTGATCGAGGCGCTCGGGCACCAGCTGAAGGTCTACAACTACAGCTCCGAGAAGGACAAGATGTTCGTCCCCTTCGCGCGCCTGCTGCGCATGTGGGACGAGCGCCCGGAGGACTTCGACGAGTACGAGGTCCACTCCCTGCACTGGGTGTTCAAGTGGATGTCGGCCGGGATGCTGAACCAGCCGCACGTCCCGCTCGCCTCCATCGAGAAGTGGCTCGGCGAGATGGAGCACCGCTACCGGCTCGCCGGGCACTCGGAACGGGCCGTACGCAGCGCCGAGTTCAGCGTGGCCGCGCACGTCGGCGACCTGGCGCGGGCCGAGCGGGCGTACGGGGCGTGGCTGGCCGCCGACCGGGACGCGATGGCCGACTGTCACGCGTGCGAGCTGCACGGCCAGGGCTGGTGGCGGGCCCGGCGGCGCGAGGACGCCGAGGCGCTTCGGCTGTGGGCACCGGTGCTGGAGGGCGAGTACACGTGCGCCCACGAGCCGCACACCGTCCTGGCGTCGTCCCTGGTGCCGCTGCTGCGGCTGGGGCGCCACGACGAGGCCCGGGCCCACCATCTGCGCGGTTTCCGGCTGGTGCGGGCCATGGAGAGCATGCGGGGCGCGTACGCGGACCACGTGGAGTTCTGCGCCCTGACCGGCAACGAGGCGCGTGGTCTGGAGCTGCTGGCGGAGCGTCCGGCGTACTTCACGGACTCCGGCGACCCGCGCAGCAAGCTGGACTTCATGAGCGTGGTGGCCCTGCTCATGGGCCGCCTGTCCGCCCGTGGGTTCGCCGATCAGACGGTCCCCGGCCCCGCCGGACGCACCTGGACCGCCCGCGAACTGGCCGTCCACGCGCGCGAGGAGGCCCTTTCCCTGGCCGCTCGCTTCGACGAGCGCAACGGCACGGCGTACGTCAGCGGCCGGGTCCGGGAGCGGATGGACCGGGCGCCGCTGCTGGACCGGCTGCCGCTGGGCGTGCGCTCGGCGCGGCCCGTGGTCCCGGTGCCGACACCCCGGCAGCCGGCCGCCGAGGAGCGGACGGACACCGCCGCCGTGCCGGAGGACGACCTGCCCGCTCTCCTCGCGGAGGCTCGGCGGCTCTCCGAGTCCCTGCACCCCGGTTCCGTCGCCGCCTGGGCGGCCGTGGCGCGGGCCGCCGAGGCCGAGGGCGTGGAGCTGGAGGCCTTCGACCGCGCGGAGATCGTCGACCACGAAGCGATCGGCCGGGGGCCGGAGGGCCGCGCGCTCTTCGAGCGGGCGGCCGAGCTGTACGAGGAGGCCGGGGACCCGGGCGAGGCGTGGGCGGCACGGGCGCGCGGGGCGAACGTGCACGCGCTGACGGGCCACCCGGACGCGGCCCTGGAGTTGATCTCCGAGCCGTACGAGAAGATCCTCGTCCTGTGGGCGGACGGCGGGACGGGTGTCCGGCAGACGGCGTCCGTGCTGGTGGGGCGTGCCCGGATACTCGTGCAGCGGATGCACGAGACCGAGGACGCCGACGCGGTCCCCGCGGCCGAGGCCGCCGTGCGCGCGCTGGCGGACTTCGTCGAGCCGCGCCGCGAAGAGGATGTACGGCTGGCCTCGCGGGCCGCGGAGGCGCGGGCGATGTTCGGCGAGCTGGCCGTGCGCGCCGGGGACACGGCGGCGGCCGCCGACCTGTTCGCGGAGGCCGCGGAGCGCTATGTGACGGCCGGGCTGCCGTGGTTCGCGGTGCAGTACGAGGCCCGGCTCGCCGGGGTCGCGCAGCACCTCGGGGACCTGGAGACGGCCGAACGGGCGGCGCTGGCGGCGCTGGAGCACGGCGGGTCGGACCTGGAGCCGGTGGGCCACGCCCAGCTGCATCTCCAGCTGGCCGAACTGCTCGGCGCCGGCGAGCGGGTGGAGCCGGCCTTCGCACACGCCCTGGAGGCGGCGCACTGGGCCGACGAGGCGGGCGAGGGGCCGACGCTCGGCGCCTGGGCCCGGCATCTGCTCGGCGGGTTCCTGCTGCGGCTGGGGCGGTGGGCGGAGGCGGCCGAGGTGCTGGAGTCGGCCCTGTCGGATCTCACTGCCGAGACGCACGGGGACGGGGCCCTCGCCCAGACCCTGTGGTGGCTCGGCGACTGCCACACGGAGCTGGGTGAGCACCGCGAGGCCGCCGAACGGTGGCTGCGGGCCGCCGACATCGCCCGGCACTGGCCCGAGCAGCGCGACCACGCCATGCTCGCGCACCTCGCGGCGGAAGCGCTCGCGCGCGCGGGGCTGCCCGCCGAGGCCGACCGGGCGTACGCCCGTGCCGTCGACCTCTGGGGCGAGCTGGGGAACGTCCACGGGTACGTCCGGGCGCTGCGGGCGCGGGCCTGGTACGCGGCACGGGAGGGTCGCGAGGGTGCGGCGGGCTCCGCCCCGGAGGAGGCGCGGGAGCTGATGGGCGACGCGGTGGTGGGCTGCGAGGCGGCGCTGTCCGACGTGAGCGGTGAGGAGAACCGGCGGCGGATCGTCGCGGAACTGGGCGAGACGTACCGGCAGTTCGGCGACCTGCTGGCCCGTTCCGTGGCCGAGGACGCGGAACTCGTCTCCTTCGGGCCGGTGTTCGAGGAGGCGCTCGTTTTCGTCGAGCGGGCGGTGGCCGTGTACGGCTCCCTGGGCGGGGAGTTCCTCGACGCGCGGACCGCGGCCGAGCTTGCGGCGGGGTGGCTGGAGGTCGATCTGGGGCGCTCGGAGGCGGCCGTGGAGCGGGCGCGGGGGGTGTCGGCGGCGTTCGGTGATCGTGAGGACGAGACGGCGGGGGCTCGGCGGGCGGAGGCGGAGCGGTTGATCGTGGCGGCGGAGGGGACGGGGGCGGGGACGGGGGCGCCGGGCTGAGCCGGAGTCCGGGGGTGCCCCGGGGATTTCGCCCCCGCCGCCCCTACCCATCCCATCCCAGGGGCTGCGCGCCCCTTCGACCCCCGTCACAGACTCGGGGCTCCGCCCCGGACCCCGTTCGCGCAGTCCCCCGCACCCCTGAAAAGCGTCAGGGCCCCGGGCCCCGGACAGACTGCTACTCCACGCCGATCAGCAGCAGCGACCCCTGCCGGCCGCCCCGGTACACCACCGTGTCGACCGCCAGGTGCTCCCGTACCCGGGTCTCCACGTGGTCGACGACCTCGGTGGGGGCCTCGTCGCCCAGGACGAGGGTGACCATCTCGCCGCCGGCGGCGAGCATCCGGTCGACCACGGCGGCGGCCGTGAGCGTGACGTCGGAGCCGATGACGGCGACATCGCCGTCGATGAGGCCGAGGACGTCCCCGGCCTGGCAGATGCCGGCCATGGTCCAGGACTGGCGTTCGGCGATGACGACCTCGGCGTAGCGCGTGGCGCCGGCGGCGGACGTCATGGAGACGACGTCCTCGTCGAAGCGGCGGTCGGGCTCGTGGACGGCGAGGGCGGCGATGCCCTGCACGGCCGAGCGCGTGGGGATGAGGGCGACCCGGACGCCCTCCGTACGGGCCTGCTCGGCGGCGGCAGCCGCCGTGTGGCGCAGGTCCGCGTCGTTGGGCAGCAGCACCACCTCGCGCGCGTGGGCGCGCCGTACGGCCTCCACCAGCTCCCCGCTGGCGGGCGGCTCCCCGGGGCGGGCCAGGACCGTGGTCGCGCCCGCCTCGGCGTACAGCCCGGCCAGCCCCTCCCCCGGCACGACGGCGACGACGGCCCGCTGGGCGCGCTCGCGCGGCGGCCGTCCGGCCTCACCGGTCACATGGGCGTCCTCGGCCCCGAAGTGCGTGATCCGGATGCGGTACGGCCGCCCGGCCTCGACGCCCGCCTCCACCGCGGCCCCGGCGTCGTCGACGTGCACGTGCACGTTCCACAGTCCGTCGCCGCCGACCACCACGAGCGAGTCGCCGAGCGCGTCCAGCCGGCCCCGCAGGCGGGCCACGGCCGCGTCGTCCGCCTCCAGGAGGTAGATCACCTCGAACGCGGGGCCCCCCGCGTCGGGCCGGTCGTCCACGCACACCTCCGCGCCCTTCGCGGCCTCGGCCACGCGCGCGCGGCCCCCGGCGAGGGCCACCGCCCTCGGCGCCTCCCCCGTGAACGTCTCCACCAGCGCCGCCAGCACCGCCACCAGGCCCCGTCCGCCCGCGTCCACGACGCCGGCGCGGGCCAGGGCCGCCAGTTGGCCCGGGGTCGCCGCCAGGGCCGTACCGGCGCCCTCGTAGGCGGAGCGGGCGACCGCGGCGCAGTCGCCCTCGGTGCCGGTGGCCGCGTCGGCCGCCGCGGCGGCGACGGTGAGGACGGTGCCCTCGACGGGATGGGCGACGGCGTCACGGGCGGAGTCGGCGGCGTGCCGCAGCGCGAGCCGCAGACCCCGGCCGTCGGTGTGAACCGCCTCACTGTCGTCGGAGAGGACCTGGGACATGCCCCTCAGGAGCTGGGCGAGGATCGTCCCGGAGTTCCCCCGGGCCCCGATCAGGGCCCCGTGCGCCATGGCCCGCGCGGCCTCGGCGAGCGTGGGTCCCCCCTCGCCGGCCGCGGGAGCGCCGGCCTCGTGGCCCGCGAAGACCGCTTCCACGGCCGCCGCCGCCGACTCCATGGTCAGGTACAGGTTCGTGCCGGTGTCGCCGTCGGCCACCGGGTACACGTTGATGGCGTCGATCTCCTCGCGCGCGCGTCCCAGCGCCGCCAGCGCGAGTGCGCACCAGGTGCGTACCGCGAGAGCATCGAAGAATGTCTGCGGCACCTGCGGCACCTGCGCCTCCTTGAGCTGCTTGGCTGCTGGACGTGGGACCGGGGGACGCCGCACGCCGCTCGCAGCGTAGACCCGCGGTGGTGACCGCCGGTAAGGGGGCCGGGACGAGGCCCCGACCAGCCATGGTAGTTTCGTTGTACGGACGCAGTCGTTGTATGCTGCTCCGGTTGTCCGATTCGGATCGCTGATCCAAACCGGACTCTCCCCCTGGCAACGCCACTCAGATCCCCGTCAAACGGGATCGTGATCCCGGCATGCCGGGATCAACCGTAAGTGCATCTGAAGTCTTTGGAGTGACCCGTGGCTGCCAACTGCGACGTCTGCGGCAAGGGGCCGGGCTTCGGCAACAACATCTCGCACTCGCACCGCCGTACGTCCCGTCGCTGGAACCCGAACATCCAGCGCGTGCGTACCGTGGTCGGCGGGACGCCGAAGCGCGTGAACGCCTGCACCTCGTGCATCAAGGCCGGCAAGGTCTCGCGCTGACGCTCAGCTAAGCGCGCGGCCACTGCTGGTTCGCTGCTCAGAGCCGGTCCACCGTCAGGTGGGCCGGCTTTTTGCCATGCCCCGGCCGTTCGCCGACCACCCGATGCCCGTCCGTCCGGCGGCCGTCCGCTCGATGCCCGCCCTGTTCGGGCGCCTCACCGAGCGGTCGGCGACCGACGTCAGCCCGCCGGAGCGGATCGTGTGAGAGCCCAGCCGTGGTCGACGGGACCGATCCCGTCGCCGAGCGCGAACCCGGCGGCGATCGCCCCGGTGACGTACTCCTTGGCCGCCGTCACGGCCTCCGGCACACTCAGTCCCCGCGCGAGGTGCGCGGCGATCGCGGAGGCGAGGGTGCAGCCCGTGCCGTGCGTGTGCCGGTTGTCGTACCTGCGGGCGCGCAGCCAGTGCTGCTCCGAGCCGTCGGTCAGGAGGTCCACGGCGTCACCCGGCAGATGCCCGCCCTTGATCAGCGCCCACCGGGGCCCGTACGCCAGGACGGCCTCGGCCGCCTCGCGCATCCCGGCCTCCGACCGGACCTCGACGCCGGTGAGCTGGGCGACCTCGTCGAGGTTCGGGGTGGCGACCGTGGCCGTCGGCAGCAGCCGCGTCCGTACGGAGTCCAGCGCGGTCGCGGCGAGGAGCGGGTCTCCGTGCTTGGAGACGCCGACCGGGTCGACGACGACCGGTGCGTCCGTGGCCGCCAGCAACTCGGCGACCGCCTCGACGAGTTCGGCGGAGGCGAGCATGCCGGTCTTGACCGCCTGGACGCCGATGTCGTCGACGACACTGCGGTACTGGGCCCGTACGGCTTCGACCGGCAGTTCCCAGGCTCCCTGCACGCCCCGGGAGTTCTGCGCGGTGACCGCCGTGACGACGCTCATGCCGTGCACGCCGAGCGCCAGCATCGTCTTCAGGTCGGCCTGGATACCGGCCCCGCCGCCGGAGTCGGACCCGGCCACGGTGAGGACGCGCGCGGGAGCCGGGGTCATGACTCGATGTCCCCGAAGTGGTCCCAGCCGCCCTTGCTGGTCCAGGGCGCCCCGTCCACGGTCACCTGGGGCAGTGCCGAGGGGTTGAGGACCTCGCCGATCACCTTCCACCGCGCGGGCAGCTTCACGTCGGGCGGGAAGGTCGCCACGATCGCGTGGTCCTCGCCGCCGGTGAGCACCCACTGGAGGGGGTCGACGCCGACGGCCTGACCGATGTCGTGCATCTGGGTCGGGATGTCGATCGCCCCGGAGCGGATGTCGATCCGGCACTTGCTCGCCTCCGCGATGTGCCCCAGGTCCGCGATCAGCCCGTCGCTCACGTCGCACATCGCGGTCGCGCCGAGGGAGGCGGCCGCCGGACCCGCGTGGTACGGCGGTTCGGGGCGCCGGTGGGCCTCCACGAAGGCGCGCGGCGAGCGGAAGCCGCGGGAGAGCACCGCGTGCCCGGCGGCGGACCAGCCGAGCCAGCCGGTGACCGCGACGGCGTCACCGGGCCGGGCTCCGCCCCTGGTCACGGGTTCGTGGTTGCGCAGATCACCGAGGGCGGTGATGGAGATCATGATGGTGTCGCCGCGGACGACGTCACCGCCGACCACGGCCGCGCCGGCGACCTGGCACTCGTCGCGCAGGCCGTCCATCAGCTCGGTGGCCCAGGTCACCGGAAGGTCGGCGGGCGCGACCAGACCGAGCAGCAGGGCGGTGGGCACGGCCCCCATGGCGGCGATGTCCGCGAGGTTCTGGGCTGCGGCCTTGCGCCCGACGTCGTACGCCGTGGACCAGTCGCGCCGGAAGTGCCGCCCCTCCAGGAGCAGATCGGTGCTCGCCACGACCCTGCGGTCCGGCGCCGCCACCACGGCCGCGTCGTCGCCGGGACCGACCCGGACCGCCGGGGTGGTGGTGAGCCGGGAGGTGAGCTCCCTGATGAGCCCGAACTCCCCCAGCTCTCCCACGGTGCCCTTCATCGTCGTATCGCCCCTTCTCGTGGCGTTTGCAGTGTCACTCGCGCCCGGTCGCGGGCCGTTGTCGTCCTCGGTACGGTCGAGTGGACCGTCAACTTCCGTCGTCCGCGCCCCCCGGTGCGTGCGGCGCGGCCTCCAGGGGTCTCCCCCCGGCGCCCGACGACGCGATACCGTGGCGTTCCTTTTCCCGACATGATCCACATGATCCTCGTGGCCGCCCTGGAGGTTCCGTGGTACAGGCGTACATCCTGATCCAGACGGAGGTCGGCAAAGCGTCGACCGTCGCCGACACGATCAGCAAGCTCCCTGGCGTCGTCCAGGCCGAGGACGTGACAGGTCCCTACGACGTCATCGTGCGCGCCCAGGCCGACACCGTCGACGACCTCGGTCGGCTGGTGGTCGCGAAAGTCCAGCAAGTGGACGGGATCACCCGCACCCTGACCTGCCCGGTCGTGCACCTGTAGCCCCCGTCTACCCTTGGCCGGTGAACTCGTTCCGTCACCGGCGCGCCGCTCGCCTCGGGCTGCCCGTCCTGGCCGTGTCGTTGATCGCCGTCGTGGGCTGCTCCTCAGCAGACGACGGCGGCTCGGCGGCGGTTCCCAGCGCTGGGGCTGCCGCCGTGAAACTGTGCCAGAACCTGGACGAGATGTTGCCGCGCGAGGTGGACGGTCTCGACCGCCAGGATCCGCAGCCGGCCTCCGAGCTGACGGCGGGCTGGGGTGACGCGGTGATCATACTGCGCTGTGGTGTCCCCCGGCCGCCGAAGATGATCGACCCCGGGGTGGCGGAGGGACGCGATGCCGATGCCGTGGCCGGGGCCGTCGACGGGGTGGACTGGCTGATGGAGAAGCGGGAGGGTGGCGCCTACCGCTTCACCACGGCCAATCGCTCCGCGTACGTGGAGGTGACGGTGGCGGCCGAGCGGGCCGCCGAGGACACGTCGCCGATCCTGGTGGGGCTGGCGCCTGCCATCAAGAAGGCGGTTCCTGAGGGGGTCGCCTCCTGAGGGGGTGCCTCGGGAGGCCGTCGGGAGGATGCGGGCCGGCCTGTGGCTGGTCGCGCGGTTCCCCGCGCACCTTTTGAGCCTCCGGCCCATCAAGGGCCCGCCTCAGCGCAGGCCCGTCGGACGGTGCAGCGCCGCCTGGATCAGGCGGTCCACCAGCTCCGGGTACGCGATGCCGCTCGCCTTCCACATCGCCGGGTACATCGAGATCGGCGTGAAGCCGGGCAGCGTGTTGATCTCGTTGATCACGAACTCGCCGTCCTCCGTGAGGAAGAAGTCCGCGCGGACCAGGCCCTCGCAGGACGCCGCGTCGAAGGCGTCGACGGCGAGCCGTTGGACCTCGGCGGTCTCCTCCGGCGTCAGCGGCGCCGGGACGATGCCGGGGGTCGAGTCGATGTACTTGGCGTCGAAGTCGTAGTACGCGTGCGCCTCGGGGGGCGGGATCTCGGCGGGGACGGAGGCGCGGGGACCGTCCTCGAACTCCAGGACGCCGCACTCGATCTCACGGCCTCGCAGGGCCGCCTCGACCAGGATCTTGGGGTCGTGGCGCTGGGCCTCGGCGATCGCCTCGTCGAGACCGGCGAGGTCGTCGACCTTGGTGATGCCGATGGAGGACCCCGCGCGGGCGGGCTTCACGAAGAGGGGCCAGCCGTGCTCACCGGCGAGGTCGATGATCTTCTTGCGGGCGGCGGCCTCGTCCAGCTGCCACTCGCGCGGCCGGATGACCACGTACGGGCCCACCTTCAGCCCGAAGGAGGTGAACACCCGCTTCATGTACTCCTTGTCCTGGCCGACCGCCGAGGCGAGGACGCCCGAGCCGACGTAGGGGACCCCGGAGAGTTCCAGCATGCCCTGGAGGGTGCCGTCCTCGCCGTAGGGACCGTGCAGGACGGGGAAGACGACGTCGACCTCGCCGAGCGCCTTGGGGACCGATCCGGGCTCGCTGTAGACGACTTCGCGGTTGGCAGGGTCGACGGGGAGCACGACGCCGCCCTCGCGCGACTCCGCGAGTTCCTCGACGCTCGGCGTACGGCGGTCGGTGATCGCCATGCGGTCCGGTTCGTCGGCGGTGAGGAACCAGCGGCCCTCCCGGGTGATACCGATCGGCAGGACGTCGTACTTGGTCCGGTCGATGGAGCGCAGCACGGCGCCGGCCGTGACCACGGAGATCCCGTGTTCCGAGCTGCGGCCGCCGAAGACGACGGCCACGCGCGGCTTGCGGGACGGCTGCTCAGGGCTCTGGGGGAGGTTCTCGGTGCTCATATCGCGTCGAGAGTACCCGTTGGTACTGGGCCAGTCAGTGCCCATACGGTCGCTTTCGCTCAGCGTCGCTCCGGCTTGGCGCTGCGCGACATCATCTCCTTGAGGGCGACGACCGGCGGCTTGCCGTCGTGCACGATGTCGACGACCGTCTCCGTGATGGGCATGTCGACGCCGTGCCGACGCCCCAAGTCCAGTACGGACTCACAGGACTTGACGCCCTCGGCGGTCTGCTTCGTGACCGCGATGGTCTCCTGGAGGGTCATGCCCTTGCCGAGGTTGGTGCCGAAGGTGTGGTTGCGGGAGAGCGGCGAGGAACAGGTCGCCACCAGGTCGCCGAGTCCCGCGAGTCCGGCGAAGGTGAGCGGGTCGGCGCCCATCGCGAGGCCGAGGCGGGTCGTCTCGGCGAGACCGCGCGTGATGAGCGAGCCCTTGGCGTTGTCGCCGAGGCCCATGCCGTCCGCGATGCCGACGGCGAGACCGATGACGTTCTTCACCGCGCCGCCCAGCTCGCAGCCGACGACGTCGGTGTTGGTGTACGGGCGGAAGTACGGGGTGTGGCAGGCGGCCTGGAGCCGCTGGGCGACGGCCTCGTCGGTGCAGGCGACCACGGAGGCGGCCGGCATCCGGGAGGCGATCTCGCGTGCCAGGTTGGGCCCGGTGACGACGGCGACCCGGTCCTGCCCGACCTTGGCGACGTCCTCGATCACCTCGCTCATCCGCATGGCGGAACCGAGTTCGACGCCTTTCATGAGCGAGACGAGGACGGTGTCGGGCGCCAGCAGCCCGGTCCAGTCGGCGAGGTTGGCGCGCAGCGTCTGGGAGGGCACGGCGAGGACGGTGAAGTCGGCGTCGGCGGCGGCCTCGGCGGCGTCGGCGGTGGCCCGCAGGTTCTCCGGGAGTCGCACCCCGGGCAGGTAGTCCGGGTTGGTTCGGGTGGAGTTGACCGCGTCCGCGAGTTCCGGACGCCGCCCCCACAGCACGGTGTCGCATCCCGCGTCGGCGAGCACCATGCCGAAGGCGGTGCCCCACGAACCGGTGCCGAACACTGCCGCCTTGACCGGCTTGCTCACTTGCCCTGCCCCTCTTCCTGACGTCGCTGTCCCCGCAGTGCCCCATTGTGCTGCTCGGGCCGCCGGTGCTCGACCGCGGCGGCGCTCCTGCGCCGCTGCTCGATCCGCTCCCGCTTCGGGTCGTACGGGGTCTCGGGTGCCCGCTCGCCGCGGATCTGCTCCAGCTGGCGGGTGACGGCGGCCATGATGACCTCCGTGGCGTCCTTCAGCAGGTCCGGGCTCATCTCCTGGCCGTAGAAGCGCGTGAGGTCGACGGGCGGGCCCGCGAGCACGTGGTGGGTCTTGCGCGGCAGGAGATGGGGCTTCTTCGCGTACGGCGGCAGCAGCTCGTTGGCGCCCCACTGCGCGACCGGGATCACCGGGCACCTGGTCTGCAGGGCGACCCGCGCGGCGCCGGTCTTGCCGGTCATGGGCCAGCCGTCCGGGTCGCGGGTCAGGGTGCCCTCGGGGTAGAAGGCGACGCACTCGCCGCGCTCGACGGCTTCGATGGCGGCCCGGAAGGCGCTCAGCGCGTCGGTGCTCTCGCGATAGACGGGAATCTGACCGGTGCCGCGCATCACGGCACCGATGAATCCCTTGCCGAAGAGACCGCTCTTCGCGAGAAAACGCGGAACCCGGCCGCTGTTGTACTGATAATGGGCGTACGCAAAGGGATCGACATGCGAATTGTGGTTCACGGCGGTGATAAATCCACCCTCGGCCGGAATGTTCTCCATTCCACGCCAGTCCCGCTTGATCAGCACCACCAGGGGCGGTTTGGCGATCACCGCGGCGAGGCGGTACCAGAAGCCGATTCTCCGGCGGGGCACGCGGACACCTTCCTCTAGGACTTCCCAGGGCCTGTTCCGGGGGCCCGGAGCCGCACAAGTGTCGCCCCGGGCTGCCGGTCTGTCGAGAACACCGTACGCCCCGCCCTACGGCCGCCCATTGCGCCCAGGTGACAATGGCGGCGACAAGAGAGGGACGGAACGCCCGTGCAGTGGACCCTGGTCGTACCCGTGAAGCCCCTGGCGCGGGCCAAGAGCAGGCTCTCGGACACCGCCGCCGACGCGGTGCGCCCCGGCCTGGCCCTCGCCTTCGCCCAGGACACCGTGGCCGCGGCCCTGGCCGCCACGGCGGTGTCCGGTGTGGTGGTGGTCACGGACGACCCCCTCGCCGCGCGCGAACTGGCCGCCCTGGGTGCCCACACCGTCCCGGAGGACCCCCGCGGCGACTCCGGGGACGGTCTGAACGCCGCCCTGCGGCACGGAACGGCCGTCGTGCGCGATGTACGCCCGCAAAGCCCCGTGGCGGCCCTGAACGCCGATCTGCCCGCGCTGCGCCCCGGGGAATTGACCCGGGTGCTGAACGCGGCCGCCGCATTCCCCCGCTCTTTCCTCCCGGACGCGGCCGGCACCGGCACCACCCTGCTCGCGGCGGCCCCCGGTCACGATCTCGCCCCCGTCTTCGGTCCCGGTTCCCGGGTGCGCCACCGTCGCTCCGGCGCCGTGGAACTCGCCGTCACCGCCGTCGATTCCGTGCGCCAGGACGTCGACACCGGTGACGACCTCCGCGCCGCGCTCGGCCTCGGCGTCGGCCCCCGGACGGCCGCGGCCGCCGCGCGCCTGCTGATCCCCGGCCAGTAGGCTGCGGCCATGCAGGCCACCGCGTACACCTACGACCCCGCCACCCGCACCGGCCAGGTGCTCCTGGACGACGGCACCCCGGTCCCGTTCGGCGCCCCGGCCTTCGACGCGGGCGCCCTGCGTCTGCTCCGCCCGGGGCAGCGGGTCAGGATCGAGACGGAGGGCGAGGGGGAGACCCTGCGCATCACCCTGATCACCTTGCAGACGTTCTGAACTCCTGCCGGGATCTTCCCCGGAACACGCCGCGGGCCGGGCTCCACCATCAGGAGCCCGGCCCGGCGCGTGTGAGTACCAGGCGCCCTATGCCTGGCGGGCGGCGGTCTTCTTCGCGGTCGTCTTGCGAGCCGTCGACTTCTTGGCCGGGGCCTTCTTGGCCGTGGCCTTCTTCGCCGGCGCGCTCTTCGCGGCCGTCTTCTTGGCGGCCGTCGACTTCGACGCCGTGGTCTTCTTCGCGGCGGTCGACTTCGCGGTCGTCTTCTTCGCGGTCGCCTTCTTCGCCGTGGTCTTCTTCGCGGCGGCCGTCGTCTTCTTGGCGGCGGCCGAGGTGGTCTTGCGGGCGGTCGTCTTCTTGGCGGCCGTCTTCTTCGCCGCCGCCTTCTTGACCGTCGCCGAAGCCCCACCGCTCAGGCTGCCCTTGGGCGCCTTCTTGACCGCGACCTCGCCACCACGGGGAAGCTTCTTCGAACCGCTCACCAGGTCCTTGAAACCCTGGCCCGCGCGGAAACGCGGCACGGAGGTCTTCTTGACCCGAACCCGCTCACCCGTCTGCGGGTTGCGGGCGTAACGGGCCGGCCGGTCGACCTTCTCGAACGAACCGAAGCCGGTGACCGACACCCGGTCCCCGGCGACGACCGCGCGGACGATGGCGTCCAGAACGGCGTCGACCGCGTCGGCGGCCTGCTGACGCCCGCCGACCTTGTCCGCAATCGCTTCTACGAGCTGCGCCTTGTTCACGTCTTCCCCTTCGGAGACATCGCCAGAACGAAAGTGTTCAAGCTTTTCGCACGTTAGGCAGATATATACCGCAAATCAAACACGAAACGGGCTTATCACCCTTGTGCCGCAACGAACTCGGCAGCCACGGAGTTCTCTCAGCGGTCCTCTACGGGCATTCGCCCCTCGTCGAGGTCCGTCGTGAAGCCCTCCAGCCGCCTTGCCGCGTCGGCGAGATCGTGCTTGGCCACGGCCGTAATGACCAGCAGCTTCCGGGTCAGCGCCATGCGTACGCCCTCCGGGACTTGCAGTGCGCGCACTCTTGCGTGCGCTTCCTTGAGTTGGCCCGCGACCGCCGTATAGAGCTCGAGTTGGCCGTCGTGTTCCATGCACAGATTGTGCCATCTGGGGCGAGTTGTCGCCTGCGCAGGGGGCAACTGCCGCCTTCCGGAGACCTGAGGAGCACTGCCGGTCGATGCCACACCATGGTGCGCGTACCCCAGCAATCACCTTTGTAACTAGGGGAGTTGAAACCTTTCTGCACATGACTTCGAAGGTCTCCGAACCCGGACATGCAGGTACCCCCAACCGTGCCCGATTGGGGGTACCTGGGGGTGTCGCGGTGGCTGGAATGCGCCTTGCACGGGCCGCCCGGCGGGTGGCTCGCGCCGGGCGGATCAGACTTTCAGCGTCCTCGGCTTGTACGACGGCCGCTTGGCCTCGTACGCGGAGATGTCGGCCTCGTTCTGGAGGGTGATGGAGATGTCGTCCAGCCCGTTCAGCAGCCGCCAGCGGGAGTTCTCGTCCAGCTCGAAGGAGGCGGTGATGCCCTCGGCGCGCACCTCGCGGGACTGGAGGTCGACCGTGATCTCGGCCTGCGGGTCGTTCTCCGCGAGCTGCTGCAGCGCCTCCACGATCTCCTGCTCCAGGACGACCGTGAGCAGGCCGTTCTTGAGCGAGTTGCCGCGGAAGATGTCGGCGAAGCGGGAGGAGATGACGGCCTTGAAGCCGTAGTTCTGCAGCGCCCACACGGCGTGCTCACGGGAGGAGCCGGTGCCGAAGTCGGGGCCGGCCACCAGGACGGTGGCTCCCTGGCGCTCGGGCTGGTTGAGGACGAAGGTCTCGTCCTTGCGCCAGGCCTCGAACAGTCCGTCCTCGAAGCCGTCCCTGGTCACCTTCTTGAGCCAGTGGGCGGGGATGATCTGGTCGGTGTCGACATTGCTGCGGCGCAGCGGGACGGCCCGGCCGGTGTGGGTGGTGAATGCTTCCATGGCTGTTCAGACTCCAGCGGGCGCGGGGGTGTCGGTCAGGTCGGCGGGGGACGCCAGGTGGCCCAGGACGGCCGTCGCCGCGGCGACCTGCGGCGACACCAGGTGGGTACGGCCGCCCTTGCCCTGCCTGCCCTCGAAGTTGCGGTTGGAGGTGGACGCGGAGCGCTCACCGGGGGCCAGCTGGTCCGGGTTCATGCCCAGACACATCGAGCAGCCCGCGTGCCGCCACTCGGCGCCGGCCTCCTTGAAGACGACGTCCAGGCCCTCGGAGACGGCCTGCAGACCGACCCGCGCGGAGCCGGGGACGACCAGCATCCGTACGCCGTCGGCGACTTTGCGGCCCTTGATCAGGTCGGCGGCGGCGCGCAGGTCCTCGATGCGGCCGTTGGTGCACGAACCTACGAAGACGGTGTCCACGTCGATGGACTTCAGCGGCTGGCCGGCCTCCAACCCCATGTACTCCAGGGCCTTTTCGGCGGCGTGGCGCTCCGAAGCGTCCTCGTACGAAGCCGGGTCGGGGACCGACGCCGAAAGCGGCGCGCCCTGGCCGGGGTTGGTGCCCCAGGTGACGAACGGCGACAGGGAGGCACCGTCGATGATCACCTCGGCGTCGAACTCGGCGTCCTCGTCCGTCCTCAGCGTCTTCCAGTACGCGACGGCCGCGTCCCAGTCCGCACCCTCGGGGGCGTGCGGACGGCCCTTGAGGTAGTCGAAGGTGGTCTCGTCGGGGGCGATCATGCCCGCGCGGGCGCCGGCCTCGATCGACATGTTGCAGATGGTCATGCGGGCCTCCATCGAGAGCTTCTCGATGGCGGGGCCGCGGTACTCCAGGACATAGCCCTGGCCGCCGCCGGTACCGATCTTGGCGATGATCGCGAGGATCAGGTCCTTGGCGGTGACGCCGTCGGGCAGCTCGCCCTCGACCGTGATGGCCATGGTCTTCGGGCGGACCAGCGGCAGCGTCTGGGTCGCCAGCACATGCTCCACCTGGGAGGTGCCGATACCGAACGCCAGACCGCCGAAGGCGCCGTGCGTGGAGGTGTGGGAGTCACCACAGACGACCGTCATGCCGGGCTGGGTGAGACCCAGCTGGGGGCCGACGACGTGCACGACGCCCTGCTCGACGTCGCCCAGCGGGTGCAGACGCACACCGAACTCGGCGGCGTTCGCGCGCAGCGTCTCCAGCTGGACGCGGGAGACCGGGTCCGCGATGGGCTTGTCGATGTCGAGGGTGGGGGTGTTGTGGTCCTCGGTCGCGATGGTCAGGTCGAGCCGGCGAACCTTCCGCCCGCTCTTGCGGAGACCGTCGAAGGCCTGGGGGCTGGTCACCTCGTGCAGCAGGTGCAGATCGATGAAGAGGAGGTCGGGCTCGCCCTCGGCGCGCCGGACGACGTGGTCGTCCCAGACCTTCTCCGCGAGTGTCCTACCCATCGCTTTCCCTCCGGCCGGCTTGTCCGAGCGCCGGCCCAACTAGAGATATCGGAGGTGGCGGGCGCACGTACCCCTCGTATGAGCGCCGGCCGCCGGGCTCGTTGGTCCGCGAGCCGTTGTTCTTCTTCCAGAGTGGCAAGGTCCACGCGAAATTGAACTTGCGTTTCACAGAGTGAGACGCGAGTATCGTTGCATGGACAACAGTAGCGGCGTCGGCGTTCTGGACAAGGCGGCCCTGGTCCTGAGCGCTCTGGAGTCCGGTCCGGCCACCCTCGCGGGTCTGGTCGGCGCCACGGGACTCGCACGGCCCACGGCCCACCGCCTGGCCGTGGCTCTGGAACACCACCGCATGGTGGCACGCGACATGCAGGGCCGGTTCATCCTCGGCCCCCGGCTGGCCGAGCTGGCCGCGGCCGCCGGCGAGGACCGCCTCCTCGCGACGGCGGGCCCGGTGCTCACGCATCTGCGCGACATCACGGGCGAGAGCGCGCAGCTGTATCGCCGACAGGGCGACATGCGTATCTGTGTCGCCGCCGCGGAGCGACTCTCGGGGCTCAGGGACACGGTCCCGGTCGGCTCGACCCTCACGATGAAGGCCGGTTCGTCGGCGCAGATCCTGATGGCCTGGGAGGAGCCGGAGCGGCTGCACCGCGGCCTCCAGGGCGCCCGCTTCACGGCCACCGCCCTCTCGGGCGTACGGCGCCGGGGCTGGGCCCAGTCCATCGGCGAGCGCGAGCCGGGCGTCGCCTCGGTCTCCGCCCCCGTGCGCGGGCCGTCGAACCGCGTGGTGGCCGCCGTCTCCGTCTCCGGCCCCATCGAGCGCCTCACCCGCCACCCCGGCCGTATGCACGCCCAGGCGGTCATCGACGCCGCGGGCCGTCTCTCGGAGGCCCTGCGCCGCACCGGTTGATCCACCACATCCCCGCCCGACCACGGGAAAAGGCCTGCCTCAACGCCGCGGCAGGCCTTTTCTCATGGGGCGACAGCAGCCGCGCCCTTCAGGGGCGCGGGGAACCGCGCGAGCAACCACGATCCACCCGCAGCCGCCCCACACAGCTCCCCCACGGCGCCCAGTACGCCAGCAGGCTAGGCACCGACCCCCCGCCGGTGAGCGAACCTCTCCTTCGCCGACCTCCCCCGCTTCTCCAGCGGCAGCACCCCCGTGGCCGCCGCGAGGCCGAACGCGGGCATGTCGGCGTAGATCGACTCGTACGAACCCTCCGGCACCACATAGGTCTCGTGCCAGAGCCCCACGTGCTGTCGCGACTTCCCCTTGCGCTCCCTGCGGTTGAGCGCCGCCCACGCCACACGGTGGAACGCGTCGGGCGCGTGCGCGTAGGCGTAGAGCTTCTCCTTGGACTCCCAGTACTGGACGACGTAGTAGGTCCGCGGTGAGGCCGTCAGCAGCACGGCGTTCAGCAGTCCCCGTTCCGGGTCCTTCCGCAGCTCCCGCAGCATCCGCGGCATCGCCGTCAGCACGGGACCCCAGTGGTGCACGGCCCAGAAGTGGTTGATCCGCGTGCCGATCAGCAGCACCACCACCTCGCCCTCGGCCGCCGCGGTGGTACGGCCGGGCGCGACCCGCTTTCCGAACATGACTCCCCCTGGTTGGTGAGCGGCACTATCCGAACTGCCGTGCTTGGATAGTGACACTTCCCAAGGAGAGGCGCAAGAGAGATGCGGCTGGCGGAGCTGAGCGAGCGCAGCGGGGTGTCCACGGCGACGATCAAGTACTACCTGCGTGAAGGCCTGTTGGCGCCGGGCCGCCAGGTCAACGCGACCACGGCGGAGTACGACGAGGAGCATCTGCGCCGGCTGCGGCTGGTGCGGGCGTTGATCCAGGTGGGCAAGGTGCCGGTGGTGAACGCCCGGGAGGTGCTCCGGCACGTGGACGACGAGTCGCTGGGCCGTACGATCCGGCTCGGCGCGGCCCTGTGGGCCCTGCCGCAGACCCCCGGCCCGGACGAGGAGGACCCGGTCACCGTCGCCGCGACGGCCGAGGTGGACCGGCTGCTGCAGCGGCTGGGCTGGGACGCGGCGCGGGAGATCGGCGCCCTCTCCCCCGTCCACCGTTCCCTGGTGGCGCTGGTCGCGACGCTGCTGCGGCTCGGCTATCCGTGCGACGCCGAAAGCATGGCCCCGTACGCCGAGTTGATGCACCAGGCAGCCGCGCGTGACCTGGACCGCATGGAGACCTGTGAGTCCGACACGGAGATGGTCGAGCAGGCGGTCTCGTCGGCGGTGCTCTTCGAGCCGGTGCTGCGCTCGCTGCACCGGCTGGCCCAGGAGGAGGAGTCGGCCCGGCGGTACGGCATCGAGTAGCCGGGACGGCCGGCCAGGGCACACGACCGGCCGGGGGCACACGACGAAGGCCCTCCACCGAAGTGGAGGGCCTTCATTCACGTACCCCCGACCGGATTCGAACCGGCGCTACCGCCTTGAGAGGGCGGCGTGCTAGGCCGCTACACAACGGGGGCCCTAGCGATCCTGCACGCGTTTAATTTACAACGCCGCAGGTCCGAGCTGGTCTACCTGGACTCGAACCAAGAATGACGGTACCAGAAACCGTAGTGTTGCCAATTACACCATAGACCAATATGGTTGATACCTTTTTTGCGTACCCCCGACCGGATTCGAACCGGCGCTACCGCCTTGAGAGGGCGGCGTGCTAGGCCGCTACACAACGGGGGCCCTAGCGATCCTGCATCGAGCGTGGTGGGAGCTACCCTGGCCACCTTCGCGGGAAGGATCTGTACCCCCGACCGGATTCGAACCGGCGCTACTGCCGTGAGAGGGCAGCGTGCTAGGCCGCTACACAACGGGGGCTTCGTGGAAGCGATCTTCCACTGGTGCAGATGAGCTCTGCGAGCTGGCCTACCTGGACTCGAACCAAGACTAACGGAACCAGAAACCGTCGTGCTGCCAATTACACCATAGGCCACTGGAACTCAAGCCCTTGAAGGGATCTTGTTCTAGTGTGCGTCTCCGGTTCCAGGCCTTTCGGCCCGCTCTCCGGCGGCGCAGGAAGAACATTACCCGAAGGTGGACGGCGCTCCAAAACGGGTATCCGAGCCGAGGATCGCCGGGAGTTCGGCGAGGGTGGCGATCCGGTGCGGCCCGACGGGCGGGTCGACGGTCGCGTAGAGGCCGCCGCGGTCGATCCACACCGACAGCAGTCCGGCGTCGGCCGCGCCCCGGCCGTCGATCTCCGGGTGGTCGCCCACGTAGGCGACCTCGTGCGGGGGCAGCTCCAGGGCCTCGCAGGCCACGTGGAACGCCTCGGCGGCCGGTTTGTGGATGCCCAGTTGCTCGGCGCACAGCACCGTCTCGAAGCGGTCCCACACGCCGAGCGCGCGGAGCTTGCGTTCCTGGACGGGGAGGCTGGAGTTGGACAGCACCGCGTGCCGGTGGCTGGCGGCCAGCGCGTCCAGGACGGGCACGACGTCCGGGAAGAGCGTCCAGGCCCGTTCGTAGTGGGCGATGTAGCGCTCGAACCAGGCGTCGGCCTCGGTGTCGCTCAGGGGCTGCCCGTGGAAGTCCCGCACCCGGTCGCGGCGGGTGGACTCCCAGTCGCCCTCGCCGGCCGCGTACCGCCGCCAGTGCAGGCTGGTCAGTTCGCGCCAGCGGGTCAGGGCGTCCTCGACGGAGTCGTGTCCGAGGAGCAGGCCCTCGGCGGCGAGATGGTCGCGCATGCCGGCCCGGTCGGCCGCGGTGTAGTCGAAAAGGGTGTCGTCGACGTCCCAGAGCACGGCCTTGATGTCCATGATCCGACGGTAGCCCGGGGCCGGGCGTCCTGTCCGGAGGTTGGGACGACGAAGGGGGCGGCACCGGGATGCCCGGGTGCCGCCCCCTTCGTCCGCGGCGGTTAAGCGGCCAGCTTCGCCAGGGCCGCGTCGATCCGGGCCAGCGTCTTCTCCCTGCCCAGGATCTCCAGGGACTCGAAGAGCGGGAGGCCGACCGTGCGGCCGGTGACGGCGACTCGGACGGGGGCCTGGGCCTTGCCGAGCTTGAGGCCGTGGGCCTCGCCGGCGGCCAGGACGGCCTCCTTCAGGGACTCGGCCGAGGCCCAGTCGGCCGCCTCCAGCTTCTCCCTCGCCGTGCGCAGGAGGGCGTCGGAGCCCTCCTTCATGGCCTTCGCCCAGCTCGCCTCGTCCTCCACCGGCTCCGGCAGGAACAGGAAGTCGACGTTCTCCGTGATCTCGGAGAGGACCTTCAGACGGGTCTGCGCGTGCGGGGCGATGGCCTCCCACTTGGCCTCGTCGAAGTCCTCGGGCGCCCAGGGGGCGAAGGGGGCCTGCAGCCAGGGGGCGCAGCGCCCGGTGAACTCCTTCACGTCCAGCAGACGGATGTGGTCGGCGTTGATCGCCTCGGCCTTCTTGAGGTCGAAGCGGGCCGGGTTGGGGTTCACGTCCGCGACGTCGAAGGCGGCGACCATCTCCTCGATCGTGAAGATGTCCTTGTCGGCGGAGAGCGACCAGCCGAGCAGGGAGAGATAGTTGAGCAGGCCCTCGGGCAGGAAGCCGCGCTCCCGGTAGAGGTTGAGCGAGGACTGCGGGTCGCGCTTCGACAGCTTCTTGTTGCCCTCGCCCATCACGTACGGCAGGTGCCCGAAGGACGGGACCTCCTTGGCGATGCCCAGCTCGATCAGCGCCTTGTAGAGGGCGATCTGGCGGGGGGTGGAGGAGAGCAGGTCCTCGCCGCGCAGGACGTGGGTGATCTCCATGAGGGCGTCGTCGACGGGGTTGACGAGCGTGTAGAGGGGGGCGCCGTTCGCGCGGACGATGCCGTAGTCCGGCACGTTCTCCGGGGTGAAGGTCAGCTCGCCGCGGACCAGGTCCGTGAAGGTGATCGTCTCGTCGGGCATCCGGAAGCGGACGATCGGCTCGCGGCCCTCGGCCTCGTAGCGCGCCTTCTGCTCCGGTGTGACCTCGCGGCACTTGCCGTCGTAGCCGGAGGGCCTGCCGGCGGCGCGGGCGGCGTCGCGGCGCTCCTCCAGCTCGGAGGCGGTGCAGTAGCAGGGGTAGGCGCGGCCGGCGTCCTTGAGCTTCTCGGCCACCTCCTGGTACGTCTCCATGCGCTGCGACTGGCGGTACGGCGCGTGGGGGCCGCCGACCTCGGGGCCCTCGTCCCAGGTGAAGCCCAGCCAGCGCAGGGAGTCCAGGAGCTGCTCGTAGGACTCCTCGGAGTCGCGGGCCGCGTCGGTGTCCTCGATGCGGAAGACGAACGTGCCGCCGGTGTGGCGGGCGAACGCCCAGTTGAACAGGGCCGTGCGGACCAGACCCACATGGGGGTTGCCGGTCGGGGACGGACAGAAACGTACGCGGACGGAGCCGTTAGCCACGCTTGATCACCTTGTTGGTGAGAGTGCCGATGCCTTCGATGGTGACGGCGACCTCGTCGCCGACGTTGAGGGGGCCGACCCCTGCCGGGGTGCCCGTGAGGATCACGTCGCCGGGGAGCAGCGTCATGGCCTCGGTGATGTTGACGATCAGGTCCTCGATGGAGTTGATCATCTCGCTGGTGCGGCCCAGCTGGCGCTGACCGCCGTTGACGGTGAGCTGGATGGTCAGGTCGCTCGGGTCGAGGTCGGTCTCCACCCAGGGGCCCAGCGGGCAGGAGGTGTCGAAGCCCTTGGCCCTGGCCCACTGCTTCTCGCGCTTCTGGACGTCCCGTGCGGTGACGTCGTTGGCGCAGGTGTAGCCGAAGATCACGTCCTTGACGCGTTCGCGCGGGACCTCGCGGCACAGCCGGCCGATGACGACGGCCAGCTCGGCCTCGTGGTGCAGTTCCTGGGAGAACGCGGGGTACTGGATGTCGTCGCCGGAGCCGATCACCGAGGTGGCCGGCTTGAAGAAGGCGAACGGGGCGTCCGGGACCTCGTTGCCCAGCTCGCGCGCGTGTTCGGCGTAGTTGCGGCCGAAGGCCACGACCTTGTTGGGGAGCACCGGCGGCAGCAGCCTGACCTTGCTGAGCGGGACCTTCGTACCGGAGAGCTGGAAGTCCGCGAACGGGATGCCCTTGATGATGTCGAGGACGAGCTCGTCCGGCTTGTCGCCCTCGATCGCGCCGAAGGCTACGTTCCCGTCGATGGAGAACCTGGCGATGCGCACGGGATGCCTGCGCCCCCTTGACTGAGCTGGCTGGAGTATGACGGTCCAGGCTAACGCGGGGCGGGGCGGCCGCCTCGCGCATTACTCGCCCACGCAGGGCGAAGGGCGCCCGGCAGGTGTGCCGGGCGCCCTTCGCCGTGCGTACGCGCGGGAGTCCGCACGGGTCTCGGGAAAATCTTCACCGGAACCGCGTTGAGCGGGGGGCGGATTCCCTGCGTACTTGAGCTTGCAACTACTCCGCCGCCTGGACCGGGACCGTCATCAGGACCGTCCGGCGGGGGTTGGCGGTCTGGGAGGGGAGGTCGACGGAGTGCTCCTGCTCCGGCGTGCGCAGGTCCTCGGCGTCGGCGAGGTGGGCCAGCGTCGTGCGCCGGGGGTTGGCTATGTTGCGGAACATCGTCGTCGTCTTCACTGTTGTCCTGGACCTCGTCGTGTGCGGGCGCCGGGCGGACCGCAAGGGCCGTCCCACAAGCGCGGGTTGTCGGATTCGCCATCCCTGTAAAGCGTCAGGCTAAACATCCAATTCCCGGGTCAAGTCGTGAAGAAGGCATGATCGGCGTGTGAGTTTGCTCACTCAGTCATGGGCAAAACGGTCAATTCAGGCCATCCATACACCTTCACCAAACGGGCATAACGCACCTGAAGCGCCCATTCCGCTCCTGATCATGGCGACTAGGACACCCTGCTCACGCCATGGGATCGCACGGGTATGTCCGTTATCGACGCAAACACCTTCCACGCCCCGTGACACGGTCCTCACATGCTGTCACAGTGAACAGACCGTTACCCATTGGCCTTGTTGGAGATCCGGCACTGTGCTGGAATTCCACGGACCGCCGCAGGATCGTGCCGGCGCGCAGGGGCGCAGAAGAAACAGCGCCTGGCGGCGGTGGGAGGGGGAGCCAGCGCCGGTCACTCACGACCACCAATTGGGGACGTATTCAGGGCGCCCCCGAAGACGCCGACACCGTCCCGCCGTTCACGCGGTGGGGCGCCTGGTCCAGAGGTTGCGACGCTAGTGCAGGGACGTTTCAAGAGGGATGGCAGCGCTTCGGCGGAGCCGGAGCCACACAACGGAACCGGTAACGGTTCCTCCCCCCAGCACGCCCAGAACCCGGGTCCGGCGGAGATCGGCGACGGCGGGGAGCGCTCAGGGCGCCCCGGCGCGTCAGTTGCTCCCCAGGCGTCCGGGAAATCCAAGGGCGGCACCAACGGCGGGGCCACGAGCGGCTCCCGAATAGCCCTGCGCAACTGGCGCATCTCCACCCGTCTGGTCTCGCTGCTCGCGCTCCCCGTGGTGGCGGCGACCTCGCTCGGTGCCCTGCGCATCGGCGACAACGTGGACGACATCCAGCAGCTCGACAACATGCGGCTGCTCACGGACATGACCAAGCAGGCGACCGAGCTGGCCACCGCGCTCCAGCAGGAGCGCGACCTGTCCGCCGGTCCCCTCGCGCACGGTCTGAACGCCAACGACTACACGGTCAAGGGCGCCCGCGAGAAGACGGACCAGGCCCGCGTCCAGTTCACCGACGCGACCCAGGCCGCCGAGACCGCGAACACCACCGAGAAGATGCCCGGTGTGCGCGACAGCCTCGTCCGGGTCGTGCGCGAGCTCTACAACCTGAGCACCATCCGCAAGAACGCCTACGTGGACCCCAAGAACTCCACGCAGACGGTCGAGGCCTACCACCGCCTCGTCGACCAGCTGCTGGACCTGTCCACGGACATGGCCGAGGCCACCAGCAACCCGGACATGATCAAGCGGACCCGTGCCCTGGCGGCGTTCTCCTCCGCCAAGGAGTACGCCTCCGTGCAGCGCGCGGTCATCGCGGCGGCCCTGCCCGAGACCGACGACAAGGCCGGCAAGCTCTCCGAGAACGACCGGCTGTACGCGAACGCGGCGCTGGCGAACGAGGAGTCCGACCGCAGCACCTTCTCCGACATCTACGGTTCCGGTGCCGAGGAACTCACCAGGCCGATCGACGACGCGAGCCCGACCATCGAGGCCTCCGACGTCTACGCGGACCGGGTCCTCGCCAGCGCGGGCGGTCTGGGCGGGCAGGACAAGCGCTCGTACAAGGACTGGACCGACGACTCCGCCGCCAAGATCGAGCAGATGAAGAAGATCGAGGGCTCGCTCCTCGAGGAGATGGAACAGACCGCCCGCAACCTCCGCGCCGACGCGGAGCAAGAGGCGATCATCTCCGGTGCGCTGATCCTCCTCGTCCTCGGTGTCTCCCTGGTCGGCGCGTTCGTCGTGGCCCGGTCCATGATCCGCTCGCTGCGCCGGCTGCAGGACACCGCGACCAAGGTCGCCCAGGACCGGCTGCCCGAGCTGGTCAAGCAGCTGTCGGAGTCGGATCCGCAGGACGTCGACACCTCAGTCGAGTCCGTCGGTGTGCACTCCCGGGACGAGATCGGCCAGGTGGCCGCGGCCTTCGACGACGTGCACCGCGAGGCCGTCCGCCTCGCCGCCGAGCAGGCCCTCCTGCGGGGCAACGTCAACGCGATGTTCACCAACCTCTCGCGCCGCTCCCAGGGCCTCATCCAGCGTCAGCTGTCGCTCATCTCCGAACTGGAGTCGCGCGAGGCCGACCCGGACCAGCTGTCCTCCCTCTTCAAGCTCGACCACCTCGCCACCCGCATGCGCCGTAACGGCGAGAACCTCCTCGTCCTCGCCGGTGAGGAACCCGGCCGCCGCTGGACCCGACCGGTCCCGCTGGTCGACGTGCTCCGCGCCGCCGCGTCCGAGGTGGAGCAGTACGAGCGCATCGAACTGTCCTCCGTGCCGACGACCGAGGTCGCCGGCCGCGTGGTCAACGACCTCGTGCACCTGCTCGCCGAGCTGCTGGAGAACGCCACCTCCTTCTCCTCGCCGCAGACCAAGGTCAAGGTCACCGGTCACGCACTGCCCGACGGCCGGGTGCTGATCGAGATCCACGACACCGGTATCGGCCTCTCCCCCGAGGACCTCGCGGCGATCAACGAGCGCCTCGCCTCGCCGCCCACCGTGGACGTCTCGGTCTCCCGCCGCATGGGTCTGTTCGTGGTCGGCCGGCTGTCGCAGCGCCACGGCATCCGTATCCAGCTGCGCCCGTCCGACTCGGGCGGTACGACCGCGCTCGTCATGCTTCCCGTCGACGTGGCACAGGGCAACAAGAAGCCCACCCCGGGCAAGCCCGGCCAGGGCGCTCCCTCCACCGGTGGTCCGGCCGCCGCACAGGCCGCGGCCGGTGCCGCCGCCGCGCGTCGCCAGGCCGGCAACCAGTCGGGTCCGCCGCTCGGCGGCCCCTCCGCCGGTGGTGGCCTCCTCGGTGGTGCCCCCCAGCGTGGGCAGGTCGGCGCGGGCCAGGGCCCGCGGGCCGCGCTGCCCGGCAACCCCAGTGGTCCGGGCGGTCTCGGCAACCCCGGTGGCCCGCGTGGTCCCCAGGGGGGTCCGCCGGTGCCCCCGCAGGGCGGCCGGCCTCCGGCGGGCGCCGGTGCCGGCGGGTTCGGCGGCGGCGGTGCGTTCGGCGGCGGTCAGGCGCCCGGTGCCCCGCAGGGCCTCCAGGCCGCCGGGACCGGTGGCGCGAACGGCTTCGAGAGCTTCGACGACTCCGGACGCCAGGGCGGCTTCCCGACCGGCTCGGGCCTGCGCCCGGCCGGCGGTCCCGGTGACACCGGCGCGTCCCGTCCCGGCCCGGCCGACGGCGGTCCGGGCGCCGTACCGCCCAAGCAGGGCAAGGAACGTTCCGGCAGGCGCCGTCCGCAGCTGCCCGGCCGCGGTGGCCCGCGCGCCGAGCTGCCCGGGGGCAACGCCCCGTCGCGGACGCCCAGCTGGAGCGACGACAACGCGCAGCCTCCGGTACCGCGCGCCTCGCTGGACGCCCCGCGCGGCCACGAGGAGCAGCCGGACGTCACCGCGCCGATGCCGCGCGTCGACCCCGGCCAGGCTCCGGGCTCGCCCGCGGACTTCCCGCACAACCCGGGTGCCGACTTCGACAGCCGCCGCCCCGGCGCGGGCACGCCCGCACAGGACGGCACCGGCTCCTACATCCGCTCCGACGTCTACGGCGGGGCCGGTGCTCCGCCGGCGCCCACCGGTCCGTCCCGGGGTGCCTCGCATGACCCGTCGTCCACCGGCCAGTTCGCCGTGACGGGTTACGACGGCTCCGGCACGGGCCAGTTCCCGGCGCCGGGACGGCAGAACCCGCAGGGCACCGGCCAGTTCGGTGCTCCCGGCCGACCCGGTCCGCAGGACCCGGCGCAGTTCGGCGCGCCCGGCCGGCAGAACGGCCAGGGCCCCGGGCGGTACGACGCGCCGGGCCGGCAGAACTCCCAGGACACCGGTCAGTTCGAGCGGCCGCAGGTCAACGGGGAGGGCTTCAACGCGCCCCGCCCGCCCGTGCCGCCGCAGCGTCCCCCGGTGCCGCCACAGCGTCCGGCGCGCCCGCAGGAGCCGGAGGCACTGCCCCCGGCGACGGGTCCGATGGACGGCCGTACCCCGCTCTACGACACGCTGGAGACCAACTGGTTCCACGGTCAGGGCGGCCAGAACGGCCAGAACGGCCAGCAGCAGGGACAGCAGAGCAACGGTTCCGCGCCGCAGCAGCCTGCCGCCCCCGCTCCCCAGACTCCGGCCGCTCCTCAGCGTCCGGCGAGCCCCGCCGCGCCCGCTTCCACCAGCTGGCGCAGCACGCCCAACGACGACCTGGTCCGCCAGGCCGAACGTGCCCGACAGCCTTCGGCGGGCGGGGTCACCACCTCCGGCCTGCCGCGCCGGGTCCCGCGCGCGAACCTCGTGCCGGGCACGGCTCAGCAGCAACAGCACCAAACCGGTCCGCAGGTCTCGCGTTCGCCTGACGACGTACGCGGCCGGCTGACCAATCTCCGTCGGGGCATCGCGCAGGGTCGACAGGCCGGCAACGGCCAGACCGGCAGCTTCCCGAGCCCCACTCACCAGCAGGAGCGTTAGTTGAGCCAGATGAGCCAAGCGGCACAGAACCTCAACTGGTTGATCACCAACTTCGTGGACAACACCCCCGGGGTGTCCCACACCGTCGTCGTGTCCGCCGACGGCCTTCTTCTGGCGATGTCGGAAGGCTTCCCGCGCGACCGTGCCGATCAGCTCGCGGCCGTCGCCTCCGGACTCACCTCGCTCACGGCCGGGGCGTCCCGGATCTTCGAGGGCGGGGACGTGGCCCAGACGGTGGTCGAGATGGAACGCGGCTTCCTGTTCCTGATGTCCGTCTCCGACGGATCGTCCCTGGCCGTACTCGCCCACCCCGAGTGCGACATCGGCCTGGTCGGTTACGAGATGGCGCTGCTCGTCGACCGCGCGGGTGCCGTGCTCACGCCCGATCTGCGCGCCGAACTCCAAGGCAGTCTGCTCCACTGATGCCTGCGGATCCACAGACCTCACCACATCACCGTCAGGCCGACACAGTCCCCCCACCGGCCCCCGTCAGACGGCACGACTGACCGACATGCTGTCCCGCTCGGAGGATCAATGACCCCGCCCACCGCTCCTCACGATCCGTACGCAGAGCCGTACGGAGACGAGGGCGACCAGCCTCTGGTTCGGCCGTACGCCATGACCGGTGGCCGGACGCGGCCGCGTTACCAGCTCGCCCTCGAGGCGCTGATCAGCACGACGGCAGACCCCGCGCACCTGACGGGACTGCTCCCCGAGCACCAGCGGATCTGTCACCTGTGCCGCGAGGTGAAGTCGGTGGCCGAGGTGTCGGCCCTGCTGTCCATGCCGCTCGGTGTGGCACGGATCCTTGTCGCGGACCTCGCCGAGGCCGGACTCGTCGCGATCCACCAGCCCGGTGGCGACGAGAACGCCGGTGGTGCCCCGGACGTGACTCTGCTGGAAAGGGTTCTCAGTGGACTTCGGAAGCTCTGAATCGGGGCGGGCCACCACCTCGGCGAAGATCGTGGTGGCGGGTGGCTTCGGCGTGGGCAAGACCACGTTCGTCGGGGCCGTCTCGGAGATCAACCCGCTGCGTACCGAGGCCGTCATGACGTCCGCGTCCGCGGGCATCGACGACCTCACCCACACCGGAGACAAGACGACCACCACGGTCGCCATGGACTTCGGCCGCATCACCCTCGACCAGGACCTCATCCTGTACCTGTTCGGCACCCCCGGACAGGACCGCTTCTGGTTCATGTGGGACGACCTCGTCCGCGGCGCCATCGGCGCCATCGTCCTCGTCGACACCCGCCGCCTCGCCGACTGCTTCCCCGCCGTCGACTACTTCGAGAACAGCGGCCTCCCCTTCGTCATCGCCCTCAACGGCTTCGAGGGGCACCAGCCCTACACGCCGGACGAGGTACGTGAGGCACTCCAGATCGGGCCCGACACCCCGATCATCACGACGGACGCCCGCCACCGCGCGGACGCCAAGTCGGCCCTGATCACCCTCGTCGAGCACGCCCTCATGGCACGGCTGCGGTAGTTCCGCGGGGCCGAAGTACCACGACTGGGACCAAAACAGGACCCAAGTCCACAACCGCATAAGACAGTTGTCGTAGTTACACCGGAGCCGGCTGTGTCCTTTGACACGGTCGGCCCCGGTGTTCATAACGTTTCGACAGAGAAATAGGGTGGTACGACCACGCGTCGCGGTCGATCAGTACCACTGCGCTCACCTTGCCCCCGCTTTTTGGCGCGGCTCGCTCTTTATGACCGTTTTATCTGGGACTTACATCACGCGGAATCGTTGCCTCCCAGTGTTTGGAAGTCCTCAGCGTGACGTGCTGGAATGCCTGAACTGCCCATTAGTCAAAGACGTACTAGGGCGTGGAGTCACCCGCGGCACGACGTAGGTGCCGGCGCCGAGAGGTTGTTGGTCGAGTGAGGCGAAGCAAGAAAGGTCCCGAGCCGTCGGCGCGGGGCAACTTCACCCCGCCGCCGCGCGGAGCGGCACCCGCACAAGTGACCGGGCCGGAGCCGACGGCAGCTCCCGCGTCCAGCGGAAGTCGTCTCTCCCCCCGCAACTGGCGTGTACCCACGCGTCTGAACGCGATCCTCCTCATACCCGTGCTGGTCGGCCTGGTCATGGGCGGCTTCCAGGTGAAGAACTCGATCGACACCTGGCAGGACGCCCGGGACGCGGAGAAGGTCGCCAAGATCGTATCCGCCGCCGGCGTCTACGCGGAGGCACTCCTCAACGAGCGGGACATCTCCGCCCAGCCGCTGCTGGACGGCGACCGCGACAGCGAGGTCGTCAAGGACGCCCGCGCCTTCACCGACGAGAAGGCCGACGCCTTCCACGCGGAGGTCGTCGGAATGCCGTCCGGGCAGGGCCTGGAGCGCCGGCTGCGTCTGGTGGAGGAGGCCGAGCCCGCGCTGGAGAAGCTCCGGCAGACCGCCTTCACCCGGGCCGCCGACCCGGTACAGACCGAAGAGGGCTACGTCACCGTCGAGCACCTCCTGGCGGAGTTCTCCAACGAGCTGGGACTCGGTACCGGCAACATCACCGCGTACGGCCGTACGGTCTACGCGGTCACGCTCGCCAAGGGCGCCGCCTCCCTGCAGCGCTCGATCGGCACCCACCTGCTGGTCCGGCCCAGCGAGGACCAGAAAATCTTCCGTCAGCAGGTCACCGCGTTCACCTCGTACGCGTACCTGGAGAACATCGCCGTACAGGAGTACGTCTCCGGCGGTACCGAGGCCGACGCCGCGCGCCTGGAGTCGGTCATGGCGCAGAAGACCGAAGAGGGCAAGAAGCAGGCCGCCGAGGCCGCGGCCAAGGACAAGAACTACGTCCCGCCGCCGGACACCATGCTGAAGATGATCCAGGCGATCGGCAGCGGCGCCTCGCCCGAGGACCTGGCGAAGCAGGGCGTCACCTACCAGAACTGGATGGCGGCCTCGACTCTCAAGTTCGAGGGCTACAGCGAGGTCGAGACCGAGCTGATCAACCGCGCGGTGGCCGAGGCCGGACAGATCGCCTCCGACGCCCAGCGCGACGCCTACATCAACGGCGCCATCGTCATCGTCGCCCTGCTCGCCGCGTTCATCATCGCCGGGATCATGGCCCGCCAGATGAGCCGTTCGATGCGCCAGCTGCGCAACGCCGCCTTCGGCATCGCCGAGCAGCGTCTGCCGATGCTGGTCGACCAGCTCTCGCGCACCGACCCCGGCCGCGTCGACACCCGCGTCGCGCCGATCCCCATCAACAGCACGGACGAGATCGGCGAGGTCGCGCGCGCCTTCGACCAGGTCCACCGTGAGGCCGTCCGGCTCGCCGCCGAGCAGGCCCTGCTGCGGGGCAACATCAACGCGATCTTCACCAACCTCTCGCGCCGCAACCAGTCGCTGATCGAGGGCCAGCTGACCCTCATCACCGACCTGGAGAACAACGAGGCCGACCCGGACCAGCTGGAGAACCTCTTCAAGCTGGACCACCTGGCCACCCGTATGCGCCGCAACGGCGAGAACCTCCTGGTCCTCGCCGGCGAGGAGCCCGGCCGCCGCTGGGACCAGCCGGTCCCGCTGATCGACGTGCTGCGCGCCGCCTCCTCCGAGGTGGAGCAGTACGAGCGCATCGAGCTGTCCGGCGTCCCGGAGGCCGAGATCCACGGCCGCGCCGTGACCGACCTCGTGCACCTGCTCGCCGAGCTGCTGGAGAACGCCACCACGTTCTCCTCCCCGCAGACCAAGGTCCGCGTCACCGCGACCCGACTGCCCGACGGCCGCGTGATGATCGAGATCCACGACAAGGGCATCGGCCTCACCGCCGAGGACTTCGCGGACATCAACCACAAGCTGGCCAACCCGCCGACCGTGGACGCCGCGATCTCGCAGCGCATGGGTCTGTTCGTGGTCGGCCGGCTGTCCGACCGGCACGGCATCCGCGTCCAGCTCCGCCCCTCGGGCGAGCAGGCCGGGACGACCTCGCTGGTCATGCTCCCCGACGTCATCACCCACGGTGGCGGTGGCGAGCAGCAGCCGGCGGCCGACCAGTTCACGGTCTCGCAGATCATCCCGGAGCAGCAGCACGCGTTCCAGCAGCCGGCCGTGGCCCCGATGCGGACCGCCGCCGAGCTGGGCTTCGACGACAGCCGCTACGAGATCCCGGACGACCTGCGCGACCTGGACCCCGTGGGCCGCTCGCTGATACGCGAGGAGCGCCGTGCGGCCCTGGAGTCGCAGGCGCACCAGAGCCCTCAGCTGCCCCCGGGCCAGACGCCGCGCTACGGCGACGACTTCCAGTCCCCCGAACCGTCCTACGACAACGGCGCGACGGCCTACGTGGACCCGCAGCGGTCGTTCGACCAGCAGACGGCGTACGAGGAGCCGCAGCAGCCGTCGTACGACGAGACGTACTTCGGCCAGGGCGGCAACGGCATGGCGAACGGCAACGGGCACCTGCCGGGCGGGAACGACACGTTCTCCGCCACCGGCGGCTACCCCGAGCCCTCCTATGCGGAGTCCGTCCAGGAGGAGCACACGGCAGCCGCCGCGAGCGCCCCGGAGTCGTACGCGGGCTTCGACGAGCAGCCCTATCAGGACGACTGGCCGCAGCAGCAGGACTACCAGAGCTCGTACCGCTCCGAGTACGCTCCGGAACCGGAATCTTCGCAGGCCGCTGACGTGAAGGAGCCGGACCGCGTAGGCTTCGACCGTCCGGGACCCACACCCTCCGCCGGCCACGCGCTGACCGACGCCGGCCTGCCCCGCCGCGGATCCACCGCGAGCATGGGCGGCACGAGCGCGGGCGCCGTGAACGGACGGCAGGAAGTGGCCCAGGACCAGCCGACGGCCGGGGGACCGAACGGCGACTGGCGCTCGGACAACGACGCGCGCTGGCAGCAGGCCTCCCAGCTGAAGAAGCCCAAGGCGGGCGGGGTCACCTCCTCCGGCCTGCCGCGGCGGGTGCCCAAGGCCAACCTGGTCGAGGGCGCCGCCCAGACGACCCCGCAGGGAGGTCCACAGATCTCCCGCGCTCCCGAGGACGTCCGGGGCAGGCTGAGCAACCTGCGCCGGGGTGTCCAGCGTGGGCGCAACGCAAGCAGTGAAACGAACGGCCAGGCCACTAGGAATCACCACAGTGGGCCTGACAGCACCTACAACCAGGAGCGTTAGTGTGAGCCCGATGAGCCAGGCGGCGCAGAACCTGAACTGGTTGATCACCAATTTCGTGGACAACACCCCCGGGGTGTCGCACACGGTGGTGGTCTCCGCCGACGGACTCCTTCTGGCGATGTCCGAAGGTTTTCCCCGTGACCGTGCCGACCAGCTGGCGGCCGTCGCGTCGGGTCTGACCTCTCTGACCGCGGGTGCCTCCCGCATCTTCGAAGGTGGCAGCGTCAATCAGACGGTTGTGGAGATGGAGCGGGGATTCCTGTTCATCATGTCCGTTTCCGACGGTTCCTCGCTCGCCGTTCTCGCACATCCGGAGGCCGACATCGGTCTCATCGGGTACGAGATGGCCCTTCTGGTGGACCGTGCCGGTACGGTCCTGACGCCCGATCTTCGTGCGGAGCTCCAGGGCAGCCTGCTCAACTAACAGTCAGACGGTGCGTTTTGGCGTCCCGGGGCCGTAAGGTTTCGGGACGCGGCTTCCAATGAGCCATGGATGCCAGCACAGTCGGAGGAGGAGAGAACGTGGCAACACCCCCAGGCGGTTCATCGTCGGGCAACTGGTCCTACCCTGGCCAGGGGCCGGGCCAGGGTGACCAGAACCGGTACAACTTCCCCTCCGCACCGAGCCGCCAGCAGCCGTACGCACCGCAGGGCCCCGGCCCCTCGCCGTACGACCAGCCGCCGGCACCGCGCATCCAGCCCGTGCAGCCGCAGCGCCGCACCCCTGAGCCCTCGCCCGCGGGGGCGGCGACCAACCCCCTGGTGCGCCCGTACGCCATGACGGGCGGCCGCACCAGGCCCCGCTACCAGCTCGCCATCGAGGCGCTGGTGCACACCACCGCACAGCCGCACCAGATGCAGGGGCAGCTGCCCGAGCATCAGCGGATCTGCAACCTCTGCCGGGAGATCAAGTCGGTGGCCGAGATCTCGGCCCTCCTGACGATCCCTCTCGGTGTGGCCAGAATCCTCGTCGCCGACTTGGCGGAGGCGGGCCTGGTCGCCATTCATCAGCCCGGCGGCGACGAGAGCGCCGGCGGCCAGCCAGACGTGACACTGCTCGAAAGGGTGCTCAGTGGACTTCGCAAGCTCTAGCGGCGGTCCTTCCCGCTCCACCACCTCGGCGAAGATCGTGGTGGCGGGTGGCTTCGGCGTGGGCAAGACCACGTTCGTCGGGGCCGTCTCGGAGATCAACCCGCTGCGTACCGAGGCCGTCATGACGTCCGCGTCCGCGGGCATCGACGACCTCACCCACACCGGAGACAAGACGACCACCACGGTCGCCATGGACTTCGGCCGCATCACCCTCGACCAGGACCTCATCCTGTACCTGTTCGGCACCCCCGGACAGGACCGCTTCTGGTTCATGTGGGACGACCTCGTCCGCGGCGCCATCGGCGCCATCGTCCTCGTCGACACCCGCCGCCTCGCCGACTGCTTCCCCGCCGTCGACTACTTCGAGAACAGCGGCCTCCCCTTCGTCATCGCCCTCAACGGCTTCGACGGTCAGCAGCCGTACAACCCGGACGAGGTGCGCGAGGCCCTGCAGATCGGGCCGGACACGCCGATCATCACGACGGACGCGCGGCACCGGTCGGACGCCAAGTCGGCTCTGATCACGCTCGTCGAGCACGCGCTCATGGCCCGCCTCCGGTAGGAAGCCGCCCCCGCAGTCCTCGCGCCGAAAGCCGCGTTCCCCGTCGATCCGGGAGAACGCGGCTTTTGTCGTACTAACAGCAAATCCACCCACCGAGCGTGTGCCTTCGGGTACGTTGAGCGACCTGCGGCGCGGCGACAGGTCAGGGGGACGGCTGTCGGCGCCGGGACGCTCGGGGGACACATGGACTGGCCTGGCGGTACGGCACGGGTGGGGCGGTACACGGTCGTCGGCCGGCTCGGCAGCGGGGGCATGGGCACGGTCTATCTGTGCCGCACTCCCGCCGGGCAGCGGCTGGCGGTCAAGGTCATCCGTGAGGACCTCGCCGAACAGAGCGAGATACGACTGCGGTTCGCGCGCGAGGTGGCGGCGCTGCGCGAGGTGAACTGCCCCTACACCGTGCCGGTGTACGACGCCGAGACCGGCACTCCCCCGCTGTGGCTGGCCACCCGCTATGTCGACGGGCCCACTCTGGCCGTGCGGGTCCACGAGCGGGGGCCGCTCTCCACGGGGCTCGTCCAGCGGTTCGGTCTGATGCTCGCCGAGGCGCTCGTCACCGTGCACGAGCGCGGGGTGATCCACCGCGACCTCAAGCCCGGGAACATCGTCCTGGAGGGCGACGAGCCCCGCCTCATCGACTTCGGCATCGCCCGGTCGGCCGCCGCGGCCGGCGGCCTCACCGCGCCGGGCACCGTCCTCGGCACCTCCGGCTACATGGCCCCCGAGCAGCTCACGGGCCACTCGCCCACGCCCGCGGTCGACATCTTCGCCCTCGGCGCGGTCCTGACCTTCGCGGCGACGGGCCGGCCCCCGTACGGCACGGGCCGGGAGGCCGACCGGCGGATCCTCGGCGCCGCCCGGCCCGACCTGGGCGGCATGCCCGCGGCCCTCACCCCGCTGATCACCGCCTGCCTCTCCTACGCGCCCCTGGCCCGGCCCACCCCGCTGGAGGTCATGGCCGGTCTGGCCGCACTGGCGGACACCCCGACCCGGCCGCAGCGGGCGCCCTCGCGGGACGGCAGGCGGTCACGCCCGGTGCCCGGGCCGCCGCACCGGTGCCATGCGCCGGGGCCGCCGGAGCCGGGCGGCGGCTGCGCGCTGCGGCCCGCCGCCGTCCGGCTGCTGGACGCAGGACTGACCCAGGCACTCATCCGGAAGGCACTCGCGCACCATGACCGCTGATCCCCTCGTCCCGCTGCGCGACGGCTGGGAGGCACTGGCCCGCACCTGGGCCCGCCGACGCGGCGCCCGCGTCACCGCCGAGCACGGCGCGCTCGGCGTCGACATCACCCCGGAGGGGAGCGCCGGGCCGGCGCTCGTCGTGGACTTCAACCAGGCCGGCGGGTGGGTGGTGGTGATCGTCACGGACGGCACCCTCGTGCCGCCCGACCGGGTCGCGTCGACCGCCGCGGCGGCGACGGCGTGGAACGCGCGCGAAGTGACCCCCACGGCCGTCCTCGGGTACGACCGCACCGACCTCCCCCTGCTCTCCGCGGTGTCGACGCTCCCCCTGACCTCGCACATGACCCCGGCCGGCTTCGACGCGACGCTGGACACCGTGCTGGAACGGGCGACCCGGCTGCTCGCGGAGTGCCGGGACCTGGGACACACGCTGCGCGGCGCCGACGACCTCGCGGCGCGGGGGTGATCCGGTGCAACTCGTGTTCCACACGCTCTGGGCCGTGCTGGTGGCACTGATCACGGTGGGGACGGCACTCATCTGGGCCACACGCGCCCGCCCCTCCCGGCGGCCCGGCGGCCGTCGCTCCCCGGACGGGCACCTGCGCCCGCAGCGGGACCTGCGGGAAGAGCCCGGGGACGGCCGCGACGCCGAGCAGGAGGAGGGGGAGAAGGACGGTCCCGGAAGCCCTGGGAGGCGTAGGGAGAGGCGGCGGGGCGAGCCCGGGGGAGAGCGTGCGAGCGTGCGGCTCGGGGGCCGGAGGAACAGGCGCGGGGTCGGCAGCACCCGCGGTTCGTCGGCCACGTCCGACCGTGCCCGCCGCCCGGGACGCCCGGCCCGGGGGACGACCGGCCGCCGCCTGAGCACGGATGTGCGCTGGCTGCTCGGCCTCCCCGGCCGACTGCTGGAGTGGGCGGGGGCCGCGCTGGGGCACTGGGCCCACGAGGTCTCCGCGAAGGGCGCGGGGCACGGTGAGGTCGGGGGGCAGGGGGCGCCCGATCAGAGTGGCGGGTCCGGCGGGCGCGGAGCGTCGGACGAGCGTGCGGGCGCCGAGGGGCGCGGGGGGTCCGAGGGGCGCGGAGCTGTCGCCCGGCGCGGGGAGTCGGAGGGGCGCGACGGGCGTCGTGCCTTCGGAAGGCACCGCGATCCCGAGCGACGCGGTGAGTCCAGGAAGCGCCGTGCGTCCGGGAGGTTCGGTGTGTTCAAGAGGCCCGGCGTGCCCGGGCTTCTCGATGAGCCCGAGCGGCGCGGTACAGCCGAGCGACGCGAGGTATCCGGCAGGCGCGGCGAGCCGGGACGGCGCCGAGAAGCTGAGCAGCACACGGGACCCGGACCTCTTGGCGGGCCTGGGTGGTACGGCAAGTCCGGCGCGGGCGGGGAAGCCGAGCACCGCGGAGAAGCAGGCCCGGCCCGGCCCGCGCGACGCGAGGAAGCCGAGCGACGCGTCGCACCGGAGCGACGCGGGGAGCCCGCGCGGGGCGCCGAGCCTCAAGGGCGCGGCGAACCCGGGAGGCCCGAAGGACACCAGGAAGCCGAGCGACGCGGGGAACCCGCACGCGGCAGCGAGCCCCAACGGCACGGCGAACCCGGAAACCCAGGCAGGCCCGCAGGACACCAGGAAGCCGACCGATACGGGGAACCCCCACACGGCAGCGAGCCTCAGCAACGCGGCGAACCCCACACCCCCGGCAGGCCCGAGCCGCGCCGGGAACCCGCACGCGGCAGCCGGTCCTCGCAGCCCAGGGGGTCCGGGCGGTTCGGCGAGCGCGGGGAGGTGGGTGGAGCCCAGGGTCCCGCGGGTCTCCCCGGGCACGGAAGCCGTCCCGGCGACCTGACCCAGCCCGGCCTGCCCTCGCGCGAGAGTCCGTACACCTCGTCCGTCGCGCCGCCCGACCACCGGGCTCCGACCGAACCCCCGGCGGTCACCCCGCCGCGCCCCAGGTCCCCGGAGCCTTCGGTACCTCCTGGGTCGTCGCGGTCGCCCAGGTCATCGCCGTCGTCAAGGTCCTCGGCGCCGCACGGGCCCGAGGCGCGGCCCCAGTCCCCCGTCTCGCACCTCCCCGCGGCGTCACCGCATTCTCCGACGCCTCCCAGAGCCCCGATGGGACCCCATCCCTCCGCGCCGCCCACGACTTCGGCGCCCCCCGACGCGAACGAGCCGCCCGGTCACGGCGACCCGTCCGGCTCGCACAGCCCTCCCGACCCCGACGAGCACGCTCCGCCCCGGCCGACCGGTCCCGGTCCGGCCCGGGCCGCCGACCAGCCGGCGCCCCACACCCCGCCCATCACGATCGGCGCCCCCGATCGCGCCGTCCCCCCGTCCCCGGTGCGGGACGACGCCGGCGGCGACGGACTGGACACGCTCTATCTCGGCTCGGGCACCAGGATCGCGACCGCGGTCACCTGGTTGCGTCCGCAGGGGTACGTCGAGTGGGAGGGCGTCCTGCGCCGAGCCCACTGGCACGGTCCGACCGACGCGTTCCCCCAGCCCGGCAGTCCCGTACGCGTCACGGTCACGACGACAGCCGCAGCCACATCCCCTGCCACCACCGCAGGCACGGCACCCCTGTCCGACCCTCCGGTCCTGGACGCCCGCCCGCTCCGCTGACCCCCGCCCACCCCGTCCCTCTTTCGCACGACGTCCTGTTCTTCCCACAGCACCACGGAGAAGCCGTGACCCACATTCCTGGTTCCGAAGAGACCCAGCTCCCCGTTCCCTACACGGGTTTCGAGTTCGACAGCGCCCAACGGCTGCCGCTGTTGCTCTGCCTGGACGCCTCCAGTTCGCTCGCCGCCAACGGCGCCATCACCTCCCTCAACGCGGCGCTGGCCTCGTGGGCCGAGAGCCTGGTGGACGACATGGCCCTCAGCGCGGCGGTCGACGTGGCCGTGATCACGTTCGGCGGCCCGGAGAACATCACCGTGTGGCAGGGCGACGTCCCGCTCGGCGCGACCGCGCCGGTGTGGCCGCACAGTCCGTTCGTCCCGGCCCACGAGTTCCGTCCGCCCCAGCTGCGCGCCCACGGGGTGACCCTCCTGGACCGGGCCCTGCGCCTGGCGATGGAGGTGGTCGCGGACTACAAGGCGGGGCTGCGCACTTCGGGACTGACCTACTACCGCCCGCAGATCTGCGTGGTCACGGACGGCTTCCCCAGCAACGAACGCGGCCAGTTCTCGCACGCCTACCGCGATCTGCTGCCCGAGCTGCGCAAGGCCGAGGAGGAGCGCCGCTTCCGCCTGTTCGCGGTGGGCGTCGGGGAGCGGCACAGCGGCGCGGAGGCCGTTCTGCAGGAGCTCGCGCCCAGCTACCACGCCTGGTTGGACGGGTTCCCGTTCAAGGAACTGCTCGCCGCCATGTCGCACAGCGCCCGCGCGGCCCAGGGCGGCGCCGCGGAGGCGGAGTTCCAGGAGATCTTCGCCCGGCTCAAGAGCCGGCGCGGCGGCGGGCAGGTGCCCGCGTGAGCGCCGCCGCCGACTGGCGGGTGCACGGCACGAGTGTGATCGGCTACCGGCACCTCCAGGAACAGCTGCCGTGCCAGGACGCCATGGACCACCGGCAGACCCCCACGGGTCTGGTGCTGGCGGTGGCGGACGGGGCGGGCAGCGCCTCCCGTTCGCGGGAGGGGTCCCGGCAGGTCGTGACCCTCGCGATGGACGCGTTCGCCACGGTGGCGACCCCCTGGGCGGACCTCCCGGACGTCCACGCCCGCAAGAACCGCCTGACCGAGGCCTTCCACCAGGTCCGCAGCGCCTTCCTGGGCTGGTGCGGCGCGGACCCCGGTCCGTACGCGACGACGCTGACGGTGGCGGTGGTCGCCGAGGGCTGGCTCGGGCAACTGTCCATCGGTGACGGCCTGGTGCTGCTGCGCACCGGCGGCGCCCCGGGCTCGTACCATCTGCTGCCCCGCCCCCACGTCCGCAGCGAGTACGCCAACGAGACGGTGTTCGTCGGCTCGCCCGGGGCGGAGGAGCACCTCCGGGTGGACTGTGTGCGGGACGGCGGCATCGACGGGGTCCTGCTGTCCACCGACGGGCTGACCAACGCACTGCTGAAACGCACCCCGGCCGGCCCGCCGCTGCCGCACGACGCGTTCGTGGGCCACCTCTTCGCACGGCTCGGCGATCCCGCGTACGACCACGCCGAGGAGGAGCGGTGGCTGTCCTCCTTCCTGGCCTCGGACCAGATCACCCGGGTGACCGGTGACGACAAGACTCTTCTGTGGGCGGTCCGGACATGAGAACGAACGACGACGGCAACGACAAGAGCAGCGGCCCCGGCCACGGCAACGGCGTGGACGACACCGCCGAACTGACCCTCGGCGACGGTACGCCGGTCACCCGCGAGGGGCAGCCGCTCGGGGAGGGCGGTTACGGCGACGTGTGGGCGTTGCGCGAGCGCCCCGATCTCGCCGCCAAGATCTACAAACGCGCCCCGGGCGAGGAGCAGTTGCGGCGGCTCACGGCGATGCTGCGGGCGGCCCCGCTGGCGGAGGAGGAGCTGCAGCCGGACCAGCCGCCGCTGCTGGCGTGGCCGACGGATCTCGTCGAGTCCGGTGGCCGGCCGGTCGGTTACGGGATGCCCCGCCTGGAGCCGTCGGCGCAGACCCCGCTCAAGGGTCTGCTCCAGAAGCAGGTGCGGCTCCGCCTCGACGGGGCCACCGACTGGAAGTTCCTGGTCGGGGTGGCCGCGAACCTGGCGTACATGACGGCCCGGCTGCATGTCGAGGGGTTCGTCGTGGGCGACCTGTCCAGCGCGAACGCGGTCGCGGACCGAAGCGGTTACATCACCCTGCTCGACTGCGACTCGTTCGCGTTCAGGGACGCGCTGACGGACGAGGAGTTCGGCTCCGACGCGTTCACGGACGACTACGCCTGCCCCGAGCGCTACGACGGCACCGAGCCGACCCGGCACTCGGACGACTTCGCCCTCGCGGTCCTCGTCTACCAGTTGGTCACCGCCGGGAACCACCCCTTCGACGGCGCCCCGAAGTACGGCGCCGAGGAGTCCACGCGCAAGGACAACATCCTCAGCGGGACCTCGTTCCTGGTGCATCCCGACCGTGTGGTGGTGCCCGCGCAGCTGCTGTCGGCCGAGGTGGTGCCGCCCAAGGTGCTGCGGTTGGCGAAGGCCACGTTCGGGCCGGGGCTGCGCGAGCCGGCCCGCCGGCCGAGCTCGGCGGCGTGGCTGGCCGCGCTCGACGACGTCCGGGAGGACATCACCCGGTGCGCCCGGGTGTCGGCGCACTCCTACGGCGGCCATCTCGACGCCTGTCCGTGGTGCCGCCGGCTCGCGGACGGGCGGACCGACCCGTTCACACGTTCGCCCGGCCGGGCGGGCGGGGCGGGGGCGGCGTCCGCGTCGGCCTCGGCGACCGCGTCCGCCTCGATGTCACGACCCATGTCGTCCCCCGCCGGAAGGTCCCGCACCGTCCCCTCCGGGACCGCGCCTCCCCGTACCGGCGCCCCGCGCACCGCCGGCCCGTCCCGCCCGGCGCCCTCCGGCCCCCCGCCCTCCAGCGGCGCGCCCTCCCGAACCGCCACGCCGACGGCCTCGCCCACCTCCACGTCCGCGTCCACCTCCACGTCCGCGTCCGCGTCCGCGTCCACTCGACCCCAGCCATCGGCGGCACCCCCCACACAGCCACCGACCCCCACACCACCACCGGCCTCCGCGCCTCCGCCGCAGAAGCCCGGCCGGGCGCCCGGCTCGCCACCGCCGAAAGCCGGCACCGGCTCCTCGTCCGGGAACGACGACCTCTTCGTCGTGGCCGCCGCCTGCGGCACACTCCTCGTGGTGCTCCTGGTGCTCGGACTGATCATCTGGGGGATCGTCGCCCTCGTCTGACCGGCGGACGAGGAGGGAACGCCGGAGGGCCGGAACCCGCGACGGGTTCCGGCCCTCCTGAGGTCCGGCGGACGGATCCGCTCAGCGCCAGCTGTGCGGCGCCCGGAAGCCGGGCTCGCGCTCCAGACGGCGCCAGCCCGCACGGAGGCGGCCCCGGTGGACCGGGGTGGCCTCGGTGGGCTGCGCGGCGGCACGGGCCAGGAGCAGCGCGGTGATCGCGGCCACTTCCTCAGGCTCGGCGTGGCCCTTCTCGACGCGAATATCAGGCAGCTTCATGGAAGTCAGTCTCCGTGGATGAGGTTTCCGCAGGGGTACCGCGAGGGAACGGGCGGGTTACTGCGGCGGGTTGCCGTGCTTGCGGGACGGCAGGTCCGCGTGCTTGGTGTGGAGCATCGCGAGGGAGCGGATGAGGACCGCGCGGGTGTCCGCGGGGTCGATCACGTCGTCGACGAGGCCGCGTTCGGCCGCGTAGTACGGGTGCATCAGCTCGGCCTTGTACTCCTTGACCATGCGGACCCGCATCGCCTCGGGGTCCTCGGCCTCGGCGATCTGACGGCGGAAGATGACGTTGGCGGCACCTTCGGCGCCCATGACGGCGATCTCGTTGGTCGGCCAGGCGTACGTGAGGTCGGCACCGATGGACTGGCTGTCCATGACGATGTAGGCACCTCCGTACGCCTTGCGCAGGATCAGGGAGATCCGGGGCACGGTCGCGTTGCAGTACGCGTACAGCAGCTTGGCGCCGTGGCGGATGATTCCGCCGTGCTCCTGGTCGACGCCCGGGAGGAACCCGGGGACATCCAGCAGCGTGATGATCGGAATGTTAAAAGCGTCGCACATCTGGACAAAGCGCGCAGCTTTTTCCGACGCCTCGATGTCCAGGACACCCGCGAGGGACTGCGGCTGGTTGGCGACGATGCCGACCACCTGGCCGTCGAGCCGTCCGAGGGCGCAGATGATGTTGCGGGCCCAGCGCTCGTGGACCTCCAGGTAGTCGCCGTCGTCGACGATCTCCTCGATCACCTTGGTCATGTCGTAGGGCCGGTTGCCGTCGGCCGGGACCAGGTCGAGCAGGACGTCGCTGCGGCGGTCGGGCGTGTCGGAGACCTCCACGCGCGGCGGGTTCTCGCGGTTGTTCTGCGGGAGCATCGACAGGAGGTAGCGCACCTCGGCGATGCACGTCTCCTCGTCGTCGTAGGCGAAGTGGGCCACACCGCTCGTCTCGGCGTGCACGTCCGCGCCGCCGAGGCCGTTCTGTGTGATCTCCTCGCCGGTGACCGCCTTGACGACGTCCGGGCCGGTGATGAACATCTGCGACGTCTCGCGGACCATGAAGACGAAGTCGGTGAGGGCGGGGCTGTAGGCCGCGCCGCCCGCGCAGGGGCCGAGCATCACGCTGATCTGCGGGATGACACCGGAGGCCCGGGTGTTGCGCTGGAAGATGCCGCCGTACCCGGCGAGGGCGGAGACGCCCTCCTGGATACGGGCGCCCGCGCCGTCGTTGAGCGAGACCAGCGGGGCGCCGGCCGCGATGGCCATGTCCATGATCTTGTGGATCTTCGTGGCGTGGGCCTCGCCCAGCGCGCCGCCGAAGATACGGAAGTCATGGGCGTAGACGAAGACCGTACGGCCCTCCACCGTGCCCCAGCCGGTGATCACACCGTCGGTGTACGGCTTCTTGGCCTCCAGACCGAATCCGGTGGCCCGGTGCCGACGCAGCTGTTCGACCTCGTTGAAGGAGCCCGGGTCCAGCAGCAGCTCGATGCGCTCCCGGGAGGTCAGCTTGCCCTTGGCGTGCTGCGCCTCGGTCGCCTTCTCGCTGGGGCCGGCCAGAGCCTGGGCACGGATCTCGTGCAGTTCGGCCACTCGCCCGCGCGCGTCCGTCGGCTCACCCGGTGCCTCATCCAAAACGGTCATGTAGCGACCATACGAAGCCGAGCGAGGAAAGCGGTCCGTCGACTCCGTACAGTCTCCGGCGTGTTTTCCTGGTACCCCTGAACAGAACCTCGTCGGCATGCAGGCGAATCGACTGCTCAGGGGGTGTGGGGCTTGTAGGGGTCGCACAAAGCGGTGTCGGCGCCCTCAGGGGAGAGACAGCTCACAGGCGTGGGTGGCGCAGGCCGTGCCGGGGGTGATGCGCAGCCGTAGCCGACCGGGCGCGGACTCCAGCACCTCGACGGATTCGTCCGCCCGGACCACCCCGCGCACCGGACCACGCCAGATGATCTCCAGCGACTCGCCCGTGCGCGGTGGTTCGCTCACGCAGAGGGTAGCGGTCCCGCCCCGGCGGCGGATCAGCACGCTCGCCCCGGCGGAGGCGGTCAGCGGGCCCACGGTACCGGCGTGCCAGAAGGTGGCGCCGATCAGCCCGAGCGAGGGGACGTGAACCGCCTGGCAGGCGCTGTCGTTGGCGAGGATCGACAACCAGCGCCGGTCGGCGGCACGGGCCTCGACGGCGTGGCGGGACGCCCCGGGCATGAGCAGATAGGCGTAACCGGCGTTCACCGGATCGGTGCCGTGGTCCAGCCAGAGGGTCTGCCAGCGACGGGTGCGGCGCTCGGTCGTACCGCCGGTGTTGATGTCGGACCAGGCGCCGGTGCGGTCCTCCCGGAGGGTGCGCGGGACGGGCGCTCCGGCCGGGCTGCCGGTGCTGCCCGCCGACGGGTCCGCGAAGACCCAGCCGCCGTGGCCCTCCAGGTGTGCCCAGAGCCGGCCCCGTACGAGCGGCGGGTGAGCCCTGCCGCCGCCCCCACCCAGGTTCCGGTTGTCGACCACCGTCTCCACCGGCACCCCGTCCGCGCAGGTGATGCCCGCCCCGAGGCAGAGCACGGCGTCCGCGAGGCAGAACCACGACTTGCGGGCCTCCAGCGTGGAGCCGAGCCCCCTGAGGTGCTGGCCGATCGCCGCGTACTCGCCGTCCGTGGTGCCGCCGACCCACCGTACGGCCGGCTTCGGCTCGCCCCACTCGCCGCCCTCCCGGTCGGCGAGCCGTCGGGTGGAGACGGTGGTGCCGGGGAGGCGGTACCAGTCGACGGTGGGCCAGAACCAGTCCGTGTACTGGTCACTGTGCCCGGCGGCCCACCAGAGGGTGGCCCCGGCGCCCGTGTGCCAGCCGCGCGGGTTCTCGCCGTTGCCGCACTCGTAGTGGGCGATGCGGTCGGAGGCCATGGCGATGTTCACCACGAAGCCCGGCCGGCGGTGGACGGCACGGTCCATGGCGGGGAAGAGACGGTGACCGACGGGTTCGGGCGCGGCGGCGACCGGGGACGCGGCGACGGCGTGCAGCCGGGACAGGTCCGCGACGCCGAACTGTCTCGCGGTCAGGATCGGGGTGACCGTGTCGCGGGCGATCCACCCCTTGATCCGCCCGTGCCAGCGCTCGCGCTCGGCGGTGGTCGCGCCGAGCGCGAGCAGCGCGATCGCGGCGATGATCCCCTGGCCGTGGAAGTGGTCGCCGCGCATGATGTGCCGGTCGTCGCCCTTGAGGTAACCCCGGCTGATGGCACGGCCGTTGACGCTGTCCATCACCAGTCCGTCGTGGATGAGCGGCGCGTACGCCCGTTCCACACCGTCGAGGACGATCTGCCGGTTCGGGTCGGTCACCTCCCAGGCCGACCCGGCCAGCAGCGCGAAGAGCCTGCCCAGTCCGTCGAGCATGACCTGTCCGTACGTCCCCGAGTAGGCGACCCAGGTGTGCTGCACGAACGAACCGTCGGCGTACGGCCCGTCCCCCCGGGTGACGTACGGGAAGACCGGTGAGAGGGCGTCCCGGGCCAGGGCGATCTTCTCGGGGGCGCGGCCGAGGATGCCGCGCAGGGCCACGGAGCGGCAGAGGTCGACGCGGTTGGCGCCGGTGGAGGTGCCGGTGTACTCGCGGAGCAGCGCGTCGGGGACGAAGTGGTCGACCGCCGCGCAGGCCTCGGCCCGCCGGGCGGGCGTGAGTTCGGCGTACAGGGCGGCCACGATGTCCAGCAGGAGGCGGGGGCTGCCGATCTGCCACTCCCACCAGTTGCCGTAGCGGGTGGTGGAGGGGTGGTAGACGGTCGCGGTGAGGTGGTCGAGGCCGCGCAGGATGTCGGCGAGGAGACCGGCGTCGCCGGTGGAGCCGGTGCCCGGCTGCGCGTAGGCCTGGGCCATCGTCCACAGGCGGCTGTAGCTCTGGGTGATTCCCGCGGGCGGGTCGAAGTGGTGGCCGGGCCAGAGGGAGTCCGCGGTGGGTTCCATGGCCGCGCGGAAGGCGTGGGCGAGGTCGCCGGTCTCGCGCAGGCGGGTGGCGTAGGGCTCGGCGGTGGGGTCGTATCCGGCGCCGAGTGCGATGGCCAGCCAGCGGCGGCGCAGGGTGTCGTACTCGTCGTCGTCGGCAGCGGACCGGTCGGCGGCGTGCGCGGTGGGGGTGGGCGCCGCCGCCAGGGTCGCGGCGAGGAGCAGGACGTTCCGGCGGGTGGGGGTCATGCCCATGGCGTCTACCATTCCACCCGCGCGGGATCAACGATGCGTGACGTGTCGATCACGTGGACGACACAGTTGAATGTTGAACGGAATAGGTCTACGGTGGGACGTGTTCAGTTCATTGAACGTTGAACAACATTACCCAAGGAGAGACGTCATGGGCATCTTCGGCCGCAGCAACACGACCACCGAGACCGCCGCCGCCACGGCGACCACCTCCGCGGTGAACCCCGGGCTGGCCGCGCTGACCGGTGACTACACGATCGACGCGTCCCACACCACGATCGGCTTCACGGCCCGCCACGCCATGGTCACCAACGTCAAGGGCGGCTTCCTCGACTTCACCGGCAGCCTGCACCTGGACGGCTCGGACCCGTCCCGGTCCACCGCCTCCATCGACGTCAAGATGGACAGCATCGACACCGGCAACGCCGACCGCGACGGTCACCTGAAGAGCGCGGACTTCTTCAAGACGGAGGAGTTCCCGACGATGACCTTCCGCTCCACCGAGGCGGTCGCCCTCGGCGGCGACGACTACCGCATCACCGGTGACCTCTCCATCCTCGGCACGACCAGGCCGCTCACCATCGGCCTGGAGTTCAACGGCGCGGCCAAGGACCCCTTCGGCAACGAGCGCGTCGGCTTCGAGGGCAAGGCGGAGATCCTGCGCTCCGAGTGGGGCCTCACGTGGAACGCGGCGCTGGAGACGGGCGGCGTCCTGGTGTCGGACAAGATCAAGCTGACCTTCGACATCTCGGCGATCCGGAACGCCGGCTGAGCCGCCCGGGACGCCTGGGACGTCAGGTGGTGCGGAGCGCGAGGACGGGGCGGACGGTGAAGTCGTCGTAGAGACCTTCACCGTCCTCGCCGTACACGAACTCGGCCGTGTCGGGGTGGGTGTGGGCGGTGGCCAGCGGCAGCCAGGCCAGCAGGTGACCGTAGCCGCCGCAGACCGACTCGCCGCCGTCACCCCCGCGCACCTCCCTGGTGTCGCTGGTGAGTTCGGTGCTGTAGGTGTCGTGGGCGATCCGTAGGCCGAAGGCGTTGGGCTCGTTGTGCGGGCCGGTGTGGTCCCCGTACGGGACGCGGTCGAGGGGGCACTCGTCGCCCCACCGGAACAGGGTGCCGGCCCCGGCGCCGCAGGCGTGCTCCCACTCGTCGGAGGTGGGCATGCGCAGTCCGCGCGCCGCGAGGACGGCCGGCATGTCGGCCGGTGCTTCGGTCAGTGGCTCTCCCTCCACCGCCATGAGCACCGTGGGCAGGACGACGGTGCGGCGGGGGCTGAGCACCCGCGCCAGGTGCTCCCGCAGGTCGGCGCCGTATCCGAACCCCTCTTCCCGGCTGGCCTCGTAGTCGGCGGTCTGCTCGGGCGTCGGGCGCCAGGTCGCCGCGTCGAAGCCGAGGGTCACCCGGCCGCCGGGTATCAGCGCGAACTCCTGCCCGTCCCGCTCGATCCGCACCCGGTGCGACGGCTCTCCGAGGTGCTCGACGGCCTCGACGCCGACCAGTCGGCCCCCCACCAGATCGGCCGCCTCAAGGGCGACGCGCCGCGCGGTGGCGGCCTCGAAGGAGCGCCACCGGTCGAGCGTGAGAGCGGCGAGAGGACCGCCGTCGGCGAGGGAGGCCGACGGGTCCGCGGCGGCACCGGAGGAGGCGAAGGAGCCGGGGGTGCCTGGGGCGTCAGGAGACATGGGACGGAGTGTGGCACGGGGGTCTGACACCGGCCGCGCCGTGTTCTGACACCGCACCGCCCTTCGCGTCAGCGACTCCGGCCTACGGCAGCGGTCGGCTCGACCGCCGGTCGGGGGCAGCGGGTCGGATCCCGCGCCTGGCGACCCGCACTCGGGCCCCGGTCCCCGGCCTGCCCGCCCGCTCGGCTGCGAGCCGAGCGGGCGGGGGTCGATCCCCAGTCTCCGGTTGCGACGAGCGCCCCCTGCGCGGCCGGGTGGCAGGTGCGCGGCCCTGCGCGGCCCCGACCGGCGGCTCGGCGCCGAACCGATGGGGTTCTGTCGTACCGCCGCGGCCCGGTTCGGCCGACGCGGCACTGCGACGGGGCCGTCGCGTGCGCGGCGGCATCCCCGGCGCCCTGCCCGACGGACCGGGCCCCAGCTCGGCCGACACCGCCCCAGCCGGGCCGCGCGCGGAGGCCGCGCCGACCTGGAGCGGCCCGGCGCCCGGCTCCGTGCCGTGAGGCTGGCTGGTTCACGCCTCTTGTGCGGGGGCTTTCGGCGTTCTCATAATCCTGCAACAGAAATTGACCTGGGCATGCCATCAAAGGGGAGTTCCCGTCGACTTTTGGCATGCCTGCGTCATATCTGCGGTTCGGCCGTACGAGTCATCGCATGTCAACCCCCCACGGAAGGCATCACGTTGAAGCGACTCATCACCGCCCTGAAGAGATGCGCGGTCGTCGGTGCCGCCGCGCTCGCGATCGCCAGTCTGCAGCCCGTGTCACCGGCCGAGGCCGCTCCCTCGCCGGTCGTCGGCGGTACGCGTGCCGCGCAGGGCGAGTTCCCCTTCATGGTCCGGTTGTCGATGGGCTGTGGCGGCGCGCTGTACACCCAGCAGATCGTGCTCACGGCCGCGCACTGTGTGGGCGCGACCGGCAACAACACCGGCATCACCGCCACGGCGGGTGTCGTGGACCTGCAGAGCACCAGCGGCCGGGTCCAGGTCCGCTCGACCAAGGTGTACCGGGCCCCCGGCTACAACGGCACGGGCAAGGACTGGGCCCTCATCAAGCTCGCCCAGCCGATCAACCTGCCGACGCTGAAGATCGCCACCACCACGCAGTACAACACCGGTGACTTCACGGTCGCCGGCTGGGGCGCGGCCGTCGAGGGCGGTGCCCAGCAGCGGTACATGCTGAAGGCCACGGTGCCGTTCATCAGCGACGCCACCTGCCGCGCCTTCGGCGGCCTGTACAGCGGTCTCGTCCCGGGCGACGAGATCTGCGCCGGCTTCGCCGCCGGTGGCGTCGACACCTGCCAGGGCGACTCCGGCGGCCCGATGTTCCGCCGGGACAACGCCGGAGCCTGGATCCAGGTCGGCATCGTCAGCTGGGGCGACGGCTGCGCCCAGCGCAACGCCCCCGGTGTCTACTCCGAGGTGTCCACCTTCGCGTCCCAGATCGCCTCGGCCGCCGCCACTCTCTGAGCGGAGCCCGCACCCTCTCCCGTACGACGGGCACGGGCCCGGCGCCGTCCAGCGCCGGGCCCGTGCCCGTGTACGGCCGGGGCCGGCTCTCAGAAACCGCCGCCGAAGTCCCCGCCGCCCCCGAAGTCCCCGCCGCCGAAATCGCCCGGGTCGAAGTCGGCGCCCGAGACGTCGCCGCCCCCGTAACCGGAAGCCGCGCCGAAGTCGCCGTAGCCGGAGCCGTACATGGCCGCGTAGGAGGGGGTGGCCATCATGCTGCCGAGCATCGTGCCGACGAGGAGGCCGGGGAGGAGGCCGCCGCCGTAGTAGCCGCCCGCCCACGGGCCGTAGGCCGGGCCCGCGTCCCAGTAGGGGCGGCGCCCGCCGGACACCGTGTCCACCTCCCGGATCAGAGGGTCCTGGCCGTCGGAGAGGCGGGCCCGGTCGGCGGCGCAGACCGGGACCTCGCGTTCGGTGCCCACGCCCGGGGTCCACAGCACGTCCGCGACGGAGGGGCCGTGGCGGGGGTCGAAGAAGCAGGGGGCCCGGCGTTCGGGCAGGGGGCGGCCCTCCCGGCGGGCGGCGAGCTGCGCCAGGGAGAAACGGCCGTCCTCCAGGGTCTGGGTGACCGCTCGCACCTCCTCGGGCCGGGTGGCCGCCGCCATGAAGGACTTGGCCTGCTCGTACGCGTCCAGGGCGCGTTCGTAGTCGGCGCGCATCGCGTCGTCCGCGCCCAGCTCGGCGGGGTGGAAGTCCAGGCGGTCCAGTTCCTCGCCGAAGGCCGTGATGTCCTCGTCCACCACGACGGCGAGCCGGGCCAGCGCCTCGCGGCGTTCCTCCTCCTTGCGGCGGCGGTTGCGGCGCACCAGCGCGTACGCGCCCACGCCGCCCGCCGCCACGACCGCGCCCGCCACCGCCAGCCCGCCCGCGTCCACGCCCTGGTCGCCGCCGCCACCGCTCCAGCTGGACGGGGCCGTGCCGCCGGGGTTGCTGCGCAGCGCGTCGTCCACGAAGTCGTTGAGCTGGGCCTTGGGGTCGCCGGCGCCCTGGACCGCGGAGACCAGGTTCGCCACGGTCTGGCGGCTCAGCACGCTGCTGTCGGCGCGGGCGTCGAAGCGGTCGCCGAGACGGACGGCGTACAGGCCGGTCACGCCGGTCTCGGTACGCAGGTTGCGGAAGAGGTCCTGGGTCGGGTGGCCGGCCGGGAGCACCGCCACGAAGATCGGCTCGTCCGCGTCCTCGATCGTGTCGGCGAGGGCTTCGGCGTCCGCCGCGGAGAGCAGGTCGGAGGCGGCCGGGTCGACGTAGACGGGACTCTCGCGCAGGGCCGCGGCCACGGTCGAGAGGTCGGTGGCCGCGTGCGCGCCCGGCGCGCCGAGGGTCAGGGCCGCGAGGGCCGCGAGCGTGAGCGCGGCGAGCGGCATCATGAGGAGGCGGAACAGACGTCGGACCGGTGCGCCTTTCATACCTTCGAAGCTACCTCGATCGGCGCGCGAACGGACGATCCCCGTTCGTGACCTGATGGGAGCCGACTGTCGACTTGGGCGGTCACCCGGATGGCTGTACAACCGTTCGAGACGGGTGCGGTGCACGCGGGGGCGACGGGATTGCGGGGGGCGAACAAAATGCTGCGGAGAGTTCTCGCGGTGGTGTGCGCGGTGAGCGGGGCGGTGCTGTTGAGCGGGTGCACACCGGAGATCCGGCCGTTGGCCGGCGTGACCGTGGACGGCGACGGGTCACCCCGCGTGCTGGTCCGGCCGTGCGGTGACGCCCCGTACACGGCGCCGACGCTCATGGGCTGGGCCGGCTCCTACGAGGACGAGCCCGGCGAGGACGAGACGGACACGACGGTCTGGGAGACGGACGGCGAGTGGTCGGGGGACGCGGACTTCCCGCTCTTCTCGCCGCCGGCCGCGTGGGACGCCGAGGCGAGGGGCGAGCAGCGGCTCCGGTCGGGCCACACCTACGCGTTCGTGTTCTACGGCCACACCGACGACCAGGCCAACGGCTCGGTCTCCTTCACTCCGGCCGATCTCGCGCGGCTGAAGCCGGGGCGGGTGTGGGCCGACGACCGGGTGATGGGCACACAGGCGTTCGAGGATCTGGCCGAGCGTGCGTGTTGACGGTCGCGCCGTAGGGGTGCGTGGGACGTCGGGTGCGGGTCCGGGTCCGGGTCCGGTGGGGCTGTCGGGTGCGGGTCCGGGTCCGGGTCCGGTGGGGCTGTCGGGTGCGGGGGCGGGTCCGGTGGCGCGTCCGGTGGCGCGTCCGGTGGGGCGTCCGGTGGGGCGTCCGGTGGGGCTTCTCGCGCGGTTCCCCGCGCCCCTGACCAGCAGGGGGCGCGGGGTGCCGTAGGGGTGCGCGAGCCACCCGGGCCTACTCCGCCGGCTCGACGCCCGCGCGCAGCAAGCCGTACGTGTACGCGTCCTCCAGCGCCTGCCACGAGGCGGCGATCACGTTCTCGGCGACGCCCACCGTGGACCACTCGCCCGTGCCGTCCGTCGTGGAGATGAGGACGCGGGTCGTGGAGTTGGTGCCGTGCTTGCCCTCCAGGATGCGGACCTTGTAGTCGACCAGCTCCAGCTTGGCGAGCTGGGGGTAGATCTTCTCCAGGGCGACCCGGAGGGCGCGGTCGAGCGCGTTGACGGGGCCGTTGCCCTCGGCCGTGGCGACGATGCGCTCGCTCCTGGACCACAGTTTGACGGTGGCCTCGTTGGCGTGGCTGCCGTCGGGGCGGTCCTCGACGATGGCCCGCCAGGACTCGGTGCGGAAGTAGCGCTGCGGCTTGCCCGCGACCTCGTCGCGCAGCAGGATCTCGAAGCTCGCGTCCGCGGCCTCGTACGTGTAGCCCTTCAGCTCACGCTCCTTGACCCGCTCGACGACGCGGCCCACCAGCTCGCGGTCGTCGCCGAGGTCGACGCCCAGCTCCTTGCCCTTGAGTTCGATGGAGGCACGGCCCGCCATGTCGGACACCAGCATCCGCATGGTGTTGCCGACCTGCTCGGGGTCGATGTGCTGGTACAGGTCCGGATCGACCTTGATCGCGGAGGCGTGCAGGCCCGCCTTGTGCGCGAAGGCGGAGACACCGACGTACGGCTGGTGGGTGGAGGGGGTGAGGTTGACGACCTCGGCGATCGCGTGCGAGATCCGCGTCATCTCCCGCAGGGCGCCCTCGGGGAGGACCTTCTTGCCGTACTTCAGCTCCAGCGCGGCGACGACCGGGAAGAGGTTGGAGTTGCCGACGCGCTCGCCGTAGCCGTTGGCGGTGCACTGGACGTGGGTCGCGCCGGCGTCGACGGCGGCCAGGGTGTTGGCGACCGCGCAGCCGGTGTCGTCCTGGGCGTGGATGCCGAGGCGGGCGCCGGTGTCGGCGAGCACGGTGGCGACGACGGCCTGGACCTGCGCGGGGAGCATGCCGCCGTTGGTGTCGCAGAGGATCACGACGTCGGCGCCCGCTTCGGCGGCGGCGCGGACGACGGCCTTGGCGTACTCGGGGTTGGCGCGGTAGCCGTCGAAGAAGTGCTCGCAGTCGACGAAGACCCGGCGGCCCTGCGCGCGCAGGTGGGAGACGGTGTCGCGGACCATCTCCAGGTTCTCGTCCAAAGTGGTGCGCAGGGCGAGTTCGACATGCCGGTCATGGGACTTGGCGACAAGGGTGATGACCGGGGCGCCGGAGTCGAGCAGGGCCTTGACCTGCGGGTCCTCGCTCGCCTTGCCGTTCGCGCGGCGGGTGGCGCCGAACGCGACCAGCCGGGCGTGCTTGAAGTCGATCTCCTTCTGGGCACGGGCGAAGAACTCGGTGTCGCGCGGGTTCGCGCCGGGCCAGCCGCCCTCGATGAAGCCGACGCCGAAGTCGTCCAGGTGCCGTGCGATGGCCAGCTTGTCCGCGACCGTGAGGTTGATGCCCTCGCGCTGGGCGCCGTCGCGCAGGGTGGTGTCGAAGACGTGGAACGAGTCGTCGAGCTCGCTGGTGTCCGTCATGATCTCAAGGCTCCTGTGTTGGATCTCGGTCGTACCGGAATGACCGGCTCCACCGTCCTCCAATGATCCCTCGCGCTGCGCTCCCGGCTGAAGGTGGGCCAGAAAAGCGAAAAACCCCTCGCGGGTGCGAGAGGTCTGCGCGCGGGTCGAGAACGACGGTGTCCGCCCGTACCTGGTCGTACGAGGCGGTCACTGCGGACCGGCGCGCCTGCTGCCAATAATCATGGCGAACGAGAGCACGGGGACAGTCTGGCACAGACCGGGCCCGCGCTCACCGTCCGTCTCAGGATGCGAACAGCGCGCTGATCATCGCGCGGTCACCGCGTGCTGCGTACGAGTCCGCGCGTCGCGCTCACCCCAGCGACTCGTCGAGGAACTCCCGCACGTGGGCCAGGATCTGGGCGCGGTCGGTGCCGCGCAGCCCGATGGCCACATGGATGGAGAAGCCGTCGAGCAGAGCCCGCAGCCGGGCGGCGAACCGGTCCGGGTCGACCGCCCGGAACTCCCCCTTCGACACGCCCTCCGCGAGCAGGGCCACCAGGTCGCGGTGCCAGGCGCCCTCAATGGCGGCCTGACGCTCACGGGCGTCGTCGTCGGCGTTCTGCGAGCGGTTCCAGACCTCCAGCCAGAGCGTCCAGTGGGGGTCGCGGTGGCCGTCGGGGACGTACAGGTCGACGTACGCCGTCAGCCGTTCACGGGCGGTGCCCGTGCGGGTGAGCAGCCGGGCGCGCTCCGCGCCGAGCCGGCCCTCGCTCCACTCCAGGGTCCGCAGCAGCAGCTCGTCCTTGGAGTGGAAGTAGTAGAGGAGATGGCCGCTGCTCATGCCGACCTCCCGGCCGAGCGCCGCCATGGTGAGCTTCTCCAGACCCCGCTCGGCGATCATGCTCATGGCGGCTCCGAGCACGTCCTCGCGGGGCGGGGCTGTGTTGCGGCGACGGGCGGTCACCGGACGGGCGGGCGGACCCGGCGGCGCGTCCGGGTCCGGCGGCGCGTCCGGGTCCGGCGGCGCGTCCGGGTCCGGCGGCGCGTCCGGGTCCGGTGACGGGTGCGCGTCCGGTGGGTGTGTCGCGGGTGGGTGCGTGTCCGGTGGCGGATGCGGTGGCGTGGTCATCCGTACGTTTCTACCTGACGCCCGTCCGCGGCTGCTGCTGGGTGACGCAGTGGATGCCTCCGCCGCCCGCGAAGATCGTGCGGGCGTCGACGAGCGTGACCGTCCGTCGTGGGAACAGCCGGCGGAAGATGTCGGCGGCGGTCTCGTCGCGCGGGTCGTCGAAGCCGCACAGGACGACTCCGCCGTTGCAGAGGTAGTGGTTGATGTAGGAGTAGTCGGCCCAGCGGCCGTCCGCTTCCAGCACGGTCGGGGCGGGGACCTCGACGACCTCCAGGCGCCGCCCGCGCGCGTCGGTCGCGGACCGGAGCAGGCCGATGATCTCCCGGGTGATCTCGTGGTCGGGGTGGGCGGGGTCCGGCTGGGAATGGGCCACGACCACGCCGGGGCGGGCGAAGGCGGCCACGATGTCGACATGGCCGAGCGTGCCGAAGCCGCCCGGGGGGTAGTCGCCGGTGAGGCCGCGCGGCAGCCAGATCGCCCGGCGGGTGCCGAGGTGGGCGTGGATCTCCGCCTCGACCTCCTCACGGGTCCAGCCGGGGTTGCGCTCCGGGCCGAGCTGGACGGTCTCCGTCAGCAGGACGGTCCCCTCGCCGTCGACATGGATCGCCCCGCCCTCGTTGACGAGCTTCGAGGCGTACGTTCGCGCGCCCGCGAGGTCCGCCACCTGCCCGGCGATCCCGGCGTCGTGCCCCCAGCGGGCCCAGGGCTGGGCGCCCCAGCCGTTGAACGTCCAGTCGACGGCGGCGAGTTCACGCCCGTCGGTGACGAAGGTCGGCCCGATGTCCCGCATCCAGGCGTCGTCCAGCGCGCGTTCGACCGTGTCGACGCCGTCGCCCAGCAGGGTGCGCGCCTCCTCCGACTGCCCCGGCCCGCACACCACGGTCACGGGTTCGAAGCTGCGGACGGCACGGGCGACCGCCACCCAGGCCCGACGGGAGTCCGCGAGGTCCGCCGGGTCCTCGAAGGTCGGGTTCGGTCCCGGCCACGCCATCCAGGTGCGCTCGTGCGGGGCCCACTCGGGCGGCATCCGGAAACCGTCGGCGGCGGGTGTGGTCATGGGACGGCTCCTCAGAGGAAGTACAGGCGGTTGAGCGGGACCGACTCGGCGGGCTCGGAGCGCAGCGGTTCGCCGTCGAGGGTGACCAGGCCGGTGCGCTGGTCCACGTCGACCGATCCGGTGCGGGAGTTGAGGCGCAGGTCGGCCGGGCCGATCCCGCGCGTGCCGCGCACGGCGACCCTGCGCCGCCGGGTCGGCATCGAGTCGCCGCCCCGGTCGAGGGCGGCCCGCGCGACGAAAGCGACGGAGAGGTCGGCGGGGGTGGCGCCGTACGCCCCGAACTGGGGCCCGAGCACAAGGGGTTCGCAGGTGTCGGTGGCCGCGTTCGGGTCGCCGACGACGCCGTACGCGGGGAAGCCGGACTTGAGCACGAGCTGGGGCTTGGCCCCGAAGTACTCCGGCCGCCACAGCACGAGGTCGGCCAGCTTGCCGACCTCGATCGAACCGATCTCGTGCGCGAGGCCGTGGGCGATGGCGGGGTTGACGGTCAGCTTGGCGATGTACCGCAGCACGCGCTCGTTGTCGTGACCGTCGTCCGGGGCGCCCCGCTCGGCCTTCATCTTCCCCGCCATCGCGAAGGTCCGGCGGACGGTCTCCCCCGCACGGCCCATCCCCTGCGCGTCGGAGGAGGTAATGCCGATCGCGCCCAGGTCGTGCAGGACGTCCTCGGCGCCCATCGTCCCGGCGCGGATGCGGTCGCGGGCCAGGGCCGCGTCGCCGGGCAGGTCGGTCTTGAGACCGTGGGCGGCCACGATCATCCCGTAGTGCTCGGCGACGGCGTCCCGGCCGAAGGGGAGGGTGGGGTTGGTGGAGGAGCCGATGACGTTCGGGACCCCGGCCATCTTCAGGACGTTCGGCACATGCCCGCCGCCGCAGCCCTCGATGTGGAAGGCGTGGACCGTGCGGCCCTCCAGGACCCGCAGGGTGTCCTCGACCGACAGGCACTCGTTCAGTCCGTCGCTGTGCAGGGCGACCTGGACGTCGTGCTCCTCGGCGACGCGCAACGCCGTGTCCAGCGCCCGGGTGTGGGCGCCCATGTCCTCGTGCACCTTGAAGCCGCAGGCCCCGCCCTCGGCGAGCGCCTCCACCAGCGGGGCGTCACCGGACGACGAACCCCGGCCGAGGAAGCCGATGTTGACCGGCCAGGCGTCGAACGCGTTGAACGCGTGCCGCAGCGCCCAGGGCGAGTTGACCCCGACGCCCCAGACCGGCCCGAACTCCTGCCCGATGATCGTCGTCACCCCGGAGGCCAGCGAGGCCTCCATGATCCGCGGCGACAGCAGATGGACATGGGTGTCGACGGCTCCGGCGGTGGCGATCAGCCCCTCGCCGGACACGATGGACGTACCCGTGCCGACGACCACCTCGACCCCGTCGAGGGTGTCGGGGTTCCCGGCCCGCCCGATCGCGCTGATCCGCCCCTCCCGGATGCCGATCGACACCTTCCGGACGCCCTGGACCGCGTCGATCACCACGACATTGCTGATCACGACGTCGCAGGTCTCCCGGACGGCGGCCGCCTTGAGGTGCAGTCCGTCCCGCGCGGTCTTTCCGAAGCCGGCCAGGAACTCGTCGCCGTACCGCTGGGAGTCCGACTCGACCCGGATCACGAGCCCCGAGTCGCCGAGCCGGATCCGGTCGCCGGCACGCGGGCCGTGGGTGGCGGCGTACCCGTACGGATCGACGCTCATCGGTCCGCCCCCAGGTATCCGCAGGCGGCGGCCCGGCGCAGGGCCTCGGCCTTGGCGCCCGGCGCGTCCAGCTCCCCGTCGACGAGGCCGGCGAACCCGATCGCGATCCGCTCGCCCCCGACCGGCAGGAGCCCGACCTCGACCCGCTCCCCCGGCCCGAACCGCACCGACGACCCGGCGGGGACGGCGAGCCGCATCCCGTAGGCCGCCGCCCGCGCGAAGTCCAGCCGCGGGTTGGCCTCGAAGAAGTGGAAGTGGGAGGTGACCGAGACGGGCACGCCGGCGGTGTTGGTCACCGTCAGCCGCACGACGGCCTCGGGGTCCGCGTGCGCCGGGCCCGGCAGGAGCGCACCGGGGGCGGGATCCCCCGGTGCGCCGCCGATCGGGTCCGGGACGACGGCCAGCCGTGACCCGTCCTCGAACACCGCCTCGACATGCACCTCCCGCACGATGTCCGCCACGCCCGGCAGCACGTCGTCGGGTCCGAGCAGGCCGCGCGCCCGCTCGACCGCCTCGGCGAGCCGCAGCCCGTCCCGCGCCGCCTCGCACACGGCGTCCGCGACCAGCGCGGTCGCCTCGGGCACGTTCAGCCGCAGTCCGCGCGCACGACGGGCCCGGGCCAGTTCGGCGGCGCCGAAGAGGAGCAGGCGGTCGCGTTCGGTGGGGGTCAGTCGCATGCGGCGACACCTCCTTGCGATCCCTCACTTTGAGCGCCACTCTAAACATGGTTCGCGGGAAAGCGGAAGCATGTGACCACACATCGAGACAGCCGCACCCGGCTGCGTGAATGCGAGCGGGTGACCAGGACGGCGTGATTCGAGTATCGCTCTAACGGTCGCGGGACGCGTCGTAGTGCACGGTCCGTGTGTCCCGTACCTCCTCGTCCTCGGTGAGCGCGCCGGAGGTCAGGGCCCCGCCCAGGAGCGCGGTGAGCGAGAGCGCCGCCACGGCGAGGACGCGCCGACGTCCGGGCCGCGGCAGCGAGACGGGCCGCGCCAGGGACGGGGGCCCGGGCTGGCCGCAGGCGATACGGCGCCGCGCGTCCGTCCATGCCTCGGCCTCGGCCCCGCGCAGTCCACAGGCCGCGACGAACGCGGCGAGCGGTTCCTCCCGGGGAAGGCGTTCGCGGCCGAGCATGGTCGCCGCCGTGGAGTGGGGCAGGACGTGACCCGCCTCGGTCGCCAGGCGCTCCAGGCGGCGATAGCTCAGACCCGACCAGGCCTTGAGGCGCCGGAGGGCCGCGACGAACGCGGCGGGATCGGTGTCGGGCGGTGTGGGCGGTGCGGTGGTCATCGGGGTCCCCCTCGCTGAGCTGGACGGACACGAACTCGTACAAGCTCGAACACCCCCACAGCTTGAGGAGGCGGGAGATCGGCGGTCAACCTCGGTGCGCACCGCCCCGCTCGGAGACCACAGGGAGGTCACATGGGTCCGCCCCGCCGTTCACCTCAGCCCCGTACGAGGGTCGGGAGCGCCGCGCTGCTCGCGGCGGCACTGGCACTCGGGGTGCTCGCCCCCCTGTCCGGCGACGGCCCGGTGGCCGACGCCGACGCCGCACCGCCCCGCGCCGACGCCTCGATCGCCGACTTCGTCCGCCGCACCCTGCCCCAGGGCGCAGGCGGCACCGTCGTCGCCGCGCGCGGCGACCAACTGGCCTACTGCGCGGGCTTCGGCACGGCCGACCGCGAGGCCGGGACCGCGGCGAGCTGTCGCACGGTGTACGACGTCATGTCGATGACCAAGCAGTTCACGGCCGCCGCGATCCTCAAGCTGGAAGTACAGGGCCGGCTCCGGGTGTCCGACCGCATCGACCGTCACCTGGGACCGGTGCCGGAGGACAAACGCGGGATCACGGTCGAGCAGCTGCTCACCCACACCTCCGGTCTCGTGGAGGGGCTCGGTGACGACTACGCTCCCGTGTCGCGCGAGGAGCTGGTGCGCGGGGCGCTGGCATCGAAGCTCCGCTCCGCGCCGGGTACGCGCTTCCACTACTCCAACACCGGCTACAGCCTGCTCGCCGCGATCGTGGAGAAGGCGTCCTCGGAGGGCTACGAGGAGTTCCTGGCCCGGCATCTGTTCGCTCCGGCCGGGATGAAGCGGACCGGGTACGTGCTGCCCCGGTGGCCACGGCGGCTCGTCGCGGTGGAGTACGACGACCGGGGGCGGAGCATGGGCAGGCCCTTCGACCACCCCTGGGCCGCCGACGGGCCCCACTGGAACCTGCGCGGCAACGGCGGGATGCTCTCGACCGCCGAGGACGTGTTCCGCTGGCACCGCGCGCTGCTGGGCGAGAAGATCCTGCCGGCGCGGGCCCGGGACAAGCTGTTCGAGCCGCGGGTCCGGGAGCCCGGCTCGACGAGTTCGTACGGCTACGGCTGGAGCGTGCGGGACACCCCGGACGGCCCCTTCGCCTGGCACGACGGCGGCAACGACTGGTCCCTCGGCCTCCTCGGCCGCTCACCGGCCGACGGTGTCCTCGTCTTCTGGATCAGCAACCAGGCGTACCGGGACGGGGAGTGGAACCTGGAGGACGTGGCGCAGGAGCTGACCCTGGGGCTGGTGGAGCGGGTACGGGCGGAGGGGGCATGAGAAGCCGCGCCGAGGAGGCCGAGGAGAGCCCGGTGGCGGCCAGGGAGCGCCGCGTGGCGGCCGGGCAGGGCCCGGCCGCCACGGGAGACATGAACTCCGCGTACTCAGCTGCTCAGCCCAGCTCGTGCATCCAGCCGTGCTTGTCCTCCACGGTGCCGCGCTGGATGTTCAGCAGCGCCTCGCGGAGCTTGAGCGTGACGGGGCCGGGCTCGCCGGCGGACTGCTGCCAGCTGGCGCCGGTGCGCTTGACCGTTCCGACGGGGGTGATGACGGCGGCCGTACCGCAGGCGAAGACCTCGGTGAGGGCGCCGCTCTCGGAGTCGGCCTGCCACTGGTCGATGGAGATCCGGCCCTCCTCGGCGCCGTAACCGAGGTCGGCGGCGACCGTCAGCAGGGAGTCACGGGTGACGCCCTCCAGGATCGAGCCGGTGAGCTTGGGCGTGACGATCCGGTCGCCGTACACGAAGTACAGGTTCATGCCGCCCAGCTCCTCGACCCACTTGCGCTCGACCGCGTCGAGGTAGCAGACCTGGGCGCAGCCCTCGGCGGCGGCCTCGGCCTGGGCGAGCAGGGAGGCCGCGTAGTTGCCGCCGGTCTTGGCGTCGCCCATGCCGCCGGGGACGGCGCGGACGTGGTCCTCGGAGACCCAGATGGAGACGGGCCGCACACCGCCGGGGAAGTAGGCGCCGGCCGGGGAGGCGATGACCAGGAAGAGGTACTCGCCTGCGGGCTTGACGCCCAGGCCCACCTCGGTGGCGATCATGAAGGGGCGCAGGTAGAGGGACTCCTCGCCGCCGTGGGCCGGGACCCAGGCCTGGTCCTGCCGCACCAGCGCGTCACAGGCCTCGATGAACGTCTCGACCGGCAGCTCCGGCATCCCGAGCCGGCGGGCGGAGGCCTGGAAGCGCGCCGCGTTCTTCTCCGGCCGGAAGGTGGCGACGGAGCCGTCCGGCTGCCGGTAGGCCTTCAGTCCCTCGAAGATCTCCTGCGCGTAGTGCAGGACCATGGTGGCCGGGTCGAGGGAGAGCGGCGCGTACGGAACGAGCTGGCCGTCGTGCCAGCCCCGGCCCTCGGTCCACTTGATCACGACCATGTGGTCGGTGAAGTGGCGGCCGAAGCCGGGGGCGGCCAGGACCGCGTCGCGCTCCGCGGCGGAGAGTGGCGAGGCCGAGGGCTTGAGCTCGATCGTGGGCGTCGTCATGAGTGGTTGTCCTTCACCGGTTGTGTGTGACGGGCCGCGCTCACATCCGCACTGCCGGTGGCGAGTGCTTGGACGTCCGAGCATTGCCTCATTCAGCGGCTCCGCGTTCGATTATCGCAAGCGGAGTCCGCGGAAGAAAACGGCGTGAATGCGACCCAGGGATGATGGTGACACCCGGCGGGACCATGGGGAAGCCATACGGAAGCCGCCGGGTGCTGATGCGACCCGGCGGCTTCGAGAGAATTCGAGTGGCGCGGCGGGTCAGCCGGCTACGCGTACGGCGAGGGCGTCGCCGATCTCGTCCGTCGAACGGGCCGGCTTGCCGACGCGCTCCGCGAGGTCGGCGGAGACGGCCTCCTCGATCGCCGCGGCCTCGGCCTCGAAGCCGAGGTGGCGCAGGAGCAGGGCGACGGACAGGACCGTGGCGGAGGGGTCGGCCTTGGCCTGGCCGGCGATGTCCGGGGCCGAGCCGTGCACGGGCTCGAACATGGACGGGAACTCGCCGGAGGGGTTGATGTTGCCGGAGGCCGCGACGCCGATGCCGCCGGAGACGGCCGCGGCGAGGTCGGTGATGATGTCGCCGAAGAGGTTGTCGGTGACGATCACGTCGAAGCGGGCGGGGTCGGTGACGAGGTAGATCGTCGCCGCGTCCACGTGGATGTAGTCGGTGGTGACCTCGGGGAACTCCTCGGCCACCTTGTTGAAGACGTTCGTCCACAGGTGACCGGCGAAGGTCAGCACGTTGTTCTTGTGGACGAGGGTGAGCTTCTTGCGCGGGCGGGCCTGGGCGCGGGCGAACGCGTCGCGGACGACCCGCTCGACCCCGAAGGCCGTGTTGACCGAGACCTCGGTGGCGACCTCGTGCTCGGTGCCCTTGCGGATCGTGCCGCCGTTGCCCGTGTACGGGCCCTCGGTGCCCTCGCGGACCACGACGAAGTCGATCTCGGGCTGACCGGCGAGCGGGGTGGCGACACCGGGGAGCAGCTTCGACGGGCGCAGGTTCACGTGGTGGTCGAAGGCGAAGCGGAGCTTGAGCAGGAAGCCGCGCTCCAGGACCCCGGAGGGGACGCTCGGGTCGCCGATCGCGCCCAGCAGGATCGCGTCGTGCTGCTTCAGCGCGTCGAGGTCGGCCTCGGTGAGGGTCTCACCGGTGGCGTGGTAGCGCTGGGCGCCGAAGTCGTACTCCTTGGTCTCCAGCTTCACATCCTGCGGAAGGACGGCGGAGAGGACCTTGAGCCCCTGGGCCACGACTTCCCTACCGATGCCGTCACCGGGGATCACTGCGAGATTGAGGCTGCGAGACATGACGGCACCGTACTCCTTGTCCCAGGGGATGACATGCGCTGTCCGCGATGCGGACGTGCGGTGCGGCGACGCTGCCCACACGTCACCACGCGTTCACCCGTATGCGGGGCGGGCGTTGGGATTCACTGGGAACTTCATCACCATGGATATACCCGACTTCGGCATCCCGCCGCAGCTCGCGCGCCGGATGAGCATGGCCGAGCAGCACGAGTACCTGCGTACGAAGCTGACGCGGCGCCGCACGCTGGTGACGGCGGGCTCGCTGGCGGCGGGCGGGCTGCTGGCCGGCTGCGGCGGCTCCGGTTCGCCGAACTCGACGCCCTCGACGACCTCCGCCCCCTCGCCCGCCACCTCCCGGCTGCCCGGCTCCGCGGCCGTCCCCTTCGGCCGCCATCTGGCCTTCGGCGGCGACCCCAAGAAGGAGATGCGGATCTCCTGGCAGGTGCCGGTGGCGGTGCGGAAGCCGTACGTGCGGGTGGGGCTGAAGCCCGAGGAACTGAGCCGGAAGATCGACGCCGAGATCCGCGACCTGCACACGCCGGGGGTCGAGGGCGTGCGCCTGGAGCTGGAGCAGTACTACGTGCACGCGGCCCTGGACGGCCTGCGCCCCGGCACGACGTACTACTACGGCGTCGGCCACGAGGGATTCGACCCGGCCTCCCCGGCCCACCGCTCGACGATCGCCACCTTCCGCACGGCGCCCGCGGCCCCCGAGACGTTCGTGTTCACGGCGTTCGGCGACCAGGGCGTCGGCAGTGCGGCCGCGGCCAACGACAACCTGATCGCCCGTCGCAAGCCCGCCTTCCACCTCCACGCCGGCGACATCTGCTACGCGAACGGCAACGGAAAGGGCGTCACGTCGGACGGCTACGACCCCGGGTTCTGGGACCTGTTCCTCAAGCAGAACGAGCCGGTGGCCAGGTCCGTGCCGTGGATGGTGACGACCGGCAACCACGACATGGAGGCCTGGTACTCGCCGGACGGCTACGGCGGTCAGCTCGCCCGCTGGTCCCTCCCGGACAACGGCTTCGATCCGCGCACGGCACCGGGCGTGTATGCGTTCACCTACGGAAACGTCGCCTTCGTGGCACTGGACGCCAACGACGTGTCGTACGAGATCCCCGCCAACTTCGGCTACACGGGCGGCCGGCAGACCAGATGGCTGGACAGGACGCTGGGTGAGCTGCGGACCGCGAAGGGCGTGGACTTCGTCGTCGTCTTCTTCCACCACTGCGCCTACTCGACGTCCTCGCACGCCTCCGACGGCGGCATCCGCGACACCTGGCTGCCGCTGTTCGCGAAGCACCAGGTGGACCTGGTGATCAACGGCCACAACCACGTCTACGAGCGGACCGACGCCGTCAAGGGCGGCGAGGTCGGCCGGGCGGTCCCCATCGGCGCGTCGACCGACCCGACCCGGGACGGGATCGTGTACGTCACAGCGGGCGGCGGCGGGCGCGATCTGTACGGCTTCCCGTCCGGCGTCAAGGAGAGCTACGAGGGACACGTCACCCGCCACGACGCCGTCGAGACGTTCGAGTGGACCAAGTCCCGCAGGTCGAAGGCGGAGACGGTGGAGTGGTCGCGGGTGCGCTACCGGGGTTTCTCGCTGCTCTCGGTGGAGGCGGAGAGCGGCGCGCGTCCGGCCCTGAAGGTGTCGGCACTGGCCGAGGACGGCAGGCGGATCGACCACTTCGAGGTGCGGCGCGGCGCGTGAGCCGTCCGCTCACGGCCGCACCGCACCCCGAACACGGGTGCGGCTCCCGGCAGGGGGCTCAGTGCCCGGTCGAACCGCCGTTGTCCCTGCGGTCGAGGGCGCGCTGGAGGGCGGCGGCGGCGTTCTTGCGGTCGGACTCGGTGGTCCGGGAAACGTGACGGACTCGGCGGCGGACGGTCGTCTCGGCCATGGGAAATCGACTCCTTCGAGGCATTCCGGAGTTCGGAAACGGGAGGTGTACGAGACGCCGGAAGGGGCGGGGAGCGGGGCCGCAGGGGTTGCCTGCCTAGGGCTCCGGCTCACGACCGCCATTCGCTGGATCGAGCGAGACGTTCGGCTCCTACAAAGCTAGGCGAGGTCGGCGCATCTGTCTCCACAGTTAGTCGGACTTCCTACTATCTGAGACGATGGATTGGGTCACACATCGCTGACCTGGGCTTTTCCCATCCGTCACATGACCGCGCCCCCGGTCCCGGGTCACGGGAACGGGGGCGCGACGAGCGGCGGACCGGATGTCCGGGTCAGCCCATGTGCGGGTACGTGTAGTCGGTCGGCGGGACCAGGGTCTCCTTGATGGCGCGGGTCAGGGTCCAGCGCATCAGGTTCTGCGGGGCCCCGGCCTTGTCGTTGGTGCCCGAGGCGCGACCGCCGCCGAAGGGCTGCTGGCCGACGACGGCGCCGGTGGACTTGTCGTTGATGTAGAAGTTGCCGGCCGCGTAGCGGAGCTTGTCCATGGTGTACGCGGCGGCCGCGCGGTCGCCCGAGATCACCGAACCCGTCAGGGCGTAGGCGGACACCGACTCCATCTGGGTCAGCATCTCCTCGTAGCGGTCGTCCTCGTAGACGTGCACGGCGAGGAACGGGCCGAAGTACTCGGTGGTGAAGACCTCGTTGGCCGGGTCGGTGCACTCGACGACGGTCGGGCGGACGAAGTACCCGACGGAGTCGTCGTAGGAGCCGCCCGCGACGATCGTGCAGGCCGGGTCGGACTTGGCGCGGTCGATGGCGGCCTTGTTCTTGGCGAAGGAGCGTTCGTCGATGACGGCGCCGACGAAGTTGGACAGATCGGTGACGTCGCCCATGGTCAGGTACTCGACCTCGGCGGCGAACTCCTCCTTGAAGCCCGAGTTCCAGATCGACGCCGGGATGTAGGCCCGGGAGGTCGCGCTGCACTTCTGGCCCTGGTACTCGAAGGCGCCCCGGGTCAGGGCGGTCTTGAGGATCGCGCGGTCGGCGGACGGGTGGGCGACCACGAAGTCCTTGCCGCCGGTCTCGCCGACCAGCCGCGGGTACGAGCGGTACTTCTCGATGTTCGCGCCGACCGTCTTCCACAGGTACTGGAAGGTCTTCGTCGAGCCGGTGAAGTGGATGCCGGCGAGGTCGCGGTGCTCCAGCGCGACCTCGGACACCTCGATGCCGTCGCCGGTGACCAGGTTGATGACGCCCTTGGGCAGGCCCGCCTCCTCCAACAGCCGCATGAGCAGCACGGCGGCGTGGGTCTGCGTGGGGCTCGGCTTCCAGACCACCACGTTGCCCATGAGGGCCGGGGCGGTCGGCAGGTTGCCCGCGATGGCGGTGAAGTTGAAGGGGGTGATCGCGTAGACGAAGCCTTCGAGCGGACGGTGGTCGAGACGGTTCCAGACGCCCGGGGAGTTGGCCGGGGGCTGCTCGGCGAGCAGGTCACGGGCGTACTTGACGTTGAAGCGCCAGAAGTCGACCAGCTCGCAGGGACAGTCGATCTCGGCCTGCTGGGCGGTCTTCGACTGGCCGAGCATCGTGGAGGCGGCCAGCGTCTCGCGCCAGGGGCCGGCGAGCAGCTCGGCGGCGCGCAGGATGATCGCCGCGCGGTCGTCGAAGGACATCGCGCGCCAGGCGGGCGCGGCGGCGAGGGCCGCGTCGATGGCGTCCTGGGCGTCCTGCCGGGTCGCGTTGGCGTAGGTGCCGAGGCGGGCCTTGTGGTTGTGCGGCTGCACCACGTCGAAGCGGTCGCCGCCGCCCATCCGCCGCTCGCCGCCGATGGTCATCGGCAGGTCGACCGGGTTCTCGGCCAGCTCCTTGAGCCTGGCCTCCAGCCGGGCCCGCTCGGGCGAGCCGGGGGCGTAGCCGTGCACCGGCTCGTTGACGGGGGTGGGGACCTGGGTCACAGCGTCCATGATTTCCGTAACTCCTTGACGTGAGCGGTGTCCTGAGCGGGCGGTGGTCGGCTCAGCCCTTGCTGATCATCGAGCGGACGAAGAAGCGCAGGTTCGCCGGCTTCTCCGCGAGGCGGCGCATGAAGTAGCCGTACCAGTCGGTGCCGTACGCGGTGTAGACGCGCATGCGGTGCCCCTCGGCGGCGAGCCGCAGGTGCTCGTCGCCGCGGATGCCGTAGAGCATCTGGAACTCGTACTCGTCCGGTTTGCGCCCGGCGCGGTGGGCGAGTTCCTGGGTGATGGAGATGAGGCGCGGGTCGTGGGACCCGATCATCGGGTACCCCTCCCCCTCCAGGAGGATCTTCAGGACGCGTACGTACGCCTTGTCGATCTCGGCCTTCTGCTGGAAGGCGACCTCGGCGGGCTCCTTGTAGGCGCCCTTCACCAGCCGCACCCGGCTGCCGTTCGCGGCGAGGCGGCGGGCGTCGGCCTCGGTGCGGAAGAGGTAGGCCTGGATGACGCAGCCGGTCTGCGGGAAGTCCCGCCGCAGCTCCTCGTGGACGGCGAACATCGAGTCGAGGGTGGTGTGGTCCTCGGCGTCGAGCGTGACCGTCGTCCCGATCGCGGCGGCGGCCTCGACGACCGACCGGACGTTCGCGAGGGCCAGCTCGTGGCCGCCGGGGAGGGCCTGGCCGAAGAGGGAGAGCTTGACGGACATCTCGGCGCGCTCGCCGAGCTCCAGCTCCTTCAGCCGGGCGATCAGCTCCAGATAGGCGTCGCGGGCGGCGGTGGCCTGCTCCGGTCGGGTGATGTCCTCGCCGACGACGTCCAGGGTCACGTCGAGGCCCTTGGCGGTGAGGTCCCGGACGACCGGGACGATGTCCTCGACCCGCTCCCCGGGGATGAAGCGGTCGACGACCTGCCTGGTCACCGGCGCCGCCGAGATCAGGCGTCGTATCCGGCCGCTGCGCGACGCGGCGAGAATCACGGGACCCAGCACGGGGCACCTCCACAGACCAGCAGACAGAACCACCGTGAAACCTAAGGATCCCGCCGATCGTCGGCCATCGACAGCTGTCACGCATCCGTGCCGCAGATCTCAGACAGATGTATGAAGACCTCGACCTGTACGGGAGAATGCCGGGGTGACGCCGGAACCCGCATCGCCGCACCCCGTGGGCGACTACCAGGACCTCGTCGACGAGATCTCCGAGCTGCTCGGCGCCCCGGCGACGCTGGAGAACCGCGACTTCGAGCTGATCGCCTTCGGCGCGTACGACAGTGAGGGCGACCTCGATCCGTCCGACCTGGACCCGGTCCGCACCCGCTCGATCCTGACCCGCCGCTCGACGACGGCGGTGCGGGAGTGGTTCGAGGGCTTCGGCATCACCCGGGCGACGGCCCCGGTCCGTATCCCGCCGACCCCGGCGGCGGGGGTGCTCCGGGGCCGCGTCTGCCTGCCCGTACGCCATCGCGGTGTCGTGCTCGGCTACGTCTGGCTCCTGGACGGCGACCCGGGCCCGACCGACGCCCAGCTCGCCGCCGCGATGGCGGTCGCCGCCCGCATCGGCGCCCTCCTCGCGGACGAGGCCCAGGCCGGCGCCGACCTCACCCGGGAGCTGCGCGCGGTCCTGACCGCCGAGCGCGACTGGGAGCGCGACATGGCGGTGGCGGAGCTGCGCACGGCTCTCGGCCCACGCGGCGACGGCGTCCACGCGATGGTGTGCGTGGCCCCCTGGCCGTCCGCCGACCCGGACGACGCCCCCTCCTTCCGTACGGTGCCGGGGGCGACCGCGCTGTGCACGGTGCCCTGGAGCACGGCCGGCCGGGGCCTGGCCCTGCTGGTACGGCTGCGCTCGGCGGACGTACCGGCGCCGGCGCTCTCGGCCGCCGCCCGGCTCCTGGAGCGCGCGGGCGCGCACGCGGCGGCGGGCGTCTCGGGCGCCCGTGCGGGCCTCGCCGAGCTGGGCACCGACTGGCGGGAGGCCTCGGCGGCCGCGCGGGCGGCGCTGGCGGAGCCGCGCCTCGGCCCGGTCGCCGAGTGGCACTCCATCGGCCCGTACCGGCTGCTCACCGCACTCCCTCCCGGGACCCCGCAGGACCCCTGTGTGCGCCTCCTCCTCACCCCGGCCCACCGCGAACTCGCCCACACCGCCGAGGTGTTCCTCGACCGGGCGGGCCAGGCGGGCCGCACCGCCGCCGAGCTGGGCATCCACCGCCAGACCCTCTACTACCGGCTCTCCCGCGTCGAACAGCTCACCGGCCTGCGTCTGACGGACGGCGAGGACCGGCTGCTGCTGCACATGGCGCTCAAGGGGGCGCGGCTCTGACCTCCGGTCCGGTCGGCCGCGTGCACTTCTGGCACCACTCCGAACAGCATGCTCACAACAACCTTTAGGCTGTTTCCGTCGGTCGGATCATCGGACCGACGCATCGGGGGAGATCAGGAAATCAGGGGGACGTGCGCCGTTGAACGACGCGACCGAGGTGTTCCAGCCGCTCCAGGCCGACGACCCACCGCAGATGGCGGGCTACCGTCTCGCCGCCCGGCTGGGCGCGGGCGGCATGGGCCGGGTCTATCTGTCGCACACCCAGGGTGGCAGGCCGGTGGCGATCAAGGTGGTCCGCCCGGAGCTGGCCGACGACCCGGCCTTCCGGCGGCGGTTCGGCCGGGAGATCAAGGCGGCCCGGCGGGTCCGGGGCGCCTACACCGCCGAACTGATCGACGCCGACGCGGACGGCGTACCGCCCTGGCTGGCCACGCTCTACGTGCCCGGCCCCTCCCTGGCGGAGGCCGTCGCCCGGCGCGGACCGCTGCCGGTGCCCGCGGTGCTCTGGCTGATGGCGGGCGTGGCGGAGGCGCTGCAGGCCATCCACGGCGAGGGCATCGTGCACCGCGACCTGAAGCCCTCCAACGTGCTGCTCGCCGCCGACGGGCCCCGGGTCATCGACTTCGGCATCTCGCTGGCCGCCGACCTCACCTCGAACACGGCCACCGGCACGGCCGTCGGCACGCCCCAGTTCATGGCCCCCGAGCAGGCGACCGGCGGTGCGGTCACGACGGCGACCGATGTCTTCGCGCTGGGCCAGACGGCGGCGTTCGCGGCCCTCGGCGAGCCGCTGTACGGCGACGGCCCCTCGGTCGGCGTGCTGTACCGGATCGTGCACTCGGCACCCGACCTGTCGCTGCTGCCCGAACCGCTCCGCCCGATGATGGCCCGCTGTCTCGCCCTCGACCCGGCAGAGCGGCCCACCCCGGCGGAGGTCGTCGCATGGTGCCGCGGTCGGCTGGGCCGGGACGCCGACACGGGCGGCGGGCCCGCCGTCTGGCGCGAGGTCACGGGCCCGGAGGTCTCGGTGCCGCCCCCGGCGGCGGCCCACGGGGCCACCGTCCCGCACCCGATGCCGCTGCTGTCGCCGACCCGGCCGCTGGGACCGTACGGGCCGTTGGTGCTGAACGGGCCGATGAGGGCGATGGGTCCGAACGGTCCGGCAGGGCCGGAGCGGCCGGAGCAGCGGCGTGCCCGGCGGCGGCGCACCGCGCTGCTCACGGTCGCCGCCGTGACGGGAGGCGCCCTGCTGCTCGCCGGCCTGGGGTGGACGCTCAAGCAGGGCGTGGACCGGTATCGCACCCGGGAGACGACCTCCGCCTCGACCTCCGGTGGCGACAGGTCCGCACGGTCGTCGGCGTCCCCGTCGCGGTCCGCGGCGGACCCGGGGACGAAGGGCACGGCGGACGCGGGGGCCGACGGCGAGCGGACGTCCGGGAAGGCGAACCCCTCCCCGACCGCGCCCCGGGACCCCCAACCCACCGCCTATCCCATGCAGTTCCTGTCACAGACGAGTTCCGTCGACATCCGGAGCGGCAAGACACGCGAGGACCGCAAGGGCGACGTCCGTCTTGCCTGCAAGGAGATCATCTGCGCGCTGGAGAGCGACAAGAGCGTGATCACGATGATGTACGCCGACCCCGGCGCCACCCTGGAGACGTGCCGTATCGCCCTCACCGGCGCCAAGAGCCACAGCTTCACGCTCTCGGGAGCGGCGGCCGGCAGCGAGTTCTGCGTCAAGCACCCCTCCGGAGACATCGCCCTGCTGGTGATACAGGTCAAGTCGACCGCGCTCGGGGACCACGAGGCCAGCTTCGTCACCGCGGACATGACGGTCTGGCCGAAGACCTAGGCACACCCGAAGGTCCGGCCGACGGGCCGGGAGCACACCCGAAGGTCCGGGGGCACACCCGACGGTCCGGCCGACGGGCCGGGGGTGCACCCTGCCCGGTCTCCGTCACCCCGTCGTGATCAACCCCTCCCGATACGCGATGGCCACCGCCTCGGTACGGCTGGCCGCGCCCAGCTTGGCCAGGATGTTGGACACGTGCACACTCGCTGTCTTCCCGGTGATGAACAGCTCGTCGCCGATCTGCCGGTTGGTGCGCCCGAGCGCGAGCAGCCGCAGGACGTCCCCCTCCCGCGCGGTGAGCGCGGGTACGGCCCCGGCCGCCGGGACCCGCGCCAGCCGCCCCCGACGGACCAGGTCGTCCAGGTCGGCGCGCAACGCCACGGCCCCCAGCCGGTCGGCGGTCTCCCCCGCCGCCCGCGCCTCGGCCCCGGCCTCCTCCCGCTCGCCCGCTTCCGCCAACGCCTCCGCCAGCCGCAGCCGGCACCGCGCCCGCTCGTACGGATCACCGAACGCGAACGCGGTCACCACCGCGCGCCATGCCTCGACATCGGGCCCGGTCCGCACCCGCGTCCACTCCGCCTCGGCCCGGCTGAGCCACGCCAGCCCCTCCGGCCCCTGCCGGCCCCCGTCCTCTCCCTCGGCGGCGGTGACCCGCGCGGCCCGCACCAGTTCCTCGCCGGTGGCGGCCCAGCGCCGTACGCCCTCCTCGTCGCCGGCCGACCGCAGCCGCGCCACCGCGTCCGCGATCGCCCCCAGGGTGAGCGCCGCCAGCCGGACCGTCGCGTCGGGCCGGACCCCGGCCAGCTCGGTGAGGGTGGCGACGCTCGAACGGTACTGGGCGACCGCGGCCTCGGGGTCGTGCCGCAGCAGGGCCGCCTCGGTGAGGACGATGCCCCCGACGAGGCAGGTCATGAAGTCGGGCGGCCCGTCCAGGAGCGCCCGTGCCCGCTCCGCGGCACCCTCGTCGCCGCGCGCGAGGCCCACGTACAGGGCGGGACCGACCGCGTAACCGCCAGCCACGGGGAGCCGGTCGGCCTCGGCGGCCGAACGGACACACTCGTCCCAGCGGCCCAGCGTGTAGAGGCACAGGGAGTGCAGATAACGCATCTCCACCGGGTACGGGGAGGAGAGCAGCCCGGTGCGACCCGCCCGGTCCAGCCCCTCGGAGAGCCAGCCGAGGCATTCGTCGAGGTCGCCGGATTCGAAGCAGCCGACGGCGAGGTTGAACAGGGCGCGCATCTCCACCGGGACGTTCCCCGCCCGCCCGGCCAGCTCACGGGCGTCCTTCAGCCGCGCACGGCCCGCCCGGGTACGCCGGTTGCTCCGGGGGTCGAGGCCGACGACGGAGACGATCAGGTCTGCCTCGGCGTCGGCCAGTCCGAGCCGCCCGGCGACGCCCAGCGCCGCCTCCGCGACCCGCCCGGCCTCCTCGTCCTCCCCCACGTACCGCGCCGCCATCACATGCGTGGCCGCCGCCCACACCCAGGTACGGGACGGGGGCTCGGCGGGGATCATCGCCAGCGCCTCGCTGCTGTACCGGAACGCGGCCTCCAGGTTGTCCACGCGCATCAGGTCACCGGCGAGGGTGTAGCGCACCCGGGCGGCCAGTTCGGAGCCGGCGTCCGGGCCGGTTCCGGCGAGCGCCGAGCGGGAGAGGGAGACGGCACGGTGGTTCTCCCCGGCGCGCGCGGCCGCGGACGAGGCGCGCAGGGTGAGGGTGACCGTGTCGAGGTCCCGGGGCAGGGCCGCGCACTCCACGGACGACCACAGATCGAGGGCGGCCTCCAGATGCCGCAGCTCCTCGGCGGGCGCCCCGATGCCGTGCGCGTGATCGGCGGCCTCGACGGAGGCGGTCAGCGCGTCGGCGAGGTCATGGCTCTCGCGCGAGTGGTGCGCCCGTTCGGCGCTCTCCCCCGGCCGGCCCCGGCGGGCCAGCAGTTTCGCGAACACCCCGTGCAGGCGCACCCGTTCGCCCGGCAGCAGATCCGTGTAGACCGCCTCCCGGGTGAGGGCGTGCCGGAACTCGTACGTCGACCCCTCACCCGGCAGCAGCAGTTGCCGGCCGACCGCCTCCCGCAGCGCCGACTCCAGCTCCTCGTCGGGGAGTTGGACGGCCTCCCGCAGCAGGTCGTGCCCGACCCGGCGGCCCGCCACGGCCGCCGTGCGCAGCACCTGCTGGGCGGGGCCGGGCAGTTGCTCGATCCGGATCAGCAGGAGGTCGGCCAGCCCGCTCGGCAGGACCGCCCCCGGCTCGTCCGTCGTCGCGGCCAGCAGTTCCTCCGCGTAGAAGGCGTTGCCCTCGGCCCGCTCGACGATCCGGCCGACCGTGGCCTCGGACAGCGGCTCGGCGCGCAGCGAACGCACCAGCCGGGCGACCTCCTTGTCCGGCATCGGCCGCAGCTCCAGCCGCTCCACGGCGGGCAGCCGCACCAGTTCGGCGAGCAGCGGGCGCAGCGGGTGGCGGCGGTGCAGGTCGTCGGCGCGGTAGGAGGCGAAGACGGCGAGGCGGTGGGGCGCCACGCCTGGGGTGGGGCGCTGGAGGACACCCCGGCTGAGCAGGAAACGCAGCAGGTCCCGTGAGGACTGGTCGGCCCAGTGCAGGTCCTCCAGCACGAGCAGGGCGGGGGTCGTCTCGGCGAGGTCCGTCAGCAGGGCGGCGATGCCCTCGAAGAGCTGGAGCCGGTCGCCGCCGTCGGCTCCGCCGCCGAGGAGACGGCCGGTCGCCGGGTGCGCCTGAAGGAGCGGCGCGAACCGCTCGTCCGCGGCCAGGGCGCCGAGGATCTCGGTGAACGGCAGATAGGGCAGTCCGACGTCGCCGAGGTCCACGCAGTGGCCGGTGAACACGACGGTGCCGTTGCGCGTCGCGTACGCCGCGGCCTCCGCGAGGGTCCGGCTCTTGCCGACCCCCGCGTCCCCTGCGACCAGCACGGCCCGGGGCTCCCCGGCCCCGGCCCGGTCCAGCACGTCCCTCAGCCGGGCCATCTCGGAGTCCCGCCCGACGAACGGCGCGTACACGATGCTCTGAGCCACCCCGCCATCCTGGCACGCCCGCGTACGCCCCCCGGGGGTGCGTTGTCGGGTGCGGGTCCGGTGGGGCTTCTCGCGCAGTTCCCCGCGGCCCCTGAAAAGCAGGGGCTGCGCCCGACAACGCACCAAAAGGAGGCGGGGCCCAGGCCACCCCAGGTGACCGGACCCCGCCTTCAGGACGGAACGAACCTCAGACCAGGTTGACCGACCGCGCCGACGTCGCGCCGATCTCCTCGGCGACCTCGGCGAGCACCACCGGGGGAACGGTGTCGTCCACCGTCAGCACCGCCAGCGCCTCCCCGCCCGCGGCGGACCGCGCGACCTGCATGCCGGCGATGTTGATCCCGGCCTCGCCGAAGACGCGACCCACGGTGCCGACGACACCGGGCCGGTCGACGTAGCTGAGGACGACCATGTGGTCGGCCAGCGCGAGGTCCACGTCGTACTCACCGACCGCGACGATCTTCTGGTGGTGCTTCGGCCCGGCGAGCGTGCCGGACACCGACACCTCCTCGCCGCTGCCGAGCGTGCCGCGCACGGTGACGACATTGCGGTGGTCGGGCGACTCGGAGCTGGTGGTCAGCCGCACCTCGACGCCACGCTCCTGCGCGAACAGCGGAGCGTTGACGTACGACACCGTCTCGTCGACGACGTCCTCGAAGACACCCTTGAGCGCGGACAGCTCCAGCACCTTCACGTCGTGCTGGGTGATCTCGCCGTACACCTCGACGTCGAGGCGGACCGCGACCTCACCGGCCAGCGCGGTGAAGATCCGGCCGAGCCGCTCGGCGAGCGGCAGGCCCGGCTTGACGTCCTCGGCGATGACCCCGCCCTGCACGTTCACCGCGTCCGGGACCAGCTCACCGGCGAGGGCGAGCCGCACGGACCGCGCCACCGCGATGCCCGCCTTCTCCTGCGCCTCGTCGGTGGAGGCACCGAGGTGCGGGGTGCAGACGACCTCGTCCAGCTCGAACAGCGGCGAGTCGGTGCAGGGCTCCTTGGCGTACACGTCGAGGCCCGCGCCCGCGACCCGGCCCTCCTTGAGCGCCGAGTACAGGGCGGCCTCGTCGACGATCCCGCCGCGCGCGGCGTTGACGATGCGCACCGAGGGCTTGACCTTCTGCAGCGCCTCGGCGCCGATCAGACCGACCGTCTCGGGGGTCTTCGGCAGGTGGACGGTGATGAAGTCGGAGACCTCCAGCAGCTCGTCCAGCGACAGGACCTTGACACCCATCTGCGCGGCCCGCGCGGGCTGCACGTAGGGGTCGTAGGCGACGACCTTCATGCCGAAGGCGGACATGCGCTGGGCCACCAGGGCGCCGATGCGGCCGAGGCCGACGACGCCGAGGGTCTTCTCGGCCAGCTCCACACCCGTGTACTTGCTGCGCTTCCACTCGCCGTTCTTCAGCGCCGTGTTCGCCTGCGGGATGTGGCGGGCGGTGGCGAGGAGCAGACCGCAGGCCAGCTCGGCGGCGGTCACGATGTTCGAGGTGGGGGCGTTGACGACCATCACGCCGGCCTTGGTGGCGGCGGAGACGTCCACGTTGTCCAGGCCGACGCCGGCGCGCGCGACGACCTTCAGCTTCTTCGCGGCGGCGATCGCCTCGGCGTCGACCTTGGTGGCCGAGCGGATCAGGATGGCGTCGACGTCGGCGATGGCCGGGAGCAGTTCGGCTCGGTCCGCTCCGTTGACGTTCCGGATCTCGAAGTCCGGGCCCAACGCGTCGACGGTGGCGGGCGACAGCTCTTCAGCGATCAGTACGACTGGTTTCGCGCTCACGTGAGTCCTCACAAGTCCAATGCTGCGGACGGCCGTCCCGACGGCCGCAGGCGGTGGAGGGGAGTGACACCCGGGATCCCCCCGGTGTCGCTTGGCCGCGTGGAAGACGCACGACGCTGTGGGCCTGACGCGTATGTAGTGCAGCAGTGTAGTGGCGCCGGAGGCGTCGTCCCACGCCACCGCGGAAAGGTCACCCGGACGTGAGAGCGAGGCCGGTCACGGCACCGGGTGAACCCCGCCGTGACCGGCCCCCCGGATCACGCCTCTTCGTCGTTGACCCAGCTCATGAGCTTGCGCAGCTCCTTGCCCGTGGTCTCCAGCAGGTGCTCGGAGTCCTGGGTCTTGTACTCGTTGTACTTCTTCAGACCGCCGTGGTACTCGTCCATCCACTGCTGGGCGAAGGTGCCGTCCTGGATCTCGGCGAGGACCTTCTTCATCTCGGCCTTGGTGGCGTCCGTGATGATCCGGGGGCCGGTGACGTAGTCGCCCCACTCGGCGGTCTCGGAGATCGACCAGCGCATCTTCTCCAGGCCGCCCTCGTACATGAGGTCGACGATCAGCTTCAGCTCGTGCAGGCACTCGAAGTACGCGATCTCCGGCTGGTAGCCGGCCTCGGTCAGCGTCTCGAAACCGGCCTTGACCAGCGCGGCCGTACCACCGCAGAGCACGGCCTGCTCACCGAACAGGTCGGTCTCGGTCTCCTCGGTGAAGGTCGTCTTGATGACACCCGCGCGGGTGCCACCGATGCCCTTGGCGTACGACAGCGCCAGCGCGAAGGCGTTGCCGGTCGCGTCCTGCTCGACGGCGGCGATACACGGAACGCCGCGGCCCTCCTCGTACTGGCGGCGGACGAGGTGGCCGGGGCCCTTGGGGGCGACCATGCAGACGTCGACGCCGGCCGGGGGCTTGATGAAGCCGAAGCGGATGTTCAGGCCGTGGCCGAAGAACAGCGCGTCGCCGTCGTTCAGGTTGTCCTTGATGTGGTCCTCGTAGACCTGGGCCTGGATCGGGTCCGGGACGAGGATCATGATGACGTCGGCCTCGGCGGCGGCCTCCGCCGGAGTCACCACGCGCAGGCCCTGCTCCTCGGCCTTCGCCTTGGACTTGGAGCCCTCGTGCAGACCGACGCGGACGTCCGCACCCGAGTCGCGCAGGGACAGCGCGTGGGCGTGGCCCTGGCTGCCGTAACCGATGACCGCGACCTTGCGGCCCTGGATGATGGACAGGTCGGCGTCGGCGTCGTAGAACAGCTCGGCCACTTTGGGTTCTCTCCTTGAGTGCAGGTGTTGCGTCCCACCGTATGACGGCGGGCGGGATGAAAGTCCGCGGGTCTCGGCATACGGGCGGCCGCGCGTCGTCGGCCGCCCGTGTCGTGTGTCAGGCCGAACGGTCCAGGGCGCGCAGCGAGCGGTCCGTGATCGAACGGGAGCCGCGGCCGATCGCGATCGTGCCGGACTGGACCAGTTCCTTGATGCCGAACGGCTCCAGCATCTTGAGCATGGCGGTCAGCTTGTCGCTGGACCCGGTGGCCTCGATGGTGACGGCCTCCGGGGAGACGTCGACGGTCTTGGCGCGGAACAGCTGGACGATCTCGACGATCTGGGAGCGCGTCTCGTTGTCGGCGCGCACCTTCACCAGAACGAGTTCCCGCTGAACGGCGGAGCCCGGTTCCAGCTCGACGATCTTCAGGACGTTGACGAGCTTGTTGAGCTGCTTCGTCACCTGCTCCAGGGGCAGTTCCTCGACCACCGTCACCACGATGGTGATACGGGAGATCTCGGGGTGCTCGGTGACACCGACCGCGAGCGAGTCGATGTTGAAGCCGCGACGGGAGAACAGCGCGGCGATCCGGGCCAGGATGCCGGGGGTGTTCTCCACCAGGACGGAGAGCGTGTGCTTGGACATGTCTGGTTCGGTCTCTCTCGCTCAGTCGTCTTCGTTGTCGCCGAAGTCGGGGCGGACGTCCCGGGCGGCCATGATGGTGTCGTTCGAGGTGCCGGCGGCGACCATCGGCCACACCATCGCGTCCTCGTGCACGACGAAGTCGACGACGACCGGACGGTCGTTGATCGAGTTCGCCTCCTCGATGACCTTGTCGAGGTCGTCCGGGGACTCGCAGCGGATCGCGTAGCAGCCCATGGCCTCCGACAGCTTCACGAAGTCGGGGACGCGGGTGCCGCGGGCGTTGGGGTTGACGTCGTCCGGGCCGCTGTGCAGGACGGTGTTGGAGTAGCGCTGGTTGTAGAACAGGGTCTGCCACTGGCGGACCATGCCGAGGGCGCCGTTGTTGATGATGGCGACCTTGATCGGGATGTTGTTCAGGGCGCAGGTGGTGAGTTCCTGGTTGGTCATCTGGAAGCAGCCGTCGCCGTCGATCGCCCAGACGGTGTTGGCCGGGGCTCCGGCCTTGGCACCCATGGCGGCCGGGACCGCGTACCCCATCGTCCCGGCGCCGCCGGAGTTCAGCCAGGTGGCGGGCTTCTCGTACTGGATGAAGTGGGCGGCCCACATCTGGTGCTGGCCGACGCCCGCCGTGAAGATCGTGCCCTCGGGGGCGAGCTGTCCGATGCGCTCGATGACGTGCTGCGGGGAGAGCGAGCCGTCGCCCGGCTGGTCGTAGCCGAGCGGGTAGGTCTCGCGCCAGCGGTTGAGGTCCTTCCACCAGGCCGCGTAGCGGGGGCCCTCGGCCTCGTCCCGTCCGCTCTCGCCGTGCTCCCTCTGCACCGCCTGGATCAGGTCGGCGATGACCTCGCGGGCGTCACCCACGATCGGGACGTCGGCGGCGCGGTTCTTGCCGATCTCGGCCGGGTCGATGTCCGCGTGGACGATCTTCGCGAACGGCGCGAAGCTGTCCAGCTTGCCGGTGACGCGGTCGTCGAAGCGGGCGCCGAGGGCGACGATCAGGTCGGCCTTCTGCAGTGCGGTGACGGCGGCCACGGAGCCGTGCATCCCGGGCATGCCCAGGTGCTGCGGGTGGCTGTCGGGGAACGCGCCGAGCGCCATCAGGGTGGTCGTGACGGGCGCGCCGGTCAGCTCGGCCAGCACCTTCAGCTCGGCTGTCGCGTGCGCCTTGAGGACACCGCCACCGACGTACAGGACGGGCCGGTGGGCGGCGGTGATCAGCTTGGCGGCCTCGCGGATCTGCTTGGCGTGCGGCTTGGTGACGGGCCGGTAGCCGGGCAGGTCCATGGTGGGCGGCCAGCTGAAGGTGGTCTTCGCCTGGAGGATGTCCTTGGGGATGTCGACCAGGACCGGTCCCGGGCGGCCGGTGGAGGCGATGTGGAACGCCTGCGCGATCGCCCGGGGGATGTCCTCCGCCTTGGTGACCAGGAAGCTGTGCTTGGTGATCGGCATGGTGATGCCGACGATGTCCGCCTCCTGGAAGGCGTCCGTGCCGATCGCCTTCGACACGACCTGCCCGGTGATCGCGACGAGCGGCACGGAGTCCATGTGCGCGTCCGCGATCGGGGTGACCAGGTTGGTGGCGCCCGGCCCTGAGGTCGCCATGCACACCCCGACCTTGCCGGTGGCCTGCGCGTAACCGGTGGCCGCGTGGCCGGCGCCCTGCTCGTGGCGGACCAGCACGTGGCGCACCCGCTTGGAGTCCATCATCGGGTCGTACGCCGGCAGGATGGTGCCCCCGGGAATGCCGAACACCGTGTCGGCCCCGACCTCCTCGAGAGAGCGGATGAGGGACTGCGCACCCGTGACGTGCTCGACGGGGGTGGACGGTCCTCCGGATCGGGGCCGCGGCTGCGGATGGTGGGCCCCGGTGGCCTGCTCGGTCATCGGCATTCTCTTCTCGATGCTGAGGGTGTTTTGCGAGGTTCGTGCGGTGTGCGGCTCACGCCGACCGGTGCCCGTGCAACAAAAAACCCCTCCTTGCCACAGGGCAAGCGAGGGGAGCGCGTCGGGTACGGTCGCTGGGGATTCCGGATCGTCGTCCGGTGGGTCCCAGCTTCAGCCGACGCGCTTTCCAAGTACGAGGATTCGGGTGCGCATGGCAATGACCCTCTCTCCGGCGCGCACCACGTGTCAAGCGGGTGGGACGGGAGTCTCAACATGTGAGCGACGGGCACGTCCGGCTCCGTGGTGGACAGCGGTGACACCACTTGTGTACACCCCCGCACCCGTCACTGCTCCTTCACCCCTGCGGCGCCAGGGTCGGCGCCGAGGCCACGACGCGGCCCTCCTGTTCTCTCGTGCCGCCCGCGAAGGCGGGTTCCGCCGGTCCGGAGGGCACCGGGAAGTGGCCGAGGGACAGGGCCCGGCGGAGGCGGTACTCGTCCAGCGGTCCGCAGAACGCGGCGCCCTGACCGTGGGTGCAGCCCATCGCACGCAGGGCGAGAACCTGCTCGGGCAGGTCCACCCCGTCGGCGACGGACTGCAGCCCCAGGTCGTCGGCGATGTGCAGCAGCCCGCGAGTGATCTTCTGCAGCCGGGTGGATTCCACGATCCCCTCGACGAGGCCACGGTCCAGCTTCAGTACGTCGACGGGGAGCCGGCGCAGGGCCGTGATGGCCGCGTGCCCACTGCCGAGGCCGTCCAGGGCGATTCTGACGCCGAGGCGGCGCAGCTGGTTCAGCCGGCGCTCCAGCTCGTCCGGCGGGCCCTTCAGCTCGGTGTCGGACAGCTCGACGACCAGGGAGCCGGAGGGCAGCCCGTGGCGGGTGAGGAGCGTCTCCAGCGAGCCCGGGGGCAGTGAGCGGTCCAGCAGACGCCTCGCGCTCATCCGGACGGACACCGGGACGTTCAGCCCGCTGGTGAGGCGGTCGGCGGCCTGCTCGACGGCCTGTTCGAGCATCCACCGGCCCAGCTCGGCGGTCTTCTCGCTGCCCTCGGAGACCCGCAGGAACTCGGCGGGCGTGAACAGCACCCCCTGGGACGAGCGCCAGCGGGCGGCGGTCGCGACCGACGAGATCCGGCCGGTCGCCAGCTCCACGACGGGCTGGTTGAGCAGCATGAACTCGCCGTCGTGCAGCGCGGCCCGCAGCCGGGTGGCCAGCTCGGCCCTGCGGACGACGTCCTGCTGCATCTGTGGCTTGTACAGCTCGACGCGGCCCTTGCCGGACGCCTTGGCCCGGTACATGGCCAGGTCGGCGTTGCGCAGCAGCTCGCCCGCGCCGAGGCCGGGCTCGGCGAAGGAGACGCCGATGGAGGCGGCGACCCGGACATCGTTGCCGTCGATGGTGTACGGCTGCGAGAGGGCGATCCGGAGCCGGTCCGCCAGCTCCACGATGTGCCGTTCCCGGGCGACGCGGTCGTGGGTGCCGTCCCCGACGATCAGTGCGGCGAACTCGTCACCGCCGAGGCGGGAGGCGGTGTCCCCCTGCCTTACGGCGTCCTGGAGTCTGCGGGCGGCCTGGACGAGCAGTTCGTCCCCGGCCTGGTGACCGATCGTGTCGTTGACGGCCTTGAAGCCGTCGAGGTCGATGAAGAGGACCGCCGTGTTGCGCAGGGCGGCACCGCGGTCGGAGGAGCGACGGCCGGAGAGCGCCTGCTGGACGCGCTTGGTGAACAGGGCCCGGTTGGGCAGGTCGGTGAGCGGGTCGTGCTCGGCGTTGTGCTGCAGCTGGGCCTGCAGGCGCACGCGCTCGGTGACGTCCCGGCTGTTGAAGATGAGGCCGCCGTGGTGGCGGTTGACCGTGGACTCCACGTTCAGCCAGCCTCCCCCGGCGCCGGCCTTGAAGCGGCACTCGATGCGGGTGGTGGGCTCCTCGGCGGGGCTGGCGGCGAGGAAGCGGCGCACCTCGTGGACGACGCAGCCGAGATCCTCGGGATGGATGATCGAGGCCAGCTCCTTGCCGACCAGGTCCTCCGCGGGGCGTCCGTAGACCCCGGCGGCGGCCGGGCTGACGTAGCGGAGGATGCCGTTCGGCGCGGCGATCATGATGACGTCGCTGGAGCCCTGCACCAGGGAGCGGAAGTGGTTCTCCTTCTGGGCCAGTTCCTGGGTGAGGGTGATGTTGTCGAGGAGCATGATGCCCTGGCGCACCACGAGGGCGAGCACGACGGTGCAGGCGGTGATGAGCACCACGCGGTCGACGCGGCGGCCGTTGAGGACGTTGTAGAGGATGCCCAGCGTGCAGACGGCGGCGGCCAGATAGGGAGTGAGCGCGGCCAGGGATCCGGCGATGGGGCGGGTGGCCGGATACCGACCGTGGCCTCCGCCCTGGAGGAGCGCGTGCGCGTGCCCTCCCTGCGGGCTGTCGTGCCGGTGCCCGGGGTGGACCTCGTGGCGGTGCCCCGGATGTACGTCGTGACGCAGGCCCGGGTGCACGTCGGGGCGCTGGCCCGGGATGTGTTCGTGCACCACGCGTGCGTGCCCGCCCTCGTCCCCCTGTCCGTGGCGCTGGCCGGCCCAGGGGGCGTAGGCGAGGAGCACGGAGCCCGCGAACCAGCCGGCGTCGAGGAGCTGGCCCGATTCGTAGCTGGTGTGCAGCAGGGGGGAGGTGAACAGGGCGTCGCACATCACGGTGAGCGCGAGGGCGCCGATCGCGGTGTTCACCGCGGAGCGATGCATCGACGAGCGGCGGAAGTGCAGCGCGAGCACCATGCTGACCAGGGCGATGTCGAGCAGCGGGTAGGCCAGCGAGAGCGCGGTGTGCGCGGTGTCGCTGTCGTCGATCTGGGCGTTCTGCGCGAGCGCGAGGCTCCAGGAGAGGGTGACCAGGGAGCCGCCGATGAGCCAGGAGTCCAGCGCGAGGCAGATCCAGCCGGCCTTGGTCACCGGCCTCTTGGCCAGCACCAGCAGACCGACGATGGCGGGGGGCGCGAAGCAGAGGAAGAACAGGTCCGCGTAGCTCGGCTCGGGCACGGGCCGCTCCAGGACGACCTCGTACCACCCCCAGACGCCGTTGCCCAGGGCGGCCATGGCGGAGGAGAGGGCGAACAGCAGCCAGGCGGGCCGGAAGCGGCTGCGGCGGCTGCGCGCGTAGCGGAAGCAGGAGACGGCGGCCGCCGCGGCGGCGGCGCTGAGCCCGAAGTCGCCCATGACGAGGGCGACTTGCTCATTGCCCCAGCCGAACGCGGCGCCGACGGCGTAGGCCGCGCAGAGCAGGGCGAGGACGATCTGGGCCCGCAGGCTCGCGCCACCGCGGTCGGGCGCCCGCCCGCCGGGCAGCGGACCGGGCAGCGGCTTGGCCGCCCGCAGCGCGGGACTCAGTGTGGGGGCGGAGGACTGGCGGGGGCTCACGGGGTCTCCCCGGTGAGCGCCACTCCCCTGCCCTGCTGGTCCCGGCGTGCGGGGTGGGTGTGCTTTCTGCGGTTGCCGTGCCCGCGGTGATGACCTTGACCGCTGTGGCCGCCGTGGCTCCCGTGCGGGTGCCTCCGCGTCGCAGCTCGCCAGGGCCGTCGTCGGCGGCTCCGCCGCGTCGGATCGTTCGTCCATAGGCCGTGCATCGCCCGTCGCCCCCCTCGCTGTCTCAAGTTCGTCCCCGGCGCCGAACGGTGCGCGGCGCAGCCCCTGTCGGGACGATACACCAGTCTCGTCACTCAGGGACATAGTTCCTCTACGCTCAGTGACCATCTCTGGCAACACGAGCACGGTCCGCTTCCGAAGGAACGCGGAGGGTGCCCGAAGTGGACTACACGTCGTCCGTCCCGCCCGTCGTAAAGACCACGTTGCGCAGAGGCTCCCGGTTCACGAATCGCCCCAACTGGTCCACCAGCAACCTTTTGGCACGCGGCAGGAAGGCCGACGTGGGGCCGCCGACGTGCGGACTGATGAGCACCCCGGGCGCGCGCCAGAGCGGGTGCCCGGGCGGCAGCGGCTCGGGGTCGGTGACGTCGAGGGCCGCGGTGATGCGCCCGGCGTCCAGTTCCGCGAGCAGCGCCTTGGTGTCGACGACGCCTCCGCGGGCAACATTCACCAAGAGGGCCCCGTTCTTCATACGGGCCAGGAAGTCGGCGTCGACCAGCTTTCTCGTCTGTTCCGTGAGAGGAGTGGACAGGATCACGACATCCGCCGTCGGCAGCAGGGAGGGCAGGTCGGTGAACGAGTGCACCGGTCCGCGCGCCGTGGTGCGCTCAGAGCGCGCGACGCGCGCCACCCGCGCCACCTCGAAGGGCACGAGCCGGTCCTCGATGGCGGCACCGATCGCGCCGTAACCGACGATCAGGACGGACCTGTCGGCGAGCGCGGGACGGAAGTCGCCCTGCCAGCGCTCCTGTTGCTGGTCACGGACGAAGTCGGGGACGCCGCGCAGCGAGGCGAGGGTCAGGGTGAGCGCGAGTTCGGCCGTGCTGGCCTCGTGCACCCCGCGCGCGTTGCAGAGCTGGACCCCGGGCGGGAGCACGGACATCCGGGCCAGGACGTCGTCGACACCCGCCGTGAGCGTCTGGACGACCCGCAGATGGCGCATGGACTCCAGCGGGTTCACGCTCCTCGGACGGCGCTTCATGTAGGGCACCACGTACAGGACGCAGTCCGCGGGGTCGCCCGGGAACGGCTCCGTGCCGTCGTCGCCCCCGTCCCAGAAAAGGTAGCGGGGACCCTTGGGGAGCCCCTCGATCTCGTCCGGCGGGATGGAGAGCCACACATCGCCGGTCACGCCCGCGGTCGGGTCGCCAGTCGCGTCAGCAGTCATGCTCCGGAGGCTATGTCAGGTACCCGGTACGGCAGAGGTTAGGTTGGGGGTTCGGGAGAGGGAGGGTCACGACCAGGTGGAGCGCAGGACGATCGGCGCGGCGACGCTCGAGGTGGGGGCCGTAGGACTCGGGTGCATGCCGATGAGCTGGGCGTACACCGGGTCGCGCCAACGGGGCGACGAGTCGATGCGGACGGTGCACCGGGCGCTCGACCTCGGCACCACACTGCTGGACACCGCCGACATGTACGGCCCCTTCACCAACGAGCTGCTGGTGGGCCGGGTGCTGAGGGAACGCCGTGCGGAGGCCTTCGTCTCCACCAAGGTGGGTCTGCTGGTGGGTGAGCAGCACATCGTGGCCAACGGACGCCCCGGCTATGTGAGGCGTGCCTGCGACGCCTCGTTGCGCCGGCTCCAGACCGACGTCATCGATCTCTACCAGCTCCACCGGGCGGACCCCGAGGTTCCCGTGGAGGAGACGTGGGGTGCCATGGCGGAACTCGTGCAGGCCGGGAAGGTCAGGGCGTTGGGTCTGTGCGCGGTGGGCGCGCGGGCGGGGCGCCGGCCGGGCGCGGGCGTGTACGACACCACGCTCCGCCAGCTCCGGCGGGTCCAGCAGATCTTCCCGGTGAGCGCCGTGCAGGCGGAGCTGTCGGTCTGGTCGCGGGAGGCACTGGACTCCCTTCTTCCGTGGTGCGTGGCCCGTGGCATCGGCTTCCTCGCCGCCATGCCCCTGGGGAACGGTTTCCTCACGGGCACCCTGACGCCCGGCGGGGGCTTCGAGCGCGACGACCTCCGCGCCCGTCATCCCCGTTTCACCGCGGACATGATGGCCGCCAACCAGCCGCTGGTCGTCGGCCTGCGCCGCGTCGCGGCCCGCCACGGGGCGGAGGTGACCCCGGCCCAGGTCGCCCTCGCCTGGATCCTGTCCCTCGGCCCGCACGTGGTGCCGGTGCCGGGCACCAAGCAGGCCCGGTGGGCCACGGAGAACGCGGCCGCCCACGCCCTGCGCCTCACGGCCGCGGATCTGGCGGAGGTGGCGGCCCTTCCTCCGGCCCGGGGATCCTGGGACTGAGGGGACGCGGCGGCCCGTGTGCCGGGCGGTGCACCGCGGTGCCCGGCGCGGCGCGGCGTGCGAAATATCTGCTTGATCGGGCGGAGGCGGAACCTGTGGGGCACTCGCGGTGTAAGACAGGTAGAAGCTCCACGCCGAAGGGACCGTGATGGTGCAACGTCGAGTGATGACGGCCGCGTTGGCCGCAGCCGTTCTCCTGGTGACGACCGGCTGCTCCTCCGACGACGGGGAGAAGAAGGACACGGCCGGCAGCTCACCCCCGAGCAGCAGCAGTGCCGAGTCGCCTCCGCCCGAGCGGGCGGCGGACACGGCGCCCCCCGCCAAGGGCTCGGTGAAGGTGGTGCGCACCGTCACCGAGGACCTCGACACCCCCTGGGGCCTCGCGCCCCTGCCCGAGGGCGGGCTCCTCGTGTCCTCCCGCGACGATGCCACGATCAGCAGGATCGACGAGGAGTCGGGCGAGAAGACCGTGCTCGGGGAGGTCCCCGGCGTGGCCCCGGCCGGCGAGGGCGGCCTCCTGGGCCTCGCGGTCTCCCCGGAGTACGCCTCGGACCACATGATCTACGCGTACTTCACCTCGGCGTCCGACAACAGGATCGTGCGGATGCTGTACGACCCCGAGAAGCCGGCGGGCGAGCAGCTCGGCGCCCCCGACACCATCCTCCGGGGCATCCCCAAGGGCACGAACCACAACGGCGGCCGTCTCGCCTTCGGCCCGGACCAGATGCTGTACGCGAGCACCGGCGAGCGGTACGAGGGCCCCCTGGCCCAGGACAAGGACTCCCTCGGCGGCAAGATCCTCCGCATGACCCCGGAGGGCCTGCCGGCCCCGGGCAACCCCTTCGACGACTCGGTCGTGTACTCGTACGGCCATCGCAACGTCCAGGGCCTGGCGTGGGACGCCAAGCAGCGCCTGTGGGCCTCGGAGTTCGGCCAGAACACCTGGGACGAGCTGAACCAGATCCGGCCGGGCGGGAACTACGGCTGGCCGGAGGTGGAGGGCAAGGGCGGCAAGTCCGGTTACGTCGACCCGGTGGCCGTGTGGCGTACGGACGAGGCCTCCCCGAGCGGTATCGCCATAGCGGAGGGCTCGGTCTGGATGGCGGGGCTGAAGGGCCGGCGGCTGTGGCGCGTCCCCCTCGACGGCACGAAGACGGCCGCCGCCCCCCAGGCGTTCCTGGAGGGCGACCACGGACGCCTCCGCACGGTCGTCTCCGCCGGTGGTGACAGGCTGTGGCTGGTGACCAGTGAGACGGACGGCCGGGGATCCCCGCAGGACGGCGACGACAAGATCCTGGAGCTGCGGGTGAAGTGACCCGCCGCCTACTCCTCGTCCTCCCGGTCCGTCCCGGCCTCCTCCTCGACCGGCTCGGGCGGGCGTACGACGACCTTCCCGGACGCGAGGTCTATCGGTCCGCGTCCCGGGTCGTTGTCCCCGACGTCCTCGCGGGTCAGTGCCAGCCGGTTCTCCTCGTCCCGCGTGTGCTTGCGGCCAGGTGCGAAGAGTTCCTCGAAGGCGTTGAACACGGTGCTCCCTCCCCCGGGGGCCGCGAGGCGGCGGGCGGTCGGTCCCTGTCGTGCGACGGAGCCTCGGCGGTCCTGCCTTCCATCATCCCGCTGCCAGCCGTTCCCCGGACCCCGCCGGGGACAACCCCACCCGATGGGCCACCGCCGCCGCCTCGCCACGGCCCGAGACGCCCAGCTTGGCGAGGATGTTGGAGACGTGGACGCTGGCCGTCTTCGGGGAGATGAAGAGTTCCTCGGCGATCTGGCGGTTGGTGCGGCCGACGGCCACCAGGCACAGGACGTCGTGTTCACGCCCGGTGAGGCCGAGCGCGGTGACGGGGTCGGCGGGGGCCAGAGCCGGTTCGGGGGCGCGGCTCAGGGTGAGGCGGGCGCGGCGGGCGAGGAGGGCGACCTCGTCGCCGAGCGGGCGGGCGCCGAGGTGGTCGGCGACGGCGGCGGCCAGCCGCAGCAGCTCCGTCGCGCGGTCCCGGGCCTCGTCGTCCGCGCCGTGGGCCAGCAGCGCCTCGGCGAGACGGTGCCGGACGCGGGCGAGGTCGTAGGGCCGCTCCAGGGGCTCGAAGGCGGTGACGACGTCGGACCACGTGTCGGGATCCGTCAGACCCTCGGCGCGCTGGAGTTCGGCGCGGACCCAGTGGTCGTGGGCGTGCCAGAGCGGTGCGCCGGTGGTGAGCTTCCTGACCACGGTGAGGATCCGGTCGAGTGTCTCGGCGCGGCCGGGTCCGGCGGCCGGCAGGGCGCGGGCATCGGCCTCGGCGGTGGCGGCGGTGAGCAGCAGGGGCCAGGCGTAGCGCTGGGTGCCGACGGGGAAGCCGGTGTCGAGGACGCGGGCCAGTTCGGCGCGGGCCTCCGGGAGGCGGCCTTCGGCGACGGCGATGCCGAGGGTGAGGCTGGACAGCGGCAGGTTGTTCTGGGGCATGGGGTTGTGTGTGCCGAAGTAGCTGTGGGCGGCGGCCAGTTGGCGCCGGGCTTCGACGGTGTCGCCGCGGGCGAGGGCGAGGGCGGCGAGGGAGAGGGCGCTGCCGCCGCGGCTCTTGGTGCTGTTCCCGGCGCATCCGGCCTGCACGGCGGCTTCCGTGGCCTCGTCCCACTGGCCGAGGGAGAACAGCGATTCGGAGAGGTTGCCCCAGATCCATGCCTCGGAGTCCCGCAGGCCCATGCGCCGGGTGACGTCGAGGCCGGAGCGCAACAGGTGCGCGGCCTCCTGTGAGCGGCCGACGCCTTCCAGACAGGACGGGAGGTTCACATGGGCGCGGCCCACGACGGCGGCGGGACCGCGTTCGAGCGAGCGCTGGAGGACGGCCTTCATCTCGTCGATGCCGGTCTCGACGTGACCGGCGTCGGCCATCAGGCCGCCGAGGGTGAGGCGGGCGTTGAGTTCGATGTCCTCGGCGCCGACCATGCGGGCGTAGTCGACGGCGCGCTGGGCGTCGGAGAGCGCCTCGGGTCCCGGGGCGTGGAGCATGGACCAGCAGGCGACGCGGGAGAGGACCTCGGCGTGCACCTCGGACGGGGGCTGGCCGCGGACCAGTTCCTGGGCGGTGGCGAGTTCCTTCCAGCCGTCGCCCCGGGCCAGGCCCTCGGTCAGCATGGAGCGCTGCACCCAGAACCAGGCGGCCCGCAGGGGGTTGTCCGTGTCCGCCAGCCGGTCGAGTGCCCGCCGGGTGATCCTCAGGGCCCGCTCACGCTCTCCGCACAGCCGTCCGGCGACGGCGGCCTCGGCCATCAGGTCGAGGTAGCGCAGGGGGTGGGTGCCCGGGGCGCAGCCGCAGGGCGGGTAGACCTCGGTGTGGTCGACGGGGCGCAGTGCGGCCCGTACGGCGTCGGGGGCGGCGTCCCACAGCTCCATCGCCCGTTCCAGCAGGCGCAGTTGCTCGGCGTGGGCGTGCCGGGAGCGGGCCTCGGCCGCGGCGTCGAGGACGGCGGGCAGGGCCTTGGCGGCGTCGTGGGCGTGGTACCAGTAGCTGGCCAGGCGGGTGGCGCGGCCGTCGGCGGGGACGAGCGCGGGGTCGGCTTCCAGGGCCTCGGCGTAGCGGCGGTTGAGGCGGGAGCGTTCGCCGGGCAGCAGGTCGTCGCTGACGGCCTCGCGGACCAGGGAGTGCCGGAAGCGGTAGCCGTCGTCGCCGGGGGCGGCGAGCAGGATGTTGGCGCCGACGGCGGCCCGCAGGGCTTCGATGAGTTCGTCCTCGGGGAGCCGGGCGACGGCCGCGAGCAGGGCGTACTCCACCGTGGAGCCGCCCTCGGCCACGATGCGGGCGATCCGCTGGGCCTCCTCGGGGAGGCGTTCGACGCGGACGAGGAGGAGGTCGCGCAGGGTGTCGGTGAGGCCGGGGCAGCCGCCGCCGTCGTGGGCGGCCGCGGCGAGTTCCTCGACGAAGAAGGCGTTGCCGTCGGAGCGTTCGAAGATCTCGTCGGCGCGGTCCGGGTCGGGTTCGGCGGCGAGGATGCCGGCGAGCTGGTGGCCGACCTCGGCGCGGTTGAAGCGGGGCAGTTCGATGCGGCGGACCGTGCGCAGGCGGTCGAGTTCGGCGAGGAGGGGGCGCAGCGGGTGGCGTCGGTGGATGTCGTCCGAGCGATAGGTGGCGAGGACGACGAGGCGGCCGGTGCGCAGGGTGCGCAGGAGGTAGGAGAGGAGGTGCCGGGTGGAGGCGTCGGCCCAGTGCAGGTCCTCCAGGACGAGCACGATCGTGCGGTCGGCGGCGAGGCGTTCCAGGAGGCGGGCGGTGAGTTCGAAGAGGCGGGCGGTGCCTTCCTCGTCGTGCCGTGTGCGCGGGGTCTCGCCCAACTCTGGGAGCAGCCGGGCCAGTTCCTGCTCCTGTCCGGCGGCAGCGGCGGCGAGTTCGTCGGGCAGCCGGCGGCGCAGGGCGCGCAGCGCGGTGGAGAAGGGGGCGAAGGGCAGTCCGTCGGCGCCGATCTCGACGCAGCCGCCGGGCGCGACGACCGCGCCCCCGCGCGCGGCCTCGGCGGCGAACTCCTCGACCAGGCGGGTCTTGCCCACCCCGGCCTCACCGCCGAGCAGCAGCGCCTGCGGCCCGCCCCCGTCACCCCCGTCTCCCCCGCTCACCGCCGCGCGCGCGGCGCCTTCCCCGGCGCGGGTCAATGCCTCGCGCAACACCTCCAGTTCGTCGGCGCGACCGACGAACACGGGACTGACGGACCTGGTCTCCACATCGCCGAGCATCGCACGACCCTCGGACCCTCCGGCACCGATTATCCGCAGGCCCCCGAGAGCCGGACGGCGGTCGTCCGCCGCCCGTCCGGCTTGTGGGCTCCTGCGCCCGGTGGCCGCGCCTCCGTCGGCGTTCCCGCCCTCGCGGCGCTGCTGCCCGCTCACGCGGCGCGCGGGAAGCGGAGCCGGCGTATCCGTTCTCCGAGTACCGGCCGTTCGGCGTCCGTGTCCCCCTCCCCGGAGGCGGACCTCGCCGCCGTCCCGGAGTCGTGTGCGGCCTCGCGGCGGGCGCGGCGGGCCTCGCGTACCTGGCGGTAGTGCTCCGCCTCGCGGATCATCTCCGCGGACCGGATCTGCTGGAGTTCGTACTCGAACATCTCGTACCCCTGGTGAAGAGTCGGTGTGGGCTCGCTTGCTGCGATGCCTCAACCTTCGTCTCCCAGGCGGGGTGGCCACATCGGGAGAGTTCCGCATCTTGAACGCGCGAGGGGCCTTAGGTCCGTCGTAGGGATGCCTACGACGGACCTAAGGCCCCTCAGAAGCCGGCCTGGCGGAGCGGGCGTCAGGTGCTCGGCAGCGCCAGCAGCAGGTCGGTGTACTTCAGGGCGGCGAGCACCAGCCCGATGACGCCGACCGAGACGCCGGCCCAGGCCACCGACTTGATCCACGGTGCCTGTACCTGGTCGGGGTCACCGAACGCGGGCCGCACCAGCACGACCACGCCGACGAGCAGCCCGAACAGCGCGAAGATGCCGCCCCACAGCGCGGAGGCCTGCCAGGCGTCGCCGTAGACCGCCTGGAGCTGTGTGGCGACGTCGGCGTTCGTCGCGGCCTGCATCTCCAGCTGGCCCGCGATCCCCTCGCGCGCGGAGGCGACCGTGCCGACCCAGCCGCCGGTCAGCGACACCAGGCCCAGCACCACGGACACGATGCCGGCGGCACCCTGTCCCACACCCGGCGTCCTGGCGACGGCCGGCGGGAACTCGTCCTCGAACTCCGCGGCCTCCTCGGAGCCGTCGGCCCCGGCCGTGTCGCCGGTGTCCGTCGCGGCGGTGTGGTCCGCCTGCTTCGCCGCGTCGTCCTTGGTGACGTCGGCCTTCACCGACTCGTCGTCGTTCCTGGCCTCGGCGCCCGTGTCGGCACCGGTCTCGTCAGTTGTTGTGGTTCCCATACCTCGCACCGTACGAATGTTGTCTGAGAGGTCTCTTAATGATCGCTGTGAGCGCCGCGATCACGTGCCCCGCGCCATTCGGGCGCCAGGACGGACCATATCTCCACGTCGTGGCGGACACCTCGATGGGGATACCGCTCCCGCTGCACACCGTCCCTGACCATGCCGAGCCGCCGTGCCACGTTCAGGCTCGGAGTGTTGCCGGAGGACGCGATCCACTCGACGCGGTGGATCGCGCGGACGTCGACGGCCCAGTCGATGAGGATCCGCATCGCGCGGGTGACGAGCCCCCGTCCGGTGCCCGCGGGCTCCAGCCAGCAGCCGACCTCGCAGTTGGCGTTCGCCGCGTCGAAGTTGAGGAACAGCACCCCGCCGACGAGCGTGCCGTCGAGCCAGATGCCGTGCAGGGAGCCGGTGTCGGCGGCGCGCATGTCGGCGTACCGCTGGAGGACGGCACGCGCGCCGTCGGTGTCCGTGGCGCTCTGGCCGAAGGGGACGTAGGTGTTGATGAAGTCCCGCCCCCGCTCCAGGTGCGTGAGGAACTCCTCGGCGTGCCAGGGTTCCAGGGGCCGCAGTTCGGCCCCGTCGTCACCCAGGGATATCGCGTACATCCGGCTGTCGCTCCTTCGCCCGTACGTCCGTCGCGTCGGCGTCCCCCGCCAGTACGTCCGCCGCCTCGGCGTCCGTCGCGGCGGCCAGCCTCTCATGGGCGGCGCGGGACTCGGGCGGCTCGATGCTGATGCGGGGCATGCGCCGGTCGAGCCAGCGGGGCAGCCACCAGTTGGCGCCGCCGAGCAGGTGCATGAGGGCGGGGACGAGGAGCGTGCGCAGGACGAAGGCGTCCAGGGCGACGGCGGCGGCGAGCGCGATGCCGAACATCGCGATCACGCGGTCGCCGCTGAGGACGAAGGCGAGGAAGACGGAGATCATGATGACCGCCGCGGAGTTGATCACCCGGCTGGTCTCGGCGAGGCCGACCCGCACCGCGCGCCGGTTGTCGCCGGTCTCCAGCCACTCCTCGTACATCCGGCTGACCAGGAACACCTGGTAGTCCATGGAGAGCCCGAAGAGGACCGAGACCATGATCACGGGGAGGAAGGGCTCGATCGGCCCGGCGCGGCCGAGGCCCAGCAGTTCGCTCCCCCAGCCCCACTGGAAGATCGCGACGACCACACCGAAGGCGGCGGCGACGGCGGCGACGTTCATCGCGGCGGCCTTGAGCGGTATCCCGAGGGACCGGAAGGCGAGCAGGAGCAGCAGACAGCCGAGGCCGATGACGGCGCCCACGAACAGGGGCAGCTTGCCGACGATGACGTCCGCGAAGTCGTCGTATCCGGCGGTCACCCCGCCGACGTGCAGATCGAGCGTGGTGCCGGTCTCGGCCCTCGGCAGCACCTCGTCGCGCAGCCGTTCGACGAGGTCGCTGGTCTTCGCCGACTGCGGGGAGGACGCCGGTACGACGGTGAGGTACGCGGTGTCGCCGCCGGTGTTGTACGTCACCGCGGTCACCGCGGAGACGCCCTCGGTGGTCCTGAGCGTGGTGTCGAGGTTGTCGAGCGCGAGCTTGTCGGCCGCGCCGTCGACCTCGGTGACGAGGGTGAGCGGTCCGTTCACGCCCGGGCCGAAGCCGTCGGCCAGGAGGTCGTAGGCCTGGCGGGTGGTCGTCGCCGCCGGGTCGTTGCCCTGGTCGGAGGTGCCGAGGCGCAGTCCGAGCGTGGGCAGGGCGAGCAGGGTCATGACGACGAGGGCGATCGCGCCGAGCTTCTTGGGGTGCCGCTCCACGAAGGCGGACCAGCGGGCGGCGAAGCCGGTGGGCAGCTCGGGTTCGGGGCCGTGCTCGGCGAGGCGGCGGCGCTCGCGGCGGCTGAGCGCGCGCATGCCGATGAACGACAGCAGGGCCGGCAGCAGCGTCACGGAGGCGGCGACGGTGAGGACGACGGTGAGGGAGGCGGCGATCGCCACGCCGTTGAGGAAGCCGAGCCGCAGGATCAGCATGCCCAGCAGTGCTATGCAGACGGTGGCGCCCGCGAAGACGACGGCCCGCCCGGTGGTCGCGACCGCGTTCCGCGCGGCCTCCTCGACGGACAGGCCACGTTTCAGCCCCCGGCGGTGCCGGGTCACGATGAACAGCGCGTAGTCGATGCCGACGCCGAGGCCGATCAGGGTGCCCAGCATGGGCGCGAAGTCGGCCACCGTCATGGCGTGCCCGAGCAGCGTGATCCCCGCGTAGGCGGTGCCCACACCGACCAGGGCGGTCGCGATCGGCAGCAGGCTGGCGGCGAGCGAGCCGAACGCCAGGAAGAGGACCACGGCGGCGACGAGTACACCGACGATCTCGGCGAGATGTCCGCCGGAGGCCTCGGTGAGGCCGATCGAGGTGCCGCCCAGTTCCACCTGGAGCCCGGCCCCCTCGGCGCCCTTCGCGGTGTCGACGACGGCCTCGGCCTGCGCCTCGGTCACGTCCTCGGCCGGCCGGTCGAAGGTGACGGTGGCGTACGCCGTACGGCCGTCCTCGCTGATCCGGCCGCCGTCGGCGCCGTCGTACGGGTCGGTGACGCCGGCGACGCCCGGCAGGCCGGCGATCGTGTCGAGGGTCTTCGTCATGGTCTGCTCGACAGCGGCGGCCCGCACGCTCGCGGTGCCGTCGCTCGTGTGCCAGACGACGGCGGCACTGTCGCCGCCGACGCCCGGGAAGCCCTCGCTCAGGAGTTCGGTGGCGCGGCTGGACTCGGTTCCGGGGGTCTTGTAGTCGTTGGAGTACGCGGCTCCCGCCACGGCGGCTCCGGCGGCCGTGCCCGCGAAGGCGAGAAGCCACAGCAGGACGGCGACAAGGCGGTGCCGGACACACCAGCGTGCAAGAGCGGCCACGGATCGTTCTCCTGAGGGGGGAGACTGAGCAATTCCTGGCAACTGTTGCACCACAATGTGATCGTTTGGCCCCTTTGAGGGTCTCCTCACATGGGATGGGAGCCACCTCACAGGACAGATCGCGGCACTCTGTCACCCCGGGTCACCGCCGTGCGCACGCCTGAGGGCGGCCCATCGCAGTGATGTGCCGCCCTCAGGGATACGCGGGGAGCCGGGGGTCCGTTCACCCCTCGGCCCAGCCCTCGGCCCAGCCCTCGACTCAGCCTTCGGAGACGCCCAGCTTCTCCAGGATCAGCTCCTTGACGCGGGCCGCGTCCGCCTGGCCGCGGGTGGCCTTCATGACCGCGCCGACCAGGGCTCCGGCCGCGGCGACCTTGCCGCCGCGGATCTTGTCGGCGATGCCCGGGTTGCCGGCGATGGCCTCCTCGACGGCCGTCGTCAGGGCGCCCTCGTCGGAGACGACCTTCAGACCGCGCTTGTCGACGACCTCGTCGGGGGTGCCCTCGCCCGCGAGGACGCCCTCGATGACCTGGCGGGCGAGCTTGTCGTTCAGATCGCCCTTCGTGACCAGCTCGGTGACGCGGGCGACCTGCTCCGGCGTGATGGCCAGCTCGTCCAGCGCCGTGCCGGACTCGTTGGCGCTGCGGGCCAGCTCGCCCATCCACCACTTGCGGGCCGAGGCGGCATCCGCCCCGGCGTCGATGGTGGCGACGATGAGGTCCAGCGCGCCGGCGTTGAGGATCGCCTGCATCTCGGTGCCCGAGATGCCCCACTCCGCGAGGAGCCGGCTGCGGCGCACCAGCGGCAGCTCGGGCAGCGCGGCCCGGATCTCCTCGACCCACTCGCGCGAGGGGGCGACCGGAACGAGGTCCGGCTCGGGGAAGTACCGGTAGTCCTCGGCCTCCTCCTTCACACGGCCCGAGGTCGTGGACCCCGTGTCCTCGTGGAAGTGCCGGGTCTCCTGGATGATCGTCCCGCCGCCGTTCAGGACGGCGGCGTGCCGCTGGATCTCGAAGCGGGCGGCGCGCTCGACGCTGCGCAGCGAGTTCACGTTCTTCGTCTCGGAGCGCGTGCCGAACTTCTCGCGGCCGTGCGGGCGCAGCGACAGGTTCACGTCGCAGCGCATCTGGCCCATCTCCATACGGGCCTCCGAGACGCCGAGCGCCTTGATGACCTCGCGCAGCTCACGCACGTACGCCTTGGCGACCTCGGGAGCGCGCTCGCCGGCGCCCTCGATCGGCTTGGTGACGATCTCGATGAGCGGGATGCCCGCGCGGTTGTAGTCGAGCAGCGAGTGCGAGGCGCCGTGGATACGGCCGGTCGCACCACCGACGTGCGTCGACTTGCCGGTGTCCTCCTCCATGTGGGCGCGCTCGATCTCCACGCGGAAGGTCTCGCCGTCCTCCAGCTGTACGTCGAGGTAGCCGTTGAAGGCGATCGGCTCGTCGTACTGGGAGGTCTGGAAGTTCTTCGGCATGTCCGGATAGAAGTAGTTCTTCCGGGCGAAGCGGCACCACTCGGCGATCTCGCAGTTCAGCGCGAGACCGATCTTGATCGCCGACTCGACGCCGATCGCGTTGACGACCGGGAGCGCGCCGGGCAGGCCGAGGCAGGTGGGGCAGGTCTGCGTGTTGGCGTCCTGGCCGAGTTCGGTGGAACAGCCGCAGAACATCTTCGTCTTGGTGCCGAGTTCGACATGGACCTCAAGGCCCATGACGGGGTCGTACGACGCCAGCGCGTCCTCGTACGACACCAGGTCGGTCGTGGTGGTCACGGTCTTGGTTCCCTCTCAGCCCAGCAGGACGTCGTCGTCGCCCAGCCGCTTCAGTTCGCGGTACAGGATGGCGAGACCGGTGACGATGCCGACGGCGGCCACGGACGCGTCGATCAGCCGGAGCGTGTCCTGCTCGACGCGGGCCTTCTTGATCCGCTTGGCGATGCCCCACGCGCCGAAGGCGGTGGTGGCGATGGACACGTACGTACCGGACTTGGACTTCTGGAAGTCCTTGGCCTTGGACAGTGCGTTGCTCACAGCGACGGAGCCTCCTCGAGAAGCGGGTGCCCCCACTTTTCCACGAAGGCGGCCTCGACGGCGGCGCCGACCTTGTAAAGACGGTCGTCCTTCAGCGCCGGGGCGATGATCTGCAGTCCGACCGGGAGACCGTCCTCCGGCGCGAGGCCGCAGGGCAGGGACATCGCGGAGTTGCCCGCGAGGTTGGTCGGGATGGTGCAGAGGTCCGCCAGGTACATCGCCATCGGGTCGTCGGCGCGCTCGCCGATCGGGAAGGCGGTGGTGGGCGTGGTCGGCGAGACGATGACGTCGACCTGCTCGAACGACTTCTCGAAGTCCCGCGTGATGAGCGTACGGACCTTCTGGGCGCTGCCGTAGTACGCGTCGTAGTAGCCGGAGCTGAGCGCGTACGTGCCGAGCATGATGCGGCGCTTCACCTCGGGGCCGAAGCCCGCCTCACGGGTGAGGGAGGTGACCGTCTCGGCGGAGTTCGTACCGTCGTCGCCGGTCCGCAGGCCGTAGCGCAGTCCGTCGAAGCGGGCGAGGTTGCTCGAACACTCGCTCGGCGCGATCAGGTAGTACGCGGCCAGCGCCAGGTCGAACGACGGGCAGTCCAGCTCGACGATCTCGGCGCCCAGCTCCTTCAGCAGCTCGACGGACTCGTCGAAGCGCTGGACGACGCCGGCCTGGTAGCCCTCGCCGCGGAACTGCTTGACGACACCCACGCGCATCCCGGCGACGCTGCCGTTGCGGGCGGCCTCGACGACCGGGGGGACCGGGGCGTCGATGGAGGTGGAGTCGAGCGGGTCGTGACCGGCGATGACCTCGTGCAGGAGCGCCGCGTCCAGGACCGTACGGGCGCAGGGGCCGCCCTGGTCGAGGGAGGAGGAGAAGGCGACCATGCCGTAGCGGGAGACCGCGCCGTACGTCGGCTTCACGCCGACCGTGCCGGTGACGGCGGCCGGCTGGCGGATGGAGCCGCCGGTGTCGGTGCCGATGGCGAGGGGGGCCTGGTAGGAGGCGAGGGAGGCGGAGGAACCGCCGCCGGAGCCGCCGGGGATGCGGGTGAGGTCCCAGGGGTTGCCGGTCGGGCCGTACGCGCTGTTCTCCGTCGAGGACCCCATGGCGAACTCGTCCATGTTGGTCTTGCCGAGGATGACGACGTCGGCGTCCTTGAGCCGCTTGGTGAGCGTGGCGTCGTACGGCGGGATCCAGCCCTCCAGGATCTTCGAACCGACGGTGGTCGGAATTCCGACCGTCGTGAAGATGTCCTTGAGCGCGAGCGGGACGCCGGCGAGCGGGCCGAGCTTCTCGCCCCTGGCCTTCTTCTCGTCGACGGCGCGGGCCTGGGCGAGGGCGCCCTCGCGGTCGACGTGCAGGAAGGCGTGCACCTTCTCGTCGACGGCCTCGATCCGGGCCAGGTGGGCCTCGGTGACCTGCACGGCGGTGAGTTCGCCGGAGGCGATCTTCGCGGCGATCTGGGCTGCGGTGAGCTTGATGATGCTGTCGGTCATGACGTGATCAGTCCTCCCCCAGGATCTGCGGCACCTTGAAACGCTGCTGCTCCTGGGCCGGGGCGGCGGAAAGCGCCTGCTCGGGGGTGAGCGACGGACGGACCTCGTCCGCGCGCATGACGTTCGTCAGCGGCAGCGGGTGCGAGGTCGGTGGTACATCTTGGTCGGCGACCTCGCTGACGCGGGCGACCGCGCCGATGATGTCGTCCAGCTGACCCGCGAAGTGTTCGAGCTCTTCGGGCTTCAGCTCCAGACGCGCCAGCCGGGCGAGGTGGGCGACCTCCTCGCGCGTAATGCCAGGCATGCAGCGATCCTCTGGGGTGAGTGTGTGTGGTTTGGCGCCAATCCTAGGGGGCGCGGGGGGTTGGCTGCGCCGCTGGGCCGGGGCGCCTCATCGCTCGGCGGTACCTGTGCGTCGGCGAGTGCGGGTGAGTGGGGCTTCTCGCGCAGTTCCCCGCGCCCCTAAAAGACCAGGCCCTGCGGGCCTGGAAGACCGCGCGGGGCTGCGGGTCTGGAAGCGACAGGGCTGGGGGCCGCCTGGAGAGTGACGAGCCCGGATGGATGGCGGACGGCGCTGTGCGATGCGCGGCGACGGGGTTGCGGGATTGGATGGTGACGGGCCTGCGCGCTGCGTGGCGACCAGGCGGCGGGATGCGTGGCGACGGGCCCTCGGTATCAAGGGCGGCGGGACGGCGGGATCAAGGGCAGAGGGGGCTGCGGGAGGAAAGGCACGGGGCGTAGCGCCGGGGAACTGCGCGAGCAACCCCCACCGGAGCCGCACCCGCCGACGCACCCGAACCCCCGAGCTATGAGGCGCCCCCCGCCCGCCCCCTCGTCACTCCTCCGCCGTAGCCGCCGGCAGCGCCGCGGGCGGGCGCCGCTGCCAGCCCCGCGAACCCCGCGCCCGCAACCACGCGGTCGCCTCCTCCGCCGGCATCGCGGCGGCGACCAGCCACCCCTGGACCGCGTCGCACCCGAGGTCCCGCAGCCGCTCCCACGTCTCGTCGTCCTCGACGCCCTCCGCGACGACGAGCAGCCCCAGCGAATGCGCGAGATCGACCGTGCAGCGCACGATCGCCGCGTCCTCGCTGTCGATCGCCAGCCGGGCCACGAACGACCGGTCGATCTTCAGCTCGCTCACCGGCAGCCGCCGCAGATGCACCAGCGACGAATACCCCGTCCCGAAGTCGTCCAGCGACATCTTCACCCCGTGCCCGGTCAGCCCGGCGAGGGTGTCCGCGGCCCGCTGCGGGTCTTCGAGCAGCACATGTTCCGTGATCTCCAGCTGCAACGCCCCGGCGGGAACCCCGTGGCGGGCGAGCCGCGCGGCCACCGCGCCGGCGAAGCCGGGGGTGTGGACGTCGCGCGGGGACACGTTCACCGCCACCGGCACGTGCAGCCCCTGCGCCCGCCACCGCGCCACCTGCCCGAGCGCGGTCTCCAGGACGTACTCCGTCAGGTGCGGCATCAGTCCGGAGGACTCGGCGATCGCTATGAACTCGTCCGGCGGCACCTTCCCCCGTTCGGGGTGCACCCACCGCACCAACGCCTCCAGGCCGGCGACCTGCCCGTCGAAGCGGACCTTCGGCTGGTAGTGCAGTTCGACCTCGTGCGCGTCGAGCGCGCGCCGCAGGTCACCCAGCAGACCGAGCCGGTCGGGGGTGTTGGAGTCCCGCTTGGACTCGTAGACCTCCACGCCCGTACGGTCGCGCTTCGCCTGGTACATCGCCACGTCCGCCCGCCGCAGCAGCCCCTCCGCGTCGAGCGCGTGGTCGGGGAAGACGGCGAGCCCGGCACTGGCCTCCAGGACGAGGGTGAGCCCGTCGAGGTCGAGCGGCGAGCCGAGCGCGGCGACGAGGTTGCGGGCGACCCGCGACGCGGACGTCGTGGAGTCGGCGACCGGGAGCAGGACGGCGAACTCGTCACCGCCCAGCCGCGCGGCCTCCGCTCCGCGCGGCAGGGCGACCCGCAGCCGATCCGCTATCTGCAACAGCAACCGGTCGCCCGCGAGATGGCCGAGCGTGTCGTTGACGGACCTGAAGCGGTCGAGGTCGATCAGCAGCAGCGCCGACCGCGCCCCGATGCGTTCGGCGTCGTCCAGCGCGGTCCAGGTCCGCTCCAGCAGCCACTGCCGGTTCGGCAGGCCGGTGAGCGGGTCGCGCAGTTGTTCCTCCGCACGGGCGCGGGCTATCCACAGGGTGGAGTCGAGCGCGATGAGGGGGATGGCGAAGAGCGGCAGCAGCAGGGGCTGGGCCATGGCGACGACGCAGACCAGCGGCGCGATCCCGAGCAGGGCGACGGCGACGAGCCCCTGTCTGACCAGGGCCGTACGGGCGACGGTGGGCAGTCCGCCGCGCGGTGCGGCCAGATGCCACAGCAGCACCCGGCTGACCACGAGATAGGCGACGGCGACCAGGGCCACCTGCGGGGCCGAGTAGAGATTCCAGCTGTCCGGGTCCCAGGGCCGCTCCACCGAGGGGACGCGGCCGAAGACCCGCAGGACGAGCGCGGCGGCACCGATGCCGAGGATGTCGACCGCGCCGTGCAGGACGCCCTGGCGCCAGCGGCCCCGGCGGGCGACGCCGACGAGCACGACGACGGTGAGGCTGACCATCCCGGCGGCCACCCAGCCGTACAGCAGCAGGACGGCGAGGGTGAGGGCGGCGCCGGAGCCGGTGCCGCCCCACCAGCGCGCGCGGCCCATGGCGACGAGATGGCCGACGATGATGCCGGTCAGGAGGGCGAGGGACCAGCCGACCGTGCCGGCCGGGAAGAGCGCGTGCGGTCCGACGAAGGCCCGGTAGAAGCCGGCGCCGAGGATGGCACCGGCGAGGCCCACGATCACGGCGGGCAGCGCGGGCCAGGACAGGTGCCGATCGGCGTCGTGGCCGGGCAGTTCGTGTCCGCGGCCCTCGCCGAGCGCGCCGGTGACGACGGGCGCCCCGGCCATGGCGGCCGCGGTGCCGGAGCCGAGCTGGGCCGGGCCGGGTACGAGAGGGCGGGGTGCGCTCGCGCTCGCACGGCCCGGCGACGTTGCCGTACCGGTCCCGGACTCCGCCGCCTGCCCGGGTGCGCCCTCCCGGCTTTCCTCGAACGGGCGTCCTCCCATGAGCAGGGAGCGTCCCCGTCGCCAGGCCCCGGACACCCGGCGCAGGCGCAGCCGCGAGTCCGGGGCGACGCTCTCGGTCGGTTCCATTCCCGTCCCTCTCACAGCCGGCGGTGCCCACGCCACGCGGCCCGTCGCTCTTCTCACGACCTCGACGGCACCGCGTCCGGCAACCCACCACGCGTCCGGGCACGGCAGGCGCACACCTCAACAGTAGGCCGCACAAGGCTTCCACGGGCGGCGGTCGCCGGCGGTTGCCCGAATGCGACCGGCCACCCGTATGCATCTGGTATGCGCCGAACGGGTGGCCTTCAACCCCTACTCCTCGATCGGGAGCGCGACTTCCGCCGCCGCGTCCGGTCCCTGTTCGAGCAGGACGGCGAAGCCGTCCTCGTCCAGGACGGGCACCTTGAGCTGCATCGCCTTGTCGTGCTTGGAGCCCGGATTCTCGCCCACCACGACGAAGGAGGTCTTCTTGGACACCGAGCCGGTCACCTTGGCGCCCCGGCTCTGCAGCGCCTCCTTCGCGCCGTCCCGCGTGTGGTGTTCGAGTGTGCCGGTCACCACGACCGTCAGCCCTTCGAGGGGCCTGGGTCCCTCGTCCTCACCGGCGCCCTTGTCCTCCAGCGGGACACCGGCCGCCTTCCACTTACGGATGATCTCCCGGTGCCATTCTTCGGCGAACCACTCCTCCAGGGCCTTCGCGACGATGGCGCCCACGCCGTCGACCGCCGTGAGTTCCTCCTGCGTGGCCTGCTCGATCCGGTCGATCGAGCGGAACTCGCGGGCGAGGGCCTGGGCGGCGACCGGTCCTACGTGACGGATGGAGAGCCCGTTGAGGAAGCGGGCGAGCGGACGGCTCTTGGCCTCCTCGATCTTCTGGAGCAGGGCGAGGGTGTTCTTCTTCGGCCCGCCCTCCTTGTTGGCGAAGACCGTGACGACCTTCGGCTCGCCCGTCCCGGGATCGTGCTTGGGCAGACCGCTGTCCGCGTCCAGGACGTACGCCTTGATGGGAAGCAGCTTCTCCACGGTGAGGTCGAAGAGGTCGCCCTCGTCGACCAGGGGCGGGTCGGCCGGCTCCAGGGGCCGGGTGAGCGCGGCGGCGGCGACCCCGCCGAAGTGCTCGATGTCCAGGCACTCCCGGCCCGCCAGATACGCGACGCGCTCCCGCAACTGGGCCGGACAGCTACGGGCGTTGGGGCACCGCAGATCGATGTCCCCCTCCTTCATCGCACGCAGCGGGGTCCCGCACTCCGGGCACTCGGTCGGCATCACGAACGGGCGCGTCTCGTTGTCGTCGCGCAGGTCCACGACCGGGCCGAGGATCTCGGGGATGACGTCGCCGGCCTTGCGGATGACGACCGTGTCCCCGATGAGGACGTTCTTGGCCTTGACGACCTCCTGGTTGTGCAGGGTGGCGAACTCGACCTCCGAGCCGGCCACGGTCACCGGCTCGACCTGGGCGTACGGCGTGACCCGACCGGTGCGGCCGACACCCACCTTGATGTCGATGAGCTTGGTGTTGACCTCCTCCGGCGCGTACTTGTACGCGATGGCCCAGCGGGGTGCGCGCGCCGTCGACCCGAGACGTCCCTGCAGCCGGATCTCGTCGAGCTTGACGACCGCGCCGTCGATCTCGTGCGCCACGGAATGACGGTGCTCGCCGTAGTGGGCGATGAACTCCCGTACGCCGTCGAGGTCGTCGACCACCCGGTTGTGCTCGGCGGTGGGCAGGCCCCAGGACTTGAGGAGGTCGTAGGCCTGGGAGAGGCGGGTGAAGCCGCCGTCGAACCCCTCCAGGGCGCCGATGCCGTGGACCACCATGTGCAGGGGCAGGGTGGCCGTGACCTTGGGGTCCTTCTGGCGCAGCGAACCCGAGGCGGAGTTGCGGGGGTTGGCGTACGGCTTCTCGCCGGCCGCGACCCGGCGTTCGTTGAGGCCCTGGAAGGCTTCCATCGGGAAGTAGACCTCGCCGCGGATCTCGACGAGCCGGGGGACGTGGTCGCCCTTCAGCCGGTGCGGGATCTCGGCGATCGTCATGACGTTGGGCGTGATGTCCTCGCCGACCTCGCCGGTGCCGCGGGTGGCGGCCCGGGTCAGTCGGCCGTCCTCGTACGTCAGGTTCACCGCGAGGCCGTCGATCTTCAGCTCGCACAGCAGGTGGTAGTCGGTGGTGCCGACGTCCTTGGCCACGCGCTCGGCCCAGGCGGCGAGGCCCTCGTCGTCGAAGACGTTGTCGAGGGAGAGCATGCGCTCGCGGTGCTCGACCTCGGCGAGATCGGTCTTGTACTCGGCGGCGACCTTCTGCGTCGGTGAGTCCGGAGTGCGCAGTTCGCCGTACTCGTCCTCCAACGCCTCCAGGGTGCGCAGGAGTTCGTCGAACTCCGCGTCGCTGATGACGGGAGCGTCCTGCCCGTAGTAGCGGGCGCGGTGCGCCTCGATCTCCTCGGCGAGCCGCGCGTGCTTCTCGCGTGCCTCGGGGGGCACCGTCGCCTCGGCGGGTACCGATGTGGGCTGTGCGTCCTGGTCGCCGGCCACCGTGTTGTCCTCCCGTTACTCTGGGTTGTCCGCGAGGGATCTCGCCGCCTTGACGCACTGCGCGAGCGCCGTGCGCGCGTAGGCCGGGGAGACCCCCGCGAGCCCGCACGTCGGAGTGACCGTGACCGCCTCCGCGAGAAGCCCCGGATGCAGCCCCAGCCTGCGCCACAGCGTCCTGACACCCATGACGCTACCGGCAGGGTCCGACAACGCCCCCTCCGTGGTCGGCACGACACCGGCCAGCAGCTTGGTGCCCCCCTCGACCGCTTCCCCGATCGCGTCGTCGTCACGCTCGGTGAGCAGAGTGAAGTCGAAGGAGATCCCGGTGGCACCGGCCCGGCGCAGGAGCGCGAAGGGCACGTCGGGGGCGCACGAGTGCACGATCACCGCGCCCTGTGCGGCGTCGATGACGCTCCGCAGCGTGGCCTCGACGAGTTGGCGGTCGACGGCGCGGTGCGTGCGGTAGCCGCTGGCGCTCTTGACCTGTCCGCGCAGGACGGCGATGAGGGAGGGTTCGTCGAGCTGGAGGACGAGTTGGGCTCGCGGCGCACGTCGGCGGGCCTCGGCGAGGTGCTGGCGCAGGCCCTCGGCGAGCGAGCCGGCGAGGTCACGGCAGGCGCCGGGGTCGGAGAGGGCTGCCTCGCCGTTCCTCAGCTCCAGCGCGGCGGCGAGGGTCCAGGGCCCGACGGCCTGGACCTTCAGGGGGCCCTCGTATCCCTGGGTGAACTCCTCCAGCGCGTCGAGGTCCTCGCCCAGCCACGAACGGGCCCGCTTGGTGTCCCGGCCCGGTCGGTCGCCGACGCGCCAGCCGCTGGGCTCCACGCGCGCGTACATCTCGACCAGCATCCCCGCGGTTCTGCCGATCATGTCGGCGCCGGGGCCTCTGGCGGGGAGTTCGGGGAGGTGCGCCATGCCTGTCTCCGGCCACCCGAAGGTGCCGGTGACGGTCTTGGCGGCTTCTCGGGCGTCGCCGCCCGGCATAGACCCCACGCCGGTGGCAGGGCCGAAACTGAAGTCGTCGCTCACGCCCCGAAGCGTACGGCTCCGCCGGGGGTGCGTTGTCGGGTGCGGGTGGGTGGGGCTTCTCGCGCAGTTCCCCGCGCCCCTCAAGGCCCAGCCCCGCGGGCCTGAAAGCCCAGGCCTCCCGGGCCTGAAAGCCACGCCCCCGCGGACCTGGAAACCTCGGCCCCGCAGGCCTGAAAGCCACGGCCCCACGGGCCTGGAAACCTCGGCCCCGCAGGCCTGAAAGCTCGGGGCGCAGCCCCTGCTTTTCAGGGGCGCGGGGAACTGCGCGGCCAGCCCCCACTCACCCGCACCCGACCACGCACCCCGTCCGGCAGAGCCCTCACGCGCCCGGGCGGACCGTCAGGTCGTTCACCTCCGCGTCGCGGGGCAGGTCCAGCGCCATGAGAATCGTCGTGGCGACCGACTCGGGGGCGATCCAGCGCGCGGGGTCGTACTCCTTGCCCTCCTGCTGGTGCACCTTCGCCTGCATGGGGCTGGCCGTGCGCCCGGGGTACACCGTCGTCACCCGGACCCCGTTGCCGTGCTCCTCCCACCGCAGGGAGTCCGCCAACGCCTTGAGCCCGTGCTTGGAGGCGGCGTACGCGGACCAGTCGGCGTGCGCGTTGAGGCCCGCGCCGGAGTTGACGAACAGCACGTGCCCACGGGCGGCCCGGAGTTGGGGCAGGAAGTGGCGGGTCAGTTCGGCGGGGGCGATGAGGTTGACGTTGAGCTGGTGGCGCCAGGTCTTGGGGGTCAGCTCGCCGACCGGGCCGAGGTCGACCACGCCCGCGATGTGCAGCAGCGAGTCCACGCGGTCCGGCAGACTCTGGTGGGAGAAGGCCCAGGAGATCTTGTCCGGGTCCGCCAGATCGCCGACCAGCGTCCTCGCCCCGGGGAACTCCGCGGCCAGTTCCTTCGCCCGTCCCGCGTCGCGCGCGTGCAGCACGAGGTCGTCCCCGCGCTCGTGCAGTCGTCGGGCGACGGCCGCGCCGATGCCGGATCCCGCCCCGGTGATCACATGAGTAGCCATGCGGTCATGCTCGCATCACCGGAGCGGGACGGAGAACGCCCCTCAGGCGACGCCCCGGCTCTCCTCCAGGTACGCCAGCGCCCCCACCGGCTCCTCCGCGAAGAAGACCAGGTCGGTGAGGGGGCGGGGCAGGAACCCCTCGTCCTCCATGCGCCGGAACTGCTCCTTCAGACCGTCGTAGAACCCGGCGGTGTTGAGGAGGACGACCGGCATCTCGGTGTGACCGTGCTTCTTCAGCTCCAGGATCTCGGTCGCCTCGTCGAGCGTGCCGGTCCCGCCGACCATGATGACGACCGCGTCGGCCTTCTCCAGGAGCAGCCGCTTGCGCTCGGCGAGGTCCCGCGCGACCACCATCTCGTCGGTGTCCGGCCGCGCCTTGGCCGCCAGGAACTCGACCGAGACGCCCAGCAGTCTGCCGCCCGCCTCCCGCACGCCGTCGGCGACCACCTTCATCAGTCCGACGTCCGAGCCGCCCCACACCAGGGTGTGCCCGCCCTTGCCGATCAGCCTGGCGAATTCCCTCGCGGGGCGGGTGTACCGGTCGGCGAGGTCGGCGGCGGAGAGGAAGACACAGATGTTCATGCGTCCACGTTAGGGGGCGGCACCGACATCCGGTCCCCCGCGCCCGCCGGCTTCCTCCGCCAGGGTCGCGCGGATCTTCGACTGGCGATGGGGCAGGTCCTCCCAGTCGTCCATGAGCCGGGCGGACAGGCCGTACCGCCGGGCGAGTTCGACGAGGGTGTCGGTGCGGTAGTAGAAGTCCTCGTGGAGCACCTGGTGTTCGTCGCCCTCGGTGCGGCCGAAGGTGAAGTCGAAGCAGCCGCCGGGGGCGAGGACGCGGCCGACGTGCGCGAGGCACTGCTCTATGACGTGCGGCGGCGAGTGGGAGAACACGCTGTGCGCGTGGACGACGTCGAAGTGACCGGCGGGCAGGAAGGCGAACGTGAGGTCGGCGACGAGCGCCAGGTGGGGCAGTTTGGATTGCAGACCCTCGCGCGCGAGGGTGCGCTGGGCCTCCATGAGGATGGCGGGCGAGATGTCGATCCCGTAGTAGTTCCCGGTGTCCAGATGGTCGATGAACAGCCGCCCGGCCCGCAGGTTCCCGCAGCCGATCTCCAGCATCCGGTGCCGGGGCTCCAGGCCGTGCCGCAGGAGGTAGTCGAACTGCATCCGGCCGATGCGTTCCCACTTCTCGACGGACGGGTTGTGCCCGACGGCGGCCTCGGGACTGCGTGCCGTGTCGGCGGCCATGACGGCCCGGTAGTAGGCGATGTGGTCGCGGTGCTTCAGCCGCAGCCAGGTGTCCCGCGCCACCCGGTGGGCGTGTGCGGGCACACGCCGGGGGTGGCGCAGGGCGTACCGCATCCGGTGGCTGAGACTCCGGCGGTTCCTCGCTGCGGCGCGGAGCGGGTCACGGGCCGGGTCACGGGACTGGTCGCGAGACGGGTCACGGGACTGCCCACGAGAGGGGTCACGGGACGGATCCATGGCCGCGTCGCGTGACGGATCCCGAGGCCCGTCCCGTGAAGCGTCCCGACCCGCGTCCCGTGGCGGATCCGGATCGCGCGACGGGTCCGGGGACGGGCCCCGGGACGGGTTTCCCGCCTGTCCTGCCGGATCTGTGGCTGTCATGGCGACCTCCTACGTCCCCCTGCGGCCCGTCCGGGGCCTCCTGGAAGAGCTCGAAGCTCACCAAGCAGCCTGCGCCGCGCGCACGAGGACGGCTACCCGGGGAGGGACGATCGTGGCCGCGGTGCTATGCGGCACCCGCCCGCGCGCGCGTGGTGGAGGCGATCGTCGCGGACCCCACGACGCGCGTGCCGTCGTACAGGACGATCGCCTGTCCGGGGGCGACACCGCGGACGGGCTCCGCGAAGGAGACCTCCAGAGTGCCGTCGACCAGCTCCGCGCGGACCTCGGTCTCGCCGCCGTGGGCGCGCAGCTGGGCCGTGTAGGTGCCGGGGCCGGTGGGAGCCGCGCCGCACCAGCGGGGCCGGATCGCGGTGAGGGCCTCGACGTCGAGGGCGGCGGCCGGGCCGACCGTCACCGTGTTGTCGACCGGGGAGATGTCGAGGACGTAGCGCGGCTTGCCGTCGGCGGCCGGGGTGCCGATGCGCAGCCCCTTGCGCTGGCCGATGGTGTAGCCGTACGCGCCCTCGTGGGTGCCGAGGACGGTGCCGGACTCGTCGACGATGTCGCCCTCGGAGCGGCCCAGCCGGTCGGCGAGGAAGCCCTGGGTGTCGCCGTCGGCGATGAAGCAGATGTCGTGGGAGTCGGGCTTCTTGGCGACGGCGAGGCCCCTGCGCTCGGCCTCGGCGCGGATCTCGTCCTTCGTCGTCACGGTGTCGCCGAGCGGGAACATCGCGTGGGCGAGCTGCCTGTCGTCGAGCACGCCGAGGACGTACGACTGGTCCTTGGCCATGTCGGAGGCGCGGTGCAGCTCCCGGGTGCCGTCCTCGCGCACGAGCACCTGGGCGTAGTGGCCGGTGCAGACGGCGTCGAAGCCCAGGGCGAGGGCCTTGTCGAGCAGGGCCGCGAACTTGATCTTCTCGTTGCAGCGCAGACAGGGGTTCGGGGTGCGTCCGGCCTCGTACTCGGCGACGAAGTCCTCGACGACGTCCTCGCGGAAGCGCTCGGCGAGGTCCCACACGTAGAAGGGGATGCCGATGACGTCGGCGGCGCGGCGGGCGTCCCGGGAGTCCTCGATCGTGCAGCAGCCGCGCGCCCCGGTCCGGAACGACTGCGGGTTGGCGGACAGCGCCAGATGGACGCCCGTCACGTCGTGCCCGGCTTCCGCCGCGCGGGCGGCGGCCACGGCGGAGTCGACCCCGCCGGACATGGCGGCGAGGACACGGAGGGGGCGGGAGCGCTGCGAGATCTCAGTCATAACCCTTCAAGGGTACGGGTCGCCGGGAACCGGAGCCCGCGAGTATCCGTTGACGATCTCGTGGGAACGAGACGGGCTTCGAAGGGCGGTTCCGGGACCGGCGGCGCGAGCGCCGCCGGCGGCGGGGACACGGGCCGACGCGTCGGACGCCGGGCGCTGCTCATCGGCACGGCCGTGGCCGCCGTCGGTACGGCCGTCGTGGCCAAGGACGAGCTGACGCGCGCGTGGTGGCGGCTGCCCGGTGTCACGAAGCCGCGCAAGGAGGGCGAGGTCGACTACACGGGCGCGAAGTGGGTCGCGGCCTCGGACGCGAACTGGCGGCTGGCAGACCGGCCGGACGACTTCGGCATAGACATGGTGATCATCCATGTCACCCAGGGCAGTTTCGCCAGCGCCGTGAAGGTCTTCCAGGACCCGGAGCACGGCGCGGCCGCGCACTACATCGTCCGCAAGGACGGCCACGTCACCCAGATGATCCGCGAGCTGGACGTGGCCTACCACGCGGGCAACCGCGACTACAACGAGCGCAGTGTCGGCATCGAGCACGAGGGCTTCGTGGAGAAACCCGAGGACTTCACCACCGAGATGTACGAGGCCTCGGCGCGGCTCACGGCCCGTGTCTGCGCGCGGTACGACATCCCCGTGGACCGCGAGCACATCCTCGGCCACGTCGAGGTGCCGGGGACGGACCACACCGACCCCGGCGAGGGCTGGGACTGGGACCGCTACATGAAGCTGGTCCGGGCGGCGGCGGCCGCACGGTCGTCGACGTCCGCCTGACCCAGGCACCGCGGACGGCACCCGACAGCGGGGGCGCAGGGGCGCGAGAGGGCCGGGACAGCGGCAGCACAGACCGTCCCGACGCGACGGGCATGTGACGGGCACGCGACGGGCATGTGACGGGAATCACATCGACATGCGTCGGCATCCCCCACCCAGTCCGACGGCCGCCCGATACGTCCCGCGTCACGGACCCGACCTGCACCTGCCTCAACTCGCCACACCCGCACCGCAGTTGGGACAGCCCGTCGCGCACGGCGGGCTCACAGCCCACTCGGCCCCCTCCTACGTTCGTCCCAGCGCTCACACAGTCCCCGGGTCGAGCATCCCGGCTCATGACGAACAACACTGAGCGCAAGGGCGGCCACCGGGGCAAGGGTCTGCACCGCCGCAGGTTCCTCGGCGGGACGGCGGGTGCCGGGCTGGCGGCGGTCGCGGCGGCCGGTACGGCCTTCTCCCTGCTGACCGACGCGAAGGGCAACAAGGCGGGCGCCGCGACCGGCACCGCCTCGCTGAACATCCCGGACCTCCTGGAGGGCACCACCTCCGACGGCACCACCACGTTCACGTTCACCGCGCAGAGCGGCACCCACGAGGTCCTCAGCGGTGTCACCAGCGACACCGCCGGCTACAACGGGTCCTACCTCGGCCCCACCATGAAGTGGACCACCGGCTCCACGGTCCTGCTGAACATCACCAACGGCCTCGACGCCGACACCAGCGTCCACTTCCACGGCGCGCACATCCCGCCGGACATGGACGGCGGCCCGCAGAACGCCTTCGCGGCCGGGGAGACCTGGTCCCCCACCTTCGAGGTCCTCGACGAGGCCAAGACGCTCTGGTACCACCCGCACGCACTCGGCACCACGGCCGAGCAGGTCGTGCACGGCCTGGCCGGTCTGATCATCGTGGCGGACGAGAGCGACGCGTCGGCCGCGCTGCCGAGCGAGTACGGCGTCGACGACATCCCGCTCGTCCTGCAGTGCCTGGCGACCGACGCGGCCGGAGACATCAAGTACGACCTGAACGGCTATCTGCGCAACACCCTCCGCTTCCCGGTGCTGTGCAACGGCACGAACGTCGACGACACCACGCTGACGTTCACCGCCGCCAGGACCCGCACCCGGTTCCGGGTGCTCAACGCCTCGCCGTCCGACATCATCACCGTGCAGCGCGGCGACGGCGGCACGCTCACCCAGGTCGCCACCGAGCAGGGCTATCTCACCGAGGCCACCGAGGTGAAGTCCATCCGGCTGGTGGCGGGCGGTCGCGCCGAGTTCGTCATGGACCTGAGCGACGCGGTGACCCTGCAGGCCGTCATCACCACGGGATGGGTCCGTGGCGGCAGCGGCACGTACGACTTCCTCACCGTCACCCCGGACGCCTCGGACAGTCCCGACGACCTGCCGGCCCCGCTCAACACGATCGAGCGGTACGACACCTCGGACTTCACCGCGCGCGAGATCACCCTCGACCAGGACGGCCTGGAGATGGCGGTCAACGGGGCGGTCGGCACCACCATGGACTCCATGGCGACGATCATGACGACGCTGGGCTCCCAGGAGATCTGGACGATCACCAACAACACGATGCTGGAGCACTCGTTCCATCTGCACGACGTGCCGTTCCAGTTGATCGAGATCAACGGCGAGGAGCCGACCGGTGTCGATCTCGGCTGGTTCGACACCTACGAGGTCGTCGGCGGCGGGTCCATCAAGATCGCCATGGAGTTCACCGACTTCGCGGACGACACGTACATGTACATGCTCCACTGCCATCTTCTCCAGCACGAGGACGAGGGCATGATGGCCGGCCTCATGGTGATGGAGAGCTAGACCCGGGGAGAACCGGGCACGGACCGGGTGCGCCCGCTCAGCTCAGGCCCGCGGTGCGGGCGCGTTCCACCACCGGTCCGATGGCCTTGGCGACCGCCTCGACGTCCGCCTCCGTGGAGGTGTGGCCGAGGGAGAAGCGGAGGGTGCCGCGGGCCAGGTCGGGGGCGGTGCCGGTGGCGAGGAGGACATGGCTCGGCTGGGCGACGCCGGCGGTGCAGGCGGAGCCCGTGGAGCACTCGATGCCCTGGGCGTCGAGCAGCAGCAGCAGGGAGTCGCCCTCGCAGCCGGGGAAGGTGAAGTGCGCGTTGGCCGGGAGGCGGCCCCCCGGGGCCGGGTCGCCGCCCAGGATCGCGTCCGGCACCGCCGCACGGACCGCGTCGACCAGGGCGTCGCGCAGGGCGCCGATCTCGCGGGCGAACCACTCGTGCTGCTCGGCGGCGAGCCGGCCGGCGACCGCGAAGGAGGCGATGGCCGGGACGTCGAGCGTGCCGGAGCGGACATGGCGCTCCTGCCCGCCGCCGTGCAGGACGGGTACGGGGCTGTACTCGCGGCCCAGCAGCAGCGCGCCGATGCCGTACGGGCCGCCGATCTTGTGTCCGGAGACGGTCATGGCGGCGAGGCCGGAGGCGTCGAAGTCGACCGGAATCTGACCGAAGGCCTGGACCGCGTCGGCGTGCAACGGGACGCCGAACTCCTGTGCCACGTCGGCGAGTTCACGGACCGGCAGGATCGTCCCGATCTCGTTGTTGGCCCACATGACGGTGGCGAGGGCGACGTCGTCGGGGTTGCGGGCGACGGCCTCGCGCAGGGCGTCCGGGTGGACCCTGCCGTACGTGTCGACCGGGAGGTACTCGACGGTGGCGCCCTCGTGTTCACCGAGCCAGTGGACGGCGTCGAGGACCGCGTGGTGCTCGACGGGGCTGGCCAGGACACGGGTACGGGCGGGGTCGGCGGCACGGCGGGCCCAGTACAGGCCCTTCACGGCGAGGTTGTCGGCCTCGGTGCCGCCGGAGGTGAGGACCACCTCGCTCGGGCGGGCTCCGAGGGCTTCGGCGAGGGTCTCACGGGCCTCCTCGACGGTGCGCCGCGCTCGGCGGCCGGAGGCGTGCAGCGAGGAGGCGTTGCCGGTGACGCTCAGCTGGGCGGTCAGGGCCTCTGCCGCCTCGGGGAGCATCGGGGTGGTCGCCGCGTGGTCGAGGTAAGCCATGGTGAGCCGATTCTACGGGGCTCCGTGCGGGTGCCCTCGGGGCGTCTCGGATCATGGCCGACAAGGCACTGGGCCGTGCCTCAGAAGCTCCAGGACACCGTGTCCGTGCTCTGCATCAGCGCGGCCAGGACCACGAGGTCGGCGACACCCAGCCCCAGGCCCAGGAAGGCGCGGCCCCGGCGGGTCGTGCCGCGCTTCAGGGCGACGGCCGCCAGGACGATGGCGATGGGGCCGAGGAAGAGGTTGAGGACCAGCAGGCCCAACAGGCCCAGCACGAAGGAGGCGACGGCCATGCCGTCGGCGTCCCGGCCTCGGGTACGGGTGCGGGTGGTGGTCGATCCGGTCTGCGGGCGTGCGGCGGTGAGTTGCATGGTCGGTCTGCTCCCTACGGGCTCTCGGGGACGGTCGCGAGCGGTGTGTGGCCGTCCGGTGGCGACGGTCGAGTGGTGGCGACGGTCGAGTGGCGGCGAACGGTCAGTCGGTGGCGCGGTCGCGGCGGGCGTGACGCTCGCGGTACGCGAACACCGCCAGCCACAGGGCGATGCCTGCGGCCAGGGCGGACGAGACGGCCATCGGCACATGGGCGACGGTGCCGAGGACGACACCCAGCAGCAGTAGTGCGGCGACCAGGAACAACATGGCGGATCCGCCTCTCGTTTCGGTTCGTCGGTCCGGACGTTTCGGTGACAGCCAGGTGAACGGTTGTGGTTACAATTGTTCACTGACTGCCAAGTCTAGCGCGTCGCCCGGCTTTGCATTTACGGAGAACAGTTGTTGACTGCATGGCATGAGTCACACGCTCGGCATCCGGCAGGTCCAGAAGCAGAGGACCCGGCAGGCGCTCATGGACGCCGCGCTCGGTCTGCTGGAGGAACAGAGCCTCAGCAGCCTCGGACTGCGCGAGGTCACCCGGGCCGTGGGCGTCGCACCCACCGCGTTCTACCGGCACTTCCGCTCGACCGCGGACCTCGGTGTCGCGCTGGTCGAGGAGGTGCTCGGCAGCCTGCACCCGGTGCTCGGGGACCTGATGTCGGCGGTGGGCGACAGCGACGAACTCATCGAGAGCGCCGTCGATCTGATCGCCCGCCATGTGGACGCGTACCCCGCACACGTCAGATTCATCGCGCGCGAACGGCACAGCGGGGTCCAGCCGGTGCGGGACGCCATCCAGGGGCAACTGGCCCGGTTCGCCGAAGAGGTGCGGACCGAGCTGGCCAAGCGGCCCGAGACCGACGGGTGGACCGACGACGACCGGCTGATGCTCGCGGGCCTGTACGTCGATCAGATGCTGGTGACCGCCTCACTGTTCCTGGCGGCCCGGGACCAGCCGGAGGAGGAGCGCGCCCGGGTGACCCGGCTGGCGAGCCGCCGCATGCGGCTGATCAGCATCGGCTGTCGCCACTGGCTGGACTGACCCTCCGCAGCGAACAGAGGGGCGCGCCCGTTCACGGGCGCGCCCCTCTGTCTGCCCACCGCCTGTCGGCTCCGGCCACCAGGAAGTGGGGCGTGGCCACAGACAGGGCGGCGGCGGGAGATCAACGCGGCACGGGTCCTGGTCCGTCAGTTCGTCAGCCTGGCGCGCGCCAGTTGCCGGGACTGCGCGACCAGCCGGTCCGCGCTGTCCCAGACCTCGGCGTCCTCCTCCAGGAAGCCGCCGGCGAGGTTGCGGGTGGAGATGGCGACGCGGAGCGGGCCCGGCGCCGGGCGGCACCGGACGTGGACGGTCAGTTCGACCGTCGGGACCCAGCCCTCGAGGCCCATCTCGAACGCGGTCGGCGGCAGCGCGTCCACCGCGAGGAGCAGGGAGAACGGGTCGGGGTCACGGCCGTCGGCGAGCCCGAACCACGACCGCATCTCCCCCTTGCCGGAGGGCGCGCCGAGCGCCCAGCCGAGGGTCGCGGGGTCCAGCTTCAGGAACAGACGGTCGGCGATCGCGGAGCCGCCGGGGACGGGGCCGGGCGCGTCCTGCGGGCCGAAGCACTCCTCGATCGGCGGGATCGCGGGCGGCTTCGCCGTCGTACGGACGTCGTCCGGGAGGGCGTCCAGGTCGCCGTAGGAGGCGAGGACGCGGATCCGCTCGACCTCGCGGCCCTCGGGGTCGTACTGGAAGAGGGAGGCCTGGCCGGTCGACAGGGTCCGGCCGGTGCGTACGACGTCCGTGCGGACGACCGCCGGGCCCGGCTGGGAGGCGGTCAGGTAGTGCGCGGAGATCGTGAACGGGTCGCCGTGCGGCAGCGCCTCGGCGAGGGCGCGGCCGAGGACGGCGAGGAGATAGCCGCCGTTGACGGCGCCGATGATCGTCCAGCCGGCGGAGAGGTCGACGTCGTAGACGCCGGGCGACCGCCGGGTGACCGCGGTGTCCCGGTCGAACTCGCTGTCGCCGATGGTGGCCTGTACGGAAGCTGCTTCGGGCATGGATGAACCGTACAACAGGTGATTACTAAGCGGTAGCTTTATGCCCCGGACCCTCAGGCACCCGGACCTCCGGGCCCCCAGGCCTCCAGGCCCTCAGGCCTCCTCGACGGCCGCCGACCGCCGGTTCCACGCCCGCGGGGCCCGCCAGTGGTACCGCATCGCCAGCAGTCGCAGCACGAAGGCCGTGATCGCGGCGAGGGCGGAGGTGAAGGGGTTCAGGGCGTCCAGGCTGATGCACAGGACGACCATCCCGGCGCCGACCATCGCGGGGACGGCGTACAGGTCCCGGTCCCAGCGCAGCAGCGAGGGCACCTCGTTGGCGAGGACGTCCCTCAGCACACCGCCGCCGACCGCGGTGGCGAGGCCGAGGACGACGGAGGCGGTGAGACCGAGTCCGTACGCGTGCGCCTTCGTCGTGCCCGCGACGCAGAACAGGCCGAGGCCGGCCGCGTCGAAGACGTTGACCCCGGACTGGATGCGCTCCACGTGCGGGTGGAGGAAGAAGACGAGGAGGGCGGCGAGCAGCGGGGTGAAGAAGTAGCCGAGATCGGTGAAGGCGGCCGGCGGTACGGCGCCGATGACCAGATCCCGGAACAGCCCGCCGCCGAGGGCGGTCACCTCGGCGAGGACGGCGATGCCGAACACGTCGAAGTTCTTGCGGACGGCCAGCAGGGCGCCGGAGATCGCGAAGACGAAGATGCCGATCAGGTCGAGCGGATAGGGAGACACCCCTACATTGTGACGCAACGACGAGCCCCCGCCTTACATTGCAAGGCGGGGGCTCGATTTCGCTTACTTGTCGTCGGTTTCCTCGGCGACTTCCGGTGCCTTGGCGGCTTCCGGCGCCTCGGCGGCTTCCGGTGCCTTGGCGACCTTGGTCTCCGCAGGCGGTTCCGTCGCGACCGGCGGCTCGGGATCGCCGGACGTCTCCGACACCGCGGACGTCTCCGACACGGCGGGAACCTCCGGCTCCGCGGGCGCCTCCGTCTTCTTCACCGCGTCCGGTACCAGCTCGCCCGCCTCCTTCGCGGCCGTCAGCAGGACGACGTCCTGGGGCTGCTGGTCCTCGAAGTTCTCGGGGTGGTGACAGGCGACCCGCTGCCCCGGCTTCAGCTCGGCCAGCGGCGGCTCGGTGGTCGTGCAGACCTGCGTGGCCTTCCAGCACCGGGTGTGGAAGCGGCAGCCGCTCGGCGGCGCGATCGGCGAGGGCACATCGCCCTTGAGCAGGATGCGCTCGCTCTTGGCGCTGCGGCGCGCCGGGTCCGGGATGGGCACGGCCGAGAGCAGCGCCTTGGTGTACGGGTGCATCGGCGCCGCGTACAGGGAGTCCCGGTCGGCCAGCTCCACGATCTTGCCGAGGTACATCACGGCGATGCGGTCGGAGACGTGACGGACGACGGAGAGGTCGTGCGCGATGATCACGTACGTCAGGCCGAGCTCGTCCTGCAGGTCGTCCATGAGGTTGACTACCTGCGCCTGGATGGACACGTCGAGCGCGGAGACCGGCTCGTCCGCGACGACCATCCGGGGCTTGAGGGCGAGCGCGCGGGCGATGCCGATGCGCTGGCGCTGGCCGCCGGAGAACTCGTGCGGGTAGCGGTTGTAGTGCTCGGGGCTCAGGCCCACCAGCTCCAGGAGACGCTGGACCTCCTTCTTCACCCCGCCCTCGGGCTCGACGCCCTGGAGCTTGAACGGCGCCGAGACGATGGTGCCGATGGTGTGGCGGGGGTTCAGCGAGCCGTACGGGTCCTGGAAGATCATCTGGACGTCGCGGCGCAGCGGACGCATCCCGGCCGTCTTGAGGTGCGTGATGTCCGTGCCGTCGAACTCGACCTTGCCGCCGGACGGTTCCAGCAGGCGGGTGATGAGCCGGCCCATGGTCGACTTGCCGCAGCCGGACTCCCCGACGACGCCGAGGGTCTCGCCCCGGCGCACCTCGAAGTCGATGCCGTCGACGGCCTTGACCGCCCCGACCTGCCGCTGGAGCAGGCCCTTCTTGATGGGGAAGTGCTTGACCAGGCCCTCGACCCTGAGCAGCGGTTTCTCGTCGGCGTCGGTGCGCGGGGCCGGCACGGCGGCCCGGGTCTCAGTCTCGCTCACAGCTTCGGCGCAATCTCTTCGGTCCAGATCCGCGTACGGTCCTCCTGCGACAGGTGGCAGGCGGTGAAGTGCCGGCCGCCGACCTCGCGCAACTCGGGGCGCTCGGTGCGGGTGATGTTGTCCTTGGGGAGGTCCGCGTACGGGCAGCGCGGGTTGAAGGCGCAGCCCGAGGGGACGTTGATGAGGCTCGGCGGCTGGCCCTTGACCGGGATGAGCCGGTCGGTCTGGGCGCGGTCGATGCGCGGCATCGAGCCGAGCAGGCCCCAGGTGTAGGGGTGCTGCGGTCCGTAGAAGATGTCGTCGACCGGGCCGCGCTCCACGCAGCGGCCGCCGTACATCACGAGGATGTCGTCGGCGATCTCGGCGACCACGCCGAGGTCGTGCGTGATGATGATGACCGCGGAGCCGAACTCCTTCTGCAGGTCGCGGATGAGGTCCAGGATCTGCGCCTGGACGGTGACGTCCAGGGCGGTCGTGGGCTCGTCGGCGATCAGCAGTTCGGGGTTGTTGACCAGGGCCATGGCGATCATGGCGCGCTGGCGCATACCGCCGGAGAACTCGTGCGGGTAGCCGTCGACCCGCTTGTGGGGCTCCGGGATGCCGACGCGGTCGAGGAGTTCGACGGCGCGCTTGCGGGCGACCTTCTTGCTGACGTCGTGGTGGACCCGGTACGCCTCGACGATCTGGCTGCCGACCCTGTAGTACGGGTGCATCGCGGACAGCGGGTCCTGGAAGATCATCGCCATGTCGCGGCCGCGCAGCCGGCGCACCTCGTCGGGGCTCGCCCCGACGAGTTCCTTGCCGTCGAGCCAGATCTCGCCGGACATCCGCACGTTCTTGCCGCGCGCGCCGAGCCGGTGCAGGCCCATGATCGCCAGCGAGGTCACCGACTTGCCGGAGCCGGACTCGCCCACGATGCCGAGGGTCTTGCCCTTCTCCAGCTGGAAGGAGAGGCCGTCGACGGACTTGACCAGGCCGTCGTCGGTGGGGAAGTGCACCTTGAGGTCGCGCACTTCGAGGAACGCCGTGGGGGCGTCCCCGGCACGTGCGGGCTCGCCCACGGCGGCCCCGGTCTTGGACAGTTCGGTCACGAGAGCCTCACCCGCGGGTCGATCGTGGCGTACAGCAGGTCCACCACAAGGTTCATGAAGACGACGAAGAACGCCGCGAGCAGGGTCACCCCGAGGATCGGGGGCAGGTCGTTGGCGCTGATCGACTGGACCGCGTACTCGCCGATGCCGTGCAGGGAGAACACGGTCTCGGTGATGAGGGCGCCGCCGAGGAGCAGACCGACGTCCATGCCGAAGACCGTCACCAGCGGGGTCAGCGCGGCGCGCAGGCCGTGCTTGACGACCACCTTGCCCTCGCGCAGACCCTTGGCCCGCGCGGTGCGGATGTAGTCCTCGTTCATCGTCTCCAGCATGCCCGAGCGGGTGAGCCGGGCGTAGATGGCCGAATAGAGGAGCGCGAGCGAGCACCACGGCAGGAAGAGGGTGTTGGCCCACTGCGAGGGGTTCTCGGTGAAGGGGACGTACGTCCGGCCGAAGATCTCCAGCTGGTAGCTGAACAGCAGCAGGGCGAGCTGGCCGGTGAAGAACATGGGCAGGGAGACGCCCGCGAGCGCCACGCCCATGGCGGCCCGGTCGAAGAACGAGCCGGGCTTCAGGGCCGAGATGACACCGGCCGTGATGCCGCCCAGCAGCCACAGCACGGCGGCGCCGGAGGCGAGCGAGATGGTCACCGGCAGCCGGCTGGTGAGCTGCGGCCAGACCTCCAGATGGTCCTTGAAGGAGTAGCCGAAACAGGGGGCGTCACAGCGGACCGTGGTGGGCCCGAGGTCGTACGTGGCACCGGAGACAATGCCCTTGATGAAGTTCCAGTACTGCTCGTAGACCGGCTGGTCCAGGCCGAGGTTCCGCTTGACCGCCGCGATGTCCTCGGGCGAGGGGTTCTTGCCGATGTACTGCTGTGCCAGCTGGTCGGCGGTCTGCCCGGCGAGTTTCGGCAGGATGAAGAAGATACCGAAGGTGACCGCAGTGACGACGAGCAGCAGGATCACCGCCGCGATCGTCCGGCGGAGGATGTACGAGATCACGAGGACCGGCGCCGGCGCCCGCGGGTGTGCTCACCCGCGGGCGCCAATGCCTTCACCTGCCTTCCGGGGCTACTTCTTTTCCTTGACACCGATGTTGAGGTAGTCGTACTGACCGCTGAAGGCCGAGGACGACACCAGGTTGGTGGCGTACGGCGAGCGGTACAGCAGGACCTTGAAGTAGGTCAGGGGCACGATGGCGGCCTGCTCCATGACCTTCTTGTCGACCTCGGTGTACGCCGCGGTGCGGGCGGCCTCGTCCGTGTTGCCGATCGCGTCGTCCAGCAGCTTGTTGACCGCGGGGTCGTTCAGCTCGGACAGGTTGGTGTTGCCGGACTGGCCGATGGCCTTGCCGTGCACGATCTGCTGCAGGAAGCCGTAGCCGGTGGGCCAGTCGGAACCCCACTGCATCATGATGAGGCCGATGTCGTTCTTCTTGTTGAACGCCGGCACACCCGCGTAGTCGGAGAAGTACTTGCCCGACGGGTACTGCTTGATGTCGGCCTGGATGCCGACCTTCTTCAGCGCCTCGACGACCGCGGTGGCCGCGTCGACCTCGCCCTGACGGTCGGTACGGGCGGAGATGGAGGTCTTGAAACCGCCCTCCTTGCCGCAGGCCTTCAGGTGCTCCTTGGCCTTGGTGACGTCACCCTTGCTGTCCGGGGTGGCGTACGCGTCGGCCTTCTCGTAGCCCGTGACGTCCGGGGGCAGCACCGTGGAGGCGATGTCACCGCGGATCGGGCCGCCCATGGCGGTCTGCACGGCGACCTTGTCGATCGCGTACTCGACGGCCTTGCGGCACTCGACGTTGTCGAACGGCGCGACCTTGGTGTTGATCGCCGTGTAGACGAGACGGCCGCCGGAGGCGTTGTCCGTGTTGGCCTTCTGGTCGTTGTCCTTGAGGACCTGGGCCTGCGTCTGGGCGTCGACACCGGTGCCCTGAATGTCGATCATGGTGTCGCCGGACATGACGTCCTTGTCGATGGTGGCCTTGTTGACCTTCAGGTTCACCACGATCTTGTCCGGGTACTGCTTGCGCAGCGGGTCCGTCTTGGCGTCCCACTCGGGGTTGCGCACCAGGACTATCTGCTTGCCCTCGTCGTACTTCTGGAACTTGTACGAACCGGTGGAGACGACCTTCTTGGTGTAGTCGACGCCGGTGTCCTTGGCCTTCGGCACCGGAGCCGTCTGCGGCATGCTCGCCAGGTAGTCGAACTCGGAGAACGCCTTGTTGAGCTTGAAGACGATCGTGTGGTCGTCCGGGGTCTCGATGGACGAGATGCCCTTGTCGCCCTTGTCCTTGTAGGGACCCTTGTACTTCTTCGGGTCGTTCAGCATCTGCTGGAAGTAGTTCGGGCCCAGCGAGAGCACGTCACGCGCGAAGTTCGAGCGCTCCACGGCGTACTTGACGTCCTTGGAGGTGACCGGGGTGCCGTCCTCGAACTTGACGCCCTGGCGGATCTTGTACGTCCAGGTCTTGCCGCCGTCGCTGGGCGTGCCCGCGCTCTCGGCGAGGTCCGGGACCAGCTCGTTGCCCTTCTCACCCGGGCCGGGCTTGAAGGTCATCAGCGGACGCGCGTAGAGGCGGCTGAAGTTGAAGCCGTACGCGTAGTACATGTTGCCCGGGTCGAGGGACTCGGGGGCGTCGGAACTGGCGTAGGTGACCGTGCCGCCCTTCGCCGTGGACTCGTTCACGACACCCGTGGTCGCGGCGTTGGCGCCGGCTCCCTTGGGGGCGTCGTCCGAGCCGTCGTCCGCCTTGCTGCAGGCGGACAGAAGCAGGCCGGCGCTGCTCACAACCGCGACAGCGGCCATTGCTGACCTTCGCATGATGGTCGGGTTCTCCTTCGTAGTTGGACAGTTGCGTGGGACTTCGGGCCACAACCGGGCCGCGGTCGCAGACGTCAGCGGCTGCGGGGGTCGAGGGCGTCCCGGAGGCCGTCACCGAGGAGGTTGAAGGCCAGCACCGTGATGAAGATCGCGAGGCCGGGAACGATCATGTACTGCGGGTCGACCTCGAAGAAGTCGACAGCCTGGTTGAGCATGCCGCCCCAGGAGGCCTGCGGCGGCTGGATCCCGACACCGAGGAAGCTGAGCGACGCCTCGAAGATGATGTTGGTCGGGATGAGCAGGGTCGAGTAGACGATGATCGGCGCGACGAGGTTGGGCAGCAGTTCCTTGAACAGGACGTACGGGCCGCCCGCGCCCATCCCGCGCGAGGCGTCGATGAACTCCCGCTCGCGCAGCGCCAGGGTCTGACCGCGCACGATGCGCCCCATGTACGGCCAGTTGAAGAAACCGATGACGAAGATCAGCACCGAGATGTGCAGCGGCAGACCTTCGAGACCGAAGGCGCCGCCCTGCAGCGTCGCGGAGATGGCGATCGCGAAGAGCAGCAGGGGGAACGCCAGGAAGGTGTCCATCAGCCGGCTCACGACCGTGTCGACCCGGCCGCCGTAGTAGCCGGCGACCAGACCCAGCACCACGCCGATGGCGTTCGACAGGATCGTCGCGCCGAAGGCCACGACCAGGGAGACCCAGGAGCCCTCCAGGATGCGGGCGAGGATGTCGCGGCCGAACTTCGGCTCGACACCGAGCGGGTGGTCCCAGCTCATCCCGCCGAAATCGCCCTGGGGGAGCGAGGTGTTGGGATCGATCAGGTCCTGGTTGAACGCGTTGGGGTCGAGCCCCAACAGCGACTGCAGCGGCCGGGAGAGGGCCGCGATCAGGATCAGCAGGACGACGATGAGACCACCGGCGACCGCCACCTTGTCGCGCTTGAAGCGGGTCCAGGCGATCTGGCCGAGCGAACGGCCCTCGATCTTCTTGGCCTCGACACCTTCCAGCACGGCTTCGGGCTGTGCCTCGGCCTGCGATCCGGTCGTCTCAATGGGTGCGGTCATCGTCCCTCGTGCTTGCCCGTGCCGGTGGTTGCCGACTGTGCCTGGCGGCCGCCCGGGTCTGCGGTGCGGTCCGTCACCACTGCTCTTTCGCCTGCTCTGTGACTACTGCTGGGTACGAGGGAGGGGTACGGCATCGAACTTCACCGCGTGAACAGCGCGTTCGCCGGATCCCCCCATCGCTCTGGGGGAGTCTTCAACGGCCGCGCGATCAGGCACCAGACCCGGCGGCGAATGTATGCGCAACCGTGATGTGGCCAGCGGGGTTCCGCTATCCGGACGTGACGCTCTGTTGAGCGGTGGGTGCGGTGGAGAGTCGTGGGCGCGGCGGTTCAGTACCGGCTCGGATAGCCGTAGCCGCCCGCCGCCGGGGCCTGTGCCGGGGCCGCGTGGGCCTCGCGGTCGTAGAACGGGCGGGCGCCGGCGCGCAGCCACATGGCGACCGGGTCGTACTCGTCGGACATCGCGACGGTGGAGACGGGCAGACCGTCCGGGACGGCGCCGATGGACTGCTGCATCATCGCGCGCACCGAGTCGACGGCCGGCGGCGAGGTGTCGTACACGTCGAGGCCGATGGCCAGGTACGGCGCGCCGAGCGCGGGCTGCACCCAGGCGCGGCGCAGCGAGCGCACGGCGGGCGTGCGGTGCGCGTTCTGGGTCAGCAGGCCGTAGAACTGGGGGATCTCGATGGCCGGCTCGGACAGCCGGAGCGGGCCGGCGGGCTGCCGCTCCAGGCCCGTGGCGATCCGGCGCAGGTCGAGCCAGGGGATGCCGACACCGCCGCCCGGGGCGTGCGGGTTCAGCCAGAGGCCGTAGTGGTCGGGGTAGAGGGTGCGGGCCACGTCGAGGCCGTCGACGACCTCGTAACTGCGGTTCCAGCCACTGGCGGAGAGCTCCTGGGCGGAGGTCACGCACGGGGCGTAGTTGAACCCTTCGACCTCCATGTTCCCGTACTGCGCGTCCGGGGAGCCGCCCTGGCCGTGCCAGAGCAGCATCCAGATCTGGCCGGAGGACGGGGTGGCGAGGGCACGCAGCAGCGCCTCGTAGGCGTCGTAACGCCCGGGCGTCACCTGCCGCAGCATGTGCTCGACCTGCCCGGTGGCGATGCGGCTGCCGCTCGCGCTCACGTTGGCCGCCCTTCGATGTGGACCGTGGTGGGTGGTGGACCCTGGTGGTGGGAAACAGCTTAGGTGGTGTGCGGGTTGAGCCGGTCAGGGCTCGGGGGTTGTCGTGCGTCACGGAGGGCGGGCGCGTCGTGGCTGGTCGCGCCGTTCCCCGCGCCCCTTCGGGATGCGCTGATCAGTAGCCCTGTTGGTAGAACGGCCGTACCTTCTCGCGGAGCCAGTCCCCCACCGGGTCCTGGGCGACGTCCAGGAAGACCATGTTGACCGGCCAGGGAACCGGCGTCTTGGCCAGGGCCCTGCCGAGGGCGGCCAGGGGGAGGCCGCGGTCGGCCTCCCAGGAGGCCAGTTCGACGCCGATGAACATGACGGGGGCGGCGGTCTCGATGGTGGCGAGGCAGCGGCGGGCGGAGAGGACCACCCCGGTCGCGGCGAACTCGGCGGAGGCGGCCGCGAGGAAGTCCACGGGCTCGTCCTGCCAGTCCGGTTCGAAGAGCCGGACGCGGGCGCCGTTCGCCGTGCCGTCCAGCGGGGTCCGTCCGGCCCGGCACAGCTCGGCCACGGCGGGCGGCGGCAAGGGCATGCCCACGACGCCGTCCGGGTTCAGGGCGAGGCCGATCTGCGGGGGCAGACCGCGCGCGAACTCGACGGCCGGGGCGATCGTGAACGACATGTGATGGCCGACGACCTGGCGGAACTGCTCCTCGGAGGTGAAGACCGGCACGTACGCCTGACCGTCGAACTCCATCGTGGGCAGATCGAGCTGACCGCTCTGCGGGCCGCCGCCCTCCGGCAGCGGCACCCATACGAAGCTGCGGGCCAGCACCTCCACGATCCGCGCCCCGGCCTGGGGCACGCCGAGCGACGCGGACAGCACCTCCTCCAGCTCGTTGCCGGGCCACCCGCCGTGCCCGTGGGGATGCGCCTGTGCCGGAAAGTCCGCCGGGAAGTCCATCTGCTGCCTACCGCTTTGCTCCGTGATGCTGTTGTCCCTGCACCTTAATTGCTTCCGGGCCGGGGGCGCGCCCCTCCGGGGCGCCCCGCTACCCCACGAAGTCGATCCGCTTCAGGACGTCCGCCGCCGCCCGGTCGAGGAGCACCGCCGCCCCGCACCCCTGCGGCAGCCGTCCCTCCTCGACCGCCCGCAGCAGCCTGGTCATGGCACCCCGGTGCCGTGCGAAGGCGTACCGCGACACCCCTCGCCCCCGCTCCCGCTGCCCGTCCCGCGCCTCGCCGGGTGTCACGTCGAGCAGCAGCAGATGCAGGGTGCCGCCCCGCCTCCTGGCCTCCCGGGCGAGCCAACTTCGTACCCATGCCTGCGCCCCGCAGTCGTGCACGACGACGCCCTCCCCCGAGCGCAGGGCGCGCCGCAGCCCCGCGTAGTGGGCGAGGCGCACGAAGGGCCGGTACGCCGCGTACGGCAGGTGGCGGGCGAAGCGCGCGTCGAACCGGTCGCGGGTGTCCTGGGAGTCGATCCGGACGCCCGGCACGCTCCGCCGCATCAGCGTCGACTTGCCGCTGCCGGGGAGCCCGGTCACCACCACCAGGTCCTGCGGGCCGAAGGACAGTCCGCGCGGGCTGCGCCCGGCTCGCTCCCTGAGGTCGCGGACGACCGCCCTCGGGAACGGGCCGCACGCCTCACCGGCCGGTGCGACGGGCTGCTTGGGCATGGCGATGCCCGAGGTCGTCGCGTACGCCGTGGTCCTGTTCACCGTGATCGTCCTCCCCTAGGGGTATGGAGACCCATCCCCACAGACTGTAAAGAAAAGGTAATGCCCGATCCCTCCTGGTTCAGTCCTCGTCCTGCCACAAGAGTGCTACGAACCACTGTGTCCGCTTCCCCTCGTCGTCCCCCACCTGTGAAAGGTCCCCCTGCCGCGCCGCGTCGATGCGTGCAATGATGTGCGCGCCAACTGCATACCGGCCGCTTGAATCCGCGCGGGAGAGCTCCCAGCAGTCTCGCTGGGGCGCCGAAGGAGCAAGTCCCTCCCTTGAATCTCTCAGGCCCAGATACCGCGCGGGCGAGGCACATCTGAAAAGCGGGCCGCGCCTCTTCGTAGGGGACGGCTCCACCCAAGGTGCAAACCACGACCACCGATACGCGCGGTCGCGGTGAACCTCTCAGGTTCCGATGACAGAAGGGGAGGATCGCCCTCGCCTGTCATGCCCTGGGAGCAGAACCGATGAGCAGTAGCCCCACCGCTGGATCGCGCCGTACCGCGCTCGATGCCCTGCATCGTGGCCTCGGTGCGACGATGACCGACTTCGCAGGCTGGGACATGCCCCTGCGCTACGGCTCCGAGCGCGACGAGCACCTCGCCGTCCGCACGAAGGCCGGTCTCTTCGACCTCTCCCACATGGGCGAGATCACCGTCTCCGGTCCCGGGGCCGCCGCGCTGCTCGACCACGCGCTGGTCGGCAACATCGGCGGTGTGAAGCCCGGCCGCGCCCGCTACACCATGATCTGCCGCGAGGACGGCGGCATCCTCGACGACCTGATCGTCTACCGGCTCGCGGACACGGAGTACCTCGTCGTCGCGAACGCCTCCAACGCCCAGGTGGTGCTGGACGCGCTCGTCGAGCGTGCCGCCGGGTTCGACGCCGAGGTGCGGGACGACCGGGACGCGTACGCGCTGCTCGCCGTCCAGGGCCCCGAGTCGCCCGGCGTCCTGGCGGCCCTCACCGACGCCGACCTCGACGGTCTGAAGTACTACGCGGGCCTTCCGGGCACGGTCGCCGGGGTCCCCGCGCTGATCGCGCGCACCGGGTACACCGGCGAGGACGGCTTCGAGCTGTTCGTGAAGCCGGAGCACGCCGTCGAGCTGTGGCAGGCTCTGACCAAGGCGGGCGAGGGCGTCGGCCTGGTGCCCTGCGGGCTGTCCTGCCGGGACACGCTCCGCCTGGAGGCCGGCATGCCGCTGTACGGGCACGAGCTGTCCACCGGGCTGACGCCGTTCGACGCCGGGCTCGGGCGGGTCGTGAAGTTCGAGAAGGACGGCGACTTCGTCGGGCGCACGGCGCTGGCGGCCGCCGCCGAGCGCGCCGCCTCGGCCCCGCCGCGCGTCCTCGTGGGCCTGGTCGCCGAGGGGCGCCGGGTGCCGCGCGCCGGGTACCAGGTCGTCGCCGACGGCCAGGTGATCGGCGAGGTCACCTCCGGAGCGCCCTCCCCGACGCTGGGCAGGCCGATCGCCATGGCGTACGTCGACGCCACGCACTCCGCGCCGGGCACCGCCGGTGTGGGCGTGGACATCCGGGGCAGCCACGAGCCGTACGAGGTCGTGGCGCTGCCGTTCTACAAGCGGCAGAAGTGACACCTTCGTAGAAGCGGCGTCGTACGGACCCCGAGCGTGACCCTCGGCACATCCGCGCTGCTCAACAGCGGTTTCAGCCGTCCCCCCTTCATCACCACTCCCCCGCGTACAGGAGAATTCAGGCCATGAGCAACCCCCAGCAGCTGCGTTACAGCAAGGAGCACGAGTGGCTGTCGGTCGCCGAGGACGGCGTCTCGACGGTCGGCATCACGGAGTTCGCGGCGAACGCGCTCGGCGATGTCGTCTACGCCCAGCTCCCCGACGTGGGCTCCACGGTGGCCGCGGGCGAGACCTGCGGCGAACTGGAGTCCACCAAGTCGGTGAGCGACCTGTACTCACCGGTGTCCGGTGAGATCACCGAGATCAACGAGGACGTCGTCAACGACCCGTCGCTGGTGAACACCGCCCCGTTCGAGGGCGGCTGGCTGTTCAAGGTACGTGTCGCGGAGGAGCCGGACGACCTGCTCTCCGCCGACGAGTACGTCGCCCACACCGCCGGCTGAGAAGACGAGGTCGTACGCATGTCGCTTCTGAACACTCCCCTGCACGAGCTGGACCCCGAGGTCGCCGCCGCCGTCGACGCCGAGCTGCACCGCCAGCAGTCCACCCTGGAGATGATCGCCTCCGAGAACTTCGCCCCCCTCGCCGTCATGGAGGCCCAGGGCACCGTCCTCACCAACAAGTACGCCGAGGGCTACCCCGGCCGCCGCTACTACGGCGGCTGCGAACACGTCGACGTCACCGAACAGATCGCGATCGACCGCCTCAAGGAACTGTTCGGCGCGGAGTACGCCAACGTCCAGCCGCACTCCGGCGCCTCCGCCAACCAGGCCGCCCTCTTCGCCCTCGCCCAGCCCGGCGACACCATCCTCGGCCTGGACCTGGCCCACGGCGGCCACCTCACCCACGGCATGCGCCTGAACTTCTCCGGCAAGCAGTTCGACGTGGTCGCCTACCACGTGGACGACGCCGGCCTGGTCGACATGGACGAGGTCGAGCGGCTGGCCAAGGAGCACCGCCCGAAGGTGATCATCGCGGGCTGGTCGGCGTATCCGCGGCAGCTGGACTTCGCCGCGTTCCGCCGGATCGCCGACGAGACCGGCGCGTTCCTGTGGGTGGACATGGCGCACTTCGCGGGTCTGGTGGCGGCCGGGCTGCACCCCAACCCGGTCGAGTACGCGGACGTGGTCACCTCCACGACCCACAAGACGCTGGGCGGCCCGCGCGGCGGCATCATCCTCGCCCGGAGCAAGGAGTTCGCCAAGAAGCTCAACTCCTCGGTGTTCCCCGGCTTCCAGGGCGGTCCGCTGGAGCACGTCATCGCGGCCAAGGCGGTCTCCTTCAAGGTCGCCGCGAGCGAGGAGTTCAAGGAGCGCCAGCGGCGCACGGTCGAGGGCGCGAAGATCCTCGCCGAGCGGCTCACCGCCCCCGACGCCCGCGAAGCCGGCATCGACGTCCTGTCCGGCGGCACCGACGTCCACCTCATCCTCGTCGACCTGCGCAACTCCGCACTCGACGGACAACAGGCCGAGGACCGCCTCCACGAGGTCGGCATCACCGTCAACCGCAACGCCGTCCCCAACGACCCCCGCCCCCCGATGGTCACCTCCGGCCTGCGCATCGGCACCCCCGCCCTCGCCACCCGCGGCTTCACCGCCGAGGACTTCACCGAGGTCGCCGACGTCATCGCCCAGGCCCTCAAGCCCGACCCCGACACCGAGACCCTCAAGGCCCGGGTCAAGGCCCTCGCCGACAAGCACCCGCTGTACCCGACGCTCGGGAAGTAACCCGGGCTTCATCGCCGTACACCCCGCTTTGCCGGGGCACCGCGCACACTGGGGAGTGAGCGCGGTGCCCCACTCCCCGCACCGCCCTCCCCCGTTCTGAGGAGTCACCGTGGCCATCTCGGTCTTCGACCTGTTCTCGATCGGCATCGGCCCGTCCAGCTCCCACACGGTCGGCCCGATGCGAGCCGCCCGGATGTTCGCCCGCCGACTGCGCAACGAGGAGCTGCTCGCGGACGTGGCCTCGGTCCGCGTCGAGCTGTACGGCTCGCTGGGCGCGACCGGCCACGGCCACGGCACCCCCAAGGCCGTGCTCCTGGGGCTGGAGGGTGCCTCACCGCGCACCGTGGACGTGGAGTCGGCCGACGACCGCGTGGAGGCGATCAGGACCTCGGGCCGCATCCGCCTCCTCGACGACCACGAGATCCCCTTCTCCTTCGACAAGGACCTGGTCCTGCACCGCCGCAAGGCGCTGCCCTACCACGCCAACGGCATGACCATCTGGGCGCATGACGCGGCGGGCACGGAAGTGCTGTCGAAGACGTACTACTCCGTCGGCGGCGGCTTCGTCGTCGACGAGGACGCGGTCGGCGCGGACCGCATCAAGCTCGACGACACCCCTCTCAAGTACCCCTTCCGCACGGGTGACGAGCTGCTCCGGGTGACGAAGGAGACGGGCCTGTCGATCTCCGCGCTGATGCTGGAGAACGAGCGGGCCTGGCGCACCGAGGACGAGATCCGTTCCGGGCTCCTGGACATCTGGGGTGTGATGCAGGCATGCGTCTCGCGAGGGATGTCCCGCGAGGGCATCCTGCCCGGCGGTCTGCGCGTACGGCGTCGCGCGTCCATGTCTGCCCGTCAACTCCGGGCGGAGGGCGATCCGCTGGCCCGCTCCATGGAGTGGATCACGCTCTACGCGATGGCGGTGAACGAGGAGAACGCGGCCGGCGGCCGGGTGGTCACGGCCCCGACGAACGGCGCGGCCGGCATCATCCCCGCCGTCCTGCACTACTACATCAACTTCGTGCCGGGCGCGGACGAGGACGGGGTCGTCCGGTTCCTGCTGGCCGCCGGCGCCATCGGCATGCTCTTCAAGGAGAACGCCTCCATCTCCGGCGCCGAGGTCGGCTGCCAGGGCGAGGTCGGTTCCGCCTGTTCCATGGCGGCCGGAGCGCTGGCCGAGGTGCTGGGCGGCTCCCCCGAGCAGGTCGAGAACGCGGCCGAGATCGGCATGGAACACAACCTCGGCCTCACCTGCGACCCCGTCGGGGGCCTCGTCCAGATCCCCTGCATCGAGCGCAACGGCATGGCCGCGGTGAAGGCGGTCACCGCCGCCCGCATGGCCATGCGCGGCGACGGCACCCACAAGGTGTCCCTCGACAAGGTCATCAAGACCATGAAGGAGACCGGCGCCGACATGTCCGTCAAGTACAAGGAGACGGCGCGGGGCGGGCTCGCGGTGAACATCATCGAGTGCTGAGCGGGTCGTTCGGCGGGGCGGCCCGCTGGTTCGCGCGCAGGACGGGGTCGAGCAGGTCCGTCACGTGGCCGGGGTGCTCGTCGTCGGCTCCGTGGGCGGCGGTCGCGGCGAGAAAGTCGGTCTCGACCGGTGTCAGGTGCGCGATCAGGGCTTCGAGCGGATAGGTGGCGACGAAGCGGGAGCGGGTGCTGCCGACGAGGAGGACCGCGAGGGGCCGGTCGCCGTTCATGGGCAGGCCGGGGTCGACGTCGCCGCCCCAGTACAGGACCGGGGACTCGGTGCCGGCGGGGGCGAAGCGGCCCGCGCCGGCCAGCATCAGCAGCGCGGTGTGGGTGCCGGTCTCCTCGCCGTGGTAGTCGTACAGATAGGCCTCCAGCGCGTCGTCCCGGTGGCGGAGCAGGGTAAGGCCCTGGGCGGCTCGGGGGGCGAGCAGCTGGGAGGGGGTCTTCTCCCGGTCCGCGCGGATCGCGGCCGGTGCCGCCGGGTAGTGGACGGCGACTTCGGTCAGGTCCCAGTCCGTCTCGGCGCCGTCGGCGGCCCACCCCGTGTACATCGCCGACGGGTTCTCGATGATGCCGAGGCCCGGCAGGGGTGTGCGGAGCCATTCCTCGAAGCCGTCGCGCGCCATCGGTATCCGGGTCGCGAGCATGAACGAACGAGCGCCCATCGGGTGCCTCCTCGGGCAGTTGGGTCCGGGCCGGGCGGCCGGGTCACGTGGTCTCCCCGGTGTGCGCGAGGGCCGCTGCGAGTTCCGCTCTGCGGCGGATGCCGAGCTTGCGGTAGGTGCTGGTCAGGTGGGTCTCGACGGTGCGGCGGGCGAGGTGGAGGAGCTGGGCCATCTCCCTGTTCGTGTGCCCCTGCGCGGCGAGTTCGGCGATCCGGCGCTCGGCCGCCGTGAGCGCGGACGGGCCCGTCAGGGCCGTCGCCGCGCGGCGGGCGCCGCCCTCGCGCAGGGCTTCCTCCGCGACGGCGCGCAGGCGGAGCGCGCCGAGGCGTTCGGCGTGTTCGGCCGCCTCCCGGAAGGCGTCGCGGGCCCGCGCCCGCTCCCCGGCGGCGGCGAGCGCCCGTCCCTGCGCCATGAGGGCCGGTATCAGCTCCCTCGTCACCGGTGATCCGCCCGGCGCCCCGGTCCCCCGGCCGTCCGGTGCGTCGACCGCCGCCGCCCAGCCGCCGGTCGACGGCACCGCGGCGGACCAGCCGCCCACGGCCCGTGCCAGGGCCTCGCCCGGCGCCCAGCTGTGCGCGGCGGTCGCCGTCACGCGTGCTCCGCCCTGCTTCCAGCCGCCCTTGGCGGTCATGGGGCCCCTGGCCGACAGCCGGCCCCCGCCCGCCGAGGCGGCGCTTTCCAGGGCCACGACAGCGGCCCCGGCGGCCTCCTCCGTCGCCCCGTCGACCCCCTGCCGCAGTGTCCGTACCGCCCGGTCCCCCAGTTCCAGGCCCCGGCGGCCGCCCGTCGCCGTGCCGAGGACGGACAGGGCCCGGCCGAGGACGCGGGGAGTGTTCCAGACGGTGGCGAGAGCGAGTTCGCGTTCGGCGAGGGCGAGGGCCTCCCGGGTGCGGCCGAGGGCGAGGTGGCAGGTGGCGGCCGCGGAGCGCCAGGGGGTGACGACGGGGCTGGCGACGTCCCGGGCGGACTGGCGGCGACCGCACTCCAGGAAGTCGTCGAGCGCGGCGGCCGGGTCGCCGGTGACGGCACGGAGATGGCCGCGGGCGTGGAGGAAGCGGTTCAACTCCCAGGAGTCGTGGGCGTGCCGGACGTCGAAGCCGTCGGCGAGACGGGCGGCCTCCTCCGTACGGCCGGTCTCCACGAGGGCGACGACCGCGTGGGCCAGCGCGTTGGCGGACGCGGGGCCGCCGGTGAGCGCGCGGGCGACCTCGGGGTCGGCGAGGACCTCCTCGTGGGCGCCCCTGGCGGCGGCGATGTCGATGCGGACGTCGAGGAGGGCCTGGTGCGCGGGGTGGAGGAAGGAGGTGCGCCGGCCGTCGAGGCCGCGCCGGACGAGGCGCTCGGCCTCGTCGAGCTGGTCGGCCCACTGGGCGACGGCGGCGGCGGTGCCCAGCAGGAAGATCTCGGACAGGGGATCGGCCGGCCGGGCGAGCAGGGCCCGCACGCGGTGCATCGCCGAGGCCGCCGAGGTCAGGCCCGCGGTGGCCTCGTAGCGCACGAGGAGGGCCTGTCCGGCGGTGCCGACCAGGTGGGGCGAGCGCTCGGCGGTCTCACGCAGCCACCGGTACACCTCCTGCCGTACGCCCTGGTCGTGGTCGGAGAGCAGCGCGGAGGCGGTCTGGACGGTGCGGATCAGGTCCGGGTGGCCCGTCAGGTGCTCGTCGCGCAGCCCGCGCAGCACGTCGACGGCGGCCCGGGCCTCGCCGCGCCGGGCCAGGGCCGTGCCGAGGGCGACCGCCGCGTGGACGCGTTCGCGGGGCGGTCCGGGCAGGCGCATGGCCTCGGCGAGCCGGGGGATGCCTGCGGTGGACCGTACGGTGGCGTACTCCAGGGAGCCCAGTTCGGTGAGGACCATGGTGCGGCGGGCGGCCGGCATCGGTTCGTCGAGGGCGCGGCGGAGGTGGGCGAGGGCGTCGTCGCTGCGGTCGTCGCGGACGGCCAGGTCGGCGGCGTCGAGCAGGGCGCCGGTCGCCCAGGCCTCGCCGACGGGGCCGGAGCGCAGCAGTTGGCCGGCGACGGCCTCGGCGTGGTCGCCGCGGTGCAGCATCGCCTCGGCCGCCCGGCGGTGCGCGGCCTGCCGGTCGGCGCCGGCCCAGCCGCCGAGCACGGCGTCCCGCAGCAGCGGGTGGGCGTACCGGGGGCGTCCTTCGGGGTCGGGGCGCAGCAGGCCGAGGCGGGTCGTCGCGGTGAGCCAGCCGGGTACGCGGGCGGGGTCGACCCCGGCCGTCCGGGCGAGCAGGTCGGCGTCGGCCGCCACCGGGGTGTCCGCGTCGTCCAGCGCGGCGAGTGCGCGGGCGAGGGCGGTGGTGGCGGGCCCGGCGCTGTCCAGCCACCAGGACACGGCGGCGGCGTAGGTGCCCGGATAGAGCGCCGCGCAGGTGTCCGGAAGGGCAGCGGGGAGGGCCCCCGGGGTGGCGTCGCGGAGGTCGGCCAGCAGGGCGCGCAGCAGCAGGGGGCTGCCCGCACCCGCCCGTAAGCAGGCGTCGACCCAGTCCGGCGGGGCGTCGCCGTGGACCGAACGGACCAGCCGCGCACCGGCGTCCGGGCTCAGCGGGGCCAGGGTGCGGGTGTGCACGAGGGCAGGGGAGAGGGCGTGCGCGAAGCCGTCCGCCGGGGGGTCGAGGTCGTACTGGCTGCGCTCGGTGACCACCAGGAGCACCGGCAGGCGGTCGATGCGGCGGACGGCCTCGACGAGCCAGCGGCGGGACGGGGCGTCGGCGAGGTGGGCGTCGTCCACGGCGACGAGCAGCGGGGACTCGGCCGCGTAGGAGCGCAGCAGCCGCCACAGGCGTGCGGGCCTGCCCCGGTGCGGCTGGGTGCCCGGCGGGTCCGGCGCCTCGCCCGCCGCCTGGTCGAACTCCGGTCCGTGGGCGAGGAGTTGGAAGACGGTGTCGAAGGGTACGGAGCGGTGCTCGGGTGAGCAGCGGGCCCGCAGGACCCGCATGCCGTTCGCCGCCGCCCGGTCGGCCGCGGCCTCCAGGAGCGCGGTGCGGCCGGTGCCGGTGGCGCCCCGGAGCAGGACGAGGCGGCCCGAGCCGGTCCGGGCGCGGGCGGCCTCGGCGGCCAGCAGCTCCAAGGGCTCACGGCGTTCGAGAAGCGGTTCCGGCGCGCACATCGCTGTCTCCTGTCGTGACCGTCGTGGTGGTGGCTGTCGTGGACCGTCGTTTTCCGCTTCCGTAGACGGGGCACGGTCCGTCCGGGTGCACCGCTCGCGGAAGGTCGGCGGGAAAGCGCCGGGGCCGGGCCCGGGGTCGATCTCGTGGTGTGTCTCGTGGTCCTCCACGATTGCGCGGCGCACACGTCACACAGAAGGGTGAATCGAGCCCCTCGGCCACTCCCCTCACAGGAGCGGCGATTTCGTGCATACGGGAGAAACGGTTGCGCAGCACATTCCGGACCGCGGACACGCCGGCGGCCACGGCCATGGTCACCGGCACGGCCACCGCCATGGCCGAGCACCAGGAACCCCGGCGCCGTATCCCGGTCGTGGTCCACACCCTCGACCCGCTCTCCCGGGCCGGCGTGCTCAGCCAGCTGCGCGGGCACCCGGTGATCGACCTGAAGGACGACGCCGCGGTACGGCCGGGCACCGTGGCCGTACTGGTCGGGGAGACACCGGACGAGCCGCTGCTGTCCACGCTGCGCCGGATGGTGCGCAGCGAGGGGGCGCGGGCCGTCCTGGTGGTGAGCCTGATCCGGGAGACCGAGCTGCTGGAGGTCATCGAGTGCGGGGTCGGGGCCATCGTGTGGCGCCACGAGGCCACCCCGCACCGGCTGGCGCAGGCCGTGCTCGCGGCCTCGCGCGGGGACGGCGACCTGCCCGCCGATCTGCTCGGGCGGCTGATCAACCAGGTGGGCACGCTGCAGCGTTCCGTGGCCGGCCGCACCGGGGCGCCGCTGTCCGGCCTGGTGCCGCGTGAGATCGACGTCCTCCGGCTCGTCGCCGAGGGGATGGACACCGGCGAGATCGCGAGCAAACTCTCCTACTCCGAACGCACCGTCAAGAACGTGATGCACGGGCTCACCACCCGGCTGCATCTGCGCAACCGGGCGCACGCGGTGGCCTATGCCCTCCGGGAAGGCTACATCTGATCGAACGGGCAGACGGAACGGGCCCGTTGGGCAGCGCACCGTGCCCCCTCGTCGTCCCCGGCGCGTCTGGAAGGGATGCCTCCGGGCGGACAGGATCGAGGGACAGGCACACGACACAGCAGGAGCACGACCGTGATCCACGAGGTGGACGAGGTCCTCAAGGGACTGATCGGCGGTGGTGCCCTGGCCGGCTCCGGCATCGACGTCGCCTTCGAGGCGCCGACCCGCGACTGGGCGGCCCGGCGCAACGCGCCCGCCGTCAACGCCTATCTGTACGACATCCGTGAGGACGTCTCCCGTCGCCAGCGCGGCCACATGCCGGTCCGTGACAGCCGGGACATCGTCGTGCGGCGCCGGCAGCCGCCCCGCTGGTTCCGGCTGTCGTACCTGGTCACCGCCTGGACGAAGCGCCCCGAGGACGAACACCGGCTGCTCTCGGCGGTGCTGGCCACGCTGCTGCCGCACGAGTTGCTGCCCGCCGAGAGACTCCCGGGGGCGCTCGGGGCGCTGGGCCTGACCGTGCCGCTGTCCGTTGCGGGGCTGCACTCCGAGTCACGGTCCCTCGCGGAGATCTGGTCCGCGCTGGGCGGCGAGCTGAAGCCGTCCCTCGACCTGGTCGTCACCGTCCCGTTCCCGGCCTTCCCCGAGTACGACGCCGGTCCCCCGGTCACCGAGGGCGCGGCGATCCGGGTACGCGGCATGGACGGCTCCCTGGAGGGCTCGGAGGAACGCGCGCACCGGCCGGGCCGGTTGGCGTCCGCGCCGGACACCGGGGAGGGGCGACGTTGAGCACCCACACCACCCACGCGGCCTCCGGCACCTCCGGGTCCTCCGACACCGACGCGCTCCTCCTCCGGCTCGCCCGACTGCGCGACCGGGTCGCCGAGTTGGTGGCGGAGCGCGGTGCCGGTGATCCGACGGCCGGAGATCCGCTGCGGGGGCTGTACGTGTCCGAGGAGGGCGTACGGCATCTGCTGGAGCCGCCGGCGGGGCCGCACGCCCCCGTGTTCGAGGACGCCGAGGACGCCGCCGGCGCGGGCGTGGCTCCCGGCGGTCCGCTGGAGCGGCTCGCGGGGCGGCTCGGGCTGACCGAGCTGGACACGCGCATCCTGCTGATCGCCCTGGCCCCCGATCTGGACCGCTCCTACGAGCAGCTGTACGGGTACCTCAACGACGACGTCAGCCGGCGCCGGGCCACCGTCGGGCTCGCGCTCGATCTGTGCGGCCTGCCCGTGCAGCTGGCTCGGGCGCGGGCCCGGTTCCTGCCCTCGGCGCCGCTGAGCGCGCTCGGCCTGCTGACCGTCGAGGAGCCCGAACGACCCTTTCTCGGAAGGGAGTTGAGGGTGCCCGACCGGCTGGTCGCCCATCTGCTCGGCGACGACACGATGGACGCGGCGCTGGCCGGTCACGTGCGTCCGCTCGCGCCGTCGCCGTCGCTCCCGGCGGCGGCCTCGTTCACCTCCGCGTCCATGTCCGCGTCCGCGACCTCGGAGGACGGTGGGTTCACCGACCGGCTGGCCGGCCGGCTGGCCGCCGCACCGGTCACCGTGCATCTGCGGGAGCGGCGGGAGGGTGACGGGCTGGCGCGGGCCTCGGCTGCCCTGCGCACGGCGGGGGTGGAGGCCCTGCACTTCACGCCCCCGGCGGCCGAGGACGAGGCGGCCCGACTGCTTCCCCCGCTGCTGCGCGAGGCCCGGCTGCGCGGGTGCGCGGTCGTGGTGGCGCCGCTGCCGGAGCACCCGGGGCCGCTGTTCCGGGCGCTGACGACGGCCGACGTGTCCGTGCTGTTCACCGGCCCGCAGCCATACGACCCGCAGTGGTGCGACCGTGATCCGCTGGTCCTCGACGTGCCCCGGCAGTCCTCGGGTGCCGTGGAGGCCTGGGCGGCGGCGCTCGGTGCCGGTGCGGACGGGCCGGGGTTCGACCTGGCGGCCACGGTCGCCCCGTACCGGCTCGGCGGTGACCGGATCGAGCGGGCGGCCCGCGCGGCCGTGGACCTCGCGGCGTTCGACGGCAGCGAGGTGACCGCCGCCCATCTGCGGCTGGCCGCGCGGCTGCAGTCGGCCTCCGGTCTGGAACGGCACGCCCGCCGGATCCGCCCGGACGTCGGCTGGGACGACCTCGTCCTGCCGGACAAGCCCCTCGCCGAGCTGCGGGAACTGGCGCTGCGCGCCCGCCATCGCGACCGGGTCCTCGGCGACTGGCGGCTGAGCGCCGGGGGCGGCCGGGGCCGTGGGGTCCTCGGGCTCTTCGCGGGCGAGTCGGGCACCGGCAAGACGCTGTCGGCCGAGGTCGTGGCCGCCGAACTCGGCCTGGACCTCTACGTCGTGCAACTCTCCTCGATCGTCGACAAGTTCGTGGGCGAGACCGAGAAGAACCTCGAACGGATCTTCACCGAGGCGGACCGCACGGACGCCGTGCTGCTCTTCGACGAGGCGGACGCCGTGTTCGGCAAGCGTTCCGAGGTCAAGGACTCCCACGACAAGTACGCCAACATGGAGAGCGCCTATCTGCTCCAGCGCCTGGAGTCCTTCGACGGCATCGCCCTGCTGACCACCAATCTGCGGGCCAACATCGACGAGGCGTTCACGCGGCGGCTGGATCTGGTGGTCGACTTCCCGTTCCCGGACACCGCCCAGCGGCTGGCCCTGTGGCGGCACAGCCTCGCCGCGGTGCCCCGCGCGGACGACACCGACCCGGCGGCGGTCGCCCGCGACTTCGAGCTGGCCGGCGGTTCCATCCGCAGCGCGGTCGTCACCGCCGCCTACGCCGCCGCCGGGCGGGGCGGGCCGGTCACCTCGGCCGATCTGCGGGAGGGCGCCGAGCGCGAGTACCGCAAGGCCGGGCGGCTGGTGCCGGGCGAGGGCAACTGGTAGCGGGCGTCCGGCGGTTGCCGCCGGGCAGTGCACTCCGGCGGGGGCGTGGCCCCCGCCGGGGCGGGCCTACTTCACGCGCCACTTCTGGTTGGGCGTGCCCGCGCACGTCCACAGCTGGAGCCTGGCGCCGTCGCCGGTGCCGTTGTCCTTCACGTCGACGCACTTGTCGGCCTGCGGGTTGACCAGGTCCCCCTCGGTGCTGAGCACGAACTGCTGGGCCGGGTTGCCGCTGCACCTGGCCAGCTGGATGACGGCGCCGTCGTCCCGGGAGCCCCACGCCACGTCCATGCACAGCCCCAGGGAGCGCACGGTGCCGTCGCCCCGGAAGTCCCACTTCTGGTTGGCGGTGCCGGCGCACTCCCAGATCTGGAGCGGGGTGCCGTCCTTGCCCTTGCCGTTCTTCGCGTCCGTGACGTCGACGCAGCGGTTCGAACCCCGGCCGATGATGGCGAACCCCTTGGCGGCGGCGGGCTTCTTCGCCGTGGGCTTCGTGTCCGGTTCCGACCCGGACCCGGACCCTGAGCCCCCGGAGCCCGGGCCGGAGCCCGAACCCGGTTTCTCGGGCTGCTCCTCCTGCTGCTCCTGCTTCTCCTCCGGGGGAGCCTCGGGCGTCTCCGACGGGAGCGGCGCCGCCGAGATGCTCGGCGCCGGTGCCATCGCGGACGGGCTGCCGCTCGGCAGGGCCGTCGTACCGGCCTGCCGGAGATCGGTCGCGGCGCTGGTGACCTGGGGCTGGTAGGCGAACCACAGCGTCGCGAAGGTGATCGCCAGGGCCACGGCCACCCCGAGGCAGGTGGCGAGCCAGCCAGGCAGGAACCCCCGCTGGACGTAGGTGCCGTCGACGGCGTGCGGTGCGACGCCCGCCCGCTGGACGGCGAGCGCGTACGGTCTCTCCTCCCTGGACCCGAACCAGATGATCTGGCGCGGCTTCAGCGTGGCCTTCACGAACGCGGCGCGGCCGGGCTCGATCTGGACGTTGCTCGGATGGATGTCGTACGACAGTTGGTCGCCGTTGTCGCTGCCGCTGACGGCGGCGGTGACCTTGGTGTTGCCGAGGTTGTCGATGGCCAGCTTCGGCCGCCCCCGGAAGCGTCCCTTCACCGTCGGCGGGACGAGTTCCGCCCGCATCTCGGTGAACGGCGTGATCGTCAGGTTCCCCTCGGGGACGGTCGTCGCCTCGGGGTGCTGGGTCGGGGTGATCCGTACCGCGTACGGGTTCGGGCCGGCCGTCGCGTCGGGGGTGCGGGGCGGGGCGAACGTCAGCTCCACCGTGCCCGTCGTCCCCGGATAGAGCCGCAGCGTCTGGGGCTCCACCCTGGTCCAGGGCGCGATGTCACCCACCGGCTCGAAGCGGTACTCGTCGACGACGTCACCGGTGTTGCGCAGACGCAGCCGCACCGTCGTACTGCTCCCGGGGTCCACAGTCGCGGAGGCGGGTTCGAGGGATGTCCACAGGCTCACGTCAGGACGCTACGCGGCGGGCGGCGTCCGGTCAGGAGCCGTCGGGGCAGGCCCGGCTGCCCCGACGGCCACCGGCGCCCGCCCGGGCGGCCCTGTCACACCGTGAACTTGACGGCTTCGAGCCAGATGCCGTTGTCGAGGGTGCCGCCGAAGATGTAGTTCTCGCCCTCGCCCGGCTTGTCGCAGGCCAGGTTCTGCCAGCCCCGGTCCTTCTGGTGGACCGACTGGCAGACCCCCCTGCCGCCCTCGTCGACGTTGATGGTGAAGCCCAGCAGGTCCGGGGCGCCCGGCTTGGAGCTGCCGAAGTAGTTGTCGAAGCCGTCCTTCGCACTCGACCAGGGCTTCCCGCCATAGGTGCCCTGGCCGTTGGTCGAGTCGGGGTTGTGGACGAACGCGGCGCTGGCCGTGCCGTTGACGCCGGACACCGCGATGTTGAGGGCCTTGAGCGACCGGGCCTGACCCACCGTGCCGGCCGTGTCGCCGTCGCACTCCGGGGCCGTCCAACCCTTGCCGGTCACGAAGGCGCGGTAGCAGATGTGCCGGCCGCCCGGGTCCGACGCGGCCAGCTGCCGTACGGCGGTCGCGGCCGTGGGCGCGCGCTTCTTCTTCGGCTCGGACCCGCCGCCGGACCCGCCGCCGCTGCCGTCGCCGGACCCGCCTCCACCGGTGCCCGCCGCTTCCGTCTCCGTCACCTGCGGGGGCGGCGAGGAGGCGGGCGGGGCGGAGGGCGTGGGCGGCGGCGGGGTCGACGCCGGCGCCGAGGGGCTGGGCGCCAGCGTGCTGACCCCGGTCTTCTGCAGTTCGGTGGCGGCGCTGACGACCCTCGGCCTGTAGGCGAGCCACAGCGTCACGAAGGTGATCGCGAGGGCCAGGCAGATCGCGAGGCAGGTGGCGAGCCAGCCGGGCAGGAAACTCCGCTGCACGTAGGTGCCCTCGACGTCGAGCGGCGTGACCCCCGACCGCTTCACCGCGAGGGTGTACGGCCGCTCCTCCTTCGACCCGAACCAGGTGATCTGGCGCGGCTTCAGCGTGGCCTTCACGAACGCGGCGCGGCCGGGCTCGATCTGCACGTTGCTCGGATGGATGTCGTACGACAGCTGGTCGCCGTTGTCACTGCCGCTGACCGACGCGGTGACCTTGGTGTTGCCCACATTGTCGATGGCCAGCTTCGGCCGCCCCCGGAAGCGTCCCTTCACCGTCGGCGGCACGAGTTCCGTCCGCACCTCCGTGAACGGGGTGATCGTCAGGTTCCCCTCGGGAACCGTCGTCGCCTCCGGATGCTCGGTCGGCGTGATCCGCACCGCGTAGGCGTTCGGGCCGGCCACCGCGTCCGGGGTGCGGGGCGGGGCGAACGTCAGATCCACCGACCCCGTCGTCCCCGGGTACAGCCGCAGCGTCTGCGGCTCCACGGTCGTCCACGGCGCGATGTCACCGACCGGCTCGAAACGGTACTCGTCGACGACGTCACCGGTGTTGCGCAGACGCAACCGCACCGTCGTACTGCTCCCGGGGTCCACAGTCGCGGAGGCGGGTTCGAGGGAAGTCCACAGGCTCACGTCAGGACGCTACCGGGAGCGCGGGAGCCGGGTCAGGAGGAGAAGGTGCACGGTCGCGGTGCCCGAAAGGGCAGCGTGCGCGGGCTCGGGGGCGCTCACGGGGGCGCTGCCGCCGGGCCGGTGCCGGGGGGGCGGCCCGGGTGTGTCCGCGCCGATCGGCCCGACTGCCCCTCGGGGCAACGGACATGCCCCCGATCAGGTCCCCGAGGACGTTTCGACGGACGCGCTTCGCGCGTGAGGGTGAGAGGCGACCTGTCTCGTACCCCAAGGAGAGCAGAGCATGCCGTCCTACCTGTCGCCGGGCGTCTACGTCGAGGAGGTGGCCAGCGGCTCGCGTCCCATCGAGGGTGTGGGCACCTCGGTGGCCGCCTTCGTCGGCCTGGCCCCGACCGGTCCGCTGAACGAGCCGACGCTGGTGACCAACTGGTCCCAGTACGTCGCCGCCTTCGGCGAGTTCACCGACGGCTACTACCTCGCGCACTCGGTGTACGGGTTCTTCAACAACGGCGGCAGCGCCGCGTACGTCGTCCGGGTCGGCGGCACCGACCAGGGCGGCGCGTCCGCGGGCGGTCCGGCCGCGGTGACGGGTACCGCCGCGCCGGCCGCGCTGCCGCCGGGCGAGCCGAAGCAGCTGGGCACGTTCAGTGTGACCGCCATCGCGGGCGGTTCGCTGAGCGTCGAGGTCGCCGACCCCGAGGGCGAGGGTCCGGCCGAACGGTTCCGGCTGATCGTCAAGGACGGCGACAAGCCGGTCGAGACCTTCGACGTGACCGCCAAGAAGGGCGGCCGCAACTACGTCGTCACGCAGGTCAAGGAGCGCTCCAAGCTCATCACGGTCCAGGAGACGGCACCGGCCGCGCAGCTCGCGCGCCCCGACAACCAGACCGTGGCACTGGCGGCCCCCGCCGCGCCCGCGCCCGTCACGCCGGTCGCGGCGGACGACGGCCACCCCGGCCCGGCCCAGTACCTCGGCGACTCCGCCGACCGCACCGGCTTCGGCGGGCTGGAGGCCGTGGACGAGATCTCCATGGTCGCCGTGCCCGACCTGATGGCCGCCTACCAGCGCGGCGCGATCGACCTGGAGGCCGTCAAGGCGGTCCAGCTCGGTCTGATCGCCCACTGCGAGCTGATGGGCGACCGGGTCGCCGTCATCGACCCGCCGCCCGGCCTCAACGCCCGGCAGATCCGGGTCTGGCGCCAGGAGACCGCCGGGTACGACTCCAAGTACGCGGCGCTCTACTACCCCTGGATCAAGGTCTTCGACCCGGCCAGCGGCCAGTCCCGCGTCATCCCGCCGAGCGGCCACGTCGCCGGCGTCTGGGCCCGCAACGACTTCGAGCGCGGTGTCCACAAGGCGCCCGCCAACGAGGTCGTACGCGGCGCGGTGGATCTCGAACTCCAGATCACCCGCGGCGAGCAGGACCTGCTCAACCCCATCGGCGTCAACTGCATCCGTGCCTTCCCGGGCCGCGGCATCCGCGTCTGGGGCGCCCGCACCATGTCGTCCGACCCGGCCTGGCGCTACCTCAACATCCGCCGGTACTTCAACTACCTGGAGGAGTCGATCCTGATCGGCACCCAGTGGGTGGTGTTCGAGCCGAACGACCACGCCCTGTGGGCCCGGATCCGGCGCAACGTCTCCGCGTTCCTGGTCAACGAGTGGCGCAGCGGCGCCCTCTTCGGCCAGCGGCCCGAGGACGCGTACTACGTCAAGTGCGACGAGGAGACCAACCCGCCGGAGTCGGTCGACCTCGGCCGGGTCATCTGCGAGATCGGTATCGCGCCGGTCAAGCCCGCCGAGTTCGTGATCTTCCGGCTGGCGCAGTTCTCCAGCGGCAGCGGGGAGCTGGAGGAGTAGGCCCTCGCCGGCCCGCGCCCACCAGCGTTCGCGTACCAAGCCAGTTCTCCAGCCCCACCCCCTGCCCGACCCCCTAGAAGGACACAGAACAGATGAGTCTCGCGCCGGGTGACGCCCTTACCTCACACAATTTCGGCCTGCAGATCGACGGGGTGATGGTCGAGTACCTCGCGGAGGTCAGCGGCCTCACCCTCGAACAGGACGTCATCACGTACCAGCAGAACTCCGCGCAGGGACGGCCCGAGGTCAACCTGCTGCCGGGTGTGCAGAAGAACGGTCAGTGCACCGTGGTCCGCGGTATGACCCAGTCGGCCGCGTTCAACACGTGGATCAACGACTCCATCAACGGCCAGATGAGCTCGGCGCGCAAGAACGCGTCGATCATCATGATGGATTACCAGAACAATCCGGTGAAGCGGTACAACATGCGCAACGCCTGGTGCAGCAAGATCGACGCCAGCACCCTGAAGGCCGGCGAGGCGTCCGCGCTCACCGAGACGGTGACCATCGTCTTCGAAGAACTGGTCATCGAGTAATGCGGCGCACGGCTGGCAGGGCCGGCGCGGGCGCGGGCTCGATCGTGGACGTCCCCGGTGCGGGTCCGGGTGCGGTGGGTGCGGTGGCGGGGGCCGGGGAGGAGGCGGCTTCGGTCGCGTCCCCCTTTCCCACCACCGCCGTCCCTCCCGCCGCCGCCCCGGCGGTCGCGCCGGCGGCGCAGCGGCTGCGGACGGAGTTCCCGTTCGAGCTGCCGCGCGGGTACGTCGACGAGGCGGGGAACGTCCACCGGGAGGGCGTGATGCGTCTCGCCACCGCCCGGGACGAGCTGATCCCGCTGCGGGACGTCCGCGTCCAGGAGAACCCGGCGTATCTGTCGGTCGTGCTGCTCGGCCGGGTCATCACCCGGCTGGGCAACCTCCCGATGGTCCACGACGGGATCGTGGAGAACATGTTCGCGTCCGACCTCGCGTTCCTCCAGGACTTCTACCGGCAGGTCAACGCGGAGGGCCACACCCGCGCGGCCGTGGAGTGCCCCCACTGCTCCGAGCCGTTCGAGGTCGAACTCGGCGGGAGCCGCCTGGGGGAATCGTGACGTACGCGACCGACCGGCTGCACGAGGAGATCGCGTACGTCGCCTACCACTTCCACTGGGGCTTCGAGGAGATCCTCGACCTCGAACACCACGACCGCCGCCGCTACACCGAACAGATCGCGTCCCTCGTGACACGGGGCGGGTCGGAGGGCTGACACGTGGGGTTCTTGGATCGGCTACGGAGTGTCGCGGGCGCGGCGGGGGCGGCAGGACGTGGGGTCGGCTCGGTCGCCGCGGTCGGTGCGGTGACGTCTGCCGCCGGGGGTGCGGGCTCGGAGTCGGGTTCGCCGTCGCATTCACATTCGCATTCGGGTTCGGGTTCGGGTTCGGGTTCGGAGGGGAGTCCGGCTCCGGCCGCCGGTGCGGGCGGTGGCTCGGCCGCGGGGCGTGGGTGGGAGGGGCTCGCTCCGATCCAGCGTGCCCTCGGAGGGCGGGCCGCTGTCGCGGACGCCGGGTTCAGCGGGCGGTTGAGCACCTGGCAGAACCCTTCCTTCACCGGGACCCTGTCCCACGCCGTCCTGCCCGGAGCGCCGGGCGGGCTGGTCAGGGACGTCCTCACCACTTCGGCCGCACCGGTGGCCGGCCTCGAACTGCCCGTACGCACCCTCCCGGTGGCGCTCGACGAGCCCGCGCCCCAGCCCGACGCGCCCGGCGATGTACGGCCGGTGCAGCGCGCGCCGTACCAGGTCACGCCGTCCCGCCCGGCCGGCCCCCGGGTGACTCCCGTACCGCCCCGCACCACCCGCCGGGCGCCCTTGACCAAGGTCCCCACCACCCCACCGGCCGTCCAGCGCCGCGTGCTGCCGACGGTGCGGCCGCAGGCTGCCGGGGACATGGGGGGCGGGGGCTCGGGGGGCGGCTCAACGGGGCCCACGGCAGCGGGCGATGTGTCGTCCGGGCCGGTGGTGCCGAGCGGGACTTCGGGCGACGCTTCGAGTGGGCCCGCGGCACCGAGCAGTGCCCCGGGCCGATCCCCTGGTGGGCCTACGGCATCGGGCGGTACCACGGGAGGCCACGCGGCGATCGCCGACGGCCCGACGTCCGGGCCCAGGGCCGCCTCCGGCGTTGTCTCGTTGCAACGGTCGGTGCCGGGCGACGCCGCACCGAGGGGTACGGCGTCGAGGCGTACGGCGTCCGGGTCCGGCGCGTCGGGGTCCGGCGCGTCGGGGTCGGCGGCCTCGGGTGTGGGTCAGGTCGACGCTTCCGGTGCCCCTGTGAGGGCAACGGTCCAGCCGACGGCGGAAGTTGGCAGCGACACCCCCGTGGGCAGCAATGACAACACGTCCAGCGGCTCCGCCGACGCGGCGGCCGACCTCGGTCGCGCCGGGCTCGACATCCAGCGGGCGGCGACCCATGCGTCCCCTGAGTCCCCTGCATCCCTCGCGTCCCCTGCGTCCCCTGCGTCCCCTGCGTCCCCTGCGTCCCCTGCGTCCCCTGCGGGCCGTACGGCGGTGGACTCTCCCCAGGGTTCCCCCGCGTCCTCCGGATCGCCCCGGGTCACGGGACGGTCCGAGGTCACCGCCCAGCCGACGGCGACCGACTCGGGCCGCCCGGCCACAAGCCCGCATCGCACCCCCACCGCCCCCGGACGCATCGAAGACCCCGTTCAGCGGGCGACGGCCCACCCGGGCCGCACAGCGGCGAACCCCGGCCTCACGCCCACCAACCCCCAGGGCCTCCCCGCCACCCCTGGACAGTCCGAGGTCACCGTCCGGCCGACGGCAACCGACTCGGGCAGCGCGGGCACGAGCCCGCAACCCATCCGCTCCGCCCCCGGACACACCCAAGGCACCGTCCAGCGGGCGACAGCCCACCCGGGGCGCACGCCGGCAAACCCCGGCCCCACGCCCACCAACCCCCAGGGCCCCCCGCCCACCAACCCCCAGGGCCCCCCGCCCACCCCCGGACACACCGAGGCCACCGTCCAGCCGACGGCGACCCACCCCGGCCGTACGGCAGCGCACCCCGGCGGTAGCGCTAACCCGGCCGCAGCGACCGGCGCGGGCACCCCCGCCGCACCTGGACGCACCGAAGGCACCGTCCAGCGGGCGGCGGCCCACCCGGGCCGTACGGCAGCGGACACCCGCGGCACGGCCCCTGCCACGCCGGCAACCCGCTCAGCCGGTACGGGCACCGGCCCGCACGGCGCCTCTGGCGCCCCCGGACCCACCACCGCCGACACCGTCCAGCGCGCGGCGACGGGGTCCAGCGGTACGCCCGCCCACCCCGACGTGACCGTCACCCCACCGACCGCCCCGCACGTGAGCACGAGCACTGCCCCTGCTCCCGGCGATGCGCAACAGCCCGTGGCGGGACGCGGCCGCACCCCGGCCGAGGCATCCGGCACGGGCGGTGCCACGCCGAGCACAGCCCGTACCTCTCCCTCCGGCACGACCGCCACCACCGGCTCCAGCAGGGCAGCGGGCAGTTCCGGCCGCCCCAGCTCGACCGCCCCCGCCTTCGGAGCCGTGGACGTCCAGCGGGCGACAACCGGCACCGGCCGTACGGCAGCCGCGCCCGCCGGACCTCCCGCCGCACCGACCACCACCAGCACAGCGGCCGGCGGTCAGGGGACGGCCGCCCACGCCCCGGGCGGTACGGACACCACGCCCGCCGCGGCCACAGGCCCCCGTCGTTCCTCCCCCGCCCCGACCAGCCCGCGCACCCCCGGCGCGGCAAAGCGCCTGGGTCTCGGTGCCCCCACCTCCGGCCCCGTCCCGTCGGCCGTCCCCGCCCCCACGCCCCCCCCACCGACCCCCCTCACACCGTCGGTACCGGCACCCACCCCCCGTCAGCGCCCCCTCCTGGGCGCCCCGCTCTCCACCCCGCCCCAGGACGCGCAGCCCCTCTCCCCCCGCAAGCCCTCCGGCGGCGCGGGCCCCGCCTCGCCCCTCCCCCTGCAGCGGGCGACGACGACACAGCAGCAGGCCGTCCCCCTGAGACCCCCCGGCCAGGAACAGCGCCCTGAAGGGGCGCGGGGAACGGCGCGACCCGCCACCCCCACCCCGCAGTCGCCCATCACCCCCACCCGGCAACCCCTCGGGCGACCGGGCGCTGCCCCGTCGCCCGGCTCCGGCTCCAGAACCCCTGCGGTCCTGCCCTCTTCCGCCCCCACGGCCACGCCCCTGACCTCCTTCGCCACCGCGCCCCTCCCCGCGCGCCCCCTCACCCCCACCCGCGCCCTCACCTCGGCCCTGCCCACGCCCACGGCACCCCCCGTGATCCAGCGTCAGACCCCCCGGCCCGCCGTACCCCTGCGCCGCCCCGCGACCCCGGGCACCGGCCCCGCCGTACAACGCCTCAAGGCGCACCAGCCCGCCAGACCCGCCCAGCCCACCACCCCGCCCCCCACCGCGCGTCCCCTCACCGTCGCCCGCAAGGCCCCCGCCACCCCGCCCGTCACCCCCCGCGCACTCGCGCCCACACCGTCACTCGCGCCAGCGCCCGCGCCCGCACCCGCACCCGCACCCGCACCGATCCAGCGAGCCCCGGAAGCCCCCCTCCGCCCCACCCCCGCCACCTCGACCCCCACAACCACCGCCCCCACCACCTCCCCCGCATCCCCCTCCCCCGCGGCGGAGAACGACTCCCCCAGCCCCCCGTTCGACCCTCGCTCCCTCACCGACTTCCAGCTCGACGAACTGACCCACAAGCTCATCGGCCGCATCACCCGCCTCGTCCGCACCGAACTCCGCCTCGACCGCGAACGCGTCGGCAGACTCCGCGACCCCCGCCACTGACCGCCCCCGAACGCCCCGCACCACCAGAAAGGCCCTTCCCAGATGTCCCGCGATCTCGACCCGGGCTCCACCATCTTCTTCACGCTGACGATCGACGGCGAGAGCCTCGGTTACTTCAACGGGTGCGAAGGGCTGTCCTCGACCGTGGAGATCGAGCACCGCCAGGAGGGCGGGAACAACGGGTTCGTCTGGCAGTTCCCTTCGCGGGTGACGTTCTCGAACATCCGGCTGACGAGGCCGCTGACGCCGGACACGGCGAAGGTCGCCGCGTGGATCTCGTCCGTCGCGACGGGCGTGAAGCGGCCGACGGCCCAGATCGCGGCGCTGCGCGCGGACGGCTCGGAGGTGGCGCACTGGGGGCTCATCGACGTCCTGCCGGTGAGCTGGCAGGGGCCGTCCCTGGACCCGTCCAACCCGAGCGTGGCGACCGAGGTGCTGGAGATCGCGCACCACGGGTTCACGGACTGAGGGGCGGGGACAGACCATGGCGAAGGGCAGCAAGGGCGGCGGCGCGGGCAAGAGTCTCGTGCGGGCCACCCTGGCCATTCACGAGCCGCCGGTGGGGACGAGCACCACACCGGGCGGGCTGAAGAAGACGTTCAACTTCGAGTTCAACCCCTCCGAACTGACGCTGCGCCAGGGCGCCCAGTGGAAGCGGACGACGAGCGCGGCGGTGCGCGACGGCGCGCTGCCGGAGTTCATGGGGCCCGACCCCCGGGAGATGAACGTCGAGATCTTCCTCGACTCCTCCGACAAGCCGAGCGGCACCACCGTGCTGAAGAAGGTCGAGTCGCTGCTGTCGTGCTGCGAGGTGACGGCCAAGAGCCTCGCCGCGAAGCAGCCGTCGCCGCCGTGGGTGGTGTTCCAGTGGGGGTCGTTCTCGACCGCGCGTTTCACGGCGTACGTCAGCTCCGTGGACGTCACGTACTCCCTGTTCGGGACGACCGGTGTGCCGATCCGGGCCGCCTGCCGGATGACGCTGCACGAGATCCCCAGCCGGACCGAGGGGCAGAACCCGACCTCGGGCGCGCTCACCGCGCGCAGTGTGCACCGGGTCGTGGCGGGCGACTCGTTGCAGTCGCTGGCGTGGCGGGAGTACGGGAACGCGTCCGCGTGGCGGGCGATCGCGGAGGCCAACGGCATCGACGACCCCACCCATCTGCCCACCGGCACCGAACTCGTCCTCCCGGCGGCCGGAGAGGTGGGCCGCTGATGGGCGGGGCCGAGGCGGGAAACCCGTCCTTCTCCAACATCATCCGGGTCACCATCGACGGCAGGGAGCTGCCGACCGCCTACGCCGACCTGCTGGTCGGCGGCTGGGTCGACCTCGGGGCCGGGGTGCCCGGCGCGTTCCGGGTCACCTTCCGGGACCCGCACGGGCTGCTGCTGGGCAAACTGAACGTCAGGTTCGGCTCCCTGGTCGTCATCTCGCCCGTGGCCGGCGGACAGGGCGCGGGCAGCCCGGTGTTCACCGGCGAGGTCACCGGGATGGAGACCGACTACGACGGCACCGGCACCTTCACCGTCGTGCGCGGCTACGACGCCGGCCACCGGCTGATGCGGGTGCGCAGGGTGGCGGCGTACCGCAACCAGACGGCCGCCGACATCGCCCGCAAGCTGGCCGCGATGAACGGCGTCCCGATCGGTCAGGTGCAGTCCACCAAGACCGTCTACGACTTCATCAGCCAGTCCAACGTGACGGACTGGGACTTCCTCGCGCGGCTCGCCGACGAGAACGAGATGGTGATGTCGCTGGACGCCAAGGGGAAGTTCCAGTTCGTCGAGCCGAAGCCGGCGTCCGGCGCGCCCGCGTCGAGCGCCCCCGGCCGGAAGAACCCCTACGAGCTGAAGGCCGGCGTCGACATCCTGCGCTGCCGGGCCGCCGTCACCGCCGCCGACCAGGTCGGCAAGGTCGAGGCGCGCGGCTGGAACGTCACGACGAAGAAGAAGCTCACCGCGACGACGAAGGCCGACGCCAACCCCGGTATCGCCATCGGCACCACCCCGCAGAAGGCGGCGACCCCCTTCAAGGCCGCCAAGCTGGTCGAGACGGACACGCCGTACGACCTGCAGAGCGAGGTCACGCACGCCGCCGCCTCCCTCGCCGACGACATCACCTCCGCCTTCGCCGAGCTGGAGGTCATGGTGCGCGGCAACCCGCTGCTGCGCCCCGGTGTGCCGATCACGCTCTCCGACGTGGGCGCCCCGTTCGAGGGCAAGTACACCTGCACGTCCGTACGGCACACCTTCGGCGACGGCAGCCACTACGAGACGTGGGTGACCGTCAGCGGCCGGCAGTGGCGCTCGCTGTTCGGGCTGACCTCGGGCGGCGGTACGGCGGCCCCGCGGCTGCCCAGTGTCGCCAACGCCCTCGTCACCGACGTCCAGGATCCGCTGAAGCAGGGCAGGGTGAAGCTGCAGTTCCCGTGGCTGGACGACGCGTACGTCAGTGACTGGACGCGGACCGTGCAGCTGGGCGGCAAGGCCGGCGGCGGGATCTTCCCGCTGGACGTCGGCGACGAGGTGCTGGTCGCCTTCGACCGGGGTGCGCTCGACCACCCGTTCGTCATCGGCGGCCTCTACAACGGCGTCGACAAGCCGACCCCCGTGAAGGACGTGCACCTGCACGACCCGGTCAAGAAGAAGGCGATCCGCCACACCCTGTCCGACCGAGAGGGCAACCGGGTCGACCTGCTCAGCCAGCAGACCGGCCTGCGCAAGCAGGGCGTGCGCCTCGCCACCGGCAACGACCGGCTGATCATCAACCTCGACCGGACGAAGACCGAGATCACCGTGGACAGCAAGGGTGCCGTCTCCATCACCGGCGGCACCTCGGTCTCGGTCAAGGCCGGGACCGATCTGACGCTGAGCGCGCGCCGGTCCGTGACCATCCGCAGCGGCGGCCCCCTCAACCTCCAGGGCCAGGGCATCGTCGGCCTCCGGTCGCTCGGCGGCGCGGTCAACGTGAACGCCGTGGGCGCCCTCACCATGAGCGCGGCCGGGGCCGCGACGATCAGCGCGGCCGGAACCGTGCAGATCAACGCGGTCGGCCAGGCGGCGCTGCGGGCGGCCAATGTCGACATCACGGGCATCGTGCTCGTCAACAAGAAGCCGTATCCGATCCCGTGACGCCCACCGCCCGCACGCCCACCGTGCACACGCCCCGCACAGGCGACGTGACTTACATGCCCCGCACAGCCCACATGGCCCGCACGTCCACACGCTCTACACGCCCCACTTGCCCACACGTCCACACGTCGGCCGAGAAGTCGTACGTCCCAGAAAGAGGGGTGGCCCGCTGATGGCCGAGCAGTTCGTCGGATCCGGCTGGGCGTTCCCGCTGCGCATCGGGCCCACCGGGGGCATCGCCCTGGTCAGCGGGGAGCGCGAGGTCGAGGAGGCCATCCGGCTCGTCCTGGCCACCGCGCCGGGCGAGCGGCCGATGCGCCCCGAGTTCGGCTGCGCCATCCACGACCTGGTGTTCGCGCCGGTCAACGAGGCCACGGCCGGCCGTATCCAGCACGAGGTGTACACGAGCCTCGACCGCTGGGAGCCGCGGATCGAGGTGACCGACGTCGAGGTGACGGCGGGCGCCGACCAGGGCGTCCTCTTCATCGACGTCCGCTACGCGATCCGCGGCACCAACAACCCGCGCAGCCTGGTCTTCCCGTTCTACGTCATCCCCTCCCACGACGAGCCGGACCTCGCTCCCGAAGGCTCCGACCGTCCCGAAAGCGACCGCTGATGGCCCTGCCCTCCCCGAACCTCGACGACCGGCGTTTCCAGCAGTTCGTGGACGACGCCAAGCGCTACATCCAGCAGCGGGCGCCGGAGTGGACCGACCACAACGTCTCCGACCCCGGTGTCACCCTGGTGGAGACGGTCGCCCACATGGCCGACCAGATCGTCTACCGGCTCAACCGGGTGCCGGAGAAGAACCATCTGGCGTTCCTGGACCTGGTGGGCATCACCCTCTTCCCGCCCTCGGCCGCCCGTACGGACGTGACGTTCTGGCTGTCGGCGCCGCAGGAGGAGCCGGTGCCGCTGCCGGTGGGCACCGAGGTCGCCACGCTGCGCACCGAGAGCGAGGAGGCGGTCGTCTTCGCCACCGAGCGCGAACTGTCCGTCGTACCCTGCGCGTTGCGCCACCTGGTGACCCAGCGGCCCGGTGAGCCGGTCACCGACCGGACGGCCGACCTCGCCGAGGGCAAGGACCTGATGTGCTTCGCCGAGTCCCCGCGGCCCGGCGACGGTGTGCTGTTCGGGCTCACCGCCGCCGTCCCGTACTGCGCGATCGTGCTGGAGCTGGACAGCGTGGTCGACGGCGTCGGCGTGGACCCGCGGCAGCCGCCGCTGGTCTGGGAGGCGTGGACCGAGGACGGCTGGACGGAGTGCGAGGTCGACCGTGACGGCACGGGCGGCCTGAACCGGCCGGGCGAGGTGGTCCTGCACATGCCCGGCGGGCACACCCTGTCCCGCACCGGCGGACAGGAGGCCGGCTGGCTGCGCTGCCGGGTCACCGAACCCCTGCCCGGCCAGCCCTTCTACACCACCTCGCCGACCGTCCGCGCCGCCGAGGCCTTCACCATCGGCGGCACCACGACCGCCGTCCACGCCGAGACCGTGTACGACGAGGCCCTCGGCGAGTCCACCGGCCTGCCCGGTCAGCGGCTGCGCCTCGCCCACTTCCCGGTGGTGGGCGACACCCCGCCCGTGCTGCTGCAGACCGCCGAGCACGACGGCTGGACCGACTGGGACGTCGTCCCGTCCTTCGCCGCGTCCACCTCCTACGACCGCCACATCACCCTGGACTCCGCCACCGGCGAGATCGCCTTCGGCCCGGCCGTACGGGAGCCCGACGGCACCCTGCGCTCGTACGGGGCCGTCGCGCCCAAGGGCGCCGTCATCCGCGCGGTGCGCTATCGCACCGGCGGCGGCCGGGCCGGGAACGTGGCCCGGGGCGCCATCCGGGTGCTGCGCACCTCCGTCCCGTACGTCTCCGAGGTCGTCAACCGGGAGGCGGCGCGCGGCGGTGTGGACGCGGAGACCGTGGAGGAGGCGAAGGTCCGGGCGCCGATCACGCTGCGCGCCCAGGAGCGCGCGGTGACCCTGCGGGACTACGAGGAACTCGCCCGCCGCGCGGCCCCCGAGACCGCCCGCATCACCTGCCTGGAGGGCGAGGAGGGCGAGCACGGGGCGTACGCGGTGCGGGTGCTGGTGGTCCCGCAGGCGGTTCCCGACCCGGGGGGCCGACTGCGCTTCGAGCAACTGGTGCCCGGCGACGCGCTGTTGCGCCGCATCACCCGTCACCTGGACGAACGCCGCCTGATCGGCACGCGGTTGGCCGTCGGCCCGCCCTTCTACCAGGGCGTCACCGTCGTCGCGACGCTGCACGCCTTCCGGGGCACCGACACCGACCGGGTGCGCCGTCAGGCCCACGACGCGCTCTACCGCCACCTCGACCCGCTGACCGGCGGCGCCGACGGCCGCGGCTGGCCCTTCGGCCGCCCGGTCCAGTCCGGCGAGGTCTTCGCCGTCCTCCAGCGGGTGCCCGGCGTCGAACTCGTCGACGACGTCCAGCTGCACCCCGCCGACCCCCTCACCGGCAAACGGGGCGACCCCACCAACCGCATCGACCTCTCGCCCCCGTCGCTGGTGTTCTCCTTCGACCACCGGGTCCGCGTGATCGGGGACAAGCCGTGAGCCCCGGGCTCCCGGGCACGGGAGGCGAGCGCCGGTGAGAGGCTCCATCGACGGTCTCGGCTCCTCTCACCCCATCGGCGCGATGCTCCCCGCCGTCTTCGCAGACGACGACCTCGCCCAGCGCTTCGTCGGCGGTCTGGACGACGTCATCGCCCCGATCCTGTCCGTCCTCGACTGCCTGGACTCCTACTTCAGGCCGTCCCTGGCCCCCGTGGACTTCACCCAGTGGCTCGCCGGCTGGGTGGGCGCCGAGACCGACGGCACGGAACCGGAGGCCCGGCTGCGCGCCGCTGTCGCCGCCGCCGCGTATCTGCACCGCGTACGCGGCACCCGGCGCGGCCTGTCCGAGGCCGTACGCCTGGTGTTCGGTGTGACCCCGGAGATCACCGAGAGCGGCGCCGCCGCCTGGGACGCCCGTCCCCTCGGCCCTGTCCCCGGGGAAACCCGCCCGCGCCTGCACGTGACCCTGCGCCTGCCCGACCCCACCCCCGCGGACGAACACCGGCTGGACAGCCTCGTCGCCGCCGCCCGCCCCGCCCACATGCCCTACACGGTCCAGGTGACCGCCGCCGAAAGGATCCCCGAGAGATGACCAGCCCGACCCCCGGCACCGGCCAGGCCCAGAGCTGCGCCGAATGCGGAACCCGCGGGGAGCCCGGCCAGTCCTTCTGCGACGCCTGCGGCGCGGTGCTCGGCTGGTCCGGAACCCCGGCCCGAGCGACCACGGGCAGCGCCAGGAGCGAGGCCGACGACCGCCCGGCCGCCGCCCCCGCGGACGCTGACGCGGCACGTACGAGTGCCCCGGCCCCGGTTCCCGCCGGGAGCGCACCGGCCGACGACGAGCGCGGCTGGGACGCCTTCGCTCTGCCGGGCGCCGGCACGGGCACGGCCCGCACCGGTCACGACCCGGCCCAGACGGCGACGACCGCGGCCACCCCCGACACCGGCACGGCGGTCCGCACGGACGCGCCCCCCGCCGCCACCGCCCCTGCCCCTGCCCCTGCCCCTGCCCCTGCCCCGGGGGACACCACCCACGCCCCGGCGGTGACCGCCACGCCCCACCCGGCCCCGCACCCCGACGACGAAGCCCCCACCACCCCCCTCCCCACCCCGGCCTCACCACCCCCGGCTCCCTCCCCCTCCGACGCCGACCGGGCCAGGTCACTCCTCGTCCCCGTCGCCGACCCCGAGCCCCGTGCCCCCGCGGAGCCGGCCGTCGCGCCCGTGCTGCCGGGCCGACCGGACGTGCAGCGACCTCAAGTGCGCACCCCTGGCCCGGAGTTCGGCATGGAGGGTGGTGTGCCCTGCCCGTGGTGCGGGACCCCCACCCGGCCGGACCGGCACTTCTGCGCGCGCTGCGCGATGCCCATGGCCGGCCGTGCGCAGACACCGGGACGGCTCCCGTGGTGGCGCCGGATGCTGAACGGCCGCGACACGCAGACCCCGTGGGCCGGTGACCGCCCCCGTCTGCGCCGCGGCTTCGGCCGCATCCTCAACTGGGTGGTCGCCGCCCTCGTCCTCACCCTGATCGTCACCCTGGCCTTCCAGGCCGACGACGGCTACCGGGCGGCCCGCGACCACTTCGCCAAGCGCGCGTCGGTCGTCCCGGACAGCTTCAAGGCGTCCCGCTCGTTCCCCGGGCACAAGCCGGCCCTGGCCTTCGACACGTACAGCAACACGTGGTGGGGCCCGGGTGTCACCCAGTCCGGCGAGGGAGAGTGGCTGGAGGCCGAATTCGAGGAGCCCACCCGGCTGCTGGACGTGGTCATCACGCCGGGTGTCTCCAAGCAGGCGGACCAGCGCGCGGAGTCGGCCCGCCCGCACCGCATCGAGGCGACCATCACCGCCGCCGACGGCTCCACGTCCACCAAGATCCTCACCCTCGACCAGGCCGCCGGCGGCCAGAGCCGCAAGTTCCGCGTGGGTGACGCCAAGTCCGTCCGCTTCACCATCCGCTCCTCCTACGGGGCCGACGACAAGAAGCAGGTCGCGATAGCGGAGATCGAGTTCTTCGGCCGCTCGAACGGCAACAGCTAGCGGGGAAGGGGACGCGAGGGGCGGGCGGGGACCGGGCCGGCGGCCGACCCGCCGGCCCGCTCGTCCTAGCCCCGGAAGTCCGGCGTACGTTCCGGCGAAGCCTCGGCCAGGGCCTTGGTCACGGCCTCGGTGTCGCCCCGGAGGCCGTAGACGGGGGTGTCCGGCTGCTGGCGCCAGGAGTCGTCGAGGCCGCCGGCGTCCACCGTGTCGAAGCCGAGTTCGTCGATGAGGGCGCGGATCTTCGCCTTGGCCGTCTCGTCGTCGCCGGCGACGGGGAGGGCGACGCGGTCGGGGGCGCCGGCGGGACGGTGGCGGTCGAGGATGTCCTGGGCGTAGGTGCCGTTGAAGGCCTTGACCACGGGGTGGCCCAGGTGCTGTTCGGTCCAGCGGCTCTCGGTGAGGCCGTCGTCCTCGATCGCGGCGATCCTGCCGTCGCGCTGGCGCGGGTAGTAGTTGCCGGTGTCGATGACGGCGACGCCGTCCGCCGCCGCGTCGAGGAGGCCGGAGGGCAGATCCGGCACCGCCTTCAGCGGGATCGTGATCACCACGACCTCGGCGCCGCGGGCCGCCTCCTCCACCGTGACCGGGGTCGCGCCCGTCTCCTCGGCCAGTTCGGTGAGGGTCTGGGGGCCGCGGGAGTTGGCGACGGAGACCTCGTGGCCGAGGGCGGTGAGCCGCCGGGTGAGGTTGCCGCCGATGTTGCCCGCGCCGATGATGCCGATCTTCATGTCAGGCCGCCCTTCGCGTTCGGGGTGTTCCGGGGAGTCGAGACGTTCGAGTGTCCCGAGGGTTCCACATATGCATGCACGTGCATGCACTACTCGGCAACCTCGGAGTGTCCCGCGCTATTCCGGCGCTCCGCCCCCTCCGGCCGACGGCCCCAGCCCTCAGCACTCGATACGACGAAGGGGCACCCCCGTCGTACGCGACGGAAGGCGCCCCTCGGCCCCCGGGCTCACTTGTTCAGGTGGGCCCAGAACTCGTCGAACGACAGGAGCTTGTCCCCGTTGAGGTCACGGGTGCGGATGATGACCTCCGCCACGGACTCGGTGACGTTCCAGTCGCCCTCCTGGGCCAGGGCGGTCTTGAACTCCGCGGCGGTGATGAACCCGTCCCCGTCCGCGTCGATCCGCTGGAACTCCTTGCGCGCTGCCTCGATGTCCGCCACCGATCCGCCCCTTCTTGGTGCCCTGCCCGTTGCGGGCAGTCCTGCCTACGGTCCTACTGACGCAGGTCAGATTAACCGGCCGTGCGAGCCCGGAGTGCGGCGACCACCCACGCGAACTCCTCCTGGGTGCCGACAGCGGCTCGACGCCCCGTACCAGCGAGGCCAGCTCCCGGAACCGGGCCGGATCGGCGTGGGCCGCCGAGGTGACCCGCTGCAGCATGGCGGCCCGGTCGGTGTCGCCGAGCAGCCCGGCCAGCACCCCCTCGGCGGCGGGCGAGGCGGGGTCGACACCGCCGCGCAGCGCCTCCCCGGCGAGCTGCACCAGGCGGCTCATGAACCACAGGGAGGTACCCGACGGCACCTCCGGCCCCGGTCCGCCGCGTTGAACTCGACCGTCTCGCGCATCCGCGCCCGGAACCCCGGGTCCTGGAGCATCTCGGCCGGCTCCACCCAGGCGTCCACCTGCTCGGGCGTCGGGTCCTCCGGCAGATCCGCGAGGCTGAACCTGAGCCGCGTACGGATGTCGGGGTCGGCCGTGTCGAGCCCTCCGACGCTCTCCTCCATGAAGTCGTCGATGATCCGCCCCCGTTCGGCGGCGGACAGCCGGGCCAGTCTGTTCATCAGTGTCGCCTCCTGCGCGGTCGAGCCGCGTCGCGCCACGGTCGACAGCACCGCCCGGGCCACCTTCAGGGCCCTGATCTGCGCGTCCAGCGCGGCCACGTGCGTGGCCGCCACCTCCGCGACGGTCGTCTCGCCCGCGCGCACCCGCCGTACGTGGTCGAGGCCGAGGCCCGGCTCCCGCAGCGGATGAGTTCGAGCCGGGCCACACAGGCCGCGTCGTACGGCCGGTAGCCTCCCGTGCCGCGGGCGACCGGGCTGAGGACGCCCTCGTCCGACCAGTAGCGGATCGTGCGGACGGACAGGGCCGGAGCCCCGGGCGAGCTGCCCGACGGTGAAAAGGCCGGTGCCGTTTTCGATCATGTCTGCGAGTGTGGGCCCTCCAGTGGGTGGAGACTCAAGGAGCGGGGCGGAGGAGTCCGGTGGCGGAGAGCTTGCGGGACGTGCTGGACGGGGTGGCCCGGGGGGACTTCCCTCCGGCGGACGGTCGTACGACCGTCGTCGCGCAGGTCTCCCCCCGGGACGCGGGTGTCCTGTGCTTCACGGGGCACTCCGTGGTCTTCACGGACGAGGACCCCCGGTGGGTGCACGAGAGGCTGGCGGCCACGGAGTGCGACCCGATGTCCGCGAGCCTGAACCCACGGTTCCTGGCGGCCCTCATGGAACGCACGGGCCGCACGACCGAGACCATCGACATGATGCTGGTCGCCGCGCCCCTGCCGGGCGAGCCGCCGCTGCGGCTGAAGGAGATCGAGGACGCCGGACACCCCCGTGTCGCGTACGCGCGACGGCGCCGTGACGGCGTACGGGTCTTCGCGACGGACGGCGGTGTCCTGACGACGGGGCGCGGGATCGCCGGCCGGCTGGAGGTGTCGGTGGAGGTGGACGAGGGCGTACGGCACCAAGGGCTCGGCCGGTCGCTGGTGAGGGCGGCGCGGCATCTCGTCGCCGAGCCGCTGTGGGCGCAGATCGCGCCGGGGAACGCCCGCAGCGTGCGGGCGTTCCAGTCGGCCGGGTACGTACCGGTGGGCTCGGAGCTGCTGCTCAGCGCCCGCTAGGACCACCGGCCCAGCGGGCGGGGGGGGAGGGGGCGGGGTCAGTGCCAGGGCACGTAGTGCGGGTTGCTCTCGCACTCGCTCATCTTCTCCGTCCTGGTCTTCTTGTCGACCGGACAGACACCGATGACGAACTCCGTCCGGATGCCGCCGGGGAAGGCGACCTCCACCTGGTCGGCCCACTTGTGCTGGTCCCCGATGGTCCGGTTGACGTCCACGCCGCCGGGGGCGTCGATGTAGTAGTTGTAGCCGGACTTGTACCAGGTCTTGTACAGGTCGTGGTCGTAGGTCGTGGAGACGTACGGCGAGGGCTGGTTGACCAGGACGTACTGCTCGATGTCGTACTGCCCGTCGATGACGTCCCTCGGCAGGAAGCCCTGCGCGAAGACGATCGCCGGGCCCCGGCTGTCGCTGCGGTACAGGGTGGCGCAGGTGGTGCGCCAGACCGGCTCGGGGGTGATGCGGTCGACGTCCACGCGGCGGTCGGCGGCGGCGTGGACCGGGTCGGCGAACCGGGGGCAGGCGGGGGCGGCGGCCCCGGCCGGGGCCGCGGCGGGGTTCGCGGCGGGGGTCTGTGCCGGAGCGGTCGCGGCGGAGGTCGCGAAGACGGCGGAGAGGGACAGGACGACGGCGGCGGCCCGGCGCCGCAGACTGGTGGTGATCATGCCCAGCACGATCTCGGCCGCGCGGTGCCGGGCCGTGGACCCTCACTCGTACGGAGGCGTGTCAGACCGCCCGGTTGTCAGGTGTCGCCGGGAGGTGCCGGGCCGCCACCGGAAGATGCGGGGCCGTCACCGGAAGATGCCCGTGTGGCCGAGCGAGTAGCGGCCGGGCTGCGGGTACACCGCGAGGCCGTGCGGGCCGCTGCCGACGGGGATGCGGGCGAGCTGCTCCCCGGTGCGGGTGTCGAGGGCGTACACCTCGGAGTCGTAGCGGCCTGAGAGCCACAGGACCTTGCCGTCGGCGGAGACGCCGCCCATGTCGGGGCTGCCGCCGTCGGGGAGGTGCCACTTCTTCGTGAGCTTGTCCTCGGTGAAGTCGAAGACGGAGACCGTGCCCTCGCCCCGGTTGGAGACGTACATCTCGCGGGAGTCGCGGCCGATGTACAGGCCGTGGGTGCCCTTTCCCGTGGGCAGGAGCTTCGGTTCGTCGAAGGTGTCGCCGTCCAGGACCCACATGCCGTCGGCCATCATGTCGGCGATGTAGAAGCGCTTGCCGTCCGGGGAGAGCTTCACGTCCTGCGGCATGGCCCCCTCGAACGGCAGTTTCTGCTGCCCGACGACCTTCATCCGCGCGGTGTCGACCTTCAGCAGCTCGCCGCTGAACTCGCACGACACGATGAAGTACGTGCCGTCGAGGGAGAAGTCGGCGTGGTTGACGCCGTAACAGCTGACCGGCTCGGTCCTGACCCGCTTCATGGTGTGCGGGTCGCGGAAGACGAGTTCGCGGTCGAGGGAGGCCATGACGACGGCGTACTTCCCGTCGGGCGTGAAGTACAGGTTGTAGGGGTCGTGCACCTCGACCGGCTCGCCCGCCTTCCCCGTCGCCGGGTCGATGGGGGTGAGGGTGTGACCCCGGTTGTTGTTGACCCACAGGGTCTTCAGGTCCCAGGAGGGCACCACGTGCTGGGGCTGGCGGCCCACCGGGATCGTCTCGGTGATCTCGTACGTCTCCGGGTCGATCACGGTGACGGTGTCGGACTCGCTGTTGGGGACGTACACCCGGGACGGGAAGTCCTCGACCACCGGGGAGAGCCGGTTCGGGCGGTCGGCGGCGTAGACGTCCTTGGGGTCCAGCACGGGCGGCATGCCGCGCAGGCCCCGGACCACCGTCCGCTGTCTCTTCTTCCGCTCGGCCGCCTCGGCTTCGGCGGCGGCCCGGTCGGCCCGGATCCGCTGCTCGTGCCCGGTGGGCCCGGCCCCGGCGCCGCACGCGGCCACGGCGGCGAGAACGACGGCCGCGAGAAGGGCGCGCTGCACGAGATTGCGCTGCATGAGATTGCGCTGCATGAGGGAGGTGCGGGGCGTGGTCACGCGACCTTTATAGGGAGGTTCGGTGGGAATTCCGGCGATTGGCCCGATCGACGGAGATGCGCGTGGCGGGTGCCGTCGGGTGCCCTGACCGTCCGCGTCGTCACCGGTCGGCGACGCGCATCTCGAACCACGTCGTCTTCCCGCGCGGCAGCAGGTCGACCCCCCAGCGGTCCGAGAGCTTGTCCACCAGGAACAGGCCCCGCCCGCTGAGGTCCGTCTCCTGCACCGGCATCAGACAGGGCAGTCCGCGCGAGGGGTCGCGGACCTCGATACGGATCCAGCCCGGCCGGCGGCGCATGCGGAGCCCGAAGACACGGGCGCCGGTGTGCCGTACGGCGTTGCCGACGAGTTCGGAGACGAGCAGGACCGCGTCCTCGGTCATCTTCGGCGAGAGCCGCCACTGGCGCAGGACGACGACCTGGGCGAGCCTGCGGGCCGTGGCGGCGGACTCGGGACGGGACGGCAGCGGGACCTCCGCCTCGGTCGGGTTGCCGAACAACTCCAGTGCCTTCTGCGCCCGTTCGTCCTCGATCGCAGGTGACCAACGCGCCGCGGTCGCACTCCCGTGCCGCCGCGGCTGTTCGATACCCTCCAGCCCCGCCATGCCCCCATCATGGCCGCCCCGGACCCCTTCCGGGGCCGTTCCGCAGGAATACAACCCCCGGAACCAACCATTCCGGGACTTTCGGGTGACATATGCCAGAGGCAGCAAGTCGCCCACGAGAGCCCGTCCGACCTGCGTGAACACTCTGAACTTCGGTCAACGACACGAGCCTTGGGCAAGGCTCTGTTAAGGCTGCCTTAAGGCTCGGACAGACCGCCCCTTCGGGGGACGCGGGTCACGCATCGCGAACCGCGAGCCCGTCGGCGGAACTTGTGGGCCGGATTCCGACACGTCCCCCGGCCCCTCGCCCCGCCCCGCCCCCGCGCGCTCAGACGAACTTCGCCTTGCCCGGCCCCGCCCCCGCGCGCTCAGACGAACTTCGCCTTGCCCGGCCCTTCCTCCACGAAGCTCCGCATCCCACGCTCACGGTCCTCCGTGGCGAACAGCCCCGCGAACCAGTTCCGCTCGATGGCGAGCCCGGTCTCCAGGTCGGTCTCCAGACCCGCGTCGATCGACTCCTTGGCGGCCCGCAGCGCGATGGCCGGACCCTTCGCCAGCCGGGCGGCCCACTCGTGCGCGGCGGTGTACACCTCGTCGGCCGGGACGACACGGTCGACCAGGCCGAGCGTGAGGGCCTCGTCCGCCTTGACCATCCGGCCGGTGAAGATGAGGTCCTTGGCCTTGGAGGGGCCGATGAGCCGGGCGAGCCGCTGGGTGCCGCCCGCTCCCGGGATCACGCCGAGCAGGATCTCCGGCTGGCCGAGCTTCGCGTTCTCCCCGGCGATCCGGTAGTCCGCGCACAGCGCCAGCTCGCAACCGCCGCCCAGCGCGTAGCCGGTGACGGCCGCGACGACCGGCTTGGGGATGCGGGCCACGGCGCTGAAGGAGTCCTGCAGGTCACGGGACCGCGCGACCATCGCCGCGTGGTCCATGTCCTGCATCTCCTTGATGTCGGCACCGGCCGCGAAGACCTTCTCCCCGCCGTAGATCACCACCGCGCGGACGTCGTCGCGGCGCGTGGCCTCCTCGGCGAGTTCCTTGAGGCGGTCCTGGGTGGCGACGTCCAGGGCGTTCATGGGCGGCCGGTCGAGGCGGATGGTGCCGACGCCCTCGGCGACTTCGAGATGCACAGTCATGAGGGCAGGTTAACGGCGACTAACGGCAACGGCCCCGGTGCCGTGCATCACACCGGGGCCGTGCGGAGGGGGTCGGGGCTTTCAGGCGCGGGCGCCTACGCCTTCCACTTGTCCCAGTCCATGTTCCAGCCGTTGTAGCCGTTGTCCGGGTCCACGGTCCGGTCGTTGGAGTTCTTCACGACCACGACGTCGCCGACCATGGAGTGGTCGAAGAACCAGGCGCCCGGCGCCTTGCGGTCGTAGCCGCCGCGGGTGTCGCGCAGACCGATGCAGCCGTGGCTGGCGTTGTAGTTGCCGAAGGCGCCGCCGCCCCAGTAGTTGCCGTGGATGAAGGTGCCCGAGTTGGTCAGGCGCATCGCGTCCGGCACGTCCTTGATGTCGTACTCGCCGCCGTAGCCGACGGTCTCGCCGTTCATCCGGGTCACGCGCAGGCGCTCGCTGATGACCATCTGACCGTTCCAGGTCTCCATGCCCGGCTGGCCGGTGGTGACGGGGATGGTCTTGACGACCTTGCCGTCGCGCTTCACCTTCATGGTGAGCTTCTTGACGTCGACCACGGAGACCTGGCTGCGGCCGATCGTGAAGGAGACCTTCTTGCTCTGCTCGCCGTAGACGCCCTCGCGGCCCTCGACACCGTCGAGGTTGAGGTCGACGGTGACCTTCGTGCCGGCCTTCCAGTACTTCTCCGGGCGGAAGTCGAGGCGGTCGTTGCCGAACCAGTGGCCCTCGACGTCGACGGCCGGCTCGGTCTTGATGGTGATGGCCTTCTCGACGTCCTCGGGGGCCGTGATGCCCCGCGTGAAGCGGACCGAGAACGGCATGCCGACGCCGACCTTCGAGCCGTCCTCGGGGGTGAAGATGCCGACGAAGGTGTTCTTCGGGGTCAGCGTGGTGAAGGACGAGTCCTCGGCCGCCTCACGCCCCTCGGAGTCCTTGGCGACGGCGTGCACCTTGTACTCGGTGGCCGAGTTGAGGTGGGTCGACGGCGTCCAGCTGGCGCCGTCGCCGGATATCTCACCGGCGATCTTGTCACCCTTGTCGTTCTCGACCGTGACCTCGGACAGCTTGCCCTTGGTGGCGTTCACCTTGAGCGCGCCGCTGGTGGCCACGGAGTCGGCGCCGTTCTTCGGCGCGATGGAGACCACGGCCTGCGAGGCCTTGGTGGCCGCCTTGTCGGAAGTGGTCCGGTCGGAGCCCTTCCCCTGGTCGCCGTCGGAGCCCGTGTCCGAACCCCCGCCCCCGCCGCACGCGGTGACCGCGAGCAGCATCAGGACCGGCAGCATGGCCAGGGCCCCCTTGCGCCGCCGCGTCCGCGCGCCAACCGACGCCCCCGATATCGGTCGCCCGTTCAACTCTCTGTTCTCCCCTCGCACGGCCTGATCAGGCCCGCACCCCTACGCGCAGAGCGCGCGTACGCTCGTACATTAACCAGATGATCGGGATGATTTGGCCTCGGCGTATGTCACCGTTCAGTCCCAACTTCAATGATCACGCGCGTACCCCCATGTCCGTGCTTTGTCCGTCTACTTCACCGCGGCACCCGCTTTCCATTCCTTCCATCCCATGTTCCATCCCCCGAGGCCATTGTCCGGAGAGACCTTTTTGTCAGTGCTGTTGACGACTTCGACGACGTCCCCGACGAGGCTGCGGTCGAAGAACCAGCCCGCCGGCGTGCCGGAATCGCCGCCCTTCACATCGCGCAGGCCCACACAGCCGTGGCTGACGTTGGCCCTGCCGAAGGCGTCCGGGGCCCAGTAGTTGCCGTGCAGGAAGGTGCCCGAGGTGGTGAGGCGCATGGCGTGCGGGACGTCCGGGATGTCGTACTCGCCCTTGCCGTTCGCCTTGCGGAAGCCGACGGTGGCGCCGTTCATCCGGGTCACCTCCAGCATCTCGGTGACGACCATCTTCCCGTTGTACGTCGTCGTCCTCGGCGCCCCGGCGGTGATGGGGAGGGTGGCGAGCACGCCGCCGCCGCGTTCCACGCGCATGGTGTGCCGTGCCGCGTCGACCACGCTCGCCTGGTGCCGGCCGACGGTGAAGGAGAACGTCCTGTGCTGCTGGCCGTAGACGCCGGGCGCGCCCTCGACGTCCCGCAGCCGCAGGCCGACGGTGACGCGGGTGCCGGGCTTCCAGTACGTCTCGGGACGGAAGTCGAGGCGCCCGGCGCCGAACCAGTGCGGGCGGACCTCGACGGGTGGTTCGGCGGTCACCTCGACGGCGCGTTCGACGGCCGCGCGGTCCTCGATCTCCCGGTTGAACTCCAGGGAGACGATCATCCCGGTGCCGACGGTGGCCCGGTTCTCGGGCGTGACGTAGGCGATGAAGCGCTCGTCGGGGACGTACGTCGTGAAGGTGACGTGCCGGGCCGAGCGGCGGCCGTGGCCGTCGAGGGCGACCGCGTCGACGGCGTACCGGGCGGCCAGCGCGAGCTTCGGTGAGCCGGTGGGGCGCCAGGTCAGTCCGTCGGCGGACATTCGGCCCGGCACGGGTGACTCCTGCGCGTCCTGCGACTTCACCACCTTGACGGACTCCAGGCGCCCGCTGGGCACCCGTACTTCGAAGCGTTGCTCCGGGCGCACGCCCTTGCTGCCGTCCTCCGGAGTGACCCGGATCGTGTCGTCGGGTGCCTTTCCGCTGGTCAGCGGCGTTCCGGTGGTGCATCCGGCGGCCCCGGCCAGCAGGGCCGCCCAGGTGAGCGCGGCGGCCAGGGCGGCCGCGGCGCGGCGCGCGTGCGTCTGTGCGTGGTTCACGTGCGGCCCAACGACGGCGCACGCCCCCGGGAAACGTGAGTGCGAGGCGTGCTCTGGGCAGAACACTTGGGAGGACGACGTGATGGGGAGCGGTGCGGGGACAGCCGGCTCCCCTTTCCCGTCGCCCACCGAGCCGCGGGAGGCCTGAGGTGTCGAGCGCAGCCGAGCAGGAGGAAGTGCGGGAGGACGTACGGGGGACGCGCGCCGTGCCGGCCGCGCGTCCCGCCGTGGTGCTGAACGGAGGTCGGCGCGAGGAGCCCCCGCCCGGGACGAGGCCCGTGTGGCCGGGGGCCTCGACGCCGCTCGGCGCGCGGTTCCGGGTGGGCCCCGACGGGGTCGCGGGCACCAACTTCGCGTTGTGGGCCGGCGGGGCGGAGGCCGTCGAGCTGTGTCTGTTCTCCGCGGCGGGCGAGGAGACCCGGCTGCGGCTGACGGAGCTGACCCACGAGATCTGGCACGGCTTCGTGCCCGGTGTCCTGCCCGGACAGCGGTACGGCTACCGCGTGCACGGCCGCTGGGACCCGTGGACCGGCGCCCGCTGGAATCCGGCGAAGCTCCTCCTCGACCCGTACGCGCGTGCGGTGGACGGCGAGTTCGGCCTGCCGCCGGAGGTGTACGCGCACGTCCGGGACTGGCCCGAGCAGCATGTCGCCGACACCGTGCGCGACGAGCGGGACTCGGCGCCGCACGTCCCGAAGGGCGTCGTCGTCCACGACGACGCCCCCGACGACGAATGGGTCGACGACCGCCGTCCGAAGACCCCGTGGGCGGACTCCGTCATCTACGAGCTGCACGTACGCGGCTTCACCATGACCCACCCGGACATCCCCGAGGAGCTGCGCGGCACGTACGCGGGTCTCGCGCACCCCGCCGCGATCGAGCACCTGGTGAAGCTGGGGGTGACGGCGGTGGAGCTGCTGCCCGTGCACCAGTTCGCCCACGAGGACCATCTGCTGCGCCGGGGGATGCGCAACTACTGGGGCTACAACTCGGTGGGCTACTTCGCCCCGCACGCGGCGTACGCCTCGTCGGGCACGGCCGGGCAGCAGGTCGGGGAGTTCCGGCGGATGGTGCGGGCGCTGCACGCCGCCGGCATCGAGGTCGTCCTCGACGTGGTCTACAACCACACGGCCGAGGCCGACGAGCGCGGCCCGAGCCTGTCGCTGCGCGGCATCGACAACCGGGGCTACTACCGCCTGCAGAGCGACGCGCGCCGCTACGCCGACTACACGGGCTGCGGGAACACGCTGCACGTGGTCCAGCCGCACGTCCTGCGTCTGATCACCGACTCGCTGCGGTACTGGGTGACGGAGATGGGGGTGGACGGCTTCCGTTTCGATCTGGCGGCGGCCCTCGCCCGCTCCATGCACGACGTCGACATGCTCTCCCCGTTCCTCGCCGTCATCGCCCAGGACCCGGTCCTGCGGCGGGTGAAGCTGATCGCCGAGCCGTGGGACGTGGGCTCGGGCGGCTACCAGGTCGGCGCCTTCCCTCCTCTGTGGACGGAGTGGAACGACCGCTACCGGGGCGCGGTACGGGACTTCTGGCGGGGCGCGCTGCCGGACGTACGCGACCTCGGCTACCGCCTGTCGGGGTCGAGCGACCTGTACGCGTGGGGCGGCCGCCGGCCCTACGCCTCGGTCAACTTCATCACCGCGCACGACGGTTTCACGCTGCGCGACCTGGTGTCGTACGAGCGCAAGCACAACGAGGCGAACGGGGAGGGCAACCGGGACGGCTCCGACGACAACCGGTCCTGGAACTGCGGCACCGAGGGCGAGACGGACGACGAGGGCGTACGGACGCTCAGGCGGCGGCAGTTGCGCAACCTGCTGACGACGCTGCTGCTGTCCACGGGCGTGCCGATGCTGGTCGCCGGTGACGAACTGGGCCGCACGCAGGGGGGCAACAACAACGCGTACTGCCAGGACAACGAGATCAGCTGGGTCGACTGGGGGCTGCTGGAGGACCCGGCCTGGAAGGGCCTCTTCGACCTGACGGCCCGGCTGATCGCGTTGCGGCACGCGCATCCGGTGCTGCGCCGCCGGGCGTTCTTCTCCGGCCGCGCCCACTCGGCGGACGGGCTGCGGGACCTGGCGTGGTTCACGGCCCGCGGCACGGAGATGACCGAACGGGACTGGTACGCGCCGGCCGCGACGCTCGGCATGTACCTCTCCGGCCGCGACATCCCCGGCCGCGACGCCCGGGGGGCCCCGATCCTCGACGACAGCTTCCTCGCCGTCCTGCACGCCGGTGACCGGCCGGTGGACTTCGTCCTGCCGGGGACGCCGTGGGCGGCTCGGTACGAGGTGGTGGTCGACACGTCGCGGGAGGAGCAGGACGAGCCGGTGGGCGTGGTGCACGAGGCGGGGGCGGAGGTGGTCGTCCCGGCGCGGTGTGTGCTGCTGCTGCGGGTGCTGGGGTGAGCGGTCCGGTGCCCCGGGTCAGCCGAGGATGCCCCGTTCGTATGCCTTGGCGACCGCCACTCGACGGTGGTGGTCTTGCCGGCGCCGCTGGGGCCGAGGATCCCGAAGATCTCGCCCTCCGCGACGCTGAAGGAGACACCGTCGACGACGTTGCGGCCGCCGTAGGCCTTGCACAGGCCGGTGACCTCGATGACGGATGTGGCCGACATGTGTGGCATGTGTCGAGAATCCCGGCCGCACGCGGGCGCGCATCGGCCATCGCGCTCGAACGGGCATCGGCCGATCGGTCGATGCGCCGGTACGACCTCGCTGATCTCCCCGTACGCGTCCCCGGCCGTGCGGGTCGTAGGACTCACGACCGAGGGCGGTCCGGCCAAAACTCGGTGGGCGTTGTCAGTGGCGATCCGTAGGCTCGCTGCTGATGGCCACGACACGTGCAACCCCCGAGGAACCCGACCGAACCCTGGAACCCGAGACGGCCACCGAGCGCGAGGACCACGAGCGGGCCGGGGCGCCCGGGAAGGCCGACGGGCGGTCCGCCGTGCGCACGCTGCTGCGGTTGTGGCCGTACGTCCGGCCCGTGCGCGCGCGGCTGTCGTTCGCCGCGTTCGTCGCGGTCGTCGCCTCCTGTGTGGGCCTGTTCATCCCGCTCGTGCTGAAGTGGATGGTCGACGGGCCGGTCGCGCACCGGGATCCGGCGGGCGTGTGGCTCGGGGCGCTGTACCTGCTGCTGCTCGGTCTCACCGAGGCGCTGCTGTTCGGGCTGCGGCGCTGGCTGGTGGCGCGGCCCCTCGCCGGGGTCGAGGCGTCGATGCGCGCGGATCTCTACCGTCGTCTGCAGCGCCTGCCGGTCGCCTTCCACGACCGCTGGGCCTCCGGTCAGCTGCTCTCGCGCGGCACGACCGATCTGATGCTGCTGCGGATGTTCCTCGCCTTCCCGCTGACGTTCCTGCTGGTCAACGCGGTGACCATCGTCGTCGGCGTCATCATCATGCTGATCCAGGACTGGACGCTGGGGCTGGTCATCCTGGGGCCGGCCATCCCCGTGATGGTCACCTGCGTGGTCTTCGAGAGGAAGTACGCCAAGGTCGCGCGCCTGGCCCAGGACCAGGTGGGCGACCTCACCACGGTCGTCGAGGAGAGCGTCCTCGGCATCCGCATCATCAAGGGGTTCGGGCGCCATCGCAGCCAGGCCCACGCCTTCCGGGACCTGTCCCGCACCCTGCGCGGCACCGAGCTGCGCAAGGCCCGTCTGCTGTCGGTGATCTGGGGCGTCATCATCACGCTCCCCGAGCTGGCGATCGGGGCGGCCCTCGTCCTCGGTGTCGTCCAGGTCGCGGACGGCGTCCTGTCGGCGGGCACGCTGGTGGCCTTCCTGTCGACCGCCCTCGCCCTGCGCTGGCCCGTCGACTCGATCGGCTTCCTGCTGGCGATGAGCCAGGAGGCGGCGACGGCGACGGAGCGGTACTTCGAGGTGATGGACGAGGAGCCGGAGTCTTCGGCCGGGCCGGAGTCTTCGGCCGGGACCGAGGCGGAGGCCAAGGCCGAGGCGGAGGCCGAGACCCAGGCCAAGGCCAAGGCCGCGATGTCGGCTTCCGCGGAGGCCGACATCGCTGTCACCCCCAGGACGGCTGCCGCCGTCGGCGCGGCCGTGGGTGCCGGGACGGCCGGCGCGGCGGGGGCTGCTGACTCGGCGGGCCTCGCGGCCACCGCCGGAACGGCTGCCGTCGCGGGCGCCACAGCCACCGCCGCTACGGCTGCCACCTCGGCCGCCCCCGGCGCCGTCGACACCACCACCCCCACCGTGGGCCACGGCTCCGCCGGATCCTCGCACCGCGGGTTGCGGTTCCACCAGGTCACCTTCCGGTACCCCGACGCCGCGCCCGGCACCACCCCCACCCTCGACCGCGTCGACCTCCACATCCGCCCCGGCGAGTCGATGGCCCTGGTCGGCGCCACCGGCTCCGGCAAGACCACGCTCACCGCGCTCGTCCCACGCCTCCACGAGGTCACCTCCGGTCGCATCACGCTGGACGGCGAGGACATCACCGGGATGCCGCGCGAGGAACTGCGCACGAAGGTCGCCGTCGCCTTCGAGGAGCCCACCCTCTTCTCGGCGACCGTCGGCGAGAACGTCCTGATGGGCGCCCCGCCGGACGCGGGCGAGGCCGAGCTGGACCGCGCCCTGGCCATCGCCCAGGCGGAGTTCGCGCACGCGCTCCCCCAGGGCACCGCCACCCAGGTCGGCGAGCAGGGCCTCAGTCTCTCGGGCGGCCAGCGGCAGCGCCTCGCGCTGGCGCGGGCGGTGGTCGGCCGCCCCCGCTTCCTCGTGCTGGACGACCCGCTGTCGGCGCTCGACGTGCACACGGAGGCCGCGGTGGAGGCCGCCCTGCGCCGCGTGCTCGCGGAGACGACCGCGCTGATCGTGGCGCACCGTCCCTCGACGGTGCTGCTCGCCGACCGCGTGGCCCTGCTCTCCGGCGGCCGGGTCGCCGCCGTGGGCACCCACCAGGAACTGCTGCGCACGAACGCGGAGTACGCCCATCTGATGTCCGGGACCGAGGAGGACGAGCGATGACGGCGCCCACGACCACCGCGCCGGGCAAGGAGCCGAACGAGGAGCCGGGGGGCACGGCCGTCACGGCCACCTCCCTGGAGAAGCCCCTGGAGAAGCCGGCCGGCGGCGACCCGCCCACCGGCCCCCGCGAGGCGTCCGCCGGTGACCCGTTCGACCACGACGACCTGCCCACTCCCCCGGGCGCCACCCTGGCCCTGCTGCGCTCCCTGCTCGCGCCGATGCGGACCCGCGTGGTCATGGCGAGCGTGCTGCTCCTGCTCCAGCAGGCGGCGGTGCAGGCGGGCCCGCTGCTGGTGGCGTACGCCATCGACGGTGCCGTACCGGCGCTCAGGGACGGCCGGCACGGGCCGCTGATCGCGGTGGCGGCCGGGTATCTGGCGTGCGCGCTGGCGGCCGGCGGGCTGCAGTTCGCGTTCATCGGGGCGTCCGCGCGGGTCAACCAGGACGTGCTGCTCGATCTGCGCGGCCGGATCTTCCGCCATGCGCAGGCCCTGAGCATCGACTTCCACGAGCGGTACACCTCTGGCCGGCTCATCTCCCGCTCCACCACGGACGTGGAGTCGCTGCGCGAGCTGCTCGACGAGGGTCTGCAGGAACTCATCGGCGTGATCCTCGCCTTCGTCTACATCTCGGCGATGCTGCTCTGGCTGGACCTGGGGCTGGGCGCGGCGGCGCTGGCGTCGTTCGTGCCGCTGTACGGGTTCGTGCGGATGTACCGGCGGCGCGCGGCGAGCGTGTACACGGCCCGGTCCACCGCGATCGCCGCGGTGATCGTGAAGTTCGCCGAGACCATGAACGGCATCCGGCCGGTGCGGGCGTTCCGCCGCGAGGCGGCGAACGACGCGGAGTTCGGTGCCCTGAACCGGAGCCACGAGCGCAGGAACGGCGACGCGATCCTGGAGATGGCCCGCTATGTGGTCTGCTCCCGTGTCGTCGCCAACGTCACGGTCGCGGCGATCGTGCTCTGGGGCGCCTACCGGGTGGCCTCGCAGACGCTGGCGCTGGGTGTGCTGGCGGCGGCCGTGCTGTATCTGCGTCGGCTGTACGACCCGATCGACCGGCTCGGCATGTTCCTCAACTCGTACCAGTCGGCGGCGGCCTCGCTGGAGAAGATCGCCGGTCTGCTGGCCCAGGTCCCGTCGGTGCCCGAGCCCGCCGAGCCGAAGGAGCTGCCGGCGGCGGCCTCCGAACTGCCGGGCCGCGAGGTCGTGTTCGACGACGTGCGGTTCGCCTACCGCACCGGCGGCGAGATCCTGCCCCGCTTCGACCTCACGCTCGCGGCGGGCAGCACGGTGGCGGTGGTCGGGTCCACCGGCGCCGGCAAGTCGACCCTCGCCAAGCTGGTGGCCCGGTTCTACGACCCCTCGTCCGGGCGGGTCCTCCTCGACGGCGTCGACCTGCGCGACCTCCCGGTTCACGAGCTGCGGCGCGGGGTGATCATGGTGACGCAGGAGTCGTTCCTGTTCTCCGGCACGGTCGCCGAGAACATCTCCCTCGGCCGCCCCGACGCCACCCGCGAGGACATCGAGCGGGCCGCCAAGGCCATCGGCGCCCATGACTTCATCGCCGCCCTGCCCGACGGCTACGACACCGACGTACGCAAGCGCGGTGGCCGTATCTCCGCCGGCCAGCGCCAACTCGTGGCGTTCGCACGGGCGTTGCTGGCCGATCCGGCCGTCCTCATCCTGGACGAGGCGACCAGCTCGCTGGACGTCCCGGGCGAGCGGGCGGTCCAGCGGGCGATGTCCACGGTCCTGCGCGGCCGTACCGCCGTGGTGATCGCCCACCGTCTGTCCACGGTCGAGATCGCCGACCGCGTCCTGGTGATGGAGCACGGCAGGATCGTGGAGGACGGCACCCCGGCGGACCTGATCGCGGGCACGGGCAGGTTCGCGGACCTGCACCGGGCGTGGCGCGACAGCCTCGCGTAGCGGAGCCGGGACAGCTCACCCAGCCAGCAGAACCACACACGGAATCGGGGGCCGATGATCAACGCGTACGAGGACCCCGGCACGCCCGACTGCCGAAGCGGCGCCCGGTATCTGTGGTGGCTGGTCCGGCAGCAGGCCGGCCGGTCCGCGCTCGGCTCGCTCATCTCCTGCGTGTGGATGGTGCTGCTCGCGGCCACGCCGTATCTGCTCTCCCGCGCGATCGACGAGGGGCTGGAGCCCGGTGACCGCGCGGCCCTGGCCGGCTGGACGGCCGCGCTGTTCGGCGTGGGGGCCTTCAACGCCTGGCTGAGCATCATGCGCCACCGCACGATGACCCGGGTCCGGATGGACGCCAACTTCCGCACGGTGAAGGTCGTGATGGCGCACGCGGTCCGGCTGGGGGCGGCGCTGCCGCGCCGGGTCGGCGCCGGGGAGGTCGTCACGATCGGCGTGGGAGACGTCCAGACGATCTCCTCCTCGCTGACGGTCATCGGGCCGGGGGCCGGCGCCTTCGCCGCGTATCTGGTGGTCGCGGGGCTGCTGGTGTCGGTCTCCCTGCCGATCGCCGGGGTGGTGCTGCTGGGGATGCCGCTGATCGCCGTGATCGTGGGCCCGATGATGCGGCGGCTGCAGGGCACCGAGACGGAGTACCGGGAGCGGCAGGGCGTGCTGACCGCGCGGATCGCGGACCTCGCGGGCGGGCTGCGTGTCCTGGGCGGGCTCGGTGGCAAGGGGCTGGTCGCCGACGCGTTCCACCGTGACTCGCAGCGACTGCGGGCGCAGGGCTACCGGGTGGGCGCGGTGACCAGCTGGATGCAGGCGCTCGGGGTGGGGCTGCCGACGGTCTTCCTCGCGGTGGTGACCTGGCTCGCGGCCCGGCTCGCCGCGCAGGGAGCCATCACGGTCGGCGAGTTGGTGGCGGTCTACGGGTACGTGACCGTGCTGGTGCGGCCGGTGTCGTACTTCGTCGACTGGGGGTACGAGGTGAGCCGCGGGGTGGTGGCCGCGCGGCGCGTCATCCGGTTCCTGGCCCTGGAGCCGCTGCCGGACCACGGCACCACGGACGCGCCCGCCGAGCCCTCGGCGCTGCACGACCCCGTGTCGGGGGTACGGGTGCCGCCGGGGCGGCTCGTCGCGCTGGCCGCCGACCGGCCGGCCGACGCGGCGGCCGTGGTGGACCGGCTCGGCCGGTACGGGCCGACGGCGGTGACCTGGGGCGGCACGCCGCTCGACGCGATCCCGCTGGCGCAGGTCCGCGCGCGGATCCTGGTGGCCGACCACGAGGCGGACCTGTTCGCGGGCCGGCTGCGCGAGCTGCTCGGCGGGCACGGCGACCTCGACGACGCGACGGCGGCGCGGGCGCTGCGCGCGGCCGTGGCCGAGGACATCGTGCAGGGTCTGGCGGACGGTCTGGACGCGGCGGTCGACGCGCGGGGCCGCAACCTCTCCGGCGGTCAGCGCCAGCGGGTGCGGCTGGCGCGGGCGCTGGTGGCCGATCCCGAGATCCTGCTGGCCGTCGAGCCGACGTCGGCGCTCGACGCCCACACCGAGGCGCGGGTCGCCCAGCGGCTGCGGGGCGCCCGTGCGGGCCGTACGACGCTGGTCACCACCACCTCGCCCCTCGTCCTCGACCACGCGGACACCGTCCTGCACCTGGTCGACGGCAAGGTCGCGGCCCGCGGCACCCACCGCGAACTCCTCGCGGGCGAGCCGGGATACCGGGCGCTGGTGGCGCGGGACGCGGGGGAAGAAGGGGACGCCGACGAGAGCGCGGTCGAGGAGGTCGTACGGTGACCACGGACATCACACCCCCCACCTCGGACCGGCTGCCGATCGCCGGCCGGGCCGCCGTGCGGCGGGCCACCGTACGGCTGGTGCGGGCGGACGGCCGGGCGTTCCTCGCCGTGCTGGGCCTGAACGGGGCGGCGGCCGCGCTGGGGCTGGCCGGGCCGTGGCTGCTGGGCCGGATCATCGACGAGGTGCGCGGCGGGGGCGGTGTCGCGGCGGTGGACCGGCTGGCGGCGGCGATCCTGTTGTGCGCGGGCCTGCAGTTGCTGCTGGCGCGCTGGGCCCGGTACGTGGGGCACCGGTTCGGGGAGCGGACGCTGGCGCGGGTGCGCGAGGAGTTCGTGGACCGGACGCTGGCGCTGCCGGCGTCGGTCGTGGAGCGGGCGGGAACCGGTGATCTGACGGCGCGCGGCACGGCGGACGTGGACGCGGTCGGCAGGACGTTGCGGGACGTGGGGCCCGAGCTGCTGATCAGCTCGGTGCAGGCGTTGTTCCTGATCGGCGCGGTGTTCGCGCTGGATCCGCTGCTGGGGCTGTGCGCGTTGTCCGGGCTGGCCGGGATCGCGGTGGTGCTGCGCTGGTATCTGCGCCGGGCGCGCACCGGGTATCTCGCGGAGGGCGCGGCCCAGTCCGAGGTCGCGGAGATCGTCGCGTCGACCGCGTCCGGGGCCCGTACGGTCGAGGCGCTGCGGCTGGAGCGCCGCCGGATCACCGCGAGCCGGGACGCGCTGGAGGTGTCGCGGCGGCGCCGGCTGCACACGCTGTTCCTGCGCACGGTGTTCTTCCCCGGTGTGGAGGTCTCGTACTTCGTGCCCCAGGTGCTCGTCCTTCTCCTCGGCGGGGCGCTGCTCGCGCGGGGTTCGGTCAGTCTGGGCGTGGTGGTGTCGGCGGCGCTGTACCTGCAGCAGCTGAGCGGTCCGCTCGACGAGATCCTGATGCGGGTGGAGCTGCTGCAGAGCAGCGGGGCCTCGTTCGCCCGGGTGGAGGGGCTGGCCGGCGCCCCGCGCGCCGCTCGCGCGGGCACCCCGGAACCGGCGGACGACCGCATCGACGTGACGGGCGTGCGGTACGCCTACGACCGGGGCGGTGAGGTGCTGCGGGGCGTCGACCTGACGGTCCGCCCCGGCGAACGGCTCGCGGTGGTCGGCCCGTCCGGCGCCGGCAAGACGACCCTGAGCCGCCTGCTGGCGGGCATCGACGCGCCGACCAGGGGCACGGTGACGGTCGGCGGGGTGCCCGTCGTGGACCTCGGCCCCGAACGCCTGCGCCGCCAGGTCGTCCTGGTCACCCAGGAGCACCATGTCTTCATGGGCACGGTCCGCGACAACCTCCTGATCGCCGAACCGGCGGCCACGGACGCGGAGTTGTGGGCCGCGCTGTCGGCCGTGGGCGCGGACGCCTGGGTGCGCGCGCTCCCCGACGGCCTCGGCACCCGCCTCGGCGAGGGCGGCCGACGTACGGACGGCCCCCAGGCGCAGCAGCTGGCGCTCGCCCGGGTGGTCCTCGCCGACCCCCACACCCTCATCCTCGACGAGGCCACCGCCCTCCTGGACCCCACCGCGGCCCGCCACACCGAACGGGCGCTCGCCGCCGTCCTGCTCGGCCGCACCGTCATCGCCATCGCCCACCGCCTCCACACCGCCCACGACGCGGACCGCGTGGCCGTCATGGAGAACGGTCTGCTCACCGAACTCGGCACGCACGAGGAGCTGGTGGCGGCGAACGGCGCGTACGCGGCGCTGTGGCGGCGGTGGCACGGGGAGGGGGAGTCCTGACCGGCCGGGGGACCCGTACGAGAATGCCGAACACCCCTACGACGACTTGGAGTTCCCGTCCCGTGATGCCGCCGATGTGTGCCGTCTGCCCTCCCGACCCGCACGGCACCGCTCCGTTCGGGAGGTTCACCCTGGTGTACTTCCGCGCGACCCGGGCGGCCCCCGCGTACGACGAGGGCTGGGTCGGGCACCCGGAGAACGCGGTCTGGTTCTGCGACGCACACGCGCCCCTCGCCGAGCGGCTGAAAGAGTTCACGGCCACCGAGGCGCTGGAGCGTCTCGGATAACACACCGCGAACATCCGTATAGCGAACATGACCAACCGGGCAACGGACGATTTCCGGCCAACTTCTTGACGCGCTCCTGACAGGACCCTCGGTCTCCTGCCACTCTGCCCACAACCGCGACACAGCAACCTCACAAGCAGGTCCGCCGTGCCGCGCGGCACCCCCCACGCATGTGGTTTAAGCGTTCACCAGTTCTCACCTTGTTCTGCCCGGTCGGTCACCAGCCGTCCGGTCTCCCCTGGCCGCGCGAACCGCGGCCATGCAGAAGGAGTCAGTGTTGAGACGCCAGTCCCACAGACGCACCTCCCACACCGGTAACACTTTCGGCCACAGTGCCCGTCGGCGCGCGGCCGCCGGCGCGCTCGTCGCCGTCACCGCCCTGCTGGCCGCGGCCGTCCAGTCGGGCGCCGCCTCCGCCGCCCCGGAGAAGGCACCGTCGGCGGCGGGCAAGGCCAACCCGGGCGCGCTCTCCATGAAGCTCACCCCCGCCCAGCGGGCCGAGCTGATACGCGAGGCCAACGCGACGAAGGCGGCCACGGCCGAGAAGCTGAACCTCGGCGCCAAGGAGAAGCTCGTCGTCCGCGACGTGGTCAAGGACCGCGACGGCACCGTGCACACGCGTTACGAGCGGACGTACGGCGGCCTCCCGGTCCTCGGCGGCGACCTCGTCGTCAAGACCTCGAAGGCCGGCGCCACGCAGGGCATCGTCAAGGCCACCAAGGCGAAGATCGCGGTGTCGTCGCTGACGCCCACCGTGACCAAGGCCAGGGCCGAGAAGCAGGCACTCGGTGCCGCGAAGGCGGAGAAGGCCAAGAGCCCCGAGGTCAACCGCGCGCCCCGCAAGGTCGTCTGGGCCGCGAGCGGCAAGCCCGTCCTCGCCTACGAGACGGTCGTCGGCGGCTTCCAGCACGACGGCACCCCGCAGGAGCTGCACGTCGTCACCGACGCCACCAGCGGCGCGAAGCTGTACGAGTGGGAGGCGGTCGAGACCGGCACCGGCAACACGGTGTACAGCGGCTCGGTCACCCTCGGCACCACGCAGTCGGGTTCGACGTTCAACCTCACCGACGGCGCGCGCGGCGGCCACAAGACGTACAACCTCAACCGCGGCACCTCCGGCACCGGGACCCTGTTCTCCGGCCCCGACGACGTCTGGGGCAACGGCTCGCCGTCGAACCTGGAGTCGGCCGGCGCCGACGCCCACTACGGCGCGGCACTGACCTGGGACTACTACAAGAACGTGCACGGCCGCAACGGCATCCGCGGTGACGGCGCCGGCGCCTACTCGCGTGTGCACTACGGCAACAACTACGTCAACGCGTTCTGGCAGGACGCCTGCTTCTGCATGACGTACGGCGACGGCTCGGGCAACGCCAACCCGCTGACGTCGATCGACGTGGCCGCGCACGAGATGACCCACGGCCTCACGTCCAACACGGCCGGGCTGAACTACTCCGGTGAGTCCGGCGGTCTGAACGAGGCCACCTCGGACATCTTCGGCTCCACGGTGGAGTTCTACGCGGCGAACTCCTCCGACGTCGGTGACTACCTCATCGGCGAGGAGATCAACATCAACGGCAACGGCACGCCGTTGCGTTACATGGACAAGCCGAGCAAGGACGGCTCGTCCAAGGACGCCTGGTACTCGGGCATCGGCTCGATCGACGTGCACTACTCGTCGGGCCCCGCGAACCACTTCTTCTACCTCCTCTCCGAGGGCAGCGGCGCCAAGACCATCAACGGCGTCAACTACGACTCGCCCACCTCGGACGGCCTCCCCGTGACGGGCATCGGCCGCGCCAAGGCGGAGCAGATCTGGTTCAAGGCGCTGACCACGAAGTTCACGTCGACGACCAACTACGCGGCGGCCCGCACCGGCACGCTCGCGGTCGCCGGTGAGCTGTACGGCACCACGTCCGCCGAGTACACGGCGGTGCAGAACGCGTGGGCCGGCATCAACGTGGGCTCGCGTCCCGGCGGTGGCGGGGGCGGCGGTACGTCGTTCGAGAGCACGACCGACGTATCGATTCCGGACAACGGCGCGGCGGTCACCTCGCCGATCACCGTCTCCGGCCGGACCGGCAACGCGCCCTCGAACCTCGCGGTCGCCGTGGACATCGTCCACACCTACATCGGTGACCTCCAGGTCCAGCTGGTCGCCCCCGACGGCACGGCCTACACGCTGAAGGCGTACGGCACCGGCGGCAGCACGGACAACATCAACACCACCTACACCGTGAACGCCTCGTCCGAAGTCGCCAACGGTGTCTGGCAGTTGAGGGTCCAGGACAACGCGGCCCAGGACACCGGCTACATCAACAGCTGGAAGCTGACGTTCCCGTAAGGCTCGGCACGGCCCTTCGCAGACGGGGCCCGCTGTGAGCACGACGTGAGAGGGCGCCGCCCCGGGGGATCCAACTCCCCGGGGCGGCGCCTTCTTTGCCGTTCTCCGGGGGCCGCTTTGCCTCGCCTTGGACGGGCCTTTGCCGTGGTCGGAGCGATTTTACATGGCCGCAATATTTCCAGACTGTTGATTTTCGGCCAACATCACCTTGCCCTCCTGACATGTACGCGTCCGTGGTGTCACGCTTCACCCACCCGCCGCACTCGTAACCCAGATACCCGGACGACTCCCCAGGTCGTCCGGCCTCCCCCACCAAGGAGCATGAGTGACTCCGTTCTACGCGCGTCATCAGCGGACCACGCTGGCCATCGCGACCGCCGTCGCCGCCGGTGCGCTGCTGACCACCGCCCTGACCACCGGCGCCACCGCCCAGCCCGCGCCCGTCGCGGACAAGGCCAAGCCGGCCGGTGCCCAGGTCGCACTCACCCCCGCCGCGCGCACGGCCCTGATCAAGAAGGCGGACGCGGCCACCACCGAGACCGCCGACGAGATAGGTCTCGGCGCCAAGGAGGAACTGGTCGTCCGTGACGTCCTCAAGGACGCCGACGGCACGGTCCACACGCGCTACGAGCGCACCTTCGGCGGCCTCCCGGTCCTCGGCGGCGACCTGGTCGTCCACGAGTCCAAGGCCGGCGCGATCAAGAGCGTCACCAGAGCGACCAAGGCCACCGTGAAGGTCGCCGACCTCACCGCGGACGTCACCAAGGCCACCGCCGAGAAGCAGGCCCTGAAGGCCGCCAAGGCCGAGGGCTCCACCAAGACCGAGGCCGACAAGGCCCCGCGCAAGGTCGTCTGGGCGGCGAGCGGCAAGCCCGCGCTCGCCTACGAGACGGTCGTCGGCGGCTTCCAGCACGACGGCACCCCGCAGCAGCTCCACGTGGTCACCGACGCGGAGACCGGCAAGAAGCTGTACGAGTGGGAGGCCGTCCAGACCGGCTCCGGCAAGAGCAAGTACAACGGCTCGGTCACCCTCGGCACGACCCTGTCGGGCTCGACGTACAACCTGACGGACGCCGGCCGCGGCGGCCACAAGACGTACAACAAGGCCCGCGCCACCTCGTCGTCGACCGGCACGCTCTTCACCGACGCCGACGACGTCTGGGGAACCGGCAGCATCTCCAGCTCCTCGACCGACCAGAACGCCGCCGTGGACGCCCAGTACGGCGCCCAGGTCACCTGGGACTTCTACAAGAACGTCCTCGGCCGCAACGGCATCAAGAACAACGGCGTCGCCGCGTACTCCCGCGTCCACTACGGCAACGCGTACGTCAACGCCTTCTGGGACGACAGCTGCTTCTGCATGACGTACGGCGACGGCACGAGCAACACCAAGCCGCTCACCTCGCTGGACGTGGCCGGGCACGAGATGAGCCACGGCCTGACCGCCAACACCGCCCGCCTGAACTACTCGGGCGAGTCCGGCGGCCTGAACGAGGCCACCTCCGACATCTTCGGCACGGCGGTCGAGTTCTACGCGGCCAACGCCAGCGACCCCGGTGACTACCTCATCGGCGAGAAGATCGACATCAACGGCAACGGCACCCCGCTGCGCTACATGGACCAGCCGAGCAAGGACGGCGACTCGGCCAACTACTGGTCCTCGTCCCTCGGCAGCCTGGACGTCCACTACTCGTCGGGCCCCGCCAACCACTTCTTCTACCTGCTGAGCGAGGGCAGCGGCGCCAAGACCATCAACGGCGTCTCGTACAACTCGCCCACCTCCAACGGTGCCACGATCACCGGCATCGGCCGCGCCAAGGCCATCCAGATCTGGTACAAGGCGCTGAGCACGTACATGACCTCGACGACCAACTACAAGGGCGCCCGCACGGCGACCCTGAACGCGGCGTCCTCCCTGTACGGCGCCTCCAGCGCCGAGTACGCGGCGGTGAACGCGGCCTGGGCGGCGGTCAACGTCAACGCCTGACCTGACGTGGTGGTGCAGGGATAGGTGACTGGGGCGGTACCCGGCGAGAAGGCGACGCCGGGTACCGCCCTAGGCTTTGCGCCATGCCCGCAACCACCGGCCCGCTCCCCGAGGGCCCCTTCACCTACGAAGCGGTCGGCGCGACCCTCGAGGGTCACTGCCCGCCCGACTTCAGCCCCCTCCACGTCCGCTCCCGCATAGGCGAGGGCACGGACGTGTTCGAGCGGGCCGCGCACGCCGTCCGCACCTGGGAGATGCACCGCGCCCTGGGCGTCGGCATCCACGCCTCCGCACCCGAGGCGGCCCCCGGCGTCGACGTGACGGTCACCCTCGGCGGCGTCATCAAGGCCCCCTGCCGCGTCGTCTACACACTGGACGAGCCCCGCCGCAAGGGCTGGGCCTACGGCACGCTGCCGGGCCACCCGGAATCCGGTGAGGAGTCCTTCGTGGTCGACCGCACGGGAGACGGCACGGTCTGGCTCACGGTCACCGCCTTCAGCCGCGGCGCCAAGTGGTACGCACGGGCGGGCGGGGCGGCGACGCGGGGGTTGCAGCACGCTTATGCGCGGCGGTGCGGGGTGGTGCTGCGGCGGCTGGTGGAGGACCCGAAAGACTGAACCCACGCAGTACTGGGCTGCGACAGATTATGTCTACTGACCTTCAAAGCGTGATGTCGGTGGGCTGACGGCCCATGATCCCTGCGGTATGCCGGGTGTTTGGGATACGCGCAAGGGGGCGGGCTGACCGACGAGCGGCGTGCCTTTCGCGAGAAGTTGCGGATGGAGGCGGCCGAGCGTTTCCAGCAGGGCGGAGAGAACGCGGACATCGCGCATGACCTGCGCGTCAGTGTCCGGTCGGTACAGCGCTGACGCAAGGCCTGGTCACACGGCGGGCCGAGAGCCCTGGCCTCGAAGGGGCCGGCGTCGCTGCCGCGGCTAAGCGACGAACTCTTCGCCGTGCTCAAGCCAGAACTGTTCAAGGGCCCGGTCGCGCACAGCTGGCCGGACCAGACCTGGACCCTGTCGCGGATCAAGGCCCCTGATCGGGCGCCGGTTCCACAAGAGCTACACCGTCCAGGGTGTCGCCGCGCTGCTCAGACGGCATGGCTGGACCTGCCAGGTCCCCGCTCGCCGTGCCATCGAGCGAGACGAGGCGGCCGTGGCCGGCTGAGTGAAGGAGGTCCGGCCGCAGGTGGAAGGATCGTGGCGGCGCTCGCCTGGCTCGTCTTCGATCGAGGACGAAGCCGGATTCTCGATGGACGCCGCCGACCACCCGCACCTGGTCCCGCCACGGACACACCCACGTCATCTGTGTCGGGGGCCGATCCCGCCGCCGCTTATCCGTCGCCGCGCTGGTCTGCTACAAGCCTCGCGAACGCTCCCGGCTGATCTACCGGCCCTGTCCCGACGCGCGTCCCGACGGACGCAAGAGCTTCTCCTGGAAGGACTACCGCGACCTGATCCAGACCGCTCACGACCAGCTCGACGGCCCCGCGGCGCTGGTCTGGGACAATCTGTGGCACGAGGGTGTCGGCGCAACGGGTGTGTGTCCGCGCCTGACCCAGGTCCGTGAGGTGGGTGGCGTCATCGAGAACCCGGCCTCGTCTTCGAAGCACAGCCAGTCTCCGAGCGCCGCCACGGTGCTTCCACCTGGCGCCAGGTCTCCTTCACCCAGCCCGTCACGGCCTCCTCGTCACGCTCCAGCGCACGGCGGGCCGGGACCTGAGGCTGAACCCGTGCCGGTGCAGCAAGGAGCCCCTGACGTCCGGTCATCACACCGGTGGACCATCAGATCCACTCCAACCAAAAACGCCCCGAGGCTCAAACCATGCCAGGATCGCGACTGGGAATCAGACGGTGGATGAAGTATCAATCTTGGATACCAAGCGCACGAATGCGCCATCCTTCGATATTTCAATTGATACAGGGCCGCATTTAATCACCGATTCAGCCGAGTCCTCCAGGAAAACGATAGAAAACCTACCCCGCACTTGCGAGTAACTCAGATCACGCACAACTCTGACCACTCTCCTTTCAGTCGCCACACCACTTGCAGGACCCCAAGGGATGACATCAAAAGTAGGTGTGAAAGATTCAAAAACCTGATCTGCAGCATCCTTCCTGTCGTATCCCTTCTCAGCCGGAAGATCTACGATAATTAGCGACATCAAGGCACCTGTATCCGGATGCAGCTTGAGTTCCACGTATCCACCATCGGAACCCTCGACCAAAAGATAGAGTGGCTGCACTCCTCTATCCACATGCCAAATAATTTTGAGGGGGATCCAGGGATCCTTCTCCACGGTAGCCCCTGGACAGGGAATCATTCCGCTGACGTTCGGCATTTTCTCCCCTATCCGGTATACAGACCGTGCACGAGCGCAGGCAAAGGATCCGCCGATCGTTGGCTGAACTTCAATTCCCATCCCCCCACATTCACCATACGCCCGAGCGGAACCCCAGAGCGCGTGGCCTGTGTGACCGCAGACTGCAGACTAAGCAATTGAACCTGAGCAGCCAAGCCGAGCTGTTCGGCTCCGGCTAGGTCCTTGACTGCTCTCCCTTGGAGATACTCAGCCATATGTTCAGTCACGTTTCCGTGCACCCAGACCCTCGTATTCCCTGCCTGCATTTCAAAGGACCTGGGAAGATCACTTCCGAGATAATTCGGCTGCGTAGGCTTTATATCATCCCAGACACTGAAACTCCGACTAGCTGATTTTCCTGCGGCAGCGGCTTCTGCAGCGACTGCCTGAGCAGTGAGTCTACCCAATCCCCAACTGATGAGCCAAAGAACGTCCGAGACGATCGCCTCAACACAGTCCCCCTTGCCCGTAGCGCAGTTGATATTGGCCTGCACACCAAAAGGGTCATTCTGCGAAGGATCAAGCAATCCAGCCTTATGTGCCGTAGAGCAGAAAGCCCCGTAGTTGGTATCACCAGCGTTGACGTTCTGGCAGGTTCCCACCATCCACTCATGGACTGCCTGATCGTACGTCTTACCGAAAATCATCACACCGCGCGCGGTGAGCTCTTCTTCGGTCGGGATGGGAACACCATTGACGCTGACGCCACCCCCAGAATTTCCTGTAACTCCGGAGCTATTGGTGCTCGCAGTTCCGGTCCCACCACTTTTGCTGTAGTCGACCGCCTCACTGGGGCGCCCGTTTCCAGGCGTGCCGTCAGGGCGCCTCGGGCAGGCTGGATCGTTCTTACCGCCGCACTTCAGGCCGAGTCCCGTCGGATCGGAGAAGGTGACGGGGTTGTTGACGCTGTACGTGTAGCCGTTGAGGGTCTCGTGCTTGTCGAGTTCCAGCAATGGGTCGACGCTGATGAACTGGCCGTTCTTCGGGTCGTACTCACGGGCCCCGATGTGCGTCAGCCCCGTTCCGACATCCGCCGGCTTGCCCAAGAACCCCTTGTCGTCCGGCCAGCTGACACCCGGCTTCAGATCCCGTGAGGCCCCGAACGGCGATGTGTACCTCTTCGTCACCGCGTACGTCGTCGCGTCGAGCGCGAGGCTGGACGTGCCGTGATGGTCGGATGCCAGGAAACTCAGCTTTGTGCCCGAGGCGCCGGCAACGGCCGTGCGGACCGCGATCGTCTGGCCGTTGGCCGTGTAGTAACGCGTCCCGGACAGGGTCTTCGTCGTGCCCTTGACCGTCAGGCGGACCTCCGTACCGCCCAGGTACAGAATCGTGTCGCCGTCACCCTTGGCGCGACGGATCAGCAACTCCCCGTCGGCGTCATAGAGGTAGCTCGTCTCCGCCGTGCCCTCACTCGTCTTGGCCAGCTTGCCCTCGCCGTTCCAGAGGAGGGACTGGGTGGTCTTCGGACCAGGGCGGGACGTGGTGTTGCCGTTCACGTCGTAGTCGTAGGCAGCCGCCGTGGCGCCCGTCGTGTTGTCCAGGGTGTGCGGCTTCTTGTCGCCGGCCGCGCTGGTGTCGTCGTAGGTGTATGTCGCGGTGCTGTCGCCCGTGCCCGAGTGCTTGGTCTCCGTCTTGCGCTGACCGGCACCGGTGTAGGTGTACGACGTCCAGTACGGGGCCGCGCCGTCGAGGTTGGACGTCGTGCGGCCCGAAGCCGCGCAGTCGGCCGTCTTCGGGGTCCAGGACTCGGTCATGCGGCGGTGGCCGTCGTACGTGAAGCACTGGTAATCGGGCTTGGTCGTGCCGCCCTGCGTGGAGGCGTCGAAGATCGACGTGACGTTGCCCGCGTCGTCCTGGGTGAACTGCAGCTCCTGCGGCATGTAGCCATGCACGTCATCGGTGACGAAGGAGCGGGTCAGGCGGCGCGTGCCCTTCTCGTACACCCAGTTGAGGTACGCCTTCTTCGCGGTGTCCGCCCCGTCCTTGCCCAGGGCCAGCTGACGCAGGTCACCCTGTGGGGAGAACACCGCGCCCTGCAGATAGCCGGTCGCGCCGGCCGACTTGATCTGCTGTCCCGTCGCGTTGTACTCGTAGCCGACCTGCTCCGCAGGGAGGCCACCCGCCGCCGGATGGGACGTCATACTGATCGTCCCGTCCAGGCGGTAACCCGTCGCGAAGGACAACGTCTTCGGCACACCCGCAGCCACCAGCGCATCCGTCTCGGGGAGCAGAAGCTGGCTCTCCTTGACCTGGTACAGGGGGTCGTACGACGTGACCTGCTTCGTGTAGGCCTTGCCCGTGGAGGCCGAGCCGCCGTCATAGCGGACCGCGGTGTCCAGCTGCCCCTTGGCCAGCGAGTCGTAGGTCCAGGCCGCGAGCTTGTTCGCGTCCGTCTTCGTGCCCTGCCACAGGCCCGTCTTGCGGTTCAGCTCGTCGTATCCGTAGAGGAGCTTCTTTCCCTCCTCCTCGATGTTGAAGGACGACTCGACCCGGTCGAGGCTGTCGTAGACCGACTTCGCCGTGCCCTTGTCGGGGTCCGTCGCGGTGAGCTGACGGCCGAACAGGTCGTACGTGTACGACCACACGCTCTTGTCCGGGCCGGTGATCTTCTCCTGTTGGCCCGCGTCCGTGTACGTGTAGGTGGTCGTTGTGTAGTCCGTGCCTGTCGGCGTCGGGCCCGCGTATTCGCGGCGTTCGGTCGTCTGGCCGAGGGTGTTGCTGATCACTGCGGTGGCCTGGCCGCCGGGCGGGGCGGACGTCGTGACCGTGTCGCCTGTGTACGTCGCCTCGGTGGTCCAGCGGGTCACGCCGTGTGCCTTCGTGACCGTCTTGATGGCACGGCCGACGCCGTCGTACGTCGTGTCGGTCTGGATCGGCGCCTGGCCGCCCTCCGTCTGCACCGGAGTGCCCGAAGGGGCGGAGGTGTCGTCCCAGATGTCGCCCTGCGCACTGACCGCCAGCCCGCGGCTGTCGTAGCGGGTCAGCGAGAGCAGGCGTCCGCCGACCGGTGTCGTCGTGTGGTCGGTGGGATCTCAGCGGCGGCGACGTTGCTGTCCCTGTTGCCTGTTGTCTCGCTTGTGACCGCCGGTGACGCTACGGCCGCTCCGAACGGGGCACTGACCGATCGGTCAGCTTCGGCGTCGGCGCGGGCCGCGGCGACCGGTGAACCCGTAGAAGTGCCGTCCGAGCGGACCGAGTACACGACGACCGTCGCGAACGCTGATGGCACCTTCACCCTCACCCAGTCGACGCAGCCTCAGCGAGCGCGGGACGAGAACGGCACCTGGCAGGACATCGACGTCACGCTGGAAGAACGTCCCGATGGGACGGTCGGTCCGAAGTCCGCCGTCGTGGACGTGGCGTCCTCGGGCAGAGGCAACGGTCTCTTCGCATCCGAACATGGCGATGCCCCCGCCTCAACACCACGACCCCACCCCGTAGTCACACAGTCACAGAACCTTCATAGGTCCCGCGAGCTAACGCCACCTCAGTTCCCGTCGTCAATGTGAACTGCATCACAATACAAAATGACGGAGGGCCTCTGACCTGCGACGACAGTGGGCGAATGCCAGCCACCACCTACATGCCGCACATTCATGGCATGACCACGCTACGTATGTGATTCAGCGTTGAACATGCAAAACACGCCATCCGCACTATCCGCGTCAGCAAAGACGCCCGCCCAGCCGACAGCTCAATCATCATCTCGTTGAACTCGGCAACCTTCAGGCGTCACCTCCACACAGCGAGATGACTGCACGACAAGAACAGGCCAAGTAGCAGCAATAGCGCTCGGCGAGCCGTTACGCGTCGTGATCGGACGCGCGGGGGTCAGGGCACCGTTCCGGTCAAGCGGCTGGCCAGATCCGCAGATACGCGGACGCCCCGCACAGGCCATTCCTGTACGGGGCGCAGCCACGAAGCCACCCCTACCGCAGCAACACCCCCGCCCCCTCCCCCAGCTCCTGCGAAGGCACCGTCACCAGGCCCAGTTCGGCGGTGGAGGCCAGCAGGCGGTGGGACGGCAGGATGCGGACCGTGTAGCCGAAGGAGCCGGTGCGGTCGAGGGACAGCGGGCCCTCGTAGACCCAGCGGCCCTCCTCGTCGGGTCCGCTCACCGGCTTCAGCGGGACGTACGTCGCGTCCGTGATGCGGTCGTCGGTGTCGACGCGGCCGGAGACCGCCTGGACCTCGACGTCGTCCGGGCCCAGGTCGCCGAGCGCCACCCGGACGCGCAGCACCAGCGTCGCGCCCAGCTCGGCGGCCGTACCGGCGGGTGCCGCCGAGGTCTCCACATGGTCCACGCTCACCCGGTGCCAGGCCCCCCGCACCCGTGCCTTCCACTCGGACAGCTCCCGGGCCACGTCCGGGACCAGCGAGCGGTGCGCGCGGGCGGCCGGGGCGTACAGGCGCTCGACGTACTCCCGGACCATGCGGCCCGCCAGCACCTTCGGACCCAGATGCGTCAGGGTCTCGCGGACCATCGCGATCCAGCGGTCGGGCAGACCGGCCTGCCCGCGCTCGTAGAAGCGGGGGGCGACCCGCTGTTCCAGCAGCTCGTACAGGGCCGCCGCCTCCACGTCGTCCCGGCGGTCCTGGTCCTCGTTCGTCGCCGTGCCGTCCGCCGTGGGGATCGCCCAGCCGAAGTCCGGCCGGAACCATTCGTCCCACCAGCCGTCCAGGACGGACAGATTGAGACAGCCGTTCAGCGCGGCCTTCATGCCGGACGTGCCGCACGCCTCCAGCGGGCGCAGCGGGTTGTTCAACCAGACGTCGCAGCCGGGGTACAGCTTCTGCGCCATCGCCATGCCGTAGTCGGGAAGGAACACGATCCGGTGGCGCACGCGCGGGTCGTCCGCGAATCGCACCAGCTCCTGGATCAGGCGCTTTCCGCCGTCGTCCGCCGGATGCGCCTTGCCCGCGATCACGATCTGCACCGGCCGCTCCGGGTGGAGCAGCAGATCCATCAGGCGGTCCTGGTCGCGCAGCATCAGGGTGAGGCGTTTGTAGGAGGGGACGCGGCGGGCGAAGCCGATGGTCAGGACGTCCGGGTCCAGGACGCCGTCGATCCAGCCGAGTTCGGCGGTGCCCGCGCCGCGCTGCCGCCAGGAGGCGGACAGGCGCTCGCGCACCTCGACGACCAGTTGTTCGCGCAGGTCGCGGCGCAGTTCCCAGATGTCCTGGTCGGGGATGTCGCCGACGGCGTCCCAGCGCTCCGAGCCGCCGACGCTCATGGCGTCCTCGGTGCGCTCGGCGCCGATCTGCCGGGCGCCGAGGCGGAACACCTCCGGGGCCACCCAGGTGGGGGCGTGCACGCCGTTGGTGACGGAGGTGATGGGCACCTCGTCCGGGTCGAAGCCCGGCCACAGTCCGGAGAACATCTGCCGGCTGACCTGCCCGTGCAGCAGGGAGACGCCGTTGGCGCGCTGGGCGAGCCGCAGCCCCATCACCGCCATGTTGAAGACGTTCGGGTCGCCGCCCGTGTACGTCTCCATGCCGAGCCCCAGGATGCGGCCGACGTCGATGCGCGGCAGCTCCGCGTCGGGGCCGAAGTGGCGGGCGAGAAGCTCACGGTCGAAGCGGTCGATGCCGGCGGGGACGGGGGTGTGGGTGGTGAAGACCGTGCCGGAGCGGACCGCCTCCAGACCGGCGTCGAAGTCCAGTCCCTCGTCGTGGAGTTCGGCGATGCGTTCCAGGCCGAGGAAACCCGCGTGGCCCTCGTTGGTGTGGAAGACCTCGGGGCCGGGGTGGCCGGTGAGGCGGCAGTACGTGCGTACGGCCCGGACACCCCCTATGCCGAGCAGCATCTCCTGGAGGAGCCGGTGTTCGCTGCCGCCGCCGTACAGCCGGTCGGTCACGCCGCGTTCGCCGGGGTCGTTCTCCTCGACGTCCGAGTCGAGGAGCAGCAGCGGCACCCGGCCCACCTGGGCCTGCCAGATCCGGGCGTGCAGCCGGCGTCCGCCGGGCAGTGCCAGGCCGACCTGGGCCGCCGAGCCGTCGGCCTCCTGGAGCGGCACCAGGGGCAGTTCGTGCGGGTCGAGCACCGGGTAGTGCTCCTGCTGCCATCCGTCGCGGGACAGGGACTGCCGGAAGTAGCCGTGCCGGTAGAGCAGGCCGACGCCGATCAGCGGGACACCGAGGTCGCTGGCCGCCTTCAGATGGTCGCCGGCGAGGATGCCGAGACCGCCGGAGTACTGGGGCAGCGCGGCCGTGATGCCGAACTCGGGCGAGAAGTACGCGATGGCGGCCGGGAGTTCGGACGCCTGCCCCTGTCCCTGCGTCTGCGCCTGGTACCAGCGGTCCCCGGTGACGTAGTCACGCAGGTCGTCGGCGGCGGCGGTCAGCCGGCGCAGGAAACGCCGGTCCTCGGCGAGTTCGGCGAGGCGCCGGGTGGAGACGGAGCCGAGCAGGCGCACGGGGTCGCCGCCGGAGGAGGCCCAGCGCTCGGGGTCGACCGACTGGAAGAGGTCGCGGGTCTCCGCGTGCCAGGACCAGCGCAGATTGCGCGCCAGTTCGCTGAGCGGGTGCAGGACTTGGGGGAGGACGGGTCGGACGGTGAATCTGCGGATGGCCTTCACAGAGGGTTCCACCTTCGCGCCAGGACGTACGGGCCGGGGGGACGCACTCCGCTGTGCGCCGTTCGTCACCCCCGACGGTAGCGGCGCGGGGGCCCGGTAACCACGGGGCGTCCCCCGGTATGCGATTACGGCGCATCCGTACCCCGGCCGCCCCGCCGGGCAGTCCCTTCCCGGGCGTTCAGTCCTGAATTCGCCGCAGGGCGACCGTGAGCAGCGGCAACCCGGCCGCACCACCCGTGGGCCCCACAGCCGATATGGCCGATTCCACCCCTCTGTGCGGCCTTGTGGCACTTCACGCCGCACGAGAGGCTGCCCCGTGGCGGTGCCGGTTCGAGGAGGGGGTTCTCACACATGGGTCATCCGGGAGAGGCGAGAATCAGGCGTGCCCGCCGGGCGGGAGGGCTCACGGCGGTCCTGACCGCCGTGGTGCTTTCGGCCCTCACCCTGCCCGCGCAGGCCGCCCCGGAGGGGCTCGTCCAGGGGGTCGGTGATCCCGGTTCCGTCAAGGGCAGTTGGATCGTGACCCTGAAGGCGGGCGTCCGGGCCCCGTCGACGGCCGGAAAGGGCGTAGCGGCGCAGTACGGGGCGGAAATACGCCATATGTACGGCACCGCGCTGAACGGTTACGCCGTGACGGCCGGCGAGACGGAGGCCAGGCGTCTGGCGGCGGACTCCCGCGTCGCCTCGGTCGTCCAGGACACGAAGGTGACCTACGACCGAGCCCCGAGCGGGCACCGGCAGCCGAACCCGTCCGCGTGGGGCCTGGACCGCGTCGACCAGCCGGACCTGCCCCTCGACAGGAGCTACGCCTGGCCGCGGTCGGCGGGCGAGGGCGTCACCGTGTACGTGATCGACACCGGCGTACGGGTCACGCACAAGGACTTCGGCGGCCGGGCCGTGAACGGCTGGGACTTCGTCCAGAACGACCGGACCGCGCAGGACGGCAACGGCCACGGCACCCATGTCGCGGGCACCGTCGCCGGCACCGTCCACGGCGTCGCCAAGAAGGCCCGGATCGTAGCCGTACGGGTGCTCGACGACGCGGGCGGGGGGACGACGGCCCAGGTCATCGCGGGCATCGACTGGGTCACCGGGCACGCCGTGAAGCCGGCCGTGGCCAACATGAGTCTCGGCGGCCGGGGCAACGCCCAGCTCGACGCGGCCGTACGCAACTCCATCGCGTCCGGGGTCACCTACACGGTCGCGGCGGGCAACGACGGGCTCGCCGCGAGCCTGTCCTCACCCGCCCGTGTGAAACAGGCGATCACCGTCGGCGCCACCGACAGGAAGGACGTCCGCGCCGCGTTCTCGAACTGGGGCCCGCGCCTGGACCTGTTCGCCCCCGGTGTGTCCGTGCCGTCCGCGTCCCACCGGAGCGACACCGGCACGGCCACCCACTCCGGTACGTCCATGGCCGCCCCGCACGCGGCGGGCGCGGCGGCCCTGTATCTGGCCGACCGTCCGGGGGCGTCACCGGCCGAGGTGGGCAGAGCCCTGGTTGAGCGCGCGGTTTCGGGCAAAGTGAAGGACAGGAAGGCGGGCTCCCCGAACAGGCTTCTCCAGGTCGACCGTTCGTAGGAGTCCGTAACACCGGAGGTGAAGGTCTCTTTACCGAGAGCGACTACAGTGACCGGCCTCGACCCTTTCGGACGAGGCCGGTCTTGTGTGTAGACATACGCGTGAGTAGTTAACAAAGTGCCGGAATGCCCACCCGCACTGTGTGGGAAGGCTCCACCGGTAGTCCCGCTGGCCCCACCTCCCCACACCCTTATCCGCCCACCCACGTTGACGCGGACAGGAGCGGTCATGCCCGCCACGCACCATTCGTCACCACCCCCGACGACCAGTACCACCAGCGCCACACCACAGAGCACCGCCGCACGCCCCGCACGCCCGGCGCGCACGGGTCCGCCCGCGCCGGCCACGCCACCTCCCAAGACCCCCGGGACACCGGGCGCCCCCACCATCGGGCGCATACCGGTCATCGACGTACGGCCGGCCGTCCACCACGGCCGCCGCCCGGCGAAGGCGGTCGTGGGCGAGGCCTTCGAGATCTCGGCCGTCGTCATCCGGGAGGGCCATGACGCGGTCGCCGCCAACGTCGTGCTGACGGACCCGGACGGCCGCCCGGCCGGCTGGACCCCGATGCGCGAACTCGCCCCCGGCACGGACCGCTGGGGCGCCACCGTCTCCGTACCGAGCGAGGGCGTCTGGTCGTACGCCGTGGAGGGCTGGGGCGACCCGGTCACCACCTGGCGCCATCATGCCCGCATCAAGATCCCGGCCGGCATGGACACCGAGCTGGTCCTGGAGGAGGGCGCGCGGCTGTACGAACGCGCCGCCGACGACATCCCCGAGGGCGGGAGCGGACGGGCCACCCTCCGTGCCGCCGTGGACGCGCTGCGGGACACCGCCAGGCCCGCGTCCTCCCGGCTGGCGGCGGCGTTGGCGCCGGAGGTGGACGAGGTCCTGACCCGTCATCCCCTGCGGGAGCTGGTCACCTCCAGCGAGCCGCTGCCGCTGCTGGTGGAGCGGGAACGGGCCCTGTTCGGCTCCTGGTACGAGTTCTTCCCCCGCTCCGAGGGCACCCCCGCCCAGCCCCACGGAACCTTCCGCACCGCCGCCCGCCGCCTGCCCGCGATCGCCGCGATGGGCTTCGACGTCGTCTACCTCCCCCCGATCCACCCCATCGGCACGACCTTCCGCAAGGGCCACAACAACACCCTCTCCCCCACCCCCGACGACGTCGGCGTGCCCTGGGCCATCGGCTCCCCCGAAGGTGGCCACGACGCGGTCCACCCCGACCTCGGCACCCTGGAGGACTTCGACTTCTTCGTCGCCCAGGCCCGCGCCCAGGGCCTGGAGATCGCCCTGGACTTCGCCCTGCAGTGCTCCCCCGACCACCCCTGGGTCGACAAGCACCCCGAGTGGTTCCACCACCGCCCCGACGGAACCATCGCCTACGCGGAGAACCCGCCGAAGAAGTACCAGGACATCTACCCCATCGCCTTCGACGCGGACATGCCCGGCCTCATCGCCGAGACCACCCGCATCCTGCGGCACTGGATGGACCACGGGGTCCGCATCTTCCGCGTCGACAACCCCCACACCAAACCGGTCGTGTTCTGGGAACAGGTCATCGCCGACATCAACGCCACCGACCCCGACGTCATCTTCCTCGCCGAGGCCTTCACCCGCCCCGCGATGATGCACACCCTGGCCGCCACCGGCTTCCAGCAGTCCTACACCTACTTCACCTGGCGCACCACCAAAGCCGAACTCACCGACTACGCCACCGAACTCGCCGGTGAGGCCGCCGCCTACATGCGGCCCAACTTCTTCGTCAACACCCCCGACATCCTCCACGCCTTCCTCCAGGAGGGCGGCCGCCCCGCCTTCGAACTCCGCGCCGTCCTCGCCGCCACCCTCTCCCCCACCTGGGGCATCTACTCCGGCTACGAACTCTGCGAGAACACCCCCCTCAAACCCGGCAGCGAGGAATACCTCGACTCCGAGAAGTACCAGCTCCGCCCCCGCGACTGGGACACAGCCGCACGCGACGGACACACCATCGCCCCACTGCTCGGCAAGCTCAACGAGATCAGGCGTCGGAGCCCGGCGCTGCGCCAGTTGCGCAATCTGCACTTCCACCACGCCGACCAGGACGCGGTGATCGTCTACTCGAAGCAGGCGGGCTCGAACACGGTTCTGGTGGTCGTCAACCTCGACCCCCACCACACCCAGGAGGCCACGGTCTCGTTGGACATGCCGCAACTCGGCCTCGACTGGCACGAGTCCGTGCTGGTACGAGACGAGCTCACCGGTGAGGTCTACACCTGGGGCAGGAACAACTACGTACGACTGGAACCGGGACGCTCGCCCGCCCACGTACTGACCGTCCTGCGACCGTCCAACCCGCAGATCGGGGGGTCACCCACACAATGATCGTCAACGAACCCGTTCCTGACACCTTCGAGGACACGCCGCAGAAGGACCGGGACCCGGACTGGTTCAAACGCGCCGTCTTCTACGAGGTGCTCGTCCGCTCCTTCCAGGACAGCAACGGCGACGGCGTCGGCGACCTCAAGGGCCTCACCGCCAAACTCGACTACCTGCAGTGGCTCGGCATCGACTGCATCTGGCTGCCGCCCTTCTTCAAGTCCCCCCTGCGCGACGGCGGCTACGACGTCTCCGACTACACCGCCGTCCTCCCCGAATTCGGCGACCTCGCCGACTTCGTGGAATTCGTCGACGCCGCCCACCAACGCGGCATGCGCGTCATCATCGACTTCGTCATGAACCACACCAGCGACCAGCACCCGTGGTTCCAGGAGTCCCGCAAGGACCCCGACGGCCCCTACGGCGACTACTACGTCTGGGCCGACGACGACAAACAGTTCCCCGACGCCCGCATCATCTTCGTCGACACCGAAGCCTCCAACTGGACCTTCGACCCCGTCCGCAAGCAGTACTACTGGCACCGCTTCTTCTCCCACCAACCGGACCTCAACTACGAGAACCCGGCCGTGCAGGAGGAGATCATCTCGGCGCTGCGCTTCTGGCTGGACCTGGGCATCGACGGTTTCCGCCTGGACGCCGTGCCCTACCTGTACCAGCAGGAGGGCACCAACTGCGAGAACCTTCCCGCGACCCACCACTTCCTGAAGCGGGTGCGGAAGGAGATCGACGCGCACTACCCGGACACCGTGCTGCTGGCCGAGGCGAACCAGTGGCCGGAGGACGTCGTCGACTACTTCGGCGATTTCCCCAGCGGCGGCGACGAATGCCACATGGCGTTCCACTTCCCGGTGATGCCGAGGATCTTCATGGCGGTACGCAGGGAATCGCGCTACCCGGTCTCGGAGATCCTCGCCAAGACCCCGGCGATCCCCTCGAGCTGCCAGTGGGGCATCTTCCTGCGCAACCACGACGAGCTGACCCTGGAAATGGTCACCGACGAAGAGCGCGACTACATGTACGCGGAGTACGCCAAGGACCCGCGCATGCGCGCCAACATCGGCATCCGGCGCCGCCTCGCCCCCCTCCTGGACAACGACCGCAACCAGATCGAACTCTTCACCGCCCTGCTGCTCTCCCTGCCCGGCTCGCCGATCCTCTACTACGGCGACGAGATCGGCATGGGCGACAACATCTGGCTCGGCGACCGCGACGCCGTGCGCACCCCCATGCAGTGGACGCCGGACCGCAACGCCGGCTTCTCCTCCTGCGACCCGGGACGGCTGTCGCTGCCGACGATCATGGACCCGGTCTACGGCTACCAGGTCACCAACGTCGAGGCGTCGATGTCGTCACCCTCGTCGCTGCTGCACTGGACCCGCCGGATGATCGAGATCCGCAAGCAGAACCCGGCGTTCGGCCTCGGCAGCTACACCGAGCTGCAGTCGTCGAACCCGGCCGTCCTCGCCTTCCTCAGGGAGGCGCCCTCGACCGAGGGGGACGGGGACGACCTGGTGCTGTGCGTGAACAACTTCTCGCGTTTCGCGCAGCCCACCGAACTCGATCTGCGCGCCTACGAAGGACGCCACCCCGTCGAACTCATCGGCGGAGTGCGCTTCCCCGCCATCGGCGAACTGCCCTATCTCCTCACCCTCGCGGGCCACGGCTTCTACTGGTTCCGCCTGCGGAAGGACACCGTGTAAGCCCGACCCGAACCCCGGGCGGGCCGGTTTCTCCCGGCCCGCCCGGGGCACGCAGACAGGAACACCCCGCCCCCGGGGAAAGGACGCGAGGCCATGTCGGAAGCCGCCACGCACCCCACCGCGCCAAGTCCTGCTCCACCGCCCGCCACGGAGCCCGCCCCCGGGCTGCTCCTCTCCCTGGAGCCGCTGCTGCGGGAGTGGCTGCCACGGCAGCGCTGGTTCGCGGGGAAGGGCCGGCCGGTCGCCGGGTTCAGTCTGGTCGCGGCCACCGAGCTGCTGCCGGTGGGCACCGCCAAGGCCGGGCTGTTCCACCTGCTCGTCCGCGCCCACCAGCCGCTGGTGCCGTCCCAGGGGGCCCCGGCCCACCCCGGCGACTGCTACCAGCTGCTGCTCGGCGTGCGCGAGACGCTGCCGCCCCGGCTGGCGCCCGCGCTGATCGGGCACGTGGCCGAGGGGCCCCTGGCCGGACGCACGGTGTACGAGGCCCTGCACGACCCCCGCCTCGCCGAGGTCCTCCTGGAGGCGATGCGGACCGAGGCGCACGTCGGGGAGCTGCGCTGCGGGCGGGACACCCGGCACGACATCCCCGAGGGCCTGGTGCCCCGCCTGATCACCTCGGAGCAGTCCAACTCCTCGCTCGTCTACGGCGATACGTTCATTCTGAAGCTGTTCCGCCGGGTCGTGCCCGGCGACAACCCCGACCTGGAACTGCCGAGGGAGCTGTCCCTGGAAGGCTGCCCCCGGGTACCCGCGCCGGTGGCCTGGATGGTGGCGGAGCTGGACCGGGGCGCCGGCGCCGAGGGCCACCACGTCCTGGGCGTCCTCCAGCCGTTCCTGCACGGCGCGGCCGACGGCTGGGAACTGGCGCTGAGCATGCTGGCCAAGGGCGAGGACTTCACCGCCGAGGCGCGGGCGCTGGGCCGGGCGACCGCCGAGGTGCACACCGCGCTGGCGCGGGCCCTGCCCACGGTCACCCTGGGCCGACAGCAGCTGGAGTCGCTGGTCGACGGGATGACCGGCCGTCTGGAGTCCGCCGCGCAGGCCGTACCCGCGCTGCGGCCGTACGCCCCCGGTCTGCACACGGCCTTCGAGGCGCTCGCCGACCTGGCCGCCGAGGGGCGCACGTGGACCGCCCAGCGCATACACGGCGACCTCCACCTCGGGCAGTGCCTCCGCGCGCCCTCCGGGCAGTGGTCGCTCATAGATTTCGAGGGCGAGCCGTCGAAGCCGCTGGCCGAGCGCCGGATGCCGCAGCCCGTCGCCCGTGACGTCGCCGGCATGCTCCGCTCCTTCGACTACGCCGCGCACTCCCTCCAGCCCCCGGCCGCCGACTGGGCGACCGCCTGCCGGGCCGCGTACTGCTCCGGCTACGCGGACGTCGCCGGGGCCGACCCCCGTACGGATCCCGTGCTGCTGCGCGCCTACGAGACCGACAAGGCCGTGTACGAGGTCCTCTACGAGGCCCGCCATCGCCCCGACTGGCTCCCGGTCCCCCTGGCCGCCGTGCGCCGGCTCGCCACGGACCCCAACGCCGACACCCCCTGACACGCCCCAGCCCGACCTGCCGAGGAGGCAGTACCTGTGACACCCCGCCCGCCGTCCGACGACAGCACCCAGCCCACCGGCCCCGCCGACGAGGGGCCCGCCCCGGTGAAGAGGACGGCCGTGAAGAAGACGGCCGCGAAGAAAGCCGTGGCGAAGAAGGCGACCGCGAAGAAGACGGCGACGAAAAAGGCGGCGACGAAGAAAGCGGCGACCCCGTCTGCCGGCAGCACGCCCACCGCCGCCGCCGAGGAGGCACCGCAGCCGGTGCGGACGGCCGGCGGGACGCGGAAGCCCAGGAAGACGGCGGGCGTCAAGGCCGCCGAGATCGAGGCGGCGGCCGAGAAGGCCGGCGAGGGGGCACCGGAGGCGAAGGCGCCGATCGAGGGCGAGCCGGCCGCCGGGACGTCCGCGCCGAGAAAGGCCGCCGCGCGCAAGGGCGTGGCCGCGAAGGCACCGGCGAAGAAGGCCACCACGACGACATCCACGGCGACGAAGGCCGAGGCCGTGGCGAAGAAGGCCGTGGCGAAGAAGGCCGTCACGAACAAGACCGTGACGAAGGAGGCGGTGACGGACAGGGCCGTGGCGAAGAAGGCCGTGACGAAGAAGACCGTCACGGACAAGGCCGTGGCGAAGAAGACCGTCGGGAAGAAAGCCGTCACCGCGAAGCCCGCCGCCACCACCGCCGCCGGGACCGCCGTCGCGAAAGCCACCGCCGCGAAGACCGCCGTGGTGAAACCCGACGCGTCGACGAAGGCCGCCGCGAAAGCCACAGGCTCGAAGAAGACGGCCGCCAAGAAGACGGGAGTCAAGAAGGCCGCCGTCAAGAAGACAGCCGTCGAGACGCCCGCGTCCGGGGAAGCCGTCACGACCGAGGCCGCCGCCAGGCGCACCGCCGCGAAGAGGGCCGTGCGGACGCCGCGGCAGGCGGAGAGGGCGCAGACCCCGGTACTGGTCCCGGCCGTCCCGCCAGGCGCCGGGGCGGCCCCTCCCCCACCGGTGCCGGCCGACGCACCGGCCCCGGAGGCCGTGCTGCCCCAGCAGGCCTCCGCCGAGCCGGTGGTCCCCGAGCAGAGCGCCGCCGAGCCGCCGGCCCCGCAGCCGTCGGTCCCCCGGCAGGACACCCCCGAGGCGCCCGGCATCCCCCAGGACGACCCCGCCCTCGCCCACCCCGTCGTCTCCCCCGCGATGGACGGCGCCGATCGCGAGCGGCTGCTGGCCGGGACCCATCACGCGCCGCACTCCGTGCTGGGGGCCCACCCCGTGCCCGGGGGTGTGGTGTTCCGGGCGTTCAGGCCCTACGCGCTCGGCGTGAGTGTGGTGGTGGACTCGCTGCGGGCGGAGTTGCACGACGACGGGGGCGGCTTCTTCTCGGCGCTGCTGCCGTTGCGGGAGGTGCCGGGGGCGTACCGGCTGCTGGTGTCGTACGAGGGCGCCGTGCAGGAGACGGAGGACGCGTACCGTTTCCTGCCCGCGATCGGTGAGCTGGACCAGCATCTGATCAACGAGGGCCGGCACGAGGAGCTGTGGAAGGCACTCGGCGCCGAGCCGATGACCCACCAGGGCGTGACCGGCACCCGCTTCACCGTGTGGGCGCCGAACGCGCTCGGCGTGCGCCTGGCCGGGACCTTCAACTTCTGGGACGCCACGGGGTACCCGATGCGTTCGCTGGGCTCCTCGGGCGTGTGGGAGCTGTTCGTGCCCGGGATCGGCGAGGGCGAGCTGTACAAGTTCGAGATCACCCGGCCGGACGGGTCGAAGACGCTCCGGGCCGACCCGATGGCCCGCCGCACGGAGGTCCCGCCGAACACGTCGTCCGTCATCCACGCCTCGCGGTACGAGTGGAACGACGAGGAGTGGCTGGCGCGGCGTACGCAGACCCCGGCGCACGAGGCGCCGTTCTCGGTCTACGAGGTCCATCTGCCGTCCTGGCGACCGGGCCTGACGTACCGGCAACTGGCGGAGCAGCTCCCGGCGTACGTCTCCGACCTCGGCTTCACCCATGTCGAGCTGCTGCCGATCGCCGAGCACCCCTTCGGCGGCTCCTGGGGCTACCAGGTCACCGGCTTCTACGCCCCGACCGCCCGCCTCGGCACCCCCGACGACTTCAAGTACCTGGTCGACGCCCTGCACCGGGCCGGGATCGGAGTGCTGATGGACTGGGTGCCGGCCCACTTCCCGCGGGACGACTGGGCCTTGGCCGAGTTCGACGGGCGTCCGCTGTACGAGCACGCGGACCCGCTGCGGGCGGCGCATCCCGACTGGGGGACGCTGGAGTTCGACTACGGCCGCCGCGAGGTGCGCAACTTCCTGGTGGCGAACGCCGTCTACTGGTGCGAGGAGTACCACATCGACGGGCTGCGGGTGGATGCCGTCGCGTCGATGCTGTACCTCGACTACTCGCGCGAGCCGGGCCAGTGGACGCCGAACGAGCACGGCGGCCGGGAGAACCTGGACGCGGTCGCCTTCCTCCAGGAGATGAACGCGACGGTGTACCGGCGGGTGCCGGGCGTCGTGACGATCGCGGAGGAGTCCACGGCCTGGGACGGCGTCACCCGCGCCACCCACCACACCGGCCCCGGTGGCTTCGGCGGTCTCGGCTTCGGCCTGAAGTGGAACATGGGCTGGATGCACGACTCGCTGGACTACATGGCCAAGGACCCCGTCCACCGCAAGCACCACCACCACGAGATGACCTTCTCGATGGTGTACGCGTACAGCGAGAACTACGTCCTGCCGATCTCCCACGACGAGGTCGTGCACGGCAAGGGCTCACTGGTGTCGAAGATGCCGGGCGACTGGTGGCAGCGGCGGGCGAACCACCGGGCGTACCTGGGCTTCATGTGGGCCCACCCCGGCAAGCAACTCCTCTTCATGGGGCAGGAGTTCGCCCAGGGCGCGGAGTGGTCGGAGGCGCACGGTCCCGACTGGTGGCTGCTCGATCCCGCGTACGGCGCCGAGGCCGACCACCGGGGGGTGCGTGATCTGGTCCGTGACCTCAACACCACCTACCGCGACACCCCGGCCCTGTGGCAGCAGGACACCCGGCCCGCCGGGTTCTCCTGGATCACGGGTGACTCCGCGGACGACAACGTGCTGGCGTTCCTGCGGTTCGCCGAGGACGGCACGCCCCTGCTGGCCGTGTCCAACTTCAGCCCGGTCGTCCGGCAGGAGTACCGGCTGGGTGTCCCCGAGGACGTCCCGGCCTGGCGCGAGGTCCTCAACACGGACGCGGAGGCCTACGGGGGGACCGGCGCCACGACCTCCGCGCCGGTGAAGCCCGACCCGCACCCCTGGCACGCCCGCCCGGCCAGCATCCGCGTCACCCTGCCGCCCCTGTCCACGGTCTGGCTCCGCCCGGCCTGAGCCCCCGCCGCGGGCCGGTGGGGGCCCTGCGGGCCTGAAAAGCAGTGGGGCCGCAGCCCCCTGCTTTTCAGGGGCGCGGGGAACTGCGCGAGCAGCCCCCACCGAAGCGGCAGACGCATGCCCCGGGCGACGGGTCACCCACCCCTTCGCCCCCCGAACATCATCCGCCGCAACGCCCCCAGCAACCCACTCCCGCCCCGCTCCCCCACCGGCTCCACCGACGGAGTCACCCGCTCCGCCGACGGTGCCACCGGCGGCGGCACGGACGGCACACCCCCGCCCGCGTCCGGCCCCCGCCGCCCCACCGCGCCCCGAGCCGCGCTGTGCACCGCGAGTTCGTACCGCACCGGCAGCAACCGCAGTCCCCGCACCACCGGCCCCGACCGCCACGGCAGCTGGTCCGGCGGCAGGGTCAGCTCCGCCCGCGCGAAGTGGTCGAAGATCCGCCCGACCGCGGTCGTCACGATCGTCCCCGCCAACTCCCGTGCGGCGCTGGGGCACTGGTGCTGTCCCGCCCCCCACGCCAGATGGGCCCGCGTACTGATCGTGGAGTCGACGATGTGGGAGGAGCCGACCGCGAGCAGGTCCAGGTGCGCGGCCGCCACCGACGGCGACACGATGTCACCGGCCCGGATCAGGTAGTTGCCCAGCCGCACATCACGCGCCGCGAAGCGGAAGCAGAGATTGGCCGTGGGCGGATTCGCCAGCGCCGCCCGGTTCACGGTCTCCCCCAGCTGCCCGTCGGACAGGCTGCGGCGGACCGTGGCGTTGCCCCGCAGCACCTCCAGCAGCGTGTTGCAGACCATGTTCCCGGTGATGTCGTTCAGATAGACCGCGTTCATGAACAGCTCCCGGCCCAGCTGTTCGTCGCTCAGCGAGGGGTCGGACAGCAGCATGTAGGAGGTCAGGTCCTCCCCGGGGCGCGAGCGCCGATGAGCCGCCAGCCGGATCATCGCGCCCAGCGACCGTTCGGTGGCCGGCCCCGCGTCCGGCCCGCCGTCCAGCATCCGCCACAGGTCCATGACCATCTCGTCGCCGAGTTCGACGGGGCACCCGAACAGCTTGGTCGTCACCATGAGGAGCAGCGGCCGGGTGTACTGCGCCGCGAGATCGGCGAACCCGGTGGTCCCGGACTCGGCCGCGAGCACGGCGATCAGCTCGTCGGCGTACCGTGCGACGGCCGCCCGCAGTTCCCAGCCCTCGGGCGAGTGGCCGTCCTGGAAGGGCCGCAGCGCCGAGTGGTGGCTCAGCCGGGCACGCCGGTGTTCCTCGTCGTCGAAGAACATGGTCTGCCGGACCTCGTACCCGGCGAGGAGCGGCCAGCCCTTCGGCAGCCGCCCCTCCGCCCGCGCCCGCCAGTGCCGCACGTCGCGCCGCCAGACGGTGTCGTTGCGCAGGACCTCCAGCACCTCGCGGTAGTCGAGAACCAGCCACGCCGGAACCCCCAGCAGCCCCACCGGTGCCACGGGACCGTACGTGCTCCGCAGTCGCTCGTAGACGCCGCCCGGGTCCGCGTCGAACTCCGAGGTCAGCAACGGCTCCACGCGCAGCGATTCCAGGCCGGGCCCACCGGCGGGAGCGGCCGCGAACGGATGTGTTTCCATGACCGACACGCATACCGCATGAACCGTGCACGCGCAGTGACGACGACCAGAACTGTTACGGGTTGGTGATCCCCGATGCACCTGTGGTGACGGTGACGGGAACACCGTCTGCCCGCTAGCAGGCAGACGGCTCCCGCCGTCGGCTTCACGCCGGCGTCAGTTCCTCCCCGAGCGCCCGGGGCAGGTCCTCCGCGTGGACGACGGCGAGCGCCTGGGTCGCCCGGGTCAGCGCGACGTACAGGTCGCTGGTGCCGAGGCGCCCCGGCTCGACGACGAGGACGGAGTCGAACTCCAGGCCCTTGGCCTGCCGGGGGTCGAGGAGGACGACGGTATTGGTCAGGTCGGGTTCCGCACCCGCCGTCACCCCGTCCAGCCGGGCCGCGAGCGCCCGGTGCAGTTCGCGTGGCGCGATGACGGCGAGCCGCCCCTCGGCCGGGGTCAGTTCGGCCACCACCTCGGCCACCTCGGCGGGCAGCTCCCGCGCCGCCGCACGTCGCGCCCAGGGCCGTACGCCCGTGGACCGTACGGAGCTGGGCGGCTCGAAGTCCGGCCGCTCGGCGCGGACGACCGCGGCCGCGACGGCCATGATCTCGGCGGGGGTGCGATAGTTGACGCCGAGCCGGGTGTGCTCCCAGCGGTCCTGGACGTACGGGGCGAGGATGTCGGCCCAGGAGCCGACGCCCGCGGCCTCCGCGGTCTGGGCCGGGTCGCCGACGAGGGTCATCGAGCGGGTCGGGGAGCGCCGCATCAGCAGCCGCCAGGCCATCGGCGACAACTCCTGCGCCTCGTCGACGATGATGTGCCCGAACGCCCAGGTCCGGTCGGCCGCCGCCCGCTCGGCGGCGCTGCGGTGGTCGTCCTCCTCGTGCCGCTCGGCGAACCGCTCGGCGTCGATGATGTCGTGCGCGGACAGCACCTCCGAGCCGTCGGGGTCGCTGTCCTCCTTGTCCTCGAACTCGTACGTCCGGGAGGCGTACGACACCTCCAGCACGCCCTGCGCGTACGCGATCTGTGTCTCCCGCTCGCGCTCGGCTCGCGCCCGCGCCAGCCGGTCGTCCTCGCCGAGCAGTTCGGCGGCCTCGTCGAGCAGGGGCACGTCGGCGACGGTCCATGCCCGGGTGACGGGACGGCGTACGGCGTCGGCGTCCTCCGGGGAGAGGTACGCGTCCGGCTCGGCGAGGAAGTCGGCGATCAGGCGGCGCGGGGTGATCCGGGGCCACAGCCGGCCGATGGCGGCCCACACCTCGGGGTTCTCGGCCAGCTCGTCGCGGATCTGGGTGATGTCACTGGCGTCCAGGAGGTTGGAGCCGTCGTAGGGGTCGGTGCCGATGCGTTCGGCGACCATCTCCGTGAGGGTGTTGAGGATGTGGCCCTCGAAGTACTCACGGGCGGCGTTGTGCGGGAGTTTCGCCTCGCGGGTGCGCTCGCGGGCGACCCGGACGAGGTCGTCGTCGAGCATGAGGATCTCCCGGTCGTGCTCGATGGCGACGACCGGGTCGGGCAGGGTCTGCCGGTCCCGTACGACGGCCGCGAGCACCTCCGCCATGGCGGCGCTCCCCTTCACCCGGGCCGCCCGGGGGGTGTCGGCCGCGGTCGCCCGCACGCCGGGGAACAGTTCGCCGACGGTGGACAGCAGGACGCCCGTCTCGCCCAGCGAGGGGAGCACCTCGCCGATGTAGCCGAGGAAGGCGGGGTTGGGGCCGACGACGAGGACGGCGCGCTTGGCGAGGAGTTCGCGCTGCTCGTAGAGGAGGAAGGCGGCCCGGTGCAGGGCGACGGCGGTCTTGCCCGTGCCGGGGCCGCCCTCGACGACCATCACGCCCTGGTGCGGGGCGCGGATGATGCGATCCTGCTCGGCCTGGATGGTCTGCACGATGTCGCCCATGCGGCCGGTGCGGGCGGAGTCGAGGGCGGCGAGCAGGACGGCGTCGCCGGTGGGGTCCTCGTAGCCGGTGCGGGTGGCGTCGCCGAGGTCGAGGATCTCGTCGTGCAGGGCGGTCACCCGGCGGCCCTCGGTGGTCAGGTGCCGGCGGCGGCGCAGCCCCATCGGGGTGTGGCCGGTGGCGAGGTAGAAGGGGCGGGCGACGTCGGCGCGCCAGTCGATGAGGATCGGCGTGCGCTCGGTGTCGTCCTCCCGCAGCCCGATGCGGCCGATGTGGTGGACGCCCCCGTCGGCGAGGTCGAGCCGGCCGAAGCAGAGCGAACCGTCGACGGCGTTCAGCGCGGCCAGCAGCCCCGAGCGCTCGGCGACGAGGATGTCCCGCTCCAGGCGGGCCTGCATGGGCGTGTTGCCCTGGGCGAGCGCGTCCGTGACCGAGCCCTCGGTCTCACCGCGCAGGGCGTCCACCCGGGCATACACCCCGTCGATGAATTCCTGCTCGCGCCGCAATTCATCGTGCGAATAGCCGGTGTTTGACAATTCCACTCCCGCCCGGATATACTGTGCTCACTGAACTTCTTTGCGACTCAACAGGATTGAAGTCGCGAACCATCAAATATACGCAAGAAAATCCCCCGAGCGCAATTGCTCGGGGGATTTTCTGTATGCGTCAGGGTCTCAGAGCACGTCGGCGATTTCCTCCAGCAGCCGCCGCTTCGGCCGCGCGCCGACCATGGACTTCAGTGGCTCACCGCCCTTGAACACCATGAACGTCGGCATCGACATCACCCGGTACGCGTTGGTGGTCTCCGGACTGGTGTCCACGTCCAGCTGCACCACCTTCAGCCGCCCGCCCTCCTCGGCGGCGAGGGCGCTGAGCACCGGCCCCATCTGCCGGCAGGGCGGACACCAGTCGGCCGTGAACTCCACCAGTACCGGCAGCTCCGCCCCGATCACCTCCGCCTCGAAGTCCGCGTCCGTCACCTCTGCCACGCCGGCCGCCCTGATCACAGCTGTCCGCCTCCCAGTTCACACTCCGGCTCCGGGCCTCCCGGAACCTCCGCCTCGGCCGCCAGCCGCTCCCGCGCCCGCTCGGCCCGCGCCAGCTGCTCGCCGACCGACGCCCGCACAGCCGCCAACTCACCGATCAGCGCGTCGAGTTCGTCCAGCTTCCGCCGGTACACCGCCAGCGACGCCGGGCACGAGTCGCCCTCCGGATGTCCCGCCCGCAGACACTCCACGAACGGCCGCGTCTCCTCCAGGTCGAACCCGAAGTCCTGCAGCGTCCGGATCTGCCGCAGCAGCCTCAGGTCCGCCTCGTCGTACGTCCGGTAGCCGTTCCCCGCCCGCCGCGCGGGCAACAGCCCCCGCGCCTCGTAGTACCGCAGGGCCCGTGTCGTCGTCCCGGCGCGTTCCGCCAGCTCCCCGATGCGCATACGAGGACGGTATTCCTTGACGCCGACGTCAGGGAAAGCCCGCGCACCCACGACGGCAAAAAGCCGAGCGGCCAGGTCTATAGGGGGAGGACCTGGCCGCTCGGTGTTCTGGGAAGCTCTTCAGTTGTGTGTCCTGGAACCGTACGGCCGGGTCTACGGGGGGAGGACCCGGCCGTACGGGGTTCTCGGGGGGCCCTGGGCCCCTCCGGGGCGCGTCACGCCTTGGCGAGTTCCTTCTCGCCGTCGGGCTCGGCCGCGGGCGCCGCGGCACCGTGCCCGTCGTCCAGCAGCGTCTTCTCGTCGAAGGGCAGCTGACCGGCGAGGACCTGGTCCACGCGCTCCCTGTCGATCTCCTTGGTCCAGGTACCGATGAGAACCGTGGCGACCGCGTTGCCCGCGAAGTTGGTGAGGGCGCGGGCCTCGCTCATGAAGCGGTCGATGCCGACGATGAGGCCGATACCGTCCACCAGGGCCGGCTTGTGGGACTGCAGACCGCCCGCGAGGGTGGCCAGACCCGCGCCGGTGACACCGGCCGCGCCCTTGGAGGCCACCAGCAGGAAGAGCAGCAGCGGGATCTGCTCCCCGACCGACATCGGCGTACCCATGGCGTCGGCGATGAACAGGGACGCCATGGTCATGTAGATCATGGTGCCGTCGAGGTTGAAGGAGTAGCCGGTCGGGACGGTGATACCGACGACGGGCTTGCTGACACCCAGGTGCTCCATCTTCGCGATGAGGCGCGGCAGCGCCGACTCGGAGGAGGAGGTGGACAGGATCAGCAGGAACTCACGGCCCAGGTACTTGAACAGCGAGAGGATGTTCATGCCGGCGACGATCCGCAGCAGCGCGGCGAGAACGATGAAGACGAAGAGGAAGCAGGTGGCGTAGAACCCGAGCATCAGGACGGCGAGGCTCTTGAGCGCGTCCAGACCGGCGGAACCGACGACGGCCGCCATGGCGCCGAAGGCACCGATCGGGGCGGCCCACATCACCATGGCGAGGATGCGGAAGACCAGGCGCTGGATGTGCTCGACACCGCGCAGGACCGGCTGACCGGAGTCACCCATGGCCTGGAGCGCGAAACCGGCGAGCAGCGCGACGAGCAGCGTCTGGAGGACCTCGCCGCCGGTGAAGGCGGAGACGATCGTCGTCGGGATGATGCCGAGCAGGAACTCGGTGGTGTCCTTGGCCTCGGCCGACACCTGCGCCTGGCCGGTCTCCTTGATCGCGTCGGTGACCGCGAGGCCGGTGCCCGGCTCGACGATGTTGCCGACGACCAGGCCGATGCCGAGGGCGACCAGCGACATCACCGTGAAGTAGGCGAGGGCGATACCGCCGACGGCGCCGACCTTCGCGGCCTTCCGTACGGAGCCGATGCCCAGCACGATCGTGCAGAAGATGATCGGCGAGATCATCATCTTGATCAGGTTCACGAAGCCGGTGCCGATGGGCTTCAGCTCGACGGCGAAGTCCGGGGCGATGAGGCCCACGGCGATGCCGATGGCCACAGCCACGATCACGGCGATGTACAGGTAGTGGGTGCGGTCCCGCTTGGCGGGAGCGGTAGGTGCCGTATGGGTGCTGCTGGCCACGGCTGCCCTCCTCGTCGACGACGTCGTCGGCTCGCTGTTCCGGCGTGCGGCTCACGACCGGGGGAATTCGGGAGACGGTCTCCCAGGGTGGGAACCGGCGGGTTCCCGGGTGGGAGACCGGCTCCCGGGGTCGGGAGCCGGCGGGCTCCCGGAGCCGGCAGCTGGGGGACTTCCGGCGGCGGTGGGAGCGGGGCTCCCGGGGGGTGTGGGAGCCGGGGCTCCCGGCGGTGGAAGCCGGCGGGCTTCCGGGCCGGAGGCTGGGGGGCTTCCGGCGGTTGGGAGCTGGGGGGCTCCCGGGGGTGGGAGAGGTGCCTCCCTGGGGTGGGAGACGGGCTCCCGGCGGCTCGGGGTAGAGGTCCCGGTGCGGGAGTCGTACTCCCTGTCGGTGTCCATGTGCTGGACGAGCCGATGCGCTGACTATCCCCCGCCCTGTGAGGGCGGTCACCCTTCCGTTCATTTAGTTCACGCCAACCCGTGCGTGCAGACTGTTGCCATGCGCGTCCCGCACCGCCTCCGCCCCCGCAGCCTGGCCGGCCAGCTCTTCGCCGTGCAGGCGGTGCTCATCGCCGCCCTCCTGGCCGGATACGCGCTGTTCACCTACGTCAGCGACCGCTCGCAGGCGGAGGAGGCGGGAACCCGCCAGGCCCTCGCCGTCGCGGCCACCGTCGCCGACGCCCCCTCGGTCCGGGCCGCGATCCACACCGCCGATCCCACCGCGCGGCTCCAGCCGTACGCCACCGAGGTGCAGCGGCACGCCGGAGTCGACTTCGTGACGATCATGACCCCCGACGGCATCCGCTGGACGCACCCGGACCCCGACCGGATCGGTGAGCACTTCCTCGGCCACATAGAGAAGGCGCGGCAGGGCGGTTCGATCACCGAGACCTATACGGGCACCCTCGGCCCGTCGGTCCGCGCGGTCACCCCGATCATGGAGGACGGCAAGGTCATCGGCCTGGTCAGCGCCGGTATCCGGGTCCAGGCGATCAGCGACCGGGTCCAGGAACAGCTCACGGCCCTCATGGGCGTCGCCTTCGGCGCGCTGGCCCTCGGCGGCATGGGCACCTACGTCGTCAACGCCCGCCTGCGCCGCCACACGCACAACATGAACGCCGCCGAGCTGAGCAACATGCACGACTACCACCAGGCCGCCCTGCACGCCGTGCGCGAGGGCCTGCTGATGCTCGACGGGCAGTACCGGGTGGCGCTCATCAACGACGGGGCCCGGGAGCTGCTGGGGGTGACGGACGACGTGGTCGGCCGCTCGGTGGCGGACCTGAAGCTGCCGGCCCCGTTGACGGGCGCCCTGCTGTCCTCCGAGCCCCGGGTGGACGAGGTGCTCCTCACCGCCGAACGGGTGCTCGTGGTGAACACCTCCCTGGTGTCGGGAGGCCAGCGCCGGGGCACGGTGGTCACGCTGCGGGACGTGACGGAACTGCAGTCCCTCACGGGCGAGCTGAACTCCGAGCGCGGTTTCACCGAGGCGCTGCGCTCGCAGGCGCACGAGGCCGCGAACCGTCTCCACACGGTCGTGTCGCTCATCGAACTGGGCCGCTCGGACGAGGCGATCGACTTCGCGACGGCGGAACTGGAACTGGCGCTGGCCCTCACGGACAAGGTCGTCGCGGCGGTGAGCGAACCGGTGCTGGCGGCCCTGCTGCTGGGCAAGGCGGCCCAGGCGAACGAGCGGGGCGTGGAGCTGGTGGTGTCCGAGGACAGCCGCATCGACGACGGCCTGCTCCCGCAGTCGCTGCCAGCGCGTGACCTGGTGACGGTCCTGGGCAACCTGATCGACAACGCGGTGGACGCGGCGCAGGGTTCGGTGGGGGCGAGGGTGACGGTGACGGCGTACACGGACGAGACGGGCCCGCCGGACGGCGCGGACGGACCGGTGGACGACCCCGTGCTGGTGCTGCGGGTGTCGGACACCGGCAGCGGCATCAGCCCGGCCCACGCGGAGGCGGTGTTCGAGCGCGGCTTCTCGACGAAGCCCGCGGGCCCCGGCGGCCGGGGGCTGGGTCTGGCCCTCGTACGGCAGACCGCGCGCCGGCACGGCGGAACGCTGACCGTGTCGGAGGCGGCCGGGGGCGGGGCCCGGTTCGAGGTGCGGCTGCCGCTGGGCGCGGGCGGCGGCGACCGGACGGTCCCGGCCGTGCGGGACAAGGCTGTCCAGGCCCCTCGGGCCACTGTGGCTGGAGGCGACGACGTATGACCGGTGCCGATCCCATCAGAGTCCTGGTCGTCGAGGACGACCCCGTGGCCGCCGACGCGCACATGATGTACGTCGGCCGTGTCCCCGGCTTCACGGCGGTCGGCAAGGCGCACACGGGCGCGGAGGCCCGGCGCGCGCTGGACCGTATGCCGGTGGACCTGCTGCTGCTGGACCTCCATCTCCCGGACGTGCACGGTCTGCAGCTGGCCCGCTCCCTGCGCGCGGCCGGCCATCACGCGGACGTGATAGCGGTGACGTCGGCCCGGGACCTGACGGTGGTGCGCGAGGGCGTGTCGCTGGGCGTGGTCCAGTACGTCCTCAAACCCTTCACGTTCGCGACCCTGCGCGACCGTCTGATCCGCTACGCCGAGTTCCACGCGGCGGCCGGCGAGGCGAGCGGGCAGGACGAGGTGGACCGCGCCCTGGCGACCCTGCGGGCCCCCGGCCCGGCGGCCCTGCCGAAGGGGCTGAGCGCGCCGACCCTGGAGCGGGTGACGGTGACCCTGCGCGACGCGGGCGAGGGGCTGACGGCGGCCGGCGTCGCGGAGGCGGTCGGCATCTCCCGGATCACGGCCCGCCGGTACCTGGAACACCTGGTGGACGCGGGGCGGGCGGCGCGGAGTCCGCAGTACGGGCAGGTGGGGCGGCCCGAGCTGCAGTACCGGTGGGTGAAGGGGTAGGGCCCTTCCGGCGGATCTCCGCGACCCTGCCGGGGATCGGTGCAGACGCATTGACCTGACTAGACCATTCCTCGTACCGTCACCGGGCACCACCCAAGGCCACAACGACGTAGCCAGCAGGAGGTCGTGCCCGTGCGCCCCACCGCACCCCGCCCCCACCGATCCCCCCTCCGTCTCCTCCTCACCGCCGCTCTGGCGATCACCGCTCCCGGCGTCCTCACGGCCTGCGGCGGCGGTTCCGGCGGTGACCCGGACACCGTGGAGGTCTCCTACAAACAGTCCACGGACAACCAGGTCCGGGTGATGGACACCTTCCTCGCCGACGTCAAGAAGCAGTTCGAGAAGGCGAATCCGGGCAAGAGGGTGAAGCTCGTCCCGATCAAGGCCCCGGACTCGGAGTACTACACCAAGGTCCAGCAGATGCTGCGGTCGCCGAAGACGGCACCGGACCTGGTCTACGAGGACACCTTCCTCATCAACTCGGACATCACGAGCGGTTATCTGCGGCCCCTGGACGGCTATCTGGCCGACTGGAAGGACTGGGACCAGTTCATCGACACGGCCAAGGCGGCGGCGAAGGCCGAGGACGGGAAGACGTACGGCATCCCGGACGGCACGGACACCCGCGGGCTGTGGTTCGACAAGGCGGTCTTCGCCAAGGCGGGCCTGCCGGCGGACTGGCGGCCGAAGACCTGGGCCGACGTCCTGGACGCGGCCCGCACGATCAAGCGGAAGGTCCCCGGCGTCATCCCCCTGAACGTCTACACGGGGAAGCCGGCGGGCGAGGCGGCGACCATGCAGGGCTTCGAGATGCTCCTCTACGGCACGCAGGGCGCCACCGCCGCCGGGGCAGGTGACCCGCTGTACGACGAGAAGTCGAAGAAGTGGAAGGCCGGCACCCAGGGTTTCGAGGACGCCCTCGGCTTCGTGGAGACGGTCTTCAAGGAGAAGCTCGGACCGGAGGTCTCCGACGCCCTCGACCCCAACATCGCGACCCGGGTGCGCGGTGAACTCCTCCCCGAGGGCAGGCTCGGCATCAACCTCGACGGCTCCTGGCTCCCCCAGGACTGGCTGCCCGGCAGCGGCCACGCATGGCCCGAGTGGTCGGAGAGGCTCGGCCTCGCCCCCATGCCCACCCAGCACGGCCAGTCCCCCGGCAAGGTGAGCATGTCCGGCGGCTGGACCTGGGCGATCCCCGACAAGGCCGGGAACCCCGATCTCGCCTTCGCGTTCGTCAAGACCATGCAGTCGAAGGCCAACGCCCGGAAGTGGTACATCGCCAACTCGGGGATCGCGGTCCGCAAGGACGTGGCCGAGGATCCGGCGTACGCCAAGGCCCAGCCCGGCATCGAGTTCTTCACGGACCTGGTGTCGAGCACGCACTACCGGCCGGCGTACCCGGCCTATCCCAAGGTCTCCACGGCCATCCAGGAAGCGATGGAATCCGTGACGACGGGCGACGCGTCCGTGTCCGAGGCGGCCGAGAACTACGACGAGGAGCTGCGGGCGGCCACGGACGACCAGGTGATCGAGGAATGAGCCCCCGCGTATGAAGGGGCCGGCCGCGGAGGGACCGCCCCGCCCCGCGTTCCGGGCGTTCGCCCGGGCCCTCCCCCTCACCCCCGCCACCGTCCTCCTGCTCCTCTTCCTCGCCGGCCCCATCGGCTACTGCGCGTACATCGCCTTCACCGACCTCCAGCTCACCGGTCAGGCCGAGGACTCCTTCGTCGGCTTGGAGAACTTCCGTACGGCGTTCGGGGACGAGGCGTTCCTCAACGCGGTCCGGCTCACCCTGGTCTTCACGGTGGTCTCGGCGCTGCTCGGCCAGAACACCCTCGGCCTGGTCCTGGCCGCCCTGATGCGGCGCGCCTCGAAACCCGTGCGCACGCTGGTCGGTGGCGTCGTCGTCACCGCCTGGGTCCTGCCGGAGGTCGTGGCCGGCTTCCTCCTCTACGCGTTCTTCCGCCGCGAGGGGACGCTGAACGCGCTCCTGGACTGGCTCCGCCTCCCGTCCCAGAACTGGCTCTACACGCTGCCGATCCTGGCCGTGTCGTTCGCGAACGTCTGGCGGGGCACTGCGTTCTCGATGCTGGTGTACTCGGCGGCCCTGAACGAGATCCCCAAGGAGATCACGGAGGCGGCGGAGGTCGACGGCGCGAGCGGCATGCGCCGCATGTGGCACATCACGCTCCCGATGATCCGCCGCTCCATCGGCACCAACCTGATGCTCATCACCCTGCAGACGCTGTCCGTGTTCGGCCTGATCTGGGTGATGACGCGAGGCGGCCCGGGCGGCCGGAGCCAGACCCTGCCCCTGTTCATGTACGAGGAGGCGTTCCAGAAGAGCATGATCGGCTACGGCACCGCGGTGGCCCTGTTGCTGCTGGTGGTGGGCTCGTTGTTCTCGGTGCTCTATCTGCGCCTGCTGCGGACGGAGGTGTGAGTCCCGTGGCCCCGAAGACCCGGGCCCCTCTCTCCCGCCGCGCGGTCCGCCACCGGCTGGCCGCCGACGGCGGCCTCCTCGTCGTCGCCGCGGCCTTCGTGCTCCCGCTGGCCTGGGTGGTCCTCTCCTCCGTGGATCCGCGTGCGGACCTGACGGTGAAGGTCCCCGACGGCGTGACCCTCGACAACTTCGACGCCGTCCTGACCCCGGACATCACCTTCACGCCGCTGCTCAACAGCCTGCTCCTGTGCGGCGGAGGCACGGCGCTGACCGTGGTGTGCGCGGCCCTGGCGGCCTACCCGCTCTCCCGCTTCCGCTCCCGTCTGAACCGCCCCTTCCTTCTGACGATCCTCTTCGCGACGAGCCTGCCGATCACGGCGATCATGGTCCCGGTGTACGCGCTGTTCGTCCAGGTGAACCTGATCGACACCATGCAGGGCACGATCTTCTTCTTCGCCGCATCTCAACTGCCGTTCGCGATCTGGCTGATGAAGAACTTCATGGACGGAGTGCCGAAGGAACTGGAGGAGGCGGCGTGGACGGACGGCGCGTCGTCGTTCCAGTCGCTGCTGCGGGTGGTGCTCCCGCTGATGGGACCGGGCGTCGCCGTGGTGACCGTCTTCTCCTTCGTGATGATGTGGGGGAACTTCTTCGTCCCGTTCATGCTGCTGCTCACCCCGGAACAGATGCCGGCGGCCGTCAGCGTCAACGAGTTCTTCGGGAACCGGGGGACGGTGGTCTACGGCCAGTTGGCGGCGTTCTCGGTGATCTACTCGACGCCGGTGATCCTGCTGTACGTGGCGGTGGCCCGGCGGCTGGGCGGCGGGTTCGCGCTGGGCGGGGCGGTCAAGGGGTGAGGCCGGCCGGCTTCCGCGGCCGGCCTCAGGTCCCCTCCCTCACCCCTGCGGCAGCACCCCCGCCCGGAACGGCTCCACCCCCACCACCCGCCGCACCCGAACCGGCTCGATCAGGATCATCAGGCGCCGCTCCCCGGGCAGCAGCCACGGATACCGCTCCTGCCCGATGTACTTGCGGGTGAGCCGGTCCATGGCACGCAGCGCCTCGTCACCCTCCACGAAGCGCACCACCCGCCCCCGGATCTCGGCCCGGTCGTAGGGGTTCTCGGGGTCGTGATGGGACAGGGACACCAGCGGGTTGCGGCGCAGGTTCTCCTCCTTCACCCGCCCGACGGAGGTGTTGACCATGACGTGTTCGGTGTCGCCGGCGGCCTCGATGTCCACCCACATGGGTGATACCTGAGGCGCGCCGTCCGGCCCGACCGTCGCCAAGTGCCAGAAGTTCGGCGCCAGTAGGCGCTCGCGCATGTGTCCGTCCAGCTTCGTCATGCGCTCATTCCTACCCGGGCATCCTCGCCGGGGCGCCCCGGAACCCACGAGTCACGGACTTCTCACCGGGCATGGCTTCCCACCATCCGTGATTGTGGCCGAACAGCCCGTAGTCATCGGCGCCGCGGCGGTCCTACGGTGTGCGCGTGCACCGACGTTCAGCCCACGAACCCGAACGGCAGCTCCACCAGCCGCCCCCGGAATTCCGGACAGCCGACACCCCCACTCCGCCCTTCAACGCCCCCGCGGCCCGGCGACTGCGTATCGCCCTCGGCATGGGGCCCGAGCAGGTCGCGTACGGCATGCGCTCCTCGTACGGGCTCCCCCATGTCACCCCGGACCTGGTCGCCGCCTGGGAGCGCGGCGGCATCGCGCCCACCGGCCCCGAACTCACCGCGCTCGCCGGTGTGTTGTGGTGCTCGACCAGCGAACTCATCGGCACGCCCCGGACCGTGCGCGAGCACCGCACGGCGCGGGGCGTCGCCGCCGAGGACGTCGCCCGCGCGGTCGGGCTCGAACTCTCCGCCTATCTGGGGATGGAGGAGGGCGAGGAGTGGCGCGGCACCGACCGCCAGTCCGCCGCCCTCGGCGTCGCACTCGACCTCACGATCCCCGAACTCGTCGTCGCCACCGGACGCGAGGAACGGCTCAGGGAACTGCTGCACAGCGCGGTGACCACCCGCTGGCAGGCGTGTGTGCGGCCCGCCCTCAAGCTGCTGTCCCTCGACAGACACCTCGACCGGCGTCTGCTGGAGGACGTCCTGCGGGAGATGCACACCGACTACCAGAACCTGATGACCGCCACCCTCACCTGGGCCAACGGCACCGCCGCCACCGACTCGGGCGACGCGGGCCGTGACTACCTGGACCACGTCGTCGGCCATTTCTGGGCACTCGTGCGGAGAACGGCGGCCCACTGAAGGGGCCGGGACGCCCTCCTCACCGGCAACCGGTCTAGAACACCGACTCCGCCTCGTCCATCCGGTCCTTCGGCACCGTCTTCAGCTCGGTCACGGCCTCCGCCAGCGGCACCATCACCACGTCGGTGCCGCGCAGCGCGGTCATCCGGCCGTAGTCGGCGCGGTGCGCGGCCTCGACCGCGTGCCAGCCGAAGCGCGTGGCGAGCACCCTGTCGTACGCGGTCGGGGTGCCGCCCCGCTGGATGTGACCGAGGATGACCGGCTTGGCCTCCTTGCCGAGGCGGCGCTCCAGCTCGTACGCCAGCGCGGCGCCGATGCCCTGGAAGCGCTCGTGGCCGAACTGGTCGATCGCGCCGTGGCCGTAGTCCATCGAGCCCTCGGCGGGGTGGGCGCCCTCGGCGACACAGATGACCGCGAACTTCTTGCCGCGCGCGAAGCGCTCCTCGACCATCTTCACCAGATCGGCCGGGTCGAACGCGCGCTCGGGCAGGCAGATGCCGTGCGCACCCGCCGCCATCCCCGACTCCAGCGCGATCCAGCCCGCGTGGCGGCCCATGACCTCGACCACCATCACGCGCTGGTGGGACTCGGCGGTCGTCTTCAGGCGGTCCATCGCCTCCGTGGCGACCCCGACCGCCGTGTCGAAGCCGAACGTGCGGTCCGTCGAGGAGATGTCGTTGTCGATGGTCTTCGGGACGCCGACCACCGGCAGGCCCGCGTCCGACAGCATCCGCGCCGCCGTCAGCGTGCCCTCGCCGCCGATCGGGATCAGTACGTCGATCCCGAACTGGTTCGCCATGTCCTGCGCGTTCTCGCAGGCCTCGCGGAGGCGGTCGCGCTGGAGGCGGGAGGAACCGAGGATGGTGCCGCCGCGGGCGAGGATGCCGCTGACGGACTCCAGGTCGAGGCCGCGGTAGCGGCCGTCGAGCAGGCCGGCGTAGCCGTCCTCGAAGCCGATGACCTCGTCGCCGTACTGGGCGACCGCTCGGTGCACGACCGACCGGATCACTGCGTTCAGGCCCGGACAGTCGCCGCCTGCGGTGAGAACTCCGATACGCATCGTGCTGTGTCTCCTGATCGTCCTGATCGGTCCTGCTCGGTGCTGGTACTGATGAGCCAGTCCGATTGTTTCACGGCTCCCAGGGGGTCGCCGCGCCCGTCCGCCCCCGCCCGGCACCACGACGGGCTGATGGGCGCCTTATCCATGGCCAAGGGTATTGTCAAGAGGGTTTCTGTCCGCCGCGACGGTGATTTTCACCCCTGCCGACCGAACCCCCACCAACCGCACCACACGTCCTACACGTCCCACATGAAACGGAGAGCACACGTGACGCGCAGCGTGTACGTGACCGGGATCGACCGCGGCGACGGCCGCCAGGTCGTCGAGCTGGGGGTCATGGAGCTCCTGACCCGCCAGGTCGACCGGGTGGGGGTGTTCCGGCCGCTGTTGCACCACGGACCGGACCGCCTCTTCGATCTGCTGCGCGCACGGTACCGGCTCACCCAGGACCCGGCGACCGTGTACGGCATGGACTACCACGAGGCGTCCACGCTCCAGGCCGAGCACGGCACGGGCGAGCTGGTGTCGACGCTGGTCGACCGGTTCCACGCCGTCGCGCGCGACTTCGACGTCGTCCTCGTCCTCGGTACGGACTTCGCCGACACCCAGTTCCCGGACGAGCTCTCCCTCAACGCCCGGCTCGCCAACGAGTTCGGCGCCTCCGTCATCCCGGTCGTCGGCGGCCGCAAGCAGCCCGCCGATTCGGTGGCCGCCGAGACGCACAACGCGTTCCGCGCCTACGAGAGCCTCGGCTGCGACGTGCTCGCCATGGTCGTCAACCGGGTCGCGCCCGCCGACCGCACCGAGATAGCCGAGCGGCTCGGCGACTCCCGGCTGCCCCTGCCCGTGCCCTGTTACGTCCTGCCCGACGAGCCGGCGCTCTCCGCGCCCACCGTCGCCCAGATCACCCACGCCCTCGGCGGCAAGGTCCTCCTCGGCGACGACGCGGGCCTCGCCCGCGACGCGCTGAACTTCGTCTTCGGCGGGGCCATGCTGCCGAACTTCCTCAACGCCCTGACCCCGGGCTGCATGGTCGTCACCCCCGGCGACCGCGCGGACCTCGTCGTCGGCGCCCTCGCCGCCCACAGCGCCGGCACCCCGCCGATCGCCGGTGTGCTGCTCACCCTGAACGAGCGGCCCAGCGAGGAGGTGCTGACCCTCGCGTCCCGGCTCGCGCCCGGCACCCCCGTGGTCGCCGTCGAGACGGGTTCCTTCCTCACCGCCTCCGAACTGTTCTCCATGGAGGGCAAGTTGAGCGCGGTGACACCGCGCAAGGCGGAGACCGCGCTCGGCCTGTTCGAGCGGTACGTGGACACCGCCGAGCTGCGGGGCCGGGTCTCCGCGCCGAGCAGCGACCGGGTCACGCCGATGATGTTCGAGCACACGCTCCTCGAACAGGCCCGCTCCGACAAGCGCCGCGTCGTGCTGCCCGAGGGCACCGAGGAACGCGTCCTGCACGCCGCCGAGGTGCTGCTGCGGCGCGGGGTCTGCGACCTCACGCTGCTCGGCCCGGTCGAGCAGATCCGCAAGAAGGCCGCCGACCTCGGCATCGACCTGGGCGACAGCCAGTTGGTGGACCCGGCGACCTCCACGTGGCGGGACATGTTCGCCGAGAAGTACGCCCGGTTCCGCGCCCACAAGAACATCAGCGTCGAGCTGGCGTACGACGTGGTGTCCGATGTGAACTACTTCGGCACGCTCATGGTCCAGGAGGGGCTCGCCGACGGGATGGTGTCGGGGTCGGTGCACTCCACCGCCGCCACCATCCGCCCGGCCTTCGAGATCATCAAGACCAGGCCGGACGCGGACATCGTCTCGTCCGTGTTCTTCATGTGCCTCGCCGACAAGGTGCTGGTCTACGGGGACTGCGCGGTCAACCCGGACCCGAACGCCGAGCAGCTCGCCGACATCGCCGTCCAGTCGGCCGCCACCGCACGGCAGTTCGGGGTCGAACCGCGGATCGCGATGCTGTCGTACTCCACGGGGTCCTCCGGCTCGGGCGCCGACGTCGACAAGGTGCGCCAGGCCACCGAGCTGGTGCGGGCGCGGCGGCCCGATCTGCTGATCGAGGGGCCGATCCAGTACGACGCCGCCGTCGAGCCGAGTGTCGCGGCGACGAAGCTGCCGGACTCCGAGGTCGCGGGCCAGGCGACGGTGCTGATCTTCCCGGACCTCAACACCGGCAACAACACCTACAAGGCCGTGCAGCGGTCGGCGGGCGCGCTCGCGGTCGGGCCGGTCCTCCAGGGGCTGCGCAAGCCGGTCAACGACCTGTCCCGGGGCGCGCTCGTCCAGGACATCGTCACCACGGTCGCCATCACGGCGATCCAGGCGCAGACCACCGCCGCCCTCGGCACCCCCGGCAAGTGAACCCCGTCAGGAAGCAGACCGTGACCGCCACCCGCGTACTCGTCCTCAACTCCGGCTCCTCCTCGGTGAAGTACCAGCTGCTCGACATGCGCGACAGGGACCGGCTGGCCGTGGGGCTGGTCGAGCGGATCGGCGAGGAGAACTCCCGGCTGAAGCACACCCCGCTCACCGGCGGCGGCGTCTCCCGCGAGCGCACCGGCCCGATCGCCGACCACGAGGCCGCCCTGAAGGCCGTCGCCGAGGAGCTGGCGGCCGACGGGCTCGGCCTCGACTCCCCCGAGCTGGCCGCCATCGGGCACCGTGTCGTGCACGGCGGGCAGAGCTTCACGCAGCCGACGGTCGTCGACGACACCGTCCTCGCCGAGATCGAGCGTCTGATCCCGGTGGCGCCGCTGCACAACCCGGCCAACCTCACCGGTATCCGCACCGCCCGGGCCCTGCGGCCCGACCTCCCCCAGGTCGCCGTCTTCGACACCGCGTTCCACACGACGATGCCGGAGTCCGCGGCCCGTTACGCGATCGACGTGGAGACCGCCGACGCCCACCGCATCCGGCGCTACGGCTTCCACGGCACCTCGCACGCGTACGTCTCCCGGGCCACGGCCGCACTGCTCGGCAGGGCGCCCGAGGACGTGAACGTGATCGTGCTGCACCTCGGCAACGGGGCGTCCGCCTCGGCGGTCGAGGGCGGGCGGTGCGTGGACACCTCCATGGGGCTCACGCCCTTGGAGGGACTGGTGATGGGTACGCGCTCCGGGGACCTGGACCCGGCCGTCATCTTTCATTTGATGCGCGTTGGCGAAATGTCCACGGACGAGATCGACACTCTCCTCAACAAGAAGAGCGGTCTGATCGGACTGTGCGGCGACAACGACATGAGGGAAATTCGCCGCCGCGTCGACGAGGGCGACGAGCGGGCGAAGCTGGCCTTCGACATCTACATTCACCGGCTGAAGAAGTACATCGGTGCCTACTGCGCGGTGCTCGGCCGGGTGGACGCCCTCGCCTTCACCGCCGGTGTCGGCGAGAACGCGGCGCCCGTGCGGGAGGCCGCCGTGGCGGGCCTGGAGGGGCTGGGCCTCGCGGTCGACGGCGAGCTGAACGCCGTACGCGGTGGGGAGCCCCGGCTGATCTCGCCGCCCGGCGCCCGGGTCGCGGTCGCGGTGGTGCCGACGGACGAGGAGCTGGAGATCGCGACACAAACGTATGCCCTGGTCGTCACATGAGCGAAGAGGACGTGAGCGAGCGGAGAACAGCCGAGAAATACACACCGGTAACACGCCTGAGCGCATAGCCGCACATTTGCTATTCCATCAGACGGAATATTCCGCAGCGAAACAAACCGATAGGATCGTCCCATGCGCCGTTCGAAAATCGTCTGTACTCTCGGCCCCGCGGTCGACTCCCACGAGCAACTGGTCGCCCTCATCGAGGCCGGCATGAACGTGGCCCGTTTCAATTTCAGCCACGGCAGCCACGCCGAGCACCAGGGTCGCTACGACCGGGTCCGGGCCGCCTCCGCCGAGACCGGCGTGGCACTCGGTGTCCTCGCCGACCTGCAGGGCCCCAAGATCCGCCTGGAGACCTTCGCCGAGGGCCCGGTGGAGCTGGTGCGCGGTGACGAGTTCACCATCACCGCCGAGGACGTGCCGGGCGACAAGCAGATCTGCGGTACGACGTACAAGGGTCTGCCCGGTGACGTCTCCCCCGGCGACCAGATCCTCATCAACGACGGCAACGTCGAGCTGAAGGTCCTGGAGATCGACGGCCCGCGGGTGCGGACCGAGGTCATCGAGGGCGGGGTCATCTCCGACCACAAGGGCATCAACCTGCCCGGCGCGGCCGTCAACGTGCCGGCGCTGTCCGAGAAGGACGTCGAGGACCTGCGCTTCGCGCTGCGGATGGGCTGCGACCTGGTGGCGCTGTCCTTCGTGCGGGACGCCGAGGACGTGCGGGACGTCCACAAGGTGATGGACGAGGTGGGCCGCCGGGTCCCCGTCATCGCCAAGGTGGAGAAGCCGCAGGCCGTGGAGAACATGGAGGACGTCGTGATGGCGTTCGACGGCGTGATGGTCGCCCGTGGCGACCTGGCCGTCGAGTACCCGCTCGAAAAGGTCCCCATGGTGCAGAAGCGGCTCATCGAGCTGTGCCGCCGCAACGCCAAGCCGGTGATCGTGGCGACCCAGATGATGGAGTCGATGATCACCAACTCCCGCCCCACGCGCGCCGAGGCGTCCGATGTCGCCAACGCCATCCTGGACGGCGCGGACGCGGTCATGCTGTCGGCGGAGTCCAGCGTGGGCGCGTACCCGCTGGAGACGGTCCGCACGATGTCGAAGATCGTCACGGCGGCCGAGCAGGAGCTGCTCTCCAAGGGCCTGCAGCCGCTGGTGCCGGGCAAGAAGCCGCGGACGCAGGGTGGTTCCATCGCCCGTGCCGCCTGCGAGATCGCCGACTTCCTCGGCGGCCGGGCCCTGGTCGCCTTCACGCAGTCCGGTGACACCGCCCGCCGGCTGTCGCGCTACCGCGCCTCCCAGCCGATCGTCGCGTTCACCACCGACGAGTCCACCCGCAACCAGCTGGCGCTCAGCTGGGGTGTCGAGTCGCACGTCGTGCCGTTCGTGAACAGCACCGACGAGATGGTCGACCTGGTGGACCAGGAGATGGTCAAGCTCAAGCGCTTCCAGGAGGGCGACATCGCGGTCATCACCGCCGGCTCGCCCCCCGGTGTCCCGGGCACCACCAACATGGTCCGGGTGCACCACCTGGGCGGCGGCGCCCGCGACTGACGCGGGCCGGAGGCCGTCCGGAAGAGCGCCGAGGGCGCCCCCTGGAACAGGGGGCGCCCTCGGTCTGTGCGGCTCCCGGAAGGGTCCTGTGCGGCGCTCAGCGGGCCGCGGGGAGACGGGTGCTCACTTGGTGGTGAACTGGTGCAGCCCCGGCACCGTGAGCGTCCCGCCGAACTGGCCCGCCTGGACGACCTTCACCTTGGTGAAGTAGATCAGCGGGATGTTCAGCGGCGGCGGGTGCTTCGGGTCGAAGGTCACCGGGATCAGACCGAGCAGGTTGCCGGAGATGCTCTCGGTGTACATGATCGTCTGGCCACCGCGGATGGTGGACGTCGTGCCCTTGCCGGCCTGCACGTGGTAGGTCACGCCGGCCTGCTTGTCGTCGACCGTCTGGTGGAGGTCGCCGATGTCGGTGCCGTCGGAGATGACGTACTTCAGCACCTCCTTGACCTTGCCGTCGGCGGTCCGCACCTTGACGACGCCCTTGTAGTCGGCGCCCTTCAGCGTCAGCGAGCTGGCGTTCAGGTACCAGGGGTCGGAGGGCAGCGCGGGGATGCCCTTCTCGACGCCGCTCTCGTCGTCCGTGGCGACGAAGCAGTCGTCCAGGTCCGTGCTCTCGCTCGGGGACGGGCTCGGCGTGGCGGTGGCGTCGGCGGCGGTGTCCTTCGCCGTGTCCTCGGCGTCGTCGGCCTTGTCGGCCTTGCCGTCGGTCTTGTCGTCGGCGGTGCCGGTGACGTCCTTGGCGGAGTCCTCGACCTTGTCGGTGACGTCGACGGAGCCCTTGCCGTCCTTGCCGGAGTCCTTGTCGTCGCCCTTGTCCTCGCCGGAGCCGCCGTCCGCCGCCGAGGGCGAGGGGGACGGGCTGGTGGACGGGGACGGGGTGTCGCTCCCCGACTCCTTGTCGTCCGGCGTGAACAGGTCCTCGAGCGCGCTGCCGATGTCCTCCAGGACGTTGCCGTCGCTGCCGCTCTCCGGGGCGGAGTCCGACGCCGTGTCCGCGGCCGCCTTGTCGGAGGCCGCGTCGTCCGAGGCCGGCTTGTCGGAGGTGTCCGTCGGCGCGGAGTCGTCCCCCGTGTCCTTGTCGTCGGAACCTGAATCCGACGAAGAGGAGTCGTCCGAGGACGTGTCGTCGGAGGCGGAGTCGTCCGCGGCGTCGTCGCCCGCGGGCTTGTCCTCGTCCTTCGCCTCGTCGTCCGAGGAGTCGGCGCTCTCCGTGGCGGAGGCGGACGGCGTCGGGGTCGGGGAGGCGGAGGTGTCCTTGCCGTCCTCGGCGGCCTCCAGGGCCGTCACGCAGTCCTTGTACTCGTCGGCCGTCAGGCTCTTGGACGCGGGGTCCTCGGCGAGTGCCAGAGTGGGGGTGAAGCCCATGCCCATGAGGACCGCCGTAGGCATGGCCGCCAGGGCTATCGCCTTGCCCGCCGGCATGTTCAGCCGGGTGAGAAGGGGCTTCCTGGGTGCCGCGTGCCGCGGTCCGGATCTCGCACGGGACTCTCCCACCGAAGTCCCGTGGGTCACCTCGTCAGCCGGCACTGTGCCTCCCGTTCGTCCCGTTCGTGGGGGTGGTACCTGACAGGTCGTCGCCCTCGCCGTTCGCCGCCCCGCTCATGGAACCCGCTGTCGCGGGCTCGGGGGCGTCGCCCTTGTGCAGGAGGACCGCACCTTGCTGTGCCGTGTTCTCAGCCGTCGTGTTCCCGGCGGTCGCGTCCTGGGCGGCCCCGGCCTGAGCCGGGGTGCGGTACGTGGACGGCACCGTCGCCTCGTCGTGACCGGGCGCCCAGGCGATGGCCAGCGCACCGCCGATCAGGGCGAGCAGGAAGCCGAAGCCGAAGCCCCCGAGGTTGGAGACGGGGATGGACACGAGCGCCAGGAGGATCGCCGCCGTACCGGCGAAGGTGCGTACATGCCGCTGGAACCACAGGCTGACCCCGAGCACCACCAGCAGCACGCCGATGATGAGGGAGCCCGAACCGCCCGTCGTCGCCATGGCGAGTGTGAGGTGACCGAGCTGCAGGTTCGCGTACGGGAAGTACATGATCGGGAAGCCGCTGAGCAGTACCAACAGGCCCGCCCAGAAGGGACGGCTGCCCCTCCAGTCGCGGAAGCGCCGCCGGAGGACGCGGAGATAGTCTTCGTTCTGCCCCGTTGACTCGGCGCTCATGGACAACAGCTCCCTGGAACGGTGTTGCTGTGACAAGTTCACGTACGCCGAAGCGCGCGTACGGAATTCACGTACGGACTGCGCGTGCGCGGCGGAGCGCACGGCGCTGAGGGACGGGCGGGCGAAGAAGCACAGGCCCCCTCACCCGCCCAGGGAGTGCCTAGTAGCACTCCACCGTGCCCTTGTGGAGCGACATCTTCAGGTTGCTCAGCTTGAAGGTTCCGGCAGTGGTGGCCCACGCCGTCTGCTTCACGTCGGTCAGCGTGGCCGAGTCGGCCTGCTGGGCGAACCCGTAGGGGTTGGCCTGCTCCGAGCCACCCTTCATGCCCGGACCCTTGTTGGCGTCCTTGGCCGCCACACCGATGTCGATGCCGCGGAAGACGGCATCGGCCGAGAGGTCCTCGACGTCGATGTAGAGGTTCTCGGCCTCGACCTTCTTGCCGCCCGTACCGGCGGTCAGCTTGAGGCTGACGCTACCGAGGAACGGGACGCCCGGGGTGACGACCGACTGGCACATGTTGGTGATCGACGCGGACTTGAACGCCGAGACGGCGACGGGGTGAACCGTCTTCTCGCCCTTGAGGGTGTACCCCTCGTCGAGCGCTCCGTACTGCGAGAAGCCCGTACCGTCGAGCTGGTCAGCCGATACCTTGAACGACTGGCCCGACACACTGAACGACGCTGCGAGAGCACCCTGCGCGAGGGCGACACCTATCGCTGCCGTGGCGGCGACGCTGGGCACCATGACCACAGCGAACCGCTTCCATCTGGTCCCGCCACGCACCTGGGACTCCATATTTCCTCCTTCTCGGACGTACATCTCCTGACACCGACTCGCCCCCATAGGCACGGCGGCTCAGCCAGGCAGGGATGGGAGAAGTGCTACGTCCTCGGGAAGGAGAGCGCCCGCGCTCGGTGGCGCGAACAGCGCCCGAACTCACCGGCGATCACCCCCGAGCGACAACCACTGGTCGCGCCTGACACGCATCACGCACAACCTGCTGGACAGGCTCCACCCTCGGGCGGAGACCCCCCTGTCCAAGAGCAGGGCGCCACTGTCGCCCGCTCTACTCGGTGGGGACCCAGAAAACCCGTTGACCCGACTGGTTGGCGGGGTACGGGGAAGGACCGAGCGTCGCCGATCGTGGTGCATTCTCGCCGCCCCCGCAAGGGGGGTCGTTACTGGCTAGTAACGGACGGATAACCGAACAACGACCCATCGGCATCGACCAGCGACCCAGGGTGTCGCCGAGTGAGGTGACACATCGGCTGACAGATGGACAGAGTCCGACAGATCGACGAGATTCTCTTACTGCCAGTAACAGCGGCCGCGTTTACCAAGATTTGGCAAAACGCGGCCGCGGTGTCGCTGTGTCGCCAAATCTCTCACTCGCGCCACACACGTCCCGGCACTCCGGGACGAAGGCCCCCCGGCCCCCCGAACCCCCCCGCCCGGCGGAGCCGGCGCTCGGCCGGGACGGGGGTTCACCAGCGGGTCAGAACAGCGCCCGCGCCAGCGCGCGCCGCGCCGTGGCCACCCGCGGATCGTCACCGCCGACCACTTCGAACAGCTCCAGCAGCCGCGTCCGTACGGCCTCCCGGTCGTCCCCCGCGGTGACCCGCACGGTGTCGATGAGTCGACCGAACGCGTCCTCCACATGTCCGCCGACGAGGTCGAGGTCCGCCGCGGCGATCTGCGCCTGCGCGTCACCCGGGTTGTCGGCGGCCGCCTTGCGCACGTCCTGCGGGTCGGCTCCCTGGACACGCTGCAGCAACTCGGCCTGCGCGAGACCCAGTTTGGCCTCGGTGTTGCCCGGGTCGTCGCTGAGCACGTTCTTGTACGCCTGCACCGCGCCGCCGAAGTCGCCCGCGTCCAGGGCGTGCACGGCGGCTTCGAGCAGGTGGTCGTACGGGCCGGCCGGGATCTGCGGGGCCGCCTGGACGGGGGCGCCGGCCTCGGCGTCCGGGTCCACCACGAGGCCGGTGAGCCCGAAGCGCTCCTCGGCGACCTGCACGAGCTGGTCGAGGGTCGAGCGGATCTGCTGCTCGGGGGCGGCTCCCTGGAAGAGGGGCAGCGCCTGCCCGGCTACTACGGCGAACACAGCCGGGATCCCCTGGATACCGAACTGCTGCATCAACATCTGGTTGGCGTCGACATCGATCTTGGCGAGGACGAACTTGCCGGCGTACTCGACGGCCAGCCGCTCCAGCACCGGGCTGAGCTGCTTGCAGGGCTGGCACCACTCGGCCCAGAAGTCGATGACGACGGGCACTTCGGTGGACCGCTGCAGAACCTCGCTCTCGAACCCGGCCTCATCGACGTCGATGACCAGGTCGGCCGGGGAGACCGCCCCTCCGCCGCCCTGCCGTGCCGCTTCGGCGCGCGCCTGCTCCGCCTTCGCCTTGGCCTCCTGGGCCGCCTTCACCGCGGCGAGGTCGACGACTCCGCTCATGGACATGTTCCGTGGCTGCATGAGTACATCCTCCCCCTTCCGAGCACGCGGGTGAAAAGCGTCCCGAGAGCCAGGTGTCCGCCCCCGGCTTTCGCTACGACTCGTAGCGTAACTGCCCCGGACGCCTCCCTGCACCCCTCACTACCCACTCCGCAGTGATCTGTCTCACGCCACCACCCAGGATTTCGACAACGGCCGGATATGGTCGGCGGATGCAGAGCCGCACCCCCGCCTCCCGCGCCACGGGCGGCCGACCGCGCAGTGCCGCCGCGGACGCCGCGATCCTGGCGGCGACCCGGGAGGCGCTGGTCGACCTCGGCTGGTCGAAGCTGACCCTGGGTGACGTGGCCACGCGGGCCGGCGTCGCGAAGACGACGCTCTACCGCCGCTGGGCGGGCAAGAACGAACTGGTCGTGGACGCGGTCGCGGAACTCTTCGACGAACTGCGCCTTCCCGACCGGGGCAGCCTCGCGGCCGACATCGAGGGCGTCGTGCTCCAGTTCGCGGCGCTCCTGGCCCGGCCCGAGGCCAGGAGCGGCCTGATGGCGGTCATCGCCGAGTCCACCCGCGACGACGCCCTGCGCGAACGCATCCGCGCGTCCATCGTCGACCGCCAGAAACGCCTCGTCCTGGAGGGCCGCACCCGCGCCCAGACCCGCGGCGAACTGCCCCCCGAACCCGACCCCACCACCGCCTCCCGCACCGTCGACCTCATCTTCGACGTCGTGGCCGGCGCGGTGGTCCACCGCACCCTGATCAGCGCGGGCCCGGCGGACGAACAATGGGTACACGACTTCACCAGGCTGCTGCTGACGGGCCTGAACGGCACGGCAGCGACTCCGGCCGAGGACTGAGCAGGGGCGCGGGAACTGCGCGAACGGGGTCCGGGACGGAGCCCCGGGTCCGTGACGCCCACCGACCCCCACCCCGCCTGTGAAGCCCGCCTGAAGAAGCCCCGCTAGAAACCCGCCGGCTCCGTATACACCCCCCACTCCTCCCGCAACACCCCACAGATCTCCCCCAACGTCGCCTCGGCCCGCACCGCGTCGAGCATCGGTCCGATCATGTCGCCCCCCTCCCGAGCGGCGGCGACCATCGCGTCGAGCCCCGCCCGCACGGCCCCACCGTCCCGCCGCGCCTTCCGCCCGTCCAGCACCCGCACCTGCTCCCGCTCCACCTCGTGCCCGACCCGCAGGATCTCCAGATCCCCGGTCACCGACCCCTGGTGGACGTTGACCCCGACCACTCGCTTCTCCCCCTTCTCCAGGGCCTGCTGATACCGGAACGCGGCCTCCGCGATCTCCCCGGTGAACCACCCGTCCTCGATCCCCCGCAGGATCCCGGACGTCATCGGCCCGACCGGATGCACCCCGTCGGGACGCGCGCGCAGACCCCGCTCCCTGATCCGGTCGAAGATCTTCTCGGCGTCGGCCTCGATGCGGTCCGTCAGCTGCTCGACGTACCACGAACCACCCAGCGGATCGGCCACGTTGGCGACCCCGGTCTCCTCCATCAGCACCTGTTGCGTCCTGAGCGCGATCTCCGCCGCCCGCTCGCTCGGCAGCGCCAGCGTCTCGTCCAGGGCGTTGGTGTGCAGGGAGTTGGTCCCGCCGAGCACCGCGGACAGCGCCTCCACGGCCGTACGCACCACGTTGTTGTACGGCTGCTGCGCGGTCAGCGAGACCCCGGCGGTCTGGGTGTGGAAGCGCAGCCACTGCGCCTTGTCGGTCCGCGCCCCGTACACGTCCCGCATCCACCGCGCCCAGATCCGCCTGGCCGCGCGGAACTTGGCGATCTCCTCGAAGAAGTCGAGGTGCGCGTCGAAGAAGAACGACAGCCCCGGCGCGAACACGTCCACGTCCAGCCCACGGCTGAGCCCCAGCTCCACGTACCCGAACCCGTCCGCCAGCGTGTACGCCAGCTCCTGCGCGGCCGTGGCCCCGGCCTCGCGGATGTGGTAGCCGGAGACGGACAACGGCTTGTAGGCGGGGATCCGGGCCGCGCAGTACTCCATCAGATCGCCGATGAGGCGCAGATGGGGCTCGGGCGGGAAGAGCCACTCCTTCTGCGCGATGTACTCCTTGAAGATGTCGGTCTGGAGGGTGCCGTCGAGGACGGCCGGGTCGACACCCTGCCGCTCGGCGGCGACGACGTACATGCAGAAGACCGGGACGGCGGGCCCGCTGATCGTCATCGACGTGGTGACGTCCGCGAGCGGGATCCCCCGGAACAGCACCTCCATGTCGGCGGCGGAGTCGACGGCCACCCCGCAGTGCCCGACCTCACCGAGCGAGCGCGGATCGTCCGAGTCCCGCCCCATGAGCGTCGGCATGTCGAACGCGACGGACAGTCCCCCGCCCCCGTTGGCGAGGATCGACCGGTACCGCTCGTTCGTCCCCTCCGCGTTCCCGAACCCCGCGAACTGCCGGATCGTCCAGGTCCGCCCCCGGTAGCCCGTCGGATACAGCCCCCGCGTGAACGGATACTCCCCCGGCCATCCGATCCGCTCGAAGCCCTCGTACACGTCCCCGCCCCGGGGCCCGTACACGGGCTCCACCCGCTCCCCGGAAAGGCTCGTGAAGTCCCCCTCCCGCTTCCGGGCGGAGTCATAACGTGCCTGCCAGCGTCGGCGTCCCTCTTCGATGGCGTCAGCGTCCATGCCTCCAATTTACTAGGACGTCCTAGTAAACGCCGGGGACGCGGGCCGGGACGCGCGCGCGGGGCACCGAAAAGCACCCGTTACGCTCGACGCCATGAAGAAGAGCGTCTTGACCCGCTACCGGGTGATGGCCTACGTCACCGCCGTCCTGCTGATCCTGCTGACGGCGGGCGTGATCGGGAAGCGTCTGCTGGACCTGGACGGCTTCGACAGCTTCGTCACGGTGGTCGGCTTCGCGCACGGCTGGCTGTACGTGCTGTACCTGGTCTTCGCCTTCGACCTCGGCAGCAAGGCGAAGATGCCGCTGGGCCGCCTCGCCTGGGTGCTGCTCGCCGGCACCGTCCCCACGGCCGCCTTCTTCGTGGAACGCCAGGTGAGCCGCGAGGTCGAGCCGCTGATCATCAAGGAAGCGGTCCCGGACCCCGCCGCGGCCTGAGCCGGGACGGACCCGAGGGCGCTCGGCCTGCCGTTGCCAGAAAATCCGCCCGTCGACGGGGGCGGTCAGCTCTCCTCGAAGTCCCCCGCGGCCACCCGCAGCGGTCGCAGCATCGCGAAGATCTCCGCGCATTCCTCGGCGTCGTAGGCGCCCAGGCCGAAGTCCATGGACATGAGGTCGCGGGTCGCCGCGTCGCAGACCTCACGGCCCTTGTCGGTGATGGAGGCGAGGGTGCCGCGGCCGTCGTTGGGGTTGGGGCGTTTGTCCACGAGGCCGGACCTCACCAGACGGTCGACGGTGTTCGTCACCGACGTGGGGTGCACCATCAGCCGCTCGCCGATCTTGGACATCGGCAGCTCGCCCTTCTGGGAGAAGGTGAGCAGCACGAGGGCCTCGTAGCGCGCGAACGTCAGCCCGTACGGCTTGACCACCGCGTCGACCTCCGCCAGCAGGATCTGCTGGGCGCGCATGATCGAGGTGATCGCGGCCATGGACGGGACGCTTCCCCAGCGCTGCTTCCAGTGCTCGTCGGCGCGCGAGATGGGGTCGAAGGAGAGGCTGAGCGGCTTCGGCACGGCATCGACCTTACCGGCCGGTCACATGCTGGTCAGCCCCGTCTCGCCTTTCGGTACACCTGGCCCCCGCACCACCGCTTCCGGCCGACGTCCAGACCCCTGCGGTCAGCCCTTCCGGACCTCATCGCCCCGCGGTCTTCCGGAGGTGGTGACGGACCGCCCGCTGGGCCACGGGTCCCAGACCGTCGAGCGCGGCCGCGAGCGCCGCGAGCTGTTCGAGCGCGCCGAGGGCGGCCTCCGCACCCTCCGGATCGACCCCCTCGTACAGCTCAAGACCCACGAACGACGCCGCCACGGCCCGGGCCAGCCCGCCCGCGTCCGCGAACTCCCCGAGCGGCGAGCCCGACAGGACCCGCCGCAGCACCCCCTCCACCTCCGTGATCCACAGCTCCAGCCCCGCCGCCGTGGCCGGCGCCAGCCGCGGCTGGGTCTGCGCCCCCGCGAGAAGCTGCCCCAGCACGGCCACATGCCCCTGCGCCCGCTCCTCCGCGTGCATCTCCCGCCCGAAGGCCAGCAGTTCGCCGAGCGAGCCGATCGCCGCCAGCCGCTCCCGGTGGCGGGCGACCCGCTGCTCGGCCCCGAACCGGCAGGCCGCCGCGAGGAGTTCGTCCACGGACCCGAAGTGGTAGAAGACGAGCGCCTGGTTCACCCCGGCGGTGGCGGCGATCGAGCGGGCGGACGTCTTGGCGATCCCCTGCTCGACGAGCGTGCGCAGCGCGCCCTCCAGCAGCTTCGCCCGGGTCGCCTCGCTCACGCCCGCGCCTCCTCACGGACCGGCCGCAGCCCCGCCCGGACCCCGCGCACCCGGACGTCCTCGTAGGTCGCGGCGAACGACCCCTCGTAACCGAAGAGCGGCCCGAAGTGCCGGTTCACCACCCGCACCCGGATCCGGAAACGCCCCGTCCGCTCGTCGAACCGCTCCCGCACATCCGCCTGGCCGCCGACGAGTTCCGGGACCCGGACGTCGACGGGCCCCTCCCGGAACCGGTGTTCCCCGGAGCGGATCAGCAGCGACCCGTCGGCCTCCGCGCCGAAGTACAGGTCGCTGGCCAGGTGCTGGTGGGTGCCGAGATAGTCGAGGACACGGTCGCCCTTCGGGCTCAGCACCATCTGGGCGTCGAACCGGCGGGAGCGGCCGGGCAGGTCGAAGGTACGCACGAAGGTCACCGTCTCACGCCCGAAGCGGTCGGCGTACGGCACGTTCTCGATGGTGAAGGGGACGTTCCGCCCCTCGCGCGGGACCAGGATGTTGCGGGTGCCGCCGAGCGCGAGGAACGGCTTCACCAGGCCCCGGCCGTGCCAGATCCGTTCCATCGTGCCCCGGCCGGTGCAGGCCTCACCGCTCGCCAGCCCCACCGAGAAACGGCGGCGCAGCTCGGGATGGAGCCGGTCGAAGTCCGCGCCCATGACCGTCCGGAAGATCGAGGACGGAGAGGAGGGAGAGGAGGGAGAGGAGGGAGAGGTCCTCGCAGCCGTTCCGTGCATGGCGGCTATCCCTTCAGGGTCGCGAGCAGACGCGGCGCACGCGCGCGCGGGGGCGGGGTCCGCAGACAGCGGCGGGCGGACGGGGTGCCGGGCAGCGGGGGCACGATCAGGGCGGCCAGGACCGCCGACACGGCCAGGACCGGCGTGGCGAACAGTGCCAGGGGAGCGAGGGGTCCGGCCGGGTCCACCAGCGCCCCGTACGCCAGCCCCGCGCAGGCGGCCACGATCGTCAGCGCGCGGACGGCGGCCTCGGCGAGCCAGCGCCGCAGGGCCCGCTCGGGGGTGATGTCCCGCTCCAGCCAGAGGCGCAGGCGGTCGAAGGACCAGGCGGTGGCCCAGCCCATGAGCGGGCGGAACAGCAGCCGGTCGGCGAGGGCGCCGGTGCGGCCCCAGCGGGGGCGGTAGTCGTAGCCGGTGAGGAAGCGGACCCCGTCGCCGTCGGGTACGTAACGCCAGTAGCCGCTGCCCTCGGCGATCAGGGAGAGGGGGTGCGGGGAGGCGAACCGCAGCGCCGAGGTCCGGGTGCCGTCCGGCCGCTCCCGCTCGCCGGCCGAGATCCCGGTCCCTGCGATCGCGAGGCCTGGCAGGACGCGGGTGGCGTACCGGAAGTGCTGCGGCTCGCCCTGCGCGCGCGGGAGGTAGCGGATCTCGGTGAAGCGCAGGTCCCAGCGCTGATGGCGGGCCGGGTCCTGGCTGCGTGCCCACAGCTCCTCCAGATCGGCCCGTACCCGTACCTCCACATAGAGCCCCATGCCCGTTCCCCCAGGTCGGTGACGTTTTTGAGCGACTGCTCAACCCCTCTGGCACAGGACGGTACACGGTTTTGAGCGATCGCTCAAACAGCGGGCGCGCAAAAAACCCCGGCCCACAAGGACCGGGGTCTCGCGGCAGCGGGACGGCGGCTACGCCGACAGGTGGCGCTCCACCGTCTCCACCTTCGACGTGAGGCCGTCCGTCACACCGGCCCGGATGTCGGCCTTGAGGACGAGCGAGACGCGGGGCGCGCGCTCCTCGACGGCGGCGACGGCGCGCCGCACGACGTCCATCACCTCGTCCCACTCACCTTCGATCGAGGTGAACATGGCGTCGGTCCGGTTCGGCAGACCGGAGTCACGGACGACCCGGACGGCGTCGGCGACGTACTCACCCACGTCCTCGCCGACGCCCAGCGGGGTCACGGAGAAGGCGACGATCACGCTTTCACGGCTCCTTCGCTCTCGTCGCCGCGCGCGCGGGACGCGAGCGCCACGCCGACCGCGCTCTCGGCCTCGCGGCGGAGCCTGCGGTCGGCGAAGAAGCCACCGGTGGGCAGGACGGAGAGGGCGAAGTAGAGCGCGGCGGTCTTCAGCGGCCACTTGGTGCGGTTCCAGGCGTCGGCCCAGAAGAGCAGGTACAGGAGGAAGAGGACGGCGTGGACCCAGCCCATCACCGGCACCGCGTTGAACTCCGTGGTGCGCTTGAGCACCGAGCACACGAGCAGCAGCAGGAAGGAGACGGCCTCGGGGGCGGAGACGAGGCGCAGGCGGCGGAGGGCGGAGGCGGTCTGTATGTCCACGGGTCACCTTCGGTGAGGTCGGCGGGGTCGGCGGGTGGAGTCGTCGCGTCGCCCGGGGATCCTTGTGAAAGGAAGCACAAGCGACGTCCATTCTGGCATCCGCCGACCTCCGGATGTCCCAGGGGTCCCTTGAGGGTCGAGATCCTCCTCTGGGACCTGTCCTGTCCCCCCTTCGGCCGGTTACCGTCACCCCGTGGCAATGTTCCGACTTCAAGGCAGCAAAGTGCTGGCCGTCGACATGACCGGGGACGCCGTGAAGGCGAAGACCGGCTCGATGGTCGCCTACGACGGTCAGATGTCGTTCAAGAAACTGAGCGGCGGCGGTGAGGGTCTGCGCGGGATGGTGACGCGGCGCCTCACGGGTGAACAGATGACGTTGATGGAGGTGACCGGCCAGGGGACCTGTTGGTTCGCGGACCGGGCGTCCGAGATCAACCTGGTGAATCTTCAGGGGGACAAGCTGTTCGTGGAGTCGAGCAATCTGCTCGCGACGGACTCCGGGCTGCGGACGGGCACGAGCTTCACGGGGCTGCGCGGCGCCTCGCAGGGCAACGGCCTGTTCACGACGACCATAGAGGGCCACGGCCAGGCGGCGATCATGTCCGACGGCCCGGCGGTGGTGCTGCGGGTCAGTCACCAGTACCCGCTGACGGTCGACCCGGGGGCGTACATCGCGCACCAGGGCAATCTCCAGCAGTCCTTCCAGTCCGGCGTGACGTTCCGCACGCTCATGGGCGAGGGCGGCGGCGAGGCCTTCCAGATCCGCTTCGAGGGCGACGGACTCGTCTACGTCCAGCCCAGCGAGCGCAACACGGTGGCGGGAGACGTGTGACATGGCCTTCCGTGAGATCAACTCGAAGATGATCGAGGCGACCGTGATGCCGGGCCAGCGGCTGTTCAGCCAGCGCGGCGCGATGCTCGCCTACAAGGGCGAGGTGTCCTTCACTCCGAACGTGCAGGGCGGTCAGGGCGGTATCGCCTCGATGATCGGCCGCCGGGTGGCGGGCGAGGCGACCCCGCTGATGACCGTCGAGGGCAGCGGCACGGTGCTGTTCGGGCACGGCGGCCACCACATCCAGGTGATCAGCCTGACGGGCGAGACCCTGTACGTGGAGGCCGACCGTCTGCTGGCCTTCGACGGCACCCTCCAGCAGGGCACGATGTTCATGGGCTCCCAGGGCGGCGTCATGGGCATGGTGCGCGGCCAGGTGACGGGCCAGGGCCTGTTCACGACCACCCTCAAGGGGCACGGGGCGGTCGCGGTCATGGCGCACGGCGGGGTCATCGAGGTGCCGATCACCCCCCAGCGCCCGGTCCACGTGGACCCGCAGGCGTACGTGGCGCACCACGGCGACGTACGCAACAAGCTCTCCACCGCGCTCGGCTGGCGCGACATGGTGGGCCGGGGCTCCGGCGAGGCGTTCCAGCTGGAGCTGAGCGGCAGTGGTGCGGTGTACGTCCAGGCCTCGGAGGAGAAGCTGTGAGCATGTACGGGGCCCCGGTCGCCGGCCCGACCGTCTTCGACCCGATGACGCTGCCGTCCGACGACAACGTCAACAACTACACCTTCTGCGTGGAGCTCAAGGGGAGCCAGTGGTTCCTGCAGAAGGGCAAGATGATCGCCTACTACGGCCAGATGGAGTTCAACGGCATCGGGCACGGCCGTTTCGGCGGTCTCGTCCGTACGTCGTTCCATTCGCCTCTGCACGCGAGCGACTGGGTCGTGGCGGAGGGGTCGGGCAAGATGCTCCTCGCCGACCGGGCCTTCGACGTCAATTCGTATGACTTGGAGGACGGCAACCTGACCATTCGCTCGGGCAATCTCCTCGCTTTTCAGCCAAGTCTCGCGCTCAAGCAGTCGATCGTTCCGGGCTTCCTGACCCTCATCGGAACGGGCAAGTTCGTGGCGGCCTCCAACGGCCCGGTGGTGTTCATGGAACCCCCCATCCGGGTGGATCCGCAGGCCCTGGTCGGGTGGGCCGACTGCCCCTCGCCCTGCCACCACTACGACCACGGCTACATGGCGGGTCTCATGGGCGGTCTACGTGCGATGACGGGCCTCGGCGGCGCCTCCGGGGAGGAGCACCAGTTCGAGTTCGTCGGGGCGGGCACGGTCCTGCTCCAGTCCTCCGAGACCCTCATGGCCGAGCAGGCCACGGGCGTGGTTCCGCACGAGCCGGGCGTACCCGGTGGCGGTGGGGTGCCCGGTCACCACGGACAGCCGGCGGGGGCACCGCGCCTTCCCGGACAGCTGGGGGACCTCCAGCGTCGCTTCGGGCTGTGAGCGGTAGTCTGCGGAGTGTGACGTCGAACGTGTGCGCGTTGTCATGCTCCACCCCCGTAAGACCCGACCTGTCCGTACGACCGGAACGACCCCACCCTCACTAGTTCGCCTTTCAACATTTTAGGTAGACTTCATTCATGGAGACCGAAACGGCCACACGCTGGCTGACCGATGCGGAGCAGTGCGCCTGGCGCACCCATCTGGACGTCAACAGGCTGCTGACCCACCAGCTCGAAAGGGACCTGCAGCCGTTCGGCCTGACGATGAACGACTACGAGATCCTGGTGAACCTCTCCGAGTCGGAGGGCCGCCGGATGCGGATGAGCGACCTCGCCGCCGCCACCCTCCAGTCCAAGAGCCGTCTCTCGCACCAGGTCACCCGCATGGAGAACGCGGACCTGGTGCGCCGGGAGAACTGCGAGTCCGACCGGCGCGGACTGTTCGCCGTGCTGACGGAGCACGGCCTGGAGACGATGCAGCGGGTCGCGCCGCATCATGTCGCCTCCGTACGACGGCACTTCATCGACCTGCTGCCGGAGGAGTCGCTGGAGGAACTGCACAAGTCGCTGACACCGATCGCGGATCACCTCCGGAGCCATCGCGGCAGGCCGTGACCCTCCTTCGGTGAGACGCCGGGGACCGCGGCCTCAGCTTCGGCCGCGGGTCCCCCGTCGCCGCTCGCGCCCCCGGGGCGGAGCCTCCTGTGTCGCCGCCCCGCGCCCCTGGCTCTCGCGGGGCAGCCGGAGTTCGAACAGCGCTCCCCCGCCGGGCGCGTCCCCGATCGTCAGGGTGCCCGAGTGGCGCAGGGCGATGTCCCTGGCGATGGCCAGGCCGAGGCCCGCGCCGCCGTCGTCCCTCGCCCGGGACTCGTCCAGCCGGACGAAGCGTTCGAAGACCCGCTCGCGGTCGGCCTCGGGGACGCCCGCGCCGTCGTCCGTGACCTGGAGAATCGCCCACTGCGGGGTGGTGCGCAGGGTGACGGCGACCCGGTCGTGGGCGTGACGGCGGGCGTTGTCCAGGAGGTTGCCGAGGACGCGGCAGATCTGGGTGCGCGAGCCGCGCAGTTCGACGGACTCCTCGCCGTCCCAGGTCACGCCCTCCCGGGACGCCACCTCCTCCCGTACGACCTCCGCCAGGTCGAACCGCGCCTCCGGCGGCGGCTTCTCCCCCGCGTCCAGCCGGGCGAGCAGCAGCAGGTCGGCGGCGAGGCTCTGCAGCCGTACGGTGTCCTCGACCGCCCCCTCCAGATCCAGCAGCTCCGGGTGTGCCGCGCCCACTTCGAGCTGGGTGCGCAGGGACGCGATCGGGCTGCGCAGCTCGTGCGAGGCGTCCGCGACGAACGCCCGCTGCCGCTCCACGGAGGTCTCCAACGCGGCCAGCGTCTCGTTCGTCGTCCGCGCCAGCCGGGCGATCTCGTCGTGCGTGTCCGGCTCGGGGACGCGTCGGGAGAGGTCCTCGGAGGCGGTGATGGCGGCCATCTCGGACCGGATGCCCTCCACGGGGCGCAGCGCCCGCCGGGTGACGGCGTACGTCACCCCGCCGACGGTGAGCAGCAGCAGCGGCAGCCCGATGAGCATCGTGGTCAGCGTGGTGCCGACGGCGTCCTCCTCGGTGGAGAGCGGGGCGCCCGCGTAGACGGTGAGCGGCACGCCGGCGGGCGTGACCACGTCGACGGCGGCGAACCGGTAGTCCGCCGTCACCCCCTCGACGGTCGCGGTGCCCTCGCCGTACCAGGTCTCGTCGGCGACCTCGCGGGCGCCGAGCGTGCCGTCGTCCTCGGCGTCCCGGTCGCCCTCCGCCCGGTCGTCGGCGTCGTCGTTGCTCTCGGAGTTCAGCCGGTCCGAGGCGACGGCGGTCACGTTCATGCCCTCGACGTCCTCGCCGACCACGACGGGCTTCTCCGCGCGGTCCAGGACCTCGACGGGGTTCTCGTCGCCGTCCGGCAGCCTCAGCTCGTCGTAGGCGAACCCGTTCGCCAGCGCCGAGGCGGCGTTGCGGGCCACGGAGTCGGCCTCGGTGTCCGCCTTGTCGACGAGGGTGAACCGCAGCGAGAGCAGGACGGCGGTGCCCGCCGCGACCAGGGCGACGGCGACGACGACGGTCGCGGCGAGGGTGGCGCGGGCCCGCACCGAACCCAGGCGGCGTCTCACGGGCGGGCCTCCAGTCGGTAACCGGCCCCGCGCACGGTCTTGATGAGCGTGGGGCCGAGCTTGCGGCGCAGGGTGCTGATGTAGACCTCGACGATGTTCGGATCGCCGTCGTAGGCGAAGTCCCAGACGTGCTCCAGGATGTCGGCCTTCGAGACGACCTCACCGGCTCTCAGCACGAGCTGCTCCAGGACGGAGAACTCCTTGGTCGTGAGGGTGATCTCCTCCTCGGCGAGGAACACGCGCCGGGCGGCGGTGTCGAGCCTCAGCTCGCCGACCTCGTGCACGGGCGAGGCGCCGTCCGAGGCGTTGCGCCGCCGCAGCAGCGCCTTCACCCGGGCGACGAGGACGACGTAGGAGAACGGCTTGGTCAGATAGTCGTCGGCGCCCGTGTCCAGGCCCTCCGCCTCGTCGTACTCCCCGTCCTTCGCGGTGAGCATCAGGATCGGTACGTCGTGGCCGGCGGCGCGCAGGGCGGCGCACACGCGGTAGCCGTTCATGCCGGGCAGCATGATGTCGAGGATCACGAGGTCGTACGCCCCCTCGCTCGCCCGGTGCAGGCCCTCGACTCCGTCGTGGACGACGTCCACGGCGTACCCCTCGGCCGTCAGCCCCTTGGCCAGCGACACCGCGAGCCGCTTCTCATCTTCCACGATCAACAGGCGCATGCCTTCAGCTTGGCAAACCGAACCTGAAGCGGTCTTCAGGGGGCTTCAGGTCCGCTTCAGCGTCGGTCCGCCAGATTGGTCCTCGTCGAAAGCAGACGAGGCCGACAAGCCGCCTGCAACCGGCGAGATCATCCGTAACTGGTTGCAGCCAGTCGCATTCTGGAGGAAACCCATGAAGCGCAACATCGTCATCGCCACCCTCACGGCCGTCGCGCTGATCGGCGGCGGCACCGCGACCGCCATCGCGGTGGCGGGTGACGACGAGGCGCCGGCGAAGAAGACCGTGTCGGTGGCGAACGACGACAACGACCGCGACGACGTCAACGACCCGGACGACCGCGACGACTCGGCCCGGGACAAGGCGGAGGACAGGGCCGAGGACAAGGCCGCCCGCGACACGGACCAGGACGCCGAGGACAAGGCCGAGAACGCCGCCGAGGCGAAGGCGGGTCAGGTCACGGCCGCCGACGCGATCGCGAAGGCCCTGAAGCACAAGTCCGGTACGGCGGTCTCCGCCGACCTCGACGACGAGGGCACGACCCTGGTGTGGGACGTCGACGTGCTGACCGACGGCGGCAAGTGGTTCAGCGTCCAGGTCGACCCCGGCAACGGCAAGGTCCTCGGCTCGCACGCCGACCGCGACGACGACGGTGACGACGCCGCCGAGACCCGGCAGATCCGCGCCGCGCTGAAGGGCAGCGAGGTGACCGCAGCGGAGGCCGCCGAGGCCGCCGCCGCGAAGGGCACCGTGACCTCCGTCGACCTCGACGAGGAGAGCACGGACCGGGCGTGGGAGGTCGACACCACCGCCGCCGACGGCACCGGCAGCGACTGGAGGGTCGCCCTCGACTCCGGCAAGCTCACCGCCGACCGCACCGAGGACTGACCTCCCGCACCCTTCGGCCACCAGGCTTCACTCTCCCCCCACAGGTAGGGGCACCCGGCGCATGGCACCGGGTGCCCCTACCGCCGTTTCAGCCGGATTCCCCCGCCGTACGGAGCCCGAGGCCGACGGCGGTCGCCGCGAGCAGGGCCGCGCCGCCCGCGAGGGCGAAGCCGAGGGCCGGGGGGAAGTGGGCCACCAGCAGGCCCGAGGCGGCCGCGCCCGCCGAGATACCGGCGTTCACGGCCGTGTTGACCCAGGCACCGGCCTGGGTACGTGCGGTGGACGGGGCGGAGGCGTCGGCGACGAGGTACGCGGTGGTCAGGGCCGGTGCGACGAAGAGGCCGGCACAGACGACGGCGCCGGTGAGTGCCGCGAGGTTCGGGGCGAGCCCGGCGGCGGCGAGGGCGAGGCCGAGGCCTCCCGTGAGCAGCGACAGCCGTACGCGGGCGCCGGAGCGCCACTCGATCGCGCCGTACGCCAGGCCGCCCACCGCGCTTCCGGCGGACAGCGCGGCGAAGATCCAGGCCACGACGGTGTCCCCGCGCCCCTGATGCTCGGCGAAGGCCAGCACCAGCAGGTCGAGTGCGCCGAGCGACAGGCCGACCCCGCCGGCCGCGACGACGGGCGGCACGATCCCGGTCACCGTCCGGGGCGTCCGTTTCCGGGCCCCCTTCTGCGGCGCGGGCGCCCGCCCCGGCACACGCGCCACGGCGGGGGAGGTCACGAACCCGAACGTTCCCGCCACGACCAGCAGCGCCGCCACGGCCACGGCGGCGGCCGGGGCGGCGACCTGCACGATCCCGCCCACCACCAGCGGCCCCGACACGAACAGCAGTTCCTCCGCGACCCCGTCGAGGCTGTACGCGCGCCGCAGCAGCCCCGGGTCCGGGGCGATCTCGCTCCACACCGTCCGCATCGTCGGGCCGAGCGGCGGCGTACAGGCCCCCGCCGCCACCGCGACGGCCCCCAGCACCGGCCCCGACGCCCCCGGCCGCCAGCTCGCCACGGCCAGCGCCCCGAGCAGCGCGGCGTACAGCGAGGCCATGGGCAGCAGCGCGCGGCGGGGGCCGAAGCGGTCGACGAGCGCCGCGCGCACGGGCGACAGCAGGACACTGGTGGCCCCGAACAGGGCCATCACCGTGCCGGCGACGGCGTACGACCCGGTCGTCCGGGTCACGGCGAGCAGCACGGCGATGGACACCGTGCCGTAGGAGAGCCGGCCGACGAGCACGGCGGCGAAGGTGCGGCGGGCGTACGGGATGCGGAGCACCGAGGCGTACGACGGCCGCGGAATGGTCGCGGACATGCGAAATGTTCCTCACCTGGAGGCGAAAAGGGGGACACCGATGTCCCGCGCGGCGACGACACGTCGCCGGCGGGAGGGTCCGCCTCTACGCACGGTGAAGGAACATGCGGGCAAACTAGCAGCCGCCCACGACACGGCCCAGGGGATTTCGGGTGGGTGCGGGGCGGGCGACGGCCGGGCTCAGCCCTCCGTCAGGCCCGCCACCAGTTCGTCCGCCGCCCGGTACGGATCCAGCTCCCCCGCCACGATCCGCTCGGCGAGAGCCGACAGGCGGCGATCGCCGTGCAGGTCCCCGATCCGCTCCCGCAGCGCGGTCACCGCGATGGTCTCCACCTCGCGCGCGGCCCGGGCCCGCCGGCGGTCCGCGAGGACCCCGCGCTCCTCCATCCAGGCCCGGTGCTTCTCCAGGGCCTGGACGACCTCGTCGATCCCCTCGGCCCGCGCCGCGACCGTCTTGACGATCGGCGGGCGCCAGTCCCCGGGACGGCGGGACTCGCCCAGCCCCAGCATGTGGTTCAGCTCGCGCGCGGTCGCGTCGGCGCCGTCCCGGTCGGCCTTGTTGACGACGTAGACGTCACCGATCTCCAGGATTCCGGCCTTGGCCGCCTGGATGCCGTCCCCCATGCCGGGCGCCAGCAGCACCACGGACGTGTCCGCCTGCGAGGCGATCTCCACCTCGGACTGGCCCACGCCGACCGTCTCGACCAGGATCACCTCGCACCCGGCCGCGTCCAGCACCCGGATCGCCTGCGGGGCCGACCACGCCAGACCACCCAGATGGCCGCGCGTCGCCATCGAACGGATGTACACGCCGGGGTCGGAGGCGTGCTCCGACATCCGGACCCGGTCGCCGAGGAGGGCGCCGCCCGAGAAGGGCGACGAGGGGTCGACGGCGAGCACGCCCACCCTCCTCCCGGCCCGCCGGTACGCCGTCACCAGCGCCGACGTGGACGTGGACTTGCCCACGCCGGGCGAGCCGGTGAGACCGACGACGTACGCCCCGCCGGTCAGCGGGGCCAGCGCCGCCATGACCTCACGGAGCTGCGGGGACGCCCCCTCCACCAGGGAGATCAGCCGGGCCACGGCCCGCGGCCGGCCTTCCCGGGCCTGGGCCACCAGAGTGGAGACGTCCTGCATCACAGCTCCGTTCACGAGGAAGGCCGTACGTCGTGCACCGAGGCTCAGGCCTTGGGCACCCGCACGACCAGCGCGTCACCCTGCCCGCCGCCACCGCACAGCGCGGCCGCGCCGACACCGCCGCCGCGCCGCTTCAGCTCCAGGGCCAGGTGCAGGACGAGACGGGCGCCGGACATGCCGATGGGGTGCCCGAGGGCGATCGCGCCACCGTTGACGTTCACCTTTTCCGGGGAAACGCCGAGGTCCTTCATTGACTGCACGGCGACCGCGGCGAAGGCCTCGTTGATCTCGATCAGGTCGAGATCGGCGACGTCCAGGCCGTCCTTCTTCAGGGCGTGCAGGATCGCGTTCGAGGGCTGCGACTGCAGGGAGTTGTCCGGGCCCGCGACGTTGCCGTGGGCGCCGATCTCGGCGAGCCATGTGAGGCCCAGCTCCTGCGCCTTCTCCTTGCTCATGACGACCACGGCCGCCGCGCCGTCGGAGATCTGCGAGGCCGACCCGGCCGTGATCGTGCCGTCCTTGGCGAAGGCCGGCCGCAGCCTGCCGAGGGACTCGGCGGTCGTCTCGCCGCGGATGCCCTCGTCCTGGCTGAAGACGACCGGCTCGCCCTTGCGCTGCGGGATCTCCACCGGCGTGATCTCCGCCTCGAAGAGGCCGTTCTTCTGGGCGGCGGCGGCCCGCTGGTGGGACAGGGCGGCGATCTCGTCCTGCTCGGGGCGCAGGATGCCGAGGCGCGTGTTGTGCTTCTCCGTGGACTCGCCCATGGCGATGTTCTCGAAGGAGTCCGTGAGCCCGTCGTGCGCCATCGCGTCGAGCATCTGGATCGCCCCGTACTTGTAGCCCTCACGGGACTTCGGGAGCAGGTGCGGGGCGTTCGTCATGGACTCCTGGCCGCCGGCCACGATCACGTCGAACTCGCCGGCGCGGATCAGCTGGTCGGCCAGGGCGATGGCGTCGAGGCCCGAGAGACAGACCTTGTTGATCGTGAGCGCGGGCACGTTCATGGGGATGCCCGCCTTGACGGCGGCCTGGCGCGCCGGGATCTGCCCGGCCCCGGCCTGGAGCACCTGGCCCATGATCACGTACTGCACCTGGTCGCCGCCGATGCCCGCGCGGTCCAGCGCGGCCTTGATCGCGAATCCGCCGAGGTCGGCTCCGGAGAAGGACTTCAGCGAACCGAGCAGTCGTCCCATGGGCGTACGGGCGCCCGCGACGATGACCGAGGTCCTGCCGTTCGTTCCAGTCATGAGGTGCGATCCCCTTCCAGCTTGCACAGCCGAGAAGTGAGTGAACGAGGGTTTACTTCGAATGTACTGAGTGGCACTCCGTGCCGTCACCGGGCTGTCGGTGTGATCGCGCGCACGTTGCGTAACCGGCGCCGGGGCGCTGCACTGACACCATGCTGACGCGAATCGACCACATCGGGATCGCCTGTTTCGACCTGGACAGGACTGTCGAGTTCTACCGGGCCACCTACGGCTTCGAGGTGTACCACTCCGAGGTCAACGAGGAGCAGGGCGTGCGCGAGGCCATGCTCAGGATCAACAGCACGGACGACGGCGGCGCCTCCTACCTGCAGCTCCTGGAGCCCACCCGCGAGGACTCCACCGTCGCGAAGTGGCTGGCCAAGAACGGCGAGGGGGTCCACCACATCGCCTTCGGCACGGCGGACGTCGACGGCGAGGCGGCCGCGATCAAGGACAAGGGCGTACGCGTCCTGTACGAGGAGCCGCGCATCGGCTCCATGGGGTCACGGATCACGTTTCTGCACCCCAAGGATTGCCATGGCGTACTGACAGAACTGGTCACTTCGGCGCCAGTTGAGTCACCTGAGCACTGACCCCCGTACATATGGGCCGGTAGGGTTGGGGTCGGCCGTCGCCTTCGAGGGGGACGGCCCGGGTTCCGCCGCCTTCCGACGAGCGGGATCCAAGGGCACCGCGGCGATCCATCAGCGGCTGCCCGAGGGCCGGGGTCCAGGTTTCGGGGGACGAGGGTGAGGGCGGCAGCCCGTGCTCCGCCGTTGATCTGACACCATTCCCCGGGGGGCACCGTTCGGCGGTTGGACGGAGCCCGTTTGCCAGAGGTTGCGACCAGGGGACGGATGGGACCGCGCAGTGCGGGGCTACGAACGCCAGGAGCGAGAGCCGGCGGCTGACGTCGACCACCTCTCTCGGTTCGAGGCCGAGATGGAGCGGCTGAAGACCGAGCGGGAAAAGGCGATCCAGCACGCCGAGGACCTCGGCTACCAGGTCGAGGTGCTGCGCGCCAAGCTGCACGAGGCGCGCCGCACCCTCATGTCCCGGCCCGCCTACGACACCGGGGGCGACCTCGGGTACCAGGCCGAGCAGATGCTCCGCCAGGCCCAGATGCAGGCCGACCAGCTGCGCACGGACGCCGAGCGCGAGCTGAGCCAGGCGCGGGCGCAGACCCAGCGGATCCTGCAGGAGCACGCCGAGCAGGCCGCGCGGCTCCAGGCGGAGCTGCACCAGGAGGCCGTCACCCGCCGCCAGCAGCTGGACCAGGAGCTCTCCGAGCGCCGCCAGACGGTCGAGTCGCACGTCAACGAGAACGTGGCGTGGGCCGAGCAGCTGCGCGCCCGCAGCGAGGCCCAGGCCCGCCGGCTCGTCGACGAGTCCCGCGCGGAGGCCGAGCAGGCGCTGGCCGCCGCCCGCGCCGAGGCCGAGCGGCTCGCCACCGAGGCCCGCCAGCGGCTGCAGAGCGATGCCGAGGCCGCCCGCGGCGAGGCCGACCAGATCCTGCGCCGGGCCCGTGCCGAGGCGGAGCGGCTGCTGAACGCGGCCTCCTCCCAGGCCCAGGAGGCCACCGAGCACGCCGAGCAGCTGCGCACCTCCACCGCCACCGAGTCGGACTCGGCCCGCCGTCAGGCCTCCGAGCTGAGCCGGACCGCCGAGCAGCGCATGGCGGAGGCCGAGACGGCCCTGCGCGAGGCTCGCGCCGAGGCCGAGAAACTGGTCACGGAGGCGAAGGAGAACGCGGCCAAGGCCGTCGCCGGCGCCGAGTCGACCAACGAGCAGCGCACGCGTACGGCCAAGGAGCAGGTCGCCCGGCTGGTCACGGAGGCCACGAAGGAGGCCGAGGCCACCAAGGCGGCCGCCGAGGAAGCCGTCGCGGACGCCAGGGCCCAGGCCGAGAAGATCGTCGCCGAGGCCTCCGAGAAGGCCCGCTCGATCACGGCGGAGGAGTCCGCCTCCCAGCTCGCCAAGACGGCCAAGACCGCCGAGGACGTGCTGAACAAGGCGTCCGAGGAGGCCAGGAGCACCACCAAGGCCGCCGTCGAGGAGGCCGAGCGCATCCGCGCGGAGGCCGAGGCCGAGGCCGACCGGCTGCGCGCCGAGGCCCACGACCTCGCCGAGCAGCTCAAGGGCACGGCGAAGGACGACACCGAGGAGTACCGCGCCAAGACGGTCGAGCTGCAGGAGGAGGCGCGCCGGCTGCGCGGCGAGGCCGAGCAGCTGCGCTCCGACGCGGTCGCCGAGGGCGAGCGGATCCGCTCCGAGGCCCGGCGCGAGGCCGTCCAGCAGATCGAGGAGGCGGCCAAGACCGCCGAGGAGCTGCTCGCCAAGGCCCGCACGGACGCCGACGAACTGCGGCAGACGGCCACCGCGGACAGCGAGAAGGTCCGCACCGAGGCCATCGAACGCGCGTCCACGCTGCGCCGCCAGGCCGAGGAGACCCTGGAGCGCACCCGCAAGGAGGCCGAGCGCTACCGCGCCGAGGCCGCCGAGCAGACCGAGGAGCTGAAGGCCGAGGCCGAGCGCGCCGCCCGTGAGCTGCGCGAGGAGACCGAGCGGGGCGTCGAGGCCCGCAAGGCCGAGGCCGCCGAGGAACTGACCCGACTGCACACCGAGGCCGAGGGCCGTCTGGCCTCGGCCGAGGAGGCGCTCGCCGACGCCCGCGCCGAGGCCGAGCGGATCCGCCGCGAGGCCGGCGAGGAGAGCGACCGGCTGCGTTCCGAGGCCGCCGAGCGCATCCGTACGCTCCAGGCGCAGGCCGAGGCCGAGGCCGAGCGGCTGCGCGACGAGGCCGCGGCCGACGCGTCCGTGTCCCGCGCCGAGGGCGAGTCCGTCGCCGTACGGCTGCGCTCCGAGGCCGCGGCCGAGGCGGAGCGGCTCAAGTCCGAGGCGAAGGACACCGCCGACCGGGTACGGGCGGAGGCGCAGGCCGCGGCCGAGCGACTCGCCACGGAGGCCTCGGAGACCCTGGCCGCCGCGCAGGAGGAGGCCGCCCGGCGCCGCCGCGAGGCCGAGGAGCTGCTCGGCGCGGCCCGGCAGGAGGCCGACCAGGAGCGCCGTCGGGCCCGCGAGCAGAGCGAGGAGCTGCTGGCCTCGGCGCGCACCCGCGTGGAGGAGGCCCAGGCCGAGGCCGTACGGCTGGTCGAGGAGTCCGAGCGGCGCGCCGGCGAGATGGTGTCGGCGGCCGAGCAGCACGCCCAGCAGGTGCGGGAGTCGGTCGCCGGGCTGCACGAGCAGGCCCAGGAGGAGATCGCCGGGCTGCGCAACACCGCCGAGCACGTGGCGGACCGTATGCGCCGGGAGGCCGAGGAGGAGTCCGACCGGGTCCGCGCCGACGCCTACGCGGAGCGGGAGCGGGCCACCGAGGACGCCAACCGGGTCCGCCGGGAGGCGCGGGACGAGACGGACGCCGCCAAGGCGCTCGCCGAGCGCACGGTCGGCGAGGCCATCAGCGAGGCGGAGCGCATCCGTTCGGAGGCGTCCGAGCACGCCCAGCGGGTCCGTACGGAGGCCTCGGACGCCATCGCGCGGGCCGACCAGGACGCCTCGCGCACCCGGGCGGAGGCCCGCGACGACGCCAACCGCATGCGGTCGGACGCGGCCACCCAGGCCGACACCCTCATCACCGAGGTGACGGCCGAGGCGGAGCGGCTGACGCGGGAGACCAACGAGGAGGCCGAGCGCGTCCGGGCCGAGTCCGTCGCCAAGGCCGACCGACTGATGGGCGAGGCCACCGACGAGGCCGAGCGGCTGCGGGCCGAGGCCGCCGCGACGGTGGGCTCCGCACAGCAGCACGCCGAGCGGGTACGGGCCGACGCCGCGCGCGTGCGGGCCGAGGCGGAGGCGGAGGCCGACCGGCTCATGGCGCATGCCCGTGAGGAGGCCGACAACACGCTCGACGCGGCCCGCAAGGACGCCAACAAGCGGCGCTCCGAGGCCGCCGAGCAGGTCGACACGCTCATCACCGAGACGGCGGCCGAGGCCGACAAGCTGCTCGCCGAGGCGCAGTCGCAGGCCCTGAAGACCACCGCGGACGCCGAGGGGCAGGCCGACTCCATGGTCGGCGCGGCCCGCCAGGAGGCCGACCGGCTGGTCGCCGAGGCGACCGTCGAGGGCAACTCCACGGTGGAGAAGGCCCGCACGGACGCCGACGAGCTGCTGGTCGGGGCGCGCCGGGACGCGACCGCCATCAGGGAGCGGGCCGAGGAGCTGCGGGACCGCATCACCGCCGAGATCGAGGCGCTGCACACACGGGCCCGCCGCGAGGCCGCCGAGACGATGAAATCGACCGGCGACCGCTGTGACGCGCTCATCAAGGCGGCCGAGGAGCAGTTGGAGAAGGCGACGTCGAAGGCCAAGGAGATCGTTTCCGAGGCCAACTCCGAGGCGGGCAAGGTCCGTATCGCCGCGGTGAAGAAGGCCGAGGGTCTCCTCAAGGAGGCCGAGCAGAAGAAGTCCACGCTCATCCGCGAGGCCGAGGAGCTGAAGGCCGAGGCGATCCGCGAGGCGCGCCGCACGGTCGAGGAGGGCAAGCGCGAGCTGGAGGTGCTGGTCCGGCGCCGCGAGGACATCAATGCGGAGATCTCCCGTGTCCAGGACGTCCTGGTGGCGTTGGAGTCTTTTGAGGCCCCGTCGGGCGGCAAGGACGGTGGAGTCAAGACGGGTGCCACGGCGGGTGCGACCCGTTCGGGTGGCAAGTCGTCAGACGGCTAGCGATACCGAGGCGTTGCGGGTATATGCCCGCCCCTCCTCGGGCGCTACGGACACCTGTTCGTGCCCGTTCTGTGCTTGCCAAGGCGGTTATGCAAAGTTTCTGGCAAGTATTCCGATGGTCGGCCACCCAAAAGGGGTGTCATTCTCCAGATCAAACGTGCATCTGCTCGATGACACGCCGCTTCGCCCCCTAGGATTCCACCTATCACCTCACCGGTCTCATTCGACAGGAACCCCATGAGCGACACTTCCCCCTACGGCTTCGAGCTTGTGCGGCGTGGATACGACCGCGCTCAGGTGGACGACCGTATCTCCAAGCTCGTCTCCGACCGTGACTCCGCTCTCGCCCGCATCACCGCTCTGGAGAAGCGCATCGAGGAGCTCCACCTCGAGACGCAGAACGCCCAGGCCGCGGTGACCGACGCCGAGCCGTCCTACGCCGGTCTCGGCGCGCGCGTCGAGAAGATCCTCCGCCTCGCCGAGGAGGAGGCCAAGGACCTGCGCGAAGAGGCCCGCCGCGCCGCCGAGCAGCACCGCGAGCTCGCCGAGTCGGCGGCCCAGCAGGTGCGCAACGACGCGGAGTCCTTCTCCGCGGAGCGCAAGGCCAAGGCGGAGGACGAGGGCGTCCGGATCGTCGAGAAGGCCAAGAGCGACGCTTCGCAGCTGCGTGCCGAGGCGCAGAAGGACGCTCAGTCCAAGCGCGAGGAGGCGGACGCCCTCTTCGAGGAGACCCGCGCCAAGGCCGCGCAGGCCGCCGCAGACTTCGAGACGAACCTCGCCAAGCGCCGCGAGCAGTCCGAGCGGGACCTGGCGTCGCGTCAGCAGAAGGCGGAGAAGCGTCTCGCCGAGATCGAGCACCGCGCGGAGCAGCTCCGCCTGGAGGCCGAGAAGCTGCGCACCGACGCCGAGCGCCGCGCCCGCCAGACGGTGGAGACCGCGCAGCGTCAGGCCGAGGACATCGTCGCGGACGCGAACGCCAAGGCCGACCGGATCCGTTCGGAATCCGAGCGCGAGCTGGCGGCGCTCACCAACCGCCGCGACTCGATCAACGCCCAGCTGACGAACGTGCGCGAGATGCTGGCGACCCTCACGGGTGCGGCCGTCGCCGCGGCCGGCACGCCGGTCGCCGACGACGAGCCGATCTCGCGTGGGGTTCCGGCGCAGCAGTCCCGGTAACGCCTTCGCCTGTCGGCAGCGGCCGGACGAGGCAACGGACCCGCGTCTCCCCTCCGGGGGGCGCGGGTCTTTGGTGTCCCGGCGGCGAAGACCTGTACCTCTGCTGCCGGCGTCGTGCTGCGCCTGTGCGGTCGGGGGTGTCTGTTGTCTCGCGGGTGACTGTCGTGTGTGGCTGGGCGCGCGGTTCCTCGCGCCCCCCGGGGGGCGGGGCGGCGGAGTCGCTGGGCCGTGCAAGCCCCTGGAGGGCTGGGCGGTGGGCGGCAGGTGCTCCGGTGGCAGGGCTCCGGGGCCCGTTCTAGCGTGGCCACATGATCGAGATCGACCGGCTGACCAAGCGGTACGGCGAGAAGGTGGCGGTGAACAATCTGACCTTCGCCGTGCGGCCCGGGATCGTGACCGGGTTTCTCGGGCCGAACGGGGCCGGGAAGTCGACGACGATGCGGATGATCCTGGGGCTCGACCGGCCCACCGCGGGGGACGTACGGATCGACGGCACGCACTATGCCGGTCTCCGCGATCCGCTCACCCGCATCGGCGCGCTGCTGGACGCCAAGGCGGTGCACGGCGGCCGCAGCGCCTTCCATCACCTGCTCTGTCTGGCCCAGAGCAACGGGATCCCCCGGGCACGGGTGCACGAGGTGCTGGACACGGTCGGCCTCACCACGGTCGCGCGGAAGAAGGCCAAGGGGTTCTCCCTCGGGATGGGGCAGCGGCTCGGGATCGCCGGCGCGCTGCTCGGCGACCCCCGCATCCTGATGTTCGACGAACCGGTCAACGGCCTCGACCCCGAGGGCATCCACTGGATCCGGAACCTGATGAAGTCCCTCGCGGCACAGGGCCGGACCGTCTTCGTGTCATCGCATCTGATGAGCGAGATGACGCTGACCGCCGACCACCTCGTCGTCATCGGGCAGGGCCGGCTGCTCGCCGACACCTCGATGGCGGAGTTCATCCGGCAGAACTCACGCTCGTACGTACGCATTCGCACACCTCAGCGAGAGCGGCTGCTCGACGTGCTGCACGCGGTCGGCCTGATGGTCGTGGAGACGGGCAACGGGACGCTGGAGGTGGACGGCGGGAAACCTGAGGAGATCGGCGAGCTGGCCGCCCAGCACCAGATCGTGCTGCACGAGCTGAGCCCCCAACAGGCCTCGTTGGAGGAGGCGTTCATGCGGCTGACGGCCGAGTCGGTGGAGTACCACGCGCACGACGGCACCCCGGCGCGGACCCCGGCCCCCGTCGCCGGCTGGGGCGGCACCTGGAAGCGGGAGGGCTGACCATGGCCGCGACCCAGGTGGTCCGCTCGGAGTGGACCAAGATCCGGTCGGTGGCGTCCACGGTGTGGACGCTGTCGCTGGCCGGGGTCGTCACCGTCGTCCTCGGCGTGCTGATCTCGCTGCTGTCGAAGAACGAGTTCGACAACCTGAGCCGCCAGGACAGGTTGTCGTTCGACCCGACGTTCATCAGCTTCGCGGGAATGACCCTCGGACAGCTGGCCATGATCGTGTTCGGGGTGCTGGTCGTGTCGAACGAGTACAGCACCGGCATGATCCGGACCTCACTGGCCGCCGTCCCGCAGCGCGGCACCTTCCTCTTCGGCAAGATCGCGGTGGCCACCGCCCTCGCCTTCGCGGTGGGGCTCGTGACCAGCTTCGTGACCTTCTTCCTGGGGCAGGCGATGCTCGGTTCGCACCGCGCCGGGATCGGTGATCCGGGCGTCCTGCGCGCGGTCCTCGGCGGCGGGCTCTACATGACCCTCATCGCCATGTTCTCCATGGGCGTCGCGGCGATGCTGCGCAGCCCGATGCTGTCGCTCGGCATCCTGATGCCGTTCTTCTTCCTGATCTCCAACATCCTCGGCAACGTCGGCGCCACCGAGAAGGTCGGCCGGTACCTGCCCGACCAGGCCGGCAGCAAGATCATGCAGGTCGTCACCCCCCTGGACGACGACACACCGTACGGCCCGTGGGGCGGTCTCGCCATCATGGCGCTGTGGGTGGCCGCGGCCCTGCTCGGCGGGTATCTGATGCTGAGGCAACGGGACGCGTGAGCGTCGCGCACCGGCCGTCCCCCGTAGCCGGCGACCTGACCGGCGGCCTGACCAGCGGTTACGCACATGCCAAGCCGATGCCGCGGTGACCTGCGAGGTTTTACTCGCTCTTGGGCGGAACCGTCAACGCCCCGATAAGCTCCTCATCCATACGGGGGCGTGCGCCCCGACGTCCTCGGACGTCCTGAACCGTTCGATGGGTGCGGAGCATGATCGAGGCAGTCGGCCTGACAAAGCGCTACGGCGCCAAGACGGCCGTGTACAACCTTTCCTTCCAGGTGCGGCCGGGTGCCGTCACCGGCTTCCTGGGGCCCAACGGCTCCGGCAAGTCGACGACGATGCGCATGATCCTGGGCCTGGACAACCCCACCTCCGGGCAGGTGACGATCGGCGGCTATCCGTACCGCAAACTGCCGAACGCGGCCCGGCAGGTCGGCGCCCTCCTCGACGCCAAGGCGGTGCACGGCGGCCGCCACGCCCGGAACCACCTGCTGTCCCTGGCCCAGCTGTCCGGCATCCCGGCCCGCCGGGTGGACGAGGTGCTCGGTGTCGTCGGCCTCCAGGACGTGGCCAAGAAGCGCTCCAAGGGCTTCTCCCTCGGCATGGGCCAGCGGCTCGGCATCGCCGCCGCCCTGCTCGGCGACCCGCAGGTGCTCCTCTTCGACGAGCCGGTCAACGGCCTCGACCCCGAGGGCATCCTCTGGGTCCGCAACCTGATGAAGGCGCTGGCCGCCGAGGGCCGTACGGTCTTCGTCTCCTCGCACCTCATGAGCGAGATGGCGCTGACCGCCGACCACCTCATCGTGATCGGGCGCGGACAGCTGCTCTCCGACATGAGCATCAAGGACTTCATCTCGGCCAACTCCGCCGACTTCGCGCGGGTCCGGACGCCGGACGCCGAGCCGCAGCAGCGCGAGAAGCTGACGTCCGCGCTGACCGAGGCGGGCGGCCAGGTGCTGCCCGAGCAGGACGGCGCGCTGCGGGTCATGGGGCTGCCGCTCCCCCGCATCAGCGATCTCGCGCACGGCGCCGACGTACGCCTGTGGGAGCTGTCGCCGCACCAGGCGTCGCTGGAGGAGGCGTACATGCGGATGACGCAGGGCGCCGTCGACTACCGCTCGACCACCGACCAGAAGGCCGGCCTCCAGCAGCCCCTGCCGCCCGGCGCGCAGCCGCCGATGCCGGTGCCCGGACAGGGCCAGCCGGGCTGGTACGCCCCGCCGGCGCCCCAGAACGGCCAGCCGTACGCGCCGCAGGGCCAGCCCGTGGCGCCCGGGCAGCAGGGCCTGCCGCCTGCCGGTCCCTACGGGGCTCCTGCGCCCGTCGCCCCGGCTCCGGCGCCCGGCCAGTCCCCGCCCAACCCGTACGTCCAGGCCGCGCCCCAGGCCCCCGCGCAGCCCGCCGCCGCGCCGGCCCCGGCACCGGCCGCCCCCGCCGCGCCCGCCGCCGACCTGACGAAGTCCGAGGACGCCCGATGAGCACGCCCCAGCCGCCCCTCACGCAGCAGCCGCCCGCCCCCCAGTGGCAGGGCGCGCCGGGCACGTCGTACACCTCGCCGATCCCGGTGGTGCGCACCCACCTCGGGCACGCGATCTCCTCCGAGTGGACGAAGATCAAGTCGGTCCGCTCGACGATCTGGACGCTCGGCGTCTTCGTCGTCCTGGTGATCGGCCTGGGTCTGCTCTTCGCCCTGATCGCCTCCTCCACGGACATGAACCTGGAGGGCGAGTCCCCGCTGGGCCTCGGTCTGTTCGGACTGATGATCGGCAGCGTCTGCATCCTCACGCTCGGGGTGCTGACCACCGCCTCCGAGTACGGCACGGGCATGATCCGGACCACGATGACCGCGTGCCCGAACCGCGGCCGGGTCCTGGCCGCGAAGGCGATCGTGTTCTTCGCGCTCACGTTCACGGTCACCCTGGTCACCACCGCGTTCGTCGGTTTCGCCCAGGTGGCGATCCTGGAGGGCAACGGCGCCACGAGCCCCGACGGCCAGGAGTGGTTCAAGGCCACCGTCGGCGTGAGCCTGTTCCTCGCGCTGTTCGGGCTGCTGGCGCTGCTGATGGGCTCGCTGATCCGGCACTCCGCGGGCGCGATCACCCTCATGCTCGGCGTCTTCCTCGCCCCGCTGGTCATCGCGATCTTCATGTTCTCGGAGTCGCTGAAGGAGGTCCAGGAGTTCCTGCTGGAGTACTCGATCCCGAGCCAGCTGAGCGTCTTCTACGGCGCGGAGCTCAGCCAGTCCGGCCCGTCCGGCTGGGAGCCTCTGTGGATCATGCTCGCGCTGACGGGGGCGGCGTTCGTCGGGGCCTACGCGCTGCTGGAGCAGCGGGACGTGTGACCGGGGACCGAGGGGTGTCAGAACCTCGGCGCGTTACGGGACCGCTGCACCCGCGAGGTGCGGCGGTCCTTCGCGTTCCAGCACGCCTTGTGCCAGTGGCGGCGCTCGTCGACACCCGAGTGCTCGGGCCAGGCGACGACGTGCGGCACCCCGGAGGGGATCATCTGGTCGCAGCCGGGGCAGCGGTAGGTCTTGCCCGCCGCGCTCGCGCCCGCCACATGACGCACGCTCCACTCCTCGCCCCGCCAGGGCTCGCTGGTCTGCCAGCCGCCGTAGCGGTCCGACCGGTCGTCCTCCGCGCTGCGGCCTGACGGACCCGACGGACCCTGGTCCTTGGGGCGGTTGCGACGCGGGGACACGGGACACCTCACGGGGCTATACAGGGAGCAGGATTGGTGTCCAGCCTACGCGCGCCCGGCAGGGGTACGCGTACGTCACCAAACCCCCCAGATCGCCCTCCGCTCGGCCCATTCTGCAGACAATCGGCAAATCTCGCCGCCAGGCCGTGACTTCGGCACGTGTCACACGGTTATGCCGGTGGGGGAGCTCCCGATTCGGAGCCGAGGAAGCAGGAAGAGCGATGCACGTAGGAACATTTGTACTGGGCGCCCAGTTCCCCGGCCAGGGCCAGGGGGAGGCGCTCCACCGGGCGGTACGGACCGCGGAAGTGGCCGAGGAGGCCGGGCTGGACGCGGTCTGGCTGGCCGAGCACCACTTCGTGCCGTACGGCACCTGCCCGTCGGCGATCACCCTCGCCGCGCTGCTGCTGGGCCGCACCCGGCGCATCCGGGTCGGCACGGCGGTCAGCGTGCTGCCCACCGTCCATCCCGTGGCCCTGGGCGAGCAGGCCGCCCTGCTGCATGTGACGTCCGGCGGACGCTTCTCCCTGGGCGTCGGACGCGGTGGCCCGTGGGTCGACCTGGAGGTGTTCGGCGCCGGACTGGAGGCCTACGAGAAGGGGTTCCCGGAATCACTCGATCTGCTCATGCGCTGGCTGCGTGAGCCGTCGGTGTCGGCGTCGGGGGAACGATTCAGCTTCCGCGAGGTCCCGGTCGTCCCGAGGCCCGCCGAGGACCTGGACGAGACGCCCGGCCCGGAGGTCGTCGTCGCCTGCACCTCACCGACGAGCGTACGGCTGGCCGCCGAGCGGGGGCTGTCGATGCTCCTCGGGATGCACGTCGGGGACGAGGAGAAGTCCGAGATGGTCGCCCTGTGGCGCGAGCACGCCCGGACGGCGGGCCGTTCACCGGAGGAGATCTCCGGCGCGGCCCATGTGTCGGCCGGCGTCTGCCAGATCGCGGACCGGCGCACCGACGCCGTGGAGGCGCTCACCAAGGCGATGCCGGGCTGGCTGAAGCAGGGCCTCGACGCCCATGTGACCGTCGACGGCCGCGCCCGCGCCATGCGCGACCCGCTGGCGTACACCGAACTGCTCTGCGGGCTGCACCCGGTGGGGACCCCCCGGCTGTGCGCCGACCGCCTCGCGGCCACCAGCGAACGGACGGGCATCTCCCGCTTCGCCCTGCTCGTCGAGGGCTCCGGCGATCTGGCGGCGACGGAGGAGAACGTACGACGACTCGGTGCCGAGGTGCTGCCTCACCTCGGCTGAGCCACTACGGGGAGCTTGCCGCCCCGGTCACTGATGCACCTCCCGCGGTTGGAGCGGCAAGCCGTGCTGCGTCACGACCTCAGCAGTCCCTGAGTTCCGGGGACTGGTTGAGGAGTTGGCCGCGGATCGAGGTGAAGCGGGCCAGCCTGTCGTCCACGGACGGGTCCAGAGGGAACACCGCCACACGGTGGCAGTTCTGGAAGGCCAGCCGTACACCGAAGTGCCGCTGCAGCGCGCCGCGGATCGCGTCGCTGGCGAGCGCGCGCAGCAGTTGTCCGCGTGCCTGCTCGTCCGGCGGGGGCGTCTGGTTGTCGGCGAACTCTCCGCCGTCGACCTTCAGCTGGGCCACCAGAGAGCTGATCATCTCCCACGCGTAGGGCAGGGAGGTCCGGACGCAGTCGACGAAGTGGGCTTCGTCGACCTCGCCTCGCTCGGCCTGTTCGAGTAGGGCCGGTGAGACGTCGAGCGACATGGGTTCTCCTCTCGCACCCCCACAACAACAGGGGTTGACGGACAAGGGCGGAGGGCGCACGCCGAACACGCAGAGTGCATGGTTCGCGACCTCCAGTTTCTACGGTAAGGAACCGAACGGGGCCGCACCAGGAGATTGCGCGCACCGACACGGCGCGAGACGCACACAATCAGCCAATGCCGAACAGGAGTTGACAGAGGCACATGCCGGAGGACGACGGAAGCCCACGTGAGGGGGTTGAGGAAGGTGACGGAGGGCGACAGCGACCGCACGGGATCGGCCTGACGGTCGAACGGACCCCTGCCGGACGCGTCGGCGGCGGGGTGACCTCCGGCCGAGCCCTCACGACGGTCGAATCGCGCGCACCCGTCGGCGTCGAGTAGCGTTGCCGACCATGCGTCTCGTCATTGCCCGCTGCTCCGTCGACTACGCGGGCCGGCTCACCGCCCATCTCCCCTCGGCCCCCCGTCTGATCCTCGTGAAGGCGGACGGCAGCGTGTCTATCCACGCGGACGACCGGGCCTACAAGCCCCTCAACTGGATGTCGCCGCCCTGCACCCTGAAGGAGGGGTCGGGGGACGAGCAGGGCGTCTGGACCGTCGTCAACAAGGCGGGCGAGAAGCTCATCATCACGATGGAGGAGGTCCTCCACGACTCCTCGCACGAACTGGGCGTCGACCCGGGCCTGATCAAGGACGGCGTCGAGGCGCACCTCCAGGAACTCCTCGCCGACCGCATCGACACCCTCGGCGAGGGCTACACGCTCATCCGCCGCGAGTACATGACGGCCATCGGCCCCGTCGACATCCTGTGCCGGGACGCCGACGGCGCGACCGTCGCGGTCGAGATCAAGCGGCGCGGCGAGATCGACGGGGTGGAGCAACTCACCCGCTACCTGGAGCTGTTGAACCGCGACCCGCATCTCGCGCCGGTCCGCGGCATCTTCGCCGCCCAGGAGATCAAGCCCCAGGCCCGCGTCCTCGCCACCGACCGCGGCATCGGCTGCGCGGTCCTCGACTACGACGCCCTGCGCGGCATCGAGGACGACAAGCTGCGGCTGTTCTGAGCGCCTTCGAGGAACACGCGGGAGGGCCGGGTCCGGTGGACGGACCCGGCCCTCCCGCGTCGAACGAAGCATTGGAACGAGCCGTCGAGGCGTCGGACGGACGGCACGGAAGCTCAGGCGGGCGTCCCGCCCCGTGACTCGGCGGTGGCCACCGGAGTGCCCGCGGCGCCGGTGGACTCGACGGCCCGCCCGGAGGTCGGCGCACTGGCGCTGTTGGTGTCGTCCGGCGGCGGCGGATCCTGGCTCCCGCCACCGGTCGGCGTCGGGGTGGGCGTGGGAGTCGGCGTCGGGGTGGGTGTCGGGGTCGGCGTGGGCGAGCCGGACTCGTCCTCGGACTCCGACGGCGTCGGCTTCGGCGACGACTTCGTCGGGGACGGCGTCGGCTTGCCCGTCGGCCCCTCCGTATCGCTCGGGTCGTCCGACGGGTCGGCGCTGTCCGTGGGTGTCGGGTCGTCCGACGTGCCGTACGTGCCGTCGGGGCCCGGATCGGTCGGCTCGGGCACGGCACCCGGGGCGTCCCCGTCCTCGCCCGTCTTGGGGCGGTCCGCGACGAGCCCGCCGTCGTCGACGCCCGCGCTGGCGGAGGGGTTGACGCCGACCCTCTCCGCCGGGGTGTCGCCGCCCCGGTCGGAGGTCGCGCCGAGCATCACCACGGTGCCCAGGACGGCGGCGAGCAGGGCCCCCGCGCCCGTGGCGACCAGGTTGCGCCGGGCGCCGCCCACGAGGCTCTTGAAGCCGCCGAACCGGAGGGCGGGCGAGGCGCCGTCGGACCGGTGCGTGACGAGCGTGCTGTCGTGGGCCGGGGGACGCGACGACGGTCCACCGCCGCCGGTCGCCGCTGCCGCGCCCGTCGCCCCCGGGCCGACCACGCCGAAGCCCATCGGCGTGTAGGCGGACGGCACGCCCCCGGGCGGTGAGGCCGACTCCTCGTGCCGGGCGCCCGGCACCTCCTCCCCCGCCGCCGTACGCCCGCCGGGCGGGGTCGCCCCGGAGCGGTCGGCGACCAGGGCGAGTGCCCGGCGGCCGGCGACGGTGCCGCGCTTGTCCGCGAGGACGTTGCGCAGCCCGATGGAGGCCTCCAGCTCGGCCCGGGCGCGCTCCAGCTGCCCGCAGCAGAGCGCGAGGACACCCAGCTCGTGGTGGAAGTAGGCCTGTTCGCCGGTCTCGGCGGCGAGGGCCGCCGCTTCGGCGCCGGCCCGCAGCGCCCGCTCCCAGGCGCTCCAGCGCTGCCCCGCCGCGAACGCGGGCGCGGCCTGCCGGGCCAGCACCAGGGCGGCGCTCTCGTCGTCCTCGCCGGGCGGGGTCGTGCCCGGGACGAGCGCGGCGAGGGCGGCCAGTACGGCGTCCGCCTCGGCCGAGACCCGCTCGGGAGTGACCGAGGGGTGCCCGGCCCACCAGGCGTAGTGCTGGGCGGCGGCGCCGGCGCGTGTCTCGGCGTCGTCGGCGTACCCGGCGGCCTCCAGCTGGGTGCGCACCCCGGCGGCGAGCCGGTAGCGGGTACCGACAGGTGTCACCAGCGCGCAGCCGACCAGCTCGCCGAGGGCCGCGTCGGCGTGGGTGTCGCCCACGAGCGCGGGCAGGTGCGCCTGGTGCGGGATCTCCCCGCCGAGGGCGACCGCGAACCTGAGGGTCTCGCGGGCCGAGGCGCCCAGCCGGGAGGCGAGCAGCGCGGCGGGGGCGGCTCCCTCGGCGAGCGAGGGCAGGGGGACGTCGTGCTCGCCCGCGGCGTCGTAGGGGGCGTCGACGGGCGGTGCCTCCTGGAAGACCCCGAACTCGTCGACGGCGTCCTCGCCGGCCCGCTGCCGGTCCCGCTGCCTGAGCAGCGCCCCGGCCTGGGTGAAGCGCAGCGGCAGCCCCTCGGACTCGAACCAGAGGTCGCCGGCCCAGTTCGACTCGTCCTCGGTGAGCGGCCGCCCGACGGCGCGCTCCAGAAGCTGCTCGCTGCCGGCCCGGTCGAGACCGCCGAGGACGATCTCCTCCAGGGGCGCGTCGGGGGACGGCAGGGGGGTGTCTGGAGTGGCGGCGACGAGGAAGGCGCACTCGGGGGTCGCGTCGAGCAGCTCGTCGAGCGCGATGCCGCCGAACTCCAGGTCGTCCAGGACGACGACCGCGCCGATGTCCCGCACGATGTCGATGATCTGCTGCCGGGCGGGCCGGAACAGGGGTGTGCTGTACACGGCTGCGAACAGTTCGTACAGCAGGTCGTCGGCCGTACGCCGGAAACCGCTCAGCCGGACGACGCCGTCGGGGGCCAGGTCCGCGCAGTCCTCGGCGACCGTGTCGAGGAGGGTGGTGCGACCGGAGCCGGGGGATCCGGTGAGGCGGACGGAGCGGCCGCGGGCGAGGAGCCGTACGAGCCGGTCTCTCTCCTCGTCGCGCTGGAGCAGGGGGAGCCGGGGCAGCGAGGGGCCCGGGGGCACCGGCGGACGGGCTGCGCGGTCGAGCGCGGCGCGCTCGTCCGGCGTGTGCTTCACGGGCCGACCAGGCAGTTCGGCCGGTGGGCAGGTCTCTATCTCACTGCCGTCGACGGGGTTGACGGTGAGCAGGAAGTCGCCCGAGACGAGCTGGACGGTGCGGGCGAGTGCCGGAGCGTGCCGGTCGAAGTCCTGCGTCAGCGCGTCCCGTGGTGGACGCTTGCTCTGCGCCTGTCCGTCGTCGTGGCCGTGCTCTTCGGGTCCCCGGTTGTTCGGGTCCATCGGTTCAAGCCCCCCAAAAGCGTCTCGTGTGCTGGAGCCCCTCCCGGCCTTGCCGCACACCGCGCTGTCGCTTCTGGTCCGGAACCCGCGCGAGGGTAGCTGGCAGCGGGCAGCCGAACCCTAAACCTTTGCACAGTATCTCCGACAGTCCGGGGTCCCGCGCCGTCCGAGACATCACGGTCTCGTGAGGATTGCGCGTGTGGTGCGTTTCGCCCTCATGGTCCTCATGTCCCCATGGCCCCCTGCGTCTCCACAGCCCTCGGGGTCCGTGACGACGGAAGGGTTCAAACCGGCCGAAGGGCCGTGCCGACCGGTGGGTCATGCCGACCGGGTGTCCCGCACACACCGACGCATACGTAGAGACCCGCACACGCGTTCAGACTCTGGGCAACGACTCCAGACCGATGCCGCCCTCGATCGCCAGGATGCGGTGCAGCCGGGTGGCCACGAGCAGCCGCTGCATCTGCGGTGGCACGTCGCGCAGCACCAGCCGCCGTCCGCACCGTCCCGCCCGCCGGTGGGCTCCCATGATCACCCCGAGTCCGGTGGCGTCCCAGGAGTCCAGCTCTGACAGGTCGAGCACCAGGTCGCCGGCTCCGTCGTCGACGGCCGAGTGCAGGACCGTACGGGCGTCCGCCGCGCTGCGTACGTCGAGGCGGCCCCCGACGACCAGCTCGGCGTGGTCGCCCCTGATGTACATAAGCGCTCCCCGTGAGTGCGTCTCGTACTCCGTGATGTGGGTGATGCAACGTCTGACGGCGTTTGACACCGTCAGGTTGCCGTCTGTGAGCGAACCGATACCGAATTCACCTCAAGGGGTGAGGCCGGAGAGGCTCATGCGTTCACATGCGTGGGAAGTGCCGCCCGTGACGCGTGGATCGGCGTCAGTAGGTGTAGAAGCCCTGCCCGCTCTTGCGTCCGATGTCACCGGCGTCCACCATCCGGCGCATCAGCTCCGGAGGGGCGAACTTCTCGTCCTGGGACTCGGTGTAGATGTTGCTCGTGGCGTGCAGCAGGATGTCGACGCCCGTCAGGTCGGCGGTGGCCAGCGGCCCCATCGCGTGGCCGAAGCCCAGCTTGCAGGCGAGGTCGATGTCCTCGGCGGTGGCGACGCCCGACTCGTACAGCTTCGCGGCCTCCACGACGAGGGCGGAGATGAGACGGGTCGTCACGAAGCCGGCGACGTCACGGTTGACGACGATGCAGGTCTTGCCGACCGACTCGGCGAACTCCCGCGCGGTGGCGAGCGTCTCGTCGCTCGTCTTGTAGCCGCGCACCAGTTCGCACAGCTGCATCATCGGCACCGGCGAGAAGAAGTGGACGCCGACGACGCGCTCGGGGCGCTCGGTGGCCGCCGCGATCTTGGTGATCGGGATCGCGGAGGTGTTCGAGGCGAGCACGGTGTCCTCGCGGACGACCTTGTCGAGCGCCCGGAAGATCTCGTGCTTCACCTCCAGCTTCTCGAAGACGGCCTCGACGACGATGTCCGCGTCGGCCGCCGCGTCGAGGTCCGTGGTGGCGGTGATCCGGCCCAGCGCCGCCTCGGCGTCCTCGGCGGCCAACTTGCCCTTGCTCACGAACTTGTCGTACGACGCCGTGATGCCGCCGATGCCACGGTTCAGCGCCTCGTCGGTGACGTCGCGCAGGACGACGTCCCAGCCCGCCTGCGCGGACACCTGGGCGATGCCGGACCCCATGAGCCCGGCTCCGATGACGGCGAGCTTCCGTGCCACTGTGCGACTCCCCTGGTACGCGCTGTCGATGGGTTACCTCTCCGGCGGACACTAGCGCTCGTGAGGGGTCGTGTGACCGCTTAGTAACGCGAGTCACGTCTCAAGGGGCGGACGTCACACCGGCAGCGCTCACTCAGAGGGTCGTACGGCGTAGTTGAGTACCGTCTCGCTCAACAGGCCCTCCATCCCGTCCAGGAGAAGAAGTACCTCTCGGGACACTTCGCCCGGATTGCGCCCGGCGAGCATCTCACGCCCGATGACGGCCATCACCGTCTGGTGGACCCAGTTGATCTGACCCGCGATCAGGGTGGGCATCGAGTCGTCGGGGGCCGCTCCGGTCTCCTCCCGCAGGGCCGCCTCCAGGTTGTCCTGGACCTCCTGCTGGATGCTCCAGAGCCGGGACCGCAGGGCGGGCGCCTCGTGGATGGCGCGCATGAAGCGGTCGTAGCCCTCCATCAGGCCGACGCGCGGCGAGACCGCCTCGACCTCGGCACGCAGTTCGCGCAGGACGGCGGCGACGGCCGACTCGCCCCGGTCGCGGGCGCGCACCCAGCGGGCGAGGCGTTCGACGATGCCCGCGCTGCGGTCGAAGAAGAGGTCCTCCTTGGCCGGGAAGTAGTTGTAGACCGTGTTCACGGAGACGTCGGCCGCCTCGGCCACCTCCGCGATGGTGACGGTCACGAAGCCGTGCTCCAGGAACAGCCCGGTGGCGATGTCCGAGATCCGCTGCCGCGTCTCGCGCTTCTTGCGCTCCCTGAGCCCCTCTGCCATGGCCACATCGTAGGTCGCCGCGTCGGCCGACGGGATTTCCCTGCAGTCTCTTAAAGTTTGGGGCCATTGCAAAATTTGGGAGACTCTGTTTTTCTGAGGTCATGCCCATCATCAGTACGGCCGGCCTGGCCCACACCTTCCGGACGAAACGCGGCCCCCTGGAGGCCGTGCGCGGTATCGATCTCACCGTCCTGCCCGGCGAGATCCTCGGGTTCCTCGGACCGAACGGCGCGGGGAAGACGACGTTCCTGCGGATGCTCACGACCCTGCTCCCGCCGACCGGCGGCGCGGCCACGGTCGCGGGCCACGACCTGGCGACCGACCCGGCAGGGGTGCGCCGGGCCTGCGGATACGTGGCCCAGACGGGCGGGGTGGACCCGCAGATCACCGTGCGGGAGGAGCTGGTCACCCAGGGGCGGCTCTACCGCCTGACGAGAAGCCGGGCCGTCGAGCGCGCCGAGGAGTTGGCCCGCGAGCTGGACCTGACCGAACTGCTCGACCGCACGTGCGCCGCCCTCTCCGGCGGGCAGCGGCGCCGCCTCGACATCGCGATGGCGCTCACCCACCGCCCCCAGGTCCTCTTCCTGGACGAGCCGACGACCGGACTCGACCCCGGCAGCCGCGCCGGTCTGTGGGAGCTGGTCCGGCGGCTGCGCGACGAGCACGGCACCACCGTCTTCCTGACGACGCACTACCTCGACGAGGCGGACGCCCTCGCCGACCGGATCGTCGTCGTCGACCACGGGCGGGTCGTGGCGGACGACACCCCGAGCGCGCTCAAACTGCGACACGGCGGCTCGGCCGACGCCACGCTCCAGGACGCCTTCCTGGCCATCACCGGGCGCGGGCCCTCCCCCGCCGACACCACCCCCGTAGCCGTCTAGAACCGGTCCGAGGACTTCGATGCTTCTTCACGACACCGCGCTGATCTTCGGGCGATACGCCCGCCAGACCCTGCGCTCCCGCTTCGCGATGCTGTTCGGCGTGCTGATGCCGCTGCTGTATCTGCTCTTCTTCGGCCCCCTGCTCACCGGCGTCCCGCTCGGCTCGCGGGGCAGTTCCTGGCAGGTGCTGGTGCCGGGCCTGCTGCTTCAACTGAGCCTGTTCGGGGCCTCGTTCGCGGGCTTCATGGTGATCCTCGAAAAGCAGACGGGGGTGATCGAGCGGATGCGGGTCACTCCGGTGAGCCGGCTCGCCCTGCTGCTGGGCCGGGTGCTGCGCGACGCGGCGGTCTTCGTGTTCCAGGCGGTCCTGCTCGTCCTCGCGGCCCTGCTCATGGGCCTGCGCGCACCGCTCGCGGGCGTCCTGATCGGCTTCGCCTTCGTGGCCCTGCTGACGGTCTCGCTCGCCTCGCTGTCGTACGCGCTCGCCATGAAGGCGCGCTCCCAGCACGAGTTCGGCCCGACGGTGAACGCCCTCACCATGCCGTCGATGCTGCTGTCGGGCCTGATGCTGCCGATGTCCCTGGCGCCCGCCTGGCTCGACATCCTCTCCCACCTGGTCCCGTTCCGCTACCTGGTGGACGCCGTGCGCGACGCGTACGTCGGCGCCTACACCACCCCTGCCATGCTGTACGGCGTCCTGGTCGCCGTCGGTCTCGCGGGGCTCGCCGTGACGGTGGGCACACGTGTCTTCCGGACGGCCGGGGCATAACTACGCTGGTCGCATGGTCAATCTGACGCGCATCTACACCAGGACCGGCGACAAGGGCACCACCAACCTCGGCGACATGAGCCGGGTGCCCAAGACCGATCCGCGGATCTCGGCGTACGCGGACGCCAACGAGGCCAACGCGGCCATCGGGACGGCGATCGCGCTCGGCGGGCTGGACGAGGAGATCGTCAAGGTCCTCACCCGCGTCCAGAACGACCTGTTCGACGTGGGCGCCGACCTCTCCACTCCCGTCGTCGAGAACCCCGAGTTCCCGCCGCTGCGCGTCGAGCAGTTCTACGTCGACAAGCTGGAGGCGGACTGCGACCACTTCAACGAGCGGCTGGACAAGCTCCGCTCCTTCATCCTGCCCGGCGGCACCCCCGGAGCGGCCCTGCTGCACCAGGCCTGCACGGTGGTCCGGCGCGCCGAGCGCTCGACGTGGGCGGCCCTGGAGGCCCACGGCGAGGACATGAACCCCCTCACCGCGACCTATCTCAACCGACTCTCCGACCTCCTGTTCATCCTGGCGAGGACGGCGAACAAGGAGGTCGGCGACGTGCTGTGGGTGCCGGGCGGGCAGCGGTGACCGCCGCGCCGGGGCGCTACCCGCCCGTCGTGCCGCGGGCCCGCTGGTAGAGGCCCGTCGCGACGAGGACGCCACCCACGCACATCATCACCACGCCTACCTTGGTCAGAGTGACGAACGGCACCTCCACCCCCTCCGTGAACAGCCACAGCACCAGGCCGATCACGAAGGTGCCGGCCCCTTCCCACACGTTCCTCGACGCCCCGACCGCCGTCCCGCTCATCGCCCGGCCCTCTCCTTCGCGACGGTGACCCGGTCCTCGCCCTCCGCGACGCCCGGGTCCTTCTTCGGCCAGATCGTGTAGGTGAGGGCGACCAGGCCGTGGATGCCCGCGGCCCGGAGCGCGACCCACTGGAACGACCTCAGCGAATCGACGTTCCCGTCGTCGCCCACGTACCAGACGGCCAGTTGCAGGAGTGCCAGCGCCACCGCGGCCGACACCACCGTCCGCGTCCACAGCTTCCCCTCGTGCCGGGCGCGGGCCAGGCCGTACTTCGGCGGTGCCGGCGGCCTGGGCCCGCCGCCCAGCCGGTGCGCCGCCCAGGCGTCCAGCCGACTGATCATGTAGTGGCCGTAGCCCACGGTGAAGCCGATGTAGAGGGCCGCGACCCCGTGCTCCCAGCTCGGTTCGGCCCCGTTCTTCAGGTCGATCGCGGTCACGACGAACAGCACCAGCTCCAGCACGGGCTCGCAGAGCAGCAGCACGACACTGGTCCGGCGCCTCTTCAGCAGGTAGCGGACGGCCAGGGCCAGCGCCAGCAGCACCCAGAAGCCGACCTCACAGGCGATGATCAACGCGACGATCACGACTCGCTCCTCTCGGTCACCCTTCCAGGCTCCCGGCGGGCGGCCGCCGACGCGTCGTCGGTGGTGAGGAAGTCGCGGTACATCGAAGGATGCAGTCCAGGACCGTTCGCGGGGATCAGGCGCCGGGCATCCGTGACGTGTTGGATGGAGTCATGGCCGTACGACCGCCCCGCCCGCACCGCTTCGACCTGTACGCGGCCCTCGCCGGACTGCTCGGGGGCCTGCTGCTGTGGGGACTGGGCCTCTACACCCGCCCCTCCGACGAGGCGATCGTGCTGCTCCACGGCCAGTGGTGGATCCTGCTGCCGCTCGTTGTGACCGCCGGCTGCGAGACGCTGCGCCGCGCCATGCCGCGCACGGCCCTGCTGGTCGGATGGGCCGCGCTGACCGTGGACACCATCACCCGGGGCAGTCTGCTCACCGTGCTGATGTTCACCGATCTGGTGTACTCGGCCGTGCTGTACGGCTCACCCGCCACGGCCCGCCGGGTCCCCTGGATCGCCGGACTGATGACCGTGGCCGCCACGGTCGTCCCCCTCGCCGTGTGGCGGCGGCCGGAGGCACTGCTCACCGGTGTGGTGGTCGGGCTGGTCGGCTTCACCCCCGCCGCCACCGGCTGGATCGTCCGCAACCACCGCGACGCCGCCGAGGCCGCCCGGCTGCGCGCCGAACAGACCGCCCTGCTGGCGGAGATGGACCGCGCGCAGGCGGTGGTGTCCGAACGGGCGCGCATGGCAAGGGAGTTGCACGACATGGTCGCCAACCACCTCTCGGCGATCGCGATCCACTCCACGGCCGCGCTCTCCATAGACGACCCGGACACCTCCCAGAAGGCCCTCGGGGTCATCCGCGAGAACAGCGTCGAGGGCCTGGCCGAGATGCGCAGGCTGATCGGCATCCTGCGGGACGCAGGCGACGACACCGAGCCGTCCGTCGCGCCCACGCTCGACGGGCTCGGCTCCCTCGTCGACGGCGCCCGCACCAACGGCCTCGACGTCACCCTCGACGCCGAACACGACGGTCCCCTCCCCGCCCCCGTCGAGATGGCGGCCTACCGCATCGTCCAGGAATCGCTGACCAACGCCCTCAAGCACGCCTGCCCCGGCCGGGTCACCGTCGCCCTGCGCCAGACGGACGGAGCCCTCGGCATCGCCGTGACCAGCCCGTACGGCGACCGCGACCGCCCGAGCGCCCCCGGTTCCGGCGCCGGTCTGGTCGGGATGCGGGAGCGGGTCGCCCTGCTGGGCGGCACGTTCGAGGCGGGCCCCGAGAGCATGGCCCACGGCAAGGTCTGGAGCGTCCGTGCCGCCCTCCCCGTCATCGAAGGAGAACCCGCGTGATCCGTGTGCTCGTCGCCGAGGACCAGTCCGCCGTACGGGCCGGACTGGTCCTCATCCTGCGCAGCGCGCCGGACATCGAGGTGGTCGGCGAGGCGCCGGACGGCGAGCGGGCGGTGGCGCTCGCCCGGGAGCTGCGGCCCGACCTGGTGCTGATGGACGTGCAGATGCCGAGGCTGGACGGGGTGTCCGCGACCCGCCAGGTCGTCGCCGAGGGTCTGGCCGATGTGCTGGTGCTCACCACGTTCGACCTCGACGAGTACGTCTTCGGGGCGCTGCGGGCCGGTGCCGCCGGCTTCCTGCTGAAGAACACGGAGGCGAGGGACCTCATCGAGGCGGTACGGGCGGTGGGGCGCGGCGAGGGTCTGATCGCCCCGGCCGTCACCCGGCGGCTGATCGCCGAGTTCGCCGCCAAGCCCGTACGCGAGCCCGCCGTCGATCCGTCCGTCCTGGACTCGCTCACCCGGCGCGAGCGGGAGGTCCTGTCCTGTCTGGGTGAAGGGCTGTCGAACGCGGAGATCGCCGGGCGGCTGGACATGGCCGAGGCGACGGTGAAGACGCACGTCAGCCGTCTGCTGGGGAAGCTCGATCTGCGCAGCCGGGTGCAGGCGGCGGTGCTGGCCCAGGAGTTGGGGGTCTGACCTCACCGGGGTGTCCCGCATGAGCGCACTGGTCCAGACCCATTGACCTATGGTCCAGACCTTTCTATTCTCGCCACACTGCGCCACGTCATGCTCATGCTCAAGAGCCTCATGCTCAAGACACCCCACAAGGAGGCGCACATGCGCTTCAGGCACAGAGCCATAGCGGGTCTCGCCACCCTCCTCCTCCCCCTCGCCGGACTGGTCGGCCTCGCCGGCCCCGCGCAGGCGGCCACGCAAGCGACCGCCACCTACGCCAAGCCCCAGGACTGGGGCACCGGCTTCGAAGGCAAGTGGACCGTCAAGAACACCGGGACGACCACGATCAGCTCCTGGACCGTCGAATGGGACTTCCCCTCCGGCACCTCCGTCACCTCCGCCTGGGACGCGGACGTCACCTCCTCCGGCACCCACTGGACCGCCAAGAACAAGTCCTGGAACGGCACCCTCGCCCCGGGCGCCTCCGTCTCCTTCGGTTTCAACGGGAGCGGCTCAGGCTCCCCGGCCAACTGCAAGCTCAACGGCGGGAGTTGCGACGGCGGCCCCAGCGTCCCCGGGGACGCGGCACCCTCCGCCCCGGGCACCCCGACCACCTCGGACGTCACCAACACCTCGGTGAAGCTGAGCTGGAGCGCCGCCACCGACGACAAGGGCATCAAGAACTACGACGTCCTGCGGGGCGGCACCAAGGTCGCCACCGTCACCGGCACCACCTACACGGACACCGGCCTGAGCGCCGGCACCGACTACTCGTACACCGTCCAGGCCCGCGACACCGCCGACCAGACCGGCCCCGTGAGCGGCGCGACGGCCGTACGGACCACCGGCGGCACGAACCCGAACCCCGGCTCGAAGGTCAACCTCGGCTACTTCACCGAGTGGGGCGTCTACGGCCGGAACTACCACGTCAAGAACCTGGTGACCTCGGGCTCCGCGTCCAAGATCACCCACATCAACTACGCGTTCGGCAACGTCAAGAACGGCCAGTGCACGGTCGACGACACCTTCGCCGCCTACGACAAGGCCTACACCGCCGACCAGTCCGTCAGCGGCACCGCCGACACCTGGGACCAGCCGCTGCGGGGCAACTTCAACCAACTCCGGCAGCTCAAGGCCAAGTACCCGCACATCAAGGTGCTGTACTCGTTCGGCGGCTGGACCTACTCCGGCGGCTTCGGTCAGGCCGCGCAGAACCCGGCCGCCTTCGCCAAGTCCTGCAAGGCCGTCGTGGAGGACCCGCGCTGGGCCGACGTCTTCGACGGCATCGACATCGACTGGGAGTACCCGAACGCCTGCGGGCTGACCTGCGACACCAGCGGATCCGCGGCCTTCAAGAACCTGATGTCGGCCCTGCGCACCGAGTTCGGCTCGAACTACCTGGTCACCGCCGCGATCACCGCCGACGGCTCCTCCGGCGGCAAGCTCGACGCGGCTGACTACGGCGGCGCCGCGACCCACCTGAACTGGTACAACGTGATGACCTACGACTACTTCGGCGCCTTCGACGCGGACGGTCCGACCGCCCCGCACTCGCCGCTGACCTCGTACCCCGGCATCCCGGCGGCGGGCTTCAACTCCGCCGACGCGATCGCCAAGCTGAAGTCGAAGGGCGTCCCCGGCTCGAAGCTGCTGCTCGGCATCGGCTTCTACGGACGCGGCTGGACCGGTGTCACCCAGTCCGCCCCCGGCGGCACGGCGACCGGGGCGGCACCCGGCACGTACGAGGCCGGCATCGAGGACTACAAGGTCCTGAAGAACTCCTGCCCGGCCAACGGAACCGTCGGCGGCACGGCGTACGCGCACTGCGGCAACCAGTGGTGGTCCTACGACACCCCGGCCACGATCGGCTCCAAGATGACCTGGGCCAAGAACCAGGGCCTGGGCGGCGCCTTCTTCTGGGAGTTCAGCGGCGACACGGGCAACGGGGAGCTGGTGAGCGCGATCAGCAACGGGCTGAAGTGACCGACTGAAGGATCACGCCACGTTGACGCTCCCCCCGGACTTCGTCCGGGGGGACCCCCACCCAGCGAGTGGATGTGACTACGCCACATTCACTCGCTGTCCGGGCGGGGCTGCCTCCAGCCACGCGAGGAAACCGGTCAGCGCGTCGTCGCTCATCGCCAGTTCCAGCCGGGTCCCGCGGTGCAGACACGCGAGGATCACGGCGTCGGAGAGGAGCGCCAGCTCCTCCTCGCCCTCGGGGGTGCGGCGCCCGGCGACCTCGATCGACGAACGCTCCAGGACGCGGCGGGGGCGGATGGAGTACGAGAAGACGCGGTACCACTCGATGCGGTCGCCGTTGTAGCGGGCGACCCCGTAGCCCCAGCCCTTGCCGTTCTTGTCGTCCCCGGGTTTCTCGGGTGCGTTCCACCGCAGGCTGCAGTCGAAGGTGCCGCCGGAGCGCTGGATGAGGCGCCGGCGCAGTCCGAAGACGAAGAGCCCCACCACCACGAGCGCGATCACCGACCCGCACACAGTCAGAGCGAGGACCATCGACACCGACCTCCTCGTCTCCTAGGTAATGCCACTGCTAGGTAATGGAACGTAAAAAACACCCACATTTGCCTCAGCCGCGGCCGGATCAGGATGAAGACATCCAGACCCAGCCGCGGCTGAGGTACAGCATCACACGACGTGCGGGCTCAGCGCGCCGCCGCCGTACGCAGTCGTACATCCGCGCGGCGCTCGGCGGCGGCGTCGCCCGCCGCCTTCGCGCGCTCCAGCTCCCGCTCCGCGCTCTGGACGTCGATCTCGTCGGCCAGCTCGGCGACCTCGGCCAGCAGGGACAGCTTGTTGTCCGCGAACGAGATGAAACCGCCGTGCACGGCGACGACGACGGTGCCGCCCTCACTCGTACGGATGGTCACCGGGCCCGACTCCAGCACACCGAGCAGCGGCTGGTGACCGGGCATGACGCCGATGTCGCCGGACGTGGTACGGGCGACGACCAGGGTGGCCTGGCCCGACCAGACCTCTCGGTCGGCCGCGACCAGCGCGACGTGCAGCTCAGCAGCCAAGATGGCTCCTCGGGTCACCACCCGGCTCCTTGGCCGGGTGTTGGGTTCAATTCTAGTGGGAGTACAGAGGGGGGCGGGACGCACCCCATGAGGTGTGGCCTCGCCCCCCACTGTTCACGAGTCGCCGGGCGTCAGGAGACGCCGAGCTCCTTCGCGTTCTTCTTCAGGTCCTCGATACCACCGCAGAGGAAGAACGCCTGCTCCGGGAAGTGGTCGTACTCACCGTCGATGATCGCGTTGAACGCGGTGATCGACTCGTCCAGCGGCACGTCCGACCCGTCGACGCCGGTGAACTGCTTGGCGACGTGGGTGTTCTGGGAGAGGAAGCGCTCCACACGACGGGCACGGTGGACGGTGAGCTTGTCCTCCTCGCCGAGCTCGTCGATACCGAGGATCGCGATGATGTCCTGGAGGTCCTTGTACTTCTGCAGGACCGTCTTGACGCGCATCGCGGTGTTGTAGTGGTCCGCCGCGATGTAGCGGGGGTCCAGGATGCGGGACGTGGAGTCCAGCGGGTCCACGGCCGGGTAGATGCCCTTCTCGGAGATCGGACGGGAGAGAACCGTCGTCGCGTCGAGGTGGGCGAAGGTGGTGGCCGGGGCCGGGTCGGTCAGGTCGTCCGCGGGGACGTAGATCGCCTGCATCGAGGTGATCGAGTGACCGCGGGTCGAGGTGATGCGCTCCTGGAGGAGACCCATCTCGTCGGCCAGGTTCGGCTGGTAGCCCACCGCGGAGGGCATACGGCCGAGCAGGGTCGACACCTCGGAACCGGCCTGGGTGAAGCGGAAGATGTTGTCGATGAAGAACAGCACGTCCTGCTTCTGCACATCGCGGAAGTACTCCGCCATGGTCAGACCGGCGAGTGCCACGCGCAGACGGGTGCCCGGGGGCTCGTCCATCTGGCCGAAGACCAGGGCGGTCTTGTCGATGACGCCCGACTCCGCCATCTCCTCGATGAGGTCGTTGCCCTCACGGGTGCGCTCACCGACACCGGCGAACACGGAGACACCGTCGTGGTTGTTGGCGACGCGGTAGATCATCTCCTGGATGAGCACCGTCTTGCCGACGCCGGCACCACCGAACAGGCCGATCTTTCCACCCTTGACGTACGGGGTGAGAAGGTCGATGACCTTGACGCCGGTCTCGAACATCTCGGTCTTCGACTCGAGCTCGTCGAAGTTGGGGGCCTTGCGGTGGATGGTCCAGCGCTCGCCCTCGTACTGCTCGTCGGTGTTCAGCACCTCACCGAGGGTGTTGAACACCTTGCCCTTGGTGAAGTCGCCGACCGGGACGGAGATTCCCGTGCCGGTGTCGGTGACGGCGGCCTGGCGGACCAGACCGTCGGTGGGCTGCATGGAGATGGTGCGGACCAGGCCGTCACCCAGGTGCTGGGCGACCTCCAGGGTCAGCGTCTTCCTCGCACCGTCGAGGGCCGGGTCGGCCACCTCGACGTGAAGGGCGTTGTAGATCTCCGGCATGGCGTCGACGGGGAATTCCACGTCGACGACCGGGCCGATGACCCGGGCGACGCGGCCCGTGGCAGCGGCCGTCTCAACTGTCGTCGTCATTACCTGTCACTCCCCGCGTTCGCGTCGGCGAGGGCTGCGGAGCCACCGACGATCTCGCTGATTTCCTGGGTGATTTCGGCCTGGCGGGCCGCGTTGGCAAGGCGGGAGAGCGTGTTGATCAGCTCGCCCGCGTTGTCGGTGGCCGACTTCATCGCGCGGCGGGTGGCGGCGTGCTTGGAAGCGGCCGACTGAAGCATCGCGTTGTAGATACGGCTCTCGACATAGCGCGGCAGCAGGGCGTCGAGGACGTCCTCCGCCGACGGCTCGAAGTCGTACAGCGGAAGGATCTCGCCCTTCGGCGCCGCCTCCTTCGCCACCTCGTCGAGGCTGAGCGGCAGCAGACGGGCGTCGAGCGCCGACTGCGTCATCATCGAGACGAACTCGGTGAAGACGATGTGGAGTTCGTCCACGCCGCCGTCAGCCGTGTCCTTCTCGATGGCCTCGATCAGCGGACCCGCGACCTTCTTCGCGTCCGCGTAGGTGGGCTCGTCGGTGAAGCCCGACCACGACTCCACGACCTTGCGCTCGCGGAAGTTGTAGTGGGCCAGACCGCGGCGGCCGACGATGTACGTGTCGACCTCCTTGCCCTCCGCCTGGAGGCGCGCCGTCAACTGCTCGGCGACCTTGATGGCGTTGGAGTTGAAGGCGCCGGCCAGTCCGCGGTCGCTCGTGAGGAGCAGCACCGCGGAACGGGTCGCCGTCTCCGCCTCCGTGGTCAGCGGGTGCTTGGTGTTCGAACCGGTACCGACCGCCGTGACCGCGCGGGTGAGCTCGGCCGCGTACGGCGCGGAGGCCGCCACCTTGCGCTGCGCCTTGACGACACGCGAGGCGGCGATCATCTCCATCGCCTTGGTGATCTTCTTGGTCGCGGTGACGGATCGGATGCGACGCTTGTAGACCCGGAGCTGGGCTCCCATGAGTCAGGTCCCTTCCTTACGTCACTTGGAGACGTTGACGGCCGGGGCGTCCTCGCCGAGCAGCTTGCCGTCCGAGGTCTCGAACTGCTTCTTGAACTCGGCGATCGCGTCGGCGACAGCGGTGAGGGTGTCGTCCGACATCTTGCCGCCCTCCTTGATGGAGGTCATGAGGCCCTGCTCCTTGCGGTGCAGGTACTCCAGCAGCTCCTTCTCGAAGCGGCGCACGTCGGCGACCGGAACGTCGTCCATCTTGCCGGTGGTACCGGCCCACACGGAGACGACCTGGTCCTCGGTCGGCATCGGCTGGTACTGCGGCTGCTTGAGCAGCTCGACCAGACGCTGACCGCGCTCCAGCTGCGACTTCGACGCGGCGTCCAGGTCGGAACCGAAGGCGGCGAACGCCTCCAGCTCACGGTACTGGGCGAGGTCGAGGCGCAGACGGCCGGAGACCTGCTTCATCGCCTTGTGCTGCGCGGAACCACCGACTCGGGAGACGGAGATACCGACGTTCAGCGCGGGGCGCTGACCGGCGTTGAAGAGGTCCGACTCCAGGAAGCACTGGCCGTCGGTGATGGAGATGACGTTGGTCGGGATGAACGCCGAGACGTCGTTGGCCTTCGTCTCGACGATCGGCAGACCGGTCATCGAGCCGGCACCCAGCTCGTCGGAGAGCTTCGCGCAGCGCTCCAGCAGACGGGAGTGCAGGTAGAAGACGTCACCCGGGTAGGCCTCACGGCCCGGCGGGCGGCGCAGCAGCAGCGACACGGCGCGGTAGGCGTCGGCCTGCTTCGAGAGGTCGTCGAAGATGATGAGGACGTGCTTGCCCTCGTACATCCACTGCTGACCGATGGCCGAACCGGTGTACGGCGCCAGGTACTTGAAGCCGGCCGGGTCGGACGCCGGGGCGGCGACGATGGTCGTGTACTCCAGCGCGCCGGCCTCTTCGAGGGCGCCACGCACGGAGGCGATGGTCGAGCCCTTCTGGCCGATGGCGACGTAGACGCAGCGGACCTGCTTGTTCACGTCACCGGAGCGCCAGTTGTCGCGCTGGTTGATGATCGTGTCGACGGCCAGGGCGGTCTTGCCGGTCTGGCGGTCACCGATGATCAGCTGACGCTGGCCGCGGCCGACCGGGGTCATGGCGTCGACGGCCTTGTAGCCGGTCTCCATCGGCTCGTGCACCGACTTACGGGCCATGACACCGGGAGCCTGCAGCTCCAGGGCACGGCGGCCGGACGTCTCGATCTCGCCGAGGCCGTCGATCGGGTTGCCGAGCGGGTCGACCACGCGGCCGAGGTAGCCCTCGCCCACGGCGACCGACAGGACCTCGCCGGTACGGGTGACCGGCTGGCCCTCCTCGATGCCGCTGAACTCACCGAGGACGATGGCGCCGATCTCGCGCTCTTCCAGGTTGAGCGCGAGGCCGAGGGTGCCGTCCTCGAACTTCAGCAGTTCGTTGGCCATGGCCGAGGGAAGACCCTCGACCTTCGCGATGCCGTCGCCGGCAAGGGTGACCGTACCGACCTCCTCGCGCGAGGCCGCGTCCGGCTTGTACGACTGGACGAAGTTCTCCAGCGCGTCCCGGATCTCCTCCGGCCGGATCGTGAGCTCCGCCATCTGGGTTCCCTGCTCTCCTTGTTGGGCCCGAAGTTTCACTTTGGGGGGATGGGGACTCCCCCCTGAAAGAGGTGAATCCTCTGCACGGCCCAACCGGGCCGCAGACATACGTACGTACTGCTATGAAGTTTGGTGCTAGCTCGCCAGGCGGCGGCCGGCGTCCTCGAGTCGGTCCGCGATCGAGCCGTTGATGATCTCGTCGCCGACCTGGACCCTGATCCCGCCGAGGACCTCGGGGTCCACGTCCAGGTTGAGGTGCATGGCACGGCCGTAGAGCTTCGCGAGGGCGGCGCCGAGGCGTCGCTTCTGCGGGTCGCTCAGCGGAACCGCCGAGGTGACGGTGGCGACCATGCGGTCCCGGCGCTCGGCGGCGAGCTTGGACAGGGAGTCGAGTCCCGCTTCCAGGCTACGTCCACGCGGCGCGGCCACGAGGCGCGTCACCAGACGCTCGGTGGTGGCCTTGGCACGGCCGCCGAGCAGGCTGCGCAGCAGCTCGCTCTTGGCCGAGGCGCCCGCGGCACGGTCGGTCAGCGCGGCCCGCAGCTCGGTGTTCGAGGCGACGATCCGGCCGAACCGGAACAGCTCGTCCTCGACGTCGTCGAGCGTGCCCGCCTGCTGCGCGGCCGTGAGGTCGGCGACGTCGGCGAGCTGCTCCAGCGCGTCCACCAGGTCGCGGGGCTGCGACCAGCGGGAACGCACCAGTCCTGACACCAGGTCGGCGGTGGTCGCACCGACCTGGCCGCCGAGGATACGGCCGACCAGCTCGGCCTTGGCCTCGCCGGACTGCGCCGGGTCGGTGAGGACCCGACGCAGGGACACCTCGCGGTGGAGCAGAGCGGTGACGGCGGCCAGCTCGTCGGCGAGCCGCGCCGCGTCGACGGACGTGGAGTCCGTCAGCGCGTCGAGACGCTCACGTGCGGCTGCCAGGGCCTCGCGGCTCGCTCCGTTCATCGCGCGGCCTCGGCCTTCTCCTCGAGATCATCGAGGAATCGGTCGATGACGCGGCTCTGCCGGGCGTGGTCCTCCAGGGACTCGCCGACGAGCTTGCCGGCCAGGTCGGTGGCGAGCTTGCCCACGTCCTGACGCAGCGCCGAAGAGGCGGCCTTGCGGTCGGCCTCCAGCTGCGAGTGACCGGCGGCGATGATCTCCTCGCGCTGCCGCTGGCCCTCGGCCCGCATCTCGGCGATGAGCGTGGCGCCCTGCTCCTGCGCCTCCTGGCGCAGACGCGCGGCCTCGTGCCGGGCTTCGGCGAGCTGAGCCTTGTACTGCTCGAGCACGCTCTGGGCCTCGACCTTCATGGCCTCGGCCTCTTCGATACCGCCTTCGATCGCCGCGCGACGCTCTTCCAGAACCTTGTTGATGTTCGGGAGGAGCTTCTTCCAGAAGAAGAAGAACACGATGGCGAAGGCGATGGCGCCCACGAGCAGCTCGGGGCCGGGCGGGATGAGCGGGTTCTGCTCTTCCTCGGCCGCCAGCTGTACCAGGTTGGCGATCACATCAGTGCCTTTCGTTGAAAGGTTTGCTCGTCAGGGCTCGTCAGTTGTAGACGAACGGCATGACGATGCCGATGAGGGCGAGCGCCTCACAGAAGGCGAAGCCGAGGATCTGGTTGGCACGGATCAGACCGGCAGCCTCGGGCTGACGGGCCAGGGCCTGGGTGCCGTTGCCGAAGATGATGCCGACGCCGACGCCGGGGCCGATGGCGGCGAGGCCGTAGCCGACGGAACCGATGTTGCCTTCAAGGGCGGCGAGGGTCTCCATGGCAGCCATGCTGATTCTTCCTTCTCTTTCATGGACCGGCGGGGGTTGGCCACCGGACGTTCTGGGGGCTGGTGGCGCGCGGGGCTCAGTGGTGCTCGGCGAGCGCGCCCTGGATGTACGAGCAGGCGAGGAGCACGAAGACGTACGCCTGGACGGCCTGCACGAAGAGCTCGAAGAGGATCATGACGATGGTCATGACGAAGGAGACACCGGCCGCCGGGATCATCCAGCTGTTCAGCAGGTACCAGGAGGCAACGGTGAACATGACGAGCATCAGGTGGCCGGCGAACATGTTGGCGAACAGTCGCACCGCGTGGGTGAACGGGCGGACCAACAGGTTCGAGAAGAACTCGATGACCATCACGAGGGGCAGCACCGGGCCGAGCGACTTGTCGTAGCCGGTGACGTTCTTGAAGAAGCCGACGAAGCCGTGCCTCTTGAAGGTCAGCGAGACCCAGACCACGTACACGATGGCCGCCAGGACCATCGGATACGCGATGATCGACGACACCGGGAACTGGGCCAGCGGAATCACGGACCAGATGTTCATGACCCAGATGAAGAAGAACAGCGAGACCATGAGCGGGACGTACTTCTCGCCCTCGCGCCGGCCCAGCGTCTCGTAGACGATGCCGCGGCGTACGAAGTCGTAGCCCGCCTCACCGATCATCTGCAGCTTGCCCGGCACCACCTTCGCCTTGCCGAAGGCGAGCGTGAAGAAGGTGATCACCAGGAGAGTGGTGATGAGCGCGAGCAGCATCACCTTGTTGAACTCGAACCCCCCGACCGTGGCGATCGGCTTGAAGAGGAACGAGTGCAGGCCCGGAGCCGGGAAGCCACAGCCGTTGTCGGACATGATCCGACAGCTCCAGTCAAAGGCGAGCTGGGTCTGGTCAGCACTCACCACGGGCTCCTTCGGCGTGACGCATGGGTACGGCAACCTCGTTGTGTCGGCGCGGCGCGCAGCCGCGGGTCGGCACTGGACTGGTGTTACGGATGTGGGGGCGGCTGGGGGGCATCAAGCCTCGCGATTGAGCAGGCGTCAGCTCAGATGCCCGCGCCCGCGATGCCGCAGTTGGCACCGGACGATAGCAGGAGTTCGTACACGCCCTTATCCCGGCCCTACTCCTCACGACGAGTGCCCCGATTTTTCGGGCTTGTTGCCCGTGGACGCATCGGGTTCGACATAGAGGATCTTGGCCTTCATATGTGCGCGCGTCTGTGCCGCGATCCACACGAGCGTGGTGGCGACGAGCGTGAACGCGAAAGCCTTGGGATGGAACAGCGTGGTGTTCTTGAACGCGGACAAGAAGATGAACAACAGCAGAATCTGTGCCGCGTAGAGCATCAAGCCCATCATCTGGAACAGATGAGGAAGCGATTTGGCGGTGCGCTGCAGAACGTAGAACCCGATCCCCATGAAGACGATCGTGATCACTGCCGCGACGACGGCACCGAGAGCCCCCTTGCCTCCGACGACCACAGCGCTGATGACAGCGGCGATCGCGCCGGCGGCGGCCGTGGGTACGGCAGCCTGAAGGAGGGTCCGGACGTCATTGGACGGCATGGCGGCAACTCCGCTTACTGAGGGGGCAGGGTGTCGTCATGGACGAGCGTAGACCCCGGGGGCGAGCGGAAATCTCGCGCCGTCGGACCGTCTTATTGCGGTCCTTCGACTCTGTCCCGGGTTCTCGTGAACCGTATCACAAACTATTTGATGAGGTCTTTACCTGAATGCTGTGCCAGGTGTCACACATGAGAGTGAACCCGCCCGTCTGTGCAAAATCCAGGCCGACTTGTCTGGTATAAGGCCGTTTTGCACCGTCAGGTTCTTGCATGGCGTCGGCAAAGCGTTAGTCAGATTCTTACCTTGCCGTCAGCACGACGCCCGGCCCCGGCGCCCGCACGACGGACGGCCGGGGGCCGTGTGCGACGTACGCACACGGCCCCCGGCCGCTTCCCGAAGATCCTCGGCGCACCGCGACGGCGCGCGCCACAGCGGGCCGCGCCTCAGTGGCGCGCACCCGCCGGGCTGCGTTCCGCTTCGTGGTCGTGGTCGTGGGCGCGCCCGCCGATCGCCGTCGCGCCGTTGAGGGACGGGGTCCAGTCCGCGACCGGCTCCGAGGTCGCCGGCACGACCGCGCGGCGGCGGTAGCGCGGCGGGACGAAGCGCTGCGCCCAGCGCGGGGCACGCGGGGTGAAGCGCGGCAGCAGCAGGAGGAAGAGACCGACCCCGCTGAGCATGGCGATGGCGAGGACGATCCACATGGACGCCGCGTTCACGGTGTAGGCGAGGGTGCCGAAGGCGATCACCGCCGACCAGAAGTACATGATCAGCACGGCCCGGCTGTGCGAGTGCCCGACCTCCAGCAACCGGTGGTGCAGATGTCCCCGGTCCGCGGCGAACGGCGACTGGCCACGCCAGGTGCGGCGCACGATCGCGAGGATCAGGTCGGCGGCCGGGATCGCGATGATGGTCAGCGGCATCAGCAGCGGGATGTAGACGGGGACCATCGAGTAGACCGTGCTGCGCTCCGAGCCGTACAGGTTCATCAGGTCCGGGTCCACCTGCCCGGTGACCGAGATCGCGCCGGCCGCCAGCACCAGGCCGATCATCATCGAGCCGGAGTCGCCCATGAAGATCCGGGCGGGATGCATGTTGTGCGGCAGGAAGCCCAGGCACATGCCCATCAGGACCGCCGCGAAGAGGGTGGCGGGGGCCGCGGCCTCGATGCCGTAGCTGTACCAGAGGCGGTAGGCGTACATGAAGAACGCGGCGGAGGCGATGCACACCATGCCTGCCGCGAGACCGTCGAGGCCGTCGACGAAGTTGACCGCGTTGATGGTGATGACGACCAGGGCGACCGTGAGCAGCGTGCCCTGCCACTGGGTCAGCGCGACGATGCCGACACCGGGGACGGGCAGCCAGAGGATCGTCAGACCCTGCATGACCATCACGCCGGCGGCGATCATCTGGCCACCTAGCTTGATCAGGGCGTCGATCTCGAACTTGTCGTCCAGGACGCCGATGAGCCAGATCAGCGCGGCCCCGGAGAGCAGTGCGCGCGGTTCGTCGGACTTGGCGAAGACCTCGCTGAGGTTGGTCAGATGGTCGGCGACCAGCAGACCGGCGCAGAGCCCGAAGAACATCGCGATGCCGCCGAGGCGCGGTGTCGGTTCTCGGTGGACATCACGCGCACGGATCTCCGGCATGGCTCCGGCCACGATCGCGAACTTCCGTACCGGTCCTGTCAACAGGTACGTCACCGCGGCCGTGATGCAGAGCGTCAGGAGGTATTCACGCACGGGCTTCCCCACAGGTCTCGCTGGCCATCACAGCCCCACACCCTAGCGAGGCGCGCATAAGGGTGAGGACATCCGGGTAGCGACGATGGTTGCACGTGATGCTGTGCCTGGTGGTGCGTCTACCCCACCTCAGCGCGGATACGGCGGAAATCTTCCGGCCAGCTCCCGCACTTCCTCACGTGTCCGCCTGCCGTCCCCGCCGTCGCGCAGGGCCCCCGCGAACAGCACGGCGAGCCGGGCCATCTCCGTCTCGCCCATGCCCTGGGTGGTCAGCGCGGCCGTACCGAGCCGCAGGCCACGGGCGTCGCCGTGGGGCAGGGCGCAGCAGTCGAGGACCATCCCGGCGGCCGCGAGCCGTCCTCGGGCAGTGCGCCCCTCGACGCCGAGTGGCGCGGGATCGACGGTGAGCAGGTGGGTGTCGGTGCCGCCGGTGACGACCACGAGCCCCTCCTCGGCCAGCCCCCGGGCCAGTACGCGGGCGTTCGCGACCACCTGATGGGCGTACGCGGTGAACGCGGGTGTCGCCGCCTCGCCGAACGCGACGGCCTTCGCGGCGATGGTGTGCATCTGCGCGCCGCCCTGCGTGAACGGGAACACCGCCCGGTCCACGCGTTCGGCCAGCTCGTCCCCGCACAGCAGCATTCCGCCGCGCGGCCCGCGCAGCACCTTGTGCGTGGTGGCGCACACGATGTCGGCGTACGGCACCGGGTTGGGCGCCGCTCCCCCGGCGACCAGCCCGATCGGGTGGGCCGCGTCGGCGATGAGATAGGCGCCCACCTCGTCGGCGACCTCGCGGAAGAAGGCGTAGTCGATGTGCCGGGGGTAGGAGATCGACCCGCAGACGATGGCCTTGGGGCGGTGCGTGCGGGCCAGGGTCCGCACCTGTTCGCGGTCGATGAGGCCGGATTCCGCCTCGACCCCGTATCCGACGAAGTCGAACCAGCGGCCGGAGAAGTTCGCGGGCGACCCGTGGGTGAGGTGGCCGCCGAAGTGCAGGCCCATCGCGAGCACGGTGTCACCGGGGCGCAGCAGGGCGGCGTACGCGGCGAGCACGGCCGAGGAGCCGGAGTGGGACTGGACGTTGGCGTGCTCGGCCCCGAACAGCGACCTCGCCCGCTCCACGGCCAGCCGCTCGGCTACGTCCACCATCTCGCAGCCGCCGTGGTGCCGGGCCCCCGGATAGCCCTCCGCGTACTTGTTGGCGAGCGGCGAGCCCAGGGCGGCCAGCACGGCGGGCGAGGTGAAGTTCTCCGCGGCGACGAGCTGCAGCGTCGTCGCCTGCCGATCCTGCTCACCGAGCAGGATGTCGGCCAGCTCGGGGTCCTGCCGTCGCAGGACATCGGCCTCTAGGACAGGGGTGACCGACATGATGGGCTCCGGGGCGTCGACGGTGACGTACGACCAATGTAGGCCCGCCGTGCTCCGGGCGCCCGGTGTCGCCGGTGCTGTTACGCCCGGACGGGCACCCCGGCGGGCCTCCCGGCTTCGAGACGCTGCGCCGGACTCCGTCCGCCGACCCACCCCGTGCCCGGGATCAAGCCCGCGCGGGCACCCCGGTGAGAGCGGTGACCACCGGATCGAGGGCCTGGTTTATCTCGTCGCCCACCGAGCGGAAGAACGGCAGGGGTGCCCCGTAGGGGTCGTAGACCTCGTCGGCCTCGGCGGTGGGGGCGAGGAGCCACCCGCGTAGAGCGGCGGCGGCGCGGACCAGGGCGCGTGCGCGGACGACCATGCCCTCCTCCAGGGAGGGCAGGGTGGTGGGGTCGATGGCGCGGACCAGGCGGGTGAACTCCTTCAGGGTGAAGGTGCGCAGCCCGGCGGAGTGCCCCATGGAGATGACCTGGGCCCGGTGGTCCCGGGTGGCCGTCAGCACGAGGTCGGCGCGGATGACGTGCTCGTCGAGCAGCTCACGCCCCGTGAAGCCGGAGGCGTCCGCGCCGAAGTCGGCGAGGACCGCCTCCGCGTTCGCCTCCATGGGCGCCCCCTCGTGCCCCCAGGTCCCGGCGCTCTCGACGACGAGACCGCCCCACAGCGGGTCCCCGAGCCGGTCGGCCAGGGCGTGCCGGGTCAGCCGCTCGGTGATCGGCGAGCGGCACACGTTGCCTGTGCTGACGTGGAGGATGCGGAAGGTGTCCCGCGGCAGCCCCGTGAAGGTCCGCGTCTCTTCCCCGTCCCATATGCCACGCCCCGCGTCAGGGGCCGTCAATTCGCCACCTCGAGGTCGGGTACGACCTTGCGCAGCTCCTCCGCCGACAGGGCGCCCGCACGCAGCAGGACCGGCACCTTGCCCGTGACGTCGACGATGGAGGACGGCTCGTTGCCGGGGGTCGGGCCGCCGTCGAGGTACACGGAGACGGAGTCGCCCAGCATCGCCTCGGCGGCGTCGCAGTTCTCCGGCGCCGGGTGCCCGGTCAGGTTGGCCGAGGAGACCGCCATCGGGCCGACCTCGGTCAGCAGTTCGATGGCGACCGGGTGCAGCGGCATGCGCACGGCGACGGTGCCGCGGGTGTCGCCGAGGTCCCACTGCAGCGACGGCTGGTGCTTGGCGACGAGGGTCAGCGCGCCCGGCCAGAAGGCGTCGACGAGTTCCCAGGCCATCTCGGAGAAGTCCGTGACGAGGCCGTGCAGCGTGTTCGGGGAGCCGATGAGCACGGGCGTGGGCATGCTGCGGCCCCGGCCCTTGGCCTCCAGGAGGTCGGCGACGGCCTCGGAGGTGAAGGCGTCCGCGCCGATGCCGTACACGGTGTCCGTCGGCAGCACGACGAGCTCGCCCCGGCGGATGGCGGACGCGGCCTCGCGCAGACCGGTGGCGCGGTCGGTCGCGTCGTTGGTGTCGTATCGCCGTGCCATCTAGCGGGCCTCCTCGTACACGTACTGCTGCTGGGGGGTTGTCGTGGGGCGCGTGCCCGTGCTCGTGCTCGTGCTCGTGCTCATCAGGGCAGCGCCTTGCGGGCGGTCGCGAACCGCGGCCGGTTGTTGAGGTCCGGGTGGTCGGCCGCGTCGGCCCAGCCCCGCTCCTCGGTGAAGATCCAGGGCACCTGGCCGCCCTGGGTGTCGGCGTGCTCGATGACGACGACACCTCCGGGACGCAGGAGCCGGTGTGCGGTGCGCTCGATGCCCCGGATGAGGTCCAGGCCGTCCTCCCCCGAGAACAGGGCGAGTTCGGGATCGTAGTCGCGGGCCTCGGGCGCCACGTACTCCCACTCCGTGAGCGGGATGTACGGCGGGTTGGAGACGACCAGGTCGACCTGGCCGTCGAGGTCGCGGAAGGCGTCCAGGGCGTTGCCCTGGCGCAGGTCGACGCGGGAGCCCGCCATGTTCTTGCGGGTCCACGTCAGGGCGTCCTCGGACAGCTCCACGGCGTGCACCCGCGAGCGCGGCACCTCCTGGGCGAGGGCGAGCGCGATGGCGCCGGACCCGGTGCACAGATCGACGATGAGCGGCTCGACGACGTCCATCGCGCGCACGGCGTCTATGGCCCAGCCGACCACCGACTCGGTCTCCGGCCGGGGCACGAACACCCCCGGCCCGACCTGAAGTTCGAGGTAGCGGAAGTACGCCCGTCCGGTGATGTGCTGGAGCGGTTCACGCTGCTCGCGCCGGGCGATGACCTCCCAGTAGCGGGCGTCGAAGTCGGAGTTCTTGACGGTGTGCAGCTCGCCCCGCTTGACACCGTGCACGAACGCGGCGAGCTCCTCCGCGTCGTTGCGCGGCGAGGGCACGCCGGCGTCGGCCAGGCGCTGGGTGGCCTGGGCCACTTCCGCGAGCAGCAGGTTCACGCAAGTCCTCCGTCGTACTTCTTCGTGCTCGTACGTGCCTTACGCGGCTGCCAGCTTCGCGGCCGAGTCCGCGTCGACGCAGGCCTGGATCACCGCGTCGAGTTCGCCGTCCAGGACCTGGTCCAGGTTGTACGACTTGAATCCGACGCGGTGGTCCGAGATGCGGTTCTCCGGGAAGTTGTACGTGCGGATCTTCTCGGAGCGGTCGACGGTGCGGACCTGGCTGCGGCGGGCGTCGGCGGCCTCCCGCTCCGCCTCCTCCTGTGCCGCCGCGAGCAGCCTGGAGCGCAGGATACGCATCGCCTGCTCCTTGTTCTGCAGCTGGCTCTTCTCGTTCTGGCAGGAGGCGACGACTCCGGTCGGAATGTGCGTGATGCGCACGGCGGAGTCGGTGGTGTTGACGGACTGCCCGCCGGGCCCGGAGGAGCGGTAGACGTCGATCCGCAGGTCGTTGGCGTTGATCTCGACGTCGACCTCCTCGGCCTCGGGGGTGACGAGCACACCGGCCGCGGAGGTGTGGATCCGGCCCTGGGACTCGGTCGCGGGCACCCGCTGGACGCGGTGCACCCCGCCCTCGTACTTCAGCCGGGCCCAGACGCCCTGGCCGGGCTCGGTGGCGCCCTGGCCGCCCTTGGTCTTCACGGCGACCTGGACGTCCTTGTAGCCGCCCAGTTCGGACTCGGTGGCGTCGATGATCTCGGTCTTCCAGCCGACGCGCTCGGCGTACCGGAGGTACATGCGCAGGAGGTCACCGGCGAAGAGGGCGGACTCGTCGCCGCCCGCGCCGGCCTTGATCTCCAGGATGACGTCCTTGTCGTCGCTGGGGTCGCGGGGGACGAGGAGCAGCCGCAGCTTCTCCGTCAGCTCCTCGCGCTGCTTCTCCAGCTCCTTGACCTCGGCGGCGAAGTCCGGGTCGTCCGCGGCGAATTCGCGGGCCGTGTCGATGTCGTCGCCGGTCTGCTTCCAGGTGCGGTACGTGCCGACGATCGGGGTCAGCTCCGCGTAGCGCTTGTTCAGCTTGCGCGCGTTGGCCTGGTCGGCGTGGACCGACGGGTCGGCGAGCTTCTTCTCCAGATCGGCGTGTTCCCCGACCAGTTCCTCGACCGCCTCGAACATCTCTCCGGCTCCCTGTACGAACGTTGTGAGTGGGCCGCTCCCGTGGGCGTCGCCCGTGGGCCGTGCCTGTGCGCTGCACCGCAAAGCGCCGGTCCCGATGCCCCCGTGAGGGGCACCGCGGACCGGCGCTGGGGGCTCGCTACTTCGAGGCAGCGGCGGCCTTGCCGAAGCGGGCCTCGAAGCGGGCCACGCGGCCACCGGTGTCGAGGATCTTCTGCTTGCCCGTGTAGAACGGGTGGCACTCGGAGCAGACCTCGGCGCGGATGGTGCCGCTCTCGATCGTGCTACGGGTGGTGAACGACGCGCCACAGGTGCAGCTGACCTGCGTCTCGACGTACTCGGGGTGGATGTCGCGCTTCAAGGTGTCTCCTAGGTTCGGGAGGGCGCCGGGTCGCCGCCGCGGGATGCGAGGGCGTGAACCGGAGCCGACGTACCAGTCTGCCAGCACTGGTGCCATCTCCCCAAACCAGGGGGTGGGCTCAGGTATTCCCACCGGGTTTCCCGCACCGCCGTCCCCGGCACGCGCCACGGGGTGCGCCGACGGCCGTCATGGCGGCTGCGGGACCGTCGTGGCCGGGCGCGTGGTTCCGCGGGCCCCCTGACTAGCCTCGGCCGGCGGTGACGACGCCCTCGGCGGTACCTGTCGCCGTTCCCTTGACGGCCGACTTCGGGATGGCCCTGTCGGCCTTCAGGGCCGCCCAGACCTGCTTCGACTTCGGCTCGTCCACCAGGACGCGGTTGGGGTCGGCGGGGTCGTACTGGACCGGCATCGTGACCATGGTCATGTTCTTGGATCCGATGCCCTTGAGACCACTCGCGAAGGACGCGAGGTCCTTGACCGTGTTCAGGTCGGAGTCCGTGGTGATGGCGTCGGTCGCGGAGACCGCGAGCTCGTAGGCCTTCTTCGGGTCGCTGAGGATGCCGACGTCCTTGACCTGCTCGATGAGGGCCTTGATGAACGCCTGCTGGAGCTGGATGCGCCCGAGGTCGGACCCGTCGCCGACCCCGTGCCGGGTACGGACGAGGCCCAGCGCCTGCTTGCCGGTGAGCGTGTGCTCCCCCGCCTTCAGGTTCAGATGGCTGTCCGGGTCCTTGATGTCCTTGGTCGTCGTGATGTCGACCCCGTCGAGGACGTTGATCAGCTTCTCGAAGCCCGCGAAGTCGACCTCGACGTAGTGGTCCATGCGGATACCGGTCATGGACTCGACGGTCTTCACCGCACAGGCCGCGCCTCCCGTGGAGTACGCGGAGTTGAACATGGCGTACGAGGCGGCCGGGTGCGTCTTGCCGTCCGCGTCGGTGCACTCCGGCCGCTCGACGAGGGTGTCCCGGGGTATGGAGACCACGCTGGCCCGCTTGTGGCCCTCGTAGACGTGCACGACCATCGCCGTGTCGGAGCGGGCACTGCCGTCGTCGACACCGCCGCCGAGCTTCTTGTTGCTGCCCGAGCGGGTGTCGGAGCCGAGGACGAGGATGTCCTGCGAGCCGTTGTCGACGTCGAGGGGTCGGTCGGTGCCGAGGGCCTGGTTGATGTCGACGCTCTTGATGTTGCCGTTGAGCTTGAAGTACAGGTATCCGATGCCCGTGCCGCCCAGCACGAGCACGCCCGCCGCGGTCCAGACGACGGCGACCGCCGCCCTGCTGTGCCCGCCGCGTGTGGTGCGGCGGCGGCGCCCGGTCGCGCGATGGCGCGGGCCGCTGGTGCCGGGACTGCCCAGGTTGCCGGTTGCCGGCGTGTTCTCGGCGGACATCTGCTCCTCGGTTCTCTTTCCGGTCGGATACCCCCTGCGCTCAGGCCCAGGCCTGCCGGGACGGATGTGGCCATACCGCTCCATGGTCACTCCGTTCGGTCAGACGGAGTAATCCGGGAAAGGGTTGCACGACGAACGGTGCCCATCGCGTGGAACGCGATGGGCACCGTGGGTGACCGGTGCGCCCGAGGAGCCGGGCTCACCTGGTGTTTCAGCCGAGCAGGTCGTACTGGGCGTAGCTGGTTCCGACCGAGCCCCGTGTGCCGAAGATCTCGCTCGTGGCCTTGCCGGTGCCCTTGTAGAGGTACAGCGTGCCGGCCGGCGTACGGGCCAGGAGGTCCGCCCTGCCGTCGCCGCTCACGTCACCGGGGGTGAGGAGCGTGTTGTAGGCGCTCCAGTCCGAGCGGACCTTGATCCGGGTGGCGAAGGCGCCCGTACCGGACTTGCCGGTGCCCTTGTAGAGGTAGACGTTCGAGCCGGTCTTGGTGCGCGCGATCAGGTCGGCCTTGCCGTCGCCGTTGAAGTCGCCGTGACCGACGACCGCGTTGTACTGGCTCCAGCCGGTGCCGACCTTGACGCGGGTACCGAAGGAACCGGTGCCCTTGCCCGGGTAGATCCACAGGGCGCCCGCCGAGTCGACCGAGAGCAGGTCGGGCAGGGCGTCACCGGTGACGTCACCGGGGGTGACGATCCGGGTGCGGGTCTTCCAGTCGTCGAAGATCTGCGTCGTCGTCCAGGTCTTGGACGAGGGCACGTACCGCCGCCAGAAGACGTCACCGTCGGAGGAGCGGCGCAGCACGAAGTCCTGGTAGCCGTCCCGGTTCAGGTCGGTCTGCTGGACGAGGTTGTAGCCGGTCCAGCTGCCGTTGGAGCTCAGCGACTGGCGGTCGCCGAGCTTGGAGCCCGTGGAGGCGCGGACGTAGCCCGTGCCGGTCTCCTTGTTGCGCAGGAAGACGTCGGCCTTGCCGTCACGGGTGATGGCGGCGTCGTCGACGCGCGGGTAGGCCGCGCCGGTGTACTTGCTGACCTTGGCGAAGACCGGGTAGGCGCCCTTGTAGACGCAGTCCGTGACGCCCCAGGAGACGACGCCGACCACCTTGTTGTTGACGACGAGCGGGCCGCCGGAGTCACCGTTGCAGGTGGCCGTGGTCGTGGCGTCGGTGCCGCCGGCGGGCTTGCCCGCGCAGACCATGTGCCCCTTGATGAAGTAGTCGCCCCACGTGTTCCCGCAGGTCGTGTCGCTGACGATCGGCAGCGTGGCCGTCTTCAGCGTCTGCGAGATGTCCTCGGTCTTGGAGCTGGTGCGGCCCCAGCCGTAGGCCTTGGCCGAGGTGCCGGCCTTGTACGAGGCGGTGTCGTCCGACGACGTCATCTTGATCGGCGTGGCACTGACCGGCGCCGACAGCGTCAGGACGGCGACGTCGTTGTCGATCTCGTCCTCGTTCCACGAGGAGTGGTTCCACTGGCGCGACAGCGTGCTGCGGGTGCCGCCGTGGTAGTCGACGTGGTCGAGGGTGCCGTCGTCGTTGTAGACGGCCGTGGGCAGCTGGTCGGTGCCGGTGATGATCTCGCCGTACTCGACCCAGTTGTAGTAGTCCTTGTCGACGCAGTGCGCGGCGGTGAGGATCTTCGTCGGCGAGACGACCGAGCCGCCGCAGAAGAAGCCGAGGTCCTGGGTCGGGTCGTAGTACCAGAGCTGCGCCATCCACGGCGCCGAGCCGATCGTGGTCGTCGAGCCGCCGATGATCTGGGCGGACTGCTGCAGGCCACTGTCGGAGCTCGTGCTCGACGACGGCTCCCGCTCCGGCAGGTTCGCGTTCGCGGTGTCGTCCGCGGCCATGGCCTTGGCGATCCGCACGTCCAACGCGTCGGGCGTCGTGCCGGTGTCGGCGGAGACCCCGCTCGCCGACGTCAGCAGCAACGCCCCCGCTATCGCGGCGGCAATGGCTCCGGACAAGGGTCTAGCCACTCGATTCCCCCCTGGGAGTGCAACGTTTGTTCAGAGCATGAAGACCGTGATCGTACACGTGTCCCCTACGGAAAACTGGGGCCACCCTCACATGGAGGGTGGCCCCAGCGCTTCGTCCGGTCGACGGATCGACTAGTCGCCGTTACCCGGCATCGGCGTCGTCTTCTGGATCTGCAGCAGGAACTCGCCGTTCGACTTCGTCTGCTTCATCTTGTCGAGGAGCAGTTCGATCGCCTGCTGGGAGTCGAGCGCGTGCAGCACACGGCGCAGCTTCCAGGTGATGGCGAGCTCGTCGCTGCCGAGCAGGATCTCTTCCTTACGGGTACCGGACGCGTCCACGTCCACCGCCGGGAAGATGCGCTTGTCGGCGAGCTTCCGGTCGAGCTTCAGCTCGGCGTTGCCCGTGCCCTTGAACTCCTCGAAGATGACCTCGTCCATGCGTGACCCGGTGTCCACCAGCGCGGTGGCGAGGATGGTCAGCGAACCGCCGTCCTCGATGTTGCGGGCCGCACCGAAGAAGCGCTTCGGCGGGTACAGGGCGGTCGAGTCGACACCACCGGACAGGATGCGGCCGGAGGCCGGCGCCGCCAGGTTGTACGCACGGCCCAGACGCGTGATCGAGTCGAGCAGCACGACCACGTCGTGGCCCAGCTCGACGAGCCGCTTGGCCCGCTCGATGGCCAGCTCGGCGACCGTCGTGTGGTCCTCGGCCGGGCGGTCGAAGGTCGAGGAGATGACCTCGCCCTTCACCGACCGCTGCATGTCGGTGACCTCTTCCGGACGCTCGTCGACGAGGACGACCATCAGGTGGCACTCGGGGTTGTTGTGCGTGATCGCGTTGGCGATCGCCTGCATGATCATGGTCTTGCCGGTCTTCGGCGGGGCCACGATCAGACCGCGCTGGCCCTTACCGATCGGCGCGACGAGGTCGATGATGCGGGTGGTGAGCACGCCCGGGTCGGTCTCCAGACGGAGCCGGTCCTGCGGGTAGAGCGGCGTCAGCTTGTTGAACTCCGGGCGGCCACGGCCGTGTTCGGGCGCCATGCCGTTGGTGGAGTCCAACCGGACCAGCGCGTTGAACTTCTCGCGGCGCTCGCCGTCCTTGGGCTGCCGGACCGCACCGGTGACGTGGTCACCCTTGCGCAGGCCGTTCTTGCGGACCTGGGCGAGCGACACGTACACGTCGTTCGGGCCCGGCAGGTAGCCGGAGGTCCGAATGAACGCGTAGTTGTCGAGGATGTCCAGGATGCCCGCGACGGGGATCAGGACGTCGTCGTCGGCGAGCTGCGGCTCGGGGGTGCCGATCTCGTCACGGCCGCGACGGCCACGACGGTCCCGGTAACGGCCGCGACGCCCACGGCGTCCGCCGTCGAAGTCGTCGTCGTCCTGCGGGCCGTTGTCACGCTGACGGTCACGGTCCTGGCGGCCGCCGCCCTGCTGCTGGCCCTGCTGCTGGCCGCGGTCACGCTGCGGCTGACCGCCGCCGCCCTGCTGCTCGTCGCCCTTGCCCCGACGGCCGCGCTCGGTGCGGTCGGTGCGGTCGGTGCGGTCGGTGCGCTCACCGCGGTCACGGCCGCGCTCGCGGCGGCCCTGACGGCCCTCGCCCTGGTCACCGGCGTCGGCCTTGACCTCGGCCTGGGCCGGCGTCTCGGCCTTGGGCTCGGTCTTCGCCTCGGCGGTGACCGTCTCCGGGCTGCCCGCGTCGGCGGTGGCACGGCGTCGACGGCGCTCGGTGGGCGCCTCGTCACCGCCGGCCGGCTGGCCGGGGATCTCGATCTGCTGCTGGGCCACGGCCTTCTCGGCGGGCGCCTCGGCCTTCTTGGCGGCGGCCTTCTCGGCCGGCGCGGCGTCGTCGCCCGTGCGCGCCTTGGAGGTGGCGCGGCGCTTCGGCTTGGTCTCGGTGGCCGCCTCGGCCTTGGCCGGGGCGCCCCCTCCCGCCTGCGCGTCCTTGATGACCTCGATCAGCTGGCTCTTGCGCATACGCGCGGTGCCCCTGATGCCGAGGCCGGATGCGACCTGCTGCAGCTCGGCCAGCACCATGCCCTCTAGGCCGGTGCCGCGGCGCCGCCGGGAGCCGGCACCGCTGGCAGGCGCGGCGTCCGTGGCGGGCGCGGCAGCGGTGTCCTCGACACGTGCGCCCATCAGATCGGTGGTGTCGCTCACGAAGGGTCCTTCCCTGGAGCGGACGTCGGCCTTCTGGCTCGGCGACCGTTTGTGCTGTCCGGCTTCGGCCCTGTTCGGGTGGACCGTGCCGGGGCGGTGGTCCGCCAAAGGCGGCGGAGGAAATTTCTGATGATTCGGCGCTTTCCGGGCCGTGGCACTGAGTGTCTGTGTCACGCGGCTCGGCAACGCGCCGGTTCCGGAGCCTGCTCGGCAGACCGCTCAGTGCCTGCGTACGGCGTACAGCTTGACGTACGAAGCACAGTGCGGCTTGGGAGACTCCCGGAAGAAAGGTTGTCCCTGACGGGGACGATAAGCACCTCGCCATGGCTGGGGCAGGTGCAGACTTGAGGTTAACACTACCGGATCCAACAAACATTCCCCCTCTCGAAATCCCGCAACCGGACTCCGCTATTCCTCGGCACCGTCGGCGCCGGGTCCGGTGACGGTGGTGGTGAGCGGCAGGACGCACGCCCCTCGGGCGTCGAGGTCCAGCCGGTTCGCGGCCCAGCCCGCACCCGCGAGATCGGCCACCTTGTCGGCGCTCGCGTGGTCGGCCAGGGCCAGGACGGTGGGTCCCGCGCCGGAGATGACGGCGGGAATGCCGTCGGCCCGCAGTCGCTCGACCAGGGCCGCGCTCTCCGGCATGGCGGGCGCCCGGTACTCCTGGTGCAGCCGGTCCTCGGTGGCGGGCAGCAGCAGCTCGGGGCGCCTGGTCAGGGCTTCCACGAGGAGGGCCGCCCGGCCCGCGTTGGCCGCTGCATCGACGTGCGGGACGGTGCGCGGGAGCAGTCCGCGCGCCGTCTCGGTCAGAACGGGCTTCCCGGGCACGAAAACCACCGGAACGATGGAATCCGCGGGCTTCATCCTGATCGCCCGCGCGGCGCCGCCCTCCATCCAGGAGAGCGTGAAGCCGCCGAGGAGACAGGCCGCCACGTTGTCGGGGTGCCCCTCGATCTCGGTGGCCAGTTCGAGCAGCGCGGCGTCGTCGAGCCGGTTGTCGCCGCCTATGGTCACGGCGCGGGCGGCGACGATGCCGGCACAGATGGCGGCGGAGGAGGAGCCGAGGCCGCGGCCGTGCGGAATACGGTTGGCGCAGACGATTTCCAGGCCCCGGGGCTGTCCGCCCAGCAGGTCGAAGGCGGTGCGCAGGGAGCGGACGAGCAGGTGCCGCTCGTCGCGCGGGAGGGTCTCGCCGCCCTCCCCCGCGATGTCGACGTGCAGGCCGGAGTCGGCCACCCGGACGACCACGTCGTCGTAGAGCCCCAGCGACAGGCCCAGGGCGTCGAAGCCCGGACCGAGGTTGGCGCTGGTGGCGGGGACGCGCACCCGTACGGCGGCGGCGCGGAACGCTGGACCGGCCATCGCTCGATGACTCTCCTTGAACTGCGGGATTGACGATTGTCGAATGACATTCGATGCGTACGTGAGGCCCCTGCGGCCGTTCAGGACGGCGCGGCGCCGCACCCCTGGGGGGCATATGCGGCGGGCGGGTTCACTACAGCCTATCGAAGGAAGGTTCTGTGGCGACATAGGGCGCACAAGAGGCGCACGATGCGTGTCGTAAGCCCCCCGTGCACCCCCTGTCGGGTCCTGTCAGGGTTATCCCCCGGGAATCGTCGTCTACGCGCGACTCCCAGGTCTTTTCGAACGGCTGGACGAAGGTTACGCCAGGCCGAGGCGCTCGGCCGCCGTCGCCGCGTCCACCGGGACGGTGACGGGCTGCGGGGCGCCCGCGACGGCCCAGTCGGGGTCCTTGAGTCCGTTGCCGGTGACCGTGCAGACGATGGTCTGGCCCGGGTCGACCTTGCCGTTCTCCGCGGCCTTCAGCAGACCGGCCACGGAAGCGGCGGAGGCGGGCTCCACGAAGACACCCTCCTGAGCGGCCAACAGGCGGTAGGCGCGCAGGATCTCACGGTCCGTCACCTCGTCGATGAAGCCGCCCGACTCGTCCCGCGCCGCCAGGGCGTAGTTCCAGGACGCGGGGTTGCCGATGCGGATCGCGGTGGCGATCGTCGACGGGTCCTTGACGATCTCGCCGCGCACGATGGGCGCGGAACCGGAAGCCTGGAATCCCCACATGCGCGGGGTCCTGGCCGCGATGCCGTCGGCCGCGTACTCCGTATAGCCCTTCCAGTACGCCGTGATGTTGCCCGCGTTGCCCACCGGCAGGACATGGATGTCGGGGGCGTCGCCCAGCATGTCCACGATCTCGAACGCGGCGGTCTTCTGGCCCTCGATGCGCACCGGGTTCACCGAATTGACCAGCGCCACCGGGTAGTTGTCGCTCAGTTCACGCGCGAGGGTGAGGCAGTCGTCGAAGTTGCCGTCGACCTGGAGGATCTTCGCGCCGTGCACCAGGGCCTGGCCCATCTTGCCCAGCGCGATCTTCCCGCGCGGGACGAGCACGGCGGAGACCATGCCCGCGCGGACGGCGTAGGCGGCCGCGGAGGCGGAGGTGTTGCCCGTGGAGGCACAGATGACCGCCTTCGCACCCTCCTCCTTCGCCCGCGTGATGGCCATGGTCATGCCGCGGTCCTTGAAGGACCCGGTCGGGTTGGCACCCTCGACCTTGAGGTGGACCTCGCAGCCCGTGCGCTCGGAGAGCACCTGCGCGGGCACGAGGGGCGTGCCGCCCTCGCGGAGCGTCACGACCGGCGTGCTGGCGGAGACGGGCAGCCTGTCCCGGTACTCCTCGATGATTCCGCGCCACTGGTGGGTCATTGCTGGTTACTCTCCTTCAACCCGCATGATGCTGGCGACACCCCGCACGGTGTCGAGATTGCGCAGTGCCTCGACGGTCCCGCTGAGGGAGGCGTCGGAGGCGCGATGCGTGACGACGACGAGAGAGGCCTCGCCGCCGCCGTCCGGCCGTCCTTGCTGCCGCACCGTATCGATCGATACGCCGTGCTCCGCGAACACGGTCGCCACCTGGGCGAGAACACCCGGTTTGTCGGCGACGTCAAGGCTGATGTGGTAGCGGGTGACCACGTCACCCATCGGCGAGACCGGCAGGGCGGCGTACGCGGACTCGCCGGGGCCGGTGGCGCCCGCGAGCCGGTTGCGGCACACGGCCACGAGGTCGCCGAGCACGGCGGAGGCCGTGGGGGCGCCGCCCGCGCCCGGCCCGTAGAACATCAGCTGCCCGGCGGCGTCCGACTCCACGAACACGGCGTTGTAGGCGCCGCGCACGGAGGCGAGGGGGTGGGTCAGCGGGATCATCGCGGGGTGCACGCGCGCCGTGACGGAGCCACCGTCCGCGGCCCGCTCGCAGATGGCGAGCAGCTTGATGGTGCAGCCCATGTTCCGGGCGGAGGCGAAGTCGGCCGACGTCACCTCGGTCATGCCCTCGCGGTACACGTCGTCGAGCCGCACACGCGAGTGGAAGGCGATGCCGGCGAGGATCGCGGCCTTGGCGGCGGCGTCGAACCCCTCGACATCGGCGGTCGGGTCGGCTTCCGCGTATCCGAGGGCGGTGGCCTCGTCGAGGGCCTCCTGATACCCGGCGCCCGTGGAATCCATCTTGTCGAGGATGAAATTGGTGGTGCCGTTGACGATGCCCATCACCCGGTTGATCTTGTCGCCGGCGAGGGACTCGCGCAGCGGACGGATCAGCGGGATGGCGCCGGCGACGGCGGCCTCGTAATAGAGGTCCTTGCCGGCCTCGCCGGCCGCGGCGTGCAGCGCGGCGCCGTCCTGGGCGAGCAGCGCCTTGTTGGCGGAGACGACGGAGGCACCGTGCTCGAACGCGGTGGTGATGAGGGTGCGGGCGGGCTCGATACCACCGATGACCTCGACGACGACGTCGATGTCCCCCCGTTTGACCAGGGCGGTCGCGTCGGTGGTGACGAGTGCCGGGTCGATGCCCGCACGCACCCGCGAGGGCCGCCGGACGGCCACGCCCGCGAGTTCGACCGGGGCACCGATGCGGGCGGCGAGGTCGTCGGCGTGCGTCGTCATGATGCGCGCCACCTCTGAGCCGACTACCCCACAGCCCAGCAGCGCCACCTTCAGCGGACGCGTACGCATCATCCGACCTCGTTTCCTCACATACCGACATACCGAATACGGTGGAACCAGTCTCACTCACCGGACGGGAGTTTCTATCCCTCGTCCGGATCGTGAGACATCTATTTCATTTTCACCGGGCCGGAAGACGGAGATCTTTCGGCCCGCGGAACTCTTTCGGCCCGGTGCTTTTCCTGCCCGAAGGAGCCGTTCAGCCGACGTCGAGACGGAGGAGATCCTCCTCCGTCTCCCGGCGGACGATGACCCGGGCCTGTCCATCATTGACGGCGACGACCGGCGGGCGCAGGACGTGGTTGTAATTGCTCGCCATCGAACGGCAGTACGCGCCGGTCGCCGGCACGGCGATCAGGTCACCCGGTGCCAGGTCCGCCGGCAGGAACGCGTCCCGCACCACGATGTCACCGCTCTCGCAGTGCTTGCCGACCACGCGCGCGAGCATCGGCTCGGCGTCGGAGGTCCGGGACACCAGCGCGACGCTGTACTCGGCGTCGTACAGCGCGGTGCGGATGTTGTCGGACATGCCCCCGTCCACGGAGACGTACGTCCGCAGCCCGTCCAGCGGCTTGATGGTGCCGACCTCGTACAGCGTGAACGCGGTGGGCCCGACGATCGCGCGTCCCGGCTCGACGGAGATCCGGGGAGTGCGGAGCTTCGCGGCGTCGCACTCACGGTTGACGATCTCGGTGAGTGCCTTGGCGATCTCGTGGGGCTCGCGGGGGTCGTCGGCGCTGGTGTAGGCGATGCCGAGGCCGCCGCCGAGGTCGATCTCGGGCAGCTCGACGCCGTGCTCGTCACGGATGTCCCTGAGCAGGCCGACGACACGGTGGGCGGCGACCTCGAACCCGGACGTGTCGAAGATCTGCGACCCGATGTGCGAGTGGATCCCGATGAGTTCGAGCCCGTCCAGCTTGAGCGCCCGCCGCACGGCCTCCGCGGCCTGTCCGCCGGCGAGCGGGATCCCGAACTTCTGGTCCTCGTGGGCGGTGGCGATGAACTCGTGCGTGTGGGCCTCGACGCCGACGGTGACCCGGATCTGCACCCGCTGGCGCCGGCCGAGCGACTGCGCGATGTGGGCGACCCGGACGATCTCCTGGAAGGAGTCGAGCACGATACGGCCGACGCCGGCCTCGATGGCCCGGTGGATCTCGTCGGTGGACTTGTTGTTGCCGTGGAAGGCGATGCGGTCGGCGGGCATCCCGGCGGACAGGGCGGTCGCCAGCTCACCGCCTGAGCACACGTCGAGGTTGAGCCCCTCCTCGTGCAGCCAGCGCACGACGGCCCGGGACAGGAACGCCTTCCCCGCGTAGAACACGTCGGCGTCCTGCCCGAACGCCGTACGCCAGGCGCGCGCCCGCGCCCGGAAGTCGGCCTCGTCGACGAAGTACGCCGGCGTACCGAACTCCTCCGCGAGCGCCTTCACATCGATCCCACCGACGCTGACGACCCCGTCGTCCGCGCGGGTGACGGTCTGCGCCCACACCTTCGGGTCCAGCGTGTTCAGGTCGGCGGGCGGGGCGGCGTAGTGCCCCTCGGGAAGCACGTCGGCGTGACGGGGACCGGCGGGGTGTGCGGAACGGCTCATGTCAGTACGGCTTTCTGTGAACTCTGGGCTGCGGCGCGGAGGGCCGGCGACCGGGGCGTGGCCTTGGCTGGGCCTTGGCTTCGGGCCGGGCCTGGGCTTGGGCTTCGGCTCGGGCTTCCGCTGGGGGCGGTGGGCCTTCGGCGGTGGGCGTCGCCGTTCGGCTCTCGGCTCTCGGCTTTCGGCTTTCGGCTTTCGGCTTTCGGCTGTCTGCTCTCGGCTGTCTGCTCGGTGGCTTGGGGCTTCGCGGGCTCGCTCAGAGATATTCGGGTGCGTCGATGCCGAGCAGGGACAGGCCGCCGGCCAGCACCGTCCCGGCGGCTTCGGCGAGCGCCAGCCGGGCCCGGTGGGCGGCCGAGGGTTTCTCGTCGCCGCGCGGCAGCACCGTGTGCTGGAAGGCGAGCAGGGCGTCGGCGAGGACGACCAGGTGCCGGGCGAGTCGATCGGGAGCGCGGAGGGTGGCGGCTCGGGTGAGGGCGGAGGGGTAGGTGGTGAGGGCGGTGACGAGGGGGGTGGCTGTGTCGGGGGTGGCGGTGGGGTCGGTGGGGTCGGCGGTGCGCTTGGTGTTGATGGAGGAGGTACGGAGGTCGCCCGGGGCGCAGGGGGTGTCCAGGGGCCCCGGAGCGGCGGTGAAGCCGAGGGCCGCGGCGTTGCGGGTGAGCGCGCGGGCTCGGGCGTGGGCGTAACGGACCCGGAAGAGGGGGTTCGCGGCCCGCTGCACGAGGAGGTCGGCGGTGATCCGGGGGCGGTCGTGGGCGGCCGGATGCAGGAGGGCCCAGCGGAGGGCGTCGGGGCCGAGGGGGGTGGGGTCCTCGGGGGCGGGGACGGGGCGGAGGTCGATGGGGGTGAGGCTGGGGGTGGGGCTGGGGGTGGGGCTGGGGGTGGGGGTGATGGTCCCGCCGGGGCGATCAGGGGCGGGGGGTTCGTGCGCGAGGTCTGGATCGTCGGCGTTCGCGGGGCCGTCGGGGCTCTGGGGACCGTCGAACTTGCCCTCGTCGGCGACGGCCTGGGACCGGATGTGATCGACCTCGACGCGACCGCCCTGGCTGGCGACGATCCGCACGAGCGCGTCGGCGATGACCTCCGCACGGATGTCGTACGGGATCCGCAGCCGGACGACCTGCCCGGCGAGGGCGTCGCCGTGGCCGTACGGGAGGGGATCGGAGCCCTCGCCGCCCTGGGTGGCCCCGGCTCCCTGAACGCTGCCCGCCGTCCCTCGGATCCGGCGTACCAGCGTGGTGACGGCCACCCGTTCGAGATGGAAGTTGAGGAACCCGGGGCCGGTGATCTCGACGGCGGCGACGCCCGCGGTCTCACTGAGGTGGGGCCGCAGTATCTCGGCGACCCGCAACGGCGGCCGCCCGGCGGGCCTGGCCAGCTGCAACGCGATGTTCGTCGCGTAGTCCCCGCTCCCCCCGGGCCCGGGGGGAGTCACGACGGCATGTGCGGGCACGGCGACGCTCAGCTCCCCTTCGTCCACAGCACGACGCACCGCGCGCAGCACGGTACGGGAGAGCTCGACGGGGGTCACGGGACAAGGGTATGGGAGGAGGGGGGTGGGTATGCGAGCCGGTTTGGCCTGAGGTCCGGGATGTGGACAGGGTGGGGTGGGGCGCCTGCGGCTGAGGCGTCTACGAGGGGACGGCGACGGGGCGACGCGTCATTGGCTGACGGGCAGGGCCGGCGTTTCGAGGTGTCCACGGCTCCCGGAGGTTCCGAGGCCCCGCAACCCGCCGTCCCGCAGTCCCGCAGTCCCGAAAACTCCCATGCACGCGGAGTTCAGCTGCCGGTGCGACCGGCCCGCTCCGCGCACTCGGTGTGCTCGGCGTGCTCGGCGTGCTCGGTGCCACCGACTGGGGCGGGACCGTCGCCACCGATCCCGTACGACGGCTCGGCCTCACCGTCGCCGGAGGTCCCACTCTCCACCAACTGCCGTACCAGGGCTACGAGTTCGGCTGGCTCGAAGGGCTTGGCAAGGAACGCGTCGACGCCGACGTCGAGCCCGGCCTCGACCTCGTACTGCGAGCAGGCACTGACGATGACGAGCGGAAGGCGCCGCGTCCGGGGGTCACTGCGCAGCCGTGCGGCGGTGCGGAGGCCGTCGAGACGGGGCATGACCACGTCGAGGGTGATGAGGTCTGGCCGCACCTGGTGAACGACGTCCAGGCACTCGGCACCATCGGCCGCGGTCACCACCTCGAAGCCCTCCAGCTCGAGATTGACCCTGATCAGCTGCCGGATGACCTTGTTGTCGTCTACAACAAGCACCCGGCCGGACGCGCCTGACACAACTCGAGAGTAGGTCCGCCCCCACCGCCGCGTCCGGGTTTTCCCCACTTCCACCCCCTGCGGGCGGTCTCCCCCAGCTCAACCCCACCCTCCACCCACCAAAAACCGTTCATGATCTCCCTCGGAGAGCTGGTAGGGTTCTACCCGTCGCCGCCCCACAAGGCGCCCGACACGCCCCCGTAGCTCAGGGGATAGAGCAACGGCCTCCGGAGCCGTGTGCGCAGGTTCGAATCCTGCCGGGGGCACCTTGCATGAGGTGCCCAAAGACCCCGCCATCAGCGCTTTCGCTGAGAACGGGGTCTTCGCGTATGTGCAGCCGTGTGCCGCTCGGAGCGGCCGTATGTCGGGGGCTGTGGACTATGTGTGGACTGGCCGCAGAGCACGAATCCGCAGGTGGGGCCCGGGAAACGACGAGGCCCCCGGACCGGAGTCCAGGGGCCATCATGCCGCAGGTGTGCGTGAGGAGTGCGTGGGTCAGGGCCCGACGCCGGGCCGGTCCTCCTGGCCGTCATCCTCGCCGAGGAGTTCGGCGATCCGACGGTTGGCGACGTCCTGCCGACCGTCGAGGCACTTGGCGTACCGGCTCAGGAGCACTTCGACGCTGTTGCCCGCGCGCTCCGCTACCTCGGTGGGGTCCACACCAGCGTTGAGCCAGGAGGAGAGCGCGGCGTGCCGCAGGTCGTACGGTCGAGCGGCCAACGGCGAGGCCACCTGCTCGGGCGTGAGCGCCAGGTGCCGAGCCTCGTCCCAGACGCGCCAGTAGGTAGTGGAAGCGACCACTCCCCCGCGTTCGTTTGCGAACATCCGTCCGTCCTTGGCGGTGCCGAACTCCTTGATGTGGGCGAGGAGTATGCGGACGAGGCGAGGCGGGATGGGGACGATCCGGGTTTCGTTCGCGGGGCGGTTCTTGAGGCCCCGGTTGTCGTGCACTTCCCCCGTCCCGGTCCAGCGCTTTCCGACGGTCGGGCGGGTCTTCTCCAGAATCAGCGAACCCCAACCCGCATCCGGCAATGTGCAGTCCGGGCGTCGCAGACCCACGGCTTCCGCCGGCCGCAGCCCACCGAAGTACATACAGGCGAAGAGAGCGACGAGGCGGCGCCCACGGGCCCGGCGGTAGCCGCCCACGTACGAGACCGCAGCGAGGAGGTCCCGGGCTTGCTGAGGGTTCACCACAACCCGGCGGTCCACTTCCTTGGTGACCTTGGGCAGCTTCCACTTCACGAGCGTCACGGGGTTCTCAGGCAGCTCCCCCAGTTCGACCGCGTAGGCGAGGGCGTTGAAGAGGACCGCTCGCTTTCGCCGCACCGTTTCGGCAGCCGCCGGATCCCCGGAAAGCCTGAGCTTGAGCGAGTCGAGGACACGGCGGATGTCCGCCGGATTCTTGAGCATGGCAAGCGGCAGCGAGGCTTTGGCCACCCATCGAAGAGCGTTCGCGATGTCCACCGGGGGCTCGTCCTCGTCCCCGGCCTGGACGACGAAGGCCCAGCCGCGCAGAGCACGCCGCAAGATGTCGTCGGCCGGACGCCCAGGCCGATCACCCAGGAGTTCAGTCGTGACGAGGGTCATGGTCTCGTTCAGACTGTCGCGGGAGTTCGGAGCGGCGTGCGGCCACTTCATGGCGACGTACGCCCGCGCGAAGTCGTACCAGGTGCGGGACTCTTTGGCAGGTGCCATGGAGTCCGGCAGCCCGGTTTCCGTGTCGAACGCCTCGCCCTTCTGAGCAGCCCGGAGAAGCTTCGCGCGGAAGTTGTCGGCGAGCGCCTTCGTCCGGAAGGTCTCGGAGAACGGCGGGACATCGCCGACTTTCCATCGCACGTCGTAGGACGGCGTCTTGTACGGCCGCTTACGGATGCTCCACACCTTCACGTCATGCGACTTCACGCCGCCTCCCCGAGTCCGTGAAGCCAGGCAGTGAAGTCACTGCGCCAGAAGCGGAGTTCACCGTTCGGAAGCTTGATCGCTTCTGGAGCCTGTCCCAGCTCACGCCAGCGGTAGAAGGTGCGGCGAGAGATTCCGCCCAGCTCGGTGAGGACCTGCGGGACAGTCATCAGTTCGTCTCGTCGGCGATCCACGCCGAGTCTCCTTCCGTGTCGGTGTCGGGGACAGCGGGTCGCCGTGAGGTGGCGAACCAGGTCTCAGCAGCGGTCAGGCCGGTTCCGGCAAAGCGCCAGTGGGAGAGGACGAGCACGGTGTCCGGGTCGGGCAGGGGGTGGCCTGCTTCGGCAGCGCGTGCGCGGGTGAGTGCTTCGTTGTGGTCGGCGCGTTCCTGGCGGAGGGCGCCGAGGGTGACGGAGTAGGCGCGGGACTTGGTGGAGAAGTGGCCGCGGAAGCCGAGCATGTGGGCCCACTTGCGCAGGCGTAGGTCTTCGAGTTCGGGGCGGGCTCCGAGGTGCCAGCAGGTGAGGATCAGCTGTCGGGCGTGGTCGGTGACGCCGGATCCGATCAGGTCGGTGATCGGGTTGCGAATGGGGCGGTCGAGGGTGCCGGCCGTCTCGGCGCCCTTGGTGGCGTACTTCGCGATGTACGAGGCGACGGCGCGGCTGGAGAGTTCCGAGGTGCCCGCGAAGTCGGCCGAGTGGATGGGGCGGACGTCGAGCTGTTTGCCGAAGCGGAAGGTGTAGGGGCGTGCGTCGAGGACAGGGCCGGGGGCTTCGGCGAGGCGCGCCGACGTGCGGATTGTGTCGGTGAGGAGTTCGGTCGTCGCCCAGGGCGGTGGGGTGTCTTCAGCGCCGTCGGGGCCGTCGAGGCGGATGACGGCATGGAAGTGGACGGCACCGCGTTGCTGGTACTCGGCGACCTTGGCGTACGAGACCTTGAGGCTGTCGCGGAGCTCCGAGCGGGTGAGGCCCGCACGGGCGGCGAGTTGCTGGCGCAGGTAGGTGGTGAAGCGGGCCCAGAGCGCGCCAGCGTGGGCGTTCCAGAGGACTGCGGCGCGGTAGTCGTAGCGGTCGGGGTCCAGGGGTGTGCCGAGTGCGGGGTCGTCGTCGGGGTGGAGTCGGCCGCAGCGACACCGGCCGCCGCCGGGGCGGTTGTGCACAGGACCGAACGAGGGGGCGGTGAAGGTGGCGAAGACGCGGGGGTGTTCTGCGACGGCGGGACCGATGCCCTTGCCGCCACTGAGCCCGGCCGTGACGAGTTGGAATGTGTCCTTGCGGTACACCTCGGCGCAGGTGGCGCACCGGGTGGCACGGCGGTTGTTGCAGCGGATGAGGAGCTGTCCGGCCGGAAGGTCGGTGTCAACGATCTCGCGGACGATCTCACCCGTGGCGGCGTGGACGTCGAGCCGGTGGCCCTCCATCCGTACGGGCCGCTCGCAGCCGCCGAGGCGCTGAATCTGGCGGGCGTAGGCGCCGAGGTCGCCGTGTCGGGCGAGGGTGGTCAGGTGACGGATGGCTCCGAGGGGAGCCGGGGGGTGCATGCGCGGGTTCCTCCTGCCAGGGATCAGGGTCTTCGCGCCCGCCGCCCACGCCGTCCAGGGGGCTAGACAGTGTGGGCAGGCTGAGCACAGGTGGAGCCGTTGAGTCAGCGACGGGTGAGGAGGGAGCGGATGACGACGGCACAGACGGCGGTCGAGGTGGCCGTGACGGCGACGGCGAGGAGCATGGAGACGAGGACGGCGCCGACGACTAGGACCACGGCGGTGCCGCCGCCGACGAGGGCGAGTGCGGTCCCGGGGGTGAGCTGGATAGCGGGCCGGGAGAGGGCCGGAGCGGCGCCGGGAGCCAGCTGCGGGATATGGGCGGCGGGGGTGACGGTGGCCGGCTCGACGACTGCGGGCGGAGTTACCAGGCCGGTCGGCTGAGGCATGGTCGGGATCTTCGGCTGGAACATGGGCGGGTCTCCTTCGGTGGCTACTTGACGAGGGAGTTGATGACGGGGGCGAGCAGGCTGTCTGCGATGAGGTAGCCGCCGAGGAGCAGCACGGTGATGAGCCACCAGGGCGGGCGGATGAGCTTGACGCCCAGGACCCCGACGCAGAGCAGGGCGAGCCAGAGCGGAACGTCCATGGGATTGATCTCCTGTCAGGTCAGGGCGAGCAGCGGTGGGTTCGGGCGGCGAGTTCGGCGGCGGCGCGGGAGTCGTACTCGGCAGAGAAGTCGCAGCGGGGCGCGGTACAGGCGGCCAAGTGGCGGTTCTTGCCGCGCTCGACGAACGAGGCGACGTTCACGGGGCCGATACGGCGGACGTTGCGGAAGCGGCGGTTCATGGCGGTGTCCCTTCGTCAGAGGTGGGCGGCGACGGACGCGGTCATGGACGGGGGCAGGCCGAGTCGGGCGCGTACGGCGTCGGGGTCGGCCGGGTGGCCGGTGGCCGAGTGGTGTTCGTCGGCCAGGGCGCGGACGCGGTCGACGAGGGCGGGAGGGAGCGCGACGGCGGGCACGGGCGCCGGGGCCGGAGCGGGGACGAGATCGGTCACCGGTTCGGCGGTGGGCTGAGGGGTGGGGTCGGGCTCAGTGGGCAATGCCGGGAGCGCGTCCCGGTCGGCCATGTCGACGGCGACGGGGGCGGTGGTCGATTGGTCGTGCAGGCCGGTCGTCGACGGGGCCGGGACCTCTGGTGCTTCCTTGGGGTGGTGTGGTGCGTGGGCGAGGAGGGTTCCGCCGAAGAAGGCGACGGCCGGCCAGCCCGCGACCACGACGCGGAGCCAGGCGGGTACGTGGTCCAGGTCGAGGAGCCCGGCGGTGGCGACGTTGGCGCCGAGGGATGCGGCGAGGGCGACGAGGAACCACAGGCGTGGGCCCCCGGCTGGTTGTCCGGCCCCCTGTTGTTCGCGCATCCGACGCCAGGCGGCGACCAGCAGGAGGTCAACGCTGATCGGGTAGGCCCATGCCTTCCAGCCGCCCTGTCCGGCCGCTTCGGCGAGGTCGTGGAGGTGGGAGAAGGACAGGGCGCCCGCGATGACGGCTTGGACGATCACGGCGTCCAGGCGGGCAAGTTGGGCGCGCATCGGCTCGTCTTCCTTCCTGTTTTCGGCATGGGAGGGGTAGGGACCTTGGCGTGAGGCGGTCACGCCGACCGTGGGAGGAGGGGGTGCGCTACTCGGTGACCGGGCGCGTGGTGGGCGGGGCAGGTACGGCGGCCGGGGCCGACTCGACCGGCGTCGCGGCGAGGGCGGGGCGGAAGGAGGCGAGCCGGGGCAGGTCCGGGACCAGGGCCGAGGTGTCGCGGCAGATGGCCGCCGCTTCGTCGAGGGTGAGGTGGGGCGAGCGGACGCGGCACCAGCCGCCGGAGGAGTCGCCGACGACCGCGACCCCAGGCCGTACGGCCGGAATGGACGTGGCGGCGAGGGCCGCTTCGGGGGCAATGTCGGCGAGCGCCATATTGGCGGAGGTCTCGTCGTTGACGCGGTGGCAGACACGGCCGGTGAGCTGGGCGCGGAGCATCGTGGCGCCCTTGCCGAGTTCGGAGCCGAAGCGCTGCCCGCAGACCTCCAGGTAGATGCCGGCCGCGCGGCCGAGCTGGGCGAGGCGGATGAGCTTGGTGACCATGGCATCGCGTCGCTTCTCGTCGTCGCGACTGGCGGCGAGGAAGAGTTCCGCGACCTCGTCGACGACGACCACGACCGGCACCGGCCGTACCTCGTCCGGCAGCCCCCACACGTCGGAGGTGAGCACGGCGTCCGGACCGGCCACGCTCGACAGGCCGATGAGCCGGAACCGTGCCTCCATCTCCTCCAGGAGGGCGTCAAGGATGTCGTTGGCACGGTCCGAGGTGTCGGCGAGGGCCGACAGGCGGGGCGCGAAAGGCGCCAGTTCGACACCCCACTTGCAGTCGATGCCGACGAGGGCGACGGGTTGCCGGGCCAGTCCGCACAACAGGTTGCGCAGGTAGACAGACTTGCCGGACTGCGTGGCGCCGAGGATCAGTTCGTGCGGCACGGTGCGGAAGTCCCGTACGTGCCAGTGACCGTCTTCCCGCAATGCCAGCGGGAGAGTGAGCGGTCCACTCCCCCGCCAGCGACGGGCGGGGCGTACGTCGGAGAGCACATCCCAGCCGATCAGGCGCAGTTCGAGCCGTCCCGGCTTGGTGGGGCGGATGTGCACGGCGTGCGCGCCCCAGGCGTGGCGTAGCCGGTCGGCCGAGGCGGTGAAGTCTTCGGGCGCCTGCCCGGCCGCCATACGCAACTGCATCACGAGGCCGGCCCCGGTCGGGCGGGGCAGAGACCGGCGAGGCGGCACCGGAGCCGCTTCCCGCCCGATCATCCGGGCCGTGGCCCGACGGACGGCCGAAGCCGGAACCGTCAGGCCGCAGGCGTCCATGGTCGCCCGGTACGAGGCGAGTACGCGCAGGGCGATGACCGGGTACCCGATGAGCCACCAGAACAGGACCGGCGTCCGCCGACGCATCACGAGCAGCGCGGCCAGTGCCAGCAGCACCAGGATCAGTGTCCAGACGGAATCGGTCATGGTGCTCAGCCCTGCACCGAGGTCGGAACGTTGACCATGACGGCGTCGGCCCGGTAGGCGATGCCGTGGCGGGCCCGGCCGCCGAACTCGCTCTCCCAGGGCCGGGCCACCAGGCCGGACAGGACGACCGGGGCGCCCATGACCAGACCCTCACCGATGCCCGGCTCCGGCACCGTCACCTTGATCATGTCGGAACCGCCCGACGCGATGAACACCAGTTCCAGCACCATGAGCCGGGCGTTGGTCACCGGGTCCACGGCGATCTCACCGGTCTGACGGTCCTTGACCTTGGTCTCGGGCAGCTTGGTGACAAGCAGCGTCGCGGCGGAAGTGTCTACGGGGATGACACGCATTCTTCGAACCTCACTTGGTTGGTGGCGTCTTTCTCGACGCCGATCCGGCCTGGATACCCCCCTAGACAGCAGGAGGAGGCCCCACCCGAACTGTCTAGGGGGGTTGACGCCAACAGTAACCCGACGATCCATCAACTGTCTAGGGGGGTATACGAGGAGAGCTGCGGCCAGACCCGAACGGCCCTACGTCAGCACCCAGTGAAGGGCCGTCGCATCATCCTGAGCCTTGCCACGCGGCCAGCGCCGACCATGCGGGTCCCCGGCCTCAGCGTCCCGGACCATGCGGATCAACTCGTTCGGCCCTGACGTGTTGAGGGTGTCCAACACCGTTGCCCAGTCGGCGAGTTCGAAGCGGTCCACGAGTCGCGTGGCCCCGTCGCTCAGGAGACTCACGGAGTTGAGGGAGTCGAGCGGCACGGACCCGGTCAGTGCGTGCTCAGCCGCCCGGGGGTCGGGGCCGGCGATCCAGAAGCCGCCCGGCCTGTTACGCAGACCGGTCAGCGCGTCGCGGTACTCGGCAAGTGCGGCAGCGTGCTCGGGTGAGCCGGTGGGATGCGCGTCGACCGGGCCCCGAAGCGACTTGCCGACCTCGTCCAGGCGGCGGTCAGTGACGACCGCGCAGCCCCCGCTCTTCTCTTCGAGCAGTAGGGAGGAGTCGCCTAGAACGAGGTACTCCAGTTCCTTGTCACCGGCCCGGACCGCCACGACTGTGCTGGTCGGACTGGCCCGATAGGTCAGGTCACAACTGTCGCCATGCAGGGCTCGAACCGCGGCGATGGAGTCGGCCAAGCAGTCGGCGAGGGGGCGGCGCGGATCCGCGGTGACGGCTCGCAGCAACAGCGCGCCCAGGTTCCCAGAGAACCACGCGATGCTGTGCACGCATCCGGTCTCAGCCCCCGCCACCCCGGCGCCGTCGAGGAGGACGGCAGCACCGGGAGCGAGAGCGGCGAAATCCTCGCTCTCCTTGCCGGGTTCGGAGGGGAGGGAGCCGAGGGCGACTCTCACGCCCCGGTCTCCTCGTCGTGCAGGTACAGGGGGCAGACCAGCTCTACGGACTGCGGCTCGCTGGTCTCAGGGTCGTACTCGACTCCGACCAGCGTGGAGAACCGGCGCTCCCCCACCTGCCCCCACAGGGCATTGAGATCCGATGCCAGCAACTGGACCGCGCCGAGGGAGCCTTGGGTGTGGATACCGGCAATGGCGAGCACCGACCCCTTGCCGTCCGGGCGGGGCAGCCGGCCGAGGTATCCCACGTCGTGCGGGCGAGCCGGATCACCGTCCTGCCCAGAGCGGTGAATGGTGCCAGTGCGCCGGTCCAGCAGCGTCCAGGGCTCGCCGTCGTCGTGCTGCCAGCTGAGTACCGGGTCCTGGGCGTACAGCTCACGCATGTCCTCGGACATGCCTGGACCGCAGACGACGATCAGGCCGTCTCGGTTGAGGTTGACTTCACCGCTCACGAGCACGTTGCCGGTGGCGACATCGAGGCTGTACGACTTCGCCAGGTCCTCAAGACGCTTGCCCGAGTTCATGTCGTCCATGGCGACGACCGTGCGCTTCTTCGCGTCGTCCGCCCGCAGCGGAGTGACCACCGTGACGATGCCCGCGCCGAAGAAGGCACCTTCGGGGGCCGGGCCAGTGTGGCGGATCTGGTGAATCCGGCCACGGCTCAGACCAGCCTTCTCGGCGATCTGCGCGTACGAGAGCCCTTGCGCGTGAAGGTCCTGAACCACCCGCCGGCGAAGCCGCGCCAGCTCTGTCACCTCCCGCTGAGCGTCTGCCAACCGGGTCGTGACCTCACGCAGGAGCAGGTACGGATCATCAATCGACATGATCCGTCGCAACTCGTCCGACATGCCTTCACCTCCTAGGACTCCTCCGAAGTCTAGGCCCCTAGACAGAAAAGGCGGAAGCAGGCGGCCCGAGTGAGCGCCGATCACGTAGAAGCCGGATCTGCGTCGAGGTACACCCCGAGGGCTCACCCGCTACCACCGACGCCGCAGCGGATGGCGGGAGCCAGGCCGACTCCCATCAGGCGCCGTCCCCAATCAGGTCGGCCCACACGGTGCGCCCGCTCGGGACATCCTTCACACCCCAGTCCTTTGCGCAGGCCGAGACGAGCCACAAGCCGCGACCGCCGTTGCCTTGGCTGACCACGTCGCACATTTCGGGGACGTTGTCGCCGCCCTGGTCGACCACTTCGAGTCGCACGCCGTCCGCCCTGAAGGCGACGACCACCAGGAACCAGCCGCCGGCCGAACCGCTGAGGGTGTGCCGGACGGCATTGGTCGCCAGCTCGCTCACGACCAGGACCGCGTCATCGGCAACGCCCCGTTCGTGGAGGAGGGCGGCGACGAAGTGACGGGCTTCGGCTACCTGATCCGGCAGCCCGGGGAAAGCGCGGCACCACTTGGTGAACATGGGAAGACTCCTTGTCTAGAGGGCTAGACAGCACAGAGGCAGAGTATTCCTCGAGTGAACCAACAACCAAGGCATCCATAGGAATTATTCCTCTATGGAGTGACGGCGTCCGCCAGACCGCGAAACTCCTTCATCACCCGCAACAGCAGTTCCCGCACCTCACCACCGAAGACGGCCGCGCCGTCGAAGGAACCGAACACTTCCTCGTACGAGGCGACTTCATCCGGGTCGTGCGAGACCCGCTCATCCCGAAACGCCTCCACCGCGACGGCCCCCCGGTCGCACAGGGTGAAGCCATGCCGGGGCATGACCGGTACCGGCCGATCCCATGGGATCACTCCGAGCCGCACGGTAGTCAGGCTCTCGACAGCGAGCAGACGGTCAAGTTGGGCGAGCATGAGCGACGGGGTTCCGGGCCAGGTCCGCAACACGCCCTCGGTGACGACGAATACGGACTCACGTCCCGGCTCGTAGAGAACGCTCTGCCGCTCCACCCGGGCGGCGACGGCGCGGCCGACGGACTCGGGGTCAGCATCGGGAGCACTCGCGAAGACGTGACGGGCGTACTCGGCACTCTGAAGCATGGCTGGCAGAACCACGCACTGAAACGACCGCACGAGCCGGGCCCCGCGGATCGCATCATCCAATGCCACGCCAGGGAGCACACTCGCTTCGGGCTGCAGGACCTCGTCAACTGCCGTCTCCACAGCGGCCAGGAGCTCCCGCACCTCACCCGAGGTCGCTTCATCTAGACCGAGGGCCCGAGAGAGCCGGTCGAGTACATCAGTGCTGGGTACCATCCGCCCGGTCTCGACCTTGGACACAGTCGGTTGCCCAACACCGGCTCGCTGCGCCAGAACAGCACCCGTCAGACCGGCATCCGCCCGCAGAGCACGAAGACGCGCCCCAAGCGCACTCATTCGCTCCCGCCGCACACTCCCCATACCCAGGGTTCTACACCACGAGGGCGAGGCCTCCAGCGCAGGAGCAACGACCAAGATCAACAAAGTGCCAGGAGCGCGTGATTCAAACTTTCTCTACTGGTTCAAGGCGGCTCGCTCCGCTCCCCGCGCGCGGCCCGGCCCCCGGCCGGGCCTGCGCTCCTGCCTTCGTCCCGCTCCAGCCCGGCCGGCGCCCGTGCCGCGCACTGAGCAATCGGCCACCTGACGCCAGAGAAGGGGTACGTCGTGGCTGGGGCGGTCGGCTCCACGGCTTTACGGAGCCACTTTGGCACGAGCCTCGAAGATCATGGCCCCAACGTCGTGCTTTACCGGGCAGTTCCACAGACTGCCCGACGCGCCGGAAGCCTACGGGGCCATGACCCCTCGCGCTAAAGCAGCGCTACCCCAAAGCCGCTCCACCGACCGCGACCTTGAAGCATCTCGTTCAATACCTGAACTGGAAGTTGCGCGACGCGAAAACTACTTAAAGATGCTGAGAGCTAGTCCCGCGAGCCCGAGCACAGTGGAGACTGATACCGAGATCACTGCGATTCGTTCTCCAGTCGCCATACGCTGCCACAGAGATCCAGCTGGCACTTCCCCTGCCACGAGAAGTACAGGCCGCGCTGACCTGCGCCTGACAGATTCATAGGTGACTAGGGCTACAATAACGGGACCAAAAGAGGGAAGCATTACGTAAAACCAAAAGTCCGGCCCGACATCGTTTTTGCGAGAGATATCTCGCGTGGCCCAGAGCACCAGCATGAACCAGAAGAATCCAATAAGTGTCGATATGTAAAACCACGGACTGACCTGACTGACTACCGGAACTCGCCCACCTGCACCCTCTAGAAGGATCTGTAGTCGAGCAGCTTGACCTAGGGCCCACGTCGCATCTTCACCGGATAGATTAACCTCTGTTCGCTGAAGGTCAATGTTGATCACGACACTGCGAGTGCCATTTGTGTCATCAGCCTTCAGGCGAAGGTTCGTCCAGCGACTCAAGTCCCCCGGCGCGGTCGAAGAGTTGAGCGAGTCTATCAACTCATCGAGATCCTGCGCTCGATAGCGTGTGACGTTTCTCTGCGTGGAAACCTCAACCCGATCGCCGGGAATCCCTTCAACAGCAACAGCGAAAACACGCTTCAGTTCGCTATTACCGAGCCGACAGTTCTGGAAAACCAATCGCTTCTCGGTGCGTTCGCTGGGACCAGGCATGGACACATTGTGTAGGCCCCTGAGGGTTCGGGAGAGGCCTTCTCGTGCAGGTCGTGCCTAAATCGTGACCAGGCGGAGCGAACCATGTAGTACTCGCTAGATCGTCTCACCCGTGACCAGCAGCTACGGGACAGCCCTTAGCCGTCCGTGGAGGCGCCTACGACCTACGTTGCAACGCCCAAGAGGCACTCCTTCGGGTACAGATACTCACCGAGGACGCGACGCTGAGCCAGCCGCGGACGTGCTCGCAGACGTTGCGTCTGCTGTCCAAGACATACAGCAGACCAGAACTCGACGATGCCAGGGTGCGGACCCGTGATGACATCAGCCGCCTGTTCAGAGCAACCAAGTAATAGTCCTAATCAGTTTCCCTCCGGTAGCAGCCTGAAGAGCTGTTAGAGGAGTGGAACTTGGGCAGATCATCACGGAAAAAGAAGATCTGCCTTTGGTCTGCGCCGTTGATTTCGTCAATGGCTCTCCTTGAAACAGTGAGGCAGAATTTCCTGATCAAAGGGCTACGATTCCCTGACCGGCTCAAATGAAGTGATCCCTCGTACTGGCCGGGTTCGAATCTCCAGTTATCCGCCCAGAATACGAGCGTCGGTTGCTGAGGTTTATCTTGACTGACGATGAATGGGGCAGGATCACTGCTCCAGCTATAGTTGACCTGATCCGAATCGAAATCATATACATATGTTCCGGTCTCGTGCCAGTAAAAAATTGGTTTCTTTTGAGACGAAATTGAGCCGACGGGAGCCAGTTGCAAACGTGCGTCACGAATCACTTCGACATCCTGGGTCTTGAACCTGGTGGACACCGTCGGCTGAATTTGAAAGACGGTTCCGTTATCCACTGGTCCAGTGCGCAAAAGGTGAGGTAGTGACACATCGATTCTTGGCTTCTTTTGGACTTCAGTGAAGTTATAGATCGACAAAGCAAGTGCGACAACAGCGGCCAGCGTGGCGGCCCACGTGTGCACATGCTCGAATCGTGCTCTTCGAGGCTCCGCCCCGGTCTCATCCGTTCCGTTCACGCTCCTACTCTCTCTGAGATCAGAGTCGTCGGCCTGCAGTGTTGGCCCATTTGGACGCACACTTAACCTCTGAACCGCCGTCGGCGAATCACCCCCTCTCACGGTCGGCTCTTCGTCGATGGCCTCGACGTAGTCGCGCGCAGCGACAGCAGAATGGCCGGCCGCGATCCAAGTCGACTACTCCGCCCAGGCGGACCGCTCTATCCGACCGATATGCCCTGCACGGTGGATGTGGCAACGCAAGAGCAACCCGAGCCAGGGCCGGACAGGCTGAGCATCCAGGTCCGGCTCCGGGGGCAAGACAGTCATCTGGTCTGAGCTGATGTACCCAGGCCCCGATGACAGGCCAGTCGAGGAGGTTCGCTTCCGCCTGGAGCAGTACCTGGGCGAGGTCGGGCGGGCATACGCGGCAGTGACGGGCCATCTCAAGTCAGTAGCTCCGGACGAAAAGGTCGTGCCAGACCCGTGCCAGATCGTGCAGAGAACCACGGGGAACACCAGGGAGTCAGCCGACCTCGCACCATGCGCCAAGACCGCTGAGCCGCAGATCAGCCACGGAGTAGGCCCTCAATGCCCTTAGCTTCCCAAGCTGAGGGCGCGCACCGTCGTCACGGGCCGGCAGTCGCGGCTTGCTCTGGTCGACGGCACCAATAGCGTGGCTGAGGCCGGTGGGGGTGCAGCGAGGCACACGCGCGCCTGGTCGGCCGGCTGACGCACCGTCGTGGCGGGCTTTCGTCGGCTGAGGCTGAGACGGACCGCGACGAAGGTGCCGGCGTCAGCCGAACGAGGCCCGCACCGGGCACAGCTGGGCCGTCCCTGGGCCGTCCAAGGCCGCTCAACAGTGGCCAATGACGACCAACGACGACCACCAGGCGCACGATCCCAGCGTCCCTGACCGGCAAAAACCCAGCTCACCAAGATCCCCGGCAAGACCCAGGGCAAGAAGACAGGTCATGACTCGCCCATTGAGACTCCGCCGACCTGGCGGCCTTGGCGCAGGAACACCCTCAATCCAAGCGGCTGCGAGCCGCGCATGATTTGACGGTTTCCCTGTGCTGAAAATGACCCCATCCGCACGAGACCCATCCGCTAATGTGCTCTCACTGCTAACTGAGAGGCGAGTGCATGGACGTCGGATTGAGCGGACCGGGCGTAACCGTTGCTCTGGATGGAACGCTTGAAAGCGGTAACTCTGTAATCATCCTAGGCTGTGATGTTCCAATGCAGATTTTCAGGAATGACTCGCCGATAAGCAAGGACTCCTTGGAACGCATCCAATTGGAGAAATTTCGATTCGATTCCGTGCTTAAGTCTGGTGAAGTGCCGTTTGAGGATGTACTCAAAGGCTCAGATCCTCCTGACTTTGCCGTTCTCGTCAATGGGCAGGAAAGTCGCCTGGACTGCGCAGCACTTACTCTTCAGACGAGGCGTATGGCTTACAGGCTATTCCGCAGTCTTCGTACTGAGATTATGCAGAGCGCTGACTCGATCGATTTTGGGAATGTGGGCGGATGCGTTCTGCAAATCACCTTCAGTGAGGGCCTTGGACTTCCGCCAAGACGTGGAGACAAGAAAGCTCTAGCTAAGGTTGTGCAGGCAATTTCGGAATTTCCGGACCGGCGTCACGAAGTAGTTCAATTTGTCCAGGGTATTGTGGCGCAAGGGGGGATGCCGGAGCGCTTGCCTCTCGAAATGATGACGGCCGAATCGGCAGATGGCCTGGCTTCATTTTCCGTCAATGTAGTTCCGAATGGGTCCCTAGCTGGTTCATTCTACGAGGCAACTGGATTCGAGTGCGCCCTAGGCATGACCTTCGAGGTGACACAGGAGGCCACCTTCGAGGAACTGTCTCGGGTGATCGGCCAGCATGATCAAGAGAACATTGATCATCTGTTGATTACAGTGGGCGGTCCGGACCGTGAGGGATATATTTACCCGGGGGAGGAATTCCTTTGTCGATTCGCTCAGGAATATCGACCTAGCTGTACGTATCTTCGCCGTGTCACGCTCCACTCCTTCATGACTGGCGAGGTCACTGAACTGACGCAGTGATCGCGGCACCCCGAGCCTCCTTGGCCGTCCCTGGGCCGTGCGAGGTTGACCAATGCTGACAGTCGGCAACCAAGGGTGCCCCCACCCCGCTGTCTCGCGTGGACGGGCAACAGCGACGGCACAAGAAGGGGCGCCGCCCTTCTGATGAACGCGGCCGGGTTATCAAAGTGATGCGTATCTGGTCGGCTCAGACGGACAGGCGATCCAAGCGGACGGCATTTCGGTATTCTCGGACGGTCCACAGTCCTGCGAGGTCCTACCCAGGCACCAGGATGACCTACCCGGGCGTCCTCGATTTTCCGAACGAGGGCGGTGCGCAGCCCCCACGTACGTCTGTGTTGCTGAGAACTCGGGCGCATGATTGGGAGCAGAAAAGAGCGCAGCTGCAGCAAGCCGAAGGCGACTTCCGAGGTGATTAGCCCTGCCCCGAGATTCTCCGTGTCGGATATAGGGACTGACTAGCGGAAGATCTGTTCAATCCCAAAGACAAGGCTGTACGCCTGCGGCCAACCTACGTCAATGAAGGTGTCGCAGATTTCACGGAGCGCGGTGAGGTTGCTGGGCACTTGAAGGATTCCGCGGTGATCGGCGACAAGGCGTTCGACGAAGCGCACGCAGATGGCGATACCGAGGGAGTCACCGGTGTAACCGCTGGATGTGCCAACCTGGGTCAGTATGTCACGGACGGCGAGCAGGGCAATCTGGGGACGAAAGTCGAGGACATGTTCATAGAGCTCAACGAGGTGGTGCACGACTGTCGGGACGGGCACCGCTGCAAGATTTTGAAGCAAATTAGAGGCTTCGTCGACGAGCCGGACCTGTTCGGCGAGGGGCTCTTGTTTGGCGTGGTCGATGGCCCCGCTCGCGGCGTACAGCTGGAAGGCGAGGGTGTCGAGCAGATGCAGCTCATCCTTGAGACGCACGGTGTCGGCTTCAGCCAATGATGGCTGCAAGCTGATAAGACGCTCGGTGGTGGCCAATGCAGGTTGGCTGATGCTGGTGAACAAGCCCAGTGCACGCAGGCGAACGGAATCGTCAGCACTGGTGAGTGCACCGGAGTCGCGGAGCTGGTGAAGGCAGGACGACCAGGCATTGACGCCCGACCAAGTATTAGTCATGTAGGTGAGTGCGGTATCCGCTCCGGGCGTGGCGTGGTAGACCCACAACGCCCCAGCAGCGGTTGCACAAGCTGCGGCAGCGGAGTCGCGATGCTGATTCGGCGCGACGCGTTCCATGACCTTGGCAAGGAGCACAATGCCGCGCTCCGGGTCGCCCATGTAGAAGCAAGCCGAGGTCACGGCGGCGGCAAGCACCGCCTCGTCGCCGTCACAATCTGCAATGCCGTCTAGCACTTCCCAAGCAGTTTCGGGTTCAGTGCCGCGGAGGTATCCGGCCGCGCGAGCAATGACATGCCTTACATAGGCAACGGGGTCCACGGCCAGCGCCTTGAGGGCGTCTGCGACCGAAGGAGAGTATGCCTCAGGAACGCGGCTTACTTGAAGTAGCCCACGTGCTGCTTCCCCCCGGGGCCCCGCCGGGATGAGCATGTCGAAATTGGAGTTCTGGTCAGTCGGTTGGGGCCGGGGGCTAGCTGCCATCGTCAGCAAAATATCGCGTGCACGGGTTAGTACTTCCACTGGGGCTTGAGTATTGCGGGTCCAGATTTCTACCGCGAGTGCGATGACGTCCTCTGCATCGGAACTGAGCTGGCCGCTGACTTCGGGCACGGCATTTTGGAGTTCGGTGACTGCATTCTCACACGTGGTGATTGCGGCGGCGTCCGGTGTCTCGTTGAGGTGGGCATCGGCGAACTTCTTGAGCTGTGCGGTCAGGGATCGCACAACAGATCCCGCGCCACCCTCATCCTGGTTCGCGTCCACGTCCTGGTCGGTGCCCACCTGCCACTCCCAATCCTGGACGGGTTGAACGTAGGGGCGAGAGGACCGGTCGGCTCGAAGTGCCGGCGTCGCGACGTGGTCGGGAGACAGTGCTTCTACAAACCTGCGGTACCGCCGGAAGGCGAGCCGCCCCTCCTTTGTGTTCTCAACCTCCGGGACAGGCGGTTTAAGAGTAAGGAGTGCCGCTTCAAATGCCGTCCGCACATGGGGCTCTAGGTCAGGGTGCACCTGGTGAACGAGTTCGACGGCATATCCGAGAAGGTCAGGAACCAGCAGTTGGGTGACGATAGCCTCGGGCTGAGGAAATAGAGTCTCCCGCAGGGCCGGATTACTGACAGCAGTCTTGAGGAGTCGACGCCAAACGCATGCCGCTTGGGGGGCAGAGATGACTGCCTGGATCAAAGCTGGAAAGTCAGCGCTCTCCGTGGCAGAAACGTGACTCTGGAATGCATCAAGCAGTGCAAGCAGGTCCTCATCGGTGTAGCTGCTCCCGTAGTCCCAGGCGCGTGAGTCGTCGAGAAGGATCTCCGCCGTTCCGCCGGCAAGATCCGCCTGGTGCATGAGCAGCTCCGGTCGTCCGTGCCGACTCAGCTCGGTCAGAATCGCTGCCGCCTTCCCCGTATCCCAGCGCAGGACATCAGGGAAAGCCTTAACGAGATGATATTTGGAGGCACCGAAGTCTTGGCGACGGTTGGACCGCATGGACAGCACCACACCTGAGCCCAGCAGAGTTGCTTCGGTTGATTCCTCCTCGTAGCTCATCGTCGCGACATACAACTCCGACACCATATCCGGAAGTTGAGCAATCAGCCGGGAGACGCCGTCTGAAAGGGCAAAAAGGTCGTTGTAGCCACGCTCTTGCAACTGCGCGGGTTCCAACGCACGACGAAGGAGGGAGTAGACGGCTTCCTGGTCACTAGAACTCGTGGCAATCACTGCTGTGATCGCCAGGCGGGTCAGTACTGAGGACGGCTGCCCCCACAGCTGTTCCAGCAGCCGTCGAGCCGCCACCCCACACAAACCCAATGCCTCGCCGCCCAGACTGTCCGCCTCAGCGGACAGGTCGTATACCAGGATACGCAAGGCAGCACCGGCGCTGTTTGCCCTTCGAGAGAGCCGCTCGGCAATAGCGGCCCACACGTCTCGATCTGTCGGCGCGTTTTTTTTCAACGCCAATGACACCGCAACTGCTGCCATTCCGAGGATGCGTTGTGCCTCCGCAGAACCCTCGTCAACACTTGCAAGGAGAGGTTCCAGGTCAGCGACGTCTTTGGTACCACGAGCCAGTACGTCCGCCATGGCGGTTACCGCCATCGACGGAATCTGTGCATCAGCCAATTGCATGGCCAAGGCGCAGAACACTTCGGGCCCCCGCTCCCAAGCCAGTTGGAGGTAAATTCCCACACTGGGACGGGCGAACAGCATCAGATTTGGATCGACGCTCAGACAGCCGACCAAGCCTTCTCCGGACGATGCATCACTGAACGACGCGAGGTGTGTCACGGCCACCGCGTAGTCGAACAGCACGTGGTGGGCGAACTGCACTGGCCCCAACCCGGCACCGGCCGCGATGCCGGGCACGGGAACCAATACCGATCTGGACAGGAGTGTCTGCATGGCGCTCTCAGCGGCGGAGTCGCCCTGTAGCAGTTGCAAGGAAGGAACTCGCAAGCGGCGATCGGACGCCGCCAAGGCGCAGAAACGGGAAAGGACATTAGCTCGCGCGAATCCTCCCTCACCGCTCATAACCCGTGCCTCCCAGTAACGTTCCAGCAAATCCAGTCGACTTCCCACCCCAGTCAACTCACGTGCTGTGGCGCCGTCCAACAGAAGTTCGGCCGCCAAGCGCAGATTGAATGAGTTGCGAAGGAGTTGCCGCTGTGCGGCAGTGGTGCTGCCGAGCACGTCGCCCAGTTGCTGGAAAGAAATTCCGGCCTGCTCAAGCTCTTGATCGCTCAGGTCTCCCACCGACGCCGCTGAAGCAGGGAACAAAGCGCGCCATTGCCTGGAATGACGCAGATCCCACGTACGAATCGAGGCCACCACACGCCAGTCGGGACATCGCCTGCGTACGTCCGCAATCACCGTGCGCCACAGCTCAGCTGTTGAATCAGTGCGTGCCGCATCCAAGGCGTCGATAACCAGAAGTCCGTTGCTCCCCGGCGACCACTGAGCCAGCACGTCAATCAACGCGTGCCGCAGTCCAAGCTCAGCCTGCAGCGACCCATTACTGGTGGCGGCAAGTCCGCCCACCGCGAGAAACAGCACAGGGCGCTGCCCAGCAAGCCCTGCACGGGCGAGATCATGCAGAACCACAGTTTTCCCCACGCCCGGATCTCCTTCCACAAGGAAGGATTCCTGCACTGACCGTGAGATTAGGTCCGCCGACGCTCCGCGCTGAATTTCTACCGGTCCCTGGGGCGTCGGAATGGTTGTGAGTCCGTCCTCCAACCGGTCCAGGTTCTCCCTGGTCCAGTCCGACAGTCGCTCCACGTCCGCAGTGAAGTCTCGTACCGTTGCCAGTGCGATACCGGACTCAATGAGCGATGCCTGCAACCGCCGCTGATCGGAGTCTGTCCGGGAGATGGCCAGTTCGGCGCATATACCCACCAACACTTCCCACGCGGCGCCAGCTTGGCCGGGTTCCATGATCACCATGGCGCGAAGCCGGTCCAACGCCTCCCGCTCGCCCAACATGCCCTTTTCCACGTCCGAAACCCATACGTGGCTCACCCGCAGGAGGCTCTCGAGTTCAGCAGAGGTCGGCAGTGCACCACACCGCTGCTCCCATTCCTTGTAGGCATGAGTGACAAAAGTGTCATAGGCGGTCTGTTGGCCTTTTGTGAACCGCAAGTCAGCCGTGCTGGTGCTCGGTGCCGCGCCCTGGATGAGTTCCAGGACTCTCCTCAGGTCGTTTCTGACCGAACCGGAGGCTTCGGATGTCGTTACGAGAACAAGCCGGTCGTCCTCATGGTCAGGGAGGAGGTGCTGTTGCACGAACTGCTTGACCGTCTTAGCGAACTCACTCTTGTCCTTGGCGGAGAGGCGGATGGTGCGTTTTGCCTGAATCGCCAGCGCGGTACCGTCAGCTGTTTCCACCCGACAGTCGTCCACAGGATCGCCGGTTTCGCACGCAATCCGTCGTACTTGGCCCGACCAGAGACCAGGAACCGCAGCAGCAGCTTGGCCGGCTAGAGCTGCCACGGCGAACCATGCAGCCACACGGTCTTGATAGCGGAAGCCTCCGGCCCCCGCGCTCCCACCCACGTCCGATCTAGCCGGCGAACTCTCGCCCAAGGCATGTCCTCTCACGCTGTATGCCGCGAACCTATCCGTAACCACTGACAAACAGGAGCGGTGGGACCAAGGGAATCTGGTGGCGCGCCACGGATCATCAGGGCGAGTTGCATGGGCTCCCGACAACACCTCCGACACTGTGTCCAACCTAGTTGCAGCGGTGCTTCTTAGCAGCTCAGCGCCGCAATCACGCGTGGATCGCTCACACCTCGCGCTCGTCGCCCCGAGGCGGTCATCCGTAGGGTGCTGGGAGAGGGGCCAGTGTCCTTTTCGGTGCCTCCCGCCGTGGGTTCTGCTGGTAGAGGTGGTCAGATTCTTGTGGACTATCTGTGGACTGCTCCCAACCGACCGATCAGCTTCCAAGCTCTGACCAGCAACGTTCCCTGGGAGTGAAGCGGCCTCCGGAGCCGTGTGCGCAGGTTCGAATCCTGCCGGGGGCACCTTGCACGAGGTGCCCAAAGACCCCGCCATCAGCGGTTTCGCTGAGGACGGGGTCTTCGCGTATGTGCAGACGTGTGCAGACGTGTGCCGCTCGGAGCGGCCGTATGTCGGCGCCTGTGGACGAGGCGTGGACGGGATCTTGAAGCATCACGCCAGGTGAGGCCCGCAAATCGATGTGGCCCGGGTCAGACGCAGGGACCACGTCGCGAGTCGGTAGCGGTTCCCTCCTAATCGGCGGTGACCCCCCAGTAACCGATTTGTACGGGCCTGCCGTCGCGGTAGAGCACTGTGCAGTTCCCCTGGGCGCGGCTCGGGAAGTCCAACTGCTCGGAATCGAGAGCGGCGTCCCACTCCTCGTAGGTGGGCCGGCCGTGAGGAGCCCACGCACGCACCTCATCATCGGTCAGCGGCCGCATGAACGGACCGTCGTCGGTGTCCGCGGCCTCGATCATGAGAGGAAAGTCCAGCACGGTGCCCGTGCCACCGGTGAAGATGTACTCCTGCCACTCCGGGTCGCGCCACAGTTGCTCGACGGACCGGCCCTCGAAGCCGTGGTTGTCCCGCGCCAGCTCGTCTTCCTGAGCCTGCCGGAACGCTGCCGCCAGATCACGCTGGTACGGGCCCGTGTGGGTCCATGCGTCGCCGCCCATCCGCGTCCCCTCTCCATTCGAACTGTTTACTCAGGAGCGGAGAGTAAGAGACGGCACTGACAGGCCACCCAGGCGACGGTCACCCCCTGGGGGTTCCCACAGCCCCCGCGAGGAAGACCGGGACCTTCTGAGAGAACCGGCTCAGGCCAGACTCCAAGCCTGACGATGACAAGCGACGCCGTACACCCGCTCAACCTGCTCAGCCGTCAGCACCCCTGAAAGCGGCGCCAGTGCACGGTTGGTGGACAGGTCGTCTGCCGGCGTCAGAGGCGGCAGCATCGGGCGGGCTTCAGCTTCAGGTGCCTCCTGCGGCAAGACCGGCTTGGGGTAGTTCCGTAAGTGGTGTGCCAGCACGGCGATCACGTCGTCGCGATACTCGTCGACTAAGACGGTGATGTCCCCCGTAATCAAGTCCGCCCAGCCGACCGCGGTTCCGTCCGGCACATTCGCATACAGGCGATCATGTCCGTACCGCTTCCAGCGCGTGGCCTTCAGCTCCACGAGCCCCCTCGTCCGCTCTCGGCCGAAGCATCGCAGCAGGTAAGGCGTAAAGACGAGAGAGGCCCCGGACAAGATGTCCGGAGCCTCAAGTGGGATGCAGGGTGTCTCACTCGTATTCGCGAAGGAGCTCCTCAATACGCCGGTTGGCAACGTCCTGCCCTCCGTCGAGGCACTTCGCGTAGCGGGTCAGCAGGACCTCCACGCTGTTGCCGGCGCGTTCGGCCACCTCGGTCGGGTCGACCCCCGCGTTGAGCCACGTCGACAGCGCCGAGTGACGGAGGTCGTACGGCCGACTCGCGAGCGGCGAGGACGCGACGGCCGGCGGAAGCGCGAGGAGCCGGGCCTCCTGCCACACGCGGTAGTAGGTCGAGGACGGGACGACCGAGCCCTTCTCGCTGCAGAAGAGCCGTCCATCGTCCGCCGTGCCGAAGGTGACCAGGTGTTCGCGGAACACGGCGACGAGGTGAGGCGGGATCGGCACCCTCCTCACGTCATCGGTCGGCCGGTTCTTCAGCCCGCGGTCGTCGTGGGTCTCCCCCGAATCGGTCCACTGCTTGCCGACCGAGGGGCGAGTCCGGTGGAGGAGAGCCGAGCCCCAGCCCCGTTCGGGTAAGGCCAGGTCCGTCTCGACGAGGCCGACAGCTTCCGCCGGCCGAAGGCCACCGAAATACATGGCAGCGAACAGACCCACGAGGCGACGGCCGCGGGAACGCCGAAATCCGCCCACATAGGAGACGGCCGCCAGGAGGTTGCGAGCCTGCTCAGGGTTGGCGACGATGCGGGGGTCCACCTGATTGGACACCTTCGGTTTCTGCCAGCGGACAGCAGTGACGGGTTTCTCGCGCAACTCCCCCAGGTCGACCGCATAGTTGGCGGCGTTGACCAGTGTCCGACGCTTACGCCGAACGGTTTCCGCCGCGGCTGCCGTGCCGTCGAGCTTCAGTTTCAGCGAGTCCAGGACCGCGCGGGCCGAAGCGGGCTCAGCAAGATCAGCGAGCGGTCGAGAAGCCCTGGACACCCAGTGGAGCACGTTCCGCACGTCGTCCGGGAGCTCCCGACCAGAGGGGCCCGGCAGTACGAATGCCCAGTTCCGCAGCGCCCTGCGGAGCGCCTCATCAGACGGTCGGCCCGCGCGCTCATCGAGGAGACACACGGTCACACTCGTCAGTGACTCGTTGATGCCATCACGCGTGTTCGGAGCGGCGTGCGGCCACTTCATCGCCAGATACCTGAGAGCGAAGTCGTACCAAGACACGGTGGCTTTCTGCTGCTCCATGGACGCCGGGAGCCCGGATTCCGTGTCGAACTCCGCGCCGTCCCGCATGGCCCGCATGGCCCGCATGGCCCGCATCAGCTTCGCGCGGTAATGATCGGCGAGCACCTTGGTCCGGAAGCTGTCGGAGAAGACGTTGCCCGCGACAGACCAGCGCACACCGTACGAGGGCGTCTTGGTGTCACGCTTTCGAACGCCCCAGACCTTCACGTCGAGAGACTTCACGCCGCTGCCTCCAACTGCCGCAGCCACGTCGTGAAATCACTCCGCCACACCCTCAGCTCACCGTTGGGGAGCTTGAAAGCGGCAGGCCCCAAGCCCAGTTCGCGCCATCGGTAGAACGTCCGCCGGGACACGCCGCCAAGTTCGTCGAGGACCTGCGGGACAGTCATGAGTTCGTCGCGGCGGTGGTCCATGTCGGCTCTCCTTCCGTTCCGGGGGCAGGTTCGAGGGATGCAGCGAGCCAGGTCTCGCCCGCGCTGAGGCCGGTTCCGGCGAAGACCCAGTGGGCGAGGACGAGCGTGCTTCCGCCGTCCTGGGGCGCGGGCGGGGCGGCTTGAGCGCGGCGCCAGTCGGCGCGGGCGTCGCGGAGGGCGCCGAGGGTGGTGGAGTAGCGGCGGGACTTGGTGGAGAAGTGGCCGCGGAAGCCGAGCATGTGGGCCCAGGCCCGTAGGCGGAGGTCTGCCAGCTCGGGGCGTGCGCCGAGGGTCCAGGCGGTTCGGATCATGCGGCGGGCGTGGTCGGTGATCCGGGCCCCGGCCAGCTCGGCAAGGAAGCGGATCGGCCGGTCAAGGGTGCCGGTCGCCGTCTCGGCGCCCTTGGTGGCGTACTTGGCGATGTACGCCGCTACGGCCCGGTCGGTCAGCTCCTGGCCGCTGTCGAAGTCGGCGGAACGGATCGCACGGACATCGAGCTGACGGCCGAAGACGAAGCGGTGTGCCCGGCCGTCGACGGTCGGACCGCTCACACGCGCGGCAGTCGCGGCGGCGTGGTGGAAGTGGACGGCCCCGCGCTTCTGGTATTCGGCGACCTTGGCGAAGGAGGTGCGGGCATGGTCGCGGAAGGCGCGTTGGGTGAGGCCGGCACGCTTGGCGACCTCACGGCGGAGGTAGATGGAGAAGCGCCGCCAGCGAGGCACACGCGCGCCTGGTCGGTCGGCTGACGCGCCGTCGTGGCGGGCTTTCGTCGGCTGAGGTTGAGACGGTCGTATCCTCCGCCAGTGCTTCACCGGGCACGATGTCGACGGGTCCCACTGTTCGACATTTTCCGGACCTCGTTGACCGTACGTGCAGCGTCGCGAAGCTGCCGTGAGGCGAGAACTCGGTGGTCGGTGCGGCTGGACGGGTGCAGTTCGGCACCTGACTCCGGCGCCCTCCGCCCGGAGCGGTGTGCCGCCGGATTACATAGGCCTGCGTCTCGGCGCGGGGCGTGCCGGCGTCCTTCACGGCCCCGGATCCAACGAACGAAAGAGCGCAATGGCAGAGCGCGACCCTCGCAACCGCACTGGCCGCCGCCCGCTACTTCGCGGGCTCGCCGCTGCCGTGCTCGCGGCCAGCATGCTGGTGACCTCAGCGGGACAAGGACACGCAACCGGCGCGGCCACTCCGGCGCCCGGCGCAGAGTTCACGCCGTTGACGGCAGCTGTGCTGACCAAACCGACGCCGTTCGTCGCCACGGACGGCAAGACGCACATCTCGTACGAACTGCTCACCACGAGTTCCCTGCCCAGCAGCACGCCGTTGCGGCTCGACCGTGTCGACGTCCGCGACGCCCGCACGCACCAGGTCGTCGGCTCGCTGAGCGGGCAGGCGCTGGCCGATGCCGCCAATCCGGTGGGTGATCCGCTGACGGGTGCAGACGGGGACACCCCGGCGCCTCCGGGACCGACGCCGACCGTCATTCAGGGCTCCCAGCAGTGGATCATCTGGCTCGACCTGATCCTCGACCGTGGTCAGCGGGTGCCCAAGGTCCTCGAACACCAGCTCTCGGGTGCCGTCCTGCCCCCCTCCGGCCCCTCCGCCGCCTTCGAGGAGACGGTGCAGGCCACCCGGATCGCCCGCACTCCGCCGGTGAACCTGAGCCCGCCGGTCCGTCCCGGCACCTGGTACTCCAGCGAGTCGTGCTGCGGCAACACCCACCACCGGCGCGGCCTCGCCCCGATCAACGGCCGCTTCTATGTGCCGCAGCGCTTCGCGATCGACTGGTACCGGGTCGGCGAGCAGGGGCAGACCTGGGAGGGCGACCCCGCACGGCTCACCAGCTACCTGAGCTACCGTCAGCCGGTCGTGGCCTCGGCCGGCGGCAGAGTGGTGGAGGTCCAGGACGGACTCCCGGACCAAACGCCACCCGTCACACCGCCCACCCCGCCGATCGAGGACACCGTCGGCAACCACGTCACCGTGGAAGTCGCGCCGGGCCGCTACCTGCTCTACGCCCACCTGACACCCGGCTCGCTCAGGGTCCGGGAGGGGGACCGGGTCGAACCCGGCCAGGTCCTCGGGCTGATCGGCAACAGCGGCAACTCCGCCACGCCGCACCTGCACTTCCAGGTGATGACCACAGCCGAGTCCTTCCCGACCGACAGCCCGCCGTTCACCTTCCGGCACTTCCACGTCGTCGGACACGTCGAACCCCGGATCTGGGACGACAACCTGGGCCTGCAGCAGACCGGTGTCCTGCCGATCACGCCCTCGCCGCACGACGGCCGTCACCGTGCGCGGTATCCGCTCGACCGCGAGGTGCTGGAGTTCTGACCGGACGCCGGCGGGCCGACGGCCGGGCGCAGCGTGAAGCACCAGTCGGTCGAGGGTGTGATCAGGCGCTGCCGCCCTCCCTGTCCCATTGTCCGGGACGCGGTCAGTTCCTCACCAACACGTCTGGTGGAAGTGGGCCGACCGTCCGACCGCCCCCTTGGAACTCTGTCCCTACCCGGACCTGATGGACGGCTGACAGCCACACCTGACATCAACGACAGCGGACATCGGCAGACTTGAGCCACCAGCGACGACCGACGCCCTTGGTGCTGGCCGAAGTACGATCGGCCCTGGATCGAACTCCTAAAGCAGGTGTCACAGGTTCGAATCCTGCCGGGGGCACCAACCAAGCGGTCCGGACCGATCATGGTCCGGACTGTTTTAACGGCACCGTTTGACGACAGTCGCCTTGCAGACCGCGCCCCCTTGGATATCGGGGCCGATAGCGAGCCACTCTGGAGGCCTAGGTCGCCCCTCGGTGCGGTCATGCTCGAAAGGTCTTCACGCGATTTCTCTGCTCCTTACAAGCTTCACTGCGGCTTTAAGGGCGTCTGGGCCAAGATAATCAAGGAGGAAAAGCCCCAACATGACCGCCTTGTCGCTATCATCGACAGTCTCTTTTGCGATTGCTTCAACACCTTTCCTGATATCGGCCTCGTCTTCCGGCGTCAGGTTCTGCATCAATCTGACACAGTATGAGACCAGAGCGTTAGCGCTGTCGCTGAAAGAAATTCCCTGCATGATTTCTTGTGCGATGGGTGCGCGCCGCTGAACGCGGGCTCTGCCGACGCCGTTATCGGCAACAGCGAGAAGCGTGATGAGCATCACACTCGGGCCAATCGGGACGAAGCTGTTTCCAATCCTTAGATTGAATACCGAGCTTCGCAACACCGCCATCCCTGCTATCCCGGAAACCAACACCTGCAACATCTCTGCAGTGCCAGGCTCAGTCGCCCCAAAGTCCCAGTTCAGCGCTCGAATGGCATAGAAGGACGCCACGCTGGCGAGCGCGTTGAGTGCGGCATAGATGTAGGCGCTGAAGATCGCCAGAAGTCGGGCTGGGTCATCCTTGTAGCGGCTAAGCAGCTCAACGATTCCCACGAGTGCACCAAGTAGCGCCGAGAAAGCCCAGTCAGTCACTGTCGATCCCCGATCGCCCTGAGGCATCCACCTCGCCGTCACGGGAAATTGCAGGTGGTGGGCGGCGCTCGATCTGACTACTATGAATAAATGCACTATTTGAAATGACCTGGTCGATACTGTTTGACCGACCAGTGACAGTGACGCCCCTTACTGAAACCTCGCCATGTCCGTCATTCACGGCAGAGAATCCCGCTCGCGCCCACTGTTCGATAATCAGCGGCCCTGTAGCCCCCGTGACCAAAAGAGCGAATGCACCCTGAATCTGCTCGGAGGCCCACAAGGCGAATCCAAGTCCAACACCCACGCCCAGGCGAAGCAAGATGGCCAGCGAGAAGAACGCCAAGCCCGTTGCACGCGTGCGGAGTGCAGGGAGATAGTCATCTCCTCGCAGATAGACAGTAAAGGCGGATTGCGCTTCGACCAATACAGCCCCACCCAGCGCCCACAGTAGCGCCTCGTAACTGTTCACATGCTCATAGTAGCTATGCTGATCGTCGTCGCCCAGACCCCGATGCAGGAGTTCTGGGCGATGTCTAGGGTCGCCCACGCGAGCGGGGCCGCTCAGGTCGGATGCCCTGCGAGGAACTCATGGCTACGGCACTGGCGCACAGGTACGGCAAACGGTCGACAACGCAACAGGTAGCGTGGCTGAGACCTGTGGGGGTGCAGCGAGGCTTACTCGCGATTGGTCCGCCAGCGCACCCGCTGTCGTGGCGCTGGCTGTCGTTGGCTGAGGTTCGTGCCTGCCGTGCCAGATGCACCGGTCAGCGACGGTCAACAGGAGTGTCTGACGGACGATGCGGGTCTCGTTCGTGGGCCGGTTCTTGAGCCCTCGGTTGTCGTGCACCTCACCCGTTCCGGTCCAACGCTTGCCGACGGTGGGAGTTCAGCAGCCTGCCGCGGGTTCACCACGACTCGGCGGTTCTACTTCCTTGGTCACCTTCGGCAGCTCCTTGACCATGGAACTCGGCCGGGTGATCCGGGAGGCGCCCTTGAAGAAGGGCGAGAGCGTGTGGCCGCCTCGGGAGTGGAGAAAGCTGAAGAAGCCGCCCACCGGCCCGGAGAAACTCGTTCCGTACATCGCCGGCGCCGGGCCGTCGAGCAGGTCGATCAGCGACTTCACCACAGACGCATGGTTCAACGCCTACTTCATGCTCGGTGAGCTCCTGAAACGGCCGGTGCTTCCCCAGGGGCTGCGTCCCGCCGCGAGCTGTTGGCGCAGGTAGGTGGTGAACCGGGCCCACAGAGCACCGAGCATGCCGTGGAGCGTGTAAGGGAGAGCCCGCCCTCAGCGGGGCTCGTCGTCCGACGGGGCGGTCGTCGACCGGGTGAGGCAGCACCCCTAGCGTCGCTGTTTCGTTCGCCATGCGGATCATGGCCTCGGCGGGGTGGGCCGGGGCAGCGGCTGTTCTGTCCAGATCGTTTTGCCGTGGGGGGTGTAGCGGGTGCCCCAGCGTTCGGTGAGGCGGGCCACCAGGTAGAGGCCGCGGCCGTCCTCGTCCTCGGTGTGGGCGCGGCGCATGTGGGGTGAGGTGTTGCTGCCGTCGTGGACCTCGCAGATCAGGGCGCGGTCGCGCAGGAGGCGGAGCCGGACGGGGCCGGTGGCGTGGCGGATGGCGTTGGTGACCAGTTCGCTGGCCACCAGTTCCGTGGTGACGGCCAGGTCGTCCAGGCCCCAGTCGGCCAGTTGGCCGGTGACGGCGCGCCGGGCGAGGGAGACGACGGCCGGGTCGCCGGGCAGGTCCCACTGGGCGACCCGGTCCGGGCCCAGGACGTGGGTACGGGCCACGAGGAGTGCCACGTCGTCGGCCGGCCGGGCCGGGAGCAGGGCGGCGAGGATCGCCTCGCAGGTGGCCTCGGGGGCGCGGTCGGTGCGGGCCAGGACGGTACGGAGCTTGTCGAGGCCGATGTCGATGTCGCGGTGCCGGTCCTCGACGAGGCCGTCGGTGTAGAGGACCAGTCGGCTGCCCTCGGCCAGTTCGAGTTCGGCGGTCTCGAAGGGCATGCCGCCGAGGCCCAGCGGGGGTCCCGAGGGCAGGTCGACGTAGTCCACCGTTCCGTCGGGGGCGACGACCGCCGGCAGCGGGTGTCCGGCGCGGGTGAGGACGCAGCGCCGGGACACCGGGTCGTAGACGGCGTACAGACAGGTCGCGCCGACGATGCCGGAGTCCCGGTGGGTGTTCTCCACCGCCCAGCCCTCGCCCCGGTCGAGGCGGCCGACGAGGTCGTCGAGCTGGGTGAGCAGTTCGTCCGGGGGCAGGTCGAGGGCGCAGAAGTTGTGCACGGCGGTGCGCAGCCGTCCCATGGTCGCGGCGGCGTGCAGGCCGTGGCCGACCACGTCGCCGACGACCAGTGCGACACGGGCGCCGGAGAGCGGGATGACGTCGAACCAGTCGCCGCCGACGCCCGCCTGAGCGGGGAGGTAGCGGTAGGCGACTTCGACCGCGCCCTGTTCGGACCGGCCGCGCGGCAGCAGGCTGCGCTGCAGCGCGAGGGCGGTGTTGTGCTCACGGGTGTAGCGGCGGGCGTTGTCGATGCAGATCGCCGCGCGGCCGACCAGTTCCTGAGCGAGGGCGAGGTCGTCGTCCTCGAACGGTTCGGGGCGTTCGGCTCGGTAGAAGCTGACGACGCCGAGGGTCGCGCCGCGTGCCCGCAGCGGCACGGTGATCAGGGAGTGGATGCCTGCGGCGAGGGCGCGTCGCAGCCGGGCCGGGTCCTGCGCGAGCCAGCCGCCGGCTTCCGCCAGCACCGGTTCGAGTACCGGACGTCCGCTCTCCCAGCTGCGCGCCTGCGGGGTGGAGGGGACGTAGCGCACCGGGTCCCCCACCTCGTAGAGATGCGACTGCTCGTGTACGGCGCCCAGTGCGACGCGGCTCAGTGCCGTGCCGGGGCCGAGGGGTTCCGGTTCCTCGCCGAGGAGGACGGGGACCGGAAGATCCACGGCCGCGAAGTCGGCGAAGCGGGGGACGGCCATGTCCGTCAGTTCCTCGGCGGTGCGGGTGACGTCCAGGGTGGTGCCGATGCGGGTTCCGGCGTCGTGCAGCAGTTCCAGTCGACGGCGGGCGAGCACGGCGAGCCGGCCGACGCCGGGTTCGCCGACGAGGAGCAGCCACGTGTCGGCGGCCGAGTCGGGCGGCTCGTCCGTTTCGAGCGGCCCCTTGCCTCTCGGCTGGGGCGGGGACGCGGGCACCACCGTGCGGAGGACGACGGTCGGGGGTGGTGCGGGTCGCGACGGGGTGCCGGGCGGAGGGGGTGCGGTCGTCGGCTGCCGCGTGGTTCGGGGCGTGGGCTGGGCCGTCGGCCGGGTGTGGTGGAGACGGGGGCCGCCGAGGAGACGGGCCTCGATGACCACCCCGGTCTCGCCGGACTCGCCCATGATCGCGCGGCGGAGCAGGGTGGCGACGCGGCCGGCGGAGAGGGTGACCTCGTCGAGGGTGCGGTGGGGCGAGGCGATGAGTTCCTCGGCCTTCTCGCGGAGGACGGCCAGGTCGACGCGGCCGAGGTCGGCGCCGTACCGGCCGTCGTCGCCCCGCGCCCAGGCCTGCCGCTCGGACTGTCGTTCGGACTGCCGTACCGGTTGCCGTCCGGGCTGTCGGGGCCAGGTGTCGGCGGTGAGGGCGGGGGCTCGGCGGTACGCGGCGAGGAGGGCCCGTTCCCGTTCCGTGGCCTGTTCCAGGAGACCCGCCTCGATGTCGTGGGCGGCATCGCGGACCAACCGCAGCATCGCGGGGTCGGCGTCGTCGCGCAGGCAGGTCAGGTCGAGTACGGCCTCGACGCGGCCGCTGAGCGGGTTGCGGACGGGGGCGCCGGCGCAGGCGAACGGGGAGAGACAGTCGGCGAAGTGTTCGCGGCCGAGGACGTGGACGGGTCGGCGCTCGGCGAGGGCGGTGCCGACGCCGTTGGTGCCCGCGGCGGCCTCGGAGGCGCAGAAGCCGGGGGCGAAGTTGACCTCGTCGAGGCGGGTGAGGAGGTGCCGGTCGCCGCCGTGCCGCTGCACCATGCGGGCCTGTCCGTCGCAGAGCACGATGCTCATGCTCACGTTCGCGAGGGAGGCGGTGAGCCGTGCGAGCACGGGGTCGGCGGCGCGCAGGAAGGGTTCCTCCAGGGCCAGGTCGGGGGCGTAGGGGCTCACCAGCCGGTGGGGTTCCAGCCCGGCGGAACGGCAGCGCTTCCAGGAGTCGAGCACCGGGTGCCGGACATCCGAGTCGACCCGCGCGCCGGCCAGAAAGCGCTCGTGGGCATCGACGAGACCGCCGATGTCGTCCCAGGAGACGGACAACGGGATCACTTCCCTCGCCTGTGGACGGCCCCGCCGCGCACCGCCACCCGGACGCACTCCTGGGGTCTCCTGCCAGGCGCTACAACCGTAGACCCGGGGTGACGCGCATCACAACAGTGAGGCAGGGGCGTGCGCAGGGGCGTGCGGGAGTGAGCGGGTCGGGGGGCAAACAGTGAGGGCGACGTGTGATCTTGATGGAGAACGGGCGCCGGGGGTGGCAGGGAAGTGACTTGTGTCTCACGAGGGGCGGTGGGGTCCGGGTCGGCGCCGACGGCAGAGTCGCTGCTGGGAAGCGGTGTCGTCGTTCTGGCGGTGGCAGGAGTTCGGGTGGTGCATACCGGGGAGTCATTTGGGGTGGGAACGGTCCTGGGGTTCCCTTCGTTCTTGACTTGCCCTGCCTCCGTCGGAGCGGTCCCCCGCCGTACCGACGCGACGCGGAAGGACGACGTGCCCTTTGTTCCCGCTCCCGCTCGACGCGCCGCCCCCCTCGCGGCCCACCCCGTCCCCGGTCACCGACCCCCTCCCCCTGATACCGAGCCCGGCCCGGCCCCCGGACCTCACCCACGTCCCGGCCCGCCCCACGGCCGGCGGCCCTGACACCGAGCCCGAGCCGCTCGCGGAGCCTGTCTGCGCCGCCGGTCCCGGGGGGTTCCTGCCCCCCAGGCTGCGGGCGCTGCTCCCCGCCCGGTCGGCCGTCAACGCCCGGCGGCTGCGGTTCGCGCTGACGCTGCTGCCGCTCGTGCTGCTCGCGGGCTGGGCGGCCTTCGACTGGCGGACGGTCCACGACGGGGCCGTCCGACTGGCCTCGGCCAACCCCTGGTGGCTGCTGGCCGGCGCGTTCTTCACGGCCCTGTGCTCGGTGGCCTCCGCCTGCGTACGCCAGGGGGCCGTGCCGGAGCGGCTGCCACCGGGGCAGTTGCTGGCGACGCAGTTCGCCGCCGGTGCCGCCGGACACGCCCTGCCGGGCAACATCGGCGCCCACGCGGTCGTTCTGCGCTTCCTGCGACGCCGGGGCATCCCCCTGTCCCGGGCGACCTCCTCGCTCGCCCTGTACTCGGCGGTCAAGCCGGTGGCCAAGACACTGGTGATCGTCGCCTTCGTCGTCGCGTTCCCGGGCACGCTCCGCCTGACCGAACTCCTCCCCGAGGGCGAGACCCTCGCCCTGGCCGGTGCGATCACCGGCGTCAGCCTCGCCGCCGTGGTCACACTGATCACGACCGTACGGCCGTTGCGGCGCCCCCTCATCGGCGGATTGCGGTCCGCCCTCACCGACACACGGCGGGTGCACAGCCGTCCCGTCCGCGCGCTCTCCCTGTGGGGCGGGGCCGCCGCCTTCCCTCTGTGCCAGGGGGCCGTGGTCGCCTCGGTCGGCACCTCGCTGGGGCTGCCGGTGTCCTGGACGCAGATGCTCTTCGCGTACCTCGTCGCCAGCACCGCCGCCGGGGCGGTGCCCGCGCCGGGCGGCCTCGGTCCCATGGACGCGGCGCTCGTCTTCGCCCTCGTCGCCTTCGGGGCGCCGGCGAGCCTCGCCACCACCACGGTCATCGGCTACCGGGTCCTCACCGTCTGGATCCCCCTCCTCCCGGGCACGCTCGTCCTGTCGGCACTGGTGCGCGCGAAGGTGCTCTGAGCGGGGGCCTCCGGCGTGCCCCTAGGGGCGCCCCCGTCGGCCCCCGGGCCGCCCCCGGATCCCGGCTGCACGGCTCTCGGCGGCTGGTCCCGGCCGCGGGTCCGGGCCGTCGGTCCCCGGCCGCCGCTCCGGTGGGGGCTTGTCGCGCGGTTCCCCGCGCCCCTTAAAAGCAGGGGCGCACCCCAGACGCACACACCTCGGGCGTCCGGCTCGGGGAGTCGTGCCCGTGCTCGAACTGTGTGCGGGCCGGTCAGGCTGGACGGCGCCCGTCAGGCGGAGCGTTTGCGGGGCGTCGTCTTCTTCGCCGGGGTCTTCTTCGCGGTGCTCTTCGCCGTCGTGGCCTTGGCCGGGGTGGACTTCGCCGAGGTGGACTTCGTCGCCGCCGTTCTGGTCGCCGCCGTCGTCGTCTTCTTGGCCGTCGATTTCTTCGCGGCCGTCTTCTTCGCGGGCTCGGCGGACCCGGTCGCGGACTTCTTCGGCGAGGCGGCCGTCTTGCGGGTCGTCGTGGTGGACTTCTTGCCCGGGGGCTGCTTCGGGGTGGGGCGGGACGCGAGGTGGGTGATGTCGGCGACGTCCTCGCCCCGGGACTCCTTGGCCTCGCGGACGCTCTTCTCCAGCGCGGCCATGAGGTCGAGGACCTTGCCGCCCGGGGCCGGGGCGGGAGCGGTGGGCGGTTCCTCGCCGGAGGCCTTCGCGGCGATGAGTTCCTCGACGGCCTCGCGGTAGTCGTCGTGCAGGGACTCGAAGTCGACCTCGCCGAGGGTGTCCATGAGGGCGTCCGCGAGGTCGAGTTCCTTGTCGCGCACGGTGACACTCGCGTCGGGGGCCACCCCGTCCGTCGTACGGATCTCGTCGGGCCAGAGCAGCCCGTGCATGGCGAGGACGTCGTCCACGACCCGCAGCATGCCCAGCCGCTCGCGCCCGCGCAGCGCGTACTTGCAGATGGCGACCTTTCCGCTGCGCTTGAGCGCCTCGCGCAGAAGGGTGTACGGCTTGGCGGCGGGAACACCGTTCGCCGCGAGGTAGTACGCGGCGTCCACCTGGAGCGGGTCGACGCTCTCGGCCGGGACGAAGCCCTCGATCTCGATGGTCTTGGCCGTCGGGATGGGCAGCGACGCGAGGTCCTCGTCCGTGATCGGGATCATCGTGCCGTCCGCGTCCTCGTACGCCTTGCCGATCTCCCCCTGCGTCACCTCACGGTCCTCCAGCTCGCAGACCTTGCGGTAACGGATGCGGCCGCCGTCCTCCAGGTGGACCTGGCGGAAGGAGACGGAGTGGCTCTCGGTCGCGTTCACCAGCTTGATGGGGATGCTGACCAGGCCGAAGGAGATGGCGCCGTTCCAGATCGATCGCACGGGCAGCACGCACCTTTCGGGTCCCTGCTTCCGGTTTGTCCACACCGTAACGCGGACCGATGTGGGCTGCGCGTCGGCTGCCGGAAGCCTTGTCGGTGAGCCCGTGCGCGCCGGTCGGCGGGTCGGTCAGGATTCGAGAAGCGCGGGTGGGTGGGGCGCGCCTAGCGTGGGCCCTGGCCCGATGACACCCGGCGGCGTGAGCTGTGACCCCCCGGCGGGGTGAGCGCCCGCTTCGTCATGACCCCGCGGAAATACATCCGGAACCCACACCACCGCACATACCCTTCCCAGCGGATCGGACCCGGTCGGGCGACGCCGGCGGGGCCGCGGGCGCGGCTCCGCACGACAGATGGAGGAACGATGACCAAGGCCACGAGGGCGGGGACGCAGGCGCAGTCTCCCGGGCCGCACGCCGCCGACAGCCATGATCTGATCCGGGTGCACGGGGCGCGGGAGAACAATCTCAAGGACGTCAGCATCGAGATCCCGAAGCGCCGGCTGACGGTGTTCACGGGGGTCTCCGGCTCGGGGAAGAGCTCGCTGGTGTTCGACACGATCGCCGCGGAGTCGCAGCGGCTGATCAACGAGACGTACAGCGCCTTCCTGCAGGGCTTCATGGCGAACCTGGCGCGGCCCGAGGTGGACGTGCTCGACGGGCTGACCACCGCGATCACCGTCGACCAGCAGCGGATGGGGTCCGACCCGCGCTCCACCGTGGGCACCGCCACCGACGCCAACGCGATGCTGCGCATCCTGTTCAGCCGGCTGGGCAAGCCGCACATCGGGCCGCCCGGCGCGTTCTCCTTCAACGTCGCCTCGGTCTCGGCGACCGGCGGGCTCACGGTCGACCGCGGTGCCGACAAGACCAAGACGGAGAAGGTCAGCTTCAGCCGCACCGGCGGAATGTGCACGCACTGCGAGGGCCGGGGCAAGGTCTCCGACATCGACCTCACCCAGCTGTTCGACGACTCCAAGTCGCTCTCCGAGGACCCGTTCACCATCCCCACGTACACCGGGGACGGCTGGGTGGTGCGGGTCATCGCGGAGTCGGGCTTCTTCGACAAGGAGAAGCCGATCCGCCAGTACACCAAGAAGGAGCGGCACGACTTCCTGTACCGCGAGCCGACCAAGGTGAAGATCAACGGCGTCAACCTCACGTACGAGGGGCTGATCCCGAAGCTGCAGAAGTCCTTCCTCGCCAAGGACCGCGAGTCGATGCAGCCGCACATCCGGGCCTTCGTGGACCGGGCGGTCACCTTCACCGAGTGCCCCGACTGCGACGGCACCCGGCTCAGCGAGCTGGCCCGCTCCTCACGGATCGGCAAGGTCAGCATCGCCGACGCCTGCGCGATGGAGATCCGGGACCTGGCGGAATGGGCCCGCGGGATCGAGGACGCGTCGGTGGCGCCGCTGCTCGCGAAGCTCCACTACACCCTCGACTCGTTCGTGGAGATCGGCCTCGGCTATCTCTCCCTCGACCGGGCCTCGGGCACGCTCTCCGGCGGCGAGGCGCAGCGGACCAAGATGATCCGTCACCTCGGCTCCTCGCTCACCGATGTCACGTACGTCTTCGACGAGCCGACCATCGGGCTGCACCCGCATGACATCGAGCGGATGAACAACCTGCTGCTGCGGCTGCGCGACAAGGGCAACACCGTGCTCGTCGTGGAGCACAAGCCGGAGACGATCGCGATCGCCGACCATGTGGTGGACCTCGGCCCCGGTGCCGGTACGGCGGGCGGCACCGTCTGCTTCGAGGGGACGCTGGAGGGGCTGCGGGCGAGCGACACCGTCACCGGCCGTCATCTCGGGGACCGGGCCGCCCTGAAGGAGTCGGTGCGCGAGCCCACCGGTGCGCTGGAGATCCGGGGGGCGAACGCGAACAACCTCCAGGACGTCGACGTCGACATCCCGCTCGGCGTGCTCACCGTCATCACCGGGGTGGCCGGCTCCGGCAAGAGTTCGCTCGTGCACGGCTCGATGGCCCGCCAGGCAGGGGCCGAGGGTGTGGTCTCGATCGACCAGACCGCGATCCGCGGGTCCCGGCGCAGCAACCCGGCGACGTACACCGGGCTGGCCGACCCGATCCGCAGGGCCTTCGCCAAGGCCAACGGGGTGAAGCCGGCGCTGTTCAGCGCCAACTCCGAGGGGGCCTGTCCGACCTGCAACGGCGCCGGCGTCATCTACACCGACCTGGCGATCATGCAGAGCGTCGCCACCACGTGCGAGGAGTGCGAGGGCAAGCGGTTCGAGGCGTCGGTGCTGGAGTACCGCTTCGGCGGGCGGGACATCAGCGAGGTGCTCGCGATGTCGGTGGCCGAGGCGGAGGAGTTCTTCGGCGCCGGGGAGGCGCGTACGCCGGCGGCCCACCGGATCATCGAGCGGATGGCGGACGTGGGGCTCGGCTATCTCACCCTCGGCCAGCCGCTCACCACGCTCTCCGGCGGCGAGCGGCAGCGGCTGAAGCTGGCCACGCACATGGGCGAGAAGGGCGGGGTCTACGTTCTCGACGAGCCGACCACGGGTCTGCACCTCGCCGACGTGGAGCAACTGCTGGGGCTGCTCGACCGGCTGGTCGACGCGGGCAAGTCGGTGATCGTCATCGAGCACCACCAGGCGGTCATGGCCCACGCCGACTGGATCGTCGACCTCGGCCCGGGCGCCGGCCACGACGGCGGCCGCGTCGTCTTCGAGGGCACGCCGGCGGACCTCGTCGCGGCCCGTTCGACCGTCACCGGCGAACACCTGGCGGCGTACGTGGGGGCGTGAGCGCGCGGACGCGGGGCTGCCTGCGTACGGGTCGCCCGGCCGCGCACGCGGGCGGGCGCCCGGTGCCGGGTCGCGCGGGCGGCGTCCGCCGTTGCCAGACGTGCGCGGGGGCATGCGGGGGCATGCGGGCGCTCGCGTACGCCGACGGGGCGGACACCATCGCGTACGGGCGCCCCACCGCGTACGCGATCACCCCCCGCACACGCACACCCCGGACACCCCCCACACCCCGCAGGCGGACGGCCGTGCGGGTCCCCGACCCCCGCGCGGGCGCCCGGCGTGCCCCTCATCGCTCACCCCCGGACGTCGTGACCGTTCTGCCCCCGAATCATGGGATTCTTGTTGCCATGACACCGATCACCGAGGTGGAGGGCCGCAGGGTCGTCCTCTCCAATCTGGAGAAGGTGCTCCACCCGGCGACGGGATTCACCAAGGGTGAGTTGCTGCACTACTACGCCACGGCCGCGGACGCCCTGCTGCCGCATCTGCGTGACCGGCCGGTCTCGTTCCTCCGTTACCCGGACGGGCCGGGGGGACAGGTCTTCTTCACCAAGAACGTGCCCCCGGGCACGCCCGACTGGGTCACCACCGCCGAGGTGCGGCGGATGGAGGGCCCGGCCCGGATGGTGCTGGTGCAGGACCTGGCGAGCCTGATGTGGGCGTCGAACCAGGTCGCCGAGTTCCACACACCGCAGTGGACCGTCGACTCCTCCGACGAGGCGGACCGGCTGGTCTTCGACCTGGACCCGGGGGCGCCCGCGACGATCGTCGAGTGCTGCGAGGTCGCCCGCTGGCTGCGGGAGCGGCTCGCGGCGGACGGGATCGAGGCGTACGTGAAGACGTCCGGGTCGAAGGGACTGCATCTGCTGGCGGCGGTGCGCGGGGCGTCCTCGGAGCGGGTGTCGGAGTACGCGAAGGAACTCGCCGTCGAGGCCGAGACGGCGCTGCCCCGCCAGGTCGTCCACCGGATGAACCGCAGCCTGCGCCCCGGCAAGGTCTTCGTCGACTGGAGCCAGAACGCCGCCCGCAAGACCACGGCCGCGCCCTACACGCTGCGCGCCCGCGCCGAGCCGACCGTCTCCGCCCCGGTGACCTGGGCCGAGGTCGAGGAGTGCGTCTCACCCGCGCAGCTGGTGTTCCGCGCCCCGGACATCGCCCCCCGCCTCCGGGAGCACGGCGACCTGCTGGCGCCGCTCCTCGACCCGGAGGCCGCGCACTCCCTGCCGTGACGGTCCGCACCGCGGCGGTCCGCACCATGGCGGTCCGCACCATGGCGGTCCGCACCATGGCGGTCCATACCGTGGCTGCGCCGTGACGGTCTACACGCGGGTCCACGTCCGCCGGTCCCGGGCCATCGCGTGCAGGCCCTCCACGTCGGCCGGCTTGAGCAGCCCGCCCGTGCGCGCGAGTTCGGCGAGGTCCGTGTCGCACAGGACGCGGACCTCGCGCGGGGGCGTGGTGATGTCGAGGCCGGCGGGTTCGGCGAGGGCCAGGACGGGACGGACCTCGGCGGTGAGGGCGTAGGAGGCGCGGTCGGCGTCGGCGCGGAGCGCGCGCAGCAGGGCGCGGGGTTCGTGGCGGCCGACGGCGACCATCGGGTCGGTGACGACGACGCGCTGCCTGCGGGCGGGCAGGGACCTGACGCAGAACAGGCCCCCGGGGCCGATCAGCAGATGGTGGATGCGGTCGCCGCCGGGCAGCGGCACGGAGTGCAGGGTGTGCCAGCCCGCACCCTCCAGCCGGTCCAGGGCGTCACCGACCGTCCGCTCGGCGGCCAGGGCGCGGCGGCGCGGGTCCGGGCGCAGCCGACGCGGTGGTCCGGGGGCACGGTCGAGGGCGATCAGCAGCGCCTCGCCGGGGCGGTTGGGGGCGAGGTCGTCGTCCGGGTGGAGGCTCAGCCGGGCCAGTTCGGCGGGGGTGGGGACGGGCGGCGGGCCGACGGCGACCGGGCCGGTGACGAAGGGGGCGAGCACGGCCAGCACGTCCTGCCTCAGCTCCTCGCTGAGGAGGTTCACCCGGCCCGTCTCACGGTCGTACCAGGCGACGTTCCTCCCGTCGGTCCGGCACACGTACAGGCGTCGCTGTCCGTGCCGCCAGGTCGGTACGACGCGCAGTCCGCTCATGCACCATCACCCCACGACCATGGGAACAGGCGGGGTGCTCCATCGGCAAGAACCCGGTTACCTTTGGGGTGACGACCTGTCGTCAGGGGCTTGGGGAGGCGCCGTTGCGGACGCGCAGGAAGCAACCCGACGTGCCGGCTCCGGGCGAACCGTGGAGCGAGATCGTGCCCGGTCTGTGGATGGGCGGGCACGAGTTCGCGGGGCGGACCGGCACCGGGGACATCGAGTTCGCGGTCGTACGCGACGAGTTCGATCTGGTGCTGACCCTGCTGCGGCTGCCGGGGTACGGGCCGGACGACGGCGTCGAGCACCATGTGTGGCCGATCCCGGACGGGCCGCTGGACGGTACGCAGCTGGCGGGTGTGATGCGGCTGGGGCAGGCGGCGTGCGACGCGCTGGAGGACGGCAAGCGGGTCCTCGTCCGCTGCTACAGCGGGTACAACCGGTCGGGTCTGGTGGTGGCGCACGCGCTGATCCGCGACGGACACTCCGCCGAGGAGGCGATCCGGCTGATCCGTACCCGCCGTTCACCGTGGGCGCTGCACAACGAGCTGTTCGTGGAGTATCTGCGCACGGGGCTGGCGACCGTCCGGTTCCTGGAGGAGCTGGAGGAACTGGCCGAGTAGCGGGGCGGGCGGGTGCGGTACTTCCGCACGAATAGGGTGTACTGGACCGAATCGACACCCTCAGGAGTCCCGTGTTCCCCAGCCGCCCCGCGCGTGCGGTCGCCGGCGCCTCGCTCGCCCTGGCCGCCGGCCTGCTCCTGGCTGCCTGTGGCGACTCCGGTGGCCTGGTGAGCGCGGGCGCGACGGCCACCGCGAGCGGGCCGACCCGGCTGTGGCCCGGGGAACCGCCCGCCTCCTCCCCCGCCTACGACTACGGCGAGGCCGAGACGGAGGTCGTCAAGGGCGTCAAGGCTCCCGGCGGGAACATCCGCCAGGTGGACCCGGTCGCGGTCGTACGCGCCGAGATCGCCGCGCATCCCGAGATGTACTCCGGGTCCGACGCGGTCTACGCCGGCACGACCGCGCGCATGGCGGACTGCGGCGGGGGCGCGGAGCGCTCCCGGTGCCCGGTGCTCGACGCCTACTACCGGGACCTCACCGGCGACGGGCGCGAGGACATGGTGCTCGGCTTCCGGCTGCTGCCCGGCAATCAGACGGCGGTGCGGATGTACACCGTCCGGACGGACCGGCTGGTGCAGGTGCTGGCCAGTGACGACGCGGTGCTCGCGGTCGAGCTGGCGGGCCGGACCGTGATCATCCGCTCGCCCGCGGCGATCGTCGGCTACGAGTACCGCACCCAGTGGACCTGGGACGAGGACCAGTTGGCGATGCTCCTCACCCGCGACGAGATCCTGCGCGTGGGCAGATCGGCGCGCCCGTCCCCCGGCGGCGGGACGACGTCGGCCGCCACGCCCCGGCCCTCGTCGTCCGGCGGCCCACGATGAGCACGGTGCAGCGCGAGAGCGCGGCGAGGACCGCGGCGAAGACCGCGCGGAAACGGTTCGGCCTGCGCCGCTGGACGTCCTCGCTCACCTGGAAGGCGCTGGCCTCCATCACCGTCATGTGCTGCGGGCTGGCCGCGCTGCTCGGCGCCCTCGTGCATGTCTCCGTCACCGACCGGACCGTGAGCGACGCCCGCTCCCGGGCGCTGGACCGGCTCGACGAGGCTGCGCGGGCGTACGAGGCCGGGAACCGGCTGCCGCCGGAGGCCGGCATCGACGCGCCGGAGCTGCCGGGGTCGCTGCGCGAGCTGGCGATGAGCGGGCGGCGCGGCACGATGGTCGGGGTCGCGGGCGGATACCCCGCGATGTGGGCGGCCGCCCCCGCCGACGGCCGCGCCCTCGCCGTGCGGATCGACTACGCGCAGAGCGCGACCACGATCGAGAACCTCGACCGGGCCATCCTGGGTTCCTCGGCGCTGGCGATCGGAGTGACGCTGATCGTGGGCGCGATCGGCGTCACCGGGGTGACCCGGCGGCTGCGGACGACCTCGCAGGTGGCCCGGCGGATCAGCGCGGGCGACCTCGACGCGCGGGTCGGCGACCCCCGCACGACGGACCCGGCGCGGTACCGCGACGAGGTGGCCGCGGTGGCCGCCGCGCTCGACACGATGGCGTCCACGCTGCAGCGCAAGCTGATCGGTGAACAGCGGTTCACCGCGGACGTCGCGCACGAGCTGCGGACACCGCTGACCGGGCTGCACGCGGCGGCCGAACTGCTGCCGCCGGGGCGGCCGACGGAACTGGTGCGGAACCGGGTCGCCGCGTTGCGGACGCTGACCGAGGATCTGCTGGAGATCTCACGGCTGGACGCGGGCGGCGAGCGGCTGGACCCCGACGCGATCCGGCTCGGGGGGCTGGCGGAGCGGGTGGCCGCGCACGCGAGCGGCGAGACGGTGGTGCGGGTCGTCGCGGACGCGTGCGTGGAGACGGACCGGCGGCGCCTGGAGCGGGTGCTCGGGAACCTGGTGGCCAACGCGCACAAGCACGGGCGGCCTCCGGTGGTGCTGACCGTGGAGGCGACGGCCGAGGAGGCGGTGGTGACCGTGCGGGACCACGGCGGCGGGTTTCCGGAGTACCTGATGGCGGAGGGGCCGCAGCGGTTCCGTACGGAGGGTTCCCGCAAGGGACATGGGCTGGGGCTGACGATCGCGGTGGGGCAGGCGGAGGTGCTGGGGGCGCGGCTGGCGTTCGAGAACGCGGAGGGCGGGGGCGCGTCGGCCGTTCTGCGGCTGCCGGTCGGCGGGGACTGATCGCACCCGCGCGACGAAGCCACCTGGGTCCGCACGCAAGGGCCTTCGTCGTCGGCCGGCAAGGGCGCACGGTGTCGGCCGACAAGGGCGCACGGTGTCGGCCGGCAAGGGCGCACGGTGTCGGTCGACAAGGGCGCACGGTGTCGGTCGACAAGGGCGCACGGTGTCGGTCGACAAGGGCGCACGGTGTCGGTCGACAAGGGCGCACGGTGTCGGTCGACATGAGCGTTCCTGGCCGGCAAGAGCGTTCGGTGTCGGCTGCGGGTCGGTAGGGGCTGGTGGACGGGTCGGTAGGGGCTGGCGGAGCAGTTCCCCCGCGCCCCTGAAGGCCGGGCTGCCGCGCCCCGGAAGCCGGGCCCGCCCTGATGGACCATCGCAGAAGGCGCCCCACCCTCCCTCCTCCTAACGTGGCGAATAGTCAGCTTCACCCCCATTTTTCCTGGAGGAGCGTCAGATGTCCCTGCGGATTCTGCTCATGCGGTTCGGTATAGCGGCTGCCGGTGGCGCCCTCGTGGCGTTCGCGGCCACGACCCCCGCCGTGGGCGCCGGACAGGAGGACCCCCGGAAGAGCAAGCAGATCGTCAAGGGCGAGGTCGTCGCCCGTACCGGTCTGATCCTGCGCAGCGCGCCGACCCGCGGCGGCGCGGTCGTCCGGGTCGCGCCCTACGGGGAGATCGTCAAGATCTACTGCCGGGCCGACGGGCAGACCGTCAACGGCAACAGGCAGTGGTACCTGCTCGTCGACGGCACCTGGGCCTGGGGGTCGGCCCGCTACATCGACGCCTTCAGAACGCCACGCACGTGCGCCTGAGCGACAAGACCCGCAAGGCATCCCCTTTGGGTAAGTTCCGGGCATGACCACCAAGGCCGGAACGACCCTGGCGGCGGGTCCCTCGGACCCGTCCCCGCCCGCCGCACGCCCGCTCCGGCGCCGAGGCGTCGAGTTCACCCTCACCGTGGTGGCCGTCCTGCTCTCCGTGTACGGCTACTGCGCTGTCGGTCTGGCGAAGAACGGCACCGTCCCGCCCGGCGCCACCGACTACGGCGCCGGGCTCGGCGTGCTCGCGCTGCTGGCCCATCTGGTGGTCCGGCTGCGGGCGCCGTACGCCGATCCGCTGCTGCTGCCGATCGCGGTGCTCCTCAACGGCCTGGGCCTGGTGCTGATCCACCGGCTCGACCTGGAGACCCCGGCCGACCACGCGGCGCCCGCGCAGCTGAACTGGTCGACGCTCGGGGTGGCGCTGTTCCTCACGGTGGTGACCCTGCTGCGCGACCACCGGGTGCTGCAGCGGTACGCGTACGTCTCGGTGGTGGCCGCGCTGGCCCTGCTGGCGCTGCCGATCCTGTTCCCGCCGGTCAACGGGGCCCGGATCTGGGTGCGGCTCGCCGGGTTCTCCCTCCAGCCGGGCGAGTTCGCGAAGGTGCTGCTCGCGCTGTTCTTCGCCAGCTATCTCGCGGCGAACCGCAACGCGCTTGCGTACGCCGGGCGTCAGATCTGGCGGTTCAAGCGCCTCCAGCTGCCCACCGGGCGCGTGCTCGGCCCGATCGTCACCATCTGGCTGCTGAGCGTCGGTGTACTGGTCCTCGAACGGGACCTGGGCACCTCACTGCTGTTCTTCGGACTGTTCGTGATCATGCTCTACGTCGCCACGGGCCGCACCGGCTGGATCGCGGTGGGGCTGCTGCTGGCGTGTGTGGGCGCCGTGGCCGTCGGCTGGCTCGAACCGCACGTGCACAGCCGCGTCGAGGACTGGCTGCACCCCTTCGCCTCGATCGAGGCGGGCCGGGGCCCCAACCAACTCGCCCAGTCCCTCTTCTCGTTCGCCGCCGGCGGCCTGCTCGGCACCGGCCTCGGACTCGGCCACTCCGTCCTGATCGGCTTCGCCGTCAAGTCGGACTTCATCCTGGCCACCGCGGGCGAGGAGCTGGGCCTGGCCGGCCTCGCCGCGATCTTCCTGCTCTACGCCCTGCTGGTGGAGCGCGGCTTCCGCACCGGCCTCGCCCTGCGCGACCCCTTCGGCCGTCTCCTGGCCACCGGCCTCGCCTCGATCATCGCCCTCCAGGTCTTCGTGATCGCGGGCGGTGTCACCGGCCTCATCCCCCTGACCGGTATGCCGATGCCCTTCCTCGCCCAGGGCGGCTCCTCCGTCGTCACCAACTGGATCATCGTGGCCCTGCTGATCCGGCTGAGCGACTCGGCCAGGAGGCAGGACGACCCCGGAACCCTCCCCCAGAACCCCCGCACCGGCCCGGAGGTCCGGGGCACATGACCAAGTACATCCGCCGCGCCGCCGCCCTCTGCGCCCTGCTGCTGGTCGCGCTCCTCGTCAACGCCACCCGCGTCCAGGTCCTGCAGTCCCGGGCCTACGACGACAGTCCCGCCAACCGCCGCCCGGTGATCGCCCGTTGGGGCCAGCCGCGCGGGGACATCGTGGTCGAGGGGCGCCCGGTCACCGGCTCGACGGACACCGGCGAACAGCTCCGCTTCGAACGGACCTACCGGGACGGCCCGTTGTACGCGCCGGTCACGGGCTTCGCCTCCCAGGTGTACGGCACGACCTTCCTGGAGAACGCGGAGGACTCCCTCCTCGACGGCAGCGACCCGCTGCTGTCCTTCCTCCCCCTGTGGAACGACCTCACCCGCGACCGGAACGCCGGCGGCGAGGTCGTCACCACCCTCCAGGACGGCGCCCAGCGGGCGGCGTACCTCGGGCTCGGCGCCCGCCGGGGAGCGGTCGCCGCGCTCGAACCGGCCACCGGGCGCGTCCTGGCGCTGGTCTCACGCCCGTCGTACGACCCCGGGGTGCTCTCCGGCAACGGCCCCGAGGTGACCGAGGCGTGGGCCCGGCTGAACGCGGACGCGAGCAGACCGATGCTCAACCGGGCGGTGCGGCAGACCTATCCGCCGGGTTCGACGTTCAAGGTGGTGACGGCCGCCGCCGCGCTGGACGCCGGGGTGGTCGGGGACGTGGACGCCCCCACACGCTCCCCCGCCCCGTACACCCTGCCGGGCACCACGACGTCCCTGTCCAACGAGGTCGAGGGGTGCGAGAACGCCTCCCTGCGCTATGCCTTCGAGTGGTCCTGCAACACGGTCTTCGCGAAGCTGGGCGTGGACGTCGGCCTCGGCGCCATGACGGACACGGCGCGCGCCTTCGGCTTCGACGGCGCGGGCCTGCGCATCCCGTTCCGGGTGGCGCCCAGCACCTTCGACACCGAGATGGACCGGGCGCAGCTCGCGCTCTCCTCCATCGGCCAGTACGACACCCGGGCCACGCCCCTGCAGATGGCGCTCGTCACGGCGGCCGTCGCCAACGGGGGTTCGGTGCGGGCGCCGTACCTCGTCGAACGCACCACCACGGCCGACGGCCGCACGGTCGCCGGCTCGGGCACGCGCACCCTGCGTCGGGCCATGGACCCGGCCACCGCGCGGCAGCTGCGTGACCTCATGCGGGGCGTCGTCGAGGACGGCACCGGCGCCAACGCCGCCCTGCGCCATGCCACCGTCGGGGGCAAGACCGGCACCGCCCAGCACGGCATCGGCAACTCCGGCACCCCCTTCGCCTGGTTCATCGGCTGGGCCCAGTCCGACGACGCGCTCGAACCCGAGGTGGCCGTGGCGGTGGTGGTGGAGGACGCGGAGGCGGTACGGGGGGAGATCAGCGGGGGCGGGGACGCGGCGCCGATCGCGCGGGAGGTGATGCGGGCGGTGCTCGGGGCCTCCGGCTGACGGGGGCACACGGTGGCCTCCCCGCGCGACCACCAGGTGAGATAAGGGGTGTGATCCCCGAGCGGCCCCGACCTATCGTGCGGCCATGACGACCGCCCCGTACGAACTCGCCCAGGTCAACATCGCCCGTCTCAAAGCCCCGCTGGACTCACCGCGGTTGAAGGACTTCGTTGACGGGCTCGATCCCGTGAACGCGGTCGCCGACTCCTCCGCCGGCTTCGTCTGGCGTCTGCAGAGCGACTCCGGCAACGCCACGGACGTGCCCGTCCTCGGCGACGAGTGGCTGATCATCAACATGTCGGTGTGGCGGGACACCGACGCCCTGACCGCCTTCATGTACCAGGGGCAGCACCGGGAACTGCTGGCCCGCAGGCGGGAGTTCTTCGAGCAGGTGGCCGAGGCGATGGCCACCCTGTGGTGGGTGCCGGCCGGTCACCGCCCCACCGTGGCCGAGGCGGAGGAACGGCTCCTCCACCTGCGCACCCACGGTCCTACGCCCTACGCCTTCACGCTGCGCACGTCGTTCCCGGCGGGACCGGTCGTGGCGGACGTGCCGGACGTGCCGGTCGTGCCGGACGCCGCCGTCAGCTGATCCGCTGCCGGATCTCGGAGCGGACCTCCAGGGTCCGCTCCGCGAAGGCCTTCACGTCCACCTTCGAGGGGTCCTGCCCGACGCTCGACGCGCCGAGTTCCGCGATGGACGCCCCGGTGTTGCCGTCGGCCCAGGCGCACATCGGGTACGTGATCTCGCTGCCGGCCTGCTTCTGGGTGACGACCTGGCAGCTGATGGTGAGGTCACCGTCACCGGGGGTGTAGTCCTTCGGCGGTACGACGACCGTGATCGAGTCGACCTCGGCCGCGCCCTTCAGCATGTTGTCGCGGGCGGCGTCGGTGTTCTTGAACCTGCCGTACATGCCCGAGACGACCAGGGCGCCCTGGGCCCCGTCCGCCGAGGTGTACTGCCCGACGGCGGCCTTGACGTCCCGGGCGTCCCAGGCACCCTCCGCCTCCTCGGCCACCTGCTGCCCCGAGGTGTCGGACAGGTCCTGGGCGAGCTTGTACTCGTCGTCCAGCACGGTGTCGGGCAGCGTCAGCCTGTACTCGGCCTCCGGGAATCCGCTCGTGCTCTGCGTCCCGACGACCCACAGCCCCACCGCGGCGACCACCACGAGCGCGACGACCCCGCCGACGATCCCGAGGATCAGACCCACGCGGCTCTTGGGCGGCGGCGGGGGCTGCCAGCCGCCGGGGGGCGGCGGGCCGGGCTGCTGCGGCGGGTAGGGCTGCTGGCCGTACGGCTGCGGCTGCGACGGGTACGGCTGCTGGCCGTACGGGCCTGGCTGCGGCTGCTGACCGTACGGCTGGGGCTGCCGGCCGTAGGGCTGGGGCTGGTGCTGCGGTGGAGGCATGGACACGCCAGCACGCTACTGCACGGGCCGTCATGGCGGGGAACCGGCCGATCGGTCCGTCGGTCGTCGACAAGTGGCGCGCAAAGGATTGACGGCCTTGCTGACAAGTAGTCTCATAAGCGATGACCGCCGGTAACGGTACGAACTTCCGTACGAGGAGCTGCGACAGCCATGACCACGGTGCCCTCGGTGAACACGACGAACCCGGTGTCGGAGGCGGAGGTGCTGCGCGACGCGCTCGGGCTCCTCAAGGACCGGGAACAGGTGGCCGAGCGGCTGCTCGTGTCCTCCGCGAAGCACTCCTTCGACCCGGACAAGGAGCTGGACTGGGACGCCCCCTTCGAGGAGGGGAAGTGGTTCTGGCCGCCGGAGCTGGTGTCCCTGTACGGGACGCCGATGTGGCGGAAGATGTCGCAGGAGCAGCGGATCGCGCTGTCCCAGCACGAGGCGGCGGCGCTGGCCTCCCTCGGCATCTGGTTCGAGATCATCCTCATGCAGCTGCTCGTGCGGCACATCTACGACAAGGCCGCGACGAGTGCGCACGTCCGCTACGCGCTGACGGAGATCGAGGACGAGTGCCGGCACTCGAAGATGTTCGCCCGGCTGATCAGCAAGGGGGACACCCCGTACTACCCGGTGAGCCGGCTGCACCACAATCTGGGCCGCCTCTTCAAGACGATCTCGACGACCCCCGGGTCCTTCACCTCCACCCTCCTCGGTGAGGAGATCCTCGACTGGATGCAGCGGCTGACCTTCCCGGACGAGCGGGTCCAGCCGCTCGTCCGGGGCGTCACCCGGATCCATGTCGTCGAGGAGGCCCGGCACGTGCGGTACGCCCGCGAGGAGCTGCGGCGCCAGATGGTGACCGCTCCGCGACTGTCCCGGAGCTTCACGCGGGTCACCTCCGGGGAGTTCGCCCGCGTCTTCGCGGTGGCGTTCATCAACCCCGAGGTCTACACGAACGTCGGCCTCGACCGGCGGGTGGCCGTCGCGCAGGTGCGGGCGAGTGCGCATCGGCGGGACATCATGCAGACCGGGGCGAAGCGGTTGACGGACTTCCTGGACGACATCGGGGTTCTGCAGGGGGTGGGGCGGCGGATGTGGAGGTCGTCGGGACTGCTGGCGTAGCGGTGCGGCTCCGGTCGCGACGGGGTGGTGGGGGTTCGGCACATGGGTGTGTGCAGGCCCGGTGGGGCTTCTCGCGCCGTTCCCGCGCCCCCGAAAAGCCGGGGCTGCGCCCCGTGCTTTTCGGCCGAACCCGTGATCCCGTCGCCTCCGGGCACTTCGGCCTCCAGGCCCGCAGGGCCTGGTCTTCAGGGGCGCGGGGAACTGCGCGAAAAGCCCCACCGGACCCGCACCCGCCCCCATACCCCCGGCACCGCGGCTCCAGGCCCTCAGTGCCTGGTCCTTCAGAGGCGCGGGGAACTGCGCGAGAAGCCCCACCCGGCCCGCACCCGTAGGCACACCCGGGGTCCCGCCCCCTGACGCGAAGAGGGCGGCGTGCCCCCGGGCACGACTACTCTGCGAGGTATGACGTCCGAGGCCCCCACCCGCGCGTACCGCCGGCTCAGCGTGGAAGAGCGGCGCAGTCAGCTGCTGGACGCCGCACTGGAGCTGTTCGCGCACAACGCGCCGGAGGACGTCTCCCTCGACGACGTGGCGGAGGCGGCCGGCGTCTCCCGCCCCCTCGTCTACCGCTACTTCCCCGGCGGCAAGCAGCAGCTCTACGAGGCGGCCCTGCGCTCGGCCGCCGAGGAGCTGGAGCACTGCTTCGACGAGCCCGCCGAGGGCCCCCTCACCAGCCGCCTGGCCCGCGCCCTCGACCGCTACCTGACCTTCGTGGACGAGCACGGCACCGGTTTCAGCGCCCTCCTCCAGGGCGGCAGCGTCGTGGAGACCTCCCGGGCCACGGCCATCGTGGACGGGGTCCGGCGGGCCGCCGCCGACCACATCCTGCGGCACCTGGACGTGGCCGAACCGGGCCTGCGGCTGCGGATGACCGTCCGGATGTGGATCACCTCCGTGGAGGCCGCCTCCCTCATCTGGCTCGACGAGGGCAAGCAGCCGGACGTCGGCGAACTCCGCGACTGGCTCGTCGAGCAGTTCGTCGCCTGCCTGACCGCGACCGCCGGCCGCGACCCCCAGACCGCCGCCGCCGTACGGCGGGCCCTGACCGTCGAGACCTCCGCCGGCGCCGTCGGCACACTGGCCCGCCGCGTCCTGCCCGTCGTCGCCGACGCCGGGCACCTGCTGTGACACTGGTCCGGTGAAGAGCCAAGACACCCCCTTCGTGGGCGGCCCCCTCGACGGGCGCGTCCTGCCCGTGCTGCTCGGCATCACCGGCCACCCCCCGAAGACGTACCGGGTCCCGGTCCCGGGCACGGCGGGCGGTCCACCGACCGTGCTCGTCTACCGCCGGGTCGACGCCGGCCGGGGCGGCTTCATGCACCAGCTGTGGAAGTACGAGTACGCCCCGGACGCGGACCCGAGCCGCCGCCCGAGGTGGCCCTGGTCCAAGCCGGGCTCCTCGGCCGCCGGGCAATCCGCCACGCCGCCCGCGCGGCCGCGCCCCACCGACGAGTGACACCCGCGCGCCGAACGGTCCACCCGGCGCGCGCCCTCCCCCGGCTCCTCCCATCCTGCCGGTGCGAGGTGGACGGCCCACCTGCGCACGGGAGGTGATGACATGTCAGGAAGGCTGCTGCGCCTGTTCGGTACGGCGACGGTGACGGCGCTCACGACCGGCGCCCTCCTCACCGCGGCCCATGCACCGCTCGTGGCGGCGGCGGAACCCCCCGGCGAACGCCCGGTCGCCGACCTCCTCACCGATCTCCGGCGTCTGCACCACGAGACCGTAAGGGCCACCGAGGCGTACACCGCGACCGACCGCGAGCTGACGAAGCAGCGGGCCGTCGTGGCGGGCCTCGACCGGCGGCTCGTGACGGCCCGCCTCTCCCTGCACGACAGCCGGGGCGCGGCCGGCCGGCTGGCCCGGCAGCAGTACCAGAACAGCAGCACCGCGCTCTCCCCGTACGTACGGCTGCTGATGACCGATGACCCGCACCGGGCCCTGGAGCAGGGTCATGTGATCGGACAGGTCGCCCGGGACCGCGCCGACACGGTCGAACGGCTGGTCGGCGACGAACAGGACACCGACGCCCTCGCCCGCAGGGCCCGGGTGGCCCTGGACCGTCAGCTCACGCTCGCCGAGCGCCGCCGACGCGAACACGACACCGCCCGCGACCGCCTGTCCGAGATCGAGCGGCTCCTCGCCTCGTTGACCCCGGAACAGCTGGCGGGCATCAGGAAGTCGGAGGGGAACCGCGCCTACGAACCGGCGACCTCCGCGAGGTAGGCCCGCGTCTTCTCCGCCTCGTAGAAGTAGCCCTCGAAATCCGCAGGATCGTCGAACCCATTGGCAAAACGATCCGCCACCACCGGCAGCGCCTCGGCCGCCCCCACCAGCCCGCGCACATGCTCGGCCGGCGGTGCCAGCATCGTGTTGGTCCACTTGGTGACGGGCCCCGCGACCTGCCAGAACCGTGCGAACGTCCGCCGCATCCACGCCTCGTCGAAGTCCCCGTCCCCGTGGTCGAGGATCGCCGCGAGGTAGACGGCCGCGCACTTGGTCGCCGAGTTCGCGCCCTGCCCGGTCAGCGGATCGTTGGCCACGACGACGTCCCCGGCGCCCAGGACCAGACCGCCGCCGGGGAGTTCCGCGACGGGGTGCCGGACCACGGGGGTGTAGCGGCCGGTCAGCGCCGCTCCCGCGTCGGTCACCTCGGCCCCGGCGGCGCGCGCGTACTCCCAGGGGACGTAGCGCTTCATGAGGTCCAGGGTCAGGGCGAGCTGCTCCTCGGCGCCGCGGACGCCGTCGAAGACGTCGAGCGGGCCGCCGGGCAGGCCCAGCCAGAACAGGGCGTCGGCGCGGCCGGAGGTGGTGAGGACCGGCTGGACGATGAGTTCGCCGAGACCGGGCACCAGGTTGCAGCGGGCCGCGTCGAACTCCGGGTGCTCAGGACGGGGGCCGAGGCCGTGCACGTACACGGCGGCGAGCGCGCGCTGCGGCTCGGTGTGGGGCGAGCGGGCGGCGTCACGGGGGAACATCCGCACCAGCTCGCCCTTGCCCGCGGTGACGAGCACGAGGTCGTAGGCGCGGGAGAACCAGTCGAGGTCGGAGACCGCGGCGCCGTGGACGACCAGCTGACCGCCGCGCCGGGCGAACGTCTCCAGCCAGCCGGCCATCTTGACCCGCTGGTCGACGGCCTGCGCGTATCCCCGCAGCCGGCCGACCCAGTCGACGGCGCGCTCCCCGTCCGGTCCGGCGACGGAGACGCCGACGCCCTCGATCCTCGGAGCCTGCGACTCCCAGAAGTTCAGGTCGAGGTCGCGCTCGTGGCGCAGCGCCGAGTCGAACATGCACTGGGTGGACATGATCCGGCCGGCGCGTATCTCGTCGGGGGTCCGATTGGACATCAGTGTGACCTCGTACCCGTGCGACTGGAGTCCGAGGGCCAGGTGCAGCCCGGACTGGCCTGCTCCGACGACGAGAATCTTCCGCATCCGGACAGGTCTCCTGGTTCGTCCGTGGCGTCCCGTGTGCCTCCCGCGGGGGAGGGACTACTCGGGGCTGAGGGATATCGCGTGCCCGCACAGCGCCAGCAGGGTCTCCATCGCCGAGGCCCGCTTGCGTGCGTCCATGATCATGACAGGTACGTGCGCGGGTACGGTCAACGCGTCCCGGACGTCCTCGGGTTCGTAGCGCACGCTGCCGTCGAACGCGTTGACCGCGACGACGTACGGCAGTCCGCAGCTCTCGAAGTAGTCGAGCGCGGGGAAGCAGTCGTCGAGGCGGCGGGTGTCGGCGAGGACGACGGCGCCGATCGCGCCGCGCACCATGTCGTCCCACATGAACCAGAACCGCTCCTGGCCGGGCGTGCCGAACAGGTACAGGACGAGGTCGTCGTCGAGGGTGATGCGGCCGTAGTCCATGGCCACCGTGGTGGTGAGCTTGTCCGGGGTCGCGGAGAGGTCGTCCGTACCGGCGCTGGCCTCGGTCATGAGCGCCTCGGTCCGCAGCGGGGTGATCTCGGAGACCGCGCCGACGAAGGTGGTCTTGCCGACGCCGAAGCCGCCCGCCACCACGATCTTCGTGGCGATGGGGGCCCGGCTGAGGTCGGACTGCCAGGGTTTCAGCTCCTCCTCGGGCTCCTCCTCGGGCTCCGCCCCGGGCCCGGCCGCCGCGGTGTCGGCGAGCCGGTCGGGTCCGCGGGAGGCGGCGCGGGCGTAGCCCCCGGGCGGGGGCACGCCCACGTCGACGCCGGGTGCGCCGAGCCCGGCGCGCACGGTGTCCTCGTCGAGGCGGGGAGCGTTCGCGTCGACCTCGACGCGGGGGGCGTCGTCGTCGACGCCCGGGGTGACGCCGGCCGGGGCGTCGGAGGTGACGCCGGCCGAGGCGGCGTCAGAGACGGCGGAGTCCACTCAGCACCCTTTCCAGCAGAGCGCGGTCCGGCTGTCCCGGTCCGTGACCTGTTCCGTACACACGGATCTTTCCCTGGTCCGCGAGATCGCTGAGGAGGACGCGGACCACACCGAGCGGCATCTTCAGCAGCGCGGAGATCTCCGCCACTGTCCGCATACGGCGGCAGAGTTCGACGATGGCCCGCATCTCGGGCATCACCTTGGAGTGGGTTGACCCTCCCCCACTACTCAACATGTGGGCGGTGCCCCCAGGCAACTCCCGTCGCTCGGCCGGGGCTTCGAGAACCGCGACGAACGTCTCCACGAGCAGGACGTGCCCGAAGCGGGTACGGCCGCCGGTGAGCGAGTAGGGGCGTACGCGAGCGGGTTTACGGTCACCGCCGCGCACCGGGAGCTTCACGGACTGCCTCGTCGCGCCGGCCTTCGGCAGAACCGGCCGCTTGGCCTGGCCGGGCTCATGGGCGCGTGCCTTGTTCTTCCGCTTCCGCCCGTGCCCCGGGCTCTGGCTCTGGCCGCTGTTCATCGGGGGCTCCCGGCCGCCTCGGCCTCCAGGGACTTGCGGAGTTCGCTGCGGAGTTCCGGGGTGAGGACGTGTCCGGCGCGGCCGACGAAGAGCGCCATGTGGTACGCCACCACGCTCATGTCGCAGTCGGGGGCACCGTGCACGCCGAGCAGCGAGCCGTCGCTGATCGACATCACGAAGAGGCTGCCCGCCTCCATCGCGACCATCGTCTGCTTGACCCCGCCGGACTCCATCAGCTTGGCGGCGCCGATGGTGAGGCTGCCGATGCCGGAGACGATGGTGGCCAGGTCGGCGGCGGAGCCCCGGGGACCCTGGGGCCGCTCCTCGCGGACCTGGCGGGCCTCGGCGTTTCTGCCGGGGTCGGAGGAGAGCAGCAGCAGGCCGTCGGAGGAGACCACCGCGACCGACAGCAGTCCCGGCACCTCCTCGACGAGGTTGGTCAGGAGCCAGTGCAGGTTGCGGGCTTCACTGCTCAGTCCGAAGGTCATGGGCGCGGTCAACTGCTTTCCTCCTCGGAAGTGCCCCCCGTGGTGTCAACTGCCTCTGTCCGGTACTCGTGCGCCACGGGGATCCGTGTCTCGCCCGACTGCTCGGCGATCTCCGCCTCGACGTCGCGGCGCCCCTCCTTGGCCCCCTGGTGGAACCCGCCCAGCCGACGGCGCAGTTCCTCGGCGTTCACGCCCCCGGCGCGGGGCCGGGGCGCCGTCGGGGTGGGCGCGGTGATCCGGGGCGTGCGCTTGGGCAGCCCCTTGTCGGTGAGGCGCGGGGTCTCCTCGTCCCGTGGCCCCTCCGTCCCGGCCCGTGACACCTCCGCCGTGCGCGCCGTGTTCCCTTCGTCGGCGGCACGTTCGTGGGTGTCGGGTTCGATCGTGTCCGGATCGTCGGCGTCGGTGTCGTCGGCGGCGACGCTCGCGTCGCTCTCCTCGCCGGTGCCCTTCCCCGGGGCCACCGGAGCGAAGAGCTCCATCGTCGTCTCGGACACGGACTCGGCCCCGCTCGCGGGGTCGGCCCCGGGTTCGTCGTCTTCCGGTACGACGTTCCCGGTGGCCTCGGCGGCGTCGGCGGCCGTCCCCACGGCCTCCCTCGCCAGCAGTGCCCGCTCGGCCGCCTCGATGAGCGGGTCTCCCGCGCCTTCCGGTTCACGGACGGCGACGGAACGGCCGGGCAGGACATGGGAGTTGGCCTCGGCGTCGGCGCCCGGCAGGGAGAGCGAGGGCGTGATCGAGACCGGGCTTCCCACGGGCACGGCGGGCGTGGGGGCCAGCAGCGCCTTGGGCAGGACGACGACCGCGGCGGTGCCGCCCGAGCCGTGCGGCTGGAGCCGCACGGGGGTGCCGAGCCGGTGGGCGAGGCGGGCGACGACGTACAGGCCGAGGCCGAGGCCCTGACCGTCCTCCTGCTCGTAGGGCGCCTCGGGGTCGAAGTCGGTGAGGCGGGCGTTGAGCCGGTCGAGCCGGTCGGGGGCGACGCCGATGCCGCCGTCCTGGACGGAGAGGGCGATCTCGCCGCTGTCCAGCAGCCGGCCCGAGACCTCGACGGACATCTCCGGCGGCGAGAACGACGTGCCGTTCTCCAGGAGTTCGGCGAGCAGGTGGCTGAGGTCGTCGGCGGCGAACCCGGCGACGTGCGCGCCGGGCGGCAGCGCGGCGATGCGGACGCGTTCGTAGCGCTCGATCTCGCTGACCGCGGCCCGGACGACGTCGACGAGCGGGACGGGTCCGGCGTGGTGCTGGATGTGCTCGTGGCCGGCCAGGACGAGGAGGTTCTCGCTGTGGCGGCGCATGACGGTCGCGAAGTGGTCGAGCCGGAACAGTGTGGCGAGCCGGTCGGGGTCCTGCTCGCGCTCCTCCAGCGACTCGATGACGGCCAGCTGCCGCTCGACCAGGCCGAGGGTGCGCAGCGCGAGGTTCACGAAGGTCGCGTGGACGCTGTGCTGCACCTTCGTCAGATACGCGGTGGCGTCGGCGAGTTCGGCGCGCAGCCGGTCCCGGTCGTCGGCCATCGTCTGGCGCTGGCCGATGAGGTGCTTGCGGTCGCCCTCCAGGGGCGCGAGGCGCTCGTGCAGGGCGAGGGCGTGCGCGTGGAGCGTGTTGACCGAGCGTACGACCTGGGCGAACTCGTCGTTGCGGCCGGTGAACTTGACCGGTTCCTCGGTGGCCGGGTCGCCGGCGACGCGGGCGGAGCCGATGCGCAGCACCGCGAGCGGGCGGGTGAGGGAGCGGGCCATGCCGGTGGCGACGCCGACGGCGAGGAGCATCAGGGCGCCGAGCACGGCGACCCGGATCTCCAGCGCGGTGACGTCCTCGTCACGCAGCCGGGCGAGGTCCTTGGTGCGCCGGTCGTACAGGGAGGACTCGGCGCCGCGCATCAGGTCCACGCGGGCGGAGAGCGCGGCGTCGACCTTCTTGGCGCTGGTGCCGGCCTCGCTGTCGGAGAGCGTGGGCTGGTCGGTGAGGTCGGCCAGGTACGTGTCGGCGGTACCGGCCTCGGGGCCGGTGACCGTGGCGTCGTACGAGGAGCGGCCGGTGGCGGGCGCCGTCTCGCGGAAGTCGGCGAGGGCGGCGTCGGAGCGCACGCGGGCCTGCTGGGCGGCGACGGTGAGGGCGTCGCGCTGCTTGGCGTCGGCGCCCGAGGTGCCGGTCGTGGTGGTGGGCAGCCCGGTGACGGGGTCGACGACGGTCCGGGTGGTCGTCGGGACGCTGAGCGCGGCGACGAGCAGCCCGCGGGCGGCGGCGGCCTGCTGGACGGCGGTGTCGAGTTCGGCGAGCGCGTGGGCGCCGCCGCCGGCGCGGGGCGGCAGCCGCTCGGCCAGCTCCTCGGCGAGGGCGTGGAGTTCGGTGACGACGGCGGTGTACGCCGTGTGCGCTTCGAGGGCGCTGCTCTTCCCGGTGAGTGCCGCCTGCCGTACACCGGCGATGGACTCGGCGGTCTCGACGGTCCTCCGCATCGCGGCGGAGGTGCCGGGGTCCGCGCTCAGTTCCGCGACCTGGGTGTCGACGCGGTCGCTGCGCTGCTTGCTGGGCGCGGCCGAACCGGGCCGCCCGGCGGCGATGTAGGCGGTGACCTCGTCCCGCTCGTCGGCGAGCGCGTGCGCGAGGGTGAGCGTCTCCTGGGTCTGCCCGGCGAGCGTGACCAGGCTCTGGGTGTCGCGCAGTTGCTCCGAGGCGGCGAGGATCGACGGTGCCCCGGCACCCGCTATGGCGGCGGCCACGACTGCCACGGCGACGATGAGCCGGTTGCGTACGTGCGCCTTCCGCCCGGTGCCGACGGCCGGGGCCTGCGCCGTCCCCTGCTGGTTCGGGGAGGCCGCGGAGGCCTTCGAAGCTGCCTGCTTGTCTGCGCGCCGAGGCCGCGTCTTCTGCACCGGTGCTCGCATTCCTGACTCGTGTACCCATGGGCCCGGGTGACGATCCGTCAACTCGTCGAATACGGCCGTCCCCCCGGTACGGCTCCCGACCCTCCCAGTGCCGGTGGGCAGCGGTCCCGCATCATCAGTCCCGCCACCCGAAGGAGTGAACATCCCCGGGGAGTTGGCGGGCAAGTTCCTCCGGCTCGCGGGAAGGCCCCGCGCGTCGGGCCGGTTGGACGTCGGCGACGCGCTTTGACAGTATTCGCCGCCGCGCTTCACCGCTCACGATCATTCCATGCCAAACCCGGCGGCCCTTCAGGAGGGTCGGGACCGTACGGCGGCCGTCGTCGGCCTGTCGCGGATCCTGTGGCGGGCTCGTGCAGACTGGCCGAATGCGCACCGAACTGGTCTCGGAGCCCGGCGACCCGCTCCGCCCCAACGAGGACTTCGCGTCGGTGGCCCTGCCCGCGGGGGGACAGGGCGGCGCCCTCGTCGTCCTCGACGGCGTGACTCCGCCGCCCGACGGCTACGGCTGTCGACATTCGGTCGCATGGTTCACTTCCCGCCTCGGCGGCACCCTGACCGAACTGTCCGTTTCGGAACGGGATTCACCCTTGCCCGACGTGCTCTCACAGGCCATTTCCCGTACCGCCCGGGCCCACGTCCGAACCTGTGACCTTTCTCACCCACGAACCCCACAGGCCACAGTGACCCTCGCCCGCTGGTCGCCGACGGCCGTGGAGTACCTGGTGCTGTCGGACTCCGCCCTGCTGCTCGAACGGCCGGACGGCACGGTGACGGCCGTCCTGGACGACCGTCTGTCCCGACTGCCCCGGGCCGCCCTGGCCTCGGCCGCGATCGTCGACTCGACCGTGCGCAACAGGGAGGGCGGCTTCTGGACGGCGGCCGCCGACCCGGCCGTGGCGGCACGGGCGGTGACGGGAACCCTGCCCCGCGAGGAGGTCCGTTCGCTCCTGGCGATGACGGACGGCGCGAGCCGGTGGGTGGAGACGTTCCGCGAGGGCGACTGGACGGCCTGCCTCACCCTCGTCCGCAAGACCGGGGCGCACGGCCTGGTGCAGCGGGTGCGGGAGCTGGAGACCACCGACGCGGAACGCGAGTTCCTGGGCCGGGGCAAGCGGCACGACGACGCGAGCGTGGTCTTCGTGCGGGAGTGAGGGGCGCCGCGCCGCTCAGCTCTCCACTCCGCGGTTCAACTGGTGCAGCAGATGCGCCAGTTGGGCCACCTCGTCCCGGTCCCAGCCCGCGAGCTGCCGTACGTACGCGACCCGGCGGGCGTCCCGGACCGCCCGGAAGCGGGCCCGGCCCTCCTCCGTGAGGTGGACGAGCCAGGCGCGGCCGTCGGCGGGGTCGGGCTCGCGGGCGATGAGGCCGAGGTGCTCCAGGGCACGGAGCTGACGGGACATGGTGGCCTTGCCGACGCCGATGTAGGCGGCGAGTTCGGTGGCACGCAGGCGGCCGGTCTCGTCGAGGCGGGCGAGGAGGCCGTAGGCGGCGGACTCCAGGTCGGGGTGGACGGCACGGGCCATCTCCCCGGACTTGGCGCGGGCGCGCCGCAGCAGGACCGTCAGCTCCCGTTCCAGCGCCAGGAACGCCTGGTCCATGCCGCTCGCCGGCAGGTCGGCACCGACACTGCCGTCGCCGCCGTCGCCGTTTCCGCCTACGTCGTGCACGTGGGTGCTCCTGATTCTGATTCCGGGTACCTGCGAGGGCCGCCTTGGGGCAGCACCGGTCAGTATTTCGCAGGTGGGGAGTGGACACCGTCCAGGTCGCCCGCGGGCCCGGTGGGGGCCGGTCGCGCAGTTCCCCGGCCCCTGACGAGCAGAGGCCGGGGAACTGCGCGAAGCCCCACCGGACCCGCACCCGACAACGCACCCCACCCGTCACGCCGCCAGCGGCACCTCCACACCCGCCGGGGCGAGCGCCAGTTCCAGCACCTGGCGGACATCGGTGACGGCGTGGACGTCGAGCTTGTCGAGCACCTCGGCAGGCACGTCGTCGAGGTCGGCCTCGTTCCGCTTCGGGATGATGACGGTCGTCACGCCCGCCCGGTGCGCGGCGAGCAGCTTCTGCTTGACGCCGCCGATGGGCAGCACCCGCCCGGTCAGCGAGACCTCCCCGGTCATCGCCACGTCCGTGCGGACCAGCCGCCCGGACAGGAGCGAGGCGAGGGCCGTCGTCATGGTGATGCCGGCGCTCGGCCCGTCCTTGGGCACCGCGCCCGCCGGGAAGTGGATGTGCACGCCCCGGTCCTTGAGGTCGGCGACGGGCAGCTCCAGCTCCGCGCCGTGCGAGCGGAGGAAGGAGAGGGCGATCTGCGCGGACTCCTTCATCACGTCGCCCAGCTGGCCGGTGAGGGTCAGCCCCGCGGCGCCCGTCTCCGGGTCGGCGAGGGACGCCTCGACGTAGAGCACGTCGCCGCCCGCGCCGGTGACCGCGAGCCCGGTCGCGACACCCGGCACCGCCGTACGCCGCTCCGCCGGGTCCTGGGCCGACTCGGGCACGTGGTGCGGGCGCCCGATGAGCCCGCGCAGATCCTCGTCGGTGACGGTGAACGGCAGTTCGCGCTGCCCCAGTTCGTGCTGGGCCGCGACCTTGCGCAGCAGCCGCGCCACGGACCGCTCCAGGTTGCGGACGCCCGCCTCACGTGTGTACTCACCGGCCAGCCTGCGCAGCGCGCTCTCGTCGAGGACGACCTCGTCGGCGCCGAGCCCGGCCCGGTCCAGCTGACGGGGCAGCAGGTGGTCCCGCGCGATGACGACCTTCTCGTCCTCCGTGTATCCGTCCAGCCGGACCAGCTCCATGCGGTCGAGCAGCGCCTCGGGGATCGACTCCAGCACGTTGGCCGTGGCCAGGAAGACGACGTCGCTCAGGTCCAGCTCGACCTCCAGGTAGTGGTCCCGGAAGGTGTGGTTCTGCGCGGGGTCGAGGACTTCGAGCAGGGCCGCCGCCGGGTCGCCCCGGAAGTCGGAGCCGACCTTGTCGATCTCGTCGAGCAGGACGACGGGGTTCATGGACCCGGCCTCCTTGATGGCCCGCACGATCCGGCCGGGGAGCGCACCCACGTACGTACGCCGGTGCCCGCGGATCTCCGCCTCGTCCCGTACGCCGCCGAGCGCGACCCGGACGAACTTGCGCCCCATCGCGTGGGCCACGGACTCGCCGAGGCTGGTCTTGCCGACGCCGGGCGGCCCGACGAGCGCGAGCACGGCGCCGCCGCGCCGCCCGCCGACGACGCCCAGCCCCCGGTCCGCACGCCGCTTGCGCACGGCGAGGTACTCGGTGATGCGTTCCTTCACGTCCTCCAGGCCGGCGTGCTCGGCGTCGAGTACCCGCTGGGCGCCCCGGATGTCGTAGGCGTCCTCGGTCCGCTCGTTCCAGGGGAGTTCGAGCACGGTGTCGAGCCAGGTCCTGATCCACCCGCCCTCGGGGGACTGGTCGCTCGACCGCTCCAGCTTGTCGACCTCCTTGAGCGCGGCCTCCCGCACGGTCTCCGGCAGATCGGCGGCCTCGACGCGGGCCCGGTAGTCGTCGGACTCCTCGCCGTCCTGTTCGCCGTTCAGCTCGCGCAGTTCCTTGCGGACGGCTTCGAGCTGACGCCGCAGCAGGAACTCGCGCTGCTGCTTCTCGACGCCCTCCTGGACGTCCTTGGCGATGGTCTCGGCGACGTCCTGCTCGGCGAGGTGGTCCCGCAGCTGCTGGGTGGCGAGCTTCAGCCGGGCGACGGGGTCGCCGGTCTCCAGGAGCTGGATCTTCTGCTCGACGGTGAGGAAGGGCGAGTAACCGGAATTGTCGGCGAGCGCGGAGACGTCGTCGATGGCCTGCACCCGGTCCACGACCTGCCAGGCGCCGCGCTTGCGCAGCCAGCTGGTGGCAAGTGCCTTGTACTCCTTGGCGAGTTCGGCGACCTGGCCGGGCAGCGGCTCCGGCACGCTCTCGTCGATGCTCGTCCCCTCGACCCACAGCGCGGCGCCGGGCCCGGTGGTGCCGGCCCCGATCCGCACCCGGCGGACCGCGCGGATGAGCGCGCCGGGGTCCCCGTCGGCCAGCCGTCCGACCTGCTCGACGGTCCCGAGCACACCGGTGGCCGCGTACGACCCGTCGATCCGCGGCACCAGCAGCACCTTCGGCTTCCCGGGCTCCGCCCGCGCCGCCGCCTGCGCGGCCTCCACCGCGGCCCGTACATCCGTGTCATTGAGGTCCAGCGGCACCACCATTCCCGGCAGCACGACCTCCCCGTCGAGCGGCAACACGGGCAGGGTGAGCGGTGCGGACGTCGAAGCCATGATCTCTCCCTCGGCAGTCAAGTTGAGCTATGCCGACTCAATGCACATGAGCCGAGGAATGTTCCCCGAGGGGCGGGGCGTTCGCTGTGGGCGATCAGCGCGGCGCCTCCCGGCGGTCGGGCCACGGGAACGCGCCGACGCCCGGCGGGGCCACGCACGACGCGACCGACCCGGCTACGCGCCGCCGACCGTCGTGGCCCCGGACCGCCCCGCATCCGCCTCCGGCAGACCCCGGCGTCCCCGGTCTCCCCGGTCCGCCGCCCGGCCCCACCGCCGCACGACCGGCCACGTCGCCACCCCGATCGCCAGGGCCAGCAGGTGCCCCCAGTTCGTCATCGGGTCCGTGAAGGCGAGCAGGTCGTTCAGCAGCATCCCGCCGAACAGCAGCAGCATCGGCCACCGCAGCCACGGTGACAGCAGCCCCGCCAGCGCGCCCGCGCTCGCCGCCACCCCGAAGCTGATGCCGTAGTCGAGGCGGTGGAGGGAGCTGCCGGGAAGACGGCCGGCCAGGACGGCGAGGCCCACCGGAAGCTCCGTGGCCAGGGTGGCGAGGACGTGGCCGAGCAGGAAGACCCCGGCCGTGCGCCACCCGCCGATCCGGCGTTCCAGCGCGGTCAGCACCAGCAGGAACCCCACGGCATAGACGGACGCGACCCCGCCCGCCACCCACAACGCGCTTGCGAACAGCACGAGCGCCGGGGCCCGCACCAGGTGGGCCACATCCGTGCTGGAGCCCTGGTGGAGCGCGTGCACCAGGGCGGGGCCGGCGTGCTCGGCGACGATCGAGGTGACCACCAGGACGGAGGCGTAGAAGAAGGTGAAGGGCGTGGCGACGGGGGTGGGGAGCAGACGCCAGGGACGCGGGAGCCGGGAACGCGGGAGCGGCAGGCGCGGGAGCCGGGAACGCGGGAGCGGCAGGCGCGGGAGCCGGGAACGCGGGAGCGGCAGGCGCGGGAGCCGGGAACGCGGGAGCGGGGTGGGCGCGGGTTCTTGCCGCCCCGTGGGCTCCGCGTCCCGTTCCGGCACCCGGGCGCGGGCGGCTGCCGCGCCGGGCTGCCTCGGGATGCCGTCGAGGGCAGGCCCGTTCACCGACTGGGGCACGCCGGCCCGCGCCACGCCCGCCCCGGTCGCCACGGTCTCGTCCGGCCCCACGGACCGCACGGGCCGCACGGGTTCCAAGGGCTCCAAGGGTTCCAAGGGCTCAGCGGACTTCAGGAACTCCACGGGCTTCACGGGCTTCACGGGCTTCACGGCCTCGGTGGCATCCAAAGCGAGGCGCTCCTTCCGTTGCGCTCCACCCTCGACGTTCCGATACGCCCCTGTCTGTGACCTCCGCCACCCTCGGCCCGATTCACAGCTACTCGACAGCAGCGACGCCCTCGCACCCCGGCCCCGCGCCCGTGCCCGCCCGCCCTACGAACCCTCCGCGCCGATCCCCCGTGACACCCGCTCCACGTACGCCCGGAACCGCCCCGCCATGTCGAACCCCCGCGGATCCAGCACCCACTGGATCTGCAGCCCGTCCATCACGGCGGCCAACTCCTGCGCCACGGCCACGACATCCGTGCCGGCCCGCAGTTCACCGGAGGCCACCCCCCGCCGCAGCACCCCGCCCACGGTGTCCACGACCTCGGCGTACCGCCGGACGAAGTACCCGTGGGCGGGATGTTCGGGGTCACCCGCCTCCGCGGCGAGGACGTTGAACATCCGGGTGCGGCCCCACCGTGTGCCGTTGTACTCGGCGAGCTTCACGAGCGCCGCGAACATCTGGGCCGCCGACTCGAACCGCCGGGAGAAGAACCGCTCCCGGTCGCTCTCGTCTATGCGCTCCAGCACCTGGACGAGCAGATCCTCCTTGTTGCGGAAGTGGTGCAGCAGCCCGCCCTGGGTGATCCCGACGTCCTTGGCGATGCGGGCGAGCGAGGCGGCGTGGAACCCCCGCCGGGCGAAGTTCTCGACGGCGGCGTCCAGGATGCGCAGCCTCCGCTCGTCCCCGACCGCGTACGAGCCCCGCGCGCCGGGCCCCTCCGGCCCGCCCCCGCCGGCCTCCGCCGACCCACCCTCGCCGGACCCCGCTGACCTCCGGTTCCGCACCATGGCCGTCACCCTAGCCCCCGCCCGACCGCCCCCAGGTCCCTCGCGGACCGACGGTTACACGAGTAATCAACCCGTCCGTTCAAGCCATCTGCCGCGTGATGGTGGCCACTTGTCCAAAACCTAGTACCCACTCGGTTTTGCTGCTTCCCTGAACGGGCCTGCGCGGCGACGCCGCCGCCCTCGTCCCCCAGGAGAGCCCATGGCCGTCACCCCGGACGCCGTCCCGCTCGGCGAGGCGACCGCTCACTCCCCCGCGTCCCCCCTGCCCCCCGCGTCCCCCCGCCCCGCCGACCGGAGCGAGACGGCTCCCGCCCGACTCGTGTTCGGCCTCGCCCTGGCCCAGTTCGGCACCTATCTCGCGGTCCTCACCCCCGTCGTCGTCACCCTCGCCCTGCGCGTGAACCAGATCGTGCCGGAGGCGGACCGGGGTGCGGCCCTCGGCCGGGTGCTGTCCGTCGGCGCGCTGCTCGCCATGGTCGGCAACCCGGTGTTCGGCGCGCTGTCCGACCGCACGACCAGCCGTTTCGGCCGGCGCCGCCCCTGGCTGCTCGGCGGTATGACGGCCGGGCTCGCCGGTCTGCTGGTGGTCGCCCTCGGCACCGGCCTCCCCGCCCTGATGCTGGGCTGGGCGCTCGCGCAGCTCGGCATCAACGCGACCCTCGCCGCGCTCACCTCCTGCGTGCCGGACCTGATCCCGGACCGGCAGCGGGCCACGGTCTCCGGGATCGTCGGCATGACCCTGTCGCTGTCCCTGGTCGCCGGCGCGGGCCTCGCCCGGCTGTTCAGCGGCTCGCTCTTCCTGGCGTTCCTGGTGCCGGGGCTGATCGGGCTGGCCTCCGTCGGTTTCCTGACCGTGGTCATCAAGGACCGCGACCGCCCGGCGCGCGCCGGCGCTTTCGAGCCGTACGGCGTCAAGGAGTTCCTGCGCAGCTTCTGGGTCGATCCGCGCCGGCACCCCGACTTCATGTGGAACTTCGTCGGCCGCTTCCTGGTCTTCACCGGCGCCGCCTGCGTGACCAGCTACTCCGTCTACTTCCTGATGGACCGCATGGGTTACGACGGGGTCGAGGTCGCCGACCGGTTCTTCGTCGGCACCCTCGTCATGGTCGCCGCGACCGTCGTCGGCTCGATCGTCGGCGGCCGGCTCTCCGACCGGTCGGGCCGCCGCAAGCCCTACGTCCTCGGCTCCTCGCTCGGGATGGCCGTCGGTCTCGCGCTCGTGGCGACCGCCCAGACCTTCGGGGCGTATCTCCTCGCCATGGTCGTGTTCGGCTTCGCCGAGGGGCTCTATCTCTCCGTGGACATGGCGCTGGCCGCCGCGGTACTGCCCGACCCGGAGGAGTCCGCCAAGGACATGGGCGTCCTCAACATCGGCAACGCCCTGCCCCAGTCCCTCGTGCCGATCATCGCCCCGGGCCTGCTGGCCGTCGGCGGCGGCTCCAACTACAGCGCCCTGTTCCTCTTCGGCGCCGTCGCCTCGATCGCGGGCGCCCTCGCCGTCCAGTTCGTCCGTTCGGTCGAGTAGCCCCGCCAGAGCCCCCGCACAAGGAAGCCCCTCGCATGCTCCCGTACCGCGACCCCAGCCGCCCCGCCGCCGAGCGCGTGGCGGACCTCCTGAGCCGGATGACCCTCGCGGAGAAGGCGGGCCAGCTCTTCCACTCCATGCTGACCATGAACCCCGACGGGTCACTCACCGGGGCCGCCGACGGAACGCCCCCGCGTCGCGGCACCGCCGAACTGGTCACGGACGGGCATCTGAGCCACTTCAACCTCCTGGGCCAGTACGGGGTCCGCGAGACCGCCGAGTGGGTCAACCGGCTCCAGGCGCTCGCGGCGGACACCCGGCTGGGTATCCCGGTCACCCTGTCCACCGACCCGCGCCACTCGTTCACCGACCACCCGGGCACGGCGTCCGGCCACGGTGCCTTCTCGGCCTGGCCCGAACCCCTGGGGCTGGCCGCGATCGGCGAACCGGAGCTGGTGGAGCGGTTCGCCGACACGGTCCGCCGCGAGTACCTCGCCGTCGGCTTCCGCGTCGCCCTGCACCCGCAGATCGACCTCGCCACCGAGCCCCGCTGGTCGCGCCAGTCCGGCACCTTCGGCTCGTCCGCCGAGGTCACGAGCGCGCTGGTCCGGGCGTACGTACGCGGTCTGCAGGGACCCCGGCTCGGCCCGCGCTCGGTCGCCGCCATGGTCAAGCACTTCCCCGGCGGCGGCCCGCAGCGGGACGGCGAGGACCCGCACTTCCCGTACGGCAAGGAGCAGGTCTATCCCGGCGGCATGCGCGACTACCACCTCGCGCCCTTCCGGGCGGCCGTCGAGGCGGGCTGCTCGCAGATGATGCCGTACTACGGTCAGCCGATCGGCGTCGAGGACTGGGAGGAGGTCGGCTTCGGCTTCAACCGGGACGTCCTCACCGGCCTGCTGCGCGAACGGCTCGCCTTCGACGGCATCGTCTGCACCGACTGGGGCCTGCTCACCGACGCGTCCATCGGCGGCGAACCGCACGAGGCGCACGCCTGGGGCGTCGAACACCTCACCGTCGCCGAACGCGCGGCCAAGGCCCTGGACGCGGGCGCCGACCAGTTCGGGGGCGAGCAGTGCCCCGAGGTGATCGTCGAACTGGTCCGTTCCGGCCGGATCCCCGAGGAGCGGATCGACGCCTCCGTACGCCGCCTCCTGCGCGAGAAGTTCGTCCTCGGCCTCTTCGAGCGGCGCTACGTCGATCCGGACCGCGCCGAGGAGACCGTCGGCGCGAGCGAGTTCACGGCCCTCGGCGAAGCGGCCCAGCGCCGTTCCCTCACCGTCCTGACCAACCACTCCCTCCTCCCGCTCACCGACCGCCCCAACCTGTACGTCGAGGGCGTGTGCGCGCAGACGGCGTCCCTGTACGGCAACGTCGTGGACGACCCCGCCCACGCGGACGTGGCCGTGCTGCGGCTGCGCACGCCGTACGAGGAGCGGCCCGGGCTCTTCGAGTCCTTCTTCCACGCCGGGTCACTGGCGTTCGGCGAGGAACGGCTGAAGGAGATCCTGGCCCTGCTGGCGGCCGTGCCCACGCTGGTCTGCGTCAATCTGGAGCGGCCCGCCGTACTCCCGGAGATCGCGGCGAAGGCGGCCGCGCTCGTCGCCGACTACGGGGCCCACGACGAGGCCCTGCTCGACGTGGCCTTCGGACGGGCGCGGGCCGAGGGGCGGCTGCCCTTCGAACTGCCGCGCTCCATGGCGGCGGTGGCGGCGTCCCGCCCGGACGTGCCCAACGACACCGAGGACCCGGTCTTCCCCTACGGCCACGGTCTGACGCTCTGAGCCCCCGCCCGCCCCACTCCGATCACGCCAGGTCGTCACCGGGCCGACGCCGGGCCGACGTAATTCGGCGGCCGCCGGCGCCCCGGTCGGGTAAGGATGGGCGGATGCCCATCACCGACGAACCCGAAGTCATCGACCGGCGCGAGGGCCCCTACGGCGAGGTCGTGCTGCGGCGGCACGGGGAGCTGCTGCAGATCATCGCCAACGGCTGCTTCCTGATGGACACTTCGGACGGCCGCTCGGAACGGCTGCTGGTCGACGCCGCCCTCGACGCGCTGGGCGGGCGTTCCCGGCCGAGTGTGCTGATCGGGGGCCTGGGCGTCGGCTTCTCGCTCGCCCACGCCGCCGCGGATCGGCGCTGGGGAACGATCACAGTTGTCGAACGCGAACCCTCCGTGATCGAGTGGCACCGCGCGGGTCCCTTGGCAGAGGTGTCCGCCGAAGCGCTCGCGGATCCTCGTACGGAGATCGTGGAAGCCGATCTCGTGGCGTACGTCAATGAGACATCCGCCACGTTCGACGCACTCTGCCTGGACATCGACAACGGACCAGGCTGGACCGTCTCGGAGGCCAACGGAAACCTGTACTCACCTGCCGGACTGGCAAGCTGCGCACGGGTGTTGAGGCAGGGTGGGGTGCTCGCCGTATGGTCTGCGCAGCCTTCTGCGGAATTCGAGGAAACCTTGCGGAATGCCGGGTTCCAACAGGTGCGTACCGAAGAGATCGAGGTTGCCCGGGGAGTTCCGGACGTGGTGCACCTCGCGATCCGACCTGGATAGCCGTGGTGCGGCGACTGCCCGTACCCTGCTTGCCTGACGCCGATCATTCAAGCGTCAATCGCAGTCATGCGCAGCCATGCGTAGTCAAGGGATCACCCCACTGATTCCGGAAAGCAACACAGGGGCGGGCGATGGAGCAGACACACACCACCCACAGCAGCACCACGGCGACCCCGGGCGCACAGCGCCGGGTCCTCGTGGTCGAGGACGACCCGACGATCGTCGACGCCATCGCGGCCCGCCTGCGCGCCGAGGGTTTCGTCGTGCAGACCGCGACCGACGGGCCGGCCGCGGTCGACACCGCGGAGGCCTGGCAGCCCGACCTGCTGATCCTCGACATCATGCTGCCCGGCTTCGACGGCCTGGAGGTGTGCAGGCGCGTCCAGGCCCAGCGGCCCGTCCCCGTGCTGATGCTCACCGCCCGGGACGACGAGACGGACATGCTGGTCGGGCTCGGCGTAGGCGCCGACGACTACATGACCAAGCCGTTCTCCATGCGTGAGCTGGCCGCCCGCGTGCACGTCCTGCTGCGCCGGGTGGAGCGGGCCGCGCTGGCCGCGACCACGCCGCGCTCGGGCATCCTGCGCCTGGGCGAGCTGGAGATCGACCACGCGCAGCGCCGCGTGCGGGTGCGCAGCGAGGACGTGCACCTCACGCCCACCGAGTTCGACCTCCTCGTGTGTCTCGCGAACACCCCGCGTGCCGTACTCTCGCGCGAACAGTTGCTCACCGAGGTGTGGGACTGGGCGGACGCGTCCGGGACGCGGACCGTGGACAGCCACATCAAGGCGCTGCGGCGGAAGATCGGCGCGGAGCGGATCCGCACGGTGCACGGCGTGGGGTACGCCCTGGAGACCCCGACTCCCTGATCCCGTGCCCGCACCGTGCGCGCGGGGCACACGCAGGCACAGAGGGACAGAGGGCTGGTGGCGTCATGAGCGGAGTCGGTGACCCGGGGTCGCGGAAGGGCGCGGGACCGCTCAGCGGTCTGCGCCCCTTCTCGATCAAGACGAAGCTCGGCGCGCTCGTCGTCATCTCGGTCCTGATCACGACCGGTCTGTCGATGATCGCCGTGCACACCAAGACGGAGCTGCGCTTCATCACGGTGTTCTCGATGATCGCCACACTTCTGATTACGCAGTTCGTCGCGCATTCGCTCACCGCCCCCCTGGACGAGATGAACGCGGTCGCCCGGTCCATCTCCCGCGGCGACTACACCCGCAGGGTCAGCGAGAACCGCCGCGACGAGCTGGGCGACCTCGCCCACACGATCAATCTCATGGCCGACGAGCTGGAGGCGCAGGACCGTCAGCGCAAGGAGCTCGTGGCGAACGTCTCCCACGAGGTCCGTACGCCCATCGCCGGTCTGCGCGCGGTCCTGGAGAACATCGTCGACGGCGTCACCCAGGCCGACCCCGAGACGATGCGGACGGCCCTGAAGCAGACCGAGCGCCTGGGCCGCCTGGTGGAGACCCTGCTCGACCTCTCGCGCCTGGACAACGGCGTGGTCCCGCTGCGCCGGCGCCGCTTCGAGGTGTGGCCGTACCTCTCGGGCGTCCTCAAGGAGGCCCAGATGGTCTCCTCGGCCCGGGGCGGCATCGCCTCGGGCTCCGGCAACCACACCCGTAAGGACGTCCACCTGCACCTGGACGTCCACCCGCCGGAGCTCACCGCCAACGCCGACCCGGAGCGCATCCACCAGGTCGTCGCCAACCTCATCGACAACGCCGTCAAGCACAGCCCGGCGCACGGCCGCGTCACGGTGAAGGCCCGCCGCGGCCCCAGCCCCGAGTCCCTGGACCTGGAAGTCCTGGACGAGGGCCCCGGCATCCCCGAATCCGAATGGCACCGCGTCTTCGAACGCTTCAACCGCGGCGCCGTCAGCTCCCCCCACGGTCCCGGCAGCGACGGCGGCACCGGCCTGGGCCTCGCCATCGCCCGCTGGGCCGTGGACCTGCACGGCGGCCGCATCGGAGTGGCCGAGTCCCCGAAGGGCTGCCGCATCCGAGTACTCCTGCCAGGCGTCCCGCCCCAGGCCACACAACGCCAGCTGCAGACCTGAACCTGAGCCCCCCGCTCCAGAACGCCGGCTCCCCGGGCGAAAGCAGAGGCAGCCCGCACACTTTCAGCAACACCGCCCGCACGCTTCCGCAGCGGGCTGACCGGGGGCTGCGGCAGCGGGCCGGCTGACGGCTGACGGCTGACGGGGGCTTGTGGCAGCAATCCGACGGGGACCTTCGGCAGCAGGATGGCTGGGGCCCGTGACAGCAGGCCGACTGGCAGCCTGCGGCAGCGGGATGACCGGCGGCGTACGCAACAGGCTGACGGGGGTTCTGTGGCAGCGGGCCGGGCGTCGGCTTTTCAGGGGCGCGGGGAACTGCGCGAGCAACCCCACCCGACCCGCACCCCCGCCCACGCACCCCCCGGGGGCCTGGGGGCGCAGCCCCCAAGGAACGGGATGGGACGGGTAGGGGCGGCGGGGGCGCAAAAATCCCCCGGTACCCACATCACACATGGCTGAATCCCCCCACCATTGCCGAATATCGCTCATCCTCCCGGTGCTTACATCTCCCCCAAGTTGACGTAAAGTTCGAAGCGGAGCCACAAGATCCACGCCCGTTCCGCCCAGCCGGACACGTGTGATCAGGTGCGTTCAGGCAGAGGGCCGCGGACACATACCCGCAGGCCCCGCCCGACGCATGCCCGGCACACACCCCCCACCCCCATTCCGGACCGGAACCACGCTTGTTTCCCGCCATTTCCACCCCCGAAACGCGCTTTCCGATGTGACTTACGCGACGAAGAGCGGACTCGGCCTGACCTACCCGGCCCCGGGGGCGTAGCCTTGATTCCCGCTGTCCATCACCTTGTGAAGCGGAAGAGGGCGGTTGCCGCCGTGTCGCCACAGTCCCCCAGTAACTCGAGCATCTCGACCGACGCAGACCAAGCGGGTAAGAACCCCGCCGCGGCCTTCGGTCCGAACGAGTGGCTCGTCGACGAGATCTATCAGCAGTACCTCCAGGACCCGAACTCGGTAGACCGAGCCTGGTGGGACTTCTTCGCCGACTACAAGCCGGGCGCCGCTGCCGCCTCGGCTCCGGCGAGCACTGCGGCCGCGGGGGCCGCAGCGACCACCACGCCCGCGGCACCCGCCGCTCCGGCCCAGGCCGCCCCCGCCAAGGCGGCCGCGCCCGCCCCGGCGGCTGCCCCGAAGCCCGCCGCGGCGCCACCGGCCCCGGCCGCCGCGAAGCCCGCCGCCGCTCCGGCCGCGCCCGCCAAGCCGGCGGCCGTGGCCCCCGCGAAGCAGGCCACCGCCACCGAGGGCCCGGAGTTCATCACGCTGCGCGGCCCCGCCGCCGCGGTCGCGAAGAACATGAACGCCTCCCTGGAGCTGCCCACGGCCACGTCCGTGCGCGCCGTCCCGGTGAAGCTGCTGTTCGACAACCGCATCGTCATCAACAACCACCTGAAGCGCGCCCGGGGCGGGAAGATCTCCTTCACGCACCTGATCGGCTACGCGATGGTGCAGGCCATCAAGACGATGCCGTCGATGAACTGGCACTACGCGGAGAAGGACGGGAAGCCCACCCTCGTCAAGCCGCCGCACGTCAACTTCGGCCTCGCCATCGACCTGGTGAAGCCCAACGGCGACCGCCAGCTGGTCGTCGCGGGCATCAAGAAGGCCGAGACGCTGAACTTCTTCGAGTTCTGGCAGGCCTACGAGGACATCGTCCGCCGCGCCCGTGACGGCAAGCTGACGATGGACGACTTCACCGGTGTCACGGTCTCCCTGACCAACCCCGGCGGCCTCGGCACCGTCCACTCGGTCCCGCGTCTGATGCCCGGTCAGTCGGTCATCATGGGCGTCGGATCCATGGACTACCCGGCCGAGTTCCAGGGCACCTCGCAGGACACCCTGAACAAGCTGGGCATCTCGAAGGTCATGACCCTGACCTCGACGTACGACCACCGGGTCATCCAGGGCGCCGCCTCCGGCGAGTTCCTGCGGGTCGTCGCCAACTACCTGCTCGGCGAGGGCGGGTTCTACGACGACATCTTCGAGGCCCTGCGCATCCCCTACGAGCCGGTCCGCTGGCTCAAGGACATCGACGCCTCGCACGACGACGACGTCACCAAGGCCGCCCGCGTCTTCGAGCTGATCCACTCCTACCGGGTCCGCGGCCACGTCATGGCCGACACCGACCCGCTGGAGTACCGCCAGCGCAAGCACCCCGACCTGGACATCACCGAGCACGGACTCACCCTGTGGGACCTGGAGCGGGAGTTCGCGGTCGGCGGCTTCTCGGGCAAGTCCCTGATGAAGCTCCGCGACATCCTCGGCGTCCTGCGCGACTCGTACTGCCGTACGACCGGCGTCGAGTTCATGCACATCCAGGACCCGAAGCAGCGCCGCTGGATCCAGGACCGCATCGAGCGCCCGCACAGCAAGCCGGAGCGCGAGGAGCAGCTGCGCATCCTGCGCCGGCTGAACGCGGCGGAGGCCTTCGAGACCTTCCTGCAGACGAAGTACGTCGGCCAGAAGCGCTTCAGCCTCGAAGGCGGCGAGTCGGTCATCCCGCTGCTCGACGCGGTCATCGACAGCGCGGCGGAGTCCCGTCTCGACGAGGTCGTCATCGGCATGGCCCACCGCGGCCGCCTGAACGTCCTGGCGAACATCGTCGGCAAGTCGTACGCCCAGATCTTCCGCGAGTTCGAGGGCAACCTCGACCCGAAGTCGATGCACGGCTCCGGCGACGTGAAGTACCACCTGGGCGCCGAGGGCACCTTCACGGGCCTCGACGGCGAGCAGATCAAGGTCTCCTTGGCCGCCAACCCCTCCCACCTGGAGGCGGTCGACCCGGTCCTGGAGGGCATCGTCCGTGCCAAGCAGGACATCATCAACAAGGGCGGCACGGACTTCACGGTCATGCCGGTGGCGATCCACGGCGACGCGGCCTTCGCGGGCCAGGGCGTGGTGGCCGAGACCCTGAACATGTCGCAGCTGCGCGGCTACCGCACCGGCGGCACGGTCCACATCGTCATCAACAACCAGGTCGGCTTCACGGCCGCCCCGGAGTCCTCGCGCTCGTCGATGTACGCCACCGACGTGGCGCGCATGATCGAGGCCCCGATCTTCCACGTGAACGGCGACGACCCGGAGGCCGTGGTCCGCGTCGCGCGGCTGGCCTTCGAGTTCCGCCAGGCGTTCAACAAGGACGTGGTGATCGACCTCATCTGCTACCGCCGCCGCGGTCACAACGAGTCGGACAACCCGGCCTTCACCCAGCCGCTGATGTACGACCTGATCGACAAGAAGCGCTCGGTGCGCAAGCTCTACACCGAGTCCCTCATCGGTCGCGGCGACATCACCCTGGAAGAGGCCGAGCAGGCCCTGCAGGACTACCAGGGCCAGCTGGAGAAGGTCTTCACCGAGGTCCGCGAGGCCACCTCGCAACCGGTGTCCGGCGAGGTCCACGACCCGCAGGACGGCTTCCCGGTCGCGGTGGACACCGCGATCACCGCGGAGACCGTCAAGCGCATCGCCGCGTCCCAGGTCAACGTCCCCGACCACATCACCGCCCACCCGCGTCTGCTGCCGCAGCTGCAGCGCCGGGCGGCCATGGTCGAGGACGGCACGATCGACTGGGGCATGGGCGAGACCCTCGCGGTCGGCTCCCTCCTCCTGGAGGGCACCCCGGTCCGCCTGGCCGGCCAGGACTCGCAGCGCGGCACCTTCGGCCAGCGTCACGCGGTGATCATCGACCGTGAGACGGGCGAGGAGTTCACGCCGCTGATGTACCTCTCCGAGGACCAGGCGCGACTGAACGTCTACAACTCCCTGCTCTCCGAGTACGCGGCGATGGGCTTCGAGTACGGCTACTCGCTCGCCCGTCCCGAGTCCCTGGTGATGTGGGAGGCCCAGTTCGGCGACTTCGTCAACGGCGCCCAGACGGTCGTGGACGAGTTCATCTCGTCGGCGGAGCAGAAGTGGGGCCAGACGTCCGGCGTCACCCTGCTGCTCCCGCACGGTTACGAGGGCCAGGGCCCGGACCACTCGTCCGCCCGCCCGGAGCGCTTCCTGCAGATGTGCGCGCAGAACAACATGACGGTCGCCATGCCGACCTCCCCGTCGAACTACTTCCACCTCCTGCGGTGGCAGGTGCACAACCCGCACCACAAGCCGCTGGTCGTCTTCACCCCGAAGTCGATGCTGCGCCTGAAGGCCGCCGCGTCGAAGGCGGAGGAGTTCACGAGCGGTGAGTTCCGCCCGGTCATCGGCGACAGCTCGGTCGACCCGAACGCGGTCAAGAAGGTCGTCTTCTGCGCCGGCAAGGTCTACTACGACCTGGAGGCCGAGCGGCAGAAGCGCGGCATCACGGACACGGCGATCATCCGCATCGAGCGCCTCTACCCGCTGCCGGGTGCCGAGGTCCAGGCGGAGGTCAACAAGTACCCGAACGCCGAGAAGTACCTGTGGACCCAGGAGGAGCCGGCGAACCAGGGTGCCTGGCCGTTCATCGCGCTCAACCTGATCGACCACCTCGACCTCGCGGTCGGCGCGGACGTCCCGCACGGCGAGCGGCTCCGCCGCATCTCCCGCCCGCACGGCTCGTCGCCGGCGGTGGGTTCGGCCAAGCGGCACCAGGCCGAGCAGGAGCAGTTGGTGCGTGAGGTGTTCGAGGCGTAACAGCCCTCGACGACCGTACGCAACCGGGCCGCACCCCTCCCCAGGGGTGCGGCCCGGCCGTTTCCCCGCACTTATCCTTGACCCATGTACTTCACGGACCGTGGCATCGAGGAACTGGAGAAGCGGCGCGGCGAGGAGGAGGTCACCTTCGAGTGGCTGGCCGAGCAGCTGCGGACGTTCGTCGATCTGAATCCGGACTTCGAGGTGCCGGTGGAGCGGCTGGCGACCTGGCTGGCGCGGCTGGACGACGAGGACGAGGACGAGTAGCCGCCCCCTTCGGCAGGAGTGGGAGCACTCGGTCAGGAGCGAGGGCACTCAGTCGCGCGGGTGGGACAGGTCGTACAGCAGGCCCACGGCGCCGTGCGCGATCAGCAGGCTGCCCGCGGTCAGCCAGCCGAGGCTCCGGCGGTGCAGGCCCCAGGCCGTGAGCGGTAGCCCGGCGAGGAGTTGCGCGGCGGCCAGGGCGCGGGCTCTGGGGGTGCCGGCCCAGGGGAGCCAGGGGCCGAGGCGGCCGCGTTCGAGCGCGTCCAGCTCCGTACGCACGGCACCGCGCCAGCCGGTCCATTCGATGCGCTGGACGCCGGGCTGGACACGGGCGACCTCGCGGAGCCGGTCGGCGGGTTCGCCCGGGCCGAGGCCGGCGGGGAGCGTCACGCCCGCGCGGGCGAGGACGGCGAGGAGGCCCAGCAGCCGGGAGCGGGCGTCCGCCGCCGGATCGGGTCGTGTGAGGCCGTCCAGAGCCTGCGCGTCGAGCACCGGGTCCAGGCCCAGACGGGCCGCGAAGGTACGCATCGCCTCGTCCTCGCCGACCGGGGTGCCGTTCGCGAGCCACACGTAGCCGACGGTGCGGCGGAAGCCGGCGGCGAGGGTGTAGCCGCTGCGGTCCGCGTCCCACCACAGCGCGAGCACGGGCCAGGGGACGCCGACGGCCAGGGCGGTCGCCCAGCCGGTGAGCACGCGGTCGACGGGTTCTCCGCCCTGCAGCCAGGGCTTTCCCTCGGGCACGAGCGCGGTCCACTCGGCTCCGGCGGGGGTGAGCAGCATGCGCTCGCGGAGCAGTTGGGCGACGGGGGCGACGGAGTCGGGATCCGTCCGGCAGAGCAGGAGCGCGCCGGGGGCGGGGGTGGGCCGGGGGGCACGGGGTCCCGGGGAGCGTTCCGTCGACATGACCTCCACGCTAGGCCGATTTGCCCCCTATGTACGTGCGGAGTCACCAGAACGGGTGTCTTGACTTTCCGTGACCGCGATATATCGTGAATAACGAGAACGCGATAGTGCGTGTGTGGTCCTACGCCTTCTCGTCCTGCCCGTCTGTCATGCCGAGGGGGTCAGCACCATGTCCGAGTGGTCCGTCGCCGAGCCGCAAAGGCTCACGTTCGACGAACCGGTGACGGCACTGCATGTGCGCGTCGTCAACGGAACGGTCAACGTGGTGGGCACCGACGAGAGTTCCGCCCGTCTGGAGGTGTCCGCCGTCGAGGGCCCGCCCCTGACGGTGACACAGAAGGGCGGCACCCTGACCGTCGCCTACGACGACCTGCCCTGGAAGGGCTTCCTCAAGTGGCTCGACCGGAAGGGCTGGCGTCGCAACGTCCTGGTGTCGCTGGCCGTCCCGGCGGCCACCCGTGTGGAGGTGGGCGTGGTCGGCGCGACAGCGGTGGTGACCGGGCTGGAGGGGCACACCGAGGTGAAGGGCGTCTCGGGCGACGCCACCCTGGTCGGTCTGGCGGGCCCGGTGCGCGCCACGACGGTGTCGGGGAACGTGGAGGCGCAGTCCCTCAGCGGCGACCTCCGGCTCAGCTCCGTCTCCGGAGACCTGACCGTCATAGAGGGGTCCTGCCCCACCGTGAAGGCCGACTCGGTGAGCGGCTCCATCATCCTCGACCTCGATCCCACGGGCGGCCCCACCGACGTCGGCCTCACCAGCGTCTCCGGTGAGATCGCCATCCGTCTCCCCCACCCCACCGACGCCCAGGTCGAGGCCAACACCGCCAGCGGCACCATCTCCAACGCCTTCGAGGACCTCCGCGTCAGCGGGCCCTGGGGCGCCCACAAGATCACCGGCCGCCTGGGCGCGGGCAACGGCCGCCTCAGGGCCACCACGGTCTCCGGGTCCATCGCCCTCCTGCGCAGGCCCCCGTCGGAGGACGAACCATGGGAGCCGGGCAGCGGGGGCCGGGCGGAGACCGGTGGGCCTCAGCGGGGCGACAGCGCGGAGAAGGCGGCGGAGGCGGGGCGGAACCCGGGAGCGCGGCAGGACCCACCTCCGGGCACACCGGACGCGACACCGAGCGGGTCCGTCTCCACCGGCCTCCCGGCCGCCGACCGACCCGATGACGAGGGCGAGCCCTCGCCCACCGACCCGACCGACGGCCACGGCGGCCCCCCGCCCGCCCACCGGCCCGAGGGCATGAGCGACCATCCGTCGGACGGCTCCTCCGCCCCGGCGGAGGAGCCGTCCGGCCACGCGCCCGCCCCGGACGACGGACCGGACGCCCCCGGGGCCGACCGGCCGGCCGACGCCGCGACCGACCGCACGACCGACAAGAAGGTGTTCTGACATGCCTCCCGTCTTCGCCCACGGACGCCTGCGGCTGTACCTGCTGAAGCTGCTGGACGAGGCGCCGCGCCACGGCTACGAGGTGATCCGACTGCTGGAGGAACGCTTCCAGGGCCTGTACGCCCCGTCCGCCGGCACCGTCTACCCCCGTCTGGCCAAGCTGGAGGCGGAGGGACTGGTCACCCACACCACCGAGGGCGGCCGCAAGGTGTACGCGATCACGGACGCGGGCCGCGCCGAACTGGCCGACCGCGGCGGCGAGCTGGCCGATCTGGAGCTGGAGATCCGCGAATCGGTGGCGGAGCTGGCCGCCGAGATCCGGGCCGACGTACGGGGCGCGGCGGGCGACCTGCGCCGCGAGATGCGGGCGGCCGCGTCCGAGGCCCGCAGGGGCGGCGGGACGGGCGAGGGGGAGCAGGGGACGCCCGGGGAGTTCGGGGGGTATGCCGACAACGCGTCCTGGCGGGCCGCCAAGGAGGAGATGCGCCGCGTCAAGCAGGAGTGGAAGGAGCAGGCACGCCGTGCGAAGGACGAGAGCCGGCGTGCCCGTGAGGAGGCCCAGCGTGCCCGCCGCCAGGCCAAGGAGGCGCAGGAGCATGCCCGCACCCAGGCCCAGGAGGAGCTGCAGCGCATCGCCAAACGAGTCCAGGACCACGTGCAGGACCACTTCACCCGGGGCGACTGGCCGACGGGCGTCCGGGAGGGGCTGACCGAACTGGCCAAGGAGTTCGGCGAGTTCGGGAAGGACTTCGGAAAGGAGTTCGGAAAGGACTTCGGCTTCGGGCGCACGGGCGCGGCGACCGGCGCCGGGGAGCCCGAGTACTCGGCCACCTCCGAGGAGTTCCCGGCCGGCTACGAACCCGCCTGGGTGCACGAGCCGCCCACGGGTGAACCGGCCCGTGACCTCGACCGTCTCCTGGACCGCTTCCGCGACGACATTCGCGACGCGGCCCGCGACCACGGCGTGACCGAGGAGCAGCTCCGCGACGCCCGACGCCATCTGTCGACGGCGGCGGCCCACATCGGTGTGGTGCTGCGGGCACCCAAGGGGTGAGGCGGGGCGGCACTCGCCGCACCCCGGCGCGCTCACCCAGCGGCTCACCCGGGTGCACTCACCGGCGCCCTCACCCCGCTTTGGCCTCCCCCGCCCCGTACAGCACCCGCTCCAGCGCCGCGTACGTCACCCCGTGGTCCGCGAGGACCTCGGCCGGGATGCCGGGGCGGGTGGTGAGGGCCAGAAGGAGGTGTTCGTCGCCGATGGGCCGGTCGCGGTGGGCGTGGGCGGCGCGCAGGGAGCGGGTCAGGACGTCCTTGGCGTCGCGGGTGAAGGGCCGGTGGCCGGAGCGGCGTGCCCAGCCGCTCCCGAAGCCCTTCCGCTCCGACGCCAACGCCCCCACGCCGTGAGCCTCTTCGACGCGGGAGACGATCTCGGAGAGGTCGATGCCGAGGCCGGAGAGGGCGTCGACGTCGGCGCGGGAGAGCCCACCCCGGCGGCGGGCCTCGGCGAGGGCACGCTCGACGGTCTCCCGGCGGTCCGCCCCGGCGAGCCCCAGCGCGGCCAGGGCGAACGAGGCGCGGCTGGCCTCGCGGTCCAGCAAGGAGAGAAGGAGGTGCTCCTCGGTCACCTCCGTCGCACGGGTGCGTTCGGCGTGGTCCACCGCTCCCAGAACCACGGCACGGGCGTCTTTCGTGAACCGTTCGAACATCAATGCCTCCCGTACTTCTTGTGCACGGCCTGCCTGCTCACTCCGAGTTCCGTGGCGATCTCCTGCCACGACCAGCCCTGCCGACGGGCGCTGCGCACCTGCACCGACTCCAGTCGCTCCAGCAGCCTCCGCAGCGCGGCGACGGCCCGCAGCCCGACCCGGGGGTCGCCGTCGCCCGCGCGCTCGGCGAGATCCGTTGCTTCGGTCATGATGTCAACCTATGTTGACATCCGCTGTCGCGTCAACCCCGGTTGACATGACGACGGCCGGCCCGGAGATCCGGGCCGGCCGTCGCCGTCGCCGTCGCCGTCGCTGTAGCTGTAGCTCTAGCTGTAGCTGTAGCTGTAGCTGTAGCTGTAGCGAGAGAGTTCGTCAGGGGTTGGTGAGCACGATCTTGCCGAACTGGTCGCCCGCCGCCAGTCGTTCGAAGCCCTCGCGGGCACGGTCCAGGGGAAGCACCTCGTCGATGACGGGACGGACGCCGGTCGCGGCGCAGAAGGAGAGGAGGTCCTCCAGTTCGTCCTTGGTGCCCATGGTGGAGCCGACGACCTTGAGTTCGAGGAAGAAGATGCGGGTCAGTTCGGCGTGGGAGGGGCGGTCGCCGCTGGTGGCGCCCGAGATGACGAGGCTGCCGCCGGGGCGCAGCGACTTCACCGAGTGGGACCAGGTGGCGGCACCGACGGTCTCGATGACCGCGTCGACACGCTGCGGCAGCCGGGCCCCCGACTCCAGCGCCTCCACCGCGCCCAGCTCCAGGGCGCGCTTGCGCTTGGCCTCGTCCCGGCTGGTGGCGAAGACCCGCAGTCCGGCCGCCTTGCCCAGCACGATCGCGGCGGTGGCGACACCGCCGCCGGCGCCCTGCACGAGGACGGAGTCACCGGGCCGTACGCCGGCGTTGGTGAAGAGCATGCGGTAGGCCGTCAGCCAGGCGGTGGGCAGACAGGCGGCCTCCGCGAAGGAGAGTTCCGCGGGCTTGGGGAGGACGTTCCAGGTGGGGACGGAGACGAGTTCGGCGAAGGTGCCCTGGTAGCGCTCGGTGAGGATCGAGCGGGGCTCGTCGGGGCCGACCCCGTGACCGGTCTGGCCGATCACCGAGTGCAGGACGACCTCGTTGCCGTTCTCGTCCACACCGGCGGCGTCACAGCCGAGGATCATGGGCAGCTTGTCCTCGGCGAGGCCGACCCCGCGCAGGGACCACAGGTCGTGGTGGTTCAGCGAGGCGGCCTTCACCCTCACGGTCGTCCAGCCGGGCCTCGGTTCCGGGGCCGGGCGGTCACCCAACTCCAGTCCGTCGAGCGGTCGATCACGGTCGATACGGGCGGCGTAGGCAGCGAACATGCGCCTGACCATAGGGGGACGCCGGAGGCGATGGAACCGCCACCGACTGTGACACGCGTCCCGTCGCCCGGACTCCCGCGTGTCGGATGCGGACGTCGGGGTGCGTTGTCGGGCGCGGGTCCGGTGGGGCTTCTCGCGCAGTTCCCCGCGCCCCTAGAAGCCCAGGCCCTGCGGGCCTGGAAGCCACGGCCCTGCGGGCCTGGAAACACGGGGCGCAGCCCCTGCTTTTCAGGGGCGCGGGGAACTGCGCGACCAGCCCCCACCGGACCTGCACGGGGGGGCGAAGGGGCACCGCCCCTGATGAGGGGACGGGTAGAGGGGCGGCGGGGGCGAGACCACCCCACACCGCCCCGGCACTCGGCTCAGCGCCGAGCCACACCCTCCGCCCGAGCCGCCGCGGCGACCGCCGCGGTCACGGCAGGAGCGACCCGCTCGTCGAACGGCGACGGAATGACATAGTCCGCGGCGAGGTCGTCCCCGACGACCGACGCCAGCGCCTCGGCCGCCGCGATCTTCATCCCCTCGGTGATCCGGGACGCCCGCACCTGAAGGGCCCCCGCGAAGATCCCCGGGAAGGCGAGGACGTTGTTGATCTGGTTCGGGTAGTCGGACCGCCCGGTGGCGACGACCGCCGCGTACTTGTGCGCGACGTCCGGGTGCACCTCGGGGTTGGGGTTGGCCATGGCGAAGACGAACGCGTTCTTGGCCATCGAGGCCACCGCCGCCTCCGGGACCGTACCGCCGGAGACGCCGATGAAGACGTCCGCGCCCGCGAGGGCGTCCTCCAGGGAGCCCGAGAGCCCGGCCCGGTTGGTGAGTTCGGCGAGTTCCCGCTTGACCGGCGTGAGGTCCTCGCGGTCCGCGGAGACGATACCCTTGCGGTCGGCGACCGCGACGTCGCCGAGACCGGCCTCCAGCAGCATCTTGGCGATGGCCACACCGGCCGCGCCCGCGCCCGAGATGACGGCCCGCAGATCGCCCAGCCCGCGCCCGGTCAGCTTCGCCGCGTTGCGCAGCGCCGCCAGCGTCACGACCGCCGTGCCGTGCTGGTCGTCGTGGAAGACGGGGATGTCGAGGGCTTCCTGGAGCCGCTTCTCGATCTCGAAGCAGCGGGGCGCGGAGATGTCCTCCAGGTTCACGCCGCCGAAGGAGGGCGCCATCCGGACGACGGTCTCGATGATCTCGTCGACGTCGGTGCAGGCGAGCGCGATCGGCACCGCGTCGACGCCGCCGAACTGCTTGAACAGGATCGCCTTGCCCTCCATCACGGGGAGGGAGGCCTCGGGGCCGATGTCGCCGAGTCCGAGGACCGCCGTACCGTCCGTCACGACGGCGACGACCGACGACTTCCACGTGTAGTCGTTGACCAGGTCGGGCTGCTCGGCGATGGCGGTGCACACCCGCGCGACGCCGGGCGTGTAGGCGAGGGACAGGTCGTCCTTGTCCCGGATCGGCACGGTGGCCTGCACGGCCATCTTGCCGCCGCGGTGCAGGGCGAAGGCGGGATCGAAGGAGTCGAGGGAATTGAGAGGCTCCCCCCCGCCCTCCTGACCCGTACTGCCGTCGCCACTGTCGGTGCGAGGATTGACAATCTCCGCTGCCACTGGTGTTACCCCTTAGGTCTTCATGGTTTGAGGGTGTTCCGCTTCCGGTTCGCAAGCGGGCGGGCACCGCGTAAGTCCCAGGTCACCGATACGTACGGCGACGCCTGCGGGCTCAGACGCGACGGGCGCGCCGCACACGCGCCCTGGGCCCCGGATGAGGGGTGTAAGGAACCTTCTTACCGGACGGACGGTGCCGACGACGAGTCCACACGTCTTGATACCTCGAAGGTCACAACTCGTAGGTCATTTGAAGACGATCATGGACCGTTCGATTCATCGACGGATAACGGGGCAAGTCGGTACACGTCACGACAAGTCCCGTACAGCCACGTGTGCGGAGTTCGGGGCCGACCGCATCCTGAGATGCGCCGAAGATCTTCCGGCCGGAAGGAGGAATTCCCGCACAGGATCCGGTGTGATCACCTGGTCCGCGGCGGTTCGTAGGTCATCGGGGGGTCACCCGTTATCCGATTTTGACATGGCCGGTCATCTGATTGCACATGCCCGAATGGCAAGATGCCGTAATCACACGAGGTCGCCACACTCGAAGACGCGTGTTAATCGTCGACCTGTCGGCAACTCCACACCACCCCCGCCGGAGGAACCCACCATGACCGCAAGCACCACCTGTCGTACGACCGGCCTGCGTTCCCGTACCGCCGCCGTCGGAGCGATCGCGGTCGCGGGCGCCCTGCTGCTCACCGGCTGCGGTGACCAGACCAAGAGCAAGGACAACGGTTCGGAGACCGCCTCGGCCAGCGGTGCCCCGCTGGCCGACAAGCTGCCCGCGGCCCTCCGGGACAAGGGCGTGATCAACGTCGGTTCGGACATCGCGTACGCCCCGGTGGAGTACAAGGACGAGTCCGGCAAGGTCGTCGGCATCGACCTCGACATCGCCGCGGCGATGGGCAAGCAGCTCGGCGTGGACTTCAAGTTCCAGAACGCCACCTTCGACACCCTCATCGGTGGTCTCGCGGCCAAGCGGTACGACATCGCCATGTCGGCCATGACGGACACCAAGGACCGCCAGGAGGGCATCGACGCCGACACCGGCAAGAAGGTCGGCGCCGGCGTCGACTTCGTCGACTACTTCACCGCGGGCGTTTCGCTGTACACCAACAAGGGCGACGACCAGGGCATCAAGACCTGGGACGACCTGTGCGGCAAGACGATCGCCGTGCAGCGCAACACGTTCTCGCACGACCTCGCCAAGGACCAGGCGGCGAAGTGCAAGAAGGACGGCGGCAAGGCCCTCAAGATCGAGGACTTCGCCACCAACCCCGAGGCCGAGACCCGGATGCGTTCCAAGGGCGCGGACGTCGTCTCCGCCGACTACCCGGTCGCCGCGTACTCGGTGAAGACCTCGGGCGGCGGCAAGTACTTCGAGATCGTAGGCGACCAGGTCGAGGCCGGCCCGTACGGCATCGCCGTCGCCAAGGACAACACCGAGCTGCGTGACGCGCTGGAGGCCGCCGTCCAGGCGATCATCGACAACGGTGAGTACGAGAAGATCATCAAGAAGTGGGGCGTCGAGGACGGCGCCATCACCGAGGCCAAGGTCAACGGCGGCTCCTGATTCTCGGCTCGGTTCTGAAAGGCAAAGGCTCCACCCGTGACTGTTGACGTCAGCAAGACGGACGGTCCCTCGGACACTCCCCCCGCCGGCCCGGAGGCCCTCAAGGCCGTTCCGGTCCGGCACCCGGGGCGTTATGTGTCCGCGGCCATCGCGCTCGCTCTGCTCGGCTCGATCATCTACGCGTTCGCGCAGGCGAAGAAGATCAACTGGGGCGCCGTCCCCGACTACTTCTTCGACGACCGCATCATCGAGGGCGTTCTGAACACCCTCCTGCTCACCGTGCTGTCCATGGTGATCGGCATCGTCGGCGGCATCCTGCTCGCCGTGATGCGGCTGTCGAACAACCCGGTGACCTCGTCGGTCGCGTGGTTCTACATCTGGTTCTTCCGCGGCACGCCGGTCCTGGTCCAGCTCTTCGTCTGGTTCAACCTGGGTCTGGTCTTCGAGTACATCAACCTCGGCCCGATCTACAAGGACTACTGGTCCTCCTTCATGACGCCGCTGCTGACGGCGCTGCTCGGCCTCGGTCTCAACGAGGCCGCGTACATGGCGGAGATCTGCCGCGCCGGTCTGCTCTCGGTCGACGAGGGCCAGACCGAGGCGTCGCACGCGCTCGGCATGAGCCACTCCAAGACGCTGCGCCGGATCGTCATCCCGCAGGCGATGCGCGTGATCGTGCCGCCCACGGGCAACGAGGTCATCAACATGCTGAAGACCACGTCGCTCGTCTCGACGGTGCAGTACGTGGATCTGCTCAAGGCAGCCACGGACATCGGCCAGGGCTCCGGCTCCACCGTGGAGATGCTGTTCCTCGCCGCCGCCTGGTATCTGATCCTGACCAGCGTCTTCAGCGTCGGGCAGTACTACCTGGAGCGGCACTACGCGAAGGGTTCCTCCCGGACCCTTCCGCCGACACCGATGCAGCGTTTCAAGACGGCCGTGCTGCCCGTGCGCCGCCCGAAGGGAGTCTCGGCATGACCGCCATGGTGAAGGCCGAGGGCATCCACAAGTCGTTCGGCCCCGTCGAGGTCCTCAAGGGCATCGAGCTGGAGGTGCAGACGGGCGAGGTGTTCTGCCTCATCGGCCCGTCCGGCTCCGGCAAGAGCACGTTCCTCAGGTGCATCAACCACCTGGAGAAGATCAACTCCGGACGGCTGTACGTCGACGGCGAGCTGGTCGGCTACCGCCAGAAGGGCGACAAGCTGTACGAGCTGAAGGACAGCGAGGTCGCGCTCAAGCGCCGTGACATCGGCATGGTCTTCCAGCGCTTCAACCTGTTCCCGCACATGACGGCCGCCGAGAACGTCATGGAGGCGCCGGTCCAGGTCAAGGGCGTCAGCCGGGCCCAGGCCCGCGACCGCGCCCGTGAGCTGCTGGAGCGCGTCGGCCTCGGCGACAAGGCGGGCAACTACCCGTCCCAGCTCTCCGGCGGCCAGCAGCAGCGCGTGGCCATCGCCCGGGCGCTGGCCATGGAGCCGAAGCTGATGCTCTTCGACGAGCCGACCTCGGCGCTCGACCCGGAGCTGGTCGGCGACGTCCTCGACGTCATGCGCGACCTGGCCGAGTCCGGCATGACGATGGTCGTCGTCACCCACGAGATGGGCTTCGCCCGCGAGGTCGGCGACAGCCTGGTCTTCATGGACGGCGGTGTGGTGGTCGAGTCCGGCAACCCCCGTGACGTGCTGACCAACCCCCAGGAGGAGCGCACCCAGTCGTTCCTGTCCAAGGTGCTGTAGCGCCGCGGCACGACAGGCAGGGGCGGTACGGATCTCCGTACCGCCCCTCGCTCGTGCACCCGTCCGTGCGCGCGGCGGTCTACCTCACCGCCAGCACCAGTGAGTCGGAGGGCGAGCACCAGACCGCGCGGGCCTCGGCGAAGCCCTTCTCGCGCAGGACGCGGGCGTGCCAGTCGACGCTCTGGACGTCGCCGTCGGCGTGCTCCCCGTAGATCTCGAAACGGCGGGCCGTCGGCTCGGCGAGCACGGGGTCCTGGGCGGCGAGCTGCCACCATGCGGCCCAGTCGACGGCGCCGCGCGCCTTGGCCTGTTCCATACCCGCGTGCCGGTGCGCCCGCTCCGCCGCGTTGATCCGGGGCGTCGACTCGTCGATCATGTGGTCCGCGTTCATGAAGACACCGCCGTCGCGGACGAGTTCCGCGACCTGACCGTAGAGGGCGGCGAGGGGTTCGCTGTGCAGCCAGTGCAGGGCCGTGGCCGTCAGCACGGCGTCGTACGAGTCGTACGGCAGCCGGGTCGTCCAGTCGGGGTCGGTGAGGTCGGCGGTGACGAAGGTGACCCGGGGGTCGCCCTCGAACGTGCCCTCGGCGATCGCCAGGAGCGCGGGGTCGAGGTCCACACCGGTGCTGACGGCCTTCGGGAACCGCGCGAACAGTCTGGACGTGATGGAACCCGTACCGCAGGCGAGGTCCAGGACGCGGGGCTCGGGTCCGGCGAAGGCCTCGACCATGTCCAGCATCACCCGGAACCGCTCCTCACGGTCCGGCAGGTACCACTCCTGCTGCCGGTCCCAGCTCTCCTGCCAGGCATGCCAGTCGGTGCCGGCCGTGGTGGTCATGAGGCCCCTTCTTCCGTGTACCGCGTTGTCCGCCACTGCGTAATACCCTGTAAGCACGAGCAGCCATTACCTGACCCGCATCACGACAATAGAGCGCCCTCGTAAGGACTACAAGTGGAACTGGCCCATTACTCGGACTACGCCGTACGCCTCGTGAACACCGAGGAACCGGACCGGGGCAAGGACACGCTCACCTCGGTCGAGGCCGTCCGTGATCTCTTCGGGCCCAGCCGGCAGGCGGCCCGGCGGGCGACGGACGCCGACGTGACCCGGTTCCGGTCGGTACGGGCCCGGCTGCGCTCGGTCTTCGAGGCGGCGAACGACGGGGACGAGACCCTCGCCGTGGACCTGCTGAACTCACTGCTGCTGGAGTTCCCGGTGAACCCGCAGATCTCCGGCCACGACTTCCGCGACGACGACGGCCGCCCGCTGTGGCACATGCACCTGGCGGACCACCCCTCGAACGCGACGGCCGGCTACGCGGCGATCGCGGCGATGGGCCTGGCCTTCCACCTCACCGAGTACGGCGTGGACCGGCTCGGCCTGTGCGAGGCGGCGCCCTGCCGCAACGCCTACCTCGACACCTCCACCAACCGCTCCCGGCGCTACTGCTCGGACCGCTGCGCGACCCGCGCCAACGTGGCGGCCTATCGGGCCCGCAAGCGCCTGGAGGCGGACCGGTCGCCGAACACGGGCCGGGCGGCCGAGACCACCCAGCGGGCGAGCGCGAACGGCGAGCGCTGACCGCCGGGCCGGGGCCGGTAGCGGAACCGCACCTTGCCGAGGACGAGTTCGTCGGGCACGACCCCGTAGTCGGTGCTGTCCCCGCCCGCGTACGCGTTGTCCCCGAGCACCCACCAGCCGCCGTCGCGCCGTTCGGCGACCCGCTTGACGACGAGCAGGTCCTGCTGGAAGGGGTGCCGCAGCACCAGGACGTCGCCGACCCTGAGGCGGGCCCCGTAGTGGACGAGCAGCTGGTCCCCGTGGCGCAGTGTCGGGACCATGGACGGTCCTGTGACCTCGGCCACTCCGAAGGGCAGGAGGGCCCGCTCCCGCTCGCTCTCCTGCGACAGCTCCGGCATCCCCGGCACCTCCCCGGTTCGTTCCTCCACCAGTCCCAGTCTGACCCCGGACTTTTGTCCTAAGCCCATGGGGGCACCCGAGAAAACCACTCTCGCAGGGAGTAATGTCCCACCTGAGAAGACGATCACGAGGAAGGAACGCTCCATGCTTTCCCGCCTGTTTGCCCCCAAGGTCAAGGTCAGCGCCCACTGCGACCTGCCCTGCGGTGTGTACGACCCGGCCCAGGCCCGCATCGAGGCGGAGTCGGTGAAGGCCGTGCAGGACAAGATGGCCGCCAACGACGACCCTCACTTCCAGGCTCGCGCGACCGTCATCAAGGAGCAGCGCGCCGAGCTCGCCAAGCACCACGTCTCGGTGCTGTGGAGCGACTACTTCAAGCCCCCGCACTTCGAGAAGTACCCGGAGCTGCACCAGCTGGTCAACGACGCCCTCAAGGCCCTCTCGGCCGCCAAGGCGTCCACCGACCCGGCGACGGGCCAGAAGGCGCTGGACTACATCGCCCAGATCGACAAGATCTTCTGGGAGACCAAGAAGGCCTGACCCGGCCCCTCTCGACCGCACCCGGTCCTTATGCCGCCGTCCCGCACGGCGGTGTCACGGGCCGGGTGCGGTTGTGTTCCGGGGCCGTGCGGTGGGGTTCCGCGGCCCTGGTGGTGTTCCGGAGCCGTCCGGTGAGGTCCGGGGGCCGGAGCCCGGACCGCGGCGGCGGCCGGCTCAGGTGACCCGGCTCAGCGACAGCAGGGCGATGACGGTCAGCGAGACGCCGAAGTCGAGTGCGGAGCAGGCGCGGCCGCGCACACCGTGGCCGTCGACGGCGCGCTGGACCGTCCGGTCGTCCGGTGTCGTGAGGGCGACCAGCGGATGGATCACCCACTACCCTCTGCCGCGGGCCGCGAGGCCGGGACACCCGGGGCCGAGCCGAGGCCCCGGGCCTCGACCCGGGCCCGGACGCACCGGATCGTGGCGGGCGTGCCGCACCGTCCGCCGGGCCCTGCCGAACCACTCCTGCCTGCACTTCGCAGGACCCGTCGGCCGTGGGCCCCGTCGACGGGCCCCCGTCGTTCTGCCGCCGCCGTGCCCGGGCCAGGGATCTCAGCGTGGTGGTGTACGAGCAGACGTACCGCTCGGGAATCCCGTCGGCGGCGTGCAACGGCACCTGAGTGGGGAGGGGCTCTCGCCGACCGCTCACCCGCAGGGCCGGACGCACTCGCAGGAGTGGCCGGCGGACGTCGGTGGCGCGTGGGCCGGCGCGCCGGTCAACTCCCGTCGGGGCCGGGCCAGATGGCGGAGGCGTCGTCGCGCTCGGGGGCCGGGAGACGGAGGGGGCGGACGGGGACGGTCCTCGTGCCGTCCTCGGTGACCGCCGTCCAGGGGGCGGGGCGGCCCGTGTAGGAGAGCGTGGTGAGGGCGAAGACCCCGTCGGCGTAGATCTCGACGTACTCCCCGACGGTCAGGATGCGCAGGGTGTCGGCCGCTTCGGGGAGGACGGTCTCGGCGAGGGGGGTACCGGCGGCGCCGGTGATCCGCAGGTTCTTGCCGTCGCAGCCTACGGTCAGGGCGGGGCTCTCGGCGCGGTCGGGGCTCTCCGCGTGCTCGGGGCTCTCCGCGTGCTCGGGGTGCGCGCGGTCGGGGCCGAAGGAGTCGGTGCGCAGGGTGACTTCGACGGGGTGGCCGGAGACCTCGACGTCGCCGACGGCATGCGGGGTCGGGGCGTACGTCTCCTCGCCCAGCCAGGCGTCCAGGCCGGGCCACCACTCCAGCCGCGGGGCCGAATCCTCGCCCGTCACCAGGGACTTGGGCTGGGCGAGCATGCCTCGGCAGTGGTCGCCGGTGTCGGTCAGGCCGACGCGGCGGGGGGTGGTGTGCAGGACGACCCGGGAGCCGTCGGGGGCGAGGATGACGCGCGGGGCGTACGCCCCCGTCGGGCCGAGCACGCCCCGGCGGGTCCACGGGCCGCGCAGGCGCGGGGCCGTCCACGCCTCGAAGCCCCGGGTCGCGCCGATGGAGCCGAGGAGAAGCCAGGTTCCGTCGTCGAGGCGTTCCAGGACCGGGCATTCGAGTTCGTCGACGTCGCCGGGGGAGATCAGGGGCGGGTGGACCGTCCAGTGCTCCAGGTCGTCGGAGGTGGCGAGGGCGACGCAGCCGCCGGTCTCCACGGGGAGGGAGGCGTCGCTCGCGCAGATCACCATCGCCCAGCCGTCGCCCTCGTCGTCGCGCACGACGAACGGGTCCCGCCAGCCCATGCGGTCGGCGGTGCGGTACCAGCGGGGGTCCGCCTCGACGACGGGCGTCGTGCCGTGGCGTCGCCAGCCCGTGCCGTCCGTGCGGTCGGAGTACGCGAGGCCCACCGCCTGCAACGGCCAGCCCTCCGGCGTCAGCCCGCGCACGCCCGTGTAGAGCATCGCCATACCGGTGCCGTGGCGGAACGGGTGCATCGTCCAGACCGCCCGCTGGTCGAAGCGGCCGGGCAGGCCGTTGCCGAACACGCTGCCCTCGGGCAACCAGGCGACCAGGTCGGCCGAGGTGGCCCGGCCGTAGGAGGTCTCCATGCGCAGGTGGTCGAAGTCGTCGGTCCAGGGGCCCTGGAGGTGCAGCACGGAGTAGGTGCCGTCGTCGTCGCGGAGCAGGGCGAAGTCGTTCACGCAGAGGCCGGGCGGGGCGTATCGCATGCGCAGCAGTCCTGTCGCTCACAGCGCCCAAACGCGTGCGCTGACCATGATTCCGGAGGGTGTCGCTGGAGAATCAGCGCAAGTAAATCTGAACGCAAACGCTTGCGCAACAGAGGAGGCGGGTTTACGGTCACGTCACCCCAACAGCTCACACCGACGTGAAACCGGCGCGGGATTCCACGCGAGACGCCGACCCACGCCCTACCGACGGGAGAAGACCGCCGTGACGGTCAGCATCACCGATGTCGCCACCGCCGCCGGGGTCTCGGCGTCCACCGTGTCCCGCGCGCTGCGCGGCCGGCCGGGAGTCTCGGACGAGGTGCGGGCGCAGATCGCGGCCGTCGCCGCGCAACTCGGCTATACGGCCTCCCGTTCGGCGTCCAGCCTGGCCAGCGGGCGGACGTACACGATCGGGGTCGTCGCCCCGTACATCGGCCGCTGGTTCTTCGGCACCGTGCTGGACGCCGCCGAGCAGGTGTTCAGCGCGGCCGGGTACGACGTCCTGCTGTACAACCTGGGTTCGCCCGAGGCACGCAAGCGCTTCTTCACCAAGCTGCCCGTGCGCAAGCGGGTCGACGCGGTGCTCTCGCTGCTCATCCCGGACGAGGACGAGTCGGCGGCCCTGCGCTCGCTCGGGGTGCCGCTGGCCTCCACGGTCGGGGGTCCCCGGCCCGGCTTCACCGTGGTCGGCATCGACGACCGGGCGGGCGCGGAGAGCGCCGTACGGCATCTGGTGAACCTCGGTCACCGGCGGATCGGCATGATCTCCGGGGCCAGCGGTCCGCTGCACTGGACCACGCCCCTCGACCGTCGCGCCGCCTATCTGCACGTCCTCGCCGAGGCCGGGATCGAGCACGACGCGGCCCTGGTCGCGGACGGCGACTACACCGTCGACGGCGGGGAGCGGGCGATGACCGAGCTGCTGGCCGCGTCCCGGCCGCCGACCGCCGTGTTCGCCCAGTCCGACGAGATGGCGATGGGCGCGCTGCGCGCGCTCAGGCGGCATCGGCTGCGGGTGCCGGACGACGTGTCCGTGGTCGGCTTCGACGACCACGAACTCGCCGACGTGGTCGGCCTGACCACCGTCGCCCAACCCGTCGCCGGCCAGGGCGCGGAGGCGGCCCGGCTGCTGCTGCGCCGGCTGGACGAGCCGGACACCGAACAGCCCGGCCATGTGCAGATGCCCATCCGGCTGGTCCTGCGCGAGACGACGGCACCGCCCCGCCCACGCGGACCCCAGTGACCTCCGGCCGGACCGCGGTGACCTCCCGTCCGCCCCGGCCTACCCGGCCACGCACGCCCCCATCCACGCCCCCATCCACCGGCGCCCTCACCCCCGGGGCCGCGCACCCGCACGCCGCGACACCCCCGCCGGCCCCACCCCCCGAATACCCCACACCTCGCACCTCTCGGCGCCACCCGCTCCTCGCACCCTCATCCCGCACGGAGGCACACACCATGAGCCCGACCCCCAGCTCGACCAGCAAGAGGTTCCGCCGCACGGCCCGTGCGGGCCTGGCCCTGGCCCTCCCCCTGGCAGCCCTGGCCGCCTGCGGCGGTGGCGGCGGCGACACGTCCGCCGAGGCCGGCAGCGGTGAGGGGACCATCAGCGTCTGGGCCCACCAGGGGCAGAAGAGCGAGTCGGAGGCGCTGCAGAACGCGGTGAAGTCGTTCAACTCCTCGCAGGACAAGGTGAAGGTCGAGCTGAAGCTGATACCGGAGACCGACTACACCAAGACGATCACCGCGACGAACGCCGACAAGCTGCCGGACGTCATGGAGTTCGACGGCCCGACCATGGCCAACTTCGTCTACACCAAGAAGCTCGCCCCGATCGACGACTACGTCTCCGCCGGGACCCTCGACAACGCCACGGACGCGAGCAAGGCGCAGGGCGAGATCGACGGCAAGCACTACGGCCTGGGCATGTTCGACTCCGGGCTCGGCATGTACGGCAGCAAGAAGCTGCTGGACGCGGCCGGGGTGACGTATCCGAAGGGTGTGGACGACGCCTGGACCGCGCAGGAGTTCGACGCGGCGCTGAAGGCGCTGAAGGCGAAGGACTCCGACGGGAAGGTCCTCGACCTGCAGGAGGGCAACGGTTACGCCACCGAGTGGGGCACCTACGGCTTCGCCCCGGTGGTCTGGTCGGCCGGCGGTTCCCTGCTCAAGGACGGCAAGGCCGCGGGCGCCCTCGACACCCCGGCGGTGGTCTCGGCCATGAAGACCTTCCAGTCCTGGAAGAGCACCGTCGACGCCAACACCGACGGCAACGCCTTCGCCAAGGGCCGGGTCGCCCTCAGCTGGGTCGGGCACTGGATGTACCCCGCCTACAGCGAGGCGCTCGGCGACGACCTGGTCGTGCTGCCGCTGCCCGACTTCGGCGACGGCCCGAAGACCGGCCAGGGCTCGTGGGCCTGGGGCGTCGGCGCGAACTCCAAGAACGCCAAGGCCTCCGGCGCCTTCCTGGACTTCCTCCTCGACGACACCAACGTCGGCGCGATGACGAAGGCCAACGGGGCCCCGCCCGCGACCAAGTCGGCGCTCGCCGCCAGCGAGCTGTACAAGAAGGGCGGCCCGCTCCAGCTCTTCGCGGACCAGCTCGCCAAGCCCTGCGGCGACATCGACATCAGCAAGTCCTGTGTCGCCGTCACCCGCCCGGTGACCGCCGGATACCCGGTGGTGACCGCGAAGTTCGGCGAGGCGCTCAACTCGATCTACGGGGGCGCCGATCCCGAGGACGCCCTGGCCGAGGCCGCCCGCGCCATCGACCGCGACTTCGCGGACAACGCGGGTTACGCGATCCCGTAGCCCCTTGGAACCCGTAGCACCCGTAGCACCCGTAGCCACACGACCTACAGGACCCACACGACCCATCGGGTTCAGTCGAACCCATCGGCCGGGGCGGGCGCACACCACGTGGCCGCCCGCCCCGCAGGGAAGAGGACCCTCCCGTGAAAACCGTGAAAGCCGTGGAACCCGCGCCCGCGGCGGCGCCAGGCCGGAAGCAGGCCTCCCCCGTCGGTGACCCGGCCGCCCGGCGGCCGTCCCGCCACAACCGCGAATGGCTGCACGGACTGCTCATGTCCGCGCCGGCCGTCGCCGGGCTCATCGCCTTCGTCGGCATCCCCTTCTGCTACGCCGTGGTGCTCTCCTTCTACAACGTGCGCCTCGGCTCCCCGCTGGAACCCACCTTCTTCGGGATCGAGCAGTACCGGCGGCTGCTCACCGACCCCGACCTCTCCGGCCCGTTCCTGCGGGCGCTGCTCAACAACCTGACCTTCGCCGTGGTCGTCGTCCCCCTGCAGACGGGTCTCGCCCTGGGCCTGGCGATCCTGCTGAACCGCAAGCTGAAGGCGATCGGCCTGTTCCGCTCGCTGTTCTTCCTGCCGGTCGTCTTCCCGATGGCACTCGTGGCCGTGATCTGGCGGCTGATCCTCGCCCGCAGCGACCAGGGCATGCTCAACTCGGTGCTGGAGGCGGTGAGTCTCGGCAACTGGGGCGCGTTCGACTGGCTCGGCGACGGGCTGACGGCGATGGCCTCGATCATCGTGCTCTCCGTCTGGCAGGGTGTCGGCTTCCAGATGGTCATCCTGCTCGCCGGCCTCCAGCAGATCCCGGGCGAGCGCTACGAGGCCGCCCGGCTCGACCGGGCCTCCGCCTGGCAGCAGTTCCGGCACATCACGCTGCCCGGCATACGCGGCACGCTCGTCTTCGTCGCCATGCTCACCTCGGTGCTGTCCTTCCGGGTCTTCGACCAGGTGTACGTGCTGGTCAAGGGCGGCGGCCTCGACGAGGACGCCGCGCGCACGGTGATGTACCAGGCGGTCACGACGGCCTTCGACCAGAACAACGTCGGTCAGGCGTCCGCGATCACCGTCGTCTTCTTCCTGATCGTCGTCGTCCTGACCCTGATCCAGCGCCGCGTCGTCCGGCCCGACAACGAGGACTGAGCATGAGCACCACCACGAGCACGAGTCTGCGTACGCGGACGAGCACGCGGGCCGGGACGAGCGCGGGGGCCGGCCCGTCCCGCACCGGGCTGCGCCGGTTCCTCGACTACGCCGTCCTCTCCGTCCTGGCCTTCGTCTTCACACTGCCGGTCCTCTACCTCCTCCTCGGCAGCCTCAAGCCGTCCGACGAGGTCCTGAACGGTCTGTCCGGCTTCCTGCCCACCCATCTGTCCTTCGACAACTACGCCGCCGTCCTGGACAGCCTGAACTCCGACAGCACGGGTCACTTCTGGCAGTTCATGGGCGTCTCGCTGCTGCTGGCGTTCGTGGTGGTGACGGGCGGTCTCTTCGTCAACTCGATGGCGGCGTACGGGCTCTCGCGGCTGCGGTGGCGGGGGCGGGAGGCCGTGTTCACCCTGGTCCTGCTGCTGATGCTGGTGCCGTTCGAGTCGGTGGCCGTGCCGTTGTTCTACCTGTTCAACGACCAGCGCAACACGCTCTTCATCCAGGCGCTCCCGTTCATCGCCAACGCGTTCTCGGTCTACCAGTTCCACACGTTCTTCCGCTCGATCCCGCCGAGCATCGAGGAGGCGGCCCGGCTGGACGGCGCGGGCCCCTGGCGCACCTTCTTCGCGATCATCGTCCCGATGTCGAAGCCGGCGTTCGCGTCGGTCGCGATCCTGACCTTCCTCACCCAGTGGGGTTCGTTCCTGTGGCCCGTGCTGATGGTCTCGGACCCGTCGGTGCGCCCGCTGCCGCTGGAGATGAGCGTCTTCCAGGGCCAGCAGCCCCCGGACTGGGGTCAGATCCTCGCCTTCGGCGTCCTCCTCGTCCTCCCGGTCCTGATCGTCTTCGCCTTCTTCCAGCGGTGGTTCGTCCAGGGGGTGGCCAACTCGGCGGTGAAGGGGTGATCACGGGGGCCGGGCGGCGCGTGGCCCGTTGTCCGGGGTCGGTGCGATGCTGGGCGGCATGAACCGGGACGACCTGGTGCGGCTGCGGCGGGCGCGGGACCGTATGGACCGCGAGTACGCCGAGCCGCTGGACATGACCGCCCTCGCCCGCACCGCGCTGATGTCCCCCGGACACTTCCAGCGCAGCTTCCGCGCGGCCTACGGCGAGACCCCGTACGGCTATCTCATGACCCGCAGGACGGAGCGTGCCAAGGCGTTGCTGCGCCGCGGCGACCTGACGGTGACCGAGGTGTGCATCGCGGTCGGGTGCACGTCCCTGGGGTCCTTCAGCTCGCGCTTCACCGAGCTGGTCGGCGAGACACCGAGCGCGTACCGGGCGCGCTCGCACGAGGAGAGCGCGGCGATCCCCGCGTGCGTGGCGAAACGCCTGACCCGCCCGTCCCGGCACCGCGTACGCACGGCGGTGCCGGGCGAAGCGCCCTAGCGTGAAGGCATGGCCACGAACGATCCGAACGTCACACACGCCCCGAACAGACCTCCGGCCCCGGAAGTGCGGCTCGCCCAGTGCTTCCTCGCCGTCGACGACCACGACAAGGCGCTCGCCTTCTACCGTGACGTGCTGGGCATGGAGGTCCGCGGTGACGTGGGCTTCGAGGGCATGCGCTGGGTGACCGTGGGCTCCCCGCTCCAGCCGGACGTCGAGATCGTCCTGGAACCCCCGGCCGCCGACCCCGACATCTCCCCCGCCGACCGCGAGACCATCGCCACGCTCCTCGCCAAGGGCGTCCTGCGCGGCGTCAACTTCACCACCACCGACTGCGACGCCCTCTACGCCCGTGTCGAGGCCTCCGGCGCCGATGTCCTCCAGGAGCCCATGGACCAGCCCTACGGTGTCCGCGACTGCGCCTTCCGCGACCCGGCGGGGAACATGCTGCGCTTCATGGAGCGCCGGGGGTAGACGGTCGGCGGCTGGGCGGGAGAACGTACGAGTCGTTCGGCCGCGGGGCCGGAGTCCGAGAGGGAACGGTGCTGTGGGCGGAGTGCGCGGGGACGGCAGCGGCGGCGGCGCGGGCGTCGGCTCGCAGGGAGGCTCGCAGGGAGAGGGGGCGGACGCGGCGCGCGGGGCGATTCGGTGGACGTATGCCTTCGCCGACCGGCCGACGGCCGGGTTCGAGCGGGCGTGCGCCTTCTGGACGGCGGTGACGGCCACCCGGCTGTCCGCACCCCGGGGCGACCGGGGTGAGTTCGTGACCCTGCTGCCCGAGACCGGCGACGCGTGCGTGAAGGCGCAGGGTGTGACGTCCGGCGACGGCGGCGCCCACCTGGATCTGGCCGTCGACGACGTCCCCGCCCTGGTCGACCGGGCGGTCCGGCTCGGCGCCGAGGTGGTCGCCCCGAACGACGGCTGGGCGGTGCTGCGCTCCCCCGCCGGGCACCTCTTCTGCGCGGTGCCGTGGCACGGGGAGTCCATGCGGCCGCCAGTGGTCGACGGGAGCCGGCTGGACCAGGTGTGTCTGGACATGGCGCCGGCCGACTTCGCGGGCGAGGTCGCGTTCTGGGCGGCCCTGTCGGGCTGGGACTCGCACCCGGGCTCACTCCCGGAGTTCCATGTCCTGCGCCCGCCGGCCGGTCTCCCCTTCCGTGTCCTCCTCCAACGTCTGGACGCCCCTCGCCCCGCCTCCGCCCACCTCGACCTGGCCTGCGCCGACATCGACACCGTCCGAGCCCGTCACGAAGCCCTCGGCGCCACCGTCGTGGCCCGCCACTCCCACTGGACGGTGATGCGCGACCCGGCGGGCGGCACGTACTGCCTGACGGGCCGGTCCCCGGAGACGGGCGGACTGCCACCGACGACAGGGTGACTCAGCGGAGCGGGGACAGGGACGAACGGCTCAGACGTCCCCCGCGCCGTCGAGCACCGGCCGGATGACCACCGGATACTCCGTGAGCCCCGCGGGGCCGGGGCACCGGGCGACGCGGGCCGCGATCTCCGTGGCCCGGTCCAGATCGGCACAGTCCAGGAGCCAGTAGCCGGCGAGCAGCACCTCGGTCCGCGGGTACGGCCCGTCCGTGACCACCGGCTCGCCGTCGGTGCCGGCCGTGACGAAACGGGTCCGCGCCGGCTCCGCCAGTCCCTGCCCGTCGATCATCTCCCCGGTACGGGCGAGGTCCTCGTTGATCGCGCCCATGTACGCGTACATGGCCTGCAACTGCTCCCCCGTCCAGGCCGGGGAGCCCGCGGACGCCTTGCCGCGCATGCCCTCGTAGTCCGCCTGTGTGCCCAGGACCATCAGCAGGTACTTCATGCGTCCGCTCCTTCGGCCCCCGGTCCAGGCAGCTCGCGCAGGAGACGTCGGAGCCGCTCTGCCTCGGTGGCGGCCGCACCCGTCATGCCTTCTCCTCGGCCTTCTCCTCGGCCCTCACCTCGGCGGTCTCACCCGCTCCGCCCGCCCGCGCGTCATGACCACCGTGCGCGTCATGACCACCGTGCGCTCCATGGCTGCCGTGCGTGCGCCGGGCCACCGCCCGGGGCTTCTCCGCGGCGGCCTCCTCGGCCTCGACGGCCTCGTCGACGTACGCCGCACACTCGTGATTCCTGCACGGACCCGGACTCCATACGGGTACCCACGCGCCCAGCGTCTTGTGCCGCCGTACGACCGTGGCCACAGGCTGTCCGCAGACCGGGCAGACATGCTCGTCGATGCCCATGCCCTCAGGGTATGACCGACAGGGCCGGGGCGCTCCCCGCGTGCGCGGGCGATCGGCGACCGGTCACGCGCGCACGGCGCCCGGACGGACCGCGCGGGCCTCCACCGCGTCGGGCCTCCACCGCGCGGGGTCCGCCCGTCAGCGCTTCCTGGTGTACTTGCGGACGACCACCCCGTTGTCGAAGCCGCGCACCTCGTCGAGCGTGAACTCGCGGATGTCGAAGCCGGAGCCGAACATCGGCGTCCCGCTGCCCTGCACCACCGGGTACGTCTTGATGATCAGCTCGTCGACCTCGTCGATCAGCGCGCCCGCGACGGCCGCGCCACCGCAGAGGTAGATGCCGAGTTCGCCGTCCTCCGCCTTGAGTTCACGGACCTTGCCGACCAGGTCGTCCGAGATGATCTCGACGTGCGGATCGGGCGACTCCTTCAGCGTGCGCGAGGCCACGTACTCGCGCAGGTGGGCGAAGGGGCTGGTGATGCCGTCCTTCAGTGCCACGTCGTAGCTGGCGCGGCCCTGGACGATCGTGTCGTAGTGCTTGTTCGGCAGGCCGTCCGTGCCGACGAGCCGACGCACATGGCTCGGGTTGATGTCCGGGTGCTCCGTGAGGAGGTACTCGGCGTACTCCCCCACCACAAAGGGATACATGTACGACGCGTCACCCTCCGGGTCCCCGATGAAGCCGTCGATGGAACAGGCGATGGCGTACGTGAGCTTGCGCAAACCGGTCTCTTTTCCTCGTCCGACAGGTGGATCACCGCGTGACCACCATGCAACCACTTCAGTTATAGTACTTCAGTCGTAGTGGTTGCAAGACGGTTTCGGATACGAGGGAGCCCGGATGGTCAGGAACCCGGAGCGCAGGGCCGCTCTGCTGGACGCGGCGGTGGAGGTGCTGGCGCGTGAGGGGGCGCGCGGGCTGACGTTCCGGGCGGTGGACGCCGAGGCCCGGGTGCCGGTGGGCACCGCCTCGAACTACTTCGCCGACCGCGACGCCCTTCTCCACCAGATCGACGCCCGGCTGAAGGAACGCCTGGCACCCGACCCGGCCGTGGTCGAGGACCTGCTCGCGTCACCGAAGGACCGGACCCTGGTCACCGCCTTCATGCGCGACCTGCTGGCCCGCGTCACCGGGGACCGCACCGGTTACCTCGCCCATCTGGAACTGCGCCTCGAAGCCACCCGCCGCCCCGCCCTGTACGCCTCGTACACCGAGTCGGTGCGCGGAGAGCTGGAGTTCGGGATGCGCTTCCACCGCGAGGCCGGTCTCCCCGGCGGCGACGAGACGGTCATGGTCCTCTACCTGGCCATGCAGGGCCTTCTCCTCGAACACCTCACCCTGCCGGACGTCCTCGACGGCGCCCTTCCCGGCGTGCGGGCCCCCGGGGGCCTGATGGAACGCCTCGTGGAAACGATCGTCCCCGAGCACTGACCCGCGCGGACCACTGACCGCGCGAAAAGACCGACGGGCCCCGCACACCGTGGGGATGTGCGGGACCCGCCGGTCGACCGGAGGCGCCGGAACCACGCGGGGTCAGGTCGGCACGGCGCCGACACCTCCGGAGCATCGGCCGGCCCCGGGAGCCGGGTCTCAGCTGCTGCGGCGCGTCACGAACTCGGCCAGCGCGAGGAGTCCGCCGGCCGACTCCGGGTCCGGGACCGCCCGGGACAGTTCCTGCATGGCGCGGGCCATCCGGTCGGCGGCCTGGACCTGCGCCCAGTCGCGACCGCCGGCCCGCTCCACCACGCGTGCCGTGCGCTCCAGATCTCCCTCTTCGTACGGCAGTCCGTACAGCTCGGCGAGTTCGGTCGCCTCCGGGGTGCCGGAGGCGAGCGCGGCGACCACCGGGAGGGACTTCTTGCGGACCATGAGATCCGCCCCGGCAGGCTTTCCGGTACGGCTCGGGTCCCCCCAGATGCCGATCACGTCGTCGATGAGCTGGAAGGCGAGCCCGGCCTCCCGCCCGAACGCGTCGAGAGCCTCGACGTCCTCCTCGCCGGCGCCCGCGTACAGCGCTCCCACGGCACAGGCGCAGCCGAGTAGCGCGCCCGTCTTCGCCTCGGCCATGGCGAGCACCTCGTCGAGAGTGACCTCCTCGGGCCGGCGTCCCTCCATCTCGGTGTCGGTGTGCTGACCCGCGCAGAGTTCGATGACGCAGGACGCGAGCCGTGCGGAGGCCGCGGCGGACGCCGGGTGCGGGTCCTCGGCGAGCAGTTGCTGGGCGAGGGCCTGCATCGCGTCCCCGGCGAGGATCGCGTCGGGGACACCGAACACGGTCCACGCGGTCGCCCGGTGCCGACGGGTGGTGTCCCGGTCCATCACGTCGTCGTGCAGCAGGGTGAAGTTGTGCACCAGTTCCACCGCGGCGGCGGCCCGCACGGCGGTGGACTCGTGCCCGCCGAGCGCGGAGACGGCGGCCAGGACCAGCGCCGGACGTATCGCCTTGCCCGCGTTCCCGGCGGCCGGGGTGCCGTGCGCGTCCTCCCAGCCGAAGTGGTAGCGCGCGACCCTGCGCATCGACAGGGGCAGGGTCTCCACGGCCCGGCGCAGTTCGGGGTCGACGGACACCCGGGCCTGCTCCAGGATTCCCGCCGCCTCCCGCCCGTCGAGCGGATTCCGCCCGCCCGCCGGGCCGACCGTGGCCCGGTCACCGCCGGGAGACCCAGCCCTCACCGGCTCCCCGCCCCCCTTCGGCTCCAGCACTCCCCTCCGCTCGCGGCCCCGGTCGCCCGCCGGACCCGCCGGCCGGACGACTCCCGCCGGTGGCACGACCCGCACCGGGGCCCTCGCTCCCGCGAGCCCCCCGGCCCCGGCCGCCCCGTCGGCGCACGCCGTCTCCTCGGCGTACGCCGGCGTCGCCGTCCTCGCCGGAGTCTCGGCGGGGCCCCGCTTCGTCTCCGTCAGGAACTCACCCATGGGGCCGCCCCGGAGAGCCGGCGGTCGGTGGTGGTGTCGCTGCCGAGGGGCGCGTCCCGGAGTGCACCCGCCCTGGGGGACGGGGACACGGAACCCGGTCGGACAGGGTCACCGCCAGCGGCCGATCTCGACGTTCTCCAGAACGCCGAGCGCGTCGGGGACCAGGACCGCGGCCGAGTAGTAGGCCGTCACGAGGTACTTGATGATCGCCTGTTCGTTGATGCCCATGAAGCGCACGGACAGGCTGGGCTCGATCTCGTCCGGGATGCTCGCGGCCCGCAGACCGATCACGCCCTGGTCGTCCTCGCCCGTACGCATGGCGATGATCGACGTGGTCCTGGCCTCGGTCACCGGGATCTTGTTGCACGGGTAGATCGGCACACCGCGCCAGGTGGGAATGCGGTTTCCGGCGATGTCGATGGTCTCCGGGACCAGCCCGCGCTTGTTCAGCTCGCGTCCGAACGCGGAGATCGCGCGCGGGTGGGCGAGCAGCAGCTTGGTGCCCCGGCGGCGGCTGAGCAGTTCGTCCAGGTCGTCCGGGCTGGGCACACCGTCGTGCGGCTGGAGCCGCTGGTCGTACTCGCAGTTGTGCAGGAGGCCGAACTCGCGGTTGTTGACGAGCTCGTGCTCCTGGCGCTCCTTCAACGCCTCGACCGTCAGCCGGATCTGCTGCTCGGTCTGGTTCATCGGCTGGTTGTACAGGTCGGCCACGCGCGTGTGGATGCGCAGGACGGTCTGGGCGACGCTGAGTTCGTACTCGCGCGGCGCGGCCTCGTAGTCGACGAAGGTGTGCGGGATGTCCGGCTCACCGCTGTGGCCGGCGGCGAGGTCGATCTCCTTCTCGCCGTACTTGTTGGTGCGCTGCGACGGGATCGCGCGCAGCTCCTGAAGGTGCTCGCTCAGGGTCTCGGCCCGCTCGGCGAGCTGCTCGACGGCGCGACGGGGCAGGACGAGCACCGTGCACGCGGTGACCGCGCGGGCCGTGTACTCCCAGATCGCCTCGGGGTCGAGCAGGGCCTGGTCGCCGAAGTAGGCGCCGTCCGCCAGTACGCCGAGGACCGCGTCGTCGCCGTAGGGGCCCGTCCCGATCTTCTCGACCTTGCCGTGGGCTAGGAGGAACACCTCCTCCGCCTGGCTGCCGAATTCGGCCAGTACGTCACCGGAGGCGAACTCCCGCTGTTCGCACCGCTGGGCCAGCTCGCCCAGCACCTCGATGTCCTCGTACGTCCGCAGGGCGGGCAGTTCGCCCAGCTCCGCGGGGATGACGGCGACCCGGTCGCCGGTCTTCACGAAGGTGACGCGGCCGTCGCCGACCGCGTAGGTGAGCCGCCTGTTCACCCGGTACGTGCCACCCTGCACATTCACCCAGGGCAGGGTGCGCAGCAGCCAGCGCGAGCTGATCTCCTGCATCTGGGGTGTGGACTTCGTGGTGGTGGCCAGGTTCCTTGCAGCCGCCGTGCCGAGACTCTGCTGCGGCTTGTCCTGCTGCGAGCGAACCTCTTCGCCTACCGACATACGGATTTCCCCTCCGGGTGTGCACTGATATCGCGGTCACCGATCTCCCGACCAGCCTCGCATCACGGAGCGTGTTGGTGCTATTACCCGAAAGAGCGGGAATGGATCTTAGGGAGACTGGGCATGTCCGTCGCCGCTGTCGACCCGTTCGCGCGTCTGTCCGAGCGCCGCGCGAATCTGACCGGATCCACCCGCACGCCCCGCCGACAACTCGCCCGCGCCGCGCGAGGGGGGTACAAGCCTGCGTACGAGGCGGCCACGACCAGCGGCCGCCGGACAGCACGAAGGAGTCGGCCATGGCCCCACCCATGTCCGCGAGCAGGTTCCTCACCGTCCTCAGGAACGAGGGCGTCCAGGTCGTCGAGGTCGGCGACTGGGAGCATCACAACCGCAACCACGTGGGCCCCTGGGGCCCCGTCCACGGCGTGATGATCCACCACACCGTCACCTCCGGCAGCGAACGCACCGTGCGCGTCTGCCGCAACGGCTACGAGGGCCTGCCCGGCCCGTTGTGCCACGGCGTCATCACCAAGGACGGCCGGGTGCATCTCGTCGGCTACGGCCGCGCCAACCACGCCGGCCTCGGCGACGACGACGTACTGCGGGCCGTGATCGCCGAGAAGGCGCTCCCGCCGGACAACGAGTCCAACACCGACGGCAACCGCCACTTCTACGGCTTCGAGTGCGAGAACCTGGGCGACGGCCAGGACCCCTGGCCGGCGGCCCAGCTCGAAGCCATCGAGCGGGTCTCCGCCGCGATCTGCCGCCACCACGGCTGGAACCAGCGGTCCGTCATCGGCCACCTCGAATGGCAGCCCGGCAAGGTCGACCCCCGGGGCTTCACCATGGCCCACATGAGAGACCGGGTACGGGACCGCCTGAAATAGGGCAGGAGCGCCGGCGCACCCGACGCCGACCGGTCATGTGTCCGACAATGGGCACGTGACCGGCCAGCCCTCCGCCCCCGACCCCGTCGCCGCCCTGGACCCCGTGCTGCCGTCCCCTCTGCAGGAGGTGGTGGACGAGCGCTTCGCCCGCCACGGCGTCCGGCTGCTCCTCAAGCGCGACGACCTGATCCATCCGCGGCTCGTCGGCAACAAGTGGCGCAAGCTGGCCCCCAACCTGCGCGCGGCGGCCGGCCGGCCGGTGCTCACGTTCGGCGGCGCCTACTCCAACCACCTGCGCGCCACCGCGGCGGCGGGCCGCCTCCTGGGCCTGCCCACCATCGGCGTGGTCCGCGGCCAGGAACTGGCCGACCGCCCGCTCAACGCGTCCCTGGCCCGCTGCGCGGCGGACGGCATGCGGCTGCACTTCGTCGACAGATCGACGTATCGCCGCAAGTCCGACCCCGCCACCCTGGCCGCCGTCCTGCGCGCCGCCGACGCGGGGGACGCGTACGTCGTCCCCGAGGGCGGCAGCAACAGTCTCGCGGTGCGCGGCTGCCAGGACCTCGGCGCGGAACTGCGCGGCCGGGCCGACGTCGTGGCCCTCGCCTGCGGCACCGGTGGCACGCTCGCGGGTCTGGCCGCCGGTCTGGCCCCCGGCCAGCGCGCCCTCGGAATTCCGGTCCTCAAGGGGGGCTTCCTCGACGAGGAGATACGAAGGCTGCAGGAGCGGGCCTTCGGCGGACCGCGCGGCGACTGGCGTCTCGACGACCGCTTCCACTGCGGCGGCTACGCGCGCACCACCCCCGAACTGGACGCCTTCGCCGTCGACTTCGAGGCCCGCCACGCCCTGCCCGTGGAGCGTCTCTATGTCGCCAAGTCGCTCTACGGACTTGTCGCCCTGGTGTCGGAGGGCGCCTTCGCGCGCGGGACGACGCTCGCCGCGGTGATCACCGGACGCCCTTTCGAGGACCACGCGCCCTAGGCGGACCGACGCCCCGGGACCGTCTCAGGACGCCTCCCGGAAGACCGCCGCCTCCTCCAGGTCCAGCCTGCGCAGCAGGGTGCGCAGCATCTCGTCGTCGATGTACCGGCCGTCCCGCAGTTTCACGAAGACCTCGCGTTCGGCGCCGATCATCTCGCGGGAGAGGCGGCTGTAGGTGTCGTCGACGCTCTCCCCGGTCACCGGGTTGACCGCGCCGAGCCGTTCCCAGACGGCGTTGCGGCGGCGTTCCAGGACGGTGTGGAGGCGGTCGACGAGCGGGGGCGGCAGCTCGTTGCGCTCGTCGGCGAGGAGTTCGTCGAGGCGGGCCTCGGCGGCGCGGGACGCCTGGGCCTGGGCGTTGGCCTCGGCGAGGGTCTCGGCCTGCTGGTCGCGTCCCGGCAGCTTCAGGACGCGGATGAGCGGCGGGAGGGTCAGCCCCTGGATGACGAGCGTCCCGATGACCGTCGTGAAGGTCAGGAAGAGGATCAGGTTCCGTCCGGGGAAGTCGTCCCCGCCGTTCACCGTGAGCGGGATCGAGAAGGCGATGGCCAGCGATACGACACCGCGCATGCCGGCCCAGGCGATGACGAAGGGCGCCTTCCAGGTGGGGTTGGCCTCCCGCTCCCGGATGCGCCGCGACAGCAAGCGGGGCAGGAAGGTGGCCGGATAGACCCACGCGAACCGGGTCGCGACCACGACGAGGAAGACGGCCACGGCGTACCAGGAGGCGCGGACCCCCTCGTACTCGCCCAGCCCTTCGAGGACGACCGGGAGCTGCAGGCCGATGAGGGCGAACACGGCGGACTCCAGCAGGAAGGCGACCATCTTCCAGACGGCCTCCTCCTGGAGGCGGGTGGCGAAGTCGACCTGCCAGTTGCGGTAGCCGAGGTACAGGCCGACGACGACCACGGCGAGCACCCCGGAGGCGTGCACCCACTCGGCGAGGCCGTAGGCGACGAACGGGATCAGCAGGGAGAGGGTGTTCTGGAGCAGTGCCTCCTTCAGGTGCGTGCGCAGCCAGTGGATCGGCACCATCAGCAGCAGGCCCACCGCGACGCCGCCGACCGCCGCCACCAGGAAGTCGACCGTCCCGCCCGACCAGCTCGCGCCCTCGCCGATGGTGGCCGCGAGGGCCACCCGGTAGGCGGTGATCGCGGTCGCGTCGTTCACCAGGGACTCGCCCTGCAGGATGGTGGTGATCCGCGAGGGCAGGCCCACCCGCCGGGCGACCGCCGTGGCCGCGACCGCGTCCGGCGGGGCCACCACCGCGCCGAGCACCAGGGCCGCGGGCAGCGGCATCCCCGGCACGAGCAGGTAGGCGGCCCAGCCGACCGCGAGGGTCGCGAAGAGCACGTAGCCGACCGACAGCAGCGCCACGGGTCGCAGCTGGGCCCGCAGGTCGAGGTACGAGCTGTCGCTGGCGGCCGTGTACAGCAGCGGGGGCAGGATCAGCGGCAGGACGATCTCGGGATCGAGTTCGTAGTGCGGCACTCCGGGCAGATACGACACCGCGAGCCCCGCCGCGACCAGCAGCAGCGGGGCGGGCACCGGCGTACGCCGGGCGGCCCCGGCCACCGTCGCGCTCCCGGCGACCAGCAACAGCAAGGGCAGGAAGTGCATCGCTTGCGCCGCCTTCGTTTCCGCGCGGGGTTCCGCGCACCCGTCGTAACCTGGCAATCATGAAACAGTGCACGCACACGGAGGCGCTGCCGCACCCCGAGCCCGAACCGCTGAGCGACACCTGCCCGGAGTGCCTGGCCGCCGGGAGTCATCCGGTGCAGTTGCGGATGTGCCTGGAGTGCGGGCACGTGGGCTGCTGCGACTCCTCGCCGATGCGGCACGCGACCGAGCACCACAAGGAGAGCGGCCATCCCATCATGCGTACGTTCGAGGCGGGCGAGACCTGGCGCTGGTGCTTCGTCGACCATGTACTCGTATGACAGCCCCTGTGCCGATATGACTACCGGAGCGGAGTCGTCGCACGACGGAACCATGTCACCCCGTGACACGTCGACGTACTCGTGTGACACGGTTCGGCAGTCCGACGCCTGGGTACGTCAATCCGGCGCGCGCTCTTCCTATTTGAGGCCCGCAGACCTCTAGCCACCGAGCGTATTCATAGGCTTACTATGAGTGACAGCATGGGGTGGGGTCCTCAGGACCCCGAGGACACGACGCTCGGTAGCGCGATAGCGTCACCGCTGAACCACGTAGCGCGTTACCCCGGGGGGCGACCCTCGGCCCCCGAAAAAGCTTGTACCACCTTGGAGGTGAGGGTGTCCCAGATCGCAGGCGAGCCCGGGATCCAGGACTTCGTGGAAGTCCGGCTGCCGGCCGCGGGTGCCTACCTGTCGGTGCTGCGTACGGCGACGGCCGGCCTCGCGGCCCGTTTGGACTTCACCCTCGACGAGATCGAGGATTTGCGCATCGCGGTCGACGAGGCCTGCGCGATCCTGCTTCAGCAGGCCGTGCCCGGCTCGGTGCTCAGCTGTGTCTTCCGTCTGGTCGACGATTCACTGGAGGTCACGGTCTCGGCCCCCACCACGGACGGTCACGCCCCCGCGCGCGACACCTTCGCCTGGACCGTGCTGTCGGCCCTGGCGGGGAAGGTCTCCTCCGCGGTGGCCGACGACAAAACCGTTTCGATCAGCCTCTACAAACAGCGCGGCGCGGGACCCGGGCCGGCGTGAGGAACGGGGACGGGCCGGTGCGGGACGAAGAACGCGGCACACGGGAACTTCCCGCGGAGGACGACGGCGGTCCGAGTGGGCCGGCGCCTCTGGCGGACGGCGTCGACGGCATCCCCGAGCAGGCCAGGCCGCACCCGGAGGACGAGTCCTCGGCGGCCGGAGCGTCTCGGTGGACGGAGCCGGCCGACGGCGAGGAGCGCGAGGCGCCCTCCGGCGGGCAACGGGATCCGGAGGGTGCCCTGCGGATCACCACGTCCTCACGAGGGCGGACTGGGGCCTCCCCCGCTCGACGAGCACAGTCGGGAGCTGGGGGAACGGTGACGGCGGGCGGGACTATGAGCGAGCACGAGCGACACGACGAGACGGCCGCGCAGCACGCGCAGACCGTGCGCAGCACCCAGCACCATCCGCAGGACCGCAGCGGGGCGCGAGCCCTGTTCATCGAGCTGCGCGCCCTGCCGGACGGCAGTGTCGAGTACGCGGAGCTGCGCAACCGGCTGGTCCGGATGCATCTGCCGCTCGTGGAGCACCTCGCGCGCCGTTTCCGCAATCGCGGGGAGCCGCTGGACGACCTGACGCAGGTCGCCACCATCGGGCTGATCAAGTCGGTGGACCGCTTCGACCCGGACCGCGGCGTGGAGTTCTCGACGTACGCGACCCCGACGGTCGTCGGCGAGATCAAGAGGCATTTCCGTGACAAGGGCTGGGCGGTGCGGGTCCCGCGCCGGCTGCAGGAGCTGCGACTCTCGCTGACCACGGCCACGGCCGAGCTGTCCCAGCAGCACGGCCGCTCGCCGACGGTGCACGAGCTGGCCGAGAAGCTGGCCATCTCGGAGGAGGAGGTCCTGGAGGGCCTGGAGTCGGCCAACGCGTACTCCACGCTGTCCCTGGACGTCCCCGACACCGACGACGAGTCCCCGGCCGTCGCGGACACCCTCGGCGCCGAGGACGAGGCGCTGGAGGGCGTCGAGTACCGGGAGTCCCTCAAGCCGCTCCTGGAGGACCTCCCGCCGCGCGAGAAGCGGATCCTGCTGCTGCGCTTCTTCGGCAACATGACCCAGTCGCAGATCGCCCAGGAGGTCGGCATCTCGCAGATGCACGTCTCACGGCTGCTGGCGCGGACGCTGGCCCAGCTCCGCGAGAAGCTGCTCGTGGAGGAGTAGCTCCCGCGCCCCGTCAGGACCTACCGCTTCGTCTCCTCCGCCCGGCCCGGCCCCTGGATTCCCAGGGCCTGGGTCGTAGCGGGATTGATCAGCAGGACCAGCGCGGCGACGGCGACCACGGCCAGGACGATGCCCGCCCAGATCGCCACACTGTCGGCGCGCAGCAGGTTGTAGGCCACCGGCAGCGCCATGATCTGGGTGATCACGGCGGGCCCCCGGCTCCAGCTCCGGCGCAGCAGCAGCCCGCGCGCGGCGATCAGCGGCAGCAGGGCCAGCGCGAAGAGGGTGATCCCTCCGGTGACGCCGGTGCTCAGGTCGTCGGAGTCGCCACCGAGGCCCAGGACGAGCATGGCACCGCCGCCCACCAGCAGGGCCACCCCCTCCAGCGCGGCCAGCGCCGCGGCGGCGGTCAGCCGCCCGGGACGGGGCTCGGCGTCGGAGGTGTCCGGCGTGGGGGTCTGCTCAGGGCTCACCCGTGAAGGGTAGCCGCCCCTCCACACGCCCCCGCGTGCTCATCGTCACTACCCGATCTCCCCCTTGATCCGCACCTCGGTATGGGCCGGGTACCACCCAGTAGGTACGCTGCAACCCATGCGTGCACTTCTCGTGGTCAATCCGGCGGCAACCACCACAAGCGCACGTACGCGCGATGTCCTGATCCACGCCCTCGCGAGCGAGATGAAGCTCGAGGCGGTCACGACGGAGTACCGGGGTCACGCCCGGGACCTCGCCCGGCAGGCCGCGGAGGGCAAGGACGACATCGAACTGGTCGTCGCGCTCGGCGGCGACGGCACGGTCAACGAGGTCGTCAACGGCCTGTTGCACCACGGCCCCGATCCCGACCGCCTCCCCCGTCTCGCCGTGGTCCCCGGCGGCTCCACCAACGTCTTCGCCCGTGCGCTGGGACTGCCCAACGACGCCGTGGAGGCGACCGGCGTCCTGCTCGACGCCCTGCGCGAGAGCCGGGAGCGCACGGTCGGACTGGGCATGGCCTCGGGCACCCCGGGTACGGAGGACGAGGCGGTGCCGTCCCGCTGGTTCACCTTCTGCGCCGGCCTCGGATTCGACGCGGGTGTGATCGGCCGTGTCGAGCAACAACGGGAACGCGGACGGAAATCCACACACGCCCTTTACCTGCGTCAGGCATTTCGGCAGTTCCTGGAAGAGCCGCATCGCAGACTCGGCACGATCACCGTGGAGCAGCCGGGCCGGGATCCGATTTCCGATCTTGTGCTGTCCATAGTCTGCAACACGTCCCCGTGGACGTTTCTGGGTAATCGCCCGGTGTACGCGTCGCCTAAGGCCTCGTTCGATAAAGGCCTCGACGTGCTCGGCCTGACCCGCATGTCGACGCCCGCGCTCGCCCGATATGGCACACAGTTGCTCACTTCGTCCCCCGAGCGGGGACCCCGCGGCAAGCACGCCACCACCCTGCACGACCTGACCGACTTCACCTTGCATTCGAAGGTCCCTCTCCCCCTCCAGATGGACGGCGACCACCTCGGACTGCGTACGAGCGTGACGTTCACAGGCGTACGCCGTGCACTGCGTGTGATTGTGTGAGCGGAACGGGCAAAAGTCCTTCCACTCGAACGTTTAGGCCAGGGTCCACCCCATGGAAGTACGGCTGTGACACAGTCGACACCGAGGAATCAAAAAAAACTTTCCGGAAGGGGTTGTATCCGCCGCTGAGGTTTGCGAGTCTCTACGTGGCGCTCGGGACAGCCCGCAACACCCGGCTCAAGCAAGCGCCAGAACCCCTCCTCAATCCACAGGACCACACCAGTCCGTCTGGTGATCGGCCCTTCACTTGTTGAGGGATTCGTGAAAGCGTTCACATTCACAAGCAACGTGCAAGTAATACCAAGGAGAGGTAGCAGCCATGGACTGGCGTCACAACGCCGTTTGCCGCGAGGAAGACCCCGAGCTCTTCTTCCCCATCGGCAACACCGGTCCTGCGCTGCTGCAGATCGAGGAAGCCAAGGCTGTCTGCCGTCGCTGCCCGGTTATCGAGCAGTGTCTGCAGTGGGCGCTTGAGTCCGGCCAGGACTCCGGCGTCTGGGGTGGTCTCAGCGAGGACGAGCGCCGCGCCATGAAGCGCCGCGCCGCCCGCAACCGGGCCCGTCAGGCATCCGCCTGACATCCCACCCCAGCAATAGCCTGAGCTTGGCGGCGCGCACAGCGAGTGCGCTTCTCCCGCCCCCGAGCCGCAGCGCGCAGTACCCCCGGTGCGCTTAATCAGCCACGAGCCGAGCCCCGGACCACATGGTGGTCCGGGGCTCTGTGCTGTCCGCCGTAGGAAAGCCGCGGTCGTCACGACGACCGCGGCTGTCGTGTCCGCCGCTACTTCTGGGCCCGCACGGGGAGGTCCAGGATCACCTGGGTGCCCCGCTCCGGGGCGGGGACCATGTCGAACGTGCCGCCCAACTCGCCCTCGACCAGCGTCCGTACGATCTGCAGGCCGAGGTTGCCCGAGCGGTGCGGGTCGAAGCCCTCGGGGAGGCCGACGCCGTCGTCCTGGACGGTGACGAGGAGGCGGGTCTCCTTGCTGGTGCCGCCGCGCACGGCCGAGACCTCGACGGTGCCGGTGTCGCCCTCACGGAAACCGTGTTCGAGGGCGTTCTGCAGGATCTCGGTGAGGACCATCGAGAGCGGGGTCGCGACCTCCGCGTCCAGGATGCCGAAGCGTCCGGTGCGCCGGCCGACGACCTTGCCCGGTGAGATCTCGGCGACCATGGCGAGCACCCGGTCGGCGATCTCGTCGAACTCCACCCGCTCGTCCAGGTTCTGGGACAGCGTCTCATGCACGATCGCGATCGATCCGACCCGTCGCACCGCCTCCTCCAGTGCCTCGCGGCCCCGCTCGGACTCGATGCGCCGCGCCTGGAGGCGCAGCAGCGCGGCGACGGTCTGGAGGTTGTTCTTCACCCGGTGGTGGATCTCCCGGATGGTCGCGTCCTTGGTGATCAACTCGCGCTCGCGCCGCCGCAGTTCCGTCACGTCCCGCAGCAGCACCAGCGAACCGATGCGCGGCCCCTTGGGCTTGAGGGGGATCGCCCGGAACTGGATCACGCCTTCCACGGACTCGATCTCGAACTCACGCGGCGCCCATCCGCTCGCCACCTTGGCCAGCGCCTCGTCCACCGGGCCCCGGGAGGGGGCGAGTTCGGCGGTCGTCCGGCCGAGATGGCAACCGACGAGATCGGCGGCGAGGCCGAGGCGGTGGTAGGCCGAGAGGGCGTTCGGCGAGGCGTACTGGACGATCCCGTCGGCGTCGAGCCTGATGAGGCCGTCGCCGACGCGCGGTGAGGCGTCCATGTCGACCTGCTGGTCGGGGAACGGGAACGCGCCCCCGGCGATCATCTGGGCCAGGTCGGAGGCGCTCTGGAGATACGTCAGCTCCAGCCGGCTGGGGGTCCGCACGGTCAGCAGATTGGTGTTGCGCGCGATGACGCCGAGCACCCGCCCCTCCCTGCGCACGGGGATGGACTCGACCCGTACGGGCACCTCCTCCCGCCACTCGGGGTCGCCCTCACGGACGATGCGGCCCTCGTCGTGGGCGGCGTCCAGCAGGGGGCGGCGACCTCGGGGGACCAAGTGGCCGACCATGTCGTCCTGGTAGGAGGTGGGGCCGGTGTTGGGGCGCATCTGGGCCACGGAGACATAGCGGGTGCCGTCGCGCGTGGGGACCCAGAGGACCAGGTCGGCGAAGGAGAGGTCGGACAGCAGCTGCCACTCCGACACCAGCAGATGCAGCCACTCCAGGTCGGAGTCGCTGAGAGCGGTGTGCTGGCGGACGAGTTCGTTCATGGAGGGCACGTGTGCGAGCGTACCTGGCGATACGAAGATGACCGGAAAGGGCCGGTGGCCGTCGTGGTCGGCTCCGGAGAACACCCGCGGGCCGCGGCGCCTGAGAGGGACCCTCAACCCTCCCGGCACCGCAGCCCGGAGCAACATCGGCCGTGGGGTGTGCGGTCCCAGTCGGCCGAAGGCGAGGATCCGGAGCAGTCAGGGCAGAGAGCGCCGGGTCCTCGGTCCGCCTTCCTGTGCGGGGAAGACGGAGGCTTTTTCTTCTTGACGGGCGATCGTCGGCGGCCGGAGCCGTTGATCGATCACATGCCTACCACGCATTGTTGACTAGACCACTGCGTGTGTCCATGCGTTGGCGGATGTTTGTTGTTGTTCCATTGTCCGACATCCGCCGACGACCCACACGCAGAGTAGCCCGCTTCCGGCCGGGGGCGGGCCGGAACGCCGGACGACGGTGGCGACCGCGGTGGCCGCCTCAGGTACCTGCCCGGCGACCCCTGTGGCGTCGGGGACACCCCTGCTAGATTGGTCTACACCACATACGAGGCTACCTGGCCGCTCCGGGTCGGGTTCCCCTAGAGTCCTTCTTTCCAGATCGGCAGGCCCAGCGTGGAAGTTGTCATCGTTCCGGATGCCAAGGCGGGTGGCGAACTCATAGCCGAGGCGATGGCGCAGTTGCTCCGGCGCAAGCCCGAGGCGCTGCTCGGGGTGGCCACGGGCTCGACCCCGCTGCCCATCTACACGGCGCTCACGGCGAAGGTGCGATCCGGTGCCGTGGACGCCTCCCGGGCGCGGGTCGCCCAGCTCGACGAGTACGTGGGTCTGCCGGCCGAGCACCCCGAGTCGTACCGCTCGGTGCTGCGGCGGGAGGTGCTGGAGCCGCTGGGGCTGGATCCGGACGCCTTCATGGGACCCGACGGGACCGCCGAGGACGTGACGGGGGCGTGCGAGGCGTACGACAGGGCGCTGGCCGAGGCCGGGGGCGTGGATCTGCAACTGCTCGGCATCGGGACCGACGGGCACATCGGGTTCAACGAGCCCTGCTCCTCGCTCGCCTCCCGGACACGGATCAAGACGCTCACCCAGCAGACCCGGATCGACAACGCGCGGTTCTTCGGCGGCGACATCGAGCAGGTGCCGCACCACGTCATCACCCAGGGCATCGGCACGATCCTGGAGGCACGGCACCTGGTCCTGCTCGCCACGGGCGAGGGCAAGGCCGACGCCGTCGCGGCGACCGTGGAGGGGCCGGTGGCGGCGGTCTGCCCGGCCTCGGCGCTGCAGCTCCATCGCCACGCGACGGTCGTGGTGGACGAGGGCGCCGCGTCGAAGCTGAAGCTGGCGGACTACTTCCGGCACACGTTCGACAACAAGCCCGACTGGCAGGGGATCTAGGCGGCGGGGGTACACGACGGCGCCACGGCCCGGTGGGGGCCGTGGCGCCTTTGTGCGTGGGGGTTCGCCGGACGGGCCGGGTTTGTCGGGAGTCGCTAGCGCGTCCCGGCGATGATCTCGGCCGCCGCCCTTCCGCAGACCCTCGCCGCGCCGTGGGTCGCGATGTGGAGGGCGCCCCGGGGCGGGGCCTGCGGGACGCCCATCTCCACGACGATCGTGTCGGGGCGGGTGGCGAGGAGCAGGTCGAGGGCCGCGGTCATCCACGGGTGACGGTGTTCGTCGCGGACGACGGCGACGACGCGACGGGTGCCGGCGACCGACAGGGCCGAGGCTCCGGCGCTGTCGCCGGCGAAGGTGCCCGTCTCGGTGCCGGGAAGGAGGCGGGCCAGTTCCGCCCCGACGCCCCACGGGGTCTCGTCGCCCACCGCGATGTTCGCGACCGGGGTGAAGGCCGCGACGTAGAGGGACTGGGTCGGCGGCTCGTAGGGCCGGGCGCGGGTGGTGGTCAGGGCGCGGCGGGCGGCCACGAGACCGACGTCCCCGGTGGCGTCGTCGGTCTCGTGGCCGCCACCGCCGTCTCCCGTTCCCCCGGCCGCCGACCGGGTCCACTTCGCCAGGGACCGGACCCGCCTCGCCGCGTCCGCCAGGCGTTCCTCGGCGAGGTCGCCGTCGCGGACCGCCGTGACCAGGGCGTCGCGCAGGCGGCGGACGGTCTCCTCGTCGGCGAGCCCGCCGCCGACGCAGATGGCGTCGGCGCCCGCGGCCAGGGCGAGCACGCTGCCTCGTTCGATGCCGTAGGTGTCCGCGATGGCCCGCATCTCCATGCCGTCGGTGACGATGAGGCCGTCGTAGCCGAGTTCGCCGCGGAGGAGGCCGGTGAGGATGCCGGGGGACAGCGTCGCCGGAAGGTCGGGGTCCAGGGCCGGGACCAGGATGTGGGCGCTCATCATCGCGCGCGAACCGGCGGCGATGGCGGCGCGGAAGGGGGCCAGGTCCCGGGAGTCCACGAGCGAGCGGTCCGCGTCGATCCGGGGCAGGAAGTGGTGGGAGTCGACGGCGGTGTCGCCGTGGCCCGGGAAGTGCTTGGTGCAGGCGGCGACGCCCGCGTTCTGGAGACCGGTGACGTAGGCGGCCGTGTGGCGGGCGACCAGGTCGGGGTCGGCGCCGAAGGAGCGGACCCCGATGACCGGGTTGGACGGGTTGGCGTTCACGTCGGCCGAGGGGGCCCAGTTGAGGTTCACGCCGCACTCCGCCAGGCGGCGGCCCAGGGCGAAGGCGACGCCCCTGGTCAGGTCCACGTCGTCGACCGCGCCCAGGGCGTGGTTGCCCGGGAAGGAGGAGCCGGTGCGCACCTCCAGGCGCGTGACGTCGCCGCCCTCCTCGTCGATCGCGACCAGCACGTCCTCGTGCTCGGCGCGCAACTGGGCGGTGAGGGCCGCCAGCTGTCCGGGCGAGGTGATGTTGCGGCCGAAGAGGCCGACGGAGGCGAGGCCCTCGCCGAGGCGGCGCAGCAGCCAGTCGGGGGCGGTGGTGCCCGTGAAACCGGGCTGCAGAACCGTCAGCGCGTCGCGCGCGAGGGCGTCCTGTCCGGAGGGCGAGCCGGGCGAGCCGGGCGAGCCGGTGGCGAATGTCGTCATCGGGGCGGTTATCCCTTCACGGCGCCCGCGGTGAGGCCCGCGGCCATCTTGCGCTGGACGAGGAGGAAGAGGACGACGATCGGCACGGCCATCATGGTGGAGCCGGCCATCATCGGGGCGTATTCGGTGCCGTGCTTGGTGGTGAAGTTGCCGAGCCAGACGGTCGCGGTCTGGTTCTGCTGGCTCATCAGCATCAGGGCGTAGAGGTACTCGTTCCACGCCTGGATGAAGCCGTAGACCGAGGTCGCCACCATGCCCGGCGCGAGCAGGGGGAACACGACGCGGAGGAAGGCGGTGGTGCGGGAGCAGCCGTCGACCATGGCCGCCTCCTCCAGTTCGCGCGGGATGTTGACGATGAAGCCGCGCAGGGTCCACACGGTGAACGGGAGGATGAACGTCAGGTAGGTGATGATCAGGCCGGTGAGGCGGTCGTACTGGCCGAGGTCGTTCAGGAGCAGGAAGACCGGGATGATCATCGCGACCAGCGGGACCATCTGCACCGCCAGGATGCCGACGATGACCACCTTGCGGCCGCGGAAGGCGAACCGGGAGATGGCGAGGGCGGCCAGCATGCCCACGACGATGCCGATCACGACCACGGTCAGGGACACGATGAGGCTGCGGCCGACCGGGCCCCAGAAGTCGGCGATGTCCAGCGCCCGGCCGAAGTTGGCGAAGGTGATCGACGTCGGCAGCAGGCTGGGGTCGGGGTCGATCGCGTCCTTGGCGGGCTTGAACGCCGTGTTGAGCATCCAGTAGACGGGGAAGCCCGCGGTGACGAAGACGAACAGCCCGAGGAGGTTCCAGCCGAGCTTCGGCTTCCGGGGGCCGGAGCGGCCCTTCGTGGGGGCGATCGCGCTCGTGCCGCTCATTCGACCTCTCCGATCTTCAGCATCTGGCGCATGTAGACACCGATCACGCCGAGCAGCAGCAGCACGGTCAGCAGTGCGATGGCCGAGCCCTGCGCGTAGTCGTTGACCACGAACGCCCTGTCGTACGAGTAGGTCGTGAGCAACTGGAACTCGGCCTCCGGGTGGCCGTTGCGCATGACGAAGACCTGGGGGAAGACGCCCATGTCCCAGATGACGGAGAGGGTCGTGAGCATCACGATGATGGGCTTGAGGATGGGGAGCGTGACGTAGCGGAACACGCCCCACGCGCCGGCGCCGTCGAGGCGGGCGGCCTCCTCCAACTCCTTGGGGACCTGGGTGAGTCCGGCGCTGAGGGTGATGACGACGAACGGCACCGCGCCCCACACCACGAGGAGCGTGATGACGGCCAGGCCCTCGGGGCCGCTGGCGAACCAGTTGTGGCCGATCATGTCGACGCCGGGGAGCTTGCTGAGGAGGGCGTTGAAGATGCCGTAGTCGGAGTCGAACAGCCACTTGAAGACGGTGGTGGCGACGATGATGGGCATGCCCCAGCTCGCCACGAGCGCGATGTTGACGAGCGTCTTGACCCAGCCGGAGACGCGCTGGAGCAGCAGGGCGACCGCCATGCCGATGACCATCGTGAACACGACGCAGGCGGCGGCGAAGACGATGGTCCGGACGACCACCGACCAGAACTCGCCGTCCTCCAGCACCTTGGAGAAGTTGTCGAACCCGACCGACTCGGCGGGCTTGAACCCCCACAGCTGGGACTGGCCGAACTCCTGGAAGGACAGGGTGACGAGGCGGACCAGCGGGTAGCCGAGGACGACGGCGAGAATCAGCAGGCAGGGGGCGAGGAGGGCCCAGGGGACCGCGGCTCCTCCCGCCGAACGTCTGGCCGAACGCCCGGTGACCACCGGCGGAGGTGGCGCGGGCGGCGCCGGCCGCGCGGGCGGCACCTTCGCGGGGGCGGTCGTGTCTGCGGCACTCATCGCGCACTCCTAAGCAGATGAAGGAGGGGCCGGCAGCAGCGCCCCCGAAGGGGCGCGGGAAACTGCGCGACCAGCCACGACGCACCGGCACCGAACCGACACCCCATCGCGGCACTTTCGTAGATCACCCACCGGCCGAACCGGTGTCTGCAACCGGTCGACCCGGTGTCCGCAACCGGCGGACCCGATGTCTTCGACCGGGCGACCCGATGTCTTCGACCGGGCGACCTGATGTCTTCGACCGGCGGCCAACCCGGTGTCCCCCACCGGCCGACCGCCGGGCCACCCCCGGCCGGGCCCGGCCACCACGGCCGGGCCCCGACCGACGGGTCACCGTCACTCGTTGTTGATGACCTTGTCGATCTCGGCGTCCGCTTCCTTCGCGGCCTCCTCGACCGACTTCTTGCCGGTGCCGATGGACTGCAGCATCGTCTGCAGGATCTGGGCCTTCTCGACCTGTCCCCAGCCGGGCGCCATCGGGACGAACCAGTTGGACTCGGCCGCGGTGGCCGGAACCGCCGTCGCCGGGTCGTCCTTCAGCGTGGCGAGGTCGGTCTTGTTGTTGGGCAGGTTGCCCTTCCCCATCAGCCCCTTCTGGCCGGCGGGCCCGGTGAAGGCGTTGATCCACTCGGCGGCGACGGTCTGCGCGTCGGACTTCACCGGGACGGCGAGGTCGCTGCCGCCGAGGAAGACGGGCAGGTTCTTCCCGGACGGGCCGGGCATCACGAAGTTCTCGACGTTGCCTTCGAGCTTGCCGGTCTTGTCGTTCTCCTTGGCCGCGGCGGTCGCGCCCTCCCAGGCGGGGGCGAAGATCATGCCGGACTTGCCCTGCCCGTAGACGATGTACCGGTCGGACTCGTCCTTGGTCTTGTCGCCGTGCATGTACGTGTCGACGACGTTCTTGAACTCGCCGAGCCCCTTGCGGGATTCGGGCGAGGAGAGGTTGGCCTTCCACTTGCCGCCCGACTCGACGGCGATGGAGCCGCCGGCGTCGTACACGAAGGACATGGCCGCGTACCAGTCGCGGGTGGGCTGGTACCAGGCGCTGAACTTGGCGCCCTGCTTCTTCTGCACCTTGTCGAGGGCGGCGGTGAGTTCGGCGTACGTCTTCGGCGGGGACTTGACGCCCGCGGCGGCGAAGACGTCCTTGCGCCAGTTGGCGACGCGGCCACCGGCGTAGTACGGGACGCCGTAGGTCTTGCCCTCGTAGGTGACGGAGGCCTTGAGGCCGTCGAGCCAGGCGTCCGCGTTGTCGAACTTCGCCGCGTCGAGGGGGGCGAAGGCACCCTTGACCATGTAGGCGAGCATCTCCGTGTTGCCCATCTCGACCACGTCGGGGGCCTTGTCGGTGGCGAGGACGGCGTCGAGCTTGGCGTTCTTGTCGGGCCAGCCGTAGTACTCGTGCGTGATGGTGATGCCGGGGTGCTTCTTCTCGATCGCCGCGTCGGCGGCCTTGACCAGCTCGGGCCAGTTGTTCTGCGCGTCCACCGTGAGCCAGACCGTCAGCTCCTTGGTGTCGGCGCCGGTGTCCGAGCTCTTCTTCTCGCCGCCCCCGCACGCCGCGATGGAGACCATCATGCCCGCGACACAGATCGCGGTCGTCAGCTTCCTCTTCACGCCACCCTCCTCAGGGATGCCATTGCTCAGGGATGCCACAAACCCCCCTGCTCCCCGCGGTGACAGGACGTACCGCCCCTGGGGCCAGGACCTGGACCAATGGTGTAGACCAGTAGGCGGAGCTTGGCTCAGACCATTCGCTGTGTCAAGAGCGCTCGAACCCCCTCTCACCAGCCGTTATGCGACCTACATATGCAGGAACCTTTATGTAATAAGCCAGCGAAAACAGCGCCGCTTGAGCCACACTCTTCGGGTAGACCACTGCACCGCTGCGGAGTGGACCAGTCAGGACTCCTTCGTGGACTAGACCAGCGGGGCCCGCAGGGGTATACAGAGGGATCACGCCACGAAGACCGGGAAGGCGGAGCATGAGCACCGACGTCAGCAGTGCGGAGAACGAGAACGGGGCGACCGTCCGTACCGCACGCGTGCCCAAGTACTACCGCCTGAAGAAGCACCTGCTCGACATGACCGAGACGCTTCCGCCCGGCACGCCGGTGCCGCCGGAGCGCACCCTCGCCGCCGAGTTCGACACCTCGCGCACGACCGTGCGGCAGGCGCTGCAGGAGCTGGTGGTCGAGGGGCGGCTGGAGCGCATCCAGGGCAAAGGCACGTTCGTCGCGAAGCCGAAGGTCTCCCAGGCACTGCAACTCACCTCGTACACGGAGGACATGCGCGCCCAGGGCCTCGAACCGACGTCCCAGCTGCTCGACATCGGCTACATCACCGCCGACGACACGCTCGCGGGGCAGCTCGACATCACCGCCGGCGGCCGGGTCCTGCGCATCGAGCGCCTCCGCATGGCCAACGGCGAGCCGATGGCCATCGAGACGACCCACCTGAGCGCCAAGCGCTTTCCGGCCCTGCGCAGATCACTGGTCAAGTACACCTCCCTGTACACCGCGCTCGCCGAGGTGTACGACGTCCGTCTCGCCGAGGCCGAGGAGACCATCGAGACCTCGCTGGCCACCCCGCGCGAGGCCGGCCTGCTGGGCACGGACGTCGGCCTGCCGATGCTGATGCTCTCCCGGCACTCGCTGGACATGGAGGGCCAGCCGGTGGAGTGGGTGCGGTCGGTGTACCGGGGCGACCGCTACAAGTTCGTGGCGAGGCTCAAGCGCCCGCAGGACTGAACCGGTCGGGGCGGCCGCGGTGGCTGAGTCTTTGGGCGCGCCGCCTGGCTGAGCCCCTCGGGGCGCCCGCCCGGCTGAGCCCCTCGGGGCGCCCGCCTGGCTGAGCCTCTCGGGTCCCCGGCGGCGCGCGTGACCGGTGGTGCCCGGCAGCGCGCGCCACAGGTGGTGCACGCGGTGTGGCGCGAGCGCCGCTCCTGTTCTACGGTCCTTGCGTCGCCCCACCGACACGGAGGCCCCGCTGTGCGTATACCCGCGCGCGATCCCGGCACGGTGGTGTCGCGCCCCGAGGGCAGTCCGAGCGTCCGCGGACGGATCGCCAGGAAACGGGCCCCGGCCAGGAGTTCCGCCGCCGCTGAACACACAACCTCCGCATCCGTTATCCGGACAAGGGGTTCCGGACGACGGAACCTGTCCCTTACATTTCCTGCGCGTCGAGCACGTGATCAGTGGCGATCAATGGCGACCAGCGAGGGGACGGAACCGGGACATGTCAGAAGCGCCTGAAGTGGGACCACCGGTGGTGACACCTGTCAGAGTCGTCATCGCCCTGTGTCTGCTCGCCCCGTTCGTGGCGATGCTCTGGGTCGGCTCGTACGCGAAGACGGACCCGGCGTTCATCGGCATCCCGTTCTTCTACTGGTACCAGATGGCCTGGGTGCTCGTCTCCACCGCGCTCACGGCCACCGCGTACGTGCTGTGGCAGCGTGACCAGCGCGCCCGCAGGTCCGCGACGCGGGGCGGGGGTGTCGCGAAGTGAAGGACGGCGTGAACGGCGTGGCACTCGCCGTCTTCATCTTCTTCTTCCTGGCCGTCACGGTCATGGGCTTCCTGGCCGCGCGCTGGCGCAAGGCCGAGAACGAGCACAGCCTCGACGAATGGGGCCTCGGCGGCCGGTCGTTCGGCACCTGGGTCACCTGGTTCCTGCTCGGCGGCGACCTCTACACGGCGTACACCTTCGTCGCCGTCCCCGCGGCGATCTACGCGGCGGGCGCGGCCGGCTTCTTCGCCGTGCCGTACACGATCCTGGTCTACCCGCTGATCTTCACGTTCCTGCCGCGCCTGTGGTCGGTCTCCCACAAGCACGGCTATGTGACGACCTCGGACTTCGTGCGCGGCCGCTTCGGGTCCAAGGGCCTGTCGCTGGCGGTGGCCCTCACCGGCATCCTGGCGACGATGCCGTACATCGCCCTCCAACTCGTCGGCATCCAGGCCGTACTGGACGTGATGGGCGTGGGCGGCGGCGAGAACACGAACTGGTTCGTGAAGGACCTGCCGCTGCTGATCGCGTTCGGCGTCCTGGCGGCCTACACCTACTCCTCCGGCCTCCGGGCGCCCGCCCTGATCGCGTTCGTGAAGGACACCCTGATCTACCTCGTCATCGCGGTGGCGATCATCTACATCCCGATCAAGCTCGGCGGCTTCGACGACATCTTCGCCAAGGCCGGCGAGGCGTACAGCCAGACCAACCCGGCGACGGACAAACCCCGCGGGGCCCTCGTCCCCGGCGACGCCAACCAGTGGACGTACGCGACGCTGGCCCTCGGCTCCGCGCTGGCGCTCTTCATGTACCCGCACTCGATCACGGCGACGCTGTCGTCCAGGAGCCGCGAGGTCATCCGCCGCAACACGACGATCCTGCCGCTGTACTCGCTGATGCTGGGCCTGCTCGCCCTGCTGGGCTTCATGGCGATCGCGGCCGGCATCCAGGTGCAGAACGGCCAACTGGCGATCCCGCAGCTGTTCGAGACGATGTTCCCCGACTGGTTCGCGGGCGTGGCCTTCGCGGCCATCGGCATCGGCGCGCTGGTCCCCGCGGCGATCATGTCCATCGCGGCGGCGAACCTCTTCACCCGCAACATCTACAAGGACTTCATCAAGCCGGACGCCACACCCGCGCAGGAGACCAAGGTCTCCAAGCTGGTGTCCCTGCTGGTGAAGGTGGGCGCCCTGGCCTTCGTCCTCACCATGGACAAGACCGTCGCCATCAACTTCCAGCTCCTCGGCGGCATCTGGATCCTCCAGACCTTCCCGGCGCTCGTGGGCGGCCTGTTCACCCGCTGGTGCCACCGCTGGGCCCTGCTCGCGGGCTGGGCCGTCGGCATGCTGTACGGGACGATCGCCGCGTACGGCGTGGCCTCCCCCACGCAGAAGCACTTCGGCGGCTCGTCCGCGGAGATCCCCGGCATCGGCGAGATCGGCTACATCGGCCTGACCGCCTTCGTCCTCAACGTCGTGGTCACGGTGGTCCTCACCTTCGCCCTGCGCGCGTTCAACGCCCCGGACGGCATCGACGAGACCAGCCCCGAGGACTACACGGCGGACGCGGGCGACCGTGGCGTCCAGGTGGAACTGCCTCCGGCGACGGCGGGGACGAGCCACTAGGTCGGGGCGGGGGCGCGGGGCGGGAAGGTTGCCCTTTCGCCCCCGGCCCGCAGGGCCTGGTTTGTCAGGGGGGCGGGGAACTGCGCGACCAGCCCCCACCCACCCGCACCCGTGGAACTCACCTCGGGGTCGAAGGGGCAGCGCCCCTGGTGAAGGGACGGGTAGGGGCGGCGGGGGCGCACAACGCCCGGCTACGCTGACGACGTGACCGTTCGCGCACCGATCGTCCTGGACAGCGACCCCGGTATCGACGACGCCGTAGCCCTGCAGTACCTCCTCGGCACAGGCCTGTGGGACCTCAAGGCCTACACCTCGGTAGGCGGCAACCTCCCCGCCGAAGCGACCTACGCCAACGCCCGAGCCCTCTCCCGAGCCCTCCGCATCGACGGCGACATCCCCGTGCACCGAGGCGCGGGCCGCCCCCTCTCCTCCCTCCCCTACCGAGAGGCATCCGCCTTCCACGGCCCGGCGGGCCTCGGCGACGAGACGCTGCCCGACTCCACGGCCCCGCACCCGACGGAGTCGTCCGCACAGGCCCTGCTCCGCCTCTCCCGCGCGTACGAGGGCGAGCTGACGGTGTGCGCCACCGGCCCCCTCACGAACATCGCCGTCGCCCTGCTCGAAGACCCCCACTTCGCCCACCGCGTCGCCAGATTCGTGTTCATGGGCGGCGCCGCCCAGGTGCCGGGAAACATCACCCCGGTCGCCGAGTTCAACATCTGGGCCGACCCCGACGCGGCCGAGATCGTGCTCTCCTCCGGCATCCCGTTCACCATGGTCGACCTGGACGCCTCGCACCGCTGGCTGTTCCGCCCCGCCGACCTCGCCGCGCTGGAGGCGGCAGGCCCGGGCACGGCACTCGCCGCCCGGCTGATGCGCACGTACATGGACGCCTACACCCGCCACGGCGGAGACGGCACCTGTCCGCTGCACGATCCGCTGGCCGTGGGGGTGTGCGGGGACGAGGCGTTCGTGGCGGCCGCCGAGGGCGCCGTCGTCGTCGAATGCGCGAGCGAACTCACCCGGGGTCAGACCGTGTTCGTGCCGGCCACCGCCCGGCGCGTCTATTACTCCGAGTCCCCCGCCCTGACCGCCCGCCTGCGCGCCACCGGCCGCGTGGCCCTGGGGCCGGGCACCCGCGATTTCAGCGAGGACTTCGTGGCGACGCTGCCGCTGTGGCCGGCGGTGGCCTGACCGGCTCGTCCCCTCCCGACCGGGCGCCGTGGGCCGCCGGATCAGATCATCCGACAGGCGACAGCCTCTGTGGACAACCCGGGCCGCGCCAAGGCGTCCCTGATGCACACTGCGACGCATGGACATCACGATCACTTACGCGGGAGAGGCCATCGCCTCCACGAACGCCCGGGCTTCACCCGCACACCCGAGCGCGAACGGAGCCCCATCCCCGAGGCCCCCGACATCACTCCGATCACCTATGAGTTGACGCTCCGACACCCTGCGCAGCCGAATGCGACACAACATGTGGGGGTGACACCGCGCACCGGCACTAGATGTATGCTCATGCTCGCTGTCGCCACAGGGGAATCCGGTGCGAATCCGGAACTGTCCCGCAACGGTGTACTCGCGTGCGTTCATGCCCTTTCGCGCACGCCTGTTCAGTCCGAACACCTGTCGACAGCGCGCCCGGCCGTCCGGTCCGGGTGCCTGACGTCCGGGCCTCGTGGAATGGGCCGGTGGACGCGACGCCCCCGTGCGCTCGTGAGCTGCCGCCCGCCCTCCGCCAGGCCTCTTGCCGAGCGAGGGAGAGCCCCACGTGACCATCGCGCCAGCCGACCCGGTTGCAGCCGACCTGGCTTCAGCCGACCCGGCGACGGAGACCGACAGTCCCGGTTCCGCGTTGCTGCGGATCCTGACCGAGCTGACCGTCGACCTCCCCGACGCCGACCCCGGCCGGGTCGTCGCCGCCGCGCTGCGCGGCCGGTCCTCACGCGGTGCCTCCGCCGAGATGGTCGTGGAGCTGCGCGAGCTGGCCACGGAGGCGGCCGCCGGTCTGATCTCCGAGGACCCCGCCTACTCCAAGCTCGCCGCGCGGCTGCTGGCCATCGGCATCCGCGACGAGGCCGCCTCGCAGGGCGTCACCACGTTCACCGAGTCCATCACCGTGGGCCACCGGGAGGGTCTCGTCGCCGACCGCACCGCGGAGTTCGCGCGCGTGCACGCCGAGCGTCTCGACGCCCTGGTCGACCCGGACGGCGACGACCGCTTCGGCTACTTCGGCCTCCGTACCCTGCACAGCCGCTATCTGCTCCGGCACCCCCTCACCCGCAAGGTCGTCGAGACGCCCCAGCACTTCATGCTGCGGGTGGCGAGCGGCCTGGCCGAGGACGACACCACGAGGGCCGTGGACGAGGTCGCCGCGCTCTACCGCCTCATGAGCCGCCTCGACTACCTCCCCTCCTCCCCCACACTCTTCAACTCCGGCACCCGCCACCCCCAGATGTCGTCCTGCTACCTCCTCGACTCCCCGCTGGACGAGCTGGACTCCATCTACGACCGCTACCACCAGGTCGCCCGCCTCTCGAAGCACGCCGGCGGCATCGGTCTGTCCTACTCCCGCATCCGCTCGCGCGGTTCGCTGATCCGGGGCACCAACGGGCACTCCAACGGCATCGTGCCGTTCCTGAAGACGCTGGACGCCTCGGTCGCCGCCGTGAACCAGGGCGGGCGGCGCAAGGGCGCGGCCGCGGTGTACCTGGAGACCTGGCACTCCGACATCGAGGAGTTCCTGGAGCTGCGCGACAACACCGGCGAGGACGCCCGCCGTACGCACAACCTGAACCTGGCGCACTGGATCCCGGACGAGTTCATGCGCCGGGTGAACGCCGACGAGCAGTGGTCGCTGTTCTCCCCGGCCGACGTGCCCGAGCTGGTCGACCTGTGGGGCGAGGAGTTCGAGGCGGCCTACCGCAAGGCGGAGGCGAACGGCCTGGCGAGGAAGACGATCGCCGCCCGTGATCTGTACGGCCGCATGATGCGCACCCTCGCGCAGACCGGCAACGGCTGGATGACCTTCAAGGACGCGGCCAACCGCACGGCCAACCAGACGGCCGAGCGGGGCCACGTCGTCCACTCCTCCAACCTCTGCACGGAGATCCTGGAGGTCACGGACGACGGGGAGACGGCGGTCTGCAACCTGGGCTCGGTGAACCTGGGCGCGTTCGTCGACCGGGCGGCCGGCGACATGGACTGGCAGCGGCTGGACGAGACCGTCCGCACCGCCGTCACCTTCCTCGACCGCGTCGTCGACATCAACTTCTACCCCACCGAGCAGGCGGGCCGCTCCAACGCCAGGTGGCGCCCGGTCGGCCTCGGCGCGATGGGCCTCCAGGACGTCTTCTTCCAGCTGCGCCTGCCCTTCGACTCCCCCGAGGCGAAGGCACTGTCCACCCGGATCGCCGAACGGATCATGCTCGCCGCGTACGAGGCCTCCGCCGACCTCGCCGAGCGCAACGGCCCGCTGCCGGCCTGGGAGAAGACCCGCACGGCCCGTGGTGTGCTGCACCCCGACCACTACGACGTCGAGCCGGCCTGGCCGGAGCGCTGGGCGGCCCTGCGCGAGCGCGTCGCGGCGACCGGCATGCGCAACTCGCTGCTCCTCGCCATCGCGCCGACGGCCACCATCGCCTCGATCGCCGGTGTGTACGAGTGCATCGAGCCGCAGGTGTCCAACCTGTTCAAGCGCGAGACGCTGTCCGGTGAGTTCCTCCAGGTCAACTCGTATCTGGTGAAGGACCTGAAGGAGCTGGGCGTCTGGGACGCGCGCACCCGGGAGGCGCTGCGCGAGTCGGGCGGCTCGGTGCAGGACTTCGCGTGGATCCCGGAGGACGTCAGGGCCCTGTACCGGACGGCCTGGGAGATCCCGCAGCGCGGCCTGATCGACATGGCCGCCGCCCGCACCCCGTATCTCGACCAGTCGCAGTCGCTGAACCTGTTCCTGGAGACGCCGACCATCGGCAAGCTCTCCTCGATGTACGCGTACGCCTGGAAGTCGGGTCTGAAGACCACGTACTACCTGCGCTCGCGCCCGGCGACCCGGATCGCCCGCGCGGCGCAGGGCCAGGCCCGGCAGCCCGAGACGACCATCCCCCTGCAGCAGGCCACCTCCGAAGAGGCCGTCGCCTGCTCCCTTGAGAACCCCGAGTCCTGCGAGGCCTGCCAGTGATGCCCAGCAACCAGAACCTGCTCGACCCCGGCTTCGAGCTGACTCTCCGCCCCATGCGCTACCCGGACTTCTACGAGCGTTACCGGGACGCGATCAAGAACACCTGGACCGTCGAGGAGGTCGACCTCCACTCGGACGTCGCGGACCTCGCGAAGCTGTCCGAGGGCGAGCAGCACATGATCGGCCGCCTGGTCGCGTTCTTCGCGACGGGCGACTCGATCGTGGCGAACAACCTCGTGCTGACCCTCTACAAGCACATCAACTCCCCCGAGGCGCGGCTCTATCTGAGCCGTCAGCTCTTCGAGGAGGCCGTGCACGTCCAGTTCTATCTGACCCTGCTGGACACCTACCTGCCCGACCCGGCGGACCGGGCGGCGGCCTTCGCGGCGGTGGAGAACATCCCGTCCATCCGGGAGAAGGCGGAGTTCTGCTTCAAATGGATGGACTCGGTGGAGAAGCTGGACCGCCTGGAGTCCAAGGCCGACCGCCGCCGCTTCCTGCTCAACCTGATCTGCTTCGCCGCCTGCATCGAGGGCCTGTTCTTCTACGGCGCCTTCGCGTACGTCTACTGGTTCCGCAGCCGGGGGCTGCTGCACGGTCTGGCGACGGGCACCAACTGGGTGTTCCGCGACGAGACCATGCACATGTCCTTCGCCTTCGAGGTGGTGGACACCGTCCGCAAGGAGGAGCCGGAGCTCTTCGACGATCTGCTCCAGCAGCAGGTCACCGACATGCTCAAGGAGGCCGTCGAGGCCGAGCTGCAGTTCGGGCGCGACCTGTGCGGTGACGGTCTGCCGGGCATGAACACCGAGTCGATGCGGCAGTACCTGGAGTGCGTCGCCGACCAGCGGCTCACGCGGCTCGGTTTCGCGCCGGTCTACGGCTCGCAGAACCCGTTCTCCTTCATGGAGCTACAGGGTGTCCAGGAGCTGACCAACTTCTTCGAGCGGCGTCCCTCGGCCTACCAGGTGGCGGTGGAGGGCACCGTCGACCTGGACGAGGACTTCTAGGCCGCCCGGGTCAGCGCTGTGACCTCGTCCCCGGCCGGCGTGACCCGCGCGGTCGTCGTCGTGCCGGGGACGTATCAGCGGCACCGGGCCGCCGCTCAGGCGGCGCGGGCGACGTGGTGCGACGCCCGTCGTTCCTGCGCCCGCCTGAGCTGGCGGTCGACGCGACGGTCGTGCACCACGCCGACGATCGCGGGCAGTGCGACCAGGGCGAGCAGTCCGATGACGGCCAGTGTTCCGATGAGTCCTTGCAGCTGTGTCGTATCCATGGACACCACTTTCGCGCCGAACGCTCCTGGCAAACAGTGGCAGGACTGCCGCACCCCCTCGAATTCCTGCCACTTCCGATGCACACTGGCAGCATGCTGAAAAACGTGGCCACCGTCCTCATGGAGGGCGTGCATCCCTTCGAACTGGGCGTCGTCTGCGAGGTCTTCGGCCTCGACCGCAGCGACGACGGCCTGCCGGTGTACGACTTCGCGGTCGCCTCGGCGGAGGGCGCCACCCTGCGGACGCCCGCCGGGTTCACGGTCTCCACGCCGTACGGGCTGGACCGGCTCGAAGAGGCCGACCTGGTCGTCGTACCGGCGGGCGACAGCTATGTGCACCGGGACTACCCGCCGGAACTGCTGGACGCGCTGCGGCGGGCCACCGACCGGGGCGCGCGGGTGCTGAGCGTGTGTTCGGGGGTGTTCGTGCTCGGCGCGGCCGGGCTGCTGGACGGACGGCCCTGCGCGGTGCACTGGAAGCACGCCGAGGAGCTGGCCCGGCAGTATCCGCGGGCGGTGGTCGAGCCGGACGTGCTGTACGTGGACGCGGATCCGGTGATCACCTCGGCGGGCACGGCGGCCGGCATCGACGCGTGTCTGCACATCGTCCGCAAGGAGCAGGGGCCGGAGGTGGCCAACAAGATCGCCCGGCGGATGGTGGTGCCGCCGCACCGGGACGGCGGTCAGGCGCAGTACATCGAGCGACCGCTGCCCCGCTCTCAGTGCGACACGGTGGGCGAGGTGCTCGTCTGGATGGATCAGCACCTCGACGAGGAGGTCACCGTCGAGCAGCTCGCCGCCCGCGCGCACATGTCCCCCCGCACGTTCGCCCGCCGCTTCCAGCAGGAGACCGGGACCACGCCGTACCGCTGGATCCTGCGTCAACGGGTGCTGCTGGCCCAGCGGTTGCTGGAGGCGACGGACGAGACGGTGGACGGCATCGCCTGGCGCGCCGGCTTCGGTACCGCCGCCGCCCTGCGCCATCAGTTCGTGCAGTCGCTGGGCACGACCCCGCAGGCGTACCGCCGGACCTTCCGGGGCCCGGAGGCGGCCTGAGGACCGGGACCGGCACACGGTGCGGGCCCAGCGCACGGCTCAGTCGTTCGCGACCACGGGGTAGCGGGGCTCGTTCTCGGCCATCTGCCGCAGCGCGTCCTTGCGGTCGCGCTTGGAGAGCCGGTCGATGTACAGGTAGCCGTACAGGTGGTCGGTCTCGTGCTGCAGGCAGCGCGCGAAGTACCCGGTGCCGCGCACCTTGATCGGGTTGCCCTTCTCGTCCTGCCCGGTGACCTCGGCGTAGTCGGGGCGGGCGAGCGGCATGTACGCGGTCGGCACCGACAGGCAGCCCTCGTTGCTGTCGTCCAACCGGCGCGTCTCGGCGGGCAGTTCGACCAGCTTGGGGTTGCAGATCACACCGGTGTGCCGCTTGCCCTCGTCGTCCGGGCAGTCGTAGACGAACACCTTCAGGTCGACGCCGACCTGGTTGGCGGCCAGGCCCACGCCCTCCGCCGTGCGCTGGCTGGCGAACATGTCGTCCACCAGCTTCGCCAGCTCGTCACCGAACTCCGTGACGTCCTTGCACTCCTTGTGCAGCACCGGGTTCCCGACCACGGTGATCGGCAGCGAGGTGCCGCGCTCGCGGTACGCCTGCTCGCGCTCCTCGCAGTCCTCCGTGTCGATGACGAACCCCTCGTCGTCGACGGGGAGCACGCCCTCGCGCTGCTGATCGGTGTCCTGCTGGGCCATGACAGACGTACGCCTTCCTAGAAAAACAGGGGGTGGTGATGCTGATACAGGGTACGGGGATCGCGCCGCTCAGGGGGGCGCCCCGTAAGGGCGCGGAGAACCGCGCGAGCGACCACGACGAACCCGTGGCCGAAAGTGAACCGCCAGCCAAGCCCCTAGCAAACCTCTTCCAGATCCCGCCAGTCCCGGGAATCCGGGCTGTCGGCCACCCACCCGTCCAGCAGCCCCCGCACCAGCGAGGCCGGCGCGGCCACCCCGCACTCCCGTTCGGGCGCCCACAGCTGCCCGTCCGTCACATGCCCGAGCGGCCCGGGATGCCCCGGCTCACTGTGGTCGTGCGGATCGAGATGCTCCCCGTCCCCCTCGTCGGACGGCATCCGCGACTCCGAGCACAGCCGGCACAACAACCGCACCGACGACGACCAGTCCTCCGCCGCGAACCCGGCGTCCGCCGCGAGCCGCTCCAGCGCGTCCCGGTCCGCCTCGGTCGCGGCCTCCAGCAGCACCACCCACGTCGGCACGGGAGAGGGCGCCCACAACTCGATCTCGTCGAACACCGGATACGCGTGCCCCACGGCCGTGGTCCGCTCCCCGTGCGGCACCCCGTCGTGCAGGACGACCTCGCCCCAGCGCCGCCCGGACGACGGCAGCGGAATGGAGAGCACCTCGATCCGGGCGGGGTCGAGCCGCCGCCCCCACACGACCTCGGCCTCACCTTCCGGTGACAGCCGTACGGCCGCGCTGCCGAGGTCCATGCCCACCGGCTCGCCGTTGTCCCCGGGGCCGCTGCCGGGCCTCGGCCGGGACGCGCCACCGGGCACCCGCAGGCCGTACGCCTGCCAGGCGCGGCGGGCCAGCGGCCAGTCCTGCAGCGCGGTCGCGGCGATGCCCACGTTCCACCAGTCGGGCGCCCCGGTCTCCCGGTCGAGCAGCGCGACCGCCCTGAGACCGGCGGCCCGCGCCTGTTCCCAGTCGTGCCGGAACTTGTGCAGCAGGGCCAGGTTGAACCAGGACTCGGACAGCCACGGCTCCAGGTCCGCGGCACGTGTCAACAGTGCGCCCGCGTCCTCGTACCGACCGTCACCGATCAGCGTGAACGCACGATCGGTGGCCTGCCGCCAAGAGGCGGAGGGCCGATGCCGTCCCTTGCCGAAGATCCTCACGATTCCCGCCTGCCAGTTACGGTTCCCGCCTGCCAGTTCCGTCGGAGTGGGCTGGCCGTCGCCCCCGGTACACCCTCTCCCTCGCATCCAACCACGACCGCGTGGAGGGCCGCTCATTACCCATGGGTTACCCCACCGCGGGAAGGGTCAGACAGTCTCTCGACCGTACCGCGCGAGCGATTCCACCACGTCCGGGTGAAAGTCGCGCGCCTCCCGTCGGCGACGGCCCTCCCTCACCCGCGGCGAGCGGCCCTCCGGCCCTGCTGCCCGGACGTTCGCCTCGTATGCCTGCGAAACGACCGCCGTTCGGTGAGCGGGAGGGAAGCGCTCAGGACCGGCGGCGCGCGCGGCCGGTCCCCGCGGGCGACGACGGGATCCGACGGCCGGCACCGCACCGGCGGTCGACGACACCGTCGACACCGCTCGTCTCAGTGCGCCACATCCGCCGCGAGCACCTTGGTGAGCTGTTCCACGGTCGCCGGGGACTCGCGCTGGAAGGCGGCGAAGTCGAGGCCGTCGTCGCCCATGACGGTCAGGAGCGTGCGCTCACCGACCGCGACCACGATGACGTGCCCGGAGCCGCAGCGGACGACGACCTCGCGGAGCGCGCCCACGCCGGACTGGTCGGCCATGCGGCGGCTGACGCCGAGGGTGGCGGCGGCGAGAGCCGCGACGGACTCGGGGTGGACCTTGTCCACGTCGGCGACGACGAGGAGTCCGTCCACGGTGGACAGGACGCTCTCGGCGACGCCCATCACCCGGTCACGCAGCGAGGCCAGGATGCCGGTCAGCGATTCGGTCGATGCGTGTGCGGTCATGGGCACGTGCTCCTTGGTCCAGATGTCTGCGGTGGGTGTGCGGTCCGGCCGGCAGGGGTGTGCCGGGCACGGTGGGTGCCGTGCGGGAGGGTCACGGCACCCCTCAGTCGGAGAGGTGCCCGTCGGACTCGGGGAGAGCCCGCAGCCCGCGGCGGACGCGCCGCAGCATGTCGACGGAGGGTTGGTCGGCGAGCAGTTCCTCGGCCGACAGCAGGGACAGGGGTGGGAAGGGCGGCGGTACGGCCGGGTCGTCCGGCGCCCCCTCCCCGGCGTTCACGGGGCCCGGCACGGCGCCCCGTACGGGTAACGGGGGCAGTCCGGCGGCAGCGCCCCGCACGGGTGACGGGGGCGGTCCCGCGGCAGCCCCCCGCACGGGTGACGGGGGCGATTGCGCCGCACCGCCACCGGCGTCGGTCCGCGCGGCCGTGGCGGATCCACCGGCGCCGGTCGCCGGGGTCGTGGCGCCACCACCGGCGCCGGTCTCCGCCGTCGCGGGGACGGACACGTCGGGCGGCCGGCCGGCCGTCGCGCCACCCGGTTCGGCGGCCGGCGGTCGTCCAGCGGTCGTGGGGACGGGTGCGGTGGCCGGCCGGGCTCCGGCAGGTGGTGGGCGGTCGTCCGCGGCCGCTCCGGGGGCCGAACGCCGTCGGAGGCGTGCGGCCTTGCTGCGTATGCGGCGCTTGCGGGCCGGGTCTTTGTCGGGGCTCACTACCCGTCCTTCGCTCCGAGGTCTCCGATCGGAGAGCCTCCGCCGGGCCTGCGTCTGGGCAGGGGGCCGGCTCTCGGTGACGGCTCCTCGGACGCCGACGGACCCTGCGGGATCCGGGGCGCCGTGCTGGGCCGGCCGTCGGGCTCGGCCCTGTGCTGCCAGCGGATCGCCTGCAGCGATTCCAGCCGGACGAGGTCCAGCATGACCGCGTAGAGGCCGCGCCCCCGGGCGAAGGCGATGTCACGCGGAGTACGGCGGCCGTTCGCGCTCTCGACAAGGTCGCGACGGCGCCGGGTCAGCCGGCCGTCGTGTTCCGCGAAGCCGCGGCCGGTGACCGGCTCGGGCCGGGCACGCGCCAGTTCGCTCGCGGGGCCCCAGATACGCGTCAGCAGCGCCATGCGGCGGGTGGTCTCCTCCGCCAGCCGTCGCGGCTCGATGCCGGGCCGGGCGAGGAGTGTGGGCTGCCGTTCGGTCAACTCCCAGCCGCCGGGCGGGCTGAGCGCCATCGCGAAGGCCCCGTCGAACACGGCCGCCGTGCAGACGACCTCCAGTTCGGCGGCGCCGATCAGACCGGCGGCCGCCAGGTGCGCGTCGAGCAGGTCGGCGTCGGGTTCGGCCGCGCAGGCCGCCAGCCAGGCGTCGTCGTCGATCCGGCCCGAGGAGAGCAGCGCGGATGTCGCGGTCGGCGCGCCCGGTGTCTCGATCGCGCCGATCAGGCCGTCCCGCAGGTGAATCGTGCCACCGGGGGAGCCCGAGACCCGGACCGTGCCGGTATGGCCCTCCTGGTGCAGGGCCTGCAGAAGCGCGGGTACGTTGCGCGCCGAGGGTGTTTTCACGCCAGCACCTCACGGGCCCGGTCGCCGAGGCTGCGCAGCGCCAGGGCCACGTTCGCCCGGTCGCGGTCGAGACCGGCCGCCAGCAACAGCGGGTCTCCGGCCGACCGGTCCACGGTGAGCAGCACCTGATGGCGACGTCCGCTGGTCATGACCACGCTCTCGAACTCCCCCTCGGCTCCCGCCGCGCCGAGGCGCTCGGAGATGAGGGAGGCGAGATCGGAGCACTCCGCCCCCGTCCCCGTCTCGGCGGCGTCACCCGCCGTGGCATAGGTGAGACCCGTGACCGCGTCGACGAGGGCGACGCCGACGACGCCGGGAGAGTCGAGAAGCCGGTCCAAGGAGGTCTGAAGCGCAGGCTTCGTTTCCTCAAGTCCCCCCATTCGCCCTCCACGTTCACGCGCCGCGCAGTACTTTGAACGCCAACTTCCGTAACAAGGCGAAAAGTTGATGTTTGTGACCGGTAGGTCACTGGCGTCGATCGTAGTTGGCCGGACAGTGACCGGTCAGCAGCACTGAGGAATTGGGGCAGCAATATGAACATCGAGACGGCGCTCAAGGAAGCCATGGCTCTCGACGGTGCGGTCGGTGTCGCGCTGGTCGACTACGAGAGCGGCATGTCGCTCGGCACCCTCGGCGGCGGGCAGCACCTCGACCTGGAGCTCGCGGCGGCCGGCAACACCGAGGTGGTGCGCGCCAAGATGCGCACGCTGGCCTCGCTGGACATGAACGACGTGATCGAGGACATCCTGATCACACTCGGCCGGCAGTACCACCTGATCCGCCCGCTGACCAGCAGCAAGGGATCGCTCTTCCTCTACCTGGCACTGGACCGCTCCCGCAGCAACCTGGCACTGGCCCGGCACGGCCTGAAGCGCATCGAGAACGGCCTGGAGGTCTGAGCCCGCTCCACCCCACCGCGTGCCCATGACGGAGCCCGCCTCGCGAACGGCCCCACGGCCGTGCGCGAGGCGGGCTCGCGTGCTCAGCTCTCCCGCGGTGTGACCGGCGAGGCCGCCGTCACGTCGTGCTCGGGCACGGTGTGCCCCGACCGGATCAGATCGATCCGGCCCATCACCTTGGCGCGCAGATCCGTGGGCACGTCGTCCTGCCCGCAGCACCGCTTCACCAGCTTCTTGACGGCCTGTTCGAGCCCGTACTTCTCCAGACAGGGCGAGCACTCCTCGAAGTGGTGCTCGAACTTGGTGCAGTCGGCGTCGGGCATCTCCCGGTCGAGGAACTCGTAGAGATGATCGAGGATCTCGCTGCAATCCGTCTCATGCGGCTCTCCGCAGCTCATGAGCCCGAGCCTTTCGATTCGTTCGACTCTCCGGCGCCGGCCGGGACGAGCCCGCGGTCACGGGCGTAGTCCTCGAGCATGCCGCGCAGTTGACGGCGGCCCCGGTGCAGCCGGGACATCACCGTACCGATGGGTGTCCCCATGATGTCGGCGATCTCCTTGTACGCAAAGCCCTCGACATCCGCGAGATAGACCGCGATGCGGAACTCCTCGGGGATCGCCTGCAACGCCGACTTCACGTCCGAGTCGGGCAGGTGATCGAGCGCCTGTGACTCGGCCGAACGCAGGCCGGTCGACATGTGCGACTCGGCGCGCGCCAGCTGCCAGTCCTCGATCTCCTCGGCCGCGGAGCGCTGGGGTTCGCGCTGCTTCTTGCGGTACGAGTTGATGAAGGTGTTCGTGAGGATGCGGTACAGCCAGGCCTTCAGGTTGGTGCCCTCACGGAACTGATGGAAGGACGCGTACGCCTTCGCGTACGTCTCCTGCACCAGGTCCTCGGCATCGGCCGGGTTGCGCGTCATGCGCAGCGCGGCCGAGTACATCTGGTCGAGGAATTCCAGGGCGTCCCGCTCGAACCGGGCGCTGCGCTCCGCGGCGGTCTCGGTGCCCTCGGGCTGCTCCGCCTGGCCCCGTTCGGTCCCTGCGTCGGTCCCAGTGACCGGACCCACCTCCTCCAGCGTCTGTGCGATACCGAAACCGGTACCACCAGAATCGGAGGATAGACGACGATCCATGCCCGCCGCCGCCCGAACAGGGCCGCTCTTGGCCGCGTGCAGCACCGTCCAGTCCAGGTCAGCGCGGCTGCTGCGGCTCGGGCAATAGGTCGAACCCATGCGGCGGACTTCCTCTCCTACGGCGGTCAGCACGGTCTTTTCGCGCTGTCTGATCCGCACAACAGGGGCACGCCGCTCGGCATTCCCGCCCCCCATCCGCACCGTCATCCGAGTGACGCGATCCACTCCACGACGCCGTCCGTGATCACCGTCAGCGCCTCCTCCTGCCCGAGGGGCGCCCGCTTCGGCACGGCGAACCCGTGATCGCCGTACGGCACCTCCACGAGCCCGTAGGAGCCCTCCGGGAACTCCTCCGGCTTCCCGAACGGATCGTTCCCGCCCTGGACCACGAGGGTGGGCACTCCGGCACCGAGCAGCTCGTCGGCCCGCGACTTCTCCGGCCGGCCCGGCGGGTGCAGCGGAAAGCTCAGCGCCAGTACGGCCACCGCGCCCAGCTCCGTCGCCGTCCGGCAGGCCACCCGGGCCCCGGCGCTGCGCCCGCCCGCGATCACCGGGAGTCCCGGCTCCGCCAGCGCCGGCCACAGTCCCCGCCAGCCCACGTCCAGCGTCTTCGGCGCGGGCGCCAGCTTCTTCCCGGCCACCCGCCACGGCTGCTCCACCAGGGCGACGCTCACTCCGTGCGCGGGGAGCACGGCGGCCAGGGCCCGCAGATCACGGGCCTCGACACCACCGCCGGCACCGTGGCCGACAGCGAGGACGCAGGTCGGTGACTCCGCCTCGTACCAGCTGACGCGGCCGGTACCGGCCTCCGTGTCGATCTCTTCCTTCGCCGCTGCCTCGATCTCGCTCACGTCAGAAGAGTGTGCCCTCCTCCGGCCCCTCCAGCTCCTTCAGCAGCTCCGGCCCGTTGTTGCGGACGTTGCTGACCGCGGTGGAGACGGGGTAGGCGCGCATCAGCCCGGCGGGCGGCGGTTCCAGCAGCCGGCGCAGATCGTCCAGATCCGTACGGGCCGGATCGAGCCAGCCGTCCCAGCGGTCCGGGGTGAGCATCAGCGGCATCCGGGGGTGGATCTCGGCCAGCGCGCGCGGGCCGTCCTCGGGGGACACGGCGAGCGGGGACGTCTCGGCCTCCGTCGTGATCACCGAACAGGTCGCCCACCAGGCCCGCGGATGGTCGTCCGGCAGCGTCCGGTCCCGCCAGAACTCGTACAGCCCGGCCATCGCGAAGACCGACCCGTCGGCCGGGAGCACGAAGTAGGGCTGCTTGCGCGGCCGCTTCTTCTTCCCCTCGACCTCCAGCTCCCGCTCCCCCGTGCCGGTGACCCACTCGAAGTACCCGTCGGCGGGCAGGATGCAGCGCCGGGTGGCGAAGGCCCGCCGGTACGACGGCTTCTCGTGCACGGTCTCCGCGCGGGCGTTGATCATCCGGGCGGCGCCCTCGGGGCTCTTGGACCAGGAGGGGACGAGCCCCCACTTCAGCTTCCGCAGCTGGCGAACCGGCCGCTTGTCGTCGGCGTCCTTCACAGGACGGTCCAGAACCGCGTAGACCTCCTTGGTGGGAGCCACGTTGTAGTCGGGCTCCAAGGACTCCTCCGGCTCCCACTTCTCGATCTCGAAGACTCCTGCGAGATCCTCGGGCCTACGACTCGACGCATACCGTCCGCACATAAGTGCCACACTGCCAGGCCCACCCGTCACCCGACCACCACCCCGACGACGGCGCCACCCGCCGGCCCCCGTCGATCGCGACCCCGAGGAGCCACCGCAGAACATGGAAAGCACCGCAGCCACCTCGCTGGCCGGCCTGTGGGACGAGGTCTTCGGCACCCAGCCCGACCCCGACCTCTGGGTCGTCATAGCCACCGCGGTCGCCGCGCTCGCGGCGATCGTCCCGCACGGCGTCTGGCGGCTCTCGCGCAACGCCATCACCATCGCGCACGAGGGCGGCCACGGTCTGGTCGCGCTGCTCACCGGCCGCACCCTGACCGGCATCCGGCTGCACTCCGACACCAGCGGCCTCACGGTGAGCCGGGGCAGGCCCACCGGCATCGGCATGATCCTCACCGCGGCCGCCGGCTACACCGCTCCCCCGCTCCTCGGCCTCGGCGGCGCCGCCCTCCTCGGATCGGGCCGCATCACCCTCCTCCTGTGGCTCGCCACGATCCTGCTGATCGCCATGCTGGTCATGATCCGCAACGCCTACGGCGCCCTCACGGTCGTCCTCACCGGCGGCACCTTCGTGGTCGTCTCCTGGCTGGCGGGCCCCCAGATCCAGGCGGCGTTCGCCTACGCGGTGGTCTGGTTCCTGCTGCTGGGAGGCGTACGCCCGGCGTTCGAACTCCAGGCCAAGCGCCGTCGGGGAGGCGCCGGTGACTCCGACGCGGACCAGCTCTCCCGCCTGACCCACGTCCCGGCGACCGTGTGGCTCGTGATGTTCCACGTGGTGTCGCTGTGCGCACTGACGGGCGGCGGCCGCTGGCTGCTGAACCTGTGACCCCGGCGGCCGGGGGGCGCGCGGGCGGCGGGGAACCACCCGACCTGCCACGACGGAGGCGCACCGGACCCGCGACGCATGTCAACCGGCGGATCCGGGCGGAGCCAACCCCCATTAAAGTGGGCCGCATGGCCCTGAACGCACAGCCCGCCCTCTGGCCCGCCCCCTACGCGAGCGGAGCCGTCGACGCGACGGTCCACGTCCCGGGGTCCAAGTCCGTCACCAATCGCGCCCTCGTCCTCGCCGCGCTCGCGAGCGAGCCCGGCTGGCTGCGCCGCCCCCTGCGCTCCCGCGACACGCTCCTGATGGCCGCCGCGCTGCGCGCGATGGGCGTCGGCATCGAGGAGACCGTGTCGTCCAGCTCCTCCGGCGCGGGCGGTTCCGGCGAGGCCTGGCGCGTCCTGCCCACCGGCCTGCAGGGCCCGGCCACGGTGGACGTCGGCAACGCCGGCACGGTCATGCGCTTCCTCCCCCCGGTCGCCGCCCTCGCCGACGGCCCCATCCGCTTCGACGGCGATCCCCGGTCCTACGAGCGCCCGCTGCACGGTGTGATCGACGCCCTGCGCGTCCTCGGCGCCCGGATCGACGACGACGGCCGCGGCGCCCTTCCGCTGACGGTCCACGGCAGCGGCGCGCTGGACGGCGGCCCGGTGGCGATCGACGCGTCCTCGTCGTCGCAGTTCGTCTCGGCGCTCCTGCTGTCGGCCCCCCGCTTCAACCAGGGCGTGGAGGTCCGCCACACCGGCGCGACCCTCCCCTCCCTGCCCCACATCCGCATGACCGTCGACATGCTGCGCTCGGTCGGCGCGCAGGTGGACACCCCGGAGTCGGGCGGCGAGCCGAACGTCTGGCGGGTCACGCCGGGCGCGCTGCTCGGCCGCGACCTGACGATCGAGCCGGACCTGTCCAACGCCCAGCCGTTCCTGGCGGCGGCCCTGGTGACCGGCGGCAAGGTCGTCGTCCCGGACTGGCCCTCGCGCACCACCCAGCCCGGCGACCAACTCCGCGAGATCTTCACGGAGATGGGCGGCACCTGCGAACTCACCGAGTACGGCCTGGTGTTCACCGGCTCCGGTTCGGTCCACGGCATCGACGTGGACCTGAGCGAGGTCGGCGAGCTGACCCCGGGCATCGCGGCGGTCGCCGCCCTCGCCGACTCCCCCTCGACGCTGCGCGGCGTGGCCCACCTGCGCCTGCACGAGACGGACCGGCTGGCCGCCCTCACCAAGGAGATCAACGAACTCGGCGGCGACGTCACCGAGACCGCCGACGGCCTCCACATCCGCCCCCGCACCCTGCACGGCGGTGTCTTCCACACGTACGACGACCACCGCATGGCCACGGCCGGTGCGATCATCGGCCTGGCCGTGGAGGGTGTGCGCATCGAGAACGTGGAGACGACGGCCAAGACCCTGCCGGACTTCCCCGACCTGTGGACCGGGATGCTCGGGAAGAACTGACGGGCGGACCGGGATCATGCGCCGTTACGGCAAGCACACCGACGAGGACGACATCCGCAGCCGCCCCAACCGCAAGGGCAACCGTCCCCGTACGCACATCCGTCCGAAGCACGAGGACGCCGCCGAGGGCATGGTCCTCACCGTCGACCGGGGCCGGCTGACCTGTCTCGTCGAGGACCGCGTCGTCCTCGCGATGAAGGCCCGGGAACTGGGCCGCAAGGCAGCGGTCGTCGGCGACAACGTCGCCCTCGTCGGTGACCTCTCCGGCAAGAAGGACACCCTCGCCCGGATCGTCCGCATCGCCGACCGCACCTCGGTCCTGCGGCGCACGGCCGACGACGACGACCCCTACGAGCGCGTCGTCGTCGCCAACGCCGACCAGCTCGCCATCGTCACGGCCCTCGCCGACCCCGAACCCCGCCCCCGGTTGATCGACCGCTGCCTGGTGGCGGCGTACGACGCGGGTCTGGCCCCCCTGCTCGTGCTCACGAAGTCGGACCTGGCCTCTCCCGACAAACTCCTGGAGGCCTACGGCCACATCGACCTCCCGCACGTCGTGACGAGCCGCGAGGAGCTGGAGACGGGCGGCGCCGCCGACCGCGTACGCGAACACCTCGACGGCAAGGTCACGGCGTTCGTCGGCCACTCCGGCGTCGGCAAGACGACCCTGGTGAACGCCCTCGTCCCCGCGGACCTCCGCCGTACGACGGGCCATGTGAACGCGGTGACGGGCCGCGGCCGGCACACCACCACCTCGGCGCTGGCGCTGCCCCTGGCGGACTCCGGCGGCGGCTGGGTGGTGGACACCCCGGGCGTCCGTTCGTTCGGCCTCGCCCACGTCGACCCGTCCCGCGTCATCAACGCCTTCCCGGACCTGGTCCCGGGCACGGAGGGCTGCCCGCGCGCGTGCAGTCACGACGAGCAGGACTGCGCCCTGGACCAGTGGGTGGCGGACGGACACGCGGACCCGGCCCGGCTCTACTCCCTGCGCAGGCTCCTCGCGACACGCGAACGACGGGAAGGCGACTGACCTCCGCGTTGTTTGCGCCCGCGCCCACCCGGTAAGTGCATAATCGCACCAAGTCGGACCCGGACCAGACGAGATCGGCCGGGAACGGACCAAGCGGTCACGGAACGTGGGGACACGGGAGGACGAGACATGGCGTGGCTGCTGGTGGTCGTGGCGGGGTTCCTGGAGACCGGATTCGCCGTCTGTCTGAAACTCTCGCACGGCTTCACCAGACTCTGGCCCACGGTCGCCTTCTGCGTCTTCGCCCTCGGCAGCTTCGGTCTGCTGACCCTCTCCCTGAAGAAGCTCGACGTCGGCCCCGCCTACGCCGTCTGGACCGGCATCGGCGCGGCCGGTACCGCGATCTACGGAATGGTCTTCCTCGGCGACCTCGTCTCGACCCTGAAGATCGTCTCGATCAGCCTGGTGATCGTGGGGGTCGTGGGTCTGCAACTGTCGGGATCCGCGCAGTAGTTCGCGACGGGGCGGGCCCGATCCCGCGTCGGCTACAGGTGGTTGAGGGACCTGCTGGGCTGGCGGGGCAGCGCGGTCCGCACGAGCTCGGCGACCCCGCCCTCTCCCGGGGGCGCCGCCACACAGGACAGGGCGAGCCGCACGGCGAGTTCGCAGGATCGGGCCAACTCCCCCGCGTCCGACCGGGGAGTGCCGGGCGTGGCCAGGGCGGCGACGGCCCGCTCGCGCACCAGTGCCACGAAGTCGGCGGGCGCGGGCAACGGTCCGTCCGCGCGACGCTGGGCGGGCACGATGGAGGACGAGGCCACCGCCGTGAGCGACGGCGAGGGCAGCCGCTCGCTCCAGCAACCGGTGAGCATGGCCCGCACCAGCACGTTGGTACGGCAGGCCCGCACGGTCCACTCGGCGGTCGCGGCCAGCCTGTCCCGGGTGTCCGCGGGCAGGGCCAGCGCCCGGTCGACTCCCGCCAGATAGCCGTCCGCCTCCCTGCGGACCAGCGCCCTGGCGAGTCCGTCCTTGCTGCCGAACTCGTTGTACAGCGTCTGACGTGACACTCCGGCCACCGCCGCCACGTCCACCATGCGCACGGCGGACCACGGCCGGCGCATCAGCGCCGTGTAAGCGGCGTCCAACAAGGATTCCCGCGCTGCAGGCATCATCGCCTCCCTACCAAGCGAGCGGGCGGCTCTGGCCCTCAGATTTGACGCGCATCAAGTCACTGTCAAGAGTTCGCGGCGGCCCGCTGGGGCGCGCGTCGGCCGGCGCGCGCGGCACGCACCGACCCCACCTCGACAAAGCCACCTCCACCCCCGTCGGCGGCTCCCCCTCGTGTGCCCACGGCCACGGGGGAACATTCACGCCGGAGCCCACATGATCACGGACCCGGCCCTACCCCGGAACGGGGCATCGGCCTCCTCCCTCGCGGGCCGACCATGCTTGCGGGCCGGCGAACCGACCGCGCCCACCCCCGCTCCCGCCCGCCGGAGCGCCGGCCGATCGGCCGCCCCGCCCCCTTGCCCCGAGCGACCCCCGGCCCCCTGTAGCCCCGTACCGACCTCGACAGATACCGTTCGCCACATGGCCGACTACCTCGACGACCTCCGCTTCGCCCACGTCCTCGCGGACGCCGCCGACGCGACCACCATGGCCCGCTTCAAGGCCCTCGACCTGAAGGTCGAGACGAAGCCGGACATGACCCCGGTCAGCGAGGCCGACAAGGCCGCCGAGGAACTCATCCGCGGCCAGCTCCAGCGCGCCCGCCCCCGGGACGCCATCCTCGGCGAGGAGTTCGGGCTCGCCGGCACCGGCCCCCGCCGCTGGGTCGTCGACCCGATCGACGGCACCAAGAACTACGTCCGGGGCGTCCCCGTCTGGGCCACCCTGATCTCCCTGATGGAGGCGGCCGAGGGCGGCTACCAGCCCGTCGTCGGCGTCGTCTCGGCACCGGCCCTGGGCCGCCGCTGGTGGGCGGCGAAGGGGCACGGCGCCTTCACGGGCCGCAGCCTCAGCTCGGCCTCCCGCCTGCGTGTCTCCTGCGTCGCCGAGCTGTCGGACGCGTCCTTCGCATACTCCTCCCTCAGCGGCTGGGAGGAGCGCGGCAGCCTCAACGGCTTCCTGGACCTGACCCGCGAGGTGTGGCGGACGCGCGCGTACGGCGATTTCTGGCCGTACATGATGGTCGCCGAAGGCTCGGTGGACATCTGCGCCGAACCCGAACTGTCCCTCTGGGACATGTCCGCCAACGCGATCATCGTCACCGAGTCGGGCGGCACCTTCACCGGCCTCGACGGCCGTCCCGGCCCGCACAGCGGCAACGCCGCGGCCTCGAACGGTCTGCTCCACGACGAGTTGCTGGGGTACCTGAACCAGCGCTACTAGACCCCTTCCGCCGCCCTCGTCCGGCTCTGCCGCGCCCTCCGGCCTCCTCCCACGTCGTGCCACGGCCCGCCGCCTTCTGTCGCTTCCTGTCCCCTCCCGCCGTCACCGTCCGGCGCGCTCCGGGATCCCGGAGTGATCCCGGAGCGCCCCGAACTGACCACGCACGCCCCCTTGTTGACCTCCGCTTTACCTGCCACATTGAGAGTCCCCCCACTTGTGAACTTGTGCAGTGCTCAATTGGCGCCTCCGGCGCCGGGCCTGAACTCATCGTCACCGGGGTGCCCTAGGAGGTGGCTGAACTCCATGCTCGTCCGCGACGCCATGAGCACAGTGGTCCTCACCATCGGTCCCGATCACACTCTCCGGCAGGCCGCCGCACTGATGTCGGCCCGCCGGATCGGTGCGGCCGTGGTCCTCGACCCGGACGCCGGCGGACTCGGGATACTGACCGAACGCGACGTCCTCAACTCCGTCGGCCTGGGCCAGAGCCCCGACGCCGAGCGCGCCCACGCCCACACCACCACCGACGTGGTGTTCGCCACGCCGTCCTGGACTCTGGAGGAAGCGGCCCGCGCCATGACCCACGGCGGCTTCCGCCATCTGATCGTCCTCGACGAGGGCGCCCCGATCGGCATCGTCTCGGTCCGCGACATCATCCGTTGCTGGACCCCGGCCCGACAGCACGCGACGGCCTGACCGGCCCCCGCACGCGCGAAGGGGCCAGGACCTCGGACGAGATCCCGGCCCCTCCCCCACGACAAGCGGTCCAACCCCGGTGGGCCGCACAGGGCCTGGACGGCGGCCTCCAGGCGCTTGCCGAAGCCTTGGCCGACGCGTCGACGAGCACCTCGGCCGAGCAGAATCCTGCTCACATCGCGTCCGATCCTACATTGGACCAATTCCAGGTCAAGGCAAGCTCTAAAGTCACACCTGTTCGGGAACTGTTCGCCCAGACTGTTACGCTGACCGGTATGAGTGACCTTCTGGAGCGGCTGCGCGGACGCGGATGGCGCATGACCGCACAGCGGCGTGTCGTGGCCGAGGTCCTCGACGGCGAACACGTCCACCTGACGGCCGACGAGGTGCACACGCGAGCTGTCGCCAAGCTGCCGGAGATCTCCCGGGCCACCGTCTACAACACCCTGGGTGAGCTGGTCGTCCTCGGTGAGGTGCTCGAAGTCGCCACGGACAAGCGGGCCAAGCGGTACGACCCCAACGCGCACCGCCCGCACCACCACCTGGTCTGCGCCCGGTGCGGCACGATCCGGGACGTCCACCCCACCGGCAATCCCCTCGCCGACCTCCCCGCCGCCGAGCGCTTCGGCTTCACCGTCTCCGACGTGGAGGTCACCTACCGAGGCGTGTGCCCGACCTGCGCGACGGCCTAGCCCCCGGCGACACATGACAAAGCCCCCGGCGCCGAGCGGCCGGGGGCATACACCCAGGGCCCGGAACCTGATCGGTTCCGGGCCCTGGGTTTTCAGTAGCGGGGACAGGATTTGAACCTGCGACCTCTGGGTTATGAGCCCAGCGAGCTACCGAGCTGCTCCACCCCGCGGCGATGAACAGAACACTACGTCACGCCCATCGACCAGCGCAAATCCATTGAAGGACCAGCCTGCGGACCCTGTCCGGAGCCGGCCGGCGACTACGCCGACAACTCGTCCCGCAACGCGTCCCGCAACCGCGCCGCGCGCTTGGTGACCTCCGCCGGCCCGAGCGCCACGGCCCGGTCGGCCCACCGCTTGCCCTCCACCAGCTCCCCCCGACGCGCGTAGACGAGGGCGAGCCGCAAAGCCGCCCGCCCGTGCCCCGCGTCGGCGGCCCGGGCCCACCACAACGCGGCCTCCGGCTCACTCCCCTCGCGGGCGAGCAGCAGCCCCAGGTTGAACGCCCCGTTGCGCGACCCGGACTCCGCCGCGGCCCGGTACCACCGAGCCGCCTCGGCCACGTCACCCCTCCCGGCCGCCAGCATCCCGACCCGCACCTGCGCCCGCCGGTGGCCCTGGGAGGCAGCCCTCTCGTACCACTCCTCGCACTCGTTCTTCTCCCGCACCGGCTCCCCCAGCTCATGCGCGGGAACAGGCGGCCGGCGGGCGTCGAGCACGGCGGCCAGGCGATACGCGGCCTCCGCGCTGCCCCCGCCGGCGGCACGCCGCAGATGCCGCTCGGCGGCCCGCTCGTCGCCGTCCCGCAGCCGCGCTATGGCGACCTGGAGCGCCGCCTCGGTGTGCCCGGCGGCAGCCGCCCGCTCGTACCAGACGAGCGCCGTCACGTCGTCGCCCCGCCCGGCGAACAGGATGCCCAGGTTGAAGGCGGCGTCCACGCTGCCGGCCTCCGCGGCCTTGGAGAACCACGGCTCGGCCCCGGCCGCGTCCCCCACCTGCAGCAGCAGGATGGCCAGGGCGTTCGCCGCCTCGCGGTGCCCGGCGTACGCGGCCCGCCGGTACCACTGCTCGGCCTGGGCGGTCCGTCCCTGCTCGGCGCAGAGCAGCCCGAGGTTGTACGCCCCGTTGACGTCACCGGCGTCCATCGCGGCGCGGTACCACCGCTCCGCGGTCTGCGTCTCACCGCGCTCGGCGTGCAGCGCGCCCAGCGCGTTCGCCGCGTTGCCGTCTCCGTCCTGGGCGGCCCGCAGCCACCACACGGCCGCGCTCTCGGTGTCGCCCGCGTCCCGCAGCAGGAACCCGAGCGCGCACGCGGCGCGCGGCTCACCGTCCTTGGCGGAGGTCAGATACCAGCGGCCGGCCTCCTTGAGTTCCCCGCGCCGCTCCAGGATCGCCCCCAGGTGCAGCGCGGCCCGCCGGTGCCCGCGCGCGGCGGCCTGGCGGTACCACTGCTCGGCCTCCTCGGCGGCGGCCCCGACACCGTTGTCGGCACCGGACTCCCCCGCGCGCACGCCGACGCGGCCCTCCCGTACGACGGGACGGCCCTCACGGGCGGCCTCACGGCCCGCGCCTGCACTCTCGAACGCCGCGCGCGCGATTCTGCGCCCCTCACGCACCGCGGCGCGCTCCTCCAGCTCGGCGAGCCGGTCCAGCGCCCGGGCGAGCCGGTAGGCGGCCTCGCGGTGCCCCCGCTCGGCGGCGACCCGCATCCACCGCTCCGCGGCGGGGTCGCTGCGGTGTTCCAGCAGGTCGGCGAGGGCGTACGCACCGAGGGCATGGCCCTGCTCGGCGGACTGGCGCAGCCAGTACTCGGCGGCCGGTTCGTCACCGCGCTCGCGGTGGTGCCGGCCGAGCGCGTGCGCGGCGGCGGCCGAACCGGCGACGGCCGCGACCCGCCACCAGCCGGCGGCGTCGTCGGCGTATCCGCGCTGGTGCAGCAGGACACCCAGGTTGTTGGCGGCCGCACGGTCTCCGGCGGCGGTGGCGCCCCGCAGGTAGGGCTCGGCCCCGTCGAGGTCGCCTCGGCGCAGCAGCATGGCTCCGAGGACGCTCATCGCCTCGGCGTCACCGGCTTCGGCGGCGAGCCGCTGACGCGCCTCCTCTACGGCGTCCCCCGTCTCGTCCTCGTCCTCCGCCCGCACGGACTCGACCGACGCGGCGGACTCGGCGGGCACCACAAAGTCGGCAGGCAGCGCAAAGTCGGCAGGCTGCGCAAACCGCCCTGTCTCCAACAGAGTTGCCTTGTCCCCCATAACGTCCATCGTCGCACCACCTGCAACCTGGGTACACCTGGTATACCGCAGCCATTGAGGTCACTACAGCGTTTTGTCGACTTGCCCACAGAGCGACAAGTCAAACACAGATTTCCCGGATCCCCCCGCCAACACGTCGAAGGCCCGGATCCTTTGGAGGATCCGGGCCTTCAACTTCAGTAGCGGGGACAGGATTTGAACCTGCGACCTCTGGGTTATGAGCCCAGCGAGCTACCGAGCTGCTCCACCCCGCGCCGTTGTGTTGCAACCGTACCACGGCGCGGGAGGGAGCCTTGCATCAGCCGCTTCCGGAGCCTCCGTCGCCGCTCTTGTCGCTGTCCGCACTGCCGCTGCCGCCGGTCCCGCCGGCCTTGGCCTGGGCGTCCTCGGCACGCTTCAGCGCGTCCTCCAGGTCCTGTTGGGCCCGGCCGTACGCCTCCCAGTCGCCGTCCTTGAGTGCCTGCTGGCCCTCGTCGAACGCCTTCTGGGCTTCCTCCAGGGCCTGTTGGACCGTCGGGTCGCCGGACTTCGGCGGCTCGTCGGTGCCCTCGTCGCCGTCGTCCACGGGTGGCTCCGTGGGCGGACCCTCGGTCTCGAACACCTTGTTGAGCGCGGCGTCGAGGGTGTCCTCGAAGGCCGTGTTGCCGCCGTAGGTGACCAGGACCTTGCGCAGCAGCGGGTACTTGAGTCCGCCGCCTCGCACATAGACGGGTTCCACGTAGAGCAGCCCCCCGTCGAGCGGGACCGTCAGGAGGTTGCCGTACTCGACCTGTGAGTCACCTCTCTTGAGGAGGCTGATGGTCTCGGCGATGTCCTGTTCGGAGTTGAACTGGCTCTGGACCTGTTTCGGTCCGTCGATCGGTTCGCTCGTCGGCAGTTTCAGAATTCTGATCTCGCCGTAGTCCTTGGTGCCCGCCTCGGCGTTGACCGCCACGAAGGCACTGAGGTTGTCGCGGCCGTTCGGCGTGAGCGTGGTGGTCAGCGAGAACGCCTGTGCCGTCTGGCCCGGCAGCTTCATGCTCAGGTAGTACGGCGGCACCGCGTTGCCCGAGGTGTTGGTCGGGTCGTCCGGGACCTGCCACACCTCGCTGCCGCTGAGGAACGTCTCGGCGTCCTTCACGTGGTAGCGGGTGAGCAGCTCGCGCTGGACCTTGAAGAGGTCCTGCGGGTACCGCAGATGGGCCAGCAGCGAGTCGGAGATGTCGCCCTTCGGCTCCACCGTGTTCGGGAAGGCCTTCATCCAGGTCTTCAGGACCGGGTCCTCGGTGTCCCACTGGTAGAGCTTGACCTGACCCGTGTACGCGTCGACGGTCGCCTTCACCGAGTTGCGGATGTAGTTGACCTGGTTCTGCTGGGCCACCACCGCGCGCTGGCTGTTGTCGGCGGTCAGCGAGTCGGCCGTCGTGTCGCCCAGGGTGGTGCGGGAGGCGTACGGGTAGCCGTTGGTGGTGGTGTACGCGTCGACGATCCACTGGATCTTCCCGTCGACGACGGCCGGGTAGGCGTCACCGTCGATGGTCAGCCAGGGGGCGACCGCCTCCACGCGCTCCTTGGGCGTGCGGTTGTACAGGATCCGCGAACCCTCGCCGATGGCACCGGAGTAGAGGATCTGCGGCTCGTTGAACGCCACCGCGTACGCGGCCCGGTTGACCGGGCTGGAGAGGTTGACCCCGCTCTTGCCCTTGTAGCTGGTGGTCTTCTCCCCGCTGTCGTCGGAGTAGTCGATCTCCTTCTGGGGACCGCCGACGATCGAGTACTGCGTGGTCTTCTCGCCGTAGTAGACCCGCTGCTGGTACTTGCCCAGATCGCCCTTGGACGGCAGGTCGGACTCGGTGAACACCGGGCGGCCGCCGGAGGTGGCCTCGGTGCCCTTGGCGGCGACCACGCCGTAGCCGTGGGTGTAGCGGAAGTGGTCGTTGATCCAGTTGTTCTTCGGGATGCCCGCCAGGTTCAGCTCGCGCAGACCGATGACGGTGTCCTGCTCGGCGCCGTCCTCGTTGCTGTACCGGTCGACGTCCAGGTTCGTGGGGAACGCGTAGTAGTTCCTCATCTGCTGGAGCTGCTGGAAGGTCGGCGAGACGATGTTCGGGTCGAGCATGCGGATGCTGGCCGTGGTGTCGGCGTCCTTGCGGAGCTGGGCCTTGTCCGTGTCGCTGACGCCCGAGTACTCCTCGACGTCGGTCCCGTCGATGCCGTAGGCCTGGCGGGTCGCCGCCAGGTTCTTCTCGACGTACGGCGCCTCCTTGGCCTGCTCGTTCGGCTGGACCTGGAACTTCTGGACGATCGCCGGATACAGCCCGCCGATGAGGATGGCGGAGAGCACCATCAGGCCGAAGCCGATGACCGGCAGCTGCCAGGTGCGCCGCCAGATGGTGGCGAAGAACAGCAGCGCGCAGATCACCGCGATGCAGAACAGGATCGTCTTGGCCGGCAGGTACGCGTTCGCGTCGACGTACCTCAGGCCCGTCCAGTTCCCCGTCGCCTTGAAGTCGCTGGACTTCACGGCCAGCCCGTACCGGTCGAGCCAGTAGGCGACCGCCTTCAGGGCGACGAAGATGCCGAGGAGCACCGACAGGTGTCCGGTGGCCGCGGCGGTGGCCCGCGCACCCGGGGAGGTGACCCTGAGGCCGCCGTACAGGTAGTGCGTGAGGGCGGCGGCGATCACCGAGAGCACGGCGGCGGCGAAGCCGAAGCCGAGCAGGAAGCGGTACCAGGGCAGGTCGAAGGCGTAGAAGGAGACGTCCAGGTCGAACTGGGGGTCCTTCTGGCCGAACGACACACCGTTGACCCACATCAGCCAGGTGCGCCACTGCCCGGAGGCGGAGGCGCCGGCGATGAGGCCCACCAGGGAGGTGATCCCGAGGAGCAGCCATTTCTTGTAGGGCGCGATGCCCATGCGGTACCTGTCGAGGCTCTGCTGCTCCATCGACATGGCGCTCAGCGGTGGCCGCAGCCGGTGCGCGAGCCAGATGTTGAAGCCGACCGAGGCCGACATCAGCAGGCCGAAGACGAAGAAGAGCCCGATCTTCGTCCAGAGTGTGGTGGTGAAGACGGACGAATACTTCACCGACCGGTACCAGAGCCAGTCCGTCCAGAATCCCGCGAACATGACGAACGCCATGCCGAGGACGGCAAGGACGCCCAACGTCATGAGCAGCGTCCGGACACGTCGGGACGGTCGGCCCACTCTGATCCGCGGCCCCGTCGGGCCTCCGCCGCGGTCCGGCATCTGGAAAGCCAAGGTGCGCACCTCGAAGTTCGCTGTCGATACGTCAGGCCCGCGTCTACGGACCCTCCAGCGGGCCCCGTGATCGCAGGGGCCTCACCTATGCAACTTACTCACGCTTTACTCGGTTCCCGCTTCGGGGAACGAACGAGGCAGGATTGTGACCATGTCCAACACTCCCATGGCAGCGAACCCCCTCACCCGGGCCGTCCTCGAGATCGACGAGTACGCCTCGGGCCTCGGCTGGGACCAGCCCGCTCGCCTCTTCGCCCTGGTGGATACCGCGCGTCTGCGGTCCCAGGAACCCGCCCTCGCGGCTCAGCTCGGTCTGCAGGACGAGTCCGAGACCGTCGGTCTCACCCCGATCGAGCAGGACGAGATTCCCGCGGGCAAGGCCCTCGACGAGTTCCTCGGCACCATCGCCTGGCCCGACGCGGTGGTCGGCTGCGCGCTGACCGTGGAGCGGCTGATGCTGCCGCCGTCCGCCGAGGCGTCCGTCCCCGAGAACCTCGACGAGGCCCGTCTCGCCAAGTGGGTCGCCTCCCACCCGGAGCGCCAGGAGGTCCGTATGACCGTCGCCGTTCTCCGCGACGGCTCCCGCGACGCGGCCCTGCGTCTGCGCGAGAAGGACTCTCCGACCGAGGTCCTCACCGGCCCCGAACTGGTACCGGGCCTCGCGGAGGCCCTGTCCGCGACCTTCGTGGACTGATCCCCGCCGTACGGCGGTGGGGGCGCCCCCGGGTCCTCGGGAGCGCCCCCACGCGCGCGTACGTCCGTTTCCGTCAGCCCTTGGTGGTGCACTTCGGCAGGTCGGCGGTGTCGCCGGCGCGGATGTCCTTCAGGGCTCCCAGCGCGTCCTCGATGGTGCCGACCTTGACGAGGGTGAGTCCGTCGGGGACGTCCCCGGCGGCCGTGACGCAGTTGTCCTCGGGCGTCAGGAAGTACTGGGCGCCCTTGGCGCGCGCGCCGACCGTCTTCATCTCGATGCCGCCGATGGGGCCGACCTTGCCCTGGTCGTCGATCGTGCCGGTGCCGGCCACGAACTTGCCGCCCGTCAGGTTGCCCGGCGTGAGCTTGTCGTAGATACCGAGGGCGAACATCAGTCCGGCGCTCGGGCCGCCGACGTCGGCCAGCTTGATGTCGATGGTGAAGGGGAAGGTGTGGTCGGTCCCTGCGGAGATGCCGACGATCGCCCGCTCCTCGCCCGTGTCGTCGGACGTGCCCGTGGTGATGGTGACCTTCCGGGTCTCGGTCGCCGTCCTGTTCGCCTTCTCCGCGGCGGCCTGGGCCTTGGCGGGCACGATCACGAAGTCGACGTTCTCACCCGGCTTGTGCTTGGTGACCAGTTTCGCCACGTCCTCGGGCACCTTGACCGCCGTACCGTCGACGGACTTGATCACGTCACCGGCGTGCAGCTTGCCCTCGGCCGGGGAGTCCTTGAGGACGGTGGAGACGATCACCCAGGACCGCACCGGGATGTCCAGCTCCTTCAGGGCCGCGACCTTGGCGCTCTCCTGGGACTGGCTGAACTCCTCGGCGTTCTCCTGCGTCGACTGCTCCTTGGTCTTGCCGTCCGGGTAGAGCGTGTCGTGCGGGACGACCTTGTTGTCGTGCGCCAGCCAGCCGTACACGGCCTCGACGAGGTTCATCCGGTAGTCGGCGCTGGTGACGCGGACCGTGGTCATGTTCAGATGGCCGGTCGTCGCGTACGTCTTGCGCCCGGAGATCTGCAGCACCGGCTCCCCGTCGTGCTTGCCGAGCGTGTTCACCGTCGGCCCCGGTGACATCTCCGAATAGGGCACGGGAATGATCACACCCGCGCACAGGAGCGCGATCAGCATCAGGGTGGAGGCGAGCATCGTCGCGGTGCGGCGTGGCATGGAACGACAGTACGGGACAGGCCTGTAGGAGCACTGTCGGGGCCGTCCGTCCGGGGCGCGGGCGAAGCGGCCGCTAGCCGCCGGAGTGGGACCGCTCCATGGCCTCGCGGAAGCGGGAGTACCCCGCGAGCTCGGTGCCGTCCTCGATGCTCCTGCGGTTCCGGCCGGCCCAGCCGCCCCACAGTCCGGCACCGATCGCGGCCACGAGCGGAATCAGCAACCAGGCGAGCGCCGCCATGCCGGCCTCCCAACCCCTATCAAACAACCACAACTGACTGATCAGCAGATTATCCGTCCGCTCCGTCAACGCTCGCGCCGGGGGGCAGGTTACGCAACCGGAACGCGTACAGGCGCGTTCCGGTCCCGCCTCAGCAGGCTCCCACCCACTCCTCCGTACCGTCCGAGAACTTCTGGTGCTTCCAGATGGGCACTTCGTGCTTCAGGTCGTCGATCAGTTTCCGACACGCCTCGAAGGCCTCGCCCCGGTGCGGACACGACACGGCGACGACCACCGCCAGGTCCCCGACCTTCAGGTTTCCCACCCTGTGCACGGCCGCGAGGGCCCGCACCGGGTAGTCGGCGACCACCTTCTCCGCGATCCGCCGCATCTCGGCCTCGGCCGTCGGGTGACACGAATAGCCCAGCTCGTCGACATCCGCTCCCCCGTCGTGGTTCCGCACGGTCCCCACGAACAGCGCGGTCCCCCCGGCGGCGTCGTCCCCGACCGCCCGGAACACCTCGTCCAGGGAGAGCGCCGTCTCCCGAATCCCGATCAGCTTGACGGGCTCCTCGGCCCCCTGCTCACCGGGATGATCCTCATTCACTGCCATACCCCCATCGTGCCCCACTCGTCTCCCGACCGACTTGGTCGATAACGCCGTCACGCGCGCGTGGCGACTTGGCGCGACCTCCATGGGCACAGGGCCGACCTCAGCGCCGCCCCCGAGCCCTCCGGACCTGCCGCACCAACGCCGCCGTACCCAGCAACGCGACCGTCGCCCCCGCGGCACCCGCCGCGGTCGCGTCCTTGCGCCCCAGCCGCCGCCCGACCACGGTGTGCCGCCCGGCGACCTCCTCCAGCAGCTCCGCCAGCACTTCCTCGTTCGTCCACAGGGGCCGCCACCCGGCGTCGTGCAGCCGGCTCCCGCTGACGACCCACGGATACATCGTGTAGGCGAGATCCCCGGCCGGCGACGGCGTCAGCCCGATCCGGTGGAGCCGGGCGGCGGCCCCGAGGGCGACGGCGGAGGGCAGCTCCATGCGCCGGATCCCGCTGAGCTCCTCGACCTCCTCCTGCTCCAGCCACCCCTCGCACCCGACGGCCAGCTCCCCGTCGACCTTCTCCAGCACGGCGTACTCCAGCGCACCGCACAGATCCTCGACATGGCAGAACTGCCAGGCGGGCCGCGACCCGGCCACCACCAGCAGCCGAGGCGACTCGAAGTACCTGGTCAGGGCCGTGTCCGTGCCCCCGACAAGAGTCGCCGGGCGGACGACGGTGACATTGAGGCCCGGATGGGCGCGCGGTGCCCGGCGTGCGAGGCGCTCGATCTCCAGCAGGTCGCCGACCCCGGTGGCCTCGGCGGTCGCCCGCAGCTCGGCGTCCTCCGAGAGCGGCAGCTCGTTCTCGGGCAGCGCGCCGTAGACCATCGCCGAGGTGCACAGCACGACCCGGTGCACCCCGGCCGCGGCGGCCGCCGTCAGCACGGTCTGCGTGCCACGCACGTTGTACGCGCTGCGGGCCGCCGCATCGGTGCCCAGGTCGAGGTCGACGGCGAGGTGCACCACGACGTCCGCTCCGCGCAGCTTCTCGGCGATCGCCGGGTCCCGCACGTCCAGGATGTGCCACTGCGCGGCCGCGCACTCGCCGCGCCGCTCGTCGATGGCGATGACCTGCCGGATCTCGTCGGACTCGGCGAGCCGCTCGGTGAGCAGCGCTCCGACGCCGGACGCGGCACCGGTGACCGCGACGACGGGCCCGCGCGCGGCGGGACTGGTTGAGTGGTTTCGCGCTGCGCGAACCTGTGGATCTGGGGAACTCACCGGGCGTCTCCAGCGGTTGTCTTCAGTACGAACGCGGGCGACGCGTGCGTACCAGGTGGCATCCATCCTGCCGCAGGCCATCGATCGGCGGAGCACCGAGGCCTTAACCCGCCGTGGTGTCTAGGCTGGGTGGTGTTCGGGCAGCCGTGCCGTCGGAGAAAACCGATGGCCCTATCAGCCGAGGAATCCCGTGAGTGACACCCCATTCGGATTCGGCCTTCCGCCGGAGGAGCCGGACGACGGCGACGAGGGCAAGAAGAAGGACCAGGAGAGCGGTGGTGGTCAGGGACCGGCCAACCCGTTCGGCTTCGGGTTTCCCGGGGCCGGCGGCCCCGGCGCCGACAATCCGTTCGCCGCGATGTTCGGTTCCATGAACCCCACCGACCTGGGCGCCGCCTTCCAGCAGCTGGGCCAGATGCTCTCGTACGAGGGCGGCCCGGTGAACTGGGACATGGCCAAGCAGATCGCCCGCCAGACGGTCGCCCAGGGCACCACCGACGGCACCAAGGACGCGAGTGTCGGCCCCGCGGAGCGCACCGCCGTCGAGGAGGCCGTCCGCCTGGCCGACCTGTGGCTCGACGACGCCACCTCCCTGCCGTCCGGCGCGGGCTCCGCCGTGGCGTGGAGCCGCGCGGAGTGGGTGGAGGCCACCCTGCCCGCCTGGAAGGAGCTCGTCGATCCGGTGGCCGAGCGTGTCGGCGGCGCCATGGGCGACATCCTTCCGGAGGAGATGCAGGCCATGGCCGGCCCGCTGATCGGCATGATGAAGTCGATGGGCGGCGCCATGTTCGGCCAGCAGATCGGGCAGGCCGTGGGCGTGCTCGCGGGCGAGGTCGTCGGCTCCACCGACGTCGGCCTGCCGCTCGGCCCGGCCGGCAAGGCCGCGCTGCTGCCGATCAACGTGGAGGCGTTCGGCAAGGACCTGGGCGTCGGCAAGGACGAGGTACGCCTCTACCTGGCCCTGCGCGAGGCAGCCCACCAGCGTCTCTTCGCCCACGTCCCCTGGCTGCGCTCGCACCTGTTCGGCGCGGTCGAGGGCTACGCGCGCGGGATCAAGGTCGACACGGCCAAGCTGGAGGACGTGGTCGGCCAGTTCGACCCGCAGAACCCGGAGGAGCTGCAGCAGGCGCTCCAGCAGGGCATGTTCCAGCCGGAGGACACCCCGGCCCAGAAGGCCGCCCTGGCCCGTCTGGAGACCGCTCTGGCGCTGGTGGAGGGCTGGGTGGACGCGGTGGTGCACGCCGCCGCGAAGCCGCGCCTGGCGTCCGCGGACGCGCTGCGCGAGACGCTGCGCCGCCGTCGCGCCACGGGCGGCCCGGCCGAGCAGACCTTCGCGACACTGATCGGGCTGGAGCTGCGCCCTCGCCGCCTGCGCGACGCCTCCCGGCTGTGGGCGTCCCTCACGGACGCGCGCGGTGTCGACGGCCGCGACGCCCTGTGGGCCCACCCCGACATGCTGCCCACCGCCTCCGACCTGGACGACCCGGACGGCTTCGTCCACCGGGAGCAGCTGGACTTCTCCGAGCTGGACAAGATGCTCGGCGAGGCCGCGGGCGGCTCCACCGAGAAGCCGGACCTCAAGAAGAAGGACGACGACACCGAGTGAGCCTGCACGACGACGCGGTCCTCGTACTGAAGAGCTACGAGGACCAGGTTGAGCTGCGTCAGGCGTACCTCGACCATCTGGCGGCCCACCCGGACGGCATGTGGAAGGCGTGCGGCGACGGGCACATCACGGCGAGCGGCCTGGTGATCGACCCCGAGCGCGGCCGGGTACTGCTCACTCTCCACCGGAAGCTGCGCATGTGGCTCCAGATGGGTGGCCACTGCGAGCCCGGGGACGGCACCCTCGCGGGTTCGGCCCTGCGCGAGGTCACGGAGGAGTCCGGCATCGCGGGCCTGACGCTGCTGCCCGGCGGGCCGGTCCGTCTCGACCGCCACCACACTCCGTGCGCCTGGCACCTCGACGTCCAGTACGCGGCCCTCGCCCCCGTGGGCGCCGTCGAGGCGATCAGCGACGAGTCCCTGGACCTGCGCTGGTTCGCCTACGACGAGGTGCCCACCGTGGCCGACGACTCGGTCGTACGCCTGCTGGAAGCCACACGAGCACGGCTCTGACCTCGCTCTTTCGCGGGGAGTGCGCGGTCGGGCGGTGTGCTGCCGCCGGGGGTGGGGAAGGCCCCCGCCGGGGGGACGGACGCGGTAAGGGGCGTCCGCCAATGGCGGACGCCCCTTACCCATGTGCCGGCACACGTGCCCGCTGATCAGTTGCGACTGCCCCCGAGGGAGTTCCCGCTCAGTCCGCCGCCCCCCATGCCGAACTGTCCGAGCACTCCGGACGTGCGCAGATGCTGCGGCGGCAGCAGCTCGCTCGGCTGCACCAGGACGTGCCCATGGCCCCCGAAGTGCATCTCCCAGCCCTCACCGGTGGAGCCCCTGCGGCGCCATACGGCGGACGTCGAGGTCGGCGCCTGCAACTGGGTCCGCAGCGAGGTGGACCAGGCGATGACGGCATCCGAGTCGACGCAGATGTTCTTCTCCGGCGTCACCTCCAGGGCGAGCGGCTCCCCCGAGGTCATCAGGACGACCTTGCCGCCACCGGACAGCTCCAGGTTGTACGCCCCGGCCGAGGCCACCTCGACGGCGCTGTCCACGGCGACGATGCCGACGTTCAGGGAGCCGTCGAAGGCGAGGACGGCGGAGGAGTCGACGGTCACGCCGCTGCCGACCTCCATGATGTGCAGGTACTGCGCGAAGTTGGCGAGATACACGATCCCGTTGCCCTTGCAGCGCATGAGTTCGAGGCGCTCGCCGGTCATCCGCTCGGCGTTGCGCCAGCTGCGGTTGCGGTACTGGCTGTCGAAGTCGACCTGCCCCTCGAAGGCGACCATCGCGCCCTGGCGGGCCAGGACGGGGCTGCTGCCGATGGTGACGTCGGTCTTGAGCAGCTGTGGGTTCTGCAGCGTGTAGCGCTCGGTGTGGTTCACCGGGATGTGCGCGAAGAGCGTGCTGTGCATGGTGTGCTGTTCTCCTCTCAGCCCCGGTCAGCCACGGATCTTGAAACGGTCGCCGGAGTCCTCGCTGGGCTGGACGACCACGAAGCCACGTCCCTTGAAACCGATCTGGAACGCCTCGCCGCTGCCCCGGCCGATGAGCGCACTGGCCTTGATCGTGCGACGGGCCTTCATGTCGAGCCCGTCGGTCCAGGCGATCAGCGCGTCCGGGTCGACGTACGTCTCCCGTTCGGCGCAGTCGAGGGAGATCGGCACGCCCCGGCTGACCAGGGCGACCCACCCGGTGCCGCGGATCACGAGGTTGGTCAGGCCCGAGCCGGAGAGCTTGGCGAGGCCCTTGACCGGCTCGATGGAGAGCTGGAGCGAGGCGTCGCAGGCCAGGAGGGTGGGGCCGTTGACGGACAGCGCCTCGTTGTTCAGATGGAGGATGAGGACGTCACCGCCGTAGTCGGCGAGGTACAGGTCCCCGTCGCCCCGGCAGAGCATGAGCTTGCCGCCCTCGCCGCTGACCATCTCCTCCGCGCTGCGCCGCAGCGTGGCGGGCGGCCCGTCGAACTGCACGTAGCCGTCGTACGCGATCATCGAGCCGGCCTTGGCCAGGAGGTCCTGGCCGGTGACCATGGTGACCTTGAGCGTCTTGGAGCTGTGCACGCTCATGCGGACGCCGGTGGCGGTGGAGCGGTGTGCGTTGAGTGTCTGGAGGTCCATGCTCTGCCTCACACCTCGAAGGGCTGGACGACGACGAAGTTGCCGGGAGCGCCGCGGAACTGGAGGTTGATGGCCTCCTGCGTCTGCCGGGCGTACCCGGAGCGGCGCAGCCTGAGCGAGGTGGTGGTGACGGCCTGCGCGCCGGCGGACCAGGCGATGACGGCGTTGCCGTCGACGTAGGTGGCCGGGCCGACGGGCAGGACGACGGGAACGCCGCGCGTCTTGACGACGACCGCTCCCGTGCCGGAGAAGAGCATGCTGAACAGGCCACCGCCCGGCAGGCCCGCGCCCTCGATCCGGCGGACCTCCGTGTCCAGGGACTCGTCGAAGGCGAGGACGCCCGGCGCGCTGGTGTAGAGCTGCTCGTTCTCCAGGCGGATGACGAAGAGGCGGCTGCCCTCGTCCGCGAGGAACACCTCACCGTCTCCGGAACAGCGCATGAGGGACATGCCCTGACCGGTCAGCTGGCCCGTCAACTTGCCGAGCAGGCCGGAACCCTTGTGGGCGAAGTCGATGTCGCCCTGGTAGGCGACCATGCTGCCCTGCTTGGCGAGGATGTTGGCGCCCTTGGTGAGGGTCGTCCGAACCAGCTGCGGGTTCTGCTCGGTCCAGCGGTCGCCGACGGGTGCCTCGGAGTACTTCGTCAGTACGGCCCGCAGTCCCGCTTCCGGCGGAACCGGCGCGAGCTGGGTGCCGCCGCCGAAGGGCTGGGCCTGCCCCGGGAAGGCTCCGGGAGCGCCGGGGGACGTGAACGGTCCGCCTTGCGGGGGCGCGGCGGGAGGTGTGAAGGGTCCGCCCTGGGGCGCGGCACCCGGAGGAGTGAAGGGTCCGCCCTGGGGCGGCGCGCCGGGCGGGGTGAACGGGGCGGGCGGTGCCGGGGGCGGAACAGTGCCGCCGGGCGGCGTGTGCAGGGGAGCGACGATGGTCGGCGCGGCGTGCACGGAGGGTGGGGGCGCCGGGGGCGCGTAACCCTGCGCGGGCGCCGGGGGCGCGTATCCCTGCGGGGGCGCCGGGGCCGGTGCGGGCGCCGGAGCGGCGGGGGCACCGAACGCGGGCGGGGCGAAGCCTGGCGCGGCGCCGGTCGGCGGCTGCTGCGGTGCGGGGGCGGGCTCCTCCTCGGCGACCTCGCCGCCGAAGTTCTTCAGCAGCGCGTCGAGGCCTCCGTCGAAACCCTGTCCGACGGCCGCGAACCGCCACACGTCCTTCAGGTAGAAGTCGCCCAGCATCACGGCACGCTCGGTGGAGAACTCCGAACCGTCGAACGGGTACCGGGCCACCTCCTCGCCACCTGCGACGATACGGACGTAACCGGGGCTGATCTGCGACATCTGGCCGTTGCCGTCGAGGGTCGCCGTGAAGGACAGCTTCTGGATCCGGGGCGGGATCCTGTCCAGAGTGACGCGGAAGGACTCCGTGTCACCCGACTGGGCACCCAGGAGCTGGATCGACTCCTCGGGGGACTTCGGCTGGTTGAAGAAGACGAAGTAGCGATCATCGGACAGCCGTTCGTCGGCGTCCAGACCGAAGCAACTGATGTCGAAGGTCAGCCCGGGGCCGGAGATCTGTACGCCTACGTACAGATCCGTGCCCGCGGTGAGGTCACTGATCTTGGCCTTGTGGCCGCGTTGGAATTCCCTGGCCATGCGTTACGACCGTCCCCCATCCCGAATGTGCGTGCGCCTGCGAGTGCGTCGCGTCAGGCTAACCGCAAAGTCGTGAAGCGTACGAGGCTGGTACAGAGCCGGTACAAAAGCGCGACTTCGGTCACCGATCTCACAAACGCACACACACGCGCGTGGATCCCCCCTTCCGCGGTCCTCACCTGGGGCCGCGGGCCCCCTCGCGCCTTACGGCCACCGGCCGTGCGCCGGGTCGGCCCGTGTGCGCCATGTCGGCCGGTGGGTCGTGTCACTCGTCCGGGGCGACCGGCAGATGCGGCAGCCGGTCGGCGGCGACCACTCCTTCGAGGTAGCCGCGCGCCCGCTCGGTGCGCGGATAGGCCTCCAGCAGCCGCCAGAACCCGGGCCCGTGCCCCGGTACGAGCAGGTGTGCGAGTTCGTGGAGGAGGACGTAGTCGACGACGTACTCGGGCATGCCCTGCAGCCGGTGCGACAGGCGGATACTGCCCTCGGCGGGGGTGCACGAGCCCCAGCGGGTGTTCTGGTTGGTGACCCACCGGACGGAGGCGGGCCGGGCGCGGCCACCGAAGTACTGGTCCGAGAGCAGCGCTGCGCGCTCCGTCAGCTCGGAGTCGCCGAGGCGCCGTTTGCTTTCCTGCGCGGCCAGCTTGTCGAGCATGACGGTCACCCAGCGTTGCTCCTCCGCCTCGGACATCCGGGCGGGGATGAGCACGACGGTGCGATCGCCCTCGCGGTACGCGGAGACGGTTCTACGCCGTCGCGCGCTCCTGCGGACCTCGATCGCGCTCGCTCGTGAGCCGCTCGGCGGCTGGCTCGTCGTGCTGCGCTGTGGCTTTCCGGCGCGGTGCAGTGGGTCGGCGGGCACGTCCCGACGTTACCCGCTGCACACGGGGGAAGTCCCGCCTCCGGAAGGGTTCGATATCGATCCGCACTCCGAGCGCCGATTTGTCATACGGATGCCGCCGCCTGTGGACAACTCTCGACAGGCTTCGTCGCGGTCCGTGCATGCTGGCACTCGTCGGCGGACCGTGCCCACGCACCGTCGACACACAGGGACCTATCCAAGGCTGACGGGGGCCGATCATGCATCCGATGGTGAAGCCCGCGCTCCGGCGCGGCTGGCGGGATCTCAACACCGTGCAGTTCGGTCTGGTACCGGCGCACGCCATGGTGCTGGGTCCGATGGACACGACGACAGGCAGTTTTCTCTCCCTGCTCGACGGGACACGCGGACTGCCGCTCCTGCGGGAGGAGGGACGACGGATGGGCCTGCCGGACGGTCATGTGGACGGCTTGGTGGACCGCCTCACCCGATCCGGCCTGCTGGACGACGCGACGGGCGGCGGTCCGGCCGCGGACGAGCTGCGCGGCAAACGCGAGGTCATGGAGCGGCTGCGTCCTGACGCCGCCGCACTCTCGTTGATCGCGCCCGAGCCGGGAGACGCCTTGAAACGTCTGGCGGCCCGCCGATCACTGAGAGTGCAGGTTCGGGGCGCGGGCCGCGTGGGAGCGATGATCGCATCCGTGCTCTCGGCGGCCGGCGTCGGCGAGGTGGACGTACGCGATGTCGGCCGGGTCGAGCCGTGGGATGTGACGCCCGGTGGTCTGCCGGCCGAGTCGATCGGTGAGCGCAGGGACATGGCGGCACGCCGAGCCGCCCGGCACGCGGCACCCGATCGCCCGCCGCGTCGTCGCCGCGGTCCCGGGAAGCCCGCGGACCCGTCCGAGGACCTGTCGCTGGACCGCCTGCGCGAGGAGCCGGGCTTCTCCCTGGTGGTCCTCGCCCCGCGGGCCGGTGTCGACGTCCACGCCCCGAAGCCCGCGGCCGCCGAACCGCTCATCGACTCGGGCACGCCTCACCTCTATGCCGGCGTCGTGGAGGGGACGGGTGTGATCGGCCCCCTCGTCCTGCCGGGCGAGACGGGGTGCGCGGGCTGCCTCGACCAGAGCCGTGCCGACCGCGACGAGACGTGGCCGCGGCTGGTCGCCCAGTGGCGTTCCGGACGCCCTCATCAGCTCGAGGCCTGCGATGTCACGCTGGCCGCGACCGTCGCCGGACTGGCCGCGGGGCATGCCCTGGCGTTCCTCGACGGGCAGCTGCCGTCCAGCGCGGGTGCTCGCTGGGAGGTCTCGGCACCGGGGTTCGACTGGCATTCTCGTCCGGTGTGGCCCCACCCGGCATGTTCCTGCTCAGCCGCGGAAAAGGGCGGCGCGGCGAAAGGTAACGGGGAACACACCCCAAAGAAGGGGCAGGCGCGCGCGACAATGGCGGAGCAACAGCGGTCAACGAGGTTGTCCCGCAAGGCACACGCGGCACGGCCTGCTGGGACTTGGAGGGCGCATGTCTGATCTTCCCCGGAAGGCGGTCACCCGGACCGCCAAGCTCGCCGCGCTTCCGCTCGGCATCGCAGGCCGGGCCACCTGGGGACTCGGCAAGCGAATCGTCGGTGAGTCGGCGGAGCTCGTGGGCCGTGAACTCCAGCAGCGCACGGCGGAGCAGCTGTTCAAGGTGCTGGGCGAGCTGAAGGGCGGCGCGATGAAGTTCGGGCAGGCCCTGTCCGTCTTCGAGTCGGCGCTCCCCGAGGAGGTCGCGGGCCCGTACCGCGCGGCCCTGACGAAGCTCCAGGACGCCGCTCCCCCGATGCCGACCAGCACGGTGCACTCCGTACTGCGAGAACGCATCGGTGAGAACTGGCAGGAGTTGTTCCTGGAGTTCGAGGAGAAACCGGCCGCCGCGGCCTCGATCGGCCAGGTGCACCGCGCGGTGTGGCACGACGGACGCACTGTCGCGGTGAAGGTGCAGTACCCGGGCGCGGGCGAGGCTCTGCTCTCCGATCTCGGCCAGCTCAGCCGGTTCGCTCGTCTGCTGGGTCCGCTGATCCCCGGGATGGACGTCAAACCGCTCATCGCGGAGCTGCGGGACCGCGTCTCCGAAGAGCTCGACTACGGCTTGGAGGCGCAGGCCCAGCAGGCCCACGCTGAGGAGTTCGCGGGCGACCCGGACGTCGTCGTTCCCGCCGTGGTGCACCAGTGCGATCAGGTGCTGGTGACCGAGTGGATGGAGGGCACCCCTCTTTCCGAGGTGATCACCGACGGCACGCAGGAGCAGCGTGACCGGGCGGGCCAGTTGCTGACCCGCTTCCTCTTCTCCGGTCCGGCCCGCACCGGTCTGCTGCACGCCGACCCGCATCCGGGCAACTTCCGTCTGCTGCCGGACGAGAAGCTCGGCTGGCGTCTCGGAGTCCTGGACTTCGGCACGGTGGACCGTCTGCCGGGCGGGCTGCCGGCCCCGATCGGTGCGGCCCTGCGGCTGACGATCGAGGGCGAGGCCGAGGCCGTCTACGAGATGCTCCGCACGGAGGGCTTCGTGAAGGAGTCGATAGACCTCGACCCGGACGCGGTCCTCGACTATCTGCACCCCATCATCGAACCGGTCCGCGCCGACGAGTTCTCCTTCGCCCGCGGCTGGATGCGCAGCCAGGCCGCCCGCATCGCCGACCCCCGTTCCCCGGCCCACCAGTTGGGCAAGCAGCTGAACCTGCCTCCGTCCTACCTCCTCATCCACCGGGTGACGCTGAGCACCATCGGCGTGCTGTGCCAGCTCGGCGCGACCGTCCGCATGCGCGACGAGCTGGAGGAGTGGCTGCCGGGGTTCCTGCTCGACGATGAGGAGGGCGAGTCTGCCGCGGAGGCGTGACCGGTTCGCGCGGTCGACGGAACAGGGGCGGGCGCCGGGAAGCCGTCCTCGCGCCGAGGCCCTGCCCGGGGCTCACCACCAGGCGGAGTCCAGGCGGCCCTCGATGGCTCGCAGGTTCTCGCGGGCGCAGGCGGCGCAGAAGTAGTGCCGTCGGCCGTTCTCCACGGAGCAGATCCACAGGGGCTGAGGGGCTTCGGCGGTGGTGCCGCAGCGGGCGCACATGAGGGTCTGAGGTTCTGCGGCGGAGCCGCCGTTGTCGCTGTCTCCGGAAAGACTCGTCACCCGGCGACGATAGCCCCGCGGTCGACGGATCCGGGGTCACCACGCGCCGCGGGGGCCGGCCCGTTCGGACCGGCCCCCGCGGGGAGCGACTGCTTTCGGTGGTTCTGATGTGCCTGGTCAGGCTGGTGATGCCGGTCGCCGCGTGGCGGCTACTGCATGACCGCCATGGCGAGCGCACGGCGGGCGCGCATCGACGCGCGCTCGGCCCGGCGCTGCATCCGGCGGGCGACCGCCAGGCGCATGGCCCGGCGTTCCTGCTCGGCCTGGTGCAGGCGCTCGTGCATATGCGCACGAGCCAGGGCTTCTGGCATGAGATGCATTTCTCGGGTCCTGTTCTGACGCGAGGCGTTCGCGCCGGTGGTGGTGCAGTCTGGAGTCACGGAGCCGAGGGGCTCGCTCGTGGGCGGCTTCATCGGGGCCTGCTTCTTGGGGTCGTGCGTGAGGGGGCGGTCGATCGTTCCGGTGATGTTCATGCTGTGACCGGGTTCTTGCGCGGGCGACCACGAGGCCGCTTGCGGGCCACGACAACACCCTGGACGAAGAGCTCGCCACCCCAGACACCCCAGGGCTCACGCCGCTCCTTGGCGCCGGCGAGGCAGGCCTCCATCAGCGGGCAGGTGCGGCAGAGGGATTTGGCGTACTCGACGTCGGCCGGCGACTCGGCGAAGAAGACCTCCGGGTCGTAGGAACGGCAGGGGACGGGTACGCCGAGGTTCTCGATGGCGTCGTCGAGCGCGGTGAGCGCGGTGAGCGGGGTCAAGGTGGAGTCCTCCGTGAGGCCGGGCGGGGGGATCGTTTCGGAAGGCGGTACGGACGGGGCGTGCGCTTCGAGTTGCACGGTTCGTCTTCCTCGTCTGGTCGTTCCGGCCTGTTGGCCGGTGGCGGCTGGTACCGGGTTCTTTTCTTGTCCCGAGGCCCCTTCGCTCTGTAGCCCCCGGTCGGGGACAAACAGAAGGGCCGCGGATCCCGGGTGGGGTTCCGCGGCCCTGAAGGCGCCGGCCTGATCGTCGATCAGGCTGGATCACTCCAGGGTTCAGGCCCACGGAAGGCCCACATCAGGTGGTGCTGCGTCGTCTGCTTCCGGAATCCGGCACCGGCCGCCGCGAAGGCATAGGCCTGGGCCTGTGCCTCTACTGCTGCTTCCAGTGCCTTGGTCGGTCGCTCATTGCGCTCACGGACGGGGAGACCCGCCAGAGACACGGAGGTGGCCGGACGGCCGCCACTGATGGCGGACAGACCGGTACCCAGGTTGGAGACACCGAGCATGCACAGGGAGACGGCCGAGCGATCGGTCATTTTGACCGTGCTGATGAAGCTGGTGTTGATGCTGATCACTGGACTCGCCTCCTCTCGGCGTCTATGGGGACCGGCATGAGCCAATCCGACGGATATGAAGTACACCACGAAACCAGGGCCTTCGAGAAGGCCGCTGCTCTCGTGCCTAAGAACCTATGGGGATTCCTGGGGCATGCGCAAACTATTTTTTCGACGAGTTCGTATCAGTCGTCCCCGTCCTCGCATGCAGGCTCCCGACCTGCGCAGATGTCCAGAACATCGGCCCCGTACCGCTGCAGCTTGCGGGCACGGACGCCAGGGATGCGACCCAGTTCAACCGGAGTGCTCGGCCCCGCTTCTGCGATCGCCATCAGGGTCCGGTCGGTGAAGACGCAGAAGTCCGGCTGGCCGCTGCGTCGGGCCTGGGCCGCGCGCCACTCGCGCAGTCGCTCGTAGAGGCCTTCGTCCATGTCCGAGGGGCAGTCCTCGCAGCGCATCAGCTTCATGTCGCCGGCGTCGCGCAGGGTGCGCCCGCAGACACGGCAGCGGGCAGGGGTTCGGCTGGTGCGTCGCGCGACCGCCTCGGTGCCGCCCGTGACGTCACCCGTCCGGCCGCCCCCCGATCCCAGTTCGACGCTCCCGGCGCCGCTGCTGCCGGTCCGGCCCGCCCTGGCGGTGGAACCGGGGCGCAGTCCGTCGAGGAAGCGGCTGGGACGGCGGTTGGGGCGGCCGCCGGGCGACCGGGACAGGGCCCAGGAGACCGAGAGCCGTTCGCGGGCGCGGGTGACCCCCACGTAGAGGAGCCGTCTCTCCTCCTCGATCTGTTCGTCCGTTCGCGCGTAGGTGATCGGCATCATGCCCTCGGCGACACCGACCAGGAAGACGACGTCCCACTCCAGCCCCTTCGCGGAGTGCAGGGAGGCGAGGGTGACGCCCTGGACGGTCGGGGCGTGCTGGGCGTTCGCGCGTTCGTCGAGTTCCGCCACGAGGTCGCCGAGTGTGGCGTCGGGCTTGGCCGCGGCGAAGTCGTGAGCCAGGCTCACCAGGGCTGCCAGCGACTCCCAGCGTTCCCTGACCGCGCCGGACCCCGCCGGCGGTTCACCGGTCCATCCCTCGCCGGACAGCACGGCCCGTACCTGCGAGGGAAGGTCCACGGCGTCCTCGAGGGCGGTGTCGTTGCCCCCGAAGCGGGCGGCGGCTCTCAGCGCCGCCCCTGCCTTGCGCACCTCGGGGCGGTCGAAGAAGCGTTCCGCGCCGCGCAGCTGGTAGGGCACTCCGGCGTCCGCGAGGGCCTGCTCGTAGATCTCGGACTGGGAGTTCGTACGGAACAGGATGGCGATCTCGCCGGCGGGCACACCGGCGGCGACGAGATCTCGGATGCGGCGGGCGGCACCTTCGGCCTCGGCGGGTTCGTCCGTGTATTCGGTGTAGCGGGGCTCGGGGCCCGGGGGGCGCTGGGAGATCAGTTCGAGTCGATGGTCGGCGGCGCGGCCGCGCGCCTGGGAGAGCAGACCGTTGGCGAGGTGGACGACCTGCGGGGTGGAGCGGTAGTCGCGGACCAGCTTGACGACGGTGGCCCCGGGGTGGCGGTGACGAAAGTCGAGCAGGTGGTCGGGAGTTGCGCCAGTGAACGAGTAGATCGTCTGGCTGGCGTCGCCCACGACGCACAGGTCGTCCCGGTCGCCCAGCCACAGCTCCAGGAGACGCTGCTGGAGGGGGCTGACGTCCTGGTACTCGTCGACCACGAAGTGCTGGTACTGGGAGCGGACGTGCTCGGCGATGTCCTGGCGGTCCTGGAGGATGCCGACCGTGAGCAGCAGGACGTCCTCGAAGTCGATGACTCCCCGCTCACGCTTCAGGTCCTCGTACGTCGCGTAGATCTTGGCGATCTCGGCCGGGTCACGGGGGGCGTCGCGGCCGTGCTTGGCGGTCGCGGCGGCGTAGTCGGAGGGCACGGTCCGGGTGACCTTGGACCACTCGATCTCCGCCGCGGTGTCGCGGAGTTCATTGCGATCGAGACGGATGCGGCAGGCGGCGGCCGCGTCCGCGACGAGGGGGATCTTGCGGTCGATGATGCGTGGCATGGCGCCGCCGACGGCCTTCGGCCAGAAGTACTGGAGCTGGCGCAGCGCGGCCGAGTGGAACGTCCGGGCCTGGACCCCGGAGGCACCGAGCTGGCGCAGACGGCCGCGCATCTCGCCGGCGGCGCGGTTGGTGAAGGTGACGGCCAGCACGCCGGCGGGCTGGAGCATCCCGGCGCGCACCCCGTAGGCGATCCGGTGGGTGATCGCCCGGGTCTTGCCCGTGCCGGCGCCCGCCAGCACGCACACCGGACCGTGCAGGGCCGTCGCCACCGCGCGTTGCTCGGGGTCGAGCCCGTCGAGCACCGCGTCGGCCGAGTCAGGGACCCGCGGGAAGAGGGTGGAGTGCGTTGCTGCTGTCACATGGCCATGCTGCCAGGTCGCCGGAGACGGCTGAGCGCGTTGTCCACAGGCAGACCTCTGCGGTCGTATCAATACGACAGGCGCCTTCGCGTAACGGTGCGGCGGGCACCCTGTCTCCGGTGCGGCGGACGCACCGCGCGGGGTGGTGGACGCCACCCGCGTCAGGGAATGGCGGGCGTGTCGCGTACGTTCCACTCACTGCGAGCAGCACCCCTCAGACCGTGAAGGAGCGCCAGGGACATGCCGGGCACTGTGACGATGTACAGCACCACGTGGTGCGGCTACTGCCGTCGGCTGAAGAGCCAGATGGACCGCGAGGGCATCACGTACGACGAGATCAACATCGAGCACGACCCGGATTCGGCCGCCTTCGTGGAGAAGGCGAACGGCGGGAACCAGACGGTCCCCACCGTCCTCTTCCCGGACGGCTCGACGCTGACGAACCCCTCGCTGGCGCAGGTCAAGCAGAAGATCGGCGCGTAACGGCGGCGGGTTGTAGCCGCTGCGGACCGGGTCTAACCGATGTGACTTCGCGTCGGCAGGGGCTTGCCGTACCAGAGTTCGATCAGTCGGGCCGCGATCGAGATGCCGTAGGGAGGCAGGACCTCCCCGGACTCGAACGCGGCCCGCAGCTCTTCGCGGGAGAACCAGCGGGCCTCGTGGATCTCGTCGCCGTCGACGTTCACGACGGTCGAGGTGGCGCGGGCCATGAAGCCCAGCATGAGGCTGGAGGGGAAGGGCCAGGGCTGGCTGGCGACGTACTCGACCTGGCCGACGGTGACGCCGACCTCCTCGTGGACCTCGCGCCGCACGGACTGCTCGATGGACTCGCCGGGTTCCACGAAGCCCGCGAGGGTGGAGAAGCGTCCCTCGGGCCAGTGGACCTGGCGGCCGAGCAGGATGCGGTCGTCGTCGTCCGTGACCGCCATGATCACCGCGGGGTCGGTGCGCGGGTAGTGCTCGGCGCCGCAGGCCTGGCAGCGGCGGATGTGACCGGCCGCCGCGATGACCGTGCGCTCGCCGCAGCGGGAGCAGAAGCGGTGGGTGCGCTGCCAGTTCTCCAGACCGACCGCGTGCACCATGAGACCCGTGTCACGCGGTGACAGCAGCATGCCCGCCTCGCGCAGACCTGCCGGGCGCGCGGACTGGTCCATGCGGCCGGGGAGCGCGTCCTTCTGCAGTGCGAAATAGCTCACACCGTCGGTGTCGGTGCCCAGGAAGTAGCGGTGCGCCTCGGTGAGCGGGGCCTCGAACGAGGGGATCATGACGAGTTCGGTGGTGCCGTCCGGGGTCTCGTCGATGAGGACCTGGCCGCCGGAGACCACGAAGCAGCGGGTCGTGGGGTGGCTCCACGCCGCGGCGAGCCAGGCCTCGTCGAGCCGGTGGTGGGCGGCCCGGTCGATGCCGCTGGGCGCGGTGAGCGCGATGGGGCGGTCAGCGGTGTGGTCGGTCCAGGTGGTCACGGGTGCTTCCAACTCCCCCGGTGAAACGGTTGATTGGGCGGGCGGTTCGGCGGGGCGTGCGGCGGGCGGGCGGGCTGGGGCGTGCGGAGTCTTCTTCAGTGTGCCTCGCGAGGGCCTCGGGCCAGCTCGCCCCAGAGGTACGCGCTGGTCTCGACACCTTTGAGGAGCAGATCGAGTTCGACCTTCTCGTTGGGGGCGTGCCAGCCGTCGGAGGGGACGGAGATGCCCAGGAAGAGCACGGGTGCGCCGAGGACCTCCTGGAGGTCGGCGGCGGGCCCGGAGCCGCCCTCGCGCGTGTAGCGGACCGGCTGTTCGAAGGCACGGCCCATGGCCCGCACCAGCGATCGCAGGGCCGGGTGGTCCAGCGGTGTCAGGCAGGGGCGGGTGGAACCGCTGAACGTGATCTCGTGACGGATCCCGGCGGGGACGCGCTCGGCGGCCCAGGCGGTGACGGCCTTGCGAATGTGGTCCGGGTCCTGTCCGGCGACCAGGCGGAAGGACAGCTTCACCATGGCAGAGGACGGGATGACCGTCTTGCTGCCCGCGCCCTGGTAGCCGCCGCCGATGCCGTTGACCTCGGCGGTCGGGCGGGCCCAGACCCGTTCCAGAGTGGTGTGTCCGGTTTCGCCGTGCGCCGCCGTGGACCTGGCCGTGCGCAGCCAGCGCTCCTCGTCGAAAGGAAGTTCGGCGAAGAGTTCGCGCTCGCGCTCGGTGAGTTCGGCGATGCCGTCGTAGAAGCCGGGGATCGTCACGCGCGCGTGCTCGTCGTGCAGGGCGGCGACGAGGCGGGCGATCTCGGTGGCCGGGTTCGGTACGGCGCCGCCGAAGGAGCCGGAGTGGATGTCCTGGTCGGGGCCGTGCAGCCGGATCTCGCACTCGGCGAGGCCGCGCATGCCGGTGCACACGGTGGGGGTGTCCTCGGCCCACATGCCGGTGTCGGAGACGACGACCGCGTCGGCGGCGAGCCGCTCGGCGTGCACTTCGACGAGGGCGCGGAAGTTGGGGGAGCCGGACTCCTCCTCGCCCTCGATCAGCATCTTCAGGTGGACGGCGGGGGCGGTCCGGCCGGTCGCGGCGAGGTGGGCGCGGACACCGAGTGTGTGGAAGAACACCTGCCCCTTGTCGTCGGCCGCTCCGCGCGCGTGGAGCCGGTTTCCGCGGATCACCGGTTCGAAGGGCTCGGTGTCCCAGCCGTCCGCGAGGGCCGCGGGCTGCACGTCGTGGTGACCGTAGACCAGGACGGTGGGGGCGTCGGCGTCCGCGGCGGGCCATTCCGCGAAGACGGCGGGGGCGCCCGGCGTCTCCCAGACCTCGGCGGTGGGGAAGCCGGTCTCCTTCAGCTTGGCGGCCAGCCAGTCGGCGCTGCGCCGTACGTCCGGCGCGTGCTCGGGCTGCGCCGACACCGACGGGATGCGCAGCCACTCCACGAGGTCGTCGAGGAAGGCGGCACGGTGGTTCCGGATGTACGTACGGACGACGCTGACGTCGCTGTCAACGGACTGGCTCATGCTCACGAGCCTATCGGCCCGCACCGACGCGCTCGTCCGGCGGTTCGTCCATGGACGCCCCGGGCCCGTCCGCCGCCGGTTCCGGCCGCTCCGCCTCGGGATCCGGGGTCCCGTCGGCGCCGGGATCCTCCAGGAGGAGCCGTTCCAGCGCGTCCCGGCCGGGGAGGCCTTCGGGTCGTACGACGTCGCCGGTGCGGACGTACAGGAAGGCCGCTCCGACGGCTTCCAGGGGCACGCCCTGTTGTTCGGCCCAGGCGAGCCGGTAGATCGCGAGCTGGAGCGGGTCGGCGGTGCGGGTGCGGCCGGTCTTCCAGTCGACGATCTCGTACGTCGTCGTCCCGGCGGCGTCGCTCTGGCGGTAGACGGCGTCGATGCGGCCGCGCACGACGCGGCCGGCGATCCCCAGCTGGAAGGGTTCCTCGACGCGGTACGGCGTGCGCTGCGCGTAGGGGGTGCGTTCGAAGGCCTCCTTGAGTGCCTCCAGGTCCAGCTCGTCGGCGATCTCGGCCTCGCTGCCCGGCAGTTCCTCGGGCTCCAGCATAGGCAGTCGCAGCTCTTCGAAGCGGGCCTCGACCCAGGCGTGGAAGCGCGTGCCGCGGCGGGCCGCGGGCTGCGGCGGGCGGGGCATGGGGCGGGCGAGCTCCTGCGCGAAGCCGTCCGGATCGGCCGCCAGACGCATCAGCTGCGAGGCCGTGAGCGACGCGGGCAGCGGTACGTCGGTGACCTTGGCGCGGGCCCGCACGAGTTCTCCGGCGAGGGCGTCCAGGTCGCGGTCCCACGAGGCGACGGTGCGGGCTTCCTCGGGGGTGAGACCGGACGCGGCGGGGTGCCTGCGAGCGTGCGGCACGGCCGGCGTTCGCGCGTCCCGCGCGGGGTGCTCCACGCGCGCGTGCACGGCCCGTGCGGGGCGGTCCGCCGACCAGGAGTCCCAGCCGCTGGTGTCCTCCTCGTCGGGGCCGCCGAAGTCGTCCGCCGCAGGGCCGTCGTCCTCAGGGGGCACGTCGTCCGGGAAGGCGTCGTCCTCGTACAGGAGTTCCTCGTCGTCCGGCGGTGGTGGCCAGTCCGGGTGGTCCGCTGAGTGGGGGTCCGGGGCGTGGTCGGCGCCCGGGTGTGCGTCCTCGTGGGACGCGGCCCGCTCCAGGTGGGCCAGTACGGTCGCGGCGGCGGCGCGGCGGCGCCGCAGGGCCGTGTCGTCGAGCGGGAGTGGCCAGGCGTGGTCGGCCGCCGACTCGTGGAGGGCCGGGTTCTCGGCGTCCTCCTCGGGCTCGTCGGCCCAGGCCTCGATCTCGCCGTACCCGGCCGCGCAGTGGTCGTGGAGGGCTGTGAGGAAGTCGGACGGCCCGCGCGGGCGCTTCTGGGACGGGCCCCACCAGTGCCCCGAGCCGAGGAGCAGGGAGCGGGGGCGGGTGAAGGTGACGTAGCCGAGGCGGAGTTCCTCGGTGTGCTGGTGGTCCTTCATGGCCTCCTGGAAGGCCTTCAGGCCGCGCGAGTCCCACGATTCGACGTCGGGGAGGGTGTCGGCGTCGCCGCGCAGCTCGTGGGGCAGGACCTTGCCCTGTGCCGTCCACTTCTCGCGGCCCTGCGTGCTGGGGAAGGTACCGGTGACCAGGCCGGGGACGGCGACGACATCCCATTCCAGGCCCTTGGACCGGTGGGCGGTGAGCACCTTGACGGTGTTCTCGCCGCCCGGCAGCGCGTTGTCGAGCCCCTTCTCGTACTGGGCGGCCGTCCGCAGGAAGCCGAGGAAGGCGAGCAGGGTGGCCTCGCCGGCGCTGTTGGCGGCGAAGGAGGCGGCGATGTCCAGGAAGTTCGACAGGGTCTCGCGGCGGCGAGCGGCGAGCGCGTGCGGGGACGCGGAGAGTTCCACCTCCAGGCCGGTGACGGCCAGCACGCGGTGCAGGACGTCCATGAGCGGGTCGGCGAGCGAACGACGCAGGTCGCGCAGTTCGGCGGCGAGCCGGGCGAATCGCACGCGCGCGTCGGGCGAGAACGGCAGCCCGTCGTCCTCCCTCTCGGCTTCGAGCGGCATTTCCAGGAACGTGTCCAGCGCGTCCGCCAGTGAGATCACCTCGGACGGGTCGACGCCCTCGACGGCCGCGGCGAGCCTGCGGTCCGGGTCGTCGTCTCCCACGCGCGCGTGGGAGACGAGAAGCCTGGCCCGGCGGCCGAGGAGGGCGAGGTCGCGCGGGCCGATCCGCCAGCGCGGGCCGGTCAGGAGGCGGACGAGGGAGGCGTTGGCGCCGGGGTCCTGGAGGACCTCGCAGACGGCGACGAGATCGGCGACCTCGGGGAGGTGGAGCAGTCCGGAGAGGCCGACGACCTCGACGGGGATGTCACGGGCCACGAGCGCGCCCTGGATCTCGGCGAAGTCGGTGGCGGTACGGCACAGGACGGCGATCTCGCCGGGTTCCTTGCCGGTGCGCACGAGGTGGGCGATCGAATCGGCGAGCCAGTCGACTTCCTCGGCGTGCGTGTGCAACAGGGCGCAGCGGACCACGCCGTCGCGTTCGGCGCCGGGGGCGGGCCGGAGGGCCTCCACGCCCGCGTGCATGGCCCGCAGGGGCTCCGCGAGGCCGTTGGCGAGGTCGAGGAGACGTCCGCCGCTGCGGCGGTTCTCGCTGAGCGCCTGGCGGGTCGCGCGCCGGCCGTCGGGGGGGGCGAAGTGGTCGGGGAAGTCGTCGAGGTTGGCGACGGAGGCGCCGCGCCAGCCGTAGATGGCCTGGCAGGGGTCACCGACCGCGGTCACGGGGTGGCCGGTGCCGCCGCCGAACAGGCCGGCCAGCAGGACGCGTTGGGCGACCGAGGTGTCCTGGTACTCGTCGAGCAGGACCACCCGGAACTCGTCCCGCAGGATGCGGCCCACCTCGGGGAGCCCGGCGAGACCGGCGGACAGGGCGATCTGGTCGCCGAAGTCGAGGAGGTCCCGCTCGCGCTTGGCCGCCCGGTAGCGGATTACCAGTCCGGTGAGTTCGCGGCGGGCGGCGGCCGCCTCGGGGACCTTGCGAAGGTCCGCGTTGGTGAGCTTGACGCTCTCCAGTTCGCGCAGCAGTGCGGTGTCGTAGGCGGTCAGGTCCTCGGGTCGTACGAGGTGCTCGGCGAGTTCGGAGTCGAGGGTCAGCAGGTCGCCGACCAGGTCCGGGAAGGAGCGGGTCAGCGCCGGGTACGGGCCCGGGGATTCCCGGAGCACGCGGGCGGCGAGCTGGTAGCGGGTGGCGTCGGCGAGGAGCCGGGAGGTGGGTTCCAGGCCGATGCGCAGGCCGTGGTCGGTCAGGAGGCGGCCCGCGAAGGCGTGGTAGGTGGAGATGACCGGCTCGCCGGGCGGGTGGTCGGGGTCGATCGCGTCCGGGTCGGTGATGCCCGCCCTGACCAGGGCCTTGCGTACGCGCTCGGCGAGTTCGCCCGCCGCCTTGTTGGTGAACGTCAGGCCGAGGACCTGTTCGGGCGCGACCTGTCCGGTGCCGACCAGCCACACCACGCGCGCGGCCATCACCGTGGTCTTGCCCGACCCGGCTCCGGCGACGATCACCTGCGGGGCGGGCGGCGCGATGATGCAGGCCGTCTGCTCCGGGGTGAACGGGATGCCGAGGAGCTCCTTGAGCTGCTCGGGATCGCTGATACGGGCGGACATTCCACAGAGGCTAGCGCCGGCCACTGACAGCGGATGCCGGGTCACCCTCGGGCGGCCTCACTCGACCACGTGACGGCCCTCCGCGCGGGCACTGCACGATGCCCGGAAAGCGCAGTGTGCACAGTGTTGTCCCGCGGTGGGGGAGAAGCGTTCGTCCAGGACCTTGCCGGCGGCCGTGGCCAGGAGATCGCCCACCCACTCCCCCTGCAAAGGTTCCTGTGCCTGCACCTTGGGGACGGCCTCGCCGCCGTTCTTCTTGGCGGCGCCCTGCCTCAGCTGGACGAGTTCGGCGCCGCCCGGTTCCGGCCGGACGCCGCCGAAGGGCTCGTCGACGGCTCCCTCCCGGACCGCGAGCTGGTACACGGCGAGCTGGGGGTGCCGGGTGACCTCGGCCGAACTGACGGCCTGCTTGCCCGTCTTGAAGTCGACGACGTACGCGCGGCCCTCGGCGTCGGTCTCCACCCGGTCCATGGAACCGCGGATGCGCACCTCGTAGTCGCCCGCTTCGAGGGTGACGTCGAAGTCGTGCTCGCTGGCCACCGGGGTACGTCCCGTGCGGTCCATGACATGCCACTTCAGGAAGCGTTCGAGCGCCACGCGCGCGTGCTGCTTCTCCTGTTCCGACTTCCAGGGCGCGTCGAAGGCGAGCGCGTTCCACACGGAGTCGAGGCGCTCCATGAGGACGTCGAGGTCGGCGGGGGTACGGCCGGAGGCGACCTCGTCGGCGAGGACGTGCACGACGTTGCCGAAGCCCTGGGCGGCGGTCGCGGGCGCGTCCGCCTTCACCTCGCGGCCGAGGAACCACTGCAGGGCACAGGTGTTGGCGAGCTGGTCGAGGGCGCTGCCGGACAGCACGACGGGCTGGTCGCGATTCCTGAGCGGCACCTTGCTCTCGGTGGGCTCGAACATCCCCCACCAGCGGTACGGGTGCGCCGACGGCACCAGAGGGCGGCCGTCCTCGTCGCTCAGCGCGGCCAGCCTGGCCAGGCGCAGGGCCGCGGCCTCGCGCAGGGGGTCCGACACGCGCGGGTCCACCGTGGTGGCGCGCAGTTCGGCGACGAGGGAGGCGACGGACAGCGGGCGGCGGGGGCGGCCGGTGACGTCCCTGGGCTCGACGCCGAGTTCGGCGAGGAAGCGGGAGGGCTGGTCGCCGTCGTCGGCCGGTGCCTTCACCGCGGTGACGACGAGGCGTTCACGCGCGCGCGTGGCGGCCACGTAGAACAGCCGGCGTTCCTCGGCGAGCAGGGCGCCCGGGGTGAGCGGTTCGGCGAGACCGTCGCGGCCGATGCGGTCGGCCTCCAGGAGCGAGCCGCGTCGCCGCAGGTCCGGCCACAGGCCCTCCTGAACGCCGGCGACGACGACCAGGCGCCATTGGAGGCCCTTGGAGCGGTGCGCGGTCATCAGGCGTACCGCGTCGGGACGCACGGCCCGCCCGGTGAGCGTGTCGGCGGCGATGTCCTCGGCCTCGATCTCGGCCAGGAAGTTGAGGGCGCCGAGGCCGCCGGTGCGCTCCTCCGCGCGCGCGGCGGTGGCGAACAGCGCGCACACGGCGTCGAGGTCACGGTCCGCGTTGCGCCCGGCCGCGCCACCGCGCCGCGCGGCCCGCTCCAGTCGCCTGGGCCACGGGGTGCCGTCCCACAGCTCCCACAGCGCCTCCTCGGCGGTGCCGCCGCCCGCGAGTCGCTCGCGGGCCTTGCGCAGCAACGCGCCCAGGCGTTGCGCTCCCCGCGCGTACACCGGATCGTGCGCCACCAGTCGCTCCGGTTCCGCCAGCGCGCGCGTGAGCAGTTCGTCCGAGGGCGGTGGTACGGGGTTGCCGCCGGCGCGCTCCTCCTCGCGCAGCGCGCGGCCGAGGCGCCGCAGATCGGCGGTGTCCATGCCCGCGAGGGGCGAGGCGAGGAGCGTGAGAGCGGTCTCGGTGTCCAGCCAGGAGGGCTGCGACTCGGGCGCGTCGGACGGGTGGTCGGGAGTGTCGGACGACACGTCGGGCCCGTGGGCGGGGGCGTCGGACGACACGTCGGGCCCGTGGGCGGGGGCGTCGGACAAGTCGTCGCCCTCCTCGGCCGAGGCAGCGCGGTTCGCCGCCTCCAGCTCCGCCCGCGCGACCGCCCGCAGCGCCGTCAGAAGGGGCTGTACGGCCGGTTCGTGGCGCAGGGGCAGGTCGTCGCCGTCGATCTCCAGAGGGACGCCCGCGGCGGTGAGGGCGCGCCGCATCGAGGGGATCGTACGGGCGCCGGCGCGCACCAGGACGGCCATCTCGCTCCACGCGACGCCGTCCTCCAGGTGGGCCCGCCGCAGGACGTCGGCGATGTTGTCCAGCTCGGTGCCCGAGGTCGGGTACGTGTAGACCTCGACGCGGCCGCCGTCCTGCACGGGCCGGAGCTCGCGGTGGGCCCGCACCTTCTCGGCGGGGAGGCGGGTGAGCGGCATCCGCTGGGTGAGCAGCCGGGTGGCGGCGAGCAGGTCCGCTCCCGAGCGGCGGGAGTTCCTCAGGACCGCCACCGGGGCCTGGCGGCCGTCAACGCGCGGGAAGGCCGAGGGGAACTCCAGGATGCCGTTCACGTCGGCGCCCCGGAAGGTGTAGATCGACTGGTCGGGGTCGCCGAACGCCACCAGGGTGCGGCCGCCGCCCGCGAGGGCCCTCAGGAGTCGTACCTGTGCGGGGTCCGTGTCCTGGTACTCGTCGACGTAGACCGCGTCGTACTGGGCGGCCAGCCGCTCGGCGACCGCCGGCCGGCCGGCGAGGAGCACGGCCCGGTGGACCAGTTCCGCGTAGTCGAGCACTCCTTGCAGGTCGAGGACGTCGAGGTACTCGGCGAGGAAGGCGGAGGCCGCGAGCCAGTCCGGTCGGCCGATGCGCGCGGCGAAGGCCCGCAGGTCCTCGGGGGCCAGGCCCAGTTCGCGGCTGCGGGCGAGGACCGCGCGGACCTCGTCGGCGAACCCGCGCGTGGTCAGGCAGGCACGCAGTTCGTCCGGCCAGCGCACATGTGCGAGACCCAGGCGCTCCAGGTCGGGCTGGCCCGCGAGCAGTGCGCGCACGGCCACGTCCTGTTCGGGGCCGGACAGCAGCCGCAGGGGTTCGACGAACAGGTCGCTGTCCTGGTGGGCGCGGATCAGGGCGTAGCAGAAGGAGTGGAAGGTGGTGGCCTGCGGGGCGCGGGCGGCGCCCATGCGCAGGGCCATCCGGTCGCGCAGCTCCACGGCGGCCTTGCGGCTGAAGGTCAGGACGAGCACCCGCGCGGGATCGGCTCCCCCGGCGATGCGGGCCGTCACGGACTCGACGAGGGTGGTGGTCTTGCCGGTCCCCGGACCCGCGAGGACGAGCAGAGGGCCGCTCCGGTGGTCAACCACGCCGCGCTGCTCGGCGTCCAGACGAGGGGGGTTCCTGCGGGCCGGTGGGGTACGCACCAGTCGGTAAGCGCCACGGCTCCCCGGTCGCACCTGGGGGTGCGACAGGCGCCTGGTGGAGAAAGAGGAGCTCACGTGGTTCGCCGGTCCTGGTGGGTGTGCGAGAGGTCACTGCCGACGCGGTGCGCCGACGCCGAGGAGTGGTGGTCGGGAGACGGGTGCGCGGCCTGCCGCTCGGGGAGGCCGGTGGCCGCGGGGTGAGAGGGACACGCGCAGCCGACGCTACGCCGACCGGTGGTACGGAAGCGGGGCTTCCTCTTGTTCCCTTCCGGCTCGCGCGACACGTGCGCCCCTCGCCCCACGAACGTACGGCATGGCACCGACGTGCCACGCCTCCCCCGTTCGGAGCAGCGGGCGCACCGCGGTCCGCCGGCGGCCGACGGCCGTCAGGTGGGCCCTTCCGCGTGCTCTCCGCCGTCCCAGCGTGCCCGTCTCATGTCGACGCGCGGCACATGACCCTCGGCCGTGCGGCTCGCCTCGCGCAGGGGGGTGCCCTCCACGCGGTAGCGGTCCAGGGCTCTCAGCTCGTGTCCGGGCAGCAGGACGCCGTCGGCGCGGACGACCCGCCACCACGCGACCGCGCCCCCGTAGAGGGCCATCACACGGCCCACCTGGCGCGGGCCGCCCTCCCCCAGCCATTCGGCGACGTCCCCGTATGTCATGACCCGTCCGGGCGGGATCAGGTCGGTGACCTCGAGGACCCGCTCCGCGTACTCCGGCAGGGCGTCCGCCGGAAGGCTCTCCTCGCTCATCCGCCCCATCCTGCCCCACCCCACCGACAATGGGACCAGGCGGCCGACGCGTGCGTCCCTCGCTCCGGGGGCGGTCTTCGGGCAGACTGTGCGCCCCCGCATTGCACCCTGATGCCCCTGTGTGCCCACCCGGCATGCCACCATCGTGCGGGCGGTGACTGGTGATACGAGACCAAGAAGAGACGATGAAGCAGCAGAGCGTGCACCCCGATGACGCGGCGGGCACCTCTGACGCCTCGTCGCGCCCGGACACCCCCGAGGAAGGCGACGGGGGTACCGAAGGCGTCTCGAACAAGGCCTCCGAGACCGCCCCTCCCGTGGCCGAAACAGCCGCCCCAGGGGAGCCCGAGGACGAGGAGCAGCAGGTCGAGGAGGGCGACGACCCGGGGGAGGCCCACGCCGAGGAGGTCGAGGGCGACGAACCGCTGCTCCCCGCGCGCGTGCACCGCCCCTCCGACCTCATGCGACTGTCGGTCGGCATCCTCGGCATCGTCCTGCTGCTGGCGATCGCCGCGTTCGCCCACGGCACCACCTCCGGGCTCGAACAGGACATCAACAAGGGCACGGGCCAGGCGCCCGATCTGCTGATCAAACTCGCGGGCCTCGGGTCGAGCATCGCGATCCTGCTGGTGCCGGTCGCCTTCGCGATCGAACGCCTGATCAAGCGGGACGGGCTGCGCATCGCCGACGGCGTGCTCGCGGCGGTCCTGGCGCACGGGGTGACGCTGGCGACCGACCTGTGGGTCGCCAGGGGGGCGCCGGACTCGATCCAGGAAGCTCTCACCCAACCCTCACCCGGCGACATCCACGCCCTCACCGACCCCGTGCACGGCTATCTCGCGCCGGTCATCGCGTACATGACCGCCGTCGGCATGTCACGCAGACCCCGCTGGCGGGCCGTGCTGTGGATCGTGCTGCTGCTGGACGCCTTCTCGATGCTGGTCACCGGCTACACCACACCGTTCTCGATCATCCTGACGGTGCTCATCGGCTGGACCGTCGCCTACGGGACGCTGTACGCGGTCGGCTCCCCGAACGTACGCCCGACCGGCCGGACCCTGATGGCCGGCCTCAGGCGGGTCGGCTTCAAGCCGGTGAGCGCGGCCCGCGAGGAGATCCCGGACACGGTGGAGGGCGGGGACCGGGGCCGCCGGTACTTCGTGACGCTGGAGGACGGCCCGCCCCTGGACGTCACCGTCGTCGACCGGGAGCAGCAGGCGCAGGGGTTCTTCTACCGCGTCTGGCGGCGGCTGACGCTGCGCGGCATCACCACGCGCCGCAGCCTGCAGTCGTTGCGCCAGGCGCTGGAGCAGGAGGCCCTCCTGGCGTACGCGGCCATCGCGGCGGGTGCCAACGCCCCCAAGCTGATCGCGACCTCCGAACTCGGACCGGACGCCGTGATGCTCGTCTACGAGCACACCGGCGGCCGCACCCTGGACTCCCTGGCGGACGACGAGGTCACCGACGCGCTGATGTCCGACACCTGGCACCAGGTGAAGGCACTGCAGTCGCGGCGCATCGCGCACCGCAGGCTCGTGGGTGACGCGGTTCTGGTGGATCGTTCCGGCACGGTGATCCTGACCGACCTGCGCGTCGGCGAGATCGCGGCCGGCGACCTGGTCCTGCGCATGGACGTCTCCCAGCTGCTGACGACCTTGGGCCTGCGCGTGGGGGCCGAACGCGCGGTGGCCTCGGCGGTGAGCGTGCTCGGCCCGGACGCCGTGGCCGACTGCCTGCCGCTGCTGCAGCCCATCGCCCTCTCGCGCTCCACGCGCGCGACCCTGCGCAGACTGGCCAGGGAGCGCGCCGAACGCGAGCGCGAGGCCGTCCTGGAGGCCTCCCACCTGGCCAAGCAGGCCCGCGCGGAGGAACACAGCAAGGCGGCGACCGAGCCCGACAAGGCTGACAAGAAGGCCGTACGAGCCGAACAGCGGGCCGAGAAGCGGGCGATCGACGAGGCGCTGGAAGAGGCCCGCGAAGAAGACCTGCTCACCCAGATCCGCCACCAGGTGCTGCTGATCAGACCGCAGGCACCGGTCGAACCGGCCCGGCTGGAGCGGGTCAAGCCGCGCACCCTGATCAGTCTCTTCGCCGGCGCGATCGGCGCGTACTTCCTGCTGACCCAGCTGACCCACATCGAGTTCGGACCGCTCATCGAGAACGCCGAGTGGGGCTGGGTCGCCGCGGCCGTGTTCTTCTCCGCGCTGAGCTACGTCGCGGCGGCGATGAGCCTGCTGGGATTCGTGCCGGAGCGGGTGCCGTTCCTGCGGACGATCGGGGCACAGGTCGCCGGCTCCTTCGTCAAGATCGTGGCGCCGGCGGCGGTGGGCGGTGTGGCACTCAACACACGCTTCCTGCAGCGCGCGGGAGTGCGGCCCGGTCTCGCGGTGGCGAGTGTCGGCGCTTCGCAGCTCTTCGGACTCGGCTGCCACATCCTGATGCTGCTCGCCTTCGGCTACCTGACCGGCACGGAGAAGACGCCGTCCCTGTCGCCGTCCCGCACCGTCATCGCCGGTCTGCTGACGGTCGCGGTGCTCGTCCTGGTGGTCACGTCGATCCCGTTCCTGCGCAAGTTCGTCGTCACGCGCGTGCGGTCGCTCTTCGCCGGTGTCGTGCCGCGCATGCTCGACGTGCTGCAGCGGCCGCAGAAGCTGGTCACCGGCATCGGCGGCATGCTGCTTCTCACGGGCTGCTTCGTGATGTGCCTGGACGCCTCGATCCGCGCCTTCGGCAACGAGGACGTCTCGATCAGCATCGCCAGCGTCGCCGTCGTCTTCCTCGCGGGCAACGCGCTGGGGTCCGCGGCACCGACCCCGGGCGGTGTGGGAGCGGTGGAGGCCACCCTGACGGTGGGTCTGATCGCTGTGGGCCTTCCCAAGGAGGTCGCCGCACCGGCGGTGCTGCTGTTCCGCCTGCTCACCCTGTGGCTGCCGGTCCTTCCGGGTTGGCTGGCCTTCAACCAGTTGTCACGCAAGGGCGCGCTGTAGGAGGGGTGCACGCGCGCGTGGATCCCCGCTCCCCGCTCGCTCGGCCCACGCGCGCGTGGCGGCGCCAGCGTCCTCGCCTCGCCTCCGCCTGCGTGGCTGCCCGTCCCCCTCACCCGCACGGCCCGTGCCCCGGGGCACATCGCCGCGGACACCTCCACCATGGGGGCATGCCCACCTCGCCCCGGACCCGTGCCGTGACCGCGGCCACGATCGCCGTCCTGCTGTCCCTGTCGGCGGCCGCCTGCGGCGACGACGCCCAGGGGGACGACAGCGACCTGACCACCCAGAAACCGCACTGGAAGACCTGCGAGGCCCCGTCCGAGTCCGAGGGCGGCGGCACCGCGCCCTCACCGCTGCCCGACGGCGACAAATGGCAGTGCGCGACCATGAAGGCCCCGCTCGACTGGGACGAACCCGACGGCGACACCATCGACATCGCGCTGATCCGGGTGCGGACCAGCGGCCCCGAGAGCCGGCGCATCGGCTCGCTCGTGTTCAACTTCGGCGGCCCCGGCGGCTCCGGCGTCAAGGCGCTGCCCGCCTCCGCCCAGGACTACGCGAAACTGCGCACCCGCTACGACCTGGTCAGCTTCGATCCGCGTGGGGTCGGCCGCAGCGCGGGCGTCCGGTGCGAGGACGACGAGGAACTCGACGAGTACTTCCAGCAGGACGGGACCCCGGACGACGCGGCCGAACGGACCGACCTCCTCGACTCGACCAAGGCCTTCAACTCGGCCTGCGAGAAGAACTCCGCCAAGACCCTCCCGCACGTCCGCACCACCGACGCGGCCCGCGACATGGACCTCATGCGCCAGGTCCTCCGCGACGACAGACTCCACTACTTCGGCATCTCCTACGGCACCGAACTCGGCGGCGTCTACGCCCACCTGTTCCCCGAGAAGGTCGGACGCGCGGTGTTCGACGCGGTCGTCGACCCGACGCGGACGTCGGAGCAGGGCACGCTCGGACAGGCCGAGGGCTTCCAGCTGGCACTCGGAAACTACGCCCGGGACTGCGTGTCGAAGGCGGAGGACTGCCCGGTCGGCGACACCGAACAGGACGTCGAGAACCGGATCACCAAGCTGCTCGACGACCTCGACACCCGGCCGATCGACGGGATCTTCCCCCGCGATCTGACGCAGACCGCCGCCACGAGCGGTATCGCCCAGGCCCTCTACTCCCACGACCTCTGGCCGTATCTGACCGAAGGCCTCGAAATGGCGTACGGCGGGGACGGCAGCCTGCTGATGTCGCTGTCCGACTCGATGAACGGGCGCGGCGAGAACGGCGAGTACAGCAACCTCACGGCGGCGAACGTCTCCATCAACTGCGCGGACGCCAAGCCGCGCTACACGACCGCGGATGTGGAAGCGGGGCTGGGCACGTTCCGGGCGGCCTCCCCCGTCTTCGGTGAATGGCTGGCCTGGTCCCTGCTCTCCTGCACCGACTGGGCCGTCGCCGGTGCGGCGGACCACCCCGACGTGCGGGCCCCGGGCTCGGCTCCGATCCTCGTGATCGGCAACACGGGTGACCCGGCCACACCGTACGAAGGCGCCCGGAAGATGGTCGAGGCGCTCGGGGCGGGGGTCGGGATCGAGCTGACGTACAAGGGGCAGGGCCACGGTGCGTACAACAGCGGGAATGCCTGCGTACAGACGGCCGTGGACGGTTACCTGCTCACGGGGAAGGTACCGAAATCCGGCCGGGTCTGTGCGTGAATTCGCAGGTCAGAACGTTATCCACAGGCAGTCTCGGTTGAGGCGACAGTCCGCATACCATGGCATGACCGCCATTCGGGACATCCGGCGGAAGGAACCGCCAGAGGGGGGACGTACGCATGGCGCGCTTTGTACGGGGGGCCGCACTGGCCGCCGCTGTGGTGCTGGTCACCGGTTGCAGCGGGGGCACGGGCGACAGGGCGGGTGAGGAAGCGGACGACGGAAAGGCCTCGTCCTCCGCACCGGCGGCGTCGGCGCCACCGGCACCACCCCAGAAGCTCGATTGGGGGCGCTGCGAGGCGACTTCGGAGGGGCCGGCACCGGGCGGCGACTGGCAGTGCGCGACGCTGAAGGTGCCGCTGGACTACGGGAACCCGGACGACGGGACGATCGGGCTCGCACTGATCCGCAGCAGGGCGACCGGCGACGCGGACGATCGCATCGGCTCCCTCCTGTTCAACTTCGGCGGGCCCGGCGGTTCCGGCGTGTCCATGCTGCCGTCGTACGCGGGACTGACGAGCGAACTGCACCAGCGGTACGACCTGGTGAGCTGGGACCCGCGCGGGGTGGCCGAGAGCGAGGGGGTGCGCTGCCGCAGCGACAAGGAGATCCTGGCGGGCGAGTCGGTGGACGCCACACCCGACGACGCCCAAGAGGAGACGGCTTTCCTCCAGGACGCGGCCGACTTCGGCGCGGGCTGCGAGAAGGCCGCGGGCAAGCTGCTGTCACACGTCTCGACCGCCGAGACCGCCCGCGACATGGACCTCATGCGCCAGGCTCTCGGCGACGAGAAGATGCATTACTTCGGCATCTCCTACGGCACCGAACTCGGCGGGGTCTACGCCCATCTGTTCCCCCGGAACGTGGGACGCCTGGTTTTGGACGCGGTGGTCGACCCGACCGCCGACACGGTGGGCCACGCGAAGAACCAGACCCTGGGCTTCCAGCGCGCTCTCGACAACTACCTGAAATCCACCGGTCAGGACCCCGAGGCAGGCACAAGGAAGATCGAGAAGATGCTGGAGCGGATCGACGCCGAACCGCTGGCGACGACGTCCGGCCGCGAACTCACGCAGACACTGGCGACCACCGGCATCGTCCTGCCGCTCTACAGCGAGCAGAGCTGGCCCACGCTGACCAGCGCGCTCGACGCCGCCGAGGACGGCGACGGCACCGAGCTGCTCGCGTTGGCCGACGGATACAACGAGCGTGATCCGGCGGGCCGCTACGGCACGACGACCCACTCCCAACGGGTCATATCGTGCTTGGACCAGAAGCAGCGGCCGAGCGTCGAGGAGACGAAGAAGCTGCTGCCCGAGTTCCGGGAGATCTCGCCCGTCTTCGGCGAGTTCCTGGGCTGGGACACCGCGGGCTGGTGCCACGACTGGCCGGTACCGGGCCTGACCGACTCTCCGGAGGTGAGTGCACCGGGAGCGGCGCCCGTTCTCGTGGTGGGGAACACCGGGGACCCGGCGACGCCCTACGAGGGCGCGCGGAAGATGGCCGCGGAACTGGGCGAGGACGTCGGTGTGATGCTCACCTGGAAGGGCGAGGGCCATGGCGCGTACGGCAGCGGCAGCGACTGCGTCGACTCGACGGTGAACGCGTATCTGCTCAACGGGACGGTGCCGAAGGACGGCAAGGTCTGCGCGTAGGCCGGGACGGCCGCCGCGCGTCTCTACCGGGCGCAGCGGAGAGGGGCCCGGCACCCACGATGCCGAGCCCCTCCCTGGAAGGCGTGTGCCTAGTAGACCGGCTTGCTCGGCTCGATCTGGTTGACCCAGCCGATCACGCCGCCACCGACGTGGACCGCGTCGGAGAAGCCCGCCGACTTCAGGACCGCGAGGACTTCCGCACTGCGGACACCCGTCTTGCAGTGCAGGACGATCTTCTTGTCCTGCGGGAGGGCCTCCAGGGCGGTGCCCATGAGGAACTCGTTCTTCGGGATCAGCTTGGCGCCCGGGATGGAGACGATCTCGTACTCGTTGATCTCGCGGACGTCGATGATCTCGATGTTCTCGCCGTCGTCGATCCACTCCTTGAGCTGCTTGGGAGTGATCGTCGAGCCGGCCGCCGCCTCCTGGGCCTCCTCGGACACGACGCCGCAGAAGGCCTCGTAGTCGATGAGCTCGGTGACGGTGGGGTTCTCGCCGCAGACCGCGCAGTCGGGGTCCTTGCGGACCTTGACCTGGCGGTACTGCATCTCCAGGGCGTCGTAGATCATCAGGCGGCCGACCAGCGGCTCGCCCGTGCCGGTGAGGACCTTGATGGCCTCGGTGACCTGGATGGAGCCAATGGAGGCGCACAGCACGCCGAGGACGCCGCCCTCGGCGCAGGAGGGGACCATGCCCGGCGGCGGGGGCTCGGGGTAGAGGCAGCGGTAGCAGGGGCCGTGCTCGGACCAGAAGACGGAGGCCTGGCCGTCGAAACGGTAGATCGAGCCCCAGACGTACGGCTTGTTCAGCAGCACGGCCGCGTCGTTGACCAGGTAGCGGGTCGCGAAGTTGTCCGTGCCGTCGACGATCAGGTCGTACTGGCTGAAGATGTCCATCACGTTCTCGGCTTCGAGCCGCTCTTCGTGGAGGATCACGTTCACGTACGGGTTGATGCCGAGCACGGAGTCCCGCGCGGACGCGGCCTTGGAGCGGCCGATGTCGGCCTGGCTGTGGATGATCTGGCGCTGCAGGTTCGACTCGTCGACCTCGTCGAACTCCACGATGCCGAGCGTCCCGACGCCCGCCGCGGCCAGGTACATCAGCGCCGGCGAACCGAGGCCGCCGGCGCCCACACAGAGCACCTTGGCGTTCTTCAGCCGCTTCTGCCCGTCCATCCCCACGTCGGGAATGATCAGGTGGCGGGAGTACCTGCGGACCTCGTCTACGGTGAGCTCGGAAGCGGGCTCGACCAGGGGTGGCAGCGACACGGGGACTCCGTTGGTCGGTCAATCACTACGGTTGTTCTCCGCGTAACACTGCCACGCCCTTTTTCATTCCGAGACACCCGTTCCAACCAGCGAGACGATGTCGTCCCAGTAGCCGGGCATCGTCTCCCAGGGGTCGGTCCGGCCGCTGCGATCCGTGCGGTCGGTGAAGTAGATCGTGGCGGCGCCCTGCCAGCGGGCGATGCGCAACGCCTCGTCGAGGTGGCCGCGCGGGACACCGTGGACGAAGTGGCAGAAGCGCTCGGGCGGATGGTCGGCGGTCCACTCCGCCACTTGCGACCAGCGGTAGTCGTTCCAGGGCCCGGCGAAGGTCACCAGTTGGTCGGCGGTCTCGACATAGCCGGGGTGTGGGTGGGTGCCCTGGCCGAGGACGATGTGGCCGCCGCCGAGGAGCGCGCGCAGCGCGGTGACCGTGCGGTCGATGTCGGGCAGGGCACCACGCTCGGTCGGGCAGCGGTCCAGGAAGAACCCGCCGACCCGGTACCAGTCGAGATACCGACGCGCGTCGGAGGCGATCTCGGCGAAGGCGCGCCCCCCGTAGGCCGTGTCCAGGTGGCCGAGGACCTGGACCCCTGCGTTCCGCAGCCGTCCGGCGGCTTCGAGGCAGTGCGGGTCGGGGCGGGTGCCGGGGCCTCCGGAGACGTTCAGGACGACCCAGTGAAGGGGGGTCCCGGGGCGGGCGAGTTCACCCCATTCCAGAGGGGCGACGAGGGGGTGGGCATAGCCGGGGATGCCGAAACCGAGGCTTAAGCCGGTGCTCGCGATGGCGGACGGGGCCGGGGTCAGATACGGCATGCCGCCTCCATCCAGATGTCGGCGAGGGACTCCTCGAGGTTGATCCTGGGCCGCCAGCCGAGGCGGTCACGGGCGGTGCGGACGTCGGCCTGCTGCCAGCTGCCGCAGCCGTCCGGGTACGGATAGGAGACGGGGCCGGCGTGGTCCGGTTCGGGGCGGGGGTGGCCGATGGTGGACCTGAGGGGACCGGGTGGAGCGTCGAGTTCGTGGAGGGCGCCGCCATAGCCGGCCACACGGGCGAGGACCGCCGCGGCGTCGCGAAGACGCACGGCGCGGCCCGAGCCGATGTTGATCACGCCCTGGGCCGCGGAGAGCGAGGCGGCGTGCACGGCGCGGGCGACGTCGCGGACGTCGACGAAGTCGCGCTGGACACCGAGACCGCCGAGTTTGAGTTCGCCGTCGCCGGACTGCATGGCGCGGCGCATGGCCTCGGCGAGGCGGCCGAGCGGTGAGCCGGCCGGTGTGCCGGGGCCGGCGGGCGAGAAGACGCGCAGAACCACGGCGTCCAGGCCGGAGCCGAGGACGAGTTCGGTGGCGGCGAGCTTGCTGACGCCGTACGGGCCGCCAGGGCGGGGCACGGCGTCCTCGGCGGTGGAGGACCCGGGCTGGCTGGGCCCGTACTCGGCGCCGCAGCCGAGCTGCACCAGGCGGGCCCCGCAACCGCTGCGGCGCAGGGCCTCGCAGACGGTGGCGACGGCGACGGTGTTGTGCCGGGTGAGTTCGCGGGCGCCGCCGCGGGTGGCCCCGGCGCAGTTGACGACGACTCCGGGGTGGACGGCGTCCAGGAAGCGGGTGAGCGCGCCCGGGCTGCCGGTGGCGAGGTCGAACCGGACGTCGGCGTCGTCGCCGCGGCCGAGCGCGGTGAGCTGCACGGCCGGGTCGGCGAGCAGACGTTCGGCGACGAAGCGGCCGAGGTATCCGTTGGCTCCGATCAGCAGGACCCTCATCGGGCGGCTCCCGGGGCGGGTTCTCCGGTTCGGGAGGTGATCATCTGGCGTTCTCCTTCTGGGGTGGTGCCGTGGGTGATGAGGTGGCCCGCGGTGTCGGCCCCGCGGGACGGGTGCCCGGGACATGAGCCCCGTGCGTCGGTCGGGCCCGGACTTCGTACGGCGACGTGTGGCCGCCGGACGAAGGGCCCGGGTGGGTCAGGGCGCCCCGGAGGGCAGGGCGTGGGCCGAGGCCCGGGTCAGCGTGCGGGTGGCGTGGACGAGCAGGACGAGCGCGGCGGTGCCGCACACGAGGGCGGGGACGGTCCAGGCGCCCCAGGCGTCCACGACCGCCTCGACGGGGACGGCCAGGAAGGAGCAGCCGGGCAGGCGGCTCGCGAAGACGGTGCCCAGCGCGAGCGCCTCGGCCAGGGCGGCTGCGCGCAGGGCGACGACCGGGGCCTGGGCGGCTCCGTGGGCGATGAGGAGGCGGGCGAGCAGGAGGAGGGCGCCGAGGGCGCCCGCGCCGGCGTACCCGGAGGGCTCGTGCAGGACCTCACCGCACAGCGCGAGCAGGGCGGCCAGGGCACAGAGGTGGAGCGCGACCACGCCGAGGATCAGGGGCTTCACGCAGTCGGCGAACTCCGCGAGTCCTCGGCTGGCGGCGAGTTTGCGGCGAGCTCGAGCGCCGAGGAGCCCGGCGCACCAGACGGCGGGGGCGCAGGACAGGGCCAGCGCGAGCACGGGCGCGACCGCCAGGGGCCACGGCCCGTGGGGACCGCCGTCGAGGCCGGCGGCGAGCAGGCCGTCGCCGAGGAGCGCGTACGCGATCAGCCAGCAGGTCCAGGCACGGGTACGGCCCGCCGCGTCCGACGGCGCGCGCAGGGGACCGCGGCCGAGGGCGACACGGAGGCCGAGCGCCACCACGAGGGCTCCGACGGCTGCGACCGCGAGACGGGGTTGGCCGTGGGTGAGGCGCACGCCGACGACGGCCGCCGCACACAGGGCACCCGGCAGGAGGGCGAGCACGGCCCACCCACCTCGTGCGCCGGGCGCGCGCGGCACCGGCTCGCGCGCCGTGGGCTCCTCCCCGTCCCGCGACACACGCGCGTACATCTCTTCGGCGAGTGAGAACACGTCCCGGTGCCGAAAGCGGGCAGCCGTGCGGTCGGTCACCCCGTGCGCCTCCAGCCCGGCGGCGATCTCCAAGGGGTCCACCGCCCGCTCGCAGAGGTCCCGGTGCCGGTGCATCAATGCCTTCACGGGGTCGGCGGCCCCCTGGCGGGGAGAGGACTTGGGGACGGCCGCGGCGGTGTCGTAGTCGCCTGGTCGGTGGACCGGGTCGAGTGAGGCGACCAGGTCATGTGCCGTCCGGAAATCGGCCGAAGTCATGGCCCCGAGAAGGGGATCCGGGCCGGACAACCTCTTCACATCGACCGCGCCGGGGGCTCCGTCCAAGCGCTCCAGCCCCTCACGTCCATTCAGCCCTTCACGTCCATTCAGCCCTTCACGTCCGTTCAGCCCTTCCCAGCCGTTCAGCCCTTCACGTCCGTCCAAGCCGTCCAGCTCACCCGGTCCGTCCGGCCCGTCCCATCGCGACTCGCTCATCGCGCGCCCTCCCCCGCGGGCACGGGCTCCCCGGCCGCCGTACCCGGAGAACTTTCCGCGGCCGGGACCGCGTCCGCCGCCGAAGCGGTGGACGATGCCGCAGCGGAACCGGAGGAAGTGTCCGCGGTGGAGGGAGAGTCCGTGGTGGAGGGAGAGTCCGTGGTGGAGGCGGGAGTCGGGGCGGGCGTCGCCGCCGCCGGAGTCGCGCCCGCTGCATGGTCCTGTGCGGGATCGGATGGAGAACCCGGGGCCATGCCGGATGCGGCGTCGGGCGTCGAGGCGCGTGCGGTAACCGGAGCCGGCGTCGCGGCCGGCTCCGATGCCGTGGTTCCCACCACAGGTGTCGTCGCCCGCCCAGGTGTGTCGACGGCCCAGCGCGGCCGCCCGGGAACACCCCCAGCGAGACCCGCGACACCGGCGCCCCCCGCAACCCCTGCCACGCCGGCGACCCCGAGGCCGCCCGTCACCAGTCGGGAATCGGTCCAGTGGCCGGGCACGCGGGCCTCGGCGGGGGCTCCGAAGGGACGTGGCTCACCGGTGCCGTCGACAACGACCTTGCGCACCGGGGCCTGGGAGACGACGTCCAGGTAGATGCCACGAAATGCCTCGACGTTCTGTTCCACCGTGAAGAGTTCGAGAGCGCGTGCGCGGGCGGCCGCGCCGAGGCGCGCGCGGCGCTCGGGTTCTCGTAGCAGTGCCACGCACGCCTCGGCCAGCGCCCGCGGATTGCGCGGAGGGACGACCAGGCCCGTGCCGCCGATGACCTCCACGACCGCGCCCACGTCGGTGGAGACCGTCGGCCGGGCGCAGAACATGGCCTCGACCAGGCTGATCGGGAAGCCCTCGACGACGCTGGACAGCACGACCACCGCACCCGCCGCGTAGGCCTCGGCAAGGTCAGGGACGGCCGGGTCGCCGATCTCCTCGAAGGAGACGGGGTTGTCGCCGACGGCGTGCACGCCGTCCGCCCGGTCGGGAAAGAGCTGCGCGGCCAGCGCGCGGCAGTGGCCCAGGTAGGCGGTGGCCTCGGAGCCCGCTGCCGCGCCGACGATCCTGAGTCGCGCCTTGGGTTCCGCCCGGCGGATCTCGGCGAAGGCGTGCAGCAGCGAGATCAGGTCCTTGGCGGGCTCGATGCGGCCGACCCAGACCAGTGTGTACGGATCGGCGTACTCCGGCGACTCGCCGACCTCCGCGAAGCGGGCGGCGTCCATGCCGGGGTAGACCGTCCGGATCCTGGCCCGGTCGGCGCCGCAGCGCTCCTGCCAGCGTCGGGCGTGGGTGTTGCCGGGGGTGAGGCAGGCGGCCTGCCGGTAGACCTCGGCGGTCAGCCGCCGGTGGAAGGCCGCGAGCAGGGCGCGCACCGGCGCTTCTCCCGAGGCCCCGAGGTAGTGCGCTCGCAGCGGCACGCCGTACTCGGTGACCAGCAGCGGCACCCCGTGGAAGTACCGGGCCAGCAGCCCGGGAAGCGCGGCCGAGCCACCGGCCGCCGCGTGGCACAGGTCGACCGAGCCGAGCCCGTCGTCCTCGTACCAGTCGAGCGAGAGGGGGCGCAGGGCGCGTTCGAGATGGGCGGCGACCGTCAGCAGATCCGGTACGCGCGCCTCGCGCGCCCCTCGCAGGGCGCCCGGCGCGCGACAAGCGCGCTCCAGCGTGCGTACGGCGACCTCGGAGCGCAGTGCACCGACCAGCCCACCTTCGTCGCGGCCCAACTCGGCGAGCCCGTACAGCGCGCTGCCGAAACGGTCCGCCTCAGCGTCGGCCCCACCGTCGGAAGCCGCCCCGAACCCACCGGGCCGGGCGGCCCCACCATCGGCACCGCTCGCGCTCCCCGAGCACACCGCCGACACCAGTTCGCCGTACGCCTCCGCGAAGCGCCTCCGCGCCCGGCGCCCGTGGACGACGCCGTCGTCCTCCGCCGCCCACAGCGGCGCCGTACGGACCCGCCTGACCTGGGACGGCAACGGGATCCAGCCCTCGTCCTCCTGCCGCTCGCTCCGGCTGAGCGCGTAGATGTGGAACTCGTGTCGCTCCAACCCACGTACGAGTCGGTCGCACCAGAGCCTGGCGTCACCGCTCACATACGGATAGCCACCCTCCGTAAGCAGTCCGATGCGCACGCGTGCACCCCCGATCTCCCGTTTGAGGAGCCGCCGTTCACCCGGCGGCTCGCAGCGGGACGAACGTATGCGGACAAGGCGGGGGTGTGACGGACGGTTGTCCGTCACACCACCAAAAGGGGTGAACGGTCGTAACTTTCCCTAGCGGGGCGCGTTTTGTCGCGCTAGGGGATCACTCGATCACGCGGTGTCAGGGGAAGAGTGGCCCGGCGGCCTTCGTCAACTACCGGGATACGGCCAGGGATTGGCCTTGCACGTGATCCCGTCGTACGTCAGGAACTTGCTCTGCTGCTGCATGACGGGCGCGAGTTCCCCGGCCTTGTCACACGTCTCGTGGGGATAGCCGAGTCGGTGACCGATCTCGTGATTGATCAGCATCTGCCGGTACGCGTGGATCTGATCGCCGTACGTCTCCGACCCCTGGGCCCAGCGGTACGCGTTGATCATCACCCGCTCGGTGGCGGCCGAATCACAGGACACGTTGTCCACGGTCGTGTCGAGCCCCGACTTGGCACACCAGGTCGCGGTGGTCCCCGGGCTGGCCAGCGTGATCACGAAGTCGGGCGTGCCCGAGGAGATCCGCTCGAACGTACGGCCGCCGCTGTGGGCCCAACTCCGCTCGTCGTTCAGGGTCTTCTGCACCGCCTCGGCGAACAGTGCGGGATCCAGTCCGATTCCCTGCTCGACGTCGACGCGGTACCGGAACTTCTGTCCCGTCCCCGGCGCCCTGTCGAAGCCCTTGACCGCCTCGAACTTCCCGCCGCCCTCCAGGTCCGCGGCCAGCGGGTACGTCCGGCCCATCTTCTCGTCGTACGACAACGGGGTCGCGCTCGGGCTCGGCGGACGGGCCGGCGTGGGCCGGTTGTCGCTGCGTGAGGCACCGCGCACGTCGCGCTCGCCGGCGTCGGCGGCCCTCGGCTGCGGGGCGGTCTCGTCCTGCCCGACGGCCATCTGGCCGACCGCGACGACCACCAGCACAGTAGTGACCGCGGCTGCCGCGATCCCGGCGAACGCCCGCCCCTTGCCGCCCTTCGCCGTCTCCACGGCCCCGGCCTCCGCGCCCGGAGGCCGCTCCCGCGACTCCTCCTGCCGCTGCGGCTTCTTCCGCGCCCCCCGCAGGGGCGGCTTCTCCTCGAAGGCCGTATCCGTCCGGCCGTCGGCACCGCCATCGGCACCCGACGCCGCACGCTGTGTCCGACGGGGTGCGCGGACGTCGTCGAAGGCGTCGTCGACCTGGTCGAAGGCGTCCAGATATGCCTGGCGGGGGCCACCGGGGGGCATGGTCTCCTGCCGCTGCCGGGGAATGGGAATGCGGCGCCCGGAACCCTCCGGAGGCTCGCCGTACGGGGCGCCGGGGGGTGACGCCTCGCCCGGCACACCATACGGGGCCCCCGTGGGAGCCCCTCGCGCCACGCCGTGCCCGGCACCCGTCCGGCGCTGGTCACCACCCAAGTGCCCCCATCCGCCGCCCGCTTCACGCTGCTCGGGGTGCTCACCACGACTCGGCGGATACCCCCGGGCGGGGGCGCCGTCAGGCAGGCGGGGAAAGCCGTGCGCGGGCGTGCCGTCGGAAAGGCGCGGCATCCCGTGCGCGGGAGTGCCGTCAGCGAGGCGCGGGAAGCCATGGGCGGGGGTGCCCTCAGGAAGACGTGCGCCCGGTTGCCCGAGCGCGCTACCGGTGAACCGCGGCGCCCCCTGGCCACCGGCCCGGTCGTATCCACGCGTCGGCAGCGGCGGGCCGCCAGCCTGCCGCACACCCGCCTGCGCCGTCGCCGCGGCCCGAGCGGTTCCGGCAGCCGAAGCAGCCGCCGACCCGCCCACACCCCGGCCGTCCTGGCCACCCCGGCCGCCCTGGCCGTCCCGGCCGCCCTGGCCATCCCGGCCACCCCGGCCGACTTGGGGCCGCTGCGCCCCCTGAGCATCCGACGCTCGGCGCGCGGCCGGTACGCGATCGCTCGACCCGGCGGAAGTCGCCGCCCGGCTCGCCTCTGTTTCGTTTGTGTCGCCTTTCGGCGCCCGCCCCTTGCGGCTGTGCCGTCCCACGCCGCGCCTCAGCTCCCCCCTCCGGGGTTACCCGGTGGAGGGCCGTCGGCGACCGAACCCGCACTGTCGGCACCGGCCGAACCACCACCGGCCACCGAACCACCCACACCCGAAGAGTCGACCGAACCCGAACCCGAACCGGGATCTGAACCCGAACCGGGATCTGAAGCCGAACCGGAAGCCGAAGCCGAAGCCGCGCCAGACTCCGCACGCACGCCACTCACCCGCCCCTGCCCCTGCCCCTGCCCCTGCCCCTGCCCCTGCCCCGGCGAGTACGAGTCCAACTCCGGATACACGTCCGCACCCCAGCCCCCCGCCCCCGGCCCCCTCGCCCCGGCATCCGCGAGCAGATCCCGGAACGCGGCCGCCACAGCCTCCGGATACTCCATCATCGCCACGTGCCCCGCGTCCGGCAGGCAGACGAGGCGGGAGTCGCGGAAGGAGCGGGCGGCGCGCTGGGCCATGCGGTAGCCGACGAGCTGGTCGCGACGGCCGTAGACGAGGAGGGTCGGGGCGAGGACCCGCTCGGCCTGACGCCAGAGCGAGTGCTGCCCGCCCAGGGTGTACGCGTCCACGAGCCCACGAGCGGAACGTGTCAACGCGTCCCACATGTACGGGAGTTGAAGGCGCCGCTCCATCTCCTCGACGGCGTTGCGGAAACCCTCGTCCGTGACGCGGCCGGGGTCGCCGTAACAGAGCGCCGTGACGCCCCGCACGCGCTGCTCGGCGCTCCAGCCCTTGGTGAAGCGGGTGAAGAGCGCCGACATGCCCGGCAGCGCCAGCAGCGCGGTCGGCACGGCGGTCCGCTGCACGCGCAGCTCGGGCAGGGCGGGCGACACCAGGGTCAGGGTGCGGACGAGATCGGGGCGGAGGGCGGCGACACGGGTCGCGATCGCGCCGCCGAGGGAATTGCCGAAGAGGTGTACGGGGCCGCGCCCCGCCGCGTCGAGGTGGCGGATGACCGCGCGCGCGTGTCCCGTGACGGAGTAGTTGCCGTCGTCCGGCGGCGGCGAGTCGCCGAAGCCGGGCAGATCGACGGCCTCGCCGTCCACGAGGCCGTCGAGCAGCGGCATCAGCGCGGACCAGTTCTGCGAGGAACCGCCCAGGCCGTGCACAAAGAGGGCGGGCGGCAGCCCTTCGCGCGCCGGCGGTCTCGACCGCACCGACAGCGTGATCCCCGGCAGGCGGACCGTTCTCAGCCGCTCGCCGGGCGCCACACGCACGGCACTCGCCTTCGGCGACGCGGTGGCGGTCAGCAGGGACGGCAGCTCGGTCGAGGACATGCGGGCAATGTTACGAGACGATCACGCAGTGACTCATGTGTTCGCCGTCACAGGTACGGACTTGAACCAGCCGTTTGTGCGGGACGGACCACCGATCCCTCACCACCGCACTCACGGCGAGGCCGCCGGTGATCGCATAGCGCCACGATCACCCTTCTCCTAGGCTCATAAACAGGGCATCCAGGCTCGCGAAGAGGGCACCCGTACATGACCCGGCCGCCCGGGGGACGTCCGGCGGCGCCAGGGACCAGGAGCGACATCAGGACAGCAGCACCAGGAAGGGGACCCACGATGACCTTCGACCCGACCGATCCCGACACCTTCACCGAGGAGGACCCCACGGAGTTCGACGACGTCGAGGCCCCGGAGGCCGATGCCGCCGAGCAGCACAAGGACATCGCGCAGCACCGGGACGACCCCTTGACCGACGCCGACCCGGGTGCCGCCAACGAGGCCGATCTGGCCGAACAGGCCCGCGTGGTCTCGCTCGACGAGGAGGACTACCGGTAACCCGATCCCCACCAGGGACGACGACCGGTGACGAGAAAGGGCTTCCTTCTGCCCGCCATGCCCCTGTTTGGTGCGGTCCGCGGCACTTTCCCCGGCGTCCGGTCCGTGAAATTCTGCGCTCGCACCGCGCACACCCGGGTTACCGAAAAGTACGATGGCGGCGCGGCGCACACCCGCACGTGGACGATCTTGGGAGGCGGCGTGACAGCCATCGAGCAGACAGAGGCGGCGCGCCCGCGAGGCACACGGCTGCCCCGCCGAGCCCGGCGGAACCAGTTGCTGGGCGCCGCCCAGGAAGTCTTCGTGGCCCAGGGCTACCACTCCGCCGCGATGGACGACATCGCCGAGCGCGCCGGAGTCAGCAAGCCGGTGCTCTACCAGCACTTCCCCGGCAAGCTCGACCTCTACCTGGCACTGCTGGACCAGCACTGCGAATCCCTGATCCAGGCCGTGCGGGGTGCGCTGGCGTCGACGACCGACAACAAGCAGCGGGTCCTGGCGACGATGGACGCCTATTTCGCGTACGTCGAGGACGAGGGCGGTGCCTTCCGGCTGGTCTTCGAGTCCGACCTGACGAACGAGCCCGCCGTGCGCGAGCGCGTCGACAAGGTCACCAACGAGTGCGCCGAGGCCATCCGCGACGTCATCGCGGAGGACACCGGCCTCTCGCGCGCGGAGTCGATGCTCCTCGCCTCGGGACTGGGCGGTCTCTCCCAGGTGGTGGCGCGGTCCTGGCTGCACAGCGACCGCAGCGTCCCGCGCGAGCAGGCCGTCCAGTTGCTCGCCTCGCTGGCCTGGCGCGGTATCGCCGGCTTCCCCCTGCACGGCCTCGACCAGCACTGATCGGCGCGGCTGAGCAACACCGCCGGTCAACACCGATCGGCACCGCCGACCGACGACGCCGACCGTCGGCCCGGTCGACGGCACCGGCCGTACGACCCCGGGCCGGCCACCGCGGCTCGGCTCCGGTCCGGGATTTTGTTCCCACGCTCTGTTCGCTCCTGGCGTTCTCGGGCGGAGCGTGTACGTCCCCTCACCGGGCTAATGTGTGCTGGGTACGGCGCGGAAGCCCGCGCACTTCACTGACCGTCGGAGGGACATAGCCGTGGAGGTCAAGATCGGCGTGCAGCACGCGCCTCGCGAGATCGTTCTGGAGAGCGGTCAGAGTGCCGAGGAGGTCGAGCGTGCCGTTGCCGAGGCGCTGACCGGCAAGTCGGCGCTGCTCAGCCTCACGGACGAGCACGGCCGCAAGGTGCTGATCCCGGCCGACCGTCTCGCCTACGTCGACATCGGCGAGTCGGCCGTCCGCAAGGTGGGCTTCAGCGCGCTGTAGTCGCGAGGCTCTGGAGACGTACGGAGGGGCCCGGTGGTGTGAAAACCACCGGGCCCCTCCGTACGTCCGCTTCTCATGGCTCCCACCGGCCGAGGCGTGCCCGACCGGCACATCCCGGTCGCCGACGATGATTGCGTCCCACGGCTCACGGGTAGTACGGGCTACGACCGATCTGCCCAGGCCAGGCCGTGCGGGAGGGAACCCGATCATGTTCTTGGAAGCACTCGGATCCGCACTGCTCGGTTTCGCCCTGGCCTGTGCCGCCGCCTACCGGCTCCCGCACCGCCTGCCGTCCCGCACCCTGGTCCTTCCGACCGGCACCGCGGGCGCCCTCTTCGGCGCCTTCCTGACCCACACGGCACTGGGCTCGGCGAACTACCCGCTGATCCTCACCGGCGCCCTGGTCGTGGCGGCGGCCTCCCTGTCCCTGCTGCTGCGCCCGACGGAACGCTTTCGACACAGCAGCTCGGCGACGGCGTGAGGAAGGCCCACCCGGTGCGGAGGACCCACCCCGCGCGGAGGACCCACCCGGTGCGGAAAACCCCCTGACGGCGGCGAAGCCGCCCGTCCAGGGACGCGGGGAACTGCGCGACGACCGGCCACGACGAGACCCGCACCCACAGGACGGCACCTCACCCCACGGCGACTAGGCGCTCACGGGCAGGACTTCAGGCGCAGCCGCTCACGCGGCCAGGCCCAGCGCGGCCATCCGCTTCGTGTGCGCCTCGGTGATCCGCGAGAACATCCGCCCCACCTCGGCCAGATCGAACCCGTCGGCGACACCGCCCACGAGCATCGTGGACAGGGCGTCGCGGTCGGCCACCACCCGCTGCGACTGCGACAGCGCCTCCCCCATCAACCGCCGTGCCCACAGAGCCAGTCGGCCGCCCACCCGCGGGTCCTCGTCGATCGCGGCGCGCACCTTCTCCACGGCGAAACCGGCGTGCCCCGTGTCGTCGAGGACGGCGAGCACCAGCCCGCGCGTGTCCGAGTCGAGGTGCGCCGCGACCTCCCGGTAGAAGTCGCTGGCGATCGAGTCGCCGACGTACGCCTTGACGAGCCCCTCCAGCCAGTCCGACGGCGCGGTCTGCCGGTGGAAGCCGTCGAGCGCCTCGACGAACGGCTCCATGGCCCGCGTCGGCTCCTCGCCGATCTCGGTGAGCCGGCCGGCGAGCCTCTCGAAGTGGTGGAACTCGGCCGACGCCATCTTCGCCAGCTCCGCCTTGTCGGCGAGGGTCGGCGCCAGCTTCGCGTCCTCCGCGAGCCGTTCGAACGCCGCCAGTTCCCCGTACGCCAGCGCGCCCAGCAGATCCACCACCGCCGCGCGGTACTGCGGGTCGGCGGCTGCCCGGGGCCAGTCCTGGGCTGCGATCCCGGTGACCTCGGCGGTGTCGGCGGGCTCGCCGCCGGTGGCGTTCTCAGGCTTGTCAGACGTGGTCATGAAGCGCACAATAGCCCGCTCCGCGCGACGCGGGAGGGCCCGGTCATTTCGCGTGGCCTTCGGTGTGACACCCACTACGTGACCAAATCGGCCATCGCATATGCGCGATTCCGGGGTATGGTGGTAATGCGCCTGCTGGTACGTCGACGTAGTTCGCTCGTTCGACCGTATCTCGACAGGCCGCACGCATGAGGATGCCCGGTCGGTGGCCCGATCGGCTCCGACCCGACAGCCCTCCTTCTCCGTACGGCACATCGCGTACGGCGTCCGGAGGGAACCCCTCAGCGGTATGAGCGCTAGAGCGTCGGCAGTGGTCCCGTGCCACACGGTCCGCCCGTGAGGCGGCCGACGTCCCCGGCACGGTCCGACACGACCCCCGCGCTCGCCTCACACCGCGTACACAGAAGAGGCAGCACCCTGACTACGACTTTCCGAGATCTCGGAATCTTCCCCGAGACCGCCGAGGCGCTTGAGGCCGTCGGCATCATCAACCCCTTCCCCATCCAGGAGATGACGCTCCCGGTCGCCCTCACCGGCACCGACATCATCGGCCAGGCCAAGACCGGCACCGGCAAGACGCTGGGCTTCGGCCTCCCGCTCCTGGAGCGCGTCGTCGTCCCCGCCGACGTCGAGGCCGGCCGCGCCAAGCCCGAGGACCTCGTCGACTCGCCGCAGGCACTCGTCGTCGTCCCCACGCGCGAGCTGTGCACACAGGTCACCAACGACCTGCTGACCGCCGGCAAGGTGCGCAACGTGCGCGTCACCGCGATCTACGGCGGCCGCGCCTACGAGCCCCAGGTCGAGGCCCTCAAGAAGGGCGTCGACGTCGTCATCGGTACGCCGGGGCGGCTCCTCGACCTCGCGGGCCAGAAGAAGCTGAACCTGAAGAACGTCAAGTGCCTGGTCCTCGACGAGGCCGACGAGATGCTCGACCTGGGCTTCCTGCCCGACGTCGAGAAGATCATCAACATGCTTCCGGCCCGCCGCCAGACGATGCTGTTCTCGGCCACCATGCCGGGCGCGGTCATCGGCCTGGCCCGCCGTTACATGTCCCAGCCGACCCACATCCGCGCCACGTCCCCGGACGACGAGGGCGCCACGGTCCGCAACACCTCGCAGCACATCTACCGCGCGCACAACATGGACAAGCCCGAGCTGGTCGCGCGCATACTGCAGGCCGAAGGCCGGGGACTGGTCATGGTCTTCTGCCGCACGAAGCGGACGGCCGCCGACCTCGCCGACCAGCTCAAGCAGCGGGGCTTCGCCTCCGGCGCGGTCCACGGCGACCTCGGCCAGGGCGCGCGCGAGCAGGCCCTGCGTGCCTTCCGCAACGGCAAGGTGGACGTCCTCGTCTGCACCGACGTCGCCGCCCGCGGCATCGACGTCGAGGGTGTCACCCACGTCATCAACTACCAGTCCCCCGAGGACGAGAAGACGTACCTGCACCGCATCGGCCGTACGGGCCGCGCGGGTGCCAAGGGCATCGCGATCACCCTCGTCGACTGGGACGACATCCCGCGCTGGCAGCTGATCAACAAGGCACTGGACCTCGGGTTCAACGACCCGCCGGAGACCTACTCCACCTCCCCGCACCTCTTCGAGGAGCTGAGCATCCCGGCCGGCACCAAGGGTGTCCTGCCGCGCTCCGAGCGCACTCGTGCCGGGCTGGACGCCGAGGAGATGGAAGACCTGGGCGAGCCGGGCGGGCGCGGACCGCGCGGTCGTGGCGGCCGTTCCTCCGCTCCGTCGCCGTCCGCCGAGCGCGAGCGTGAGCGCCCGGCGCGTACGCCGCGTCGTCGCCGCCGGACGCGCAACGGAGCCACCGTGGACGGGGTGTCCCCGGAGGCCGCAGCCGTCACGCAGCCCTCGGAGTCCGCGCCGACGCCGGACGCCGGTTCCGTGGAGTCCGAGGGCGAGAGCCGTACGCCTCGCCGTCGCCGTCGCACCCGCGCCGGGGCGAACCCCGGTGCCGAAGCCGTGGCCGGGACGGTCGAGAGCACGCCGGCCGAGGCCGTGATGGAGAGCGTCGCGGGCGCTCCCGCCGAGCCGGTGGAGGAGGCGGCCAAGCCGCGTCGCCGCCGCACCCGCAAGTCGGTGGAGGCCGTCGAGGCCCCCGTCGCCGAGGCCGCGCCCGCCGCCGAGGCCGCGCTCGACACCGCCGAGGGGACGGCCGCCGAGGAGGCTCCCGCCAAGCCGCGTCGCCGGACCCGCAAGGTCGCCGCGCCCGCCGAGGCCGTGGCCGAGGAGACCACCGCCGAGGAGGCCCCGGCCACGCCCCGACGCCGCACCCGCAAGGCCGCCACCGCCCCCGTCGAGGCCACCGACAGCGCCGCCGAAGCCACCCTCGACACCGTCGAGGAGCCCAAGCCGCGCCGCCGGACCCGCAAGACCGTGGCGGAAGCCGCCGAGGCCGTGGTGGAGGCCGTCGCCGAGGAGGCCGCGCCCGCGCCGCGTCGTCGGACCCGTAAGGCCGCCGCGCCCGCCGTGGCGCCCGCCGCCGAGGCCGCGCTCGACACCGCCGTGGGGACGGCCGCCGAGGAGGCTCCCGCCAAGCCGCGTCGCCGGACCCGCAAGGTCGCCGCGCCCGCCGAGGCCGTGGCCGAGGAGACCACCGCCGAGGAGGCCCCGGCCACGCCCCGACGCCGCACCCGCAAGGCCGCCACCGCCCCCGTCGAGGCCACCGACAGCGCCGCCGAGACCGTCGTCGACACCGTCGAGGAGCCCAAGCCGCGCCGCCGCGCCCGCAAGACCGTGGCGGAAGCCGCCGAGGCGGCGGTTCCGGCCCAGCCGACGGAGGAGCAGGCCACGAAGCCGCGTCGTACGCGCAAGGCCGCGGTGGCCGCGCCTGCGGCCGTCGGCAAGGAGGCGGTGACCGAGGCCCCGGCCCCGCGTCGTCGCGCACGTAAGGCCGCCGCCGCCGTGGAGGCCGCGGAGAGCTGAGCCCGTCCGGCCGAGTGAAGGCCCGGTCCCCTTTCGGGGGCCGGGCCTTCGGCGTTTCGGGCGCGGTCCTCCCGGTTGTTCGCGCCGTTCCTCGCGCCCCTCAAGGGGCGCCCAGGAGGAGTGGAGGAAAGGCGGTTACGCTCCCCCCCATGAGCCGTCCGCCTACCTTCACCCCGCCCGCCGATGCCAGGGCGTACCTCTTGCGTACCGCGCGTGGGGAGTTCGCCGTGATCGAGGCGGGGGCGCCGGTGAAGGGCACCGTGCTGCTCGTGCCGGGGTTCACCGGGAGCAAGGAGGACTTCATCGCGCTGCACGAGCCGTTGGCGGCCGCCGGGTACCGGTCGGTGGCGGTGGACGGGCGCGGGCAGTACGAGAGCCCTGGTGCAGAGGACGACGAAGCCCCGTACGCGCAGGAGGAGTTGGCGAAGGATCTGCTCGCCCAGGCGGAGGCCGTGGGCGACGGCACCCCGCTGCACCTCGTCGGCCACTCCCTCGGCGGTCAGATCTCCCGCGCCGCCCTGCTGCTGGACGCCTCCCCCTTCGCCTCGCTCACCCTGATGGCCTCGGGCCCCGCCCAGATCTCGGTGGGCCAGCAGGAGCGCGTGAAGCTGTTGCGGGACGCCCTCGCCGTGATGGACATGGAGCAGGTCTGGGACGCCATCCAGGCGATGGACGCGCCGGAGCCGGAGGAGGCCGAGACGGGCGCCCTCGACGAAGGCCTGGACGACCGCGCCGACCTGCGGCGCCGCTGGCTCGCCACCAGCCCCGCCCAGCTCATCGCCACGGGCCGCCAGCTCTGCGCGGAGCCCGACCGCGTCGCCGAACTCGCCGCCCTGGACCTGCCCAAGCACGTCCTGTCCGGCGAACGGGACGACACCTGGCCGATCCCGGTCCTCGACGACATGGCCGTACGGCTGAACGCCCACCGCACCGTCGTCCACGACGCCGAGCACTCCCCGAACACCGATCAGCCGCAGGCGACGGCCGACGCCCTGATCGGCTTCTGGGACCGGATCGCCAGCTGAGGACCGGCACCGGCACGCCCCGCGACACCGAGTGGGACGCTCGCTAGTACTGCGCCCGCAGGTGCTCCCAGAAGCCGTCCCGCAGTGCGCGTCGCAGGTCGGCCTGGCCCCGCAGCGAGTACTGGAGCAGTCCCTCCGCCTCGACGAGCAGGTCCTGGTCGACGGAGCCGGGCAGGTAGGGGTGGCTGTGGAGAAGCTCCTGGAGGGTTTCCCGGCCCCGGGAGGCGAGCCACTTCGCGGCGATCTGGGCGCCGACGAAGCGGACGTCCTCGCGGCTGGGACGGGCACCGGTGGGCGCGTCGTAGGTGGCGGCGGCCCGCCGTGACACGTACGGCTTGAAGAAGTCGAGGTCGAAGGTCCGCTGACTGTCGACCTCCCAGAGCAGCGGCTCGGCCTGGTTGCGGCCCTCGGGCGCCTCGATGCCCCACAGATGGACCCGCGCCCCGTACCCCTGGGCGGCCTCGACCGCCGAGACCAGGTCCTCGTCGCCGCCGATGAGGGCGGCGTCACTGATCGCGCGCTGCCGGGCCAGTGACTCCAGGTCGCTGCGGATGAGGGAGTCGACGCCCTTCTGCTGGTTGTTGGCGTTGAGGTTGCCGAGGCGCACCTTCACGTCCGGCAGCTCGGCGATCGACTGCTGTTCGGCCGTATGGATGCGGCGGCGCGCCCCGTCGTACCAGTAGACCCGCAGCAGCCGGCTGTCCGCGAAGATCGTGCGCGCCTTGTCGATCAGCGCGTCGATGAGCCCCTCAGCGTCGAGGTCGAAGGACCGCCGGTCCTCCGTCCCCGCGACGAGCCGCCCCACGGCCGCGTACAGGTACCCGGCATCGACGAAGATCGCGTGTGTCGAGGGTGTCTTCGCCACCTCGGCGAGCATGCGGTACAGCAACTCGTTCGTTCGGTCGATGCGGGCGCCGAGCGCCGTGAGGTCGTCGTTCATCACGTCCATTGTCCCGGCGGTCACGCTGCGAACACAACCGGTCCCAATCAGTCTTCCTGCCTGCCGGTAGACAGACGTGCACACCGCTTACCGGCTAGTAATTAGGTTCTCGAAAAATTTCCTTAGCGTAAGGAATGTTTGTAACACGCATACCGTTGACTACTCATGGAACACGGGCACCGATGACCCGCGAACCACCATCAGTAGTTCTCCTCAGGAGGATGACCAGACGAAGGGAGAAGCCCTTGCGCTTCGAAATCCTACGACTCGACGATGTCAGCGGCACGCCCGTGGACAGCACCGTCGTGGAAGCCGCCTCCGTCAACCGGATCGTGCAGCAGGCCGCCGCCATCGGGCAGCGCCTCTGGATCCGCCCGGCCGACGTGACCGCCTCGTAGTACGCGGATCCGTTCACACTTCCGAGCCCCGTACGGCATCGCGCCGTACGGGGCTCGGCAACGTTCCGGGCCGGGTGTGGTGGCCTACGAGGCCCGCACGACCTGGGTGACCCCGTTGATGATCTGCTGCACGGCGATCGCGGAGAGCATCATGCCCGCGAGCCGGGTCACCAGCACCACGCCGCCGTCCTTGATGACCCGGATGATCAGCAGCGAGTACCGCATGGTCAGCCACAGCACGACGTGGATCGCCAGGATCGCCATCCACACGGACACCTGACCGGCCACCCCGTCCGCCTTCTGCACCGCCAGGATCACCGAGACGATCGCACCGGGTCCGGCCAGCAACGGCATCCCCAGCGGGACGAGGGCGACGTTCACGTCCTTCGTCTGAGCCGGCTCGTCGCTCTTGCCGGTCAGCAGATCGAGCGCGATCAGCAGGAGCAGCAGCCCACCCGCGATCATCAGCGCCGGCACGGACACATGCAGATAGTCCAGGATCTGGTGCCCGAGCAGCCCGAAGACCGTGATCACACCCCCCGCCACGCAGACGGCCTGGAACGCCATGCGCTTCTGCGTCCGAGCGGGCCGCCCGGCGGTGAGCCCGAGGAAGATCGGGGTGATCCCGGGGGGATCCATGATCACGAAGAGGGTGAGGAAGAGGGAACCGAAAACGGCGAGATCGAACACAGGGGTGCCTTGGGGAAGTGACGAACGGAGGAAGACGGGGGCGCGGGGAGAGGGGGAGAGGGGGAGAGGGCAGCCCAGTGTGATGGCCGGTGACCATCGTGGGCAATCGTTTCCGCAGAGGAAGACGGGCAGAGCCGGCAGCCGCCGGATGCCGTGCGACGCAGACGCAAACGCAGATGAGGGCGAGAGAGGGCTAGCGGGCTCCGCCGGTCCCGGGGACGGGGAACGCTCCGGTGGCCCGGCGCGTGATCTCCCCGTACACCTCGGGGTCGGTCGTGTACTCGCCGAGCACACAGGTCTTACGGCTGCCGTGGTAGTCCGAGGAGCCCGTGGTGAGCAGTCCCAGCTCCTTCGCCAGGCCCCGCAACCGCGCCCGGGTCGCCGTGTCGTGCTCCATGTGGTCCACCTCGATGCCGTCGAGCCCGGCGGCGGCGAGGTCCGCGACGGCGGATTCCGGTACGGTCCGGCCGCGCTTGGCGGCGGCGGGGTGGGCGAAGACCGCGACACCGCCGGCGCCCTTGATCAGCCGGAGCGCCTCGAAGGGATCCGTCTCGTGCTTCGCCACGTGGGCGCGGCCGCCGTCGGCGAGCCACTGCTCGGCGAAGGCGTCGTCCACCGTCGGTACGACGCCGAGGTCGACCAGCGCGGTGGCCACGTGCGGGCGCCCCACGGAACCGCCGCCGGCGATCCGCGCGACCTGCTCCCAGGTCACCGGCACACCCAGTTCGTTCAGCTTGACGATCATCGCGCGGGCCCGCGGCACGCGGTCGTCCCGGACCAGCTCACGCTCGGCGAGCAGTTCGGGCTCCTCGGGGTCGAACAGGTAGGCCAGCATGTGCATGCTGACGCCGTCCAGCCGGCACGACAGCTCGGCGCCGGTGACCAGCGTGAGCCCCTCCGGCAGCGCGGCGATCGCCTCGGCGTGCCCGCGCGTCGTGTCGTGGTCGGTCAGCGCGACGACGTCCAGCCCGGTCGCCCGCGCCTTCCGCACCAGCTCGGCCGGGGTGTCCGTACCGTCGGAGGCCGTGGAGTGGCAGTGCAGATCGATACGCACGACTGGGACTCCAGGGCAGACGGAACGGAAGCGGACGGTCAAGGATAGCGTCCCTGCGGCCTGCACCTGTCACACCCGAAACCGGTGAGCGCCCCCTACCGAGGCGACGCCTCGCAGCCTGGGACATCCGGTCGCGTCGACGACTCCCCGGACGGCGAAAGCCGGGGGCGCAGGTCCGCCCGCCCACCCACAGACGTCCTACAGAGGTCGCACACCCTTCGCCCGCGGACGTCCTGCGCAGGTCCGCACGCCCTTCACCCACAGACGCCCTACGGAGTCCGCACGCCCTTCGCCCGCAGGCGCCCTACGGTTCCAGGATGCGCGGAGAGAGCGCCCCGCACGGCAGCAGTTCCACCTCCGCGCCCGCGTCCCGCAGATCCGTCAGGACCAGTTCGTCGTACATCAGGAGCCCGGTCTGCTCGGGCCACACGACGGCCCAGAGCCACAGGCCGAGCGCCTCCCCCGCGAAGACGGCGCGGTCGTCCGGCGTACCGGTGACATGCCACAGCGGCGTGGGCCGGCCGGCGGCGAGCACCTTGGCCTGGGGTGGTTTCTCGACGCTCAGGTAGGGCCCCGGGTCGGGACCGTCGATACCCGCGTACCGCGCACCGAGACCCACGCCGAGTTCCTCCGCGATGAGGACGAGTTCGCCGACGCCGCCGAGCGGCCCGGGACCCGAACAGGCCACGGCGGTGGCGCGTCCGCCGCTGCGGTCGTCACCGGCGAACGCGGCGCCCGTGAACAGCCAGCCCACGGGCAGCGGCCACGGCATCCAGACGGGCACCTTGGCACGGTGCACCACGACGCCGAGTGCCTCGACGCTGGGCGGGATCACGGGCTGCAGCGGGTGCACCGTCCCGTGCGCGGCGCACTGCCAGGAGTCGGCAAAGAGGCCGGGAGCCCTGACCCGGCCACCACACTTCGGGCAACTGGGTTCGCCCCTCATAGGGCCCAACGGTCCTCCCCGTGCTTCCTCGCGTCAAGGACGATCACCCGACCGGCGTGTGCGCGTCACATTCCGCGCACGCGCACCGGCCTTCGGGCGCCGGCCGGTCCGTCGGACCGGCCAACGGAATCAACTACCCACACGGCCAAGGGAAGCGGCGGTTTTCGGCCACCTCTCGGGCCGCCTCCGGTCACGTATGGCGTGCCGTCCGTCACACGGGGAAGTCGCGCGGGGCCGTCCGGTCAGTCCAGGGAGACCGACCTGCGGGACGGGTCGCGCAGGTCGGTCCCCCGGGTGAGCCAGCGCTCCTGGAGGGCCTGGGCGCCGTGCACGCGCTTCCAGGCCGCCTCGTTGGCGGTCATCGGCAGCAGGGGCAGGAACCGTACGGGGTCGGCGGGCGCGTCGAGTTCGAGGTCCTCGACCAGGCCGCCCGACTCGGCGACGAGGACGGAGGTGAAGGGGGCTCCCGGCCAGAGCGGGCCGCCCACGTCGAGAGAGGCACCGGGGGCCACGATCACCCCCTCGACCTGGGGTGACGCGGCGAGCACGGCGAGCGGGCGGAGCACCTTGTCGGTGTCGGCGATGCCGTGCCGCACGGACAGGACGAGTTCCGCGCGGGGGCCCTTCACGGGGTCGGCGAGGACCGCGGTGGGGTCGGCCATCGGCTGGGCCGACATGCCGAGCGTGGTGTACCGGACGACGTCTCCGTCGACGAAACGGAGCACCTCGATACGGTCCGTGCCGAGGAAGGTCACCGCGGCGCGCGCGTCGGGTTCGCCCAGCGCGGTGCGCAGACGGGCCTCCACCAACGGAAGAACATCAGCCATGATCCGAGCATAGAACTCGTCAGGAACCGGCAAACGGGCACCTTGACACCACGGCCGACTGTTAGTCTGGGCCGCCGGTCGGGACAGCATGCGGGCAGCACGCAGCGGCCTCGCGCACAAGGCTTCTCACGCCTTCGCGTCCCGGACCGAAAAGACTGACTCCCCTACGGGGAACCCCGAACGGGGTATGGAACGTCCCTCACGGGGGACCGGCCGGAGGAGGTGGGGCTGCGATGGACCGAAGTCGACCTGGCAGTACCACCCGCTCTTCCGCTCGCCGAGTTCCGTAGCTCCTGCCGTAGCCGTATTTCTCGCTCCGCCGGCTACCACCCTCGTCCCGCGTCGTGCCGCTCGCCGGTCGTCGCGCATCGGAAGAGCACTTCTTTCCCGTCTTGATCTACATCGCCGATCGGACGTCTCCGGCTCTCACCAGTCGGGCGTCGCCCGGTCCGAGTCAAGCGAAGCTGTCACCGCGACGGTGCGGTGCTCCCCGCTTTGTGGACGTGCCAAACATTCGAAGTCAAAACGTCCCCATTCCGGGTAGTTCCAACCGTCGTCGGCGGCCTTTCGTTGCGAAGGAGCCTGCTCATGTCGATGATCCACAACCTGCGTGCCGCGGTCCGCCCGTCCCGTCCCTCCCGGCTGTCTCTGCGCAAGGACGGTGGCGTGTACGACGCCACGCGTCCGGCGGAGGCGCCTACGGCCGTGGTCGACTGCGGCGTGTACCGCGACGGCGCGCGTGTCACGTTCGAGCGCGACCTGACGCCGCACGAGGCGATCCGTCAGGCGCGCCGCGACGGCGGATTCGTCTGGATCGGTCTGCACGAGCCCTCGGAGGCCGAATTCGCCGGTATCGCCGCCGAGTTCGGGCTGCACCCGCTGGCCGTGGAGGACGCGGTGCACGCGCACCAGCGGCCCAAGCTGGAGCGCTACGACGACACCCTCTTCACCGTCTTCAAGACGATCCACTACGTGGAGCACGACGAACTCACCGCCACCAGCGAGGTCGTGGAGTCCGGCGAGGTCATGTGCTTCACCGGGCGGGACTTCTTCATCACCGTCCGGCACGGCGGGCAGGGCTCGTTGCGGGCGCTGCGTCACCGGCTGCAGGACGACCCGGAGTTGCTCGGCAAGGGCCCCTCGGCCGTGCTGCACGCCATCGCCGACCACGTCGTCGACGGGTACGTGGCGGTCGCGGACGCCGTGCAGGACGACATCGACGAGGTGGAGACGGAGGTGTTCTCCCCCGGGCGCAAGGGCACGCCCCGGGGCACCGACGCCGGCCGGATCTACCAACTCAAGCGCGAGGTCATGGAGTTCAAGCGCGCGGTGCTGCCGCTGGTGCGGCCCATGCAGCTGCTGAGCGAGCGGCCGATGCGGCTGATCGACCCGGACATCCAGAAGTACTTCCGCGACGTGGCCGACCACCTCGCCCGCGTCCAGGAGCAGGTCGTCGGCTTCGACGAGCTGCTCAACTCGATCCTCCAGGCGAACCTGGCGCAGGCCTCCGTCGCGCAGAACGAGGACATGCGCAAGATCACGTCGTGGGCGGCCATCATCGCCGTCCCGACGATGGTCTGCGGCGTCTACGGCATGAACTTCGACTACATGCCGGAGACGCACTGGAAGTTCGGCTATCCGGTGGTCCTCGGCGTCACGGTCGCGCTCTGCCTCGGCATCCACCGCACGCTGAAGCGCAACGGGTGGCTGTAGGCCGGGGCGGGGCGGGGCGGCGGGGCCGGGGATCTTCGGGGAGCGCGCGGTTAGGCTGCCCCCATGACTTCCGACTCCCAGGCCTCCGATGCGCCGACCGCCGATGCGCCGACGGGTGGTTCGTCGACGGACGACGCGTCGACCGGCGACGCGCTGCTCGATCGGGCCCTCGTCGAGGAGGCCACCAAGAAGTCCGGGCTCGTCTGGGTGCGCGGTGGCGGGGCGCTCCAGGGCCGGGAGGGGCCGTCGCGCGCGCTGTGGCACGTCTGGCACGAGGGTGCGGCGTGCCTGGTCGGTGACGGGCCCGGTGAGCAGCCGTTGCCGGATCTGGTCGACGGGGGCCCGGCCGTGGTGACCGTCCGCAGCAAGGACAAGGGCGGGCGGCTGGTCGCCTGGGCCGCGCGGGTGGTCGAGTTGGCCCCCGGGTCCGCCGAGTGGGAGGCCGCCGTGGCCGAGCTGAAGGGCAAGCGCCTCAACGCCCCCGACGGCGAGGCGATGCCGGGCCGCTGGGCCCGTGAGTGCCGGGTGCTCCGCCTGGAGCCGACCGGATCGACCCTGCCGGTGCCCGACGGCGACCTGGCGCAGGCTCCGGTTCCGACCCCCGCGACGACGCGCCGGCCCGTTCCGGCGGCGGTCCCCCGCCTGCTCTTCGGCCGCCGCAGGCGGAGCTGAGGTGACGGGCGGAGCTTCGGGCTGACCCGCGAGGGCCGGGCCGACCGACGGGGCCGGGCCGGCCGACCTGCGCACCGGGGCTGACCTGCCGATCCGGGCACGCCTGCGGCTCCGGGCACGCCTGCGGCTTCGGGCGGCCCTACGACGTCGGCAGTTGCCGCCCGTAGTCCACCACCGACTTCTCGTCCGGCTCCTCCAGGGCGAAGTCCTTGCCCCAGTCGGTGAGGAGGATGGTGCCGGCGTCACCGGCGCGGACGAGGCGCAGGGGGTAGGGGGTGCCCTTCAGGGAGACGTCGAGGGTGCCGCCGGACCCCTTGTCGCCGGTGATGCGGATCGTGCGGGTGCCGGACTGTTCGTGGTGGCCGTCCTTGGACAGCGAGCCGTGCAGGGTGAGCAGGCTGTTGAGCAGGACGTCCTTGTCGGTGAAGCCGCTGAGGCGCTTGTAGGCGGGGTCCCCGGTCGGCACCTTCACGTACATGCCGTCCAGCTTGTCCGCCGCGCCCGCCTCCGAGCCGTCGTGGTCGCCGCCGTTCTTCCCGGAGTCCTGGTGCTTCCAGAAGTCCTTGTCGGCCTTGAGGAAGAGGTGCTCGCCGACCTTCAGCAGCCGGAAGGTGGACCCCTCGGACGTCACCGAGCCCGTGCCGCCGTCCTCCTTCAGGCGCATGTCCAGCCGGTACGTCTTGCCGCTGGTCACCACCGCTCCCGACAGCCGGACCGTGTCCGCCGCGGTGGCCGCCGCCAGGGTCGTGCTCTGGATCTTCGCCGGCTCCAGCTTGCCGACCCCGTTGGTGCCCTCGTCGGGATCCTCGCCGCATCCGGTGAGCCCCAGCCCGCAGGCCACGAGGGTGCAGACGGCGCTCACCAGTGCGGCCCTTCGGGTACGGGGAATCACAGTCACAGGCGATGCACCTCTTCGTGGGGAGTCCAGGCGTACCGCAGAGTACCGGGGCTCCCGGCGCACCTGGGAGCCAGTCCGTCCGCACCGCTCACCAGGGCATATCCGATCGGGACGGGCTAGCCTGAAGCCCTCCTCGGCGGACATTCCCCTCTCGACGCGAAGGAAAGGGGCGGCTCATGGCGGCGGTGGCGCCCCGGATCTTCGTCTCCCACCTCTCCGGCGTCGCCGTCTTCGATCCGAGCGGCGATCAGGTGGGCCGCGTCCGCGACCTCGTCGCCATCCTGCGGGTGGGCCGGAAGCCGCCGAGGCTGCTCGGTCTGGTCGTCGAACTGTCCACCCGCCGCCGGATCTTCCTGCCCATGACCCGGGTCACCGGCATCGAGTCGGGCCAGGTCATCACCACCGGTGTGCTGAACGTGCGCCGGTTCGAGCAGCGCCCCACCGAGCGTCTCGTCGTCGGCGAACTGCTGGACCGCCGGGTACAACTCGTGGACACGGGCGAGGAGGTGACGGTCCTCGACGTCTCCGTCCAGCAACTGCCGGCCCGCCGGGACTGGGAGATCGACCGGGTGTTCGTCCGCAAGGGCAAGGGCGGCGCGTTCCGGCGCCACAAGGGGGAGACGCTGACGGTGGAGTGGTCGGCGGTCACCGGGTTCTCGCTGGAGGAGCACGGGCAGGGCGCCGAGAGCCTCCTCGCGACCTTCGAGCAGCTCCGCCCGGCCGACCTCGCGAACGTGCTGCACCACCTCTCCCCCAAGCGCCGGGCCGAGGTCGCCGCCGCCCTCGACGACGACCGGCTCGCCGACGTCCTGGAGGAGCTGCCCGAGGACGACCAGATCGAGATCCTCGGCAAGCTCAAGGAGGAGCGGGCCGCCGACGTCCTGGAGGCCATGGACCCCGACGACGCCGCCGACCTCCTCGCCGAACTCCCGGAGGAGGAGCAGGAGCGGCTGCTGACCCTGATGCAGCCGGCCGACGCCGCGGACGTACGGCGGCTCATGGCGTACGAGGAGAAGACGGCCGGCGGTCTGATGACCACCGAGCCGATCGTGCTGCGCCCGGACGCGACCGTCGCCGACGCGCTCGCGCGGGTCCGCAACGCCGACCTGTCCCCCGCGCTGGCCGCCCAGGTCTACGTGTGCCGGCCGCCCGACGAGACCCCGACCGGCAAGTACCTGGGCACGGTCCACTTCCAGCGCCTGCTGCGGGACCCGCCGTACACCCTCGTCGGTTCGATCCTCGACGACGATCTCCAGCCGCTGGACCCGGAGGCCGCGCTGCGCGCCGTCGCCGGGTTCTTCGCGACGTACGACATGGTCGCGGCGCCCGTGGTGGACGAGAGCGGCTCGCTGCTGGGCGCGGTGACCGTGGACGACGTGCTGGACCACATGCTGCCCGAGGACTGGCGGGAGACGGAGTTCCATCTGCACGAGGACGACTCCGTCACCGCCCGGGGGGAGGGAGCGTCCGATGGCTCCTGACCGGGACGGGCGCGAAGGGCGGCCGGGAGCCCGTGAGAGCCGGCACACGGGGCGTGAGCGGGCGCACTCCGGCGGGGGCGCCCGGGAGCGCACGGCCTCCTCCGGAGGGCCTCAGCGGGAGCGCGCGCTCTCCGGGGCCACCGCCCGCCCCCGGACCCGTCTCGACCAGCCGCTGCCGCGCCGGGCCAGGTTCCTGCCCGAGTGGGACCCGGAGGCGTTCGGACGGCTGTCGGAGCGGATCGCGCGGTTCCTGGGCACGGGCACGTTCCTGGTGTGGATGACGGTCGCCATCATCCTGTGGGTGGTGTGGAACGTCTCCGCCCCGCGTGACCTGCGCTTCGACAACTACCCCTTCATCTTCCTGACCCTGATGCTCTCCCTGCAGGCCTCCTACGCCGCCCCGCTGATCCTGCTCGCGCAGAACCGCCAGGACGACCGCGACCGGGTCAACCTGGAGCAGGACCGCAAGCAGAACGAGCGCTCGATCGCCGACACCGAGTACCTGACCAGGGAGATCGCCGCGCTGCGCATCGGCCTCGGCGAGGTCGCCACCCGTGACTGGCTGCGTTCCGAGCTGCACGACCTGGTCAGGGAGCTGCAGGAGCACGACGGGGAGGGTCCGCGCGGAACCCGGAAGGTATTCCCGCCGGAACACCCGCGCGGACGTGACAAGGGCGACCGCTGACGGGGCTCCCAGGGGCCACGCGGGTCGCCGTACCATCGTCCCTATGGTTACGGAAGACGCGGTGCGCGAGGCACTGTCGACGGTGAACGACCCCGAGATCAACCGTCCCATCACCGAACTGGGGATGGTCAAGTCGGTGGAGATCGGCGCGGACGGAGCGGTCGCGGTCGCCGTGTACCTGACGGTCTCCGGCTGCCCCATGCGCGACACGATCACCCAGCGGGTGACGGACGCGGTCGCGGCCGTGGAGGGCGTCACCGGCGTCACCGTCGAGCTGGACGTCATGAGCGACGAGCAGCGCAAGGAGCTGGCGGGTGCCCTGCGCGGCGGCCAGGCGGAGCGCGAGGTCCCGTTCGCCAAGCCGGGCTCCCTCACACGCGTGTACGCCGTCGCCTCCGGCAAGGGCGGTGTCGGCAAGTCCTCGGTCACGGTGAACCTGGCGGCGGCCATGGCCGCCGACGGCCTCAAGGTGGGTGTCGTCGACGCCGACATCTACGGCCACTCCGTGCCCCGGATGCTGGGCGCCGACGGCCGCCCCACCCAGGTCGAGAACATGATCATGCCGCCGTCCGCGAACGGCGTGAAGGTCATCTCGATCGGCATGTTCACCCCGGGCAACGCCCCGGTGGTCTGGCGCGGTCCGATGCTCCACCGCGCTCTCCAGCAGTTCCTCGCGGACGTGTACTGGGGCGACCTGGACGTGCTGCTCCTGGACCTCCCGCCGGGCACGGGCGACATCGCCATCTCGGTGGCCCAGCTGGTCCCGAACGCCGAGATCCTCGTCGTCACCACGCCCCAGCAGGCGGCGGCCGAGGTGGCCGAGCGCGCCGGGTCCATCGCCGTGCAGACCCACCAGAAGATCGTCGGCGTCGTCGAGAACATGGCGGGCCTGCCCTGCCCGCACTGCGACGAGATGGTCGACGTCTTCGGCACCGGCGGCGGCCAGACCGTCGCCGACGGCCTCACCCGCACCACCGGCGCCACCGTCCCGGTCCTCGGCAGCATCCCCATCGACGTCCGCCTGCGCGAGGGCGGCGACGACGGCCGCCCGGTCGTCCTCTCCGACCCCGACTCCCCCGCCGGCGCGGCCCTGCGCGCCATCGCGGGCAAGCTGGGCGGCCGCCAGCGGGGCCTGTCGGGCATGAGCCTGGGAATCACCCCGAGGAACAAGTTCTAGGACGCCTGTCGGGGGCGGGGGCCGCCTCTCGGGCGCGCGGGGAACCGCGCGCCGGCCCGCCAGGCACCCCTGGCCCCCGAACCACCGAAGCCCTTACGGCGGGGGAGGGCACCGCAGCACCACACGGCGGTGCCCTCCACCCCTACGCGTACGCCTCGATGTCCTTGATCACGGCGAAGCCCAGACCGTAGGCGCTCATCCCTCTCCCGTACGCCCCCACGTGCACCCCTTCCGAGGTCGACCCGGCGAGCACCCAGCCGAACTCGGACTCGCGGTAGTGGAACGTCGTGGGCACCCCGTCCACGGGCAGGGACAGCGTCGACCAGTCGGGCCCGGCCAGATCGTCCGCCAGGACCCACGCCGTCTCGGTCTGCTGGTCCAGCCAGTCGTCCCGCAGGGTGTGGTCCAGCTGCCCCGGCCAGGTGAAGGACAGCAGTCCGACGCCCGCCAGCCAGGCCGCCGAGGAGACCGACGTGGCCTCCAGCACACCCGTGCCGTCCGCGCTGCGCCGTACGTCGTTCGCGGCGACGGTCACCACGACCGCGAACCGCTCCTTGGTCTCGTCGTCCGCCGAGGCCGTGTACTCGTTGCGCACCGAGGGCTCGTCACCGTGTCCGATCGAGCCGTGCTCGACGGCTCCCTCCGCCGACATACCCACCTGCATCAGCCAGCGCGGCCCCGTGAAGGCCTCGTCGAGGCCGTACCAAGGGAAGTGCGCCAGCAGGTAACCCTCGACCGTTCGGCGGGCGGAGGGGACCTGTTGTCCGCCCTCCGCGGCCGACGCCTGCGCGCCTACCCGACTCGTCGTCTCCATGCCGGACGCCTCCTAGCTCTCGACGGACCGGAGCGGCCCGCCCCCCACGGGCGTCGTCGCTCGCTCTCCTTACGGTCCGCACAACAACTGGGCAGCATAGCCACAGCTCTCCGAGCAGCAGGGAAAGCGCCCGGCGCGTAGGACGGCGTACGGGCGGCCGGAGGCCCTACGCGGGTGCGCGGCGGTATGAAACGCGTCACGTGCAGAGGGTGCGGCGGCACCGGGGCCCCTGGGCACGGAAGGCCAGGCCGGAGCGGGTGCGGGCGCCGAGCGGACGTGCGGTGACCTGCGTACGGGCGTCGCCCGTACGGCTCAGGTGGCGTCCAGGTCGTAGGGCGGACGCTCGGCCGGCTCGGACTTCTTCGTCATGTCGATGGTTCCGCCGGACGAGCCGGACACGGAGCCGTCGGAGCCGGAGCCGATGGCGGCGGTGGAAGAGGTGGGCGAGGACGACGACTCCGACTCGCGGCCGTGGACCGCGTCGGTCAGCTCGGCCATCTCCTTCTTCAGGTCGAAGCCGTTGCGGATCTCCTTCAGCCCCAGCTCGTCGTTGTCCATCTGCTTGCGCAGGAACGTCTTGGGGTTGAGGTCCTCGAACTCGAAGTCCTTGAACTCCGGGCCGAGTTCGCTGCGGATGTCCGCCTTGGCGCTGTCCGAGAACTCGCGGATCTTACGGATCGTCCGCGTGATGTCCTGGATCACCTTCGGGAGCTTGTCCGGGCCGAAGACGAGCACGGCGAGGACGACGAGCGTCACCACCTCGAGCGCACCTATGTCATTGAACACCTGAAGCTCCTTGCGATGTCCTCGGTCCCGATTCGCGGGCCTCGGCAGGTCTTCCGCGGTCCGGGCCGGATCCACGGTACCCGGCCATCCCCGCGATCCGGTACCTTCGCACGGCTTCGGACCGCGCCCGCACGACGGTTTTCCCAGCTGTTTGCCTGCCGGGGGCCGGGCGGGAGACCGGGCGGGGCTCCCGCCTGTGACGTTGCTGTCAGTACGGCGCCGGCGGCCCGGCCGCCGGCCGACGGTCAGTCGCCGCCGGACGAACCGAGAGTGAGCGTGACCGTCCGCCGGCTGCCGTCCCGCAGAAGGGTCAGCTCCAGCCGGTCGCCGGGCCGGTGGGCACGGACCTTGACGATCAGCTCGTCGCCGGAGTGGACCCGCTGGCCGTCGACCTCGGTGATGACGTCACCCGGCCGGATGCCCGCCCGGTCGGCGGGGCCGCCCTCGGTGACCCCGGCCGCGCCCGAGTCGCCCTTGGCGCCGATCCGGGCGCCGTCGCCGGAGTAGTCCATGTCGAGGGTGACACCGATCACCGGGTGGCTCGCCTTACCGGTGTTGATCAGCTCCTCGGCGACGCGCTTGCCCTGGTTGATGGGGATCGCGAAGCCGAGCCCGATCGACCCGGCCTGGCCGCCGTCCGACTCGGAGCCGCCGCCCGCGGACCGGATGGCGCTGTTGATGCCGATCACCCGGCCCTTGCCGTCGAGGAGCGGTCCGCCGGAGTTGCCGGGGTTGATCGGCGCGTCCGTCTGCAGCGCGTCCACGTACGACACGTCGCTCACGTCGCCGCTCTCGCCGCCGGCCGTGATGGGCCGCTCCTTGGCGCTGATGATGCCGGAGGTGACGGTGTTGGCCAGGTCGAAGGGGGCGCCGATGGCGACGACCGGGTCGCCGACCCGCACCTCTTCGGAGTTGCCCAGGGGAAGGGGTTCGAGGCCTCTGACGCCGGACACCCTGACGACGGCCAGGTCGTAGCCGGTGTCCCGGCCGACGACGGTGGCCTTGGCGGTCTCGCCGCCGCTGAAGGTCACCGTTATCTCGCCGTCCGTGCCGGCGGGGTCGACGACGTGGTTGTTCGTGAGGATGTGACCCCGCTCGTCGAGCACGAAGCCGGTGCCCGTGCCCTGTGCGCTCGCCCCGCTCACATGCAGGGTCACGACACCGGGCAGCGCGCCGGCGGCGATACCGGCGACGCTGTCGGGCGCCCGCCCGGTCACCCCGTCACCGGTCTGCGGCAGCTCGACCGCCCCGACCCCGCCGTTGCGCTCCAGATACGCGCCCACGGCTCCGCCGATGCCACCGGCCACGACGGCGATCAGCACGGCCCCCACCAACAGACTCCGTCCCCTCCGTCGGCGACGCCGCGCCCCGCCGTCCACCGCGGCACCGTTCTGCTGCAACGACCCCGACCCGGCCCACGGGTCGTAGTTCCGCCAGGGCCCCTGCGGGGCGGTGGGGTGCGGCCGGGCGGGATCGGCGTAGGCGGCCGGCGCCGGTGGAGATCCGTCCGCGTAGACGGCCGGCGCGGGCGTGGCCCCGCCCGCGTAGGGCGGCGGCACGGCCTGCGCGGAGTCACCGAAAGGCGGCGGCCCCGGCTGGGAGGGATACGCGTAGGAGGCGCCCGGAGGATGCGCGGCCGCGCCGGGCCCGGGCGCGTCCGCGTACAGGGCGGCCGTCGCGGGCTGCTGGGCGGCCGCCGGTACGGGGGTCTCGTGGGCCGGCGGCACCGGAGCGGGCAGCGGTGTCGCCGAGGCCGCTTCGATGAGCGTCGCGGCGGTCGGCACCATGCGCGTCGGCGCTTCGGCCGGAGCCACCTCGTCGTGCGGCTGGGCCCCCGCTGCCGTGGGCACGGCTGGTGCCGGGCGTCCCGTCTCGGCGGTCGTCCCGTGTGGGGGAGTCGTCGCCGGGTGCTGGACCGGCGGAGCGGGCGCCCAGGGGCCGGGCTCGCCGTAGGGAGGGGTGCTGTAGGGATCGGGGTCGTGCAGCGGCTTGGGGCCCTCAGAGGGCGCGTCAGAGGCGCCCAGGGGCCGTGTTGCGCCCGAGGGCCGGGACGCGACGACAGCGGTGTCGGCCGAGGCGCTCGCGGAAACGGCGGATCCGGGCTCGGCGGTTTTCCGCTCGCCGGACCCGGACTCCGCGGACGAACCGCCCGGCTCGCCCACCGCACCGCTCCCGCCCGCGCTTGCCGGTCGCTCCAGTTCGAAGTCGCCGTCCGGGTCGCGCGCGGGGTGGGGGGCCGTCGATGTGCGCGCCCGGAGCGTGGCTTCGGCAGCCGGGCGGGCCAGTTCGAAGTCGGACTCGCTGTCGGAGTTCGCACGGTGCGCACGGGAAGAGGCGTGGGAGTCGCCCCGGGCGTCGCCCCTGCCGGGATCGGTCATCGTCACCGGCCGCTCCAACTCGAAGTCACCCTCGGTGTTTTCCCCACGGACCGCGTCGACAGTCCCCGTCGTCGCCCCGGTGCTCCCCGGGACGCCGCCGGCCTCCGTGGACCCGTCGGGCCCCGCGGAGTCAGCACGCAGCGCAGCTCCCCCGAGCCCCGCCCCGGCGGTCCCCGTGGCGACGGGGATTTCCGTCAGTCCGTCAGAACCCTGGGCGTCTTTGTGGTCCCCCGCCGTGTCGGCCCCCGGGCCGTGCGCTCGGGGGCGGCTCCACCATTTCGCCTTCGTGGGCTTCCCCTCGTTCATGCTCTCCCCACACCTAGGGCCCGTCCCGAGGACCGGCCCGCCGCCCACCGCTCGCCGAGTGCCTCGGGCCGGGAGCGGCCCGAGCGGACACGGCCCACCCCGGATTCAACCAGGTTCACGGGCCGGCGCGCAGAACTCGGGTGTCAGCGGAGGACGGGGGAGGTGGGTGTGGGAGACGAGGTGGAGTCGGGGGCCGCCAGCAGGCCCGGTCCCGTGAGCTCCGGTGCGGAGGACCAGTCGGTCAGCTGCAGCGGCGGTACGGCGGTGAGCGGACCTATGAGCGGGGACAGGACGGCCGCGCCGACCGGCACCGGCGCGTTCAGCGGGTGTACGCCCTGACGGTCCCGGCCGGCCGGAGCAGGAACTCCGGGCAGCAGGGGCGCGGCGATCTCCGTCGGGGCGACGGGCGTCTCGCCCAGGGACTGTTGCCCTTGCCCCAGCAGCGGCCCCATGGTGGATCCCCGGCGGCGCTGCGACTCGGGGGTCGGGACCGTGCCCGCGGCCTGCGTCCGCAGCGGGGTGACATTGCTGCCGGAGCCGGGACCGCCCCGGGCGTCCGCCGTCTCGACGGGAGCCCCGCCGGTCACACCGCCGAGGGCGATCGCGGCCAGCGACACCGCGCCCGCCGCCACGAAGGCGAACCGCATGCCGCGCGAGGCCGAACGCTCGGACTCCGGCCGGCTCACGGCGTGGATCCGGAAGCCCCGTTCACCCGTGCGCCGGGTGCCGTCGGTGGCTCTCTCCTCCCGGTCCGCACGGTCGTCCGCGTCCCCGTCGCCGGGGAGATCGCGTCCGCCGCCCAGGAAACCTCGGTCGCCCGGCGTCCCGCGGTCGCCGAGGAAACCCCGCCCGCCCAGGAAGCCACGGTCACCGAGGAAGCCACGGCCGCTGGTCAGACCCCGGCCGCCCAGTGCCCCACGGCCCTCCGAGGGTGTCAGAGCGCCGCCGTGAGGTCCCGACGGGACGTATCCGAAGGAGTCGCCGCCGACTCCGTAGACGCCGAAGCCCGCGAAGTCACGGGAGTCGGAGGGATCGGGCAGACCCGGCCCGCCGACCGCGCTCCCGATTCTTCCCGCGAAGCCACCGGACAGCGGTGAACCGCTGTCGCCGCCCGCCGGAAGCATCTGGAGGCGGGCCAGAAAGCTCTCGGAGGGGGGCGGCGGGGCGACCTCCGCGAAGACGTTCTTCAGACGGCGCTGCTCGTCCGCCTCCGTCTTGCACTTCCCGCAGGTGGCGAGATGTGCCAGGACGCGGTCACGCGCCTCATGACCGAGCTCTCCGTCGACCAGGGCGGAGAGACGGTCTCCCAGGTGCTGCTCGGCAGGCGTAGGACGGGATCCACTCACGCGGTCGCGCCCCCTCCTCCCAGCACGGGCACCCGCGGCACCGTGAACCCGCGGCGCTGCTCGGCCCGGGCCTCCGGGGAGCGGTGCGCCAGGGCCTTGCGGAGCTGGGAGCGGCCGCGGTGGATACGCGAGCGGACCGTGCCGAGCTTGACGCCCAGGGTCGCGGCGATCTCCTCGTAGGACAGTCCCTCGATGTCGCACAGGACGACGGCGGCGCGGAACTCGGGCGCCAGGGTGTCGAGGGCCTGCTGGACGTCGGCGTCGAAGTGCGCGTCGTTGAAGAGCTGCTGCGGGGTGGGCTCGCGGCTGGGCAGGCGCTCGGCCGCGTCGTCCCCGAGGGCGTCGAAGCGGATGCGCTGCTTGCGCCGGACCATGTCCAGGAAGAGGTTGGTGGTGATGCGGTGCAGCCAGCCCTCGAAGGTGCCGGGCGTGTACGTCGACAGGGAGCGGAAGACGCGGACGAAGACTTCCTGGGTGAGGTCCTCGGCGTCGTGCTGGTTGCCGGTCAGACGGTAGGCGAGCCGGTAGACGCGGCCGCTGTGGGTGCTGACGATCTCCTCCCAGGTGGGGGGAGTCCACGCCTGCGCGTGCGCGTCCGTGGTGAAGGTCGCGGTCTGGGCGACGGCGGCGTGGCTGTGGTCAGCGGTGTCGTTCACGGATTTCGGCTTGCCCGCCGATCCGAGGAAGCGCCGTAGCACTCCTCCCCGATCCCCGGGCGCGGCCGCACCTCCCCTGTCGGCTCTGGTGGTGTCCAGTGGAGCCCCTACCATAGCCACCTCGCCCGTTAGCTCCGGATAAGCGGTTTTATAAGAAATTGATGTGCGCCGATATGGCTCATTTCGCTGACGCGGCCCAGGTGGCTCCGTCAGCACCAGCCCCGAAGCACGCGCCCGCTCGTCGGACCGATCCATCCCGTGCCCCCCGTCGCGGCCCCCGTCACTCACTCATCCCTTTAAACGACCGGTCCCATCAGGAGGTTCCCGACGGCAACGGATACAGTCACGCCCAGGCAACCACGGGGACATAAGGAGAGGGCCATTACCGGCAACCGGCTGACGAGCTGGGCGTTCGCCGACGCCTTTGTCGCCGAGGACGAGGCGCTGCGCTGGGCCCGCGACCGGGCCCGGGAGGCAGGGCTGCGCTCGGTGTCGCCCGGCACGGGCGCCGCGCTGCGGGTGCTCGCCGCCACCGTGGACGCGAAGGCGGTGGCGGAGATCGGGACCGGGACCGGTGTCTCCGGGATCCATCTGCTGCACGGTATGCGGCCGGACGGGGTGCTGACCACCGTGGATCCGGAGCCGGACCACCAGCAGTTCGCCCGGCAGGCGTTCCGCGCGGCCGGCTTCGCCAGCAACCGCGCGCGCTTCATCCCGGGCCACGCGCTGGACGTGCTGCCACGGCTCGCGGACGCGGGCTACGACCTGGTCTTCTGCGACGGCGACCGGCTGGAGTGCCTCGACTACCTCGCTGAATCGTTGCGGCTTCTCAGACCCGGCGGGCTCGTCGCCTTCGAGGGTGTCTTCGCCAGCGGACGCACCGTGGACTCCAACCCCCAGCCGACCGAGGTCATACGGCTGCGGGAGCTGCTGCGCACGGTCCGGGAGAGCTCCGAACTCGTGCCGTCCCTGCTCCCGGTGGGCGACGGTCTGCTCTGCGCGGTCAAGCGCTGAGGGACGCCCCCGCGGGGCCCGTCCGGCCCCCGCGGACCTTCCGGCACAACAGCGCCCCGGCACCGCCGAGTGGGGCGGTGCCGGGGCGACTGAAAGGGTATGGTCGCTACGCGCGTCAGCCGACGACCTTCTTGAGGGCGTCGCCGAGGGCGTCTGCCTCGTCCGGGGTCAGCTCGACGACGAGCCGTCCGCCGCCTTCGAGCGGAACTCGCATGACGATGCCCCGCCCCTCCTTGGTCACCTCGAGCGGGCCATCGCCCGTCCGCGGCTTCATGGCCGCCATGCTCGTACCCCTTCCTGAAACCAGCTCATCGCCTAAGCCGACGGCCCGGGAGGGCAGGCGCGGGCCCACCTGGGGACACGCGACACCGGCATCGAACACATTGCTTCCAGGCCATTATCCCGCATCTCATGACCCGATGACCAACATCGGTCGGCATCGCTTGGGCAACGCGCGCGAGCAAAACCACCCAATTCGGCGGTGTGACTGCGATACTGCGCCACCGCACGGTCCCGGGCCGGTGCTCGGCCATTGGTGATTCTTTGACGCAGGTCACACGTCCGGCCCCGGCCGTCCCCCGTGATCTCCGCCATGCTGTGCTGTGACGAGGGCGTACTGACCAGTACGTCGCCTGCCGCGACACCGGAGGGGAACCCCCATGGCCGACACCGTGCTCTACGAGGTGCACGACGGACTCGCGACGATCACGCTCAACCGCCCCGAGGCGATGAACGCGCTGGACATCGCGACGAAGGTGGCCCTGCGGCAGGCCGTGGAGGCGGCCGCCGGGGACGACGCGGTGCGCGCGGTGCTGCTGACCGCCGCCGGGGAGCGGGCCTTCTGCGTGGGGCAGGACCTCAAGGAGCACATCGGGCTGCTGGCCGAGGGCTCGGGGCAGGTCATGAGCACGGTCAGGGAGCACTACAACCCCGTGGTGAAGGCCCTCACCGAGATGCCGAAGCCCGTGGTGGCCGGGGTGAACGGGGTGGCCGCCGGCGCCGGCCTGGGCTTCGCGCTCGCGGCGGACTACCGCGTGGTCGCCGACTCCGCCTCCTTCAACACATCCTTCGCCGGGGTCGCGCTCACCGCCGACTCCGGGGTGTCCTGGACCCTGCCCCGGGTGATCGGCCCCGGCCGGGCCGCCGATCTGCTGCTCTTCCCGCGCAGCATCAAGGCCCAGGAGGCGCACGAGCTGGGGATCGCGAACCGGATCGTGCCGGCGGCCTCGCTGCCCACGGCCGCCGAGCAGGTGGCGCGGATGCTGGCCGAGGGGCCGACGGTGGCGTACGCGGCGATCAAGGAGGCGATGGCCTTCGGGTTCTCCCACTCGCTGGCTGAGACCCTGGAGAAGGAGGACGAGCTGCAGACGCGGGCAGGGGCCTCCGAGGACCACGGGATCGCGGTGCGGGCGTTCGTGAACAAGGAGACGCCGGAGTACCGGGGGCGCTGACCGCTCGGCGAGCGGGGGAACCGCGGTCCGAGCGGTAGGTCGCGCGGTTCCCCGGGCCCCTCAGGGGGCGCTTCTGGCGACGCAGGTCTCCAGGTGGTCGTCGACCAGGCCGCAGGCCTGCATCAGCGCGTACGCCGTCGTCGGGCCGACGAAGCGGATGCCGCGCTTCTTGAGGGACTTCGACAGGGCGGTGGACTCGGGGGTGACCGCCGGGACGTCCGCGAGGGTCCTCGGGACCGGGCGGGTCGCGGGGTCCGGGGCGTGCGACCAGATCAGCTCGTCCAGCTCGCCCGGGGCCCAGCCGGACAGCTCGCGCGCGTTGGCGATCGTGGCCTCGATCTTGGCGCGGTTGCGGATGATGCCGGGGTCGCCGAGGAGTCGCTCCTGGTCGGCCTCCGTGAACACGGCGACCGAGGCGATCTTGAAGTCGGCGAAGGCGGAGCGGAAGCCCTCGCGGCGGCGCAGGATGGTGATCCAGGAGAGACCGGACTGGAACGCCTCCAGGCAGAGCCGCTCGTACAGCGCGTCGTCGCCGTGGACCGGGCGGCCCCACTCCTCGTCGTGGTACGCGATGTAGTCCTCGGTGGACAGGGCCCACGGGCAGCGCGGTGCGCCGTCGGGGCCGGCCAGGGCGGTGCCGTCGGTCACCGGTGCTCACCCTCCTCCGGCTTGTGCAGCGAGGTCACGGAGGACGCGTGGGCGCCCGCGAGGGCGGACTCCAGGTCGGCGATCCGGGCGTCCCGCTCGGCGATCTCGGCGCTGAGCCGGCCGAGGGCGTCGTCCACGTCCGCCATGCGGTAGCCGCGGACGGCGACCGGGAAGCGGAGCGCCTCGACGTCCGCGCGGTTGACCGGGCGGTCCGCCGGAAGCGGGTCCTGGAGCCGCTCGCCCTCGGCCTCCGGCAGCACCGCGTTGTCGCCGCCGCCCACGACGGCGAGCGTCACCGCGGCGACCACGACGGCGAGCGCGACGACCAGGAACAAGAACATGAACATCGCTGGGTCCCCTCGAATGTGTTCGGCTCCGATCGTGCCATGCGAGTCTGACAGTTAAGGTCGCAGGCGTTCGGGCAAGACCGCCGATCGGCGGGACGTACGGGGGGAGGGCACAGCGGATGCTCAGGCTGGGCAAGCGGGAGTTCGGCCCGCACGAGCCGGTGATCATGGCGATCGTGAACCGGACCCCCGACTCGTTCTACGACCAGGGGGCCACCTTCCAGGACGAGCCGGCGCTCGCGCGCGTGGAGCAGGCGGTCGCCGAGGGCGCGGCCGTCATCGACATCGGCGGGGTGAAGGCGGGGCCCGGGGAGGACGTCAGCGCGGCGGAGGAGGCGCGGCGGACCGTGGGATTCGTCGCGGAGGTGCGGCGGCGGTTCCCCGAGGTCGTCATCAGCGTCGACACCTGGCGGCACGACGTCGGCGAGGCCGTGTGCGAGGCCGGGGCGGATGTCCTCAACGACGCGTGGGGCGGGGTCGATCCCCGGCTCGCGGAGGTCGCGGGGCGGTACCGGGTGGGGCTGGTGTGTACGCACGCGGGTGGGGCCGAGCCTCGTACGCGGCCGCATCGGGTCGAGTACGACGACGTGATGGCCGACATTCTCCGGGTCACCGTGGGGCTGGCCGAGCGGGCGGTGTCGCTGGGGGTGCCCCGGGAGTCCGTGATGATCGATCCGGGGCACGACTTCGGGAAGAACACGCGGCACAGTCTGGAGGCGACCCGGCGGCTCGGGGAGATGGTCGCCACGGGGTGGCCGGTGCTGGTGTCGCTGTCCAACAAGGACTTCGTGGGCGAGACGTTGGACAGGCCGGTGAAGGAGCGGGTGGTGGGGACGCTCGCGACCACGGCGGTCTCGGCCTGGCTGGGGGCTCAGGTGTACCGGGTGCACGAGGTGGCGGAGACCCGGCAGGTGCTGGACATGGTGGCTTCCCTCGCGGGGAACCGGGTGCCGGCCGTCGCCCGGCGGGGGCTTGCCTAGTTCTCTCGCCCCCGCCGCCCCTCCCCGTCCCCTCCTGAAAGGGCTGCGCCCCTTCGACCCCCGTCACGGACTCGGGGCTCCGCCCCGGACCCCGTTCGCGCAGTTCCCCGCGCCCCTTTCGGGGCGCGTGGGAGAACCCGCGGATTACCTGCCCGCCTCCTTCGACACCAACGCCACCGCCTCGTCCACGTCGTCCGTGACGTGGAAGAGGGTCAGGTCCTTCTCCGCCGCCTTGCCCTGGGCGATCAGGGTGTGGGTGAGCCAGTCGACGAGGCCGCTCCAGTAGGACTCGCCGAACAGGACGATGGGGAAGCGGGTGACCTTCTGGGTCTGGACGAGGGTGAGGGCCTCGAAGAGTTCGTCGAGGGTGCCGAGGCCGCCGGGAAGGACCACGAAGCCCTGGGCGTACTTGACGAACATCATCTTCCGGACGAAGAAGTAGCGGAAGTTCAGGCCGATGTCGACGTAGGGGTTGAGGCCCTGTTCGAAGGGAAGCTCGATGCCGAGGCCGACGGAGGTGCCGCCCGCTTCGAGGGCGCCCTTGTTGGCCGCCTCCATCGCGCCCGGGCCGCCGCCGGTGATGACGGCGAAGCCGGCCTCCACCAGGCCGCGGCCGAGCCGGATGCCCGCCTCGTACTCCGGTGAGTCGGCCGGGGTGCGGGCGGAGCCGAAGACGCTGATCGCGGGCGGGAGTTCGGCGAGCGTACCGAAGCCCTCGATGAACTCGGACTGGATGCGCAGGACGCGCCACGGGTCCGTGTGGACCCAGTCCGAGGGGCCGCCCGCGTCCAGCAGCCGCTGGTCCGTGGTGCTCGCCTGGACCTGACCGCGTCTGCGCAGCACCGGCCCCAGCCGCTGCTCGTCCGGTGGCTGCTTCTTGCCCTCGGGGTTGCCGGTCGCCATGTCCGCTCCCTCCGCCGTGCTGGTGGTTCACCTCAGCGTAGATCCATACGGGTTACGGACGGGGGACGTGAGCGTGTCCGCCCCTGATCCGTCACCCGGGACGCCTCACGCCGTCAGCCAGGACCTCAGGCGTTCCTCGCCCGCCAGGATCAGCGCCGGGTCCACGCGTTCGTCGCGGCGGTGCGCCAGGTGCGGGTTGCCGGGGCCGTAGTTGACGGCCGGGACGCCGAGCGCGCTGAAGCGGGAGACGTCCGTCCAGCCGTACTTGGGCTGGGCCGTGCCGCCGACCGCCTCGATGAAGGCCGCGGCCGCCGGGTGGGACAGGCCGGGCAGCGCGCCGGGGCTGTGGTCGTCGACGGTGAACTCCTCGACCCCGCAGTCGGCGAAGACCTCGCGGACGTGGGCGACGGCCTCCTCCTCGGTGCGGTCGGGCGCGTAGCGGAAGTTGACCGTCACCACGCACGCGTCGGGGATGACGTTGCCGGCGACGCCGCCGGAGATGCCGACCGCGTTGAGGCCCTCGCGGTACTCCAGGCCGTCGATGACCGGGTACCGCGGCTCGTAGGACGCCAGCCTGGCCAGGATGGGGGCCGCCGCGTGGATGGCGTTGGAGCCCATCCAGCCACGGGCGGAGTGGGCGCGCTCGCCCCTGGTCGTCAGCAGGACCCGCAGGGTGCCCTGGCAGCCGCCCTCGACCTCGCCGTTCGTGGGCTCCAGGAGGACGGCGAAGTCGCCCTCCAGCCACTCGGGGTGGGCCTCGGAGACGTGCTTCAGGCCGTTCAGGTCCGCGGCGACCTCCTCGTTGTCGTAGAAGACGAAGGTCAGGTCGCGGTTGGGGGCCGGGACCGTGGCCGCGATGCGCAGCTGGACCGCGACGCCGGACTTCATGTCGCAGGTGCCGCAGCCCCACAGGACGCCGTCCTCGTCGAGGCGGGAGGGGACGTTGTCCGCGATGGGGACGGTGTCGATGTGGCCGGCCAGGATCACGCGCTCCGCCCGGCCCAGGTTCGTCCGGGCGACGACGTTGTTGCCGTACCGGTCGACCGTGAGGTGCGGCAGGGCACGCAGGGCGGTCTCGATCGCGTCCGCGAGGGGCTTCTCGGTGCCGCTCTCGGAGGGGAGGTCGACGAGGCGCGCGGTGAGCCGCGCGGCGTCCAGCGTGAGGTCAATGGGGGTCTCGGCCATGTCCCCGACCCTAACGCGCCGCCGGGACGGGGCCGCCCGGCGAGGGGACTCCGTCACTCCCGCCCCGCTGTTCACATCACTGTTCACAAGACCTGCACGAGGGCCATTACCGTCCAGTACCTTGGACCGCGTGTCGGAGCCGTACCCCTTCCCCCCAGGTCCCCGTCCCCGCCGTCGCGGCCGTCGCGTGCTGCAGTGCATGGCGGCTTTCGTGGTGCTCGCCGCGATCGGGGCGTATCTCACCGTGCAGTATCTGACCGGGGGGAACGGCACACCGCGGTGCGTGGTCGTGTCCGGGACGGACGACGGGCAGTCGTACGAGTTCACCCCCGAGCAGGCGGCGAACGCCGCGACGATCTCGGCGGTCGGCACCTCGCGGAAGCTGCCCGAGCGGGCCGTGACCATAGCCCTGGCGACCGCGCTGCAGGAGTCGGGCCTGCGCAACATCGCGCACGGCGACCGGGACTCCCTCGGCCTCTTCCAGCAGCGGCCCTCGATGGGCTGGGGCACCGAGCGGCAGATCCAGGACCCGGTGTACGCGGCGGGCGAGTTCTACGAGCACCTCGTCAAGGTCGCCGACTACGAGCGGCTGCCGCTGACGGTCGCCGCCCAGAAGGTGCAGCGCAGCGGCTACCCGGAGGCGTACGCCAAGCACGAGCCGGACGCCACGCTGCTCGCCGCCGCGCTGACCGGACGGTCGGCGGCCTCGCTGACCTGCGAGGGGCGCCGGGAGACGACCGGCACCGGCACGGCAGCGGCGGGCGGACCGGCCGCGGTGCGCGGCGCGCTCGCGCGGGACTTCGGGGACGACGCGTTCGAGTCGGCCGCGGCGGTGGTGAGTTCCGAGGGCGGCGCCTCGGCCGAGTCGAGCCCGTCGCCGAGTCCGAGCGTCTCCCCCGGCTCCGGGACGGTCACCATCCCCCTCACCGACGCCGGGGACGCCGGACAGGTCCGGCGGCGCGGCTGGGAGCTGGCGCACTGGGCCGTGGCCAACTCCTCCCGGCTGGGCGTCGAGCGCGTCACGTTCGCGGGCCGGGAGTGGGTCGCCGAGGGCCGGGCCGGTGCGTGGCGCAAGGCCCGCGGGACGGCCGGCGAGGCGGCGGGCTCCGCCACCGAGGTCCGAATCGTCACTGGACAGTAGGCCGCGAGCCTCACCCGTGCGGGGGACGCGCGGCGCGCGGGGTGGACGGGGTGCGCGGGATGCCGGCTGCTCACCCCCATGTCGTGGGATGCCTTGGGGCCACAGGGCCGTAAGGATTCGGCAGACTGTCGGACCGGGTGGCGTTTGTCCGACTGAATCCGCATTTGATAATGCGACGCATTGCAAACTCTTTACGTCGGGTCGCCGCAACCTTCAGGGGCTTCGAGCGGTAGTCACTGCGTCCGAGCCCGGAACGGTCAACTCCCGGGCACGGTCGGACACTTCAACGTTCTCTTCCGTCAAAGGAGCACCATGTCCCTCCCCCTGACCCGCCGGATCGCCCGTGCCGCGCTGCTGACCGCAGCGGGAGCGGCCTCCGTGGTCGGTGCGGCCGGCTCCGCGAGTGCGGCGCCCGAACTCCCGGCCACCCCGAACCTCGGCGGTCTGTCCGCCGTGGACGGGGCCAACGCCGGCTCCACCGTGGACGGCGCGACGCAGAACGTCACCGGGGTCGCGAGCGACACCGGCACCAAGGCGGCCAAGCAGACGCTGCCGACCGTGAGCAAGACCGGCGGCAAGGCCGTCAAGACGACGACGCCCGTCGCGCAGAAGGCCGCCGGGCAGACCGCCGGGTCCGCCGGGACCGTGCTGGGTGACACGACGAAGACCGCGACCAAGGGCGGGCTGCCCACGGGACAGCTGCCGGCCCAGAGCCCGCTCGGCTGACGCCCGGCCGAACCGTCCGAAGGGGCCCGGGGTTTCCCGGGCCCCTTCGGGCTGTCCGCTGGCGCGGTGAGGTCATCACGGCCGAGGCCGTGCGGGGCGCGGGCGCTACGCCCCGGCCAGGCGCTCCACGGCCGCCGCCACCCGCTCGTCCGTCGCCGTGAAGGCCACGCGGACGTGGTGGTCGCCCGCCGGGCCGTAGAAGTCGCCGGGGGCCACGAGGATGCCCAGGTCGGCCAGGTGGGCGACGGTGGTCCAGCAGGACTCGCCCCGGGTGGCCCAGAGGTAGAGGCTGGCCTCGCTGTGCTCGATGCGGAAGCCGTGCGCCCGAAGGGCCTCGCCCAGGGCCGCGCGGCGGGCGGCGTACCGGGCACGCTGTTCGTGGACGTGGGCGTCGTCCCCGAGGGCGGCGACGACGGCGGCCTGGGTGGGGGCCGAGGTCATCATGCCGCCGTGCTTGCGGATCTGCAGGAGCGGGCCGAGGACGGCCGGGTCGCCGGCGAGGAAGGCCGCGCGGTAGCCCGCCAGGTTGGAGCGCTTGGAGAGGGAGTGGACGGCGACGATGCCCTCGTACGAGCCGCCGTTGACGTCCGGGTGGAGGACCGAGACCGGGTCGGCGTCCCAGCCCAGCTCCAGGTAGCACTCGTCGGAGAACAGCAGCACGCCGTGCTCGCGGGCCCAGGCGACGGTGCGGGTCAGCTCGGCCTTCGACAGGACCCTGCCGGTGGGGTTGGACGGCGAGTTCAGCCAGAGGAGCCCCAGGCCGGCCGGGTCCAGGGACGTCGGGTCGTCGTAGGCCACGTGCTCGGCGCGGGCCAGGCGGGCTCCCACCTCGTACGTCGGGTAGGCCAGACGCGGGAACGCGACCCGGTCGCCGGGGCCGAGGCCCAGCTGGGTGGGGAGCCAGGCGACGAGTTCCTTGGAGCCCACGATCGGCAGGACGTGGTGGTGGGTGACGTCGCGGGCACCGAGGCGGCGCTCCAGCCAGTTCGTGATCGCGTCGCGCAGCTCGACGGTGCCCCAGACCGTCGGATAGCCCGGCGAGTCCGCCGCCGCGACCAGCGCCTTCTGGATCAGCTCGGGCACCGGGTCGACCGGCGTGCCGACGGACAGGTCGACGATGCCGCCGGGGTGGGCGGCGGCCGTCGCCTTGTACGGCTCCAGCTTGTCCCAGGGAAAGGTGGGGAGGCGGTCGCTGACTGCGGACACGAAATCTGGCTCGCTTTCTCGTGCGGTCTCGTCCGTGCGTTCCCGGGCGGTGGGACGGGCGCGTAGGTACCGCCCGTACGGCGAACGCCTCGGTCCCGTACGGCGATCATGGTGACCGGGCCGTACGGGACCGAGGCGGCGCGGACGCGGGCCGCCGGGGCATCACCCCCGGCGTCCGCGGCGTCGCTCTCAGGCCTGCGGCGGGAGTGCGGCGACGAAGGGGTGGTCGCGCTCGATCAGGCCGAGCTTGCTGGCACCACCGGGCGAGCCGAGTTCGTCGAAGAACTCGACGTTCGCCTTGTAGTAGTCCTTCCACTCCTCCGGGGTGTCGTCCTCGTAGAAGATCGCCTCGACCGGGCACACCGGCTCGCAGGCACCGCAGTCGACGCATTCATCCGGGTGGATGTAGAGGGACCGCTGGCCCTCGTAGATGCAGTCGACCGGGCACTCCTCGATGCACGCCTTGTCCTTCACGTCGACACAAGGCTGCGCGATGACGTAGGTCACGCTGTCGTTCCTCCTCGATAGGGCGCCGGCGGGCCTCCTCAGGCTCCGCCGCCTGGCGCGCGGGAGCGCGGCGTCGTCGATGCCCGCACCTAGTATCTCCGTTCCTGGGCATGATCCGAACAGGAGGGGTGGACAGACCTGTGGAAATCTCTGCCGGTGGACGTCTCACGATCCGTGTCTCCGCCGCTGACGTGGGCAAACGCGTGTCCGTGCGGCGCGTCGACGACGATCCCGCCGGGGGTGGGAAATTCACCGACACGGTTGGTGTTCTCACATCATGGGACGAGGGCGCACTACTGATCACCCGGCGGGACGGGGAGCGGGTGCGGATCGAGGAGTCGTCGCTGGTGGCCGGGAAGGTGGTCCCCCCCGCCCCCGCCCGCCGACGCGGCCCCGCCGCCTCGTTCGCGGAACTGGCGCGGGTCGCGGCACGCTCCTGGCAGCCGGTCGAGCGGGAGTCGCTCGGTGAGTGGGAGCTGCGGGCCGCCGCCGGATTCACCCGGCGCGCCAACTCGGTGCTGCCCCTCGGCGACCCCGGAATGCCCCTGGACGAGGCCCTGACGGCCGTACGCCGCTGGTACGCCGCCCGTGGGCTGCCCGCGTTCCTCCAACTGGCCACGGGCGCCGAGGGCACCCACGAGATGCTCTGCGCCGAGGTGGCGGCGCGCGGCTGGGTCAGCGCCGTCACCGCCGAGGTGTGGACCGGGGCGCTCGCGCCGGTCGCCGACCGGGAGGCGGGCGGGGTCGTGCTGTCCCGGAGCGCGGACGAGGCGTGGCTCGGCCGCTACCAGCGCAAGGGCCTCGGCGAGGTCGCGCTGAAGGTGCTCGGGAGCGGGCCCTCGGTGTGGTTCGCGACCGTGCCCGGGGCGGAGGGCGCGGGGCCCGCGGCCATCGGGCGGTGCGTCGTGGACGGGCGGTGGGCCGGGTTCTCCGCCGTCGAGGTCGATCCCGCCCAGCGGCGGCGGGGGCTCGCGACGACCGTGATGGCGGCGCTGGCGCAGCGGGCCCTGGACGAGGGCGCCTCGGCGGGCTGGCTGCAGGTGGAGACGGACAACGCGGGGGCGCGGGCGATGTACGGGGGGATGGGGTTCTCGGCGCATCACGCGTACCACCACTACCGGGAGCCGGGGCCGGAGGACGCCGGGCGGGGTGGTGCCTCGGGTGCCCGTACCGGCACGGGCTCCGGCTCCGGCTCCGGCTCCGAGCCGGACAGGGCGTCGTGAGCGGGCATCAGCCGGCTGTGCCGGCCCCGCGTCCTCCGGAGCCGGGGCGGGCCGACGAGGTGCGGCGGCGGTTCGCCGAGGAGGCGCGGGCCGAGCGGCCCGACCTGGCCCTGCTGTGTCTGCTGGTCGGCGCGGCGGGTGACGGGGCGCTCGACGAGGCGGGGATCGACGCCGCCGGGATCGAACTGGACCGGCTGGCGGGGCTGATGCCGTACCGGCCCGGTGAACCCCGCGCGTGGGCGGTCGCGACGGCCGGACTGCTCGGGGAGCGCTACGGGTTCCGGGGCTCGCCCGGCGACTACCAGCGACTGGAGTCATCGCTGCTCCACCAGGTGCTCGAACGGCGGCGGGGGCTGCCGATCCTGCTGTCGGTGGTGTGGATGGAGGTGGCCCGGCGGGCGGGCGCGCCCGTCTGCGGGGTCGCGCTGCCGGGGCACTTCGTGGTGGGGTTCGGGCCGCCCGAGGAGCAGGTGCTCGCCGATCCGTTCGACGGGGGGCGCGTGCTGACCGGGAGCGATGCGGAGCTGTTGGTCGCGGGGGCGACGGGTGCCCCGTTGGATCCCGCGATGCTGACGCCGGCCGATCCGCTGGACGTGGTGGTGCGGGTCCTCAACAACGTACGGGCGTGGGCCGCCGCCCGCCCCGAGCGGACGGATGTCGCGCTGTGGGCGCTGGAGTTGTCGTTGGCGATGCCCTCGCATCCGGCGCGGCTGCGGTACGAGTGGGCGCGGTTGCTCGTGCAGCGGGGGGAGTACGTGCGGGGCGCCGCCGCACTGGAGGAGTACGCCGAGGTGGTGGGCGGGGTGGACGAGGGGGCGGCCGAGAAGGTGCGGCGACAGGCGGGGGCGGCTCGGGCGCTGCTCAACTGAGGGCGGGGTCCCCGGTGCCGGTGGGGCCCGTCCGCCGGTGGAGCGGTCACAGCCAGCCTTTCTCCCTCGCTGTTCTGACCGCCTCCGTCCTGTTGCGCACCGCCAGTTTCTGTATCGCCGTGGACAGGTAGTTGCGGACCGTGCCCGGGGAGAGGTGGAGGGTGCGGGCGAGTTCCGCGTTCGTGGAGCCGTCGGCCGCCGCGCGCAGGACCTCGCGTTCCCGGTCCGTCAGGGGGTTCGCTCCCCCGGCCAGGGCCGCCGCGGCGAGCGTGGGGTCGATGACCCGGTCGCCCGCGAGGACCCGGCGTACCGCGTCCGCGAGTTGGGCGGCGGGGGCGTCCTTGACCAGGAACGCGTCGGCGCCGGCCTCCATGGCGCTGCGGAGGTAGCCGGGGCGGCCGAAGGTGGTGAGGACGACCAGTTTCACCCCCGGCAGGGCCCGGTGCAGCTCGGCGGCCGCCTCGATGCCCGTCGCGCCCGGCATCTCGATGTCGAGCAGGGCCACGTCGACGGCGTGGGCGCGGGCGGCGGCCAGGACCTCGTCGCCGCGGGCCACCTGGACCACGACCTCGATGTCGTCCTCCAGACCGAGCAGGGCCGCCAGGGCCTCGCGGACCATGGACTGGTCCTCGGCGAGCAGGACCTTGATCGTGCGCGTCATGCGCCGGATCCTACGTCCGGGTCCGGGTCCGGGTCCGGGGGCGTGGCAGGGGCCCTGGCCACCAGGCGGAAGCCGTGCCGGGAGCGGCCCGCCTCCAGGGTGCCGCCGACCTTCTCCAGCCGCTCGGTGAGTCCCGCCAGACCGCTGCCGGAGGCGTCCCCCGGGCTCCCGGCCGGGCCACCGGGGGCGCCCGTTCCGTCGTCGTCGACGGTCAGTTCGAGAAGCGGGCCGTCGAGGGTCTGGCGGCGGACGAGGTCCACCGTGCAGCGGTGGGCGCCGCTGTGCCGTACGACGTTGGTGACGGCCTCGCGCAGTGCCCAGGCGAGGGCGGACTCGCTGTCCTCGGACGCGTCGGCGAGGGTGGGGCCGGGGTCGGCGGGCAGGTCGGCCGTGATGCCGGCCGCCGTCAACGCGTCCCGGGCGCCCGCCAGTTCCGCGCCGAGGCGGGGGCGCCGGTAGCCGGTGACGGCCTCGCGGACGTCGACCAGGGCCTGACGGCTGACCTGTTCGATGTCGGCGACCTGCTGGGCGGCCTTCTCGGGCTGACCGGGGAGCATCCGGCCCGCCAGCTCGCTCTTGAGCGTGATCAGGGAGAGGGAGTGGCCGAGGAGGTCGTGCAGGTCGCGGGCGAGACGCAGTCGCTCCTCGTTCGCGGCCAGCTGGGCGACCGTCGCCCTGGCCTCGCGGAGTTCCTGCGTCGTCCGGATCAGTTCGCGGACCCCGGTCATGGAGAAGCCGCCGAGGAGGGCCGGCAGGAGCAGGGAGGCGAGATAGGCCTCGCCGTCCGGCACCGCGAAGGCGATGGCCGTGAGCAGGGCCGACACCGCCGGGATCGTGAAGCGGGCGAACCGCAGCGGGAGGGCCGCGCCGGACGCGACCGACACGTACACGAACAGGACGAGCCACTCGCGGCCGAGGCTGAGCGACAGCACCGAGGACTGGGCGGCGAGGACGGCGAGCGCGCCGAGCACCGTCCGGCTGGTGTCGCGGCGACCGGTGCGGAAGATCAGGAGGAAGTACCAGGCGACGAAGGCCACCAGGCCGATCCAGCCGAGGACGACGACACCGTCGCTGTGGCCCCCGTGCAGCAGGTCGCTGACGGGGGCGCTCAGATAGGCGAGCCAGATACCGGTCCAGAGGAACTTGATCGCCCGCTGTCTGCCGTTCCGCGGGCGCTGCCCGATACCGACGCCGCTCACGCCTTCCGCGTGTCCTTCCGGTAGAGCCAGGCCGCGCCGCCCGCGAACAGGGCGAAGTAGACGGCCAGGACGGCGATGTCCTTGGCGTGCGGGGCCTGGCTCTGTTCGATGGCCTGCCCCAGGGCAGCGTACGCGTGGGTCGGCACCCACTTCGCGATGTCCTGCAACCACCCGGGGAACGTCGTGGTCGGCATCCACAGGCCGCCGAGCATCGACAGGCCGAAGTAGACGATCATGGTGATCGGGCGGACCGCGTCCCCGGTGGCGAGGTAGCCGATGGCGACGCCGAGGGCGGCGAAGACGAGACTGCCGGCCCATATCGCCCCGGTGAGGGCGAGCCACTGCCAGGCGTCCAGGCGTACGCCCTTCACGCCGGCGGCGACCAGGAAGACGATCACGATGGACGGCAGGCTGACCACGGCCGCGCTGGCCGTCTTGGCGAACACGTAGCCGCGCCCCGGCAGCGCGGTGAGCCGCAACTGCCGTACCCAGCCGCCCTCGCGCTCCTTGGCGATGCGCTCGCTGTTGCCCATCAGGACGGCCGTCAGGGCGCCGAAGGAGGCCATGGAGACCATCATGTAGGTCGGCAGGGTCAGCCCGGTGTCGCCGAGTTTCTCGGTGCTGCTCGCGCTGCCCGCGATCAGCAGGAACAGCAGCGAGGGGTAGAGCACCGAGAAGAACATGGACTTGCGGTTGCGCAGGGCACGGGTGAGTTCGAGCTTGATGAGGCTGTTCACCTGGTCTTCGCCTCCTCGGCGGCGGTGATGGCGACGAAGGCCTGCTCCAGGCCGAGGCCGGTGACTTCGAGGTTGCGGGGGTAGACGCCGAGGCCGTAGAGGGCGTGGACGGTCGCGTCGGCGTCGGTGGACTGGATGCGGACGGTACGGCCGGACCCCTCTGCGGAGCCGCTGTGGGACAACGTGAGGGTGGTCAGGAAGGGGAGGGCCCGCAGCGCGGACTCGTCGGCCCCGCCGTCGGGCAGGTCGAAGGAGATCCTGCGCGCTCCGGCCTTGGCCTTGATCTCGGCGGCCGTGCCGTCGGCCAGCAGACGGCCCCGGTGCAGCACGAGCACCCGGTCGGCGATGGCGTCGGCCTCTTCGAGGTAGTGGGTGGCGAAGAGGACGGTGCGGCCCTGGTCGGCCTGTTCGCGCATGGTGGCCCAGAAGGCCTGGCGGGCGGTGACGTCCATGCCGGTGGTGGGCTCGTCCAGGACGATGAGGTCGCTGTCGCCGGCCGTGGCGAGGGCGAAGCGGACGCGCTGGGCCTGGCCGCCGGAGAGCTTGTGGACCTTGCGGTCGGCGATCTGGGTGATGCCGGAGCGGGCGAGGACGTCGGAGACCGGGTACGGCCTCGGGTGCAGGTCGCAGGCGAGCCGGACCAGCTCGGCGACCGTCACCTCGTCCATCAGACCGCCGCTCTGCAGCATCGCGCCCACACGTCCGGCGACGATCGCCTCGCGCGGGGTGGTGCCGAAGACGCGAATCGTGCCGCTGTCCGCGTTCTTCAGGCCGAGCAGGAGGTCCAGGGTGGTGGACTTGCCGGCGCCGTTCGGGCCCAGTAGGGCCACGGTCTCCCCCGGGTGCAGGGCGAGCGTGAGGCCGTCCACGGCCCGGACGTCGCCGTACGCCTTCGTCACCTTGTCGAATCCCACCACCGTGGTGTCGGTGGCCCTCGTCGTGGTCGTCATGGGCACCATCGTCGGCGCGCGGGGGGCACTCGCGGCAGTGTCGGCGGTCCTGACCCCGGCATGACAGAAGTCATACCGGGGAGGGTGACCGGGCCGCACCGGTGTACGCCGAGGGGGCACCCGGCGTGTGCCGGGTGCCCCCTGGGCGCTGCTGTCGGACCGGCTAGCTCGGGTCGGTCTCGATGGTGGCCGTACGGTTCGTCGTGCTCTTCAGGGCCTGGCGGAGGGCGCCGTAGACGTCCTCGACGGTGACCGGGGTCTTCTCGCCGTTGCCCCGGGTGATGAGCACGCCGTCGAAGGCGCCGCCGTAGAGATCCTTGAGCGCCTTCTCGTCGTAGGAGTCGACGAGCTTGCCGTCGACGGCCTTGACGGTGAGGAACTTCCACAGGGAGTTCTGCGGGCTGAGCAGGACGGAGTGCGCGGGGTCCGTCTGGACGGTGACGCTGGCCGACATGGCCGGCTCTGCGAACTCCTTCATGAACCGGTCGACCTCGGCCTTGCCGACGGACGGCTCCTTCGCCGTGGTCGGGAGCCGCACCGGCGTGGTGCTGCCGGTCTCGACCTGGGTGAGGTAGGCCTCCTCGACGGCGGCGGTGGACTCGCCGACGGCGATGCCCTTGCCCGCCTTGCCGTAGACGGCGACGGCCTTGCCGGCCTCGTACTTGACCGTGCCGTCGCTCGCCGAGCCGGCGCCCCCGGCCGCGCGCTCCAGCGCGGCCCGCAGCTTCTCCTCGTCGACCGGCATGACCGGCGAGACGACCCGCTGCTGGCCGAAGAGCGAGCCGATCACCGAGACGGGGTTGTAGTCGCTCACGGCGGCGGCGCTGACCGTGGCCTGCTTGTCGAACTGGAGTCCGGCCTGGTCGGGGGTGAGGGAGACGGTCTCGCCGTCGACCGAGAGCTTCAGGGCCTGGACGGTGCGCTTGCCGAAGGCCGCGTCGAGCTTGTTGACGGCCTCGTCACGGGTGCCGCCGCCGATGTCGACACCGAGGACGGTGGTGCCCTTGGGGACGTCGGAGTGGTTCATCAGCAGACCGGCGCCGTAGACACCGCCGCCGAGGACGACCACACCGCCGATGAGCAGCCCGAGCTTGCTGCGGCCCTTCTTCTTGGCCGGCTTGGCGGACTTGGTGTTCTTCGCGTTCTTCGCCGGGGCGGTCTTCGCTTGCGGACCGGGGTCGGGCAGCTTCGGCGGGGTGTGCCGCACCGCTCCGTCGGCGCCGTCCGCGCCGAACGGCGTGCCCTGGGTGCCGGGGGGCACGACCGGGATACCACTGGTCAGGGTGTGCCCGGAGGGGTTGTCGACGACGGGGCCGGAGCCGCCGTAGCCCGGCTCGGGGGCCTGGCGCTGCGGGGTGAGGACGGCGGTGTCGTCGCTGATGCCGCCACCGGGGCGGGCGTAGGGGCTGGAGGCACCGGGCGCCGAGAAGTCGGCATCGGGGCCGCCGAAGGGGTTGCCCTGGTAGCCGGGGCCACCGGGACCGCCCTGGACGGGCGGCGGGCCGAGCGGGCTGTCACCGGTGACGGGGCCGCCGGTGGGGCCCGCCGGACCGGGACGGCCGTCGGGGCGGCCGCCGTTGTCGGAGAAGTACGGCAGGTCGTCGCGCTCCGGCTTGGTGCCGGCCAGCGCGGCCGAGACGTCGAAGGAGCCGGTGCCGCCGCCGTGGCCGGGAGCGACGGGCTGACCGCCGGTGGCACCGGGGAGGCCGGCGCCGTTCGTCCCGCCGGGCCTGGGGCCCGGGCTCGCGCCGGGGCGCGGACCACCGGGCTGTGTGCCACCGGAGTTGCCGGCCAGCGGGCTCGTGCCGCCCGTACCGCCGGGGCGGGGGCCCGTGGCGGGGACGCCCGGCGCGGCGGCGCTCTGGCCGCCGAGCGTTCCGACGGAGAACCCGGCGCCGTTGGTGCCGCCGGTGCTCGTGCCCTTGGCCGGGGTGGCGCCCTTGCGCGGCGCGAACCAGTCGCTGGTGGGCTTGTCGTCGCCCGGCGCGGCCGGTTCCGGCGCGGGCGCGGGGGTGTCCGTGAACACGGGCATGGCGGTGGTGCCGGTGGTCTCCGACTCGGACCCGGTGTCGTCCGGGGCGCCTTCGCCGTCGCCGACCGGCGTGCGGACGACGACCGGCGGGATCGGGCGCGAGCCGGGGATGTTGATCCGGACCCGTGTGGTCAGCGTGGTCTCGGTCCTGGGTCCGTCCGGGCGCTCGGCGGCGGCCGACCGGGCCGCCTCGGCACCGGCCTCGGTGGCCATGGGCGTGCCGTACGGCGGTGTCCCCGACGGGTACGCGGTGCTGCCGCGCCCATTGGCCCCGGAGGACGAAGTGTCAGTTTCACGACTCAAGGCAGGTTCTCCCGGTTTGCTCCGCCGCCCGTCACGACCTCAACTCAGCGGGCAGCTCGGCGGCGCGCACCACCATACTGGCCACTTCCGGCGCGTATCCCACGACCGCGTGGGAAACCCACACCGGACCCGCACCCGCGTACCGCGGCGAAGCGGTGGTCACTTCCCAAGTCGGGCGTCGGGCCCGGTCGGTTGCCGCCCCCCTCCAAGGGTGGCGCACATCACAGCCACAGCCATGCCACCGAGCAGGAAGAGATACGAGCCGACTCCCACGCCGAACAGGAAGTCCCCCTCCGGACGCGTGGACGTCAGCAGGACGACGGAGATCATCCAGCCGACGGCCGGCGCAACGGCCCCCGCGCGGCTTGCCGTCGCCCGTGCCCCGCCCAGGAAGAGCCCGGCCGCACCCAGCAGCGCGAGCAGCAATCCGCCGGGGAACCACGCAGCTTGGAGCAGCCCTCCGGCCGCCCCCACCACCGCTCCCAGCACGAAGAGTCCCAGGTGGGCGGCGGCGCGCGCCGGCGCGGGAAACGTCAATGGCTGGGCGAGCGCGCCGCCTTGCCCGCCCGTCGGCCGATCCGTCCGCTTCATCGCCGGACCGCCCCTCGGGGGTCGTGCGCGCGCACCACTCGTGTGTCATACCCATGCGTACGCATCACAGGGCCGTTCCGTTCTGCTGTTCCCCGAAAGTCTGGCGTTCCTCGAAAGAAATACCGGGAATCCCCTCGAACAGGTCGCTCTCCCGGCTCCCCCCTTCGCGTCTGCCGCGCACCAACTCGTAGTACTCGGTGCTCAGGAAGGGCTGGGCCAGCGCGTTGGAGAGGGCGAAGTAGGGCTCGGCGACCTCGATCTGGGTGGCGTGGGCGCGCATCGCGGCGGCCTTCGCTGCCGCGAAGGAGGTGCCGTCGATCTCGGTGGTGACGATGTGGTCGTCCACCACTCCGGGCACGTCGGTGACGCTCGCGGCCTGCCGGAACGGCAGCCGTCCGGGCTCGGCGAGGTCGCGGCGCAGCCGGCTGAAGCCCTCCAGGAGCACCCCGCGCGGCACCCGGTTCCAGTAGACCTTGGCGATCTCCCAGGGTTCGCCGAGGTCGGGTCGGTAGGCAGGGTCCGCGGTCAGGTCGGCGGCGCGCATGGCGACGCGGTGGGCCTGGATGTGGTCGGGGTGGCCGTACCCGCCGGCCGGGTCGTAGGTGACGAGGACCTGGGGGCGGACCTCGCGGATCACCCGGACCAGGTGGGCGGCGGCCTCGTCGACGTCGGCGGACCAGAAGGCGCCGGGGCGCTCGTTCTGTTCGACGCCCATCATCCCGGAGTCGCGGTAGCGGCCGGGGCCGCCGAGGAAGCGGTGGTCGGTGACGCCGAGTTCCTTCATGGCCGCGGCCAGTTCGTCCACGCGGTACGGGCCCAGCGTGTCGTCTCGGTCGGGCGCGAGGTGAGCGAGACCGGGCGGGATGACCTCGCCCTCCTCGCCGAGGGTGCAGGTCACCAGCGTCACCCGCGCCCCCTCGGCCGCGTACCTGGCCATGGTCGCGCCGTTGTTGATCGACTCGTCGTCCGGGTGCGCGTGCACCAGGAGCAGTCGACGAGCGACGCGCGAAGGGGTTCCCCCCGGCCGGGGGCCGGAGGAGGGCAGATCCGTCATGGACCCACCCTACGAGGCGCCCGGACCGCGCCCGTGCCGGGCGCGGCCGTTCACAGGGACGGTCGGCCGCGAGGGTCCGGGGCCCGGCGGGACGGGCCCGGACGCGTCCATGCGGCCGGAGGCGTCAGAACTTGATACTGCCGATCATGCCCGCGATGTTGGTCGTCAGCTCGCTGATCGTCGGCGCGATGGTCGAGGAGGCGAGGTAGAACCCGAGCAGGATGCAGATGATCGCGTGTGGTGCCTTCAGCCCTGACTTCTTGATCAGGATGAAGACGATGATCGCCAGCAGCACCACCGCCGAAATCGAGAGTGCCACGGCGGCTCACCTCCAAAAGTTCCCTGGGACCTGGGGAGCGAAGCAGTTGTCGAGGGCTGACGGCGGAGCCGTCGTCAACCGGTGACGTGGGTGACGCAGTTGTGAATCCGTACAGCGGCCAGCAGGTTCATACCCACCCAGCGGTAGTGATCATAACTATCCATACGCGCGCATCGATCGGCGCACGGCCGCACAAGGGGGCGCATGGCCAATATGGTCGGAGCATGACGACCCAGCCCGAGTCCTTTCCCCGCCGACACGCCCGGACACAACGTTTCACCCTCGGCGCGCCACGGGCGTTCTCCGTCGCGCCGGACGGTTCTCGTGTCGTGTTCCTTCGGTCCTCGTCCGGCACCGACCGGGCCCAGAAGCTGTGGGTTCTGGACCTCGCGGACGGCGAGGAGCGCGTCGCGGCCGACCCGGGCACGCTGCTCGCCGGCTCCTCGGAGGAGTTGTCGGCCGAGGAGCGCGCACGCCGCGAGCGGCTGCGTGAGGGCGGCGCCGGGATCGTCGGCCACGCCACCGACGCGGCCGTGGAGTTGGCCTCCTTCGCCTTGTCGGGGCGGCTTTTCGTGGCCGAGCTGCGGGCCGGCACAGCCCGTGAACTGGACGTTCCCGGCCCGGTGATCGACCCCCGCCCCTCCCCCGACGGCCGGTACGTGGCGTACGTCGCCCGGGGCGCGCTGCGGGTCGTGGGGACGCAGAGCGGCGACGACGTGGCGCTCACCGAGGAGGAGTCGGAGAACGTCACCCACGGTCTGGCGGAGTTCATCGCGGCCGAGGAGATGGGCCGCTCGCGCGGCTTCTGGTGGGCGCCCGAGTCGGACCGCCTGCTGGTGGCGCGCGTGGACGACACGCCGGTGCGCCGCTGGTGGATCTCGGACCCCGCGCAGCCGGAACGGGACCCGCAGCGGGTGGCGTATCCGGCCGCCGGCACCGCCAACGCGGACGTACGCCTCTTCGTGATCGACCTCTCCGGGACCCGCACGGAGGTCGTGTGGGACCGGGTGCGCTACCCGTACCTGGCGCATGTGCACTGGTCAGCGGCGGGTGCCCCGCTGATCCTGGTGCAGGCGCGGGACCAGTGCGGCCAGCTGTTCCTGGCCGTCGACCCGGACACGGGGGCGACCCGGATGGTGCACGCCGACGAAGATCCACATTGGCTTGATCTTTTCCCCGGGGTGCCCTCGTGGAGTCCGTCGGGGCAGCTCGTGCGTGTCGCGGACGAGGGCGGCGCGCGGGTGCTCGCGGTCGGCGAACGCCCGCTGACGGGACCGCAGTTGCACGTCCGCGCGGTGCTCGACGTGGCCGACGCCGACGTGCTGGTCTCCGCGTCGGCCGGCGCGTCGGCGGCCGACCCGGAGACCGGGGAGATCCACGTCTACCGCGTGAACGAGCTGGGCGTGGAGCGCGTCTCGCAGGAGCCCGGCGTGCACTCGGCGGTGCGCGCCGGGGGCGTCACCGTGCTGGTCTCGGCCGTTCCGGACCGGGCGGGCACCCGCGTGCAGGTACTGCGGGACGGCGACCGAAGGGGGATGAGGGTCCCCCCGGCCGGAGGCTGGGGGAGGGTGGCGACCGTGGCGTCCTTTGCGGAAGATCCCGGTATGTCCCCGCGCGTACGGTTCACACAGGGGGGCGCACGTCGCGTACCGTGCGCCCTGCTTATGCCGAGGGACTACGACGGGGTCACCCCCCTGCCGGTGCTCATGGACCCCTACGGCGGACCGCACGGCCCCCGGGTGCTCGCCGCGCACAACGCGCACCTCACCTCGCAGTGGTTCGCCGACCAGGGCTTCGCGGTGGTGGTCGCCGACGGGCGCGGCACCCCCGGCCGTTCCCCCGCCTGGGAGAAGGCGATCGACGGCGACTTCACGCTCTCCCTGGACGACCAGGTGGACGCGCTGCACGACCTGGCGACCTCGCACCCGCTGGATCTGTCCCGGGTGGCGATCCGCGGCTGGTCCTACGGCGGCTGGCTGGCGGCCCTCGCGGTGCTGCGCCGCCCGGACGTGTTCCACGCGGGGATCGCGGGCGCCCCGGTCACCGACTGGCGGCTGTACGACACGCACTACACCGAGCGGTACCTGGGCGATCCGGCGGCGGACCCGGCCGCGTACGCCAAGAGTTCGCTGATCACGGGCGAGGGGCTGTCCGCACCCGCCGAGCCGCACCGCCCGCTGATGATCGTGCACGGCACCGCCGACGACAACGTGGTCTTCGCCCACGCCCTGCGTCTGTCCTCCGCGCTCCTCGCCGCCGGCCGCCCCCACGAGGTCCTGCCACTCTCCGGGGTCACCCACATCACCCCGCAGGAACAGGTCGCGGAGAACCTGCTGCTGCTCCAGGTGGACTTCCTGAAGCGCTCGCTGGGACCGGCGTAGGCGCGGCGGCCCGATACGGCGGCCGGGCACGGCAACGGGCCGGGGCTACATGGCGAGCCCCGGCCCGTTTACGGCACCCGCACGGCCGTACGCGTAGTAGATTCCCGCGTCCGTATATCGGAACGGGGTCGGTCAAGTTGCCTGTGTGTTAACGCGGTTGGTGTTGATTTGTAGGCTTATTCCGCCTCATTCACATGATCATCCGTCGATTCCCCCGTGGATTCCCCCGCGGAATCCTCCGTCGCTTCCTCGGGCGGCACCACCCGCTTCTCCTCAGCGAAGTGGCAGGCCGAGTCATGGGCCGCCGGGCCGCTGGTGAGCCGGAACTCGGCCGGGACCGCGAGCAGCGGCACCTCCAGCGCGCACCGCTCGCGGGCCTTCCAGCAGCGGGTGCGGAAGCGGCAGCCCGAGGGGATGTTCGTCGGGGAGGGCACGTCCCCGAACAGGATGATCCGCTCCCGGTGCTCGCGGGCCTCGGGGTCCGGGACGGGCACGGCGGACAGCAGCGCCTGGGTGTAGGGATGCGTCGGGTGGTCGTAGATCTCGGCGTCGCGGCCGATCTCCACGATCCGCCCGAGGTACATCACGCCGACCCGGTCGGAGATGTGCCGCACGATCGACAGATCGTGCGCGATGAACACGTAACTCAGTCCGAACTCGCCCTGGAGCCGGTCCAGCAGGTTGATGACCTGGGCCTGGACGGAGACGTCGAGGGCGGAGACGGGCTCGTCGGCGACGATGACCTCGGGACGGAGCGCCAACCCGCGCGCGATGCCGATGCGTTGGCGCTGGCCGCCGGAGAACTGGTGCGGGTAGCGGTTGATGTACTCGGGGTTGAGGCCGACCACGTCGAGAAGTTCCTGCACCCGGCGGCGGCGGTCGCCCTTGGGCGCGACCTCGGGGTGGATGTCGTACGGCTCCCCGATGATGTCGCCCACGGTCATGCGGGGGTTGAGGGAGGTGTACGGGTCCTGGAACACCATCTGGATGTTGCGGCGGACGGTCTTGAGGGCCTTGCCGGACAGCTTGGTGACGTCCTCGCCCTTGTAGCGGATCGTGCCGGCGGTGGGCCGTTCCAAGTGGACCAGCATCTTGGCGACCGTGGACTTGCCGCAGCCGGACTCGCCGACGATGCCGAGGGTCTCGCCCCGGCCGAGCGCGAAGTCGACGCCGTCGACCGCCTTCACGGCGCCGACCTGCTTCTTGAAGAGGACGCCCTCGGTGAGCGGGTAGTGCTTGACCAGGCCGCTGACCTCCAGGATCGGTTCGGCCTCAGCCGTGGTGGTGGTCATCGAGGCACTCCCTCCAGAAGTGGCAGGCGCTCGTCCGGATCCCGTCCGCCGGCTCCACGTCGTACAGCGGGGGCACGTCGGTGCGGCACACGTCGCGGGCCATCGGGCAGCGGGGGTTGAAGGCGCAGCCGGGCGGGATGTTCATCAGGTTGGGCGGCAGGCCCTTGATCGCGTACAGCTCCTGGCCCTTCTGGTCCAGGCGGGGGATGGAGTCGAGCAGGCCCCGGGTGTACGGGTGCGCCGGGGCCTTGTAGATGTCGTGGACCGGGGCGGACTCCACGATGCGGCCCGCGTACATCACGGCGATGCGGTCGGCGACGTCGGCGACGACTCCGAGGTCGTGGGTGATGAGGACCAGTCCCATGCGGAGTTCGCGCTGCAGTTCGGCGAGGAGGTCCATGACCTGGGCCTGGACCGTGACGTCCAGCGCGGTCGTGGGCTCGTCGGCGATGATCAGCGCGGGTTCGAGGGCCAGCGCCATGGCGATCATGATGCGCTGGCGCATGCCGCCCGAGAACTGGTGCGGGTAGTCCCGTACGCGTTCCCTCGCGGCCGGGATGCGGACGCGGTCCATCAGCTCCACGGCTCTGGCGCGGGCGTCCTTCTTCGTCATGCCCCGGTGGACGACGAACATCTCGCCGAGCTGGTCGCCGACGGAGAGGACGGGGTTGAGGGACGACAGCGCGTCCTGGAAGATCATCGCCATCTCGGCGCCCCGGATCTTCCGGCGCTCGTCCTCCTTGAGCTTCAGCAGGTCCTGGCCCTTGAAGAGGATCTCGCCGCCGGTGATCCTCCCCGGCGGCATGTCGAGGATGCCCATGATCGCCTGCGCGGTGACCGACTTCCCCGAGCCGGACTCCCCGAGCACGGCCAGCGTCTGCCCCTCGTCCACCCCGTAGTCGACCCCGTTGACCGCCTTGGCGACCCCGTCCCGCGTCCGGAACTCCACGTGCAGATCACGCACTTCGAGCAGCATGACGGCGGTTCACCTCAGCTTCGGGTCGAGGGCGTCGCGGACCGCGTCGCCGAGCATGATGAACGCCAGGACGGTGATCGCCAGCGCTCCCGAGGGCCACAGCAGGGCGTGCGGGGCGTTGCGGATGTACGGGGAGGCGGCGGAGATGTCGATGCCCCAGGAGACGCTGGGCGGTTTCAGGCCGACGCCCAGGTAGGAGAGGGTCGCCTCCAGGGCGATGTAGGTGCCCAGCGCGATGGTGGCCACGACGATGACCGGGGCGACGGCGTTCGGGGTGATGTGCCGCAGCAGCATGCGGGAGTTGGAGGCGCCCAGGGCGCGGGCGGCCTGGACGTAGTCGTTCTGTTTGGCCGTGATGACCGAGCCGCGGGCGATGCGGGAGATCTGCGGCCAGCCCAGCAGCACCATGAAGCCGATCACCGGCCAGATGGAGTTGCTGGTGACCACGGAGAGCAGCACCAGGCCGCCGAGCACCACCGGGATCGCGAAGAAGACGTCGGTGATCCGGGACAGGAACGAGTCCGGGTGGCCGCCGAAGAACCCGGCGAGCCCGCCGAGCACCGACCCGAGCAGCGCGACACCGAGCGTGGCGCAGACGCCGACGGAGATGGAGATCCGCGCCCCGTAGACGGTCCGGGTGTACACGTCACAGCCCTGGCCGTCGTAGCCGAAGGGGTGGCCGGGCTGCGCGCCCTCCTGGGCCTTGGAGAGGTCGCACTTGAGCGGGTTGCCGGAGGCGATCAGCGACGGCCACAGGGAGATGACGACCAGGAAGAGGATCACCAGCGCCGAGATGATGAAGACGGGGTTGCGCCGCAGGTCGCGCCAGGCGTCGGACCAGAGGCTGCGGGCCTTGTCGTCCGGACCGCCGCCGGCCGGACCGTCGCCCAGTCGCTTCTCCAGGGTCTCCCCCTCGGTGGTGGCCAGGTCCATCGTGCCGTCCTGCCCGGTCGCGGCGATCGCCCCGCCCTCGGGGGCGCGCTGGCCGCCCGACACGTGCGGCTCCTCGGGCAGCGGCTCAGGCATAGCGGATCCTCGGGTCGAGTACGGCGTAGAGGAGGTCGACGAGCAGGTTGGCGAGCAGGAACACCAGGACGAGGACGGTCACGAAGCCGACGACGGTCTGGGTGTTCTGGCGGAGGATGCCCTGGTAGAGCTGGTAGCCGACGCCGTGGATGTTGAAGATCCGCTCGGTGACGATCGCGCCGCCCATGAGGGCACCGATGTCGGTGCCGATGAAGGTGACCACGGGGATCAGGGAGTTCCGCAGCAGGTGTTTGCGGATCACCCGGTGCCGGGGCAGTCCCTTGGCGACGGCGGTGCGGACGTAGTCGGCGCGGGCGTTCTCCGCGATGGACGTCCGGGTCAGACGGGTGACGTAGGCGAGGGAGACGGAGGCGAGGACGAGCCCGGGGACGATCAGTTCGCCGAAGGGCGCGTCGGAGGAGACCGAGGGACTGATCCAGCCCCACTCCACACCGAGCAGCAGTTGCAGCAGAAGACCGGTGACGAAGGTGGGGACGGAGATGACGACCAGGGTGACCACCAGCGCCCCGGTGTCGACGGGCCGCCCGCGCCGCAGGCCGGTGACGACACCGAGGGTGACGCCGATGACGATCTCGAAGAGGATCGCGACGATCGTCAGCCGGATGGTGACCGGGAAGGCGGAGGCCATCAGCTCGGTGACCTCCTGCCCGTTGAACGCGGTGCCGAAGTCGCCGGTGAAGACGTTCCCCATGTAGGTCAGGTACTGCTGCCAGACGGGCTGGTCGAGGCCGAACTCGTGACGCAGCTGGGCGGCCGTCGCCGGACTGCACTCCCGGTCGCCGCAGAGGCCCGCGATGGGGTCGCCCATCACGTTCACCATCAGGAAGATCAGGAGGGTGGCGCCCACGAAGACCGGGATCATCTGGAGCAGGCGCCGGACGACGTACCGTCCCACGGAGGATCAGCCGACCTTGATCTGGTCGTACACCGGCACGCTGAACGGGTTCAGGGAGACATCGGACAGCCGCGCCGAGTAGCCCGCGCTGCCGTTCTGGTACCAGAGCGGGATGGCGGCCATGTTGTCCCGGACGACCTCCTCGGCCTTCTGGAACGTCTCCACGGCCTTCGCCGTGTCCGACTCGGCGTTGGCCTCGTCGACGAGCTTGTCGAAGTCGGCGTTGGACCACTTGCCGTCGTTGGAGGAGGCGTTGGTGTAGTAGAGCGGCTGCAGGAAGTTCTGGATGAGCGGGTAGTCCATCTGCCAGCCGGCCCGGAACGGGCCGCTCATCTTCCGCTGGGTGATCTGGTTGCGGTAGTCGGCGAAGGTGCCGACCGGGTTGCCGACGCACGCCTTGTCGTTGTCGAGGGCGTTGTTGATGGAGTTGCAGACGGCGTCGACCCACTGCTTGTGGGAGCCGGTGTCCGCGTTGTACGTGATCTTGACCTGGCCGCCGGGGAGGCCGCCGCCCTCCTTGATCAGCTTCTTGGCCGCGTCCGCGTCGTACTCGCAGGCGTCCCCGCACAGCCCCTTCTTGTAGCCGCCCTCCTCACCGAGGACCGGGGAGGTCCAGTCGGTGGCGGGGGTGCGGGTCTTCTGGAAGATGGTGTCGGTGATCTGGTCGCGGTCGATGGCCCGGGACAGCCCCTGGCGGACCTTCTCCGAGCCGTCCTTGTTCCAGTCCGCGTCGTAGAACGGGAAGGACAGGGTCTGGATGATGCCGGCCGGGGTGTTGATGTACCGGTCGCCGAGGTCGGCCTTGACGTTCTTCAGCTGGGCGGCGGGGACGTCGTCGACGAGGTCGAGGTTGCCCGCCATCAGGTCGGTGTAGGCGGTGTTGTTGTCGGTGTAGACCTTCAGGTCCACGCCGCCGTTCTGCGCCTTGTCCTCGCCGGGGTAGTCGTCCCACTTGCGGACCGACAGCTGGGAGCCCTTGGTGTACGAGTCGACGGCGTACGGGCCGTTGCCGACGGGCTTGGCGAGCCAGGCGTCGTGGTCGGTGAAGAACGACTGCGGGAGCGGGGCGTAGGCGTTGTAGCCGAGGGTGTCGGGGAAGGTCGAGAACTTCTGGGTGAGCTTGACGGTGAAGGTGTTCTCGTCGGTGACCTTCAGCCCGGAGAGGGTGTCGGCGGTCTGCTTGCTGCCGTCGTCGGGGTGCGTCTTGTCGTAGCCCTGGATGTACTCGAAGAAGTACGCGTTCTTCTGGTTGTTCTTCAGGCTCGCCCCGTAGTTCCAGGCGTCCACGAAGGACTTGGCGGTGACCTTCTCGCCGTTGCTGAAGGTCCAGCCGTCCTTGACGGTGATGGTGAAGTTCTGCGAGTCGGTCGTCTCGATCTTCTCGGCGAGCATGTCCTCGGCCTCGCCGGTCTTGGGGTCGTACTGCTTCAGCCCCCGGAAGATCATCGACAGCACCTTGCCGCCCTGCACCTCGTTGGTGTTGGCCGGCTCCAGGGGGTTCTGCGGGTCGCCCCACGAGGAGCTGAGCACGGCGCCGGTGTCACCGCTGCCGCTGCTGCCGCCACTGCTGTCGTCCCCGCCCCCGCACGCGGTCGCGGTGAGAGCCACCGCGGCCGCGCCGGCGATCCATCGAGCGTGCGTGGCTCCGCGCATGGGGTGCCTCCTCGTGAGTGATCCGTTACCGGCCAATATCGGCCGGGGTGGGGGAGGGTGCATGTCTGAGGGGGCCGGATGGGGGTTGGGGGGTGGGTTGTGGTTGTGGGGGTGGGTGCGTTGTTGGGGGTGGGTGCGTTCGGGCGGGCGGGCGGGCGGGTCGGGTGCGGGTGCGTTCGGGCGGGATGGGTGCGTTGTCGGGTGCGGGTTCGGTGGGGGCTGGTCGCGCACCCGCCGACGAACCCAGGCACCCCGAGCCCCGAGCCCCGCCCCACCCCACCCCACCCCACCCCACCGCGAAAGCCAGGAAACCCCGAGGACCCGGTAAGAGCAGCCTCCACCCAGTAAGAGCGGGTTCGGCAATCACCCTCCCCTTGGTCAAGGGCACCGGCAACGCATTGACCCCGGCCGCGGACGAGTTGAAGGGTCACGTCATGGGGACCTCGCCCGCATCCACGACGGCCGCACCCTTCGAGGCGCCGCCCACCACCCCGCCCCGCCCCGCCGGAGGCCACGGCACCAGCTCACCCGGCCGCATCGCCTGGCGCCGCTTCCGCCGCGACCGCGCCGGCACCGTATCGGCGTACATCGTGCTGCTGTTCTTCACCGCCGCGATCGCCGCCCCCCTGATCGCGAAGCTCTACGGCAGGAACCCGTACACGACGTACGGCCAGAACCAGCCCGGCCTGCTGAACCAGTTCGGTTTCCCGGTCGCACCGAACGGCGGGGTCAGCGGCGACTTCTGGTTCGGCATCGAGCCGCAGCTGGGCCGGGACGTCTTCACCCTCCTCCTCTACGGCATCCGCAACTCGCTGCTGATCGCCACGGTGACGACCCTGCTGGTCACCGGCCTCGGCATCGTGGTCGGCGTGACGGCCGGCTATCTCGGCGGCCGCGTCGACAGCTTCGTGGGCCGGATCGTCGACATCCTGCTGGCCTTCCCCTCCACCCTCTTCTTCATCGCCATGTGGCCGGTGCTCATCTCGATCCTGGTGCCGCCCGACGAGAACACCCCGACCTGGCTGACGGTCGTGAGCCTGATCTCGGTGATGACCGCGTTCGGCTGGGCGCCCATCGCGCGGCTGCTGCGCGGCGAGGTACTGGCCCTGCGCGAGCGGGAGTTCGTGGAGGCCGCCAAGGTCACCGGCGCCTCCGCCGCCCGGATCGTCTTCCGGGAACTGCTCCCCAACCTGTGGACCCCGGTCCTCATCCAGGCGACCCTCGCGCTGCCCATGTACGTCACCACGGAGGCGGCCCTCGCCTTCCTCGGCGTCGGCCTCAGCGACCCCACCCCCGACTGGGGCGTGATGATCCAGCGCGGCGCGCAGGTCTACCAGAGCGACATCACCTACATGCTCTTCCCCGGCCTCTCGATGGTGATCTTCGTGATCGCCTTCAACCTCCTCGGCGACTCGGTCCGCGACGCGCTCGACCCGAAGACCAGACGCTGAACCCCTCCGCGGAGGCCCGCCCCACCCTCCTCCCCCTTCTCACGAAACCCCTCTCCCTGATTCAGGCAGGACACCCATGTCGCTCTCCCGCAGAAACTTCGTCATCGCAAGCTCGGTCGCGACGGCCGGCGGCGCCCTCGTCCTCAGTGCGTGCAGCAGCGGCGGCGGGGGCGGTACGGCGGGTGGCGGCGCGGCCTCCGGCTCCGGCGCCACGTACGCCAAGGTCACCGTGGGCACCGCGGCGGACTCCACCGGCCCCGCGCCGAAGGTCCCGGGTGCGCGCAAGGGCGGCACGATCCGCCCGATCGGCCCGGACGACTTCTCGCACCTGGACCCGCAGCGGATCTACTTCGCCTGGAACTCCACGGTCGCGAACCTCTACGTCCGCTGCCTCACCGGCTACAAGATCGCCTCCGACGGCTCGATGAGGCTCGTCGGCGACCTCGCCACCGACACCGGCACCATGACGGACGGCGGCAGGACCTGGACGTTCACCCTCAAGGACGGCCTGAAGTGGGAGGACGGCAGCGAGCTGACCGTCGACGACGTACGCCACGGCATCGAGCGCGGCTTCGCGAGCTTCACCACCGAGGGCGCCACCTACGTCCAGACCTGGCTCACCGGCTCGAACGACTTCCGGTCGGTCTACAAGGGCCCGTACGGCGGCAAGCACCTCTCCTCCGTCGTCACGGACACCGCGAGGAAGACCGTCACCTTCCACCTGAAGACGGCCCGCCCCGACCTCAACTGGGCACTGGCGATGCACTCCTACGGTGCCGTGCCGGTCGCGCACGACAGCAAGGAGAAGTACGACAAGGACCCCGTCTCCTGCGGCCCGTACCGGATCAGGCAGCACTCCGTCGACAAGTCCCTGACCCTGGTGCGCAACACCCACTGGGACCCGGCGACCGACCCGATCCGCAACGCCTACCCGGACTCCGTCGTCTTCGAGTTCGGCCCCGAGGCCCTGCCGGCCACCGACCGGCTGATCGCCGACTCGGGGACGGACCGGTACGCGGTCATGGCGTACAGCGGGGTGCCGGCCGAGCGCATCCAGAAGGTGATCAGCGACTCCGCCCTGGAGTCCCGCACCATCGACGGCCTGCTGACCGGCCTGTACTACTACGCCATCAACTGCCGCCGCATCAAGGACGTCCGGGTCCGCCAGGCCCTCAACTACGCCTGGCCGCTGGAGCAGATCCGTTCCATCTACGGCGGCCCGTCGGCCGGCGACTACGCGACCACCATCCTCAGCCCGGACATCGCGGGCCGGGTGAAGTTCGACGTCTACGGCAAGCTGAAGAACCCGCGCGGCGACACGGCGAAGGCGAAGTCCCTGCTGAAGGAGGCCGGCAAGCTCGGCCAGAAGATCGTCTACACGTATCCGCAGGGCGGCAACGACGCCTACGAGAAGACCAAGGTCGTCATCGCCAACGCCCTGAAGGAGGCGGGCTTCGACCCGGTGGTCAAGCCCGTGGAGTCGACGAGCTACTACGACCAGGTCGGCCAGATCGACAACCAGTTCGACGTGATGTGGTACGGCTGGTCACCGGACTGGCCCGCCGCCTACACCCTCCTCCAGCCGCTCTTCGACGGCACCACGATCGCGGACAACGCCCCCAACGTCTCCCAGCTGAACGTGGGCTGGGTCAACACGGCGATCAAGAAGGACGCGGCCGTCACCGACACCGCGAAGGAGAACGCGGCCTGGGCCGCGCTGGACAAGTCGATCATGGCGAAGGAGGCGCCGATCATCCCGGAGACCTACCAGCGGCGGTACTACCTGTACGGGTCCAAGGTGGGCGGCGCCCAGTTCGACCCGCTGTTCTCGGCGTTCCTCATCCACAAGCTGTACGCCAAGGCCTGAACCGGACCGGGACCCGAACCGCCATGCTCCGCTTCGTCGCCCGCAGGACGCTGAGCGCGCTGCTGATCCTGCTGATCATCAGCGCCATCACCTTCCTCCTCTTCTACGTCGCCCCGCGCGACCCCGCCCGCTCCGCCTGCGGCAAGCTGTGCACCCCGCAGACGCTCGCGCTGGTCCGGCACAACCTCGGTATCGCCGACCCGCTGCCCGTGCAGTACGGGCACTGGCTGGCGGGGGTGTTCACCGGCCGGGACTACGCCGGCCTCGGCCACTGCCCGGCCCCCTGCCTCGGCTACTCCTTCACCAACCACGAGCCGGTCCTCGGCCTGATCACCGACCGCTTCCCCACCACGCTGTCGCTCGCGCTCGGCAGCACGGTCGTGTTCGTCGTCTTCGGCGTGGGCACCGGCATGGTCGCGGCGGTGGCACAGGGCCGTGCCCTGGACAAGATCGCGTCCTCGGCATCCCTGGTGGGCTCCTCGCTCCAGATCTACATCGTCGGGGTCGTGGCGATGTACTACCTCTCCGACCAGTGGGGCCTGCTGCCCCGCCCCTCGGACGCCGTCGGCTTCACCCAGGACCCGCCGGCCTGGTTCAAGGGGCTCCTCCTCCCCTGGCTGGTCCTCGCGATCATCTTCACCGCCAACTACACCCGGATGACCCGCTCCCAGCTCGTGGAGACCCTCGCCGAGGACTACGTCCGCACGGCCCGCGCCAAGGGCATGTCCCGGTCCACGGTCTTCTTCCGCTACGCCTGGCGCGGCGCGATGGGCCCCATCGTCACCATCCTCGGCCTCGACATCGGCTACCTCCTCGGCGGTGCCATCATCACCGAGGAGACCTTCGGCCTCCACGGCATCGGCGCCCTGTCCATCAAGGCCGTCCGCGACAACGACCTCCCCCTGCTCCTCGGAGTGGTCCTGGTCGCCGCCGCCGCGATCGTGGTCGCGAACATCGTGGTGGACGCGGTGTACGCGCTGATCGATCCGCGGGTGCGGTTGGCCTAGGCGGGGGGGCTAGGTGGAGCTGGGGGCGAGCCGGGGCGGCCGGGGCCGGTCCAGCGGCCCTGACCGCACCCGGCCGGACACCTGCACGCTCCGCCGGACCGGGGCTCGCTCACGAGCCCGCCGGTCCGGCCCGAGCCGACTGCCGCCGGGCCGGACCTGACGACCAGGCACGCCCCTCGTCAGCCCGACTCTCCCCGCTCCACACAGAATTCGTTGCCCTCGGGGTCGGCCATGAGCACCCAACCACCACCGTCGGGACGGGTGTGGTCGGCGATCACCCGGGCGCCGAGCGCGACCGCCCGCTCGACCTCCTCGGCGCGGGTGCGGCCGTGCGGCTTGAGGTCGAAGTGGACCCGGTTCTTCGCGGACTTGCCCTCGGGCACCCGCACGAAGAGCAGCCTCGGCCCACCCGCCGGGTCCGCGATCAGCGCCTCCGGGTCGCCGGGCTTGTCGTCGTCGGCCAGCGGACGGCCGAGCAACTCGCTCCAGAAGAGGGCGACGTCGTAGGGGTCGCCGGTGCAGTCGAAGGTGACGCTGTGGATGGCGGGGCGCGTGGGGCTCAACAGGGGCTCCGTCGTGAGTCGTTGGGTGAGGCGCTCGGCAGTGGCCGAGATCAACAGCCCAGGTTGCCGCCCCCGGACACGGGCCGCCACCGATTTCGCTGCGGGCCCCGCCCTCGCCCCACGGTCCCGTCAGCCGCCGGGTCGCCACGCCAGGCGACCGTCGGGCGACGCCTCGCCCTCACCCAGGTCATCGGCGCAGACGCGGCCCCACCGGCGCCCCCGCCCCGTACGGCCTCCTGGGCGGCGGTCGGAGGGGCTGGGGCGGTTGAAGGCGACGACCACGCAGGAGAGACCCGCCTCGACGCCACGCCACGCCACGGGACGCCCCATGACACACACGGACCGCCCGCGCGGCAGCCCGGCCCCCACCGCCACCGGCGGCCCACCGCACACGACAGGGCCCGCCGTACGGCGGTGACGGCCCCGGCGAGCGGGAACGTCACCGTCGTACGACGGGCCCATGACGACTCGGTCGGGTCAGTCCTTGGCGATCTTCGCCCCGGACTCGTCCGAAGTACTGTCCTCCAGCGCCTTGAGCGCCGGGTCCAGCACGACGTCCTCGGCGCGGGCCTCGGTCGTCGGGTCCTCCGGGAAGTGGCAGGCCGTCAGGTGGCCGGCCAGGTTGCCGGAGAGCTGGATGAGCGGCGGCTCCTCCGAGGCGCACTTGTCCTGCGCCTTCCAGCAGCGGGTACGGAAGCGGCAGCCGGACGGCGGCGAGATCGGCGAGGGCACGTCACCGGCGAGCCGGATCCGCTCCTTGGCCTCGACCTCGTCGTCGATCGCGACCTCGGGCACCGCCGAGAGGAGGGCGTGGGTGTACGGGTGGCGGGGCCGGTTGTAGAGCGAGTCACGGTCGGCGACCTCGACGATCTTGCCGAGGTACATCACCGCGACGCGCTTCGAGAAGTGCCGGACGATGGCGAGGTCGTGGGCGATGAACAGGAACGCGATGCCCAGCTCGTCCTGGACCTTCTGGAGCAGGTTGACGACCTGCGCCTGGATCGACACGTCCAGCGCCGAGACCGGCTCGTCCGCCACGATCAGCTTCGGGTTCAGGGCGAGCGCGCGGGCGACCCCGATGCGCTGGCGCTGACCGCCGGAGAACTCGTGCGGGAAGCGGTTGTAGTGCTCGGGGTTGAGACCGACCAGCTCCAGCAGCTCGCGGACCTTGTTCTCCCGGCCGCCCTCGGGGTTGATCCCGTTGACCTCCATCGGCGACTTGATGATCGTGCCGACGGTCTGCCGCGGGTTCAGCGAGGAGTAGGGGTCCTGGAAGATCATCTGGATCTCGGACCGCACCGGCGCCAGCTGCTTGCGCGAGGCGTGGGTGATGTCCTGGTCCTTGTAGGTGATCTTCCCGCCGGTGGGCTCCATCAGCTTGGTGATCAGCCGGCCGGTGGTCGACTTGCCGCAGCCCGACTCACCGACGAGGCCGACGCTCTCGCCGACGCCGACGGACAGGTCGATGCCGTCCACCGCCTGGACGGCCCCGACCTTGCGCTTGATGGGGAAGCCGCCGTAGATGGGGAAGTGCTTCGCCAGGCCCTCGACCTTGAGGAGGGTCTCGGCCGGGGTGTCCTTGGAGCCCTGCTGCGCGGGGAGGGTGAGGTTGTCGCTCATGTCTCGGTTCTCCCTAGCGCAGCCGAGGCTGGATCTTGTCGATGAAGATGGTCTGCTTCTGCTCCGCCGTCAGATGGCAGGCGGAGTCGCGCCCCTGGCCGAGCGACGGCCGCTCGGTGCTGCAGCGGTTGCCGCCGACCTCGCCGGTGAACGCGCAACGCGGGTGGAACGGGCAGCCGGTGGGCGGGTTGAGCAGGCTGGGCGGGGAGCCGGGGATCGGTGTGAGTGCCTGACTGGTGTCACCGCCGAGACGGGGCATCGAGCTGAGCAGACCCCAGGTGTAGGGGTGCGTGGGGTTGCGCAGCACCTCGCGGACGCTGCCGCGCTCCACGGCCCGGCCCGAGTACATCACCAGCAGGTCGTCGGCCATGTCGGAGATGACGCCGAGGTCGTGCGTGATGAAGATGATCGCGGAGCCGAACTCCTGCTGGAGGTCCTTGAGCAGGTCGAGGATCTGCGCCTGGACGGTCACGTCGAGGGCGGTGGTCGGCTCGTCCGCGATCAGCAGGTCGGGGTCGCAGACCAGGGCCATGGCGATCATGGCGCGCTGGCGCATACCGCCGGAGAACTGGTGCGGGTAGTCGTCCACGCGCGTCTGCGGGTGCGGGATGCCGACCTTGGCCAGCATCTCGATCGTCCGCTGCCGGGCCTCCTTCTTGGAGGCGCCGGTGTGCTTCATGAACGGCTCGGCGATCTGCCGGCCCACCGTGTAGTACGGCGAGAGCGCCGTCAGCGGGTCCTGGAAGATCATCGCCACCTTGTTGCCGCGGAGCTGCTCCAGCTCCTTCTCCTTGGCGGTGACGAGTTCCTTGCCGTCGAGGATGATCTCGCCCTCGACGGTGGTGGTCTTGGGGTTGTGCAGACCGAGGACGGTCAGGTTGGTCACGGACTTGCCGGAGCCCGACTCGCCCACGATGCCCAGCGTCTTGCCGCGCTCGACGTCGAAGGAGAGCCCGTCGACGGCCTTGACTATGCCGTCCTCGGTGGAGAACCGCACCCGCAGGTCGCGGACCGAGAGGAAGGCCTCCGGCCCGGTCGGGGCCTTCTCACCTTCGGTCTTGGTCAGAGTGGTCACGGTATTTCTCCTAGCTGAGGCGCACGCGCGGGTCGATGTAGGCGTAGGCGATGTCCACGACGATGTTCAGAAGCAGGATGAAGAAGGCCCCGAACAGCATCACGCCCATGGTCAGCGGGATGTCCTTGTCGGTCGAGGACTCGACCGCCAGACGCCCGATGCCGGCCAGGTCGAACGTGAACTCAGTGACCACCGCGCCCGACAGCAGTGCGCTCAGGTCCATGCCGATGATGGTGACGATCGGAATGAGTGAACCACGCCAGGCATAACGGAAGAATACGTACCGCTGCTTCATGCCCTTCGCCCGGGCCGTGCGGACGTGCTCCTCCGACAGCTGCTCGATCATGGTCGAGCGGGCCATACGGGTGTACTGGGCGGTGAAGATCGTCGCCATGACGGCCCAGGGGATCAGCATGCCCAGGGCCCAGCCGACCGGGTCCTCGGTGAACGGGACGTACTTCGGGCTCTCCATCCAGCCGGTGCTGTAGACGAAGATGCCGAGGACGATCGGACCGAGGAAGTAGATCTGGAACGAGCTGAGCACCATCGAGGCGCCACTGACGATCTTGTCGACGATGGTGCCGCGCTTCCAGGCGGCGAGCAGGCCGGAGCCGAGGCCCAGCACCAGGAAGATCACCAGGCCGCCGATGGTCAGCGACAGCGTGAGCGGGAAACGGTCGATGATGGAGTCCCAGACGAACTCACCGCTCTGGAAGGACATGCCCAGGCACGGCGCAGGGCAGTGACCCACCGCGAAGTCCCGGCCGACGACGATGCCGGACATGAAGTCCCAGAACTGCGTGGTGATGGGCTTGTCGAGGCCGAGGTTCTCTCTGATGACCGCGATGTTCTCGGGGGAGCAGTTCTTGCCGCAGGACAGCTGCGCGAAGTCTTGGGGGATCGTATAGAACAGGAAGAACGTGAAGGCGCCGATCAGGAACATGATGACGACAGCGCCGATCAGCCTGCGGATGAGGAACTGAAGCATGGCGGGTGGATGCTCTCTTCGAAAACGCGGCGGTCGGAGGGGGTGGAACCGACCGCGGGGGTGCGCTCCGCCTGGCGCACACCCCCGCGGATCAGCCGGACTGACGGATTACGGCTGCTTCACGAACAGGTCGTTGATGTCGATGTAGCTCGACTCCGTGCTGTACCGGGCACCACCGATGTTCGATCCGAAGAGCTGGATCTGCTTCGAGTAGTAGACCGGGGCGGCCGGGTTGATCTCCTCCACGATGCGGTGGTGAGCCTCTTCCCACGTCTTGGCCGCGGCCTCGGGCTCCTCGGTCAGCGCCTTCTTGATCAGCGCGTCGACCTTGGCGTCCTTGATGTGCGAGTAGTTCGACGCACCGTCGGCGACCAGGGTGCCGTCGTAGACCGGGGTGATGACCGTGGACGGGGAGGACCAGTCCTGGCCCCAGCCGGTCATGTAGAGGTCGAACGGGTTGTCCAGCTTGCCGATCTGCTCGTAGAAGCTGGCCCGGTCGATCTCCTTGGCCTGGACGTCGAAGCCGATCTTCTTCAGCGTGTCCTTGACGATGACCATCTGGGCCTGGCCACGCGGGGTGTTGGAGTAGGCGTAGGTCAGCTTGGTGCCGTCCTTGACACCCGCCTCCTTCAGCAGCTCCTTGGCCTTCGCCAGGTCACCGTTGGGCTTCTTCAGCTTGCCGAACGGGTCGTAGGACTTGTCGTAGCCCGGCAGGGTCGGCGCCATCAGACCACCGGCGATCTCACCGCCGTAGCGGCCACCGTCGGCCTGGACCATGGCCTGCGACGGGAGCGCGTAGGTGATCGCGTCGCGGACCTTCTTGTCCTTCATGTTGGCGCTGTCGAGGTTGAAGGTCATCTGCCACACGTAGGGCTGGTAGCCCTGGATGGTGCGCTTCTTGGCACCGGCGTTGCCGATGACCGTCGACAGCTGGGCCGGGTCCACCGAGTCCGTGAACTGGATGGCGTTCTTGGCCTCGCCCTGGTCGGCGATCAGACGCTTGGTCTGGCTGGCCTGGTCGATGGTGGTGGTGAAGTTGTAGCCGTCGACGTACTGGTGGCGCACCGAGTCCGTCTTCGGGTCCCACTGGTCGTTCTTGACCAGGGTCAGCGACTTGCCGGCCTTGTACTCGGAGACCTTGTACGGGCCGAGGGCCGCGGGGGCCTTGTCGTACTTCTCCTTCGTGTCCTGCTTCTCGGGCACGACGGCGTAACCGGCCATGGCGAGGGCCTGCGGGAGGTCCGGGCGCGCCTGGTCGAAGTGGAAGACGACCGTCTTGGCGTCCGGGGTCTCCAGGACGGAGTCCGGCAGGTGCTTGCCCTTGTAGGGGCCGTCCGGCAGCGCCTTGCGGTAGTCGGAGCCCGACAGCCAGCTCTGGATGTACGTCGGGCCGTCGAAGATGACCTTGGAGTACTGGCGCTCGATGGTGTGGCGGACGTCGGCCGAGGTGATGGCGTTGCCGTCCTCGTCCTTGATGCCGTCCTTGAGCGTGTACGTCCAGGTCTTGCCGCCGTCGGAGGACTTGCCGGAGTCGGTGGCGATGTCACCGACGACCGTCAGGTTGCCCTTGTCGTCCTCCTGGTAGTTCGTCAGACCCCGGTGGAGCAGGTTGGCGAGCTGACCGGCGTCGGAGACGTAGATCTGACCCGGGTCCATGTGGGTCATGTCCGACTGCGCGTAGACGTTGATGACACCGCCGGGCTTGGCGCCCTTGACCGGCTCGGCGGGGCCGGTGGAGGCGGCGGCGTCACCGTAGGCGACAGGCTTCGACTGCTCGGCGGCGTCGTCCTGGGACTTGGAAGTGTCCTTCGTGTCCGTCTTGCCGTTGTCCGAGCACCCGGTGAGCGCCAGCGAGCCGGCCACGATGGCGACGGCCACGGCGCGCGTGGTGCGGGTTCTGATGGGCTTCATGATGCCTATGCACCTACCTGTCGATTGTTGTCCACGAGTACTGCCTGACGGTCCGGGCCGAACCCGGATCGGGGGTGGCAGTCCCCCCACCCACCAATGGACGATTAGCGTCCGGTCTTGGGGTCGAATGCGTCCCGGACGGAGTCGCCGAGAAGGTTGAAGCAGAGAACGAAGACCACCATCGCCACGCCCGGGAAGATCATGAACATCGGGTCCTGCTCATAGACGCCGGCGCCGATGGCGAACATGCGGCCCCAGTCGGGGGTGGGCTCGACGAAGCCGACACCGACGAAGGAGAGGAAGGCGATGGAGAGGATCGTGCTGGGCAGGATGTACGTGCCCTGCACGAGGATCGGGGTGACGATGTTCGGGAGGATCTCCTTGCGCACGATGCGCCAGGGCGAGGCGCCGGAGACCTTCGCCGCCTCCACGAACTCACGCTCACGGAGCGAGAGCACGGAGCTGCGGACCAGGCGGGCCAGGCCCATCCAGCCGAGGAACCACATCACCAGGATGATGGCCAGGGCGCGCAGATACGTCGGCGTCTCGTCCTTCGGGTCGACGAACAGCGCGGTGACCACGGGCATGAAGGCGATGAAGAAGAGCTGCTGCGGGAAGCCCAGGAAGAAGTCGGTGATCCGGCCCACCCAGTAGTCCACGCGGCCGCCGAAGTAGCCCCCGACCATGCCGATGAGTACGCCGGTGACCACGCTGATCAGGGTGATGAGCACCGCCATGTACAGCGAGGTCCGCATGCCGTACAGCAGCATCGTGAAGACGTCGCGGCCGAGCTTCGGCTCGACGCCGAACCAGAAGTCACCCGACATGCCACCGAAGGAACCGGTGGGCATCGCGAAGTCGTCGAGCAGGAACGGGAAGTCCGGCTCCTGCGCGTACAGCGTGTAGGGGTTCTTGCCGTACAGGCTCGCGATGACCGGCGCGAGGGCGGAGATCACGAAGAAGAAAATCACTACGCACGCGGAGATGACTCCCGTACGGTCCCGCTTGAACCGTTGCCACATCAACTGGCCGGGGGAACGACCCTCAAGCTTCTGCTCACCCTTGGCGGCCTCGGCGGCCGTCTCGAGCTCGGGGTCCAAGGCGACCGCGGACCCGGAGCCCTCGGCCTTGGTTGGACTGGTCATGTCTGTTCTTCCCCCGGGGGGTTGGAGAGTTGAGCGCAGCACAGATACCGGCAGGTTCTGTGGTTTGGGGGAACTTTCGCCAAACGGGTCAACGCGCGTCAAGGGCGGAAGGCATAGGGATCTCCCTACCGTCCATATTTTGAGCAAAAATTGCAAAGATTGACACCTGGTCGCGCTTGACAAGCCGCAACGGATACCGGCGAATCGGACATTCCCGCTACGATTTTTGTTTACATGTCCGAAACTTGATCGCTGCGACACCGATATCCGAACAGCGGTTCACAGCCCGAAGACAGCCAATCGGACAGTCGGCGACGGAAGGCCGGCCTCCCCCGCAGGCCCTTCACACATCACCCGGAAGCCCCAGTATCCCCACAAGACCTCCCCATCAGGCGGGCAGGCCGGAAGCCCGGTCCTCCGAGGGCGGAGAACCGGGGCTTCGCAGAAGGCAATTGACGGAACGTCAGCCGTGCTTGGCGCGGCTCGCGGCGCGGGCGCGCTCGCGGGCGTCCAGGTTGACCTTGCGGATGCGCACGGCCTCCGGGGTCACCTCGACGCACTCGTCGTCGCGGCAGAACTCCAGGGACTGCTCCAGGGAGAGCTTGCGCGGCGGGACGATCGCCTCGAACGAGTCGGCCGAGGAGGACCGCATGTTCGTGAGCTTCTTCTCCTTGGTGATGTTCACGTCCATGTCGTCGGAGCGCGAGTTCTCACCGACGATCATGCCCTCGTAGACCTCGGTGCCGGGGTCGGTGAACAGCACACCGCGCTCCTGGAGGTTCGTCATCGCGAACGCGGTGACGGCGCCGGAGCGGTCGGCGACGAGCGATCCGTTGTTGCGGGTCGTCAGCGTGCCGAACCACGGCTCGTGGCCCTCGTGGATGGAGTGGGCGATGCCCGTGCCGCGCGTGCCGGTCAGGAACTCCGTACGGAAGCCGATCAGGCCGCGGGACGGGACGACGAACTCCATGCGGACCCAGCCGGAGCCGTGGTTGGACATGTTGTCCATCCGGCCCTTGCGGACGCCCATGAGCTGCGTGACCGCGCCCATGTGCTCCTCGGGGACGTCGATCGTCATGCGCTCGACCGGCTCGTAGACCTTGCCGTCGACGATCTTGGTGACCACCTGCGGCTTGCCGATGGTCAGCTCGAAGCCCTCACGGCGCATCTGCTCGACCAGGATGGCCAGCGCCAGCTCACCACGCCCCTGGACCTCCCAGGCGTCGGGACGCTCGGTGTCGAGGACACGGAGGCTGACGTTACCGACCAGCTCGCGGTCGAGGCGGTCCTTGACCTGGCGGGCGGTGACCTTGCGGTCCTTGACCGCGGCCTTGTTGTCCGCGCCCTTGCCGGTGCCACCACGGCCGACCAGCGGCGAGGTGTTGGTGCCGATGGTCATCGAGATCGCCGGCTCGTCGACCGTGATCAGCGGCAGCGCGATCGGGTTCTCGGTGTCGGCGAGGGTCTCGCCGATCATGATGTCCGGGATACCGGCGACGGCACAGATGTCACCGGGGCCGGCCACCTCGGCGGGCTTGCGGGTGAGCGCCTCGGTCATCATCAGCTCGGTGATGCGGACGTTGGCCATCGTGCCGTCACGCTTGATCCACGTGACCGTCTGGCCCTTGCGCAGCTCGCCCTGCTCGACGCGGAGCAGCGCGATACGGCCGAGGAAGTTGTCGGCGTCCAGGTTGGTGACGTGCGCCTGGAGCGGGGCCTCCTCGTCGTACGACGGGGCCGGGACGTGCGACAGGATCGTGGAGAAGAACGGCTCCAGGCTGTTGCTGTCGGCCGGGACGGTGCCGTCCTCCGGCTTGGTCAGCGAGGCGACACCGTCACGCGCACACGCGTAGACGATGGGGAACTCGATCTGGTCCTCGTCGGCGTCGAGGTCGAGGAAGAGGTCGTAGGTCTCGTTGACGACCTCGTCGATGCGCGAGTCCGCGCGGTCCGTCTTGTTGATGCACAGAATGACCGGCAGGCGCTGCTGAAGCGCCTTGCGGAGCACGAAGCGGGTCTGCGGCAGCGGGCCCTCGGAGGCGTCGACGAGCAGGACCACCGCGTCGACCATCGACAGACCGCGCTCGACCTCGCCACCGAAGTCGGCGTGACCGGGGGTGTCGATGATGTTGATGGTGATGACGTCGCCGCCATCCTTCGGGTGGTACTTCACCGCCGTGTTCTTGGCGAGGATCGTGATGCCCTTCTCACGCTCCAGGTCGTTCGAGTCCATCATGCGGTCGTCGAGCGACTCGGCGGCGTGCGCGGCGAAGGCACCGGCCTGCTTGAGCATGGCGTCGACCAGAGTGGTCTTGCCGTGGTCGACGTGGGCGACGATGGCGACGTTGCGGATGTCGTGGCGCGTGGCCATATTGAGGCGCTTCTCCCGGAGTGTGAGGACGGCCTGCGCTGACATCTGTGTCGCGCGGACCCTGCCGGGCTGGACATGCCACGGCCTCACCCCATGGTACGGGGCCGCGGGCACCGAGGCTCCCCGGGCCGTTCCGGCCCAGCTCAGCCCGGCTCAGCCCCAGCTCAGGACCCTTTCGCGGTGGCTCGGGCCGCCTCGGCCGCCCTCGAACCCCGGCCGCCGCCCCCGTTTCGTCACGGGGGCGGCGGCCGGGGTTCGAGGGGGCGTGATCGCCTACGTGTGCGAGGGCCGCGCCGGTCCCTTCGCGCCCTTCTTCAGGAAGCCCATGTCCTCGTAGACCGGGGTCTGGAAGCCGAAGGCGCCCGCGTTCGCGAGGGTGGTGCGGGCGGCGACGAGCTGGGGCCGCTGGTACAGGGGGATGGACCCGGCGGCGGCCCAGATGCGGGCGTCCGCCTTCCGGATCAGTGAGCGGGTCTTCGACTCGTCGAGGGTGGAGACGGCCTGGTCGAACAGCTGGTCGACGCGGTCCGTGCCGACGCGCGTGTAGTTCTGCTCGACGTTCAGCGAGCCGTCGGCCGCCGGGACCGGCTTGGCGTAGATCGGCCGGGCGTCGGTGGCGGGGTACGCGGAGGTCGGCCAGGAGTACAGCGCGAGGTCGTACTGTCCGTTCGCGATGTGGTCCTTGAAGTAGCTCTCGTCCGGGACCTTCGTGATCTCCGTCCGGATCCCGACGCGCTCCAGCATCACCGCGATCCGCTCGCCGACGGTCCGCAGCGACTCCGTCCCCGGTCCCGACGGCAGCACGAACCGCAGCGTCAGCAGCTTGCCGTTCTTGGCGAGCGGCCCTCGCGCGGCCTCGGCCGGCGCCCGCGTCCCCTGCGGGGCGTACGCGCCGGGCGCGCCGCCCGGCTTGAACTGCTTGCCGTCCTGGGCGAGGTTCTCGTCGGCGTCGTAGGGCTTGTCGTCCCCGCCGACGACGTACGTGCTGTCGTCCGCGGAGGAGCCGGACTTCTCGGAGCCGGGCTTGTCGGAACCGGAGCCGTTCTTCGTACCCCGCTTCTCCCTCTCCGCGCCGGCCGCCTTCTTGCTCTCCGCCACGGGCTCGCGGGGTTCGAGCGGGCCGCCCTGTTCCCAGCCGGCGTCGGCGAGGAGGGCCCGCGCCTCGTCGGCGTCCTGGCCGCCGAGGGCGCCGCTGTTGTCCGCGTAGGCGGCCTGACCGGCGAGGGCGAGGTGGCTGCCGACGGGCTCGGCGGGCAGACCGAGCGGTTCGAGGACGAGGGCGGCGAGCTTCTCGCGGTCGATCGCGCGGGCCACGGCGCGGCGGACGCGCTCGTCGGCGAGGGGACCGTCGGAGCCGTTCAGCGCGAGCTGGGTGAAGGCGGGTTCCAGGGACCGGCGGACGGCGAAGCCGCGCAGGGCGGACTGCTGCGAGAGGTACTCGGCGAGCGCCGCGCGCCGCTTCTCACGGGCGCGGGTCTCGCCGTCGGCGGCCTTCTCGTCCGAGCCGTGCGCGAGGGCCCAGGACCGCAGCGACTTCGCGGGGGTCAGGCCGGACTCGGGGCCGTGCGCGCCGGCCTCCCGGCCGAGCGGGCCGCTCCGCGAGAGCGGCGGACCGGCGCCCTGCGTCTTCTTCTTGTCACGGGAGGCGAGCATGATCCGCTCGGCCTGCGCGGAGTCGATCTCGGCGATGTCGATCTTGTCCTCGGCCAGCGCCTCGGCCCGCTCGGCGCGCGGTACGGCGCGCAGGACCAGCTCGGAGAGCTTGGCCGTCCGTCCCCACCAGCGGGGGTTGCGGGCCAGCGTGACCTCGCCGGCCTTGCGGTCGACCTCCTTCAGCGCGAACGGGCCGGCGGTGACCTTGAGCTTCTTGCGGGCGCCGTCGTTGAAGGAGTCGGGGGTGCCCATCACCTGCTTCGGGTACAGCGGCGAGAACAGCGACTTCCAGTCGGCGTACGGGCGGGCGAAGGTGACCCGGACCTCCAGGTCGTTGTCGCCGCGCTCGATCTTCTCGATGCGCTCGTAGCCGGAGTTCCTGGCGGTCCAGTACGCGGCGTCCTTGCCGGACAGGGCCCGCCACTGCGCGGCGAAGTCGGCGGCGCCGATCTCGCGGCCGTCGCTCCACACCGCCTGTTGGTTGAGCTTGTAGAGGACGACCTGCCGGGGCTCGCGTTCGACGACCTTCGCGGACTCCAGGAAGTCGGCGTTGAGCTGGGGGCGTCCGCCGGCGTCGAGGCGGTACATCGACGGCAGGACGGCACCGGCGATGCGTGCCGTGGTCGGGTCGGCGTCCGACTGGAAGGTGTTCAGCGTCTCCGGTACGGCGTCCACGGCCCAGCGCAGGGTGCCGCCGTCGGCGACGCGGTCGCGTGCGGCGGGCGCGATGTCCTGTCCGGCCAGGGGTCTGCCCGCCGGATCCTCCTCGCTGCAGCCGCTCAGGCCGGGCACGGTGAGCACGCCTGCGGCCAGGAACGCCAGGGTGCGGCGCCGGGCGCGCGGTCGAACGCGGTCGTGGGGAATCGGCATCACTGCGACCTCCTCGCTCCGCGGTGGGAGAACGGGGACGGGGGTGGCTCTGATCACGTTCGGCGGTATATGGAGCTGATCAGACGGATGCGGCCCACTGAAGAGGACGGGGTTCTCGTGGGGGTGGCGACACGACGAGGGGGCCGCTGAACCCACCCGTTTGGGCGCCATGAAGTGGGATGGGGCGCCTCGGGACCCGGTGGGTTCTGTTGTTCGGCGGGTGCTCGTCCGGTGGGACTTCTCGCGCAGTTCCCCGCGCCCCTGAAAGCAGGGGCTGGGCTTTCAAGGCCGGAGGCCTGGGCTTTCAGGCCCGCAGGGCCTGGGTTTTTAGGGGCGCGGGGAACTGCGCGAGAAGCCCCACCGGGCCGCACCCGACAACGCACCCGACAACGCGCCCGCGCTCCCCGCCCCTCCCCCGGCGCAAAAGAACACCGCACACGACTTCCCAGCGACACGTGTGACGCGCGACACTCGCAGGCGCATGAACATTGCCGCCTTGGGGTCACCACCCCCTGAAAGCGAGGGCAAGTCATGTCCGTGCACGACGACTTGACGGCAGTCCGGCGTTGCCTGGACGAACTGACCCGTTCCGTACGCCGCCTGGAGCAACAACTCGGCGGCAGCGGCCTGGAGATACGCCGCGTCCGAACCGACGCCGACCACCTGCGCGAAAGCGTCGCGCTGCTCGGCGAGGCCGCCCCCGCCCTGGCGAAGCCACGCCGCCCGGACCTGGTCCCGATCTCCGACACCCCGTACGACAGCTCACTGTGGACGGACTCGGACGACGAGGGCCTCGGCGCCCGCGACCGCCGCGCCCCCTGACCGCCGTAACCGACCACCCCACGACCCCGAAAGCCCAGCCCCCGCCCTCGTCCCCGACACGCCAAGAACCCGACCGGGAGTCCCCCGTTGGCCACTGGTACGGAACCACCGGCAACAGAACCCCATCCCCGGCGCGGCGGCGTACGGACCCGTACGCGCGCCGCGATCTCCGCCCCGCACCTGCGCACCGACCGCTGGTGGCTCGCCCCCGCCGCGACGGCCGCCGGCCTGCTGGCCTTCATCGTGTACTCGACGTGGCGGGCCTTCGCCGACGCGCACTACTACGCGGCCCCGTACGTCTCGCCGTTCTACTCGCCCTGTCTGGCGGAACGCTGCGAGCCCATGCGCGGGGGCCCCAACTGGGAGATCTTCGGCGGCTGGTGGGGCATCTCACCGGCGATCATCATCCTGATCTTCCCGCTCGGTTTCCGCCTGACCTGCTACTACTACCGCAAGGCCTACTACCGCGGCTTCTGGGCCTCCCCGCCCGCCTGCGCGGTCGCCGAGCCGCACCAGAAGTACTCCGGCGAGACCCGGTTCCCGCTGATCCTGCAGAACCTGCACCGGTACTTCTTCTACGCGGCCCTGCTCGTCGCCTGCATCCTCACCTACGACACGGTCCTGGCCTTCCGCGACGAGAACTACGCGTGGGGCCACATGGGCCTCGGCACCCTCGTGTTCCTCGTGAACATCGTGCTGATCTGGGCGTACACCCTCTCCTGCCACTCCTGCCGGCACATCGTCGGCGGCAAGCTCAAGCACTTCTCCAAGCATCCCGTGCGCTACCGGATGTGGAGTTGGGTCGGGAAGCTCAACGCCCGCCACATGCAGCTGGCCTGGGCGTCGTTGGTGAGCGTGGCGCTCGCCGACTTCTACGTGTACCTGGTCGCGTCCGGCGTCTTCGACGATCCGGCCCTCTTCTAACAGACAAAGGGTGCTTCTGATGTCCGTGGTCGAACGACAGGAGTGGGACGTCGTCGTGATCGGCGCCGGCGGCGCCGGGCTCCGCGCCGCGATCGAGGCCCGTGAGCGGGGCGCCCGTACGGCCGTGATCTGCAAGTCCCTGTTCGGCAAGGCGCACACGGTGATGGCGGAGGGCGGCATCGCGGCCGCCATGGGCAACGTCAACTCCGGCGACAACTGGCAGGTCCACTTCCGCGACACCATGCGCGGCGGCAAGTTCCTCAACCAGTGGCGGATGGCCGAGCTGCACGCGCGCGAGGCCCCCGACCGGGTGTGGGAGCTGGAGACCTGGGGCGCCCTCTTCGACCGTACGAAGGACGGCAGGATCTCGCAGCGCAACTTCGGCGGCCACGAGTACCCGCGGCTGGCACACGTCGGCGACCGTACGGGCCTGGAGCTGATCCGCACGCTCCAGCAGAAGATCGTCGCGCTCCAGCAGGAGGACCACAAGGAGACCGGCGACTACGAGTCCCGGTTGAAGGTCTTCCAGGAGTGCACGGTCACCCGGGTGCTGAAGGACGGCGGCCGCGTCTGCGGCGTCTTCGGTTACGAGCGCGAATCCGGGCGCTTCTTCGTCCTCGAAGCGCCGGCCGTGGTCCTCGCCACCGGCGGGATCGGCAAGTCGTTCAAGGTGACGTCGAACTCGTGGGAGTACACGGGCGACGGCCACGCGCTGGCACTGCTCGCGGGGGCGCCGCTGCTGAACATGGAGTTCGTGCAGTTCCATCCCACGGGCATGGTCTGGCCACCCTCGGTCAAGGGCATCCTCGTCACGGAGTCGGTGCGCGGGGACGGCGGTGTCCTGCGCAATTCCGAGGGCGAGCGGTTCATGTTCGACTACGTCCCGGACGTCTTCAAGGAGAAGTACGCGGAGTCCGAGGAGGAGGGCGACCGCTGGTACGAGGACCCGGACCACAACCGCCGCCCGCCCGAACTGCTGCCGCGCGACGAGGTGGCTCGGGCCATCAACGCCGAGGTGAAGGCGGGCCGGGGCTCGCCGCACGGCGGGGTCTTCCTGGACGTGTCCACGCGGATGCCCGCGGAGACCATCCGGCGCCGGCTGCCGTCGATGTACCACCAGTTCAAGGAGCTGGCGGACGTCGACATCACGGCGGAGGCGATGGAGGTCGGGCCCACCTGTCACTACGTGATGGGCGGGATCGCGGTCGAGTCGGACACGGCGGCGGCGCGCGGGGTGCCGGGCCTGTTCGCGGCCGGTGAGGTGGCCGGCGGGATGCACGGCTCGAACCGGCTGGGCGGCAACTCCCTGTCCGACCTCCTCGTGTTCGGCCGCCGGGCGGGGCAGCACGCGGCCGCGTACACGGCGGGCCTGAGCGGGGCCCGGCCCCCGGTGGACGACATCGAGGTGGACACGGCCGCCGCCGAGGCACTGCGGCCGTTCTCCGCCGAGGGTCCGGAGCCGGGTCTGGAGGCCGGCCGGCCGCCGGAGAACCCGTACACCCTCCACCAGGAACTGCAGCAGGCCATGAACGACCTGGTCGGCATCATCCGCCGCGAGGGCGAGATGGAGCAGGCGCTGGAGAAGCTGGCCGACCTGCGGGTGCGGGCGCGGCGGGCGGGTGTGGAGGGACACCGGCAGTTCAACCCGGGCTGGCACCTCGCCCTCGACCTGCGGAACATGCTGCTGGTCAGCGAGTGTGTGGCCCGGGCCGCGCTGGAGCGCACCGAGTCGCGTGGCGGCCACACCCGCGAGGACCATCCGACGATGGACCGCGACTGGCGCCGGATCAATCTGTTGTGCCGGCTCTCCGATCCGACGGGCGGGCCGGAGACCTGGGACCCCGTCGTCGGCCAGATCGCCCTCACCCGGGAGACCACCGAAGCCATCCGTCCCGACCTGCTCGCCCTGTTCGACAAGGAGGAGCTGGTCAAGTACCTCGCCGAAGAGGAGCTGTACGAGTGAGCGGCTACGACAGCCACGAGGAGGCGCGGTCATGAGCGGCTACGAGGCGCGCTTCAGGGTGTGGCGGGGCGATGTCCGGGGCGGCGCCCTGGAGGACTTCGAGGTCGAGGTGAACGAGGGCGAGGTGGTGCTCGACATCATCCACCGGCTCCAGGCGACCCGGACGCCCGACCTCGCCGTCCGCTGGAACTGCAAGGCGGGCAAGTGCGGTTCGTGTTCCGCCGAGATCAACGGCCGTCCCCGGCTGATGTGCATGACCCGGATGTCGGTGTTCGAGCGGGACGAGACGATCACCGTCACGCCGCTGCGGGCCTTCCCCGTCGTGCGTGACCTGGTCACGGACGTGGGGTTCAACTACACCAAGGCGCGCGAGGTCCCGGCCTTCGTGCCGCCGGAGAAGCTCGGTCCCGGCGAGTACCGCATGATGCAGGAGGACGTGGACCGTCCGCAGGAGTTCCGCAAGTGCATCGAGTGCTTCCTGTGCCAGGACACCTGCCACGTCGTCCGCGACCACGAGGAGAACAAGCCGGCCTTCGCGGGCCCGCGCTTCCTCATGCGCGTCGCGGAGCTGGACATGCACCCGCTGGACGCGGCGGAGGACACCGGCCTGGACCGCAAGAGGACGGCCCAGGACGAACACGGCCTCGGCTACTGCAACATCACCAAGTGCTGCACCGAGGTCTGCCCCGAAGGCATCAAGATCACGGACAACGCGCTGATCCCGTTGAAGGAACGTGCCGTGGACCGCAAGTACGACCCGCTGGTGTGGCTGGGGTCGAAGATCAGGAGGCGGTCCTCGGCGGGGTGAGGGCCGGCCCTCGGGGGTTGTGCGGGTCGTCATCCGGGGCATCGCGGTCGCCGCGCGTCACCATCCGGGCGTCACCGGGTGGCGACGCGGCCGGGACGGCTCGCGAGGTACGACCGCACCGAGCCGGCGACGATCAGGACCAGCCTCGCGAGGGAAGCGGTCCTGACAGGCCTACGCCGTCGGCGCCGGCCCTCGTCTCCCCCACTCCGCCGCACCCCGCTCGCGACCGCGCGAGTCCGGCCATACGCTCCCCAATGTGACGTCGCGTCTGAGAAGGAGCCGAGCGCGGGGCGCCACGTCGCACATAGCCGTGCGCCTGGCCCACACCGCCTTCGGGGTGCTCGCAGCCTTGGCCTGGCTCCTGCTCCCCACGACCACGCAACCGGCCGAACAACGATCCACGGACCGCCCCGCCGACACACGCCACGCGGGCGACACGGCCCCGGGTGCGCCCCAGGTGGTGCCCGCGGTCGGCGGCGAGCTGTCCGGAACACCGTCCGGGAACGGGACAGCGGCAAGGGGTACCGCCACCGGACCCCCGGCGCCCGCGCACGGCGACGAGCCGACCGAGGCGCCGCCGGACGCGGGAAGGACAGCCGTCGGACCGGCTGCCGAGAGACAATCCGCCCCACCCCACGACGACAAGCCGTCCCCGACGCAGGACACAAGCACGACACCCGTCGACCCCACCGCCGACCGACAACCCGCCCCACCCCACGACAACAAGCCGTCCGGGACGCAGTACGCAGGCACGACAACCGTCGGCCCCATCGCCGACCGGCCTCCCGGCACTCCGGACAGCGACGGCTCCCCCGGGGCGACAGACCGTACGAGAAGTCGCCCCGCACATCCGGTCGATCCCGCAGCGTCCGCGATCCCGGTCATCGACGGGTGGCCCCTGGGGCAGGGTGCCGGCGTCGGACCCGGCGACCCGGCCGTCGCGGTGCCACTCGCGCCCCCGGCCACCGGCGCACGGCCGGTGGCGCCCGGCATCGGCGCGGCGGCGCCGGTCGGTGACGAGGCCTCCGGGGCGGACCTGATCCTGCCGGTGGCCGCCGCGGGCGCGGCCGTCGCCGTGGCCGCGTACTCGCTCGTACGACGCCGACGCCGCGCCCAGCTGCGCACGACGCCGACCGGCACGTACGAACCGCCGACCAGCCCCCTGTCCGACCTCCACCTCCGGGCCCAGCGGCTGCTCGTCGAGACCGACGACAGTGTCCGTACCAGCGCCGAGGAACTCCGCTTCGCGGCGGCCCGCCCGGGTCACGTCGCCGCCGAGCCGCCCCCGGACCGGCCCACGGACCACGACGACACCGAGCCCTCCGCAAAGACCCCGGCCGGCCCCGCCGAAGACGCCGAGCCCGATCCGCAGCCGGAAGCCGTGCCTCGGCCGCAGCCGCACGGAGAAGGCCCGGCGGTCTCCGACTCCGCCCCACCCGAGGAACAAGGCCCGCCCGACCCCACCCCACCCGATCCCGACGCCGCCCCACCCACACCCCACGCGGCGCAACCGACCGGCCCCACCGACGCGGACGCCGGACCCCCCACAGTCGACTCGGCCGAGCCCCGCTCGGAGGCCGCGATCCCCCTCGACCCGGCCATGCCCTTCGCCGAGACCCCTGCGGGCCGGGACGCGGTACAGCCGTTCGTGGAGGCGTTGGCGGACGCGCGGCGGGAGCTGGCGGGGGCCTGCCGGGCGGATCTGCGGCTGGACGAGGAGCGCGGCGCCCTGCCGCCCGACGAGGAACGCGCGCTGCTGGAAGAGATCCTCACCCGGTGCACGACCGCACAGCGGCGGCTCGACACGGCGACGCCCGCCTTCGACCAACTCCGAGCCCTGGAGCGGGACATCACCCCCGCCCTGGAGTGCGCGGAGACCCGCTTCCGCGAGCTGGCCGGCCGCACGGCGACAGCGGCCACCACCCTCACCACCCTGCGCGAGGACTACACCCCGGCCGTCTCGCTCCCCGTCGCCGGCCATGTCGAACAGGCCAAGGACCGCCTGGTCTTCGCCACCACCGAGCTGAACCGGGCCCGCCAGGCCGCCTATCCGGGCGACCTGCACACCGCGGCCGCACACCTGCGGGCCGCCGAGGGCGCCATCGACCAGGCGGACCTGTTCGTGACCGGGGTGGAACGGCTCGCCGCCGAGCTGGCGCACGCCACGGTGACCGCCGGGCAGGCTGGCCGTTCCACCGGCCCGTACGACGACCCCTTCGACGTCCTGCGCCGTCAGGACCGCTGGTTCCTCCCGGCCCACAGCGCGGTCGCCACCGCGGCGGACTTCGTCACCACGCACCGGGGAGCGGTGGGCGCGCGGGCCAGGACCCGGCTGTGGGAGGCGGAACGGCATCTGACGCAGGCGATGCCGACGGACTCCGCCGGGCAGGACGAGAACGTGGAAACGGCGGCGGACACCCGGCGCGCCCACGCCCTCGCCCAGGAGGCCCGGCACCTCGCCGAGCAGGACGTCCGGGCGTACGGCAATCCGTACGGCGGCCCCGTCGGCGACGGCCTGGCCGGTGCTCTGCTGGGCGGCATCGTCCTCGGCGAGCCCCCCGGCGGCGACGGCCGGGCCGACCTGCGGGGCCCCGCCTGCTACGGCGGGACGGCGACCCGCGCCCGCAGAACGGCGGGCGGCCAGTTCTGACCGGGCGAGTCCCGGTCCCCGGCACTCCGCCCTAGAACAGGCTCAGCAACGCCTCCGCCGGATCCGTCAGCCCGTGCTCCCCACCCGGCAGCGGCAGTTCGAACCACACGGTCTTGCCGCGAGGCGTCCGGCGGGACCCCCACGCGGCGGACAGCAGGCCGACGAGCTGGAGCCCTCGCCCGCCCTCGTCGGTGTCACGCGCCCGGCGCCGCCGGGGCTGCACGAGACCCGCGTCCCACACCTCGCAGACAAGCGTTCTGTCGAGCAGGAGCCGCAGCCGTATCTCGCCCTCGCCGTACCGCAGCGCGTTGGTGACAAGCTCGCTGACCAGCAGTTCCGCCGTGTCGATGAGGGGTTCCAGGTCCCAGGCCTGCAACCGGCCGCGGGCGTGCTCGCGGGCGCGGCCCACGCTGCGCGGCTCACGCGGCAGGGTCCAGTCGCCGACGGAGTCCTCCGGCAGCCCCTGGACACGGGCCATCAGCAGCGCGATGTCGTCCTCGCCGTGGTGGGTGTCGAGGGTGTTGAGGACGTGGTCGCAGACGTCCTCCAGCGACCGGGGGGCGTCGCCGCGCAGCGCGGTCGGCGGCTGTGCGGGGTCCGTGAGCGCGCCGACGAACGCCTGGAGGCCCTCGTCGAGGGGATGGTCGCGGGATTCGACCAGTCCATCCGTGTAGAGCGCCAACAGTGCGCCTTCGGGTAGTTCGACCTCCACCTCCTCGAAGGGCTCGCCGCCGACGCCGAGCGGCATGCCGGGCGGCACGTCGAGCATCAGCGCGCTCTCGCCGGGCTCGACCAGCACCGGCGGCAGATGGCCCGCGTTGGCGAAGGTGCAGCGGCGGGTCACCGAGTCGTAGACGGCGTAGACGCAGGTGGCGAGGTAGACCTCGGAGAGATCCTTGTCGCGGGGGCGGCTGGCTGAGGTGCGGGAGGCCGACTGGCCGCCGCCGGGGGTGCCGAGGCCGCGGGCGATCTCGTCGAGTGCCGAGAGGACCTCTGCCGGTTCGAGGTCCAGCAGGGCCAACGTGCGCACAGCCGTGCGCAGTTCGCCCATCGCCACCGCCGCCCGCAGTCCGCGGCCCATCACGTCGCCGACGACGAGTGCCGTGCGGTGGCCGGGGAGTTCGATGACGTCGAACCAGTCGCCGCCGACCTCGGTGGCCGCGTTGCCCGGCAGATAGCGGCAGGCGATGTCGAGCCCGGAGGCCTCGGGGTCGCCCGGCGGCAGCAGGGAGCGCTGGAGGATGAGGGCGCGCTCGTGCTCGCGGCGGTACAGGCGCGCGTTGTCGATACAGACGGCGGCGCGTGCGGCCAGTTCGACGGCCAGGCCCCGGTCGCGTTCGCCGAACGGCTCGCTGCCCTTCGTGCGGGAGAACTGCACGAGTCCGACGACGGTGTCGTGCGCGACCATCGGCACGGCGAGCGTCGACTGGATGAGGTTGCCCTCCTCCGGCACCTCCTGGGGGCGGGCGGTGCGCAGGGCGTCCGCGCAAGGGGAGTTGAACGGGTAGTGGTGGACCGCGCCGACCCGCACGGGGGCGGGTCCGCCGACGAAGGGCGCGTCGGAGACGGCGCTGGCGAAGGCGACGCGGCGCAGTTCGGCGCTGCCGTCGGCGAGGCCGGGCGGGGTCTCGTCGCCCACCAGGAGGCCCTGGTAGAGGTCGACGGTGGCCAGGTCGCAGAAGCCGGGGACGACGACGTCGAGCAGTTCGCGGGCGGTCGTCTCCAAATCGAGGGAGTTGCCGATGCGTGCGCCGGCCTCGTTGAGGAGGGCGAGGTTGCGGCGGGCGGCGGCGGCCTCACGGGCGGCGGAGCGACGGGCCGTGATGTCGGTGCCGAGCCAGGCGATGCCGATGGGGCGGCCGGTGCCGCTGTGCACGCGGTAGAGGTTGATGGACCAGTGGCGGCGTTCCTCGGAGCCGGGCACGAAGCCCGTGATGTGCATGTCGGTGATCGACTCGCCGGTCTCCAGGACGCGGCGCAGGGTGGCCTCGACCCGCTCGGCCTCCGGGGACTGCAGATAGTCGCGGACGCCCCGGCCGCGGTGGTCGTCCACCTCGCCGCCGTAGATGGCGGCGAAACGCTGGTTGGCGCGCCTCACTTGGAGATCGGTGTCGATCAGAATGAAACCGAACGGGGATTGGCCGAAAATCGACTGCGAAGCGGCAAGATCGGTCTCGATCCGGCGCAGGGTCCGGACGTCCACGACGATGCACACCGCGGCCCGTTCACCGCCGTCCACGGTGGTGGGCATCACATAGACCTCGGCCAGCCCCTCAGCCCCGTCGGGACCCGGCACACGGAAGGGGACCACACCGGTCCACTCCCGGCCGTCGAGGACCTCGGCCATTTTCCGCTGGCCCTCTTCACGCCGGTCGGGGTCGATGAACGCCTCGATGGGGTCCATCCCCACGGCCCGCTCGGCGGATATGCCGAACAACTGCTCGGCGCGCAGGCTCCACTGGTCGACGAGCCCGTCGGCGCCGATCGAGAACGAGGCGACCTTGATGTAGTCGTAGATGGATCCCGGCGCGCTGGTCTGCCACATCGAGTCCCCGGTGCCGTGACCACCCATGACACTCGCGCCACCCTCGGCACCGCTGGAACCGCCGGCATCACCGGCGCGCGCGTCGGACGGTCGCCCCTCGGGCGTTCGCTCCCCGGACGGCCGCCCCTGTGGCCCTGGGTTCCCGGACCTGCGACCCGGGCGGCCGTCGCCCGCTTCGCCGCGTGCGGCCCCGCTGTCGCGCGTGGCTCCGCCCAGGCCGGAATCTTCTGCGGCCTCGGGCCTCGCGCGGTCCGACGGGTTCCGGGAACCCGTGGACTCCGTGGCCTTCGCTGGTATCTCGCTCACGCGAACCGTCCCCTCCAGCTCACCGCGTCCGGCTTCGGTCACCAGGGGCGGCTGCCCGCAGTATCCAGCACTACGGCGCCGCACAACACGGTGTTCACGATCACAGCACGGTCCCGATCATTTTTGGACCGGCCGGAACATACTCCCAAGTCTTCTAACCAGGCGGTGCCCTCTCGAATCAAAGACTCCAGCCAGCGCTACTGGCTTGAATAAGTCGGTCGCACGCGCGCCCCGGGGAGCCGCCCCCGCTCGAACCGTACGCCGTGGACTCCCGCCGTGCACCGGGTTCTTCGGCCCGTACGCCGACAGGCCCGCTCAGCCGGGAACCGCGAGTTCGAACCACACGGTCTTGCCCGCTTCGCCGGGGCGGGTACCCCAGGCCCGTGAGGAACAGGCCACCAACTGCAGACCCCGGCCGCTCTCGTCGTCGACATCGGCCGCGCGTTCGCGGGGCGGATCGGGCAGTGGATCGGAAACCTCGACCAGGAGTGCGCCCGAGGGGCCGGAGGGACGCACGAGCCGCACCCCGATGGGTCCGGTGGCGTGCCGCAGCGCATTGGTCACCAGCTCGCTCACCAACAGGACGGTGATGTCCCCGAGCACATCGAGGCCCCACTCGCGCAGTTGCCTCCGGACCACGGCGCGCGCGTCCCGCACCGCCCCCGGCTCCGCCGGAAAGGTCCACTCGGCGCAGTCGTCTCCGCTGTCGATCACGCCGATCACTTCCCAGTCCAGAAGCAGACCCTGTCCGGTTTCATGGGGTTAATGGGCACATACCCGATATCCCTGCCGAAGTACCGCGCACGAGGGCGCACTGTGGCACGAACGGCGTAGGGAGCGCACCCAGGACGGGCCCGCAGGGAGCGCGGAGAACCGCGCGATCGGCCGCACTCGACCCGCAGCCACGATACTCACCGCCGCGGCATCCCGGGGGCGAAGTGGCGGCACTCCCGGGCGACACTCCCGGACCGCGCGGGTGGCGCGGGTGTCCCGGGCGGCTCGTACGGGCAGTCAGCGGGCCGACGAACACACCCCGCACCCGGGGCCGGCACTGACCCCCGACGGGCCATGACACCCGGGGATCGACTGCTCAGCCGGCGTCGCCCCAGGCCACCCGCGCCGCCTCCATCACGGCCGGCACGTCCTGGTCCAGCCAGTCGACGTCCCACACCTCGTCCACGGTCAGCCACCGCAGCTCGTCGTGGTCCTCCAGCGGCCGCGGCTCACCGGACAGCAGATGCGCGATCCAGACCTGGAGGACATACCCCGGCCGCACCGGCCACTCGCCGGGCACCCGCTCCGCGGACTTCGCCTCGACGCCCAACTCCTCGCGCAACTCACGCACGAGCGCCTGTTCGGGCGACTCGTCGGGCTCCACCTTGCCGCCGGGCAGTTCCCAGCGTCCGGCCAGCTCAGGCGGTGCGCTGCGGCGTGCCGCGAGCAGGCGCCCGTCATTCAGCAGAGCGGCTCCCACCACCACGATCGGTTCGGTCATGCGCGGGAGCCTACGGGAGCGGACACGGACGCCGGGCGGGGTGGATCAGTTGCTCCCACCGTGGCCGTTCTGCCCGTTGTGCCCGTTCTGCCCGATGCGTTCGACCCAGTAGAGCTGCTTGTGACCGCGACTGTCGAGGCTGTCCGCGATCTGCTGCGCCTCGGCGCGCGTCGCGTACCGGCCCACCCGGTAGCGATTGCCGTTGTCGTCCTGCCGCACCACGAGCCAGGGAAGAGTGATCGTGCCGTCGTTCATCGACCCCCACCGCTCCTTCCCGCCCCGGCCCGCCCAGGTCCCGCCCCCGGATGCCGCCGCGCCCCGTCACCTAAGGAAACCGCAATCCGCATATGCCCGAGCGTACGCCTAACCTTCACGCAGCGAATCTGTCTTTTCACAAAGAGGTACGCAACCAGCCAAGACGAGGGGGGCGCACTCCGTCGCGCGCGCCGCCGATCACCACCCGCGCGCCCCGCAGCGCTCCGACGAGCAGCGGTCCCGCGCCCGTCGCACGAAACGGGCAGCTACCGGACGTCCTCGCGCCCCGGCGGCAAGAACGACCGAATTCGAACTACGTTCGGATGTACCCCCGAAGCCCCCACATGCCCAACTTCCCTCCGGCAAAGGCCACTTGCCCCATGCCCGCACCACCGCCCCCTACTCCCGCGATGAGCCCGATTTCCGAACGGGCAGCGGCACGACCTCACTTCACCGGCAGGTGATACGCCACCTGGTAGCGATCCGCCGGGACCACCACGTCCGCCGTCTCGACCGGCCGGCCGGAGGCGAAGTACGTGCGCTGGACGACCAGGACGACATGCCCGGGGACGCCGCCGAGGGCGAGCAGCTCCTCGGCGAGGCCGGGGCGGGCGCCGACCTCCTCGGTGACGTTGTCGACGACGATGTCGATCGCCGCCATGCGCTCGACGACGCCCATGCCCCCGAGGGGCCCCTCCTCGGGAAGCATCACGGGGGTGCGGCCCGTGACGGCGAGGGGCTCCCAGGAGGTGGAGAGCATCATGGCCTCCCCCGCGTCCCGGAAGGTGTACCGGGTGCACATCACACGGTCGCCGGTCTGGATCGCGAGCCGCTCCGCGACCGTCCGGCCCGCCTCGACCTGATCGCTGCGCGACTCCCAGGTGCCGCGCGCCGCGATGTCGGCCTGCTCCTGGCGGAAGGGTGTGGCGCCGCCGGCGGGCCGGAACCCGGAGCGGGCGACCCGGCGCGGCACCGGCCGCTCTCGCACGTACGTCCCCGAACCGGAGCGGCCTTCCACCAGCCCCTCGGCCATGAGCACCTTTCGGGCCTCCAGCGCGACCGTGTCCGAAACGCCGTACTCCTCGCGGATACGGGCCTGCGAGGGAAGGCGGGTGTGCGGCGGCAGCGATCCGTTCACGATCTTCCTGCGGAGATCACCCGCGACACGCAAGTACGCCGGCTGCTCACCGAAAGTCACTGGCCGCTCCCCTCTGGATGTACAGACAGCAACAGCGTGGCAACCGTGGGTTCGGCCATGCAAGCAAAGGCCAGAGAATCACTCGATGTGATGACATGTGTCCGCGGAGGGCTTTACGCAGGCACTTTCTCCCCACTATGGGTACCGTCACACCTCCGCTTCGGTCTCGCCGTCGTCTCCGCCCCTGCCGGTGCCCTCGTCGTCGCCCGTCGGCGCCTCGGTGGCCAGCCCCAGAGCCTCGCGGGCGGTGACCGCCTTCGGGCCGTCGGTCAGCCGGTGCGCCTTGTCCCAGTGGTCGGTGAAGTCCCCGGCGTCGTCGGCCCCGTGCGCCGCCCGCCACTCCTCGCGTGCGCGGTCCAGCGCCTCGGCGTAGTCGGTGACCGCCTGCTCGGCGCCCGGCTCCCAGTCGTGCGCGCGCAACGCCCTCGTCTGCCGTTCCAGGGCCGCGGCCACCTGCGACGCCCACGCCTTGTGCCCGGCCAGGTCGTCCTCGACGTACTCCGTGTCGGGTATCCCGTCGAAGGCGTCGTCCAGGATCGCGTCGGCCTTCAGGAAGGCGAGCTGGTCGTCGTCGAGGGTGGTCTCGTCCTGCCGCAGCGAGCCGGTCAGGCCGCCCTCGGGGTCCGTGTTGCCGAACATGCAGGTGATCTCGCGGTCGCCGTACCGCCAGCTCTCCCGGGTCGGCGTGAAGTAGTAGACGTCGACGTCGGCCGGGAGACCCCAGGGGTCCATCACGTAGGACGCCGAGCGCGCGTAGCACCGGCCGTCGGCGGCCTCGGTGACCGCGTCGTCGCCCGGGTAGGGGCCGTCCGGCAGCGAGAAGCCGGCGAACACCTCGGCATCGTGCTCGCCGTCGCACGGCACGACGTCGACGTCGTCCGTGTACCCCTCCAAGGAGCCGCTCGGCGTGTCGAAGCACTCGCCCGTGGCCACCGAGAAGGTGCCGCCCACACCGTTCGCCGCGTCACGCAGGCCCTCCCACGCGCCGCGCGCGCCACCCGTGGTGAACGCGAGCGTCGTCAGCAGCGCGCCGACCGTCGAGAGCACGATTCCGGCCACCGCCATGCCCTTGCCGCGCTCCCCCTTCTTCCGGATCTGCGCCAGCGCGAGGAGCCCCAGGAGCAGCCCGACGCCCGGCAGGAAGCACAGCACCCCGAGCACGAGCGCGGCGATCGCGAGCCCGTTGACGGGCGGCGCGGGCCTCGGCGCCGGGTACGCCCGCCCCCAGGCCTGTCCCCAGGCCTGACCCGGGACCTGGTGCGGCGCCTGGTACGGGTACGGCTGCCCCGGGGGCGGGAACGGGCCACCGCCCTGAGGTGGCTGGGGCCCGAGGGGCGGGGGTGTGGCCACGAGTACAGCTGCTCCTTGCGCCGAGTGGGTGGGAACTGACGTACGACTTGGCGCATCGTAAGCGGACGGCGAAGGTGGGCGATACGCAGAAAGGACGGCCCGGGGAAGAAAGCGGGGGCGCGCCATCGTGCCCTGCCCCGGCGGCCGGATCACCGGCTGCGGACGTGCCACCGACCACCGCAGCGCCATGACGCACCGTCACCGACCGTCCCGGACAACCGGACCGACGCCACTACCCTTCGCCCATGACCCCTCTGCCGGATCGCTTCTGCCCGACGGACGGCACGCGCGTCCCCACCGCCTCCCTCGCCTGGTGCTGCCCGGCCTGCCGCGGCCCTCTCGATCTGGACTTCGCGCCCACACCGGCGCCGCTCAAATCCCTGACCGGCCGGGTGAACTCGCTCTGGCGCTACGCGGAATGCCTCCCCCTGGCCTCTCCCACCGTCTCCCTCGGCGAGGGCCGGACGCCGCTCGTCGAACTGAAGGACGGCATCCGGGCCAAGCTCGACTTCCTGATGCCGACGCTCTCCTTCAAGGACCGGGGCGCGGTGCTCCTCGCCGAGCTGGCGCTGCGACTGGGGCCCCGGCGGGTGATCGCCGACAGCAGCGGCAACGCGGGCACGGCCCTCGCCGCGTACTGCGCCCGGGCCGCGCTGCCCTGCACGGTGTACGCCCCGCTCGGCACCTCGGACAAGAAGCTGGAGCAGATCGGGGCGCACGGCGCTCAGCTCCACCTCGTCGACGGCGGCCGCGAGGCGACGGCCCGCGCGGCCCGGGAGGCGGCGGACGCGGACGGCGTCTTCTACGCCTCGCACGTCTACAACCCGTACTTCCTGCACGGCACCAAGACCTACGTCCACGAACTGTGGGAGGACCTCGGCGGCCGGCTCCCCGAGGTGCTCGTCGTCCCCGTCGGCAACGGCACGCTGCTGCTGGGCGCGGCCCTCGCCGTCGCCGAACTGCACGCGGCGGGTCTCATCGACCGCCGCCCGGCCCTCTGTGCCGTCCAGGCGGCGGCCGTGGCACCGCTGGCCCACGCCTGGACCGAGGGCGCCGACGACCTCGTGGGGGACACCTCCACGGCCCCCACCCTGGCCGAGGGCATCGCCATCCCCCGCCCGCCCCGGGCCCGCCAGATCCTCCGCGCGGTCCGCGACTCCGGCGGCACCTTCCTCACCGTCACGGAGGACCAACTCCGCCACGCCCAACGCGACCTGGCCTCCCGGGGCCTGTACGTCGAGTCCACGGGCGTGGCGTGCTGGGCTGCCGTACGAGAGGGGGCGCTGGGGGCGCGCTCGGCGGTGGTGCCGTTGTGCGGCGCGGGGGTGAAGACAGGGTTGGCGGGGAGTTGAGGGGCCGGGACTTCGCCCGGGCCGGAACCGGGCCGGACCGGGCCGGACCGGGCCGGAACCGGGGCCCGGCATCGGTATCGGCATCGGTATCGGCATCGGTCGCGGTCGCGGTCGCGGCATCGGTAGCGGTCAGTACGCCGCGTACAGCATCAGCGCCAGGAAGCCCGCGCCGATCGCCGTCAGCAACGTGTTGCTCCGCTTGTGACCGACCCACAGCAGGAGTGCCCCGGCGGCGACCGCCAGCACCCGGAACTCACCGTTGAACACCACGAGCACGCCGAGTATCGCCAGTGCCACCCACATGGGATTCCCCTCCCAGCCCGATGCGGACCACCTGCTGAAGGACTGCCCGCGCCGGGAGATCGACACCCCCCGGACGCCCGTGCGGTCACCGCTCACGCACATCCGCCGGCCGCCGTCGAAAGGCCGGGCCCCCGCTCTCACCCGCATGACTGCCGGATCGGCGACGGACTGGTGCCACCCGCTCAGACGGTGAAGTGCCCACGCCTGCGACGACATCTTCGTCGCCCCACCTGATCGACCGTACCGACCTGCGCCCGGTTCACTCGGCCGGCATGAGCCTCTCGTCCGTCATACCCAGACGAGCCTGTTCCTCCTCGACGATCCGGCGTGCCAGCTCGGTGTCCGACACGTCGACCGCGTCCGAGGTGGCTTCGGCCACCGCGCTGCGACGGGCGTAGGCATCGAACAGGCGCGTCTTGGCCTCCAGCATCTTCACCAGGCGTTCGTCCACGCCGCCGATGGCGAGGAGACGGTGCACGCGAACCGGCCTGACCTGTCCCATACGGTGGGCCCGGGCCACCGCCTGATGTTCGATGGTCGGCTTGATCTGGGGTTCGCAGATGACGACCACCGAGGCGGCCTGCATGTTGAGGCCGACACCCGCTGCCTGGATCTGCCCCAGAAGCACCGCGGGGCCCTGGACAGCGGCGAAGTCGTCCACGATCTCCTGGCGACGCTCGGCCGGGACGCCACCGGTCAGCGGACCGAACACCGGAACGGCCCCGCTGGTTCCGGCCGCGAGAGCCTCCTTCACCACACCCAGTACGTCCTTGAAATTGGAGAAGACCACCGTCTTCTGACCGTTCTCGCACGCCTCCTGAACGATCTCCCGGAGCCGGCCCAGCTTGGCCGACTTCTCGGGACGCGTGTACGCGGCCCTGCGCATGGCCATGAAGTTGCCCGCGCGCACGGCTTCGCGGTACGCCTCCTCGTCCGACGCGCTCAACTCCTCCCACTCGTCGGTCTGCTGGAGACTCGGGAGTTCCGTCAGCACGTCCTCCTGGTTGCGCCGCAGGTAGACCGGGGCCACGGCCTTGCGGAAGGCGACCGATCCGGCCAACGCGTCACGTTCGCCGAGCGAGTCCGCGACGTCGCCGTCGAGCATCCGGACCAGGTTGCGGAACTCCACGACCCTGTTCTCCATCGGGGTTCCGGTCATGAAAAGGGCGCGCCCGCAACGCTCGGCCCACAGGGCGACCGCTTGGGACCGCTTGGCCTGCGGGTTCTTCACCGAGTGCGCTTCGTCCACCACGAGCAGTCCGACCTCCCCGCCGTCCGGAGCGGGAAAGCCGCGCAGCGCGTCGAACGTGGTCACCCCGACGCCGCCCCGCCCCTTCCAGTCGGCGAACGCGTAGTGCCGGTCGGGGCCGTGGAGCACCGTGACGCGCAGGGCGCTGCGGGCCTCGATCTCCCGTGTCCAGTTCACGAGGACGCTCGCCGGGCAGACGACCATGAACCGGCTCTGCCCCTCGGCGGCCAGGTGGGCGAGGACGGCGATCGCCTGGATGGTCTTCCCGAGGCCCATCTCGTCGCCGAGCAGCACCTTGCGCTGCGCGAGCGCGAACCGTGCGCCGAACGCCTGGTAACCGCGCAAGGAGACGCGCCGGTGCGTGTCGTCGAGGTGCTGGGTCCGTACCCGCTCCGCGACCTCGTCCGGCAGGAAGCCCTCGGCGGCGGCCTCGTCCGGCAGCCGCCCCGAGATCTCGGCGAGCAAGCTGTAGTACTCGGCGGAACGGAGTTCGAAGTCCACCCAGGCCGCGACGTCGGACGAGAGCCCCCGGAGCAGGTCCACCGACGCCTGGGCGAGCAGCTCCGGCAGGCCCGCCCGGTCCGCCTCGTCCACCAGCGACCGGGTTTCGGCGACCGCCGCCCGCGCGCGAGCCTTCTTCTCCTGGCCGGCCAGGAGCATCCGGACCCTGCCGGCGGCGGGCCTCGCGTCGGCCAGCAACGGACCGAGCCGTTGCGTCAGGGCGGTGGCCTTGTCGACCGCACGCCGTGCGTCCGGGCCGGCCTCCACCAGGACGTGCAGAGCCATGACGAGCGCTGTGGTGCGCGGTTCCGGCCGGTCCACGTCGATATGGACGGCCACGGTCTCGTGCACAGCCTCGGAGAGCCGACGGGCGGCGGCGAGCATGTGGTCGACGGTGCGCTGCCCGACACCCGGAATCTGCCGCAACCGGTAGGGGCCCGCTTCGAGAACGCTGCCCAGGGTGCGCAGTCCGCTCTTCTCGACGCTCCCCAGGCGCAGCCGACCTTCGGTGACGTCCTGCAGCCGGGCCACGGGGATGGCGTCGAGCTCCCGCTTCACCGCCTCGTCGTGGATCGGCTTCAGTGCCGCCCGTACCGCCTCCACCGCCCTTCCGTGGTCATCGACCACGGACCGCGCGGCCTCGTGGAGTCGTGCTCCCCTCGCGATGGTGTCCCGCTCGCCACGCCCCACACGCCCCGCCCCTCTCCGGCCCTCCCCGCATCCTGCCACCGCCCGCACCGGCCTCGACGCGCGTTCGCGGCCCACGTCACGAGGGAGACGCCGGCCGATCCGGCGTCAGCACATCCAGCGCCCATCCGGCACGGTGACCACGAAGGGGCCGCCCCCCGGGAGGAGACGACCCCTTCTGAACCGCACGCTCGACGAACCACTTGGCGCACAGTGACACGCAGGGACCCCCAGGTGGCATCCCTGCAGGCCACGCCCTCTGCATTACTGGGAGCTGCCGGGCGCTCAGCGGGAGAGCAGCGCGCCGAGGTCGATCTTCCCGCTCTGCACTTGCGCGTCGTGGGGCTCGTTGAGTCCGCCGTCGGTGATGTACAGCCGCTTGCCGCGCACCGCGGTGGCGGTGGGCGAGGCGAGGCCATCCGAGGCGGTCAGCACGGTCCTGGTGGTGCCGTTCGGGTAGACGACCGCGATCTGGTTCTGTGTGTTCAGCGCGGCGAACACGACGTTGGAGTGGTCGCTGAGGAAGTTGAAGTCATCGATGCCAGTGAGGCCGCTGGCGACGGTGTGGACCCGGCCCGGAGCTCCGGTGGCGGTGACGGGGATCCGCAGCAGGGTGCCTTTGCTGAGGTTGGAGACCCATACGGCGCCGTTGTGGAAACGGAGTCCGTTCGCGCCGTACGGCACGGGTGCGGACGCCTTGATCGCGAGGGCGGGGTCGGCCAGCCACGCGGTCGCGGGACCGCCGGAGACCGGGACGGCCCAGACGGTGCCCATCTGGCTGTCGGCCACGTACAAGGTGCGCCCGGCCGGATCGATGGCCAGACCGTTGGGGACTCCGCCCGCGGGCAATGCCGCGATGCGGTGAGGAGTGCCGCCGGGCGGCAGTTTCCACACCCCGTTCCGGGAGGCGTCGGAGGACCACACGTTGTAGTAGACGGTGCCGTCGTGGCCGCGGGTGTTGCCGGTGATTCCGTCGCCCTTCTGCCCGGTGACCAGCACCGTGCGGTGCCCGGACGGTGCGATCCGCACCAGTGCCGGCCGTTCGCCCGCGGGCGTGCCCACCATCGAGACGGTCAGCGAATTGTCCGGGGCGACGGTGATGTTCTCGGGCACGTCGCCGGTGGCGAAGTCGAAGGCGGCCACGGTCTTCACGTGGGTGACGGCGGGCCGCGCGTCCGCGTGTCCGGTCTCGGCGGACGCGTACGGTGCCGAGACGATGACGGCTGCGGTCGCGGAGATCGCCGCGAGCTTGAACGACTTCTTCATGGAAATGCCTTTCGTGATCATTGCGCTCTTTCGTTCTTTCCATCGGCGCCGCAGGCCCGGCCGGAGTGGAGCGTCAGCTGCGCTGACGACCTGCCTGATCGGCTGGGGAGCCCCTGGTCGGGGATCGGGAAGCCGGCGTTCTCCAGGTTGAGCGAGTCCGGGTCGGGTCCGCCGCGTACGCCGGTGTCGAGGGCGTCGATCGCGGCCACCTCGTCGAGGGTCAGGGCGAAGTCGAAGACGTCGAAGTTCTCGGCGATGCGATGGGCCCTGACGGACTTGGGGATCGCACAGAAGCCGTGGTCGAGGTGCCAGCGCAGCACGACCTGCGCGGGTGTCTTCGCGTACTTGTCGGCCAGGGCGGTGATGACGGGGATGGGCAGGACCCTCCTGACGAAGCGTCTTGAACGACGCTCCGTCAGGAACGGGCCGATTAAGGCTGGTGACTTACCGGTTGATGGTCTTCTGCTGCGCTGCGGTGTACCGCTCGCCCTTGATCTGCACCTGGGCAACGGCCTCTTCGATGCGCCTGAGGTCCTCGCAGGTCAGTTCCACGGTGTCGGCGCCGATGTTCTCTTCGAGGCGGTGCAGCTTCGTCGTGCCCGGGATCGGTGCGATCCACGGCTTCTGCGCCAGCAGCCACGCGATGGCGGTCTGAGCCCGGGTCGCCTGCTTGGCGTCCGCGATCTCGCCCAGCAGCGCGATCAGTGCGAGGTTGGCCTCACGCGCCTCTTCCTCGAAGCGCGGCAGCACGTTACGGATGTCGTTGGCCTCGAACTTCGTGTCCTGACTGATCGCGCCGGTGAGGAAGCCCTTGCCGAGCGGGCTGAACGGCACGAAGCCGATGCCCAGTTCTTCCAGGGTCGGCAGGATGGTCTCCTCGGGCTCGCGCCACCACAGCGAGTACTCGCTCTGCAGGGCCGTGACCGGCTGGACCGCGTGGGCCCTGCGGATGACGTCCTCACCCGCTTCGGACAGGCCGAAGTGCTTGACCTTGCCTTCCTGGATGAGGTCCTTGACCGTGCCGGCGACCTCTTCGATCGGCACGTCGGGGTCCACCCGGTGCTGGTAGAACAGATCGATGCGGTCGGTCCCCAGACGCTGCAGGGACTGCTCGGCGACCAGCCGGATCCGCTCCGGCCGACTGTCCAGCCCCGCGGTGGGGTTGCCGTCCTTGAACCCGAACTTCGTGGCGATGGAGACCTGGTCGCGCACCGGCGCCAAGGCCTCGCCCACCAGCCTTTCGTTCGCCTCTCCGTACCCCTCCGCGGTGTCGAAGAGCGTCACACCGCGCTCGGCGGCCGCCCGGATCAGCTTGATGGCCTCACCCGTGTCTGCGGCCGGGCCGTAGCCGAAGGTCATTCCCATGCAGCCGAGCCCGATCGACGACACTTCGAGCCCGCTGTTTCCCAGTTCACGCTTCTTCATTCCGTTCTCCTTATCGAGTGGCCACGAGCGACGACGACGCCCTGGCCGGTGTGGTCCTGATGGTCGTGAGGCGTGCCAGACATGTGGTCAGTCCGCGTCGTCGCATGGGGTGTTGCTCCCGACGGGCGGCGCGGGGTCAGCTCGCGTCGGCGCCCTCGACGATGTTCTTCAGCTGGGTGATCGCGGACATCGCATTGGGCCATCCGGCGTAGAACGCGATGTGGGTGATGGCCTCGACCAGCTCGCCCTTCGTCACCCCGTTCTCCAGCGCCTTCGGCAGGTGGAAGGCGAGCTGGTCGGCGCGGTAGAGGGCGACCAGGGTGGCAACGGTGATCAGGCTGCGGTCCCGCTGGGACAGGCTCTCGCTCGCCCACACCTCGCCGAAGAGGACGTCGTCGGTGAGCCGGACCAGTTCGGGCGCGAAGTCGCCGAGCAGCTTCTGTGCGGCGGTCTGTTCTTCAGCCATACCTTTCATCCTTTCTATGTATTTGATCCGTTACAAAACGTAATCAACCGATTCGGTGGGTTTGTTGCAGGAACACCCCGTGGTGTCCCGTGATCAGGCCGCCACGCGGCGGGCCTGAGCCTTGTGCGAGGTCCCCTCGTCCGCCGCAGGCAGGGACACCCGAGGTACGGCGGTGCGGGTGGCGCGTATCGCGGCGAGGACGAGCAGGGGAATCAGGCCGAGGTTCGATACCGGTCGGCCCCAAAGCGGGGCACTGACCATGCAACCGGGAACGGGCACGATGAGGGAGTCTTCGCTGTGAGGGGTAACAGCAGGGACCCCCAGCGGCATATGCGCAGGCCATAGCCCCGCCCTTACTGCCGGCGGCAGCCGGAGAAGGCGGGGTCGTGGACGTCGGTTCAGTTCTCGGAGTCCGCCTCGGCGGCCTGCACATCCGCGGCCTCGGCCGTGGCGGACCAGCTCGCCAGCAGGTTCAGGGCGTCCGCGTCCGCGGAGCCGGGGGCCGCGTTGTACAACGCCACGACCAGCCCCGAGCCGTCCGGCAGGTTCATCGATTCGAAGTCGAGCTCCAGCTCACCGACGACCGGATGCCTAAGGCGTTTCGTCCCCTCATGGAAGACGTGTACGTCGTGGGCCCCCCACATCACGCGGAAGGCGTCGCTGCGGGTCGACAGCTCACCGATCAGGTTCGACAACTCGCGGTCGTACGGGTTCTTGCCCGCCTCGATCCGCAGCGCACCCACAGCGCCCCTGGCGATGCGTTCCCAGTCGACGTAGAACCGCCGGGCCGCGGGGCTGAGGAACACGAACCGCACGGTGTTCGCCCCGCAGACCGGATCGGCGTACATCTCCGAGAACAGTGCGCGACCGAGCGGGTTGGCGACCAGAATGTCGAATCGGTGGTTCTTCACGAACGCCGGCATCCCCGGCATCCCGTCAACGATGCGCTGCACGCTGGGCCGCACAGCCGGCCGGGCAGTCCGGCGCCGCACACGGGCGGGCGTCTTGTTCGCCGCTCGGGCCAGGTCGTACAAGTGCGTGCGCTCCGTGTCGTCGAGCCGCAGAGCCTGGGCCAGCGCCTCCAGGACGCTGTCGGAGACACCGCTGAGATTGCCGCGCTCCAGACGCGTGTAGTACTCGACGCTGACGCCCGCGAGCGTCGCGACCTCGTTCCTGCGCAGCCCGGCCACCCGGCGTTGGCCGTACACGGGCAGACCGGCCTGCTCGGGCGTGATCTTGTCACGGCGAGACTTCAGAAACGCACTGATTTCGGCGCGGTTGTCCATGAGGTCAGGGTAGGTTCGCCGCTCACCAACTGAGAGACCCTGTCATTACCCCTCACAGCAGTAAGCCCCGGCGCCAGCCCCTTCCGGTAGCGCGGAGTCGCAGGACAGAGGGGTTCGCCGCTGGTTGCCTCCCCGCCCCGGGCGGGATGCGGATCATGGGAAGGGACCGCGCAAGCCGACGGATCTTCCGGACGAGTCGCCACCACAGTGCAGAGGAATACCACCCGCCCGGTTCCGGACATCAAACCCTCTGGAAGCCGACCAGGAACAGCGGTGCCTGAGACAGCCGACCAACCAACACGCTCCAGGCCGGATCAGCCCCGAGGAGGCCGGCGTGACGGTCTTCGGCGGTGAGCGCCGCGTCCCCGGGGCTGCGCCGCGAGGAGGTCCCTCGGCTCGCCGGCGTGAGCACCGTTCTCGTCCCGCCCCAGCACCATCCCAGCACGGGAAAGAATAAGGGGCCCGTCCCCTAAGAGTCGGACCCCTTCTGACCTGCATGTCTGTCAGATCAGCGAAGTGGTGTTGCGTCACCCGCTACACATTGAAGCGGAACGTTAACAGTAAGGCTCTCACCTGCGTAAACGGGGTTCTGAGAGATTCCAGTCAGCACAGAATCAGCACGGCCCCCCGAGGACCGTCTTCTACCTCGACGGCGTCGACCACCGAGCCCTTGGCCGGACGCTCGCACTTCGGCGGCCGGTCGCTGGCCAATGCCCGCTTGACCGTGTTCTTCGAGATGCCCAGATGCCTCGCGATCGCCCGGACCTGCATCTGCTCGGCCCGGTGCAGCCTGCGAATCTCCGCCCAGTCCTCCACGCAGATCACCCTCTCCCTCCTGACCTCAGATCAAGATCAGGTTCGGGCGAAGATCACCAAGTGGGTCACTGTCGGCCCTCCGTGGCCCTGGCACTGATAGTGATCCAGAACCAGGATTCGAGCGACGCCGAGAGGCGGGCGCGCCGGTATGACCGCCCGCTGCGCCGCTCCCTCGGCCGACGCGTCGTAGGCACGTGACACTGGTGCTCGCCTCGCGGCAGGCCCGGTCACCAGGTCATGGGCAGCTCATGGATGCCGTAGGTGGCCATGTCGTGCCGGAACGGCAGGTCTTCCAGAGCGCAGGCGAGCCGCATGCCGGGCAGCCGTCGGATCACCGCGGGAATGGCCTCCTGGAGTTCGACTCGGGCCAGTGCCTGGCCGACGCACTGGTGGGGTCCGTAACCGAAGCCGACATGGGGCACGGACGGGCGGTCGAAGTCGAGTTCGTCCGGGTTCGGGAAGACACTCTCGTCCCGGTTGGCCAGGGGGAGTGCCGCCACCACCATCTGGCCGGCCCGCACCGTGACGCCGCCCACCTCGACGTCCTCGGTGGCGATCCTGCCCAGTCCGAGCTGCGAGACGGTGTGATAGCGCAGCAACTCCTCGACGAGCAGGGGTATCCGCTCCGGGTGTTCGTGGACGACGGAGAACTTCTCCGGCTGCAGTGCATAACTCACCAAGGACAGCGAGATGGTGCTGGCCGTCGTGTCGTAGCCCCCGACGATGAGCATGAGGATCACGCCGATGGTCTCGTGGAAGGTGAGCTGCTTCTCCTGGTACGGGCCCGTCACCAGGCGCCGGATCAGGCTGTCCTCGGGCAGTTCGGAGGGGTCCTGGACGAGCCCGCCGATGTACTCGCCGAGTGTCCGGAACACCTCGGCACCTTCGTCCTCGCTCCCCACCGCCGAGACCACGCCCTTGACGCATCGGGTGAGCAACGCGCGGTCCTCGGCCGGAATCCCCAGCAGCCGGAAGACGGTCGCGGACGCGACCGGTACGGCGAAGGCCTCGAGCATGTCCTGGGGAGGCGCGGTCTCGGCGAGCCCGTCGAGCACACCCTGGACGATCTCGCGGATCGCGGGGCGCAGCAGCTCGATGTGCTTGGGCAGGAACTCGCGTGCGATGGTGCCCCGCAGGCGCCGGTGATCAGGATTGTCGGTGCGTACGAACGGCGGTGCCGCGGCCTGCGACTGGAGCGTCGGAGTGAGTTCGGTGAAGTTGGGTCGGCGCGAGTCCGAGCTGAACCGCCTGTCCTGCAGCACGGTCCGCACATCCTCATACCCGGAGAACACGTGCGCCGGCGTGCCGTTCCACAGACCGACCTTCGCCACCGGGCAGGACTTGGCCTCCGGGTAGATGTGATAGGGCTCCAACGGCGAGTTCGCCGGGTCGACCTGGGTGGCCGGAGATTCCATGGTGTCGTTTCCTTTCCAAGACCGCAGGCCTGGGCCGTGCGGCGTCGTGACGGCGTCTCGCGTCATACCGCCTGGTCGAAACTGAAGAAGCGGTCCGGGTCACAGGCCGCCTTGACCCGGGAGAGCCGGGCGGCGTTGTCGCGGTAGTACTCACGTCAGTCCTGCAGGTCCGGCTCGGTGAATCCGCCGTAGGTGCCGCAGACGCCGGCGCTGTGCGACGCGGTCGGCTGCCCAGGAAGTACTGCGCGCCCAGGTGCCAGGACGCCGTCGCGGCCGGGTCGACGCGGCCATCACACGCTTGTGACCGCTGCGCGCGCCGTCCGTGAACACGCCGAGGACGGCGTCTACGACAGAACCGGCGACGGGTGCGGAATGGAGGTCACCCTTGATGGCGGCGGAGCCGACACGTGGCAGGCGCGCTCCTTCCCGGGTGCCCACCCGATGGCAGGCACGAACCCTCGTCGGCACCTACGCCGGACTCGCCGGGTTTCCGGAAGGTCTCCAGCATCGCGCCGAGACAGTCCGTCTCCGTCGTCCGGCGTTCGGCTGGGTGGGGCACCGACGTGCCCCACCCAGCCGGTCCAGCACCGCCCAAGCGCTTCGCCCGGCCCCGGCCGGCCTTCGGGACCACCACCGGAGCCGGTGCGGCGTCGGTGCCGTACGAGACCATCGGCAGGGACACCACGTCCTCGGAATCGGCGGTCGCCCAGCCGAGCCAGCCGTAAACGGCCCGGTTCTCGGCGACCCGTGGCCCCGCTCGATGTTATTGGCCGGGTCATTCACGGACGGACGCCGGGCGCATGTCCGTCCATTCCTTCTCGATGTACTCAAGGGCGCTTCCGCGGGGGCTCGGCCCGCTCACGGAACGCCACCCGGAGGGGATGTCGGCGAAATTCGGCCAGAGTGAGAACTGGCCTTCCTCGTTGCGGAGCACATGGAACTGCCCGTCATGGTCGTCGAAGGGTGAGGGCACGGTGAATTTCTCCTAGTCGGCAAAGAGGGCCCGGCACCGGGAATTGACGGTGCTTTCGGTGGCTTTCGCGATGATTCGGGGTCGGACGGCTACGGCCGTGGTGAGAAGGCCCGCCGTTCCGGCTCGGTGAGGATGTCCAGGGTGTGAAGGCGTGCGTCCGGGTCGCGGACCGCGGCGGACAGCAGCAGGAGATACCGCTCCAGGAGCAGTTCGACTGTCTCCTGGGAGAAGAGGTCCGAGCTGTACTCGGTACGGCCGGTGAGGCCCTGGGCGAGGCCGGCGCTGTCCCGGCTCTCGTCCCAGTTGAACATCAGATCGAAGCGGGCCGTTCCGGTGTTCGGGGGCGGTTCGGGGGTGAGGGTGACGGAGTCGGCCCGATGGCCGTCGCCGGGCGGTGCGTGCAGGACGAGGGCCGTCTGGTAGAGCGGGTGACGTGCCGGGTGGCGTGCCGGGTTGACGCGATCCACCACCTGGTCGAACGGGACCTCCTGGTGGGTGAAGGCGTCGAGGTCCACGGCCCGGGTCCGAGCGAGCAGGGTGCGGAACGTCGGGTCGCCCGAGGTGTCGACGCGAAGGACGACACTGTTGGCGAACAGCCCGACGAGGTCGTCCAGCGCGGGGTCCGTGCGCGCCGCGGCAGCGGTGCCGACGACGATGTCGGTGCCGCCGCCCAGCCGGGTCAGCAGTGCCGCGAGCGCGGCGTGCAGCACCATGAAGAGCGTCGCGCCCGTCTCCCGCGCGCAGTTGAGCAGTTCCTGATGGAGGGAGGCTTCGACGTGGGTGTGGACGGTGTCGCCACGATAGGTAGGTCTGGCCGGACGGCTCCGGTCGGCCGGCAGCCGCGTCTCGACCGGAAGACCGCGCAGCGTCCGCTCCCAGAAGGCGAGCTGGCGCCCGAAGCCGCTGCCGCGGTCCTGCGCCTCGGCTGCTTGCTCGTTGTGCCATACGGCGTAGTCGCGATAGTGAACCGGCAGCGGCTGCCACTGCGGGGCCCGCTGCCCCAGCCGCGCCCGGTAGGCGTGCGCCAGGTCCGCCGTCAGGGGGGCCAGCGACCAGGCGTCCACGGTGATGTGGTGCATCAGGAGCAGGAGCGTGTACCGGTCCTGTCCGTGCCGGAACAGGCGTGCGCGCAGGGGAAGGTCCGTCCTGAGCTCGAAGGGTTCCGCCGCGGCCCGCGCCAGGTGGCCGGCCAGACGGTCTTCGGCGGCGTCGGTCTCATGAAGGACCACCGCGGCGTCCTCGGGGGCGAGGACCCGTTGGCGGGGGCCGTCACCGTCATCGGGGAAGACGGTACGCAGGGGTTCGTGACGAGCCACGACGTCATCGAGTGCGGTCCGCAGCGCCCCGGTGTCCACCCGGCCCGTGATCCGCAGGCAGTACGGCACGTTGTAGATCCGGCTCGCGGGTCCGCCGAGTTGGTTGATGAACCACATGCCGTACTGGCTGTGCGAGAGCGGCACCGCCGCGTGGTACTCGTCGCGGCAGAGCAACAGCGGGCGGAGCCTGCTCGCCGGAGCGGTACGCCCGGCCAGGCCCTCGACGGTCGGTGTCTCGAAGATCCAGGCGATCGGAACATCGACTTCGAGGTGTTTCGCGATACGGCCGACGAGGCGCGTGGCCAGTAGCGAGTTGCCGCCCAGGGCGAAGAAGTCGGCGTCCCTCGGCACCCCGGGCAGGCCGAGCACATCGGCGAAGAGATTGGCGAGGATCTCCTCGCGCGGAGTGCGGGGCGCCTGCCCGTCAGCCCGCGGGAACAGGGCGGGAGGGGGCAGCGCCGCGCGGTCGAGCTTGCCGTTGACGGTGAGGGGGAGCGACGCGATGCGTACCACGGCGCTGGGCCGCAGGTACGCGGGGAGCCTGGCGGCCAGATAGCCGGGGAGCTTGCCCATCAGGGCGTTGCCGGTCCGGTGCGTGGTCGGCTGGTTGGCGTGGTCACCGGGCGACGTCCTGCCGCTGTCGGCGGACTCCGCCAGCGGGACGGCGCCCGGTTCACCGCCCACGGGTGTGAAACAGGCGTCCAGTCGCGTGGGGTCCTGCGCCGACCACGTGAGGTGGACCTCGCAGCCGGCGCCCCCGCCCAGGGCGTGCAGTTCCTCGGGGTCGATCCCTGCCGCCGGTTCTTGCAGCAACCGCAACGGCTCGTCGAGCGACCGGGCCGTGGTCAGCGCCGTCGCGGCCGATGCCTCACCGAGGATCCGGCTGTTCGGCACGCCGCGCAGCAGCAGCGACGTGCGGGTGCGGGCCAGCAGGCCGGACAACTCCTGCAGTCCGCTTACATCCGTGCCCCAGGTCAGTGTCTGCGCGTCCGGCGCAGCGGTACCGGTTTCCACCGGCTCCTTGATGAGCACCGCGTCGTACCGGTAGCGGGTCAGTTCGTTGTGGTGCGTGCCGCGCTGCACCGCTGTGCGTACCCCGCGGAGCTGCGGGATCCACCGGGGTACCGCGGCGAAGAACGCGGGGTCGAGGAGCAACTCCTTCTCATCCACCAGGTCCTGCTCGACCGCCGCGCGGACGGCGGAGGCAGAGGCTTCCCGCCGGGTGGCGGAGCGCAGCCGGACGGCGCTGCGCAGCGGGCGCAGCAGACGCAGGTGCCGGATGTCGCCGACGAACACCCGGCCGCCCGGCGCCAGCAGGCGTGCCGCCTCGCGCAGGACGCTCACCAGGTAGTCGGCCGACGGAAAGTACTGGATCACCGAGTTGAGGACAACGGTGTCGAAGTACCCCTCGGGGAGGCCGGGGAGGTCGTGTGCGGGACCGTGCAGCAGGTGGACCTTCTCCCGCAGCACCGGGTCGACGTCCACCTTCTTGCCGAGTGTCTCGATCACCTCGGCGGAGAAGTCGGTGGCCCAGTACGCCTCGCAGTCACCGGCGAGGCGGGACAGCAGCAGCCCGGTGCCCACGCCGATCTCCAGTACCCGGCGCGGTCGCAGGGCACGGATGCTGTCGACCGTGGCGTCCCGCCAGGCTTGCATCTGAGGCACGGGAATGGGCTCGCCGTCGTAGGTGCTGTTCCAGCCGCTGAAGTCCTCCCCCAGGGGGAGCGCTCCCACTGCGCTGTAGACCTCGTCGTAGAGCCGTTGCCATTCCTCGACGTGCTCCGAGGTGGTGTCGTCGGCCTGCCGCACGGCCGGGTGGTCCGGCACGACATAGGCGACGAGCCTCTGGTCTCCCGGAGTGTCCTCCCGGACCACCACCGCGGCCTGCGCGACCTCGGGATGGTCGCGCAGCACGGCTTCGACCTCGCCGGGCTCCACTCGGAAACCCCGTATCTTCGCCTGGTCGTCGACCCGGCCCACGAACTCCAGTTGCCCGTCGTCACGCACCCTCACCCGGTCGCCGGTCCGGTACATCCGCTCGCCCGGCGTCCCGAAGGGGTCGGCCACGAACCGCTCGGCGGTCAGCGCGGGCCGCCCCAGGTACCCGCGGGCCAGCCCCGCTCCGGCGATGTGGATCTCTCCGACCGCTCCCGGCGGTACCGGCCGGAGCCGCTCGTCGAGGACGTGGATGCGGGTGTCCGAGAGCGGACGGCCGATGGGCGGGATGCCTGCCCCGGCCAACGGTCCGCTCATGGTCGCGGAGACGGTCGATTCGGTCGGTCCGTACGCGTTCACCAGCAGCCGGCCCGGCGACCAGCGGCGCACCAGCTCGCTGTTGCAGGCCTCGCCCACATTGACGACGGTGGCCCCGGCGGGCAGAGCGCCGTCCGGCAGGGCGGCGAGCGTGGAGGCCGGCAGGGTGAAGTGGGTGATGCCCTCCTCGGCGGCGAGCGCACTGAACTCCGGTCCGGGCAGGAGCCGTTCACGCGGTGCGACCACCAGCGTGGCGCCAGTGAGCAAGGCCATCGACACGTCCCAGAAGGCGCCGTCGAAACTCGGCGAGGAAAAGAGCAGCAACCGGCTGGACGGCCCGATCCCCAGGTCCCGCGCATGGCTGCCCACCAGGCTGGCGATGCCGTGGTGGGTGAGGACCACTCCTTTGGGAGTACCGGTGGAACCCGAGGTGTAGATGACATAGGCCGGATGCCGGGTCCGGAGCGGGGCGCCGCGTTCGTCGTCCGCCACATCCGCCGCGGAGCAGTCGGCCAGGGTCCGTACGACGGCCGGGTCGTCCAGCACCACCGTGCGGGAGGCCGCCTCGGCCGGCAGCTCAGGCTCGATGTCACTCCTGGTCAGCACCAGCATGGGAGCGGCGTCGGCGAGCATGAACGCCAGCCGCTGCGGAGGATAGTCCGGATCCATCGGGAAGTAGCCGGCGCCCGATTTCAGTACGGCCGCCACGGCCACCACGAAGTCGGTCGAGCGCGGCAGGGCGAGACCGACCAGGCTCTCCGGGCCGGCGCCACGTGCGATGAGCAACCTGGCGAGGCGGTTGGCCCGCCGGTTCAGTTCGGCGTAACTCAGCCGCTCGCTCGCGGAGTTGATCGCGGTGGATTCGGGGGCGGCGTCGACACGGGCTTCGAAGAGCCGTCCCCATAGGCCGGGGGTGAACTCGGGGCCGGCCTGGGCCCCGGCGGGCGAGGCCGTGGTGCGGCTTCGCCCCGGCGGCAGCATGGACATCGAGTGGACCTCACAGATGATGGGATCGGACGGGCTGGCCCTGGGAGTCACTGCAGTGGGAGGTCCTGGACGCGGAGATCGGGATCCTTCAACAACAGGGACAGCACGACTTCGTACTGCTGGGCGAGCCGGACGACCGTGTCGTCGCGCAGCAGCCCGCTCTGGTACTGGATGTGGCTGCGCAGCGTCCCGCCGTCCGCGGCGGAGGCCAGATGCTCCACGGTCCACAGCACCGGATAGCGGGCGGATTCGCTCGCCGGCCGTGGGCCGGGACTGATGGTGAGGCCCGGCAGGTCGGCCGGCGGAGCTGCGACCGTGCGCAGGACGAGTGACACCTGGGGCGGTGGCACGTCGGCCAGGCGCTCGAAGAGCAGGTCCTGGTGGGCATAGGCACCGAGATCGGTCACGCGGACCCGGTCCAGCAGTTCGCGGAAGGTGGGGTTGCCCGACGTGTCGGTGCGCAGCGCCAAGGTGTTGGCGAAGAGGCCCACCAGCGGTTCGAACTGGGTGTCGGTCCGGCCGGCCACCGCGGTCACGACGGTGACGTCCCCTCCTGCTCCCCTGCGGGCGAGCAGTGCGACGAGCGCGGCGTGCAGGATCATGAAGACGGTGACACCGTGCTCACGGGCCGCGGCTGTCAGCACCCGGTGGCCGCCGACTTCGAGCGGAAGATCGAGGGACCTGCCGGCAAAGTCCTGCTGGGCCGGCGCCGGGCTGTCGGTCTCCAGGACCGGCCTGTCGTCGGCACCGTGCAGCGTCTTCCTCCAGTACTCCGCCTGGCGCAGCGCGACGTCGCTCGGGTCGTCCGTGGCGCCGAGCAGCCGGCGCTGCCAGGCGACGTAGTCGAGGTAGCCGAAGGACAGCGGCTCCCACTGTGGTGCGCGCCCCTCGGTCCGGGCGCGGTAGGCGCGGACCAGGTCCTCCAGCAGGGGGCCGAAGGACCAGCCGTCGGCGGCGATGTGATGCATGACCAGCAGCAGTACGGACTCGTCCGGGCCGAGCGTGAACAGTACGGCCCGCAGCGGGATCTCGGTCTCGAGGTCGAAGTGGCGGCGGGCGGCGTGCGCGAGATCCTCGGACAGCCGCTCGGGCGTGGTCCTGGTCTCCGTCCATGGGATGTCGTCCGCGGTGGCTTCCGTGATCACCGCACACGGACCGCTGCCGTCGTCCTGGACGAGCGTGCGCAGCGGAACGTGCCGGGTGACGACATCGGCGAGGGCGGCGCGCAGTGCCTCGGCGTCGACGGCACCGGTCAGCCGCTGCGACAGCGGCACGTTGAACATGTCGCGACACAGGCTTCGGCGGTACTCGTGCCACATCTGCATCTGCTGGGCCGACAACGGCGCCGTGCTGCCGGAGGCGTACTCGCTCGGCACGGGCAGCGGCCTGGCCTCGTCCCCCGCGTCGAAGCGGGCGGCGAGCGCGCCGACGGTGGGCGACTCGAACAGCCACGACAGCGGCATCTCGGTGTTCAGGCGCCGCCGGACCTCGGCGGCGAGTCGGGTGGCCAGCAGGGAGTTGCCGCCGACGGCGAAGAAGTCGCTGTCGGCTGTGACGTCGGCTGTCGCGAGTACGTCGGCGAAGATCGCCGCCAGTACCTCCTCGCGGGCGGTCCTGGGCGGACGTCCCGAGGCATGGGCGGCGCGCCGCGGCCGGGGCAGGGCGCCGCGGTCGAGCTTTCCGTTCACCGTGACCGGCAGCCTGTCGAGCGGGACGAAGACCTCCGGGACCATGAAGGCCGGCAGCTTCGCCGCGACCTGCCCGGGAAGAGAGGCCATCGTCTGGGAGTCGGGACGGGCGAACGCCGGCCTGTTGGTGAACCGGGCCGGGGAGAAACCGTCCGGCTCCGCGTCGGTCCGGGGGGCGGGACGCGGCACGAGCGCTCCGGCGCGTGTGAAGGAAGCGTCGATCAGGGCGTCGTCCTCGGACGACCAGGTGCAGTCGACCCGGTAGCCCAGTTCCGCGCCCAGCCGGCGCAGGTCCTCCGGTGCCACGCCCGCCGGAGCCTGCCCCAGGGACAGCACCTCGTGCAGGGGGCGCCGGTCGAACAGCGCGAGTGTCGCGGCATGCTCGCCGGCCACCCGGCCGTTGGGGATCCCGGTGACGCACAACCGCTCCGGTTTCCCACGACGCAGCCGATCGGCGACGTCGGCCAGGCTCGCCATCTCGCCGTCCCACCGCAGTCGCACGACCGGCCCCGCGTCGTCCGTGGGCCCGGTGTCATCGGCAGGCCCGGCATGCTTGCGCAGCACCACCTCGTAGCGATAGCGGCTGAGTTCGTTGTCGTACCCGCCCCGTTTGAGCGTGCACGACTCCAGCGTCATACCGGGCAGCGCGCCGACGGCCGTCGTGAAGAACTCCGGGTCCACGAGCAGTTCCTTCTCCTGCGCCATGGCCCGGTCGATCGCCGCGCAGACCGTCTGCGGAGTGTCGGTGTGCGTGGCCGCCGCCAGCAGCCCCCCGGCGTGGAAGGTGCGCAGCAGACGAAGGTTACGGACGTCGCCGAGGAACACCGCGCCCCCGGGTACCAGGAGCCGGGACACCTCGCGCAGTATGTCGAACAGGTAATCGCCTGAGGGAAAGTACTGGATCACGGAGTTGAGCACGACGGTGTCGAAGCCGCCGCTGGGCAGACTCCCCAGCTCATGGGCGGAGAGCTGTTGCAGGACGACCCGGTCCGCGAGGCCGGGGCGCTCGGCGACCTGCCCGCGCAGCCGCTCGATCAGGGCCCCGGAGATGTCGGTGCCCCAGTAGCTTTCGCAGTCACCCGCCAGCTGCGAGAGCAGCAGACCGGAACCGCAGCCGATCTCCAGTACGCGGCGCGGAGCCAGTTCGCGGATCTGCCGCACGGTCTGCTCACGCCATTCGCGCATCCCCTCGATCGGCCGCCCGCCATAACTGCTCACCCAGCCGGAGAAGTCCTCGCCGAAGTCGGCGGTGTCGGCTCGGCCGTACAGATCGTCGTAGAGCCGTCGCCAGGCATCGAGTTGACCGTCCGGTTCCTCGCCGGCCGCCTCGTCGGCGGCCGCGTTCTCGGGTATGACGTAGGCGGCGAGGTATGGCTCTCCGGGCCGGTCCTCACGCAGGACGACGGCGGCCTGCCGGACCCCGCGGCACCCGGCGATGACGGATTCGATCTCGCCCGGCTCGATACGGAAGCCGCGTACCTTGACCTGGTCGTCCGCCCTGCCGACGAACTCCAGGTCTCCTGAACGGGTCCAGCGGCCGAGGTCACCGCTGCGGTACATACGGCTGCCGGCCGGGCCGAAGGGGTCCGCCACGAACCGCTGCGCGGTCAGACCCGGCCGCTCGAGGTACCCGCGTGCCAGGCTGTGCCCCGCGATGTAGATCTCGCCGACCGCTCCCGGCACAACCGGTGCGAGGCGGTCGTCGAGGACATGGATCCGGGTGCCGTCCACCGCCCGGCCGACCGGCGGCGCCACGTCGTCGGCCAGCGGATCGCTCATGGTGGCACAGACGGTGGACTCCGTCGGGCCGTAGGCGTTCACCATCGTCCGGTGCGGGCGCCAGCGCTGCACGAGAGCCGCCGGGCACGCTTCGCCCGCGACGACCAGCGTCACGCTCGGAGGCAGCATGTCGGGGCCCAGCGCACCCGCGACCGAGGGCGGGAGAGTGACATGAGTGACTCCGTGGTCCGCGATCAACGCGGCCAGTTCGGCGTCGGGCAGCAGCCGCCCCGGCCTGCCGACCACGAGCGCGGCCCCGGCCAGCAGCGCCATCGACATCTCCCAGAAACTGGCGTCGAAACTCGGGGACGAGAAGGCGAGCACGCGTGAGGCGCCGGTGACGGCGAGGCGACGACGCTGGGTCGCGATCAGGCTCGCGACGCCTTGGTGGGTGACGACGACTCCCTTGGGGATCCCCGTGGAGCCGGAGGTGTAGATGATGTAGGCGGGACTCGCGGGGCGCAGTGGCTCCAAACGTTCCCCGTCCTCCATGTCGTGGTCCGGCAGACGGCGCAGTACGTCTTCGGTGGCCTCGTCGTCCAGAACCACGAGGCTGCCGGTGGGCAGCTGGCCCAGAAGGTCGCCCCGGACGTCCGACGTCGTCACCAGCACCACGGGTGCTGCGTCCCGGGCCATGAAGGACAGTCGCTCCACGGGGTAGTTCGGATCCAGCGGCAGGTACGCGGCCCCGCACTTGAGCACGGCCGTCGCGCACAGGAAGAAGTCCGCGGACCTGCCCAGCACCAGCCCGACCGACCGCTCCGGCCCGGCGCCGAGGTACTTCAGCCACCGGGCGAGCCGGTTCGCACGGGCATTGAACTGCGCGTACGTGAGCGCCGTGTCCCCGGCGACGAGCGCGATGGCGTCAGGTGTGTCGGCCACCCGCGCTTCGAGGAGACTCGGCCACGTCGTGGCGAGCGCTCCCTCCGGGAGATCTTCACCGGTCAGGTGCGACACAGGTATCCGTTCCTCTCTGTCGTCGAGCCGCCCGTGGGCGTGCTCAAGCCGATGGCATGGAAAGCGGAAGCAGGGGAGGGGAAAGACGTCGGGCCTACGTGGGGCCGAGTGGCGCCAGGAGTGGTGAGCGACGACGGTTCGGGGGGCCACGGGGTACGGGTGCCGGCTTCTCCTACGAGAACCCGAGCCACCGCGTGCGGCCGACGGGCCGCCGGATCGAGAAGCGGTTGCAGGAGAACCGTTCTCAGAATGTGTTGTCCGTCCCGATGAAGCAGGTGTCGTAGCACCGGGAATCCCCCTGTGAATGGTTCTCGCACGTTGGAACATAAGCATCATGGGGTTGTTTCCGCGGCGCAGTCTTGTCGGTCAGTGACCGCGTCGTTGCCTCTGGACGCCAGGCTTCCGTTTGCAGCGGGAGCTACTGCGAGGAGGCCACGTGCCGACGATCCAGCGGGGTCGGGCAACGGTGAGGTGGTGATCCGCGCCCGGGGTCCTGCAGCCCCCGCCACCTCGCAAAATTTCGACAAACAAATTCGACACAGGAAGACCAGACTTCCGCGACCGGAGGAAAGCGCAGGGAGCTGCCTGTGACTTCCCGCGTCGGCAGCGCTCGCGCTCGACGACTCCGTCCGTCCGGCGGGCCGTCGCCTCAGTCAACCACCCCGGCGTAGCGAGTGAGTGCAGTTGAGCGGGTAGCTGGTGAGGTAAACCCAACGGGCGAGTTCGATGAACGCACGTACGGCTGCGCCGACAATCCCGCAGGTGGCTTGCGCACCGCCCGCCAAGACAATGCTCCTGTGTGCGCACCCTCAGGAGCCAACACACAACTCCGGTCAATCAGTAGGTACTTGACTGGACTGCCACCCGCAGGGCACTGTCAATAAGCGGGAGCGCTCCCACAGCGCTCTCTTGTACAGCGCAGCACCTCCTGATGAGCAGTGACGGACTCGCACGGACTCAGTAAGCGAAGACGCGCACGGCCCCTTCCCCTTACGGCCGTTCGTGGCCTCGTGATGAGTGAGGAAAACCTGATGGACAAATTGGCCTCGGACAGACCTGGAAACCCGATCGCGGCGACGGAGTTTCTCTCTCCGCACTGTTTCCGGAGGCGCTGGCCACGGCATGGAGAAACGGGGCGCGACCGTTACGGCCACCCTGGCCCGGGCGGCGGCATGCCGTGCGAGCGAGGCTCGCTCGGGCGTCGCCACGGACTCCGGCGCAGGAGCGTTTATGCGGTGCGATGGAGTGACCCGGGTGACTGCCTGACGCCAGCCGGCGGAGACGGCTGGCCACAGGCCTGCCAGATCACACCTCCCCTCGGTCGACGCAGCGGGTGAGCAAGTCACCCAACGTGGATCCGAGGGTCCACGCACCCACGATGGAGACGTCCGCAGCGGAATGTCAGCACACCTGACCCGTCTGCGGCGCGCGAGGAGCATCGATCGCACCCGCGGGTTGTGACCAGGGTTCTCCCGCCTCCGACGCCAGACCCGATTGACCTGGTAGTTGAAATTTCAATCAAACTAAGCGGGTGAACGACTGGGTTCGTTCCTTGCGGAGGATCTCGCCGTGGCCTGTTCTGAACTGTTTGTCGCGCTCGGAGCCGAGAAGGGGGAAGCATCTTGCTTCACTCGATTTCCGGCCGACGCGCCGAGCGCAAGGTACTGCCTTTTGTCGAGCTCAAGCATGCAGATAAAGTCTTTCAAGGCCGGCGGGGTCAAGGTGACGATCATAGATTCCGGTCCAGCCGTCATCGAGTTCGAGGCAATCAACTCGGAGGCGGCCTTGACGCCGCAGAGAACAGTCATATGCGTACTGTCAGGAATGGCGTTCATCGCTGGTACCGGAAATGGTACGGAGATCGACGCGGGGACGCTGGTCATGACGGACGGCGACGTTCCCTTTTCGATGAATGTGCCCGTTGCTTCGCGACTCCTCGTACTGCGTTTCGCCGACGAAGCGAAGGATGGACTCCCGGTGTCGCCTCGGGGGACTTTTATCGTGACGGATGCTGCCAAGGGTCCCGGATCCGGATTTCTTTTTTCGTTCTTGAATACCCTGGCTGTGGAGATGATGAAAACCGATGGGATTCTGTCCTCGTATATGGAGGAGGTCGTGCGCATCCTGGCGATCTCCGCGACGCGAATCGCATATGCCGAGCTCGGAAAGCATTACTCTGGGGGATGCGATCCACTTCTGATCGCGGTTCAGGAGTCGATCGACCGGCAGTTGGCCGACCCCGAGATCAGCCCGGCGACCCTCGCGGCCGAACACAACATATCGGTGCGTCAGTTACATCGAGTTTTCGGACCGATCGGGGAAAGCGTTATGAGCTATGTCAAACGCCGTCGCCTGGAGCGTTTCGCATGCGATCTGAGGGATCCGAGCCTGGGGCACCGGAAGATCAATGAGCTGGCGGCGGACTGGGGGATGCTGGATGCCGCGATGCTGAGCAGACACTTCCGCTGCGCCTACGGAATGTCGCCCCGCGATTACCGGAAGCAGCACTGTTTCACCTGAAACGGCGAGGGCATGACGGCGGCAGGGACGACGTGTCGCCCAAGGTTCGGCACGGGGTTCCCGGCGCCACCCCGGCCCGAGAAAGGACCAGGGCCCCGAAACGTGGTCGTGGACGAGCCGAGTCAGCACGGTCCCGGCACGGGAGGCCTGCCCCCGCACCATGCAGCTCAGACGCCACCACACGACACACCTCGGTCACTCCACCGGGCCGAAGGGGAGCGTCCTGGTCACCGGAGTGCCGACGCCGCACCTCCTCGCGTGCGCTCTTCGGTCGCCCACCCGGGACGTGCCCGCACTGCGCGAAGCATCGGACACCGTGGACGCCTCCACCGGCACGCACGCAACTTACGAGCACTCCTGGCCAGGTGATGTGACTTGCACCTCGGGCTGAAGCCGGAGGGTTCCCGCCTTCTCGATCGTTGCTGTGCCACTACGCGGCCCGGGGCTAGGCGGCACGGATCGATGGCCCTGGGCACAGCCGTCATGCAGCTCATGCACTGCCGACCGCCTGCGGGCCGGTCGCGAACTCCCGCCACATCACACAGCCTTCGGTGTCCCACGTTGCGGGGCTGCGCGGTCAGTAGGGCGTAACTGCGACTCGGTCAGGGGATCCCCATGGATCCGCATCTCGACTGCTACGGCAACTCCCTCGCGGCCTGGAGCAGGTCTGGGAGGTCGGTGTGAACCGGCCGATCCTGACCAGGGTGCGGCCGTACCGTTCCGCTTTGTACTCCAGCATGCTGAGGAACGATGGCCACCCGGCGTCGTGCACGGACTTGGTCAGCTTCGTGCGGGCCAGTCCCGCCACCGACAGGTCCTCCACGGCGATCCCTTGGTCATCACCCGGCAGCCGGCCGGCGCCTACCAGGTGGGCCGGTTCGGCGGAGCCGGAGGGCCTGGCCCGGCCGGATACACACGGTGAGTGCCTTCGGTGCCAGGTCTCAGGCCGGAAGGTTCCGGCGGTCGCGTCCGGAACACCTCGTCCGCGACCGCCGGCCTGTGCAGGGCGACCAGCGGCGACTTCCCCGGCGGCGGGCCGGGCAGAAGGGCGGAACGAGCCACGACGGCACGGACCAACTCGACCCAGGAGAGCCCGGTCTGCGGGTCGGCCGGGGAAAGTGCGGCCGGACTGCGGCTTGCGTGTTCCCAGGCTGAGCCGGTCCATCGACATCCGGCGTCTCAGACGCTACGTCACCCGTGAGATATACGGTCAGATGCAACCGCCACCTTCCTCGCCGCCTCGTCTTCTGCCGCCTGCCGCAACATCGGGGCATCCTGAACGTTCATCTCGCTTATGGAATGCGGCAGTTCATCGCCCGGCAGGACTGGCCGACCCGCTACCGGCTGGTCTCCTACGCACCCGGCCTCAACCCGGCGGAAGGCTTCTGGTCGCCGCTGCGGTCCCGCACCGCTTTCACCACTCTCCGAGCACCTCAGCCGGACCATCGAAACGGAATGAGGAAATCCGGTATGTTTCCCACTCATCGACGGATGCCTCGCCGGAACCGGTCCGTCCCTCACGCCAACGACCTCACAAGCTCAGTCGCTGTCAGGACGAGGGAAAACCTCCAATTCCCTCCCGGCTTTACCGGGATATGACAAGGCGCCTCGTGGTGCGGCAGCTTTCGTCGGCACCTCGCGCCATGCGCAGGTCCCCTGTCCGCGAAGGTATCGAAAGGTGCATAGCGGAACTGGCATCCAACAGCTAAGGATCAGTCACCGATCGACAAGATTTCGTCGGGGATGCCTATCCATGATGAAGGTGTGCCGGCGCACGATCTTCAAGAGAGAGGAATTCCGGTGCCACGGCGCCTCCGTCACCAGGACAGGCAACACATGTGAGCGTGGTTCTCCTGTGGGCCGCTTCTTGATCCAGCAGCCCCGTTGCTCGCACGCAGTAGCTCAGGTCCTCGTCGGAGAAGCCGATCTCCGCGCCGAACGGCACCTGCGAATCACCGCCGCTCGCCACAGGATTCCTCCGCTCCGTGGCCGGGCTCGCCCCGTCGCCGGAGATCCCGCCCGGCGATGCCGCGCCGCCCGCCCTGTCAACACGTATGCGCCGCGACTGACAACCACGGGATCGAGGGCTCGCCTCCCATCCCGGAATTCCTGCCGCGATCCCCGGCTCCGCATCCCTTTTCGACTACCCCAAGGAAGCCCCTGTGACCGTCCCCTCGCCGCTCGCCGACCCGTCCATCGTGCCCGACCCCTACCCTGTCTACGCCGACCTGGCCCAGCGCCGCCCCGTCCACTGGGTCGAGCGCCTGAACGCCTGGGCGGTCTTGACGTACGCCGACTGCGCCGCCGGGCTGAAGGATCCCCGGCTCACCGCCGACCGGGGGACGGAAGTGCTGGCCGCGAAGTTCCCCGGACAGCCGCTGCCGCCGGACAACATCTTCCACCGCTGGACCAAGAACGTGGTGATGTACACGGACCCGCCGCTCCACGACGCGCTACGCCGGTCCGTCCGCGCAGGCTTCACCCGTGCCGCGCACCAGCACTACGACCAAGTCCTCCAGAAGGTCGCGCACGACCTGGTCGCTTCCATCCCGGCCGGTGCCACCGAGATCGACGCCGTCCCCGCCCTGGCTGCCGAACTCCCCGTACGCTCCGCCGTGCACGCCTTCGGGGTCCCCGAGGAGGACCTCGGATTCCTCATCCCGCGCGTGAATACGATCATGACGTACCACTCCGGTCCGAAGGATCAGCCGGTGACGCAGGAGATAATCCTGGAAAAGCTCACCGACCTGCACACGTACGCCTCCGAACTCCTCCAGGGCATGCGGGGCAAGGTCCTGCCGGACACCGTCATCGCCCGCCTGGCAGCCGCCCAGGACGGCCTGACCGAGACCACGCCGGAACAGACCGTGCACCAGCTGGCGCTGGTGTTCATCGCGTTGTTCGCGCCCACGACGCCGGGCTCTCTCAGCAGCGGCACGCTCGCGTTCGCCCGCAACCCGCGGCAGGTCGAACGCTTCCTGGCGGACCAGGCGTGCGTGGACAACACGGCGAACGAGGTCCTCCGCTACAACGCCTCGAACCAGTTCACCTGGCGCGTCGCGGCCAAGGACGTCGAGATGGGCGGCGTACGGATCGAGGCCGGGCAGACTCTCGCCCTGTTCCTGGGCTCGGCCAACCGGGACGCCAACATGTTCGAGCGACCGAACGACTTCGACCTCGACCGTCCCAACAGCGCTCGGCACCTGTCGTTCGGCCAAGGGGTGCACGCCTGTCTCGCCGCGCAGCTCATCTCCCTGCAGCTGAAGTGGTTCTACGTCGCCCTGCTGAACCGCTTCCCGGGCATCCGGACGGCGGGCGAGCCGATCTGGAACGAGAACCTCGAATTCCGCTCCCTTCGCTCCCTGCCGCTCAGCCTCCGCTGACGAGGTCAGCGCTCTACTCCCCTGCGAGGAATCGTGACCTCCGAAGTCGCTCTGGGCCCTTCCTTGCCCGCCCCGTCCCCGACAGCGTGCCCGGCACTGGGGCCCGATTCGTCCCTTGGCCCGGTCCCGTCGGCGGAACCGGCGACGCCGCAGTCCTGCGGCGTCGCCGATCCAAATGAGGCTGAGGAGTTCCTGCGCCAGTTCCACGCGGAGCAGTCCGATCAGCCCGTCCCGCTCGCCCGGCGCCTGGAGCAGGTCCGCGCCGCCATCGACGCCACGGGCACCTACCGGCACACCACCGCCGAGCTCGTGTACGGTGCCCGCGTCGCGTGGCGCAACTCCAGTCGCTGCATCGGCCGCCTGTACTGGAACAGCCTGCGCGTCCTGGACCGCCGGGACGCCACAGCCCCCGATGAGATCCACCGGCACTTGTGCACGCACCTGCGCCAGGCGACCAACGGCGGGCGCATCAGGCCGGTGATTTCGGTCTTCGCCCCGGACTCCCCCGGCCGGCCCGGCCCGCAGGTGTGGAACGAGCAGCTCATCCGGTACGCCGGCTACCGCCGCGACGACGGCACCGTGCTCGGTGACCCGCGCACCGCCGACCTCACCGAGGCCATCCTCCGCCTCGGCTGGCAGGGCTGCCCCCAAGGGCCGTTCGACGTCCTGCCCCTGGTCATCGACACCCCCGACGACAAACCCCGGTTCTTCGAGCTGCCGCGGGAGCTGGTCTTGGAGGTCCCTATCACCCACCCCGACGTCCCACGCCTGGCCGAACTGGGCCTGCGCTGGCACGCCGTACCCGTCATCTCCAACATGCGCCTACGCATCGGCGGGATGGACTACCCGCTCGCCCCGTTCAACGGCTGGTACATGGGCACGGAGATCGGCGCCCGCAACCTCGTCGACGAGGACCGCTACAACATGCTCCCCGCCGTCGCCGCCTGCCTCCAGCTGGACACCACCAGCGAGTCAACCCTGTGGCGCGACCGCGCCCTGGTCGAGCTCAACGTCGCCGTCCTGCACTCCTTCGAGGCCGCAGGTGTCCGGATCAGCGACCACCACGAGGAGTCCCGGCGCTTCCTCGCCCACCTGGCCAAGGAGGAACGCCAGGGCCGCACCGTATCCGCAGACTGGAGCTGGATCGTCCCCCCGCTCTCCGGCGGCATCACCCCCGTGTTCCACCGTTACTACGACAACGTCGACCAGCGCCCCAACTTCTACCCCCACCAGTGAAGTGATGAGGCGTCTACAACCCCGCCCCGCAGCATCTGCTCGACGGCCGCCAGTGCCGGCGGCTGTCGAACTCCTCCAGGAAGACGAGGTGGGAATGGCCGCAGGTGTGGCTGACGACGTCTCCCAAGGCCGGAGCCTGCGCGCCCTCACCGTGACTCGATTCGCTCTAGCAGCAGCTGGGCGGTCGCCAGCCAATCCCGTCGGCGTCGGCGTCGACGCTGGTCAGCTATGGCGCGCACTGCCTGACCAGATGCGAGTCACCGTAGCGGACCAGGGCAGATGGGCGGGCACCTGAATGCCGAACCCGGCGGCGTCGGACATGGCGCCCACTGGTCAAAGCGCAACGTCTGCAGCCTGATCGCGCTCACCAACTCCCGTACCGCCTGCAATCCACCACTCCCAGCGGCCAAGCAGCCAGCACATCGCCGGGGCCGTCAACATGACCACAGGGCGGTGCTGTCGCAGCGCGGCTTCGGCGACCGCCGCATCAATCGCGTAGGTGTGCCCGCGCAAGCCGGCATCCATCAACAGCTTCGAGGCCGCCCGCGCCTCCTCGTCGCCCACCGGGACTACGCGCAGTCCGGAAAGCACCCGGTTCAGGCAAGACATGTTCGTACGGGCGTGGACGGCCTCGATGATGGTGAGCGCGCTGATAACGACCTCCATGCCGCGCGAGCGGGCCTCGGCAACCAGAGCCACCACTTGCTCGTCGTCGGCGAGCAGCTTCGAAACCCCCCGCTGCCGAGGACCAGCGTCCCCTCGTGACTCAGCTTGCGGCGGGCCACTCGGCCTCCTCGGCGAACACCTCGTCGAAGACGTGCCGCGCCCGCTGCCGGGCTTGCTCGGAGCCCGGCTCCTTACGGTTCTCGTAGTCCGCCAGGTACTCGTCCAGCACCTGGCCGCGCAGCTCACGCTCGACCGCCGCGGCGATGTACGCGGAGAACTCCCGCTTGCCCACCCGCGCCCGGATCGCCTCGGCGGTCCCCTCCGGCAGCGACAGGTTTACCCGCGTCGCTGGCCCCTCCGCGATGCCGTACGTCGTCTCAGCCATGACCCCAAGCGTGTCAAACGAGTAGGAAAAGCGCTGCGGCCCGCGCCTGGGACTCGGCACCGGAGCCGACCGCCATCCCGGCACAACCGCAGCACGGTAGGGATGAGTAGGGGTGACGGCAGGTGACGACGGGTCAGGTTTCCTGGCACCATCCCAGCACGGAAAAAAACCAGGGGCCCGACCCCGAAGAGCCGAACCCCTATTGACCTGCATGTTTGCCAGATCAGTGACGTGGCGGTACGTCACCCGCTACACATTGAAGCGGAACGTTGACTACAACGCTCCCACCTGCGGAAACGCGGTTCCGAGAGGTCCAAGTCAGCACAGAATCAGCACGGAAACACAAGGTCAGCACTCAAGCTCCGAGGCGCGTCACGCGTGTACGTCGGAGAGCCCCTGCTGCAACAGCACGAGTGCCACCCCCAGACCCGCCGCGCCAAGCGCAATACCGAGCGGGCCGCCACCCGCGGCGGCGAGGGTCCCCAAGCCCAGCGACACAGCTGCACACACGATGTAGATCCATCCGCGCATTTTTCTGGGTAGATCACCTTGCACAGCCTGCCCACCCTCCAGGCCTTCGATCTTGGTCAGGAGGGTTCTGATCTCCGCGGATGCATGCCCATCCAGCCCCTTCGCCGCATCGTGGAGCAGTGCGGGTACGTCCGTGGGGCTGATGTCGAGAGTCCAGCCCTTGAAGTGATCGAACTCCTCCAGAAAGAGCACCTCAAGCTCATCGGCGAACCGATGCAGAAGCGACACTCGCTCGTGAACTCGCCCCAGGCCAGTCGCCATGTCCAGACCAACTTTGATCAGGGCGCGTGAAGCATCTGTCTTCCCCTCCGGGACACCCTGCTCCAAGTTGGTCGTCCAAATCACGTCCAGCTCCAGAAGGCGGGTGCAGGTTGCAACGATGTTCGCTGCGTCGCGCTGTTCCGCAATGCTCAGGGCCATGGGTGCTCCGATGCCGCAGGTCTCGGATCAACCTAGGCGCGCTAGCCCCCCTCCGCCCCTTGGGGTGGGCCAATTCGGTGAGCCGAGCGCGGACCACCGTCACACCGCCCTGTCGTACCCCTCGGGCGACTCGGATGCCTCGGCCGCCAGTTCCACCGGCACGGGCCGCATGGCGTTCTGCATGACCTCTCGGCAGCGATGCCAGGCGCCTGGCACGAGGTGTCCATAGATGTCCACCGTGGTCTTGATCGACTTGTGGCCGAGCCAGCGCGAGACCTCGTGGATCGGGATGCCGTTCGCCAGGGCTGTCGAGGCGAAGAAGTGCCTCAGCGAGTGCGGGGTGTACTTCGGCTTACCGTTGACGTCGACTAGGCCCGCAGCCTTGCACGCCTTCCTGAAGTGGTACGCGTACGTCGTGGCCGTGGGCATGGTGCCCTTGCCTCGTTCGCGGGGTGCGAAGTAGACGTCGAGCTGCCGATCCTTGCCCGCCTGATCCTTGAACGTCACGGGAATCGGGTCCCACAGCTCCAAGTGGGCGTCAATCTCCTCGTCGATGAAGGGGGCGATCGGGATGTCTCGGTACTCCCCCTCGGCCCGGTGCTTCAGCGGCACGAAGGTGGTGCGGCAGTCTCCACGGTTCGCCTTCGAGCTGACCTGCCAGCGGACACGGATGAACTCCGGCCGCCGGCACTCGCTCGCGAATCCGAGGCACTCGCTGATCCGGAGCCCGGCCCCCGACTGCAAGTAGACGGTCAGCCGATACTGGGGCGAGATGTGCTTCGCGAGCAACTCGACCTCTCCGAGGTCGGGGATCTCGTCCTCGTCCACAGCGAGCGAACTCGTCCGAGGGATCTTGATGCCCCTCGCAGGGTTTTCAGATATGCGCTTCTCGGTGACGGCGGACTCAAGCATGGCCGCCACGAACTTCAGGCGGTCGTTGATCGTGGAGGCAGCCATGCCCTCACCGTTGCGGTGAAGCGTGGCGATGAAGCGCTCGAAGTCGCCCGTCGCGAGCCCAGCCAGGGTCTTACGGCCGAGGTGGGGAACAAGGTGGTTCTTCGTGAACCCCTCGTAGTTACGCATGGTGCCCTCGGCAAGGATCTGCCTGTCGAGCCACTCCCGCGACCAGGCGCGAAGGGTAATAGCGCCGCGCTGGGGATCGAGGTAGATCCCCATCCCTTTGTCGTGCTCAACCTTGGAGGCGAAGGCATCAGCGCCGTCCGGGCCGGTCTTCTTGTCGAAGGTCTTCTCCCGCTGGCGCGCGGTCCGCCCGCCCGGCTCTCGGTAGCGGACCGTCCACTTGTGTCCGCATCGCCCCTTTTCGCAGGGGTAGTCATTGTTCTGCGGGTCAGTCTTGCATTTCTGAAACACCGCGGCCATGTGGCCTCCTATCTCAGTTCAGGCAGCGGGCTGCCGTCATCCGTAGTGGTCTTCGAGGTACGCGACGATGTCGCGCTCGCGGAATCTCAGGAGCCGCCCGACCTTTTGGGCCTTCAGCCCCCAGTGGCGGTACTTGTTCCGCACCGTGATGTCGCTGACCTTCAACCACGCGGCCACTTCTTCCGGGGTGAGCAGCCGGTTGCTCCCCCCGGCGGTCAAGGCGCCACCTCGCGATTGCGGGTGGGCTCGAAATCGGCGAGCGAGACATACGGGCCTGACATCCCGGGGCGAGAATGGGTAGGGGGTATTGCGGATCGGCGCATGGGCTGGGTGTTCCTTGCAAGGGAGCGCGCGGGGCGACAGAGCGGAACCAACAACGCCTGCATCCCACGCCGACTCAGCGGAGACCCGCTGAACTTCAGCGAACAGGCGCTGCGGATTTCAGGTCAGCAGCGGGCGTGGGCCGCGAATACCTCCTCGGTGTCTTTGCGGCACTGCCTACTGAGTCCGCTACGGCTCCACCGCCAAGCACAGCCGAGTGCGAACACCATCAATGCTCTGGACGATCCCCGGTTTTGCTAACCGGGGATCATGGGCTATATATCGCTCGCAGCTTGCCCGGACTACCTGGAGTCCGAAGAGGAGGGGGATCGGTCGAGGCACCGGGTGATCGCGACATGGACGAGGATGAAGCCGTCACGACGGTAGTCGGGTTGAGAAGGTCCCCCGCGAGCAGGCCGGATACGGCACGCACAGGCAGCGCATAGTGGACAGGATGACCAAGTCGTAGCTCCGTTAGGCCGTCCAGGCGATGACGAAGTCGAGCATTCAGCGGGGTGGGACTCCTTGAGTTGGGCCTCGGAAGTGGCAGGGGGTCGGCTCGCGGGTAGGCACCACGGACAGACCTGGCGATCTTTTTGACGACAGCCCGCACGCCTTCCCTGTGCCCTGACCTGGTGTTTTCGGGGGCATAGTACGTTGACATGCGTTGCAAGAACGTTCCAGTCTTGTGAGCCCCTTTTTCGTCTGCCGTGGGCGAAATCGATTTCCCGCACGGCTGGTGAGCCCTGGTGGCTGCACCGACTTGCCCCTTGGATCAGTTTCTTGGCGCTCTGGCCGAGCAGTTGCTGGGGGGCTGCACCAGCCGACGCCCCCTCAACTGAGCGCTGCCGCCCAGCCTTGCGCAACCCGGTCCCCAACGGACGGACACGGGCATGGACGTCGCGGTGCGTCTCGCCCGACCCTGACGTCACTCAGGACCTGGACTGGTGAGGACTGACAGCGAATCATGAGTCGCGAGCGGACAAGGAGAAGGTCTGATAGGAGTCTCAGCGGGGTACGGTGTCAGCGACGTTTGGTCGCCCCGTATCGACTGGCTCGATAGCTTGCTTGCATCACAACTCGCCGAAACGTCAAGGCTCCTGCGTTCCGTACCTGTGGACAGATTGTCCTCACAGGGCTCTTGCCGGGTGGAAGGCTTCATTCTCTGAGGCCGCTCCCAAGGTGAGGTTGTCGTCATGGCGCGTCGCAATCCCGAACGTCCGACGTATGGATTCACGGTTGTGGCTGCTGTCGAGGCCGTCCCGGCGGCACGCCGCCAAGTCGTTGCACTGGCCAAGAATCTGGGTCTTCCCATGTCGGACCAGATGCTGGAGACCATCGAGTTGCTGGCCAGCGAGGTGATCGCCAACGCTGTCCTCTACACAGATGCTCCGTGCGATGTCGCTGTGACACGGACCGACGAACGGCTTCGTGTCGAAGTGACGGACACCGATCCATCGCTGCCGAGCGCTGTCGACGCTGGGCCCAACGACGAGAGTGGCCGCGGCCTCCTGCTCGTTGATGCCTTGGCGGACGCCTGGGGGACACAACCAGCACCCACGGGCAAGACGACCTGGTTCGAGATCACGCAGGAGCCTTCGACCGACGGCGAGCGCAACTCCACGGATGCACCTCCTTCGCCTCCTACGGCGGCAGATGTCGCGCGACGAACCGAGCGCCAAGCCCGCTTGGCATCGCCGGCCACCTCCCGGTCGACCTTCGTGCCAACAAGTGCGGGGAGGCAGCATCAAGCTGCCTGACGCTGCCGACCCCTGCATGACTGCGTACGTTTCTGTGGGAGTCGCGATGTCCTTCGTGATCAATCGCCAGTGAGTTGATGTCACCCCCTGGCGCAGGTGCCCGGGAGGTGCGCCAGCGCACCTCTTTGAGAAGCCGGACGGCTCTGCGATGGTCGCGTCGCGCACCATCGGTAACAGGAAGCGGTGCCCGACCGAGAGGCACGCAGGCAGGAAGAGGGTATTGGGAGCCGGAACGCGCCGACTCATGTGGCCGCAGTGGCCGTTGCCGTCCCTCCGGCCCGTCCCGAAGAGCCGCCCTCTGGTGCCCTTTCAGCCTCCCTATCGGACAGCGGTGGATGCGGGGGCGAGTGGCCCTGAGCCGAGGAACAAGCCACCCCATTGCCTGGGGACGGTCGAGGAACCCCGCCTCGTCGGCATCAAGGACGATCACCTGGCGGGCCACCGCTGAGTCCCAACCCGGCGCACTTGACGAACTCGCCCAAATAACAACGGCCAACTGGGTGGCCGAGTTCCGTCACGGGCCTGTGGCGTAAATCGCGACACTCAACTCTCGCTTGCTTGTGCGATCTGTCGCCCGTACGGGCTAACGTATCGGCCATGTTCAGCCACAGCCCCGGACGATGCACCATCGCTGATTCGACCGCGATGGGCTACCGAGGCATAGGCCCTTCCCGCTCGCTCGTCAGCGCGGATCTCAGGTCTTCGCGCTGATTCACTCGGGCGGGATGACGACGCGTGCCGTCCCGTGGGAACGCATCAGAGGCCGTTGTAATCCCGCTCCTCCCTACTACGGAGGGGCAACATGCCCAAGGCGCAGCCAGCCGAGCCGGAGTCCGCACCCAGCATTCCGGAGCCCCGCCCACCGGGGCTTTCATCATCTAGCTCAGAGTCTGAAGTGAACACCTCGAAGTCCCCCTCCGCCACCAGCTCCTGGGTCGTGACGGCAGCGGTGAAGGGCCTCTGCGCAGGCGCCGGCCGCGCGGTGACGGACTTCATCCTTCGGCAGTTCTAGCCGCAGGGCCCCGCACGACGCGGGGCCCTGCGCTTCTGCCAAGCCGGCATTTCGTACGCTCGAACAGGGAACTGCCTGGGGGCTGCTTCAGTTGCGATCGTCCTTGACCACCGCCCCGGAAGGGGCGGCGGGCTCCCGCTGTATCGACGTGCAGGCGAGAGGCAGGCGGCCTGGTAGGTAGACCGGCACCAACCCGCGCTGGCACTCAGCGCGAGGTCATACGAAGTGAGCTTTCTCCGCCGTTGTGCTGCCGAGGGACGTGGGGTCCCAGTGCCGCCGTGCCACAGGGCTACGGCGCCAGCGGCGATGGCATAGTTCCGGCGGTCAATCTCGAAGGCCGGCCATGCCTTGATCCGTCCGCCGAGGACGCTGGCAACTCATCTGACTGCAGTGCAAGGCGTGTCACCTGGCAGAACATGAAGACCCGTCAAGGCTCGGCCGGCCCGGCCCACCGTCACCGGCGCACCCGCACCCGCAGCCGCAGCCGCAGCCGCAGCCGCGAGGACATCGAGGCCACTCCGTGAGCATCTCCGTCGCCGAGCACCCTCCCCACCGCGCCCGCCGATAGGGTTGGCGGCGTCGGAGCGAGGAGGAAAACCATGGCGCTGACCACGTCGCTGGCTGGCCGGGTCCGGAACACGAGCCTGCCGAAGAGCCATGCCCTCTTGCCGCTCCTTGAGGCCGTCGTTAACGGCATCCAGGCGATCGACGCCCGATTCGGCGACGACGTGGAGCGTGGCCGTCTGAGCGTCAGGATCCAGCGCAGCCCGCAGGAGGAACTCGACCTCGGTCCCGCTGGCCCCGGACGAGTGGCGCTGAAGCCCATCGTCGGCTTCAGCGTTGAGGACAACGGGGAGGGCTTCACCCCGGAGAACATGACCTCGTTCGAGACACTGGACAGCGACCACAAGGAGACCCTCGGCTGCCGTGGTGTGGGACGCCTGCTCTGGCTCAAGGCGTTCGACAGGGTTGCGATCCGCAGCACGTATGAGGATGACGCCGGCGGCCTCCACGGACAGCAGTTCCGGTTCTCGGTCGAGCGGGATGTCGAGCCGGACGGGGAAGCGCACGCCCTCGGAGACGCCGGCACGATCGTGAGCCTCGACGGGTTCAAGAAGCCCTTCCAGCAAAGCGCGGTGAAGACCGTCGACGCCATCGCTCGCGAGATGTTCGAGCACTGCATCTGGTACTTCCTCCGCCCAGGCGGCGCACCTGACGTTACGGTGACCGACGGCGACGAGACCGTCTCGCTCAACAACCTCATGGCCGACTTCGTGTACTCCGAGATGCCGGCGACCACGATCGACGTCAAGGGTGAGAAGTTCGACATGGTCAACCTCTGCCTCAAGTCCTCGACGCGCAATCCCGCCCCACGGCTGCACTGGTGCGCCGCGAGCCGCGTTGTCGTGGAGGAGAACCTCACGAGCAAGGTGCCGGGGCTCTACGGGAAGCTCAAGGACGAAGCGTCCACCGAGTTTACGTATGTCTGCTACCTGTCCTCCAGCTTCCTCGACGATCACGTCCGCGCCGACCGCACGGCCTTCGACATCGCCGAGGACGTGCAGGGCGCGACACTAACCGAAGATGTTTCGCTGGACGACATCCGCGCGGGCGTGCTGGAGGAAGTCGAGAGGATCCTGGCCGTCCCGCTCAGCGCGGCGCGCGAGGAGGGCAAGGCTCGGGTCAACGATTTCGTGAGCAACCGTGCTCCGAGGTACCGGCCCGTTCTGTCGCGGCTAGAGTCGCTCGGCGTGACCGTGGATCCGTCCATCAAGGACCAGGACCTTGAGTTGTTGCTGCACGGCAAACTGCAGAAGCTCGAAGCCGCCGCGATCGCCGAGGGCCAAGCCGTCTTCGCCGAAGCGGGCTCCACACAGCCGGAGGACTACGCCGAACGGCTCACCCGGTATCTCGACACGGTGACGGACATCAACCAGTCCGACCTGGCCGCGTACGTCTCGCGCAGACGAGTGATGCTCGATGCCCTCGACAGACTGATCAGGTCCGACGACCAGGGCAACTACAGCAGGGAGGACGCAATCCACTCCCTGCTCATCCCGATGCGGACCGACTCCAACAAGATCGGCACCGACGCCTCGAATCTTTGGATCATCGACGAGCGGCTTGCGTTCCACGAATACCTCGCCTCCGACAAGACGCTCAAGAGCATGCCCATTACCGGATCCGAGTCGACCAGGGAGCCCGACGTGCTCGCGACTCGGCTCGTCGACTCCCCGATGCTAGCCGCGGAGGGCGAGAGGCTACCCCTGCCGTCCATCGTCGTAGTCGAGATCAAGAGGCCGATGCGTAACGACGCGTCAGAAGACAAGGATCCGATCCAGCAATGCCTTGACTACGTGAAGCGGGTACGGAAAGGCGGGGTGAGGACCGCGTTCGGTCGTCCGATCCCCCCGTCCCAAGAGCCGCCCGCGTTCTGCTATATCGTCGCCGACCTCACGCCGACGATGGTTAGCCGTTGCGAGTACGCGAACCTGCGGGCGACTCACGACGGAATGGGCTACTTCGGCTTCAACGAGGCGAACAAGGCCTACATCGAGGTCATAAACTTCAACCGTCTCGTCAACGCGGCCACCGAGCGAAACCGCGCATTCTTCGACAAATTGGGACTTCCTTCCAGTTGATCGATGATGAGACTGTGCGAATTTCAGAGATCCCCATCACGCAAGTGCGTCGGTAAACGCGCCCATCGCCAGCAGGGTGGCCGGCCGTGGGCAGAAGACGCATACGGTCGGAGTAGGCCCGTAGACGTTGTCTGCGTACATCTGATCGCGGCGGAGACCTCCGGCCGCACATCGCTCTCCACGGCGATACTGCCGCAGCCCGAGTCCTCCTGCCCAGCTCAGGCATTGGGAGTGGGGAGTGTTTACGTGTCGCCACATGCTTCGGATGGGCATTCCGACGGCTCACCGCGGGAGCACCTCGGCGGTCGAAGGGTTCTCACGGAGGAGCTGGTTCGTGACGCCCGGCGGCAGGTACGAAGCGGGGCTTCGGTAGATCACCTCGCACGTGCGATCGGAGTGAGCAGTAGAGCGCTCTCAAAGGCGGTCTATGGCGCCACCTGGCGGCGCGTGGACGATCCACCGCCGATCAGCCGGCCCATGCCCGCTGATCCGGATCAGCCCAGCCCGACCGTCCTGAATGAAGATCACGTGCGTAGGTTGAGGCGCGAGCACGCTGATGGCGCGTCGGTGCGCTATCTCGCAACGAGAAACGGCCTTCCCTACAACACTGTTCACGATGCGATCAGGGGCGTCACCTGGGGACATGTCGGTGGTCAGGTCCCGGAGGACCTCCCCGGAGAGCCGCGTCGCCCAGGTGTGCTCCTGACCGCGGCGTCAGTGGGAGAGATGCGGCGGGCGCATGCTGGAGGCGCTTCCTTGCGATCGCTTGCTGACAAGTTTCGCCTGGAGTACGCAACGGTCCGAGCGGCAGTACGGGGGGCAACCTGGCGTCACCTCACCGATCCGCCCCCTGTTCCAGCCACCGGGCGGGGCGGACGACATGCACTCACCAGTGAACAGGAAGCTGACCTCGTAGGGATGCGTGAGCAGAGCGGGTCCACGTACGCCCAACTCGGCGCCGCGTTCGGCATCAGTGAGTCCACGGCTTGGCACGTCTACAAACGCTGTCGTGGATCAGCTCCAGACTGAACATGCATGTGCCGGGTCGCGCTGTGTGGAGCGATTCTGTCGGCGCGGACAGCCAGGGCAATTTGGTTGCTGGGCAAGACGCTGCCTGGTGAACTGAACGGCATGCCGAACCATCACTGACGAGACGAGGACTTCCTTCCGTCAGCAGGGCTTCACGGTGATTCCCGACGTGCTCAGCAACAAGCAGATCGCCACAGGACGCAGCATCACGCGCGCGGTGGATGCCCACCTCAGCCGGACGGCATCACAAGATCTCCGACGGGCCGAATAATGTGATCGTCTGCAGCGGCCGAGCAGCCGTTGGAAATCGGTAGGCTTGCAGGCATGTCTACAGCCTCCACACGCGTGCGTTTCGCCCCGTCCCCGACTGGAATGTTCCATGTTGGCGGGGCCCGGTCGGCTCTCTACAACTGGGCCGTCGCACGACAGTCAGGGGGCAAGTTCGTTCTGCGGATCGAGGACACCGACGCGGCCCGCAACAAGCCGGAGTGGATCGACGGCATCATCAGCGCGCTCGCGTCCATCGGGATCTCCAAGGACGATCCCGCCTTCGAGGGTCCGTACTTCCAGTCGCAGAACGCCGACCGTCACAGCGAGGCCGCCCAGCAGCTCTACACGCAGGGCCGCGCGTACTACTGCGACTGCACCCGTGAGCAGCTCCAGGAGCGCACCGGTTCGCAGCACCTCGGCTACGACGGCTTCTGCCGGGACCGGGGTCTGGAGTACGTGCAGGGCCGGGCGCTGCGGTTCCGCACGCCCACTGAGGGCGAGACGGTCGTCGTGGACCTGATCCGGGGTGAGCCCTCCTTCCCGAACTCGGCGATCGAGGACTTCGTCATCGCCCGCGGCGACGGCTCCCCGGTCTTCCTTATCGCCAACGTGGTCGACGACCTCGACGAGGGCATCACCCTGGTCATCCGTGGCGACGAGCACCTGTCGAACACGCCCAAGCAGCAGCTGCTGTGGGAGGCGCTCGGCGCGAAGGCCCCAGTGTGGGCGCACCTGCCGGTGATCGTGAACGAGAAGCGGCAGAAGCTGTCCAAGCGCCGGGACAAGGTCGCTCTTGAGGACTACCTCGCCGAGGGTTACCTGCCGGAGGCAATGACCAACTACCTGATGCTGCTCGGCTGGGGCCCTGGGGACGACATCGAGCTCCGCCCGTACAAGGAGCTGGAGCAGAAGTTCCGCGTCGAGGACGTGAACACCTCGCCGGCCTTCTTCGACATCAAGAAGCTGACCGCCTTCAACGGCGAGTACATCCGCGCCCTGCCGCTGGAGAAGTTCGTCGAGGCATGCGAGCCGTGGCTGCTCGCCCCGTACGCCAACTGGGCGCCCGAAAACTTCGACCAGGCCGCGTGGGAGGCGATCGCCCCTCACGCCCAGACACGCGTGGCCGTCCTGTCGGACATCACGGCCAACGTCGACTTCCTGTTCCTGAAGGAGCCGGTGGAGGACGAGGCGTCCTGGGACAAGGCGATGAAGGGCGACCCTGTGGCTCTCCTCACCACGGCCCGAGCCAAGCTGGAGACGGCCGACTGGACCAGCCCCGAGTCCCTCAAGGAGGCGGTCCTGGCCGCGGGCGAGGAGCACGGCCTGAAGCTGGGTAAGGCCCAGGCCCCGGTGCGCGTCGCGGTCACGGGCCGCACGGTCGGTCTGCCCCTCTTCGAGTCCCTGGAGGTCCTCGGCAAGGACCGCACACTCGCCCGGATCGACGCCGCGCTGGCGAAGCTCGCCGGCTGATCACTTCCTGATCATGGTCCCGCCGCCTGCGCGAGGAGGCGGGACCATGCGTCGCGGAAGTACGTCGTGTCGAAGCGAGCCAGCGTCTCGTACACGGTCTTCGACTCGGCGGGCGCAGCGTCCGCCCGATCCCGTATCTGCTGAGCGAGCCGACGCGGATCCAGGGGCGGCTGCTCGGTCAGACGCGCGAGGTCACCGAGTCCGGCGATCGGCTGGATGAGGCACGGCATGCCCAGGAGCAGCGCTTCTGCGGCGCACCGGCTCCACCCTTCCCGCATGCGCGGGGTGAAGACCCCGACGTCGCAGGCCCGCAGCAGTTCGAGGTACCGGGGACGAGGCAGGTCGAAGTGGAGTCCCGGGGAGCCCATAGTGTTGCTCCCGGTGGTCACGAGACGGAGCCCGGGTTCGCCCTCGATGGCCGTGGCGACCGTCTCGATGCCTTTCCAGTGCACAGCTTTGCCCGCGTAGACGATGATCTCGTCCTGCGGGAGACCGAGGCGGGCCTTACTTTCGGCCGGGTCCATGCCGCGGACTCCGTCGATCTCGGCGAGGTCGAAGGCGTTGTAGATCACCTGGACGTTGTCCACTCCGTGCTCCCTCAGGAATGCCGCCCAGGATGGGGCGACGCACACCACCGCACGGCAAAAGGGCAGAACCGCGAAGAGCCTGCGCCACAGCAGCGGTTCGAGGGGCCAGGAGTCAAACTGGAGGGGCTCGTAGTGGTGGAAGACGAAGACGGTCCGGGCCCGCATCTCCGGGGTGAAGAACAGGATGCTCAGGTCGTCCCAGAGGAACGCGCCCGGCTCGTCTCTGAGTTCGCGGACGCGGGGGGCGAGGCGGGCCAGGTGGCGCACCTTCCGTCCTCGGCGGACCGTGTAGGTGCGTTTGTAGTCCGGCACCGTGCGCCATTCGATCGAGTTGGCTGTGACCTCATGGATCATGCGGAGGTAGACGCGGCCTCCGGTGCGGCCCTGCGGCGACATGGAGTGGACGACTGGGGTCACCTGCTCGCCTCCGCTTGCTGTCGGTAGTCGGCGTGGAGCACCTCGTACGCGGCTCGTAGTGGTGGACTCACATCGCGGGACGCCTCGGCGAGCGGCAGGTAGGTGCTGGTCAGGCTGTCAAGGAAGCGCGCCCGGCGGTCAGGGTCCGGCGAGTGTCGAAGGTCGCGCAGGTTGTCGATGCGGTCGGCGAGACGGATGAGCAGTTCCTCCGGGCCGAGGCACCTGATCTTGTTGTGCCAGACGTCCGAGTCCCACGGCTGCTTGGGGCGCTGCTCCAGCCGGTGATCGGGGGTCATGGAACGCAGCCGTTGTGTGAGGGCTGGGCCCAGCTGGGACGCTATGAGGCGCTCAGCCGACGGCGCGATCTCCAGCGCGTCGTGCAGCAAGCCGAGGATGAGCAGTTGGGGATCGGTGACACCCAGTTCGTCCTTCAGGACGGTCACGACGCGCACTGGGTGGTTGATGTAGGGCGATCCCTGGTCACGGACGTGACCGGCGTAGACCGTCGTGGCGAGGATCGCGGCGAGCCGCCCACGTGCTCGTTCCGGCTCCGGCCAGTCCTTGAAGCCGAGTTCGTCTGTCACGGCGGGGGTACTGGTCATGCGCGGTCCGTTCCGTCGGGGGCCGTCAGGGCCGTGTCGAGCCGCACATGTGGGGCGAGGACCAGCGTGTCCTCCACGACCAAGGCGTCGAGACCGAGCTCGACCGCGGCGGTGACGGCCTGCTCGGCAGTGCGGAGGATGGGCGTTCCCTTGAAATTCAGGGAGGTGTTCAGGAGGACGGGCACGCCGGTGAGCCGGTGGAAATCCTCCAGGAGCGGGCGCACGCCCGAGTGCCCTCGGCCCACGGTCTGGAGACGGGCGGTTCCGTCGTGGTGGACAACCGCGGGCATCCGGTCGGACTTGCAGTGCCTTGCGCGTACGACGCGGTTCATGAACGGGTCGCCGTCGCCGAGAAACCACGCGTCGGCTTCCTCGGCCAGTGCCAAGGGCGCCAACGGGCGGTAGTCGGCTCGCTGTTTGAGGGCGTTCAGGCGGGTCTTGGTTTCCGCCTTGCCGGGGTGGGCGAGGATCGAGCGGTGACCGAGGGCCCTCGGCCCGAACTCCATGCCGCCCCGTACCCAGCCGACGACGTGGTGGTCTGCGAGGAGCGCGGCGACGGTGGGGATCAGCCGTTCACCGAGGCCGGAGACGCTGCGGTAGCCGCCCGCCAGCGCTCCGTCGGGCACCGGACCGGGGAGCGGGCCCCAGTCGGCGTCCTCGGGCTTCGGCAGAAGGGGTTGTCGGAGGATGTAGTTCCAGGCGTAAAGGGCGGCGCCGACCGCGGTGCCGGCGTCGTGCGGCGCCGGGGCGACGAACAGGTTCTCGAAGCCGGATTCCTCGGTGAGGGTGCCGTTGAGATGGGAGTTCAGGGCGCAGCCGCCGGAGAAGACCAGTGTGTGGGCGGCCGTGAGGTGGCGCAGATGACGGGCCACGTGGATGACCGCCTCTGCGAAGACCCGCTGTGCCGCCGCGGCCAGGTCGGCGCGGGTGTCCAGCGGCTTCGAGTCGGCAGACCGCGCGGTCCAGATGGTGCCTTCGATCCTGAGCGGGGTGTCGGCGTCGTACGAGCCCCAAGGCGCCACGATGTGTACGTGTCCGTGCTCGCCGAGATGGACGAGGTCGCGGAGTTCCTTGTAGTAGCGGTCCGGATCCCCGAACGCGGCCAGGGCCATCATGCTGCCCTCGACTTCGTTGCCTGGCGGAATCACCCGCAGCGCGAGGTTGCGGTAGAAGTGGCCGAGGGACGGGTGGGTGCGCACGGGTCCGGACGGGCCGGGGGCGATGGCTGGTGCGACCTGGTGGACGCGGTCGATGCTGTCCGGCGTCAGGTCGTAGCCGGTGATCCGTTCGCGTCCCGATGCGATGTCCGTGCCGAGGACGGAACCGCCCGCGTCGATAACCAGTCCGGCGGCGTGTTCCTGGCCGGAGAGCAGATAGCCGGCCAGGACGTGGGCGGTGTGGTGGGAGATGAGCTGCAGCCGCTGCCCGAGCGTCTCGGGGAGCAGGGCGGCGAGTTCGGTCTGTTCCGTGGACACCCACGATCCATGCCGGGGGGAAGGCCGCATGGACGGGGTCCACACGTGGTCGATGTCGTCGACGCTGATGCCGGCGGACCGCAGGCACCAGTCGAGGGCATGGGTGGGGGTGCTGAGGATGCCCTTGCGTGTGGTGCGGTTGTGTTTGACGCCGCTCCATCGCTCTTCCTCGGCCGCGTAGATGCGCCCGTCGACGACGAGGCAGGCGGAGGTGTCGTGGTGGAAGTTCAGACCGAGCGCTGCGGGCATGGGGACCTCCGGGAAGAGGGTGGTCAGACGGAAGCCGTGCGATGGGCGAGGGAGGGGACGACCTGAAGGCCCGAGTCCCTGTACTCATGGCACTTCAGGCAGAAGTCGTAGTGCTCGCGGCGCGGCGCGAAGACCTTGGTGGCGAAGTCGTCGTCCCAGACCGTGAACTCGCTGTCGTTCTTGGCCATGGCGTTGAAGCACCGGTAGCAGTCGCCGTCGACCTCGATCATGAGGTGCTGGTCGACGTTGCGGTCGCAGAGGCCGCCGAGATCGTTGGCGGGCTGGCCGACGTCGATGTGGTGGACGTGGTTGGTGACGTGGATGGCGCCGTACTCGTCGCACAGGGCGGCCAGTTGGCTGAGGCGGTCGGGGGCGATGGCCTCCAGCACGCTGTTGATGACGACGGTCTTTCCGGCGTCACGGAGTACGGGGACGACGGCGCTGACCTCGTCGTAGTTGTCGTGCTCCTCGTCGCAGCCGATCAGGACTTGGTCGTAGTGCGCGAGGGTCGCCTGGAGGAGGCGCTCGTTGCGGGCCAGGGTGATCGCGTTGGAGCCGAGCACCATGATCTGCTCCGGGAAGCAGTCACGGGCCAGGCCGCTGAGCTCGCTGAAGTCGCGGTGGACGGTGGGTTCTCCGCCGTTGATGTGCAGCTGTCGGAATGGGATCTGTCCGAGGCGGTCGAGGACCTGCCTGAACGTGTCCAGCGGCATGTTCTCGCCTTGGCCGCCTTCGGCGAAGATGCAGAAGTCGCAGTGGCGGTTGCACTTGGTCGTGATCTTGATTTTCGCGGTCTTGAGGGTCCTTTGCGCGTTGGACAGCACGGAGGACGTCATGGAGAGCCCCTTTGGTCACGTGGAGTGGGCGGAGAGGAAGTCCTCGACGACGGAGCGGTGACGACTCCACAGGGCGAGGAGGTCGTGAAGGGTGCTCGCCGTGGTCGGGCCTGGTGGCAGCAGCTCCGTCATGGCCTTCACGAGCAGCGCGTCGTCACCGGAGGTCCGGTCGGCGAGGCGGGTCAAGGTGTTCCTGGCGGAACGGAGTTCCTTCTCCTCGCGAGCGATCAAGTAGCCGGTCGCGGTCTCCGGCGGAGGATCCAGGTAGTAGATCCAGCGTGCGGCACGTACGCGGAGCATGCCGGCGGTGGTGGTCCAGGCCTCCGCCTCCGCTTCCGACCCCTCCGGCAGCGGCCTGGGGCGCGGTGTGCGTCGCAGTACGGCGTCCACGGCGACGTGGGCCGAGCGCAGTAGCTGCGTGGGAGAAGGCTCCGGATCCGAGGACGTGGCGGACAGGCGGAGGATCGCCTCGGCAAGGACCTCGAGTTCGCCAGGATGCCACTGGCTGAGGGCTGCCGTCTTCCCGGGGCCGCGGGTACGGGTGGCGAGGGCCGCCGACGCGAACCAGCACGGCGCCACGTAGTGCCAGGCGACGCAGTGCCTTCGGTAGCCGTCGAGGTCGTGGTGGACGTTGTCGGCGCTGTCCTTGTCGAGTTGGTAGCGGCCTCCGATCCGTGCGTCGAGGATCCCGCGATAGAACCTCTCGTCCGCGCGGCTCCAGGGCATCATCTGCGCACGGGACTGCCACCGCCCGAGAGTGGCCGCGCTGCCCGTGACCAGGCTCCAGGTGGAGGTCTCGGCTGGTGACACCTGGTTCCGATCGAGCTCGCCCGTAGTGAACGCGAACCCGGGTGGATGTTCGAGCAGTCGGCTGTGGGATGGATCCAGGAGTACCGCCCGGTGGTGGGCGGTGGCCAGCCGCTCATTCCACTCCCACCATGAGGCAGGGGTCTCGTCGAGGACGACGCGGATGTCGATGTCCGAGTGCGGTGCGATGAGGTCGTCGGCCTGCCACTTGTGCGTGAGCATGCTCGCGGTGACGTCCTGGGCGGCCAACTGCTCGGCGTAGACGACGCCGAGCTGCGCGTACGACGCGGTGGAACGAGCCGTGGTCACTCGGATTCACCTCCGGGTCGGCGAAGTGAGCAGCCCCCACCCGTACCGCTGGCCACGGGCAGCAAGGGAAGGACGGGCACGCCCTGCGGTCGCTCCATGCGGTCCCAGCGAAGGTCGTAGTCGACGTAGTGGAAGCCCTGCCAGGCCTCGTTGCTGTCCCGTTCGAGCATGGCGTTGAAGAGGTGGGCGTAGGCGTCGGCCATGGTGCCGTCCGCGAGGTGCTGCTTCAGGGCGATGTCGCGGTTGTGCAGGATGCAGGGCCGGGCGATGCCGGTGGGCGTGACCTTGATGCGGTTGGCGTCGGAGCAGGTGGCGCAGGAGGAGTTGGAGATGAACCCGATGGAGCCCGCCCAGCCGGGCGGCCGCAGGTACTGGCCCGGGCTTCGCACTCCCAACTCGGTCCGGGAGATCTCGCCGGCCTTCTCGAACCAGGCGTGGAGGCGTTCGCGGACCTCCGCCTCAGACACGAACTCCGTGGGGAACAGCGCCTCCGCCGGTCCGATGCGCTGCAGTTCGATCAGCCGTACGGCGATGGGGAGTCGCTTGGCGAGTTCAGCGACACCGAAGGCGTCGTCCAGGTACGACCGCTGGAGCACACAGTTGATCTTGACTTTGAGGCCGAGTTCGAGTGCGCGGCCGATCGTTGCGCGGGCGACTCGTGGGTCGCCGCCGCCCATGATCTCGGTAGACCGTGCGGGATCGAGGCTGTGCAGACTGATGTTCAGGTACGTGAGCCCGGCATTGTGCAACTCGTCCACGGTCAGGCCGCGGCGCAGGTTGCCGTGGCTGGTCATGCCGACGGTCGCCTCGTCGCCGAGCCCGTCGGAGAGCGCTCCGATGATGTCGAGGATGTCGGCACGCAGCGTCGGCTCCCCGCCTGAGCAGTGCGCCTTGCGGATGCCCCAGAGCCCGGCCTCGTTCGCGATGCCCGCGTAGTCGGAGACGGTGAGCGTCTTGTCCTTGTGCCCGTAGTCGGGCATGCACCGTGGCTTGCAGAAGACGCAGTCGAGATTGCAGATCGAGTTGAGAGTGAATGCCAGGTAGGGATGGTTCCGGCCCGACTCGGCGAACCGCCGCAACAGGTCGTTCCTGGACGACTGCTGGTCAGTGGGGGGCATGTGTCCCTCCGTGGGTTGGGGTGACAGCACCGTTGAGGGGCTGGCCGGCGAGGTGAAGCCGGAGGTTGTCGACGAAGAAGGCGACCGCCTGGTCCATGTAGGCGTGGCTGAAGACGGCGCTTTTCGGTGTGAGCACGATCCGCGGGTGGTGGCGGAGCGGATCGTCGAGCGCTGGCGGCTTACGCGGCTGTACGTCGAGGGCGGCGCCGACCAGCGGGCCTTGATCGAGGGCGCCGAGGAGCGCGTCGTGGTCGACTGTGCTGGCCCGCCCTAGGTTGATGAAGACCGTCCCGGGGTGGCACGCCTTGAAGGTGCTCTCGTTGAAGAAGCCGTGCGTCTCGTCGGTCGCGGGAAGCAGGTTGACGACGGCGCGTGAGCGCGGGAGTGCTTCACGAACGCGGTGTGCCGGCACCCATTCGATCCCGTCGGGTTCGGAGCGAGGAGCGCTGCGGCGTACTCCTATGACATGCATTCCGAATGCCTGCGCCACCTCCGCGAGGCGGAGGCCGACGGAGCCGCAGCCGACGATCGTGAGCGTCTCGCCGTAGAGGTCGAAGAAGCTGTCTGCGAGGAGGTCCTTCCACCAGACGGACCAGGTCTGAAGTCGTGCACTCGTGAACAGGCCCCGCGAGAATCCGAGAAGCAGGCCGATCGCGTGCTCGGCCATCGGCCTCCCGTGGTAGCCGTACCCGCGGGTGAGCGTGATGCCCGCGGCATCGAGCGCGGCGGCCGGCCAGTGATCGACGCCGGCCGACGGGGTGGCCGTCCAGCGGAGCCGTGGGGAGGTCTTCAACCACTCGGCGTCGAAGGACCAGCCGAAATAGACGTCAGCGGTGCGGATCTCGACGGGGACGTCGTGCTCGTGGGCGATCAGGAAGCGGACGTCGGGAAAGGCGGACCGTAACTGTCCGGCGTGCCGATCGGATAACCGCCAGAAAGGGTAAGGGGAATTGATGGCGACCAGCGCGGTGGTTGTCACGCTCCACTCCTCGAGGAGGCGCTGAGGGCCATCGCCCAAGGGACGTACTGGCGCAGGTAGGAGTGGATCGTGGCCTCGTAGTCGTGCCGGGCCATGAGCAGGGCCCTGCCGCGTTCACGCATCTGCTCACGTTCTTGGGCGCTGATGTGAAGCGCCCGCCTGATCGCGTGGGTGAGGTCCATGGGGTCACCAGCTTCCGCCGTGAACCCGGTCACCCCGTCGACGACGGTCTCCATGAGCCCGCCCGCCCGAGTCGCCACTACCGGCGCGGCCCCCGAGGCGAAGGCTTCGAGAGGAATCCTCCCGAACGGTTCGGCTCGGGAGGGCACCACGACTCCACGGAGGGCCGGGCTCCGCAGCCATGAGCGGTACTGAGGGGAGAACCGCGGCAGGAACGTCGCGTCGATCGCGTAGTCGCGGACCATCGTCTGGAGTCGTTGCTGGTAGCCGGTCAGAGTCTCTGTGTGCGTCGTGGGCGCGAGTAGGAGGTGCGGCACCCGTTCGCCCTGCATACCGAGGATGCGGACGGCCTCAAGCAGGTCCTCGAAGCCCTTGCTCTCCACCGCCCGGCCCATGGCCAGCAGGAACCCCGCTTCGGCCTGCGGCGGCAGCGGAGCCGGGGCCATGTCCTCGTGGTCGCTCAGGAGCAGGCCGTTGGGGAGATCGACCACCACGTGCCGCGGGACGCCGTAGACCTGCTCAAGATGGCCGCGCATGTGGTGCGAGATGGAGGCTACGCGTGCACCGCCACGCACTGCCGCTGTCAGCCCCTTGTGCTCCCATCGGATGCGTCGCCGGTCCTCCGGGGAGGCGAGTTCGCTCGTCGACCGAGGCAGGAGAAGGAGGCTGAACGGATCATCGGCGCGCCGATAGGGGCCGAGCCCGAGGAAGGGGATATCCAGGCCGATCAGTTGGGCCATGGGCGCGTCGGCGAGACGTTCCCGGGCGGCTTCCGTGACCTGCTCGCACAGTGCTTCGCAGCCCGCGAGGGTGGCGGTCGCCGCTCGGCCACCCGGAACCGGAACGACCTTGGCCCCGGCCTGCCGCAGCATTTCCTCCGTCTCGGCTCCCCACACGGGGTCGTAACTGGGGTCGGAGCGTGAGATGTGAACGGGCATGACCAGGAGGCGTCCTCGCGGCAGCGTCCGCGCGAGTACCTCAAGGAAGGCCCTGTTGCTGAAGCCCGTGCCCGAGGTGCACCCGTAGTAGCCGTCATGCAGTGCGACGGCGATCTTCGGCGAGATCGTGGTTGCGGCCGGCTCGACGGTTCCCTCGGTACCTCGCTGACGCTGGAGGGGGACCGTGTTGGCGGTCGGAACGGAGGCTACGTCGTCTGAACTGCGCGTACGGGTTGCCATGGGAAGACTCCTCCAGTGCGGGATAGGCGGGGGGAGAGCGATGGCTCGGGTAGAGAGGCACCCGGGTCGCGCATTGGTGGTGCGGTCCGTCGGGGATTCGCGCAACGGAGCGTGAAGAGACGATTCCATTCCGCGAGTGCGACGAGCGGACAAAGTGTCCGCAGGAATTCGCCGACGACCTATTGACAGCAACAGGCTTTGTTTCCCGGAGCGTTGAGGGTTACCGAGGTCCTGAATGATCGCTTCGGGCCGGTAGGGATTGCTCGGGCGTACGCCCGCCACCCCGCGCGAATGCGCTCCGCAGGCGCGACGAGGTCCTATCGGGCTGCCTGGACGAACTCGGCAGGCCGAAGGCAGAGAGTGCTGGAAACCGCCAGCAAACCTGCTCGGCTGATCTCCGCACCCTTCGTGTGACCTTGGGCGGTCTTTTCGCGTGATCTTCTCCGGCGCGTCGAGTTGACCTTGGAGTTCCGCGGGGAGCCTGCGTGAGCCATGAAGTTCGCGCGGGAGGAGGACGTAGGTGCTCACGCTCGGAATCGCCAGGGACGAGGGCGAGGTGCGACGGGCCGCGGCCGTCGCCGAGAGCAAGGGCCGGGGCGGTGGTTGGCCCGACCCGGCACTCGGCCAGGAGACCTTCGGCGAATACGCGAACCGCTGGTACGAGGCACAGGACCTGGCCGCCTCGACCATGCAGAACTACAAGCGCCACATCGAGGAGCACCTGCTCCCAGCCTTCGAGGACAAGGCGCTCGCCGGCATCCTGCACACGGACGTCGACCTGTGGGAGAAAAAGGAGAAGGCCGTCTACGCGGCCTCCAGTGTCAGAACCTGGCGCTCGACACTCCACGTGATCTTCGAAGACGCGATCTACGAGGGTTTGATCACGACCAACCCAGCTGCCAGACGGCGCGGACGCGGCAAGCGCGCCGGCCGCTCCCGCAACCGCGGCCCGGAGAAGGTCGTCACCGACGCGCTCGGCATCCTACTGACCGCCGAACGCGCCGCCCTGCTCGCCGGCCGCGATGACGAGTTCGTCGCCGTCGTCCTGAAGGGGTACACCGGCATGCGTTGGGGCGAAATCGTCGGCCTGGAAACGGAATTCGCCCGCCCGAGCTCCGTCCGTGTCGAGTGGCAGCTGTACGAACTCGACACCGGCGAGCTGGTGCGCTGCCCGCCCAAGGACGACAGCTACCGGACCATCGACTCGATGGACTGGCTGTCGGCCCTGGTCGCTAACCACGTCACCCGCACGAAGCCGAGACCCTGCCTGTGTCACGGCAAGACCTATGTTTTCCGCGGGCAGGGCGCGGCTCGCGGCAGCGGCCACCAAGGCGCGAAACTCGTCGACGTCGCACGCCATGCAGAAGTCTCCGCGGGTACGGTGTCCAACGTCCTCAACCACCCCGACCGCGTCACCGAAGCCAAGCGGATGAGGGTGGAGCAGGCCATCGCAGACCTGGGATTCGTGCGCGGCGGTGCGGTGCCAGAGCACGCCGCCCACTGGCGCCGAAACGGCTTCGCGACGTGGCTGTTCACCCCTGCGGTCTCCGGCTGGTACCCGAAGAAGGCTCCGCAGCCGGCCCGCCCCGTACCCCTGCTCGGAGAGCCGTGGCCCGGCGTCCCGGCCCGAGGCCGCGCGGCCAGCGATCGGGCCGAGGCCTGCTGGCTCCCGATCGCCAAGGGCCTCACACCCCACGGCCTCCGCCACACCCACCGGACCGTGATGGAGGACCTCGGCACTGAGCGGGTCCTGATGGACCAGAGGATGGGCCACATCGACGGCTCCGTCTCGGCGCGCTACGCCCACGTCACGCCCGGCATGCGCAAACGACTGATGGTCGGGCTGACCGGGCAGTGGGAGGCAGCGCTCGACGCCCGACTGGTCCTGTCCCCGACTTCTCCGGTGCGCGTGCTCAACGATCTCCTACGGGGACGCGCGTCCATGGTGCGGTCGCCCTGCCATCGATCCGCACCCTGCCGCCCATCACGATGGAGGGGCCCAGCCCGGAGTCGTTGAAGCGGATCTCGTTGGTTGCGCCTGACGCTCGGCGCTTCCTGTACCGGTTACCCGGCGGCTCGTTCTGGTGCGTCGCAGTGGTGCGCCTGGAAACGCGGAAGGCGAGTACCGCGCGTGGGGACTTACGATGCCCCGATGCGGCCAGAGCCTGGACAGTTACTGCACTTCTCCGAGGATCCCACGATCACCCGCTTCGTCCCGCGCGCCTCCCCGACGTCGAAGGACCGGGGGGCCTTTGTCTGGGCCGTCGACGCGGTCCGTTCCCCCGACTACTGGTTCCCCAAGCAGTGTCCCCGGGCGATGGCATGGATGACACCCGACACGTCCCCGTCGGACCGCGAGCGGATCATCGGCCCGGGCGGGGGAGATCGAGTACACGCGATCGAGTACGACTGGCTGGAGGAGATCCGCGACGTTCGCCTCTACGCCTACCGGTTCGACTCCACACCCTTCCGACCCATCGGGGAGCCCGTCCCACGCGCCCACGTGGCGGAGGAACCCGTCCAGCCGCTGGGCCCACCCGAGCCCGTCGGTGACCTCCTTGCCCTGCACGCCGAGGCCGGCATCCAGCTGCGGGTTCTGGACATCCTGTGGCCGTACTGGGAGACCATCACCTCCAGCACGTGCGGGTTCAACGGCATCCGGCTGCGCAACTCCCTCGGGCACCCCGCACACCGGCCCGAGGCCCGACCGCGAACGCTTCTCGGCCAGTCGCGCTCCGGTGGAGGAGCCGTGGAACGGCGGGGAGACGAGAGCACGCGGCAGCGCGGGGAGTCGTAGCCATGATTGATTGACCGTCAGCTCTTGGAGGAGATCACTGTCGTGATCTCCTCCAAGAGCTGCGGTACGTCCTCGAGACTGTCGAGCACCACATCGGCGCCCGCTGAGGCCAGTTCACGAGCCGTGGTCTTGCCGGACGCGATTCCAATCACCGAAGCGCCGCCTTCAACTCCTGTGCGGACATCTTCGAGGGAGTCTCCGATGATGACGGTGTTGGATCGAGTGAAGGCTGCCCCGAGTTTGGCCTGAGCTCGCTTTTGCGCGACGGCGACGAGAGCAGGACGGTGCTCGTCGTCGGAGGAGTACCCGCCGATTTCGGTGTCCAGGAAGTCGTCGAGGCCAAACGCTTCGAGCTTCAACAGTGCGTTGGGCTTGAGGTTCCCTGTGACGACGGTCGGCACGCAATGCGTCTGCTCGTGCACCGCCTTCAGCGCCGACACGGCACCGGGCATGAGGACGCCCTGCTCGCGCAGGTTTTCCTCATGCGCGGCGAGGCGTTGCGGCAGGAGTTCGACCAGGCGCGGCAGCAGTTGGGGGACGTCCGATGCCGACACGCCGTTGTCCAGGAGCAGGGATCGGATCGCGAGGGGCATGGTGACGCCAGTTCCCCGGGCTGGAAGGCGCTCCGCGGGGCGCCCAACGATCTCGGCGAAGGCCTCGCGGTAGACCTGCCGATCGATCTCACCGACGTACAGCAGCGTGCGGTCGATGTCCCACAACACGAGGGACCGTTCGGCTTCAGCCACTCCCGACTCCTTGCCCTTGACCGGGACCACTCTGGAGCGGCGAGCGTACGTGGGTCACGCCCGTCCATCATGTCGACGTGAGCGCTTGGCTACTGTCTGCAGCCGGATACCGAAGGCGGGTTTCGGGCACTTGCGGAATTCGCGCGGACAAACTGTCCGTAGGTATTTCGACGCCGACCTATTGACAAGATGGCGACAAACCTACTCATCTCTCGCCCACTTCGTGGCGATATGCCTCGATTCGTTCATGCGATCGGAGGGTCAGGAGGGAGCGACAAACCGCTTCGGGCCCGTGCCGCGGATCCACGTCGTGGGCGCAGGGCCATCGACTCTGTTAACAGTTGGCGACCAAGGGCGCAGGCTTGGACATTATCCGTACTCTGATCCAAGTGCTTCATCGCGAAGGGACAGGTCCACCGATGAGTGAAAACCTGACGCTGGGAGACCGTCTCCGTATCGCTCGTAGGACACGGAAACTGTCTGCCGCCCAACTGGCACAGAAGATCGCGGTCTCCCCGAGCTACGTGCAGAAGTTGGAGTCGGGCGCGCGCAAGGCTTCACCCTCGCTGGTGCTGGCTCTCGCCAAGGCCCTGCGCTTCGGCCCCGAGGTCCTGACCGGCCAGCCGTACTACGGCGAGCCGGAGGCGGAGGACGGCGTCCACGCCGTCATACCCGAGCTCCGCCGTCTCCTGCTCTGCTACGACAGCCCCGACGACCTGGATGTCGCTCCGCGGGCGCTTCCCGTGCTCGCCTCGGAGGTCGACCAGGTGGCGGCCCTGCGCCGTGACGCCCGTTACGCCCCGATGGGCCCCCTGCTGCCGCCGATCATCACCGAACTCACGCACGTCGCCCTCGGCGGCGACAACGGCGACCGGGCCAAGGCGTTCTGGCACCTGGCGCGCGCCTATCGCGCCGTTAACTCCCTCGCCCACAAGATGGGTCACCACGATCTGTCGAACACGGCGTTGGAGCGCGTCCGTTGGGCAGCGGACCGCTCCGGCGATCCGCTGCTGCAGTTCACCGCCGGCTACCTCGTCGCCGGAGCGATGCTGCGCCAGGGCGCGTACTCGCCGGCGCGCCGCAAGCTCCTCGGACTGCGGACCGAGTTGGAGCGGTTCCAGCCCGAACGCTCCTTCACGGAGGACTCGCTCGCCGTCGACGGCGCGCTACTGCTGAAGCTTGCCGTTCTTGAAGCCCGCGAGAACAACGCCGATCGCGCCGACGACTACCTGAGGGAGGCGGAGCAGGTCGCGGCCATGGCTGGCAACCGCGACTCCCTGGCGTACGAGATGTCCTTCGGCCCGACGAACATCCGCATCCACGAGGTGCACGCGATGATCGACACGGGCGACACGGAGCAGGCCCTCGCCCGCCTCACCGAGTGGTCTTCGGTTCCCGGCGGCGAGTGGGCGCCGCCCATCACGACTGTCGGCGAGCGGTCGAGCCACCATTTCATCGACGTGGCGTCCGCCAAGCTCGCGGAGAACGACCGGGAGGGTGCCTTCGCGGACCTCAAGCGCGCACGGAAGGTCGCACCCAACCACACGCGGTTCCACCCGTCCGTTCGCGAGACGACCGCCGCACTGCTGAGGATGGACGCCCATCCCTCCAACGAGCTTTCCGCGTTTGGTAGTTGGACGGGCATTAGCACAACCTGAGCCTCAGTCAAGGACTTTGGCGAACGGACCCCACGGACAGACTGTCCGCGCAGGGCACCTTGCTGAATGGAATGGTCTCTTCACACGCAGTGGTGAGGAGGCCTTTTCCATGTCCGACGACAATCCCGCAGCCCGTGCGAACCCGCCGCGCTGGATGCCTATCGGCGAGGAGCCCGAGCTGTGCTCGGCGGGGGAGTGGTGGGATGCCGTACGCGCCGTGGAGGCCGTGGGCCGACGCGCGATCGAGATCCTCGGCGAGGGTGACGAACCGGTAGGCCCGGTGATCCTGGACCACGGAGGTCCGGAGCCCCGGCTGTACTTCCTGGTTCCCGTGGGCACCGCGGCCCGCTGGGAGGAACCGGGTACTGTCGCGCTGGGGCAGAAGTGCCACGTCGTCGTGCCGTCCGCCGAGAGCACGACGCCTCCGGGGATGCACTGGCACGTCTTCCCCCAAGGCCCGCGATCGCTGACACGGCCCGATGCTCTGCGCCGAGCCCTGAGTCAGGCTCGCCGGGAGCGGCGAGGGCCCGCGGAGGAAGTGGCCTCCTGATGGCTCTGAGTATCTCCTTCGTGGTGCTGCTCGGCATCGTCGTGGTCGTTTTGATTCGCAGCAAGTCCGTGAAACCCGGTCCCGCGATCGTCTGTGTGCTCTTTGGGTTCTTCCTGGCGAGTACTTCCATGGCCCCGAGCATCAACCGGTTCATGACCGGCGTCGCCGACATGATCGGACAGATCCGTTTCTAGCGAGCTGAAACCGGCGTGCGAGGCCCATCCCCCCGCTCGGCCGACGGTCCGCCTTCATGCGTTTCACGGCCCTCCCTCCAACCTGCCAGAGGCTCCCGATGACCTTCCCGTCCAGCTCGCAGAGCACGTTAACCCCCACGGTCCGCCCGCAGCTGAGGAACTGGCCCGACCCCGCTTGCCGACGGCACACGGTTCCCTCCGAGGGACTCTGATGCGTCTCGTCTACCACCCGGCAGGTCACGACGACGACCTTCGTGTGGCCTTGGTCGAACTGCAGGCGGGGCGCTGGAGGCAGTCGCGGGAGCTGCTCTGGAAGACGGGTACGCACTGGGCACTGCGCACGGCCCGCACCCAGCTGCTGGCCGTGGCAGCCGCCCGGTCGGACGTCGTCGACGTGTGGGTCGCCGAGGAGCCCGACAGCTACGACGCGCAGCTGATGGCTGTACGTGTCGCCGTCGAGAGGGCGTTGCGTGCCCATCGCCAACGCCACCCGCAGACCCTGGAGTTCGAGATGCGAGCGCGGCGTGCGGCGCTGCTGGCGGCCCGTCGTGCGCCCCACGATCCCGTGCCGTGGGTATGTCTTGTCGCCCTGGCCCAGGTCGACACCCGCCAACTGCGGCCCGAACATCGCGTGACGTCCGCCGAACCGATGCTGCCGAGCGGCCCGTGGGGACTGCTCTATGAGGTCAACCAGCGTGATCCGTACAACCGCGAGGCCTACCACCGAGTGACACAGTGCATGCTCGGTCTTGAGGGGCCGTCAGGCGCCTCGCTGGCCGCGGTCTTCGACTTCGGCCGGTCCGTGGCCTCGCAGCGACCGGTCGGATCGCCGCTGCTGCTTCTGCCGGCGTACGCGCAGGTCGAGCAGCGACGACAGTCGCGCGCCGATCCGCTGTGGCGGCGGCAGTGGGCGCAGGAGTCGACGCTCGACTACACACTGACCGCCTTCCACGACTGGTTCCACAAGGCATCCGTCGGGCACCGTTCGGTGGCCGATCTACACCTCCTCGCATACGCGTTGTGGGCGGGACACCGATACCTGGAGGCCGCCGAGGTGTTCGAGGCGATGGGCTCGTACGCGGCTCGTGAGCCATGGGCATCGGTGCATGACGGAGCCGCTGGGCCGGATCCCGGTGAGGCGCTGCTCCTTCGGGCGCGTGCCGAGTCCCTCTCCTATGCCCGTACCCGTAGGCCACGCGCCGGGCCGCACCCGTGATCTACAGCCGCCACCACAACAACCTATTGGCATGAACCTGTCTAGTTTGCCCACTTCTCCGAGTCCTGGAGGCCGATCTATGTCCCGTCTGAGTCCGAACCGCCACGCGACACCACGGAAGTCCGATGACACCTACCTGCGCGAACTGGGCTACGAGCCCGTGCTCACCCGACGTATGGGGCCGTTCGGGAACTTCGCGATCTCCTTCAGCGTCATCAGCGTCCTGTCCGGCTGCATGACCCTCTACGGCTTCGGCCTGAACACCGGTGGCCCGTCGGTGATGCTGTGGGGCTGGCTGGTCGTCGGTGCCATGGTCATGTTCATCGGCGCCTCGCTCGCCGAGGTGACCTCCGCCTACCCGACCTCCGGAGCCCTGTACTACCAGGCGGAGCAACTCGGCGGGCGGAAGTGGGGCTGGTACACGGGCTGGTTGAACCTGCTGGGCCTGCTCGGCGCGATCGCCGGCATCGACTACGGGGCCGCGCTCTTCACGGGCGCCCTGTTCAACCTGCAGTGGGGGTTCGAGCCGACGCCGGGCAGGATCATGGCGATCTTCCTGTGCATCCTCGCCCTGCATCTCACCCTGAACCTGTTCGGGGTCCGGCTGGTCAGCATCCTCAACAGCATCAGCGTCTGGTGGCACCTCGCCGGCGTCACGGTGATCGTCGGTGCGCTCGCGATCGTGCCCTCCCACCACCGGTCCGCCGACTTCGTGTTCGGCGAGTTCGTCAACAAGACGGGCTGGTCGAGCCCGCTCTACGTGGCCGTGCTGGGTCTGCTCCTGGCCCAGTACACGTTCTGCGGTTACGACGCCTCCGCGCACCTGTCGGAGGAGACCACCGACGCCCAGGTGTCCGCGTCCCGCGGAATCATCCATTCCATAGGCTGGTCGTGGCTGGCCGGGTTCGTCCTGCTGGCGGGACTCACCTTCGCGATCCAGGACTACACGGGCACCGTCGGCACCGCGACCGGAGTGCCGCCGGCGCAGATCTTCCTGGACGCGCTCGGAGTGGCCGGGGCGAAGGCACTGCTCCTGGTCGTCATCGTCGCGCAGTTGTGCTGTGGCAACGCCGAGACCGCCGCGGCCAGCCGGATGGTCTTCGCGTTCTCGCGTGACGGGGCGCTGCCGGGCTCGCACCTGTGGCGACGGGTGGACCGTCGCACCGGCACCCCGCGCATGGCGGTGCTGCTCTCCGTGGTGTGCGCCGCTGTGCTGGCCCTGCCGAGCCTGTACAGCCCGGTCGCCTACGCGGCGATCACCAGCATCAACGTGGTCGGCATCACCCCGGCCTACGCGATCCCGATCTTCCTGCGCGTCAAGAACCGCCGGCGGTTCCGGCCCGGACCGTGGAACCTCGGCAACTGGGGCGTGATCGTGGGCACGATCGCGGTTCTCTGGGTGGCGTTCGTGACGGTGTTGTTCTGTCTGCCCCAGACGCGCCCCGCCAAGGGCGGCTTCGTGTCGGTGGAGACCTTCAACTACGCGCCGGTCGCTCTGCTCGTGGTCCTCGCCCTGGCCTGGGGGTGGTGGCGGGCGAAGGGCAGCTCGTACGAAGTGCCGGCACAGCACTTCGACCGCTCGACGAGCGCGTACGAAGACGAGGTCGTCTGATGCCGGGCACCACGAGCGGCGACAGCACCGTGGCGCGTCTGGCTGTCGCTTCCGGACCCGAGCGGAGCGGGCGCCCCGACAAGGCGTTCTCCTTGTCGGACCTGCGCAACCTCGTCAAAGCGGGTGCCATCGACACGGTGCTGCTCGCCGTCCCCGATATGCAGGGGAGGCTGAAGGGGAAGCGCTACGACGCGAACCACTTCCTCAAGCGCGTCGCGCACCACGGCGCCGAGGTGTGTGCCTACGTCCTGGCCACTGACGTCGACATGAGCCCGGCGGACGGCTTCGCGCTGAGTTCGTGGGAGACCGGCTTTCAGGACCTGTCCGTGCAGCCGGCTCTGTCGACCCTGCGGGTGGTGCCGTGGCATCCGCGTACCGCCGTCGTGCTCGGCGACGCCGTGACCCACGACGGAACGCCCATCGAGATCGCGCCCCGCCAGGTTCTCCACCAGCAGCTGACCCGGCTGTCCAGGCACGGGCTGCACCCCAAGGCGGGGATCGAGACCGAGTTCGTCCTCTACAGGGGGACATACGGGGAAGCGGAGCAGGCCGGATATCAGGGCCTACGGCCGGTGGCCACGGAGAACCTGGACTACGCCCTCGAGCATGATCCGGTCTCCGACCGGTTCTTCCGCCGCCTTCAGCGCGCGCTCGCGGGCGCCGGAATGCCTGTGGAAGCGATCAAGACGGAGGCCGGTCCCGGCCAGGTCGAGGTGACCTTCCCGTACGGGCCTGCCCTCACCGCCTGCGACCGGCACCTGCTCTTCAAGCACGCGGTGCGCACCCTCGGCTCGCGTACCGGACTGGCGCCCACCTTCATGGCAGCCCCGGAAACCGGCCGTGCCAACGGTCTGCACCTCCACGTGTCGCTGTGGTCGAAGGCCATCAGCCAGCTCGACGAGCCCGGCGGTGGACTGTCCCAGACAGGGCGGCACGCCATCGCGGGCCTGCTCGCCGGCCTGCCGGAGCTGGTCCCCCTCTACGCCCCGAACACCAACTCCTACAAGCGGTTCACGCCTGGCTCGTTCGCGCCAACCACGTTCAGCTGGGGCTACGACAACCGCACCTGTGCTGTCCGCGTCGTCGGCCACGGCGAGGGTCTCCATCTGGAGATCCGCGTGCCGGGGGCGGATGCCAACCCGTACCTGGCGTTGTCCGCGGTCCTGGCGGCCATCGACCACGGCATCGAACAGAAACTCACCCCCGGTCCGGCGGAGACGGGCAACTCCTACCGGGTGGGCGGCACCTCCGTCCCGCCCACCCTGGCCGACGCCCTCGTCCTCTTCCAGAACAGCGCCCTCGCGCAGAAAGCCTTCGGAACCGATGTGGTCGAGCACTACACCCGTCTTGCCCAACTGGAACTGGAGCACGAGCGGAGCCTGGTCACCGACGCCGAGCGGCGTCGGTGGCTGGCCCGCGCCTGACCGCCGTTCCTCCCCGAAAGGACCGAGAGCTCCCGTGAGTGCCCGACCGGCGCGCCCGTCCCCGACGTCGCTCGACCTGACACCAGCGCAGATCCGGATCGTCCACCAGGTCGCGGAGGGCAAGAGCACCGACGCGATCGCCTCCGACCTCACGATCACGGCTGGCACGATCAACGTGCAGTTGAAGCACTGCGGACAGAAGTTCGGCACCCGTGGCCGGGCCGCAGTCGTCCACGCCTGCTTTGTCACCGAGCAGCTCCGGCGCCCCGAGATGGCCACCCTCCCGGGAGCCTTCTCGGAGGCGGAGATCGAGACGTGGCGGATGGTCGCCATCGGTGCGACGTCAAAGGAGTACGCGGTGCGCGCCCGCATCAGCCACGAAGAAGCCCTGGGACGAGTACGGGCGTTGCGGCAGCGCGTCGAGGCGGAAAACGACCCGCACCTGGTGACGCTCGGCTGGAGGTACGGAGTTCTGAGCGAGTCCCTCCTCGAGATGGCCTCCGGCGCCGTCCTTCGCCTCCGGGCAGGCAAATGACCAGCTCAGAGCGCATTGTCAGTGGCACTTGGCAAGCTACCCACCCACAACAGGACACTGAGCGCGTCCGACCTGTCACTCGTCGTGGCGCGGTCGGGCGGCCCGGCGAGCGGAAGGGCGCACCGTTGACCGACATGCCCAGCGCGCTCCACCACCTGGTGGAGTCGGCGACCGACACGTACGCGGTGGTCGCCGAGCATTGCCGGCCCGGAGACATCCGGCCTTCCGTTTGGGAGGTCAACGGGCCTGGCGGCCAAAGGTGGTTCGGGAAGTGCCACGCGGGCGCGAAGCTCCACCGACGCGAGGTGACCGCGTACGAGAAGTGGACCGTGGCCCTGGGCGCAGACCGCGCCCCCGAGCTGGTCTCCGCGGACACGCAGACGCGCACCGTCCTGGTCACGGCCGTGCCCGGACGCGGCCTCGACACGCTGCGACTGCCGGCCGAGCAGGAACGGGCGGCCTACGAGCAGGCCGGCGAACTGCTCGCCCGGTTCCACACCGCGGCGGCCGACGAGTCGATGCCGGAAGTGACCGAGGAGGCCTGGGACGAGACGGTCGCCCGACTGCTGGGCCGTACGGCGAGGAACGCGCCGGAACACGACGTCGCGATGGTGCGCACGCTCGCCGGGGAGGCTCCTCCCCGCCTTCCTTCGGTATCGCAACACGGCGACTACATGCCCAAGAACTGGATGTGGGACGAGACCGAGCAGTGCCTGCGGGTCATCGACTTCGAACGCGCCGAACTTCGGCCCGCCGCCTACCGTGACCTGAGCCGACTGCGCTACCGGATCCTGTGCAACCGCCCCGACCTCAACGCCGCCTTCCACCAGGGATACGGCCGCCCACTCACCGAGGAGGAACAGATCGCGTGCCGGACGTACGGGGCACTGGATGCCCTGGACTGCCTGGACTGGGGGATCAGGCAGCGCGCCATCGGACTGGTCGACGAGGCACACACCATGCTGGAGAACCTGCGTCTGGAGATCGGCAAGAGCGTGTGGGGCGGGTGGCGTGCGTGAACACCTTCTCGGGAACGGTTCGCACGGACCGCTGTCTCCTTGTGCACGGCGGTCGGTGATCTGAATGGACGCAGCAGGCTGGGGCGAGACGCTCGCCGCTGAAGTGTTGGAGGAAAGGTACGGGCTGGTCGTTGATGTCGTCGAACCGGTGCACATAGGCACGGACACCATCAACCGGCGAGTCCTGACGGACGACGGGGTGCGGCTGTTCGTCAAGCAGTACCGCTCGATGGCCGACCTGGACGCGGCACGCAACGCGTGGGACATGTCGGAGTACTGCCGGGCCGCGAGGCTTCCCGTTCCACGGGTGTGGCCCGATGCCGACGACAACCTGGTCACCATCGCGGGAGGCAGCGCATGGGCCGTTGTCGACGAGGCTCCCGGCCGGGTGACCTCGTCGGCGATGACGATCCGGCTCGCCGAGCACATCGGCGTCGTTATGGGGCGCATGCACCGTGCGCTCGCCGCGTATCCGATGCCCAGGCGCGTGCAGCACACCCGCTGGCGGACCGAGCCCGTCGAGGACGCGGTAGCGAGATGCGACACCGTGATGGCCAGGGCCAGGCGCCAAGGCCACGACCATCTGGATGAACTGCGTGTCGACCTCGGCCAGCGGCGTGAGGACCTGCGCACACACGTCCCCCGGTTGAGGGCTCATCTCCCCGAGACGCTGGTCGAACAGGCGCTGCACGCGGACCTGACCCGCACCAATCTGATCACCCTCGCCGATGCCGTCACCGGTGTAATCGACTTCCGCTGCGCCGGCGCGCTGCCGGCCTGGGAGCTGGGGCGGGCGGCGTTCGACCCGCGCACCGTCGCGACCAGCACCGAGTGGGCCGCTTGCGCCCTGGCCATGGCCAGGGCCTACCGCTCGGAGCACCCCAGCCTTCCGATTCGGGAAGTGCGGGCCTCCGCTCGGATCGCCCTGCTGTACATGCTGTCCAGCCTCTATGGGGCCACCACGGCCGAGTTCGACCTGCCCGGAGAGGCGGAGACGGATCTGAAGCGCTACTGGCGTGAGCGCCAGATCGCAATCCGCCACCTGCTCGGTGACCTTGAGGGCCTCGAAGACGAGCTCACCGCCCTCGGAGCGAGCGGAGGCACGGCGTGACCATCCGTCTGCTTCCGACCGTGCCGAACGAAACGACCGACGAGCGACGACCTCAACCACCTACACCACACAGGGGGACGTCTTGGCGCATCGAACCGTGACCGGCCCGCACCCGTTACTCATCCGCGAACGGCGTGCGGCGCTGGGATCCCGTACTCCCCTGGTCGGGCACCGCAAGTCCATGGAGGGCTGGAGCTGATGACAACCATCCCAAAGCCCGCCGGGACAACCGCGCCGACGGACGAGTCGGAGGTCTCGGACGAGGAACTGAAGTTCGTCATCCCCGGCGATCGCCGCATCGAGGCTGCCAACGCGATCACGACCCGCTCGATGGCCAAGCGTCTGCCCCAGCTGATCCGCCGCTCCCTCGCATTGGGCTGGCAGGTGGACCGCACCGCGGTCATCGCGCTGCTCGGCGTTCAGCTCCTCTCCGGCGTGCTGGAGGCGTTCGGGCTGATGGCCACAACCGGGGTGATCAAGCCGCTGATCGCCTCGCAGCACATCAGCGGCGACCAGCTCCGCGCCGCCGTACCTTCCCTTGTCGTCCTGTCGGGTGCCATCGGTCTGCGCGCCCTGCTGGGTATTGCCTCCACCGCGCTGTCGGCCCGATTGGCCCCGCGTATCGCCCGGGAGGCCGAACTCAAGCTCCTGGACGCGGCGACGAAGGCGGAACTGGCCGCGTACGACAACCCCGGATACAACGACCGCTGGGACGCGGCCGACCGGGGAGTGGAGGTGTCCAGGGACCTTCTCACCCAAGCCCAGTACATCCTCGCCGCATCGGCATCGCTGATCGCCTCAGCGTCCGTTCTGACCGCTGTGCACCCGATCCTTCTGCCTCTGCTCGTCACGGCGGCCCTGCCGAAGGGCCTGGCCAGCGTGAGGGCAGCACGTATCAGCTACATCGCCTCGCTTGCCACGTCGAAGGACCGGCGGCTACTGGGCATGCTGCGCTGGTACATGGTCGACAAGCAGACCGCCGACCAGGTCCGCTCGGGCACCATGGCGCCGTTCCTGCTCGACAAGTACCGCACGGCTGGGTCGCGGATTGACGCGACGACCGACCAGGCCAGCTGGCGCTCTGCCAGGATCTCCCTTGTGGGTGGGGCCGCGGGAGGTCTCGCCCACGCGGTCGTGTGGGTGGCGTTGGCGTTGTTGGTGTCCGCCGGTCAGATCACGGTCGCCGCGCTCGGCACCGCTTTCCTCGCGCTGGGCCGCGTCAGCGCGGGACTGGACGGGATCGTCGGCTACGGAGCCCAACTCTTCCGCACGGGAATGTACTTGGACGACTGGGCGGACTTCATCGACGAAGCCGGCGGCCACCGCATCGACCGCGGCCCTCGGGTGCCGACCGCGCCCATGGTCGTCCGCGCCGAGAACATCACCTTCAAGTACCCGAGCGCCGACCGACCTGCTCTCCACGACGTGTCCCTGGAGGTCCGGCGAGGCGAAGTCGTCGCGCTGGTCGGCGAGAACGGCTCAGGCAAGACCACCCTTAGCAAGATCCTCTCAGCGCTGTACCTACCTGATCAAGGAGCCGTCTCCTGGGACGGCACCGACACCAGGGACTTGGACGCGTATGCCGCCTGGAACCGTGTCGCGGTCGTACCGCAGTCCTACGCGAACTGGCCTCTGTCTGCGAGGGAGAACATCACCCTCGGCCAGTCCACCGAGGAAGGAGACGACGCGGTGCTCGCCGCAGCGCGTGCCGCAGGTGCCGACGAGGTCGTCGATGGGTTGCGCAGCGGGTTGAACACCCTGCTGGCCAAGGAGTGGTGGGGCGGTCAGGAACTGTCCGGTGGGCAGTGGCAGAGGATCGCGCTCGCCCGGGCGTTCCATCGGCCGGCCGGACTGCTCGTCATGGACGAGCCGACGGCTGCCCTCGACCCGAGGGCCGAGCACCGCATCTTCACCGGACTGCGCCGCCTCGCCGCCGACCGCGCAGTCGTCTTGGTCACCCACAGGCTCACCAACGTGACCGTCGCAGACCGCGTCGTTGTATTGGACAAGGGGCGTGTGATCCAGCAGGGCACTCCCGACGAGCTGCTGGCCCAGCGTGACGGCTTGTTCCGTGAACTGTGGGACCTGCAGAACGAGCGCTCCGGGCGTGTACCAGCCCCGGCCGACTCCGAAGAGAACGTGCCGCTGAACCAGCCAGCCTTGTTCTGAACGATTCGACATCCGAGAGAAGGACCCAGAGGTGAGCAGACACGACGTCTCCCGCCAGGCGCGACATCCCGTGCAAGGTTGACGACGGAGCCGACACACCTGATCCCTGCTCCGCCGCGTGATCGGAAGGTACGCTCGCGCCATGGCTGTGGTCGGTTGGGCATACGAACTCGCGGAGTCCCTGCTCGCTGAGTCCCTGCCTCGCCGGTGGGCTCACACTCGCGGGGTGGCGGCCCGTGCCGAGTGGCTGGCGCCGGCACTCGGAGATGATGGCGAGGCGCTGGTCGCAGCCGCGGTGCTGCACGACATCGGGTATGCGCCGGTCGTGGCGCTGACGGGCTTCCACCCTCTGGACGGGGCTCGCCACCTGCGAACGCTGCCTGGGGTGGAAGAGCGGGTCGTGCGGCTGGTGGCCAACCATTCCTTCGCCCCGCTCGAAGCCGAGGAACGTGGGCTGCGGGAGATCCTGGCGGCGGAGTTTCCGCAGCTGGACGACGAAGTCCTGGTGGATGCCCTGGTGTACTGCGACATGACCACCACTCCCGACGGATCGCCAACGACGTCGTATGCGCGGGTGGGCGAGATCCTCGGTCGCTACGGAACGGACAGCGTGGTCGGACGCTTCATCCGCAGAGCCGCACCCGCCATCCACGAGAGTGTGGCGCGGGTGCAGGCGCGAGCCGACGCGGCTGGGCTGACGGTATAGGCCCGGCTCAGCCCAGATACGGGTATTCGCCGGAGAGGTAGTGGCCGATCTGCTCCCGCATGCTGGCGTGGATGTCGAGGCCGTCGAGTTCTTCCGGCAGTACCCAGCGCACGCCGTCGGCCTCGTCGTTCACCGTCGGAGCGCCACCGACCGGGCGGCCGATGTAGGCGGCTTCGTACTGCTGCCGGATCTCTCCATCGGTGTACTCGATGATGTGCGCCGGGTTGGAGTAGACACCGAGGAACCCGGTGACTTCGGCGACGATGCCGGTCTCCTCCTCGCATTCGCGCACGGCGCACTGCGCGGGGCTCTCCCCGATGTCCTGGGCGCCACCTGGCAGGGCCCACTGTCCGGTGTCGCGGCGCCGCTGGAGCAGGATCGCGCCTTCGCTGTTGACGACGAGGAGGTTGCTGGCTGGGATCAGGGTGTTGGCCTTGGGTGCCATCGGGTCGTTGTAGTACTCAGTCCTGCCCACGCTGGTGGTGCTCCTGACGGTTGGGCGCCCAGGGGCGCGCGGTGTTCCATACGGCTTCGAAGCTCTCGGTGTAGCGGTCGCACCAGTCGGTGCCGTCCGTGCGCCGGAGCTGGAAGAGAGGGTTGGCGCTCGCTGGCTGGCCCCAGATGTGCGGGTTGACCAGTAACTGGTCGTCGTACCGGAAGATCGAGTTGTACAGCGTCGTGTCGTGCAGTCGGACCTCGCAGCCGGGGGCGCCGACCAGGCCGCGGTAGTACGTCAGAGAGGCCCGGATCTTCGCGGCGAGGGTGTCGCCGATCCCTTCCTCGCGGCCCCGGACGGCTACCGCTTCTCCATATGGATCGCCGAAGCACAGTCGGACCTTGACTCCGGCCTGTGCGCGTTCCTGCAGCATGCGGGCGATGCGTGGGTTGGTCTGGGCGAAGAAGGTACCGGAGAAGACGAGGACGTCGATGTGCTTCACGGCGCCGAGCAGGAGGGAGATCCAGACGTCCCTGGGGACGCTGGCGCGGTTCGGGTAGACCTCGACGATCTCCGACCGCAGGGCTTCGAGGTGCACGGGTCGCTGGCGATCGTTCGGCCAGAGGTACACCTCGTCCACCTGCAGGTGTTTCGCGACGACGAAGCGGTGCCGGCGGTGGGGCACCCGTCCGGAGAGCCAGCGGCCCACGGTCTTCGGGTCGACGGAACAGAGCTTGGCGAGATCTTCTTCGGTGATCCCCCGCTGGACGAGTGCCGAGCGCAATCGTTCATTCACTCGGATAATCCAATCGCACCCATGGTCACACTCGCAAGGACGACCGGCTCAGCGAGAGTACGCGAGCGGTGTGCTTACGCTGGCAGGATGCCGCTCATCGTGCTCTGGGACATCGACCACACCCTCATCGACAACGCCGGTGTCAGCAAAGAGATTTATGCCGCCGCGTTCACGGCTCTCGCCGGTCGGGCGCCGGTACGTCCCGCACGCACGGAGGGTCGGACAGACCGGTTGATCATCGCGGGCATGTTCCACGATCACGGCCTGGAACCGCCTGAGTGGGAAGACGCGCTGGTCGCGCTGGAGGCGGCAGGGGCAGGCCGTGAAGCGGACCTCAACCAGCGGGGCCGGGTTCTGCCAGGAGTTCGCCAAGCCCTCAAGGCCGTGGCAGAGGAGGACGGCATGGTCTCCTCCGTCCTTACGGGGAACATCGCTGCGAACGCGCGGGTGAAACTCGGCGCCTTCGGACTGGACGCCCTCGTGGACCTCGGAGTCGGCGCCTACGGTGCCGACTCCGCTGACAGGGCGGCGTTGGTGGACGTGGCGCGGAGCAGGGTCCGGGCCGTCTACGACCTTCCGGACGACACCGCCGTGGTGCTCGTCGGCGACACCCCCCGCGATGTCGATGCCGCCATCACATCAGGCGCGCACATCGTGGCGGTGGCATCCGGAGTCAACAGCGAAGACGAGCTACGACAAGCCGGCGCCCACCTTGTTCTCCCTGACCTGAGCGACGTCGACGCCCTCATGGTTCAGCTTCGCGAGTTCGCTCGCCCCTGAAACGTCCCAAGACGTCCTCGGATCGTCCCGGGATGCGGTTCTGCCGTCCCGGTGTTCTCCAGCACGCTCTTCTCTCATCGGCCCCGAGGTGGAACGGGCCGCCGATGCAGTACCAGAACCCCCATACAGCTGGCTGGGATGGAGTGTGCGCATGTCCGCAGTGCTTGGTGAACTACCCGCATCGACGGCTTCGCTCACGTCTGTTGAGCGCCTCGCGGCCCGATACGCGGTTCCCGTCGAGGACGCGCTGCTCATTTCCATCAACCTGCACGGGATCTCGTCGGACCTCCCACGCCACCGGGCACGCGTGCTGGTGCGCCTTGCCACCGCTCCGTCCGTGCCCTGGCAGGTCATCGTCCCTCTGAACGCGGCTCGTTCGCCGTTCCGTCTGGAGGACGGACAGCTGACGATCGGCGGTGAGCCGATCGGGAGCATTGAACGCATCGATGCCGACGAGGCCGTTGGCGGGTACTTCCGTGACGGCGGCCGAGCCGCGACGCTCAACCCGAACGCCCGGAGCCGCTGTGTCGGATGCGCCTTCTGCCCCAACACCCTGGAGGCCGCCGCTGATCCCCGCCTGTCGGAAGAGCGGGAGCTGAACGAACTGCTGGCCGCGATGTTGGAACAGCATCCCCACGGCGACCTGACCGAACTTCGTGAGATCACTGTCTCGACCGGTTGCTTCGAACGCGAGCGGGCAGCGACCGACCACCTCCGATCGCTCCGGAGCGTGCTCACCGAGCACAACATCAACGCACGGATCGGCTTCCTCACTTCGGTGCTGCGCACCGAGGAAGCGTTCGAGGACCTCGCCAAGCACGCGTCCCCCTTCGTGCTGCGCCTCACCGCCGAGTGCTTCACCCGGCGCGACCTGCTGCTCAAGGCCAGCAAGGCCACACTCGCGACCTCCGAGATGGCGCAGGTACTCCAGCGCGCGCTGCGCGTCGGCCACGGCACCTCGTTCACGTACATCGTCGGCCTGGACGGCCTCAAAGCACTCCGCGAGGGTGTCGCGGCTCTCGCGCCGTACGTCACGGAGTTCCCGAACTTCCAGGTGTACCAGGCCCACAACTCGATCATGGCCGGGTTGCGGTCCGAGGGTGCCCAGGACCTGGAGTTCTACCTCCAGGCTCGCCGGGCCATCGAGGAAATCATGGGCTCCAGCGGCCTGCGTCCCGTGGCGTGGGAGTGCTACCGGCCCTTGTGGTACTTCACCTTCGCCGGCGAGAGCCTGGTCGGTGGGCGATGACCGGCGTCGCGGTCCTGGCCGACGCCCTCTGGCGAGCCACGACATACGCCTCGGTGTGCCAGCTGCACCTCCGCGGGAACGTACTGCTCTCCGAGCCCCTGTCCCACGAACACGTGAAGCCCGACCCCTCCGGTCACTGGGGCACCGTTCCGGGCACGGCCTGGGCACTGGCGCATGTCGCGCTGGCCGCGGGCCAGACGTCCCCCGAGCGGGACGTGGTGCCGATCCTCGGCGCCGGCCATGCGGGGATCGTCCAGCTGTCGATGGCCTGGCTCAGCGGAGAACTCCAGGCGATCCGCCCCCAGTTCACGCCTGACGTGGACGGCCTGATCCGGCTTTCACGGGCGTTCCCACATGTCGACGGACTCGGCGCCGAGGTACATCCCGCCCTGTGGGCCGGTGACTACCTCGGAGGACGGCTCGGCGGTGCGCTGGCGTTCGCCCAGGGTGCCGCGCTCGACGCGCCCGACCGCGTTCTGGTCCCCGTCGTCGGGGACGGTGAATGCGAGACGCCCACGACGGCGGCCTCGTGGCTGGCGACAGGCGTCGTGCCGGGCGCACAGGTTCTCCCCGTCATCCACGTCAACGGATTCCGGATGGGCGGCCAAAGCCTGCTGGGAGGAATGACCGACGACCAACTGCGCGCGTACGCCATCGGCCAGGGCTGGGACGCCCGAGTGGTGCATGTCGTCGAGGGCTCCCAGGAGGAGCACGCGGCCTTTCACGAGGTGTTCCAGCAGGCCCTGGACACGACCAGCCGTAGCCGCCGTGTCGCCGTCTTCCTACGGTGCACGAAGGGCTGGGGTGGACCGGAGACGGTGGAAGGCCGCCGGATTCTCGGCACCCCGCGCGCCCACAAGACCCCGCTGTCAGCCCCCGGACGCGTGGCCGACCAACTGGAACTCCTGGAACGGTGGCTCGCCCGGTACTCGCCACACGAGCTGTTCGATCCCGACGGGCGCCCGCTAGGCGGACTGGCTCGTGCGATGGCAGCGGCCCGGTGGTGCCGGCTACGCCCGACGCACGCCGAACAGAGGCCGGCCGATCACCGAACGCCGCTCGGTTACAAGGGCTTTGGCACGTTCGCCGACGCCGTGACCACCGTGATCCGCGACCACGCCGCGGACGGCGGGTTCCAGGTGTTCAGCCCGGACGAGCTGGCCTCCAACCGTCTCGGGGGCTTGGCCAGAGAACCCTGGACGAAGGAGTTGCTGGCCGAGGAGGTCCTGCTGGAGTGGCTCGCCGGCTGGACAGCCAGCGGCCGTCGCGGAGTCCTGGTCTCCTACGAAGCCTTCGCTCCGCTGCTGCTGAGCGGAGTCGCCGCTCACCTCAAACAGCGCCGCCTCGCGGGGGCGCCGGTTCTGCCCAGCCTGAACCTGCTTCTGACGTCGTACGGCTGGAACAACGTCTTCACGCACGGAGATCCGTCCTTCGCCACAGCACTCCTGGCCATGGGCGACCCCGCTGTCCGAGTGCTCACACCCGCCGATCCGACCCGTACCGCAGTCGCATTGGAAGAGGCTCTCCATTCGGATGGAGGTGTCAACGTCGTCGTGGCGGGCAAGCACACCGCGACCGCCCACCCCACTGACACGGTGCACGAAGAGCAGGCGTACGGGCTCGCCATCTGGCCGCATCTGAGCGATGACGGCGAACCGGACATCACCATCGTCACCGCGGGCGACCTCCCGGCCGCCGTCGCCGCTGAGGCCATCCCGCTGCTTCGCGGAAACCGCGGATGCCGCGTCCGGGCCGTGAATCTCCTCGACCTGACCGTGCTCGGTGATCCCACGACATGGCCGCGAGGGTTGTCCGACGCGGACATCGATCAATACTTCGGCCAGCACGCCGCTGTTCTCGTGGTCACCCTCGGCCATCCGGCCGCGGTTTGGGGCCTACTGGCGGGAAGGCTTCGCCGTCCGGCCGAGGTCATCGGCTGGCAGGAGCCGACCGGGCCGACGCCCCAGGCGCAACTCGCCGACACTCTGGGTCTGACCCCCGCCGGCCTGGTCCAGGTGGCGAATCGCCTTCTCGCGGCCCGGGAGGCGGCCTGATGAGCGCGATCCGCATTGACCGGATCGAAGTCGTCGACGTACGGGATGCCGAACCTGCGGGGGATGACACGGCGTTCATCGCGCTTCACGCTGCTGGGGAGACGGGCTGGTACGGCCCCGTCAGCGCTGCCATCGCCTCCTACGCGGACAAGGTCCTCGCGCCGACCGTGATCGGCGCTGATGCCACAGACCATCAGGCGCTCTGCCGACGCCTGTTGGGGCCTGCGATCGCGAGTCCGCACCCGCATGCCCGGTGGGCCATGGGTGCCATCGACTGCGCGGCGTGGGATTTGCACGGGCGCCTTGACGGTCGTCCGGTGGCGGACCTCCTGACTCCGAAGACCGCGCGCCGATCCGTACCGGCGTACGCGTCGTGGCTGACACAGGAGCTGACCGGCCCTGTCGAGTCGGACGTCCTGAGCGAAGTCCTGGCAGGCGGTTGGGCCTTCACCAAGTGGGGGCTCCGCTGCCGAACACCACACGACGCGACGGGGGCAGCGCGGACTCTCGCCAGGGCTGTGGAACACGCGGCCGAGGAAACAGGGGTCCGGATCGCCGTGGACGCTGTGGGTACGTGGACTCCCTCCCTGGCCATGGCATTTGCTGGACTGGTCGATCCGTCCGCCTTGATCTGGCTGGAGGATCCTCTGCCACGTCACGATCTACGGGCATACGACCGACTGGCATCGACGCCCGTGCCCGTGGCCATAGGCGAGCGCCTCTCGCTCCGCGAGGACCCCGCCACCGTGCTCGACACGACCCGCCCTGTGGCCCTGACACTCGACGTCGTCGGATGCGGCGGTCTCACCAGGGCTGTCGAAGTCCTGGCAGCTGCTCGCGCCCGCAAGGTGCCGGTCTATCCGCATGGCCGCTCGCTGGTCCCCGGCATCCACCTTGCCGCCGCGTTCCCCGAGGCCGCCCCCGCGATCGAGTACCGCCTTCAGTGGGAGCCGGGCCGGCAGCGACTCTACGACCACACCTGGCTCCCCGAACACGGACACCTACGCCTGCCGGAATCTCCCGGTCTCGGCACCATCCCGAGGAGGACACCATGCCGCGAACATCAGTAAGCCTCCCTGTCGAGGGATCCGTGGGGCGCACGCCCGACGGACCGCTCCTGGTGCTGACCGAACGCCTCGGCGGGCACGACACCTTCCTGTCCGGACGTCTCGACCTGGACGGTACGAACATCCCCGTACGCATCATGACCCTGGACGACGTCACCGTCCTGCACCCCACGAACCCCGGAACCGTACCCGCGCTCCGAGCACGCTGGTCCGGGACACTGCACCTACCGCACGGCCTGCGTCCGCAAACGGCACCAGGGGACTTGGAGTCGGCCGCCGAAGCCGAGGGGCGGATCCTCGAGGCCTTGGACGACGCGGAACTGCGCTACGCCCTCACCTTCCTGTCCGAGGCCACGACGCGTGAGATCCGTAGCGCCCGCATCGCGGCCATCGTCTCCGCACTGCCTCCCGCGAGGAGTGCCGCGTGACCCGCCGGCGCCCCCACCTCATCAGCGTCGACGTCGGCGGAACGCTGGGAACCGCGGAAGGCCCCGGCCTCACGATGCGGCTGACCGCGGCATCCCCCCTGCCGGCGAAGCAGGCGCGCGAGATCATGCGCGACCGCCTGCACACGCAACCGTCGCTCGGCGACGCCGTCGTGGCCGACGTGTGCGAGGCCCTGCAGGTCGCACCCGCCGACTTCCCCCGGGATCTACCACCGGCTCCCCTCACGCTGTTCCCCGGGACCATGGACGCCCTGCGCGTGCTGAGCGAGGTGGCGACGGTCGTGACCCTGTCCAACGTGACCTGCGCGGACGCGGACACCGACGGGCTCCGGCGTCGCACAGCGCCGTGGGTGAGCGACTTCTTCCCCTCGTGCCGTATCGGCTACGCCAAGCCGGACCGGCGGGCGTTCCTCGCGGTCGCCGAACACTGCGCGGTGGATCCTGCGCGCATCCTCCACATCGGTGACGACTGGGCCTGTGACGTGGTCGGGGCCGTCAACGCCGGATTTGGGGCCGTCTGGATATCGCGTGGCCGACCAACTCCCGAGCCGGATCTAATCGTTGATCACGGCGTGCTCGTCGCCGACGACCTCTCGGCCGCAGCCAAGCACGTCCAAGCATTCTCACGCACGGAGGAAATCCCATGAGCAGCCTGTTCACCGGCACCGTCGGCTTCTACCGGCAGTACCGTCCGGGCATCCCGGCCGAGGTGGCCGACGTCCTGAACCGGGCGACGGCCACCGACCGCCCGCGCCGCCTGCTGGACGTCGGTACCGGAACGGGCCTTGTCGTGGAAGCGCTGCTGGACCGCTTCGACGACATCATCGCCATCGACAACGACGCCGACATGCTCGCCGCCGCCGAGTCGGCGCTCCGCCCGGCGCTTCCGGAAGGCGCGAGTCTGTCGCTCGTCGAATGCACGGCCGAGGAGTTCACGCCGCCGTCCGGCTGGCGCGCGGACCTTGTGACGATCTGCCGGGCATTCCACTGGCTCGACCAGGCAGCGGTTCTCTCCGGTCTTGACGCGCAGGTCGCCCCGGACGGAGCTGTCGCCATCTTCGGCGACAACAGCTTCTGGGCGGCGGGAAGTCCCTGGAAGGAAGCCGTCCGCAGCGTCATCAAGGAGTTCCTCGGCGAGGAACGGCGCGCTGGTCAGGGGACCTTCCAGCACCACAACCGGCCGTACAGCGAGATCATGGAGGAGTCACCCTTCAACCAGGTCGAGGAGGTACGGGTTCCGGTCGAGCGCACCTGGACGACCGACAGCATCCTCGGATACCTGTACTCGACCTCCTTCGCGGCTCCGCACCTGTTCGGCGCCCGCCTGGGCGAGTTCGAGTCGAGGGTGAAGACGACGCTGGCCGAGTTCAGCGACGACGACACGTTCGGCGAGGAGAACGAATTCCTCCTCAGGATCGGCCGCAGGAACCGGACATGAGGGAAACCGGGAGACCGCGCACGTATGACCAGCTGACCGCGCCGGACGTCTCGGCGCGGCTCAGCCGCCACTCGGTCCTGGTCCTGCCGATCGGCTCGACGGAGCAGCACGGCCCACACCTGCCGCTCAATACCGACACCGTCATAGCCGAACGATTCGCCCAGATGCTGGTCGGACGCTACGGCGACCACCACGACCTGTGGGCCCTGCCCGCCCTGCCGTACGGGCTCTCCCCGGAGCACGCGTGGTCGGCCGGCGTCGTCTCGTTGAAGACCACGACATTCAGCAGCCTGCTTGACACCATCGTCGGTCAGTACGTCAGCGCCACCACCGCCCGTCGGCTGCTCATCGTCAACGGGCACGGCGGAAACCGCGGCGTCCTCGAAACGCTGGCCTACGAACTCCAGCAGACCTACGGCATCGCCGTCTGCGTCATCAACCCCGTCTCGCTGTCGCCCGAGGCCACCGTCAGCGAGTTGCCCGAGATCCACGCGGGTGTCCGCGAGACCTCGATGATGCTCGCCCTCGCCCCGGACATGGTGCACCTCGGCCGAATCCCTGCCGACCACACCCCCGATCCGGGCCGACGCGAGGAGATTCAGCGGCTCATACTCCGACGCGGCACCGCGTGGCCGTGGTCATCCTGCGACCCGGCGATCTCCTCACTCGGCATCATCGGCGGCGATCCCCGAAAAGCCAGCGCCGCCGCCGGCCACTCGATCATCGCGAGCGCCGTGGACGCTGGCGCGGAGGTACTCGCCCGCCTTGCGGCCCCCAATACCGATGTCCCGGACACCCTTCGGAGGACCAATGTCCCTCACCTATGAAGAGAAGGCCGGTTTCGCAAGGGACGGCGTTGCCGTCCGACGCGGCCTCGTACCCGATGCCCTGATCGCCCGAGCCTCGTCCCTCATCGACGCCTGGTTCCGCGAGGAGATGGACGCCTCGCAGATCTCCGCGTACACGCAACGCACCTTCGCACCCGAACTCGGCCAACACCCGGACCTGCTGGGCCTGTTCTCGGATTCGGGAGCGGAGGAACTGGCGACCGATCTACTCGGTGACATCCAGCCGGTCACCACGACGCAGATCCAGATCCGGATACCCGAGGACGCACTGCCAACGTCACAGCCCGAGAAGGCGATGCACGTCGACGGAGTCGCCTGCCCGCATCTCGATCCTGATGAACTGCGCACCTTCTCACTGCTCGTCGGCGTGGTGCTATCCGACATCAGCGATCCGGATGGCGGGGCGTTGCGGTACCTGCCCGGTGGGCACCAGGCCATGGCCCGGTGGTTCCGTTCCGAGTGGTCCCTCGGCGTCACCGAGCAGGTCCCCCCGCAGATCGATACCGAGAGCGGAACAGCCTTTCTGGGCAAGCCTGGCGACGTCCTGCTCATGCACCACCTCGTTCCGCACTCGGTGGGCCGCAACTACACCTCGACACCCAGAGTCATGGCGTACTTCCGTGTGTCGCATTCCAGCCACGCCCAACGCCGCCTCGAAGCCCTCCGCGACCCGTGGCTCGACTACCCGCCCCTCGCCACCGTCACGGCTACCGCGCCGACCGCCCGATGAAAGCCGACCGCCATCTCGTGAGGAGCACGTCCATGCGTCTGATCCACCCCACCGACCTCGACATCGCCGCACGCGCGATCGAGGCCGGCGAGTTGGTGATCGTGCCGACCAAGCGCTGGTACATGATCTGCGCCGACGCCGGAAACGCGGATGCTTGCAAGCGCATCTTCGACGGCAAGAAACGCCCGCCCGGCAAGTCTCTGGCGTTCGTCCTGCCCTCCCTTGAGGCATGCGAGCAACGCTTCCAGCTCACGGCGGAGGCCAGGCGGCTCGCCGACGCGTTCTGGCCCGGAGATCTCGCGCTCCTCCTGCCGTGGCGCGATCCGGCCGACGCCGCCGGGTACACAGCCGTCGGCTCCCCCGCTCTGACCACCTACGACTCCGGTCTCCTCGGCCGCCTGGCGTCCCTCTCCACCGCACCCGTCGCCGCCACCACGGTCAACATCTCCGGCGACGCAGGCCCGGACGACCCCGGTCCTGCCATCACCGTCGACGAGGTCAACCACTTCCTGACAACAACGGGCGTGGGCGCATCCGTGATCGTGGATGGCGGCATCTGCCCGGCCGCCAACCACATGACGATCGTCGACTGCTTCACGCCGGAGGCCCGGCTGGTACGCACCGGACTTGTCCATCAGCGCGCTATCTCGGCCGCTTTGGGACGCGACGTCCGCGGCACCTGAGATTCGCCGAGCGTGGGGTAGCGGGCGCCGACCGCCCGCCGTCAGACCGACGGCGGGCTGATCAGCGTGCCAGCTGGAACACGGCGGCGGCCACGACGGTGCCGAGGATTGTGCCCGCGATGACCTGGTTGCGTGTGTGGTCCCGCAGCTCGACCCTGGACCATCCGACGATGACGACCAGGAGGAACCCGAGGGTCATCCACGCACCGTAGGTCTGTACGAGCATCGCGCAGGCACCTGCCGAGACGGCCTGGTGCACGGATATCTTCCAGACGAACGTGATCACGGCGAGGATCGCGAGGGTGACCAGCATCGACACGATGAGGGCGGTCATCGTCCGCGGGGCGCCTGCAGCGGCCATGAGGAGGATTCCGGTGGCCACGGAGAGCAGGATGACGGCCATGACGACGAGCCGTGCAGGCTTGGCCCCGACGTGTCGATCGCCCCAGTGGCCCTTCCGAATTCCGTACTTGATGAAGGTGATGGGAATGATGGCGGCGAAGAGTGCGCCGACCGCTCCCCAAGCCACGCCGGTCCATTGCGCCGTGTGCCAGCCGATCAGGAGGGTGACGGCGATAATCCAGTTTTTCGGCTCAAGCCAGTCGGTGATGCGGCGCGCCAGTTTGGACTCCGCGGGGTGCACGTCAGTTGTCATGGGAGGAGTCCTTTTCCGGTCCGCCTGTCGGCAAGGAGGCAAGCGCGACTTCCTGGCGGGTGAATTCTGTTACGACGGGTGAAGAAGCGTAGGCGCGGGATACCGCGTGGAGCCACGCGAGTTCACTCGGCCGGTCCCTTCCAGTGACACCGAGGGGCGGGTACTCAACACCTTCAAGTTGGTTTCCTGTTCGAGCGGCGCTAGCGGCCACGTGCAGCCAGGCGGCTTCTGTCACCGCATCAACTTCCTGCTCACTTACGCCTTTTTGGAAGGCGAGCGCGCGAGCACGCTCGCGGACATCTACTGACACGTATTCACGTAGGGCCAGGCACGCGTCCTCGATTTCGATGACGCATCGTTCAAGTCGGAAGCCGACACGCTGCTTTGGAACCGATGTGGAGAGCACCACGTGGGGAGCGGCGTCTGTCAGGCGCTTCCACAAAGGCTGGAGCCGCCTGAGCATGATCCAGGATCTGACGTACTCCACGGCCACGGAGAGCGGTGGCAGGCAACTGCCGAGCGCGATCGACAGAATCGCCAGTTGCTTGAGTACGGTGGAGATCTGGTACTCCAGCGTCGAATACCGGACTCCGGTGGTGAGGTCCAGCGTGACGAAGCCGATGCGCTGCAGGGCATAGAGGCTGCCGAGCAGCGTGCCGAGCCCCATGAGGCCGAGGCCGGCCCTGCCCAGGAGGGTGCGGCTGTGCCGGACGCCGCTGAGGAAAAGCCAGGTGGCGACGAACATGGCGATGCCGATGTACAGCGTGAAGACCGCCGTGTAGAGAACCGGATAGATGGCGCGCTCGCCCTCGCCGACCCGTACTGGCCCACCTGGCATCCAGTTGGCCAGCGTATAGAAGAGGACCATGAGGGGGAGCGTGGCTGCGATCGCTGCCAGCCTGGTGCGGCGGGCCAGGCCCTGCGGGCGGACGACGGCGACGATGAAGTCCAGGAGGAAGGCCGCGGAGGTAACGCCGAGCAGGTGCTTCAGCAGCGGAGTAAGGCTGGTGACGCCGGCGTTGTCGCTGATAGCGGCTTTGACGGCGGGCACCTCGAAGGTCATGGCCGCAGCCAGGGCCGCGAACGTGAGCGCAAGGCTCCGCTGCTTGTGGGAGTGACGGATGGACGGCAGACGCCACACGGTCACGAGCCACAGGGAACCGGCGACGAGGGTCGGGGTGTTCATGAGCGGCGGTTCCTCCGGGGATGGACGAGGGCGTCGTCAAGACGCGTCATGGCGCCCGGCCGCCCTGGTTCTCGGCCTGAGTAGGCCAGTTCCTCGAACAGCTCACCGAGGGACGAGGCAGCCATCTCGGCGTCATACTCGGTCTCACTGTCGTAGCTGGTCCGTCCGAGCGCTGTGAGCACGGCCGAGGGGTCGACGCCCTGCGGCATGATCGACAGGAGCGACTCCACGACGCTCGTGTTCTCGCTTGCATGCCCGAGGAGTAGGTGCGCCAATTCATGGCGGACTATTTGCGCGCGATGCCGCTCACTTGTGGCCGTCACATGAAATATGTGATCTCCACTTTCGAAGGAGATCATGAGACCGCACGGTGCATTGACACCCCCCAGGTCGGGCAATTCGTGGAGGTGCAGCGGGCGCCCACGCCTGACCGCCAACTGGCGGCATACTTCATCCACCGCGTAGGGGTCAGATATTTCGATTCCCCGCAGTTGCTCCTCGCACAGTCGCCTCAGCTGCGCTTCTTTCCGCGCATAACGCCGATTGAACATGAACGAGATCCTCGCTATGACCCCCGAGCAAGCGCAGTACGCGGTTCTCACTCGACTCTTACTCACTGACATGCGGAGAATCCCCCGCGACCAAGCGGAGCTTTACACAGCCTCGCCGGGCGACCAAGAGGATCTTGAAGGCATATCCGTCAAAACGGGATAGCGGGTGAGAGAGGTCACGTTACTGAGGGATTATCAGGCTTATCAAGGCCCTCTAGGCGACGCGCCTGTTCAATTACCGTCGTGATCATTTTGAGGCTGTCAGCCGAGAGCCCATTGGCTCGCAGTGCGAGCCCTCGCACCTTGGTGTCTCCCACGGCCGCGATCAACTCCATGGAGGCCCGGATCTTCTCGGACTCCTCGGCGTCGAAGTCAGGGAAGAAGTATTGGGGCGTGACATTGAAGTGGCGCGCCAGCGCTTCGACGGTATTCACGGTCGGGTTCGGCTTGGCTCCGGAGCGTAGCTGCGAAATGGCGCTCTCCGAGACAGTGAGGCCATCCGCCTCGCCGGCCTCACGAATCGCGCGAGACACCTCCGCATTGGTGAACTTCTTGCCCGTCGCCGGGTTTTTCACCGTTTCGAAGAGGTGGTTCAGCTTGTCGGCGAGGCTCAGCTGCCGACCGCCGGACGCCCCCGAGGGCACCTCCGCCGATCCGCTGGACTCCACCATCACTCGGCTCCTCCCATCTACACCCTGAGGCGCCGACGATACTCCAGTGTTGACGTGAGACCAACCCGCGAGACGGAACACTACGGTGTTGACAGCTCGGGATCACTTTGGCGTATGTTCCAGGTACGGCAACACCAAAGTGTTGCAGCCGTGGCGAGGGATGCTGCTCGCATCGCTACCCGTGGCGTTCGCTGCACCCCTAGGCACGAGGACCACTCATGATCACCCGCCCCGCGTCGCGCCCAACCGTGCGACTTGTAGAGGGTTTAAGAGCCAAGTCTGGATCTTGACGCAGGGTCGTGCGTATGTTCGTCGTCCCTCCGGGCAGCCCGCCCGGCACGTCGAACACGAGGAGCAGCGGCATGCCCACACTTCGGGCTCCCTAAGCCCGCATACAGCGACGGCGCCCGAGAGACGCAACTCGCGGACGCCGAACGCCTCACGGCACAAACCGCCCCGGCAAGGGCGGATATCGCCACCATCACCACGCTGATCCCTTCCACGGGGCGTTTCAGCGCGGCAACACCAAAGGAGATTCTCGCATGCGATCTGCCCTGCGCAAAAGGCCCGACGGCCTTGCCTGCGCGGCAGCCTGTGCCCCCTCCACCTCCATCCGCCAAGGGCTGGCAACGGATCAACCGTCGGTGCGGCAGTGTGGGGGTGATGCCTGATGGCACGCATCCGCACCGTCAAGCCCGAGATGTTCGAGTCGGAGTCGCTGGCCGAGTGCTCGGTGACCGCCATGCTCACCTTCATCGGGCTGCTGACGCAGGCCGATGACTCCGGCCGACACCGTGACCACCCGGCGATCATCGCCGGACGGCTGTGGGCCCTGCGCCCGGAGCACACCGCCGCCCACGTCGCCCAGGACCTGGAGGAACTGGCCGCCGCTGGGCTGATCTGCCGCTACACCGGCTGTGACGGGCGCACGTGGCTCCACGTGATGACGTGGGAGCAGCACCAGAAGATCAACAAGCCCACGGCGTCCCGAGTGCCGCGCTGCCCCAGCCACCAGGGCCACCACCCCTGCGGCAAGTGCCAGACCCGGGACTGCCCCACGCGCATAGTGCCATCCATGACGCCTCCCGGAACCCTCCCGAATGACTCCGGGAGCCCTCAGCGCGGGGTGCACCGCCCGGTTCCGACCGCCACGCAGCCAGCGGGGACCACGGCGGACCCTGGAGAGCCGGTGTCCGTGCCGCTGGCTGGCCTAGCTGCCCCCACTGCGGCAACGCCAACGAAAAGCCCAGCTCAGAGGGATCTCCCGGAGGACTCACTGAGGACTACCGGAGGACTACGGGAGGACTCCCGCTCTGGATCTAGGATCTTGGATCCTGGATCATTCCTTACGGGGCGCGAGGCGCCCGCACCCGACGCCGTCCCCGGATCGGTCTCCGCCAAGGAGCTGGTGGCCGAGTACATCCGGGACTGCCAGCGCCGACCGCCTGAGGACTTCCTCGGGCTCCTGGGGCGCAAGATCAAGGCGCTCCTGGACGAGCGCTTCGACCCGCAGGACATCGGCACCGCGCTGGAGCGGCTGCGGGCCAAGGGCCTGCACCCGAGCGTCCTGCCGAGCCTGGTGAACGAGGTCGTCAACGCCGCCCCGCAGGCCGCCTCGGTGCCGTCGTCCGCCTCCGGCGCGGGGCCATGGGCCAGCACCTCCGGTTACACGCCCTACCTCAATCCGACCGAGCCGACGACGTTTGGAGGCCGCCTGTGACCCGCGCGCATCTCGCCGACCCCCAGCCCGCCATCGGCGAGCGGCTCCGCGCCCGCCTGGAGGCCAAGCTGGCCGAACGCGGCATCGACCCGACCGCGCCGCTGCCGGACACCCCGGAGCCGATCCCGGCCCTGGAGGCCGCACAGGCGCGCATCCCGGTCGACTACCGCCACGCCGTGGTCGAGCACCCTGAGGTCACGGCCTGGGTCCGCTCCATCACCGAGGCGGCGGTCGAACCGAACGCCGGCGGGCTCAATCCGCACTTCGGCACGGCTGGACGCCGGCGGATCGCACACGGCCCGTCGCTGCTGCTGTGGGGCAGCACCGGGGCGGGCAAGACCCACCAGGCGTACGGCGCGATCCGCGCCCTGACCGGCGCCGGATGCGGTGTGTCCTGGCACGCGACCACCGCCGCCGACATGTACGCCGACATGCGCCCGAAGTCCGGCGTGGACCCGGAGCACATGTTGCGCCGGATCGTACGGGTGCCGCTGCTGCTGCTCGACGACCTCGGCGCCGCCAAGAGCAGCACGTGGACGGAGGAGATCACCTTCCGGCTGGTGAACTGGCGCTGCCAGAACCGCCTGCCGACGATCTTCACCACGAACCTGCCGCCCGTACGCGAGCCTGGCATGCCCCCACGGCAGCCGGTCCTGCGCGACGTGATCGGCGACCGGATCTTGTCCCGCCTGTCCGGCATGTGCACCCCGGTTCACTTCGACGGCCCGGACCGCCGCTTCCAGCGCCGCTGAACCGGCCCTTCTCGCACACCTCCCTCACCTCCGGTGCGGCATCGCCGTGCCCTCGCCCCGCCTCACCTCCGCGCCACGCCGCCCTCACCCACGCCGGCGCCGCGCGAGTGCTGAGGCGTACCCGGAGATCCTCTTGCGCACTATCACCACGAACGACACCGCGCGCCCGACGCTGCGCGGGATCGCCGACCACAGCTGGCATGCCCGGGGCCTGTGCCACGGGATGCCCGCCGAGGACGCCGACGAGCTGTTCTTCCACGCCCCGCGCGACCACGAGGCCGCCGCGGAGGCCAAGTCCATCTGCGGCCGGTGCCCGGTCAAGAAGGACTGCTTCAACTACGCCCTGGACAACGACATCCGCCACGGGATGTGGGGCGGGCTGACTGAGATCGAGCGCCGCCCCTGGCACGCCCGGGTCAGCAAGCGCCTCGACTACGCCCGGGTCAAGGCGGCCTTCCAGGGCCGCGACGTGCACCTCAGCGACGCCGAACGCGAGGCCGTCGTCCGACACGCCTACGTCCGCGGATGGAGCCCTGAGCGCCTCGCGTACACCCTCCAGCTCGAACTCGACTGGGCGCGCGACCTGATGCGCCGGGCGGCCCATGCCGTCGCCGACCGCGACCGCTACTGGGGCCTGTACGACGAGACCGCCCCCACCGCCGACGAAGACGAGGACGAGGCCATCTCCTCGCCCGTGCCCCGGCAGGTGCAGACCCGCGCGCTGATCACCGCTCTAGGAAAGGCAGCATGACCCACCCCACCGCCATACGTCTGGCCGGCGTCTCCATCGAGCTATCGCACCTGATCACCGGCGCCGTTGCACTGTCGGGCCTCGCCGTGCTGGCGGGCGGCTGGCTGGTCCTGCGCCGTGGTGCCCGCGCGGGCAGGGTTCGCTCGTCCGCCCCAGCGGTGTGGGTCGCGGCGCTCGCCGCGCTCGGCTGCACCGCCTACAGCGCCGACACCAGCTGGCGGTTCGCCGCCGACTACCTCGACATGGCCGGCACCGCCGAGCGTGCCGCCATGTTCGGCGCTGCCGAACTGGCGCTGTTCGCCACCGCGCTGATGGCCCGCCAGAACCTCACCATCCAGGGCGCTCCGGGCCTGCCGGGGATCCTGGTCTGGATGATCACCGGCGTCCAGGTGATCCCCGCCTACGCCGAATCCGGCCCGGTCGGGGGCACCGTACGGGCGTTCGTCGGGCCCGTCATGGCGGCGATGCTGTGGCACCAGGCCATGGGGATCGAGCTGCGCCTGCGCAAGCCCGGCGCCGCCTCGCACGGCATCCTGGCCGTCCTCGGACGGGAAGCACGCGAGCGCCTGCTGTCCCGCCTCGGCATCGCCGAGCGCGACCGCGACGCAGCCCAGATCACCCGCGACCGCGCCACCGCCCGCGCGGTCACCCTGGCTACCCGCCTGGCCGGACGGTCCCCGAAGCAGGGCGACAGTTGGCGGAGCCGATGGATCGCACGCCGACTTGAGTCGGCCCTCGAACGCTCCGGCGTGGGCAGCGATCCCCAGCAGCTCCGCATGCTCCTGAACCAGCTCGCCGCCCGCCGACATGCCACCGCGCTCGCCACGATCGACCTGCCCTCGCCCTGGACGCAGCCCTCACCGGGCGCGGACCACACTCCCCTCGGCCGGCCCGCCCTTGACGGGACGGCAGCCGGGGACCAGACGAGCCAGCCACGCACGGTCCCCGACGCAGACACCGCACCGGCCGGGGACGGTCCCCATGGGGACCGTCCTGATCAGGTCGCGGGGACGGCGCCCGCACAGAACGGGGACCAAGAGGAGCACCCAGTCCCCGACATCGACGCTACCGGGGACCGGGCAGACGCAGGCGGGGACCGGGACCACGGGGACGAGGATTACGAGGCCGGGGACCACGGGGACCGGCGGATCGACGGGGACAAAACTGCAGCTCAAAGCGCGGATAGCTCGTCCCTGACGCCGGTCCCCACCACCAGGGACCGTGGTGCCCCCGACTCCGACACGGGGACCGAGCCCGCCGAGAACCGTCCCCGACCGGTCCCCGACGACAGGGATGGGGACCCCGCAGACTCCGGCTCCGAGACGGGGACCGACCCGACTGGGGACCGTCCCCACGCGGTCCCCACGCGCAGGAGGCCGAAGGCGACCCGGAACCGGTCCCGAGGCGGGCAAGGCAAGCCGTCCCTGAAGCAGCCGCGGCCGAGCGTGGACCAACTCGTCGCCCAGCTCCGCCCCCACGTACCCGGGTTGCTGGAACGGGACGGGAACGCCGAGGTCACGCGCACCCAGCTCAGGGAGATCATGCGCGCCCACAACATCGGCATCCGCAACGACCGCCTGACGCCTGTCCTAGAACGTCTGCGCCGTGAAACGGCCACGTCCACCACGAAGAAGAGGAGTGCACGGTGAAGTCGTGCCCGCGCATGTCGCGCATCAAGTCCGACTTCGAGAAGGACATCTGCTTCCTGATCAGCTATGCGGAGCGCAACGCCGGCACCCCACCGGCCAAGACCAGCGCGAAGCAGGCGATCACGGTCAAGCACAACATGGCCCGCGCGATGAGTCGGCACTTCGCACGCTGCCGCGAGTGCGGCTGACACCTGCAAAGAAGCAGGTCAGGCGACTCCATTCCACTGAATCGATCCGGTGGCCCGGCATCGTGCCGGGCCACCGCTCCCGCCACAAAAGGAAAACACCATGACACGCGCATCCGCGCCCAACCATTTCGGAAACCGCCTGATCTGGGCGTTCCTGCACGCCTTCCTCCAGTACCGGCTGATCCACTCGGCCGTGGACGGCCCCGAGGGACAGTGGTTCGTCCAGATCTCCCCCACCGAGCAGATCCATCACCTCACCGACGTTGAGGACGCCTTCGACTTCGTCCTCGACATCCTGGAGATCATCCACGACGCTCAGGACGGTGGGCAGTGACGAACCCGAGCTCAAGCCCCGCCCCCACCCCTGGTGAGCCGGTCTCCAACTCGCTCCCAGTGCGAGCAAGTTATCGGCCAAGACACTCTTCCCCGTTGGGGAAGGCGTCCTTGGCCTTGCCCGCCCCAGGGGTGGCGGGAGCCGACCGGCACCGGGGGGCGCAGGTCGGACAGGCAGCGACCGAGGGCGGATCGCAGCAGGAAAAGCCCGCGCCGCAGCGCAAGCGCCGTGCCACGAAGAACCGTTCACGCAAACGCTCCCCGAAGTCCCACGCCAACAAGCGCGTTCACGTGTGCAGCGTCCGCCTCAACGACGACGAGAAGTACGTGCTCACCGCAGCCGCCACCGCCACGCGCACCAGCCTGCCCGCCTTCCTCGCCCGCAGCGGGCTGGCCGCCGCCAGTGACCTCGACGCCAGTGCCGCCGCCATCGCCGGGCGCCGCGAACTGATCACGGAACTCTTCGCCGCCCGCCGGCACCTCGGCCACGTCGGTAACAACCTCAACCAGGTCGCCCGCGCCCTCAACTCTGGTGCCCAGCCTGCCGAACTCGATGCCGTCATCGCCGCCACCGAACACGCCGTCCAACGCGTCCAGCACGCCACCGACCAGTTCCTCGCCCAGTCCTAGAAAGTCGCCTCACCGAATGGTTCCCAAGATCCACGCCCGCGGGAAGCGGACCATCGGCCTGCTGTATTACTTGTACGGGCCGGGCACCCACGAAGAACACATCGACCCGCACCTCGTGGCGTCCTGGGACAACAACGCCCCCGATCCCGGACGCGATCCGCAGGCCACGTACAAGGACCTGCAGCGGCTGCTGGACCAGCCCCTGGACGCCATCGACCAGGACGACCGGCCGAAGAAGCACGTGTGGCACCTGTCCGTCCGTAACGCCCCCGAAGACCCCCTGCTCAGCGACAAGCAGTGGGGCGACATCGCCCGCCGCATGGTTGCCGCCGCCGGCATCGACGACCCCGCCCAGGGCGCGGGCTGCCGGTGGGCGGCCGTACGGCACGCCGACGACCACATCCACATCATCGCCACCCTGGTGCGCGAAGACGGCTACAAGCCCGACCTCGACCACGACGCCGCCCGCGTCCAGGCCGAGGCTCGCCTCCTGGAGGCCGAGCTAGGACTGCGCCGTCTCAACAAGGGGGACGGCACCGCCGCCAAGCGCCCCACCAGCGCCGAACGCCACAAGGCCGAACGCCAGGGCAAGGACCGTGCCTCCCGCGAGGAGTTGAGGGAAACCGTGCGCCGCGCGGTCGCCGGCGCCACCAGCGAGAAGGAGTTCTTCGACCGGCTGACCGCCGCCGGCGTGCTGATCCGCAAACGCGTCGCGCCCTCCGGCAACCTGCTCGGATACAAGGTCGCCCTCCCCGATGACCGCAACGGGAACAAGGAACCGGTCTACTACGCGGGCTCCACCCTCTCCCCCGACCTCTCCCTGCCCCGCATCCGCAAACGCTGGTCGTCCGACGCCCCACCCCAGAACGCCGACGGCCTGTCTGACCCGACCACCGCAGCTCCCGCGCCGAGCGGACCGGCCACGGCACGCCGGCGGGCCGCTGCGGCGGCGTGGCAGGCGGTGCTGGTCATCGATGGCGGTGAGGACACGCTCGTGGCGGCGCAGATCGCGGCAGCCGGGGAAGTCCTGGACGCGCTCGCCCAGACCTCCGCCGCACACACCCGTGCCCAACTGCGCGAGGCGGCCTTCGCGTTCGAGCGGGCCACCCGCTCCCACATCCAGGCCGAACGCGGACACGACCGCGCCCTCCGCCAGGCCGCCCGCGACCTCGTCTACAGCGGCCCCGCGCTCGGCCGCGGAGAGGACGGGGCGACCACGGCGATGCTGATCGACATGGCGTTCTTTCTGGTCACCGCCGCCGCCCACTGGCATGACAAGAAGCAGCATGCCCAGCAGGCCGCCGCCGCACGCCAGGCCACCGAGTATCTGCGCGTCGCCTACCAAGCCGCGGCCGAGGTTCCGCTGGGCGTGCTGTTCCAGCGCGGCCGACGCCTGTCGCAGCCTCTTCGGCACAAGCAAGCCGCCTACCTGCGGGCGACCGTGCCGCATCTGGCCGAGCAGATCCTGGCCGAGCCGGGCTGGTACGCGCTGGCGGCCACCCTCGCCGACGCCGAGAACGCCGGCCACGACCCGGCCGCGCTCCTGACCGAGGCCGCCGAGCGGCGGGAACTGGACACCGCCGACTCGGTCAGCGACGTCCTGGTGTGGCGGCTGCGCCGCACGGCCGGCCTGCCCGCCGACGCCTCGACGATGCCCGACCACACCAGCAGCGCCTCGACCAGCTCCCCGCGGCGGACGACGCCCAGGGCGAGCCGCAGCGAGGGGCCGGGCAAGGCCCGCTGATTACGGAGTCTGAGAGTTGAAGCAGGTCAGGCGTATAAGGCACTCTCGCTGTGGCCTGTCAGACGAAAGAAGGGCACCGGGTGTTCGGATTCCAACGTGGTCGTGCCGACCGTGAGTTCCGTGAGGCCCAGCAGGCGGGCCAAGCGCTGCTGGAAGCCGTTCAGTCCTTCGAGCCGCCCGCGCCTGCCCCGGCCGCCGAGACGGTGGTGCCCGACTTCCTGCCGCCGGACCTGCGGGTGCCGTCGCGGACGGAGGTGGCGGGGCTGATGATGCGCTGGCAGCGTCCGCTCGTCATCGACGGCGAGGTCCGTGCCTGCCCGCAGTGCGGCGCGTACCGGGACTGGATCATCTTCAGCATGCGCGACGACTCGATCTGGCTGCGCTGCCGCGCCGGACACGAGACGAAGGAGCCCGGCCTAGACCCGGCCTGGTACAACCGCAACTCCGGTCCGGTGGACCACTTCCACCCCACCCTCGAAGAGGGCCTGCGCCACCTCGGTCACTAAAGCCCGCGAAACCCCAACCCCCTTATTCCCGCGTACGTCGGCGCCCGGAGGGCCGGCCCAGTCAGACCGTTCGCAGGCCACTTAGGGGTTTTCGCATGCGCCTTCCCACCACGACCGTCCTCAGCCTCAGCGCCCTCGCCGTCCTGACCGTGGCGAGCTGCTCCACCAGCCCGGCGCACTCGGCCCACTCCCCAGCAGGGCAGGACGGCACGAGCGCCTCCGCGCCCGCGCCGTTGTCCTCGGCCGCACTGGACAAGCGGCTCCTCGACGAGAGCGACCTGGGCGAGGACTACACCCGTGTGCCGCAGCGGCCTGCGGCACACGACGACGTCACCGTGATCGGCTGCCCGACGCTGGAAAAGCTCGGCGGCGACACCGCCACCGGCACGAGCCTCGCCTTCCCGCGCAAGGCGAAGGCGTCCTTCACCTACGCTGGCGCCACGGGCTCCGAGTTGAGCGAGGAGCTCTACAGCGACACCGCGGCGAAGCTGTCGAAGGGCATCGGCGAGATCTTCGACGCGATGGTGTCATGCCCCGCCTATCAGGTGCTGTCGGGCAGTACGGCCATCGACATGCGCACCCAGGAGACGGCCGCGCCGGCACTGGGCGACGAGCAGTGGAGCCAGCTACTCACGTTCTCCGCTGGCGGGCAGCGCAGCATCGTCAAGCAGACGGCACTCCGCTCGGGCACCGTTGTGGTGATCGTCTCCGGCTCGCCGGGGCTCGTGGACGCCAACCTGAAGAAGGCGCTCGACAAGGCCCAGTCCGCACGCTGACCACCTTCCACCCGCAGTGCCCTCTGTCTTCGGCAGAGGGCACTGTCGTATCCGGTGCTCGCGGCGCCGCCGTGACGGCTCTACGGTGCAGGTCATGGCAGACGGACTGGACTGGTACTGCGCGCAGGTTCTGCCCGGGCATATCGCTGTGGACGTGGTGTGCGAGACGGATGACGTGCTGGCCTTCCGCCCTCCCGTGCCGGGATTCGGCGCCGAGCACATCATCGTCATCCCCAAACAGCACGTCCGCTCGCTGCTGGAGCTGGACGCGGACACCGCCGTGAAGCTCCTTGCGGTGCAGCAGACCGTGGCGGCGGAGGTCATCGACCGCCACGGCGGGTGTCAGGCGATCACCAGCATCGGCGACGAGCAGCACAACCGTCACCTGCACATCCACATCGCCGCCGGTGAGGGCGTCGCCCGCTTCGTTCAGCGTGCCCCGCAGGTCCCCGATACGCAAAAGCCCGGCAGGCCGAATAGGCCTGCCGAGCACGACGGTTGAACGGCGGACAGCGGAATTCGCCTATGAGGCAGGCGGGTTCGGCACGGCGCCGGGCCGTGGCCGCTGGATGGTGACCAGACGGTCCCTGCGTACGCGGACGTCGGTGACGCGTTCCTCGGCGGGGAGGTAGAGGAGGACGTCGGTGTGGCTCTCACCGGCACGGTCGGTCATGGCGACCACGAAGTGAGTCTGGGAGCAGCCGGAGAGGGTGTAGGCGTCCCCGGAGCGCAGGGAGCAGGCAGGGGCATCGAAGACATCGAGGGCGCGCTGCGCCCAGCCTGCAGCGTGCGTCTGCATGTGGGGCAGGGTGTGGGCGTGGCGTCCGGCCTGGGCTTCCCGATAGTGGCGTCGGCACGGTGCGCATTCGTTCGGGGCCCCAGGGTTGGGGCCGGCGAGGTGCCGCTCGCAGTAGGCGTTGCCCGTGACGGAGTTGCGCCGGTGCCCTGTCACCAGGTTCACTCTCCCCTTGGCAGTCCACAGCAAGGTGTCGTCACCATGGCAAGGGTCGGCATCGGGCAAGAGGAGCTGACCCGCACGCCGTCGGAAGCGGTCGAGGGCAGCGCGCAAGCTGGTGCAGTTGGCGCACACCCGTCGGGCCATGCTCCGGCGGCAATCGAGGGATTTGCCGCAGTAGCCCATCAGGTGGCCCGGGATCGGCAGATGCGCGGCAGCGCCCTTGCCGGTGCCGGCGGCGGGCCGGGTCTCGGGTTCGCCGCCGGAGTGCGGCGGCGTAGTGAGGATGAGACGGGCCCGGGTGCAGCTCTGGCACAGGGAGTGCGCAGTGTCCGGGGCGATCGGCGCCAAGTCGGGTGAGTGCGTGGCGCAGGCCGTCAAGGGCTCGGAGTCAAGCAGCACACCGTGGTGGGCCGTGCCGGTGGTGGCACTGATGGCGAGCCGGATCAAGGGCAGGGGCAAGCGGACCTCCGGGAGTCGGGCGTGGGATGGGGTGACGACGGTGGTGTCGTCAGAGGGTCGGGAAGCGGCTGGGCAGAGTGGTAAGCACCCGTACGTCCTCGGCGGCTCGTTCGGCTTCCATTCGGGCGAGGGTCACGGAGCAGGCGCCGTACTCGCGCCGGTTCAGCTCCCCGGCCTCCGTACACCGGCCGTCTTCGAGGACGTAGCGGGTTACCTTGCGGACCGGGCCCGTGTCGGTGGGCACATCCGAGACCAGCGACAGCACAAATGATCCGCACCGACTCGTCGTGTCCGACAAGGCCATATCCACCAGGTGGGCCAGGCGGTCGAGCCGCTGTGCGCTCACAGGGCCGAGGGCCAGGCGGTTACCGCCCAGGTAGAGGACTTCGGCAAGTACCTCCCGGGCAATCACTGGTCGGACAATGTGCAGGTAGTGCCGTCCCGGTCCGGCCGCCGCGATGGCATCTGCGATCGCACGGCGTCCCGGGGACATGGGTGAAACAGACAGGGTCAAGTGACCTTTCCTGAAAGGGGCGCCTGCGGAGGGTGCCGTCGTCAGCTTCGGCGGACGACGGTCAGGCGGCCCTCCGCGCCGTCCGGCAGGGTGCGCCGTGGCACGGGGGCCGAGGAGGCGAGCGAAGAGGCGAAGACCGCGACCAGGTCGTGGGGGACGCTGGAGCTGAAGCTGGCGCACCACAGATACGGGGCGCCCAGAACGGGTTCCGCCCACGCCTGCCAGCCCGCAAGATCGGGGCGCGGGTCCGCGTCCTGGATCAGAGGCGGCACCTCCTCCAGCGACACGCTGGAGGAGAAGCCGGGGTCGGTGACCGTCGTGCGAGGGCGGTCCACGTCCCGTATCCAGCCCCGGGCGACCAGCGCGGTCAGGACCGTCTCCGGCTCGTCGAATCCGGCGTCGGGGCTCTCGCCGGCGTCGAGCGCGAGGAGGAGGTCGGCAAGCGCCTCGTGCGGGACGCCCGCGGTGAAGTAGGCGTTCCATTCCGTCATGGCGCTGAAGGAGTGGGTCCGGGCGGAGAGTTGCCAGGCGACGGGCAGTCCGCCGAGTTCGAACGGATAGCCCGCCAGGATCCACTCGGCTCCACGCAGCTCATCCGGGCTCACGTACAGCAGGGTGTGACGGGACGTCGGCCACATACGCCAGCCCATGCCGGCCAGGAGGTCGCAGATCCGCTCGGCGAGAGCGCCGTCGTCACCGGCCAGATGGCGCGGGGTGACCCAGTACACCGGGTCTGGCGAATCGGGGTGGGAAGGATCGAGGGGGTGATAGGGGTTCAGGGGCGCCTCCATGGGCTCGGGGGTGGTTCAGCTGCCGTTGTCAGGCCCGGTCGCCTTGCGTCGGCGGCGGGCGGGAGCCTCGGTCGGCTCGTGCCAGGCGAGGGCGACGGCGACGTCGGGCGGGAGATGGCCGATCTGTTCGGCGTCATTGGCCTCCGCGATGAAGACCAGCGGTGTGCCATTCTCGTCCCGCGAAGGGATCACTGCGCCGATGCGGTGGGCCATAGGGAAGAGAGGGTTGATGGCGAGTTGGGCCGGCGCGTCGCGGTCGCAGGCGGACAGAAGCTCGATGAGTTCGCCGACGGTAATCTCCGGGATGGGCGGTTGATCCACGGTGGTACTCCTTGCGGTAGCGGACACACGGGTGCCCCAAGGGTCGGGCAGGGCAGGGTATGCAGTGCGTACGAGCGCCCCGTTAGGCGTGGGGCGATGGCTGTACGCCGATCAGCACGGCTGGGATGTGGCCAGGACTTGCGCCACGGCGGCGGCGACGATGTCCGCCGGGGTCTCGATGTCGAACGACATCCGGTACCCGCGGGTCTTAGCAGTGCCGGTGACCGCGATCACCCATCCCTCACCATCGGTGCCTGGACGGCCCGTCGGGAACCAGCCGAGGTAGAACCGGCCGTCCATGCTGTTCACATGAACATCGGCGCGGTCGTCCACGACCAGCTTGAAGTCGGCATCGGTGAACTGGTCGGTCACCAGCGCCGGCTGACCTGGACCGAGTTTCCAGGAGCGCAGGCGTAGGGCATGGACGGTCGTAGCGAACCCGGACTGGGCAACCTCCACGGTCACTGGCGACACCTCTCTGACCTGCAGCTTTTCCGGGAAGACGTCCACGTTGACATGCTTCGGAAGCGTTGGCCAGTCCTTCCGTGATCTTTCCTGTCTGCCCCAGGCGAACTTTTGTCCGTTCTCACTCAATCTAGGATCCGCGACTTAGTTAGCAATGAAGGCCGTTCGTTAGCAGTGGATTAGCAAATCCCTGACCGCCTTAGCAACCGTTACGGTCGGTAGTGATCGACTGTGCGGCACTCCCAGTCTCGGCCTACCTCGCTTCCATGGTGGGTCACAAGGCGCGTACTCTCGGCCGACATGAACGGCGTGGGTGCTGTAGCCGAGGTAAGCAGAGGCGGGAGCCGGTACCCCTGGATACGTCGTGTGCATGAGATCAGCTCTCCACCCGAAGTCGACCACTTCGGGTGGGTGGTCGAGTCTCCGTGGGCGCGGGCCGAAGTCCCGCTGACCAAGCGACGCGAGGACCCACTGCTCGTGGTACTGGGCGAGCGGGGATGCGGTAAGAGCGACCTGTTCATCCAGGAAGCCGCGGCGCTGAAGTCCGAGGGACACACCGTGGACCTGATCGATCTGAAAGTGCGGGGCCGGTTCTACGAAGCGGGTGGTGCGCGCCAGGAGTTGGGCGCCGTTTTCGAGCAGGCTTCAGAGGCCGAGCCAGGGTACGTCCTGTTAGACAGCCTTGATGAGGGCCTGGACCGGCTCGGGGTCTTGCATGAGGTCCTGGTCGCCTGCCTGGAGGAACTCGGCCGGGAGCGGCGAGGGAGACTTCGGTTGCGTATCGCCTGCCGTTCGGGCCGGTGGCCCAGGGGTCTTGAAGAAGATCTTGAGCGGCTGTGGGCGCCTAGAGCCGTGCGGGTGGTAGGTGTGACACCGCTGAGCCGATCCGACGTGGAGATGGCTGCCGCCTGCGATGGCCTCGACGGCCGTACGGTCACCCGACGCCTCCAGCAGAAAGGCGCGGTGGCCCTGGCCCGGTCCCCGATCACCTTGAAGCCGCTGCTGGAAGCGGAACGGGCAGGACGCGCCCTGCCCGCCACGGTGGCGGACGCTTACAGGCATGCTTGCAGGCAGCTGTGCTCACATGGCCACCGCGACAGGTGCCGGGTGGGGCCCGATCATCTGACCGCACTCGCCACCCGCGTTGCCGCGGCCCTGCAGTTCGGCCACTGCGAGGCAGTGCATGACACCCAGGGTGACCCCAAGCTGAACGACGTGGCGCTGCATGACCTGGAGGGCGGTAACGAGCCGGGCTCTGCCGGTACGTCGTTTCGCTGTGGGGCGGAGGAACTGCTGGCGCTGGTGGATTCCGGGTTGATGGTCGAGGTCGGGCTGCGGCGCTGGGCCTTCGCCCACGACAGCTACCAGGAATACCTTGCCGCCCAGTTCTTGGCTCGGCACGGCATAGGCAGGGAGGCGCAGCGGCAGCTTCTGTGGATCGGTGACGGAGCGTCCCGGCACGTAGTGACGCGGCATCGTGAGGTCGCTGCCTGGCGGGTGGTGGACGATCCTGAGCTGTTCGCAGAGGTCCTGCAGGACGACCCTGAGGTGCTGTTGCTGGCGGACCTTACCGCGCTCCCCGATGGGCAACGCGAGTATGTGGTGGACCGGCTCCTCGACCTGGTGCGCAGCGATGACACGGTGGGTCTGGACCGGTGGCTGCTGCACCGACTGGATCATCGAGGGCTGTCCGCCCAGCTGCGGCCCCTTCTACGCCCCGATACAGCTGGTCCTGTGCTTTCCGCCGCGCTCAGTATTGCCCGCGCCTGCCGACTGTCGGAGGTCAACGATCAGTTGCTGACCGTGGCAGAGGAGCAGACGGTCGATTCGAAGTTGCGCCAGCTAGCTATCCAGGCACTGAGTGAGGACCTCGAAGCGAGCCACGCGACCCGGCTGAGGGCGCTGGCCGAGCGTAACGACGCGGACCTGGGCCGGACGCCGGTCCAGGAGCTGGCCCCGGAGCGAGTGGCTTGGCTGAGGGCGTTGGCCTGGCGCGGTGATGCAGACCTTGTCGCGACCGCGCTCGAGCGGTTGTGGCCGCAGTACCTGCGGCTGCCCGACTTCTTGGACTTGATCCCGCCCTCAGGCGAGCCCACCCAGTTCCATGCCGCGTGGCTTCTGATCGAGCGAGCTCTGCACCGGCTGAGGCCGGAGGATATCGACGATGCTGTGGGCTGGGCGACACGGGTTTTGGGTTCCCGGCACCCCCGAGCCGGCCTGACCCCCGCCGGTGAATCACAGCTGTCCGTGCAGCTTCCAGTGCGTGTACTCGCCAGGGCGATCGCGCTCCTCGACGACGCCGCAAATACCGATCACGCACCGCGCGACCGGCGGCTCGCCCAGATCGCCGAGGCCCTGCTCACCCTGGCAGGACGTGCCGATTTCGATGACCGGCACCAACTGGCCGAGGTACTGGAGGACCAGCCGAAACTGCGCCGGGAACTTGGCCGCCGCGTCCTAGAACGCGCCGACGACCACCAGGTCGCCCGGCTCATATCCCGGCCGGGCAGTCCCGCCTTGTTCGCCACGGACGAGCCGGTGTACTGGGCCCTGCAATGGCCCACGCTCGCCCCCAAGGCTCGCCGACACGCTGCACTCCTCGTAGAGAAATCGCCGGACCTGGCGGACCCGGACCTGCCGCGCGCTCTTGAACTGCGCGAGTGCGACCCGCAGCTTAAAGCCGCCACCGTACGGTGGGACACCCGCGCGGCAGAAGAAACCGAGCACCGGCGCGAGCAGGAAGAACAGCACCACCGCTCGGCATTCGACGAGACCCGAATGCGGCAGGCACTCACCGCAATCAGCGCCAGCGAGGAGTCACCGGAGCTCCGGTGGCGGGAGATTGTCGCTGAGCTGTACCGCACCTCGGACGGCAGTGAGGCGGCGACGCACCACGGTTGGCTGGGTCTCGTGGCGGCGGCTCCGTCGTTCCCGTCCAAGGGCAGCGAGCTGCATCACCTGCTACTCGACGCGGCTACGACTGTCGTTCACCGCTCACCGCTACTCAGCGCAGGTGCCTCCGACCCAGTCGGCACGGAATGGAGTCAGGACGTCAACACCTGGAGCCAGGCCGTCACCACACTTACGGCGCTCGCCGTGCTGAACCCATCCCGTCTGGCGGACGCATTGAACGATCCCCGCCGCGCGGCCGCAGCCTCGATCGCGGCTGCGGCCAGCCCCTGTTATACAGAGGACGACGTCGCCCTGCGGCGTACGCTGATCAACCGCTGCAACAACCTGGCCGGCCGAGAGCTCTCGATTCTGCTTACGCAGGCGCTGGACGGATGCGATTACTCAGTCCTCAGCTACCTCACCCACGTCTACGAGAGAGCGGACGCGACCTCTGCCGTCGAGGCTGTGCTCACGTGGGCACAGGCTTCCGGACGTGAGGTCTGGCAGTGGAACACGGTCCTCATGTCTCTCGCCCTCGCTGGCAACCAGCAGGCCGACGAAGCCTTGGGCGCAATCGTGGCGGACTCGGAATTGCAACGCAGCGCCGCCGAGTCCCCACGGTGGATCTGTGCCGCCACCGCAGTCTTGGCAAGCCCCCGGCTGCACAGCCTCTGGCCCACCCTCAAGAACATTCTGCTACGGCCAGGTGTCCTGGCGGCTCTGCTGGATCAGTTCTTTGCGACCTTTGACAAATGGCCGCCCGAGGTGGCAAGCCTCCCGGAGGCTGACCTGGCGGACCTGTATGCCATGGTCACCGACCACGTCGGCCCATCACCCGATACCCGTGCCTCCGTAACAGGGGCCGTCCGTGACTGGAACCGCGAGCTGCAAAACAGCCTGCTTGTCCTGCTAATCGACAAGAACACCATGGCAGCAGCCCGGCAATTGGATGCCCTTGCAACCCGTTTTCCGGATCTTGCTTATCTGCGCAGGCGCGCCAAGGAGGTCGCCTACTCTGCCGCCGACCGTCAAGCCGTTCCCGTGGCCCCGTCCACTCTTCTGCGCCTGGCCAGGGACGCCAGCCTCCGGATCATCTCCGATGAACGCCACCTTCTGGACATCGTGGTGGCCAGCCTGCAAAGACTCGAAGCGGTCCTCCAAGGTCCCAACGGCCTGGTAGTGGCCCTGTGGAACCGCCAGAAGGGGCAAGTGGACCACGCTGAATGGTGGCCGTGCTGGGAAGAAGACTTCAGCGACCTGGTCGCCGCCTTCCTGCGCCAAGACATCGGTGGCCACCGCGTAGTGATCAACCGCGAGGTCCAAGTTGCCCGTCCCGGATTGGCCGGCAGACGCACCGACATCCAGATCCAGGCCACCGCTCCGCCCGCCGACGGTGACGACCCGCTGACCGTCGTCATCGAATGCAAAGGATGTTGGAACCAGGACCTGCCCACCGCGCTGGCCAACCAACTCGTCCGCGACTACCTGCGCACCCCCCGAACCGCAGGCATTTACCTCATCGGCTACTTCGACTGCGACCGCTGGAACGAAAGAGAGCGAAGGAAGCGACACCGGGCACACACGATCCTGTCCGTGCAACACGAACAGGATGCGAGCGCCCAGGAACAACGCGATCAGCATGGCGCCATCGTCGCGGCGAAAGTCCTCGACTGCCGCCTCCCCGGACCTGACGAACCGTGGCGCGCCGAGCCCGGCACTCCTGTCGTGTAAACAGCCCGTCTCGGCGCGGACAGCGAGCTTCGGCCCCATCCCTGTAGATGAGCCGAGCCGTACCCGTCCGACACTACCCCGCCCGCCCGAACCAGCCTTCTCTGCTGAACAGCTGTGAGCGGAACCGGCATCCCTACCGACCGTGACTGCCAGCGGCCGTTCACATGCGAGATTGCTCATGCCAGACCGACTCAGCCAGTGCTCACGGAGCTCGGATTTCGGCATCGTCGCAGGACGCACTGCTCACGAAGTCGTGGACCCTACACTCAAGTCAGCCGCCGTCTCATTGATGTCCGGCCGCGCAGAGGACGTCCGTCGCCGACTTGCCCGGAACGCGTCCACGAGTCACGGACAATTGCGTCGGATAACCTCCCAACGCGACAATCGCGAAATGACGGCCGGTCCGTGCCGGTCCTTCCGATAGGGGATTGATGAGCACCGTCACTGAGTCCGCGGCCCCGGCTGGCGAGCTGACCCATGCCGCCGCGCTCACCAAAGCTGACGTCGACGCACTGGAAGCCTTCCTCAGCGCGCGGTTCGACGCGATGCGGTCTGCGAACCACTTCTCCAGCGACGCGTACAACGCGGCGGCCGCTCTGGCGCGTGTCCTGCGGGACCTAGTCAAGCCGGTGCGCGCCTCGTTCCGCTACGACGACGGCTCGCCCGAACTCCTCCGGGCTCGGATGCGTCACTGGAACCGACTGCGCGGCCTCGCAGAGCCCTGGGAGAACACCGACGGCTACGACCGGGGCCGCTGGGACTATCTCGTGCACCTCGACGCCTCAGAAGTCGCGAGCTCGGCGGAGTACGCACGTCGGCGTGAGGAGGAACAGGCCGCGTACGAGCGGGACCGTCTGCTGCGGAGCCTGTGATGACGCAACATGATGCCCGCCCTTCAGGTCAGCCGACTGGATTCGATGAGACGGCGGCTGGCTTGGGTGAGAACGGACAACTTTGCCCTCTGTCATAGATCGTCATAACCGTTCTCCGGATCTGCCACCTCTGGCCAAGTCGTGTTGGCTACCGTCCCCCGATGAAGTCACAGGTCGCCGAAACCACCGAAGCTTGTAGCTGCACTGCGAAGGGCAGCTTCTGTCAGGACTGCAAAGGCGAAGGGTGAGTGACGCCGCTGCCTGAAGACGGGCGACGACGAGACGCCACCGGCCGGTGCACGTCGTGCGCTAGGCGGGGAGGCCACCGCCTGCCACACGAACCGACGTGCCCCGTGATGCGGAAACACCCTGGGCTTGAGCACTTCGCACCCCAGCTCATCAGCGACTCGGGCAACATCACGTTCTTCAGCGCCGGCAACGCTCTCGCTCGACCAGAGGTGCGGCAGCGCCTCGCGCAGATCCTGTTCGGGCCCCGGCCCTGACGACCGGGGTCACGGCAGCAGTCCTGCGCGTCAGCGGCCGAGGAGAACAACAGAGGCGACCACGTCCGCCCCATGAACCAAGTGGATCACAGCGTGCAGCCGCAGCCGCCGACGAGCTCCTCCAACTATGTGAGTCGCCACCACCCTGCAGAAGGACGGCCCCGAAGGCGGTAAACTGAGAGTGGCCGTACGGGAGCGTTCTTGGTCACACTTGAATCGTATCCGTGCGGCCTTTTGCATGGCCTGCCCCCTGTCGATCTTGAGACGAAAAGCCAGGCAAGTGCAGGGACGCCGGGCCCATAGAATGGCCGTCGTGACCGACAACACTCAGCGCCCCGACAGCGGGCCGAACAGCGCCCCCGAACTGCCGACCCAATATGCGCCGGCCGAGGTAGAGGGAACGCTGTACGAGCGCTGGGTAGAGCGCGGTTACTTCGAGGCTGACGCGAAGAGCGACAAGCCCGCGTACACCATCGTCATCCCACCGCCCAATGTCACCGGCTCCCTGCACCTGGGGCACGCCTTCGAGCACACGCTGATCGATGCCCTCACCCGCCGTAAGCGCATGCAGGGCTACGAGACGCTGTGGCAGCCCGGCATGGACCACGCCGGCATCGCCACGCAGAACGTCGTCGAGCGGGAACTCGCCAAGGAAGGCAAGTCCCGCCACGACCTGGGCCGCGAGGCGTTCGTCGAGCGGGTCTGGCAGTGGAAGGCCGAGTCCGGCGGCCAGATCGCCGGGCAGATGCGGCGCCTGGGCAACGGCGTCGCGTGGAGCCGCGACCGCTTCACCATGGACGAGGGCCTGTCCCGTGCCGTTCAAACCGTCTTCAAGAAGATGTTCGACGACGGCCTGATCTACCGCGCCGAGCGCATCATCAACTGGTGTCCGCGCTGTCTGACGGCCATCTCGGACATCGAGGTCGACTACCAGGACGACGACGGCGAGATCGTCTCCATCAAGTACGGCGAGGGGGACGACACGGTCGTCGTCGCCACCACCCGTGCCGAGACCATGCTCGGTGACACCGCCGTCGCCGTTCACCCCGACGACGAGCGCTACAAGCACCTCGTCGGCCGGCGCATCAAGCTGCCGCTGACGGGCCGCACGATTCCCGTCGTCGCCGACACACACGTCGACCCCGAGTTCGGCACCGGCGCCGTCAAGGTCACGCCCGCCCACGACCCCAACGACTTCGCCATCGGCCAGCGGCACGACCTGGAGTCGCTGACCGTCATGGACGAGCGCGGTGTCATCACGGCCCACGGGCCGTTCGAGGGGCTCGACCGATTCGAGGCACGTTCCGCGATCGTCGCCGCGCTGCGCGCCGACGGCCGGATCGTCGCGGAGAAGCGGCCGTACGTCCACTCGGTGGGCCACTGCTCGCGCTGCAAGACGACCCTGGAGCCGCGGCTGTCCCTGCAGTGGTGGGTGAAGGTCGAGACGCTCGCCAAGGCCGCGGGAGACGCGGTCCGCGACGGCCGGGTGAACATCCACCCCGCCGACTTGTCGCAGCGCTACTTCGACTGGGTCGACAACCTCAACGACTGGTGTATCTCACGGCAGTTGTGGTGGGGCCACCGTATCCCCGTCTGGCACGGCCCGAACGGTGAGACCGTGTGCGTCGGCCCCGACGAGCAGCCGCCGACCGGCGAGGGCTGGGAGCAGGACACCGACGTCCTAGACACCTGGTTCTCGTCAGGCCTGTGGCCCTTCTCCACGCTGGGCTGGCCGGAGAAGACCGCGGACCTGGCCAAGTTCTATCCGAACTCGGCCATGGTCACCGGTTACGACCTGATGTTCTTCTGGGTCGCGCGGATGATGATGTTCGGCCTGTACGCGATGGACGGCGAGATCCCCTTCCATACCATCGCGTTCCACGGCATGGTCCGTGACGAGCACGGCAAGAAGATGTCGAAGTCGTTCGGCAACACGGTCAATCCGCTGGACTGGATGGACAAGTACGGCTCCGACGCTCTGCGGTTCACGCTCGCGCGGGGCGCCAACCCCGGTACCGACGTGCCGATCGGCGAGGACTGGGTCCAGGCGTCCCGGAACTTCGCCAACAAGATCTGGAACGCGACCCGGTTCGCGATGATGAACGGCGCCACGATCGAGGGCGAACTGCCCCCGACCGAGCAGCTGTCGGCCACGGACCGCTGGATCCTGTCCCGGCTGAACACCGTCGTGGCCGAGGCGGACGCGTACTACGACGACTACCAGTTCGCGAAGCTCGCCGACGCCCTGTACCACTTCGCGTGGGACGAGGTCTTCGACTGGTACGTCGAGCTGTCCAAGACGACGTTCATGGCCGGCGGCGACGCGGCCAAGGTCTCGGCCCGCGTCCTGGGCGAGGTCCTGGACGTGACGCTGAAGCTGCTCCACCCGATCGTTCCGTTCGTGACGGAGACGCTGTGGACCACGCTCACCGGCCGCGAGTCCGTCGTGATCGCCGACTGGCCGGCGGACAGCGGGTTCCGCGATGCCGCCGCCGAGGCGGAGATCGAGAGCCTCCAGCAGGTGATCACCGAGGTTCGGCGCTTCCGCTCGGACCAGGGCCTGCAGCCCGGCCAGAAGGTCCCTGCCCGCCTGGACCTGGCGGGTACGCAGCTCGCTGCCCACGAGGCGGCCATCCGTCAGCTGCTCCGGCTCCAGCCGGAGGGTGACGGCTTCAGTGCCACGGCGACCCTCCCGGTTGCCGGCGCCACGGTCGCGCTCGACTTGTCCGGCACGATCGATGTCGCGGCCGAGCGCAAGCGGCTGGCCAAGGACTTGGCTTCGGCGGAGAAGGAGAAGGCCCAGGCGGAGGCCAAGCTCGGTAACGAGGCGTTCTTGGCGAAGGCGCCGGACAACGTGGTCGAGAAGATTCGTACCCGTCTCGCGAAGGCCGAAGAGGACATCGTCCGGCTGCAGAACCAGATCAACAACCTGCCGCCTGCCCAATAGCCAGACCAGCGAGGAAGCCCCGGACGCATCGTCCAGGGCTTCCTTCATACGGCGGGCACCACTACGGAATTCCCAAGCCCTCGAACGGGCTCGACAGGGAGAACTGCCGCTGGCGGGCGACCGTCAGGGCCTGTTCGAGGTCGAACTCGGCCATCCGGATCAGGTCGACGAGCCGGGACGGCTTCGAGGCGAGGACGAGGCGCGTGATGTCCTCAGCCGTGTCATCGCGGTTGAAGCGGTGTCGGAACAGGTCGAGGTTCTTCTGCACCACCAGCAGGGTCATGTCGAACGCGGAGATCTCGGCGTTGGAGCGCCCGTTCGGCGGCCAGGCCACGTTCCGATGAGGCGGTGTCAGCTCGGAAAACTGACAAGATCGATGAGATTCCACCGCGCGGGCTCTCTGTAGTTCTGTCACTTGCCTGGTCGGCGCTCACCGGAGCTGACAAGACCATTGGGACATTGACCCCGTGACGGCCAAGCCCATTGATCCCCAGCCGGATCGCTCGCCCGTCTTGTCTCAAGGCAGTTGCCAGTGCGCAGCTCGCCGACATGGCTCCCTGACACGATGGATGAGAACGGACAGGCGGCCTTGAGCCGGGTGATCTCGGCGACCGCGTCACCGGTGACCAGGCGGGTGTTCCAGTCGACCTTGTCGATCGTCGAGGAGAACACCACCTTCGACATGTCCCGCCAGCGGCGCGCGAACTCGATCTCCGCCGGGGTGGCGCCCGGCTGCTGGTCGCCGGCGGCCAGTGGGAGCTCATCGTCTGCCACAGCTTGCGCACGTACAGCGTCAGGTCGGTCGCCTGCAACTGGTCGGACCAGAATTGGAACAGCTCGTCGCTCGGCACGCCCCAGCCGATGTCGTCGCCGGGCGCGGCGATGTAGCCGTCCAGGGTCAGGTTCATGCCGTAGATCAGTTTCCGCATGGCGCCAGCCTTCCGTGAGTCGGTCTCACGCGTACAGACCGGCGCGGCGCGGGAAACTCATCGGTGCGCGATCTGAGCTCACATGTAGTCCTCGTGCTCGGGGCTCCGCGTGGCGTACTCGGCCGACTCGGACAAGCCGCCCGATCTCGACCTCGCCCTCGCCCTCGCGAGGAATTGCAACGGATTTGAGACTGGTCATGGGTGACAAGGCCGTGAGACAGCCAAGAACGCCCAGGTCACGCAAGATCGACATGTCACGAGCGGCGAGACCCTACAGGCGAAGTGTGGGATCTCAGATTCCGTGGCCGAATCTCACGGCCGATGGCCACTCGGCGGCCGATTGGCCACGATTCAGAGACCGGATGGTTGCCCTGTCACATTCAAGCTGTCGGATTCTCCCCCGTTGTCGTTCGTGTTGGCGGATTCTCATCGCGGCGCGTGCCGAGCGGCGGCGTTTGCTTCGTTTACGGGGTTCGAGTTGTTTTTCCAGGCCCGGTCTTCCGCCCCGCCACGTACGAGACTTCTGCGAAAGCCAAGTTGTTTGAGAACAAAGACCACCGGCGTTCTCAAACAACTTGACTCCTCCGCAGGCCAGGGAACTGTTATCTGCCAGCTGCACTTCGACAGGACACTGGTCAGCCTGTTCACTCTGTGGCGTCGGTTTCGCCGAGCGTCCAGCCGGCCGACGGTTGCGCTGCCCGCAGCGCCCGCGACGTGGCTGTCCAGCCTCGTCGGCGGAGGGGGACCGTACGCGATCAGCCCCCAGGGCAGGGGAGTTACTGCCATTGTGGTCGTGGATGTGACGGCTCGGATCGAGGGGGAAGTATGCGGCGAAATCTCCGCTGGGCGACTGCGGGACTGGTCACGGCCGTGGTCTTCGCGGTACCCACGTGGCTGTGCGGTGCCGTGTTCCTGCCGTCGATGGTCACAGATGCCGCGGTCCGCTGGGGGCTCTCGTCGGCGCTAGGGGTGGTGCTGGCCACGCTGGCCGTCGCGTGGGGCCAGAGCTTCGCCACCCGCGCCCACCCGGAAGACGCCCCGCCTCCGCCGTCCGACGGTCCGGTCACAGCGTCCGGCCCGCGCAGCGTCGCCGTCAAAGGCAGCCCGACGGGCAATATCTCCACCGGGGACACCGGGGTGCGCAGTGCCCCGGACAGCTCTCCGGCCCGCCCGGAGCCCCAGGCCCCGGCCCCCCCTGCACCCCAGCCCGAGCCTGGGCCTGGCTCGGTGGCCGCGTCCGGAGAACGGTCGATCGCCATCAACGGCAACCCCGGGGGCACCATCTCCACCGGCGACCAACTCGGCGAGGACCCCGCGTGAAGTGGCCTTTCAAGAAGCAGCCCGCGCAGCCGCAGGCATCAGAGCCCGATGTCCTCCCCAGCGTCGAGGCATCCGGGACGCGGTCCGTAGCAATCGACACCGGCGGCGGCGACTTCCTGGGGACCGCCCTGACCGGGGACAACGCCACAGCCATTCAGTTGCCGCCCGAGGCGCTCGTGCCCCCGGCTGAGATCCAGGCCCCACCAGGACTGGACAACTTGCCGATACGCCCGGATACGTTCGTGGGCCGCGCCCGTGAGCTGGAGCGGTTGGATGCCGCACTCTCGTTCGGGGGCCAAACGGTCGTCCAGGCGGTACATGGGCTGGGCGGGATCGGCAAGAGCACTCTGGCCGCGCACTGGGCCGCCACCCACCCCCACGGCCGTGCCCCGGTCCGGTGGATCAACGCCGAGAGCCCCGTCGCCGTCCAGCAGGGCCTGGCCGACCTCGCCACCGCCCTGCAACCCGCCCTGGCCAAAGCCCTGACCGCCGAAGCACTCGCCGAACGCGCCGCACAGTGGCTGGCCACGCACACCGGCTGGCTGATCGTCCTGGACAACGTCAACGATCCCGCCGACATCACCGGCTTACTCGCCCGCGCCCCCGGCGGACGCTTCCTGATCACCAGCCGGCTCGCCGCCGCCTGGACCATCGCCACCACCGTGGTCCGCCTGGACATCCTGGCCCCGGACGAGTCCCTGGACCTGTTCACCCGCATCACCACCGCCACAAACCCCGGGCGGGACCTGGACGGCGCCGCCGACGTGTGCGAAGAACTCGGCCACCTGCCCCTGGCCATCGAGCAGGCGGCGGCCTACCTCGCGCAGAACCCGCTCATCACCCCCCGCGCCTACCTGCGCCTGCTCGCTGAGCACCCGGCGGCGATGTACCGCCACGGCGCGGCCACCACCCCGGCCGAGCGCACCATCGCCCGCATCTGGAACGTCACCCTCAATCGCATCACCGAACTCCAGCCTCAGGCCGCCGACCTGCTGCGCACCCTGGCCTGGTACGCCCCCAACCTCATCCCCACCACCCTGGCCGACGGCGGCCCCGCCGACCCGCCTGCGCTACACGCGGCACTCGGCCTGCTGACCGCCTACAGCATGATCACCCCCGACAACGTCACCGGCACCCTGGCCGTCCACCGGCTCGTCCAGGCCCTCGCCCGCACCCCCGACCCCGAGGATCCTCACCGCACCCCGCACCACATTGCCCAGGCCCGCGAACAGGCCACCGCCAACCTGCGCACCGCCCTGCCCGCCACCTGGGAAACCCCCGCCACCTGGCCCACCTGGCGCACCCTGCTCCCCCACATCGACGCCCTCGCCGATCACACCACCGCCGACACCGACACCGCCACCACCGCAGGTATCCTCAACCACACTGCGGGCTTCCTCGGCGACCAAGGCCGGCCCGCCCACGCCATCAGACACCTCCAACGCGCCCTCACCGCCTGTGAACGGGTACTGGGTGAGGACCACCCCGACACCTTGAACTCCCGCAACAACCTTGCCCTGGCCTACCGGTCGGCTGGCCACCTAAAGAAGGCCATCGCCCTATACGAGCGGACCCTCACCAGCCATCTGCGGTTGGACGAAGACCATCCCTCCACGCTGACCGTCCGCAGCAACCTCGCCAGCGCCTACCGTGAGGCGGGACTCCTCGAAGAGGCCATCGCCCTGTACGAGCGGACTCTGATTGGCCAGCTACAAGTGTTGGGCGAAGACCACCCTGGAACCCTGGCTTCCACCAATGGCCTCGGCCGTGCCTACCAGTCGGCGGGAGACCTGAAGCGCGCCATCTCCCTGTTCAGGCATGCTCTCACCGGCCATCTGCGGGTGTCGGGCGAAGACCATCCCTCCACGCTAGCCGTCCGCAGCAACCTCGCCGGCGCCTACCGTGAGGCGGGGCACGTGAAAGGCGCCATCCTCCTATGCGAACAGAACCTCGCCATTCGGGAGCGGGTTCTGGGTAAAGACCACCCCGATACCCTAGCTTCCAGGAACGACCTCGCTGGCGCCCACCGGGCAGCAGGGCACCTGAAAATCGCCATCTCCCTGCACGAGCAGACCCTCACCGACCAGCTACGGGTGTTGGGCGAAGGCCACCCCCACACCATGGCTTCCCGCGGCAACCTCGCCGAATCCTACGAGTCGGCGGGAGACCTGAAGCGCGCCATCCCCCTGTATGCGAAGGCCATCAGCACTTATGAACAGGTGTTGGGCGAAGACGACCCCCATACCTTTGCTCTCCGCCGAAGGCTCGCTAGCGTCTACCGCTCGGCGGGGTTTCCCGACCGCGCCATACCCCTGTACGAGAAGATCCTCGCATCCTGCGAACGGGTGATGGGTAAAGAACACTCGCTCGCGGTGATGGCCCGAGACGATCTCACCGCTGCAATCGCCGAACGCGACGGTGCAAGATCGTAGTGACCGCCGTGTCACAAGCACGGATGTGACACAGGCGGCCGACCGCCGGACCGTGATCACGTTCCCGCAGGTCGCCTTGTGTCAGAAGCTGACGTCACCAGGCTTGGTTCAAAGCCCGCGTCATGGCGCCAAGCCGTGGGATCGATCTCGCCTATTGCCGTGTCAGTACGACCAATGGAGCGCCATGGACGGGGCTTGAGCAAGCGAACTCGTGTCCGGGACGGTCTATCCGATCTGCGACTACACCTTCGTAGGTCCGGGCGCTCCCGTCCGCGGCGCGGACGGGAGCGCCCGGGCCTACGGATGCACACCCTTCTCCATCACAGCCTCAGCGGCGAACTCTCCGGCGGCCATTGACCTTCAGGCTCTCCCCGGGCCATCTGCCGGGGGAAATGAGGAAAGGGCCACGCTTCTGAGACAGGCACGTGGCCACCGGCGTGAGACACCGCGTCAATGCGCAGGCCACAGTCCTCCGAGATGTCAAACGGCATGAGATCCTACACAATGAATCCAGTAGTCCGCCCCGCGCTGACCTGCGACGACTAACGTGACTGGCAAAGGGGTTGGTGCGTCCGTCCCGCTCACCAACGCCGTGACCTGTGGTGACTGCGTTGGATGGCAAGGAACTCCACGGACTGGGTTCGATATCGGCGGACAACTTGTCCGTTGACATTATGTGTGAGATCTCAGGTCCCGTAGCCGCACTTCACGAACCGTGGCCACTCAGCGGCCAGTTGGCCGCGGTTGCGAGACTGACCAGCTATCCATCGCATTCCCGGCCACGAGCCGGCGCCGCCGGGCCCCCTGCAGCGTGATCTTCGGCGTGAAACAATGCCGGGATGGATCAGGGGGCGGCTGCCGTACTCGCGGCGCTGATCGCAGTGGCAGGTGTGGCGCTTGGCCTCTTCGGGGCCCGCTGGCAGGCACGCGGCATGCAGGAGCAGGCGAACGCGGCCATCGAAGCGGTCAGGGCGCAGGGACGAGACCAAAACGCACAGTGGCGTCGAACCGTAAGGCGCGACGTCTGGGTTGAATATCTCGGAGCCGTGGATGAGTTCAGGCTGACTGCCGGAGTCGTGGCAGGACATCTCGCCGACGAGAATTTGCCGGAGGCCGAGCGGGAACTCGAAGTGGCTCATTCCCGCTACGTGGACGCAACTGACGCATATCGCAAGATCGAGCTTGAAGGGCCCGAGCAGCTCGTCACTAAGGGCTACGCCTTGCAGGGCGCCATAGTCTGGACGATCTTTGAGCTGGAACAGGCACTCACTGACGTTTTCTCAACGGAATTCACGTAGCCACCGCTGTCCCGTGCCTTGCAGCAGGGACACATGATCCCTGCCCCTTCGGTCATGGGCAGGGCGGCATGAGCTGGAACCAAGGCCTGAGCAGGCCTGTCCGTCCCGGGGGCAATCTGGCAAGATCCATGGTCGCGGGCGCACGAGCACACAACCAGGCTGGCCGCGGGCGGAGCAGAAGATGATCAGATGGCGGCCAACACGATGGTCGGCGCGGCACTGGGTTCTCCTGGCCGTCATCCTGGCGTGGAGCTCGGTCGTGGCGTCACTGGGCAGTCATCCATGGTGGCAAGGCGCGGCAATCATTGTCTGGGTGTACTCGATGAACCGGCTGCCAGTGCCGGACCTCTCCTCCTGGGTCCGAAAGCGGCAAGCGCCTCCGGCGCACTCCCATGGTGCCGAGGGGGAGGCATCGCGATGAACGCGGCAGTTTGCTGCAGGACGCAAGCGGGGTCCGGCCTCAGATAGACGCGAAGCCCCTGGTAGGACAGGTCTCACCACAAGATCATGTCCGCAACCACCAGAGGCTTCGCATTGGTCACCTATGCTGCCACGCTCGACGTCCCGCGCCACGTCGTGGATCACCTGTCACGTCTGTTGGCCGCGCACCGCCGCCGCATCGGCACGCCAAGGGGCTCTCGGGCGCTTGGCCCGTTCCGCCAGGCCGTGCTCGTGCTGCGCTGGTTCCGCGAACGCGCCTGCGTGCACTGCCTGGCGCGCGACGCTGGCGTCTCCCAGGCCACCGGCTACCGGTACCTGCACGAAGGCATCGACGTTCTCGCGGACCAGGCCCCGGACCTGCACGAGGTCCTGGACTGCTGCCGGAGCAAGGCCATGACGCACGTGATCCTGGACGGCACGCTGATCGAATCCGACCGTGTCGCCGGCCTCCGGGAGAACGGCAACGACCTGTGGTTCAGCCAGAAGCACAAGGCGTTCGGAGGCAACGTGCAGTTCCTCGCCACCCCCGACGGCACGCCATTATGGGTCTCCGACGTCGAGCCCGGCTCCACCCCCGACATCACCGCCGCCCGCATCCACGCACTACCGGCGCTGTACAAGGCCGCAGTCGCCGGGCTGCCCACGTTGGCAGACAAGGGCTACATCGGCGCGGGCATCGGCATCCGCGTCCCGGTCCGCCGCCCCAAAGGCCAGTCTGAGCACGCCCTACACGCAGACACGCGAGCCAGGAACAGCCTGATCAGAGGCATCCGCGCACTCGGTGAACGAGCCGCTGCCGAGCTCAAACAGCGCTGGCGCACCCTGCAGCGCATCACCCTCAGCCCCGGCCGGATCGGCGACATCGCCCGCGCTGCCCTCGTGCTCAACGAACTCTGGAAATGATCACCGCTGAGAAAACGTCACTGCCGTGCGCGCGATGGGAGTACTCGAAGGTGCCGGGCAGTTCGAGCAGCGCGAGGTTCCCTCTGATGAGAATCGGCCGATCGCGGCGGTTCTCAGGTCCCTACGGGAGCTGCGGGGAATGGACTCCGACGATCCGGGCAGCACGGAGTACGGACAGCGACTCAGCCTCCAGATCCACGCCTTGGACTTGCTAGCTGCCTCTGACACCACGGCCCTCGTTTACACGTACGCACACCAACTGTCTCTAAGCGAAGCTGTGGAGCGCTTCCCCCACGGGCGGTGGCGGCGTTTCCACGAAGTGCGAACAGACTTCGTCCAAGCGGCTCGCTCGCATCTCGATGGCAGCACCTGAGCGTGACCGCCGGTCAGGGCGCTGGTAAATCGTCGCTCGCTCAGGCCGATCCGAGGATTCGGACACGACCGTGAGCCTGGCTGGCCGGGAAACGGCGACAGACTTCAGGCGAAGGGGACAGCGTGCCGCCGCCCCCTTTCCTCACTTGGACCGGTCAGCGTTAGGTAAGGATCCAGCGCCCGGCAGGCGTCACCGCTGTGACTGAGCCGTCTTACATTGGCCACCTGAGCATCCCAGTTGGCCACGATGACCGGACGCGGTCAGGGCGTTCCTCGGCCAGCCAGAAGGGCCTGGTAGACGAAAAGGGTGGAAGTCTCTCCGCATGCCCAGTCCCAGCGGCGAGCGTCCCGGCCGACAGACAGGGCCGCGTCTACCGTGCGTCCATGCACGGAGTTCGCGTCGACAGTGGTCCCACGCCGGCAGACTGGCTGAGCGCCTGGTCGACAGCCTTTGCGGCGGTCGGCACCGTGGGTGCGTTACTCCTCGGCTTGCTCCTCTGGCGACAAGACCGGAAGCAGCAACGCCGTGCCCAGGCACGCCGCGTGCACGGCCATGCTGTCCCAACGGAGGGATACATGCAGGGCACGGACGTCAGTGCGGCGGAGTACGTCATCGAGAACAAGAGCGATGGTCCGATTTACATGGTCCACCTGCCCCGAGAGGGGGGCGCCGTGATCCAGTTGAGCAACATGGTCCCGGCCGAGGCGAGTATCCGCTACGCGGTCGAGAACGTCACCGACGTTGAGCGCCTAGGGCTGGCAGACGGGACCGTGAGTGCCGTGCCCATCACCTTCTCTTTCACCGACCAAGACGACACCCGGTGGACGCGCTTCGACAACGGGCACCTCAAGGAGACGGCAGACGCTCCATGACCGGGCCAGCACATGCTCAGAATGACCAACCGAAGCGCTCCGTGGCCAGGTAAGGCGCTCAGTCACAACCGCACCCGCGCAACCAGATGTGACCTCCACCGGTAGATAGCCAATCCGTCCAAACGCGTCGCAGGCCACGGGCTCGCGCTCAACCGCAACTGGCCACTTTACTCAATGATGATTGGCCAACTGGGTCACGGACTTGGGTCCAATTGGCGTTTGGGCCCGTGGGCCGTCAGTGACATCCGGGACGGCGGTCGCATGCCTCACCGGCGGCGGCCAGGTGCCACGGCTCCTCCTTCAGTCCGAAATCTCGCCGTGCCGCTGGCCGTCGGCTAGGGCTCTGACGTGGGATGAGTCGACTGCCGAGCGGGACCAGTCCAGCGGCGAGGCCGCGCCGAGTTCGGTGAGCAGGGCCTCGGGCCGCTGCTGCCACACGTCGGCCGATCGGTAACGCCACGGCGGCAACGAACGTGAACCCACCAGGGGCTGTCCGCCGGTACTACCGCGAGGCGGCACCGCCCAGCGGCCTACGTGAACGACATCTCAACGGAGATGGTCTCCCACATTGCGTTGAACCAGAGAACCGACTGCTCAACGAAGTCTGTGTCTGGACCGTTTTCACCGGCTCCGGAAACCCGCACCAAGCCCATGGGGCCCGCGTCATACACTTCCATGATCCGTTGATCGATCTCTATCTCACGTCGCACCATTGTGTAGTACGAAAACAGTGCGGTGCTGTCATTGATGAGGTACAGCTTCGCCATGGGGGCAAAAGGAATCGCCCGATACGCAACTTGCACATCGATGCCGTGAGTTGCGCGAAGTGATCGCAGCGAGGTCGCCATCGACCTTGCATGAGCGTTACGCTCACTGAGCCACGCCTGGTGGACATGGCCGTCTTCGTCATCGTTCGGCTTCGCCGCGCGAGGGAACACCAAATCAATGTCTCGGCTGGGAAGCAGCACTCGAACGTTGATCCTTTCTGGCTTCACCTCCCCAGCATGAATCGCATGAATGGGATCTCCCATTGCAACTGCCAACGACTGGCCGTTGAGACACATGGCGTCAATCCAAACCTCTGGCGCCGCGAAAGCGGACCTGAGGTGGTCACGGAGGGCCACAACGGAAGAGGCGAATGGAACCTGGGGAGCGTCTGCGACTGCCGGAGATTCCATTAGTTGTCGCCAGCGGCGTTCGACCGGCGGATCCTGCTTCGCCCATCCACATAGCAAACGGACCACTTTCAGCAATTCCTCTGCGTCCCGTGGTACGTGGTTACCTCGGCGCCAATCGCTGAGTGTCGCCACCGGGACACCTGATTCCCGGCTGACCCGGGTGAGCGTCAACCGGCCTCCAGACTCGGCCTGCGCCACCTCCCACAACTTGGACAACTCGACGACCACGGGGGGAACCGCGCTCACGCGGGCAGATCTATCCAGCATCCGAACCCCCACCGTTCGTGGCTTGCTTCCGAGTCGGAAGTTCCGACTCGTGTGCCGAGCCTACGGCTCGCCAACGGCCTTTCCGAAGTACTTCGAGAGCACTGCCGTTGGACCGCCGAAGCACCATCAATGGACCTCAGGCGCAGCGACATTGAGGGCCGCGACCCACCTGGGGAGGCTGCAATGAAGAGGAACAGTCCAACTGGTCAGCGACTCGCACGCACCGCGTTGTTCGCGTTGGTTCGTGGAGCGGGAGCGGCTGTGGGCTCAGCCGCCGTCGCAACGGTCGTCTGGTGGGTGCAGACGCGGTGATGCTCCCCCCTTAGCCGGTCCAGAGCGCGGCTGGCAGCACATAACCCACGTTCATGCAGCGAACGATGCATGAACGTGGTCTTCGCCGCAGGAACGGCGTTCCTCATCGGCAGAGCGAGCGTCCTCGGCTTCACCGCAGTGGTCACCATCGGCCGACGCCACCTTCGGATACACGCCGTCTCTCGAAGGTGACGGGGGCCAAGTAGCACTGCGAATGGCCAACCATCACTGCGAGGCACACCAGACGGCGAGAGATGCGCCGAGAATCGAACAAATGATTGAATATGGCCATGGAGTTTGCGCCCTACCCTCGTGACCTGCTGCAAGCGCAGCATGACTGGTATCGCACGTACGACGCACTTGCCGCACTGCCTCCCACGGTGGGGGCCACAGCCCTGCGTCGACGGCTCCTGGTCTTGTCCTCCCGGATCGCGTGGCATCGGCACTGGTCAGTCCAGCCGTCTCGTCCTGCCGCCCGCGTGGAACTGCGGCGTCAGGCGCGGGCTCTGGAGACCGAGGCCCTGTAGAGGAGGGACCGTCGTGGCCGCCTCCCCGTCGCAGCCGTTCGCCTTGATAACGCTGGTCTTGCCGGATGAGCAGGCCGTGCAGGTCCGCCTGTACGAGAGGTTGCAGACGACGGGAAGACACCCATGGAGGTACCGCATCGGTGTGCCCTCCTGGGTCGCGACGGAGGACGGGGTGGAGCCTGCCGAGTACTCGGTGTGGGTCACGGACAAGCAGCTCCAGCCGATCGATGGTGTAGACCTGTCGATCGTCCCAACACATCGGCGCCTTGATGCTCTTCCGCTGCCGAAGCCGTCGGGGTGGGTCGTACGGCCGGATCCGCAGCGTCGCGGCGGCACGGTCGTCCATGATGCCGTTTGCCGCCATGCGACGGTCGGGGGCAAGGAGTTGGGGACCATGGAGGCGCTGGACGCGCTGATGCGGCCCGGCGCCTCAGCGTGCCACGAGTGCGTCGCGGCCGAAGTGCTCGTCCCCGCACTGGAGTTGGGTAAGGGTTTCGGGTAACTGCCACGGCGGTGCCGGAAGCGGAGCCATGACGGTCCTGATCATCCGCGGCAGCGGCTTCCTGGGAACCGAACTGGCACGCCAGGCCACGGCGGCGGGGCACGAGACCGCCGCGACGTTCGCCACCACCCCACCCGGCACGGTCTCGGAAGTCCCCTGACATCCCCTCGACGTCTGGGACCCCGCGCAGGTTGACGGAGTGATCGACGACGTGGCTGCCAGCATGTCGAGGACCTGGCTGCCGCGCTCTTGGAACTCGCGCTGCCCGATGCAGCGGGGGTGTTCCACCTCGCCTGGCTGGAGGCGCTCAGCCGTGGCGACCTCGGCCGACTGATCGCCGAGCGCGAAGGGCTGGACGCCGCGCGGCTGACCCCCGGGCCGCGAACCGACACCCCGCTGCCGGGACCCCTCGACGTGCGTCTTGACGGCCGCGCCACGCAGGAATGGCTTTATCCACGAGAACGGGAGTCGTTTGTCAATGAGCGCGGGAAGCACTTCAAAGCCGGCCAAGTCGATGTTCACGAGTTCGGGAGGCACCCGCGGTGCCGCCCTGTTGGGCACAGAGCGGCCAGGGGCACCTGACGGCGCCGGTGGAGGGTGCCAGCAGCCCCCTCCACCGGTTTCGCTACGCCACGAGCTTGTGCAGGGCGAGCACCGTCGCGCCTGCGGCACCGAGCCCGGGCAGCGGGCCTGCCAGGCTCAGGACGAGGGCGCCCGCCAGGACGCCGGCGAGCAGAATGATCGCCCAGCGCTGGGGCAGGGGCTGGGGGTCATTGGAATCTGCCACGTACTGTTCTCCTTGAAGGAATCCTCGAGCAGGCGGCCCCGGCTGAACCCCGGGGCCGTTCGCGTCTGTGCGAACGACGTGACCGCCGAGCCCGCGTTGAGCGGGCCTAAAGTCCATGGTGAGGGGCCTGGAAGTCCCTTCGTCGGGACGTGATTAACGTTTTGATCCGGGTAAAGGCTCTTGAGGCTCTTTACCCGGATCAAGACGGTGGGATCAAAACGCTAATCTTTCTTCGTGGCTGATGCACGGGAGACGAACGAGCGCAGACTGCGCCGACTGCAGCAGATGCGAAGGACCGGCTCGGTAACGAAAGCGTCTGAGGCCCTGGGCGGAATCTGGAAGGCAGGGAAGAAGCCGGACTCGATCGTCCTGCGCACCGCTTTGCTGCGGGCCGACGGGGAACGGTCGAGACTCACCAAGCTAGTCCTTCCGCGAGGGATAGCGCTGCGCTTCTACCTGCTGGCCCTCTTCGAGGCGCAGTGCCGACTGGACACGGGGGACCCCTGGCAGAACGTCCGCCCGCTGAAGGGTGCCGAATCGTGGTCCGCCCTCGTTGCCATCGACGGTGCGTACGACACGGCGTCGGGGGCGTACGACGCCGCGTTCAAGCACATGCCTCCAGAGCTCCGCGGTAGTACGCGCGCGGAGGAGCGGTGGCGCACGAGGAAGCTGGAGGACCTGCGGCTTCGGCAAGTCAAGGGAGCCCTGAGAACTCTGGAAGAACTCGGCCATGAAGACGCCTTGGTCTCCCTGCCCCGGGGCGCGCGCGGACAGCGGTTATACGAGGACTTCTCGCTCATGGAGGAAGGCGGGCGGGGCGATATGCCGACCCCAGACATCTACACCGTCCCCGTCCGTAGCTGGACAGCCGCCAGGACGATCACGCTCCCTAAGGACTTCTTCCTGAAGGGCTGGATCCAGGTGCTCAATCCTTCCGAGGTCGCCACCTGGCTCATCCTGAGATGGATGAGCCAGTGGGCGCCCAGGAAGCACCGCGTGTCGGGCGTCTTCCTCACCACGCGGCCCCGCATGCAGGCCTTCGGTCTGCGTGACGATGCCTGGGAAGACGGGTGTCAGCGCCTTCTCGAGTTCGGTCTCATCCGCCACGCCGAACCTCCCGAGGGGCTAAAGGCTGCCCTGGACGCGATCGCCGACCCCGTCATAACGGCGCTCTTCTCTCAGCCCACTCGCGTCCGCCAGCCTTACCAGCCACATTTTTGGCAGATGACCGACGATGGGCTCGCTGAGAGCGCCGCGCAGGCGCTCGACCGGGAACTCACCCATCGGCGAGAGGCACTCGCCGATGCCGCCATGAAGCGCGTGCAGCACGATCCCGAGCGGCTCGCCGGCCATGCGCCGGCCGACGAGTGAGGCGCGCGCCGCACGCGACTGCCCTGAGCCCGGCCCGCTTTGCCGAGGGGGACCCTCGAACCGCCGACCCGGCCGTCAGCGACTCCCGAACTCATCGACATTGATCAAGCGGCGGGGTCTCGCAGTGACTCCGGGAGTCGTTGATAAACGACTCCCGTTCTCATGTGCAGAGCCACAGGAACGCCTGCGGACCAGGATCCGAGGCGCCCGCGAGCCTTCGTGACGGCGGTCGCGCCGTCCGCCACTTCCGCAGGTTCCGTCGGCCGTCGTAGGTCGCCCGCGCATGCTCCTGTGGGGTCCGGCCAGGTGGCGGCTCCCATCCGTAGGCCCGTCTACCGGGCACGCGAAAGCCCCCGAAATCCGTGACGGAATTCGAGGGCTGTGGCGGGTGCCGACGGGGCTGTATCAGCTGTGAGCGGGGCCGTCGCTGTCGTCGATTCGGCGGCGGCGTGCCGCGAAGATGGCGCCTCCGCCAGCGGCGAGGAGGAAGCCGGCGCCGCCGAGTAGCCACGGGGTGGCGTCGGCTCCGGTGTGGGCGAGCGTGCCCTCGGCGGTGGGGACCGCAGTGCTCGACGCCGTCTCGGTTACGACCGCGCTGTCGGACGGCGAGACAGACGGCGAGGAAGTGGTGTCGCCCTGGTTCGGGATCGGCTTGTCCGACGTGGACTCGTCGGCCGGCTTGTCTGACGGCTTCTCGGAGGTGGCGGGCTCCGGTGTCGTGCCGGTGGTCTTGGCGTTGGTGACGGTCACGGTGACCGGGCTGCCGGGCTTTGCGGTGAAGCTTTTCGAGGGCTTGTACAGGTCGTATCCGTCCGTTGCCGTCGTTTGCTTGACCCAGAAGTGACTGCCGGTGCGGCTGTTGATGGGCAGTTTCGCGGAGGCGGTGCCGCCTGCGCCGTGGTGAGGGTGAGGAGGGTGGTGTCGCCGGTGCCGATGTTGACGGTCGACCCGGGCAGCAGCTTGTCGCTCTTGCTGTCCTTGGCCTTCAGCGTGACCGTGGCGGGCTTGAAGGGGTCGGTGATCGTCAGCGGACTGTCCGCGCCAGGGGTGACGATGACGTCCTGGTCGTCGACGACGTCATGCAGCGGGCTGCCACTGGACACCTCCTTGAGCCGGTAGACCCCCGGTGCCAGGTGCTCGAATGCGAGCTGGCCGTCGGCATCGGTCTTGCCGCGGGCGGCCTGCTGACCCGTGGAGTCGAGCAGGGTGAACGAAGCGCCGGCGAGGACGTCACCGCCGGGATCCTTCTTCAGGATGGTGACCCCGCCGGTCTCAGCCGCGTTCAACGGGACAGTGGACGTGGACTGCGTCGGCTCGGGAATCTGTGCCGCGGCGGCCGGAGCCAGGGACACGGTGCTGGCCACAGCGGCGATGGTTACCGCTGCGGCAGGAAGACAGCGGGCAGAGCGGGTGTGCAAGAAGGGGACTCTCCTGGATAGGGCGCGGGCAGGACTGCCCGTCGGCAGAAGGGGGTTGGGCCGGTCAGCGGGTAGGGCGCGGAGGCTGGACCAGTGGGGCGGCCGGTACCTGACGGATTCGGGTCCGGCGACGTGAGGGCATGGTGCTCGCGTAGCGACGGGCCGCTACTCGTACGAGATGTTGCTGGTCGTCGATGGGACGTGTCTCGATGTGGGCCAGGCCCTGGGCGATGGAGGGGCCGAAGGGCGAGCCCGCGGGCAGGCCGGCGGCTTGGACGATCTGCGCTGCGGCTTCGACTTCGACTTCGACTTCGACTTCGACTTCGACTTCGACGAGGATGCCGTACTCGGCGGGGATGTTGCGCAGGTCGACGGCATGGTGGCAGAAGCCGTCGATGGCTTCGGTCTTCGGTCAGGGTGAAGTCGTCGTCCATGACGTCTTCGATCAGGTCGAGCATGGTCAGCGTGGCGGATTGCAGCCGGGCGCGGAGGTGCGGGTCCGTGAGCCAAGGGCCCTGCGGTGCCGACGGGGTGTGGGCCTCAGGCTCGGCGGTGCGTGTGGCCTCGGGCTGTGGTCGGTGCCGGAGGGCCAGCCAGCGGGGCGGGGCCATGTATCTCCGTGTTTGTGTGGTGGGTCAGCGTGTTCGTCTTGCAGTGGGGCTGGCCGGGGCGGGGGGGACCTTCTGCACGGTGCAGGCTGCTGGCCGGGAGCGTGCGGTGGTCGTCCAGGCTCCGGGGAACCAGACCTGTGTGTACTGCTCGATCGCGGCCAGTAGCCCGCCGACCTCGGCGCCGGTCCACGGTGGCTGGCGGTTGTGGCCACGCAGGTCGAGGATGCGGGCGTAGCCGCTGTAGCCGGGCTGGTCCTCACGGGCGGCGTCGCGCCGCGTAAAGGTGCCGTGCTCGTCGAAGGCGAGGACCACGGCGTCCACTTACCCCTTCTCAGGATGGCGAACGGCAAGGCGCAGACCGTCGTACTCGTTTTCGCGGATGGTGCGCGAGAAGTCGATCCGCAGCCGCAGAGAGGAGCTGGGCAGCGGGGTGGCGTAGTAGGTGTTGCCGATGACCGAGCTCTCGGCGAACGGGAGCGTGAGGTGCTCGGTGAAGAACTGCTGGGCGTGCAGGGACACTTACGGAAGACCTTCTGGCGTGCGTGGGCAGGAGAGATCGTTCAGCGGCGTGGGCCGGTGCGGGCGGTGGGAGTCGCGGCAACGGTGGTGGTACTCCAGCGGGGGACGCTGCGGGTGCCGAGGGCCGGTCGGCGGGCGGTGGCGCGCTGGACGTCGAGAGGTGTGGGTACCGGGGGTGCGGGTGGTGTGACGGGGGTGAGCTCGGCGGCTTCGCGCAGCGAGGAGAGCATCGAGTCCTTCCAGCGCGGCAGGGGTGCCGGGTCGGACACGCTCTGGGTGATGGCTTTGACCAGGGCGGTCGGTGTGTGGGTGGAGGCAGTGGCGTACCAACGGGCGTGGCCGCTCTTCGGGCCGCCCCACAGGTACCAGCGGGCCTCCAGGGTGGTGAGTTCCTTTGCCGGGTCGAGGCGGCCGGTGGTGTATTCGAGGGTGGCCATTCCGTCGGGGGGCTGGAGTTCCATCACGCCCCAGCGCGGGTGCTGGAACTGCCAGCCGTTCTTGATCAGCGGGACCACGGCGTCGAAGGCGCCGAGTTCGGGGTCCTTGAGGTCGGGCGGGGCCAGATACGTGTCAGGTCCGGCCGTGTATGCCTCGGCGAGGGCGGTGGTGAAGGCGGTCACGAACTCCGTGGGGGCGGAGTCGTTGAAGCTGACGCCCCACGCGGGCGGGCCGAAGCGGTCGCGGTGGGCGTTGATCCGCCACAGCCCGTCGTCGTCTCCCTCGGGCAGGTACCCGAGGCGGACGCGGTGGTCGGGCGCGGTGACGTAGGCGTTGCCGAGGTCGTCGTGACGCAGATCAAAACCGAGCGTGAGGAGAGGCTCCAGCGCGGGGTCGCCGATGAAGGTGCTGCCGGCAAGGTAGCGAGGGGAGACGTAGACGTCGCCATCGATCTCTTCGGTATCGGGCACAGGGGTCCTGGGGGTCGGGGTGGAGCAGTGGCAGGCGATATCAGGTGCTGGTGCCGCGCGGAGCTGCCGGCGAGCACACGGCGGCCAGACCGGCGGGGTTCAACTGCTTCTCCAGGTCGGCGGGTTGGCCGGTGTAGTGCAGGTTGCGAAGACCCAGAGCGGCTGCCGCCTGGCAGTTGTCTTCGCGGTCGTCGATGAACAGGACGCGTCCGGGATCGGCGACGCCGGTGGCCGCGAGGGCGTGTTCGTAGGCGGCCGGGTGAGGTTTGCACAGGCCCAGGCGGGCCGAATACAGGGCGTCGGTCATCAGCGTGCGCCGCCAGTCGGTGGCATCGAGGATGTCGCTCAGGAAGTGCGGGGCGTTGGAGAGGAGCACCATGGGCAGGCCCGTCTGGTGGGCGCGGTGCAGGATGTCGAGGACGCGGTCGTCGGTGCGGGTCCACATGGCGGTGTCGGCGGTGCGCAGGGTGCGCAGCCAGCGCGGGCCGGGGTGGTGGCCGAGGACCTTGGCCCAGTAGGCGAGATCGCTGAGCTCTCCGGCGTCGTAAGCCTCCCGGGGAGCCCAGAAGGCGTCCTGGAAGGAGTCGAGTTGCCCGTGGGGCCACTCGGCGAGGTCGGCGAGGCGTCTCCACATGATGGGGGTGGGCTGTCGGCCCAGAACACCGTTGTAGTCGATGATCAAGGCGTCCACACCGGTGGGCGTGAGGGAAGTGCTGGTCAAGGGGCGGTCTCCAGAGCTTTGCGGGACAGGGCGGCGACGGCCGCTGCGAGGAGGGCGGGCAGCAGCAGCGCGATCGGCAGGGCGGTGAGGGTGGCGAGGGCGCCGATGAGGGCGGGGCCGGCGAGCAGGCCGACGTAGCCGGTGACCGCGACGGTGGCGACCGCGCGGGGTCCGCCGACGCCGGCGGCAGTGATCAGGCTGGGGATCGTGACGGACAGCCCGAGGCCGAAGGCCGCCCAACCGGCCAGTGCGAAGGCGATGGTGGAGCCGGCCAGGCCCGTAGCGAGACCGAGCCCGGCCAGGGCTGCGCCGGCGCGTACGACGGCGGGTGCGCCGTAGCGGGCGGTGAGCCGGTCTCCGGCGAGACGTCCGGCGGCCATGGCCGCGCTGTAGAGGGCGAATGCCGCCGCGCTGGTCGCGGCCGTCGCGTCGAGGTTGTGCAGGTGGATGGCGGCCCAGTCGGCGGCGGCCCCCTCCCCCAGCAGGGTTGCGGCCGCCAGCGTGCCCAGCAGCCACAACCGGGAACGGGACATTCCCCCACGCCCGTCCGGGCTCGCGGGGTTGCGGTACTGGGCGGGCTCGAGTCCGGGGGCGGCAACGCGGCGGGTGAGCCGAGTCGTCGCACAGGCCGCTGCCGTGGCGGCGGCCGAGACGCCGGCGAACAGGACGGTGTGGGGTGTGTGGGCGGTGGCCGCGGCCACCGCGGCGCCCAGGAGGGCCCCCAGGCTGTAACTCGCATGGAGCCCGGCCATGATCGGGCGCCCGTGGGCGTTCTGGCATCGGACCGCAGCAGCGTTGACTGCGACGTCGAGGACGCCGTGCGCGGCGCCGAAGACGAACGCCGCCACAAAGAGGGTGTCCAGGCTGCGGCAGGCGCCGAGGGCGGCGAGGCAGGCGGCGAGAGCGATGGCGCCGCCGGTCAGCAACGCGGGCAGGCGGGCCGGGTGGGCGAGGCGTCCTCCGGTCTTTAGTCCGGCGACCATGCCGAGGGCGGCGGCCAGCAGGACGAGGGCGAGTTCGGCGGTACTCAAGTCGGCGGTCTTTTGGACGGCGGGCATGCGCGCGCCCCACACGGCCATCACGACACCGAGACCCGCGAAGTACCCGGTCAACAGGCGGCGGCTGCGCACCAGATCGGTCGCCGCGGTGCCGCTCACGCGGCGAAGTCCTCTTCGGCCGACTCTTTCTGCGCAGCCGCGGTCACCTGGACGTCGAGGTTGCGGTACGCCTCCTGGGCGCGGGCCTGGGCGACGGAGGCGTTCGGGCCGGTGGCGATCAGGAAGCCGATGCGCGCGGTGAACAGATCGCCTCCTTCGTGCGGCAGCACCAGCCGGTCACCGGCCTGTCGCTGGAAACGGACGCGCTCCAACCCCTGGGTGCGTTCGGTCAGGCGGCGGGCGGTGAGGGTGCCGGAGTAGGCGGGGTAGATGAAGCGGATCGCTGCGGCCTGGTGGCGGGTGGGGGTCAGGTCGGGGGCGCGTCTGCAGGCGATGTCGGCGGCGGTCCGGGCGAGGTCGATGCCGGTGGCGAGGTGGACGAGGTGGCCGATCAGGTCGCCGGCGAGGCGCGCGTTGACCTCGATCAGTCGTGGGCGGCCGTCGACCAGGCGCATCTCTACGTGGCTGATCCCGTCGGTGATGCCCAGCGCGGTGATCGCGGATTCGGCGACGGGCGTCACGGTGGCCAGCAGCGGGTCGGCCGCGTCCACCGTGTGGGCGAGTTCCTCGAAGTAGGGTTCCAGGCCGACGGTCTTGCGGGTGACGGCGACCACCGTGGTCTTGCCCTGGAACGTGGCGCACTCGACGCTCACCTCGTCCCCGTCGAGGTACTCCTCGACCAGGACCTCGGTGCTCTCCACACCGTGTCCTGCCGTCTGGGCGGCGATCGCGTACGCGGAGGGTAGGTCGCCCGGGGCGTTGACGCGGATCACGCCGATGCTGGCCGCGTACGCGGCGGGCTTGAGGACGACCGGGTAGCCGATCCGTGCGCCGGCCTGCGCCGCCTCTTCGACGGTGCGGACCCGGGCGGACGCGGCCGAGGGCACCCCGTGCCGGGCGAACAGGGCCCTGGAGGTGGCTTTGTTGCGGCAGCCCTGCATGACCTCTGGGCCGGTCGTGGGCAGGCCGAGGCGGCGGGCGAGGCGCGCGACGGGCACGAGGTACCACTCGGTCCACGTCATCACCCCGGCCACCGGGTGCCGCTCGGCCAGGGCCAGGGCAGCAGCGGTCAGGGCCGCCTGGTCCGTCGGATCGGCGACCTCCCAGTCAAGAAGGTGCGGGCGTTCCCAGGTTGGTTCGCTACAGGTGATCAGGACGACGTCGTAGTGGGCGGCGACGTTCTGAAGGCAGTCCGCGCGATACGCCTCGGCCTCCATGTCAGCGGCGGCGACGACCAGGACGACGGGACGAAACAGCAACAGAAGGCTCCAAGTGCGTATGTGCGAAAAAGGAATTGATGTGAGGGCACGCCGGTCACGTCAGGGGGTGCGGCGGCGCAGTTCGAACGCGGGCGCGCCCAGGGGGGTGATCGGCGTCCCATTTGCGGGCGTACAGGGAGGTGAAGTTGATGTTCAGCCCGGCCACGCCCTGCGGGAGGCGCCAGCGCAGGGCTTCGAAGAGGTCTTTGAGGCCGATGCGGGTGGCTCCGCCGCGAGCCGGTCTGCGGTCAGGCGTTCCAAGGCGCGGTAGACGTGGGGGCGTTGGGCGTCGAACGCGAGGAACTGCTCAGTGATCGTGGGCCGGCCGGTGGTGCGGCCGGAAACAGCATCGGAAAGGGACAAGAGGTCCAACTGGGGAGCGTGGGGCATGGGTGTCGGGAAGCCCTCCGGGAAGCAGTTGAAGAGGGCGGGGCGGGTCAGGTGGCCGAGGGGTGCAGGTCCGGGAGGGTGCGCAGCCGGGTGAAGGCGGTGGCCAGGCCGATCGCCTGCACGACCGCGCAGGCGGTGATCACGTGGCCGAGCCGGCTGGGCGAAACGGCGGCGACGAGCAGTCCCGCGATCGGGAAGGGCAGCAGGAGCAGCAGGATCGTCACGGCGAGGGTGTTGCCGAAGACCTCGGCGGGGATCAGATGGGAGCGCAGGGTGCGCAGCACGACGGTCATGCCGCCCTCGCCGGCCAGGGCGAGGGCGATCAGTACCAGATAGGCGTGGTAGGTGTCGGCGAGTGTGAGGGCGAGGCAGGCCGAGCCGGTGATCGTCGCGCAGACAGCACCGACCGCCCAGAGGCCGTAGCGGTCAATGGCACGCTGGCACAGGATGATCGCGACGAGGCCGGCTGCGGCGGCGGCCGACCAGAGCAGGCCGACGTCGGTGCTGGAGTAGCCGAATCGCTGGACGACGATTACCGGGGCCGCGGCCTGCAGGACGCCGACGGCGAGGTTGGACAGCGTCAGTCCCCCGACGAGCCAGCCGAGTGCTGGCAGGGAGCGCAGTGCCTGCCAGCCGGTCCGCAGTCCCCGGACGACAGTTGCCTGGGAGGTGGTGTGGGGAGCCATGTTCTGTCGTGGGGCGAGTGCGGCGGCGAGCAGGGAGAAGGCGGCGGTTGCGGCGAGCATGCCGGTGGCGCCGCTGTGGGTGAGGAGCAGCCCGGCGAGCGCGGGACCGATCAGGGTGGCGGTCTGGTCGATGCCGAGGAGGACCGACTGCACCCGGTGGGCACGCGCACCTGCGGTGCGGCTGGCGATCCCGCCGGCGGTTTCGGCGGCGAGGTAGCTGAACTCGGTGAGCACACCGGTGCCGACGGCGAGCGTCATGACGGTAATCGTCTCGCCGGGCCCGTCGGCCGGAGACCCAAGGATGAGCGCGGCGGCCAGCACGAGGGCGGCCCGTGCCGTCGAGGCCAGACGGAACACGTGGGTCGTGCCGTAGCGGTCGACCAGGGCTCCGGCCAGGGCGAACGCCATCAACCGTGGCAGCCATTCCAGGGCGAAGGCCAGGCCCGTGAGGGCTGCGGAGCGGGTGGTGGCGAGCACCAGCAGGGGGATGCCGTACGTCGTCATGGCGAACGCGGCGGCGTCCATGCCACGCGGCAGGTAGATGCCGCGCAGCAGTGCGGAACCAGGTCGGCGGGCGTGCCGGGATCCGGTACGGATTCTCACGCAACAAGCTCCGTCTCGTCCGCCGCCGCAGTGGAGCGCGGTGCCGCGGCGGGCAGGGACTGCGGATGCGTCTGGAGCCACTCGTCCAGCGCGGTCCTGAGCCCATGGAGGGCGAGGTCTGCCTCGGTACGCAGCACTCTGGCGTCGGCGGGGTCTCGCGTCGGCGCGTCGGCTGGCAGGCCGAGCAGTTTCAGGGCGTGCTGGACACGGGTGACGAAATCGCAGACGGCGTGGGGGCGTTGGTGCGTGCGGGACCAGCGGGCAGCGGTGTCGTAGAACTCGGCGAGGTCTGCGCCAGCCTCGGTGAGCCGGTAGCGGGTGGTGGCGTATGGGTCGGCGTGGACCAGGCCGAGGGTGCGGGCGACGTCGATGGCGTAGCGGAGCTGGTGGGTGGTGAGGTCACCGAACGCGCTCTGCAGGCTGCCGCGGCGGCGGCTGATGGGGCCGTTGTCGTCGATCTCGGTGACCAGGCGGATCAGGGCCGGCAGGGAGAGGGCGTGGATGACCCGGCCGGCGAGGGGGTGGCTGAGGTGGAGGGTCGTGGTCATCGGCGCTGGCCTTCTGCCGGGGAGACCGACAGGGGTCGGGCGGGTATCCGGTGAGAGAAGAGGTCGCCGGTCTTCCACGACAGGGCCTGGGCTTGGGCAGGTGCGGGCGAGGCAGGCGGGTCCGAGAGCCTGGACTGGGTGGTCAGGTACGGGCCGGACCGGGTCTGCGAGGGCGTCGGGGCGTGTCCCCACAGCGGGTGCGTGGCCTCGTCGGTGAGGGGACGGCCCGCTGCCCAGGCCGAGAGTGCCTGGTAGACCGGGGCGAGGGCCTGGCCGCTGGCGGAGAGCTGGAAGTCACCAGACCCCGTGACCTGGACCAGCCCGTCGTCGATCACCCGTCGCAGCGGCGGGTAGACGCGGCTGAGGCTGTAGTGCGGCATGACCTCGGCCGCCAGCGCCTTGGCGCCGGCCGTCCCGCGGGCCCTGAGCGCCCACACCAGTGGCGTGGAGTGCCTGGGGCTGATCAGGGCGATCGCGTCCTCGATGTTCTGGGCCGCCGCGACCGACTGCGGCTCCAGCACCCCGGTGCTCTTGTCCGGCGCGAGGGGCTTCTCCAGATGCGTGTCCGCCCAGGTGTTGAGCGCAGGCAGGACAGGCATCAGAGCGGCGCCGCGGCTGCTCAGCCCGTAGGTGACGTTCCGCGGGCCGTGTTCGGTGCGCTCGACGAGACCGGCGTCAACCAGCTTGGTCAGCTTCGGGTGGAGCTGGCCGTCGGCCAGCAGGGCGAGCTTGGCCTTGACATCGCTGTAGCGCAGGTGCCCCGCGGAGAGGGTCATCAGCACCCACACGCTCCAGTTGGGGGCGAGCATCTTGAGGCTCTCGGTGACGCGCGAGAGATCGGTCAGGGTGGTGCGGGACAGACCGGTGGCAGCCAAGGGAAGGGACTCCTCAGACAGGAAAGGGAAAGGTCAGCGGGTACGGGCGACGGCACGCGCAGGAGCGGGAACCGGTGCGGCGGAGGTGGCTGGCGCGGACTCGGGCCGCACGTCCGGGGCGGGGACGCGGTGGAGGCTGGCCAGGACGCCGCTCAGGGTCTTCGCGTGGGCGTCGCGGGTGGCGAGGCACTCGACGATCCGGCGAGCGCAGTCGAGAATGTGGCCGGCGCTGAAGCGGCCGATCTCACGCTCCGGGTCGGTGAGTTCACGCAGCCGCTGCACCTGGAAGGCGATGTTGCGCTCGGCCAGCCGCAGCTCGGCCAGGCCGCTGAGCAGGGCGGCGAGCATGCTGGGGTCGGGACGGCCGTGAGCGAAGACTTCAAGGTCGGCCAGCGGCTGGGCGTACAGGGTCTCGATGCGCTCGGCAATCGACTGGGCGGTAATGGGGGACGGGGGCAAACGGGGCTTTCACGATGGGGCCTTGCGCACCGCCCCGGCACAGGTGTCTGCCGGGGCGGGCGGAAGGCTGGTGGTGATCGTCGGCTGGGTGAGTCGTTCGGCGCGGCGCGCAGCCGGGCCGGGCGGGGGCATCGCGCGCAACAGCCGACCGAGGGCAGCGACGTAGCCGGCACGGCCGGCCAGCGCCGCCTCCATCCACTGCGCGTCGAAGCGCAGGTCGTCGGCGGACAGCTCGCTCATGTCTCGGTCCGCGGCGGTGGCCTCATGGACCCGGTCCCGCACCCGGGCCACCTGCTCCTCGGCCACGACCAGGAAGCTGCGCAGTTCCAGCGCGCGCACCAGGGCCGCGGACGCACCGGGGCCCATCGCCTGCGCGTACAGATCCCGCACCGGGGCCCCGAACACCTCCTCCAGCAGGCCGTCCTGGCTGGAGGCCTTCTCGACCACGTTCACCGGGCCACCCTGCGCGCGGGTGCCTGCCCGGTGGCAGGAAGGGACGGCGAGCCGGTAGGCAAAGCCGGTCCCCGGCGGACCAAGGGGGATGGGCCGCGCCACACCCCCGACCGGTTTCCGATCGCCTGGGGATCGAGGAGGTGACGCACCGTCATGGCCCGCCCCTGCCGTACGGTGTGGGCGCTGTTCACCATGTCCGCGAGGTACATGACGTGCTCGGGCAGCTCGACGAACTCACCGTCGGGCACAGCGTCCACGTGCTGGGCGAGGGCTTCGGCGAGGGCGTCCTCGGCCCTCTCCAGCACTTGCTGGGCCTCGGTGAGCATCCCGTGCCAGCGCACGATCGTGGTTGCCTCCGGGTGGGCCTGCGGGGCGGCGGCCACGGCACGGCGTAGCTCGGCGATCGGCATCTGGAAGCGGGTTTCGACCTGCTCGGTGAGGACGCCCATCACCTCGTCGGCGTCAGGCACAGCAAAACTCCTTTCCGTCACATTCGGGGAAATAGGGCCGGACACTCGCGGCCCAACCGCGCTGCGGGTAACGGCGGTTCAGAATCGACTTCGACGCTCCGGTGGGCGGATTAGTCCAGGCACATGCCGACAGTGCGGTAGACGTACTTGGCGGACACCCAGCCCTTGACGCCGGTGGTCTTGTCGGTGATGTAGCGCCACTTTCCGCTGGTCTTGTGGACGGTGAACTTGTGGCCCTTGTAGAGGATTCCGACCGCGGTGGACTTGGCAGATGCCTTGGAGCGGATGGTGACGGCCTTGGTGGCGATCACCCACGGTCCCGGATCAGTACACGACGCGGTGACCAGGGATGCCGGGGCCTGGGCGGGCGTGGCGCTCGCCGCCGTTGCGGAGACCAGCGGCAGAGCGAGGGCGCCGAGGACAGCGGCGGAGACGACTATTCGAGTTGAGCGCATGGGAATTGGGCTCCATGTCAGTGAGGGAGGAAATGGCAATGCAGCCCGGGCAGTTGCCGTGCGGGCTGGACTAAAGAGTCCAGAGAATCCCCGGTTTCGCTAACCGGGGATGGGGTGCTATGTTCCGCTACCGCCGGAGCAGAATCGGTGCAGCTGTCCGGAAATCCGGCGGCACGGAATTGAGTTCTTGGGTTTCAGTGGCCGGGCCGACGCGGCGACGGTGGCACGGCGCTCGCCGCTGCCGCGGGCGGCGTGCTGTGGCGGGTGGTCGGTGACGTGGTGGGCAGCGGGACGTCCTCGCCGCTCCAGTGCGCTTCCCACCACGTCGTCGCGGCCTCGAAGGTGGCGAAGCCGCCTTCGCGCAGGGTGCGTGTCCAGGTGTCGGTGTCGACTTCTTCCAGCAGCACACGGAACGGCAGGGGCACCCGCTCGTCCAGCGCCCGCAGCAGCACCGTGGTCTGGAAGGGCTCGTCGTCCCGGGTGTAGCTGGTCAGCAGGGCGAAGTGGTCGCCGTCGCCGCGCAGCCGCGCCTCCAGGGCCCGGGTGGCGTCGTCGGAGGGTGTCCCGCCCAGGCGCTCGGGCAGAAGGATCTTCTCCTCGGGGTAACCCCGGGCGATCAGCCAGGACTGGGCCATCACCGGCAGGGGCAGTTCCGCATGGTCGAAGCGGAAGGTCCGCGCGACGGTGTCGCGCTGGAGGTAAAGGGCGACGAGTTGGGGTTCACCCGGGATCCCCCAGGTGACGGCCCCGTTGTGCAGGACGAAGAAGCTGCTCCGGCCGTCGCTGGTGTGGTGCTCGGCCAGGACGGTGAGCTGGTCCTCCTCGATGCCGATGTGCTGCCAGAACTGGTCGTCAACGCGGTCGTTGACGGCCTGGTAGCCGCCGAGGCGGAAGTCCGGGGGGTGTGAGGGCATAGGTGCTTTCGGGTCGATCAGGGGGAAGAATCGGCTGTCCTCGCGCCGCGCCGGAGATGTCAGCGGCGCGGCGCGGAGGAGGCCGGCCAGGCTCCGGCCCGCTGCACCGGCGGCGCGGCCGGCGGGGCGGGCACGCGGCGTGAGGCCAGGAGGGCGCGGCCGGCATCGGTGAGGGTGACTGGCTGCCCGGCGTGCAACGGATGGGCCTCGTCGCGCACGACGAGACCGGCTGCCTCGAACCGCTGGAGGTGGCTGTAGGCGATACGGACACCGGAGGCGGTCACGACCGACAGGCGCTGGGTGAGAAGGTGTTCGCGCAGTTTGGCGCCCTGGGCGATCGCCAGCAGGGCTGCCTGGTCCGGTGCCGGAAGCTCCGGCCCGCCACCTGCTCCGCGCGTGCGGGTGGCGGCTTCGACGGATTCCAGCGCCGCCTTGACCTGGGTCTCGCGCTGGTCGCGGGTCGCCGCAGCCTCCTTGAGCGCGGCAACGGTGCGGTTGATCCGCGTGAACAGCGCCTGGTCGACGGCGAACTCGTCGGAGGCCAACCGCCGGAGCTGAACCCGGTAGAACGTGACGGCCTGTTCGGCCTGGACCAGAGCACGGTGGGCGTCGGCCAGGCAGGTGCGCGGCTCGTCGAGGAGGTTACGGCCGCGGTGCTGCCACAGCTGATCGATGCTGTGGCCGATCGCTGCCTCGATCCGGAGATCGAACTGCGTGAGCGCCTGCTTCGCGGACGCGCGTGCGGGATGAGAGGGCATGGGTGGGGTGGTTTCGTCTGGAGGAGGCGATCAGGGCCGCCGTCCTGTGGTGGGCCTCTCGCCGAGGAGGATGCGGACGTCCAGGTACGTGCCGTGACGCGTGTGCGCGGCCGGGCCGAGGCGATCGAGGAGGCGCAGCATCGGCGTGTTGGCGGCGTGGAGGTACGCGGTCAGCGTGTGGGCGCCGCGGCGTCGGGCGTGGTCGGCGGCGTGCCGGGCCAGCAGGGTGCCGATGCCGCGGCGCTGATGGGCGTCGGCGACCTGTAGTCCGAGATCGACGACACCCGCTTCCCGACTGACGAACCCGGCCGAGACGATCCCGAGCGGAGCGCCGTCGGCGTCCAGACCGATCCAGATCGTGCTGTGGGCCAGCAGCCGGGAAATATCGCGCCGGGTGATCCTGCTCCGGCCCCAGCGGCGCAGCAGGCTCTCCGGACAGCAGCCCCGGTGGAAGGCGTCGATGAAATGCCAGTCCGCCTCGCTCCCTCGGCGGATCGTGGAGAGCGTCGGGTGGCTCAGCAGGGGTAGCCGTACAGCGCGATCGTCAGGGCACTGCGCCGGTACCCCTTGCCCCGGCCGTCCGACAGCGAGCAGGGGTGGACGGTGTGCATGGCCAGGAGACGGCCGAGGTGGCCCTGGGTGAGGTGGACGTAAGGGTTGGGTCCTTCGGCACTGCCGGGCAGCGCGCGCAGGTGGTCGACGATGTCGGCTGCCAGCAGCGCGGGCGGGTCTCCGGCGGCGGCGAAGGCGTCGAGGCAGGCGTGCACGATGGTTTCTGGCCGGCCCGGCCCGCCCGGCTCGCCCTCCGCGTTGTCCTCCGGGTTGTCGGTGCTGGCGGTCTCGGTGGCGCAGCAGCAGGACTGGGACACCGCCTGGGTCAGCTGGACTTCGAGGGAGAGCCGCTCGGCGAGGAGACGGGTGAACCGCTTGGGCTCTGCGATGGCCAGGACACCGTCGGCGTGGTCACCGACGAGGGCGTCGAACTGCTCGTCAAGGTCGTGGCACATCTCGGCGATGTCTAGGATGAGCAGGTGATGCTGGTTGGCCTTCGGCGGCTCGACGGCGAGCACGTCGCTGACGCGGTCGAGGATGAAGGGGAGACGGGTCAACGGGTGGGGCCCTTCGGGATGGTGGATGCGGGTTGGGGGAGGCCGGGCATCGTGTACGGGGACGGGCCCGGCTTGGGGATCGGCGGCCGTTGGGCGTCCAGTTGCGGGGAGCGGGCGCGGGCGGCGTGGGTGCGGGCGCCGGTCGGGCGGCGGGTGATGCCGAGACGGGCCCGGGCGGTCTCATACACGTCGTGCCGGGCGCGGGGGCGTACGGCGACGACGTGGATCTCGGTGCGGTGGGACGCGCCAGGCGGGGCCGGGCGCTGGGCGTAGACGATGCGCCAGGCGTTGCGGTGATCGACGTAGAGCTTGCGGTACCCGGTCAGTTCCTCGGTCAGCTTGCCGCCGAACAGTTGGGCGTTGACGACCTTCTGGAGCTGGTCGAGGGCCAGGTCGCGGATGTCGGCGGGGGCCTGGAGCAGGTCGGTCAGCGCGCGGGGGTCGAAGGACAGGCCGAAGGCCGGCCGGGGTTCGGGGCCGCTCATGCTGCGGCCTGGCCCGGCTCGCCGACCCTCTCCGATCCGTCGGTCCGGGAACTCGCCGCCCGTGTGGAGGGTTTGGGGCCGGGCAGCAGGCGGTGGGCGTGACGATCCGGGTCGGTCATGCATGCGGACAGCGGCCCGCCTGGGGCCCGGACGGTGGCCATGGCGTGGGTGAGGAAGTCCCGGTGCCAGACGAACAGGCCCGACAATCCTGCCTCGGGGTCCTTGTGCTGCTGATAGGCCAGCCATAGGGCATGGAGCCAGGCGACGACACCGTCGTGTTCCTGCCACTGCGCGCACCACGGCGCGGCGGTGGTGACCTCCGCGCCGTAGACGGGCATGAGGAAGTCGTCCACCCAGTCGGAGAGGCTGTCGAGTTCGTCCTCGTACTCCTCACCGTCCAGTTCCAGGATCGGGCGAGGCTCTGGTGGGGCAGGCGGCAGCGGCAGGCCGGCGAATCCCGGCATGCCGAAGCCGTCGAACGCGCGCGGTCCGGGCTCGGTGGACAGGCTGTCGAGCTGCTTCGCCTGCTCCGCCGACTGCTTGAGCAGCTTGCGTACGCTGGCCTCGATGCTTTCCAGATCCGTGTCCGGCAGCCGGACCGGTTCCATTTCCCCGTTGTCGTTGGGGTTTATGGATTCAGGCACGAAAGGGTCCTCCTTGAAGCCGCTTCCCATGGGCTGGGATGGCGGCTCCAACCATCCGGACGATTCCCGGTTTCGCCAACCGGGGATCCAGTGTTATAACGCCTGCATGCGGCGCCGGAGGGGAATCCGGGCATGCGGAATTCCGGCCGTGGCCAGCCGTCGACTCGGGTCAGGAGGACAGGACGAAATCGTCCTGCTTCAGGGTCTGTTGCAGGGTCTCAGTCAGCCGGTCGGCGGCGATCGCCGCGTAGTGCTCGGTCTTCTCGACGCCAATGAAGTCACGGCCTTCCAGAAGAGCCGCCACACCGGTCGAGCCGGAACCGGCGCAGAAGTCGAGCACCGTGCCCTGCTCGGGGCAGATCTTGACGAGCTCGCGCATCACCTCGACTGGCTTCTGCGTGATGTGCTGCCGGTTCTTGCCCGACGGCTGCGAGGCGCTGTAGAGGCCCGGCAAGTAGACGGGGTTGCGGGAGGCGTCGATGGCGCCCTTGGACGCCCAGACGATGAACTCGCAGTTTTGGGTGAAGCGGCCCTTCTGGGGCCTGGCCTGCGGCTTGTGCCAGGCCAGCACACCACGCCACAGCCATCCGGCCGCCTGGATCGCGTCCGTCGTGGTGGGGAGTTGACGCCAGTCGGTGAACAGGAGCGCGGTGCCGCCAGTACGGGTGAGCCGGTGCGATTCGGTCATGATCTGCGTCAGCCAGAACCCGTAACTGCGCTGATCCATGTTCTCGCCGGTGAAGTCCGGCAGGTTGTGGCCGGCGTCGGCGGAGGTGTACTTCTGCTTGGCGCTGCGGCTCGTGCGTTCCTTCGCAGTCCGGCCACCGGAGTTGTATGGCGGGTCGGTGATGACGGAGTCGACGCAGCCATCCGGCAGTTCAGCGAGGGCGTTGAGCGCGTCGCCCTGGTGCAGGGAAAAAGGCAAAGAGGTGCCCCAATTTTCGGGTCGGGTGAGATGAGGGTGAATACCTCCGGCTCACGCACGTAACCCCGGGCAGGCCGAATGCGGGCATGACGGCACCGCTGACCTACGAAAGTGGGGTGGCGAGGGAGGAGCCAAAACTGTAAGGCACGATCCCCGGTTGAGACGCATCGCAGCCTCCCAGCCCCGGAAATCAGGGCTTGATCACCCGCGATTTCGGCAACCGGGGATCCGCCCTTACTGTTTTGGAACTGCCCGGCGAACACCGCCGATGGCGCAATCCCCTGCCCGTGCCCTCATGGAGACTCCCCGTGCCCCGGTACACGTGACCTGACACTCACGCGCCTCGTGAGCTGAATTCAACGCTCGCGAGACACGCCCCGACTCACTCAAACCCCGTGCCGCAGCGCCCTTTCCACCTCTGCAGCCGCGCGGCCGGGACCTTGCCTTCGAAGGACCCCCTTGTGACAGCTCCCTACGCTCCCCTGCCCGAACACCGGCCCCCGGACCGTGATTGCCGCTCGGGAGGCATCGCCGATTGAAGGGCGTAGCCGCTGGCATCGGCGTCTTCGTCCTCTCCCCTCTCCTCCTCGCTGGCACGGCCATGCTGATGGCCTCCTCCAGCGAGGCCGCCCAGACCACCTTCAGTTGCGTGGGCGACGTCGATACCGACGCCGTCGTCGAACAGGTCACCAAGATCCTCAACGGCGCGTCCGCCAAGACTGTCCACGTCGAGGGCCTGACCCTGCCTGAGGAGCAGGTCCCCAACGCCCAGACCATCGTGGCCACCGGGATCAGCCTTCACGTGCCGAAGAAGGGCCAGGTCATCGCGCTCGCCACCGCGATGCAGGAATCGCGGCTGCGCAACCTGAACTCCGGCGACCGCGACTCGTTGGGCCTGTTCCAGCAGCGGCCGAGCCAGGGCTGGGGCACCGCCGAGAAGATCCGCGACCCTGTCTACGCCTCCACCCAGTTCTACACGCGCTTGTTGGCGGTTTCCGGCTGGCAGCAACTGACCGTCACCCAGGCCGCGCAGAAGGTCCAGCGATCCGCCTACGCGGACGCCTACGCCGACTGGGAGGACCTGGCGACCGCCTTTCAGAAGGCAATCGTCGCCACCTTCCCCGACGCCTCCGGCACGGACACGGACAGCACCCCCAGTACCGCGTCCTGCATGGGGACCGAGGACGGCTCCGGCTACGGCACCATCCCCGAAGGTTCGGTGCCGAAGGGCTACTCGATCCCCAAGGACGCTGATCCGAAGGCGCGCAAGGCGATCGCGTGGGCGATGCAGCAACTCGACACGATGTACCAGTGGGGCGGTACCTGCACGGCGCCGCACGGCCCGGATCCGATGGGTCGCTGCGACTGCAGCTCGCTGACCCAGCAGGCGTACGCGCACGCCGGAATCCAGCTCACCCGCACCACGTACACCCAGATCAACGAGGGCAAGGCCGTCTCCTCCAAGGCGCTCAAGCCCGGTGATCTGATCTTCTCCCGCGGCAGCGCCGCCCGCCCCGAACACGTTGGCCTCTACATGGGATCGGGACTCGCGATCGAGGCACCCCGGACTGGAAAACCAGTTCGAATAACCCCCCTGGCGGACTGGGACATCCTCGCCGCCCGCCGCGTCATCTGACCCCCAGTCGGGGCGCAGAGACCCCACCTGCCGCCTGCATCACCAGTTCAGCGCGGGAACAGCCGCGCACGGCACCTGAGCCGGATCGCCGCCCCCAACCCCCCTGGGCCGCTTCCTTACTCCCCCGCAGACGGCTCATCGGCAGGACGACACCTGCCCACTTCTCCCCCCTCTCTCTCGACACCACGGAGCATCTGAGTGATACCTCACCACCGCGTCCGGCGCACCCTTGCGGCCGCCTCGATGGGACTGGCCGTCGCAGCCTGCGGCCTGGCCACCGCCGCCACGGCGCAGGCGTATGACACCGGCCACACGACGATCTCGTGCAGCGCGGTCAAGGTACGCAAGTCCCCGTCCAAGACCGCCACGGCGCTGGGCGTCGCCTACCGGCACGACAAGATCGCCTACGACCAGTGGGTCTACAAGGCCAGCCAGAAGACCTGGTTCACCCGGGGCACGGTGACCCGTAAGTCCGACGGCAAGAAGATCCGCGGCTACGTGATCTACCAGTGCGCCAACCCGTACGCCAGCAACGGCGCGCCCACCCCGCCGATCCCGAAGTAGGGCGCCCCGACAGCCGGATCAACGGTTGAGTCGTAGCGCCGTCGAAGCGGCACCGGCCCAAGTTGCGGCTTCTTCCCAGCCTCGGCACGAGCGCCGTGCCCTCGCGCGCGCCACGACGCTTCGCATGCGTCGACCGGCTCGGCCGGACCTCGCACGGCTGCCGGCCCGCCTCCCCGAGGCCGCCGCCTCGCACCTCCCCCTCTTCTCTTCATTGATTCCCACGCGTCGGCTTCGGCGCGCGCAAGGAGCCTCCCTTTGCACCTGCTCGACACCGTGCAGTACCTGGCCTACGACCCCGGCATCTCCCCAAAGGGCGGTGGCCTGCCCGGCCTCGCCGTCCTGAAGAACGTGGTCAACAGCATCAATCTGTTCGCGATCGTCGCCGTGGTCGGCGCGCTCGCCGTCTCCCTCGGCGTGTGGGCCTGGGGCCATCACACCGGTGGCCACCAGGCCGAGGCCAACGGCAAGAAGGGCGCGGTCGTTTCGGCCGGCGCCGCTCTCGGCCTCGGCGCCGCCAATGGCGTGGTCGCGTTCTTCTCCGCCCTGGGGTCGCAAGTCCACTGATGCCGAAACGATTCCCCTCCCTGTCCGGCTACGGCATCGGTTGGTCGTCCCGGCAACGCATCACCGTCAGCGCGATCGGCCTCGCCGTCCTGCTAGCCCTCGCCGCCATCGTCGCCCTGCTCACCGGCCGCACCGGAACCAGTGACAGCCAGAACGCCACTCCGTCCGAGCGGAGCAGCACCGCCTCCGCGTCCGCCGGTCCCACGGCGTCGGCCGGGGCCGGTGCGGTGGCGAAGCCTCCGGCGGTGGCCGATCCGGTCGCCTTCGCCCAGGCCGCCGCGGCGATGTTGTGGTCGTATGACACGCGCACCACCAGCCGTGATCAGCAGCTCGCCGGGATGAAGGCGTGGCTGACGTCGGAGACGAAATACGCCGACTGGTCCTCTCTCACCGCGCAGGTGCCGGATCCGGTGTTGTGGTCGCGGATGGCCGATCAGGACCAGTACGCCACCGCCATCGTGGACGAGGCCCACTACCCGTCCGCGTTCAAGCAGGCCCTGGCGGACGATCCGTCGGCGATCACCGAGGCGTACATCTACGCCGTCACCGTCACCGGCAAACAGCAGATCGCCTGGAAGAAGGGCGGAGCCGGCTCCGAGGACCGCTCGATCACCCTCGCAGTGCAGTGCCGCCCGAACTCCGACTGCTCCCTGGTCTCCATCGCTCCCCGCGTCGTGCCCTGACACGCCCCGAGCCCACTGAAGAAAGGAGGGGTGACTCCCCTTGGGCTTCTGCGACCTCCCCCTCGCGGACAAACTGTGCGCGGTCGGCGACGCGGTCGACTTCGCCTCCGACCCTGGCGCAGCGATCGGCAACTGGATGGCCAAATCGGCGGGCGAACTCGCCGCCGCTGCTGCCGACTTGGCTGCCGAGGCCGTCAACACCACCACCAAGGTCGATTTGAATGCCGGGTGGTTCCGCGACAACTACGAGATGATCCTGCCGATCGGCTTGGTCGTCCTCGTCGCCACGTTCTGCGCCCAGCTCGTGCGCGCGGCGATCCGACGCGACGGCCAGGCCCTCACCCAGGCGTTCACCGGCACCGCCACCGGCGTGCTGTTCGCCTTCACCGCGATCGCCTTCACCACTGTCGCCATCGAAGTCGTCGATGCGTTGAGCGACGGGCTGTTCAAAGCCGCCAACCTCGACGTCGCCACCGCGGTGCGGCGCATCGTCAAGGTCGGCCAGATCGCCTCCCTTTCCGGCCTGGGCTGGCTGGTCACGGTCTTCGTCGGCATTGGCGCAGCGATCGGCGCCTTCCTCTACTGGTGCGTGATGATGGTCCGCAAGGTCGGCATCCTCGTCATGGTTACCCTCGCCGTCTTCGCCGGAGCCGGTGGCGGCTGGGAGGTCGCCCGGCGCTGGCGCAAGGGCTGGATCGAAGCCACCGCCACCCTCGTGGTCAGCAAGCTGCTGATGACTGTGATCTTCGTGCTCGGGATCGCGGCCATGGGCAAGACCGAGGCGAAGGACGGCGTCGCCGCTCTGGCCGACGTGATGGCCGGCATCGTCATCCTGGCGTTGGTGTTGTTGTGCCCGTACGCGACGTTCAAGTTCGTGCACTGGGCGGCCTCCGAGGGATCGGACGCCGAGACGCTGCACCGCTCCGGCGGCGCCGGCGCGCAGATGGCCCGCCAGCACGCCGAACGCGCCGGGCGTAAAGCCGCCGCCGCGGTCGCGACCGCAGGGACCGGCGGTGCCGCTGCTGGAGCGGGCGCCGCACCCCAGGGCCCGGACGCGGTGCCGGGCGGCTTCCCGGGCGACATCGCCGCCACCCCCACGCCGGACACCGGCAAGCAAGGCGGCGGCTCCGGAACCGAGTCGTCCGAGAGCGGAGCGATCAAGAGCGGTCCGGACAAGGCGGTACAGCCCCCGCCGACCAGCCCGCGCGACGACACCAGCGGCCACCTCGGCGGCGCCCACAGACCAGGTGGGTCGAGTGCCGGATCCACCAGTCACGGCAGCGGATTCATGTCCTCGCCCGCGTCCGATGCCTTCACCCCGCCGCCGCAGGGCACCCCACCGGCCCCGAACTCCGCCAGTTCGGCCGGCAATCCGCCGCCCCCGCTCACCGGCCTCTGACCCTGCCCCGCGCCGGGACGGCACCCCGCATTCCCCGTGCGACTGTGCCGTCCCGGCCCCGCCCCGCGCTCCCCGGAACCGGCCCTTGTCTGAACTCTCCGTCTCCCCGATCACGGTCAAATTCCCGCACCGCTCCCGGCGCGGCATCCTCCTCGGTCTCTCCCTCCCCCAACTCCTCCTCGTATCCGGCGCGTTGGCCCTCCTGCTCATCACGGTGGTGACCACCGGACTGCTCGGCGCAATCGCGCTGACCCCGCTCTGGGCGAGCGTCGCCGCCCTCGTCACCATCCGCCGCAACGGCAGGTCGCTGATCGACTGGGCTCCGGTCGTCGCCCGCTACGCCCACCGCCGTCGCACCGGCCAGACATTGTGGCTGGCCCGGCCGGTCTCCCGGCCCCGCCAGGACGGCGTGCTGCACCTGCCCGGCACCGCCGCCTCGCTGAAGGTCGTCACTCCCGGCGACTCCGCCAACCAGGCTGCCGCCGTCCACGACCCGCACCACCAACGGCTCACCGCCATCGCCCGGGTCAGCAGCCGCGCATACGCCCTGCTCGATCCCGTCACCCAGAACTCGAACGTGGCGGGCTGGGGCAGGGCCCTGGCCGGCATCGCCCGCAGCGGACACGTCGCCACCGTGCAGGTCCTGGAACGCACCGTCCCCGACTCCGGCGACACCCTCGCCCGCCACTGGGCGAAGCACGGCCAGCGCGGCACCCCCGTAGCCGGGCAGGTGTACTCCGAGCTAGTCGCCTCCGCCGGCCCGGCCGCCGCCCCGCACGAGGCATACCTCGCCATCTCGTTGGACCTCAAGGCCGCCAAGCGCCTCATCAGCCAGGCCGGTGGCGGGCTGCCCGGCGCGTTCACGGTCCTGGAGCAGACCACCTCGGCGATCGCCCTCGCCGCCCGCAGCGCGGGACTGATGGTGACCGGCTGGCTGGGTGCACGGGAGATCGCCGCAGTCATCCGCACCGCCTACGATCCCCACGCCCTCTCCGCCCTCCAGCAATGGTCGCCGAACGGACGGGCCGAGGCTGACCCCGATGCGGCCGGGCCGGTCGTCCAGGTCGAGGAGTACGACCGCCTCGGCACCGACAGTGCCCGCCACGCCACCTACTGGATCGAGAACTGGCCCCGCACCGAAACCCATGCCGGGTTCCTGCACGGGCTCATGTTCACCGCCGGGGTCCGCCGCAGCCTCTCCCTTATATACGCGCCGCAGGGGCTCGAGTCCGCGCTACGCGACGTCCAGCGCAAGAAGGCCGCCATCATCGCCGACGCCAACGAACGCGCCCGCCGCGGACAAGTGGACTCCGAGGCCGACTCCGTCGAGTACGCGGACGTCAAGGTCCGCGAGCGCCAACTGATCGCCGGCCACGCCGACGTCGCCCTGACCGGCCTGCTCACCGTCAGCGCCGAGTCCGACGCCGCCCTCGACGCCGCGTGCGCGCAGATCGAGACCGCCGCCGTCACCGCCCAGGTCGACCTGCGACGGCTGTACTACCAGCAGCCCGACGCCTTCGCCCTTGCCGCCCTGCCGCTCGCCCGTACCGCCCTGTAGTGCGCCGATGACCCACGCCCTCGACCAGACCACCGCAGACACGGTGTTCGCCGCCGCCCGCACCGCCCGCTTCACCGCCACCAACCTCGGACAGATGGCTACCGTGCCGGTCGACGGATACGACTACCGCGTCATCGTCACCCCGGCCTACCGGGCCTACACCGACTGCCGCGGAGGCTGGGGCGCCACCGAGTACACCTTCGCCAGCGCCACACCGGCCCAGGACCGGGCCATACGCGCAGCTCTCGCCCTCCAAGCCGCCCCGGCCACGACGCCCCACAGCCGCCCGCACACTCCCCGTCGGTCGGCCCCCTGACCGACCGGGCTCCGCCACAACGTTGACCTCGCCCCGCTCAGGGCTGCAAGGAACCCCTTGACCACTCCCCGCACCATCGAGGCGCACCCCTACCTCCGCGCCGCTACCGCTGGCCTTCGCCACCACACCCGGGCCCACGCCGCCTCCGTCACGCCGGCCGACCGCCTGCATTTGGACACGCTGCACGCCCACCTCACCGCAGCCCACCACCTGCTCGACCAGCTCACCGACACCACCCGGCCCCCGCATCCGGCCGCCGGGCGTCATCTGGCCGCAGCCCACCTGCGCCTGTGGCAGGCCACCGCCGCCGTACACGACGCCTTCCACGCCGTCCCCGCCGAGGACGAAGGCACCGCCGCCGAGGAGTGCCAGCCCGAGCGTCTGCCGGACGGCCCGCTGGTGCTGACCATCTGCCAGCGGCACCTGGCGGCCTCCCACGCGATCCGCCGCAAGGCCACCCCCACCGACCTCAACGCCCCGCTGCACGGCCACACCACTACCTGCAGCAAGTAACACCCGCCGACGAAAGGGCATTGCATGCGCACGCTTCAGCGCGCCACTTCCACCACGATCGTCCTCGCCGCACTCGCCGGCAGCGTCGCTCTCGCGACCGCCTCCCCCGCCGCCGCGGCCGACTACAAGTGCACCACCAGCAAGAAGAGCATCGATGACGCCGCGTACTCGGGGCCGTGGGCGGACAACTGGGACGTCACAGTCCGCCTGTGCGCGAAGCGTTCCGGCTCCACCGTCTACACCTACGCCAAGATCAGCTGGGACGGTCCGGTGTACGGGCAGGTCGACGACAGCACCATATTCGACGACGCCTACTTCAAGCTGCAGGTCAAGCGCTCGCAGTCCGGTACCGACCCGGTGAAGAAGTCGGCGAAGTACTACGGCATCGAGTCGCGGCTGGAGAACAGCGACTCCAACGCCAACTACAACAACAACTACACCACACCCGTCCTCAGCTACACGATCGGCTCCGCTCGCGGCCTGGCCGACGGCGAACTGCACCTCGACTGGAACAACGACGGCAAGGGCTACGGGAAGCACCTGTTCAGCGCCTCACCGACGGTCTGAGCCACATCCCCCCTGCTCGCAGACGCCGTCACGTGAAAGCCACTCCGCCATGACCCACCGGCCCGCGCGCCGAGCCCGCCGCGCCAGCGCCAGTCCCCTGTTCACCCCGCACGGCACCGACCGGGCCAGCCGCAAGGCCGCCCGGCGTCAACTCGCCGAAGCCGCCGCCAAGGCCCGCTCCGAGGCCGCCGCCCACCCGGACGGCCACGATGCTGTTTTCGAGACCGAGATGCCGCCACCGCTGTACCCACCCCGCGGCCGTCCCGGGCCCGGCTCCGCCCGCGGCGGACGGCTGAAACTGCCGCAACACCGCATGACCACCGCCACCGCATCCGGGGCGTACCCCTTCCTCGCCGAGGGCGGCCTGGGCGCCGAGGGCATCTACATCGGCCGTGACGTCCACGCCGAGGCGTCGTTCACGTTCGACCCGTTCTCCCTGTACGGGCGCCTCGAAGGGTTCACCAACCCCAACGTCCTGCTCGCCGGGGTGATCGGCCAGGGCAAGAGCGCGCTGGCCAAGTCCTTCGCGCTGCGGTCCATCGCCCACGGCTACCGCGTCTACGTGCCCTGCGATCCCAAGGGCGAATGGACCCCGGTCGCTGCCGCGCTCGGCGGCACTTCCATCGCGCTGGGCCCCGGCCTGCCCGGCAAGCTGAATCCTTTGGACGCCGCGCCGCGCCCGGCAGATGTACCGGAGGCCGACTGGGCGGGCGAGATCCGCAAACGCCGTCTGCTCCTGCTCGGCTCCCTCGCCCGTACCGTCCTGGGCCGTGACCTGCTGCCGATGGAGCACACCGCGCTGGACGTTTCCCTCGACGCGGTCGTCGCCCAGGCCGCCGCCACACGCCGCACCCCGCTCCTCGGGGACATCGCGACCACCCTCAACAACCCCGACCAACTCGACGCCGCCGCAGGTCTCATGTCCGGCAGGCTCGGTGAGGCCGCCCGCGACCTCGCGCACGCCATGCGCCGCCTGGTTCACGGCGACCTGGCCGGAATGTTCGATGCGCCCTCCACCGTGCGCTTCGACCCCACCTCGCCGATGCTGACCATCGACCTGTCCAGGCTCGGCGGCTCCGGCGACGACACAGCCCTCGTCCTCGCCATGACCTGCGCGAGCGCCTGGATGGAATCCGCTCTCACCGACCCCCACGGCGGACGGCGCTGGATCGTCTACGACGAAGCCTGGCGCCTGATGCGCCACCCCGGCCTCCTCCAACGCATGCAGTCTCAGTGGAAACTCTCCCGCGGCCTGGGCATCGCCAACCTCATGGTCATCCACCGGCTGTCCGACCTGCTGAGCGCCGGCGACGCAGGCTCCCAGGGCCGCGCCCTCGCCGAGGGTCTCCTGGCCGACTGCTCCACCCGCATCATCTACCGCCAGGAAACCGACCAACTCCACGCCGCAGCCGCCCTGCTGGGCCTGACCACCGTGGAAACCGAGGCGATCGCCCACCTCAACCGCGGACGCGGGCTCTGGCGCGTCGCCGGACGATCTTTCATCGTCCAACATCAGCTCCACCCGCACGAGCTGGCCCTGTTCGATACGGACGCCCGTATGCACTAAAACCCCAGCGGGTTCATGCATACCGACATCCCAGCCTTCAAGGGCTCTCGCGCGCCAACTCGGCGCCGCACACCCGAAAGTCCCTTCTACGGAAACCCTCGTTCCCAGCCCCACAACGGCGCCTGCCCCGGCAGTGCGGTCTGCCATACGTCGGCCGTCCCATGCCGCCGCGAGGCGAACCCAAGCCCCCACTGAGAAAGGAAGGCCGCCCTGCAGCACCCCGACTTCGAGCTGTACGACAACGTAGGCCGGACCGCCGACCAGATCCACGCCTACCACACACGCTCCGCCACCAAGGACGACCTGCGCCGCTGGGCCGATCGCGACGCGGAAGCCTTCCGCACGCAGCACGCCCTGCCGCCCGAGCCCTTCCCCACACCGGACCTGAGCCCGTTCCGCGAGGCTCTCAACGCGGCCGATACTCCGGCCGAGTTCAGCACCGTCCTCAACTCCCTGCTGGACGCGGTCGAGCCATTCCTCAACGAGGTCATCGAGCACCTGGCCGCCACGGCCCAGTGGAAGGGCCAAAACCGCGGAGCCGAACCCGAGTCACCGCCCTGGCTACTCCGCGGCGCCGCCAGCAGCATCGCTTCAGCGCTGGCCATGGCGACCGATGCGGATCTGAAGATCCTCCGCGCGCACTACGACCCGCCCCCGGACCGCGACGCGCTCCTGAAGCAGACCCGCACCGCTCCCGGCACACCCCCGGCACCGCCCAGACCGCAGCCCGGGTCGGGAGGACCACGGCGCTGACCGCCGACGGATCAACCACACGCCTCGGCGCCTCAGGAACCCATGCCCACACCCCGCACCGACCTGTCCGCCTTCGCTTCCGCACTCGCCGAACGCCTGCCCGGCACCTGGACCAGCGAGTATCACAGCCACCCTGCGTACAAGGACCAGTTCCCCACCGTCGAACGGCTCTGGGACGCCGACCACGTCGACCACATCGTCAGCCAGTACGTCCTCGGCCATGACGCCGTCCTGAACGGCCCCCACGCACAGCAGCTCTACGTCACCGACCGACCCCTCTACCGCCACCAGTTCGTGGTGACCCCGCTGGAGCCCGAGGGCTTCAAAACCACCCGATCTCCCCGGTGCGTGAGCCGAACGGCATCGCCGTCTCCAACGATCCGGTCCGAGCCGCTGCCGCAGTCATCCGACGCGTGCTGCCCCGCTACCGGGCGGCCCTGGATGCTGTCCGCCACAACGCCCTCATCCAGCCCGAGCCGCCGCACCGCCAGCCCGCGCCCGAGGTCGCCCAGACCCTCACGCTGGTCTGGTACCCGGACGGTGTGGTGGGAGCACCGTACGACTCGGTGCCTGAAGAGGCACGCATGACGCTGTTCGGTTGCCGCTTCCAGTACAGCCCGCACGAGTTCGCCTTCGTGTTGCCGGCCTCCTACAGTCCCAAGGAGCGCGCCCTGCTGGTCCAGTTCGCCACCCAGCGGCTCACGCTCCAGGGCATCGGGGTCAACTTCCGCCGCGCCGCTCCCCTCCCGCCTCCCGCTCCGGCATCAGCAGCCGCGACCAAGGCACTGCCGACGGTGTCCGCAGCTTCAAAGTCCGCCACACTGCGGTAGAACCCGGGCCCCATTTCAAGGAGTTGCCGCTGTCCGATCCCGACCAGCGGATGCTGCTGCACGACGTGGCCGACCGGCTCAACACCGTGGCCGATCACCTTCCGCTCCCCGACCAGATCCGCCCGGATCCTGCGCTGAGCGAGATCCTGGACGATGAAGTCCGCCATCTGGCCCGCCTGCTGGGATTCCTGGCCGGGGAGAGCGCCTTCCGTCACCGGGCCGCCGCCCGCTACCTGGCCCGGACCACGGCCACGGTGCGCCACACGACCCTCGCGCTCGCGAGCGCCGCCGAACCCACCGGGCTCGCGCTCGCCGCCCTCGGCGCCGCCGTCCACCACCTCGGCCATCTCGCCGACCTCACCCGCCAGGCCCCCGGCCCCGCCCGCGACCGAGCGGTCACCGCCGCGCACCAAGGGCTCGTGGACCACCTCGGCGACAGTCGCATCCACCTCGCCCGCGCCGCGAAGCACTTGCGTGCTGCAGCCGACACTCGCACGGCACCGGCCGCGACCACCGTGCCCTCGGCCACCGCTACCCCATCCCGTTCTCGCTGATCCCCGCGGCCACCCCGACTACCCACCAGATGAGGAACCGCCCTTGCACATAACCGAGTTCACCCGAGCGCTCGCCGACCGTCTGCCCGGCTGGCAGCCCTCCTCGACCGCGGTACCCATCGCCACCGACCCGGCCAGCGACCGGATCTGGGACAGCGGCCCGCTGCCGTACGCCGCGTTCGAAACGGACGGCGTCCAGCGAAGCGTGCTTACACACCACTGGGGCCTGCAGCTGTACGTCATGCCCCGCCCCTACCGCCCAGCCGAGTACCTGGGGCTGCCGATGCTGCCCGCCAACACCAGCCACCAGCACGTCCAGGGCCTCAGAGCCCCGCGCGGCATCGCCGTCCCCGCCGACCCCGTCCGCGCCGCGGCCCGGCTGCACCGCCGGCTGCTGACCGACTACCGCCTTTCGTCGGCCACCCCGATCCGGCGCAGCAGCCCCGGCCACCTCCAGGTCCACGTCACCCTCGACGCCCAACAGCGTCCGCGGATCCGCACCGGCTACCTCGGCGCCGTCAGCGAGCTGCTCGCCCGCGGTGGGTTCCTGCTCGACCCCGCCACCGGCGAATGCCACCTCCCGGACGCCTTCACCCCCGAGGCGGCCCGACGCCAGATGGCCATCAGCGTGCACCGCCTGCGCCTCCAGGGCTTCCACATCACCATCCCCTCCCCCGACGGCCCGCGCTCTTACCCGCCCCTTGCACGCGTCGCGCCGCGCAGGGGGCAGCAGCGATGAGCCCGACCAACGACGACTTCGTCCACGCCCGCCTGACCACCTGGCAGCACCACATCGAGGAGACCGCCGCCGGCCTGGTCCCGCCTCAGACCGGCAGCGCGCAGGCTGCGCTCGTGCCTGTGCTGGACCAGCTGGTCGCCGTGTACAACCTGGCAGGCGGTCTCGCCGACGCCCACCGACTCGCGCCCCGCCCCGGCACCGCCGCTCCGGTGGAGAGCCAGCTGGGTGTCACGCTCGGGCACGCAGCCGCGCTGCGCAGCCTTAAACGGGCACTTGAGGCGGTCACCACCCCAGTCGCTGACGCGCAACCAGGCACAGGGCCTGCCCCCGCGCCCGCTGTCGGCGAGCAGCACCGCCGGGCCCCCGACGGCCCAGGCGCCCATCCCGTACGCCGACGCCCCTGACGCACGGGCGTCACTCCCCAACCATCCGAACGATCTTGGAGAACTTCTGGCCACCCGTTCCTTCATCGCCCGCCCCACCGACACCGGGTACGCCGGGGTGTACGTCCACTGGGACGGCTACCCCAGCCATCACCTCCCCCTCCTGCTCGGCGCCTACCAGTACCGCTTCGGCGCTGACCTCGATGCCCTGTGCCGCCACCTGATCGACGAGGCGCCCGAAGGCTGGTCCCAGCTGGGCACCGACCTGCTCGAAAGTACTCCCGAACCCCTGCGCGCCGAACTCGTCGGCAGCGACGAACACCCCAGCAGGAAGCTCGACAACGTCCACGTCATCACCGTCGGCGCAGCCGAGCCAGAGCCGAGGACCGTCACCGAGAAGTCCCACGGGGGCCTGGACTGGGGGTACGTCCTGCACCCGCACCACGGCATCGAAGTGATCCCCCTCGACGCAGAACACCGCGGTCCCGTCGTGGCCTGGGACACCGACCCACGGGCTCGGTTCAGCAACGGCACCTACCGCTGGCGCCGTGGCCACCCGATCCCGGCCACCGTGCCGCCCCAGTCCACCGCCCCCAGCACATCCGCCACCGCGCCCGCCCCAACGTCGTCGGCCGCCACACCTCGCACCGCGCCCCGCCGTTGACCCCTTCTCGCCCCCTGCCGCGGAGAACCTCCTGCACTCCCCCACCACCAAAATCACCGTCGTCATCGCCACCCGGCTCCAGCCCGACCGGCTCGGCTACCTGACCGCCCTGCATGAAAGCCTCACCAGGCAGAGCGTGTCCTGGGAGGCGGTCATCGCACTCGATGGCGCCAACCCCTCGAGTCTGCCGGAGCCCCTCGCCGACGACCCGCGCGTCCGCGTCGTCGTGCTGCCCCGGCCGGTCGGGGCAGCCTGCGCCCGCAACCTCGCCCTGGGCGACGTTCGCACCGAGTACGTCAACTGGGCGGACGACGATGACGAGTTCACCGACGACGCCATGGCCGTACGGCTGCGCACGCTGGAGACGACCGGCGTGGGCTGGTGCGCGGGATACAGCCAGGACCTGTATCCGGACGGAACGACATCCTTGTGGCGGTGCCCGACGCCGCCCGGCTGGCACGCGGCCGGCAACGTGTGGACGTACTGGAAGAACCCTGAGGACACGATCCCCATCGGGCCGACCACGATCCTCGCGCGCACCGATCTCGTACGCGCTGCCCCGATGGGCGGGCTCGTCCAGGGCGAGGACTACATGGCCGCGATCGGCGTTACCTGCCTCGCACCGGGCATCATGCTGCCCGTCCCGGTCACCCGGTACCGCAAACACCCAGGTCAGATGACCCACCAGGACTCCTACGACGTCCTGGAGGCGCGGGCTCGGCGGCATGCGTGGCATTACGGACGCAGTCTGCGAGCCGCCCTCTCCACCCGGGAGACGAGCGATGCAGCCGGGGCGGTCTGATGTCTTCCTCCGTCACCCCGACCACCCTCGATTACCTGGCCCGGCGTCTGGACGAACTGGCCGCCCAATTCCCCACCACTCCCGAGGCCGTCGACCTGGTCACGCTCACCGACGACATCGCCATGCTGACCCACCATCTGCAGCACGCCACCGAACGCGCGCAGGAACGGTTCACCGCACCATTGACGGTCCATCCGCCCGAACGCGTCACCTTGGTCCAGCTCACCAGAGCCACCGCGGGCATCGCGAAAGCTCTGGACACGCTCGCCGAGGCCCTGACGTACGCCACGACCGGCTTCCAGCGCGAGGCGGTGGAAGACCTCGCCCGCTCCCCTCTGCGCAACGACCTTCAGGTCCTGCGGATCATGACGGCAGAGAAATACGTCGCGGCCCGCGCCCGCCTGCGCCACACCGCCGCCGCCCTGCGTGCGACGTCCCCACGGACCGCGCGGTCCACGCCGCGAACGGCCAGCCTGCAGACCCAGCCACCTGCCGTCCCGCAGCCACGGCAGTCGAGTCGCCCCTGAGCTCACCGAAAGACCCGAGATGCCCCCAAACTCTCCTGCCGAGATCACGCTCGCCTACAGCCGCGCCGCCGGCCTGGTCGCCATCGCCCACGGCGAGCAGTACCGGTGGGCGCACACCGCTCTGGAACACGCCGGATTCACCAAACGGGACGACGGCACTTACAGCACGCCCGGCCCGGACATCCGAGCCGCCGCAGCGAAGCTGCTGCCTCTCGCCCACCGCCACCGCACCACCGTGGACGTCAGCCCTCGTCCGTTCCTCGGCGACATCGCCGACCGGATCGCTGTACTACTGCCCGGGACGTGGACCGCCCAGGTCGAGATCTACAGCCATCCCGTCTGGCAGGGGGACCTGCTGCCCTGGCTGTGGGACCGTGGTGAATTCGTCCGGGCGGTGGAGAACCAGCGAGTGCCGTACGCGGCGAAGCTCACCAGCGACATGGGCGTCGAGCTATTGCTCGCCGAATGCGGCTCAGATCCCCAACTGGGCTATCTGGTCGGGGCACTCTCCTCCCACCAGGAGTTCGACGACAGCTACAACAACCCCTACGCCCCCTCCAGCATCGTCCTCCCCCCACGGCCGGACCCTGCGGCCAAGGCCATCACGGACACGTTCCTTCCCTCATACCACCGGGCCCTGCACGCCCGGCGCCTGGGCGCCGTCGTCTCGGCGCTCGACCAACTGCGCGACGAGTACGACGCCGTGACGGCGATCTGGGAATCCGGCCGCTCCAGCGACGGCACCAGCCTCACCGGTCACGACATGGTGGAGGTGAACAGGACCTTCGCCGAGTACGCCTGGCGCATCTTCCGAGCCGTCCTCACTCACGCACCCGGCCTGCTGCAGCAGTGCGGTGCCGCGGTCGCGGACCGTTCCGCCGACGCCGACACCGTGGCCCAGCTGAGCGAGGCGCTTGCCTCCAGCCAGGCCGCACTCAATGCCTGGCGGCGCAGCCAGAACCCCGCCGCCGCCCAGCCTTCCGCCCGCCTGCTGCCGCCAGTCGAGGTCCGCACACGGCTCGGGCTCGAGGCAGTGCCGGCCATCGAGACCTGGCTCGCCGCGCGTGATGCGTTCGTGCGCATCGCGCATTCCGCCGTGCCCGCCAGCCCCGCGCAACCGGCCATCGGTGAAACCACCTCGGCGGGAAAACCGCGCCCGCCCGCCCACTCTCATCGGCCATCTCCACGCCGCTGACCAGAAGAAAGGCTCCATCCTCTGTCCGACCACTTCCGCTTCCACACCCACCCCGAGCACGGCTACGTCGCCACAGCCACCCCCCAGATCCCAGCCCACCTGGCCGACTGGTTCCTTACCCACGAGCAGTTCGAGCCGGTCCCCGACACCCCGGGCCTGTACCGGCTCACCGCCCCTGAGCACGACGGACAGCGACGCGCCCGCCAGGTCGTGCACGATCTGCGCAGCCTCGGCTACCAGGTACGGGCCGAGTCCGCACTCGAACACACTCCCGCCCCGGGCACACCCCAGCCAGCCGCCCGCAACGAACGCACCGGACGACGCTCGCAGATCGCGCAGGCCGCCGCTGTACGCCCCTCCCGCATCACCGCCCTGGCCACCGCCGCGCCGGCAGCACCGCCACAGGCGGCCAGAACCGCCCAGCCGGGCGCTGCGCACGGACGAGGCAGGCGAGCATGACCGAGCCGATCCGCATCACCCGCGGCGAAGGCGGCGAGGTCGAAGTCGAAGGACGCTACGACGCGTTCGCCGCGAGCATCCTGGCCCACGCTGGTTTCGAGACCTACCCGACGCTGCGCGGGCAGTGGGTCCGACTCCCCTTCGACCTCGGACGCGCATGGGAAAACGACCGCGCGTCCTGGGCCGCCGCTATGCTCACCGCCGCCCGGTACACCGTCGGCCTCGACCCCGACCTGCGCAGTTCGCCGCCGGATACTCCTGCCGCGCCGCCGGAGCCACGTCGCGCGATGACGGCGATGACGGCGATGACGGCCCAGCCTCCTCCATCCACTGCCCCACGACGGTCCTGAACGCTCATGGTCGCGGAACGCCCTGGCGCGCCGAAAACACGGTGGAGCGTGTGTCCCACCCCTGCTCCGGATGCGGTCGCTTTTGAGCAGGTCAGGGACGGGAGCCTCGCGCCTGGACGGAATTGAATGCCCGTCACTCGAATGGGTGCCCACCACTCCACAGCCGCGCCGGGCGCCGCGAGCCGCCCCGGTCACCCGGCCATCGGCCGGACCTGCGGACATCCGCAGTACCTCTCGCTCACGGCCGTGGGAAGTGACGCAGCCTCACCCGAGAAAGCACCGGCGACAAACATTACGCCGTCACACATTTGGGCGGCCAGGGCAAAAAGGCCAGCCTGCCTCCCCATCATTTGACACCCGACAAATCAAAGTTCAGGGCGATGATTTAGATTTCACATCGACCATTTTGGTGATGCGGCGAAAAATGTCGGGGACGCATTTCCACTTCGGTAAAAACACTTCGGTGGTAGAGTCTTAAGCGTCATCCACAATGACGGCGGGGCCTGCCCGGCCTCCAACCAGTACAGACCCCGCCAGGGTTTGACGTGGATGCCACGTAGGGGCCCTTCGCGTGCGGCGGGCCCCTACGTGGACACCCTGGCTAGGGCAGCCAGGACTTGACCAGTTGCGCGATGCGCACAGTGATCAGCCCGAGTTGCACCATCAGGACACCAGTCCTCAAGCGTCGAAGCCAGCGCGCCCGCAGGCGACGCCAACTCCTCGGCCGCTTGACCGGCCCTTCATTGTCCAGGGTCACGTCTATCACCCCCTTCCGACTCTCGCTGGAAAAGGGCTTTGCGGGATCAACTTACCACCCCGAAGGGTGCTCGACTCGCCGCTGAAACGCGCGACCTCTGACCACTCCGTGGGCGATTGAGTAAATTAGTGAATGGCCCCCGCCTCCCCCCAACGGCGATATCAATACCAGCTTTAGACCGGACCCGCAGGTCATCCCCTGTTTCCTGCAAGCCTTAAGAGTCATTCACCGATCCGGATGACCCTGATCCGGTTTCGGCACCCCCTCGACATGTGGCGCAGGTCACATTGCCTGCCCTCGGCCTGAGCACCTCGGACCCGCGCGGCCTCGTCACACCTCTGCTGCGCCCAGCGCCGTTCGTCACGGCCGACTGCACCACGTGCTCTGACCCGATTCCCCACAACTATCTGGAGTTCTATGACCGTCCGTACGACGTGGCCTGTTCAGCACAGGTGCGGTCACGAGATCATGCACGACCTCTCCGGCCGCCAGGCCGATCAGCGCGCCGGTTTCGCCCGCTGGCTCGCCTCGAAGGACTGCATCGCCTGCTGGCAGGCGGCACGCGACGCCGACACCGTCGGCAAGGAGGAATGGCTCGCCGCCCGGCGCGCCGAAGAACAGCAGGCCGCCGCCGACTGGGCCGAGCAGTTCGAGATGCCGCCGCTGGAGGGTGCCGAACGCGCCCTCGGCTGGGGCGAGCGCTCCCGCCACCAGCTCGCCACCCGCGCCTACACCGCTCTGGTCACCGAGGGCACCTGGGACGAGGCGGACTGGACGGTGCTGGAAGAGAAGATCCGCGCCGTCACACGGGCCGGATGGTGGATCGACCAGCGGGCTGCCGAGGGCGCCGATCTGCCCGAACTCCTGGATGCCGCCACCGAGAACGACCGCGGCACCGAGAACCCGTACCGGTAGCCGTCCCGCGCGTATACCGGACGATCCCCGGTTAGCGAACCCGGGGATCCTCCGGAGCATTGAGCCTCCCACCGCCACCCCGCACTGCTCGTGGAAGGACTCTCCGTGCCCGACGTCACCCGTCCTCCGTACGTTCCAGGTGACACCCTGACGCCCCAACGCGACATCACCCACCAGCATTTTCGGCCCGGCGACCGGGTCGTCGTCCTCAAGGGCGTCTCCGGCGACCGGTTGTGGGGCGACGAATTCAAGGTGGTCACGCCGTCCTGGCACACACCCACCGACGAGGACGGCTGGCGCCTGTACGACCCGCACGGCGGTCAGCGCTCCTTCGTCACCGCCCACCCCCGCTACCTCGTCCACCTTGGCCGCACCTGCCCGGACTGCATGATCTACCAGCGTGCCCTGGGCGACTTCCTGCTCCCGCAGTTCGGCGGCCAGCGGCAGATCACCGACTGCGGCTGGTACACCTTCACCCGCCTCAACCAGCTCATGCACATCAACGATGCCCGGGGCGGCCGATGACGCTCCCCGTCCGCCGCCCCGGACGCGCCCTCGCCCTGCTGCGTGTCGGCAGCCGCGCGACCATGGAGTCCGCCGACGTCCTGTGGCCCGCCCAGCTCGCCGCCGACCTGCGGGAACTCGACGCCACCTGGCAAGAGTCCGCCCAGGTCTGCACGGATGCCGCGTGGGCGGCCAGGGCCGCCGGACGCAGCGTGCTCGGCTTGCTGCGCCCCGAACAGATCCGCGCGCCCGGGCCCGACCCGATCACGGACCGCGCCTTTCGGCATCTGTACCTCAGTGGGCTGCGCTTCGACTTCCGCTGCCCCACCCTTCAGTCGCTCGTCGATCAGCTAGAGCCCGCGGTCCGCGAAAGCATGGACTGCTACAGCCGCGCGCTGTACGCCTTCGCGCTGCTGGGCCAGTCCCGGCCCGAAGGCCTGGCCCTGATTGGCGACGTCCTGGTCGAGGCCGGTGATCATCCCAAGACGCTGCAGGTGCTGCTCCACGGCCTGTGGCTCGGCCACCAGCTGCCCGGGCGCGCGCAGCGGATGCTGGAGATCGCCGCCCGGCCGCCGTTCGCCTCGCGCACCGACCCGATCGTGCTCTTCCGCGAGTCCGGCGCCCTGCGGAAACTTGGCCGACATGAGGAGGCGTTGAGGGCGATCGACCGCGCGCTGGATCTGCTGCCGCCCGGCGAGGTGTCCGTGCACGCCGATCTGGTCCGCGAGCGGTCCCTGATCACCGCGAGCCAGGACCTCCACGAACTCGCCGGACGCGCGCCTGCGGGAGGCAGCAGGTGATCGTGCGCGTGGCGCCCCGCAGCGACGACGCCGGCGAGGAACTCGGTGAGGCCCTGGGCCGTCCCGTCTGCATCCATGAAGGGCTGACCGAGCACACCGTGGTCGCCCACTGGCCGGGCCTCGCTGACTACCTCGCCCCGGACGGTCTCGACGGAGCCCGTGTCTGGAAGTCCGACGAGTGGGCCGGGCACCTTCACGACACGTACCGGATGTGGCCCGCCACCACGGATCCGCACGCCAGCCGGGATGCCATCTGGCACGCGGGGGTGCGTCTGCACCCCGACGACCGGGTACTCACCGGAGCCGAGTGGGCGGAGATCGCCCACCGGCTCGCCCGCACCGCGGACATCGCCGTCCCCGGCGACGAACGAGGCTGTCGCTGGATCGCCGTCCAGGCCCAGCCCGGGCGCCTCGACTTGCTCGCCAGCCTCATCCGCGAGGACGGCACCTGGCAGAAACAGCCGCACGACCTCATCCGGAAGCTGGCGGCCGAAACGCGCCGCATCGAATCCGATCTCCGCCTCATCCCCCCGAAGCCCCCCGCCCCCACACGGTCCGCCGCAGCAGCGCGCACACCTTCCCCGCCGCCCGCCGCCCCCACGGCCGCCGTCCAGTTCTCGGCGCTGCTGAAGCAGCTGAGCGACGAGAGTGACGGACCGCTGGCGGCGGTGCGCAGCGTCGTCGAGCACACCGCGCACCGTCTCGCCCGGCCGGACGGTTCGGCTCAACTCGACCCGGCCCGGCATCGCCTGGAGTGGATCGCCGGCCGACTGCACGGCATCCAGCAAGACCTCGACAGCACCGCAGCACAGCTGGCCGCCGCACCGCGCCGTCCGGTTCCCTCACCCGCGCCGACCGTTCACCGCCCGCCAGCCGCTGCCCGCCGCATGTGACCCACCACCCCCGCTCTTCCGAGGAGACTTTTGCCCGCCCCTGACGACTCCCTCGCCTCCTTCGCCGCCGTCCTCGCCGGCGAACTGCCCGGCCAGTGGAGCCACCACTACCATCCGCCCCTCGGCGCCAACACCGGCCACGACGATGTCACCGCCGAGGTGTGGGACATGGACCAGGTGGCCGCTGCCGTGGCCGAGCACACCGTCGACCACTGCGCGGTCCTGACCCGCACCGACGACGGCACCCGGCTGTTCGTCATGGACCGCAAGGGCCACGACGACGTCTTCCTCATCGCCGCCATGGCCCCCAACGACCTGCCCGTCGAGGCGTTCCGCGGTGTCCGCGAGCCGGACGGCATCGCCGTCGATGCCAACCCCTTCCGCGCCGCCAAGCACGTCCGGCTGCGTCTGCTGTCCCACTACGACGCGGCCCTGGCACAGGTACGGGACAACGCCTCCCGCCTCGCCACAGCCCAGGCCGACGCTCAGCGTGTCGTGATGACCTGGTCGGGCGAGGACCTCGTGGTCGCCAAGCCCGAGCGGGCCGACATCGCCCAGATCCTGACCGGCGCCGGCTTCGCCTTCGACGCGGACCGGAACGTGTTCGTGCTGTCCGACGGTGACTCGTTCCGCGTGGCCGCGTCCGTCCGCGCGGCCGGTGACCGCCTGTCCGAACTTGGCGTCGGCGTCCTGCTGTCCCGCTCATCCGGCCGGCCCGCGCCAGACACCGCGCTGGTCCAGCCGCCCGCCGCACCGGCTCCGGCCGCGCACCGAAGTCGGTGACGAACCAGGCGCCCGGCGACGAGCCGGTGTTCTTCGTCCATACCTACGTGACCATCACGCGGGATCCGCGAACCCAGCTCGTCGTCGCGATCGGCGGCGACGACCGTGCGGCCAGCATCCTCCAGAGAGGCGGCGGTTTCATCGACGCCCCTGGCCCGCGCGACCCATACCACCGCCAGCCCCACTCTCTGCCCGCCGAGGAACGGCGTCGCGGTGCCACCGCTGCGGCCCTGGCCCTGTTGCAGGCCGGATACAGCGTCCACCTCGACCGCGACCTCAACACCCTGAGCACACGGGCCGAGGACCGGCAGGCCGCCCACCGATACCTAGACCTACTCGCCGAACGCGCCCGCAACCCCAGCGACGGCCACGAACTGGCCGCCATCCTCACTGAGATCGTCGCCCCTGGCGACGGCGTGCTGCCTCGCCTGCGCGACGTCCTGGTGTCCCTCTGGGCGAGTTGGGACGACCGCCTTCCCGACGCCGGACACCCTGCGGCCCCCGCCGAGCAGCTGATCGACGCAGTCAACGGCCTGGCCCGCCACACCCAGCGGCTCGAAGACATCCGCAACCAGGCCGCTCGCATTCCGGCATCCGCTCCATCCCTCAGCGCCACGGCCAAGCCCGTCCCCGCCACGCCCGGCCGGGGCCGCTGACCGCCCCTCCCTTCCGACATAGGAGCATCCACCCGATGGGTAACCGTGCCGACGACGAATGCACCGACGTCGAGATCTACCGCAAGCCCTTGACCGACACCGGTCCACGCCGGCACCCCCACCGGCGCCCCGGAACAGCTCCTCGCCCTGCTCGACCGGATCGGCTTCGAACGCAAGACCGTCTCGCCCGCAGGCACCGCGGGCCCGACCTACGTCTGGCACGAGGCTCCGGGCCACCTCAGCGATGACGAGAAGAAAAGGTTGGCCACCCGCGCCGTCCCCCACTGCTCACGGCCGGATACGTCGTCCACATCCCCGACTATCTCTTCGACCAAGCCGCCTACCGCAGCGCCGCGGAGGAACTCCGCACCCAGCGAGCGGCACCCGCTACCCTCGCGGCGACTGCCCGGCCCCGCCGTACGCGTGGCTGAATCACCCTGCCCTTGGCCGTCTTTAAGGAGTCCACGCCCCGGTGCCCCAGTGTCCGCCGCATGCCGTCCCGTATGTCCTGGCCGCGCCCGGCTACCTCGCCGGCGGCGGCGACTGGGAACACCTGACCGAGCTGCTGCTGTACGGCCACGGCTGGCGCAACGTGTCCACGATCGACCAGCACACCGCCCTGGCCAGCCCCGACGGACGCCTCCATGTCGTCCTCAACCGCCGCGCGGACTGGACCTGGACCCTGCACGAAACCAGCCCGCACGGGCAGGACTGGGCAGCCCTTCTTGGCGCGCACATCCCCGTCGAGTACCTCACCGCCATGGTCGACGCCATGCTCCAGCCGCCGTCCACTGGCCACCCGACGGTCCTCGACCCGTTGCACGCGGCAGGCTGGACCGAGCAGGCCACCGGTCCCGGGGCCTCGGCCGTGTCACCGGACGGCCTGGTCCACTTCACCGCAGAAGACCCCGCTCACCCCGGCGCGCCGAGACCGTGGCGCGCCGCCTGCACCGTCAACGGGTACCGCTGGTGGACAGCCGCCTTCAGCACCCGCACCCCGCCCGGCATCGTCACCGCGTTCACCCGCAGCCTCGCCCGCGACGATCCGCTGCCGCGAATGGCCATCGGAACACCGCTGTACGGCTGCGGGCCCTACACCCGTCTCACCCCGACACCACACACTCATGTGGACGAGCAGGCGCTACTCAAGGCCCGGATCGCCGACGTTCGCAACCGCCGCGTCACCGGATCGAGCCCCGCCACACCGCCGCCGAACCGCATCGGACGCACGCCAGCCACCCGCGCGCGGTGAGCCGCACGCCCTCGACGTGCACCGCACCACCCCGTTCAGGAGCTTTCCGTACCCCGCACATTCCCTCGCCCCACACCGCCGCCGATCACCGCCGAGCGCCGGCCTCGTCTGGCCGTCTTCCTCTTCCGCCGCTACCTGCGCGCCTGCATCGTGCGCCACCCCGGCCACGTCAGCCCGCTGGCCGGAGGCCGGCCGGAAGCCACGCTGGATGAATCCCGCCGCCTCAGCCACCACACCTGACCCCCGCCCTGTCGCCAGGAGGCCCGTGACCGACCCGTCCCTCGACCCCGTCCCCTTCGCCCGCGCCATCGCCGCCCAGATCGGCCAGCTCAGCCAGTACCTCGCCCAGGCACCGCCGCGTGAGGCCGCCCACATCCTCGCCACCGTCCTCGACCGCGACGTCGGCATCCTCGGCCACGTCACCCACCTGATGGAAACCGGCTCCCGGTTCGCCAAGCACACCTCCGAACTGGGCATCCTCCCGCCCGAGGTCTGGCTCGCCGTCGGCCGTGCCGCCAATGAACTCCACAGCGTCGGTGGGGACTTGGACGAGCACACCGACGTGCTCGACGCCCTCGCCTCCACCGTGGCCCCGGCCCCCTCGACCACGCCGAAGCCGGTCCCCTCCGCCATGGTCGTCCGGAGGCGCCGATGAGACGAAACCAGTGGGCCAGCTGGGGTGGCCGGCGCTCCGGGGGCGAGCAGGCCGAGCAGCACTACCTCATCGAACCCCGCCATCTCGCCGGCGGCGGCAACCTCGGGCACGTCACCGAGTTCCTGCGCGCCTCCGGCTGGAAGGACGCCTCCCGCTCCGGCGGCTCCGTCGTCTTCGACAGCCCCGACCGCACCGTCCGCATCGGATACGACCCGCACACCCAGCCCGGCGGCTGGACCATCTCCGGCCACGCCACCGGTACAGCGCCGGCGTGGCACGCGACGCTCGGGCGGCGGACTCCGGTGGAGGTCGTGGCCGGCGTCACCGACGCCCTCACCCAGCCCCGCGCCGCGCACGCGCCCAACGCCTGGGCACTGCTGGAGCAGCAGGGCTGGACGAGCGAGCGCGGCGAGGACCAGTCGTACGAGGCGGTCCACCCCGACAACAACAGCTGGCTTCGGTACTGCCAGGACGAGCGCGGTCAGGCGGTGTGGTGGGCCGGTGCCCGTACCGAGCACGGCCAGGTCTGGGACGCCGTGTTCACCCCGACCACGCCACTGCACCTCATCGAGGCATTCGCCACAGCGCTGGCCGACCCGCAGCCGGTGATGCGTCCACGCGGCCACGTCCCTCCCACCAGCCGGGTCCGCACGACGTCCGTGTCGGTCCTGCCCTCCCAGCTCACCGCCTGGCAGCAGGCCCGTGTCGCCGCCGCCCGCGCCGCGACCTGGGCCCGCTTCGCCACCACCCACCCGCGAAACCAGCGCCGCGCAGCAGGCCCTCACGCCACGGCCGCGGGCCAACGCCGCTGACCACCAGCAGCCTCACCCCACCCACAAGTGAGACCCCTTTGCGAGGAGGTTCATGACTGCCCCGACCTGCGACGACACCCTGACGGCCGAAGATATACACAGGGCTGTTCACAGCCTGTGCCAGCTCACCGCCCATCTGCACACCAGCCCCCACCCGGCCGAAGCCGGCGTGCTGCTAGGCCCGCTCCTCGACGCCGACCACGGCCTCATCACACGGCTGGCTCTGCCCCTCCGCGAAGTCTCCCGGCTCCTGGCCCAGCACGCCGCTGTCCCCTGGGACCGGACGGTCGCCAGCCTGGTAGGCGAGTATTTCGACGCCGCCGACGCCGTGGACCAGCTGCGCCAACCCCTGCACAACGCACTGCGCGCGCTGGAGCCCCGTACGGGACACGGTCAAGGAAGTGGGAGCGGCGTATGCCAGTGACCGAGCGGCAGTTGGCCAGCTTCAGACGCGACCACGAGTCGACGATCCTTCATTCCACCAGCCCCCGGCACCTCGCAGGTCCCGGCGACGCCCGCCACGTCACCCACGCCCTGCTCGCCGCCGGCTGGACCATCACCTCCGACCCGGCTTCCCCCGAGACTGAGGTCACCAGCCCCGACCTGCAGGCCCGGCTGCAAGCCGCACCCCAGTTCAACCCGTCCAGCAGCTGGTGGCGCCTGACGGTCGACCCGCCCAACTCCCGTAGTTGGTATGCCTCGTTCACCCAACAGGTCCCGGCCGAGATCCTGGCCGGACTCACCGACACCCTCCTCACCCCTGCCCCTGCGGACCCGCCCGATCCGTGGGACCTATTCCACACAGCGGGCTGGAGCGTCAGCCAGAGCGAGAACGGAACCGGCTTCGAGGCCCGCTCGCTCGACCGACGGGCGGTCGTTGAATACAGCCGCCCCTACGACGACGAGATCTCCTCCTCGTTCTCCTGGCGGATCCGCACCCGGGAGTACCCCGCCGACGCCGCCGAGTCCGCTTTCGACGGTCGCCCGGTCTGGAGCGGCTGGCTCGACGGACACGCCCCCGCGCAGACCATCGCCGGCTTCATCGCCGCCTTGACCAGCGCCGAACCGCTGCTGCGCGGCTGGGGCCGGCACAACTGGCACCACGACGTCCAGCACGAGCGAACCAGCCGGACCGGCACGGATGTCGCCGACGCTCACCAGCAGCGCCTCAAGCACATCCAGGCCCAGGTCCGCGCCGCGCGACGCCGTCAGCGGCTGGACACCACCCCCTCCTCGGCTCACGTCGGCGCCTCCAACTCCTCGGCGGCCCGCACCCGATGACTGATGAAAGACCCCCTGTGGCCTCCCCACCCTCACCTCCGAGCGCCATCCATCAGCAGCGCCTCGACCAACTCGCCGCGTTCCTCCACACCGGCGAACAGATCCTGGCCGCGTGGGACACCTACTCCGACCAGCACACCGACCCCGACAGCTGGCCGTACGACGACGAGACCTACGGGCGGCGCGCCGCCCGCCGCGACGCCGACACCTGGATCGCCGCCGCACAGATCCGCCCCTTCGCCCGCGAGCTGATCTCCACCGCCGAAGTCCAGCTCCAGCAGCTCCCCGCCCGGGCCGTCCAGTCCCACTGGCCTTGGCACCTAGCGAACGCCGAACACGCCCTCGACCAGCTCGACGCCTTCGAAGAGGACTATCGCGCCCGCCTCGACGACCTGCCACTCTCCGCCCGGCCGGGGACACAGGCGTACGACGACCTCATCGACGCCCGCAACGCAGAGGCATGGCATTCACTCAACGAGCTGGCCCTGCACGCCCCCGTGATCCTCACCATCCACGCGACGACCCAACGCACCCCGCCTCGTCTGGAAGCCGTCGCACCTCGACCCGCCCCAACGGCCTCCGCTGCCGCGACGCCCGTGGCACGGAGGTGAGCCGCATGCGTTTCCTGCCTCACGATGCGGCCGACGAACTCCTCGTCACCCCGCCCTGCCTGGCCGGGGGCGGGGACCCGCGCTGGGTCACCGTGGCCCTCCACCAGGCCGGCGGATGGCGCTACGACCACACTCCGCTCTCCCCGACCATCCATCTGGTCCGGCCCGACCAGCAGGCCGAGCTGAGCCTGTACCCGGACCCGGACGAGCCGTGGTGGACGATCCTCCACGCCCCCACCGACGAACACCCCGCCTGGTACGCCCGGTTCGGGGCGCGCCTCCCGGTCGAGATCCTCGCCGCGTTCACCGACGCCCTCACCAAGCCCGCCCCCGAAGCGGCGGCGAGTGATCCCTTCGAGATCCTGTACGCGGCCGGCTGGCTGGAACACTCCGACGTCTCGGCCTCGTCCCCCGACAGCCCCGTCCGTGTCGAGCGCGCCGTCCAGGGGCAAGGCAGCTGGTTCGTCACCACCTCCCTGCCCGGCGACCCCGACACAGTGATCTGGCGCGCCCACCTCGGCGCCGACACCCCGCTCCACCTGGTCGCCGCCTTCACCAGCGCCCTCACCGACCCCGCACCGCTGCGCCGCGACCCGCTCGCCCTCCCCTTCCAGGCCCGTCCCACCTCCAGACGGCCCCCGCTCCGACGGGCCAGCTGGGCGGGCTGGATCCGCTGGAGCAGCGCGTCCAAGACCTCGCCGCCCGCCGCCGGCGTGGCGCGCCCTCGCTGCCACCGCGTCGGCCGCAGCCGCCACCGCGCCGTACGCGCTGACTAGGCCACACCCCTAACCCCGGAATCCCGCCCTTGCCCCACGCCTCCCCCTCCGCCAGCAGCGACGGCTACGACATCGCCTTCAAGGTGCTCCTCGGCGCCCTCGCAATCGCCGTCCCCCTGTCCAACCTCGCCTGGCTGTGCGGCAACCTCGCCGCCTGGGCCACCCACTCCGGTCCCTGGGCGCCGTACCAGCCCATCAACGCCCTCCTGCACCCCGGCCAGCTCTGGCCCACCGCCGGAGAAACGACCCTGCTCATCGGTGCCCGCATCATCCCCGTCACCGTGATGATCGCCCTCGTCCTCACCGCCGCAGTCGTCTGGTCACGACACAAGAACTCCGGCAGGGGCCGGAAGAAGAAGATCGCCGGCATGGCCAAGGCGAAGGACATCGAGCCGCTGATGGCCCGGGCGATCACCGCCAAGGCCCGCTCCCTGCGCCCCAGCCTGAAGGACGACAAGCACATCGATGCCGCCGACACCGGCATCCTCCTCGGCAACCTCCAGGGCAGCCGCCACGAGGTCCGCATGGGGTACGAGGACGTCGCCGTCGCCATCATGGCGCCCCGCTCCGGCAAGACCACCTCGCTCGCGATCCCCTCGATCCTCGCCGCGCCCGGCCCCGTCCTGCTGACCTCCAACAAGGCCGCCGGCGACGCCTACACCGCCACCCTCGACGCACGGCAGAGGACCGGCCGGACGTGGTCGATGGACCCGCAGCAGATCGCCCACGCCGAACGGGAGATGTGGTGGAATCCGCTCGCTGACGCCAGGACCCTCGACGGCGCAGGCCGTCTGGCTGGCCACTTCCTCGCGGCTTCCGTGGACGCCAGCCAGCAGGGCGACTTCTGGTCCAAGGCCGGCAGCAACATCCTGTCGCAGTTGTTCCTCGCCGCGGCTCTCGATGAACGGCCCATCACCGACGTCATGCAGTGGCTGGCCTTTCCCGCCGACCGCACTCCTCTCGATATCCTGCGCGACCACCAGTTCACCGCGGTGGCCGCCCAACTCAAGGGCACCGTCGAAGGACCGCCCGAAACCCGGGACGGCATCTACGAAACCGCCCGGCAGTACGCCGCAGCCCTCCTCAACAGCGATATCGCGGCGTGGGTCACCCCGCAGAAGGACGTGTCCGAGTTCCGGCCGTCGGAGTTCGTCTCGTCCACGGACACTCTGTACCTGCTGTCGAAGGACGGTGGCGGCGGCGCTAGTGCCCTGATCGCGGCGTGCGCGGACTCCGTCATGCGCGCTGCGACCGCGCAGGCCGAGCGCGCCGGCGGACGGCTCGACCCGCCGATGCTCGCGATCCTCGACGAGGCTGCCAACGTCTGCAAGATCTCCGATCTGCCCGACCTGTACAGCCACTTGGGCTCGCGCGGCATCATCCCCATCACGATCCTGCAGTCCTACCGCCAGGGCCAGAAAGTCTGGGGAGACGCGGGCATGGACGCCATGTGGTCCGCGAGCACCGTCAAGGTGATCGGCTCCGGCATCGACGATCCCGACTTCGCCGACAAGCTCTCCCGCCTCATCGGCGACCACGACGTGGAGACCACCTCGACCTCCATCTCCGACTCGGGGAAGTCGACCTCCGTGTCGATGCGGCAGGAACGGATCCTGCCCGCGGACGCGATCCGCGCCCTGCCCAAGGGCACCGCCCTGTGCTTCGCCACCGGCATGCGCGCCGCCATGCTCGACCTGCGCCCCTGGTACGCGGAGCCCGACGCCGACGCGCTGACTGCCGCCTCTGCCCGCGCATCGGAGGCCATCACCGCCCGCGCCGTCGCCAAGCACGCCCCGCAGCAAAGCGACTACGGCCCCGCCGCCTGACCACCCACCACGCCCGAGCACCCCGCCGGGCTGCCCCACCTGTACCCAGCCACCGGGATGACCGATAGCCATCACCGACCACCACGACGTCTTCATCGGCTCGACCGATGACGGATGGACGTTCGCCGTCCTCAACCGCCCCATCCGCAACGCCGCCCGACACCTGACCGCAGCAGGCTTCACAGCCCGCCAGCACCAGGGCCGCACCCTCTACCTCCTGCCGCCCGGGACCGCCGAGGACGCACATGAGCGCGCCGGCGTCGCCTTCTACGGGCTCCTGTCCCACACCATGGACCTCGTCGACCTCGCCTGGACCACGCGCTACCCCCTCACCACCGACGCCGAGCCCGAGGCGACCATGCGCTTCCACGATGGCACCGTCACCGCCACCGCGATCACCGACCGGGCCAGGGATGTCCTCATCCAGCACGGCTTCACCCCGACGAAGGCAACGCGGGAGTACACACTTCCCGCCGAGTTAGGTGAATCCGACGCCCTGGGTGCGGTGGTCTGTGCCGAATCCCACCTCTACACACTCGGCGCCAGCGTGCGCGTCGGCCTCGGGATCCCGACCCTCCAGGACATCCCGCCCGCGCCCTCCCGCCGTCCAGCCACGCCCGCGACACCCTCCCCGGACCAGGCCCACCGACGCAGCCGCTGACCACCAAGCCCCCGGCCCTCACCCGGAGCAGCACCATTCACCAGATCGACCTGCAAGCCGAGATCGCCCACCTGCGGCAACTCGGCAGCGCCTTCGAGGACTTGCACAGCGAAGGCCGCTCACTCACCCTCACACCCGGCACCGACGCCCGGCAGCAGCTCACGTCGAAGATCCTGGCCACGAACGAGCTGGTCCAACAGGCCATGGAACGCCTGGCCGCCCTCGACGGCAGCCAGTACGCCGCCGTACCCGGCAGCCGCCCGTCCCTGGATGCGCTCGCCTCCGTCGTCTTCGCCGCCAGTATCGCCGCGTCCGACTTGGCCGGCGCGCTGCAGGCCAACCCTCTGGAGGGCGCCGCGTTCCCCGGCCCGCCGGCCGATGAAGCAGCCGTGCGCACGGCACGGCACGCGGAGGCCGTCCCCGCCATGGCGGAGCGCCTCGCGGACGCCGCCCACGGGCTCGACCTGGCATACACCGGCTGCTACTACCTCGCCAGTGGTATCTCCCGGGACCTGAAGCAGCACTCCGAACAGCAGCAGGAGACACCGGTGCCGGAGATCACGGCCAGCCAGTACGCCGTCCTTGCCCGGCTGTCCGCAGGAGGCGGCACTCGTTACGTAATCAGCCGGCACGGCGTGCTCAAGGCCATCGACAAGGACCGGGCCACCGTGAACGTCGCCAGCCTCAACGCCCTGATCAAGCGAGAACTCGTCGACGTGGACACCACGACACCCCTGCACCAGGGTCAGCGCCTCCACGTCACCGCCGAAGGCCGGCGTGCCCTCGCCCAGCACAAGCCCCCCGGCTAGCGCCCGAGCAGCGGCCGTGATCCCTCATGCAACGAAGCAGGGGGCGGGTCGCAGACGATGAGCTTCGCCCCGGCGGACCGCGTCCTGGTCGCCCGCGCCACCTGGCTGGCGGCGGACTGGACCGGCTGGGACAGCCCCTGGCATCGCCGCCACCCGCACCGCTGCGCCGCCCTCGGTACGCCACCGCTAACCCTCGCGGCGCCCCCAACAGCGGTACGGCGCTGAACGTCCGGGGCCCTCGGAGTCGCGGGTCCTCGGTATCGCTACGCCCCACTCGCAGCGACAAGCGCAGTGCGGTGTCCAACAGCTGGCTCCGCCCCCGGCTCACGCAGCGCACGGCTGCCCCTCCAGCGATCCACCTTCCGGAGTTCCCTCCCATGCCCAATCCGCCTTCTGTCACTGAGGTGTTGTCCGTCTCCGCCGCGGACGGCACACCCCTGGCCGTCTACCGCGATACGCCTGTGCGCCCGCGTCGCGACGACGCGACGGTCGTCCTCGTGCACGGCGCGTCCGTCACCGCCGACCTGTGGCGTCTGCACACCCGGCACCTGACCGGTCTGGGCCTGGGCGTCCTGCGCTACGACCAGCGCGCGCACGGCCACACCTCCCGAGGCCGGGCACCGCTGACGGTCGAACAGCTCGCCGACGACCTGCACCAGATCCTGACCCGCCTCGTCCCCACCGGACCGCTCGTGCTCGCTGGCCACTCCCTGGGCGCCCTCGTCCTGCAGGAACTCACCGCCCTGCACCCCCAATACCTGACCCGAGTACGGGGCATGGTGCTGCTGTCTCCCACCGCACGCGGTGCGACGGTGCTGCCCGGCCGCGGCCCGCGCGCCTGGCTGCTGGCCGCCGGGCGCAGCCTCGCTGCTCTGACCTGCGCCCACGCACCGCGCGCAGTGGATCTCCTGCGCCGACGGCTTCCCGGCACGCACCCCCACAGCCTCACGCCACGCCCCAACCGGTCGGCCGACGGGCCACCACGTTGCCGCCACGGCGTCATCCACACCGCGACCGGTGATCTCGCCGCCCTGTGGCAGTCCCTGTGCGACTACAAGCCGCGCGACCTCACCGTCCTGAGCCAACTCGGCGACCGGCTGCTGCTCATGGCGGGAGCCGACGACCGGCACATCCCCGCCGCCCACACCAAGCATCTGGCCGTCCAACTCCCGGCCGCCGCACTGGACGTCCTCCCTCGCACCACACACGCCCTGCCCATCCGCCACGCGGCCCTCATCAGCGCCAGCATTGCCCGCCTCGCCGCTGAACTGGGCCGGCCCCAGCACCCCCAGGACCAGTCATTTCCGAACTCCCCGCTTTCCACGCGATTTCACTAGGCGCCGGAATTCAATCCAGTACCATGCTTGCCCTGTCCGCCGAAGGCATCCTTCCGAAGGTCGACTACGCCATCTTCGCCGACACCGGATGGGAACCCAAGGCCGTCTATTCCCACCTCGACCGCCTCGAACAGGAAATAGCCGCGCCTGCAGGCATACCCGTTCTGCGCGTCACCGCGGGAAACATCCGTAACGATGCCCTAGATCCCGAGCACCGCTTCGCGTCCTTGCCTCTGTACATCCTCAACCAGGACGGGAAGCAGGGCATGACCAGGCGCCAGTGCACCGGGGAATACAAGATCAAACCGATCAAGAAGAAGGTCCGGGAACTCCTCGGCTACCCCTCCCCCCAGCGCATCCCCAAGGATATATTCGTCGAACAGTGGGTCGGTATCTCGACGGATGAATTTCACCGGGCCAAGGACGCCGACGTCAAGTACATGCGCAACCGGCATCCACTCATCGACCTCGGCTGGTCACGCGCAGACTGCATCCGCTATTTGACCTCTATCGGCCTGGCAGACACGCCGAAATCGAGCTGCCTCGGTTGTCCATTTCACGGAAACGCGCAGTGGAGGAATATCCGGGACAGCAGTCCGGCGGAATGGGCGGACGTGGTCGCGTTCGACGCGGCCATCCACCAGGGCAACGCCCGCGCGAACGCGGCCGGCAAACGGCTGCTGGGCCAGGCGTTCCTGCACCGCTCCCGCGTCCCGCTCGACCAGGCTCCCATCGACCACGTCACCGCCGCGGAGTGGGCTGCGCGCCAGCAGGAACTCGACGACGGTGCCGCTGCGGTGGAGGAGTTGGAGAACGGCGTGGTCGACGGCTGTTCTCCCTGGGCCTGCCGCGGTGAAGCCCAACCGGTGCAGGGCGACTTCGGACTGGCCTGGTGAGGCGGATCATCCTCGATCTGTTCGCCGGGCCCGGCGGCTGGAGCCACGCGCTCACCGTCCTCGGCGCGCGGGACGTCGGCCTGGAGTGGGATGCATGGGCCTGTAAGACCCGAGCAATGGCGGGGCAGTTGACGATCCGGACCGACGTCGCCCGCTATCCGACGTGGATCTTCTCCGGCCGCGTCCTCGGACTCATCGCCTCCCCGCCGTGCCAGGCATGGAGCATGGCTGGCAAGCGGCTCGGCCTGGTTGACCAGCCGCTCGTCCACCAGGCAGTCGCCGACCTCGCGGCCGGACGCGACACCCGCGAGCGGCTACTCGCCGCGTGCGCGGACGAGCGCTCTCTCCTGGCGGCCGAGCCCATGCGCTACCTGCACGCCCTGAACACCGTGGGCGAGCCCGAGTGGGTGGCCATGGAAGAGGTCCCCGACGTTCTGCCGTTGTGGAAGCAGTACGCGGCCATCCTGCGCACCTGGGGCTTCTCGGTGTGGGTCGGCATTCTCAACGCCGCCGACTACGGTGTCCCGCAGACTCGGCGGAGGGCGATCCTGCTCGCCTCCCGGGTACGAACCGCCGAGCCCCCACCCCCCACACATGCACAACTCGCCGAGCCAGAAAGCCTGTTCGGGCCCGGCCGCACCCGCTGGGTGTCCATGGCGGAGGCCCTCGGCTGGGGCGCCACCGACCGGCCCGTGCCCACTGTGTGCGCGGGCGGCGGACCAGGCGGAGGCCCAGAGCCCTTCCCCTCCGGCGCCCGCAAGACCCTCATCGACGCCCGCGCCCGCGGTACCTGGGCACCCCGCCCCGACTCCGAGATCGTCCTGTCCTTCCGGCGAGAGGGCTCCGGCTGGGCCGCCCCGCACGGCGCCCGCGAGAACCGCCCCGCAGACGCAGCCCCCACGTTCACTGCCGAGGCGCACCGCTGGTCGTGGTCACTGCGCAGCAACAACCAGACAAACGCCACCATCCGCCGGTCCGACGAACCCGCCGGCACGCTCTTCTTCGGCCACCGGGCCAACGAGTGCACCTGGGTCGCCGAGCCCGCCGTCGAGGCAGCGGGGTCGGCACCGGAGCCGATCAAGATCACCGCCCGGGAAGCGGGTGTGCTGCAGAGCTTCCCCGCCGACTATCCGTGGCAGGGCAACAAGGGCCAGATGTTCTCGCAGATCGGCAACGCCGTCCCCCCTCGCCTGGCCGCACACCTGCTCGCCACGCACCTCAACAAGCCCTTCAACCCTGCTGACTTCACTCTCGCCGCCTGATGCCTCACACCCTCGATCCCCATGACGACGACGGCCTCGACCGCGTCCCGGTGCCGAAGCCCGTGCACTACGCCGAGCAGGCTCTGCTCGGCGCCCTCCTCCTCGAACCTGCGCGTCTGGCCGACACCGAGCCGCTGATCGCCCACCACTTCGACAGCCACACCCACGCCGCACTGTTCACCGCGATCCGCACCCTCCCACCGCCCGACCCCGCCGACCATGCCAAGGACACCGCCTGGCTCAACGCCGTGCTGGACCACGCCCGTCCTCACGCTCGCGGCCTGAGCGCCTCCTACCTCCACGCCCTCATCCAGTTCTGCCCGCAGCCCAAGCACGCTGCGGCGTACGCCAGGATGATCCGCGCCGACAACGCTCGCCGGATCCTGCGCGCGCACGCCGAGCGCCTCGCTTCCACCGCAACCGACCCGGGCATGCCCAACCCGACAGCCAAGACGCTCGGCATGGCCGACGACATCGGCCGCGTCCTGGACGCCCTCGCCGAACAGTTCGCCCCGCACCCCGGCTCCTTCCCCCGCACGACACCCCCCGTGGATGATCCACGGCAGGCCGACGAGGAGGACCTCGACGAAGAACGCCTCCTTCTGGCGACGGCCACCGCCTATCCGGCGGAGGTCCAGCAGATGCGGTGGCTCGTCGCCGAGGACTTCCTGCTGCCGCTGCACGCCGCGCTCTGGCAGTCCATCACGGCGCTGGTCCACCGCGGCGACATGGTCGACCCGGTCACCGTCCTCGGCGAGGCCCAGCACCGCAGACTGATCACCGACTCCCTCACTCCCAAAGACCTGATGGCCCTGGTCTCCACACCCGCCGGCTCCCCCGAGTACTGGGGCGAGAAGATCCTGAAACGCGCCCTCCTCACCCGCGCCCACACTGTCGCCGCACGGATCACCGCCTACGCCGACGACCCCGCCAACACCCCCCACCAGTTCATCACCGGCAGCCGCCGCGCCCTGGCCGACCTCAACGCCCTGCGCACCCGCTGGAACCGCGCCACCGCGCCCACCCCCGCGTCCGCCACCAGTGCCACCGCGCGGTCCGCGCCGCGTCCCCGGGCGGGGCCGCCCCGGCCGGCCGTCACCGCAACTCGCGCCCACCGATGACCTCAACCACCGGGTCAGGCCGGCCTCCACGGCCAGGCCGGCCTCGAATCGAGCCCGCCTCCATGGCCCATAGCCCTCTCGACGCCCACGTCCAGTTCGACACCCACCCCGCCCACGCCAGTGCCGTCACCGCCACCCTCACCGGCCCCCACCACCGCACCGCCCTGGCACTCCTGGCCACCCACGGCTTCGAGACCCTCGACCCACACGCCATGGTCCTGGCCCGCATTGATCACGAAGAGGCGTACTGGGTCGACCAAGCCGCCCAGGCCCTGAACGCCGAAGGGATCACCACCGAGTTCACCCCCAGCCTGCGCGAGGCGATCGCCGAGGAATGGACCTGGGCGAATTATCCGATGCCCTGGTGCACCCGCGCCGAGATCCGCGAGGTCTCTAACGAAGCCCAGAAGATCTACGACGACATCCGCCACGGACGGCTCCTCATCCACGCCCACGCCGAAGACGGCTGGACCATCGTGGCCGTCGGCACCTACCGCGACAGCGGGAAGAGCGTGTATCTCCACGGCGAGAACCACCTCCGGCAGGTCACCGACACCTTCGACTCCCCCACCCAAGCCATCACAGCCTTCGAACACACTCACGGCGACGCCCTACGCTCCGGCCCCGCCCCCATGAGCGACACCGAACGCCAGACCGCCCAAGCCCGCGTCGCACTCGGCTCAACCGGCACGACGCGGGCCCCATCCACGCCGCCCATCGAGAGCGTGCCCGCCTACGATGCCGACCCCGGCGACCACGACGCTCTGCTGGAGGACTTCCTCACCGAGAACAACGACTGGGAGAAGTACCGCACCTGGGACGACAACACCACCATCGCCAACCACGAATCGCTCACTCTGCGCGCCCTCATCGATCACGACGCCGAATGCCGTGACATGAAGTGGACCATCGCCGCCTACGAATCCCCCGTCAGCGAGCGCCTCTGGCACGCCACGGCCACTGCCACCACCCCGGTGGAGATCGTGCGCACCCTGCTCAACTCCCTGGCCTCCGACTACGTATGGGGCGCCGGACCGGCGACCGGCGACTCCGAGACAGAGATCGCCGAGGCGACCCGGCCGCTCGCGGACGCGGGCTGGAAGCAGACAGTCGAAGGCCGCTGGATCCGGTGGGAGGCACCGGGCGAGGACGCCGCCGGCGTCCAGTTCGACGCCTTCGCCGCCCAGAAGCCCAACAGCCCGCTGCCGACCTGGACCGTCTGGGGCGGCAACTCCGTCCACCAGCCCACCTGGGCACTCCACTTTTCCCCGTACACCCCGGCGGCCGTCCTGCAAGACCTCACCTTCGAACTCGCCGAGGGGCAAGGACGCCGCCAGGTCCCCGCTGCTACCACTCCGCGACTAGCGATGCTGACTCCGCAGGCCCCGGCGCCCGCCCCTCCCGGGCAGGCGCCGGCAGCCTTTTCCACCCAGACCCGCTGAACCTCCGCCGCACCAGCTGGACGCGTGCTTGATCGTCTGGGCCCAGAAGGCGCTGGGCCCAGGCTCAGTTGCGGCGTATCGAGTCGGGATGCTGCGGGGAGACGATGTCTGTCGTCACCTGGAGATGCGAGCGACAGCGTCGTGGCTGTGGATGCTCTCAAGGTTTCGAACGCGTACAGCATGCTCGAGGCCCCGTTCGCGGCAGGCGAGGCTGATGTCGCGCGCCATGTCCTCAACGAACACAGGGTGGTCGTACGCCTGCATCGTTAGAACGCGTTCGTCGGGCCGCTTGACCAACGGCACGACAGGGGCGGACGCACTCTGCTCCAGGAGCCTTACGGCCTCCTGCACCGCAAAGGGATAGGGCGTGTCCCCGTGCCCCGTCACGGACAGCGTGATGCGGCTGCGCTGGTTGTGGGCGCCGTAGTCCGAGATAGCTTTCGAGCACGGGCACAAGCTCGTTACCTCGGTCGTGACCGAGGTAATCACCGTCGTGTCGCCGTTGTCCCAGCGGCCTTCGAAACGAGCGTCGTGGACCTGCCACGACTCAGCGCCGCTCGCAGGCGCGACCACGCTAGTGCTCAATGGGACATCGATCGTCACTGCGAGCGCGGGCGCGTCGAGGAGGTCGGCGCCGACCTTCAGGACGTACGGCAGCTTGCGCGGATCGAACCGACGAAGGTGATCGTGTGCGAGAGCGACCATGCGGCTCATGTGGGTGCCCCGCCGGTCGTGCTGCAGCCGGACGGTCACTTCGATCTCGGCGACGCCGTCCTGGCGGAGGTGGCCGTCCTCGAAGTACAGCGGGTAGCGCAAGCCGCTGATGCCGACGTCGTCGATTTCGATGCCGCGGGAGTCGGTCTCGTTCTGGATGTCGTGCACGCTTACTCGCCCCGATAGGTGCAGCCGGATGTGCACGTCTCGCGGACAGTGAGGGCGGAGAGGCCGGGCAGTGTCGGCCTCAGCCGATCCCAGATCCAGCGGGCGAGGACCTCGCTGGTCGGGTTCTCCAAACCCTCGATCTCGTTGAGGTAGTAGTGGTCGAGTCGCGCTTCGATGGGCTTGAAGGCGCGTTTGACGTCACCGAAGTCCATGACCCAGCCCGATTCGGCTCCGACGGGCCCCTCGACGTGGACGATGACCTTGTACGAGTGCCCGTGCAGGCGCGCGCACTTGTGGCCCTCGGGCACATTGGGCAGGCGGTGCGCGGATTCGAAGGTGAACTCGCGGAAGATTTCCATTACTGAATTCCCAGATACTTGTGCGTCTGGAGAGAGAGGATCCAGCGCGGGTTCTTCATGCAGTAGTCGACCGTCGCCCTGGTGTTGGCGTCAACGTCCGGGCCGTCCATGGGCTGGAGCCGGAAGTACCGGAAGTCCAGGTGCTCGAACTGACTGGGGTCGCCGCCCAACTGGGGGTAAACGAGCTTCAGTTCGTCTCCACGCGTAACTACCAGTTCGGAGCCGATTTTGGGGCTGACGCAGAGCCAGTCGATGCCCTTTGGCGGTACGCGGGTGCCGTTCGTCTCGACGGCGACCTCGAAGCCTCGGGCATGAAGGGCATCGATCGCTGCATCGTCAAGCTGCAAGAGTGGCTCGCCTCCGGTGCACACGACGAAGCGGTGCTCCCTGGATGCCGAGGGCCACGCTCGTTCCACCGCCTGCGCGAGATCGTCCGGGGACGCGAAACGGCCGCCGCCTTCTCCGTCAGTACCGACGAAATCCGTGTCGCAGAACTGGCAGATCGCACGGTGGCGATCCTTCTCCAGGCCGGTCCAGAGATTGCACCGGGAGAAGCGGCAGAAGACGGCTGGACGACCTGCGTGACTCCCTTCGCCTTGCAGGGTGTAGAAGATCTCTTTGACCAGATAGGTCATTCTCACGCGCCCTGGTACTGCACAGGGTCGGTAACGCCAGCCTCGGCGAACCCCTTCAGACGGAGCAGGCAGGTCTCGCAGTGCCCGCAGGCCCGACCCTGCTCGTCTGGGTCGTAGCAAGAAGACGTCAGGGAATAATCCACACCGAGGCGCAGTCCCTCGCGGACGATGTCGGCCTTCGACATGGCGATGAGCGGCGAGTGGAGTTTGAGTTCCTGCGTCCCCTCAACGCCTGCGCGGGTCGCCAGGTTCGCCATTTTCGCGTACGCGTCCATGTACTCGGGACGGCAGTCCGGGTAGCCGCTGTAGTCGACGGCGGTCACGCCGGTGAAGATGTCGCTCGCGCCGACGGTCTCCGCGTAGGCCAGCGCGAAGGACAGGAAGATCGTGTTGCGTGCCGGTACATACGTGATGGGCACGCTGCTTCCCGTGTCCTTGCTGCTGGCGTCGTCCAGAGACTCGTGCTTGGGAACCTCGATCTCCGACGTGAGAGCCGAGCCGCCGAAAACTCGCAGATCGATGTCCGCGATGACGTGGCGAGCAACCCCCTGCGCCCCCGCCACACGCTTCGCAGCCTCCAGTTCCACACTGTGCCGCTGGCCGTAACGGAAGCTCAGCGCGTACGGCGTGTAGCCCTGGTCCTTGGCGATCGCCAGAACGGTCGTCGAGTCCAGGCCGCCACTCAGTAGAACGATCGCGGGACGCTCCGCCATGCCCTGCTCCCTAGTTAGCTCTATGTGTACCGCTGCAGCTTACGCGAAAACTGACAGGTAGAGTGACGCCAACATACTTCCAGTTATCGGCGTCGGGAGCAGAGCCGCGTGAGGCAACTTTCACTGGTCGTCACGTGCACGGACCGCAAGGCAGCTGCACCCGAGGCCGCACTGCAAGCAAGGTCGCTCCCGGTCGGAACAGTGAAGGAACGCTCGGCACTCTGGAAGGAGCGTGTCGAGAACGCGACTCGCACGCACTCCCTCACCGAGCTCTACCGGGGCGATCACTGGACGCAGTCGCGTCGACTAACTGCAGCAGCCGCAAAGGCGGGATTCGATGCGCAACTGTGGGTGGCATCCGCCGGCCTCGGCCTGCAGCCAGTGTCTGCAATGGCGCCTTCCTACGCTGCGACCTTCAGCACCCGACACGCCGACTCGGTCGCTTCCTCGGCGGCAGACGGTGTCCAGTGGTGGCGGCATCTTCAAGAAGGAGTTGGCCGCGCGACCTTGCCGGGACTCGGCCAGGAAGGGCCAGTGCTGCTGGTGCTGTCCGAGGTCTACGCGAAGGCCATGGAAGCAGAGCTTCGAGCCCTCGGCGCGGTGGCAAGCGAGGCTCTGATGGTCGGCGGCGTCGAAGAGATCCCCGGCATCCAACGAGTCGCCTCCGATGCAGGGTTGCGCCATGCGCTCGGCGGAACCCTGACGAGCCTGAACGTACGCATGGCGGCGTCCTGGCTCCAGTACTGCGATGACAAACGACTGACCTCTCCCGCGGCCAACGACTCCTGGCGCAAGTGGGCGGCGAGTACGTCTCAGCCGGAGCAGCACAACCGCGAGCCCATGTCGGATGAAGAGGTCGTCGCCTTCATTAAAGAGCAGATCACCTCCTCGCCCGGCATCTCACGAACGCGACTCTTGCGTGCACTGCGAGACAGCGGCCGAGCATGCGAGCAGAGCAGGTTTGCCGGGTTGTTCATTCGCACCAGGGGGGAATAGTGACAGAGAATCTGATCAGACGCAGGGCCCTGCGCATCGAACAGAACCCCAAGATCCCCCTGTACCTGTTCGCACTGGAAGCAGGGGAAGTTGACCTCGTAGCCGACGTCGCGCGGATCTCGCGTGATGAGGCCGGCAAGCTCTTTGGGTATCAGCGCCCCGAGAAGAAGCAACACGTCAAGCAGATCTTGGAATACCTAGACGGCGACGACGTGCTCTTTCCGAACGGCCTAATTCTCGCGTTGCCCCCGGCGGTACGCTTCAAGGGGAGCCGAGGCCCCAACCCTAGCGACGGGCTCGCAACCATTGGCACCCTGGAGATTCCCCTCCCGGAATCACGGGAAGCGCCACGCCCAGCTCTCATTGTCGACGGTCAGCAGCGGAGCCTGGCGCTTGCTCGTACGCGGAACTCCAAGATGCCAATCACCATCGCGGGATTTGTAGCTGAAGACCTGGACATTCAACGCGACCAGTTCCTGCGCGTTAATACAGTGTCGCCCCTTCCCGGGAACTTGGTCTCAGAACTCCTGCCAGAGGTGAACACCCAACTGCCCACGAGGCTCTCGGCCCGTAAGCTCCCAGCAACTCTGGTAAATGCGCTGAACCAGGATAGCGACTCACCTTTTAAAGGTCTGATCAAGCAGGCGTCAACCACCGCCAGCAAGAAGTCAGAAACTTTCGTTAAGGACAACAGCCTCCTTCAGGCAATCACGGAATCCTTGTCGGCTTCCGGAGTCCTCTTCCCTTACAAGAACTTGTCCAGCGGAACAACTGACACGGCAACTATCCGCAACATTCTCGTTGTTTACTGGACTGCAGTGAGGGACACATTCCCTGACGCATGGGGAATCTCACCGACCAAGAGCCGGCTGATGCATGGCGTCGGCATTCGCTCCATGGGGCGACTCATGGATCGCGTCATGGAGCGAGTGTTGTTTGAAGTAGACGTCAACTCGAACGACGTCTACGACAAGGTCATGGCGGAACTCGCGCTTATTGGACCCCACTGCCACTGGACCAAGGGACGCTGGTCTGAGATCAACTTCTCCTGGAATGAGCTGGAGAACGTCACGAAGCACATCAACATCCTGTCAAACTATCTGATCCGTGTTTACCGTGAGTCAAGGATGAGCGCATCGTGAAATTCTACTTTCCAGACAGCCAGGACCAGGTCAGTCCGACGTACGACTTCCTCAATGACGAATATTCTCCGTACCGGGTTCGACAGAGAGACGATCTCTACGCTCATCAAGCGGTGAAGCCTGCCCCATACGACGGCATACTAGTCAGCAAGGCCATTGTCGACGGCTCGGTAAAGGGTGCAGGAAAATATAGTGCACCTCAGCGCGAGCGGCTATACCGGCTTGGCGTGCGTGAATTCTTCAGACTCCCCAAGGCGATGAGAAGTCTCGGAGACTGCGGGGCGTTCAACTATATCGACGAAGAACGTCCTCCCTATTCTGTCGAACAGGTCCTCGATTTCTACCTCGGCTGCCAATTCAATTCAGGGATCAGCATTGACCATGTGATCTTCGGCTACGATCCGAAAGTCTCCGACGCGGATGTCAATCCTGCGTGGGCACAGCGCCGCGAGATTTCGCTAGAATTGGCGGAGGAGTTCATCGCCGGCGTCAGGGCTCGCAACGCGAAGACCCTGAACGAGGATGACAAACTCGAGCCTGTTGGCGCTGCTCAGGGATGGAGCCCAGATAGCTACGCGGACAGCGTCGCTCGGCTCCAAAAAATGGGCTACAAGCGGATTGCCCTGGGCGGCATGGTCCCGTTGAAGACGCCCGAAATCGTGTCCTGCCTTGAGAAGATCGCTAAAGTCCGTGCGGATGAGGTGTACTTCCATTTGCTCGGGATCACCCGCGTTGACAGCATGGAAGAGTTTTCCAAGTACTACGTCGCAAGTTTCGACAGCACCTCAGCGTTCCGCCAGGCCTTCATGGACGAGCGCAACAATTACCACACTGCTAACGGTTCCTACACAGCGATCAGAGTTCCGCAGGTCGATGGAAACCTGACCCTCAAGCGACTGATCCTCGCCGGCGTCGTCTCTCAATCGGTGGCCATCAAAGCAGAGCGGGAATGCCTCCAACTGCTGCGCAGGTACGACGAACGCAATGCGGAAGCCGAAGAGGTCATGGAGGCACTGCGCGGCTATCAGGCGCTCCTCGGCGATGAAAAGAAGCTGAAGCACGTCGAGCGGTACAAGGCCACCCTTGCTGATCGCCCCTGGGACGACTGCCCATGCGATCTCTGCAAGGAACACAAGATCGAAATGGTCATCTTCCGCGGAACAGAGCGAAACAAGCGCCGCGGATTCCATAACATGACTGTCCTGGAAGCCAAGATGCGCAAGCTGTCGTTCACATAATCACCCAGACCGCGCATAAGACTCTAAGTACCCTAAACAGGAGATAATGTGGCCGACCGCTACGAGCTCAAGCTGCCTGCCCTCAAGGTGAGCCAAGGCAGCAAGGAGATCTACTGCTTCGCAGTCGACGGCAAGAAACTGCACGACTTCGCCGCCGTCTCGCGCATCCGCCGAGACGACGAGAAGCAGCTGCAGGGGTACCAGCGGCCCGAGGTCCTCAGCCACATCCGGTCGATCCGCCGTTACCTTGAGTCAGACGGCGCGATGCTTCCCAACGCACTGGTCCTCGCCTTCGACGAGCGAGTGAAATTTGTTCCCGCAGCCCGCGGCGGATCCGTCGACTACTCCGTTCCTGGTGAACTGGTCATCCCCGTCGACGAGTCACTGGCTGACGAAGACAAGCCAGCATGGCTGGTTGACGGACAGCAGCGCAGCGCCGCCATCAGGGACGCTGACCTTGCCGAGTTCCCCGTCGCTGCCGTGGGCTTCATTGCTTCCGGACAGGCGGAGCAGCGGTCGCAGTTCATCTTGGTCAACTCGACCAAGCCGCTCCCCAAGGGGCTCGTGTATGAGTTGTTGCCCGCGACGACCGGGCAGTTGCCGCGTTCGCATGAGCGTCGCCGGCTCGCTGCGCAAATCATGTCTCTCCTGAATACCCAAGAGGGCCCCTTCTGCGGGAGGATCAGCAGCCCTACGTCTCCCAAGGGCAACATCAAGGACAACAGCGTGCTGAAGATGCTGGAACACAGCATCTACGAGGGCGCGCTGTTCCAGTACCGCAACGCCACCGACGGCACCGGCGACGAGGAGCGGATGGTCGCGCACCTCCAGGCCTTCTGGAAGCCAGTCTCGAAAATCTTCGAGGACGCGTGGAGCAAGCCCCCGAAGGAGTCGAGGCTGACGCACGGTGTGGGTATCCAGGCCATGGGCTTCGTCATGGACCGGCTCACCACTGATATCCCGGTCGACAAGGTCAACTGGGACGAGGTCCGCTCCATTCTGCGAGGCCTCGAAGAGCATGTGGCGTGGACGGCTGGCACATGGACGTTCCCGGACGGCCAGGAGCGCCGCTGGAACAGTCTGCAGAACACGTCCAGCGACGTACGACTGCTCAGCACTTACCTGCAGGCCCGAGTCCGCGGGTAGTACCTGACAGTGCGCCCTAGCAAGGTGGCCGCCCAGATCCCTGGGGCGGCCACCTTGCTGTCAGGACTCCGCTGCTGCTGCGCGAAGCTCGTCGACCGCCGCACGCAGAAGAGAGGCCGAGCCGCTGCCGTTCGCGTACCCAATGTGCTGGGTTACCGCGTGCTGATCGATGAAGCCAGTCGCCGCATGCTTCGCGCAGCGCGTGGCCAGAACAATCGCGTCAGCCGTGCGGGCCTTCTGGCGCAGTTGCGGCGTGCCGACACGGTCGGAGGCCGTCGTTACCTTCACGGCCGGCGCGAGTCGCTCAACCTCTTCCCGACAGCGGGCGAGTACTGCTTCATCCAGGGAGTACAGCAGCAGTGTCAGGGGCGGGATTTCAGACGACGAATCGCCCTCACTGCCTTCCCCGGAGGGAGGCTCCCACTCGAAGTCGATGCCGAGTTCTTGCGAAAGGCGCTGGGCAAAAGACAAGTCCGCCTCGTTGAGGCGCTGTTGATGCAGCCAGAGCGGTTCCAGGAGTGCGTACGCCAGGTTACTGCGAGCCTCGCTACTGGGGCACCCGGCAAGGAACAGGCGATCGACGAAGTCGAGCGCGACCGCAGCCCGTTCAGCAGCGACCCACCGGCTCCGCTCCGATCCGATCTCCTCAAGGAGTTCCCTGTACTCCGTCTCCGCCGGGGCTGCCCGGAGGGCAATCTCCGTCAGCGCCTGCAGGACAGCAAGATCGCCTGGACCGAATCGGTCGAAGGTCAGCGCGTTCCGGATGAACGCGTGAGCCGTCTGACCCGCTGGCGCGTCGTATCCCACGGCATCGATGAAGGCTCCGACTGCGCTCCATACCCTGTCCGCCTCGTGATCCTGCAAGCCATCCAGGAACTCGGCAAGCGCCGCATCGTCGGTGGCCGGGCTCTGCCAGACCATCCATGTACGGTCCTCCAACGCCGCCTTGCCGTCAGCGTGGCCTGCGGCAATCGAACTCAGCAGACTGCTCCAGGACGTAACTGGCTCATGGCGCCCCGCCGATGCCTCTGCTGTACGTTCAGCCAGGATTTCTTGTGGCTCGGGAACCGGAGCGGTTGTGACTTCTGTCGGCTGGACCGTCGGCAGCAACTCCGTGACGTGGTCCCATACGAGAGACGGGATCTCATCCACCCGACCGCTTGCCTCGACTGATGTCGCGAGGCGTTGCAGGGTAGTGAAGTCCTGACGGATTCCAACCGCCAGCAGCAGTACGGTCATTGCCTGCGGCCCGTACGCACTGGCGTCGCTGGGGATCAGATCAGGGACAACCCTCCCTGATTCGACCAGCTTGCTCTTTGCAGCGGTGAGGTCGTTTTCCGTGAGCGGCCGCTCCAGCGCCACTGAATAGACGGCATTGAGGATCGCTTCCCGTACTGGCGCCGGAGGGTTCTGGCGAACGATGTCCAGCAGTCCGGGGAAGGCCAGGACATCCGCGCTCCGCCCCAACCGGTCCAGCCTCTTGATATGCAGGTTAGCCAGGTTGGTTGCCGTGATGCCGCCACCTGCGGCCAACTGCTCAAGCGCATCGAGCGAAGCGGAGTCTCCGCCGGCCGACAGGGAGGCATCGAACTCGGCCAGGAGCCGTCCCATTGGCTTGGCGAGTCGCCACAATCTGGGGGGCCGGCTTGCGACGGTCCGCTGCATGAGTTGCAGCGCCTCAGCGAGGTTCGTGCGGTGCTGGCGTGTCTTGCCGGTGTCGAGTCGAAACGTGACGCGAGGACCGAAGAAGTCCAGGATCGCCTTCTCGACCGGATCATCAGGGGCGAGTGGAGCCGGGCGGAGTCCCCGTAGCGGGTCGAACGCGATATACGTCGGGCCCGCGAAGGAACGGATCAAGTCGGCCGTCTTCGCTGTGTCCGCAGTATCTCTCGCGATGACGTACATCACGAACCAGTCCCGGTCGGGGTAGGTACGAGGCAGCACGATAGGAGCGTCGTCCCCACGGCGGAAGGCTTCCACGAACGGAAGGGTGCGGCCAGCGTGCTGGTAGGCAGGATCGAGGTTCGGCCAGACACGGTTTCCTGTTCCGAAGAATCGTTGCAAGAACTCCTCGGTCTGCTCCCGCGTGCGCTGTTGGCTCTGATTCACGCGCCAACCCCCCACCGCTGCCTGAGGTCCAGCCGCGCCTGGCCCGCGTCCGGGCCGCCGACCTTGTACGTGACTGATTCGTCGTTCACCGCCATGCCCCGGATCGTGTAATTCATCGACCCGGTCAGAATCCAGTCCTCCCCGCAGAGCGTCTTCTCATGGACATCTGGACTCTGCACGATGCGGATGTAGTCCCGTTCCGGGGCCGATTCCAGATGCTGCAGAAAGGCCGCATTATGCGGGGCAGGGCGCGTGACCACGTGTACACGTGCCTCAGGGCTCGCGATACGGGTCAGGGCCTCCGAAAGCCGCCAGCCCAGTGGCGGAACATCTCCGAAGAACGAGTCGTAGGCGCCGTGGCTGTTGTCCAGTACTTGGACGTCGGTAATCCACGGTGAGACCAACCAGAGTTCACTGCTCGGGTTCACCGCCTCAGCGATCAAGGCAGCCGACAGCATCGAATCGACACGAAGACCAGTGCGCGCTCCGATGCGGACGGTGCGTTCCAGGACGCTCACTGTGCTGCCTCCCGTAGTTCCACTCGCACTTGCAGTTGATCTCTGTGGCGCCCGAACCCGCGAACTTCGCCGAACACCTTCAGGAAGTCCCGGTCGATGGGCAGCGCCGGCACGCGTACGAGGGCCTGCGCCATTGCCGTGCTTTCCCTGGCTGGACATACAAGCTGTACAGCAGCACCTTCCGACATTGCCGTCTGGTAGGCCAGCGTCCAGTCGGTGCCTGTGACGTCGATCTGCGCGATGTTGTCGTCGTGTGCAGCCTGTACGAGGAGCCGGTCCAGCACAGGGGGCCCGACATAGGGCTGGTAGTGCTGGAGATCTTGGGTTCTGGCCTGTCGCCCGCGCGGCCAGAGCAGACTGAACGCCTGGTCCGCGGTCACTTCCCGCGAGCTGCTCACCGTGAGGCGTCCGGCGCCGGCGGCGTAAGCCAGGACGCGTGCGTCCATTTCGATGCCGAGGCGCTGTTCCAACTCGCTCCATGCATCGACAAGTCCCAGCGCTACCGCGTCTGTGTCGGGGCTGGAACCGGGGCGGAGGAGTCGAGTCGACATGGCAGACACTGCAGTACGCCGAGGAGGGCCATCCAGACGCTCCCAGGCCGCCCGAAGCCCTCGGAGGGCGGTGCCCGCCGCCGTGGAGTCCTCTGCGCTGCGCAGAGCATTCATCATCTGCGCGGCCTCACCGCCGGGCTCCTGAATGAGGTGTCGAAGGAGACGGGTCAGCGTCGCATCGACATACTCGTAGTCGCTGGGGGCAAGTGCACTGGCTACGAGTCCCCAGAACCGGCGCGGGTCTTCGCTGTAGTACTGCACAAGACGCTCGATGACCCCCAATCCTCCGATGGACGTCTCGCTCAACCACACGGTGGCCGGGTCGCCCAGGCCGTCTCCGGGCAGCACGTCGACGATTAGGTCGCCGTCCTGCGCATCGCGACAGGCCCGCTGAGCCGCCGTGGATATCGCAGCGGCCAGGGTGTCGCGATATGCGCGTTGCGCCAGCTCTTCGGTGTGCGCGGCGACGTCGGGCGCGACCAGGAGTTCCGCTGCTCCGTCGAGTGCTGAGATAACGCGGCTGTCGTGGGACAACTCCAGGAGTGCGGCCACCAGGCGGTCCCCGTCTACAGGCTGCTCGGACTCACTGTTGTCCCGGTAGAGAACCTTGAAGATTTCAGCGAGGTTTTGGCTCCACGATCCGTCGGCGAGTGAGGCCCTCACCTGCTCACCGGTGCGCGTGCCGTCCAGGCCGGCCAGGGCGAATGCAGTCAGATACACCTGAGTCAGCCACTCGCGCTGGAACTTGTTGGTGATCTCGGCAAGCGTCGGATCCTCGGCGACGGCGTGGGAGAACGCGAGAGAGCGCCATTGTGGAGAATCCAGATAGTCCCGTACGGCGGGCTCGGTGAGATCCAGCGGCATGAGCCTGACGCGGAAGGCGTCAACCTCAAGCCGGAAGCCGAGGGCAGCCGGTTGACCCTGCACTTCGTATCGGACAGTTCGCTTCTCACTGTCCCCGCGCTTACGAGCGATCTCGCAGTCTGCCCCCATCGTCATGCGCCGAACCTCGATGGGGTTGCCAGCGGCGTGGGTTGCAAAGTTGACCGAGGCGATGCGCCGCGACCACAACGAAGGCTCTGGAACGTCCGCCGAGCTCAGGGACGCATCCTCTGGAACAACGATCTGCGTGCCCCAGCGAGGGATGCCCTGCGACCGGGTGTCGATCTCCTGAGGGGGTTGATCGAGGATGAGCTGCTGCGGGCGGAACACCTGAAATCCTGAAGGGCCGTGCCCGTGGGGAAACCACATTCCTTCAGGATCGCCACTCCGGACGATGTCAGTGAGCGGCAGCACATCCGTGTCGTCGGGAGGCATCGGAAGCCAGGTGCGGTGCTCGTCACGGCGGTGTCCGTAGCGGCGGCTGACTCGCCCCGGTACCGCTTCGCGCAGAGCCCGAGCGATGGGAAGTTGCTCGATGCTGTCCCCCTCAGAGAAGGGCAGCAGTAGGTCCACCTCTGGCAGGTTCAATGGTGCGAACAACGACTGGGTGACGAACTCGGGAAGCATCGCGCCGTCCCGGGCCCCCGAGTCGTCGCGCAGCGGCCGCCACTGGCTGCGCAGCCGGCGGAGGGCTGTCGGCACTACGGCCAGGAGGAGCGAGCGGGGCTGCTCCCAGAGCAATGCTTGAGCCTCGTCGGCGCTGATACGGAGAGCCCGCACCAGATGGTTGGCGAGTTCATCCTGGAGACCGGAATTGTCCAGGAGCGCCTGGAGCAACTCGGCGAGCATCTCGCTTGCCGCCTGATCCTCCTGGCGCACGACGCCGCCGCGGGGCGCCTTGAGCAGCTTGCGCGGGTCCGCCCACTGACGTCTGCTGCGGAGCTTGCGGCCAGTCCAGTCCAGGAGGGCCTGAGTGCCTTGAATTTTCAGCACAAACCGGTTGCCGATGGGCAACGTTCGGGCCGGTACCTCCGGGGCGAACAGCGTCTCGTACGCCTGGTAGGCAAGACGGTCTCGACCATAGTCCGAAAGTGTGACCACGGTGATCGGACGGGTTCCGCGCTGACGCCCGGCGCGACCGCGGCGCTGGATGAAGGCGGCGGCGTCGCGGGGTGCTTTGTGCTGCAGGACCAACCCGACCCGAGGATCGTTGAAGCCGACTTCAAGAGAGGCCGTGGCCACCGTGAGATCCGCGTTGTGGTCGACGCCCACATCCTGTGACGAGGTCCGGCCGATCCGTAGGTGGTGGAGGCGAAGGCCAGGATCGAGATCGTGCCCGATCTTCTCGACCATGTCCCAGGACTGACCATCCCGGTAGCGGGCATCGTGCTCGTCCCGATCTGGGGAGCGAAGGCCAGCGAGCACAGGCTTCCAGCCACTGCGACCGCCGGACCGGTACTGACCTCCCTCCGCATCACGGAGATCGTCGTAGAAACGGTTGGTTACGTCGAGGTCGTCGGTGAACAGAAAACCCGTTGAGCCATAAAGGAAGCGGTCACTTTCTTGGTCCAGCGTGCGTCCGAAGAGCATCGCGGTCTGGATCGATGTGGACAGCAGGCTGGCGCCGGCGACGGGGTCGCCACGTAGTGCGAGCGCGTATTCGCGGCCTTCGGTCTCCATGGCGTCCTCAGCCGGTTCGATCGGCTCGACGTCGCCCGGATGCAGCCCGATCAGTTGGGCGAAGAAGTGTCTGGCGTCTCGCAGCGTGGCGCTCAGACCGACGAATGTGACGGGCCGGCCAACCGCTTCACGCCAACGACGGAGAAGGAGGGCGACCTGTGCCCCGTGTACGCCGGTGTACGTGTGAACCTCGTCAAGGAGGACGAGGGCGGGGCCAGGGTTGCCTCCGCGCCACCCGAGCAGGCGCTCGAGGTAGCTGTCAGCACTGGCGCGGTTGAGGGTTTCGGTGGTGGTGAAGAGTAGATCTGGCTCGTTGGCCTTGAGCGACTCGCGCGTGAGTGCGAGGCGCCCATCCTTGATGGTGTGGCCGCACTTCACACAGGTCAACTGCTCGCGCCCCTGGAGCCGATCGCTGTCGGACCACACCAAGTCACCGGTCCCACATTCGGGATTTGGGCACGGGAGGTACGGGCAAATGGCCCCCTCAGAGGTTCGCGCCCACGCTCCGGCCACCCTGCCACCCGGTTCCAATTTCAGGTCCCGCGCGTTCCAAGGGGTGTTGCCATAGAGCGCGCCGATACGCAGAGCACGACGTCCCTGCGCACGCAGGGCTCCCTCGATGCCGTCGGCCCCACGAATTGCTTCCCGGAGTTGATCTCGTAGGAGCTCCAGGCGGGGATAGAGGGCAAGGGTGTGTACCCGGGACGTTGTACCAGGACGGGCGTGCTCCGCCATCGCCGCGAATGCCGGCAGATAGAACGCGAGGGTCTTACCGCTACCGGTACCCGCGCCGACAATGATTCCCGTTGATCGCGGACCACCGAGCGCCTTGAACACGGTGCGCGTGGCGTCCAACTGGAAGCGAGCCAGCTTGTAGTCCCGCACGTGGGCTGCCGCGACGTGCTGCTGCAGGTCACGCCACTGGTCAAGGCGGGCCAGCTCCGCCAGGGCATCCTCTGCGGGTATGTCACGGCGCGGGTAGCGGCGCGGCGCGACGTGGAGTCGGTAGTCGGCGACCAGACGCTTCTGCTGCCGCCACCAGCCCCGGTCGGGTTGGCTGGCCCATCCGCCTCGCGCAAAGAGTTGTCGTAGCCCGGTAGTCAGCCTCAGGGTCTCGGCCAGCCGGGTGCGGTACCGCGGAGGCGAGACAACGGGGACGGGCACTTCGAACAGCAGGGCGCGATCGAGGCACTCCTCTAGCACCTCGTCGGTCGAGGCCCCGGCCGGTGCGTCCTGTCGGGTGACAAGGAGTTCGTCGATGGTCTCCAAAACCTCAGCTTCAGAGAGGGCGCTCTCCGTCACTCCCCAGGAGAGCAGGGGGAGTTCGCGGTCTTCCAGCCGGTTGAGAAGCGCATTGGCGAACCCTTGGTTGATAAGCTGTGTCACGCGCCCTTCCTTGTCAGTGCGACTTGGCCATCCATTGCGAATTCACGCAAGAGGGCAATTTCCTGGTCCGTGATGTCGAATAGAGTTGGAGCCGGGCGACGGTCGAGTCGTTCAAGAAGCGCGAGGAGTTCCGCTGGCGGCTCCTTCGCATCACGCAGTGATTCTGCGAGTGCTTCGCATTTGGTCACGAATAGGGTGATGTCCCCGGCGGTAACGGCCTTGGCTGACGCGGTACGTTCAAGATCAGTACGTCGCGATCGAGCCAATACTTGCTCCTGCGGAGGCAGCATCGGAATCCGTGCCAGATGAAGCGAAGCCAACTGGCGACCCGACCACTCGGTCCATGCTGCGAGGTTCTCTTCTCGGATGGCGTCGGCTGCCGCCTGGACCTTCCGCCTGGCCGTGTTGAAAGCCTGATCGCCAGGCCACCCGTTCTGAGCCCTCCGCGCGAACGCCTCAAGCCCGTCGCTGGCCGCCAAGAGGCCGGGGCCCGTTGCTGCGCCCTGGTTCTTCAAGGCGAGTGCCACTGTGACTTCCTTCCGGAGATCCGCCAGGCGTGCACTCAGTTCGTTGATACGCGACGAAACCCGGGCTGCCTCCTTCGCGCCCGCCTCGCCCTCAGCCAACTGCCGGGCTCGATCCTGCAGTTGCAGCGCCATCTCATACACAGGTCTCTGTGTCACTCGGCGTCTCCTTCCAGCGTGGCGGAGACTTCGGCTGACCTCGATGCATCAGAGGCCAATCGTGCTACCTCATTCCATTCACTGAGCACGGTCTGCATAGCGAGAGAGACGCTGTCGACTGCACTGCTGCCCGTTCGCGCGTCAGCCCTCCTGAGTGCAGCTTCCAGCCACGATTCGCTCTCGGAGAGCAAGAAATGGATGTCCTGGATGGCTGTTCCACGGTCCTGCGCTGCAGCAGCAATGCGAGCGGCCTGTCGAGCTCGGTCAGTCCGGTTTTCATCCGATGCTCGGGCGAGGTCGTCTTCCAGTTCGGACACCGCGGTCCATTCGACCTGCTTGCCCCGCTCAAGGAGCGACTCGAAGCGGAGTGTTTGGTCCGTTCCGAGTGGCATCAGCCCGCCGACCTCCTGGGCCGTGGTGAGGGCGCCCTCGATCGCGGTGAGCGTGTGTACGCTGTTGGTGCCGCGAGGGTGCCGCTGCCGGATCTCCGCCAACTGGTTCTCAAGCAGGTTCAGTTGCTCGTCCACCAGGACAGACAGTGCGGAGAAGCCGGTGACCGCCTTCTGCACCCACGATGGGACCTGTGTCCTGTCGAGCGTCCATTCCCACTGAGATGTCGTCCGCTTGAGTAGCGGCAACATGCGGGCAGCGTCAATCATCCGCACGGCCCCGGTCACACCCTGCGCGACACCTACGGCTTCCCTGAGCCGCTCAACGAGAACAGGACGCGCATACAGGTGACGCTTCAAGATGTCGTTCCACTGCTTTGTCCTCAACGCAACGTCCGCCCGCTCCCATCCCTGACCTTCGTCCAGGACAGCGGTGAGTAGCGCGGCGGCTTCCATCCCCGGGTACGCCTGGCCGGCGAGCATCGCGCCGAGTAGAGAAGCACGTAGGCCAAGTACCAACTGCTCGTCGGAGATCTCCAGGTGACGTTGAACGCGTGACGTGAGGGCTGGCGCGTACTGGTCGGCGTAGGTTGCGAGACGCCGTATGTCCTGGCTTCTGACCTGTCCCTTGCCCGACTCGGCGCACAGCAGGCTTTCGAAGAAGTAGCTGTCCTTGGCTGTGCGTCCGAAGCGGATGGGCGCGTCAGCAGCGCCGGCCAGGCGCTCGTCCGCCCCAGCTACTGAAACCACTGTTGCGTTATTGGGCCAAGCCCCTCCTACTCCTACCATCACTCGCTTGCCTTGCTCGTGCATCAGCGGTGATTCCCAGCGGTATCGCTGCAGCACGGCCGTCGCGATGATAGTGCGGACGTTAAGTGCGGTGGAATTGTCTAGGACTTCTTCGTCGGTAAGCCAAACATTGACCGTTTCCAGCTTCTTCTTGAGAGATCGAGGAATGTTGTCCGTGCCGGAAGCCGGCTCGGTTTCCCTATCGAGGGATTCGTCGAGATGCCTCTGCGTCGAAGGTGGACGTGCCCCTGTCGGGATCCGCCGCGATTGGCCGTCCAAGGGAGGCAGAGAGAATGCTTCCAGGATCGTGCCATCGATCGCATTGGCGTCCGCGGGAGCGTCTCCCCAAAACAAAAGAAGGGATTTTCGTCGCTCAGGGTCGACGCGATCGTTCTCGTCAATGAAGGCATGCGCCTCTCGGCTCAACACTTTATCGATGTCAGCCCTCGAGAACCGGCGTCGAAATTCAGAGTCTGGGAATTCACCTCGCCGGATGGATTCGGCGTGATCGATCAGCAACGGTCGTACGACACTGCCGAGAACGGTTCGAGGAACGAAAGACCATGGCTTCTTCGGGTCTGCGGTTGAGTGGACGGTTCTGACGAGAGCAGACGAGTTGAAGGGATACAGGCCGTACCCTTCTGGCGTGACACCGAAGGCGTCGTGGCATCGTTCCTGGAGAGGACAACCTTCACACGCGTTGGGTGTTTCGCCGTCGCGAGCGCGCTCCAGCGCGTCCCGGCCTACGCGAGCCGCGTTGAGATAGCGTCCGACGAACGAAGAGATTTCCTGGCTTCCGGTGTCGGTCGCACTGAAGGGGACATCCAGGTTGTAGACGTACCCAGCGGTAGCCCGGATTCGGGTGAGCGCCGTCTCCGGAATCTGTTCCAGGTAGCCCGGCGTGACAGCCATGAGCGTGCGGATGGGGGCGAGCGACGTGCTTCCGTCCCGATTTGCTGCCTCGATCACAGCGTCCAAGAGATCTTGCTGGACTCCCTGAATGAGAGCAAAGTCCTCGATGAGGAGGATGATTTCCTTTCCGCGTCGCTGATACTCCTCGCGGACTTGCATCATCGCGTCCAAGAGACGCCCCGCGCCGAGGTTGGCCGCATTCTTAACCGCAGATTCCAAGTGCTTGTTGAGTAGGTCCACGGCGGTGGCCTGGAGGTCGTCTCGCGTGGCGATCTGGTTAAGCAGGCGAGCGACCATATCTGAAGCGGCGTTGTCGTAGTCGACATCCAGAGGCAAGTCTTCAAAAGTGAAGGTCTCAGGACGCTCGTCCTGCCCACTGCGGCGATCCCTGAGGAGCTGAGCCGCAAGCCGCGGAACAAATTTTCCTTCCGACAACATGTGCTGTCGAATGAACGGGTCGTGCAGCATCGCTGCCAGCCTCCCTGGGCCGGCAAGTACCCGTCCTGGTCCCGGGATATCCTTCGGCACTGTCGCGGATAGAAGCTCACTCAATTCATTGAGGATGCGACGGCCGAGCGACTCTTGATCGATGTCGGCAGTGAACCTGTCGACATCTTCCTTGAGTTGCGCTAGTTCACTGCTGTCCGCCTTGGCGATGAGAGCCTTGACCACGGCCTTGAGGCTGGTCATGGAGCGTTCGAGGTAGATGACCTCGTGGGTGTCCGAATCTGGAACGAACGTTGGGATATTCTCGCGCGCCCATCGGATTAGATGGGACTTACCGGATCCTGAGTCTCCCAGGACCAGCATGAGGAGGGCGCCTGAGTCGGACTTCTTGGTGAGGAAGTCGTTGACTACAGACCGTTCATTGATCAGATCGCCGATCGGCTGCACCTGCTTGTCCTCTGAGACCAAGGCACGCTTGATGCGCAAAGGTGCATGCGTGGCGAGGAAGACGGACCGGTGGGGGCTGATGGCCTCGGTGTTGATCGTTGCAGATGCGGTCGGCGGGTCCCAGCAGAGCATGCCGCGGAAGTCAGCCATTGATGGCCTCCAGGATGGTGATGGCACTGACCGGTCGCGCAGATGACCTGTCCGGGTCGTGAACCTGGAGCACGTGCTGTGCGTCATCGTCGTGCTCAAGGCGCAACCACTTCTCGTCTTCGCCACGCAGCAGCGCGAAGGAGAGAGCCGCGCCGGCCGTAGTGTCACCTGGAGAACGGAGTCCCACAGCCCGTGAGTGTGCGCCGCCCGGCAGCACGGGAAGCCTCTCACGAAGGATTCGCAGCACTTCTACAGCGTTCATCCTCACCTCGGTCTCCTGCAGTTCGGCCGCCGTTTGTCGGACCGCAGTCGTGCAATCGGGTACAAGTCTGTTTGCGCTTCCTTCGACTTGGAAGAGCGGGGGTGCGGCCAACCCCAAAGCGGGGGCCCAGTAGTTGAAGTGGTTCCACCGAGTTTCGTTGGAGAATACGGGACCTGCCTCCGGCCGCAACGCTTCTCGCTGGTCGTTCTGCACCCTGTACCAGTCCATCGGATCTGTCGGATCCAGCGAGAGCAGCCAGGCCAGTGCGCGGGTAAGGTCGCGAGGTCCGGTCTGGTCGGCAGAATCGCCGAGCGAAGTGTTCTTGGCCTGATCGAGAACCGCCTGGCGGAGTACGGAGTTGAACGCGGATACGTCCTGCCCGTCAAGTGTCGTAGCGGCACCAGCCAGAGAGAGTTGCTGATCTTCGCCCTCGATCCGAATCAGGCCCAACTCGTCGAGAGTGCTGATTGCCTTGTCGAAGGGCGGCTTGTCCTTCGTCTTCTCACCGCGAATTGACGGCGGGGACAGCAGAGAACGTGCCTCCTCCAATGATACTGCCTTCTCCAAATAGGCGAGCAACCGCACGACTGCCCATGCTTGAGTGGGCAAGGCTGCGCCGCGGGGATTTAGGAGCGTCATCAGATTTCCTCCAAGGCGCGGAAGACCGGAAGCTTGGCGCGGTGGATATCGATCAGCGGATCGTTGGTCCGATCCGGGTGTCGAGTGTGGCGTGGGTGAAGGAGGTACGTGATGTCCTCTGAACTGAACCGTGCTGCGGTGTCATAGTCCAGTGAGGGCGAGTCGTCCAGGATCCACACCACAGGGCCAGCCCATGACTTCAGCAACTCGGCATCCTCATCGAACACAACAGGGTATGTACGGGCTGCCTTACGGAGTACATCCCGGCACCGTGTCGTAACACCAGGGCCGCCTACGACGGCGATCCCGCGGCGCACCAGTCGCTCCAGGAGGCGGGGTACATGGAGACGTTGCTCCTGCTCGCCCTCCCACCACAAGCTCAAGCAGGCCAGACCGTCACGGTAGCGGGCCAGTGGATCGTTGGGAGGAGGTACCGGGAAGCGCAACCACGGACGAGGCTCCCCGGCGAGCCTGTAGAAGCCGGACTTGTCTGGGCGCCCGGTCGCCCTACAGTTCGGGCAACCACGGCAGGTGACACGGGTAGGCAGGGAAGTTCGGCCTCGTCGCAGGCGGTAGTACTCTCCGAGTACGTCACCGATGCACTGACTTCCACCGAGTGCCTCTTCCAGACCCGTGAGGGATTTCTTCTGGTGATCCAGAAGCTTCTGCCGCTCCGCCTCGAAGCGAGATATGAATCGCTCCGCAGTGTTGACTTGAGGGTCTTTGATGGTGACTTCAGCCCGTGTCCCCACATTTTTCCTGAACTCGTCTACACGCTCTGCCCATACGGATTCGAGCTCTCCCTCTTCGCGTTGGGGCGGTTGAGGTACGTGGAGTTCGATCAGCTTGGCGCGAACCATAAGGTTGAGGACGCGAACGTTCCAGGACCTGTTGGTTTCGGAGTCCTCACTGACGTGGCTGGGGCGGGAATCCAGATCAAGACGATAACGGCTGCCGCCGAGTTGCTGTTCACGCCGGAACATGGCGTCCCAACGCTTCAGCGCCTTTTCAGAGGTGATGACTGGTTCGCTGCCGAGAACCTCGGCAATGTCTCGGTCCCCGGGTGCCGTCACCATGTAGGCGACAGACGGGTTTCCGTCTCGCCCACCACGGCCGATCTCTTGGTAGTACCGGTCGACTGTCTCGGGCAGGCATGCGTGAAGCACAGTTCGCACGTCCGACAGGTCTACGCCCAGACCGAAAGCTGAAGTGCCTACGACAACGTCAAAGCGGGTAGAGAATCTGCTGTCGTCTTCGGTTGATTTTCCTCCCCAGCCCTCAACGGCATCGCGGCGGTCCTGGTCACTTGAGTCACCGGTCACTTGAGTTACGCGGAAAAACCCAGAGGCCCGGAGGCGCTCCCCCCATTCCTTTGCGTCTCTCACTGTGGAGACGTACAAGGCCAGGGGTTTAGGCAGGAGCGACACGGCCTCAAGGACCGAATCCTGTCGACTTTGAAGCGTTTCGGATGCGCTGATGTAGTAGGTAGGCTCGTGGCGGAGTTGTGAAGCCCAGACAACCTGAGCTTCGTCTGGTCCGGCGAAGAGCTCCTCGAGCGTACCGACCTGTTGAGTAGTGAGGGTGGCACTCATGGCCACAGTGACAGGGGCCAGGCCGTCGGGAGCCTTGCTAAGCCAGGTGCGGCGGTGGCTGGACATCGTCTGGAACTCGGGTCGGAAGCCGTTGCCCCACTGCTCGACGAGATGAGCTTCGTCGATAACGAAGTACTTGAGCAGACCGGCTTCCGCGGCTTCTTCGAGTGGCTTGCGCAGTCCCCTGACGAGTGCCTCGGGCGAAGCGAATACCAGGCGCTGCTGGCCGGTGCGGATATCGTCACGGAGCTGCCGCTTGACGTCTTCGGGCAAGCCACCGACGTATGCATAGCGTCCTGTGGGGCTTGGGCATCCCTGCGCTTCCATCAGCGGCCGGGTACGGCGTTCCATGTCGAGGGCAAGAACGACGGTGGGAACAACGACGACGGAGACGCCGGCGCTCCGGCTCGCCAGGATGGCCGGGGCCTGGATGACATCGGTCTTCCCATGGCCCGTGGGCAAGCAAATGATCACGGTACTGCCCGGCTGCGCGAGCGCAACCGCGCGCGCGGCCTGCCGCTGCCCGATCGACAAGTACCGGTCGCGAGCGGGGCCGAGGGCTTCCCTCCAGAATGGATCGCCAGGGTAGGGCTCAAGGTGGCGGCGGTGCTCTGCGTCTCGCCCAAGATGTACCTGTCGAAGATCCACCCGAGCCACCGCTGCAGCGTCGCTCTCAGGCACATGCGGATGCCACGGCTTTGCGGTGATGTACAAGCCGCGTTCGTTCGGCATCGCATCGCAGTGGATCTCGGACCACTGCTCGTGAGAGGGAAGCAGAGGGTGGCTGGGCACGACGAGGCCTGTGTTGTTTCCGCGTGCCTGCGCTTCAAGCAGGACCTGGCGCAGGAGGGCCGCCACATCCCTCCATCCGGATGTTCCGCTCTCCAGGCCGGCGAGGGCGTCGCGGAGCCGCCGTAGTGTGCCCCGGCTGTCGTCGTTCAGCGGCGGGACCGAAGGCCAGGCACGAAGCAGTTCGCGGGCTCCTGTCCAACTGTCGACGTTCAGGTCACCTTGCCGGAGGAAGGCGTTGCGTGCGTCACGAGTCATGCCGGACTCTCCTGTAGCCGCTCTTTACGATGCACGTGGCCGCGACGAGCCTCACGTTCGGCCGCGTCAGCCCTTCGACGAGGGCATCCGCGACGGACACGTCCAACAGGTAGCTCTCGGTGTCTCCCAGGAGGTGTCCGGCCGCCTGACGAGACTGGGCTTGGGCCTTGGCCACGGCGAGACGACGACGAGCCGACTGCTGCGCGCGGGCGCAGTGGGCTGCAAGGTCCGTCACTCGCTCAAGTTCATCAAGGGCGACTCCGTTGGCCGACCTTGCTGCTTTCTCGTAGTAGTTCCAGCCACCAAAGAGATCGATCAGTTCACGGATCAGCTTGGAGTTGTAGTTGTGGTCCTTGCTGTTGTCGTACGGCTTTTCAAGCCACCTGAGCGTCTGTTCGTCGGTGACCGCTTTCGTGCTGCCTGCGGGAACCCACACCTTGAGCGTGAAGGGTGGGAGGATCCGATCTGCCTGCCGCTGCAGCGCGGGGCGTGCCTTCTGCTCGTTGCCGACCAGCGCCAGGGCGCTTGTGATGTCGGCTTCCACCACGAGGTCGAAGCCGAAGTACGGCTCCAGTTCTCCCCGGTGGAGTGGATCAAGTCGCCAGAAGGCAGTGGCCTGACCGCGGTCGTCGGTGTAGATCACCGACGCCAGCATGTCGACCAGAGGATTGCCGATGCGGTACAAGCGCGTGCCTGGGGCGCGGAGCGCAGCGGCCCTCATGAACGCTGCTTCGGCGGCTTCAGAGGGCACCTTGGCTTTCAACGCCTGGTAGAGGTGTGGCGAGACCAGGGGCTGCGAAGCGAGGTTGAACTTGTGGCGCTCGCAGCCGCGTTCGATGCGGGTCCAGTGGCGCAGCTTGATGCCGGAGGCTTCGTCGCCCGCATACATCAGGAGAGCGTCTTGCGTCTTGCGCCACGGTTGCTCGAACTTACCGAGGGTAGCGGCGATATCCGTCTCGTAAGCAGAGGACTCGTGGACGGATTCGAGCCTGTCGAATTTCGCGATGGCGGCCCGAGCAGCTCCGAGTTGGGCCGAGATCTCCTGTGTGGAGTTCGCCAGCCCTTCTGGTCCCTGCACGAGTGCTTTGGACCACACACCAGAGAGGTTCACTGCGATGGGGTCCTGCAAGGTGGACACAGACTCGGTGAAAATTTGATAGCCGTCCTGCAGCAGGGTCAGCCAGGCGCCGTTGAACTCCTCGGTGTCGGCAAGGACAAACTGGTCGGCAGGATCGTGTCCGGTCGCCTCGAAGTCGGGGTATCGGTCGATGCGGCCGAGACGCTGCTCAAGACGATTCGGCGACCAGGGAAGGCGCAAGTGCACTGCCGTGTCCGCGCTCTGCAGGTTCAGACCGTCGTCGGCTGAGTCGTCCACGACGAGAATGCGGGGCGGATTCTCCGTGCTCCTCGTGGCCCGAGTGTTCTTCCTACGTTGCGCCCGCCACGCGTCTACGGCCTGGTTCGATGCCTCAGAGCCGGCACGCCGAGTGTGCTCGGCGATAGAGGTGCCGGGAAGGCGACGGCTCAATTCTGCCGTGAGCTCCGACGCGAGTGAGCCGGGTCCCGCGAAGATCACGGTTCTGGCGGCCTTCGAGATCAGAGGCAGCAGCGCGTGAACGAGTTCGTCCATCTCGTCCTTCAGACCACCCTGGTCAAGCATTGCTTCGAGCCGCTCCACGAGCGCGACCTCGTGCGCGAACTGAGGCGCGCCTACAAGCAGTTCACGCTCCTGATCCGTGAGGCCAGCGCGAGTTGCCGCCTGTGTGTCTCGGCGTACACGCCACCGCATCGCGTCAAGGAAGTCCGTTGAAGGGCCACCGAGTCGCGAGGTGAGGATGCCGAGGAGGAGACCGTACTCGGTCTGCCGGTCATCGAGGCTCTCATCGAGGAGGTGATCCCACGTGTACCGCCGCCAGGTGCGGAGGGTCTCCGAGGCCAAGGAGTGCAGCGATCCCTCGCCGAGGACTTGGGGGCGAACCCGACCGCGGACTACGTAGGGGAGCAGGTCGGATTCTTCGTCGTCGCGAAGAATGCGAGCTCGGCGATGCCGAATTACCCGGCGGTCCAGTCGATATGTCTCGCTGATGTGAGCGCGGAGCGCTTCCACGCGCAGGGCGAGTTCGGGAGCGTCCGCGTCGTCGGCGAGTTCGTCGTATTCGTCGAGGAGATCGAGTACTTGGGGTGCCAAGGCCTCGAAGAGCGGGTCCTCGGGGATGACGTCCCTGATGCGGTCGATCGTGGATGGCAGGAGAGGAGGCAGCTTGTCATCGAGCCCGGAGACGCGGTCCGCGAGTATCTCGCGCAGTGCGTGACGGCGCTCGAACGCGTCCCGGTTCTCCCAGCCGTACAGGGCAGGGTCGAGCAGATGCAGAAGCGCGAGATGGGCTGTCGGGCCTGCCGTGACTGGAGTGGCGGACAGGAGTAGGAGCTTGGGCGCGGTGTGGGCCAGCGCGCACAGTTCGCGGTATCTCGGGTCGTCGTTGTCCACGTCATGAACCAAGTCGTGGGCCTCGTCTACCACGACGAGTTCACTGTCGTGGTATTGGGCCCACTTTTCCGGCGTCTCGTGGGATGTGAACCGTACGCGGGCGTCTACGAAGTCGTCGATGAAGAACTTCTCGCACATTTCGCTTCGCCACTGGCGCCGCAAGACCTCGGGAGTAAGTACGGTCACCCGGGCGCGCGGGTTGTCGATCAAGGTCTGCCGGATGACGTAGCCAGCTTGGATGGTCTTGCCAAGTCCGACCTCATCGGCGAGAAGGTACCGCTGAACAGGGTCGGACAACACGGTCAGTGCGGCATGGATCTGGTGGGGGTAGATCTCCACCGCGGACGACAGTAGGGCGGGAGTGCTCGCGCTGGCTGCGCGTTGACCGACGAGGTTGTGAAGCAGGGGGAGCCGCGTGTTGTGGAAGTAACCGGACTCATTGCCACCGGAGACCAGCACCTGGAGAGGGTCGCGCACGGGCTTGTCCCACCGGACGCGAAGCTCGGCCTCCGGCACTGGAAGATCGGCTTCTGTATTGGGGAAGTGTACGAAGTACATGGGGCGTTGAGCCATTTGGACGCGTCCGGCCAGCCAGGCGCCCGTGTTCGGATTGCGCCAGAAGACGCGAGTCTCCCGCTGGAGTACGGCGTGCCGGCATGCAGTTGCTGGCACCGTGCGTGACTCGACTTCCGGCTCGGCGACAGACTCGAAGAAGTCGATGCGGAGAGTGTCACCGTTGACCGCTCCTACACGGCCGATTCCAGGCGCCCCTTTGAACTCGACAAGGTGCCCGACTGCGAAGCCCGAAGGCATCTTTCTACTCGCCCCCCACCTGCTGGTTTAACGACTGACATGAGCTTAGGGGCAGCCACTGACAACGCGGTTGACGGAGTAATGCGAAAATTCGTATACACATTCGAAAGGGGGGTGCAATTGCGCTGCCGGTGACGCAAGGTCGACGCGACAAGTAACGCAAATCGTCAGTAAATGGTCATTCAGGTCGGCATCGCGAGGTGCAACGCGCCACAAAATACGTCCGAAACGGAGCCTTGCGCTGAGGTTGCATGCACCAAGCATGAAGTGTGCACGTCAACGCCGGCCTGCGCTGTCGCGCAGAGTTGATGGCTATATGACCTGGCCCAGTTCACGCAAGGTGGCTCCCCTTGCTGCTTCTCGGCGCACTAGCCTCGCGACACCGGAAGATGCATATGCCTCCGGCAGTGCACTCAATCTCGGCCAGAGTCTCGACGTCTGGACTCGGCACTGGTGTCAGTGGCGTGGGTTGTACTGTCTGCGCGCTCACCCCGCCGTCCGTCCCCGGCGTGGCATCGGCGCATCGACCACTTCACCGAGACAGAAAAGAAGACTGTGAACGTCCCCGCACCAGCCGGTATCACGACCCTCGTCGCCTACGTCGCCACCATCCCCGCGGCCAACCTCGCCGTCACCCACTTCGGAGCCGTCCCCGTCGGCTTCGGCTACGCCGCCCCAGCCGGGGTATACCTGGTCGGCCTCGCACTCGTCCTTCGCGACCTCGCCCGAGAATCAACCGGCCGCGTAGCCGTCCTCGCGGCCATAGCCGTCGGCACCATCCTTTCGTACTTCCTCGCCGATCCGGCGCTCGCCGTTGCTTCGGCAGCCGCCTTCGGGGTCGCTGAAACCATGGACTTCGCCGTCTACGAACCTCTGCGGCAGCGTGGCCTGTTGATCGCGATGCTCGCCTCCAACGCGATCGGCCTGCTCTCGGACAGCCTCCTGTTCCTTAAGCTGGCCTTCGGCTCGTTCGAGTACCTGCCAGGACAGATCCTCGGCAAAGCGTGGATGACCCTTACAGCAGTCGCCGTCCTGGCTCTACTTCGCCGACGGAAGCAAGCGACCGCCTGAGCCCGTTGCGCATCCGGTGCACCGGCTGAGGAGTGGTGCACCTTCACCGGCTCCCCGTCCCCGTGCCGTCCGTCCGCCTGGCGACAGTTCACCGAGACGTTGTGTGTGGGGGGACTCCCTCGCGGTCCCGTCGTTGGCGGACCGTGCGGGCGAGCGTCGGCCCGCACGCTGTCCGCCCCCATCGCCGATTCTGCTGCCAGCCCGCGTTGAACGCGGGCTGGCAGCAGAATCGGAAAAGATCTCGAAGAAGGCTGTTAAGGCAAGACCCCTCTGCCGCGTATGGGATGTGAGGGCGCATGTGCGCCCCATGGGCTTCGATCCGAGGGAAGCATCCTGTGACTCTTATGGAGTTTGCCGACTACGTCACGTCCGGCACCGCCTTGGTGGCGGCGCTGGGCACTGTCGTACGCCGTCTATGGGTGCAGCGGCTCTCCGGCAGAGATCCGGGGGCTCCCGACGCGCGAGCCGGATGCGACCCTTCCGTGATCGCCATGGTCCTGCAGCACGTGCCCGACGGCGCGGTTGTGCGCTACCAGTCGGGTGATGGAAGCACTCTGACGGCATGGAAGGTGCCGCCGCAGTCCGCGCCTCCAAGGCAGGGGAAAATCCGCCCGTGGTGAGCAGCCCTGAGGACCGCCCTGATCCGAAGGCCCACCGAGAGCGGGTCCTGCACAAAGCGTATAGGGAGCACAACACCCTGATCATCGCCAGATTACGAAAGGCTGGTCTGATGGACCTGGCTGGGGACATCGCTCACGAGGCATGGATCCGAGCCCTGCGGGACGAGCGCTTCGACCCCAACAGAGAGCCGCTGCCGTATATCTGGACGATCGCCCGGAATCTGGCGAAGGACCTTCTACGGCGCCGCGGGCGGGAGGTCCCGTTGGAGGTGCTCGGTGATGCCGCCACTCCGGAGGACGACACCTTGCTGCTGTGGCGTGAGGAGATCGACCCGGCGATCGCCACAGTCCGCTCCGCGCAGGGCCGCCAAGTGCTCATGATGCAGCGCGACGGTCGTGAGGACGATGAAATCGCTTCACATCTGGGTGTGTCGAAGAACCAGGTGAGTGTGCAGAGACACCGGGCCCTGCGAGAAGTGAGACGGCATGTCGGGCTCGGCGAAGGGTCAAGTAGTGAGTGACGTGAATCCCAACGATTCCCAGCTCCCACCGAGCTGGACACAGGTGCTGGCCGACTCCCAGTCCCAGACCGACTTCTGGGACCGCCCGTCAGGCGACTGGGGCAATTCGTCAACGGCTGTCGGCGCCACCCACGCCTCCGGGTACGGCGATCGGCGTCGCGACGCCAACAGCGCCTACCGCCTCGGTACGAAGGCATTGCGCCGCGAGGACTTGCCAACGGCCCGCCTTTGGTTCGAAATCGCCTCGGAGCAGGAACATCCGGGAGCAGCCTTCCGCCTGACCGCTGTTCACCTGCGGGAGCACAGGCAGACCCCCCAGGATGCCCAGCTCTTGGTCATCAGCGCGCCCATGGGGGGAGGAAAGACCACCGCTTTCATGGCGGTCGAGTGGCTCTTTCGCGCTGCCCGCTGGGGCCATGGTGACGCGGCGCGCCTGACTGTCGTAGCAGAGCGTCTGCGTACGGCGGGGCTGGGTCGCGGGCGGGCGGAGGAGGCGTTCCTCGCGGAGACCCGTCTGGAGGATGCCGGGCAGGACGCCGTTCCGGGGGCCGGGGGCACAGAATCCGGCCGCGGCCACGCCCAGGAGGACACGGAGTTCTACGACGAGGTCCGCGAGCACATCTTCCTGCCTCTGGCGGCCTCCCTGGGAAGGGAGCGGCTCGAGCCCCAGAGATCCACATCGCCGGTCCCTCCACGAGCTGACCTTGCCCTCAGCAGACGGCTCACCAGCATCGGCGACGGCATCGCGGCATCGCTGGCCCGTTCCGAGGAAGCAGAGGAAGTACTGCGCGAGGTTGCGGGTGCCGGCTCCGCGCCTAGACCGCGTCCTGCCTTCCGTGCGGCCATGGCGGCCACTGGCACCGATGCGTACGCCGCGATTCAGCAGTTGGTGCAGTACGCAAATTCATCGGCCGGCACCTCGCTGGAGGACCGCGACCTCTACGGTGTCGCGTTCATCGGCACCTCTGCAGCCCCGCCCTCGGACATCACGACAGACGGCACCGCCCCGGGGCGTCGCAAAGGGACCGCCAGGTTGCATGTGGTGCGCCAGCCCGATCGGACCGCCCCCGGACCGAGCACCTATGCCGAAGGACTGGAGGGCGATAAGCGCCTCGCGTCCTTGGGGCGCTTCACCCTGCCCGAAGACAGCATCCGTGAACTCCTGATGGGCACGCAGCTGTACCAGGACAGCGGATTGGCGGTCCGCGAGCTGTACCAGAACGCACTCGATGCCTGCCGGTACCGCTCTGCGCGGCGCGAGTACCTAAGCCGGACAAACGGTCTCAGCGATCTCTGGCAGGGGAGGATTGAATTCACCCAAGGCGTTGACGAGCAGGGCCGTGCCTTCCTGGACTGTGTCGACAACGGGATCGGCATGGGGGAGGAGGAGCTAAGGACATCCTTCTCCCGAGTCGGGCTGCGATTCCCCGAACTGCCGGAGTTCCGGGAGGAGAAGGCCCAGTGGGAAGCGTGTGAACCACCGGTGCAGATGTACCCCAACAGTCGCTTCGGCATCGGCGTGATGAGTTACTTCATGCTTGCCGATGAGATCGACGTAACGACATGCCGCATAGACCCGCAGGGTTTTCCCGGCCCAGAGCTGAAGATGACCGTGCCCAGCCCAGGGCAGCCAGCCAGGATCACCCGGGTGCGTGCTCAGGGCACCATCCCGGGTACCCGGGTACGCCTCATTCTCAGGGACGAACGGAATGCCCCCTCCTGCGTTGACGTGTTGGAGAAGGTCCTCGGTATCGCCGAGTACACGACCACGGCCCGACACGGCGACCGATCCGCATCATGGCAACCGCACGAACTGTGGCCCAGAAAGAAGGCACCGCGTCACCACGACGTCATCGACGTTCGTGGCCGGGTGGTCCACACGCTTGCGGGCCAAGTGGTCTGGTGCGAATCCGGAGGAGCGCTCCTGGCCGACGGGCTGCTCGTACAGCCTTCCGTCCGCCATGGGGTGTTCGCCAACTCTCGGCGCCGGAACGCCCTGCACGGAGTCGTGATCAACCTGACCGGCTCCCCCACGCCCCCGGCCCTTTCCCTGGACCGCAAGCAGATCGTTGGGGACGTCTCTCACGAGGCCGAATCCCTCGTGACGAGGGCCTCCAGAGAACTCGTAACCACCCAGCGGGATTTCGTGACGCACCACTGGCTGGAGTCCATGGCCCGACAAAGTCCCAGACTTGCCGAGATCGTCGCCCGGGCGGCCTCAGAGGTGTAGCGAGGGAAACCGTGCGGGTTCGCAGATCCCTACGGCGCAAGGACGGGAGCCAACTGTAAGTCGTGAGCTGCCACGATGGGCAGCCGAGTTCTGGTGATGGTGGCTCATGTAAGGCACCTGCCATGAGCCACCATCAATCCTCGGTCGCCCCGGAGGGCAACCGCCACCTAGGTCACGTGCTGGGCCGCCGTACTCGACGCACGCTTGCGACCCTCGATCGCCCTGGAAGGCGACCGCCGCTGGGGTGCGGCTCGAGCTTCGCGTCACAGGTGCAGGTGTTGCGATCCTCAGTCGCCCTGGAGGGCCGCCGCCGGCATGTTCTGCAGTCTCGCCCGTCGCCCTTCATATTGTGATCCTCAGTCGCACCGAGGGGGGCGATCACCACTCCCAGATCTGCTGCACCACCACCGGGTCGACGTCCGAGTTGCGATCCTCAGTCGCCACGCCGATGTGGCGGCCGTCCTTTGGGGCGACCGGCGGTCGCAACTGTAAGAGCGCTCGCGTCAGGGCAAATAACCATGGGCGACAGGGCTTCTCACGCCCAGGCTGGGAAACTGCACCTTCAGTGACGTTAGAAATCGGCGATGCCTTATAGCACCGGATCCCCGGTTAGCGAAACCGGGGATCCCCCGCACCCTTAGTAATCCACCGCCATTTACCTGACCACCACGTCGAAAGGCAGCGCCACGACGAAGCCCCACAACCGCATAACCCGCCCTGCCGTCCATCGGGACGAGAAGCCACTACGCCGCGGCGTAGCTGAGGCGGAACAGGTCCTGGGCGCGCTCCAGGTCCCGGTCCGTGCGCAGTTGCACCTCCAGGTCGCCGGTTCCGTGGTGCCCAAGCCCCGTCACGTCCCGGGTGAATCCGGGGACGAGATCGACCTCCTTGGGGTCGGCCTTGAGGTAGACGAGCAGCTTGGTCTTCTGCGGCGGGCAGACGCAGGCGAAGTTCCGCAGCCGCTGGTACGCCCGGTAGGTCCTGTTCTCGACCCTGGTGATGTCGTCACCGAGTCCGAGCAGCACCTCGTCAACCGCGGCAGCCAGCTCCACCATCGCCCCGTCCGTACGACGGTCGCGCGGCACCTCCGCCCTGCGGCGACGGCAGACTGCCCTGGAGGCGGGGGTCTGGCCGGCGATGGAGGCGACCGTCTCAAGGCCGATGTGCTCGTTGCCGAAGAACCGGTAACGGACCAGGTCGATCGAGCGGCGGTGCTCGCGCACGGCATGAACGTCGTAGCGAGTGAAGTCGCCGGCCACGCAGATCAGCCTCGGTGCGCTCCACAGCACCTGGGCCGCGACCGCAGCCCCGAGCCGGTCGCGGACCAGGTGCCGGAATGCGTCCTTGTGGTCCATCAGCCACGCCATGTAGAAGAGGCCCTGATGGATCACACCTGCGTCAGTACCACGCTTGTATTCCACGATCGCGGGCGCGTTGTTCTCGTCAATGCCCAGCGAATCGATGCGCCCGCCATGGACGGGGCCAGTGCTGTACTCGCTCGCCAGGAACCGCACCCCGAGCATGGTCTCCATGTGCGCCTCGATGAGGTCCTGCACATCGCCCTCTTCCTCGGCCAGATGCGGCATTACCTCGGTCACGCCGTCTTTCCTCGTGTGGAACAGCTTCAGGCCCGACACCTTCCCCTCCTCGGCTCGGAGATCACAAACGCCGAGTGGGGCAGGATTGTTTCCACGAAGGGCTTCGGTCTTGTGGAGATGGCGTAAGAAGCTACGTACGGCTTATCCGGGCGCTTGCGTCCCCCCGCCGCCAGGGATCTACGGTTCCCCCATGTGTCCCCCGCGTTGCCGGGGACGGCGCTAGAAGGTCGGGTTTACGCAGGTCAGGGCCCATGGTCGGGTGGATGCACCAGGCGCCTTCTAAGCGCCCTCTCCATGTATGCATCGCACAGCGGAGCACTACCAGGGACAGTCGCGCCATCAAATGCATGGGAAACCGTCACCGGTGACGGCGCGTGGAGCGGGCACGGAGAACGAGGTCCCCTGCCAGTGCAGGCGCTTCCCTTGCCGCGCGCACAGTCTTCGCTTCCGGCTGCTGTCGTACCCGGGTCTTCCTGACCACATCCGCTTTCCCACGCGGAGCTACAGCCCATGGGTCAGCACAGAACCAGCACGGGAGGGGTGATGAGGGGTGATGAGGGGTGCTCGCAGGTCAGCACCAAGTCAGCACGGGAACAGAAACGGGGCCTGCCCTTGAGAAGACAGACCCCATCTGAACTGCACGTTTGCAAGATCAGTTAAGCCATGCTAAGTGACCCGCTACACGTTGAAGCGGAACTCCACCACGTCCCCGTCCTGCATCACGTACTCCTTGCCCTCCATGCGGGCCTTGCCCTTGGCGCGGGCCTCGGCGACCGAGCCGGTTTCCACCAGGTCGGCGAAGGAGATGACCTCGGCCTTGATGAAGCCCTTCTGGAAGTCGGTGTGGATCACGCCGGCCGCCTCGGGGGCCGTGGCGCCCTTCTTGATGGTCCAGGCGCGGGATTCCTTGGGGCCGGCCGTGAGGTAGGTCTGCAGGCCCAGGGTGTCGAAGCCGACCCGGGCGAGGGTGGCCAGGCCCGGCTCCTCGGCGCCGACCGACTCCAGCAGCTCCATCGCGTCCGCCTCGTCCAGCTCGGCGAGGTCCTGCTCCAGCTTGGCGTTGAGGAAGATCGCCTCGGCGGGGGCCACCAGCGCGCGCTGCTCGTTCTTGAAGTCCTCGTCGGTCAGCTCGTCCTCGTCGACGTTGAAGACGTAGAGGAACGGCTTGGTGGTGAGCAGGTGCAGGTCGTGGAGGAGTTCCTCGTTGCCGGAGCCCTGCACGATGCCCTGGGAGAACAGGGTGTCGCCCTTCTCCAGGATCTCCTTGGCGGCCTCGACGGCGGCGACCTTCGGGACGATGTCCTTCTTGATGCGCGACTCCTTCTGGAGACGCGGCAGGACCTTCTCGATGGTCTGCAGGTCGGCGAGGATCAGCTCGGTGTTGATCGTCTCGATGTCGTCCTTCGGCGAGACCTTGCCGTCGACGTGCACGACGTTCTCGTCCTGGAAGGCACGGATGACCTGGCAGATCGCGTCCGACTCGCGGATGTTCGCCAGGAACTTGTTGCCGAGGCCCTCGCCCTCGCTGGCGCCGCGCACGATGCCCGCGATGTCGACGAAGTCGACGGTCGCCGGGAGGACGCGCTGCGAGCTGAAGATCTCGGCCAGCTTGGTCAGGCGCTCGTCCGGGACGCCCACCACGCCGACGTTCGGCTCGATCGTGGCGAACGGGTAGTTGGCCGCCAGCACGTCGTTCTTGGTCAGGGCGTTGAACAGGGTCGACTTGCCGACGTTGGGCAGACCGACGATTCCGATCGTGAGCGACACGTTTGCGACTTCCCGTATGTAGGAGGGCCAGGCGGCCGGGGGGCTGGAGCGGCAGGGCCTGAGGCCAGTCCGGCGGATCGTGCCCCAGCGGCCGGAGGACCGGCCGATCCCCCAGTTTACGGCGTGCCGGCACTCGGTCCGGCGAGCTGTCGAACGCTTGGCCAAGGTCCGCTCGACGGCGTGTCTCTGAACCCATTCGGCACATTAACCGACCTAAGTTGGACGAGTGGAGCAGCAGCAGAGGACGCATCCCCCTCGGACCGGGCCGCCGCGCGGCACACCGCCTCTTCCCCCGCAGGCCGGCAGAGGGGGCCGGGCACCCGGCGCGAGCGTGCCGCCTCGTGCTCCGGTCGCGCGCGGGCCCGTACCCCCGCCGGTCCGAGCCGTGCGGAGCGTCGCGCGGGTCGTGCGCCGGATGCCGAATCCCCGCCTCACCGACCTGGGCTGCGGGTTGTTCTGCGGGGCGGCGATGTTCGTGCTCGCCTGCCTCGACCGCCTGCTGTTCGGCGCGTCCCCGACCGTATACGGAGTGCTGTTCCTGCTGGTCAGCGCCATGACGGCGGTGTGGGTGCGGAGCGGTGACCTGGCGAGCGCCCCCGTCGTCGTCCCGATCGCCTTCGCGGCCGGACTGCCGCTGCTGGCCGAGGGGGAGGGCGGGCTCGGCGGGCATCTCATGGCCCTCGTCACCGCCCTCGCCATGCAGGCGGGCTGGCTGTACGGCGGCACGCTCGTCGCCGGTGTCATCGTGACCGTGCGCAAGCTCCGGCTGATGGCCCACCGGGCTGCCGAGCGGGAACGGTACGTCCGGGAGGGCCGGGCGCGGGTCGGGGGGCAGGGCGGGCAGCGCCGGGTCCCGGAAGCTGATGTTCCGGGGAGGACGGCCCGTGTCCGGCCCCGGACCCCGGACGGCCACCGGCCGGTCGGGCCGCGTACCCCGAGGCCCCCGGCCCAGCCGCGCGACACCGTCCCCCGGGGGCGCTAGGCGGCGTTGCGGGCTCCCGCCCGCGCCCCGTCCCGGTGCGGCGCCCGCTCCTAGCCGGCCTTCGCCGCCCGCATCGCCGCGCCCACGATGCCCGCGTTGTTCTGCAGCTGGGCCGGGACGATCTCCGCCCTGATCCCTTCGAGGAGGTGCAGGAACTTCGCCGACTTGCGGCTGACACCGCCGCCGATGATGAACAGCTCGGGCGAGAAGAGCATCTCGACGTGGGCGAGGTACTTGGTGACGCGCCTGGCCCAGTGCTCATAGGTCAGGTCGTGGTCTTCCTTGGCCTTGGTGGAGGCGCGGGTCTCGGCGTCGTGGCCATGCAGCTCCAGGTGGCCCAGCTCCGTGTTGGGGACGAGGACGCCGTCGGAGAAGACGGCGCTGCCGATGCCCGTGCCGAAGGTGAGCAGGATGACCGTGCCCTGACGGTCGCGCCCGGCTCCGAACTGCATCTCGGCGACGCCCGCCGCGTCCGCGTCGTTCACCACGGTCACCGGCAGGCCGCCGATGCGCTCGCTCAGCAGGGCGCGCGCGTCGACGTCGATCCAGCCCTTGTCGACGTTGGCCGCCGTACGGATCGTGGCGCCGCCCGTGACCACGCCGGGGAAGGTGATGCCGACCGGGCCGGTCCACCCGAAGTGGTCGACGACCTCCTTGACCCCGTCGGCCACCGAGTCGGGCGTCGCCGGGTGCGGGGTCAGCACCTTGTGTCGCTCGTCCGCCAGGTCGCCCAGGTCCAGGTCCACGGGTGCGCCCTTGATCCCGGAACCACCGATGTCCACGCCGAAGATGTGCATGGCCCTACGTTACGTCGTACGACTGACAGTCACGTCGGCGAGGTGCCCGGCCGCCGCCGGGCGTCCGGATCCTCACCCCGTGGGACGCGTACGGCCCCGGAACCTTCACGTTCCGGGGCCGTACGGCGGATGCGGGGAGGGTCAGGCGCCCTGTCCGGTGCGCTCGGCGACCAGGGAGGCGGCCTCCTCGCGCAGGTCGCGGCGGAGTTCCTTGGGCAGGGAGAAGGTGATCGACTCCTCGGCGGCCTTGACCAGTTCGACGTCTCCGTAACCGCGCTGGGAGAGCCATTCGAGGACCTCCTCGACGAGGACCTCCGGCACGGAGGCGCCCGAGGTGACGCCGACGGTCTCCACGCCCTCCAGCCAGGCCTCGTCGATCTCGCTCGCGAAGTCCACGAGGTAGGCCTCGCGCGAGCCGGCGAGCTTGGCGACCTCGACGAGCCGGACCGAGTTGGAGGAGTTGCGGGAGCCGACCACGATGACCAGTTCCGCCTCGGCGCCCATCTGCTTCACGGCGAGCTGGCGGTTCTGCGTGGCGTAGCAGATGTCGTCGCTGGGCGGCGAGACGAGCAGCGGGAACTTCTCCTTGAGCGCGCCGACCGTCTCCATCGTCTCGTCGACGGAGAGGGTGGTCTGGGAGAGCCAGACGATCTTCGACGGGTCGCGGACCTCGACCTTGGCGACGTCCTCGGGGCCGTCGACGAGCTGGATGTGGTCCGGCGCCTCGCCCGAGGTGCCGATGACCTCCTCGTGCCCCTCGTGCCCGATCAGGAGGATGTCGAAGTCGTCCTGGGCGTACCGGATGGCTTCCTTGTGGACCTTGGTGACCAGCGGGCAGGTCGCGTCGATGGTGGCGAGCTTGCCGCGGGCGGCCTCGTCGTGGACGGTCGGGGCGACGCCGTGCGCCGAGAACATGACGATGTTCCCCTCGGGGACCTCCTCCGTCTGCTCGACGAAGATGGCGCCCTTCCGCTCCAGCGTCTGCACGACGTACTTGTTGTGGACGATCTCGTGGCGGACGTAGATCGGGGCCCCGTACTGCTCCAGGGCCTTCTCGACGGCGATCACCGCGCGGTCGACACCCGCGCAGTAGCCGCGCGGGGCGGCGAGGAGGACACGGCGGCCAGGCGAAGCGGTCATGTCTTCCATCGTAGGGGGTTCCCCGGCTGGGGCTCCGCCGGGGAAGCGGGGGGAGGGGGCGGGGTTCGGTTCGTTTTCGGGTGCGGGTCCGGTGGGGCTTCTCGCGCGGTTCCCCGCGCCCCTGAAAAGCCCAGGCCCTTCGGGCCTGAAAAGCACGGGGCGCAGCCGCTGCTTTCCGGGGCGCGGGGAACTGCGCGGGCGACCACGACGGACCCGCACCCGCCAACGCACCGCACCCCCCGAACGCACGGCAGAGCCCTGTCCGTACCCCCCGCTACCCTCGGCGCATGGCACTCAACACGTCCGCCGAATCCCCCCTCCCCGTCGGCGAGGTCTCCCGCCTCATCGGCGGCTGGATCGACCGGCTCGGCGCGGTGTGGGTCGAGGGGCAGATCACCCAGCTGTCGCGGCGCCCGGGCGCCGGCGTCGTGTTCCTCACGCTGCGGGACCCGTCGCACGACATCTCCGTGGGCGTGACCTGCTACCGGCAGGTGTTCGACGCGGTGGCCGACGTGGTCAGCGAGGGCGCCCGGGTCGTCGTCCTGGCGAAACCGGAGTGGTACGCGCCACGCGGCCAGCTGTCGCTGCGGGCCACGGAGATAAAGCCGGTCGGGGTCGGCGAACTGCTGGCCCGGCTGGAACAGTTGAAGAAGTCGCTGGCCGCGGAGGGGCTGTTCGCGCCGGAGCGGAAGAAGGCGCTGCCCTTCCTGCCGCAGCTGATCGGGCTGGTGTGCGGCCGGGCCTCGGCGGCCGAGCGGGACGTGCTGGAGAACGCCCGGCACCGCTGGCCGGCCGTCCGCTTCGAGGTGCGCAACGTCGCCGTGCAGGGGGTGCACGCGGTGCCCCAGGTCGTGCAGGCGGTGAAGGAGCTGGACGCGATGGACGGCGTGGACGTCATCGTCGTGGCGCGCGGCGGAGGCAGCGTCGAGGACCTGCTGCCGTTCTCCGACGAACAGCTCGTCCGGGCGGTCGCGTCCTGTCGTACGCCGGTCGTGTCGGCGATCGGGCACGAGCCGGACACCCCCCTGCTGGACTACGTGGCGGACCTGCGCGCGTCCACGCCGACCGACGCGGCCAAGAAGGTCGTGCCGGACGTGGGCGAGGAGTACGAGCGGGTGCGGTGGCTGCGCGACCGGGCGCGCCGGTGCGTGGAGGCGCTCGTGGAGCGCGAGGAGCGGGGGCTCGCGCATGCCCTCGCGCGCCCCTCGATGGAGGATCCGCACCGCATGATCGACGAGCGCGCCGACCACGTGGGCTCGCTGCTGGACCGGGGCCGCCGCTGCCTCGGGCACCATCTGGACCGCGCGGTCTCGGAGTTGACACACACGCACGCGCGCGTGGTGGCCCTCTCCCCCGCGGCGACGCTCCAGCGGGGGTACGCGGTGCTGCAGAAGTCCGACGGCCATGTGGTCCGCGCGCCGGACGAGGTCGAACCCGGGGAGCCGCTGCGGGCACGGGTGGCCGAGGGCGAGTTCGCCGTCCGGGCCCACGGCGCGGGGACCGGGGACTCCCCGGGGGCGCTCGGTGCACCCGGGACTGCAGGCGCACCAGGGAATGTCGGAGGGGACGCATAAGGTGGGCCGCATGACCAGCAACGTGAGCCAGGCCGACGGGACGACCGGGGCGGCCGGGGCCTCCGAGACCGACCGCGCCCTGGGGTACGAGCAGGCGCGGGACGAGCTGATCGACGTCGTACGCCGCCTGGAGGCGGGCGGTACGACGCTGGAGGAGTCCCTCGCCCTCTGGGAGCGCGGCGAGGAGCTGGCCAAGGTCTGCCGCCGCTGGCTGGACGGGGCGCGGGCGCGGCTGGACGCGGCGCTGGCGGAGGACGACGAGGGCGACGCGGAGGCGGCGGGCCGGGGCAGGTGACTCCGGCGGCCCGGGGCGCGGGGCCCCGAACACCGAGGCGCTGTGAAGCAGATCACCACGGCCAGGCTTTGGTTGAACTTTGAACTTCCTTCGCGTACGGTCGAGGACGTACACCTCCTCTCGCACGAAGGTTGCCTCATGTCCCTCGTTCTTGACCCCGCCGCCCAGGACCTGCTGTTCCGCGAGGCCCACACCGCGAACACGTTCACCGACGAGCCGGTGACCGAGGAGCAGGTGCAGGCGATCTACGACCTGGTCAAGTACGGCCCGACCGCGTTCAACCAGACCCCGCTGCGCATCGTCCTGGTCCGCTCCGCCGAGGCTCGTGAGCGTCTGGTGCCGCACATGGCCGAGGGCAACCAGGCCAAGACCGCCACCGCTCCCCTGGTCGCGATCCTCGCCGCGGACAACGAGTTCCACGAGGAGCTGCCGGCCCTGTTCCCGGCGTTCCCGCAGGCCAAGGACCTCTTCTTCGCCGAGCGCGCCGCTCGTGAGTCCGCCGCCGGCATGAACGCCGCCCTCCAGGCCGCGTACTTCATCATCGGCGTCCGCGCCGCCGGCCTGGCCGCAGGCCCGATGACCGGCTTCGACTTCGCCGGGGTCCAGAAGGAGTTCCTGGACGACGACCACACCCCGCTGATGGTGGTCAACATCGGCCGTCCCGGCGAGGGCGCGTCCTACCCGCGCTCCCCGCGGCTCGACTTCGACCACGTCGTCACCACGGTCTGAGTCCCACCGCGGCCGACGCACCACCCGCGGCAACGCACCACCCGCAGCCGCACATCACGAAGGGCCCCGGCGTTCCCGCCGGGGCCCTTCGTCGCGTTCGCGGCGGGTTCACCACCCGCGCCCGTCACCCGGTCCTGAGCGCCTCGGCCATCTTCGCCAGCCGGTCGAACGACGCGGAGCCCGTGACCACGGTCGTGGAGCCCTCGCCGCTCAGGACGAGGGCGTCGTAGCGGTCGCCCTCGTAGCGGGTCCAGGTCTCGTCGCCGATCTCCTGCGTCGTAGCGGTCTTCCGCGCGTCCTGGGTGGCGTCCGCGATGAACCGGGACGGCTTCTCCGCGGACTGCTCGACCGCCACGTACCGGCCGTCGGGGTCGTGGAAGCCGAGGTGCCAGCGGTCCGACTCGTCGCCCCGGAAGCGGACGGAGGTCGCCTTCCAGGTCTTGGGCAGCCCCTCGGGCGCGACCACCGGGTAGGAGGCCGCGCGACGCGCCGTCAGCAGTTCGACGCGGTAGTCGACGCGCTGAGGCTCCTGCTCGGTCTCGTCGTGCGGGATGAAGAGATAGATGACCCATGCCGCCAGCACGATGATCCCCAGGGAGAGGACCATGTCGCGAACGGTCTGCTTGCCTTTCGTACCTGCCACGTCCTCATCGTCGCAGGTGCACCGGCCCGCTCATCCGTGGGGTCCCCTGCTCATTTTGTCGGACTGACGATAGAGTCGGGCCGAACCCTCATCCGGCCGTCGTCGTATCAGAAAGGTGCGCTCCGATGACCGAGAATCATCAGCTGCCGTCCGAACTGGAAGTGCCCTCCGAGGCCCCCGACCGCAACCTCGCCCTGGAACTCGTCCGGGTGACCGAGGCCGCCGCGATGGCGGCGGGCCGCTGGGTCGGGCGCGGAGACAAGAACGGGGCGGACGGTGCCGCCGTGCGCGCCATGCGGACCCTCGTCTCCACCGTGTCCATGAACGGCGTCGTCGTGATCGGGGAGGGCGAGAAGGACGAGGCCCCGATGCTCTTCAACGGCGAGCGCGTCGGTGACGGCACCGGCCCGGAGTGCGACATCGCCGTCGACCCGATCGACGGTACGACGCTCACGGCCAAGGGCATGACCAACGCGATCGCCGTGCTCGCGGCCGCCGACCGGGGCACGATGTTCGACCCCTCGGCCGTCTTCTACATGGACAAGCTGGTCACCGGGCCCGAGGCGGCCGACTTCGTCGACATCGACGCCCCGGTCTCCGTGAACATCCGCCGGGTGGCCAAGGCCAAGCGGTCCGCGCCGGACGACGTGACCGTGGTCATCCTCGACCGGCCCCGGCACGAAGGGATCATCAAGGAGATCCGCGAGGCCGGAGCACGGATCAAGCTGATCTCCGACGGTGATGTGGCCGGCTCGATCCTGGCGCTGCGGGAGGGCACCGGTGTCGATCTGCTGCTCGGGGTCGGCGGCACGCCCGAGGGCATCATCTCGGCCTGCGCGGTGAAGTGCCTCGGCGGCACGATCCAGGGCAAGTTGTGGCCGAAGGACGACGCGGAGCGGCAGCGGGCGATCGACGCGGGCCACGACCTCGACCGGGTCCTGACGACCGACGACCTGGTGTCCGGGGAGAACGTGTTCTTCGTGGCGACCGGCATCACGGACGGGGAGCTGCTGCGGGGTGTGCGCTACCGCTCGGAGACCGCGACGACCGACTCGATCGTGATGCGGTCGAAGTCGGGAACGGTGCGACGGATCGATTCGACGCACCGGCTGAGCAAGCTGCGGGCCTACAGCTCGATCGACTTCGAGAAGGCCAAGTAGCTCCGCCGGTCACGCCCACACGGCGCGGCCGTACACGGCGAGGGCGACCTCTTGTGCGGAGAGGGCGCCCTCGCCATGTCTGAACCGGCGTCAACCGGCCGCGGCTATCGCCCCGTTCGTCCGTGCCGTCTTGTTCAGTTCCAGGTCCCGACGGCGCCTGCGGGCCAGGACGACCCGGCGTTCGGCCGCTGTCAGACCGCCCCAGACTCCGTAGGGCTCGGGTTGCAGGAGTGCGTGTTCCCGGCACTCGACCATGACGGGGCAGCGGGCACAGACGCGCTTGGCGGCTTCCTCGCGGGAGAGCCGGGACGCGGTGGGCTCCTTGGAGGGGGCGAAGAACAGCCCGGCCTCGTCGCGCCGGCACACGGCCTCCGTGTGCCACGGGGCGTCCTGATCCCGGTCTCGCACTGGCACCCGCTGGGGCGGAACAGCAGCGACCTGCAGGGACGAATGCGGCGGATGCAGCACGGTCTACTCCTGACGACGGCTTCGCGAGCGAGAGACGATGCAGCAAGGCCTACCCGCTGTGCGCGGGCCTATGCACTGAGTCCCGATCCGCTGGAATTCGCCGCCCACACCGCGCGAGCACAACCGGACCGGACCCCTCGGGTCATGTCCGGACGTGGTCGAATTCACACCCGTCAACGGTCCTGGTGTTTGCGCAAATGATCGTCCACCTTGCGGGCGACATGGTCGGAGACCCGGCCGAGGAGGTCGGCGATGACCTTCCCCCGCTTCGGCCTCGCCTCGATGTTCCCGAGGACGGCGAGGCCGTCCACATAGACCACCGGGGCGTCGGTCTCGCCCGAATCGAGCGCGTGCACCTCGAAGTTGCCGAGGATGCCGCCGCCGCTGCCGCGCAGCGAGACGTTCTCCGGGACGCGGACCTCGACGCTGCCGAAGACCGAGATGGCCTTGATCATCACCTGCCGGTGCTCGAATATCGCCTCGCTGAGGTCTATCTCGACGCTGCCGAATATCGCGTACGCGTGGATGCGCCGGCCCGCCCGGAAGCGGCCCTTGCGCATCGAGGCGCTGAAGACGGCCATCAGTCGGTCGTCGGGGTCGAGCGGGATGGCGCCGGGCGTCGGACGGTTGGGCACGGAGGAGACCGGCGGCACGTACGCCGGTGCCGCCCTGCGGGCCGCCTGGCCGGCAGGCAGGTCCCGCACGAAGACGTCCAGCTCACCCACCGTCCTGGCGGCGAGCACGCCCTCGACCCGCTCGGAGTGCTCCTCGGCGGTGAGTCGGCCCTCGGCGAGGGCGTCGCGCAGGAGGTCGGCGATCCGGTCGCGGTCGGCGTCGGAGGCGCGCAGCTCGGCAGACGGCAACGGCGGTTCCTGGGTGGGGCGCTTCTGAAGGTCCACGACAGCAGATTACCCACTCGCGATAGATCGCGACCAGGGGTGTGGACAACTCCGGGCCGGCGAACTGAGCCTTACCTCACAAGCCCGGTCCCAGCGCCAGGTTCTACGCTGGTGAGCGCTGCCGATGGAGGCCAGCCGCGCCGTCTTGTCGAGTGCCGAGTGCCGAGTGAGGAATGGGCGACATGCCTGAGTTCGAGTACACCGATCTGCTCCCCATGGGAGAGGACACCACCCCGTACCGGCTGGTGACCTCCGAGGGTGTCTCCACCTTCGAGGCCGACGGGCGCACGTTCCTCAAGGTGGAGCCGGAGGCGCTGCGCAAGCTGGCCGCCGAGGCCATCCACGACATCCAGCACTATCTGCGGCCGGCGCACCTCGCGCAGCTCCGCCGGATCATCGACGACCCCGAGGCGTCGGGCAACGACAAGTTCGTCGCCCTGGACCTGCTGAAGAACGCGAACATCGCGGCCGCGGGCGTCCTTCCCATGTGCCAGGACACCGGTACGGCGATCGTCATGGGCAAGCGCGGGCAGAACGTGCTCACCGAGGGCGGGGACGAGAAGGCCCTGTCCCAGGGCATCCACGACGCCTATCTGAACCTGAACCTGCGCTACTCGCAGATGGCTCCGCTCACCATGTGGGAGGAGAAGAACACCGGGTCGAACCTGCCGGCGCAGATCGAGCTGTACGCCACCGACGGCGGCGCCTACAAGTTCCTGTTCATGGCCAAGGGCGGCGGGTCGGCCAACAAGTCGTTCCTGTACCAGGAGACGAAGGCCGTCCTGAACGAGGCCTCCATGATGAAGTTCCTGGAGCAGAAGATCCGTTCGCTGGGCACGGCCGCGTGCCCGCCGTACCACCTCGCGATCGTGGTGGGCGGTACGAGCGCCGAGTACGCGCTGAAGACCGCGAAGTACGCCTCCGCGCACTACCTGGACGAGATCCCGGCCGAGGGCTCGCCGCTCGGGCACGGCTTCCGGGACAAGGATCTGGAGGAGAAGGTCTTCGAGCTGACGCAGAAGATCGGGATCGGCGCGCAGTTCGGCGGCAAGTACTTCTGCCACGACGTGCGGGTCGTCCGGCTGCCGCGGCACGGTGCCTCGTGCCCCGTCGCGATCGCCGTGTCCTGCTCGGCCGACCGGCAGGCCGTCGCGAAGATCACCGCCGAGGGTGTCTTCCTGGAGCAGCTGGAGACGGATCCGGCGCGGTTCCTGCCGGAGACCACGGACGAGCACCTGGACGAGTCGTCGGACGTCGTGCGGATCGACCTCAACCAGCCGATGGACGACATCCTCGCCGAGCTGACCAAGTACCCGGTGAAGACGCGGCTGTCGCTCTCCGGGCCGCTGGTCGTGGCGCGGGACATCGCGCACGCCAAGATCAAGGAACGCCTCGACGCGGGTGAGGAGATGCCGCAGTACCTGAAGGACCACCCGGTGTACTACGCCGGTCCCGCGAAGACCCCGGAGGGCTACGCGTCCGGTTCCTTCGGCCCGACCACGGCCGGCCGCATGGACTCCTACGTCGAGCAGTTCCAGGCGGCGGGCGGCTCCAAGGTGATGCTGGCCAAGGGCAACCGCAGCAAGCAGGTCACGGACGCGTGCGACACGTACGGCGGCTTCTACCTCGGCTCCATCGGCGGTCCCGCCGCCCGTCTCGCCCAGGACTGCATCAAGAAGGTCGAGGTCGTCGAGTACGAGGAGCTCGGCATGGAGGCCGTCTGGAAGATCGAGGTCGAGGACTTCCCGGCGTTCGTCGTCGTCGACGACAAGGGCAACGACTTCTTCCAGGACCCGGCGCCGGCGCCGACGTTCACGACGATTCCGGTGCGGGGGCCGGGGCTGGCGTAGCGGCAGCCGGGGCGGCGGGGACGGATTTCGCCCCCGCCGCCCCTACCCGTCCCCTCCCCAGGGGCGCCGCCCCTTCGACCCCGCCAGGGGCTGCCGCCCCCCGCACCCCCGCTTCGGCCCTGAACGGGCCCCGTCCTCGAGCACCGGACGGGCTGGGGGTCCCCAGGGGCTCGTCCTCGGACGCCGGGCGGGCCGGGGCGGGGTGCGCGGGTCTCGTCGAACGGTTAGGCGAGCTTCTTCACCTGCGCGTCGACGACCTCCGCCGGGAACTCGAAGTCCTTGCCGGACGCGGCCGAGGCCAGGTTCAGGGCGGTGACGTAGCCGACGGTGCCGCCCTTGCGGAAGACGACGACCTTCATCGGGATCTTCGTGCCCTCGGCCTCGCTGAGGAAGGTCAGGGCGATCGCCTCGTCGGCTCCCTCGGGCGCGGGGTCCGTGGAGACCTTGGTGACCTGCTGGGCGGTGCCGTCGGCCGTGACCTCGAAGCCGTCCGCGCAGTCCTTGGCCGAGGTGGCGAGGGACTTCATCACCTTCTGGGCGGCCGAGCCGTCGTAGGAGGTCAGGCGGAGCAGGGTGCGGGTGGCGTCGAGGCCCGAGACGTCACCGCTCTTGGCGGCCTCGGCGGGGTCGATCTTCTTCTGCGTCTCGCGCTGTACGGTCGCGGCCGGCTCGTCGACCACGGAGCCGAGCATGGCGTAGGCGACGGGCGCGCACGCGTCGGTGCCCGGCTCGATGTCCTTCCGGTCCACCGTGCCGGTGGGCTTTGTGACCTTGTGGCCCTTCACGTCCCCGTCCTTCAGGACCACCTTCTCCAGGTCCGCGGCGGAGAGGGCCTTGCCGCCCGAGTCGCCCTCTCCCCCGCTCCCGCCGGAGTCCGAGCACGCGGCGAGGAGGGTCAGGGACAGGGCGGCGACACCGGCCACGCAGGACCGACGTATGACAGCGCTTCTCAATGCACTTTCCTTCTTCGACACTTCATTCGATATTTCATTCGACATCGCGTTCGACGATCGACTCACCGCGGTGACCGTACTGCACGTCACCGACATCGGCGTGCGGAATTTCACGCTCACCCTCACGGGGTACGGCCGGGAACACCGGGCCCGGTCCGGACGCTGTACCGGGCATGAGTGACTACCGCGTCGAACACGACTCCATGGGCGAGGTCCGGGTACCGGCGGACGCCAAGTGGCGGGCCCAGACACAGCGGGCGGTCGAGAACTTCCCGATCTCGGGGCAGCACATCGAGCGCGCCCACATCGAGGCCCTGGCCCGGATCAAGGGCGCCGCCGCGACGGTCAACGCCGAACTGGGCGTGCTCGACAAGGACATCGCCGAGGCCGTCCGGGACGCGGCGGAGGAGGTCGCCGAGGGGCGCTGGGACGCGCACTTCCCGGTGGACGTGTTCCAGACCGGCTCCGGCACCTCGTCGAACATGAACACCAACGAGGTCATCGCCACACTGGCGAGCGAGCGGCTCGGCCGGGACGTGCACCCGAACGACCATGTGAACGCCTCGCAGTCGTCCAACGACGTCTTCCCCTCCTCGATCCACATCGCCGCCACCGCCGCCGTCACCCGTGATCTGATCCCGGCCCTGGAGCACCTGGCCGCCGCGCTGGAGCGCAAGTCCGCGGAATTCTCCGACGTGGTGAAGTCCGGTCGTACGCACCTCATGGACGCGACACCGGTGACTCTCGGCCAGGAATTCGGCGGGTACGCGGCCCAGGTGCGGTACGGCGTCGAGCGGCTCACGGCCTCGCTCCCCCGGCTCGCCGAACTCCCGCTGGGCGGCACGGCCGTGGGGACCGGCATCAACACGCCCCCCGGGTTCTCCGCCGCCGTCATCGCGGAGGTCGCGCGGGTCACCGGGCTGCCGCTCACCGAGGCGCGGGACCACTTCGAGGCGCAGGGGGCGCGGGACGGGCTCGTCGAGACGTCCGGACAGCTCCGTACGATCGCCGTGTCCCTCACCAAGATCGCCAATGATCTGCGGTGGATGGCGTCGGGGCCGAGGACCGGTCTCGCGGAGATCTCCCTGCCGGACCTCCAGCCCGGGTCCTCGATCATGCCCGGCAAGGTCAACCCGGTGATCCCGGAGGCCGTGCTCATGGTCGCCGCGCAGGTCACGGGCAACGACGTCACGGTCACCACGGCGGGCGCGTCCGGCAACTTCGAGCTGAACGTCATGCTGCCCGTCATCGCCAAGAACGTCCTGGAGTCCGTCCGGCTGCTGGCCAACGTCTCGCGACTGCTCGCCGACCGGACGGTGGACGGGATCGTCGCCCACCGGGAACGGGCCCGCGAGTACGCGGAGTCCTCTCCGTCGGTGGTCACCCCGCTCAACAAGTACATCGGGTACGAGGAGGCCGCGAAGGTCGCCAAGAAGGCGCTGGCCGAGCGGAGGACCATCCGGGAGGTCGTCCTGGCGAGCGGGTACGTGGAGCGCGGCGACCTCACCCTCGAACAGCTCGACGAGGCGCTGGATGTCCTGCGGATGACACGGCCGTGACCGTACGGCGAGTTCCGGCCGTCGTGGGTGTCGCGCGGGTAACCGATTCCCGCCGAGGCGTGAACCGTGAGCGGTGCCGCAGCGTCATATGCGCATGACACCTAATATCTGCGCATGGGAGACGACGGAGTGGTGAGACGAGTGGAAGCGGGCGGGTCGGCGGCGTTCTGGGAGCCGGGGAGTCAGATCCTGTGGCGTTACCGGGAGAACGGTGGCGAACGCTTCCATATCGCGCGCCCCGTCACGGTCGTACGCGACGACGCCGAGTTGCTGGCCGTGTGGCTGGCGCCCGGCACCGAGTGTGTTCGGCCCGTGCTGGCCGACGGCACCTCGCTGAACTCCGAGCCGCTCGCGTCGCGTTACAAGAAGCCGCGTGGCGTGCGGCACGGCCGCTGGTCCGGCACCGGGGTGCTGAAGCTCGCGCGGCCGGGCGAGCCGTGGTCGGTGTGGCTTTTCTGGGAGCAGGGTTGGCGTTTCAAGAACTGGTACGTCAACCTGGAGACGCCACTGGCCCGTTGGGACGGCGGTGTGGACTCCGAGGACCACTTCCTGGACATCTGCGTCTACCCTGACCGGTCCTGGACCTGGCTCGACGAGGACGAGTTCGCGCAGGCCCAGCAGGACGGCCTGATGGACGCGTCGGCGGCCGAGCAGGTGCGGGAGGCGGGCCGGTCCGCGGTGGAGGTGATCCGCGCGTGGGGCCCGCCGTTCGCGGACGGCTGGCAGCACTGGCGCCCGAATCCGGCATGGGGAGTACCGTCTCTCCCGGACGACTGGGACCGTACGCCCGCGCACTTGTCCTCATGAGACCCTTGATGCGCCCCGGGTCCGCAACCGTAGGATCGTCCTCCGCAAGAGTTCACAGGGGCAACTCCCGCAGTTCGGGCAGGGCTTGACCGTACGTCACCGAGGGGCGGCAAGACGTGATCAAGGGGTACGAGGGTTACACCGGGACGAGCCGGAGACGGCCCGGTGGACGGGCTGTACTGTCGTTCGCCGTGCCCGCCGGTACCGTGTGTGGCACAGGAACTGCCTCTGACCACGCGGGAATTCCGTTCCCAGGACACGTAATCCGGGTATCGGCCTTTCTGCGGGACGAAGTATCGGGTTTGCGGGACGCACTGCGCACACAACGCGCAGTCCCGGACGGATGGATTCGACACGCGTGACGGAGCACCCCACCTCCCATGAGCGCCCTCAGGGCGGCGCCGGCCCCACGGATCCCCGCGGGGCGCTCCTGCGTACGCAGGAGTCGATGCGCACCGCGCCGGCCGCGGCTTTACCCGCTCAGGCACGCATGGGTGACGCACCGGCCGAGCCCGGCACCGCGACGCCCTGCGCGAAGGGCGGACAGGCCCCCTCGGAGCACGCCCAGCCGGCGGTCTCCGAGCACTCCCAGCCCGCGGCCGCCGAACCCGACCCCCCACACCGCCCGCGCCCCGCGCCGGAGACCATCCCGGCGCAGCCGGGCGGTGAGCCGGAACGGTCCGGCGGGACCGTCGGCGCTCTGGAGCGGCGCAGCGGGCAGGGCGTGGCGCCGGGCGCCCCCATGCCCATGCGGCGGGACGGCGACCGGCTGCGGTTCGTCGGCGCCGCGACCCGGCGGATCGCCCGGGGCATAGACCTGGACGAGATCGTGATGGGTCTGTGCCGGGCCACCGTGCCGACGTTCTCGGACGCGATCCTCGTGTATCTGCGCGAGCCGCTGCCGGTCGGCGACGAGCGGCCGACGGGGCCCATGGTGCTGCGCCTGCGCCGCACCGACCGGATCCCCGAGGAGCGGGACACCGAGGGCGGCTTCATGCCGTCCGCGCTCCAGCCGGAGCAGCCGGTGGATCTGGCGGTCGTCACGGCCGAGCAGTGCGAGGTACGGCCCGGCGGGGCGCTCGCCGAGGTGCTGCGGGGGGTGCGTCCGGTCTTCGCGGACGCGCCGGCCGCGCACGACGCGCTGCCCGAACTGCTGGGCCCGGACGCGGAGCTGACGGTGCCGACCGGCCAGCGGGCGATCCTCGCCCCGCTGCGCGGCCGGCGCCGGGTGATCGGCGCAGCGGTCTTCCTGCGCCGTCCGGAGCGGATGGCGTTCGAGCAGGACGACCTGCTGGTCGCCGCCCAGCTCGCCACGCACAGCGCGCTCGGCATCGACAAGGCCGTGCTGTACGGCCGCGAGGCGTACATCGCCGACGAGCTGCAGCGCACGATGCTCCCGGAGGCGCTGCCGCGCTGCACCGGCGTACGGCTCGCGCACCGGTATCTGCCGGCCGCCGAGACGGCGCGGGTCGGCGGTGACTGGTACGACGCGATTCCCCTGCCGGGGAGCCGGGTCGCGCTGGTCGTGGGTGACGTGATGGGTCATTCGATGACCTCTGCCGCGATCATGGGCCAGCTGCGGACCACCGCGCAGACGCTGGCCGGGCTGGATCTGCCGCCGCAGGAGGTGCTGCACCACCTCGACGAGCAGGCCCAGCGGCTCGGTACGGACCGCATGGCGACCTGTCTGTACGCCGTGTACGACCCGGTCTCGCACAGGATCACCATCGCCAACGCGGGGCATCCGCCGCCGGTGCTGCTGCATCTGGGCGGGCGTGCCGAGGTGCTGCGGGTGCCGCCGGGTGCGCCGATCGGTGTGGGCGGCGTGGACTTCGAGGCGGTGGAGCTGGACGCGCCGGCCGGTGGCACGCTGCTGCTGTACACCGACGGGCTCGTGGAGTCCCGGCTCCGGGACGTGTGGACCGGTATAGAGCAGTTGCGGGAGAAGCTGGCCGCGACCGCGCAGCTGACCGGGCCGGACCATCCGCCGCCGCTGGAAGCGCTGTGCGACGAGGTGCTCGACATGCTCGGCCCGGGTGACCGGGACGACGACATCGCGCTGCTCGCCGCGCGGTTCGATGGGATCGCTCCCAGCGATGTCGCGTACTGGTTCCTGGAGCCGGAGGAGATGGCTCCGGGGCGCGCGCGCCGGCTGGCCCGGCACGCGTTGTCCCGTTGGGGGCTGGAGGAGTTGACCGACTCGGTCGAGCTGTTGATCAGCGAGGTCGTGACGAACGCGGTGCGGTACGCGACGCGGCCGGTCACCCTGCGGTTGCTGCGCACCGACGTGCTGCGGTGCGAGGTGACCGACGACGTGCCGCAGCTGCCCCGGTTGCGGCAGGCCCGGGCGACGGACGAGGGGGGCCGTGGGCTCTACCTGGTCAATCGGCTGGCGAAGCGGTGGGGGGCCACACGGCTGAGTGCGGGGAAGGTCGTGTGGTTCGAGCTGAACCACGCGTGAGCGCTCAACGGCCGCGCAGGTCGCGGCCCCGCGCCTCTCGAAGGCACACACGAGCCTCGTGAGGGCACACACGAAAGGGCGCCCGGTGATTTTCACCGGGCGCCCTTCGCCTGTCACGTGCGCTAGTCGTCCACCTGTGGATCCTTGGGATCCGGCGGGAACTCGATGCCGCCGTCGTCCGACGGGGTCCCCGACGGGGTCTCCTGCGGGCTCGACTCCGGGGGCGACTCCGGGGGCGACTGCGAGGGCGACTCCGAGGCCGTCGGAGGCTTGGAGGACGTCGGCGGCTCGCTGCTGGGGGTCTCGGACGGGGTCTCGCTCGGGGTCTGCGAGGGGGTCGGCGACTCGGTGGGCGCGACCGCGGCACCCTGCTTGGTGTCCAGGTCGAACTTGGCGGGCTTGCCCATGACACCGAAGGTGTACGTGGCCCAGATCTGGGCCGGGAAGCCACCGCCGTTGACCCGGGGGACGCCGACGGCGTTGTACATCGAGACGTGCTTGCCGTTCTTGCTCATGTCCTCGCCGAAGAGGCCGACGGAGGTCACGAGGTTCGGGGTGTAGCCGGTGAACCAGGCGGAGCGGTTCTCGTCGGAGGTACCCGTCTTGCCGGCGACCTGCTGGCCGTTGCGGGCCGGGTTGTCGCGGACGGAGGTCTTGGCCGTACCGTCGTCGACCACGCCGGTGAGGACCGAGGTGACCGTGTCGGCGGCCTCGGGGGTGATGACCTGCTCACCGATCGGACTGGGGAATTCGACCTCGCCGTCCCGGTGCGTGGCCGAGGCGATGATGGTCGGGGTGACCTTCTTGCCGTGGTTGTCGAGCGTGGCGTAGATGCCGGCCATCTCCAGCGGGCTGGCGCCCATGGAGCCCAGGGTCTGGGCGGGGACCGCCTGCATGCCCTCGGTGTCCATGCCGAGCTTCCCGGCGACCTCCATGACCTTCTCCATGCCCACGTCGACGCCCATCTGCGCGAAGACGGAGTTGATGGACTTGTTCATGGCGGTCTGGACGGTGACGTCGCCGTAGTCGACGTTGTCCTCGTTCGGCGGGTTGAAGCCGACCGCGGTGCCGTCGTCCATGACTTTGTGCCTGCTGTCACCGTCGTAGACCGTGCTGGCGGTGATCGGGTCGCCGTCCTGCGTCTCGGCGTCCTCGTCGACGGCCGCGGCGAGGATGACCGGCTTGAAGGTGGAGGCGGGCTGGTAGTCCCGGCGCATCGCGTTGTTCGTGAAGTGCTTCACGTAGTCGACACCGCCGTACATGGCGACGACCTTGCCGGTCTTCGGGTCCACCGAGACGGCGCCGGCCTGGATGTACTTGTCGACCTTGCGCTTCTTCGGGTCGAGCTTGCTGGTGAGGCGCTGCTTGACGGCCTTCTCCAGCGCGGCCTGCTTCTTGGCGTTGATGTTCAGCGTGATGGTCCAGCCACCCGCCTCGATCTTCGTCCTGGCGTCCTCGACGTCCTCCGCCGTGCCGTCGGCCACGAGCTGCCTGGCCAGCTGGTTGTTGGCGGCCTCGACGAGGTAGCCGTTCTGGCCCGCCATGTCGGGGGCTGCCTGGGGCGGCTTCGGCTTGGGGAGCTTCATGCCCGCGCGCTCCGAGGCGGACAGCTTCTTCATCTTGACCATGTTGTCCAGGACGTAGTTCCACCGCGCCGTGACCAGCTTCTTGCCGGTCGGGGTGGCGGTGGCCAGGTCGTACTGGCTGGGGGCCTGGAGCAGCGCGGCGAGGTAGGCGCCCTCTTCGACGTCGAGGTCCTTGGCGTCCTTGCGGTAGTAGGCCTGGGCGGCGGCCTGGATGCCCCAGGCGCTACGGCCGTAGAAGCTGGTGTTGATGTAGCCCGCGAGGATGTAGTCCTTGCTCTTGTCACGCTCCAGCTTCAGGGAGATGACCAGCTCGTTGAGCTTGCGGGTGACGGTCTGGTCGGACGTCAGGTAGTAGTTCTTGACGTACTGCTGGGTGATCGTCGAACCGCCCTGCTTGCCCTTGCCGGACAGGGTGTTGATCACGCCGCGGGCCATGCCCTTGAGGTCGACGCCGGGGTCCGTGTAGAAGGACTTGTTCTCGGCGGCGACGAAGGTCAGCTGGACCTTCTTGGGGACATCCGCGAGTTCGACGATCTCGCGGTTGGTGTTGCCGGTGCGGGCGAAGACCTTGCCGTTGGAACCGGAGAACTTGTAGACGTTGCTCTCCTGGGTCGCCTGCGGGTTCCCCTTCGGAATGTCGATCGACATGTAGAGCACGACGAAGGCACCCATGCCGAGCAGGCAGACGCCGAAGAACGTGCCGAGGATCTTCTTCCAGGTGAAGAGACGGCGCAGGAAGCTCTTCTTCTGCTGCTTCTTCTTGCCGCCGCCCTTGGCCGCCGCTCTGGCGGCCGCCCGGCCGCCGCCCTCGGGCGGGGCTATGACGGCCGTCGTCCCCGCTTCGCTCCCGGACGAGCGCTGGGGCGCCGCGCGGCGACCGCCGCGCTGCCGCGCTCGTCTTTCTTCCGCTCGTCCCATGGCTCCGGTCCGCTCCGACTTCTTCTCGGTCTCATACGTCACTCGGGTGTTGTCAGCTCAGCAAGCTAACACCGAGGACTGTGGCAAGAGGGAGTCGGTCCGCTCTGTGGTGGCGTGACAATGCGCACGCGGCCACGCGTGTCGCAGACCTCATCCCACCGGAACGGACGTTCCAACAGGCCGGATGGTTGCCCCACCAGACGCAGGAGTTGGCGACGATCCCGGTGACAGAACCGTGACAATCGGCCCTGACCTGCGCCCCTCCACGCCCGATGGCGACCTATACACAGCATGTATACGTGCGGTGTATACCCACTGTGTACAGTCGTGCTCATGTCCATCGGTCACACTCTCCTGGGACTCCTGGAGTCCGGGCCCCGCCACGGTTACGACCTGAAGCGGGCCTTCGACGAGAAGTTCGGTCACGACCGGCCGCTGCACTACGGCCAGGTCTACTCGACGATGTCGCGCCTGCTGAAGAACGGCCTCGTCGAGGTCGACGGCATCGAACCCGGCGGCGGACCCGAGCGCAAGCGGTACGCCATCACCGAGGCGGGCATCACGGATGTCCAGCGGTGGCTCGCGACGCCCGAGAAGCCCGAGCCGTATCTGCAGTCGACCCTCTACACGAAGGTCGTCCTCGCCCTGCTCACCGACCGGAACGCGGCCGACATCCTCGACACCCAGCGTTCCGAACACCTGCGCATGATGCGCATCCTCACCGACCGCAAGCGCAAGGGCGACCTGGCCGATCAGCTGATCTGCGACCACGCCCTGTTCCACCTGGAGGCCGATCTGCGATGGCTGGAGCTGACCGCCGCCCGACTGGGCAAACTGGCCGAGGCGGTGGTCCGCCGATGACCCCCGCCGGCTCCCTGCTCGTGGCGACCGATCTGCGCAAGGCGTACGGGCCGACCGACGCCCTGGACGGCGCAGGGTTCTCCATCCACCCCGGCGAGGTCGTCGCGGTGATGGGCCCCTCCGGCTCCGGCAAGTCGACGCTGCTGCACTGCCTCGCCGGGATCGTGCAGCCCGACTCGGGCTCGATCACGTACAACGGCCGCGAGATGGCCACCATGAACGACACCGAACGCAGCGCGCTGCGGCGCAGCGAGTTCGGATTCGTCTTCCAGTTCGGCCAGCTCGTGCCGGAACTGACGTGCGTGGAGAACGTGGCGCTGCCGCTGCGGCTGAACGGCGGCTCCCGCAAGGAGTCCGAGCGGACCGCCCTCGGCTGGATGGAGCGCCTGGAGGTCGACGACCTCGCCCGCAAGCGTCCCGGTGAGGTCTCCGGTGGTCAGGGCCAGCGGGTCGCCGTGGCGCGTGCGCTGGTCACCAATCCCCGGTTGCTGTTCGCGGACGAGCCCACCGGCGCGCTCGACTCGCTCAACGGCGAGCGCGTGATGGAACTGCTCACCGAGGCCGCCCGGTCGACCAACGCCGCTGTCGTCCTCGTCACGCACGAGGCGCGGGTGGCCGCGTACTCGGACCGCGAGATCGTCGTACGGGACGGGAAGTCACGGGACATGGAGCGCGTCGTATGAGCGCCACCGTGCGCCAGTGGTACCGGGACCTGGCCATGGGGGCCCGGTTCGCCTTCACCGGGGGCCGTGAGGGCTGGGTGCGCGCCCTGCTCACGGCGGCGGGCGTCGGACTCGGGGTGGCTCTGCTGCTGCTCACCACGGCGATACCGAACGCGCTGGATACCCGGGGAGCCCGTGAGGACGCCCGGCAGGACCGGGGCATCGGCTACCTGGAGGACAACGCCCGCTCCAAGCCGACCGACAGGACCCTGCTCGTCGGCGACACCGACACCGAGTACCAGCACCAGGAGATCCGGGGACGGCTCCTCGAACAGGAGGGCGCGGACGCGCAGCCGCCGCCGGGACTCGCGAAGTTCCCCGCACCGGGCGAGATGGTCGTCTCCCCGGCCCTCGCCGACCTGTTGACGTCGGACGCCGGGGAACTCCTGCGCGACCGGCTGCGCTACCGGACGGTGGGCACCATCGGCGAGAGCGGGCTGATCGGTCCGGGTGAACTCGCCTACTACGCCGGAGCCGACGGACTCGCGCGACGGCTCGACGGCTCCGTGGTGGCACGGATCGACCGGTTCGGTACGACCGATCAGCCGCAGGAGGAGATGGACCCGATCCTGCTGCTGCTCACGCTGGTCGTCTTCGTGGTGCTGCTGATGCCGGTCGCCGTCTTCATCGCCACGGCCGTACGGTTCGGTGGCGAGCGGCGCGACCGCAGGCTGGCGGCGCTGCGGCTGGTCGGCTCCGACGGGCGGATGACGCGGAGGATCGCGGCGGGCGAGGCGCTCTCGGGTGCCGTGCTGGGGCTGGTCTTCGGTACCTGCTTCTTCCTGCTCGGCCGCCAGGCCATCGGCTCCGTCGAGGTGTTCGACGTCAGTGTGTTCCCGAGCTACCTCGACCCCTCCCCCGCGCTCGCCCTGCTGGTGGCGTTCGCGGTGCCGGCGGCGGCCGTCCTCGTCACCCTGTTCGCGCTGCGCGGTGTCGTCATCGAACCGCTCGGTGTGGTCCGCACGGCCAGGCCCGCGCGCCGCAGGCTCTGGTGGCGGCTGCTGCCGCCGCTCGGCGGCCTCGCCCTGCTCTACCCGATGATCGGCCAGGGCTCGGGGAACGGGGAGTTCAACGAGTACATGGTGACCGGCGGTGTCGTCCTGCTGCTGTTCGGCATCACCGCGCTGCTGCCGTGGATCGTCGAGGCGTTCGTCGCCCGGCTGGGCTCCGGCGGCGTCTCCTGGCAACTGGCCGTCCGCAGGCTCCAGCTGAGCAGCGGATCGGCGGCCCGCATGGTCAACGGCATCGCGGTGGCGGTGGCCGGCGCGATCGCCCTGCAGATGCTGTTCGCCGGCGTCGAGGGCAGGTACACCGAGTCGACCGGCATGGACGTCACGCGGACCCAGATGGAGCTGACGCTGCCGGACGACCTCCCCGTGAGCGTCGCCGGCAAGGAGCTGAAGCGGGCCAAGGGGGCCGAGGCCACCGCCGTGCTCTCCACCGCAGAGGCCTCCCCCACCGCCAAGGACCCCGACGCATGGATGGGGGTGACCGTCGGCGACTGCGCCGCGCTGCGCGAACTCGCCACGATCTCCTCGTGCCGGGACGGTGACGTCTTCGTGATGAAGACTCCCAAGAGGGTCAGGGACGCCGACGTGGCGCGGTTCGGTGTCCCGGGCAAGACGTTGTACTTCGACCCGTCCTTCAGCGGGGCCGACCCGGGAGCCGAGATCGCCTGGAAGTTGCCGGCCGAGGTGCGGCAGGTGTCCCAGCGGCCCGACCCGCTGCGGATGGGCATGGAGGGGCTGCTGGCGACCCGCGGTGCCCTGCCCGCGAAGGTCGGGGACGAACTCTCCAGCACCGTCTACGTCCGCACCGATCCCACGGTCCCGAACGCGCTCGACGAGGTGCGCAACGCCGCCGTCGCCGTCGATCCGCTGATCCGGACCTGGGAGTGGGAGTCGACCCGACGACTGGACCAGTTCACGGACATCCGCACCGGTCTGCTCGTCGGCGCCTCCGCCGTGCTCGTCCTCATCGGCGCGAGCCTCCTGGTCTCCCAGCTGGAGCAGCTGCGCGAACGCAGGAAGCTGCTGTCGGCCCTGGTCGCCTTCGGCACCCGGCGCCGCACGCTCGGTCTGTCCGTGCTGTGGCAGACGGCGATCCCGATCACGCTGGGCCTCGTCCTGGCCTCGTCGGTCGGACTGGCCCTGGGAGCGGTACTGCTGAAGATGACGGGCTTCCCGGTGGCCGTCGACTGGTCGGGGGTGCTGTCGATGACGGGCATCGGCGCGGGCGTCGTCCTGCTGGTCACGGCCCTGAGCATGCCGCCGCTGGTGCGGCTCATGCGGCCGGAGGGGCTGCGTACGGAGTAGGCCGGGGCCGCGCCGGCCCCGCGGCACCGCCACACTGGACCCCGTCAGCCGCCCGCCCGGGAGTGAGGACGCCATGTCGCTCGACACCTTGAGGTCCGCGATTCCGGAGTACGCGAAGGATCTGCGCCGGAACCTGGATGCCGTCCTCGGCGACTCCGAGCTGTCGGAGCAGCGGCTGTGGGGGACCGTGCTGGCCACGGCGATCGCCTCGCGCTCGGCACGGGTGCTGCGCGAGCTGGCGCCGGAGGCGAGGGCGCGGCTGTCGCCCGAGGCGTACACCGCGGCGAAGTCGGCCGCCGCGACGATGGCGTTGAGCAACGTCTTCTTCCGGACGCGGCATCTGCTCTCCGACCACGCGTACGGCGATCTGCGGACGGGGCTGCGGATGAAGGTCGTCGGCGATCCCGGGGTGGACCGGGTCGACTACGAGTTGTGGGCGTTCGCCGTGTCCGCGATCAACGCGTGCGGGGCGTGTCTGGACTCGCACGAGCAGGCGCTCCGCCGGGCGGGGGTCGGGCGGGAGACGGTGCAGGAGGCGTTCCGGATCGCGGCGGTGATCCAGGCGGTCGGGGTCACGTTGGAGGCGGAGGCGGTGCTCTGCGAGTAGGCGCGGGTTGAGGTGGCCCGGGGTCGCCTACGGATGCGGGGGTTCGGTGGTCGGGCGGCCGCGGGTCGGTCGTGGCTGGTCGCGCAGTTCCCCGCGCCCCTGGGGGCAGGCGCCGAAAATCGGTCGCGGCCCCTGCTCCCCCTCGGCACAATCCATCCCCATGGCCTCCCTCTCCTCCCGCGCCTTCGACGACCTCGTCGCCGAAGGCGATGCCGTGCCCACCGACGGGTGGGACTTCTCGTGGTTCGAGGGGCGGGCCACCGAGGCCCGGCCGTCGTGGGGGTACGCGCGGGCGATGGGTGAGCGGCTGGGGCGGGCCTCGGCGGCGCTGGACATCGACACCGGGGGCGGCGAGGTGCTCGCCTCCGCTCCTCGGTTCCCGGCGGTGACCGTGGCCACGGAGGGGTGGCCGCCGAACATCGCCAGGGCCACCGCGCTTCTGCGTCCGCGGGGCGCGGTGGTGGTGGCCGTGGAGCAGGGCGCGCCGCTGCCGTTCGCGGACGGGGCGTTCGGCCTGGTCACCAGCAGGCATCCGGTACGCCCGCCGTGGTCGGAGATCGCCCGGGTCCTCGAACCCGGTGGCACGTACTTCGCGCAGCACGTGGGGCCGCGCAGTGTCTTCGAGCTGGTCGAGCACTTCACCGGGCCGCTGCCCGAGGAGACCCGGCGCGGCCGCCACCCGGACGACGAGCGCGCCGACGCCGAGGCGGCCGGGCTGGAGATCGTGGACCTGCGGGCCGAGCGGCTCCGCATGGAGTTCCATGACATCGGCGCGGTCGTGCACTTCCTGAAGAAGGTCGTCTGGATGGTGCCCGGCTTCACCGTCGAGGCGTATCTCCCGCGGCTGCGCTCCCTGCACGAGCGGATCGAGCGTGAGGGTCCCTTCGTCGCGCACAGCGCCCGCCACCTCTTCGAGGCCCGCAAGCCGGCCCTGTGAGGCGCCCTCAGGAACAGCCGCTCCGTCCGCCGCGCGCTCGCCTCCTCCCAGGTGACCGCCCTGACCGGCGTGACCGACCTGACCTGCCTGATCTGCCTGACCTGCTCGTTCTTCGAGGTCCGCGGGGCCGTCATACGGGGGCACCCCCAGCGCTCGTCGCCGTCGATGGGAGCGAGGCCAGGCCCGATGGAGGTCAGATCCTGACCTGGATCTTCTAGATCTCGGCCTCGATCGGGGTGTCCACATCGTTATCGCTCGCGGCTTGGATTCACCTGCCCCGCTCACGTAGGTTCAGACCAAGGGAATTCGCGTGAGCAAAGCTGCGCGGTACGGCGTCGCGCAGTGGAGGGGGCTGCGCGAAGCCGTGCGCCCGAGGTTCACCGTCAAGCGCGCGTTCCGCTCACCCTTCACCCGTACGGGGGCGCCGGGCCGTTTCTCCCCGGAAGCCGCACAACACCGCGCAAGCCTCACATTCCCGCCGAGATTTCGCCTTTCCTCCTTCGAATCCGCCGGGATTCGGCCATGATCACCCCTCGATCACGCCCTGAATGAACGCTTCCGCATTCACCGTCGCGCTGTCGCCCGGCTCCGGAGAGTAGTTGTGGAGCGCCGATGCACGCAGCATCACTCACGAAGGGTTATGGTGGAACCCCCCCCCTCGGGCCGGTCCGTCTCCCCCCCACGGACCGGCCCGTTTTTTCTTGCCCGCACGACCGCTCCCCCGGGACGGCGAGCGGCAGGTCGGCGCCCCCGCGCACCGCAGCGGGCCGCCCCCAAGTCCCCCGACCCCGGGCCTCCCAAGGCCTCCGGCACCGGTAGGCTTCGGCTCTCCAAGGGGACCGTCACCGCACCGGAGGGGCTGGAACACGTGAACCTGCGCGACACACTGCGCGGCCTGTTGGTCAAGGTCTACGCACGCAGGGTCGAGGGTCACCTCGACCACGCCCAGGTGCCCGAGCACATCGGCGTGATCGTGGACGGCAGCCGGCGCTGGGCGAAGGCGGCGGGCTCCACCACGATGCAGGGCCACCAGGCCGGCGCTCACAAGATCGAGGAATTCCTCGGCTGGTGCACCGAGACGGACGTCAAGGTCGTCACCCTCTGGCTGCTCTCCACCGACAACTTCAACCGCCCGAAGGAAGAGCTGGTCCCGCTCCTCGGCATCATCGAGGACACCGTCCGCTCCCTCGCCGCCGACGGCCGCTGGCGGGTGCACCACGTGGGGGCGCTGGATCTGCTGTCCCCCGGGATGCAGAGCGCGCTCAAGGAGGCCGAGGAGTCCACCGCGGACGTCGACGGGATACTGGTCAATGTCGCCATCGGGTACGGCGGCCGCCAGGAGATCGCCGACGCGGTGCGCTCGATGCTCCTGGAGGCCCACGACAAGGGCACCTCGATGGAGGAGCTCGCCGAGTCCGTCGACATCGACATGATCGGCAGGCACCTCTACACCGTCGACCAGCCCGACCCGGACCTGGTGATCCGTACGAGTGGCGAGCAGCGGCTGTCCGGATTCATGCTCTGGCAGACCGCGCACTCGGAGTACTACTTCTGCGACGTCTTCTGGCCGGCCTTCCGGAAGGTCGACTTCCTGCGTGCCCTGCGCGACTACGCCGTGCGCGGCCGTCGTTTCGGAGGCTGAAACTCCGTATTGCGGATGAGGTGCGCATCTGCGCGTCCGGGACAGAAGTAACGAGGAGTTCACCGGGACGCCGTCGTACCGCTTGGCATGGCGGCGCATGTTCGAGGGCATAAGCCAGTCAGGTCGACACCCGAACCACGGGTGTCGGATCTCAGCGGGCGGCTCGGGGCCGTCCGCCCGGGAGGCCCTTTGCACCAGCCCGATCGTGCGGTCACAGCACGGACGAAGCAGCGGAGGGCCGGTTTTCGGCCCGTGCAACGGCGCCGTCGACCGGCCCAGTTCGAACCCGTCGCTCCCCGACCTCATCCGAGGGGGTACGTCCTTCCGTGGTGACCAGCACAAAGCGCCGTATGCCAGACCGGCGCACCTACGTCCTCGACACCAGCGTCCTGCTGGCCGACCCGAACGCCCTGAGCCGCTTCGACGAGCACGAAGTCGTGCTGCCGATCGTCGTGGTGACGGAGTTGGAGGCCAAGAGGCACCACCCCGAACTCGGCTACTTCGCCCGGCAGGCCCTGCGCCTGCTCGACGAGTTCCGGGTCCGGCACGGCCGCCTCGACGCCCCCATTCCGATCGGGGAGCTCGGCGGGACCGTGAGGGTCGAGCTCAACCACTCGGATCCCAGTGTGCTGCCGAGCGGCTACCGCCTGGGGGACAACGACTCCCGCATCCTCGCGGTGGCCCGCAATCTGCAGGCCGAGGGCTTCGATGTCACCGTGGTGTCGAAAGACCTCCCGCTCAGGATCAAGGCGTCCTCCGTGGGGCTCCTCGCCGAGGAGTACCGCGCGGAGCTGGCCATCACGGACGCCTCCGGGTGGACCGGGATGTCCGAGCTGACCCTGGCCGGCGAACAGGTCGACATCCTCTTCGAGGAAGGATCGCTCTACGTTCCCGAGGCGAGCACGCTGCCCGTGCACACCGGTCTGACGATCCAGTCGGAACGCGGCAAGGCACTGGGCCGGGTGACGCCCGACGGCAACATCCGCCTCGTGCGGGGCGACCGGGAGGCGTTCGGCATCAAGGGCCGCAGCGCGGAACAGCGCATCGCGCTGGATCTGCTGCTCGATCCGGACGTGGGCATCCTGTCGATGGGCGGCCGGGCCGGCACCGGCAAGTCCGCGCTCGCGCTGTGCGCGGGCCTGGAGGCCGTGCTGGAGCGGCGGCAGCACCAGAAGGTGATGGTCTTCCGGCCGCTGTACGCGGTGGGTGGGCAGGAACTCGGCTATCTGCCCGGCTCCGAGTCCGAGAAGATGAGCCCCTGGGCGCAGGCGGTCTTCGACACGCTGTCCGCGGTCACCAGCCGCGAGGTCATCGAGGAGGTCACCGCACGCGGGATGCTGGAGGTCCTGCCGCTCACGCACATCCGCGGCCGTTCGCTGCACGACGCGTTCGTGATCGTGGACGAGGCGCAGTCGCTGGAGCGGAACGTCCTGCTGACCGTGCTGTCCCGGATCGGCGCGAACTCCCGTGTCGTCCTGACCCATGACGTGGCCCAGCGCGACAACCTGCGCGTCGGCCGCTACGACGGTGTCGTCGCCGTGGTCGAGAAGCTGAAGGGCCACCCGCTCTTCGCCCACGTCACGTTGACGAGGTCCGAACGGTCCCAGATCGCGGCCCTTGTGACCGAAATGCTGGAGGACGGGCAGATTTAACCCCGACCTCCCGGAATCAGCCCCAACCCCAGGGCGCCGCCCGGCAAAAGGCTCAGCAGCCTAGCCGGGCGGCGCCTTGGCGCGTGCGGCTTTCCGTGAATCTCCGGCGTCAAACGAGGTGTGAGCTTTCACACTCACCACTGAATTGCCTCGCGGTGTCGGGTTACGGCAGAGTCTCATTTCTGTCAGGCCCCGCATACGACACATCTGTACCCCCAGCGGTACGGCACCACAGCTGCACCAGGTCAACTCCATAGTCTTCGTCGTATGCCGCCCGAGCACCTCGCGGCGCTCCTCGCAAGGGAGTTGCCCACCGGGCCCGCGCCTCCGTGACCCCGCAGTTGGAGGCCAGCGAACAGGGGCACGATTGCGTCCGCCAGGGTCACCGAGGCGGGCGATGCTGGAAGGAAACCGTGTGAGCCGGATTTCGGTCCGGGGATTCGCAGTGGCCTCGGCCACCGCGGTCACCGCAGTCGGCAGTGTCGTCGGAGTTGCCTCGGGCAGCACCGCCCAGTCGACGACTGACGACGCCGAGGCGGTCGCGAACGACACCACGTTGCTCGCCGACATACCTGTGGGCCAGCAGGCCCAGGTGCAGACCGCGTCCCTGACAGCTCAGGCCGATGCCCAGGCCGTCGCCGCCGACGCGAGCGCCCGCAAGGACGCCGAGGAGACCGCCCGTAAGAAGGCGGCCCAGGACGCGATCGACAAGCAGCAGGCGGCGGAGAAGGCCGAGCAGGAGCGCAAGGCGAAGGAAGCGGCGGCGGCCGACGTCAAGGCCAAGTCCGCAGCCGTCGGTTCGCTCGGTGACGTCCCCACGCAGAGTTCGTACACCGTCGCCGAGATCCAGGCGATGGCGAAGGCCGTCGTGGCCAGCGACCAGTGGACGTGCTTCAGCAACATCGTGAACCACGAGTCCACCTGGAACTACAAGGCCGTCAACCCCTCCTCGGGCGCGTACGGACTCTTCCAGGCGCTGCCCGGCTCCAAGATGTCGTCCGCCGGTTCCGACTGGCAGACCAATCCGGCCACCCAGATCAAGTGGGGCCTGAACTACATGGAATCGCGCTACGGCAGCCCGTGCGAAGCCTGGACGTTTTGGCAGGCGAACAACTGGTACTAGGCCTCCAGGCCGTCGAGGGCTTGACCGCCCGCCGCTCAACCTTGCGAAGCCCTCCACCGTCCTTTGGTGGAGGGCTTCGGCCATGTACGGTCGATTCGCCGAGCGGGATCGCGGCCTCCGGGAGGAGTGATGACCAGCAGAGATGACGGGGGAATAGGGCGGATGATGTCGCGGGTGCCCGGGTGGCTCGGCCGGGTCGGTACCGGGTTGAACCGGTGGGCCGACCGGCTGGAGCGGCGCCGGGCGGAGATCGAGTCGGAGACCGAGGGCCCGGACGGCGGCAGCAACGCCCCGGCCGGGCGGCGACGCGACAGCGGGGCGGACGGAGGCGGCGACAGCGGCCTCCGCTCCGGTGCGGGGCCCGCCACTGACGCGGGCTCAGGGGCCGAGTCCGACGCCGGCGCCGGGTCCGGCCGTTCCGAGGGTGTCGCGGGTGTCCGGACCACGAAGGACTCCGGGAGCGGGGTCGAGGATGCCACGGGCGAGGCGGGCGGGTCGGCGGGCTCCCCCGGTGGCGCTCCGGGCCGGACCGCCGCCCTGGTCCTCCCCACCCGGCCCGATCCCGCGACGGCGGTGCCCTGGGGCATGCGGGTGGCGGCCGAGGCCGGCTGGCGGCTGCTCGTGCTCGCGGGCACCGTCTGGGTGTTGATGCGGATCATCAGCTCCGTCCAGCTGCTGGTGCTGTCCTTCACCGCAGCGGTGCTCATCACCGCGATGCTCCAGCCTGCCGTGGCACGGCTGACGCGACACGGTGTCCCGCGCGGCCTCGCCACCGCCCTGACCGCCATCCTCGGCTTCGTCGTCATGGGGCTGATCGGCTGGTTCGTCACCTGGCAGGTCATGGAGAACATCGACGACCTCTCCGACCAGATCCAGGACGGCATCGACGAACTGCAGCGCTGGCTGCTCGACAGCCCGTTCCACGTCACCGAGAACCAGATCAACGACATCGCCAAGAACCTCCGCGAGGCCGTCAGCGACAACACGGACACCATCACCTCGGCGGGCCTGGAGGGCGTGACCGTCCTCGTCGAGGCGCTCACCGGCATCCTGTTGACGATGTTCTCCACCCTCTTCCTCCTGTATGACGGCAAGAGGATCTGGCAGTGGACCCTGAAGCTGGTGCCCACGGCGGCCCGGCCGGGGGTCGCCGACGCGGGCCCGCGCGCCTGGCGGACCCTGACGGCGTATGTGCGCGGCACGGTGGTCGTGGCGCTGATCGACGCCATCTTCATCGGCCTGGGAATCTACTTCCTCGATGTGCCGATGGCGGTCCCGCTGGCCGTGTTCATCTTCCTGTTCTCCTTCATCCCGCTGGTGGGCGCGGTCGTCTCGGGTGCGTTGGCCGTGGTCGTGGCGCTGGTGACGCAGGGCGTCTTCACGGCCGTCATGACGCTGGTCGTCGTGCTCGCCGTCCAGCAGATCGAGGGACACATCCTCCAGCCGTTCATCCTCGGACGGGCCGTACGGGTGCACCCCCTGGCCGTCGTCCTGGCCGTCGCCGCCGGGGGCATGATCGCGGGCATCGGGGGCGCGGTGGTCGCCGTGCCGCTGGTCGCGGTCACGAACACGGTGGTGGGGTCGTTGCGGGCCTACGCCGACGAACACGGGGGCGGGGGTTAGCCGTTCCCGGGTCGCCGGTCGGTGGTCGGTGGTCGGTGGATCAGTCGGCCGGGCGGCCGTGGCGCATGAGAACGACTCCGTTGCCGAAGGCGCGGGTCTCGATCAGGCGCAGACCGGTCGGGGTGGCGGTGTCGCCCTCCGGGAAGAGCCGCTTGCCGGCGCCGAGGCGTACCGGGTGGACGTAGATCCGGTACTCGTCGACCAGGTCGTGCCGCATGAACTCGGCCGCCAGATCGGCGCCGCCGAGGGCCAGGTCGCCGCCGTCCTGTGCCCTGAGCGCCAGGATGTCCTCCACGACGACGTCCCGGACGATCGTCGTGTGCCGGTCCCCGTGCCGCAGGGTCCGGGAGAAGACCAGCTTCGGCATGTTCCGCCAGATCGTGGCGAAGTCGACGACGATGGGCGAGGCCTCGGGGTCCTGGTCGGCGGTGGGCCAGTAGGCGTCCATCAGCTGGTAGGTGACGCGGCCTTCGAGGAAGGCTCCCATGTCCCTGAGGACGTCGTTGAAGTGCGCGTGCAGTTCGTCGTCGACCACGTGCCAGTCGATCTCACGGTTCGGGCCCTCGATGTAGCCGTCGAGGGACACGGACATCATCAGGACGATCTTTCGCATGACTGCGACTCCCTTGCGTTTCCGGTGGCGTGAACGCTTCGCATCACACCGCACGTGGCAACCCCGTCGATGGAACGGATGGTGGGAAATGGTGTTCGACGCCTTGTCAGGAGCCGTCCATGACGTCGCCGAACGCGCCCGTCAGGGGCGGGTAGTGCACGGCGCACTCCGCGCAGGCGTAGACGTTGATGCCGGGGCCGGTGGCTCCGTGGTGCTCGTGGATCAGTACGGGGTTCTCGGTGACGTTCTCGCACCGGGCGCACATGCGGACCGGGAGGCGGCGCGGGGTCCGGTGTTCCCCATGCGTCATCGGATCGCCCCCGCCAGGCCGACGGGAACGCGTGCCTCGCGGGGTACGGGTGGCTCGGCGTCCAGGCCGAGCGAGGCGAGGTAGAGGGCTCGGCGGCGTTCACGGAGACCTCGGGTGGCACGCCGGCGGATGCGGTCGTCCAGGGGGCGGGGGTGGAGGTGGAGGTTCGGGTGGACGTGGGGTTGGGGGGCGTGGGGTTGGGTGATCAGCGGCAGGGTCGGCATCGGGGGCGGAGGCGGGGGCGGTGGTTCGGCTCGGTGGCGGCCACGGAGGTCGGGGAGGCAGATGTGCAGCATCCGGGCCAGGAGGCAGAGGGTAAAGTCCAGCATTGTCGACGCTCCTTCGAAGCGTTCGGCCACGCCCCGGAGCCCTGCAAGGCTGCCGGGGTCTTCGTCGAGCAGCATGCATTGCTACGCATGTCAGTGCATAGCAGTTAGTAGCTACACGGGTGTTGCTGCAGCTCAGGGCTGTTTTACGGTGGCACCTATGGCGGCAGACCCGAACGATTCACCGATCGACCCAAGCAAGATCGCTTACGTCTATATGCAGGTGGCTGACCACATCGCCGCTCGGATCGCTTCCGGCGACCTGCGGTCGGGCGCCCGCCTGCCCGGCGAGCGGGACCTCGGCACGGAGTACGGGGTCGCCTATCTGACTGCCCGTCGTGCGATCCGCGAGCTGCGGGAGCGCGGTCTCGTCGTCACCCTCCCCGCCAAGGGCACGTTCGTCGCGTACCCGGAAGCCGATCCCGGCGAGTAGCCTTGCCCGCCGGTCAGCTGTCGGTCGTCGTTCCTCCGGTCCTCGGGAACGAGACCTCCACTCGGCGGTTCTTCTTGCGGCCCTCTTCCGTCGCGTTGTCGGCGATCGGGTAGTCCTCGCTGTAGCCACGCACCTCGAAGGTGACGTCGCCGTCCAGGTCGGCGGCGAGGAGGTCGTGGACGGCCTCCGCACGCTTCTTGGAGAGCGTCAGGCCGTGGGCGTACGAGCCGAGGTTGTCCGTGAATCCGAAGACGCGGATCTTGGCCGCGTCCTGCTTCTTGATCTCCTCCGCGATCGCCTGGATGCGCGAGCGGGCCTGCGGGTTGAGTTTCGCGCTGTTCTTCGGGAAGAGAACCTCCGCCTGGAGCGCGAACGTCACGTTCTCGTTCGTGTCCTCCCGGCGCTCCTCACCGCCGAGGTCCTCCACGACCGACTTGATGTCCAGGACCTTCGCCGGGGCGAGCGTGGCCCCCTGGGCGAGCTTCAGCCCCGGACTGTTCGCGTCGACCTCCGGCGGTGGGGAGGTGGTGACGCTGCCCGGGGGTTCGCTCGGGTCGTCCTCGGCGTACGCGGGGGCGGCGAGGGTGAGGGCGGCCAGGACGGCCACGGCTCCGGCCAGCACGGCGGCGCGCGGGGTGGGGGCGGTCATCGTCACGTCACTCGCCCTCGGAGAGTTCGATCGTGGCGGGGGGCATGGAGCCGACCTGGAAGTCCACGGAGGTGGTGTCTTCCGGGGGGGCGGGGAACTGGGCGAACCAGTCGGCGCTCGCTCCCTGTACCAGGGCGCCGGTGAACCTGGTGCATAGGCACTTTCCTTGGGTGTCCCGCAGAATGAGGTACTTCTTCTTGCCCGCCTGGTCGACGAGACTCGCGCCCGCGATCGAACCGCCGTTGCCGGCCAGTTCGCGCTCGTCGCCCCGCCAGTCCGCAGCGACCCATGACCTGCTGCCGTTGTTCGTCACCGTGCCCTCGACGGTCACGAAGCCTCCGCCGTCGCGGACAGCGGAGGTGACCTTGAGCGTCAGATTGTCGCCCTTGACCTCGGCCAGTACCGACTCACCGGCGGGCGCTTCGGTCTCCCGCTCGTCGTTGTTCCCCTTGGAACCATCGTTCTTGTTGGAGGGGGCTGAGGACGTCTCCTTCTTCGCCGGACTGTCGTCGTCCCCTCCCCCGCCGCAACCGGCCACCATGAGGACCAGCCCGGTCGCGATCGCCACCGCGGTCACTGTCCTGCGGCCCTTCATGGTGTGCCGAAGGTTCATCGGTACAGCTTCCTCTCACTTGGCCAGATACACAGAGAACATCACGGACGCCTCGGGAAGGGTGCCCGGATCGAAGTTTCCGGGGTCGATGTCCACGGGCACGCCGTCGCAGTCCAGGGAGACCGGCTTCTCGGGGTCGGCGTCCGGAGCGAAGTCGCAGCGCGGCTGGATGACGGCGACCGCTTGGGCCCTGGCCGTCAAGCTCTCGGTGCCGGGGATGATCGAATCGCCCACGGTGTAGTCCGTTACGACGTCGACCTGGAACCCTGGATCACCTTCCACCTCGGTGAGTTGCGCGCCGCCTTCGAGGGTCGAGTTGTTCTGAGCCGCCAGTGCCGCAGCGGCGGCGTCTGCCCCTTCCAGAGGGAGCCCACCACCGGACAGGTCGAAAAGGTCCAGCCAGTCGACGCCACCCGCGCCGATGGCGTCCTCAAGGTCCAGCAACAGTTCGTCCCGTGCGTGCTGAGCAGCCGCCAACGCAGCAGCGTCCGCTGCGGACTGGGCACCGCTACGGGCGGACGCCGCCTGAGCGAACGCGAAGAAGGCCAGCGCCACGAAAAGCAGGATCGTCGTCAGCCAGATGTAGAGGGGAAGGGTCGATCCCCGGTCGTCGAGCGGCCGGGGAGCCGTCAGCCTCCGCCGATGACGCTGTTCACGGCGTCGAAGATCGCACCCGAGATCAGCCCATCCAACCCCAAACCGTCGATCATCACGAAGATCCCCGCGACGATGATCATGATGCCCGCGTACTCCACGAACCCCGCGCCCGCGTCCCGCCCCTTCCCGCGCATGCGGGAGACGACGGTGGTCCTCCAGGCCTGGAAACGGTGCTTCACCTTCATGGCGGTTGCCTTCCCGCGCGATGCCGACACCAACCGGATCACCGTACGTGAGACAGCGCGTACCGGGGGTGGGTCCGGGGGCCCAAATTTCCCTGGGGGGCGGGGTCATCGGGGCCACCCCCCGGGGGTCGTGCCCAGCCAGTGGGCTATCGCTTCGCTGCGCGTCGAGCTGTGCAGTTTCGCGAAGATGCGGTTGATGTGGTTCTTGACGGTCTTCTCGCTGATGAAGCAGGTGGCGGCGATCTGGCGGTTGTTCATGCCGGACGCGATGAGGTCCATCACCTCCACCTCCCTTGAACTCAGGCCGAAGGACGGTCGGTTGAACTGTTTCACAGATGGTTGCAGCTGCGAAGAGTGGTCGTGACTTTCGTGTGAAGGTTCGTAGGAAACGCCGAGCGAGGATGAGACAGTCGCGGAGATGGTCGCGCGGCCTTCCCGCACGTCCCGTACCGCCGCGATCAGTTCGGGTGCCGTGAACTCGCCGTGGACGAGGTAGCCGACCGCTCCCCGTCGCAGCGCCTCAACCACGACCTCGGGTTCCGTGCTGTAGGTCAGCATCATCACGGGGCAGAGGGCGGCCAGTTCGGGGAGTGCGGTGAGGCCGTCCGTGCCGGGCATGCGGACGTCGAGGAGGGCGACGTCCGGGTGATGGCGGCGGGCTCGGGCCACCGCCTCCTCGCCGTTCGTGGCCTGGGCGACCACCTCGATGTCGGGGTGCGTGTCCAGGAGGGCCCTGAGGCCGGCGCGGACCACCGGGTTGTCGTCGGCGACGAGTACGCGGAGGGGTGGGCCGGGGCGTGCCTGGGGCTGGTCAGGCATGTGCGGCCTCCTCTCGGGGGGTTTCGGGGGTGGGCGGTGCGCCGTCCGGGTGTGCGGGGAGCGGGAGGGTCAGGGTCACTTCCGTACCGGTGCCGTCCGATGCCAGGTGCAGGGCCGCGCCCGTACGGTCCGCGCGTTCCGCCATGCCCAGGAGGCCGAAGTGGCCGGATTCCTGCGCCCCTTCGAGGGTGAGGGCGGGCGGGAGGCCCATGCCGTCGTCCTTGATCGTGAGGTGCAGGGTCTCCGGGGTGACGTTCAGGCAGACCTCCGCCGCCGTCGCCCGTGCGTGGCGCTGGATGTTCTCCAGTGCCTCCGACGTGATCGCCAGGAGGTGGCGGGTCGTCTCGGGCGGGAGCGGCGGGGGTGGTTCGCCCGTGTGGGTCAGGTGGGCGGGGAGGGTGGTGCGGGACTCGAAGTCCGCCGTCCGGGTGGCCAGTTCGGTGCACAGGTCCGCCGGTGGGGTCGTCGTCAGGTCGGTGTGGCGGCGCAGGTCCGTGAGGAGGTCGCGGGACTCGGCGGCGGCTCGGCGGGCCGCCGAGGCGACGAGGCCCGCCTGTCGTTTCAGCTGGTCCGGGTCCGGGGCCGGACGGTCGGCCGAGGTCGCCAGGGCGTCGGCGGCGAGGGCCAGACCGTGGAGGGTCTTGGCCACCGAGTCGTGCAGTTCACGGGCCAGACGGGCGCGTTCGGACTCCACCGCCTCCGCGACGGCGAGGCGGGACGTGGCCTCGGAGAGCGCCTGGGTGGCCGTACCGAAACGGAACATCAGGTTCCGAAGGGTGACGCCGATGATGCCGGCCGCGACGCAGAAGCCGGCGATGAGGAGGGTGCTGACGCCCGCGCCGGGATGGTGTTCCCAGGTGCGGTGGACCGTGACGAGGACGGCCAGTTGCAGGCCGGTGAGCACGCCGGCGCCGCGCCAGCCGTAGAGGAGGCCGGAGAGGAGGGGGGTGCAGACCGTGGCGTAGGCGAGGGGGGAGGCCGGGGAGGCGGTGAGGAGGAGGACCGCGCCGAAGAGGAGGTCCAGGGCCATGAGGCTGGGGTGGGCGAGGAGGCGCGGGGCGAAGCGGTGCCAGTCCCTGAGCATGGCGTACGAGACGGTGATGCCGAGGACGGCGGCGAGGAGTACGGCGTGGTTCTGGGGGCCGTCCGTGGTGTTGGCCATCGCGAAGGGGGTGCCGATGGCGAGGGTGACCAGGCGGACGGCGAAGGTCTGGCGGGCGAGGGACTGGAGGGCGTTGAGCTGGAGGCGGAGGGTGGCGGGGGGTGTGGCGTCGTCGGCGAGGTAGCCGGTGCCAGAGGTGGGGCCGGGGGCGGGGCCGGGCGGGGGTGGAGTGCGTCGGCCTGTCATCAGCGGCCCAGGATGTCGCCGAAGTCGGTGCCCGAGCCCAGGAACATGCCGGTGGCGATGAGGATCATCGTGGCCGGGAGCATGAAGACCAGGGTGACCAGCGTGGCCTTGGGGATGGTGCGGGCGGCTCGGCGGCGGGCGTTCTGCGCGTCGGTGCGGCGCATGTCCGCGGCGAGCTGGATCAGGGTCTCCGCGATCGGGGAGCCCAGTTCCTCGCCCTGTTGGAGCGCCGAGACGAACTGGGCGACCTGCTCGGAGGAGTTGCGCCGGCGGAGTTCGTCGAAGGCCTGGCGGCGGCTGACGCCCATGTCCATCTGACGCAGGGTGATGCGGAGTTCGTCCGCCCAGGGGCCCTCGTACTTCTCGGCGACCCGGTCCAGGGCCTGGCGGAAGCCCAGGCCCGCCGAGACCACGACCGCGAGGACGTCGAGGAAGTCGGGCAGCGTGCGGTCGATGACGTCCTTGCGGTCGCGGATGGCCTGCCAGATCGCCGCGTCGGCGGCCAGCAGCCCGAAGGCGAAGGTGAAGGCGGCGAAGAGGGGGCGGTCGCTGGTCAGGAAGACCAGGCCCATGAAGGCGCCGAAGAAGCCGTAGACGGCACGGCGGGCGGCGTAGCGGTTGAGGGTGAGGCCGCCGGGGTTGCCCGCCATGTCGATGCGGCGGCGCTTGGCCTCGACCCGGCGGGGGCCCATGAGACGCAGGACGAGAGGGGCGAAGCGCATACCGAGGCGGTCGACGGCCGAGCCGGTCCTCGAGACGCGGGTGGCGCCGACCTCCAGGGCGAGGGCCAGGTCGGCGGGGAGTTTCGCCTCGGCGCGGATCATGCGGATGCCCAGGAGGGCGCCCGCGACGGCGACGGCCGTCAGGAGTGCCAGGAGCAGGGGGAGCGTCGATGTCGTCATGGTCGTGTCACCGCGCCCTTCTCAGACTTCGATCTTGCCGAGGCGGCGGATGACGAAGAAGCCGACCGTGTAGAGGCCGATCGAGATCAGGACCAGGAGCTGGCCGAGGGGGGAGCCGGTGACCCGGGCGAGGGCGCCCTCGTTCGAGGAGTTGATCAGGAGGAGGGAGCCGAGGCCCAGGAGGGGGACGGTGAAGGCGGTCGCGTTGACCTCGGAGAGCATCGTGCGGACCTCCCGCCGGGTCTCCTTGCGGTCCTCCAGGGTCTGGGTCAGGTTGCGCAGCGAACTCACCACCGTGCCGCCCGCCTTGTTGGACAGGACGAGGGTGGTGACGAGGACGATCAGTTCGCGCGAGGGGAGGCGTTCAGCCAGCTCGCCGAGCGCGTCGTCGACCGAGCGGCCGAGCGCCAGCTGATCGGCCACCCGGGCCAGTTCCTCGCCCGCCGGGGCCTCCAGTTCCTCCGCCGCCATCGCCAGGGACGTGCGCAGGGCGAGGCCGGCGGCGGTGGCGTTGGCGAGGAGGCGGGCGACGTCGGGGAGCTGGTTGATGAAGGCCTCGATGCGTTTCTGGCGTTGCCAGTTGAGGAAGATGGCCGCCGCCCACACGCCGATCGCGCCCGCGATCGGGCCGAAGAACGGGGCCAGGGTGGCGGCCGCGATCAGCCACAGGGCTGCGACGGCCAGGGCGACGTACGTGGCGAACTCGCCCGCCGTCAGGTCGAGTCCCGTCGTCGTCAGGCGGAGGTGGATCGCCCGGCCGAGGCGGGTGCGGCGCAGCCTGCGGTCGACGGCCGTGAAGCGTCGGACGCGGCCCGCCGCCGTGCGCGCGGGGCCGCCGCCGTGGCTGCCCGCGAGACGGTCGGCCAGGGCCTGGCGCTGGGCGCGGCCGGAGACGTACGCGTGGGCGCCCGCGACGGCGAGGGTGCCGCAGAGGACGGTGGCGCCGAGGGCCAGCAGGGTGGTGTTGTCCAGGTCCAGGGGTGCCTGGGCCAGGGTCGCCAGGGGCGCCCGGAGTTCCTGGAGTGCCTGGGTCGCCTGGGCTGCCTGGGCTGCCTGGGCTGCCTGGGCTGCCTGGGCTGTCGCCATGTTCGGTCCTACCTCCTCGGGGCTCTCGGGGCTATCCGATGGCCTGACGGGTGTTGAGCGGGTCGATGGCCTCGGTCACTCCGTACGCGGGAGGCAGCGGCTCGTTGGCCACGTACAGCTTCTCGGCGACGGGGCGGGGTACCGGCAGGTGTTCGAAGCGGCCGTGGACGACGCGGTCGGCGCCGAGGGGGTCGGGGGCGTAGCGGGAGACCGTGGCGATACGGAACTGTTCGCGGCCGTGCGAGACGAGCAGGGCGATCTCGGTGACCTTGCGGGAGCCGTCGGCGAAGCGGGTGAGCTGGACGACCACGTCCACCGCCGAGTTGATCTGGTCCTTGAGTGCCTCGAAGGGGATGAGGACCTCGGACATCGAGCCGAGGGTCTGCAGCCGCATCAGCGCGTCCTCGGCGGAGTTGGCGTGGACCGTGGCGAGGGAGCCGTCGTGGCCCGTCGACATGGCCTGGAGCATGTCGAGGGTCTCGCCGCCTCGGACCTCACCGACGATGATGCGGTCGGGGCGCATGCGCAGGGAGTTGCGGACCAGGTCGCGGATGGTGATCTGGCCCTTGCCCTCGATGTTGGGGGGCCGCGACTCCAGACGGATGACGTGCTCCTGCTGGAGCTGGAGTTCCGCCGAGTCCTCGATGGTGATGATGCGTTCGCGGGGCGGGATCAGGCCGGACAGGGCGTTGAGGAGCGTGGTCTTGCCGGTGCCGGTGCCGCCGCTGACGATCACGTTGAAGCGGGCGCGGACGAAGGCGGCGAGCAGCATCAGCATCTGCTCGTCGAGGGAGCCGAGGTCGATCAGCTCCGGGAGGGTGTACGCGCGGGGAAAGCGGCGGATCGTGAGGGTCGGGCCCGTGAGCGAGAGCGGGGGGATGATCACGTTGACGCGTTCCCCGGTGGGGAGGCGGGCGTCGACCATCGGGTTCGATTCGTCGACCCTTCTGTTCACCGTGGAGACGATGCGTTCGATCGTCTGCATCAGCTGGTCGGTCGAGGCGAAGCGGAGGGGGAGCTGTTCCACGCGGCCGGCGCGCTCCACGAAGATCGAGTCAGGGCCGTTGACCATGATCTCGGTGACGGACGCGTCGGCCAGGAGCGGCTCCAGGACGCCCAGGCCGAGGGCCTCGTCGACGACCCTGCGGATCAGCTGGGAGCGTTCGGCGGAGGAGAGGACCGGGCCCTCTCGGCTGATGATGTGGCCGAGTACGCGTTCGAGGCGGGCCCTGCGGTCGGCCGCCGTCAGCGTCGACATCTCGGCGAGGTCGATCTCTTCGAGGAGCTTGGCGCGGTAGACGGCCACGAGGTGTCCGTCCTCGCGTCCGGTTCCCCCTTCGTCGGGGGCGGCGATACGGGATCGCAGGCTCATCTTCTCGTCAACTCCTCTCGGGGGGTGGGGTGTCGGGGCGGTGGGCGTCGGTCAGGGGTCGAGGTCGTTCGGCATGGTGACCGAGCGTTCCACGGTGACCGGGTCGAAGAGGGGGACCACGGAGGGGACGGTGACGGTGACCGTGGCGGTGCTGGTGTCCGTGCCGCCTCCTCCCGGGTCGACCGAGGGGTTCAGCCATGCGCTCGCCGCGGCCACGCCTGCGGCCCCGCCGGTGCCGGGTTGCAGTGACTCGGCTCTGGCCGCCGCGCGGGCCGCCGAGCCCGCCTGGCTGATGCCGTAGCCGATGAGGCCGAGCTGGATCGCGGCCATGCCCACGAGGAGGAGGATCGGGAGGAAGCCGGCGAACTCCAGGATGGAGGAGCCTCGGTCGTTCCAACGGTGGGTAGGGGCGCGTCCCGTGGGTGGGGGGTTCGCCCGGGGGCGGTGGGTGGGTCGGGGGCACGTCGGGGGGTGTCCCTCCTCGGAACGGCGCGGACCCGGTCGGCCGGGTGGCGCGGGGCGTCGACGCGCCCACCACTGCGGGCGGACACCCTCCGGCACGCCCCCTTCGCGCCGTACACGGCCGACCCCGCGTGCGCGGTCAGGCCGTCGTACGCGGACCGGTCGTCCTGCGCGGACCGTTCGCCGGCTCCGTGGGGTTCCGTCCGTCCGGGTCATTGGGGGTCCCCCTCCAGGGCCGCGCCCGCCTCGCCGCTCACGGTCCAGCCCGCGTCGAAGCCGGGGAAGAAGAGGGGGACGCTGGCCTGGACCTCGGCTCGCATGACGGTGCCCGCGGGGGCGCAGTCGATGGAGGTGTCGGCCCAGGCGTTCGGGAGGTTCCGGGTGCCGGCGGCTTCGCAGGCGCCGGGCACGTCGCCGTCGACGGCGTAGGCGGCCGTGGCGGCGCGGGCGGCCTCGTCGGCGGCGTTGCCGGCGAGGGAGTAGGTGTAGCCGTAGAGCGCGGCCTGCCAGAGGATCGTCATGGTGATCAGGAGCAGCGGGAACATGCCGGCGAATTCGAGGGTCACCGAGCCCCGGTCGCCTCCCTTGCGGCGCAGGACGAGGGCGCCGCGGTCGGAGGGGGATCTGCGGCGGCGGCCTCCGTGGCCGTGTTCCGGGGCGGCGACCAGTTCCAGTTCTCCGGCGAGGGCCCAGAGGGCCTGTTTGACGACCGAGCGGGCGTCGAGGTCCTGGAGGCGGCCCGCGTCGACGACGGACTGGAGTTCCTTGAAGGCGGCGGGGACGGCGGCGCGGGCCACCTTGGTGCCGGTGACCTTCTCGACCAGGGACGGCTGGATCTCCGTGGCGCGTGACAGGCGGTTGACGACCGTCAGGGTCTCCTCGGCCTTGCGGATCTGGAGGCGGTCCCAGAGGCGGACCATGCGTTTGGCGGCGCGGACCGCCACGACGTCCGGGGTGACCAGCAGGAGCGCGTGGTCGGCCATCTCGACGGCCGCCGCGGTGGCCGCGGTCACGTGCGAACCGCAGTCGACGATCACCACGTCGTGCCGGGAGCGGAGCGTGGCGACCACCTGACGGGCCACCCGGTCCGTCACCTCCTCGCCGCGCTCGCCCTCGGCGGGGGCGAGGAGGAGGGCGATGCCGGTGTCGTGGGCGTAGACCGCCTCCTGCAGGACGCGGGGGTTGAGGTCCGTGATGGCGGCCAGGTCGGCGACCGAGCGGCGGAACTGGACGTCCAGGTACGAGGCGACGTCCCCCGACTGCAGGTCGAGGTCGAGGAGGGCGACCGTACGGCCGGACGCGCGGGCCGCGAGCGCGAGCTGGACGGCGGTGACCGTGGCGCCGACTCCGCCCTTGGCGCCGCTGACGGTGACGACGGTGCCGCCGGGGCCCGTGTACAGCTCCGGGGTGGGGCTGCCGAGGTGGCGGCGCATACCGGCCGACCAGGCGGCGGCGGCCTGGACGCGTTCGGCGAGGGCCTCGTAGGAGAGGGGGAGGTTGACGATGCCGCGGGCGCCGGAGTCCATGGCGGCGGTCAGCACGCCGGTGCTGGTGTCGGAGGTGACGAGGACGACGCCGACGGCCGGGAAGCGCAGGACGAGATCGCGGACCAGGTCCAACGCCGGTACGGGGCCGATGCGTTCGTGGACGATCACCACCTCGGGCAGTTCGTCCAGCGAGTCGGCGGCCAGCCGCGCCAGGGTGTCCAGCAGGGCCGTGGAGTCGGAGACGTGCGGGGCCGGTTCGGCGTCGGCCAGCTGGTCGAGCAGGGTGGTGAGGGCACGGGCCGAGTCGAGGTCCCCGGCGGCGGGGAGGATGCGGATGGTCATCGGCGGATCCCCGTTCCGTTCGCGGACGTGCGGGGCTCGGCGGCCGCGCACCGGCAGGGTTCGCGCGGAACCCCCGTTCGCCGTGCCCCCTTCAGCATGCCCACCCTCGACCCACCCACCCGCATCGGCATTCGACGCACCCTCGTTCGAGGCGTTCCCGTACCCACGTTCCGGACCGACCTCATCGCGGGGCCTCCTCCTTGTCCTCGTCGAGGGTGTACGAGCGGTCGTCCGGTACGACGACGGTGGCCTCGCCGCCCCCGACGAGGGCGAGCCGGACGTGCTCGGCGAACGACTCGGCGAACGCGACGCGCTGGGCGTCGGCGGTGTCGAGCGCGAAGGTGATCGGGACCGCCTCGGTGGCCGTGCGGCGGCGGTCGCTGCTGGACTGGCCGGACTCCAGGGGGGTCAGTTTGCCCACGTCGATGACCCGGGCGTCGGTGACCATCAGCTTGGAGGTGTCCTTCTTGGAGTCGCTGTCCTTCTCCTCGAAGGTGGCGTAGATGTTGACCCGCGACCCCGGGTTGATCTTCCCCGCCACACCGGTCGACGCGTCGATCAGGATCGCGATCTCCTGCTGTCCGGCTTCGAGTTCGGGCCGGTCGACGATCATGTCGGACTGGAGCAGGGAGCCCTTGCGCAGCTGGGTGACGGCGATCTTCCCGCGGATCTCCGACAGATCGGTGACGGCGGTGCCGGACAGCCACCGCTCGGGCATCGAGATCCGCTCGAACTGGTCCGCCGTCAGCTCCTTGTAGGGCGCGATGTCGCCCTTGAGCCGGTAGGCGGTCACCTCGGGTCCGACCTTCGCGTTCACATCACGGATCACCGAGAGCACCCCGGCGAAGGCGGCGAGGGCGCACAGGGCCGAGAGGACCAGCAGGATGACGCCGCGGCGCTGGCGTGAGTTCACTACTTCTCACCTCGTGGGAACGTGCCGGGCACGGGTGCGGGCCTGCTGTGGGTGGTGGCTCGCGGACTGTGGAGTTGTCGTACGGCTGTCATGTGACCCCTCGGGGAAGGGCTGCCGTCCGTGCCGGGCGGGCCGGGGTTTCCGGCTCCCGTAACGGGGCCGCGCAGAATCCGCAGCGGTCGCCGATGAGTTCGAGGCCGCACCAGTGGCACGTCTCGCGGCGTACGGACGACACGAGCTGGTAGAGCACGGAGACGTCCGAGAGCCCGGCGGCGAACTCGACGAGCTTGCCGGTCCCCCACCAGCGCACGGACTCCTCGGGCAGCGGCACCGGCAGGGACCCCTGCACCTGCCAGTCCTGCGCGAGCGTCGCGGTGACCCAGTCCGACGGCGGCTGCGGTCCCTGCGCGACGAGCAGCCGGGTGGCGAACTCGGGCCCGGCGAGGGGTTCCTGGCCGGCGGTGTCGATCCGCACGAGCTGGGGCTTGGGGTTGGCCAGTACGGCGAACCGGGCGCCCGGCAGCCAGGACTTGGCGTGCGACCTCAGGGTGACCGGCACCCGGTCGAGCTTGGCGACGGAGCCGAGGAGGGCGCCGGCGTAGATGTAGTGCGCGAGGAGGCGTACGGAGGAGGCGAGCACTCCGGGGCTGAAGTCGCAGGCGGAGAGCTGCCGCAGCTGCTGGGCCAGCAGGGCGAGGCCGAGCGGGGGCAGGTCCACGCCGAGCAGGGCGATGCGGTCGCTCTCCAGCACGGAACGGACCGTGTGCAGCCGCCGGGTGAGGGCGGCGGGGTCGGAGGCCGAGTGCAGGGCGATGACATAGCCGTGCTGCTCGATGAGCGCGTGCATGCCGAACAGGGAGGCTTCGAGGGTCTCCTGCGGCTGGACGACCGCGGGCGGGGTCTGCCGGTCGAGCGGTGGGAGCACCAGGCCGGAGCTGGTGACGGCTATCGCGGTCGGCACGCTGCACACCACCCCGTTCGCTTCGGCGGGGTGGTCGACCACCGCCTCAGATGACCCCTGTGGGGAACGGCGTCGTGCCCGCCGCCCCTCCTGCATCCTCTTGCATCAGCACCATATCCACGGCATGGCCAGATCAACACCGGATCTTCTTGATCAACTCACGGAAGGTACGGGCCGTATCCACACAGAGTGAGACGCATATGCCTCAACTCGGCAGTTGGGGACGCCGGTTGGGGCACCCGTACGGGTGAACGGCTTTCGACCGGGAGTATTGACAACCCAATTGGTCTGGACCAGCGTACCGGGCATGTTCAGACACCCACAACGCATACAGATGCGGATGAAAGCGCCAGGGCGTATACGGGGGCGGACGCGCCTGCGGCCGGGGGCCGTCACCACGGCCGTCGTCACCGCCCTCGCCCTCGGTCTCTCGCTCCTCGGCGCCGGACAGGCCTCCGCCGCGGACATCAACAACGTCAGGAACGCCGGATTCGAGTCGGGGCTCAGCGACTGGACCTGTTCGGCGGGCAGCGGCGCCACCGTCTCCTCCCCCGTGCACGGGGGCGCGTCCGCGCTGCGGGCGACCCCGGCCGGGCAGGACAACGCCCGCTGCACCCAGGCGGTGGCGGTGAAGCCCCGCTCGACGTACACGCTCAGCGCCTGGGTGCGCGGCGGGTACGCGTACCTGGGCGCGACCGGTACCGGGACGACCGACGTCTCGACGTGGACACCGGACTCGGCGGCCTGGAAGCAACTGTCGACGACCTTCACCACGGGCGCCTCGACGACCTCGGTGACGGTCTACACGCACGGCTGGTACGGGCAGGCCGCGTACCTCGCCGACGACGTGTCCCTCCTCGGCCCCGACGGCGGCGGTGGCGGCGACCAGCCGCCCACCGTCCCCTCGGCCCCGGCCGGGGTGACGGTGTCGGGCTCGACGTCCTCCTCGGTGTCGCTGACCTGGAACGCGGTCGCGGGCGCCACGGGCTACCACGTCTACCGGGGCGGCACGGAGGTCCAGTCGACCGAGGGCACTTCGGCGACGGTGACGGGGCTCGCGGCCTCCACCTCGTACACCTTCCAGGTCACGGCGACGAACACGGCGGGCGAGTCGGCCCGTTCGGCGACGGTGACGGGTACGACGACGGCGACCCCGGGCGGCGGCACGGGCGTTCCGAAGCACGCCGTGACCGGCTACTGGCAGAACTTCAACAACGGGGCGGCCGTCCAGAGGCTCTCGGACGTGCAGTCGCAGTACGACATCATCGCCGTGGCCTTCGCGGACGCCACCGCCACGCCGGGCGCGGTGACCTTCAGCCTCGACTCGGCCGGGCTCGGCGGGTACACCGTCGACCAGTTCAAGGCGGACCTACGGGCCAAGCAGGCGGCCGGCAAGAAGGTCATCGTGTCGGTCGGCGGTGAGCGCGGCACGGTGGCGGTGAACAGCGCGGCCTCCGCGACGAACTTCGCGAACTCGGTGTACGCCCTGATGCAGACGTACGGCTTCGACGGCGTCGACATCGATCTGGAGAACGGGCTCGACGCGACCTACATGACGCAGGCGTTGCGGTCGCTGTCGTCGAAGGCGGGCCCGTCGCTCGTCATCACGATGGCGCCGCAGACCATCGACATGCAGTCGACGTCGAACGCGTACTTCCGGACCGCGCTGAACATCAAGGACATCCTGACCGTCGTCAACATGCAGTACTACAACAGCGGTTCGATGCTGGGGTGCGACGGCAAGGTCTACAGCCAGGGGTCGGTGGACTTCCTCACCGCCCTCGCCTGCATCCAGTTGGAGGGCGGCCTCGCCCCGTCCCAGGTGGGGCTGGGTCTGCCGGCCTCGACGCGGGGCGCGGGCAGCGGATACGTGTCGCCGGCCGTGGTGAACGACGCCCTCGACTGTCTGACCCGCGCCACCGGCTGCGGCTCCTTCAAGCCGCCGCGGACGTACCCCGACCTGCGGGGCGCGATGACCTGGTCGACCAACTGGGACGCCACGGCGGGCAACGCGTGGTCGAACGCGGTGGGGCCGCACGTGCACGGGCTGCCGTAGCGGAAGCAGAGGACATAGCGGCGTAGAGGGCATAGAGGAGGAGGAAACGACGCGCGGTGGCCTGCGGCCTGTTGTGGCGCAGGTCACCGGAACCTGTCCCACCTCATGGAGAGACACAGGTGTGAGGTGGGAGAGGTGCATACGAGATGAGTGACCCCGAGCGGGCGCAGGCGCGGGCCGAGTCCTCGGCGCGGGCGCGGATCCGGGCGGGCGACCGGGAGGCCTTCGCCGAGGTCTACGACGCGTACGCGCGGGCGGTCTACAACCACGCCTACCGGCTGACCGGCGACTGGTCGACGGCCGAGGAGGTGATGGCGGACACCTTCCTCGACGCCTGGCGCACCCGGGAGCGGCTGGAGCCGGACGGCGGCTCGGTGAAGCCGTGGCTGCTGGGCATGGCCACCAACAAGGCCCGCAACGCCAACCGCGGCCTCGGCCGCCGGCTGGCCTTCCTGGCCCGTCGGCCCGCCCCGGCCCCGGTGGCCGACTTCGCCGACGAGACCGCCGGGCGCCTCGACGACACGCGTCGGCTCGCCGCCGTACGCCAGGTGTACGGGCGGCTGCGGCGCGGGGAGCGGGAGGTGTTGGCGCTGTGCGTGTGGGCCGGCCTCGACTACGGGCAGGCGGCCGAGGCGCTGGGCGTCCCCGTGGGGACCGTGCGGTCGCGGCTCTCGCGGGCGCGGGCGCGTCTGGGCCGCCTGACGGACGAGCGGCTGCGCGAGGAGCGCCCCCCGCACGGGGAACCGGGGCGTCGCCGCGGAGAGGCAGAGAGCGAGGCCGTGTTCGCGGCCCGTCCGCTCAAGGAGATCCAGGAGGGATCCCGATGAACGAGGAGCTGGCCCGACTGCTGCCGCCCCCGCCCGAACGGGACGTTCCGCCTGGTCGCCTCGCCCACCACAAGGACCGTCTGATGCGACTCATCGACGACGACCGGGCCACGGCGCCCGTCGTTCCCACCCCGCCGGCACCCCGTCCGCGCCCGAGACTGGCCCGTCCGGCGCTGTGGCTGCCCGCCGCCGCGCTGGCCCTGGCCGGGGCGCTGACCGTCGGCCTGGTCGCCACCACCGACTCCGGCGCCGGGGCGCGCCAGGACGACGGCACCAGCGCCGTCGTCCTGCTCGACCGGATCGCCGACGTCGCCGCGAAAACGGAGGTCGAGCCGGTCCGCGACGACCAGTTGGTCTACGTCAAGAGCCTGACGGCCGGGGCGGAGGCCGTGGAGGACGGCCCGTACGAGCCGGGAGAGCTGCACCGGCGGGAGGTGTGGGTGTCGCAGGAGCCGGGCCCGGTGAAGCAGTTGGCCCTGCACTACGAGGGCGGCGCGTACTCCCCGCTGAGGGAACTGCTGCCGCCGGGTTCGCCGGGCGTCCCCGCAGGGATCGACCGGCCCACGTACCGGTGGCTGGCCTCGCTGCCCACCGACCCCGACGACCTGCTCGCCGAGCTGTACCGGCTGACCAGGACGTGGAAGGGAGAGGAGAAGGCGCAGGCCGTCTTCGACAGGATCGGCGAACTGCTGGGCGAGACGGTCATGCCCGCCCGCACCGCCGCCGCGCTCTACGAGGCCGCCGCGAGGATCCCCGGGGTGACCCGTACCGACGACGCCGTCGACCCGGCCGGCCGGCACGGCGTCGGCATCCGCCGCGTCGACGCACGCGCCGGGTGGGCCACCGAGTGGGTCTTCGACCGGGACACCCTCGCGTACCTGGGCGAACGCAGCCGGCTGACGGCGGACGGCCCGATGGGGGCCAAGGGCATGATCCTGAGCGAGACCGCCGTCCTGGAGCGGGCCGTCGTCGACGCCTACCGCGAGCGGCCGGGTGCGTAGAGACGGGTTCTCAGGGATGAGACCGTCCCTGCCCGGGGTGTCGTCCTCGGGCAGGGACACGGTCCGTGGTCATCCCATCGGACGGTAGTGGCCGAGCACCTGGGCCAGGTGGGCGAACCACTGGTGGAGGCGTTCACGGGGCTTGGCCTCGACCGAGCACTCGAAGAAGGTGCCGTCGGCGTGGATCACGGCGACCATGAGGGCCTTGCCGTTGCCGCTCGCCTTGTAATGGACGCTGCGGATCTCCGGCCAGGGGAAGTCGACGGAGACGCCGTGGTCCTCGAAGGCGACCCCGCTGACGTCGACGACGACGGAGTTGTGGCGGTCGACGGCCATGAACTCCGGCCCCTGGACCGGAGCCTCGCCCGCGGGGGGCTGGGGGTACGGGTACGGGTGGGCGGGCGGGGCCGGCTGCCCGTACGGCTGCGGGGGCTGGGGATACGGCTGCGCCGACTGTCCGTACGGCTGCGGGGGTTGCGCGTACGGCTGCGGGGGGCCGGCAGGGGCGGCCGGGGGTGCGTACGGCGGGGGCGGGGGGCCGAAGCCCGGGTGGCCTCCCGGCGGCGTCCCCGGCTGTGGCGGCGGTGGCGGCCGGTGGCCCTGTTCGGACTGGTCCATAACTGTTCGTTCCCCTGCCCCGTGGTGATGACTCGTACGGCACCGTATCCCTGCCCCGCGCGTGCCCCATTCCCCGGGTACCGCCGTGTCGGGGCATCCGGGTCAGCCGGTCCCACCGCAGCGCGAAGGGGGTCAGAAGAAGTCCGCCCACGGCTGGTCCCAGATCTGTTTCACGGCGAGGACCAGGAACAGCAGGCCCGCGACGGCCAGCATCGTGTTGCTGAGGATGCCGTTGCGCCATTCCCGTGGTGTGCGGGCGGAGTTGAGGAGCCAGAGGAGGGTGGCGGCCAGGAAGGGGAGGAAGGCCGCGCCGAGGACGCCGTAGAGGATGATCAGGCGGAACGGCTGGCCCTGGAAGAGCAGGACGATGGGCGGAAAGGTCAGCCAGAGCAGGTACGCGCGGAACGGCCAGGACTTCTCGCGCCGGCCGGAGGCGACCTCCTCGCCCGTCACGGCCCCCTTGCGGCGGAAGCGTTCCACGAAGTCCGCGAACATCAGGCTCACGCCGTGCCAGACGCCGATGAGGGAGGTGTAGGAGGTGGCGAAGAAGCCGATCAGGAAGAACTTGGCGGTGGCCGTGCCGTACTCGTCGGCCAGGATGTCGCCGAGCTGGATCAGGCCCTTGTCGCCGGAGGCGATGGCGACGTTGGCCGAGTGCAGCAGTTCGGCGCCGACGAAGAGCATCGAGATCACGAAGATGCCGGTCGTGATGTAGGCGACCCGGTTGTCGAGGCGCATGATCTTCATCCAGCCGGTGTTCGTCCAGCCCTTGGCGTTGACCCAGTAGCCGTACGCGGCCAGCGTGATCGTGCCGCCGACGCCGCCGATCAGGCCGAGGGTGTTGAGGATCGAGTCCTTCTCGTCGGGCAGGACGGGCAGGAGGCCGGCGAAGGCGTCCGCGAGGTTCGGGGTGACCCTGATCGCCAGGTAGACGGTGACGACGAACATGACGCCCACGAGGACCGTCATGACCTTCTCGAAGACCTCGTACTTGTTGAACCAGACGAAGACCAGACCGCTCAGGCCGCACAGCACGGCCCACCACTTCAGGTCCATGACGTCCGGGAACAGCGCCTGCAGGGGCAGGGCGCTGGAGGACATCGCGGCCGCGCCGTACACGAAGCCCCAGATCACGACGTAGACGACGAAGAACCACGTCGTCCAGCGGCCGAGGCTCGCCCAGCCGTCGAAGAGGGTGCGGCCGGTGGACAGATGCCAGCGGCCGGCCGCCTCGGCGAGAGAGATCTTGACGAGGCAGCCGATGACGGCCGCCCACAGCAGGGTGTAACCGAAGTTGCTGCCCGCGATCAGCGTCGCGACGAGGTCACCGGCGCCGACACCGGTCGCGGCGACGACGATGCCGGGTCCGATGTACTTCCAACTGGACGCGCGGGGTGGGGGGTTGGGGCCGGAGGGTGCGGGGGTGTCTGTGGGGTTTCCCGTGGTGTCCGCCATGCAGGTCAAGAAACCCCAAAGCCCCGCGCCGGACAAGAGGGCCTACCCGGGCCCCACCAGACCCGGGAGACCGCACAGGCGCACCCCACCAGCCCCGCAGGGCCCCACCCGGGCGCACCCCATCAGAGGCGCGGACCACTGTGCCGGCGCACCCCATCAGGGGCGCGGGGAACTGCGCGACCAGCCACGACGGCACCCGCGGACGGCCGACGACCCAAGGTCGAACCCGCCCACCCCGCCCAACCCGCACCCCTCAACCCGCCGAACCTCCCGAACGCTACGCCGGAGGCCCCCCGCATCCGCCCGCCCCGCACGTGCCCAGCTCGAACCACACCGTCTTGCCCGGCCCGTCCTCCTGGCAGCCCCAGCGCCCGGCGAGCGCGTCCACCAGGAACATCCCCCTGCCGCTCTCCGATATCCCCGTGACCCGCCGCACCCGCGGCGGGCGGCCGTCCGTGTCCGACACCTCGCAGCGCAGTACGCCGTGCGCGGCCGTCAGAGTCAGCCTCAGCCGGCTCTCCGCGTGCACGAGCGCGTTGGTGACCAGCTCGCTCACCAACAGCTCCGCCGTGTCGGTCTGGTCGAGCAGTCCCCATTTCTCCAACTGCCGGCGCACCTGCGTGCGGGCCTGGGCGGCGGCGGTGGGACGGGGGTCGTACTCGACGCTCAAGTGACCCGCACCCATGGGTGGTTGGGGGTACGAGGCGAAATGGGGGCCGGAATCCGGAAAGAGACCCCCGGAGAGTTGCAGCATGCCTCCAGGGTTGCCGCCGTGCGTACGCGGCACACGGGGAGGAATACCCGTTTCCGGCCGTGCATATACCTGTTTCCCGTCCGGTTACGTACACAATTAGGGCGCTATGAGACCCATGTACCCCTACGCGGTCGTGCGCGGCATACGCGCCCGTCGGCCGCTTCCCCACTCTTGACCTGGTCATGCCAGAGCCGCACCATGAGCGCCACACCCGCACGAGGGCCTGCCGAACGCCCCCACGGTCATCGCCAGGCCCGAGGCACGTCGCAAGGATCCACCCCCCGCTCCACTCCCCACATCCGGAGACCCCGGAATTCCTGGAGATCAGAGGAGACTTCATGCGACTCCGCATACGCGGCAGGTCGGCCACGCCCGACGGCACGGGCAGGAGATCGGGCCGCCGCACCGCCGGCCTCGCCACCCTGCTGGCCCTCGCCCTCGCCGCCCCGGTCGCCGCGACGACCACGGACGCGACGGCGACCAGCGCCGAGCGGCCCCGGGCCTCGGCGGACGACATCCGCCAGTACGAGGTCCACATGCACTCGGACAGCGCGTCCCGCACGGCGCTGCAACGGTCCGGCGTGACCGTGGACGACGCCGACGACCACTCGGTCTTCGTCTCCGGACGCGCGGACCAGATCAAGAAGCTGCGGCAGCAGGGCTACGAGATCACGGCGCTCGGAGCGGTCCCGGACCGCTCCAACGGCGAGGACGACGTACGCCTCTTCGACTTCCCGTCCGCCGACTCCCGCTACCACAACTACGCGGAGATGACGAACGAGATCAACTCCCTGGTCGCGGCGAACAGTTCGATCGCCAGCCAGCGGGTCATCGGCACGACGTACCAGGGCCGGAACATCGTCGCCATCAAGATCAGCGACAACGTCGGCACGGACGAGGCCGAGCCCGAGGTGCTGTTCACCCACCACCAGCACGCCCGTGAGCACCTCACCGTGGAGATGGCGCTCTACCTGCTCAACGAGCTGACCTCCGACTACGGGACCGACTCCCGGGTCACGAACATGGTGAACAACCGCGAGATCTGGATCATCCCGGACGTCAACCCCGACGGCGGCGAGTACGACGTCGCCACCGGCTCCTACCGCTCGTGGCGCAAGAACCGGCAGCCCAACAGCGGTTCGTCGGCCGTCGGCACCGACCTCAACCGCAACTGGAACTACCGCTGGGGCTGCTGCGGCGGCTCGTCCGGGTCGACGTCCTCGGACACGTACCGGGGCGCGGCCGCCGAGTCGGCGCCCGAGGTCAAGGTCGTCGCCGACTTCGTACGCGGCCGGGTCGTGGGCGGGGTCCAGCAGATCAGGTCCGCGATCGACTTCCACACGTACAGCGAGCTGGTGCTGTGGCCGTTCGGGTACACGACCGCCAACACGACGACCGGGATGACGACGGACGACCGCAACGCGTTCGCGACGGTCGGCGGGAAGATGGCGACGAGCAACGGGTACACGCCCGAACAGTCCAGTGACCTCTACATCACGGACGGGTCGATCGACGACTGGCTGTGGGGCAACCAGAAGATCTTCGCGTACACGTTCGAGATGTATCCGGGGTCGGCCTCGGGGGGCGGCTTCTATCCGCCCGACGAGGTGATCTCCCGGGAGACCTCGCGCAACCGGGACGCGGTGCTGCAGCTGCTGGAGAACTCGGACTGCATGTACCGGTCCATCGGCAAGGAGGCGCAGTACTGCTAGCCGGGGGTTTCGATCGGTGAGGGGGTGACCGCGGGACCGTCGTGGCCGGTCCCGCGGTTTCCCGCGCCCTCTAGGAGGCGGTGTCCTCGGACTCCTGCTCCTCCTCGGCGGAACCCTCCGCGGAACCCTCGGCGGAACCCTCGTCGAAGTACGCGTCCAGGACCTCGTCGATCTGCTTCTCCCAGACCGCGTGCTCCGACTTGGCCTTGGCCTCGATCTCCAGGAAGTACCAGCGGCGGTCCGGGGTGTGGACCGTGATCGTGAACCGCTTGCCGAAGCGGGGGGACTCCGTCTCGATCGCGCCGATCTCGTCCCAGCCGAACTCGCACTCCTGGTCGTCCAGGCGCAGCCGTACGCCACGGCTGTCGGCGATGATCTTCGCGCGGCGGTCAGAGGCCTCGAAGACGGGACCGTCGGCCGCGCCGTCTTCCGTGTCGGCTCCCGCTTCGGTTTCCGCGTCCGCCGGTGCGTCTGCTTCCGCGTTCGCTTCGGTGTCGTCCTCGGCGTCCGTCTCGTCGGCGTCGGCCAGGGTCTTCCCGGCGGGTGACTTGTCGAGGGACGGCTTCGACGGCTCGGCGGCCGCCGGCTCGTTCCGTTCCGGGGCAGCCTCGTCCGGCTCGACGGGCTCCGTCGGCTTGATGTCCTCCGGCTCCTCCTGCTTCTCCTTCTTCACGGACACCGGTGCCGTGAGTCCGGGGATGTGCGACGGGTCGACCGCGGCGGCGGCCAGGGGCTGGTTGTTCGAACCGATGCGCTGCTCCACAGCGGGCAGTATGGTCGACGATCCTGTGCCGGGGACAGTCGGGCCGGGCATATGTCCGTATCTGGATTTCATGACCCTCCCCCCGGGCGCGAGGAGCGGGGTCAGGCGTCCAGGACGGCCAGCGCGTCGATCTCGATCAGCAGGCCCGCCGGGAGGCCGACGTAGACCGTCGTGCGGGCGGCCGGTACCCCGGTGAGGTGCTCCTCGAAGTACGCGTTGTAGAGCGCGTTCATCTCGGCGAAGTGGTCCACGTCGGTGAGGTAGACGCGGATCATCATCACGTCGTCCCAGGTGGCGCCGCCCTCCTCCAGGATCGCCTTGACGTTGGCGAGGGTCTGGAGGGTCTGTTCGCGCAGGGTGGGGCCGGCGGGGGTGGGGGGTTCGCCCTCGACGGCCGGGAGGAAGCCGACCTGTCCGGCGACCTGGAGGATGTTGCCCTTGCGGACGCCGTGGGAGAACTTCGCGGGCGGGGCGGTGTGGGTCGTGGGGGTGAGGGCGACCTTCTCGGTCGGCCCGGGCCGGTGGCTCATACGGTGTCCTTCGCTGGGGTTCTGCCGGAGTACTCGCCGCTGATCGCGTCCGCGGTGCGGCGGACGAGCGGGAGCAGGGTGAGGAGTTCGTCGGCGGTGACGACGACGTTGGGCGCGGAGAGCGACATCGCGGCGACGACCCGGCCGTCGGTGCCGTGGACGGGCGCGGCGACGCAGTTGATGGACTCCTCGTGGCCGCCGAGGTCGGTGGCCCAGCCCTGTTCGCGGACCCGCGCCAGCTCCTGGAGGAAGGCGGGGGCGTTGGGGGTCGAACGGGGCGTGTACAGCGGGTAGTCGAGCCTCTCCGCGAGGGCGCGGCGCTCCGCCTCGGGAAGGTCGGCGAGCAGCAGCTTGGCGACGGCCGCGACCGTGATCGCGACCGGCTTGCCGATGCGGGAGTACATGCGGACCGGGTAGCGGCTCTCCACCTTGTCGATGTAGAGGACCTCGTTGTCCTCGTGCACGGCGAGGTGGACGGTGTGGCCGCACATCTCGTTGAGGCGTACGAGGTGGGGGTGGGCGATCTCGCGGAGGTCGAGGTTCTCGACGGCCTCCTGGGCGAGGGCGAAGAGGCGGGCGCCGAGGCGGTAGCGCTGGTCGGACTGCCGGTAGACGAGCCCGTGTTCGTGGAGGGTCCGCAGCAGGCGCAGGGCCGTGGACTTGTGGACGCCCAGGCGGTCGGCGACCCGGCCGAGGTCGGCGGGGCCCTCGGCGAGCAGCGGCAGGATGCTCAGCGCGCGGTCGACGGTCTGGCTCATGGGGTGCGTACCTCCTCGGGGGCCCGATCGGCCTGTGTCCAGCCGGGGCCGAGTCGAAGTCTCCCCCACACCTCGTCGTCCAGGGCCGCCAGGCGGTCGGCGTGGTCCCGCGGCGGCGGGGTGGCGAGGTCGCCGGGGACGGTGAGCGCGGCGGCGGCCGTCAGGTGGCCGTGCCGGAGGCGGGCGCGGGCGGGGAGCGCGCGCAGGGTGGCGGAGAGGAAGCCGGCGGCGAAGGCGTCACCGGCGCCCACGGGGGCGACCACGTCGACGTGCGGGGCGGGCTCGGACGTGGTCGTGTCTGCGGGGGCGCGCCGGGGTGTGCACGTCCCCGGTCCGGCGGGCGGGCGGGCGAACAGGGTGGCTCCGTGGGCTCCCTGTTTCACCACCAGGGTCACCGGTTCGGGCAGCAGCGTCCGGATCGCCGCCGGGCCGCCCGTGACGCCCCACGCCTCCTCCGCCTCGTCCTCGCCCACGAACACGAGGTCGGCGGCGCGGGCCAGTTCGAGCAGGACGCGGGGGCCGTCGACGGCGCGCCACAGGCCCGGGCGGTGGTTGACGTCGAAGGAGATCAGGGGGCGGTCCGGGTGGGGGGCCGTCAGGTCGCGCAGCAGGCTCAGGCAGTCCTCGGACAGGGCGGCGGTGATACCGGAGAGGTGCAGGACGCGTCCGGCGCGTGCCGCCGCGAGGTCCACGGTGGTGGCCGACATCGCCGAGGCGGCCGAACCCGCCCGGTAGTAGGCGACCTCGTGCGCGTCCGTGGCCCGGTCCCCCGCCGTGCGGAAGTACACGCCAGTCGGACGGGCCGGGTCCCGGCCCACGGAGGTCACGTCCACGCCGTGTCCGCCGATCGTCTCGACCAGGTGGTCACCGAACGCGTCGGCGCCCACCCGGCTCACCCAGCGGACGGTGTGTCCGGCCGCCGCCAGTGCGCACGCGAGGTTGGACTCCGCGCCGCCGACGGCCCGGTCGAAGGAGGGGACGTCGGCGAGCCGTCCGGGGCGGGTGGGAAGGAAGGTGACCATGGACTCGCCGAGCGCGACGACGTCGACGCCGACGGGAGCGGCGCCGGGGGAACGGAGTCCGTCGGCGGTCACGATGGTGGAGGCTCCTCGTCGCGTCGGGGGGGGCGGGTTCGGCACCGTTGACCCAGGTCTGGCTGGGATGTTAGACAGCTTTCAGCGACATACGCAATGAACGTTGCATGTGATGCAACGAACTCGTCAGGGAGGACCCCATGGGCGCCGAGAGTGTCGAAGCGCTGGCCCGGCTGGCCGCGGAACGCGTCGACCACCGCTTCAAGGGCCTCCCGCCGGACGCCGACGGCAGCACCGTGGCCGAGCTGGCCGGCCGGCGGCTCAACCTGTTCACCGACGGCTTCACCACCCCCGTGCTCGCCCTGTCCGCCGAGCGCCTGGAGCACAACCTGGCGCTGATGGAGACCTACTCGGCCCGCCACGGCCTCGCCTTCGCCCCCCACGGCAAGACGTCCATGGCACCGCGGCTGTTCTGGCGGCAGATCGAGCGCGGCGCCTGGGGCATCACCCTGGCCGTACCCCATCAGGTGCGCGTGGCACGGGAGTTCGGGATCGAGCGGGTCTTCCTGGCGAACGAGGTCGTCGATCCGGCCGCCCTGCGGTGGATCGCCGGCGAACTGGCCGCCGACCCCGCCTTCCGCTTCGTCTGCTACGTCGACTCCGTGCGCGGTGTCGCGCTCATGGACGCGGCGCTGCGGGCCGCCGGGGGCCCCGCCCGCCCGGTCGACGTCGTCGTGGAGCTGGGCGCGGGCGAGGACGCGCGCACCGGCGTCCGTACGGAGGCACAGTGCGCGGCCGTGGCGGACGCGGTGGCCGGGACCGGGACACTGCGGCTCGTGGGGGTCGCCGGCTACGAGGGCGAGGTGCCGGGGGCCGACCCCGAGCGGGTGGCGGCCTGGCTGCGCCGGCTGACCTCGCTCGCCGTCGACTTCGACAAGGCGGGACGGTTCGCCGGGCTGGACGAGGTGATCGTCAGCGCGGGCGGCAGCGCGTGGTTCGACGCCGTGGCCGAGGTCTTCGCCGAACTTCCCGAACTGTCCGTGCCCGTACTGAAGTTGCTCCGGTCGGGCGCGTACGTCTCGCACGACGCCGGCCACTACCGCCGGCTCACCCCCTTCAACCGCGTCCCCGAGGAGGGCACCCTGGAGCCCGCCTTCCGGCTCTGGGCGCAGGTCGTCTCCCGCCCCTCCCCCGACCAGGCCTTCGCCAACGCGGGCAAGCGCGACGCCGCGCACGACCTGGACCTGCCGTCGGCCGAGGTGGTGCGGGACGCGGGCACGGGCGAGGTCCGCGAGGCCGCGGGAATCACGGTGACGGGGCTGTCCGACCAGCACGCGTGGCTGCGCACCGGGGCGGGGGCCGCGCTGGAGGTCGGTGACTGGGTGGGGCTGGGGCTGTCGCATCCGTGCACGTCGTTCGACAAGTGGAAGCTGATCCCGGTGGTGGAGGCGGACGGCACGGTCGTGGACTACGTCCGCACGTTCTTCTGAGCGGGCGGCGACCGCTGCCGATCCCGGCACCGCCCTGAAAGGTGACGCACATGGACCTGGTCTTCCGTGACGCCGACGTCGTCGACGGTTCCGGCGAGCCCTCCTACCGCGCCGACGTGGTCGTGGCGGACGGCAGGATCACGACGATCGTCAAGGAGGCGGCCGCGGCCGGGTGCCAGCGGCCGAGGGCCCAGCGGGAGATCGACGCCGAGGGCCTGGTCCTGGCCCCCGGCTTCATCGACATGCACGCCCACAGCGACCTCGCGCTCCTGCGGGACCCCGAACACACCGCGAAGGCGGCACAGGGGGTGACCCTGGAGGTCGTCGGCCAGGACGGGCTGTCGTACGCGCCGGTCGACGACCGCACCCTCGAAGAGGTCCGCCGCGCGATCACCGGATGGAACGGCTACGGCGAGGACATCGACTTCACCTGGCGCTCGGTCGGCGAGTACCTGGACCGCCTCGACCACGGCTTCGACGGCGAGGGCATCGCCGTGAACGCCGCGTACCTCGTCCCGCAGGGCACGGTGCGGATGCTCGCCATGGGCTGGGAGGACCGGGAGGCGACACCGCGGGAGCTGGACCGGATGCGGGAGGCGGTGGCGGCGGGCCTGCGGGAGGGCGCGGTCGGGATGTCGTCGGGGCTCACCTACACCCCCGGCATGTACGCCGGGGACGCCGAACTCACCGAGCTGTGCCGGGTGGTGGCGTCGTACGGCGGTTACTACTGCCCACACCACCGCTCCTACGGGGCGGGCGCGCTCCGGGCGTACGAGGAGATGGTCGCCCTGACCCGGGAGGCGGGCTGCGCCCTCCACCTGGCCCACGCCACCATGAACTTCGGCGTGAACGAAGGGCGGGCCCCGCAGCTGCTGACGCTCCTCGACGAGGCGCTCGCGACGGGCGCGGACATCACGCTCGACACCTACCCCTACACCCCCGGCTGCACGACGCTCGTGGCGCTGCTGCCGAGCTGGGCGGGCGAGGGCGGCCCGGAGGCGGTGCTCGCGCGGCTGAGGGACGACACGACGGCCGAACGGATCCGGCACCACATGGAGGCCCTCGGCTCCGACGGCTGCCACGGCGTGCCCGTCGAGTGGGACACCGTGGAGATCTCGGGCGTCACCGACCCGGCACTGTCGTCGTACGTGGGCCGGACGATCGCGCGGTCGGCGAAGGAGCGCGGCGAGGACCCCTGGGTGACCGCCCGCCGGCTGCTCGTCGAGGACCGGCTCGGCTCCACTGTCCTGCAGCACGTCGGGCACGAGGAGAACGTGCGGGCCATCATGCGCCACCGGGCGCACACCGGGGGCTCCGACGGCATCCTGCGCGGCGACAAGCCGCACCCGCGCGCGTACGGCACGTTCCCGCACTATCTCGGCCGGTACGTGAGGGAGCTGGGCGTGCTCTCCCTGGAGGAGTGCGTCGCCCACCTCACCTCACGCCCCGCCGCGCGGCTGCGCCTCGTGGACCGGGGACTCGTCCGCGAGGGGTACCGCGCCGACCTGGTGCTCTTCGACCCGGCGACCGTGGCCGCCGGGTCGACGTACGAGGCACCGCGCACCCTGCCGACCGGCATCCCCTACGTCCTGGTCGACGGCCGTCCAGTCATCGAGGACGGCCGGCGGACGGACGTACTGGCGGGCCGGGCGGTCCGGCGTGGCGCCTGACGGGTTCCCTACGGCCTGGGAAGGATGCAGCCGCTGCGGGTGAGGTCGAGCTTGTTGTCCACGCCGAAGCAGGCGGGGACGTGCCAGGTCTGCTGGGCGTAGTTGATGCCCGGGCGGACGGTCACGGTGCCGTTCGCGTCGACCTCGCAGGGGTTGTTCTCGGTGCAGCGCCCGCCGTCCTCGTTGCCCGTGTTGTTGACGCCGACGACCTTGCCGGTGGCGTTGTCGAGGACCGGGGAGCCCGAGGTGCCGCCGATGGTCTGGCAGGCGGAGGTGTAACGGATGGAGTCCTTCCAGGTCCAGGAGCCCTCCTTCAGCCGGTACGCGTACCCGTCGACGGCGCAGCTGTAGGTCCGCTTCCAGTACCCGGAGACGACGGTGATGGGGGTGCCGACGGTCGGGCGGGCGGTGTCGTAGACGAGGGCGTCGATGCCGTATGTGCTCTTGATCTGCGCGTACGTGGTGGTGAGCTGGTACACCGCCATGTCCGTGTCGGTCATCGTGCCGTAGGCGATCTTGCTGGCGCGCAGGGTGCCGACGCGGGTGCCGGCGGAGTTGAGCAGACCGAAGGTGCGGGTGGAGGCCCGGTCGACGAGGACCTGGCCGGCGGCCGGGAAGCCGGTCTCCAGGCAGTGGCCGTTGGTCATGACCAGCGCCGGGTCGTTGTCCTCGGAGGCGGGCATCCGGACGACCGAGCCGGAACAGTTGCTGAGCGAGACGGTGCCGGCGAAGTTGACGGCCTGGATCGCCGGGGCCGGGGCCGCGAGGTCGGCCACGGTTTTGTTCGCCGTGTCGACGACGCTGCCGACGGCCGACTTCACGGGTGCCGCCGCGGGCTCCGGCGCCGCGACCGCCGGCGCCGCGCCCGCCCCGGTGATCACCAGGGCGAACAGCGCGGCGACGAGAGGCTTTCTCATGTGGGGGTCCCCTCTTGCTACGTGGATTGCTGCGTGGGTACTGCGTGAGCTGCCGTGCGGGGTGTGCTGTGCGGGCTGAGCTGTGCCGTGGGGCTGTCGTGCGGTGGGGGGTGAAGGTCTTTCGGCCACCGCAGTTTGTCATGCGCATTGTGAAGGCCGGGTGAGGGCCGAGCAAGGAGTTGGTTCCGGCCGCACGATCTTCGGCCAGAAGGCGGGGGATCGGGGGACGGTGGGGCGGTTCGGGCGGGAGAGGTCGCCCCGGGTGGTGGAAAACACGACACGGAACGCGTTACCGGGCCGTAAGCTCACGGGCATGCAGGTGATCCAGTCGACGAAGCTCGCCAACGTCTGTTACGAGATCCGGGGCCCGGTGCTCGAGGAGGCGATGCGACTTGAGGCCGCGGGGCATCGGATCCTCAAGCTGAACACCGGCAATCCGGCGGCGTTCGGCTTCGAGTGCCCGCCCGAGATCCTGGAGGACATCCTCCGCAACGTGTCGTCGGCCCACGGCTACGGCGACGCGAAGGGCCTGCTCGCGGCGCGCCGCGCGGTGGTCATGCACAACCAGACCCTCGGCATCGAGACGGACGTCGAGCACGTCTTCATCGGCAACGGCGTCTCCGAGCTGATCGTGATGGCCATGCAGGGCCTGCTCGACGACGGCGACGAGGTCCTCGTCCCGTCCCCGGACTACCCGCTGTGGACGGCGGCGGTCTCCCTGTCCGGCGGCACGGCCGTGCACTACCGCTGCGACGAGCAGGCCGACTGGATGCCGGACCTCGCGGACGTCGAGCGCAGGGTCACCGACCGCACCAAGGCGATCGTCATCATCAACCCGAACAACCCGACGGGCGCGGTGTACGACGAGGCGATGCTGCGCGGACTGACGGACATCGCGCGCCGCCACAACCTCCTGGTCTGCTCGGACGAGATCTACGACAAGATCCTCTACGACGACGCCACGCACACCCCGACGGCCTCGGTCGCCCCCGACCTGCTGACCCTCACCTTCAACGGCATGTCGAAGGCGTACCGCGTCGCCGGCTACCGGGTCGGCTGGATGTCGATCTCCGGGCCCCGCGCGCACGCCGACTCCTACATCGAGGGTCTGACGATCCTCGCGAACATGCGGCTGTGCGCGAACATGCCGGGGCAGCACGGGGTGGTCGCCGCGCTCAGCGGGCGTCAGACGATCAACGACCTGGTCCTGCCGGGCGGGCGGCTCAAGGAGCAGCGGGACGTCGCGTACGAGTTGTTGACGCAGATCCCGGGCGTCACGTGCGTGAAGCCGAAGGGGGCGCTGTATCTCTTCCCGCGCCTCGACCCGAACGTCTTCAAGATCAAGGACGACCGCCGGATGGTCCTCGACCTGCTGCGACAGGAGAAGATCATGGTCGTCCAGGGCACCGGGTTCAACTGGGCCGAGCCCGACCACTTCCGGGTGGTCACACTGCCGACGGTGGGCGATCTGCGGTCCGCGATCACCCGGATCGGGAACTTCCTGGACGGGTACGCGCAGGCCTAGCGGCGTGGAACGAAGCGCGGTGCGGCGCGCCGAGAGTGGTGGGCCCGAGCTTTCGGACCTCGCTCAACTTTAGACCGAATCTAAGGTAGAGTGGTCGTCCGAGAGCTTGGAGGCCATCCCATGTACGAGCCGATCCGCACGAAGTCGGTCCACACGATGGCCGGCACGACCTCCTCCGACTTCCCTCACCGTTCGCGTGAGGAGGAGCTGGACATTCAGCTCGCGGGTCATCTGGCGGCGCTGCTGGCGGCCACCGACGAGCTCCGCGCGCTGAGCCCCTCCGACGACCTCGACGCCGCCGCGGAGGCGCTGGCCGCGCGGGTCGCCGGGCTGCGGGGCGGGCTGCCGCCGGTCCGCGTCGCCGCCGGCGGGGGCACGGGGGATGTCGCCGCGCTGCACCGGCGGGCGCACGCGCTCGCGGGGCGGGCACTCGTCGTCGCGGCGTCCCGCGCGGACACGGCGTCCGCGATCCTGGCGGCCGAGCGGATGGACGCGCACGCGGTCGTACCGCTGACCGCGTAGCCACTCGGGTCGGGGGTACGGGTCCGTCGTCGACCGCGCCTCCGGTGGGGTCTGGTCGCGTAGTTCCCCACGCCCCTAAAAACCCGGGCCCCGCGGGCCCCTAAAGCCCAGCCCCTTCGGACCCATGAAGCCCAGGCCCCGCGGGCCAGAAAGCCCAAGTCCTGCGGGCCTGAAAAGCGGCGGGCGCAGCCCCTGCTTTTCAGGGGCGCGGGGAACTGCGCGAGAAGCCCCACCGGGCCCGCACCCGAAAACAACCGGGCGCACCCACAGCCCCAGGGGCGCGGGGAACTGCGCGAAAGCCCCCAGCGGGCCCGCGCTGAAACACGTACCCACGCCCGCACCCCCGGCGGCAGCCGCCCGTTGCGTTCCGGGACCACCGCTTCACCCCCCGTTCACCCGGAACGACGAGGAACGTTGGGTTCCGGGAGCACTCTCCCCCTGTGAGACGAATCGCAGGAATCGTCCTCGCGGTCCTGCTGATCGGCGGCGTGGTGGCAGCCGTCGTGGCAGGCCGGGACACCGGGGACACGAGCACGGCAACGAAGACCGTGCGAGGAGTGATCGGGTCGGAGAAGGCGGAGTTCTTCGCCGACCCCCAGGTGGTGAAGGCCCTGGCCGCCAAGGGCTACACCGTGAAGACGGAGACGTCGGGATCCTGGGCCATGGACGGCCTGGATCTGAAGGGATACGACTTCGCGTTCCCGTCCAGCAAGGCACCCGCCGACGAACTGGCCGCGAAGTACAAGGTCCGTGAACCACTGCCCCGCCCCTTCTACTCCCCCCTCGTCGTGGTCGCCCACCGGGACGCCGCCGAGGTACTGCGCGGGAACGGCTTCGCCACGCTCGACAAGGGCCGGGGCGTCCTCGACATGGCCGCCTATCTGAAGGCAGCCGAGAAGAACCGGACGTGGCAGGACCTCAAGGGGTCCGAGAAGTACGGCGAGTTGATGGGGCTGCTCTACATCGCCACCACCGACCCGACCACCTCCAACTCGGGCGCGCTCTACCTCGCCGCCGCCTCCAACGTCGCCAACGGCGGCCGTGTGGTCGCGAGCAAGGCGGACCTGGACCGGACCGCCCCGCTGATGCACGAGCTGATCAGTGTCCAGGGCGCCCAGCAGCCGAGCACCGACGCGGCGTTCCGTGACTTCGTCAGCGGGGTCGGCAGTCCCCTCGTCCTCGTCTACGAGTCACAGGTGGCCGCCCTGCTCGCGGCGGATCAGCGCGTCGACGACATGGTCGTCCTCTACCCGGACACCACCGTCTTCAGCGACCACACCGTCGTGCCGGTCACGGACGAGGGCCGCGCGCTCGGCGAACTGCTCGGCACCGACCCGGCGTTGCGCGAACTGGCGGCCCGGCACGGCTTCCGGCCGCAGGGCGCGGCCACCGAGTTCACGTCGGCGACCGCCGGCCACACCACCCACCTGATGCAGAGGCTGACCGTCCGGCAGGCGCCCGTGCCCACCTCCGAGGTGCTGCACGAGATGGCGCGCCGGGCCAGGGGCCAGGAGGACGAGGGGGAAGACGACACATGACCATCGAAGACAGCAACGACGACCGCACCTTCACACTCACCCCTCCCGCACCGGTCGCCGCCGTGCCCCGGGAGAAGGCCGGCGGACTCGTCCCGGTCGAGGAGTCCGTGCGGACGGACATGGCCCGCAAGGCCGAGGAGTACGTGCGGGGGCTCACCGCCCTCGACGCGCGCTCCCCGGAGTTCGCCGGCAAGGTCGGGGAGATCACCTCGCTCGGCGCGGGCGAGATGCGCACCGCCGCCGCGCAGTCCAACCGGATGCTGGAGCGGACCGTGCGCAGCCTGCCGAGCAAGGGCGGGGACGCGCAGTCGCAGGTCGCGGGCTCGCTCGTCGAACTCCGGCGCGTGGTGGAGGACCTGGACCCGAGGGACCTGCCGGCGAGCAAGGGCCGCAGGTTCCTGTCCCGGCTGCCCGGCGGCAACAAGCTGCGCGACCACGTCGCCAAGTACGCCTCCGCGCAGGGCACGCTGAACAGGATCGTGGGCTCCCTGCGCGGCGGCCAGGACGAACTGCGGCGCGACAGCGCCGCGTTGCAGACAGAGCGGGTCCGGCTGTGGGAGACCATGGGCAAGCTCCAGGAGTACGTCGTCCTGGCGGAGGCCCTGGACACGGCCGTCGAGGCCCACATCCGGACGCACGTCGACGGCGTCGACCCGCAAGCGGGCGACACCCTGCGCGCCGACGTCCTCTTCCCCGTCCGGCAGAAGCACCAGGACCTGCTCACCCAGCTGGCCGTCTGCGCCCAGGGCTACCTGGCCATGGACGTCGTACGGCGCAACAACGAGGAGCTGATCAAGGGCGTCGACCGGGCCGCCACGACCACGGTGTCGGCGCTGCGCATCTCGGTGATGCTCGCCTCCGCGCTCGACAACCAGCGGAAGGTCGTCGACCAGGTCAACGCGTTGCGCGGCACCACCGAGGACCTGATCCGGGGCAACGCCGAGATGCTGTCCACCCAGAGCGGCGAGATCCAGCGCATCGCCGCCGATCCGGCCGTCGGCGCGGAGACGCTCCGCTCGGCCTTCCAGCAGATCTACCGCACGCTCGACGCCATCGACACCTACAAGGCGCAGGCCACGGAGACCATGGCCGCGACCGTCGAGTCCCTGACCTCCGAACTCCAGAACGCGAGCCAGTACCTGGAGCGCAGCCGGAACCAGGGCGCGCTGGAAGGGGGACTCGGATGAGGACACCGACGAGAGCGGGGACGGCGACCCGCACGAGGGCACGGACCACGGCGGCCGTCGCCGCGGTGACCGGGCTCGTGCTCCTGGCCACCGCCTGCACCGCCACGGACCAGCCCGGGCCCGGCCCGGCGGAGGCCACCCAGTACATCCCCGGCACCCTGCGGGTCCTCGCCTCCAGCGAACTCGCCGACATGAAGCCGGTGCTGGAGCGCGTGGAGAAGGACACCGGCATCAAGGTCCGGCCCACCTACATGGGCACGCTCGACGCGGTGGACCTGCTCACCGGGTCCCGGGCGAAGGGCTCGTACGACGCCCTGTGGCTCTCCTCCAACGACTATCTGCGGCTGCGCCCGGACGCGGCGAAGCAGGTCGTGTCGGAGACACCGGTGATGTCCAGCCCGGTCGCGATCGGCGTGAAGAACGAGACCGTACGGAAGCTGGGGTGGAAGCCCGACCGCGTCACCTGGTCGGACATCGAGAACGCGGTGGCGGACGGGAAGCTGACGTACGGCATGACCGACCCCTCCCGCTCCCACTCCGGTTTCTCGACGCTGATCTCGGTGGCGTCGGGCCTGTCCGGCGCCCAGTCCGCGCTCACGGACGCGGACGTGGCACGGGCGACGCCCCGGCTGAAGGAGTTCTTCACCGGGCAGCAGCTGACGTCGGGGTCCTCGGGCTGGCTGGCGACGGCGTACGACCGGCGCGGTGACGTCGACGCGCTCCTCAACTACGAGTCCGTGCTGAAGTCGCGCCAGGACCTGACGGTGATCCGGCCGCGCGACGGGGTCGTCACCGCCGACTACCCGCTCTCGTCCCTGGTGTCCACGAGCAAGGACGTCCGGGACGACGTACGCCGGCTCACCGACGCCCTGCGCACCCCGGACATCCAGCGCCTGATCACCGAGAGGACGCTGCGCCGCCCGGTCGTCGCCTCCGTCCCGCCCGCGGCCGGTCTCGACACCACGCGCCGTCGCGAACTCCCCTTTCCCGGCTCCCGGTCCGTCGCCGACGGCCTGCTCGACGCGTACGAGAACGAGCTGCGCCGCCCGTCGCGGACCGTGTACGTCCTGGACACCTCGGGCTCGATGGAGGGCGACCGGCTCGACCGGCTGAAGGCCGCGCTCACCGAGCTGACCGGTGACTTCCGCGACCGGGAGGAGGTCACGCTGATGCCGTTCGGGTCGGACGTGAAGAGCGTGACGACGCATGTCGTGCGGCCCGAGGCCCCGAAGGCCGGGCTCGACGGCATCCGCGCCGACACCGGCAGGCTGTCCGCCTCCGGGGACACCGCCATCTACACCTCGCTGCGGAAGGCGTACGAGCACCTCGGCGCCGCCGACCGGGACACCTTCACCTCCATCGTGCTGATGACGGACGGCGAGAACACCGAGGGCGCGAGCCCCGCCGACTTCGACGACTTCTACGAGCGGCTGCCCGCCGCCGACCGGCGGATCCCCGTCTTCCCGATCCTCTTCGGCGACTCCGACCAGGGCGAACTGGAGCACATCGCCGACCTGACCGGCGGCCGCCTCTTCGACGCCCGACAGGGCTCACTCGACGGCGCCTTCGAGGAGATCCGTGGCTACCAGTAGATTCATGGCGTACGTCGAGTCCCGCAAGAACCTCACCGGCAGCGCCCTCGGGGTCGCCGGACTCGGGCTGACCTTCGCGGGGATCGCGGGACCGTACTGGCCGGTCGTGGTCGTCGGGCTGTACGGCGCGGGCGCCCTGATCGCCCCGCCGGAGCGCCCTCCGCCGCCTGACTTCCCGGACCCGTCCGCCCAGCTCGACGAGGTGCGGACCGACTACGGCACCCTGCGGGGGTACCTGGCCGGTGTCGAGCTGCCACCCGCCGCGTCCGGTCGGCTCACCGAGCTGACCGACCTCCTCACCGCCCTCCTCGATCCCGGCTGGGTCGCCGAGATCCTCGCCCGCGACCCGGAGGGCGTCCACGCCCTCTCCCGGGCCGTACGGCAGGACGTCCCCGAGGCGGTCGACACCTTCGTCCGCACCCGCTGGTGGACTCGGCTGACTCCGGGGGCGGAACCCCCGGAACGCCACCTGGAGCGTCAACTCGGCCTTTTGCAGGAGGAGTTGGGACGTCTCGCGGCGGCGCTGCGCGATGCGGAGGCACGTCGACAGGAGTCGCACACGCGGTACCTGGAGGGCCGGTCGGGGTGAGGGAGCGGGTCGGTGCGTCGGTGGGTGCGGCCCGGTGGGGCTTCTCGCGCAGTTCCCCGCGCCCCTGAAAAGCAGGGGCTGCGCCCGCTGCTTTTCGGGCCACAGACCCCTCGCTTCCCAGGCCCGCAGGACCGCCACATTTCAGGCCGGCAGGGCGCCGCTTTCCAGGTCTGCGGGGCCTGGGCTTTCCAGGCGCACCGGGCCGCCGCTTTCCAGGCTGGCAGGGCTGCCGCTTTTCACATCTGCGCGCCTGGGGTTTTTGGGGCACGGGGGCCTGGGGTTTTAGGGGCGCCGGGAACTGCGCGAGAAGCCCCATCGGTCCCGCACCCGCCCACGAAACCCGCATCACCCCCTACGACCGGCGGCAGCCGTCAGCCGAGACTCGCCAGGATCACGATCAGCAACACCACCCCCACCACCACCGCCAGCACCTTCAACGCCGCGTACGGGGACGGCGGCTGATCCGGCGGAGCCACCCACGGAGCCCCCGGGGCCGACGCGGGACGGGGTCCGTTGAACACGTCGTGCCCGGTGACCGCGGCCCGGGTGCACCAGGGACAGGTCGGCAGATGGGAGCCGTAGGTGTGCAGGGGCCGCACCGTGCAGGCGCGCACCTCGCCGCGCTCCTTGTCGAGGGCGCGGAGCCAGGCCTCGGCCTTCGGCCGGGCGTCGGGGTTCTCGACGCCGGCACCGAAGGCGGCCTTGGCGAGGGTCAGGAGTTCGGTCGGCAGCACGGAGGGGTCGATCGTGCCGCGCGGGATGGTCACCCGCTCGGGGCGGACGACATAGCTGCAGCTCGCGGCGATGTTGTCCTTGACGGTCGACTCGGAGGCGCTCTCGTGCGGCACCCCGCCGAAGGGGTGGTTGCCGGCGGTGAGCAGCTGGTAGACGAGGACGGCGAGGGCGAAGTCGTCGCTCTGCCGGGTCGCGGGGCCGCCCGCCTGGCGCTCGGGGGACGAGTAGTCGGTGGTGTGCATCAGGCACGGGAAGAGTTCCCCGGTGACCGGGTCGGTGAAGGCGATCGAGTCGCAGTCGAGGAAGGTGACGAAGCCGTTGCCGTCGACGACGACGTTGCTGCTGGAGAAGTCGCCGATGACGAGGTCGTCGTAGTGCATCCGGGCGGTCATGAAGGCGAGGTTCCAGGCGACGCCCAGCAGGAACCGCCAGTCGGCCCGGTCGGGGAAGAGCTTGAGGCGCTGGACACGGGTGAACAGGCCCACCAGCTGCACGTGCTGGGGTTCGCCGAACCGACGCATCGCGTAGCCGAGGAACTCGCCGTTCGTGCCCCGGGCGATCGCGGTGGGCCAGGCCAGCTCGGGCGGCTGGTTGGCGTCCGTCGGGCGGGCGGCCAGCGGGGACATCGTGAGCATGCGGGCCAGCCGTCGCTCCTGGTCCGGCCCGGGTGTGTCCCGGTAGATCTTGACGACGATCCCGGCGTCCCCCTCCACGGGGAACACCGCCGCCTGCCCGCCGCCCTTCAGCGGCGACTCGGCCAGCGTGACCCGCCTGCCGTCGAGAAAGACCGTGCGGCCGCTCATGGCCGTACCTCCGGGTGTCATGGGGCCGGTCGCCGCCGCGCGGACGCGTCGGCCTGGGGGCAGGGCCACCACCGGCGGAGTCGTCCGTCGTGCGCGGCGGTCATCGCCGGTGCGGTCGTCGCCGGTGCGGTCGTCGCCCGTGCGGTCATCGCCGGTGCGTGCGGACGGCTCGCAGCAGGGTCTTGTCGTCGGCGTTGAGGGCGGTGAGGCGGTCGGAGCGCAGGAGGGCCGCCAGATTGGGGTCGCGGTCGTCCTCGGCGGCGGTGTCCAGGGAGCGGAACACGGCGTCGGCGAACGAGGTGTTCGGGGACGTGGCGCCGTCGGTCGCCCGGTTGAGCATGGCCTGGGCGAGGCCGTCCGTGGACAGGAGCACCCCGTCGACCCCGTCGTCCGCCACGCACTCGGTGTGGGTCCAGCGCGCCGCGTCCGGCGAGGTGAGGAACACCGTCTCGTTGCTGTACTCGCTCGCCGCCGCGGCCTGCGGCAGCAGATGGAACTGCCGCTCCCCGTCCTCCGTCCCGGCCCGTACGACGACGAAACCGTCCCCGACGGTGACATGACCGAGCCAGCCGGGTGCGAGCACCACCACCGTGAGCGTCGTGGCGAAGTCCTGCGCGTCGGCTCCGGTCCGGTCGAGGAAGTCCTTGCTCACGTCGTGCAGGGAGTCCCGCAGCAGCTCGTGCACGGCCTCCCCCGGCGGCACCTCCGGGGCCGTCTCGGCCCGCCGCCCGAAGTGCTCCGTCGCGAGCCGCACCGCGAGCCGCGCGCCCTCCTCCGAGCGCGGCCTGCTGCCGGCCCCGTCGGCGACGGCGAGCACGGCGACGGAGGCCGTGGCGGTGGCGGCGCACGCGTCCTGACAGGGCAGTCCCTGGCGCCGGTGCCGGTAGCCCTCGACGCTCAGGCCGTGGATCCGCCAGGGTGCGGCGGCGATCATCTCACGCCTCCCAGGCCGGGCGCTGCGTCTTGAACTGGCTGAAGATCTTCTCGAACACCTCGTCCCCCGCGCCCTTCTGCTCGGCGTTGGCGCTGGCGGACATCATCTGGAGCAGTTCCCGGAACGGGAAGCCCTGCAGCCGGGCGTTGAACTTCGGCGCGAACGCGCGCAGCACCTGCTCCCCCCGGTCCGTGATCCCGCCGACCCCGATCGCGTACAGCCGGAAGCGGCGGGCGCTCTGCTCCTCGGCGAGGACGGGGACCAGCCGGTGCCAGGATTCTGTGAGGTGACCGGTCGGGTCGGTGGGCAGGCCGTCGGTGACGAGGCAGATCTGCGGCCGGTAGTACTGCAGCCCCGAGGCCCGCAGTTCGGCCTTGCGGGCCGCGACGATGTGCATCGCCAGCTCCAGCGCCTCGGTCATCAGGGTGACTCCGGCGGCCGTGAGCTGCGGTGCCTGGAAGGCGTGCGCGGGTATGAAGGGGCTCGTGCGGGTGCGCGGGTCGAGGAGCTGGGGTCCGCGCCAGGCGCCGACGCCCTGGCCGCCGAAGGTGACGACGGCGACCTCCACGCTGTAGCTGAGGCTGACGTCGTCGTGGAGTTCGCGGGTCCATTCGGCGAGCGCGTTGTTCAGCGTCTGGATCGGCGGGCCCGCCATGGAGCTGGACGTGTCGAGGCAGAGCACGAGCGGCATGCGCTGGGCGTTGTTCTCGAACTCGATGTCGGCGTACTCCGCCGGCAGCGTGGGCGGGTATTCGCGGTGCATGGTTCTTCCCCCTGTGCCTGTGTGTTGCCGATGCCTCTGGTGTTGCTGATGTTTCTGGTGTTTCTGGCGTTGTCGATGCCTGTGTCGCCGATGCCTGTGTCGCGGTCGCCGATGCCGGTGTCGCGGCTGGTGCGACGGTCACGTCTGCCGGGGTCGCGGCCGGTCCTCGCCGGCCGGTGGCCGGCGGCCGGCGCCGCCGACGTCATCTGGGCGTGCCCTTCGCGTGCCGGGCGGCGGTCGGCGGGAAGGCGTACAGGACCTCGGAATCGCGTTCCCGTGCGTCGGTGACGTCGACGAGTGCGCCGGGAGCGGGTGGTGGGCGCCCCGGCTCGGCCCACACGGCCCGGCGCAGCACCCGGTCGAGTTCGACATAGCCCTGCGGGTGGAGTTCGGTCCGTACGACGGCCGTCCGGGAGTGCGTCGGGCGGGGTCCCACCTGACGCCCGTACCGGGGTGCGGGCGCGGCGCGCAGCCGCGTGGTGGCCTCGTCCCCCTCAACGGCCGCGCCGCCGAGGCCGTTACCGCCCCCTCTCCCGCCCCCGTTTCCGCTTCCGCTCCCGCTCCCGGTTCCGCCGCGCGCCGCGTGCGCCGGCGCCGCCCGGGTGGGTCCGCCGAGGGCCCGTCCGGGAGACACCGCCCGATGGCCCACGGCCACCGGGCCCCTGGAGCGCCGGATCACGATCACGAAGGCGAGCAGCAGCAGGGCGAGGAGGAGACCCATCCAGAAGGCGGTCCAGGCGCCGCTGCCGTAGCCGGCGGGGTCGTCGTCGGTGGTGTCGGCCCGTTCACCGCCCTGCTTCTGGTTGCCCTGCTTCTGGCCGCCCTGCTCGGCGGATCCGCCCGGGGAGGTGTCGGCGTGCGGCTTCCCGTCGTCCTTCCCCGGGCCGATGGCGTCGACATGGCTGGTGACGTCGGCGGCCAGACCCGCGTCGATCAGCTCCTTGCCGTCCAGGGGCGCGGACCTGTCGCCCTTGCGCTCGATCAACTCGCAGATCAGTGTGCGTTCGACGCAGAGGCCCGCGTCCTTCAGGGCTCTCATCGGGCCGGGCCGCAGCCGGTCGATGCGGGCCTCGGGATGGACGAGCCGCCCCTCGGCCAGGACCAGCAGGGCCGTACCCCCCTCACCGGTGGCCTTGTCCTTCTGCACGCGGACCACGAGCGGGTACCGGTCCCTGCGCAATGCCTCGATGTCCTGGTGCTGCCGCTCCTCGACGTCCTCGTACGCCAGTGGCTCGTCCAGCGTGATCACGACAGGTCCGTCCTTGATCACCTCGGCCCAGCACGCCAACTGCTCGGTGAGCCGGTCGGCACACGAGTCGGCGGCCGCCACGGACGACCCGCCCGGCACGAGTGCGACCAGTGACCCCACCAGCACACCGACGAACGACAAACGCCCGATCGCCCCCACCGCACCCACCCCCCGTGGCCTGAAAGGCACGCCCCCGCGGCCCTGAAATAGCCCATCCCATAGTGGAGCAGGCGACGGGGCGGCCGGAAGGGTTTGGTGCATTCCGCCGGTGGAGTTACGGCGACTTTCGTCGACTTACGATCAGTACGCTTTTCACTTCTACAACTTGAACACCTGATGGCAACGGCTGAACATCTGTCGCGCCCTCTCCACCCAGTCATTGGCCAGCGCGTCGAAGTCGGCCTGGGTGATGCGGCACGTCAGCGGCAGGTCGCACACCCCGGCGAGGCAGGGGCGCGGCCCGCGCACGTCCCACACGGAAAGCATGGGAATCAATTGTTCGGTATTCCACGCGTTCGACGCGGCCGCCGCCATGGCGAGTTGGTCCTGCCGGAGGAAATGCCCGTCCGTCGCGAAGGCCACGAGTAGCCTTTTGGTGGTCATGAATCTCACCGTGACCATGCGCCCCGCCTCGGGGAGATCGAATCGCAGGGACACGGACACGGTGTCGTGGACCGTGTGGTAATTCCGCCGGGCGACCCAGTTCTGCACCAACTGCCGCCAGTGCGTGCCGAGGTCGTGGATCTCGGCGTTGAGCGAGGGATGCGCCTCACGGCCCCCGGAGGACTCCCGGCCCGTGGACGATTCCCGGCCGGAGTAGGAGCCCTGGCCCGGGAAGGAGTTGTGGCCCGGGTAGGAGTCAGGCACCGTCACGGACCACCGCCCCGGCGACCATGGCGTCGGTCAGACCGGCGTCGAGCAGTGCCTGGGCGTGGAGCAGCAGGCAGGAGGGGACGGACTCGCTCGTCGTACGGCGCAGGTGGCGCTCCTTCAGCTCCTCGTACCGCACCTCGATGGTCCGGGCCACCTGCGGCGGCGGCCACACCTCCGCGCTCGCGTCCTCCTCCACCAATTCGGCCAGGATCTCGGCGAGTCGGGGCCGGTCCTCGGGCCGCTTGGCCAGGCAGCGGGCGATCAGGGGGCGCAGTCCCGCCGGTACGCCCTCCAGCCGGGGCTCTCCTCGTACGACCTCCACGCGCACGCCTTCGCCGCTGCCGTGCGGGGAGCGGCCGGTGAGCGCGTACACCAGGACGCCGCCCAGCGAGAAGATGTCGCTCGCCGGTCCGACCCGGTCGCCGCGGATCTGCTCGGGCGACATGAACGGCGGGGTGCCGACGACGACACCGACGCGGGTGAGGCCGGGGGCGCCGTCGACCCGGGAGATGCCGAAGTCGATGACGCGGGGGCCGTCCTGGGCGAGCAGGACGTTGGCCGGCTTGAGATCGCGGTGGATCACGTGCGCGGCGTGGATGGCCTGCAACGCCTCGACGAGTCCGGCGCCGAGGGGGCGGACCTGGGCCTCGGGGAGGGGGCCGTCGGCGCGGACCGCTTCCGCGAGGGAGGGGCCGGGGACGTACAGGGTGGCCAGCCAGGGGAGTTCGGCGGTCGGGTCGGCGTCGACGACGGCGGCGGTGTAGGCGCCGCTGACCACGCGGGCGGCGGCGACCTCGCGGGCGAAGCGTTCGCGGAACTCGGGTTCCGCGGCGAGTTCGGGGCGGGCGACCTTGACGGCGACCTCGCGGCCGGCGGGTGAGCGGCCCAGGTAGACCCAGCCCATGCCGCCCGATCCCAGGCGGCCGACTATCTTGTACGGGCCGATCTTCAGGGGGTCACTTACGGGTGTACGCACCCCGCTCACCTCATTTCGGGGTTCGGTGCGGATGTCCCGAGTGTCCCGCGAAATCCGTTGCGCGGCAGCCCTTTTCGCCCCCTCCGCCCCTACCCGTCCCATCCCGAGGGGCTGCGCCCCTTCGACCCCCGGCCGCGGGCCCGGTGGGGGCTGATCGCGCAGTTCCCCGCGCCCCTGAAAAGCAGGGGCTGCGCCCACCGCTTTTCAGACCCGCGCACCCACCGCTTCCAGACCCGCGCGCCCAACCGCTCCGGGCCGACGCAGGCCCGTCTTTCAGGCCCGCCGGGGCCCGGGCACTCAGACCCGCCGGGGCCCGGGCTTTCAGGGGCGCGGGGAACTGCGCGAGAAGCCCCACGGAGCGGCACTCGCCGACGCACCCGCACCCCCCGAGCCACCAGGCGCACCACATTCCCCGGCGCGCACCAAAAAGTCCGCGACCGGCCGAGGAGACGTCGCTGGTCAGGGCAACCCATATCCGGCCGATCGCGGAGCACACACGCGGGCGTCAGCCCAGACGGCTCACCAGCGCCCGGTACTCGTCCCACAGCTCCTTCGGCGTGTGATCACCGAAGGTGTTGAGGTGTTCGGGCACGAGCGCGGCCTCCTCCCGCCACACCTCCTTGTCGACGGTCAGCAGGAAGTCGAGGTCGGACGCGGACAGGTCCAGCCCCTCCGTGTCGAGCGCCTCCGGCGTCGGGAGGATGCCGATCGGCGTCTCCACACCCTCGGCCTTGCCGTCCAGCCGGTCCACGATCCACTTCAGGACCCGGCTGTTCTCACCGAACCCGGGCCAGACGAACTTGCCCGCGTCGTTCTTGCGGAACCAGTTGACGTAGTAGATCTTCGGCAGCTTCGCCTGGTCCTTGCCCTTGGCGACATCGACCCAGTGGCCCATGTAGTCGCCCATGTTGTAGCCGCAGAAGGGCAGCATCGCGAACGGGTCGCGGCGCAGCTCGCCGACCTTGCCCTCGGCCGCCGCGGTCTTCTCGGACGCCACGTTCGCGCCCAGGAACACCCCGTGGTTCCAGTCGAAGGACTCCGTCACCAGTGGCACCGCCGTGGCGCGGCGGCCACCGAAGAGGATCGCCGAGATCGGCACGCCCTTGGGGCTCTCCCACTCGGGCGCGATGATCGGGCACTGCGAGGCGGGCACCGTGAACCGGGCGTTCGGGTGGGCGGCCGGCGCCTCGGCGTCCGGCGTCCAGTCGTTGCCCTTCCAGTCGGTGAGGTGGGCCGGAGTCTCCTCCGTCATCCCCTCCCACCACACGTCGCCGTCGTCGGTGAGCGCCACGTTGGTGAAGACCGAGTTGCCCCACAGCGTCTTCATCGCGTTGGCGTTGGTGTGCTCACCGGTGCCCGGCGCGACGCCGAAGAACCCGGCCTCGGGGTTGATGGCGTAGAGCTGCCCGTCCTCGTCGAAGCGCATCCACGCGATGTCGTCGCCGATGGTCTCGACGGTCCAGCCCTTGACGGTCGGCTCCAGCATCGCCAGGTTCGTCTTGCCGCACGCCGACGGGAACGCGGCGGCGACGTACTTCGACTCACCCTGCGGCGGGGTCAGTTTGAGGATCAGCATGTGCTCGGCCAGCCAGCCCTCGTCCCGCGCCATCACCGACGCGATGCGCAGGGCGTAGCACTTCTTGCCGAGCAGCGCGTTGCCGCCGTACCCGGAGCCGTAGGACCAGATCTCGCGGCTCTCGGGGAAGTGGGAGATGTACTTGGTGCTGTTGCAGGGCCACGGCACATCGGCCTGACCGGGCTCCAGCGGGGCGCCGAGGGTGTGCACGGCCTTCACGAAGAAGCCCTCGGAGCCCAGCTCGTCCAGCACCGGCTGTCCCATACGGGTCATCGTGCGCATGGAGACGGCGACGTACGCGGAGTCGGTGATCTCGACGCCGAGGGCGGACAGCGGGGAGCCGAGCGGCCCCATGCAGAACGGGACGACGTACATCGTGCGCCCGCGCATCGCGCCGCGGAACAGGCCCTTCTCCCCCTGGAAGAGGTCCCGCATCTCGGCGGGGGCCTTCCAGTGGTTGGTCGGGCCCGCGTCCTCCTCCTTCTCCGAACAGATGAACGTCCGGTCCTCGACCCGAGCGACATCGGTCGGGTCGGACGCGGCGTAGTAGGAGTTCGGGCGCTTGATCGGGTCGAGCCTACGGAAGGTGCCCTTCTCGACGAGCTCCCCGCACAGGCGCTCGTACTCGGCCTCGGATCCATCGCACCAGACCACGTTGTCCGGCTCGGTCAGTTCGGCGATCTCGTTCACCCACGCCACGAGTTCTCGGTGGGTGGTCGGGACGGTTGAAGGGGGAGCCGCGATGTCGCGCGCCACGATTGCTCCTAAAATGAGGGATTTTGTGTGGGAGGCCCCGTGGGGGCTGCGACCCGGATGCTTCATCAGTGGTGCCCTTGGCGCTCATCCGGTGCCGACTGCACTCATTTGATCATCCGACGAGAGTGCCCATATGTCCATAGGGCCTCACACGTGAGCATGGTGACCATCACCACTCACCGAACCGCGCCCGAAAGGTTTCTTTGCGTCACCGCCGGTTCACCGCAGGTATCCATACGGGCGGCCGAACCCCCTCCGGGGGCTCCCCGTGAGACGATGGCCACTTCCGAGCGTGTGAACAGGACGCACGGCCTCGTAAGTTACGGTTCCGTAGGTACGATGCAAGGTATGACAGCGTCCGTCCCCGATGCGCACCCGGAGACGCCGGCCGACAGCCGCACGTCCGACGCGCGAACCCAGCCGCATCAGCTCGCCCACCAGATCACCGACGAGATCCACCAGATCACCGACGAGATCAAGCCCAGACTCCGCGGCTGGCTGCATCTCGGCATGTTCCCGGCCGTACTCGTGGCTGGTCTGGTGCTCACCGCCCTCGCCGACTCCACACGCGGACGCATCGCGTGCGGGATCTTCGCCCTCACCGCCTGCCTGCTCTTCGGCGTGAGCGCGCTGTACCACCGGGGCACCTGGAGCCCCAGGATGGACGGCGTCCTGCGCAGGCTGGATCACGCCAACATCTTTCTGATCATCGCGGGCTCCTACACCCCGCTCACCATGCTGCTCCTGCCCGGCGCCAAGGGTCAGTGGCTGCTCTGGGGCATCTGGGGGGCGGCGGTCGCCGGCATCGCCTTCCGGGTGTTCTGGGTCGGCGCCCCGCGCTGGCTCTACACCCCCTGCTACATCGCGATGGGCTGGGCGGCGGTCTTCTTCCTGCCCGACTTCATGCGCACGGGCGGCATCGCCGTCCTGGTCCTGGTGATCGTCGGCGGCCTGCTCTACAGCATCGGCGGAGTCATCTACGGCCTCAAGCGCCCGGACCCGTCACCGCGCTGGTTCGGCTTCCACGAGGTGTTCCACTCCTTCACGCTCGCCGCGTTCGTCGTGCACTACGTGGGGATCTCGATGGTGGCCTACCAGCACGGCTGACCCTCCGGGGCGACCGGACACGCCCACTCCCTCCCTGGCCGCGGCTCTCCAGCCGCGGCCACTTCCGTATGCCCGCCCACACCTCACGGCCCGCACCCCTCCACCACCCGACAATTGACATCTACCATCTTTTGAGAGTTACTCTCATTTCATGGAGACTGTCATCACCCCTCCCCAGGCTCGGCCCGACCCCCGCCGCTGGTGGGCCCTCGGCGCCCTCGTCGCGAGCATGCTGGTGCTCGGTTTCGACATGACGATCCTCAACGTGGCGCTGCCGACCATGGCCGGCCAGCTCGGCGCCAGCACCGGTGAGCAGCAATGGATGGCGGACGCGTACATCGTCGTGTTCGCGGCCCTGATGCTCCCGGCCGGACTCCTCGGCGACCGGTTCGGGCGGCGGCGCATGCTGATCACCGGGCTCGGCATCTTCCTCGCCGGGTCGGTCGTGGGCGCGCTCGCCCAGGACGTGGACGCGGTGGTCGTGGCCCGCGCCGTGATGGGGATCGGCGCCGCGCTGGTCACCCCGCTCGCCCTGTCGGTACTGCCCTCGCTCTTCGCCCCCGACGAGCGCACCAAGGCCGTCGGCATCGTCTCGGCGGGCTCCACGCTGGGCCTGCCGCTCGGCCCGATCATCGGCGGCTGGCTGCTCGACCACTACTGGTGGGGCTCGGTGTTCCTGATCAACCTCCCGATGGCGGCGATCGGCATGGCCGCCTGCGTCTTCCTGCTGCCCGAGACGCGGGATCCCGCCTCTCCCAGGGTCGACACGCTCTCCACCGCGCTCACCGCGGCCGGCCTCGGCTCGCTCGTCTACGCGATCATCGAGGCACCCACGCGCGGCTGGACCGACCCGCTGGTCCTGGGCATGTTCGCGGCGTCGGCCGTCCTGATCACCGCGCTGGTACTGCGCGAACGGCGGGCCATCCGTCCCATGCTCGACATGGGGCTGCTCGCCCACCGCGGCTTCCTCTTCAACGCGCTCGCCGCGACCCTGGTCATGTTCGTGCTGTCCGGCCTGATGTTCGTTCTGCCGCCGTATCTCCAGGCCGTCCTCGGCAACGACGCCCTGGGCACCGGCGTACGGCTGCTGCCCCTGATGGGTGGCCTGCTGGTGGGCGCGCGGGTCGCTCAGCCGGTCGTCGAACGCTTCGGGTCCCGGTCCGTGGTCGGCGCGGGCCTGGTGGTGCTGGCCTTCGCCGCCCTCCTCGGCAGCCGTACGACGGTCGGCTCCGGCTACGGGTTCACGGCGCTGTGGCTGTCGTTGGCCGGAGCCGGCTTCGGGCTCTCGATCGTGCCCGCGATGTCCGGCGCCCTCGGCACCCTGCCCGCCGACCGGGCCGGCTCCGGCTCCGGGCTGCTGATGACCTTGCGTCAGGTGGGCGGCGCCATCGGCATCGCCCTGCTCGGCAGCCTGCTCGCGGGCGTCTTCCGGGACCGGCTCGACACCGCCGGGCTGGCCTCGTCCGCCGCCGACACGGCCGGGGACTCGGTGGTGGCGGCCCACGTGGTCGCCGAACGGGCGGGCGCGGCCGATCTCCTCACCTCCGCGAACTCCTCGTACGTCCACGGGATGGGCCTCGTCCTGCTGGTGTGCGGCGCCACGGCCCTGGTCGCCGCGCTGCTGGCCGTGGCTCTGCTGCCGAGCGCGCCGACGGCGAAGGACGGCGGGAGCACCGGCGGCGAGGACACCGGGCCTGACCTGGCCACCTCGCGGGCCGATGCCCGACAATGACCGCATGACGGCCGCACGCCCCAGCACCCCCATCGACACCCCCACCGGCACCCCCACCGGCACTCCCGCCGACCGCCCGCCGCTCGGACTTCGTGAGCGGAAGAAGATCAAGACCCGCGAGGCGATCCGCGCCGCGACCTACGCACTGGTCGAGGAGCAGGGCTACGACGCCACGACGATCGAGCAGATCGCCGACCGGGCGGAGGTGTCGCCGTCGACCGTCTTCCGCTACTTCCCGACCAAGGAGGACATCGTCCTCACCGACGAGTTCGACCCGCTCCTCCTGGAGGAACTGCGGAACCGGCCGCCGGACGAGCCCTGGACGGACAGCATCCGTCACGTGATGCGAGAGGCCGTCCGCACGGGCGTCGAGGAGGACGCGGCGGTGGCGCGGCTGCGTACGCGCCTCATGGTCCAGATCCCCGCGGTGCGCTCGCGCATGATGGAGAGCATGTCGGTGACGGGCCGCATGCTCTGCACCGCCATCGCCGAGCGCACCGACCGGGACCCGGACAGCCTGGAGGTACGGGTCTACGCCATGTCCCTGATCGGCGCCCTGCTGGAGACGTCCCTCTACTGGGCCGAGAACGGCCACCGCGACGACTTCTCCGCACTCGTCGATCGCACCCTGGCCACGCTCCAACACGGACTGCCGAGGGGAAATCCCTGAGTCCGTCCCCCTCCCCCGTGCCATCCTGACCAGGTGAGAGCCGCCGAGATCCATATCGAAGTCGCCCCCGAACTGGCCCTGTTCGTCCCGCACGGCCGCCGCGCGGGCGCGACCCCGCTGGCCACGGACGGGATCTCGACCCTGGGCCACGTGGTCGAGTCCCTCGGCGTCCCGCTGACGGAGGTGGGCGCACTGGTCGTCGACGGCCGCGAAGTCCCGGTGTCCCACATCCCGGCGCACGGCGAGTCCGTCACCGTACACCCGGTGGAGCGCCCCCAGCGCGTCCCCGGCGCCCCCCTCCGCTTCCTCCTCGACGTCCACCTCGGCACCCTCGCCCGACGCCTGCGCCTGCTGGGCGTGGACACGGCCTACGAGTCGACGGACATCGGCGATCCCGCCCTGGCCACCCGTTCCGCCGCCGAACAGCGAGTACTGCTCAGCCGCGACCGGGGCCTGCTGCGACGCCGCGAACTGTGGGCCGGCGCGTACGTCTACAGCACGCACCCGGAGGACCAACTGGCCGACATCCTGGCCCGGTTCGCCCCCGACCTGAACCCGTGGACCCGCTGCACGGCCTGCAACGGCCACCTGAAACCAGCGACGAAGGAGCAGGTCGCCGACCGCCTGGAGGGCGGCACCCAGAAGTCGTACGACGTGTTCGCCCAGTGCGACGCGTGCGGCCGGGCGTACTGGAAGGGCGCGCACCACGAGCAGTTGGAGGCGATCGTGCGGGAGGCGTTGAGGGTGCGCGGCGCGACCCCGGAGTAGTTCGCCGGATGTCCCCGCACGCATCGCGTCCGTCTGTTCAGGTGTCCAGCCGCGGGTGCCCGTCCTGCGTCCCCTCCGCCTCGGTCTGTCGCCCGGCGCGCGCGACCTCGCGGAGGGCGCCCGCCAGAGAGCCCGCCGCCAGCAGCCCGACCACCATCGATCCCTGCCGGATTCCGTCGGCCTCGCCTCCGTCGAGGCGGTCGGCGTGGCGGACGTCGGAGACATCGAGCGGGCTGCTGTACACGACGGGTATCCGCGCTCCGGGCTTCGCGTCGGTCGCCGGACCGCCCGAGACGTCGACGTACGCGCGCACAGGGCCGGACGAGGTGTCGAAGCGCACGGTCAGGGAGGTCGCCGAGCCTTCCTCCGACCGGCCGGCGATCTCGACGACGGTCGCGTCGGTCCTGATCCCCTCGTCGCGCAGATGCCGCAGCGCCTGGTACTCCTGACCCGCCTCCCCTCCCATGACTCCGGCGATGGTGCCGAACATCAGGAAGCCCCCGACGGCGAACCGGGTTCTGGCCCAGCGGGGGGGGCCAGCAGCCACGACTCCGGGCCCAGTCGGAGGAGCCCGGCCACGAGTCCGGCCGGCGAAGGTATGCGGTCGATCCGACGACGGGCCCGCTCCCAGCGTCGTAGCGCTCCTTCATCTGCGCCTCCACTGCCGATTTCGAGCATCGCACGCACAACGCGGAACCCGAAGCCCTCCGTACGAGGCGGCACTCTCCGGGGTAGGGGGCCGTCTCAACCCGCGTCGTGGGTGTGGGGTCCGCCCGGCCGTTCGCCCGGGGCGAGGACGACGAACTGGCCCATCAGGCCCTGGTCCTCGTGGGTGAGCAGGTGGCAGTGGTACATGTACGGCGTCCGGCGGTCGGTGTGGCCGTGGAAGCGGAGGGCGATGCGGACGGGGGTGTTCGGTGGGGTGTGGACGGTGTCCTTCCAGCCGCGCAGCGACTCCGGTGGGGGCGTGCCGTCGATGCTCAGGATCTGGAACTGGGCGTCGTGGACGTGGAAGTTGTGCGGCACACCGTCGTCGGCGGTGATCTCCCAGATCTCGGTGGTGTCCTGGGTGACGGCGAAGTCGATGCGGGCCATGTCCATGCCCCGGCCGTTGATCCGGTTGCCGGAGAGTGCGAAGGTGCGGGTCGCCGCGACGGCCGACGTGTCGATGCGGGGCACGTCGGCGAGCCGCTCGGGCAGCGCCGCCGACGGCTTGAGGCGGGGCGCCGCGCGGAGTTGGAGGATGTCCAGCGTGTCGTCCCCGCCGGCGAAGCGCCGGTTCCAGGGGTCGAGGCCGAGTCGGGGCGGGTGGCTGCGCAGCACGAGCCGTTCGCCCGGTGCCGGTGCCAGGACGATCTCGGCGCGTTCTCCGGGCGACAGTTGCACCCGGTTGGTGCGGTACGGCTCCGCGAGCAGCCCTCCGTCGGTGGCGACGAGCGCGAACGGCCGGTCGTCGTCCAGTCCGAAGCGGTAGACCCGGGTGCTGGAGGCGTTGAGCAGCCGCAGACGCACGCGCTGGGTGGTGACGTCGAAGTACGGCGTGAGCGTGCCGTTGACGCTGACGGTGTCGCCGACCGGGCCCGCGCCGCTCATCGTCGGCCCGGACTCGTCGAGTTGGTTGTCGGCGTGGAACTTCTTGTCCTGGACGATGACCGGGATGTCGTCGACGCCGTACCGGTCGGGCAGGCGCCGCAACTTGGTCGGTGTGGACGACCCGGTCGGTGCGGACGGCGCGGTCGGTTCGGGTGGCGGCTCGTCGACGATGAACAGGCCGGCCACGCCACGGTAGGCGTGCCGGGTCGTCCGCCCGTGCGGATGGGGGTGGTACCAGAGTGTGGCGGCCGGCTGGTCGATCCGCCAGGTCGGCGACCAGGTGTGTCCCGGCTCGATCGGCTGGTGCGGGCCGCCGTCCATGGCCGCGGGCAGACGCATGCCGTGCCAGTGCAGGCTCGTCGCCTCGGGCAGGTCGTTGCGCACCCGCAGCAGGACGGTCTCGCCCCCGGTGGCGCGCAGTGTCGGTCCGAGGTGGGCGCCGTTGACGCCCCAGGTCGCGGTGGGCCGTCCCGGCCGGAACCGGTGCCGGCCGGGGGCGATCCGCAGGTCGAAGACCCGGCGACCCGCCCCGTCGCGGCGACTTCGGGCGAGCGGCGGGACGGCGAGCCGGTTGGTGAAGGAGAGCTTCCCGGCGGTGTCGATGTCCGCGCCCGCCCAGAGATACGTCAGGCCGCCCCCGGCCAGGGCGGCGGTGGCCGGTATCCCGAGCAGGCCCAGCTTCAGCAGCCGTCGGCGGTCGAGGCGTCGCGCGCCCATCAGACGGCCACCGGGTGGTCCCACTCGATGTGGTGGTCGTACATCCAGGCGTGCGAGGCCGGGTTGGCGAAGAACTTCAGCGCGACGGGCATCATGAGGTCCCGGAGGACCCGGGCGACCGGACCGGCGGTCTTGCTGTTCGACAGCGTCCGGGAGTACGCCACCACCTTCTCCACACGCGGGCGGCGCAGGCGCTCGTACGTGGTGTACGCGGTGGTGGTGTCGGGTGCGTCGCGCAGGCACTGGGCGAGGACGACCGCGTCCTCGACGGCCATCGAGGCGCCCTGCCCGGCGGACGGGGAGGTGGCGTGCACCGCGTCACCGATCAGCGCGGCCGGTCCCCGGTGCCAGACCGGGCTGGTCGGGATGTCGTGCACGGGGTAGGCGCCGATCTCTCCGACCAGGTGGTCGAGGATGCGTCGGATGACCGGTGTGTCGTCGGCGAAGAGGTCGGCCAGGTGACGCCGCCACTGGTCGGTCGTCATGGCGGCCAGGTCCTGCCGGCTCGGTTCGTCCGGCCGGTGGAGGTTGGCGAACCAGTAGGTCTCGCCCGACTCCCGGACCAGATAGCCGAAGAACGCCCGCCTGCCGAAGACCAGGTGCTGGGTGCCGGTGGTGGGGGCCAGCCCGGTGCCCTCGCTGTAACCGCCGACGCTGAGCAGGCCGGTGAAGCGGGGCGCCGGGGCGTCGGGGTCGAGGAGGCCGCGGGTCCGGGAGTGGATGCCGTCGGCGCCGATGAGGAGGTCACCGCCGGCCTCGGTGCCGTCGGTGAACCGTGCGACCACCCCGGTGGGCAGGGCCCGATAGGTGGCGAGGCGCTTTCCGTACACGAGGGGGATGCCGCGTTCGCGGACCTCCGTGCGCAGCGCCCGCTGCAACGCGCCGCGTCGGACGCAGAGGCTCACGGTGCCGTCCGGCAGCCGGGTGCCGTTGGCCACCTCGCCGAGCCGCTTTCCGGAGCCGCTCGACATGACCATGCGGGGGATCGGGACCCCGTCCACGTGGCGGGTGAGGTCGACGCCGATGGCGCGTAGCGCGTCGAGTCCGTTGGAGGCGGTGTTCAGGAACGACCCCACGTAGTCGTCGGGCCCGTCGTACGCCTCGTGGACCAGCGGTTCGATGCCCGCGCGCCGCAGCGCCAGGGCCATGGTCAGGCCGCCGATCCCACCGCCGATGATCAATGCCGTCGTCATTGTGACGCCGCCCCCTTCGGTGCTAATCTAGTAACAGACAGTTATTTAGTTCGCACGAACGAAATGTAAGAGGAGCGTGGCACGGGTGTCAAGCGACGCGGGTCGACGCGGCGAACTCCTCGCCGCGCTGCATCAGGCCGGCCGCGAGCACAGCAACGCGGCGGTGATGTTCCACGCCGCGGTCGGCGCCCGCATGGGGCTGGGCATGACGGAGGAGAAGACCCTCGATCTGCTGGAGCGGGAGGGGCCGTTGACGTCGGGGGAGATCGTCGCGCGCACCGGTCTGGCGCCCGCGTCGGTGAGCGGGCTGGTCGACCGGCTGGAGCGCAAGGGGTTCGTCCGCCGGACGCGTGACCAGGCCGACGGCCGCCGGGTGATCGTCGAGATCGAGCGGGACCACGTGGCGAGTTTCGGCGCGCTGTTCGCCGACTTCGTCACCGGTCTGGAAGCGTTGTACGCCGACTACACCGACGAGCAGCTGGACGTGATCCTCGACTTCCTCCGCCGGTCGGCCGCCGTCCAGCAGCAGGCCACGGGCACGCTGACCGGGCAGAACTGACGGCGCCAGGAATCGGGTTCGGGGATCGGGGATCACCCCCTGCCCGTGCCAGGGCCCCGTACCCGACGGATGTCCGTCGGGTACGGGGCCCTGGACCCTCGAACTGACCCTTAGCGGTCGAGGACGCCGATCGTCAGCGCCGTCGCACGTCCCCCTTCCCGCAGGCCAGGCCGTCCCGGTCGCGGTCCAACCGCAGCGGATCGTCCTTGCCGTTGACCTTCAGGCGGCCGTAGTCGTTCTGCTTCAGCCACGCGCACCGCGACGCCGTCGTCTCCTTCACCTCGTCGGGGAAGGCCGTCGGGACGCAGACGTTCGCCGTGCCGTAGTGGCGGTCGCAGCCGGAGACGGTCGGGCTGACCTTCTTCGACCTGGTCTTCTTCAGCGGGCCCGTGGTCTTGCCCTTCGGGGCGTCCGCGAAGTCGTGGACATGGGCCGAGGGGGCGTCGCCGGAGGCCGCGGCCAGGGCCGACGGGCCCTGGAGGTGGACCCATTCCGCGACCGACGGAACGCCGCCTGCGTCCACCGCGAAGAGCATGTACCAGCCGGGCGGCGCCAGGTTGGGGTTGCTCGTCACGTTGAGGTCGATGTTGTTGCCGTCGACGGACAGCGGCAGGTCCACGAACCGCTGGTTCGGGTCCGAGGAGTGCGTGACCGCCGCGGGGCGGATCAGTTCCGCCTTCACGATCGGCCGGTCCACCGTGATCCGCTGCGTGTCGCCGTACACCCACTCCTTGTCGATGACCGACGTGATCTTCGGGCGGGGTCCCTTCAGGAGGTACGGCGGGGTGTAGAGGGACACGTCGTGGTTCCAGGTGCCGTTGCCCGGGTTGTCGCCGGTCGTCATGACGCGGCCGTCGGGGAGCAGGAACGCCGAGGAGTGGTAGCCGCGCTCCTCCGGGTCCGTCGCCACCGGGTCGAAGGTGTTGGTCGCCGGGTCGTAGAGCGACGACTCGTAGACCGGGTCGGCGCGGTTGTGCAGGCCGCCGCCCGTCTCCAGGACCTTGCCGTCGGGCAGCAGCACCGCCGAGACGTACATCTTGCCCTGGCTGCCCGTCTGGGCGACCTTGCCGTTGCCGAGGTCCACCGTGCCCTGCGGGATCGGCGGGCCCGCGACGTACGCCGGGTTCGCGGCCTTCAGGTCGATGACATCCGTCAGGCGGTTGGCGTCGGGGTTGGACTCGATGTTGCCGCCGCCGAGCGTGAGGACCTTCTGGTCCTGGGCGGGCGGCAGCAGCACGCTCGCGGACTGGTCGCGCTCGTCCTTGCGCTGCAGGCCCGGGATCTGGGTGATCGTGTTGGCGCCGTAGTCGTAGATCGCGCTGCCCGTGCCGGGGATGTTGTTGCCGAAGACATGGCTGCCGGAGTAGAAGAGGCGGCCGTCCTGCATGAGGATCATCGAGGGGTACAGGCCCCAGTACGACCAGGTCTGGTGGACCTTCCAGAGTTCGAGCCACTTCTGCTCGGCGTCCGACCACAGCTCGGCCGTCACCGAACCCGTGGAGTCCTCGCGCAGTCCGCCGAAGGAGATGACGTCACCGTTGCCGAGGATCGTCGCCGACGGATACCAGTGGCCGTCGTTCATGTCGTTGGTCTTGCTGTAGGTCTCGGTGACCGGGTCGAAGACGTACGAGTCCTTGTAGCCCTCGTAGCCGTGACCGCCCGCCACCGGGTACGCCTTGTTGCCGCTCATGACGAGGACCCGGCCGTCGTCCAACTGCACATGGCCCGCGCAGAACATGTCGTCCGGGGTCGGGATCTGCTTGTACGTGCCGTTCTTCGGGTCGTAGACCGCGGAGGTGAACGTCCCTGCCTCGAACATCTGCTCGCTGTTGCCGGAGCCGGCGATCAGCAGCACCTTGCCGTTGTTGAGGACGACGGAGTGCATGGAGCGGACGGGGTTCTTGGTGGGCAGCACGTCCCAGCGGCCGTTCAGGCACTCGTCCGGCGTGCCCGTGCACTGCGGCTGAGGGACGGGGTCGGCCACCTGGTCCATCGTGTAGTCGTCGGTGGTGACGGAACCGGTGCCGTAGACGGAGACGCCCCAGGTGATCCGGTCGGTGCCCGCCGGGATCTGCGGGGTGCGGACCGTCGCCTCGGTCCAGCTCCCGGCCATGTCCAGCGTCTTGAGGTCGGTCCAGTACTGCCAGCCGGCCGTGGTGTCGTGCCGGAAGAGGGTGACGGACGTGTCCGGGGTCGTCGACTTGTACCAGAGGGCCAGGTCGTACTGCTTGCCCACGGTGACCGTGGGCGCGCAGGCCGCCGACTCGGTGATGAGGGCCTTGCGGTCACCGGAGACCCGGCGGGTCAGCTCGACCTTCATCGCCTTGGCGCCGGAGTGGGCGCCCGCCACCGTGGTGAAGGTGAAGTCGTTGTCGCCCCAGCCGGACTTCTCCCAGCAGTACGGCATGCCGTCGGTGCCGGCGGTCTCGAACCCGGGGTTCTGGACCAGGTTGGCGGCGGACGCGGACTGGGGCGAGACCAGCAGGAGGCCGGCGGCGAGCGCCCCGACCGCCAGCAGGGCCGTGCTCCGTCTGACCCTGGGCAGGGGCCCGGGTCTGCGGCGGATCCCGAAGCGGCCCCGCAGATGCAAGCGGCCCCGCGGATGGTTCATCGGATGGTTCTTCACACGGCTCTCCTTGCCGGCTCGACCTGCTTCTGCTCGACCTGCTTCTGCTCGGCCCGCTTCTGCTCGACCTGCTTCTGCTCGGCCCGCTTCTGCTCGCCGTGCTCCCCACGGCGAGACGCCTTTCGCGGCAGATAGACCAGCGCCTCGACCGCCACGAAGCGCAGTACGAACGTCGTCACCAGGGCGAGCGCGGTCGCGGTCAGCGCCCCCATCCCGAACCGGCCGACGAACAGGGCGATCAGCGGGATGCGCAGCACCAGATCGGCGTTGGCCAGCAACGCGAACCGGCCGACGCGGTCCCACGCCTTGCGGTGCCTGCGCCGCTCGCGGAAGCACAGGTGCTCGATGAGGAAGAAGTTCCAGAGGACCCCGAGCTGGTTGGCGAGGATCTCGGCGGGGAGGTAGTGCATGCCGGCCGAGGTGAGGGCGTACAGGCCGGCCAGGTTCGGCAGGAAGCCGGTGACGCCGATCAGCCCGAAGACCAGCATGCGGGCCACGGGCGAGGCGGTGCGCAGCCCGGCGAGGTGGCGCAGGAACCGCAGGCCCTCCCGCGCGGTGGACTTGGACTCGCCGGCGTACCGGTCCTGGAAGACGAACGGCACCTCGGTGACCCGGCGGGGGCGGCTGCGCACGGCGAGTTCGAGGAGGATCTTGTAGCCGAGCGGCTGGAGGATGTCGGCGGTGACCGCGCTGCGGCGGATCGCGAAGAAGCCGCTCATCGGGTCGCTGATGCCGTGCAGCCGGCGCGGGAAGAGGGACTTGGTGAGCCAGGTCGCCCCCCGGGAGACGGCCACGCGGTAGCTGCCCGCGAGCCCGGCCCGGCTGCCGCCCTTGATGTAGCGGGAGGCGACCACCAGACCCGCCGACGACCGCTCCCCGGTCGCCACCAACTCCGGTACCAGCGACGGCGGATGCTGCAGGTCGCCGTCCATGACGACGATCCAGTCGGACGTGGCCGCCCTGATGCCCTCGACGACCGCGCCGCCGAGTCCGCCGACCGGTTCGTCGCGGTGCAGCACGGTCACGGGGAACGGACAGTCCTGCGCGGCCTCGCCGATCACCGCGGGGGTGTCGTCGGTGGAGTCGTCCACGAAGACGACCTCGCAGGGCAGCCGGGCGGGCACCGACTCCGTGATCCGGTGCAGCAACTCCCGTACGTTGGCAGACTCGTTGAAGGTCGGTACGACGATGGTGACGGCGCCGGGCTCGGGGATCTCGACGCCGCGGACGGCCGGGTCGTCCAGCTCCCCGGGGGCGGTGGACTCGTAGCTTCCGCTGTTCATCGGTCGCCTCCAGCGGCCTCGGTGTCGCGGACGCGTTCGTCGTCCGCCTCCTCGGTCCCGCGGACGCGGACGTCGCCGCCTGCGGTGTCGATCCTGCGGATCTCGATCCGGTCCTCGCCGGTGCCGAAGGTGGCGACCGGCGTCGAGTTCTCCATGGCGCTCCTGACGTTGGGTAGGTCCACCGCGTCGCGCCGAACGGTCGGGGAGGCGACCACGTAGTCGAGGTCGCGCCAGCCGCGCGGCATCGTCTTCGTCACCGCCGGGTCCAGGTCGGCCTTGTAGAACCAGATGACGCCGAGCCCCGGCTCGTACCCCTCGTGGACGAGGTCCAGCCAGAGCGCGTCGTCCACGAGGACCCGGGTGCCCTCGGGATCGTCGACCTCACGCCCGAGCCACTCGGCGGCCTTCTGGTAGGGCGCGTTGGCGTCGAACGTCATCGCGGTGTGGTTGCCCTCGTACCAGCGGGGGGCCACGTACGCCGTCGCGAGGGCGGCCAGGGCGACGGCGACCGTGTAGCGCGCCCAGGTCAGGGGCCGTGTCTCCGCAGCGCCCCGCCCTCTGCGCAGGACGCCGTGGGCGACGCTCGCCGTGCCGCCCGCGAGGACGAGCGCGAGGAAGGGCAGGGCCTGCAGGACGTACATCGCGGGCAGATAGCCGGGGCGCAGGGCCATGCCGGCGAGGATCGCGACGGCGAGCGCGGGTCCGGCGAGGGCGCGCGCGGTCACCGACCAGCGCCAGGTGACCAGGAGCAGCAGCGCGCCGGCGAGGCCGCCGAGGGGCAGGACGCGGTCGTAGTACAGCCAGGACTGCAGGACGCCGTACGAGCCCGTGCCCTCGGTGAGGAGGAAGCCGGAGCCGGGGCGGCTCATCTGGTAGACGATGCCGTCCCACAGTGAGACATGGCCGGCGCCGGGGAACAACTCGCCCTTGAGCAGGGCGAACAGTGGGTACGAGGCGCCGATCAGGACGCAGGCGGTGACGGCGCCGGTGAGGGCGAACTTCCGGGTGTCGCGGTGGCTGTGCCGCCACATGGTGAGCAGCACGGCGGGCAGGACCAGGAGCATCGTCTCCTTGGTGAGTACGGCCGCGGCGGCGGCCAGCCCCGCTCCGAAGTGGTGCCAGAGGTGACGGCTCGGTGAGGCGGCGAGGCAGAACGCGAGGAGCGTCCACATCACCGCGATGTTGTCGAGGAAGATCTCCCGCTGGAGCACCACCGACAGCGGGGACAGCCCGAAGAGGACCATGCCGAGGCCGGCGGCCCAGCGAGGCAGCGAGAGGCGGCGGCCGAGGACGTAGACGAGGACGGCGCTGACGGCGCTGACCGCCAGCATCACCACGCGCATCGAGCCGACGGTCATCGACTCGGGGGCGAGCTGGGCGGGGATCCAGGTCAGGACGGCGAGCTGGATCCAGCCGAGGGGCGGGTGGTCGTACCAGTAGGTGTAGTGGGCGAGCCCTCTGCCCTCCTGCACGGCCCAGGCCTGCGCGAGGTAGGTGCCCTCGTCGTCGCTGAGGGCCGGGTAGTCGGCGATGTTCCACCCCTGCACGATCATGATCGCGACGAGGAGGAGACCGCAGAGGATCAGGTCGGGGCGCGAGTCGCGCAGCCGCATCGGTGCGGTCGGAGGGGAAGCGGACGCGGTCGTTCGACCGGTCGAACCGGTTGTGGGCACAGCTGTCCGTTGCGCGGGGACCTTGACCTCTGTCTTGGTCGCCGCGGGAAGTGTGGAGGTCACGCAGGAACGTCCTCTCGGTTCACGTGCGCGAGATGTGCGCCGACGTGGCTGGTCAACTCCCAGTCGTTGCGGCCGCGTTGCTCACGCCACACCGCGCGTACGGCGGCGAGGGCGAGGAGCACCTGGTAGAAGGGGCCGCCGACGATCAGCTTGACGTAGTGGGTGAACCGGACGCGGAGGCCGTACTGCTGGCCGAAGTCGTGCAGTCCGACGACCTCGAACACGAAGGTGACGAGGGCGGTCACGGCCGGCAGGAAGGTGATGAAGGCGACGCCGACGGGGACGTCGAGGAAGAGCGCGACGGCCACGTTGAGCGGGATGATCACCCCGGAGACGGCCTGGAGATACGGCGTCATCAGCGTGTAGCGGGCCAGCAACCGCTGCCGGAAGCCCGGCAGCTGCTTCCAGTCCCTCTTGCGGTAGACCTGGAGGAAGCCCTGGTTCCAGCGGGTGCGCTGCTTCATCAGCGACACCAGGCTGCCGGGGGTCTCCTCCCGGGTCACCATGTCGGAGTCGTAGGCGACGACGACCTTCTTGCCGACGCTCGACAGCCGGACGCCCAGGTCGCAGTCCTCGGCGAGGCAGTCGGGGTCCCAGCCGTCGGCTTCCCGCAGGACGCCGGTCCGGACGAAGACGGTGTTGCCGCCGAGCGGGATGAACCCTTTCTGCGCGTGCAGATGCAGCCGGGACCGGAACCAGAAGAAGTACTCCAGGCAGTTGCGCAGGCTGTACCAGCTGGAGTGGAAGTTGATGAGCTGCACCCCGCCCTGCACGACGTCCGCGCCCGTGGTGCGAAAGGCGTGGTCGACGTGGGACAGCAGTTCGGGATGGACCTGGTCCTCCGCGTCGAAGACGCCGACGACGTCGCCGCGGCAGTGCGGCAGCGCCGTGTTCATGGCCCTGGGCTTGTTCTTCTTCTCGTGGTGGTCGACGACCACGCGGACCCGGGGGTCACTCCCCTCGGCCGCCCGGGCCACCGCGGTGGTCTCCGGGTCGTCGTGTCCGACGATCACGATGATCTCGAAGTCGTCGTGGCTCGATTCGAGCAGTCGTTGGATGGTGTGGTCCAGCACGGCCTGTTCATGACGTGCGGGCAGCAGCAGTGAGAACGACACGTGTTCGTCGCCGTCGGGTCTGCTGAACCGGGTGGAGGCGAGCACTTCGGGCGTGCGCCACGCGTGCATCTGCCACCACAGGGTGAAAGCCGCCATCCAGAACAGGGCGAGCGAGACGACGCCTATGAGGACATAGGTCAGCAAGAGATCCCCCCGGATCCGAATACCCCCTGATGCGAGGGGGGTTACTCCCGTCGCATCACTGTGAGGAGACTAGGGGGAAACTGTGAACCCGGGGAGCCCTTCCGATAAAAAGCGTGTTTCCGTTCGAGGGAACATGTAGTCGGATGTGTCCTCACACCGACCTGTTTCTCGGCAGTTGTTCGATCTTGTCCCGGTCTCCTACCGGCGAGTTTCAGCCGGTCGAGGCCACCCCGAGAGCCGTCCCCAACCGGTCGACATCGGTCGTGGGAGCGTCACAGGTGAAGTTACGGCAGACGTACGCGGTCGGTTCACCGCCGACGAGCGGACGGTCGGCCAGCAGCGGCAGTTCGTCGCTGTCCGGGGTCCCGACGGCGACCACCGCACCCGGAGCGGTCCCCAGCAACGCCGTCCGGTGCAGTTCCCGCGTCCCCGGATGCCCCTGCGGCCCGAGGACCGCCACCTCGCGCGGCCCGTCGAGCAACGCCTCGGCGGTCGCCAGCCCCCACCCGATGAACCTCGGCGCACGCGGCCCCAGCGCCTTCACCACGCCCAACGCCCGCTCGGCGGCCCTGCGATGGGGCTCGGAGCCGGTGTGCGCGGCATAGCCGAGCAGCGCCCCGGCCGCCGCGCTCCACCCGGACGGCGTGGCGTTGTCGGTCGGGTCCTGCGGCCGCCGGATCAGCTTCTCCGCGTCACTGGCGGTGTCGTACAGCGCCCCCGACTCCTCGTCGACGAAGCGCGCGAGCACATGGTCGAGCAGGAACCCCGCGAACTCCAGCCACACGCCCTCCCCCGTGACCGAGGCCAGCGCCAGGAACCCCTCCGCGACATCCGCGTAGTCCTCCAGCACCCCCGCGTTGGCCCCCACCTGGCCGTCCTTGCTGGTCCGCGCAAGCCGTGCCCGCTCGTCCAGGTGCAGGCGTACGAGGAGGTCGGCGGCGGCGATCGCGGCGTCCACCAGGTCGGGGCGGTCGAAGTAGGCGCCGGTCTCGGCGAGCGCGGCGACGGCCAGCCCGTTCCAGGCGGCGACCACCTTGTCGTCCCGGCCGGGTGCGGGGCGGCGCACCCGCGCCGCGAGCAGCCGCTCCCGGACCGACTCGATCTTCCCGGCGTCGAACACGCCTTCGCGCTGCGGGAGTTGCAGCACGGACGCCCCCTCTTCGAAGGTGCCCTCCTCCGTGACCCCGAAGTGGTGCGCGGCGAGCCGCGCGTCCTCCTCGCCGAGCACCTCGGTCAGCTGCTCGGGCGTCCAGACGTAGTAGGCGCCCTCGACGTGCTTCCCGGTACCGGTGCCGTCGTCGCTGTCGGCGTCCAGCGCGGAGGCGAACCCGCCCTCGTTCGTCCGGAGTTCACGGACCATGAAGTCGGCCGTCTCCAGTGCGACGCGCCGGGCGAGTTCGGAGCCGGTGGCCCGCCACAGATGGGCGTAGACCCGGCAGAGCAGGGCGTTGTCGTACAGCATCTTCTCGAAGTGCGGCACGACCCACTCCCGGTCGACGGAGTACCGGGCGAAGCCGCCGCCGAGCTGGTCGTAGATGCCGCCGCGGGCCATGCGCTCGCACGTGTCCCGCGCCATCTGCAGCGCGCCCTCGGAACCGGTGCGCGCCGCGTGCCGCAGCAGGAACTCGATCACCATCGACGGCGGGAACTTGGGCGCCCTGCCGAATCCGCCGCGTGCCGCGTCGTACTCCCGGGTGAGCCCCAGCAGCGCCTGCGCCAGCTCGTCCTCCCCGGGCACGTCGACCGCCGCGAACTTCAGCTCCCGCCCGGCCAGGTCCCGCACGATCTTCCCGGCGACCTCGGCGACCTCGTCGCGCCGGTCGGCCCAGGCGGCCCGCACGCCCTCCAGCACCTGCCGGAAGGACGGCATCCCGTGCCGGGGCTCCGGCGGGAAGTACGTCCCGAAGTAGAACGGCTCCCCGTCCGGCGTCAGGAACACGGTCATGGGCCAGCCACCCTGCCCGGTCGCCGCCTGCACGGCCTCCATGTACACGGCGTCGACGTCGGGGCGCTCCTCGCGGTCGACCTTGACGCTGACGAAGTGGGCGTTCAGGTACTCGGCGGTCTCCCCGTCCTCGAACGACTCGTGGGCCATCACATGGCACCAGTGGCAACTCGAATACCCCACGCTGAGCAGCACCGGCACGCCCCGCCGCCGCGCCTCCTCGAACGCCTCGGCCGACCAGGGCCACCAGCCGACCGGGTTGTCGGCGTGCTGGAGGAGGTAGGGGGAGGTCTCGTGGGCCAGTCGATTCGCCATGGGCACCATCATTCACCAGTACCCAGGCAGCGCCGTTCAGCACAGGCGCGCGCCCCCGAAAGGGGCGCGGGGAACCGCGCGGGCGACCACGAAGGAGCCTCGGTCGGCGAACGGCCCCCGCCCCCACGGCGAAACCCCGAACCTCGTCCCCGGCAGGGATCACGCCCTCTCGATTAGTCACGCCTCTCGCCCCACACTGGCCGGAGGCATGCCGTTTCGGCGAAGGGGGACGTGTGATGCGGGACAGCCACCGGGGGGAGGCCGAAGGGCTGTTGGTCCGGGCGGTCGAGGAGGAGGTCCGCAGGTCGGGCGGCCGTACCGACGGGGTGGTGCTCCTGGGCCGCGCCCGCGCCGCGCTGGACACGATGGCCCGCAACGCGGCGGAGGAGTACGAGGCGTACACCCGCGCACTGGACGAGTCGCAGGCCGGCCGGCTCACCTTCGGCCAGCGCTACGCGAAGGAGGGCGCCGGAACTCCCCTGCTGGTCGCGGGCGTTGCCGCGGGCACGGCGGTCGTGGCCGACCTCTCCTTCGGTGTCGGCGCCGGCACCGCCGTGAGCACCGGCCTGATCGTCGGCATCGCGAGCGCCGTGGCCACGGTCCTGAAGGTGACGGCCTCCCATGTACCCGCGGCCCACCATCGCGCGGGCGCCCTGGGCCAGCCCGGCGGCCCCGAGCAGCTGCGGCTGCAGTGGCTGACGGCGCTGGAGGTGCGCGGGATACGGCCGTTCCTGGACCAGCAGCGCGTACTCGCCGCGTCCACGCCGAAGAAGAAGGCTCCCCAGCTGCGCGGCGCCGACAAGAGCGCGGCGGCGCGGCGGCGCAATGTGCTGGAGCAGTCGTTCCTGCAGATCCCGGAGGCGGACGACCGCTTCGCGGGCCGGCGCACGGAGATGGGGAGAATCCGCCAGTGGGTGCAGGCGGCCCGCGCCGAGACCGAAACCCGGCCGACGGTCGTCGTGCTGCACGGCGCGCCCGGCTCCGGTCGTACCGCCCTCGCCGTGCGCGCGACCCACGAGCTGCGGGACTACTTCCGCGGCGCCTGCGTGGTCGATCTGCGCGCCGACAGCCCGGAGGAGATTCCGCTCTCCACCCGGGACGCGCTGATGCATCTGCTGAATCGCCTCGGCGCCCCCCGCGACCAGCTCCTCTTCCGTGAGCGCACCTCGCAGGACCAGCAGGTCAAGCGGCTCAGCGAGCTGTACCACCAGCATCTGGCGGCCGTGCCGGTGACGATCGTCCTGGACGACGCGTCCGACCCCGAGCAGGTCCGCGCCCTCGTCCCCGAGCGCTCCGACAGCCTCGTCCTGGTCACCGCCCGCTCCGCGCTCGCCCTGCCCGCCGACCTGCCCGCCTGGGTCCATGAGCTGCCGGTCGAGGCGCTCGACGGGAAGGGCGCGCTGGAACTCCTGGAGACCACGGCCTCGGAGCCCGGAGTACTGTCCTCGGGTCCGCCGGCCCAGGCGTACGGCGGCTCGTCCTCGGCGCCCTCCGTGACAGCGATCGACCCGCACGCGCACCCCGCCGAACCCCTCGCCCGGATCCGGGAGCTGTGTGGCGGCCTGCCCCTCGCCCTGCGCGTCGCCGGTTCGTCGCTCGGTCCGCGCACGCCGGGCCAACTGGCCACGGAACTGGGTGCGTACGGCCCGGTCGAGCCGGTCGAACGGGCGCTGTGGCTCCGCTACACCGACCAGTCGGACCTCTCCCGCAGACTGCTGCGCCGCCTGGCGCTGGCCGGGCGCGCCTCCCTGGGCGCGGCGGCTGCCGCCTCCCTCCTCGCCACCGACGAGACGGAGGCGACCCGTCACCTCACCGCGCTGGCCCGCGCGGGCCTGATCGACCATGTCCACGGCAACCGCTACCGCCTGCACGACCTGGTCCGTGCCTTCGCCCACGCCCGCCTCCTGGACGAGGAGGAGCCGAGCGAGCGCACCGCCGCGCAGGAACGCCTGATCGTCACCTACGCCGACCTCGCCGACTCCGTCCTGCGTCTGGTCGACGGCAACATGTCGACCCGCTCGGACCGCTTCGGCCAGCACGGCTTCGTCTCCCTGGACGAGGCGCTGCGCTGGCTGGACGACGAGACCAGTTTCATCACCTCCACGCTCCGCCACGCGGAGGGCGTGAACCAGGCGGCGGTCCTCAGCCTCCTCGGCGCGCTGTGCGACTACTGCCTGCTGCGCGGCGACCTCTACCGCCTCGGTGAGCTGAGCGAGCTGGCCCAGTCGGTCGACCAGGGCCTGCTGACCCGCTCGGTGCAGTGGCGTACGGGTATCGCGGCCCGTCAGCTGGGCGAGCTGGACAAGGCCCGCACCACGCTCGCCTCGGTCGTCGGCCTCTACCGGGAGACCAACCACGACGCGGGCGCCGCCCGCGCCCTGTGCTCGCTCGGCATCACCCTGCACCACCAGGGCAACCTGACCGAGGCGGCGGAGAAGCTCCTGGAGGCGCTCCAGCTCCAGTCGGCCCCCCAGCTGGCGGCGGACCGTGCCTGGACGATGCACGCCCTGGCGGCGGTGGAACGCGACCGCTCCCATCTGGCGGACTCCCTGGACCTGTTGACCCGCGCCCTGGTCATCCACCGCCAGCAGGAGTCGCTGCACGGCGAGGGCTGGGCGTACTTCCAGCTGGGTCAACTGCTGCTGCGCATGGGCGAGATACCGCGCGCGGAGAGCGAACTGCGCACCGCCCTGGACCTCTTCGGCCGGACCCGCGACACCCGGGGCCAGGCCTGGTCCATGACCCAGCTCGCCCGCGCCCGCCTCGTCGCCGGTGACCCCTCCGCCGCCGTCGACGGCCTCCGCCAGGCCCTGTCGCGCCACCGCGACAACGAGGACGCCCGCGGCGAGGCCTGGAGCGGCTACTACCTCGGCCAGGCGCTGGAGGAGACCGGCACCCTCGACCAGGCGGTCCGCGAGCTGGAACGCTCCCGCACGATGTTCTCCCGCATGCGGGACGTCTACGGCCTGGCCTGCGCGAGACATCATTCGGCCCGCGTCACCCGCGACCAGCGGGCCGTCCAGACCGGCTCGTTGCGCAACTCCGGCTTCGCCCGCCAGCTCCTCGTCGACGCCCGCGCGGACTTCCAGCGCATCGGCGTCGCCCACGGCGAGGCCTGGACCTGCCTGGAGCTGGCCGTGGTGGACGCGGGCAACGCCCGCACCCCCCAGGCCCTGGCCCTCTGTGAGGAGGCGACCCGCCTCTTCACCTCCTACGGCGACCGCCGCGGCGAGGACTGGGCCCGCTTCCTCAAGTGCACCCTGCTGCCGTACGCGGCCCCCGGCGGCGTCGAGATCGGCACCGCCGTCGCCCAGGAGGACCTGGCCCACCTCTCCCGCACCGCCCACCCGCTGCGCGACGAGAAACTCACCGAGTACATCGAGGCGTACGGGCTGCTGCTCGAACGGGGCGTGAACCTGGAGAGCGGCTGGCGCGCCTGGACCCTCGGCATGGTCCCGAACCGCCACGCGCGGGAGGTGATGGGGGTACCGGTGACGGGCGTCACGGGCGGGCACGGGTGAGCGAAGGGCACCGGGGCGCCCGACGCGGCACAACAGCACCGGGCGCGCGACACGGCTGAGGAGCACCGGAGTACCCGTCACGGCGAAGGAGCACCGGGAGCCCGTCACGGCGACGCGCGCCGTGCGACTCCGCGACACCCGAGCGGTGTCACGGAGCCACGCCGTCGCACGATCGCCCCGGGCGTCAGCCCTTCACGGACGTCGCGCCCGGGCGTCAGCCCTCAGGGACGTCGCCCGAGGGGGCGGCCCTTCACGGACGCCGTGCCCCAGGCGTCAGCCCTTCACGGACGTCGCCTTCCCGCTCGCCTCCGTCGCCGTCTCCTCGACGGAGGCGTCCGTGTCCGGCGACTCCTTGAAGTCGACCTTGCCCATGTGCTTGTTCATGGACTTCATCGACGCTCTTCCAGTACCCGATAGTCGCTGAACTGCGGCGGAACACCATTTCGTTGATCATCTGGGAGACGGATGGGAAATGACGGCAGCCATGGCCCGGAGCTGAGGAACTTCTCCCACACTTCCTGGAGGTACTCGGCGATGCGCTTCTCCATCGCCATCGTCACCATCGTGTAGACGCCCTCGACGCCGGGCAGCTCGTGCCCCATCCGCGCCTCCTTGGCCACCGTCGGGATGTCTGCCCCCGGCTCGTCCAGGAGCTCCCTGTGCCAGTGCCTGAGACGGTAGATGTCCTGTCCGGCCATCTCCTCGACGGGCGGCAGTTTCGGGCGGGCGAACCGCTCGTATCCCTTGCGGGACGTCCGCTCGTCAGCGCCGTCCCGAATCGGGTGCCAGTAGTCCCGCTCGAACTGGGTGCCCAAGAGCGGCTTGCCCATGATGGACAGGAAGACGAACGGCTTGTCGTGGGAGGCCAGCAGCGCGGAGTGCAGCTCGTGCAGGAACGGCGGTATGACGAGCGACCGGTGCGACTCGTACTTGGGGCCGGCCAACACTGGTGCCCCGTCGGCGTAGTACAGCTGGTGTTGGACCCTCAGGGCGTGCAGGCCGCTGGCGTCGTACCGCTTCGCGGCCTCCTCGCGGCGCTTGCGGTCACGGTCAGCGGCTGGCCAACTCGGGGAGGCGTAGCCGCGCTGCAGCCCGTACATCTCGCCGGGGGGCCGCATGCCGGTGAAGGCGACGGTCCAGATGTATGTCCATCCGGCGAAGCCCCACACGTGGTAGGCATTCGTGGCGAGTTGATGGATGGCACGGATGGGCAAGTCGAGCTTGGGGCGACGGGTCTGCTTCTTCGTGTACTTCCCGCGGCGGCGCTGTTCGATGATCGGCGAGTCAGTCCGCAGCTTGTACTTGAGGATCGCGTCCTCCATCAGCATGCGGAACAGCCCCCGCAGCTGGTCGACGTAGTTCTCGGAGTACTTCGCCTCGATGTGCTTCTTCCACACGTCGTACTCGAGCGCCGTGATGGCGCCGACCGGCCGCTTCCTCCAGTACGGGACGATCACCGCGTTGAGCATCGACTTGTAGGTGTCGACCGAGTTCGGCCGCAGGGAGGCCGCCTCGAACCAGAGCCAGCAGTAGGCCTCCATCAGCGTCTGCGCTGACGCCCGCGGAATGTTCTTACCGTGCCGCACCTCATACTCGCGGTCCAGCCCGTAGTTATGGGCCTCGGCCTCATCCGCGAACGGGACACCTGGCTCAGGGCCAGAAGCAGAGTCGTACAGCTTCGCCTTGGTGGGCTTTCCTTCACCGTCGAGCTTGTACTCGCCGTTCCACCACTTCACACGGATCGAGTTTCCGCGCACCTCGACGTAAGGCATGCGTGTTCCCTGGGTTGGCAGTCGTGGGTCGTACGGATACACCGACAGGCACCCCTGCCGCCGGCTCTCCGCGTACCGACTGCCTAACTTGCCCGGCCGACTGGGCAACCGCCGCAAGCTCTGCAGTCGATGCCCTCACCTTTCATCAGCCGCCGAACGCGATCCTGAACTCCCGCGTCGGTTGCGGCTGCTGAGGCGAGGACGCAAACGATCTCTCCTCTGATCTCCATTACCTGACCCATGAAGCCGGGCCGATCGAAGGTAACGATCGTCGCCACAGGTCCCCCTTTACCCTCGGAGACCCCCCAGGTGGACCGACAGAGTTACATGCCAGACGCGTGGGCGGCAGGGGGTTACAGGGGATTCATGGATCACAGATGGTCACGATCCGATTACAGCGAAATGGTTGTATGACCATCGCCGAAAGTTACTCGTCATTCGGGAACACCCCCTGTTCCTGCAGCTGCTTGATCAGCCCCTCGTACATCGCATCAACTTGACCGAGCGTGAGGTCCGGGGCGACCACGCCGGCCGACCGCGTCACGGCCTGCCGGAGTTCGGCCTTCAGCTTGCCGGGGTCGAAGCGCACGATCTGCGCGCTGTCGATCAGTTGCCTGCCGTCCTGAAGGGTGATGGAGTCCGCCCCTTCCAGGACCGCACGGCACGAGCCCGACAGCAGGCCGAACCCCGCCTCGAGCTTCGCGTACGACGTGTCGGTGACCGGCTCACCCTTCTCGACCTTGCTGTACGTGGTCACGGACAGGACGCAGCGCTTCGCCGCGACACGCTTGTCGGTGATGCCGAGCGCTACGCGGCGCTGCATCACGAGTACCGCGAGTTTCCGCAGGTGAGGTGCGGTGCGGTCCATGGGGGACGCCATGCACCCAATGATGGCAGCTACCTCCAGCTACCGCCAGAAACCTCTAGCACCGTGACCGAAACTTGGCGCGCACTCGGCGCATACAGGGGCGCAACTCACTCAATCTCTAGCGATTTCTAGAGATTACTAGCGAGTATGGGTAGAAGTAGCTAGCTACGGTCGCTAGATTCCTCGCATGCACAAACCCCCAACCACCTACCAGGTGGACGGGGCGGCTATCCGCACCCGCCGCAAGGCACTGGGCCTGAGCCAGGCCGAGTGCGCCAGCCGGGCCGGGATCACCAGGGCGTACCTCAGCCAGCTGGAGAACGGCGCCCGACAGGACATGCGGCCCCCCACATACGCGCGACTTCGCTCCGCCCTGAAGAGCAAGCAATCAGACCGGCTGCTCCTCCCCGCACAGCAGGAGCGGCAAGGAGAGGAACCAGATGTCCGCCACGAAGGCGCCCCCGGCACGGAGTAGGACGGCCGGGCCCGTCCTCGAGAACTTCTACAACCTCAAGCAGGCGACCGTCCGGCTCGGTCTCGCCACCGAGGACGAGAACGACAAGCGCGGCCAGGACTGGCTCCGTCGCGGGGTGAACCGGAAGCCCGGTCAGGGGCCCAAGTTCCCCTGCTACCGGATGGCCAACCAGCTGATGTTCAGCGACTCCGACCTCGCCGAGATCGCCGAACTGGTCCGCAACAAGGTGGACGGCCGCAGCAAGCCGCGGGCCAGCCGGAGGAAGCGCCCCATCGCCCGCTGAGCACACGCGAAACGGGGCCGGTGGACCATGCCCGGTCCCTCGACCCCGCCGAAGAAATCGCCTCACCTCACCACTCTGAAATGAGGTTCACGTGGAACAGGCTACCCAGTCCGCCACGCCCACCGCACCCGTCGAGGCCGAGGAGCTGGTGCCCGCCGGGGCGACCCTCCTCGAGGCCCACTCTGTGGCCGGCCGCATCATCACCCAGCTCGCGACGTTCCCCCGCGACATAGACCTCAAGCGGGAGATGCACGGCCAGTACAGCGTCCAGATCTACTGGAGCAGCGACTACTCCGGCGTCGCCGCCTTCGCCGCCTGGGCCGACCAGCCCTGGCACATGACGCCCACCGAGTCCGGCGAGGCCGTCTACGCCGAGGCCCGGGCCATCGTCGACAACGTCGCCGTGTGGGCCTGGACCATCCTCACCCGTGAGGAGGCCGCTACCGCCGAGCAGCTGCTCACCGCCCCTCGCGTCACCGCGACGGCCGCCGCCTGCGACGCGGAGCCCGCCCCGGCCCCTGTGCCGCTCGGCGAGAGCCCCGTCGCCCAGGCCCAGCCCGACCTGTACGCCCAGTCGACCGCCCGGTACGTCGCCTCCCTCGGCGGAAGCGTCGTCGCTCTGGTCCCCGCCGTCGAGGCGGCCACCGACGACGACGGCGACACGGTCTCCCTCACCGCCGCCCACGTCGAGCCCGGCCACATGGTCGTCTCCACCCCGGCCGCCGGCGGTGACCTGTGAGCCGCGACCGCCAGCACCTGATCCACGGTGCCGTGTCCACCATCACCGCCCTCCGCGACCTGCCGCTGAACCACCAGCAGGTCGAGGTCCTGGCCGTGGACCTGACCCCGTTCCTCACAGCGATGCTCGCCGACACCGACGCCGAGCTGGCGGACCTCGTGCCCGTCGCCTACGCGCTCACCGAGCAGGCCGGGCCCGCCGACCGGACCGTCACCGAGTACGACGGCTGCACGTCGTCCATCCACCCCGAGGTGGAGGAGGACTCCCCGGCCGCGCTCCTCGCCCTCGAGCTGCGACGCCAGCCGGACGTCACCGCCACCGACGTCCCCACCCGCACCCACCTCACGCTGACCGTCCAGCCGCAGTCCCTCCACGGCTGGAGGTGGTGGCGCCGCAGGCTCGCCGTCGGCTCGATCCTCCGGCACGGCCACGTCGTCTCCGGCACCGGCCACTATGGCGAGATCACCGTCCAGCTCCGCGGCCCCAACGTCGGCGAACTCCTCGACGCGCAGGCCGTCGACCGGTCCGCGAAGAAGCTGCAGGGCTTCCTCGCCGAGAGCCCGGCCGGACACCCGTGGTGACCGGCAACGGACCGGCCTTATGGCTGGTCATCTCCGGATCCGCGATCGGCACCGGGCTGATCCTGTGGCTGCTCAAGCTGCTGATCGACGCCTCCTGCGACGCCGCCCCGGCCACCGAGCCGAAGCCCGCCCCGCCGGTCCCGGCCGCGCCGATCTGGCCGCCCTTCCCCGCCCCGCACGCCCACACCACCACGTGCACCGGCGAAACCCTCCACCTCACCACCGTCCAAGCCCACCGCGCCCGCCACGCCAAGCCGAGGACCGCCGCATGATCGAGAACGCCTACTTCGGGTGGGACGAACTCACCCACACCAGCACCTGCCCCAACCCGGCCTGGGACATCGACGTCCGCCACGACCTCGGCATCCGCCCCACGTCCGAGGCCACGGTCCGCCACGGATGCCCCGACCAGCACTGCGGCCACGAGGGCGGCCTCGACCGCGTCACCGTCCGCGTCATCTGCCGCTCCTGCGACACCGCGCACGTCATCACCGGCGAATCCCTCACCCGCACCGTCACCACCACCGCCGCCCTCGGCTACGGCCAGCCCCCGCGCGAGATGGCCGGCCTCTACCTGTGGCCCGGGCGCCCCGTCCTCCACGGCTACGGTCCCGGCCCCTCCGGCCTCGACGACCAGCCGCACGAGTACCTCGTCACCACCAGCCTCCTCGACCGGCTCACCCCCGAGGCCTGCGTGGGCGCCATCGGCCGCCACCACACCGCCGGCGGACGACTCCGCTGGTGGGCCGGAGCCATCCCCACCCCACCCCCGGCACGCCTGCGCCGTGAGCCCGGCGAGTACCGGCTCGCCTGGGCCCGCCGCACCAGCGACAACCGCACCGTCGACCAGGCCGCGGCCTGGGTCGCCAGTGTCATCGACCCCGCCCAGCAGCAGCCCCTGGTGGTAGCCGTATGAACCTCGTCGAACTGGCCCTCACCACCTACACCGAGGGCACCGCAGCCCAGGCCGAGCAGGACGCCGAGTACGCCGTCGAGGCGAAGCGGGAAATCGTGCGACTGGCGCGGGCCTGCGCCGGCAGCACGCTCTGCGCGGATGCCACCTCCCTCGACTGGCAGTACACCGCTGAAGGCCTGCCCGAGCAGGTGGAAGAGGCGCGCGCCTTCCTGGTGCCGGGTCTCCCCGAGTACCTGCGCTACCGCATCGACCACGAAGCCGAGAACGTGTCCTTCGACCTGGTCCGGCCGTGCGTGGCCTGCGGACACGACCGAATCGACAAGGTGAACAGCCTGTTCGACCTCGGCCTGATCCTCCACCAGGACGAGGAGCCGGCCCCGGCGGAGACCGCCGAGGCGGACGCCGTGCCGGGCCCGCTCGCCGCACTCGAGGCACTGCAGACCTGCACCGCCCGCATGGCCACGCTGGGCCGCCGCTTGACCGCTGAACACCCCGGCCTCACCATCACCGCCGCCTACACCTTCGGCCACGACGACGCCTCCAGCAACGGCAAGCTCCGCCTCAAGGCCGACACGATCGAGAGCCTCGAAGAGATCGCCCGCACCCTCGGCGTGGAAGTGACGGACCAGACCCGCGGCGGAACCAGCCCGCACGTCCTCGTCTTCCGTCACGTCAACGCCGCCACCGAGGTCGACGGCATCGAGGTCGAACTCCGCGCCACCCACCAGCTCACCGTGGACGAGGCAGCCACCTGGCGGGCCAAGCAGGACCAGTCCGCTCAGGCGGGTGACGCGTGATGGAGCAGCCCAGCCTCCGCGACCAGCTCGGCGAGGCGCTCATCGCCGCGGCCGCCGTGCCGCACACCATGCCCGTCGAGATCCTCGGCCAGGCCGGCACCCTGACCGACGCCGTCCTGCCCGTCGCCCAACGGGCAGCCGAGACTGCCGCCCGCACCGCCATCGAGCAGGCCGCCACTCTCTTCGAGGACCGCGGCCGGGCGCTCCTCGACGGTGGCCTCACCGACTGCGCCGAAGTCGCCAGGCTGCTGCGTGAGTTCGGCACGCTTCCCGCTGACACGGCGTTCCCCGTGCCCCGCACCGAGCGGTCGTACTGGCAGGACATCGCCGCCGCCCTCAACGCGGCCGTCGCCGCCGGTATGCCGATCGGCATCGACATCGACGGCACCGTCACTGATCACAACGCCTGGTCGGTGGTCTGGAACGCGCCCTTGGAGCAGTGGACGGTCTCCGGGTACGAGGCCGATGGCGGTGAGGGCTGATGGCTGCCCGTCCCCGTGCTCAGCGTCCTCGCATGGCCGAGACCGGCAAGGCCCAGCAGCAGGCCCGCCAGGTCTGGAACGGCGGACTCGTCGGCACATCCCGGCCCGGCGACCACGTCCCGCTGTTCCACACCTGCACGGCCCCCGGCTGCACCCGGTGCGCGGCCATCGACCGTGCCCGCGCCGACCTGCGCACCGGCGGCCACAGTGGCGGTGCCCGATGACGGCGCGCGCCGCGGTCATCGCCGCCGCCCTCCACCAGCCGAACCTCCGCCGCCCGTACGTCGGGCACGAGGTCCGGGCGGGTGTCGTGCAGCTGCTCGGCCGTAGCACGGACCCCGACTGGACGGCCACCATCCCGCAGCTGGCCGAGGCCATCGACAGCGCGCTGACGATCAGCGAGGAGAAGGACACCCCGGCCGGCGCCCAGCCGACCGGGGCGGCGTCCACTGCTCGCGCCCAGATCCTCACCACCCTGCAGGCCGCCGGCCACACCCCCAAGGCCGCCGCCGAACTGCTCGCCCAGGCCGACCGCGAACCCCACGACGTCGACCCCGACCCGGACTTCCGGGAAACCCTCGGCGGCGGCCACGCCCTGGTCGTCCAGTACGGCGACTGCGAACTCCACGGCACCTGCCAGTGCGGCAAGCGCTTCGGCACCACCACTCCGGACGCCAGCCTCGACACGTTCGTCGGCCCCTGGGAGCACCACACCAATACGGAGGTGCGGTGAGCAGCCTGCCGACCTGCCCCGTCCTTGACCTCCGGCCCGGCGACCAGGTCCGCCAGCCCACCGGGGACTGGTTCACCGTCGCCACCCGCCCCAAGGCCAACCCTCGCGGCTCCGTCCTCACCTGGTCCTACCTCGGCGGCAGCACCGGCCGAGCCGACTGGCTCGACCACATCCCCTGCCGCCCCGCCCACCGCGAAGGAGCACGGCCGTGACCCAGAGCGCCCAGATCGCCGCCGCCCTCCTCGGCCTGGCCGCCGCCATCGCCTTCGCGTCCGGCACCCCGCACCTGCGCAACCGCCGTACGGCCGGCGCCTACACCGGCTTCCACACCGATGACCCGGCGGCCCCGCCCGCCGAGTGCGAGGGCACCTGCCCAGGGGCCACCGAGCACGAGGACGACGGCGACGGAACCGCCACCTGCCCCGGCTGCGGCACCCCCCGCCAGCGCCCCGCCCCGGATGCGGCCTGACCCGCCCCCATACCGCCGGTCGGGCGGGACGTGACCTGACACCTCGTCCCACCCGACCGGCCCCAAGCCCTGAACGGAGCCTCATGACCGAGCAGTTCGTAGTCCTCGCCCTGCCGGTGCGGGACGTACGACTCGGTGACATCACCGACCACCTCGGCGGACGCATGCGGGTACGGGAGATCGTCCAGCGCACCGGCCAGTGGGACCTGGCCGGAGACCCGCCCGAGGCCCTCTCCGCCTACACCCCACCGCACCCGCCGACGGCCCGCCGTACTGATTACCCGCGCGACGTGGTCCGGGTGTGGCGCACCCTCGACGCGATCGGCCCGGTCCGCGGCCACGGGCGGAAGATCACTCACGCGGACATGGTGGTCCGCGGCTGGTACCGCTTCTACAGCTCCCACACCGCTGGCTGTTCCTGCGGCTGGCGCGATGAGACCACGCACACCTACAGCTCGCTCGCCGAGACCGCGTGGCTGAACCACAAGGCCGCGGCGCTGACCGCCGCCGCGTACCAGGCGCAGCCCGCGCTGCGCCTGGTGACCGAACTGCAGGAAGCCAACACCAGCCTGGCACCGGTCCCGTGGACCTTCGGGCCGGTCTACAACGGTCCGGCCGCGGGCGGCGGCATGGCGAAGGGACGCCTGGACGGGCTGCCCGTCGACCAGGCCCGCGCCGCGATGGCCGGATGGGCCGGCGTGCTGGGCGCGGAGGAAGTCCAGGAGTTCCGGTACCCGGCGCGCCAGGGGCCGCGCGGGTGGAGGCCGCCGCGCACGGAGCTGACGCTGTCGGCGGACGGCGGCGACCGCGCCCTGGTCGAGCTGGCCGCGTACATCGAGGAGCCCGGCACTGGGCCGGAGTCCGGTGCCGCCGTGCCCTGGGAGCCCGACGCCGACCGCGACCCCGCCAAGGACGCCGAGGGGTGAGCGAGGACCGTCCCGGCCCGGAGTGCCGGCACTGGATCGGATCCGAGCGCCGTCACTGCCGGGCCGTGGACGGCATCCGCCCCTACATCCAAGGCCTCCGCTGCCCCCTCCACACCCCCAACGCCCTCGCCGGGAAACCCGAACCCCCGCCCGGATACGGCCGCCCGCCCAGCGAACTCCCCCTCAGCCCGCAGTCCGCCTCCGCGCTCGCCGACGACCGCGCGATCGCGTCCGGCAAACGCCGCTCCACCCCCGCCGCCTACCGAGCCGCCCAGGAGGCGGTCGACCACCGGAAGGACCTGAACCTATGACTTGCCCGACCACTCCGCGCCCGTCGCCCGCCACCATGGGCCCCCGCCGCACCCCGCCCAAGCCCACCACTCCGGCCCCCGCCGCGGCCCCGAGCCTGCCGCCCGCGGCGGACACGCAGCCCGCTCGGACCCCGGCTGAATCCATCGCCCCGGGTCAGCTGAAGGGCGACGAGAACCTGCGCAGCCTCTTCCCTCGCGCCCTGCGCATGAGCCGCATGCACCCTGAGGCCCGCCTCGTCGCGCTCACCCTCCTCGGCTACGCCCATTACAAATCCGGCCTGGTCAACAGCCGCAACCGTCCCGACATCGAGCAGCTGGCCGAGGACACCGGCCTCACGACCGGTCAGGTCCAGGTGCAGCTGCACGTCCTGACCCAGCGCGGCTGGCTCTACACCCGCCTCCTCACCCGGGGCTCGTACAACGGCCAGCCCGGACTGTTCCTCGCCATCCCCTCCTTCCTCCTCGAGCCGGCCCGCGCCGAACGCGCCGCATACGCCGCCGAACGCGCCCAGTACATCGCCCACGCCACCGGCGGTGACCAGTGAGCCGCCCCCGTCGGCGGGCATACCGCGCCCTGCTCCTCCTGGGCGCCGCTCTCACCACGGCCGAGCTGGTCCTGACCGCCTGCACCGGCCGCGCCTGACCGATGACCGCTGCCCGTGCCACCGCCGCCGAGCCCCGCCACATCCGTGGCGGGGCCGGTGGCGTGGCCCGGGTCAGGCCCCGCCGCCCGCAGCGCCGCGCCGTCCAGACCGTCGAGATCCCCGAGCGCATCTACCGCGGCCCCCACTACTCCGACGCGTTCATCAAGGCGTGGGCCAAGATGGCCGCCCTCGACGTCGACACCAACCCCGAGCACTGCAACGCCCACGTCACCGAGATGGCCCGCTTCTGCGGCCTGTCCCTGCGCGACTTCCAGCGCGCTCTCACCGAGGGCCGGCACCCGGGCCCGGACGGCGGGCTGCCGGAGTTCTCCACCCGCCGCATGACCCGCAAGTCCGGCAAGGGGCGCACCGCGATCCGTCAGGTCCGGTCCGTCGTCGACGCCGAGCGGTACGTCACGGTCGCCGTGGCGATGTGCGACGCCCTCGAGCCGCGCCGCCTGCGTGCCGCGCTGCTGATGGCGCACACCGCCAAGTACAGCCCGGGCTATCAGCCCACCGCCGCCGAGCTGGCGGGCGAACTGTTCCACCACCACGGCAAGACCCCGGGCAAGCCCCTGTCCGAGCGGACCGCGCGCCGCATCATCCACGACCTGGAGGCCACCGGCTGGGTCAGCGTCGGCCACCGCACCGGCCACCAGGGCCGCCACACCGTGGCCGTGAACTCCCACCCGATCCTCGCCGAGCAGCTCGCCCTCGACCTCGACACCCCCGTGACCGCGGTGGACGTCGAGGCCCCGGCCGCGTCAGGCCAGCACGGTGAGGCGAGTGCGGACAACCATGGCGGATCCGGTCCGGCCACCGATGGCGGATCCCTCGCGATCAAGGAATACACCGGGGTTCCCACTGACGTTGTTGCTGCGCCCCAGGAGGATGGTGGTTCCCGCCGTAGGCGAGTGACCGTAGGTAAGCCCCCGGTCGACGCGAGCGAGTTGACCGACGGCACGTTCGGGCCCGGCGTCTCTCGCGCTCCGCGCGGCACCCGCCCCACCCAGCAGCCGTCGACCGGACAGGCGTACAGCGGACCGGAGTTGCGCTGGACCGAGCGCATCCACGTCAGCCTTGCCCCCGTCCGCCACCTCCTGCAGCAGCCGGACACCAACCGCTTCCTGCTGCGGAAGGTAGCCCGCGAGATCGGCCGCCAGCTCGACCAGGGCGCCACCACGCTGATGACGCCGGAGCGGATGGCCGCCCGGATCGCCACCCGCTACCGCGACGCCGGACCCATCCGCGACATCGCCGCCTGGCTCCTCGCCGTCGGCGTCGTCCACCGCGGCTGCGGCCAGCCGCTGTGCGAGGACGGCCGACTCTGGCCGACCGGCGCCACGTGCGAGTCCTGCACGGTCAACCGGCAGGCGACCAGCGAGCACTGGCGGCGCGCCCGCGAGCTGAACGACCGGCTCGCCGAGCTCCGCGCTCACCGCCAGGCCGAGGGCGAGCAGCTGCCCGCGAAGGCCACGTACCGGCAGCGCGCGGCGGCCAGCGACGCCGACGTCCTGGCCGTCGCCGCCACCCACGGACCGGCGGCCGCGCTGCACCGCTACGGCGTACTGCGCGCGGCCCCGCTTCTGCGCGACCAGTACGGCCACCTCCCCGCAGCCGTCGGCGCCACCCCGCCCCGGCCCCCTCAACCCCGTCCGTGTGCCCGCCCGTTGGAGGAGGCGCCCATGCCCGACCGCGGCTACATGCCCGACCAGATCCGAGCCCAGCTCGGCCGGACCACGACCACCGGGGCGCTCGCCATCGCCTGCCCCCAGGAGGGCTGCGTCGCCCAGGAGGGCCAGCCCTGCACCAGCAAGGCCGGCCGCCGCCGCGCCCCACACGACGCCCGCACCGCCGCCGCCGAGCAGCGCGGAGAGGAGACCTGATGCCGACCACACCGCACCCCACCCGAGGCACCACCCCATGCAACCGGTGCGGCGCTCTCATCCGCTGGGCCAGCGGCCCCCGGCCCGGTGAGCGCACCCCGATCAACGCGCTGCCGTCCCCGGCCGGCGGACTCGCCGCCCGCACCACCGGCCTCGGCGGCCTGGTCGTCCGCGAGTTCACCCGCGAGGAGCCCGACTGCGTCCCCGCCCTCCTGGAATGGAAGGCCGTCAGCCACTTCTCCAGCTGCGCCCCCAGCAGCCCGCAGCCGCCCACCCAGACCTCCCGCCCCGCGCGGCGTAGGCCCACCGTGCAGGCCCCGCTCTGGGGACAGCCGCAGAGGGGACTGCGATGAGGAAAGAACACCCCCGCGCCGACGTCGCCGAACTGCTGTACCAGGGGGCGACGTACGACACCGTCATGCGGCAGCTCGGTGTGTCCGCTCACGTCGTCTCGGCCACCCGCAAGGCCTACAAGATCCCGCTGCCCGTCGGGCCCGGCTACCGGTACACGCCGGAGGACAAGGCCCGCCTCGAGCAGCAGGTCGCCGTCCTGCTCCTGCAGGGCGCCACCTGCGCCGAGATCACCGCTGAGGTGGGGCTCAGCGCACCGACGATCCGGCTCATCCGGCTGGACTGGAACATCCCGAAGGCCGTTCGGCCGAACCCCTCCCGCACGGTCGCCCAGACCCTCGCCCTCTACACCGAGACCTACGGCCAGGGCCACGTCCGTTGGACCGGCCCCTACTGCGGCCGTATGCCCCAGCTGTTCGCCGAGGGCCGCAGCCACAACGCCCGCCGCGTGGCCTTCACCGCACACCACGGGCGTGCCCCGGTCGGCTACACGCTGTCCGACTGCCGTGAGCCGGGCTGTATGGCCGGCCCTCACCTCACCGACGAGCCGATGCGCTCCACCAGGCGCAGCCTCCCGGCGGCTGGGGGTGGAGCGTGAACACGGCCGAGACGCACGAGATGCCCGCGGAGGACACCCCGACAGGGCAGTTCGGCGGAGCCCGCCCGGCACTGCCCGCCCACATCACGCCCTGCAGCGCAGACGAGCAGGCCGCCCATCTGGCCGACCTCAGCGACGCCCTGTCCGGGTTCGTCGTCGGCGCTGCCATCCGCCGCCATGCCAAGACACCGCCCCGCCCGGGACCGCGAGGTGAGGCGGCATGACCATCCAGCTCCCGTTCTTCGTGGACTGCCCGTACGGCGGCTGCGAGGACGGCTACTGCGCCTGTCTCGAACGCGACCTGGACGACCTGGACGACCTCGAGGTCTGCGGCGAGTACGACCCCGAGGACGCCGAGCTGCTCGAGGCCCTGCAGAACGGGGCCCAGGTGATCACCGTGCGCGGCCGCACCCGCCTCGTCGAAACCGTCCCGATCCCGATCGACAACTACCCGCCCCAGCCCGCACCGGACCCGCTCGGAGCCATCCCATGAGAGATCCCGTCGAGTGCCAGGCCTGCCACAAGCCCATCCGCTCCAAGGCCTCCATGGGCCGGCGGATCGGGGGCCGCTGCTGGCGCAAGCTCCGCCCCGACCAGCGCGCAGTGATGCGGGCCCTGCTCGGCCGGACCGTCCGGCCCAGCGCGGCCGCCGTACGCCGCGCGCTCAACCAGCCCCCGCCGTCCACGGACGGCCAGCTCCCCCTGGAAGAGCAGGAGAACACCCCTTGAGCAGCACTGACGAGAGCAGCGCCGAGGCACGGATGGTTGTGGTGGACGGCCGCGAGGCTATCGCGTACGTCATCCTCCGCCCGGGCCCCAAGCAGGGCACCGTGCTCCTGGAAGCGGCGGCCACGGAAGGCACCGACCAGCACCAGGTCGCGCAGGCCCTGCGTCACATCTCGGACCAGTGGGCGCCGCGCCCCGGCCTGCAGGGTGTCCTCAGCGAGATCGCGGTCCGGCGGGGCCGCCAGCGCACCGCGTTCGGCGGCGACGAACACCGCCTGCCGGACGGCACCGGCCAGCACCCCGAGACCATCGACGCCGACGTGGCCCAGATGGCGCGCGACCAGGCCGCCGAGTTCGGCCACCTGGACTGGCTCCACGTCGTACGCGCCGCCGCAGCCGGGGTGTTCGCCGAGTGCAGGCATCCCGACCTGCGGGCCGCGCTCGTCGACCTGGCCGCGTACGCGACCGGATGGATCCAGGCCCTCGACCACCGCGCCGACACCCAACCCGCCGCCGCTGACCACACCGCCGAAAGCGTGTCGGCCGCTGCGCCTGTCCACCGCCACAGCGGACCGGCCGGGCAAGGAGACCCGACCGCCCGCGTCTGCCGACACCCCCTGCGCGTGCCTGCGCATGCCCCGGAGTGGCTCAGCTGCGACATCCACCGCGCCGGCTTCTCCCACAAGGAGGACTGCCCCGGTCACGGCACCCCGGACTGCATCGCCCAGTGCGCCGGCGGCGAGCCGACTGGTGAGCAGCTCCTCGGCCTGGCCGTGGAACTCCTCGACACCGCCCCGCGTGTGGGGGATCTGCTGACCCCGGGCGGCGCCATCCCGCCCACCGTCGCACGCGCCCTGAGCCGGTGGCTGACCGAACAGATCAAGTGGCGCGCGGCCACCACACGCGCGGCCGCGCAGATCTGGGGCAGCTGCGACCACCCCGACGCCGTCGAGTGGCTGGCCACGGGGCCCGGTCGGCCCTCCGCAGCGGCCATCGAACTGGCCCGCGAACTCCTCGGGAGGACCACGTGATCTCCCTGGCCATCAGCGGCGCCGAGGACGTCGGCGCCGCCTGCCCGCTCACCTTCCTGATCGCCGCCCTCTCCATCGCCTACCTCACCCGCCGTGACCGCCGGAGGAACCGATGAACAAGATCCCGACGCTCTTCGTCCGCAACCCCGACGACCGCCGCCACGTCCTGCCCGAAGTCACACCCGGCTGCGAGTGGGTCCTCGAAGGCCACGGCCTTGCTACCCGCAAGTACGACGGCACGTGCATCCTCCTCGACGACTCCGGCGCCTGGTGGGCGCGCCGCGAGGTCAAGCCCGGCAAGAGCACCCCGCCCGGATACCAGGCCGTCCAGCACGACCAGAGGACAGGCAAGACCGTCGGCTGGGAGCCCGCCGGGCAGTCGTCGTTCATCAAGTACCTCGCCGAGGCCCGCGAGATCCGAAGCCAGTGGCCGAGCGGTACGTACGAACTGTGCGGGCCGAAGATCAACGGCAACCCGGAAGGGCTGGAGCGGCACACGCTCATCCGGCACGCGACCGCCGAGCGCGTCGAATTCGACGACCGGACGTACGACGAGATCTCCGACTTCCTGCGCCGGCACAGGTGGGAAGGCCTCGTCTTCCACCACCCCGACGGCCCCATGGCCAAGATCAAGACCCGCGACTTCGCATTCCTGGAGCCGCGCCGATGAACACACCCAAGTGCCCCGGCTGCACCGCCGGCCGCCGCAACCACGGCCAGTACCTGTGCCGCGCCTGCTGGCGCGCCCTGCCCGCCTCCACTCGCGGACGCCTCGGCCGCCGCGACGCCCGCGCCTTCCTCCGCCTCCGTCAACTCCACCAGGCGCTCGCCGCCAACACCCCCATCGCCATCATCCGGGTCAGCCCATGACCACCCGCATGTACGCCCACGCCAGCGCGGCCGCCGCCGCGCTCCTCACCGCCGGGGCCTTGGGTACCGCCCTCCACACCTGGTGGCTGGGCCTCTTCGGCCTCTTCACCGCATACCTCTTCGGCGCCCTCTCCCGCCGCTGCTACACCCAGGCCCGGCGCGAGCAGGCCGTACAGCAGCGACTGGAGCGACTCAACGACGAGACCTCCCCCGTCGAACTACCGCCTCCCTGCTGCTCGTTCTGGCGACACACGGACGGCGAGGTCCATGGCCCCGACTGCACCCGGCCGACCGCAGCACGCACCACCCTCACCACCGCCGAGGAGCACGCCTTCGCCGCACTCTCGGCCGCCTTCCACCGGCCCGGGGGTCCGGCATGACAGCCCACCCCATCGACGAGAACGCCGGGCACTGGTGGCTGACCTGCGGCAAGTGGCGGCGCCTCCACGCCATCGCCGGACCCGCCATCACCCCCGAGCAGCTACGCACGGCCATCGACGAGGGCCAGCTGGTTCCCGCGCGCGCCGCCTGCAGACTCCGCCGCGGCTGGGAGCTGCCCGGCCTCTTTTCCCGCCTCGGCCGCCGCCGCTGCACCCCCTGCTGCCAGGCCCTCAGCATCCCCACCGGCTACGGCACACCCGTCAACGAAGCATCACTCAAGGAGGACCAGGCCGCATGAGCGAACGACAGGACACACGCTGGAACGGCGAGCCCTGCCAGGCCCGCCGCGTCACCGCGATCGTCGCCGACAACGGCGTCTTCCCCCAGTACTGGGCCCGCCATCTCGTCGGCACACGCCGCGACGTCGTCGAGGTCACGTACGGGGACCAGACGTTCTACATCGACAACGAGGACGGCTCCGGCTGGAACAAGGTCACCCACGGCGGCGCACCCCGCTGGGGACACAGCAACCTGACCATCGACCCGGACAGCGTCCAGCCCCGCATCGACCCCGACCGGCCATGCACGCATGAGGACTTCGACGCCTTCGTCGGCGTCGCCCGCATCGCCGCAGGCGACAACGACCCCACCGTGATTGGCTACACGGCCGAGATCAGGGTCAACTGCCGGCACTGCGGCGAGCCCTTCCGCTGGACTGGCGTCCCGGCCGGCCTCTCACCCCGTCAGCCCATGTGCAGCGTCGACGAGACCGAACTCCGCGCCCCACTCCGCCCGGCCTCCGCCGACCCGGACTTCGGCCTCGGCCTGCCCGGCTTCTCCGTCAACTACCGCAAGGACGGCTGACCGTGCTGCAGCACACCGTGCCCGCTGTCGTCGACACCCGTATCTGGAACGGCACCGACGACCCCAACCTCATCAAGTGGCTGGGAGAGGACACCCACCGCTTCGACGGCCACCAGCTCGTCCTGCAGACATCCGACGGCGACGTCTACCCCGAGCCCGGATGGACCCTCCTCCGCTGGCCCGACGGCGACCTGACCGCCATGTCCACCCGCGCAGCCGCCAAACGCCTCACCCCCACCACCGCGGCTCCCAGCCGCGTGCAAGAGGAGTGGATCGCGAAGTACGGCAACCGCCCGGCCGGAACGGCACACGACGTCGAGGTGCTCCGCCCGCCACACGACGAGATCGAGACGCCTGGGCTCCGCGAACAGATCGCCGACCCCGTCCGCCGCATCCTCCTGCAGTGGCCGGAGCACAACCTCACCGTCGAACACGACCAGGTGGTCAACGACATCACGGCCGCCGTGCTCGCCGCGGTCCTCCCCGCCGCCCGCATCACCGCCACGCTCGGCCGCATGTCCGACGCCGACGTACAACGCGTCATCGCCCTGTACGAGCACTGGGTCAAGGCCGGGCCACCGCCCCTCGGCACGCTCATCAACCGCTGGTGGGACCACCGCCTCGCCGAGCTGCACGCCGCCCTCCTCAACCCGTCCACGAAGGACTAACCCATGGCCCAGGCCCAGATCACCGACGACCCTCGCGACTCCCCTCACTGCTGGTCCCAGGCAGAGGTCTGCACCCCAGACGCCGTCATCCACGACGTCGCATGCGGCCGGGGCCGGCACTGGTGGGGCAAACACCGCAACAGGCACGTCCGGTGGGCCTGTCCGCGTCGCTGCTCCTGCATCCGCCACGCCCGCAAGCGCGCCAAACAGACCACCGGGGAGGCCTGACATGGGACTGGAATTCGGAGAGTTCACGCACGTCTGGCTCGCCCGTGAAGACGGCGGATGGGAGCCGGTGGAGGGCGTCACCCGCGTCGAACTGGAGGAGGACAGCCCGCCCGAGGAACTCTCGACGCACTTCCAGGACTTCATCGAGCGCCTCGTCGCAGCCGCCTACGCCGAGGAGGCCGCCCGCCGCTACCAGGAGTCCCTGGCCCAGTTCCTCGACGGCTTCGACACCTGGGAACCCCGCGGGCTGCTCGCGTCGCTCACCGAGCCTTACAGGCCGACGCCGATCGAGCGCGCCCTGGAGATCCTCGGGCCGCACCTCGCCCGCGAGCCGCTCTACCAGCCCAAGGTGCGGATGGGCCACTGGCTCCCCGACGTCACGCAGGCCCCTGCCCCTATGTCCGAGCAGCCGCCGCCGGTTCTCACGTCCGACGACCGGCCGGCCTGGCAGTCGCCGTACGGCCCGCCGTCGAGGAGGCCCCGATGAAGCTCTACTTCTTCCGCACGGACCCGGTGCAGGAGATCGCCGCCGAACCGAACACGCTCGCCCAGCTGGAGGACATCCTCCGGCCCAAGGCAGTTGAGCCCCGCGCGGCTCCCGAACTCCTCTCCGCGTGGAGCGCTTTCTCCCTCCCGCTTGTGCGGGACGAGTCGATCCGCCCAGGCGTCATCCACGCCCGACCGACCTCCGCCCCACCGGACGCCTCGCACGAGACCCCACCCGCCGCCCCGTGACCGAGTCCCGGCCGTTCCGTCTGCACCTGCCCCACCAGGTGCTGGACGGCTTCGAGACGGCCGACGGCTGGGCCGTCGCGATCGACGACCCCGAGTACGGGCTGACCTCGGCCGCCCCCACCACCGCAGACCTCATCCGCGGCTACGGAGGCGGCCACATCGAGTGGCCCGACGACCCCACGCACCATCTGCAGGAAGGGGAGCACGCATGATCTGCACCCTGTGCAAGGCAACCCAGCAGTACGAAGGCCTCTGCCCCACATGCACTATCGACACCCTGGACCACATCACCGCCATGCCCCACCTCTGGGCGGCACTGGAGGACTGGCTCGTCCCCGGCGTACGCGGCGGCGCCCAGTACGGCGGCCGCGTACGCATGGCCGAGGCGCCGCTGCCCCTGGACGAGGAGGCCCTCACCCTCCGCGCCGCCGGAGGAATCGCCGGCGTCCTCGAGGACTGGCACGACGCCATCCGCGAAGCCCGCCACCAGACCGTTCCCCCGCGCGCCGGGTCCCTCGCGCACCGGGTCAGGGACGCGTCCGTAGGCCTGGCCGGCCACATCCACTTCATCGCCCAGTGGGAGCAGGGCGCGCAACTCGCGCGGGAGGTACGCCAGCTGGTCGCCCGTATCCGGCGTGTCACCGAGCCCGGCCACGAACTCGACGAGCCGAAGCCGCCCCTGCTTCTCGGGTACTGCGTGGCCGTCGACTCCTCCGGCGTGGTCTGCGGCTCCCGGATCTACGCCGACATCCGGCGGGCCGTGCAGTGCGGCTGGTGCCTGAGCCTGTACCCGCCGGACCGGTGGCTCGAGCTGCGGCGCCTCCAGCCCGGCAACCAGGCCACGGCCGACGACCTGCAGTCGGCGGCCGCCTGACGTGCCCCGCCACCACGGCGTAGCGTGTGCCCCGGACACGCGAGAGCCCCGCCACCCCAACTCGACTGGGGTGGCGGGGCTTCGCGCGTTCTACGCCTCGGCGGCGTCGTCCTTCTTCGGCCGCTTTGAACCTCGCAGCCCCTTGGCGATCTGCTGTGCCCGGGTCGCGTGCACGCCCAGGACGTCACCGATCTGCTGCCAGGTCATCCCCGAGTCCTTCATCCGCTGGACCCTCGCCTGGCGCAGCTCCCGCAGGCGCGCGTGGTGGTCCGGCCAGGTATCGAGCACCTGCGTGACCGCCTTGGCGCACGCCTCGTCGTCCTGCATCTGCTCCAGACGCTCGATCGCCTCCAAGAGTCGACGCACCTCCTCGACCTGCTCGTCCACTGACGCTCCCTCCGTGCCGTGGAGCGCGACAACCCCGACTCTAGACCCTAGGGTCTTGCACTGCATAGACCCTAGGGTCTACGGTGCTGAGGCGGGGACACCGCGACCGGTTTCCCTGCAACGCACAACGGCCCCGTCCCGCTGAGTTGGCGCTCCGGGACGGGGCCAGGCCCACCTCAACCATCACGAAAAGGCAGGCCCTGATGGCCAACCGTACCGACCAGCCCGCCCCGCAGCCCAGCCCCGTCGACGTAGCCCTCCACGTCCTCCTCAACCAGCCCTCCTACGCCGCGCAGATGCTCATCACCACCGCGCGCCTCCTCGAGATGGAACCCGGCCACCCGCTGACCGGCTTGGACCTCGAGCGCGCCATCGACATCGCCGCCGACACCATCCTCCGCCCGCTCCCCGACGTCGTCGCCGAGGACAGCATCAGCCGCATGTACCGCGCCCTGCCCGACCGGCCGACCTCGGTCACGCGCGGCGAGTACGCCCCGCACCTGCGCCTCGCCGCGATCGCCCTGGACACGGTCAGGGGCGAGCAGCGATGAGCCAGACTCCCGCCCGTCACCTGGACCAGGCCGCCGAGCAGATCCGCGCCTTCAACCACGCCTCCCGCTCCGCTGGCGACGACTGGAAGTACCCCAGCGACGCCTACACCGCGATCGGGAACCTCTCGTTCCTGATCGGAATGCTCGGCCAGGCCATCGAACAGTCCACCGGCCCGGTGATGCGCGCCTACGAGCGCGGCCGCGTCCGCATCGACAACGGCGGTGACCCGGACCAGAAGGTCAGCGAGCTGGTCCAGGCCCGCAAGGACGCCATGCGCGCCGCCGCCGCACTGACCGCGGCCGTCCAGCGCATGCACAACGCCTCCTCGCCCATGGGCATGGACACCACCGGCCTGCCCGGCTGCGACGACGAGGACGGTGACCAGCCGTGAGCAAGCCCACCACCCACGACGCCCAGGCCACCGCACCCAGCCTCCTCGAGCAGTGCGCCGACGACTACGCCCGCGCTCAGCAGCAGCGCACCGCGAACGAGGCCGAGGCCCGCAGCCAGCTCGCCCTCGCCCGCGCCCATGCGAGCGAAGCCGCGGCCGCCCGATGAGCAACACCACCTGACCCACCTGACCGCCGCGCCCCGGTACCACCCCCGGCCGGGGCGCGGCCCTCCCTGCTCCTGGAGGAGCACCGTGACGACGCCACCCGGCGACCGCCCCACACTCACCCGCCTGCAGCGCCGGCTCATCGTCGCCGTCGGCGTCGGAGCCGCCACGATCGCCGCCATCGGCTTCATCGGCTCCTACGCCGCCGTACGCCGACTCGCCCAGGCCAAGGGCTTCGGCACCTTCGCGCACGCCTTCCCCATCGGCATCGACGCCGGGATCCTCGTCCTCCTGGCCCTCGACCTCCTCCTCACCTGGCAGCGCATCCCCTTCCCCCTGCTCCGCCACACCGCATGGCTTCTCACGGCCGCCACGATCGCGTTCAACGCGGCCGCCGCCTGGCCCGACCCGGTCGGCACCGGCATGCACGCCGTCATCCCCGTCCTGTTCGTGGTCGTCGTCGAGGCCGCCCGGCACGCCATCGGCCGGACCGCCGCCATCACGGTCGGCCGTCACATGGACGCCGTCCGTCTGAGCCGCTGGTTCCTTGACCCCGTCAGCACGTTCCGGCTGTGGCGGCGCATGAAGTTGTGGGAGCTGCGCTCCTACGACCACGTGATCCGGCTGGAGCAGGACCGGCGCATCGAGAAAGCCCGGCTGCGTGCCCGGTACGGCCGCCGCTGGCGCAGCAAGGCCCCCGTCTCGGCGGTCATGGCCTTGCGGCTGACCCGCTACGGACGCGCCCTGGCCCCCGTGGCCGGCGTCCTCGACATCGAGCACACCCCGGCTCACACTCCGGTCGCCGTCGGCGCGGCCGCCGAGCCTGCCGGGACGCTCGGCTCAGCCCCGGCGCGGCCTGAGCTGCCCCCGGTGAGCCGTGAGCCCGGCGGTGAGCCGGTGAGCCCGGCATCCGTGAGCCGTGAGCCGGACGGCCCGGCTCATGAGCTCCGCCCTGAGCCGGGTCCGCGAGCCCAGCCCGCGCAGTCGTTCGGCGAGCACGCTGCGGCCGCCATTGAGATCACCCTTCCGACCCCGCCCCCCGGGCCCCCGGCTCACCCGGCGCCCGGTGAGCCGAACCCTGAGCCGACCCACGCACCACCCCGTACGGACAACCCGGCTACGGGGGAGGCGGTCCTCGCCGGGCTGCGCGCGTTCGCCCAGGACACCCCCGAGCCCGTCTCAGCCACGGCCGATCCGACCCCACAGCCCGCCCTCACCGCCGCCCCGACGCCGGCCCCCGCCGTGACCCGCGACCAGCTCGAGGCCGACGCGGCCTGGCTCGCGATCGAGACCGCCGCTCGCCGTACAGCAGTCGGCCCGGCTCACACCGTCGCGCCCACGCTTCCCCGTGAGCCGCAGGCATCTGAGCCCGTGAGCCGCCCGGTGAGCCCTGAGCCGAGCCGTGAGCCGTCCGGTGAGCCCGCTGGTGAGCCTGAGCCGAGCCGTGAGCCCGACCCTGAGCCGCCCGGTGAGCCGGACTCGACCGGGAGCGACGAGATCCAACAGCAGATCACCACGCTCGCCTCCCGGCTCAGGAACGGCGATCAGTTCACCAAGACCACCGCGGCTGAACTACTCGGGGTCAGCGAGGCCACCGCCGGCCGCCGGCTCAAGGAGGCGCGCATTCGTGTCGGCAAAGGCACCGGGTTCTACCCGTGAGCCGTGAGCCGGGCCCCGACGAGCGCCGTACGCGCTACCTCCTGGCCCGGCTCGGCGCCCGCCCCCTCGGCCACTCCCACCACACGCCCCAGAGGACTCCCATGACCGGCGACCGCCGCCCCATCACCCCCACCCGGATCATCCCGGCCGGTGCCCCGCTGCCCTCCCGGCCGCCGGCACCCGGCGAGGCACCGCCCTGGCGCACCCCGCCACCCCCACCACCGGCCCCACCCGCCCTACCGCCGTCCGCACCGTGGCCCCCTGCGCCTGCACCCGGGCCGATCGAGGTCCGCGTCACCGTCGACCTGGTGGCGCCCGCCGAGCCCGAGCCGGAGCCCGGTCTCCTCGCCCGCCTGTGGGACTGGCTGGTCACCTGGCGCATGATCTCGGCGATCCTCGCCGCGCTCCTGCCCTGGGCCGCCGGGCAGAGCCCCGTCGGCATCTGGTCCCACACCGTCTACCAGGCCCGCACCGAGGCCGGCGTCGGCGCCGCCTACGTCATCGCGGCCGTCGCGCTCGCCGCCGCCTGGGCCCTGGACCGGCACACGGGCCGCTGGCTGCCCCGCGTCCTCCTCGTCACCAGCTCGCTGGGCGCGTTCGGCGTCCTGCACTGGTGGGACCCGTTCCTCCTGCTCACCGGAGTACACCTGTGACCGCCACGACCACCCTCACCCTCGGCGGCCTCCTCGCCGCCCTGATCATCCTCACCGCGAACCTGTACCCCTGGTGGACCGGACCCCGCGAGATGAAGCAGCTCTCGTCGTTCGGGAAGGGCTTCGCCGCCGCCGCGTGCGCCGCGGCCTGCCCCGGCGGCGTCCTCGGCTGGGCCCACGCCCGCTCCGGCACCCTCGGCAACGGGGCAGGCGAGCGAGCCGGACAGGCACTCACCGGCGCCGACTCCTCCTCCGGCCTGACCTCCGGCCAGCTCGTCGGCCTCGGCGCGACCGGCGCGTTCGTCGTCGTCATCGCCGTCACCCTCACCGTCCTCTCCTACAAAGCCGCAGGTAAGAAGGACAAGAAGCGCATCCTCGGCGGCGCCTACGTCGGCAGCACCCTCTGCCTCACCGCAGGCATGGCCGGCGCCCTCGCCTGGCTCCCCAGCGCCCTCAACGCCACCGGCGACGGCGTCCGCGCCCTCTTCGAGGGCTCGGGCATCCTGTGACCCGGCTCTCCAGCGCCGCAGGACGCCTCTCCGTCGGCTCCCGCACGTACGCCCGACGCCTGGGCACCCGCGCAGCAGCATGGTGCGCCCGTGGCCGCCGCGCCGACCTGACCGGCTGGCGCGGAGCCCTCGGCGTCTTCGTACGGATCGCCCTGCTCGCCCTCGGCGTGTACGTCCTCGCCCGCCTCGTGCGCGCCCTGCCGTCCCTGATGTGGCTGCTCACCGGCTGGTGGACCATCGCGTCCTGGCGCGCGGGCAAGCCCCCGCCGAAGCCCGCCGAACAGACCCTGCAGACCCCCTCGGCGGAGGCCGGCGCGGAAGCCGTCCGCACCCTCCTGCTGGATCTCATGGGCACCGGCTCCGGAGTGCACCTGCGGGCCGTCCTCAAGCACCTCCAGGAGCACGGCCAGTGGGAGGGCCGCACGGTCACCGATCTGCGCGTCCATCTGGAGCGCCTCGGAGTGCCCGTGGACCGCGGCGTGAAGGTGGGCCGAACCCCCACCTGGGGGGTGCGCCGAAGGGACCTGCAGACCCCTTCCCCGGCCGAGCCCCAGGGGGCGCCTCCCGCCCCGTCTACCGCCGACTGACCTGCGCGTATACCGGGCCGTCTACCACCATCTACCGGCCCATCTACCAAGCCCCGGGGCGGCCGCCCCTCCGCCAAGAAGTACGGCCGCCCCGGTCCACCCATCCCGAACACGAGACAGGAGACCGCCATCATGGCACTCGGATTCAAGGGCCCCATCGAGCCCGACGACCCCCGCCTGCAAGGCCACGAAACCGTCTACCAGGCCTCCCGAGGCGGCTACTTCCCGCCCGTACCGAAGCCCGTAGCAGGCGCTGGACAGGACGAGTACACCGTGGAAATCACCCGGGAAGACTGACCACCTCGCCCGCCGGGCCTTCCGTCACCGTGCTCTGCACGGTTGTCACTTCCGAGTCACTACCTAGTGACGGAAACGATCCTTCGGCTCCGCCTTCGCCCCGATATAAACTACATTCACACCCTCACCCAGAAGCACCAAGGGAGCACAGTGAGTCAGCAACAGCAGCAGCCCAAGAAGCGGTCCATCGGCAAGTTCATGGGCCTGGGCTGCCTCGGCATCATCGCCCTCATCGTCGTCATCGCCGTCATCAGCTCCGCAGGTGGCAACGACAGCGCCGACAAGAGCAGCAAGGACAAGGCCGTCACCGCTGAAGGCTCCAAGGACAGCACCAAGGACCAGGCCGAAGGCAAGCCCCTCGCCGAGCAGTTCAAAGACTGCGTCGCCAAGTCCGGCACCCCCACGGAGAAGGAAGCCGTCCAGCACGTCACGAAGGTCACCGGCACGGACAAGTCGAACAACGTCCTCGACGCCGCCGAAGTCTTCACCGACTACACCGGCGGCATCGTCGGAGAGCACGCCTCCGACGGCAAGCTCATCGCCTCCGCCTTCGCGTCCTGCTACGAGTCAGACAACGGCCTGGTGACCGTCTACGACAAGGACGGCGAACTCCTCGCCAACGGCAACTACTGACCCTCCACCAGCAGGCCCGGCCCGCAACGCCGGCCGGGCCTGCCCCGAACGCCCGTACGGCACCATGGGCCCATGGAGTCCTACCAGCCACGCCGAGGGCGCCTCACCGCCGAACAGACCGCCACGCTCCTAGGCGTCTCCCGCGAGAACCTCCGCCTCCTGGTCCACCGGGGCAAGCTCCACCGCGTCGGAGGAAGCCCCCGACGCCCCGAGTTCGACGTCCAGGAGGTCACTGCCCTCCACGCGGACCGCCTCAAGCGCTCTGACCAGCCCCTCATGCAACCTGAACGCCATTCAGCTTGACGCGCAGGTCAGCGAGCTGTAACGATCTCCCCGTCACAGCCATGTCCGAAAACGGACACACATACAGGCATTGATCAAGGCCCCGGGACCTGACCCGAGGGCCTTTTTCGATGCCCGGCACCCGCCCGACGCGTACGAGACCCGGGGAGGTCTCCCGCAGCCGCGTGGGGCCGCGGTACACACGCCGGGCGGGTGCCAACCACCTCACCCACACCCCCCAGAGGACCCCCATGACCCACCACGTCCTCAACACCCCCCACAGACACCCCAGGCACGCCCACAGGCCGCTCACCAGCGCCTGACCCATGCTCAGGAGCCTTCTGCAGGCCATCGCAGGCCGATGCCCTACCCATCACCGAGCATCCGCGTACACCATCGCCGAGCTAGAGGTAGCCACAGGCATCGACCCAGACGCCATGACCAAGCACCAAGCCCAGGCAGACAGCATCGTCGAGGCCTACAGCAACCCCAGGATCATCGACTGCGGACGCAAGGCCTGCAGGCGCCCATGACCCCCAGGGGACCCCCAGGGGGAGGTACAGGGGGGTGGGTAGGCCATGCCGTACGCCCCACCCTCACGCTGCACCGACCCCGAGTGCTCTGAGTTCGCCACCAAGGGATCACGCTGCGACGAACACCAGCCCATCCCATGGCGAGGACGCGACAACAAGGCCGAGCGATACGGCATCTCAAGCGGAGAGTGGCGCACGCTCAAGCGCAAGATCACCAAGCGTGACAACGGATGCTGCTACATCTGCGGCGCCGAACCCGTCGACCCCGACGACGAGGATGCCGAGCCACACGAGCTCGACCACGTCATCCCCATCAGCGAAGGCGGAGCACGCCGCTCCCTCGACAACCTCGGCCTCGCCTGCACCACCTGCCACGACGTCAAGAGCAAGGCAGAGGCCGCACGGGCCAACCAGAGGCGCCGCAAGGCCCGCTGACCACTCCCCAAGCCTCAGGAGGCCACCATGCGCACCACCGCGCAACGCCTGATCGAGTTCCGGCGCGAGCTCAGCAACGCCTTCGGCTTCGGCGAGGAGCTACTCAACAACATTGTGCGCGACGCGGCTCGGACGCTCATCGCCGCAGAGGGCCTCGTCACGCGTCCGGACGTGGACTCTGAGACGCCGAAAAGGCCCCCTCTGGATGCCCCGGAGGGGGTAGGGGAGTCAAAATCACCAGCCTGATCGGCTGGGGGCCCGCCGCGGTCAACTCGGCATCTCTACGCTCAGAATAAATTTCGGCCGATGGCCGCCGAACCGGTCACGCTGAGTAAACATGCAGGTCAGGGGGTGATCGCGTGGGACGGACCGCCAAGCCAGCCGCCCTCAAGCTCATCTCAGGGCGTGCGCCCGGCCGCGACTCCGGCGGCCGCGTCGTCAACAAGGGGCCGGCCTTCCGCCGGATCCCGCCGCGGCCGCCGACGTGGCTCAGCCGCGAGGCCGCCGCCGAGTGGAAGCGGGTCGCGCCCGGCCTCGAGCGCCTGGACCTCCTCAAGGAAGAGGACCGCGCCGTCCTCGCCGCGTACTGCGAGACCTGGTCGCAGTTCGTCACGGCCACCCGCGTCGTCAGCCGGGAGGGCATCACCTCCGAGGTCACGACCATCAGCGTCTCCGGCGCCGAGACGACGCGCACCGTGCCGAACCCCGCCGTGGCTATCGCGCGTTCCGCCGGCCGCGAGCTGCGGGCGTTCGCCGCGCAGTTCGGCCTGACCCCCTCGAGCGAGCAGGCCCTGGCGAGAGGGGCCGACGATGGCGAAGAGGACGACAACCCGTTCTGAGCCGCAGTTCGACCTCCCCGACGAGGCCGAGCTCGGGCGGCTCAAGCTCTCCCCCGAGGTCGCCTGGTACCTCCTGAGCCGCGGCATCCCGCTGCCGGACTGCCCGCCGCTGATCCAGACCCCCAGCCCGGGCGAGGCGCCCGGCGCCGTGTTCGACCCCGACCGCGTCGACACGGTGATCCGGGCGTTCTCCAAGCTCCGGCACACCCAGGGCCAGTGGGCCGGCCGCCCGCTGGTGCCGGACCCGTGGCAGGTCGCGTACGTCATCGCGCCGGTGTTCGGCTGGGTGCAGTGGGACGAGGACGCGAACGCGTACGTGCGCGTGGTGCGCGAGTTGTACGTGGACGTGCCCCGCAAGAACGGCAAGTCCACGCTGTCGGGCGGCATCGCGATCTACCTGACCTGCGCGGACGGCGAGCCCGGCGCGCAGGTCGTGGCGGCCGCGACGTCGGAGCGGCAAGCCGGGTTCGTGTTCGCGCCGATCAAGCAGCTCGCCGAGCGGGCCCCGGCGCTGAAGGACCGCGTCCTCGCGCTGAAGAAGAAGATCGTCCACAAGCGGAGCAACTCCTACTTCGAGTGCGTCGCTTCGGTCGCTGACGCCCAGCACGGTGCGAACCTGCACGGCGCGGTCATCGACGAGCTCCACATCCACAAGGACCCCGAGCTCGTCGAGACGATCGAGACCGGCACCGGCTCGCGTACGCAGCCGCTGATCGTCATCATCACCACGGCCGACTCCGGCAAGCGGGAGACGATCTACCACCGCAAGCGCACGCGGATCGAGCAGCTGTCTCGGCGCGTGTTCACCGCGCACACCGTGTACGGCGTGGTGTGGGCGGCGGAGAAGGACGACGACCCGCACGACGAGGCGACCTGGCGCAAGGCCAACCCCGGGTACGGGATCAGCCCGACCCGTGCGTACATGCGCGCGCGGTCGGACGAGGCCAAGCAGTCCCCTGCAGACCTGGCGAAGTTCCTGCGCCTGCACCTAGGGATCCGCACGAAGCAGGAGACGAAGTTCCTGCTGCTGACCGCGTGGGACCGCAACGCGGGCATGGTCGACGAGCAGGCCTTCGCGGAGCGGGACACCTGGGGCGGCCTGGACCTCGCCAGCACCAGCGACCTGTGTGCGCTGTGCTGGCTGTTCCCCGACGACGAGACCGGGACCCTGGACGCGGTCTGGCGGTTCTGGACGCCGGAGGACAACCTCGCCTCCCTCGACAAGCGGACCGCCGGGGCCGCGTCCCGGTGGGTGCGTGAGGGATTCCTGACCAAGACGCCTGGCAACGTGGCGGACTACGACTTCATCAAGGAGCAGATCCGCCGCGACCGCGACACCTTCAAGGTCCGGTCCATCGGCTACGACCCGTGGAACGCCAGCCAGTTGACCAACGACCTGGTCTCCGAGCGGGCCCCCATGGTCAAGGTGAGGCAGGGCTTCCAGACCATGAGCCCGGTCCTGAAGGAGATCCAGCGGCTCACGCTGCAGGGCACCCCCGAGGTGCCGGCGCTGCGGCACGGCGGGCATCCCGTCGTGCGCTGGTGTGTCGACAACCTCGCCGTCGTCATGGACCCCGCGGGCAACGTCAAGCCCGACAAGGCGAACAGCAACGACAAGATCGACGGCGTGTCAGCGCTGGCCACAGCCATGGCCGAGATCATCGCCAGGCCCCCGCGCCGGAAGTCCCGGTACGCGGACGAAGACGAAATCATGGTCGTGTAGCGGCCGGGAGCGGGAGGCTGCTGTGTTCGCGTGGCGCCGTACAGCCGTACGGAAACGAGTCGTCGTCAACCTGCAGGACAAGGCGTTCCGGGGGATCCTCTGGGCGCAGCGGGGCCCGCTCCTGGTCCTGCGGGACGCGGAGCTCCTCGAGGCCGGCCGGGAGCCGCAGCCCGTGGACGGCGAGATCGTCGTCGAGCGGTCGAGGGTGGAGTTCACCCAGGTCCTCGCCGGGGGTGGTGGCTGATGGCGTTCGTGGTCAGCTCCGGTGAACTCTCCACCACCGGGGCTGGGGTCACGCACGCGCATGCGGCGATGTCGCTGCGGGCCGCGCCGTGGGAGTACGAAATGATCTGGCGCACGCAGCCACAGGTCCGCACGGTCATCGGGTTCATCGCCCGGAACATCGCGCAGCTCGGCATCCATACGTTCCGCCGGATCAGCGACACCGACCGGGAGCGGCTGACCGGGCACCCGCTCGCGCAGCTGCTCAGCGAGCCGCTGCCCGGGATGACGCAGTACCGGTTCATCGAGCGGATCGTGAGCGACCGCGCCCTGTACGACAACTTCTTCGGCATCAAGCTGAAGCTGAACGGGCGGCTACGGATCCTGCCGGTGCCGCCCAAGCTGATCCGCCCGTACGGCGGGAACTGGATCGCCCCGGAGTACTACCAGACCGCTGGCGGGCGGGACTTCGCGCCGGACGAAGTGATCCACATCCACGGCTACTCGCCCGACGACCTGACGTACGGCGAGTCTCCGATCGAGGCCCTACGCGATCTGATCCTCGAGTCGTCGGAGGCGGCTAAGGCCCGGGCGAAGATGTGGAAGTCGGGGGCCCGGATCACCGGTGTCCTCGTCCGTCCGGCCGATGCGCCGGACTGGTCGAAGGACGACAAGCGCCGCTTCCGCGAGATGTGGCGCAGCTTCTCCGACGGCGGTGGAGGCGAGGGCGGTACTCCGATCCTCGAGGACGGCATGACCTACGACAAGATCGGCTTCAACCCGGAGCAGGCGCAGTACATCGAGGGGCGGAAGCTGAGCCGGGAGGAGTGCGCGTCGGCGTACTACATCCCGCCGCCGCTCATCGGAATCCTCGACCACGCCACCTACAGCAACATCAAGGAGCAGCACGCCCACCTCTACCAGGACACCCTGGGTCCCTGGACGGTGGACCTGCAGCAGGAGTTCGTCGCGCAGATCCTGCCGGACCTGCCGGGCGACAACTCGGATGTCTACGCCGAGTTCAACGTCGAGGCGAAGATGCGTGGAGACTTCGAGTCGCAGGCCGCCGCGGCATCGACCGCGACCGGTGGTCCGTGGATGACCCGCAACGAGATCCGTGGCCGGAACAACCTGCCGCGCATCGAGGGCGGGGACGAGCTGATCGTCCCGATGAACGTCACTGAGGGCGGCCTCGCCTCGCCTCGGGACACCGCCCCCGAGCCGGGCGACGCTCCCCCGAAAGCGCGTGGCCTGCCGCGTACCAAGGCGAGCGGCAAGCCTTCCAGCATCGGCACCTTCGTGTCCGAGCGCGACGCCCTCGAGAAGGGCCTCGTCCGGTTCAGCGAGCGGCAGGCCGATGCCCTGCTCGTCGCGGCCGGCGCGAAGGCCGACGACGGGCCGCCGGATCTGCTGGAGCTCTGGGCAGCCGGATCGGAGGACCGGCTCGCGCAGCTGCAGGCGCTCCTCGGCCACCACGGGTTCCGGCTCGCGCAGGTCGGCGCGTGGGAGGTCCTCGACGTTCACAACCCCGAGGCCGAGGACTGGTCGGCCGATGTGATGCTCGCCTGGATCCTCGCTGCTGCTGAGACGCATGCGGCGCAGCACGAGGAGGCAGGACGGGAGGCCGTCGCCCAGGTGCAGGAGGAGGGCGGCGACGGCTGGCGGGAGGCCCTGCAGTCGGCCGGCGGTGCGTGGGGCACCGCGGCCGCTGCACGGGCACTGACCGCCTCCACCGAGCTGCGCTCCTTCGGCGGCCACGACGCGGCCGGCGCGAGCGGGCTGACGAAGAAGATCTGGCGCACCGGCGGCACCAACCCCAGAGCCAGCCACAAGGCGCAGAACGGCGAACAGGTCTCGCTCGACGACGTGTTCTCCAACGGTCTGCGCTGGCCCGGTGACGGCAAGGGCGAGACGAAAGAGCTCGTCAACTGCAACTGCCAACTCGACTACGCGAAGGAGGACTGACCGTGCGCACCATGGAAGTGACCGCCAAGGTGAAGGCTGCGGGGACCGCCGACGGCCTGGCCGACGGGCAGTTCCTCGCCCTGGTCAGCGTGTTCAACAACGAGGACAGCTACGGCGACGTCGTCCGCCCGGGAGCCTTCACCCAGACTCTGCAGGAGTGGGCAGCTACGGGAGATCCCGTCCCGGTCATCTGGGCACACCAGTGGTCCGACCCGTTCGCCCACGTCGGGCACGTCCTCCGAGCGACCGAGACCCTAGAAGGCCTGGAAGTCCTCGGACAGATCGACGACCTGACAGGCGACGATCAGAACCCCACCGCCAGGCGGGTGTACAGCCTGCTCAAGGGGCGCCGAGTCAAGCAGTTCTCCTTCGCCTACGACGTCGGCGAAGGCGGCTGGATCAGCGATGACGAGCACCCCTGGGGCGGCTACTACGAACTACGCCGCCTCGACCTCCACGAGGTCGGCCCATGCCTGCTCGGCGTGAACCGCGAGACCGAGCTGCTCGCCGTTAAGGCCCAGAGTCTGGCCACCGGCGCGAAGGCCGGCCGCGTCCTGTCGCAAGCGAACTACGACCGCCTCACCGCCGCATACACATCGATCGGTGAGGTCCTGGCCGCCGCCGAGCCTGAAAAGGCCAGGCGCCCGGCCACCCCCAAGAACGCCTCCGAGGAGACCGGCCAGCCCGGCTCTGCAGCAGCCAGCGGCGACACGCCGCCCGCTCAGCCTGCAGAGACCGAGTCCGCCCAGGTCGTGCCGGAGGAGAACAAGAGCAGCGAGGAAGAGGCCACGCCGGACCCCCGCGAAGTGTCCCCCGAGGACACCGCCAAGGCCGGTGCCGTCTCCGCCCGTCTGCGTACCGAACTCGCGTTCATGGAGCTCGAGTTCTCGCTTACGGATTGAGGAGACCATGGCCAAGACGATCAAGGAACTCTCCGAGGAGATGAAGCACCACCTCCTCAAGGCGCGGGAGATCACCCTGGCCGCCGAGGAGGACGGCGACCGCGACTTCACGGCGGACGAGGCCAAGGACCTGCGCGAGCACATGTCCAAGGCCACGGCGGCCAAGGCCGCCATCGAGGAGCGCAAGGGCAACGACGAGCTGAAGGCGACTCTCGCCCAGCTCGGCGACGACATCGCCCTGAACGCCAAGACCGACGAGGACGGCAAGCGGCAGACCGCATCCGGCTTCCACCTGCCGGACAAGGGCAAGTCCCTCGGTGAGCAGTTCACCGCTTCGCCCGAGTACAAGGGCCTCCTCGCCCAGGCCCCGAACGGAAAGTTCGGGCAGAAGCAGCGCGTTCAGTCGGAGATGTTCGGCGTCAAGAGCCTGGTCACCGGCGGCTCCGACACCTCCGGCGGCGCCCTGGTCCAGAACGACTGGCGCGGACTGCAGGTCGGCCTCGACGTCTTCCAGCGGCCCCTGCGTATCCGCGACCGCGTCACTCCCGGCACCACCACCTCGGACACGGTGGAGTACGTCCGCGTCACCTCCGTGACGAACAACGCGGCGCCGGTCCCGGAAGCCACCAGCTCGGCGGCGCCGACCGCGCCGGGTGGTGCGGGCGCCCTGGTGAACAACGCCGGCGGCGGCTACAAGCCGGAGTCCGGTGTGGCACTGGCGAAGGTGACCACGGCGGTCAAGACGATCGCGCACTGGATGCCGGCCACCAAGCGGGCGCTGTCCGACGCGGCACAGATCCGCACGCTGATCGACGCGTTCCTGATGTACGGCCTCGAGGAGGAGCTCGAGGACCAGATCGTCAACGGCGACGGCACGGGCGAGAATTTCGAAGGCCTCGCCAACGTATCCGGCGTTCAGGCACAGGCATTCGAGGACGACCTGTTCACCACCTACCGGAGGGCGAAGCGCAAGGTCGTCACCGTAGGCCGCTCGATCCCGAACGCGTACCTGATCAACCCGATCGACCTGGAGGAGCTGGACCTGCTGCAGGACAACGAGGGCAGGTACTACTTCGGAGGGCCGTCCGGCGCGGGTACAGCCCGGAGCCTGTGGGACCTGCCGGTCGTCGAGACCGAGGCCGTTCCGGAGGGCACCGCCTACTGCGGCGACTTCCGCAAGGCGGTCCTTTGGGACCGGGAGCAGGCGACCGTGCAGGTGACCGACAGCCACCTGGACTTCTTCGTCCGCAACCTCGTGGCGATCCTCGCGGAAATGAGGGCAGCCTTCGGCATCCTGCAGCCCAGCGCCTTTATTGAGATCGACCTGACCGCGTAACAGAACGGAGAAACCCTCACCTGCTCTATCCGCTCCTAATAGCTTGCAAGAGAACTATTAGGAGCGGATAGGGGTGGGGATGATGGCTGGTCCGGGGCGTCCGCAGGTGAAGCGCCGGGTTGTCGCCTGCACTGGATGCGGCGACCCGATCGAACGCCGCGAGAGCGATCTTGCTCGGCTGAAGAGCGGCCGGGTGTTCTGCTCACGGGAGTGCCGGGGCCGCGTAGGCAGCAAGCCGCGGCGGGGGACGAACATCACCTGCCAGGGCTGCGGCGCAGACGTCTACCAACCGCCCGGGCAGCAACGGCAGTTCTGCTCCAAGGGGTGCCACGACGAGGCCCAGAGAGTTGGCCAAGTCGTCACGGCCTGCGCCTGCTGCGGCTCGGAGTTCCGTCACCAAAGGTCCGCTGCCCGCAAGTACTGCTCGAAGCAGTGCGAGGCCGACGGGCGCATGGTCCGCGTACTGGACCGCAAGCACAACGGCCGCGCGGTACGGATCAACGCAGCTGGCTACGTCCTGGTCTGGGAACCAGACCACACGGCCTCGTACAGCGGCTGGCTCTTGGAACACCGGCTCGTCGCAGAGAAGACCCTGGGGCGACGCCTCGATAGGGCCGATGAAGTGCACCACATAAACAGGGATAAGGCCGACAATCGGCCGGAGAACCTCGTGGTCTTGTCTGGGCCGGACCACGCGTCCATCACAGCACTCGACAACTGGCGAGACCTCAGAGACCTGAAGGCTCAGCTCGCCCGGTACCGCGAGCTGTATGGCGACCTACCGGAGGAATGACATGGCTTACCTCAACCCCAGCGCGGGCGCGTCCCGCGAGGGGTCGCAGACCGCAGCCGTCACGAACGCCGCTGCTGCGACCGCTGCGGCGGCCGCCGGCGCGAACCCGACGAAGGCGGAGTTCGACGCGCTCCTGGCCGACACGAACGCGCTGCGCACCAAGCTCAACGCGCTGCTCGCGGCCATGCGCGCGTCCGGCCAGATGGCTTCGTGACCCTGTTCACCCACCGCAACGCCGGAGGGCGGTGCCCGTGCGGAGCGATGGATGCGACGTGCGGGCCGCCCTCCGATGTGGTGCCGGTGGACCAACGCATCGAGGAGGTGGCCGCAGTGAGCGGTCCGCTGAAGAAGTACCGGGTGAAGCGCGGGAGCTTCGTCACCGTGATGAAGCTGAACGAAGCCGACGCCAAGCGGCTGGGGGCGGGACCGGATGACGTCGTTGGGGCGGCGTCGACGATCCCGCTCATCAAGCCGGTCGACGAGTCCGACGGTGGTGACGGCGATGGCGCTGCTGACGACTCCGGTGACGTCCAGGCCGTGGCCGCTGCTGATACCGGTGCGGGGGCGGAGCCGGTGCAGCCGGCTGCGGACCCCGGCGGTGACGTCCAGGCGCCGGGAGACCCGGCGGCAGCGACGGATCCGGACGATCCGGAGGAGGAAGCGGTGACCGAGGCCGACACCCCGGCGGCCACCGACCCGGCCGGCCCAGGCGACGCCGGAGCGAAGGCGCCCGTCAAGGCGCCGGTGAAGAAGGCGGCTGCCAAGCGGCAGACGGCATCGGCGAACAAGGCCCGCCCGGCGGCGGCCAACAAGGCCGAGAGCCCCGGTGGCTGACGAGTACCTCGCGGACCCGGCCGAGCTCGCGGCGAAGCTCGGCCGGGAAGCGGACGACCCCAGGCTGCTGTACGCGCTGCTGTCGGCGTCCCGCCGGTTCCGTGGGCAGGTCGGCCACTCGGTCATTCCGGTCACGACGGAGACGGTGACGCTGGACGGCAACGGCCGTGAGTCGCTGCTGCTGCCGGTGTGGCCGACGACCGCGGTTCAGTCGGTCGAACTCGAGGGCGTGGAGCTCGTCGAGGGCACCGACTACGACTGGTCGGACGCGGGCATGCTGCGGCGGCTGGGCTGCCGGGTGTGGCCGGACAAGCTGCGCTGCCTGCAGGTCGGCTACAGCCACGGCTTCGCCACCTCCCCCGAAGACATCCAGGAGGTCGTCCTCGAGCGGGCCGAGGCGGCGTTCACGATTCCCGTGGGCGTGCAGTCCAAGGCGGTCGGCGGGCAGTCGGTGACGTTCGGGGCGCAGGCTGCTTCCGGATCCACCGAGGCCTGGACGAAGTGCGTCGCCCGGCACGCGGTCCGTACCGCCGCCGACGTGTGAGAAGGGGGCGCCGTGTTCTTCTTCGACTCCGTCGTCCGCGTACGTGCGGGCACACGCGTCGACCGGGGCGGCAACACCGTCGAGGACTGGACGGACGGCGCCGTCTCGCGGCTGACGGTCGGGCAGTTGAACATCCAGCCCACCAGCCAGACCGAGCAGACCGACCCGACACGCAACGCGGTCGTCACCGGCTGGCGCGTCCAGTCCGAGGAGGGCACGGCCCCGGACATCACCGCCCGGGACCGCATCGAGTGGAACGGCATGACCCTCCTCGTCGAGGGCGAGGTCGCCCCGTGGCCGGACCCCCTCAGCGGCGCCCACCACCACACCGAGTTCACGATGGTCCGCGCGACCGGATAGGAGGTGGCTCGTGCTTGTCGACTTCCGCCTCGACGCGGCCGGCGTACGCGAGGTCCTCAGGGGCCCCGAACTCCGCGCGTCCGTGGACGGCTTGGCCGACCAGATCGCAGGCCACGTCCGCGGCAACGTACCCGCCGATGTGGTCGTCTCGGTGAAGGGCTACACCACCGACCGAGGCGCCGCATCGATCACCGTGCAGGACGTGCGGGCCATGGCCTGGCAGGCCCGCGACGGCATCCTCACCCGCGCCGCCGCAGCGGTCGGCCTCGAGGTCAAGGCCTGGCAGCGATGAAGACCCTGACCGTCTTCGGCGACGCCCAGGCCGCCGGGGCCACCGTCCTGCGGGATGCCCTCGCCAGCCGTGTGGAGGCGTTCGCGCAGGACGTCACGGTCGGCACGAAGGTGCCGGCCGACCGGTCGCCGGAACTGGACCGGCTGCCGTACGTCATGGTCCGCAAGGACTCCGACAGTCCGCACTCGTCCATGGCCAACTCGCGGGTCACGCTGCGGGTGACCGTCTGGCACGAGGACGACGACCAGGCGCACGACCTCGCGATGCTCTGCCAGGGCCTGCTGATCGTGCACTCCGGCCCGGTCATCCGCGGCGTCCGCCCGGGCACCGGCCCGATCGCCGCCGTCGACGACGTCTCCGACAACCCGCTGAGCACGTTCACCGTGCTCGCCAACGTCAGGCCCCGACTGGCCTGACCCTCAACACCCGCCGTCCGGCGATGGGGCAGAGAGCCTCCTCCGGCTGAGACCCGGTTGCGCGCGCAGCGACCGGGCGGCGGGCCCCGCTCTGAACCGCGGCTCCCTGCTGACCTTGCAACTGAGAGGAGGGCGCCGTGGCCGGCGACCCGACAAAGGCAAACCTCTGGACCGACGCGGACGTGTACGTGTCCTGGAACCTGAGCGCTACCCTGCCCGCCGACGCGGAGACTCCGTTCGGATCGGACTGGAAGCAGATCGGTCTCCTCGATGGCGACGAGGGCTTCCCCGAAACGAGGGACGAGGACACCGACGACAAGTTCGCCTGGGGCGGCATCATCGTCCGCACCAGCCGCAACCACTTCAAGCTCACCAAGAGCTTCACCGCGCTCGAGGACAACGAGTGGACCCGCAAGCTGGTGTGGCCGGGCAGCACCGACACGCAGATCAAGGTGCCCAAGCCGGAGCGCGTGCTGGTGGCCTTCGAGACCCGCGAGGGCGAGAAGGTCCGCCGCCTGGCCACTGCCCTGTACGCGGAGTGCTCGCTGGACGGCGACCACGGTGAGAACGAGACCGACCTCGAGTCGGCGACGATCTCGGCGACGATCTTCCCGACGAGCGGCGGTGTCCTGTTCAACCGGCAGGCCACACCGATCCTGGAGTCCATCTCCGTCACGCCGTCCACGCTGACGGTCGCCGACGGCGAGATCGGTGCCCTGGCCGCGACCGCGACCTACTCGGACGCGACCACGGCGGACGTCACGGCGGAAGCGTCCTGGTCCTCGTCGGACCCGACCAAGGCCACGGTCAGCGCGGGCTTCGTCACCGGCGTCGCCGCAGGCGCATCCACCGTGACGGCCACCTACCTCGGCGAGACCGACACCTGCGCCGTCACCGTCACGGCCTGACCCAGCGCCCGGGCGCGGGGAGTTCGTCGCGGTTCGGCCCGCGCCCGGTGCACCACCCACCCCGAACCGCGACACCGAAGGAGGCCCTGTGCCTCTGCAGTTCACCGACGCCGAGATCAACGCCAAGGCCGTACAGCTCGGCGTCATCACCGAAGGCGCAGCCGTCCCGAACCGGCACCGCTCGAAGGTCGTGGCCGCCCTCGTCGAGGAACGGCGCGCCGCCGACCGGCAGGAGAAGCAGGCCGAGCCGGTGTGTGCGAAGGAGATCGTCGTCGAGCCCGGCGGCGCCGTGCTCATCGATGGCGAGCCGTTCCCCTGGCTGATCGCCAGACAGCCGATGGAGATCGGCCTCAACCCCGAGGGCATCAGCACCGTCCGCCTCACACTCCTGGCCGAGGCGGTCCAGGTCCTCAAGCCCAAGCCCAGCAAGAACGAGAGCGAGTAGCACCCATGACCACCCGAACCGCGACCAAGAGCACCCAGGGCAAGGCTCCGACAAGGCCGGACGACCAGCCGTTCGACTTCAACCTCGACGCCGTCAAGGCCGAAGTCGAGAGCACACCGTTCATCGTTCACTGGAACGGCCGCCGCTTCGAGTTCGCCCACATGCAGGACCTCGACAGCTGGGAACTCCTGGCGGCCGCAGACGGTGGTGAGGCGAACGCCGTCATGGGCTCGCTGCGCCTGGCCCTGGGCGGCGAGCAGTGGAAGGCCTTCCGCGAGAAGCCACTTCCGCAGTACAAGCTGATGCCCCTCTTCAAGGCATGGCAGAAGCACTGCGGGATGGAAGAGGGGGAATCCTCGGCCTCGTCCGACTCCTGAGCGAGTACGGCGAGGCTGTCGAAGCGGACCTTCGCGAAACGTACGGAGTGCGGCTGGGTGACCTGTTCGCCCGTGACGCCGGCGGGCGACCGCTGCTGACGTGGCGGGAGCTCAGCTCCTACGTACGCCAGCTGCCCGCCCGCGCGCGCACGCGTCTGGCGATGGGCGAGACCGACGGTGTGTGGGGGCTGCAGGAGCACCTGCAGGCGCTGACGATCGACGAGCTGCGGGTTGCGAACTGGCAGCGCGCGAACGAGGGCGTGAAGCAGTCCAAGCAGACCAAGCCGCCTGCCCCGCTGACCCGCCCGGGCGTCGGGCGCGGCCGCGACAAGAACAGCCCCGAGCGGATCGCCAAGCGCAAGGCCGCCCTCGAGCGGGCCGCCGACCGGCGCCGCGCCATCGCCGCCGGGGAGATCACCTGATCAACAACTGAAAACGGGGGTGCCCTATGCCGAACGTCGGCTACGCCACGCTGCAGGTCATCCCCTCCGTACGCGGTATCGCCGACGAGCTGCGCAGCCAGCTCGTCGGCCCCGCCGAGGACGCAGGAGAAGAGGCGGGCCAGGCCGCCGGCGGGAACCTCAAGGACAAGCTCCTTGCCGGGGCCGCCATCGCCGGAGCGGCCGCGGGCGCTGTTCTCGTCGCCGGGATCACCGAGGCGATGGAGCAGGCGAACATCACCTCTGTCCTCAAGGGACAGCTCGGCGCGACTGGCAAGGACGCTGCCCGGTACGGGAAGATCGCCGGACAGCTGTACGCGAAGGGCATCGTCGAGGACGTCCAGGCGGGCGCCGACGCGATCCGTGCGGTCGTGCAGGGCGGCCTCGTCCCGCCGGACGCGACGAACAAACAGCTGAAGTCCATCGCCGCGCAGATGGCCGACGTGGCAACCACCTTCGGTACGGACATGGGTCTGCAGTCCCAGGCCGTGTCCGCGCTGTTGAAGAACGGTCTGGCGCCGAACGCGAAGACAGCGCTCGGCATCATCACAACCGGCTTCCAGAAGCTGGGCCCCAACGCCGAGGACCTCCTCGAAACGTTCCAGGAGTACCCGGTCCAGCTGAAGAAGCTGGGCCTGGACGCCAAGACCAGCCTCGGCCTGTTCCAGCAGGGCCTCAAGGGCGGCGCCCGCGACACGGACATCCTGGCCGACCTCTTCAAAGAGTTCTCCATCCGCTCGATCGACATGTCGCAGTCCAGCCAGGACGCGTACAAGGCGCTGGGCCTGCCCGCACAGGAGATGTCCAGCAAGATCGCCAAGGGCGGGGCGAGCGCGTCCGCCGGCCTGCAGACTGTCCTGGACAAGCTCCGCGAGATGAAGGACCCGGTGGCCCGTGAGGCGGCCGCCGTGGGCCTGTTCGGAACCCAGGCCGAGGAAGTCGGCTCGGCCTTGTTCAAGCTGGACCCGAGCAAAGCCACCAATGCCTTCGGGGATATGTCCGGGGCGGCCAAGCAGCTCGGCAAGGACCTCCACTCGGGGGCCTCGCACGAACTCGAGGTGTTCTTCCGGGGCCTGAAGCAGGGCTTCGTGACGTTCCTCGGCGGCCAGGTACTGCCCATCCTCAGCAAGACCGGCAGCTTCCTCAACAGCAACGTGCTGCCGCCCATGAAGACGCTCGGGTCGATCCTGGCGGTCACGCTCGTGCCCGCTCTGCGGCTGACGTGGATGGCCGGCGCCGCGACCGTGAACTGGCTGCGGGACTTCGGCGTGTGGCTCATCCCCGCGGCGATCGCGGTCGGCGGCCTGACCATCGCCCTCAACGCGCAGGCCATCGCGACCGCGTTCGTCACGGGCGTGTTCTCGATCTATCGGGCGGCCATCCTGATCGGCACCGCGGTGACGAACGGGTTCGCCATCGCCCAGGGCCTGCTCAACGCTGTGATGGCCTTGAATCCGTTCGTCTTGGTCGCGATCGCCCTGGTCGCCCTGGGCGCCGCGCTGGTCATCGCCTACAAGAAGAGCGAGACCTTCCGCACGATCGTCCAGGCCGCGTTCAAGGCGATCTCGGTCGCAGCCCTGTGGCTCTGGGACGTCGTGCTCAAGCCTGTGATCGGGTTCATCGTCAAGGCGTTCCAGTGGTGGTGGACCGCCGCCAAGATCTACTTCACCGCCGTCGGCGTCATCTTCTACACGCTCGGCGCGGTGGCCGTCTGGCTCTGGGAGTCGGCGATCTCCCCGGTGATCGGCTGGATCATCGCCGGATTCAAACTCTGGTGGGCCGGGGCCAAGCTGTACTTCTCCCTGGTCGGAGCCGGTTTCCGGGCCGTCGGAGCGGCCGCGATGTGGCTCTGGCACGTCGCGATCTCGCCCGTGATCGACCTGATCGTCGGCGGTTTCAAGCTCTGGTGGGCCGGGGTCAAGATCTACTTCGGGTTCGTCCGCGCCGGGTTCCGGGCGGTCGGAGCCGGCGCGACCTGGCTGTGGAAGTCCGCCATCTCACCAGCCCTGTCCGGGATCAAGTCGGTCATCGCCGACGGCTACAACGTCGGGATCCGGCCCGTCCTCGACAAGCTGCGCGCGGCTGTCGGCAAGGTCGGCGACGCGTTCCGCATGGCCAAGGACGCCATCAAGGTGGCCTGGGACAAGGTGAAGGGGATCGCTAAGGCGCCCGTCGTCTTCGTCGTGAACACGGTGTACGGCAAGCTGCGCGGTGTCTGGAACACCGTGGCGGGGGCCTTCGGGGCTCCGAAGCTGCCGGCGTACACGTTCGCCACCGGCGGTGTCCTCCCCGGCTACACGCCGGGCCGTGACGTACATCTGGCAGCCCTGTCCGGCGGCGAGGCCGTCATGCGGCCGGAGTGGACGCGGGCGGTAGGACCCGGCTACGTCAACTCCATGAACGCTGCCGCACGCGGCGGAGGAATCCGCGGCGTGCAGCGCGCCCTCGGCCTGCCCGGGTTCGCGGACGGCGGCATCTTCGGCTGGGTGAAGAACACCGCGTCCAAGGGCGTGGACGTGGCGAAGTCGAGCGTGTCCTGGCTGAAGGACGGCATGAAGGCCAGCGCCCTCGCCGGGATCAACAGGGCGGTGAAGCCTCTCATCGAGCGGATCTCCGGGTCCGCCTCGCTGTACCGGGACATGATCACCAAGGTCCCGGAGAAGATGGTCAAGTCCCTACTGAGCTACACCGACACAGCGGACAAGAAGCTCGGCGCGGCAGGCATCGGCGGCAAGGGCTTCAAGTCCGCCCTGTCCTTCGCCAAGTCCCAGGCAGGCAAGCCCTACATCTGGGGCGGAGTCGGCCCGGCAGGCTACGACTGCTCCGGCTTCATGAGCGCCATCGAGAACATCATCCGGGGCCTGAAGCCCTATGCCCGCCGCTGGGCCACCGGCGCCTTCTCCGGCTCCACCGCCCCGTCCGGCTGGGTACGCGGCGCCCGCTCCCCGTTCCGCGTCGGCATCACCAACGCCGGCGTCGGCCACACGGCGGGCACCCTGAACGGCACGAATGTCGAGAGCCGCGGCGGCGACGGTGTCGTCGTCGGCTCCCGGGCGCGCGGCTACAACGACAGTCTCTTCACCGACTGGTACGGCCTGAAGGGCTACTCCAAAGGGACCCGCGGCGCCACCCCCGGCTGGGCGTGGGTCGGCGAACTGGGCCCCGAGCTGGTGCGCTTCGGGGGCGGAGAGGAGGTCCTCAACCACCGCGACTCACTGAGGGCCGCAGGCGGCATGGGCGTACTGCCCGGCTACGCCAAGGGCACCAGCAAGGCCAAGATCAAGGCGGCCCGGAAGGACCTCCCTGGGGACCTGACCGGGGTGACGAAGGCGCTGACGGCGTCGGCGTCGGAGATCAAGCGGGCGTTCGACGCACTCACCAAGGACCTCCGCGCGGCCGGGGGTGCGGGCAAGGCGCTCGCCGCGTCGAGCACGAAGGCGTCCGCGAAACTGCAGGCGCTCGCGAAGCGGCGCGACAGCGTCGACTCCCGCCTCGAGGCCGCCAAGTCGGCGGCCGCCGACCAGAAGAAGACGGCCCAGGACTTCTTCGGCCTGTCGCAGCTCGGCGAGGTGGGCACCTTCTCCGACCTGCTCGGCGGGCTGAAGTCGAGGCAGGCCGAGGTGGAGGCGTTCCGCAAGCAGATCGCCGGGCTGTCGAAGAAGGGCGTCAGCCAGGACATCATCAGCCAGCTCGTCGCCCAGGGCCCGGGCGGCCCGCTGATCGATCTGATCGCCGGAGCGTCCAAGGGCCAGCTCGCCCAGCTGAACAAGGTCTCCGCGGCGGGCGGCGCCCTGTCGACGTCGTTCGGCCGGACCATGGCCGACGCGATGTTCGACGCCGGGTCCCAGGCCGGGAAGGGATTCCTGACCGGTCTACAGGCGCAGGAGGCGGAGCTGCAGAAGGCCATGGACCGGCTCGGTGCCGGGCTGGTCGCGGCCATCCGCAAGAAGCTCAAGATCAAGTCGCCGTCGAGGGTCACGCAGTGGGTGGGCGAGATGACCGGCGCGGGCGTCGGGGTCGGCCTGGACAACACCGCCGCGACCGTGGCAGCCGCGGCCGCGCGCGTCGCCGACGCCGCGGTCCCGGGCGTCCCGGCCGTCTCCCCGGCGGGCATCGCCTCGTCCGCGTCCACTCCGCGAGGGCTGACCTCGGGTGGCCGGGTCTACCTGGTGCTGGAGGACGGCCGCGAGCTCGCCGCCTACGTCGACGACCGTGCCGACGACCGCGTGGGCGCGGGCCTCAACCGCGTGCGCCGGGCGGCGTCCGCCGGCCGCAAACACTAGAGAGGAGAGCCAACGGATGCCGATGATCGTGGACCCGGACGCGCCGCCCATCACCCCGCCGGAGACCGTCACCAGCCCCGACGGCTGGCTGACGGCCGTCGTCGACACCACTTGGGCCGGTGTGGTCCTGGCCGTCGACTACACCGCCGGCACTCCGCTCGCCGACGCGGCCAACGTCGTCAAGGTCCTGATCACCCGCCAGGACCCGGGCGCGGCCGCGGCCGCGCCCGTGCGGGGAGCGAATCTCGCATGGGCGCTGGAGGGCGTGGGACAGGGCTACGACCATGAGGCCCCGCTCGGGGTCGGCGTCACCTACACCGCCCGCCCGCAGTACGCCGACGGGAGCTGGGGGCCGGAGTCCTCCCTCGGCATCACCGTGCCCGCGCCGTCGCCGGTCGCCGACGTGTGGTTGAAGTCGATCGACCTGCCGGGCGCGTCCGCGCGGGTGACGGTGACGGCGTGGCCGCAGCTGGCGTGGTCCGCCCGCATCGACCAGGCCGCCGTGGCGGGAAGCGCGTTCCCGGCGGCCGCGCAAGACGTGTACGGGGCGGCCGCCTCGGAGATCACGCTGGACGCCGAGGGCGACGAGATCGAGGCCGTACGGGAGCTGCTGACGACGCCGGGGGTGCGGCTGCTGCAGACGAGGCCGGCCTACCGCAGGCCGGACATTTTCGTGCTGCTGTCCGATCCGGCCGAGGCCGTCGACGGCACCCCGGACGGGTCGCGGACGTTCACCGCCTCGGTGATCCAGGTGGCGCGGCCGGACACCGGCGGGCAGCCCATGCGGATGCCGGAGTGGTCCTACGACGTCCTCGCCGGGGAGTACGCCTCCTACGACGCGGTGGCGGCCGCGTACTCGTCGTACGCGTCGCTGGCCACCAACGGGGTCATCTGATGCTGCCGATCAGCGCGCACGTTCTGGCCGCGCTGCCGCAGGCGGTGGGGCGCCCGTACTGGGCGGAGTGGTCCAACGACGGCGGGCAGACGTGGACGCGGTGTGCGATCGCGGCGGGGTCGGCGTCGGTCGCGGCGGACCGTACCGCGGACGTCCGCTACACCGCTGGCGCCGATCTCGTCGGCGTCACCGGCGGGCGCGACGGCGTCAACGCGATCGCCACCAACGTCCGCCTGTGGCAGGGCATCACGCTGCCGCGCGCGGACCCGGTCTGGTTTCCGGCCGGCCGGTACACCGTCACCCGCACCCGCGCGAACCGGGCGGGGACGATGACGGTGGAGTTGGACGGCCTCGAGGACGAGTTGCGCGCCGCGTCGTTTCCGACGGCGCGGACGGTCGGCCCCGGGGTGGCGCGCGGCCTGGTCGAAGGGCTCGTCGGGGAGGCGCTGCCGGGGATTCCCGTGGCGTGGCGTTCCGGCGTCAACCCCGACCTGCAGGTGCCGCAGATCGCGGCGACGGAGGACCGGTGGGCGGTCCTGTCCGGCGGCTCCGACTCCACCGGCACCGACACCGGGATCGTCTCTGCGCTCGCGGGGGAGATCTGGGTGGACGCCAGGGGCATTGTCACCATCGGTCCCGTGCCCACGCTGGACGGGCAGGCCGTGTGGACGATCCGGCGGGGGCAGGGCGGCGCGCTGGTCGAGCCTCAGGCGGAGCAGACTGCCGAGGGCCTGGCGAACGTGTGGGCGGTCACCGGCGACGGAGGCGACGGCGCCCCCGCCGTGGGGCCGATGTTCGCGTGGGACGACGACCCCAACTCCCTCACCTACGCCGGCCCCGACCCCATCAACGACCCCGGCGCCCCCCAGCGTCTCGGTCTGAACGGGGTCCGGCTGCGGGTCCAGCGGTACGCGTCGGCGGTCATCACCACCCCGAACCAGGCCTCCGACGTCGCCGCCGCCAAGCTCGCCGATTCCCTGGGCGTGCGCGCGTCGCTGACCCTGACCGCCGTTTGCAACCCGGCCTTGGAGCCGGGCGACCTGGTCGCTGTCGAGACCGACCCGGAGGTGTTCGAGCCGCACATCATCGACACGCTGTCGTACACGCTCGGCTCGGCCTCCATGTCCTGCTCCACCCGCACCACCACCAGGAGGCTGACGTGAGCGACCCCGCGGACCTCCTCGGCGCCGCCCTCGCCCGCACCCGCACCTCCGGCGGTGACGTCCTCTCCCTCGAGGTCGCCGACGTCACCGAGTCCGGGCGGGTCAACCTCCTCCTCGGCAACGGCGACCTGCTGCTCGACGTGCCGTGCCCGGACTCCTACCGGGACCGCGCGGCCGGCGACTGGGTGGCGGTCCGGCTCTCGGCCCGGCCGGTCGTGCTGTGGCGGCTCGGCGCCGACCCGGCCGAGACCGCCACGGAGAACACCGAGGAGATCGCCACCCAGGCCGCCATCGACGCCCAGGTCGTCCGCGCCGCCACTTACGGCACCGGCGCCCCGGTCGGGTCAGGCTGGCAGCAGGCCACCGAGGTCCACGTCCGCAAGGTCGACGGCAAGCTCGAGGTCTACTTCAAGGTCGGCTCGGTCGCGGACCCCTCGCCGGGAACACCGGACGTGCCCGCGCCCCGGCCGGTGACGATCACACCCACGGACTCCGGGTCCTGGCGGAACGGGAAGCCCGACGAGTACGCCGCCTCCCCGACCCAGGGCGACTGGACGGGCCGCGGCAACCGGCGCGGGGCCTGGTTCTACGGGTCGGCGATCCAGAACGCGTGCACGGGCAAGACCGTCGCGAAGATGACCGTGAAGTTCGCGCGGAAAACCGGCGCCGGCGTCAACGCCAAACGGCCCATGCACCTGTACCTGCACGACCACTCCTCGGCCCCGTCCGGGCAACTGGACCTGGACGACGGTCCGGAGGAGCTGCTGAGCCTGTCCGTCGGCGCGACCGGCACCGCCACGCTGCCCGCGTCATGGCGCTCCCAGCTGGCGTCCGGCGCCGCGAAGGGACTGGCGATCTACGCCAACGGCTCCCGCGACTACGCCGCATTCACCGGCGGCAAGTTGACCATCACCTTCTCCGCGTAGGAGCACCCTTGCCCACCATCGGATACGCACAGCTCCCGGTGCCCGCAGGCGCGGACACACCCACCGTCGCCAGCGCGCTCGCCGACATCGCCACGGCCCTCGACCCGCACCTGGTGCAGCACGTCACCGACCTCGCCGACCGCAACTCCACCCTGTCCGCCGCGCCGCAGCACACCGTGGCGGTCGCCGAAGACGGCACCACCTGGATCAAGACGGACGGCGGGTCCAACACGTGGGTCACGGTGTGGGAGCCGCTCCCGGCCTGGCAGAACTGCACCCTGGCCGCCGGCTATCAGAGCTCCGGCGGCTTCACCCCGCAGGCCCGCCTCGTCGGCAACCGGGTCAGCCTGCGCGGCCGGATCGAACGCACCGACGGGCAGGTCATCCCGATCAACGGCGTGAAGGTCGGATCGGTGCCCACCGACTGCATCCCCCAGGAGCAGGTCGGCGCGTACGCCGGGACGTGCTCGCTGGCGGGCGACGTCATCATCGGCGTCGGAAAGCTGGAGGTCCTCGAGACCGGCACCTCCTCCGTACTCGGCGGCGCAGGCGACATCACCTGGTGGTCCCAGGACGGACCGGTCGCGACCGGCACCCCGTGGATCGCCATCAACGGCGAGTACTGGACCGACTGACAGGAGGCTCCCCAGCGTGACGCAGTACACCTACGGAGGCAGCCCGGCCGACGTCCTCACCGACACCGCCGGCAACGTCGTCGGCGACTTCCAGGTCCTCGTCTACCGGGCCGGGACCAACGAGCTGGTGACGGCGCTGTACGAGGTCGACGGCACCACCCCCATCAGCGAGCTCCGCTCCAACGACGACGACAGCGACACCCCCGGTGCGATCCGGTCCTTCAAGGCCGCCGACGTCACCGCGATCGAGTACGCCTACAACGGCCCCGGCGGGTCACCGGTCCGCTGGTACCAGGCCGCCCGCGAACTCGCCCAGGAGGCCGCGAGCGCGGCCGCCGACGCTCTGTCCAAGACCGACGGCGGCATCGTCCAGGGACCGACCGCGTTCGAGGCGGGCCTGGACGTCGAGGACGGACTGAACGTCACCGGCGGCGCCACGGTGGACGGCCTGGACGTCGAGGGCGACCTCAGCGTCAGCGGCACGTTCACCCCCGAGAACCTGCAGCTGTCCGGCATGCGCATCTTCAACCCGCGCGTCTACGGGGCACTCGGCGACGGCACCGGCAACGACGCCCCGTTCATCAACGACGCGCTCACCGCAGCGAACGCGGCGGGAGGCGGCTGGGTCATCGTCCCGTCCGGCGTCTACATGATCGGCGAGGTCCTCCGGATCTACCGCAACACCCGGCTCACCCTCCTGCCGGGCGCCGAGTTCCGCCGGAACTACGCCGGAACGATGCTCCTGAACGGCGACGCCGACCAGGCATACGGCGGCTACACCGGCCACGGGAACATCCTCATCGAGGGCGGCCTGTGGAACATGCGCGGAACGACGTCCGGCCTGACCGGCTCGGCGATGTGCATCTCCATCGGCCACGCCCGCGACGTGACCATCAGCGACCTGGTGATCAAGGACGTCAGCGGCTACCACGCGATCGAGCTGAACTCGACGAAGACCGCCACGGTGGAGCGCTGCAAGTTCCTCGGGTATGTCGACCCCGGCGGTCGCGATTTCAGCGAGGCGATACAGGTCGACCTCGCAAAAAGCAGTGGCGTGTTCGGGGGATTCGGGCCGTACGACAACACGGTCTGCGAGGACGTCACCATCCGGGACTGCTACGTCGGGGCGTCCGGGACGGCGGGTACGACGGCGTGGCCGCGCGGGGTCGGCTCGCACTCGGCGACCGTGGACGTCGCGCACCGCCGGATCAAGATCGAGGGGAACTCGTTCGAGGGCTGCCTGCAGTACGGAGTGGTGGCGTACGCGTACAACGACAGCGTCATCGCGGGCAACACGATGAAGGGGTGCGGGGCGGGGATCCGCTGCCGGTCGATCATCAGCGCGGATGCCGCCGACTCAACGAACACGTCGGGCGTGGTCACGAACGCCAGCCAGGTGATGGAGAACCTGACGATCGACCGGAACGTCATCGTGGACTGCAGCGGCTACGACGATCCGATCCTCCTGTTCGGCGAGACGACCGGGCGGATCACCGGGGTCACGATCACGGGTAACACGATCGACGGCGCCGACGACGGCGAGAACGGCATCCGCCTGTACTTCGTGTCCGACTACACCGTGACCGGGAACACCGTCCGCAACACCGGTGGTACGGCCATCAGCCAGGAGCAGGTCATCGGCGGCGTGGTCGGCCCCAACCGGGTCTACGCCCCGGCCGGCTCCGGGATCTCGTGCGACACGGGCACGGGCATCACGATCGCCGTGAACCAGATCCGCGACGCGGGTGTGAACGGCGTCCACGTCCTGGGCGGATCCGACATCCAGGTCCAGAACAACTACATCAAGGGCGCCAGCCGGGCGGCCGCCGGGTCGTGGGGTATCCGCTGCTCGACGTCCGTCGACGGGCTGCAGATCACCGGCAACAAGATCCGCAAGTACGGCAGCGGCAATGAGGTCGCGGCCGGGATCGGGATCACCAGCACGTGCACGAACGTCAAGCGGCACGGCAACGACCTGCTCGACACCGGACTGGACGACCAGTCCACCGGTGCTGAGCCGTCGCCGTTCGATGCGGCCGGCGCCCTCGAGATCCTGCTGCGGCCGTCCGGCCGGTACGAGACGACGAGCCGTCTTCGGTGCGGGACGACATCGACGCCGACGTCCGGGACGCTGTACCTGGTGCCGCTCTGGCTGCCGCAGGGCCTCGTCGTCTCGAACATCTCGTTCGTGTCCGGGGGCACCGCGATGGTGACGCCGACGAACTGGTGGTTCACCCTGCACAACCGGTCGCGGGTCGCGCTCGCCCGGACGGCGGACCAGCTGACGGCCGCCTGGGCCGCCAACACCGTGAAGACGGTGGCGATCGCGCAGGCCACGGCCGGGGCCGCGTCCTCGTACACGACGACGTACGGCGGGCTGCACTACCTCGGCGTCATGATCAAGGCGACGACCGTGCCGAGCCTCGTGTCCGAGGGGTCGGTCGCCGACGTTCTCGCGTCCGTCAGCCCCGGGTTCGGCGGCACCGACACCGGCCAGACCACCCCGCCCACCGTCACGGCCGGAGCCTTCACGGCCGGAGCCTTCGGCGCTGGCAGCGGCATCCTGCTGCACGGCTACACCACCTGAGCCCCCCCCCACGCCCCGCAGCCCCGCGCCCTCGGCCGGGGCCTTCGTCATGTCAGGAGTCCTGCATGTCCCATCCATCGACCATGGAGCTCGCCCAGTACGCGTACGCCGCGTACGGCGCCTCCACCAACCACCGCACCCATGACGGCCGGCAGATGCCGGAGTGGGAGGAGCTCGGCGACCGGATCCAGCAGGCGTGGGTCGCGGCGGCCGCCGCCGTCGCCCAGGTCGTCATCGAGCAGCCCGCCGAGAACGCGGTCCGCAGCGAGCAGTCGGCGCCGCAGCGGCCGAGCATCGGGCGCATCGTCCACTACCGGCTGAGCGAGCACGACGCCGGGCAGATCAACCGCGGGCGCAAGGACTTCCACGAGAACGGCCGCGCGCAGGCGGGGTCCGGGTTCGTGGGGCACGTTGGGAACTGGGCGGCTGCGGGCGATGTGTTCCCGGCCGTCGTGGTCCAGGTCTTCAACGAGGCCACCGTGACCGTCAACCTGCAGGTGCTGCTGGACGGCAACGACACTCACTGGGCCACCTCGGCTGCCGAGGGTGACCGGCCCGGTGCCTGGGCCTGGCCGGGGCGTGTGTGATGGCGCCGCCGCTGTCCGCGGTCAAGTTCCTGGCCGCGCTGAAGAACGAGGGTGTGACGGTCGTCGAGGTCGGTGACTGGCGCGACCACAACCGCAACCACGTCGGTCCGTGGGGGCCCGTGCACGGTGTGATGATCCACCACACCGTGACCTCCGGCAGCGCCAAGACCGTGCGGATCTGCCGTGACGGCTACTCGGGGCTGCCCGGGCCGCTGTGTCACGGCGTCATCACCAAGGATGGCCGGGTGCATCTCGTCGGCTACGGCCGCGCCAACCACGCGGGCTCCGGTGACGACGACGTCCTCAAGGCGGTCATCGCGGAGAAGGCGCTGCCGGCGGCGAACGAGAACAACACCGACGGCAACCGGCACTACTACGGCTTCGAGTGCGAGAACCTCGGCGACGGCAAGGACCCCTGGCCCGACGAGCAGGTCGAGGCCATCGTCCGTACCGGGGCGGCGCTGTGCCGGGAGCACGGCTGGACGGTGCGCAGTGTGATCCGGCATCTGGAGTGGCAGGTCGGGAAGGTCGACCCGCGCGGTCTGGACTGGGCGGACGTCGAGGCGCGGATCTCGGAGCGGCTGAAGCACAAGCCGTCCTGGTCGCCGGGTACGGCGGGGTCGTACACGGTGGTCTCCGGGGACACGTTGTGGGGGATCGCGGCGCATGAGCTGGGCAAGGGGGGGCGGTGGCAGGAGATCGTCGACCTCAACCCGGACGTCGACCCGGACGAGCTGCAGCCCGGTCAGGTGCTGAAGCTCCCGGCGAAGTGAGGCTGCTCGAGCGGCTGGTGTGTCCGGGCTGCTGCTGCCTGCGCTTCGGGCCCGGACACCTGTACCGCGTGATGGCCGGCATCTGCCGTCTGTAGACGGCCCGGCCCGACCTTAACTTTCCGCGCGATTTTATTACGCGCCCTATGACACCCCAGGTCAGAGGCGTTCTCTGGCCTGCCCTGACGAGAGGAACAGCATGACGAACAGAGCCTTCTGGAAGGCCACCCTCGAGCGGATGGTCCGCACGTTCGCCCAGGCCGTCCTCGCGCTCCTGGGCGGCGACGGCCTCGGCCTGATCGACGTCGATTGGGGCCAGGCGTTCTCGATCGGCGGGCTGGCGGCTGTGGCCGCGCTGCTCACCGCGATCGTCGCGAGCGGCGGTACCACCACCGGGCCCGGGCTGACGGAGACCGTCGTCGCCAGTAGCCGGCGCCCCCTTCCGTAAGGAGTCTCCTTGGACGTCACCACCATCGGCAGCCTGCTCGTTGGCGTTGCCGCGGTCGTCGGTGGCCTGGTGACGTACCTGGGGAAGAAGGGCGAGAACGCCCTCACCGGCTACAGCTCGCTGACCGACAACCTGCAGGAAGAGCGGGACCGGCTCGACAAGAAGGTCACCGAGCAGGCCGCCACGATCAACACGCAGACCACGACGATCAGCACGATGGCCGCCAGCGCGGCCGAGCAGTCCGCGCTGCGTGCCGCCGACCAGGCCGAGATCGCCCGGCTCCGCGCCCTCGTCGTCCAACTGGGAGGCCAACCGTGACCCGCGCCGAGCAGGCTCTTGCACGGAGGTGGCGGCCGCTCGCCCTGCTGTGCTGGCTGATCGCTCTGTCCGGGGCGGTCGTCATCATCTGGGGGCGGATGGACGCCGCGGCCGGCCGCGCCGACGAGGCGGCCGCCGAGGCCGACCTGCGCGGCCAGGCCGTGTCCACGCTCGCCTCGGACGTCCGGGCGTTGCGTACGCAGGTCAAAGCCGGCGGAGAGACGCCGGTCGCGCCGGACCCATCCGACGCGGTCGATGATCTGCCCGCGCGCGCTCGGGTGCCGGTGCCGATACCAGGCCCTCAAGGGGCCCCGGGGCAGCGCGGCGAGGCAGGGGTGCCGGGCGAGGCAGGGGTGCCGGGCGAGCCCGGTACACCGGGGCCCTCGGGATCACCAGGGCGGAATGGCAGGGACGGCGCGGACGGCGAGGCCGGGTCGCCAGGTGAGTCCGGGGCCGAGGGCCCTGCGGGTCCTGCAGGACCGCCAGGCCCCCAGGGCGAACCCGGACCTGCAGGAGTCCAGGGCGAGCAGGGAGAGCCTGGCGAGCGCGGTCCGGCTGGGCCTGACTGTCCAGACGGGTACAGCCTGCAGGCGCCGTCGTGGGATCCGGACGCTCTGGTGTGCCGGAAGGACGACACGTCACCTCCGGACGAGGATGAGCCCTCGAGTCCCCTGGTGGCCGGGCTCGTTCCGACTCGTCGTCAGTACCTGTAAGACTCGACGGCGCGCACGGACGCGACACGCCCAAGGTTCATCCGAAAGATGAGACGTCCGCCACACTCGAACGATCGTTCGCCGGGCAGGAGTTGACACTCCGTGACACGAAACGATCCGAAACGTTCCGAGGCGTTCCGAGGCGTTCCGAGGCGGCGCGAGATTCCAAGGCCATCCGAATCTGAGCGGCATGCAGTGCCTTTTCCGAGACACTCCCCGCTGCGAGGGGATGGCGTAACCTTCTGGCAGCGGATCACCTTCGAATCGAAGGTACACAAAAAGACACCCTCCGCAGGGGTAGCAGCCCTGCGGAGGGCCAAGACCAGGAGGTAGGACTCCGTGGTGCAACCGCAGAGTAGCAAGTCGCTTGCCGCCGTCAACCAGGCGGGAAGCCCTTTTGACCAAATTCTTCACTTGGACGCCTACGGGCGCGAGTACTGGATCGCCCGTGAGGTGCAGCCGCTCATGGGCTACCCGCGGTGGCAGCACTTCGAGCCCGTGATCGACCGGGCGCGGAAGGCTGCGAGCAACGTCAGCGACGCTGCGGCAGTTTTCACGGAAGTCCGTGAAAACCCATCTGAGCTGGGAGGGCGCCCGGCGAAGGACTTCCGGCTCTCTAGGGCCGCCGCCTACTACGTGGCGATGAACGGTGACCCCGACAAGGCGGAGGTCGCCGCGGCGCAGGCGTACTTCGTGCGGCGCACCCGCGAAGCCGAACTGGGTGCCATCACTCTGGCGGAAGTACGACAGACCGCCCTGGCCCGTGCTCGTGAGATGGTCGACTACCGACTATTCCGCGACATGATGGCCGAGAACGCCCCCGACTACGAGCCGAGCAGCAGGGCCACGCAACTCTTCTTCGCGGCCACGCAGAACAAGCTCTACCTCCAGGTTGTCGGCATGACGGCTCAGGAGATCAAGGAGGCCCGTTGCCTCGCGACCTGGCCGGGCGCCGCCGAAGGCAAGCCGGAGCCGAGTGCGAAGAGCGCGGTCCGCAAGGTCGCGAAGAACTACCTCAGCGAGCCGGAGTTGCGGAAGCTGAACCGGCTTGTCGGTCGGCTGTGTCTGCGTGCCGAGGACATTGCCGACGATGGCCTGCATCTGTCGCTCGTCGAGTGGCGGCACCTCGTCGAGGTGGAACTCAGGATGCTCAACCGCCAGATCGCGGCCTGACGTACGCGCAGCGGCCCCCGCTCTCCTCCGGGAGAGCGGGGGCCGTTTCGTCGTGTCCGGATCGGGCGTTGTGCTCGGTGATCGTCTGGCTGATTCGAGGAGACGCTGATGTCGTACCGCCCGTATCCGAACCCCGACCGCGCGCTTCGTCAGGTCCGTCGGGGCGGAGGATCCTCGAGCGTGGAGGGTGTGCCGGCGGTGATGCTGGTCCCGCGGGGGGTGTCGCGTGCGGAGGTGATGGAGGCATTTCCGGTGGGGCGTCGGGTGATGTCGGTGCAGCGGGCGAGCGGCTGAGCGTCAGGCCGCTGCCGTGTGCCGGACGGTCTTCTTGAGGCCCATCTCGACGGTGTACCGGTCGAGTCCGGCTTCGGTGGCGAAGGCTGTGATGGCGGCCTGGACGGCGCCGGCGGTGGTGAGGGTGAGGCGGCCGGCCTGGATCTCCTGCCAGGCCGTCGTCTCGAGGTTGATCAGGTCGCTCGGGTATTCGATGTCGCTCACGGGAGGGGATCCTAAGCGGCGGGGTGCGGGCTGCCGATGGCGGCTGGCCGTCGGCTGGGGGTCAGGCCGCTTCGGCGTAGGTGGGGCGGTGGCGTTCGGCTGCGTCTGCGTGGGCCCAGGCGGTGACGAGCTGCTCGTACTCGGCGCGTTCCTGGGGTCGGAGGTAGCCGCCGGCGCCGAGCATGAGGGTGCGGATTCGGTTGTTGAGGTCGGCCGCGGACCGCACGGAACCACGGCGCGAGACGTCGGTGGGCATGCGACAAGGCTACGGCGAGGGGCTGACAGAGCCGTGGGAACTGGCCAAAACCGCCCCTGGGTACGCTGCCCGCATGATTCGTGCTGTGGTTTTTGATGTTGGTGAATGCCTCGTCGACGAGACACGGGAGTACGGAACCTGGGCGGACTGGCTCGGCGTACCCCGACACACCTTCGCCTCGATGTTCGGTGCGGTCATCGCCCAGGGCCGCGACTACCGCGACACCTTCCAGGAGTTCCGGCCTGGCTTCGACCTGTACGAGGAACGGGAGAAGCGCGCGGCCGCGGGGCAGCCGGAGCACTTCGGCGAAGAGGACCTGTACGCCGATGTCCGTCCGGCGTTCGCGCAGCTGCGGGGGGACGGCCTGTGGTTGGGGATCGCGGGCAACCAGACGGTCCGGGCTGGTGGGTTGCTGCGTGGGTTGTTCACGGACGACGTCGACCTGATCGGCACCTCGGACGACTGGGGCGCGAGCAAGCCAGACCCTGAGTTCTTCGTCCGCGTCGCCGAGGTCGTCCCCTTCGCGGCTGACGAGATCCTCTACGTCGGCGACCGCGTCGACAACGACCTGCGCCCGGGCGCCCAGGCGGGCATGCGCACCGCGCTCGTGCACCGTGGCCCCTGGGCGACGATCCAGTGGCACACCGAGGAAGCCGAGAAGCTCCCCACCTTCCGGGTGGAGAGCCTCCTCGAACTGCCGCGCTTGATCGCCGAGTTCAACGAGCGAGGGCGCTGACGGTCGTCGCCCATCCGTACAGGCGGTCGTCGAGGTCGCGGACGCACGCCTCGTGCTGGTGCGGGGTGAGTGAGCGGCGGACATCGCGGACGCGGTCCATGCCCATCGCGTACCAGGTCCGTTCGAGCTGATCGAGCGCACGCCGCGCGTACCCGCAGGACGCTTCGGGGTCCCCGGCTGCGGCCTCGACGGCGGCCAGGTCGCCGAGGACGACGGCCCGCTGTTTCTCCTCGGCCGGGTCCAGGTCCTCGAGCACCTGCAGCAGGGTGGTGCGGGCCTGCGGCAGATGGCCGGCCTTCAGCTGCGTGTTCCCCTTGAAGGCGGCCAGCCGCACCCGGGAGAACCAGTCGAGCCACTCCGGGGTCTCGTGCTCGCTGCCCGCCTCGAGGACGCTCTCCGCGTGGCCGATCAGATGAAGCGCGGTGCGCGTGTGCCCGCACCGCGTCTCGCACTCCGCCTCCACCGCGTCGAGCCACGCGAGCAAGTCGGCGGACGCCGGGCCGCGGCGGGCGTACGTGCGGGCCGCGACCATCCGTTCCACGGCCGAGTCGCGGTCGCCCGTCCAGGCTGGGATGAATGCCGTGTGCGCGAGGACCGCGGCGCCGATCAGTGAATCGTCCGCCTCGCCTGCCGCCTGCAGCGCGCGGAGCAGGGTCTGCTGGGCGCGGTCGGCGTCGCGGAGGTCGAAGAACTCGATGCGTCCGGCGAGGAGCCAGGTCTCGGCGAGCGCGGCCGCGACTGCGCGGCGGGTCTGGCCGGCGGTCTCGGGGAGGAGAGCGCAGCCGAGGGTGGCGTGAGCGATGGCGGCGGGGTGCAGGGTGGCTGGTGCGACGGACCAGTACAGGCGGCGGTGCGCGCGGGTGACCGCCGTGAAGTCTGCGGCGACCGTGGCGGGTTGGAGGATGGCGGCCTGGGTGGGCACGGCTGCCAGGCCCGCGGCTGCGGCTGCCGGGAGTCCGGGGCGGCGGACGGTGTCGGTGCGCGCGCCTGAGGGCGGGGTGAATCCGAGGGATGTCAGGTCCTGGCCGAGGAGGCGTGCGAGACTCTGCCCTACCTCGGCCTGGGGCCAGGGTGGGGCGCTGGATTCCCAGCGGCGGACCTGCCGTACGCCTACGTTGAGGGCGTCGGCGAGGGCGTCTTGCGAGGGATAGCCAGCGGCGATCCGCGCGGACCTGAGTTGGGTGTTACCTGAGGGCTTGGCCACCATCCACCTCCGTGTCGGGCACGCGGTTAGTGTCACTGCAGGCCCTCAGTCTGGCCACTCATCACCCCGCAGGGCTACAGAAAGTCCGGTTTCCGGCGGCGAAAAGTCCTCTCAAAGTCCTCGGAAAGCGCCGCCACTACGGCCAGCCTTGTACGCACGCCGTTCCCCCTTGGTGACGAGGAGTCAGGATGCCCACTGTCGGCTTATCGACCCGGTCGGTCTGCACGATGCAGCGCGCAGGCCAGGACTGGGACGCGATCCGTGCGCAGAAGAGTGTCGGCCTGGCCGCAATGGTGATCCTCGGATCGCGGTGCGGTGCGGTCGTCGAGGAGGGGACTGCGGTCTTCTTCTTCACCCCGTGCGGCACGGCGGCTGGCTGGTCCGTCGACCACACCGAGCCGGTCCAGGAGGGGAACGCCGTGGCGATCCCGCCCGCGCGCCGGACCCAAGGGCCGGGTCCGCACTGGCGGATGTGCCCGGGCGAGGGCCGCATGCTCACCGACCCGCAGGCGCTGCGCGCGGCGCTCGAGGACGCCTTCGGCCCCCGGGTCGGAGAGGAACGCGCGGGCTGACCGAGCGCTGAACCCCGGCGACCGCTCGGCCGCGGTCCCGGGGCAATGGCCGAACTGATCGGAGCAGATCGACAATGCATCTTCTACCACGCCCTCTTCAGAGGGCAGTCGAACAGCCGCGCCCCGAGCAGCGCCGGCACCGCCGAGCCCTCTACTGCAACTGGCATCGCGGGCTGGCCGACACCTGTGAGCTGATCCGGGACCTCGCGGACCAGGGCTCGGGCCACGGCACCGGCAGCCTCTACGCCTGCGCCCGCTGCCGTGAGCAGCACGGCCTCACTCCCGCGGGAGGCCAGTCGTGAGCACGCGGACCCTGCCCACCGTGTGGAGGCTGACCCGGGGGCAGCGCGAGGCAACGCACTGCGTCTGGTGCAGTGCTGTCCTCGGCGACGACGCGATACGTGAAGGCCTGGCCGTCGGCTACTGGGGCGCCCACAACCGCAGTGTCGCCGTCTACGCATGTCCCACCACCTGCGCCAAGGAGCAAGGAGAGACCCAGTGGCAGACCCGCGGCCCGGCATTGTGCGCGCCCGAGACATCCCGCCCGGACCCCGCGGCCTCGCTGGCTACTGCTGGGCCACGCACCCCCAATCGGGTCTCCACTGCTGCCAGCCCTTAGGCCACGAGAAACAGGGCGCAGACCACCTTCACCCGTACGTCAAGCCTGCGGTCCGCTGGAAGTAGCGCCGCATTCTCCTGCAGCCGGTGTGTACCGTCCCGGCTGCAGGACTGCCGCCCCACGCCGTTGGGGGGTGGCTATCGCCCCGCCGCCGGAGGATCCCCCGCCCCGGCGGCGGGGTCCCGCACCAGATCGGCGAGCGGGACGCCGAGGGCATCGGCGATGCGGATCAGGTCGTTGAGGTCGGGCGCCCGGTAGCCGTTTTCCCAGCGACTGATGCTCTTCACCTCGCACTCGATGCGGTCGGCGAGCTGCTGCTGGGTGAGGCGGGCGGTTCTACGCGCAGCTCGCATCTTCATCCCGATGTCCTGTCGGCGGAGGACGACCCATTGCGGTGGGGGGTTGCGGCGCACCCGTCCACGCTGGGTTGATCTTGGTCAGAAGTCCTTACCCATGTGGGTAATTCTCAGAGAACGGGGAAGCTGCACTTGGTACGCGCTCGACCACCCCCCTCGCATGCTCGGTGCTCCGCAACGGAGGCACCGAGGCAGGCCGCCCGCCCGCCGTGAGCACCCCCTTGTCGGCTGGCGGGCGGCCATTGCTTTTTTCCGATCGACTTTTGTTCAAACTCGCTCGATCGAGTGACAGCCGTGACCGTGACATATGCATGGCACGCACGTTGGATGAGATAGCCGGGGTGGGGGCCAGTCCCGCCCCCCAGGTGGCACCCCCACCCTGGTCCCCCCACGCGCAACAGAGACGGCCTCTACGGAAGTGATCCCGTAGAGGCCTTCTTCATGCGTGATTGCAAATTCCCATGGGAGAAACATGGGAGATGATCATGCCGAGTGGACTCGATCGATCACTAGAAATCTCTAGTAATCTCCACTTTAGGCATCAGGCCTGGCCGTCCTGCCGGATCCCTGCGAAGCGCCATTTTGGCTGGCAGGCGCATCGACCTGGGCATCTTCGGATTCTTTGAAGTCGACCTTGCCCATGTGCTTGTTCATGGACTTCATCAGGCCCCAGACGGCCAGGGCCATCACCGCGAACACGATGAAGCCGAGGACGCCGGGGGTGACCTTGTCCTTGTCCAGCTCCTTGGCGAGGGGGACGAGGTGTGTGACTGCCAGGCTTACGCTCATGTCTGGCATTGTCCCCCAGGGCTAACGGATGCCCGCAAAGAGGTCGTCCTCGGGGAGCGAGGTGTCCACGAGGGACTTCGCCAGCTCGTACTCCTCGGTGGGCCAGACCTCCTTCTGGATCTCCATCGGCACCCGGAACCAGCCCCCGTCGGGATCGATCTGCGTGGCGTGGGCGATGAGGGCCTTGTCACGGATCTCGTAGAAGTCGGCGCAGGGCACGTGCGTGGTCAGGGTGCGGTCCTTGTGCTCGGACTCGTCCCAGCGCTTGAGCCAGTCGCCGTACGGGGACTCCATGCCGCGGGACACCAGGGCGTTGTGCAGCGCCTCGGTGCGGGGACGGTTGAAGCCCTGGTTGTAGTACAGCTTCTGCGGCTGGTACGCCGGGCCGTACTCGGCCTCGGGGTACTTCTCGGTGTCCGTCGCGCCCTCGAACGCCACCATCGAGATGTTGTGGGTCATGATGTGGTCGGGGTGCGGGTACCCGCCGTTCTCGTCGTAGGTGGTGATCACCTGGGGACGGAACGCGCGGATCTTCCTGACCAGCTCGCCGGCCGCCTTGTCGACGTCCTCCAGGGCGAAGCAGCCGTCGGGAAGGGGCGGCAGGGGGTCGCCCTCCGGAAGGCCGGAGTCGACGAAGCCGAGCCACTCCTGGCCGACGCCGAGGATCTCCCGGGCCTCGTCCATCTCCTTCTTGCGAACCTCGTGAATGTGCTCCTCGATGTACTTGTCGCCCTGGAGTTTCGGATTGAGGATGGAGCCGCGCTCCCCGCCCGTGCAGGTCACGACCAGCACGTCCACCCCCTCGGACACATACTTCGCCATGGTGGCCGCACCCTTGCTCGACTCGTCGTCGGGGTGCGCGTGCACGGCCATCAGTCGCAGCTGGTCAGTCAAGACTCGTTCCCTCGTAACTCGGCGCCCGGCCTGAACTTCGGTGACTCGGCCCGGCGCGATCCGGAGAGTCCATACTGCCGTCCCGCTCGGACACCCGGTGCGGGGCGGCCGTCAGGCGCTGGGCGGGGGGCTTCTATAGTGACGGCATCGGGGGGCGGGATATTCCCGGTCCGATGCGTGGACGCCCCTGCCGGGAGCACGCTCCCGGCCCCTTTCCGAGAGGACGACCATGACGACGGCGAGCACGCGGCCTCCCGAGGGCCGCTACGGCCGCTCCGCGGACGAGCGCGCCGACCGCAAGCTCAAGGTCATCGGCAGCGTCCTCGGCGCCGCCCTTCTCGTCCTGATCGGCTGGTTCGCCTACCACTACGTCGCCGGTAACAGGATCAGCGTCGAGATCTACACCTTCGATACCTCCGCGCATGCGGTGAAGGTGCACCTCAGGGGCGACAAGGACGCCGGTGTCGACGGCTACTGCACCGTGCGCTCCCAGTCCGAGGACGGCGCCGAGGTCGGCCGCGCCGACTTCCGCTTCGCCGCCGATGTCACGGACATCGACAAGATCGTCACGCTGAGGACGACCTCACGCGGCACCACGGCCGAACTCCTCGGCTGCCACGCCGGCTGACCCGGTCCCGGACCGCTGAGCAGCGCACCCGGACCCGGCCCGGCCTCCACCTGGCCCGCGCTGGCCCTCCGCCCCTCCGAATGTGCGCCGTGACCTGCGTCGACGTAACGCTTGTGGTTTATGTCCTCCCCCTTCGGCCACCGAATTGTTAGGCTCGTGGTTTCGCCCAACCGAGAAGGAACATTCTTCTGTGTAGGGCGATGCTTTGTATTCCCAGTACCTACGAGGAGCACCAGTGACCCAGACCAGCGAGAACGTCACCTGGCTGACCCAGGAGGCGTACAACCAGCTCAGGGCCGAGCTGGACTACCTGTCTGGTCCCGCGCGCACGGAGATCGCCGCCAAGATCGCGGCCGCGCGCGAGGAGGGCGACCTGCGCGAGAACGGCGGGTACCACGCGGCCAAGGAGGAGCAGGGCAAGCAGGAGCTCCGGGTGCGCCAGCTGACCCAGCTGCTGGAGAACGCCAAGGTCGGCGAGGCACCGGCCTCCGCGGACGGCGCGGTGGCGCCCGGCATGGTCGTGACGATCGCCTTCGACGGCGACGAGGACGACACGGTGACCTTCCTGCTCGCCTCCCGTGAGTACGCCAGCTCCGACATCGAGACCTACTCGCCGCAGTCCCCGCTCGGCTCGGGCGTGACCGGCAAGAAGGTCGGCCAGGACGCGCAGTACGAGCTGCCGAACGGCAAGCTCGCCTCGGTGAAGATCCTCAAGGCCGTGCCCTACCAGAGCTGATCGCCCCCGCTTGTCCCGTGGCCCCCGGCGCCCCTTCGGCGCCGGGGGCCCGGTCGTGCACCGGGCCGGCCGCCGCTCACGCCGACGCCACTCACGCCACGCCTCTCACGCCGACGCCGAGCGGTACTTCCGTACGGACAGGGTCCGGAATATGACGACGATGAGGACCGACCAGATCAGCGAGGCCCACACCGGGTGCTGCATGGGCCAGGCGTCCGACGGCGACACCCCCGGGTTGCCGAACAGCTCGCGGCAGGCCTGGACGGTGGCGCTGAACGGGTTCCAGTCGGCGACATGCTGCAGCCAGGGCGTCATCCGGCTGGAGTCCACGAACGCGTTCGAGATGAACGTGACCGGGAAGAGCCAGATCAGCCCGCCGGAGGTGGCCGCCTCCGGGGTGCGCACCGACAGACCGATGAGCGCGCCGACCCAGGTGAACGCGTACCCGAGCAGGAGCAGCAGCCCGAAGGCGCCGAGCACTTCACCGAAGCTGGTGTGGGTGCGCCAGCCGACGAGGAGGGCGACCACGGCCAGCACGGCCAGGGTGAGTGCCGTCTGGACCAGGTCCGCGAGGGTCCGTCCGGTGAGGACGGCCCCGCGTGCCATGGGCAGGGAGCGGAAGCGGTCGATGAGCCCCTTGTGCATGTCGTCGGCGATGCCCGCGCCGGCACCGGCGGTCGCGAAGGTGACGGTCTGCGCGAAGATGCCGGCCATGAGGAACTCGCGGTAGACGGCGGGGTCGGTGGTGCCGCCGACGTTCATGGAGCCGCCGAAGACGTAGCTGAACAGCACGACGAACATGACCGGCTGGATCAGTCCGAAGATCACCATCTCCGGGATCCGGGACATCCGGATCAGATTTCTCTTGGCGACGACCAGCGAGTCCCTGACGGACTGGGTGATCGGATTGCCGGGCGGCACGACCCGCACGGCGCCTTTGACGATGCTCACCTCGCCCCCTCCTTCCTGCGGCCCCGCCCCTTGGCGTCGGCGGTCTCGCCTTGCCCCTCGGCCTCGTCCTTCGCCTCGGCGAGATGTCCCGTCAGCGAGAGGAACACGTCGTCCAGGGTGGGGCGGCGCAGACCGATGTCGTCGATCTCGATGCCCCGGGTGTCCAGCTCGCGGATGACCTCGGCGAGGAGCTTGGCGCCACCGGTCACGGGCACGGTGAGCAGTCGGGTGTGCTCCTCGACGGATGTCTCGCCCTTGCCGAAGCCGGTCAGCACCCCGATGGCCTCCGGGATGCGCTCGCGCTCGTGCACGACGACCTCGACGCGCTCGCCGCCGGTGCGGGCCTTGAGCTGGTCGGAGGTGCCGCGGGCGATGACGCGGCCGTGGTCGACCACGGCGATGTCGTGCGCGAGGTGGTCGGCCTCTTCGAGGTACTGGGTGGTGAGCAGCAGGGTCGTACCGCCGGAGACCAGCTGCTTGATCACCTCCCACAGCTGCTGGCGGTTGCGCGGATCGAGTCCGGTGGTCGGCTCGTCCATGAACATCACCGGCGGCGACACCACCAGCGCGGCGGCCAGGTCGAGCCGGCGGCGCATACCGCCGGAGTACGTCTTGGCGGGCCGGTCGGCGGCGTCGGCGAGATGGAACTGCTCCAGCAGCTCGCCCGCCCGCACCTTCGCGTCCTTGGCCCGCATCTGGTACAGCTGGCCGACCATCTGCAGGTTCTCGCGGCCCGTCAGATACTCGTCGACCGCGGCGAACTGGCCGGAGAGGCCGACCGAGCGCCGTACCGCGTCGGGGTTCTTCAGCACGTCGATGCCGGCCACGACGGCCCTGCCGCTGTCGGGCCGCAGCAGGGTGGTGAGGCAGCGGACGGTGGTCGTCTTGCCCGCGCCGTTCGGCCCGAGCAGACCCAGGACGGTGCCCTCGGGAACATCGAGGTCCACGCCGTCCAGGGCTTTCACATCACCGAAGGTCTTCACCAGGCCTTCGGCATGAATGGCGCCTGGCATGTGATTTCTCCACGTCTTTGGGGTTCCTTCGCAAAGCCTAAGTTTGTACGTTTTGTTCTGCCTGACTCACGGCATGGGCCGCGTCACCGAGCCGACCGACACACCATAACGCGATGTATCGTGTCTCTCAATGGACTTCCCCGAACGAGTGACGGACTGCGGACGACGGGTCGCCGGCCTCGGTCGAGGACGTCAGTCGAGGACGGTGTAGCCCGCCTCGCGGAGGGCGTGGTCGACCTCCGCGCAGTGCGTCGGTCCCCTCGTCTCCAGGTGCAGTTCGACCTCCACCTCCGTGAGCCCGAGCCGGGGGTCGGTCCGCACATGGCTCACGTCGAGAACATTGGCATCGACCACTGACAACACCCCCAGAAGTGTCGCGAGGGCACCGGGGCGGTCGGTCAGACGGAGGCGAACCTGCAGGTAGCGGCCACTGGCGGCCATGCCGTGCCGCAGGATGCGCTGCATCAGCAGCGGGTCGACGTTGCCGCCGGAGAGCACGGCGACGACCGGGCCCTCGAAGGACCCCGGGTCGCGCAGCAGGGCGGCGACGGGGCTGGCCCCGGCCGGTTCCACGACCAGCTTGGCCCGCTCCAGGCAGAGCAGCAGGGCGCTGGAGAGGTCGTACTCCGAGACCGTGCGGATCTCGTCCACCAGCTCGGCGATGATCCCGAACGGCACGTCGCCGGGCCGTCCGACCTTGATGCCGTCGGCCATGGTCGCCGGGTTCGCCACGGCCAGGGGCAGCCCGGCGGCCAGCGAGGGCGGGTACGCGGCCGCGCCCTCCGCCTGCACACCGACGACGCGCACGTCCGGCCGCAGCGACTTCACCGCGACCGCGATACCCGCCGCGAGTCCGCCGCCGCCGACCCCGACGACGATCGTGCGCACCTCGGGGCACTGCTCCAGGATCTCCAGGCCCACCGTGCCCTGACCCGCGATGACGTCATGGTGGTCGAACGGGTGGATGAACACCGCGCCCGTCTCGGCCGCGTACTCCTGGGCGGCGGTCAGCGTCTCGTCGACCACCGTGCCGTGCAGACGCACCTCGGCGCCGTACTCCTCGGTCGCGCTGATCTTCGGCAGCGGGGCGCCCTTCGGCATGAAGACGGTGGCGCGCACGCCGAGCAGCGAGGAGGCGAGGGCGACGCCCTGGGCATGGTTTCCGGCGCTCGCGGCGACGACTCCGGCGGCCCGCTCCTCGGGCAACAGGCCCGCGATCCGGACGTACGCGCCCCGCAGCTTGAACGACCCCGTCCGCTGGAGGTTCTCGCACTTGAAGTGCACCGGCGCGCCGACGAGCTGCGTCAAATGCCTGCTGCCCTCCATGGCGGTGACACGTGAAACACCCGTAAGCATCTTCTGCGCGCCCCGCACGTCGTCGATCGTCACGCGCGGAAAGGAGTCAGCCGTGCTGTAGCCCATGACCACAGTCTCGCAGTTCACAGGGCCCGAACGCGGGTGTGACCAAGGGGCGGGACCGGGTTTCACCGGGGCCCGTACACCCCACGCCCGGTCCGCGTACTCTGTCCCCCAACCCAGCGCCCCACGCATGAATTGAGCCTTTGGCCATGCCCACAACACCTGAAATGTCGATGGACATGACGACCGTCGGTGAGAACGGTCTTCTCGACACGCTGCAGCACGAGGTCGCGGTCTTCGCACGCCGTGCCGAACAGACCCGGCTCGGCGGCGTCGGGCAGGTGCGCAACTCGATGGACCGTGCCGCCTACCTGCTGCTCAACCGCCTCGACAAGGAAGGGCCGATGGGCGTCAAGGCGCTCGCGGCGAGCATGGGGATCGACTCCTCGACGGTCACCCGCCAGGTGGCACCGCTCGTGGACACCGGCCTCGTCAAGCGCACCTCGCACCCGGAGGACGGCCGCGCCGTGGTGCTCCAGCTGTCGCCGCGAGGGCTGTCCCGCCTTGAGGAGGTACGTTCCTCCAGGCGTCAGCTGATGGCCGAACTCACCCAGGACTGGGCCCCCGAGGAGCGCGAGGCGTTCTGCTCCCTCCTCACCCGTTTCAACACCGCGCTCTCGACCCGCATGGCCGCGGCGCCGGAGGCACCGTCGGCCTCCTGACCCTTGACCGCGCCCCCGCTCCTGGCCTCATATGAGACCGGGCCCTCGTCGTACGCGGTGGACGTATCCGTACGCGCCAGACCGATCCGCGCGCGACCGGGCCCCGTTCCCCTCAGGGTCGGCCTCAGGCGGGAGGCGTGGTGCGAGATCGGCAGGTGGCCCAAGGCGCCCGCCGGGCCAGGGAGTTCGAGGCGTTCGTCGCGGGTGCGGCGGGGCGGCTGCTGCAGACCGCCACCCTGCTCACGGCGGAACCGCCGGACGACAACCCGCGCGCGCGGCGGTTGCTGACCCATGCCCTCGCCCACACCTACGCCACCTGGGACCGGCTGCGCGGCGAGGACCCCTACGACCGGACGCGGCAGCAGCTGGCCGTCCGCTTCGCGCGCGGGGCGTGGCATCACCACGGTCCCTTCCGCCCGCCGCCCGGCGGGGCACTGGCCGTTCTCGGCCCGCAGGAGCGGCTGATCCTCGTCCTGCGGCTCTACGAGGGGGTCGCCGCGGAGCAGACGGCCGCGCTGCTCGGGCTGCCCGTGGAGCGCGTGACCACGATCTGTCTGCGCGCGATGGCGACGGTCCTGCATCCCCCGCGCGAACCCGCCCTGAAGAAGGTGGCGAAGGTGGCGCCGTCATGAGTCTGCGGGACCGCGAGGCGGCCGTACGGCAGATACTGGAGCGCCAGTCGGTGCTGGTGCCGCCCGACCTGTGCGGGGCGGCGGTACGGCGCGGCGGGCGCATGCTGCGGCGCCGCGCGGTGGCCCGGCACGTGATGTGGGTGCTGCTGGGGGCCGCCGTGGTCGCGTTCGTCGTGTGGGCGCTGACGGTCCGCCCCTGGGTGGAGCCGCCGTCGACGACGACCCCACCCGTGTCGGGCTGGTGAGCGCCCGGGCCCGGGTCTAGCCCAGGGCCTGCTGGAGGTCCTCCAGGAGGTCGTCGACGTTCTCGATGCCCACGGAGAGGCGTACGAGGTCGGCCGGTACCTCCAGGGCCGAACCGGCCACCGAGGCGTGCGTCATGCGTCCCGGGTGCTCGATCAGGGACTCCACGCCGCCCAGGGACTCGCCGAGGGTGAACACCTTGGCGCGGTTGCAGACCTCGACGGCCGCCTCCTCACCGCCGGTGACCCGGAAGGACACCATGCCGCCGAACGCCTTCATCTGCTTGGCGGCGACCTCGTGCCCGGGGTGCTCGGGCAGCCCCGGGTAGAGCACGCTCGACACGCGCGCGTGCCGGGTGAGCATGTCGGCGACCTTGGTGGCGTTCTCGCTGTGCCGGTCCATCCGGACGGCGAGGGTCTTGGTGCCGCGCAGCACCAGCCAGGAGTCGAAGGGTCCGGCGACGGCGCCCATGGCGTTCTGGTGGTACGCCAGTTCCTCGCCCAGCTCCTGGTCGCCGACGATCAGTGCGCCGCCGACGACGTCGGAGTGGCCGCCCATGTACTTGGTGAGCGAGTGCACGACGACGTCCGCGCCGAGCGCGAGCGGCTGCTGGAGGTAGGGGGTGGCGAAGGTGTTGTCGACGACCAGCCTGGCGCCCGCCTCGCGGGCGATCTGGGCGACGGCCGGGATGTCGGTGATGCCGAGCAGCGGGTTGGAGGGCGTCTCCACCCAGACGACCTTCGTGCGCGGGGTGAGGGCGGCCCGGACGGCCGCCGGGTCGGCGGTGTCGGCCACCGACCAGTCCACGCCCCAGCGGGAGACGACCTTCGCGAAGAGGCGGAAGGTGCCGCCGTAGGCGTCGTTGGGGATGACCACGTGATCGCCGGGGCTGAGCAGCGTGCGCAGCAGGCAGTCCTCGGCTGCCAGGCCGGACGCGAACGCGAGACCGCGGCGGCCGCCCTCCAGGGCGGCGAGGTTCTCCTCCAGCGCGGTGCGGGTGGGGTTGGCGCTGCGGCTGTACTCGTAGCCGCCGCGCAGGCCCCCTACGCCGTCCTGCTTGTAGGTCGAGACCTGGTAGATCGGCGGGACGACCGCGCCGGTGAGGGGATCCGCGGTGTTGCCCGCGTGGATCGCGAGGGTCTCGAAGTGCTGGCTGGTGTGGCTGTCGCTCATGGGTACCGAGCGTAAGCGGTCGCGGGGGTTCGGGGCGCCCCGTGCCCCCACGGCTCCGCCGGAAGCCGTGCGCCGACCGGAGTTATCCACAGGGCGACGGGCCGGGTTGGGCAATTGTCGGCCGGGTCTGGAACCCTTGTGGCATGGAGATTCTCTGGGTCCTGATGGCGATGCTCATGATCGGCTTCGTGGCGTGGCCGATCCTGGCCCGCCGCAGGGCCGGCATTCAGCAGGTGGAGGCGGGGCACCCGGACGCGGCGGACCCGGCGGACTACGGGTTCGTGCGGCAGGAGCTGCTGGACGTGCGGATGCCGGGCCCCGACCAGGATCTGCTGGACGTGCTGGACGTGGTGCAGCGTTCGGAGGACTACCGGGCGGCGAAGCAGCTGCTGGCCGGCACGGAGGCGGCCGGCGAGGTCCGCTGGCAGCGGGTGCAGGCGTTCGCGGGTGCGGCGGCGCTGGAGCTGGCGCAGCGGCCCGGCGGGGTGGGCGAGACGCCGGGCGGGCAGTGGCTGCGGGTGTGGCGCGCGGAGGCGCCCAAGGACGCGGGCGGTGCGGCGGTGCACGCGGAGTTCCTGGTGCAGCAGGCGTGGCGGACGTCGACGCCCGGCACGGACGACTTCCGGATCATCATGGAGGAGGCCAGGTCGGCGTGCGGTGACGCGGCGCTGCTGGCCCCGGGCGACCCGATCCCGTACATCATCGAGCTGTCGGTGGCGCGTGGGCTGGCGTACCCCCGCGCGGAGTTCGAGCAGCTCTGGCTGAAGATCCTGGACCGTGCCCCGGACCACATGGGTGCCCACATCGCGGCCCTGCACTACTGGTGCGAGAAGTGGCACGGCTCGCGGGAGCTGGCGTACTCCTTCGCCGAGGCGGCGGCGGCCCGTGCCCGGCAGGGGTCGCTGCTCGCGGCGATGCCGCTCTTCGCGGTCTTCGAGCACCTGCCCGAGGTGAACCTGGTGCAGGGTTTCTACCGCAGCGAGGTCGTCACCAAGGCGATCCACGGCGCGCTGTTCGCGGTGCACGCGGCGCGGCCGGACGATCCGATGCTGGCCCATGTCCGCCACCTGCTGGTCTTCTTCCTGGTCCGCTCCGAGCGCTGGTCCGAGGCCATGGACCAGCTCATGCACGTCGACGGGCACGTGGGCGCCCTTCCCTGGACCCTCACCTCCGACCCGGCCGCCGACTACGCGATATACCGGGCCCTGGCGGTGGCGGGCTACGAGGCGAACGGGGGCAGTCCCGCGACGCTGCCGCACTGACCCGACCGGGTCGCGGGGCCCGCCCCTCAGGTGGGCCCTTGCAACCCCGCACATCCGTGCGAAATACTCCGCCCCTCACGCCTTTTGGTCATGGACACGCCTCAAGCCGTCCGACTTTGACCATTTTCAACGCATAAATGATCGTTCGCGATCTTTCCCGTGGGGGGAACTCTGCCCAATGGGCGCGACCCTGCGCGCACTGCGCGCCCTCGTGCTGCTCGCCGGCTTCTATCTGCTCGGCGTGCTCCTGCTGGCGGCGCTCGCCGGCGCCGACCACCTGCTCTACCTGTACGCGCCCTCCAGCCTCGCCGCCAAGCTCTACGTGGTCTCCGTACTGCTGGCGATCCCGCTGGTCCGCGGTCTGTTCATGCTGCGGACGCCGAAGGGGGAGGATCCGCCGGGCCTGCCGGTGACGGAGGCCGACGAGCCCGCACTGTGGCGCACCCTACGGGAGCTGGCCGCCGCGGTCGGCACCCGGGCGCCGTCCCGGATCGTCCTGACGGCCGACGTCAACGCGGCCGTCAGCGAGGACGCCCGGCTGCTCGGCCTGCTGCCCGGACCGCGCCACCTCTACCTCGGGATACCACTGGCGCAGGGCCTGACCGAGGCACAGCTGCGCGCGGTCCTCGCCCATGAACTGGGCCACTACTCGAACGCGGACACCCGGCTCGCCGCGATCACCGCCCGCGGCCGGGCCCAGGTGCTGCGCACCATCGGGCACTTCGAGGATCGGGCCGACAGGACCGCGGGACGCGAGCGGGCCCGGCTGGAGAAGAAGAACGCCAAGGCCGCGGCCAAGGGGAAGAAGACCAAGGAGATCGACACGACGGGCGCGGGCATCACCTACCGCGTGATGGCGTGGATCTACGCCGGCTACGGCAAGCTCTACATCCGGGCCACGCTCACCGGTTCGCGCCGCCAGGAGTACGCCGCCGACGCCGCGGCCGCCCGGATCGCCGGCCGCGACGCCACCGCCTCGGCGCTGCGCGAGATACCGGCGCTGGACGCCGCGTTCGGCTTCTACATGAACAGCTACGCCACGCTCGGCGCCGAGGCCCGGCTGCTCCCGCCGCGCGGCGAGTTCTTCGGCGGCTACGGGCGGATGCTCTCCGCCCGACAGCTCGAACTGGTCGGTCTGCGCACCGAGTTGCCCACCGAGCCGACCTCCCCGTACGACTCGCACCCGCCCATCGCCGACCGGGTCGAGCGGATCGAGGCGCTGCCCGCCGACGGCCGCGCGGACGAGGCCCGGGGCGCGGCGCTCGGACTGCTCACCGACCCCGACCGGACCCTGGCGGCGCTGGAGGACGCGGTCCTCACCGAGGACGTCCTGCGGTTCCGGCGCACCGCCGACTGGCAGGAGCTGCTCGACGGCGCCATGGTCGCGAACCTCGCCTCCCTCGACACCGAGCTGCACCGGGCGCTGGCGATGTACACGAAGAGCCACCCGTCCCTGGCCGCGCTGCTCAAGGTCATCGACGACGGTCAGCTGTGGCAGCTGGCACGGCGGCTGCCGCTGTCGGACCAGGCGGCCGAGGCCCAGGGCCGGGCCTTCCGCGAGTTCGCGCGGCCCGCGCTGGCGGACGCGTTGCAGGGCATGGTGCTGGCCGAACTGAGCGCCCACTCCCGGCTGAGCTGGGAGTTCTCCTGGTCGGAACCGGCGGCGGTACGGCTGCCGCCCGCGCCGGACGGCACGGAGGCCGACCTGGGCACCGCGATCGCCGCGGCGGTCGCCGACCACCCCGACACGGGCCCGCTGCGCACGTTGCTGCCCGCGCCCCAGGACCCCGCGAACCGAGAGACGGACGCACCGCGATGACCGTACTGCTCTGGATACTGGCCGTCCTGGCGGTACCGACCGTGCTCTTCGGCCTCTGGATGGCCTGGGTCTTCCTCAAGGAGTTCTTCTCCCCCGGCACCGACGCCGACCCGGACGTCGCCGGAGCGCTGGGGCTGCTGCCGGCGGAGCGCCAGAACTCCGGCCTCTCGGGTCCCCTGCCGACGGGCCACGACGCGGCGCTGGCCGCCGTACGCGGCGGCGACTGGAAGGCTGCCGCCAAGCTGATGCACGACGCCGGCCGGGACTGGGAACGCCGGTCGTTCACCGCGTATCTGCTGGGCGAGATCGCGGCGAAGGAGGACGACTGGCTGCTCGCCTGGGAGGCGGACCGCCCCGACGACCCGGACGCCGCCGTCGTACGGGCCCGCAGCACCGTGATCCTGGCCTGGAACCTGCGCGGCGGGAAGAAGGCGAAGTACACGACCGGCGAGCAGTTCGGCGGTTTCCACCGGATGCTGGAACGATCCCGCGAGGAGATCGGCCGGGCGGCGGCGCTCAACCCCGACGACCCCACGCCGTACATCACCGAGATCTGGGTCGCGCTCGGGCTCGGCTACCCGAACTCCGAGATGGACAGACTGTGGGCGGAGATCACCGCCCGGGCCCCGCACCACTACGAGGCCCACTTCTCGGCATTGCAGTACTGGTGTGCGAAGTGGCGGGGCTCGGAGAGGCTGGCGACGGAGTTCGCCGAGCGCGCGGCGGCCCAGGCCCCGCTCGGCAGACTGCTCACCGCGTTCCCGCTCATCGCGCACTTCGAGCACGACACGTCGGACGACAACAGCGTCGACCGTACGCCCCGGATGATCGGCCGCGTGGACGCCGGCCTCGCGGACGCCGCCGCGGCCGACCCCACCCACCCGCGCCTGCCCGAACTGCGGCACCTGCTCGCGTACTACCTCGCCCTGCAGGACCGCGACGACGCCGCGCTCGAACAGTTCAGGCTGGTCGACGGGTACGTCAACGCCCTGCCGTGGCGCTACCAGGGCGACGGCGAGGCGATGGCCGCGTTCTACTGCCGCATCCGGAACGCCTCGGCGGGGGCGGCGGCGACGACGTCCGCGACGGACTGAACGGGTGGTACGGGTGGTACGGGACCGTACGCCGGACCCAGCCCGCGCGAACGCCGGACAGAACGCGGGCGGTGCCAGGAACGTTCACCAGGCACCGCCCCGCCGGGCCGTCTCGCGGGTCAGCCCTCCGTGCGGGCGGGCAGCCGCCATCCCGGACGCGGGAAGTGGCAGGTGTAGCCGTCCGGGTAGCGCTGCAGGTAGTCCTGATGCTCGGGTTCGGCCTCCCAGAAGGGGCCGACCGGCTCCACCTCGGTGACGACCTTGCCCGGCCACAGACCGGAGGCGTCCACATCCGCGATGGTGTCCTCGGCGATCCGCTTCTGCTCGTCGTCCACGTAGTAGATCGCCGAGCGGTAGCTGAGGCCGATGTCATTGCCCTGGCGGTTCCGGGTGCTCGGGTCGTGGATCTGGAAGAAGAACTCCAGGATCGCGCGGAAGTCGGTTCCCGCAGGGTCGAAAAGGATCTCAATGGCCTCCGCGTGCGTGCCGTGGTTGCGATACGTCGCGTTCGGCACGTCACCCCCGGTGTATCCCACCCGGGTCGCCATCACCCCCGGGAGCCGGCGGATCAGGTCCTGCATTCCCCAGAAACACCCGCCCGCCAGCACGGCCCTCTGCGTCTGCGCAGCCATTGCGGCCCTCCCATACGTGTCAGCTCGGCGGCTCGGCGTACTCGGCTCGTACACCATCGCCATCCGATGCCCACCGACCTCAACGCGCGAGGGCTCCGGGCGATTCCGTCCCCACCCAGCGGGATCGCGCGCCCGCTCCCGGTCACGTGCCCGGCCGGGTCACCGGACGACGAAGTCCGCCGCCTCGGTGTCCAGGGTCGTGGTGCCGTCCTTGGCGGTGGCCAGGACGGCGACGTGCCAGGCACCGCGCGGGGAGGACTTCGCGTCCGAACCCGTGACCTTGACGGTGTACGTGCAGTGCGCGGTGTCCTTTCCGGAGGGCTTGCAGACGGCCGACTCCGCGCCGGCCATGTCCTTGGCGGTCAGCCCGTCCTTGGCGAAGGACGAGTCCTGCGGCCATGCCAGCACCTTCACGCTCTTGACACCGGAGGACGCCGTGACGTCGGTGCCGAAGGTGAGCGAGCCGTCGCGGTCGCCGTGGGGAGCGGTGTAACGGGCCGTGCTGTGCGCCAGCTTCACCGGCAGGTCCCCCGCGTAGGCAAGGGTGAGGGCACCGGCACCACCGAGGACAACGACACCGGCGGCCACGGACAGAACAGTACGTCGGGACATAAGAGACTCCATAAGAATCCGAGCTGAATCGGGACGGCACTCTCTGCGCCGCTTCCCCGATACTCGCCGCCCAGGGGCCCGCCGGACATGAGCGCACCTACTCAACTCAACCTGAGTAGGCGGGTGTTGCCACCCTGGGGCACGGGGCACGGGGCACGGGGCACGGGGCAGCGAGGGCTCGGCGGGGCGAGGGTCTCTTGCCCGATCGGCGGGGCGAAGGCCGAGGGCTGAGTGTCGGGGTCGGAGGTCGGCTCCCGCTCACCCTCCGTGGCCGCCCCCGTTCGGCTCGAACCCCGCCAGCATCTGTTCCAGGGCCGCCTGGTCCGGGCCGGTGAAGGGTGGGGCGTCGGGGGCGGTGGCGAGGGTGTCGAAGAGGGAGTTCGTGATGCCGGTGGCCGGGGGGAGGTGGGTGGAGAGGACGAGGTCGGGCTCGCGGTCCGCGAGGGGACCGAAGGTCGCCAGGTACTTGTCCCTGTCGACCGTCCTGACCCAGGGGCTGTCCACGGTGGCCCACAGCAGCTGAGCCATGCGCAGGTCGTCGGCGGGCACCTCGCGGACGTCGTCGGCCTGGGCGAGGTCGGCCGTGGGGAGGGGCGCGCCGAAGCAGTCGGAGCTGAAGCAGACGCCGGAGCGGTCGTCGAAGAAGCCGACGGTGGCGGGGTTGTCGAACAGGGGCGGGCGGAAGCCGGTGAGGGTGCGGTCGCCGATGTCCATCGACTCGCCCGGGTTCAGCAGATAGCAGCGGTCCAGGGGCAGGGGGCGTTCGCAGGAGAGGATTCCCGCGCCGACGAAGGTCGTCACGACCCGGGCGTCGGGCGCCGCCGCCAGCAGGTCGAAGAGGCCGCCGGTGTGGTCGCGGTCGGGGTGGGTGAGCCAGATCCAGCGCACGTCCGCCGGGTCCAGGACCGTGGCGAGCGTCTCGACGAAGTCGCGGTCGGGCAGGCCGAGTCCGGTGTCGACGACGACCGGCTGGGCGGCCGACAGCACGAAGGCGTTGACCGGGATGTGGCCGATGCCCGGGACCTCCAGGCTGTCGGCGAGGACGGTGATGTCCGGGCGGACCGTGTGGACGGTGCCGGGGCGGACCTTCTGAAGGGGCATGTCGCCCTCCTCCGCGCCCCCCGGGGTGGTGATCGCTCGTGGCAGCGTGCCGTGTGTTCTCCTCGCTCCATCGTCCGGCTGCGGGGGTGGGCCCGCATCCGGACGGGGTGGGTCCGGGGGCATGGGTAGGGGCGGCGTGAGGTGTTTCGCCTCCGCCGCCCCTACCCATGCCCTCACATGGAGAGCAGGGGCTGCGCCCCTGCTCTCCGGACCGGCTTTCTCAGATCGTCGACGTGTCGATCACGAAGCGGTAGCGGACGTCGCTCGCCAGCACCCGCTCGTACGCCTCGTTGATCTGGTCCGCGCGGATCAGTTCGATCTCGGCGCCGAGGCCGTGCTCAGCGCAGAAGTCGAGCATCTCCTGGGTCTCCTGGATGCCGCCGATGCCGGAGCCCGCGAGGGTCTTGCGGCCGGCGATGACCGAGAAGAGGTTGAGGGCCACGGGCTCCTCGGGGGCGCCGACGTTCACGAAGGCGCCGTCGGTCTTCAGCAGGGAGAGGTAGGCGTCCAGGTTCAGCGGGGCCGAGACCGTCGAGAGGATGAGGTCGAAGGTGCCGGCCAGCTCCTTGAACGTCGCCTCGTCACTCGTCGCGTAGTAGTGGTCTGCGCCCAGCTTCAGACCGTCGTCCTTCTTGCGCAGGGACTGCGACAGGACGGTCACCTCGGCACCGAGCGCGTGGGCGAGCTTGACGCCCATGTGGCCGAGGCCACCGAGACCGACGACGGCGACCTTCTTGCCGGGGCCGGCGTTCCAGTGCCTGAGCGGGGAGTACGTGGTGATGCCGGCGCACAGCAGGGGCGCGGCCTCGTCGAGACCGATGCCGTCGGGGATGCGTACGGTGAAGGCCTCGGCGACGACGATCTTCTCCGCGTAGCCGCCGTAGGTGGGCTCGCCGTCCTTGCCGATGGCGTTGTAGGTGCCGACGTTGCCCTTGAGGCAGTACTGCTCCAGGCCCGCGCGGCAGTTCTCGCACTCGCGGCAGGAGTCGACCATGCAGCCGACGCCGACCTTGTCGCCGACGGCGAACTTGGTGACCCCGGAGCCGACGGCCTCGACGACACCGGCGATCTCGTGGCCCGGGACCATCGGGAAGATCGCCTCGCCCCAGCCCTCGCGGGCCTGGTGGATGTCCGAGTGGCAGATGCCGGAGAACTTGATGTCGATCAGAACATCGAACTCACCGACGTCGCGGCGCTCGATGGTGGTGCGCTCCAGCGGAGCCTTGGCGGCGGGCGCCGCATAGGCGGCAACAGTGGTGGTCATGCCGGGATTCTCCTGATCGTCGTCCCGCAACCGGCCTGCCTTCCGGCCGGCTGCGGATACCAGCCTGCCCGAAGTCACAGGGTTCACCCAGGTCACGGCTTTGCGTACGTCCGCTGGTCCTACCACTGGCGGGGTCAGGCTCCCCGGCGTACGACCGTGAATACTTGCCGTATGGACGAACAGCCCGAAGCAGCGCAACTGCCACCCCTCGGTGAGGCCGGAGCCGCCGGTGCCCTGGACCGGCGCGCCGAGCTGAGCGAGTTCCTGCGCACCCGGCGGGCCCGGCTGAAGCCGGAGGACGTGGGGCTGCCGGCGTTCGGGCGGCACCGGCGGGTCCCCGGGCTGCGCCGGGAGGAGCTGGCGCAGCTCGCCGGGGTGTCGGTGGCGTACTACACGCGGCTGGAGCAGGGCAACGGGCGCAATGTGTCGGCGGAGGTGCTGGACGCCATCGCGCGCGCCCTGCGGCTGACCGACGCCGAGCACGCGCACCTCACCCACCTCGCGAAGCCGAAGGCGCACAAGAAGAAGCGGTCTGCCCGCCCCCAGCAGGTGCGCAGCTCCCTGCGACAGCTGATCGACACCCTGGACGTGGTCCCCGCGTACGTCACCGGCCGGCGCTCGGACATCCTCGTCTGGAACCGGATGGCGGCGGCGGTGTTCGGGGACTGGTCGGAGTTGCCCGCGCAGGAGCGGAACTGGGCGCGGATGGTGTTCCTGCGACCCGACTACCGGGATCTGTACCTCGACTGGGACCAGAAGGCGGCCGACATCGTCAGCTATCTGCGGATGGACGCGGGCTGTCACCCGGACGATCCGCTGCTGTCGGCGCTGGTGGGCGAGTTGTCGGTGAAGAGCGAGGAGTTCCGGCGGCTGTGGGCGACGCACGACGTGAAGGAGAAGAGTCACGGCGTGAAGCGCATGAGTCATCCCCTGGTCGGTGAACTCACCCTCTCCTTCGAGACGTTGCAGCTGCCCGACGATCACGAGCAGAGTCTGATCACCTACCACGCCGAACCGGGATCCCCTTCGGCCGACGCCCTCCGCCTCCTGGCCAGCTGGGGCACGGACGCGCCCCGGGCGCCCAGGGTGACGCCGTAGCCGGGGGCACCGAGGGTGACGCCGTAGCCGGGTGCCACGACGTCACCCCGGATGCCCTCTGGCATGTCCCGTAGGCCGTCTGTCGCGGGGTGCCTCGGGTGGGGTGCCTAGATGGGGTGCCTCAGATGGGGTGCCTCAGATGGGGTGCCTCACCTGCCGAAGTACGCGTCGTGGATCGTCACCGTCGACGTGTTCCCCTGCTTGTCGGTCACCTCGGCGCGCAGCGACACGCTCTTGCCCGCCGCCGGGGTCCGGTGCGTGAACGCGCCCTTCTTCACCGCGACTTCGGTCCACTTCCGGCCGTCGCCCGACACGTACACGGACAGCGACCTGAGGTTGTCGCCGGCGGCCGCGCCCTGCACGGTGACGCGGACGGTGGCCCTGCCGCCCGCCGGAGCGGTGCTGTCGAGGCCGAGGAACGGGGCGCCGAAGCGGACCGTGGACACCGGCATCTTCGTGTCACGCGCGGTCTTCTCGGAGGTGAAGGTCCAGCTCGCGTCGATCCGGGACGAGGCCCTGGCCAGCTCGGCGGGACGGGTGAGGGAGGTCGTCAGCCGGTAGGCGGCGCGGCCCGCCGGGAGCTCGAACTGGCCCGACCCGTCCAGCGCGTCCTCGCCCGAGGCGAACTTCTCGCCGTCGCGGTACAGGGTGGTCGTCACCTTCTCGTAGACGGACGCCCCCGCGTGCCCCCGGCCGTCGGCGACCATCGGCAGCAGGCCGTACAGGTACGCGCCGTCACGCCGGATGCCGTGGCTCCCGGCGATCCGCGGTCCGAAGATTCCGACGTTGAAGGTCTGTGCGTACGTCCGGCCCGCCTTGAAGGTGCGGCTGTCGCCGGTGGTGTAGTAGGCGTCCAGGAGCGGGAAGCCCTGCTCGTCCTCCGCGCCGTACTGCTCGAAGTCGAGGACCCATGAGACCCCGTTCGCGGCGGACAGATACAGCGTGCGCTTGCCGGGCACCGGCTGCGGGACGCCCACGGCGGGCGCGCCGGAGCCGCCGGGAAGCTGGGCCCAGGCGAGGACCGCGCCCTTCCTTCCGGTGCCGGAGGCGCCCAGGCCGGTCCGTACGGTGGCCAGTTCGTCCTTCTTCCAGTGCTTGGTGCAGCCGGTGGCGAGCTTCTCGGCCTTGCCTCCGCCGGCGGTGGCGTACTGCGCCGTGCCGCCCCCGGTCCACTGGCCGGCCCAGGTCTGGCTGAGCCTGCCGCCGGCGATCCGCGGGCCGAGGTGCGCGGTGCGGAACCCCGCGTAGGTGTCGAGGAGCCAGCCGGAGGAGTAGCTGACCCCGCCCACCGTCAGGGCGAACTCCGGTGCCGCGAGGACCTGTTGGGCGGCGGGATCGGGCACGGTGATGTCCACCGGTTTCGTCGTGCGGGCGTCCAGCGTGAGGGAGATCCGCCGGTCGACGGTGAGCGTCGGCCGGGCGAGCCAGTCCACGCCCTTGGCGGCGTCGTCCGGGTCCACGACGATCCCTGCGTTGAGGATGTAGTCGCCCTCCGGTACCCGGAGATCGACCGTGCCGTCCTGGTCGTACGGCGTGAACCACGTGTCCCGGGCGAGCCCGGAGACGCCGGTCAGGTCGAGCACGTGGTGCACGGCCGGTGCGCCGTCCCGGCCGACCGTCCTCAGCGTGACGTCGTACGACTCCGCCTCGCGCTGTACGGCCGCCGCCGTGCGGACGCCCTGGCCACCGCCCTTGGCGGTGACGTACGCGGAGTAGGCGCCGTCGAGGTTCCCGCCGAGCCTGGTGTTCACGATGAGGTCGACGGTGGCCCTGCCCCGGGCCGGGACGGTGACCTTCCTGGCGCCGAGCTTGAAGAAGCCGGCCGGGGCTGGTTTGCCCTTGGGGTTCATGCCGCTCACCGCGAGGGTGAGGGTGACGGCCTTCGTGCCGAGGTTCTTGTAGGTGAGCTTCCTGGCCACCGGCTTGTCGTCGGTGTGCGGCCACCGGTGGACGCCGAAGTCGACCGAGACGGGCCGGGCGAGGACCTTCTGCTTGATCGCCCTGTCGACGCGGATACGGCCCGAACCCTGCTCGAAGGGGGTGTACGCGCCGCCCTTGGCGGACGCGACGAGGGCGGCCTTCAGTTCGGCGTACGTCCATTTCGGGTGCTGTTGCTTGAGGAGGGCGGCGGCGCCGGCGACATGCGGGGTCGCCATCGACGTACCGGAGATCGTCAGGTAGCCCTTGGGCTTCTGGCCGACCTCGCGCTCGATGACGCTGCCCGGGGCCGCGGCGGCGGTGATGGCGACGCCGGGCGCGGTCACGTCGGGTTTGATCCGGCCGTCGAGGGTGGGGCCCCGGCTGGAGAAGGAGGCGAGCCGGTCCTTGTCGTCGACCGCGCCGACGGTGAGCGCGGCGGCGGCGCTGCCCGGCGAGCCGACCGTGCCCGCGCCGCCGTCGCCCTCGTTGCCCGCGGCGACCGCGAAGAGGATGCCCTTCTCGGCGGAGAGCTTGTTGATCGCCGCCTCCATCGGGTCGATCTCGGGGGTGTCGCCGCCGCCCAGGCTGAGGTTGACCACGTCGGCGCCCTGCGCGGCGGCCCACTCCATGCCGGCGACGATGCCGGAGTCGTCGCCGAAGCCCTCGTCGCCGAGCACCTTGCCGTTGAGCAGCTTGGCGCGGGGCGCGACGCCCCTGTACCTGCCCCGGGAGCCGGCCCCGGTGCCGGCCGCGATGGAGGCGACGTGCGTGCCGTGGCCGTACTTGTCCGTGGTGTCGGGTGAGGTGGAGAAGTTCTTGGCGGCCTTCACCTGGCCCTTGAGGTCGGGATGGGTCGCGTCGACGCCCGTGTCGAGGACGGCGATGGTGACGCCCTTGCCGTCGAAGCCGGCCTTCCATGCCTTCGGGGCGCCGATCCGCGCGACGGACCTGTCGAGGGTGACCTCGCGGACGCCGTCCAGCCAGAGGTGGGCGATCCCGGTGGCGGTGGTGCCGTCGGCGTCGGTGACCGCCTTCCACAGCGCGGCGGCGTCGTCCCCGGGAGTGAGCACCGCCTCGGCGTTCAGTGTCCGCAGGGTGCGGCGGACCTTGGTGTCGCCCGCCGCCCGTACGCCGGCCCGGGCGCCGGCGGCGGTTCCGGTGTAGCCGACGATCAGCTTCAGGCCCTGCTTCTGGGCGGCGCGGGACGCCGCCGTGTTCAGCGCGGTGATGTCGAACAGCCGCCTGTCGACCCGGCCGGCGGAGACGAGCCGGGCCGCGTCGGCCGGCAGGACGTAGGTGTGGCCGTCGGCCTCGCGCACCGCCAGGGGGACACCCTCACGGCCCTTGGCCCGCTCCAGGCCGAGCACGCGGCCCCCGGCGTCGACGAGGACGCGGTCACCGGTGACGAGCGTGATGCGACGGCCTGGCGCGAGGTCGGCGGCGGTCACGCCGCCCACGCCGGTCACGCCCGCGAAGCCCGTCAGGCCCGCCGCGCCGGTCACGCCGGTCACGCGCTCGGATATCGCGGACGCCGGGCTGGTCGGGCCCGCCGTCAGCGCCACGGCGGACACCATGGCGATCGCGGCCGTGCACGCGCTCTTGGTGTGTCTGCGCAAGTCTCCCCCTTGATCCGGTTCATCCGGCCAGGGGAGCTTCCGCACATATTCACGTCAATTCCCCCGGTCTACGGAGTATGACCGGGAGTCAACTCACGTCACCTCCCTCGCGGGTGGGCGCAAAGCGGCGAACCCGGGCCACGCACGGCCCGCACGCGCCCGGGCTCCACACCAACGCGCCCCACGCCCAGGGAACTCACCGGATGCCACCCGATGAGGGCAGGCGCTCACGCCCCGGCGTTCTCCTTCACCGTGATGCGCCCCTTGCGGATGGTCGCGACCCGAGGGGCCTTCCTGGCCAGCGTCGAGTCATGGGTGACCATGATGAACGTGAGGCCGTGCTCCTTCCACAGCGTCTCCAGGACCTCCATGATCTCGTCGCGCATGGACTCGTCGAGGTTGCCGGTGGGCTCGTCCGCGAGCAGCACCTTCGGCCGCTTCACCAGCGCGCGGGCGATCGCGACGCGTTGCTGCTGGCCGCCCGACAGCTCGGCCGGCAGATGCCCGAGCCGCTCCCCGAGCCCCACCGACCCAAGCGCCTCCGCGGCCCGCTCCCGCCGCTCCTTCGCCTTCACCCCGAGCGGCACGAGGGCCGTCTCGACGTTCTCCTGCGCGGTCAGCGTCGGGATCAGGTTGAAGCTCTGGAAGACGAACCCGATGTTCTCGCCGCGCACCCGCGTGAGCCTCGTCTCCGACAGCCTCGCCAGATCGGTCCCGTCGAGTTCGACGCTCCCGTCGGAGGGCTTGTCCAGCCCCCCGAGCATCTGCAGCAACGTGGACTTCCCGCCCCCGGTGGGCCCCTGGATGACCAGCCGGTCCCCGTCGGCGATGGTGAGATCGACCCCGTCGAGGGCGGTGACGGTGTCCTTGCCGCGCGCGTAGCGCTTGGTGACGCCGGTCAGTACGTACATGTGGACTCCCTGAGTTCGGATGGACCTGGCTGTGGGGCGGGCGCCTCGGCCGCCGCCGGACTACTCCACGCGCCGCAGCGCGTCCGCCGGCCGCAGCCGCGAGGCCCGCCACCCGCCGAACGCCCCCGCGATCAGCCCGCCGGCGACGGCGAGCCCCACCGCGACGCCGATGGTCGTGACGCTGACGGGAGCCGTGAGGGCCACGTCCAGCGCGTTGGAAGCCGTCTGCCGACCTCCGCCGGGTCCGCCCCCGCCGGGGAAGCCGCCTCCACCGGGCGCGCCGGCACCGGGTCCGCCGAAACCACCGGCCGTCGCCCCGATCTCCGCCTGCAGCGTCGGGCTGATCGCCGTGACGACGTAGGCCCCGCCGAGCCCCAGCGCGATACCGAGCGCACCGCCCACCAGTCCGTTGACGACGGCCTCACCGACGACCTGCCGGGTCACCCGCCCCGACTTCCATCCCAGCGCCTTGAGCGTGCCGAACTCCCGCACCCGCCGGGACACGGCCGACGAGGTGAGCAGCCCGGCCACCAGGAACGCGGCCACGAGCACCGCGATCGACAGCCACTTGCCGACGTCGGAGGCGAGGTCCGAGGCCGTCGACAGCGATCCGGAGACCGTGTCGGCGAGGTCGGCGGAGGTGGTGACGGTCGTCCCGTCGATGTTCTTCTGGATGGCCGCCTTCACGCCGTCGATCCGCTGCGAGTCGCTCGCCCTCACGTAGATCGTGGTGACCTTGTCCTTGGAGTCGCTGAGCGTCTGCGCCTGCTTCAGCGGCATGTAGAGGTCGGCCGCCGCGTCCCCGCTGTCGGGTGTCGCGATCCCGATGACCGTGTACTTGACGCTGTTGACGGTGACGCTGTCACCGACCTTCAGCTCCTTCTCCTTGGCGTACGACCTGTCCGCGACGACGACCTCGGCGTCGGTCTCGGACGTCTTGAACGTACGACCGCTGGTGATCTTCGAGGAGGTCAGGGGGCCCAGGTCGGGCTCGGTGACGTCCGTGCCGTAGACGGAGTAGTTGTCGACGTCGAACTGGGCGCCGCCGCCCTCGACCCGCCCCTCGGGCTGCCCCGTGCCGCCGTTCCGGCCGCCGGCGCCCGAACCGCCTCCCGGCTGGCCCCCGGTGCCCTCGTCCTGCTGGAACTGTCCGCGCCGGAACTGCCCGTCGACCTTGATGACCTGGAGGCTGAGACCGCCGACGGCCTGCGCGACACCCGCCTGTTCGCCGACCTCGGTGACGGTCGAACTCGCCAGCGTCTGGAAGCCCTGCACCCGGACGAGGTCACTGCTCTGGTTCTCGTCGGAGTCGTCGTCCTGGGCGTCGAACTCGAATCGCGGGCGCTGGCCGTCGTTCTCGCCCGCCGCGGCGGCGGCCTTGGTGACGGTCATGTCCGTGCCCAGGCCGTACAGGGATTCGAGGACCTTGCCCTGCGCCTTCTCCATGCCCGAGGACACGGAACTGACCACGATGACCAGCGCGATGCCCAGGGCGAGCCCGGAGGCGACGACGAGCGCCGCCTTTCTGCGGCGGCGCAGTTCGCGCCTCAGGTAGGTGAAGAACATGGCGGCAAGCTAGGGACGCCATGTGATGACGGGATAAGTCCTCGATAAGAGCCGGATGAGAACCCTGGGCACGGCCCCGGAAACAACGGTGCCGCCCCTGGGTGTCCCAGGGGCGGCACCGGCCGCGCGTTCTACGGATGACGGTGGATCAGACCGCCGAACCGGCCTTCCAGTCGGCCCAGTTCATGTTCCAGCCGTTGAGGCCGTTGTCCGGGGCGACCGTCTTGTCGCCGGTGTTCCGGATGTCCACGACGTCACCGATGATGGAGTTGTCGTAGAACCAGGCGCCCTCGGTGTCGGAGTCGTTGGCACCCTTGGTGTCGTTCAGACCGACACAGCCGTGACTGGTGTTGACGTTGCCGAAGACGGAGTCGGCACCCCAGTAGTTGCCGTGGATGAAGGTGCCCGAGGTCGTCAGACGCTGAGCGTGGGGGACGTCCTTGATGTCGTACTCGCCCTTGCCGTCGTTGTCGGTGAACCCGACCGTCGCGCCGTTCATCCGGGTCTCCTTGAACTGCTCGGAGATCACCATCTGACCCTGGTACGTCTTGTTCTCGGGCGAACCGGCGGAGATCGGGATGGTCTTGACGACCTTGCCGTCCCGCGTGACCTTCATCGTCTTGGTCTTGGCGTCGACGATGGAGACCTGGTTGCGGCCGATCTTGAAGGTCACGGTCTTCTGCTGCACACCGTAGACACCGTCGGCACCCTCGACACCGTCGAGCGCGAGCTTCAGGGTGACGGTGGAGCCGCCCTTCCAGTACTCCTCGGGCCGGAAGTCGATGCGGTTGGCGTTGAACCAGTGCCCGACGACCTCCTGGCCGGAGCTGCTGGAGACGGTGATCCCCTTCTGCACGGCGGCCTTGTCGGTGATCGCCTTGTCGAAGTTGATCGAGACCGGCATACCGACGCCGACGGTCGAGCCGTCCTCGGGCGTGAAGTTGCCGATGAAGCTGTTGGCGGGCGAGACCGTGGTGAACGCCGCGTTCTCGTGGGCCTTGCGTCCCTCGGAGTCCTCGGCGGCCGCGGTGATCTTGTAGCCGGTGGACCGCTCCAGCTGAGCGCTCGGCGCCCAGCTCTTCTTGTCCGCGGATATCTCGCCCTCGACGGCGGTGCCGTCGGAGGTGGTCATCTTCACCTCGGTGAGCGTGCCCTTGCTCACGGTGACCTTGGCCGAGTTGTTGATGGAGGCGTTGTCCGAGCCGTCCTTCGGCATGATCTTGATGTCGGCCTCGGAGGTCTTCTCCGCCGCCGCCTCGTCGACCTTGGACCGCGAGGAGTCCCCGCCGTCACCCCCGGACGCCTTGTCGCCGTCGCCCCCGCTGCACGCAGAGAGCACCAGCACCCCGCCGAGCAGTGCGGACGCGACCGTCAGGCCCCTGCGCCGCTTACTGTTCGTCATCACACGCTTCTCCATCGTTGCCGAATCCCCAAAACCCCGAAGATCCCCGTAAGCACTTAAACACCACGACGGCACCGGGCCGTTCCGCTCCCGCGGATATGTGGGATACGCCACTCCACCCGCATCGGATCGTCGGCGACCCGGCGGTGCACAAGTGACTGGTGCGCCTCGTGAGACGAAAGAACCCCGGGCGGCGGTTGCCGCCCGGGACCATCAATTTCCCCGACCGCTCAGCCGCGCGCGTCTTCCTCTTCACCCTCTCCGTCATCATCCTCGTCGAGACCCCATTCCGGCGAATCGGGGTCGTAGTCGATGCCCTCGCTGCTCCAGGAGGCCTGGGCCAGTTCGACCCCGGGGACCTCTCCGACCAGGTCGAACGGGTCGACCAGATAGGCGAGGGCCTCCGCGGTGTCCTCGGCCACCGCGCTCTCGGCGTGTACCCGCTCATCGGCAGGCATATCGGAATCGGTCGCGATCCGCCGCAGAGCGGCCCCGGTGATGGCCTCGACGTCCTCGATCTCCACCACCAATTCGACGCGTAGCCGGACAAACTGTGATGTCTCCGTTGTACTCATGCTCCGGAGCGTACGGCTCACACGTCACGCGACTTTCCCACGACCCGCGCCTTTCATTAGCATCGCTCTCCACGGCCAATTCGCCAGCGTCACAAGGGGATCGATATTCCGTGTCCGTCGCACGTCGCGCGTCGTCCACCGCCCGCCGGTCGTTGGTGACCGCCACCGCCGCGGGCACCCTTCTGGGTGCCCTCTGGTTCGTGCCGTCCGCCAACGCGACCCAGGAGGTGGCCGTACGCGAGCAGACGACCACGACGTCGGACACGGCCTCGACCACCGGCGACACCCGCGAACTCGCCGACACCGGCAGCCCGAACACCACCCCCTACGTCATCGGCGGCACGGCCATGCTCGGCCTGGGCGCGGCGTTCGTCGCCTACTCGATCCGCCGCGAACGCGAGGACCTCGAACTCCCGCACGCCCCGTGAAAGAACGAGGAGCAAGGGCCACACCCCCTACTCCTCGCAGAGACTGCGGCGCCCACCCGAGCAACCACGCCCTCCAGGGCGCGGAGCCCGCACAAGCAACCACGCCCTCCAGGGGCGCGAGCAACTGCGCGGGCAACCACGCCCCACCCGCACCCGGCAACGCACCCGCACCCACACCCACCCGCCCCTACCCGGGGGTCACAGGGGCACAGCCCCTTGAGGATGGGACGGGTAGGGGCGGCGGGGGCGAGAAAAAATCAGGCGAGCACCCCGGTCACGGACTCCGCGGCCACCACCAACCGCCCGTCCCGCACGAACGCGTCGGCCAAGGCCAGATCAGGCGCGAGGAAACGATCCGCCCCCGGCCCCTCGACCCCGGCCCCCCGCAGGGCCTCCACCACGGCCCGGGTGGCCGGCGCGGCCACCAGCCCCTCCCGCAGCTCCACCCCCCGCGTCCCGGCGTACAACTCCACGGCCAGCACCCGCGTCAGGTTGTCCACGGCGGTCCGCAGCTTCCGCGCGGCCGCCCACCCCATCGACACATGGTCCTCCTGCATCGCGGAGGACGGGATCGAGTCCGCGGAGGCCGGCACGGCGAGCCGCTTCAGCTCACTCACCAGCGCCGCCTGCGTGTACTGCGCGATCATCAGCCCGGAGTCGACCCCGGCGTCGTCCGCGAGGAACGGCGGCAGCCCGTGCGAGCGGTTCTTGTCGAGCAGCCGGTCGGTGCGCCGCTCCGCGATCGAGGCGAGGTCCGCCACGGCGATGGCGAGGAAGTCGAGGACGTAGGCGACCGGCGCGCCATGGAAGTTGCCGTTGGACTCGACCCGCCCGTCGGGCAGGACGACGGGGTTGTCGACCGCCGCCGCCAGCTCCCGCTCGGCGACGAGCCGCGCGTACGCGACGGTGTCCCGCCCGGCCCCGGCCACCTGGGGGGCGCACCGCACCGAGTACGCGTCCTGCACGCGGGGCGCGTCGTCCTGGTGGTGCCCGGTGAGCCCCGAACCCTTCAGCACGGCGAGCATGTTGGCCGCGGAGGCCGCCTGCCCGGGGTGCGGGCGGATGGCGTGCAGTTCGGGGGCGAGGACCCGGTCCGTGCCGAGCAGGGCCTCCAGGGAGATCGCGGCGGTGATGTCCGCCGACGTGTACAGCTTCTCCAGGTCGGCCAGCGCCATGACGAGCATGCCTAGCATGCCGTCGGTGCCGTTGAGGAGAGCCAGCCCCTCCTTCTCGCGCAGCTCGACGGGGGCGATGCCGTGCTCGGCGAGCAGCTCGCCGGCCGGCCGTACGACCCCGTCCGGACCCTCGGCGTCGCCCTCGCCCATCAGGGTGAGCGCGCAGTGGGAGAGCGGGGCCAGGTCGCCGGAACAACCGAGGGAGCCGTACTCGTGGACGACGGGGGTGATGCCGGCGTTCAAGACGTCGGCCATGGTCTGCGCGACCTCGGGCCGGACGCCGGTGCGGCCGGAGCAGACGGTCTTCAGCCGCAGGAACATCAGCGCGCGGACGACCTCGCGCTCCACCCTCGGCCCCATGCCGGCGGCGTGCGAGCGGACGATGTTGCGCTGGAGGCGGGCCCGCAGTTCGGGGCTGATGTGCCGGGTCGCGAGGGCGCCGAAGCCGGTGGAGACCCCGTAGACGGGCTCCGGCTTGGCCGCCAGCGCGTCCACGATCCCGCGGGCCGCCGCGAGCGCGGCCACCGCCTCGTCGGAGAGCTCGATCCGGGCGTCGGCGCGCGCCACGGCGAGGACGTCGGCCGCGGTGACCCCGGACGTCCCGAGGACCACCGTGTCCACAGAGTGCATATCCATATTCAGGATCGTAGGGACTGAATCGCCGAATGTCACGACCGCGGCGGGGAGGGACTCCTTACTCTCGTCGCGCGCCCCCTCCCGGAGCGGACCCCCGGCCTCCACCGACCGGTCCCCGTCCCCATCGACCGGTCCCCGTCCCCATCGACCGGTCTCCGTCCCCATCGACCGGTCTCCACCCCTGCCGACCGGCCTCCATCCCCATCGACCGGCCTCCGCCCCCACCGACCGGTCTCCACCCCCGACCGACCGGCAGCCCCGCACCTATCCGCGTAGATCAGAGACAGATCGGAGAACGGTCAGAGAACCCTCCGAGGTTGATCAGAATCGCCAGGTCAGAGCGCTGGCGGCGGGCACGCGCGCGTAGGGTCGAAATACCGGACGCCGCAGGGCGCGTACTCCACCGGAGCCACCCTCCCCCTGCCCTGCCCTTCCGGACCACCGACCGGCCCACGGCCCACTCCCCCCTCGGCCGTGGGCAGCCCAGGACCGCGCGTCGACTCGACCCCGCGCGCGGCCCGCCCTAGGAGGACCGGCGCCCTCGAATGCGGCGCCGGTCCCCCGGGTGCGCGGGATCTACGGGCGCGGGCGGGCGGTCCGCGAGACTGACCACCGGATCCTCGTCACCGTCCCCCTCCCGCCCCGCGACGACCGGCTCCACGGACCCGGCGGCCTTGGCCCGGTACTGCGCCGCGTCGGCCAGCCGGAACAGGCGCCGGGCCGAGCGCAACGGCCCGATCGGATCGCCGGTGGACGCGACACCGCAGGCGACTCCGTCGCCCGGCTCCAGCTCCCGCGCCCGTACACAGAGGTCACCGGCGACCCGTACCACCTCGTCCGCCGACGGACCCACCGCCAGCAGGCAGAACTCGTCCCCGCCGAGCCGCGCGACCAGTACCCGGGGCAGCTCCGCCGCGCAGCGCGACAGCACGGACCCGAACCGCTCCAGCAGTTGGTCCCCCATCGCGTGCCCTTGGGAGTCGTTGACCTTCTTCAGGCCGTTGAGGTCGCAGACGACGAGGCTGATCACCGTGCCGTCGCGCCGGTGCGCCTCCATCGCCTCGTCGAGACGGAGATCGACCGCGCGCCGGTTGCCGAGCCCGGTGAGGGGGTCGGTGAAGGCGAGGCGCCGGGCCTCCTCCAGCCGCTCGGACTGCGCGAGTCCGGCGGCCACGACCGAGGCCAGCACGGTCGCGAAGGCCGCGTCGCCGCCGTTGAACACGGGCTCCCCGGCGGGCCGGGCCACATACAGCTCGCCCCAGGCACGGCCGTTCATCACGACGGGCGCGACCACGCAGCAGCCCCGGCCGCGCCGGCGCAGTGCGGCGACCCGCTGGTGGCAGTAGCCGCCGGGGCGCCGCCCCCCGACCGGCCCGGCGGCCGTCTCCACCCAGGCGTTGGGCTCACCGCCTTCCAGCCAGCGCTCGTGCAGGAACTCCGCGATCTCCGGGAACTCGTGCACCGGATACGTCTCCTCCTCGGGAAACTCCTCCTCGTCCGCCGCCCGGTTCCCCACGTTCACGAGCACCCGCAGCAGCCCCCGATCCCGCTCCCACACGGACAGCGCGGCAAAGCTGCCCGACAGGGCCCGACACGACCCGTCGGCGGCCGCCCACCACGTCTCCGGCGACGTACGCGCCCCGGCCATCCCGCGCGCCAACGCCACCACGGCCCTCAGCCGCCTGTCCTCTCCCATCACCCCAGGCTAGGGAGCTTTGAGGGGATTTGGGAGATTGGTGAAGCGAACAGGGGTACGGGCCACCGGTGACCCACGCCCGCAGCCCGGCCACCCTCGACACCGGACCCGCCCGCCCCACCTCGGCCCTCACTCCCCCGGCCAGTCCGGCTTCCGCTTCTCGTTGAAGGCGGCCACGCCCTCCGCCCGGTCCCCCGAGAACGCCACCGAGCGCCAGGCCGCGTCCTCGACCTCCAGGCCGGCCCGCAGATCCAGCCCGTGCCCGAGCCGCAGCGCACGCTTGGCCGCGCGCAGTCCGACCGGCGAGTTCGCGGCGATCCGCGCGGCCAGCGCCAAGGCCTCCGACCGGTCCCGCCCCTCCTCCACCAGCTGATCCACGAGGCCCAGGTCCCGCGCCTCCTCGGCCTCCAGCCGACGCGCGGTGAAGATCACCTCCGCCGCCCGCGCGGCCCCCACCCGACGCGGCAGCAACTGCGTACCGCCACCGCCCGGGATCACCCCCACCGACACCTCGGGCAGCCCCACGATCGCCGTACGGTCGGCCACGATCAGGTCGCAGGACAGGGCGAGTTCGAAGCCGCCACCCAGCGCGAAGCCGTGTACGGCGGCGATCGTGGGCATCGGCAACTCCAGTACGCCGGTGTACGCCCCCCGCGCGACGGGCCGCTGCCGCAGCAGATCGGCGTCACTGAACGAGTTCCGCTCCTTCAGATCGGCCCCCACACAGAACGCCCGCTCGTGCGTCGACGTCACCACGACCACGCGTACGTCCCGGTCGGCGGCCAGCGCCCCGCACGCCGCCGTGACGGAGCGGGCCATGTCGGTCGACACGGCGTTCATGGCCTTGGGCCGGTCGAGCGCCAGCTCGGCGACGAACCCGTGCCGCCGCACCACGACGAACTCCCCGAACCGGCGCTCCTCCTCGCCCTCCAGCCCCGCCGCCCGCTCCACTGCCGCACCGTCATCCATAGAACCCTCCCGGTTAACGCGGGTTAACTCCGTGCCCTCGATCATCGCAGCCGCCCCGGCCGACGCAAACCCCCGACGGAACCGGCGGCAGGCGCGGATCCTGAGGGACGGCCGACGCGTCATCCCCACGCCCGGCGCCCACCCCAACGAGAGCCCGCACGGGGTGTCCCCTTGACAAACCCCGGCAAACTTCTCCCCGTACGAGTGACACCGGGGCCTTCTCCGGCCGTACCGCCCTCTCCTGCACATAATCTGCGCTCCGCCACAGGCGCACCGGCGGACACGGGCGCGTAGGGGAGGGACGAACCATGACGACGGACACGGCCACCCGGCCGGCATCGACCGCACCACGAGCGCGACAGGAGTCACCGACGCCGGCCACCACCGCGCCCACGGCACCACCGGCTTCCGCACCGGCGAGGACTGCCGCACCGGACTCACCGGCGCGGTCGGCGCCCTGGCGGCCGTCGGCGGCCCCCGCACGGCCGGCCGTGGCGTTCTCGCCCTTCGCCTCAGGCCCCTCCGACCCGGCCGGCGGCGCTCACGACGAGCCCACGCCCCGCCCGCGCGGTCGGCACCGGCGTCCCCGGCCCCGGAAACTGCTGCTCGCGGTGGGCGGGATGGCGCTGGCGGCGGGGGCGCTGAGTCTGTTGCGGGTGGCGTCGGACCCCGTCGGCGGCGGCGCCGGTGCGGCGGGCCCGGCGCCGAGTGCGCCGGACGGGGTCACGGACGAGGCGACCGACGCCGGCACGACGGTGGGCGACGAGCCCCCGGCCGACGCGGGGACCCCGACCGCCGACACCCCCATGGGCGGCGAGGACCCGGCCCCGACCCAGCCGCCGTCCCCAGGAGCGACCGCCCCCACGCCGGCCCCCTCCACCTCCCCGCCCGACCCCGCCATCGGTGTCGAGGTCCCCTCCGACCCCCACGCTCCCGGCGCACGCGACGACCTCGACAGCACCGCGCCCGCGCCCGACGCTCCCCGGGCGGCGGACACCCCCGAATCCCCCCGGCCCACTCCCCCCGCGCCCACCGGGCCACCAGCGGCAGCGCCCCAGCAGCCGACCGCACCCCAGTCCCCGGACTCCCCGAACACGCCGACCACCCCCGGCGACACGGCCACCCCCACGAAGCCCACCAAGCCGGGCCTGTGCGTCCCGATCGTCGGCCTCTGCGTCGACGACGCCCTGCGCAGGTGAGAGGGCTCCCCAAGTCACCGACGGAACACCCCACAGAGCAGAGGCACCGGCACAGGCGCGGGCCAGCAGGCTCCCAGGCACCCGCCCGCCGGAGCCGCCCGTCAGACCTGCCCCGGCCTCCGCGTGAGCAGCCACGGCTGGACGACTCCCAGGCCACGCACCGGGCGCTGCCACATCGGCTGGAGCGCGAAGCGGTACGTCGGCGGCTCCTCGCCCTCCTTCTCCGCGGCGGCCGCGGCTTCGGCGGCCTCGGCCTCGGAGGCGGGGGCCTCGCCCGTGCGGATCAGCTCCTCGGCGAAGGCACCGTCGACGAGGACCGCGTCCTTCGGCGCTATCGAGGTGAGCCGGCTGGCGAGGTTCACGGTCGAACCGAAGACGTCGCCCATCCGCGTCGTCACCGTGCCGAAGGCCATGCCGACACGCAGCTCCGGCATGGTCTCGTCGTTGGCCATGGTCTCGATGAGGCGCAGCGCGATCTCGGCGGCGACGCCCGCGTCGTCCGTGGCGTACAGGACCTCGTCGCCCAGGGTCTTGATGAGCCGCCCGCCGTTCGCCGCCACGAGGTCCGCCGCCGTGGTCTCGAAGGCCTCGACCAGTTCGCCGAGCTCCTCCTCCTCCATACGGCGGGTCAGCCGCGTGAACCCGACGAGGTCGGCGAAGCAGACCGCGAGGCGCCGGTCGACCATCTCCTCGTCGTCCGCGGCCTGGACGACCCGCCCGGTGGCGGCGGCGAGCTGACGCCGCCAGACGTAGACGAGGAACTCCTCCAGCTCGGGCAGCAACAGCTCGATCAGCGGATACGTCACCTCGGTCCGGGTCATCCCCGGCTCCGGCGGCTCGGTCAGCCCCTCCAGGAAGGAGTCGATCTGCCACTCGGCGAGCCGCGCGGTGGTCTGCCCGGTCGACCGGGCCACCTGCACCGCCATGGCCTCACTCAGCAGCCCCGCCTCCACCAGACCGGCGAGCCGCCGCAGCGCGAGGACGTCCGCCTCGGTCAGCGCCTTGGCCTGGCCGATGTCCGCGAAGCCCATGGCCCGCCAGAAACGGGACGCCAACTCCATGGAGACGCCCGCGCTGCGTGCCGCCTGGAAGGGGGTGTACCGGCGCTCGGCCCCGAGGATCAGCCCTTCGAGGCGCAGCGCCAGCGGGTCCTCCTCGTCGGCGTCCACGTCATGGGGTTCCGACCGCTCGAGCGAAGCCGAGAGCGGGGGCGGCTCCACGCGGTCATCCGCGTCCGTGCCGGAGCCCGTGTCCTCGACGCTCACTCCTGCTGCCCTTCCGATCTCCCGCGGTCACGTACTCGACCGGCCTCAACTCTACGGCAGGTGTGCGCCAGCTCACTCCGGGAGGTGAGCCGAAGGGGGCGTACGCCTTCCGGCGGACGGCACCCCGCGCCGGCCGGGGCCACCGGAGGCCGACGCTCCGAGTCCCCTCGTACACGCGACACCGGGTGCCCAGGCCCCATCATCCCCACACGTCACGCGGGCCGCAGATGCACGATGTCCCCCGCTCCCACCGGTTCCTGCACCCCGGCCTCCGTGGCGAGCACCAGCCTGCCGTCCCCGTCCACCGCCACGGCCTCCCCCACGATTGACCGGTCCCCGGGCAGTTCGGCGCGCACCTTGCGCCCCAAGGTCGCGCACCCGGCGGCGTAGGTCTCCTGGAGTCCGCTCACCGAGGGGTCGCCGCCGGCGGCCCGCCACCGCCCGTACCACTCCTCCAGCGCCCGCAGCGCGGCCCGCAGCAGCGGATCGCGGTCCGTGGTCACGGCTCCGGCGAGCAGCAGGGATCCGGCGGCGGGCACCGGCAGTTCGTTCTCCCGCAGGCTGACGTTGATGCCGATCCCGATCACCACGCCGTCCGCCCCGGCCCGCTCCGCGAGGATGCCGCCGGCCTTGCGCTCCTGACCGTCCACGGTCACCAGCAGGTCGTTGGGCCATTTGAGTGCCGTGTCGATCCCGGCGGCCCGGGACAGCCCGGTCGCGACGGCGACGCCGGTGAGCAGCGGCAGCCATCCCCAACGCTCGACGGGCACCTCGCCCGGCTTGAGGAGGACGGAGAAGAACAGGCCGGAGCGCGCGGGCGCGGTCCAGATGCGGTCCAGGCGTCCGCGGCCCGCCCGCTGCTTCTCCGCGACGAGCACGGCACCCTCGGCGAGGCGGTCGGCGCGCCCGGCGAGGTCGGTGTTGGTGGAGTCGATGACGGGCACCACGTCCAGGGAGCTCCACAGCCCGCCGTCCCGGACCAGCGCCCGGCGCAGGGAGGCGGAGTTGAGGGGCGGCCGGTCCAGGTCGGACCACCTGCTGCCGGACTGGTCGTTTCCGTCGTCTGAGGCATCTCGCGGCGTCATGCAACCCACCCTAGGTGTGGTAAACGCCGCACTGCCGAACGGTAGGCGCAGCACTACGCTACGGATGAGTAACCCCACACACTTCTGAGCACGTACGCACCGCCCCCTACGCGCCCAGCAGCACGTACCGATCTTTCACGTCCCCATGAGCAGGCAGGGAGCCGCATCCCGATGTCCGAGCCGGAAGCGCCAGCAAGCATCGACATCCACACGACCGCGGGGAAGCTCGCGGACCTGCAGCGTCGTATCGACGAGGCGACGCACGCCGGCTCCGAGCGCGCGGTGGAGAAGCAGCACGCGAAGGGCAAACTGACGGCCCGTGAGCGTATCGAACTGCTCCTGGACGAGGACTCCTTCGTGGAGTTCGACGAGTTCGCCCGGCACCGCTCCACCGATTTCGGCATGGAACGAAGCCGCCCCTACGGCGACGGTGTCGTCACCGGCTACGGCACGGTCGACGGCCGTCCGGTGGCCGTGTTCTCGCAGGACTTCACGGTGCTGGGCGGGTCCCTGGGTGAGGTCTTCGGCCAGAAGATCATGAAGGTGATGGACTTCGCGCTGAAGACCGGCTGCCCGGTCGTCGGCATCAACGACTCCGGCGGCGCCCGCATCCAGGAAGGGGTGATGGCGCTGGGCATGTACGGCGAGATCTTCCGCCGCAACACCCATGCCTCCGGCGTCATCCCGCAGATCTCCCTGGTGGTCGGCCCGTGCGCGGGCGGCGCGGTGTACTCCCCCGCGATCACCGACTTCACCGTCATGGTCGACCGGACCTCGCACATGTTCATCACCGGCCCCGACGTCATCAAGACCGTCACCGGCGAGGACGTCGGCTTCGAGGAACTGGGCGGCGCCCGCACCCACAACGCCACCTCCGGCGTGGCCCACCACATGGCGGGCGACGAGAAGGACGCCATCGAGTACGTCAAACAGCTGCTGTCCTACCTGCCCTCCAACAACCTCAGCGAGCCCCCGGTCTTCCCCGAGCAGGCCGACCTGAGCGTGACGGGCGAGGACCTGGAACTGGACACCCTCGTCCCGGACAGCGCCAACCAGCCCTACGACATGCACACCGTCATCGAACACGTCCTGGACGACGCCGAGTTCTTCGAGACCCAGGCCCTGTTCGCCCCGAACATCCTCACCGGCTTCGGCCGCGTCGAGGGCCACCCCGTCGGGATCGTCGCCAACCAGCCCATGCAGTTCGCCGGCTGCCTGGACATCGACGCCTCCGAGAAGGCCGCCCGCTTCGTGCGCACCTGCGACGCCTTCAACGTCCCCGTCCTGACCTTCGTCGACGTCCCCGGCTTCCTGCCCGGCGTGGGCCAGGAACACGAGGGCATCATCCGCCGCGGCGCCAAACTCATCTACGCCTACGCCGAGGCCACCGTCCCCCTCATCACCGTCATCACCCGCAAGGCCTTCGGCGGCGCCTACGACGTCATGGGCTCCAAACACCTCGGCGCCGACCTCAACCTCGCCTGGCCCACCGCCCAGATCGCCGTCATGGGCGCCCAGGGCGCGGTCAACATCCTGCACCGCCGCACCATCGCCGCCACCCCCGAGGCCGAACGCGAAGACGTCCGCGCCCGCCTCATCCAGGAGTACGAGGACACCCTCCTCAACCCCTACACCGCGGCCGAACGCGGCTACGTCGACGCCGTGATCACCCCCTCCGAAACCCGCCGCCACCTCATCCGCGGCCTGCGCCAACTGCGCACCAAACGCGAGAGTCTCCCCCCGAAGAAGCACGGAAACATCCCCCTCTAACCCCCCACGGAGCCGACATGACCATCAAGGTCGTCCGGGGAAACCCCACCCCCGAAGAACTCGCCGCCGCACTCGCCGTCGTCCGCGCCCGCACCGCGGCAGCAGCGGCGGAGCAGCCCGCCGGCGCGCCCGCCCCCCGTGACTCCTGGGCCGACCCGTCCCGCATCGCCGCCCACCGCCTCCCGGCCCCGGGCCCCACGACCTGGAGCCGCACCTACTGGCCCGGCTGAGCGGAACCTCCCCTACCAACTTGAGTACGCGTACTCAGGCGCCCGGCCCCCCGGGCGACGCACCATCGCAGCATGCTCTGGTCCGACCCTGAGAACGAGCCGCCGAAGGAACTGCGCGACACGCAGGCCATGCTTCGGCGGCTCGGCGTCCTCATGGCCTTCGCCATGCTCCTGGCGATGCTGGTCCTCGGCCTGCACTGAATCCACGTACGGCGATCAGGCGGGCGCGCGACGCACGCAGGATCGGCCGCGTACGGCGAGAAGGGGGCGTGCCGGGGGGTGTCCGCCCACAGCGGTTGGCGCGTCGACGCCCCGCGCCTCCCGCCCGACCGATTCCGCGCCGATCCGAGGACGGACACCCCCCGGCGCGCCCCCGACCCACCCACCGCACGACGCGCGCCCCCACCCACCGAGCCTCACGCGCCCCACTCAGCGCACCAGGTAACCGCGCACCAGGTAACCGCACCCCACCCAGCGCACCGGACGAGCGCGCACCACCCCACCGCATCAACGCGCCCCGGCCCACTCCCCGGACGCACCCCCGCCGATACCCTGGCGCCCATGACCGACCACCAGCGCCGCCGCCTCGTTCTCGCCTCCCAGTCCCCCGCCCGGCTCAACCTCCTCCGCCAGGCCGGCCTCACCCCCGAGGTGATCGTCAGCGGCGTCGACGAGGACGCCGTCAGCGCCCCCACCCCCGCCGACCTAGCGCTCGCCCTGGCCGAGGCCAAGGCCTCCGTGGTGGCCGCGAAGCCCGAGGTCAAGGGCGCCCTGGTGGTCGGCTGCGACTCGGTCCTCGACCTGGACGGCCAGGCCTTCGGCAAGCCGTCCGACGCCGAGGAGGCCACCGCCCGCTGGAAGTCGATGCGCGGCCGCGCCGGCACGCTCCAGACCGGCCACTGCGTCTACGACACCGCCACCGGCCGCCACGCCTCCGCGACCGCCTCCACGGTCGTCCACTTCGGCGACCCCACCGACGAGGAGATCGCCGCGTACGTCGCCTCGGGCGAACCCCTCCACGTGGCGGGCGCGTTCACCCTCGACGGCCGCTCGGCCCCGTTCATCGAGGGCATCGACGGTGACCACGGCAACGTCATCGGCCTCAGCCTGCCCCTGCTCCGGCGCCTGCTGGCCCAACTGGGCGTAGGCATCACGGAGCTGTGGACACCCCGCGAGAACTGAACACGCGGGGATCGCGCCGAAGCGTCACCAGGCGAGCGCCGGTCCCGTCACACGGTGAGCGCCGGTCCCGTCACGAGGCGCTGGGCGCCGCAGGAGCGACCGGCTCCGACCCACCGGCGCCACCCACTCCACCCGACTCCTTCGCCTCGCCGGGCCCGTCGGCCCCACCGGCGCCACCCGACACGGCGTCAGCGCTTCCGTCCTGCCGGTCGTACGTCATCAGCGTGAGCAGCACGAGCCCCAGCACGACCATCATGAACGCGAACGCGCCCCACCCGACCAGCCCCACCGTGAGCGCGCCGAGCAGCCCGTGCACGACGGCCACGCTGATGAGCAGGATCCTGCCGAGCCCGGCGGCGGGCCGGTTGCGCACCCCGACGAGCAGGGCGACCACACCGCAGAGGACGAAGTAGAGGCCGAAGACGACACCCCCGGCCTTCGTGGAGAGGGACATCGCGTCCGGATCCAGCCCGGCGAGGGACATCTTCTGGCGGTCGACGACCGTGCCGAGGAACCACTGCAGCCCGGCGATTCCGAGCCCTTCCACGAACAGCACGAACGCCGTGACCACCGCCACCGGTCTGCGGATCACCGCCCCCACCCACTTTCCACTCTCGTCCTGCTGCTCTCAGCGCCTCGCGGACTCATGTCGTCACCCCAGGCAGGCGTTCGAGACATCGCGAACGCTACTAACGGGTAAACCCCGGGACAAGGGTTCTCACGAGAGCAAAGAATCGTTGGGCCATTAGTAGGGACTCCACAAAGAAACCCAACCGGCCGCAGCGCGGCCGCACAGAGACCTTGACCACATCAGAGGGCTAGGGTTTCCGCATGGAGACCTGCGCAATGCTGTGCGACAAGGGATTTCGCAGGTTGAGTGAGCCTCGTTTCACGCTCCGTGTGGGCAAGCTCACCATTGTGGACGGGTCGAAACGCCGTGTCGGCAGTCCCTAAACTCGGCTTGTTTCAAGGAGAGGGAGCCATCGTGCGCAAGGTGTTGATCGCCAACCGAGGCGAAATCGCTGTCCGCGTCGCCCGGGCGTGCCGGGACGCCGGGATCGCGAGCGTGGCCGTGTACGCCGATCCGGACCGGGACGCGCTGCATGTGCGGGCCGCGGACGAGGCGTTCGCCCTGGGCGGTGACACTCCGGCGACCAGCTACCTGGACATGGGCAAGGTCCTCCAGGCGGCGAAGGACGCCGAAGCCGACGCGGTCCACCCCGGCTACGGCTTCCTCTCGGAGAACGCGGAGTTCGCCCAGGCGGTCCTGGACGCGGGCCTGATCTGGATCGGTCCGCCCCCGCAGGCGATCCGCGACCTGGGTGACAAGGTGGCGGCCCGGCACATCGCCCAGCGCGCCGGTGCGCCGCTGGTCGCGGGCACGCCCGATCCGGTCTCGGGGGCCGAGGAGGTCGTGGCGTTCGCCCGGGAGCACGGTCTGCCGATCGCGATCAAGGCGGCCTTCGGTGGCGGCGGGCGTGGCCTGAAGGTCGCCCGCACCCTGGAGGAGGTCCCGGAGCTGTACGACTCCGCCGTCCGCGAGGCCGTGGCCGCGTTCGGGCGGGGCGAGTGCTTCGTGGAGCGCTACCTCGACAAGCCCCGCCACGTGGAGACGCAGTGCCTGGCCGACTCCCACGGCAACGTGGTCGTGGTCTCCACCCGTGACTGCTCGCTGCAGCGCCGCCACCAGAAGCTCGTCGAGGAGGCCCCGGCCCCCTTCCTGTCCGAGGCGCAGAACGAGCAGCTGTACGCGGCGTCGAAGGCGATCCTCAAGGAGGCCGGCTACGTCGGCGCCGGCACGGTGGAGTTCCTGGTGGGCCTGGACGGCACGATCTCCTTCCTGGAGGTCAACACCCGTCTGCAGGTCGAGCACCCGGTCACCGAGGAGGTCACCGGTATCGACCTGGTCCGCGAGATGTTCCGCATCGCCGACGGCGAGGCCCTCGGCTACGACGACCCGCCGCTGCGCGGCCACTCCTTCGAGTTCCGCATCAACGGCGAGGACCCGGGCCGGGGCTTCCTGCCCGCCCCCGGCACCGTCACCACCTTCACCGCGCCCACCGGCCCCGGCGTCCGCCTGGACGCGGGCGTGGAGTCCGGCAGCGTGATCGGCCCGGCCTGGGACTCCCTGCTGGCCAAGCTGATCGTCACCGGCGCCACCCGTCAGCAGGCCCTGCAGCGCGCCGCCCGCGCCCTGGACGAGTTCACCGTCGAGGGCATGGCCACCGCGATCCCCTTCCATCGCGCGGTGGTCAGGGACCCGGCGTTCGGTCCCGAGCTGACCGGCTCCACGGACCCGTTCACGGTCCACACGCGCTGGATCGAGACCGAGTTCGTCAACGACATCAAGCCCTTCGCGGCCCCGGCCGACACCGAGGCCGAGGACGAGACCGACCGCGAGACGATCGTCGTCGAGGTCGGCGGCAAGCGCCTGGAGGTCTCCCTCCCGGCCGCCCTGGGCATGACCCTGGCCCGCACCGGTCTGGCGGCCGGTGCCAAGCCCAAGCGCCGCGCGGCGAAGAAGTCCGGCCCGGCAGCCTCCGGCGACACCCTCGCCTCCCCGATGCAGGGCACCATCGTCAAGGTCGCCGTCGAGGAGGGCCAGGAGGTCAAGGAAGGCGACCTGATCGTCGTCCTGGAGGCCATGAAGATGGAACAGCCTCTCAACGCCCACCGCTCCGGCACCGTCAAGGGCCTCTCCGCGGAGGTCGGCGCCTCCATCACCTCCGGTGCCGCCATCTGCGAGATCAAGGACTGATCCGGCGCCACGCGAGCAGCCGTGTCCCCGCGCCCCTCAGAGGGGCGCGGGGAACCGCGCGACCAGCCCCGCAGGGACCGGCACCCGCGCAACTCCCGCGCTCACCCGAGCTCTTGGGCTGAACATCCCCCAGCGCAGAGAGCAGGTGGAACCACCGTGAGCCCGACCCCGGCCCAGGCTTCGGCGGAAACCCCCGCAGGGGCCCGCCCGATGCGGGCCGACGCCCGCCGCAACCGCGACCGGCTGCTCGCGGAGGCCCGTCTCGCCTTCGCGGCCCACGGGACGTCCGCCTCGCTGGAGGACATCGCCCGCCGCGCGGACGTGGGCATCGGCACCCTGTACCGCCACTTCCCCAACCGCCAGGCCCTCCTCGGCGCGGTCTTCGAGGAGGCCGTCGGCGACCTGCTGGCCCGGGCGGGCGAGCAACTCGACGCGGCCCGGCCCTGCACCGCACTCGTCTCCTGGCTGCGCGACATCATCACCCATGCGGGCGAATACCGAGGTCTGGCCCAGGCCCTGATGACGGTCTCGTACGCGGACTCCCGCGCCGCGGACGAGAACACCTCGGACCTGGCCCGGTGCTGCGCCCCCATCCGGGAGGCGGGCACCGCCCTGCTCCGGCGGGCGCAACGGGCCCACACGGTGCGCGAGGACGTGTCGATCGGTGACCTGCTCCAGCTCACCCACGCGATCGCGCTGGCGGCCGAGGAGACCCCGGACGACCCGGACCTGGCCGACCGCCTGCTGACGCTGACCCTGCGCGGCCTGAAACCCTGACGGTCGTACGGCCCCTACCGACCCACCGCCCGGCGCCGAAGCGGCGCGGGGAGAGCGGCGCGCCGGGGCGCCGCCACCGGACCGTTCGAGAGACCCGCCGGACGACGTGCGGCATCACCCGGAGGCAGGCGGGACCCGCCTCCGACGAACACGCGGTGCCAAGCGCGCGTACGGCAGGCACGACCTACACGCGGTGCGACGGCAGCGCGCGTAGGGCAGGCCCTACCGGCGCCGCAGGTCCGCGACCCGGGCCGCCCTCTCCCGCTCCCGTTCACCGACCGGCGGCTGGTCCCCCAGGACCGTGGCGGTGCGCAACTGCGGCGCGGTGCCGTGGACCTGGTTGCGCCGAGGACCCGGAAGGGGCACGTCCCGGCGCGAGGGGCGCGCCGGGACGGGGTCGCCGCCGGCACCGCCGCCCGCCGCTCCGGCCACGGAGATCTGCACACCCTGATCGGCCAGGGCCTGCAGCTCGGTGACCGCGCGGTCGTCGTGGCCGGGCGGGTCGTCGGTGACCAGCCGGGTGACCACATCGGTCGGCACCGTCTGGAACATCGTGTCGGTGCCGAGCTTGGTGTGATCGGCGAGGACGACGACCTCGGCGGCGGCCTGGACCAGCGCGCGGTCGACCGAGGCCGACAGCATGTTGGACGTGGACAGGCCGCGCTCTGCGGTCAGTCCACTCCCGGAGAGGAAGGCCTTGGACACGCGCAGCCCCTGGAGGGACTGCTCGGCGCCGGAGCCGACCAGGGCGTAGTTGGAACCGCGCAGGGTGCCGCCGGTCATCACGACCTCCACACGGTTGGCATGGGCCAGCGCCTGGGCCACCAACAGGGAGTTGGTGACGACGGTCAGCCCGGGGACCCGCGCGAGCCGGCGTGCCAGCTCCTGCGTGGTGGTCCCCGCCCCGACCACGATGGCCTCGCCTTCTTCGACGAAGCTCGCGGCGAGGTCGGCGATGGCCGTCTTCTCGGCGGTCGCGAGATGAGACTTCTGCGGAAAGCCGGACTCCCGCGTGAACCCGCCCGGCAATACCGCACCGCCGTGCCGGCGGTCGAGGAGTCCTTCTGCCTCCAGAGCGCGCACGTCCCGCCGTACGGTCACTTCGGAGGTCTGGACGACGCGGGCGAGCTCACGGAGCGACACGGCTCCATTGGCCCGCACCATTTCGAGGATCAATTGACGACGTTCTGCAGCGAACACGAAACTGACAGTAACGCCAACGACCATCTGCTTTCAGCAGTTTGCGCCGAATAGCAGAAGTTGTTCGCAGGGTGGGGCGAGGAGTGATATAGGGGCCATCCGGGACGGAATGTGCCGGACAGGCCGCTCCGGCGACCTGTCCGACGACTGCCGGACGACCTGTCAGACGCCGCCGGCCTTGCGCGTGTGGAGCTGGCGTGCCACCTCGGCGATCGAACCCGACAGGGACGGGTACACCGTGAAGGCGTTCGCGATCTGTTCGACGGTCAGGTTGTTGTCGACCGCGATCGAGATGGGGTGGATCAGCTCCGAGGCACGCGGGGCGACCACGACACCGCCCACGACGATGCCGGTGCCCGGGCGGCAGAAGATCTTGACGAAACCGTCCCGGATGCCCTGCATCTTGGCGCGCGGGTTGCGCAGCAGCGGCAGCTTCACCCCGACGGCCTCGATGACCCCGGTGTCCAGGTCGGCCTGGGTGTAGCCGACGGTGGCGATCTCGGGGTCGGTGAAGACGTTGGACGAGACGGTCTTCAGGTTCAGCGGGGCCACCGCGTCGCCGAGGAAGTGGTACATGGCGATACGGCCCTGCATGGCGGCCACGGAGGCGAGCGCGAAGACACCGGTCACGTCACCGGCGGCGTACACGCCGGGCGCACTCGTCCGGGAGACCTTGTCGGTCCAGATGTGCCCGGAGTCCTTGACCTTGACCCCGGCCCCCTCCAGGCCCATGCCCGCGCTGTTGGGGATGGCGCCGACGGCCATCAGGCAGTGCGAGCCGCTGATGACCCGCCCGTCCGCGAGCGTCACCTCGACCCGGTCGCCCACCCGTTTGGCGGACTGGGCCCGGGAGCGCGCCATGACGTTCATCCCGCGCCGCCGGAACACGTCCTCCAGGACGGCGGCGGCGTCCGGGTCCTCGCCCGGCAGGACGCGGTCGCGGCTGGAGACGAGCGTGACGCGGGACCCCAGCGCCTGGTACGCGCCGGCGAACTCGGCACCGGTGACACCGGACCCGACGACGATCAGTTCCTCGGGAAGTTCGTCGAGGTCGTAGACCTGCGTCCAGTTGAGGATGCGCTCGCCGTCGGGCTGCGCGTCGGGCACCTCGCGCGGATGGGCGCCGGTGGCGATGAGCACGGCGTCGGCGGTGAGCGTCTCCTCGGACCCGTCGGCGGCGCGCACCACGACCTTGCGCGACCCGTCGAGATCCTGCTGCCCCTGCAGCCGGCCGCGCCCGCGCATCACCCGCGCGCCGGCGCGCGTCACGGACGCCGTGATGTCGTGCGACTGCGCCAGCGCGAGCCGCTTCACACGCCGGTTGACCTTGCCGAGGTCGACCCCGACGACACGCGCGGGCGTGTCGATGTACGGAGTGTCGTCGGCGACGATGATCCCCAGCTCCTCGTAGGAGGAGTCGAAGGTGGTCATCACCTCGGCCGTCGCGATGAGGGTCTTCGACGGCACGCAGTCGGTCAGCACCGACGCCCCGCCCAGACCGTCGCAGTCCACGACGGTCACCTCCGCGCCGAGCTGCGCGGCCACCAGCGCCGCCTCATAGCCGCCGGGTCCGCCACCGATGATCACGATCCGAGTCACGTACCCCATTGTCCCGTACGAGCGCGGGTGGCACGCCCCCGGGGTGCGGGGCGCCCCGCGAGGGGCCCGGGGAACTGTGCGACCAGCCACAACCGACCCGCACCCGCCGAACCACGGGCACCCCCCACCCCATCAGGTGCCCGGCCCCCCGAGCGGAGCCCTCCCGTACCCTCTCCCCATGTCGCTCTACGCCGCCTACGCCGGCAACCTGGACTCGCGTCTGATGTCCCGCCGCGCCCCCCACTCCCCGCTGCGCGCAACCGGCTGGCTGAACGACTGGCGGCTGACCTTCGGCGGCGAGCACATGGGCTGGGAGGGCGCGCTGGCCACGGTCGTGGAGGCACCGCGCTCCCAGGTCTTCGTGGCGCTGTACGACATCGCCCCCATGGACGAGGACGCGATGGACCGCTGGGTCGGCGTCGGCCTGGACATATACCGCCGGATGCGGGTCCGCGTCCACACCCTGGACGGCGAGGAGCCGGCCTGGGTCTACGTCCTCAACGGCTACGAGGGCGGGCTTCCCTCGGCCCGCTACCTGGGCGAGGTGGCGGACGCGGCGGAGTCGGCGGGCGCACCCCACGACTACGTGATGGAACTGCGCAAACGCCCCTGCTGAGCGAGTGGCAGAGCGGCGCGGAGCCCCTCCCGCGCGCCCTCCCGCGCCCGGTCCCGCGCCCGGTCTCGGCGTTGGAAACGACAAGGCAACGATCCCGATCCGGAGCGCCTCGTCATCTACGCGCGTAGGCCCAAACCGGATACCCTCGTCGCGTGAACGCATCTCTTCTTCCGGACGACATCCAGGGCGACCCGTACGCCGCCGCCGACGCCGCCGCCGCGCGCCTGCGCGAGCTGACGGGCGCCGAGACCCACGACGTCGCGCTTGTGATGGGCTCCGGCTGGGCCCCGGCCGTGGACGCGCTCGGCGCCCCCGAGGCCGAGTTCCAGGTCACCGAGCTGCCCGGCTTCCCGCCGCCGGCGGTCGAGGGCCACGGCGGCAAGGTCCGCTCGTACCGGATCGGCGGCAAGCGGGCGCTCGTCTTCCTGGGCCGCACCCACTACTACGAGGGCCGCGGTGTCGCCGCGGTGGCGCACGGCGTCCGTACCGCCGTCGCCGCCGGGGTGAAGACGATCGTCCTCACCAACGGCTGCGGCGGTCTCCGCGAGGGCATGCGTCCCGGCCAGCCGGTCCTGATCAGCGACCACCTCAACCTGACGGCGACGTCGCCGATCGTCGGCGCGAACTTCGTCGACCTCACGGACCTGTACTCCCCGCGCCTGCGCGCCCTGTGCAAGGAGATCGACCCCTCGCTGGAGGAGGGCGTCTACGCGCAGTTCACGGGCCCCCACTACGAGACCCCGGCGGAGATCCGGATGGCCCGTGTGATCGGCGCGGACCTGGTCGGCATGTCCACGGTCCTGGAGGCCATCGCCGCGCGCGAGGCCGGTGCCGAGATCCTGGGCATCTCGCTGGTGACCAACCTGGCGGCCGGCATGACGGGCGAGCCCCTGAACCACGAAGAGGTCCTCCAGGCGGGCCGCGACTCGGCGACGCAGATGGGTGAGCTGCTGACGCGGGTACTCGGGCGGCTGTAGCGCGACACGGCTCGGGGCCGCGGGTTTCATCGGCGGGTGCGGGTGGGTGGGGGCTTCTCTCGCAGTTCCTCGCGCCCCTTGAGGGCCCATGGCCCTTTCGGGCCGAAAAGCCAGGGGCGCAGCCCCTGCTTCTCAGGGGCGCGGGGAACTGTGCGGCCAGGCCCCACCCACCCGCACCCGACAGCGCACCCCCTCCTCGGGACAATCGAACGCACCCACGGACAAAGAACGAGACGAGAGGTTGACCCCCGTGCACGACGACCTGATCGCCCGCGCCAAGGCGTGGCTGGCCGAGGACCCCGACCCGGACACCCGGGACGAACTCGGCGGGCTGATCGACGCGGCGGACACGGCGGAGCTGACCGCCCGTTTCTCCGGCACCCTCCAGTTCGGCACCGCGGGCCTGCGCGGCGAACTCGGCGCCGGCCCCATGCGCATGAACCGCTCGGTCGTCATCCGCGCCGCCGCGGGCCTCGCCGCGTACCTGAACAAGCAGGGCGCGGGCGGCGGCCTCGTCGTCATCGGCTACGACGCCCGGCACAAGTCCGCCGACTTCGCCCGCGACACGGCCGCCGTGATGACCGGCGCGGGCCTGCGCGCGGCCGTCCTCCCCCGCCCGCTGCCCACGCCCGTCCTGGCCTTCGCCATAAGGCACCTGGGCGCGGTCGCCGGCGTGGAGGTCACGGCCAGCCACAACCCGCCCCGCGACAACGGCTACAAGGTCTACCTGGGCGACGGCTCCCAGATCGTGCCCCCGGCCGACGCCGGGATCGCGGCCGAGATCGACGCCGTACGGTCCCTGGACGACGTCCCTCGCCCCGACGCCGGCTGGGAGACCCTCGACGACAGCGTCCTGGACGCGTATCTGGCCCGTACGGACGCGGTCCTCTCGCCCGGTTCCCCCCGCACCGCCCGCACGGTCTACACGGCCATGCACGGTGTCGGAAAGGACACCCTGCTGGCCGCGTTCGCCCGCGCGGGCTTCCCGGAACCCGTCCTGGTCGCCGAGCAGGCGGATCCGGACCCGGAGTTCCCGACGGTCGCCTTCCCCAACCCGGAGGAGCCCGGGGCGATGGACCTCGCCTTCGCGAAGGCCCGCGAGACGGACCCCGACCTGATCGTCGCGAACGACCCGGACGCCGACCGCTGCGCCGCTGCGGTCCGGGACGGCGCCGACTGGCGGATGCTGCGGGGCGACGAGGTGGGCGCGCTCCTCGCCGCCCACCTGGTCGCGCGCGGCGTCCAGGGCACCTTCGCCGAGTCGATCGTCTCCTCCTCGCTCCTCGGCCGTATCGCCGAGAAGGCGGGCCTGCCCTTCGAGGAGACCCTCACCGGCTTCAAGTGGATCGCCCGCGTCGAGGGCCTGCGCTACGGCTACGAGGAGGCCCTCGGCTACTGCGTCGACCCCGAGGGCGTCCGGGACAAGGACGGCATCACGGCGGCCCTCCTCATCACGGAACTCGCCTCGCGGCTGAAGGAGGAGGGCCGCACCCTCCTCGACCTGCTGGACGACCTCGCCGTCGAGCACGGCCTGCACGCCACCGACCAGCTCTCGGTCCGCGTCGAGGATCTGTCGGTCATCGCCCGCGCCATGGAGCGGCTCCGTGAGCGGCCCCCGACCGCCCTCGCGGGCCTCGCCGTCACCACGGCCGAGGACCTCACCCGCGGCACCGACAGCCTCCCGCCCACGGACGGCCTGCGGTACACCCTCGACGGCGCCCGTGTGATCGTCCGCCCGAGCGGCACCGAGCCCAAGCTGAAGTGCTACCTGGAGGTCGTGGTGCCGGTGGCCGACCACGCCGGTCTCCCGGCGGCCCGCGCGAAGGCGACCGACCTGCTGGCCGGCATCAAGCGGGACCTGTCGGCGGCGGCGGGCATCTGACCGCCGGCGTGTGACGGGGCCCCGGCTGGATCACCAGCCGGGGCCCCGCGCCGTTCGCACCGGCGATCCGGCCGCGCCACCGCCCTACGGCGCCAGCACCAGCACCGCCGCCCAGGCCACGGCCAGCACCACGCCCAGCGGCCACAACGGCATCCCCCGGCCCGGGTACTCCCCCGCGGGCCGCAGCGCGGGCTCCCGCCACATGGCGGTGATCTCGGCCGCGGTCCTCTCGTAGGGGTGGACCAGGCGCAGCCTCCGCTCCAGCCAGCGCCAGCGTTCCGACCGGACGGACCAGGGCGTGAACGACTCCTGGCGGCTGTCCACGGTCAGTACGGGACCGGCGCACCGGACCGTCGTGAGGTCGTCCCACTCGATGTGCCGGGTCCGGCGCCAGTCGCTCAGCCACAGGCCGGTGCGGTCGGCCGTGATGCGCCAGGCCAGCAGTCGGGGCAGCGTCAGGACGCCGACGAGGCCGACCAGAGCGCCGACGACGTACCGCGGCAACCCCTCCGGGTACAGCCCGACGGCCACGACCACGACGACCGTGAGGAGGGCGGCGGTCCAGTCGGCCCACCCCGCCCGCCAGCGCCGTACGGGCACCGGCTCGTCGCCCAGCCGCTGCCTGCTCCGGGCGGCGGCGGTGGCCCGCAGCTCCTCGTGGACCGTGCTCCGCCTGGCCCTGGCCCGCTGCGCGGCGCCCCGGCGCCGCACGGCGCGGGCGGACAGGGGGCGCACCGGGCCGCTGGACGACTCGACGACCAGTTCCGTCGGCGTACCGCTCCCGGCCGTGTCCGTGCCGTCCCGCTCCGCCGGCTTCCGCAGGTCCGGCGGCCCCTCGGGCGCGTCCGGCTCCTCGGGCGCGTCCGGCCTCTCCGCCGCGCTGACGATCACGATCTCGGCGCCCTCGTGGGGCGGCCCGTACAGCACGGCCTCGCGCAGGGGGCCGGGCTGCTCGTCGTCATCGTCGGCGAACTCGATCGCGTCGAGGAGTTCGTCCCGCTCGTCCCGCTCCGCGGCTCCCTCGGGCGCGCCGTCCTCCTCGGACTCCTCCTCGCCGTCGTCGTACCACTCCTCGGCCGCGACGGTGAACAGCGGTCGCCGTGCCTCCACGTCGTCGGCGGCGAAGACCTCGGCGTCCCCGTCGGCGCCGTCGCGCACGAGCACCCGCAGCACCGGCACGGGAGCACCTCGCAGCGCGGCCGCCCGGCGGCGTCCCAGCCAGCCGGAGAGCAGCGCGGTGAGCCCCCAGCCGACGACGAACCAGCCGACGAGCGTGACCCCGTCCCGGTCGGTGGCGCCGTCCCGGCCGGAGGCGAGGGTGAGCAGTGCCGCGCCGAGCAGGGCCAGAAGAAGCCCGGCCCCCATGAGGAACCGGCCGCGTCGCACCGGCCCCGCCTCGTCCGGCACGGTGGCGGTCGCACCCTCGGCGGCCGCCACGGCCCACTGCCGCTGCAGCCCGCGCTTGCTCAGCCGGATCTCGGCGGCGGCCCAGGTGAAGGTCAGGGCGGTGAGGCCCAGCAGGGTCGGCACGTCGTGCGATCCCCCGCGCCAGGCCAGCAGGAGCATGAGCAGGGGCGCCGAGAACCGTACGACCTCGGGCCTGACCAGGGTCCACACCAGTTGCAGGGGGACCAGCACGGCGAGGGCGGCGGGGATCTCCGCGAAGTTCGCCAGCCAGAAGCCGATGACGAGGCCGCCCGGGACCACGGCGAGCAGGTGCAGGGGGCGGGTCCGGGCCGGCACCCACACGGGCGGCCGGGTCCGGGCCCATGCCTCCAGCTTGTCCCCGCTCCAGGCGACGCAGCCCTCGGGCACGGCGGTCGGGGGCAGCGGGCGCGGCACGGCGGGCCCGGCCTGCGGGCGGGGCTCAAGGTTCGTGGTCATCGGTTCGTGGACACTCCGGCCGCCGTCGTGGTTACGCCGTTCGTCGCGCGCGATCCGACGCGATCCGGGTGGGACCAAGCTGTGAAGGCGGGACGCACGGGCACGTTCCGGACCAACCCACCCGGATTGGCCGGGTGTTGGACCGTCGCGCGCTTCCCGGACGTCGCGTCCGGCGCGTTTCCAGCCACCATAGAACAGTTGCCTGAAGCCGATCCGGGAAGCCTCCGACCCCGGGCGCCCGCACGCCCCGCGGACACCTCCCGGCACAAGCCCGTCCCGACCCGAAACCAGCGGGTGGAATCGGCCGCAGCGCCACCGGCCGCCGCCCCCCACCGGCCGCCGGAAGTCCGGCCCCGGGCGGAAGTCCGGCCCGCCGGACGGTCACCCGATCGCGATCAGCACCAGCAGCAGTACGGCTCCCGCCACCGCGGGCGCCATGACCTCCCAGGCCCACCGCACGCTCGGCTCGCCCTGCGACCCGAGCGCCTTCGCCCGTGCCTCGCACAGCTCCCGCAGATCGGCCATGACCTGGTCGGTCTCCGCCCGGACGGGCCGTCCGGCCGGGGCGGCCGGTCCCGCGCTCCCGCCCTTGGCCGCCCGGTGCTCCTCCCGGGCCTGATGCCGGGCGGCCTTCTTCCGGCCGCGCAACGAGACGGGGATCGCCCAGAGCTGGTACTTGGCCCCGCCCTGGTCGATCACCTCGTTGGTGTAACCGGAGCGCAGCGACACGACGCTCGCCCACGGCAGCTCGATCACCCGGAACGGATTGCGCACCCGCAGCCGGTCGTCGTTGGCGAACACGGCCGGGCGCACCGAGAAGGCGACCACCAGGGGGACGGCCACCAGCATGGAGGCGAGTGCCAGCCAGGGCGTACGCCCCTCTCCCGACACCACCGCGTCCCCGCCGAGCCACGCGAACAGCCCGAGCAGCAGCGCTCCGCCCATCAGCCCGGCGGGCGACCGGTAGACCCGGTCCTTGTACGCGGGCTTGGCGGGCTTCGACGCGGGGGCCGCCGCCGGCGCCGGAGCCTGCTCGGCCTTCGGGGTCTCCGAAGCCGTGCCGGCCTCCGCGCGCCTGCGAGCCGCCGAGGTGTGCTCCGGCTCGGGCGACGATTGATCCGAGGTGCTCATACGTCCGATTCTGCCCGACGCCCCGGAGGAACCGTTCGCAGCCCACCCGGCCCGCCCCCGCGCGCGCTGGAGCGGCCCGCCGCCCGCGCGCGGAAGCGACGAACCACGCCACCGGCCGCCCGCCGCCCGCACCGCGCCCCGCCGCCCCGGCCGCCCACCCGACGGCCGCACGAACACCCGCCCACGGTTCGTACGACCACCCGCCCACGGCCCGCGAGGCCCGCACCCCACCGCCCGCGCGACCACCCACCCCCAACGGCCCGCGCGACCGACCTCGGGCACCCGCAAACAATCCGGGGGCTGTACACCTGCTACGCGCGTAGATATGCTCGTCTGGTGACCATGTCCACAGCTGCACCCCACGCTCTCGCCGACGTCACCGCGTCCGACAGCACGCTGCGCCGCTTCCTTCACGGGCTGCCCGGCGTCGACCCGGTCGGCCTGGAGGCGCGTGCCGCCTCCCTCGGCACCCGTTCCATCAAGACGACCGCCAAGGCGTACGCCATCGACCTGGCCATCTCCATGGTCGATCTGACGACCCTGGAAGGCGCGGACACCCCGGGCAAGGTCCGGTCCCTCGGCGCCAAGGCCGTCCTCCCCGACCCGGGTGACCGCACGGCCCCCGCCACGGCCGCGGTCTGTGTCTATCCGGACATGGTCCCCACCGCCAAGGCGGCCGTCGCCGGCTCCACCGTCAAGGTCGCCTCCGTCGCCACGGCCTTCCCGGCCGGGCGCGCCGCCCTCGCCGTGAAACTGGCCGACGTCAACGACGCCGTCGCCGCCGGGGCCGACGAGATCGACATGGTCATCGACCGCGGCGCGTTCCTCGCGGGCAACTACCTCAAGGTCCACGACGAGATCACCGCCGTGAAGGAGGCCTGCGGCTCCTCCGCCCGGCTCAAGGTCATCTTCGAGACCGGCGAGCTCTCGACCTACGACAACATCCGCCGCGCCAGCTGGCTCGGCATGCTCGCGGGCGCGGACTTCATCAAGACCTCGACCGGCAAGGTCGCGGTGAACGCCACCCCCGCCAACACCCTCCTGATGCTGGAGGCCGTCCGCGACTTCCGCGCCCAGACCGGCGTCCAGGTCGGCGTGAAGCCCGCCGGCGGCATCCGCACCACCAAGGACGCGATCAAGTTCCTCGTCCTGGTCAACGAGACCGCGGGCGAGGACTGGCTGGACAACCACTGGTTCCGCTTCGGCGCGTCCTCGCTCCTCAACGACCTGCTGATGCAGCGCCAGAAGCTGGCCACCGGCCGCTACTCCGGCCCCGACTACGTGACGGTGGACTGATCCCCATGGCTTCCGCATTCGACTACGCACCGGCCCCCGAGTCCCGGGCGGTCGTGGACATCGCCCCCTCCTACGGCCTGTTCATCGACGGCGAGTTCACCGAGGCCGCCGACGGCAAGGTCTTCAAGACGGTCAGCCCCTCCTCCGAGGAGGTCCTCTCCGAGATCGCCCGCGCGGGCGAGGCGGACGTGGACCGCGCGGTGGCGGCGGCCCGCAAGGCCTTCGAGAAGTGGTCCGCGCTGCCGGGCGCGGAGCGTGCGAAGTACCTCTTCCGCATCGCCCGCATCATCCAGGAACGCAGCCGCGAGCTGGCCGTCCTGGAGACCCTGGACAACGGCAAGCCCATCAAGGAGACGCGGGACGCGGACCTCCCCCTGGTCGCCGCGCACTTCTTCTACTACGCCGGCTGGGCCGACAAGCTCGACCACGCGGGCTTCGGCGCCGACCCGCGCCCCCTCGGCGTGGCGGGCCAGGTCATCCCCTGGAACTTCCCCCTCCTGATGCTGGCGTGGAAGATCGCCCCCGCGCTCGCGACGGGCAACACGGTCGTGCTGAAGCCGGCCGAGACCACTCCCCTGTCGGCGCTGTTCTTCGCGGACGTCTGCCGCCAGGCGGGCCTGCCGAAGGGTGTCGTCAACATCCTCCCCGGCTACGGCGACACGGGCGCGGCCCTGGTCGCGCACCCGGACGTCAACAAGGTCGCCTTCACGGGCTCCACGGCGGTCGGCAAGCAGATCGCGCGGACGGTCGCGGGCACCCGCAAGAAGCTGACGCTCGAACTGGGCGGCAAGGGCGCGAACATCGTCTTCGACGACGCCCCCATCGACCAGGCCGTCGAGGGCATCGTGACCGGCATCTTCTTCAATCAGGGCCAGGTCTGCTGCGCGGGCAGCCGCCTCCTGGTCCAGGAGTCGATCCAGGACGAACTGCTCGACTCCCTGAAGCGCCGTCTGTCGACGCTCCGCCTCGGCGACCCCCTCGACAAGAACACCGACATCGGGGCGATCAACTCCGAGGAGCAGCTCACCCGGATCACCTCGCTCGTCGAGCGCGGCGAGGCCGAGGGCGCCGAGCGCTGGTCCCCCGCCTGCGAACTCCCCTCCGCGGGCTACTGGTTCGCCCCGACGCTGTTCACCAACGTCAGCCAGGCGCACACCATCGCGCGGGACGAGATCTTCGGCCCGGTCCTCTCCGTCCTCACCTTCCGCACCCCGGACGAGGCCGTCGCCAAGGCCAACAACACCCAGTACGGCCTCTCGGCGGGCATCTGGACCGAGAAGGGCTCCCGGATCCTGGCCGTCGCGAACAAGCTCCGCGCGGGCGTCGTCTGGTCCAACACGTTCAACAAGTTCGACCCGACGTCGCCGTTCGGCGGCTACAAGGAGTCGGGCTTCGGCCGCGAGGGCGGCCGCCACGGCCTGGAGGCGTACCTCGATGTCTGACCGCCTGTCTGTTTTCAAGACCTACAAGCTGTACGTCGGCGGGAAGTTCCCGCGTTCCGAGAGCGGCCGGGTGTACGAGGTGACCGACGCAAAGGGCAAGTGGCTGGCGAACGCGCCGCTCTCCTCCCGCAAGGACGCCCGTGACGCGGTCGTCGCCGCCCGCAAGGCGTTCGGCGGCTGGTCCGGCGCGACGGCGTACAACCGGGGCCAGGTCCTCTACCGCGTCGCCGAGATGCTGGAGGGCCGCAAGGGTCAGTTCGTGCACGAGGTCGGCGACGCCGAGGGCCTGTCGAAGTCGAGGGCCGCCGCCCTGGTGGAGGCGACCATCGACCGCTGGGTCTGGTACGCGGGCTGGACCGACAAGATCGCCCAGGTGGTCGGCGGCGGAAACCCGGTGGCCGGCCCGTACTTCAACCTCTCCTCCCCGGAACCGACGGGCGTGGTGACGGTCCTGGCCCCGCAGGAGTCGAGCTTCCTGGGCCTGGTCTCGGTACTGGCCCCGGTGATCGCGACCGGCAACACGGCGGTCGTGATCGCGAGCGAGAGGTCCCCCCTCCCGGCGCTGTCGCTCGGCGAGGTGCTGGCCACCTCCGACGTCCCCGGCGGTGTCGTCAACGTCCTCTCCGGCCGTACGGCGGAGATCGCGGCGCCCCTCGCCGCCCACCAGGACGTCAACGCGATCGACCTGGCGGGCGCGGACGACGTCCTGGCGAAGGAGCTGGAGATCGCCGCGGCCGACAACCTCAAGCGCGTCCTGCGTCCACAGCCTGTGGACGACTGGTCGGCCACGCCCGGCCTCGACCGCATGACCGCGTTCCTGGAGACCAAGACGGTCTGGCACCCCACGGGGTCGCTGGGCGCCTCGGGTTCGGCGTACTGACCCGGAGCGCGGGCAGCCGCGGGGCCCTCGGGACGGCGTCGACCGCCCGGGGCCGGCCGCGCGGCTGCCCGCGCTCCTCACGGGCGGCTCAGCGCAACCCGCCCACCACCTGCCCCAGCACCGGAATGCTCCCGATCGACGGCGCCTGCGCCACCGGCCCGGTCAGGGCCGTCGACGTCAGCGGCTGAAAGTCGGCCAGCTGCGTGCCCACCCCGTTGTCGAGCGGGTCGACCCCGGTGCCCGCCAGCGGGTTGGGCTTGAGTCCCGCGACCGGCCCGGTGACGTACCCGAGCGTGCCGGTCAGGGCCTGCAGACCCGCCTGCGGGTCGACCTGGCCGAGCGAGGTGGGCCGGGTGCGCAGCACGTCGACGACCGGGGCGGCGCCGTCCGCCGCGGCGGCCGTACCGGCGCCCGCGCCGAGGGCGAGCCCCGCGGTGGTGACGGCCAGCAACGCGCGCCGCGCGGAGGGGTTCTGGGAAGCCGGGTGTGAGAGTCGAGCCATCGGTGGTGCCACCTTCTCCTGTGCCGTTTTGTCCCTGCGGAAAGTAATCATAGAGACACATACGGTAGTTGAGGTGTGATGTGCGCTCCAAGGGCGACCCGCCGACTCGGCGGGAGCCGCGTGATGCCTCACACTGGACTCTCGTGAGTGCGCATCCTCCGATACCGACCCGGGTCGTCCTGCTGTCCGGTCCGTCCGGCTCAGGCAAGTCCCTCCTCGCCGCCCGCTCCGGCCTGCCCGTGCTGCGGCTGGACGACTTCTACAAGGAGGGTGACGACCCGACGCTGCCGCAGGTCGCGGGCAGCACGGACATCGACTGGGACCACCCGCTGTCGTGGGACGCGGACACCGCCGTCGCGGCGATCGAGGAGCTGTGCCGCACGAGCCGTACGACCGTCCCCGCCTACGACATCTCGCTCAGCGCGCGGACCGGCGCGGAGGCCCTGGACATCGGGCGGACGCCGGTGTTCATCGCCGAGGGCATCTTCGCCGCCGAGATCGTCGGGCGCTGCCGCGAACTGGGCCTGCTGGCGGACGCGCTGTGCCTGACCCGTGGTGCGGTGACGACGTTCCGCCGCCGCTTCCTGCGCGATCTGCGCGAGGGCCGCAAGTCGGTGCCGTTCCTGCTGCGGCGCGGCTGGCGGCTGATGCGGCTGGAGCGCACGATCGTGACCCGCCAGACGGAGTTGGGCGCCCACCCGTGCGACAGGGACGAGGCGCTGGGGCGTCTGGCGGCGGCCACCGCGGGCCACGACGCGAGGGCGACGGCCTGAGGGCGGACCCGAGGCGGACATGAAAACGGGACTGGACGGACCCCCCGGCCCTCCAGTCCCGCTTCCCCCGTGTTCCCCCGTTGCACCGTCGCGGTCCCCCCGGACCCCGCCGGTCACCCCCGGCCGTCACGCCGGCGCTCCCCCGCGCCACCGTGACGTCCCTCGCCTCCCCCGTGTCCCCCCGCTTTTCCCCCGTCCCCCGTTCCCCCCGCAGACCTTCAGGCGACAAGCTCCCCGAAGGACTCCTCCTCGTCACGGCCGAAGCTGAGGACCTCGTCCTCGCGCAGCCGGCGGAGCGACCGCCAGATGCTCGACTTCACCGTGCCGACACTGATGTCGAGGATCTCCGCGATCTCCGGGTCGGTGCGGCCCTCGTAGTAACGAAGGACCAGCATCGTCCGCTGGAGTTCGGGGAGCCGGGCGAGCGCCTGCCACAGGACGGCGCGCAGTTCGGTGCCGCGCATCGCGTCCGTGTCGCCGGCCGTCTCCGGCAGCTCCTCGGTCGGGTACTCGTTCAGCTTGCGGCGACGCCACGCGCTGATGTGCAGATTGGTCATGGTGCGGCGGAGGTAGCCCCCGACCGCGGCCTTGTCACTGATCCGGTCCCAGGCCCGGTAGGTCGAGAACAGCGCGCTCTGCAGCAGGTCCTCGGCCTCGAAGCGGTCACCGGTCAGGTGGTAGGCGGTCGCGTACAGGGAGGCACGACGCTCCTGGACGTAGGCGGTGAACTCCGCCTCCGACACAGACCGGCGCTCCCCCGTGTCCTCCCCGTACGCGGTCCCCGCCGCCCCCGTTCCCCCGTGGGCGACCCCCGTGGTGCTTCCCCCCACATGCGCGTCAACCACCGACATGTACGTGGTGTGCTGACGCCCGGTGCCGCGAGCGCACCCCCGCCCGCTCACGGCACCGGACTTCTCCGTGTTCCGGACGACGTCGTGGAGACGCGTGACAACTGCGCCAGTGCTGTTGCCGTGCAGCGTGTTCATCTCGCGCCCCCCGTCGTGGAGTTCCGGTTTGTGGTGCTGTGCTGTGGTTCTTCGTACTCCCCGGCTCCGCCCCTTGGTGCTGTCGGGCGGCGTTTCCTTGCCTGTGCCGAGAAGATTGCCGGTTCACCTTCATGGCCGTGTCCGCCGACTGTCACAGAGCTGTCACAGGGGTCGGGCCCAGCCGGGGCACAGGTTGATCACAGAGAAGAGTCGTACGGCTACGCGAACGGCACGATCGTGTGCGGGTGTGGGGTGGGAGCGCTCCAACGGTCGATTCGGCGCCATGCCATGGGCCAGAATGAGCCCGTGCCTTCCCTGTTGCTGATCGAGGACGACGACGCCATCCGCACGGCCCTGGAGCTCTCACTGACGCGCCAGGGGCACCGTGTCGCCACCGCCGCCACCGGCGAGGATGGCCTCAAGCTGCTGCGCGAACAGCGGCCTGATCTGATCGTTTTGGACGTGATGCTGCCTGGAATCGACGGCTTCGAGGTGTGCCGGCGGATCCGGCGCACCGACCAGCTGCCGATCATCCTGCTGACGGCGCGCAGCGACGACATCGACGTCGTGGTGGGCCTGGAGTCGGGCGCGGACGACTACGTGGTCAAGCCCGTGCAGGGGCGGGTGCTGGACGCCCGCATCCGCGCGGTGCTGCGGCGCGGTGAGCGCGAGGCCAACGACGCGGCGACCTTCGGCTCCCTCGTGATCGACCGCGCGGCGATGACCGTGACGAAGAACGGCGAGGACCTCCAGCTGACGCCCACCGAGCTGCGGCTGCTGCTGGAGCTGAGCCGCCGCCCCGGACAGGCGCTGTCGCGGCAGCAGTTGCTGCGTCTGGTGTGGGAGCACGACTACCTGGGCGACTCCCGTCTGGTGGACGCGTGTGTGCAGCGGCTGCGCGCCAAGGTCGAGGACGTGCCGTCGTCGCCGACCCTGATCCGTACCGTGCGCGGCGTGGGCTACCGGTTGGACACGCCTCAGTGACGAAGGCTTCAGGGGGATCCGCGGCTGGGCCGCGGCTCGCAGGAAAGTGCAGTCCCGGATCCGTTTCACCAGCCTGCGGCTGCGGCTGGTGGTCGTCTTCGGTCTGGTGGCGCTCACGGCCGCCGTGTCGGCGTCCGGGATCGCGTACTGGCTCAACCGCGAGGCCGTGCAGACCCGCGCGCAGGACGCGGCGCTCAACGACTTCGAGCGCGAGATGCAGAGCCATGTGAGCACGCTGCGCCCGAACCCCACACAGGACCAACTGCGCCTCGCGGCACGGAAGATGGCGGACGGCGGCGAGCGTTCCAGCGTGCTGCTGGTCGCCGAGGGCGCCGACGGCCGGACGGTCTCGGGGTCCTCGACCGACAACGCGCTCGACGGGTTCTCACTGGACGACGTGCCGGCGTCCCTGCAGAAGGCCGTCGACAAGCGGCAGAAGCTCACGTCGGGCAACAAGCACGCGTACCACGTGTATTGGCAGCGGGTCATCGACGGCGACACCCCCTATCTGGTGGGCGGCGCGAAGATGATCGGCGGCGGGCCGACCGGGTACATGCGCAAGTCGCTCGCGGAGGAGGCGAAGGACCTCAACTCGCTGGCCTGGTCGCTCGGGATCGCCACCGGCCTGTCGCTGATCGGCTCGGCGCTGCTCGCGCAGGCCGCCGCGACGACCGTGCTGAAGCCTGTGCAGCGCCTCGGTGTCGCCGCCCGGCGGCTCGGCGAGGGCAAGCTCGACACCCGGCTGCGTGTCTCGGGCACGGACGAACTGGCCGACCTCTCCCGGACGTTCAACCTCGCGGCGGAGTCGCTGGAGAAGAAGGTCGACGACATGAGCGCCCGCGAGGAGGCGTCCAGACGCTTCGTCGCCGACATGTCGCACGAACTCCGGACACCGCTGACGGCGATCACCGCCGTCACGGAGGTGCTGGAGGAGGAGCTGGACGCCGACACCGGCAGCCTCGACCCCATGATCGAACCGGCGGTCCGGCTCGTCGTCAGCGAGACCCGGCGCCTGAACGACCTGGTCGAGAACCTGATGGAGGTCACCCGCTTCGACGCGGGCACGGCCCGTCTCGTCCTCGACGACGTGGACATCGCCGACCAGATCACCGCCTGCATCGACGCCCGCGCCTGGCTGGACGCGGTGGACCTGGACGCCGAGCGCGGCATCATCGTCAACCTCGACCCGCGCCGCCTCGACGTGATCCTGGCGAACCTGATCGGCAACGCGCTCAAGCACGGCGGTTCGCCGGTGCGTGTCTCGGTGCGCGCGGGCGACAAGAGCGACGCGGACCTGCTGATCGAGGTACGGGACCACGGCCCCGGCATCCCCGAGGACGTCCTCCCGCACGTCTTCGACCGTTTCTACAAGGCGAGCGCCTCCCGCCCCCGCTCCGAGGGCAGCGGCCTCGGCCTGTCCATCGCCCTGGAGAACGCCCACATCCACGGCGGCGACATCACCGCCGCCAACTCCCCCGAGGGCGGTGCGGTCTTCACCCTCCGCCTGCCCCGCGACGCGGCCTCGCTGATCGCGGACGAGCGGGACGGCGAGCAGGCCGACGGCGGCCCGCAGGGCGCCGAGGGGGCCGACCAGTGACGATACGAGGCACCCGGCGACGGGAAGACGGGGGAACGCGGGGCGTGCGAGTGCCAGACGTACGGGTACGGGGCCCACGTGCGCGCGGCGTACGGGTCCTGGCCGCCACCGGCGCGCTGGCCGGACTGCTGGCCGGCTGCGGCATCCGGGCGACGCAGGTGCCGACGGACTTCGGCCCGGCGCCCTCGATGGTGCCGTGCGAGCTGTCGATGACGGACATCACGCCCCACACGACGCCCTCCGGGATGCCGGTCGAGGTGTTCCTCCTGTGCTCCGGGGCGCTGGTGCGGGTCAACCGCTCGGTGGAGGTCGCCGAGGGCACCGACGAGGCCCGACGACGCGTCGTCGTCGCCCAGGGTCTGCTGGACGCCCTGGCCGCCGCCCCCACCCGCATAGAGGACGAGGCCGGCTACGGCACCGCCGTCCCGCCCGGCCTCACGGTGACGGGCCCCGCGCCCGGCGATCCCGAGGACGCCCTGCGCCTGTCCACGGCCCCCGACGCCCTCCCCAGATACGCCCTCGCCCAGATCGTCTGCACCTTCGCCGACTCCGCGGCCGCGGGCGACAACGGCTCGGTGGTCCTCGGCAGCACGAGCGCCGAGTCGCTGCGCCGCTACGAGTGCGCCTCGGAGACCCAGTCGACCCCGGGGGCGGGCAACCCGCCGTCGACGGAGGTCGGGGGTTCCTGAGCCGGGCGGTCGGGGGTTCCCGAGCCGGGCGGCCCGCCGCCCTGGGCTCACCACCCGGCCGACCGCGACAGGGCCGCTGAGTGAGCCGAAGGCTCGACACGGACTGCTGCGCCCCGGCGACGACCGAGCCGCGTGAAGACAGCGGAACCGATCGTGCCGGGGGCCGCGTCTTGGGGGGCGTGCAGCCTCAAGGTACGAACGGCCGTAGCGCCGGGATCCGTGTCCGTGCGGCGGGGGGTGTTCTCCTCGCCGTGCATCTCGCGGTCGTTGCCTGGATCACGCTGCGTCCGCTGGACGTCACCTGGATGAGTCCCGCGAATCTGCGGCCGTTCGCGGGGATCAGAGCGGATCTGGCCCTGGGGTGGCCGGAGGCGGCCCACCGGATCGGTGAGGGGCTGGCGCTGCTCGCTCCGCTGGGCGTGCTGCTGCCGATGGCGCACGGGAGGCTGGCCGGGTCCCCGCTGGCGTCGCTGGCCCGGTCGGTGGCGGCCGGGGCGCTGTTGTCGCTGGCCATCGAGTTGTTGCAGACGGGGGTGCCGGGGCAGGTCGTCGACATCGACTCGATCCTGCTGAACTCGCTCGGCGTCGGCCTCGCCCATCTCGCGGTGGTGCCGGTGGTCAGGTCCGCGTTGCGGCGCAGGGCGGAGACCCGGGTGCGGGCGGAGCGATCGCGCCCCGAAGAGGTGCCTCAGGGTCGGACCCCGACGATTCCCAGGGTCGGGATGGCTCCGTAGAGGGACGCTTCGTCCGCTTCGTCACCGTAGCGTCGAAGGTGTGGAAAAGAGAGCGATGGCCGAGGAAGGCCTCGCCCCACCGCCGGCCCCGCGGGCCGGTGTCCTGCACCGACGAAGGAGCCCTCATGAGCCGCCTTGCCCGCCCCACCGAAGGCCGGATGATCGGCGGAGTGTGCGCCGCGCTGGCACGGCGCTTCGGCACCTCCGCGACCACGATGCGCGTGATCTTCCTGGTGTCGTGCCTGCTTCCCGGCCCTCAGTTCCTGCTCTACATAGCCCTGTGGATTCTCTTCCCCGCGGAGGGCAAGGCGCGCGCGGCCTGGTGACGCGCACGCCGACGGGGCGCACCCTCCAGGGATGCGCCCCGCACGGAGGGCGTGGTGCGGCTCAGGCGCCGCCACCCAGGGGCAGGCCGTTGACGCCGAGCCCCTTGGTGGGGAGGGCCTTACCGACGGGGAGGCCGCCGAGCAGCCCGGCGACGGGGGCGGTGGGGCCCTCGGCGAGGACGTTGGCGGCGGCGGGCTGGGCCGCCTCCAGGCCGGCGCCGAGCGCGCTCTGACCCTGGGCCAGGGCACCGCCGGCGGCCGGCAGTGCCTTGGTGACGTTCTCCACGGGCAGCGCCTGGGTGACGGTGCCGAGGGCCTGCGAGGCCTCGGGGACGCTCGGGGCGGCGTTCGCGGCGCCCGCGCCCGCAGCGGCGATGGCGGCACCGACGACGGCGACACCGAGGGTCTTGGCAGCAGACTGCTTCATGTTGAATGCGTCCTTGGAATGCGTGGGGCGGGTGGTGAGCGGTGCCGAAACGTAAACACCAAAGTCCCGCCGGAGGCAAACATCGAAAAGCGGCCGCGTCGCCCTGGACGCGGCCACCCCCCGAAGTCGCCGTTCAGCTCGATTCGTCGACAGAACCGCTGGTGGAGGCCGTTTGTCGGAACAGCCATTCGGATTTCAACTCGGCATATCCGGGCTTGATCACGTCATTGATCATGGCCAGTCGTTCATCGAAAGGAATGAATGCTGACTTCATAGCATTGACCGAGAACCACTGCATGTCGTCGAGCGTGTAACCGAAGGCGTCGACAAGATGCTCGAATTCGCGGCTCATGCTCGTGTACGACATCAGCCGGTTGTCCGTGTTCACGGTGGCCCGGAAGTGCAGTCGCCGCAGCAGCCCGATGGGGTGCTCGGCGTACGAACGGGCGGCGCCGGTCTGGAGGTTGGAGCTGGGGCACATCTCCAGCGGGATGCGCTTGTCGCGGACGTAGGAGGCGAGGCGGCCGAGCTTCACGGAGCCGTCCTCGTGGACCTGGATGTCGTCGATGATGCGGACGCCGTGGCCGAGCCGGTCGGCGCCGCACCACTGCAACGCCTGCCAGATGGAGGGGAGCCCGAAGGCCTCACCGGCGTGGATCGTGAAGTGGTTGTTCTCGCGCTTGAGGTACTCGAAGGCGTCGAGGTGCCGGGTGGGCGGGTAGCCGGCCTCGGCGCCCGCGATGTCGAACCCGACGACACCGAGGTCGCGGTAACGGTTGGCGAGTTCGGCGATCTCCAGGGCGCGGGCCGCGTGCCGCATGGCGGTGAGCAGGGCGCCGACCCGGATGCGCCGGCCGTCGGTCCTGGCCCGCCGCTCGCCTTCCCGGAAGCCCTCGTTGACGGCCTCGACGACCTCTTCGAGGGAGAGTCCGCCTTCGAGGTGCTGTTCGGGGGCGTAGCGGACCTCGGCGTAGACGACGCCGTCGGCGGCGAGATCCTCGGCGCACTCGGCGGCGACCCGGACGAGCGCTTCGCGGGTCTGCATGACGCCGACGGTGTGGGAGAAGGTCTCCAGATACCGCTCCAGCGAGCCGGAGTCGGCGGCCTCCCGGAACCAGACGCCGAGCCGGTCGGGGTCGGTCTCCGGAAGCTGGGTGTACCCGCTGTCGCGGGCGAGTTCGACGATGGTTCCGGGGCGCAGGCCGCCGTCGAGGTGGTCGTGCAGCAGAACCTTGGGCGCCCGGCGGATCTGGTCCGGATCCGGGGTGTTTCCGGTCGGGTCGATCTGGTTCGTCATTTTCGTACGATACCTCCTACGCGCGTAGAGCGCCCGTCGGATGATCCCGTCGATATCCAACGGTGACCCACAGGACGGGTGGCGTACACCGTCTCTTCTGACACTGTTCTGTCATGGCGCAGCAAGCAATGCCGGTCCGTACGCCCCGACTTGGGCGGACGATCGGCCCGGAGCCGAGCACGGTCAACGGGGTGGTCCTCCTCCTTCCGGCCGGTGACGAGGCGTCCACCCGCAGACCCTCCCCCATGTGGGCCACGGCCTCCGTGCGCTCCCTCGGCCGCCGGCTCGCCCGCGCGGGCCGTACGGAGGGGCTCGCGACCCATGTCGTGCACTACCGCTACCGGGGGTGGAACGGTTCGCAGGCGCGGCTCGCGCGGGACGCCGAGTGGGCCGTGGACGAGGTGGTGCGGCGGTACGGAGACGTGCCGGTGTGTCTCGCCGGGCTCCACATGGGCGCGCGGGCGGCGCTGCACGCGGGTGGGCACGAGGCCGTCAACTCGGTACTGGCCATCGCTCCCTGGCTGCCCGAGGAGGATGTGGCCGCGACCCCCGAACCGGTGAAGCAGTTGTCGGGGCGGCGGGTGCTGATCGTGCACGGCACGAACGACGAACGGGTGGATCCCGAGCTGTCGTTCCGGTTCGCGGCGCGGGCGAAGAAGACGAACCCCGACATCTGCCGGTTCGAGGTGCACGCGGACCGGCACGGGTTGACGCAGTACCGGGACGAGGTGCACGCCCTGGCCTCGGACTTCGTGATGGGGGTGCTGTTCGGGAGGGCGTTCGCGCGGCCGGTGGAGGACGCGCTGGCGGCGCCGCCGCCGTTGGGGTTGCGGATGCCGCTCGCCTCCGGCTTCGGGGTGGCTCGCTCCCAGCGGGGCGGTTGAGGCTGCTTGCGCGGCTGCGGGTGGGTGGGGGCCTGTCGCGCGGTTCCCCGCGCCCCTGACGCTGCCGCGGCTCAGCTGGGCAGCAGGTTGCCCCTTCTCGACAGCAGGAACTTCTTGAAGGCCGCCACCGGGGGTGTGTCGGGGTGGCCGTCGAGCCAGGCCACGCCGATCTCGCGGGCCGCTCTGGGGGCGGTGACCGTCAGCTCGACGACTCCCGGCCGGGGAACGGCCGGAGGGGGCAGGAGGGCGACGCCCAGGCCTGCCGCCACCAGGCCCCGCAGGGTCTCCGCCTCCTCTCCCTCGAAGGCGATACGGGGTGTGAAGCCGGCCGCCTCGCAGAGGTCGTCGGTGATGCGGCGCATGCCGTAGCCGGGTTCGAGGGTGACGAAGGTTTCGTCGGCGGCCTCGGAGAGGCGGACACGCTTGCGGGCGGCGAGACGGTGGTCGGCCGGGACGACGAGGCGGAGCTTCTGTTCGTCGAGGCGGCGGGCCACCAGGTCGGGGGCGTCCGGGACGGGGGACGTGAGGCACAGGTCGAGTTCACCCGCGCGCAGGCGTTCGAGCATGGCCTCGCCGTAGTTCTGGACGAGGCTGAAGCGGACCCGGGGGTGCTCGGCACGGAAGGCCTGCAGCAGGCCGGGGACGGTCTCGGCGCCCATGGTGTGCAGGAAGCCGAAGGCGACCTTGCCGGTGGAGGGGTCGGCGTCGGCGCGGACCTCGTCGGCGGCGCGCTCGATCTCGGCGAGGGCGCGCTCGACGGAGGCGTGGAAGGTGCGCCCGGCGTGGGTGAGGGAGACCGTGCGCCCCCGACGGGCGAACAGGTCCACGCCGAGGTCCTGTTCGAGGCGGACCATGGCACGCGACAGCGTCGACTGCGGCACGCGCATCTCCCGCGCGGCCCGGGTGACGTGCTCGATACGGGCGACTCCCGCGAAGTGGGCGAGGCGGGGGGCGAGCCTCAGGACGATGTCCTCGATGCTCTCGATGTCTTCTGTGTCACCGGACGGTGACAGGCGCGGCTCTGACCTCTGCTGATGCATCACAGGAACGATTATGGGGGTTCCATGCATTGGACGGATGAGCGGCGGCGTACGTAGTTTCGGGGCATGCCTTCCGCAAGTACCGGGGCGTCCACCACCGTGGGCGCCGTCCCAGCCGTCGCCCCCACCGCCTCCACCCCGTCCGCCGTCGATTCCCGGGTGGCCCCGGGTGGGCCCGGCTACCGCCGGATGAGCCTGGCGCTCTTCCTCGCGGGTGTCGCGACCTTCGCCCTGCTGTACTCCACGCAGGCTCTGCTGCCGCTGATCTCGGACGGCTTCGGAAGTACGGCGAGCGCGGCGAGCTGGACGGTGTCGGCGGCGACCGGGGCGCTGGCCCTGTTCGTGCTGCCGATGAGCGCGCTGTCCGAGCGGTTCGGGCGGCGCACGGTGATGACGGCGTCGCTGGTGGTCGCGGTGGCGGTCGGACTGCTGATCCCCTTCGCGCCCTCGCTGGGCGCGCTGGTGGTGCTGCGGGCCGTGCAGGGCGCGGCGCTGGCCGGGGTGCCGGCCTCCGCGACCGCCTACCTCGCCGAGGAGGTCCGCCCCAAGGCCCTCATCACCGCGATCGGCCTCTTCGTCGCCGGCAACAGCGTCGGCGGGATGAGCGGGCGGGTCGTCACCGGCTGGGTCGCCCAGGAGTGGGGCTGGCGGGTCGCGCTCGGGGTGCTCGGGGTGATCGCCGTGGGATGCGCGGTGGCCTTCCGGCTGCTGCTGCCCGCGCCCAAGCACTTCGTGGCGGGGTCGCTGCGCCCGGCCGTACTGGCCAGCACGGTCCGCGCCCACCTGGCGAACCCGCTGCTGCGCCGGCTGTACGCCATCGGCGCCCTCTTCATGACGGTCTTCGGCGGCGTCTACACGGTCATCGGCTACCGCCTCGCCGGAGAACCGTTCTCGCTGCCGCAGGGTGTCATCGGCTCGATCTTCCTCGTCTACCTGGTGGGCACGGTGTCGGCGTCCACCGCCGGGAAGCTGGTCGGCCGCCTGGGCCGGCGCGGCACGCTGTACCTGGCGGGCGCCACGACGGCCACCGGTCTGCTGGTCTCCCTGTCCGACGCCCTCCCCGTGGTCCTGCTGGGGCTGGTCCTCATCACCGCCGGGTTCTTCGCGGGCCACGCCGCCGCGTCGTCGGCGGTCAGCCACACGGCGAAGGAGGGCCGCGCCCAGGCGTCGGCGCTGTACCAGTCCGCGTACTACGTGGGCTCCAGCGCGGGCAGCACCCTGGGGGCGATCGCCTTCCACGCGGGGGGCTGGGGCGGGACCGTCTCCATGGGGCTGCTGGCAGTGCTGGGAGTCGTGGGGATCACCGTGGTGGGTTCCCACGCGGCCCGGCGCGGGCCGGTGCCGGCGCACTGAGTCCGTCGTGGTCACCCACGCCCCCTGACCTGCCCCTTCCTCCCTTCCCCAGGCCATTGTCAGTGGGCTGCGGTAGCTTCCGAGGTGTTGGTACGCACAGGTATGCCACAGGGGTGGGTTGGCCATGGGTGACGGTACGGCGACGGCGACGGCGGAGCTCGACGTCCGGTTGGAGAGGCACCGGGTCGAGCTGACCGGGTACTGCTATCGGATGCTGGGCTCGTCCTTCGAGGCGGAGGACGCCGTGCAGGACACGATGATCCGGGCCTGGCGCAGTTACGAGAAGTTCGAGGGTCGGTCGTCACTGCGTTCGTGGCTGTACCGGATCGCCACGAACGTGTGCCTCGACATGCTGACCGCGGGGAACAAGAGGGCCAGGCCCATGGATCTCTCCGACTCGACGCCCCTGGCCCAGGCCGCCCTCTCCCCCCGGCCGGACAACACCTGGCTGGAGCCGGTGCCGGACGCCCGGGTGCTGCCGACGACCGACGACCCGGCGGAGGCCGCCGTGGCGAAGGAGTCCGTGCGGCTGGCGTTCGTCGCCGCGCTGCAGAAGCTGCCGTCGAAGCAGCGGGCCGTGCTCATCCTGCGTGAGGTGCTGGCCTGGAAGGCGAGCGAGGTCGCCGAGCTGCTCGACACGTCCGTCGCCTCGGTGAACAGCGCCCTGCAGCGGGCCCGCGCGACCCTCGCCGAGGGCGGGCGGCTCGCGGCGGCCGATGTCTCCGACCCGCTGGACGAGGAGCAGCTGAAGCTGCTGGACCGCTATGTGGCCGCCTTCGAGGGGTACGACATGGCGGCGCTGACGGCCCTGCTGCACGAGGACGCGGTCATGACGATGCCGCCGTTCGACCTGTGGCTGACCGGCACGGACGACATCACCGGGTTCATGACGACGCTCGGCGCGGCCTGCGCCGGTTCGCACCTGGTGCCGGTCGCGGTGAACGGCCTGCCGGGCTTCGCGCAGTACAAGCCGGACCCGGAGACCGGCGGGTTCACCGCCTGGGCGGTGCAGGCGCTGGAGATCTCAGAGGGCCGGATCGCCGGATTCCACTGCTTCCTCGACACCGCCCGCTGGTTCCCCCTCTTCGGCCTGCCCCTCCACCTCGAAGGCGAGCCCGACCAGTCGCAGTAGCGCGCTCAGCGCGGGATCGGGGTCCCGCAGCCGTACCCGGCCCCCGGCCCGCCGGGCGGCGAGCTGCATCCGGGCCAGGGCGTCGATGGTGCCGAGGCCCGGTGGTCCGACACCCCCGACATCGCACACCACCACCCCGCTACGGGTGGTGCCGAGCAGTGCCCGGACGTCGTCGCAGAGCCTCGCCACCTCCTCCCGGGTGACGGGGCCGGCCGGCACGAGTACAGCGGGTTTCATGGCGTCCACGAGCGGTAGACCGGCCGGGCGGACGTAACTCATCGGTACGGGGCCACGGCGCGCACGCCACGGGACCGGCGCACACACCGGTCCCGTGCACCCCGAAGAGGTCGTGCGGCCTGGTCAGGCGATACGTTCCAGCACCACCGGCGACGGGGTGAACTCCGTCCCGGCCGCCGCGATGTCGTACGAGCCGGTCACCGCCTCCAGGGCGTAGGCGAAGCGCTCCGGGGTGTCGGTGTGGAGGGTGAGCAGGGGCTGGCCCTCGGTCACCGTGTCGCCGGGCTTGGCGTGCATCTCGACGCCCGCGCCGGCCTGCACCGGGTCCTCCTTGCGGGCGCGTCCGGCGCCGAGACGCCAGGCGGCGATGCCGATGTCGTAGGCGTCGAGGCGGGTCAGGACGCCGGAGGCGGTCGCCTTCACCACGTGCTGTTCGCGCGCGGTCGGCAGCGGGGCGTCCGGGTCGCCGCCCTGAGCCGCGATCATGCGACGCCAGGCGTCCATCGCCGAGCCGTCGGCCAGCGCCTTCGCCGGGTCGGCGTCCTTCACACCGGCCGCGTCGAGCATCTCGCGGGCCAGGGCGACGGTGAGTTCCACGACGTCCGCCGGGCCACCGCCCGCCAGGACCTCGACCGACTCGCGGACCTCCAGGGCGTTGCCCGCCGTCAGGCCGAGGGGGGTCGACATGTCCGTGAGCAGGGCGACCGTCCTCACGCCGTGGTCGTTGCCGAGGCCCACCATCGTGGAGGCCAGCTCGCGGGCGTCCTCCAGCGTCTTCATGAAGGCTCCCGTGCCCACCTTCACGTCCAGGACCAGCGAGCCGGTCCCCTCGGCGATCTTCTTGGACATGATGGAGGAGGCGATCAGCGGGATCGCCTCGACCGTGCCGGTGACGTCGCGGAGCGCGTAGAGCTTCTTGTCGGCCGGGGCCAGGCCGTCGCCGGCCGCGCAGATGACGGCGCCGACCTCGTCCAGGACGTTCAGCATCTCCTCGTTGGACAGCAGGGCGCGCCAGCCGGGGATGGACTCCAGCTTGTCGAGGGTGCCGCCGGTGTGGCCGAGGCCCCGGCCCGAGAGCTGGGGAACGGCCGCGCCGCAGGCCGCCACCAGGGGGGCGAGCGGAAGGGTGATCTTGTCGCCGACGCCACCCGTGGAGTGCTTGTCGGCGGTGGGGCGGGACAGGGACGAGAAGTCCATGCGCTCGCCGGAGGCGATCATCGCGGCCGTCCAGCGGGCGATCTCCCGGCGGTCCATGCCGTTGAGGAGGATCGCCATGTTGAGCGCGGCCATCTGGTAGTCGGCGACCTCGCCGCGGGTGTACGCGTCGATGACCCAGTCGATCTGCTCGTCGCTGAGTTCACCGCGGTCCCGCTTGGTGCGGATGACGGAGATGGCATCCATGGACACAGACGTCATGGGGTTCCCTTCGAGGGTGTTCGACAGCGATCCGGTGACATGCCGCGGATCGGGAAAGTGCGCGGCCCCTCCGACCGTTCGTCAGGAGGGGCCGCACGGGAGTCACTTGGTGAGATGGTCCGGGCCGAACGCCTGGGGCAGCATCTCCGAGAGGGGCAGGATGCCCGCCGGGGTCTCCAGCAGGAGCTCCGGGCCGCCGAACTCGTACAGCAGCTGCCGGCAGCGGCCGCACGGGACGAGGATGTCGCCCTTTCCGTCCACGCAGGTGAAGTGCGTCAGACGGCCTCCGCCGCTGTTCTGCAGCTGCGAGACCAGGCCGCACTCCGCGCACAGGCCGAGGCCGTACGAGGCGTTCTCGACGTTGCAGCCGGAGACGATCCGGCCGTCGTCGACGAGGGCGGCCACACCGACGGGGTAGCCGGAGTAGGGGGCGTACGCCCGGGACATGGCGTCCCGGGCCGCCGTGCGCAGCGCGGCCCAGTCGACGGCGGTCACTTGCCCTGTCCCTTCCGGTACGGCATGCCGTCGGCCTTCGGCATCCGCAGACGCTGGGCGGAGAGCGCGAGGACGATCAGGGTGATGACGTACGGCGTGGCGGCGACGACCTGGTTGGGGACCTCGTTGGTGGTCGCGTACCAGGTGTAGACCAGGGCGCCGATCACGAAGGTGATCGCGGCCGGGACGTACTTCTTGCGGACGGCCTGCCAGATCGCGCCGATGACCAGCAGCAGGGCGCCGAGCAGCAGCAGGGCGTGGACGTTCTCGGAGCCGCCGCGCAGGTTGAGGCTGTCGGTGTAGCCGAAGAGGCCGGCGCCGAGGGCGAGACCGCCCGGCATCCAGTTGCCGAAGATCATCGCGGCGAGACCGATGTAGCCGCGGCCACTGGTCTGCCCCTCCAGGTAGAAGGGGTTGGCGACGATGGAGAGGAAGGCGCCGCCGAGGCCGGCCAGACCGCCGGAGATGATCACGGCGAGGTACTTGTACTTGTAGACGTTGACGCCGAGGGACTCGGCGGCGATCGGGTTCTCGCCGCAGGAGCGCAGGCGCAGGCCGAAGGCGGAGCGCCACAGGATCCACCAGGTGGCGGGGATCAGCGCGACGGCCAGCAGGGTCAGCCAGGAGACGTTGGTGACCAGGCCGCCGAGCAGACCGGCGAGGTCGGAGACGAAGAACCAGCCCTTCTCGTTGAGGGTCTGGAGCGCGTCCGAGAGCCCGGGCACCGTGAAGTCGCCGAGGGAGTCGACCGGCGGGGACTGCTTGGCGGAGCCGCCCTGGTGGCCCTCGAAGGCGAGGGGCGCGAGGTAGCGGGTGGCACCGAGGGCGAGGATGTTGATGGCCACACCGGAGACGATGTGGTTGACGTTGAAGGTGACGGTGACGAAGGCGTGCAGCAGACCGCCGAGGCAGCCGCCGATGATGCCGATCAGGACACCGGTCCACGGGCCCCACTGGAAGCCGGCCCAGGCACCGAACCAGGTGCCGAGGATCATCATGCCTTCGAGGCCGATGTTGACGACGCCCGCGCGCTCGGCCCACAGACCGCCGAGACCGGCGAGGCCGATCGGGACCGCCAGTTCCAGCGCGGTGGACATCTGGCTGACGTTGGTGATGCCGTCGGCGCCGGTGATGATGCGGACGATCGAGGTGAGTGCGAGGACACCGGCGATGACCAGCAGCAGGACGGGCAGCGACATCTTGCGGCCGGTCGGGGCGGCAGGCTGCAGCGAGGGCTGGTTGACGTCGGTCGCGGTGGTGCTCGTGGTCATCGGCCCGCCACCTCCTTCTTGACGTTGTTGTTGTCGGAGGCGCCGAGGACGTGGCCCGCGGCCAGCTCGGCGCCGACCCGGCGCTGCTGGCGGCGCAGGCCCCACTCGCGCACGGTCTCGTAGGAGACGACGACCGAGAGCACGATCAGGCCCTGCATGATGACCGCGATCTCCTTGTCGTAGCCGTGGAAGTCCAGCTCCGGGGAGGCCTTGTCGAGCCAGGCCCACAGCAGGGCGGCGAAGGCGATGCCGACGGGGCTGTTGCGGCCGAGGAGGGCGATGCCGATGCCCAGGAAGCCGATCCCGGTGGGGAAGTTCAGGCTGTACGTGTGGGTGTCGCCGAGCAGGATCGGCAGGCCCGCGAGGCCCGCGACACCGCCGGAGATCAGCATCGCGGTGAGGACCATGCGCTTGGGGTCGACACCGCTGGCCGCGGCGGCCGACTCCGAGGCGCCGGAGGCGCGCAGGTCGAAGCCGAAGCGGGTGCGGTTGATGACGATCCAGTAGCCGATGCCGAGCAGCACGGCGAGGAGGACCAGGCCGTAGATCTCGCCGGCCGCGCCCATGTCGATGCCGGGGACCCAGCCGGACTCGGCCATCTCGCCGGTGGTGTTGTTGTTGCCGACCTTGACGCCGAAGACGTTCGGCAGCCAGAGGTAGCCGATGACGGAGGTGGCGATCGCGTTCAGCATGATCGACGCGACGACCTCGCTGACGCCCCGGGTGACCTTGAGGACACCGACGATGCCGGCCCAGAAGGCGCCGGTGAGGATCGCGGTGAGCATCAGCAGCGGGATCTGCAGGGCGGCGGGCAGGTCGACGTGGGCGCCGACGATCGCGGCCATCATGGCGCCGAGCAGGTACTGACCGTCGACACCGATGTTGAACAGGTTCATCCGGAAGCCGATGGCCACCGCGAGGGCGGCGACGTAGTACAGCGAGGCCTGGTTGATGATCCGGACCTGGATGTCGGAGAACGTGGCCTGCTCCAGCATGATCGAGAACGGCTCGACCGGGTTCTTGCCGGAGGCCAGCAGCACGATCGCGGTCAGCGCGAAGGCCACGGCGAGCGCGAGGACCGGTCCGGCCACCGCGAGGAGCACGCGCTCCTTGTCGAACTTCTTCATCAGCGGGCCTCGTCTTCCTCGGACCCGGACGCGTCCGCCGAGGTCTCGGGGGTCTCTTCGTGTGCGAGGTGGCCGGTGGCGGCACCGGTCATGGCCGAGCCCAGCTCCTCGGGGGTGATGGTGGCCGGGTCGGCGTCGGCGACCAGCTTGCCGTTGTAGATCACCCGGAGGGTGTCGGACAGGCCGATCAGCTCGTCCAGGTCGGCCGAGATCAGCAGCACGGCCAGGCCCTCGCGGCGGGCCTCGCGGATCTGGTCCCAGATCTGGGCCTGCGCGCCGACGTCCACACCGCGGGTGGGGTGGGCGGCGATCAGGAAGCGCGGCTTGTGGCTCATCTCGCGGCCGACGATCAGCTTCTGCTGGTTGCCGCCGGACAGGGAGGCGGCGGTGACGTCGATGCCGGGGGTGCGGACGTCGTACTCGGCGACGATCCGGCGGGTGTCCTCCTGGGCGGCCTTCGGGTCGAGCCAGACGCCCTTGGCGTTGGGCCGCTCGGTCACATGGCCGAGGATACGGTTCTCCCAGAGGGGGGCCTCCAGGAGCAGACCGTGCCGGTGGCGGTCCTCGGGGATGTAGCCGACGCCCTTCTCACGGCGCTTGCGCGTGGCCCAGGTGGTCATGTCCTCCTCGGCCAGCGCGATCGTGCCGGAGTCGGCGGACTTCAGGCCGATCAGCGCGTCGACCAGCTCGGTCTGGCCGTTGCCCTCGACGCCGGCCAGGCCCAGGACCTCGCCCGCGTGGATGGTGAAGGTGATGTCGTCGAGCAGCGCCTTGCCGCCGACGGCCTCCAGCCGGAGGTCCTTGACGGTGAGGACGGGGCGGTCGGTGACCGTGGACTCGGCCGTCTCGGGGGTGGGCAGCTCGCTGCCGACCATCAGCTCGGCGAGCTGACGCGGGGTGGTCTCGGCGGGGACTGCCGTGCCGACCGTCGTGCCGCGCCGGATGACGGTGATCTCGTCGGCGACCGACAGCACCTCGCCCAGCTTGTGCGAGATGAAGATGACCGCCAGGCCCTGCGCCTTGAGTTCGCGCAGGTTGGCGAAGAGGGAGTCGACCTCCTGCGGCACCAGGACGGCGGTGGGCTCGTCCAGGATCAGGGTGCGGGCGCCGCGGTAGAGGACCTTGAGGATCTCCACGCGCTGGCGCTCGGCGACCCCCAGCTCCTCGACCAGGACGTCCGGGCGCACGCCGAAGCCGTAGCGCTCGGAGATCTCCTTGATCTTGCGGCGGGCCTTGGCGCCGATGCCGTACAGCTTCTCGCTGCCGAGGACCACGTTCTCCAGGACGGTGAGGTTGTCGGCGAGCATGAAGTGCTGGTGGACCATGCCGATGCCGCGGGTGATGGCGTCGGCCGGGGACGAGAACGAGACCTGCTCGCCGTCGATCGCGATGGTGCCCTCGTCCGGCTTCTGCATGCCGTAGAGGATCTTCATCAGGGTCGACTTGCCGGCGCCGTTCTCCCCGACGAGGGCGTGGACGGTGCCCTTGCGCACGGTGAGGTGGATGTCGTGGTTGGCCACGACGCCGGGGAATCGCTTGGTGATCCCGGCAAGTTCGACGGCGGTCACCTGACCGTTGACCGCCACGTCGGCCGGAGGGCTGCTGGACGCGTTGATGGCGCACTCTCCTGGGAAAGGGGGTCGTCTACGCGCGTAGCGCCCCTACGGCATCGGAAGCGGGCGACGCGCCCAGGCGGTACCGGGGAAAACGGGGCGAGATGCCTCGACGTCCCCGGGGCCGCTTAGACAACGGGGTACAGGGAGCGATACTCCCCGTACCCCGTTGAGCGCACGTAACCCCGCGGTTACTGGCGACTTCGGGGGTGCCTGAACACCACCGGGGTCGCGCGACTGCTCGTGGTACAGCTGATCAGCTGGTCCTGACCTTGATCTCGCCGCTGATGATCTTCTCCTTGGCCGTGGCGAGGGCCTCCTGGAGTTCGGTGTCGCTCTTGAACTTCGGGTTGGAGTCGGCGAGGCCGACCTCGCCGGTCTTCAGATCGCCCCTGACGATACCGGTCGCGGGCTTGCCGTCCTCGACCGACTTCGCCAGGTTGTACACCGCCTTGGCGACGTCCTTCGTCGCCGAGGTCAGGATGGAGTCCTTGTACTTCGCGAGGGCTTCCTGCCGGTACTGGTCGGAGTCGACACCGATCGCCCAGACCTGGTCGGTCTCGGCGGCCTCGATCACGCCCTGACCGGACAGACCGGCCGCCGCGTAGATCACGTCGGCCTTCTTCTCGATCTGGCCCTCGGCGGCCGTCTTGCCCTTGTCGGGGCTGGAGAAGCCACCCTCCTCGGCCGTCTGGGTGAGGTACTGGGTGAGCACCTTCGCCTTGGGGTTGGTGTCCTTGACGCCCTGCTCGAAGCCCGCCTGGAACTTGTGGATCAGCGGGATGTCCACACCGCCCACGAAGCCGACGGTGTTCGTCTTCGTGGACCTGGCCGCCGCGACACCGGCGAGGTACGAGGCCTGCTCCTCGGAGAAGACCAGGTCCGCGACGTTCTTCAGCTGGACCGTGGAGTCGTCCACGATGCCGAAGGTGGTGTCCGGGTACTGCTCGGCGGCGGCCTTCACGGCCGTCGCGTACGCGTAGCCGACGCCGACGACCGGGTTGTAGCCCTGCTTGGCCAGGGAGACCAGGCGCTGCTCCTTGTCCGCGTCCGTCTCGCCCTCGGTGGGCTCGATGTCCCGGGTGTCGTACCCGAACTCCTTCTTCGCCTTCTCCAGGCCCGCGTACGCCGCGTCGTTGAAGGACTGGTCGCCCTTGCCACCGACGTCGTAGGCGATCGCGAGGCCCTTGTCGCCCTTGGAGTCGGCGGACGTCGCGGCGTCCGTCGAGGTGCCGCCGCAGGCGGAGAGGGCGAGGGCGAGGGAGGCGGTCGCTGCGCCTGCGACCGCGAGGCGGGAAACCCGGCGCATGTGTGGTGCTCCTGTCGTACAGCGCCGGGGGGTACTGCTCAGTAGTGCTTCACAGCATCGGCGCCTTATATGGCTTTCGCCGCAGAGTAACGCGCGTAGACCCTCCGGGTGAAGCCTGGTGGACCACGTTGTTATGGGGCCGTGTTGCAAGGGTGTCCGGAGGTGGCGGGAGGGTGTTGGGGGTGGAGTGGGGGTGGAGTGTCGGGTGCGGGTGCATCGTGGCTGGTCGCGCAGTTCCCCGCGCCCCTTACGGGGCCGCCCCGGCCCGGATGCGGCCCCTCGTGCCCTATGCGGGGCCGCCCCCGCCCGGACGCGGTCCCTCATGCCTCCTACGGGGCTGCCGTCTGGCACGCACGCGGCCCCTCGTACCCCGCACGGGGTCGCCGTCCGGCACGGACGCGGCCCCTCGCACCCCTTACGAGGCTGCCGTCCGACATGACGCGGAGGACGCGGCACCCCCGCGGCCCTTTCAGGGCCCGCCTCGGAGCGAGGTGCCGGGAAACGCGACAGCGGGCGGGTGCAGAAGCACACCCGCCCGCTGTCGGCGTTCGTCGCGGATCCGGACCTACTCGGTCTTCACCTTGATCGAGCCGTCGATGATGCCTTCCTTGGCCTTCGCGACGGCGTCGGTCAGGCCGGCGATCTCCGCCATCTTCGGGTTGGAGTCGGCGAGGCCGACGCCATCCACCTTGAGGTCGAAGGTCTGGACACCGGTGAGGGGCTTGCCGTCCTCGACGGACTTGGCGAGGGCGTAGACCGCGCCGCCGACGTCCTTCAGGGCGGAGGTGAGGATGTAGTCCTTGTAGGGGGCCAGGGCCTCCTGGTTGTACTGGTCGGAGTCGACACCGATCGCCCAGACCTTGGCCTTGGCGGCGGCCTCGATGACACCCTGGCCGGAGAGGCCGGCGGCCGCGTAGAGCACGTCCGCCTTCTTCTCGATCTGGCCCTCGGCGGCGGCCTTGCCCTTGTCGGGGCTGGAGAAGCCGCCCTCCTCGGCCGTCTGGGTCAGGTACTGCGAGAGGACCTTGACCTTGCCGCCGCTGGTGTCCTCGACACCCTGCTTGTAGCCGGCCTCGAACTTGTGGATGAGCGGGATGTCCACACCGCCCACGAAGCCCACGGTGTTCGTCTTGGTGGCCTTGGCGGCCGCGACACCGGCGAGGTACGAGGCCTCCTGCTCGGCGAAGACGAGGGACGCCACGTTGTCACCCTCGACGACCGAGTCGACGATGCCGAAGGTGGTCTTCGGGAACTGCTTGGACGCGGCCTCCATCGCGGGGCCGTAGGCGAAGCCGACGCCGATCACCGGGTTGTAGCCCTGCTTGGCGAGGGACTCCAGACGCTGCTGCTTGTCGGCGTCCGTCTCGCCCTCGGTGGGCTCGATGTCCTCGGTCTTGTACCCGAATTCCTTCTGAGCCTTCTCCAGGCCCGCGAACGCGGCGTCGTTGAAGGACTGGTCGCCCTTGCCGCCGATGTCGTACGCGATCGCGAGACCCTTTTCGCCCTTGCTGGTCTCGCCGCCGCTGCCGCTGCTCTCGCTGCTGGTACCACCACAGGCCGTGGCGGCGAGCGCCAGCGACGCGACCCCCACCGCGACGCGGGTCAGTTTGGAAATCCGACGCATCTTGAAGTTCCCCATCTTCTCCAAAGCCCCGCGACCGGGTGCTCAGTTCGGCGCACATTAACGCGCGTAGACCCTCCTGGGAACGGGGTTTCGACTGGCCGTTATCCATTCGTGCCGGTGGCCGTTACGTCCTCGTGAACCATGGGATCGAAAGGGATCTTCTGGACACAGTGCCTCTCCCGCCCCTCGCTGTGCGTGTACGAGGGGTGACGTCAGCGTGAAGGTGCGCGCTCCGTACGGTGATCGTACGGACACGCGCACCAGGCTGCCGCGAGGGCCGGCGGGGCGCAACCGGAGGGGGTTACCGGCCTGCCGGGTCCATGACGCGCATACGGGCGTCGAGGAGGGCGGCCGCGGTGAAGAGTTCCACGCCCACGGTGATGGCGTGCTCGTCGGCGTCGAAGTCGCCCTGGTGGAGGTCGCGGACGGTGAGATCGCCCGGACGGCGGACACCCAGACGCGCCATCGCGCCCGGGACGTGCTCCAGGTACCAGGAGAAGTCCTCGCCGCCGAGGCTCTGCTCGGTGTCCTCCACGGACCGGACACCGCGGCGGGCGACCATCGAGTCGTGCAGCAGTTCGGTGACGACGGGGTCGTTCACGACCGGCGGGACGCCCCGGATGTAGTTGATCTCGGGCTTGGCGCGGTGCATGACCGCGACCTCCTGGACCGCCTCGTGGATCAGGTCGGGGGCCTGCCGCCAGGCGTTGATGTCCAGGCAGCGGACGGTGCCGGAGAGTTCGGCGTGCTGCGGGATGACGTTCGGGGCGTGGCCCGACTCGATGCGGCCCCAGGTCACGACGAGCCCGGCGCGGGCGTCGAAGCGGCGGGCGACCAGCGCGGGGACGTCGGTGACGACCCGGGCTGCGGCGGTGACGAGGTCGGTGGTGAGGTGGGGGCGCGCGGTGTGGCCGCCCGGCCCGTCCAGGGACAGCTCCAGCCGGTCGCAGGCGGAGGTGATGGGGCCGTGGCGCAGGCCGATGAAGCCGGCGTCGACCCTCGGGTCGCAGTGCACGGCGATGATGCGGCCGACGCCGTCGAGCGCGCCGCTCCGGATCGCGTCGGCGGCACCACCGGGCAGGACCTCCTCGGCGGGCTGGAAGATCAGCCGGACGGGGCGGGGCAGCTGTCCCCTGCGGTGCAGGTCGGCGAGGACGAGGCCGGCGCCGAGGACGACGGTGGTGTGCACGTCGTGGCCGCAGGCGTGGGCGCGGTCGGGGACGGTGGAGCGGTAGTCGCAGTCGACCTTGGTGTCCGGGATGGGCAGGGCGTCGATGTCGGCGCGCAGGGCGAGCGCGGCACTGTCGGTGCCGTTCCAGTCGCCGATGTCACAGATGAGTCCGGTGCCGCTGTCGAGCACGCGCGGGTTGAGGCCGGCCTTCTCCAGGCGGGCCTTGATCGCGGCGGTCGTGCGGAACTCCTGGTTGCCGAGCTCCGGGTGCATGTGCAAGTCGCGGCGGAAGGCGACGAGTTCGGCACGCAGGGCTTCCGGCAACGTGCCGGGGAGCGATGTTTCGGCTTCCCCTGGCAGATCTGCCTCGGACTCTCGGGACATCAGTTGGTTCACCCTCTGAAGGGTAGGGCGATCGGGCGACCTTCTCACCCTCGATCAACAAAAAATCAGCCCGTAAGGGGAAGATTTCCGGTCGCGCGACGCATACGTATTGGCAGGGACGGGTATACCCGTCCGCCTCTTCGCGGGCGGGCTGACCTCGGAGAAGGGAGCGCCGGGGTTGCCCGCGATTCCCATGGTCCAAACGTCCGGGGGTGCCCGGCCGATTCCCACCCTCCACGGATACCACGTCCGGCCCATCGCACTGTCCCGGAACCATCACCGCCGCGTGCTGGTTCCGCTACGGCCTGTGTGCGACGGGGTGGGCGAGGAGGTGGCGCCAGGGGCCGGCACGCGGGGGGTGGCCTGCGGCTGCGGGGGTGAACCGGGGGTCGGGGCCGTGGCGTGCGGGTGGCCGGTGTGGGCGTGACGGGGGTGACAGGGATCACGGGGGTGACGGGGGGCGCGGGGTCGACGGGCGCGCTTCCTCAGCCCCCGGCAGCGCCGTCGCCCCGTGCCGCGCGGCCGTGGACGAGCAGCACCGCGGTGATCGTCGCTGTCAGGCCTGTCAGGGCTGCCAGGGCCGGGACGAGGGAGGTCAGGGGGCCTGCCGCCAGGCAGAGGGCGGCGCCGGTGAGGAGGGCCGGGGCGTGGCGGCCCGTGGTGCGGCGCAGGATCGCGGCGGAGCCGAGCAGGAACAGGCCCGCGCCGCCCGCCAGGGCCCAGGCGGGCATGCCGTGGAGGGGTTCGGCCAGGCCGTAGTGGGCCGTGTCGGCGACTTGGTGCAGGGTCGTCTTCATGCCGAGGGCGGTGATGACGATGCCGGCCACCAGCGGCAGGTGCAGGAAGGTGTACGTGTCGCGGGCCAGGACCGTGCGGTCGTCGCCGGTCAGTTCGGCCAGGCGGTGTTCGGCCGGTTCGCTGACGCCGTGGAAGTACAGGCGCCAGAGCGCGGCGGAGACCAGGAGGCCCAGGGCCGCCGCGGCCACGACGGGGGCGGAGACCGAGTAGCCGGTCACCCCGACGCCGATCGCGACGATGGACTCGCCCAGCGCGATGATGACGATCAGACCGTGGCGTTCGGAGAAGTGGGCGGGGGACGCCACGCGCCAGCCCGACCGGCCGGTGACGAAGATGCCCGCGTAGTCGATGACCACCGCCGCCAGCCAGATCAGGGTCCGGGTCACGCCGTCGAAGGCCGAGCCCACGAGCAGCAGGGTGAAGGGCGGGAGCACCGAGAGCAGGGCCGTACGGCGCAGGGTGGCGTGCAGGGCCGCGTCACCGGGGTCGGAGAGCCAGTAGGTCACCAGGTGGAGGCCGCGGACCACGCCGTAGCAGACGACGAACAGCACGGGGGCGTAGAGGCCGCCCGGGCCGTCGTCGTACACCTCGGGGACCGTCAGGGAGACGATCAGGACGACCGCCATCACCGCCACCAGCACCGCGGCCATGCCGTCCGCGTCGGCGCGTACGACGTTGCCGAGCCAGGCGAAGCAGCACCAGCACCACCACAGGAGGGCGAGGACGACCATGCCGCCGAGCAGGCTCAGCGCGGTGGGCCGGGCGGCCATCAGGGCCGTGACCTGGGTGATGGCGTAGACGAAGACGAGGTCGAAGAAGAGTTCGGCGGGGGTGACCCGGTGTCCGTCCGCCGTGGGCGTGAGCCGCGCGTGTTCGCCGTGTGTCGTCACCACTCCCCCTTCGGGGAGGGCGCTTCGCCTCCCCCGCCACGCGGCACGATAGGCGCGGTCCGGCCGGGGAAGCGACGGCTCCGGATCCCCCCGGAGCGAACACGGTTCAGGGCAGTCGGCCCGGTGCCGCCGAGGCGCGGCTCAGACCGACACCACCGACGACAGCCGGTGGACGTCCCGTGCCGTGCCCGTGACCCCGGACAGGAAGCCCTGGGCGCGGGGGGAGGCGTTCTCCGTCAGCCAGCTCGGGTCGATGTCGCAGACCGCCACGCGTACGTCCGTGCCGGCGAGCGCGAGCGGCAGGGTGTGGACCACGGTCGAGGGGAAGCTGAGGATCGTCCGGCCGATGGGGCCCCGGCGGGCGATGAGTTCGAGGGGGAGGTCGGGGCGGACGATCTCCAGGCCCGTCTCGGCGGCGAGGGTGTGGAGTTTCTCGGCGCTCTCGCGGCGGTGGGCGAAGTAGCGGGTGGCGCCGTGGGCCTTGGCGAGGGAGCGGACGGCTTCGAGGTAGCGGTCGCCGTCCACCACGCCGGTCTCCACGAGGGACGTGCCCACGAGGTCGGCGCCCTTGGTGATGCGGGGCGGGCCGAAGCGGGACCGGGTCCAGGCGAAGTCGTTGGCGGTGACGAAGACGCCCTCGGGGGTCTCGTCGATCGGCATGGAGGAGAAGACCTCGACGCGTCTGCCGGGGGTCGGGGTGAGGCGTTTGCGGGCCCTGGAGGAGACCGGGGCGAAGATCAGGTCGCGGGGACCGGGTCGGCCGCCCTTGCGGTGCCAGCGCACGAGGCGCTCGCCGCGGGCCAGCTGCGAGACGAACTCCATGGTCGCGGTGCCGTCGTCGACGACGACGACGTCCCGGGCCCGGGTGATGGTCAGCAGGAGCTGGACGTAGCGGGAGAAGGGGTCGCCCAGGACGACGCGGCTCGCGGCACGCAGCATCGGCGCGAGGCCGCCGATGGTGCGGAAGGGGGCGGCGGTGCCGCCGCGCGCCTCCTCCCAGCGCACGTTGTGGCCCTCGTCCCGGGCCAGCTCCGCCATCCGGCGGAGCTGGCCGCGGGTCATCGGGTCGTTGGGCGACAGGACCACGAGGGTGAGTCCCGCGCCGCCCCGTCGGAAGGGCCCCGCGCCGGGGTCCTCGGGTGTGCCGAGGGCATGGGCGTGCGCCCACTCCAGCACGTTCAGCAGCTGTACCGGGCTCTCGACGAAGGCGAGGGTGTGGGGGCCGGCGGTTCCGGCGCGGGGGCTCATCGACGTACGACCGTCCCGTAGTGGGGGAGACCCGTGGTCAGGGATGGAGGGAGGCTCAGACCGCGACCGGCTCGCCCGCCGCCGCCGCGATCTCCGCCTCGGCGACGACGCCGGAGACACGGCGCAGCTTCTTCATGGGGCCCAGCTCGGAGTCGTAGACCTTCTTGACGCCGTCGCCGAGGGAGGCCTCGATGGTGCGGATGTCGCGGACGAGGCGGGTGAGGCCGCCCGGCTCGACGGAGGCGGCCTGGTCGGAGCCCCACATCGCGCGGTCGAGGGTGATGTGGCGCTCGACGAAGGTGGCGCCGAGGGCGACGGCGGCGAGCGTGGTCTGCAGGCCCGTCTCGTGGCCGGAGTAGCCGATCGGGACGTTCGGGTACTCGGCCTGCAGGGTGTTGATGACGCGGAGGTTCAGCTCCTCCGCCTTGGCCGGGTAGGTCGAGGTGGCGTGGCAGAGCAGGATGTTGTCGCTGCCGAGGACCTCGACCGCGTGGCGGATCTGCTTCGGGGTCGACATGCCGGTGGAGAGGATGACCGTGCGGTTGGTGCCGCGCAGGGCGCGCAGCAGCTCGTCGTCGGTGAGGGAGGCGGAGGCCACCTTGTGGGCGGGGACGTCGAACTTCTCCAGGAAGGCGACGGCCTCGGTGTCCCACGGGGAGGCGAACCAGTCGATGTTCTTGCTCTTGGAGTACTCGTCGATCTGGCGGTACTCGTCCTCACCGAACTCCACGCGGTGGCGGTAGTCGATGTAGGTCATGCGGCCCCAGGGGGTGTCGCGCTCGATGTCCCACTGGTCGCGGGGGGTGCAGATCTCGGGGGTGCGCTTCTGGAACTTGACCGCGTCGCAGCCGGCCTCGGCGGCGGCGTCGATCAGCTTGAAGGCGTTCTCCAGCTCACCGTTGTGGTTGATGCCGATCTCGCCGACGACGTAGACGGGGTGGCCGGGGCCGGCGGTCTTCGAACCGAAGGTGCGCAGACGGGAGTTGGTGCTCATGACGGAGGATTTCCTTAACTGGTGAGGGAGTCGAGAGAGTCGAGGGAGGGGCCGAGGATCCAGCCGGCGATCTCCCGGATCGCGCCTTCACCGCCGGGGACGGTGGTGACCGCGCGTGCGGCGCCGCGTACGACGTCGTGGGCGCTGCCGACCGCCACGGGCCAGCCCACGAGGGCGAAGCACGGGAGGTCGTTGACGTCGTTGCCGACGTAGAGCACGCGCTCCGGCGCGATGCCCTGCTCCTCGCACCACTGCTTCAGTGCGAGGTCTTTGCGGTCGATGCCGTGCAGGACCGGGAGCTTGAGCTTCCGGGCCCGGGCGGCGACGACCGGGTTCCGTTCCGAGGAGAGGATCAGCATCTCCAGGCCGCTCCTGCGGAGGGCCGCGATGCCGAGTCCGTCGCCGCGGTGCACGGAGACGAACTCCCGTCCCTCGGAGTCGATCAGCACCCTGTCGTCCGTCTGGGTGCCGTCGAAGTCGAGGACCACGGCGTCGATGTCGTCGTGGGTGGGGAGGGCGCCGGGCCGGTTCGCGTCGAAGAGGGGCGCGAGGGCCTGGGCGCGGGCGAGGTCGTGCGGGTCGTCGATCTCCAGGACCCGCGCGGGGTCGGTGCGCACGAGTTCCGTGCGGCCGAAGAAGCGGTGCTGGAACTTGCGCAGCCCGGCCGCGTCCATGGCGTAGGCGGCGCCGGTCTCCAGCAGGTCCTGCGGCCGGTCCTGGCGGCGGGGGCGGAAGGACTTGTCGTGGTTGACGCCGTGGCCTCCGGCCGGGGCTCCGGCGAGGTCCTCGGTGCCGTGCGCCGCGTGGGCGTGGCCCCCGGCCGGGAGGCCGGCGAGGGCCGCGGCCGCCGCGCCGTGCGGGGCGTCCGCGGACTCCTCGGTCGTGTCGCGCCAGACGAAGCCGTGGAACGGGGCGACGGTGAGGGCGGTGTCGGCGCCGTGTTCGACGAGGGCGCGGGTCACGCCGTCGATGTCCTCGCGGAGGATGAACGGGCTGGTGCACTGGACCAGGAGGACGACGTCGACCGAGGCGCCGTGCAGGGCCTCGTGGGCGTCCAGGGCGTGCAGGACGGCGGCCTCCGAGGTGGCGGTGTCGCCCGCGATGGCGGCGGGGCGGAGCACGACCTCGGCGCCGGACTCGCGGGCCGCGGCGGCGATGGCGTGGTCGTCGGTGGAGACGACGACGTGGGTCACCAGCCGGGCGGCGAGGCACTCACGGACCGCGCGGGTCACCAGCGGAACGCCGCCGACGGGGGCGAGGTTCTTCGCGGGGACGCCCTTGGAGCCGCCGCGCGCGGGGATCACGGCGAGGACGCGGCGGGCGGAGGCCGCTCGGTCCGCTTCCGGGTGGGGCATGGGCTGTACTCCTTGCGCAGTGGACAGGTGGCGGCTCACAGCTCCCCCATCCGGCGGATGACGGGTGCCACGCGCTGCACTCCGTGGCGGTAGGCGCCGCGCGCCGCCCGGCGCACGATCTGCCGTACGGGCCCGGCCTGCCGCTCGGCGGCGGGCGCTCCGGGCAGCGGGGCGCCGTCGGGGCCGAGGTGGTGGCGGGCGAGGATGCCGGGCAGATAGCCGGGCGCGGTGACGGGGGTGTAGTACGGGGCCAGGGGCGGCAGTTCGGCGGCCCCGACCAGCTCGGCGATGCGGTCGCGGGCGGCGTCGAAGGCCGTGCGGTACGAGCCGCCCCCGGAGCCCCCGGCGGCGACTCCCTGCCGGGCCACCCACCGCGGGTCCGGCACCGGCTCGTACCCGGCGTCCAGCTGGTCCCAGGAGGCGAGGCAGCCGGAGCCCACGAAGTGGTGGTTGCCGAGGGTCTCGCGGATGCCGAGGTCGGTGAGGACGACGGTGGGGATCCGGCGGTGCAGCGACTCCAGGGCGGCCGTGGAGCTGACGGTGACCAGCAGGTCGGTGCTGTCCAGGATCTCGCCCATGTTCCCGTAGGCGAGGCGGAAGTTGGGCGGCAGACCATCGGGCTGCTTCTCCGCCAGCTTCTGGTACGGGAGTTCCTCGATGTGCGTGGTGTGCTCGCCCGGCCTGGAGCGCAGCTTCAGCAGCACCTCACGGTCCGGGTGCAGCCTGGCGTGCCCGATCAGCCGGTTCAGCAGGTACGTGCGGTCCCGGCGGTTGTCCGGGACGGACGGCTGTACGGCGAAGACGACCGTGTAGGGCCCGCGCCCCTGCTCCGCGGACGGGTCCTCGGCGCCCGCGTAGGTCCTGCCGCCCAGGAAGGGCAGCGCGACCTCGGTGACCGAGGAGGCGTCGGCGCCCACGCCCTCGTACACCGCCCTGAACCGGTCCGCGTCCTGGCGGGAGTTGGCGAGGACGAGGTCCGCGCCGTGCCGCAGCAGCAGACCGTCGGCGAGCTTCTCGTAGACCACACCGACGTACCCGGTGACGACCACGGGCCGCTTCGTACGCCCGTCCCAGGCCCGGCGCAGGCCGTGCAGCATCGCCTGGACGCCCCCGCCGACGAGGGAGAGCAGGACGACGTCGTACGCGGCCTCCTTCATAGCGCGCAGGAATTCGAGGCCGGTCACCTCGCGCAGGGAGTCGGGGCGGACGCCGACCTCCTCCAGCTGGCGGGCCGTGGGGGTGGCCCGGCCGCGCAGGAGGAAGCCGTCCAGGCGGATGTCCGACTTCTCCGGAGCGAGACGGTGCGCGGTGAGCGCGCCCCATTTCCACCGGGTGTCGGAATCCGCGAGTACGGCGACTCGCAGGGTGTTCGTAGCACTTGCTGGCACATCGAAGACGCTAGGAAGCGATTCCGTTGAACGGCCCAACCTGAATGCAACAAAGGGTTAACAGCACATCGCCGGACGGCGAATCGGGCCGCGAGAGCCGGCGGAATGCACCTGGTTCACGGTTCCGCCACGCGTCGTTCACCTGACATCAAGCGGGTGGTCAAGACGAATGCCGGAGGGCCCCCTAACGTCACGGGGGTGGTCAAGCTCTCCGTCATCGTGCCGTTCTACAACGTGCAGCAATACGCGCCCGACACCCTGAAGAGCCTCGGAGCAAACGCTCGTGAGGATTTCGAATTCATTCTCGTCGACGACTGCTCGCGCGACGAGACACCGGACATTCTCGCGCGCGCGGAGCGCGAGTTGCCGGGGGCGGTGTATGTCAGACACGAACAGAACGGAGGACTGGCGACCGCGCGCAACACGGGCATCGACAAAGCCCGCGGTGAATACCTGACGTTCCTCGACGGGGACGACTGGCTCGCCCCCGGCTACTTCCCCCGCCTGCTGGGCGCCATCGAGGACCTGGGCTGCGACTTCGTGCGCACGGACCATGTCCAGTGCACCGGGCGGGCCCGCTCCGTCCACCGGGTACCCAACGGGCGCCGGGGCGTGGTGATGAACCCGCGGGACGCGATCCTGCCCGCCGACCGCTCCACCTCCGTCGACTACGCGTTCGCCTGGGCGGGCATCTACCACCGCCGGCTGGTCGACAAGGGCGTCCTGCACTTCACCCACGGGCTGCGCACGGCCGAGGACCGGCCCTGGATCTGGAAGCTCCACCGGGAGGCCGAATCCTTCGCCACGGTGGGGCTGCTGGGCGTCTTCTACCGGCGGGGCGTGGCGTCCTCGCTGACCCAGATCGGCGACGTACGGCAGCTCGATTTCATTCGCGCGTTCGACCAGGTCATCGAGGAGACGGCGAAGGACCGGGACGCGGAGAGACTTCTCCCCAAGGCCGTGCGCACCTATTGCGCGATCATCTCCCACCATCTGGGATCCATCGAAAGGTTCGAGCCGGCGGTGGCACGGAAACTGAAGTCGATGAGCGCGACCGCGCTGCGCCGCATGCCGCAGGACGTGCTCGACGAGGCCCTCGACTCCATGGACGTCCAGCGCGCCACCCGGCTGCGCCGGCTGCGCCGCCGTCCCGCCGCCACGGGGGTCGCCGCGTGACCACGCAGATCTTCATGGCGTCCACGCTGTACGGCACGGCCACGCTGGCCGCCGCCCTGGACACCGAGTGCTTCCGCCCCGCCACCCGGCGCATCCTGCTGATCTCCAACAACGCGGCGACGCCGGAGACGGCGCCGGGCCTGGACGAGATGCCCGGCTTCGATCGGCTGAGCGCCCGCTTCGACGAGGTGATCTCCTGGAACGAGACCATCTCCCCCTTCCACCCCGGCGGCTGGTCCCCGCGCCAGGACGACGTACCGCTGTGGGAGCGGCATCTGCGGCTGCTGTGGAACCTCGGCGACGACGACGTCGAGCTGGCCGTGGAGTCCATCCAGGTCCACCCGGCGCTCGGCTTCACCCAGATCTTCACCGGCGCCCCCGTGACCGTGTACGCGGACGGCCTGATGAGCTACGGGCCCACCCGCAACAAGATCGACCCGCTGGTCGGCACCCGCATCGACCGCCTCCTCCACCTGGACCTGGTGCCGGACCTGAGGCCCCTGCTGCTCACCGAGTTCGGGGTCGGGCCGGAGATCGTGCCGACGGACGCCTTCGTGAAGGTGCTGGCGGAACTCCTCGACACCGGTGACGAGTTGCCCGATATCGAGGAGCCCGCGCTGCTGCTGGGCCAGTACCTCTCCGCGCTCGGCATCCTCACCGCCGAGGAGGAGGAGGACCTCCATGTGACGATGCTGAAGGGCGCGGTCGCGCTCGGTCACACGCGTGTGGTGTTCAAGCCGCACCCGAGCGCCCCGGCCCGCTGGTCGCGCGGTCTGGAGAAGGAGGCGGAGCGGCTCGGCGCCGATCTGACCGTGCTGGACACGCCGGTCCTCGCCGAGGTGCTCTACCAGCGGATGCGTCCCGCCCTCGTCGTCGGCTGCTTCTCCACGGCCCTGCTCACCGCCTCCGCGCTGTACGGCCTGCCGGTCGCCCGCGTCGGCACCGGCACCCTGCTGGACCGGCTCGCCCCGTACGAGAACAGCAACCGGGTGCCCGTCACGATCGTGGACGCGCTGCTGCCCGAGCTGGGCGACCGGGCCGCGGTCACCTCACAGAAGCCGGGCACGGCGGTCACGGACCTCGACGGTCTGGTCCGGGCGGTCGGTTTCGCGATGCAGCCGAAGATCTACCCGTCGCTGCGCGCCGAGGCCGAGGCGTATCTGACACGGCATCCGAGCGCGCACACCCTGCGGTACTTCAAGCGGCGCCGGCTGACCTCGCTGGGCCTGCCGGGCGGTATCCCCGTCCAGCTCGCGTTCATCCCGCGCAACGCCACCGTGCGAAGAGTCGCGCGGCGGGCCCGGTCCCTCAAGCGAGCCACGCTGGGGTGAGCCCCGAGTGACTTCCTCGACAGAGACGACCGACCGGGTCGAGCCCCGGACCGACACGACCCCACGCCCCCGCCCCGGCGGGGCCGTGGCCCGGCCCCGGCTGTACGCCCTGGACGGGCTGCGGCTGCTCGCCGCGCTCTGCGTCGCGGCCTATCACTACGGTGGACGCGACGGGGAGATCGGCAAGGCGTGGGGCACCTCGCCCGCCGTGCAGTTCCCCACCGCCCACGGCTTGTTCGCGTACGGCTGGGCCGGGGTCCAGGCCTTCTTCGTGATCAGCGGGTTCGTGATCTGTGCGAGCGGCTGGGGGCGTTCCGTCCAGGCCTTCCTCGCCTCCCGCGCGGCCCGTCTGCTGCCGGCGTACTGGGCGGCGGTGATCCTGGTCGCGGCCGTCTTCGCCTTCCCGGGCATCGGCTTCGCGCGGGTGTCCGTCAGCGAGTTCCTGGTCAACCTCACGATGCTGCAGACGCCGCTCGGCGCGGACCGGGTCCTGGGCGTGTGCTGGACGCTGTGGGCGGAGGTCCGCTTCTACGTCCTGTTCGCGCTGTGCGTGGTCCTGCCCGGGGTGACCCGCAGACGCGTGATCTGGTTCTGCGGCGGCTGGACGCTGGCCTCGGTCCTGGCGCCGGCCGCGAAGGAGCCGCTGCTGGACATGGTCCTGATGCCCCAGTACGCCTCGCTGTTCATCGGCGGCATGGGCCTCTACCTGGTGCACCGCGACCGCCGGGACACCACCGCCTGGCTGATCGTCGTGTTCAGCCTGCTGCTGAGCCAGTACCGCACGGTCGAGGACATGTGGCACGCGCCGAACGCCGAGTTCTTCTCCTACCGGCCCCAGCTCGCCATCGTCCTCGCCGTCGGCGTCGGCTTCGCGGCCGTGGCGGCGGTCGCCCTGGGGTTCCTGCGACGCCTCGACCGGCCCTGGATGGCCACCGCGGGCGCCCTGACGTACCCGTTCTATCTCGTGCACGAGCACCTGGGCTGGCCGGTGGTCCGGGCGCTGCACCAGGGTCTGGGCGTTCCGTCGTCCGTGACCGTCGCGCTCACGGTGGCGCTGATGCTGACGCTCGCGTGGCTGCTGCACCGGTGGGTCGAACGTCCGTTGCAGCCGTGGCTGCGCGCGTCACTCGCGGGACGCCGCGGCTGAACCGTTCCTGAACCTGGAATTGGCCCATTGTTCATCCGGCCCGAGGATTCGACATCACCTCGGCGGTAAGGCTCCGCAGCATCCTTGACCAGGCCATAGCCGTCTCGTAGGTTCCTGGCCCGTTCACCAGTTCATGAGTTGACCGGTTCCCCCTTCCAACCCATCCGCTCATAACCGCTCGGCCGTCACCTGCCGCTTGTGCGCATATCGCCTGTTCGCCTCGTCGACACAAGAGAGTCTTCTGTCCTCATGGCCTCTGAAACGACCTCTGAAATGACCCCTGAACACGGCACGATCCGACTCCCCCGTGAACTCGACGACGTTCCCGGCTGGTTTCCGGTGCTCGATCAGCTGCTTTTCGACTGGCTCCTGAACCGGCAGGAGGTCGCGGGCGGGAAAGGCGATCTCCTGGAGGTCGGCGTCTACATGGGCAAGAGCGCCATCTTCCTGGGCCGGCATCTCCAGGAGGGCGAGGCCTACACGGTCTGCGACCTCTTCGAGAGCGACGCGCCGGACGACGCCAACGCGGCGGAGGCCACCAAGTCCTACCGCCGTACGCTCACCCGCCGGGCCTTCGAGGCGAACTACCTCTCCTTCCACGACGAACTGCCCCGCGTCCTGCAGGGCCCCAGCTCGATCGTGCCCGGCGAGGTCGAGCCGCGCTCCTGCCGTTTCGTGCACATCGACGCCTCGCACCTGTACGAGCATGTCGCGGGCGACATCACCGCCGCGCGGGACCTGCTCCTCCCCGGCGGCCTGGTCGTCCTCGACGACTTCCGCTCGGAGCACACCCCCGGGGTCTCCATCGCCGCGTGGGAGGCCGTCCTCAACCGGGGCCTCAACCCGATCTGCCTCAGCACGCAGAAGCTCTACGGCACGTGGGACGACCCGGAGCCCGTCCAGGAGGCCCTCCTGGAGATGGTCGGGCGCCGGGACGACTGCCACATCAGCAACCAGCAGGCGGCCGGCCATCGCATCATCCGCCTCAAGTCCAAGGGCATGCGGCCCCCGGCCTTCCCCAAGTCCCGCCACTGGACCCCGCCGGAACCCCCGAGCCCGGCAGCCCTGGCTCCAAAGCCCCCCGCCCGCCCGCGTCCACCGCACAACCCCGCCCGCAGACTCGCCGTGGACCTGCTGCCCCCGCTGGTGACGAGGACGATCAGAAGGGCGAGGGCGGGCAGGAAGCGGTGAGAGGGCGGGGCGGCGGCCGGTGTCCTGTCGAGGCTGGACCCTCAGCTCCCCCCACTCCCCCGCAGCACCACCGCGACCCCCGCCACGACCGCCTCCAGCCCCACCTCGAACCCCCGCTCCTGGTCCCGGAACATCTCCCACCCCGCCTCCACGGCCAACGGATACCCCGCCAACCGCTCGGCCCGCGCGGCAAGGTCGTACCCCTCCCCGCCCCGCGCCGGGTCCGCCCCCATCGCCTGCTCCTCGATGACGTAGCCGATCGTGTAGCTGTACGCCGTGAACCAGGCCCGCGCGGCCCCCGCCGGCGAGAACCCCGCCGCCGTGAGCATGCGCAGGTTCGCCTCCATCGGCGCCGCGTACGACAGGTCGGTGAAGTGCGTCCCGCTGTACACCTTCGCGCCGTCGCGGTACCGCAGAAGGTGCTCGCGCAGCCCCCGCATCCGCGCCCGCAGGGCCTCCTGCCAGTCGGCGCCGTCCTCGCCCCCTGACGGCATCCCGGCCCAGTCCGCCGCCATGCGCCGCACCATCTCGGTGGCCATCTCGTCGAGCAGGTCCTGCTTGTTCTTGAAGTGCCAGTAGAGCGCGGGCGCCTGGACGTCCAGCTCCTTGGCGATCAGCCGGAGGCTCAGCCCCTCCAGACCGACCTCGTTCAGCAACCGCAGGGCCGCCTCGGCGACCTGTGCCTTGTCCAGCTTCGGGGATTTCCTGGGAACCACGTTGACAGCTTAACGGCGTTAAGCGCATGCTGCTGCACGCAGCTCTACTTAACGACGTTAAGGAGACCGGAACCCATGAGCGCAACCACCCACGCGACCTCCCACGCGACCGCTCCCACCCCGCTGACGACGGACGTCCTGATCGTCGGAGCCGGCCCCACCGGCCTCGCCCTCGCCGTCGACCTTGCCCGGCGCGGCATCGGCGCCCTGCTCGTGGAGCGGGCCGCCGCTCTGTTCCCCGGCTCCCGGGGCAAGGGGATGCAGCCCCGCACCCTGGAGGTCCTCGACGACCTGGGCGTCCTCGACGCGATCCGCTCCGCCGGCGCCCCCGCCCCGGTCGGCATGGTCTGGAGCGGGGGGAGCAGGCAGGGCGAGCACCGGATGTTCGACGTGCCGGCACCGACGGAGGCCGAGCCGTACCAGGGCCCCTGGCTGATCCCCCAGTGGCGGACGCAGCGGATCCTGTTGTCCCGCCTGCGGGAACTGGGCGGCGACGTCGCCTTCGGCCGGGAGCTCGCGGGACTGACCGAGGACGCGGACGGCGTGACGGCGTCCTTCACCACCGGCCCCGAGGTCCGCGCCCGCTACGCCGTGGCCGCCGACGGGGGCCGCTCCACCGTGCGGCGCCTGCTCGGCATCGGCATGACCGGCGAGACGGTCGACCCGAGCCCCACCCTGGTGGCCGACATCCGCGTCCCGGCGCTCGACCGCGACAACTGGCACCTGTTCCCGCCGGCCGGTGAGCACGGCTTCATGGCGCTCTGCCCGCTCCCCGGCACCGAGGACTTCCAGCTGGCCGCGAACTTCCCCGACCCCGGCACGGTGGTCGACCTCTCCGCGGACGGCGTCCGCAAGGTCGTCGCCGCCCGCTCCCACCTCGCCGCCGAGGACGTGACGGAGGTGGGCTGGGCCTCGGACTTCCGGCCGCGGGCAGCGCTCGCGGACCACTTCCGTGCCGGGCGCGTGTTCCTCGCCGGGGACGCCGCGCACGTCCACTCGCCCGCCGGGGGCCAGGGCCTCAACACCAGCGTCCAGGACGCGTACAACCTGGGCTGGAAACTGGGCGCGGTGGTGCGGGGCGACGCGGACGAGACGCTGCTGGACACGTACGAGGAGGAGCGGCGCCCGGTGGCCGCCGCCATGCTCGGCCTCTCCACCCGGGTGCACCGGGGCGAGCAGCGCCGGGGCCGGGACACCCAGCAGCTGGGCCTCGGCTACCGGGACAGCTCCCTGTGCGTCGACACCCGCGAGAACCTGCCCCCGGACGCCCTTCGCGCCGGCGACCGCGCCCCCGACGGCCGGCGCGGCGGCGTACACCTCTTCGACGTCTTCCGCGGCCCGCACTGGACCCTGCTCACGGTCGGCACGGACGCCACGCACGCCGCGGCCGGCACGCACGCGACGGACGGCACGCCCGCCCCAGACGGCGGCACGGCCCGCAGGGACGCGACGGCGGACCGGCCGCACCCGTCGGAGCCGGCGTGGCCGGAGAACGTGCGCCGGGCCCACATCCCGGCCTACGAGGCCTACGGCACCGGTGTCTTCCTCATCCGCCCCGACGGCTATGTGGGCTGGGCCGGCGAGACCCCGGCCGGTCTCCCGGCATACGCGGCCGCGACGGGTCTGGCCTGAGCGAGCCCGGCGAGACCCGGGCGAGGCTCAGGCGCTGCTCGCCAGCGACAGCTTGACCGCGAACCCGAGGAACATCGCGCCCGCCGCCGAGGTGGCGCCCGCCGACAGCGCCTTCCGCCGGCGGAAGGTGGCGGCCAGCCTGGTGCCGCTGAATATCAGCGCGCTCAGGTAGAGGAAGCTGGCGATCTGGGCGAGGGCGCCGAGCACCACGAAGGAGAGGGCCGGGTAGGCGTACCCGGGGTCCACGAACTGCACGAAGAAGGCGACGAAGAACAGGATCGCCTTGGGGTTGAGCAGACTGGTGACCAGGGCCCGCCGGAACGGCCGTTCCCCCTCGACGGCCTCGCCCCCCGCCCCCTCGGCCGACCGCTCGTGGCGGCTGCGCCACATCCCCCACGCGGCCCGCAGCATCCCCACCGCCAGCCAGGACAGATACCCGGCGCCCGCGTACTTCACGATCCCGAAGAGCACGGCGTTGGCCTGCAGCAGCGAGGCCACCCCCGCCGCCGACAGCGTCATCAGCACGGCGTCCCCGACCCACACCCCGGCGGCGGCCCGGTACCCGGTCCGTATCCCGCGCCGGGCGGCCACGGACAGCACGTAGAGGGAGTTGGGGCCGGGCAGGAGGACGATCAGGACGAGTCCTGCCAGATAGGTGGGCAGGTCAGTGACACCGAACATGGAAGGGAGTGTCGCACGGGGGTACGACAACCCGGTTCGGCGTCCGCGTCAGAACACGTCGCCGGGGACGTAGGTCCCCCAGACCTCCCGCAGCGCGTCGCACACCTCGCCCACGGTGGCGCGGGCCCTGAGGGCTTCCCGCATCGGAGGGAGGACGTTGTCCTCGCCCTCGGCGGCCTTCTTCAGGGCGGCGAGAGCCGCCTCCACCGCCGACCGGTCGCGTGCGGCGCGGAGCTTCGCGAGCCGTGCCGCCTGCTGGGCCTCGATGGCCGGGTCCACCCGGAGCGGCTCGTACGGCTCCTCGGCGTCGAGCCGGAAACGGTTGACGCCGACCACGACCCGTTCGCCGGAGTCGGTCTGCTGGGCGATCCGGTAGGCGGAGCGCTCGATCTCGCCCTTCTGGAAGCCGTGCTCGATGGCGGCGACCGCGCCGCCGAGGTCCTCGACCTTCCGCATCAGTTCGACGGCCGCCGCCTCCACGTCGTCGGTCATCCTCTCGACGACGTACGAACCCGCGAACGGGTCCACCGTGGCCGTCACGTCCGTCTCGTAGGCCAGCACCTGCTGTGTCCGCAGGGCCAGGCGGGCGCTCTTGTCGGTCGGGAGGGCGATCGCCTCGTCGAAGGAGTTGGTGTGCAGGGACTGGGTGCCGCCCAGCACGGCCGCGAGGCCCTGTACGGCCACGCGGACGAGGTTGACCTCCGGCTGCTGGGCCGTCAACTGCACGCCGGCCGTCTGGGTGTGGAAGCGGAGCATCAGGGACTTGGGGTTCCGCGCGCCGAACTCCTCCCGCATCACCCGGGCCCAGATCCTGCGCGCCGCGCGGAACTTGGCGACCTCCTCCAGGATCGTCGTGCGGGCGACGAAGAAGAAGGAGAGGCGGGGGGCGAAGTCGTCGACACCCATCCCCGCCGCGACCGCCGTGCGCACGTACTCGATGCCGTCGGCGAGGGTGAACGCGATCTCCTGCGCGGGCGAGGCACCCGCCTCGGCCATGTGGTAGCCGGAGATCGAGATGGTGTTCCACCTGGGGATCTCGGTCCCGCAGTACCGGAAGATGTCGGCGGTCAGGCGCAGGGAGGGCTTGGGCGGGAAGATGTACGTCCCGCGCGCGATGTACTCCTTCAGCACGTCGTTCTGGATCGTGCCCGTGAGCCGGTCGGCCGGTACCCCCTGCTCCTCGCCGACCAGCTGGTACATCAGCAGCAGCAGGGCGGCGGGCGCGTTGATCGTCATCGACGTCGACACCCTGTCCAGCGGGATCCCGTCGAACAGCACCCGCATGTCGTCGACGGAGTCGATCGCCACGCCCACCCTGCCCACCTCGCCGTGGGCGATCGGGGCGTCGGAGTCGTGGCCCATCTGGGTGGGCAGATCGAACGCGACGGACAGCCCCGTCGTGCCGTCGGCGATCAGCTGCCTGTAGCGCGCGTTGGACTCCGCCGCCGTACCGAAGCCGGCGTACTGACGCATCGTCCAGGGTCGGCCGGTGTACATCGACGGATGGACACCACGGGTGTAGGGGTACGCGCCGGGGTCGCCGAGCCGCTCCGCCGGATCCCAGTCCCGCAGCGCCTCCGGCCCGTACACCGGCTCGATGGGCAGTCCTGACTCCGACTCGCGCGCCATGGTGTGCCTCCGTCCTGCCGCCGGTGCGGACACTCGCTCGCCACTCACCCGTACTGACGCTCGCGAGGGGCTGTGGCGGCGAGTCAGCACCCGGTGGAGCGGTCCTGGCTGGGACCTTGCTCACAACCATGCCCGTTTGTTCGCGACGGGTCACGTCCGGGAAACCTGTCCGGGAGAGTGACCGGCCGCGGCGGATCATGAGAAGACGGGGGCCCCGATGCGTACCAGGGACATGCGGAGATCGATGGCCGCGCTCGCGGCACTCGCCCTGGCAGGCGCCTGCACGGCCCAGGGCATCGAGGTGCACGGCGACCAGCGCGGGCCCGTGCGCGTCGACGTGACCGGCACGCCGAGCGGCGCCCCGAAGCAGGACACCGGCGACCGGGACGGCGGCGCCGGCGCCGACGCCGGCGCGCGCACCGATGACGATGACGCCGACGGTGACGGTGACGGCAAGGGACGTCATGAGCAGACCCCACCGCGCAGGGCCACCCCCACCCCCACCGTCGCCCCCACGGTCCTGTGGGCCAGGGGGGACGCGGGACTGGACGTACGGGAACTGCAGGCCCGGCTGCGGCAGATCGCGTGGCTCTTCACCGGGCCCACGGGGACGTACGACGACCCGACCGTCCAGGCGGTCCGGGGCTTCCAGGGCAAACGCGGGCTGCCGCAGACCGGGAAGACGGACAGCGTCACCTGGGCGCGGCTGCTGAACATGACACGGGAGCCCGGCAAATGGGACCTGTACGCCTACGGCGGACAGCCGGCCGCGTCGCCCGACCCGCGGTGCCTCACCGGGCGGGTGCTCTGCATCAGCAAGACGAGCCGCACGCTGCGCTGGATGGTGGACGGCCGGACCCTGACGACGGTCGAGGTGCGCTTCGGCTCGGAGTACACACCCACGCGCGAGGGCGTCTTCAGCGTCTACTTCAAGTCCCGTGACCACGTGTCGACCCTGTACGACACCCCCATGCCGTACGCCATGTTCTTCAGCGGCGGCCAGGCGGTCCACTACTCCGCCGACTTCGCGGCCCGCGGCTACTACGGGGCCTCGCACGGCTGCGTCAACGTCCGGGACAAGGCGGCGATCGCCCAGTTGTTCGCGCAGGTCAGGAACGGCGACAAGGTCGTCGTGTACTGGTGACGACAGCGGTCGAACGGCGAATGGACCCCGGATCAAGTGACGTGCGTCACACGACGCATAGCGGGAGGGTGTCCCGCGCGTCAGGGGAAGTACGGGGTCACGGGGGAATCACGGGGGTAATGGGGCGCGGGCGGGACCGGGGGAACGTGTCCCGCCCGCGCCGAGGTGCACGAGCCGTAGGTACGGGGGGAACCCCGGCTCTGTGCGACGGCCGATGACCAGTCGGCTCACTCATTACTGCGCCGGGGCGGCCAAAAGTGTTACCCGTTCAGCGAAAGAATTCGGAGCGGATACGAAAACGCAGGTCAGGAGGGATGTGTGAGCGCCTGTCCGGCGGTGGCGGGGCCGACGCCGAAGCCGACCGGGGTCACGGCCGCGAACTGACCCCGGTGACCGCTGCCACCGCTGCCCTTCCCGCCCTTGTTCCCCTTGCCGCCCTGTCCGCCCTGGTGGCCCTTGTTCTTGCCGCCCTTGTTCTTGCCGTTCCCGTGCCCGAGGCCCTTGCCGTCGCCCCGGCCGTTCCCGTGGCGGCTCTTGCCGTTCCCGTGACCGCCTCGGCCCTTGCCGTGGTGCGCGTCGTCGTCATCGTCGGAGTCGTTGCCCGACCGGGTGTCCTTGTCGCCGCCGACCGACGGGCCGCCATTGCCCGAGGCGCCCGTCCCGGTGCCGGCACCCCACCGCTTCGCCTTGCCGGAGCCGCCGGGGTTGACGGAGCCGCCGGACAGGACGCCTTCGCAGTACCGCTTCAGCTGCCCCCGGCCCCTGCCGCCCGCCGCGTCCTCCAGGCCGCGGCGGCGGTCGGCGGTGAGTTCCTTGCCGTCGCGTACGTCACGGCAGGCGGAGGTCACCTTCCGCCACCACTCCGGGGTGGGCTGCCCGTCCCGCCCGCTCGCACCGGACCGCTCGTCCTCGTCGGCACCGCCGGTGCCCTCGCCGGAGGGGGCGTCGCCCTGCGAGGAGGGGGCCGGAGACTCGTCGGGCACTGCCTGGCCCCACGCCCCGCGCCTGTCGTCGCCCTTCTCCGTGTCGGGCGAAGGTGACATCAGCGGCCGGTCCGGCGACCGGCCGGCGGAAACGGTGGCGGAGGGTTCCGGTTCGTCGCCGCGGAACACGCTCAGCGCGCCGCCGCCGGCCACCACCGTGACCCCGCCGAGCATCCCGGCGGCCACCGCCGCGACCAGCCCGAACCGCACCGGGCGGCCCCAGCGGGCCCGTCGGCTCCCCGACGAGGCGGACGTCCGCGCGGGTCGGCCGAGGTGGACGACACCCGCGTCGGCCGCGGGCGAGGCGGCGGGGTGCGTACGGCCGCCGCGGCCGGACTCCTCGGCCCGGCCGCTCTCACCGGAGTCGAGCGCAGGGGTCCAGGAAGTCGTGCGGGCGGTGCGGAAGGCGGCCAACGCGGCCTCCTCGCCCGGGAGTTCGGGATCCGGTGAAGGCTCAGGCGCGGCCTCCGCCGCCAGGGCGCCGAGCGCCTCGGCGAGCCGGTCGGCACGGGCACGGGTATCGGGGTCGACGGCTTCGAGCGGCTTCCCGCTCAGCAGCCGCTCCGCGGCGTCGCGGTTCAGCCACCTGTACTGCTCGTCGGCCATCACACATCCTTCTGCGTCCGCGAACGCGTATGCGTCACACCGGCGGACGTGGCCGCGCGTACGCGCGCGGCTCTCGGTCGGGGTACGGCGTCCAGCGGACCCCTGGATTCCGGGTCGGTCTCCGATGCCGTCTCCGGATTCTCCCCGATCAGTTCGGCGAGCCGTTTCAGCCCCCGGTGCGCGGCCGTCCGTACGGCTCCCGCGCGCTTGCCCAGAGTCTCCGCGGCGGTCTTCGCGTCGAGGCCGACGACGACGCGCAGGACCACCGCCTCCGCCTGGTCCTGCGGCAGCTGGGCGATGAGCGAGAGCGTGCGGCCGGTCGCCAGGGACTCCATCGCCTCGCCGGCCGTGTCGGACTCGGCAGGCTTGGCGGTCAGCTCGGTCTCGTCGCCGCCTATCGCGGGCCGGCGGCCCCGCATGCGTATGTGGTCCAGGGCCCGGTTGCGGGCGATCCGCGCGGCCCAGCCGCGGAACCGGTCGGCGTCTCCGCTGAACCGCTCCAGGTCACGGGCTATCTGCAGCCAGGACTCGGAGGTGACGTCCTCCGCGTCCGGATCGCCGACCAGCGTCCGCACGTATCCGAGCAGCCGTGGGTGCACCGAGCGGTACACAGTCCGGAACGCGGTCTCGTCCCCGTCCTGTGCCGCAAGCACCGCGGCGGTCAGCTCCGCGTCGTCCCCCAGCACCCACGCGCCCCTTCCTCGATCGATGGTCGCGGTCTCGGAACCGCTGTGGTTGCGGTGGTCTTCCGCCCTCCACGATCCGGCGCGAAAGGCACGTTACGGCCTGAAACCGCTGACCGTCCATGTCCGTAGAACATGCAACTAACTCGTGATGCGGCGAGGTGTGACAGAAAACGTGGGCGCGGCGCTGTAGGGAGTACGGGTCGCCGCGCGGCCCGTGCCGCGCGACGGTCGGGGCCTCTCCTGTGGGGGGTGGCGGCCCCGGCCGTTGCCATCGGCGGAGTCGGCCGGGTGTCTTGCGAGTACGGGGGTCTTGCGAGCACGCCGGCCTCACTTCGTTTCCGGGCCCCGCGTTTCGCCGCCCGGCTTCCGTCCCGCGCCCGCCTCGTCGCGTTCCGCGACCGCCGGACGTCGTCCCTCGCCTCCCGGCCGCCCGGACTCGTTCGCCGCCCTTGACGCGTCGGGACCGGCGGGACGCGACGAGGGCCTCGGCTTGCCGCCCTCGCTACGGCCTTTGTCGTTGCCGTCGGACTTGCCGTCGGGCTTGCCGCCGCCGTTGCGCGGTCCGTCGGTGCTGCCCGGCTGCCCGGACGCGGTGGGTTTTTGGTCCAGGTCCGGGCGGTCCGCGGTGGAGGGTCCGGGACGGGCGGGAGCGCTGTCGGCCGTACGGGGACGCCGCTCCTGGCCTCCGTCGCGCGCGTGTTCCCGGCCGGCGCCCTCGTCGTCGCGTGCGGCCGGTCCGACCGCCGCGAAGGCGACTCCGCCGAGGGTGAGGCCCGCCAGCAGTACGGCCAGGGTGGTACGGATCGACAGCTGCACGCGGCGCCGCGCGTTCGGCCGCCAGTCGTCGCGCCGCCGGGTACGGGCCGTACGCGCCCCCGTCTCCCGCGCGGCCAGGAAGGCCGCCACCGCCCGTGCCTCCCCCACGCTGTCGGCCTCCCCGCCACCGCGCACGGCGGCGGCGAGAAGGGGGGAGACACGCTCGACGGAGGGCGCGGTCACGCCGTCGGACAGGGAGGCAGGGCCCTGGTCGTCACGCGGGTGCCCTTCCCTGTCGGCGGACGCGTGGGCGCGGTGGTGGGTGTCGGCGCCGTGCAGGCCGTGGTCGCTGTCGGTCATCTCGACTCCCCCAGCGTCCGGGGGCCGTCATCCGTCACACCCTCGCTCCGCAGGAGCTGGGCCAGTCGCTTCAGCCCCCGGTGCGTGGCGGTACGGACCGCGCCGGGGCGTTTGCCGAGGACACGGGCGGCGGCGGGGCCGTCGAGGCCGACGACGACGCGCAGCAGTACGGCCTCGGCCTGATCGCGGGGCAGCCGGGCGACGAGTGCGAGCGCCTGCTCGGTGGAGAGGGTCTCCAGGGCCTGGTCCGGGGTGCTGTGCGTGCCCGGCAGCTCCAGCAGGTCGTTCTCCAGCGCGGTCGCCCGGGGCCGGACCCTCTGGCGCCTCAGATGGTCCAGGGCCCGGTGCCGGGCGATGGTCGCACTCCAGCCCCGGAACCCCGCCCCGTCGCCCTTGAACCGCCCGAGGTCCCGCGCTATCTCCAGCCAGGCGTCCGAGGCGACGTCCTCCGCGTCGTCCCCGACGATGCCGCGCAGGTACCCCAGCAGTCCGGGCTGCACGAGCCGGTAGGCCACCGCGAAGGCGGCCTCGTCCCCGGCCTGGGCCCGCGCGACGGCCGCGCCCAGTTCACCGTCGTACGCCTGCACGCGCCGAGGTTCCCCTCCCTGGCCGCAGGCTGTCCGAGCCCGTGCCGAGTCGGTGCCGGGATGGCGTTGCGGGGACCGTCCCGGCCGCCGCCAAGCCCCCATGGTCATCTGCGCCGGGCTCCACGGAAGTGTCACACCGTCAACCTCCGCCACCTCGGCCCCGCAGCGGACCCGCTCACCCGCGGCGACGCGCCTGGCCACGTCAGCCGGACGGCATCGCGTCACGGCACAGCAGCCGCAGCGAACCCTCGCCGGCGAAACAGCGCCGCGCCTCGTCCAGCGGATCCCAGAAGCGGCCGTCCCAGGTCCGCACCCAGAACCCCCCGCCCGACGCGACCCACTCGCCCCCGGCCCACCGCACGACGACCTCACCGCCGTACGCCCCGAACCCCCGCAACGCCCCCTCCACGGCGGCGTAGGGCGCGCCCTCCCGTCGTATCTCCTCGATCATCCGGTCCACCCGCCACAGACTCTGTGTCGAGTAGTCGAGGCGCACCCGCGCCCCTTCCCGCATCATCGCCACCGCGTCGGCCGCCCACCGAAGGGGCTTCGCCGCGCTCGTGGGCCGGCTCCCGAGGCTCCCCGGCGCGCTGGGGGCATCGCCCGAACTGAATGTCTGCTGTGCGCTCACACTCGGGAAAGCGCCCGCCCCGCGTGAGACGTTTCGCGATTTCAGCGTGTGCGCGACACCGGCGCAGGACCGCCACACCCGGCCTCAGGACACCCACAGGACCTGCCAGGAACCGAGGTTTACCGCCCCGCCCCGCGCGCCCGCCGCGACACGACCGCCCGCAGCACGCGCCGCCCCTCCGTGGCCACACCCAGCGCCTGGCGCACCCCCGCCGCCCCGTGCTGCGCGAGCAGTTCGAGCACGACGACCTGCCGGCGCAGTTCGGCGGCGACCAGATGGGAGGCCCCCTCGGTGCGGCCCGCACGGCAGTCCGCCACCGAGTCCTCTCCCCCGGCGTCCAGCGGGTCGAGCAACTGATGGATCCTCAGCGCGGAGACGGAGCAGACCTCCGCCCACGCGCGCAACGCGTCACCGGACCGCTCGTCGGGAACCGCGTCGAGCATCCGACGGGCCAGCAGGACCACGTCCGCACCGGAGGCGGAAGCCGCACCAGCGCCGACAGCTGCGCTTGCATCGGCATCGGCATCGGCATCGGACGAGGCCAGTTCACCCCGTGCCTTCGCGACCTTCTCCCCCCACCCCTCGCCGTCGTCCACGAGTCCCGCCCACAGCGGACGCAGGACCTCGTCGTCACCACCGAGAAGCGGTACGCAACGGTCCAAACAAGCCAACCCGCTTGCCGCCAGACCGCGTTCGTCGGCCTGGGCCAACAGCTCCACCAGGCTCATCGCGCCTCCCCTGTATCCCGCTCGACCACACCCCGGTTATACGGAGCCCGCACTTCCCCTTACTGCGTGCGACGGCACGGGAGTGTCACAGAGGGACGACCCCGAGCCGGTCGAGCAACCGGAACAGAATGTTTTCAGCCAGGGGGTCCGCCGGTCCAGGCTCTGAGGTCAACACATCGACCAGCGCCTGCGCGTCGACGGCCCGCCCGGCCTCCGCGGCCCAGGCGACGGCACGTTCGGCGGCGTCGCGCGGTTCGAGGAAGTAGTCCTCGACGGTGAGCCCCTCGCCGTCGCCCAGGTACGCGGCCATGGCCCGCCGCGCGAGACACGTGGTCCACGCGCCGCTCTCCGGCCCGGCGGCCTCGACGACCACACAGTCGCTGTCCATGACGTAGCCGAACAGCGCGGGCGCCCCCGTCTCCCGGGCCAGCGTGTTCATGTTCCCGACGTCGCCGGCCGCCGTCGCGGTCTCGGCACCGGGCGCGCCCGTCGGATACGCCCACACCTGCCAGTCACCGGCCGCCGTCGCGCACAACGTCAACCCCTTGGCCCCGCCCAGCGCGTCCAGCCCCGACAGACGCTGCCCGCTTCTGCCCACGACGTAGTACCCCCAGTACCCCATAACGGGAATACACCACACACGTACGGCAGTTCGCGCCCGGAATCGGGCAATCCGCACGGTTCCGCGCAGACGGCCCACAGGGGACCGGGCTCACACGGTGCCGGGCTCCGGCTCGCGCGGACCGCCGCGCGCCCTGTCGTTCTGCATCCGCGTGAGCGCGAGGACGAACAGGGCGGCGAACACGGCGGCCACGATTTCCAGAGAGTCCGCGAAGAGCATCTGCCGAGCGGCCACCCGGTACTCCTCGATCTCCTCCGCCCTGAGGTACGCCCGGTCCCCGGCCTCCCCCGCGAACAGGCTGAGCAGCCACAGCGTCCACCAGGTGTTGACGAGCGCGTGCGACCGCGGCTTCTCCCACGGGCTGCTCGCGTCCCAGCAGTCGATCGCGATCCGGCGCGGGAACCACAGGTTCACCACCGGCACGAACCAGCCGCCGATCGCCCAGCCCCGCTTCTTGCGATGCCCGAAGGGGTCGAACACCTCGGCGTTGACCCGCACCCGGTGGAACCACACCAGGAAGACGACGATCGCGGCGACGTAGGTGAGCGTCTGGAGGATGCCCGCCAGCGCGACGAGCCCGTCAGCCCGGTCGGAGTCGCGCTCCAAAGCCACGCTCCAGTCCTCGCCGGCCAGCCGGTCCGACACGTCGAGGAGCGAGAGGTCCGCCCACACCGCGACCACGTCCGCGGCGGCGACCGCGCCGAGCAGGATCGCCACCGCCCGCCCGAGCGCCACCGGTGACCGCAGCCAGGCGGGGCCGTGCGGCGACTGGATGGGCAGCTCCGTGTGGGTCGCGAGCGGCGGAGCGGCCGGGTACGTCACCGACGGGTCCGTCACCGGATACGCGGCCGGCGGCGGAGACTCCGGGCGCGGAGCCGCCGCGTCGCAGCCACGGCACAGCTGTCCTCCGGGTGTCGCGGTGTGGTTCCCGCAACGCGCACAGTCCATCGTTCGAAGCCCCCGTGTGATCGAAACGCGCGCCGAACACGGTCCTCCGCGGACCCTCACGCTCGGCGATCAGAACACGCGGAACATACGGTTCACCCGCCCCGCCCGTCCATTCGATTCACCGGCGCCGCGACCCACCACCGCCTCAGCTCACCTTCCCCGCCAGCTCCCGGAACTGCGCCCAGCTCAGCGTCGGCTTCCCCGGATCCCACAGCTTCTGCGACAGCGCCCGCAGCGGCATCCGCACGCCCGCCGCGACCTGCGCCTCGGTCTGCCGGTTCGCGAGGTCGCACCAGACGGCGAACGAACCGCCGAGGATCTGGTCGTCGTACCGGGCCGGGACGGCGGTCGTGCCGCGCAGCACCCGTGGCGTCCAGGACTCGTAGATGCGCTGTCCGGTCGGGTAGAAGAACTGGTTGGGCTCGCCGAGGACGTAGTACAGGTACTCGTCGTTGTAGTTGATCACCTGCCGTCCGGCGCTCAGATACTCGACGGGCTGCCGGGCCCCGATCTCCTTGCCCGTCCAGTACGCGACCTGGATCGACCTGTCCGCCTGGACCGAGCCGCCCCGGAAGAACCCGTCGTTCCAGGCCCGCACGGTCCGGTCATGGCCGCGCATCACCTTGGCGCGGTCGTTGAGCCAGCCGGTGGCGAGGTCGGCGACGGTCGCGCCGGGGCCGTACTTCTGCCGCGCGGCGGCGGCCAGCTGCGGGTAGGACGCCTCGGGGTTCGACGCCATCAGCGCCCGGTACTCGTCCCCGCCGAGATGCCAGTACGCGCCGTCGAAGAGACCGGCGTACTCGTCGAGCAGCTCGTCCACGACCACGGCCGACCTCGGGTTGGAGATGTCGACGGCCCCGCTCGCGGCCACGCCCTGGGCGTTCCGCAGCTGCAGCCCGGGATTGCCCGCGATCACGGCCCCCAGGTGCCCGGGGGAGTCGATCTCCGGTACGACCTGGATGTGCCGGCTCTTCGCGAGGTCCAGGATCTTCCGCACCTGGGCCTTGGTGAGGTGCTGGTCCGACACCACCTCGGGGTGGCTCGTGGAGGCGATGCGGAAGCCCTGGTCGTCGGAGAAGTGCAGCCCGAGCTGGTTGTACTTCAGGTCGCCCAGCTCACGGACGCGGTCCTCGATCCAGCCCGCCGTGAAGTGCTTGCGCGCGATGTCGAGCATGAACCCACGCTGCGGCTTGGCCGGCTCGTCGCGGACGACGCCCTCCGGTGCCGTACCGCCGCCGCGCACCTCCTGCTTCAGGGTGCGCGTCCCGTAGAAGACGCCCGCCTCGGCGGGCGCGGCGATCCGTACCCGCCGGTCCTTCACCGTCAGCGTGTACGCCTCCGACCTCGGCTGGTCGGCCCCGGTCAGCGCCAGCTCCACGTCCCCGGCGCGGGGGCGCGCGTCCCCCGCGTAGGCCAGCCCCAGCTCCCCGGCGGTCAGCCGCCCCTCGTCGGCGAGCGCCGCGTTCCGTACGACGACCCGGCCGCCGTCGGCGGGCTTCCAGCCGGGGCCGCGGGCGGCCTCGTGCTGCCGTACGGCGGGGATGGTCCGCGGTTTCTGGGACAGCGGGTACGAGCGCGAGGGGGACGGGGACGCGGAGGGGGCCTTCTCGGCGGCGTTCACGGACGAGCCCGCCCGCGACGGCTCCGAGCCGCTGGGCGTGCGTGTCCCGTCGCCCGGCCACACGGTCACGGCCACCGCGACCGCGCCACCCGCCAGGACGGCTCCCGTCCCCAGGAGCAACCCTTTCGAGGTGATCGCCGTCTTCCTGCGGGGTGCCCTGCGCCGGCCTCGGTTCACGACGCGCCCTCGGTCCCGATCCCGGTCAGCATCCACGACAACTCACGCACCTCTCGCCCGCACCTTCCCCCGGCCTTCTCCCGGTCCTGTCCCGGCTCTCTCGGCTCTCTCGACACGCCCGGCTCTCTTCCGAGCCCCTTCTCGAACCTACGACGTTCCACCGTCCCATCAGTCCACCACAGGTTCCGAAACTCTCCCGTTCGGGTGAATTTCGGGCATCGAACGGACAGCCCATGACCCGCCTCGATAACGTGGTGGCACCTTTCGCACAACCTGCCCTGCCGACCCCTACGCACCGCCGAGGAACCACGCTGCCTCCGCACCGTCTCCCCCGCCTCCCCGGCCAGGTCGCCATACCGGAGCAGGTCCGCACCCCCGGCCCGTCGGCCCTGGAGCGGTTCAACCACGCCCCCGCCGACAGCGCCCGCCAGATCCTCCTCACCTGCCTGCGCAGCCTCCGCTGGGCCCACCGCCTCACCGACCACCGCCCCTACCCCGACCTCGACGCCCTGCTCGCCGCGTCGGACGAGGCGGCGTACGACCTCACGGCGGCCGACCTCGCGGAAGCGCTGGCCGGCGAGACCCTCCCGCCCCTCCCCGACGACACCTACGGCGTGGCCCACACCGCCCTGAACGCCGCCCACGCCGCCTACGAGGCCCGCTTCGGCCACGTCTTCGTGATCTCCGGGACCACCACCCGTCCCGACGAACTCCTCGACCGGACCCTGGAGGGCATCCGCTCCCGCCTCTCGAACGACCCGGAGGAGGAGCGCGTGGTGGTGGCCGAGGAACTACGCCGCCTGGCACGAGAACGCCTGACCAGCCACCTCACCAGGGGCGCGGGGAACCGCGCGATCTTCTAGGGCTCGGGGAACCGCGCGCCCTTCGCAGGAGCGGGGCGCGGGGAAACCGCGCAGCGCCCTCGGGCGGCAGGGAGCGGCGCAACCTCTTGGGGGCGCGGGGAACTGCGCGATCTTTTCGAGGACGCGTGGAACTCCGCAGCGCCTCGGGGCCGCCGTGACGGCGGGATCGTTTCAGGGGCGCGGGGAACTGCGCGACCAGCCCCCACCGAACCCGCACCCGGCACCCCGTCAGCACCCCCACCCCGGATGCCGCCCGCTACTCACCCTTACGTGCACCTTTGTATGCCAGTTTGATCACACCAACCCTCCCGGCTTAAGCCAAGTGCAACGACGTCGCTACCATGGCCGGGGCCGGTGGACCGTACCCGGCCGGGTCAGACCGACAAGCAAGCCGGCCGGCCCCAATCCCCGCTCCCGGAGGGTTCTTCCGTGCCGGCTGGAACGCTGTACCGCGGCCGGGAAGGAATGTGGTCCTGGGTGGCTCATCGAGTCACCGGCGTCCTCATCTTCTTCTTCCTGTTCGTACACGTGCTGGACACCGCTCTCGTCCGTGTCTCCCCCGACGCGTACGACAAGGTCGTGGCCACGTACAAGACGCCGATCGTCGCGCTGCTGGAGTACGGCCTCGTCGCCGCCATCCTCTTCCACGCGCTCAACGGTCTTCGGGTCATCGCCGTCGACTTCTGGTCCAACGGCCCCCGTCACCAGAAGACGATGCTGTGGTCCGTCGTCGGCATCTGGCTCGTGCTGATGATCGGGGCCCTGTACCCCGTCCTCGGCCACGCCGTCCGTGAAGTCTTCGGGAGCTGAGGCAGATGTCCGCCACTGAAACCACCGCGTCCGGCATCGGCCCCGTCGAGGGCGCCGGAGAGCTGTCGGGCTACAGCCCCGACAACCCGGCCCCCTTCATCGAGCCGCCCCGCAAGCGCACCAAGAAGACCCCGAAGTCGACCCGCGGCAACTTCGAGATGGCCGCATGGCTGTTCATGCGCCTGTCCGGCATCGTCCTGGTCGTCCTGGTCATCGGCCACCTGATCATCCAGCTCGTCCTCGACGGCGGCGTCTCCAAGATCGGCTTCGCGTTCGTCGCGGGCCGCTGGGCGTCCCCGTTCTGGCAGACCTGGGACCTGCTGATGCTGTGGCTCGCGATGCTGCACGGCGCGAACGGCCTGCGTACGGTCATCAACGACTACGCGGAGCGTCCGAACACCCGCCTGTGGCTGAAGGGCCTGCTCTACACCGCCACGGTGTTCACCATCCTGCTGGGCACGCTGGTGATCTTCACCTTCGACCCGAACATCCGCTAGGCACGGGGCTGAGGCAACCGATCATGAAGATCCACAAGTACGACACCGTCATCGTCGGCGCCGGCGGCGCCGGTATGCGCGCGGCCATCGAGTCGACGCAGCGCAGCCGCACCGCCGTGCTGACCAAGCTGTACCCCACCCGCTCCCACACGGGCGCCGCGCAGGGCGGCATGGCCGCCGCGCTCGCCAACGTGGAGGAGGACAACTGGGAGTGGCACACCTTCGACACGGTCAAGGGCGGTGACTACCTGGTCGACCAGGACGCCGCCGAGATCCTGGCGAAGGAGGCCATCGACTCCGTCCTCGACCTGGAGAAGATGGGCCTGCCGTTCAACCGCACCCCGAACGGCACGATCGACCAGCGCCGCTTCGGCGGTCACAGCCGGAACCACGGCGAGGCCCCGGTCCGCCGCTCCTGCTACGCGGCCGACCGCACCGGCCACATGATCCTCCAGACGCTGTACCAGAACTGCGTCAAGCACGGCGTGGAGTTCTTCAACGAGTTCTACGTCCTGGACCAGCTGATCACCGAGGTCGACGGCGTCAAGAAGTCGGCCGGCGTCGTCGCGTACGAACTCGCCACCGGTGAGATCCACGTCTTCCAGGCGAAGGCCGTGATCTACGCGTCCGGCGGCACCGGCAAGTTCTTCAAGGTGACGTCGAACGCGCACACCCTGACCGGTGACGGCCAGGCGGCCGTCTACCGTCGCGGGCTGCCGCTGGAGGACATGGAGTTCTTCCAGTTCCACCCGACCGGCATCTGGCGCATGGGCATCCTGCTGACGGAGGGCGCCCGCGGTGAGGGCGGCATCCTCCGCAACAAGGACGGCGAGCGCTTCATGGAGAAGTACGCGCCGGTCATGAAGGACCTCGCGTCCCGTGACGTCGTGTCCCGCTCCATCTACACGGAGATCCGCGAGGGCCGCGGCTGCGGTCCCGAGGGCGACCACGTCTACCTCGACCTCACGCACCTCCCGCCGGAGCAGCTCGACGCCAAGCTCCCGGACATCACCGAGTTCGCGCGGACGTACCTCGGTATCGAGCCCTACACGGACCCGATCCCGATCCAGCCGACCGCGCACTACGCCATGGGCGGCATCCCGACGAACGTCCAGGGTGAGGTCCTGATCGACAACACCACCGTCGTCCCGGGCCTGTACGCCGCCGGCGAGGTCGCCTGCGTCTCCGTGCACGGCGCCAACCGCCTCGGCACGAACTCGCTGCTCGACATCAACGTGTTCGGCAAGCGGGCGGGCATCGCCGCCGCCGACTACGCCTCCCGGACGGCCGACTTCGTCGAGCTGCCGGAGAACCCGGAGTCGCTGGTCGTCGAGCAGATCGAGCGGCTGCGCTCGTCCACGGGCAACGAGCGCGTGGCGGAGCTGCGGCGCGAGCTGCAGGAGACCATGGACGCCAACGTCATGGTGTTCCGCACCGAGCAGACGATCAAGACGGCCGTCGAGAAGATCGCCGAGCTGCGGGCCCGCTACAAGAACGTGGCGATCCAGGACAAGGGCCGCCGGTTCAACACCGACCTCCTGGAGGCCGTCGAGCTGGGCAACCTGCTCGACCTGGCCGAGGTCATGGCCGTGTCGGCGCTCGCGCGCAAGGAGTCCCGCGGCGGTCACTACCGCGAGGACTACCCGAACCGCGACGACGTCAACTTCATGCGTCACACCATGGCGTACCGCGAGGTCGGCGACGACGGCTCCGAGACCGTCCGCCTCGACTACAAGCCGGTCGTCCAGACCCGCTACCAGCCGATGGAGCGTAAGTACTGATGGCAACCCCGACCCTGGACAAGGCGGACGCGGCAGGCAGCCCCGAGCCCGGTTTCGCCGACTCCCCGTACATCACGGTCACCTTCCGTGTCCGTCGCTTCAACTCCGAGGTCTCGGCCGAGGCCAGCTGGCAGGACTTCCAGCTGGAGATCGACCCCAAGGAGCGCGTCCTCGACGGTCTGCACAAGATCAAGTGGGATGTGGACGGCACTCTGACCTTCCGCCGCTCCTGCGCCCACGGCATCTGCGGTTCGGACGCCATGCGGATCAACGGCAAGAACCGTCTGGCCTGCAAGACGCTGATCAAGGACATCAACCCCGAGAAGCCGATCACGGTCGAGCCCATCAAGGGCCTCACGGTCCTCAAGGACCTCGTCGTGGACATGGAGCCGTTCTTCCAGGCGTACCGGGACGTGATGCCCTTCCTGATCACGAAGGACACCAACGAGCCGACGCGTGAGCGTTTCCAGACCGCCGAGGACCGCGAGCGCTTCGACGACACCACGAAGTGCATCCTCTGCGCCGCGTGCACGTCCTCGTGCCCGGTGTTCTGGAACGACGGCCAGTACTTCGGTCCGGCCGCGATCGTCAACGCCCACCGGTTCATCTTCGACTCGCGTGACGAGGCCGGGGAGCAGCGGCTGGAGATCCTCAACGACCGTGACGGCGTGTGGCGTTGCCGTACGACGTTCAACTGCACGGACGCCTGCCCGCGCGGTATCGAGGTCACCAAGGCGATCCAGGAGGTGAAGCGGGCGCTCATCACGCGCCGCTTCTGATCCGCCGCCACAGCGCATGACGGAGGGCCCGCAGGTTCACCTGCGGGCCCTCCGTCATGCATGCGCTACTTGGCGCACGCGCGGGCGTACGCACGCCCCGTCCACCAGGGCTTCGTCCCCACGCACGAGGGCCTCGTCCCCGCGCGGAGCTCAGAGGGAAGCTCCGGGGTGGACGAGGCCCTTCGGTCGATCACCCGAGCGGTGATCCGCAGCGCGATCAGCCGCGCAGGACACGGCCCTGGGCGTCGGTGCGGTCGTTGCTCGTGAGGAACAGGATGCCGTCGATCAGGGACCAGAAGCCCAGACCACCGCAGGTGAGGAGCTGGGCGACGCCCACGCCGACGGAACCGACGTAGAAGCGACCGATGCCGAGCGTGCCGAGGAAGAGCTGCAGAATGCCGGCGACGATCTTCGACTTGTCGGAGTAGGGGCGCCCCTGCGGGTCGTGGCCGAAGGGAGCGTCAGGGGTGGGGACGGTCATGGAAATAACTCCTGGATGTACCGGACTGAATAACCGAAGCGGATTGCTTCGGGGAGAGCCCAGGAGAGAAGGCGCGGCAAAGCCCGGCAGCGATCGGGCACGGCAAATACCGGCCACCGATCGAGCACGACGTAGTCCCCCGTCATCCCCCCTGTAGCCGTTGAGCGTAGTGAGATTCAGGGGACGGAGGGGAGGGTAATCAGGCGATCGTTCCGATTCCGTGATCCGATTCCAGCCAACTTGCTACAACTGGGCAAGATAAAGCGGGCGTAAGGGATTTACGGGGGTCGACAGGGGGAAGGCGATGGGGTTCTGCACCCCCCACAGTCCCGCTCAGTGCAGGTTGCGGACGATCGTCCACGTCACCGCGATGCCCAGGATCAAGGCCTGGGTGCGGGGCCTGAGTTCGGGGCGCCAGCGGCGGCCACGCAGGCCCTCGACGGCCCAGCGGCCGAGCAGTACGAGCGCGAAGGGCGCGGCGAGCAGCAGAACCCGGTTGTCGTGCCAGGCGGCTTCGAGGCGGCCGTGCATCAGGTCGTACACCATGCGGGTGCCGCCGCAGGCGGGGCAGAGAAGCCCGGTGACAAAGCGGAACGGGCACTGGGGCAGCACATGACCGGGCTCGTGCGGGTTGGTGCCGTACAGGTACGCGGCGCCCCCCAGCCCGGCGGCGGCCACCGCGAGGGGGGCCGCCGCCGGATGCCGGAGGGTGGTGAGGCCGCGCTCAGCCACGCAGGACACGCCCGTTGGAGTCCGTGGTGTTGCTGCTCGTCAGCAGGATGATGCCGTCGACCAGCGACCAGATGCCGAGGCCGCCGCAGGTGAGGAGCTGCGCGACGCCGAGGCCGACATGACCGATGTAGAAGCGGCCTACGCCGAAGGCACCCAGGAACAGCGAGAGGATGCCCGCGACGATCTTCGACTTGTCGGAGTACGGGCGCCCGTAAGGGTCGTAGCCGTACGGGGCGTTGGGGTCACCGGTGTACGCGCCGCCCGGCGTCGGAGGCACCTGGTAGCCACCGCCCTGGGGGTAGCCGCCCTGCTGGGGGTAACCGCCCTGCTGCGGGTAGCCGTAACCGGGCTGGCCCGCACCCGGCTGCTGGTAGCCGCCCTGCGGAGCCCCGTACGGGTCACCGGCCTGCGGAGCCCCGTACGGGTTGGCGCCCGGCTGGCCGGGGGCCGCGCCCGGGTACCCGTATCCGGGCTGCGGCGGCTGCGGGGGCTGAGCGGGCTGCTGAGGCTGCTCGGTCACGGTACTGACTCCTGCGTGTTGTTTGCTTGAGCGGCTGGAACGGCTGAATAGCTGAATATGGGCTGTCCGTCATATTGCAGGAGGGAAGGGCCCGGAGAGAAGTCGTTACTTCGGCCGGGCACCCGCCGACTCCCCCGTGTGGGCGGAGTCACATCCCCCGATCACCGTCGGCCGTGACAGCCGGCCGACGATCGTCGGGTCCGCGATCCCCGTGTCTTTGGCGAGCAGCATCGCCTTGCTGAGGGTGACATCGAGCATACGGTCGCCCTCGCGGGGGAGACAGCCGGTCTGCGGGGTTCCGTTCCCCTCATCGCCCCCGTTCCGGCTTCCGTTCGCGTTGCCGACGGCCGACTCGGGGACGAGACGCAGGCCCGGCAGGGGGCGCGGGATCCAGCGCTCCGCCCGCAACCGACTGCGGCAGCCCGCGAGTACGGGCGATGCCAGGCAGTCGACGGACAGTCAGAGCCAGTTACACCAACCCCTGAGTGCGGCGGAGGAGTTGCCCAGGAGGGTGGCACTGGAGGCAGGGCGGGAGCGCCCGCCTGCGAGACAGGGGCAACTCCATCGGGTGATCCGCGCCGGACTGTCGGGTCGGATGGCAGCCAGTACACCAGAGTACTAGTATGTACACGTACTACACGGTGATCGCTGATGGCCTGGCATCTTGAAATGACCGGCGAGGTGCGCGACTGGCTGCACAGGCTACGCAAGGACGACCGCACCACGGCACGGCTGGTGGGCCAGGCGATTCAGGCCCTGGTAGAGGAGGGCCCGGACCTCGGGCGCCCTCTGGTGGACCGGATCAAGGGGTCCGCCCTGCACCACCTCAAGGAACTGCGGCCGGGCTCGGCCGGAGACACTGAGATCAGGATCCTCTTCGCCTTCGATCCCGAACGCAGCGCGGTACTCCTGGTCGCGGGCGACAAGGCGGGGCGATGGACGGCGTGGTACCGCCGCGCGATCCCCCTGGCCGAGGAACGCTATACCGAGTGGCTGGACCACCTGGCCCGGCCCCGCCACAAGGAGACAGAGCGATGACCAGCTTTCACTCATGGGACGAGGTCAAGGAAGAGGTCTACGACCCCGAGGACCTCGACGAGATCATGTCGGGTGCCCGGCGCATGGTCGCCGAGGCACGTGCGCACCGGCTGGCCGAGATGCGCCGACAACTCGGCCTCACCCAGCGCGAGGTGGCCGACCGTATGCACGTGCGCCAGGAACGGGTGTCCGCCATCGAACGCGGGAGGACCGAGTCCGCCGAGGTGGGGACGGTCGCTGCTTACGTGGAGGCACTGGGCGGGGAACTGGAGATCGTCGCGAACTTCAACGGGACCCGGGTGGTGGTGGCATAGCCCGGCGCTCCTGAATCCCACACGCCCCGTACAACCCTCGCGCCTCGACGAGCGTTGCCGCTTGGCTGGATCGCATCCAACTTGCGTGACTGATGGGGTTGTTGATCACAGACTGACCCCCATGACCATCCTGAGGAAAGCCGCGGCCGCACTGTCGGCCGCGGCCGCGATCCTGATCGCGATACCCCCCACAGCCTCGGCAACGCCCGCCGCCCACGACACCTACGGCGGCACGCTCGTCCGGGAGAACTTCAACCATCTCCCCCTCGGCCCGGTGACCAAGGGCCGGGGCTGGACCACCGACACGTCCAACGGCACGCTGACCGTCACGCCCGGCACCAACGGCCACGGCCGCGAACTCCGCCTCCGCACCGAGGGCAACGGACGCGCCTTCGTCGTCCTGCCCGACCTCGCCCCGCCCGGCAACAGCCTCTGGGCCCGGATGCGGCTGCGGGTGACCGAGTTCCCCACCGCCCCCCAGTGGGCCCACTGGACCCTCGCGGAGGCCTCCGGCACCGACTCCCCCACCCTGGTCCGCCCCCTCGGCGGCCAGTACGCCCCCACCGACAACGGCAACTTCTGGGGCGTGGGCTCCGACCTGGGCCCGACGGGCGACTGGACGAACTGGAAGACCTCGGCGCCGGCGGTGGCCGGGAAGTGGCAGTGCGCGGAATTCCACCTGGACGCCACGGACAACCGCGTCACGGTCTACCTGGACGGCGTGGCCCAGCCCGACCTGACCGTCTCCACGAAGAACCACGGCGGCACGGCGGACGACTTCGTCTTCCCCACCTTCGACAAGCTGAAGCTGGGCTGGCAGCTGTACCAGGGGAACCCGTCACCGTCGGCGTTCGAGATGCGAGTGGACGACATCGCGGTGAGTACGCGGCGGGTGGGGGGCTGCGCATCCTGAGCTGGGCCCGCGTCAGTCGACGCGGGCCACGATCAGGGCGGTCTGGGGCTCCGCCAGGCAATAAAAGTGGTGGGGAAGTACTCGATGTAGAGCGCCCTCAACATGCCCTCTCGGCACGCCTCCAACGCCAAGCCATCGACAGCCTCAACAACCCCCTGAACGGCACCGAGGAACCGTCCGAGAATCCATCTGCCTCAGCACTCGTCCGCTGACGTTGCCGTCAAAATGCCGAGGAGCCCACGCCGAGTACCGGCTCGGCAGAGGCTCCCGATGCGCGTACAACCGAACTCAGAGATCCCCGACCACGCCCTTTTTGAGGCACCGGGGACGTCGGCGCCTACAACAGGTTGTGCCAGGCGTGACTACAAGTTCCTCGGCACTCCGTTTGGGTCTGTAAAACGATCGGTGTAACTCCCGATCATGGAAGATGCATCGATGACCAGTGAGAACGTGTCCGAGGCTGCGACCGTTGAGCATACGAAGGCTGTGCCTGCGAAGGCCGTGGACGATCAGTTGATCGACGAGCTGGTGGGCCGGGCTCAGGCCGAGGGTCTGCAGCTGACCGGTGAGGGCGGGCTGCTGCAGCAGCTGACCAAGCGACTGCTGCAGTCCGCCTTGGAGGGCGAGATCACCGACCATCTCGGCTATGACAAGCACGACCCCGCAGGCAAGAACGGCGGCAACTCCCGCAACGGCACCCGCTCCAAGACGGTGCTGACCGATGTCGGGCCGGTGGAGATAACCGTGCCCCGCGACCGCGACGGCTCCTTCGAGCCGAAGATCGTCAAGAAGCGGCAGAAGCGCCTGACCGGCGTCGACGAGATGGTGATTTCGCTGGCGGCCAAGGGCCTGACCACCGGCGAGGTGCAGGCCCACCTGGCGGAGGTCTATGGCGCTGAGGTCTCCCGTCAGACCATCTCCACCATCACCGACAAGGTCCTGGAAGGCATGGCGGAATGGCAGAGCCGTCCGCTGGACGCCGTCTATCCGGTGGTCTTCATCGACGCCATCCACGTGAAGATCCGCGATGGTGCGGTGGCCAACCGGCCGATCTATGTGGCCCTGGCCGTCACGACCGAGGGCCGGCGGGAGATCCTGGGGCTGTGGGCCGGTGACGGCGGCGAGGGTGCCAAGCACTGGCTGCACATCCTCACCGAGATCAAGAACCGCGGCGTCAGTGACGTTCTCATGCTGGTCTGCGACGGGCTCAAGGGCCTGCCCGAGGCGGTCGAGACGGTCTGGCCGCGGACGATCGTGCAGACCTGCGTGGTGCATCTGCTGCGGAACTCCTTCCGCTATGCCGCCCGCCAGGACTGGGACAAGATCGCGCGTCTCCTCAAGCCCGTCTACACCGCACCCACCGAAGAGGCAGCACTTGACCGGTTCGCCGAGTTCGCCGATGCCTGGGGCCGGAAGTATCCAGCGATCGTGAAGCTGTGGGAGAACGCCTGGGAGGAGTTCACCCCGTTCCTGCGGTTCGACACCGAGATCCGCCGCATCGTCTGCACGACGAACGCGATCGAGTCGGTGAACGCGCGGATCCGCCGGGCGGTCAAGGCCCGCGGTCACTTCCCGAACGAGCAGGCCGCCCTGAAGTGCGTCTATATGGCCGTCATGTCGCTCGACCCCACCAGCAAGGGACAGGCACGCTGGACCATGCGCTGGAAAACAGCGCTGAACGCTTTCGACATCACCTTCGACGGCCGCCTGTCAGCGGCCCGCCAGTAACCTCAACTGCCCCAGTTACACCACTCGTTTGACAGTCCCGCCCACCGCTGCAGCCGTCCGCTGACGTTGCCGTCACCGTTACCGTCAAGGCATGTAGAAGCCCGGCCAGGAGTCCCTGGCCGGGCTTCTACAGTTCAGTCGAAGCTATTCTCTTGAAACTCTAGATCCAATCGGCCGGAATCGCCTGGCCCAATTCGCCGCGCAAGTATTCCAAAAAATCCCAGAATCCATTCGCGACCACCCTCACTCCGGAGTCATCCACGTCGTAGGTAGAGCCAATCAGAGATCCACCATCAAGTCGATAGACTCGTTCTCCAGAGGAGCTCAGAGCAAAGAGCCCTCCTCCTCCATCAGAGCCGAATACAGTGATCTCGTCTTGGACGGCGCCGACTACTTCGGTCGGCTGATCCCCTCTAATCCCGTCGACTACCGCTTCGGCTGAGTGGATAAAGAACCCATTACCCACATCCGGCAAAGACACCTCTTCTACTCGCGAGTAGAACTCATGAAGATCCTCACCAATTCCAGCAGCAGCCAACTGTGAAGCCACTTCGAGTCCTTGTTCGGGGGTGGCCTTGAGCACGCCGTTATCGCCTGGAGGGTACCCGAAGCTCGCCTCGAAGTTCCTCATGAGCTTCGAGGTCAGCCGCGACACCTCATCCACCCAGCTACTTAGGCTCTCGCCAGAAGTAGTCACCGTATCCCCTGTCTACCTGTCCAGCGAAGTCTTCGATCTGAGCTCGCGTGGGATTTGAGTTCATGTCGTGGAACCACTTCCACTGGTTCGTGATGTCTTGATGGACGTTGGCGCCACGTGACTTCATTCTACTACCGGGAACCCCACGCATGTTGGAGGGCGCATCGAAGTCGAAGTCGGCGAACTCTGGATGATCTCGGTACTCTTGCGGAATGGCATGGTGGGCATCCCAATCGTCAGGGAGTCGCTTGTATCCGTTCTTGTTCAGTGAGGCATTGAACCTTCCCCGATAGTTCTCCAGCTTAATGGAGGGGAATTCGGGGTCATATCCGGCCGGGCAACTGGAGTTATGAACAAGAACTGGCGTGGCCCCCGCCAGCACATAGTACGTGTGCAGGTCGTCAACAGTGAGGTTGTACGTCCGGGCGTGCTGCGTGTAGGCCCGGTTCCCGGTGACGATGACGGTGTCGCCCTCGTCCGTGAGCAGGGTCATGCCCGGCGCAAGGTCGCCAGCCTCGGTCCATTTGTGCTCTGACGGTGACCAGAAGGGGTGCTCATAGGTCGCCGTGAGCTTTTCGATGCCGTCTTCCGTCGCGATGGAGAGTTCGTTGAAGTGCTTGTCGTTCTCCGTGACGATGAGGCGGGTAACTTTACGTGGTCCCGTCTCGCCGGTCTCCGGGTCCGTGGCCTGAACCTTGTCTCCGAGTTCGATGTCCTCGATGTCCTTGGTGGTGCCGTCAGCCATAAGGACGGGGGTTCCGGCCAGGAAGCATTGGTTGCAGGTTGCGCCTGCCTTCTTGGCGCCCTTCGCTCCCTTTCCTGGCATGGTACTGCGCATATCAACGTCACCGGCTGCGGTCACCATCGAGGAGAACCCCGCAGACAGGTGCATGAAGTGCATTTCCAGCGCTGCCGGGCAGGACTTCATCGCTCGGCAGACGTTGAGCGCCCAAAATCCGAGTTGTTGCTGAGCGCCCGTGTTTTCGCTGTCGCTCAGATAGCTGGGAAGCTGACCGTTCGTGAACCGCACACCATCCAGCTGCTCAGTGAAGCGCACAACGAACTCTTCCCTCCCCTTCCAACCCGTCGGAACTTCCACGCCCGGATAGACGATCGTCCGACGCCTGTTCATGTAGGAGCCCGGGTCCAGGTGCGTGACCCCGCCCCCTCCCTGAGAAGCCCCCTGCCGGGCACCCACATAGCGCTTCTCGGTTCCGTTGTGGCCCGTTCCTCCGATGGGCAATCCCTCGCCGCAGGTCAGGCACAGCCCCGTGGGGTCGGAGTTCGAGACCGGGCCGTTGTTGGAGTACGCGAACCCGTTCATCTGCAGCGGGTCCGCGATGTCGATGATCGGGTCCGCCGAGATGAAGCGGCCCGCGTTCTGGTCGTACTCGCGGGCGCCGATGTGGGTCAGGCCGGTGGTCGTGTCCTCGATGCCGACGCCGATGTAGCCGCGCTTGTTGGGCCACGATGCCGGCTTCGGGCCGCGGAGTTCGCCGTACGGCTTGGCGGCTCGGCGGGTGACCGCCTGGCCGCTCGCCAGAGCGACCGCTGTGTTCGCCGTGCCCAGGTGGTCCGCGAGGAGGGCCGAGAGTTGGTGGCCCGTCGTCGCGCCGCTGGTCGCCGTGCGGGTCACCATCGGGGCGCCGGGCTGGCCATAGGACCGGGAAGCACGGGTCACCGCACCCGCGCTGCCCGTCGTCACCTCCGTCTCGCCCAGGTACAGCGTCGTACCGGAGGGGGAGTTCTCCAGGAGGCGGTTGCCGGCGGCGTCGTAGACGTACGTCGTCTTCTTGCTGCCGACCGTGATCGTGTCGAGCTTGTTCTCCGAGGTCCACTTCAGGTCCTGCGCCCCGGCCGGCAGATCACGGAGTTTCGTGTTGCCCACCGCGTCGTACGTGTACGTGCTGCTCTGGCCCGCCGGGCTGGAGGCGATCGACGTCATCGTGTGCGGCTGCTTGGGGTTGTAGCCGTACGTGAAGGTGACGTTCTTGGTCGCGTCCGCCGGGTCTGCCTCGGTCAGGGTGGCCCGGTTGCCCAGCCAGTCGAAGGTGAAGGACTGGTGGTAGGCGGTGGCGCCCGTGGAGACCGTGTTCGCGGCCGGGGCGGTGGCGGCCAGCGTCGACTTGAGCGAGGCGTCCGGGCTGGACGCGTCGCTCGCCGTGTCCGGCGCGTCGGCGACCGGGCCCGACGAGGCCGCGTGGTCCGTGCGCGGGCCCCACGTCGTACCGTTCGCCGACTTGCAGCCCGTGCCCTTGCTCGTGAGGGCGATGTTCGACGTCCAGGCGTTGGCCAGCTCCCCCATCACGTCGTACGTGAAGCACTGCATGTCCCAGGTGTCACCCGAGGCGTCCGACAGCTGACGTGCGTTCGACGTGATGACGCCGGACTTGTCGTACGAGTAAGAGCTGTCCGAGATGCGGTGCGGGCCGGCGGTCTCGCGGTCCGCGACCGTGCGCTGGAGGCGTCCGGTGTAGGGGTCGACGAAGTTGGTCGTCCAGACGCGGTTCGGCTGGGAGCCGGACACCGTCCGCAGGGGTTCGCCGTACGGGGAGTAGGTGACGTCGGACGTGTACCAGGCGAGACCCGAGGTCGACTCGGTCAGGCCGTCGCTGTTGTAGCGGGTGACGACCTTCTCCTGGGCCAGCCCGCCCACCGACGGCAGCGTGACCGTCTGCGGCTTTCCGGTCTGGGTGTACGTGTACTTGTACGGGTACGTGCCCGCGACACCCGTCGTCATGGTGTTGGCGGGGATCACCGTCTCGGTGCCCGTCGGCCGGTACTCGGTGTCGTAGCCCGTGACGCGGCTGATGTAGTCGCCGTTCTTGGTGTGCCTGGTGGAGGCGACCGGCTGACCGAGGGCACCCGACAGGGAGTCGTACGTGAACGACTTGACGGGATTGCTCGTCTCGGAGCCCTCACGGACGAACCTGACGCGGCCCAGCTCGTCGTACTCCGTGTACGTCGTCCGCTGCTCCGCGTCCGTGACCTTGTACGGCCGGTCGGCCTCGTCGTACCAGGTGTCCGTCTTGCCGACGTCCGGGTCCGTCGTGGAGGTGACCCGGCCCCGGGCGTCGTACGTGTACGTCCACTTGTTGCCGGCGGGGTCGTTGACGCTGGTGCGCCGGCCGCGGTCGTCGTATCCGTAGGTGGTCGTGCGTCCGGCGCTCGTGCTGTCGTCCTTGTGGTGGACGACCGAGGTGACACGGCCGAGCGCGTCCGTGACGGTGCGGGTCCGCGGCGCCGTGGACCCGGCCGGGTCCACGGAGGTGCTGGTGTCGCCGTACTCCGTCCTAGCCGCGTACGCCAGCTTCTCGTCGTGGTACGTCGACTGGCTGACCGGCCGTTCCAGACCGTCGTAGCGGGTCTTGATCCGGGCCGGGACGAGCGACTTCGACTTGGGCGAGAAGAGTTCGGCGGCCGGCTCGTTCTTCGCGAGGTAGGCGCTGGTCTGCTCGTCGACCAGGCCGTGGTCGTTGTAGGTGGTGTCCGTGACGACGCGGCCGGGGCCGTGCGCCTCCGACTGCGTCTGGACCTGACGCATCAGGCCGTCGTAGATGGTCACCTGGCGGCTGTAGGTGCCGTCGTCCTTGAGCGACCTGGTCGTGACGGCGGCGGGCCGGGACTCCTTCGAGGTGGCGATCGCCGGCTGGTACTCGATCTCGACGTTCGGCGACTTGCCCCCCGAGGAGCGGGACGGGGACCAGCCCTTCACGAAGCGGCCGAGGGCGTCGTACTCGTTACGGGTGACCCGGCCGTTGGCGTCCTTGACCGTCAGCGCCAGGCTGCGGCCCGGATCGAAAGTCGTCGTCACCGCGTGGCCCTTGGCGTTGATCGCCTCCACCGAGGTGACGGGACCACCGGTGTCGCCCGGGGTGTACCGCATCTCCGTCGTGCCGGCGCCCGGCTTGGCGACGGTACGGACCCGGCCCAGCGGGTCGTACGACGTCTTCGTGACGACCGAGTACGAGGTCCCGGCGCCGTTCACCCCTGCGGCGGCCGTGACCAGACCCTTCGTCGGGGCATCGCCGTAGGACTGGTTGTCGTAGGTGGTGCGGCTCGCGCTGATGAGCTGCGTGGCGGGGTCGGCACTGTCGTGATCCGCGCAGGTGGTGCCCGTGGTGCGCTGCTGCTTGGGCAGGCCGATGAGCCAGGCCGACGTGTTGTGCACGTACGACGTCCTGGTGCAGCTCTGGTCGGAGAAGTTCTCGCCGGAGCCGTCCGGCTCGACCACCGCCGTCTCGACCTGGACCGGGATGCCGTAGGTGTCGTCGACGGTCGTCAGCGTGCGGACGGCCCGCCAGCTGTCACCGACCTTCTGGATCTCGTCCGTACGCTTCACACCACTGCGATGGGCCAGGAGCGGATCCATGTCCGCGCCGTCCTCGGCCTCACGGAACCGGGACGCGGTCTGCTTCGACCAGGGGAAGGTGAGGGTGCGCTTCTTCGGCGTGCCCCTGTCCGAGTCGGGGTAGGTGAGGGTCTCCGCCGCCATGCCCGCGAACTGCGGTTCGTCGTCGGTGACGAGCGTGTACTTGCCCGTGGAATCCTTGACCTCGCCGCCGACACCCTGGAAGTACCGCGTCTCGGAGTACGACTGCGCCTGCGGTACTCCGGCGGAGGTGGTGGTCCTGCTGCCCTTGGTGACCGCCACCTGGCGGTATCCGCGCCAGACGCTGTGCGTGCGCAGGGACGGCCGGGTGAACTCGTCGTCGGTCTTCGCCCAGGCGGGGTCGGTGTAGTCGTACTGGGTGTAGATCAGTTTGCCCCGCGAGGTGACCTTGTCGTTCTCGGTCACGGAGTGCACGACGTACTTGTTGAACCAGGACTTCGCGGGCTTCTTCTCGTCGCCGTCCGGCGACCAGCGGACCGGGTAGCAGGTGCCGTTGTCCCTGCCCTTGTCCTCCGACGGCTCGCTCGCGCAGCCACCCTTGTACTCGATCTCGATGTCACCGCCGTGCTCGGTGGCCACCGTGCCGATGCGGGGGCGGGTGAAGGGCGGACGCTGGTCCTTCGGGCCGCTCGACACCAGGTTGGGGAGCTGGCGGTCCCTCAGGCGCCCCTTCAGTTCAGAGGAGGAGCCGACCGTGTACTCGCCGAAGCTGACGCCGTCCTTGTGCTGGAGCGTGCCGGTGGTGTCGCCCGGGGCGAAGCCGCGACGGGTGATCGAGTTCAGCCAGAGGCCGGGGGACGTGTAGTACCAGTCCTCGGGGAATGACTGGTGGAGTTCGTAGGTGTCCACCTTGCCCAGGCCGGTCTGGCCGGCGCGGGCCGCCTTCGTCGTCACCGAGTCCAGGCGCAGCTGCGTCCAGAAGGAGGGGAAGGCCGGGCAGAGCTTCGACGTCGACTTGCAGTTGAGGTTGCCGGGGGTGTCCCACCAGGGGCGGTACGCGCCCGGGTCGGAGGTCTTGGCGAAGTTCGCCGCGTCGCAGGCCGTCGCCGACTTCAGGCAGCGCTGCGCCACGCCGAACTCGACGGTCGCGGAGGGCTTGGTCAGGTCCGCGCGCATGCCGTACTCGATGGTCTTCGGGTAGGCGTAACGGTCGTACTGCTCGGGGGACTTGAACTTCTTCTTCACCGCGTAGTGGTTCGTCTCCTGCTTCCAGGTGACGACCAGGGTGTTGCCGTGTACGTCGACGACCTTGTCCAGACCCCAGCGCCAGGCCTGCTTCTTTCCGGAGCCGCAGCGGGAGTCGGCGAAGGCCGTGGCGTGGCAGGGCTCACCGGGGTGGTTGCCGAAGACGGGGACGGTGGAGACGGAGTCGGTGTCGGCGTGACCGCCGCCGACCTGGTTGAGGCCGTAGTAGTACTTCGTGCCGTCCGTGGTCGTGACGATCCAGTACTCGCCGTTGTTGTCGCCGTTGGTGCCGCCGACGCGGTGCTCGACGCGGGTACCGTCGTCGCTCTGGGGGCGGTAGATCTCGGTGTCTTTCTCGGGGTCGCTGCCGGAGGCGGCGTCCCGCACCAGTTCCGTCGTCCTGCCGCCCAGGGACATCACGGCGTTGTGCGACACCCAGCACAGGTCGGACGTCTTGTCCTTCTTGGCCGTGTTGTTGGCGGTGCCGGACCGCATCTTCTTGCGGTCGTCCTGGCAGGCGCGGTAACGGCGCTCGATGTGACCGGCGTCGTAGTCCCAACCCTCGCCGATCCAGGAGGACTGGGGAGAGGCGACGGCTGTACGGCCGTCCACGGTCTGGGAGTTGTAGCTGAACTCGACGTTGGGGGCAGGACCCGCGGGGGCCGCCGGGATCGTCAGCGGGTACGACCAGGTGAAGGCACCGGACGAACCGCCCGCCGACCACTTGCCGCTGGAGGCCAGCGGTGTGGCCTTGAACGTGCCGCCGGCACCGCCGCCGGAGTCGACCGCGCCGACGACGGCCGTGTCACCGGTCGCGGCGACCGGTGTGACCCCGGTGGCCGACGTGACCCCGGTGGCCGACGTGACTCCGGTGGCCGACGTGCGGTAGGACGCCTGGGCGATCGACGGCCCGCCGGGCGGGGTCGTCCGCGCCGAGGCGGGCGTGACGGTTCCGTCCGCCGCCGTGTCGACCGTGGCGGTGATCGACTGTGTCTGGACGTCGTTGGTGGTCTCCAGCTCCTCGTACTCCTGGCAGGCCTCGTCCTCGGGCGTGGTCAGGTAGCACTCGGGGAACTGGACGAAGCGCAGGCGCGAGGCCCAGTCGGCGCCGTAGAGGTTCTTGAACTTCGCGTAGTCGAGCTTGACCGCGATCGGCACGGAGCCGGTCGCGGGAGCCTGGACCTTCACGACGGTGCCGTCGACGCCCTGGGACACGGCGGCGGCGCGGTCGTAGAGCTGGACCTGCCAGGTGCCGGTGGGCGCGGCCTGGTCCGGGGCCTGCCCAAGACTGACGGGGAGACTCCCGGCGGGGGTCATGCCAGCCTGGCGCGCGGTCGCGGTCGTACGGGCCGATGCGGGACTGGTGCTCGCGGCCGAGCCGAAGTTGACCGGCTCCGTACCGGCCGCCGGTGTGGTGACCGTCCCCGTCGGGGCCTGCTGCCGGTCCGGAGGGACGTCGACCTTCAGCGTCTCCAGGTCGGGTTCGGCGACCGCTCCGGCGACGATCTCGTCCTCGTCGAGGGTCTCCAGCTCGACGGTCTCGCGGCCCTTCTCGGCCGCGGCCGGGTCGGGCGGCAGCGCGAACGACTGCGTGGGCAGCAGACCCACGAGCAGCGCCGCCCCGAGCGTGGGCACGACGGCAGCGCGCACCCGGCGCAGCCGACGCGAGCGGACAGGCAAGAAGCGACCGAACACGGCGAGGTCCCCCCGGACCATTCGAGGCGGGGCCGGGAATGGACCACGCGTGATGGCGTATCAGATGGGCAGATTCTGTGTCGACTCTGTGGAGTTCCGCTAGATCGACCGAGAGGATGTGATGATCACCACGGCGCGTAATGCAAGGTAACGGTCAGTGAAGTTTATTCCGCATTTACCTGTGCTTTACGGAAGCAGTGACTCGCCTGCGATCAACCGCGCAGTTCATGAGGACCTGCCACAAACACCCATGAAATCAAGGCAGTTGGTTGCCGTTCTGCAGCACTTTGCCCCAAGAGGGTCCGCCACCGGCGCAGTTGGCGTCGACCGCGCACAACACTCTTTACGGTTCCCGCTGTTACTCGACTCATTCGACGCCCTCGCTTTGCGAAGCGTGACGGCAGCGCCCTCGTGAGCCATCATCGGCTGGCCCGGCCGAGCCCTGTCCCGCGCCGGTTCCACAGGGGGAAGGGGAACTCGCCCGATGACGCGCAAGGAGCGCAACGGGCGTCGCGTGCCCGGCGGACGGACCACCGCCGTCGTACTCACCGCGGCGCTCGCTGCCACCGGCATCACTTTCATCGGCCTCGGCCTGGATGAGCCAGGCCCGCACGGCAGGTCGAGCGGCGACCGGAAGGCGAAGCCGGTGACCGACGCCGCCGCGCTCGCGCGGGCCGCGAAGACCGGGAAGCCCGTCGAGGTCACGGCGCTGCGTACGGCGCGGTCCACCACCTGGGCGCGTCCCGACGGCAGGATGGCCAAGAAGCTCTACTCCTCCCCGGTCCGAGCCAAGGTGGGCGGCGAGTGGAAGGACATCGACTACGACCTCCGCCGCACGGGGAACGGCTGGGAGCCGAAGGCCACCAACACCAGGATGGTGTTCTCGGCCGGCTCCGAGGCGACGCGTGACAGGACGCGTGGCGACGAGCAGCGCACCTCCCGGTCCACTGTGCAGCGGGTCTCCCTGCTCAAGAGCCTCAGGACGGTCGCCGCCGACGCGAGCACCCTCGTCACCCTCACCGTCGACGGCCACGACATCCACCTCACCTGGCCCGGCGTGGTCCCCGCACCGATCGTCGACGGCTCGCGCGCCCTGTACCCGGAGATCTTCCCGGGCGCCGATCTGGTGCTGACGGCCGACGACGACGGCTTCGCGCAGTTGTTGGTCCTGAAGAACCGGCAGGCCGCGGCCGACCCGCGCGCCAAGCAGCTCACCTACGGCATCACCTCGGCGGACCTGTCGTTCCGGCTGAACCCGAGCACCGGCGTCCTCGCCGCCGAGGACGCGGACGGTGAAGAGGTCGCGCTGTCACCGACGCCGCTGATGTGGGACAGCAGCGGCGCCCCGGCGGTCACCGACGGCTCGGTCGGCGCCTCCGTGCAGCCCACCGACCCGGAGAGCCCCGACGCCGAGGACTCGTCCACCCCGACACCGGGCGACGACGCGAGCGCCACCGAGGAAGAACTCGTCGAGACGGACGAGCAGGTCGACCCGGACCCCGAGGAGCTCCCGGTGGGCACGGACGACCCCGCGCCCACTCCGTCGGACTCCCCGCCGCCGTCCGCACCGGCAGAGCCGACGCCCGAGCCCTCGCAGTCCGGCTCGGCGGCCACCCTCGGCCTGCCCGGTCTCGACGGCCCCTCACCCGACTCCCGCGGCGAACTGGTCGAGACCGAGCTGTCCGGAGGGAACTGGCTCCTCACTCCCGACCAGGACTTCCTCCGCGACCCGGCCACCACGTACCCGGTCTTCGTCGACCCGTCGGTCAAGAAGCAGGTCCAGAACTGGACCACCGCGTACAGCCGGCACCCCAACGCCACGTTCTACAACGGCAGGGGCTTCAACAAGGGCGGTACGCACGAGGCCCGGGTCGGCTTCGAGTCGGACACCTGGGGCACCTCGCGCTCCTACTTCAACATCTACTTCGACAAGGACCTCAAGGGCACGAAGATCGTGTCGGCGACGCTGTACATGCTGGAGACGTACTCCTGGTCATGCAGCGCCCGCTCGATGAGCGTGCATCTCACCGCCAAGGTCAGCGGACGGACCAACTGGAGGAACGCGCCCAGGCTGCACGACGGCAACAAGATCACCACCAAGAGCTTCGCGCACGGCTACAAGTCCGGTTGCCGGGACGCCTGGGAAGGCTTCAACGTCCGTACGGCCGCCCAGAAGAAGGCCGACGAAGGCCGGGACAGCATCACGTTCGGAATGCGCGCCCGCGACGAGAACTCGCAGTACGCGTGGAAGAAGTTCCTGGCCAACGGGGAGTACCCGCCCGTGCTCGAACTCGTCTACAACCGCAAGCCCACCGCTCCCACCTCCCTCGACCTCGGCCCCGACGCCAAGTGCACCACCACGCAGCCGTACGTCCGGATGGGATCGGGCAGTCTGACCTTCACCGCCAAGGCGTCCGACAAGGACAAGAATCTCGAATTCCTCGACTTCGACCTGTGGCCGCACGGCAAATGGGCCTCGACGGGCGATCTGCTCGGCAAGACCGGCAAAGTGACCGTGGGCGGTGACAAGGACACCGCGCTGAGGACGACCGACGAGTTCTCCACCGGCAAGCTGACCAATGGCACTCTTTACTCATGGCGGGTGCGGGCCCGGGACGACGCGGGATCGTTCTCCCGGTTCTCCCCGGCCAAGACACCGTGCCGCTTCGTCCTCGACACCGCCGCACCGAAGTTGCCCAAGGTCGGCTCCACCGACTTCCCCAACGCCGACACCGACGAGAACGGCTTCGGCAGCGGCGCCGACGACTCGAAGTGGAGCACCAAGAAGTTCGGCACGGCGGGCAGCTTCACCGTGCGCGCCCTCAACACGGACGTCGTGCGGTACGAGTACGGATTCAACTCGCCCAGCTACCCCTTCCATCTGGACCGGAAGGCCGGTACCGCGGCCACCGTCAGTGCCACCCTGACCAATGCCAAGCCGCCCACCGCAGGGCCCAACGTGCTGTACGTGCGGACCGTGGACGGCGCCGGCAACGTGTCACAGCCGACGAAGTACTTCTTCTACGTCTCCCCCCGCGACCAGGCCGACTCGCCCGGCGACTTCACCGGGGACAAGCTCCCGGACCTGATGGCCGTCACCGAGGAGGGCAACCTGTCCCTCTACCCGTCCCAGGCCACCAACGACCTCGCCAAGGGCTCCGGTGACCTGGACTACTCGATGGCCGGCGCCTACCGGGCCAACCCCGACAAGGATCCGAACGGCGACGACCTGCCGCCGTACGTCGGCGTGCCCTCCGGGCACTTCAAGGGCGCCCTGATCACCCACAACGGGGACATCTACGGCGGTGACGGTCTCCAGGACCTGGTGGTGCGTGTCGGCGGCAGGCTGTGGGTGTATCCCGGCGACGGTTACGGCGCCGTCAACATCGACAAGCGCGTGGAGATCCTGCTGCCCGAGGGGGCTCCCAGCCCGGCCTCGCTGACGCAGATCGTCTCCACGGGTGACGCCACCGGCGACGGCCGCACCGACTTCTTCGCCACCGCGGGCGACGAACTCTGGGCTCTCACCGGCTACCACGGCGCCACGATCGACCAGGCGATCCGGCTGTCGGCCTCCGCTTGGACCGAGCGCGACATCGTCACCGTCCTGGACATCACCGGCGACGGGGTGACGGACATGGTGTACCGCACCGACGTCCACTCCCAGCTCATGCTCCGCAAGGGCAAAGCGGCGAGCGGCGGCGGCACCGACCTGGACTCCCTGTCGTCCGGCGCCGACTCCTCCGGCGGCACCGATCTTGAGTACGGTTCCGCCGGCTGGTCCAACGCCAACGTCCCGCTGCTCATCGGAACGCCGGACGCCAACGGGGATGGCATCCCCGACATCTGGACCGTGCGTTCCGACGGCTCGGTCCGCTTCTACGCCGGCGGCAAGACGGTTCTGTCGGGCTCCGGTACGGAGATCGTCGCACCCGCGAGCTACTGGAAGACCCGGATCGCCATCGGCTGACCGGAGTACGGGGAGGGGCCGGTCGCGGAAAGCCGCGGCCGGCCCCCCTTCGCATGCCCGGTTCCACCGTCCCCCCGACCGCGCCATGCACGTGCTGTCGCTCCCACCACCCCACCCACCGACGCTCTAATCTGACGACATGTCAGACAATGAGTCGTACGAGCTGCTCGGATTCGACAACCTCCTCCTCCCCGTCGGCGACCTCCCCCAGGCCGTCTCCTTCTACGAGCGGGCCGGGTTCGACGTGAACTTTCGGCTGGACGAGGCCGGGATCGCGGGGCTGAAGGTCGGCAAGGAGACGCCCGGGCTGCTGCTCCGGGTGGAGGAGGAGCTGCCGCAGCGGCCGCCCGCGTGGGCGTCCGCGCGGGTGTGGCTGGAGGTGCCCGACGCGCGGGCCGCCGCGCGGGCCCTCGCGGCGTCGGGAGTGGCCCCGCTCGACGCGCCGTTCTCCGTCGCCACCGGATGGACCGTCGAGTTCGCGGATCCCTGGGGGAACGTCATCGGCCTCACGGACTACAGCAAGCGGCCGGAGCTGGCCCGCACCGGATGACCGCTTGAACGTGTTCAAAAAGGGGTCTACAGTCTCTCCCAGGACGCTTTGAACGCGTTCAAGAAGCTGGGAAGGGGTGGGGACATGGACCTCACGGTCGTCGCGTATGTGGTCTATCTGCTGGTCAGCGTGGGGCTGACGGTGTGGGTGGCGCGGACGTTGAGCAGTAACGGGCGGATCTTCCTCGGGGATGTGCTGCGAGGGAACGAGAAGCTCGCGGACGCGGTGAACCACCTGCTGGTGGTCGGGTTCTATCTCGTGAACCTGGGGTTCGTGGCGCTCTACCTGAACGCGGACGGCGCCATCGACAGCCCGCGCGAGGTGTTCGAGGCGGTGTCGGCGAAGCTCGGGGTGGTGCTGCTCGTGCTCGGGGCGCTGCACCTGGGGAACGTGTTCGTGCTGAACAAGTTCCGGCGGCGGGGCGTGATGGAGCGGGAGCAGATGCCGCCGGTCGCGCCGCAGGGCTGGGCCGCTCCCACGGGGCGGGTATGAGCACCGTGGCCGAGCCGGCCACCGCGGACCGGGGCGCCGAGCGCGTCCCGGTCCGCGGGCTCACCGTGCTGTACGACGTCGGGTGCGGGCTGTGCGCCTTTCTGCGGGGATGGCTGGGCAGGCAACGGCAGTTGGTGCCGCTGGAGTTTGTGGCGGCGGGGTCGGAGGAGGCTCGGCGACTGTTCCCGTCGCTCGACCACGGGGCGACGCTGGAGGAGATCACGATCGTGGGGGACGGCGGCCAGGTGTACCGGGGGTCCGCCGCCTGGATCGTGTGCCTGTGGGCGCTGCGCGAACACCGGCCGCTCGCGCACCGGCTGAGCACCCCGGCGGGGGCCCGGTTCGCGCGTACCGCCGTACTCGCCGCCGCGAAGTGGCGCGGTACCCACCGGCAGCCCGGCTCGGGCTGCGGGAGCGGCGGAGCCGAGCTGAAGGGATGGGCGTACGACCGGCGCTACGGATGGCTGTACCGCCCGCCGGACTGCGACACCGGTACCTGTTCGACTCGTTAGGCTCTGCCCGTGCCCGCAGTGAACGACAGCCCCAGCCCAGAGCCCGGCGCCGACGAGCCCGGCGCCGAATCCGGCGCCGAATCCGGCGCCGACGAGCCGTACACCGACCCCTCGCCGGGGTCCGGGCAACCCGGCCCCAAGGGCTCCGCCAAGTCCGAGCAGACCCGCGCGCTGATCCTGGAGACCGCGCTGCGCCTCTTCCAGGAACGCGGGTACGACAAGACGACGATGCGGGCCATCGCGAAGGAGGCCGGGGTCTCCGTCGGGAACGCGTACTACTACTTCGCCGGCAAGGAACACCTGATCCAGGGGTTCTACGACCGGATCGGCGCCGAGCATCTGGTGGCGGTGCGGCCCGTGCTGGAGCGGGAGAGGGATCTGGAGGCGCGGATCGCCGGGGTGCTCAAGGCGTGGCTGGACGTGGCGGAGCCGTACCACGAGTTCGCGGCGCAGTTCTTCAAGAACGCGGCCGATCCACAGAGTCCGCTCAGCCCCTTCTCGCCCGAGTCGGAGGGGCCGCGCGAGGAGTCCATCGCCATCCACCGCGAGGTGCTCGCCGGGTCCAAGGCCAAGGTTCCGGACGAACTCCGGGAGATCCTGCCCGAGTTGATGTGGCTGTCCCTGATGGGGCTCGTCCTGTACTGGGTCTTCGACCGCAGTGAGGGGCGCGCCCGCAGCTACCGGCTCGCCGAGCGCGGCGCCCGGCTGACGACCCGGGGCGTCTCCCTCGCCCGGTTCCGCGCGCTGCGCCCCCTGGTCCGCGAGGTCCACGAGCTGTTCACGGACTTCCTGCCGGGCATGACGAAGGTGCTGCCGGATCCGGGGGCGGCGGGGCGGAAGGACTGATCAGGACCTGACGATCCGACGGGGCCGGGCCGGTGACCTGCCGGGTCGGGGGGCAGGCGACCGGGCGGGCCCGCGGAGGGGGCGCGGGGCGGGCTCGCGGAGGAGGGCGCGGGCAGGTTCGTACGGGTGACGGGGCGACCGGCGATGGCTTGAAATCGACGGTCGCACCGCCGCGTCCAGGGACCCCGAGACACCACGCGCTCACTCATGCGCCCGCCCACTCATGGCCCTCCTCACCCGCCGAAACACTCCCCCCGGGCGCTACGGCACCCCCACCAACGCCCACACCGTCTTCCCGTGCCGCCCCCGGCTCCACACTCCCCACGCCGCCGCGATGTGCTCCACGAGCCGTAGCCCGCGCCCCGTCTCGGCCCACTCCCCCACCTGCTGGAGCCGGGGCTCGGCCGTCCCCTCGTCCGAGACCTCGATGAAGCAGGAGCCGTCCGCCAGCGCGGTCACGGCCACCTCGAACTCCCGCTCCAGCAACGGGCCATGGCGTACGACGTTGGTCGCCAGCTCGGAGACCACGAGCACGATGTCGTCCAGGGCGGCGGAACCCTCCCCGTGCCCCCAGTCGACCAGGTGTTCCCTCACGCGTCGCCGGACCAGGCCCACGGACGCCGGATGGCGGGGCAGCCGGAAGGAGTCGCGTCTCAGCACGTTCGCTCCTCACCCCGAACCCGCCCCCGACACACGAAGATGCGCGGGGCGGACGCGTCGTGTCACTCCCGCGCTCACCCGACCCGCGAGTTCGCGTCAGGTGTCACGCGGCTTCCGTCATATCCACGGCCGGATCAGATCCATTCCAGCCGCCACAGCCGGAACACGCCGGTCCCGTCCGACAGATACTGTGCCCCTCCCACGTCCTCGCTGCTGAGCACGTACTCCTTGCGCTGCCACAGCGGGATCATCGGCACGTCCTGCGCCACGACCTCCTGCAGCTCCTTGAAGTCGGACACGGCCCGGCTGCGGTCCGCGTAGCGCTGGCTGTCCTTGATGAGACGGTCGGCCAGCTCGCTGCTGTAGCCGTTGCTCAGGGAGCCGCCGGTGCCGACGAGGGGCCCGCCGAAGGTGTCGGGGTCGGGGTAGTCGGCCACCCAGCCCACCCCGTACGCGTCCAGCTTGCCCTCGGCGTACCTCTTCTGGAACTCGGTCCACTCGTACGCCTTGGTCGTCACGTAGAACAGCCCGCTCGCCTCCAGTTGCTCCTTCAGTTCGGCGGCCTCGGCGGCGGACGAACCCCGGCCCTCGGCGTAGCCGTACGTGAAGCGCACCGGCATGCTGACGCCCGCCTCGTCGAGGAGACGGCGGGCCCGCTGCGGGTCCGGCTGGGGGTTCGCGTCGAAGAACGAGGTGGTGTGGCCCGTGATGCCGGCCGGGATGAGTGAGTAGAGCGGGTCGGTGGTGCCCTGGTAGACGTCGGCGACCAGCTTCTCGCGGTTGATCAGCGCGGCCATCGCCTGCCGTACCCGGCGGTCGTGCAGGGGCGAGTCCGCCCGCACGTCGAGCACGAGGTTGCGGGTCTCGGTGCTGTCGGCCTCGGTGACCCGCTGGTCGGGATCGCTGGGGGACAGGTCGGCCAGCGTCCTGGGCGGCAGCGTGCGCGTGACGACGTCGACCCGCCGCGCCTTCCATGCCTTCTGCAGCGCGGCCGAGTTCTTGTAGTAGCGCATGAGGACGGGACTGCCGGTGGTGGTGCGGGCGATGCCCCGGTAGGCGCGGTTGGGGGTGAGGCGGGCCTGCTCGTTCGTGAAGGAGGTCAGGGAGTACGGGCCGGTGCCGTCGGCGCCGGCGTCGGTGCGCAGCCGGTTCGTCGGGTACTTCGTGCGGTCGACGATCGACCCGGCGCCGGTGGCCACCTTGAACGGGAAGGTGGCGTCCGGCGAGGAGAGACGGAAGTCGACGGAGAGCCCGCTCGCGGTGACCGACCGCAGGGTGTCGAGCAGCGTGGCCGGACCGACCTCCGCGTTGATGCGCTTGACCCGGTCGAAGGAGTACTTGACGTCCTTGCCGGTGACCTCGCGGCCACTGGGGAACGTCAGGCCCGGACGCAGGGTGCAGCGGTAGACCAGGAGGGCGTTGCCGACGAACGCACAGCTCCTCGCGGCGTCGGGCACCGGTACCGCGCCGCCCGGTTCGAAGGTCAGCAGTGACTGGAACACACTGCTGAACATCGCCCAGGAACCTGCGTCGTAGGCGCCGGCCGGGTCCAGCGAGGTGACCGTGTCGGTCGTGCCGACGGTGATCGTCCTGCTCTCGTCCAGCTGGGCGGGCAGCAACTGCCAGCCGCCGATCGCCGCGACCGCCAGCACCAGCAGCGACGCGAGAATCCGTAAGCGAACCGACCGCATCGGAAGACCCTCCCAAGAACCCCACCCGGCCCACTGCGCACAGTGGTTTCGCGGTGGCGCCGATCACCTAACCACAGTCGGCTGTGTTGGCGGAAGGCAGGTTTTGTTGAATTGAGAAAGAACTAGGTAAGCGTATTACCCATGCATGACAGAAAGGTTTCGGAACCTTATGCAGAAAGGCTTCTGACGTCCCGTCATGCCTGCTTCGACGCCAATTGCACCAGCGTGATGTCCGACGGTGCCCCGACCCGCACCGGGGGTCCCCACGCGCCGGCGCCCCGGCTCACGTAGAGCTGGGTGTCGCCGTAGCGCTCCAGACCCGCGAGGGTGGGATTGGCCGCCTGGGCGACATACGTCATCGGCCACATCTGGCCACCGTGCGTGTGTCCGGAGAGCTGGAGGTCGACGCCGTGGTCGACGGCGTCGTGGATCTGGACGGGCTGGTGCGCCATGAGCACGACGGCCCGCGACGTGTCCCGGTCGCCGAGCGCCTTGGCGAAGTCCGGGCCCTGGCCCTCGTCCTCGCCCGCGATGTCGTTCACCCCGGCGAGATCGAGATACGGCAGCTCGCGACGGGCGTTCTCCAGCGGGGTCAGGCCCAGCCGGCGCACCTCCTCCACCCACTGCTCGGCGCCGGAGATGTACTCGTGGTTGCCGGTGACGAAGTAGCTGCCGTGGCGCGCCTTCAGTCCGGCGAGCGGCGCCGCCGCGGGGCCGAGGTCGGCCACGTCGCCGTCGACCAGGTCGCCGACCACCGCGATCAGGTCGGGCTGCGTCGAGTTGATCGTGTCGACGACCTTCTGCGCGAAGCCCCGGCCCAGCATCGGCGAGAGGTGGATGTCGCTGACCACCGCGATCCGGAAACCGTGGGCCGCGCGCGGCAGTTTCGCCAGCGGCACGGTGACCCGCTTGAGCTTCGGGCCGCGGACGACGCCGTAGGTGCCGTAGCCGACCGTACCGACGGCCGCGGCGGCGACGGCCCCGCCGACGACCCGGGAGACGAACAGGCGACGGGAGGGGTCGGTGGGGGCCGCGGGGGCGGGCGGGGTGGTGGAGGCGGGCGGGGCCGGGGGGTCCGCAGCGGGGGCGGCGGGCGCGGCCGGCTGTCCGGTATCGGTGGCCTCCGCGGGCTGGGCTCCCGCCGGTACCGGCTGCGGCTCGGGTTCGCGCACCACGGGCTCCTGGTCCGGCGCGGGCGCCGGGGCGCGCCGCGCCACCAGACGGCTCACCAAGGGCCGTACGAGCTCCCCCGCCAGCAGGGCCAGCAGCAGGTACAGCGAGAGGGCGAGCCACATGAAGCCCGGCCAGGTCAGCGTCCGCTGGAGCCAGAAGGGGGCGTGGGCGCGCTCGGCCGCGAATCCGGCGAACATCAGCACCGGCCCGACGACGAACACCACCGTGCCCACGCGTCTGGCGAGGCCCGGCCCACGTGTCGTGTCGCGCACCAGACGGCGCCACGCGTACCAGTGCAGGGCCCCGAAGGCGCTCAGCACCAGCAGAGCGACAAGGACGAAGACAACGATCATCACGTCGTACTCCCGGTCACGCGGTCCGGCGAAGGGCGCGCACTCCGCGCAACCCGATGACCCCGATGGCCGTCCCAAGAGCAAGGGAGACGACGGCGAGCGTCAGATGCACCCAGAAGTACGCCGTCGGATCGCCCGCGTCGTCGAACGCGAGCCCGCTGCCGTCCTTCCACAGGTTCTTGATGAAAGTGGTCCAGATGACCCAGCTCCACACCCCGAAGGCGAGCAGGAACCAGGAGAGGGGGCGGCTGAGCTTCATGCGTTCAGTATCGCCGCCGGCCGCAGGGTCCTCGCGCCGGGGTGCGAGCGGGGGCGCGAGTTGGCGAGAACGAGCCACGGCGCGCTGCGGTGGGATTTACCGGTCGGAGCCATGTACTTTCTCGATCGTGCCCGCCTCCAAGAAGACCGCCAGGCGCCCCCTGCTGGTCACCTCAGCCACCCTGCTGTCCCTCTCCCTCACCTCGCTGACACTGACGGCCGCACCGGCCTTCGCGGCGAAGCCGTCACCGAGTTCGAGCGCCTCGCCGTCCGCGACTCCCCCGGCGACCATGTCGACCGTCGGCGGCGAGCAGCTGGGCAGGCCGGGCACCCAGGCGGCCCTCGGCAGCGATGCGCCGGTCCTGCCCAAGGACATCAGCGCCCGCTCCTGGATCGTCGCGGACGCCGAGTCGGGCGAGGTGCTGGCCGCGCACAACGCGCACTGGCGGCTGGCCCCCGCGAGCACGCTGAAGATGCTGTTCGCGGACACGCTGCTGCCGAAGTTCAACAGGGACGACGAGCACAAGGTCGTCCCCGCCGACCTGGCGGGCGTCGGCGCGGGCTCCAGCATGGTCGGCATAAAGGAGGACGAGAAGTACACCGTCCACGACCTGTGGCTCGGCGTCTTCCTTCGCTCCGGCAACGACGCGGTCCATGTCCTGTCGGCCATGAACGGCGGCGTGAAGCAGACCGTCGCCGACATGAACGCGCACGCCGAGGAGCTGCAGGCCCTCGACACGCACGCCGTCAGCCCCGACGGCTACGACGCCAAGGGGCAGGTGTCGTCGGCGTACGACCTGACCCTGTTCGCCAGGTCGGGGCTGCAGAAGAAGGACTTCCGGGAGTACTGCTCCACCGTCCGGGCGAAATTCCCCGGTGAGACGAAGAAGGGCAAGAACGGCAAGAAGAGCCGCTCCTCCTTCGAGATCCAGAACACCAACCGGCTGCTCACCGGGGACAGCGGCCTCGACTCCTACCAGGGCATCGCGGGTGTGAAGAACGGCAACACCACCAACGCGGGTGCCACGTTCACCGGGGTCGCCGAGCGGGGCGGCCGGGTCCTCCTCGTCACGGTCATGCACCCGGAGAAGAACGAGCACAACCAGGTCTACAAGGAGACCGCGAGCCTCCTCGACTGGGGGTTCAAGGCGGCGGGCAAGGTGACGCCGGTGGGCGAGCTGGTGGCGCCCAAGAGCGCGGAGAACTCCGGCGGAAGTGCCGAACCGAGTGCGCGGCCGGGGGCCACCGACTCGGCGTCCGCCTCCGGCGGGGCGGGGGGCAAGTCCGTGGCGGCGAGCGCCTCCGGCGGGGGCGGCGGCGTCGGGATCGCGCTCGGGATCACGGGAGGCGTGCTGGTGCTGGTGGCCGGCGGCGTGTTCCTCGTGAACCGGAAGTGGCCTCTGCGGGGGCGCAGGTAGGGCGGACGGGGAGCGGCCGTGGGTCGCTCCCCGGCGTGTGGGGCGTGGGTGCGCTGCGGCTGGTCGCGCGGCAGCCCCTCGCCCCTCACTCGTCCGTTGCCGGTTCCGGTGCCTCCTTGCTGCTCTCCGCCGTCCAGGCCGCGCAGTACAGCAGGAGCTTGGTGGTGAAGTTGATCCACAGGAGCAGGGCGATGGGGACGCCGAAGGCGCCGTACATGCTCTTCGAGGCGATGCCCTGCATGTAACCGCTGATCAGGAGCTTCAGGAGTTCGAAGCCCACGGCTCCTATGAGGGCGGCCACGACGAGGCGGCGGCGGGGCGGATGGACGCCGGGGAGCAGGGTGAGGACGTAGAGGAGGAGCAGGAAGTCGGCGAGGACGGCGACGGCGAACGCGGCGACGCGCAGGAGGATGCCGCCCCAGCCGTCGCGGTCGATGCCGAGCTGGTCGGCGAACCGGCCGACGGCCCAGGAGGCGGCGGTGGAGGCGGCCAGGGAGACCAGGACCGCGCCGCCGAGGCCGACGAGGACGCCCATGTCCTTGGCCTTGGCGAGGACCGGGTTCTCGTCGGGGTCCGGCTTCTCCCACACCGCGCGCAGACAGCCGCGCATCTCGCCGACCCAGCCGATGCCGGTGAACAGCAGCAGCGCGCCCGCGATGACCCCGACCGTGCCGGCGTTCTCGACGAGGCCGGCGATGTCGAGCTGGTCGGAGATGCCGGGCACCTGCTCGGCGAGCCGGCCCTCAAGGTCCTGCTGCCTGTCCTTGCCGAGGGTCGCCGCGGCGACGGCGGCGACCACGGTCAGCAGCGGGAAGAGCGCCAGGAAGCTGATGAAGGTCATCGCGGCGGCCAGCCGGGTCCACTTCACCCGGTCGAGCCGCTCGTACGACCGCCACGCGTGCGTGGTCATCAGACGCTCCGCCAGGGGGCCCACCCCGGGAAGCTTTTTCAGCCAGTCCATGATCCGAACTCTGCCCCACTCGTCGCCGACCGATGCCGGGTACCCCCGCACCGGTCCGCGCAGGCGCTCCGGACGTCACCGTCCCCGGCGTGGTGGCCGTCGCGTCACCAGTCCGCCACCGCCAGCCCGTACATCGTCAGCCACACCACCGCGATGAGGGCGAGGGCGCGGTCGTGCAGGACGACGTCCTCGGGCTCGCCCGCCGTGCCCCGGTCGGCGAAGACGGCGTAGCGCAGGACGGCCAGGACGAAGGCGACCATGGAGAGCTGGCGCCAGGGCAGGACCCCGGTGGTGGGGACGCCGCCCTCCTCCAGCGCCCACAGGCAGTAGCCGAGCACGGCGACCCCGGCGGCCAGCTGCCAGACGAAGCGCAGGTATCCGGCCGTGTACTCGGTGAGCAGCGCCCGGGTGGCGCCGGGCCGGTCGGCCATCTGCACGGCCTCCGAGTAGCGCTTGGCCGCGACCATGAACAGCGCGCCGAAGCCGGTGGTGATCAGGAACCAGCGCGACAGCGGGATGCCCAGCGCCGGCCCGCCGGCCATCGCCCGCATCAGGAACCCGGTGGTGACGACGGCCAGATCGACGACCAGGACGTGCTTGAGACTGACGCAGTAGGCGAGTTGGAGTGCGAGGTAGGCGGTCAGCAGCACGGCGGTGTACGGCGGGCAGAGCCACGCGGCGGTGAGGGGCGCGAGCACGGCCAGGGCGCCGCCGACGGCGTACGCGACCGGTACGGGCACCTGTCCGGCGGCGACCGGGCGGTGGCGCTTGACCGGGTGGGCGCGGTCGGCCTCGGCGTCCCGGGCGTCGTTGACGAGGTACACGGCGGCGGCGCAGGCCGTGAAGAGCACGAAGACGAGCGGGAGTTGGAGGAGCGCGCGCGGGGTGAGGAGTTCCCCGGCGGCCGCGGGCGCGGCGACGACCAGCGTGTTCTTGATCCATTGGCGGGGTCGGGCGGTGCGCAGGAGTCCGAGGGCGAGGCCGGCCTTCGGAGCCGCCTGCCCGGGGGCCGTCCGCCGCTCCAGGAGGACGGTGCGCTCAGCCACGGCCGTTCACCACCCAGCGTGCGCCCAAGCGCGCGGTGAGCGCCCCGAGCGCCACGCCCGCCGCCACGTCCGACGGGTAGTGCACGCCGGCCACCAGCCGCGAGAGGCACATCGCGGCGGCGAGCGGGGCAGCGGCGGCGAGGACGAGCGGGGCGGCCGGGGCCCCGAGGGCGACGACGGCGACCGCCGCCGCTGCCGAACTGGCGTGCGAGCTGGGAAAGGAGTGCCGCCCGGCGGTGCGGACCAGGGGTGCGACCCGCGCGGGGCGGGGCCGCCGCACCACTCGCTTGACGCCCATGCTGGCCAGGTGCGCCCCGGCGGTCACCGCCGCACCGCGCAGCCACACGCCGCGCCGCTCCCGGTCGACGGCGGCCCCCGCCAGTCCGCCCGCGAGCCACAGCAGGCCGTGTTCCCCGGCCCAGGACAGTCCGCGCGCGGCGGCCGCGACGCGCGGGTCCGCGCCCCGGGCGTGCAGCACGGAGAGCAACCGCCGGTCCAGGCCGCGCACGCCGTCGACGACGTCAACTTCATCCATGCGATGCCACTCTTCTAGGTGATCGTCCGGGAGCTGCGGCAATCTAGAACGACATCCCATTAATCACCCGTTTCGGTGAGGCGACAGAGCGGCCGGGCCGACGTACCCGGTTCCTCCGCATACGCGGCGATACGGTCGCGGGCATGCCAGCCGACGCCGCAGCAGCCCCTCCGGCTCCCCCACCCCCCACCCCCGGCCGGACCGTCCCCGTCACCGGCTGGGGCCGCACCGCCCCGACCGCCGCCCGTCTGCTGCGCCCGCGCACCTACGACGAGGCCGCGGCCGCCGTACGGGCGTGCGGGGCGCGCGGGGGGATCGCCCGGGGTCTGGGGCGGGCGTACGGGGACGCGGCGCAGAGCGCGGGCGGCACCGTCCTCGACATGACCGGACTCGACCGGGTCCACGCCATCGACGCGGACGGCGGCACGGTCCTGTGCGACGCGGGCGTCTCGCTGCACCGGCTGATGGAGGTGCTGCTCCCCCTGGGCTGGTTCGTGCCGGTGACCCCCGGGACCCGCCAGGTGACCGTCGGCGGTGCCATCGCGGCCGACATCCACGGCAAGAACCACCACGTCTCCGGGTCGTTCGCCCGGCACGTCCTGTCCCTCGAACTGCTGACGGCGGACGGCGAGATCCGTACGGTCGTCCCCGGCACCCCGCTGTTCGACGCCACGGCCGGGGGCATGGGTCTGACCGGCGTCGTCCTCACCGCGACCGTACGGCTCCTGCCCGTCGAGACGTCCTGGATGTCCGTCGACACCGAACGCGCCCGCGACCTCGACGACCTCCTCACCCGCCTGACGGCCGGCGACCGCCACCACCGCTACTCCGTCGCCTGGATCGACCTGCTCGCCCGGGGCGCGTCGACGGGCCGCGCGGTCCTCACCCGCGGCGACCACGCGCCCCTGGAGGCGCTGGAGCCGCCGGGATCGCCGTCCACGCGCGCGCGTGAGGGGCACTCCTCGTCCTCACGCGCGCGTGGCGGGATTTTCCCTCGCGGGGACGCGTTCCGCGGGAACACCCTCCGGCGGGGTGCCAGTCCGTTGGAATTCCGGACCAGCCGGCTCCCGGCGCCTCCCGCCCGCGTCCCGGAAGGCCTCCTGGGCCGTACGGCCGTCGGCCTCTTCAACGCACTCTGGTACCACCGGGCCCCCCGGGCCCGCACCGGCGAACTCCAACGCCTCTCCACCTTCTTCCACCCCCTGGACGGCGTCCCGCACTGGAACCGGATCTACGGCAGGTCCGGCTTCGTGCAGTACCAGTTCGTCGTCGGGTTCGGCCACGAGGAGGCCCTGCGCCGGATCGTCGACCGGATCTCCGCGCGCCGCTGCTCCTCCTTCCTCGCCGTGCTGAAGCGGTTCGGCGAGGGCGACCCCGGCTGGCTGTCCTTCCCGATGCCCGGCTGGACCCTCGCCCTGGACATCCCGGCGGGCCTGCCCGGCCTCGGCACCTTCCTGGACACGCTCGACGAGGAGGTCGCGGCCGCCGACGGCCGCGTCTACCTGGCCAAGGACGCCCGTCTGCGCCCCGAACTGCTGACCGCGATGTACCCCCGGCTGCCCGAGTTCCGCGCACTGCGGCGGGAGTTGGACCCGGGCGGCGTCTTCGTATCGGACCTGGCCCGACGCCTCGGCCTCTGAGCGCCGTGGACGCCGTGGAACCCCCTGTCCCCCCCCACACCCAGGAGCTGTCTTGAAGGACGCCTTCGGCACCCCCCAGTCCCTGCTGATCCTCGGCGGCACGTCGGACATCGCGCTGGCCACGGCACGCCGGCTGATCGCCCGCCGCACCCGCACGGTGTGGCTGGCGGGACGCCCCTCGCAGGACCTGGAGAACGCCGCCGTCCACCTGCGCGGACTCGGCGCGGAGACGCACACCGTCACCTTCGACGCACTCGACCCCGCGTCCCACGAGGCGATCCTCGGCAAGATCTTCGCCGAGGGCGACATCGACATGGTCCTGCTCGCCTTCGGCGTGCTCGGCGACCAGGCCAACGACGAGCGCGACCCGGTGGCCGCCGCGCGCGTCGCCCAGACCAACTACACGGGCGCCGTCTCGTCCGCGCTGATCTGCGGACGGGCCCTCCAGGCGCAGGGGCACGGCTCCCTGGTGGTCCTGTCCTCCGTCGCCGCCGAGCGCGCCCGCCGCTCCAACTTCATCTACGGCTCCAGCAAAGCCGGCCTCGACACCTTCACCCAGGGGCTCGGCGACGCCCTCCACGGCACGGGCGCCCACGTCATGCTCGTCCGCCCCGGCTTCGTCCGCACGAGCATGACGGCGGGCCGCCCGGAGTCCCCTCTCGCGACGACCCCGGAGGCGGTCGCCACCGCCATCGAACTGGGCCTGCGGCGGCGCTCGGAGACGGTGTGGGTGCCCGGTTCGCTGCGCCTGGTGATGGCGGCCCTGAGGCACCTGCCGAGGGCGCTGTTCCGCCGCCTGCCGCTCTAGGGGAGGTGGAGGGCTCGCGGGTGGGCGCCCTGCCCCTCCATCGGCGGCGTCAGCGCGTGGGAAGTGTCGTGTCCCCCACCGGCGCCCCCGCCTGCGACGGGACGACCGATCCGCCGAACGCGAACTCGCGCAGCTTGCGCCAGACCGCGTCGGGGCCCTGTTCGTAGAGCGCGAAGCCGGTGCAGGGCCACTGGGCCTCGTACCCGGCGAGCTCCTCGAACGCCCGGTCCATCGCCTCCTCGGCGATGCCGTGCGCGACGGTGACGTGCGGGTGGTACGGGAAGTTCAGCTCGCGTGCCACCGGCCCCGAGGCGTCCCGGACCTGCTTCTGCAGCCAGGTGCAGGCCTCGGCACCCTCGACGATCCGCACGAACACCACGGGCGACAGCGGGCGGAACGTGCCCGTGCCGGACAGCCGCATCGGGAACGGCCGGCCGGCCGCCGCGACCTCGGCGAGATGCGCTTCGATCGCCGGCAGCTCGCCGCCGCCGACCTCGGTCGGCGGCAGCAGCGTGACATGCGTGGGGATGCCGTGAGCCGCGGCGTCGCCGAAGCCCGCGCGCAGCTCCTGGAGCTGGCTGCCGTGGGGCTCCGGGACCGCGATCGACACACCGATCGTTACGGTCCCCACGTCGTCTCCTGTCGTCGTGTCCTGCGCGTGGTCGTGGATCTTGCGGGGCGCACTCCGTCGCACCGGCTATCGACTGTACGGCCACGGCGGTGTTCCGGGCAGGCGCAGCGGGAGTGATGTGCGGCGCTGTCGGTGGTGCGACGGGTGGTGCGGTCGGCGCTCGGGGCCCGAGGTGGTGCGGCTCAGTGCTTGGCGGGCAGGAAGCCCACCTTGTCGTACGCCTGGGAGAGCGTCTCCGCGGCGACGGCGCGCGCCTTCTCGGCTCCCTCGGCCAGGATCGAGTCGAGCGTCTCCGGGTCGTCCAGATACTGCTGGGTGCGCTCCCGGAAGGGCGTCACGAACTCGACCATGGCCTCGGCGAGGTCCGTCTTGAGCGCACCGTAGCCCTTGCCGACGTACTTCTGCTCCAGTTCCCCGATACCCGTACCCGTCAGGGTCGAGTAGATGCTGAGCAGGTTGCTGACGCCCGGCTTCTCGGCGGGGTCGAAGCGGATCACCGTGTCCGTGTCGGTGACCGCGCTCTTGACCTTCTTGGCGGTGGCCTTCGGATCGTCGAGCAGGTTGATCAGCCCCTTCGGGGTCGACGCCGACTTGCTCATCTTGATCGCGGGGTCCTGAAGGTCGTAGATCTTCGCCGTCTCCTTCAGGATGTACGGCTTCGGGATCGTGAAGGTCGCGCCGAAGCGGCCGTTGAAGCGCTCGGCGAGGTCACGGGTGAGCTCGATGTGCTGGCGCTGGTCCTCGCCGACCGGGACCTCGTTCGCCTGGTACAGCAGGATGTCCGCGACCTGGAGGATCGGGTACGTGAAGAGGCCGACGCTCGCGCGGTCGGCGCCCTGCTTGGCGGACTTGTCCTTGAACTGGGTCATGCGGGAGGCCTCGCCGAAGCCGGTCAGGCAGTTCATGACCCAGCCGAGCTGGGCGTGCTCGGGGACGTGGCTCTGGACGAAGAGGGTGCAGCGCTCCGGGTCGAGACCGGCGGCGAGGAGCTGCGCGGCGGCGAGCCTGGTGTTGGCGCGCAGGTCCGCGGGGTCCTGCGCGATGGTGATCGCGTGCAGGTCGACGACCATGTAGAACGCGTCGTGGGACTCCTGCAGGGCCACCCACTGGCGGACGGCGCCGAGGTAGTTGCCGAGGTGGAACGAGCCGGCGGTGGGCTGGATGCCGGAGAGCACGCGGGGTCGGTCAGTGGCCATGCTCACCATTCTCTCAGGTGTCGGGGGGCGTTCCGGAACCGACCGGAAACAGAGGGGACACGGGCGGGAACCGATCCGGCTCGGGCGGTGTACCCATTCTGTGAGAACGCGGGAAGGGGGCCGCATCGTCGATGAGGCCGCGGTGATCGCACGCGTACGCGCCGGGGAGCCGGAGGCGTACGCGGAGCTGGTGCGCGCCCACACGGGCATCGCGCTGCGGGCGGCCCGGGCGCTCGGCGCCGGCGCGGACGCGGAGGACGTGGTGCAGCAGGCCTTCTTCAAGGCGTACTGCTCACTGGGCCGCTTCCGGGACGGCTCCGCGTTCCGGCCGTGGCTGCTGTCGATCGTGGCCAATGAGACGAGGAACACAGTGCGGACAGCGGGGCGTCAGCGGTCCCTGGCCGACCGTGAGGCGGCATTCGTCGAGGCCGAGCCGTTGATACCGTCCTCGGCCGACCCGGCCCACGCCGCGCTGGCCATAGAGCGCCGTGTCGCGCTCCTGGGCGCCCTGGAGAAGCTGAGCGAGGAACACCGGCTGGTCGTCACCTACCGCTATCTGCTGGAGATGGACGAGCCGGAGACGGCGGCGGCCCTCGGCTGGCCCCGGGGGACGGTGAAGTCCCGCCTGAGCCGGGCGCTGCGCAGGCTGGGCCGTCTGCTGCCGGACTTCGAGCCGGGCGAGGCCCTGGAGAAGACGGGAGGAGGTGAGGGAGATGGCTGAGCCCGACAGGCCCTACGGCAGCGAGGACGCGGAGCGGGAGCGTGTGGGCGGCGGCACGGGGAGTGAGGGGCGTGACGTCCGGTTGCCCGAGGAGTTGCGGGCGCTCGGGCGCGCGCTGGACCGGCCGGGGGCCGACGGGGACGAGACCATGGTCGAGCGGGTGCTGGGGCAGATACTCGCCGAGCGGGTGCCCACCCCGGTGGCCGAGCCGCCGGGCGCCGGTGCGCGGCTGCGGGCGGCGCGCCGGTGGCTCGGGCTCCGTCGGCGGGCGCTGACGGCCGCGCTGTGCGGGCTGCTCACGGTGCTCGTCCTCACCCCTCCGGTGCGGGCGGCGGTGGCCGACTTCTTCGACTTCGGCGGGGTCGAGGTGCGGTACGACCCGTCGGCGTCGCCTTCGCCCGGGGCGGGGGTGCCGGGCTGCCCCGACCCGGTCCCGCTCGCCGAGGCAGGGCGGCGGGCGGGGTTCGCTCCGCTCGTGCCGGGTGCGCTGGGGACGCCGGACGCGGTGTCCGTGACGCGTGCGCCGAAGGGCCGCTTCGTGATCACCCTCTGCTGGGAGGAGCGGGGACACACCGTCCGGCTCGACGAGTACGCGGCCCGGCTGGCCCCCGGGTACGGCAAGACCGTGGCGGGTGAGCAGGCCGTCGAGTGGGTCCGGCTGGGCGCGGGCGCGTTCGACGCGTTGTGGTTCCCGGAGCCGCACCTCCTGCGCTTCTGGATGACCTCGAAGGACGGCTCCCGCTTCACCCGCTCCGAGCGCACGGCGGGGCCCACCCTGCTGTGGGTCCACGGCGAGGAGTTCACGCTGCGGCTGGAGGGCGTGGCGTCGAAGGACCGGGCGCGGAAGATCGCGGAGTCATTGGACTGATCGGTCCGGTCGAGGTGGGAACCCCGGCGGTTCGAGCGGTGTACCAGGAGTGACACCGCGAGTGCGGACGGACCGCACCGGGATCGATCGGGGGTGTCGGATGCGTGGACCGCGACACATGGCGGCGGCGTTGGGCGCGTCGCTGGCCGCTCTGACCCTGCTCCTGCTGGGGGCACCGCCCTCGGCGGCGGGCGGACCGACCAGCGTGCTGCTGGTCTCACCGACCAGCCACAGGACGGCTTCGCTGTACGGCTCGGGCAAGCAGTACGACCTCCTGGTCAGGCTCCTCGTCCCGGCCGGCTCCGCGCTCGACGGGAGCAGGGAGAAGGCTCCGGACTGGGGGCCGGAGGGCACCTGGGGAGGTCAGGTCGGCGACATGGTCACCGTGACGTGGATGAGCCATGAGGTGACGGCCTGGCGGGTGGACCGGCTGTACATGTCGGCGCCCGACACGAAGGACGTCTGGATATACACGGGACTGGAAACGGCGGAGGACGCCGCGACCGCGGGCGAGGGTGTCTGGCACAAGGCGAAGCAGTCGGAGGAGCTGCGGGCGCTGCTGCGAGGGCTCGGGGTCCTGGGCGAGCCCTCCGACGGCGCGGTGCAGGGAACGTCCTCGGACGACGCGCTCACCGGTTCCGGTACCGAGACCGGCGGGACGGTCACCGGCACACGCGCCGCCGCGGACGCGTCCGGTCCGGCCGGCCATGCCCGCTGGGCGATACCCGCCCTGGCCCTGGGCCTGCTCCTCGGCTCCGGGGGCGCCACGCTGCTGCTGCGCCGCGCGGCGGCCCGGCACGAGTCCGGACCGCCGCGGGAGCCCCGTCAGGAGCTGTTGGATGCCTGACCGGCCGTGGCGAGGAGGTCAGCCGAGGTCGATCTCCGGGTAGAGCGGGAAGCCGGCGACGAGGTCGGTGGCACGGCGGGAGATCTCGTCGGCGACCTTCGCGTCCAGGACGTGCTGGGCCTTGGAGGGGGCGCCCGACTTGGTGGTGCCGGACTCCGTGGTGGTCAGGACACGGTCGATCAGGCCGGCGACCTCGTCCATCTCGGCGGTGCCCAGACCACGCGTGGTCAGCGCGGGCGTACCGATGCGGATGCCGGAGGTGTACCAGGCGCCGTTCGGGTCGGCCGGGATGGCGTTGCGGTTGGTGACGATGCCGGAGTCGAGCAGCGCGGCCTCGGCCTGGCGGCCGGTGAGACCGTAGGAGGTGGCGACGTCGATCAGGTTGAGGTGGTTGTCGGTGCCGCCGGTGACCAGGGTGGCGCCCCGGCGCATCAGGCCCTCGGCGAGGGCCCGGGAGTTGTCGACGATGCGCTGGGCGTAGTCCTGGAAGGCGGGCTGCCGGGCCTCGGCCAGGGCGACGGCCTTGGCGGCCATGACGTGCGGGAGGGGGCCGCCGAGGACCATCGGGCAGCCGCGGTCGACCTGGTCCTTCAGGGAGTCGTCGCACAGGACCATGCCGCCGCGCGGGCCGCGCAGCGACTTGTGGGTGGTCGTGGTGACGATCTGGGCGTGCGGTACCGGGTCGAAGTCGCCGGTGAGGACCTTGCCGGCGACGAGGCCCGCGAAGTGCGCCATGTCCACCATCAGCGTGGCGCCGACCTCGTCGGCGATCTCGCGCATGATCCGGAAGTTCACGAGACGGGGGTAGGCGGAGTAGCCGGCGACGATGATCAGCGGCTTGAAGTCCTGGGCGGTGGCGCGCAGGGCCTCGTAGTCGATGAGGCCGGTGGCGGGGTCGGTGCCGTAGGAGCGCTGGTCGAACATCTTGCCGGAGATGTTCGGGCGGAAGCCATGGGTGAGGTGGCCGCCGGCGTCCAGGGACATACCGAGCATGCGCTGGTTGCCGAAGGCCTGGCGGAGTTCGGCCCAGTCGGCCTCGGAGAGGTCGTTGACCTGGCGGGCGCCGGCCTTCTCCAGGAAGGGGGCCTCGACACGGTCGGCGAGGACGGACCAGAAGGCGACCAGGTTGGCGTCGATGCCGGAGTGCGGCTGGACGTAGGCGTGGCGGGCGCCGAAGAGCTCCCGGGCGTGCTCGGCGGCGAGGGACTCGACGGTGTCGACGTTGCGGCAGCCGGCGTAGAAGCGGCGGCCGACGGTGCCCTCGGCGTACTTGTCGCTGAACCAGTTGCCCATGGTGAGGAGGGTGGCCGGAGAGGCGTAGTTCTCGGAGGCGATCAGCTTGAGCATCTCGCGCTGGTCGCTGACCTCCTGGCCGATGGCGTCGGCCACGCGCGGCTCGACGGCGCGGATCACATCGAGGGCGGCGCGGAAGGCGGTGGACTCGTGGGAGAGGGGCTCGGCTGACATGGGGACCTCCGGACGTTGCGTTCAGCGTTCACGGTACGGCCCAGGCGCACGGCACTCATCTTTCCCGGGCCGCTCCCCGATGGTCCGTCCCATCCCAGCGCGCCAGTCACGGCCCGCCGATCACCCTATCGGGCGTGGTGGACGCCCGGGCCCGGACGTCCACCATACGAACGACGGCAGGAGGCGGAGGAGAGTGCGGAGGTCAGAGGATCACATGGGGCAGGAAGCGGGCGTACTCGTCGGTGACCAGGCCCGAGGACTCGCGGATGCCGAGGCCCGCCGACTCGTCCTCGACGACCCAGGCGCCGAGGACGACATGGTTGCCGTCGAAGGCGGGGAGGGGGGCCAACTCCTGGTAGCAGCACGGTTCTTCGGAGAGGACGGGGGTGGCGCCCGCCTCGTGGACGGTGACGCCGGCGCCCTCGCGGCCGAGGAGGGGCTTGGCGACGTAGCCGGTGGTGGTGGCCAGTTCGCGGGGGCCGTCGAGATAGGCGGGGAGGAGGTTCGGGTGGCCGGGGTACAGCTCCCAGAGGACGGCGAGGAGGGCCTTGTTGCTGAGGAGCATCTTCCAGGCGGGCTCGATCCACATCGTGGTCCCGGTGCCGCCGCCGTTGTCGAGGGTGGCGAGCACATGGGGGGCGAAGCGGTCGGTGGTGAGCCACTCCCAGGGATAGAGCTTGAAGATGCTGCGGATGAAACGCAGCTTCTTGTCGACGAAACGGTCCGCGAGGCGGTCCCAGCCGATGTCCTCCATGGAGATCCAGTCGGTGTCCAGGCCGGCCTGTTCGGCGGTCTCCTTCAGATAGGCGACCGTCATCAGGTCCTCGCCCAGTTCGTCGCCCGCGGAGTGCGCGAAGTACAGGGGGCTGCCCGGTGGGAGGAGGGAGGCCTGCTTCTTCCAGGCGGCGACGAGGCGTTCGTGGAGGGAGTTCCACTGGTCGGCGCCCGGGAAGCGTTCCTCCATCCAGAACCACTGGGGGCCTGCCGCCTCGACGAGCGAGGTCGGGGTGTCGGCGTTGTATTCCAGCAGTTTGACGGGGCCGGTCCCGTCGTGGCGGAGGTCGAAGCGGCCGTAGACAGAGGGCAGTTCGGCCCGTCGGCGCCACGCCTCGGCGACGAGGCCGGCGAGGCGTGGGTCCGTGATGCCGAGGTCGGCGAAGCGGTCGTGCTCGACGATGTGCGCGGCGGCCGCCAGGCACATGGCGTGCAGTTCCTCGACGACCTCCTCCAGCGCCTCGACCTCGGGGAGCGAGAAGACGTAGTACGCGCTCTCGTCCCAGTACGGGCGCAGGGAGCCGTCGGGGTAGCGGGTCAGCGGGTAGATGAGCCCCTGTTCCTCGACGGTCTCCTGCCAGCCCGGCCGGGGTTCGATGGTGCGGCGTTCCATGGTTCTGCCTCGTCCGCCGGCTCAGCCGCCGCTGGAGCCGGAGCCGTCACCGTCGCCCGAGCAGCCGAAGCCGTCCCGGTCCACGGCCTCGCTGCGGCTGAAGGTGCCGTCGTCGGCCCAGCCGCCGCTGACGTCCGCGTCGTAGTACCAGGCGGCGTCCGCCGAACCGGCCTGCTTCCGGTTGCCGCTGCTGTTGCTCTTGCTGTTCTTGCCGTACGACGACGAGCCGGAACCGGTGTTGCAGTTCCTGTCCGCGATGATCTTGTAGCCGTTGGCGTAGTCGTAGCTGTCGCGATCCACGCAACGGCGGTCCGGATCGGATCCGCAGGAGGTCAGGGCCGCCGCGACGACACCCATTCCTCCGAGGACGACCGTGCTGGACCGCAGTCGCCTGCGCTGTTCTCCCATGTGTGCTCCCCCGTCGGGCCGTTGGCCCCTGTCGTACCGAGGCCGGTCCGCTGTGCGCTGCGCGATGACCGGCCGCCGTTTGTGTGCGCCTTATCGGCGCTCAGACTAGTGATCGAGTCGTCGAGGGGACCAACCGGGTGTGCGGGGCGGAGTGTTCATCCCCGGACGCAGGTCGCGCCCGTCGGGCAGAGGGAGGTGACCACAGTGGTGACCGGTTCCCGGAGTTCGTCGAGCGGGGTGGACTCGGGGGCGCTGAGACGGACTCCGTAGATCTTGTCGCCGGCCGTGCGGAAGCGGTGGTCGATGACCTGACGGGGGCCCGCCTCGCCTTCGCCGTCGAAGCGGTACACGACCTCGGAGTAGCTGTCGTCGTCGGCGGCCGAGCGGTCGAGGGCGCGATAGCCGGGGAGGCGGGCGAAGCCGTAGTTCTCGTTCTCCGCCAGGTCCATGGACTCGGCGGGGCTGCTCTCGCTGACCAGGAAGAGCTGGAGGATGCGGCTGCCGTCCGGGGAGTCGTAGGTCACGACGGTGGGCTTGTCCGTCGGCGTCTTCGCGGTGCGTTTCCAGCCGGAGGGGACGTCGACGGTGAAGCCGGCCGGGTCGTCGGAGTGGACGTAACCGGGGGTGTCGCCCGCGTCGGCGTCCGGGTCCGACTGCTTCGGTGTGGCCGGGTCGGTGCCGTCGTCGTCCGTCGGGCCCGCCGCCGAGACGGAGGGCGGGGGCGTCGACGGGGAGCTGTCGGCGGCGGTCGCCCGGGCCGGGCCGTCGTCGTCACGGGACAGGGTCCACACCCCGAAACCGATGCCGCCACCGAGCAGGGCCGCGAGGGCGACGGCGACGGTCAGGCGCGGCCACGGGCTGCCGCGCCCGGGAGTGTCGTCCACCCAGCGCCCCTGGTGCGGATCCCACCTCGTCATCATGCCCCCCTTGCCGTCGCCGGCCTTCTCACGACGTACGTTCACCGACGATAGCGGCGTACACGCCGAACAGGCCCCGTCCTGGTCGAAACCGGGACAGGGCCTGCGGGAGCAAGCTATAAGACGTCGGCTCAGATGAGGCCGAGCGCGCGGACCGCGTCGCGCTCCTCCGCCAGCTCCTGGACCGAGGCGTCGATACGGGCGCGGGAGAAGTCGTTGATCTCCAGACCCTGGACGATCTCGTACTTGCCGTCCTTGACGGTGACGGGGAAGGAGGAGATGAGGCCCTCGGCCACACCGTAGGAACCGTCGGACGGGATACCCATGGAGGCCCAGTCGCCCTCGGCGGTGCCGTTGACCCAGGTGTAGATGTGGTCGATGGCGGCGTTGGCGGCGGACGCGGCCGACGAGGCGCCACGGGCCTCGATGATGGCGGCGCCGCGCTTGGCGACGGTCGGGATGAAGTCCTCGGCGAGCCACTTCTCGTCGTTGACGACCTCGGCGGCGTTCTTGCCGGCGACCGTGGCGTGGAAGATGTCCGGGTACTGGGTCGCCGAGTGGTTGCCCCAGATCGTGAGCCGCTGGATCTCGGAGACCGGGACGCCCGTCTTCTTCGACAGCTGGGTCAGCGCGCGGTTGTGGTCCAGGCGGGTCATCGCGGTGAAGCGCTCGGCCGGGACGTCCGGCGCGGCGGCCTGGGCGATGAGGGCGTTGGTGTTGGCCGGGTTGCCGACGACGAGGACCTTGATGTCGTCCGCGGCGTTGTCGTTGATGGCCTTGCCCTGCGGCTTGAAGATGCCGCCGTTGGCCTCCAGGAGGTCACCGCGCTCCATGCCCTTGGTACGGGGGCGGGCGCCCACGAGCAGACCGACGTTGGCGCCGTCGAAGGCGACGTTCGGGTCGTCCGTGATGTCGATGCCCTGGAGGAGCGGGAAGGCGCAGTCGTCGAGCTCCATGGCGGTGCCCTCGGCGGCCTTGAGCGCCGGGGTGATCTCCAGCAGGCGGAGCTTGACCGGCACGTCCGCGCCGAGCAGCTGGCCGGAGGCGATGCGGAAGAGCAGGGCGTAACCGATCTGGCCGGCCGCGCCGGTGACGGTGACGTTCACGGGAGTGCGGGTCATGGCGTTCTCCGTATGACAGCTGGCGGTGGGGCGTCCCTGCCCCTGGTGGGACGTACAAATGATCGATCTCTTGGCGTCAAGAGAGATCGGTGGTCAGGCTACCGCGCATCCGGGATCCCGGACGGCCGGGGTTCGTGTGGCCCAGCCCACAAGTCGCTCCGCGCTGCCGCGCCGAGCGGAGCGTCGCAAGAAAAGGCGGCCGCCGGTCCGGGGGGAGGGACCGAGCGGCCGCCTTTTGTGGGGGCGCCGGGCCGGGAGGGGAGGGGGGATCCTCCTCCCGGGCTGACCGGACTCCCGTGGGGGTACTGTCCGCATGCCCCGGAGTTCGGCGTGCATTCCACTTCCGTCGTGATTACTTTTACGGTAGAGACGGCTACGGTGCGTCATGCACCTGACGAGGGATGTGGCAGGCCGTGCCGCTCCCCCGCGACCTGAGGGGGCGCGGCGGACGCGCCCCCTCCGCACCACTACCCCGTGCAGCCCTTCCGGCCCGATGCCAGCGTCGCGCAGGCCGCGGCATCGCCCGCGTCCTTCACGCTGATCATCAGGGTGTAGGCGATGTTGTCGCCGGCCTCTTCGATGGCGGCGGTCTGCTTGGTCCCGCCTGCCGTGACCTGGACCTCGTCGCCCTGGGCGGCGCCGGTGATACGGGCCCAGGCGGCCTGGCAGGTCTTGCTGTAGCGGACCTCGACCCGTGTCGTGCCGATCGTCGCCTCGTCGGCGGTGCGCACGAGGTTGCCGATGCACCCCATGGTCTCCGGGTCCTTGCCGTCGCAGTCCTTGCCGCTGCACTTCACTCCGGCCGGGAGGTCGGGGTTCGTGCCGGTCGAGGTCGACCGGGAGGTGGGCGGCTTGCCGTCCGCTTGATCCTTCCCGTCACCGTCGGTGAGGAAGAAGAAGGCCGCCGCGATCACGACGAGCCCTCCGACGGCTCCCGCGAGGAACATCGGCACGCGCCGCTTCGGCCGGGAATCGCCGTCGTCCGACCGGCCCCCACCGCCCGGCGGCGGGCCGAACACACCGGACGGCACCGAGCCACCACCGGAGGCCTGGGCGCCACCGGCAACCGCGGCACCACCGGAACCCGGCGCCCCGGCCGGCCCCCGGGACGAGGACGCCGACGACACCGAGGCCGAGCCCGAGGCAGAGGCGGAGGCGGAGGCGGAGGAAGCCGACGAGGACCACCCCCCGACCAGGCCCGACGGTGATGACGTCGAGGGCCGGGACGCGGCCGACGACGGCGAGACACCCCAACTGGTGCGCGACGAGCCACCGGAGGCAGCCCTCGCCCCGTACGGCGGGCGCGAGGCGCTGTCGTCGGCCGAGGAGCGCGGCTGCAGCGGTACCGACGGGGCGACGCCGGCCGGGCCCGCCACACCCGGTGTCACGGTCGCGCTCCGGCCTCCCCTGCCGTTCCTGCCACCCTTGACGGTGGACTGCCCGCCCGTCTCACCCAGGGCGGCGCGCGCCTGGGAGATACGGATCGCCTCCATGGTCATGTCGTGGCGCATCTCCGAACGGCTCCAGGCCCGCTCGGCCAGCTCCCACATGGTGGCCAGATGGACGGGATCGGTGCCGGTCACCTCGGCCAACGCCACGATCGCGCCCTTCGGCGCGAGCAGTCTGCCGTTGAGATACCGCTCCCAGGACGTCTTGCTGTAGCCCGTGCGGTCGGCCACCGCCGCGATGCTCAGTCCACCGCGGTCGACGAGCCGGCGCAGCTGACCCGCGAACTCCTTGACCTGTGGATCGAGTTCATCGGGCAAGGCCCTCCAACGAGGCATTTCTTCCCCCCTCTTCCCCCCGTACGGATCTCCGTACGACGCTCCGTACAGATGCCCGTACGGATCTCCGTACGACTCTGGACTGTCCCCCCGTGCCCGCTGTCCGCGTGCCACGCATGATGCCCTCGCTGAATCCTGGTCCGGGACCTGCCCGTCGGTCCCGAGGCCCTCTCCGGAGCCCCGTTCTGGCCTACCCACTGGGATGCGCCCGGTCGGGATGTCAGTTCCCCGGAAAGGGGCGCGCGGGTGCATTCCGGGCCGGGCCGCGCGCCGCGCACGCCCCCCGCACCGTCAGCGTTCCAGTGTCCCACCGACGTCCCGGTTTCCGGGCGGAATCGCAGGTCCCCACACGGGACGTCCCGGACCGCCCCAAATACCCTTGTCCGCCCTGGTATTGAAGGTCCACGTGCCACACCCTCGAACCTGCCGGCACAGCGGCACCCCGACGGCACCTCCACGTCACGCGGGTCGCACACAGACGCGTGCGACTCGTGTGCGTCAGCGAATGCCGGAAGGCGCGGAGGCGCGGAGGCGCGGAGGCGAGGAGAGGAACGTGACCCGGACGGCCTCATGAGGCCAAGCAAGGCGAGGCGGAAGAAGGACGTGGCGAGGGGGCGCGCGGATGACGTCCGGGTGCCGCCGCCGTCGCGCGGCGCGGACACCGTGGCGGAATGGTCACTTCCGTGCCACAGCGGGCTGACAGGTGTTGAAGGCGGCCTTCACCGTGCAGGAACGTGGAACGCGACGGCGGTCCGTCCTTACTCGGGGGAGGGGACGGACCGCCGTCGTACGCGCTCGGGGGCGGGGGCGGGGCGAAACGGCTCAGCCCGCCTCGTCGCCCACCGTGAAGTGCAGGGTGTCCTTGAGGAACGGGATCTCCAGCAGCGGCCTCGGCTGGGCCATCAGCGCGAGGAGCACGATGGCGGTGCCCAGGAAGATGTACGTGGCCATGTCCGTGAAGCGGGAGCGGACGGCGAGCATGCCGACATCCCGGACGGCCCAGCGCAGCACCGCGCCGGCGAGCATCGCGGCCCCGATCAGGATCGTGCCGACCCGGAACGCGTCCAGCGCGGTGAGCAGCAGCCCGAGCCCCACGGTGGACAGCACGGCGAGGATCGGCCACTGGCGGACGGGCGCGGGCGCCTCACGCGGTGCCGCCCGGCCACCGCCCTCGGGCCGCGCGGTGTCCCTGGTGAACATCGGGAACCGCCGGGTGCCGCGAACGGGGTTCCCTTCGGCATCGGGCACGCTGATGTGATCACGGACCTCGATCTCGTCCGCGGCCCCGGTCGCACCGACCACCCCGGTCGTCCCAGCGGTCTTCGCCATGTCCACCCTTTCCGAAGCCGCGCTCTCGTCCGCCGCAGCCCCGTCCGTCGTCGTCCCGGACCGTTCCGTGGCCCTCGGTCCACCCGTCGTCTCCCCGGACCCACCACCGGGCGAACTGTCGGGCGAACCGTCGGGCGAAGGCGAAGTCACGTGCGGCCCGGCCTCGGCTGAAGCCTTTGCCGGCGTCGAAGGGGTCGACGCCGTCGAAGGCGTCGGGGCCCCCGAGGCCGTCGAAGCCGTCGAAGCCGTCGAAGCCGTCGAAGCGCCGGACGTCCCCGAAGCCCGGGAAGCGTCCGGCCGTGCCGGCTTCAGCGGCTTCTCCGACCCGCCGGCCGTCTCCGCCCCCTCCGCCGCCCCTGGCTGCTCGGACGCCCCTGGCTTCCCCGCCGCCCCTGACCGCTCGGACGTCCCGGAGGCCTCCGACGTGCCGGGCGCACCGGAGGCGCCCGACCCCCGCGGCGCCCCGGAAACGCCCTCCGCCCCGCCGTCAGCCGGCACTGCGCTCCGCCGCCTCCACCACGTTGACGAGCAGCTGGGCGCGGGTCATCGGGCCGACGCCGCCGGGGTTGGGAGAGATCCAGCCGGCGACCTCCGCGACGCCGGGGTGGACGTCGCCGACGATCTTGCCTTCGGCGGAGCGGGAGACACCGACGTCGAGGACGGCGGCGCCCGGCTTCACGTCCTCGGGCCGGATCAGGTGGGCGGAGCCGGCCGCGGCGACGATGATGTCCGCCTTCCGCAGGTGCGCGGCCAGATCACGCGTGCCGGTGTGGCACTGGGTCACCGTCGCGTTCTCGCTGCGCCGGGTGAGCAGCAGCGGCATCGGACGCCCGATCGTCACACCACGCCCGACGACCACGACCTCGGCGCCCTTGATCTCGACGCCGTACCGGCGCAGGAGGGTGAGGACGCCGTTCGGGGTGCAGGGCAGCGGGGCGGGCTCGTTGAGGACGAGGCGCCCGAGGTTCATCGGGTGCAGACCGTCCGCGTCCTTGTCGGGGTCCATCAGTTCGAGGATGCGGTTCTCGTCGATGCCCTTGGGAAGCGGCAGCTGGACGATGTAACCGGTGCAGGCGGGGTCCTCGTTGAGTTCCCGCACCACCGCCTCGATCTCCTCCTGTGTCGCGGTCGCGGGCAGTTCACGCTGGATGGACGCGATGCCGACCTGCGCGCAGTCGCGGTGTTTGCCCGCGACGTACTTCTGACTGCCGGGGTCTTCGCCGACCAGGATCGTGCCGAGTCCGGGCGTGATGCCCTTCTCCTTCAGCACCGCCACGCGGGCGGTCAGATCGGACTTGATCGCGGCTGCGGTGGCCTTGCCATCGAGAATCTGGGCGCTCATGGCCCCAATCTTCGCGGATGACCGGTGCCGGGTTCCAATCCGGTCACCTGGCGGACGCCTTCCGACCTGTACCGGGCCGGATCGCCGCCCGTGCCGGCCAAGATCGGATGTGTTGCACTTGCACAACACCCGGGCAATCTCCCTGGACATCCGAGCGGGCATATAAAACGATTGGGTCACAGTGCCGCGGGCACTGACGGGGGGCGTGACCATTTCGAAAGTTCCAGGGCATTCCTCCGAACCGTGCCGCGCGTCCCCGCACCAGGCAACGGAGGAAACCCCGCCATGAGCTTCGGCGACCCGAAGAACCCGTACGGCCAGCCCCAGCAGCAGCCGCCCGCCCAGGGTTACGGCTACCCGCAGCAGACCCCGCCCCAGCAGCCCGGGTACGGCTACCCGAGCGCACCGCCGGTCTCCCAGGGCTACGGCGGCTACCCGAACGCGCCCGAGACCATGCCGAGTTCGGTGAACGCGGCCCGCATCATGCTGTGGGTGATCGTCGGCCTTCAGGTGGTCGGCGTGCTGCTGTACGCCATCGGCGCGATCGTCGTCTCCGCGGCGAGCGACAGGACCGAGGACCCCGCCCTCGCCGAGGCGCTCGGCAACGTCTCCATCGGCCAGATGGTGGCGACCGCCATATTCGCCGCGGCCTGGCTCGTCTACGCGGTCATGATGGCCGTGAAGTTCAAGTCCGGCGGCAACGGCGTGCGCGTCGCCACCCTGGTCTTCGGCATCATCACCGCGATCCTGGGCCTCTTCCCGTTCATCGTGATCGGCCTGGTCCACCTGGTGCTGGGCATCCTGATAGCCGTCTTCGTCGGCAACGCCAACGGCAAGGCGTGGTTCAACCGCCCGCGCTACTGAGCACCGGGCACCGCGCGCAGCCGAGCGGCGCACGGGACCGGGCGCCGAGCACCGCACCCGAAGGGCCGTGCCTCCCGTACGCGGGGGCACGGCCCTCGGTGTGTCAGAGCGGGCAGAAGCTGCCGCTCGCCGGTGACAGCTGGTTCACGCCGTGGTCGTAGCTCTGCGTCTGGCCGGGCCCGAGCGGATAGCTCAGGGTGCCGCCGACGCAGTAGGGCGTGTTCGTGGCGTTGACGACCGCGGTGACCCGCAGGGCCGGGCTGTACGTGGCCCGGTCGCCCTCTCTCACCATGACCGGCTGGGCGCCGAGCAGCGGCTGGAGGCAGACGTACCCGCGGAGACAGGACACCACCGCCTCGTCCCCGGCGGCGCTCGCGCTCGCGGCCGTGGCGCCGCTCATCCCCGTACCGAACGCGACGGCGAGCACCGGCCCTACGGCCGCCGCCCGGCGTGAACCACTCGACCTGGTGCGCATGACCGACCCCCTGAGTCCCTGTCGACGGAACGGACCTCTCGACCCTCGCAGCGGAACCCACGCCTCTGCACCGGGGTATCGGCCATTCCGCATGCTCCCGCCCCGGGCGGACACGCCGAAGGGTCCGCCGGTGTACCCGACGGACCCTTCGTCTCACGCCATCGGCTCACGCCATCGGCCCACGCCATCGGCGCGGCGCTCGGTGGAGCGGATCAGTGGAGCGGGCAGATGAGCGGGTCAGTGGAAGAAGTGCCGCGTCCCCGTGAAGTACATCGTCACGCCCGCCTTCTGCGCGGCCTCGACGACCAGCTCGTCACGGACCGAACCGCCCGGCTGCACCACGGCCTTGACTCCGGCCGCGGTGAGGATCTCCAGCCCGTCCGGGAAGGGGAAGAACGCGTCGGAGGCGGCGTACGCGCCCCGCGCGCGCTCGGCCCCGGCGCGCTCGACGGCGAGCTTGGCGGAGTCGACGCGGTTGACCTGCCCCATCCCGACTCCCACCGAGGCGCCGTCCTTGGCCAGCAGGATCGCGTTGGACTTCACCGCACGGCAGGCCTTCCAGGCGAACGCCAGCTCGGCCAGCTCGTCGGCGGACAGGGCGTCCCCGGTGGCCAGGGTCCAGTGGGCGGGGTCGTCACCGTCGGCCTGGAGCCGGTCGGTCACCTGGAGGAGCGCGCCGCCGTCGACGGGCTTGACCTCGACCGGGGCGGCGGGCGCGCCCGGCGCCTTCAGCACCCGGATGTTCTTCTTCTTCGCGAGGGCTTCCAGCGCGCCGTCCTCGTAGTCGGGCGCCACGATCACCTCGGTGAAGATCTCGGCGACCTGCTCGGCCATCTCCTTCGAGACCGGCCGGTTGACCGCGATCACACCGCCGAACGCCGACAGCGGGTCGCACGCGTGCGCCTTGCGGTGCGCCTCGGCGACATCCGCGCCGACCGCGATCCCGCACGGGTTCGCGTGCTTGATGATCGCGACGGCGGGCTCGTCGTGGTCGTACGCGGCACGGCGCGCGGCGTCCGTGTCCGTGTAGTTGTTGTACGACATCTCCTTGCCGTGCAGCTGCTCGGCCTCGGCGAGACCGCCGGTCCCGGAGACGTACAGCGCGGCCGGCTGGTGCGGGTTCTCGCCGTAGCGCAGGGTGTGCGCGCGCTCCCAGGTCGCCCCGAGGAAGTCGGGGAACTGCGAGTCGTCGGCCGGCGCGTACGAGGACGCGAACCAGGAGGCCACCGCCACGTCGTACGCGGCCGTGTGCTGGAAGGCCTCGGCCGCGAGCCGCTTGCGGGTGGTCAGGTCGAAGCCGCCGTGCTGCACGGCCGCGAGGACGTCGGCGTACCGGGCGGGGCTGGTGACGACCGCGACGGAGGGGTGGTTCTTGGCGGCGGCGCGGACCATCGAGGGGCCGCCGATGTCGATCTGCTCGACGCACTCGTCGGGGGTGGCGCCGGAGGCGACGGTCTCCCGGAACGGGTAGAGGTTCACGACGACGAGGTCGAACGGCTCGACGCCCAGCTCGGCGAGCTGGCGCCGGTGGTCCTCCAGGCGCAGGTCGGCGAGGATGCCCGCGTGCACCTTGGGGTGCAGGGTCTTGACCCGGCCGTCCAGGCACTCGGGGAAGCCGGTCAGCTCCTCGACCTTGGTGACGGGGACACCGGCAGCGGCGATACGCCCGGCGGTGGACCCGGTGGAGACGAGTTCGACGCCCGCCTCGTGCAGGCCGCGCGCGAGGTCTTCGAGGCCCGTCTTGTCGTAGACACTGACGAGCGCGCGACGGATGACCCGCTGGTCGCTCGTGCCGCTCTGGCCGGCCGTGACAGTGCTGTCGGCGGTCACTGGATAACTACCTTTCGTCCCTCAATGCGATAGCCGTTGCGGGCGAGCCGCCCCACGACATCGACGAGCAGCCTTCGCTCGACTTCCTTGATGCGCTCGTGCAGAGCGCTCTCGTCGTCCTCGTCCCGGACCTCCACCACGCCCTGCGCGATGATCGGCCCGGTGTCGACGCCGTCGTCGACGAAGTGGACGGTGCAGCCGGTGACCCGGGCGCCGTACGCGAGCGCGTCCCGCACGCCGTGGGCCCCCGGGAAACTGGGGAGGAGGGCCGGGTGGGTGTTGACGAACCGCCCGCCGAACCGCGCCAGGAACCGCTTCCCCACGATCTTCATGAACCCTGCGGAGACGACGAGATCCGGCTCGTACGCGGCGACGGCGTCGGCGAGCGCCGCGTCCCACTCGTCGCGCGTCGCGTGGTCCTTGACCCGGCACACGAAGGTCGGCAGCCCGGCGCGCTCGGCGCGGGCGAGCCCCTCGATGCCACCGCGGTCGGCTCCGACGGCCACGATCTCGGCGCCGTAGGCCTCGACGCCGGCCGCGGCGATGGCGTCCAGCAGCGCCTGGAGGTTGGTGCCGGATCCGGAGACCAACACGACGAGGCGCTTGGCCACGGGCTTGGCGGCCACGGTGGGGCCCTTTCTACGGGTGCTGCTTCTACGGGTGCTGCTTCTACGGGTGCTGCTTCTACGGGTGCTGCCTCTGCGGGTTCCGCAGGAGAACGTTCCGGTCCGCCGCACGCGCACGTGCACTTGTACTTTCATACGAATGCTTCGTGTCCCCCGATACGGGGAAGTCTACGAAGCGGCCGACCGTCAGCAACGATACCGGCACACCGGACGGCCCCCGTGGGACGGGGGCGTGGCCGGGAGGTAGCGTCTGCCAGGAGTGGGCTCGGGAACGCGGTCGGCGTGTGTGGCGTTCAAGGAGTGACAGCTCATGCGCTACCAGTAGATTTCACCGCCGTACTCACCAAGGGGAAGACGCACTCCTGATGCCGGACCGCAGTTTCCGCCTTCCTCCGCTCCTGCTGCGCGAGCGGAGTTCCTCGCCCACGCCTCCGCGCGAGAGCGAGGACACCCCCGAGCAGTCCGGGCAGCCCGGGCGGGGCCAGGGCGCAGGCGCTTCGGACGACAACCCGTTCGCGCCGCCGCCCGAGGGCGCGCCCGACCGGCCGTGGCGGCCACGCCGGCCCGACGGCCAGGGTGCCGACGACGAAGCCGGGCGCGGTGGTGGTCACTCGCCGTGGGGCAGCCAGTGGAGCGACCGGCAGCCCGGCCGCTCCTCCGGCGGCCCCTTCGGTCAGCGCCCCGGAGGCCAGGGCGGTCCGGGTGGACCCGGCGGCTCCGGCCAGGGCCCCGAGGGCGGTCCGGGCAGCGGCCTGCGCTGGGACCCGACGGACCCCGCCCAGCGCCGCGCGCGGTACTCGTTGCTCTGCGGCATGTGGGCCTTCTTCTTCGCCCTCTTCGCCTGGACGTACGTCGCCCTGCTGCTCGGCTCCCTGGCCGTGTACTGGGCCGTCAGCGCCCTGCGCGCCAAGCCCGCCACCCCGGACCCGGACCGGCCGGCGGCAGCCGAGCCGAGCGGCCGGCCCCAGCGGACGGCTGCCATCAGCGGACTCGTGACCTCGACGATCGCCCTCGCCGTCGTCGCCATCACCTTCACGGCCCAGTTCGTGTACCGGGACTACTACACCTGCGTCAACGACTCCCTGACGACCACCTCCGCGAAGGCCTGCAAGGAGCTCCTGCCGGAGGGGCCTTTGCGGCAGATTCTGGGCGCGCAGTAGGAGCGCCGCCCCGGGCAGAGCTGTGCGAAGGCGCGCCGTCGATGGTCATCGGCGGCGCGCCTTCGGTTCGTCATACGGGTTCCTCGCGGCTGGGGGGCGGGGGCGGGGTGGGTTCCCGGGCGTCCCGGGCGTCCCGGGCGAGAGCGGACGCCTCGCGCAGCGCCGCCCAGCGGGCCGCGCGGGAGTCCGGGTCCCAGACGGGCGGGGGTACGGCGGCGGACTCGTCGGCGTACGGATCGACGGCGGCGTACGACGTCAGGGCGTCGGTGGGATCGGTGTGATCAGTGGAATCGGCGTGATCGGTGTCATCGGTGTCATCGATGGCGAGGGCGCTGGGGTCGCTGGGGTCATCCGCGAGACCCCTGGTGCTACCGAGTTCCGGGCCGGGACCGGTGGCGGTGACGGGGGTGGCGGCGCCGACCTCGACGGCGGGCGAGGAGTCGGCCGGGATCGACGGCCCGACCGGGCGGCGCTTCGCTCCCGGGAACCACGTCGGGAATCGGCGGCGGCGCTTCGGGAGCGGCTGAGACTGCGGCTGAGGCTGCGGCTCGCAGGGCGACGCCGTTGACCGACCCGTGCCCGCCCGGGACCCGGTACGGGACCCAGTGGAGAAATCAGTTCGGGAATCGGTTCGGGATGCGGTTCGGGGCCCGCCGTGTGTGGCACCGGGAGCCTGCCCGTCTCCGCTGGGGCTCGCCCCGCGCCGGACCCCCCCGGCCACCACCGACCGCTTCCGCCGTCCGGTCCCCTCGCCCACGGCCTCCCCCGGCGTCTTCCCCTGCCCCGCCCCACCCGCCCCCCTGGCCACGGGCACCGCCGACGGCTTCGTCCTGGCGGTCCCCCCGGACGCGTCCGCCGTCGTCCGGGCCCGCGTCCGCCACCACCGTGCGACCAGGGCCACCGGCAGCCCCACCACGCCCACCCAGGCCCCGGCCGCACCGCCGGCCTCCCACCACACCGGCCCGAAGGCGGTCAGCGCGGCCACTCCGAGGGGCCCGCCGGCGAGGAGGGCGAGGACGGCGAAGGCGACGGCGGACAGGAGGGCCGCGAGGAAGGTCGCGACGACCGTGCGCCCCGCGGACCACGGCGCCGTCCGGTCGGCGGCCGCCCGCGCCGCGGTGAACCAGCCGACCGTCACCCCCGCGGCCAGCGGCACCGCTCCCACCACCCAGTACACGGGCGTGCCCCCGCCCGCCGGGACCGCCGCGAGCAGCGGGAACGGGGGCAGAAGGACTGCCGGGGCGGCCGCCTCCAGCGGGGCGACGGTATGTCCGGCGCCCAGCACGAAGCCGGGGCCGAGGGCATAGGCCGCCGCCCACAGCGCCGCGTTCGGGACGAGGGCGAGGCAGAGGAGCAGTACGGCGAACCGCCCGGACAGCCCCTCGGTGAGCTGGAGGAAGGAGGCGCGGGCCGCGCCGCCGTGCCACACCAGGGAGACGGCCACCAGCAGAGCACCGCCACCGCCCAGCACGAGCACGCCCGCCCCGGCGGCACGTCCGGCGGCCGCCGCGACCTGCCGTCGGTACTCCGTCCTCGGGGCGCCGCCGAGGAGCGCGGGCAGCGGCAGCCGGGGGCGCCCGCGCGCCGCCCACACCCCCGTACCCGCCGCGAGCGCCGCCACCAGCGGCACGCACAGCACGGCCCACCACCACGACGGCCGCAGCACTCCGCCCGAGGCGTAGAGCGTGACCGCCGCGCCGACGGTCGCGTAACCGATGACGAGCCCGGCCCACGTCGCACGAGCACTCACCCCGGAACCGTCGCCCGCGTGGTCGCGGGCCGATCGGTGCAGCAGGACCACCGGCAGGGCGAGCAGGAAGAGCGGGACGAGGCCGACCGGCGCGGGGGACCCGGAGAGCGTGTCGGTGCGGACGAGTTCCACGCCGTGGGAGAGCAGCCACAGCGCCGCCGCCACGTGCAGCGCCCCGCCGGGCCCGCTGTCGGGGTACGGCGAACTGATCCACAGCACGGTCACGAGGGCGACGAACGCCCCCAGTCCGAGCCCCGCCGCCAGCGCCCCGCCCAGCACCCCGGCGACGAGCTTGGAGGACCTCCGCCGCGCCCGCCGGAGCAGCGGCGACAACGGCGACCGGGGCGCGGACGAGTACAGGGACGGCGTGGAGGCCACGGGCCTCAGGGGCACCCCGGAGGCCGTGGGAGGCGCCGACCGGCCGTGGCCGACGGGGTGCTGGCCCGGCCCCGCGGCCGGGTCGTTCGGGTCGGTCGCGTCTGTCACGTCGGCCATGCTCCCAACGACACGCGCTTCAGGTGCGTAACGGAGGATTCCTGCACGTGTCGCCCAATATGTTCTTATGTGCTTTTTCGTACGCAGATCGGTCCAACGGAGGTCGCTTCTGGGGTCGCTTCTTGGGGAGGCGATCCGGTGACCCGGCGTGGGCCCCGGACCGGGGCCGCCATCGGGCGCCGTGACGAAGGCGGGCGCCGTGACGGAGGCGAGTGGTACCAACAGCCGCTCGGCCCGGACGACGCCGCCCGCCCCGACGTCGACCTCTCGGAGCCGGCCCCGCCGCCCCTGACACCCGGCCAGGCCTTCGACGCGCTCTACGCGTACTGCGCCCCCGCCCTCGTACAGCAGACGTATCTGCTCACCGGGCAGCGGCGGCTCGCGCGCGAGGCGGTGGAGCGGGCCTTTCAACTCGCCTGGCATCGCTGGCCGGAGGTGGCCGTCGACCGTGACCCGGCGGGCTGGGTGCGGGCGGCGGCCCACGAGTACGCCCTCTCCCCCTGGCACCGACTGCGCCCCCGCCCCCGGCGGCACCTCGAACCGCAGCCGGCCGACCCCACCGACCGCGCCCTGCTGTCCGCACTGCTCGAACTGCCGCCCCCGTACCGCCGCACCCTGCTCCTCTACGACGGCGTCGGCCTCGACCTGCCCGACACGGCTGCCGAGACGGAGTCGAGCACACCCGCCGCGGCGGGCCGGCTGCTCTACGCCCGCACCAGGGTCACCGAGCGGCTCCCGGAGCCGGTGGCGGCCGACGACCTCGGCCGCCTCCTGGCCGCGCTCCCCTCCGACGTCCGGCCGGGCCCCACCAGGCCCCTCGCCCTCCGCGCCCGGGCCGACCTGCGCGCCCGCCGCTGGATCCACGCCGCCATCGCCTTCACCACCCTCCTGCTCACCACCACCGCCCTCACGCTGCACACGGCCCCGGACCACTACGAGGCCCCGGTCCCCCCGGGCGCCCCGATCCACGGAGTCCCTCCACGAGCGGCCCCCGGCCCGCTCTCCCCGCCCCAGCAGAAGCTCCGGGCCAAACTGCGGGCCGAGACCGCCGTCGGGCCGGAACGCCTGCACCCGGAGGCCCACTGAGCCGTGGCGCGGGCAAAAGCCGGGGCGCGGGCCGCAGCCGGCCCCCGGGAACGCCAGCGGGCCCGCACCCCCGACAGGGGATGCGGGCCCGCAGAAGGCTCGGCGGAGCCGAAGATCAGCCTACGAACATCAGCCGCCGAGGATCTCGCGCGCGAGCTTGGCCGTCTCGGTGGGCGTCTTGCCCACCTTGACGCCGGCGGCCTCAAGGGCCTCCTTCTTCGCGGCGGCCGTACCGGAGGAGCCGGAGACGATGGCACCGGCGTGGCCCATCGTCTTGCCCTCGGGCGCGGTGAAGCCGGCGACGTAACCGACGACCGGCTTCTTCACGTTCGCCTTGATGTAGTCGGCGGCCCGCTCCTCGGCGTCGCCACCGATCTCACCGATCATCACGATGAGGTCGGTGTCGGGGTCGGCCTCGAACGCGGCGAGCGCGTCGATGTGCGTCGTGCCGATGACCGGGTCGCCACCGATGCCGACGGCCGACGAGAAGCCGATGTCCCGCAGCTCGTACATCATCTGGTACGTCAGCGTGCCGGACTTCGAGACGAGACCGATGCGGCCCGGCTTGGTGATGTCGCCGGGGATGATGCCGGCGTTCGACTGGCCGGGGGTGATCAGACCCGGGCAGTTCGGGCCGATGATCCGGGTCTTGTTGCCCTTGGAACCGGCGTACGCGTAGAACGCGGCCGAGTCGTGGACCGCGATGCCCTCGGTGATGACGACCGCGAGCGGGATCTCGGCGTCGATGGCCTCGACGACGGCGGCCTTGGCGAAGGCCGGCGGTACGAAGAGGACGGACACGTTCGCGCCCGTCTTCTCGATCGCCTCGGCGACGGTGCCGAAGACCGGGATCTCGGTGCCGTCGACGTCGACGGTCGTGCCCGCCTTGCGGGGGTTCACGCCACCGACGATGTTCGTGCCGTCGGCCAGCATGAGCTTGGTGTGCTTCATGCCCGTGGCACCGGTCATGCCCTGGACGATGACCTTGGATTCCTTGTTGAGGAAGATAGCCATGGCTGTTCTGTCCCTCGTCCCTTACTTCGCGGCCGCGAGCTCGGCGGCCTTGTCGGCCGCGCCGTCCATGGTGTCCACGCGCTGGACCAGCGGGTGGTTGGCGTCGGAGAGGATCTTGCGACCCAGCTCGGCGTTGTTGCCGTCGAGGCGGACGACGAGGGGCTTGGTGACGTCCTCGCCCTTGTCCTTGAGCAGCTGCAGCGCCTGCACGATGCCGTTGGCGACCTCGTCACAAGCGGTGATGCCACCGAAGACGTTGACGAACACGGACTTGACGTCCGGGTCGCCCAGGATGATCTCCAGGCCGTTCGCCATGACGGCGGCGGAGGCGCCACCGCCGATGTCGAGGAAGTTGGCGGGCTTGACGCCACCGTGGTTCTCACCGGCGTACGCGACGACGTCCAGGGTGCTCATGACGAGACCCGCGCCGTTGCCGATGATGCCGACCTCACCGTCGAGCTTGACGTAGTTGAGGTTCTTCTCCTTGGCCGCGGCCTCAAGGGGGTTCGCGGCCGCGTGGTCGACGAGCTCCTCGTGGTCGGGGTGGCGGAAGTCCGCGTTCTCGTCCAGGGAGACCTTGCCGTCGAGGGCGATGACGTCGCCGGAGGCGACCTTCGCCAGCGGGTTGACCTCGACGAGGAGGGCGTCCTCCTCGATGAAGGTCTTCCACAGCGTCACCAGGACGTTGACGACCTTGTCGGCGACCTCGGCCGGGAACTTCGCGGCCTCGACGATCTCGCGGGCCTTCTCGGGGGTCACACCCTCGTTGGCGTCGATCGGCGTCTTGGCGACGGCCTCGGGGCGGGTGGCCGCCACCTCCTCGATCTCCATGCCGCCCTCGACGGAGGCGATGGAGAGGAAGGTGCGGTTGGTGCGGTCGAGGAGGTACGAGACGTAGTACTCCTCGACGATCTCGGGAGCGGTCTCGGCGATCATCACCTTGTGGACCGTGTGGCCCTTGATGTCCATGCCGAGGATGTTGGTCGCGTGCTCGACCGCCTCGTCGGCGGTCGCCGCGAGCTTCACGCCGCCGGCCTTGCCTCGGCCACCGACCTTCACCTGGGCCTTGACCACGGACTTGCCACCCAGACGCTCGGTGGCTGCGCGAGCCGCCTCAGGCGTGTCGATGACTTCACCGGCCAGCACCGGTACATCGTGCTTGGCGAAGAGGTCCCTCGCCTGGTACTCGAACAGGTCCACGCGCGTCCGTCCCTATCAGTGAGCTAGCGGTTCGTTGGATGCGTGGGCGTGCCGCGAAGGGCAACGTGACGTCCGCCGTGAGTCACAAGGGAGGCGCACACGGTGTCCGAGCGCGCGGCATGTCCGTCTCGCAGGTTATCGCTGCTTCCGGGAGGCCCCTAAATCGCGGGTCACACCTGAGCGGTGATACCTGTCACATGATGCCGCCCTCACTGGCACCGCGTGCCGCGTATGCGGGACCTCACCGAACGGGGGTACGTCCGGTGAGGTCCCTACGAGGCCCTTCACTGACGCCGAAGGGCCCCTGGCGGGTGATCTCCTCCCCGATCGGAGACCGTCCGCCACCGTCCCCGACTCCCGCCCGGACCGGGCCGACGGCTTTCGGCCGTCCGGGTTCGAGCCGTGGGTCGGTTGTCTGTGGCCGCCCCCGCAGCCGCGCCTACGGGGGCGGGGCTGGGGTCGGGTTCTGGGGCGCCGGTGGCGTTGCCGGTGCCGGTGTGGCGCGGGGGTGGTCGGATGCTTGTGTGGAGCCGCGACCTGTGGGGTTCCATTCCTCCTGGAGCCAGGGCTCCGCGAGAGGGGAGGGCGACAGTCCTCCGGAAGTGAGGACCGGCGCTAGCCGGGGAACTCGGGGATGTCGCGGTGCCGGTCCCGGACACCGTCCGGGACATCGGCCGCAGGGGCGCCGGGTACGACGCTCAGCGGCGCCCGGCCGAGCGAGGCGACGGTCGACGCCTCCACGTGCCGGGGCCCGCCGTTGTCGACGGCGGAGTGGCGGCCGAGGGAGCCGGTCGGAAGACCGCCGGGGCTCCGGTGCGCGGGCCCCCGCACGACGGGCGCGTCCCCGACCCCGGCGTCGCGGCGAGGAGCCGGCACGATCACCGATCCGCTGACGACGCCCGTCGGCCCGAACGCGACGGAGGGGGGAACGGAATCCCGTTCTCCGCCACTGCCACTGCCACCGTCACCGTCGACGGTCGAGCCCGGGTTTCCGGCCACCGCTCGGCCGGGTTCCCGTGGCGTCACATCGGCGGGCGGAGCCTCCACCGGCGACGTCGTCCACCCGGACGGTTCCGGAAGCCCCGGCACCGTGGGCAGCGAAGGCACCGCGGACGGCCCTTCGGTGACCGGCCGTAACACGGGCGGGACGACCGGCTGCACGACATCGTCGACGACGGGCCGCACGACCGCCTCGACGCCCGGCTGTACCAGGTCGTCGGCGATCTGCCGCACGACATGCTCGGTGGCCGGCTGTGCGAAGCGTTCGGCCACCGGCTGTACGGCGTGCTCGGTCACCGGCCGCAGTACCGGGTCGGTCACCGGCTGGGCGACGTCCGCCATGACCGGTCGAGCGATGCGCTCGGTCAGGGGGACGGGCCGCTCGGTCAGCGGGACGGGCCGCTCGGTCAGCGGGACGGGCCGCTCGGTCAAGGCCGCGGTCCCCTCGATCGAGGGAGTGTCCGCCTCGGTCACGGGCCGAGCCGTCGACTCGCCGACCGGCCGGACGACCCGATCGGTCCCGGTAGTGGTACCGGCGGCGGTGACGGCCGCCGGGAGGGAGGACACACCCGGCGCCCCCTCGTCCGCCGCGCTCGCCCGCGCCCCCCACAGGACGCCCAGCGCGAACAGCCCGCCCACCAGCAGCCCCACCCGCACCGCACGGCGCCCGGCGGCCCCGCGCGTCCCGCACGTCACGCGCGGGACGGCACCGGCACCGGGGAGCGGGGCTGCTGCGGTCAAGACGGGGAGGACCCTCCCGTGCGACGGAACGGCGGAGCACGGGGGCGAAGATGCGCGAGATGCGAACACCCGTGTGAAGGCTGTGAAGCGCTGCCGATCCTCGCACGGGACTCCCGCCGTCACGCAAGCCCCGTGTCACCGACGCGTGGTCATGTCCTCTTTTCAACCACCCTTGTCCGGTTACCGGCTGCCACGTCGGTCACGGCCGACGGCCCCGCCCCTCGGCGTCCTCGGCCTGCCCCTCACGCACTGTCCGGTATCGGCAGCGGCCGCTTCTCGATCGCCGCCGCCATCACCTCCGGGAAGAGGTCCGGCGTGCAGGCGAACGCGGGTGCGCCGAGCGCCGCGAGGGCCGCCGCGTGCTCACGGTCGTACGCCGGTGCCCCCTCGTCGGAGAGCGCGAGCAGCGTCACGAACTGCACCCCCGACGCCTTCATCGCCGCCACCCGCTTCAGCATCTCGTCGCGTATCCCGCCCTCGTAGAGGTCGCTGACGAGCACGACCACGGTGTCCGCGGGCCGGGTGATCTGCGACTGGCAGTACGCGAGGGCCCTGTTGATGTCCGTGCCGCCGCCCAGCTGGGTGCCGAAGAGGACGTCGACCGGGTCGTCGAGCTGGTCGGTGAGGTCCACGACCGCCGTGTCGAACACGACGAGCCGGGTGCTGAGGGACCGCATGGACGCCAGCACCGCCCCGAACACCGACGCGTAGACGACGGAGGCCGCCATCGACCCGGACTGGTCGATGCAGAGGACGACCTCCTTCTTCACCGACCGCGAGGCCCGCCCGTACCCGATGAGCCGCTCGGGCACGACCGTCCGGTGTTCCGGCAGGTAGTTCTTGAGGTTGGCCGCGATCGTGCGGTTCCAGTCGATGTCGTGGTGGCGCGGCCGGTTGACGCGGGCGCTGCGGTCGAGAGCGCCGGTGAGGGTGGCCCGGGTGCGGGTCGCGAGCCGCTTCTCCAGGTCCTCGACGACCTTCCGTACGACGGCCCGCGCGGTCTCCTTGGTCGTCTCGGGCATCGCCTTGTTGAGGGACAGGAGAGTGCCGACGAGGTGTACGTCCGCTTCCACCGCCTCCAGCATCTCCGGCTCCAGCAGCAGCGCGGACAGACCGAGCCGGTCGATGGCGTCCCGTTGCATCACCTGGACGACGGAGGAGGGGAAGTACGTCCGGATGTCCCCCAGCCACCGGGCCACGGAGGGCGCCGACGCCCCGAGCCCCGCCGAACGGTCCTGCCCCGCCCGCGCCCTGTCCCCCTTCCCGTACAGCGCGGCCAACGCCTGGTCCATCGCCGCGTCCCGTCCGCCGAGCGTGCACCCGGTGCCGTCCGCCGTGTCCCCGCCGAGCACGAGCCGCCAGCGGCGCAGCCGTTCGCCGGCTCCGTCGTCCCCCGCGTCCGCCTCTGCCCCTGACGCCGTCCTGGTCTCCGCCCCGCTCGTCATCCGCGCACCCCCGCCCGAGGCCTGGCCCAGAGCGGCATCACCGTCACGGTCGCCGCGCGCTTGCCCGAACACGCCCCGTGGCCAGGACGGTGGAGGCCGGCCGTTCGATCGAGGACCACCGCGCGCCCGTCCCCGGTGCCCACCACGGTGTTTATCGCGTCGGCGGCCCGCCTCGGTTCGCGCAGTCGTTCGGTCGTCATCCCGCCACCCCCACAAGGTCGTCATCCGTATGCACCCGGCGGCCGTCGCCGTCGGCGTCGTGGTCGCCATCGCGGGTGCCACCGCCATCGCGGTCACGGTCACGGTCACGGTCGCCGTCGCCATCGCCATCGCCGTCGCGGTCCCGGTCGCCGTCCAGGCCGAGCAGCAGCCGCAGCACCGGGAGCACCGCGTCCGCTCGGTCGTTGTCGAGGTCGTCGGCGAAGCCGGGTATGCCGGAACCGCCGGCCACCGTGTTCCCCCGGCGCCCCGGCCCGCGCCGCACCTGCTCGCCGAGCGTCCGGCGCACCCCCGGCTCGTACGCCGAGAACGTCCGCCGCAGCAGGGGCAGTACGTCCGTGAACGCGTCCGCCGGGACCCCGGTGAGCCAGGCGTCCACCAGGCCGAGGAGCCGTTCGTCGTGCACGAGCAGCATCCCGCCGCCGGAACCGCCCCCGACGAAGCCCTCGATCCACGCCGCCGCGTCCGCCGGCACCGTCCCCGGTGACAGCACCAGCCCCATGAGCCGCGCCGCCTCGTCCTGCGCCAACTCCCCGTCGTCCAGCAGCAGTCGTACGGCTCGCCCCCGGATCACACCCGGCACCGTGTCCCGTCCGGACAGGACGTGGAGCACCGAGTGCCAGCGGGCCCGTATCCCGCCCCCGCTCCCGCCGTCCCGTGCCGCGTCGCCCTCCGGGGCGGCGTCGCCGAGCAGGCCCACCGCCCCGTGCACGGCGTCGACATGGCGGCGCATCTCCTGTGCCGCCTCCGCGTCGAGCGCGGCGCACGCGGGCGGCAGGCCGACGAAGACCCGCTCGGCGAGACCGGTGGCGACCTCCGCGAGCGCGCCGGTGCCGGTGGCGCGGACATCGCCGTAGCGGAGGGAACGGACGAGGGCCGGGAGTGCCTGGGCGAGGTGGCCGACGTCGGCGTCGAGGGCGGCGCGGTCGGCGAGCACGCGCATCACCACGGGCAGGGCGTCGGGGAGTTCGGCGAGGAGACAGCGCTCGGCGAGGCCGGTGATGTCGGCGAGCGAACCGGCCATGACGGCGTCCGCCTCGGCCTTCGCGGTCGCCGCGGAGAGCACGGTGGTCCCCCAGACCCCGGCCTCGGCCACCCGCACCGACAGCTCCGGCTCCCAGCGCAGCCGCCAGGTCTCCCGGAACGTGCCCGTGCTGCCGCGCGAGGTCGCCGGCTCACCCCACTCGACGCCGAGCAGCCGCAGCCGGTGCAGCAGACGGCTGCGCTCGGCGTCGTTCTCCTTGCGCAGGTCGAGCTCCAACTCCCGCTCCAGCGCCTCCGGTTTGAGCCGCAGCCGCCGCTGGAGCCGCGTGAGGTCCCGCTGCAGCGGCACCGCCGGCGCCGCGTCGGGCACCTCTCCCAAAACGTCGCCGACCACCAGCCGGTCCCGCACCAGCGACAGCGGTACGTCCGACCCGTCGCACATCACCGCCCGTACGGCGTCGGTGGTCTCCGTGAGGCCCGGCAGCGGGCGCCCGCGCATCGCGGCGAGCGTCTCGGCCAGCCGTACCGCCTCGATGACGTGTGCGGAGGAGACGATCCGGTCCTCCTCGCGCAGCAGCCCCGCCACCTTGGTCAGCCATCGCTCCACGGGGCGGTCCGCCACGGCGAACAGGTGCCCGTACCAGCCCGGCGAGTCGATCCCCGCCCCGTAGCCGCCGGCACGGGCCAGTCGTCGGCTCGTCCACGGCACCCAGGTCATGTCGGCCTTGACCTTGGGCAGGCCCTTCAGCGACGCCCGGTCGGCGGCCACGGTCCGCCTCTCCCGCAGTGCGGGCACGTGCCAGGCCCCGCACACCACGGCCACGGCGTCGTCCCCGAACTCCTTCTGTGCGGCCCTCAGCTGCAAGCGCATGTACGCCTCGCGCACCGGATCACGGTCGCGCCCCCCGCTTCCGTACACCTCCCGCAGCGCCCCCATGGCCTCCTCCAGCACCGCGAACGGCGCGAAGACGTCCCCGCCCGTCCCCCGGTGCTCGACGACGTCCTCCCACCACCGCTCGGCGTCGTCGTACCCGGCGGCTTCGGCGAGCGCGGCGAGCGGATCACCCCGCAGAGCCTCGTCCCCCTGGGCGGTCGGCTCGTCCGGCTCGGCGGCGGCGTCTTCCCTCGCCCAGGCCAGTGTGTGCGCGGCGGGCAGGTCGATGAAGCGGGCCGGGACGCCGTGGGCCAAGGCCCAGCGGACGGCGACCCACTCGGGCGAGAACTCGGCGAACGGCCAGAAGGAGGAACGGCCAGGCTCGTCGACCGCGTGGGCGAGGAGCGCGACCGGCGGCCGCATGTCCTCGTCGGCGGCCAGCGGAATGAGCGCATCCGCCTCCGGGGGCCCCTCGATCAACACGACCCGGGGCCGCGCCGCATCCAGCGCCGCCCGCACGGCCCGCGCCGACCCCGGCCCGTGATGCCGCACCCCGAGCAGCAACGGTCCACCCCTGCCCCCTCGCGGCGTCGACTCGTCCGGGGCATCGCCGCGCACAGCCGCCGTTTCCTCTCCCCGTTCCGTCACGCGCTCACCTCGCGGCAGGCTCGGTAGAAGTCGGTCCAGCCGTCGCGTTCGCGGACGACGGCCTCCAGATACTCCTGCCAGACGACGCGGTCGGCGGCCGGGTCGCGGACGACGGCGCCGAGGATGCCGGCCGCCACGTCGGAGGCGCGCAGGACGCCGTCGCCGAAGTGGGCGGCGAGGGCGAGGCCACCCGTGACGACGGAGATCGCCTCGGCGGTGGACAGCGTGCCACTGGGCGACTTCAGCTTCGTACGGCCGTCCGTCGTGATGCCGTCGCGCAGCTCGCGGAAGACCGTGACGACGCGGCGGATCTCGTCGACGCCGTCGGGCACGGCCGGCAGGTCGAGGGAGCGACCGATCTGGTCGACGCGGCGCGAGACGATGTCGACCTCGGCGTCGGCGCTCTCCGGCAGGGGCAGCACCACGGTGTTGAAACGGCGGCGCAGGGCGCTCGACAGGTCGTTCACCCCGCGGTCGCGGTCGTTGGCCGTGGCGATGAGGTTGAAGCCCCGGACGGCCTGCACCTCCTGCCCCAACTCCGGTATCGGCAGCGTCTTCTCGGAGAGGATCGTGATCAACGTGTCCTGGACGTCGGCCGGGATGCGGGTCAGCTCCTCCACGCGGGCCGTCATGCCCTCCGACATGGCCCGCATGACGGGGCTGGGCACCAGGGCGTCACGGCTCGGGCCGTGCGCGAGCAACCGCGCGTAGTTCCAGCCGTAGCGGATCGCCTCCTCCGGGGTGCCCGCCGTGCCCTGCACGAGCAGCGTGGAGTCACCGCTGACGGCCGCCGCCAGGTGTTCGGAGACCCAGGTCTTGGCGGTGCCGGGCACGCCGAGCAGGAGCAGGGCGCGGTCGGTGGCGAGCGTGGTCACGGCGACCTCGACGATGCGGCGAGGTCCGACGTACTTCGGTGTGATCACCGTGCCGTCCGGGAGCGTCCCGCCGAGCAGATACGTGGCGACGGCCCATGGTGAGAGCTTCCAGCGGGCCGGCCGGGGCCGGTCGTCCTGGGCGGCCAGCGCGGTCAGCTCCCCGGCGAAGGCGTGCTCGGCGTGGGCCCGCAGCACCTCACCGCCCGTGCGTGTGTTCGCGGGCGCGGACTGGTTGCGGCTCGGGTCGACAGTGGTCGTTCCAACGGACGCAGGCATGGCTGAGTCCCCCTCCAGCTCGGCCGGTTCGGATCTGGTGACCACACTGCACCACGCCACTGACAATCCAGTCTGACCTGCGGAAATTGGATCGCGCAAGCCAATTGTCAGTGGTGGGATCTACCTTCGGAACATGACTCAGCAGGGGGTGCGCTGGACGGCTGAGCAGGTGCTGGCATTGGCACCTGACGCAGCGTCGCGCAAAGCCGGAAGCAAACTCGCCTCGGCAGGGCCGTGGTCGGGTACTGGCAGTTCGGACGAGGGGACGGTGTGGGGACTGTGCAAAGGAAGTGGCAGCAAGCCGTATCAGACGATCATCGACGTGGCGGACTCCTCGGGGCCCGCGTACAAGTGCGGTTGTCCGAGCAGGAAGTTCCCGTGCAAGCATGCGCTGGGGCTGCTCCTGCTCTGGGCGGGCGACGCCGCAGCGGTGCCGTCCGGGCAGGCGCCGGACTGGGCGCAGCAGTGGCTGTCAGGCCGCCGCACGCGCGCAGCGGCGAGGACGACGAGGACGGGCGCGGCATCTGGGGCCACGTCCGCTGACCCCGAGGCGGCACGCCGCCGAGCGGAGCGGCGCGCCGACCGCATCACCGCGGGCGCGACGGAACTCGAACAGCGACTGACCGACCTGTTCCGCGGCGGCCTGGCCGCCGCGGAACAGGCGGGGTACGGGCTGTGGGAGGAGACGGCGGCCCGCATGGTCGACGCCCAGGCCCCGGGACTCGCGGCGCGGGTGCGGGAGTTGGGCGCGATACCAGGGTCGGGCCCCGGCTGGCCGGCCCGCCTCCTGGAGGAGTGCGCGCTGCTTCATCTGCTCGACCAGGGCTGGCTGCGCCGCGATCGTCTGCCGGACGGCCTCGCGGCCACGGTCGGTTCCCGGGTCGGCCTGACCGGCTCGCCGGACGGCGCACCGGTCCGCGATCGCTGGCTCGCCCTCGCGCAGTACGACACGTCCGACACCCACTCCTCTCTCACCACCCGCCGCATCTGGCTGCACGGCATCCATACGGGCCGTACGGCCCTGCTCCTCTCCTACGGAGCCGCCGGTCGCGCGCCCGAGCTGTCGCTTCCGGTCGGGCTGGCGTTCGAGGCCGAGGTGTCGGCGTACCCGGGTGCCGGTCAGCTCCGAGCGGCCCTGGGCGAGCGTTTCACGACTCCCGAGCCCACCGCCGTACGACCGCGGGGGATCACTCCGTCCGAGGCGGCGGGCCTTTACGGCGCGGCCTTGCGGGACGATCCCTGGCTGGACTCCCTCCCGGTCACCCTCGCCCGCGTCGTCCCCGTCCCGGACGGCGACTCCTGGCAACTGGCCGACGCCGACAGCGACCTCGCCCTCCCCCTCACTCCCTCCGCACGCGCCCGGCCCGGCCTGTGGCGCCTGCTGTCCCTCTCCGGCGGCCTGCCCGTGACCGTCTTCGGCGAGTGCGGCCACCGGGGCTTCACCCCGCTGACGGCATGGGCGGAACAACCTGCGGGCGGGCAGGCGGTGGCGCTGTGCTGAGAAAGGCGAGGCGGCGGACACGGAGTGCGGGCGGCGGACGGAAGGAAGGAACCTCATGACGAGTGCGTCAGAAGCCTCGGCGGGACCCTCCTGGGAGGAACTGGTCACGACCGCGCTCCTCGGGACGGACCGCCGTGCGCCGGCCGGGCCGGTGCCCGGACGGGCGGCGCCCGTGGCCTTGCTGGACGCGGCGGCCGTGGAGACCGTGCGGCGCCGGGCGGGGATACGGCCGGTGCGGGCGGTGGCGCGGCCGGAGCCGGTGGCGCCCGACCGGCGTCCACCGCTGCCGCCCGCCGCGGCGCGAAGGCTGGCGACGCTGCTGGCCGACCGGCCCGGCACCGGTGGCGGACGCCGGGGCACGGCGCCCGATCTCATGGAACTGCTGCCGCAGTGGCTGGCGTTGGCCAACGCGCACGGCTACGCGGCGCCTCCGGAGGCCCTGCCCGCGCTGCTGGACGCGGCGCGCGGACGTACCGATCTGCGGCCCGCCGTGCTGGTCTTCGCGGGGGCGCGGGCCCTGTGGCTGGCCCGGTGCAACAAGGACTGGCGTTTCGCGCTGCGTGCCGCGCCCGGCGGTGGGGCGGCCCTGCCCGGTCCGGACGAGCCCGAGCGGGTCCGGCGGTTGTGGCGGGAGGGCCTCTTCGCGGAGCGCGTCGCCCTGCTTGCGGCGCTACGGACCGAGGACGCCGCCTCGGCGCGCGAGGTGCTGTCGGGGACGTGGCAGACGGAGCGGGCGGAGGACCGGCTGATGTTTCTCGACACGCTGCGCACGGGGCTGGAGGCGGCGGACGAACCCTTCCTGGAGGCCGCGTTGGCCGACCGCAGCCGCAATGTGCGGGCCACGGCGGCGGAGTTGCTGTCCGCCCTGCCCGCATCGGCGCTCGCGGGGCGGATGGCGAAGCGGGCGACCGCGTGTGTGGCCGTCGACCGCACAGGCAGCACGTCGACGGCTGCCGGAACCCCCACGCTCGTGGTCGAGGCCCCGCACGAGTGCGACCCCGGGATGGAGCGGGACGGCGTGGTGCCCAAGGCTCCCGCCGGGCGGGGTGAACGGTCGTGGTGGCTCGGCCAGTTGGTGGAGGCGGCGCCGCTCGGGGCATGGTCGCGGCGGTTCGGGGGGCGTACGCCGGCGGAGATCGTGGCTCTTCCGGTCGCGGACGACTGGCAGGGTGAGCTGCACGGGGCGTGGTGCCGGGCGGCGGTGCGGCAGCGGGATCCCGAGTGGTCGCGGGCCTTGCTGGGGGCGCCCTCGACGCCGGAGGCCGGCGGGCCGGGGGCCGTGTCGCTGGCCGAGCGGGCGAAGCTGCTGGCGACGCTCAGCAGCGGGGAGCGGGCCGAGTGGGTGGCGGGGTTCATCGCCACGCACGGTCTGTCGGAGGCGTTCCAACTGCTCGGGGTGTGCGCGGTGCCGTGGGCTCCGCCGCTGGGCCGGGCGGTGGTGGACGCGCTCGACATCGCGCGGGACGCGGGGAGTTATCCGTGGAGCTTCAGCGGGGTGATGGGGCTGGCCGAGCGGTGCCTGGATCCGGCGGAGGCGGTGCGGCTGCAGCCGCTCACCGCGACGCCGGAGGATGCGGAGGACTCGGCGCCGGGAGCGGGTGGGTACTGGGCGGAGGCGTTTCAGCGGCTCGCGACGACGTTGCGGTTGCGGGCGACGATGCGGGAGGAGTTGGCGGGGGTGGGCTCCGGGTGAAGCGGTGGGGCGGGGTGAGTCGGCGGGTGGGGGTGAGTCGGCGGGTGCGGGTCCGGTGGGGGCTGGTCGCGCAGTTCCCCGCGCCCCTGAGAAGCAGGGGCTGCGCCCCGTGCTTTCCAGGGGCCGAGGCCGCCATCCCTCCAGGCGCGCAGGGCCGTCGCTCTCCAGGCCCGCGGGCCTGTTCTCGCCCGCCCCCTATGCCCCCGCCGACGCCCGCGCGTTCACCCGTACCCACTCCACGATCGACGCCGTCGTCGCCCCCGGCGTGAAGATCTCGGCGACTCCCTTGTCCTTGAGGGGCGCGATGTCCGCCTCGGGGATGATGCCGCCGCCGAAGACGAGGATGTCCTCGGCGTCGCGTTCCTTGAGGAGTTCGATGACGGCAGCGAAGAGCGTGTTGTGGGCGCCGGAGAGAATGGACAGGCCGATCGCGTCGGCGTCCTCCTGGATCGCGGTGTCGACGATCTGCTCGGGAGTCTGGTGGAGGCCGGTGTAGATGACCTCCATACCGGCGTCGCGCAGCGCCCGCGCGATCACCTTCGCCCCCCGGTCATGGCCGTCGAGTCCCGGCTTGGCCACCACCACGCGGATCGGACCGGTTGCCACACCCATCACTGCCTCCATGAAACGACTACACCAACCCGTAACAGAACACAGCCTCATATGTCGCGCAAACCGCGCAAAACGTCCAGATCGGGGCTTCGGGTTCATGGAAACACTTATCCATGCCACAGTCCGTGAAAGTGAACGACCGTTATCTCCAGCATCCCGCAACCGGCAGTTTCGCGGCCGAGAGCGAGGGGGAAATCACACGGTGGGACACGTTCGCCGCGCACTGCTCCCGGTTTCCGCGGCTCACGCGTCGCGGGGACCTAGGTGATCACGGAGGTGATCGCGGCATCCGGGCTGTTTCCGGACCGCCTGCCACAGGCTCCCGTGGCGTGCGCGCCACGGGGTAGCGTGCGCAAAGCAAGGAGGGTCGTCGGAAGGACGCCGCACCGCCCCACTGCCGCGAAGGAGCACGGCGAAGGGACGGACCGGCACCGGCAGACGGCGGAGGGCAGGGCAGCGGGGAGTCAGGAACGTCGCATCCCCGTCGCGCGATCGGCGCCTCAGGCGTCGCTCACGCACCGCACGTCACGCGCGCCACACGCACCGCGTCACGTCGCCTCGCACCCGTCGCCCGTCGGCCACATCCGCGGCCCTTCACTAGGGCACACGGGGGGACAGAGGCGTCCTCCCGTCTGCCGACGGGAGGTCGGCATGAAGGTCACCAGGGCGGTCACGCCCCTTCTTCCGCTCTGCGAGCGACTGCTGCCCACGAGTCTGGCGGGCCTGTCCATCGCCCTTCTCAAGGCGACCGCACTGGAGTTGGCGATCCTCGCCGGACATATGCTGCTCTATCCGTCCGGAATGACCCAGGAGCGCCGGGCCACCCCCACGCTCCCCCCGGCGGACACCCCCCGGCTGCCCGCCGAGGAGAAGCCCCCGGTCCTCCTGCTGCACGGCTTCATCGACAACCGCTCGGTCTTCGTCCTGTTGCGCCGCGCCCTCGCACAGCACGGCGGCCGCCACCTCGAATCGCTCAACTACTCCCCCCTGACCTGCGACATCCGCGCCGCCGCCGAACTGCTCGGCCGGCACATCGAGGACATCTGCGAACGCACGGGCCAGGAGCAGGTGGACGTCGTCGGGCACAGCCTCGGCGGACTGATAGCGCGGTACTACGTGCAGCGGCTCGGCGGTGACGTGCGCGTCCGTACGCTCGTCACGCTCGGCACCCCGCACAGCGGCACCCGGGCCGTGCCGCTGGCGGACGCGCACCCCATCGTCCGCCAGATGCGGCCGGGTTCGGCGCTGCTGGAGGAGCTGCGGGAACCGGCGCCGGGCTGCCGTACGCACTTCGTGGCGTTCTGGAGCGACCTCGACCACGTGATGGTTCCGCTGGAGACCGCCTGCGTCGACCACCCGGACCTGATGGCACAGAACGTCCGGGTCACCGGTATCGGCCACCTCGCCCTGCCGGTTCACCCCGCCGTCGTCGGCGAAATACGGCAGGCCCTCGACAACCCGTCGACGGGCGCCCGCCCCGCCGCCCGCTCCGGCGGCCTGACCGTCGCCTGAGCCGCGACCGCCGCCGACAGCACAGTGACGCTCGCCACATGGCACCAAAACGGGGACGTAAGGCGGTAAACCCGGCGCACACCCGTGCGCCCCTGTCACGCGCCCGACTCGCGCCACTCCTTCCGGCAGCCACAACGCGCCCCACCTCCGGCCCGCCGCCACCCCGCGAAACGTCTCGCCCCCGTCGGCACGGGCGTCCCGTCACCCTCACACGGCGGTCGACTATCGAACAACCTTCGAACGCAAGGCCAAAGTCGTACCCACAGACCGCCGAAAGACGCTCGAATGCCCGTTTCCTGCGCGCGTGAAACCCGTTGAAGATTGTCGCGCCCGCATACCGCCGGGTACAGTCACCGCACTGCTCTGCCAGCCCCTGTCGTCGAGGCGAAAGAGAAGTTGGTGAACGATCGTCACCCGTCGGGGACCGCAACACCCCCGGCTCCGGCTTCCGAAGCCGACCCGGCGCACTACGCGTCGTACGGCCACCAGGAAGCCTCCTATGGCGACTTCACCACGTACGGCGAATTCCCCGCCACCGGTTTCGACTCCGGTACCGGCGCCCACGCGACCGGCACCTTCGCGACCGACCCCCTCTTCGGTGACCTCCCGGGCAATGACACCGGCACGGGCTCCTACGACGCCTCGCAGTGGTCGACGGGCAACCACCAGACGCCGAACTACGACCCGTACGCCGCGCAGCACCAGGCCGCGTACGACACGGGCAGTTACGAAACGACCTCGTGGGCAGCGGGTTACGACCACCTCTCCCAGGTCCCGACGCAGCCGGCCGGTCCCGACGCCAGTGGCCAGTGGGACGCGAGCGGCTGGCTGCAGGCCGAACCGTCCGACGAGGCGGGCCAGTCGGGGCACACCGACCGGACCCAGCAGTGGGTCGGCACCCAGCACTTCGACACGGGCGCGTTCGACGCCACCCAGTGGAACAGCGACGGCACCCCGGCCGGCGACGAACACGGCGGCCCCTCCGAGGAGTCGTACGAACACGACGGCGCGGCCTCCGAGCCGTACGAGGCACAGTCGCACCCCCAGACCGTCGTGGTGGACCTCTCGGCCGAGGCCACGGACTTCCACCAGCAGGCGACCGCGACCTTCGAGCAGATCGCCCCGTACGACCAGGACGAACACCCCTCCGAGGACGACGAGTTCGAGTCCGACGACGCGGACCGCGTCGCGCTCCTCGACGGCGAGGAGGAGGTCGCCCCGGCGGAGACGAGGAGCGCGGGCCCCGGCCGGGCGGCCACCCGCGCGGCCTCACGGTCGCGCCGGAAGCCTCCGGCCAAACGTTCCGCCCTGCTGACCGTGGCGGTTCCGTCGGCCTGTGTCATGGGTGTCGCGGGGATCGCGGCGGCCTCGGTCGGCGCCACGTCGGACGACACGGAGACGACCGCGTCGGTCAAGTCGGACGCCACCGCCGTGAAGCCGTCCATCGCCAACAACCAGCTCGACACGCAGTTGGAGAGCCTCTCGGCCGAGGCCGACGACTTCGCCGACCGGGCGAGCCGGACGCAGGAGCGCATCGACCTCAAGGCGCAGCAGGAGCTGGAGCAGAAGAAGGCGGCGGCCGACGCGGCGCGCAAGGAGCGGCTGCGGCCGAAGTTCGCACTGCCGGTCGCCCAGCACGGACTCAGCGCGTACTACGGCCAGTCCGGCGTCAACTGGATGTCCCTGCACACCGGCATAGACTTCCCGGTCTCGTACGGCACGCAGGTGATGGCCGCGACCGACGGCACCGTGCGCACCCAGTGGAACAGCGCCTACGGCAACATGGTCATCGTGACCGCCAAGGACGGCACCGAGACCTGGTACTGCCACCTCTCCACCTACAAGGTCGCCTCGGGTACGACCGTCAAGGCCGGCGACCCCATCGCCTACTCGGGCAACTCGGGCAACTCGACCGGCCCGCACCTGCACTTCGAGGTCCACCCGGCGGGCGGCTCCGCCATCGACCCCCTGCCGTGGCTGCGCAGCCACGGGCTGGACCCGACGTAACGGGCGCCGTAGCGGCCACCGTTGCGGACAGCGAGAACGAAGACCGGGCCCCTGCCGAACGCCAGGGGCCCGAGGTGTGTCACGCGGCGACCGACCGCCGCTACAGCTTCTCCACCGGGGCGTACCGCAGCAGCAGCCGCTTCGGCTTGGTGTCGCCGAAGTCGATCGTCGCCTCCGCGTTCGCGCCCGTGCCCCCGACGCCGACGACCGTGCCGAGGCCGAACTGGTCGTGGGTGACGCGGTCGCCCACGGCGAGCGAGACCACCGGCTTCTCGTTGCTGCGGCGGGTCGCGAAGCCGGACGCTCCGGAGGCCGAGGAACGGGAACGGGACGACGACAGCGAGGACGCGATCCCGGAGGCCGGCCCCGAGGACACCGGCGCGGAGGCACCCGTGCGCTTCCACTGCAGGTGTGTGGCCGGGATCTCCTCCAGGAAGCGGGACGGCGGGTTGTACGAGGGCTGGCCCCAGGCGCTGCGGAGGGTGGACCGGGTGAGGTAGAGCCGCTCCCGCGCGCGGGTGATGCCGACGTAGGCGAGGCGGCGCTCCTCCTCCAGCTCCTTGGTCTGGCCGAGGGCGCGCATGTGCGGGAAGACGCCGTCCTCCATACCGGTGAGGAAGACGACCGGGAACTCCAGGCCCTTGGCGGTGTGGAGGGTCATGAGCGTGATGACGCCCGAGCCGTCCTCCTCGTCGTCGGGGATCTGGTCGGAGTCGGCGACCAGCGCCACCCGTTCCAGGAAGGCGGGGAGCCCGACGGGCGTCGCGGCCGCCGCCTCGCCCTCGCCTTCCGCGGCCGTGGCCTCCTGCTCGAACTCCAGCGCGACGGCGGCGAGTTCCTGGAGGTTCTCGATGCGGGTCTCGTCCTGGGGGTCGGTGGAGGCCTGCAACTCGGCCAGATAGCCGGTCCGTTCGAGGACCGCCTCCAGGATGGTCGCCGGTCCGGCGCCGGACTCCACGACGGTCCGCAGGTCCTCCATCAGCGTGTTGAACCGCTTGACCGCGTTCGTCGACCGGGCCGCCATGCCGTAGGCCTCGTCGACGCGCTTCAGCGCCTGCGGGAAGCTGATCTTCTCGCGCTGCGACAGGGCGTCGATCATCGCCTCCGCGCGGTCGCCGATACCGCGCTTGGGGACGTTGAGGATGCGGCGCAGCGGGACCGAGTCCTCCGGGTTGGCGAGGACCCGCAGATACGCGAGGACGTCCCGGACCTCCTTGCGCTCGTAGAAGCGGACGCCGCCGACGACCTTGTAGGGCAGGCCGACGCGGATGAACACCTCTTCGAAGACACGGGACTGGGCGTTCGTACGGTAGAAGACGGCGACGTCGCCGGCCTTCGCGTCGCCCGCGTCCGTCAACCGGTCTATCTCGTCGGCGACGAACTGGGCCTCGTCGTGCTCGGTGTCGGCGACATAACCGGTGATCTGCGCGCCCGCGCCCGCGTTCGTCCACAGGTTCTTCGGGCGGCGGGACTCGTTGCGCTCGATGACCGCGTTGGCCGCGCTCAGGATGGTCTGGGTGGAGCGGTAGTTCTGCTCCAGCAGGATCGTCGTCGCGTCCGGGTAGTCCTCCTCGAACTGGAGGATGTTGCGGATGGTCGCGCCGCGGAAGGCGTAGATCGACTGGTCGGCGTCACCCACGACACAGAGCTCGGCGGGCGGTACGTCCCACTCGTTGGGCGGCACGTCCACGGGGTGCTCGGAGGTGCCGACCAGCTCTCTGACCAGGGCGTACTGGGCGTGGTTGGTGTCCTGGTACTCGTCCACGAGGACGTGGCGGAAGCGGCGGCGGTAGTGCTCGGCGACGTCGGGGAAGGCGCGCAGCAGATTGACCGTCGTCATGATCAGGTCGTCGAAGTCGAGCGCGTTCGCCTCGCGGAGGCGGGACTGGTAGAGCGCGTAGGCCTGGGCGAGGGTCTTCTCGAAGCCGTCGGAGGCCTGGGCGGCGAAGTCCTCCTCGTCGATCAGCTCGTTCTTCAGATTCGAGATCTTGGCGCTGAAGGACTTGGGCGGGAAACGCTTCGGATCGAGGTCCAGATCACGGCAGACGAGCGCCATCAGACGCTTGCTGTCGGCGGCGTCGTAGATCGAGAAGGAGGACGTGAAGCCGAGCTTCTTCGACTCGCGCCGCAGGATCCGTACACACGCGCTGTGGAAGGTCATGACCCACATCGCGTTCGCGCGCGGTCCGACGAGCTGTTCGACGCGCTCCTTCATCTCGCCCGCGGCCTTGTTGGTGAAGGTGATCGCGAGGATCTGGCCCGGGTGGACGCGGCGCTCGCCGAGCAGGTGCGCGATGCGGTGGGTGAGCACCCGGGTCTTGCCGGAGCCGGCTCCGGCCACGATGAGCAGGGGCGAACCCGCGTGGACCACGGCCGCTCGCTGGTTCTCGTTCAGCCCGTCCAGGAGGGCCGCCGCGTCCAGGGCGGGGCGGGGGGCTCCGTCGCGGTAGTACGCGTCCCGGTCCGGGGGCACGTCGAACTTCCCACCGAACAGATCGTCCGGAAGCGGCTCCGGTACGTGATCGTCCTCGGGTGGCGGCGGGGGCTCCTCCGCGTGGCCGCGGGGGGCCTGGAGGTCCGCCAGGAAGCTGTCGTCAAAGAGGCTGCTCATCGCTCTCCGAGTCTAGGCGCCCGCACTGACAGCGAGAGGCCGCCCCGGAAAGTCCGTCCCCGCCACCTACCGCGACCGCCGTGCGACGGTGAGCGATCGAGCCTACCGTTCGTCGCGCCGAAGAGGCTAAGGTCACGAAAACGTATCGGGCATATCGCACATCAACCTTCACACGGGCCACACGAGTTGGCTAACTTTTTCTTTAGGGCCGTACGACCCAACCGGCGAACGTCGCCGGGCCGCACGACCTCCGCCGAGTCCGGTACGCCTCCCCGAGGCGCCCGGAGCCGGGGACCCACCGTTCTCCGGGGTGAATCGACCCGACCGCCGCGCGCGGCGAGGGCCGTAGGGCAAACCTTCCGAAGCTTGCGCCCGAACCCGACAGCTAACTCGGTAGGCGGACAACGGAAGGAGACGCCGCACCATGGCGCCGCACCGCAAGCCGCGTCCGGCCGGAACGCGCGCGGGCATACGCACCCCCGCTCTCGCCACCGCCGCCCTCACCTCGGTGGCCCTGCTCTCCCAGTCGGGCACCGCCACGGCCGCGCCCTCGACCGACGACAAGCCGAGCCTGGAGGAAGTCGAGAAGAAGGTCGACGCTCTCTACCGCCAGGCCGGTTCGGCGACCGAGGGCTACAACGCGGCCAAGGAGAAGACGGGCAGGCAGAAGAAGCAGGTCGACACCCTTTTCGACGGCGTCGTCAAACGCACGGAGAAGCTCAACGAGGCCCGGGAGGAACGCGGTTCCCTCGCCGCGGCCCAGTACCGCACGGGCGCGGCGGCCCCCGACCAGACCTCGCCGCTGCCGGCGGACGACCCGCAGGGCTACGTCGACCGGAACCAGTTGACGGACCGGCCGGCAGACCGCCCGCAGGAGGCCGTCGGCACGTACGTCACCGAGCAGGCCGAGGCGGCGGATCAGCGCCAGGAGGCGAGCGACGGCCTCGAACAGCTCACCGCGTCGCAGAACAGGCTCAAGGCCGGCAAGGCCAAGGTGCAGGCGAAGCTCGCCCAGGCCCGCGAGTTGCTCGCCGCCCTCACCGCCGAGGAGAGGGCCCGGCTCGCCGCGATCGAACAGCGCGAGCGGGAGGAGGCCGACCGCAAGGCGGAGGAACTGGCGCGGCAACAGACGGCACGGGCGACGACCGTGGAGACGCGGGAAGCTCCGCCTGCCCAGGAGGGTCAGGGATCACAGCCAGGCCAGGGATCGCAGGAAGGCCGGGCATTCCAGGAAGGCCAGGGATTTCAGGAAGGCCAGGGGTCGCAGGGCACCTGGGAGGACACGTTTGCCGGCACGGAGACGTCCACCGGCGCCACCTCCGGGACCACCGTCCCGGCCGAGGACTTCACCTACGCCACGAAGGCCGACAAGGCCATCGCCTTCGCCCGCGCACAGATCGGCAAGCCGTACGTCTGGGGCGCCACCGGCCCCGGCTCCTACGACTGCTCCGGGCTCACCCAGGCCGCCTGGAAGGCCGCCGGCGTCGACCTCCCCCGCACCACCTTCGACCAGCTCAGCGCCGGCACCACGATTCCCCTCGCCGACGCCAGGCCCGGCGACCTCGTCTTCTTCTACGACAACATCGGCCACGTCGGCCTCTACATAGGCAACGGCATGATGATCCACGCCCCGAAGCCGGGCACCTACGTGCGCGAGGAGACGGTCTTCCACGACGGCGAGTCGTCGGTGCACAGCGTGGTGCGGCCGGCGTAGCCGCACGGTCGGCCGGGGGCGCGCCGTCAGGTCCAGAGCACCGCGATGAAGATGTTCGCGATGGTCAGCGCGCCCACCAGGCCGAACAGCGGCTTCTCCACCGTCTCTTCGTCCCGTTTCACATAGACCAGCCCCAGGATCACGATCAGCAGTGCGAGTTTGACGCCGATCTTGATGTTGTCGACGGGCTGGCCGTCCGCCTGGTTGAGGCCGACGAGGAGAACACCGGTGACGAGCATGGTGAGGGCGCCGTGGAGCATCGCGGGGACGAAGCGGGCGGCGCCCTGACCCATGGCCTTCATCTGGGTCAGGAAACCACCCAGGAGGGAGGCGATGCCGATGATGTGGAGGGCGACGAGGATGTGGATGAGTACGTCCATGCGCGGAGCCTAATGAGGGGCCTGCGCCAGGCCGGGCGCGGGGGCCTGCGCCAGGCCGGGCGGGGCCTGCGGCGGGCCGGGCGGGGCCTGCGGCGGGCCGGACGCGGGGCCGCTCCATCTCATGGGGAACGGTGGCCGCACGCGGCCTCCGGGGGCGCCACGGCCTCCCGAAGATCTCCGGCACGAGGTTCGCCGGCACGGAGTTCGCCGGCACGGAGTTCGCCGGCACGGAGTTCGCCGGCACGGAGGCTTCCGGCACGAAGACATCCGAAACGATGGCGCCGGCACGATGGCCTCCGGCGGGGTCCTGACGATCTTGCATATATGCGCCGCATAGCATCGCCGCACTCCCGACAGATCCGAAATGACCGTATCGGTCATCGCGCAGCGTGAAGTCGGTGACGCCAGGACGAGATCACGGTCACATACGGTCACCTCACGGTCGGTGCACGCCACTTCCGTACAACGCGTTACCGTGCCCTCACGCCCAGGTTTAGCGTCCTCCCTCAGGTGCCCGGCTCCCCACCGCCGCCCGGCCAGGGGCGGCAGTCGGACACCACCGCCGAGAAGGTCCGGCGGCGTCCCGCTCCCCCTGTGCGGGCCGCCGCCGGACGCGTCACCGCTCCCCCCAGGCGGTCCGTACGGTCGGACGATGTCCGTACCGCGGACGGCGGTCGTACGGAGAGGACATGGACTCCACGTGGCAGCGCACCGCAAGCCCAGACAGCGCTCACTCGGCGGCCACACGGTCCGCACGGCCGCGACCTTCGCCCTCGCGGGCGCGGCGACCGCGACCGGCTTCGACGGCACCGGGCACGCCGACCCCCAACTCACGCCTGACCAGGTCAGGGCGAAAGTGAACAAGCTGTTCCAAGAGGCCGAGGTCGCCACCGAGAAGTACAACGGCGCGAAGGAGAAGGCCGACACAGCGCAGGAGAACCTCGAAGAGCTGCGCGACCAGGCCGCCCGCCGCACCGAACGGCTCAACTCCGCACGGGACGAGCTGGGTTCGCTGGCGGCGGCGCAGTACCGGCGCGGGGGCATCGACCCTTCCTGGCAACTCGCGCTCTCCGCCGACCCTGACCAGTACCTGGACGGCGCCGCCCTCGCCGAGCGGGTCGGCAGCCGGCAGTCGGCGGATGTGGCGAGCGTGCGGAAGCAGTTGCTGGAGATCGAACGGCTGCGCGGGGCCGCCCGGGTCGAACTGGGCACGCTCAAGACCCGACAGACGGAGCTGAAGCGGCACAAGAAGACGGTCACCTCGAAGCTGTCCGACGCACGGCAGCTGCTCGGCCGGCTCACTAGCGAGGACCGGGCACGGTTCGACACCGCGGGCGGCAGCACGGGGCACGTCTCCCGCTCCTCCGCCTCGCCCCGGCGCGACCTCACCGGCCCGGTCTCCCCCGCCACCGCCGACGCCCCCGACTCCCGCGCCGCAGCGGCCGTCTCCTACGCCTTCTCCAAGCTCGGCAGTCCGTACGTCTGGGGCGCCACCGGCCCCAACGCCTTCGACTGCTCCGGTCTCACCCTGGCGGCCTACCGCGCCGCGGGAGTCTCCCTCCCCCGCACCACCTACTCCCAGATCAACGCCGGCCGCCGCGTCTCCCGTTCCGAACTCCTCCCCGGCGACCTGGTCTTCTACTACTCCGGCATCAGCCACGTGGGCATCTACATCGGCAACGGCCAGATGATCCATGCCCCGAACCCCTCCGCCCCGGTACGCGTGGCTCCGCTCGACGAGATGCCGTACGCGGGGGCAACAAGGGTGGCCTGAGCGGACACCTCCGGCCGGGCGAAACGGAGCGGTACGGAGCGGACAGCGCGGGGCTGCTGCCTCGCGCTGATGGGCGGCGTCGAGCGGCTGCCGGACGCCGAGGCCTGGATGTCCGGTGGCACGGGCGGTCCGGCAGCACGGGCCAGCTTCCGGCTGGCCGGGGGCTCGGGGCAGCGGGGCAGCGGGGCAAGGGGAGGTCGACCACCGAAGGCGCACCGCCCGACCGACCTGGCGCCCGCACCATCAGTGCCAGGACCAGGACCAGGACCAGTGCCAGGACCGGTGCCAGGACCAGTGCCAGGACCAGGACCAGTGCCAGGGCCAGGACCGGTGCCAGCGCTGGTGCCGAGCCGGTGCCGGCGCCCACCCCTCACACCAAGCGTCGTGCCGTCGCCCACCTCGTCAGCTCGTGCCGGTTGGAGAGCTGCAGCTTCCGCAGTACGGCGGACACATGGGACTCCACCGTCTTCACCGAGATGTAGAGCTGCTTGGCGATCTCCTTGTACGCATATCCGCGGGCGATGAGACGCAGCACCTCGCGCTCGCGCTGGGTGAGTCGGTCGAGGTCCTCGTCGACAGGCGGGGCGTCGGTGGAGGCGAAGGCGTCCAGGACGAAGCCGGCCAGGCGCGGGGAGAAGACGGCGTCCCCCTCCTGCACCCGGAAGATGGAGTTGACGAGATCGGAGCCGGTGATCGTCTTGGTGACATAGCCGCGCGCACCACCCCGGATCACACCGATCACATCCTCCGCCGCGTCCGACACGGACAGCGCGAGGAACCGGACGGGCTGTTCGGCGTCTGCCATCAACGCAGAACAACGGCGCAGCACTTCGACGCCTCCCCCGCCGGGCAGATGCACATCGAGGAGCACCACCTCGGGCCGCGTGCTCGTGATCACCGAGACCGCCTGGTCGACGTCGGGTGCCTCCCCGACGACCTCCACACCCGTACGGTCCGTCTGTCCGATCTCGGCCCGCACTCCCGTACGGAACATCCGGTGATCGTCCACCAGCACGACCCGGACGTGCCGCCCGACCGCGGAGACACCCGCTCCGGCCCCGCCTTCGGTCGCAGCGGACTGCCCGGCCGTGGCGGACTTCCCCGGTGCGGCGGTCACACCGGCATCACCGTCCGTGGTGGTCGTGGCGGGAGTATCGGGGCGGCCGGCCACGCCCTCAGCCGCATCCGTGCCTCTCGCGGTCGCACCTCTCTGGCCCCCGTCCGGGTCAGTGCCCGAACCGCTCTGTGCGTCAGTGTCGTTCGCCCCGTTCGCGTCACTCATGACGTCGTCTCCGCCCTCTCCATCTCCAACTCGACCTCCGTGCCGCCGTCCGGTACGGCGCGGAGCCGTGCCGTTCCTCCGTTGCGCTCCATGCGGCCGATGATCGATTCTCTGACGCCCATGCGGTCGGCGGGTATCGAGTCGAGATCGAAGCCCGGACCTCGGTCGCGGACGGACACGAAAACCGTCCTTCCCTCGACCTCGGCGAAAACCTGTACGGCGCCGCCCTCGCCACCGTACTTGGCGGCGTTCACCATCGCCTCGCGCGCGGCCTGCATCTGCGCGGTCAGTCCTTCGTCGAGGGGGCAGTCCCCCACGACGACCACCTCTATGGGGACGCCGTGCTTGTCCTCGACCTCCGCGGCGTTCCGCCGCACGGCCTCGGCGAGGGTGTCCGGCTCGTCGTCCTCGTCCTTTCCTGTGCCCTCGGGTTTGTACAGCCAGTTCCGCAGGTCGCGCTCCTGGGCTCGGGCGAGGCGGCGGACCTCGTTCGGGCTGTCCGCATTGCGCTGTATCAGCGTCAGCGTGTGGAGCACCGAGTCGTGGACGTGGGCCGCTACCTCCGCGCGCTCCTGGGCACGGATACGCATCAGGCGCTCCTCGGAGAGGTCCTGGGTCATACGGACGAGGTACGGCCCGGCCAGCAGCGTTATGCCCACGAGGACCGCGAGTGCGGCCTGCAGCACCGAGCCCAGGTGGGCGGCCGAGCCCTGCAGGACGAATATCCCGGACACGCCCGCGGTGACCAGCAGGACACCGGCCACGGAGCGGAGCAGCGTGATCGTGCGCCGCCGCCGGCCGACCTCGGCCCAGCGGGCGCGCCGCGCGTTGTCCGCCTGACGCCAGACCAGGGCGACACCGGCCGCGACGAGCACGGTCGGCCAGAGATACGCCCGGGCGGCCTCGCCGAGGTCCACATTGCCGACGAAGACCATGGCCACGACGACCATGAGGAGGAGGGCGACTATCTGCCCGCGGTCGGGTTTGCGGGCCACGAGTCTGCGGCGGCCGTCGGGCGAGGTCTCGGTGGCGATGGCCGGCGGCCGCTGGTTGTCGACGCCTCCCACACCGAGCGGGACGAAGAACCAGAACGCCGCGTAGACCAGGGCACCGAGGCCGTCCGCGAGAAAGAGGCCGGCGAACACGAGCCGCACCCAGGTCACGGGCAGCCCAAGATGTCCGGCGAGCCCTCGCGCCACGCCTCCGAGCCAGCGTCCGTCGCTGCTGCGGTAGAGCTTGCGCGGGGGCCGCGGAGTGTCGACTGGCAGTGCTGCGGCTTCCGGCATGCCATCGATATTCACACGCACGGCGGATCCAGGCATCAGGGTCGGTCCCCGAGACGTCCCTGATCTTCGGCCCAGGCGTGATCGCACACATCCCCGAACGGATATCAGGGTTCGACCAGGGTCGTCCCGACTGCCATCGGACCGGCTAGGCGGTCACGATGGACGCATGACGGATCACCAGCACGCGGCAGCGGAGCCGGGCCCCGGCTCGGGTCCGGACGCCCGGCGGCCCATGAACGAGCCGCAGGACGCCGTGCCCTCGTCGGGCACGGGCGCAGAGGAGCCGCGCGCACACGGGAGCGCGGACACGGGCCGACAGGCGCGCACGGGTGCGCGGACAACCGCGGGTGCGCCTGCGGATCAGGCGGCCTCCGCCGGCCCTCACGGAGCTGCCGGCCGCTCCTCCCCCGGAGCGGAAGACCCGTCCGCTCCTGGCTCGGCGGGGCGCCCCGGCCTCGACGATCCGGCGGACAGGCCCGCCGCTCCGCACAAGTTCCGCCGCAACCGCCAGTACAAGATGCTGGGCGGTGTCTGCGCCGGGCTCGGGCGTCAGTGCGACATGGATCCGGTGATCTTCCGGGTGGTGCTCGCGGTGCTCGCCGCGACCGGCGGCTTCGGCCTCATCTTCTACGGCTTCGCCTGGCTGTTCATACCGTATGACGATGAGGAGGAGAACGAGGTACGGAAGCTGCTGACCGGCAGGGTCGACGGCCAGGCCCTCGCGGGCGTGCTCTTCGCACTGGTCGGCTGCGGTGTCTTCCTCACCATGCTGAGCAACACGACCGTCCTGACCTTCTCCGTGGTCGTCTCCTTGCTCCTGGCCGGCGCGGGTTACTGGTCGCAACAGCGCGGAGCCCCTGACCCCGATCCGCTCGCCGCGCAGGCCGTCGCCGACGCCCCGCCCGAGGCCCAGGCGCCGCCCGTGGCGTCCGCCTACCCCTCCTGGTGGCGCGACCCGATCATCAAGGACGGAAAGCATGTGGGCGGCACGGGCTATCTGTGGGGGCCTTGGACGACCCGCGACCGGGACGTGGCGGCAGCGGTCAACATCGCCGGGGGATACATGCCGTCCCGCCACGACGTACGCGCCGCGCGCCCGCCGAAGCCGCGCGGTCCGCGCTGGACAGGAGGCTGGATATTCCTGCTCGCTCTGCTCGCCGGCGGACTCGGCACCGGAGCGACCTGGGAGAACCAGGCTCTCGCCACCAGCCTGCAGACCGGCCTGGCCTGCGCGCTGACCGTGTTCGGCCTGGGCATAGCCCTGAGCGCCTTCCTCGGCCGCACGGGAGCGGGGTCGATCTTCCTGTCCCTGGTCACCGGAGGACTCCTGGCATGCACGGCGGCGCTCCCGGCGAACATCAGCACCGACTGGGTCCGTACGGAGTGGACACCGCGAAACGTGAAGAGCGTGGCGCCCCGCTATGAGCTGGGAACCGGCGTGGGCACGCTGGACCTGTCCGGAGTGGACATACCGAAAGGAGAGACGCTGACGACGAGCGTGGAGGTGGGCGCGGGCAACGCGAGGGTGGTGGTCCCGCAGGACGTCACCGTGCGTCTCGACGTCGAAGTAGGCCTCGGTGACATCCAGTTGCCAGGTGACGACAAGGAGGACGTGGACGTGGCACCGGACAGGAGCGATCGACTGACGCTGTCCCCCGAAAAGGGTTCCGACAGCGGTGGCACGCTCACCATCGACCTCGAAGTGGGTCTGGGACAGGCGGAGGTGGCCCGTGCTGCGTCATGAGTTCCGCCCGGGGAAGCTCATAGCCGGCCTCTTCCTCACCGCTGCCGGCGTCGTGTATGTCGGCGACGCGAGAAACGCCTGGGAAGCCCCCTGGTTCGCCGTAATACCCCTCGTGATCGGGGGGCTGTGTCTGGCAGGGGCGGTGGGTCTCTTGAACCACGCGATACGCGGACGCGGGACATCAGGAGGGACGGGGCCGACAGGGCCGACGGGGTATGGGAGTGCGGCGGGGCCGTCCGGAGCGGCGATGAGTGCGGGGGCGACTGGGCCCGGGGGTACGGCCGACTCGGAGGGAGTCACAGGACCGAGCGGTTCTGTGGGGTGAGTCTTCCTGGGCGGCCGGGGATGGGACGGGAAAACTGCCGCTGCCGGCGTGCACGAGAGTGCGCAAGGGCCGCCGGGCACGCACGGATAGTCGGAGTTACGAGGCATGGCGGCCTGCGAGAAGAGACGGTCAGAGGGGCGGGCGACAGTCGGGCAGGGGGCGCGGGACGGGGGCGACGGGGCGGTCGGTACGACAGGGTCGGCGCAGCGAAGGGCCAACTCGGAGAGCCTGAGAGGAGGGCAGGTGGGCGGCGTGATGGGCGCGGCGCGCGGAGGTTTGTGGGCAGCTGGGGCTTGACGTGTCTGGCTGGGGGCACCACCGGCCCGGGGAGGAAACGTGTCTGGTTGGAGGGCGCCACCGGCCAGCCCAGGGTTGGAGATGGCGCTCTGCTGCCAGGCGACCAGGACCGCAGTGCAGGCGGGACAGGCTGTGGGGCGGTCATGGGTCGAGGGCCGCAGACTGGTGGCGGGGCGATCAAGAGCCTGATACGGCTCGCAGAGAGGCCCCACCCATGCCTGGCGCAGGCGGGCCCAGCTGGGGTCACTGGGGCGTTGGAGGCAGGTGCCGTGGCCGCGCGCGGTGCCGGGTGGTGAGAGCGAGCAGCAATGACCTGAGGGCCGTGGGTGATGCCGTGCTGGCGCAAGCTCTGCTGGGTGGTTTCGGTGAGCCGTGGGCGGGGTGGTGCCGTGGGGTCAGTGGTAGGCGCCAGCGCGGTGCCTGCTGCCGGCATGGCGGCGGGAGCGAATGACCGCGTCCACGGAGAGGACCGGGGCGCCGGCGAGGATCAAGGGGATCCAGGCCATGAGGTAGGGGAGGTCGTTGCCGTAGTAGTACGGGGATGCCGACCAGCTCACTGTCAGCCAGAGGCTGAGGGAGATCAGGGCCCCGCCGAAGGCGGCGAGACGGGTGAAGAGGCCGAGGAGGGCGCCGATGCCGACGGCGAGTTCACCGATGGCGATGGCGTATCCGAAGCCGACGGGGTTCTTGAGGGCCATGTCGATCATCGCTGGGATGGCGGAGGAGTCCCTGGTGGCGCTCATCATGTCGCCGATGGAGCCGGAGCCGGAGGCTGACATGAACGCACTGTCGGTGAGTTTGTCCAGGCCGGCGTAGATGAAGGTGATGGCGAGGAAGATGCGCAGGGGCAGCAGGGCGTAGCGGGAGGCTGTGTCCCGCCAGTGGGGGCCACCGTCGAGGTAGGGGGTGTGGGAGTCCGTGCGAATGCCGTGAGTCATGGTCTGCGCCGCCTCTTGTCCGCCGTGCCGTTGACCCCTCAACAGACGATACGTTCGGAGGGGTGGGGGTGCTCAATGGTTCGGGCGTGTTTTTCCGGGTCGGGGCGGCTTGTCGGGGTCGGGGTGCGGCCTCGTGGGACCGTTCCTCCGCCCTTACCTCCATCCCATCCCACCCAAGGTGCTGCGGCCCTTGCGCCCCCTCACCCACGCTCACCTACCGGAGCCCGGTCCCGGCCCCGCCCCATCGACCCCGCTTGCGATACCGCCCCCGCCGAACGCAGCCCCCCAGCGATGATCGACAGGGTAGGCCTGAAGGACCCCGCCACAGGTCGTCGACCGGCCCCAACCGCCGAGTCCCCACCCCACCGGCCCAGGTCGGCCCACGTCACGCGGCCGAAGCTGAGGTCACCGGAGAAACGAGACCCGACACCCGGCACCCGGCACCCGACACCCGGGCTGCCCAGCACTCGGCTGCCGGCGCCCGTCCCGTCGTCCCCTCCCCCTTCCTCCTGTCGGTCGCTCAGTCCGCTGAGACCTCGATCGTGTAGCGGTTGGTCTCTACGCCGGCGGCTGTGACGACCTGGACGTCGACCTTGCCGGGTTCGACGTCGGCGGGGACGGGGGCGGTGAGGACGGCGTCCGTGGGGTTGCTGAAGCCGCCGGCGACGGGGACGAGGGGGACGTGGACATGGACGGCTCCGATGCGGACGACCATGCGGGAGAGGTGGTCGGCGGTCTGCGCGCCGGGTGGGACGAAGCCGGCGCCGCGGATCTCGATGTCGTCGCCGTTGCGGATGGGGGCGTCGAGGTCGCCGGCCTCGCGGGCGCGGACGACGGACAGGACGACGGGACGGCCGCCCTCGGCGTATTTGCCCGCGACGTAGGTGGCGGCGGAGACCAGGACGAGGAGGGCCAGGCCCCAGGGGAGGTCCGGGAGTTGGTCGGGGCGGCGGGCCAGGCGCACCGCCGCGAAGGTGAGGGCGACGGTGCAGATGATCACGTACTGGATGTCCGTGAAACTGCCTCGGCCGGAGTCGTCGGTGAGGAGGTCGGCGGCGCGGGGGCGGTGGGCGCGGACCTTCTGGAGGCGTTGGGAGAGGATCCGCAGGCCGACGACGCGGCGGACCAGGACCGCGATACCGCAGACCACGGCCAGGACGGTCACGATGCCCGCGCCCCGGGTGAGGTCGAGGCCGGCGATGAGGGCGTCACGTTCCCGGTGGTCGGAGGCGGCGGCCAGGCGGCCGACGAGGACGAGGATCGCGAAGACGACGAAGAGCACCCAGGCGGCCGCGATCGCGCGGGAGGTGGAGAGACGGTTGTCCTCGCCGATGACGGGGGCGAGGGCCCCGCCGCGTGCCCGGTGCAGATATCCGGCGCCCGTCAGTGCCGCACCCACGAGCAGGGCGGCGAGCAGTCCGGCAGTGCGGGCGACCGTCCAGCCCGCGCCGATCGCGGTGAGGGACTGGACGAGGAGGAGGGTCACGACCGCGGCCCAGACGACGATCGCCGTGCGCAGCCACAGGCGACCGAGCCAGGCCTCGCCCTCGACGCGGCCTCGCTCGGCGACGAGGGCCGCGGACTGGGTGAGTTCGTCCGAGACCCATTGGCGGGAGGCGGACACGGAGTGCGCGACGGCCGCCGGCAACCCTTGCCCGGACGCGAACTCCTCCCGCTTCAGCAGGAACTCGGCGACCGCGCGCCGATGACCCGCGCGCGCCCCGTGCGGGCAGTCCCCGCACGTGCACCCACCCTCATGGGCCGCGCCCATGCCCCCTCTCGCCTCCTGCACCGCCACGCCCGTGCCCGCCTTCCCGCACCGCGTCCGCCTGCGCGACCGCGTCTCTCGGCATTCGCCGCCGTTGTCATTGCCATCTTCGTCATGGCCACCATCACCATGGCCACCGTCATCATGACTGCCATCAGTACCGTTGTTGTCGTCCACCGTTCGCCAACTCAGTACCGTTGCCGCCGCCTTCAACGACGCCGTAACAGTGCCGCCCTCGGCGCCTTCATGAACGGCGCCGAGCAAGACGTCGTGAGCGCGGACGTCGTGAACGTCGTGAACGTCGTGAACGTCGTGGACCTCGTGGACCTCGTGGACGACTTCACAGCCGTCGCCGGGCCTCGCATGTACGTCCGCTCGCTCCCACAGCCGTGCGGCCGTACAAATGCCCTGCGATGACAGCGAATTGTGCCGTACGGAACACGGACCGCGTCCGGCAGGTCCACTTCGCGCAAGGGAGGGGCGGGGTGAAGTTCCGGTGCCCGTGTTGACCCGGCTGGGAGAATCTCCCCATGGCCGAGATCATCCAGCGGGACGGGGCCTGGGCCTTCGACGGCAGCACGGTTCGGATCACGCCGAGCCTGCACCGTTCCGTGGCGCTGTTCCGGCAGACGTACGGGGAGATCGCGGTGCCGCTGGAGGCGGTGTCCGGTGTCGTCTACGAGCCCGAACGCAAGCGCGGACGGCTCCGGTTGCGGCTTCGGGAGGGCAGTGATCCGCTGCTGCAGGCCACCGGGGGGCGGCTGCCGGACGGGGCCGATCCGTACCGGCTGACGGTGGATCTCGACCGTTCGGGGATCGCCGAGTACGTGGCCGAGGAGATACGGCGGTCCATGCTGCTGGAGCAGACACCGAAGGAGCCCGCCACGGTCTACCTGCTGCCCGGCCCGCCCGTGCCGGTGTCCGTGCGGTCCAGCGACGGCACGGTGTCGTTCGACGGTACGCAGGTGCGGATCGACTGGAACGACACCTCCGACCGGGTGAAGCGGGCGACCGGCCCGCGGATCATCGACGTCGGTGAGCTGGTGCAGGTCGAGTGGCTGCCCAACTCCGGTTACGAGGACGGGTTCCTGCGGTTCGTGACGCGTGAGACCGTCTTCTCCAAGCTGCCGCCGGAGCGGGACCCGTACGCCCTCGATCTGTGGGGCAGCACCCGGCGCGACCTCCTCACGGCACTCGTCGCCACGGCGGTCACGGCACGGCTTCCCCATCCGTCCACCCGCGGCGCCGCCGACCGCCCGGACGCCTCCCGGCCCACGCAGTCCGCCGTCGAGCCACCACCCACCCCTGACCACCACGACGTCCTCCTGCGTCGCCTCCGTGAGCTGGGCGAACTCCACCGCCAGGGTGTCCTGACGGACGAGGAGTTCGCCACCACGAAGGCGGTCGTACTGCGCGACTTCTGAGCCGCCCGGACGGGCCCGGAGATCGGGGGCCCCGGGCCGGCCCCCGTCAGCTCAGCAGATCCGGCTCGCTCCTGCTGATGTCCTGCCACAGCGGCTGATAGTTGATCCATGCCACCAGATCGCCGCCCGCCTGCTCCCGCGTCGCCGCGGCCAGCCGGTGTTCGATCAGCAGGGGCCGACCCGCCGCCTTCGCGGTGAGCTGCACCTGGGCCGAGCGTTCCATCGACAGGAACCACCACGCCGCCGCGTCGACCGAGTCGCCGACCGTCAGCAGACCGTGGTTGCGCAGCACGAGGGCCTTGCGGCTGCCGAGCACCTCGGCGATGCGGCGGCCCTCCTCCGCGTCCACGGCGACGCCCGTGTAGTGGTCGTAGAGCGCCTGGTCCTCGTAGAACGCGCAGGACTCCTGGGTGATCGGGTCGAGCAGGTCGCCGAGCGCGGCCAGCGCGCGGCCGTGCACGGAGTGACAGTGCGCGACCGCGACGACGTCGGGGCGGGCGGCGTGCACCTGGGCGTGAACGGTGAAGGCGGCCTGGTTCACGTGGTAGCGGCCCTCGATCACCTGCCCGTCCTGGTTGGCGAGGACCAGGTCACTCACCGTGACGTGCTTGAACGGCATCCCGAACGGGTTGACCCAGAAACAGTCGCTGAACTCGGGGTCGCGCGCGGTGATGTGCCCCGAGACGCCTTCCTCGAACCCCATGCGCCCGAAGATCCGCAGGGCCCCGGCCAGGCGTTCCTTGCGGTGTCGCCGCTCGTCCTCCGCCGACTCGTGCATCGGCGGCATCGCGAACCGGAGCTGGTCGGTGGGTAGGGGCAGGGGCGGTGTGGGCCCGTGCATGTGTCCTCCAGGGTGACTTCCTTTACGAATCGGAAGTTACCGTCGGTGCCCCTGGCAGAACAGGCCCGTCCCGTGAAGAGAGTGCGCAACCGTTACGCAAGTCACGGAAGCGCGCCACACCGCACACCGCTCGCTCGGGTCGAACCGCCGTCGTACGTCGCTCGTGCGTCGCTTGTACGTCACTCGTGCGTCGCTCGTACATCGCTCGGTACGTCGCTCGGGGTAACCGGACAGTGGTTGTCGGGTATCCGCGCGAGACTCGACGTATGCCGGAGAATCTTTCGAACTGGGGCGCGTTCGTCGCCGCCGAACCCGAACTCGCACAGACCGTCGAGGCGCGCTTCGGCGCCTTCACCCATCACGTCCTCGCCACCCTCCGCCGGGACGGCTCCCCGCGGACGACCGGGCTGGAGGTCCGGTTCGTGAACGGGGAGCTGTGGCTGGGGATGATGCCCGACTCGCTCAAGGCGCTCGATCTGCGGCGCGACCCCCGTTTCTCGCTGCAGGCCAATCCGGGCCCGGGCACGGAGATGGGCGGCGGTGACGTGCGGGTGAGCGGGCGGGCGGTCGAGGTCGAGGATCCCGCGGTCAAGGCGGCGTACGGCGAAGAGGTGGAACCGCCGGAGCCGTTCCACCTCTTCCGCACCGAGCTGACGGAGGTCGTGCGGACCTCCATCGAGGACGACACGTACCTGGTCGTCCAGGTCTGGAAGCCCGGAGAGCCGGTGCGGACCCTCAAGCGGACCTGAGCCCGGTCAAAAGGGGCTCACTCCCACTCGATGGTGCCCGGGGGCTTGCTCGTCACGTCGAGGACGACCCGGTTGACGTCCGCGACCTCGTTGGTGATCCGGGTCGAGATCTTCGCGAGGACCTCGTACGGCAGCCGGGACCAGTCGGCCGTCATGGCGTCCTCGGAGGAGACCGGGCGCAGGACGATGGGGTGGCCGTAGGTGCGGCCGTCGCCCTGGACGCCGACGGACCGGACGTCCGCCAGCAGTACCACCGGGCACTGCCAGATGTCTCGGTCGAGGCCGGCGGCCGTCAGCTCCTCGCGGGCGATGGCGTCGGCGTCGCGGAGCAGGTCGAGCCGCTCCTTGGTGACCTCGCCGACGATCCGGATGCCGAGGCCGGGGCCCGGGAACGGCTGGCGCTGGACGATCTCCTCCGGGAGCCCCAGCTCCTGGCCGACCATCCGGACCTCGTCCTTGAAGAGCTGGCGGAGCGGCTCGATCAGCTTGAATTCGAGGTCTTCCGGCAGACCGCCCACGTTGTGGTGGGACTTGATGTTGGCCGTGCCGGTGCCGCCGCCGGACTCGACGACGTCCGGGTAGAGCGTGCCCTGGACGAGGAAGGCGACCTCGGGGCCCTCGTCGGCGATGATCTCCGCCTGCGCCTGCTCGAAGACGCGGATGAACTCGCGGCCGATGATCTTCCGCTTCTGCTCGGGGTCGGAGACCCCGGCGAGCGCCTTGAGGAACCGCTCCTCCGCGTCGACGACCTTCAGCTGGACGCCGGTCGCGGCGACGAAGTCCTTCTCGACCTGCTCGGTCTCGTTCTTGCGCATCAGACCGTGGTCGACGTAGACGCAGGTCAGCTGGGAGCCGATGGCCTTCTGGACGAGGGCCGCGGCGACCGCGGAGTCCACACCGCCGGACAGGCCGCAGATCGCGCGCTTGTCGCCGACCAGCTCGCGGATGGCCTCGACCTGCTCCTCGATCACGTTGCCGGTGGTCCAGCTCGGGGTGATGCCCGCTCCCCGGTAGAGGAAGTGCTCCAGGACCTGCTGGCCGTGCGTGGAGTGCATGACCTCCGGGTGGTACTGGACGCCGTACAGCTTCTTCTCGTCGTTCTCGAAGGCGGCGACCGGGACGACGTCGGTGGAGGCGGTGACGGTGAAGCCCTCGGGGGCGGCGGAGCAGGCGTCGCCGTGGGACATCCAGACCGACTGCTCGTCGGGGGTGCCCTCGAAGAGGGTGCTGCCGGACTTGGCGACATGCAGGGGCGTACGGCCGTACTCACGCGCCCCCGTGTTGTCGACGGTGCCGCCGAGGGTGGTGGCCATCAGCTGGAAGCCGTAGCACATGCCGAAGACGGGGACGCCGGCCTCGAAGAGCGCGCGGTCGAGGCGGGGGGCGCCCTCGGCGTAGACCGAGGAGGGGCCGCCGGAGAGGATGATCGCCGCCGGGTTCTTGGCGAGCATCTCCGCGACCGGCATGGTGCTCGGCACGATCTCGCTGTAGACCCGGGCCTCGCGGACCCGTCGGGCGATGAGCTGGGCGTACTGGGCGCCGAAGTCGACCACCAGGACGGTGTCGGGGACGGCGGCAGCGGGGTTCGCTGATGACACGGGGTGCCTTCCGGCGGTGGGGCGGGGGTCTGTGGGGTCGAGTCTACCGGGGTGCGCCCCGGCGGAGCGGGCCCACGGTGGGCCCCACCCCGGATCCCCGGCGCGGAACCGGGCCGGGACGGGCCGTGGCATACTGACGCCCATGCTCACGCACCCGACCTTCCTCTTTACCTATGGCACCCGGTCCGCCGGCTGCCATGGTCGTGTTGCTTGAGCCACTGACGAGCGACTTTCCCAGGCGCCCCGGACCGACAAGGTCCGGGGCGCCTGGCGTTTTCCCGGTCCTGCCGTCCCGGGAGCCTCTTCCGACCAGGAGCCTCCCCATGACCACCACCGCCATCACCGCCACGACCGCCGCCGCCACCTACGCCACCGACGTCACCGGCGCCCGTACCTCCGAGGCCGCCGGCGTGATCACCGGCGCCCGTGAGCGCATCGACGCGCTGGACGACCGGATCATCGGCCTGATCCAGGAACGGGTGGCGGTCTCCACCGTGATCCAGCAGGCCCGGATCGAGTCCGGCGGCCGCCGGGTGAACCTCTCCCGCGAGATGGAGGTCCTGGGTCACTACAGGGACGCCCTCGGCAAGCCCGGCACCGCGCTCGCCATGACGCTGCTGGAGCTGTGCCGGGGTCGCATCTGACCGGCGCACGTACGTACGCCTGCCCTCTCACCCGTACGGCGCGTGACCGTCGTCCGCCGCGCTTCGTTGGTGTCGGTGTCCGTGCCAGCCAGGTCCGGGCCCGAAAGAACCACGCGTGGCTCCGCTGGAGCGATGAGGCGTACGGATCGTGCCATGCGCCGTGGGACCTCGCTCCAGGGTGGTGACCGGACGGCAGGGGACAGCAGCCCGGTCACACGAGAGAACGGCCGGCTCCGGGGACGCCCGGGGCCGACCGGCGGAAACCTGTCCGAGGGTGGCCGGAACGGTTGCGGAGGCCGTTTCCCCGCCTCACGACACGGAACAGGACACCGCGGAACAGGACACCGTCGACCGCCCCTGGTCGACACCCGGCGCACGCCCCCGGTGCGCCGGGCGCAGCCCCCTCAATCACCATCCCGACACGCGGCGCGACCCCCCGGCGCCGCTTCGGGGCACCGGCACCACCCTGACGCCGGTGCTGACGCAGAAGGGCCCCGCGACTTCCGTCCCGCGGGGCCCTTCGCCACGCCGTGGTCCGCTCAGCCGGCGGCCTTCTCCAGCTTCGCGACCTGTGCGTCGATGATCGCGTCCGGCACCTCGGCCTTGTCCGCGTCGAGCATGTTCATCGAGTAGAACCCGATGAGCGTCGAACCGCTGCGCACCACCGTGAAGGACATCGGGATCTTGGCACCCTCGATGTCGGCCTTCAGCTTGTACGCGACGGCCTCGTCGCCCTGCTTCGGGGCGGTGCGGGCCTCGACGTCGGTGTACTTGTTGCCGACGTGCTCGTACCCGTCGCAGGTCTCCGTCGCCTTGCGCAGATCGGCCATGACCTTCTCGGCGTCGCTCTCCTCGTGTGCGGCGAGGGCGAGGGAGATGACGCTCGCGGAGAGCTTGTCCTCGGAGGTGACGGTGCGTCCGGCGCGGGCCTTCGGCTGCGGGTCCGAGGTGAAGTTGAACATGTTCGCGAGCGGCTGGCAGGCGGCCGGGTTCGCGGGAACGGGTACGGCGGGCATGTCCTCCGCGGGCATGTCGGCGATCTTGTAGCCCTTCACGTCCCCCTTCGCGAGGGCCGCCTCCTTCAGCTGGGCCTCGGTCAGCGCGGCCTTCCCGGCCCCGTCCTGCCCGTCCTGCCCGCCCTTCGCGTCCCCGGCGGCCGACGGCTTCGCCTCCGCGTCCTTGCTCTCGTCGCCGCCACCGCCGCACGCCGCGGTGAGCCCCAGCGCGGCCGCGACCGAGACGGCCACCACCGCCCGCGACACCTTCGACCTCATGTCCCCCACCTTCATGTCCCCCACCCTTACGGCTTTTCTCGCATGCCTCACAGAGGCCTCACAGGCCACATCAGATCATGGGTGCGACCTGGCGCCACAAGCGGTTTCGGGTATCACTTCAGCCTCACCGGAGTGTGACTCAGGTCACACAAGAAAACTGTCAACGCGGGGGCAACCCTTCACGCGACTCACCGGTCACACCTGGCACACGAGAGAAGGACCCGCGCTCGGAGGGGGGTGCGGGTCCTTCTCCGCTGTCCTCGCCCGCACCGTCATCGCAGCCGCGGACGCCCCGGCCGGATCTACTTCTTCGGCGGAACGGCCGGTACCGGCAACAGCGGCAGCCGCAGCGCGCCGAAGGCGTCCGCCGGGACCGCCGGGCGCAGGGGCTCCACGGGAACGAGGCGCTCGTAGGCCGCTCCCGGGGCCGGCCGGTGGTCGGCCTCGCCCTTGTTCGGCCAGTACGACATCGCGCGCTCGGCCTGGGCGGTGATGGTCAGCGAGGGGTTCACCCCCAGGTTCGCGGAGACGGCGGCGCCGTCGACGACGGAGATGCCGGGGTGGCCGTAGAGGCGGTGGTACGGGTCGATGACCCCGTCGGCCGCCGTGGCACCGATGGGGCAGCCGCCGAGGAAGTGCGCGGTGAGCGGGGTTCCCATCAGCTCGCCCACGTTGCTGCCGGCGAAGCCGTTGATCTCGGCGGCGAGGGTGGCGGCGGCCGTCGAAGCGGCCTCGATCTGCTTGGGGTTGGGCGCGCCATGACCCTGACGTGCCGTCAACAGTCCCTTGCCGAGCCCCTTCGGCTTCAGATGCGTCGACAGGGAGTTGTCCAGGGACTGCATCACCAGGCCGATGATGGTCCGCTCCGACCAGCGGCGGTTGGACAGTGAGCGGGCCACCAGCAAGGGGTGTTTGACCGCGTTCACCAGCCAGCCGAGCACCCGGGAGGCGTCCGACGCGGTGCCGCCCGCGTAGGGGACCTGGAGGATCGACAGGCCGCCCATCGCGTTGGAGCCCTTGCCGTAGCGGACCGGCTCGATGTGGGTGTTCTCGTCGGGGTGGATCGAGGAGGTGATCGCCACGCCCCGGGTGAAGTCGACCTCGGGCGCGCCGTGGGCCTTGCGGTAGCGGCGCCGGTCGGTCTGGGCGCCGACCAGGGCCTCCGAGTTGGTGCGGGTCAGCATGCCCAACCAGTCGGAGATGTGCGGCAGTTGGCCGCCCGCCTTCATCCGGTGCAGCAGGGTCTGGGTGCCGTAGGTGCCGGCGGCGAGGACGACGCGGCGGGCCTTGAGCACGCGGGAGTCACCCTTGCGGCGCGCGTCGGTCGGCAGGGTCGTGACGGCGTAGCCGCCCTGGGAGTCCTCGGTGACGGCGACGACCGTGGTCATCGGGTGGACGACCGCGCCCGCCTTCTCGGCGAGGTGGAGGTAGTTCTCGTTGAGGGTGTTCTTGGCGCCGTGGCGGCAGCCGGTCATGCACTCGCCGCACTCGGTGCAGGCCTTGCGGGCCGGACCCGCGCCGCCGAAGTAGGGGTCCGCCACCTGCTCGCCGGGGGCGGCCTTCTCGGTGCCGTCGGCGTCCTCGCCGTCGCCGAAGAAGACACCGACCGGGGCGAGGTGGAAGGTGTCGCCGACGCCCATTCGCTCGGCGGCGGCCTTCAGGTGCACGTCGGAGGGGGTCATCGTCGGGTTGAGCCGCACGCCGAGCATGCGCCGGGCCTGGTCGTAGTACGGCTTCAGCTCCTCCTGCCAGTCCGTGATGTCCTTCCACTGCGGGTCCTCGAAGAACGGCTTCGGCGGTTCGTAGAGGGTGTTGGCGTAGTTGAGGGAGCCGCCGCCCACGCCGGCCCCGGCCAGCACCATGACGTTGCCCAGCAGATGGATGCGCTGGAGGCCGTACATGCCGAGGGCGGGGGCCCAGAGGTAGTTCTTGAGGTCCCAGGAGTTCTTGGGGAGGGTTGCGCGGGTGAAGCGACGGCCCGCTTCCACGACGCCGACCTTGTAGCCCTTCTCGGTCAGGCGCAGGGCGGTGACCGAACCGCCGAAGCCCGATCCGACCACGATGACGTCATAGTCGTACGACACTTGTTCTCCTCGTCGAGAACGGTCCTCAGCTGCGGGCCGTATGTGGTTGCTCACGCGCTTCCCCGCGCCCCTCTCACGGGGCGCTCACCTCAGGCGCAGCGCCTTCATCGCCTTCAGGCTGCGGCTCATGAACTGGGCGTACTTCTCGTCGTCCATGCCCAGGGACGGGGCCATGGGCAGCAGGCGCTGCTGGGCGACGGTCTGGGCCTCCGTGTACTTGAGGATGCCCTCGGAGCCGTGGCGGCGGCCGAGGCCGGAGTCCTTCATGCCGCCCATCGGGGACTGGACGCTGCCGTAGGCGGAGGCGTAGCCCTCGTTGACGTTGACCGTGCCGGCGCGCACGCGGGAGGCGACCTCGCGGCCGCGGCGGCCGTCCTTGGTCCAGACGGAGGCGTTGAGGCCGTACGCGGTGGAGTTGGCCTCCGCGACGGCCTCGTCCTCGTCCGTGAAGCGGTAGACGGAGACGACCGGGCCGAAGGTCTCCTCCGTGCACACGGACATGGGTTCGGTGACGCCGTCGAGGATCGTGGGTTCGTAGAAGTAGGGGCCGATGTCGGGGCGGGCGACGCCGCCCGCGACGACCTTCGCGCCCTTCTCCACGGCCTCGTCGACGTGGCGGGTGACGGTCTCCAGCTGGCGTGCGCCGACGAGGGAGCCCATCTCGGCGCCGTAGGCGAGGGACTTGCCCAGCCTCATGGCCTTGGTGCGGGCGGCGAAGCGCTCCAGGAAGGCGTCCGCGACGGACTCGTGGACGTACAACCGCTCGATGGAGATGCAGAGTTGGCCGGCGGAGGAGAAACAGGCGCGGACGGCTCCCGCCGCGGCCTTCTCTATGTCGGCGTCGGCCAGGACCAGCATCGCGTTCTTGCCGCCGAGTTCGAGGGAGACGCCGACGAGGCGGGCGGCCGCGCCCTGGGCGACCTCGCGGCCGGTGCGGGTGGAGCCGGTGAAGGACACGTAGTCGGCGTGCCGCACGACCTCGGGGCCGATGACGGGGCCCTCGCCGAGGACGACCTGGAAGACGTCGGCGGGCAGTCCGGCCTCGATGAGCAGGTCGCGGGCCCACAGGGCGGTCAGGCAGGTCTCCGTGTCGGGCTTCATGACGACCGCGTTGCCCGCGACGAAGGCGGGGATCGCGTCGCCGACCGACAGTTCGAGCGGGTAGTTCCAGGGGGCGATCTGGCCGATCACACCGCGCGGGTGGCGCAGCTCGGTGACCTTGGTGAGGGTCGGTACGGCGCCGGTGTGCCGCTTCGGCTTCAGATAGAACGGGGCCTTGCGGCCGTAGTGCCGGGCGGCGACCGCGACGGCCTGGACCTCCTCGTGGGCGTGCAGACGGGCCTTGCCGGTCTCCAGCTGGATGAGGTCGAGCACCTCGCCCTGGCGCTCCAGCACCAGGTCGTGGAAGCGGAGCAGGACGGCGGCGCGCTCGCGCACCGGTCGCTGGGCCCAGACGGCCTGGGCGGCGCGGGCCCGCTCGTAGGCCGTCGCCACGTCCTCGGGGGTGGACTCCGGCAGGTCGGCCAGCTTCTCACCGGTGAAGGGCGTGTGGTTGGCGGTCCGGCCGGAGCCGACCACGCCCTTGGTGAGCTGGGCGACCAGTTCGGGGGTGACCACGTCGGCGGCGGTACGGGCGCCCTGCGGGGCTGCCGCGAGGGGGTTGGTGCCGGTCGTCCGTGCCGTGCCGGTCGTTCCCGTGATGGTCGTGCCGGTCTTTTCGGGGGCCTGCGAGTCCGTCATGACGCGCAGGGTATTCCGGACCGGACGACTTTGGGTACCCGGCGGTAACAGGGTTTCACCGGGCCCACCCATCACGCCAGTGATCGCTGGCAACGAAGTCGCTGATCAGCGCGGCGGGCGGTGCCGTACGGAGGCGGATGCGGCGTGGATCACCTTGTGCGAAACCGGGGGTCGCCCCCGGGTGACGGTGTGCCCGTCCGCCACGCCGGACGCCTAACGCCAGCGGTCCCACAACTGCTGCGCCCAGCCGTACCGTTCGCGGTGCTTGGGCAGGGCCGTGCGGCCGACCGCGGCCGCGAGCTTGCGCAGCCGGCGCCAGTCCAGGGGCGGCTTGGGCTCGGGGACGCCGGGCCGGTCGCGGGGCACACGGACGCGCAGGGCCTTGGGCGAGACCCGGCAGTGGACGGGGGTGGGCAGCAGGAGGGCCTCGCCGTCGACACCGACCTCGATTTCGGCCCGGTCGGCCTCGACGACGATCTCGTCCGCGACGAGGAGGCTGAGCCCGGGGGCGTTCGGGCCGAGGACCATCCCGGCGGCCTCGGCGGCGCTGTCGACGCGCACTCCGACGACGCCCAGCACGCCGGCGTCCAGCCGCTCGCGGCGGCCGAGGCCCACGAGGTCGTCGCTGCGATAGACGTTGTTGCTGACGAGGACGGCCTGCGGCGCGTCGATGACGGCGTCCCCGATCCGGGCGGTGAGCCGCGGACCCCGTTGGTGCGTGAGCAGTTCGGGCAGCAGTTCCAGGGTGGTGCGGACCTTGTCGTCGCGGTAGGCGGGGCTCTGCACGACGGCGGCGTACGCGCCGAAGGAGGCGTTGTTGACGAACGGGTGTCCGCTGGCGTAGCCGAGGTCGACGTGGAGTTCGACACCCTTGTCGGTGAGCGCGTCGAGGCAGGCGGCGGGGTTGTCGCGGTCGAGGCCGAGGTCCATGGCGAAGTGGTTGCGGGTGCCGGCGGAGATGACGAGGAGGGGGACGTCGTACGCGGCCGCGATGGCGGCGACCTGGGCCTGGGTGCCGTCGCCGCCCGCGACACCGAGGAGGTCGGCGCCGTTCCTGACGGCGTCCCGGGCCAGTACGGCGACGTCCTCGTGGTGCGCGGGGTCGAGCAGATGGACCGTGGCGCCGAGCCGCTCGGCGCGCTCCTTCAGCCGGAAACGCTCGACCTTCCCGCCCCCCGACCTGGGGTTCATGATGAGGAAGGGCCGGGTGGGGGCGGGGGTGCGGTGCTCGGGCACATGCACCTGGTGGGACTTGGTGCTGCTGAGGGCGAACTTGCCGGACCAGACGGCCACGGCCCACAGCCCGGCGGAGACGATCACCACCCACAGCAGGTTGACGACGGCGAACCACCAGATGACGCCGACCGGCGCGGCCACGGCCAGCAAGCCCGCCGCGACCCGGACGGCCCCGCGGTGGATCAGCACCCACCACAGCGCGGCCACGGTGAGTCCGGCACCCAGCACGACGCCCGCGGCGAGCAGCAGGCTCGCCCCGCGCGCGTAGCCGAGCGGCAGCAGTACGGCGAGCGCGGCGCAGCCGAGTGCGGCCCTGGCCGCCCAGCGCTGTCTCGCGTGAGCCCGCACGTCCAGGTGTTCGATGCCCACGCTCGCTCGCCCCTCGCGCCGATCATGCACTTGACACGGCATGTTAGGGGCAAGGGGCCGGACAAAGCGATGCCTCCTGGACACCGGCCGCGTCGTCCTCGGCCGTCCCGCGCGCACACGGAGGACCACACCGTCGCAGCGAAAACCCACCATTGTTTTCGACAGCGGGCATTTCGCCGTAACCCCCGTACCCCGCTTGGCAATTGTTCGAGCCCGCCGCCTATAGTCCGGGTGCGCACGCGAGCAGGCCGTGTGGGCGCTCCCCGAGTGGACACCTCGCGCCACGAGCGGACGCGGACGCCTCGACCGGACGCGGACACCTCGATCGGATCCCGGTCCCGGGGACAACGGACGCCTGCCGTCGGGTCGTATGCGAAGGGCTGGTGACCGTGCGTCGCCTCTGGGGTTGTCTGTTCCTTAGCGCCGCGGCGGTCGCGGCGCTCCTCATCTCCGACACGCGCGACAGCGTGGCGGCCGGCCGCCACGAGGCCACGTACTCCTACGGTTCGCACACCCGGCAGACCCTCGACGCCTACTGGAACGCCGCCGGTGAGGAGCGGGACGGCAGGCAGCCTGGCCTCGTGATCCTGCACGGCGGGTACTGGCACGAGGACACCGGCTGGGCCACCTGGTCGCGCACCTTCGCGGACGCCGGGTACGCCGTCTTCGCCGTCGACTACCGCCTGAACCACGACGCCCCCTGGCCGGCCCAGCGGACCGACGCCCTCTCCGCGCTCGGCTGGATCCGCGACCACGCCGCCGACTTCGACCTCGACGTCAACCGGATGGTGCTCCTGGGTTCCTCCTCCGGGGGCCAGATCGCGACCAGCGTGGCGACGTACCGGTCCGGTGTGCACGGTCTCGACGGCGTGGTGGGGCTGTCCCCCGTGGTCGCCCCGTACCGCGCCTGGCGGGACGGCAACGCCGCCACCGCGACGGACCGGCAGCGCAGGCTCCGCGACAACGCCGTGATTCTGGCGCGCTGCTCCCCGGAGGGGAAGCCGGACACAGGCTCGGACACGCGGGCGCCGGCGAAGGCCCCCGACACCGCGTCCACGCCCCCCGACTGCCGGGAGACCTGGAACGACATGGCGGCCAAGAGCCGGGCCTCCGGTGCCGACGACGCCCCCATGTACCTGGTCCACTCCAAGGGTGACGCCGCACCCGTCGAGCCCTCGCTCGACCTCGAAGCGGCCGAGGAGAGGGACCACAACATGCCCGCCAACGGGGTGACGGTGAAGACGGTGCCCGGTTCGGCGCACGGCGCGGCGCTGCTGGACGATCCGAAGGTGGCCGAGCGGGTCATGGCGTGGATCGCCGAGAGGACGTACTGAGCGCCTACGTGTGCTTGAACTCCAGGTTCGCGAGGACCGTACGCGCGATCTCGCGGCCCTGCCCGGTGAAGTGCCCCTTGCCCGGATAGTCGATCCAGACCCGGTAGACGTCGCCGTTGCGCGCCTTGTAGTACAGAACCCGCGCCTCACGCAGGCGCGGGGCCCGGGTGTCCGTGGTCGTGTACACGATGGTGTTCTCGGCGGCGTCCCGGTCCTCGAACCGGGCTTCCTGCGGCCGCCCCTTCGGCGTCGGCGTGTCGGCGATGTCCAGGCCGTACTCGCCGTCCTTGACCACTTCCCAGTCGGCGTACGCCTTGTCCAGCGCGTTGCCCGGGATCTCGTTGTCCTTGTCGTCCTTCTTGATGTCCCGGTCGACGTTGATCCGGATCAGCCCGCTGGGGTCGCTGTACTGCGCGAAGGTGCCGTCCGTGGCGTCCGGCTCGAACGTGTCCTTCACGAAGTCCCCGGGCACGCCCACGCTCGCGGCGACCTTCGCACCGAGGTCCCGCTGCTTCCAGCCGTCCGGCAGGGGCCCCGCGAAGGGGTCGGCGATCACCAGGTACGCCGTCACCGCCGCCGCGACGACCACCGCGCCGAGCCCGGTCAGGGTCTTGGCGCCGACCCGGATGCCCCGAAAGTCACCGGCCGGGGTCCCGGCGACCTGCGGAATGGGCCGGGTGGGCGCGGGCGCCGGCGGGTTCGCGGCCGCCTCCAGCAGCTCACGGACGCGGGCGGCGGACGGGCGGCGCGCCGGATCCTTCTGCAGCAGGCCGTTGATGGCCTCGGCGAGCGGGCCGGTGGCCGAGGCGGGCGCCGCCGGCGTGGCGTTGAGGACGGACTGCAGGGTCGCCGGCGTGTTGCTGCGCCGGAACGGCGACACGCCCTCGGTGGCGGCGTAGAGGACGACGCCGAGCGACCAGAGGTCCGAGGCGGGGCCGGGCCGCTGGCCCAGCACCCGTTCGGGAGCGATGTACTCGGGCGAGCCGACGATGCCCCCGGTGTCCGTCAGGTTCGTCTCGCCCTCGATCTGGGCGATGCCGAAGTCGGTGAGGACGACCCGGTCGTGGCGGCCGAGGAGGACGTTGTCCGGCTTGACGTCCCGGTGCAGGATGCCCGCCGCGTGCGCCGCCTCCAGCGCGCCGAGCACGTCGAGGCCGATTCTCGCCGCGTCCCGCACCCCGAGGGTGCCCTCCTGGAGCGCGTCGCCCAGCGAACGTCCCCGGACGAGTTCCATCACGATCCACGGCTGGCCGTCCACGACCGCCACGTCATGCACGTTCACGACCGACGGATGGTCGAGCCGGGCCGCCGCACGGGCCTCACGGCGCATGCGCTCGAAGGCGTTGGCCCGTTCACGCTCGGGAAGATGGTCCGGTACGCGAGGCTCCTTGACGGCGACCTCACGATCCACCGTCTCGTCCTTCGCCCGCCACACCGTGCCCATGCCGCCATGACCGAGCTTGGCGAGCAGCCGGTAGCGCCCCGCGATCAGGCGCCCGGTGCCGGGGTCCTGCGGGGGTTGCGAGGGGGGCGCAGACTGTACCGGTGGCTGCACCGACGGCTGTACCGGTGCCGACGGCGCCGGCTGTGCCACCACTCCCGTCGGCTGCGCATACGGGTTGCCCGGGTACGGCACGCTCGGCTGCGGCGGTTGCAGTCCGAAACTCGTCGGCTCGTCCGACCCGTAGCCGGATCCGTAAGGGGCGCCCCCGTTGCTGCTCATACGCTCATCTGTATCGCGGCGAGCGCGTCGGCATCCACCCCCGTCGCTTTCCGGTCACAGACCCGTGACGCGGAACGCCACATATGTCCGGTTTGACGCGAACGGACATACTGGCCGCCCGCGTACGAGGACACCGCCCGGCCACGCTGGGGGGCGGCGCGCTCAGCCGCGTACCGGGACGCCCAGTCGCATACCGGCGCGCTCAGCCGCGTACGAACGTGTCCACCGCCACGTCGAAGTACTCCTTCGCCTCGCTCACCTTCCCGACCGGCGCCGACACCCACACGTCGTACAGCCGCCCGTCCTGCTCCCAGCACAGGTCGTAGGTGTGCCGGGGCCCCTCCGTCGCGCTGAAGCCGTCCCAGGTGAACTCCCAGAGCGCGGCGGGGCGCCCGCCGTGCGTGGTCTCGGTGACCCTGCCGTCGCGGTAGCCGGGATTCGTCGAGGACCCCTTCTCGTGGGCGCGCCGCATCACGCCGGCCGGTCCGCCCTCCTGCGGGTCGTCGAGCTTGACGCCGATACGGATCACCTCCCCCGGCGACATGTAGAAGACCCGCTCCCCCTGCGGGTCCCGTGTGAAGTCGTCCGGCACGGCGAGGCTGAAGCCCCGCTCGTCCTCGGCGAGCCGGTACCCCGAGGGCACGGTCGGCGCGGTCGCCGCCCGCGAGCGCGTCACCGTGGGCGTGGCGTCGGACGACGTGCCCGGCGTGTCGTCCGTCGACGTACCGGGCGTGCCGGACGTGCCGGACGTGTCGGACGTGCCGCCGGACGCGCCGGGCCCGCCCGAGGTGGCCGGCGCACCCGTCGTACGCGACTCCTCCGGCGTCCCCGGTGCCGAACTGCTCGGCGTGCCGCCGCCTCCCCCGCCGCCCCCGTCCCGCATCAGCAGCGCCGCCGCCGAGACGCCCGCCCCGGCCATCGCCGCCACCAGCGCGGCCGCGACCAGCACGGTCCGGGCGGACTGCGGTTGCCGCTGCTGCGCGGGCTGCTCCCGCGGGGACGCCTCGGGGGCGCCGGGCGGGGGCGGCCCCGACGGCGACGGTCCGCCCGCCGCCGGCCCGTCCTGGGCGGCGTGCCCGGCCGCGGCCCTCCTCTGCGCGTCCCGCCCGGGGCGCGGCACGTCCCGCCGGGTCGGGGTGTAACCGGCCGACGTCCGCGGGGCCTTGGTCGTCCTCGGAGTCCGGCCGGTCTCCCGGAAGGCCCGCAGCAGCCGTTCCGCCTCCGCCGCGTCGAGCCGCCGGTCCGGGTCGCGCTCCAGCAGCCCCCGCACGACGGGGAGGAGCGGCGTGGCCTGCGCGGGCGGCCGGATCTCGTCGACGACCACCGCGTGCAGGATGCCGCCCAACGAGTCCCGCCGGAACGGCGATTCCCCGCTGAGCACGGCACACAGCAGCGCGCCCAGCGACCACAGGTCGGACTCCGGTCCGGTCCGGGTTCCGGACATCCGCTCCGGCGCGGTGTATTCGGGCGAGCCGACGAAGGACCCGCTCTCGGTGAGCGTGGTCGCGCCGGCGACCTGGGCGATGCCGAAGTCGGTGAGGACGACCCGATCGGTGCCGGTCTCCATCAGGACGTTCGCCGGTTTGAGGTCGCGGTGCAGCACCCCGGCGTCGTGCGCCCGCCGCAGCGCGCCCAGCAGGGCGATCCCGATCCGCGCGGCCTCGCGCGCGTCCACGGGCCCCTCGGCCTCGATACGCTCCGCGAGCGAGCTGCCGTTGATCAACTCCATGACGATGTACGGGCGTTCGTCCTGCTCGACGACGTCGTGCACGACGATGATGTGCGGGTGCCCGAGCCGGGCGACCGCCCGCGCCTCCCGCAGGGTGCGCTCGCGCCGCTGCCGGGACCGATCCTCGGGGAGCGAGTCGTCGAGGGCCAGCTCCTTGACCGCCACCTGCCGACCGAGGAGCTGGTCGGTGGCGCGCCACACGATCCCCATACCGCCGCGGCCGATCCTGGCCTCCAGCCGGTAGCGGCCGGCTATGAGACGGACGTTCTCCCCCTCGGTCCCCATACGCCCCATCATGCCGCACCGGACCGAAACCCTCCGGTGCCGCGGGACGGCCTGGCCGACAAGCGACGTACGCGCGACCCGTGAGCGCCGCGTGCGAGGCTCACGCACGCCGCGGGACCGCTCGACCCCGCCTCACTTCTGCGACGGCCGCCAGCTGCGCAGCACCGTGTAGAACTGCTCCTTCGCCGTGTTCCAGTCCCCGGCGGGCGCGGACATGTAGATCGTGTACTCGACGCCGTCCCGGGAGAGGTACATCTGCTCGATCGCCCGGCGCGGCCCGGGGAACTTCGTGTCCTTCGCCGGCGCGGTCCAGGTGAAGTCCCACAGGGCGCCCGGCCGGTCGCGGAAGACGTTCTCCTCCAGACGCACCTGCCGGTACTCGGGCCGCGCCGTTCTCAGCTGCTCCTCCAGGTCGAGCTGGTGGTGGTACGGGCTGTCGAAGTCCGGCGCGTCGTCCACGGCGATCCGCAGGAAGTGCTCACGGTCGTCGGGGGTGTAGTCGATCTGCGTGCCCATCACCTGCCGCTTCCACCCCTTGGGCAGGGCGAGGCTGAAACCCTCCGGGTCCTCGACCCGTTCCCACCCCTCGGGCACGCCGTCGTCCGCCTCGCCCGCGCCGTTCGCTCCGGCCGTGGAGCCGCTCCCCGCGCGCCAGGTGTCGGCGTAGTGCATCGCGACGGCACCGCCACCGCCGAGCAGCGCGGCCAGCAGGATCGCGGCCACGACCGTACGACCCCGGCCGCGCCGCCCGGTGGTGGACGTCGGGGCGGGGGCGGCCGGCGCGGGCGGGACGCCCATGGCCATCGGGGTGGCCGGTGTGCCGAAGCCCCCGGCGGCGGGAAGGTGGCCTCCGGCGGCAGGCAGGTGGCCTCCGGCGGCGGGCACGTGCCCCCCGGCGGAGCCCGCACCCACGGTGGGACGCCCCGGCACCCGTGCACCACCACCCGTATCCGAACCGGGAGTGCCGGGCGCGCCGGGCGCGCCCTGTGCACCACGCGTGCCCCCGCCCTCCGCACCGTCCGGTGCGAGGGCGGCTCCACCCGCGTCGCGCACCGCGCCCCCCGCGCCCCCCGACTGCTGCCGGGTCGGCACATACGCCTGCGCCACCCGGGGCCGCCGCCCCTCCGCCGCCTCGGCGAGCATCTGCTCGATCTCGTCGGCGGGGGGCCGTACGGCCGGGTCCTTGCACAGCAGCGCGGTGATGACGGGCCCCAACGGCCCGGCCGCCGTGGGTTCGGCGGCCTCCTCGCCCACCACGGCCTGCATCGTGGTGAGCGGAGTGGTGCGCCGGAAGGGCGACTTGCCCTCGACCGCCGTGTACAGCGTGGCGCCCAGCGACCACAGGTCGGAGGCGGGCCCGGGGTCGTGTCCGCGCACCCGCTCGGGTGCGATGTAGTCGACGGATCCGACGATCTCGCCGGTGCGGGTGATGGTCGTGTCGCCCTCGACCTGCGCGATACCGAAGTCGGTCAGCAGGACCCGGCCGTCCTCGGCGAGCAGGACGTTGCCCGGCTTCACATCGCGGTGCAGGACGCCGGCCCGGTGGGCTGCGCCCAGCGCGCGCAGCACCCACATCCCGATCCGCGCCGCCTCCCGTGCCTCGACACGCCCCCGCTCCTTGACCGCGTCGGCCAGGGAGACGCCTTCGACCAGCTCCATGACGATCCACGGCCGGTTGTCGTGCTCCAGCACGTCGTGCACGGTGACGACGGCCGAGTGGTTGATCCGTGCCGCCGCGCGCGCCTCCGCCCGGGTCCGTTGCAGCAGCACGGCCTGGTCGCTCTCCGAGACGTAGAGCGCGGCCGTCAACTCCTTGATCGCGACGGCCCGGTGCAGCACCTCATCGTGCGCACGCCAGACCCGTCCCATGCCCCCGCTGCCGATCGTGTCGACCAGCCGGTAGCGCTCCGCGAGGAGCAGCCCCTGCATCTGATTCACGTTGCCCCGCAATGTTCTTGACAGGGTCACATTAGGGAGCGGCTCGCGCCCCGGGGAACCGGCGGGGCCGCACAGGGACAGCACTGTGACGGTTCTCGCTTCCGCCACCGGAGCGCAACCTTCCGGAGCCCGCCCGACCAAGCACCCGTCCGCCCGCCCGAGGAGCCGGTTCGGCCGCGCGCGGAGCCCGTTCGGCCGCCCGGGGAGCCGCTATCCGGTCACCTTGTAGGTGGCCGCCGCCTGCTCGTACAGCCGTGTGACCTCGTCCCGCTCCGCCTCCGGCCCGCGCAACTGCACCACGTGGTACCGCCCGTCGAGGAGAATCGCGAGATTCCGTACGTAGACGCCGCGCCCCTCGGAGTCCTGCCAGGTGAACTGCCCCTCGGCCGAGGACACACCGCCGACCTCGATCAGCCGCATCCCGGTGGAGGTGGCCCAGGACGAGTCACGGAAGGGCTGCAGCTCGCGCTCGTCCTCCCGCTGGTACTTCAGCGGATCGCCGCCGTACGTCGCCCTGCTGTCCCGCCCCGGCACGAGTATCAGCTCGAAGTCGCCCTGGGTGTACACGATCTGACCGCGCCCGTTCTTGCCGCTGCGGTCCCACCCGCTGGCGACGGCGACCTGGAACCCCTCGGGGTCCTTGCGCAGGGTGAACCCCTGGGCGACCTCGGGATCACCGGTCTGCGTCTGCGTCGATCCGGACGACTGCGACGGGCTCGCCTTGTCCTGGTCCTTCTCCCCGCCGTCGGGGGAGTTGGAGTTCCGGTCGGGCCGGGGCTCGTCGCTCGCCGTGGGCACCGAACTCCCCTGCCCGGCACTGTCCGTACGGGTGCCCGTGTCGCTGCCCTCGCTGCCCGGCGCGGCCTTCGGCATGAAGACCACGGCGTACGTGAGGGCCGCCACCAGCGCGAGCAGGATGAGCAGGAGCAGGTTCCGGCCCAGTTTGCGGGGCTGCGGAGCTTTCTGACGGGTGCGCTTGTGGCGCGCGTGCGCACTCGTCGCGGGCAGCCCGGCGCGGCGCCTGCGGACCAGTTCCCCGCGTCGCCGTACGATCGGCAGCCGGCTCGCGTCCACGGGGGGCGTCGGCACGACATGCGCACCGGCCTCGGGCTCGGGCGCCGACCGCACCAGCGAACGCAGCCAACCGCGCAGCTCCTCGAAGTCCAGCCGCTCGGTGGGGTCCTGGCGCAGCAGGGACTCCACGACCGGTCGCAGCGGCCCGCACTCCTCGGCGAACGCGGGCGGTTCCGCGCACACCAGCTGCACCAGTTCGGCGGTGTTCTCCTCCGGGTACGGCGCGTGACCCTGCACGGCCCGGAACAGCAGTGCCCCGAGCGCCCACAGATCCGTCGACGGCCCGATCGGCGCCGCCAGCTGCCAGTTCTCGTGCACCGGCCCGGCCTGCTCCGGCGCCCACCGCTCCGTGACGGGCCCGACGACCGCCATCCGCGCCTGACGCGCCCGCTCGGCGGCGAGCGCGGTCGCGGGGCCCCGCCGGGCAGCGGCCCCACCGCCCACGCCGTCCCAGGCGACGCTGTCCTCGGTGCCCCCGGGATACGGGCCGGCCGTGTCCCGCACGGAGTCGGCGTGCCCGCCGAGCACCAGGTGCGTGCCGGTGTCGCCGCCGTCGAAGGTGTCGTCGGCCCGACCGCCCACGGCCGGGGCTCCGCCGAGCGAACTAGAGGCGTACGGCGAGGAGTTCCCGGCGGCCGGGACCACCCGGCCGTTGCCGCCGGGCGCGGCCGTCGTGCCGCGTGGTGCGGCACCGTGCCAGGCGCTCGTGGCGCCGCCGTTCGCGAGGACTCCGTAGGGGTCGGCGATCTGGCCCAGCGGCACCGGTCGTGTCCCCGCACCGGAGGCAGGGTCGCCGTCGCGCCCCGGTCCCGTCGCCGCGGTGTCCTGCGGCGCCGGCCGCTGCGCGGGCAACCCCGTGCCCGGAACGCCCCGTTGGTCGTCCTGCACCCGGGCCGCGGCCCGCGCGCCCGCACGGTACGCGGCGATCGCGCCCGCCCGCGCCGCTCGGGCGTCCCCGCCCGCCTCCAGCGCGCGCTGCCCCCCGGAGGGGTCGCCCGGGGCCGTCGTACTTCCCGCCCGTGCCTCTATCGCCGCCCGCCGCGCGGCCTCGGGGTCCTCGACGGCGCCCCCGGGCACGCCGGCGCGGGCGCCGCCGAACGTACTCGCGCCGGTGCCCCCGGGCGCCGACGCCCTGCGCGCCGCGGGAAGTCCCTCGGGCGGCACCGGGTCACGGCGCGCGACCTGCCCCCCGGCGGGTCCCACGGCAGGCACTCCCCCGCCACCGCCGGGAGCCCCGGGGGGCGTGTCCTCGAACTCCCGCACGGGTACCGGGTCGTACCCGCACAACGCCTCTTCGGCCGCCCCCGTCGCCAGCCCGGTCAGCATCACCCGGCCGTCGTCGCAGATCAGCACCGTACGGGCGGTGATGTTCCGGTGGATCCAGCCGTGGGCGTGCAGCGCCCGCAGCGCGGTGAGCACGTCGGAGGCGATCTCGGCCGCCCGGTACGGGGTCAGCGGCTGGTCCGCGAGCAGTGCGGCGAGGGGCCGCGCGGGCACCAGTTCGCTCACTATCCACAACGAGCCGCCCTCGGCGAACACGTCGAAGACCTGGTCGAGCCGTGGGTGGTCGGGGATCTGGGCGGCGGCCTGCGCCGCCTCGATGGCCCGTCGTACGGCGGGGTCCGCGGAGCGGCGCGTGGCCCGCCCCGCACCCCGGCCTCCTGCGCCGTCCCGCGCCACGTAGCCTTCGGGCAGCCCGTCCGCGTCAAGCATCTCCGCCTCGACGACCTCGGGCAACGGCACCTGCCGGACCAGGACTTCCTGTCCGCTGTAGGTGTCGAAGGCGCGGAGCTCCGAGGCGGGTTCGTACTCGTCGGAGGGCGGCAGCGGCAGGCGATAGCGGTCGGCGAGCACGCGCCCCGCGTATGCGTCCACAACGCCCTCCCCCGGCCGCCCGGTTGGTCAATTCCGTTCGCCTTGTGTCCCGTTCCGCTCTTGATGCGTACGGTCCGCAGCCCTACACGATACGTGCCGGAGGCAACTCACATTGACTCGATGCGATATCTCGTTCGTCTCGAATGTGCTCGAACGCATCCGATCTTCCCCGGAAGCGGCGCCCCCGAACTCACCAGGCGGGCACAAGTGCCGAAGCCGAGGTCACCTCGGGGAGGCCCACCCCCGGCCCCGAGCCCCGCACGCCCCCGTACGGCACCCCGAGCTGAGGCACGAAACCGCACACGGCCCCGGCTCCGAACGCACCGGCGCACAACGCCCCACCCGCGCACGCCCCCGCGCACACCGTCACGGGCGGGGCACCCGGCGCCTCACGACTTCGGCTTGAACGTCTTCGTGAACGTCCGCCACGTGTCTTTACGCAGCTCACCGCTCCACTTGGACGCCTTCGCGGTGTACATCAGCGCGTAGCCCTGCCGGGAGTCGACGACGAAACCGCGGTCGATCGACCGGTACTTCGTCCCGCTCTCCACGTAGGTGAACTCCCAGTCGGCCGCGTTCCAGCCCCGGTAGTTCACCGCCTCTATTCGGATCCGCTTGTACTGCGAGCGGACCATGTACTGCTCCTGGGTCTTCCAGTCCGCGACCGGGTCCGTCTTCGGCGTGCTCGTCCAGCCGACGAGCAGCCGCTGCCCGTCGGGGCCGGAGAAGCGGGCGCCCGCGGCGTCCGTCGACTGGTACTTCCACCCGTCGGGCAGCCCGATCGAGAACCCCTGACCGCTCTTGTACGTCTCGGTCGCGAGGGTGCCCGAGCCGGAGCCGCCCTCGCCCACGGATCCGTTCGACCCGCCCGTGGGGTTCGGCGAACTGCCCCCGGAGCCGCCCGAACGGCCGGCCTTGTCCGTCGTGTCACCGTCCGGACTGGGGTCGGACCCCTTGTCCTTCCCCTTGTCCGCTTCCTTGCCGCCCTTGTCGTCCTTGGTGTCCGCGTCCTTGCCGTCGGCGTCGCTCCCCGACGCCGCTCCGCCGGACGCGACCGCCTTGGTGCCGGCGCCCTTGCTGTTGTCGGAACCGCCGTCGTCGTTGCCGAGGGTGAGGGCGAGGACGGTCCCGAGGACGACCAGCACCACGGCCACGGCGATGACGGCCAGGGTCCGCCGCGACACCACGTCCGTGATCGGCGCCCGGGGCACCGGCCGCGGCGGCAGATCCGGCGGCGGCACCTGGGGCCACCCGGAAGTCCGCTTCGCCGACACGGAGTTCCCCGCACCGTCGCCCGCGCTCGCGCCGGCCGCACGCGGCCCCGGCACCGCGGCCCCCGACCCGCCCGGGGTCCGCCCCGAGCCGCCGCCGGTCCTCGTGGCATCGGCACCCGACGCCACCCCGACGGACGCGGACCTCGTCGTCACCGCCGCCGAGGACGCGGCCGGAGACACGGCACCCGCCCCACCCGAAGCCTTGCCGGAGCGCCCGCCGGACGTCCCACCCGAGGCGCCACCACCGACACCGCGCGCCACACCGGCACCGGCGGCAGCGGCACCCGACGAGCCCTTCCGCATGGACCACCGAGGCGCCCGCGGCCGCTCGCCGCCGCTCTCCTTGGCCCCGGCGCCCGCGGAACCACCCTTCTTCGGGCGCTCCTCCGGCACCGGCGGCAGCGGCACGACCCGCGTCGCGTCCACCGGATCGACGTCCTTCGGATCGGGCGCGTGGATCACGGTGTTGAGCATCGCCCGCGCACCGGCGTCGTCGAGCCGCCGCTCGGGGTCCTTGGTCAGCAGCCCGAAGATGACGTCCTTCAGGGGGCCGGCGCGCTTGGGCTCCGGCACCGGCTCGGTCATCACCGCGGTCAGCGTCGCTATGGCCGACCCCTTGTCGTAGGGCGGCACCCCCTCGACCGCCGCGTAGAGCAGACCGCCGAGCGACCACAGGTCCGCCGCGGGGCCGGGCTTGTGACCGCGGGCCCGCTCCGGCGAGATGTACGAGGGCGCGCCCACGAGCATGCCGGTCGAGGTGATGGAGGGGTCGCCCTCGACCTGTGCGATTCCGAAGTCGGTGAGGACGACCCGGCCGTCGTGCTTGTCGATGAGCACGTTCGACGGCTTCACGTCCCGGTGCAGGATGCCCTCGCGGTGCGCGGCGCGCAGCACGTCGAGAATGGCGAGCCCCACCTCGGCGGCCCGTTTCGGTTCGAGCACGCCGTCCTCACGGATGGCCTCGGCGAGCGACTTGCCCTCGACGAGTTCCATCACGATCCACGGACGGTCGTCCTCGTGCACGACGTCGAAGACCGTCACCGCGGCGTTGTTGCGGATCCGCGCGATCGCCTTCGCCTCGCGCAGGGTGCGCGTGATCAGGCGCCGTTTCTCGTCCGCGTCGATGCTCGACGGGAACCTCAGCTCCTTGACGGCGACCGTACGGCCCAACGTCTCGTCCATGGCACGCCACACCGTGCCCATACCGCCGCGACCGAGCACCCCTCCCAGCCGGTACCGCCCGGCGAGGAGACGTGCGTCCTTGTCCTGACGGGATTCCCCAGCCCGCTCCGCCTCCGACATGCGTCCCCTCATACAACCCGCCCTGACAGAGCCTCCATTGTCACCCACCCGCCAACCGCCCCACGCCCAGGGCCCCCTCAACCAGCCACGGCGGCGGCTGAGAGGGCTTCAGAGGCGCACGGGTACGGGGGCGGACGGGGACCGACGGGGCCCGGCGAGGGGCGGACACCGGCCGCCGTCCCCCGCGGCCCCGGCCGCGCGCGCCTACAGCGGCACGATGTCCGGCGCCCCCAACCGGGCCGCGTCCGCCGTCAGATCGTCCGGCTGCCGCTGCGACTCCCGCTCCGCCTCCACCCTCTTCTCGTAGTGCTGGACCTCCCGCTCGATCTGGTCCTTGTCCCACCCGAGCACCGGTGCCATCAGCTCCGCCGCCTCCCGCGCGCTGCGTGTCCCGCGGTCGAAGGTCTCGATCGAGATCCGCGTCCGCCGCGTCAGCACGTCGTCGAGGTGCCGCGCCCCCTCGTGCGAGGCCGCGTACACCACCTCGGCCCGCAGATAGTCGTCGGCCGCGTGCAGCGGTTCGCCCATCGACGGGTCGGCCGCGATCAGTTCGAGCACCTCCTCGGTCGCCGACCCGTACCGGTTCAGCAGGTGCTCCACCCGCACCACGTGCAGCCCGGTACGCGCCGCGATCCGCGCCCGCGCGTTCCACAGCGCCCGGTATCCCTCCGCGCCCAGCAGCGGCACGTCCTCGGTGACGCACTCCGCGACCCGCTGGTCCAGCCCGTGCACGGCCGCGTCCACCGCGTCCTTGGCCATGACCCGGTACGTCGTGTACTTGCCGCCGGCCACGACCACCAGCCCCGGCACCGGATGCGCCACGATGTGCTCGCGCGAGAGCTTGCTGGTGGCGTCCGACTCCCCGGCGAGCAAGGGCCGCAGCCCGGCATAGACCCCCTGCACGTCGTCCCTGGTCAGCGGCACGGCGAGGACCGAGTTCACATGCTCCAGCAGATAGTCGATGTCCGCGCTGGAGGCCGCCGGATGCGCCTTGTCGAGGTCCCAGTCGGTGTCGGTCGTCCCCACGATCCAGTGCCGCCCCCAGGGGATCACGAACAGCACGGACTTCTCGGTCCGCAGGATCAGCCCGGTCGTGGAGTGGATCCGGTCCTTGGGTACGACCAGATGGATGCCTTTGGAGGCCCGTACGTGGAACTGGCCCCGTTCACCCACCATCGCCTGGGTGTCGTCGGTCCACACCCCGGTGGCGTTCACGACCTGCCGGGCGCGGATCTCGTACTCCCCGCCGGCCTCGACGTCCTGCACCCTGGCCCCGACCACGCGCTCGCCCTCGCGCAGGAACCCGGTCACCCGCGCGCGGTTGGCGACCTTCGCCCCGTACGACGCGGCCGTGCGCACCATCGTGGCCACATAGCGGGCGTCGTCCATCTGGGCGTCGTAGTACTGCAACGCGCCGACCAGCGCGTCCTTCTTCAGACAGGGCGCGACGCGCAGGGCGTGACCGCGGGTCAGATGACGGTGGACCGGCAGCCCCCGCCCGTGCCCGCGCGCCATCGACATCCCGTCGTACAGCGCGACGCCCGAACCCGCGTACCACCGCTCCCAGCCCTTGTGCTGCAAGGGATAGAGGAACGGCACGGGCTTCACCAGATGGGGTGCGAGCCGCTCCAGCAGCAGCCCCCGCTCCTTCAAGGCCTCGCGCACGAGGGCGAAGTCGAGCATCTCCAGATAGCGCAGACCGCCGTGAATCAGTTTGCTGGACCGGCTGGACGTGCCCGACGCCCAGTCACGTGCCTCGACCAGGCCCGTGGACAGGCCGCGGGTCACGGCGTCCAGGGCCGTGCCCGCACCGACCACGCCACCACCCACGACCAGCACGTCCAGCTCGCGCTCGGCCATACCCGCCAGTGACTCGGCGCGCTGCGCCGGTCCCAGTGCCGCTGTCCTCACCGCTGCCTCCTGCTGTCGGTCGCGCCGGTCTCACCTGTCCCTACCTCTCGGACGAGACCCGGTACATGTCCCCCTGCCCAAAATTCTGACCGCCCTGCCCGACTTCGGCCACCACCCGCCCGCAGCCTGTGGATAACTCCGCAGGACGCGCACAGAAAAACAACTCTCCAATCCCGCATATCGGTCATATTTACGCCTAGTGTGACATTGCGCTCGCTCGTCCAGTCCACAGGGCTTGCGCGTCTGTCCCGCTTCGGTTATTGGGAAGGACGGCCCACGCCATGCCCGCAGATCTCGCCGTCATCGGACTCGGCCAGTTGGGGCTGCCGCTGGCCCAGGCCGCCGTCGCCGCCGGCATCCCCACGCTCGGTTACCGCACCGGCCCCGACTCCGGCTCCCTCACCCCCGGCGAACTGCGCCGCATGCTCGCCCGCGGCTTCAAGCCCACCACCAGCCCCGCCGAACTCGGCCGCGTCCGTACGGCGGTCATCTGCGCGCCCACCCCCCTCGGCGCCGACGGCTCGCTCGACCTCACGCAGGTCGAGGAGGCCGCCCGCACGCTGGCCGCCCGGCTGCGCCCGCACACCACGGTCATCCTGGAGTCCCCGGTTCCCCCGGGCACCACCGGGGATCTCCTGCGCCCCCTCCTCGAAGAAGGCTCCGGCCTGCGCGCCGGCCGCGACTTCCACCTCGCCTACTCCCCCGCGCGCGTGGACCCGGGCAACCGCGACTTCGGCCCCGCCAACACCCCCAAGGTGATCGGCGGCCTCACCCCCGCCTGCACGGAGTCGGCCGCCGCCTTCTACGGCCGCCTCACCGACAAGGTGGTACGCGCGCGTGGCCTGCGCGAGGCAGAGACGGTCCACCTCCTGGAGACCAACTACCGCCACGTCAACATCGCCCTGGTCAACGAGATGGCCGCCCTCTGCCACGACCTCAACGTCGACCTCTGGGACGTCATCCGCTGCGCCGAGACCAAGCCCTTCGGCTTCCAGGCCTTCCGCCCCGGCCCCGGTGTCGGCGGCCACGCCCTCCCCCAGGACCTCTCGGGCCACGCCCCTGGCTCGCTCCGCATGGTCGAACTGGCCCAGCGCGTCAACAACCGCATGCCCCAGTACGTCGTCCAGCGCGCCGCCACGCTCCTCAACGAACACGGCAAGTCGGCCCGGGGCGCCCGCGTCCTCCTGCTGGGCATCACCTACAAGCCCGACGTCCCCGACCAACAGGGCACCCCCGCCGACGAGATCGCCCGCCGTCTCATCGAACTCGGCGCCCACGTCAGCTACCACGACCCGCACGTCCCCACCTGGAGCGTCCTCGACCGCCCCATCCCCCGCGCCGACTCCCTCTACGAGGCCACCGCCGACGCCGACCTGACGATCCTGCTCCAGCAACACCGCACGTACGACCTCCAGGGCCTGTCGGTGAAGGCGCAACTGCTGCTGGACACGCGGGGGGCCACGCCCACAGGGGCGGCGCACAGGTTGTGAGAGGGGGCGCACGGCACAGCCACGGCCTCCGGAGCTGGTGGCAGACACCGCCCCACCCCGGTAGCGTACGGAAACAGGTGGAGCCCACCGCAGCGGTCACTGCGCCAGGCTCCTGGATGGTTCACGGAGTGTCCGCCCCTAGTCCGTATGGGGGCGGCCGCTCACCATCCGAGAAGCCTCAAGATCCACCTCCTCCGGCACTTCACCATCCGAAGACGGACTCGGTCCCAGCGGGTGGGCTTGCGGTGACGTCCCATGGGCGCCCCCCTTCCACGACACCACCCATTGACCCGGTAGGCGGTCCGTCGGAATCGGGCCGGGCCCCGAGGGCGGGGTCCGGACCATGTCCTTGGAAGGGGGCTCCCAGCCGAACTGGGGCGCCGGGCACGAACGCTGTCGCCCGGCTACGCACGTTCGGCCCATATTCGCCCCGAACACCGCCACGCGCCCCCACCTCCACAACTCACGCCCCCACCAGCGCACTTGGGCACACAAAAGGGCCCGGTCGCCCTCAGGCAACCGAGCCCCAAGCCCCGCTCACGCCAAGCGCGGCGTCACCGCATGTGCTGCGAGTCCGCCACCGTCACCTCGACGCGCTGGAACTCCTTCAGATCGCTGTACCCGGTCGTGGCCATCGCCCGCCGCAGCGCACCGAAGAGGTTCATGGAGCCGTCGGGGGTGTGCGAGGGACCGGTGAGGACCTCCTCGATCGTGCCGACGGTCCCGAGGTCGACCTTCTTGCCCCGCGGCAGCTCCTCGTTCACCGCCTCCATGCCCCAGTGGTTGCCCTTGCCCGGCGCGTCCGTGGCGCGGGCCAGCGGGGAGCCCATCATCACCGCGTCCGCGCCGCAGGCGATCGCCTTGGGGATGTCGCCGGACCAGCCGACACCACCGTCGGCGATGACGTGCACGTACCGGCCGCCGGACTCGTCCATGTAGTCCCGGCGGGCGGCGGCGACATCGGCGACCGACGTGGCCATCGGGACCCGGATGCCCAGCACGTTGCGCGTGGTGTGGGCCGCGCCGCCGCCGAAGCCGACGAGGACGCCGGCCGCACCGGTGCGCATCAGGTGCAGGGCGGCCGTGTAGGTGGCGCAGCCGCCGACGATCACGGGGACGTCCAGCTCGTAGATGAACTGCTTCAGGTTCAGCGGCTCGTGCGAGCCGGAGACGTGCTCCGCCGACACGGTCGTGCCACGGATGACGAAGATGTCGACGCCCGCGTCCACGACGGCCTTGGAGAACTGGGCCGTGCGCTGCGGGGAGAGCGCGGCGGCGGTCACGACACCCGAGTCGCGCACCTCCTTGATGCGCTGCCCGATCAGCTCCTCCTTGATGGGAGCGGCGTAGATCTCCTGGAGGCGGCGGGTCGCGGCCTCGTCGGGCAGGCCGGTGACCTCGTCCAGCAGCGGCTGCGGGTCCTCGTACCGGGTCCACAGACCTTCGAGGTTCAGGACGCCGAGGCCGCCCAGCTCACCGATGCGGATCGCGGTGGCCGGGGAGACGACCGAGTCCATGGGAGCGGCCAGGAACGGCAGCTCGAAGCGGTAGGCGTCGATCTGCCAGGTGATCGAGACCTCCTTCGGGTCCCGCGTACGGCGGCTGGGGACGACGGCGATGTCGTCGAAGGCGTACGCCCGGCGGCCGCGCTTGCCGCGCCCGATCTCGATCTCAGTCACGTCTGTGGCCTTTCCCTGATGCGTTCAGCGTCTACCAGTATCGCCGACGGGCACGACGAGGGCGGCCCCGGATGCCCCGGGGCCGCCCTCGCGAAGCCTGGCGACTACGTACGGCTACTTACGGCTGTAGTTCGGCGCCTCGACCGTCATCTGGATGTCGTGGGGGTGGCTCTCCTTGAGGCCCGCGGAGGTGATCCGGACGAAGCGGCCCTTGGTCTCCATCTCCGCGATGGTGGCCGCGCCCACATAGCCCATGGTCTGGCGCAGACCGCCGACGAGCTGGTGCAGCACGTTGCCCAGCGGGCCGCGGTAGGGCACCTGGCCCTCGATGCCCTCGGGCACGAGCTTGTCGTCGGCGGCGACCTCGGCCTGGAAGTAGCGGTCCTTCGAGTACGACCTGCCCTGGCCGCGGGACTGCATCGCGCCGAGCGAGCCCATGCCCCGGTAGGACTTGAACTGCTTGCCGTTGATGAACTGCAGCTCGCCGGGCGACTCCTCGCAGCCCGCGAGGAGGCTGCCCAGCATCACGGTGTCGGCGCCGGCGGCGAGCGCCTTGCCGATGTCGCCGGAGTACTGCAGGCCGCCGTCGCCGATGAGCGGGACGCCGGCCGGGCGGGCGGCGAGCGAGGCTTCGTAGATGGCGGTGACCTGCGGGACACCGATACCGGCGACCACCCGGGTCGTACAGATCGAGCCGGGACCCACGCCGACCTTGATGCCGTCGACACCGGCGTCGATCAGGGCCTGGGCGCCGTCGCGGGTGGCGACGTTGCCGCCGATCACGTCGACGGAGACGCTCGACTTGATCTTCGACATCCAGCTCAGGGCGTTGCTGTTGTGGCCGTGCGAGGTGTCGACGACCAGGAAGTCCACACCGGCCTCGGCGAGGGCCTGGGCGCGCTCCAGCGCCTCGGGGCTGGCGCCCACGGCGGCACCGACGATCAGCCGGCCCTCGGAGTCCTTGGCGGCGTTCGGGTACTGCTCGGCCTTGACGAAGTCCTTGACCGTGATGAGGCCCTTGAGGATGCCCGCGTCGTCGACCAGGGGAAGCTTCTCGATCTTGTGGCGGCGCAGCAGCTCCATGGCGTCCGCGCCGGAGATGCCCACCTGACCCGTGACCAGCGGCATCGGGGTCATGACCTCGCGCACCTGACGGGAGCGGTCGGTCTCGAAGGCCATGTCGCGGTTGGTGACGATGCCCAGCAGCTTCTTGTTGCCGTCGGTCACCGGCACACCGCTGATGCGGAACTTGGCGCACAGGGCGTCGGCCTCGCCGAGCGTGGCGTCCGGGTGCACGGTGATCGGGTCCGTGACCATGCCGGACTCGGAGCGCTTCACGAGGTCGACCTGGTTGACCTGGTCCTCGACGGAGAGGTTGCGGTGCAGTACGCCGACACCGCCCTGGCGGGCCATCGCGATCGCCATGCGGGACTCGGTGACCTTGTCCATCGCCGCCGAGAGCAGCGGGATGTTGACACGGACGTTGCGGGAGATGCGGGACGAGGTGTCGACCGCGTTGGGGAGCACCTCGGATGCGCCCGGCAGCAGCAGCACGTCGTCGTAGGTGAGCCCGAGGGTCGCGAATTTTCCGGGCACTCCGTCGACGTTGGCAGTCATGACACCTTCCCCAAATGGCCTTGATCGGTGCGGATGTCCATGCTAACGGGAAGCGTGGGGCACACATTCCACGGTACGAAGTGATACCGGGCTTCGTATGTTCGTACGGAGAATACGAAGAACGCACCCCGCGTGTTCACGCGCGGCCCGCCGGGGAGCCCCTGCGAGCCGTACCGCTACTGCTCGGCCAGCGCCCGGAGCCTGCTCAGCGCACGGTGCTGGGCCACCCGGACAGCGCCCGGTGACATGCCCAGCATCTGTCCGGTCTCCTCGGCCGTGAGCCCGACCGCGATCCGCAGCAGCAGCAGCTCCCGCTGGTTCTCGGGGAGGTTGGCCAGGAGCTTCTTGGCCCACTCGGCATCGCTGCTGAGCAGGGCGCGCTCCTCGGGACCGAGCGAGTCGTCGGGGCGCTCGGGCATCTCGTCCGAGGGGACGGCCGTCGACCCGGGGTGCCGCATCGCGGCGCGCTGGAGGTCGGCGACCTTGTGGCCGGCGATGGCGAAGACGAACGCCTCGAACGGCCGGCCGGTGTCCTTGTAGCGCGGCAGGGCCAGGAGGACGGCGACGCAGACCTCCTGCGCCAGGTCCTCCACGAAGTGCCGCGCGTCACCCGGGAGCCGGGACAGACGGGTGCGGCAGTAGCGCAGCGCCAAGGGGTGGACATGGGCGAGCAGATCGTGCGTGGCCTGCTCGTCCCCGTCGACGGCGCGATGCACGAGCGCACCGATCACTGTCGTCTCGTCGTCACGCATCGGTCCATGGTGCCTTGCGGCCGTCCGGTCCGTGGCGCCACGTCCATGGTTGTGCACCGAAGCGTTATGAGCAGGTGCGCCGGAATCCATCTCCTGCGCCCTCCCCTCCCGCTCGTTCGACTGCTCCCCGAGAAGCTCCACACCTCAAGGATGCGGCATCCGCGGCGAAACGAGCAGCGGGCACTCGCGCGACCCCGCTCACCAGGCGGTAAGCGCCCCCGCCCGCCGCATGGCAGGCGGGGTCTCCCGAACCCCCGTCGCGGCTCACCTAGCGAACCAGGCCCCAGCGGAAGCCGAGCGCCACCGCGTGCGCGCGGTCCGAGGCGCCGAGCTTCTTGAACAGGCGCCGGGCGTGGGTCTTGACGGTGTCCTCGGAGAGGAACAGCTCGCGACCGATCTCGGCGTTGGAACGGCCGTGGCTCATGCCCTCCAGGACCTGGATCTCACGCGCGGTGAGCGTGGGCGCGGCGCCCATCTCGGCGGAGCGCAGCCGGCGCGGGGCGAGCCGCCAGGTCGGGTCGGCGAGAGCCTGGGTCACCGTGGCGCGCAGTTCCGCGCGGGAGGCGTCCTTGTGCAGATAGCCCCGTGCCCCGGCGGCGACCGCGAGGGCCACGCCGTCCAGGTCCTCGGCGACGGTGAGCATGATGATGCGCGCCCCGGGGTCGGCGGACAGCAGCCGCCGTACGGTCTCGACGCCGCCCAGTCCGGGCATGCGTACGTCCATCAGAATCAGATCCGAGCGGTCGGCCCCCCAGCGGCGGAGGACTTCCTCGCCGTTGGCCGCCGTGGTCACGCGCTCGACGCCGGGCACGGTGGCCACCGCGCGGCGCAGCGCCTCTCGGGCGAGCGGGGAGTCGTCGCAGACGAGGACGGATGTCATGGCCGCCCTCCGCAGCTGATGCGCGTCACCTTGAGCCTCCAGGCTGGTACGAAATCGTCACCTGTGCGGTCGACACTCACGAGCGGACACGAACGCCTGCCCGAGCGCTTGTTCCTTCAACCGCCTCCGCCCGTCTCAACGACGGTCACTCGAAAGAGTTACGGGATGGCCGGCTACCTTCGGCACTCTACGTGAGGGCGCGCACACGGTGCAGACATGCACAACGGACCCTCAATGTTTCATCACAACGTATGCCCCATTCAGCCGTTTTTCTTCCCATTTCTTGGTGTCTGAGGCTAGATTCGCAATGAGTCATATTTTCATCTCCTTAGATAGTCGATGTACGGTCATGGGCAACATCTCCGCCCATAACGGCAACAAGGGGACACGTAATGGCAGATTTCTCCCGCCTTCCCGGACCGAACGCTGATCTGTGGGACTGGCAGCTCCTCGCGGCATGCCGCGGGGTCGACAGCTCACTCTTCTTCCACCCCGAAGGAGAACGCGGTGCGGCACGGAGTGCTCGTGAGAACTCGGCCAAGGAGGTCTGCATGCGATGCCCCGTCCGCGCCCAGTGCGCGGCCCACGCCCTCGCGGTGCGCGAGCCGTACGGCGTGTGGGGCGGGCTGACCGAGGACGAGCGCGAGGAACTCATGGGCAGGGCGCGCCACCGGCTGGTGACGGCGTCCGCGTCGGCGCCGGGGGGCGACACCGCCTCGGACGACTGAAGGAACGTTTCTCTAGGATCGCGACGGCCCCGGGACCGTCCGGCGCCACCGTCCGGCGCCACCGCGCGGCCTCAGCGCGCGGCCGCCCCGGCGAGCCGGTCCAGCGTCGCCGCGACCGTGGGCACCTGGGCCAGGTCCGGCAGGGTGAGCGCCACGATCTCCCGGCGCACCACCGGCTCGACCGACACCATCCGCACACCCTTGGGGCGCACGGACTCGATGGCCAGCTCCGGCAGGACGGCGACCCCGAGGCCCGCGCCCACCAGGCCGACCACCGCCGGATAGTCGTCGGTCGCGAAATCGATGCGGGGCGTGAAACCCGCGCTCTCGCAGACCCGCACGAGCTGCCCCCGGCAGCGCGGGCAGCCGGCGATCCAGGCCTCCCCGGCGAGTTCCCCGATGCCGATGGACCGCGTACGGGCCAGCCGATGCCCCTGCGGTACGAGCCCGACGAGCCGGTCCGTGAGCAGGGGCCGGACGACCAGGTCGGCCCACTCCCCCTCCTCCGCGCCCGCCGCGCCCTCGTAGCGGAAGGCGAGCGCGATGTCGCAGTCGCCCTCGCGGAGCATCTCGACCGAGCGCGGCGGTTCGGCCTCCTCCAGGGAGACCCGGGTGCCGGGGTGGGCGGCGCGCAGAGCGGCCAGGGCCGTGGGGACGAGGGTGGAGCTGCCGCTGGGGAAGGAGACCAGGCGGACCCGGCCGGCGCGCAGTCCGGCGATGGCGGCGACCTCCTCCTCGGCCGCCGTGAGCCCGGCGAGGATGCCGGCCGCGTGCCGCACCAGGGCCTCGCCCGCCTGGGTCAGCCGCGTCTCGCGGCCGCTGCGCACGAGCAGCGGTGTGCCGACGGAGGATTCGAGCGCCTTCATCTGCTGGCTGACGGCGGGCTGGGTGCAGCCGAGTTCGCGTCCGGCGGCCGAGAAGGAGCCGGTGGCGGCGACGGCGCGCAGAACACGGAGATGACGGGCCTCGATCACGGGAGAGAGCATAAGGGGAGCTTGGACGAGGTGCCGAATATTGCGTCGACGCTTTGACCCCCGTCCGCCTACCGTGCCCGTATGAAGCTTCTGTCACTGAATGTGGGGCGCCCCAAGGCCGTCGACATCCCGGAGGAGTCGAAGCGCGTCACGGGCATCGACAAGCGGCCGGTGGACGGGCCGGTGCGGGTGGCGGCGCCCGGGCCGAAGGGCGTCGGCGCCAGCGGCGTGGCCGGGGACGCGGTGTGCAACACCGAGCATCACGGCGGCGACGACCAGGCCGTGTACGCGTTCGCCCGCGAGGACCTGGACGGCTGGGAGCGCGAGCTGGGCCGCACCCTGCCGAGCGGGGTCTTCGGCGAGAACCTCACCACCGAGGGGCTCGACGTCTCCGGCGCCCTCGTCGGCGAACGCTGGCGGATCGGTCCCGAGCTGGTCCTGGAGGTCACGTGCGGCCGTGTCCCCTGCGTCAACTTCCAGCGGCACCTGGGCGAGCGGGGGTGGGTCAAGCGCTTCACGCTGCAGGGCGCGCCCGGTGCGTATCTCCGGGTGATCGAGCCCGGCGAGATCCGGGCGGGGGACCCCATCGAGATCGTCCACCGGCCCGCCCACGACGTCACCGTGACCCTCGCCTTCCGGGCCACGATGGGCGAACGCGATCTGCTGCCGCGGTTGTTGGCGGCGGGCGAGGCCCTGCATCCGGAGCTGCTGGAGAGGGCGCGCGAGCACGTGGCGCGGCAGGGGTGACGGGCCGCTGGGCGGTGCGGTGTCCGTGAAGGCGTCCGGCCGGTGCGGGTGTCCCGCGTGACAGCGGCGCATCGCCGCCGAACGGGGGTGGAGCGAACGGACCCGCACAGTTCCGGTCACTACGCTTGCGCCATGACAACGGCTCTGATTACGGGATCGACCGCGGGGATCGGTGCCGCGTTCGCGCGGCGCCTGGCGGCGGACGGGCACAACCTGGTGCTGGTGGCGCGTGACACCAAGCGGCTGCGGGAGCAGGCGACCGAACTGCACGACCGGCACGGCATCGAGGCGGAGGTGCTGACGGCGGACCTCGCGACGGACGACGGCATCGAGACGGTGGCGCGGCGGCTGTCGGACCGCAAGAACCCGGTCGACCTGCTGATCAACAACGCCGGCTTCGGCAACAAGGGCCGCTACCTCGACGTCTCCATGGCCGACGAGCTGAGAATGCTGAAGGTCCACTGCGAGGCGGTCCTGCGTCTCACCTCGGCGGCCGGCGAGGCCATGCGCGAGCGCGGCCGGGGTGGCGTGGTGAACGTGGCGTCGGTCGCCGCGTTCGTGCCGCGGGGCACGTACGGGGCGTCGAAGGCATGGGTCGTGCAGTTCACGCAGGGCGCGGCGAAGGACCTGGCCGGCACCGGGGTCCGGCTGATGGCCCTGTGCCCCGGTTTCGTGCGCACCGAGTTCCACGACCGGGCCGGGATGGGCACCGACAGCATCCCGTCCTGGATGTGGCTGGACGCCGACAAGCTGGTCACCGCCGCCCTCGCCGATCTGTCCCGGGGCCGGACCGTCTCCATCCCCGACCCGCGCTACAAGGCCCTGATGGGTGTGGTGAAGGTGGTGCCGCGGGGGCTGCTGGGCGGAATCAGCTCCAAGACGGGGCGGAAGTACGGGCCGCAGTAGGGCGGGACGGCTCCGGGCCGCGGTGGCGGTGGGCCTCGGCGGCGTCCGGGGGTGAGGCGGCCGGTGCCGGGGGACAATGGAGCTGTTCACCCGGACGCAGGGGGGCCGGAGGCGGTCTCATGACATTCGTGCAGCTCATCGACTGCAGGACCAGCCGGTTCGACGAGATGGACCGGCTGATGGACACATGGGTCGAGCAGACCAAGGGCAAGCGGACGGCGACGCACAGCGTGATCGGGAAGGACCGGTCGGACGACTCGCACTTCGTGGAGATCGTGGAGTTCCCGTCGTACGAGGAGGCGATGCGGAACTCCGGGCTGCCGGAGACGGAGCGGATCTTCCAGGAGATGGTGGCGCTGTGCGAGGAGATGCCCACGTTCACGGATCTGGACGTGGTGCGGGACGAGCAGCTGTACGCGGAGACGGCCCGGCGGTTCCTCGCGACCATCGCCGCCGAGGGCGAACTGCCACCGCTCGACGGTCTGCTCGTGGAGGACTACCACGACCACGTTCCCTCGGAGGAGCCGGACGCCATCGGGATGGACGCGTTCCGGCGGACCGTCGAGGAGTGGCGGCGCGGGTTCGACTTCGCGTTCACCGTGGAGGACCAGATCGCCCAGGGCGACCGGGTGTGCACGCGGTGGACCTGGAACGCGACCCACAAGGGGGACTTCCTCGGGATCCCGGCCAGCGGCAGGGCGGTGCGGATGACGGGAACGATCGTGCACCGGTGCGCTTCCGACGGGAAGATCAGCGAGGGGTGGTGGGAGTACGACCGGCTCGGGCTGATGGGGCAGTTGGGCGCGCTCGACGACCTGGAGAAGTAGGCGCGGCGACCTGAGCGGACGGAGCGGCCGGAGCGGAACGGGCTGCGACGCGGTGAGGCCCGGCACCCCCTCGTGCGGGGGTGCCGGGCCTCACCTGTGGCTGTGGCCTGCCGACGTGGCTGACGTCAGTGGGAGTGGCCGTGGCCGCCGTGGCCCGCGTCGGCCGGCTCCTCTTCCTTCTTCTCGACGACCAGGGTCTCGGTCGTCAGGAGGAGGGAGGCGATGGAGGCGGCGTTCTCCAGGGCGGAGCGGGTGACCTTGACCGGGTCGATGACACCGGACTTGACCAGGTCGCCGTACTCGCCGGTGGCGGCGTTGAAGCCCTGGCCCTTGTCCAGCTCGGCGACCTTGGAGGTGATGACGTAGCCCTCCAGGCCGGCGTTCTCCGCGATCCAGCGCAGCGGCTCGACGGCGGCCTTGCGGACGACGGCGACACCGGTGGCCTCGTCGCCGGTCTTGCCGAGGTTGCCCTCCAGCACCTTCACGGCGTGGACGAGCGCGGAGCCACCACCGGAGACGATGCCCTCCTCGACCGCGGCGCGGGTCGCGGAGATGGCGTCCTCCAGACGGTGCTTCTTCTCCTTCAGCTCCACCTCGGTGGCGGCGCCGACCTTGATCACGCACACGCCGCCGGCCAGCTTCGCGAGGCGCTCCTGGAGCTTCTCGCGGTCCCAGTCGGAGTCCGTGTTCTCGATCTCGGCCTTGATCTGGGCGACGCGGCCCTGCACGGCACCGGAGTCACCGGCACCGTCGACGATCGTGGTGTCGTCCTTGGTGACGGTGACGCGGCGGGCGGAGCCGAGCACGTCCAGGCCGACCTGGTCGAGCTTGAGGCCGACCTCCTCGGAGATGACCTCGGCGCCGGTCAGCGTCGCCATGTCCTGCAGCATCGCCTTTCGACGGTCGCCGAAGCCGGGGGCCTTGACGGCGACCGCGTTGAAGGTGCCGCGGATCTTGTTCACGACCAGGGTCGACAGGGCCTCGCCCTCGACGTCCTCGGCGATGATCAGCAGCGGGCGCGAGGCGTTGGACTGGATGACCTTCTCCAGCAGGGGCAGCAGGTCGGCGATGGCGCCGATCTTGCCCTGGTGGATGAGGATGTACGGGTCGTCGAGGACGGCCTCCATACGCTCCTGGTCGGTGACGAAGTACGGGGAGAGGTAGCCCTTGTCGAAGGCCATGCCCTCGGTGAAGTCCAGCTCCAGACCGAAGGTGTTGGACTCCTCGACGGTGATGACACCGTCCTTGCCGACCTTGTCCATCGCCTCGGCGATGAGCTCGCCGACCTGGCTGTCCTGGGCGGACAGACCGGCGACGGCGGCGATGTCGGACTTCTCGTCGATCGGTCGGGCGGTCGCGAGGAGTTCCTCGGACACGGCCTTGACCGCGGCGTCGATGCCCTTCTTCAGGGCGGCCGGGGAGGCACCCGCGGCGACGTTGCGCAGGCCCTCGCGGACGAGCGCCTGGGCCAGCACGGTGGCGGTGGTCGTACCGTCGCCCGCTACGTCGTTGGTCTTGGTCGCCACCTCCTTCACCAGCTGGACGCCGAGGTTCTCGTACGGGTCCTCGACCTCGACCTCGCGGGCGATGGTCACACCGTCGTTGGTGATGGTGGGGGCGCCGAACTTCTTGTCGATGACGACGTTGCGGCCCTTGGGGCCGATCGTCACCTTGACCGTGTCGGCAAGCTTGTTGACGCCGCGCTCGAGGGCGCGACGGGCGTCCTCGTCGAACTTCAGGATCTTCGCCATGGGAGCGGTTCAGCCCTCTCGGAAAACGTGGGTGAAACGAACTGCGCCCCGGGCGCCCGGCTGATTATGGTCGGGGGCCAGGGGCGCAGCTCAGAAAAACGATGGGTGAATTACTTCTCGATGATCGCGAGCACGTCGCGAGCCGAGAGGACGAGGTACTCCTCGCCGTTGTACTTCACCTCGGTGCCGCCGTACTTGCTGTACAGCACGATGTCGCCGGTCTTGACGTCGAGCGGCAGGCGCTCGCCGTTCTCGAAGCGGCCCGGGCCCACGGCCAGGACGACGCCCTCCTGGGGCTTCTCCTTGGCCGTGTCCGGGATGACCAGGCCAGAGGCCGTGGTCTGCTCGGCGTCGAGCGGCTGGACCACAATGCGGTCCTCGAGCGGCTTGATGGCAACCTTGGAGCTGGTGGTCGTCACGATCCGACCTCCCCCTTCGGAGATCTCACGGGGTTAACTGTCTGAGGTGGCGACCAGGTGGATCCGTCGTCGCGGGTGCCGGACCTGCCCGTCGCTAGTTGGCACTCTCCAGGGGGGAGTGCCAGACCAGAGACTATGACCGCGATTAGCACTCGGTCAAGCGGACTGCTAATCGAGTGGAGCGCGGCGGGTCGGCGGGGGTGCCTCAGAGGTAGTCCTCCAGACGTCCGACCGTCAGGCCCTGGGCCTGGATCCGGCGCAGCAGCCGTGCCGTCATCTCCGTGAGCGTGGCGCCCTGGAGCTGGTCCGGGCCCCGGAACTGGGCCAGGACGATGTCGCCCGGGCGCAGGCGGTCGCCGACGGCGTAGCGGAGGTCGTTGATCTGCATGGACGCCCGCCACAGGACGACGGCCGCGATGCCGCAGTCGGCGGCGGCGCGGAGCGTGGTGGCGTCGTGGACGCCGTAGGGCGGGCGGAAGAGGGTCGGCCGGGCGCCGAAGCGCTGCCTGAGCTTGTGCTGCTGGCCGCAGATCTCGGCGCGCTGTCCGGCGTACGGCAGGCCGCGCAGGGCGGTGTGGTCGAGGGTGTGGTTCTGCACGGTCGCCCCGACGGCCCGCAGCCGCGCGAAGTGACCGTATCCCGGCCCCACGACACTGTCCGTCAGGAACATGCTCACCGGCAGCCGCAGCTCGCGGACCATGTCGACGAACGCCGGGTCCTTCTCGGCCCCGTCGTCGTAGGTCAGGAAGACCACCTTGTCCCGGGTCGGCACCCGGTCGACGACGGGCGGCAGCCCCGGGCCCGCCACGCGGAGTCGGGACGGCCGGTCGGGACGCGCGGGCGGCGGAGCGAGAGGGGCGCTGAGGCCCCAGCGGCGGTACGGGGGCGCGTGCCCGGGAGGGTGGGAGGCGGCCGGGGTACGGGGCGACGCGCCGTCCGCGCGGGGGCGGGGAGCGGCCGGGACCGGGGCACGGCCGCCCGGGGGCGCGGTGGCCGAGGCCGGTGTCCGGGCGGCCGCCGGCATGGAGGGCGGGCTCGTCCCCCGCGCCGGCAGGCGGCCGTTCGCCGTCGCTTCGGCTCCGGGCCCCTCGTCGCGGGCCGCGGGGCCGACGGGATCGGCCGCGCATCCGGCGAGGAGCAGGACGGCGAGGGCCAGGAGCGCGGAGAGGGCGGCCAGGGCGCGGGCGACCGGCGCACGGGGTGCCGCCACGCACGCCCGCAGGGCCCCGCGCGCTCTCCCCTCCCGGCCTGCCGCACGCGCCGCCCGCGCCGCCCGCGGCCGACGCCCTCCCTGCCCCGCGAGGCCCCCCGAGGTCTCACCGCAGGCTCCCCCGCTCCACGCCGGTCGCGCCACCCACGCCCCGCGCTTCCCCCGCCCCACACGGTTCTCCGAGGCATCGCGGGCGGCCTCCCCTCCCGCCGCGCCCCCGCTCCACGCCCGGCGCCCTCCCCTTCGATGTCGTCCGGCGCCCCTCACAGGTAGTCCTCCAGCCTCGCCACCGCGTAGCCCTCGGCGGTGACCAGGTTCAGGAAGCGGCGCATCATGTCGGGCATGGTGCCGTTCCAGTCGGACCTGCCCCGGAAGTGGGTGAGGACGATGTCGCCGGGGCGGAGTTCGCGGTCCGCTTCGCGGTAGTCCCAGCGGTCGACGAAGACCTCCTCGTTCCAGAGGGGGACGGCCTCGATGCCGCAGGACCTGGCGGCGCGCAGGGTGTCCCGGTCGTAGCTGCCGTACGGCGGCCGGAACAGCGTGGGCCGCTCGCCGTACCGCTTCTCGATCACGTCCTGCATGCCGCAGATCTCGCGCTTCTGGGCGGCGTAGGAGAGAGCGGGCAGGTGGCGGTGGTGGAGGGTGTGGTTGTCGAGGGCGACGCCCCGGTCCCGCATCCGCGCGAAGTAGCCGTAGTCCTCCTTGATCAGGTAGTCGCTGAGGAAGGCGGTGTACGGGATGCGCAGCTCGCTCGTCATCCGCAGGAACTCGGGGTCCTTCTCGGCGCCGTCGTCGATCGTGAGGAAGAGGATCCTGTCGCGGGTGGGGACGGTCGTGAGGACCGGGGGGAGACCGTCCTCCTCGTGGCCGTCGACCTCGAACCCCTCGCGCGTCCTGAGCACCGGCTTGCGGGCCGGAGGCGCCGGCGCGAGCAGGGGGACCTCGGGCAGTCCCCAGCGTTTCGCGGCGGCGACCCGCGCGGCGTGCGCCCGGCGCAGCTTCCCGGCGTACGCGTCGAGGGCACGGGCGCCCGGCGCCTCGAAGGGCCGCTGCCCGCGCGCCTGACCGTGGGCGGGCCCCGCGGTGCCCCACCGCCCGACCGGGTCCCCCTCCAGGCCCTCCTGCGAGCCACCCCCGGCGCACCCCGACACGATGACCGCGGCGGCGAGCACGGCGATGCCGCCCCGGAACCCGCCGCTCCCCCTCGCCCTCCCCTTCCAGAAACTCGCCCGCTTCGCACTCTTTACATCATTTTGTCGTACGAGTCGCATGGCGCCGCATCCTCGCAGGACGGCCCCTTCCCACGGCCCCGACACCGCCAACCGGCCCCCACCATCCACCGACTGGCCCACGCCCCCTCCCCCTGACCGACAATGGCCCGGTGAACGACCTGGACCCCGCCGCCTTCCTCGCCCCCCTCCTCACCCCCGAGGGCCGTGCCCTCCTCGACGAGGTGCGCGACACCGAACCGGCGCGGGAGCTGGCCGTGGCGACCCGGCTGCGCCGTGACCACCCGGCGGCGCTCGTGTCGGCGGCCCTGGCCCAGGCACGGCTGCGGCAGCGCGCGACCGCGAAGTTCGGCGCGGCGGACGCGGGGCGGATGTTCTTCACGCCGAACGGCGTCGAGCAGTCCACCAGGACGACCGTGGCGACCTACCGGGCCGAGTGCTTCCGGGCGCTCGGCGTGCGCTCGGTCGCCGATCTGTGCTGCGGCATCGGCGGGGACGCGATCGCGATGGCGCGCGCCGGGATCCGGGTGCTGGCCGTCGACCACGACCCGCTGACGGCGGCGGTCGCGCGCGCCAATGCCGACGCCCTCGGCCTCGCCGAGCTGATCGAGGTGCGCGAGGCGGATGTGACGGAGGTGGACACCGCCGGGTACGACGCCGTGTTCGTCGACCCCGCCCGGCGTTCGTCCAGGCGCGGCCGGATCTTCGACCCGGAGGCCTACTCCCCGCCCCTGTCCTGGGCCGTGGCGGCCGCGCTCAGGGCCCCGCTGGGGGCGCTGAAGATCGCGCCCGGCATCCCGCACGAGGCGATCCCCCCGGCCGCCGAGGCCGAGTGGATCTCGGACGGCGGTGATGTGAAGGAGGCCGTGCTCTGGTTCCGTGCGGACGGCACACCGGGGGCGCGGCGCGCGATGCTGCTGCCCGCGGAGGCCGGCATCCGCGCCTCCCCCGACACGATGCTGCCCGACCCCCCGGTCCGCCCGGTCGGCCGGTACCTGTACGAGCCGGACGGCGCCGTCATCCGCGCCCACCTGGTCGCCGAGGTCGCGCGGGACCTCGGGGGCGGGCTGATCGACCCCACGATCGCCTACGTCACCGCCGACGAGCACCACGTCACGCCGTACGCCACCGCCTACGAGATCACCGACCGGCTCCCCTTCGGCGTCAAGAAGTTGAAGGCCCTGCTGCGGGAGCGCGAGGTCGGCGTCCTGACGGTGAAGAAGCGGGGGTCGGCCGTCGAGCCGGAGGAGCTGCGCAAGATGGTCAAGCCGCAGGGACGCAACTCGGCGACGGTCTTCCTGACCCGGGTCGCGGGAGCGCCGACGATGCTGATCGGCCACCCCGCCTGACCCCCCGCGCACCTCAGGCGACCGCCTCGGGCGACCCGCCTCGGGCGACTCCCCTCACGCGCCCTCCTCCGCCCGCGTCAGCAGCAACTCCCGCTCCCGCTCGTTGCGCGCCAGCCCGGCCGCCCGTACGAACTCGGCGCGCGCCTCCTCCGTGCGGCCGAGCCGCCGCAGCAGATCCCCGCGCACGCTGGGCAGCAGGTGGTAGTCGCGCAGGGCGGGTTCGGTGGCGAGGCCGTCCACGATCTCCAGGGCGGGGCCGGGGCCCTCGGCCATGGAGACGGCCACCGCGCGGTTCAGCTCCACCACGGGGGACGGGGCGCGGGCGGCCAGCAGGGCGTACAGGGTGGCGATCTTCGGCCAGTCCGTCTCCACGTAGGTGTACGCCTGGGCGTGGCAGGCGGCGATGGCGGCCTGGAGGGCGTACGGACCCGGCGTTCCCGGCGCGGCGGCGGTGGCGCGGCCCAGGGCGGTGAAGCCCCGGGCGATGAGCGGGCGGTTCCAGCGGCGGCGGTCCTGGTCGGCGAGCAGGACCGGCTCCCCCGAGGGCCCCGTACGGGCGGCGGCCCGTGACGCCTGGAGCTCCAGCAGCGCGGCGAGGCCGTGCACCTCGGGTTCCTTGGGCATCAACTGGGCGAGCACGCGGGCCAGTCGGAGGGCGTCCTCGCACAGGGCCGGGCGCAGCAGGTCGTCGCCGGCGGTGGCCGCGTACCCCTCGTTGAAGATCAGGTAGATGACCTCGAGGACGGAGCCGAGGCGGGCCTCGCGGTCGGGGCCGTACGGCACTTCGAAGGCGATGTTGCGCGTGGCCAGGGTGCGCTTGGCGCGGACGACGCGCTGGGCGATCGTCGGCTCGGGGACCAGGAAGGCGCGGGCGATCTCGGGCGTGGTCAGGCCGCCGAGGAGGCGGAGGGTGAGGGCGATGCGGGCCTCGGAGGAGAGCACGGGGTGGCAGGCCGTGAAGACGAGGCGGAGCAGGTCGTCGTCGATGTCGTCCGGGTCGGACGGCCGGTCGAGGTACGGTCCCGCCGCCTCCTGGTCCCGGCCCACCTCGGCGAGCTTGCGCGCGTACCGCTCCCGGCGGCGCACGAGGTCGATCGCCCGGTGTTTGGCGGTGGCCGTGAGCCACGCGCCGGGATTGTCGGGCACCCCGTCGCGCGGCCACTGCTCCAGGGCCGCGACCAGCGCGTCCTGTGCCAGTTCCTCCGCGATCCCGACGTCCCGCACGATGCGCGTGACCCCGGCGATGAGCCGGGGCGACTCCATGCGGAAGACGGTCTCGATGGCGACGCGGGGGTCGGGGGCGGGACCGGACGCGGGGCCGGGACCGGACGCGGCGGTGGGCTGTGGGGTCACAGCCCACCATCAGACACCCGGACGGCGCCCCGGCCAAGCGGGCTCAGGCCTCCATGATCTCCCGCACCTCGCAGGTGACCGTCCAGTGCTCCTCGTGCACCTTCAGGAACCGCTTGGTCCACTCGATCGCCTCGGCCATGTCCTTGGCCTGGACGATCGCGTACCCGCCCACGACCTCCTTGGACTCGGTGAACGGCCCGTCGGTGACGGAGAGCTTCCCGCTCTCCCAGTGCACCCGCGTGCCCTGCGCGGTCGGGGACAGACCGGCGGTGTCCAGCAGCACCCCGGCCTTGGTCATCTCCTCGATCAGGTCCCCCATGCGCTGCATCAGCTCGGGGCTCGGGCCCTCGGCGGGGGCGGTCGTCTCGTCGATCCGGACCATCGACAGATAGCGCGGCATGGTGACTCCAGGTGCGTCGGCGGCCGGGGCTTCTCCCCGACTCTCACCCATGCGTCGAACGGCCGCACCCCGGATCGACACGACCGCCGGAATTTCCCGGAGAAGTTTTTCGCCGCCGCTCAGGCCGCCTCTCGGGCCGCGCTCCGCTCGCGCTCGGGCCGCACCCGAGCCGCCGCCCAGGCGGCTACTTCAACGACTCCCACAGCTTGCCCGCGTCCGGCTCCCGCGCCACCACCCGGTTGCTGTCGTAGGGGGCCGGCGCGACCGGCATCATCACGGTCGTGGTGGCGGCGGAGGACAGGCCCTTGAGGCTCTGGCCGAGGCGCACCAGCTCGGTGAGCGAGTCGAGGCCGGTGTCCGTCGTCAGGCTCGCGGTGACCGCGTCGGCGGCCCGGTAGAGCCGGGCGGGGTTCGTCAGGAGGTCGGTCGAGGAGATCTGGTCCAGCAGGGCCTTCACCAGCTTCTGCTGGAGGCCGATGCGGCCGAGGTCGCTGCCGTCGCCGATGCCGTGGCGGGTGCGGGCGAGGGCGAGGGCCTGCTCGCCGTCGAGGTGGTGGGTGCCGGCGGCCAGCTTCAGGTGGCTGTCCTCGTCGTCGATGTCCTCGTCCGTCGTGACGGTGACCCCGCCGAGGGCGTCGACGAGCTTCGCGAAGCCGGCGAAGTCGATCTCCATGTAGTGGTCCATGCGGACGTCCGTCATCGACTCGACGGTCTTGACCGCGCAGACCGGGCCGCCGACCGCGTACGCGCTGTTGAACATCACGTTGTACGCCACCGCCGTCGAACCGCCCGACTCCAGCGGGCAGGACGGGCGGGTGACCAGGGTGTCGCGGGGGATGCTGACGACGGTCGCCCCGGTGCGGCCCTCGTCGATGTGGACGACCATCGCCGTGTCCGAGCGGGCGCCCGCGCCCTCGTCGCCGCCGCCGAGCGCGGCGTTCTCCTTGCCGCTGCGGGAGTCGGAGCCGAGGACGAGGATGTTCAGCGCGCCGCTCGGCAGGGGCTCGGCAGCGGTGGCCGACGCCTCGGGTGACACCGTCGGTCCGATCCTCGCGGGGCGGTCGTCGCCGAGCGCGCTGTTGATGTCGACGCCGGTGATGTTGTCGTTGAGCCGCCAGAACGCCCAGCCGGCCCCGCTCGCACCGAGGACGAGGACGCCGGCGAGGGCGAGGCCGGCGATCCTGAGCCGGCGCCGCCGTCTGCCCGCGTCCCCGCCGTTCTCGTCCCCGCCGTCCTCGGTTCCGCGCTCGTTTCCTTCACCAGTCACACACATGAACGTACGTCCGAATTGTTACGGCGAGAAACTACCTGCCGCTTTTCCTTCGGAAATTCTCAGATTTCTCAGCCCAGGGTCACGGTCGGCACCGGATTGGTGCCGCTCCAGGTGCCGTTGAAACCGAAGCTCACCGAACCGCCGCTCGGTACGCCGCCGTTCCAGGAGGCGTTGGAGCAGCTGACGGCCGCGCCGGTCTGGGTGCAGGTCGCGTTCCAGGCCTGGGAGAGCTGTTGTCCGGCCCCGAAGGTCCAGTTGAGCCGCCAGGAGGAGAGCGAGGAGCCGGCGGCGCAGCGGATCGTCACGTTGCCGGTGAAGCCGGTGTTCCACTGGTTGGCGACGGTGTACGCCGCCGAGCAGCCGGCCGGGACCGGGGGCTCGGTCACCGTGCCGCCGAGTGCCGTCACGATGCCCTGGTAGGCGGGCTTCGGTGCGTAGTTCTCGTCGTACGGGGTCGCCGCGCCCTCTCCGGGGAAGGTGTCCGGGATCCAGGAGTCGGAGTCGGTGAAGCCCCAGACGGTGAGGGCGGTGCAGCGGGTCACGGCCACGCAGGCCTTCACCACGGTCTCGTACTCGGTGCGCTGCTGGGCCAGCTTGGCCTGGGTGGCCGGGAGTTGCATGCGGATGTCGAGTTCCGTGATGGCCACGTCCACGCCCAGGTCGGCGAAGCGCTGGATGTTCTGCTGGAGCGTGGCGGGGACCTGGCCGAGGATCAGGTGGGCCTGGAGGCCGACGCCGTCGATGGGGACGCCGCGTGCCTTCAGGTCCCGGACCAGGTTGTAGAGGGCCGTGCTCTTGGCGTTGACGCCCTCGACGTTGTAGTCGTTGATGTAGAGCTTGGCGGCCGGGTCGGCGGCGCGGGCGGCGGTGAGGGCCTGGGCGATGTAGTCGGTGCCGAGGCCGTTGTACCAGAGGGTCTGGCGGTAGGTGCCGTCCTCGTTGAACGGCTCGTTCACCACGTCCCAGGCGGCGAGGCGGCCCTTGTAGCGGCCGACCTCCAGGGCGATGTGGTCCTTCATCAGCTGGCCGAGCTGTGCGGGTGTCCAGGTGCCGTTCGCCAGCCAGTTCGGGTTCTGGCTGTGCCAGACCAGGGTGTGGCCGCGTACGTCCTGGTCGTGGGCCTCGGCGAAGTCGACGATCCGGTCGGCCTCGGTCCAGTCGAAGGTGCCCCGGGTGGGCTCCACCGAGGCCCATTTCATGGCGTTGCCGGGGGTGAGCCAGCTGAACTCCCGGGCCGCGATCTCGCCGTAGGTGCCGGTGAGCTTGGAGCCGGTGACCGCGGTGCCGATGCCCTTGCCCTTGGCCGCGGCGAGGTCCCGCAGGGACGGGTCGGCGGCGTGGGCGGTGGGGGCGGTGGTGAGCAGGGCGGCGGCGGTGAGAGCGGTGAGGCTGGTGAGCAGGGCGGTGAGACGGGCGCGCAGGGGGGTTTGGGGGGTTCTCATTGCGGGTGCCTCCGAAAGTTTCGGTTGTGCATCCGATTGACTGCGGAGGAGTGTGGAGGGGGTTGCGTCACTCGTCAATACATCAACTTCCGGCCAGGACACGCCGCACTTCGCCGGGGGCGGGTGGGCGTGTGCCGGGTGCGGGGCGTGGTGGGGTGCCGCGTCGTTGTGCCTGTCGCGCCGTTCCCCGCGCCCCTGAGAAGCCGCTCGCGCGGCAGCGGGCGCGCGTCTGCCGGGGCCGGAGCGTGGCCGGGTGGCTCGCCGTCGTGGCTGTCGCGCCGTGGCCGGGTGCCGCGCCGTCGTGGCTTGTCGCGCCGTTCCCCGCGCCCCCGAGAAGCCGCTCGCGCGGCAAGCGAGGCCGCGTCCGCCCGACCGGGCTCGTGGCCGGGTGCCGCGCCGTCGGGGCGTTTCGCGCCGTTCCCCGCGCCCCCAGAAAGGCGCTTGTCGCGCCGTTTCCCGTGCCCCCTTCAGGGGGCCGGTGGTGGTGTTGCCGTGCTGCTTCGTACGACCAGGCTTGTTGCCAGTTCGACTCGGGTCGCTGTGGACGAGGTGTCCTGGCGGCCCAGGTCCAGGACCAGGCGGGCGGCCGCTTCGGCCATCTTCATCAGGGGCTGGCGGACCGTCGTCAGAGGGGGGCCCACCCAGCGGGCGACCGGGAGGTCGTCGAAGCCGACCACGCTGAGGTCCTCCGGGATGCGCAGGCCCAGTTCGCGGGCGGCCTCGTAGAGGCCGAGGGCCTGGAGGTCGTTGCCGGCGAAGACGGCCGTGGGGCGGTCGGGGCGGCGCAGCAGGTCCAGGCCCAGCCGGTAGCCGGTCTCGTGATGGAAGTCCCCGGCCTTGATGAGATCCGAGGCGACCGGCAGCCCGGCGGTCTCCAGCGCGGCCCGGTAGCCGTCGACCCGGGCGCGGCTGCACATCATCCGTGAGGGCCCGCTGATGGCACCGATCCGCCGGTGGCCGAGCTCGATCAGATGGCGGGTGGCGGCGAGGCCGCCCTGCCAGTTCGTGGCGCCGATCGAGGGCACGTCGTCACCGGGGTCGCCCGCCGGGTCCATCACCACGAACGGGATGGAGCGGCTGGTCAGCAGCGCCCGCTGGGACTCGTCGAGCCCGGACAGCACGAGGACGACCCCGTGCGGGCGGCGCGCGGCGACCTGGTCGGCCCAGGTGCGGCCGGGGGTGAGACGGCCCGCGCTCTCGGAGAGGACCACGCTCAGGCCCTCCTCCCGCGCGATGTTCTCGACGCCCCGGATGACCTCCATCGCCCACGCGCTCTCCAGCTCGTGGAAGACCAGGTCGATGAGGGGGGACCGGCTCGCCTCGGCACGCCGGCGGCGGTAGCCGTACTCGCGCAGCAGCTCCTCGACGCGGGTGCGGGTCGCGGGCGCGACGTCCGCGCGGCCGTTGAGCACCTTCGAAACAGTCGGAGCCGAGACGCCGGCCTGCCGGGCGATCTCGGCGAGCGTCGCGGTCTGCGTGGACTGGGACGCACGCGCTCTTGTCTGGATTTCCTCAGGCTTCGCGGGCTTCATGAGCGGGATCGTATCCCTGCGCGACCTCTTGACGAACCCTTTCGACGGCCATACGTTCCCGGAACATTCGAAGTACCAGCCGAAACATTCGCAGAGATTCATACGTCCGACCATGCGCGAAGGGTGCTCTCATGGAGTCGAGTAGAGGCCAGGTCACCGGCGACAGCGCGGCCACCAGGCCGTTCAGCAGGCGCTGGTTCCTCGGCGCCGGTTCCGCCTCGTTGCTCACCGCGGGACTGGGCACCGGCCTCACCGCCTGCGGCTCCGGCGGCGGAGCGGGCGGCGGGGACGGCAAGACGCTCACCGCGTTCGTGTACGGCGACGACGCGGTGAAGGTCCAGCAGGCGAGCGTCGACCGGTTCAACAAGTCGGCCGCGGCGAAGAAGGCCGGCGGCACCATCAAACTGCAGAAGGTCCCCGGCTCCGACTACTCCCCCAAGCTCCGCACGGCGATGGGCTCTCCCAGCTCCCCGGACATCTTCTTCAACTGGGGCGGCGGCTCGATCAAGCCGTACGAGGACGCGGGCAAGCTCGTCGACCTCACCGACATCATCGACGACGACCCGGTCCTCAAGGACGGCTTCCTGCCCTCGGTCCTGTCCGCCGGCGACCTGGGGGGCCGCCACTACGGCATCCCGATGCGCGGCATGCAGCCGGTGATCCTGTTCTACAACAAGGCGGTCTTCGCCGAGCACAAGCTCCAACCCCCCGCCACCTGGGACCAGTTGCTCGACAACAACGCCAAGCTCAAGAAGGCGAAGATCACCCCCTTCGCCCTCGGCGGCTCCGACCTCTGGCCCAACCTGATGTGGCTGGAGTACCTGGTCGACCGTCTCGGCGGCCCCCAGGTCTTCAAGCGCATCCAGGACGGCGACGCCGACGGCTGGGGCAACCCCACGATCCTCAAGGCCGCCGAACTGGTCAGGGAACTCATCGACGACGGCGCCTTCGGCTCCAAGTTCACCTCTGTGTCGTACGTCAACGGCGGCGCCCCCGCGGTCTTCGCGCGCGGCAAGGCCGCCATGCACCTGATGGGCTCCTGGGAGTACTCGACGCAGCTCGGCAAGTTCCCCGACTTCGCCAAGAGCGACCTGGGCTGGGCCCCCTTCCCGACCGTCGAGGGCGGCACGGGCGACGTCCGCAACGTCGTCGGCAACCCCACCAACTACTGGTCCGTCAACGCCCGTACGAAGAACAAGGACCTGGCCGTCGGCTTCCTGAAGGACTGCGCCTCGGAGGCGTACGCGAAGGCGCTGATCGACAACGGAGACGTGCCGACCACCTCGAACGCGGCCGCCCTCCTCGCCTCCGCGCCGAACCCCGAGTACGCGAAGTTCCAGTACGACATGGTGCAGAAGGCCCCCGCGTTCACGCTCTCCTGGGACCAGGCGCTCGGCGACGGCCTCGGCACCAGGATGCACACGGAGATCGGCAAGCTGTTCGCGGGCAAGTCCTCGCCCAGCGAGTTCGTGACGGCGTGCAAGGGGCTGAAGTGACCGTCACGGTCGAGAAGGCCCCGGCGGCGCGGAAGGGGCCGGTACTCCGCGCGAGCCGTGCCGGCCGTCCGCACGCCGCCTGGGCCCTTCCCGGTGTCCTCTTCTTCACGTTCTTCGCGGTCGTCCCGATGGCCCTGGCGCTCTACCTCTCCTTCACCAGCTGGGACGGCCTCGGCGACCCGCGACCGGTCGGTCTCGACAACTGGCGGAAACTCTTCGACGACCCCCGGATGGGTCAGTCCCTGTGGCTGACCGTCGTCCTGACGGTCGCCAGCTGGGTCTTCCAGACGGTCGTCGCCCTGCTGCTCGGCGTCTGGGCCGCGGGCCGGCAGCGCAACCGCGCGATCCTCTCCGCGGTGTTCTTCGTGCCGTTCCTGCTCTCCTCCACCGCCATCGCGATCCTCTTCTACGCCCTCCTCGACCCGAACTTCGGCATCATCCAGGCGGACACCCTGGGCTCGCAGAGCGGCGCGTTCCTCGCGATCGTCTTCGTCGGCGGCTGGCAGTTCATCCCCTTCCACACCCTGATCTACCAGGGCGGGGCCCGCCAGATCCCCGAGGTCCTCTACCAGGCCGCCGCCATCGACGGCGCCGGCCGCTACCGCCAGTTCTTCTCGATCACGCTGCCGCAGCTGCGGCACACGATCACCACGTCCACGGTCCTGATGGTCGTCGGCTCGCTGACGTACTTCGAGACGGTCCTGATCCTCACCAAGGGCGGCCCCGGCACGGACACCGCGATCCTGCCGTACCTGATGTACGAGGCGGGCTTCAAGACGTACGACTTCGGCTACGCGAGCGCCATCGCGTCGTTCCTCGTCATCGCCGCGACGGGCCTCTCGCTGGTCCTGGTCCGGCTGTCGGGCTTCGGCGCCATGCGCAGCACCCGCGAAGGGATGTGACGCAGTGTCACACGACACGTTGGCGCGCCCCACGAAAACCCGGCAGCCGGACGGGAGCCCCTCCATGGAGTCACCCCGGCGCCGACGGCACTGGACCCGACGGCCCAACCCGGTCGCGGGTCTCGGCGCCTTCGTCTGGCTGGTCATCGTCCTGGTCCCGATCTACGCGATGCTGTCGGCGTCCCTCACCGGCGCGGACAAGGCCCTGACCGGCAACCCCCTCAAGCCCCCCACGGACCCGACCCTCGACAACTACAACACCGTCCTCACCAGCGGCTTCGGCCATCTGCTGAGCAACACGGCGATCGTCGCGGTCTCGGTGGTGGGCATCGTCCTGACCCTGTCCATCCCCCTCGCCTACGTCACCGTCCGCACCCGTGACCGCTGGTCGAACGCCGCCTTCCGCCTGTTCCTCCTGGGCGTGGCGATCCCGGCGCAGGCCGTGGTGGTGCCGTTGTATCTGCTCATCGCGAAGCTCGACCTCTACGACACCCTCCTGGCCGTCATCCTGCCGACGGCCGCCTTCGCGATGCCGGTCTCGGTCCTGGTCCTGGTCGGCACCCTGCGCGACGTCTCGGAGGACCTGTACGAGGCGATGGCCCTGGACGGCGCCTCGCCCCTGCGGACGCTCTTCCAGCTGACGATCCCGCTGGCCAAGGGCGGCATCAGCACGGTCGTCATCTTCTCGGCGCTCCAGGCCTGGAACGGCTTCCTCTTCCCGCTGATCTTCACGCAGTCCGACGGCCCGCGCGTGCTCACCCTCGGACTCTTCAACTACGTCAGCCAGTTCGGCGTCAACATCCCCGCCCTGCTCGCCTCGGTCGTCCTGTCCGGCATCCCGATCTTCGCCGTGTACCTGGTGGCGCGACGGGCACTGGTCGGCGGGCTGATGGGAGTGGGCGGCAAGTGACCCTTCATCGCAGCGTCGCGACTGAAACTCACCAACCCACCAAAGGAGTTTCATGACCACGGCCCCTTGGCGCGACCCCGCCCTGCCCGCAACGGCCCGGGTCGACGACCTTCTCTCCCGGATGACCCTGGAGGAGAAGACAGCCCAGCTGTACGGCGTGTGGGTGAAAAGCGATTCGACCGGCGAGGACATCGCCCCCGACGAGCAGGGCATGACCGAGTCGTTCGACTTCGACGAGCTGATCACCCGGGGTCTGGGCCAGCTCACCCGTGTCTTCGGCACGGCGCCCGTGGACCCGGCGCTGGGCGCGGTGGCACTGTCCCGCGTCCAGCGCCGCATCATGGCCGCGAACCGTTTCGGTATCCCCGCCGTCGCCCACGAGGAGTGCCTGGCCGGCTTCACGGCCTGGCACGCGACCGCCTACCCGGTCCCCCTGGCCTGGGGCGCGACCTTCGACCCGGCGCTGGTGGAGGAGATGGCCCGGCACATCGGCCACGACCTGGCCGCCGTCGGCGTCCACCAGGGTCTGTCCCCCGTCCTGGACGTCGTCCGCGACCCGCGCTGGGGGCGGGTCGAGGAGACGATCGGCGAGGACCCGTACCTCGTGAGCACGGTCGGCACGGCGTACGTCCGTGGCCTGGAGTCGGCCGGGATCGTGGCCACGCTGAAGCACTTCGCCGGGTACGCCGCCTCCGTCGGCGCCCGCAACCACGCGCCCGTACGCGCGGGGGTACGGGAGTTCGCGGACGTGACCCTGCCCCCGTTCGAGATGGCGGTGCGCGAGGGCGGCGCGCGCTCGGTGATGGCCGCGTACACGGAGACGGACGGCGTCCCGGTCTCGGCGGACCCCGAGCTGCTCACCGCACTCCTGCGCGACACCTGGGGCTTCACCGGCACGGTCGTCTCCGACTACTTCGCCGTGGGCTTCCTGGAGACGAACCACCGCGTGGCGGGAAGCCGCGCGGAGGCCGCGCACGCGGCGCTGGCGGCCGGCCTCGACGTGGAACTGCCGTCCCTGCGCTGCTTCGGCGAGCCCCTGCTGGAGGCGGTCCGCGCCGGCGAGATCCCGGAGGCGCTGGTCGACCGGGCCGCCCACCGGGTCCTGCTCCAGAAGTGCGAGCTGGGCATGCTGGACGAGGACTGGACGCCGGAGCCCGCCGAGGACCGGATCAGGCTCGACTCCACGGCGAACCGCGCCCTGGCCCGCCGTCTGGCCGAGGAGTCGGTGGTCCTGCTGGACAACCCCGACGCCGTCCTCCCCCTGGCCCCCGACATCCGTATCGCCGTGGTCGGCCCCCGCGCCGACGACCCCCTCGCCATGCTCGGCTGCTACTCCTTCCCCTCCCACGTCCTGCCCGCCCACCCCGGCACCCCCCTGGGCATCGAGATCCCCACGGTCCTCGCCTCGCTGCGCACCGAACTCCCGGACGCGAAGATCACGTACGCGGCGGGCAGCGACGTGGACGGCGACGACACCGGCGGCTTCGCCGAGGCGGTCGCCCGCGCGTCCGAGGCGGACGTCTGCGTGGCGGTCCTCGGCGACCGGGCGGGCCTCTTCGGCCGCGGTACCTCCGGTGAGGGTTGCGACGCGGAGGATCTACGGCTCCCGGGCGTCCAGTCCGAACTGCTGGACGCGCTGCTCGCCACGGGCACGCCGGTGGTGGCGCTCCTGCTCACCGGGCGCCCGTACGCGCTCGGCCGCTGGCACGGGCAACTGGCGGGCGTGGTGCAGGCGTTCTTCCCCGGGGAGGAGGGCGGCCCGGCGGTGGCGGGCGTGCTGTCGGGCCGTGTCTCCCCGTCCGGCCGTCTCCCGGTGAGCGTCCCGCAACGGCCGGGGGGCCAGCCGTGGACGTACCTCCAGCCGCCGATGGGCCTGCTGGGCGGAGCGAGCAGCATCGATCCGACCCCGCTGTACCCCTTCGGGCACGGCGGTGCGTACACGACGTTCGCGTGGACGGACTTCGCGGAGGAGGGCACCGGGATGACCACGGACGGGAACGGCGCGTACGACGTGTCGCTGACCGTCCGCAACACGGGTGAGCGGGCGGGTGCGGAGGTCGTCCAGCTGTATCTGCACGACCCGGTGGCCTCGGTGACCCGCCCCGACGTCCGTCTGATCGCCTACCGGCGCGTGGAGTTGGAGCCGGGTGCCGCCCGGCGGGTCACCTTCCGCTTCCACTCCGACGTGTCGTCCTTCGCGGCCCGCTCGGGACGGCTCGTGGTCGAACCGGGCGACCTGGAACTGCGGTTGGGCGCGTCGAGCGTGGACATCCGCCACCGGGCGCGGCTGACCCTGACGGGCCCGGTCCACGAGGTCGGCCCGGACCGCCGGCTGCACTGCGAGACGGAGGTCCGGGCCGTACAGAACTGAGGGTGCTCAGTCCGCCTGGGCCGCCGCGAAGGCGACGAAGGGGGCCCAGGCGGAGGGGGCGAGGCCGAGATGGGGGCGGGTGGCGTCCTTGGAGTCGCGGACGTGGATGGTGGTGGGGGCGATCTCTATGCAGTTGTCGCCGGCGGTACCGCTGTACGTCGACTTGCGCCATTCCAGGGAGACTTCGACGCAGTTGTCATCCTGCGTTCCGCTGTGACTGGACTTGAACCGGGCCAGTTCGGTGGTGCTCATAGCGCTCCTCTGATCCGCTCCAGCAGACCCACGGAATCCAGCGGGGTGAGGGCCTGTGCGCGGAGTGTCGCATATCGGCGACGCAGAACGGCGGCCTCTTTCGCGTCGGCCACCAGCCGCCCGGTCTCCTGCCCCTCCGCATAGGCCAGATGCCGCCCGTCCGGCGTTTCCAGCAGCGCCAGGGGGCCGTCCAGCCCCGTGTGCGCCTCGCGTTCGAGCGGGATGATCTGGACTTCCACGTTGCGGAGCCGCGCACTTGCCAGCACGTGATCGAGGAGGCCACGCAGCACGTCGGCGCCACCCAATCGACGCCGGACGACGTGCTCGTCCACGACAAAGCCGAACGAGGTGTTGGGGCGCTCCCGGAACATCTGCTGCCGCTCCATGCGCGCCGCGACCTGCGCCTCCAGTTGCTCGTCCGACAGTGGCGGAAGTCGGTTGCTGAACACCGCCCGCGCGTACCCCTCGGACTGCAACAGCCCCGGCACCAACCGGCACTCGTACGTGGCGAGATACACGGCCTCCTGCTCCAGCCTCGCCCACGTCCTGAACCAAGCCGCCAACCCCGGCTGTCGAGCCATGTGCCGCAACGCCCCCCGCACCGCCCCCGTGCCGCCCGTCGCCTCCTCCGCCAGTTCCACGAACCGCTGGTCCGCGAGCCGTCGCCCCAGCTCGATGGAGGCGACGGAGTGTCGGGACAGATGGACGAGCGCCCCGAACTCCTCCCGGCTCACCCCCGCATGCTCGCGCAGCGCCCGCACCACCGCCCCGAACGCCCGCATGCTGTCCGACGACTCGGGCTCACCGCCCGGCCCCTGCGCCGCCCACTCCACACCGTGCACCCTCTACCCAGCGTGACCGTCCGGTCACGGTACCGTCCACCGAACAGCCGCGTACCCCACCCCCCGTACACGCCCGCCGGCACGCGCTACGCGGGGGTGAGACGCCAGCGGCCGTAGGGGTTGTGGAAGGTGTCGTCCTCCTCCAGCTCGCACTCGACACGGTGCATGATCCAGCGGCGCGCGTCCGGGGTGATGCGGAACCCCTCGCCGTCCCTGATGCCGTGTGAGGGCTGCTCCGTCAGCAGGTAGTACCGCGCGACGTCCATGGTGGTCAGCCACTCGGGCAACAGCTCCGGTTCCACGGCGCGTCCGGGCACCAGCTCCACGTCGGCCTCGCCGAGGAGATGCATGCCGCAGGTGTAGAAGGCGTCCCCGTCGAGCATGGCCGGCACCACCCATGCCTCGCACAGGGCGATCGCCAGTTCGTCGATGTTCTCAGCGGCTGCGGCCCTGTCCGCCAGAGCCAGCCACCGCTCGCGCCCGCAGGCCACACCGCTGGAATCGTTCTTCACTGCGGTGGCCCCGTTGGTCAGCAGAGCGGCCGTGACAGCCAGTGCCCGCCGGGAGACCTCGAAGGCGCTGAACTGGGACATCGGCGGCGACAGGACAAAGGCAACCGAGTCGTGCGCATCCACCGCGGCCCAGTCGCCGTCGCCGAACTCGTCGTCCTGGGTGGCTCTTCGGGCACCCAACGCGGCGTCGAACGCCTCCCGCATCCGGGGATCGGGCTCATGCTGCACTTCCTCGACCGTGAACTCCCCTGCTCCCGCCTCCTCGACCGCCCGGGTGAGTATCTCGGGATCCAGGCCCACTCCGACAGCGCACAGCACATGTATCGGCGTCACACCCGACGCCGGGACCGTGATGCCCGAACCGTCCATGACGGTTCCTTTCCATGATTTGCTCATCCGCGCAGCATTGCAGACGAGCCACGCGTGATCCGGTCCGCCGAAGGAACACGCCGGTCAGTCCGTCCCCGCCGACTCGAACCTCCACCGGTGGACCGACCGATCGGCCAACTCCCGGCCCGGCTCGGGCAGTTCGGGCAGCTCCGCGGCGTAGGCCGCGTCCCACCACGTGATGACCAGCACCCGGTCCTGCGGCGCCCTGAACGTCTCGCGCCGCAGGGGCCGCACGGGAAGCTCCTGGGCCCGCGCCCAGGCGAGGAGTTCCTCCCCCCGCCCGGCCACCGCCCGCGCCTCCCACATCAGCGCGACGGTCACGAGTACAGGTTCTCCTTGCTCACCTCGTGCACATGGTCGTGGCCGTGGTCGTGACCGTGTCCGGCGGAGCGTCCGGGCACATGCGGATCGGTCACCGGCAGCGACGAGTCCGCCGACAGGTCCCAGTCGGAGGCGGCCCGCCCGCGCGCGACCATCTCGGCGCCCAGCGCGGCCACCATCGCCCCGTTGTCGGTGCACAACTTGGGCCGGGGCACCCGGAGTCGGATCCCGGCCGCCTCGCAGCGCTCCAGCGCCAGCGCCCGCAGGCGGGAGTTGGCGGCCACCCCGCCGCCGATCATCAGGTGGTCGACGCCCTCGTCCTTGCACGCGCGCACGGCCTTGCGGGTCAGCACGTCCACGACGGCCTCCTGGAAGGACGCCGACACGTCCCGCACCGGCACCTCCTCGCCGGCCGCCCGCTTGGCCTCGATCCAGCGGGCCACCGCGGTCTTCAGGCCGGAGAAGGAGAAGTCGTAGGCGGGGTCGCGGGGGCCGGTCAGGCCGCGCGGGAAGGCGATCGCGGTCGGGTCGCCCTCCTTGGCGTACCGGTCGATGACCGGGCCGCCGGGGAACCCGAGGTTGAGCACACGGGCGATCTTGTCGAAGGCCTCGCCGGCCGCGTCGTCGATCGTCGCGCCCATCGGCCGTACGTCCGAGGTGATGTCGGTGGACAGCAGCAGCGACGAGTGTCCGCCCGACACCAGCAGCGCCATCGTCGGCTCGGGCAGCGCCCCGTGCTCCAGCTGGTCGACACAGATGTGGGAGGCGAGGTGGTTGACGCCGTACAGCGGCTTGCCGAGCGCGTACGCGTACGCCTTGGCCGCCGAGACGCCCACCAGCAGGGCGCCCGCGAGGCCCGGCCCGGCGGTGACCGCGATGCCGTCGAGGTCCTTCGGGCTCACCCCCGCTTCCTTCAGCGCGCGGTCGATCGTCGGGACCATCGCCTCCAGGTGCGCGCGGGAGGCGACCTCGGGCACCACCCCGCCGAAGCGGGCGTGCTCGTCGACGCTGGACGCGATCGCGTCGGCCAGCAGGGTCGTCCCGCGCACGACACCGACACCGGTCTCGTCGCAGGAGGTCTCGATCCCCAGAACCAGCGGTTCGTCAGCCATGGACCTAGCCATTGATCTCGGTTCCTTGTACGGATGCGGAAGGGTCGTTGAGGCGCATGACGAGGGCGTCCACGTTCCCCGGCTGGTAGTAGCCGCGGCGGAAGCCGATCGCCTCGAAGCCGAAGCGTTCGTAGAGCTTCTGGGCACGGACGTTGTCGACCCGGCATTCGAGCATCACCTGGGCGCACTCGAACGTGGTGGCGGCCCGCAGCAGCTCGGTGAGGATCAGCGCGCCGAGGCCGGTGCCCCAGTGTTCCCGGGCGACGGCGATGGTCTGTACGTCGGCGGTGTCCCCGGCGGAGGCCAGGCCCCCGTAGCCGATGATCCGTCCGTCGGCGTCCTCGGCGACGTAGTACCGCCGGGTCGCGTGGGGTCCGCGCGCGTGGGCGAGATCCGACCAGAACATGCCGCGGGACCAGGCGTCCTCGGGGAAGAGGTCCTTCTCCAGCTCCAGGACGGGCTCGATGTCCCACCAGCGCATCTCGCGCAGCACCGGGGTCGTCACTTGGGGGTGACCACCTTGTAGTTCTTGGGCACCTGGGCGTCGGGCCGACGCAGGTACAGCGGCCGGGGCGCCTCCAGTTCCCCGCCCGCCGCGAGCCGCTCTGCGGCCAGGGCCGCGAGGGCGGCGGCGGAGACGTGCTCGGGTCCGCGGGCGTCCGGGAAGGTGTCGGGGTAGAGGACCGCCCCGGCGCCGACCGCGGGCAGTCCGGCGACCGTGCCGGCGATGTCGGCGGGCCGGTCGACGGCCGGCTCGGTGGTTCTCGTCCGCGCGTCCGCGTACCGCGCCCAGTACACCTCCTTGCGCCGGGCGTCCGTCGCCACCACGAACGGTCCCTCGACCGTCCCCTCGGCGCCGGCCGCGTACGCGAGCCCGTCGAGGGTGCACAGGCCGTGGACGGGGACCCCGAGGGCGAGGCCGAAGGTGTCGGCGGTCATGAGGCCGACGCGCAGCCCGGTGTACGGGCCGGGGCCGATGCCCACGACGATGCCGGTGACGGCGTCGAGGCGGGTGCCCGCCTCGGCGAGAACCCGGTCGACGGCGGGCAGCAGCAGCTCCCCGTGGCGCCGGGCGTCCACCTGACTCGACGCGGCGACGACGTCCGTCCCGTCGTGCAGCGCGACGGTGACGGCGGGGGTGGCGGTATCCAGAGCGAGCAAGAGCACGCAAACAGCCTACGGCGCTTCGGGCCGGGCCACGGCCGACCCGGTACACGTCCCCTCTGCTGCTACCGTCACAGCACAGACGTGCTTCAAAGGCGTACGTGGGTACGAGAGGTGGACGCAGAAGGTGGCCAGTAGCAGCTCGGTATTCGTGGCCGGGCTCACCGCGGCGGCCGTCGCCGCAGTCGGTTTCCTCGCCTATCAGGCGTCGGCGCACGTGCCCGACGACCTCGGGAAACCGTCCCCCTCCAAGTCCTCGGCGCTTCCGAAGTCCAAGACCCCCGGCAAGGGGAAGAAGGACACGGAGAAGATCCTGCCCGACGACTCGGGCGCCGGCGAACGCGTCGTCTACTCCCTGGACGACGACCGCGTCTGGCTGGTCGGCGCGAACGAGAAGGTCACCCGCACCTTCGAGGTCACCCCCAGCACGGTCGACCCCACCCCCGCGACCTACACGGTCACGTCCCGCTCGGCCGCCGTCACCGGCTCCGACGGCACCCCCATCGAGAACGTCGTCCGCTTCGCCACGGTCGACGGCGTCTCCATCGGCTTCAGCGCGGCGGTGGACGGCTCCACCCCCGAACCCGACCCCGCCACCAGGACGGGCGGCATCCGAGAGGCCCGCAAGGACGGCAAGGCGATGTGGCAGTTCGCGGGCATCGGCACAAAGGTGGTGGTGGTCGAGTAGCCCCGGCTGCTTTCTCAGTCACCGGTCAGGGGATCGCCGGCCCGTTCAGGGGCGCGGGGAACCGCGCGACCAGCCCCCACCCACCCGCAGCCGCGCTCACGACCGAGACCACCCCTCCCGGAGCGCTAGGCAGCCTCACGGCACCGCTTCTGCCCACCCCGCCGCCCCTCGCCTTTGACCGGCGGAGTCACAGGTGGAGCCACAGGTGGAGCAGGCGGCGGGGTGGAAACCACCCTCGCCGCCGCACAGGAAGCCAGAAGGTCCCGCATCGAAACCTCGCCCACCCCGGAGGGCCTCGGCCTACGTTCCGCTGTCGACATGGACGCCTCCTGGTGCAACCGGCGAACCAAGTTAGGTAGACCTAACCAAGGACTGGTCACCATGTGACCACGCCGAGGACGACCTGCGCAACACTTACCGACACCCCGTCGGAACCCACGGCGGGAGCGCGGCGCAGCACCACGCCCCACCCGGGCGGAACGTCACGCCGCGAGCACGCCCAGCTCCACGGCCCCCCACCGTTCACCCAGTCCGGTGACGGTCACATGGCGTACCTCGTCCGTGGTGTCGCCGACGGCCCGGTGGATGACGACATGCAGCCGGTCGTCCGTCAGCTCCTCGACCTTCCCCTCGCCCCACTCGACCACGATCACCGAATCCGGCAGCGAGACGTCGAGGTCGAGGTCCTCCATCTCGTCCAGCCCGCCGCCGAGGCGGTACGCGTCGACATGGACGAGCGGCGGCCCCTCCACCAGCGACGGATGCACCCGGGCGATGACGAAGGTCGGCGAGGTGACCGCACCCCGCACCCCGAGCCCCTCCCCGAGCCCCCGGGTCAGGGTCGTCTTCCCGGCGCCCAACTCCCCGTTGAGCATCACGAGATCGCCCGCGCGCAGGAGCTTGGCCAGGCGACGGCCCAGCTCCAGCATCCGGGCGGGCGAATGTACGGTGATCCGCAGAGAAGGCCCGGACTCACCCGGGACGTGCGGTGCTGCTGGCGCTTCCATAGCCACTTACCGTAGCCCCCGCCGGCACGGCCCCCGCACGGGTGAGCAGGTCCGCGAGCCGGTCGGTCACCACCTCGGGGTGCTCCAGCATCACCAGATGCCCCGCGTCGGGGACGAGCACCAGTTCCGCGTCCGGCAGCAGATCGGCGATGGCCTCACTGTGCTCGCTCGGCGTGACGAGGTCCTTGACCCCGGCCAGCACGAGCACCGGCAGCTCCGCGAAGGCCGCGAGCGCCTCGGTCTTGTCGTGCTCGGTGAACGCCGGATAGAACTCGGCGACCACGTCGATCGGCGTGCCCTCGATCATCCGTTCGGCGAAGCGCGCCACCGCCGGGTCGACGTCCCGCGAGGCGAACGAGTACCGCTTGATGATCCCGGCGAACAGATCGGCGGTCGCCCGCCGCCCCCGCTCCACCAGCGCGGCCTGCTGCCCCAGCGCCTTCAGCACCCCCGGCAGCACCCGCCGCACCACGTTCACGCCCGCGACCGGCAGCCCGAAGTTGACCTCGCCGAGCCGCCCCGACGACGTACCGACCAGGGCGACGGCGACGACCCGCTCGCGGATCAGCTCCGGGCAGTGCGCGGCCAGCGCCATGACGGTCATGCCGCCCATGGAGTGCCCGACGAGCACGATGGGCCCCTCGGGCACCGCCGCGTCGATGACGGCCCTGAGGTCGCGCCCCAGCTGGTCGATGGTGACCGGCTGCCCGTCCTGCACCTGGGCCACGCCCCGGCCGGAGCGGCCGTGGCTGCGCTGGTCCCAGTGCACGGTCCGCACGACACCGCGCAGCGCGGCCCGCTGGAAGTGCCAGGAGTCCTGGTTGAGGCAGTAGCCGTGGCTGAAGACGACGGTGACCGGGGCCGGGGCCTTGCGGCCGAACAGCCGGCGTCTGCGGGGCGAGAGCCCGGCCTCGGGCTCGACGTCGTCGACCTCGTAGTACAGCTCGGTGCCGTCGTCGGCGTACGCCTTGCCGGGGGTGCCGCGCAGCCCCCCGTACGGGCCGGTGGAGTCGAGCGCGAGCTGGGCCCTGCGGCGCATCCCGCGCCCGACGGTGAGCCGCTCTATGGCGACGCCGGCCGCCGCGCCCGCCGCGACCACGCCTATCGCCGCCCCGGCGACACCCGCTCTGCGCCAGATCCCGTCGCCGGACGCGGCCGAGGCGGCGGCCGCGCTCGCGACGGCCTCCACGGCCTCCGCGCTGCTCTCGCTCACGTCCCGCTCCTCTTCGCCGACGTCCGGTCCTGCTGTGGATCCCGCTACCGCTGGCGCTCCGCACATGTGTACGGAGTTTCCAGTCCTTCGTCTTTCACTTACTCGTGTTCGGGCACCGACCGCTCATGCCCGCACCCGGACGTGCCCCGGATCACACTCCGGCGCACCCGCGCCGGAGACCCGTGATCACATCCTCGGGGGCCGCACGCGTGGCCGCACGTGCCCGCTCATTCACCCGTATCGACGTAGACGCGCGGGACGCGGGTTCCGATGCGCGTCACGATCTCGTAGGCGATGGTTCCGGCCGCCTGCGCCCAGTCCTCGGCGGTCGGCTCGCCCTTGTCACCGGCCCCGAACAGCACGACCTCGTCCCCGGCGACGGGTTCGTCCCCGCCGAGGTCGACGACGAACTGGTCCATGGCGACGCGGCCCGCGACCGTCCGCCACTTGCCGCCGACGAGCACCGGCCCGGCGCCGGAGGCGTGCCGGGGGATGCCGTCCGCGTAGCCGACGGGGACCAGGCCGAGGGTGGTGGCGCCCGGGGTGACGTAGTGGTGTCCGTAGCTGACGCCGTGGCCGCCGGGGACGTGCTTGACCAGCGCGAGCGAGGCGCTGAGCCGCATGACGGGACGCAGGCCGAGGTCGGCCGCGCTGCCCAGTTCCGGGCTGGGCGAGATGCCGTAGACCGCGATGCCCGTCCGTACGAGGTCGAAGCGCGCGTCCGGGCGGGTGAGCGTGGCCGGCGAGTTGGCGATGTGCCGCACCTCGGGGCGGACGCCCTGCTCCTCGGCGTGGGCGACCATGTCGCGGAAGCGGGTGAGCTGGGCCTCGATGGAGGGGTGCCCCGGCTCGTCGGCGCAGGCGAAGTGCGACCAGAGTCCGGTGACCTTCACCAGCCCCTCGGCCTCGGCCCGCAGCGACTCGGCGACGAGTTCCGGCCAGTCGCCGGGCGCGCAGCCGTTGCGGCCGAGCCCGGTGTCGGCCTTGAGCTGCACCCGCGCGCGCAGACCCGCGGCACGGGCGGCGTCGGTGACCTCCCGCAGCGCCCACATCCCGCTGACCGCGACATCGAGATCCGCCTCGACCGCCTCGCGCCAGGGCCCGCCCGGCGCCCACAGCCAGCACATCAGCCGCCCGGTCAGACCCGCCGCCCGCAGCGCCAGCGCCTCCTCGGGCGTGGCCGTCCCCAGCCAGGTCGCCCCCGCCTCGACGGCCGCCCGGGCACACCGCACCGCACCGTGGCCGTACGCGTCCGACTTGACCACGGCCATCAGTTCGGCACCCGCGGCCCGCGCACGCAGCGTGCGCACATTGGCCCGCAGGGCATCCAGATCGATCTCGGCGCGGGCCCGCAGGGGCGCGCTCCGCGCAGGTGCTGTCTCACTCATGTCGGCCCCAGTGTCTCAGAGCCACGGAAGTCCCCTTCGAACGGGCGCGGCCCATGACGTACGAACGACCCCGCCCCCACCCGCCTCACTTCCCCGGCCGCTTCCCCCACACGAAGACCCGGTCCTTCGTCTTCAGCACCCCCCACAGGGACCGGGCGTCCGCCAGCCGCAGGTTCACGCACCCCATGGACCCGATCTCCGTGTAGATGGACCCGTACACCGCGTGGAACGCCTGGCCGCCGCTGAAGAACTGGCTGTACGGCATAGGCGTGTTGTAGAGCGTCGACCAGTGGTTCTTGTGCTTCCAGTAGACCTTGTGCCACCCCGCACGGGTCGGGTACGCCTTCCGCCCGCTGCGCATCGGCACCGGTCCGAACACCACCTTGTTCCCCTTCTGCACCCACGTCAGCTGCCGCGACAGATCCACACACGCCACGCGGTACGTCCGCACCGGGCACTTCCCGGCCGCGTTGGGGTTCTTGCGGGCGGCGAGCAACTGCATCCGCGCCCAGGTCACCGGCCCCGCGAAGCCGATCGCCGGCTTGATGCGCTGCTTGATCTGGAACGCCCGGATCGCCAGGCAGTCGGCCCGCGACTGCTTCCCGTCCACCTTCCGCCGCAGATACCGCTCGACCTGCCTCTGGTACGGGCCCGTCAGCTTCGTGCAGGTCACCGCGGCCCCGGCGAACGCCTGGGCCTCGCTCAGCGGCACGTACTCGATGAGGTCGTACGTCCCGGCCGCCGCGCGCCTCGGCTCCACCGCCTCCTCCGCCGCGCCGGGCGCGTACACCCGCGGCGGCAGCGCCTGGTCCGGCGTGTCGATCTGCCAGGGCTGGTGCGGGCCGGGCGGCACGCCGGGGACGAGGGGGCCGTCGCCGGACGGGGCGGCGGGCTCGCGCGCGGCGCGTCCGGCCGCGGCGGCGTCGACGGTGCCGACGGGAAGGGCGGTCACCAGGGCCGCCAGGAACACGGCGAGGGCGCGGAACCTCATGGGCCTGAACCTCATGGGCCTGTTCGTCATTTGTCGGCTCGTCATGTGATCAGCGATACGTGCCGTACTCGCGCGGGAGGGGGCGCCGCGCGTACGGTCACCCGATATGCGCGTGCGAAGTCACCCGATATGCGGGCTGACCGGACGCCATCGGCGTCACGTAGAGTCACACAGGGCACACGACAGGTCGCGAACGGCACGACACAGGGGTTGATATGTGCGGAATCGTGGGATACGTCGGCGCGCAGTCCGCGCTCGACGTGGTCCTGGCCGGGCTGAAGCGGCTGGAGTACCGGGGGTACGACTCCGCGGGCGTGGCGGTCCTGGCCGACGGGGGCCTGGCCGCCGCGAAGAAGGCCGGGAAGCTGGTCAACTTGGAGAAGGAGCTGGTCGGGCGGCCGCTGCCGACCGGTTCGACCGGCCTCGGCCACACCCGCTGGGCCACCCACGGCGGTCCCACGGACGCCAACGCCCACCCGCACCTCGACAACGCGGGCCGGGTGGCCGTCGTCCACAACGGCATCATCGAGAACTTCGCCGCGCTGCGCGCCGAACTCACCGAGCGCGGCCACGAGCTGGTCTCCGAGACGGACACCGAGGTCGTCGCCCACCTGCTCGCCGAGGCGTTCTCCTCGTGCGACGACCTCGCGGAGGCGATGCGGCTGGTGTGCCGCCGCCTGGAGGGGGCGTTCACGCTGGTCGCGGTGCACGCGGACGCGCCGGACGTGGTCGTGGGCGCCCGCCGGAACTCGCCGCTGGTGGTCGGGATCGGCGAGGGCGAGGCCTTCCTCGCCTCGGACGTGGCCGCGTTCATCGCCCACACCCGCTCGGCGATCGAGCTGGGCCAGGACCAGGTGGTCGAGCTGCGCCGCGACGGCGTGACGGTGACGACGTTCGACGGCCGTCCCGCCGAGGTCCGCTCGTACCACGTCGACTGGGACGCGTCGGCGGCCGAGAAGGACGGCTACGACTACTTCATGCTCAAGGAGATCGCCGAGCAGCCCAAGGCGGTCGCGGACACGCTCCTCGGCCGTATCGACGCGGCGGGCGCCCTGAGTCTGGACGAGGTCCGCATCCGCGACGCGGAGCTGCGCGAGCTGGACAAGGTGGTCATCGTCGCGTGCGGTACGGCGTTCCACGCGGGCCTCATCGCCAAGTACGCCATCGAGCACTGGACCCGTATCCCCTGCGAGGTGGAGCTGGCCAGCGAGTTCCGCTACCGGGACCCGATCCTCGGCCCGCACACCCTGGTCATCGCCATCTCCCAGTCCGGCGAGACCATGGACACGCTGATGGCGCTGCGGCACGCCCGCGAGCAGGGCGCCCGGGTCCTCGCCATCTGCAACACCAACGGCTCGACGATCCCCCGCGAGTCCGACGCGGTCCTCTACACCCACGCGGGGCCGGAGGTGGCCGTCGCCTCCACCAAGGCGTTCCTGACGCAGCTGGTGGCCTGCTACCTGGTCGCCCTCTACCTCGGCCAGGTGCGCGGCACGAAGTGGGGCGACGAGATCCGGGCGGTGGTCCGCGACCTCTCCCGCATCTCCCGCGAGGTGGAGCGGGTCCTCGAAACGATGGAGCCGGTACGGGAGTTGGCGCGCACCCTCGCCGACAAGGACACGGTGCTGTTCCTGGGGCGCCACGTGGGCTATCCGGTGGCCCTGGAAGGCGCCCTGAAGCTCAAGGAGCTGGCCTACATGCACGCGGAGGGCTTCGCGGCGGGCGAGCTGAAGCACGGGCCGATCGCCCTGATCGAGGAGGACCTGCCGGTGGTCGTCGTGGTCCCCTCCCCGGCGGGCCGCTCGCTGCTCCACGACAAGATCGTCTCCAACATCCAGGAGATCCGCGCGCGCGGTGCCCGCACGATCGTCATCGCGGAGGAGGGCGACGAGGCGGTCGTCCCGTACGCCGACCATCTGATCCGCATCCCGGTGACCCCGACCCTGCTCCAGCCGCTGGTCGCCACGGTTCCCCTCCAGGTCTTCGCGTGCGAACTGGCCACGGCGCGGGGGAACGAGGTGGACCAGCCGCGGAACCTGGCGAAGTCCGTGACCGTGGAGTGAGGCCTCGGGGGCACCGTAGGGTGCGGATCATGCCCATCATCGGAGTCGGCATCGACGTCGCCGAGATCGACCGTTTCCGCGCCTCGCTGGAGCGCACGCCCAGCCTGGCCGACCGTCTCTTCCTCCCGAGCGAGCTCCTGCTGCCCAGCGGGGAACGCCGGGGCCCCGCCTCCCTCGCGGCCCGCTTCGCCGCGAAGGAGGCCCTCGCCAAGGCCCTCGGCGCCCCCAGCGGCCTGCGCTGGACCGACGCCGAGGTCTACGTCGAGCCCTCCGGCCAACCCCGCCTCCGAGTGACCGGCACGGTCGCGTCCCGCGCCTCGGCGCTCGGCGTCAAGTCCTGGCACATCTCGTTGAGCCACGACGCGGGGGTGGCGTCGGCGGTGGTGATCGCGGAGGGCTGAGGGGGCGTGAGGCGGGTGCGGGTGCGTGGTCGGGCGCGGGTGCGTGGGGGCTGGTCGCGCAGTTCCCCGCGCCCCTGAAGACCAGACCCCTGCGGGCCTGAAAAGCTCGGGGCGCAGCCCCTGCTTTCAGGGGCGCGGGGAACTGCGCGAGAAGCCCCACCGGACCCGCACCCGACCACGCACCCCCACCCGGCAGCAGCGGGGGAGGGCGCCCCACGCACCCCCGGCCCAGCTGCACCAGGCCCCCCACACAAGGCAGACTCATCCCATGCGCTCAGCCCACCGCGTAGAAACCGTCCGCACAGCCGAACGCACCCTCATGGCCCGCCTCCCCGACGGCGCCCTGATGCAACGCGCGGCCGCAGGCCTGGCCGCGGCCTGCGCCGACGTACTCCCCCGCCGCGTCTACGGCAGCCGCGTCGTCCTCCTCACCGGCAGCGGGGACAACGGCGGCGACACGCTGTACGCCGGCGCCCGCCTGGCGAGGCGAGGCGCGGGCGTGACCGCCGTACTCCTCGCCCCGGACCGCACCCACCCCGCCGCCCTCGACGCCCTCCTCCGGGCAGGCGGCACCACCGCCGCCCCCACGACCGCCCCCGCCCTCATCGGCCGCGCCGACCTGGTCCTGGACGGCATCGTCGGCATCGGCGGCAAGGGCGGCCTGCGCCCAGAAGCCGCCCGCCTGGCCGCCCTGGTCGCCGCCTCCCCCGCCATCGTCGTCGCCGTGGACCTCCCGAGCGGCATCGAACCGGACACCGGCGAGATCCACGGCGCGGCCGTCCGCGCCGACCTGACCGTCACCTTCGGCACCCACAAGCCGGGCCTCCTCATCGACCCGGCACGCGAGCACGCCGGCTCGGTCCGTCTGATCGACATCGGCCTGGCGGACACCCTCCCGGCCACCCCCGCCCTGGAGTCCCTCCAGCACACCGACGTGGCCGCCCTCCTGCCCCACCCGTCCCAGGAGAGCGACAAGTACCGCCGCGGGGTCGTCGGGATCGCGGCGGGCTCGGCCCGCTACCCGGGCGCGGCGGTCCTCGCGGTCGCCGGTGCCCTGCGCGGCGGCGCGGGCGCGGTCCGCTACGTCGGCGCGGCCGGCGACGCGGTCCTCGCCCGCTTCCCGGAGACCCTGGTCTCGAACACGGGCCCGAAGAAGGCGGGCCGGGTCCAGGCCTGGGTCGCCGGCCCCGGAGCCGCCGAGGACCCGGCCCCCGTCGCCGAGGCGCTCGCCACCGACGTCCCCGTCCTCCTCGACGCCGACGGCCTCCGTCTCGCCGACCGCGAGACGGTCCGCGGCCGCACGGCCCCCACCCTGCTGACCCCGCACGCGGGCGAGGCCGCGGCGCTCCTCGGCATCCCCCGCGAGGAGGTCGAGGCCTCCCGCCTCACCGCCGTACGCGACCTGTCCCGCGCCTACGACGCGACGGTCCTCCTCAAGGGCTCCACCACCCTGATCGCGGCCCCGGACCCGGACGTCCCGGTCCGCGTCAACGCCACCGGCACCCCCTGGCTCGCCACCGCCGGCAGCGGTGACGTCCTCTCGGGCCTGGCGGGCTCGCTCCTGGCGGCCGGCCTCTCCCCCCTGGACGCGGCGAGCGTGGCGGCGTACGTCCACGGCCTGGCGGGCCGCTACGCCGCCGACGGCGCCCCGGCGGGCGCCCACGACGTGGCGGAGTCGATCCCGGCGGCCTGGCGGGACATCACCGCCTGAGGCCCGCCCCGTTCCGCCTCGATCCGGTCCGCCCCGCTCCGCTCAACTCCCCTCCTCGATCCGCTCGATCGCCTCCCGCACCATCCCCAGATACTCGGATTCCTCGCACCGGGGCTTGCTCCCCATCCGGTACATGTCCATCGCGTCGGAGGGACACTCGCCCAGATCCTCGTCCGGAAGATCCGCCGAAAGCTCGCTGCACACCCGCCCGGCCAGCTCCGCGTCACCGCGCGTAGCGTCCCGCCGGACCGCGTCCCGTACGCGCAGAGGCACACCAAAAGGCATCAGACAACCTCAATTCCCCCGGGCCCGCAGCCCCGGATCGGCCGGGAGGCGGCTCCCTCCCGGCCGCCCGGACGCTAGTCCTCCCTCCATTCCAGGTCCATACCTTCGCCACAGTTCACGCACAGTGAGGGCGGATCCGCTATCGTGCGCCCCGGCGTGACGGACCCCACCCCGTCACCCTGTTCAGACTCCGTTAACAATGGACTGTGATCTCACCGGTCTCCTCGTTGCCGCGGAGCGCCCACCGGCCCAGGCCGGAGGCGACTCCCTACGTCGACCTCACCCGTGCCGAGTGGAGCGCGCTGCGCGAAAAAACGCCGCTCCCGCTGAACGCCGAGGAGGTCGAGAAGCTGCGCGGCCTGGGCGATGTCATCGACCTCGACGAGGTCCGGGACATCTATCTGCCGCTGTCCCGGCTCCTCAACCTCTACATCGGCGCCACCGACGGCCTGCGCGGCGCCCTCAACACCTTCCTGGGCGAGCAGGGCTCCCAGTCGGGCACCCCGTTCGTCATAGGCGTCGCCGGCTCCGTGGCCGTCGGCAAGTCCACCGTCGCCCGTCTCCTCCAGGCACTCCTCGCCCGCTGGCCCGAACACCCGCGCGTCGAGCTGGTCACCACCGACGGCTTCCTGCTCCCCATGAAGGACCTCCAGGAGCGCGGCCTCGTCTCCCGCAAGGGCTTCCCCGAGTCCTACGACCGCCGGGCCCTGACCCGTTTCGTCGCCGACATCAAGGCCGGCAAGGGCGAGGTGACGGCCCCCGTCTACTCCCACCTCATCTACGACATCGTCCCCGACCAGCGGCTCACGGTCCGCCGCCCCGACATCCTCATCGTCGAGGGCCTCAACGTCCTGCAGCCCGCGCTCCCCGGCAGCGACGGCCGTACCCGCGTCGGTCTCGCCGACTACTTCGACTTCAGCGTGTACGTCGACGCCGGCGCCGACGACATCGAGCGCTGGTACCTCAACCGTTTCAAGAAGCTCCGGCAGACCGCCTTCCAGAACCCCGACTCGTACTTCCGCAAGTACACCCAGGTCTCCGAGGACGACGCCCTCGACTACGCCCGCACCCTCTGGCGCACCATCAACAAGCCCAACCTGGTCGAGAACATCGCCCCCACCCGGGGCCGTGCCACCCTCATCATCCGCAAGGGCGCCGACCACAAGGTGCGTCGCCTCAGCCTGCGCAAGCTGTAGGCCCGCACGCGCGCCCCGCTACCCTGCGGGCATGCTGCATCTGCGCCTGATCACCCCGTCCGACCGGACCGACGAGGTGGTCCGTCTGATCGAGGACACGGTCGGCACCACCCACCTCGTCGTCATGGCGGGCGCCGCCCGCGACCCCGTCGGCGACGTCGTGATGTGCGACGTGGCGCGCGAGGCGGGCGACGAACTGATCGGCGCGCTCCGGGCGTTGGACCTCGACAGGACCGGCTCCATCGCCGTGGAGAACATCGACCTGTCGCTCTCCGAGCGCGCCGACCGGGCGGAGAAGGACGCGCCGGGAGAGGGCGCGGACGCGGTCCTGTGGGAGCACCTGACGGACGCGACCCACGAGGAGTCGACGCTCTCCGTCACCTACGTCGCCTTCATCACGCTGGCCACGATGATCGCGGCCTGCGGAGTGGTCCTGGACAACGCGGTCCTGATCGTCGGCGCGATGGCGGTGGGCCCCGAGTTCGGCCCCCTGGCCGGCATCAGCACCTCCCTCGTCCAACGCCATCCACGCCTGGCCGTCCGCTCGTTCGTCGCCCTGCTGGTGGGCTTCGCCGTGGCGATGGCGGTGACGGTGGGCTTCACCTTCTTCATGGACGCCCTCGGCTACTTCACCGAGGCCAAACTGGAGGCCGACCGCCCCAACACCGCCTTCGTCTACGCCCCCGACGCCTTCTCCTTCATCGTGGCCGTCCTCGCCGGCATCGCGGGCACCCTCTCCCTCACCTCGGCGAAGTCGGGTGCCCTGGTGGGCGTCGCCATCTCGGTCACCACGGTCCCGGCGGCGGCCAACGCGGCGGTGGCCCTGGCCTACGGCGACACGCAGCAGACGGTGGGCTCCTCGGAGCAACTGCTCCTGAACCTCCTGGGCATCGTCCTGGCCGGCACCCTGACCCTGCTGCTCCAGAAGTGGCTGTGGGCAAGGCAACGCAGGACTTCATGACCAGGGGCGCACACCAGAAGGGGCGCGAGGAACTGCGCGACAAGCCACGACGAACCCGCGGCCCGCACCACACAGAACCCCACGCCCCTACCCGGAACGCACAGAACCCCGCAGCTCTCCTAACCCGCGCACCTACCCGAGCGCGGACTTCACCACATCCGCCAACCGCCCCGCCACGGCCCGCGCCTGCTCGATGTCCGCGGCCTCCACCATCACCCGAACCAGCGGCTCGGTCCCGGACGGCCGCAACAACACCCGCCCGGTGGCCCCCAGTTCCGACTCCGCCTCGGCCACGGCCGCGGCCAGCTCCGCCGACGACCCCACCCGCGACCGGTCCACGTCCGGCACATTGACGAGCACCTGCGGCAGCCGCTCCATCACGCCCGCGAGCTCCCGCAGCGTACGACCGGTCTGCGCGACCCGGGCCGCCAGCAGCAGCCCCGTCAGCGTGCCGTCACCCGTGGTCGCGTGGTCGGAGATGATCACGTGCCCGGACTGCTCGCCCCCGAGCGTGTACCCGTGCTCCTTCATCTCCTCCAGCACATAACGGTCCCCGACCGCGGCCTGCACCAGCCGCAGCCCCTCCCGCTCCAGCGCCAGCTTGAACCCGAGGTTGGACATCACGGTCGCGACCACGGTGTCCGAGTGCAGCTCCCCCCGCTCCCGCATGGCCAGCGCGAGCACCGCGAGGATCTGGTCCCCGTCGACCTCGTCGCCCTCGTGGTCCACGGCCAGGCACCGGTCCGCGTCCCCGTCGTGCGCGATGCCGAGGTGCGCCCCGTGCTCGACGACGGCGGCCCGCAGCTTCCCGAGGTGCGTCGACCCGCAGCCGTCGTTGATGTTGAGCCCGTCCGGCTCGGCCCCGATGGTGACGATCTCGGCGCCGGCCCGGGTGAACACCTCGGGCGAGACCCCGGCGGCGGCGCCGTGCGCCTCGTCGAGGACGATCTTCAGCCCCTCCAGACGGTTGGGCAGAGCGGACAGCAGATGCGCGATGTACCGCTCGAAGCCCTCGTCGTAGGACCGGATGCGCCCGACACCCGCGCCCGTCGGCCGGTCCCAGGGCGCCCCGGTGCGGTGCTCCTCGTACACGCCCTCGATGCGGTTCTCCAGGTCGTCGGCGAGCTTGTGGCCGCCGCGGGCGAAGAACTTGATGCCGTTGTCGGGCATGGCGTTGTGGCTGGCGGAGAGCATCACGCCGAGGTCGGCGCCCAGCTCACCGGTGAGGAACGCCACAGCGGGGGTGGGCAGCACGCCGACGCGCAGGACGTCGACGCCCGCACTGGCGAGGCCGGCCACGACGGCCGCCTCCAGGAACTCTCCGGACGCCCGCGGATCCCGCCCGACCACCGCCACCGGCTTGTGGCCCTCGAACGTTCCCGCCTCGGCGAGTACGTGTGCCGCCGCGACGGAGAGTCCGAGCGCGAGCTCGGCCGTCAGATCCGCGTTGGCGACACCGCGCACGCCGTCCGTGCCGAAGAGTCGTCCCACAGTGGTGTCCTCCGAATTGCTGAGAATGTGCGGCTCGTACCTGATGGTCCCCTACCGGGCGGTCCCGCACCGGCTGTCCCCGAGTGTCCCGGCATTCCCCGGACCAAGTACATCCCCTGAGACTGTCCTCCCCCTTTCGGGGTTGTACCGACAGTCTGCGTGTAAGCCCCCGTACGAACGGTCGGCCCTGCTACGCAAACCGCCCCGGCGGCACGAGTACGTGCCACCGGGGCGATACGCGCAGTGCGCGGCGCGCGCGAAACGCGCGCCGGGCGCGAGCGCGATCTAGCGCTTGCTGTACTGCGGAGCCTTGCGGGCCTTCTTCAGACCGGCCTTCTTGCGCTCGACCGCACGGTCGTCGCGGCGGAGGAAGCCGGCCTTCTTGAGGGCGCCGCGGTTGTTGTCCACGTCGGCCTCGTTCAGCGCGCGGGCCACGCCGAGGCGCAGGGCGCCGGCCTGGCCGGAGACACCGCCACCCGCGATGCGGGCGATGACGTCGTAGCGGCCCTCGAGCTCGAGCACCTTGAAGGGCTCGTTGACTTCCTGCTGGTGCACCTTGTTGGGGAAGTAGTCCTCAAGGGTGCGACCGTTGATCTTCCACTTGCCGGTGCCCGGGACGATCCGGACGCGGGCGATGGCGTTCTTGCGACGGCCCAGGCCGGCGGCCGGCTGCGGGTCGCCGAAGCGGCCGGCGAGCGACTCCGAGGTGTACTCACCCTCGACGGGGACCTCGGACTCGGTGGTGTAGCTCTCGATGTCGACGAGCTCGGTCTCGGTCTCTTCGACCGGCTGCTCAACGGTGGTCTCGGCCACGGTTCTCCTCAGATTCTTTTCTGTTTGGGGTGTGGCCGGAACTACTGCGCGACCTGGGTGATCTCGAACGGCACCGGCTGCTGGGCAGCGTGCGGGTGCTGGTCGCCCGAGTAGACCTTCAGCTTGCTGATCATCTGACGGCCCAGGGTGTTCTTGGGGATCATGCCCTTGATGGCCTTCTCGACGGCCTTCTCGGGGTTCTTCGCCAGCAGCTCGTCGTAACGGACGGAGCGCAGACCACCCGGGTAGCCGGAGTGGCGGTACGCCAGCTTCTGGGTCTTCTTGTTGCCGGACAGGTGAACCTTGTCGGCGTTGATGATGATGACGAAGTCGCCCATGTCCATGTGCGGGGCATAGGTCGGCTTGTGCTTGCCGCGGAGGAGGTTCGCGGCAGTGGTAGCCAGACGGCCCAGGACGATGTCCTGAGCGTCAATGACGTGCCACTGGCGAGTCACATCGCCGGGCTTAGGGCTGTACGTACGCACTTCGCAGCCTTCTTCTTCAGTGGATGGGTGCTGACACATGGCATCACTGAAGCGATCGTGCAGCTGGGGACGACAGTGCCGGGAACGCTGCCCGTATGCCGCCCACTGGTAACTGCTCCAGGGAACCTACGTAGGGGCTTCTCGCCTGAGAGCGGCCAAGCCAATACGCATAACAAGCGGCAAGACTACTCGCGCTGCCCCGGACGGGTCAAAACGGCCCCCGACCACGCCCCGGACCACCGGCGGGAGAAGGCCTCACCCGTAATCGAGTGAGGTATGCCTTCGCCCGTCTAAACTGCGGCCCATGAGCTTTGGGCAGGGGGGGTCTCAGTGGAGCCCCGGGGGTTCCCACAATCCGTGGGACGATCAGTACAGTTCCACCAGCAACCGGACCCCGGACTGGGCGTCACTCGCCGAGCAGTCCGAGATACGCAACAGACGCCGCAGACTCCTGATGATCGTGGGCGGCGCACTCGCCACGGTCGGCATAGGTGTCGCCGTGGCCGTCGCCGTCGTCAACAACGACAGCGGCAGCACCACGGCGAACGGTCCGAACGACCTGCCGACCGCCGCGGACATCCCGAGCGCCAGCGCCAAGGCGGACCCGTCGTTCGCGCCGACCTCGGCCCCACCGCCCCTGGACCCGAAGGAGTTCATCTCCAGTTCGGGCAAGGACAAGGCGCCGATCAGCCCGGACATCCTCTTCCCGGGCTCCCAGCTGACCAAGCGCGACGGCGTGGTCTACCGCAAGGGCGCCACGGCCTCGACGACCAACTGCGCGTCGGCCGTCCAGGGCAGCCTGGACACCCTCCTGACCGGCAACGACTGCACTCGCTTCCTGCGCGTGACCTACGTCAGGGACAAGATCGCGGTCACGATCGGCGTCGCCCTGTTCGACACCGAGGCCAAGGCGACCAAGGTCAAGAAGGACTGGGACAAGAAGAGCACCATCGTCTCCCTGCCCGGCGAGGGCGTCGCCACCTTCTGCCGCACGACCTTCTGCCGTACGACGGCCAACTCCTACGGCCGCTACGCCTACTTCACCCTGTCCGGCTTCACCGACGGCAAGGACGTCACGGAGAAGGACAAGGCCGTCTTCGCCGCCGGCGACGACCTCAGCCAGTCCGCCTACGAGCAGATCCACCGCCGGGGCGAGACCCAGGCAGCCGCCGCGGCAGGCGGGCAGTAGCCCGAGCGAAGCCGCCCCGGGGTCAGCAGCAGCCGGCCCCGGGCGCCCCCGGCAGGGTCCGCCGGTTGCGCGCCTCCCTGCTCCGCGCGGCCAGCAGCTCGTCGGCCGGGTAGCCGACCTCCTCCAGGGTCAGCCCGTGCGGCCGTACGACATGGACGGCGGAGTCCCGCACACCGGCGGCCAGCACCTTCCCCGGCCAGTCGGTCCCCCGGTGCCCGTCCCCCACGAACAGCAGCGCCCCGATCAGCGACCGCACCATGTTGTGGCAGAACGCGTCGGCCCGCACGGTCGCGGTGATGATCCCGTCGTCCCCCCGCACCAGGCTCAGCTCCTGGAGCGTGCGGATGGTGGTGGCCCCCTCGCGCCGCTTGCAGTAGGCGGCGAAGTCGTGCTCCCCCAGCAGCAGCCGGGCCGCCTCGTTCATGGCGTCCACGTCGAGCGCCCAGTCGTGCCACAGCACATGGCTGCGCAGCAGCGGGTCGACACCGCCGGGATTGTCGGTGACGCGATAGGCGTAGCGCCGCCAGACGGCCGAGAAACGCGCGTTGAAGCCGCTGGGCGCCTCCCTGAGCGCCCACACCCGCACATCCCTCGGCAGCCGCCCCGCGAGCCGCTTCAACAGCTTCTCGTGGTGCTCACGCCACACCGCCTCCGGCAGGTCCACGTGCGCCACCTGTCCGCGCGCGTGCACCCCGGCGTCCGTCCGCCCGGCCACGGTCAGCTCGAAGGCCTCCCGGGACCGCGTCACGGTCCGCAGCGCGTCCTCGATCTCCCCCTGTACGGTCCGCCGCCCCCCGGCCTGCTTGGCCCACCCGGAGAACTCGGAACCGTCATAGGACAGATCGAGCCGCACACGGACATGCCCCGGCTCCACTTCGTCACTCACCCACAGATCCTCTCAGCAACACAAAAGCGGGTCCGCCCCTCGAAAGGGACGGACCCGCCAACGCCCTGAGGGGGCGCGGGGAACTGCGCGAGCGACCACCACGAACCCGCGGCCGAAAACGCAGCCCCCGCAGGACGCTTACGCGTCCTTCGACTCCTCGGCAGCCTCGTCGCCCGCCTCGTCGGCCTTGGTGGTGTCCACCGTGGCCTCGGCGGCCGGCGCCTCCGCGTCCTTCGCGGCACGCTTGGTGGCGGCCTCGGCCTCACCGGTGGCCTGCTGCGCGACCGTCAGCGCCTCGACCAGCTCGATGACAGCCATGGGCGCGTTGTCGCCACGACGGTTACCGATCTTGGTGATGCGGGTGTAGCCACCGGGACGGTTCTCGTACCGCGGGCCGATCTCGGTGAAGAGCGTGTGCACGACGCTCTTGTCCGTGATGACCTGGAGCACCTGGCGGCGGTTGTGAAGGTCGCCCTTCTTCGCCTTGGTGACCAGACGCTCGGCGTAGGGCCGCAGACGGCGGGCCTTCGCCTCGGTGGTGGTGATGCGGCCGTGCTCGAAGAGGCTCTTCGCGAGGTTCGCGAGGAGCAGCTTCTCGTGCGCGGCGCTGCCGCCCAGACGGGCACCCTTGGTGGGCTTCGGCATGGTGTTTCTCCTAGGTGTCTGCCCCGGCCGTACTAGGTACCGGAGTCAGTATCTGAGCAGACGGTCGCCTGTCAGAGATCCGGGCAGGGCCCCGAAGGGCCTGCCCGGAAGGGGTGCGGGGAACCGCGCGATCAAGCACAGCGCACCCGCACCCGAGTACGGACCTGACGGCCCGAGCTCTTAGTACTGCTCGGTCTCCACGAAGCCCGCGTCCGCGTCGTCGTCGGCGCCGAAGGCGTCGGCGGCGGCGGTCGGGTCGAACCCGGGAGGCGAGTCCTTGAGCGCCAGGCCCATGCCCGCCAGCTTCGCCTTGACCTCGTCGATCGACTTCGCACCGAAGTTGCGGATGTCGAGCAGGTCGGCCTCGGAGCGCGCGACCAGCTCACCCACGGAGTGGATGCCCTCACGCTTGAGGCAGTTGTACGACCGAACGGTGAGCTCCAGCTCCTCGATCGGCAGCGCCAGATCGGCGGCGAGCGCGGCGTCCGTCGGGGACGGGCCCATGTCGATGCCCTCGGCGTCGATGTTCAGCTCACGGGCCAGACCGAACAGCTCGACCAGGGTCTTACCGGCCGACGCCATGGCGTCACGGGGACGCATGGCCTGCTTGGTCTCGACGTCGACGATCAGCTTGTCGAAGTCGGTGCGCTGCTCGACACGAGTCGCCTCGACCTTGTACGTGACCTTGAGAACCGGCGAGTAGATGGAGTCGACCGGGATACGGCCGATCTCCTGGCCCACCTGCTTGTTCTGCACGGCGGAGACGTAACCGCGGCCACGCTCGACCGTCAGCTCCATCTCCAGCTTGCCCTTGCCGTTGAGCGTGGCGAGGACGAGGTCGGGGTTGTGCACCTCGACACCGGCCGGGGGCGCGATGTCGGCGGCGGTGACCAGACCCGGGCCCTGCTTGCGCAGGTACATCACGACCGGCTCGTCGTGCTCCGAGGAGACGACCAGCTGCTTGATGTTGAGGATCAGGTCGGTGACGTCCTCCTTGACGCCCGGCACGGTGGTGAACTCGTGCAGGACACCGTCGATACGGATGGACGTGACCGCCGCACCCGGGATCGAGGAGAGGAGCGTGCGGCGGAGGCTGTTGCCGAGGGTGTAGCCGAAGCCCGGCTCCAGCGGCTCGATCACGAACCGGGAGCGGAATTCGTCGACGACCTCTTCGGTCAGCGAGGGACGCTGAGCGATCAGCATAGGGAGATCCTTCTGTCAGGGGCGCCCGCTATTTGACGCCCTGAGGTGTAACAAGGGTACGGGCGATACGACCCGAAGGAGCCGTACCGCCCGAAAACCTCAGACCAAGCAGCCTGCGTCGAAGATCAGACGCGGCGGCGCTTGGGCGGACGGCAGCCGTTGTGCGGGGTGGGCGTGACGTCCTGGATGGAGCCGACCTCGAGACCGGTCGCCTGCAGCGAACGGATGGCCGTCTCACGACCCGAACCCGGGCCCTTGACGAACACGTCGACCTTGCGCATGCCGTGCTCCTGCGCGCGACGGGCGGCCGACTCGGCGGCCATCTGCGCGGCGAACGGCGTGGACTTCCGGGAGCCCTTGAAGCCGACGTGGCCGGCGGAGGCCCAGGAGATCACGTTGCCCGAGGGGTCCGTGATGGAGACGATCGTGTTGTTGAACGTGCTCTTGATGTGCGCGTGGCCGTGAGCGACGTTCTTCTTTTCCTTGCGGCGCACCTTCTTGGCAGCGCCCTGACGACCCTTGGGGGGCATCTACAAACTCCTACGGGGAGGTGGTCGGTCCTACAGCGAAGACCGCTGATGAAGCGTTGTCCGCTGAGGACTACTTCTTGCCCGGCTTCTTCTTACCGGCGATGGCGCGACGCGGGCCCTTGCGGGTGCGGGCGTTGGTGCTGGTGCGCTGACCGCGGACGGGCAGACCACGACGGTGACGGAGGCCCTGGTAGCAGCCGATCTCCACCTTGCGGCGGATGTCGGCCTGGACCTCGCGACGGAGGTCACCCTCGGTCTTGATGTTGTTGTCCACGTACTCGCGGATCGCGACGAGCTGCTCCTCGGAGAGGTCGCGGACGCGGGTGTCGGGGTTGACGCCGGTCGCTGCCAGCGTCTCCTGGGAGAGGGTCCGGCCGATGCCGAACACATAGGTGAGGGCGACCTCCACACGCTTGTCGCGCGGGATGTCAACACCGGAAACGCGTGCCATTCAATGGCTCCTGGTGATTGTCGGAGGTCTTCCACAGAACCGGGCCCCGGCCGCCGGCCTCTTCCATGGCGAAGAGTAGGTACGGCTCGGGTCCCCGGCCTCCGAGCCGGGGGTGTCAGGCCTACAGCTCGCCTGGGTCCTGCGTATGAACAAATTCAGCTTGCGTCGCGCGAATCTCTGCGAATCGAGCAGAGGGATCGGTCGTGCGTCAGCCCTGGCGCTGCTTGTGGCGCGGGTTCTCGCAGATGACCATGACCCGACCGTGACGGCGGATCACCCTGCACTTGTCGCAGATCTTCTTGACGCTCGGCTTGACCTTCATGGGGTGAGGTTCTCCGGGTCAGTGCCACCACCCGCGTCCCGGGAGACCGGGCACGGAGAGCGGGGGCAAGATCTACTTGTAGCGGTAGACGATCCGGCCACGCGTCAGGTCGTACGGAGACAACTCCACCACGACCCGGTCGTCAGGGAGGATACGGATGTAGTGCATACGCATCTTGCCGCTGATGTGTGCCAGGACCTGGTGGCCGTTCTGGAGCTCGACCTTGAACATGGCGTTCGGAAGAGACTCGACGACAGTGCCCTCGATCTCGATGGCACCTTGCTTCTTGGCCACGCTTCGCCCTTCGAATCGACTACCTTGATCGACTCGGCGTAACCGAATGAGGACACACGGAAACACGAGAGCCGACGAGTCAGTCTACGCCAGGGCCCCCGGAAACACGAATTCGGGTAAGGATGCCCAGAGCCGGAGATCCTTATGCCGCGCGCCCCGGAAGCGACGGGGCCGTCTTCAGGGGCGCGGGGCGGTGGCACCGAGCGGCACAGCCACGTGGGCACCACAGGCCCCACCGGTCACGCGCCCGGCGACGAGGACTCAGCCCAGCGGATCGGGAGCCGCGACGATGCCGTACTCCGCCAGCTTGGCCCTGCCGCCGTCGGGGGCGGTCAGCACCAGCGGCCCCGCCTCGGTCAGCGCCACCGAGTGCTCCCAGTGCGAGGACCACGTGCCGTCCGTGCTCACCACGGTCCAGTCGTCCGCGAGGACCTCGGTCTTCGGGGTGCCCAGGGCCACCATCGGCTCGATCGCGAGGCAGAACCCGGGGACGAGCTTGGGTCCCTTGCCCCGCCGCCGCTCGACGTAGTTCAGCAGGTGCGGGTCCATGTGCATCTCGGTCCCGATGCCGTGGCCGCCGTAGTCCTCGACGATGCCGTACTTGCCCCCGCCCGGCTTGGGCTGCCGGCGGATGTACGTCTCGATGGCGCGGGAGACGTCCACGAGCCGGTTGCCCACCTTCATGGCGGCGATCCCGGCCCACATGGACTCCTCGGTCACCCGGGACAGCTCGATCAGCTCCGGGGCGTGACCGGATCCCACGAACGCGGTGTAGGCCGCGTCACCGTGCCAGCCGTCGACGATCGCGCCGCAGTCGACGGAGATGATGTCGCCGTCCTTCAGGACGACCTCGTCGCTCGGGATCCCGTGGACCACGACCTCGTTCACCGACGTGCAGATCGTCGCCGGGAAGCCGCCGTACCCGAGGAAGTTCGACTTGGCGCCGTGCTCCGCGAGCACCTTGCGGGCCACCTCGTCCAGATCCTTCGTGGAGGCGCCCGGCACGGCGGCCTCGCGGGTGGCCGCGTGGATGGCCGCGACGACCAGCCCCGCCTCGCGCATCTTGGCGATCTGCTCGGGGCTCTTGATCTGCACCATGGGGGCCTGCGCTCTCCGTCTTCCGCGGATTGGACGTCTTGGGTGTGCCTACACAACAGTACGGCCGCGGCACCCTCCTCGGGCACCGCGGCCGACGTACCGACCGACGGCCTACTGGCCGTCGTCCTCGCGCTTGAGCGCTTCCATGGCGCGCTGGGTGACGTCCTCCACCGGGCCGAGCGCCGTGATCGTCACCACGAGGCCCTGGGCCTTGTAGTAGTCGATGATCGGCTCGGTCTGGGTGTGGTAGACCTCCAGGCGCTTGCGGACGGTCTCCTCGGAGTCGTCGTCACGCTGGTACAGCTCGCCGCCACAGACGTCGCACACGCCGTCCTGCTTCGGCTTCTTGTACGTGACGTGGAAGACGTGCGCGGAGTCGTTGCGGCAGATGCGCCGACCGGCGATCCGCTTGACGACCTCCTCCTCGGGGACCTCCAGGTCCAGCACCGCGTCCAGGTTCATGGACTCGTCCTGGAGGGTCACGTCGAGCGCCTCGGCCTGCGAGACGTTGCGCGGGAAGCCGTCGAGCAGGAAGCCGTTCACGGCGTCCGGCTGCTCCATCCGGTCCTTCGCCATGGCGATGGTGACCTCGTCCGGCACCAGCTCACCCTTGTCCATGTAGGACTTGGCGAGCTTGCCCAGCTCCGTCTGCTTGCTGATGTTGGCCCGGAACAGGTCGCCCGTGGAGATGTGCGGGATCGACAGGTTCCTGGCCAGGAACGCGGCCTGCGTTCCCTTACCCGCACCCGGCGGCCCGACGAGGACGATTCGCATCAGCGGAGGAACCCTTCGTAATTGCGCTGCTGGAGCTGGCTCTCGATCTGCTTCACGGTCTCCAGACCCACACCCACGATGATCAGGATGCTGGTACCGCCGAACGGGAAGTTCTGGTTGGCCCCGAAGCCGGCCAACGCCATTGTCGGCACGAGAGCGATCAGACCCAGGTACAGCGAACCCGGCCAGGTGATCCGGTTGAGTACGTAGCTCAGGTACTCAGCGGTCGGTCGGCCAGCCCGGATGCCCGGGATGAAGCCACCATACTTCTTCATGTTGTCCGCGACTTCCTCGGGGTTGAACGAGATGGCCACGTAGAAGAAGGCGAAGAAGATGATCAGGAAGAAGTAGATCGTGATGTGCACCGGAGCGTCCGAGGGCACCAGGTTGTTGTTGACCCAACTCGCCCAACCGGCCGTGGAGTTCGAGAACTGCACGACGAGAGCCGGAATGTAGAGCAGCGACGAGGCGAAGATCACGGGGATGATGCCCGCCTGGTTGACCTTCAGCGGGATGTAGGTCGACGTGCCGCCGTAGGAACGACGGCCGATCATGCGCTTCGCGTACTGGACCGGGATGCGGCGCTGGGCCTGCTCGACGAAGACCACCAGGGCGACCATGACCAGGCCGACGGCGATGACGGTGCCGAACTCGATCCAGCCGCCCGCCAGCTCTCCCTGCTCCTTGATCGCCCAGAGGGCGGAGGGGAAGGTGGCGGCGATCGAGATGAACATCAGGATCGACATGCCGTTGCCGATGCCGCGGTCGGTGATCAGCTCACCGAGCCACATGACGACGGCCGTGCCGGCGGTCATGGTGACGACCATGACGACGGTGGTGTAGATCGACTGGTCGGGGACGATCTGGCTGGCCTGCACACAGCCGCTGAACAGCGAGCCGCTGCGGGCGGTGGCGACGAGGCCGGTGCCCTGGAGGATGGCGAGGGCGACCGTCAGATAACGCGTGTACTGCGTGATCTTCGCCGTACCGGCCTGCCCCTCCTTCTTCAGGGCTTCCAGACGCGGGATCACCACGGTCAGCAGCTGCAGAATGATGCTCGCCGTGATGTACGGCATGATGCCGAGCGCGAAGATCGTGATCTGCAGCAGCGCGCCACCACTGAACATGTTCACCAGACCGAACAGACCCTTGTTGGTCTGGGCCTGGTCGATGCAGAACTGAACGGCGCGGTAGTCGACACCCGGGATCGGGATGTGCGTGCCGATCCGGTAGATCACGATGATGCCGAGCGTGAAGAGCAGCTTCTTGCGCAGGTCGGGCGTCTTGAACGCCCGGGCGAACGCGGTGAGCACGGTGCCTCCTGCGACCCCCGCGCTACTGCGTCAAGGGTGACGGTTTTGAGATTCTGATGAGGACGACTTACGTAACGTTTAACTGCCGCGACGAGTGCCCGGTGAGGGGTCCCCTGTGAAAAACGGACAGCGCAGGCCACCTTACCGGCGGGACTGCCTCCCTAGGAACGACCAACCGGGGATACCCCATTTGTAGGGTATCCCCGGTCGGGATCGCTCAAGTCATCGAGACGCCTGATGTGTTCAGACGAGCTCGGTGACGGTACCGCCGGCGGCGGTGATCTTCTCCTTGGCGGAGCCGGAGACGGCGTCGACCGTCACCTGCAGCGCCACGGAGATCTCACCCTGGCCGAGGACCTTGACGAGGCTGTTCTTGCGGACGGCACCCTTGTCGACCAGGTCGGCAACGGTGACCTCCCCACCCTCGGGGTAGAGGGCGGCGAGCTTGTCCAGGTTCACGACCTGGAACTCCGTCTTGAACGGGTTCTTGAAGCCCTTCAGCTTCGGAAGACGCATGTGGAGGGGCATCTGGCCACCCTCGAAGCGCTCCGGAACCTGGTAGCGGGCCTTCGTGCCCTTGGTACCACGACCGGCCGTCTTACCCTTCGACGCCTCACCACGACCGACACGGGTCTTCGCGGTCTTGGCACCGGGGGCGGGACGGAGGTTGTGGATCTTGAGCGGGTTGTTCTCCGCCATGATCAGTCGACCTCCTCGACCGTCACGAGGTGGCGGACGGTGTGCACCATGCCGCGGAACTCGGGGCGGTCCTCCTTGACGACCTGCGTGTTGATGCCCTTGAGACCAAGGGAACGCAGGGTGTCACGGTGGTTCTGCTTGCTGCCGATGTACGACTTCGTCTGCGTGATCTTGAGCTGTGCCATTACGCAGCACCGGCCCCGGCACGCGCACGCAGCAGAGCCGCGGGAGCGACGTCCTCGAGGGGCAGACCACGGCGGGCCGCGATCTCCTCGGGACGCTGCAGACCCTTCAGGGCCTCCACGGTCGCGTGCACGATGTTGATCGCGTTCGACGAGCCGAGCGACTTCGACAGGATGTCGTGCACACCGGCGCACTCGAGCACGGCACGCACCGGGCCACCGGCGATGACGCCGGTACCGGGGGAAGCAGGCTTGAGCAGGACGACGCCCGCGGCCTTCTCGCCCGTGATCGGGTGCGGGATGGTGCCCTGGATACGGGGGACCTTGAAGAAGTGCTTCTTGGCCTCTTCAACACCCTTGGCGATCGCGGCCGGCACCTCCTTGGCCTTGCCGTAACCGACACCGACGGTGCCATCGCCATCGCCCACCACGACCAGCGCGGTGAAGCTGAAGCGACGACCACCCTTCACAACCTTGGCGACGCGGTTGATCGCGACGACGCGCTCAACGTACGCGGTCTTCTCGGCGGCAGCAGCGCCGCCGTCACGGCCCTTCCGGTCCCGCCGCTCGCCGCCACCGGCACCGCTTCCGCGGCGCTGGGGTCCAGCCATTGGATTTACCTCTCTCTTTCCGCTAGCTACGCAGCGAGCTCAGAACTTGAGCCCGGCCTCGCGGGCGGCGTCGGCCAGGGCCGCGATGCGACCCGCGTACCGGTTACCACCACGGTCGAACACGACTGCCTCGACACCGGCGGCCTTGGCACGCTCGGCGACCAGGGCGCCGACCTTGCCGGCCTGAGCCGACTTGTCCTCCGACGCACCACGGATCGACGAGTCCAGGGTGGACGCCGACGCAAGGGTGTGCCCCTTGAGGTCGTCGATCACCTGGGCCACGATGTGGCGGTTCGAGCGGGTCACGACCAGGCGGGGACGCTCAGCCGTACCGTTGACCTTCTTACGGATCCGGATGTGGCGCCGCTTGATGGCTGCACGCTTGTAAGCGTCGCCCTTAGCGATCTTCGTACCGTATGCCATGGCTTACTTACCCGCCTTTCCGACCTTGCGGCGGATGACTTCGCCCTCGTACTTGACGCCCTTGGCCTTGTACGGGTCGGGCTTGCGCAGCTTGCGGATGTTGGCCGCAACCTCGCCGACCTTCTGCTTGTCGATGCCCTCGACCGAGAACCGGGTGGGGTTCTCCACCTTGAAGGTGATGCCCTCGGGCGCCTCGACGGTGATCGGGTGGCTGTAGCCGAGCGCGAACTCGAGGTTCGAGCCCTTGGCCTGCACGCGGTAACCGACACCGCTGATTTCGAGCTTCTTCACGTAACCCTGGGTCACGCCGGTGATCATGTTCGCCACCAGCGTGCGGGACAGGCCGTGCAGGGCCTTGCTCTGACGCTCGTCGTTGGGGCGGGTGACGTTCAGAACGCCGTCCTCACCCTTGGCGATCTCGATCGGCGCGGCAACGGTGTGGGTCAGCGAGCCCTTGGGGCCCTTGACCGCGACCGTCTGGCCGTCGATGGTGACGTCCACGCCGGCGGGAACCGTGATGGGGAGCTTGCCAATACGCGACATAGCTGTTTCCTCCGTTCCCTTCCGCTACCAGACGTAGGCGAGGACTTCTCCGCCTACGCCCTTCTTGCCGGCCTGCTTGTCGGTGAGGAGCCCGTGGGACGTGGAGATGATCGCCACGCCGAGGCCACCCAGCACCTTGGGCAGGGAGGTGGACTTCGCGTAAACCCGGAGACCGGGCTTGGAGATCCGCTTGATGCCCGCGATGGAGCGCTCACGGTTCGGGCCGAACTTCAGCTCGAGGACGAGGTTCTTGCCGACCTCGGCGTCCTCGACCTTCCAGCCCGTGATGAAGCCCTCCTGCTGGAGGATCTCCGCGATGTGAGACTTGATCTTCGATGCCGGCATCGTCACGGAGTCGTGGTATGCCGAGTTCGCGTTCCGCAGACGCGTAAGCATGTCTGCGATCGGATCAGTCATGGTCATGAATTGGCCTTCGGCCTCTCTCGCCGGGGTTTCCTGTATGCGCCATCCCTCTCCCCGCTCGGTGGCGGGACGGGTGCGGTGCGGGGACCTACGGCGTAGTAAGTCGTACGGGCTACCGTCAGGCGCCCAACCCTCCAAGCCTAAGCCATGGAAGGGTGGGCGCCTGACACGCCCAGTGCTTACCGAGAGCTTCGGGAATCCCTGAAAAGCAGGGACTACCAGGAGCTCTTGGTCACGCCCGGCAGCTCGCCACGGTGAGCCATCTCACGAAGGCACACGCGGCACAGGCCGAACTTGCGGTACACGGAGTGGGGACGGCCGCAGCGCTGGCAGCGCGTGTAGCCACGCACGCCGAACTTGGGCTTGCGAGCAGCCTTCGCGATCAGAGCCTTCTTCGCCATCTCGCTCACGCCTCCTTGAAGGGGAAGCCGAGGTGACGAAGGAGGGCGCGGCCCTCAGCGTCGTTGGTCGCCGTGGTCACCACGGTGATGTCCATACCCCGGGTACGGTCGATCTTGTCCTGGTCGATCTCGTGGAACATGACCTGCTCGGTGAGACCGAAGGTGTAGTTGCCACGGCCGTCGAACTGCTTGGGGGACAGACCACGGAAGTCGCGGATGCGCGGGAGCGCGAGCGACAGGGTGCGGTCCAGGAACTCCCACATGCGGTCGCCACGGAGCGTGACGTGGGCACCGATCGGCTGGCCCTCACGCAGCTTGAACTGCGCGATGGACTTGCGGGCCTTGGTGACGGCCGGCTTCTGCCCGGTGATCGTGGTGAGGTCGCGGATGGCGCCCTCGATCAGCTTGGAGTCGCGGGCGGCGTCGCCCACACCCATGTTGACCACGATCTTGACGAGGCCCGGGGTCTGCATGACGTTCTCGTAGGAGAACTCTTCCTGCAGCTTGCCCGCGATCTCCTCGCGGTACTTCGTCTTGAGACGCGGAGTCGTGGTGGTAGCCATCAGATGTCCTCACCCGTCCGCTTGGCAACGCGAACCTTGTTGCCCTCGTCGTCGAAGCGGTATCCGACTCGCGTGACGACCTTCTTGCCGTCCTTCTCAACGACCAGCTGGACGTTGGAGACGTGGATCGGCGCCTCGGTCGTGATGATGCCACCGGCCTGCGAACCCTTGGCGGTCGGGCCGGCCTTGGTGTGCTTCTTGACCCGGTTGACACCCTCGACCAGGACGCGGTCCTCGCGGGGGAAGGCCGTGATGACCTTGCCCTGCTTGCCCTTGTCCTTACCGGTGATGACCTGGACCAGGTCGCCCTTCTTGATCTTCATGCTTACAGCACCTCCGGCGCGAGCGAGATGATCTTCATGAACTTCTTCTCGCGCAGCTCCCGGCCGACCGGGCCGAAGATACGGGTGCCACGAGGGTCGCCGTCGTTCTTGAGAATGACAGCGGCGTTCTCGTCGAAGCGGATGTACGAGCCGTCCGGACGGCGGCGCTCCTTGACGGTGCGAACGATGACCGCCTTGATGACGTCACCCTTCTTCACGTTGCCGCCGGGGATCGCGTCCTTGACGGTGGCGACGATGACGTCACCGATGCCCGCGTAGCGGCGACCGGAGCCACCGAGCACACGGATGCAAAGGATTTCCTTCGCACCAGTGTTGTCGGCGACACGCAGTCGCGACTCCTGCTGGATCACGTCTATCTCCTGATTGTCTGCCGGTTCCCGGCAGGGGCCGCCTCTTCACGAGGGAGCCCCTGCCGAGCCTGGCGGAACTGACCTGCGGGGTTGGCCGCAGGAATTACTTGGCCTTCTCGAGGATCTCGACGACACGCCAGTGCTTCGTGGCGGACAGCGGCCGGGTCTCCATCAGGAGGACACGGTCGCCGACGCCGGCGGCGTTCTGCTCGTCGTGGGCCTTGAGCTTGCTCGTGCTGCGGATGACCTTGCCGTAGAGGGCGTGCTTCTTGCGGTCCTCGACGGCGACGACGACGGTCTTGTCCATCTTGTCGCTGACGACGATGCCCTCACGGGTCTTGCGGAATCCGCGAGCCTCGGTGTTCGTCTCAGTCACGTTGCTCTCGCTCATCAGGCGCTCTCCACCGTCTCGATGCCCAGCTCGCGCTCACGCATCAGGGTGTAGATCCGCGCGATGTCCTTGCGGACGGCCTTGAGCCGACCGTGGTTCTCGAGCTGACCGGTCGCCGCCTGGAAGCGGAGGTTGAACAGCTCTTCCTTGGCTTCGCGGAGCTTGTTGAGAAGCTCCTCGTCACCCAGTTCGCGCAGCTCGGACGCCTTGGTACCGGCCGACATCACGCTTCACCTGCCTCGCGCTTGACGATCCGGCACTTCATCGGCAGCTTGTGGGCTGCGCGAGTGAGGGCCTCACGGGCGATCTTCTCGTTGGGGTAGGACAGTTCGAACATGACCCGACCCGGGTGCACGTTCGCGATCCACCACTCGGGCGAACCCTTACCGGAACCCATGCGGGTCTCGGCGGGCTTCTTCGTGAGGGGGCGGTCCGGGTAGATGTTGATCCAGACCTTGCCGCCACGCTTGATGTGGCGGGTCATCGCGATACGAGCCGCCTCGATCTGGCGGTTGGTCACGTACGCCGGCGTGAGGGCCTGAATGCCGTACTCGCCGAACGCGACCGTCGTACCACCCTTGGCCTGACCGCGGCGCTTGGGGTGGTGCTGCTTGCGGTGCTTGACCCTACGGGGGATCAGCATGTCCCTCAGGCCTCCGTTCCGGTGCTCTCAGCCGGAGCGGCGGCGGCGGGAGCCTCGGCCTTGGGGGCCTCGGCGCCGGCAGCCTGCTGCGGCTTACGACCGCGACCGCCACGCTCGCCACCGCGGCCACCACGGCCGGCCGGGCGGTCAGCGCCGCCACGGGCCGGACGGTTGCCGGCGCGGGCGGCGGCGTTCTCGGCGCGGACCTCGGCGATGTTCTTGACGTCGCCCTTGTAGATCCAGACCTTCACGCCGATGCGGCCGAAGGTCGTCTTGGCCTCGAAGAAGCCGTAGTCCACGTTCGCGCGGAGCGTGTGCAGGGGCACACGGCCCTCGCGGTAGAACTCCGAGCGGGACATCTCGGCGCCACCGAGGCGGCCACCGCACTGGATCTTGATGCCCTTGGCGCCGGCCTTCATCGTGCCCTGCATGCTCTTACGCATGGCGCGACGGAAGGAGACGCGGGAGGAGAGCTGCTCGGCGACGGCCTGAGCGACCAGCTGGGCATCGGTCTCGGGGCTCTTGACCTCGAGGATGTTCAGCTGGACCTGCTTGCCCGTGAGCTTCTCGAGGTCACCGCGGATGCGGTCGGCCTCGGCGCCACGGCGGCCGATGACGATGCCCGGACGCGCGGTGTGGATGTCCACGCGGACGCGGTCACGGGTGCGCTCGATCTCCACCTTCGAGATGCCGGCGCGCTCCATGCCGGACGTCATCATCCGACGGATGGCGACGTCTTCCTTGACGTAGTCCTTGTACAGCTTGTCGGCGTACCAACGCGACTTGAAGTCGGTCGTGACACCGAGCCGGAACCCATGCGGGTTTACCTTCTGGCCCATTACCGGGTTCCTTCCTTGCTGCTGACGACCACGGTGATGTGGCTGGTCCGCTTGCGGATCCGGTAGGCACGGCCCTGGGCACGCGGACGGAACCGCTTCAGGGTCGGGCCCTCGTCCACGTACGCCTCGCTGATGACCAGCGAAGAGGCGTCCGTGTGGTCGTAGTTGTGTGCGGCGTTGGCAATGGCGCTGTCCAGCACCTTGCCGACCGGCACGCTCGCGGCCTGCGGGGCGAAACGCAGGACCGCCTGAGCCTCCGTGGCGTCCATGCCACGGATGAGGTCCACCACGCGGCGGGCCTTCATGGGCGTGACGCGGATGTACCGCGCCTGGGCCCTGGCTTCCATGGTTGTCCTTCCAGTGTCTGTCATGGTCGATTCCACCCCGCGTTAGCGGCGCTTCGACTTCCGGTCGTCCTTGACGTGACCCCGGAAGGTGCGCGTCGGCGAGAACTCGCCGAGCTTGTGGCCGACCATCGACTCGGTGACGAACACCGGAATGTGGGTCTTGCCGTTGTGCACCGCGATCGTGTGGCCGAGCATGGCCGGGATGATCATCGAGCGACGGGACCAGGTCTTGATGACGTTCTTGGTGCCTGCTTCGTTCTGTACGTCCACCTTCTTGATCAGGTGGTCGTCGACGAAGGGCCCCTTCTTGAGACTGCGCGGCATCTAAACCCGCTCCTAGCGCTTCTTGTTCGTCTTGCGGCGGCGGACGATGTACTTGCTCGAAGCCTTCTTCGGCGAGCGAGTACGACCCTCCTTCTGACCCCAGGGGCTGACCGGGTGGCGACCACCGGAGGTCTTGCCCTCACCACCACCGTGGGGGTGGTCAACCGGGTTCATCGCCACACCGCGAACGGTCGGGCGGACGCCCAGCCAGCGCTTGCGGCCGGCCTTGCCCCAGTTGATGTTGCTCTGCTCGGCGTTGCCGACCTCGCCGACGGTGGCGCGGCAGCGCACGTCGACCAGGCGGATCTCACCGGACGGCATGCGGAGGTGGGCGTAGGCGCCCTCCTTCGCGAGCAGCTGCACGGAGGTACCGGCGGAGCGGGCGAACTTGGCGCCGCCACCGGGACGGAGCTCGATCGCGTGGATCGTGGTACCGACCGGGATGTTGCGGAGCGCCAGGTTGTTGCCCGGCTTGATGTCGGCCCCGGGACCGTTCTCCACCCGGTCGCCCTGCTGCAGGTTGCGCGGGGCGAGGATGTAGCGCTTCTCGCCGTCCGCGTAGTGCAGCAGCGCGATGCGCGCGGTGCGGTTGGGGTCGTACTCGATGTGCGCGACCTTCGCCGGCACGCCGTCCTTGTCGTGACGACGGAAGTCGATGACACGGAAGGCGCGCTTGTGTCCGCCACCCTGGTGACGAACGGTCACACGACCGGCGTTGTTACGGCCGCCCTTGCTGTGCAGCGGGCGGACCAGCGACTTCTCCGGCGTGGACCGCGTGATCTCGACGAAGTCGGCGACGCTGGAACCACGACGGCCCGGCGTTGTCGGCTTGTACTTGCGGATTCCCATTTCTCAGTCCTCGTCCGATATCGGACGATCCGACCCGCTTACGCGGTCGGACCGCCGAAGATGTCGATACGGTCGCCCTCGGCAAGGGTCACGATCGCGCGCTTGCTGTCGGCACGCTTGCCGAAGCCCGTGCGGGTCCGCTTGCGCTTGCCCTGGCGGTTGATCGTGTTGACCCCGGTGACCTTGACCGAGAAGACCGCCTGGACGGCCTGCTTGATCTGGGTCTTGTTGGCGCCGGGCGCGACGATGAAGGTGTACTTGCCCTCGTCGAGCAGCGCGTAGCTCTTCTCCGACACGACCGGCTTCAGCAGCACGTCACGGGGGTCCGTGAACGCCTTGCTGGGCGCGGTGATGACGGTGTTCTTGCCCTCGGCCTCGTGGCGCTTCGCCTTGGCGACGCGCGCGGCCTTGGCGGCCTTGGCCGCCTTCGAGGCGATGCTCGGGTGACGCGTAGCCATCAGGCGTCACTCCCTTCGGTGTCGTTGGCCGTGTTCGGGCCGGACACGAAGGACTCCAGAGCGGCCTGGGTGAAGACCACGTCGTCCGAGACGATCACGTCGTACGTGTTCAGCTGGCCCGGCTCCAGGATGTGCACCTGGGGCAGGTTGCGGGCGGAGAGCCACGCGGCCTCGTCGGCACGCTCGACGACCAGGAGCAGGTTCTTGCGCTCCGAGATCTTGCCGAACAGCGACTTGGCGGCCTTCGTGGAGGGGTTCTCGCCCTCGATCACGCCGGAGACGACGTGAATGCGGTTGTGACGGGCCCGGTCGGTGAGGGCGTGGCGCAGGGCCGCGGCCTTCATCTTCTTCGGGGTCCGCTGCGAGTAGTCACGCGGCTGCGGGCCGTGGACGACGCCACCGCCGGCGAACTGCGGCGCACGGGTCGAGCCCTGACGGGCGCGGCCGGTGCCCTTCTGGCGGTACGGCTTCTTGCCGCCACCACGGACTTCACCGCGACGCTTGGTCTTGTGGGTGCCCTGACGGGCAGCCGCGTTCTGCGCGACGACGACCTGGTGGATCAGCGGGATGCTGATCTTCTCCACGCCGAAGATCTCCGCGGGGAGCTCGACGCTTCCGGTCTTCTCGCCGGCAGGCGAAAGGATGTCAACAGTGCTCATCGGTACCTCAGGCCCCCTTGGCCGCGGTGCGGACCAGGACGAGGCCGCCGTTCGGACCGGGGACAGCGCCCTTGATGAGCAGCAGACCCTTCTCCGCGTCAACGGCGTGGACGGTCAGGTTCTGGGTGGTGACCCGCTCGTTGCCCATACGGCCCGCCATGCGGAGGCCCTTGAACACGCGGCCCGGGGTGGCGCAGCCACCGATGGAGCCGGGAGAGCGGTGCTTGCGCTGGGTGCCGTGACCGGCGCCGAGGCCCTTGAAGTTGTGACGCTTCATGACACCGGCGAAGCCCTTGCCCTTGCTCTTGCCGGTCACGTCCACCTTGACGCCGGCCTCGAAGACCTCGGCGGAGATCTCCTGGCCCAGCGTGTACTCGGAGGCGTCCGCGGTGCGGATCTCGACGAGGTGACGGCGGGGGGTGACGTCGGCCTTGGCGAAGTGGCCCTTGAGGGGCTTGTTCACCTTGCGCGGGTCGATCTCGCCGAAGGCGATCTGGACCGACTCGTAGCCGTCGACATCGTTCGTACGGACCTGGGTCACGACGTTGGGGCCGGCCTTGACGACGGTGACCGGAACAACACGGTTGTTCTCGTCCCACACCTGCGTCATGCCGAGCTTCTCGCCCAGGATTCCCTTGATCTGCTTAGCCATTCTCAGATCACCGACCCCTAGAGCTTGATCTCGATGTCGACACCGGCCGGGAGGTCGAGTCGCATCAGAGAGTCAACGGTCTTGGGCGTCGGGTCGAGGATGTCGATCAGGCGCTTGTGCGTGCGCATCTCGAAGTGCTCGCGCGAGTCCTTGTACTTGTGCGGCGACTTGATGACGCAGTACACGTTCTTCTCAGTGGGCAGCGGCACCGGGCCCGCGACCGACGCACCAGTGCGCGTCACCGTCTCGACGATCTTCTTCGCCGAGGAGTCGATGACCTCGTGGTCGTAGGCCTTGAGCCGGATGCGGATCTTCTGTCCCGCCATGGCTACTCAGTAGTCCTTTGTCTCGTTTAACGCTCTGGAACCCGGTGTTCCGTCACCTGCTCCTCCGACCCACGCGGTCGGGTGTGTCGCGCTTCCTTCGACACGGAGGCCCCTTGTTCGAGCATCCCTTGTCCGGGAAACACGGCCCTTCCCTCAGCCGTGGGCCGGGGGCAGAAGCCCACCGGGTGCCTGGCCGGCGCCGCACTGACACTTCCCGAAAGATTCCCGTACGTCCGCTCCAGCGCTGCCGTAAGGCAGTTGGGGCGACGAGTACTGTGGGACTCGCTTCCGGTCCTCCCGGCGGGAGGCGCGCAGCATCAACACTCGACCGAGCAACCCCGCTAGTCTGCCATACGGCCCACCGGCTCCGCCAATCGAGCCGGAGAGATTACCCCGAGAGTGACGCACGTCAAACCCGGGAGCCGTCGGGGCCGTCCGGAGTGCCGGCATCCGCGCCGTGAGAGGCGCCGTCCGGGGTCCTCGTCGCGCGGTCGGGGTACAGGAAGCAAGCTCCGAGGACGATGGCCCCCAGGGACGTCAGCCGCAGCGCACCCCCCGCCCACCGCATCCCTCCGGTCCACTCCTGGGGTACGCCGAGGGCCAGCCAGAGACTGACGGTGATTCCGGCGACTAGGAGGGCCGCACCGACGAGACGGCTCGCTGAAAGACTCATGCGTTCATGATCCACTGCGACTTCGCCGGGGTGTCACGATTCAGCCGTGCTCCGACGGCTCCGGCGTACGCCGTCGCGGCAGCGCCCGGTAGAGCGCGCCCAGGGCGAGGACCAGCGCGGCGGGGATCAGCAGGACCAGCGCCGGGTGCACCTCTTCGTGCAGCAGCAGCCAGGCGCCCAGCAGGCCGCCGGTGAACATCGCGACGACCGAGGCGAGGCGGCGGCCCTCGTTCCTGGCTCCCGTTCCCACGTGGCTGTCGGGGTGCGGGGGCAGACCGCTGAGCAGCGCGGTCAGCGCGCGGGTGGACACCGTGGTGGGGACGTCCGGGACCCGCGCCCGCAGGGTGGTGACGTTGCGCACGCCCATGGCCACGGCGACCAGGGCGACGACGGTGTAGTGCGGGTCGTCCGCCGGGCCGCCCGTCACGTCAAGGCCGGTGCGCCAGGCGACCAGTCCGCCGAGCCCCAGCAGCAGGGCCTCGACGAGCAGCGCGGGGACGAACCAGCGGCGACCGTGGGCGTCCACGCCGGACTCGAACCGTGAACCGAGCAGCGCCCCGACCGTGAAGCCGGCGAACGAGACGCCCGCGGCGGCCGGAGACAACCCGGCGGCGCCGGTGAGCGCGAAGGAGAGGAAGAGGAGGTTGCCGGTCTGCACCGCGGTGAACACCGGGCCCAGCACGAGGAAACTGACGGCCTCGATCATGCCGGTCGTCAGCGTCAGCGCCACCATGACCGAGGTGAGCCCGACGCCCGCTCTGGGCTTCATACCGGGACCCTAGGCCGCGGCAAATCCACTCGCCCGCCGCCGCCCCGCGCTTCTACGCTGATCAGGTACGTCGGCCGTTCAGGCACGCCGGCTGTCACGGGGGAACGTTCACGATGCGTACGCACTATCCGCGGACCAGACATCTGCCCTGGTCCCCCGGCGCCACCGCCGACGATCTCCGGGTCACCGACCTGTCCGGCCTGCGCGGTCGCGAGGTCGTCGTGACCGAGAAGCTGGACGGCGAGAACACCACGCTGTACGCCGACGGCCTGCACGCCCGCTCGCTCGACTCCGCGCACCACCCCTCCCGCACCTGGGTCAAGGCGCTCCAGGCCCGGGTCGGCCACGCCCTCCCGGAGGGCTGGCGGGTGTGCGGGGAGAACATGTTCGCCCGCCACTCCCTCCCCTACGACGACCTGGACAGCTGGTTCTACGGCTTCTCGGTGTGGGACGCGGACGGGAACTGCCTGGGCTGGGACCGCACGACGGCGTTCCTGCGCGGAGTCGGCATCCCCGTGCCGCGTGTGCTGTGGCGGGGCGTGTTCGACGAGCGGGCGCTGCGCGGGCTGCGGCTGGATCTCGGGCGGCAGGAGGGGTACGTCGTCCGGGTCGTGGACGGCTTCGGCGCCGCGGAGTTCGGCGCCCGTGTCGCGAAGTGGGTGCGGGCCGGGCACGTGACGACGGACACGCACTGGATGCACGCGGCCGTCGTGGAGAACGGGCTGGGTGCGCGGGCCCCCCTGTGGGCGGTGCGTTCCGGCGCGCCCGCCGACGCCGCCGCGCTGGCGGCGGCCGCCGGGCTGCCCGGCGAGGGCGACCGGGAGGCCGTCGCCCGCTTCGACGCGGCCGGTCGGACGGGTGACGACCGGCTCGTCGGCGTGCTGGCCGCGCTGCTGCACGCCCACGGCCCGGGAGGCCGGCGCGCCCGGGTCGCGGCGCGGCTGGCCGGTGCCGTGGGCATGCCGCTCGCGCGCCGGGTCGCCGACCTGGTCGGGCTGCACCCCGCGCTGCACCGGCCGTACCCGGACGAGGAGCGCCGGACGGGCCTGGCCCGGCTGTCCCTCGCCGCCGATCTCGGTCTGCTGCACGCGGTCGCCCGCGCCACGGCGGCGACGCACGAGGCGCGCGAGCTGGTGGAGTGGTCGGCCCTGCACGCCGACGAGGTACGGCCCCTGGACGAGGGTGCCGTGCGGAAGGCGTTCGCCGGGCTGTCGCCCGACGCGGCCGTCCGGTGCCGGGCCGAGGCGCGGGAGGCGTACGCGCGGGGGCGCGTCGCGGATGCGGAGGGCGCCGTCGCCGCGACCTGGCGCTGGCGGTCGGGGGCCTATCCGAAGCTGATCCAGCTGGTCGGGCCGTCGGGCAGCGGTAAGAGCACCTTCGCGCGGGGGCTCGCGGGCGTGGACGCGTACGTCTCGCTGGACGAGTTGCGCGAGGCGCGAGGCGCGCGCGCCGACCAGCGGGCCAACCCGGACGTGCTGCGCGCCGGGCTCGACCGGCTGGACGCGGCGCTGGCCGCCGGCGGGACGGCGGTGTGGGACGCCACCTCGCTCACCCACCAGCAGCGCTCGCTGGCGCACGCGGTCGCGCAGCGGCGCAACGCGCTGATCACCCACGCCGTGGTCCTGGTGGACGAGGACGAGCTGGTCCGGCGCAACTCCCACCGCGCGCACCCGGTGCCACCCGAGGTCCTCACCGCCCAGCTGCGCCGCTTCGCCCCGCCGTATCCGGGCGACGCGCACCGCACCTGGTACGTCGGGGCGAGCGGGACCGTAGAGGAAGAGGTCTGAGGAGCCGTGCGGACGAGCGAGGAGATCTATCACCGGGTGCGCTGGGACGCGCGCTTCGACCCGGCGCGCTTCGTGTTTGGCGTCCTGCAGCGGGGCGCCGCGCCCAAGCGGGTCCCGCTGCCCGCGTTCGTGCCCGGCGGGGAGATCCCGTGGCACCGGGTGCTGTTCGTCGAGGCGGACGGCGAGGTGGTCTGGGACCGGGCGACGGGTGTGGACCGGATCGACGCGACGGAGGCGGGGCGCGTCCGGGAGACCCGGCTGCTCCGGGCGCCGTTCTTCACGGCGCGCACGCCGCACGCCTGGGACGGAGAGGAGTGGACGCCCCGGCGCACGCCCGAGGGCGCCGGATACGAGGTCGGCGTGGCAAGCGTGCGGGTGCTGACCTGGAACACCCTCTGGGACCGCTACGACGCCGACCGCATCGACAGCGCCCGGCGCAGGCCGCTGCTGCTGCGGGCCCTGTGCGCGGCCGAGGTCGACGTGATCGCGTTGCAGGAGGTCGAGGCGGAGCTGCTGGCGATGCTGCTGCGCGAGCCGTGGGCGCGGGCGGGCTGGACGCTGGGGACGGACCCGCGCGGGCGGGACGTGGACGGCTGCGGTCTGCTGGTGCTGAGCCGGCTGCCGGTGCGCGAGGCGGCCTTCCACGCGCTGGGCCCGCACAAGGCGGTGACCGCCGTGGTCGTGGAGACCGGCGCACGCCCCCTCGTCGTGGCGGCGACGCATCTGAGCAGCGACCACTCCGCCGACGGAGCGGGTCGCCGGACCGCCGAACTCGCCCGTGTGGCCGAGGGGTTCGCGGGCCTGGACGCCGATCTGCTCCTCCTCGGCGACTTCAACGACGGCGGCGACACACCCCAGGTGACGCTCGGCATGCGGGACGCGTGGAGCGAGGTGCACGGTCCGGCCGACATGACCCCGACCTTCGACCCGGGCGCCAACCCCCTGGCGGCGGTCTCGTCCCTGACGGGGCGGGCCTCCCGGCTGGACCGGGTGCTGGTGCGCGGGGACGGGCTGGGGGTGCGCTCGGCCGAGCTGTACGGGGACACGCCCACGCCGGACGGGCTGTTCGTCTCGGACCACTACGGCGTACGGGCGGAGGTGGGGCCCGGCTCCCCGGCCCCGGCCGCCGCGGGCCTCGACGTCCGGCCGACCGCCCGTACGGCTCTGGCGTGGCTGCCGCCCGAGGAGCTGTGGCCGCCGCTGCAGGACGTCCGCCGTGACCACGACCCGCAGATCCACCGCTGGCCTCCCCATGTGAACGTCCTCTTCGGCTTCGTACCGGAACACGCCTTCGAGCAGGCGGCCTCGGTGCTCGCGGCGTCGATGCCGGCCGCGCCCACTCCCTTCGACGTCCGGCTGGAGGGCGTGCACTGGTTCGGCCACCGGGACGACGCGACGGTGTGGCTGGATCCGGCGGCGGCCGGTGAGGAGCCGTGGGCCGAGCTGCACAGCACCCTCGTACGGCACTTCCCGCGCTGCCGGGGCCGTCAGGAGGGCTTCACCCCGCACCTGAGCCTGGGCCGCACCACCGACCCGAACGCCCTGGCCGCCGCGTGCGCCGCCCGGCTCGGCCCCCTGTCGGCCAGGGTCGGTGAGCTGGCGCTGCTGTCGCGGCGCGGGGACGAGCCGATGCGGGTACGGGCGACGGTGAGCCTGGGGACGGGAGAGGTGCGCTGGGCCGAGGAGGAGCCGGTGCCTCACCAGGCCGAGGGGGACGGTGAGGTCGGCGTGGCGGACCGGGTCACCCGCCTCGTCGCCGACGCGTTCCCCGGCGGTGTCGTCCACGTCGTCGGCTCTCGGCGCATGGGCTGCGCGCTGCCCGGCGCGGATCTGGACCTGGTGGCGGCGCTGCCCGGAACAGTCGAACTCGCCTCTCTGCAGCGGGAGTTGCGCGAGGCCGCCGATGTGCGCGAGGTGGTCGGAGCACGCGTCCCCGGGCTGCGGCTGCGGCTCGACGGCGTGGACGTGGACCTGGCCGTCGTGGCCACCGGCACGCTGGACCCGGTGGAGGCGGTGGACCGCCGGGCGGAGCTGGGCGAGGCGGCTGCGGTCGCGCTCAGCGCGGTGAGCGACGCGGAGGCGGTGCTCACCTCGGTGGGCGGGCACGGTCCGGCGTTCGCCGGGCTGGCCAGGCGGGTCAAGGCGTGGGCGAAGGCGCGAGGGCTGGACTCGGCGCCGTTCGGCGGCCTGCCGGGCCTGGCCTGGTCCGTGCTGGCGGCCCGCACGGTGAGCGAGGCGGGAGACCTGCCGCCGGCCGACCTCCTGAGGCACTTCTTCGCGACGTGGGCGGCGTGGGACTGGCGCGAGCCGGTGGGCGGCCTCGAAGGGGTTCCGGCCGGGCCCCTCACCGTCGCCACGCCGTCCGCCCCGGTCCGCTCCTGCACGGACCAGGTCACGGCGGGCATGCGCGACCTGATCACCCAGGAGCTGTTCCGGGCCTGGGAGTTGCTGGAGGAGAGCACCCCGTTCCCCCGCCTGCTCACCCCTCCTCCGCTGCACCGCCGCCACGCCGCCTGGGCGGTCGCGACGGTGGGCGGGGGTGCGGGTGAGGGTGCGGACGAGGGCCGGGTACGGGGCAGGATGCGGGCCCTGGTCACCGACCTCGCCGAGGTGGCCCCCGGCTGCCACGCCTGGCCCCGCCCCTTCACCACGGCCCCCGCCCGCTACGCCATCGGCCTGGGACCTACCCCGCCGACCGCCGACGCCCTCGCCGCCGTGGCGGACCGTCGGCTACGGGGTCTGACGGGGGTCACGCTCACACGGGCGGAGGGCGGCGAGGTGCCGACGCTGTCCTGAGGAAGGCAGAGGTCAGCGGTCAGCGGACGTCGACGTAGACGGCCGGGGTGGTGACGCCGTCGGTCGTCGAGTTGCCGTAGTACACCCAGCGGTAGAAGCCGTCGGCCGAGGCGGTGACCGTGGTGTTCAGGCCGCCGGTGCTGCTGGTGGTGACCTTCTTGACCGTCTTGAAGGAGGTGGCGTCCGAGGCCCGGTACTGGAGGCTGACCGTCCGGCCGCTGTAGCCGCCGTACTTCTTGGTGCTCCAGTTCGCCCGGGTCAGCTTGCCCGTGACGGTGACCTTCCTGCCCTTGGTCACCGTCTCCGGCGTGGCGGCGACGGTGGCCCTGGCCGCGCGCTTGAGCTGCACGGTCGTGGACCGGGTCTCGTACTCCTCGGTCTTGAGGCCGCCGCTCGCCTTCCACAGGCGCATCACGACGGCGACCTTCCAGGCCGTGGCGGCGGCGTTGGTGTTCACCTGCTTCCGGCTCGGATGCGGGTCGATGTGGAACTCTCCCTCGCAGCGGGCGTGCTTCGCGTCGATCTCGAAGCAGGTGTAGATGCCCGGACCTATGTAACCGTCGCCGGTGTCGACGGCCTTGCTCCTGTCACCGCGGTAGATGAAGGGGTGGGCGGTGTAACCGGAGGGATTGGCAGTGCTCTGCCCCGCCGGCAGGGCGATGTTGAAGGAGATCGGCGGCGCCACCTCCTTCGTCGTGCCGACCACGATGGGCCTGCCCTTGTTGATGACGATGTCCGACACGGTGATACCGGTGTCCGCCGCCTGAGCCGCCGGCGCGTTCAGCACCGAGAGCCCGAGCGCCCCCACGAGCGTGGCCACCGCTACGGTCCGTCTGCCTGACTTCATTGACGCCTCTTCAGTAAAGATGCCTATCCGGAAGGCGGCAGGCTACCAAGGGCGATCTCCCGGCCCGGCCTTCACCACGGCCCCGACCTGCTACACCGTCGGCCTGGGCCGAACCCCGCCGACCGCGACCGAGGTGACCGCCGTGGCGGAACGTCGGCTGGGCGGCCTGGCGGGGTCACGCTCATGAGGGCTGCGGGCCGCGAGACACTGACGCTCCGCTGAACCCCCAGGGTCAGCGCACGTCGACGTGGTCCGCCGGGCTGGTGGCGACACCGGTGGCCGCGTTGCCGAAGTACACCCAACGGTAGGAACCGTCGGTGGAAGCGGTGACCGTGGTCTTCAGGCCACCCGTGCTGCCAGTGGTGGCCTTCTTGACCGTCCTGAAGGTGTCACTGCCCTTGGCGCGGAACTGGAGGCTGACGGTACGGCCGCTGTAGGCGCCGAACTTCTTCGTGTTCCAGTCCGCCCGGGTCAGCTTCCCCGTGACGGTGATCTTCTTGCCCTTGGTGACCGGCTCGGGCGTGGCGTTGACGGTCGCCTTGGCCGCGCGCTTGAGCCGGACGGTCTTGGACCGCTTCTCGATCTCCCCGGCCTTGAGGTTCCCGCTGGCCTTGAACAGACGGAGCGAGACGGCGACCTTCCACGTGGTGGCGTCGCTGTTGGAGTCGACGTGCTCCTGGCTCGGGTGCGGGTCGATGTAGAGATTGCCCTCACAGTGAGCGTGCCTGGAGTCGCTCTCGTAGCAGGTGTAGCCCCCCGGTCCGATGTAGTTCTCTCCGGTGTCGGCGGCCTTCTTCAGGTCGCCCCGGTAGAGGAACGGGTATGCGCTCCAGCTGCCCGCTGTTCCCTCGACGCTGTACCCGGCCGGCAGCGCCAGGTTGAACGTCATGGGCGGCTCCACCTCCTTCTTCGTGCCCACCACGATCGGCTTGCCCTTGTTGATGACGATGTCCGACACGGTGATGCCGGTGTCCGCCGCGTGGGCCGCCGGCGCGTTCAACACCGAGAAACCCAGCGCCCCCACGAGCGTGGCCACCGCGACGGTTCGTCTGCCTGACTTCATTCACACCTCTTCGAAAGCGTGTTCATACGGGAGGCGGCAGAGTACCAAGAGTGATCTCGTGGCGATTCCTCACGTCAAACCCTCCTGAGGGGGCAGACTTTGCTCTCGTCCAGGGACGAGTGACAGAACCGGAGAAACCGACGTCATGGTGAAGGTGCGACTGGAGACCAGTCGGGAACACGTCGCCGAGCTGGCGCGGCTGCGTGACCCGATCGGCGCGGTGGAGGAGCTGATCTGGAACAGCGTCGACGCCGACGCCGGGCATGTGGTCGTCAGATCGTCGCAGTGCAGCGCTACCTGCTCCAGATCGGCCACCGCGAAGGGCCCTCACCCATCGACATCCTGATCGCCCTCACCGCCGAGCACCACCGCCTGACCCTCCTCCACGTCGACGACGACTTCGCCGCGATCACCAAGGTCAGGCCCGGACTCTCCGTCGTCTGCGGACAACCACAGCGGTGACCGGTCAGCCTGCGCCTGTCCCCCACACCGCGCGGAGCCCGCCTCGCCCGCCTCCTGGCGACGGAGCAACTGCGCTCATGGGGGCTGCCGTTGGACCCGGCGCGGCACATCGTCGCCGAGCTGGCGGCCAACGCGGCCACGCACGGCCGGGTACAGGGACGGGACTTCGGACTCACGCTCTACGTGATCGGCGGCACCCTCCGCATCGAGGTCACCGACACGCGCGGCGAACGGCTGCCGCGCACCCGGTGCCCCTCACCAGACGCCGAGGACGGCCAGGGCCTGGTGCTCGTCGAAGCTCTCGCGGACCGCTGGGGCACCGCGCCGGGGCTGCCCCCACGCAAGACGGTCTGGGCCGAGGTCACCGTCCGACAGTCACCGGAACCCGCGGACGTGCGCTTCGGTGCGACGGGCGGTCTTTCCTCAAAGGACCCGGGAGAGAAAGAACCCCACCAAACCCCACCCCTCCTCCCGCCCGGCAGGCCGCCTCACCCTCGCGGGTGAACATCGCCGACTCGGCTGGATTCGGGACCGGTTGATGCCCTTAGCTCAGCGCAGCAGGACCCACACAACCGCAGACATACGACGGCCCCCGCCGGGACGGCAATCCCAGTGCGAGGGCCTGACCACCAAGGAAGAGATCGCTTCCCGATGGATACGCAGCACCCTAGCGCGCCCTCGCGCGCCCGTGCCCGGCTTGCCGACAACAACCACCCGAAACGGCAGAGCCCGTACGGCGGTGGCCTGACCCACGACCACTCCCGCCACACCACCCGTTTCACGGTGATCGGCAACCACCTGGCCCAGCACCCCGAGCTGTCCCTCGTGGCGATCGGGCTGGCCGCGCACATCCAGTCGCTCCCCAAGGGCGCCCGCGTCGACATCAAGACGCTCGCCGGTCGCTTCACGGAGGGCACGACCCGTATCGCCGCCGCCCTGCGTGAACTCGAAGCCCACGGCTATCTGCGCCGCGAACGCGAACGCGTCCCCGGCGGCCGGATCATCACCCGAACGATCTCCTGCAACCAGCCCGGCCGCGGCAAGGACCACACGCAGGACGAGCCCGTACGCCGCCCGCCCCGGAAGGAGAAGGCACCCCGCAAGCCCCTCCCTTCCGTCCCCCAGCCCGCCTACCGTTCCCCCACCCTCCTCCAGACGGCCACCGACCTCCTCGCCGACCTGCGCAGGACGGACCCCCGACTCCTCCTCTCGGCCTGCGACGCCGCGCATCTCGCGCCGGGCGTGGCCGCCTGGCTGGAGCGCGACCTCACCCCCACCGCCGTACGTGACGCCCTGACCGGCGATCTCCCGCCCGAGCCGCTCCACCGCCCGGCCGGCCTGCTGGCCCACCGCCTCGCGACCCAGCTCCCGCCCCCGCCGCCGTTCCGGGCCCCGGCGTCACCGCCGTCCGTCCACTACGAGATGACGAACTGCGGCGGCTGCGACCGCGGCTTCCGGGGGCCGAAGGGCAGCCGCTGCCGCGACTGCGGGCCCGACCACACCACGCCCGACCTCATGGAGGCCACCTAGCATGAACGTGACGATCCTTGCCTCCGGGCACAGACGAGGAGCGAGCGCCATGACCATCACCCCGGACAACGCACAGCACGGCGCCTCTCACCCCTACCGGGCCATGCGGGACTTCGTTCAGTCGATGGACGACACCCTCCCCGGCAAGTTCGAGATCACCAAGGAAGGGATCGTCCACGACATGATGTCGCCCGTGAAGCAGCACGAACTCACCGCGCTGCGCCTGCGGAAACGGCTCGAACGGCTCATGCCCGACGACCTCGTGGCCCACACGGGCACCCCGGATGTGGAAGACGAGCCCGAAGGGGTCATGCGACATCCCGACGTGATGCTCATCGCCGAGGCGGACATGGAAGGAGACGGATCCTTCGACGCACGTACGCTGATCGCCGCGATCGAGATCGTGTCCCGCTCCAACCCCGACAACGACTGGATCGGCAAGGTCCGCGACTACCCCCTGCTCGGCATCCCCGTCTATGCCGTCTTCGACCCACGCACCGGCACCGGCGCCGTCCTCACCGACATCCACGCAACTCCGGACGGCCCGCGCTACGCCACCCGCAAGGACTTCGTCTACGGCGAGGACGTCACCATCGCGGACTGGACCATCTCCACGGACAACCTGCCTCGTTATCCGGACCAGGGCTGACCGGGGACGGCCCCGCTCACCGCCCCGCCGCCAGCCCCTCCCGCAGCGCCCCGTACGCCGCCTTCCGCCCGTACGTCTCGTCCATCGGCGTCGCCGAGCCCTCGCCGTCGAAGACCCCGGGCACCCACGAGTACTTGTCCGTGAACCCCCACACCGTGAACGACGTGCAGCTGCGCGCCCCCAGGCAGGCGTCCAGCAGTTGCCGGTAGTAGCTCGCCTGCGTCGCCGTCTTCGTCTCGTCCACCGGCAGGATCATCCGCACGTCCACCTCCGTGAACGCCGTCCGCATCCCCAGCGCACCGAACCGGGCGAGGTTCTCCGCGACCTGCCCCGGGAAGCCGTACTGGATCGCCAGGTGCCCCTGGGCGCCGAACCCCTGCACCGGCACACCCTCGGCACGCAACCGCTTCGCGAGTTCGTAGTACGCGGTGGACTTCGCGTTGACGCCCTCCACGTTGTAGTCGTTGAGGAAGAGCTTCGCCTTCGGGTCGGCCGCGTGCGCCCAGCGGAACGCGTCCGCGATGTACGACGGCCCCAGCTCACGCAGCCAGAGCGAGTTCCGCAGGCTGCCGTCCTCCTCGAAGACCTCGTTCACCACGTCCCACTGCTGGATCTTCCCCTTGTACCGCTTCACCTCGGTGGTGATGTGCTTGCGGAGGATGCCGCGCAGCTCCGCCGGGCCGATCGACCCGTCCGTCACCCCGGCCGTCAGCCAGCCCGGCAGCTGGCTGTGCCAGACGAGGGTGTGACCGCGGACGACCTGCCCGTTCTTCCGCGCGAAACGGACCAGGTCGTCGGCGGCCTTCCAGTCGTACACGCCCCGCTGCGGCTCGACCGACTCCCACTTCATGGCGTTCTCGGCGGTCACCGAGCTGAACTCCCGTGCGGTGGTCGCGCGGTACGTCCGGTCGTCCGCGAGGGCCGCCATGTCGACGGCCGTGCCGACGCGTACGCCGGCCCGGTCGGCGAGCGTCCGCAACGACGGGCCGGGCTGTCCGTGTGCCGAGGCCGGGTGCACGGCCACGGCCGTGGACAGCAGCGCTCCGGCGACGATCCCGAGCGCGGGCAGGCGAAGGCGGTTCATGTACGTCATCTGTCTCCAGGTCCCTTCTCAGATCCGGTGGCTCTCCAGCGGCCCCAGATACGTCGGTGTCAGACCACCCGTGTCGATCACCAGCCGCTGCAGCACCACGGTCGGATCGACCATCCAGAACGTCAGCCGGTGCACCCCGGGCCCGGCGATCGTGTGCCGGGTCACCGTCACGTTCACGTTGTCGGAGGTGTTGCGCGCCCACTGCTTGTTCATGAGCCCGTCGTCGGCCCCGGTGACGGCGTTGATGTCGACGACCTGGGGTTCCGCCCCGTCGAACGACACCCCGTAGCGCAGGCCGCCCGTCGCGAGCGTCGGGTTCCTCGGCGAGACGTACGCCCGGACCGTCACCTCGTCCACGGCCGACAGCAGACCGACCTCGTACTCCAGCCGCGGTCCCGACCCGCCCGGCGTCTGCCGGGGCGCCGTCACGGGCCACGGCGTCACCCCCGCCCCCGTACGCCCGATCCGCTCGATCCGGCGCCAGCCCACGCGCCCGTCGCGCGAACCCACCGCCCGCGTGTGGTGCTCCGCGTCGATCGCCACGTAGCCGCCCGCCTCGACGAACCCCCGCAGCTTCCGCGCCTCCCGCTCCGACGGCTTCTCCGCGACGGCCTTCACCGCGACCGAGGCCCCGGCCCCGCTCACCGTCAGCGAAGCCTCGGCACCCCCCGCCGGCACCCGCCCCCAGTCCACCCGGACCCCGACCCGCACCTGCTCCTCGACCCGCCCCCGGGGCCGCTCCACCACCAGCCAGGGCGCCGACGACTCGATCCGGTACGCGAAGGGCGTACGCCCCCGGTTGAAGATCTCCACGTACTGCCGGGGCCTGGTCTGGTACGGACTGAACACCGGCAGCACCGCCTCCGCGGCGGACCGGGGCCACCACTCCCCCGAGTCGTCGCCCCCGTCGACCGCCACCCCCAGCTCCGCCGCCACCGGCACCTCGATCCGCCGCACCTGGGGGAAGATCTCGTCCGGCAGTGCCACGTTGTTCCGCTCCGGCTGCTGCCATCCGGCGTTCGGGCCGTAGCGCTCCACGTCCCCGTACCCGATGTGCGGCTGCGTCTGGAAGCCTCGCCACTTCCCGCCCGCCACCTCGGAGTTGAAGCGATCGGCCAGCGCGAGATCGCGTGCCAGTCCCGCCTCGGCGGCCTCCGCGCGGCTGTTGGCCGCCGCCCGTCCCTGCCGTGCGTACAGCAGGTTCTTGAACTCCGCCTCCCGCAGCTCGTACAGGTTCGCGGTGGCCGCCACCTCGTATCCGACCAGTTCGAACCACGCGTCCCGCACGGCCGCCGGCAGTCGCCGCCCCACCCGGTCGGCCCGCTTCGCCAGCGCCCGCCACTGGGCCGTGACGCGTTCCAGCTCCCGGTGGCCGAAGAAGAACGGTGTCGCCTGGTCGTCGTAGACGATCGCCCGCTCGTCCTTCGTGGGGTCCTTCGTCTCGTCGAGGGTGATCCGGCGGTTGAGCAGCTCCGGCTTGCGGCGGGCCTGGAGCTGCCCGTAGGCGGCCAGCACCTCGGCGATCTCCGCCGCCGCCTGCGCGCCGAAATTCTGCCGCGCGAACCCCCGCTCCCACTCCTCCAGGTCCTTCGATCCCCAACGGCCCGGATTCCAGGCGTAGTTCAGGAAGAACTCGGTCGGCAGCTCGTTCCCCTTCAGATCGCCGACGTTCACCACCCACAGACCGTGGTTGCCGTACGCGTCGGCCTGGTGCAGCTGCTCCCACAGGTTCGCGAGGTTCGCCGTGTCGACCCACTTGTAGTTGCGCCCGACACCGACGTAGTCGAAGTGGTAGTACAACCCGTAACCCCCGGGTCGTACGGGCTCCCCGGGGTCCGGATGCTTACGGATGTTCCCCCAGTTGTCGTCCGTGAGGACGACCGTGACGTCGTCCGGCGCCCGCAGCCCCCGGTCCCAGTACCGCTGGACCTCCTTGTAGAGGGTCCACACCTGCGGGGTCTCCCGCACCGGGCGGCCGGTCACCTCGGCGATGATCCGCCGCTGGGTGTCGATGATCTCCCGCATCAGCTCGATGCCGTCGCCGTCCGGCAGGCTCGTGTCACCGTTGCCCCGCATGCCCAGCGTGACGACGCCCTCGAAGTCCTCGTCGACCATGCGCCGGATGCCGTCACGCCAGTACGCCCTGATGGCCTCGGCGTTCCGGCGGTACGACCACTCCCCGGTACCCCCGTAGGGGTCCCGCCCGGGGGTCACCACCTTGCCCGCGCCGTCGCGCACAGCGGGGACCGCGTGGCGGTTCCACTCCTCGATCCCCCGCATCATGGGCGCCTCATGCGACGTGCCCATGACAATTCCGTATTCCTTGGCCCGCGCGTGGTTCTCCGGATCGTCCTCGGCGAAGGCCCGTCCCCACACCGCGGGCCAGACGTAGTTTCCCTTCAGCCTCAGCAGCACCTCGAAGACCTTCGCCCAGAAGTCCGCATGGAAGCCACCGGGGTGCCCCGGCGCCTTCCCGGGCCCGAAGTACGCCGGCGCCCACGTCCCGAGCGCCGGGTTCTCGTCGTTGATGAAGACGCCCCGGTACTTCACGGCGGGCGTGCCCTGACTGAACCGGCCCGGCCGTACGTACACCGCGTCCCGGCGGACCGGCGGCACGTCGTCCCACCAGTACCAGGGCGAGACACCGAGGCCGTACGAGACGTCGTACACCCCGAAGATCGTGCCGCGCGGATCGCTGCCGGCGATGACGAAGGCCCGGCGCACCCCCGGCATCGGCCGCTCCACGACCGTCTGCAGCGAGGTCTCCCACCTTCCCCGCACCCCGTCGACGTCGAGCTTCCCGGCGGCGATCAGCCCGTCGATCAGCGGACTCCGACCGATGGCCCCCACCAGCACGATCTCGGCCGCCGTGTCGCTCCCCGGCCGCACCCCGGTCACCCGCTCGATGTCGTCCCGCAGATCCCCCGCGACCCGTACGACTCCGGGGTGATCCTCGGGGCTGACCACCACCGGGGCACCGACCAGCGCGAACGCCCTCGGCACGGGCGTGAAGGAGAGGTACGCGCCGGGGTCGGTGACCCGCGGCCCGCCCGGCACACCCCCCGAGGCCATGTCCTGCGCCGACGCCTCCTCCGCCCCCGCGACCCCCGGCAGGGCGGGCACCACGGCGAGCCCGGCACCCGCTCCCAGAACGGTTCTCCGACTGACGTCCGCGGACATGCCACACCCCTCGCCCGGTCATCCCGAACGCTGAATTTGCTCAGCGACATGACAAATGGTGAAGGGAGTGAGGCGAGGGGACAACGGGTCGAACGCGCCGAATAGTTTCGAAGCGCCGAAACCCCGGGGTGGCCCGCACGGTCGCCGCCGTGCGGGCCACCCCGGGCTACTTCTCCTCGAAGGAGTCCCTGCGGACACCGCTCCCGTCCCAGGGCACTTCCCGGCAGGGCTCGGCCCGCCCCTTGTACCCGAACACGGTCGAGGCGGGGGCGGCACGGTCCCCCGCCTCCCATTGCGGCAACTCGAACACCAGGGAGTCACCAGGGCGCAGGATGAACGCATGGCTGGGCATCACCACCTCACCGGTGCCACGCGACGGCCCCACCACCCAGCCCGGCTGATAGGCCTCACCACGACGCTTTGCGCAGACATAGCCCTTCCTCGGCCTGTCGACGGTCACGCTGATGCCTTCGGCACGCAGCCGCTCGCTCAGCTCCTTCTGGTCGTCGCCGCTCAGCAGAATGTCCTCCATGCTGACGGTGACACTGCCGTCCCCGTTCCGCTCCACCGCGTACGCCTGCGACCCACCGGTCGACGACGGCAGCGCCACCACCGCCCCCGCCGCCGCGACGCACGCCGCGAGGGCGACGAGCGCGCGCCGCGTGGTGATCGCCCGGCGGATCACGGGGTCGGGCTCGGTCACGTCCTCGGCCCGCAGCGCGATCTCCCGCTGGAGCTCGTCCAGCAGCCGGTCCTCGAAGGTCTTCGTCGTCCTCGTGGTCATGCCTCTCCCCCTGCGTAGCTGAGCCCTGCCGGATGCTCACTGCCCACCGCCGCCGAGCGCAGCGCCCGGCGGGCCCGGTGCAGCCGTACGCGCGCCGTGACCTTGCGTATCCCCAACGCCGTGGCTGCCTCGGTGACGCTCAACTGGTCGACGGCGACGAGTTCGACGACCGCGCGCTCGCCCTCGGGGAGCCCTTCCAGCGCGGCCAGCGCCCGGCGCCCGGCCGCCTCGGCGTCGAGCTTGTCCTCCAGCCGGCCGATGTCGTCGGCCTCCAGCAGCCGCCGCCCGGCGATCCGGCCGCCGAGCACGCTCTGCCGCGCGCTGCGCCGCGCCTCGGCCGCGACCACGTTGCGCGCGATGCCGTACAGCCAGGCCGTCTCGCTCCCGAGGTCGGCGCGGTAGGCGCGGGCCGAGTCGATCACCGCGAGGAAGGTCTCGGCGGTGAGATCGGCGACGGTGTGCGGATCGGTGACCCGCCGGGCCATGAAGCGGGTGACGGCGTCGACATGACGGCGGTAGAAGACCTCGAAGGCCGCCGGATCGTACATGCCTCCCGGCGGACCGCCGGGGCCTCTGCTGTCCGGTGCCAAGGTACGTACCTCCCGTGGTCGGTCGTGCTGTCACTTGTACTTGGACCGGGGCGGGAAAGGCGTTACAGGAAGGGCGGCACAGGACAGGCGTCACGGGGAGAGCGTCGGGGAAACAGAAGAGGCCCGTACGACCGAAGTCGTACGGGCCTCTCCAAAGACCAACCGGTCAGCCCTCGCGGGCCAAGATCACTTCGTGATCTTGATGACCTGGCCGGCGCCCACGGTCCGGCCACCCTCACGGATGGCGAACTTCAGGCCCTCTTCCATGGCGATGGGCTGAATGAGCTCAACCTTCATCTCCGTGTTGTCGCCGGGCATGACCATCTCGGTGCCCTCGGGGAGGGTCACCACGCCGGTCACGTCCGTCGTACGGAAGTAGAACTGCGGGCGGTAGTTGTTGAAGAACGGCGTGTGGCGGCCACCCTCGTCCTTGGACAGGATGTAGGCCTGGGCCTCGAACTCGGTGTGCGGCGTGACCGAACCGGGCTTGATGATGACCTGGCCGCGCTCGACGTCCTCGCGCTTGATGCCACGGAGGAGCAGACCGACGTTCTCACCGGCCTGGCCCTCGTCGAGCAGCTTGCGGAACATCTCGATGCCGGTGACCGTGGTGGTGGTCTTCTCCTGCTTGATACCGACGATGTCGACGGTCTCGTTGACCTTGAGGACACCACGCTCGATACGACCGGTGACGACGGTGCCACGACCGGTGATCGTGAAGACGTCCTCGATCGGCATCAGGAACGGCTTGTCGACGTCACGCTCGGGCTGCGGGATGTTCTCGTCGACGGCCTTCATCAGGTCGAGGACGGACTGGCCCCACTCCTTGTCGCCCTCAAGGGCCTTGAGCGCCGAGACCTTGACGACCGGCAGGTCGTCGCCCGGGAACTCGTACTCGGAGAGCAGCTCACGGACCTCGAGCTCGACGAGCTCCAGGATCTCCTCGTCGTCCACCATGTCGGCCTTGTTCAGGGCGACGACGATGTACGGAACGCCGACCTGGCGGGCCAGGAGCACGTGCTCCTTGGTCTGCGGCATCGGGCCGTCGGTGGCGGCGACAACGAGGATGGCGCCGTCCATCTGCGCCGCACCCGTGATCATGTTCTTGATGTAGTCCGCGTGACCGGGGCAGTCGACGTGGGCGTAGTGACGGGTCTCCGTCTGGTACTCGACGTGCGCGATCGAGATGGTGATACCGCGCTGACGCTCCTCGGGAGCCTTGTCGATCTGGTCGAACGCCGAGGCCTCGTTCAGGTCCGGGAACGCGTCGTGCAGCACCTTGGTAATGGCGGCCGTGAGGGTCGTCTTACCGTGGTCGATGTGACCGATGGTGCCGATGTTGACGTGCGGCTTAGTCCGCTCGAACTTCGCCTTCGCCACGGGGGTCCTCCTGGGAGTGGTTCTGGAACGCCTTGCTTCATCGGCGCCAGGTGATCTTTGCTGGAAAGTCCGGGTCCTTGGGCAAACACCCGTGTTGGCGGGTGTTTGCCCCCTGAGGCTCCGGAGTCAAGCCTAAAGCGTGTGGACGCGGAGCGTTACTCGCCCTTGGCCTTCGCGATGATCTCCTCGGCGACGTTCCGCGGAACCTCGGCGTAGGAGTCGAACTGCATCGAGTAGCTTGCGCGACCCGAGGTCTTGCTGCGGAGGTCTCCGACGTAGCCGAACATCTCCGAGAGGGGCACGAGGCCCTTCACGACGCGGGCACCGGCCCGCTCCTCCATGGCCTGGATCTGACCACGGCGGGAGTTGATGTCGCCGATGACCTCACCCATGTAGTCCTCGGGCGTGGTGACCTCGACGGCCATCATCGGCTCAAGGAGCACGGGGGACGCCTTGCGCGCGGCCTCCTTGAAGGCCTGCGAACCGGCGATCTTGAAGGCGAGCTCGGAGGAGTCGACCTCGTGGTAGCCACCGTCGATGAGCGTGACGCGGACGCCCGTCATCTCGTAGCCCGCGAGGATGCCGAACTGCATGGCCTCCTGCGCACCGGCGTCCACCGAAGGGATGTACTCCTTCGGGATACGGCCACCGGTGACCTTGTTCACGAACTCGTACGAGGCGTCGCCGCCCTCGATCGGCTCGATCGCGATCTGCACCTTGGCGAACTGGCCGGTACCACCAGTCTGCTTCTTGTGCGTGTAGTCGACGCGCTCGACGGCCTTGCGGATCGTCTCGCGGTAGGCGACCTGCGGCTTGCCGACGTTGGCCTCGACCTTGAACTCACGGCGCATACGGTCGACCAGCACCTCGAGGTGCAGCTCGCCCATACCACCGATGATGGTCTGGCCGGTCTCCTCGTCCGAGTGGACCTGGAAGGAGGGGTCCTCCTCCGCGAGACGCTGGATGGCGACACCCAGCTTCTCCTGGTCACCCTTGGACTTGGGCTCGATCGCGACCTGGATGACCGGCGCCGGGAAGTCCATGGACTCCAGGATCACCGGCTGCTTGTCGTCGCTCAGCGTCTCACCGGTGGTGGTCTGCTTCAGGCCCATGACGGCGACGATGTCGCCGGCGCCCACCGACTCGATCTCCTCACGCTTGTTCGCGTGCATACGGTAGATCTTGCCGATGCGCTCCTTCTTGCCCTTGACGGAGTTCAGCACGGCGGTGCCGGACTCCAGGCGACCGGAGTAGATCCGGACGAAGGTGAGCTTGCCGAGGTGCGGGTCGCTCATGATCTTGAACGCCAGCGCCGACAGCGGCTCGTCGTCGGACGGCTTGCGCTTGACGACGACCTCGGGGTCCTTGACGTCGTGGCCTTCGATGGCCTCGACGTCGAGCGGGGTCGGGAGGTAGCGCACGACCGCGTCGAGCAGGGGCTGGACGCCCTTGTTCTTGAACGCGGTGCCACAGAACACCGGGGTGACGGTGACGCCGTCGGACTTGCCGGACGCGATGGTGATGCGACGGATCGCGGCGTACAGCTGCTCCTCGGTGGGCTCCTGGCCCTCCAGGAACAGCTCCATGATCTCGTCGTCGTTCTCCGCGACGGCCTCGACCAGCTTGCCGCGGTACTCCTCGGCAGCCTCGGTGTGCGTGGCCGGGATGTCGACGACGTCGTACATCTCGCCCTTGGCGGCCTCGGCGGACCACACGAGCGCCTTCATGCGGACCAGGTCCACAACGCCCTTGAAGTCCATCTCGGCGCCGATCGGCAGCTGCATGACGAGCGGGACGGCGCCCAGGCGGCTGGAGATCATGTCCACACAGCGGTGGAACTCCGCGCCCGTACGGTCCAGCTTGTTCACGAAGCAGATGCGCGGCACGCCGTAGCGGTCGGCCTGACGCCACACGGTCTCGGACTGCGGCTCGACACCGGCGACACCGTCGAACACCGTGACGGCACCGTCGAGCACGCGGAGCGAACGCTCCACCTCGACCGTGAAGTCGACGTGACCCGGGGTGTCGATGATGTTGATCGTGTAGTCGTTGTCCTCGAGCGGCCAGTGACAGGTGGTGGCAGCAGAGGTGATCGTGATGCCACGCTCCTGCTCCTGCTCCATCCAGTCCATGGTGGCAGCGCCGTCGTGGACCTCACCGATCTTGTAGCTGACGCCGGTGTAGAAGAGGATCCGCTCGGTGGTGGTCGTCTTGCCCGCGTCGATGTGGGCCATGATCCCGATGTTGCGGACCCTGGCCAGGTCAAGTGAAGTGGTAGCCATAAGGCTTCGGTCTTCTCTCGGTCTCGATGGGGGTAGCGACTACCAGCGGTAGTGCGCGAAGGCCTTGTTGGACTCGGCCATCTTGTGGGTGTCCTCGCGCTTCTTCACAGCGGCACCGAGGCCGTTGGACGCGTCGAGAAGCTCGTTGAGCAGACGCTCGGTCATGGTCTTCTCGCGACGGGCGCGGGAGTAACCGACCAGCCAGCGCAGCGCGAGCGTGTTGGCACGACCGGGCTTGACCTCGATCGGAACCTGGTACGTCGCACCACCGACACGGCGGGACTTGACCTCGAGGGTCGGCTTGATGTTCTCCAGGGCGCGCTTCAGCGTGATGACCGGGTCGTTGCTGGTCTTCTCGCGCAGGCCCTCCATGGCGCCGTACACGATGCGCTCGGCGGTGGAGCGCTTGCCGTTCAGCAGCACCTTGTTGATCAGCGACGTGACAAGAGGAGAACCGTAGACCGGGTCGATGATGACCGGGCGCTTCGGGGCGGGGCCCTTACGAGGCATTCTTACTTCTCCTTCTTGGCGCCGTAGCGGCTGCGGGCCTGCTTGCGGTTCTTGACACCCTGGGTGTCGAGCGAACCGCGGATGATCTTGTAGCGAACACCGGGCAGGTCCTTCACACGGCCGCCGCGCACGAGCACGATGGAGTGCTCCTGCAGGTTGTGTCCCTCACCCGGAATGTAAGCGGTGACCTCGATCCCGCTGGTCAGACGCACACGCGCGACCTTACGCAGGGCCGAGTTCGGCTTCTTCGGGGTGGTCGTGAACACACGCGTGCAGACGCCGCGACGCTGGGGCGAACCCTCGAGCGCGGGCGTCTTGTTCTTCTCGACCTTGTCCTGCCGGCCCTTCCGGACCAGCTGCTGGATCGTAGGCACTACTTCTCCGGTTTCTGTGTGCCGAATGGTGAAGCTAACCTGAAACATTCGCCGACCCACGCGGTCGGGTGTGTCGAAACTGCAGACTCCCGCCGCAAGGCAGAAAGGGCGCAGAGTACGGCGGCCGCTTACGGCTCCCCCTGTGCGGTTGAAGGCACGCACGGGAGCCAGGGCACACCCCAGGCACAAGGTCTGAGCGTACCTACCTCATTCGCTACGGTCAAAACAAATGGGCGGGCGGTGGTTTGAGCAGGGGCGCCCGCCCGGCCGAACCGGCGACCGGCACGGTCCCGCGCCCCCGGCGAACTCCCGGGCGCGGTACCGGATCAGGGGGTCGCGGACGTCTCCAGAACGGCGATGAGGACGAGGAAGAAGGCCCAGCCGGCCACGGAGAGCCAGCCGAGGATGATCCCGGCCAGCGCGAAGCCGTCGCCGCCCTCACCCGTACGTTTGATCTCGGCGCGGGCGGTGTGGCCGAGAATGACCGCGGGAATGCCGGTGAGCCCCATCGTCATGGTGGTGAGCACGCCACACACCATGGAGCCCACGGCCTTGCCGTTGGTCATCGGGGGCGGCAGGGGCGCCGGCATGAACGTCCTGGGCACCGGAGCGCCCATGACGGTCGGCTGCATCCCCGAGGGCCCCTGGGGCAGGTCGGCGACCAGAAGGGACAGCTCCCCCACTGTGCGCGCCCTGTAGGCCCTCTCGACGCGCCTCTCGTACTCGTCCTGCGGAAGGCGGCCCTCGCTGAACCCGGCCTTCAGTACATCCACGGCACGCTCACGGTCGGCGTGTGCGGCGAGCATCGAAGGACCATTGCCCTGCGGCTGCTGCCACGGAATCGGCTGCCATGACGGGTTCGACACGAGAAACACTCCCCCGGACTGGTTGTCCCTCCATGATGCTCCAACGCCCGCCCCCGAGCACGGGTTCCCCGCCCCGGTTCTGTTGCGGTTCTGCCACACCGAACACCCGTACCCACGCCAAAGGGCGGCCACCCGAAGGTGACCGCCCCTCAACTCAAGCAACTACCACCGCTCGCCTACTGGTTGTACGGACCGTAGTCGTAGTCCTCCAGCGGGACGGCCTGGCCGGAGCCCGTGCCGAACGGCGAGTAGTCGATGTCGTCGTAGCCGACGGCCGAGTACATCGCGGCCTTGGCCTCCTCGGTCGGCTCGACCCGGATGTTGCGGTAGCGGGACAGACCCGTACCGGCCGGGATGAGCTTACCGATGATGACGTTCTCCTTGAGGCCGATGAGGCTGTCGGACTTGGCGTTGATCGCCGCGTCCGTCAGGACTCGGGTCGTCTCCTGGAAGGAGGCGGCCGACAGCCAGGATTCCGTCGCCAGCGAGGCCTTGGTGATACCCATCAGCTGCGGACGACCGGAGGCCGGGTGACCGCCCTCCTGGACCACACGACGGTTCTCGGTCTCGAACTTCGAGCGCTCGACCAGCTCACCGGGCAGCAGCTCGGCGTCGCCGGACTCGATGATCGTCACGCGGCGCAGCATCTGCCGGATGATGATCTCGATGTGCTTGTCGTGGATCGACACACCCTGCGAGTTGTAGACCTTCTGGACCTCGCCGACCAGGTGGACCTGGACGGCACGCTGACCCAGGATGCGCAGCACGTCGTGCGGGTTGGTGGCACCCACGGTGAGCTTCTGGCCCACCTCGACGTGCTCGCCCTCGCTCACCAGCAGACGGGCACGCTTCGAGATCGGGAACGCCGTCTCGTCGCTGCCGTCGTCCGGCGTGATGACGATCTTCTTGGTCTTCTCCGTCTCCTCGATGCGGACGCGACCGGCCGCCTCGGAGATCGGCGCGACACCCTTGGGCGTACGGGCCTCGAAGAGCTCGACGACACGCGGCAGACCCTGCGTGATGTCGTCACCGGCCACACCACCGGTGTGGAAGGTACGCATCGTCAGCTGGGTACCGGGCTCACCGATGGACTGGGCGGCGATGATGCCGACCGCCTCACCGATGTCGACCAGCTTGCCGGTGGCCAGGGAGCGGCCGTAGCACATGGCACACGTGCCGACCTTGGACTCACAGGTCAGGATCGAGCGGGTCTTGACCTCCTCGACACCGTGGTGCACGAGCTGGTCGATGAGCACGTCGCCCAGGTCCACGTTGGCCGGCGCGATCACCTTGCCGTCGATGACGACGTCCTCGGCGAGCATGCGGGCGTAGACGCTGGTCTCGACGTCCTCGGCCTTGCGCAGGACCCCGGTCTCGTCCTTCGAGGCGATCCGCAGCTTCAGACCGCGCTCGGTGCCGCAGTCCTCCTCACGGATGATGACGTCCTGCGAGACGTCCACCAGACGACGGGTCAGGTAACCCGAGTCGGCGGTACGCAGGGCGGTGTCCGCCAGACCCTTACGGGCACCGTGCGTGGAGATGAAGTACTCAAGGACGGACAGGCCCTCGCGGAAGGACGCCTTGATGGGACGCGGGATCGTCTCGTTCTTGGCGTTCGACACCAGACCACGCATACCGGCGATCTGACGCATCTGCATCATGTTTCCGCGGGCGCCCGAGTCGACCATCATGAAGATGGGGTTCGTCTTCGGGAAGTTCGCGTTCATCGCCTCGGCGACCTCGTTGGTCGCCTTGGTCCAGATCGCGATGAGCTCCTGCGTGCGCTCTTCCTTGGTGATCAGACCGCGCTCGTACTGCTTCTGGACCTTCTCGTCCTGCGCCTCGTAACCCTTGACGATCTCCTTCTTCGCCTCGGGAACGACGACGTCGGAGATGGCCACGGTGACACCGGAACGGGTCGCCCAGAAGAAGCCGGCCGCCTTCAGGTTGTCGAGCGTCGCCGCCACGATGACCTTGGGGTAGCGCTCGGCCAGGTCGTTGACGATCTCGGAGAGCTGCTTCTTGCCCACCGAGTAGTCGACGAACGGGTAGTCCTCGGGCAGCAGCTCGTTGAAGAGCGCACGACCGAGCGTGGTCTTCAGACGGAAGCTGTCACCCTGCTGCCACTCCGGCTCGCCCTCCTCGCGCGCCGGCGGCATCCAGCCACGCGGCGGGATGGTGCCCACCGGGAAGCGGATGTCCACCTGGGACTGCAGCGCCAGCTCGCCGGCGTCGAACGCCATGATCGCCTCGGCCGTGGAGGCGAACGAACGCCCCTCGCCCTTGGTGTCACGCAGTTCGCCGTCGGTGGTGAGGAAGAACAGACCGAGGACCATGTCCTGGGTCGGCATCGTCACCGGACGGCCGTCGGCGGGCTTGAGGATGTTGTTCGAGGACAGCATCAGGATGCGGGCCTCGGCCTGCGCCTCCGCGGAGAGCGGCAGGTGCACGGCCATCTGGTCACCGTCGAAGTCCGCGTTGAACGCGGTGCAGACGAGCGGGTGGATCTGGATGGCCTTGCCCTCGACCAGCTGCGGCTCGAAGGCCTGGATGCCGAGGCGGTGCAGGGTGGGCGCACGGTTCAGCAGCACCGGGTGCTCGGCGATGACCTCTTCGAGGACGTCGTACACGACGGTGCGGCCGCGCTCGACCATGCGCTTGGCGCTCTTGATGTTCTGCGCGTGGTTGAGGTCCACGAGCCGCTTCATCACGAACGGCTTGAACAGCTCCAGCGCCATCGCCTTCGGCAGACCGCACTGGTGCAGCTTCAGCTGCGGACCGACGACGATCACGGAACGCGCGGAGTAGTCCACACGCTTGCCGAGCAGGTTCTGACGGAAACGGCCCTGCTTGCCCTTGAGCATGTCGCTCAGGGACTTCAGGGGGCGGTTGCCGGGACCGGTGACCGGACGGCCACGACGGCCGTTGTCGAACAGCGCGTCGACGGCCTCCTGGAGCATGCGCTTCTCGTTGTTCACGATGATCTCGGGCGCGCCGAGGTCGAGAAGCCGCTTCAGACGGTTGTTCCGGTTGATCACACGGCGGTACAGGTCGTTCAGGTCGGAGGTCGCGAAGCGGCCACCGTCCAGCTGCACCATCGGGCGGAGGTCCGGCGGGATGACCGGCACGCAGTCGAGCACCATGCCCTTGGGGCTGTTGCTGGTCTGCAGGAACGCGGAGACGACCTTGAGGCGCTTGAGCGCACGGGTCTTCTTCTGGCCCTTGCCGGTGCGGATGATCTCGCGGAGGCGCTCGGCCTCCTCGTCCAGGTCGAAGGACTCCAGGCGCTTCTGCAGCGCCGCGGCACCCATCGAGCCGTCGAAGTACGTGCCGAAGCGGTCACGCAGCTCGCGGTAGAGAAGCTCGTCGCCCTCCAGGTCCTGGACCTTGAGGTTCTTGAACCGGGTCCACACCTCGTCGAGACGGTCGATCTCGCGCTGCGTACGGTCGCGCAGCTGCTTCATCTCACGCTCGGCGCCCTCGCGCACCTTGCGGCGCACGTCGGCCTTGGCGCCCTCGGCCTCCAGCTCGGCCAGGTCGGTCTCGAGCTTCTTGGCGCGGGCCTCCAGGTCGGCGTCCCGGCGGTTCTCGACCTGCTGACGCTCGACGGAGACGTGGGCCTCCAGCGAGGGCAGGTCGCGGGTGCGGCGCTCCTCGTCGACGTACGTGATCATGTACGCCGCGAAGTAGATGACCTTCTCCAGGTCCTTCGGGGCGAGGTCGAGCAGGTAGCCCAGCCGCGACGGAACGCCCTTGAAGTACCAGATGTGGGTGACGGGAGCGGCCAGCTCGATGTGGCCCATCCGCTCACGGCGCACCTTGGCGCGAGTGACCTCGACGCCGCAGCGCTCACAGATGATGCCCTTGAAGCGGACGCGCTTGTACTTGCCGCAGTAGCACTCCCAGTCCCGGGTCGGACCGAAGATCTTCTCGCAGAAGAGTCCGTCCTTTTCGGGCTTGAGCGTGCGGTAGTTGATCGTCTCGGGCTTCTTGACCTCGCCGTGGCTCCACTGACGGATGTCGTCAGCGGTGGCCAGACCGATCCGGAGCTCGTCGAAGAAGTTGACGTCGAGCACTATGCGTCAATCCCTCTCAGGGTTGTAAGTCATGGGGTCTGATACGGGGGTCCTGGGGCCGGAGGCCTTCATCGCGAAGGCCTCCGAACTCCCGTCAGACCTCTTCGACGCTGCTCGGCTCACGCCGGGACAGGTCGATGCCAAGCTCCTCCGCAGCGCGGAAGACGTCCTCGTCGGTGTCGCGCATCTCGATGGACATGCCGTCCGAGGACAGCACCTCCACGTTGAGGCACAGGGACTGCATCTCCTTGATGAGAACCTTGAAGGACTCGGGGATGCCGGGCTCGGGGATGTTCTCGCCCTTGACGATGGCCTCGTAGACCTTCACGCGGCCGGTCACGTCGTCGGACTTGATGGTCAGCAGCTCCTGGAGGGCGTACGCGGCGCCATAAGCCTCCAGCGCCCACACCTCCATCTCACCGAAGCGCTGGCCACCGAACTGGGCCTTACCACCCAGCGGCTGCTGGGTGATCATCGAGTACGGACCGGTCGACCGGGCGTGCAGCTTGTCGTCGACCAGGTGGTGGAGCTTGAGGATGTACATGTACCCGATGGAGATCGGGTCCGGGAACGGCTCACCGGAGCGGCCGTCGAACATCCTCGCCTTGCCGGTCGGCTGCACCATGCGCTCGCCGTCGCGGTTCGGGATGGTGTGCTGGAGCAGGCCGGCCAGCTCGTCCTCGCGGGCACCGTCGAAGACCGGGGTCGCGACGTTGGTGCCGGGGGCGACGGAGTCGGCGCCGATGACCTGCAGACGCTTCGCCCAGTCGTCACCGAGACCGGAGACGTCCCAGCCGCGGCTGGCGAGCCAGCCGAGGTGGATCTCCAGCACCTGTCCCGGGTTCATTCGGGACGGGACGCCGAGCGGGTTGAGGATGATGTCGACCGGGGTGCCGTCCTCCAGGAACGGCATGTCCTCGATCGGCAGGATCTTGGAGATGACGCCCTTGTTGCCGTGACGGCCGGCGAGCTTGTCACCGTCGGTGATCTTGCGCTTCTGCGCCACGTACACGCGCACCAGCTGGTTGACACCGGGGGGAAGCTCGTCGCCCTCCTCGCGGTCGAAGACGCGGACGCCGATGACCTTGCCGATCTCGCCGTGCGGCACCTTCAGCGAGGTGTCACGGACCTCGCGCGCCTTCTCACCGAAGATCGCGCGGAGCAGCCGCTCCTCGGGGGTCAGCTCGGTCTCGCCCTTGGGCGTGACCTTGCCGACGAGGATGTCACCGGCGACGACCTCGGCGCCGATGCGGATGATGCCGCGCTCGTCGAGGTCGGCGAGGACCTCCTCGGAGACGTTCGGGATGTCCCGGGTGATCTCCTCGGGGCCGAGCTTGGTGTCACGGGCGTCGACCTCGTGCTCCTCGATGTGGATCGAGGAGAGGACGTCGTCCTGCACGAGGCGCTGCGACAGGATGATCGCGTCCTCGTAGTTGTGACCCTCCCACGGCATGAACGCCACGAGCAGGTTCTTGCCCAGCGCCATCTCGCCGTTCTCGGTGGCCGGACCGTCGGCCAGGACCTGGCCCTCGATGATCCGGTCGCCCTCGTTGACGATGACCTTCTGGTTGACCGAGGTGCCCTGGTTGGAGCGGGCGAACTTGGCCAGGCGGTACGTGATGTACGTGCCGTCGTCGTTGGTGGTGGTGATGTAGTCCGCGGAGACCTCCTGGACCACACCCGCCTTCTCGGCCTTGACCACGTCGCCGGCGTCGACGGCGGAGCGGTACTCCATGCCGGTGCCGACGAGCGGGGCCTCGCTCTTGATGAGCGGCACGGCCTGACGCATCATGTTCGCGCCCATGAGGGCACGGTTGGCGTCGTCGTGCTCCAGGAAGGGGATCATGGCGGTCGCGACCGACACCATCTGGCGCGGCGAGACGTCCATGTAGTCGACGTCGTCACCGGGGACGTAGTCGACCTCGCCGCCACGACGGCGGACCAGGACGCGGTTCTCGGTGAAGCGCATGTCGTCGTCGAGCGTGGCGTTGGCCTGCGCGATGACGAAGCGGTCCTCCTCGTCGGCCGTCAGGTAGTCGACCTCGTCGGTGACGACACCGTCGGTGACCCGGCGGTACGGCGTCTCCACGAAACCGAACGCGTTGACGCGGCCGTAGGAGGCGAGCGAGCCGATCAGACCGATGTTCGGGCCTTCGGGCGTCTCGATCGGGCACATGCGGCCGTAGTGCGAGGGGTGCACGTCACGGACCTCGAAGCCGGCCCGCTCACGGGACAGACCACCGGGACCCAGCGCCGAGAGACGACGCTTGTGCGTCAGACCCGACAGCGGGTTGTTCTGGTCCATGAACTGCGACAGCTGGCTGGTGCCGAAGAACTCCTTGATGGAGGCGACGACCGGCCGGATGTTGATCAGGGTCTGGGGCGTGATCGCCTCGACGTCCTGGGTCGTCATGCGCTCGCGGACGACACGCTCCATACGCGCCAGACCCGTACGGACCTGGTTCTGGATGAGTTCGCCGACGCTGCGCAGACGACGGTTGCCGAAGTGGTCGATGTCGTCGGTCTCGACGACGATCGTCTGGCCGTTGTCGGCGGCCGTCTCGGTCTCGCCCGCGTGCAGCTTCACCAGGTACTTGATCGTCGAGATGACGTCCTCGACGGTCAGGACGCCCGCGTCGAGCGGAGCCTCCGCACCCAGCTTCTTGTTGACCTTGTAGCGGCCGACCTTCGCGAGGTCGTAGCGCTTGGGGTTGAAGTACAGGTTCTCAAGAAGCGTCTGCGCGGCCTCACGCGTGGGGGGCTCGCCCGGACGCAGCTTGCGGTAGATGTCGAGCAGCGCGTCGTCCTGCCCCTGGGTGTGGTCCTTCTCCAGGGTGGCGCGCATGGACTCGTACTCGCCGAACTCCTCCAGGATCTGCTCGGTGGTCCAGCCGAGTGCCTTGAGGAGGACGGTCACGGACTGCTTGCGCTTGCGGTCGATGCGCACACCGACCATGTCGCGCTTGTCGATCTCCATCTCCAGCCAGGCACCCCGGGACGGGATGATCTTGGCGGAGAAGATGTCCTTGTCGGACGTCTTGTCGATGGAGGAGTCGAAGTAGACACCCGGCGAACGGACCAGCTGCGACACCACGACACGCTCGGTGCCGTTGATGACGAAGGTGCCCTTGTGGGTCATGAGCGGGAAGTCGCCCATGAAGACCGTCTGGGACTTGATCTCGCCGGTCTCGTTGTTGGTGAACTCGGCGGTGACGAACAGCGGGGCCGCGTACGTGAAGTCGCGGTCCTTGCACTCGTCGATGCTGTTCTTCGGCGGCTCGAAACGGTGGTCGCGGAACGTCAGCGACATCGACCCGGAGAAGTCCTCGATCGGGGAGATCTCCTCGAAGATCTCCTCCAGACCGGACTTGGTGGGGACGTCCTGTCCGTTCTCCAGAGCCTCCTCGACCCGACTCTGCCAGGCGGTGTTGCCGAGCAGCCAGTCAAAGCTCTCGGTCTGCAGCGCGAGCAGGTTGGGAACCTCGAGAGGCTCCTTGATCTTTGCAAAAGAGATGCGCAGCGGGGCAGTGCTGGCGGCGGGGTTCGTATTCGAGGTCGAGGCGTTGCGCGAGGCGGCCAAGAGGGGGTCCTTCCGAGGGCTCGGACTCACTACGCGCGTACCGGCCCCTCTTATGCGCAAAGAGAGCAGGCTGTTCCTGATCTGACGGAAAGGCCAGGTCGGGAATGATCTGTTCGTCGATGCTCAAGCGAGGGCATGCCCCTGGTGACGGGCAGGGGACAGCTAACAGGCAGCGCAAAGGGTCAGTGTAGCCAGTTGGCACACTGATGTCCAGTGCGGGTTTTTTGAGACCCTCGTTGTTCTTGACACCTACGCAAGCCCACGCCCTCAACGCACGTTGATACTGCCCTCTTCGCCGTCGATCCATGCCTCGGAGTTCGGATCGGTGTGACGACGCGTCCTGAGAATTGCGCGCTGCGTGCAGTTCGTCAAGGCCCCTCATGCCCGATCCGGGTGCCGCGATCGTCACTCGCGGCTCGTCGCCCAGGGCGGCGGAGGCACGACGAAGATCACCATACTCGTCGCCACCGACAGTGCAAGGCAGCCGTCCGCCGACGTCCCGGAACGCCGAAAGGCGACCACCCAGTTGGGTGATCGCCCTTCGGTACGTTCGCGTTACAGCCTCGAACAAGTTTTTGACACTCGTCTCGAAACCGTCCCGCACGGATCCTCGCGGATCCAGGAGAGCTGGCGGACCAGCGAGGCCTTACTTGACCTCGACGGAGGCGCCGGCGGCCTTGAGGGACTCGGCAGCCTTCTCGGCGGCCTCCTTGGCGACCTTCTCGAGAACGGGCTTCGGAGCGCCGTCCACGAGGTCCTTGGCCTCCTTCAGGCCCAGCGAGGTCAGCTCACGCACGACCTTGATGACCTGGATCTTCTTCTCGCCGGCGCCGGTGAGGACGACGTCGAACTCGTCCTGCTCCTCGACAGCCTCGGCGGCGGCGGCCGGACCGGCCGGGCCGGCGACGGCGACGGCCGCGGCGGCGGTGACGTCGAACTTCTCCTCGAACGCCTTCACGAACTCGGAGAGCTGGATGAGGGTCATGCCCTCGAACTCGGCGAGCAGTTCGTCCTGGGTGAGAGCCACGATGGCTTTCCTTCCACTAATTCGGCTGGTGCCGGGATGTACATGTCTGGCGGGCGTACGACGGCCCGCTACGACCGCTTTCCGGAGGCGGACTGCCTCAGGCGGCGGTCATTTCGCGAGCCGAGTTACTCGGCACCGCCCTGCTCTTCGTGCTTGGCACGGAGCGCGTCCACGGTGCGGACGAGCTTCGAGGGAAGCGCCTGGAAGAGCTGCGCAGCCTGAGACTGCTTGCCCTTGAAGGCACCTGCCAGCTTGGAGAGCAGAACCTCGCGGGACTCGAGGTCCGCGAGCTTCTTGATCTCGTCGGCGGACAGCGCCTTGCCGTCAAGGACACCGCCCTTGATGACGAGGTTCGGGTTGTCCTTGGCGAAGTCACGAAGACCCTTCGCCGACGTCACCGGGTCACCGGTGATGAAGGCGACCGCCGTCGGACCGTTGAACAGGTCGTCGAGCGTCGAGATCCCGGCCTCGTTGGCCGCAATCTTGGTCAGCGTGTTCTTCACCACGGCGTACTGGGCGTCCTCACCGAGTGAACGACGCAGCGTCTTGAGCTGCGCCACGGTGAGACCCCGGTACTCGGTCAGCACGGCGGCGTTCGAGCTACGGAACTGCTCCGTGAGCTCGGCCACCGCGGCAGCCTTGTCGGGCCTTGCCATAGAGCGTCGGCCTCCTTCCGGGTGATGAGGACCGCTCAGAAGGGGCTGGAGAAAACGAAACGCCCCGGCGCAGGCGCTCGGGGCGTGACTCGACCGGACGAATCCCGTACGAGACGGAACCGGACCAGGAGCAACTTCCACAGTCACCTGCGCGGGTCGTCCGCGTATCAGCGGATCCTTCGGCCACCGCGCCCTCTTGTGAGCACACGGCAACGACCAGCGGTCTTTGGCTTCCTCGGAAGAGTACGGGACGGCGTCCCTGTCGAGCAAATCCGCTCACGGAGGCCGCCGCTCAGCCCTCTCCGGCCCCGTCCACCCGCTCGGCGAGGTCGACCGTGTCCTCGGCCGCCGGGGTCTCGACGGTCACCGGCCGGTCGACGTCCAGGAGGGTGACGGTCAGGTCGAGCGGGCCTCCGTCGACCATGCGCCCCTCCTGCAGGGCGTAGGTCTCGCCCCTGAGCCGGTACCGCTTGGCCCGGCCGTCGTCGTCGACCCACAGGTCCACGGTGAGCGTCTTCTCGATGCCCAGCATCATGAACTGGTCCAGACTCGTCGTCCGCATCTCCCGGGTCGCCTTGTCCCGGGCGGCCGTCTGGGCGGCCCGCAGGCTCTTCGTGGTGACCGTGCCCCGGTAGTGCGTGGCCTCGCCGCCGTCGACCGTCTCGGCACCGACCTCGCTGACCTTCTTCGCGCCGGTGAGGAGCGTGGACTGCGCGAGCGGGCTCGCCTCCAACGGACCGGGCAGGACGCGGTACGTGTTGTTGTCCGCCGCGCCGCGTCCCCACACGGCCGGCCCGGCGCTGATCCATTTCTTGTCCGCCGGGGCGCCGATGGCGGACGCGTCCCCCTCGGCGTAGATCACCCCGTCGGCGAACCGCACCGCCAAGGCCTTGTCCTCGCTCGGGCCCCACCCGGTCAGTTCCATGCGCATCGCGGTCGGCCGCGCGGTCATGGCCGCCTCGACCCGTATCTTCCCGTGCTCCGGCAGGGTCCCCGACACCCGGTAGCGCAGCGACGCGATGTCCGTCGTCCGCTCCGCGGCACGGGCCACGGCATCGGCGGGCGTCGCGGGCTTCGCCTCGGCCTCCGCGGGCGTCTTCGGCTTCGCCTCGGCCTGCGCCCCCGCCCCCGTGCCGCAGGCCGTGGTGGCACCGCCCAGCAACGCGGCCACGACGGCGATGCCGACGCCCCTACGACGACGTACGGAGCCGTGTCCGTCCAACCTCATCCGTCCCCCTGGAACCTCACGCCCCACCTCTATGGGGCGACAGGGACACTAGCGCCGACGGACGGCGGCTGTCGTGCGCCTTTCCGCTCCCGCGCAGAAGACACGAGCCCCGCAGCCTCGAAAGGCTGCGGGGCTCGTCCTCGGGCGTGCGACCGCGACGCGGCTGCCGGTGAGCGTCAGGCTCAGACGGCGGCCGGGTCCTCCTCGACGAGGAGGTTGCGGGTGCGGTTCGAGTCGATCGGGATGCCGGGGCCGATCGTGGTGCTGAGCGCGGCCTTCTTGATGTAGCGCCCCTTGGCGGCCGACGGCTTCAGACGGAGGATCTCCTCCAGCGCCGCGGCGTAGTTCTCCACCAGCTTGGTGTCGTCGAACGACGTCTTGCCGATGATGAAGTGCAGGTTCGAGTGCTTGTCGACGCGGAACTCGATCTTGCCGCCCTTGATGTCGTTGACGGCCTTCACGACGTCGGGGGTCACGGTGCCGGTCTTGGGGTTCGGCATGAGACCACGGGGACCGAGCACGCGGCCGAGGCGGCCGACCTTGCCCATGAGGTCCGGGGTGGCGACGACGGCGTCGAAGTCCAGACGGCCCTTCGCCACCTCGTCGATCAGTTCGTCGGAGCCGACGATGTCGGCGCCGGCGGCGGTCGCGGCCTCGGCACGGTCACCGGTCGCGAAGACCAGGACCCGGGCGGTCTTACCGGTGCCGTGCGGGAGGTTCACGGTGCCACGGACCATCTGGTCGGCCTTGCGCGGGTCGACACCCAGACGGAAGGCGACCTCGACGGTGCCGTCGAACTTGGACGTGGAGGTCTCCTTGGCGAGACGGACGGCCTCGAGCGGGGCGTAGAGCTTGTCCCGGTCGACCTTGGCGTCCGCAGCGCGGAGAGCCTTGCTGCGCTTGCTCACAACTGCTCCTGTGTGTGCTTGGTAAGGAGTCGTGGTACGGGCCGAGCAGGCCCTGCCACGCGCGGCTGCCGTGTACGGCCGCCGCGTGATGCTACGAAGGTGGGACTCAGCCCTCGACCGTGATGCCCATGGAACGGGCGGTGCCGGCGATGATCTTCGACGCGGCGTCCAGGTCGTTGGCGTTCAGGTCGGGGAGCTTGGTCGTGGCGATCTCACGGACCTGCGCCTCGGTGATCTTGGCGACCTTGGTCTTGTGCGGCTCGCCGGAGCCCTTCTCGACACCCGCGGCCTTGAGGATCATCTTCGCGGCCGGCGGCGTCTTGGTGACGAAGGTGAAGGAGCGGTCCTCGTAGACCGTGATCTCCACCGGGATCACCCAGCCACGCTGCGACTCGGTCGCGGCGTTGTAGGCCTTGCAGAACTCCATGATGTTGACGCCGTGCTGACCGAGCGCGGGGCCGACCGGCGGGGCGGGGTTCGCCGCACCGGCGTTGATCTGGAGCTTGATGAGCCCCGTGACCTTCTTCTTCTTGGGAGGCATTGCTCTCCGGGTCCTTTCGATTCGAGTGCGCCCCCATCCAGGTCGCGTCCCGGATGAAGGCATACCGCACAACGATAACGGGTATGGATGCGCGGCCAAAAACCGAGCAGGTCAGACAAGCTTTTGACAGCCCGTCTGACCTGGTCGGAAGCGGTGGTCCAGGAAGGAGCCGGTAACCGGCTAGTTCTTCTGGATCTGGTCGAACGACAGCTCGACCGGCGTCTCGCGGCCGAAGATCTCCACGAGACCCTTGACCTTCTTCGAGTCCGCGTTGATCTCGTTGATGGTCGCCTGCAGCGTGGCGAACGGGCCGTCCGTGACGGTGACCGAGTCGCCGACCTCGAAGTCCAGCACCTGGACCTCGACCTTGCGGGCGGGAGCCGGCTTGCCCTCGGCCTCGGCCGCCTCACGGGCGGCCTTCTCCTCGGCCTCCGGCGCGAGCATCTTGACGATCTCGTCCAGGGTCAGCGGGTACGGGTCGTAGGCGTTGCCCACGAAGCCGGTGACGCCGGGGGTGTTGCGGACGACGCCCCAGGACTCGTTCGTCAGGTCCATGCGGACGAGGACGTAGCCGGGGAGCTTGTTCTGGCGGATCGTCTTGCGCTCGCCGTTCTTGATCTGCGCGACCTCTTCCTGCGGCACCTCGGCCTGGAAGATGAAGTCCTCGACGTTCAGCGAGACGGCACGCTGTTCGAGGTTGGTCTTCACGCGGTTCTCGTAACCGGCGTACGTGTGGATGACGTACCACTCGCCGGGCAGGGCCCGCAGTTCCGCGCGCAGGGCCTCGACGGGGTCGACCGGCTCGGTCTCCTCCTCGACGGCCTCTTCGGCGTCGTCGTCCTCGGAGTCCTCGACGTCGGCTTCCTCGTCGTCGGAGTCGTCCTCGCCGTGCACGGCCTCTTCCTCGGCCGACTCCCCCGCCTCGGCCTCGGCAGCCTCGAACTCGTCGACACCGTCCTCGGAGTCTGCTCCCTCGACGATGTCGAGTTCGTCATCCACGGACTCGGCACCTTCACCGCGAGGCTCCATGGCGTCCTTCAGGTTCGGGTCAGACACGTGGCTGCTTCTTCCTGGATCATGGGGGTGGAACATGCGAAAGGGGCGCCAAGTCTCGGCGCCCTTCGCTTTCGGCTCAGCCGAAGACGTACTTGGCGGCCTTGTCGAGGCCGAAGTCAATCACGGTGACAAGACCGATCATGACGACGACGAAGACGATGACCACCGAGGTGTAGGTCGTCAGCTGGGAGCGGGTCGGCCAGACGACCTTACGCAGCTCCGCGACGATCTGCCGGTAGAAGAGCGCGAGGCGCTTCAGCGGGCCCTTCTTGGCCCGCTTGCCACCCTTGCGGGTCTTCTTCTTGTCCTCGGGCACCTCGTCCTGGGCATCAGGCGTGTCGATGGAGCCCACGGCGTCCGTCATTCATCCTCACCTGATTCCGGTCCGGGTCGTGGCCGTGCCGCGCCCGGTCTGAGCCGCACGGCGGAACATTACTGTACGTACATGCGCACACATCCTGGCGTGAGGAGTGTGTAGCAGGGCCGGAGGGACTTGAACCCCCAACCGCTGGTTTTGGAGACCAGTGCTCTACCAATTGAGCTACGACCCTTTGTGGTTCTCCCCCAACGTACCGCATCCGAGCGAGTGCACGGTGTGCACCTGACGGGCGCGGCCGGTGAAGGCCAACGAGGACAGAGCATACGTGGTCCGAGAGCTGTCGTCGAACAGAAAGCGTCCGTAGGGACGTTGTCCGTCGAAGATCGACCGTTTCCGGCCGCGGAGGCGGGCGGTTGTTCCGTCGCTGCTCAGTCTGTGAAACCCGCGTGCCCGGCGCGTTTCCGGTCTGGAACGATGGGGCCCATGAGCGCTGCAACCCCTCCCACCGAGCGCCGGGTCTCCGCGCGCATCGGCGCGATCTCCGAGTCCGCCACCCTCGCCGTGGACGCCAAGGCCAAGGCCCTCAAGGCCGCAGGGCGTCCGGTGATCGGCTTCGGCGCCGGCGAGCCCGACTTCCCGACTCCCGACTACATCGTCGAGGCGGCCGTCGAGGCCTGCAAGAACCCGAAGTACCACCGGTACACGCCGGCCGGCGGTCTGCCCGAGCTGAAGGCCGCGATCGCCGCGAAGACCCTGCGCGACTCCGGCTACGAGGTCGACCCGTCGCAGGTCCTCGTGACCAACGGCGGCAAGCAGGCCATCTACGAGGCCTTCGCCGCGATCCTCGACCCGGGCGACGAGGTCATCGTCCCGGCGCCGTACTGGACGACGTACCCGGAGTCGATCCGTCTGGCCGGCGGTGTCCCGGTCGAGGTCGTCGCCGACGAGACCACGGGCTACCGGGTCTCCGTCGAGCAGCTGGAGGCGGCCCGCACGGAGAACACGAAGGTGCTCCTCTTCGTCTCCCCCTCCAACCCGACCGGCGCGGTCTACACGCGCGCGCAGATCGAGGAGATCGGCCGCTGGGCCGCCGAGAAGGGCCTGTGGGTCCTGACCGACGAGATCTACGAGCACCTGGTCTACGGCGACGCGGAGTTCCACTCCCTGCCGGTGGTCGTGCCCGAGCTGGCCGACAGGACCATCGTGGTCAACGGTGTCGCGAAGACGTACGCGATGACGGGCTGGCGCGTGGGCTGGGTCATCGGCCCGAAGGACGTCGTGAAGGCCGCGACCAACCTCCAGTCGCACGCGACCTCGAACGTCTCCAACGTGGCCCAGGTCGCCGCGCTCGCCGCCGTGTCGGGCGACCTGTCCGCCGTCGACGAGATGAAGGAGGCCTTCGACCGGCGCCGCAGGACGATCGTGCGGATGCTCAACGAGATCGACGGCGTCCTGTGCCCGGAGCCCGAGGGCGCGTTCTACGCCTACCCCTCGGTGAAGGCTCTGGTCGGCAAGGAGATCCGGGGCAAGCGCCCGCAGGACACGGTCGAGCTGGCCGCGCTGATCCTGGAGGAGGCCGAGGTGGCGGTCGTCCCCGGCGAGGCCTTCGGCACCCCCGGCTATCTGCGTCTGTCGTACGCCCTCGGTGACGAGGATCTCGTCGAGGGCGTCTCGCGCCTCCAGAAGCTGCTGGCGGAGGCCCGGGACTGACGTCGGTCTCAGGGCCCCCCACATACGGACGTTCGTGTGTGGGGGGCCCTTGTCGTTTGTGCGAGCAAGACCACGTTCGAGGATTCCGCTACCGGGACGGCACGGGCGTGCGGCAGGATCGGGCGATGGAGCGTGCACGTGATCTCTCTGAACTGCCCAAGGCCCATCTGCATCTGCACTTCACCGGGTCGATGCGGCCCATGACCGTGCTGGAGCTGGCCGACAAGTACGGGGTGCGGCTGCCCGAGGCGCTCGCCGAGGCGCTGACCAGCGGGGAGCCGCCGAAGCTGCGTGCGACGGACGAGCGGGGGTGGTTCCGGTTCCAGCGGCTGTACGACGCGGCGCGCTCGTGCGTCAGGGGGCCCGAGGACATCCAGCGGCTGGTGCGGGAGGCCGCGGAGGAGGACGTGCGGGACGGCTCGGGCTGGCTGGAGATCCAGGTGGACCCCACGTCGTACGCGCCCCGGCTGGGCGGACTGATCCCGGCGCTGGAGGTCATCCTCGACGCCGTGGACACGACCGTGCGGGACACCGGGCTCGGGATGCGGGTGGTGGTGGCCGCGAACCGGATGAAGCACCCGCTGGACGCGCGCACGCTGGCCCGGCTGGCGGTGCGGTACGCCGACCGGGGCGTGGTGGGCTTCGGGCTCTCCAACGACGAACGCCGGGGCATGGCGCGGGACTTCGACCGGGCCTTCGCGATCGCCCGCGAGGGGGGCCTGCTGTCGGCGCCGCACGGCGGCGAGCTGACAGGCCCCTCGTCGGTGCATGACTGCCTGGACGATCTGCACGCCTCGCGCATCGGGCACGGGGTACGCGCGGCGGAGGACCCGCGGCTGCTGAAGCGCCTCGCGGACCGGGGCGTGACGTGCGAGGTCTGCCCCGCCTCGAACGTGGCGCTCGGCGTCTACGAGAAGCCCCAGGACGTCCCCCTGCGCACTCTGTTCGAGGCGGGTGTGCCGATGGCGCTCGGCGCCGACGACCCGCTGCTGTTCGGCTCCCGCCTCGCGGCCCAGTACGAGATCGCCCGGCACCATCACGGCTTCACCGACGCGGAACTGGCGGAGCTGGCCCGGCAGTCGATCCGGGCGTCGGCGGCGCCGGAGGACGAGCGGGCGAAGCTGCTGTCCGGTGTGGACGACTGGCTCGCCCGCCCGGCCGGATAGCGGCTCCGGTCAGAGGCTGACGCCGACCGTCACCGGCTCGTTGACCAGGGTGATGCCGAAGGCGTCCCGGACTCCGGTCACGACCTCGCGGGCCAGCGCGAGCAGGTCCTCGGTGGTGGCCGCGCCCCGGTTGGTGAGGGCGAGGGTGTGCTTGGTGGAGATCCGGGCGGGGCCGGTGCCGTACCCCTTGGTGAAGCCCGCCTTGTCGATCAGCCAGGCGGCGGAGGTCTTGGTGTGCCCGTCGCCGGCGGCGTACGCGGGCGGGGTGACGTCCTGCCCGAGCCGCTCCCGCACGCGCGCGTGGAACGCGGCGAACTCCTCGTCGGTGAGGATCGGGTTGGTGAAGAACGACCCGGCGGACCAGGTGTCGTGGTCCTCGGGGTCGAGGACCATGCCCTTCCCGGCCCGCAGCTTCAGCACGGTCTCGCGGGCCCGCGCCAGCGGCACCCGGTCGCCGGGCTCGACACCGAGCGAGCGGGCCGTCTCCGCGTACTTGACCGGCCCCGACAGACCGCCCGCGTCCTCCAGTTCGAACCGGACGCGCAGGACGACGTACCGCTCGGGCTCGTCCTTGAAGCGGCTGTGGCGGTACGAGAAGGCGCACTCGGCGGCCGGGACGGTGACCGTCTCGCGGGTGCGGCGGTCGTAGGCGACGACCTCGGTGATGGTGGAGGCGACCTCCTGGCCGTACGCCCCGACGTTCTGGATCGGTGTGGCGCCGGCGGAGCCGGGGATGCCGGCCAGGCACTCGATACCGGCCAGCCCGGCCTCGACGGTGCGGGCGACCGCGTCGGTCCACACCTCACCGGCGGCCAGTTCCAGCCGCGTCGCGTCGAGCATGTAGCCCTTCGTGGCGATGACCAGCGCGGTCCCGGGGAAGCCCTGGTCCCCGACGACCAGGTTGGAGCCGCCCCCGATGAGCAGCAGCGGCGTACCGGTGTCGTCGGCCTCGCGGACCGCGGCGATCACCTCGTCGTCGGTGGTCGCGGTGATCAGCCGTCGCGCGGGCCCGCCCAGCCGGAAGGTGGTCAGCGGGGCGAGGGGGGCGTCGTGGAGTTCCTGCACGGGCTCAAGAGTACGAGACCCCCGCACCCGGGAGGGGCGGGGGACCGTGCCGGTGCGGCTCGGCCGCGCGGGCCGTCAGGCCAGTCGTACGACCGCTCGGGACATGCCGAGGACCTTCTGGCCGGCGCTCATGGCCGTGAGGTCGACGCGGACCGTGTTGTCGTCGAGCTTGGCGCCGATCTTGGCGCTGACCTCGATGGTGGCGCCCTCGTCGTCGTCGGGGACAACGACGGGCTTGGTGAAGCGGACGCCGTACTCGACGACCGCGCCCGGGTCGCCGGTCCAGTCGGTGACGACGCGGATCGCCTCGGCCATGGTGAACATGCCGTGCGCGATGACGTCCGGGAGGCCCACCTCCTTGGCGAACCGTTCGTTCCAGTGGATCGGGTTGAAGTCGCCGGAGGCGCCCGCGTACTGGACGAGGGTGGCTCGGGTCACACCGAAGGTCTGCGCGGGCAGTTCGGTGCCGACCTCGACGTCGTCGTAGGAGATCTTCGCGGTCATCGGGTCCTCACGCCTCCTCGGCCGCGCGGGCCACGAGCTTGGTCCAGGCGGTCACGACGTGTTCGCCGGACTCGTCGTGGACCTCGCCGCGGATGTCCAGGATGTCGTTGCCCGCCAGGGACTTGATCGCCTCGATGGTCGAGGTGACCGTGAGCCGGTCACCGGCGCGCACCGGGCGCCGGTGGGCGAACTTCTGGTCGCCGTGCACCACCCGGCTGTAGTCGAGGCCCAGCTGGGGGTCCTGGACGACCTGTCCGGCCGCCTTGAAGGTGATCGAGAACACGAAGGTCGGCGGGGCGATCACATCGGCGTACCCGAGCGCCTTGGCGGCCTCCGGGTCGGTGTAGACGGGGTTGGTGTCCCCCACGGCCTCCGCGAACTCGCGGATCTTCTCCCGGCCGACCTCGTAGGGGTCGGTGGGCGGGTAGGAACGCCCCACGAAGGACTGGTCGAGCGCCATCGGCTCGGCACCTCCTGGTTGCTCGGCGGATAGGGCGGTACGGCGGTACGGATACGGCGGTACTGACCGGTACGGGTGGTGCAACGACGCGAGGCCGCCCCCGATCTCTCGGGGACGGCCTCGTGTACGAGCCTGATTTATCGCGTTTCGCGGTGCGCGGTGTGCGCGTTGCAACGCGGGCAGTGCTTCTTCATCTCCAGTCGGTCCGGGTTGTTACGCCGGTTCTTCTTGGTGATGTAGTTCCGCTCCTTGCACTCCACGCAGGCCAGCGTGATCTTCGGGCGGACGTCGGTGGCAGCCACGTGAGTGCTCCTTGACGAACGGATGGGACAGGGTTGAACGCATAAAAGAGTAGCCGATCGAAGGACCGACCCCGCAATCGGCTACCGTCAGTAGCGGTGACCGGACTTGAACCGGTGACACAGCGATTATGAGCCGCTTGCTCTACCGACTGAGCTACACCGCTGTGATGCGATCGGTTCCCGCCTCGCGGCGGGAACCTTTCACATCAGAGCCCCAATACGGAATCGAACCGTAGACCTTCTCCTTACCATGGAGACGCTCTACCGACTGAGCTATTGGGGCGAGCGATGAAGACATTACACGCCCCACCGCCGATCGCCCAAATCCGTTTCCGCGCCCGCATCCATGGGCGGTCCACCGGTCGCGCGGGGATCTTCCGAAAGCCGTCCGGCGCTCGCCCCGAGCCCGCGTCCATGCCGTTTCCCCAGGCCACGTGAGCCCCGTACGCCCCTTCGCCACCGGCCTTCCCCGGCGTCCCTCCGGCAGTCGCACCACACCGGTACGACTATTGCGCTCCTCCGCGACGGGGCGGGGCGGCCCGCCTAGGCTCGTCTCACTCTGCGTGATCTTGTGTCCCCTGCTGTTCCTCCCCATGTGCGTCACCGCGCAGCCGTCGTCGAGCCACCGGGAGAGTGCGATGCCCGACAGCCAGCCGCAGCCGTCCCACTCCTCCTCCGGCCCGCCCTCCGGCCCGGACGAGGCAGGCGCCCTGCTGCTGTGCGGGGCGCGGCTGACCGACGGCCGTGTGGTGGACGTACGGCTGGGCGGCGGGCGCATCGAGGCGGTGGGCACGGCCGGCAGCCTGGGCGCGGGGCCCGCCGCGTCCGGGGCGCCCGCCACCCGGGTGGATCTCGGCGGCCATCTGCTCCTGCCGGCCCCCGCGGAGCCGCACGCCCACGGCGACACGGCCCTGTCGGCCGACTTCGAGGGCCCGGTCCCCTACGACGGCCAGGACGTCCAGCGGCGGGCCACGGAGGCCGCGCTGCTGCAGCTCGGGCACGGCGCCACGGCGGTGCGCTCGCACGTGCATGTCGGCGACGTCCAGGGGCTGGAGGCGCTGGCGGCGGTGCTCCGGGCGGGGCAGGCGCTGCGCGGGCTCGCCGAGCTGACGACGGTGGCGATGCCCCGGGTGCTGACCGGGGTGGCCGGCGCGGACGGGCTCGCGATCCTGCGGGACGCGGTGAAGATGGGCGCCTCGGTGGTCGGCGGCTGTCCGGATCTGGACCCCGACCCCACCGGGTACGTGGAGGCGGTCCTGGAGATCGCCTCCGAGCACGGCTGCCCGGTCGACCTGCACACCGACGGCGACGACCCGGCCCGCCTCGCCCGGCTCGCGGCCATGGCGGGCGGTCTGCGGCCCGGCGTCACCCTGGGCCCGTGCGGCGGGCTCGCCCGGCTTCCCGGCCAGGCCGCCGCCCGCGCCGCCGACCAGCTCGCGGCGGCCGGTGTGACCGTCGTCTGCCTTCCGCAGGGCGGCTGCGGCACCGTGGACGGCCGGAGCACCGCCCCCGTACGGCTCCTGCGGGCGGCCGGGGTGCGGGTCGCGGCGGGCAGCGGGGCACTGCGGGACGTGTCGAACCCCGTCGGGCGCGGGGACCCCCTGGAGGCCGCGTTCCTGCTCGCCTCCCGGTACGGGCTGCGGCCAGCGGAGGCGTACGACGCCGTCAGCGGGGCGGCCCGCGCCGGGCTCGGCCTGCCCGAGGTGCGGGTCGAGGCCGGTTTTCCCGCCGAACTGCTCGCCGTGCGGGGCGCCCGGCTCGCGGGAGTGCTGTCGCTCGCGTACAGCCGCATCGTCGTGCACCGGGGGCGCGTGGTGGCGCGGACCAGCGCGGTACGGGAGTACTGCGGCTCGGTGACGGGCGCGGCGGTGGATCTGCCGCGGCAGGGGCGGGGCGAGCCGTCCTGAGGGCGAGCGTGGCCGCGCGGGGGCGTGCGGGTGGGCGGCGGGGCGGGTACCCGGCGGCGCGGTGCCCGACCGACCGGACGGACGCCCGCCCCGCCGCCGGTGTGATCAGACGCCGAACAGACCGCCGCCGATCGGGTCGCTGAACTCGTCGGACGGGATCTCGGCGGCACCCTTGGGCGCGCTGACGTCACCGGCCTTGCCGAAGGTGAGGACCAGGGAGGCCTTGGCGCCCTCGGGGTCGTCGGCGAGGGCGGCGAGGTCGGTCTCGATCCGGGTCAGGTCACCGTTCTTGAGGGTGAAGTCGACCGCGACGTTCTTGTCCGGGGCGTCCTTCATGTCCTTGGCCGTGGGGAGTTCGGCTCCCGGCGGCAACTCGCCCTCCAGCGGCTGGAGCTTGTCGACGATGCCGGTGAGCAGGTCGCGGAAGTTGGCCTTGGCGGTGACGACCTCGGTGCCGTCCTTGCCGTCCTTGGTCTTGAAGCCGACCTCGCGGGCGACGACACCGCGGACGGCGTCGAGGATCTTCTTCTGGGTCCTGGCGTCGATCTCGTCGGAGCCCTTGGAGCCACCGGCTCCCTCCTCCCCGGCGGCGTCCTGCAGCTCGGCGGTGTTCACCTTCACCCAGTCACCCTCCAGGGCGGGCCGCAAGTGCTGCTCGCTCTCGGGGAGTTCGTCGGCCGTCGGGAAGGGGATGCCCATCGCGTCGCCCATGGCCTTCATGTCGGCGCGGTAGTAGGTGTAGTCGCCGACGACCCGGTACTCGACGAGCACGCCGTCGTCACCGGAGATCTTCATGCCCACTCCGGCGATGTCCTTCTCACCGGACTCGGCCAGCGCCTTCTTCGACCTGACCGACACGTCGACGCGCAGCCCGGTGAAGAACTCCGCCATCTCCGGCGGCACTTCCTCGCCGTCCTCGCCCATCAGCGCGGTGAGGTCGTCCGGGTCGGCGTCGAGCCGCATGCCGAAGGCCAGCGACTTCTGCTCGCCCAGCCGTTCGACGGCGCCGTCGACCTTCTGGCCCGCGGTGAGGTTCTCGACGGTTCCGCACGCGGCCACCGTGACGAGCGCGGCCGCGGCGCAGCCGACGCCGGTGCAGGCGCGGCGTACGACGTTCTTGTGGCGTGTGGCAATACGCATGGCGGTGATGTTTTCCCCCCGTGGTTCCGGCGTCCGCCGACACGGCGAACATGGGTGAGACACCTGGGACGGCGGGATGGTTGCGCGGCAAACGCGTCCGTTCGGGCGTACGGTCGGAGGCATGCGCATTGTCATCGCCGGAGGTCATGGTCAGATCGCGCTGCGGCTGGAGCGACTGCTCGCCGCGCGCGGTCACGAGGTCGCGGGGATCATCCGCCGCGCCGAGCAGGAGGACGATCTGCGCGCGGCCGGTGCCGAACCCGTGCTGTGCGATCTGGAGTCGGCGTCGGTCGAGGAGGTCGCCGCCCATCTGCGGGGCGCGGACGCCGCCGTGTTCGCGGCGGGCGCCGGGCCGGGCAGCGGGGCGGACCGCAAGGACACGGTCGACCGCGGGGCCGCGGTCCTGTTCGCCGATGCCTCGGTGCGCGCGGGCGTGCGCCGCCACCTCGTCGTCTCGTCCATGGGTGCGGACCCGGCGCACGAGGGCGACGAGATCTTCGACGTCTACCTGCGGGCCAAGGGCGAGGCCGACGCGTACGTACGCGGGCAGGAGGCGCTGGACTGGACGATCCTGCGCCCCGGCATGCTGACCGACGACGCCGGCACCGGCCTCGTCCGCCTGGCGGCGTCCACGGGCCGCGGTCCGATCCCCCGCGACGACGTGGCCGCCACCCTCGCCGAACTCCTGGAAACCCCCGCGACCGCCGGTCTGACCCTGGAACTCGTCAGCGGCTCGACGCCCGTGTCCGTGGCCGTGAAGTCGGTGGCGGGCAACTGAGGCACCGACAGGACGTCCCCGCGATTCAGAACAGCGATAGCTGACCGGGGAATTCGGGCACGACGAAGCCGTCGAGCGCGGGCTGGGCCGCCCCGATCCGGGCCGGCCTGCGCGACCCGGGGCACGACACGAGTTCCCCGCTCGCTCCGGGCGGATCGTGCCGCGCGAACCGCCCCGCCACGACGGCGATCTCACGACGGCACTCGGGGCAGTTCCTGCGACGCGATGACATGCGGATCAGTGTGCCTCGCCGCACTGACACCCGAAGAAGCCCTCCGACACACGAAGAAGCCCCTCCGAACTGCTCTCACAGTCCGGAGGGGCTTCCCTCCACGTGGCGGCGCCAGGATTCGAACCTGGGTAGGCATAGCCGACGGATTTACAGTCCGTTCCCATTGGCCACTCGGGCACACCGCCTGGGATGCTGCCCTTCGAACCGCTTTTCGGCGGTGCTCTGTGGCAACGACGTAAACGATACCTGATGCCCGGGGGTGCTCCGCCACCTGATTGATCAGTACTCGCGGTGGCCGGGGTGGCTAGGCTTGTCGCCCCCGATACCCCGATTTCAAGGAGCCACAGGACATGGCCGACTCCAGTTTCGACATCGTCTCGAAGGTCGAGCGGCAGGAGGTCGACAACGCCCTCAACCAGGCCGCCAAGGAGATCTCGCAGCGCTACGACTTCAAGGGCGTCGGCGCCTCGATCTCGTGGTCCGGCGAGAAGATCCTGATGGAGGCGAACTCCGAGGACCGGGTCAAGGCCATCCTCGACGTCTTCCAGTCCAAGCTGATCAAGCGCGGGATCTCCCTGAAGTCGCTGGACGCGGGCGAGCCCCAGCTGTCCGGCAAGGAGTACAAGCTCTTCGCGTCGATCGAGGAGGGCATCTCCCAGGAGAACGCCAAGAAGGTGGCGAAGATCATTCGCGATGAGGGTCCCAAGGGCGTCAAGGCCCAGGTCCAGGGCGACGAGCTGCGCGTCAGCTCCAAGAGCCGGGACGACCTGCAGGCCGTGATCACCCTCCTCAAGGGCCAGGACTTCGACTTCGCGGTGCAGTTCGTCAACTACCGGTGATCGTCCGCACGCGAACCCGGGCCGGACCCGGGTTCGCGTGCGACGGGCGTGCTCAGCGGCGGGAGTGGCCGAACAGGATGCGGTAGGCGATCAGCAGGACGAGGGAACCGCCGATCGCGGCCGCCCAGGTGGCGCCGTCGTAGAAGTTCTCGGAGATCGGGCGGTCCAGCCAGCGGGCGGAGATCCAGCCGCCGATGAAGGCGCCCGCGACGCCGATGAGGGTCGTGCCGATGAAGCCGCCCGGGTCGCGGCCCGGCAGCAGGAGTTTGGCGATGGCGCCGGCCAACAGCCCCAGAACGATCCAGCCGATGATGCTCATGCCGTGAACCTGCCCTTTCGTGCCGTGCCACTGCTCTGATCGTGCCGTGTTTCCCCCCACAGGGGCCAGGCACCGTGTCGTCCTGTCCTGTTGTCCTGGAGGACGCCCCTTCGCCATCCGGTGGTTGCGGTGGTCAGTAGGGTGCGGCGCATGACACAGGCCGGATCGGGCGCCGGGCTGCGCCGCACGCTCGGGGTGAGGGACGCCGTGGCCGTCGGCCTCGGGTCGATGGTCGGCGCCGGGATCTTCGCCGCGCTGGGCCCGGCCGCGCGCGCGGCCGGGTCCGGGCTGCTGCTCGGGCTCGCGCTCGCCGCCGTGGTGGCGTACTGCAACGCGATGTCGTCGGCGCGGCTGGCGGCCCGGTACCCGGCGTCCGGCGGCACGTACGTGTACGGGCGGGAGCGGCTCGGCGCCTTCTGGGGGTATCTGGCCGGCTGGTCGTTCGTCGTCGGCAAGACGGCCTCGTGCGCGGCGATGGCGCTCACCGTGGGGGCGTACGTGTGGCCGGGGCAGGCGCACGCCGTGTCGGTGGCGGCCGTGGTCGCGCTGACGGCGGTGAACTACGGCGGGGTGCAGAAGTCGGCGTGGCTGACGCGCGTGATCGTGGCGGTGGTGCTGGCGGTCCTCGCCGCCGTGGTGGTCGTGTGCCTGGGGTCCGGTGAGGCGGACGCCGGGCGGCTGGGCGGCGGCGCGTCGGGGGGCGTGGGCGGGGTGCTGCAGGCGGCCGGGCTGTTGTTCTTCGCGTTCGCCGGGTACGCCCGGATCGCGACCCTCGGCGAGGAGGTGCGGGACCCGGCGCGCACCATCCCGCGTGCGATCCCGCTCGCGCTGGGCATCGCGCTGGTCGTGTACGCGGCCGTCGCCGTGGCGGTTCTCGCGGTGCTGGGCTCCGGCGGGCTGGGGCGGGCCGCGGCTCCGCTGGCCGAGGCGGTGCGGGCGGCCGGGGTGCCGGGGCTGGTGCCCGTGGTGCGGGTGGGAGCTGCCGTGGCCGCCCTCGGATCGCTGCTCGCGCTCATCCTGGGCGTCTCCCGCACCACCCTCGCCATGGCCCGTGACCGGCATCTGCCGGGCGCCCTGGCCGCCGTGCACCCGCGCTTCCAGGTACCGCACCGGGCGGAACTGGCCGTGGGCGCCGTGGTCGCCGTGCTGGCCGCCACGGTCGACGTGCGGGGTGCGATCGGGTTCTCCTCCTTCGGCGTCCTCGCGTACTACGCGGTCGCCAACGCGTCCGCCTGGACGCTGAGTTCCGCGCCCCTCTCACGCGTGGTGCCGGTGATCGGGCTCGTGGGGTGCGCCGTCCTGGCGTTCGCGCTGCCCGCGTCGTCGGTGGGCACGGGCGCCGCCGTCCTGGGTGTGGGGGCGGCGGCGTACGGCGTACGGCGGTGGTGGGCGGGGCGGAGCGGTTAGCGCGCCCGTGTGCCTGCCGGCTAGAAGCGCTGCTGGGCGAAGGGCTGGTCGGAGCGGACGATCTCGCGGCCCAGGGGCATCAGCGAGACCGGGACGAGCTTGAAGTTGGCGATGCCGAAGGGGATGCCGATGATCGTGACGCAGAGCACGAGGCCCGTGACGATGTGCGTCAGCGCCAGCCACCAGCCCGCCAGGAGCAGCCACAGGACGTTGCCGAGGCAGGAGGGCGCGCCCGCGTCACGGCGCTCGACGGCGCTGTACCCGAAGGGCCACAGGGCGTAGATCCCGATGCGGAACGACGCGATGCCGAACGGGATGCCGATGATCGTGATGCACAGAAGCAATCCTGCGAACAGATAGCCGACGAAGAGCCAGAATCCGCTGAGTATCAGCCAGATGATGTTCAGAATGGTCTTCACTGGGAGCGACCTGCCATCTTCTCGAGTCGGGCGATGCGTTCCGCCATCGGCGGATGTGTCGAGAACATCTTGGAGAATCCCTGGCCCGGCCGGAAGGGGTTCGCGATCATCATGTGGCTCGCGGTCTCGATCCGGGGCTCCGGGGGCAGCGGCAGTTGCTTGGTGCCTGTTTCCAGTTTGCGAAGGGCGCTGGCGAGGGCAAGTGGATCACCGGTGAGGTGGGCGCCGGAGGCGTCGGCCTCGTACTCCCGGGAGCGGCTGATGGCGAGCTGGATGAGGGACGCGGCGAGCGGGCCCAGGATCATGATCAGCAGCATGCCGAGGAGGCCGGGGCCGTCGTCGTCGTCCGAGCGGCCGATGGGGATCAGCCAGGCGAAGTTCACCAGGAACATGATCACGGAGGCGAGGGCGCCGGCGACCGACGAGATGAGGATGTCCCGGTTGTACACATGGCTCAGTTCGTGGCCGATGACGCCGCGCAGCTCGCGCTCGTCGAGCAGGCGCAGGATGCCGTCGGTGCAGCACACCGCCGCGTTGCGCGGGTTCCGGCCGGTCGCGAAGGCGTTCGGGGCGTCCGTCGGGGAGATGTACAGGCGCGGCATGGGCTGTCGGGCCTGCATGGAGAGTTCACGGACCATGCGGTACAGCGCCGGGGCCTCGAACTCGCTGACCGGGCGGGCGCGCATCGCGCGTAGAGCCAGCTTGTCGCTGTTCCAGTACGCGTAGGCGTTCGTGCCGAGGGCGACGACGACCGCGACGATCAGACCCGTACGGCCGAAGAGGCTTCCGATGACGATGATGAGTGCGGACAGTCCCCCGAGGAGTACGGCGGTCCTGAGCCCGTTGTGCCGGCGGTGCACGGTACGCCCTCCAAGTCGTGCGGCAGGGGAACCCTTTGCTTGCTGTCGCTGTTGACTCCACCTCTCAGTGGACCCTCCCGTACTGGTCAACGCGAGGCGGAAGGCACTAGTTCCCTTGTGCGCGCGGCCCGGCCGCTGGGCCGTCCGGGTGGGCGGGGCGGCTAGAAGAGACCGATGCCGGCGAAGCGCAGGACGAGCTGGGGCGCGCCGGACAGCGCGATGCCGACGATTCCGGTGAGGGCGAGGGCGGCGGTCAGGGGCGCCGGGACGCGGTGCGGGAGGGGTGCGCCGGCCGTCGAGCCCGCGGTCTCGTCCGCGCGCGTGCGGAACAGCAGCGCCGTCCACCGGAGGTAGTAGAAGAGGGCGATCACCACGTTGACGGCCATCACCACGGCGAGCCAGCCGAGGCCCGCGTCGACGGCCGCCGAGAAGACGGTGACCTTGGCGAACAGGCCGATGACGCCCGGCGGCAGGCCCGCGAGGCAGAGCAGGAAGAAGGCCAGGAGCAGGGCGGGCAGGGGGCGGGACGCGTAGAGGCCCCGGTAGTCGCTGACGCGGTTCAGGGTCTTCGTACGGCCGACCAGGGCGGCCACGGCGAAGGCGCCCAGGTTCACCACCGCGTACATCAGGGCGTACGCGACCGTCGAGCCGACGGCCTTCTGCGCGTCGTCGGTGCTGTCCGCGTACGCGGCGGCCGCGATCGGGACGAGGAGGTAGCCGGCCTGGCCGACGGAGGACCAGGCGAGCAGCCGGACCGCGCTGTACGCGCGCGTGGAGCGCTGTCCGAGCGCGCCGAGGTTGCCGACGGTCATGGTGAGGGCGGCCAGGGCGACGACGGCGGGGCCCCAGACGTCGGCGTACGACGGGAGGGCGACGACCGTGATCAGGATGAGCCCGGAGAAGCCGACCGCCTTGCCGACGACGGACAGGTAGGCCGCCACCGGCAGGGGGGCGCCGACGTAGGTGTCGGGGACCCAGAAGTGGAAGGGGACGGCGGCGGTCTTGAAGGCGAAGCCGATGAGGGTGAGGACGACGCCGGCCTGGGTGATGGTGTGCAGCTGGGCGTCGACGTTCTGGATGCGGTCGGCGATCTCGGTGAGGTACAGGGTGCCGGTCGTGGCGTAGACGAAGCTGATGCCGAGCAGGCTGACGGCGGTGGCGGTGACGGACGACAGGAAGAACTTCAGGGCGGCCTCGGAGGAACGCCTGTCGCCGAGCCGGATGCCGACGAGCGCGAAGGCGGGCAGCGAGGCGACCTCCAGGGCGACGACGAGCGTGGCGAGGTCGCGGGAGGCGGGCAGGAGCGCGGCGCCCGCGGCGGACGACAGCAGCAGGAACCAGAACTCCCCGGCGGGCAGGGCCTTCTCGTCGTCGTTCAGGGCCGTCAGCGACAGCAGGGCGGTGAGGAGCGCGCCGCCGAGCACGAGGAACTGGACGACGAGGGTGAAGCGGTCCGCGGAGTAGCTGCACACGTCCGGGGCGCCGGTCAGGCAGAAGGTGGCGCGGTCGCCGTCCAGGAGGGGCAGCAGGGCCAGCAGGGAGGCCGTGAGGCCCGCGACGGAGGTCCAGCCGAGCGCCGCCTTCCTGGTGTCGCCCACGAACAGGTCGGCGACGAGCACGGCGAGGCCGACGACCGCGGCGATCGTGGGCGGCGCGATCGCGAGCCAGTCGACGGACTGGACGACGGACTCGGCCAGGGTCTGTGCCTGGGCCGGGACCGGCGGCTGGGCCAAGGGGCTCAACGGGTGCCTCCTGCGAGGAGCTGCTGCACGGCCGGGTCGGTCAGACCGAGGAGGGCCGCGGGCCAGAGGCCGGCGAGGACGGTGAGGGCGACGAGCGGGGTCCAGGCCGCGAACTCGTACGTCTGTACGTCCGCGAGCCGTGGCCCGTCCTGCGGGTCCTGCGGCACGGCACCCATGCAGACGCGACGGACCACGATCAGCAGGTACGCGGCGGTGAGGAGCGTGCCGAACGCGGCGATCGTCATGAAAGTGAGGAAGGCCGGGCGGCTGAGGCCCTCGGCGGGCTCGAACGCGCCGAACAGCGCCAGCATCTCGCCCCAGAACCCGGCGAGTCCGGGGAGGCCCAGGGAGGCGACGGCTGCGAAGGCGAGCAGGCCGCCGAGGCGCGGCGCCCTGCCGTAGAGGGCGGCGCCGGTCTCCCGCGCGAGGGTGTCGAGGTCGGTGGTGCCGGTGCGGTCCTTGAGGGCGCCGACCAGGAAGAACAGCAGGCCGGTGATGAGGCCGTGGGCGATGTTGGCGAACAGCGCGCCGTTCACGCCGGTCGGGGTCATCGTGGCGATGCCGAGGAGCACGAAGCCCATGTGGCCGACGGAGGAGTACGCGATGAGGCGCTTGAGGTCGCCCTTCGCGCCCTGCCTGGCGAGGGCGAGGCAGGCGAGCGAGCCGTAGATGATGCCGACGACCGCGAAGGCGGCGAGGTAGGGCGCGAAGGTGCGGAACCCGTCCGGGGTGATCGGCAGCAGGATGCGTACGAACCCGTACGTGCCCATCTTCAGCAGGACGCCGGCCAGGAGGACCGAGCCGACCGTCGGGGCGGCGGTGTGGGCGTCCGGCAGCCAGCTGTGCAACGGCCACATCGGGGTCTTGACGGCGAGCCCGATCCCGATGGACAAGGCGGCGACGACCTGCACGGATGTGGTCAGTTCGGGGTGATTGTCAGTGGTGAGTGCCACGATGTCGAAGGTGCCCGCCCTGAGTCCGATCAGGAGCAGGCCCAGCAGCATGACCACGGAACCGAGCAGGGTGTAGAGGATGAACTTCCAAGCGGCTCGTGTGCGTTGCTCACCGCCCCAGCGGGCGATGAGGAAGTACATCGGGATGAGCACCATCTCGAACGCGAGGAAGAACAGCAGCAGATCGAGGACGGCGAAGGTCGCGAGGGTGCCGGACTCCAGGACGAGCACCAGCGCGACGAAGGCCTTCGGGGAGGGGCCCGCGGGCATCTTGGAGGAGGAGTAGAGCGCGCAGAGGAAGGTCAGCAGCGCGGTCAGGACCAGAAGGGGGAGGGAGATGCCGTCGATGCCGAGGTGGATGCGCACGTCGAGTGCCGGGATCCAGCTGATGTCCGTACTGGCCTGCATCCTCGACGGCTGGTCGTGGTCGAAGCCGAGCGCGAGGACGATCGCGGCGATGAGGACCGCGCCGGTCACCACGGTCCCGTGGCGGAGCACGGCCTGCTCGGGCGACGTCCCCTTCAGCCCGGGCGGGGCCGGCAGGAGAGCGGCGGCGGCACCGATGAGCGGGCCGACGACGATCAACGCCAGAAGGACCTGCATCACGGACTCGTTGATATCGATCACGCCTGCTCACGCTCCCGTGGCGACGACGAGGGCGGCGACCACCAGGACGACGGTGCCGGCGAGCAGCGCGCTCACGTAGGTCTGGATGTTGCCGGTCTGCGCCCGGCGTACGGCCGCGCCCAGCAGGCGGGGCAGGGCGCCCGCGCCGTTGACGTAGGTGTCGACGACCTCGCGGTCGAGGAACCGGACGAGACGTGCACCGGCCTGGACCGGGCGGACGAAGAGAACCGCGTACACGGCGTCGAGGTGGAAGCCGGCGGCGGCGTGGCGGTGCAGCGGGCCGAGCAGGCGGCGGCCCGGGTCCGCCGGGTCGGGCGCCGAGGCCACGTCCCCGTAGGCCGGGGTGTGGCCGGCGATGGCCTCCGCCTCGACCGTGCCGGCGTCCGCGTCCGGATGGGCCGCGACGGCGCCCAGGGGGACACGGGCGGCCTCGGCCCTGGTGGAGCGCCAGGCCGCGTACGTCACCAGGGCGCCGATCAGGGCGGCGCCCGTGCCGAGGACGGACGTGGTCAGGGTGGGGGCCAGGCCGTCGCCGTCGAACCAGTCGGGGAGCCTGCCGTAGGCGAACCCGCCGAGGGCGAGGGAGGGGACGGCGAGCACCCACAGCACGACGGTCATCGTGCGGGGCTGCCGGCCGTGGTCGGGCGCTTCGGTGCCCTTGCCGTGGAAGGCGAGCAGCCACAGACGGGTCGCGTACGCGGCGGTCAGCAGGGCCGTGGCGACACCGGCGACCAGGACCGTCCAGCCGGCGGCGCCGGGGACGGGCTGGGCGTGGCCGCCGGCGGCGTGCTCGGCGGCTCCGAGGACGGACTCCTTGGAGAAGAAGCCGCTGAAGGGCGGGATCGCGGCGAGGGCGAGCAGCGCCACGGTCATCGTCCAGAAGGCGTCGGGGACGCGGGCCGGCAGGTGGCTCATGCGGGACATGGCGGCCAGGGAGTTGGTGCCGGCGGCGTGGATGATCACGCCGGCCGCGAGGAACAGCAGCGCCTTGAAGGCGCCGTGGGAGATGAGGTGGAAGACGGCGGCACCCCGGTCGCCGACGGCGAGGGCGCCGGTCATGTAGCCGAGCTGGCCCATCGTCGAGTAGGCGAGGACGCGCTTGATGTCGTCCTGGGCGAGTGCGGCGAGGGCAGAGCCGGTCATGGTCACCGCGGCCATGACGGCGAGGACGAGCAGGGCCGCCGAGGAGGCGGCGAAGACCGGCAGGAGGCGGGCGACGAAGTAGACACCGGCGGCGACCATCGTCGCGGCGTGGATCAGCGCGGAGACGGGCGTCGGGCCCGCCATCGCGTCGGGGAGCCAGGTGTGCAGCGGGAACTGGGCCGACTTGCCCGCGACACCGGCGAGGAGCAGGAGGGCGATCAGCGTCGGGTGGTCGAGGCCGCCTTCGGCGACGGTGGCCAGGATCCGGGTGATGCGGAAGGAGCCGGCGTCGGTGGCGAGGGCGAACAGACCGATCAGGAAGGGGACGTCGCCGAGCTTGGTGACCAGGAAGGCCTTGAGGGAGGCGGCGCGGGCCTCCGGGGTCTCCCAGTAGTGGCCGACCAGGAAGTACGAGCAGATGCCCATGATCTCCCAGCCGACCAGGAGCACCATCAGGTCGCCGGAGTAGACGACGAGGAGCATGGCGGAGGTGAAGAGGGAAACGAGAGCGGCGTAGGAGGGGTAGCGCGGGTCGTCGCGGAGATAGCCCGTGGAGTAGATCTGCACACAGGTCGCGACCAGGCCCACCAGGACGGCGACCAGGGCGGCGAAGCCGTCGATGTACAGGGCGAGTTCGACGGGGACCGAACCGGTGGGGGTGAGCTGGGTGGCCGCGTCGACCGCGGCGTCGCCGCCCTGGCGTACGGCGACCAGCACGGCGAGGGCGAAGGCCGTGAGGGTGGGCAGGACGGCGAGGGGGCGGACGAAGCCGGGGGCGGTGCGGCCGAGGAGGAGGCCGGTCGCGGCGCCGAGGAACGGGAGGAGGGGGACGAGGACGGCGAGGGTGGTCGTGGTCACGGGGTGGCCTCAGCCTTCTCGCTCCGCTCGGGGCCGCCGGGCTGACCGGGCCGGCGGGATTCCCGGGCGGGGTCGTCGGGGTCGTCGGAGTCCGTGGGGGGCTCGGCGGTGTCGCGGAGCTTGTCGATGTCGGCGGTGCCCCGGTTGCGGTGGACGGCGAGGACGATCGCCAGGCCGATGCCGATCTCGGCGGCGGCGATGGTGATCGTGAACAGGGTCAGGGCCTGGCCGGAGTGCAGGGTCTCCTCGGCGGCCCTGCTCAGCCAGACGTCGAAGGCGACGAGGTTGAGGTTGACGGCGTTGAGCATCAGCTCGACGGACATCAGGACGAGGATCGCGTTGCGGCGGGCGAGGACGCCGTAGAGGCCCGTGCAGAAGAGGAGGGCGGAGAGTACGGCGGGGTAGGCGAGGTGCATCAGCGGACGCCTCCGTTGCCGGTGGGGGTACTGGTGCCGGTGGGGGTGCCGGTGCCCTTGCCTGTTCCGTTGCCGGTGCCGTCGGCGTTGCGGGGGCGAGGGGTGCGGGCCGGGGTCGGGGGGTCCTGCTTCGCCTTGCGGGAGAGGACGATCGCGCCGACCAGGGCGGCGAGCAGGAGGACGGAGAGGGCCTCGAAGGGGAGGACCCAGTGCTGGAAGAGGCTCTCGCCGGTGGCCTCGGTGGAGCCGGCGGCGGGGCCGTCGAGGTCGATCCAGGTGGTCCGGAAGGCGTCGACGACGACCCAGACGAGGGCGGCGGCCGAGGCGAGGGCCACGGTGAGGGCGGCCCAGCGGTTGCCGGAGTCGGCGTCCGGGGAGCGGCCGATCGGGGCCTTGGTGAGCATCAGACCGAAGAGGAGGAGCACGACGACGGAACCGACGTAGATGAGGACCTGCACCCAGGCGATGAACTCGGCGGTGAGCAGGAGGTACTCGACGGCGAGCCCGCCGAGGGCCACCACCAGCCACAGGGCGGCGTGCACGAGCTGCCGGGTGGTGACGGTGACGAGCGCGGCGCCGAAGGTGACCAGACCGACGAGGAGGAAGGCGATCTCGACCCCGGTCGGGGAGAGGAAGCCGCGGGTCTCGACGGCGGTCAGGGTGGTGGAGGCCAGGGCGGGGTGCGTCGTGGTGACGGCGGCGGCCGAGGCTGCGGCGAGGCTCACGCGTCTCCCCCTGCGGTCGGCGATTCGGGGTTCTCGGTCTGCGCGGCTCGGCCCGTCTCGGTGGCCTGGGCGGTGGCCAGTTTTTCGGCGGTCTTGCGGGCTGCGGCCAGTTCCTTGGGTTCCTCGGCCGAGGGGTCGAGGGGCGGTGGGGAGGGGACGGTCCACATCCACTCGCGGAGCTTGTCGCGCTCGTGCGTGAGTTCGTGGATGTCGGTCTCGGCGTACTCGAACTCCGGTGACCAGAAGAGGGCGTCGAAGGGGCAGACCTCGATGCAGATACCGCAGTACATGCAGAGGGAGAAGTCGATGGCGAAGCGGTCGAGGACGTTGCGGCTGCGTTCGCGGCCGCCGGGGGCGGCGGGCGGGACCGTCTCCTTGTGGGAGTCGATGTAGATGCACCAGTCCGGGCACTCGCGGGCGCACAGCATGCAGACCGTGCAGTTCTCCTCGAAGAGCCCGATGACGCCGCGGGTGCGGGGCGGGAGTTCGGGCTGGACGTCCGGGTACTGCTCGGTGACGGTCTTCCTCGTCATCGTGCGGAGGGTGACGGCCAGGCCCTTCGCGAGGCCACTACCGGGGATGGGGGCCATGGCTACTGGATCACCACCTTGACGACGCCGGTGAGGGCGATCTGGGCGAGGGAGAGGGGGACGAGAAGGGTCCAGGAGAGTTTCTGGAGCTGGTCCTCGCGCAGCCGGGGGTAGGTCACGCGGAGCCAGATGACGACGAAGGCGAGGACGGCGGTCTTCAGGAGGGTCCAGACCCAGCCGAGGCCGTCGGCGCCCCAGGGGCCGTGCCAGCCGCCGAGGAAGAGGACGGTGGTCAGGCCGCACAGGACGACGATGCCGGCGTACTCGGCGAGGAGGAACAGGGCGAAGCGGAGGCCGGTGTACTCGGTGTAGGCGCCGAAGATGATCTCCGAGTCGGCGACGGGCATGTCGAAGGGCGGGCGCTGGAGTTCGGCGAGACCGGCGACGAAGAAGACGATCGCGCCGACGATCTGCCAGGGGAGCCACCACCATTCGAAGGCGTCGAGGATGCCGACGAGGGAGACCGTGCCGGCCGCCATCGCCACGGAGGCGGCGGTGAGCAGCATCGGGAGTTCGTACGCGAGGAGCTGGGCGGCGGTGCGGAGGCCGCCGAGGAGGGAGAACTTGTTGGCGGAGGCCCAGCCGGCCATGAGGGAGCCGAGGACGCCGACGCCCATCACCGCGAGGACGAAGAAGACACCGGCGTCGATGACCTCGCCGACGGCGCCCTCGCCGGGGCCGATCGGGATGGCGAGGAGGACGAGGAGGTACGGGAGGAGGGCCACGGCGGGGGCGAGCTGGAAGACGCGGCGGTCGGCGCCGGCCGGCACGATGTCTTCCTTCTGGGCGAACTTGACTCCGTCCGCGACGAGTTGGGCCCAGCCGTGGAAGCCGCCGGCGTACATGGGGCCGAGGCGGCCCTGCATGTGGGCCATCACCTTGTGCTCGGTCTGACCGATGATCAGGGGGAAGGTGAGGAAGACGACGAAGACGATGAGGAGTCGCAGGGCGACGTCCGATGCGTCGTTCACTGCGAGCCTCCCGTGGGGTGTTCGGGGTCAGGGGTGTCGCGGGGGGTGACTTCGGTGGGGGTGCCGTCGTCCTCGGGTGCGTCGTCGTCCGGGGGTGTGCCGGGCGGCTCGGCGTGCGGGGCGGGCTCGGGCTGCGGGGCGGGCTCGGCGTGCGGGGCGGGCTCGGCGTGCGGGGCGGGCTCGGCGTGCGGGGCGGGCTCGGGCTGCGGGGCGGGCTCGGCGTGCGGGGCGGGCTCGGCGTGCGGGGCGGGCTCGGGCTGCGGGGCGGGCTCGGCGTGCGGGGCGGGCTCGGCGTGCGGGGCGGGCTCGGGCTGCGGGGTGTCGGATTCGCGCTCGGGCTTGGGCTCCGGCTCCGGCTTCGCCTCCGGCTCGTCGAAAGCCGGGCGGGCGTGGTGCCAAGGGGCGTCCGTGCTGCGGGGGGCGGGCCGGGTGGGGCCCGGCTGCGGCGAGGGCTCGGCGGTGCCGGGGGTGTCGTCCGGGGCCGCGTCGCGCTGACTCGCCGAGCCTCCTGACGCGCTGCGGGCGCGGCGCGGTCCGGCGGGAGACGTCGGCTCGACGGGAGACGTCGGCTCGACGGGGGCGGTCGCGAGGCCGGAGGGGCGCTGCGGATCGGAGGCGGCCCGGCTCTCAGGTGTGGCCGACTCCTGCGAGGCGGGCCGGCTCTGCGGCTGGGTGCGCTGCGTGGCTGACCCCTCGCTCGCGCTCCGGGCGCGGCGCGGGGCCGTGGGACTGCCGCTCGCGTCCGGCGCCGGATCGGCAGGCGTCTGACCGGCGGACGTCTGACCGGCGGACGTCTGACCGGCGGACGTCTGACCGGCGGGCGTCTGGCCGGCGGGCGTCTGGCTCGCCGAACCCTCCGCTGTCGTGCGGGCGCGGCGCGGCACCGTGGCGCCGGCGCCCGCGTCCGGTGCCGGGCCGGGAGTCGGCCGGTCGGCTGCGGCCTCGGTCGCGGTGCGGGTGCGACGGGGTGGGCGGTCGCCGGCTGCTCGCGGGGCCGCACCTCGGGTCGGGCGGGTCGGGGCCGGGGGCAGTTGGCCCTTGAGGGGCCCCCATTCGTTGGGGTCGGGCACGCCGGGGGGAAGCATCTGGCGGCGCTTGGGGCCGCCGTGCGCCGCGCCCGCCGCAGGCTCCCCGGGCTCCTTGGCCCCGGGCCAGGCCTTGGCCACGCGGGCGGCGAGGACGAAGTCCTTGCGGAGGGGGTGGCCCTCGAAGTTCTCCGGGAGGAGGAGGTGGTCCAGGGCGGGGTGGCCCTCGAAGCGGACGCCGAACATTTCGTGGGTCTCGCGTTCGTGCCAGGCCGCGCCGGCGTAGACGTCGACGGCGGTCGGCAGGACCGGGGACTCGTGGGGGACCGTCGTGCGCAGGAGCAAGCGGCGGACCGGGGCCAGGGCCACCACGTGCGCCGCCACGCGGAAGCCGGTGCCCGGCTCGTCGACCGCGCTCAGCCAGTCGAAATAGGTGCAGCCCAGGGTGGAGCGGGCCGTGCGCAGCGCCTCGGTCCAGGATGCGGGCGGGACGTCCACGGTGAGGACGTCGTACGACTCCTCGGCCGTGGCCTCCGGGCCGAAGAGTTCCTCGGCGGGGGCGGGCAGCCAGCCGGTCACTTGTCTCCCACTTCCACTCCGGTGGCGCCGCCGGGAGCCGTTCCGGTGTCGGTCGCGGCGGCGGGCGGCTTCACCAGGCCGCTCTGCAGGGCCGCCGTGGAGGGGCGGGACCCCGCCGCCGGGCCGGTCGTCGTGCCGGGGCCGCCGCCGTGGCCGTACCGCTCCCCGAGGGACTCCCGGGCGATCTTCTCCTGGAGTTTCAGGATGCCCTGGAGCAGCGCCTCGGGGCGGGGCGGGCAGCCGGGGACGTAGACGTCGACGGGGATGATCTGGTCGACGCCCTTGGTGACGGAGTAGGAGTCCCAGTAGGGGCCGCCGCAGTTGCTGCACGCGCCGAAGGAGATGACGTACTTCGGCTCCGGCATCTGCTCGTACAGGCGCTTCACCGCCGGGGCCATCTTGTCCGTGACCGTGCCCGAGACCACCATCAGGTCGGCCTGGCGCGGGCCCGGCGCGAACGGGATCACGCCGAGACGGATGAAGTCGTGGCGGGCCATGGAGGCGGCGATGAACTCGATCGCGCAGCAGGCGAGGCCGAAGTTGAAGACCCAGAGGGAGTAGCGGCGGCCCCAGTTGAGGATCACCTTCATCGGCTCCGGGGCGAGACGGGCGAGGGCGCCCAGCCGCTTCGGCTCCGGGAGGAGGACGGGCCCCGGGGTGTCCAGCGGCTCCGACGCGTCCGGCTGGGGCAGGTGCGTGTGCCGCGCGTTCGTTTCTGGGGTCACGTCCATGCCAGGACGCCCTTCTTGTATGCGTAGAGCAGGCCCACGGCGAGGAAACCGAGGAAGACGAACATCTCGACGAGGGTCGTCGCGCCGTAGCCGGGGTCCGCGAAGACCGTCGCCCAGGGGAAGAGGAAGATCGAGTCGATGGCGAAGATGACGTAGAGGAAGGCGTAGACGTAGTAGCGGACCTGGGTGTGGGCCCAGCCCTCGCCGACGGGGTCGACGCCGCACTCGTACGTCAGGAGCTTCTCCCGGGTGGGTACCTCCGGCCGCAGCAGGCGTCCCGCGCCGAAGGCGACGGCGACGAAGAGCACGCCCACGGCGGCGAGCAGCCCGACCACCGAGTAGGACTGGAAGTAGTCCGCCGCTACGGCGACGGTCGGCTGCGCCGCTACGGCGACGGTCGGTTCCGGCACGTCCGTCCCTCGCTCCCCTGGCCAGGCGATTCGTACGTACGTGATGCGGACGCCGTACGTACTTCGCTGTTCGACGATCTGTACGCACGGGAGTCTAGGCCCTGCTAAAGAGACCGTAAGCAGCCCGTCACAGGTCGGCACCCCCGAGCGCGGTCCGGCCCGGGTGGGACGGGGCGGTGCGCGGCGAGGGGAGAGAGGGCGACATGGGGCAGGACGGGGTGGGGTGGGGTTTTCCCCAGGGCGGCCGGGGCGGTCCGCCTCATGGCGCGGGGCCGACGCGGGCGGGCAGGGTGGTGGGCATGACCGCATCCCCATCCTCCGGCTCCGGGCGGCCGTACGGTCGTCCGCTGCCCTCCAGTCAGACGCCGTCCGAGCCGCTGCCGCCGGCGCAGTTCGCCTTCGGGGCGCAGACGTGGCGGGAGATCGCGCATCTGCTGGCGAACCTGCCATTCGCGCTGCTCGGGTTCGTGTACGTGACGACGGTGCTGTTCACCAGTGCCTTCCTGACGTTGACCGTGATCGGTTTTCCGCTGCTGGCCGCCGCGTTGATGGGGGCCCGGCAGCTGGGGAGGCTGGAGCGGATGCGGGCGCGGGCGCTGCTGCGGGTGGGGGTGGACGAGCCGAGTCCGCTGCCGTTCCGGGGCAGCGGGCGGCGGGCGGACGAGGGGTTCTTCGCGCAGGTGTGGATGAGCGTGAAGGATCCCGTCGGCTGGCGTTCGATGCTGTACGAGCTGATCCGGATGCCGTGGGCCGTGACGACGTTCGTCATCACCCTCACGGGGCTGTTCGTGGCGTGGCCGGTGCTGCCGTACATCGTGCGGGGGCTGACGAACGTGGACCGGGTGATGGTGCGGTCGCTGCTGTCGCCGTCCGACGAGCTGGAGCGGCGGATCGCGGAGCTGGAGTCCGACCGGGGGGTCGTGGTCGACACGGCCGCGGCCGACATGCGGCGGATCGAGCGGGACCTGCACGACGGGGCGCAGGCGCGGCTGGTGAATCTGGCGATGGGGCTCGGGCTCGCCAAGGAGAAGCTGCTGGAGGACCCCGACGCGGCCGCCACGATGGTGGAGGAGGCGCATGGCGAGGTGAAGCTGGCGTTGCAGGAGCTGCGGGATCTGGCGCGGGGGATTCATCCTGCGGTGCTGACGGACCGGGGGCTGGACGCGGCGCTGTCGTCGGTCGCCTCGCGGTGTGCCGCGCCGGTGAAGGTGAGCGTCGATCTGCCCGCGCGGCCTGCCGCCGCGATCGAGGGGATCGCGTACTTCACCGTGTCCGAGTTGCTGCAGAACATCAGTAAGCACAGTGGGGCGAGAGCTGCCTCGGTGGATGTGTGGCGGTCCGACGAACGGCTGTTGATCCAGGTGTGGGACGACGGGTGTGGGGGTGCGCGGCTTGATGGGGGCAGTGGGATCGCCGGGCTGGCGGAGCGGATCGACGCGGTTGATGGGGTGTTCGTGATCGAGTCACCGGTGGGGGGGCCTACGACGGTGACGGCGGAGTTGCCTTGGCGTGGGCGGGGTGCCGTCGGCGGTTAGCGGGGGGGTATGTGGTCGGGGGCCGGGGGTGTGGGGGTGTTCGCGCAGTTCCCCGTGCCCCCAAAAAAGCACGCCACCTCGCCGTCGCGGTTCCTGTGCGTGCGCGGGCGGGCGGGCGGGCGGGCGGTGGAGCGTGGCGGTGATCGCGCAGTTCCCCGCGCCCCCAAAAAGCACGCCTCCGCGCGCCGTGGCGGGTCGGGTGGTTGGGCGGGGTGGGGAAAACCCCCCTGTCGAGACGGTGACTCGCTCCATGGTGTGGGAGGTGTGGGGCGAGCAGGGTGGGTGTACGACATCGGGAGTGCGGGATCAGTGAAGGCGGGCGACGGTGATGGCCACGGAGTACGGGGACGGGTACGGGAGTTGGGGCGGCGAGGAGCGGCGGCACCGGATGCCGGCCGGGCTGCGGGCGCCGATCGAGGCGCGCAGCTGGCGGGAGTTCGGGTACGTGCTGCTGGGGCTGCCCGTCGGCATCCTGCTGTTCACGTACGCCGTGACGATGGTGTCGGTCGGCGCGGGGCTGCTGATCACGTTCCTCGGGGTCCCGGTGCTGGCGGCGGGGCTGGCCGGGTGCCGGGGGTTCGGCGCGCTGGAGCGGGCGCGGGCGCGGGCGCTGCTCGGGGTGGAGGTGTCCGCGCCGGAGCCGTTGCGGCCCAAGGGGCGCGGGGCGATGGCGTGGATGGGCGCCGTGCTGCGCAGCGGGTCGTCGTGGCGGCAGCTGTTGTACGCGGTGATCCAGTTCCCGTGGTCGGTGTTCTCCTTCGTGGTGGCGGTGACCTTCTGGACGTACGGGTGGGCGCTGCTGACGTACCCCCTGTGGTTCTGGGTGTTCCCCGTGTGGGCCGGGCAGGACGGGTTGCAGCTGTACGGGGACGAGACGCACTCCGTGTATCTCGACAACCCGTTCGAGGTGACCGTGACCGCGCTGGTCGGACTGCTCTTCACGATGGCCTCGCCGTGGATCGTGCGCGGGCTGACGACGGTCGACCGGGTGATGGTGGGCGCGCTGCTCGGGCCGTCGCGGCTGGGCGCGCGGGTCGTGGAGCTGGAGTCGGACCGGGGCGTCGTCGTCGACACGGCCGCCGCTGACCTGCGGCGGATCGAGCGGGATCTGCACGACGGGGCGCAGGCCCGGCTGGTCGCGCTGGCCATGGACCTGGGACTGGCGAAGGAGAAGCTGGCCGAGGACCCCCGCGCGGCGGCGGTGATGGTGGACTCGGCGCACGGTGAGGTGAAGACGGCGCTCCAGGAGCTGCGGGATCTCGCGCGAGGCATCCATCCGGCCGTGCTGACCGACCGGGGGCTCGACGCGGCGCTGTCGTCGGTCGCCTCCCGGTGTGCGGTGCCGGTGGAGGTGGACGTGGACCTCCCGGCACGGCCGGTGCCGGCGATCGAGGGCATCGCGTACTTCACCGTCTCCGAGCTGCTGCAGAACGTCAGCAAGCACGCGGGGGCCTCGCGGGCGACCGTGGATGTGTGGAAGGTCGAGAACCGGCTGATGCTCCAGGTCGCCGACGACGGCGTGGGCGGCGCCGACACCGGGCGCGGCTCCGGCCTGGCGGGGCTCGCCGAGCGGATCGGGGCGGTCGACGGCATCCTGGTCGTCGACTCCCCCGCCGGCGGCCCGACCCGGGTGACGGCGGAGCTGCCCTGGCGAACGGTCTGACGCGGGTATCCCACAACGGGATCCCACAACGGGGATCTGACGGCGGGGATCTGACGGCGGGTCTCGACCGGCGCGTCCAAGGGGTTCGCCCTTGGACGCGCTTCCGTGCTGCCCCCTCCCCCCCCTCACCCCCTCCTCCTCCCCACCTCCCCCACCCCCTCCTCCAGCGCCGACTGAACCCCCGGCGCGCAGGCCGACCGCGCCATTCGGCCAGTTCGTCGGCCGTTCCTGTCCTGAATTCCTCGTCTGCGCGGTGCCCGGCGGTTCCGATGCTGAAATGCTGGGGGCTGTCGTACAGGTCGGGCCCGGAGCATGGGCCGGTCGGGGTGGGTGTCGTGGGGGGACGAGGCGTGGAGGACAGGGTGCGGGTGGTCATCGCCGAGGATTCGGTGCTGTTGCGGGAGGGGCTGACGCGGCTGCTGACCGACCGGGGGCACGACGTCGTGGCAGGGGTCGGGGACGGGAACGCCCTGATCAAGACGATCACGGAGTTCGCGGCCCAGGACGACCTCCCGGACGTGGTCGTGGCGGACGTACGGATGCCTCCGACCCACACCGACGAAGGCGTACGGGCCGCCGTACAGCTGCGGAAGCAGCACCCTGAGCTGGGGGTTCTCGTCCTGTCGCAGTACGTGGAGGAGCGCTACGCCACCGAACTGCTCGCGGGGTCCAGTCGTGGCGTGGGGTATTTGCTGAAGGACCGGGTCGCCGAGGTCAGGGAGTTCGTGGACGCGGTGGTCCGGGTGGCGCGGGGTGGCACGGCGCTGGACCCGGAGGTGGTCGCGCAGCTGCTCGGGCGGAGCCGGAAGCAGCACGTGCTCGCAGGGCTCACCCCTCGGGAGCGGGAGGTGCTGGGGCTGATGGCGGAGGGGCGGACCAACTCGGCGATCGCCCGGCAGCTGGTCGTCAGCGACGGAGCCGTCGAGAAGCATGTCAGCAACATCTTCCTGAAGCTCGGGCTGTCCCCGAGCGACGGGGACCACCGGCGTGTTCTGGCGGTGCTCACCTACCTCAATTCGTGATCCTCTGACACTGTGTCAGATGGTCCGTCTCCTCATTCCCCTCCCCCCTCTCCTCGCCCCTCCTCACCCCGCACCGTCAACCTCGCCGACCCCGCGCCCGCCTCACCTCCTCCGCTCGGGTCGAGAACCGCCGACCGGTGGCGCGCGTCTTCGAAGGAGGTGGCACGGGCGGGTAAATCATGACAAGTCAGGGCGTTCGGCGGTCTCAAAACAGCGTCCATCAGGCGAAAGAGCGAGGGAAGGTCATCCTCGCCGACGTAGGGTTGGTCTGGGGAGGGCCGGCGGGACGGCCGTTCCCGGACAGCCGCCCCGAGGGAGGTCCAGTTCAGTGACCAGCCAGGTCAGCAGCCCAGCGGAGCAGGCCGACGAGGCCGCTCTGGGAGAACTGAGAGAACAGCGCAAACCGGCGGGGACGAAGGACGTCCGCCGACTCGATCGGGTGATCATCCGGTTCGCCGGGGATTCCGGTGACGGGATGCAGCTCACGGGTGACCGGTTCACCTCCGAGACGGCGTCGTTCGGCAACGACCTCTCCACCCTGCCGAACTTCCCCGCCGAGATCCGCGCCCCCGCCGGCACCCTGCCCGGCGTCTCCAGCTTCCAGCTGCACTTCGCCGACCACGACATCCTCACCCCCGGCGACGCCCCCGACGTCCTCGTCGCGATGAACCCCGCCGCACTCAAGGCCAACATCGCCGACCTGCCCCGCGGCGCCGAGATCATCGTCAACACCGACGAATTCACCCCACGCGCCCTGCACAAAGTCGGCTACACCACCAGCCCCCTCGACGACGGCCAACTGGACGGCTACAGCGTCCACCCCGTCCCCCTGACCACCCTGACCGTCGAAGCCCTCAAGACCTTCGACCTCAGCCGCAAGGAAGCCGAACGCAGCAAGAACATGTTCGCGCTGGGGCTGCTGTCCTGGATGTACCACCGGCCCACCGAAGGCACCGAGAAGTTCCTGGCCGCCAAGTTCGCCAAGAAACCCGAGATCGCGGCCGCCAACCTCGCCGCGTTCCGCGCCGGCTGGAACTTCGGCGAAACCACCGAGGACTTCGCCGTCAGCTACGAAGTCGCCCCCGCCGCGACCGCCTTCCCCCCCGGCACCTACCGCAACATCAGCGGCAACCTCGCCCTGTCCCTGGGCCTCATCGCCGCCTCCCGCCAGGCCGACCTGCCCCTCTACCTCGGCTCCTACCCCATCACCCCCGCCTCCGACATCCTCCACGAACTCTCCCGCCACAAGAACTTCGGCGTCCGCACCTTCCAGGCCGAGGACGAGATCGCCGCCATCGGCGCCGCACTCGGCGCCGCCTTCGGCGGATCACTCGCCGTCACCACCACCTCCGGACCCGGCGTGGCACTGAAATCGGAGACCATCGGACTCGCCGTCTCCCTCGAACTGCCGCTGCTCGTCGTCGCCATCCAGCGCGGCGGCCCCTCCACCGGCCTGCCCACCAAGACCGAACAGGCCGACCTGCTCCAGGCCATGTTCGGCCGCAACGGCGAAGCCCCGGTACCCGTCGTCGCACCCAGGACCCCGGCCGACTGCTTCGACGCCGCCCTCGAAGCAGCCCGGATCGCACTCACCTACCGCACCCCCGTCTTCCTGCTCAGCGACGGCTACCTCGCCAACGGCTCAGAGCCCTGGCGGATCCCCGACACCGACGAACTCCCCGACCTCACCGTCCAGTTCGCCCAGGGCCCCAACCACACCCTCGACGACGGCACCGAAGTCTTCTGGCCCTACAAACGCGACCCCCACACCCTCGCCCGCCCCTGGGCCATCCCCGGCACCCCCGGCCTCGAACACCGCATCGGCGGCATCGAGAAACAGGACGGCACCGGCAACATCTCCTACGACCCCGCCAACCACGACCACATGGTCCGCACCCGCCAGGCCAAGACCGACGGCATCGACGTGCCCGACATCAAGGTCGACGACCCGCACCACGCCGACACCCTCGTGCTCGGCTGGGGATCCACCTACGGCCCCATCACCGCGGCCGTCCGGGAACTGCGCACCGCCGGGGAATCCATTGCCCAGGCCCATCTGCGCCATCTCAACCCCTTCCCCAAGAACCTCGGCGAGGTACTCAAGCGCTACGACAAGGTCGTGGTCCCCGAGATGAACCTCGGCCAACTCGCCCTGCTCATCCGGGCGAAATACCTCGTCGACGCCCACTCGTACAACCAGGTGAACGGTATGCCGTTCAAGGCGGAGCAGCTCGCCACGGCTCTCAAGGAGGCCATCGATGGCTGAGAGGTCCACGGAAGGCGCGGGCACGGGCGGCACGATCGAGGCGCTGGCCCTCGTGCCCAAGGCCACGGCCCGGCAGTCCATGAAGGACTTCAAGTCGGATCAGGAGGTGCGCTGGTGCCCCGGCTGCGGTGACTACGCGATCCTCGCCGCCGTCCAGGGCTTCATGCCCGAACTCGGCCTGGCCAAGGAGAACATCGTCTTCGTCTCCGGCATCGGCTGCTCCTCCCGCTTCCCGTACTACATGGACACCTACGGGATGCACTCCATCCACGGCCGCGCCCCCGCCATCGCCACCGGACTCGCCACCTCACGACGCGACCTGTCCGTCTGGGTCGTCACCGGCGACGGCGACGCCCTCTCCATCGGCGGCAACCACCTCATCCACGCCCTGCGCCGCAACGTCAACCTCAAAATCCTCCTCTTCAACAACCGCATCTACGGCCTCACCAAAGGCCAGTACTCCCCCACCTCCGAAACCGGCAAGATCACCAAGTCGACGCCGATGGGGTCGCTGGACGCGCCGTTCAACCCGGTGTCGCTGGCTCTGGGCGCGGAGGCGTCGTTCGTCGCACGGACCATCGACTCCGACCGCAAGCACCTGACGGAGGTGCTGCGGCAGGCCACCGCACACCCCGGCACCGCCCTCGTCGAGATCTACCAGAACTGCAACATCTTCAACGACAACGCCTTCGAGGTGCTCAAGGACCGCGACTCGGCCCAGGACGCCGTGATCCGGCTGGAGCACGGGCAGCCGATCCGGTTCGGCACCGACGCCACACGAGGGGTCGTACGCGACGAGACCACCGGCGACCTGAAAGTCGTCACCGTGACCGAGGACAACCAGTCACGGATCCTCGTGCACGACGCGCACTCCCCCTCCCCCACCACCGCCTTCGCCCTCTCCCGCCTCGCCGACCCCGACACCCTCCACCACACCCCCATCGGCGTCCTGCGCTCCGTCCGACGCCCCGTCTACGACACCCAGATGGCCGACCAACTCGACACCGCCATCGACCAGTACGGCAAAGGCGACCTGTCGGCACTCCTCACCGGCAAGGACACCTGGACGGTCGTCGGCTGAGGACGGACGGCTGAGGACGGACGGCTGAGGACGGACGGCTGAGGGTGAACAGTCGAGCGCGCAGGCCCGGGTCGGGTTCAGGCCCGGGCCTCGTCGTATGCCTGCCGGGCCTCGTCGTACGTCCGGCGGGCCGTCTGCACCTCGTCCATGCGGTCCTTGGTCCAGCTCGCGAGGGCGCGGACCTGTTCGGCCGCCTCGCGGCCGAGGTCGGTGAGGGAGTAGTCGACGCGGGGCGGGATGACGGGTTTGGCGTCGCGGTGGACGAGGCCGTCGCGTTCCAGGGTCTGGAGGGTCTGGGTCAGCATCTTCTCGCTGACGCGGCCGATGGCCCGGCGCAGCTCGCTGAACCGGTAGGACCGCTCCAGCAGCACGATCAGGACGAGGACGCCCCAGCGGCTGGTGACGTGCTCCAGGACGAGGCGGTGGGGGCAGAGGCCCTCGCCGTTCATGTCGTCCATGATCGCGGGCTGCTTCGACACCTTGCTTACGGCCATGCCAGTACCTTACTTCAAAGTGGGTACTTTCGCAGAGTTAGCGCACCCCCTAGGGTTAGTGAAGCACCCCGCCCCACTGGAGGAGTTTCACCATGAGCATCGTCGTCACCGGAGCGACCGGCCACCTCGGCAAGTTCGTCGTCGAAGGGCTGCTGGAGAAGGTTCCGGCCGAGCAGATCACGGCCGTCGTCCGCAGCGAGGAGAAGGCCGCGGGGTTCGCGGCGCGCGGCGTGAAGATCGCCGTCGCCGACTACAACACCCCCGAGACCTTCGACGGCCTGTTCGCCGCCGGTGACAAGGTGCTGCTGATCTCGGGCAGCGAGGTGGACAAGGACCGCGCCGCCCAGCACCAGGTCGCGATCGACGCCGCCAAGGCGGCCGGGGTCGCTCTCCTCGCCTACACCAGCGCGCCGGGCAGCCTGACGGCCGCCCTCGCGAACGACCACCGGGCCACCGAGGAGGCGCTGCTCGCCTCCGGTCTGCCGTACACCCTGCTGCGCAACGGCTGGTACAACGAGAACTACACCGAGCAGCTCGGACCGGTGCTGGAGTACAGCGCCGTCACGCACGCCGCCGGCGAGGGCCGGGTCTCCTCGGCGGCCCGCGCGGACTACGCCGCCGCCGCGGTCGCCGTGCTGACCGGCGAGGGCCACGAGAACCAGACGTACGAGCTGGGCGGCGACACCGCGTGGAGCTTCGCCGAGTACGCGGCCGAGGTCAGCGGGCAGACCGGCAAGGAGATCGCGAACAACCCCGTCTCGGGCGATGTCCTGGTCGGCATCCTCACCGGCGCCGGGCTCCCCGAGGGCTTCGCCGCGATCCTCGCGGGCGTGGACGCGTCCGTCGAGAAGGGCGAGCTGGTCGTCTCCTCCGGCGACCTCTCCCGCCTCATCGGCCGCCCGACCACGCCGATCTCGGACTCGATCGCGGCGGCGCTGAAGGGCTGAACCCGGCCCTCGCCCGCGGTCCGAGGTCCGTACCGCGGACCCCGAACCGACCCGCGGACCCCGGACCGGCCCTCGGATTCCGGATCGCGGACCGGACCACTGGCCCCGGACCGGGCAGGGCGGCTCTCGCCCGAGCACTCCCCCGACCCCCAGCCCGAGCGCCGGGGCCGCGCCGCCCCGGACGCGAGTCCCGGGCCCGACTCCCGGCCCCGAGCCCCGAGCCTCGAGCCCCGGACACGAGTCCCGGATACGAGCCCCTGACCCAAACCCCGGACTCCCCCTCGGGGACCCCCGGACTCCCCCTCGGGGACCATCCCCTGGACCACCCCCGGCTGTCATGACCGTATGCCGATACGGGCATGACAGCCGGGGGTGGTCGGCGTTACCTTCGTCAGGGCTTGGGGTCGCGGTGGTGCGGCCCGCGAGAAGGAGGGGCCGTGGCGGCGCAGTCGAGGGGCGAACACCGGATAGGGCTGCTGAACGGCTTCGCCGCGTACGGGATGTGGGGGATCGTCCCGCTTTTCTGGCCGCTGCTGAAGCCCTCCGGCGCGGTGGAGATACTCGCCCACCGCATGGTCTGGTCCCTCGCGGTCGTCGGTGTCGCCCTGCTGGTGCTGCGGCGCTGGTCCTGGGCCGGTGAACTGCTGCGGCAGCCACGCAAGCTCGCCCTGGTCACGGTCGCGGCGGCGGTGATCACCGTCAACTGGGGGGTGTACATCTGGGCCGTGAACGCCCACCAGGTGGTCGAGGCCTCCCTCGGGTACTTCATCAACCCGCTCGTCACGATCGCCATGGGCGTCCTGCTGCTGAAGGAACGACTGCGGCCCGTGCAGTGGACGGCGGTCGGCGTCGGCTTCGCGGCCGTCCTCGTCCTCACCGTCGGATACGGGCGACCGCCGTGGATCTCGCTGTGCCTCGCCTTCTCCTTCGCCACGTACGGACTGGTGAAGAAGAAGGTCAACCTGGGCGGCGTCGAGTCGCTCGCCGCGGAGACCGCGATCCAGTTCCTGCCCGCGCTGGCCTATCTGCTGTGGCTGGGGTCGCGCGGGGACGTCACCTTCGGCTCGCACGGGACGGGGCACGCGCTGCTCCTCGCCGCGACCGGGCTGGTGACCGCGCTGCCGCTCGTCTGCTTCGGGGCGGCCGCGATCCGGGTGCCGCTGTCCACGCTGGGGCTGCTGCAGTATCTGGCGCCGGTGTTCCAGTTCCTGCTGGGGGTCGTCTACTTCGGTGAGGCGATGCCGCCCGAGCGGTGGGCCGGATTCGCTCTGGTGTGGCTCGCGCTGTCGCTGCTGACCTGGGACGCGCTGCGGACGGCGCGCGCGGCGCGCAGGCGGCTGGAGGAGCTGACCACCGCCGTCGAGGTGTCCGAGACGCGTGCCCCGCTGGCCAAATAGCGCCCTTGACGGAGAGTCAGTCCCACCCGCACCATCCAGGCACCCCATTCACCGGATTCGCCATGGACACATCAACAGTGTGTCCGGAGCGAACCCATGGAATTCGGAGCCCCCACTATGAAGCTCTCCGTTCCAGCCGCAGGACGCACCACCCTCGCCGCCGCCGTCGCGGCGGTCACGCTGATCACCACCGGGTCCATAGCCGGGGCGGCTCCCGCCCCCGAGGTGGCACTCGCCGCCGCACCCGACCTCCCCGTGGCCAACGTCAAGGCCCACCTGGCCCAGCTCCAGTCCATCGCCACGGCCAACGGCGGCAACAGAGCCCACGGACGGGCCGGCTACACCGCGTCGCTGAACTACGTGAAGGGCAAGCTCGACGCGGCGGGCTTCGTCACCACCACGCAGTCCTTCACGTCCGGCGGCCGCACCGGCTACAACCTGATAGCGGACTGGCCCGGCGGCAACACGAACCAGGTTGTCATGGCCGGTTCACACTTGGACAGCGTCACCACCGGTGCCGGTATCAACGACAACGGCTCGGGCTCCGCCGCCGTGCTGGAGGCCGCGCTGGCCGTGTCCCGCTCGAACTACCAGCCCACGAAGCACCTGCGGTTCGCCTGGTGGGGCGCGGAGGAGCTGGGTCTCGTCGGCTCCCGCTACTACGTCAACAACCTGTCCTCGACGAACCGGGCCCGCATCAGCGGCTACCTGAACTTCGACATGATCGGCTCGCCGAACCCCGGGTACTTCGTCTACGACGACGACCCCGTCATCGAGCAGACCTTCAAGGACTACTTCACGGGGATCGGCGTCCCGACCGAGATCGAGACCGAGGGCGACGGCCGCTCCGACCACGCGCCCTTCAAGAGCGCGGGTGTCCCCGTCGGCGGCCTCTTCACGGGAGCCAGCCGCACCAAGACCGCCGCGCAGGTCACCAAGTGGGGCGGTACGTCCGGCCAGGCCTTCGACCGCTGCTACCACTCGTCCTGCGACACCACGTCCAACATCAACGACACGGCGCTCGACCGGAACAGCGACGCGCTGGCGTACGCGGTGTGGGAGCTGTCGGAGTAGTCCGAGGCAGGGTCAGAGGTGGTCCATGCCCGGGGTCGGCCGGTCGGCGGGGAGCGCCGTGGCCGGTCCCGGGCCGGGTGCGTGGTGATCGCGTGACCGGGGCGGGTCAGCGTCGCGGCTGGTGAGTGGGTGCGCCAGGGGTGCCGGGGGTGCCCGAGCGGGTGGGCGCGTAGGACGGTGGGCGGGTCGCGGTGCGCCGTGTCGTCAGGGCGTGGGTGTGGGCCGGGGCCGCGCTCGCCGACCTGAGGCGGGACGCGACCGCCGTGGGCATGCGGGTGCTCTCGGCGAGACCGGCGGCCGCTTCGGAGCGCAGGGCACCGAGCCTGGCCAGACTCCGCCGGCCCTCCGGGGTGAGCGCCGTGATGTCGACGCTCAGGGCGGACCGTACGGTCCCGGGGTGCGTCGGAATCGGGGCGGCGCCCTGTCCGGGGGCCCGGGACGGGTCCAGGCCGGCGGAGCGCAGGGCCGCGGCGCGGGTGCTCCAGGGGGCCGTCTCGGGCGTACGGCGGTGAGGGGTGCGGTGGTTGCCGTCCTGGGCGCCGGGTGCGGGCGCCGACCGGTCGAGGGTGCGCCAACTCATCGTGCCGATCAGCTCGTTGAAGGTGACCTCGACCCGGGGGCGGGGCTGGGGCGCTCGGGGGACGACGGGTGCGGGGAGCGGTGGCGGGCCGCCTGGGAGCGCCTGGCGACGGCCGGGTCGCGCGGCGTGTCCAGAGGGCGGGGAGGGGCCGGCCGCGTGACGCCGGCCCCGGCGGGTCCCCTGTCGTGGTGGTTGCCGGTGTGATCACTGGCCATGGGCGTAGGGGGCGGAGTCGAGGGCGCGGGCCCGTTCGGCGAGGCGGGTCATCCGGGTGCGGGCCTTCTCCAGTTGCTCCAGGTCGTCGGCGGCGGGCCCCGCGTCGGCGGCGAGGTCGGTCCAGACGGCGATCAGGTCGCGGCCCAGGTGCAGGCCCTGGAGCGGGTCACGGACCGCGCGCCAGGCGGCCGCCGCGCTCTGGATGTTGCCATACGCGGCACGCTCGTCGCGCAGACGGTGGCGCAGACCCGCCAGGTCGAGGGAGAGGTGGAAGGAACGGAGGGCGTCGCCGGCCAGGTAGGCGATGTAGGCGGTCAGCTCGCGGAGCTTCAGCACCTCGGGGTGGTGCGGGCCCAGCGCCACGGTCGCCTGGGCGACGGTCTGCTCGGCCATCTCCGCGGCCTCCTGGATACGGCCCAGCTTCACCGCCTCGTTGATGCGGGACAGGGGCTCCACGAAAAGGGATGCCGCACCGCCGCTCGTCCCCTCCAGCTCCAACACGGCTTCGGCCACCCCGTCGAACTCCCGAACCGGCGCCGGTTTGGGGCCGGGGTCCTCTTCCTCAACCTTCCACTCGGGAGCGAGATAGGAGTCCGTCGCGGACTCCTCCGGAGGCGCGAGCACGGGTGCCGGCGCGGAAGGCGGCACGATCGCGGGCATCGGATCAGAAGGCTGACCGGGGGTCGGCGGCCAGGGTTGCGGCTCCGGCGGCGCAGGAAGCACACCGCGCTCCGAGGAAGCAGCCGGTTCCTGAGCCTGGCTCGGCGGCCACGGTTGCGGAGCCACGGCCGGCCCCGGGGCGGTGGCTTCGGTCACCGGGCCGAACTCACCCGTCGGGGGTGAGACGGTACCGAGGGCCGGGGCCGAGTGCCGACTTCCGGCAGATGACGGATCTGCCCTTCCTGCCTCGGCAGTGATGCCGGGCGGGTCCTGCGAGGGCCCCGGGGCCCCGGGTGACTGCGCGAGTGGACCGTGCTTCGGTTCCGGAACCTTACGCAGGACGAACGTCGACGGCGCGACGCCACCCGCCGTCGGCTCCGATGGCTCTTGTCTCGCCCTGGTGAGAGGCATGGTCCGGGGCTCTCCGGACGGGCGCCCGGGTGTCGCGGGAGCGATGGACTCCGCCGCAGCCATCGGCTCCACCGCCGACAACCGCATGGTGCTCGGCTCCCGCCTCGTCCGAGAAGCGAGGTCGCCGTGTGAGGAGTCACCGCCCTGTGCCTGTGCGTACGGGACTTCGGAAGCCACCACTGGCTCGGCAAGAGGTGTGGCTTCAGATGCGGGGCGACCGGCGGCCGCGTGCCCCGGCGCGGGCACTCCGGTCGAGGCGGAAGCCGCGCCCGCCACGCTCGGTGCGTGCCGCACCTCGGGCTCATGGCGCACCTCGTCAACGGCGTCAGGCGCGGCTACGGCCACAGGGCCGAGCGCTTGTTCCGCTACCGCCGACTCCGGTACGGCACGCAGGATCTGGGTCGACCTGTCGCGGCGAAGTGTCGGCGAGATCTCCGGACGCGCAGCTGCCATAGCGGTCTCGGACAGCTGCCCTCCGGCAAATCGAGGCGCGACCGCGTTCCCGGCCTGTGGGTCGGCAATCGCCTCGCCGACGAGCCAGGGCTCTCCCACCCGTACGGGCTCGCCGGCGAACTGGCTGGCACCGTCCACGCACACACGCAATGGCACCACATACCCGATGCGCTCATCGTGCACCCTGGCGTGCACGGGGTGTCCGGCAGCGAGGGCGATCCGATGAAGGTGCCGAAGGACGGCTTCCTGGATCTCCTGGCCGTGCGCCGCGACGACCGATACGCCTCCGATCCAGGCAGCGCCCGCCCCAGGGCCGACCGCGGGGACATGAACATCGACCGGCACCGCCGCCGGGGCGGCCGAGGATGCCGAACGCTTCTGTTCCCTCTTCTTCTCCCGGCTGGGTCGACGCATCTGTTCCCTCACTCTGTCGTGCCGGGGAACCGGCCCCACACTTGGTCCCAAGTCTCCCGGCTCGCCAACGATTTCACGTCACCACGGCGTCACAGACACGTCGCAGAAGCCTGGCCGGCCCGGCCTGATGGCCATGATTCAGCGCTTCGACCCTCCCTTGTCGCTCCCCGGCGGTGGTGGCCCGGGCTGGCAAGGTACTCGCCAGGAGCCTGCGCCGGTAATCCTGCCGGTCTGCTGGTTCGCGGAATTCTGCGCACCAGGAGTGCCCGGAGACCTTCCCTTCAGGTGAAGTCCGGCAGCCTTGGCCACCGACGTTCCCCCACCTCCGGCCTGCGGCGAGAAGGAACCACCGGCGGCGGTCACGGCCCCGCGCAGGTGTTCCTGCGGTGTCTTGCCACTGCCGGGCGCCGGCGTGGTGGCGTCCTTGGCGAACCGCTTCTTCTTCCTCAAGGGTCTGCAACTCGCCGAACCGCTTCCAGAGCGGTTCGGCCGCCCGCTGGTTCACTCCTGCGTGCTGCAGTGCCTTGTCCAGGTCCTTGACGACGTTCTTGTCGCCGCGCCGGACGAAACTGTCCAGGACAGTGGAGAGCCTGCCGTCGGTCTGCCCGTCCCTGGACGCCCAGGACCGCACCTGGCCGGTGAACCTCTCCCGCGACTGCTGGAGTTCGCCCTGGAAACCCTGGCGACCCTGGTCAAGGACGGGCCGGGAGCCCTGTGGCCGAGCGCGTCGAGCGGGGCGCGGCGGCACCGGACTCGGTGCTGCGCGCCGGTGTCGTCGCCGCCGAACGGATGGGCGGCCGCCCACGCAGAGGTGAAGGCCATGACCGCCCGCGCCGTGGAGAAGGCCGTCCGATGACCACAGTCCAGGAACCGGCCGGAGTACCCCCTTCATCCTCTACCTGGACGGCGAGGACTACGCCGAGGAGATGCGCGGCCTGGCCCGGTGGGTCTCGGATCTCCTGCTGCCCGTGTACGGCCGCGAGGTCAGCTCGCAGCAGCCGTGGTGCCCCCGCTGGTGGGGGCATCTGGAGGCGGTCGCCCGGCTGCATGCCCTGGCTGGCCTGGCAGGAGTGCACCGATCCGGCGGCCGGCGCCTCGGGTCCCGCCGTGTGGCATCGTGATCACCTCGGCCCCGTACTCGCCGAACTCCGCTTCCCCGTCGGGCCGTTCGCAGGCTGCAAACAGGGCGGTCACCGGGCGAAGGCGGCGCCGACGGTCGATGCGTACGACGGCTGACAAGCGAGCACGCTCGATGCGAGACCGCCCGCCGGCAGGCGGCAGCCGGTCCCGACGAGGCCCCCACGTGACGAGAAGGAACAGAGATGTACAGGACGAAGGCAGCCGTGGCCGTCACCCTGGCCGGAGTGCTGCTCGCCGGATGCAGCTCGGACGGCGACGGCGGCGGTTCCGGCACGGGCCAGGGTGACAAGGGCGCCGGCACCAAGGCTCCTTCTCCGGCCGAACTCACCGTGCCTCCCGCCTACGAGGGCGCCAAGGGCTGGGACCAGGAACTGGACTGGGTTCCGGAGAGCACCGAGTCCGATATGCCGGTGACGACAGACGGGCAGACGGTCGCGTACGTAACCCGGTCCAGTGACGGATACGCGGTCGAGGCGCGCGACATCGCCACGGGCAAGGTGCGGTGGAGAGGCGCCCCCTACCAGGTGCCGACCGTGATCAACGACCAGCCGTCCTACGGGTACAACGAAGACAACCGCGAGATCCCCCAGGTCACCGTGGTCCGGCAGAGTGGCCGCACCTTTGTCGCGGCCTGGGCCCACGGCCGGCAGGACGGAGACGCCCTCACCAAGAGCCAGGAGGTCGTACAGGTCGACCTGTACGCGATGGACGCCTCGGGCACCTCCGTGGCCCCGCTGCACCGTGTCGCCGTACCCGTCACCGCCAGGGGGGACACACTCAAGGTCTATGACGGTGGGGCCGAACTGGTCGTCACCTGGGAGGAGTACTCCGACAGGCTCAGCGTTTCCATCGACGGCGCGACTGGCAAGCTCACGGAGTACGACCCCGTGGACGTGCAGATCCCCAAGTGTCATTCCATCTGCACGGGAAGCGAGGTCGTGGGTGTCGCGCCGGACGCTCCGGTGGCTGTGCACGCGTTGGGCGGCTTCGGCCTCGTGAACGGATGGTCCTCTCAGGACGTCGCCCCCAAGGACGCCGACTCGGGAAGGAAGACCCACAGCGGCGGGTACGTGAGCGGGGGCATCGCCGCTGTCGGCGACGGTGTGTTCCTCGCCCACTGGAAGGGCGCCGACGACCTGGATGCCACCGTCTGGTCCGCGCACGACCTGGACACCGGTCGTCTCCTGGCCAGTACGACATGCGGTGAAGGGGGTACGGCGGGCGTGACCAACGCCGTGGCCTCCCCCAACGGCCGCTACCTCGCTCTCGATTCCGTCGTCCTCGACGTCAAGTCGGGTACGGGGCTCTGTCTCCAGGGGGACGACAACCGGCGGACCATCGGCATCCGAGCCCTCACCGACGGCGGCGTGGCCTACGGCGAGACCGATGTCGAGAGTGGCGCCAAGCCCGTGATCGAGCTGAAGGTGAGTGACGGCAAGCCCGAGGTTCTGACCGACGGTACGTACCTCCCGGCGGCGATTCTGAAGAAGGCCGCGCTGTTCACCCTGCGGGAGAACGGCAGCGGCCTGCTGATCTCCGTTCGGCAGGAGCGCTGATCAGCGGGCGCGCGCCACGCGGGCCGCGTGCACCGTTGTCGCGTGCACCGTTGTGGCGGGCCGAGCAGATCGCCGCTGCCGTCCGAGCGGGAAGCATGACGGCCGTCGACGTCGTCACGGCCGCGCTCGCCCGCATCCAGCAGGCCGAACCCACACTGTGCGCGTTCGCCGAGGTGTGGGACGAGGGCGCGCTGCGGTCGGCGGTGGAGGTGGACGCGCGGGTCGCCCGCGGTGAGTGGTTGCCGTTGGCCGGGGTTCCGCTCGGGGTGAAGGGGCGGGCCGGGTCGCGTACGGCGGCGGCACGGGCGCTGGTCGCGGCCGGCTGCGTGCCCGTGGGGGCGACCTCCGTGCCCGGCCCCGGTACCCCCTGGCAGACCTGGGGTCTCGGGGCGGGCGGCCGGACCGTGAACCCCTGGCGGGCGGACCGGACGCCGGGCGGTTCCTCCGCCGGGTCCGCGGCGGCGGTGGCCGCCGGCCTGGTGCCGATGGCCACCGGTACGGACGGCGCCGGGTCCGTGCGCATCCCGGCCGCCTGGTGCGGCGTCGTCGGCCTGAAGACCACGAACGGCCGTCTGCCGTCCCCCGACCGCACGGGCCTGGCGGCGGCCGGTGTCCTCACCCGGTACGCGTCGGACGCGGCGGCGTACTGGCGGTGTGTGAGCGGAGCGGGAGGCGTCGGCGAGGAGGGGGAGCCCGACGTGACGCGCTCGGGCGGGGCGGACCGGGTGCCCGACCGTGTCCCGCCTCCTCCCCTCGCCGTCTGGTCGGCCGACCTCGGCTTCGCCGACACCGACCCCGAGCCCGCCGCGATCGCCCACCGCGCCGCGCTCCGCCTCGCGGACGCCGGGCTCGTACGGCTCGCCGGGTCCGCACCCGTCGTAGGGCAGGACTCCCCGCCCGAGCCGCACCCGCTCCACCTGAAGGACCCCGCCCCCGCCTGGCTCGCCCTCCGCGCCGCGTCGCCCGACCCCGACCCCGCCGCGTTCCGAGCCGCCCAGGACCTCCGCGCCGAGAACGACCGGCGGCTCGCCACGGTCTTCGGCGAGGTCGACCTGATCCTGACCCCCGTCACCCCCTACGCCCCCCACGGTCACGACGGCCCCGGTGACCGTTACTCCACAGCCCTGACCTGGGCGTTCAACCTCAGTGGGCACCCTGCGGCGAGCATCCCGGCCGGGTTCGGCTCCGACGGGTGCCCGGTCGGTCTCCACCTGGTGGCGCGGCACGGTGAGGAGGAGCTGTTGCTGCGGGTGGCGGAGGCCGCCGAAGCCGTCCGGACGTAGCCCGGCACGGAAGCCGCCCGACCCGACAGCCCGACAGCCCGACAGCCCGACAGCCCGACAGTCCGACAGTCCGACAGCGGAAGCCGCCTCTTGAATTTTATGCATACGCATATATTGTCTATGCATGCAATCTTCGTACGCGCACCAGGGGGACCCCATGACCCGACGCTTCCTCTTCGTCCTCGGCAGCAGCCGGCCGGACGGCAACTCCGAGATGCTGGCCCGTGCGGCCGCCGAGCAGTTGCCGGACGGGGTCGAGCAGCGCTGGCTCGACCTCGCGGAGCACCCGCTGCCCGACTTCGAGGACCTGCGGCACGACAGCGACCACGTACGGCCGCACGGGGACAACAGGGCGCTGCTGCTGGACGCCACGCTCGCGGCGACCGACCTCGTGATCGTGTCGCCGCTGTACTGGTACTCCGTGTCCGCCCACGTCAAGCGGTACCTCGACCACTGGTCGGGCTGGCTGCGCACCCCCGGGGTGGACTTCAAGGCGACGATGGCCGGCCGCACCCTCTGGGGCGTCACGGCGCTCGCGCACCCCGAGGAGGAGGTCGCCGAGCCGCTCGTCGGGACGCTCAACAACTCCGCCGCGTACCTGGGCATGCGCTTCGGCGGAGTCCTGCTCGGCAACGGCAGCAAGCCCGGTGACGTCCTCCGGGACACCGCGGCCCTCGCCCGCGCGAAGACGTTCTTCACCGAGCCCGGCGAAGCGCCCCGCGCCCGATTCCCCTACGACGCCGACGCCGAGGCCGAGGCCGCGTGAGCGGCGCCTACGCCGTGATGTCCTACGCCGTGATGTCCTTCGCCGTGAACCTCGCCCACGCCGCCGAGCCGAACACCGCCGCGTACACGGCCTGGAGGCCGAGGTTGCGCTGGAGGTCGTCCCAGTAGACCGGCTCGCGCATGAGGTCGGCGAAGGAGAGCCAGTAGTGCGAGAAGAAGTAGGGGTGGAGGGCGTCGAGCTGGGGGATCTGGTCGAGGATCTGGACGGTGATGAGCAGCCCGACCGTGGTGGCCATCGCGGCGATGCCACTGTTGGTGAGGGTGGAGATGAACAGGCCGAGGGCCGCGACCCCGATCAGTGAGGCGGCCACGGCCAGCGCGATCAGCAGTGCCCGCAGCAGTCCCTCGGCGAAGCTGATGCTCGTACCGGAGATCGTCGTCAGGTCCCCCAGCGGGAACAGCAACGCCCCGACCGCCAGCGCGGAGGCCGCCACGACGAGGGTCGCGACCAGGCAGAACGTCATGGTCGTCGCGTACTTGGTGAGCAGCAGCCGGGTCCGCCCCGCCGGTGAGACCAGCAGATAGCGCAGGGTGCCCGCGTTCGCCTCGCCCGCGATCGCGTCCCCGGCGATCACGCCGACGGCCATCGGCAGGAAGAAGGGGAGCGTCGCGGCCAGCGCCGTGAACACCAGGAACAGCCCGTTGTTGGTGATCTGCGCGATGAACGCGGGCCCGCCACCGCCGTCCGGGCCGCCTCCCGCCGACGACCCGTCACCCGTCTCGATCCGCACCGCGATGCCGACCAGGATCGGCACCGCCGCGAGCACACCCAGCAGCGCGATCGTCCGCCACCGCCGGAAGGTGGTGACCAGTTCGCTGCGGAACAGCCCGAAGGTCCACAGGAGGCCGGGCTTGCGGGCTGCGGCGGCCGGAGTCGTAGCGGCAGCGGCGGCCGGCGAAGCCGGTTCCGGCGTGTCAACCCGCGACATCGAAGCCCTCCCCCGTGAGCGCCACGAACGCGTCCTCCAGCGAGGCGCGTTCGAGGGCGAAGCCGCGGACGCGGACACCCGCGGTGACCAGTGCGGCGTTCAGTTCGGCGAGATCCCGGTCGGGGGTGGGCGGTTCCGCCGTCACCCTGCCTCCCTCGCCGGCCCGGTGCGCGGCGGCACCGTCCTCCTCCGCCACGACCACGTCCCCGATGCCCTGTTCCTTGAGCACCCTGACCGCGTCCGCCGTGTCGGGGGTGGTGACGACCAGACGGCCGCGCGCGCCGGCGGCCAGTTCGGTCACCGGGCCCTGGACGACGAGCCTGCCCCGGGTCATGACGGCGGCATGGGTGCACACCTGCTCGATCTCGTCGAGCAGGTGCGAGGAGAGGAAGACGGTGGTGCCGTCGGACGCCAACTCCCGTACCAGCGAACGGATTTCGCGCATACCCTGCGGGTCGAGCCCGTTCGTCGGCTCGTCCAGGACGAGCAGGCGGCGCGGCTGGAGCAGTGCCGCCGCGAGTCCCAGCCGCTGCTTCATGCCCAGCGAGTACGCCTTGGCCTTCTTGCCGGCGGCGGCCGCGAGCCCCACCCGGTCGAGTGCGGCCTCGACCCGGGTACGCCGGGTGCGCGGGTCGGCGGTCGGGTCGGCGGAGTCGTAGCGCAGCAGGTTGTCGCGGCCGGAGAGGAAGCCGTAGAGGGCGGGCCCCTCGATGAGCGCGCCCACGTGCGGGAGCACCGTCCGGGTGGAGCGGGGCATGGGCAGGCCGAGGACCCGGGCGGTGCCCGAGGTGGGCTCGATCAGGCCCATCAGCATGCGGATGGTGGTGGTCTTGCCCGAGCCGTTCGGGCCGAGGAAGCCGAAGACGCTGCCGCTGGGCACCGACAGCTCCAGGTGGTCCACGGCCACCTGGCCGCCGCGGAAGGTCTTGGTCAGCCCCTGGGTGTGGATGGCTGCGTCGGTCATGGCTCCCCTCGGGTACGGCCGGTGGGGCGGGAGCGGCGGTCTCGCCGTCCCGCCCCACCGGCCGGCGTCGCTACGCCGCGTCGGCCGCCTTCACCAGCGCGTCCTTGGTGACGGCACCCGCGTACACCTTGCCGTCCTCGGTGAACAGGACGTTGATCAGCCGGGTCTTGAAGACCGTACCCGAGCCGAACTCGCCCTTGACCGGGTCGCCGAGGGAGTTCAGGAAGCCGTCGACCCGGGCGTCGCCGGAGGAGTCGCCGCCGGTGGGCATGCCGCCGCCCCCGGCGCCGTCGTCGAACACGGCGATGGTGCTCCAGCCCTTGCCGATGGTCTTCGGCCCGTCGAGCCCGGAGTCCTTGGGGCCCTTGCTCTCCTTGCGGTGCTCGGTGTTCTTCCCGTCCTTGAACTCCCCGCCCTTGCCGGGCTCGCCGAACACGGAGTCACCGAACCCGGACTCGTGGCCGCCCGACTTCCCGGCCCCGTCGGCCTCGTCCGCCTCGGTGACCTTCGCGCCCTTCGGCGGGGTGAAGTCGAACGTCGAGGCGCTCGGCTTGCCGAAGTCGACCTTCGTGAAGCCCGCGTCCACGACGGCCGAGCCGCCGCTCGCCGGGGTGAGCGTGAACTTCAGCGGCAGCCCCGTCTTCGCGTCGACGGCGATCGAGATCGCCCCGACCGTCGAACCGGACTGCTTCGGCTCGATCACCAGCTTGTACGCGTCCCGCCCGGCGACCCGCGCGGTCCCGTCGACGGTCACGGACGTGGTGTCGTCGACGGCCTTCAGGGCCTCCTCGGCGAGCTTCTGCGGGGTGGCGGGCGCGTCCTCGAACCCGTCGGGAGCGTCCTTGGGCACCCGCTGGTCCTTGCCCTCGTCGGCGCCGGTCGCGTGGTACACCTCGTTCGAGGCGCTGTCGTACGCCCACAGGTCGTCGCCGTTGTGGATGACGCTGTACTCGGCGGCGTCGTCCAGCAGCGAGAGCTTCTGCTTGTCGGGGCCGTCGGTGGCGACCCGCAACGTGTGGGTGCCGGTGGCGAGTTCGAGGAGCTTGGCGGAGGGGTCGGCGGCCGATCCGCCGTCTCCGCCGGAGGGCGCGGCCTGCGAGACGAGGCCGTCCGCGAGACCGGCCAGGTCGGGAAGGCCGAGGTCCGTGGTGATCTTCACCGTGCCGGACACCCGCTCCACGTCCGAGGCGGCGATCTTCTCGATGAGTTCCTGCGCGCTGATCTTCGGCAGATCGGGGTCACCGGAGCCGGCGAAGGCCGGGACGAGCCCGATGGTCGCGGCGGCGACGCCCAGCACGGTGACCGGGACGACGTACCGCGCGGCCTTGCGTCGCCGTGCCGAGCGCATCTCCTCGGCCTCGGCCGCGAGCGCGGCGGCGTCGCCGGACCTGGCGCTGTCGTCGGTTTCGTACGGTGCCATGTGTGCCTTACCTCCGTCGTCGGCGGCGGCGTCTCTCGGAGCCGCCATTCTCACCCGAATCGGTGAGGAGTGGTGATACCCATCTGACCAAATCGGCCGGAGAGAAGCGTCAGACTCCGGGCTCAACTCGACGTACTGCTACGGGATGACACGACGAGGCGGAGCGTCCACCCGACCCGTAGGGGTCGCGGGGGGAGCCGCGGCCGTCGGTACGAGTCCGGAGTACCCCGCCGGTGTTCGCCGACGCCACCCGGACCGCGCGGGCCCGGCGTCCGGCAGCCGCCGTGCCGCACCGCGAGACGGGATCCGGGCGCGACCTCCCTCCCGGCAGACACGCGAGGCCGGCGACCTCCCTCCCGGCAGACACGCGAGGCCGGCGACCTCCCTCCCGGCAGACACGCGAGGCCACGGAGCAGCGAGCCGGCCCGTGGACAAGGACGAGCCGGGGGGCCGACCACGGCCGACGGTGCAGTCCCGGCGGCTGACGGCCGCCGAGCGCCGCCCCCGGAACCCGAAGAAGGCTGACCGGCGCGGACACAGGGCCGGACGGTGACCAACCGGCTCGGCCTCGGGAGCCGACGACGGACCGGCGGGCGGGCAGGGACAGCCGGTGGCAGCCGCCGGCACGAGTCCACGGTCCAACGCCGGCGAGCGGCCACGAACCCGGGAACCGGTAGCGGCCACCCGGGCAAGCGCTCACGGCCCGACCGCGACCGACCAGCTCAAGACCAGGAAGGGGCTGCGGCCCGACCGGCACGGATCCGAGCCCCGCCGACGATCAACCGGCGCCGGGACGGACTCGGCGTCTGCCACCGGCACGCACCCGCACACGGCGGTGGCCGGCGCCACGAACCCGGACCCCGTAGCGGCGACCCGCGCCGGCCCAGGTCCCGGCGGAAGCCAGTCGCCACAGCCTCACAACCGACCGCGACCGCGACCGCGACCGCGACCGCGACCGACTACCCGGCCCGGTGCACCACCGCGTCGCACAGTTCCACCAGGGCCGCCTTCGCGTCGCACTCCGGGAGGGGGGCCAGGGCCGCTCGCGCCTCCTCGGCGTAGCGGATCGTGTCGCGGCGGGCCTGTTCCAGTGCGGGGTGGACGCGGAGGCGGGCCAGGGCCTCGGCGTGGCGGGCGTCGTCGGTGAGGTCGGAGTCGAGCAGTTCACACAGGGCGATGTCGTCCGGCAGCCCCAGCCGCCCCGCCCGCTCGCGCAGCCGCAGCACCGGCATGGTCGGCACATGTTCACGGAGGTCCGTGCCGGGCGTCTTGCCGGACTCGTGCGAGTCGGAGGCGATGTCGAGGACGTCGTCGGCGAGCTGGAAGGCGACCCCGAGCCGCTCCCCGTACTGGGTCAGCACGTCGACCACGGTCTCGTCGGCGCCCGCCATCAGCGCACCGAGGCGCCCGGCGACCGCGACCAGCGATCCGGTCTTGCCGCCCAGCACGTCGAGGTAGTGGTCGATCGGGTCGCGTCCGTCGCGCGGCCCGGCGGTCTCCAGGATCTGTCCGGTGACCAGCCGCTCGAAGGCCTCGGCCTGGATGCGGACGGCGTCGGGGCCGAGGTCGGCGAGGACGTGCGAGGCACGGGCGAAGAGGAAGTCGCCGGTCAGCACGGCCAGGGAGTTGTCCCAGCGGGCGTTGGCACTCGGCACGCCCCGGCGCACCTCGGCCTCGTCCATCACGTCGTCGTGGTACAGCGTGGCGAGATGCGTCAGCTCGACCACCACCGCCGAGGGCACGACACCCGGCGCGTAGGGGTCGCCGAACTGCGCCGCGAGCATCACCAGCAGCGGCCTGAACCGCTTGCCGCCCGCGCGCAGCAGATGCTGGGCGGCCTCCTGGATGAACGGGACCTCGCTCTTGGTCGCCTCCAGCAGACCCTCCTCGACGGCCGCCATTCCGGCCTGGACATCGGCTTCGAGAGCCTGGTCCCGCGCGCTCAGCCCAAACGGCTCGACGACGGTCACGAGGGTTCTCCTGTCTGCTGACGTCTGATGACGGTCACACGGTCGGTCTAGGTCGCTCTCACGGTCGATGACAAAGTTTGTCGATCTGTCGCTGTCATCACCCGAGTCAGCGTATCCGGTCACCTTTCGATCACCGCGAGCGCCCACGGCTTCGTCTCCAGTGGTATGGGACCGCACCTCCCCCATTCTTGATCAACCGATCCACGCCGATATCCATCGACGCGCGTGCCGCACCCGTCCGCGCCCGACCCGCACGCCGGCCCGCGGGCCCGCACACCTGCCCGCACCCCCGCCCACGGGCCCGCACACACGCCCGCCCGCGACGGGTACCCGCCCTCGCCCGCGACGACGCATACGCGGCCCCGGGACGACCTCCGACGCGCTCCCCGCCCGACCGCCTCCCCCACTCGGACGCCCGCACATTTCGCACCAAATACACCCTCTCCCCCCAGCCCGAGTTGACCGATTTGCGCCTTACTCTTCACTTCACCCGACTCCTCCCGTGAGTTGAGTCACCAGCCTCCCCTCACCCCCTACGCGACATTCACACCCCACGCCGTCGATTTTCCCTTTGCGGTAGGCAAGTTGAGCCCTGCACGAGATATCTGATCTTGGGTCGAATCGCAGCAAACTCAAGGTCAACTGGATCAAAGCGCCAAACCAGGACTTGTTCCGGTCGTGTGCTCTCGCATACGTTCACACCCCGTCCGGACGGACCGCCGAATCCTGCCGCCGCCCCGGACTCCCCACCCATCACCACTCATCCACGCACGGCAGGAGCGGGGGACCCAGGTAAGCCGTCGGTCCGAAGACCCCCTTCGGACCGGCTCGGGGTGAAGCCACGCGCAGTACGCCCAGCGGACGCGGCACGCACAGCGACCGCCGGGACGACGCGCACGGCCGGGCATCTCCAGCCCGAACCCGACAGCTCACCTCGCAGGCGACGGAGAGGAATTCACCATGCCCGCACACGGCAAACACCGTCGTCCCCGAAGCAACGCGCTGACCCGCGGCATCGTCGCCGCCGGCACCGGCGGGGCCGCACTGGCCCTCCCGCTCACGGTCGCCACGACCGCGAACGCCGCCACCCCGACCCAGGCCGTCACCTCCGTACAGTCGGCCCCGCAGTCCGCGCCCGCCGCGACGCTGCCCAAGCCCACGACGTACACCGTGGTCTCCGGCGACACGCTGTCCTCCATCGCGCGCAAGCACCACACCAAGGGCGGCTGGCAGCAGCTCTACAAGAACAACCGCGCGGCCATCGGCGACAACCCGGCGCTGATCCGCCCGGGCCTGAAGCTGAAGCTGAACGCGACCAAGCCGGCCACGGCCCAGAAGTCGTCGACGGCGTCCAAGACGTCCAAGGCCACGCAGGCGTCGGTCAAGACCTACGCGAACAACCTGGACGGCTGGATCCGCGAGTCGCTGGACATCATGGCGCAAAAGGGAATTCCCGGAACGTACAACGGGATCTACCGCAACATCATCCGCGAGTCCTCGGGCAACCCGCTGGCCATCAACAACTGGGACTCCAACGCCGCCGCGGGCACCCCCTCGAAGGGCCTCCTCCAGGTCATCGACCCGACGTTCGCCGCGTACCACGTCTCCGGCACCCCGTACGACCCGTACGACCCGGTCGCGAACATCACGGCGGCGTGCAACTACGCCGCCGACCGGTACGGCTCGATCGACAACGTCTTCGGCGCGTACTGAGCCCTGCGGCTCCCCCTTCTCCATCTGTTCCCCTGGGCCGGCGGGCCCAGGGGAACAGCCCGTTCACGGGAAGAGCTTCTCCAGCACCACGGCGATGCCGTCGTCCTCGTTGGAGAGGGTCACCTCGTCGGCGACGGCCTTGAGTTCGGGATGGGCGTTGGCCATGGCGACCCCGTGCGCGGCCCAGTCGAACATCGGGATGTCGTTGGGCATGTCACCGAAGGCGATGGTCCGCTGCGCGGTCAGCCCGAGGTGGTCGGCGGCCAGGGCGAGGCCCGTGGCCTTGGTGATGCCGCATGGCTGGAGTTCGACGGTGCCGGGCCCCGACATGGTGACCGTGGCCAGCGAGCCGACCGCCATGCGCGCCGCCGAGGCCAGCTCGTCGTCCGACAGATAGGGGTGGCGCAGCAGCACCTTGCTGATCGGCTCGCACCACAGGTCGTCCCGGCGCGGCACCCGCAGCGCGGGCAGCGTGGGGTGCGGCATGAGGTAGCCGGGCTCGATCAGGGTGAGACCGTCGACCCCGTCCTGGTCGACGGCGGCGTACACCTGTCCCACCTCGGCCTCGATCTTGCCGAGCGCGGTCTCGGCGAGTTCCCGGTCCAGGGTGACGGACCACAGCAGCCGGTCCGCACCGTGGTCGTACAACTGCGCGCCCTGTCCGCACACCGCGAGCCCCCTGCCGCCGAGATCCTCCAGCAGTGGGCGCACTCTGGGCGCCGGCCGTCCCGTCACCACGAGGTGCTGAGCACCGGCCCTCGTGGCCCGCGCCAGCGCGGCGAGGGACCGGTCGGAGAGCGTGTCGTCACTGCGCAGGAGCGTTCCGTCCAGGTCAGTGGCGATGAGTGAATATGCGGTGGGAGCGGCCATGATCAGAGAATACGGATGCCACGCCCCATCGGTTCGACGCGAACCGGACGACGTCCGGCATCCCGACCGCCATGGCCACCCCGTATGTCAACCCCCTTTGCCCGAACGGCGGTTCAGTGGGCGTCGGCGCACGTGAGCACGCGCAGGACGTACACAGCGCGCGGGCACACGGCGCGGGCACACAGCGCGTGCGCGACGGTGCGCGCGATCGCGTGCACGTCCCCTGCCCGGACCTTGCGTACCCGGACATTGCGAACTCTTCAGACACTCCCCGATCTTCGCACCGCCCCGTAACGTGTGCCGCGACCAGAGGAACGACGGAAAGCACGAGAGCGAGGCAGCATCTGATGCCCCACGTCGATGTCCCCGAAGGCAATCCCTCCGACGTCCCCGAGGGTCACCCCTTCGGCATCCCCGAGGGTCACCCCTTCGGGTCGCACAACCTCCCCTACGGCGTCTTCTCCCCCGCCGGCTCCGACGCCCGCACGGTCGGGGTCCGTCTCGGCGACCACGTCCTCGACGCCGCGGCCGCGGCCCACGCCCTCGGCTCCCCGTACACCGCGCTCCTCGCCCACCCCACGCTCAACCCCCTGCTCGCCGCGGGACGTACCGCCTGGTCGGACCTCCGGCGGGCCCTGACCGCGTGGCTCACCGTGCCCTCGCACCGGCAGACCATCGCGCCGCACTTCCACGCGCTGTCCGACGTGCGCCTGCATCTGCCGTTCGAGGTGGCCGACTACGTCGACTTCTACGCCTCCGAGAACCACGCGCGGAACGTGGGCCGGATCTTCCGGCCCGACTCCCCGGACTCGCTGACCCCCAACTGGAAGCATCTGCCGATCGGCTACCACGGCCGGTCCGGCACGGTCGTCGTCTCCGGCGCGGAGGTGGTACGGCCGTCCGGGCAGCGCAAGGCGCCCGCCGATCCGGCGCCCGTGTTCGGCCCGTCCGTGCGACTGGACATCGAGGCGGAGGTCGGGTTCGTGGTGGGCGTGCCCTCGGACAGGGGGCGGCCGGTGGGACTGCGGGACTACCGCGACCACGTCTTCGGACTCTGCCTGCTCAACGACTGGTCCGCGCGCGATCTGCAGGCCTGGGAGTACGTTCCGCTCGGCCCGTTCCTCGGGAAGTCCTTCGCGACGTCGGTCTCGGCGTGGATCACTCCGCTGGAAGCCCTGGACGAGGCACGGGTGGCGCCGCCGGAGCGCACGCATCCGCTCCTCCCCTATCTGGACGACTCCGGGCCGGACGTCGACCTCGGGGGGTACGACCTGCGGATCAGCGTCGCCGTCAACGGACACGTCGTCTCGGAGCCACCCTTCTCCACGATGTACTGGACCGCCGCCCAGCAGCTGGCGCACATGACCGTCAACGGGGCGTCCCTGCGGACGGGCGACCTCTACGGCTCCGGCACGGTCAGCGGGGCGGAGGCGGGCGAGCGGGGCTCGTTGCTGGAACTCACCTGGAACGGGCGGGACGCCCTCGACCTCCCCGACGGCAAGCGCACGTTCCTGGAGGACGGCGACGAGGTGACCCTCACCGCCTGGGCACCGGGGCCGGGCGGGGCGAGGGTGGGGCTGGGAGAGGTGAAGGGGCGGGTGCGGGCCCGGGACTAGGGGGTGCCTGCGCCTCCGGCGGCGGGGCGGGCGTGGGTGCCTCCGGCTCCGGCGGCGGGCGGCGTGGGTGCCTGCGCCTCCGGTGGCGGGGCGGCATGGGTGCGCTCGGGGGCTCCGGGGGGTTCGGGGGCCGGCGACTTGGGTGGCTGAGGGCGCGTCCTCGCCGTAGGGGCGGGCGCTTCGTCGGCGGCGTCACGTCCCTCGGGGTTGCTCGCGCAGTTCCCCGCGCCCGGCGCGGCCCGACGTCAGCACGCGCAGAGGCGGACGGGCGGAGGGCGGAGGAGAGGGCGAATCCCAGCCATTGACCCTCGCATCCCACCCACTGGACAACCCGGTGGCAGATCTTCGTCACACCGCCGCAAAACCCCAGCTCAGAACCGGCAGGCCCGGTCGGCAACATGGCGCAACACTCCGGCAACATTCCCTTCCCCACCATTTCGGTATGGTTCGAAACATGCCACCCACCGACCGCGTCCGAGAGCACGCCGGCCAGGGCGCGACCACCGTCGCCGCCCACCGTGCGCGCCGTCGGCTGCGTGCGGACCAGGCACGGCAGCTCGCCGACCTCCTGCGTCGCCAACTCCTCACCGGCGGCTTCGAGAACGGCACCCTCCCCCACGAGTCCACCCTCGCCACCGACTACCGCGCGACCCGCAACACGGTCCGCGAGGCACTGGACCTCCTGCGCGCCGAGGGCCTCGTGGAACGGTTCCCCGGCGTGGGCACCGTCGTCGTGGCCCAGAAGTATCCCCACGGCCTCGACCATCTGCAGGGCCTCGCGGAAACCCTCCGCGAACACGGCACGGTCACCAACGAGGTCCGCACCATGGGCCCCGCCCCGGCCCCCGCCCCCGTGGCCGACCGCCTCCACCTCCCACCCGGCAGCGACGTCCTCTACATCGAACGTCTGCGCCGGCTGAACGGCCTCCCCCTCTCCCTCGACCTCACCTACATCCCCCTCGCCCTCGGCCCCCTCGACCTCGGCACGGCACTCCTCGGCGCCGACCTGGAGAACACCGACGTCTTCCGCCTCCTGGAGACGATCACCGGCCGGCGCCTCGGCCACGCCGAGATCACCCTGGAGGCGGTGAACGCGGACACCCACTCCGCCGCCGTACTCGAAGCCCCGCGCGGCTCGGCCGTCCTGATGCTGGAACGGCTCACCCACCTCGCCGACGGCCGGCCCGTCGACCTGGAGTTCATCCGCTTCCGGGGCGACCGCATCGCGATGAGCGGTCTGCTGCACCGCTCCCTGTAACAGCCCCCGCAACAGCCCCTGTTCCGCCCCTCCCTGGAGACAGCCATGCCTTTGGCGCCCCAGCGGGCCGACGTGCCCGTGACCATCGACGAGTCGAAGTGCATCGACGGCTGCACCCTCTGCGTGGACATGTGCCCGCTGGACTCCCTGGCCATCGACGAGAGCAACGGCAAGGCCTACATGCACGTCGACGAGTGCTGGTACTGCGGCCCGTGCGCGGCCCGCTGTCCCACCGGCGCCGTCACGGTCAACATGCCCTACCTGCTCCGCTGAACGCTCCGGTGAGAGGCCCGAACACCCATGAAGACCAAAGCAGTCACCCTGGCCACAGCCCTCCTGCTGCCGCTGACCCTGACCGCCTGCGGCAACGGCAGTGACACCGCGGCGGACGGCGGGACGGTCACCGTCACCGTCGGCTACCAGTCCAAGACCATCAACACCGTCACCGCCGGCACCCTCCTGCGCTCCCTCGGCTACTTCGAGGACGAGCTGAACGCGCTGGGCGGGAAGACCACGTACAAGGTCGACTGGCAGGACTACGCCACCGGCGCCCCCATCACCGCCCAGATGACCGCCGGGAAGATCGACATCGGCTCGATGGGCGACTTCCCGCTGCTGCTCAACGCGGCCCGCGGCAAGCAGCTCGGCAAGCCCACCCGGCTCGTCGCGGCCACCGGCTACAACCTCCGGGGCGGCCTCAACACCATCGTCACCACGCCGGACTCGAAGCTGAGCACGCTCAAGGACCTGAAGGGCAGGAAGGTCTCCACGAGCATCGGGTCGGCGGCCGACGGCACCCTCGTACGGGCGCTGAACGACGCCGGCCTCGACGCCGACAAGGACATCGAGAAGCTCAACCAGCAGCCGGCCGTCGGCGCCTCCGCGCTCTCCGCCGGCAGCACCGACGCACTGTCGCAGTTCGTGGCCTGGCCCGGCCTGCTCACCTACCAGGGCAAGGCGAAGGCCCTGTACGACGGGGCCCAGCTGGACCTGCCGACCTTCCACGGTGTGACGGCCCGCGAGGACTTCGCGAAGCAGCGGCCGGCCGTCCTGGAGGCCTTCCTCAAGGCCCAGGCCAAGGCCACGGACTACCTGAACGAGCACCCCGTCGAGGCCGCCGAGAAGGTCGCCGACGCCACGGGACTGCCCGCCGAGGTCGTCTACCTCTACAACGGCGCCCACGGCATCGCGACCTTCGACCCCGCGCTGAAGCCCGCGCTGATCGCCGCCCTGAAGAAGGACGTGCCGATCCTCAGGGCCGCGAAGCTGACGGGCGACGTGGACGTGGACGCGTTCGTCGACGACCGGTACGTCCGCAAGGCGCTCGGTTCCGCCGCGTACGACAAGCGGCTCGCGGCGGAGCCCGCCCCGGCCGCGAGCGAGGTCTGGCCCAAGAACGCCACCGAGACCCGCTCCTTCCAGACACCCGCCGGACTCCTCGCCTACGTCGCCGGGCACAAGGACGCGATCCGCGCCGCGTACGTCCCGGACGCCACCACCGGCACCCAGTGGTTCGCCGACAAGGCGGTCTGGGTGGCCGACGGCGACCGGCTCCTGCCCTTCGTCGCCCCGGCCACGGCGAAGGCGTACGTCGCCGGACACGACGGCGCCGAGACCGTCACCTACGCCGCCGCCCTGGAGCGGGCCTCGTGAGCCGCCCCGCGAAAGCCGGCGCCCGGCGCGTACGGAGCCCCGGCTCCCGGCCCGCCGCCCGCTACGCCCTGCGCGCGCTGTCCCTGGTCGCCGCCCTCGGCCTCTGGCAGCTGCTGACCAGCCTGGACGTCGACGTGTGGCTGCGCTTCTCGCAGTTCCCCACGGTCACCGACGTGGCGCACGCCTTCGCGGACCGGGTGACCGGACCGGACTACTGGACCGACCTGACCGACAGCCTCACCCGCATCCTCACCGGCTTCCTGCTGGCGGCGGTGCTGGGTGTGGCGGTGGGCACCCTCGTCGCCCGGTCCCGTCTCGCCGAGGACCTGCTGGGGCCGGTCCTGGAGGTGATCCGCCCGATCCCGGCGATCGCCCTCGTCCCGGTGGCGATCCTGCTGTTCCCCTCCAACGAGCAGGGCATCGTCTTCATCACCTTCACCGCCGCGTTCTTCCCGGTCCTTGTCTCCACCCGGCACGCGGTACGGGCGCTGACCCCGGTGTGGGAGGAGGCGGTCCGCACGATGGGCGGCGGCCGGTGGCGAGTCCTCGCCTCGGTCGTCCTGCCGGGCGCGCTGCCGGGCATCTTCGGCGGTCTGTCGGTCGGCATCGGGGTGTCGTGGATCTGTGTGATCTCCGCAGAGATGATCTCCGGGCAGTACGGCGTCGGCTACCGCACCTGGCAGGACTACACGGTCGTCAACTATCCCGGCGTCTTCGTCGGCATGGCCACGATCGGGGTGCTGGGCTGGCTGACGTCGACCGCCGTGGAGCTGGTCGGCCGCCGGCTGACGCACTGGCTGCCCCGTACCTCGTCGGCCCCCGCCGCCCGCCCCCGGGTGCCGCGGACCGCCGTAACGCAGGCCGCCCCGGCGACCACCGTCCCCACCACGGCCGAGCCCGAGGAGGCACGTGATGAGCACCTCGTCTGAGACCCGGGCCCGGGTCCGCACGGAGGCACCGGCGCCGACGCCGGCCGTCGGGGCGAAGGCGAAGCCCGCCCCCGAACGCGGCACCCGCCTCGCCCTCCACCGCGCCGACCTGGGCCGCCCCGACGCCGTCGCCCTGACGGACGTCGGCCTGGACATCGCTGCCGGCGAGATCCTCACGGTCGTCGGACCGTCCGGCTGCGGCAAGTCGACCCTCCTGCGCACCCTGGCGGGCCTGCTGCCGCCGCTCGCCGGAGAGATCACCCAGGACGAGGCCCCGCTGACCGGTCCCTCCGCCGAACGCGCCCTCGTCTTCCAGGAGGACGCCCTCCTGCCCTGGCGCACCCTGCGCGCCAACGTCGAACTCCCGCTCGCCATCCGTGGCCTGCCCCGCGCCGAACGCCGCACCCAGGCCGAGGAGTGGCTGTCCCGAGTCGGACTCGCCGAGTACGCCCGGCAGCTCCCGCACCGCGTGTCCGGCGGACAGCGCCAGCGCGCGCAGCTGGCCCGCGCCCTCGCCGGGCGCCCCCGCGCCGTCCTGATGGACGAGCCGTTCGGCGCGCTCGACGCCCAGACCCGCGCCGGGATGCAGGACCTGCTGGTGGAGGTGTTGCGGGGCACGGGCGCCACGGTCGTCTTCGTCACCCACGACGTGGACGAGGCCCTGTTCCTCGGTGACCGCGTGGCCCTCCTCGGCTCCGGCCGGCTGACCGCCGTGCGGGACGTCCCGCGCCCCCGCGACCGTACGGCCCACGACGACCCGGCGCGCGCGGCCCTGCGCCGCGACGTCCTGACCTCGCTCAGCGACTGAGCGCTCGCGTACCCGCGTACATGAAAGGCACTTCGGTGGACACGGTGGACACGGTGGAGACCCCCCTCACGATTCCGGCGCTCGCCGACGCCGACGAGCTGACCTGCGACGTCCTCGTCATCGGCGGCGGCACCGCCGGCACCATGGCGGCCCTGACCGCCGCCGAGCACGGCGCGAACGTCCTGCTGCTGGAGAAGGCGCACGTCCGCCACTCGGGCGCCCTCGCCATGGGCATGGACGGCGTCAACAACGCCGTCATCCCGGGCCGCGCCGAACCGGACGACTACGTCGCCGAGATCACCCGCGCCAACGACGGCATCGTCGACCAGTCCACGGTCCGCCAGACCGCCACCCGCGGCTTCGACATGGTGCGGCGGCTGGAGTCGTACGGGGTGAAGTTCGAGAAGGACGAGCACAACGAGTACGCGGTCCGCCAGGTCCACCGCTCCGGCTCGTACGTGCTGCCCATGCCGGAGGGCAAGGACGTCAAGAAGGTCCTGTACCGGCAGCTGCGGCGGCGTGAGATGCGCGAGCGGATCCGCATCGAGAACCGGGTGATGCCGGTCCGCGTGCTCACGGCCGGCGAGGGCGCGGAGCGGCGGGCCGTCGGCGCGGCGGGCTTCAACACCCGCACCGGACGGTTCGTCACGGTCCGCGCGGGCGCCGTCATCCTCGCCACGGGCGCCTGCGGCCGCCTCGGTCTGCCCGCCTCCGGCTACCTCTACGGCACCTACGAGAACCCCACCAACGCGGGCGACGGCTACGCCATGGCCTACCACGCGGGCGCCGAGCTCACCGGCATCGAGTGCTTCCAGATCAACCCGCTGATCAAGGACTACAACGGCCCCGCCTGCGCCTACGTCGCCAACCCCTTCGGCGGCTACCAGGTCAACCGGCACGGCGAACGCTTCGTCGACTCCGACTACTGGTCCGGCCAGATGATGGCCGAGTTCGCCGCCGAGATCGCCTCCGACCGCGCGCCGGTCTATCTGAAGCTGAGCCACCTCCCCGAGGAGTCCGTCTCCGCGCTGGAGTCGATCCTGCACACCACGGAACGTCCCACCCGCGGGACCTTCCACGCCGGCCGCGGCCACGACTACCGCACCCACGACATCGAGATGCACATCTCGGAGATCGGCCTGTGCGGCGGCCACTCGGCCTCGGGCGTCCGGGTGGACGACCAGGCCCGTACGACCGTCCCCCGCCTGTACGCCGCCGGCGACCTCGCCTGCGTCCCGCACAACTACATGATCGGCGCGTTCGTCTTCGGTGACCTGGCGGGCGCGGACGCCTCCCGGTACACCCCGTACGAGGGCGAGTTGCCGCCGGACCAGCTCCGCGACGCGCACGAGCTGATCTACCGTCCGCTGCGCAACCCGGACGGCCCTCCGCAGCCGCAGGTCGAGTACAAGCTCCGTCGCTTCGTCAACGACTACGTGGCGCCCCCGAAGTCCGGCTCCCGGCTCTCGCTCGCCCTCAACGCCTTCGAGCGCATGCGCGACGACATCGCCGAGATGGGCGCCCGCACGCCGCACGAGCTGATGCGCTGCGCCGAGGTCTCCTTCATCCGCGACTGCGCCGAGATGGCCGCCCGCGCCTCCCTCGCCCGCACCGAGTCCCGCTGGGGCCTCTACCACGACCGTCTCGACCACCCCCACCGCGACGACGCCTCCTGGTTCCACCACCTCGACCTCCACAAGTCCCCTTCCGGCGCGATGGAGTTCACCGCCCGCCCCGTCGCCCCCTACCTCGTCCCCATCGAGGAGTTCACCCCGGTCGGCGGCCCCTCCCGCCACCTGGGCGAGGTCCACGCGGAGAACGTGGCGACGGCGGGGTCACGGGATGTGGCACCGGTGGCGGCGGGAGTCGCGGGGGATGCGGGAGCTGCGGGGACGGACTCGGAGAGCGATGCGGCTGCCGACGGGTCCGGAAGCGGGGCCCTCTCCTCCCACCCCACCCCCCCGACCTCCTCCACCCGCCTCCTCGAACTGGTCGCCCTCGCCGAGGAGCAGCCCGAACTCGACGCCCTCCGGCCCTACCTGGCCGACCCGGCACCCGCCGTCCGGCGCGAGGCGGTCGCCGTCCTCACCGAGACCCTTCCGCCCGGCACCGGCCCCGCCCTCGCCGAAGCCCTCCGCGATGCCGCCGCCGAGGTCCGCGCCGCCGCCGCGGCCTCACTGCGCGAACTCGTCGAGACGCTCCCGCCCGAGCCCGCCCTCCGCGACGGCCTCGCCGCCGCCCTGGCCGAGCCCGACCCGGTCGTCCGCGCCGCCGCCCTGGACGTGCTGCGCGCCCTCGGCCTCGGCGACACCGCCCTGTACGCGGCCCTTCTGCCGGACTCCGACATCTCCGTCCGCATCGAGGCCGTACGCGCCCTCGTCTCGGTCGACGCCGCCACCGAACTGGCCGGGGCCGCGACCGCCGACCCGTCCCGCGAGGTCCGCGTCACGATCGCCAAGGCCCTGGCCACGGTCTCGGCGGACACCGCAACCCCCCGGCCCCCCGCCGTCCTCACCGCGCTGACCGCCCTGACCGACGACCCCGACCCCCTGGTCCGCGCCGCCGCCTACGCCGCCCTGGGCACCGTCGGCTGCCCCCCTCCGCTCGCCGCCCGAGCCGTCACCGCCCTCACCGACCCCGCCTGGCAGGTCCGCGCCGGCGCCGCCACGGCCCTCTCCGCGGCCACCACCGTCGCCGTCCCGGCCCTGGCCGAAGCCCTGGCGGACCCCAACGCCGACGTCCGCAAAGCCACCGTCCTCTCCCTGACCCACCACACCACCACCGAGGAAGCCCGCACGGCCCTCACGACAGCCACGAAGGACACGGACGCAGACGTGAGGGCCTACGCGTCCCGGGCGCTGTCGGACTGGACGGAGCCGTTGGCCGGGGGATGCGACGTGCCGCGTGGGCGGGGCTCGCGGAGCCGGCCCAGGACCGGTTGAGCACCGCCGCGAGGCGGCAGGTCCGGGAACCGGACCGTTTCCCGCGGGTCCTTGCAGCTCACGGACGTTCCCGCGTCGCCGCACGGCGACCGCTCCCGCCGTATCGTCCGGTGAGGGCGTTGCCGATGGCGGCGAGGTGGTCTCGCACACCTGGGGGACTGGTGATGTCGAGCCACGCGCCGAGTCCGGCGAGGTGCCCGGCGAGTCCGTACTCGCTGGGTCCGCGGATCACGACGGTGATGCGTCCGTCGGGGGTGACACCGTGGACGCCCGGGATGCGGCGCCCGGGAATCCCCCGCCCACGCGCCCTCATCCCATCCGAACACGCAGCCTGCGCCCGCCCCCGGGCTCATCGGGTCGCCTTGCCTCCTGGGAGCCCTTCTAGGCCCAGTCGTCGTGGTCGGGCTCCGGTTCCTCGTCGGGCCAGTCGAAGTCCTGTCCCGTGTCGGTGTCAGCGTCACCCTCCGGGGCCGGGCCGGACGTGCTCCCGGGCACCGAGGCCGCCGCCGGGCCCGAGGCCGGGCCCGAGGCCGCACCGGCGTCTCCGCCCAGGGAACCCAGCACCGCCAGCACCCCCTCCCCGTACGTCGCCAGCTTCTTCTCGCCGATTCCGCTGATCGTGCCGAGTTCGGCGACGGACGTGGGGGCCGTGGCCGCGATCTCGCGGAGGGTGGCGTCGTGGAAGATGACGTAGGCGGGGACGCCCTGGTCGCGGGCCTGGTCGGCGCGCCAGGCGCGCAGGGCCTCGAAGACGGGGACCAGGTCGTCGGAGAGTTCGACCGCCGCCTTCGGCTTGCGGTCGCCCCGGCCGGAGGAGGACGACGACGCCGACCGCGTGGTCACCGGCTTCTTCGGTTCCTTGCGCAGCGGCACGTCCCGCTCCCGCCGCAGCACCGCCCCGCTCTCCTCGGTGAGCACGAGCGTGCCGTACTCGCCCTCGACCGCGAGGATCCCCTCCGCGAGCAACTGGCGGACGACGCCCCGCCATTCGCCCTCGGGCAGTTCCTCGCCGATGCCGAAGACGGAGAGCTGGTCGTGGTCGAACTGGATGACCTTCGCGGTCCGCCGCCCCAGCAGGATGTCGACGATCTGCACGGCGCCAAACTTCTGCCCGCGCTCCCGCTGCAGCCGCACCACCGTGGAGAGCACCTTCTGCGCGGCGACCGTGCCGTCCCAGGTCTCCGGCGGTACGAGGCAGGTGTCGCAGTTGCCGCAGCCCTCGGCCTGCGGTTCCTGGCCGAAGTACTGCAGCAGTTGTCCCCGGCGGCACTGGGCGGTCTCGCAGAGCCCCAGCATCGCGTCCAGATGGCTCGCGGCCCGGCGGCGGAAGGCCTCGTCGCCGTCGCTGCCCTGGATCATCTTGCGCTGTTGGATGACGTCGTTGAGGCCGTACGCCATCCATGCCGTGGACGGCAGTCCGTCGCGGCCGGCGCGGCCGGTCTCCTGGTAGTAGCCCTCCACCGACTTCGGCAGGTCCAGGTGGGCGACGAACCGGACGTCGGGCTTGTCGATGCCCATGCCGAAGGCGATGGTGGCGACGACCACGAGCCCTTCCTCGCGCAGGAACCGCGACTGGTGTGCCGCGCGGGTCCCGGCGTCGAGCCCGGCGTGGTACGGCACCGCCTCGACGCCGTTCTTGCTCAGGAACTCCGCCGTCCGCTCCACCGAGTTCCTGGACAGGCAGTAGACGATGCCCGCGTCGCCCGGGTGTTCCTGGCGCAGGAAGGACAGGAGCTGCTTCTTCGGGTCGGCCTTGGGCACGATCCGGTACTGGATGTTGGGCCGGTCGAAGCTGGCCTCGAAGTGACGGGCCCGGGGCATGGCCAGCCGCTCGGTGATCTCCCGGTGCGTCGCGCGGGTGGCGGTGGCGGTGAGCGCGATGCGCGGCACGTCCGGCCAGCGCTCGCCGAGCAGGGAGAGGGACAGGTAGTCGGGACGGAAGTCGTGTCCCCACTGGGAGACGCAGTGCGCCTCGTCGATCGCGAACACGGCGACCTTGCCACGCCCCAGCAGGTCGAGTGTGGCGTCGAGCCGCAGCCGCTCGGGGGCGAGGTAGAGCAGGTCCAGCTCCCCCGCGAGGAACTCCGCCTCCACCAGGCGCCGCTCGTCGAAGTCCTGCGTGGAGTTGACGAAGCCGGCGCGGACGCCCAGTGCCCGCAGCGCGTCCACCTGGTCCTGCATGAGCGCGATCAGTGGGGAGACCACGATGCCCGTACCGGGTCTGACCAGGGACGGAATCTGGTAGCAGAGGGACTTGCCGCCGCCGGTGGGCATGAGCACGACGGCGTCGCCGCCCGCGATCACATGCTCGATGACCGCCGCCTGCTCACCCCGGAAGGCGTCGTACCCGAAGACCCGGTGGAGTACGGCCAGCGCCTCGCTGTCCGCCTCGGTGGTCCTGCCTTCGTCCGCCATCACACTCGTCACGCCCGTCCCGCTCATCGCCTGTCCCCCGCGCCCTTACGTCCTGTGCCCACGCGTCCCGTGCCGCCCGTGCGTCCTCTGCCCGTGCGTACCGTGCCGGTGCGTCCTGTGCCGCCCGTGCTTCCTCCAGCCCCTGCCACCATAGGCGCCCGCACCGACAGCCTCAGAGTTATCCACAGGCTCCACCCGTGCGGGGCGGTCCCGGCCGGGTGACGACAGCGGGACCCGGCCCCGTACGGACGACGGGACCCGGCCCCAGAAGGAGCCGGGTCCCGCCACGTCCGACCGACCGACCGAGCGGAGCGCTACCGCACGAACACGCCCGCCTGTCCCGCCAGGTCCAGGAAGTACTGCGGCGCGATGCCGAGCACCAGCGTGACGGCGACACCGACAGCGATCGCGGTCATGGTCAGCGCTGACGGCACGGCGACGGTCGGCCCCTCGGGGCGCGGCTCGCTGAAGAACATGAGCACGATGACGCGGATGTAGAAGAACGCGGCGATGGCCGAGGAGATCACACCGACCACGACGATCGCACCCGCGCCGCCTTCCGCCGCCGCCTTGAAGACGGCGAACTTACCCGCGAACCCGGAGGTCAGCGGAATGCCCGCGAAGGCCAGCAGGAACACCGCGAACACGGCCGCCACCAGGGGCGATCTGCGGCCGAGCCCGGCCCACTTGGACAGGTGGGTCGCCTCGCCGCCCGCGTCCCGCACCAGGGTCACCACGGCGAACGCGCCGATCGTCACGAACGAGTAGGCACCGAGGTAGAACAGCACGGACGAGACGCCGTCGGGCGAGGCCGCGATGACACCCGCGAGGATGAACCCGGCGTGGGCGATCGAGGAGTAGGCGAGCAGTCGCTTGATGTCGGTCTGGGTGATGGCGACGATCGCGCCGCCCAGCATGGTGACGACGGCGACGGCCCACATGACCGGCCGCCAGTCCCAGCGCAGGCCCGGCAGGACCACGTACAGGAGCCTGAGCAGCGCGCCGAAGGCGGCCACCTTGGTCGCCGCCGCCATGAAGCCGGTGACCGGTGTGGGCGCGCCCTGGTACACGTCGGGCGTCCACATGTGGAACGGCACCGCGCCGACCTTGAACAGCAGGCCCATGACGATCATGGCGGAGCCGATGAGCAGCAGCGCGTCGTTGCCCATGGTGCCGGCGAGGGCGGGGTTGATGTCGCCGATGGTGCCGTCGACGACCTGGGCGATCGTGGCGTACTTCACCGAGCCGGCGTAGCCGTAGAGCAGGGCGATGCCGAAGAGGGTGAAGGCGGAGGCGAAGGCGCCGAGCAGGAAGTACTTGACCGCGGCCTCCTGCGACAAGAGCCGCTTGCGGCGGGCCACGGCGCACAGCAGGTACAGCGGGAGGGAGAAGACCTCCAGGGCGATGAACAGGGTCAGCAGGTCGTTGGCCGCCGGGAAGATCAGCATGCCGCCGATCGCGAAGAGCAGCAGCGGGAACACCTCGGTGGTGGCGAACCCGGCCTTCACGGCCGCCTTCTCGCTGTCGCTGCCGGGCACGGACGCGGCCTGCGCGGCGAAGGAGTCGACCTTGTTGCCGTGCGCCTCGGGGTCGAGGCGCCGTTCGGCGAAGGTGAAGACGCCGAGGATGCCGGCCAGCAGGATCGTGCCCTGCAGGAACAGGGCCGGTCCGTCCACGGCGATGGCACCCATGGCGGCGATGCCGGCCTTCGTCGTGCCGTAGCCGCGGGCCGCGAGGGCGACGACCGCGGCGAAGGACGCGGCGAGGGCGACGACGGAGAGGAACACCTGGGCGTGGTAGCGGGACCTGCGTGGCACGAAGGCCTCGATCAGCACCCCGATGATCGCCGCAGAGATGACGATCAGGGTGGGCGACAGCTGCCCGTATTCGATCTTCGGCGCGTCGATCTTGGTGATCGGGTCGGCCGCGGTTGTCCACAGGCTGTGGACGGCTGATGCGCTCACTTGGCCGCCTCCACCTCGGGCTGGGGGTCCTTCTTCTGGACGTCGGACATGGTGTGCTCGACCGCCGGGTTGACGATGTCGGTGAGCGGCTTCGGATAGACGCCCAGGAAGATCAGCAGAACGATCAGCGGGGCGACCACCACGAGTTCGCGCGCCCTCAGGTCGGGCATCCCCTGGACCTCGGCCTTCACCGGGCCGGTCATCGTCCGCTGGTACAGGACGAGGACGTAGAGCGCGGCGAGGACGATGCCGACGGTGGCGATGATGCCGACCACCGGGTAGCGCGCGAAGGTGCCGACCAGGACCAGGAACTCACTGACGAACGGGGCGAGTCCGGGCAGTGACAGGGTCGCGAGGCCGCCGATCAGGAAGGTGCCGGCGAGCACCGGGGCGACCTTCTGCACGCCGCCGTAGTCGGCGATGAGCCGGGACCCGCGCCGGGAGATCAGGAAGCCCGCCACCAGCATGAGCGCGGCGGTCGAGATGCCGTGGTTGACCATGTAGAGCGTCGCGCCCGACTGGCCCTGGCTGGTCATCGCGAAGATGCCCAGGATGATGAACCCGAAGTGCGAGATCGACGCGTACGCCACCAGCCGCTTGATGTCCCGCTGGCCGACCGCGAGCAGCGCCCCGTAGATGATGCTGATCAGCGCGAGGACCAGGATCACGGGGGTCGCCCACTCGCTGGCCTCGGGGAACAGTCCGAGGCAGAAGCGGAGCATCGCGAAGGTGCCGACCTTGTCGACGACGGCCGTGATGAGGACGGCGACCGGGGCCGTGGACTCCTGCATGGCGTTGGGCAGCCAGGTGTGCAGCGGCCACAGCGGGGCCTTCACCGCGAAGGCGAAGAAGAAGCCGAGGAACAGCCACCGCTCGGTGTTGGTGGCCATCTCCAGCGTGCCGTTGGCGCGGGCCTCGGCGATATCGGGGAGCGAGAAGTTCCCGGCGACCACGTACAGGCCGATCACCGCGGCCAGCATGATCAGGCCGCCGACCAGGTTGTAGAGGAGGAACTTCACGGCGGCGTACGACCGTTGGGTGGCCGCCGTCTCCTCGCCGTGCTCGTGGGCACGGTCGCCGAAGCCGCCGATGAGGAAGTACATCGGGATGAGCATGGCTTCGAAGAAGATGTAGAAGAGGAAGACGTCGGTGGCCTCGAAGGAGATGATCACCATCGCCTCGACGGCCAGGATCAGGGCGAAGAAGCCCTGGGTCGGCCGCCACCTCTTGCTGCCGGTCTCCAGCGGGTCGGCGTCGTGCCAGCCCGCGAGGATGATGAACGGCATCAGCAGGGCGGTGAGCGCGATCAGCGCCACCGCGATGCCGTCGACGCCCAGTTCGTAGCGCACCCCGAAGTCCGCGATCCAGGCGCGGGACTCGGTGAGCTGGTAGCGGTCGCCGCCCGGGTCGAAGCGGAACGCGATGATCGCGGCGAGCACGAGCGTGCCCAGCGAGACGGTCAGCGCCAGCAGTTTCGCGGCGTTGCGCCGCTGGGCCGGGACGGCGGCCGTGGCGATCGCCCCGAGGGCCGGGAGCGCCGCCGTCGCTGTCAGCAGAGGAAAGGACATCGGTATCAGACCGCCCTCATCAGCAGGGTCGCGGCGATGAGGATCGCAGCACCGCCGAACATCGAGACCGCGTACGACCGGGCATAGCCGTTCTGGATCCGGCGCAGCCGCCCGGAGAGGCCGCCCATCGAGGCCGCCGTGCCGTTGACGACACCGTCGACCAGGGTGTGGTCGACGTAGACGAGGGAACGTGTGAGGTGCTCTCCGCCCCGGACGAGGACGACGTGGTTGAAGTCGTCCTGGTAGAGGTCGCGCCGGGCGGCCCGGGTGAGCAGCGATCCGCGCGGGGCGACGACGGGGACGGGCTTGCGCCCGTACTGGAGCCACGCGAGGCCGACTCCGATGATCATCACGGCGACCGTGGCCGTGGTGACCGCGGCCGCGCCGATCGGCGGGTTCCCGTGCTTGTGGCCGGTGACGGGCTCCAGCCAGTGGAGGAACCGGTCGCCGATGCTGAAGTACGCGCCGCCGAAGACCGATCCGACGGCCAGGACGATCATGGGGATCGTCATGACCCTGGGCGACTCGTGCGGGTGCGGCTCCCCCGTCGCGGCAGCGACATGAGCAGACGTAGCCGCGCCCGCGTGCTCGGCGGCGGGCTCCACGTCCGGCTCCGCCGGGGAGGCGGTGGGCCGGTTGCGCCAGCGCTCCTCGCCGAAGAAGGTCATCAGCATCACGCGCGTCATGTAGAACGCGGTGATGGCCGCGCCGAGCAGGGCCACGCCGCCGAGGATCCAGCCCTCGGTGCCGCCCTTGGCGAACGCCGCCTCGATGATCTTGTCCTTGGAGAAGAAGCCGGACAGGCCGGGGAAGCCGATGATGGCGAGGTAGCCGAGGCCGAAGGTGACGAAGGTGACCGGCATGTACTTCCGCAAGCCGCCGTACTTGCGCATGTCGACCTCGTCGTTCATGCCGTGCATGACCGAGCCGGCGCCGAGGAAGAGGCCGGCTTTGAAGAAGCCGTGCGTCACCAGGTGCATGATCGCGAAGACGTAGCCGATGGGACCGAGGCCCGCGGCCAGCACCATGTAGCCGATCTGCGACATCGTCGAACCCGCGAGGGCCTTCTTGATGTCGTCCTTCGCGCAACCGACGATCGCACCGAAGAGGAGCGTGACCGCGCCGACGACGGTGGTGACGAGCTGCGCGTCCGGGGCGCCGTTGAAGATGTTGGCGGACCGGACGATCAGGTAGACGCCGGCGGTGACCATGGTCGCGGCGTGGATGAGGGCCGAGACGGGGGTCGGGCCCTCCATCGCGTCCCCGAGCCAGGACTGCAGCGGCACCTGGGCGGACTTGCCGCAGGCGGCGAGCAGCAGCATCAGGGCGATGGCGGTGAGCTTGCCCTCGCTCGTCTCACCGGTGGCCGCCAGGACCGGCCCGAAGGCGAAGGTCCCGAAGGTGGTGAACATCAGCATGATGGCGATGGACAGACCCACGTCACCGACGCGGTTGACCAGGAACGCCTTCTTCGCCGCGGTGGCGGCGCTGGGCTTGTGCTGCCAGAAGCCGATCAGCAGGTACGAGGCGAGACCGACGCCCTCCCAGCCGACGTACAGCAGCAGGTAGTTGTCGGCGAGGACCAGCAGCAGCATCGCCGCGAGGAACAGGTTCAGATAGCCGAAGAAACGGCGGCGGCGCTCGTCGTGCTCCATGTACCCGATGGAGTACACGTGGATGAGCGAGCCGACCCCGGTGATCAGCAGGACGAACGTCATCGACAGCTGGTCCAGCTGGAAGGCGACGTCCGCCTGGAAGCCCTCGACGGGGATCCAGCTGAACAGGTACTGGCCCATCTCCCGGTGTTCGGCCTCCTTGCCGAGCATGTCGGCGAAGAGGACGACACCGATGACGAAGGAGGCGGCGGCCAGGGCTGTGCCGATCCAGTGGCCGACGGCGTCGAGCCGCCGGCCGCCGCACAGCAGGACGGCGGCTCCGAGCAGGGGCGCCGCGATCAGCAGCGCAATCAGGTTCTCCACGATTCTTCCGACCCCTTACAGCTTCATCAGGCTGGCGTCGTCGACCGAGGCCGAGTGGCGGGACCGGAACAGCGACACGATGATCGCGAGTCCGACCACGACCTCCGCGGCGGCGACGACCATCGTGAAGAAGGCGATGATCTGGCCGTCGAGATTGCCGTGCATCCGGGAGAAGGCGACCAGGGTGAGGTTGCAGGCGTTGAGCATCAGCTCCACGCACATGAACACCACGATCGCGTTCCGCCTGATCAGGACGCCGGTGGCGCCGATCGTGAACAGCAGGGCGGCGAGATACAGGTAGTTGACGGGATTCACTTCGATGCCTCCCCGCTCTTGCCGCCGTTTCCGCCGTGGGTGCGCTCCAGGCGGTCCTCGGCGCGCTGCTCCAGGGCCTTGAGGTCGTTGAGCGCCTCGGTCGACACGTCCCGGACCTGGCCCCGGTCCCGCAGGGTCTTGGCCACGGTCAGCTCGGACGGGGTGCCGTCGGGCAGCAGACCCGGGATGTCGACCGCGTTGTGCCGGGCGTAGACGCCGGGGGCCGGCAGCGGCGGGAGGTGCTTGCCCTCGCGTACGCGCTCCTCCGCCAGCTCGCGCTGGGTCTTGGCGCGCTCGGTGCGCTCACGGTGGGTGAGGACCATGGCGCCCACGGCGGCCGTGATGAGGAGGGCGCCGGTCAGCTCGAAGGCGAACACGTAGTCGGTGAAGATCAGGGCCGCGAGACCCTCCACGTTGCCGCCGGCGTTCGCCGTGCCGAGGCCGTTGAACTCCGTCAGGGAGGCGTTGCCGATGCCCGCGATCAGCAGGATGCCGAAGCCGGCGCCGCACAGGAGGGCCAGCCAGCGCTGGCCCTTGATCGTCTCCTTCAGGGAGTCCGACGCGGTGACGCCGACGAGCATCACCACGAACAGGAACAGCATCATGATCGCGCCGGTGTAGACGACGATCTGCACGATGCCGAGGAAGTAGGCGCCGTTGGCGAGGTAGAACACCGCCAGGATCACCATCGTGCCGGCGAGGCAGAGCGCGCTGTGCACGGCCCGCTTCATGAAGACGGTGCACAGGGCGCCGATCACGGCGACCGTGCCGAGCACCCAGAACTGGACGGCCTCGCCGGTGGAGGTCGTGTAGGCGGCGAGTTGCTCCGTCATCGGCCGACCGCCTTGTGCGACGCCGACTCGTCCTCGCCGAAGGTGGACGCGGCCTCCTGGGGCTTCTCCCCCTTGGACACCGCCGTCTGCCGCTCCGTACCGGGCGCGGCCTCGGTGACCAGGCCCCGGTAGTAGTCCTGCTCGTCGGTCCCGGGGAAGATCGAGTGGGGTGAGTCGACCATGCCCTCCTCCAGCCCGGCGAGCAGCTGCTCCTTGGTGTAGATGAGGTTGGCGCGGCTGCTGTCCGCCAGTTCGAACTCGTTGGTCATCGTGAGCGCGCGGGTGGGGCACGCCTCGATGCACAGGCCGCACAGGATGCAGCGGGCGTAGTTGATCTGGTAGACGGCGCCGTACCGCTCGCCCGGCGAGTAGCGCTCCTCGTCGGTGTTGTCGGCGCCCTCCACATAGATGGCGTCGGCGGGGCACGCCCAGGCGCACAGCTCGCAGCCGACGCACTTCTCCAGGCCGTCCGGATGGCGGTTGAGCTGGTGCCTGCCGTGGAACCGCGGGGCCGTGGTCTTCTGCTGCTCCGGATACTGCTCGGTCAGCCGCTTCTTGAACATGGCCTTGAAGGTCACGCCGAAGCCGGCGACGGGGTTCTGGAAACCCTGCTTGTTCTCTTTCGGTTCCTCAGCCATCGGACGCCTCCCTCCCATTCGAAGATCCGTCACTGTCAGTATCGGACCCACCACTGACAATCAGCTCCCGCTCCCGGCGCGGACGCCTGCGCGGCACCGGCGGGAGGGTCTGTCCGGGCAGGGGCGGTACGGGGAAGCCGCCGGCCATCGGGTCGAAGGCGGCCGGTTCGGCGGGCCGGTCCTGGGCCTCGCGCCGGTCGCGGAACATGTCGGCGACGACGGAGAGCAGGAACAGCACGATGACGGCACCGGCGACGTACAGGGCGATCTCGGCGAAGTCGTAGTTCTCGTTGCGCAGGGTCCGTACGGTCGCGACGAGCATCAGCCACACCACGGAGACCGGCAGGAGGACCTTCCAGCCGAGCTTCATCAGCTGGTCGTAGCGGACGCGCGGGAGGGTGCCGCGCAGCCAGATGAAGAAGAACAGCAGCAGCTGCACCTTCACCACGAACCAGAGCATCGGCCACCAGCCGTGGTTGGCGCCCTCCCAGAAGGTGCTGATGGGCCAGGGGGCCCGCCAGCCGCCGAGGAAGAGCGTCACCGACACGGCGGAGACGGTCACCATGTTCACGTACTCGGCGAGCATGAACATCGCGAACTTGATCGACGAGTACTCGGTGTTGAAGCCGCCGACCAGGTCGCCCTCGGACTCCGGCATGTCGAAGGGGGCGCGGTTGGTCTCACCGACCATGGTCACGATGTAGATCAGGAACGAGACCGGCAGCAGCACGATGTACCAGCGGTCCTGCTGCGCCTCCACGATCGCCGAGGTCGACATCGACCCCGAGTAGAGGAAGACGGAGGCGAACGCGGCGCCCATGGCGATCTCGTACGAGATCATCTGGGCGGCGGACCGCAGGCCGCCGAGCAGCGGGTAGGTGGAGCCGGAGCTCCAGCCCGCCAGCACGATGCCGTAGATGCCGACCGAGGCGACCGCGAGGACGTAGAGCATCGCGATCGGCAGGTCGGTGAGCTGCATCGTGGTGCGCTGGCCGAAGATCGAGATCTCGTTGCCGGCCGGGCCGAAGGGGATCACCGCGATCGCCATGAAGGCCGGGATGGCCGCGACGATCGGTGCGAGGACGTAGACGACCTTGTCCGCGCGTTTGACGATGACGTCTTCCTTCAGCATCAGCTTGATGCCGTCGGCGAGGGACTGGAGCATGCCCCAGGGGCCGTGCCGGTTGGGGCCGATGCGCAGCTGCATCCAGGCGACGACCTTGCGCTCCCACACGATGGAGAACAGCACGGTCACCATCAGGAAGGCGAAGCAGAACACCGCCTTGACGACGACCAGCCACCAGGGGTCGCGGCCGAACATCGAGAGGTCTTCCGCGGCGAGGTAGTACGCGCTCATGCCTCCACCTCCTCGGGGGCCTCGGCGGCGAGCGTCGCGGGGCCGATACGGACGAGTGCGCCGGGCTGCGCCCCGGTGTCGGAGGCGACGCCCGAGCCGGTGGAGTTCAGCGGCAGCCAGACCACGCGGTCGGGCATCTCGGTGATCTGCAGCGGCAGTTCGACGACCCCGGCGGGGCCGCTCACCGCGAGGACGTCGCCGTTCTTGACGCCGGCCTCGGCGGCCGTGGCGGCGGACACGCGCGCGTGGGCGGCGTGCCGCGTGCCGGCGAGGGCGTCGTCGCCGTCCTGGAGGCGCCCCTGGTCGAGCAGCAGCCGGTGTCCGGCGAGGACGGCCTCTCCGGCGGCCGGGCGCGGCAGTCCGGCGGCGACCTCCACGGGCTCGTTGGCCCGCGCGCCGTCCCATCCGCCGAGGCGCTCCAGCTCCGTGCGCGTGGTGCGCAGATCGGGCAGCCCCAGGTGGACGTCCATGGCGTCGGCCAGCATCTGCAGGACCCGTCCGTCGGTGGGTGCCACCGGGCGGGTCATCTGGTCGGGCTTCAGCGCGGCCTCGAACATCCGCGCGCGGCCCTCCCAGTTGAGGAAGGTGCCCGCCTTCTCGGCGACGGCGGCGACCGGCAGGACGACGTCCGCCCGGTCGGTGACCTCGCTGGGCCGCAGTTCCAGCGACACCAGGAAGCCCACCGCGGTGAGTGCCTCACGCGCGTGCGGCGGATCGGGCAGGTCGGCGACCTCCACGCCCGCCACGACCAGGGCCCCGAGTTCGCCGGTGGCGGCGGCCTCCAGGATCTGCCCGGTGTCGCGGCCGTAACGCGTGGGGAGTTCGGCGACGCCCCAGGCGGAGGCGACCTCCGCGCGGGCGCGCGGGTCGGTCGCCGGGCGGCCGCCCGGGAGCGCCGAGGGCAGCGCGCCCGCCTCGACGGCGGCCCGCTCCCCGGCGCGGCGCGGGATCCACACGAGCTTCGCGCCGGTCAGAGAGGCGGCCCGTACGGCTGCGGTGAGGCCGCCCGCCACGGCCGCGAACCGCTCCCCGACGACGATCACGGCGCCCTCGGTGCGCAGCGCCTCGGCCGCCCTGGTGCCATCCTCGTCCAGTCCGAAGCCGCTCGCGAGGGCGTCCAGCCACTCGGTCTCCGTGCCGGGCGCGGCGGGCAGCAGCGTGCCGCCGGCCTTCGCGAGGCCCCGGGTGGAGTGCGTGGCCAGCGAGAACACCCGCTGCTTGTGCTTACGCCAGGCCTTGCGCAGCCTCAGGAAGACGCCGGGCGCCTCCTCCTCCGCCTCGAACCCGACCAGCAGCACGGCGGGCGCGTTCTCCAGGGAGGCGTACGTGACGCCCGTACCGTCGAGGTCACGACCGCGGCCGGCGACGCGGGCGGCCAGGAAGTCGGCCTCCTCGCCGCTGTGCGCACGCGCGCGGAAGTCGATGTCGTTGGTGTCGAGGGCCACGCGCGCGAACTTGCTGTACGCGTAGGCGTCCTCGACGGTGAGCCGGCCGCCGGTGAGGACACCGGCCCGGCCGCGTGCGGCGAGGAGTCCGCGGGCGGCGGCCTCCAGGGCCTCCGGCCAGGACGCCGGTTCCAGGACGCCCTCGGCGTTGCGGACGAGGGGGGTGGTGAGCCGGTCCGGGCGCTGCGCATAGCGGAACGCGAACCGCCCCTTGTCGCAGATCCACTCCTCGTTGACCTGGGGGTCGTTGGCCGCGAGGCGCCGCATGACCTTGCCGCGCCGGTGGTCGGTGCGGGTCGCGCAGCCGCCGGAGCAGTGCTCGCAGATCGACGGGGAGGAGACGAGGTCGAAGGGGCGGGAGCGGAATCGGTACGCCGCCGAGGTCAGCGCGCCGACGGGGCAGATCTGGATGGTGTTGCCGGAGAAGTACGACTCGAACGGGTCGCCCTCTCCGGTGCCGACCTGCTGGAGCGCGCCCCGCTCGACCAGTTCGATCATCGGGTCGCCGGCGACCTGGTTGGAGAAGCGGGTGCAGCGGGCGCACAGCACGCACCGCTCACGGTCGAGCAGTACCTGGGTGGAGATCGGTACGGGCTTCTCGTAGGTGCGCTTGCGGCCCTCGAAGCGGGACTCGGAGTGGCCGTGCGACATGGCCTGGTTCTGCAGGGGGCACTCGCCGCCCTTGTCGCAGACCGGGCAGTCCAGCGGGTGGTTGATGAGCAGGAGCTCCATCACCCCCTTCTGGGCCTTCTCCGCGACCGGGGAGGTGAGGTGGGTCTTGACGACCATCCCGTCCGTACAGGTGATCGTGCAGGACGCCATGGGCTTGCGCTGGCCCTCGACCTCGACGATGCACTGGCGGCAGGCGCCGACCGGGTCCAGGAGGGGGTGGTCGCAGAAGCGGGGGATCTCGACGCCGAGTTGTTCGGCGGCCCGGATGACCAGAGTGCCCTTGGGCACGCTGATGTCCATGCCGTCGATCTTGAGCGAGACGAGATCCTCCGGCGGGACCGCCGCGTCGCCTCCGCCGGAGGGAGCGCTGGTGGTCACAGTCATGCGTTCACCTCCGCGTGCTTGTCCTTGTCGGCCCAGACGGTCGACTTGGCCGGGTCGAAGGGGCAGCCCCGGCCCGTGATGTGGTCCTCGTACTCCGCGCGGAAGTACTTGAGGGAGGAGAAGATCGGCGAGGCGGCGCCGTCGCCGAGGGCGCAGAACGACTTGCCGTTGATGTTGTCGGCGATGTCGTTCAGCTTGTCGAGGTCGCTCATGACGCCCTTGCCGGCCTCGATGTCACGCAGCAACTGCACGAGCCAGTAGGTGCCTTCGCGGCAGGGGGTGCACTTGCCGCAGGACTCGTGGGCGTAGAACTCGGTCCAGCGGGTGACGGCCCGTACGACGCAGGTCGTCTCGTCGAAGCACTGGAGTGCCTTGGTGCCGAGCATGGAACCCGCGGCGCCCACTCCCTCGTAGTCGAGAGGGACGTCGAGGTGCTCGTCGGTGAACATCGGGGTCGAGGAGCCGCCCGGTGTCCAGAACTTGAGGCGGTGTCCGGGGCGCATTCCGCCGCTCATCTCCAGCAGCTGGCGCAGCGTGATGCCGAGCGGTGCCTCGTACTGGCCGGGGCTCGTGACGTGGCCGCTGAGCGAGTAGAGCGTGAAGCCGGGGGACTTCTCGCTGCCCATCGACCGGAACCATTCCTTGCCCTTGTGCAGGATGGCGGGAACCGACGCGATGGACTCGACGTTGTTCACGACAGTGGGGCACGCGTAGAGGCCCTCGACGGCGGGGAAGGGAGGACGCAGTCGCGGCTGACCACGGCGGCCTTCGAGCGAGTCGAGCAGTGCGGTCTCCTCACCGCAGATGTACGCGCCCGCGCCCGCGTGCACGGTGATGTCGAGGTCGAGTCCGCTGCCCAGGATGTTCTCGCCGAGGAAGCCGGCCTCGTAGGCCTCACGGACGGCCTCGTGCAACCGCCGCAGGACGGGAACGACTTCACCCCGCAGGTAGATGAAGGCGTGCGAGGAACGGATGGCGTAGCACGCGATGATCATGCCTTCGACGAGGCTGTGCGGGTTCGCGAAGAGGAGCGGAATGTCCTTGCACGTTCCGGGTTCCGATTCGTCGGCGTTGACCACCAGATAGTGCGGCTTGCCGTCCCCCTGGGGGATGAACTGCCACTTCATTCCGGTCGGGAATCCCGCGCCGCCCCGGCCGCGCAGCCCGGACTCCTTGACGTACGCGATGACCTCGTCCGGTGACATGGCCAGCGCCTTGCGCAGTCCCTCGTAGCCCTCGTGTCTGCGGTAGACGTCGAGCGACCACGCCCTGTCCTCGTCCCAGAAGGCCGACAGCACGGGTGCGAGCAGCTTGTCCGGGCTGGTGCCCTTGATCTCGGGTGCCAACGTCATCACTCCCCCTCCTCGGCTGCCGGACCGGCCGGGTGGGCGGGGTCCGAGGCCGACGTGTCCTGCGGCGCGTCGTGCGAGCTGAGGTGTTCGGTGGGTGACGGCTCGTGCACCGTGCCGCGCGGCTCGTCGTGCGGGCCGCCGTCGCGTGGATGGACCACGCGCGCGGGTCCGGTCTCTCCCCTGGCCAGGCGGAGGCCTACCAGCGAGGCGGGTCCGGCGCCGCCGCTCGCCTCGACGGCCCCGGGCCGCTCGTCGGGGAAGCCGGCGAGGATCCGCGCGGTCTCCTTGAAGGTGCACAGCGGCGCCCCGCGCGTGGGCTCGACCTCGGCTCCCTCGCGCAGGTCGTCGACGAGGCGCTTGGCGCTGTCGACGGTCTGGTTGTCGAAGAACTCCCAGTTGACCATCACGACCGGCGCGAAGTCGCAGGCCGCGTTGCACTCGATGTGCTCCAGCGTGACCTTGCCGTCGTCGGTGGTCTCGCCATTGCCCACGCCGAGGTGGTCCTGCAGCGCCTCGAAGATCGCGTCGCCGCCCATCACCGCGCACAGGGTGTTGGTGCAGACGCCCACCTGGTAGTCGCCGGAGGGCTTGCGTCGGTACATGGAGTAGAAGGTGGCCACCGCGGTGACCTCGGCCGTGGTCAGGCCGAGCACGTCGGCGCAGAACCGCATGCCGGTGCGGGTGACATGGCCCTCCTCCGCCTGCATGAGATGCAGCAGCGGCAACAGGGCGGACCGGGAGTCCGGGTAACGGGCGACGACCGCGGCGGCGTCGCGTTCCAGCCGGGCTCGAACGTCGTCCGGGAAGTCGGGCGCGGGCAGTTGGGGCATGCCCAGGCTGACGCCCTCGGGGGTGGTGGTCACCGGTCGACGCCTCCCATCACGGGGTCGATGGACGCGACGGCGACGATGACGTCGGCGACCTGGCCGCCCTCGCACATCGCCGCCATGGCCTGCAGGTTGGTGAAGGACGGGTCCCGGAAGTGGACCCGGAAGGGGCGGGTGCCGCCGTCGGAGACGACGTGCACCCCGAGTTCGCCCTTGGGCGACTCGACCGCCGCGTACGCCTGTCCCGGCGGGACGCGGAAGCCCTCGGTCACCAGCTTGAAGTGGTGGATCAGGGCCTCCATGGAGGTGCCCATGATCTTCTTGATGTGGTCCAGGGAGTTGCCGAGTCCGTCCGGCCCGAGCGCGAGCTGGGCGGGCCAGGCGATCTTCTTGTCGCCGACCATGACCGGGCCGGGCTGCAGCCGGTCCAGGCACTGCTCGACGATCCTGAGGGACTGGCGCATCTCTTCGAGCCGGATCAGGAAGCGGCCGTAGGAGTCGCAGGTGTCGGCGGTCGGGACGTCGAAGTCGTAGGTCTCGTATCCGCAGTACGGCTGCGCCTTGCGCAGGTCGTGCGGGAGGCCGGCGGAGCGCAGGATCGGGCCGGTGGCGCCGAGGGCCATGCAGCCGGACAGGTCGAGATGGCCTACGTCCTGCATCCGGGCCTTGAAGATGGGGTTCCCGGTGGCGAGCTTGTCGTACTCGGGGAGGTTCTTCTCCATCTTCTTCACGAACTCGCGGATCTGGTCCACCGCGCCGGGCGGCAGGTCCTGGGCGAGTCCGCCCGGCCGGATGTACGCGTGGTTCATGCGCAGGCCGGTGATCAGCTCGTAGATGTCGAGAATGAGTTCACGATCACGGAATCCGTAGATCATGATCGTGGTCGCGCCCAGCTCCATGCCGCCGGTGGCGATGCACACCAGGTGGGAGGAGAGCCGGTTCAGCTCCATGAGGAGCACACGGATGATCGTGGCGCGGTCGGGGATCTCGTCCTCGATGCCGAGGAGCTTCTCCACGGCGAGGCAGTACGCCGTCTCGTTGAAGAACGGCGTCAGGTAGTCCATGCGCGTCACGAACGTGGTGCCCTGGGTCCACGTGCGGTATTCGAGGTTCTTCTCGATGCCGGTGTGGAGGTAGCCGATGCCGCAGCGGGCCTCGGTGACGGTCTCGCCGTCGATCTCCAGGATGAGCCGGAGCACTCCGTGGGTGGACGGGTGCTGAGGGCCCATGTTGACGATGATGCGTTCGTCGTCGGACCGGGCGGCGGTCTCGGCGACCTCGTCCCAGTCTCCGCCGGTGACCGTGTAGACGGTGCCCTCGGTGGTCTCGCGCGCCGAGGCGGTGGACTCGGCAGATGCGTGCTGCGTGCTCATGAGTACGACCTCCGCTGGTCCGGAGCCGGGATCTGGGCGCCCTTGTACTCGACGGGGATGCCGCCGAGGGGATAGTCCTTGCGCTGCGGGAAGCCCTGCCAGTCGTCCGGCATCATGATCCGCGTCAGTGCGGGGTGGCCGTCGAAGACGATGCCGAAGAAGTCGTACGCCTCGCGCTCGTGCCAGTCGTTGGTCGGGTAGACCGGGACGAGCGACGGGATGTGCGGGTCGGCGTCGGGGGCCGAGACCTCCAGGCGGATCAGCCGGTTGTGGGTGATCGAGCGCAGGTGGTAGACGGCGTGCAGCTCGCGGCCCTTGTCGCCGGGGTAGTGGACGCCACAGACGCCGGTGCACAGCTCGAAGCGCAGGGCCGGGTCGTCGCGCAGGGTCCGGGCGACGCGCGGCAGGTGCTCGCGCTCGATGTGGAAGGTGATCTCGCCGCGGTCGACGACCGTCTTGTCGATCACGTTCTCCGGTACCAGACCCTGTTCCTCCAGGGCGCCCTCCAGCTCGTCGGCGACCTCGTCGAACCAGCCGCCGTAGGGGCGGCCGGCGGCGCCGGGGAGGCGGACGGAGCGGACCAGGCCGCCGTAGCCGGAGGTGTCGCCGCCATTGCTGGCGCCGAACATGCCGCGCTGGACGCGGATCTCCTCACCGCCGTCGCCGCGCTGGCCGGGGAGGTTGGAGGCGGCGAGGTCCTTGTCGGGGTTCACCCCGTTCGAGCCGCCCGCATCCGGTCCGCCGGCACTGTTCCTGCCGTTCGCGTCGCTCATCGCAGCAGCCCCTTCATCTCGATGAGGGGGAGCGCCTTGAGTGCCGCTTCCTCCGCCTCGCGGGCCGCTTCCTCGGCGTTCACGCCGAGCTTGGACGTCTGGATCTTCTGGTGGAGCTTGAGGATCGCGTCCATCAGCATCTCCGGCCGCGGCGGGCAGCCGGGCAGATAGATGTCGACGGGGACGATGTGGTCGACGCCCTGGACGATCGCGTAGTTGTTGAACATGCCGCCCGACGACGCGCAGACCCCCATGGAGATCACCCACTTGGGATTGGGCATCTGGTCGTAGACCTGCCGCAGCACCGGCGCCATCTTCTGGCTGACCCGGCCGGCCACGATCATCAGGTCCGCCTGGCGCGGCGACCCCCGGAACACCTCCATTCCGAAGCGCGCCAGGTCGTAGCGTCCCGCGCCCGTGGTCATCATCTCGATGGCGCAACAGGCGAGGCCGAAGGTGGCGGGGAAGACGGACGCCTTGCGTACCCAGCCCGCGGCCTGCTCGACGGTGGTCAGCAGGAAACCGCTCGGCAGTTTTTCTTCGAGTCCCATGGTCTTAGAGGCCCCTCAGTCCCATTCCAGGCCGCCGCGGCGCCAGACGTACGCGTAGGCGACGAAGACGGTGAGCACGAAGAGCAGCATCTCCACGAGCCCGAAAACACCCAGGGCGCCGAAGGTGACGGCCCAGGGGTAGAGGAAGACGATCTCGATGTCGAAGACGATGAAGAGCATCGCCGTCAGGTAGTACTTGATGGGGAAACGCCCTCCGCCGGCCGGCGTGGGGGTGGGCTCGATCCCGCACTCGTAAGCCTCGAGCTTGGCCCGGTTGTAGCGCTTCGGGCCGATCAGCGAGGCCATGATCACGGAGAAGATCGCAAAGCCTGCCCCGAGGGCTCCCAGTACGAGGATGGGCGCATAGGCGTTCACCGCTCCTCGCTCCTCTCAGTCGGCACTGACTGCTGGCGGATTGCGTCGGTCCTGATCACCGGCTCACCGGTCCCACGAACTCCGCCCGTCCCGACGAAGATCGCGAACATGTGAAGCAGGTCACAAGCCCAACTGCCCCGCATCCTATGCCTGCCGGTCTGTGATCTGCGACACGGGGTGCGGCACCGAGTTTGTGATCTCCACCACCTGACGAACGATCATGATGGCGGACGCAGGTCGATCTTCATACCGGAAGCGCCAGACTGATCACCAGAAGTGACATTTTCGTTCGTTACCGCTGGTCACGCGGGGCGTCTCCATATCAAGAGATTTCCGCTGCATGCAAATTGGTGCTGGACGGGGTCGCTTGGTAGTGCGCGGCGTTCACACCCGGGAGGGAGTCCGGCGACGGATGTGGACGCGTGCACGCGTTCACGAGCGCCGGGAGCGAGCCCTCCCGCGCGGGACGCCGTGCCGACGGGCAACCACTCTGTGACCTGTGTCACACCCGAGCGAGATCAAATCAACCAGCCTTGGCCACTCGCTGCGATCGATGGTAAGCGCAGGGCAATTCGGGCGTATTCACGAAAGTGCATGATCACAGGCATGGCGGGCCGTGTCCGCTATGCCCGTTACGGCGTCAATAAAGAGTGACGCACAGGGAATTTGGGGCCTCCGTTGAACAACTGTGGCGCAGCACACGTTTCTTGAAGGTATGGAGGAGTCGCTGGTACCGCTTGTACCCATGTCCCACACCGCTCACATACGCAGCCACCGGAAACCCCGCCGCAACGCGTCCTCGATCGCGATGCGCGCCGGAGTCGCCGGTGGCGTTCTCAGCACCGTGGCAGTGGCCGGCGCGTCCACGTCGGCTTTCGCGGCGGAGCCGGTGACGCAGACGCTCGAACTGCCCACCCTCACGGCCGACCTGGCCACGCAGGCCGCGCAGTCCGCGGACGCCACGCAGGCGATGGCGGCCGACTACCAGCTGCAGGCCGAGCGTGACACGGCTGCCGAACAGGCTGCCAAGCAGGCCGAGAAGGACCTGGTCAAGGCGAAGAAGGAAGAGGCCCGCAAGAAGGCCGCCGCCGAGGCCGAGCGCAAGGCCGAGGCCGAGCGTGCCGCGCGTGACAGCGAGCGGACCACCCTGACGACCAACTCGTCGACCACCACCACGACGACGACGGCGCCCGCCAGTGGCAGCGTCGGCACGGTCATCGCCTTCCTCAAGGCACAGCTCGGCGACGCCTACGTGATGGGCGCCACCGGCCCCAACGCGTGGGACTGCTCCTCGCTGGTGCAGGCCGCCTTCAAGCAGGTCGGCGTGAGCCTCCCCCGGGTCTCGCAGGACCAGTCGATGCAGGGCACCGAGGTCTCGCTGTCCAACCTTCAGGTCGGCGACATCCTGTACTGGGGCGCCAAGGGCTCCGCGTACCACGTGGGCGTCTACGTCGGGAACGGCCAGTACCTCGACGCGGCGAACCCCTCCAAGGGCGTCGTCATCCAGGACCTGTCCGGCTACCCGGCGACGGGCGCGGTGCGCGTGCTCTGAGGCCTCGCCTCCGCGCGGTCGCCCAGACGCTTTTTTCGAGAGGGCCGCTCTCCCCGAGGGGAAGCGGCCCTCCGGGCTGCCCCCAGAAAGGCCACAGAGGCCCCACAGAGCCGCTGTCACCCCATGCAGGGGGTTGCGGGCGGGCCCGGCCGCCGACGGGCCTCGTCCTCTCCTCTGACGGGTTCCCGCGTCCGGGGTCGGTACACCTCGCGCGCCGCACGGCATGGGGCGCCCGAATCGTCCGCTTCGGACGTCGGGCGGCCGGACGTCCGCTTCGGACGTCGGGCGGCCGGACGTCCGCTTCGGACGTCGGGCGGCCGGACGTCCGCTTCGGACGTCGGGCGGCCGGACGTCCGCTTCGGACGTCGGGCGGCCGGACGTCCGCTTCGGACGTCGGGCGGCCGGGGCCAGGTACTGCCGGTGCGGGGCGGCCGGGGCGGCCACCCCGCTCACGCACTGGGGTCACACACCCCGGTCACGCCTTCGGGGCCACCTTGCTCAGGCCGTTGATGATGCGGTCCATCGCGTCGCCGCCGGTGGGGTCGGTGAGGTTGGCCAGCATCTTCAGGGTGAACTTCATCAGGAGCGGGTGGGTGAGGCCCCGCTGTGTCGCGAGCTTCATGATCTTCGGGTTGCCGATGAGCTTCACGAAGGCGCGGCCCATCGTGTAGTAGCCGCCGAAGGTGTCCTTGAGGACCTGCGGGTAGCGCTGCAGGGCGAGTTCGCGCTGCCCGGGGGTGGTGCGGGCGTGGGCCTGGACGATGACGTCGGCCGCGATCTGCCCGGACTCCATGGCGTAGGCGATGCCCTCGCCGTTGAACGGGTTCACCATGCCGCCGGCGTCGCCGACCAGCAACAGGCCCTTGGTGTAGTGGGGCTGGCGGTTGAAGGCCATCGGAAGCGCGGCGCCGCGGATGGGCCCGGTCATGTTGTCGGGGGTGTAGCCCCACTCCTCCGGCATGGAGGCGCACCAGGCCTTCAGGACGTCGCGCCAGTCCAGCTCCTTGAAGGCGGCGGAGGTGTTGAGCACACCCAGACCGACGTTGGACGTGCCGTCGCCCATGCCGAAGATCCAGCCGTAACCGGGCAGGAGGCGGTCCTCGCCCGGCCCGCGCTTGTCCCACAGTTCCAGCCAGGACTCCAGGTAGTCGTCGTCGTGGCGCGGGGAGGTGAAGTACGTACGGACCGCGACGCCCATCGGACGGTCCTCACGGCGGTGCAGGCCCATCGCGAGGGACAGACGGGTGGAGTTGCCGTCGGCCGCCACCACCAGCGGGGCGTGGAAGGTGACTTCCCGCTTCTCGTCGCCGAGCTTGGCGTGCACGCCGGTGATGCGGCCCGTGCGGTCGTCGATGATCGGTGCGCCCACGTTGCAGCGCTCGTACAGCCGGGCGCCCGCCTTCTGGGCCTGGCGGGCGAGCTGCTCGTCGAAGTCGTCGCGCTTGCGGACGAGTCCGTAGTTCGGGTAGGCGGCGAGATCCGGCCAGTCCAGCTGGAGACGGACGCCACCGCCGATGATCCGCAGGCCCTTGTTGCGGAGCCAGCCGGCCTCCTCGGAGATGTCGATGCCCATCGACACCAGCTGCTTGGTGGCACGCGGGGTGAGGCCGTCGCCGCAGACCTTCTCCCTGGGGAAGCTGGTCTTCTCCAGGAGCAGCACGTCCAGTCCGGCCTTCGCCAGGTAGTACGCGGTGGTGGAACCGGCTGGCCCGGCCCCGACGACGATCACATCGGCGGTGTGTTCGGTAAGGGGCTGGGGCTCGGTCACGACGGGTACTCCCCAAGTAGTAGAGGGTGCGAAGCAAAGCCTGCTGGACGTCCGCGGGCCGGACGGCCAGAAAACATGTGCCGACAGGCGTCGGACATGGGCAGTCTATTCAGCGGTACCGATCATCGGCTGAAGGGCTGCCCCTGTGACCAGAGCTCTGCCCGACGTACGGCTGCGCGTCCCCACCGACGAGGACGCCTTCGCCTGGCACCGGATCTTCGACGATCCCGACGTCATGGAGTTCCACGGCGGCCGGTCCGCCGAGCTGTCCGTCTACGAGGAGCTCACCGCGCGCCAGCGCCGCCACGACGCCGAACACGGGTTCTGCCTGTGGACGATGCTCGACGAGGAGGGCCGGGCCATAGGCTTCACCGGCGCCCAGCCGTGGCCCCGGGAGTGGGGTCCGACCGGCGAGATCGAGATCGGCTGGCGGCTCGCCCGGGACCACTGGGGCAAGGGGTATGTGACCGCCGCCGCCACACAGACCCTGGAACGGGTGCGGGAGGCGGGCGTGGGCAGCGTCGTCGCCATGGTCAACGCCCGCAACGAGCGGTCCATCGCGGTGGCCCGGCGGCTGGGCATGGAGCTGGCGGAGACGTACACGACACCGGTCTCGCGGCAGGAGGGGCACTGCTACCGGCTGGCGCTGTGAGGGGCCGCTCGTTCCGCCTGTTCGAGATTTCGCCAACTCGTCACCCAGAGTAGCTATTTGCCGCAGATTGCCACGCAGTGCTTCCAATCGGCCTCGCTCGGCGGCTACTCTGCCGGTACCGCTGGGGGTGAACATCTGTGCGCATAACACCCAAGTCATCCGAAGTGCGCGTGCCGCGGTTCGTCGGCCTGATGGCCGTGGACGCGCACGAGACGGCCGAGGCGGACGGGCTGACCCTCGTCGCGCCCGACCGGCCCGACCTCCGACTCGCCGTCGTGGACCACGTCGTACGGCAGTACCCGCCACCGGGCGTGAAGGTGCCGCGCGGGGCCGCGGTGACCGTGTGGTTCGAGTCGGGTGACGACGGCGGCGGTGTGCGGGAACCGCGCCACGGTGGACCGCCGCCGGGGTTGCGCAGGGCGTTGGACGAGCCGGGGGATCCGTTCCCGGTTCTCCGCTAGCCCGGCGAGGACCCGGGTCCGGGGCTGCCCCGCGCCTCGTCGGCGCGGGTCGCCGCCACTTCCCTCCGGACCCTCCCTACTTCTGCCAGAGCAGGATCGCCGCCGCCCCTCCCCCGCCGATCACGAGGGCCGCGACGATCGTGATGATCCAGACCAGGGTCCGGCTGCGGGGCCCGGCCGGGGCCCCGGGTGCCACGTGATGGCCGAGTTCGACGAGCGGAGGCTCGTACGAGGCCGAGGCCGAGGCCGAGGCCGGCGCGGGCGCCGGGGCCGGGGCCGGGACCGAGGGCTGGTGCGGGACGGAGGGCTGCCGCGGGACCCCGTGGGACGCCGGGCCACCGCTCGGCATGGCGGGGATCGGCGGGGCGATGACCGCCGTGCGCGCCCCGGCCATCTGGACCAGATAGGGCGCGAGGAAGGCGGCACCGAAGATCCACAGGAGGCCGAAGAGCAGCGCCTCGGGGATGTCGAGGCCCACGTCCACCTGGCCCGCCGCCGAGAACTCGCTGCTGAAGTCGGACGTGGCGGAGCCGGACGCCTCCATGCCGAAGCCGCTGACACCGGCGAGGAGGAGGAACAGTCCGAAGAAGACCCCGGCGGCGAGGAGTTGTTCGCCGCGCCCCGAGGAGCGGCGGGCCGCCAGCACCCCGAGGGTCAGGGCGCACACCGCGCCCAGCGTCAACGCCCCCACGACCGCCCAGGAGTTGACGGCGTCGCCCAGTTCGGAGAGCCCGAACGACTCGCGCTCGTAGCCGCCGCCGTACGGGCCGGACTCGACGAGCCCGTAGTCACCGGACGAGTCGCCACCACCGAACGACGCGTCGCTCCCCTGACTCGTACGGCCCGCCTCGCCCTGGACGGACGCGCCCCAGCCGAGGCCGAGGAGGTGGACGGCGAGGTTGGGCAGGACGAGCAGGACGAGCAGGAGCGGGTTGAGTTCCTCGTCCCATTCGCCCTGCCACTCGTCGTTCGCCGCGAGGACGACGAACGCGACGAGCGAGCAGAGGACGAGGACGATCGCCATGGCCCGTACGGCCGTCCCGGTCGCCCGGAACAGGGCCCGGGGGCCGGGGCGGACGGCCAGCCAGGCGGCCAGGTCGTCGCGTTGCAGCAGACCGGCCGAGACGGCGGCGGTGAGCAGCAGGGCGCCGAGGGCCGCGCGCCAGACCGCTGTCGAGACCTCGACGACCGCGATCTCGGGCTCCCCGAACAGCGCGAGCAGCAGAACGGCGACCGTCACCAGCAGCGTGACCCGCACGGCCGCTTCGAGCCCGGCGGTACGGCCGCCACCGGGCACCGCCGCGGGCACTCCGGCGTACGTACCGCCGTAGCCGCCGGCGTGGGTACCGCCCGGCACGCCCCCGTATGTGCCGCCGTACGCGCTGCCGTACGCGCTGCCGTACGCACCACCGCCGTACGCGCCCCGCGTCACCAGGCGTGTGCGGAGCAGCCGTACGCCGATGAAGAGGGCCCCGACGAAGAGGGCGGTCACCGTGAGCGGGACCAGGGTCACCGAGAGGGCGCCCCCGGCGGACCGGAACTCGCCGGAGTAGTCGCCGCCGCCGGACTCGGAGATCTCGAAGCCGCCGCCGAGGCCCTGGAGGAGGCCGGCGAGGGCGAGGCCGAGACGGTCGCCGAAGCCCACGAAGTCCCCTTCGTCCTGGCCGCTCTGGCCGTACGACGGGATGGCCAGGGCGACGGCCGCCAGGAAGAGGAGCCCGACCGGCCACAGGGCGGCCAGGGCCGCACCTGCCCAGTCGCCCCGGAAGGCCCGGCCGAGGAAGGCGCCCACGGGTGAGGGGCGTGCGGGGGCGGGAGCGTACTCGGGCGGGGGCGGCGGCGGGCCGGGGGGTGCACCCGGCGGGGCCGACGGGGGAACCGCCGGTGGAGCGGTCGGTGGGGCGGTCGGCGGGGCGGTCGGTGGCGCCGGAGTCGCCCCGGTCCCCGCGCCGGGCGCCGCCGCCGGGACCGGCGGGCGTTCCCGTCCGCACTTCATGCAGAAGCGCGCCTCGTCGGGGCCGGGTGTTCCGCAGTGCGGGCAGTAGGACGTCATGCAACGCTCCGTCATTCAGAGAACTCGTGCCGTGAGGTGACGTGCTCAGGGCTCGCACCGGTGAGTCGTGAGACATCACCGGCGCGTACCGACGTATCAACGGACGGTAGTTTCTGTTGACCGGTTCCCGTCAACCGGATTCCCTCGCGAGCGTCCCTCGTGCGAGTGAACCAGGAGTGTCGTGGGTGTCCTCGCGCCCTACGTGAGGGCCTTGAACCCCCGGTGCAGCGCGACGATCCCGCCCGACAGGTTGCGCCACGCCACCGTGTCCCAGCCGGCCTTCCGGAGCCGCTCGGCGAGACCGGCCTGGTCGGGCCAGGCGCGGATGGACTCGGCGAGATAGACGTAGGCGTCCGGGTTGGACGACACCGCGCGGGCCACCGGCGGCAGCGCACGCATCAGGTACTCCGTGTAGACGGTGCGGAACGGCGCCCAGGTCGGGTGGGAGAACTCGCAGATCACCACGCGCCCACCGGGCTTGGTCACCCGGTACAGCTCGCGCAGCGCGGTGTCGGTGTCCTGCACGTTGCGCAGGCCGAAGGAGATGGTCACCGCGTCGAAGGTGTCGTCCTTGAACGGCAGCCTTGTGGCGTCACCGGCGGTGAACGGCAGCCAGGAGGTGCGCTCCTTGCCGACCCGGAGCATGCCGAGGGAGAAGTCGCACGGCACGACGTACGCGCCGGTCCGCGCGAAGGGCAGGGACGAGGTGCCCGTACCGGCGGCGAGGTCCAGGATCTTCTGGGCGGGGCGGGCGTCGACCGCCTGCGCGACCTCCTTGCGCCAGCGCCGGTCCTGTCCGAGGGACAGCACGTCGTTGGTCAGGTCGTACCGTTTCGCCACTCGGTCGAACATCGAGGCGACTTCGTGCGGCTGCTTGTCCAGGGATGCGCGGGTCACGGGCCCATTGTGGCAGTACGGGCCGCACACCCACGCGGCGCCCGGCCCGTCACCGGCCACCCGGTGTCACGGCAGCGGTCGCGGCCTCCTCCCCGCCGCCACGTCCTCCACCCGGCCGCAGAACAGCACGAAGGTGCCGATCGGCGGCCGGCCGACGCCCCACATGAGGATGCGTGAAGGCGTACCCCCAGCCCATGAACGCCATACCGAGCACGACGGCGTCCCCGAGGCAGACGACCCCGAGCAGCGTGCCGCAGCACCGCAGCGGTCTGGCGCGGCGCCCGGAGGTGTCGACGAACAGGGGCCCTCTGGGGCGAGGTTTTCGTTGGCTGAGTCGGATCGCATATCCCCGGACATCGGGCGGGCTTTGTTCGGGAAATGCCCAGCTCTGTGAAAGGCGCACGAAAAACGTCCGAGCCTGTCCGCTTCCCGAGAGAATCCGTGAGCGAATGCGAAGCGGCCGGTGTTTGCCTTCGGGGGGATATTCCTCGCCGATACGGGCATGTTTGCCCGACTGGCGAACCCTTTGTCGTCAGCCGTTCCGTGACCGGCCTTCGGATCTGCAATCTCCAGAAAGCACACATGAAGCACAGCCGGGTGTGATTCATTTCCCTCGTGAGTACCGTGAGGAATTCCCTGAGACCGGTCGTCGCACTGATAGGTGCGGTGGCCCTGGCCTGCGCGGGTTGCACCGCGAAGACCGCGGGGTCCGCGTCCGCACCCGGTGGTCCGTCGAGTTCGGCCACCGCCACCCCGTCGGTCACCGGGGAATCGCCCGCGAAGGTGTCCGGCACGTCCACGGCCTACGCGCCGTACGTGAGCGCCACCGACGCCTCCGGCCTCGACGACGCCGGGTCGGCCGCCGCCTACAACCTGGCGTTCGTGATCGCCGAAGGCGACGCGTGCACACCCGCCTGGAACGGGACGGAGGCCGTCGACGACACGGCGGTCAGGTCCCGGATCGCGGCACTCACCGACTCCGGGGCGTCGGTGCGGGTCTCCTTCGGCGGGGCCTCCGGGCCGGAGCTGGCGGAGGTCTGCGACAGCGCGTCCGAGCTGGCCGAGGCGTACGGCGCGGCGCTGGACGCGGCCGGCGCGACCGCGGCCGACTTCGACGTCGAGGGCGACGCGCTGAAGGACTCCGACTCCGTCGACCTGCGCTCAGCGGCGATCGCACTGCTCCAGAAGGATCGCCCAGACCTCTCCGTCACCTTCACCCTCCCCGTCATGCCGTCCGGTCTCGACGCGGACGGCGTGGCCCTGCTCGACTCGGCCAACGACCACGCCGTCCAGGTCACCACGGTCAACATCATGACCATGAACTACGCCAGTTCGTACGGCGGCGACATGGGCGACTACGCGGTGCGGGCGGCCGAGTCGACGCACGAGCAGCTGAGGGACGTCTTCGGCACGAGCGGGTCCACGGCCTGGGGGGCGTTGGCGCTGACCTCGATGCTGGGCGTCAACGACGTCGACAACGAGACGTTCACGCTGGAGGACGCGGCACAGGTGCGGTCGTTCGCCGAGGACAAGGGGGTGGCCTGGGTGTCGATGTGGGCGACGTTCCGGGACCGGGAGTGCGGGGGCGGGACCGACGACGAGCTGGTCGACTGCAGCGGGGTCGAGCAGACGGACGGGGCGTTCGGCGAGGCGTTCTCCGGGTGAGGCGCACCCCCCGAGAACGCACCGCGGCGGCGTGGCCCCTCAGCGGCGTCGGTGGACCAACCGCCCGGCGCACACCGTGGCCAGGCAGCTGCCGGAGTCGTCGAGGACCACCAGGTCCGCCCGGCCCAGCTCGACGATGGCCGGGCTGTGCGGCCGTGGCAGCACCCGCACATGGTTGCGCTCGGCCGCGGAACGGAGTTCCGGGGTGCCCGCATGCTGTTCCAGGACCGCCGTCGCGCCCGACTTCAGGACCGCGTGGACGCGTTCGCGCGGTGACGGGGCGTCCGGAAGCGGGCCCTCGTACACCCGGCCGGGCCCGAGGACGCCGGGCCACCGCCGCACCCGGGCGGCCGGGAACCGCTGGCGGACGTCCTCCGCCGGCCCCACGGCCTCGATCCGGGTGCCGTCCACCACGACCGCACCGTCCTTGATCGGCACCGGGTCGTCCCAGGTGCGCCGCACCTCGTCGGCGGCGTGAATCGTCAGCACGGGAGACCTAGTTGGCGCTCAGCAGCTTGAGCTCGGGGTGGGCCGTGCCGCCCTCGATGGCCGTGGACGAGATGTGGGACATGACCCGCTCGTCGACGGGGTCGTTCGCCGGGTCGTCGTGGACGACGATGTGCTCGTAGGTGGTGGTCCGCTGGGCCGGGACACGGCCGGCCTTGCGGATCAGGTCGATGATCTCCATGCGGTTGGAGCGGTGCTTGGCACCGGCGGAGGAGACGACGTTCTCCTCCAGCATGATCGAGCCGAGGTCGTCCGCGCCGTAGTGCAGGGAGAGCTGGCCGACCTCCTTGCCGGTGGTGAGCCACGAGCCCTGGATGTGGGCGATGTTGTCCATGAACAGCCGGGCGATGGCGATCATGCGCAGGTACTCGAAGAGCGTGGCCTGCGTACGGCCCTTGAGGTGGTTGTTCTCGGGCTGGTAGGTGTACGGGATGAAGGCCCGGAAACCGCCCGTCCGGTCCTGTACGTCACGGATCATCCGCAGGTGCTCGATGCGCTCGGCGTTGGTCTCGCCGGTGCCCATGAGCATCGTGGACGTGGACTCGACGCCCAGCCCGTGCGCGGCCTCCATGATCTCCAGCCAGCGCTCGCCGCTCTCCTTCAGCGGGGCGATGGCCTTGCGGGGGCGCTCGGGAAGCAGCTCCGCGCCGGCGCCGGCGAAGGAGTCCAGACCGGCCGCGTGGATCCGGGTGATCGCCTCCTCCACGCTCACCTTCGAGATCCGGGCCATGTGCTCGACCTCGGACGCGCCGAGGGAGTGGATGACCAGCTGCGGGAACGCCTTCTTGATGGCCGCGAAGTGCGTCTCGTAGTACTCCACCCCGTAGTCCGGGTGGTGGCCGCCCTGGAACATGATCTGGGTGCCGCCCAGCTCCACGGTCTCCGCGCACCTGCGCAGGATGTCGTCGAGGTCGCGCGTCCAGCCCTTGTCCGTGGCCTTCGGCGGGGCGTAGAACGCGCAGAACTTGCACGCCGTGACGCAGACGTTCGTGTAGTTGATGTTCCGCTCGATGATGTACGTCGCGATGTGTTCCGTGCCCGCGTACCGTCGCCTGCGGACGGCGTCGGCGGCGGCGCCGAGCGCGTGCAGGGGGGCGTCGCGGTAGAGGTCGAGCGCCTCCTCCGGCGTGATCCGCCCACCCTCGGCGGCACGGTCGAGAACGGACTGGAGATCGGCCTTCTCGGTCACCGGGGGCGTCCCTTTCATGAGGGTTGAACGGACCGGGCCAGCCTACGCCAGAGCCCGGGATCACCCGACGTCAGCCTGCCCGCCTGTGGACAACTCCGGGGACAGGGCTTTCCTCAGGCCGCGTACGCCTCCAGCAGCAGGGCGACATACGCACCGGCGATCATGAACGGTCCCAGGGCGACCAGCTGTCCGCGTACGGCGCGGCCCCGGGCCGCCAGGACCAGGGTGTACGCGCTGCCGATGAGCGCGCCGGCGAACGTGCCGAGGTACAGCGCGCCCCAGCCGTACCAGCCGAGGACGGCGCCGAGGCCCAGGGCCAGTTTCACGTCGCCGAAGCCGAGGGCGACGGGCCTGATGAGGAAGAAGAGGAAGTAGAAGCCACCGAGGACGAGTGCGCCGTAGGCCGCCGTGCGCCACTGGCCCGCGTGCTCGGGGACGAACGCGACCCCGCCCAGCAGGGTGAGGGCCAGGGCCGCGAAGGGGAGGGTCAGGGGGTCGGGGAGGCGCTGTGCGCCGAGGTCCACGAGGGTGAGCAGGATGCCCAGGGGGGCGAGGAGCAGCCATACGGCGAGTTCGGGGCGGGGACCCGATGCCAGGGCGAGGGTGGCGCAGACGAGGGCGGTCGTGGTGGCGACGGCGGGGGTGCGGGGGCCGTAGGCGCAGGTGGGGGGTGGGCCTGTGGGGGCGGTGGTGCAGCGGGCGAGGCCCAGCCAGCCTCCCGCCGTGCCGGTGATGCGGTGGCCGGCGGGGCACGTGTGGCGCCAGGGGGTGTCCTCGTCGGTCGTGAGGCGGTAGGCGGGGCGGGGGAGCAGGGTGCCCGCGGCCGCGCCCCAGAGGGCGGCGGTCAGGGTCAGTGCGATCAGCCAGAGGTCCGGATCCACGGGGGCAGCCTATGAGGGGGTGGGCTCGGGGCGAACCGGGGTGCTCTCGCCCCCGCCGCTCCTGCCCGTCCCTCCTCCAGGGCCTGCGCCCCTTCGACCCCCGTCTGCCGGCCCGGTGGGGGTTCTCGCGCAGTTCCCCGCACCCCGGAGAAGGACGAACACCCGCGCCGCCGCCCCTACTTCACCTTCGCCAGACGGGCCGTCGGGTTGCCCGCGTCCGTGTTGGTCGAGGTGTAGTCGAGTTCCTCGCCCACGGGGGTGAGCGTGATCTCGTGGGTGTTCCTGGTGCAGGTGCCGGGGTTGTTCTTGGTGTCGGCGATGCTCGTGGCGACGATGTTCTTCTCGGTGACCTTCTTGAGGACGAGCTTGTCGTCGCAGGTGCCGCCGAGGAGGTCGACGGAACGGAAGGTGCCCAACGGGTCACCGGGCGAGGCCTGTTCGAGGGTGACGGTGAAGGTGCCGGCGGGGAGGCTGCCGGAGAGGGCGTAGCCGTCGCCCTCCCAGGTGCCCAGGTACTTCCCGGGCAGCTCGCCCGGCGCGTCCCCCGGCGCCTCCGTGTCCTGACCCCGCCCGCTCGGACTGGCCTCGGCCGACGGCGCCTTGCCCGCCGCGTCGCCCTTCTCGTCCTCGTTCTTCAGTATCCCGAGCCCGAACAGCGTCCCCACGCTCACCAGCGCGAACGCTCCCGCGATCGCCAGAGCGACCGAGCAACTCACCTTCCGGCCGCGCCCGTTCGCCGCGCTCGTGGACGCGGCCGCCACGCTCAGCGACAGCTTGCCCGGCTTCGGCTGCGCCGTGTCCGCCACCGAGACGTCGGCCCGCTGCCCCGGCACGTGCGTCACGGGCGGCGCCTGCGACGACATCACCGGCGGCGGCCCGAACACCCCGCTCTCGGCGGCCGCGTCGGCCTTCGCCTCGCCGGTCGGGCTCCCCGCCGCCGACTCCCCCGTCCTCACCACCCCCACCGACGGGCTGCTGAACCCCACCGGGCCGGACGGGACCTCCTCCGCCATCTCCAGGTTCAGCAGCTGCACGGCGCTGCGGCCCACCTGTTCCACCAGCGGCCCCGGCAGCCAGCCCGCCGACACCAGACGGGCCGCGCCCTGGGGGGCCAGGGCGCGGGCGACCTCCTCGGGGGCGGGGCGGGCGGCGGGCTCCTTGGACAGGCAGCGCTCGACCAGGTCGCGCAGGTCGCCCTCCAGACCGTCCAGGCGCGGCGGCTCGTGGACGACCTTGTAGAGGAGAGCGGCGGAGGAGTCACCGGGGAAGGGGGACCGACCGGTCGCGGCGTACGCGAGGACCGCCCCGAGGGAGAAGACGTCGGCCGCGCCGGTGATGGCCTTGCCGAGGATCTGCTCCGGGGACATGTAACCGGGGGAACCGATCGACACGCCCGTCGAGGTGAGCGAGGCCGTGCCGTCCGTGGCGCGGGCGATGCCGAAGTCGATCAGGAGGGGGCCGTCGACCGTCAGCAGCACGTTCGACGGCTTCACGTCGCGATGGACCAGGCCCAGCGCGTGCACCGCGGCCAGCGCTTCCGCCAGGCCCGCGCCCAGGACCCGCACCGAGTGCGGGGGCAGGTGGCCGCCGTCCGCGATCGCCGCCGCGAGGGACGGACCGGCCGCGTAGCCCGTCGCCACCCACGGGACCGCCGCCTCCGGGTCCGCGTCCAGCACGGGGGCCGTCCAGGAACCGCCCACACGGCGGGCCGCGTCGACCTCGCGCCGGAAGCGGGCGCGGAACTCCTCGTCCAGGGCGAAGTGCGGATGCACGATCTTGACGGCGACGGTACGGCCGCCCGCGCTGCGCCCCAGGTAGACCCGGCCCATCCCGCCGGATCCGAGCCGGCCGAGCAGCCGGTAGGGCCCCACGACCGTGGGCTCGCCGACATCGAGCGGTTGCATGGGCGGCACCTCCCCCGTACGTCTCGCGCGCCACCCCGTACGTTCCCCCGTACGAACGCTCCTCGACGCACGACTCCCCAGAAGCCTAGTGCCGTACGCCCGAAGGGGAATGCGAACGTCGGGGGCGATCGGCGGCGGTCGCGCGGGCCGGTCCCACAGCACGCGGAATTCGTCCATCGAAATTCCGGGAAGTTCGCCGGGACTTCGAGGGGGAATGTTCAGGAAAGCAGGTCGACCTTCACGTCCGCCGGAAATCCGGTGGTCGGGCCGACCCGCCGCGCGAACTCGGCCACGGCGCTCAGCTGGGGTCCGCCGAAGCGGAAGTCCAGGGTGGTGAAGTACCGCTCCAGGACCCGTTCGTCGAAGGCCTCCCAGCGGGCGGCCTGCTCGGCGACCTTGGCCACCTCGGTCAGGGACAGGTCGCGGGAGGCCAGGAACGCCTCGTGCACCTTGCGGGTGACCTCCGGCTCCCGCTCCAGGTAGTCCCGCCGCGCCGCCCACACCGCGAAGACGAACGGCAGCCCCGTCCACGCCTTCCACATGGCGCCCAGGTCGTGCACCTCCAGGCCGTAGTTCGGGCCGTCGAGCAGGTTGGCCCGCAGCGCCGCGTCCCCGATCAGCACCGCCGCCTCCGCCTCCCGCATCATCAGCGGGAGGTCGGGCGGGCAGGTGTAGTACGACGGCTGTACGCCGACGCTCTCGGCCAGCAGCAGTTGCGCCAGGCGTACGGAGGTGCGCGAGGTGGAGCCCAGCGCGACGCGTGCGCCGTCCAGACGGTCCAGCGGTACCTGGGAGACGATGACGCAGGACATCACCGGGCCGTCGCAGCCGACGGCGATGTCGGGGAAGGCGACCAGGTCGTCCGCGTTGCGCAGGAACTCGACGAGCGTGATGGGCCCGATGTCGAGGTCGCCGCGCACCAGCTGCTCGCTGAGCTTCTCAGGGGTGTCCTTGGTCAGCTCGAAGTCGAGGAGCGTGCCCGTTCTCGCGAGCCCCCAGTACAGGGGCAGGCAGTTCAGGAACTGGATGTGGCCGACGCGCGGCCGGTTGCGAGAATTGTCCACATCGCGAGGCTAGCCCTCGTGGGGTACGGTGCGGGCTCCGGGGGCCGGGAGGGGTTCCCGAAACCGGATGTACACCCCGTGTCAAGGCTTTCGACGGCGTGTCGCCAGTGGGGCCGGTGGTGCGGAAGAGGCGATGCGTCAACACGCGAGTCGAGCCGATCAAACATCCGGGTGACGTGATCTTGCCCTCTATTGCATTCCCCTGCCTGCGTGCTAGGCTCGCCGCAAGTTGCAGTTTGGTTTCCCTTGCAGTACAGAGCCTGCGGAGCATGTAACCGCGGGCTCTCGTCGTTTTCAGACGTATGCAGTTGTGCGGCATCTTGTTTTCACACTTGCAGGGTTCTGGAGCAGGGCAAACCCTTTGGGCCCAAGGAGGGCTTATGGCTACCGGAACCGTGAAGTGGTTCAACGCCGAAAAGGGCTTTGGCTTCATCGCCCAGGAAGGTGGCGGACCGGACGTGTTCGTCCACTACTCCGCCATCAACGCGAACGGCTTCCGTTCGCTGGAGGAGAACCAGCAGGTCTCCTTCGACGTGACGCAGGGCCCGAAGGGCCCGCAGGCGGAGAACGTCACCCCCGTCTGATCGAGGGATGCCCCTCTGACGACGTCTGAGAGCAGTACCCAAGGAGCCCCTTGCCTTTCGGCGAAGGGGCTCCTGCCTTTTCCTCCGGGCGGGCCTGTATGACTCAGTCGTCCTTCGTATAGGTCAGGCGTTTCACCTTGCCGGAGGGGAAGTGGTCGTCGGTCTTCCTGCCGTTCACCACGAGGCTGAGGACGCTCGGCTCGCCGAGGACCAGGTCGATCGACTCCTCGGCGGAGAAGGTCCTGGTCTCGCCCTGCCGGAGCAGTCCGTCGTAGAGCAACTCGCCGGTGGAGTCCTTCGCCGAGACCCAGCTGCGGCCGTCCTCGGCGGTGACGCGGACCGTCACCTCGTTCGCGGGGGCCTCTACGCCGGAGCCCTGGGAGGACGCGCCGGCCGACGCGGCGGTGGGGCCCTTGCCCGAGGGCGCACCGGTCGCCCCCTCCCGGTTCACCACATACACCCCGGCGGCGACGAGCGCGCCCACGATCGCCAGGGCAACGACCGCCGCGACCGGCCCGCCCGCCCGCGTACGCCCGGCCGTGGTCCCCGAGACCTCCGAGGAAGGCACCCGCGGCAGATCCGTTCCCGACTCCACTGCTGCCAGCCTCCCCCGGTGCGATGTCGCGCACATTATGACGGCGCGGGGCGAGGGGGCGTTCCCGAACGGGGGCGGGGAAATCGGTGCGGGACCTGGGGTCAGCACTCCGGCGGACCGGGGCGGGGATCAGCCCGGCGGTGCGAGGCCTGGGATCTGTGCCAGGTGTCTTCGGTCCATGTGACCGCACGGTATCGGCACCATCATCGTGTAGGGCAGGCAGTTGAGCTGGAGAATGCGCCGGAGAGCGTAGGCGACGGGACGGGGTGGGTCGGTGCGGAGGCGTGGTGGGTTGCTGTGCTGGGGTGGGGTGGTCGTCGTGCTCGGGGTGGGGGCGGTCGTGTGGTGGAACTGGTTGCGGGCGCCGTACTCGCTCGCCGACTCGCCCGGCGTCGATGTGACCGTGCGGGCCGAGAAGTCGCGGTATCCCGATGTCCGGGAGACCGCCGAGGACGTCGACACCGTCGTGCGGGCGTATGTGCAGCGGCTCAAGGCCGGTGACGTGGACGGGCTGATGGAGCTGGCCGGGCCCGCGTACGACGGGACGCGGGGTGCCGCGTACGAGCATGTGCGGGAGTTCGGCGAGGGCGCCCGAGGGCATGTCGACGTCACCGTGCTGGAAGGGGTCGTGGACTACTTCAATCCCGTGCGGCTCACCTACGGCAGCACCGGCCAGAAGCAGGAGCTGCTGCTGGTCAAGGACGACGGGTACTGGTGGGTCGGGCTGGGGGAGGGTGACCCGGCGGCGGGGAAGTAGGGGCCCGCCCTCGCCGGCGGGACTACGTCTCGTACAGCCCCTCGATCTCCGTCGCGAAGGACCGCTCCACGACCTCGCGCCGCAGCTTCATCGACGGGGTGAGGTGACCCTCCTCCTCCGTGAAGCCACCGGGGACGATCGTGAACCTCCGGATGGACTCGGGGCGGGAGACGAGCCGGTTGGCCTCGTCCACCGCGCGTTGCAGGACGGCTCGCAGGTCCGGGTCGGTGGCGAGGTGGCCGAGGGGAGTGTCCTGCTTGGCGTTCATCTGGGCCCAGTGGGTGATGCCCTCGGGGTCCAGGGTCAGCAGGGCGGTGACGTAGGGCCGGCGGTCGCCCACGACCATGGCGTGGGCGATCAGGGGGTGGGAGCGGAGCCAGTTCTCCAGCGGGGCCGGGGCCACGTTCTTCCCGCTGTCGGTGACGAGGATCTCCTTCTTGCGGCCGGTGATCGTGAGGTACCCCTCGTCGTCGAGCCGGCCTATGTCCCCGGTGGCGAACCAGCCGTCGGGGCCCGCCGGGACGACTCCGCCGGCCTGGGGGTCCCAGTAGCCGCGGAAGATCTGGCCGCCGTGCAGCAGGATCTCGCCGTCGGCGGCTATCCGGATCCGTGTGCCGGGCAGGGGGCGGCCGACCGTGCCCAGGCGGGGGAGGTTGGGCGGGGTGACGGTCACGGCCGCCGTCGTCTCCGTCATGCCGTACCCCTCGAAGACGTCGATGCCCGCGCCCGCGTAGAAGGCGGCGAGGCGCCGGCCGAGGGGGCTGCCTCCGCAGATGACGTAACGGACCCTGCCGCCCAGTGCCTTGCGGATACGGCGGTACACCAGGGGGTCGTAGAAGGTACGGGCCGTCCTGAGGAAGGCGGAGGGGCCGGGCCCGGTGCCGTGCTGTTCGGCCTCCAGGGCCTCGCCGTAGCGGCGGGCCACGGCGGAGGCCCTGTCGTACGAGGAGGCGCGGCCCATGCGTTCGGCGGAGGCACGGGCCGTGTTGAAGACCTTCTCCAGAACGTACGGGATGACCAGGAGGAACGTCGGACGGAAGGACTTGAGGTCGGCGAGCAGGTCCTCCGTGCGGAAGCTCGGCGAGTGGCCGAGGCGCACCCTCGCCCGCATACAGCCGATCGCCACCATGCGGCCGAACACATGGGCGAGAGGGAGGAAGAGGAGGGTGGAGGCCTCCTCGTCCGTCTTCGCGCGGAAGATCGGGTAGAGGAGGTCGATCGCGTTGTCGACCTCGGCACAGAAGTTGCCGTGGGTGAGGGCGCAGCCCTTGGGGCGGCCGGTCGTGCCCGAGGTGTAGATGAGGGTCGCCAGGGTGTCGGGGCCCAGCACCCCGCGCCGTACGGCCACTTCCTGGTCGGACACGTCCCGGCCCCGCTCGGCCAGCCGGCCCAGGTGGCCCTTCTCGAAGACCCACATGTGGCGCAGGTCGGGAATGCGGTCGAGTTCGGGGCCGAGGGCGGCGGCCTGACCCGCCGTCTCCACGGCCAGCGCCACCGCGCCCGAGTCCTGGAGGATCCAGCGGGTCTGGAAGACGGAGGAGGTCGGGTAGACGGGGACCGTCACCAGGCCCGCCGCCCAGGCCGCGAAGTCCAGGAGCGTCCACTCGTACGTCGTCCGCGCCATGATCGCGATACGGTCGCCCGGCATCAGGCCCTCGGCGATCAGCCCCTTCGCCAGCGCGAGCACCTCGGCGGCGAACTCGGCCGCCGTCACGTCCTTCCACCCGCCCTCGACGGTACCGGCGTCCCGCTCATGGTCCCGGCCCCCGTCGCCCCCGTCCGCGTTCCGCTCCGTCGCCGCAGTCCCGTGTTTGCGGCTGAGGACGACCGCGTCGGGCGCGTGGGTGGCGTTGTCGAACGGGATGTCCGCGAGCGAGCCGTAGGCCGCGGGCTCGGCGAGCGCGGGGACGTACGCCTCTCGGACGGTGCCGTCCAGCCGCTTCAACTCTGGCTCCAGCAGCGCGGGTTCGGTGTGTTCGAGGCTGGACACGGGCGGCTCCTGGGCGTTCGGTGTGCCCGGATCGTACGGGGTTGGTGTGTGAGGTGCGTGTGAGTGTAGCGATGGTCCGGAGATGGAACCGGGCCGGGGATGTGCAGTCTCGCAGGCCGTCCGTGCGCGGCTCCCGCGCAGGTCAAGGGGGTGCCAAGTTACCTGAGGGTCGCTCATGTCCTGGAGCGCACGGGAGGTCCACCCAGCCCTTACCTCGGGTAACCTGACCCTTGGGTAAGAAAGCGGATCCGGCGCGGGGAGCGGAGCCCGGCGCGGGGAGAGGGAGGCCGTTCGATGCAGCCGACGCCCACGCACACCCTCGCGGCCCCACCGGCTCTCGCTCCCCTTCTCGCCAGGGGCGCGCTCGGCTCGCCGCGCAAGAGCCGCGGGCTGCGGGGCGCCGACTTCCCGCCCCCGCCCCCCGGTCGGTTCGCCCGGCTCGTCCTGCCCGGTGTCCGGATCGACCTCGCCCGTCTCGCCGCGTACGAGCGCGTCTGCGGGTTCCCCACCGGGGAGGACGCCGTCCCGCTGACGTATCCGCATGTCCTCGGATTTCCGCTCGCCATGCGGATCATGTCCGGCCGGGACTTCCCGTTGCCCCTCCTCGGACTCGTGCACACGTCGATCGAGATCACCCGACGCCGACGGCTGCCCGCCACCGGGGAGTACGAGATCACCGTGTACGTCGAGGAGTTGGCGCCCCATCGCCGGGGCACGGAGGCGACGGTGGTGACCGAGGTACGGGACGGGAGCGAGGGCGAGGGCGAGGGCGGTTTCGGAGGCGGGGCCGGGGTCGCGTGGGAGTCCCGGAGCACGTATCTCGCCCGGCATGGGCGGGGCGAGGGGCGGAGGCGGGCTGCGGCCGACGGGATCGCACGGACTGCGGTCGGTGGGAGTGGGACGGCTTCGGGCGACCGGAGCGGGCCGGCACAGGCCGACGGGGGCGGGCTGGAGGAGGCCGACGGGAGTGGGACGGCACAGGCCGGCCGGAGTGGGACGGCTTCGGGCGACCGGAGCGGGGCGGCATCGGCTGACCGGAGCGGGTGGGCGTCCGAGGGGCTTCAGGCGGTGCCCGGGGTTGCCGAGTGGTCCCTCGGTGGGGATGTCGGGCGGCGGTACGGGGCCGTGTCCGGGGATCGCAATCCGATCCATCTGCATCCGCTCGGCGCCCGCCTGTTCGGGTTCCCGCGGGCCATCGCGCACGGCATGTGGACCGTGGCCCGCTGCCTCGCCGAGTACGGCACTCCCCCGGCGGCCCTCGTCCGCGCGGAGTTCCGGGCCCCGGTGCCCCTGCCCGGCACGGTGACGTACGCGGCCGACGCGGGGACGTGGGGCGGCTTCGAGCTGCGCAGCGGAGGCGTCCCGGGGCCGGACGGGGAGCAGGTCCGGCCGAGGGTTCATGTGAGCGGCCACGTGTACCCGCTCGTCGGCTGAACGCACGTGACCATTCCCCACCGCGATCCTCACCGACTTCGGCCGCGAGGCCGCACGGCACCCCCTGCTTCCTCCACTCCGGCTGCCTGGCCTCCTGGGACGACATCGACGCGGGTCAAGGACGTGGTCCGCCGGTGGCCCGGAGCGGGGCGAAGTCGCGGTACCGGGTGGGGCGGCAGAGGGTGGCGCCCGCGTTTGCGCGAGTGGGGGCGGTGTGAGGGGGCGGTGTTCGGCTGCGGGTCGGTGAGGGCTGGTCGCGCGGTTCCCCGCGCCCCTGAAAAGCAGGGGCTGCGCCCCGTGCTTTTCGGGCCCGCAGGGGCCCGGCCTTTCAGGGGCCCGGTTCGTCAGGGGCGCGGTCTTCAGGGGCGCGGTCTTCAGGGGCGCGGTCTTCAGGGGCCCGGTCTTCAGGGGCCCGGTCTTCAGGGGCGCGGGGAACTGCGAGAGAAGCCCCACCGGTTCCGCGGCTGAGGGCGGGCGCTACTCCCCGGGCTCCCCCACGGGCGGCGGAGTCCATGGGCGGCCCTCCATGAGGTCGCCCAGGCCCGCCCACGCGAAGTTCATCAGGGTCGCGGCGGCCTGGCGGGCGGTGATGCCGGGGGTCGCGTTGGCCCAGGCCGCGAGGGCCTCGGCGGCGCCCACCAGACCCTCCGCGAGACCGGCCACCTCGCGCTCGGGCAGTGACGGATCGCGACGGGCCTCCCGGGCCCCGACCAGGATCAGCCCGGTCACGAACGCCACCATGTCCTCCCGCATCGCCGCCACTTCGGCGGCGAACGGCTCCCCGTGCGTCCGGGCCTGAAGGTGCAGCACGGCCCAGGCGTCCGGGTTGCGCGCGGTGTGCGTGAAGAACGCCCGCAGGCCTTCCCAGAGTTGGCGGTCGGCGGGCAGCTCGGGGTCGACGCCCGCGCGCACGGCGGTGGTGAGCGCCGTGACCTCGCGGCGGATGCAGGCCGTGAAGAGGTCTTCCTTGGAGTTCAGGTACAGGTACACCAACGGCTTGGACACGCCCGCCAGTTCGGCGATCTCGTCCATCGACGCGGCCCGGTAGCCGCGCTGCCCGAAGGTCCGCACCGCCGCGTCCAGCATCTGTTGTTCCCGCACCGCGCGAGGCATCCGTTTGCTCTTCACAGCACCCATGCGGGCTAGCGTACGGTTCCGGGCGGGGGCGGGCTCCTAGGAAGCCTGGCCGGACACCGGCTCGGTGGCCCTGACGGCGTCGTCCTTCTTCGTCTCCTCGGCCGCCACCGGCGTCGGTGCCTCGGTCCGCGCCTCGTCGTCGGCCTCGTCCTCCTGGCTGCGGTTGGCCGCGAGGTTGGACTTGACGCGGTCGATGGAGCGGTCGAGACGGGGGGCGATCCGCTCGGAGGCCCGGTCCCGCTCCTTGCGCAGGGCGACGAAGCTGATCGGCGCGGAGATCAGCAGGGCGAGGACGACCACCCACATGCCGTTGGAGGCGCCGAGGCCGCGCGGGGCGACGCCGGAGTAGACGAGGGCCCAGACGACCACGAAGCAGCCCGCGAAGATACCGAGGCGCATCAGTGTGTAGCGGAGCATCTCAATCCACTCTTCCGTTTCCGTGCCGGACGTTGCCACAGGGCGTCTTCCAGTGAAGCACGGTCGACGGGCGATCTTGCAGGGGGGTTGTGCCGGTTTCAGGTCAGGGGCAGGAGCATCGTGATGTCGTCGCGGTGGTCGCCGGGGGCGACACGTATCGCGCCGGGGACGCGGCCGACCTCCTTGTAGCCGCAGGAGGCGTAGAAGTGCTCCAGGCCGTGGCCGCCCCGGCAGCCGAGGCGGACGGCGTCGATGCCGTCGAAGCCGCGGGCGGCGGTCTCGACCGCCGTCATGAGGGCGCGGCCGTGGCCCTTGCCCTGATGGGCGGGGTGGACCATCACCGTGTAGAGCCAGACCCAGTGGGTCATCAGGCGGTGGGTGTTGAAGGCGAAGAAGGCGGTGGCGGCGGGGCTGCCGGTGTCGTCCAGCCCGAGAAGCAGGCGGTGCCTGCCTTCCGCCATCGCCGTGAGGTGCTTGAGAAGCTCCGGACGGATCTCCTCCGCGGTCACCGGCGGAACGAAACCAACGGCTCCGCCGGCGTTGGAGACGGCCGCCCAGAGGGCGAGGATTCCGTCGTGGAGGGCGGGGGTGAGGGGCGGATCGAGCCGGAACGTAAGGACCATTGAAGAAGAGTAGTCATTACCCGACGAGACACTCACACTTCTCCGGCCCCACTCCGGCCATTCTCCGGCCCTTCGATCAGGACCAGACCGACACCACGTCGGAGCAGTTCTGATAGCTGCCCTTCACCACGCACACCCACATCAGGTACTCGACGTCCTCGACGACATCACCCGAGTCCCTTTCCGTGTAAGGGGCGTTGTGGCCGCGCGTCGTGGCGATCCGGCCGTTGCTGATCTGCGCCTCGATGCCATAGCCGTCCGAGCGCGCGTCGTGGGCCTCCAGCGTGTCCCCCGTCGAGATCTCTCCCGGATCGCTGTACCAGGTGGCATAGCCGGCGTAGTCGCCGTCGATGGAGACGTAGATGCGCTGATTGCGATAGATGGTCGTCAGATCCGGGTCGAACGACACCGAGGGTGCCGCGGCGGCCGGAGTCCCGCCCGTCATCACGGTGCTCGCCGCGAGTACGAACGCTCCGGCCAGCGTGCCGAGCCTGCCCCAGGAATGCCTCATCACGTTTCCCCCTCCTGTGATGCAAGATGGGGAAAGCGTGCGATCTTGATCGTGCCCCTGTCAAGGGTGCACGGGACGCACGTCGCCCTCGGACCCGCGTCGGCGGCTCACACCCGCATCGGCTGCGGAGATTCCCGGCGTGCCGGGTCCGGGCCGTCGTACTCGCGGATGATCTCGTACCTCGTGTTCCGTTCCACCGGGCGGAAGCCGGCGTCGCGGATGAGGTCCAGCAGGTCCTCGCGGGTCAGCTTGTTCGGCGTGCCGTAGTTGTCCGCGTCGTGGGTGATCTTGTACTCGACGACCGAGCCGTCCATGTCGTCGGCGCCGTGCTGCAGCGCCAGCTGGGCCGTCTGGACGCCGTGCATGACCCAGAAGACCTTGACGTGGGGGACGTTGTCGAAGAGGAGGCGGGAGACCGCGAAGGTCTTCAGGGCCTCGGCACCCGTCGCCATCTGGGTGCGGGCCTGGAGGCGGTTGCGGACCTTGCCGTCCTGCATGTCGACGAAGTCGTGCTGGTAGCGCAGGGGGATGAAGACCTGGAAACCGCCGGTCTCGTCCTGCAGTTCACGCAGGCGCAGGACGTGGTCCACCCGGTGGCGCGGCTCCTCGATGTGGCCGTAGAGCATGGTGCACGGGGTCTTGAGGCCCTTCTCGTGCGCCAGGCGGTGGATCCGCGACCAGTCCTCCCAGTGGGTGCGGTGGTCGACGATGTGCTGCCGGACCTCCCAGTCGAAGATCTCCGCGCCGCCGCCGGTGAGGGATTCGAGCCCCGCGTCGATCAGTTCGTCGAGGATCTCCGACGCCGTCAGACCGCTGATCGTCTCGAAGTGGTGGATCTCGGTGGCCGTGAAGGCCTTGAGCGAGACGTCCGGGAGGGCGGCCTTCAGCTCCTTCAGCGAGCGCGGGTAGTAGCGCCACGGAAGGTTCGGGTGCAGGCCGTTGACGATGTGCAGCTCGGTGAGGTTCTCGCCCTCCATCGCCTTGGCGAGCTTCACCGCCTCCTCGATGCGCATCGTGTACGCGTCCTTCTCCCCCGGCTTGCGCTGGAAGGAGCAGTACGCGCACGACGCCGTGCACACGTTGGTCATGTTGAGGTGGCGGTTGACGTTGAAGTGGACGACGTCGCCGTTCTTCCGCGTCCGCACCTCGTGCGCCAGACCGCCCAGCCAGGCCAGGTCGTCCGACTCGTAGAGCGCGATGCCGTCCTCGCGGGTCAGCCGCTCGCCGGAGCGGACCTTCTCCTCCAGCTCCCGCTTGAGCCCGACGTCCATGCCCACACCTTTCACCGACCGACCACCGACCTACCGACTTGCCCGCTCAACCCTACGTCCACCGCCCTACTCCTCCTCCGGCAGCTCACCCACCCGGTTCTCCCACTTCGTGGAGAGCACGATGGTCGTACGGGTCCGGGAGACACCGGCGGTGCCGGAGAGGCGGCGGATGGTCTTCTCCAGACCGTCCACGTCGGGGGCGCGCACCTTGAGCATGAAGGAGTCGTCGCCCGCGATGAACCAGCAGTCCTCGATCTCGGCCAGGTCCCGCAGCCGTGTCGCCACGTCCTCGTGGTCGGCGGCGTCGGAGAGGGAGATGCCGATGAGGGCGGTCACGCCGAGGCCGAGGGAAGCCGCGTTGACGGTGGCGCGATAGCCGGTGATGACCCCGGCCGCCTCCAGCCGGTTGATGCGGTCGGTGACACTGGGTCCCGACAGACCGACGAGGCGTCCCAGCTCCGCGTAGGAGGCCCGGCCGTTCTCCCTCAGGGCCTGGATGAGCTGCCTGTCCACCGCGTCCATGCGATCGGTTGCCTTCCGCTGAAGAGTTGCGTTGTGAGTGATGCGTGAGGTCGTACGGGGTCGTGCGGGGCGAGGGGTGAGCGTGTGGGGCGCTCAGGTGGTGGTACGAGAGGCGCGCGCGCCGCCCACGTCGCCCTCCCAGCGCCGGTACAGGGTGTGCGGGACGCCCACCGCGTCCAGCGCCCGTCCGGCGACGAAGTCCACCAGGTCCTGGATGTGCGTGGCGCCCGCGTAGAAGGCCGGGGACGCGGGCAGTACGGTCGCGCCCGCCTCGTCCAGGGTCACCAGGTGGCGCAGGGTCTGCCCGCTCAACGGGGTCTCGCGTACGGCGACCACCAGGGGCCGGCCCTCCTTGAGGGTCACGCTCGCCGCGCGTTGCAGCAGATCCTTCGAGAGCCCCAGGGCCACGCCCGCGACGCACGCGGTCGACGCGGGCACGATGAGCATCCCCTTGACGGGGTACGAGCCCGAGGACGGTCCGGCGGCCAGATCCCCGGCGCTCCAGTGCCGTACGCGGTCGCCGTCGAGGTCCACGGTGAACGTGCCGGGCTTGCCGTCGGCGCCACGGGTCAGCCATTCCCGCAGGTCGTCGCGCCAGTGGGCGTCCCGGAAGGAGATACCGGTCTCGTCGAGCAGGGTCAGCCGCGAGGCCCGGGACACCACGAGGTCGACGCTCTCGCCGGCGGCGAGGAGCGCGCGCAGCACCGCCGCGGCGTATGGGGTGCCGGATGCGCCGGACACCCCTACGATCCAAGGCGTACGCGGCGTCTTCCCTGGCTTGGCTGGGTTCACGACCCCGAGCCTATCCGGCGGCGCGGGGCGGGAACCGGTCAAGGGGGCACGGCCGTTTCTTGAAGGGGACGAGTTGAGTCGGGGGTCGGACATGGCTGGTGGAGTACGTGGGGCGCTGAGTCCTGAGCGGGAGTGGTCGCGGGGGGACCGGGCGAAGGCGGCGGCCAAGCTGATGGTGGGCTGGGTGGCGCTGTTGTGGCTGCTCGAAGTGATCGACGTGGCGACGGGTCACTCGCTGGACCGCTTCGGGATCGTCCCGCGCTCGGTGCCCGAGCTGGTCGATGTCGTGCCCGCCTCGTTCGTCCACTTCGGCTTCGCCCATGTCGCGGCGAACAGCGTGCCGTTGCTGGTGCTGGGGTTCCTCTCGGCCCTCGGGGGGCTGCGGCGCTTCGCCGCCGTCTGCGCGCTGATCATCGTCGCGGACGGGCTGGGGGTGTGGCTGATATCCCCGGACAACACGAACACCGCCGGCGCCTCCGGCGTCGTCTTCGGGCTCTTCGGATTCCTCGTCGTCAGCGGGTTCGTCGAGCGCCGGCTGCTGGGGGTCGCGGCGGGTGTGCTGGTCGCGGCCGTCTGGGGCGGCTCGATCCTGGCGGGCATCGCCCCGAACGAGACCGGCATCAGCTGGCAGGGGCACCTGATCGGGCTGGTGACGGGGGTCGCGGCGGCGTTCCTGTTCCGGCGGCGTGAACCCCGCGGGGCGCTCAGCGCGTAGGGGGCGCCTTCGGGTCCACGGGGAGTCGGGCGGTGGCGATCGTGAGTTTGCCGAGGGAGGTGTCGAGGGTCAGGTCGGGGCCGTAGGGCAGGGTGTCGCGGCCCCGGTAGCCGTCGGGCCCGGGGTTCCACATCATGACGGCGTGGCCCTTGAGCGGATCCAGGATCACGTAGTGGGTGATGCCTCGGGAGGCGTACCAGCGAGGCTTGATCTCGTAGTCGCGTCGGATGCTTTCCGGCGACACCACTTCGGCCACGAACTCGATCAGATCGGCCGGATATGCGCTGCGGTTCTCCGCCTCCGCCGGGATGACGGCGATGTCCGGGCAGAACTCGTTGGCATCGTCGAAGGGGAACGCCACATCACTCACCAGCGCCCAGGGTGGCAGAAGCTGTTCCTCCAGGTCCGTCGACACTCTCAGGATCGTCTTCCCATGGAACGGCCTGACCGGGTTCATCACGATGCTGCCCTCGACAATCTCCGTCAGATAGCCGGGGAACATGTCCTCCAGCCTGCTGAGCTGCGAGTGCAGGCGGTCGATGCCCGAGACGGTCACGCTGGCCTCCCTGGGGTCCTGCCCTCGATGGTAGGCCGACGGTGATCAGAGGGTCAGACCCCGAACCAGAAGATCGAGCAGGGCGCACACGAACAGGGCAATCCCGATGAACCCGTTGACCGAGAAGAACGCCCGGTTCAGCCGGGACAGATCGTGCGGACGCACGATCGTGTGCTCGTACACGAACGCGCCCGCCACGATCGCCAGCCCCAGCCACAGGAACGCCCCCGCGCCCGTCAGGACGGCGTACCAGGCGAACAGCGCGGTCGTGACGGCGTGGCACACCCGCGCCGACCGGATCGCCGCCGGAACACCGAACCGGGCCGGCACCGACAGCACGCCCGACTCCCGGTCGGAGTCGATGTCCTGGCAGGCGTAGATGAGGTCGAAGCCCCCGATCCAGATGCCCACCGCCAGACCGAGGACGACCGCCTCCCAGGACCACTCCCCGGTGATCGCGAGCCAGCCGCCGATGGGCCCCATGGCCTGCGCGAGGCCGAGGATGGCCTGCGGGTAGTTCGTGAAGCGTTTGCCGTAGGGGTAGACGACCATCGGGATCACGGCGATGGGGGCCAGGGCGAGGCAGAGGGGGTTCAGCAGGGCCGCCGCGCCCAGGAAGATCACCAGCGCGATCAGCGCGCCCGTCCAGGCGTGCTTGACCGACATCGCGCCGGTCACCAGCTCGCGATGTGCCGTACGCGGGTTACGGGCGTCGATCTCCCGGTCGATGATCCGGTTGACCGCCATCGCGAACGTACGCAGACCCACCATGCAGACGGTGACCAGCAGCAGCCGCGCCCAGTGGACGTTGCCGTCCAGCCGGAACATGGCGGTGAGCGCGGCGATGTACGCGAAGGGCAGCGCGAAGATCGAGTGCTCGATCATCACCAGCCGGAGGAATGCCTTGGTGCGGCCCGGCTGCGGGATCGCGGCGGAGGCGCTGGTCACAGGCCGTACTCCTTCCAGCGGCGGTCGACCAGGGCCGCCGTGGCCGGGTCGGACTCGACCATGTCGGGCCAGCCCCCGTCCCGCGTGTAGCCCTCCTCGACCCACTTCTTCGTCGCGTCGATCCCCGCCTTGCCGCCCCAGAACTGCTGGTAGGAGGCATGGTCCAGATGGTCCACCGGGCCCTCGACCACCGACAGGTCGCGGGAGTAGTCCGTGTTGCCGAGGGCGCGCCAGGCGACCTCGTGGAGGTCGTGGACGTCGCAGTCGGAGTCGACGACCACGATCAGCTTGGTCAGGGACATCATGTGGGCGCCCCAGATCGCGTGCATGACCTTCTGCGCGTGCTTGGGGTACTTCTTGTCGATCGAGATGATCGCGCAGTTGTGGAAGCCGCCCGCCTCGGGGAGGTGGTAGTCCACGATGTCCGGGACGATGATCTTCAACAACGGCAGGAAGAAGCGTTCCGTCGCCCGCCCCAGCGGCCCGTCCTCCGTCGGCGGGCGGCCCACGACGATCGACTGCAGCAGCGGCCGCTTCCGCATCGTCACACAGTCGATCTTCAGCGCGGGGAACGGTTCCTGCGGCGTGTAGAAGCCGGTGTGGTCGCCGAACGGGCCCTCGGGAAGCATCTCGCCGGGCTCCAGCCAGCCCTCGATGACCACCTCCGCCTGCGCCGGCACCTGCAGCGGCACGGTCTTGCAGTCGACCATCTCGATCCGCTTCCCCGAGACGAACCCGGCGAACAGGTACTCGTCGATGTCACCGGGGAGCGGGGCCGTCGAGGCGTAGGTCACGGCGGGCGGGCAGCCGAAGGCGATGGCGACCGGCAGGCGCTCACCGCGCTTGGCGGCCACCTGGTAGTGGTTGCGGCTGTCCTTGTGGATCTGCCAGTGCATGCCGATCGTGCGCCTGTCGTGGCGCTGGAGGCGGTAGAGGCCGAGGTTGCGTACGCCGGTCTCGGGGTGCTTGGTGTGGGTGAGACCGAGGTTGAAGAAGGAGCCGCCGTCCTTCGGCCAGGTGAAGAGGGCCGGGAGCTGGTCCAGGTCCACGTCGTCGCCCTGGAGGACGACCTCCTGCACCGGGGCGCTGTCCGCCTTCACCTTCTTCGGCGGGACGTGCGTCATCGCGCCGAGCTTCCCGAACGCCTCGCGCACCCCCACGAAGCCCTGCGGCAGTTCGGGCCTGAGCAGGCCGCCGATCTTCTCGCTGATCTCGGCGTACGACTTGAGACCGAGGGCTTTCAGCAGGCGGCGGTCCGTGCCGAAGACGTTCATCGCGAGGGGCATCGAGGAGCCCTTCACGTTCTCGAAGAGCAGGGCGGGGCCGCCGGCCTTGTTGACCCGGTCGACGATCTCCCCGACCTCCAGACAGGGGTCGACTTCGGCCTTGATGCGCTTGAGATCGCCCTCGCGCTCCAGTGCGCGGAGCAGGGAGCGAAGATCGTCGTAAGCCATGCGGACAAGTATCCCCGAGGGGCTACCCTGACCCCGTCACGGGGCCCCGCGCACGGTCCCGCCGTCGTGTCCGGCGGCCGGTCGACCGGCCGCCACCGCTTCCAGGGGGCTGTTCCATGCTCAGGGTGTTGCTGTACCTCGTGCCGCTGGCGCTGACGATCTACGCGTTCATCGACTGCCTCAACACCCCCGAGGACGAGGCGAAGCACCTGCCGAAGATCGCCTGGGTCTTCATCATCCTGCTCTTCTGGATCGTCGGCCCCATCGCCTGGCTCGTCGCCGGCAAGCTGCGGGGCGTTCCCGGGAGTGGACGCACACCCTCCGAGTGGCACCGGGGCCACCGCGCGGAGTACGTCGCCCCCGACGACAACCCCGAGTTCCTGAAGTCGCTCGCCGAGGACAACAAGAAGGACGAGGCCCTCCTCAAGAGCTGGGAGGCCGACCTCCGCCGCCGCGAGGAGGAGCTGAAGCGGCAGGAGGAGGAGAAGGGCGAGAAGCGGGAGAAGAAGGACGGCGAGGACTGACGGACGAGGAGAAGGCCCCGCCCGCACCCCGTCGAACCGGCCCGCCCCGTACGCCCACCGTGCCCGGTCCGCCCCGCCTGCGCCCCGTCGACCTCGCCCGCCTCTGCGGTGTCTCCACCCAGCAGATCCGCAACTACGAGACGGCCGGGGTGCTGCCGCCCGTGCCGCGTACGGACTCGGGGTACCGGGTGTTCGGCGACGCGCACCGGCGGGCGCTGCTGACGTACCGGGCCCTGTCGAAGGGGTACGGGGCGGTGGCCGCCGCGCGGATCATGCGGACCGTGCACGAGGGGGACGTGCCGGGGGCCCTGGCGCTGGTGGACGAGGTCCACGCGACGCTGCACGCGGAGCGGGTGTCGTTGCGGACGACCGGCGAGGCGCTGCGGACGCTGGCCGGGGAGCCGCCGGAGGACGACGTACCCGCCACCGACCTGCTGATCGGCGAGGTCGCCGCGCTGCTCGGCGTCCGCACGTCGACGCTCCGCGTCTGGGAGGCGGCCGGTCTCCTCGCGCCCCGTCGTGAACGCGGCACCGGCTACCGCCACTACGCCCCCGAGGAGGTGCGCGACGCCCGTTTCATCCTCGCCCTCCGCCGCAACCACTACCTCCTCGACCAGATCCGCCCCGTCCTCGAAGACCTCCGCGACGAGGGCGGCACCGAGGCCCTCCGCGCCGCGATCACGGCCCGTCGCACCGCCCTGACCTCCCGGACGGCGGCGATGTTGGAGGGGGCGGGCCACCTGCACACGTATCTGAGTCTGTCCGACGGCGCGCCCTCCGACTGAACGGCATCAACGCGTAAGAAGTTCACATATGCCGCTTAAAAGGACAATGATGGGTATACGGACAGGCAGGTGACAGTGATGAACGGTCGGGAGTCGGAGAAGCGCCGTTCCTCGTCGCGGGAGTCAGAGCCCGCCGAGGAACGGGTCTCCGCGCCCGAGGCCATGCGGAGCGCGATCGAGCAGCTCAGTCAGCTGCTGGGCCGTGCCCCCGAGTCCGTTTCCGCGCTGAAGCCGACCGACGAGGGCTGGGAGGCCCAGGTCGAGGTCCTGGAACTGGAGCGCGTCCCGCAGACGACCAGTGTGATGGCCGCCTACCGGGTCGCCCTGGATCCCACGGGCAAGCTGCTGGCGTACGAGCGCGGCCGCCGGTACACGCGCGCCCAGGTCGACCGGGGCTCCCGCTGAGCCGCCGAGGTCACGGCCGCCGCTGACATCGCACAGGCCGGCTGCTTTCGACACGACCGCGGCCCGACACCCTCCGACGTACGGCTTCCCGTACCGGAAGGGAAGAGATCGTGACTGTGGTGCCGCAGAGCGAGGGCGGCGCCGGTGCCGCCCGTGGCGGTGGCTCCGGGAACCTCTACGACGTGCTGGAACTGGTCCTCGACCGAGGTCTGGTCATCGACGCGTTCGTACGGGTCTCCCTGGTGGGCATCGAGATCCTGAAGATCGACGCCCGGGTCGTGGTGGCCAGCGTCGACACGTACCTGCGCTTCGCCGAGGCGTGCAACCGACTGGACCTGGAGTCGGGTCGCAAGGCCCCCTCCCAGCTGACGGACATCGTCGGGAACACCGTCGAGTCGGGCGCCAAGGGCAAGAGCAAGGGGGCGCTCACGGGCGCCGTCGAGGCCGTCTCCGACTCGCTCCACCAGGGGCGCGGGGACGACGACCGCGAGTCCGGCCGCGAGAGGCAGCGCGTGCGCTCGGAGCGGGGCGCGAGCCGCCGTTCCTCCCGAGAGCGTGAGGAGTGAGCGAGCCGATGTCGGTGTACGTCTACGCCATCACCAAGGCAGCGCATCCGCTGGGCCTGGACGACGTCAGGGGCGTCGGCGAGGACCCCACCGAGCTGCGCGCCGTCAGCAGCGGCGACCTGAGCGCCGTCGTCAGCGAGGCCCCCGAGGTGCTCTCGGTCAGCCGCCGGGACGTGGAGGCCCACCAGCAGGTCCAGGAACAGCTGTGGGCCGACGGTGCCATCCTGCCGCTGAGCTTCGGGTTCGTCGCCGAGGACGAGGCCGCCGTCGAGGCCCTGCTCCAGCAGCGGGCCGAGGCGTACTCCCGGCGTCTGGACGAACTCGCCGGGCGCGCGGAGTTCAACGTCAAGGGCGTCGCGGACGAGGACACCCTCCTGCGCGCCATCCTGGCGGAATCCCCGCAGGCCCGTGAGTTGAACGACGTGATCCGCGAGGGCGGCGGCACGTACGACGACCGCCTCGCCCTCGGCGAACTCGTGGCCCAGGAGGTGCAGGGCCGGCAGCAGGCGATGGGCGAGGAGGCTCTCGCCGCGCTGCGCCCGTACACGCTGGCCGAGCAGCTCTCGCCGGCGTCCCAGCAGTACTTCGTGAACGCCTCCTTCCTGGTGGAAGACGACAGGTCCGAGGAGTTCACCGAGGCCGGCGGGGAGCTGGCCGAGGCCCTCGGAGAGGGGGTGGAGCTGCGGCTGCGCGGGCCGCTGCCGCCGTACAGCTTCGTGTGACCGACTCGCGGATCAGCCTGAGGAGGCGTCGTGGTGGGACTGGTCGGGACGATTCTGACCTTGCCGTTCGCTCCCGTGCGGGGTGTCGGGTGGGTGGTCGACAAGGTGCGGCAGGCCGCCGAGGACGAGTACTACGACCCGGCTCCGGTCCAGGAGGAACTGGTGCGGCTGGAGCGCGCGCGGGGCGAGGGACAGGTCGCCGAGGAGGAGTTCGCGCGACGCGAGGAGGAGTTGCTGCACCGGCTGGAGGAGATCAGCGCCTACCGGCTCCAGCAGAGAGAGGCACAGTCATGAACAACGCCACCATCGGCGCGGCCGTCCTCGGCGGGTATCTGCTGGGGCGGACGAAGAAGGCCAAGCTCGCCCTCGGGCTCGGCGCGCTGCTCGCCGGATCCCGGGTCAGACCCGGGCAGCTCGGCAAGGCGATCGACGCCCCGTTCCTCGGAGACATCACCCGGCAGATCCGCACCGAACTGACGGGCGCGGGCAAGGCCGCGGCGACCTCCGTACTGACGTCGAAGGCCGACAGCCTGGCCGGAACCCTCCACGAACGCACCGCGGGACTGCGGGAGCGGGCCGAGGGGAACGGCCCGCAGGACGAGTCGGAGGACGAGGCCGAAGCCGAGGTCGAGGACACCGACCAGGACGAGGAGGACGTGGAGGAGGCGGAGGACGAGGAGCAGGGGGCCGAGGAGCAGGGAGCCGAGGAGGACGAGAAGTCCGACACCGATGCCAAGTCCGGCACGGACCAGAAGTCCGGCACCGCCGAGAAGTCCGGCACCGCCGAGAAGGCGGGAGCGGCCCAGAAGGCGGGAGCGAGCCGGAAGCGGCCCGCCAAGAAGTCCGGCGGCACCACCACCGCCCGCCGCGGCAGCGGCGGCGGACGTTCCACAGCTCAGCGCGGCGGGTCGTCGACGGCCCGTAAGAGCGCACCGCGCGCGACGAAGAAGACCGCCTCCGCGAGCCGCTCCACGAGCGGCAGCGGCTCACGGTCGAGGAGGCAGGACGATGGCTGAGGGCAGAACGGCGAAAGGCGGCTCGGCTGGTACCGGAACCCTCAGCAGGACGGACGAGGAGGCCGGTGGGAACGGGCACGCGAACGAGAACGGGAACGCGAGCACGAGCCGGCTGAAGGAGGAGCTGGAGGAGTACATCGAGGCCCGGCTGTCGGTGATGCTCCAGGGCGTGGGCCAGGGTCTGGGCACCGGCGCGCGCAAGCTGGGCGACATGAGCGCGGGGACGCTGACGTCGACCGCGGGCCACGCCAAGGACGCGCTGGTCGACAAGGCGAAGAATGCCGCGGGCAAGGCGAAGGACACCGTCGGCGAGAAGGCCGGGGGCGTCACCGAGAAGGCGAAGGACGCCCTCACCAAGGGCAAGGGGCACGGCAAGGACCCCTCGGGCGGCAGCGGCAAGGGGCACACCATCATCGAGGACATCGACGTGGGTGTCCCGGTGCGCGAGGCGTACGACCAGTGGACGCAGTTCGAGGAGTTCCAGCGGTTCGCCAAGGGTGTGATCGGCGTCGAGCAGAAGGACGAGGCCACCACGCAGTGGCACGTCAAGGTCGCCAAGTCGAACCGGCACTGGCGCGCCACCATCACGGAACAGGTGCCCGACGAACGCATCGCCTGGACCTCCGAGGGCGACAAGGCCACCACCAGGGGCGTCGTCACCTTCCACCCTCTCGGGGACAACCTCACCAAGGTGCTGCTCGTCCTGGAGTACTTCCCCAAGGGGCTGTTCGAGAAGACGGGCGGTCTGTTCCGGGCCCAGGGCCGCCGCGCCCGCCTCGACCTCAAGCTGTACCGCACGTTCGTCATGATGCGTGGCGAGGCCACCGGCGGCTGGCGCGGAGAGATCCGCGACGGAGAGGTCCAGGAGCGGGACGAGGAGGACGACGAGGCGGAGGGTCGGTACGACGAGGACGACGACGGGTACGACGAGGACGGCGAACCCCGGGCCGAGGACGACGAGGACGACACCGGAGCCGAGGACGAGGACGAGGACGACTACGGCCCCGAGGACGAGGACGCGGAAGGCGAGTGGGAAGAGGAAGAGGACGACGACGAGGTCACGGACGACGCGGGCGACTATGAGCAGGAGGACGAGGACGAGGACGACGAAGTCGAAGAGGAACCGGTGAGGTCGAGGAGGTCGAGCGAGCCGTGACCCAGTCCGACTCCCCCGTTCCCTCGCCGACGCGAAGCCCGTACCCCTACGGCGGCGGCCAGGGCTCCAGCGCGAACCTCGCCGACATCCTTGAACGGGTGCTCGACAAGGGCATCGTCATCGTCGGCGACATCAAGATCAACCTGCTCGACATCGAGCTGCTCACCATCAAACTGCGCCTGCTCGTGGCCTCCGTCGACAAGGCCAAGGAGATCGGCATCGACTGGTGGGAGCACGACCCCGCCCTCTCCTCCCGCGCGTCCCGCTCCGACGGCCGGCGCTCGCTCGCCGACGAGAACGAGCGCCTGCGCGCCGAGGTGAAGGAGCTGCGCGAACGCGTCGAGGCGCCCCCGGAGCTGCCCGCGAGGAAGCCCCGGCCGGCCGGATCGGCCGAGCGTCGCGGTACGGCGCGCAAGGTGAGCCGTACCGAGAGCCGCCCGGCCGAACCCCCGCGCAAACGGCGCAGACCGGTGAGCGACGAGGCCGACGGCACCGAGGAGGACCGGCCCTGAGCATGTACGGCGACCCCGACGGCTACGACGCGTACGCCGACGACGACCGCCCCCTCAGCGGACGGCAGGTGGCGCTGATCGACCTGCTCGACCGCCTCCTGAGCGGCGGTGTCGTCCTCACCGGTGACCTCGTCCTGAGCGTCGCGGACATCGACCTGGTGCGGGTGTCGCTGCGCGCGGTGATCGTCGCCGTACGCGAGCAGATGGACGAGCAGTGGGCGCTGGACCTGCCCACGCGGACGCCCCTGGAAGGAGACGGCGCTGATGACAGTCCCGGACCCCCGGCCTGACGGCGGCCCCCACACCGACCGCCTCCGCGAGGTCGCCGACGCCGCGAGCCGCGCCTTCTCGCTGCTGCCCGCACGGCCGGACGACCTCCCCCCGCCGCCCACCGGCCGGGGCGGCACGGGAGCCGTCGCCCGCCGGCTGCGCACCGACCCCGACACGGTCGAGCGCGACCTCGTCCGCCTGGTCCTCACCATCGTCGAACTGCTCCGCCAGCTGATGGAACGCCAGGCCCTGCACCGCGTCGACAAGGGCGGCCTCACCGAGGACCAGGAGGAACGGCTCGGCATGACCCTGATGGTCCTGCACGACCGGATGACCGAACTCTGCGACCGCTACGGCCTCACCCTGGACGACCTCAACCTCGACCTCGGCCCTCTGGGAACCCTGCTCCCACCCTGATCCGCGAAGAACGACAACGCCGAAGACTCAAAAACGCGAAGACACGCAGACACGCAGACACGAAGACGCGAAGACGCGAAGACGCGAAGACGCCCTCAGCCGCCGGGCGTCACCAGTCCCGTCTCGTACGCGACCACGACCGCCTGGGCCCTGCTGCCCAGTGCCAGCTTGGTCATGGTGCGGTTGAGGTGCGTCTTCACGGTCGCCTCGCTGATGTGGAGCAGGTCGGCGATCTCCAGGTTGGACAGGCCCCGCGCGATGAGTTTGAGGACCTCGACCTCACGCGAGGTCAGGGCCCCCAGGTCGGGCGGCTGTTCACCGGCGTCGACGGCCCCGCCCTGCCGGGCGAACGCCTCGACCAGTCGCCGCGTGACGCTGGGCGCGAACAGCGCGTCGCCGCCGCCGATCGCGGCCACCGCGGCGAGCAGCCGCTCGGGCCCCGAGTCCTTGAGCAGAAACCCCGACGCCCCGGCCCGCAGCGCCCCGTAGACGTACTCGTCGAGGTCGAAGGTGGTCAGCACCAGGACCCTGGGCGCTGGATCGGGGGCCTGGGCGAGGATGTGCTCGGTGGCCTGGATGCCGTTCATGCCGGGCATCCGGATGTCCATCAGGATCACGTCGGGCCGGGTCCGTGCCGCCACCTCGACGGCCTCCGCGCCGTCCGCCGCCTCCCCGACGACCTCGACGCCGGGCGCGGCGTGCAGCAGCCCCACCAGGCCGGCACGGATGAGGAACTGGTCGTCGACGACGAGCACCTTGGTATCGCGGCGTCCGGTCATTCCGCGGTGTCGTCCTCCCGGCGTACGGCTGCGGGGAAGTCGGCAGACTCAACCGGACGGCGAACCCCCCGTCGTTCCCCGGGCCGATACTGATCGTCCCGCCGTAGAGCTTGGCCCGCTCCCGCATATCGATCAAGCCATTCCCGCCGACGGCGGGAAGCTTGTCCGGAACCCGTCGCAGGCCCGCAGCACCGTCAGCATGTGCCGCGGTTGCTCCGGCCCCTGTTCGCGGGCGATCCGGCCGCGCTCCTCGGCGAGCATCCGCCGGGCGCGTCGCACCTGCTCTGACGACGGACGCCATCGAGTCGGTGTCACCACGCACCACGGGCCGGTAGCCGGCGGTGACGTACCCGCACCGGATGAGGTGCACCGGGCGGCAGACGGCGACCGGTGACCGGCGACCGGCTGCGGACCGTGGGCGGCAGATGGACCAGGACCGAAGGGCGAGGCACCCGGATCCGCATCGCCGCAGCGTGGCGCCGCCGCCGTCGGCGAGGCGTCAACCTCTCGCGGTACAGCGGAAGTTGCAGGTACGGCGCGTCTACCGCGCTGCGTCGAGCCGGAGTTCCAACCAGCGTGGGACGACGCCGCACGCGGCCCGCCCGTAGCGTCCTGGACCAGCACCACGACGAGTCGGCCGACCGCCGGCCGTCGCTTCCGAGAAGGGGAACCGGAACTCATGAAGATACGTAGGACCCTCGCCCTCACCACTGCGGCGGTCGCTCTCGGTGGCGGACTCGCACTCGCCCCCGCCGCCTCCGCGGCCTCCTCCGGTGCGGCCGCCGCCCAAGCCATGTCCTGTTCGACCACGAAGATCAGCGACTACCGTGCGTCCGGCTGGTGTTCCGGCGGCAGCAACTGGCGCGTCGGCATCAAGTGCACGGACGGCCAGCACTACTACTCCGGGATCAGCACCATCCGGGGAACGAAGTACGTCGCCTGCGGCAGTGGCCGGATGACCCACCGTTGGATCGACATGTGGTGAGCTCTCACTCGGGTCAGCCGGGTCAGCCGGGTCAGCCGGGTCAGCCGGGTCAGCCGGGCGCGGGAACGCACTGAAGCCCGCCCCCGGCCGGCACGGCGGCACGGCCGGGCGCGCGGCGGCCCGTCCTCCCCGGGGGTGAGGGCGAACCGCCGCGCGCCCGGCGGCCGTGAACGACCGCCGGGCCGGTTCCGTACGCGTCAGCAGTGGTTCACGTAGCTCTGGATGTGCCCGGTCGACAGGTAGAAGTCGCTGACGTACCGGGATCCGGCGGGCGAGTAGAGCTTGGCCCAGATGTTGTAGCCGTTCACCGAACTGCCGGTGGTCCAGCAGTCGACCTCGACCTTGGTGCCGTTGGCGAGGCTGTACAGCGGGGAGGCCTGGCTGCTGGGGCCGCTGCGCACCGTGAGTCCGTTGGGCGCCCCCTGAACGTATGCGCACATCGCCCGCGCGTCGCTCCCGAAGGAGCCGCACCGGAATGCGTCGGCGCTGGCTGCGGGGGCGAAGGCCATGCCGGTGGCGAGGAGCGCGGTGGCTCCGGTCGCGACGACGGTTGCCTTCCAGTGTGCGAGTCTCATCGTGTTCTCCCTGCGATGCCGGTACGCCCCGCTTGACCACACGGGGCGCTTGATCATGGACATGCAGAAAGCTACGTGGGGCTCCGGCCTGGCCGCGTCAACCCGAGGGTTGGTCCCGGGTAAACCTTCGCGGTATCCGCGCTCGCCCGGACCGCGCCACGGGCCTTCCCCTCAGGGGGCCGCGCGGGGCCGCGAAAGCCGGTCGACAGGCCTGCGTGCCCGCCGGGCGCCGAGCGGCCCTTCTCACCCGCCGCGGGGCACGGGAAGCATCAGCCCGACCTCGAAACCGCCCCGGGGGCCGGGGCCGGCGGTCACCGTCCCGCCGTAGGCACCGGCCCGCTCGCGCATGCCGATCAGTCCGTGGGCGGCGGACCCCGTGACGGGACGGGCCGGCACCGGCTCCCGTCCGTCGTCGGCCACGACGACGCGGACCGCGGATTCGTCATAGTGCACCGTGACGCTGGCGTGGGCGGTCGGCGCGTGCTTCATGACGTTGGTGAGGGCTTCCTGGATGACCCGGTAGGCGCACAGGTCGACACCGGGCGGCAGCGGGAACGGGGAGCCCGTGATCCGGACGTCGACGGGGACGCCCGCGGCTCTCACTCGCCGGGTCAGCCGATCCAGCCGCCCGAGTCCGGGAGGCGCGTCATGGTCTCCCGCCTCTTCTCCCTCTCCTGCCCCTTTCGCTTCGGCTCTCGCTCCCGCTTCTTCATCCTCGCCCCGCGTCCCTTCAGGGGCGCCCTCCAGCCCCTCCCTGAGCACGACCAGCATGCGGCGCATCTCCGCCATCGCCTCGTGGGCGCTACCCGCGATGACGTCCAGCGCCTTGCGGGCCGTCCTCGGGTCGGAGGTGAAGACGTACCCGGCCAGGCCGGTCTGGACGGAGATCACGGACACGTGGTGGGCGATCACGTCGTGCAGTTCACGGGCCGTCCTCATGCGTTCGGCGATGACGGCCCGCCGGGCCTTCTCCTCCTGCTCCAGGCGCAGTTGCTCGGTGAGCGCGGCGAGCTGCTCGCCGCGCTCCGCGAGCCGGCGGGACCGGTCGCCGGTCACCCAGACGACGGCGACCATCACGGTCACGAAGACAACGCTGAGCGGGCCGATGCCGGGCTCGGCGAGCCGCGTACCCCACAGCAGCACGAGCAGCGACACGGCGGCGCACTTCGCCACGACCCTGCGCGGGCACAGCGCCGCCACGGTGTAGAACGCCAGGCCCAGTCCGCAGACGACGACCACGTGGTAGTAACCCAGAGTGAAATAGCACAGCGTGCAGGACGCCGTACCGACCAGCACGGCCACGGGAGCCCGGCGGCGCACCGCCAGCGGGAGGTAGACCAGCGCGATCAGGGCGTACGCCCAGGTGTCGGCCGGCCGCCAGTAGCCGTGCGGGTCGGGCCAGTTGTGCAGCATGGTGCTGGAGATCCAGACCGACACCACGGCGTAGACGGCGTCCGCCACCTGCGGGAACGCCCGGCGCACCGCCGTGCTCCACGGGCGCCGCGCGAACGTCCTGCGGGCCTGGGCCCGGAGCGATCGCTCCACCCGGATCTCAACCACGGCAACACCCCTGGTGGTACGTCGGCGACCGCCCTGTGCGCAGGCGAGGTTCATCCCATGATCGGGCGGGAGCGAACCGCCTCTCCCGCCGGCCACGACCCCGCCGCCCGCTCCGTGCCGGAGTGTTCCAGATCAGCCCGGCTCGGACCACAGCTCGGACCACAGCTCCGGCTGGAGCGCGGGCCAGGCGCAGACCACGGCTCGGGCCACGACTCCGGGCCACAGTCGGTGGCGCCGCCGTTTCGAGGGCAGAGTGAGCGCATGGACCCGACACAGCCACCACCCCGGGCCGGCGCGCAGGCACGCGCGTGGCTCGCCACCGCCGTCGAGGAGGCCCGTGCCGGCCTCGCCGAGGGCGGCATTCCGATCGGCGCCGCCCTCTACGGCCCGGACGGCAGCCTCCTCGGGCGGGGCCACAACCGCCGCGTCCAGGACGGCGACCCGTCCACACACGCCGAGACGGCAGCGTTCCGCGCGGCGGGACGGCAGCGGACGTATCGCGGTACGACGATGGTGACGACGCTGTCGCCGTGCTGGTACTGCTCCGGGCTGGTGCGGCAGTTCGGGATCTCGCGGGTGGTGGTCGGCGAGGCCACGACCTTCCACGGCGGCCACGACTGGCTCGCCGAGCACGGGGTGGAGGTCCTGGTGCTGGACGACCCGGAGTGTGTGGCCCTGATGCGCGACTTCATCCGGCGCGAACCGGCCCTATGGAACGAGGACATCGGTGACATCGACGAGTAGGCCCCGCATCCCCACCATCGATCTGCGCCCCTGGCGCGACGGCGGCCCCGAGGTCCGTGCCCGGATCGCCCGCACGGTCGACGAGGCGCTCCAGAGCGCCGGTTTCCTCCTCGTCACCGGCCACGGCGTCGACCCGGCCCTGCGCACCCGCGTCCGGGAGGCCGCCCGCGCCTTCTTCGTCCTGCCCGTCGAGGCCAAGCAGGCGTACGAGGTGAAGGTCGGCGGGCGGGGCTGGCTCGGGCCGGGAGCCGAGGCGAACGGGTACGCGGAGGGGACCGAGACCCCGCCGGACCTCAAGGAGTCGCTGACGTTCGCGACGCACGAGCCGTTCGACGACCCGGTCGTGAACGCCGAGTGGTACGCGCCGAACGTGTGGCCGGCGGAGGTGCCGGAACTGCGGGCCCTGTGCGAGGAGTACCTGGCGCGCATGGGCGAGCTGGAGAACCTGTTGCTCGCCCTCCTCGGCGACGCGCTCGGCCTGGAGCCGGACTTCTTCTCCCGGCACATGAGCCACCCCACCTACGGCTTCAACATCAACTGGTATCCGGGCACCGAGGTCATCGGCGACCCGGTGCCGGGCCAGTTCCGGATCGGCCCGCACACCGACTTCGGCACGGTCACGATCCTCGACCGGCAGGCCGGGAAGGGCGGACTCCAGGTGTTCACGGACGAGGGCGGCTGGGAGGACGCCCCCTACGACCCCGACGCCTTCACCGTCAACGTCGGTGATCTGCTGGCCCGTTGGACCGGGGACCGCTGGCGCTCCGGGCGGCACCGGGTCCTGCCGCCGCCGGCCGACGAACCCACCGAGGAGCTGATGTCGCTGGTCTACTTCGGCGAGTGCACCCCGGGCACGATCGTGGAGTCCGTGCCGCCGCCGGTCGGCCGGGTGGCGCACCCACCGGTGGACTCGCACGTGTACCTGCGGGCGCAGCTGGACTCGATCACCGTCGGCTGACCGTCCCTTCGCCGTGGTGGGGAGATCTCCCCACCCGGGAACCATCGCGCCCCACAGCCCGTCTCCCCTGTCTCCCCCGGCATCCACGGCATCTTGTATCGAGCGTTTGACACAAGATCCCGGCCCGGGGCATCTTGTACTCACCGATTGATACAAGATGATCCGGGGGGATCTCCGCATGCTCGACACCGCCCCGCTCCGGCACCGGCTCCTCGACCACGCCGACCACTACGCCCGCTGGTCCGGGCTGGCCATCGGTCTCGTGCTCGCCCAGGCGCTGTCCACGCTGGGGGACGTCGAGTTCGAACAGCGCGTGGTGTTCTGCATCACCGCCTTCGGCCTGTGCTCGGTGGCCGGAGTCCTCCTCGCCGACGCCCTGACCCTGCGCCCCCAGGAGGCGGTCCGCACCGCGAGCCTCGCCCCGCGCCTGGTCCGAGACCACGTCCCCCCGCACATGGGCCCCCTGATCGCGCTCCAGGGGGTCTCCCTCGCCGTCCTGCTGGTGCTCACGGCCGCCACGGCCTCCGTCGACCCCGACCGCATCCTGAGCACGGGCAAGGTCCTCACCCTCACCTGCAACGGGATGCGCGCGACCGCCGGCCCGTGGCCCGGCCTCTACTACACCCTCCCGATGTTCGGCGCGCTCGCCATAGCCACCCCCACCTGCGTGTGGGCCCTGCGTCGCATCACCCACGGTCCGGGCGAGGAACAGCAGCGCCGGGACCGCGCGTGGGCCGTCACCGGGGCCTGGGGTCTGCTGGTGTCGAGCCAGCAGTTGTACGCCGTGCTGATGGTCTCCCTCGCGTTGACGGAGACGGGCTGCGCCGGCGTGCTGGGCGTGCTCACCTTCTGGGTGTTCTACCCGCTCGCCCTCCTGAACCTGTTCACCGTCGTCTGGTCCCTGGTCACCGTGGTGGCGCCCCGGGCCGTCGACGACGAGGCGGCGGAGGGGGTCTCCGCCGATGAGTGAGGCCGCCGTCCGCGTCGACACCACCAGCCAGGTCCCGCCGTACGAGCAGATCCGCGCCCAGCTCGCCGCGCTGATCGTCACCGGCCGGCTGGCCGAGGGCGACCGGCTGCCGACCGTCCGCCAGCTGGCCACCGACCTCGGGCTGGCCCCGGGCACGGTCGCCCGCGCCTACCGCGAGCTGGAGGCCGGCGCGCTGATCCGCACCCGCCGGGGGGCCGGCACCCGGGTGGCGGCCCCACCGGTCCGGCCGCCCCGCCCCGACACTCACCAACTCACCACTCTGGCGCGCGACTTCACCTCCTCGGCCCGCGCCCTGGGCGCGGACCCGGAGGCGATCCTCACCGCCGTGCGCGACGCTCTGGGGCCGGAACGGCCGGGCCCGCCCTGAGCGCGGTCATCGGTGCAGGGCCGTCCAGAAGACCGGGCCGAGAACGCCGTCGTAGCCGATGCCCTCGGCGCGGCAGAACTCACGCACCGCCTGGTGGGTCCGCGCGTCGTAGACACCGTGGTCCGCGACGGTGTAGCCGAGCCGGATGAGCAGGCATTGCAGATGGGCGACGCCGGTGCCGGACGCACCGATCCGGAAGCCGGTGGGATGCGACGAGGCGCCCCACGGGCATGCGGCGGGCTCGGCGTAGAGGGCCCGCGCGGGGGTGTCGGCGAGGGCCGGTGCCGCGCTCGGGCCGAGCGCGAGGCCGGTCACCACCGCGAGGAGAGCGCCGAGTCCGGGACCCGCGCGGCCCGGGCGGGGACGGGGCCCGCGAAGCGTACGGAACGTACCGGGCATGACGCGGTCGCCTCCCAGGGAGGTGCGAGGTGTGCGGTGGGGAAAACGGGTGTCGGCCCGCGGTCGGGGACCGCGGGCCGACAGTGAGGCACGGATGCGGTCAGCAGCCGTTGCGCAGGCGGTTCCAGGTGATGGGCCCGATGCGGCCGTCGACGCCTATGCGGCAGGTGGCCTGGAAGTCACGGGTGGCCGTTCGGGTGTTGCCGCCGAAGTCACCGTCGACGCCGGTCGGGCCGATGTAGAAGCCCCAGTACTGGAGCAGACACTGGGCCTCGCGCACGGCGTTTCCGGTGCTGCCGTACGCGATCTCGGGCGGGGTGACGGCGCCGTGGTACCCGCAGTAGAGGGCGGTGGGGGCGAATTCCTTTGCCGGGGCAGCCGGGGCCGCCGTCGCGCTGGTCATGGAGATGGCACTGGTGCCGGCCATCAACGCGGCCACGACCGCGCCGGATGCGGCGAGCCTTCGGATGCGTCTCATTTCTGTTCACTCCTGTACTGGGTGACAGTTCGGACGACTCGAAGCTATGAGACCCCGCGCTCCGGCGTGAAGGAGTGTTCCAGCCGGGTCACCCCTCCCCCTACCGTCACTCCTGACCTGCGAGTTACTTCACGGGACAACCACGGGCACAGCGCCACCAGGGGCATCGACAGGGCCGGAATGTCCGATTCCCCGCATCGATATGCGAAGTGAGGACCTTCGAACGACGTCGGCGCGTGCACCCTCACCGTCGTCACAGGGGCACCTCCTCCAGCGGCTCCAGCACCGAGTAGTCGCCGAAGCTCCGCCGGTACCGCAGGTGCCCGGTCTCCTGGGTGTGTCCGCGCTGCCACTCCTCCACCGCCGCCGGATCACTCCGTACGCCCGACTCCGCACCGCACTCCGTCTCGTCGCCCGACACGCACCGCGCCTCGTACTCCGGCTCCGCCGTGGCGTCCTGGGCGATGACGTACGGCACGTACCGGAACACCCGCCGCGTACGGGCACCTCCGGCGTGCTCCCGTCGCTGATGGTGACGCAGCAGCACGTTCGCGTCGGTCTCCGCGCTCCGGTCGTACCGGGCTCGGGCCTCGCCCCGCCGTACGGCCAGATCGGCGCAGGCGGCACAGCCGGGCGCCGGAACGGGCGGGCTGCCCAGGCCGCCCAAGGGGTCATGTCGACGTACCGTCACACCCTCCTCCTCGTCCGCTGGTTGGCCGCCCTCACCAGCGCCCCGATCCGCTCCGCATCGGTCGCCGGCCGCAGCGTCCCCGGGTCCGCCTCCCACTCCCGGCCGCCGCCCACCGGCCGCAGCATCGCGTACGGCCCGACCCTGTCCCGGTACTCCCCCACGCGCCGCGTCCGCGGATCGTAGACAAGCTGTCCCTCTGGTTCCACTGGTTCCACGCACACTCCACAGCCCTGTTCCGTCACTCTGGGTGTACACAGCGTCGCCGAAGGGAACGGTCGCCATCAATGCGGTACGTGTGGCACTGGACCTTTGCCACGGACGGCACGAGGGGGACGTCATGACGAGGCGGAACGCGGAAGGGGCCGGCGGGGCCGGAAGTTCGGCCCTGTTCGGCGAGGTGCTCCGGCACTACCGCGAGGCGGCCCTGCTGACCCAGGAGTCCCTCGCGAGAGAGGTCCCGTGCGACCGCTCCCAGGTGGCGAAGGTCGAGGCGGGCACCCGGGTGCCGAGCGAGCAGTTGGCGAAGCGGTGCGATGAAGTGCTGGACACGGGTGGGGTGTTGGCTCGGATGTGGGCCAAGGTGGACTGGTACCCGCAGGTGGAGCATCCGGATTGGTTCAGGCGCCGGGCCGAGATGGACACCGAGGTTGTCGATCTGCGGGCGTACCACGAGCGCGTCATTCCGGGCCTGTTGCAGACAGTGGACTACATGGAGGCGCTCTTCAGCCGTCGCCGCAGGAGTTCCGACGAGGTGGACGAGCGTGTGCGGGCCAGGCTGAGCCGACAGCAGCGCTTCCTGGAGCCCGGCGGCCCGTTCTACGCCGTGGTGCTGGACGAGAGCTGCCTGCGCAACCTCGTCGGCGACCCCGACGTCATGCGGGGCCAGTGCGCGCACTTGCTCAACGTCGCCAGGCAGGCCAACATCCACATCCAGATGGCCCCGGCCGCCCTTCCCGGAGTCGTCCGCCCCAGCGGCTCGATGTCGCTGATCACGATGCCGGACGGACACAAGTGGGTTTACTCGGAGACCTTGGACCGTGGCTACTTCAGCGACGATCCGGCCGTCTTCGTACGACATAGCCAGACCTATGATGTGCTCAGGGCCGACGCTCCGTCAGCTCGCGAGTCCGCCGCGCTGATCAGCGACGTGATGGAGGGGTACGGGGATCATGGACGAGTACCAGCTGAGCACGGCGACCTGGATCAAGAGCACCTACAGCGACGACAACGGCGGCGACTGCATCGAAGTAGCCCCCGGTTTCCCCGGACTCGTCCCCGTCCGTGACAGCAAGAACCCCGACGGCCCGGTACTGGTCATCAACCGCTCCGCCTGGCTCTCCTTCATAGGCGCCGTACGGTCGGGTTCGTAAGCGAACGGGCAGACTTCGCCGTACTCCGAAACAACTGCCCCTTGCCCCACAGCTGTTGATACCCACAGCAGCTATGACAACGGCAACGACGCACACCCACGCCCTCTTCGACATACCCGCGGCGTACGAGCACTCCGACGCCCTCCCCTTCGTGGTGCTGGCGGAAGCCCGGGGCACGGCGCTGCGGGAGCTGCGGGCCGCGTACACGGGACGGATGCCTGTCGCCCTGATCGACGGCGAGGAGGCACGGTTCGACCGGCCTCCGCAGGGCCGGCCCCCGGAGACCTGGTCACCCGCCTACGAGGCCCTGTCGGCCGTCGCGGAGCAGCTCGGGGAGCCCGTGGGCGGGGCGGGGCGGATCACGTTCCCCCGGCTGGCGTGCGGACTGCTCGCGGTCGCGGCCGGGGGCTGGGGGGATCGCGGGCTGTCGCGGGTCTGCGCCGAGGCCGAGCGGGTGCTGCTGCTGAGCGACACGGGCGGCTGGCTGGCGGGACGGTGGGTGGGAAAGGCCGTGGCGCGGCTGGTGTCGTCGATGTCGGTGCAGGGGCAGCCGGCGGTGGAGGCGATCATCGAGGCGGCGCTGGAGGCGTTCAGCGAGGGGATGTCGTCCTCGCACCGGCGGCTGCGCCGGGGCGCGGTCTGGTACCGCGACCATCCGCACGCGGCCGGAAACCCGAAGCTCGGCCTGATACTCCTCTCGCGGCACTTCCGGGCGGGCGGCGACGCCCGCACCCACGCTGAACACCAACTCGTACGGGCACTGCTCGCCGACCTGGACGACGCGTACGCGGGGGTCGTGCCCCGGGCGCAGCGAGCCGGCCGGCCGGTGGTCCTGCTGGACAACGTGCAGGAGACGGCCGGGCGGCGGCTGATGGAGTCCGTCCTGCACGACCGGGCCGAGGGCAGGGCCGACCGGGTGGCGTTCTTCGCCGGACTGCGCGGCCGGGACCACCCGGCCCTGCGGAACGCCACCCGCCGCACGCTCCCCGGGATGGCCGGTACGGGCGGCTGGACACCGGGCAGTACGCCGTCGTCACGGGCGCTGCTGGTGTCCCTGCCGCCTCCTGTGGGCCCCTGAGGGCTCGTCCGTACGCCGAAGGCCGGTTCCCCTGTGACGTGTCATGGGAACCGGCCTTCGGTGTGCGAAGCCGTACGGCGGCGGGGGTGCTGCCGGAGCCGAACCGTCAGGCCCGGCCTCCGACGGAGTGCAGCACGGCCAGGCCCACGTCCGCGTAGGAGTGCTTGCCGCTGACGAAGATGTTGACGCCGTAGTAGTTGAACAGCCAGCAGGCGAAGGCGACGATCGCGATGTACGCGGCCTTGCGGCCCTTCCAGCCGGCCGTGGCGCGGGCGTGCAGGTAGCAGGCGTAGGCGACCCAGGTGATGAAGGACCAGGTCTCCTTCGGGTCCCAGCCCCAGTAGCGGCCCCACGCGTCGCCCGCCCAGATCGCGCCCGCGATGATCGTGAACGTCCACAGCGGGAAGACGGCCGCGTTGACGCGGTACGAGAACTTGTCGAGGGAGGCCGAGGCGGGCAGCCGCTCCATGACGGAGGTCGCGAACCGGCCGGGCCGCCCGCCGCTCGCGAGCTTGCTCTCGTAGGAGTCCTTGAACAGGTACAGGATCGTGCCGACCGCGCCGACGTAGAAGACCGCGCCGCAGAAGATCGCGGTGGAGACGTGGATGTAGAGCCAGTACGAGTGGAGGGCGGGAACCAACTGGTCGCTGGCGGTGTACAAGACAGTGACGGCGAGACCGAGATCGAGGAGGACCGTCGTGATCAGCGGAAGCCCGAGCCAGCGGACGTTCTTCTTCAGCGCGAGCAGCGCGAGGTACACCCCGACGGCCACGGTGGAGAAGGTGATGTTGAACTCGTACATGTTGCCCCACGGCGCCCGCTGCACCGAGAGGGCCCGGGTGAGCACCCCGCCGAATTCGACGACGAAGGCCAGCGCGGTGAGGGACACGGCGATACGGCCGTAGAGGTCGCCCTGCTCGTCCCCGCCGTGCGCGCCCGGCCCGTCCGGCACGTCCCGGGCACCGGCGGCGGCCCGCACGACCACCTTCGGCCGCTCCAGCACGCTGGTCCCGCCGGCGGACTTCACCGTCACCGCGGGCGCGTCCGCCTTCTTGGCGTCCTTCGGGTCGGAGGTGAGCGCGGCGGCCGTGCGGCCGACCTTGCTCCGGCTCCCGAAGAGCCACTCGGCGATGTACGCGAAGAAGGCCAGGGTGTACACGGCCATCGCCGAGTAGATCAACGTGTTGCTGATGTTGGCGAGATTTTCGTTGGTGGCGGCGGCGAGAGTCACTGCTCGGCCCCTTCGGAGGGTACGGCTGGGGGTTTGGGGGTGGATGAGTCCGGGCCCACGCTGACCGCGCTGTCCGCGGGCGATCGTGGCGCCGGGGCGGCGGGGGTGGCCGTGGCGGCGGCGGACGGCTCGCTGTCGGGCTCCGACTCGGGCTCGGGCTCGGGGGCGGTGGGCGCTTCGGCATGGACGACCGCCGCCAGCTCGCCCAGCTCCTCCGGCACCTTCGCCGACTCGCTGCGGCCCAGCCCGGCCATCTCCACGACGGTGATCCCGTCCGGGCCGGTCACCGCCCGCACCCACACCCGTCGGCGCTGGATGAACAGGGACCCGGCGAGCCCGAGGATGGCGGTGATCGCGCCGCCGAGGGCCCATCCGCTGCCGGGCTGCTGGGTGATCTGGAAGCCGGCCCACTCCCTGACCCCGTCGAAGGTGATCGTGCCCGCCCCGTTCGGCAGCGTCATGGACTCGCCGATCCTCAGGTTCTCCCGCACCTGCGCGCCCTTGGAGTCCTTGAACTCCTTCAGCTTGGACTTGTCGAGCTGGTACACGCTCTGCGGGATGCCCGCGTTGACCCGGAGGTCACCGTGGTACGGCTCCAGGTTGAGCACGGGGTTCAGCAGTGCGGGGAACTGCGAGACCACGGCGGTGTTCTTGCCGCCGTACGTCGGGAGGAAGAAGGCCTGGATACCGAGCTGGTCCCACGCGCCCTCGGCGTCGCGGTAGCCGTCCATGACCTTGATCACGCCGGTGGAGGTGATGTTGGGATCCAGCGGCAGCAGCGGCGCCGCGTCCTGGAAGACGACCTTGCCCCGGCCGTCCTTGATGGTGACGACGGGAGCGTATCCGTGGCTGACCAGGTAGACCTTCGAGTCGCCGATCTCCAGCGGCTTGTTGACCTCGATCCTGGTCGGCCGCTCCTTGCCGTCGGCGCCGACCGCGTAGTCGACGGAGGCCTCGAAGACGCGCGGCGTGCCCTTGTTGGGGCCGCTCGTCTCGTACGTGGCCCGGAAGTTCTTGAGGTCGAAGCTGAAGGGGTTGAGATCGTCGGCGGTGAAGAGGTTGCCGGACTTGAAGTCGTCGTACTGGATGAGGGTGTTGGCGAAGCCGTCGCCCTCGACGATCAGCTTGTTGCCCTCGGACCGGTAGAGCTGGCCCCAGGCGAAGGCGACGAGCATCACGATCAGGGCGATGTGGAAGGCGAGGTTGCCCGCCTCCCGCAGATAGCCCTTCTCGGCGGCGACGGCGTCCCCGGCGACATGCGCGCGGAACCGGCGCTTCTTCAGCGCCTTCAGCGCGGCCTCGCGGACCTGCTCCGGCGTGGCCTCCGTGCGCCAGGTCGCGTAGGCGGGCAGCCGGGTCAGACGCTTGGGCGCGCCCGGCGGGCGGCCCCGGAGCTGGCCGACGAACTGCCCCGTGCGGGGCACGATGCAGCCGATGAGCGAGACGAAGAGGAGGATGTAGATCGCGGAGAACCACACCGAGCTGTAGACGTGGAACAGCCCGAGCCTCTCGTAGAGGGGCCCCAGTGTGTCGTGGCGCCGCATGAAGTCGACGACCCGGGACTCGTCCTGGCCCGACTGCGGGATCAGTGAACCGGGGATCGCCGCGAGCGACAGCATGAACAGCAGCAGCAGCGCGACCCGCATGGACGTCAGCTGACGCCAGAACCAGCGGGCCCACCCGATCACGCCCAGCGAGGGCAGGTGGGGCGCTTCCTCCTCCGGTGCGGTGGAGAGCTGCGAGCCGGCGGCGCCGAGGTCGTTGTCGTCGGGGGTCCCGCTCGCGCGTCGGGCGGCGCTGTCGCGGTTGCCGGAGTCGGTCGTCGTCATTGGCTCAGATCCCAGGGGTGAAACCGGCGGACCAGACCTGCATCTCCTGAATGATGCGGTCCCAGGCGCCGGTCAGCATGAGCAGTCCGATCGTGATCATCATGCCGCCGCCGATGCGCAGCACCCACGCGTAGTGCCGCTTGACCCAGGCGAAGGCGCCGAGCGCCTTGCGGAAGGCCACCGCGGCGAGCACGAAGGGCAGGCCCAGCCCCAGACAGTACGCCACCATCAGCAGGGCCCCGCGACCGGCGCTGGCCTGTTCGAGGGCGAGGGCGTTGACGGAGGTGAGGGTGGGTCCGATGCAGGGGACCCAGCCGATCCCGAAGAGGGCGCCCAGTATCGGGGCGCCCACGAGTCCGGTGGCCGGTCTGGTGTGGAAGCGGAACTCGCGCGCGGTGAACCAGGGCATCAGCCCCATGAAGAACAGCCCCATGGCGATCATGAGCACGCCGAGCACCTTGGTGAGCACGTCCTGGTGCTCCAGCAGGGTCTGCCCGAAGTACCCGAACAGCGCGCCGCCGGAGACGAAGACGAAGGTGAAGCCGAGCACGAACAGCCCGGCCCCGGCCACCATCCGGCCCCGTCGCGCGTCGACCAGGTCGGTACCGCCGACGCCGGTGACGTACGACAGGTAGCCGGGCACGAGCGGCAGGACGCAGGGCGAGAAGAAGGAGACGAGTCCGCCGAGGACGGCGATGGGCAGGGCGAGCAGCAGGGCTCCGTCGAACACGGTCCTGTTCAGCTCGGCGGCGGTCGTGGTCAGCGCGGCCGCCATGGCCGGATCGGACATTCCCGGCACGTCACTTCTCCGCGAGGATCGGGTCGAGCATCTTGCGCAGCTTCTCCTCGCTGAGCGCCTGCTGGGTGCGCGCCGCGAGCTTGCCGTCCCGGTCGACGACGAGCGTGGAGGGGATCAGCTGCGGGTTGAGCGACCCCTTCTCGAAGCGCAGCAGGAGCTTGCCCGTGGGGTCGTAGAGGCTCGGGTACGTGACCTTGTACTGCTCCTCGAAGGCGACCGCCGGCCGGGTGCTGGTGTCCCGTGTGTTGATGCCGACGAACTGCACGCCCTGGTCGGCGAGGTCCTCGGCGACCTTCGCCAGGTTGGGCGCCTCGGCGCGGCACGGTGCGCACCAGGAGCCCCACACGTTCAGGACGATGATCTTGCCCTTGTAGGCGGAGAGGTCGAGCCGGTCGCCGTCGATGGTCTTGCCGGAGAGATCGGGCGCGGTGGCTCGGTCCCCCTTCTTCACCGTCGCGATCCCGTCGGAGCCGGTGATGAACCCGGTCCCACCGCCCCCGCCCTCGATGCCGCCGCCCGCGCAGGCGGACAGCGTCAGCACCAGGGCGACGGCCCCGGCGGAGAGCAAAGCGGCACGACTACGGCTCGTACGGACACTCATGTGAAAAGTTTCGCATGCCCGTTTCGGGGGCTTACGGCGGGGTCGACAGCCCCTTGGCGCGCAGGTCAGGCGGCCGAACCGGCCCCCAGGAACTCCTTCCACCCGCCCGTCGGCCGCTCCCCCACCCCGAGGGTCTGGAGCTTGGCCAGGACCTCCGGGGTCTGCGCGTCCATCCAGTCCACGAACTGCCGGAACGAGACGATGCGCACCTCCCCGTCCTTGGCCTTCTCCTTGGCCCGCGCGATGTGCTTGAGGGCCTCCTCGACGGCGTCCATGTAGACCCCGCCGTTCCACTCCTCGAAGTGGTTGCCTATGAACAGGGGCGCCCGGTTCGTCTCGTACGCGCGCTGGAAGCCGGCGACGTACGCGCCGGTCGCCTGGGTGCGGTAGGCCGGGTAGTTGGCGGGCGGGGCCTGGGTGGAGTTCTGCGACTGGTTGAACATGATGTTGTAGTCCATGGACAGCACCTCGAAGCCGCGGCCCGGGAACGGCACGGACTGCAGCGGCAGGTCCCAGATGCCCTGCTTCTTCTTGGGCCAGACCTGGAGGCCGCCGGGCGAGGAGGAGTCGTAGCGCCAGCCCAGCTCGCGCGCGGTGGGCAGCAGGTTCTCCTGCCCCAGCAGACAGGGCGTGCGGCCGCCGATCAGCTCCTTGTCGTAGTCGAACGGCAGCGGTTCGACATCCGTCCAGCCGCTGTTGGTCTTCCACTCCTTGACGAACGACTTCGCCTGCTCGATCTCGCTGCGCCACTGCTTGGGCGTCCAGTTCCCGACCGAGCCGGTGCCGCCGCAGAAGTGGCCGTTGAAGTGGGTGCCTATCTCGTGTCCGTCGAGCCATGCGGTACGCACGTGACCCAGCGTCGACTTGATGTGTTCGTCCGTCAGATAACCGATGTCCGAGGCGCCGGGGGCGTTGTTCGGCGGGAGATACACGCGCTTTTTCGACTCCGGGAGGAGATAGATACCGGAGAGGAAGAACGTCATATGGGCGTCGTGATCCCGCCCGGCCTTCAGGAACCGCTCGAAAAGACCGTTCCCGACGTCACCGGCCCCGTCCCAGGAGAACACCACGAACTGCGGCGGCTTCTCGCCGGGCGCCAGCGGTTGCGGCTTGCCCGGCTGGTTCGGCTGCTTCCCCGTGTACGAGGTCGAGCCGTCACCCAGCGGCTTCGCCTTCTTCCCCGGCTTCTTCCCGCCGGGCTTCTTGCCGCCCCCGGACCTCCCGGCCTCGCTCGGCTCGCCCCCGAGCCCGGTCCCACACCCGGTCAGCCCGAGCCCCACGGCCGCCCCCGCCCCGAGCCCGAGCATCCCCCTCCGCGATATCCCGCGCATTACGTCCCCCTCGGTCATTCCACACACCCGTTCACGTGAAGCACACCGTCTGAGAGGCCCGAAAGGACGAGAGGGTTCCCATTGATCTACACCCGGCACGAATCCTTTACGCCCCCGCACCCGAAGGAAGCCCTTTCCCTGGGCCGCAGGGAACCACCCGGCCCCCCTCAGCATCGCGGAGAACACAAACACCCCCACCAAGCCACCCTTCCCCCACCCACCACGCACGGGGGCGCCCCGGAGGCGCGGACAGCTTTCCAGCGGCGCGAGCAGCTTGGCAGGGGGCGGGCAGCTTTTCAGGGGCGCGGGGAACTGCGCGAACACCCCCACCGACCCGCACTCCCCCGAACAACCGCACCCACCACGCACAGGGGCGCCCCGGGGACACGGACACCTTCCCAGGGACGCGGACAACCCTTCAGGGGCGCGGGGAACTGCGCGAACACCCCCACCGACCCGCAGCCCCCCGACAACCGCACCACCCCACCCACAGGAGGCCCCGTCAGGGGCGCGGGGAACTGCGCGAGACCACCACCACCGGCCCACAGCCCCCCAACGCCCACCCCTCACCCCACCCCAAGCGGAGCGCTCACGCTCCGAAGGCCTTGGATTGCCCCTTCACCGGCTTCGCCCCCGCCAGCAGATGCGCCGGTACCAGATCCCGCGCGGGCTCGCTGTACCCGACGGACACGATCCTGTCGCCCTGGTACGTGAACGTCGTCAGGGACGCCAGCGTGCACTGCCGCCGCCGCGGATCGTGCCAGAGCCGCCGCCGCTCGACGTACGACCGCACGATCCAGATCGGCAGCTGGTGCGAGACCAGCACCGCCTCGTGCCCCCGCGCCGCGTCCTTCGCCGCGTCGAGCGCCCCCATCATCCGCACGACCTGGTCGACGTACGGCTCGCCCCACGACGGCTTGAAGGGGTTGACCAGGTGCTTCCAGTTCTCCGGCCGCTTCAGCGCGCCGTCACCGACACCGAACGTCTTGCCCTGGAAGACGTTGTCCGCCTCGATGAGCCGCCCGTCGGTCGCGAGGTCCAGCCCGTGCGCCTTGGCGACCGGCGTCGCCGTCTCCTGCGCCCGCTCCAGCGGGGACGCGCCGACGTGCGTGACGTCCCGGGACGCCAGATGCTCGGCGACCCGGTCGGCCATCCGGCGCCCGAGGTCGGAGAGGTGGTAGCCGTCGAGGCGCCCGTAGAGAATCCCGTCCGGGTTGGCGACCTCGCCGTGCCGCATCAGGTGGACGACCGTGATGTCACTCATGCTGCCGAAGCCTCCGCTGCTGCCCGCGCCGCCGCCGGAAGGGCGTCGGCGATCCGCTGAACCGCGCGATCGTCGTGCGCGGTCGACACGAACCACGACTCGAACGACGACGGCGGCAAATAGACGCCCTGCGACAGCATCGAGTGGAAGAAGGCGTTGAAGCGGAACGACTCCTGCGCCTTGGCCTCCTCGTAGTTCCGCACGGGCGTGTCCGTGAAGAACACGGAGAACATGTTGGAGGCGTTCTGCACCGTGTGCGCGACGCCCTCCTTGGTGAGCGCCTCCGAGACGAGCCCCTGGATCCGCCGCGACACGGCGTCGACGACGTCGTAGGCCGCCGCGTCCAGCAGCCGCAGCTGCGCGAGCCCGGCGGCGGTCGCGACCGGGTTCCCGGAGAGCGTGCCGGCCTGGTAGACGGGTCCGGCGGGCGCGAGGTACGCCATCACGTCGGCCCGCCCCCCGAAGGCGGCGGCGGGGAAGCCACCGCCCATGACCTTGCCGAAGGTCATGAGGTCGGGGACGACCCCGTCGATGCCGAACCATCCGGCCCGGCTGGTGCGGAACCCGGTCATGACCTCGTCGGAGACGAACAGGGCGCCGTGCTCGGCGCACACGTCCTTGAGGCCCTGGTTGAAGCCCGGCAGCGGCGGTACGACGCCCATGTTGCCCGGGGAGGCCTCGGTGATGACGCAGGCGATCTCGCCGGGGTGGGCGGCGAACGCGGCCCGTACGGCGTCGAGGTCGTTGTAGGGCAGCACGATGGTGTCGCCGGCCTGGGCGCCGGTGACGCCCGGGGTGTCGGGGAGCGCGAACGTGGCGACCCCGGAGCCGGCGGCGGCGAGCAGAGAGTCGACGTGACCGTGGTAACACCCGGCGAACTTCACGACCTTGCCGCGGCCGGTGAAGCCGCGGGCGAGCCGGATCGCGGACATGGTGGCCTCGGTCCCGCTGGACACCAGCCGCACCTGCTCCAGCGGTCCGACCCGGTCCACCATCTCCTCGGCGAGCGCCACCTCGCCCTCACCGGGCGTACCGAAGGAGGTGCCGCGCGCGACGGCCTCCTGAACGGCGGCGATGACCTCGGGACGGGAGTGTCCGAGGATCATGGGACCCCACGAACACACAAGATCTACATACTCGCGGCCGTCGGCGTCCGTCAGATACGGACCGGTACCGGACACCATGAACCGGGGCGTACCGCCCACGGCGCGGAAGGCGCGCACGGGAGAGTTCACGCCGCCGGGCGTGACGGCCGCCGCGCGCTCGAAAAGAGTCTGCGAAACTGGGGCTTCGTACGGATAGCTCACACAGGCCATGGTGTCAGAGGCTCCGGAGATCCCGCCGACTGGTGTTTGCGCACACGTTTCGGCGAGCGGTCGCGGGGGAGGTCACTGACACGATGATCGGGTTGCGCGGCGGGGGTCACGCGGCCCAGAAATGCGTTCGGGTGGAGATATGCATCGCGGTGGCGGACTGGGCGACGGGACCGGTGACCTCGGTCCTCGTCGTGCCCGGCGGGGCAGGCACCGACGCGAGGCGGAGGAGGCCGCGGAGACCCGGCAGGAGCGCGGCGCGTCCACCGACCGGGGCGCCTCGGCCGACCGCGGCGGCCCTCCGGAGCGCACCGCGCCCACGGAGCGGAGCACACCGGGCGAGCTGACCGGATCGGCGACGCCCGGTCCGCAGGGCGGCCCGACGCCGGTGCCGCCGCCCGTACCCGTCGTTCCCGTGGTGCCCCCCGTACCTCCGGTACCTCCCGTGCCGCCGGCCCCGGTCGTCCCACCCGCGCCCTCGGGGTCACCGGGGTCACAGCCCCCGTACACCCCGCAGGGTCGGCCGGGCGTGTACGGTCCGCAGGGTGCACACGGCACCCACGACGCACACGGTCAGCAGGGCGACGCCGACCGTACCGACCACACCGAGCGCGAAGCAGCGGATATCGACCGCTCCGAGACCGGTGGCGACCGTATACAGAGCGGTTCCGACCGGGTCCCGTCCAATGGCTCCGACCGGATCCAGAGCGGCGGGCCTGAGCGGATCGGGCGCCGCAGCCGTATGGACGGTATGGACCGTATGGATCGTGCCGATCATGTGGATCGCGTCAATCGTGTGGACGGAATGGATCAGACGGACCGGATGGACCGGCCTGACCTGGTGGATCGCAGGAGTCGCGCGGAGCGCAGGAGCCGCGCGGACCGCAAGGACCGTACGGACCGCATCGAGAGTGCGGACCGCACGGACCGGGTGGACGGCCTGGACCATGTGGTCAACCGGCTCCGGGCGGGGAGCGGGAATGGTGGTCGGGTGGGGGTGACGTACAAATACTTCGGCGCGCCCGACGGCGCGACCGCGGCCCGTGTCCCGATCTCGATGCGCCCCGAGGAACTCGGCGGCGACGAGCTCGGGATGAACGGCATGTTCACCAAGATCAAACCGGAGACGATGGCCGCGATGGTGCTGACCGGCATCGAAGGCGTCCCCCTGCACAAGGTGCCCCCGCTCGAACTGGTCGTCCTGCACCCCGACTACGCCGTGGTGAAGCTCCCGATGACCGTCGTCGACCCGCTCAGGGGCATCGGCGAGGAAGCGGTCGGCGCGGCCGCGTTCATCTGGTCGACGGTCCCGGACCGGGGTGGCCCCCGCGACGCCTTCAACGTCTACCAACTCCTCCACGAGTGGCAGGACTTCAGCCATCGCCTGCATGAGGCGGGGCACCAGCCGTACTGCCTGGTCTGGCCGTGAGCTGACCTCCAGGAGGTCCGGGCGGGGTTCTCGCGACCCCGCCCTCGTCATGCGCCGGACCGGCGCGCACCCGGCCGGTCCGCTCCGCGGCGGCCGGGTCAGGCGGAGCAGCATCCCGGCCACCAGGGCCGTCTGGGCCGGGACCGTGTCCGGGAGGATGTACTCACCCCGGGCGTGGGCGCCGTCGCCGGTCGCGCCCATGCCGCACAGGACGGGGAGGCCGAGGGCGGCGACGAAGTTGGCGTCGCTGGCCCCGCCGACGGCGGCGGTGGGCAACTCCTCGCGGCCCTGGGCGCGGGCGGTCCCGCGGGCGAGGTCCAGGAGCGGGGCGGAGGCGGCGCCGAGGGCCATCGGCGGATGGTTCCAGTCGTGGTCGACCTCGATGCGCACCCGGGGGTCGGTGACCTCGATGGCGGCGAACTCGGCGTCCACACGGGCCTGTTCGGCCGCGCCGGCAACCCTGATGTCGATGCCGGCGGTGGCCGACCCCGCGACCACGCTGACCGCCGAACCGCCGCTGACCACCCCGGTGTTGACCGTCGTGCCCCACTCGGGCGCGGCGACGGCCGCGGCCGCGATCACGAACTCGGCCAGCGCCAGGATCGCGCTCGCCCCGTCCTGCGGCGCGAGCCCGGCGTGCGACTCGACGCCCGTGGCCGTGACCCGGAAGATCCCGGTGCCCTTGCGGGCGGTCTTCACCGCGCCGTGCGCGGTCGGCTCCAGCACCAGCGTCCCGCCAAGCCCCTCAGCGAGGCCGAACGCACCGTCGTCGCCCAGCTGGCCCAGGACGGCCGGGCCTCCTCCGCGAGCATCGGACGCGGCGCGGGGCCGGCCACCTCCACCGCGCACCGCGTCGTCCGCCGGGTCCTGGACGAACGCTGGTGCGGCCCCGGCTGGAGATCGTGTCGGAGCGGCTCGGCTTCCAGACGCCGTTCATCCTCCGGCTGCGGGTCGCCCCCGGCGAGACCCCCGACGTCATGCGCCGCATCGACCGGCTCCCGCAGACCCGCCTCGTCGCCCACGTCGCCAGTGACATGTCGGTCCTCGCCACGGGCCTGGTCACCGACCGCTCCGCCCTGGCCGCGTTCGTCGACCACGACCTCGCCGAGATCCCCGGCATCCTCACGGCCCGCGTCGACGTGATGCTCGCCGAGCCGCGCCGGTACTGGCTCGACCGCGACCTCGCCGCCGGCCTGGGCACCTTCCACGCGCCCGCCCTGTTGTGAGGGGAACCCCGTGTGACGGGAGTGACGTCTCCGGAGTCGGGACAGAGATCACGACCACGTAGGGAGAAGACCTTGGAAAGCAAGGGATCAGGCCTCCGCCGTCGCACGGTGCTCGGTCTGGGCGGGTTGAGCGGCCTGGGCGCCGTGGGTGCGCTCGGCACGGTCGGTGCCGGGCCGGCGCACGCCTCGGCTCCGGACGACACGGGGCTCGCGGGCCGACTGGGCGAGCTGGAGCGGGAGTACTCCGCGCGGCTGGGGGTCTTCGCCCACGACACGGCCACCGGGCGCACGGTGGCGTACCGGGCGGACGAGCGGTTCCCCCTCTGCTCGGTGTTCAAGACGCTCGCGGCGGGGGCCGTGTTACGGGACCTCGACCGCGACGGCGAGTACCTCGCCCGGCGGATCCACTACACGGAGGAGTACGTCAAGGCGGCGGGCTACTGCCCCATCACGGTCGAGAACGTCTCGACCGGTATGACCGTCGGGGAGCTGTGCGCCGCGACCGTCTCGCACAGCGACAACGGGGCCGGGAACCTGCTGCTGCGCGAGCTGGGCGGGCCCACCGCGATCACCCGTTTCTGCCGCTCGCTGGGCGACCGGACGACCCGCCTCGACCGCTGGGAACCCGAGCTGAACACGGCGGAACCGTGGCGGACGACCGACACCACCACCCCGCGGGCGATCGGCGGAACCTACGCGCGGCTCCTCCTCGGCCGGGCCCTGCCGGACGCGGACCGGGACCTGCTGACCGGCTGGCTGGTCGCCAACTCGACGAACGTCGAGCGCTTCCGGGCAGGCCTCCCCGCCGACTGGACGCTCGCGGACAAGACCGGCGGCGGATCGGCGTACGGGGTCGCCAACGACGTCGGCGTCGTCTGGCCGCCCGGCCGCCCGCCCCTGGTCCTGTCCGTGCTGTCGACCAAGTACGACCCCGAGGGCCCCACGGACAACCCGCTGGTGGCCAGGGCGGCGGGGCTGGTCGCGGGGGCGCTCACGGCGTAGCGGCGACCACCGGCCGGCCCGGGCGGCCCCGGCGCGGGACCTCCCCGTCCGGCACGGCCGTGTGAGCGTGCGGGGGTCGGCGCCGCCGCCTCCTGGGCCGCGATCCCGCGGACGCATGCCGCCGTCCCCTACCGCGCGGCGCCCGTGCCGCCCGGCGCGCCGCGCACGAGGCCCCGGACCGTCGCCGGTCCTGGGCCTCACCCCCTTCCTCCGCCCTCCACCGTCCGCACCCCGGTCGCCGCTGGCCCCGAGCCCCCTGTGGGCCGCAGCATGAGGGGCATGAGCGATGTGAACGACGCGAGCGGCATCAGTGACATGGGCGGTACGGGTGGCCTCGGAGGCAGCGGCGGTGTGCGGGTCTCGCGGCGGGCCCGCGCCGTCGCCCCCTTCTACGCCATGGAGTTCGCCAAGCAGGCCGCCTCGCTGACCGCGCAGGGCCATGACGTCGTCAAACTCAGCCTCGGGGAACCGGACTTCGGTGCTCCCCCGGCCGTCGTGGCGGCGATGCGGGACGTCATGGACGGGCGGCCGATGACGTACACCGCGGCGCTCGGACTGCCGGCCCTGCGGGAGGCCGTCGCGGGGTTCTACCGGGATCGGCACGGCGTCGAGGTCGACCCGGGCCGGATCGTCGTCACGGCGGGCGCCTCGGCCGCGCTCGTGCTGGCCACCGCCGCCCTCGTGGACCCCGGTGACGAGGTGCTCATCGGCGACCCCTCCTACCCCTGCAACCGGCAGATCGTCGAGAGCTTCGGTGCCGAGGTCACCCTCGTGCCCACCACCGCCGCGAGCCGGTTCCAGCTGGACGCGGCGGCGGTGCGGGCGCACTGGACGGACCGTACGCGCGGGGTCATGGTCGCCACCCCCTCCAACCCCACCGGCACCTCCGTCCCCGCCGACGAGCTGGCCGCGCTCTGCGACCTGGCGCGTGAGCGCGACGCCTGGCGACTCGTCGACGAGATCTACCTCGACCTCGGCGACCACGACGAGCGGGGCCGCCCGCCGCGCAGCGCGCTGTCGTTCGACCCCGGGGCCGTCGTGATCAACAGCTTCTCGAAGTACTTCGGCATGACCGGCTGGCGGCTCGGCTGGTGCGTCGTCCCCGAGACCCTCGTACCGGCCCTGGAACGCCTCGCGCAGAACTACTTCCTCTGCGCCTCCGCCCCCGCCCAGCACGCCGCCCTCGCCTGCTTCACCCCCGAGTCGCTGGCGGTCTGCGAGGCCCGCCGGGTGGAGTTCGGCGCGCGGCGCGCGCTCGTCCTGGACGGGCTGGCGCGGATCGGGCTGCCGGTCCCGGTGCCGCCCGACGGAGCGTTCTACGTCTACTTCGACGTCAGCGGGACCGGCCTCACGTCCTGGGAGTTCTGCGAGCGCGCGCTGCGGGAGGCGCACGTCGCGCTGACGCCCGGCCGGGACTTCGGCACGCACACCGCCGACACCCACGTCCGCCTCTCCTACGCGGCCTCGGCGGACGAGCTGCGCGAGGGCGTCGCCCGGCTGGGGAAGTTCCTGACGACGCTGCGGTGACCGGGCGCCCGGCCGGTTCCCCGGTGGCGGGGCCGAGCGGGCGTCCGGCGGCGCATATCTTGGCGCCATGCAGTCCTACACGATCGGTCAGGCCGCGCGGCTGCTGGGGATCAGCCCCGACACCGCGCGGCGATGGGCGGACGCGGGCCGGGTGGCGACCCGCCGCGACGAGAACGGCCGGCGGCTCATCGACGGCAAAGACCTCGCCGCCTTCTCCGTGGAGCTGGCCTCGGACACCGCCGACGAGGCCGACGCCCCCTACACGTCGGCCCGCAACGCCTTCCCCGGCATCGTCACCGCCGTGAAACTCGGTGACGTGGCGGCCCAGGTGGAGATCCAGGCGGGCCCGCACCGCCTGGTCTCCCTGCTCACGCGGGAGGCCGTGGAGGAGCTGGGCCTGGAGGTCGGCATGGAGGCCACGGCCCGCGTGAAGTCGACGAACGTGCACATCGACCGCACCTGAACGAGCCCTCGACGGACCGGCCTCACCACCCGGCAGCCAGCGCCTCCACCAGCCGGGAGACGGCGGCCGGGTCGGGCAGCCTCCCCAGCAGACCCACGACCTGCTCGCTCGCGAACGCCCGCTGCGCCTCGGTCACCTCCGGATCGACCGCGCACGCGGCCTGCACGCGGACGTAGTTCAGCTCCGTCGCGAAGAGCATGGAGAACGACTCCGCCCCCCGCACGACCGCGCGGCCCCCCGCCTCCCGGTAGCCCCGCACCAGCCGCCGGGCGGCAGCGGCGCGGAAGTCGTCACCGCCGGCCCACACATGGACGGCGCGGGCGAGTTCGCGCTCCGCCGACACGGGCCCGGCGTTGTCCCAGTCGAGGAGGACCGGTCCGGACCGCCCCACCAGCACGTTCTGCGGCCGCACGTCGAGATGCGAGGTCACCACGTCACCGCCTTCGCAGGGGGTGACGTACGCCGCCAGCTCCCGCGCCGGGCCGGCGACGAACCGCTCCAGCGCGTGTGCCCAGGGCACCCCGGCCCGCCCGACCGCCTCGCACAACGCGGCCCAGTCGCCCTCCCCGGGGCACCGCTCGTACCACCCGTCGGGCGTCTCCTTCGCCCCCTCCCCGGCCCGGTGCAACAGAGCGAGCGTCCGCCCGCACCACTCCAGTACCTCCGGATCGGCCGGGTCCGCCTCGCTCCCGTCGACCCAGTCGTACACCTTCACGTACGCCCCGCCCATCGAGTCGGGCAGCCGGGACACATACGCCCCGTCCCGGTCCGCGAAGAGGCGGGGTGCGGAGATCCCCAGCTCCTCGGCCGCGTCCCGTAAGGCCGCCTCCCGCCCCACCTGCTCGACATCACACCCGAACAGCAACTCCTTCACCGCCCACGATCCCCCGCCACCACCGGACAGCCTCCAGACCTGCCCCAACGCCCCCCGGGCGACAGGCACCATGTCCCACGCCCCGCCCCCGAGGCCATACACATCCGCAACAAACGCCGCTCTGCTTCGCATGGGATCACCCCAGCACGGACCCGCCCGGCGCCGCCAGGTCGAACCACACCGCCTTGCCGTCGGGTCGGGTGAGGCCGTCGCCCTGGGGGACGGTGGTGGACGTTCCCCAGTGGCCGTCCGTGAGGGCGTCGACCAGGTAGAGACCGCGGCCGCCCTCCTCCCAGCCGCCCGGGGTCAACTCCCGCATGACGGGCGGGTTCTCGTCGCCGTCGTAGACGATGACCCGGACCCGCCAGGACTCGACCGTCAGCCGGAGCACCGACCCTCCGCCCTTGGCGTGCACACAGGCGTTCGTGACCAGCTCGGACGTGCACAGGGCGGCGGCTTCGACGAGGGTGTCGAGGCCGAGGGCGCGCAGGACGGTGGCGACGAAGTCGCGCGCGATGTGGGGGGATGTGTCGAGGGAGGGACAGGAGAGGGTGTAGGTCGTCGCCGCGGGCGAGAGCCAGGGGGCGGTGTCCGGGATCGGGTCGGCGACGTCAGGGGCTGTTTCGGTCATGTGCGATCAACTCCGTTGCGACGAGAAGGGATTGCTCGGGTCCCTACCGCGTCGGTGGCTCCTCCTCGGGTGTCGACGGCCCGGGGTGCGCTTTCAACTGGCGGTACGCAGGGGATGGAGTATGAGAGATTCGAGTACAGGGCTCGCTGCAGGCTGGATATGTCTGAGTAATCAGGTGCACACTCTCCGTGAGCGCAGGGACGACCGTAGTCGGCGTGTTCACGCCGCCGCAATGGGGTCGGTGGAAGTACTACGAAAGCGCACCGCCGGGACCCCCCGGCAGCCGCGGCCCCGGCCACCGTCCCGCCCCCCTCCCGAGTGGCCCGCGGCCCCGCCCGGTCGTCGTGTGATGATGGGCGCCGGGCGCCCGTAGGGGACGGGCGGCGCTCCTCGCGGGGGCGGAAACCGAACGGGCACGGGGACGGAACTGTCATGACCAGTCGACTGCTCATGTCGTACAACGCGCAGGGCAAACGGGCCGGGGTGCCCGCCCGGGAGTCGGCGGGCGTGGTGGGGTCCACGCGGGCCACGGCGATCCTGGACCACGACGATCCACTGGTGGGCGCCCTCGCGCGCCGGGTGCTGAGCGAGGCGACACCGCGTGACGCGCTGCGGACCGCGCACCGGATCATCGCGCGGGACGTCCGCCCGGTGTACTCGGTGGAGGACCGCCGGCGCGTGTCGCGGACGCTGCGGCTGCGGCGTGGCTCGTGCAGTCAGCGGATGGCCGCGCTGGAGGCCGTCGCCCGGGCCGTACGCGTACGGACGCGGGTGCGCGGGCTGCTGGTGGACGGGACCTTCTGGTATCCGAGGTTCCCGCGGCTGAAGCCGTTCGTGCCGGAGCAGGTCCTGCTGGCCTGGCCGGAGTTCAGGATCAGCGGCGCGTGGCTCCCGATCGGCGACCTCTTCGACGCCCCCGCCACGGGCGGCGACGGCTTCGCCAACCGGGGCGGCGAGACCCTCTTCGACGCGATCGCCCGTACCGGCGTCCAGTGGGACTCCTGCGGCACGGCCCCCGGCACCTGCGACCTCTCCGCCCGAGTGGTCGCCGACCTCGGCCACTTCGACGACCGCGACGAACTCTTCGCGCGCCACGGCCAGACCCTGTGCCGGACGGCCCGCACCCTCGGCGAGCCGGTGCTCGGCCGCTGGAGCGCGGGGGCGACCCGGCCCACCGCCTGACGCGGCACCCCGGCCTCCCGGGGTCCGGCACCGCGCCCACCGCGCGCGGCGTCCGTGTCGAGCGGGCCGACGAGGACCCACCGGTCACGGAATGGCCTCCTCTCCCCCACTCCCCCGCATCCGGCGCCACCGGGCACTACGGTCACTCCACCCGAAACGCCCAGGGGGACGAGATGACCAACCCGTACACCGGCCCCACACCGTCGGCGCCCCGCCCGCCCGACACCCGCCCGCTGCGCAAGCGGGTCCTCGTGTGGGTCGGCGGCTCCGCCCTGCTCATGACGGGCACGCTCATCGGGTCCGCCGGGGGCGACGGACAGGAGGGCGTGCAGGCCACCACCAAGCCCCGTACGACCGTCACGGCGACCGTGACGGCCACACCCGAGCCCGGCCCCACCGTCACCGAGACCGTCAAGGCCAAGGCGAAGCCGCGCCCCACCGTCACCGTCACCGAGACCGCCGTCGCGAAGGCGGCCGACAGCGGCAGCGACCCCGGCGGCGGCAGTGACGACACCGGCGGCCAGGACTCCGTCGGCACCTGTTCGATCGTCTCCAACTCCGGCAACTGCTACTCGGCGGGGCAGTTCTGCCGCAACAGCGACCACGGGGCCGTCACCACCACCGAGGACGGCACCGAGATCACGTGCGCCTACCGCTCGAACGCCTGGCGCTGGACCTACGCCTGACCGGACCGGGCCGGGCCGGACGGTGCCGGCGGGCCGGGTGGCCGGCCCCGGTCACCCGCCCGCGTCCCGGACCGTGAACCCGGTCACCAGCCCCCCGCCCTCCCGCCGGAACGCGAACGGCGCGCCGCCGTGCGCGGCCGCCACCGCGCGCACGATCGACAGCCCGAGCCCGGACCCGGGCAGGCTGCGGGCGTCCGGGGCGCGATAGAAGCGATCGAAGATGCGTTCGAGATCGCAGTCGGGGACACCGGGACCCCGGTCGAGGACCTCGACGCGGACGACATCCGAACCGGCACCCGCCGCACCCGCCGCACGCGCCCCACCCGACGCGCGCGAGCCACCCGACGCGCGCGAGCCACCCGATTCCCGCGCGCCACCGTGATCTCCCAGGCTCCCCGGACCCCCCTGGCCCCGCACGCCCGGCTCCCCCCACTCCTCCAGCCCGCCCAGCTCCCCCAGTTCTCCCGCCGACCCCCGCGCCACGACCACCACGATCGCCCCGGACCCCGCGCGGTCGAACTTCGCCGCGTTCTCCACCAGGTTGGAGATGGCCCGCTGGAGGGCCCCGGGCCGCCCCTCGACGGTCGTGTCACCGGCCACGCGGACGAGGACCTCGCGGCCGGTACGGCGGCGGGCGGTCCCCGCGACCTCCTCCGCCAGGTCCGCCAGGTCGACCCGCTGCACGGGCTCGGTGCTGGACTGCCCGGCCGCGAGGTCGACCAACTCGTTGACCAGATCGGTCAGTTCGAGGGCCTCCTGGGAGAGGTCGTCGACGAGTTCCGCACGCATCCGGGACGGCAGCTCGTCGATGCGCCGCAGCAGCGAGATGTTCGTCCGCAGGGAGGTCAGCGGGGTGCGCAGTTCGTGCCCGGCGTCCTGGACCAGCCGCCGCTGGTCCTCCTCCGACTGGGCGAGGCGGACCAGCATGCGATCGAAGGAACGCCCGAGCCGCCCCACCTCGTCCCGGCCCGCGACCGGCACCTGGATGCCCAGCCGCCCGGTCCGCGCCACGTCCTCCGCCGCCCCCGCCAGCTGCACGAGCCGCCGGGTCTGCCGCCGCGCCAGCCACCATCCGAACAGCCCGGCGGAGATGACGATGCCGGACACGAACAGCAGGGTCCGCTGCTGCAGCTCCCGCAGCAGATCCTCCGTGTCGCTGAACTCCTGCGCGACCTGCACGGCGCCCCGGCCGCCGCCGAGGGCGACGGTCACCACCCGGTAGCGGTCGTCACCGACCTCGACCTCACCGTGCTCGACCATCACCCCGGGCAGGGCCGTGTCGGCCGTACGGCGGTCCGCGTCGCGTACGGGCAGGCCGGGGGCGCCCTTCTCCAGGATCTCGCCGTGCGGGCCGAGCACCTGCACGTCGGTGCGGCCGGAGCGGATCAGGTCGTCGCGCGGGCCGCCGCTGCCGCTCGGCGCGAAGTCCTCCGGGGTCAGCCGGTCCTGCTCGACCAGCTCCCGCAGATCACGCACGACCTCGGCGAACACGGTCTGCTCGTCGACCCGCACCAGCCGCGCCGCCGCGCTGTAGCTGAGGATCCCGACGAGGACGGTGACGACACACGCCACCGCCACGAACGACACGGTGAAGGTCGCCCGCAGCGAGGGGACCGGCCGCAGCCGGGCGAGCAGCCGGGACAGCGCCCGGACGGGACGCGGCGGCACCGGGCGCCGCCCTCAGTCTTCCCGCAGCGCGTACCCCACACCCCGCACGGTGTGGATCAGCGCCGGCGCCCCGGGCTCGTCGAGCTTGCGGCGCAGATAACCGACGTAGACGGCGAGGTTCTTGGAGCCGGGGCCGAAGTCGTAGCCCCAGATGCGGTCGTAGATCGTCGCATGGTCGAGGACGATGCCCGCGTTGCGGACGAGCAGTTCCAGGAGGTCGAACTCGGTGCGGGTCAGCTCCAGTTCGCGCGTCCCGCGCCAGGCCCGCCGCGCCTGGACGTCCATCCGCAGCCCGGCGGCCGTGAGCAGCCCGCCGCCGTCCGGGGCCGCCGCCCCGGCGGGGCCGGCCACCGCGCCCGCCGGTGGCGGGAGGGGGCGGGCGAAGCCGTCGTTGCCCGTCCTGCGCAGGAGTGCGCGCAACCGCGCGAACACCTCTTCCACGTCGAACGGTTTGACGACGTAGTCGTCCGCGCCGGCGTCGAGCCCGGCGATCCGGTCGGCGGTCTCCACGAGCGCGGTGAGCATCAGGATCGGCGTCCGGTCACCCTCCGCGCGCAGCACACGGCACACCTGGAGCCCGTCTATGCCGGGCATCATCACGTCCAGCACGAGCACGTCGGGCTGGGTGCGGTGGGCCTGGGCGAGCGCCTCGACGCCGTCGGCGACCGCCGTGACCTCGTACCCCTCCAGGGTCAGCGCGCGTTCCAGGGCATGGCGGATGGCGCGGTCGTCCTCGGCGAGCAGCACGTTCTGGGGCACCCCACCAGTCTGCCAAGGTCACCGGCGCCCACCACCTCGCCGGGGGCCCCGGACGGCCCTTCTTACCGGCCTCTCACCCCGACCGCGCGCCCGGCTTACCCCTCCGGAGCAGCGTGTCCGTGTGACACCCGCCCGCACGGGAACCCGACCGGAGCGAACAGATGGAGTACAAAGGGTCCGAACCAGCCAAACCACCATCAGCAGTTGCATCACCGGACAACCGTGCCACCGTCGCACAACCGCACCCCCCCACACCGTCGGGAAGGCAGGGCCTTGAGCCGCCGCATGAAGATCGTGTTCCTGCTGCACAACGCGTACGCCATCGGCGGCACCGTCCGTACGACGCTGAACCTGGCGTCGGCGCTCGCGGACCACCACGACGTGGAGATCGCCTCGATGGCCCGTCACCTGGACGAACCGCGTTTCACGGTCGACCCGAGAGTCACGCTCGTCCCCCTGGTGGACATCCGCCCGTACAGCCCCGACCTGCGCGATCCCGCCCAGGTGCAGCCCGCCGTGGACTTTCCGGCGCAGGACAAGCGGCACCGCCAGTACAGCCGGCTCACCGACCTCCGGGTCCGCGCCTATCTGGCCCGCTGCGGCGCGGACGTCGTCATCGGCACCCGCCCCGGCATCAACGTCTACGTCTCCCGCTTCGCGCCGCGCCGGGCCCTGCGCATCGGCCAGGAGCACCTGCGCCACGACGCCCACGGCAAGCAGCTCCGCAAGGTCCTCGCCCGTCACTACCGCACCCTGGACGCGGTCGTCACGACCACGGCGGCGGACGCGGCGGTGTACCGCGCACGGATGAAACTGCCGGGCGTACGGGTGATGCCGGTGCCCAACATCGTCCCGCCGGCCTCGGTCGCACCGTCGGACGTCACGGCCCCCGTCATCGCGGCGGCCGGGCGCCTGGCCCGCGGCAAACGCTTCGACCTCCTGCTGGAGGCGTTCGCGAAGGTCGCCGCGAAGGAACCGGACTGGCAGCTTCGCATCTACGGCGGCGGCAAGCAGAAGGACCGGCTGGAGGCCCTGATCGAGGACCTCCGCCTCACCGACCGGGCCCATCTGATGGGCCCGCACACGCCGATCGAGGAGGAGTTCGCGCGCGCCTCCGTCGTCGTCAGCGCCTCGGACGCCGAGTCCTTCGGCATGACCCTCGTCGAGGCCATGCGCTGCGGCGTGCCCGTCGTCAGCACCGACTGCCCGCTCGGCCCCGCCGAGATCATCACCGACGGCACCGACGGCCGCCTCGTCCCCGTCGACGACCCCCACGCCCTCGCCGAGGCCATTCTCGACCTCACCGCCGACCCGGACCTGCGCCGCGCCATGGGCCGGGCCGCCCTCGCGAGCGCCCACCGCTACGACCCGGCCCCGATCGTCGCCGAGTACGAGCGCCTGTTCGCCGACCTGCGCGCGACGCGGGTCCACCGTGCCTGGGAGCGGGAGCTGACGCGGGTGCGGGCCTGGCTGGGGCACCGGCTGCGTTCCTGGAAGAGGGCGACGCCGGCGTTCCTCAGGGCCGCGGGACCGTCGCAGCCCCGGCTCCGCCGCGCGGGTGCGGGCAACCACGAGCAACCCGTGGCCTGAGGCCCGCACCACCCCCGACGGCGAGGCTCAGCCCCGCAGCGCCGCCAGCTGTTCGGCGAAGGGGACGACGACGAACTCCTCGGGCTCGGCCGGCGTGGCGGCCGCCTCCCGGGACAGCCCGCCCATCAACCGGCTCAGCTCCGCGGCCGCCCGCTCGATCCGCCCGGCCAGCCCCTGCGCACCCCAGTCCTCGGAGGCGGCGTACACCCCCGTGGGCACGACCACGGCCCGCAGGTACGCGAACAACGGCCGCATCGCGTGCTCCAGCACCAGCGAGTGCCGGGCCGATCCCCCGGTGGCGGCGATCAGCACCGGCTTCCCCGCCAGCGCGTCGCGGTCGAGCACGTCGAAGAACGACTTGAACAACCCGCTGTACGAGGCGGAGAACACCGGTGTCACCACGACCAGCCCGTCGGCCCCCGCCACCGCGTCGAGCGCGGCGGCGAGCTTCCGGCCGGGGAACCCGTTGGTGAGGTGGTGCGCGATCTCCACGGCCAGGTCGCGCAGTTCGACGACCTGGACCTCCACCGAGGCGTCGTGCCCGGCGACCGCCGCGGCCAGCCGGTCCCCCAGCAGCCGCGTGGACGACGGCACGCTCAGCCCCGCCGAGACGACGACCAGCTTCATGCCACGCTCTCCTTCTTCTCCACGCCCTTCGCGTCCTTCACACCCTTCGTGCCCGCGCTCCGCGTCCCCGCGTCCTTCTCCGCCGCGGCCAGCAGCGACCCGTGCGTCGGCGCGTCCGGCACCTGAGCCGGCCGCCCCTTCGCGAACTCCGCGCGCAGCACCGGCACGACCTCCTCGCCGAGCAGGTCGAGCTGCTCCAGCACGGTCTTCAGGGGCAGCCCCGCGTGGTCCAGGAGGAACAACTGCCGCTGGTAGTCACCGGCGTACTCCCGGAAGGCCAGCGTCTTCTCGATCACCTGCTGCGGCGAGCCGACGGTGAGCGGGGTCTGGTCGGTGAAGTCCTCCAGCGAGGGCCCGTTGCCGTACACCGGCGCGACGTCGAAGTACGGCCGGAACTCCCGCACCGCGTCCTGCGAGTTCTTGCGCATGAACACCTGCCCGCCGAGTCCCACGATCGCCTGCTCGGGCGTGCCGTGCCCGTAGTGCGCGAACCGCTGCCGGTACAGCTCGACCATCCGCTTGGTGTGGTCGGCCGGCCAGAAGATGTTGTTGTGGAAGAAGCCGTCACCGTAGAACGCGGCCTGCTCGGCGATCTCGGGCGAGCGGATGGAGCCGTGCCAGACGAACGGCGGTACGTCGTCCATCGGGCGGGGGGTGGAGGTGAAGCCCTGGAGCGGCGAGCGGAACTTGCCCTCCCAGTTGACGACGTCCTCGCGCCACAGGCGGCGCAGCAGCGCGTAGTTCTCGACGGCGAGGTTGATGCCCTGCCGGATGTCCTGTCCGAACCAGGGGTAGACGGGCCCGGTGTTGCCGCGCCCCATCATCAGGTCCACCCGGCCGTCGGCCAGGTGCTGGAGCATCGCGAAGTCCTCGGCGATCTTCACCGGGTCGTTGGTGGTGATGAGGGTGGTGGAGGTGGAGAGGACCAGCTTCTCCGTGCGCGCGGCGATGTAGCCGAGCATGGTCGTGGGCGACGACGGCACGAAGGGCGGGTTGTGGTGCTCGCCGGTGGCGAAGACGTCGAGCCCGACCTCCTCCGCCTTGAGCGCGATCGCGACCATCGCCTTGATGCGCTCGCGCTCGGTCGGCGTCCGGCCCGTGGTGGGGTCCGGAGTCACGTCTCCGACACTGAAGATCCCGAACTGCATCATCGCTGCCACCCTCCCAGGTTGTTTACGATTCAACTATACCCATGAACGAGGGCCCCCTCTCCACTATTCCTCCGGAGCGTTCCTCCGGGGCGAGAGCACGAGCCGGGCCACTGTCAGTGGTCGTCCCTACGATCTCCTCATGGCCGCCCCACGCCGTGACACCCGAGGCATCGTCGACGCCCCGGAGCTTTTCGCCCGGGTCCGCTTCCGCCGCCGCGAACCCGCCGAGCCGCTGCGCCCGTATCTGGAGCACTACTGGCTGATCGACTGGGACCTGCCCGAGCCGTACGTCTCCCAGGTCGTCCCGCACCCGTCGGTCAACGTCGTCTTCCAGCGCTACGAGGGACAGGAGCCCTTCGCCGAGATCTCCGGCGTCGGTCTCGGTCTCTTCACCCAGAAACTGCAGGGCAGGGGCCGGGTCTGCGGCATCCAGTTCCGCCCCGGCGGTTTCCGCCCCTTCACCCCGGCCCACCCCGCGACCCACTGGACCGGCCGCCGCGTACGACAGCCCGAGGCGTTCCCCGACACCGCCGTCACCCCGGCCGCGATCCTCACCCCCGACGACGAGGACACCCGCGTCGCCGCCCTCGACGCGTTCCTGACCGGGCTCGCCCCGGAGCCCGACCCCCAGGCGGACCTCGCCATGGCCCTGGTCACCCGGATCCGCACCGACCGCACCATCCGCCGCGTCACCGACTTCGCCCGCGCCGAGGGCCTGTCCGTACGGCTCCTGCAGCGCCTGTTCTCCGCGTACGTGGGCGTCGGCCCCAAGTGGGTCATCCTGCGCTACCGCATCCACGAGGCCCTGGAACGCGCCGAGACCGACCGGGCCGTCGACTGGGCCGCCCTCGCCGCCGACCTCGGGTACGCCGACCAGGCCCACCTCGTCCGCGACTTCACGGCCACGGTGGGGGTGCCCCCGACGGCGTACGCGGACGCGATGTCCTCGGCCTGACCGGCGGCGGACTTCCCGGGCGGCGGCTATTTCGCGTGCATGACCGCGTAGATCATCACGAAGGCCACGATGTGGATGCCGAAGAGGAAGTACGCGAGGTACCACCACACGTACCGCTCGTTCCTCTTCTCCTCGGCGAGCCGGCGCCGCTCGGCCGTCGGGCCGGCAGCCCCGGGCGCCGGACCGTCCTGCGGCGCCCGGCCCTCCTCCGGCGCCATCACAGCTCCCGGTGGACCTTGGTGTTGGAGGCCTGGGCGCGCGGGCGCAGGACGAGCAGGTCGACGTTGACGTGGCTGGGCCGGGTGACCGCCCAGGTGATCGTGTCGGCGACGTCGTCGGCGGTCAGGGGCTCCGCGACGCCCGCGTAGACGCTCGCCGCCTTCTGCGCGTCGCCGCCGAAGCGGGTCAGGGCGAACTCGTCCGTCTTCACCATGCCGGGCGCGACCTCGATGACCCGGACCGGCGTGCCGACGATCTCCAGCCGCAGGGTCTCGGCGAGGACGTGCACGCCGTGCTTGGCGGCGACATAGCCCCCGCCGCCCTCGTACGTCCCGTGCCCGGCCGTCGACGACACCACGACCACCGTGCCGTCACCGCTCGCGGTCAGCGCGGGCAGCAGGGCCTGGGTGAGGTTCAGCGTGCCGATGACGTTCGTCTCGTACATCGTGCGCCAGTCGGCCGGGTCGCCGGTCGCCACCGGATCGGCGCCGAGCGCGCCGCCCGCGTTGTTGACCAGCACACCGATCTTCTTGAACGCGGACGCGAACTCGTCGACCGCCGCGCGGTCCGTGACGTCCAGGGGGTACGCGGTGGCCTGCCCGCCCCCGTCGTTGATCTCCTCGGCCAGCGCCTCGATACGGTCCTTGCGGCGCGCGGTCAGCACCACGCGGTACCCCGCGGCGGCGAGCTGCCGGGCCGTGGCGGCGCCGATCCCGCCGCTCGCACCGGTGACGACGGCGATGCGGGAGGCGGCGGACGGTGCGGCGGGGGCCATGAGCTGCTCCTGAGCGTGGGCGCTGCGCGGACGCGCGTGTGAGCGACGCGTGCGCGACTGTGCGTATCGAACGGCGTTCTGCCCAGCCAGGATAGGCGTGCGGTGGGACAATGAGAGGGGTGATCCCCTGCACAGGAGGTGGATCATGGGACAGGCGCGCGAGCTGATGGACCAGCTCACCGAGGCGCTCACCACACACCAGGACCCGAAGACCATCGCGAACCTCTTCGCGGAGGACGCGGTTGCCCACACCCCCGACGCCGGAGAGATCCACGGGCGGGACGAGATCGCCGAGTACTGGCGCCAGATGACGGACGCCGTACCCGATGCCACCTACGAGTCGCTCGCCTCGTTCGAGGTCGGCGACACCGCCATCGACGAGGGCATCTTCAGCGGCAGGAACAGCGGCCCGATGGCGTTCCCCGACGGGACGACCCTCCCCGCGACCCAGCGGGACATCAGGATGCGCGGCGTGGACTTCGCCACCGTCCGGGACGGCCGGATCACCAGCTACCGGCTCTACTTCGACCAGCTGGACTTCCTGAACCAGCTCGGCCTGCTGCCGGAGGACCCGGCCCAGCCGTCGTAGCGGCGGCCGTCCGCCGTCACCCGCCCCGCGGCGCGTACATGATCACCGCCATGCCCGCGAGGCAGACCAACGCGCCCGACACGTCCCAGCGGTCGGGCCGGTAGCCGTCGGCGACCATCCCCCAGGCGATCGACCCGGCCACGAAGATCCCGCCGTACGCGGCGAGGATCCGCCCGAAGTGCGCGTCCGGCTGGAACGTCGCCACGAACCCGTACGCCCCCAGCGCGACGACCCCCGCCCCGATCCACACCCACCCGCGATGCTCCCGCACCCCCTGCCACACCAGCCAGGCCCCACCGATCTCGAACAGCGCGGCGAGCACGAACAGAGCGGCGGAGCGGGCGATGACCATGCCCCCAGCCTCGCACGCGGCCGGGGGCCTTCAGCGGGAGCGGCCGCGCCAGGGCCTCAGCCCTTCACGCACACGACCTGCTTCAGCTTCGCCACCACCCGCACCAGGTCCCGCTGCTGGTCGATGACCTGCTCGATCGGCTTGTAGGCGCCCGGGATCTCGTCCACGACACCGGAGTCCTTGCGGCACTCCACGCCCCGCGTCTGCTCCTCCAGGTCCTTGGTCGAGAAGCGCCGCTTCGCCGCCGTCCGGCTCATCCGCCGACCGGCGCCGTGCGAAGCCGAGTTGAAGGCCTTCTCGTTGCCGAGGCCCTTGACGATGTACGAACCGGTGCCCATCGAGCCGGGGATGATCCCGTACTCCCCGGAGCCCGCGCGGATCGCGCCCTTACGGGTCACCAGGAGGTCCATGCCGTCGTAGCGCTCCTCGGCCACGTAGTTGTGGTGCGCGCTGATCTCGGGCTCGAAGACCGGCTTCGCCTTCCTGAACTCCTTGCGCACGACGTCCTTGAGCAGCGCCATCATGATCGAGCGGTTGTACTTCGCGTACTCCTGCGCCCAGAACAGGTCGTTGCGGTACGCCGCCATCTGCGGGGTGTCCGCGACGAAGACGGCGAGGTCGCGGTCGACCAGGTTCTGGTTGTGCGGGAGCTTCTGGGCGATGCCGATGTGATGCTCCGCCAGCTCCTTGCCGATGTTCCGGGAGCCGGAGTGCAGCATCAGCCAGACAGAACCGGTCGAATCCGTGCAGACTTCGACAAAGTGATTCCCCCCGCCAAGCGTCCCCATCTGCTTCCCCGCCCGGTCATGACGGAACTTGACCGCGTCCGCCACCCCGTCGAACCGCTCCCAGAAGCCGTCCCACCCGCCGGTCGCGAAGCCGTGGAGCCGTCCAGGATCGACGGGGTCGTCATGCATCCCCCGCCCCACCGGGATCGCCTGCTCGATCTTCGAGCGCAGCCGGGAGAGGTCGCCGGGGAGGTCATTGGCCGTCAGGGAGGTCTTCACGGCCGACATTCCGCAGCCGATGTCGACACCGACCGCCGCGGGACACACGGCCCCCCGCATCGCGATGACGGACCCGACCGTCGCGCCCTTGCCGTAGTGCACGTCCGGCATGACGGCGAGGCCCTTGATCCAGGGGAGGGTGGCGACGTTGCGGAGCTGCTGGAGCGCCCCCTCCTCGACCGACGCGGGGTCGGTCCACATACGGATGGGTACCTTCGCGCCCGGTATCTCGACGTACGACAAAACGTCCTCATTCCCCCGAAGAACAGATGAAAGTCTCAGAACGCAAAACCGATGCCAAGGGCGGTGAAAAGGGATGCCGGACCGGCGTCCACGGCAGTGCGTGCGATACACATGGTGCCCGGGGGTCACCCCCGGGCGGCAAGTGAATAACCACAGGCAGGACAGCGCAGGCGTCCCGAGGGACCCCGTCGAGAGGAGCCCCACCGTGCAGCGGAAGGCGTACGTACCCGGCGTCGCCGTGCTCCTCGCGGCACTGCTGGCCGCGTGCACGGGTTCCGACGACGGCAGTTCGGACGACGACCCCCGCCCGGGCGAGGTCACCGCGTCGGCGACCGTGGCCCAGCCGGGCCGCTACGCCACGCTCCCCGAACCCTGCGGCTCGGTCGACACCGGCACCCTCGACACCCTCCTCCCCGGCATCCGGCAGATCCCCGGCGCGACCCGGCGCGAGCAGGCGTACAAGGGCGAGGCCACACAGACGTACGACACGGACCGCATGGCCGGCTGCCGCTGGAAGGTGGAGTCCCCGGACGCCACCCACTATCTGTTCGTCAGCTTCGAACGCGTCGTGTCCTACGACAACGCCGTCAGCGACGACAGCACGGCGCAGGAGGTCTACGGCGGCAAGGTCGAGGCGGCCGACCTCCCGGAGCCGACGCCGAGCGCCTCCGAGGAGGAGACCGAGGAGACGGATCAGGAGACGGACCAGGGGACGGACGAGGAGTCCGGCGAACCCGCGGACTCGGGCGCGGACGCCGCCGAGCCGTCGGCGAACCCCTCCGCCACCGCGTCGCGCACGGCCTCCCCCTCCGGCTCCTCCCCGTCCGCCGGCTCCTCCTCCCCCTCCCCGTCCGGCACCCCCGCCTCCCTCCTGCCCCGCACGCTCGACGGTCTCGGCGACGAGGCGTTCCTCGACGACACGCTCGGGACGAGCAAGCAGCGGACGGTGACTGTGGTCTTCCGCACGTCGAACGTGATCGTGACCGTGGAGTACGAGGAGCAGCCGGCGACCACGACGGTGGTGCCGGACAGTGAGGAAATGCAGGACAGGGCCCGGAATCTGGCGGACCGGCTGGCCGCCGCGTTCGACGACTGAGGGGCGCTCGGGGGTGATTCGGGCGTCGTTGTGAACCCCCTGATTCAGAACCGCACTTCTTCTTCACCGCGTACGGTGGCCTCTCGGAGACCCGATCCGATTGTGAAGGAACCATGCAACGAGCCGCAGAGTCAGATCAGCATCAGTCGCCGCGCTTCGCGCGTTCGCCGCGGATGACGCGCGTCGGACACCTCGGGCGTCCGGGCCGGGCCCGGGTTCTCGTCGGCGCGGCGGTCGTGCCGGTGATGCTGCTGGCGGTCGGCTGTTCGTCGGACTCCGGCTCCGACAGCGCCTCCGGTGACGACACCCCGGCGGGGCTGGACCGGTCGGCGACGCAGAGTGCCACGCCCGAGGTGGTCGCGGGGAAGTACGCCTCGCTGCCGGACGCGTGCGAGGTGTTCTCCGACAAGACGCTGAAGTCGGTGGTGCCGAAGGGCGTGAAGTCCGGGAAGGCCATCAACAAGGCCGAGGCAAACGTGACCGGCGACTGCCGCTGGATCAGCCTCGACAACAACGGCGTGGACGGCTCCCAGTACCGCTGGCTGAGCGTGTCGCTGCACCTGCTGGCCTCGGACGAGGCGAACGGCCCCGGTGAGGACCGCGCGGCCAAGGCGTTCGAGTCGAAGGTGACCGCGGCGAAGGCCGTGGACGGGGCGAAGAACGTCAAGACGGAGCCGCTGACGGGCACGGGCGACCAGGCGACGGTGGTCAAGTACGACCTGAAGAAGGACGGCGACACCTTCAAGCAGCAGACGATCGTGGTGCGCACGGCGAACGTGGTCATCACGCTCGACTACAACGGCGCCGGTCTGGCCGGCGACAAGACCCCGGACCCGGCCGCACTGCTGAAGTCCGCGAAGTCCGCCGCCGAGGAGGCCGTGGAGGCGATCGAGGACGCGAACGACGGCACGGACCCGTCGGCGTCCCCGTCGAAGAGCGCTTCGAAGACGCCCTCGAAGGACCCCTCCAAGACTCCCTCGAAGGGCGCGACGAAGTCGTCGTCGTCCGGCGGCTCGGGCGCGGACGTGAGTTCCGACTCGGGCGGTGGCTCGGATTCCGATTCGGACTCGGGTTCCTCCACGTCCGGCACCCGGAAGACCAAGTCGTAGCCGCGTTCCACCTGCGGTTTCACCGGAGCCCGGTCCCCGTGGGGGCCGGGCTGCGCAGCCTCCGGCAATCCGTCCGACGTACGCATGTGCCACTCTGTTGCGCGCAACAACACGCAAGGGGAGGGGAGTACGGGTGGCCGCGCCAATGCAGCTGACTCGAATGCACCGCGTTCTCATCGGCGTGGTCGTGTTCGGCGCCGTCATCATCGCCGGGATCGGCTTCGCGGGTTCCTACGCGGCGGTGCGCGAGCTGGCCCTCCAGAAGGGCTTCGGGAACTTCAGCTATGTCTTCCCGATCGGCATCGACGCGGGTATCTGCGTCCTGCTGGCCCTGGACCTCCTGCTGACCTGGATCCGCATCCCCTTCCCCCTGCTCCGCCAGACGGCGTGGCTGCTGACGGCGGCGACGATCGCGTTCAACGGCGCGGCGGCCTGGCCGGACCCGCTGGGCGTGGGCATGCACTCGGTGATCCCGATCCTGTTCGTCGTCTCGGTCGAGGCGGCCCGGCACGCGGTCGGCCGGATCGCCGACATCACCGCCGACAAGCACATGGAGGGCGTCCGCCTCACCCGGTGGGTCCTCTCCCCCGTGCCCACGTTCCTGCTGTGGCGGCGCATGAAGCTGTGGGAGCTGCGCTCCTACGAGCAGGTCATCAAGCTGGAGCAGGAACGTCTCGTCTACCAGGCCCGCCTCCGCTCCCGCTTCGGCCGGGCCTGGCGCCGCAAGGCCCCGGTGGAGTCCCTGATGCCGCTGCGCCTCGCGCGCTACGGCGTCCCCCTGGCGGAAACGGCTCCGGCGGGTCTGGCGGCGGCGGGCATAGAGCCCGCGGTGCTGCCGCCGGCGGAGATCGCCCCGGCCGCGGATGTCCGTCCCGGCACGGCCCGTGCGACCGCGGCGGCGCCTCCCGGCGAACAGCGCCCCCAGCTGGAGAGTGCCCCCGCCGAGCAGCACCCGGAGTACGCCGAGCAGCACGCACCGGCGCGCGCCGAGGAGGAACCCCCGGTCGACGAGAGCCCCTGGCTGCACGCCCGCCACCCCCAGGAGGTCCCCTACCAGGGTGGCTACGACCCCTCGTACGACCCCGAGGAACAGTACGAGGAGTGGTACGAGGAGCAGGCCCCGGACCAGTACCAGCAGTACCAGGGGTACCAGCAGTTCGAGCCGGACCCCCGTGACCCCCGCTACCAGCAGCAGCGGTTCGAGGCGCCCGACCTCCGCGACCCCGGCCGGCAGGCCGCCCCGGAGCCCTCCCCGGAGGAGACGGGCAGCTTCCCCATCCCGGCCGGCCCCGGCCGCACCCGTGAGCTGGGCGAAGGCGGCGGCCCTCCGGAGCCGGCCGCCCCGGACGAGGAGTCGTACTACCAGGTCTTCAAGAAGTCGATCAACGGCAGCTATCCGACGCCGCGCGAGTTGATCGACAACGTGGAGGCGGAGTTCGGCGTCACCCTTCCCGCCGAGGAGTCCAAGCGCATGGTGAACCGTTTCACCAACCGCCACACGGCGGAGCTGGAAGAGGACCACATCGCGTAGTCCGGCTGGGGTGCCGGAACTCGCCGGGACTCGTCCGGGACCTCGCCTAGGGTTCGCCCGGGGCCGATGAGGCCGGGCCGGGTGCGGACCAACGAGCACCCGCGTACCGCGCCAGGGCCGCTCCCAGATCGGCCGGTACCGCGGGACTCAGCGACATCAGCGGCAGGACGACGTAGCGTCGCTCGCCCACCCGGAGCTTCCGGTGAGGGCTGGGCGCCCCGGGATACAGGGTGATCACGACGCCGTAGGTGGCGCCCTTCCAGCCTCGTTGGGACACCTTGGACACCTCGACGCGCGCGGTGTCCCGCCAGGGGACGACGCCCTGGTGACGGCCCACCGTGTAGGTCAGGCGGTCGTGCGTCAGCTGCAGATCGAGGATCAGTGGTCTTCGCAGCAGGCCGCTGAGTGTCACGGCCACACCGACCGCGAGCCAGAACAGCACGAACCGGAACCCGTTGCGCCAGTCTCCGTACGCGGCGAAGAGGACGAAGTGGAGAGGGGCGGCCAGGGCCACCGTGTTCCAGTGCCCGAGCACGAGACCCCGGTGGCGTCCCCACGCGCGGAAGCCGTGCTCGTCCTCCCGCACCGCCCAGTTCGGCCGCCCCGCCAGGGGTTCCTGTTCGGCGTCGAAGAGCGAGCGCCCCGGCGCGATCAGCGGCTTCCCGTACCCCGGCCGGGTCACGGAGAAGACGTGGCGACCGGTGGGGGTCGCTTCCCGCGAGGCGGGGTTCCGGGCACTCCCCGCCGAGGCGGGTCCGTCGCGCCGGTCACTCCTGTCGCGTACGCCACGCCCGTCGCGCCCACCGCCTCCACCGCGGCCGTCCCGCCCATCCCGCCGGCCCCGTCGCGAGAAGTGCTCCTGGAGTCGCAGGTTGCGGAACCGGTAGACCCCGCCGGAGCGTTGCAGCAGTCCGGCTCGGTGCGCGTGGCGCAGGAACTCCATCAGCGACCACGGCACCCGGTCCAGTGCCGCCAGGGACACCTTCGCCAGCAGCCATCTGCTCCACGGGCTGAACGGCACCAGCACCACGGCCGCGCCGAACCAGCCGAGCAGCGCCCACACCACCCCGGCGCCCGACACCTCGGGCAGCAGCCAGTCCATGGCGCCCTGTCCCACGCCGACGAGCGGGGCGACCGTGACCAGGGAGCACACCAGGGCCCTGCGTTCGTCCCGCAGCAGTTCGTCGGGGCTGGTCGCGTCCTCCGTGTCCGACGGTGCGGAGATCGCCACGAGCAGGAGGGGCGCCAGGAGCGTGGAGCACACGGCCATCGCCACGAGCGGTGCCGCGAACGGTGTCGTCAGCGCCCATCCCGACAGCAGCAGCGTGGGCAGCGCCACCACGGAGGCGGCCTTCAGGGCCCTGCCCAGCGAGGTGGCCCGGCCGGCCGAACGCAGGGCGGCGCCCAACCGGAACGGGTTCGCCAGCCGCCGTGGTCGCCCGTCGCGGCGCCTGAACCACAGCCTCTGGAACATCAGGAGCAACCCCGTCAGCACCAGTGCCGTGGCGAAGGGCAGTTCCGCCCCGGCTCGCGCCAGGTCCGACGTGGCCCCGGAGCGGTCGAGGACCGCGCCCGACGCCCCGACGATCCAGGCGGTCACCGCGCACAGCGCCGGCACGACGAGCACGGTGAGGACACGCACCAGGGGGTGGCGGTGCAACTGCCACCACGCGAACTCGGTCCGATGGCGGTCGGCGAGGAAGGTCGCCAGGAACGCCAGGTGGCGTCGGGCACGGACGGGGTCCCAGGCGCCGGGGGCGTGCAGCCGGTCCGGAGCGTGCGGCAGCGGGCTGAAGACGGCGGGCACGATGTGCTCCAGCAGGTGTTCCTCGATCGAGGCGGGGGTGGGCAGCCGCGTCGTGTCGGTCAACTCCGCCGGGTCGGTGTGCGGTTGGGCGTACCCGCGGCGGGCCAGCCAGAGCATCAGGGGGTTCGACAGCGCGAGAGCGACCGGCTCGGGCGGGCTTTCCCGCAGTTCCTCGAAGACCGGCCGCCAGCGGTCCAGGTGGAGGGGTGAGGTGCCGCTCTCCAGGTAGGCCACCGCGTCCTGGCCGCGGACCGGCAGTGCCTCGACGACCGCGGCGGCGGAGATACCGCGCATGTCCCGCAGCACGTCACGGTATGCGGCGGTGCGGGAGGTGAGGATCAGCGGGTCGCCGTCCCTCAGCGCGTGGTTGAGGGCTTCGACGGCGAAGGCCCGGCGGTGCACGGGCAGTTCGTCCAGCCCGTCCAGAACGGGCAGGATCTGGCCGTCGGAGACCAGACGCTCGGCCGGGTGGCGGCCGTCGACGCGCGGCAGACCGGGGTGGTCCTCGGCGATGCGCCGCGCCAGCCAGGTACGCAGATGATCGCGCTCGGCCTGCCAGGTCTCCAGGGAGAGGAACACCGGCACCGGCCCGCCGTCGGCCCCCCGGAGCCGACGGGTCAGCAGGTCCAGCGTCAGCAGGACCGCCAGGGTCGTCTTTCCCGCCCCGGCCTCGCCCAGCACGACCAGACGCCGCTGCCGGAGCGCGAGGAACGCCTCGGCCATGGTGCCGACCCGGTCGCCCTGCCCCGCCACCTCGCCGCCGACGTTGTACGGGTGGTCGGCGTCGGGCCAACTGGCCCTCCAGCGCACCCGTATCGGCTCCGGCTTGGCGATGTCCCAGGCATTGGCCTCCTCGCGCCACTGCCGGAACACGTTCTTGGCCAGCGTCTGGGCGGCCAGCTCCAGCGCCTCGACCGGTAAGGGGGCCTGCTGGACGAACTGGAGGACGGACGGTCCGTTGATCACGCCGATCTGGACCAGGGTCCCGATCGTGCTGTCGACGACGACGTTCTGGACGGGTGAGGACGAGGTCAACTGCCGGGCCCGTCGGCCGGGGGATGCCGCGGGGAACCGATGATCACGTTCCCCGCGATCTCACCTGCCTGCACGACGGTGCCGGACACGATGCTTCCCTCGACGCTGTTCGTCACGGTGGGCGGCCGGTGTCCGGGCGCCTTCCCTCCGGCACCGGGCGCGTACGACGCCGGGTTCGCCGCGGACGCCGGGGCGACGGCCGGGTTCGCCGCGGACGCCGCGCCGCCGGTGGCGCCACCCAGCCCCTCGACCAGTTTCCGCAGCTCCTGAGCCACCCGTCGCCACTCCCTCGCCGCGGCGGCGCCCTGTTCCGTGACGGATTTGCCGCTGGGGATCCACTGGAGCTGCCGCAGAGGGGAGCGCTCCGTCAGGTCGAAAGGCGCGACGTTCACCGGGAAGACCTGGCATTCCCCGGCCTTCCACCGCCGCAGCGCCCGCGGCACCTCCTGCTCCATGCAGAAGTCGGACGAGACGTAGTTCGACGACAGGAGCAGCACGATGATGTCGGCGGACTCCAGTTTGCCGAAGAGGGTGGTCTCCCACGGGGCGCCTGGCGGGATGTCCTGGTCGTCGAAGAACTCGACGCCGCTTCGTTCGAGGTCCGCCACATGCCTGCGGAAGGTCTTCCGGTGGTGCTGTTCCGCACGGGAGTAGGTGATGACGACGCGGCACAGGGGATCTGGCGTGACAGACATGGCTTCCCGTTGACGTCTGCGAGACGGCACCCGAACCATCCTGACCGGGAGCGACCGACCCGTGAGGCGGAGTTGCTGCGAGGAGACATGACGGCACGACCCGGAAGTGACCGCCGATTCGTAGCGTACGGGTGATGCGTGATGATCGGGACTGTTTCCGCAGAACGGCCGTCCGACTCCCGCGACGACGCCCGTCCGACTCCCGCGACAACAGGCGGGTGGCGACCGGGACATGACGAAGGGGGCGCCCGGTGGTGATCACCGGGCGCCCCCTCTCGCGGCAAGCCGTGGCACGACGGACGCACTACGGCGTCACGGAACACTGCCGCGCACTGTGCGCGCTGTGCACACTGCTGTGTGCCAGGACGCGGCCCTACTCCCCGAGCAGGGCCCGCACCCGCTCCTGCCCCACCGCCAGCAGCAGCGTGGGCAGTCGCGGACCCGTGTCCCGGCCCACGAGCAGGTGGTACAGCAGCGCGAAGAACGACCGCTGGGCCGTCTTGATCTCCGCCGGCAGTTCCTTGGGCGTGGCGTCCGCCGCGAACCCGGCCTGCACCTTGGGCACGCCGTAGACCAGATGCGTGAGCCCGTCCAGGGACCAGTGCTCGGCGAGCCCGTCGAGGAGCAGCCGCAGCGACTGCCGGGAAGGCTCGTCGAGCGACTTCAGCAGCTCGCCGTCGGCCTCCTCGCGCACGATGGTCCGCTGGTCGGCGGGAACCTGCGTGTTGATCCACGCCTCGGCCCGGTCCAGCCGCGGCCGTACCTCGTCGAGGCTGGACAGCGGGTCGGTGGGGTCGAGTTCGCTGAGGATGCGCAGGGTCTGGTCCTCGGCGCCCGCGGTGATGTCGGCGACGGACGCGAGGGTCCGGTACGGCATCGGGCGGGGGGTGCGCGGCAGGTCACCGGCGGCGGTCCCCACCGCGCGCGCGTGGGCGGCCACGTCGCCGGGGAGCGCGGACCCGTCCGCGACCTTGGCGTCGAGCTTGTCCCACTCGTCGTAGAGCCGCTGGATCTCCTGGTCGAAGGCGATCTTGAACGACTGGTTGGGCCGGCGGCGGGCGTAGAGCCAGCGCAGCAGCTGCGGCTCCATGATCTTCAGCGCGTCGGCGGGGGTCGGCACGCCACCCTTCGACGACGACATCTTGGCCATGCCGGAGATGCCGACGAAGGCGTACATCGGGCCGATCGGCTGCTTGCCGCCGAAGATCCCGACGATCTGGCCGCCGACCTGGAAGCTGGATCCGGGCGAGGAGTGGTCGACCCCGCTCGGCTCGAAGACGACGCCCTCGTACGCCCACCGCATCGGCCAGTCGACCTTCCAGACGAGCTTGCCGCGGTTGAACTCGTTCAGCGCGACGGTCTCGGAGAAGCCGCAGGCGGTGCAGGTGTAGGTCAGCTCGGTGGTGTCGTCGTCGTAGGCGGTGACGGTGGTGAGGTCCTTGCCGCAGCTCCCGCAGTACGGCTTGTACGGGAAGTACCCGGCGCTGCCGGAGCTGCCGTCGTCCTCACCGGCGGCGCCGGAGCCCTCGGCGGCCTCCAGCTCCGCCTCGTCCACCGGCTTCTGCGACTGCTGCTTCTTCGCCGGGGCCTTCTTGGTGCGGTACTGGTCGAGGATCGCGTCGATGTCCCCGCGGTGCTTCATGGCGTGCAGGATCTGCTCGCGGTACACGCCGGAGGTGTACTGCTCGGTCTGGCTGATCCCGTCGAACTCGACGCCCATCTCGGCGAGGGCGGCGGTCATCGCCGCCTTGAAGTGCTCGGCCCAGTGCGGGTGGGCGGAGCCGGGCGGGGCGGGCACGGAGGTGAGCGGCTTGCCGATGTGCTCGGCCCAGGAGCCGTCGACGCCGTCGATGCCGTTCGGGACCTTGCGGAAGCGGTCGTAGTCGTCCCAGGAGATCAGGTGCCGGACCTCGTGGCCCCGGCGGCGGATCTCGTCGGCGACCAGGTGCGGGGTCATGACCTCGCGGAGGTTGCCGAGGTGGATCGGGCCGGAGGGGGAGAGCCCGGACGCGACGACGACCGGTTTGCCGGGGGCCCGACGCTCCGACTCCTCGATGACCTCGTCCGCGAAACGGGAGACCCAGTCGGTGGTCTCGGTGCTCTGAGCCACGATCGGCACGTCCTCTTTTTCTGAAGGTTGTCCATGGCCGCCGGTACGGTCGCCGGCCGACGGCCCCATCCTCCCAGCCTTTCACTCCGTGGGTCGAACCGGGCGCCCGATAAACGGGGGGGGCACGGGTGCGTCGGCGGGTGCGGCTGCGTCGTGGCCCCTCGCGCAGTTCCCCGCGCCCCTGAAAAGAAGGGGGGCACGCCCCATGCTTCCCAGCCCCACAGAGCCCTGTCCTTTCAGACCCGCAGCAGCCTGGTCTCTCAGGCACGCAGGGGCCTGGTCCTTTAGGCCCGCAGGGGCCTGGTCCTTTAAGGGGCGCGGGGAACTGCGCGAGAAGCCCCACCGGACCCGCACCCGCCCACAGCCCCCGTCCCCCACCCCCCGAGGCGCCCAAGCACCCCCGAGGCGCCCAAGAAAAACCCCTTTACCCCCGTGGGATACTGGCGGCATCCACCCGTACCCCAAGGAGAACGGCACCCCCTGATGGCTTCGGTCACGTCCCTCACCGCCTCCGTCCACCAGCGCCTCGCGACCGCCCTCTCGGCCACCCTGCCGACCGCGGACGCGGACCCGCTGCTGCGACGCAGCGACCGGGCGGACTACCAGGCGAACGGGATCCTCGCCCTCGCGAAGAAGGCGAAGGCGAACCCGAGGGAGCTGGCCGCCCAGGTCGTCGCCCAGGTGGAGTCCGGCGAGCTGATCGGGGAGATCGAGGTCTCCGGCCCCGGCTTCCTCAACATCACCCTCACCGACCGGGCCATCACCGCGAACCTCGCGGAGCGCTACGCGGACGCCCGCCTCGGCGTCCCCCTCGCGGCGCACCCGGGCACCACGGTCATCGACTACGCCCAGCCGAACGTGGCCAAGGAGATGCACGTCGGCCACCTCCGCTCCGCCGTGATCGGTGACGCGGTCGTCCAGATCCTGGAGTTCACCGGCGAGAACGTGGTCCGCAGGCACCACATCGGCGACTGGGGCACCCAGTTCGGCATGCTGATCCAGTACCTGGACGAGCACCCGCACGAGCTGGACCACAAGGACACCCAGGTGAGCGGCGAGGAGGCGATGTCGAACCTCGACCGCCTCTACAAGGCCGCCCGGAAGCTGTTCGACTCCGACGAGGAGTTCAAGACGCGGGCCCGCCGCAGGGTCGTCGACCTCCAGGCGGGCGACCCGCACACCCTCGCCACCTGGCAGAAGTTCGTCGACGAGTCGAAGATCTACTTCTTCTCCGTCTTCGAGAAGCTGGACATGGAGGTCCGGGACGCGGACATCGTCGGCGAGTCGGGTTACAACGACATGCTGGACGAGACCTGCCGCCTCCTGGAGGAGTCGGGCGTCGCGGAGCGCTCGGAGGGTGCTCTCTGTGTCTTCTTCGACGACATCAAGGGCCCGGACGGCAACCGGGTCCCCCTGATCGTCAAGAAGTCCGACGGCGGCTACGGCTACGCGGCGACCGACCTCTCCGCGATCAGGGACCGCGTCTTCCACCTCAAGGCGAACTCCCTGCTGTACGTCGTGGACGCCCGCCAGTCCCTGCACTTCAAGATGGTCTTCGAGACCGCGCGCAGGGCGGGCTGGCTGAACGACGACGACGTCAAGGCGTTCCAGCTCGCCTTCGGCACGGTCCTCGGCAAGGACGGCAAGCCGTTCAAGACCCGTGAGGGCGAGACGATCCGGCTGGTCGACCTGCTCGACGAGGCGATCGACCGTGCCACGGCCGTGGTCCGGGAGAAGGCCGAGAAGGTGGGTCTGACCGAGGAGGAGATCGTCGAGAACGGCCGGTACGTCGGCATCGGCGCGGTGAAGTACGCCGACCTGTCGACCTCCGCCGTACGGGACTACAAGTTCGACCTGGACCAGATGGTCTCGCTGAACGGCGACACCTCCGTCTACCTCCAGTACGCGTACGCCCGTATCCAGTCGATCCTCCGCAAGGCGGGCGAGGCCGGCCCCGCCGCCCACCCGGAGCTGGAACTGGCCCCTGCGGAGCGGGCGTTGGGCCTGCACCTGGACCAGTTCGGCGAGGCGGTGGCCGAGGTCGCGGAGTCGTACGAGCCGCACAAGCTGGCCGCGTACCTCTTCAAGCTGGCGACCCTGTTGACGTCGTTCTACGACCAGTGCCCGGTCCTCAAGGCCGACACCCCGGCCCAGGTGGAGAACCGCCTGTTCCTGGTCGACCTGACGGCCCGCACCCTGCACCGCGGCATGGCCCTGCTGGGCATCAGGACGCCCGACAAGCTCTGACCGCCCACGGTGACCGCTCACGGCGAGCGGACCGGCGCCGCGGCCCGGCGATCGTGCTCCGGCGCGATCGGCCGGGCCGCTGTCAGTGGCTCCCCCTACAGTCGCTCGCATGGCGACCCTTCCCAACCCGCTGCCCCAGCTGGCGGCCGACCCGAGCGGGCGTGTGCTCGGGCTTGAAGCTCCGCTTCCGCAGGGGCGGCTGATCGACGATGGGGGCACCTCCCACGCCCTTGGGGCAGTGGGGGAGGACGACGGCCCGTGGCACGAACCGCTGTTGTGGTGCGCGGACGAGCCGGCCCCACCCGGCGCCTGGGCCGCGGTCCTGCCCGCACGTCGTACGGTCGGCCTCCTCCCGGTGCTCCTGGACGTCGGCGGCAGCCAGGGCGGGCCGGAGGAGTGGGAGCTGATGCCCGGCGAGACGTCCTACCCGGGCGACCACGACGCCGACGAGGTCCTGGCCGAGTTCTGGGACGCGTACGCGGGCACCGAGGACCCCGACTGGCCCGGCCTCACCGGAGCCCCGGCCCCGGACCGGTTCCCGGCCGACCCCGACACCCTCGCCGCCACCACCGCCGACGCCCTCGTCGAGGACCCCTCCCGCCTGAAGGACCCCCGCCTCGCCCTGGTGCCCGCCCGCCGCAGCGCCGACATCCCGGCGGCGATCGGCTGGACCGGCCCGGTCAACCACGAGAACGACGTGGCGAGGCTCTGCGCGGTCCTGCGCTCGTGGGAGGACCGCTTCGGGATACGGGTGGTCGCCCTCACCTTCGACCAGCTCGTCCTCTCCGTCGCCGCCCCGCCCACCACCGAGGCCGAGGCCGAAGCCGTCGCCGCCGAGCACTTCGCCTTCTGCCCCGACAACATCTGGCAGGGCACGACCGACGGCACCCGCGCTTCCTACGCCCGCACCCTCCTCGACGCACCCCTGTGGTCCTTCTGGTGGGACTGACGCGGCGGCCTCACCCCCGCAGCCCCGCCCCCAGCCTCCGCAGCCCCTCCCGGATCTCCTCCGGCGTCTGCGTGACGAAGCAGAGCCGCAGGGTCGACCGGTCCGGTTCACCGGCGTAGAAGGGCGCGCCGGGCACGTACGCCACGTCCTGCTCGACGACGCGCGGCAGCAGGGCGCCGGTGTCGTAGGAGGAGGGGAGGCGGGCCCAGAGGAACATGCCGCCCTCGGGGCGGTTCCAGGTGGAGCCCTCGGGCAGCGCCGCGGCGAGGCCGTCGAGCATGGCGTCGCGGCGCTCACGGTAGGCGGCGGCGACCCGGACGACATGCGCGTCCAGGTCACGGTCGGCGAGGTAGCGGGCGGCGGCGAGCTGGTTGACGGTCGGGGTGTGCAGGTCGGCCGCCTGCTTGGCGACCGCGCACGCCCGGCGCAGCTTGGCCGGCGCGCGCAGCCAGCCCAGCCGCATCCCGGGGGCCATCACCTTGGAGAAGGAGCCCAGCAGCGCCGTGCGGTCCTCGGCCCCCGGGTACGAGGCGATCCACGGCACCCGGCCGCCCTCGAAGCGGAGTTCGCCGTACGGGTCGTCCTCGACGATCCACAGCCCGCGCCGGGCGGCGACCGAGGCGACGGCCGCCCGCCGCTCGGCGGGGAGGGTGCGCCCGGTCGGGTTCTGGAAGGTGGGCACGGTGTAGAACAGCTTGGGGCGCAGCCTCGCCACCAGGTCCTCCAGCGCCGCCGGGTCCACCCCGTGCCGGTCGCCGGGCACGGCCACGACCCGCGCCCCCGCGAACCGGAACGCCTGAAGTGCCGCCAGATAGCAGGGATCCTCGACCAGGACGACGTCGTCCGGCTCCAGCAGCGCGGTGGCGAGCAGCGACAGCGCCTGTTGCGACCCGGTGGTGACGAGGACCTCGTCCGCGCCGGTCGGCAGTCCACGCGCCCCGTACCGCGCCGCGAGCGCCGTCCGGAGCACCGGCTCGCCCTCCGTCGTCGCGTACTGCAGGGCGCGCCCCGCGGACTCGGCGAGCACATCGCGATAGGCGGCCGCTATCCCCTCGGCGTCGAACAGCTCGGGGGCGGGCAATCCACCCGCGAAGTTGACGACTTCGGGACGCGAGGTGACGGCGAGGATGTCCCGAACGGGGGAACCCCCGACCGCCGTGACCCGTCCGGCGAAGCGGGGCACGGCCGCCCCGCCGCCGCCCGCGGCCGGGCCCCCCGGAGCGTCCCCGCCCTCCGCCTTCGCGACAAACCCCACGTCATGCGCGGCACGCACAGCATCCACGGCACCCATCCCACGGCTCCTTCGCCCCTCGCGGACGGCCCGATCCCGCCCCTGCCCGCACCCTAGACAGGTGCATGCCCCCTACATTCACCATTTCCGCGATGCGGACCGTGCTCCGCACCCCCTAGGCTGCGCACATGCTGCCCAGCGTGGACACGAACGACGAGTTGCAAGAAGTCGTCGGTGACGAGGCGCTGCTGCGACCTGCTGCCCAGGATCTCTGCGGTCAGCTCGGTCTCGCAGGCGCGCGAATCGTACGTTTCCCCGAGGGCTCGCTGCCGGTGTACGCCGTCGGCGACGCCCTCGTCCTCAAGCTCTATCCGGCTTTCGAAGCGACGGAAGCCGTCCGCGAGGCCCGACTGCTGTCGATACTGTGGGGCAAACTCCCCATCCCCACACCCCGGTTGCACTCGGCCGACCAGTACAAGAACGGCTGGCGCTATGTGCTGATGTCCCGGCTGCCCGGCGAGGACCTCAGCGAGGCCTGGCCCCGGATCCCCCGGGCCGACCAGGAACGGGTCGTCGTCGAGGCCGCCGAGGGCCTCGCCGCCCTGCACGCCCTGGACGCCACCCCGATCGTCCCCCTCACCGGGCCGACGGACTGGGGCAGGTTCATCGCCGCTCAGCGCGCGGCGGCGGTCGAACAGCAGCTCAGCGGCGGGCTCTCGGGCCCCTGGCTGGAGCAGATCCCGGACTTCCTGCGCTCCGTGCCCCTGAACGCCCGGCGCCGCCCGGTCCTGCTGCACACCGAGTACATGCGCGAACACCTCACCGTCGACCCGCACGACGGCTGGCGGCTCACCGGCCTCTTCGACTTCGAGCCGGCCATGGTCGGCGACCCCGCCTACGACTTCGTCAGCGTCGGCCTGCTGCTGACCCGCGCCGATCCCACCCTGCTGAAACTCTTCTACGAGGCATACGGCCACCCGCCGTTCGACCCGCGCGAGTTGATGGCGTACACCCTGCTGCACGTCTACAGCGACCTGAACTGGTACCTGCGCAGCCTGCCGGCTCCGCCGCGCCAGAACTTCGAGTCCCTGGCGGAGACCTGGTTCGGCACCGGCGGGTGAGGACGCCGGCCGTCGCTACCCCTTGCGCCCCGTCGCCACGTACACGTTGACGTCCGCGTCGGTCACGTCGTTGATGTCCCGGTACCGGACCTTCTCGATGTCGTCCATCCCGGCCAGCACATGCGGCTCCACGCCCGCCGGCACCGGGGCGCCGTCCTCGAACCGCCAGTGGTGCGCCGGCACCACCCCGGGCTCGTCCGGCACGAGACCGCTCTGCTCGAAGAAGCGGGCGACCTCGTCCCGGGACCGCAGCACGAAGGTGAACCCCCGCTCGGTGTAGGTCTTCTGGACGGCCCGGATGCTCGCCGGGTTGAGGTCCTCGGTCAGATGGCTGAGGACCAGCCGGCTCCCGGCGGGCAGCGCGTCCACCAGCTCGCGCACCACGGGGTAGGCCTGCCCGTCCTCCACGAAGTGCAGGACCGCCACCAGGCACAGCGCGATCGGCCGGTCGAAGTCGAGTGTCTTCGCGGCCGCTTCGAGAATCCGCTCCGGCGACTTCAGGTCGGCGTCGATGTAGTCCGTGACGCCCTCGGGCCCGCTCGTCAGCAACGCGCGCGCGTGGGCGAGCACCACCGGGTCGTTGTCGACGTACACGACCCGGCTGTCGGGGGCGATCTCCTGGGCGATCTGGTGGACGTTCTCGGCGGTCGGCAGCCCGGTGCCGATGTCGAGGAACTGCCGGATGCCCTCGTCCCCGGCGAGCGTGGTCACCGCGCGGCGCATGAAGTCCCGGTTGTGCCGGACGTCGAGATAGCCGCGCGGGTTGGCCGCCAGCGCGGCAGCGGCCGCGTCCCGGTCCACCGGGTAGTTGTCCTTGCCGCCGAGGAAGACGTCGTAGACCCGTGCCGGGTGCGCCCTGGTGGTGTCGATCCTCCTCCGCAGCTCGGCGGGGTCCTGACTGAGCGCGTCACCGGCCATGAAACTCTCCCTGGGGGGCGGGTCATCGAATGAGCAACAACCTAACCTCCAGGGCAAGTTGGCACCGCACGGATGCGGAAGCCCGCCCACCCCCCTGGGGCCGCCCCGCCGAGAGCGGTGGCCGACCGGCCCTACCCCTCCGTCCCCGCGCCCAGCGTCGTCCCCTCCTTGACCCACTTCGGCCCGCCCAGCGGATACTCGTACGCCGGGCGCCCGTTGTTGCCGCTCGTGCGGAACGGCGCACCGTCGTCGTTCAGGGTCAGCGTGCCGCTGCGCGAGCCGCTGCTCCACTTCAGCTCCAGGTACCAACTGACGGAGTACGCCGAGGCGTCGGCGGTGATGTAGTAGACCTCCGGGTCGGACTCGCTGACGGAGTACGGGAAGTTCCTGCTGCCCGCCTTGGGCTTCACGTCGGGGCGCGCGGCGTCCAGGGCGATCGTGAAGGACCGGGTCGGGACACCGGCCCCGCAGCCGACTCCGGGATAGCCCATGGCGTAGTCGTTCCAGGCGAGGGGCGACCGCTTGTCGACCATACGGACCGTCAGGCTCCGTACGACCACGGTCTCCTCGCCGGAGCCCTGCACGGTGAGCGTCAGAAACTGCTGCCCCGAGGACACGGCCCCCTCCGACGACGCCCAGGCCGCCGCGTCCTGCTCCAGCGGAGGCGGCCCCACCTCGGCCGGCGCACGGTCGGCCAGATACCGCTGGGAGCAGGGGGACTCCCAGGTGTACGGCTCCACCTTCACCGACAGCGGCGCTGGGAGGGACGCGTTCTCGCCGCCCCCGCCCGCCGCACTCGTACGGGTCGGGTCCGTACCGGCGGGGGGCCCGCTTTCCTGGCCGGCACCCTTCTGCCTCCCGGCACCCGACTCGCTCGCGGAGACTGAGGGCGAGGCAGTGGACGGTACGGGCGATCCCCGGTCGTCCCGCTCCTCACCCGGGAACTCCTCCTCCCCCACGGACACGTCCCCGGCCCACCGCGCGGACCCGTCCTCTTCCCCGGCGGACGGCAGACCCGCGGCGAGCGTGACCGCACCGAGAACGGCGGCGACCGCCAGCCCGGCCACCAGTGTCGTCCGCGAACGCCGTTCGGTACGCGACCGGTTCCCCGCACCGCCGGAGACGTCGCGCCCGATCACCGTCTCCCCCACCGCGCCCTCCCCCGAGCGCCTCACAGCCACGCCACCGGACCCGTCCGAAGCGCCATAGGGCCCGTCCGCAGCGCCACCCGGCCCGTCCGCAGCGCCACCCGGCCCGTCCGGAGCGCTGTCAGGGCCGTCGTCCGCGGCGCCACCGGACCCGTCCGAGGCGCCACCACGCCCCGCCCCCGCGCCGGCGGTCGCCGCCTCCCCGGTCCCGGCCTCCGGCCCTGCCTCCGCCTCCGCCCCCGCGTCCGAGTTCGGCTCGGCCGCCGCGGCGCCCGAGGCCGACTCTGCCTTGGTGGACACCGCTCCGCCGGCCGCCCCGGCGGAGTCGCTCCCCTTACGCCGCCGCGTCGCGTCCGCGAGCACCCACGTCCGGTGGAGTTCGACCAACTCCTCCGCAGTCGCCCTGCACAGCCGGGCCAACCGCTCCACGGGCGCGTAGTCGACGGGCACGGCGTCCCCGTTGCAGTACCGGTGAAGTGTCGACGTACTCATGTGGAGCCGCTTGGCGAGCACCCCGTAACTGAGCCCCGAGCGCTCCTTCAACTCCCTCAGCGCCTCGGCGAATTCAGCCCCCATGCCGTCCCCGGCACCACTCCCCGACACAGCGTCCTCCGTACCCCATACGCCCCCCGCGTCCCGTCCGGCGTTCCAGGGGATTGACGTTCTTCCAGGTCAAAGCCGCTCTGGGCATTCCAGCGTCCCTGATCGTCCGCCGAGTGTGGCGGCCGGGACGACTCACCCCGCAAGCTCTGGTCATCCAAGCACGCCGCTCCCTGAAACCCGGTCGAGCGGCACGGCTTCGACCACTTGTTCTCAGCCGCGGCAACCGGCTTTGTCCGAAAAGGAATTGATCATGCGCACGTTCCGTACGGCCCGCCCCGCCCGTCTGCTCGCCGCGACCGGCGTCGCGATCGCCGCCCTCGCCCTCACCGCCTGCGACAACGGCATGGGCCCCCGGGACGAGGGCCGGGCGAGCGACTCCACGTCGACCTCGCAGACCTCCGGTTCCACGGGCGGCTCGGGCTCCACGACCGGCGGCACCACGACGACCACGGGCGGCACCGGCTCCACCACCGGCGGCTCGGGCTCCTCCACCGGCGGCACGACGACCGACCAGGCCTCCTCGAAGACGGGCACCGGCGCCGCCAAGACCGGCAAGTCCGCCACGTCCGACCCGTGGGACCCCGCCAACCGCGTCACCTGCAACGGCTCCAACACCACGGTGACCGCGAAGCCGGCGCCCCGCCCGATCAACCACCTGCTGATCACCGTCAAGAACACCGGCACGAAGTACTGCGACCTCTACTACTACCCGACGGTCCGCTTCGACCAGGCCCAGTGGGCCCCGGCCGTCTTCGAGGAGTCCCAGCCCCAGGCGGTGGTGACCCTCGCCCCCGGCGAATCCGGCTACGCGGGCGTCCTCCTCGCCTCCGCCGACGGCAGCGGCCAGAACGGCACCACGGCCAAGAAGGCCACCATCGGCTTCCAGGGCAAGAAGCTGGGCAGCAACGGCGGCGCCGTCGCCGCCCCCGCCCTGCCCGCCAAGGGCGTCTACTACGACAGCTCCCTGACCGTCACCTACTGGCAGTCGTCGATGGACGACGCCCTCATGTACTGAGCCCGGGGCGGCGGAACAGCACGAACCGGGCCGTCGAGGCGCCTCAGCGCACCATACGAGCCGCCTCGACGGCCCAGTACGTGAGGATGTTCCGCGCACCGGCCCGTTTGATCCCCGTCAGCGTCTCCAGGATCGCCCGGTCCCGGTCGATCCACCCCTTCTCGGCGGCGGCCTCGACCATCGAGTACTCCCCGGAGATCTGGTAGGCGGCGACCGGCACGTCCACGGCGTCCGCGACCCGCGCGAGGATGTCCAGGTAGGGCCCGGCCGGCTTCACCATCACCATGTCGGCGCCCTCCTGAAGATCGAGGACCAGCTCCCGCAGCGACTCCCGGGTGTTCGCCGGATCCTGCTGGTAGGTCTTGCGGTCCCCCTGCAGCGAGGAGGCGACAGCCTCCCGGAAGGGCCCGTAGAAGGCGGAGGCGTACTTGGCGGTGTAGGCGAGGACGGCGACGTCCTCGCGCCCGATCTGGTCGAGCGCGTCCCGGACGACCCCGATCTGGCCGTCCATCATCCCGCTGGGCCCGACCACATGGGCGCCGGCGTCGGCCTGTACCTGGGCCATCTCCGCGTACCGCTCCAGGGTCGCGTCGTTGTCGACGCGACCCTGCGCGTCCAGCACCCCGCAGTGCCCGTGATCGGTGGTCTCGTCGAGACAGAGATCGGACATGACGAGCAACTCGTCCCCGACCTCGGCCCGCACGTCACGGATGGCGACCTGCAGGATCCCGTCGGGATCGGTCCCCGGCGTGCCGAGCGCGTCCTTCTTGTCGTCCTCCGGCACCCCGAACAGCATGATCCCGGAGACCCCGGCCTCGACGGCCTCCGCGGCGGCCTTCTTCAGACTGTCCCGCGTGTGCTGCACGACCCCCGGCATCGCGGTGATCGGCACCGGCGCGCTCACACCCTCCCGCACGAACGCGGGCAGGATGAAGTCCGCGGGATGCAGCCGCGTCTCGGCCACCATCCGCCGCATCACAGGCGTCGTACGAAGCCGGCGGGGCCGCGTACCGGGAAACGATCCGTACTTCGACATACACCTACGCTACGCCCGCCCCACCGCCCCCTTTGCCGACGGCCCGTCGGCGGATGCCGCCCGGCGAACACGACAAACCCCCCGAGCGCGCGGGCACTCAGGGGGTGAAGGGCCCAGCCCTTACGTCGTCGTCCTCCGGCGCCGCGCGCCCGGCCGCCGCTCGCTCGGCCGGGTCACGGGGTCCCCCGCCTCGACCGCCGCGGCCCGTCGGCGCAGACCGAAGTCCGCCAGCGCCTCCGCCAGCTTGTGCACGGACGGCTCGGGAGCCATCACGTCCACCCGCAGCCCGTGCTCCTCGGCCGTCTTGGCCGTGGCGGGCCCGATACAGGCGATCACCGTCACGTTGTGCGGCTTCCCGGCGATCCCCACCAGGTTCCGCACGGTGGAGGAGGACGTGAACAGCACGGCGTCGAAGCCGCCGCCCTTGATCGCCTCCCGCGTCTCGGCCGGCGGCGGCGAGGCCCGCACGGTCCGGTACGCGGTGACGTCGTCGACCTCCCAGCCCAGCTCGATCAGCCCGGCGACCAGCGTCTCCGTGGCGATGTCGGCCCGCGGCAGGAACACCCGGTCGATCGGGTCGAAGACCGGGTCGTACGGCGGCCAGTCCTCCAGCAGCCCGGCGGCGGACTGCTCGCCGCTCGGCACCAGATCGGGCTTCACGCCGAACGCGATCAGCGCCCTGGCGGTCTGCTCACCCACCGCCGCGACCTTGATCCCGGCGAAGGCACGCGCGTCGAGCCCGTACTCCTCGAACTTCTCCCGCACCGCCTTGACCGCGTTCACCGAGGTGAAGGCGATCCACTCGTAGCGCCCCGTCACGAGCCCCTTCACGGCCCGCTCCATCTGCTGCGGCGTCCGCGGCGGCTCGACCGCGATCGTCGGCACCTCGTGGGGCACGGCCCCGTACGAGCGCAGTTGGTCGGAGAGCGAGGCGGCCTGCTCCTTCGTCCGCGGCACGAGGACCCGCCATCCGAAGAGCGGCTTGTTCTCGAACCACGACAGCTGGTCGCGCTGGGCCGCCGAGGAACGCTCGCCGACCACCACTATCACCGGCCTGCCGCCCTCGGGGGAGGGCAGCACCTTGGCCTGCTTCAGCGTCTGCGCGATCGTGCCGAGGGTCGCGGTCCAGGTGCGCTGCCGGGTCGTCGTACCGGCGACCGTCACGGTCATCGGCGTATCGGGCTTGCGGCCCGCCGCGACCAGCTCACCGGCGGCCGCGGCCACGGTCTCCAGCGTCGCCGAGACGACCACGGTCCCGTCCGACGCCCCGACCTCCGCCCAGCACCGGTCGGAAGCCGTGCGCGCGTCGACGAACCGCACGTCCGCGCCCTGCGCGTCCCGCAGCGGCACACCGGCGTACGCGGGCACGCCCACGGCGGCGGCCACACCGGGCACCACCTCGAACGGCACGCCGGCGGCGGCGCACGCCAGCATCTCCTCGGTGGCGTACGTGTCGAGTCCGGGGTCCCCGGACACCGCACGCACCACCCGCCTGCCGCCCCGCGCGGCCTCCATGACAAGATGTGCCGCATCCCGCACAGCGGGTGCACCAACGGTTGTTGACGCGCCGTCAACAACCGTCAGCTGAGGCGTGCCTGTGCCCGAGAACGTATCCGCTGAAGTAGCCGCGGAAGTGGCACAGGACGCCGCAGTCAGAGCCGACGGCGGGCTCGAGTCGGTGTCCAGTAGGGCGACGCCGGCGCGGGCGTGCGTACGCACCACGTCGAGCACATCGTGCTCGGCGATGAGAACGTCCGCGTTCGCCAGGGCCTCGACGGCGCGCAGTGTCAGCAGTCCCGGATCCCCGGGTCCGGCACCGAGGAAGGTGACGTGACCGTGGTCCGGACCGGCGGGAAGGGTGGTGGGGCTCAATGTGCTCGCTCCCCCATCAGACCGGCCGCGCCCTTAGCGAGCATCTCGGCGGCGAGTTCACGGCCGAGCGCCATTGCTTGGTCGTACGTCTCGGGCACGGGACCGGTGGTGGACAGCTGCACCAGCGTCGAGCCGTCGGTCGTGCCGACGACGCCGCGCAGGCGCATCTCCTTGACAGTCTGCCCGTCGGCCAGAAGGTCGGCGAACGCACCCACAGGTGCGCTGCAACCGGCCTCCAGGGCGGCGAGCAGGGATCGCTCGGCGGTCACGGCGGCCCGGGTGTCCGGGTCGTCGAGTCCGGCGAGCGCGGCGATCAGCTCCGCATCGGCTGCGGCGCATTCGATCGCCAGTGCCCCCTGGCCGGGGGCGGGCAAAACAGTGTCGACCGGGAGGAAGTCGGTCGCTTCGTCGATCCGTCCGATCCGGGTCAGTCCGGCGGCGGCCAGGACGACGGCGTCCAGCTCGCCCTGCCGTACGTATCCGATCCGCGTGTCGACGTTCCCGCGGATGGGCACCGTCTCGATCGTGAGCCCGTGGCTGCGCGCGTACGCGTTCAGCTGGGCCATCCGGCGCGAGGAGCCGGTACCGACCCGGGCGCCCTCGGGCAGCCGCTCGAAGGTCAGTCCGTCCCGGGCCACCAGGACGTCCCGCGCGTCCGCGCGCACCGGCACGGCGGCCAGGGCCAGCTCGTCCGGGTACGTGGTCGGCAGGTCCTTGAGGGAGTGCACGGCGAAGTCGACCTCGCCGCGCAGCAGCGCCTCGCGCAGCGCGGTGACGAAGACGCCCGTGCCGCCGATCTGCGCCAGCTGCTCGCGGGAGACGTCGCCGTACGTCGTGATCTCCACGAGTTCGACGGGCCGCCCGGTCAGCCGGCGGACCGCGTCCGCCACCTGCCCGGACTGGGCCATGGCGAGGTTGCTTCGCCTGGTCCCGAGCCTCAGGGCCCTGTTGTGCGGCTCACTCATGATCGCCCTCGGTTCTCGGCGTTCGCTCCGACGAATCTGTCGTCGGCTCTGCGCTGGTCGCTGTCCTCGGCCCGGGACACGGCGGTGACCGTCTCCTGGTCCAGGTCGAACAGGGTCCGCAGCGCGTCCGCGTACCCGGCGCCGCCGGGTTCGGCCGCGAGCTGCTTGACCCGTACGGTCGGCGCGTGCAGCAGCTTGTCCACCACGCGCCGCACGGTCTGGGTGATCTCGCCCCGGTGCTTGTCGTCGAGGCCGGGCAGCCGGCCCTCCAGGCGGGCGATCTCGCTCGCGACGACATCGGCGGCCATGGCGCGCAGCGCCACGACGGTGGGTGTGATGTGCGCGGCCCGCTGAGCGGCGCCGAAGGCCGCCACCTCGTCCGAAACGATCCTCCGCACCAGGTCGACGTCGGCGGCCATCGGCGCGTCGGCGGAGACCTCGGCGAGCGACTCGATGTCGACCAGCCGTACGCCGGCCAGCCTGTGCGCGGCCGCGTCGATGTCGCGGGGCATCGCCAGGTCCAGCAGCGCAAGCACGGGCGCGGGCCGGGGCACCTCGACGACCGCCTCGGGGCGGCGCAGCTCGGTGATCCGTCCGGTGACGGCGACGGCCGCGACGAGCGCGGCGATCAGCTCGGCGTCGGCGGCGGGCGTACGCGGGGCCTCGCGCTCCGGCGTACGGCGGCTCGCGCGCCGGTCCACGGTCGCGTTGTCCACCCAGGCCGCGTGTTGTTCCAGGGTCGCCGCGTCCATCCCGGCTACCGCGGCCTCCCCGTGCACGGAGAAGCCGCCGCCCTGGACGGCGGGCAGGTCGAGCGGGCAGTCGTCGTCGCTGCCGAGGGAGGTCGGCGCCAGGGCCGGACGTATGCCGGTGCGGGTGTCCGGGCGGCTCTCCGGCCCGGCGGGAACGCCCTCGGGCACCCGGCCCTCGACGGCCGCCGCGACCATCTCGGCGGTGAGGACCAGGCCCGTGGCACCCGTACAGGAGACCGCGACGTCGGCACGTGTCAGCTCGGCCGGCACCGATTCCATCGGTACCGCGCGGGCCAGCACGTCCGTTTCGCCCTGTTCGGTGAGGATCTGCGCGAGCCGTTCGGCCCGGTCACGGGTCCGGTTGGCGATCACGATCTCGCCCACGCCGGCGCGCGCGAGGGTCGCGGCGGCCAGCGAGGACATGGAACCCGCGCCGATCACCACGGCCCGCTTGCCCCGGGCCCAGCTCGCGACGTCCGCACCCGCGGTGAACTGCTCCAGACCGAAGGTCACCAGCGACTGTCCGGCCCGGTCGATCCCGGTCTCGGAGTGCGCCCGCTTGCCGACCCTGAGGCTCTGCTGGAACAGGTCGTTCAGCAGCCGTCCGGCGGTGTGCAGCTCCTGGGCGCGGGCCAGCGCGTCCTTGATCTGCCCGAGGATCTGCCCCTCGCCGACGACCATCGAGTCGAGCCCGCAGGCCACGGAGAACAGATGGTGGACGGCGCGGTCCTCGTAGTGCACGTACAGATACGGCGTGATCTCGTCGAGCCCGACGCCGCTGTGCCGCGCGAGCAGCGTGGACAGCTCGGCGACGCCCGCGTGGAACTTGTCCACGTCCGCGTACAGCTCGATGCGGTTGCAGGTGGCGAGGAGCGCGGCCTCGGTGGCCGGCTCCGCGGCGACCGTGTCCTGAAGCAACTTGATCTGCGCGTCCAGGGACAGCGCCGCCCGCTCCAGCACGCTCACCGGAGCGCTGCGGTGGCTCAGTCCGACGACCAGGAGACTCATGCCGGCATCACGGCGGGGACATCCCCGTCGGGCCCTTTCCCGGACTCCCGGGGAACCTGCGCCACGGCGGCGGCCTCGGCCGCCGCCTCCTCGCCGGCCTTGCGCTGCTCGTGGAACGCGAGGATCTGCAGCTCGATGGAGAGGTCCACCTTGCGGACGTCGACGCCGTCCGGCACGGAGAGGACGGTGGGCGCGAAGTTGAGGATCGACGTGATCCCGGCGGCGACCAGCCGGTCGCACACCTGCTGGGCGGCGCCGGCGGGCGTGGCGATCACGCCGATCGACACGCCGTTGTCGTCGATGATCTTTTCCAGCTCGTCCGTGTGCTGCACCGCGATACCCGCGACCGGCTTCCCCGCCATCGCCGGATCGGCGTCTATCAACGCGGCCACCCGAAAGCCGCGGGAGGCGAACCCGCCGTAATTGGCCAGCGCGGCGCCGAGATTACCGATCCCGACGATCACGACCGGCCAGTCCTGGGTCAGCCCCAGCTCACGCGAGATCTGGTAGACGAGATACTCGACGTCGTACCCCACACCCCGCGTCCCATAGGAACCGAGGTACGAGAAGTCCTTGCGCAGCTTCGCGGAGTTGACCCCGGCGGCGGCCGCGAGTTCCTCGGATGAAACGGTGGGTACCGAACGCTCGGAGAGTGCGGTCAGGGCACGGAGGTACAGCGGAAGTCTGGCGACGGTGGCCTCGGGAATCCCTCGGCTACGGGTCGCCGGTCGGTGAGTTCGGCCAGTTGCCACGGTGCTCCTGCGGGTAGAGCGGGGCTGCGGGCGGTCATGCGTCCCCAGACCGCCCCGTCGACAGCAGGCTATGTCTTTGTGAACGCGTGCACAAAGATGGTGTCCGATTTGCCCGGCCAACGTGACCGGGGTCACGCACACGCGGCGCACGCGTGGGGAACCGGCGCACACGCACCGTCGTTCCTCACCGAATGCCTTGCACGACAGGGGCAAAACCGCACACTCTCCTCACGAATCCCGCCCCCGAGACCAACCAGCCCATCGATCCTAAGCGACTAATGGGACCACTTGGACTGGTCGGTCAGGTCACATCATCGTCACCTTGATGCGAGGGCTTTGCGAAGGCGCTCCTCGTTCACCCGCCAGAAGGTGTGCTGAGCGCCGTCCACGAGCACGACCGGAATCTGCTCCCAGTACTGCCGGTGCAGTTCCGCATCCTCGGTGATGTCCTTCTTCTCCCAGGGAACGCCCAGCTCTCCGCAGACCTTCCCGACCACCGCCTCCGCGTCGTCGCACAGATGACAGCCGGGTTTTCCGATCAGTGTGACGAGACGCTCACCGGAATTCTTAGGCGTCCGCCGGAACATGGCACTCATGTCGGCCATTGTCGCTCCCCACCCGATGTCCACACCTCCTCCTCACCACACAGCGCACGACCTGCTCTTTTCCCCACCGGTCACGCCCCGTTCCATACCGGGACACGCCGTCCGCGTCCCTTCTTCGACGACACGGTCGCGGAGAGTTCACATCCCGCAAACCTCGGGACTCCGGAACCACCGAACAGACTGGCTATGCTCACGACATGGCCGCTCTCGGATGGCTCACTCCCCGTAGGCGCTCCGCCACGGCGCGGAGCGTTTTGGCAGGCGAGGCCTCTGCGGAGGCAGCGCGCAAGTCCTCCCAGGAGTTGGAGGACATCTCCCCCGCACCCGACGCCGTCCAGGAACCGGTGTTCCCGGTCCTCGGCGACGACAGGGCCGCCGCGTTCTTCGACCTCGACAACACCGTCATGCAGGGCGCCTCGCTCTTCCACTTCGGCCGCGGCCTGTACAAGCGGAAGTTCTTCGAGACCCGCGACCTCGCCCGATTCGCGTGGCAGCAGGCGTGGTTCCGGCTGGCGGGATCCGAGGACCCCGAGCACATGCAGGACGCCCAGAACTCCGCGCTCTCCATCGTCCAGGGCCACCGCGTCGCCGAACTGACGATCATCGGCGAGGAGATCTACGACGAGTACATGGCCGAGCGCATCTGGCCGGGCACCCGCGCCCTGGCCCAGGCGCACCTCGACGCCGGCCAGAAGGTCTGGCTCGTCACGGCCGCGCCGGTGGAGATCGCCCAGGTGATCGCCCGCCGCCTAGGCCTGACCGGCGCCCTGGGCACGGTCGCCGAGTCCGTCGACGGCGTGTACACCGGCAAGCTGGTCGGAGAGCCGCTGCACGGTCCCGCCAAGGCCGAGGCCGTACGCGCCCTGGCCACCGCGGAGAGCCTCGACCTCTCGCGCTGCGCCGCGTACAGCGACTCCCACAACGACATCCCGATGCTGTCGCTCGTGGGTCACCCGTACGCCATCAACCCCGACAGCAAACTCCGCAGGCACGCCCGGGACATGGACTGGCGGCTGCGGGACTACCGCACCGCCCGCAAGGCCGCCAAGGTCGGCCTCCCCGCGGCGGCGGGCGTGGGCGCGGTGGCCGGCGGCACGGTGGCCGCGATCGCCCTGCACCGCCGTCGCCGCTGAACTGAACTGTCTGTCGTTCTTCGAACGCCGGAGGGGCTGGGAGACCAGCCCCTCCGGCGTTCGTGCGTCGGGCCCGCGGCCAGCGCATTCCAGCGGTCCTACCCCCACTCCACCCCCCTCAGTCACGCCGTCCGCACCCGACCACAACACGCCCCACACCCAGACGGAACACGAACCCAATCGATCAACAACCGATCACGGACCTGCACTTGAGCAGCCGTCAATCAGTAACAGAAGCGACGTAATCGATGATTTGAGCAACTGGGTGTAGCAGTGCCTGCACGAAGCGTTATTCTCCTCAAACGCAAACCGGTACCCCTCCGTCGCTACGACGGGTGAAAGGTTCCGCACTGCACGTGATGGAAGCTCTGCCTCTGGGAGTCCCGTGTACCCACACGTCGGGGTTGACGCCTCGGGCCTGGCTACGCTGCGCGCGACGGTCAACCAACTGTTGCGCGGCTTCGTCCCCACCGCGTACGCCGTCCCCGCCCTCGCCACCTCCGCCGCGCCCGTCGGCCCGTGCTACGCACTGGCCGACGGCAGCGCGGCGGTAGGCAGACGAGGCCGTTCGGGATCCACCGCCACGACCACCCGCCGTCCCGCCGCGGACAGCGACAGCGCCCGCATGATGGACCTCGTCGAACGCGCCCAGTCCGGCGAGGCCGACGCCTTCGGTCGCCTGTACGACCAGTACAGCGACACGGTCTACCGCTACATCTACTACCGCGTCGGCGGCAAGGCGACCGCCGAGGACCTCACCAGCGAGACGTTCCTGCGCGCCCTGCGGCGCATCGGCACGTTCACCTGGCAGGGCCGCGACTTCGGCGCCTGGCTGGTGACGATCGCCCGCAACCTGGTGGCCGACCACTTCAAGTCCAGCCGTTTCCGGCTGGAGGTCACCACCGGCGAGATGCTCGACGCCAACGAGGTCGAGCGCTCCCCCGAGGACTCCGTCCTGGAGTCCCTCTCCAACGCGGCCCTCCTCGAAGCCGTACGCCGCCTCAACCCCCAGCAGCAGGAGTGCGTCACGCTCCGCTTCCTGCAGGGCCTCTCCGTCGCCGAGACCGCCCGGGTCATGGGCAAGAACGAGGGCGCGATCAAGACCCTCCAGTACCGCGCGGTCCGCACCCTCGCCCGCCTCCTCCCGGACGACGCCCGCTGACCCCGCCGACCCCGCCGACCGGGACGGCCACCCGCTGAGCGACACCCGCGCCCGGCGCGCCGATTCGCGCACGCTCCGCGATCCTCAACTCACCCGCTGTCAAAGTCCGTTGACTTCCCCGCCCGATCATCCGCCGTCCGTAACCCAAGTGCCACGCCGCTCGTTGTGCGGGATACAGGCTCCCTGTGGTCGCGCCTGGCCGACACCGATCACTCGATCGTGTGCACCGGCCAGGGACGTGCAACCCTCAGGACCCCCTGGGGAGTCGACCGTCATGACGAGAGGAGGTGCCGCCAGTGATCGCGAACGTATCGGCGCACCGGCGGGCGAACGCCTTCGCCCAGGCCCTGGAGGAGCTGTCCGACCGGGGCACGGCGGCCGAGCGGCCCGAGGGATCGGCACCGGCCCCGGCAGCGCGCCAGACCGAGCAGGACCACATGCTGGCCCTCACCACCGGTCTCGACGAGCTGCCCAAGCCAGTGCTCGACCCCGAGGTCAAGGTCGTCCATCGCGCGCAGTTGGTGGCCGCGATGGAAGCCATGCTGCGGGACGGCACGCTGCCGGGGCGCGAGGCGTCGGACCCTTCGGTGCCCGAACAGCGATCGGGCAAGGCGCGGGGCGCGCACCGGGCAAGTCCGCTGGGCAAGCTGCGACCACGGTCCCGCCTGACGAAGGGGCTCGCCGCCGGCGGGCTCAGCGTCGGCGTGGCCGCGAGCGCCTTCGGCGGCGTGGCAGCCGCCAGCTCGGACGCCCTGCCCGGTGACTCGCTCTACGGCCTCAAGCGCGGCATCGAGGACGTGAAGCTCACCCTGGCCGACGACACCGACGACCGGGGCCGGCTCTACCTGGACCAGGCGTCGACCCGTCTCGGCGAGGCCCGCCGCCTCATGGAGCGGGGCCGGGGCGGACAGCTCGACCACGAGTCCCTCGGCGAGATCCGCCGCGCCCTCACCGGGATGCGGCACGACGCCTCCGAGGGTCACCGGTTGCTCCACGAGGCCTACGAGCGAGATCCGGAGTCCCTGGGCCCCATCCGAGCCCTCTCGGCGTTCTCCCGGTCCCACCGCGAGGCCTGGGGCGCCCTGCGCGACCGGCTGCCCGTGCAGCTCGGAGACGTGAGCCGGCAGGTCTCGTCGGTCTTCGACGCCATAGACGACGAGGTCGCCCCGCACTCGTCGCTCCTGCCCCCGCCCCCCACCCCGGGCGGCGACGGCCGGCAGCGCTCCACGGGCTCCGGCACACCCGACACCACCGACCCCGGCCACCCGGCCCCGAGCGCCACCGGCGGTTCCGTCGGCGGCGACAGCGAGGACACCACCGGCAAACCGAAGCCGTCCACCTCGGACGGCGGCGGCGAAGGACTCGTCGGCGGCACCACCGGCGGCCTCCTCGACCCGCCCCAGCAGGACACCGCCAGCACCTCCCCGTCCACCGGCAGGTCCACCGAGGCCGAACAGCCCGACGTCACCCTCCCGCCCCTCCTCCCGGGCCTCCTCCCGGGCCTGGGCATCGACGGCCAGAACAGCGACTGACCCCGTACGACGGTGGGGCGCCCTTCCCGAAGAAGGGCGCCCCACCGTCGTGTCCACCGCCGTGTCCAGCCGCCGCGACAGTCAGGCGACGGCTAGAAGAACACCGACCGTCGCTGCACCAGCAGCTTGTACAGGGTGTGCTGGATCTGCTCCCGCACCTGGTCCGTCAGGTTGAACATCAGCATCGGGTCCTCGGCCGCCTCCGGCGGATACCCGTCCGTCGGGATCGGCTCGCCGAACTGGATCGTCCACTTCGTCGGCAGCGGCACCGCGCCCAGCGGACCGAGCAACGGGAACGTCGGCGTGATCGGGAAGTACGGGAAGCCCAGCAGCCGGGCGATCGTCTTCGAGTTCCCGATCATCGGGTAGATCTCCTCCGCGCCCACGATCGAGCACGGGATGATCGGCGTACCGGCACGCAGGGCGGTGGAGACGAAGCCGCCGCGGCCGAAGCGCTGCAGCTTGTAGCGGTCACCGAAGGGCTTGCCGAGGCCCTTGAAGCCCTCCGGCATGACCCCGACCAGCTCGCCCTGCTGCAGCAGCCGTGAGGCGTCCTCCGCGCACGCGAGGGTGTGGCCGAGCTTGCGGGCCAGCTCGTTGACCACCGGCAGCATGAAGACCAGGTCCGCCGCGAGCAGCCGCAGATGCCGCCCGGTGGGGTGGTTGTCGTGCACGGCGACCTGCATCATCAGGCCGTCCAGCGGCAGCGTCCCCGAGTGGTTGGAGACGATCAGGGCGCCGCCGTCCGTCGGGATGTTCTCGATGCCCTTCACCTCGACCCGGAAGTACTTCTCGTACACCGGCCGCAGCAGGGACATCAGCACCTGGTCGGTGAGTTCGGCGTCGTAGCCGAAGTCGTCGACCTCGTAGTCACCGGTGAGCCGCTTGCGCAGGAACGCGAGACCGCCCGCGATCCGGCGCTCCAGGCCGCTGCCGTCCTGTGCCTCGGCGGCCTCTTGAGGCGGCTCCGGCTTCTCCCGTGTCACAGGAACATCATCGGTGCTGGTCGGCCGTCCGGGGAGGGCCTGGACCTCGCCGGATTCACGAACATCCCGGACGACCGCGTTGTCGCCCTTGCGCCGGCTCCCCGTACTCCGCCGGCGCGGCGGGCGCTGCACGGCGCCCCCACGCGTCCGGTCGTCGTCGAACGGAATGACCTTGGCATCCGCCATCGTTGATGCGCTCCTCAGTTGGCGCTCTGCGTCGGGGGGTGGCCGCCGACCGGCGTGGGCACGGGCAGGGCGGCGATCCGGTCGATGGCCCCAGCGAGGGCCTCCGGGGGCAGGAGGCCGGGGCCCCTGCTGCGGGCGAAGTCGGCGAAGGTCTCCGCGGTCGTGTATCTGGCCCGGTAGCCGAGCGTCTCGCGCATCTGGTTCGTCGACACGACCCGCCCGTGGGTCAGCAGCCGCAGCTGCTCCGGCGAGAAGTCGGTGAAGCCCAGCGTGCGGACCATCGAACCGACCCAGCTGACCGCCGGCATCAGCAGCGGCACCGTCGGCCGGCCGAGGCGCCGCGCGCACTGCGAGAGCAGCAGGACGCCGTCACCCGCGATGTTGAACGTGCCGCTGTTGAGCGTGCCCCGCGCCGGCTCGTGCGAGGCGATCCGCAGCACCTCGATGACGTCGTCCTCGTGCACGAACTGCAGCCGCGGGTCGTAGCCCAGCACGGTCGGCAGCACCGGGAGCGAGAAGTACGAGGCGAGCGGGGAATCCGCGCTCGGCCCGAGGATGTTCGCGAACCGCAGCACGCACACGGCCACGTCGGGCCGCCGCCGGGCGAACCCGCGTACGTACCCCTCGACCTCGACGGTGTCCTTGGCGAAGCCGCCGCTGGGCAGCGACTTGGGCGGCATCGTCTCGGTGAACACGGCCGGGTCGCGCGGCGCGGACCCGTACACGTTCGTACTGGACTTCACGACCAGCCGCTTGACCAGCGGGGACTTCTGGCAGGCACCGAGCAGCTGCATGGTGCCGATGACGTTGGTCTCCTTGAGCGTGGCCCGGCCGCCACTGCCCAGCGGGGTGCCCGTGACGTCCATGTGCACCACGGTGTCCACGTTGTGCTCGGCCAGCAGACGGGCTATGGCCGGCTGCCTGATGTCGGCCTGCACGAAGTCCGCGCCGCCCAGATGATGTCCCGGCGGCACCGCGTCGACCGCGATGACCCGGTCGACCTGCGGGTCACGCTGGATCCGCCGCACGAAACGGCCCCCCAGCTGACGGGCCACCCCGGTGACGAGCACGACCTTTCCCAAGATCAGCGCCTTCCTTCCAGACGTCCGCTCACACAGGCGTAACTCTGCTCGTACTCTGCCGCGTTCCCCGTGTGCGGCCACGTTAGCGGTTCGATGTTGCGGTGTGGTGACCGCGACCCCGTCAATGACCGGCAAAAACAAGGGACGGCGAAAACTGGGCGGCGAAAACACCGTGGCCCCCCACCGCATTCGGTGGAGGGCCACAGCAACGCGCTCTCAACAGCACTCGCGCAAGAAAGCAAGGCGTGCGGCCCCCTTACGCGAGGGGGGCCGGCCAGGACCCCGTTACCGGGGCCGGACCGCCTTACTTCTTGTTGCGACGCTGAACGCGGGTGCGCTTGAGCAGCTTGCGGTGCTTCTTCTTAGCCATCCGCTTGCGCCGCTTCTTGATAACAGAGCCCACGACTACCCTCGCTCACTTCTCATCACTCGGCGTTTGGGCGCCATGGGCCCATACGACCTACGAGGGGCCAGCCTACCGGTCCGAGCGCTGAGGTCGTAATCGAGGGGGAGCGGGGGGATCCCGGAGGTACCGCAGGTCCTCCGGAAGCCCCTCTGCCCCGATGGCCGTCAGGCCGTCTCCACCCCCACATAACTCTCGCGGAGGTACTCATGTACCGCTTGCTCCGGCACCCGGAAGGACCTGCCCACCCGGATCGCCGGCAGATGACCGCTGTGCACCAAGCGGTACACGGTCATCTTCGACACTCGCATCACCGAGGCGACTTCCGCCACGGTCAGGAACTGAACCTCGTTCAGAGGCCTCTCGCCAGCTGCAGCCATGACACACCTGAACCTTCCGCACTCGACGGTCACCGGCTTCCCCTTCCGGTGACTCTTCGTCGTTGCGTGCTCACTCCCCAATGTAGGGGCGGGTGATGCGAGTGGGGAAGAGGGGATGCCATCGGCGGCCTACTGTGACAGACACGCCCGATTGAGTACGTAGCGGGTCAGTGGTCGGTAGTAAGCGGACCGCACACCGTCATCAAGTGGAACGGCGACGGACACCCGCCCCTCCCTCTCGCCCACGAAGAGAGCCGGATCGTCCGTGTCGGCGAGCCCGATCGCCTCGAACCCCAGCTGACCTGCCCCGCAGACCCATCCGTGGTCTCCCACGACGAGCTCCGGGAGCGGCCCGCCGGCCTCCGCCGCGGCCGCCAGAACCGTCCGAACCGGGAGCGGTGAGTGGGTGTGCACGCCGGTCGCACAACCGGAGCGCAGGGCGGGCGCCTCACGGACGACGGCGACGCCTCGTACGTAGTCGAGATGGTGCGTGCGTAGACCGAACCGGGTCGTTATGTCGACACGTCTACCCGTCGCTGGGGTGAGAACCTCACATCCTGCCGCCGACATGGCGTCTGCCAACGCGCCGTAGAAACCGATCAGCCGATGCGGGTGCCCGGTCCCGAAGAGGACCGTCCCACCACGGCGAGCGACCGCCGCGACGCGTTCCGCGAAGCGGTCCAGCGCACCCATCGTGCGCTCGGGGTCAATGACATCCTGCCCTGAGGTGCACCCCGGATCGGCCGAAACACCACACTTCTCCGCCATCAGATCGAGCACATCCCGCTGCCGCCAGGACAGTTCGGGATCAAGTCCGATCAGAAACCGAGGGTCCCGGGCCGCGAACAACCGATAACTCCGCAGACTCGCCTCCCGGGCGGTGGCGACCCGCCCCGCGAGCCCGCAGGCCACCAGATGCTCCCGCAACGCCGCGCCACTCACCACGCCCCGATGCTGACGCACCGCCCGCCCCGCCACCCCGAAAACCCCCGCCCCACCACACAGTTGGCGTAACCCCTCCCAGGGGCGCGGGGAACTACGCGTCCCAGGGGCGCGGGGACTGCGCGAACGGGGTCCGGGGCGGAGCCCCGAAGTCTTTGACGGGGGGCGACGGGGGCGCGCAGCCCCCTGGAGAAGGGGACGGGTAGGGGCGGCGGGGGCGAAGAGAATTCCTAAGGCAACAACCCCCGCAACGGAAACACAGCCTTCCGCGCGGCCAGCACCGCCTGATCCAACCGATCGGCGGGGTCGTACCCGGCCTCCCACCCGGCCCACTTCACCGGCCACCGCCCGTCGGTCATCCGCGCCGGCGCCAGCTGCCGCGTCCGGGCGAACACCTGCTGCCGCCACTCCTCGGGGATCACACTCTCCGGCGCGATCTCCCGCCCCGCCGCGATCGCCACCAGATGCGTCCACGACCGCGGCACCACCTCCACCACCGCGTACCCGCCCCCGCCGAGCGCGACCCACCGCCCGTCGGCGTGCTCATGGGCCAGCTCGTGCAACGCCACCTGCACCGCCCGCTGCGCGTCCAGCGACACCGCCAGGTGCGCCAGCGGGTCCTCGAAGTGCGTGTCGGCCCCGTGCTGGGTCACCAGCACCTGGGGCCGGAAGTCCGCGATCAGCTCCGGTACCACCGCGTGGAACGCCCGCACCCACCCGGCGTCCCCGGTCCCCGCCGGCAGCGCCACGTTCACGGCCGACCCCTCCGCGCTCGGCGAGGCCCCCGTCTCCTCCGGCCACCCGGTCTGCGGGAACAGGGTCCGGGGATGTTCGTGCAGCGAGATGGTCAGCACCCGCGGGTCCTCCCAGAACGCCGCCTGCACCCCGTCCCCGTGGTGCACGTCGACATCCACGTACGCGACCCGCTCCGCTCCCAGCTCCAGCAGCCGGGCGATGGCGATCGACGCGTCGTTGTAGATACAGAACCCCGACGCGCCACCGGGCATCGCGTGGTGCAGCCCGCCCGCGAAGTTCACCGCGTGCAGCGCGTCCCCGCGCCACACGGCCTCCGCCGCCCCGACCGACTGCCCCGCGATCAGCGCGGACACCTCGTGCATCCCGGCGAAGGCCGGATCGTCCACGGTCCCGAGCCCGTACGCCCCGTCCGCGCCCCGGGGATCGGCCGACGCGGCCCTGACCGCCGCCACATAGTCCTCGCGATGCACGAGCCGCAGGGTCGACTCCCCCGCCGGCTTCGCCGAGACGACGTCCATCTCCCGGTCGAGCCCGAAGGCGCTCACCAGGCTCCGGGTCAGCGCCAGCCGGACCGGATCCATCGGATGGTCCGGACCGAAGTCATAGCCCGTTACTGCCTCGTCCCACATCAGCTGTGCGCGGCCGCTCATGCCCGCCACCGTATCGGTCCGGTTCGGTCTCGAACGACCGGGCGTACACCAACGTCACCAGCACCAGAACCATCGGTACGAGCATCGCCCCGCGATAGCTCCAGAGGTCGCCCAGGGCCCCCACCAACGGAGAACCGATCAGGAAACCGACATAGTTGAAGATGTTCAGCCGCGCGACGGCCGCGTCCGAAGCTCCGGGGAACAGGCGCCCGGCCGCCGCGAACGTCTGCGGCACCAGCACACACAGCCCGAGCCCCAGCAGTGTGAACCCGAGCATCCCCACCCAGGCCCCCGGCGCCCCCGCCACCACGGCGAATCCGGCCGCCGCCACCACCGCACCGGCCCGCACGACGGCCACGGCCCCGAACCTCCGCACCCCGAGGTCCCCGATGGACCGCCCGATCAGCGTGGTGACCATATAGACGTTGTACGGAACGGTCGACAGCTGGTCGGAACTCCCGAGCACGTCCTGCAGATACTTCGCACTCCAGTTGGAGACGGTCGAGTCCCCGATGTACGCGAAGCACATCACCAGACAGAGCGGCAGCAGCAGCTTGAAGGCGACGTTCCCACCCTCCGCGGCGGCTGTCGGGACCTTGTCCTCCGGGCCACCCCCGTCGACGTACCACCGGCTCGCCGCCAGGGCGGCCGGCAGCAGCGCGATCACCACCGGCAGGTACAGGGGCAGCAGCGCCACATCCCAGTGCGCCCCCACCCAGGCCAGCGAGGCCCCGGCTATCCCACCCAGGCTGTACACGGCGTGGAAGCCGAGCATGATGCTCCGCCCGTACGACCGCTGCAGGCTCACCCCGAGCATGTTCATGGACGCGTCCAGCGCACCGACCGCCAGCCCGAAGGCCGCGAGCGACGCACCCAGGACGACCATCCGGTCGCCCGCCCCCACGCCGAGCAGCGCCAGGAGCACGACGGGCTGGGACCACCGGAGCACCCGGCTCGGCGGAATCCTCTTCACGAGATGTTCGGTGCAGACACTGCCGACTCCGGCGAGGACCGGCACGGCGGCGAGGAAGGCGGGCAACAGCGCGTCGGAGACCCCGTACCGGTCCTGGATGGCCGGAATCCGCGTCACGAGCAGCGCGAAGGCGACACCCTGGGCGAAGAAGCTGAACGCCAACGCGGCCCGACCGCGCCGCAGCACATCTGTCATGGCGGCACAGTAGGGGGCACGGCCTACTCATGGGTAGAGGAAGTTGAATACTGCTCAACTAAGCAGGTCGAGCAGCTCTCCCATGTCCGAAAAGTACCCCCTGGCTCCGGCCAGCTTCCCAGCGGGCGTCATCGCCGTATACCCGTACACATCCATCCCGGCCGCGAGCCCCGCCCGCACCCCGAGAGGGCTGTCCTCGACGACGGCACACCGCTCCGGGGCGACACCCATCCGCTCGGCCGCGTGCAGGAAGAGGTCCGGAGCCGGCTTGCCCCGCCCCACATCCTGCGAACTGAACACGAGCCCCTCCTCGAACCACCGGTCGAGCCCGGTCGTGCGATGCCCCACCCGGATCCGCTCATGGCTTCCGGACGACGCCACGCAGTACGGCACCCCGTCCGCGACCAGCTTCTCCAACACCGCGACCACACCCGGCACCGGCTCCAACTCCCGCTCGAACCCGGCGAACACCCGCTGGTGGAAGACGTCGTCGAAGTCCCCCGGCAGGCTCTGCCCGGTCCGCTCCAGCACCACGTCGTGAACCCGGTGCATGGCCGACCCCATGTAGTCGCGGATGGAGTCCTCGTACGAGGTCGGGTGACCCAGTTCGGTGAGGTACTCGGCGAGGAGCCGGTTGGAGATGGGCTCGCTGTCGACGAGAACGCCGTCATTGTCGAAGATCACGAGGTCGTAGCGCATGCTCCGACCCTAAACGACGCCCAAACGCAGAAAACCCCCGCCGGTTTCCCGGCGGGGGTTTTCGCAATATTTGTTCGGCGGCGTCCTACTCTCCCACAGGGTCCCCCCTGCAGTACCATCGGCGCTGTAAGGCTTAGCTTCCGGGTTCGGAATGTAACCGGGCGTTTCCCTCACGCTATGACCACCGAAACACTATGAAACACTCAACCGCACCACACCGTGACCATGGCATGGGGTTGTTCGTGGTTTCAGAACCAACACAGTGGACGCGAGCAACTGAGGACAAGCCCTCGGCCTATTAGTACCAGTCAACTCCACCCGTTACCAGGCTTCCATATCTGGCCTATCAACCCAGTCGTCTACTGGGAGCCTTACCCCATCAAGTGGGTGGGAATACTCATCTCGAAGCAGGCTTCCCGCTTAGATGCTTTCAGCGGTTATCCCTCCCGAACGTAGCCAACCAGCCATGCCCTTGGCAGAACAACTGGCACACCAGAGGTTCGTCCGTCCCGGTCCTCTCGTACTAGGGACAGCCCTTCTCAATATTCCTGCGCGCGCAGCGGATAGGGACCGAACTGTCTCACGACGTTCTAAACCCAGCTCGCGTACCGCTTTAATGGGCGAACAGCCCAACCCTTGGGACCGACTCCAGCCCCAGGATGCGACGAGCCGACATCGAGGTGCCAAACCATCCCGTCGATATGGACTCTTGGGGAAGATCAGCCTGTTATCCCCGGGGTACCTTTTATCCGTTGAGCGACGGCGCTTCCACAAGCCACCGCCGGATCACTAGTCCCGACTTTCGTCCCTGCTCGACCCGTCGGTCTCACAGTCAAGCTCCCTTGTGCACTTACACTCACCACCTGATTGCCAACCAGGCTGAGGGAACCTTTGGGCGCCTCCGTTACTCTTTAGGAGGCAACCGCCCCAGTTAAACTACCCATCAGACACTGTCCCTGATCCGGATCACGGACCCAGGTTAGACATCCAGCACGACCAGACTGGTATTTCAACGACGACTCCACCCGAACTGGCGTCCGAGCTTCACAGTCTCCCAGCTATCCTACACAAGCCGAACCGAACACCAATATCAAACTGTAGTAAAGGTCCCGGGGTCTTTCCGTCCTGCTGCGCGAAACGAGCATCTTTACTCGTAGTGCAATTTCACCGGGCCTATGGTTGAGACAGTCGAGAAGTCGTTACGCCATTCGTGCAGGTCGGAACTTACCCGACAAGGAATTTCGCTACCTTAGGATGGTTATAGTTACCACCGCCGTTTACTGGCGCTTAAGTTCTCAGCTTCGCCACACCGAAATGTGACTAACCGGTCCCCTTAACGTTCCAGCACCGGGCAGGCGTCAGTCCGTATACATCGCCTTACGGCTTCGCACGGACCTGTGTTTTTAGTAAACAGTCGCTTCTCGCTGGTCTCTGCGGCCACCCCCAGCTCAAGCAGCAAGTGCTATCACCGGTGATGGCCCCCCTTCTCCCGAAGTTACGGGGGCATTTTGCCGAGTTCCTTAACCATAGTTCACCCGAACGCCTCGGTATTCTCTACCTGACCACCTGAGTCGGTTTAGGGTACGGGCCGCCATGAAACTCGCTAGAGGCTTTTCTCGACAGCATAGGATCATCCACTTCACCACAATCGGCTCGGCATCAGGTCTCAGCCACAAGTGCGACGGATTTACCTATCGCACGGCCTACACCCTTACCCCGGGACAACCACCGCCCGGGATGGACTACCTTCCTGCGTCACCCCATCACTCACCTACTACAAGTCTGGTCCGTCGGCTCCACCACTTTCCTTTCCCCGAAGGGTCCGGAACGGCTTCACGGACTTAGCATCGCCTGGTTCAGTGTTTGACGCTTCACAGCGGGTACCGGAATATCAACCGGTTATCCATCGACTACGCCTGTCGGCCTCGCCTTAGGTCCCGACTTACCCTGGGCAGATCAGCTTGACCCAGGAACCCTTGGTCAATCGGCGCAAACGTTTCTCACGTTTGTATCGCTACTCATGCCTGCATTCTCACTCGTGAACCGTCCACAACTCGCTTCCGCGGCTGCTTCACCCGGCACACGACGCTCCCCTACCCATCCCAGCAGGCGTTGGCCCTCAATGCTGGAATGACACGACTTCGGCGGTACGCTTGAGCCCCGCTACATTGTCGGCGCGGAATCACTAGACCAGTGAGCTATTACGCACTCTTTCAAGGGTGGCTGCTTCTAAGCCAACCTCCTGGTTGTCTCTGCGACTCCACATCCTTTCCCACTTAGCGTACGCTTAGGGGCCTTAGTCGATGCTCTGGGCTGTTTCCCTCTCGACCATGGAGCTTATCCCCCACAGTCTCACTGCCGTGCTCTCACTTACCGGCATTCGGAGTTTGGCTAAGGTCAGTAACCCGGTAGGGCCCATCGCCTATCCAGTGCTCTACCTCCGGCAAGAAACACACGACGCTGCACCTAAATGCATTTCGGGGAGAACCAGCTATCACGGAGTTTGATTGGCCTTTCACCCCTAACCACAGGTCATCCCCCAGGTTTTCAACCCTGGTGGGTTCGGTCCTCCACGAAGTCTTACCTCCGCTTCAACCTGCCCATGGCTAGATCACTCCGCTTCGGGTCTTGAGCGTGCTACTGAAACGCCCTGTTCGGACTCGCTTTCGCTACGGCTACCCCACTCGGGTTAACCTCGCAACACACCGCAAACTCGCAGGCTCATTCTTCAAAAGGCACGCAGTCACGACGCACCAAGTAAACTTGATGCGCGACGCTCCCACGGCTTGTAGGCACACGGTTTCAGGTACTATTTCACTCCGCTCCCGCGGTACTTTTCACCATTCCCTCACGGTACTATCCGCTATCGGTCACCAGGGAATATTTAGGCTTAGCGGGTGGTCCCGCCAGATTCACACGGGATTTCTCGGGCCCCGTGCTACTTGGGTGTCTCTCAAACGAGCCGTCAATGTTTCAGCTACGGGGGTCTTACCCTCTACGCCGGACCTTTCGCATGTCCTTCGCCTACATCAACGGTTTCTGACTCGTCCTGTCGCCGGCAGACGACAGAAGAGAGATCCCACAACCCCGTATACGCAACCCCTGCCGGGTCTCACACGCATACGGTTTGGCCTCATCCGGTTTCGCTCGCCACTACTCCCGGAATCACGGTTGTTTTCTCTTCCTGCGGGTACTGAGATGTTTCACTTCCCCGCGTTCCCTCCACTTGCCCTATGTGTTCAGGCAAGGGTGACAGCCCATGACGACTGCCGGGTTTCCCCATTCGGAAACCCCCGGATCAAAGCCTGGTTGACGACTCCCCGGGGACTATCGTGGCCTCCCACGTCCTTCATCGGTTCCTGGTGCCAAGGCATCCACCGTGCGCCCTTAAAAACTTGGCCACAGATGCTCGCGTCCACTGTGCAGTTCTCAAACAACGACCAACCACCCATCACCCCCGGTAACCACCGGAGTTCACTGGGGCCGGCACTGAAGGCAGCCATACGGCCATACCCTCAGACACCCAACAGCGTGCCCGGCATCCCTCACCACTCCGATCAGCTTTCCACGCCCCCGAAAGGACAGTACTCACAGCCTGAGATGACTCAAGACGCCGAATAATCAACGTTCCACCCATGAGCTAACCAGCATCAGACGTTCGCTGATGATCTGGCCTCTGACCTCACCCCGAAGGGATCGGTAGAAGTGCTCCTTAGAAAGGAGGTGATCCAGCCGCACCTTCCGGTACGGCTACCTTGTTACGACTTCGTCCCAATCGCCAGTCCCACCTTCGACAGCTCCCTCCCCGTAAGGGGTTGGGCCACCGGCTTCGGGTGTTACCGACTTTCGTGACGTGACGGGCGGTGTGTACAAGGCCCGGGAACGTATTCACCGCAGCAATGCTGATCTGCGATTACTAGCAACTCCGACTTCATGGGGTCGAGTTGCAGACCCCAATCCGAACTGAGACAGGCTTTTTGAGATTCGCTCCGCCTCACGGCTTCGCAGCTCATTGTACCTGCCATTGTAGCACGTGTGCAGCCCAAGACATAAGGGGCATGATGACTTGACGTCGTCCCCACCTTCCTCCGAGTTGACCCCGGCAGTCTCCTGTGAGTCCCCATCACCCCGAAGGGCATGCTGGCAACACAGAACAAGGGTTGCGCTCGTTGCGGGACTTAACCCAACATCTCACGACACGAGCTGACGACAGCCATGCACCACCTGTCACCCGACCACAAGGGGGGCACCATCTCTGATGCTTTCCGGGCGATGTCAAGCCTTGGTAAGGTTCTTCGCGTTGCGTCGAATTAAGCCACATGCTCCGCTGCTTGTGCGGGCCCCCGTCAATTCCTTTGAGTTTTAGCCTTGCGGCCGTACTCCCCAGGCGGGGAACTTAATGCGTTAGCTGCGGCACCGACGACGTGGAATGTCGCCAACACCTAGTTCCCACCGTTTACGGCGTGGACTACCAGGGTATCTAATCCTGTTCGCTCCCCACGCTTTCGCTCCTCAGCGTCAGTAATGGCCCAGAGATCCGCCTTCGCCACCGGTGTTCCTCCTGATATCTGCGCATTTCACCGCTACACCAGGAATTCCGATCTCCCCTACCACACTCTAGTCTGCCCGTATCGAATGCAGACCCGGGGTTAAGCCCCGGGCTTTCACATCCGACGCGACAGACCGCCTACGAGCTCTTTACGCCCAATAATTCCGGACAACGCTCGCGCCCTACGTATTACCGCGGCTGCTGGCACGTAGTTAGCCGGCGCTTCTTCTGCAGGTACCGTCACTTTCGCTTCTTCCCTGCTGAAAGAGGTTTACAACCCGAAGGCCGTCATCCCTCACGCGGCGTCGCTGCATCAGGCTTTCGCCCATTGTGCAATATTCCCCACTGCTGCCTCCCGTAGGAGTCTGGGCCGTGTCTCAGTCCCAGTGTGGCCGGTCGCCCTCTCAGGCCGGCTACCCGTCGTCGCCTTGGTGAGCCGTTACCTCACCAACAAGCTGATAGGCCGCGGGCTCATCCTTCACCGCCGGAGCTTTCCACCACCCACAGATGCCTGTAGTGGTTGTATCCGGTATTAGACCCCGTTTCCAGGGCTTGTCCCAGAGTGAAGGGCAGATTGCCCACGTGTTACTCACCCGTTCGCCACTAATCCCCACCGAAGTGGTTCATCGTTCGACTTGCATGTGTTAAGCACGCCGCCAGCGTTCGTCCTGAGCCAGGATCAAACTCTCCGTGAATGTGTACCCGTAATCGGGTGCAAACCACGAGAGCGGAACAGCCAGGCGGAATAAGCCCGGCCGTTCACAGCGTCCTCGCTGTGTTTGTTTCAAAGGAACCTCGACCACCGGAACACTGCCCGGCGGACGGGGTATCAACATATCTGGCGTTGATTTTTGGCACGCTGTTGAGTTCTCAAGGAACGGACGCTTCCTTTGTACTCACCCAAGCTACTCTCGGGCTTTCCTCCGGGCAGTTTCCCTTCGGTCTTGCGTTTCCGACTCTATCAGACCGTTTCCGGCTCCGATTTCCTCGGTGCTTTCCAGGTTTCAGCTTTCGCGTTTCCCTTTCCGGCGGTTCCGACTCTACCAGATCCTTTCGGGCCTGATTCCCAGTCAGCGGGTGTTGTCCTCGCGGCTGTTGGGCCGTTCCGACGAGTGAGACTTTAGCGGATTCCCTGCCCCCTAGCTAATCGGGGGTTGCGCCCTTTCGAACGCGGATTCCTCATTTCGCAAATACACATGCCAAGGACACGACGACAGGTCGTCGATTGTTGGTGGTTACCTGCGGAATGGCTGTCCGGGGACCGACCGAGGTCGGCGCTCACGTCGGACAACCCGGAGAACATTACGTACCGGCTCGGGGTGTGTCAACTCGCTGCCGCGCGGTCCTGTGAGGCGTAGCCTGACCCCCATGACTACGCGTACGTGTCACCAGCAGTGGTGGGCCGCCTGACGGCGGCCGTACGCACGTATGTACTCGACGGCCGCCGCCCCCGGCGGCCGTTTCTCGTATCTCCCTCCTGTGGGACGGCCGGCCGGTGGCGGCGGTCCTGATCAGGAGGTGGAGAGATGACACGGGTGTTCAGCGGGATCAAGCCGACGGGGCATCTGACGCTGGGGAACTACCTGGGAGCCGTACGACGGTGGGCCGAGGTCGACCAGCACCGGACGGACGCGTTGTTCTGTGTGGTGGATCTTCACGCGCTCACCGTGGACCACGATCCGGCGCGGGTGCGAAGGCTGACCCGGCAGGCGGCGACCCTGCTGCTGGCGTCGGGGCTTGATCCGGAACTGTGCACCGTCTTCGTCCAGAGTCATGTGGACGAGCACGCGCGGCTGTCGTATCTGCTGGAGTGCGTGGCCACGGACGGCGAGATGCGGCGGATGATCCAGTACAGGGAGAAGGCGGCGCGGGAACGGGAGCGGGGCGGCAGTGTCCGGCTGTCGCTGCTGACCTATCCCGTCCTGATGGCGGCGGACATCCTGGCGTACGGGACCGACGAGGTGCCGGTGGGCGATGACCAGACGCAGCATGTGGAACTGACGCGGGACCTGGCCGTGCGCTTCAACCAGCGGTACGGACGGACGTTCGTGGTGCCGCGGGCCACGCGTCCGAAGGTCGCGGCCCGGGTGATGAACCTCCAGGATCCGACGTCGAAGATGGGGAAGACCGACGACGTCGGGCCGGGCATCGTCTACCTGCTGGACGAACCGGACGTGGCGCGGAAGAAGGTCATGCGGGCCGTGACCGACAGCGGGCGGGATGTCGTGTACGACCCGGAGAAACGGCCGGGGCTCGCGAACCTGCTGGAGATCCTCGCCGCCTGTGGGGGTGGGAACCCCGAGGACCTGAGCGGTGTATATGAATCGTACGGAGCACTGAAGAAGGACACCGCAGAGGCCGTGGTCGAACTCCTCAGGCCCGTACAGGAGAGGCACAAGGAGTTGTGCGCGGATCCTGCGTATGTGGAGGGGGTGCTGCGGATGGGCGCGGAGAAGGCCAGAGGCATGGCTCGGCCGAGGGTGGATGAGGCGTACCGGGCGATCGGTCTGCTGGCCGGCTGACCGCGCGGGGCGTCAGTCCTTCTTGCCGGAGGCCAGTTCGCGGCTGCGGTCGCGGGCGGCCTCCAGTGCGGCGATCAGCGCGGCGCGCACTCCGTGGTTCTCGAGTTCACGGATGGCGCTGATCGTCGTGCCGGCGGGAGAGGTGACGTTCTCGCGGAGCTTGACGGGGTGTTCGCCGCTGTCACGGAGCATCGTGGCCGCGCCGATGGCGGACTGGACGATCAGATCGTGGGCCTTGTCCCGGGGCAGGCCGAGGAGGATGCCCGCGTCGGTCATGGCTTCGACCAGGTAGAAGAAGTACGCCGGGCCGGAGCCGGAGAGGGCGGTGCAGGCGTCCTGCTGGGACTCGGGGACGCGAAGGGTCTTGCCGACGGCGCCGAAGATCTCCTCGGCGTGCGCGAGATCGGCCTCGCTCGCGTGGCTGCCGGCGGAGATGACGGACATGGCCTCGTCGACGAGGGCGGGGGTGTTCGTCATAACGCGGACGACGGGGGTGCCTGCGGCCAGGCGCTCCTCGAAGAAGGAGGTGGGGATGCCCGCCGCGCCGCTGACGACCAGACGGTCGGCGGGGGTGTGCGGGGCGAGTTCGTCGAGGAGGGTGGCCATGTCCTGAGGCTTGACCGTGAGGATGAGCGTGTCGGCGGTCTTCGCGGCCTCGGCGTTGGTGACCGGGGTGACGCCGTACCGGGTGCGGAGTTCTTCGGCGCGTTCGGGACGGCGGGCGGTGACCAGGAGGTCCGCGGGTGCCCAGCCGGCTCGGATCATGCCGCTGAGCAGGGCCTCGCCGATCTTGCCGGTGCCGAGGACTGCGACTTTCTGGCTCATGGTGCGGGTGCCCTCCGGGGGTGCGTCGTCCTGGGGCCATCCTCGCACCGGGGGCGCGGGTTCGGTCGGCGTGTCCGGTGGGCGGGACGTCGGCCGGGTGGTGTGGGGGGCGTCAGGTCGTCCGGCGCCGCAAGGTGGCCGCTCCCAGGGTGAGGACCAGGACGGCGCAGCCGGCGACGATCGCGATGTCGCGTACGAACGTGGCGGTCATGTCGGTGTGGAGGAGGACTTCGTTCATGCCGTCGACGGCGTAGGACATGGGGAGGACGTTGGAGATGGCCTCCAGGGCGGGGTGCATGTTCGCGCGGGCGGTGAACAGGCCGCAGAGGAGGAGCTGGGGGAAGATCACGGCCGGCATGAACTGGACGGCCTGGTACTCGGAGGAGGCGAAGGCCGAGACGAAGAGGCCGAGGGCGGTGCCGAGCAGGGCGTCGAGGAGGGCGACGATCAGGAGGAGCCAAGGGGAGCCGGTGACGTCCAGGTCGAGGAACCAGACGGCCAGACCCGTGGCGAGGGCGGACTGGATGATCGCCAGGGTGCCGAAGGCGAGGGCGTAGCCGGCGATGAGGTCTCCCTTGCCGAGAGGCATGGAGAGGAGGCGTTCCAGGGTGCCCGAGGTGCGCTCGCGCAGGGTCGCGATCGAGGTCACCAGGAACATCGTGATCAGCGGGAAGATGCCGAGGAGTGAGGCGCCGATGGAGTCGAAGACGCGCGGGCTGCCGTCGAAGACGTAGCGCAGCAGGAACAGCATCACGCACGGGATGAGGATCAGCAGGGCGATCGTGCGGGGGTCGTGGCCGAGTTGGCGGAGGACTCGGGCGGCCGTGGCGGTCGTGCGGGAGTAGCTGAGGGCCCTCGGGCGGGAGGCCATCGGGGGCGTGGATGTGGTCGTGGCGGTCATCGCGCCGGCTCCTTCTGGTGTGCGTCGGTCGTGGCTGTGGGCGCGGTCGCCGTGGCTTCGTCTACCAGGCGGAGGAAGGCCTCTTCGACCGTTTCGGTGTGGGTGCGGGCGCGGAGGGCCTCGGGGGTGTCGTCGGCGAGGATCCGGCCCTCGCGCATGAGGAGGAGGCGGTGACAGCGCTCGGCCTCGTCCATGACGTGGGAGGAGATCAGGAGGGTGGCCCGGCGCTCGTGGGCGATGGTGTGGAAGAGGGCCCACAGTTCGCGGCGCAGGACGGGGTCCAGGCCGACGGTGGGCTCGTCGAGGACCACCAGTTCGGGGGCGCCGAGGAGGGCCACGGCCAGGGAGACGCGGCTGCGCTGTCCGCCGGAGAGGTTGCCGGCGAGGGCGTCGGCGTGGGTGGTGAGGTCCACGTCGGCGATGGCCCGGGTGACGTTCTCGTGACGGCGGTCGGCGGCCGCGCGGCCGGGGTCGAGGATCGCGGCGAAGTAGGCGAGGTTCTGGCTGACGGTCAGGTCGTCGTAGACGGAGGGGGCCTGGGTGACGTAGCCGATGCGGGAGCGGAGGTTGGCATCGCCCGCGGGGCGGCCGAGGACGTCCAGGGTGCCGGTGACCTTGGCCTGGGTGCCGACGATCGCTCGCATCAGGGTGGATTTTCCGCAGCCGGAAGGGCCGAGGAGGCCGGTGATCTGGCCCTGCGGGACGGCGAAGTCGACGGCGCGGAGCACGGTACGCGGACCTCGGGCGACGGTGAGGTTCTGGGCGTGGATGGCGGGTGGGGGTGGGGGCTCGCTCCCGGAGTTATTCATCATGTGGTGAATATTGCGCAGGGCGAGGGGGACGTCAAGTGAGGGGGTGAGGTGGGTTCGGGGCGGGGCTGGTTCCGGGCGGGGGCAGGCGGAAGTGCGAGCGGGCGCGTAGGGGGCGCGGGCGCTCGGCAGGGGTGATGGGGGTGAGGGTTCGGGCCGGTCGGTGGGGCGGAGGGTGCCCACGGGTGGAGGGTGTTCCCGGGAACAGGAAGGAGGGTGTTCAGGGGCGGATGGCCACCAGTAGGTCCACGTCGTAGATCTCTTCGATGGTTTCGGTGGGGAAGAGTCCGCGGAGGTGGGCTCGTTCCTCGGTGAGGAACGTGGAGGTGGCGTCTTGGCCGAGGACCAGGAACCCCGAGTGGCTGGCGATGTTGGCCAGGTGGGTGTCCAGGGGGACCGTGCGGCTCCAGCGGATCTGGCGGCGGGTGAAGACGAGCCGGTCGGTGGTGCCGGCGAGGGCCGCTGTGTCGGCGAGGGCGGCGGGTGCGCCGGAGCCGCTCTTCTCGATCGGGGTGCCGGGGTCCACACCGAGGAAGCGGTGGATGCGGACGGTGGCGTCGGCGATCCAGGGGACGTCGACGGCGTCGGTGTTCCACCAGAGGGCGAGTGCGCCGCCGGGGCGGAGTACGCGGAGGGCCTCGGGGACCGAGCGGGCGGGGTCGGTCCAGTGCCAGGACTGGGCGTAGGTGAGGAGGTCGGTGGAGGCGGTGGCGACGGGGAGGGCGTTGCCGTCGCCGCGGACCAGGGGGATGTGGGGGTGGCTGCGGCGGAACTGGGCGGCCATGCCTGCGCCGGGTTCCACGGCGAGGACGTCGGCGCCGCGGGTGTGGAGGAGGGCCGTGGATATGCCGGTGCCCGCGCCCACGTCCACGGCGCGTGCGCCAGGGAGGGGCCGCGCGGCCAGGGCTTCGATGGTGTCGAAGAGGGTGGCCGGGTAGGAGGGGCGGTTCGCCGCGTACTGGGCTGCGGCGGCGTTGAAGGAGTGGGCCCGGGCGGTGTGGGAGAGGCGGGGGCGAGAGGTGGTCATGGGGGACATCGTGGCTCGGTGGGCTGGGGTTGGGGAGGGGCTGTCGCCCGGGCCGCACCCACCCGTCCCGTTCCCGGGGGCTGCACCCTCCCGCGTCGCGGTTCGCCGCGTACCTGACGGGGCGGTGACGTGCCGGTCGGTCAGGGGCGGCGGCGCTTGGCCGGGTTCTTCGTGCGCTTGGCTGTGCGGCGGTCGTACTGCCGGCGGGCCTCGGTGTACTCCTCGCGGTGGAGGGACTCGCCCGGGGCCTCTTTCAGGGAGCGGAGGAAGTAGGCGGTCAGGGAGCCGAGGAAGCCGATGGTGAGGAGGCCCCGTAGGGAGGAGTGACGGGCCGGGTCGGGGCGCTTGGTGAAGGCACCCCAGGTGTGGCCGAAGGCCAGGGCGCTGCAGATGGCGAACATGACGACGACCAGGATGCTGACGAAACCGCCGACCGCGGCCAGTCGCAGGCCCTCGTAGGCCAGGCGCAGCACCAGGCAGGAGACGGCCAGGGCCACGAGCGAGCCGGCGGTGACGGTCGCGCGGCGGGCCGTGTAGGTGCCGTCGTGATTCAGCCAGGTCGTCCCGAAGAAGCGGATGGGCTCGGGGCGAGGGCCCGTAGGGGTCGCCGGGGAAGCGGCCGAGGGCGCCTGCGGCCCTTGCGGCTCCTGCCCCTGCCCCTGCGTCTGCCCCTGCGTCTGCCCCGCCTGGTCGTTCTTCGGCTTGTCGCTCACGGGTCGATTATGGCTCCGGCGTCGGAGCGGCTGCGCGGCGGTGTCCGGGCCCTCGGGGCGGCCGGACCGGCCTGGCCGCGGTACCCCCGCGCGGGGGTACCGCGGTGCTCTCCGTGCCGCCGCGCCGTGTCGTCAGCCGGCCCCGGTTACTGGGTCAGCCGCAGCGGCCCGCCACGTAGCCGTCGCTGCCGGTGTAGACGTAGGCGTCGGAGATGTACTGGCCGTCGTCGATGTTGTCCCAGACGTTCGTGGTGCCGTAGGGGCCGGAGATGGTCTGGCCCGGGGTCTGGCAGTAGATCGGTACCGTGACGCCCTCGGAGAGGACGCGGACGATGCCGTAGCTGGTGCTCGGGCCGCTGCGGACGTTGAGACGGACGCCGGGCGCCACCGAGTAGCGGCGGACGGCTGCCGTGGCCGTCGCGGCGGTGGCCGAACCCTCGGCCGATGCCGTGACGGTCCGCTCCCCCTCGCCGTCCCCCGCGATCTCTTCGACATGGTCGACAGACATGGCTGAACTCCCCCCGTTTGAAACCCCGTTCGACCCCCACGCAGGGCATGGGGACCCTTTGATACCCCTGAATCAGGACACACACACCTGTGCGTTTTTCGCGCGTGAAGGCTAGCAAGCCGCCTCTGTCCCGTACGTGTCATCGACTAGGCTCCGAACGTCGCGCGAGCGGCCGAAACAGCACGGGGGTGGACCCATGGCACCGCAGCGCGGCACCGGGTCGGGAGCGGAAGCGGAACTTCCCGAGTACGCCGGCCAGTACCGTCTGGAATCGTGTCTGGGGTCGGGTGGCATGGGCGTCGTCCATCTGGCCGCCTCCACGTCCGGTCTGCGGCTCGCGGTGAAGGTGGTGCACGCCGAGTTCGCCAAGGACCCCGAGTTCAGAGGGCGTTTCAAGCAGGAGGTCGCCGCCGCCCGCCAGGTGAGCGGCGCCTTCACCGCCCCGGTCGTGGATGCCGACACCGACAGCGCGCGGCCCTGGATGGCCACCCTCTTCATCCCCGGCCCGACCCTCGCCGAGTACGTCAAGCGGAACGGGCCCATGCCGCCGGGGCAGTTGCGGCGCCTGATGGCCGGGCTCGCGGAGGCGCTGCGCGACATCCACCGCGCCGGCGTCGTGCACCGGGACCTCAAGCCCAGCAACGTCCTGCTCGCCGAGGACGGTCCCAAGGTCATCGACTTCGGTATCTCGCGACCGAAGGACAGCGAACTGCGCACCGAGACGGGGAAGTTGATCGGCACACCGCCGTTCATGGCCCCCGAGCAGTTCCGGCGGCCCCGGGAGGTCGGGCCCGCCGCCGACATCTTCGCCCTCGGCTCGGTCACCGTGCACGCGGCCACCGGGCGCGGGCCCTTCGACTCCGACAGTCCCTATGTCGTCGCCTACCAGGTCGTCCACGACGAGCCGGACCTCACCGCAGTACCCGAGAACCTCGCTCCCCTCGTCCGCGCCTGCCTGGCCAAGGAGCCCGAGGACCGGCCCACGGCGGACGAGCTGATGCACGAACTGCGGTCCGTGGCCGCCTCGTACGACACCCAGACGTTCATGACGACCCGGCGGGAGCGAGAAGGGGCGGGCTGGGCGTCTCCGCCGGGCCGGGCCACGGACGTGACGGAGGACGCCACCGGCACCGCAACCAGCACCGCCCGCGGCACCGGCACCGGCACCGGCACCGGCACCGGCACCGGCGCGGATTCGGGCACAGGCACCGGCGCCGATTCGGGCGGCGGCCTCGTCGGGGCCGAGGGGCGAGGAGACTCCGGGCGGCGCGCGGACCAGGGCAGCAGCCGGGCCTGGCGCCGGTCGCGCGTGCGGGCCGTGCTCGTCGCCGTCTCGGTGGTGCTCGTCGCGGGCGGAGGGTTCGCCTCCGTGCGGGCGCTGGGAAACGAGGGCGGGCGGACGGACGGTGGCGCGGCCTCGCCCCGGACCGGACGTGCGGCGGCCGACGCGCCCGCCCTCGAAGCCTGGGCCACCAGGCCGGCGGCGAAGAACAGGAGCGCGCCGCACTGCTCGTACGGGGCGGGGAAGCTGTTGTGCGTGCAGCCGGGGCTGGTCTCCGCGCTGGATCCGGCGGACGGCAGTGTGCTGTGGCGGCACACCGTCGCCGGGGCGGGTGGGCTGGGCACCGGTGACCCGCCCGTCGTGTCGGGTGGGCTGGTGCAGGTGCTGACGGACGAGAGCCGCCGGGCCCAGGCGTTGGACCCGGGCACCGGGAAGGTGCGGTGGGAGCGGGACGTCTCGGCGTACGGCGGCAGGCACTACGCCGGCGGCGCGCTGCTGCTCACCGCCGCCGACGGGACGGTCACCGGTGTGGACACTGCCACCGGCGACACCCTGTGGAGCGGCCGGATCCCGGGGCAGCCGGAGGCGTACTTCACGTCGTTCGGCGGGGACCGGTCGGCGTACCTGGCGAGTGTCACCGGCAAGGGGGCGGAGGCGCGCACGCGGATCACCGCGGTGGACCCGAGGACGGGTGACGTGCGCTGGGACGCCCCGCTGGAGGGCCACCTGGAGCTGCTGGGGGTCCAGGACGGCGCCCTCGTCCTTGGCGCGATCGGTGGTGCCTACGACGACACGGTCGCCGTGGTCCGGTACGACCCCGGCACCGGGAGCACGGTCCGGGTCACCCTGCCCGTGCGGCTCCAAGGGGCCCACGGGGTCGTGCGGGGCGATGTCGTGTACCTGTTGAGCGGCGCGCAGGGCGCTCTCACGGCCGTCGACATGAAGGCGCGTAAGCAGCTGTGGCGGACGGAGACGGGGGTCGCGCGGAGTTCGGCGCCGGTCGCCGACGACCGGCATGTGTACTTCACCGCGTCCGACGGGCGGTTGCTCGCGGTGGACGTGCGCAAGGGCGGGATCAGCGGAGACACACCGTCGCGGCTCGGGGACCCGGGCCGGGTCACCGCCTCGCTGCCCGAGCCCGTGGTCATCGACGGCCGGGTCTGCGCGGGCACGCTCGACGGGACGGTGCTCGGGCTGGACGGGAACGACCCGGGGAGCTGGTGACCCTCCGCCGGTCACGGCCGGGCGAGGGCGAGGGCGAGTGACGTCGCCCTCACAGCCGAGTGGCTGCACGAACGAGTGGCTTCACGAACGAGGCGCTTCACGAACGAGTGGCCGCACGAACGAGGGCCGTCCCGTAGGGGAACGGCCCTCGATGTGCTGTTTTCGCGGGGCCTCAGCCCAGCTTGCTGACGTCCCGCACCGCGCCCTTGTCGGCGCTGGTGGCCATCGCGGCGTAGGCGCGCAGCGCGGCCGACACCTTGCGCTCCCGGTTCTTCGGGGCGTAGACGCCGTTCAGGGCCTGCTCGCGGCGGGCCAGCTCGGCGTCGTCGACCAGCAGCTCGATCGAACGGTTCGGGATGTCGATGCGGATGCGGTCGCCGTCCTCGACGAGGGCGATCGTGCCGCCGGCGGCCGCCTCGGGCGAGGCGTGGCCGATGGAGAGGCCCGAGGTGCCGCCGGAGAAGCGGCCGTCGGTGATGAGCGCGCAGGTCTTGCCGAGGCCGCGGCCCTTCAGGTACGAGGTCGGGTAGAGCATCTCCTGCATGCCGGGGCCGCCCTTGGGGCCCTCGTAGCGGATGACGACGACGTCGCCCTCCTTGATCTCCTTCATGAGGATCTTCTGGACGGCCTCCTCCTGCGACTCGCAGACGACCGCCGGGCCCTCGAACGTCCAGATCGACTCGTCGACGCCCGCCGTCTTCACCACACAGCCGTCGACCGCCAGGTTGCCCTTGAGGACCGCGAGGCCGCCGTCCTTGGAGTAGGCGTGCTCGGCGGAGCGGATGCAGCCGCCCTCGGCGTCCACGTCCAGGGCCTCCCAGCGCTCGGACTGGGAGAAGGCCTCGGCGGAACGCACACATCCGGGTGCCGCGTGCCACAGTTCCAGAGCCTCCGGCGACGGGGAGCCGCCGCGCACGTCCCAGGTCTTCAGCCAGTCGGCGAGGGACGGGCTGTGAACCGAGTTGACGTCCTCGTTGAGCAGGCCCGCGCGGTGCAGTTCGCCGAGGAGGGCGGGGATGCCGCCGGCCCGGTGCACGTCCTCCATGTAGTACGTGCGGTCCTTGGCGACGTTCGGCGCGACCTTCGCCAGACACGGCACCCGGCGCGAGACCTCGTTGATGTCGTCCAGGTCGAACGGGACGCCGGCCTCCTGGGCGGCGGCCAGCAGGTGCAGGATCGTGTTGGTCGAGCCGCCCATCGCGATGTCGAGGGCCATGGCGTTCTGGAAGGCCGCGAAGGTGGCGACGTTGCGGGGCAGGACCGTCTCGTCGTCCTGCTCGTAGTAGCGGCGGGTGATGTCCATCACCGTGCGGCCCGCGTTCTCGTACAGCGCCCGGCGGGCCGTGTGCGTGGCCAGGACCGAGCCGTTGCCCGGGAGGGCGAGTCCGATGGCCTCCGCGAGGCAGTTCATCGAGTTGGCGGTGAACATGCCGGAGCAGGAGCCGCAGGTCGGACAGGCGTTCTCCTCGATACGGAGGATGTCCTCGTCCGAGATCTTGTCGTTGACCGCGTCGGAGATCGCGTCGACCAGGTCGAGCGTGCGGACCGTGCCGTCGACGAGGGTGGCCCGGCCGGACTCCATGGGGCCGCCGGAGACGAAGACGGTCGGGATGTTGAGCCGCAGGGCGGCGTTCAGCATGCCCGGGGTGATCTTGTCGCAGTTGGAGATGCAGATCAGGGCGTCGGCGCAGTGGGCCTCGACCATGTACTCCACGCTGTCCGCGATCAGGTCGCGGGAGGGGAGGCTGTACAGCATGCCGCCGTGGCCCATCGCGATGCCGTCGTCGACGGCGATGGTGTTGAACTCGCGCGGGATGCCGCCGGCCGCGGTGATCGCCTCGCTGACGATGCGGCCCACCGGCTGGAGGTGGGTGTGGCCCGGCACGAACTCGGTGAAGCTGTTGGCGACCGCGATGATCGGCTTGCGGCCGATGTCCGCGCCCGGTACACCGGAGGCGCGCATAAGGGCGCGGGCGCCCGCCATGTTGCGGCCGTGGGTGACTGTGCGGGACCTCAGCTGGGGCATCGCGCTCGCTCCTTCAGAGACTGCGATCAGAGAGTTCTGACTGCATCGAGCGTACGCCCGTTGCGCCAAGGGTTGGACAGCTTGTCCGGAATGCGGGACGACTGTCTCGGTTTTCGACTGCGGGTCGGCAGGGTTCGGGGGCACGGTTGCGAGGGGCCGGGACGCGCGTGTGTGAGGGCTCGCGCGCCTAGCCGGGCGCGGTGAGGTGGGCCTGCACCGCCGGGGCGACCCTTCTGATGATCTGCTCCGGATCCGCCGACGCCAGCGGCTCCACCTTGATCACGTAGCGGAGCATGGCGATGCCCACCAACTGGGCGGCGGCCAGCTCAGCGCGCAGTTCCGCGTCCGGGCGGTCGAGCTGGGCGGCGACGCGGCGCAGCAGCTGTGCCGAGACGAGGCGGCGGAAGACGGTGGCCGCGACCTCGTTGTTCACGGCGGAGCGGACGATCGCGAGCAGCGCCGCGCGGGTCGCCGGGTTCTCCCAGACCCCGAAGAAGAAACGGGCCAGCCGCTCGCCGACACCGTCGAGGGGGCCCTCGGCGATCGAGCCGGGGGCGCTCAGGAGGGGCCCGAAGGCCACCTCGATGGACGCTTCGAACACCTGCTCCTTGGTGCCGAAGTAGTGGTGCACGAGCGCCGAGTCCACCCCGGCGGCCTTGGCGATGCCGCGTACGGACGTCTTGTCGTAGCCGCGCTCGGAGAACTCCTCGCGGGCCGCGAGGAGGATGCGGTCGCGCGCGGCGGGCGTGTCGGCCGACTCCGTGCGGGAGGGCCGGCCCCGGCGGCGGGGGGTGGCCGAGGTCACGGCCGGGGGACCCGCACGGCGGAGGCGAGGTGCAGCCGGGTGAAGGCGAGGGCCTCCGCCAGGTCGGCCTCGCGCTCGGCGGCGGACATGGCGCGGCGGGTGTTGACCTCGATCACGACGTGGCCGTCGAAACCGGTGTGGGCGAGACGTTCCAGCAGTTCGGCGCAGGGCTGGCTGCCGCGGCCCGGGACGAGGTGCTCGTCCTTGGCCGATCCCCTGCCGTCGGCCATGTGCACGTGGCCGAGGCGGTCGCCCATGCGGTCGACCATCTCCAGGGCGTCGGTGCGGGAGGTCGCGGAGTGGCTGAGGTCGATCGTGAAGTGACGGTAGTCGTCCTTCGTCACGTCCCAGTCGGGGGCGTACGCGAGCATCTCGCGGTCACGGTAGCGCCAGGGGTACATGTTCTCGACGGCGAACCGGACGTCCGTCTCACCCGCCATCCGCCAGATACCGGTGACGAAGTCGCGCGCGTACTGGCGCTGCCAGCGAAAGGGGGGGTGTACGACGACCGTGCTCGCGCCGAGCTTCTCGGCGGCGGCCTGGGCGCGCTGGAGCTTGACCCACGGGTCGGTCGACCACACCCGCTGGGTGATCAGCAGACAGGGGGCGTGTACGGCGAGGATGGGGATCTGGTGGTAGTCGGAGAGGCGGCGCAGCGCCTCCAGGTCCTGGCTGACCGGGTCGGTCCAGACCATGACCTCCACGCCGTCGTAGCCCAGGCGCGCGGCGATCTCGAAGGCCGTGGCCGTCGACTCCGGATACACGGAGGCCGTGGACAGCGCGACCTTCGCGTCCGGGATCCGTACGGGTTCTGCCACGCGGCACAGCCTACGGGGTGGGGCGGGTCGGGTGGGCCGGGGGGCGCGAGGTCGGCCGGGGGTGGGTGGGCCCGCCCGTACGCCGTGGGGGTGCTCGGGGAGGGTGGACCGCGGGTCGGCCCCCACCGGGGCGGCCGACGGCGAACGCCCCCGGTTCCCCTACGCCGTACCCATGTGGTCCAGGCGTCGCAGGATCACGCCCTCCCGCAGCGCCCAGGGGCAGATCTCCAGGGTCTGCACGTCGAAGAGGTCCATCGCGGCCTCGGCGACCAGCGCGCCCGCGAGGATCTGGTTCGCGCGGCCCTCGGAGACGCCGGGGAGCGCGGCGCGCTGGGCCGTGGTCATCTGGGCGAGCTTGGGGACCCAGGACTCCAGGGCCTCGCGCTTGAGGTCGCGCTGGACGTAGAGCCCCTCCGTGGAGCGGGCCGCGCCGCCGATACGGGCGAGCTGCTTGAAGGTCTTGGAGGTGGCGACGACGTGGTCGGGAGCCCCGAACCGGCTGAACTCGCCGACCGTACGGGCTATCTGGGCCCGGACATGCCGGCGCAGGGCGCGGACGTCGTCGGGCGTCGCCGGATCGCCGGGCAGCCAGCCGGCGGTCAGGCGGCCGGCGCCCAGCGGCAGCGAGGCGGCGGCGTCGGGCTCCTCGTCTATCCCGTACGCGATCTCCAGGGAGCCCCCGCCGATGTCGAGGACGAGGAGCTTGCCCGCGGACCAGCCGAACCAGCGGCGGACGGCGAGGAAGGTCAGCCGGGCCTCCTCGGCGCCGGTGAGGACCTGCAGTTCGACCCCGGTCTCGTCCTGGACCCGGGCGAGGACCTCGTCGGCGTTGCTGGCCTCGCGCACGGCGGAGGTGGCGAAGGGAAGCAGTTCCTCCACGCCCTTGTCCTCGGCGGCCTGGAGCGCCTCGTGGACGACGGCTATGAGTTTCTCGACCCCTTCGGGACCGATGGCCCCGGCCTCGTCGAGGAGCTGGGCAAGGCGTAGTTCCACCTTGTGCGAGTGCGCGGGCAGGGGGCGTGCGCCCGGGTGTGCGTCCACCACCAGCAGATGCACCGTGTTCGATCCCACGTCGAGGACACCGAGTCTCATGGGCGGAACGCTACTGCCAGCTGGGCCGTGCAAGGTCCTCGATGCGGCCTCCGGCGCCGTACCCTGGACGGGTGCCAAAGACGAAAAAGGCAAAGGCCGACAAGTCGGCAGCGGGAGCGGCCGCGACCGGCGGCTCTTCGCGGGCGAAGGCGGCGACCAGGCCACCGAAGTCGGCGAAGGGCTCCGCGGAGTCCACGGCGCCGGACGAGAAGGGACTCGATTTCGCGCGCGCGTGGGTGGAGTTCCCTGATCCGGCGGACGACGAGCAGGTCTTCCGCTGCGATCTCACCTGGCTGACCTCGCGCTGGAACTGCGTATTCGGCAGCGGCTGCCAGGGCATCCAGGCGGGCCGCGCGGCCGACGGCTGCTGCAGCCTGGGCGCCCACTTCTCGGACGAGGACGACGAGAAGCGCGTCGCCGAGCATGTGGCGAGGCTCACTCCGGAGATCTGGCAGTTCCACGACGTGGGCACGGAGACCGGCTGGGTCTCCAAGGACGAGGACGGCGACCGCCAGACCCGTCCCTACAAGGGGTCGTGCATCTTCCAGAACCGCCCGGGCTTCGCCGGGGGCGCGGGGTGCTCGCTGCACATCCTGGCGCTGCGGGAGGGCCGCGAGCCGCTGGAGACCAAGCCGGACGTCTGCTGGCAGCTGCCGATCCGGCGCACGTACGACTGGATCGACCGACCCGACGACACGCGGGTGCTGCAGGTGTCGATCGGGGAGTACGACCGCCGCGGCTGGGGCCCGGGCGGCCACGACCTGCACTGGTGGTGCACGTCGGCGACCTCCGCGCACGGCGCGGGCGACCCGGTGTACGTCTCGTACCGGCCGGAGCTGGTCGAGCTGATGGGCAAGGAGGGGTACGACCGCCTGGTCGAGCTGTGCGAGCAGCGACTGGCGTCGCGTCTGCCGCTGGTGGCACCGCATCCGGCGGATCCGGTCACCCCGCCGGCCGAACCGGTGGATTCGGTCGGACCGTAGGCGGAGCGGTGCTTTCGGTCGGACCGCAGACCGAGTCGGTGGATTCGGTCGGACCGCACCGTGGGCGGGGCCCGTACACCGTGGGCGGAGCCCCTGGTGCGGGCCGAGCATCGCGGGCGGAGCCGGCCCCCGCCCTCGCCCGCCCCGGCGATCCGTGGTGGGCCCACCACGCGCGACGCACCCGGTTGCTCCCCCGCCGGGCCAGACCCTCCCTCCCGGCACGCACCCCCGCCGTCCCTACGAAGCCGGCGGCGGGTCGCCTCCCCCGTCGCTCGGCGGCGGGGTCGGGCCGGGCGGGTCCGTGGGGGTCTCGTCGGTGGGGGCCGGGGTCGGGTCGGGCTGCGCCGGGCCGGTGGGTGTGGGGTCCGGGTCGGGTGCCGGGGGCGGGTCCGTGGGCCTCGGCGGGCCCGGGTCCGCATCCGGTGGGGTCGGCCGGGTGTCGACCGGCGGCGTCGGCACCGGTCCGTAGCCCTCGATCGTCACCACGGCGCCCGAGGGAGCCAGTGAGACCTCCGCCGTCCAGTACCCGGCGGGCTCGCTCAGCTGGTCGACGTACACCTTGATCGTCGTGGACGCGCCGGGCTCCAGGGTGCCCGAGGACCGGCTGAGGTACAGCCAGTCGGCGCCGGTGCGGGCGGACCAGCGGACGGGGGAGTCGCCCGTCGTCTTCAGGGTGATGAGGGTGGTGTCGCCGTCGTTCGCCGCGGTGACGGCGAGCGCGCCCCGCCCCTTCCCCTGGGTGACCTCCACGGACACGTCGTCCGCGGGTCCCTTGCCGGGGCGGGCACCGGGCCTGGTGCGGGCGTTGCCGGCGTTCTCGTAGGCGTCGCCGCCGCCCTCGCCGACGGTGCCGTCGCCGTCGCCCTGCTCCTCGCCCGCGCTGACGGAACGGCCGTCGGCGCCCTCGCCGATGAGGGGGGCGCCCCGGTAGGCGGCCCAGAGGGCGAAGACGGGCGCGGCGACCACGGTGGCCACGACGGTCGTCGTGACGGCACGCGCGCGCAGCCGGTCCCGGCGGGCGGCGCGGTCCCTCGGGTCCATGGGGAAGCCCCGGCGGTCGAAGCGCGGGGCGCCGCCACGCGCGCGCGTGAGGTGCGCCGTCGCGGACACGAGGGCCGCGCGCGGCGCTTCGAGCACGGGCAGCGCGGCGGGCGTGACGCTGGTGCCGGGCCAGTGGCCGGGGACGGCGCGCTCGGCGGCGCGGCGGCAGACGGGACAGTCGTCGACGTGCCGGACGAGTTCGCGGCGCAGGGCGGCGCTCAGGACGAACGGCTGGTCCCCGGCGAGGCGGGCGACGCCCGGACAGGCGCCGCTCTCCACGACGGCCAGGGCCGCCCTGGTGCGCTCCACCTCGCAGGCGGCGGAGGCGAGCAACTCCCGGGCGGCGGCCGGGTCCATCCCCAGCACGTCGGCGACCTCGGGGGCGGTGAGCTGGTGCCGCACCGCCAACTCCAGCGCCTCGCGCTGCTCGGGCGTGGTGCCGGCGGCCTCCGGCCAGGCGAGCCGGGCCAGTTCACGCCTGCGCCGCCGCTCCTCGTCCTCGGAGAGGACGGCGGATCCGACGGCGTTCTTCGCGGCGCGCGGCTTCTCGGTCCCGCCGGCGTGTGCGGGCGGGCGCGCGGAGGCGTGCGTGCCCGGCCGTTTCTGCCGGACCTCCGTGAGCCCGCGCAGACAGGCCCACCGGGCCAGTGCGTACAGCCGGGCCCGGCGGCCCCCGGCGTCGTCCGGGCCCCGGCGGCGCTCGGCGAGCGCGAGGACGTCCGCCAGGGCCGCGGTCGCCGCGTCGTGGTCGCACAGCACCGACATGCAGTAGGTGAACAGGCCGTCCAGGTACGGCTCGTAGTGCGCCGGCGTGCGATGCGCCACCGCCCGCGCGGCCGCCCGATCGCGCGCCTCGCTGTACGCCCGGTGCGCGCCGGTGGTGCGGGTCGAGGTTTCCGGACTGATGCTCATCATTCATGGACGGTAGGCGCCCGGAAGCGGCACCTTCCCGCCCCTTCGACACATTTACTCCGTACGGGTGAAACGATCCCTCATAAGGGGACAGGAACCCTGGGTTCCGGCGGCATCCCGCCAATGTTGTGCACTTTCTTGACCACGGCCACTAATTCGCCCTACATTCCCGGAGTCCAAGTTACCTTCAGGTATGCCGAGTCAGGAGCCCCACTCTCATGACCGCACACGCTGTCCGCTCGCCCGCCGGCCGCACGCTCACCGCCCTGGCCGCCGCCGTCGTCCTCTCGCTGACCGGCGCCTCCGTCTCGACGGCCACCGCGCAGACGGCCGCGCCCGCCGTCGAACGCCTCACCGGCACCCTCCCGGACGGGGCCGCCTGGATCGCGGACGTCCCGGAGAACTGGAACGGCACCCTGATCGTCTTCAGCCACGGCTTCGGCGGCACCGCGCCCCAGAACGCCCCCCGCGAGGCCGTACGCCTGCGGCTCCTCGAAGAGGGCTACGCGCTCACCGGCTCCTCCTACGACGTGAGCGAGACCCTCTGGGCCCTGGAGAGCGCCGAGCGCGACCAGGTCGCCACCATCGCGGCGGTCACCGAGAAGATCGGCGAACCCACCCGCACCCTCTCCGTCGGGCAGTCCATGGGCGGTCTGGTCAACGCCCGGCTGGCCCGCTCCGGCGCCGGCGGGATCGACGGCGCCCTCGGCCTCTGCGGTCTCGTGGCCGGCGCCAACGACCTGCACACCTACCAGCTCGACGCCGAGTACACGATCGCCCGGCTCCTGCTCCCGGACACGCCGGTGAAGCTGGTGGACCTCGCCTCCGAGGCCGAGGGCGCCGCGACCGGCCGGCAGCTCACCGACGCCGTCGTCGCCGCCCAGCAGACCCCCGAGGGCCGCGCCCGTATCGCCCTCGCCGCCGCCTACCTCAACCTGCCCACCTGGGCACCCGGCAAGGACCGCCCCGCCGACGGGGACTGGGAGGCGCAGCAGGCCCAGCAGTACGCGTGGCTCGCTCAGGGTGTCCTCAACCGCGTCGAACCCGCCCGCCACCACGTCGAGAAGGCCCTGGGCGGCAACAACTCCGGGAACAAGGGCGTCGACTACGCGCGCGTGCTCGCGAACTCGCAGCACGCGCCCCTGGTCAAGGCTCTGTACAAGAAGGCCGGCCTGAACCTGCGCGCCGATCTGCGGAACCTGACCTCCCACGCCGACATCGCCGCCGACCCGGCCGCCGTCGCGGCCGGCGAGCGCACCTCCTCCGCCGGCCAGGGCCTCGCGGTCCCGCTCCTGGACATCCACACCGTCGCCGACGACCTGGTCCCCGTGGAGCAGGAGTCCCGCTTCGCCGCCCGCGTGCGCGCCTCCGGCGACGCCGCCCTCCTGCGCCAGGCCTACGTCGAACGCCAGGGCCACTGCACCTTCACCACCGCCGAGACCGTCGCCGCCCTGCACGCCCTGGAGTCCCGCCTCGACTCCGGCCGCTGGGGCGCCTCCGCGACCCCGGGCGCCCTCCAGACCGCCGCCCTCGCCCTCGGCCTCGACGGCGCGGCCTACGTCCCGTACCGCCCGGCCGACCTGACGATCGGGCCCCGCCGCTAGGGCACGTTCGCGAGACACGGGGCGCGCCCCAGGCAACCGGTGGCGCGCGTCCCCGAGGGGCGCGGGAAACGGCGTGAGCAACCGCGTCCCCCTGGCGCCCGCCCCACGAGCACGCCCCCCACGGCGAACGGGCGCCCCCACCGGGGCCGGCACCCCCCACGGCCGCCGGCCCCGGCCCGATTCGCCCGGCCCCCGCCGCTGTCAGTGCCCTCCGTTACGGTTCGTGCATGGCTGCCCGTACGAAAACCGCGAAGGACCGGCCGTCCTACCGCTGCACGGAGTGCGGCTGGCAGACGGCCAAGTGGCTCGGCCGCTGCCCCGAATGCCAGGCGTGGGGCACGGTCGACGAGTACGGCACGCCCGCCGTCCGTACGACGGCCCCCGGCCGCGTCACCACCTCCGCCGTGCCCATCGGCCAGGTCGACGGCCGTCAGGCCACCGCCCGCACCACCGGGGTTCCGGAGCTGGACCGGGTCCTCGGCGGCGGCCTGGTCCCCGGCGCCGTGGTCCTCCTCGCGGGCGAGCCCGGCGTCGGCAAGTCCACCCTGCTCCTCGATGTCGCCGCCAAGGCCGCCGACGCCGAGCACCCGACCCTCTACGTCACGGGCGAGGAGTCCGCCAGCCAGGTCCGCCTGCGCGCCGACCGGATCAACGCCCTGCACGACCACCTCTACCTCGCCGCCGAGACCGACCTCTCCGCCGTGCTGGGCCACTTGGACGCGGTGAAGCCGTCCCTGCTGATCCTCGACTCGGTCCAGACGATCGCCTCCCCCGAGATCGACGGCGCCCCCGGCGGCATGGCCCAGGTCCGGGAGGTCGCCGGCGCCCTGATCCGCGCGTCCAAGGAACGCGGCATGTCGACCCTCCTGGTGGGACACGTCACGAAGGACGGCGCCATCGCGGGTCCCCGTCTCCTGGAGCACCTCGTCGACGTGGTCCTGCACTTCGAGGGCGACCGGCACGCGCGCCTGCGCCTGGTCCGCGGCGTCAAGAACCGCTACGGCGCCACGGACGAGGTCGGCTGCTTCGAGCTGCACGACGAGGGCATCACCGGTCTCACCGACCCCAGCGGTCTCTTCCTCACCCGCCGCGACGAACCCGTCCCCGGCACCTGCCTGACCGTCACCCTGGAGGGCCGCCGCCCCCTGGTCGCGGAAGTGCAGTCGCTCACAGTCGACTCGCAGCTCCCCTCCCCCCGGCGCACGACGTCCGGCCTGGAGACCTCGCGGGTGTCGATGATGCTCGCGGTCCTGGAGCAGCGCGGCCGTATCAGCGCCCTCGGCAAGCGGGACATCTACTCGGCGACGGTCGGCGGCGTGAAGCTCTCGGAGCCCGCCGCGGACCTCGCGATCGCCCTCGCCCTGGCGTCCGCGGCGACCGACACCCCGCTGCCCAAGAACCTCGTGGCGATCGGTGAGGTGGGCCTCGCGGGCGAGGTCAGACGGGTCACGGGCGTCCAGCGCCGGCTCTCCGAAGCGCACCGCCTGGGATTCACCCACGCGCTCGTTCCGTCCGATCCCGGCAGGGTTCCTCCCGGTATGAAGGTCCTCGAAGTGGCCGACATGGGAGACGCCCTGCGGGTGCTGCCCCGATCCCGTCGGCGAGAGGCCCCACGGGACGAGGAGGACCGCCGGTAGACTTTGCCCAGGTCTCGCCCGTCCGTACGAACCAGGAGTGCGAAACGGGAGCGCCCCCAACCCGCGACCGGAGGAGTGCAGTGGCAGCCAACGACCGGGCAGCAGCTCCCGGAAAGTCCGGTGGGAGCTCCGGTGCCGATGGCCTGATGCGCGCCTCACTGAGCGCCGTGGCACCAGGTACGGCCCTTCGCGACGGGCTCGAACGGATTCTCCGCGGCAACACCGGCGGGCTCATCGTGCTCGGCTTCGACAAGACCGTCGAGCCGATGTGTACCGGCGGTTTCGTCCTGGATGTGGAGTTCACGGCCACCCGCCTGCGGGAGCTGTGCAAGCTCGACGGCGGCATCGTGCTCTCCTCGGACCTCTCCAAGATCCTCCGGGCGGGTGTGCAGCTGGTCCCCGACCCGACGATCCCCACCGAGGAGACCGGCACCCGGCACCGCACGGCCGACCGTGTCAGCAAGCAGGTCGGCTTCCCGGTCGTCTCGGTCTCCCAGTCGATGCGCCTGATCGCGCTGTACGTCGACGGCCACCGGCGCGTCCTGGAGGACTCGGCGGCGATCCTGTCGCGCGCGAACCAGGCCCTGGCGACGCTGGAGCGGTACAAGCTCCGCCTGGACGAGGTGGCCGGCACCCTCTCCGCGCTGGAGATCGAGGACCTGGTGACGGTCCGGGACGTCTCGGCGGTCGCGCAGCGGCTGGAGATGGTCCGCCGCATCGCCACCGAAATCGCCGAATACGTGGTCGAACTGGGCACCGACGGCCGCCTCCTGGCCCTCCAGCTCGACGAACTGATCGCGGGTGTCGAGCCGGAGCGCGAACTGGTCGTCCGGGACTATGTCCCGGAGCCGACGGCCAAACGCTCCCGCACGGTCGACGAGGCCCTGCGCGAACTCGACGCCCTCGCCCACGCGGAGCTTCTCGAACTGCCCACCGTCGCCCGCGCCCTCGGCTACACCGGCTCCCCGGAGGGCATGGACTCCGCGGTCTCCCCGCGCGGCTACCGCCTCCTGGCCAAGGTCCCCCGCCTCCCCGGCGCCATCATCGACCGCCTCGTCGAACACTTCGGCGGCCTGCAGAAGCTGCTCGCCGCCAGCGTCGACGACCTCCAGACGGTCGACGGAGTGGGCGAGGCCCGCGCCCGCAGCGTCCGCGAGGGCCTGTCCCGCCTGGCGGAGTCGTCGATCCTGGAGCGGTACGTCTAGCAGCGCGGAGGCCGCCCGGCAGGGCAGAGGTCGGTGCGGGGCCGTGAGGGCGGCCCCTCCGAGCGCGGGACGGGTGGAGCGTCGGGGATGACCCCGGTCTCCGGTCCCCGACCGTCAGTCCTTCTCCAGCACGAACGACGCCCGGGCCGTGGCCAGCCCCGGAGCCTTCGCCTCCAGGAGGTAGGTCCCCGCGCCGGCCGAACCCGCCGACGGAGTCGCGCAGTTGGGCGCGCTGGGGGCGCGGTTCCACTCCACCGTGTAGGTGACCCGGTCCCCGGCGGGCACCCGGAACAGCAGGCTCCCCGCGGTCTCGTGGCAGTCGTCGGACGCCCAGAACGCGTCGTCGCCGTCGGCCGCGGTGATCGTCACCACCGTGTTGTCCGGCCCGAGGTCGAGCTTGCAGTCACCGCCGGAGGAGTTGCGCGCGATCAGCTCGAACGTGGGGTTCACGCCGGGCTCGTAGTCGTTGCGCACACTGCGCACGGTCAACTTCACGGCCCCGGCGGTGCAGTTGGGCAGACTCGACCCCGCGTCGACCTGCTCCCCGGAACTGCTGCCGTTCTTGCCGCCGTCGTCCGACGTGCCCCCGCCCGCGGCACCGGACCCGTCCTCGGCGCCCCCGGAACCAGAACCCGAACCCGAGCCGCCGGATCCGGAGCCCGAACCGTCGCCGCCCGCGCTCGACCCGTCGCCCGACTCGTCCCGTCCGCCCGGCGCTTGACTGATCGCGGGACCGGACTGCGAGGGCCCGGGGGTGATCGAGGTGACGGGGTTCTTGCCGTCGGGCTCGCCCGCGTTGTTCCCGTTGCCCCCGCCACCGCCGGTGACGATCCATACGACCAGGATCGCCAGCAGACCGACGACGGTCAGCAGAATGGCCCTCCGTCGCCAATAGATGGTGGAGGGAAGCGGCCCGATCGGATTGCGCAGAGATCCCACGGCGCAAACTGTACGAGAGATCGGGCCCTTCACCGGCCCCACCCGCCGCCCGAAACTCCAACTTTTCCGGATCATCATCCCGGTCGTTCCCGAAGGCACCCCCGCCGGACGCCACATGATCGCGGTACGTGATCACAACACCCGAACGGGCACCCTCCGTGACCGGATCGGCGTCGTACCGCGCCCGGCCGTCCGGGCGAACGTCCGGCCCTCGCACCGCCGTTCACCGTCTCCTCATCCACAACTGCCACAATCTCCCCATCACCGCGCAGTGCGTCGACGTGACGGGAGAAGACGATGGACGGATCCGTGGAGGGCGGCGTCACCGTGCCGACGCCCAGGCCGTTGCGGAAGCTGGGCTTCCTGACCATCGGACTGTTCGACGAGGCCGATCCGCGCCGGGGCCACGAGTCGACCCTGGAGATCATCGAGTTGGGTGAGCGGCTCGGCTTCGACAGCGCGTGGCTGCGCCACCGTCATCTGCAGTACGGCATCTCCTCCCCCGTCGCCGTCCTGGCGGCGGCCTCGCAGCGCACGAGCCGTATCGAACTGGGCACCGCCGTCATCCCGTTGGGCTGGGAGAACCCGCTGCGGCTCGCCGAGGACCTGGCCACGGTCGACCTGCTCTCCGGCGGCCGGCTCAACCCGGGGATCAGCGTCGGACCCCCGATGCACTACGACACCGTCAAGGCCGCGCTCTACCCGGACACCGCCGACGCCGAGGACTTCGGCTTCGATCGGGTCCGGCGGCTCCTCGGCTTCGTCCGCGGTGAGCCGGCCAGCGACTTCAGCGGCACCGAGGGGTTCGAGGTCTTCTCCGAGCGAGTGCAGCCGCACTCCCCCGGGCTGGGGAGCCGTATGTGGTACGGCGGCGGCGTCCTCCGGTCGGCGCGGTGGGCCGGCGAGAACGGCATGAACTTCCTGACCAGCAGCGTCGTGAAGGCGGAGGGCGAGACGAGCGGGGCGGTGGACTTCGCCGGGGTCCAGCTCTCCCACATCCGGGAGTTCCGGGCACACCATCCCGAGGGGGCGGGGGCCCGGGTCTCGCAGGGGCTCGTCGTCATCCCCACCGACTCGGCGACGGCGGAGCAGCGCGCCCGGTACGAGGCGTACGCGGCGAAGCGGCTGCCCCGGACCGCCGCGCCGCAGGGGCCGGGGCGGCTGCTCTTCGCACCCGACCTGGTGGGTACGTCCGCGGAGATCGCCGAGCGGCTGCGGGCGCAGGTCGCCTTCCGGGAGGTCGACGAGGTGGCATTCGCACTGCCGTTCACCTTCGAGCACGAGGACTACGTGCAGATCCTGACCGACATCGCGACGAAGCTGGGGCCGGAGCTGGGGTGGCGGGCCGGCGGTTGAGACGGGCCGGCGGTTGAGGCGGGCGCGTCAGGGGTCGGGGGTGCGGGTGCGTCGGCGGGTACTGGCGCGTGGGGCTTCTCGCGCAGTTCCCCGCGCCCCTAGAAGCCCAGGCCCTGGCGGGCCTGAACGCACGGGGCGCAGCCCCTGTTTTTCAGGGGCGCGGGGAACTGCGCGGGGAGCCCCATCGGCTCGCAGCCGGCCGACCCGCCCCAGACACCCCCCACCAGAACCCGCCCCCACCCACCCCCGCATGGCAGGATCGACCGTGCCATGACTGCACCCACGAAGCCTCAGAGCAGCCCTGCCGACGCAACCCCGACCGCACTGCACACCCCGGTGATCGCCTGGTTCGAGACGCACGCCCGTGACCTGCCCTGGCGGCGGCCGGAGGCTGGGCCCTGGGGGGTGATGATCAGCGAGTTCATGCTGCAGCAGACGCCGGTCAACCGCGTACTGCCCGTCTACGAACAGTGGTTGGCGCGCTGGCCCCGCCCGGCGGACCTCGCGAAGGAACCACCGGGCGAGGCGGTCCGCGCCTGGGGCCGGCTCGGATACCCGCGTCGCGCCCTGCGGCTGCACGGCGCCGCGGTGGCCATAACGGAACGGCACGGCGGGGACGTACCGCGGGAGCACGCGCAGTTGCTCGCGCTGCCGGGGATCGGCGAGTACACGGCCGCGGCGGTGGCGTCGTTCGCCTACGGCCAGCGGCACGCCGTGCTCGACACGAACGTGCGGCGCGTCTTCGCCCGCGCGGTCAGCGGCACGCAGTACCCGCCGAACGCGACCACGGCCGCCGAACGGAAGATGGCCCGCGCCCTGCTGCCGGAGGACGACGGTACGGCGTCGCGCTGGGCGGCCGCGTCGATGGAGCTGGGCGCGCTGGTGTGCACGGCGAAGAACGAGGCGTGCGGAAGCTGTCCGATCGCCGGGCAGTGCGCGTGGCGGCTGGCCGGGAAGCCCGCGCACGAGGGCCCGGCGCGGCGCGGTCAGACGTACGCCGGTACCGACCGTCAGGTCCGCGGCAAGCTCCTCGCCGTACTGCGGGACGCGACCGCGCCCGTACCGCAGGCGGTCCTGGACCGGGTGTGGGACGAGCCGGTGCAGCGCGCCCGCGCGCTCGACGGGCTGGTCTCCGACGGCCTGGTGGAACCCCTCCCCGGCGGCCTGTACCGCCTGCCCCTCACCTGACGGCCGGCCCGCCGTACGTCACAGGCCACGCAGGGCCGAGGCTCGACCGCGACACGGACCGCATCCCCACCCGACGGGGTGAACCGGCACATTCCAGCCCCAAAAGGCAGGTCGCTTTACCCCGTTCCTCCTTCTGTTACACAACCGACGGACAGCCGAGCGTTCTCCGCAGGCTGGTTCGGACGTCCCCGTGACAACCCCTCCGTAGCTTCATTGGCGTACCGCAGGAACCCGCGAAACGAACCAGCGGACCAGGCGGCACGAGCGGATCGCACCAGCGAGACGAAGCGGCGGACAACCGGCGCCGCGCGACAGCGCGGACGCCGGAAACGGGGAACGGAGGCGGTTGATCATGGCGCACGGCGAGGTGCTCGAATTCGAGGAGTACGTCCGTACCCGGCAGGACGCGCTGCTGCGCAGTGCCCGTCGGCTCGTGCCGGACCCGGTCGACGCCCAGGATCTGCTGCAGACCGCGCTGGCCCGGACGTACGGCCGCTGGGAGGGCATCGCGGACAAGCGGCTGGCGGACGCCTATCTGCGCCGGGTCATGATCAACACGCGGACGGAGTGGTGGCGGGCCCGGAAGCTGGAGGAGGTCCCGACCGAGCAGCTGCCGGACGCCCGTATCGAGGACTCCACCGAGCAGCACGCGGACCGCGCCCTCCTGATGGACATCCTCAAGGTTCTGGCACCCAAGCAGCGCAGTGTCGTGGTCCTGCGACACTGGGAGCAGATGTCCACGGAGGAGACGGCCGCCGCCCTCGGCATGTCGGCCGGCACCGTCAAGAGCACACTCCACCGTGCGCTGGCCCGGCTCCGCGAGGAGCTGGAGTCGCGGGACATCGACGAGCGTGCCGCCCGCGCGTTCGAAGCGAGCGAGGAGCAGGAGCGTTGCGCGGCCTGAGCACAGTGGCCGGCCCGGGGCCAGGAGCCCGGCAGGCCCCGAAGGCGGTGATCACGGCGGTGGCCGTGCTCGCCGCCCTCGGTCTTTCCGTCTCCGCCTGCGGCACGGGCGGCACCGGCGCCCGCGACGAGGGCCCGGCCGACAACGACTCCCTCGCGGCGGGCGCGGCCTCGCCGTCCGTCTCCGCGTCGGTGGACGGTGACAGCGGCGGCGATCACCCGAGCGTCGACGAGGTCGTCCGCATGGTCCGCGCGGACCCGGAGGTCAGCCGGACCGTCAAGAGCGACCTGAAGCCGTGCGTGGCCGACGAGTACCCGGTGGACGTGACCTACGGGAACCTGACCGGGGGCACCGGCGACGACCTCGTGGTCAACGTGATGACCTGCGCGGACGCCGTCGGGGTGGCGTCGTACGTGTACCGCTCGGAGAAGGGGGCGTACCGGAGCGTCTTCCTGTCCGAACAGCCCCCCGTCTACGCGGAGATCGACCGGGGCGACCTCATGGTCACTCGGCAGCTGTACGAGAATGGCGACCCGTCCTCCTACCCGTCCAGCGAGGAGGTCACGACCTACCGCTGGATCAAGGACGGCTTCGTACAGCGCTCCAGCACGCGCACCGAGTACAGCAGCGCGGTGGGCGGCACGGAGACGGCGACCCCCGAGCAGGGCTGACCCGGGCGCCGGGAGCCGTGCCGCGCGGGACGACCCGACCGGTTCGTCCCACCCCGACCGAGAGCGAGCGAGATCACCGGATGGCAGAGCAGACCCATGTCCTGTTCGTCGAGGACGACGACGTGATCCGCGAGGCCACCCAGCTCGCGCTGGAGCGCGACGGCTTCGCGGTCACGGCCATGCCCGACGGGCTGTCGGGGCTGGAGGCGTTCCGCGCGGACCGGCCGGACATCGCCCTCCTCGACGTCATGGTGCCGGGCCTGGACGGGGTCTCCCTGTGCCGCCGTATCCGTGACGAGTCGACCGTCCCCGTGATCATGCTCTCGGCGCGTGCCGACTCCATCGACGTGGTGCTGGGCCTGGAGGCGGGCGCCGACGACTACGTGACCAAGCCGTTCGACGGTGCCGTCCTGGTCGCCCGGATCCGCGCGGTGCTGCGCCGCTTCGGGCACGCGACCGGCGGTGACGCCAAGGCCGAGGAGACCGGGGCCGCCAGCACCGGCGGGGTGCTCACCTTCGGCGAACTCGTGATCGACACCGAGGGCATGGAGGTCCTGAAGTCCGGGGTGCCGGTGGCGCTGACGCCGACCGAGATGCGGCTGCTGCTGGAGTTCTCGTCGGCCCCCGGCACGGTCCTGTCCCGCGACAAGCTGCTCGAACGCGTGTGGGACTACGGCTGGGGCGGCGACACCCGGGTCGTCGACGTCCACGTCCAGCGACTCCGCGCGAAGATCGGCCAGGACCGCATCGAGACGGTCCGCGGCTTCGGCTACAAGCTCAAGGCCTGAGCGGGGCGGGGCAGATGAACACGAGGGCGGTACGAGGGGGGCGGACGCCGGAGCCGTCGGGCGCCGGCGTCCGCCGGTCCGGCGCGGGGCTCGCCTCGGGCATCCGCACCGGCCTGCGGTGGCAGCTGAGCGCGGCGATCGCGCTGGTCGGCGCGCTGGTCGCGGTCGCGCTCAGCCTGGTCGTGCACAACGCGGCGCGGGTCTCGATGCTCGACAACTCGCGCGACCTCGCCGACGAGCGCATCCAGGTCGCCCAGCGCATGTACGAGTCGGGACGTCCGCTGAAGTCCGGCGCCTTCGGGGTGCAGCTCGACGACCCCGACATCCCCAAGGACCTCCTGGCCAAGGTCGCGGAGGGCCGCCGGGCCACCTATGTGTCCGAGGGCCGCAACGGGGTGCCCGACATCTGGGCGGCCGTCCCGCTGAAGGACAAGCGCGTCCTCTCCCTGCACACCGACTTCACCGACCACAGCTCCGCGGTGCTGCGCGACCTCGACCAGGCCCTGCTCATCGGGTCGATCGCGGTGGTCTTCGGCGGCTCGGCCCTCGGGGTGCTCATCGGCGGCCAGATGTCCCGCCGGCTGCGCAAGGCGGCCGCCGCCGCGCACGAGGTGGCCATGGGCGAGTCCGACGTACGGGTGCAGGACGCGATCGGCGGTGTCGTACGCGACGAGACCGCGGAGCTGGCGCGGGCCGTGGACGCCATGGCCGACACACTGCGTCAGCGCATCGAGGCGGAGCGGCGGGTGACGGCGGACATCGCGCACGAGCTGCGTACGCCGGTGACCGGCCTGCTCACGGCCGCGGAACTGCTGCCGCCGGGCCGGCCCTCCGAGCTGGTCCGCGACCGGGCGCAGGCGATGCGGACGCTCGTGGAGGACGTGCTGGAGGTGGCGCGCCTGGACGGGGCGTCCGAGCGGGCCGAGTTGCAGGACATCATGCTGGGCGAGTTCGTGGCCCGGCGGGTGGCGGCGAAGGACGCGGGAGTGCGGGTGCGGGTCGTGCACGAGTCGGAGGTGACGACGGACCCGCGCCGGCTCGAACGCGTTCTGCTGAACCTCCTGGCGAACGCGGCGAAGCACGGCAGGCCGCCGATCGAGGTGTCCGTCGAGGGCCGTGTCATCCGCGTCCGCGACCATGGGCCCGGCTTCCCCGAGGACCTGCTCGCGGACGGTCCGCGCCGCTTCCGCACCGGCGCCTCCGACCGCGCGGGCCAGGGGCACGGCCTCGGGCTCACGATCGCCGCCGGGCAGGCCCGCGTCCTGGGCGCCCGCCTCACCTTCCGCAACGTCCGCCCGCCCGGCTCCCCGGACGGCGTCCCGTCCGAGGGCGCGGTCGCGGTCCTGTGGCTCCCGGAACACGCCCCCACGAACACGGGCAGCTATCCGATGCTGCCGACGTCGTACGACGGGGCGGAGTGAGCCGGGGCGCGCTCTTCCTTCGGCTGCGGGTGGGCGGGGGTTGCTCGCGCAGCTCCCCGCGCCCCTGAAAGACCAGTCCCCGCGGGCCCGAGCGACGACGGCCCGGCGAGCCTGAAAAGCACGGGGCGCAGCCCCTGCTTTTCAGGGGCGCGGGGAACTGCGCGAGAACCCCCACCGAACCCGCACCCGCCAACGCACCGAACCCCCCGGGCTCTCAAGCGAACCCGGGGGGGGACGGCCCGATCAGACCCCCGCCGCCTCCTTCGCCGCGGCCTCACCGGCGGAGCCCACCGCAGGCGACCCCCCGGCCCCCCGCAACGGCACCTCCTTCACGAACACCGCGGCCACCAACGCCACCACGGACACGATCGCCCCCAGCAGGAACGCCGAGTGCGTGCCCGAAGCGACCGCGTACTGGTACGCCTCCCGCGCCGCCACCGGCAACTTCGCCAGGCTCGCCGCGTCCAGCTGTGCCGACCGCTCGGTCACCTGGGACCCCAGCGCCCCGGCCCGCTCGGCCATCACGTCCTGCACACGGCTGTTGAACAGCGCGCCCATGATCGCAACGCCGAAGGACGACCCGAGCGTCCGGGCCAGCGTGGTGGTCGAGGAGGCGACACCCATGTCCTTCATCTCGACGCTGTTCTGCGCGACCAGCATGGTGATCTGCATCAGGCAGCCCATACCGGCACCCAGCACGGCCATGTACACCCCGGACGTCACCCGGCTCGTCCCGGTGTCCATCTGCGCCAGCAGGAACAGGCCCACGATCATCAGGACGCTCCCGACGACCGGGAAGATCTTGTAGCGACCGCTTCCCGTGGTGACCCGTCCGGCCACCATCGACACCGCGAGCATCGCGCCCAGCATCGGCAGCAGCAACAGCCCGGAGTTGGTCGCGGACGCGCCCTGCACGGACTGCTGGAACAGCGGCAGGAACAGCACCGCGCCGAACATCACGAACCCGGTGAAGAAACCGATCAGGGACATCAGCGTGAAGTTCCGGCTGCGGAAGATGTGCAGCGGGATCACCGGCTCCGCCACCCGCTTCTGCACGAAGAGGAAGCCGACCAGCGAGGCCACACCGAGCGCGATCAGCTCCATGACGACGGCCGACCCCCAGGCGTACTCGGTCCCGCCCCACGTCGTGACCAGGACGATCGCCGTGATGCCGACGGTGAGCAGGGCGGCGCCCAGGTAGTCGATGTCCCGTGCCGACCGGCCGTCCCGCGACGGCTTCGGCAGATGCAGTACGGCGCTGATGGCGACCAGCGCCACGACCCCGAGCGGCAGGTTGATGTAGAAGGACCAGCGCCAGCCCCAGTGGTCGGTGATGGACCCGCCCACCAACGGCCCGGCGATCATGGCCAGGGCCATGACACCGGCCATCATCCCCTGGTACTTGCCCCGCTCACGCGGCGGAATCAGGTCGCCGATGATCGCCATGACGCCGACCATCAGGCCACCGGCACCGAGCCCCTGCACCGCGCGGAACGCGATCAGCTGGCCCATGTCCTGGGCCATCCCGCTCAGCGCCGACCCGATCAGGAAGATCACGATCGAGGTCATGAAGACCCGCTTGCGGCCGTAGAGGTCGCCGAGCTTGCCCCAGATCGGAGTGGAGGCCGCGGTCGCGAGCGTGTACGCGGTCACGACCCAGGAGAGGTGCTCCAGGCCCCCCAGCTCGCCCACGATCGTCGGCATCGCGGTGCCGATGATCATGTTGTCGAGCATCGCCAGCAGCATGGCGATCATGAGCGCGAGCAGCACCACCCGCACACTGCGCGGCTGCGGCCCGTCCTTCTCGGCCCCACCACTCACTTCGTTCTTCTTCTCCGCGTCCATTGCGGTCCTCCACTCCCCCCGGAGCCACCGAGTACTTACTTGCCGACCGGCTAGTTGTCTACACTAAGGGAAGCTAGGTCCCTAACTAGCCGGGCGTCAAGTAAGTTCGACGGGCTTGGCCGAGCCTTGACCGGCGCAGGCCTTCCGCGACGGCGAGGAGTACGAGGATGAGCGACCCGACAGCGGACGCGACGGGCGCGACGGACGTGACACGGGCGACGACGAAACGGCAGCGCCGCGGCGACACCCGTCAGCGCATCCAGGACGTCGCCCTCGAACTCTTCGCCGAACAGGGGTACGAGAAGACCTCGTTGCGGGAGATCGCCGAACGCCTCGACGTGACGAAGGCGGCGCTCTACTACCACTTCAAGACCAAGGAAGACATCCTCATCAGCCTCTTCCAGGATCTGCAGCGGCCGATCGACGAGCTGATCGAGTGGGCCGGCACCCAGCCGCGCACTCTCGACACCAAGCGCGAGATCCTGCGCCGCTACAGCGTGGCCCTGGCCGACGTGGCGCCCCTGTTCCGCTTCATGCAGGAGAACCAGGCGACGGTACGCGAGCTGAGCGTCGGGGAGTCGTTCAAGGACCGGATGATCCGCCTGGTCGACACCATCAAGGAACCCGACGCCGCCCTGACCGACCAGGTCCGCTGCACGAGCGCCCTGTTCACCATGCACGCCGGCATGTTCGTCCTCCGGGACGTCGAAGGCGACCCCGAGGAGAAGCGCGAGGCGGTCCTGGAGGTCGCGATCGATCTGGTGACCCAGGCCCACGCGGGCACCCAAAGCCCCTGAAAACCTGAGCAACGCTCTTGAAGGGCCCTGTATCCGGGTAAACCCTCAGTGCCTTCGGGGACCTCCCGAGCATCCGCACGAGGAGGCCCCGTGAACGCCGAGGACTACGCCCGCATGACCGACGAGGAACGCGCGGAGTTCCTCCGCGGACGCCACCATGTCGCCCTCGCCGTCACGGCGGCGGTGACGGTCGTGATGCTCGTGCTCATGGTGTTCTTCATCGACTACTACGCGGACACCCCGATGTGCGGCACGGGCCAGGACTACGGCCCGTGCTGACCCGGCCCGCTCACCCGCGGTCTCAGACGGTGACACCCTTGGCGCGCAGGAAGGCGACGGGGTCGACGGCGGAGCCGTAGTTGGCGGTCGTACGGATCTCGAAGTGCAGGTGCGGGCCGCTGGAGTTACCGGTGTTGCCGGAGAAGGCTATGCGCTGCCCGGTCTTGACGACCTGCCCGACCTTCACGCCGACCTTCGAGAGGTGGGCGTACTGCGAGAACTGGCCGTTGGCGTGCTTGATGACGACGGCGTTGCCGTACGCGGGACCGTCACCGGCGCCGTTGCCACCGGCCTTCACGACGGTGCCGCCGTGCGCGGCGACGACCGACGTACCGCTCTTGACGGCGAAGTCCTGCCCGCTGTGCTTGGCGGACCACATGTTGCCGGCCTGCGCGAACCGCGCGCTCAGCTTGTAACCCTTGACCGGGCTGACCCAGGAGGCCGCCTTCTTGGCGGCGGCGGCCTGGACGGTACCGGCGCTCGCGGCCGGAGCCCCGTCGGCGGCGGACGCGATCCCGGCCCCCAGCACACCCGAGACCCCCATCCCGACGGCCATCACGGCGGCACGGACACGGAGCCGGGACGTACGGGTGCGGGGAGTGCGAACACGCTGCGACATGGAGTACCTCACGGGGAACGGAGACAGGGACTGTGCCTCGACGGACACGAATCCCACCCGGCGCACCTCTGCGGCCGCCGAACGGGACACCCCTTGGTACCCCTACGTCCCGAAACCCCCCAAACGTGTGACCTACGACCGAACGTCGTACTCCATCAGAAATCCCCCCAGTTCTTGACAGTCACCCCCAAACACCTCCCCACCTGCACACCGCCCCCCGAAACCCGCACCCCTAGACCTAAAAGTCCGTTTTGCCCCACAGACGCCACCCACTATTCCGCGTAGTACCGCCCGAACCCCGAGTGCGCCATGTCACCGCCCCCGGAATCGGAAAGCCGCGAAATGTGACCCCGCCAACGCGACCCGCATCACTCGAAACCCACGGGAAATGCTCCCCTCCCGACCCACACCACCCCAGGGGAGAAGAGTGGAAGCGTCAGCGATAGGCCTTCGCCTGGCATCGAGCGCGGTGACACCGCTGATCAGAAACTGTGCGGGGTCGCCGACCCCGGCAGGACGGCCCTCGTACATCGGCCGTCGGTGACGGCTGCCGGGCAGGCACAACTCAGCTCAGGGCCCTGCGTAGCCTGGGGATGCGCCGCAGGATCCAGATCGTCGGCGACATCGAATCCGCCGACATCCGTTCCGCTCTCCGTCCGGGCCAGGTCGAGAAAATCGTCGTACGCGACAACCGCGTCCTCGGGAATCTCGATTTCCTGGTCGAGCCGGACACGCTCAATCATCTGGACATCAGCGGCGGCACTCCTTACCTGCACGACCTGACTCCGCTCCGCGAACTCCCGCTCGCCTGGCTCTCCATGAACTCCCTCCCGGCGCTGGAAAAACCGGGCGCCCTTCATCCACTAGGAGCCTCGGCCACTCTGCGAGCGCTCGACACCGCGGTCCCGCTCTGCACGGAATCCGTGGATGAGGCGCTTCCACGGAACCTGCCGCTGGAGTACCTGCGATTCACCCGGGACGCGCTGCGGTTCACCGGGCTGCGCGGACTGCGTCATATGCGCTCGGTGAAGCGGCTGAGCCTCGCCACGCTCCCCGAAAGACTCACTCCGGACGACTTCGAAGAGATCGCCCGACTACCGGCTCTGGAGGAATTGCGCCTGCACCGGAACGCCACGGGCTGGGCGGCGGGGCCGGTACTGCCGCACATCACCGGTCTCGCGCTCAACGCGGTCACGGGCGCGGAAGACCTCTCCGGAATCCCGGAACTCTTTCCCGGCCTGCGGACGGTGAGCATTCATCTGGCGCCCGCCGTGTCCGACGTACCCGAACACCTGCTGGAACACCTTCCCGGCCCGCCCACCGTTCAGCGGACCCGGACCGTGCTGTAGACGGACGAACGGATATCGACCCGCATGAAAAGGGGCTGCCCCAGGACCGAAGTCCCGGGGCAGCCCCTTCGCGCGCTCAGGCCGAGCGCAGCGGTTACGCGTCCTTGCTCAGGTTCGGGCCCGCACCGCCGGCCGCCTGCTCGATCGGCGGGACGTCCGGCAGCGCCGCCTTCTCCTCACCCCGGAAGGTGAAGGTGGCCGCCTCGCCCTCGCCCTCGGTGTCCACGACCACGATGTGGCCGGGGCGCAGCTCGCCGAAGAGGATCTTCTCGGAGAGGGTGTCCTCGACCTCGCGCTGGATGGTCCGGCGCAGCGGCCGGGCGCCCAGGACGGGGTCGTACCCCTTCTTCGACAGCAGCTCCTTCGCGGCCTGGGAGAGCTCGATGCCCATGTCCCGGTCCTTGAGGCGCTCGTCGACCTTGCCGATCATCAGGTCGACGATCTTGAGGATGTCCTCCTGCGTCAGCTGCGGGAAGACGACGACGTCGTCGACGCGGTTGAGGAACTCGGGCCGGAAGTGCTGCTTCAGCTCGTCCGAGACCTTGTTCTTCATGCGCTCGTAGTTGGTCTTCTTGTCGCCCGAGGCCGCGAAGCCCAGGTTGAAGCCCTTGGAGATGTCCCGGGTGCCGAGGTTGGTCGTCATGATGATGACCGTGTTCTTGAAGTCCACGACCCGGCCCTGGGAGTCGGTCAGGCGACCGTCCTCCAGGATCTGCAGCAGCGAGTTGAAGATGTCCGGGTGGGCCTTCTCGACCTCGTCGAAGAGGACGACGGAGAACGGCTTGCGGCGGACCTTCTCGGTCAGCTGGCCGCCCTCTTCGTAGCCCACGTAGCCGGGGGGCGAACCGAAGAGACGGGAGACCGTGTGCTTCTCGCTGAACTCCGACATGTCGAGGGAGATCAGCGCGTCCTCGTCACCGAAGAGGAACTCGGCGAGCGCCTTGGACAGCTCGGTCTTACCGACACCGGACGGGCCGGCGAAGATGAACGAACCACCGGGACGCTTCGGGTCCTTGAGACCCGCGCGCGTACGACGGATCGCCTTCGACAGCGCCTTGACGGCGTCGACCTGGCCGATGACCCGCTTGTGGAGCTCGTCCTCCATGCGCAGCAGACGCGAGGACTCCTCCTCGGTCAGCTTGAAGACCGGGATGCCGGTGGCGGTCGCGAGGACCTCGGCGATCAGCTCGCCGTCGACCTCGGCGACGACGTCCATGTCGCCGGCCTTCCACTCCTTCTCCCGCTTGGCCTTGGCGGCCAGGAGCTGCTTCTCCTTGTCGCGCAGGGAGGCGGCCTTCTCGAAGTCCTGCGAGTCGATCGCGGACTCCTTGTCGCGGCGGACGCCGGCGATCTTCTCGTCGAACTCGCGGAGGTCCGGCGGGGCGGTCATCCGGCGGATGCGCATCCGGGAACCGGCCTCGTCGATCAGGTCGATCGCCTTGTCCGGCAGGAAGCGGTCCGAGATGTACCGGTCGGCGAGCGTCGCCGCCTGCACCAGGGCCTCGTCCGTGATGGAGACGCGGTGGTGCGCCTCGTACCGGTCACGGAGGCCCTTGAGGATCTCGATGGTGTGCGGGAGCGAGGGCTCGGCGACCTGGATGGGCTGGAAGCGGCGCTCCAGGGCCGCGTCCTTCTCCAGGTGCTTGCGGTACTCGTCCAGCGTGGTGGCGCCGATGGTCTGCAGCTCACCGCGGGCCAGCATCGGCTTCAGGATGGAAGCGGCGTCGATGGCGCCCTCGGCGGCACCCGCACCGACCAGCGTGTGCAGCTCGTCGATGAACAGGATGATGTCGCCGCGGGTGCGGATCTCCTTGAGGACCTTCTTCAGGCGCTCCTCGAAGTCACCGCGGTAGCGGGAGCCGGCGACCAGCGCGCCGAGGTCGAGGGTGTAGAGGTGCTTGTCCTTGAGGGTCTCGGGCACCTCGCCCTTGACGATGGCCTGGGCGAGGCCCTCGACGACGGCGGTCTTGCCGACGCCGGGCTCACCGATGAGCACCGGGTTGTTCTTGGTACGGCGGGACAGCACCTGCATGACCCGCTCGATCTCCTTCTCGCGCCCGATGACCGGGTCGAGCTTGGACTCACGAGCGGCCTGGGTGAGGTTCCGGCCGAACTGGTCGAGGACCAGGGACGTCGAGGGGGTGCCCTCGGCGGGGCCGCCGGCGGTGGCGGTCTCCTTGCCCTGGTAACCGGAGAGCAGCTGGATGACCTGCTGCCGCACCCGGTTGAGATCTGCGCCCAGCTTGACCAGGACCTGGGCGGCGACGCCCTCGCCCTCACGGATCAGGCCGAGCAGGATGTGCTCCGTGCCGATGTAGTTGTGGCCCAGCTGAAGGGCCTCGCGGAGCGACAGCTCCAGGACCTTCTTGGCACGGGGGGTGAAGGGGATGTGGCCGGACGGAGCCTGCTGCCCCTGCCCGATGATCTCCTCCACCTGCTGGCGGACCGCCTCGAGCGAAATCCCGAGGCTCTCCAGGGCCTTAGCGGCGACACCCTCACCCTCGTGGATCAGGCCCAGGAGGATGTGCTCGGTGCCGATGTAGTTGTGGTTGAGCATCCGGGCTTCTTCCTGAGCCAGGACGACAACCCGCCGCGCGCGGTCGGTGAACCTCTCGAACATCGTTAATCGCTCCTCAGAGCGGTCAGGCAGTGAGGGGACGCTCCCCTCGCTGTCCTTCCGCAGCTTAGTCCCGCAAGCGGGGACCGCTCATTCCAACTGCCGACACCGTCCTTGGCCTCCTGACCCCGAACGCCGACATCTGCTCCAACCCGATGGTGCGAGACGATGTTCCCGCAGGCCAGGCAGTTACCCCCACCATCAGTACGCCGATGGCGAACGTGAGACGGCCTTTTCTGCGTGTCGCCCCCTCCCACTAGGGATGTCTTACCCGTAGGGACTGACACTCCATGCCGGATGCACCGGTTCCCTCCGCTACGGGCGAACACCCTTGCGTCGTCACCCACCGCCGAACGCCCCCTTTCCCGGCACTCTTCGCGCCCGCGCGGACACCCAGCGTAACTCCGGGCCTCTTCGCACGGTTGCTCCTGACATGGCCATCGTCCCCCTTCCCCGCCGACCGCTCGACCCGAGCGGATTCCCGGGTGCCGTCGCGCGCGAAGTTCCGGGTGACGTCGCCTGCGACGCGGTGCGGCAGTGGTACGAGGACCAGCTCGGCTGGGCGACCGTGCCCGGGGCGCCCGTACACCTCATTACGGGCCTGCGCTTCGATGTGCTCGACGTGCCGGCGGAGGCGGGGGTCGCGGCGCTCAGGCATCTGGGCCCGGTGCCCGGTCCGGGCTCACCGGTGGCGCTGCGCGAGGGGCGGATGCTGCTGCTGGTCGCGGCGGGCTGCGCGGAGGAGCTGCCGGGCCTGCTGGAGTGGCTGGACTGGGGCGGCCTCGACCTGGACCTCACTGCCGTCGGAACGGGCGGTCACCTGGCGGCGCCGACGCCCCCGGGCGGGGCCGGAAGGCGGGTGGGCGGGCGCGGGGAGGCCGGTTCACAGGGGGCCGCCGAGTGGTTGCGGCCCCCCGAGCCGGGGTGCGAGGTGGAACCCTCGCTGCCGAGCATGTCGGCGTTGGGGGGCGGTGGGGGCGCCCCCGACCTCGTGCGGGTGCTGGACACGGTGGCGACGCACTGCCACCGCGTCCGGCTGCGGCGCGCGAGCACCGGGCCGTCGGAATCTCAGCCGTTGGCCTTCTCGTAGGCCTCGCGGATGGAGGCGGGGACGCGACCGCGGTCGTTGACCTCGTAGCCGTTCTCCTTCGCCCAGGCGCGGATGGCCGCGGTGTCCTGGCTGCCGCCGGTGGCCGCACGGGCCTTGCCGCGTCCGCCCGAAGCACGGCCCCCGGTACGCCGACCACCCTTGACGTAGGGGTCGAGAAGGCCGCGAAGCTTGTCCGCGTTGGCGGTCGTGAGGTCGATCTCGTAGGTCTTGCCGTCCAGCGCGAACGTCACGGTCTCGTCCGCCTCGCCGCCGTCGAGGTCATCGACAAGAAGGACCTGAACCTTCTGTGCCACCGGATTTCCTTTCATCGGTAACTTCAGGGTCGAGGGCCTGCGGCGTGCGCCGCTGTTTCGCGTCCCCTGTTATATGCAGTACTGCAGTACGTCGGAAAGCAAACCGCTTTTCCAGGAAAAACACAAACCCCTGGGAGAGACCGGGGAGAGACCGCGGAGAGGGCGGGCGGCCCTGGGAAGACCGGAAACATGCGCGTTTCGGACATAGGGCACCCGGGCAAGGCGAACCCTGTTGAATAGGAGTCGAGGTTCCCCGATGAAGCCCGGCCTTCCTTGCGGATCGGCCGACGATCACAGATGCAGAAGCATCCGGCTGTTGCCCAAGGTGTTCGGTTTCACCCGTTCGAGACCGAGGAACTCCGCGACGCCCTCGTCATAGGAACGCAGCAGCTCGGCGTAGACATCGGTGTCCACCGGAGTCTCGCCGATCTCCACGAAGCCGTGCTTCGCGAAGAACTCGACTTCGAAGGTCAGACAGAAAACCCGGCGAACACCCAGCCAGCGAGCGGTGTGGAGCAACTTCTCCAGCAACTGGTGGCCGACGCCGAGACCCTTGGCTTCCGGGTGCACGGCGAGAGTGCGGACTTCCGCGAGGTCTTCCCACATCACGTGCAGCGCGCCGCAGCCGACGACCTCGGCGTTGTCGTCCCGTTCCGCGACCCAGAACTCCTGAAGGTCCTCGTAAAGCGTGACCGTCGCTTTGTCCAGCAGGATGCTGGACTGGACGTACGCGTCGAGGAGGCGGCGCACGTGCGGGACATCGCTGGTCCGAGCCCGCCGGACGGTGATGGCTTTTGAGGTGACTTCGGGACGCGATGCTGGCATGAGCGGACGCTATCGCCCGGGGAGATCCGGGGATTCGCCGGGGGTCCCCTGTGTTTCACCGGACGATTCGGCGGATTCGCCGGCGGTTTCAACAGGGGTTTCGACGACCGGGGCGGCGGTGTCGGCCGGTTCGGGTTTGACGGCGTCGGGGCCCTGCACGATGCGGACGGCGTCGGTGAGCGCCTGCCGCTGTTCCTCGCTCATCATCCCGAAGAAGGCGACGAGGGCCGCCGCGGGGTTGTCGCTCTGCGACCAGGCTTCGTTCATCAGTGCGGCCGCGTAGGCGGCGCGTGTGGAGACCGCCTCATATCGATAGGCCCGGCCTTCCGCCTCCCGGCGCACCCAGCCCTTCTGATGGAGATTGTCCAGAACGGTCATCACCGTGGTGTACGCGATGGACCGTTCCTTCTGGAGGTCTTCCAGGACTTCCCGAACGGTCACCGGGCGGTTCCACTTCCACACCCGCGTCATGACCGCGTCTTCGAGTTCTCCCAAGGGGCGAGGCACAGTTCCGCACAATATCCGAAGAGACCCCAACAGACAGAACAAAAAGGGCGTACGACTCGAAAAACACACGAGTCGTACGCCGAGGGAGGTGTCGCGTCAGGCGCCGGTGCCCTTCGGGCCGTCGCCGGCCTGGCGGGCGTTCTCCGCGCGGGCGAGGGCCGCGTCGACCACCGCGTCCTCCTTGGCCTTGTTGGGGCCGCCCTGGGTCTTCACGATCACCCTGATGACGGCGATGAACAGCACGGCCATCACGAAGGGGGGCAGCAGCGCGGAGACGTAGTCCATGGGTCCAGGGTAGCCAGGACTAGACGGCGGCCAGCTGTTGGGGCGGGTTCGCGGGCGGGGCGGCCGGTTTGCGCTTGGGCGGGAAGACCTCGCCGGGGGTGGGGACGGGGCGGCGGGCCGGGCTCGGGGCGTCCGGGCGGGGCACGGGACCCGGCTTCTCGGCGGGCTGGGCGGGACGGGACGGCCGGGCGGGCTTGGGCTCGGCGGGGTCCCCGGCGGCGGCGTACGCGCGCGTGGCCGATGCGGGCAGGCCGCCGGGAAGCGCGGTGAGCCGGAGCCGGGAGCGGCCGGAGCCGGAGCGGGAGGCGGGGACGACCATCGGGCGACAGCGCTCCAGGAGGGTCGCGGCGGTGGGGTTGCCGCGCAGCGCGCGCAGGGCGGCGAGATCGTCCGGGCGGGGGTGGTACCCGGCGTCCAGGGCCTGCGTGAGGAGGGCCGCGTAGCCCGTGACCGTGCCGGGGAGGGCGGCCCGGTAGCGGGCGAGGTCGGCCAGCAGGAAGGCCCTCAGGCGGGCTTCCTCGCGGGTCGCCTCGTCGACGGACTCGGCGAGCCGGAGGCAGTCCTGCACCTCCTGCGCCGAGGCGGGGCTGGGGTTGAGGGCGAGGGCGAGGGCACGGCGGAGCACGCGAAGCTCCTCGGCGCCGAACGCCATGCCGCCGCGAGTTCCGTGGGGCGTGGGCATGCGGCGACGATACGCGCTAATCAGACAAAAGAGGGTTGATGGGGGCGTGTGGCGCGGGGGACCACTCGCCTGGGTGGACCGGGGCGGGGTGGGGGGTGTGGGGTGTGGGTGCGTCGGCGGGTGCGGGTCCGGTGGGGGCCGGTCGCGCAGTTCCCCGCGCCCCTAGAAGCCCAGGCCCTGCGGGCCTGAAAGCCCACGGCCCCGCGGGCCTGACGGCGACGGCCCCGCGGGCCTGAAAAGCACGGGGCGCAGCCCCTGTTCTTCAGGGGCGCGGGGAACTGCGCGACCGGCCCCCACCGGACCCGCACCGCCGACGAACCCCCGCCCCCACCCCCCACCGCGCCCCTCAGAGACGCGACACGTTCCGTTCGTAGACCAGCCGCAACCCGATCAGCGTCAGCCACGGCTCGTGTTCGTCGATCACGGACGACTCGCCGAGCACCATCGGCGCGAGCCCGCCCGTCGCGATGACCGTCACGTCCTCGGGATCGTCGGCCAGCTCACGGACCATCCGGCTGACCACCCCGTCGACCTGCCCGGCGAACCCGTAGACGATCCCGGACTGCATCGCCTCGACCGTGTTCTTGCCGATCACACTGCGCGGCCGGGCCACCTCGATCTTGCGGAGCTGGGCGCCCTTGACGCCGAGCGCCTCGACGGAGATCTCGATGCCGGGGGCGATGACACCGCCGACGTACTCCCCGCGCGCGCTGACCGCGTCGAACGTCGTCGCCGTACCGAAGTCGACGACGACGGCCGGGCCGCCGTACAGCTCGACGGCGGCGACGGCGTTGATGATGCGGTCGGCGCCGACCTCCTTGGGGTTGTCCGTGAGGATCGGGACGCCCGTCTTGACCCCCGGCTCGACGAGGACCGCGGGGACGTCGCCGTAGTAGCGGCGGGTCACCTCGCGCAGCTCGTGCAGGACGGACGGGACGGTGGCGCAGATGGCGATGCCGTCGATGCCGTCGCCCAGTTCCTCGCCGAGGAGCGGGTGCATGCCCATGAGGCCCTGGAGGAGGACCGCCAGTTCGTCGGCGGTGCGGCGCGCGTCGGTGGAGATGCGCCAGTGTTCGACGATGTCCTCGCCGTCGAACAGACCGAGGACGGTGTGGGTGTTGCCCACGTCGATCGTCAGCAGCATGGCCGTCCCCGCCCTACTCGGCCGCGCGCAGGTCGAGGCCGATGTCCAGGATCGGGGACGAGTGCGTCAGGGCCCCGACGGCCAGGAAGTCGACGCCGGTGTCCGCGTACGCCTTCGCGTTGGTGAGGGTCAGGCGGCCCGAGGCCTCCAGGAGGGCACGGCCGTCGACGAGGGCCACGGCCTCCTCGCACTCGATCGGCGTGAAGTTGTCGAGGAGGATCAGGTCGGCGCCCGCGTCGATGACCTCGCACAGCTGGTGGAGGGTGTCGACCTCGACCTCGATGGGCACCTCGGGGAACATCGCGCGCACGGACTCGAAGGCCTGGGCGACACCGCCGGCGGCGACCACGTGGTTGTCCTTGACGAGGGCCGCGTCCGAGAGGGACATGCGGTGGTTGACCCCGCCGCCGCAGCGGACCGCGAACTTCTCCAGGGAGCGCAGCCCCGGCGTCGTCTTGCGGGTGTCGCGCACCTTCGCCTTCGTGCCCTCCAGGGTGTCCGCCCACGCGCGCGTGGCCGTCGCGATGCCGGAGAGGCGGCACAGCAGGTTCAGGGCGCTGCGCTCGGCGGTGAGGAGGTCGCGGGTGGCGCCGGTGACGCTGAGGAGCTTCTGGCCGGCCTCGACGCGGTCCCCGTCGTCGACGTGCCGCTCGACCTCGAACTCGTCCGTGCAGGCCACCGAGAGGACCGCCTCGGCGATCCTGAGGCCCGCCACGACGCCGCCCTCGCGGGCGGTGAAGTCGGCGGTGGCGCGGGCGTCCTCGGGGATGGTCGCGACCGTGGTGACGTCCACACCGTGGTCGAGGTCCTCCTGGATCGCGACGTTGGCGATGTCCTCGACCTCCACGGGGTCGAGCCCGGCGTCGGCCAGGAGCTGGGCGAGCGCGGGGTCGAGCCCGCACTCCAGGTACTCCTCTTCGGCCGACCCGTCGGCGGCGCCACAGGCGCAGCCGTCGCCGCAGCCGCCGCCGGAGGCGAGGGGAAGTTCGGGGGTGCTCACGTCTGTCACTGCTCCTGGTGATGCGGCCGGGTCGGGGGGAAGTCTGCGGTATCGGTGGTGTGTACGGCGAGGGTCCGGTCCGGATTCAGCCGTACGACGATGTGGCGGCGCCAGGCGGCGTCGTCGCGCTCGGCGCGGTCCTCGCGCCAGTGGCAGCCGCGGGTCTCCTCGCGCAGCCGGGCGGCGGCGACCAGGACTCGGGCCACGCACAGGAGGTTGGTGGTCTCCCAGGTGTCGACGCCGGGCTCGGCCGTCTTGCCGTTCTCGGCGAGGGTGTCGCGGGCCTGCGCGTGCAGCCGGTCCAGGGCCGCCGCGGCGGTCGCGAGGGAGGTCGCGGAGCGCAGGACGCCGGCGCCCTCGGTCATGGTCCGCTGGATCGCGAAGCGGATCTCCGGTTCGAGCAGCGGGTGCGCGGGCTTCTCGGCGTACGGGACGGGCTGGGGCACGCGCGCGTGGAGGTCGTCTCCGGCGTGGGCGGCGGCGATGTCGGCGACGATGCGCTCGGCGTAGACCAGTCCCTCCAGGAGGGAGTTCGAGGCGAGCCGGTTGGCGCCGTGGACGCCGGTGCAGGCGACCTCGCCGCAGGCGTAGAGGCCGGGGACGGTGGTCCGGCCGTGGGAGTCGGTGCGCACCCCGCCGGAGGCGTAGTGGGCGGCCGGGGCGACCGGGATGGGCTCGGTGACGGGGTCGAGGCCGTGGGCGCGGCAGGCGGCCAGGATCGTCGGGAAGCGGTGTTCCCACATGGCGGCGCCGAAGTGCCGGGCGTCGAGGTACATGTGCTCGGCGCCCTGCTCCTGCATGCGGCGCATGATGCCCTTGGCGACGATGTCGCGGGGCGCCAGTTCGGCCAGCTCGTGCTGCCCGAGCATGAAGCGGACGCCGTCGGCGTCGACCAGGTGGGCGCCCTCGCCGCGTACCGCCTCGGAGACGAGGGGCTGCTGGCCCTCCGCGTCCGCGCCCAGGAACAGCACGGTCGGGTGGAACTGGACGAATTCGAGGTCGGAGACCTCGGCGCCGGCCCGGAGCGCGAGCGCGACGCCGTCGCCGGTGGACACCGAGGGGTTGGTCGTCGCCGAGAAGACCTGGCCCATGCCGCCCGTCGCGAGGACGACCGCCGGGGCGTGGACGGCTCCCACGCCGTCGTGCTGGCCCTCGCCCATGACGTGCAGGGTGACACCGGCGGTGCGGCCGTCGGCGTCCAGCAGGAGGTCCAGGACGAGCGCGTTCTCCACCGTGCGCAGTCCCCGCGCGCGGACCGCCTCGACGAGTGCCCGGGAGATCTCGGCGCCGGTCGCGTCGCCGCCCGCGTGGGCGATGCGGCGGCGGTGGTGGCCGCCCTCGCGGGTCAGCTCCAGGCCGCCCTCCTCCGACTCGTCGAAGTGGGCGCCGGTCGCGATCAGGCGGCGTACGGCGTCGGGGCCCTCGGTGACGAGGAGTCGTACCGCCTCCTCGTCGCACAGGCCCGCGCCGGCCACGAGGGTGTCGTCCTGGTGCTGTTCGGGGGTGTCGCCCTCGCCGAGGGCGGCGGCGATGCCGCCCTGGGCCCAGCGGGTGGAGCCGTCGTCGAGGCGGGCCTTGGTGACGACGACCGTGCTGAGGCCGGCGGCCTCGCAGCGCAGCGCGGCGGTGAGGCCGGCGACGCCCGAGCCGACGACCACGACGTCGGCGTCGACGGACCAGCCCGGGGCCGGCGCGTGCAGTCGTATGCCTGTGCTGGTCACGAGGCGGCTCCGAAGGTCAGGGGGATGTTGTCGATCAGCCGTGTCGTCCCCACCCGGGCCGCGACGGCGAGGACGGCCTCGCCGGTGAAGTCGTCGGGGATGTCGGTGAAGTCGGACGGGTCGACCAGGGCCAGGTAGTCCAGGGCGAGCGGCGGCTTCATGCGCAGGGCCTCGTCGAGGACCAGGCGGGCGGCGGCGCGGACGGCGGCCGGGCCGCCGGGGGCGGACTTGGCCATGGCGTGCGCGTCGGCGGCCGCGCGGGACTCGCCGATCGCGCTCAGGGCCTCGGCACGCGCGCGCGTGGCGGGCACCTCGCGGGCCCGCGCGCGCAGCGCCTCCTGCGCGGCGTGCCGGTCACGGCCGGCGAACAGCGCCTGGGAGAGCGCGAGGGCGGTGCGGCGCTCCTCGGTGGACAGGTACCGGTTGCGGCTGGACAGGGCCAGGCCGTCGTCCTCCCGGACGGTCGGCACGCCCACGATGTCCATCCCGAAGTTCAGGTCGCGGACCATGCGGCGGATCAGGGCGAGCTGCTGGGCGTCCTTCTGGCCGTAGAGCGCCACGTCGGGGCGGGTGAGGTGCAGCAGCTTGGCGACGACGGTGAGCATGCCGTCGAAGTGGCCGGGGCGGGCGGCGCCCTCCAGGCGCTCCCCCATGGGACCCGCGGTGATCCGGACCTGGGGTTCACCGCCCGGGTAGACCTCGTCCACGGCCGGGGCGAACACCACGTCGGCGCCCGCGGCCTCGGCGAGCTTGACGTCGGCGTCCAGGGTGCGCGGATAGCGGTCGAGGTCCTCGCCGGCGCCGAACTGGAGGGGGTTCACGAAGACCGTCACGACGACCTCGCCCGTGCCGCCCGCGATCTCGCGCGCGGTGCGGATCAGGGTGGCGTGGCCCTCGTGCAGGGCGCCCATGGTCATCACGACGGCCCGGCGTCCCGCACGCGCGCGTGCGTGCAGTTCGTCGGCGGTGCGTAGCACGGTGGTGGTCATCGGGTGTCCCCTTCGGTCCCGTCGGCCCCGTCGGTGCCGCCCGCGTCGGCGGTGCCGTCCGTCGTGCCCGCGAGCACGCCGAGGAGGTCCTCGGCCAGTTCCGGCTTGAGCAGGCCGTGGGCGAGGGCGCGGTCGGCGGTGGCGCGGGCCATCGCCAGATACCCGGCGACGGTGGCCGGGGCGTGCGCGCGCAGCTCGGCGACGTGCGCGGCGACCGTGCCGGCGTCCCCGCGCGCGACGGGGCCGGTGAGCGCCGCGTCGCCCGACCTGAGCGCGTTGTCCAGGGCGGCGCCGAGCAGAGGGCCGAGCATGCGGTCGGGGGCGGTGACACCGGCCGTGCGCAGCAGCTCCATGGACTGGGCGACCAGGGTGACCAGGTGGTTGGCGCCCAGGGCGAGGGCCGCGTGGTAGAGCGGGCGGCTCTCCTCGGCGATCCACTCGGGCTCGCCGCCCATCTCGATCACCAGCGCCTCGGCGGCCATCCGCAGCTCCTGCGGTGCCGTGACCCCGAAGGAGCACCCCGCGAGCCGCTGCACGTCCACCGCGGTCCCCGTGAACGTCATCGCGGGGTGCAGCGCCAGCGGCAGCGCGCCGGCCCTGAGGGCGGGGTCCAGGACCTTCGCGCCGTACCGGCCGGAGGTGTGCACGAGGAGCTGTCCCGGGCGTACGGAACCGGTCTCGGCGAGGCCCTCGACCAGTCCCGGCAGGGCGTCGTCGGGGACGGTCAGCAGGACCAGGTCGGCGTGGCGCAGCACGTCGGCGGGGGGCATCAGCGGGACGTCGGGCAGCAGTTCGGCGGCGCGGCGCCGGGAGGCGTCGGAGACGCCGGAGACGGCCACCGGGCGGTGACCCGCCAGCTGGAGCGAGGCCGCCAGCGCGGGACCGACGCGGCCGGCGCCGACCACCCCGACGGCGAGCCGCGCGGGGCGGTTCCTCGGCTCTGGTTGCTCGAATGTACTCACGCGGTGGTGGCCTTCCCGTTCCAGTCCGCTCCGGGTACCGGACGATTTCTCGTCATGTTAACGCGATTGGTTCGAGAGGCGTTCGGTTGTCCACAGGCTGTGGGTGGCCGCCGGCCGTTTCCGCAGGTCGCGTCCGAGGGTCCGGACGCGCGGGAAGCGGCGTGAAAAACGGGTGCCGCGGTGGCCCGGCCCGGGGGATGATCCCGGGATGAGCGATACGGCGGACACCACAGGGCAGGCGGCGGCCGCCGAGGAGTCCCCGGCCGCGCGGCGGTACCGGCGGCGGCAGGTGGCCCACCGGGCGGCCGGGCGGGTGCTGGCGCGCCCGGGCGCGCTGGCCACGCTTCGGGAGCGGCTCGCGCTGCTGGACGCGGCCGGCGACGTGTACGACCTGGACGAGCCGGCCGACATGTACGGCAACAGGGTCGTCGAGGCCCTGGAGAGGCGGACCGCCGCGCTGCTCGGCATGGAGGCCGCCGCGTTCTTCCCGACCGGCACGATGGCCCAGCAGGTGGCGCTGCGCTGCTGGGCGGCCCGCACCGGGAACCCGGTCGTCGCCCTGCACGGCCTCGCGCACCCCGAGATGTACGAACGGCATGCGTTCAGCCAGGTCAGCGGGTTGCGCCCGGTACGGCTGACGAGCGAGTCGCGGCTGCCGACCGCCGACGACGTACGCGGTCTCGACGAGCCCTTCGGGGCGCTGATGCTCGAACTCCCGCTCAGGGAGGCCGGTTTCGTGCTCCCCTCCTGGGAGGAGCTGGAGGAGGTCACCGAGGCGGCCCGCGAACGGGACGCGGTGGTCCACTTCGACGGGGCCCGCCTGTGGGAGTCCGCGACCCACTTCGGCCGCCCGGTGGACGAGATCGCGGCCCTCGCCGACAGCGTCTACGTGTCGTACTACAAGTCCCTCGGCGCCTATGGCGGTGCCGCGATCGCCGGCCCCCGGACCCTGGTCGACGAGGCGAAGGCCTGGCGGCACCGGTACGGCGGCCAGGTCTTCCAGCAGTTCCCCACCGCGCTGTCGGCCCTCGTCGGCCTGGAGCGCGAGCTGCCCCGGCTGCCGGAGTACGTCCGTCACGCGCGCGTGGTCGCCGCCGCGCTGCGTGAGGGGTTCGCGGCGGCGGGCGTACCGTGGGCCCGGGTGCACCCGGAGGAGCCCCACACCAACGAGTTCCAGGTCTGGCTGCCGTACGAGGTCGACGTCGTCGCGGAGGCCGCCGTCCGGCAGGGCGAGCAGACGGGCGCGCTGCTCTTCGCCCGGCCCTGGGACCAGGGCGGGCCGGGGCTGGCGGTCACCGAGATCGAGGTGCGCGCGGCCGCCCTGGAGTGGACGGCGGCGGACGTGAGCAGGGCCGTGGCGGACTTCGTGGCGCTGGTGGGGAAGGTCGCGGGCGAGTAGCCCGGCGTCACCAGAGACCGTCGGTACCGGAGGGACCGTCAGTCGAACCGGATGTGCCGTGCGCCGACCGCCGCCTGTCGCAGCCGGGTCCGCAGGGCGCCGTCGTGGTTCGGCGTGAGCCGGAGGCCGGCCGAGGCGGCGACGCGGTCGGCGACCTCCGGGACGGTCATGCCGTCGGTCCACAGGTGCTCGGCGAACTCCGGTTCCCTCAGCCGCTCCAGGCAGTGGTCGAGCCGCCCGACCGCCCAACTCTCCCTGCGCAGCGGGGCGTCCTTCCCGGCGACGTACCCCAGGAGGTGCCCGAAACCGCGTTCCCGGAGCCGCTTGAGTACGGTCCCCCGCCGGGCGAGGAGGGTGAAGTGGCGGACATCGTGGCCGAGTTCGCCCAGGCGGCCGAGGGTCTCCGCGAAGTGGGCGGGGTCGGTGACCGTCATCGGGGCGATCACCACGCCGGCGCGCCGGGTGAGGGCGAGGTCCAGGACCTCGACCACGCCCTGCCGCCAGGCGGCCAGATCCCGGAAGTCGTCCCGCAGTTCGGGCGGCAGCATCCGGTGGAGACCGAAGCCGACGTGCTCGGGATCGCAGATCACGCCGCCCGGCAGCCGGCGCCGGATCTCGTACGCGGTCTGGGTCTTCCCGCCCCCGAACGGGCCGTTGATCCACAGCAGCACGCGCGTGCCCCGGCGCCGGTCAGCCCTGGCCGCCCGCTCGCACCAGCCCCGTCTCGTAGGCCAGGACGACCACCTGGACGCGGTCGCGGAGGCCGAGCTTGGTGAGGATACGGCCGACGTGGGTCTTGACCGTGGCCTCGGACAGGACGAGGCGGGCGGCGATCTCGCCGTTGGACAGGCCCTGGGCGACGAGCATCATGACCTCGCGTTCCCGCTCGGTGAGCCGCTCCAGCTCCTTGTGCCGGGGTTCCGAGCCGGTGTTCGGCAGCATCGGGGCGAACCGGTCGAGCAGGCGCCGCGTGGTGGAGGGCGCGACGACCGCGTCGCCGCTGTGCACGGCACGGATCGCGGCGAGCAGCTCGCCGGGCGGCACGTCCTTGAGCATGAAGCCGGAGGCACCCGCCTTCAGCCCGGAGAAGGCGTACTCGTCGAGGTCGAAGGTGGTCAGGATGAGCACCTTCGGCGGGTTCGGCTCGGCGCAGATGCGGCGGGTGGCCTCGACGCCGTCCAGCTTCGGCATACGGACGTCCATCAGGACGACGTCCACCTCGGTCGCCCGGACGACCTGCAGGGCCTCGACGCCGTCGCCCGCCTCCGCCACGACCTCCATGTCCGGCTGGGCCGCCAGCACCATCCGGAAACCGGTGCGCAGCAGCACCTGGTCGTCGACGAGCATCACGCGGATCGCCATCGGGTCCTCTTCCGTGTCTCTACAAGGGGTCTGAAGGAGCGGGGGTGCGTCGGCGGGCGTGCGGGTCACCGGTGTCGGCGGGTGGCACGGCCGGGTCAGTGTGCGGGCTTCAGGGGCAGCAGGGCGCTGATCCGGAAGCCGCCGCCGGGGCGGGGGCCCGCGTCCAGCGTGCCGCCGACCATACCGACGCGCTCACGCATCCCGATGAGGCCGTGCCCCTGTCCGTCGGCGCCGCCCTCCTCGTACAGCTCGTGGGGCGCTCCCTTGCCGTCGTCCTCGACGAGCAGCCCGAGGCCGTCGTCGAAGTAGACCAGCCGGACACTCGCGCCGGTGTTCGGGCCACCGTGCTTGCGGGTGTTGGTGAGGGCCTCCTGGACGATGCGGTACGCCGTCAGCTCCACCCCGCTGGGCAGCGGGCGCGGGGTGCCCTCGATCTTGAAGTCGACGGGCAGACCGGCCACCCTGCACTGCTCGACCAGGTCGTCGATCTGCTCGACGTCGGGCTGCGGGACGTACTCGCCGACCTCCTTGTGCTCGCCGGTGCGCAGCACGCCGAGCAGGCGGCGCATCTCGGCGAGGGCCTGGCGGCCGGTGGAGGAGATGGTCTCCAGGGCCTTCTTCGCCTGGTCGGGGGCCGCGTCGAGGACGTAGGCGGCGCCGTCGGCCTGCACGACCATGACGGAGACGTTGTGCGCGACGACGTCGTGCAGTTCGCGGGCGATCCGGGCGCGCTCGGCGGCGACCGCGACCTTGGCCTGGGCCTCGCGTTCCCTCTCCAGCCGGGCGGCGCGCTCCTCCAGCTGCGCGAAGTACGCGCGGCGGGTGCGCAAGGAGTCGCCGAGCACCCAGGCCAGGGCGAACGGCACGGTCAGGACCACCGCGAGCACCGCGTTCCCCAGCGTGCTCGTCTGCTGCTCGGTCCAGCGCAGCTGCGCCAGGGACGCCGCGCAGAGGCCCCCGCCCAGGGCGAACCACGAGGCCCAGCGGGCGCCGTCCGCCGCGACCGTGTAGATGACCACGAGCATCGCGAAGTCGGCCGGGATTCTCGGCACCCCGACGATCAGCTGCGCGATGCCCGCCGCGGCGGCCAGCACGAGCATCTTCTCGGGCATGCGGCGTCGCAGGGCGATCGAGAGGCAGAGCGCGCACGTGATCACCGCGAACGCGGGCCCGTTCGCGTCGTTCGCGTAGACCGGATCGATCGGTCCGCTCACCAGGCTCATCCCGAGCAGGACGACGGCCCAGAAGCTGTCGACCCATGTCGGGTGCCGGCGGAGGAAGTCATAGAGGCGCTGCACGTAACCCAGCGTAGGGAAGGGGGCGGTGTGCAAGGGTCAACCGGAGGACCGATCCGTGACCGGGGCACGTACTCCCCAAGGTGGAGGCCGTGTTACCCGTTCCGCTTAGCCTGACGTGATGAGCGATCGTCCCGCGCGACCGGACACGTCACGGCCCCGGGCCCCGGAAGGGGCGGGGCCCGGGCGCGGCTGGCGCGCCGCGGCCGAGGAGGCCCTGTACGGCCCCCGCGGCTTCTACCGGCGTCCGGAAGGGCCCGCCGGACACTTCCGGACCTCCGTGCACGCCTCCCCGCTCTACGCCGCCGCCGTGGCGCGGCTGCTGTGCCGGGTGGACGAGGCGCTGGGGCGCCCCGGCGAGCTGGGGTTCGTGGACATGGGGGCCGGGCGGGGGGAGCTGGTGGGCGGGGTGCTGGCCGCGCTGCCCGCCGAGGTGGCGTCCCGCACGCGCGCGTACGCCGTGGAACTGGCCGGGCGGCCGCGCGGTCTCGATCACCGCATCGAGTGGCTCGCGCAGCCGCCGGCGGGGATCACCGGGCTGCTGTTCGCCAACGAGTGGCTGGACAACGTGCCCGTGGACGTGGTCGAGGTGGACGCGGCCGGTGCGGCCCGGCTGGTGCTCGTACGGGAGGACGGGAGCGAGCTGCTCGGGGAGCCCGTGGGCGGGGAGGCGGCGCGGTGGCTGGAGCGGTGGTGGCCGCTGGAGCCGGAGGAGGGGCTGCGGGCGGAGGTCGGGCTGCCGAGGGACCGGGCGTGGGCCGCCGCCGTGGCGGGCGTCGGGCGGGGGCTGGCCGTCGCCGTCGACTACGCGCACCTCGTCGGCTCACGGCCGCCCTTCGGGACGCTCACGGGGTTCCGGGAGGGGCGGGAGACCGCGCCGGTCCCGGACGGGTCGTGCGACCTCACCGCGCACGTGGCGCTGGACGCGTGCGCGCTGCCGGGGGCCCGCCTGCTCACCCAGCGGGAGGCCCTGCGCGGCCTCGGGGTCACCGCCGGGCGCCCGCCGCTCTCCCTCGCGACCACCGATCCGGCCGCGTACGTCCGGGCCCTCGCGGGCGCGGGTGAGGCCGCCGAGCTGACCGCGCACGGCGGACTGGGCGACTTCGGCTGGCTGGTGCAGTCGGTCGGCATTCCGGACCCTCTCCGTCGCGACCAGGCCGGCTGACCGCCCGCCTGCCTGCCCGCCTGCCTACCTGCCTGCCCGCCTGCCTACCTGCTTGCCCGCCTGCCCGCCTGCCGGTCCGTCCTACTTGTCGATGTCCCCGACCACGAAGAACAGCGACCCCAGGATCGCCACCATGTCGGCCACCAGGGTGCCCGGCAGCAGTTCGGTGAGCGCCTGGATGTTGTTGTACGAGGCGGAGCGCAGCTTGAGGCGGTACGGGGTCTTCTCGCCCTTGCTGACGAGGTAGTAGCCGTTGATGCCGAGGGGGTTCTCGGTCCACGCGTAGGTGTGGCCCTCGGGGGCCTTGAGAACCTTCGGCAGGCGCTGGTTGATCGGGCCCGGCGGCAGGTCGGCGAGCCGGTCGAGGCAGGCGTCGGCGAGGGCGAGCGCGTTGTGGGTCTGCTCCAGGAGGCACTCGAAGCGGGCGAGACAGTCGCCCTCCTCCCGGGTGACGACCTTCAGGACGTCCTGGAGTTCGCCGTACGCCAGGTACGGCTCGTCGCGCCGCAGGTCGAGGTCGACACCGGAGGCACGGGCGATCGGGCCGCTGACACCGTACGCGTGCACGGCCTCCGGGGACAGGACGCCCACGTGGCGGGTACGGCCCCGGAAGATCTCGTTGCCGAGGACCAGGTCGTCGAAGACGCCCATCCGGGAGCGGACGTCCGCGACCGCCGTGCGCGCGCGGGCGGTCCAGCCCGCCGGAAGGTCCTCCTTGAGACCTCCGACGCGGTTGAACATGTAGTGCATGCGCCCGCCGGAGATCTCCTCCATCACGTTCTGGAGCTCCTCGCGCTCCCGGAACGCGTAGAAGACCGGGGTGATGCCGCCCAGCTCCAGCGGGTAGGACCCGAGGAACATCAGGTGGTTCAGGACCCGGTTCAGCTCGGCGAGGAGCGTGCGCATCCAGACCGCGCGCTCGGGCACCTCCATGCCGAGCATGCGTTCGACGCCGAGGACGACGCCGAGTTCGTTGGAGAAGGCGGAGAGCCAGTCGTGGCGGTTGGCGAGCATGATGATCTGGCGGTAGTCACGCGCCTCGAACAGCTTCTCCGCGCCCCGGTGCATGTAGCCGATGACCGGCTCGGCGTGCTGGATCCGCTCGCCGTCGAGGACGAGCCGCAGCCGCAGCACTCCGTGGGTGGACGGGTGCTGCGGGCCGATGTTGAGCACCATGTCCGTGCTCTCGGCGGCACCGCCGATACCGACCGTCGTCTCTCGGGTCTCCGTCGGGGGAGTCATGGACACAGTCTGTCGTACGTACGCTGGCGGAGTGACTTCACCCACGCGTAAACGCGCGGGCTTCCCGCGTCGGTGGCTAAGCCGCCGCGCAGAGGACCGGCCCGGCCCTGTCGAGGATGTTCGAAGCACCGACGTGGTCTGCGTTCGCGGTGAATCCGCACGCCGTGCACTGGAACTTCGCTTGGCCGACGCGATTCTCCTTCGCGACATGCCCGCAGCCTCCGAGGCTGGGCGGGCACGTGCGGGAGGTGTTGCGGGGGTCCACGGGGATCACGAGGCGACCAGCACTTTCAGCCTTGTCGGTCAGGACCGCCGTGTTCAGCTGCTCGTGCGCGATCACGTCGTTCTCGGCGATCGACGCGCAGGCCGTCTTGTGGTGGAAGTCGAGCCGCTTCCGTCTCACCTTCGCATGCAGCTTGGCGACCTTACGGGCGGCGGCGCGGTGCTTCTTGGTGCGCTGCCGGGTGCGCTTCGGGAACGTCGAGAGGTGCCGCTGTGCCTCGGCCGGCTCCTCCGCCACGGATCCGAGGAAGCGCGGGTTTTCTTCGTGCTCGCCCTCGGACGTGGTGAGGAAGTGCGCGGTACCCATGTCGATGCCGACGACCGCGCCCGTCGGGGGCAGCTCCTCGGCGAGCACGTTGTCGCGGGCGAGGATGACGTACCAGCGGTTTCCCTCACGCTTCACCAAGATCGTCTTGACGCGGCCCTGCACGGGCCGATGCTGGTGCACGCGGACGTGCCCGACGCCTTGCAGGCGCACGCGGGTCTGACGATCGTGCGGGGTGGAGTCCCAGCGGCAGCCGTCGCCGTCCTTGGGGAAGGTGACGGTGTCGAAGTGCCCGGCGCCCTTGAACCTCGGACACCCCGGGGCCCGACCGGCCTTGACGCGCTTGAAGAACGCCTGGAACGCGTTGTCCAGGCGGCGCAGGGTGGCCTGCTGCGAGGAGAACGACCAGCGGCCCTGACGTTCCGGGTCGAACGCCCGGATCTCCGTGAGCTGAGCGGATTGGTCGCCGTACCGCACGGACGTCTTCGACACGTGTCGGTAGGCTTCCCGACGCTCCTGCGACGCGCCGTTGCAGAGCGAGCAGTGATCCCGCAGCGTTTTCACCCAGAGCCGTCCCCTGACGGGTCGTGGGCCGCAGGAGGGACGTGTACGCGCGGATCACCGCTCACGCTTCCGCTCGGCGCGCAGGCCATCGGCGAGGAGAACGCATGCGGCAGCGTTGATCGAGATGCCTACGCGCTCGGCGTACGCCTCGATCCGCCGCTTCGGCTCGGGAGCGACGCGAAGGTTCAGCGACTCTCGACGATCACCTCTAGCCACAACCAAGGCGCCACCACATTGCGATGCATTGCGGATCCGTGCACGTAGTCGAGGTCAGAGCGGGCTGGACAAGCGATTTCCACCACCGGTCAGAGCCGGTGGTTCCGTGTTAGGAGATCTGATGGAGACGGGGAGCGTGGGGACCTTCGAAGACGGCACCGGGCGCGCGGAGGACGAACCGGTCTGGACGGGACTGCCGCGCGGACTGTTGCGGATGAGACGGCTGTTGCTGGTGGTGTGGCTGGTGCCGCTCACGATCGCCACGGCCGTGCTGCCGGGCTGGCTGGCGGGCCCGCCCTGGGCGGCGTTCGCGCTGCTGCCGCTGGGCGTGCTGCTGTGGGGCTGGCCGGTGCTGGGCCGCAACTGGCGGTCCTGGCGGTACGCCGAACGGGCCGACGACCTGCTGATCAGCCGGGGCGTGCTCTGGCGTGAGGAGACCGTGGTGCCGTACGGGCGCATGCAGCTGGTCGAGGTGACCTCCGGGCCCGTGGAGCGGCACTTCGGCCTGGCGAGCGTCCAGCTCCACACGGCCGCGGCCGCCTCGGACGCCCGCATCCCGGGCCTCGACCCGGCCGAGGCCGAACGCCTGCGCGACCACCTCACCCAACTGGGCGAGGCCCGATCGGCAGGGCTGTGACGTGCCGGCACAGGACGCGGACGACAGGGCACGGGCCGAACGACCCGGGACCCGGGCCGAGGCCACCGAGGGCCCGGGCGGGATGGCGGGGGGCGAGCCGGACAAGGCTGCGGAGGCGGGAGCCGGGGCCGATGGCGAGGCGGCGGGGGGCGGAGCCGATGGCGAGGCGGCGGGGGTCCGAGGCGTCGGTGCGGCCGTGGTGGTGAGCGGTGGTGGTGACGTGGGTGGGGCGGTGGTCGTCGAGCAGCGGCTGCATCCGGTGACGCCGCTGCGCCGGGCCTGGGCGCCGGTCGCGGTGCTGATCGGCTGGGCGGTGCACGATCCGGACGGGGCGCAGCGGAACCTGATGCGGCTCGACACCTCGACCCTGCTGATCGCGCTCGCCGTGTTCATCCCGGCCGCCGCCTTGTACGGCTTCCTGACCTGGTGGTTCACCCACTTCGCGGTGACCGACAGCGAACTGCGCATCCGTACCGGCCTGTTGTTCCGCCGCACGGCCCACATCCGCCTCGAACGCATTCAGGCCATCGACGTCACCCGCCCGCTGCTGGCCCGGATCGCGGGCGTCGCCAAACTCAAACTCGACGTCGTCGGCGCCGACAAGAAGGACGAGCTGGCCTACCTCGGCGAGGCGCACGCCGGCGCGCTGCGGGCCGAGCTCCTCGCCCGCGCCGCCGGTTTCGCGCCGGAGACCGCGCACGAGGTCGGCGAGGCTCCCGTACGGCAGCTGCTCAAGGTCCCGGCGGGCGTGCTGGCCATGTCCCTCGTCCTGACCGGCGCCACCTGGGGATCCCTGGTGGCCGCGGTCGTCGTGCCGTCCGTGCTGTGGTTCGCCACGGAGAGCGTGTGGAGCGTCCTCGCGACCGCGCTGCCCCTGCTCGGCGCGGCCGGGGCGAGCAGCGTGGGACGGTTCGTCGGGGAGTACGACTGGACGGTCGGCGACTCCCCCGACGGGCTCCGCATCGACCACGGACTCCTCGACCGGGCTCACGAGACGGTCCCGCCCGGCCGGGTGCAGACCGTACGCATCGTCGAGCCGCTGCTGTGGCGGCGGCGCGGATGGGTCCGCGTCGAGCTGGACGTGGCCGGTTCCTCGAACTCCGTCCTCGTGCCGGTCGCACCGCGCGAGGTGGCCGAGGCCGTGATCGCGCACGTGCTGCCCGGGGCGGCCGTGCCGGACACGGCGGCACTCGTACGGCCGCCCGGCCGCGCCCGGTGGTGCGTGCCGTTCTGGTGGCGGGGGTACGGAATCGCCGTCGACGGCTCGGTGTTCGCCGCGCGGCACGGACTGCTGCGGCGCCGGCTCGACCTCGTACCGCACGCGAAGGTGCAGAGCGTACGGCTGTCACAGGGGCCCTGGCAGCGGTACAAGAAGCTCGCCGACGTCCATGTCGACACCGGCGCCAACAAGACCGTCACCGCGCGACTGCGGGACGCCGGCGAGGCGGCGGAGCTGCTGCGGGCCCAGGCGGAACGATCCCGCACGGGGAGGCGGGAGGCTCTGCCGGACCGGTGGATGGCATGACGCCGGGGCGGGGGCGGGAGATGCGTGGGGCGCCCGACCGTCGAGGTCGGGCGCCCGGTGACTGGTGGCGGGTGGCTGGTGGCGGGTGGCGGGTGGCGGGTGGCTAGGACGCCGCTGTGCGCAGGCCCTGGATGTCGATCTGCTCCGTCTCGTCGTGGGCCGTGAGGTCGATGACCTGGCCGACACCGCGGGACGCCTCGTCGGCCTGCTTGAACCGGGCCTCGGACTCGGCCTTGTGGAGCGCGAGGGCCTCCTGGCCGACCACGTCGGCGAGGTCCTCGTTCTGCACGGCCTCCAGGGCGTCCGCGCCCTTCTCGGTACCGAAGAAGTCGAACCCGCCCTCGACGGCCGCCCGCCGCTGCGGCGCGGCCGGCACGACGGCCACGGCGGTGGGCACCGTGAAGTGACCGGTCGGCGGAAGCACGGGCAGCGCACGCCCCGACGGCTCCACCCGCGTCAGCTCGTTCACCCCCGTCGACCGTGGCGGAGCGGAGATCGCGGGTACGGGATCGGCGGTCGCGCGCTCGTGTCCGCGGACCGCCACGGACTTCCCCGCGGCGTCGTCCTCCTCGGCGGTGAGCACCGGAACGGGCTCCTGCGCCGGCTCGGCGGAACGTCCCTGCCGAGTACCCCCATCGGTCGGTCCGTCCGGATCACCCTTGGGCGAAGGCCCCTTGGGGCCCTTCGGCTCCTGCCCCTTGGCGGTCGCGTCGGCGGACCCGGCGGGGGCGGAGCGCTCCGCGGGCACCTCGGCCGCGACCGGCTCGACGGGCTCGACGGGCTGTTCGTCGGCGGAAGCGGTTTCCGCGTCGGCGTCGGCTGCGGGCTCGGGCTCGTACGCCGGCTCGGCGGTGTTCTCGCCTTCGGTACCGGCGCTTTCGGCCTCCACGTCGGGCTCGACCCGGGTGTTGATGGCGTCGGCGCCGGCGTCGGTTTCGGCTTCGCCTTCAGGCAGGGACTCGGGGCTGGTGGTCGTGGCGGAGGCGGTCTCGGTCTCGGTCCCGACCGCAGCCATGATCTCACCGTCGGCCTCGGGCACGGCCGCGCTCTCGGCCACGGCTTCGCCGTCGACCCCGATCTCCGTCTCGGCCTCGGACTCGGCCTCAGCCGCGCCATCGCCTCCCGCTGTGCCCTGCTCCGAGCCGCGCTGGGTGATGATCCGGTCCAGCGCCGAGTTGGCACGCAGGAAGAGCCCGGACCCGGACGGTGAGAACACCGCGGGGTTCGCCTCCTCCTCCCCGAGGTCCTCCCCGAGGCCTTCCCCGAACTCCGCCCCGGCGTCCTCCTCGTCGGCGTCCGCGTCCCCGTCCACCGCCGAACCGCCCGCACCCGCCCCGGCCGGGGCAGCCACAGCCCCGCCGTCCGGTGCGGCCACCGACTTCGCCGACTTCGCCGCCTCCACCGCTTCCGCGGCCTTCGCCGCGGCCTTGGAGGCCGTCTCCCACGAGGCCCAGGGCGCTCCCGCCGCCGGAACCCCCTGCGGCGGCACCGGCGAGGCCTGGGCCGCCGCGCTCACCTCGTCGGCCTTGCCCGCGTCCTTGCCCGCGTCCTCGTCCGCCCCGGCCGCCGGCAACTCCCGTGCCTCCTCCGGCACGGTCGTCTCGATCTCCAGCAGGCGGCGGCCCTCCAGGGCACTGGCCCGCTCGGTCTCGGCGGTGGCGTAGCGGCGCAGCAGCGCGGCGTGTTCGTTGCGCAGGCCCGCGAGTTCGGTGCGCTTGGCGCGGAGTTTGTGCTCCAGCTTGGTGCGCAGCTCGCGCGACTCGTCGAGGTCGGTCTCCAGTTCGGCGACCCGCTCCTCGTGTCGCCACTCGTCGCTCGCCCGCGCGCGCGTGAGGTCGGCGACGCGTTTGCCCGCCTCGACGTCCCAACGGCGCATGACCGCCGCGCCCACGGCCGCGGTCGCCGCCGCGACGGCCGCGGTGACCCGGAGCACGGACTGCTCGGAGAACACCCAGGGCCCGAGGGCGCAGACGAGCGAGACGCCTGCGATCGCCGTGGGGGGCAGCAGCCTGTGCAGAGGAGGTGAATGGCGGTGACGTCCACGTGGCATGGCCAGAAACTTACCGCGCGTAGGCGAATGATGGTGCCCCGGGCCGTGAAAAATCAGCCGCCCCTCTCAGCTCTCACAAGCCCTCGCAAGCTTCCTCACCGCCGGTGCACCAATGCGCCCACCGGCGACTCCTCTGTTGGATCAACGCCATTGAATCCGGATACGCCTTGGCCACATCTGCTTCTCCCCCGCGGCCGGTGAATTCCGGCGAATTGCCGAGGACCCCGTCCACCCCCCTTGTCGTCACCTCTCCGACATCCGCGCACCGCGGCCCGCACGCCCCTCATCGGTCGCTCAGCCGCCCGCTGAGCCACTGCAGGGTCGCCGGGATCTCCCGCCGCCACGTGTTGAAGTTGTGGCCGCCGCTGTCGAGGATGATCGACGAGATCCGTGTCGGCTGCTTCTCCTCCACCGTCTCGATGAACTTCAGCGTGTCCTTGTAGTTGGTCTCTCCCTGTTTGCTGCTGGTGACCAGCAGAGAGGTGTCCGGCGCCGGTCGGTGCGCGAGATACCAGAAGAGATCCGCTTCGTTCCGCGACGTCTTGTCACCCTGGAAGAGATCACCGGTCGTCGGGTCGCTCGGCGCCTTGTAGTACGGCGAGAGGCCCGCCCCGGCGGCGTACACCCGAGGGTGGTGCATGGCCAGTTTCAGCGCACAGTAACCGCCGGTCGAGTCGCCGACGATCCCCCAACTCCCGGGCCTCCTGCCCACCCTGTAGTGGTGGCCCACGGCGTCCGGCAGGTCCCGCGCGAAGAACGACTCGGTCCGCGGTCCCCCCGGCACGTCCACGCACTCGGTGTCGCGCGGCGGCGCCACGGTCGGCCGCAGCATGATCAGGATCATCGGCTGCGCCGTGCCCTCGCGGGCCAGCCCACGGGCCGTCCGCGGATAGTGGAGTCCCTTGACGAGCGCCTCGGCGGTGCCGGGGTAACCGGTGAGGACGACGGCGGCGGGGAAGGTCCGGGTGCGGTACCGCGCCTGGAAGTACTCCGGCGGCAGGTACACGTACGCCGGGGTGGCGATCCGGGTCGTACGGCCGACGATCTCGACCTTCTGGATCTGGCCGCCGACCTGGGGGCGGGCGCCCCCGGCCCCGTTCAGCGGCTGGGTGTCGACGACCCGCAGCGGTCCGCCGGTGTCGGCGCCGTCGTGGTCGACGACCACACCCTGTCCGCTCTCACGGCCCAGGAGGTCGGCCCAGCTGGCGTAGAACCCGAAGGCCTGGTTCGCGACGAGGCCGACCGAGGCGAAGAGCGCGACCTGCGTGGCCAGCAGGACGGCGATCCGGCCGCCGACCGCCCGCCAGCCGTGGCGGGCCAGTCTCGGCCACAGCCACACCGTGCCGGCGAACAGCAGCACGGCGGACAGAACCGCCAGGACCAGGACATTGTCGCTCGTGAGACCCATCGGGTTGTCTCCCGCCGCCCTTTCTTTCCTTGTCTTTCCTTGTCCTTGGGTTCAGCTTTCCGTTGGAGAGTGAACCTCCCTCGCCAAGGCACCGTCCTAGAGGGCGCAATGTCGCCGGATGCCGGAAAAGGCGCCGGATCCAAGCTCACTCGCGGAACAACGGGATGCGATGTCTGTCAGGACAGATGGGGAAATGTCGGGCGAGGTTCCGGTCCGCTCGGACCGACTCCCCGCGGGCGCCGCAGGGCGCGGATACGGCGCCGTGCGCGGCGCACTGCGCGGGCCACGCCCCGAGGCCGTGCCCTCCCTGGTCGCCAGGGCCTGCACGCTCGTCGGGCTGCTGGACATCGCCGCGGGCGTGTTCCCGCGCTTCCGGAACAGCCGTATGCACACCCTGGCCGAGGTGCTCCCGGGCGCCCTGGGCCCGTTCGCGGCGGCCCTCTCGCTGAGCGTGGGTGTCCTGCTGCTGCTGCTCGCCCACGGTCTGCGCCGGCGCAAACGGCGCGCCTGGCGGGCGGCCGTGGTGCTGCTGCCGGCCGGGGCGCTCGCCCAGTTCACCTACCGGCACTCGCTCGTCGGCGTGCTCGTCTCGCTCGCCCTGTTCATCCCCCTGCTGCGCCACCGCGACGAGTTCCGCGCCCTGCCCGACCCCACCAGCCGCTGGCGGGCGCTCGCCAACTTCGTGCTGATGGGCGCCGGTTCGATCGTCCTCGGTCTGCTCGTCGTCAGCGCCCACCCCGGGCGCATGGTCGGCGACCCGAGCCTCGCCGACCGGCTCGAACACGTCATCTACGGCCTGTTCGGATTCGAGGGTCCGGTCGGCTACCTCGGCACCACGTCCTGGACGGTGGCCTTCTCGCTCGGCGCCCTCGGCCTGCTGACCGCGATCACCACCGTCTACCTGGCCTTCCGCCCCGAACACCCGGCGGCCCGTCTCACCGACGACGACGAGGTACGGCTGCGCGCCCTGCTGGAGAGGCACGGCGGCCGCGACTCCCTCGGCCACTTCGCCCTCCGCCGCGACAAGGCGGTCGTCTTCTCCCCGAGCGGCAAGGCGGCGGTCACCTACCGCGTCGTCTCCGGGGTGATGCTGGCCAGCGGCGACCCGATCGGCGACGTCGAGGCCTGGCCCGGCGCGATCGAACGCTTCATGGACGAGGCCAAGGCCCACTCCTGGACCCCGGCCGTCATGGGCTGTTCGGAGACCGGCGCCGAGGTCTGGACCCGCGAGACCGGCCTCGACGCCCTCGAACTGGGCGACGAGGCGGTGGTGGACGTCGCGGATTTCTCCCTCGCCGGACGCGCGATGCGCAACGTGCGTCAAATGGTGAAGCGCATCGAGCGACTCGGTTACGAGACCCGGGTCCGGCGCGTCCGTGACCTCGGCGAGGCGGAGCTGGAGCGGATCCGCCGCGCCGCCGAGGACTGGCGCGGCACCGACACCGAACGCGGCTTCTCGATGGCGCTCGGCCGCGTCGGCGACCCGGCCGACGGCGACTGCCTCATCGCCACCGCGCACAAGGCGGACGAGGTCCCCGGCGCGTACGGCGACCTCAAGGCCGTACTCCACTTCGTGCCCTGGGGCCCCGACGGCGCCTCCCTGGACCTGATGCGCCGCGACCGCTCGGCGGACCCCGGCATGAACGAACTCCTCATCGTCGCGGCCCTCCAGGCGGCTCCCCGGCTGGGCGTGAAGCAGGTCTCCCTGAACTTCGCGATGTTCCGTTCGGCCCTGGCCCGCGGCGAGAAGATCGGCGCGGGACCGGTGCTGCGCGCCTGGCGCGGTCTGCTGGTCTTCCTGTCCCGCTGGTTCCAGATCGAGTCGCTGTACAAGTTCAACGCGAAGTTCAACCCGCGCTGGGTGCCCCGCTTCGTCGTCTACGCCGCCTCCCGCGACCTGCCGCGCATCGGCCTCGCCGCGATGCAGGCCGAGGGCTTCGTCCACCTCGCCCTCCCCTCGGTGCTGCGCCCGCGCCCGAAGGTCCGCCGGCCGTGCGCGCACACGGTGGCGGACCAGGGCATCGGCGAACAGGGTGTCCGTGCCGTCTAGGACCTCGGTCACCTGGCGCCGGGGCCCCGGCTCGGGGCAGGGCCCCCGGCGCCGTGGGCCTAGGCTTGACGCATGAACAAGCAGAACGGGCGCGGTCAGGTGGCCGGAATGCCCGTGTGGGACCGTTGCGCGGTCATGGGGGTCGTCAACGTCACCCCCGACTCGTTCTCCGACGGCGGCCGCTGGTTCGACACCACGGCGGCGGTCAAGCACGGCCTGGACATGGTCGCGGAGGGCGCGGACCTGGTGGACGTGGGCGGTGAGTCGACCCGGCCCGGTGCCGCCCGCGTCGACGAGGCCGAGGAACTCAAGCGCGTCATCCCCGTCGTGCGGGGGCTGGCCTCCGAGGGCGTCACCGTGTCCGTGGACACCATGCGCGCCTGCGTCGCCGAGCAGGCCCTCGCCGCCGGCGCCGCCCTCGTCAACGACGTCAGCGGCGGCCTCGCCGACCCCGCGATGATCCCGGTGGTGGCGGCCGCGGGCGCCCCCTTCGTGGTGATGCACTGGCGGGGCTTCCTGGAAGGCGGCAACGTCAGGGGCGTCTACGAGGACGTCGTCGCCGAGGTGGCGCGGGAGCTGCACGCGCGCGTGGAGGCCGTTCTGGAGGGCGGCGTCGCGCCGGACCGCGTCGTCGTCGACCCCGGCCTCGGCTTCTCCAAGGACGCCGAGCACGACCTCACCCTCCTCGCCCACCTCGACCGGCTGCTCGGCCTCGGCCACCCCCTGCTGGTCGCCGCGTCCCGCAAACGGTTCCTCGGCCGGGTCCTGGCGGGCCCGGAGGGCGCCCCGCCGCCCGCCCGCGAACGGGACGCCGCGACCGCCGCCGTGTCGGCCCTGGCCGCCCAGCAGGGTGCCTGGGCGGTGCGGGTGCACGAGGTCCGCGCCACCGCCGACGCGGTCCGCGTGGCCCGCGCCATCGAAGGGGCCCGGGAGCGGTGAGCGCTCCCCACACCGACGTCGAACAGGTCGAACTCGCCAACCGGGCCTTCTACGAGGCCATGGAACAGGGCGACTTCGAGACGCTCTCCTCGCTCTGGCTGGCCCCCGCCGACGTGGGCGTGGACGAGGAGTACCACGACCCCGCCGAGACGGGCGTGATCTCCTGCGTGCACCCCGGCTGGCCCGTCCTGACCGGCCGCGGCGAGGTGCTGCGGTCGTACGCCCTGATCATGGCGAACACGGAGTACATCCAGTTCTTCCTCACCGACGTGCATGTGTCGGTCACCGGGGACACCGCGCTCGTCACCTGCACCGAGAACATCCTGAGCGGCGGGCCCGCGCCGGACGGCAGTGACGAGCTGGGGCCGCTCGTGGGACAGCTGGTGGTGGCCACGAACGTGTTCCGCCGCACGTCCGACGGCTGGAAGCTCTGGTCGCACCACGGCTCCCCGGTGCTGACCGAATCCGATGAGGACGAGAGCGAGGACACACCGTCCTGACGGGGTAGGCGTCCACCCGGGCCCGCGTGCGTGAGGGTTGTCGTGGCCCGCAGGTAGATTCGAAGGTGGCCGGTGTGCCGAGCGCGCACGGATGACACACATGACACGGGTGACATCGGCCGTTCCCGACGACTGCAGGAGTGATTCGCGTGGATCGTGTCGCGTTGCGGGGCCTCAGGGCCCGTGGACACCACGGGGTGTTCCCGCACGAGCGCGAGGAGGGCCAGACCTTCGTGGTGGACCTCACGCTCGGCCTGGACACCCGGCCGGCCGCTGCCGACGACGACCTGGCGAAGACCGTGCACTACGGGATCGTGGCGGAGGAGGTCGTCGCCCTCGTGGAGGGCGAGCCGGTGAACCTCATCGAGACGCTCGCCGAGCGGATCGCCCGGGCGTGCCTCGCGCACGACGGGGTCCAGGAGGTCGAGGTCGCCGTCCACAAGCCGAACGCGCCGATCACCGTCCCCTTCGACGACGTGACCGTCACCATCACCCGGAGCCGAGTATGACCGCGTTCTTCGCCGCGGGTCACAGCGACCCGACCGTACAGCCGGTGCCCGCCTCCGTCGTACAGAAGGTGGACGAGGCCGACACGACCCTGCACAACCCCCGCCGGGCGGTGCTCTCCCTCGGTTCGAACCTGGGCAACCGGCTGGAGAACATCCAGGGCGCGATCGACGCGCTGGAGGACACACCGGGCGTACGCGTCAAGGCCGTGTCGCCGGTGTACGAGACCGAGCCCTGGGGGGTGGAGCCCGGCAGCCAGCCCTCGTACTTCAACGCGGTCGTCGTCCTGAAGACCACCCTGCCGCCCTCCTCGCTGCTGGAGCGCGCCCAGGCCGTCGAGGAGGCCTTCCACCGGGTGCGGGACGAGCGCTGGGGCCCGCGCACGCTGGACGTCGACATCGTGGCGTACGCGGACGTCGTCTCCGACGATCCGCTGCTCACCCTGCCGCATCCGCGCGCGCACGAACGGGCCTTCGTCCTCGCCCCCTGGCACGACGTCGACCCGGAGGCCCGGCTCGTCGGCCGCGGCCCGGTCGCCCTGCTCCTGGACGATGTCACCCGCGAGGGCGTGACGCCCCGCGCCGACCTGGAACTCCACCTGCCCGCGTAGTCGTTAAGGTCTACCGGGTCGGGATCATCCCCGACACCGTCGGGACCACCGGCCGGGCCGACCACCCGCCGCCCGTGGACCCCGGCTCTCCGTGGACCACCGGGCTCGTCGAAGGGGCATCGTGAAAGAGCTGCGCATCAGGACGCTGGCCGCGGTGTTCGTCGTCGCGGGGGTGCTGTCCTGGGCCGGGGCCCGGCTGTGGAACTCGGTGGACACCCTGCCGAGCGTCCCGCTGGCCGCGCCCATCGTGCTCGCCCTCATCGCCACCGTCCTGACGGCCACCGCGGTGTCCCTGCGCAACCGGCTCAAGGCCCAGCGGGAGCGCCGGCCGGGCGCCAAGGGCGTGGAGCCCCTGATGGCCGCCCGCGCGGTCGTCTTCGGCCAGGCCAGCGCCCTCGTCGCCGCCCTCGTCGCCGGGATGTACGGCGGCGTCGGGATCTTCCTCCTGGAGTACCTGGAGGTCCCGGCCCGCCGCGACCAGGCCATCTACGCCGGGTTCTCCGTCCTCGCGGGCATCGCCGTCATAGTGGCCGCCTTCTTCCTGGAGCGCGTCTGCAAGCTCCCGGAGGACGACGACACGGGCGGCGGCGCGGCCCGCGCCACGTAGCGGCCCGCCCGAACGCGCGGGGGCTCAGCGGGCCATGATGAGGCTCATCGCCTCGTTGCGGGTGGCCGCGTCCCGCAGCTGGCCGCGCACGGCCGACGTGATGGTCTTCGCTCCGGGCTTGCGGATGCCTCGCATCGACATGCACATGTGCTCGCACTCCACGACCACGATGACCCCGCGCGGCTCCAGGATCTCCATCAGCGAGTCGGCGATCTGCGTCGTCATCCGCTCCTGCACCTGGGGCCGCCGGGCGTAGACGTCCACCAGCCGCGCCAGCTTCGACAGGCCGGTGATCTTTCCGCTGGTGGACGGGATGTACCCGACGTGCGCGACACCGCGGAACGGGACCAGATGGTGTTCACAGGTGCTGTAGACCTCGATGTCCTTCACCAGGACCATCTCGTCGTGACCGAGGTCGAAGGTCGTGGTCAGCACGCCCTCCGGCTGCTGCCACAGCCCCGCGAATATCTCCCGGTACGCCCGCGCCACCCGCGCCGGGGTCTCCCTGAGCCCTTCCCGGTCGGGATCCTCGCCGACCGCGATCAGCAGCTCCCGTACGGCGTTCTCGGCGCGCTTCTCGTCGAACTCGCCGATGGCGCCCCCACCGTCCAGCGTCACGGGGTCGGTCATGTCGTGCCTCGCTCCTGAGCCTGACGACGCGCACGGCCACGCGTCTCATTTTTCGGCCATGTTCCGGTCATACGAAAAGGCCGTGCCCCCCAGGCTAGAACCTGGGGGGCACGGCATCCATTCCGGGCCTGACGAGGCGGCCGGGGCCGGGAGTCGGGCTCCCGGCGGTGGCCGGTTCTCGCCGGTGGGGCGTCAGCTCTCCGCGTTCTCCTCCGGAGTCGCGTCGACGGGCGCCTTGGTGGTGATCGCCGGTGTCGCGCCGTTCGCGCCGTTCGTCAGTGCCAGCTCCCGGGGGGAGAGGACCGGCGGACGGGTGGAGGGGGTGCGGCGGGAGGAGCCGGTCCAGGCGGGCCGGGGCGGACGCTTGACGATGGGGGCGAAGATCTCGGCGATCTGCTCCTTGCCCAGCGTCTCCTTCTCCAGCAGCTGCAGCACCAGGTTGTCGAGGACGTCGCGGTTCTCGACCAGGATCTCCCAGGCCTCGTTGTGCGCGTTCTCGATGAGCTTCTTGACCTCTTCGTCCACAAGCGCGGCGACCTCTTCCGAGTAGTCGCGCTGGTGAGCCATCTCACGTCCGAGGAACGGCTCGCTGTTGTCGCCGCCGAACTTGATGGCACCGAGACGCTCGGTCATGCCGTACTGGGTGACCATCGCGCGGGCCAGGCTGGTGGCCTTCTCGATGTCGTTCGAGGCGCCGGTGGTCGGGTCGTGGAAGACCAGTTCCTCGGCGGCGCGGCCACCCATCATGTAGCCGAGCTGGTCGAGCATCTCGTTACGGGTGGTCGAGTACTTGTCCTCGTCCGGCAGGACCATCGTGTAGCCGAGGGCGCGGCCCCGGGACAGGATGGTGATCTTGTGGACGGGGTCGGAGTTCGGTGAGGCCGCCGCGACCAGGGCGTGACCGCCCTCGTGGTACGCGGTGATCTTCTTCTCCTTGTCCGACATGATCCGGGTCCGCTTCTGCGGGCCCGCGATCACACGGTCGATCGCCTCGTCCAGCATGTGGTTGTCGATCAGCTTCTTGTCGCTGCGGGCCGTCAGGAGCGCGGCCTCGTTCAGGACGTTGGAGAGATCGGCACCCGTCATGCCGGGGGTGCGGCGGGCGACGGCGCCGAGGTCGACGTCGGGCGCGACCGGCTTGCCCTTCTGGTGGACCTTGAGGATCTCCAGACGGCCCTGCATGTCCGGGCGGTCGACGGCGATCTGGCGGTCGAAGCGGCCCGGGCGCAGCAGCGCCGGGTCGAGGATGTCCGGGCGGTTCGTCGCGGCGATGAGGATCACACCGCCCTTGACGTCGAAGCCGTCCATCTCGACGAGCAGCTGGTTCAGCGTCTGCTCGCGCTCGTCGTGACCACCGCCGAGGCCGGCGCCGCGGTGGCGGCCGACCGCGTCGATCTCGTCGACGAAGACGATCGCCGGGGCGTTCGCCTTGGCCTGCTCGAAGAGGTCACGGACCCGGGAGGCACCGACACCGACGAACATCTCGACGAAGTCGGAACCGGAGATCGAGTAGAAGGGGACGCCCGCCTCGCCCGCGACGGCGCGCGCCAGCAGCGTCTTGCCCGTACCGGGCGGGCCGTAGAGCAGCACACCCTTGGGGATCTTGGCGCCGACGGCCTGGAACTTGGCCGGCTCCTGGAGGAACTCCTTGATCTCGTGGAGTTCCTCGACGGCCTCGTCCGCGCCCGCGACGTCCGAGAAGGTCGTCTTCGGGGTGTCCTTGGTGATGAGCTTGGCCTTGGACTTCCCGAAGTTCATGACCCGGGAGCCGCCGCCCTGCATCTGGTTCATCAGGAACAGGAAGACGACCACGATCAGGACGAAGGGGAGCAGGGACAGCAGGATGCCGACGAAAGCGTTCTGCTTGGTCGGGGAGACCGTGTAGCCGTCGGGGATCTGCTTGTTCTGGAACTTGTCCTGCAGGGTGTTGGCGAGGGTGACGCCCTGGTCGCCGATGTAGCTCGCCTGGATCTTCGAGCTGTCCTCGATCTTCTGGCCGTCCTTGAGCTGCACCTTCAGGAGCTGCTCTTCGCCGGTGGTCAGTTTGGCTTCTTTGACCTTGTTGTCATTGATCGCCTGGACCACCTGGCCGGTGTCCACCGTCTTGTAGCCGCCGGACGAGCCGACGACCTGCATCAACACGACCACGGCAAGGACGGCCAGCACGATCCACATGACTGGCCCACGGAAGTATCGCTTCACGTCCATCCATACGGAGCGGTGCCGCCCCGTCCCTCCTGCCATAGTGAGTTTGATAAAAGACTGTTCTTCGGACGGTACCCCAGCATTGTCACCCGAAGCCGCAGGGGACTGTCGGCGATCCCGTCCTCGCATGCTCCAACGGCGCGAAACCCGCTGGGGTTCCCGAGCGTCTTACGAGGGTTGTTCAGCCGCCGTAGACGTGGGGCGCGAGCGTACCGACGAACGGGAGGTTGCGGTACTTCTCGGCGAAGTCGAGGCCGTAGCCCACGACGAACTCGTTGGGGATGTCGAAGCCGACCCACTCCACGTCGATGGCGACCTTGGCGGCGTCGGGCTTGCGCAGCAGGGTGCAGATCTTCAGGGACTCGGGCTCGCGGGAGCCGAGGTTGGAGATCAGCCACGACAGGGTCAGGCCCGAGTCGATGATGTCCTCGACGATCAGGACGTGCTTGCCCTTGATGTCGGTGTCGAGGTCCTTGAGGATCCGCACCACACCCGAGGACTGGGTGCCCGCGCCGTAGGAGGACACGGCCATCCAGTCCATGGTGACCGGGGTGGACAGCGCCCGCGCGAGGTCCGCCATGACCATGACCGCGCCCTTGAGGACTCCGACGATCAGCAGGTCCTTGCCCGCGTACTCCGCGTCGATCTTCGCGGCCAGCTCGACGAGCTTCGCGTCGATCTCTTCCTTGGTGATGAGCACCTCTTTGAGGTCGGCACCCATGTCTTTCGCGTCCACCCGCATCACTTTCGGTCGGTCGTCCCAGGGCCGCTCCCGGACACCCGCACCCCGTGCGGGGGGTCCGGGGCCCGTGTGAGGGGCCCCTTCGGCGTCCGGATTTCAGCCTTGCCGAATCACCAGTCTGCCACCCTGGCGCTGGGCCACGACCCGGCCGGGGAGATTGATGGCCCCCTGACCGCGCCAGCCGGTGATGAGCCGGTCGACCTCCTCGATGTGCCGGGCGAAGAGGGAACCGGCCGGGGCACCGGCCTCGATGGCGACCCGGCGCAGGATCCGGCGGCGCACGGCGGGCGGCAGCGCGTAGAGCTTCGCGCACTCCAGCAGACCGGCGGCGTCGCGGACGGACGCCTCGGCCTGGCGGGCCCAGGTGTCGAGGGCGTCGGCGTCGTCCCGGGAGAGCTGGGCCGTACGGGCGAGGGCCTCGACGACGCCCTTGCCGAGCGCCTTCTCCAGGGCGGGCAGGCCCTCGTGGCGGAGCCTGGACCGGGTGTAGGCGGGATCGGCGTTGTGCGGGTCGTCCCAGACGGGCAGCGACTGGACCATGCAGGCCTTGCGGGCGGTCTGCCGGTCGAGCTGGAGGAAGGGGCGGCGATAACGGCCGTCGGCCCCCGAGACCGCGGCCATACCGGACAGGGAGCGGATGCCGGAGCCGCGGGCGAGACCGAGCAGGACGGTTTCGGCCTGGTCGTCGCGGGTGTGGCCGAGCAGGACGGCGGTGCCGCCGTGGCGTTCCAGCGCGGCGTCGAGGGCTCCGTAGCGGGCGTCCCGGGCGGCGGCCTCGGGGCCGCCGTCGCGGCCGACGGTCACGGCCACCGACTCGACCGGGTCCAGGCCCAGTTCGCGCAGGCGCAGGGCGACTTCCTCGGCGCGCAGGTCGGAACCGGGCTGCAGACCGTGGTCGACGGTGACGCCGCCGGCGCGGACGCCGAGCTTGGGCGCCTCGAAGGCGAGGGCGGAGGCGAGGGCCATGGAGTCGGCACCGCCGGAGCACGCCACGAGCACGAGCGGGCGCTCGTCCCCGCCGGCCCCCGTGCGGGACGCTCCCGGGCGCGCGGACGCGCTGCGCCGGACGTCGATGGGCCCGGCCGTGGGGGTCACGGCCGTGGGCGGCGCGGGCGCCGGTCGCGCGCCCGTGCCCGACGGCGCGCCGGGGGTCGCGTGGGCGGGCGCGCGCAGGGTGGTGTTCGTGTCGTGTTCGGTGAGGAGGTCGTGGAGTACGCGGCGTACCGCCAGGCGTATCGCCGCGACCGCGGGGTGGGGACCCATGTCCGGTTCCCTTCATGAAATTGTCGGGGGGTGAGCCCGAGTTCGGTCACTCAGAGTGTGTAGATGGTGACAGAACCGGGCCGTTCCCCGAGCATTGCACGCCTACCCCTCGCTCACGGTCCCTCGGACGGGTGATTGGAGGTGCGTTTGCCTGCCGTAGGCCGGATTCGTTCACCACGCTCACGCGTGGCTCACGACTCCGCCTTGCGATGCACCCGTGTGACCCAGTCCGCCGGTTTGGCGATCTCCGCCTTGGTCGGCAGGGTGTTCGGTGAGGTCCAGACACGGTTGAAGCCGTCCATGCCGACCTGTTCGACGACCGCCCGTACGAACCGCTCACCGTCCCTGTACTGCCTGAGCTTGGCGTCCAGGCCCAGCAGCTTGCGCAGGGCCTGGTCCAGGCGGGAGGCACCCTTGGCCCGTCGCTGCTGGAACTTCTCCCGGATCTCGGCGACCGAGGGCACGACGGCCGGACCGACCCCGTCCATCACGTAGTCGGCGTGGCCCTCCAGGAGGGACATGACGGCGGTCAGCCGGCCGAGGATCTCGCGCTGGGCGGGGGTCTGCACCAATTCCACGATCGAGTGACCGTCGTCGCCCACCTCTCCCTCGGGCCGGCCACCCGCGAGTGACTGGGCGGCCTCCCGGACGCGCTCCAGGAAGGTCGTGGGATCGACCTCCGTCTCCCCCAGGAACGACTGGATTTCACCCTCCAGGTGGTCCCGCAGCCAGGGGACGGCCGTGAACTGGGTCCGGTGCGTCTCCTCGTGCAGACACACCCAGAGGCGGAAGTCGTGGGGCTGGACGTCGAGTTCGCGCTCCACGTGCACGATGTTGGGCGCGACGAGGAGCAGTCGGCCCCCGCCGTTCTCGCCCGCCGAGAGTTCGCGGGTCGCCGGGGCGAAGGTCTCGTACTGACCGAGGACCCGGGAGGACAGGAACGACAGGAGCATGCCCAGTTCGACGCCGGTGACCTTGCCGCCGACCGCGCCGAGGACGGCGCCGCCCGGGGTGTTGCCGCGACGTTCCTGCATCTTCTCCAGCAGCGGCTTCAGCAGCTCCCGGAAGCCGGCCACGTTGGCCCGGACCCAGCCGGGCCGGTCCACCACGAGGACGGGGGTGTCGTCGCCCGTGTCGGGCAGCATCCGCGTGAAGGCGCGGACGTGTTCCTCCGACGCCTTCGCGTGCCGGCGGAGCTCGGCGACGATGGCCCTGGCCTCGTCGCGGCTCACCTCGGGGCCCGGCCGTACGAGCCGGGTCGCGGTCGCCACCGCGAGATTCCAGTCGACCATCTCGGCACCACCGATACGAGTCATGTTGTCAACCGTACGTGAGCGCTGCCGCTTGGGGCAGGCCGTGGGGGGTGGGTGCGGTGGTGACTTGGCTGCGGGTGGGTGGGGGTTCTCGCGCAGTTCCCCGCGCCCCCGAAAGGCAGGGGCTGCGCCCCATGCCTTTCCCTCCGCCGCCTCAGCGGCAGCCGCAGGTCGCCAGGGTCGAGGTGGCGTCGGTCAGGGCCTTCTTGGCGAGGTCGGTGTCGGCCATGTCCGTCTCCGTCGCCAGGAAGGCGAAGGCGAGGAGGCGGCCGTCGGCGTCGACGACCGTGCCGGCGAGGGTGTTCACGTTGCTCAGGGTGCCGGTCTTGGCGCGGACGACGCCGGTGCCGGTGGCCTCGCTGGGGTAGCGGCCGCGGAGGGTGCCGGTGAAGCCGGCGACGGGCAGGCCGGTGAGGACGGAGCGGAGTTCGGGGTGGCCGGGGTCCGCGGACCTGGCCAGGAGGGTGGTGAGGAGCGCGGGAGTCAGTTCGTTGCCCCGGCTGAGGCCGCTGCCGTCGGCGAACTCGACACCACCGAGGGGCAGTTCGAGCTTCTTCAGTTCCTTCTTGATGGCCGCCGCGCCTCCTTCGAAGCTCGGCCGCTCGCCCGTCGCGAGCGCGACCTGACGGGCGAGGGCCTCGGCGATGTCGTTGTCGCTGTGGGTGAGCATCCGCTCGACCAGGGTCGACAGGGGCGGGGAGGAGACCGCGGCGAGTTCCTTCGCGCCCTTCGGGGTCTTCGCGGAGCCCTCGGTCCGCACCGTGACGCCCCGCTCCTCCAGCAGGGAGGCGAACGTCGCGGTGGCGGCCGCCGCCGGGTCCGGGTCGCGCTCCGCGCTGCCGCTGGAGGAGTCGTTGAGGCGGGCCTCGTCGGCCATGAGCGGGACGACCAGGGCGAGGTTGCCGTTCACGCCGATGGTGTGCTGCTCGGGGCCCTCGTAGAGGGAGGTGTCGTGGGTGAGGGTGATCTTCTTCAGGTGGCGCTCGTCCAGGGCGGCGGCCGTCTCGTCGGCGAGGGTGCGCAGGCTCGCGTAGCCGCCCGTGTCCTGGTGCGCCGTGAGGGTGGGGTCGCCGCCGCCGACGAGGACGACCTCGGTGGAGTCGGGCGCCAGGACCGCCCGGGTCTCGATGCGGTGGTCGGGGCCGACCGCCGAGAGGGCGGCGACAGCCGTGGCGATCTTGGTCGTGGAGGCGGGGGTCAGGGCGTCGTCCGCGTTCTGGGCGTACAGCCGCTTGCCGGTCGCGACGTCGACGACGGCGGCCGCGCGGCGGGGGCCCAGGACGGGTGCCTTCAGGAACGGGTCGAGGGCGGCGGCCAGGGCGGCGGATGCGGGCAGGGAGTTCGCGCCGGAGGCGCCGTCGAGGCCGGCCAGCACGGCGGGGGCGCTCGGCGCGGGCTTGGGCGCCCCCGCCGTGCCGGACGACGTACCCGAACGGCCTCCGTGATCTGCGCCACCCTGGTCGGCCCCCGATGCCGCCCAGGCGCGCTCGGCCGTACGCTGACCGGAGGAGTCCCAGGGTCCGGCGGCGGTCACCGCCCCGGCCGAGAGCACCAGCCCCAGGGTGGCCGCGCCGGCGGTGAACTGGAGGGTCGTGAGCTTCTTCGCGCTCCCCGCGAGCTGCGAAGAGCGTGCCGTGACGGCGCTCGTGACGCGTTCGACGCCGGGTTTCACCACCTGGGCGACGCGCGCGGCACCGGGCTCGACGGCGCGTACAGCGCGCGCGATCCCCGGTTTCACGCCGCGCGCGACCCGCGCCACATGCGGTCTCGCGGCCCGCCAGACCTTCGGCTCCCGCACGACCACCAGCCCCTTTCGCGATCACCCACCTGCGTGAGGGACACTTAACCACCAGAACTATGTGTTGATCATGGAGGAGCCACCGGTGGAGTTCGACGTCACGATCGAGATTCCGAAGGGTTCGCGGAACAAGTACGAGGTGGACCACGAGACCGGTCGGATCCGCCTGGACCGTCGACTCTTCACCTCGACCGCCTACCCGACCGACTACGGCTTCGTCGAGAACACCCTCGGCGAGGACGGCGACCCGCTGGACGCGCTGGTCATCCTGGACGAGCCGACCTTCCCGGGCTGCCTCATCAAGTGCCGCGCGATCGGCATGTTCCGGATGACGGACGAGGCCGGCGGCGACGACAAGCTGCTGTGCGTCCCGGCGACCGACCCCCGGGTGGAGCACCTGCGTGACATCCACCACGTCTCGGAGTTCGACCGCCTGGAGATCCAGCACTTCTTCGAGGTCTACAAGGACCTGGAGCCCGGCAAGTCCGTCGAGGGCGCCGACTGGGTCGGCCGCACCGAGGCCGAGGCCGAGGTCGAGAAGTCGTACCTGCGCTTCAAGGAGCAGGGCGGTCACTGACCCCGACGCTCTGGTCGGCTGATCGCACGAACGGGCCGCGTGACCCCTTGAGGGGCGCGCGGCCCGTTCGCGTGCCGGTGCGTATCGGTGCGCATACTGAGGCGTGTCGAGGTGTCGTTCAGGGAGTGCGGCGAAGTGGGAGTGACGGAACCGGCCAGGCGCGGACCCGGGGAGGGCCGTAAGCCGGTGTCGGACGAGGCGAGCGAGGCTTTCGTGCCGGTGGGCGTGGCCCTGGGGATCGACGGCGACGCGTCGGTGACCTCGGAGTTCAGGGTCCCGGCCGGGCTGGACGTACCAGCCGCCGGGGCGGAGTCGGAGGCACAGACGACCTCCGAGTTCGCCCTGCCGGAGGGGCTGGCGCCGCCCGAGCCGGTGGCGACGGAGCAGGAGGGGTCCGCGTTCAGCGTGCCGCGGACCTACAGCGCGCGGCACGCGCCGGTCGCGTTCACGCCGCCGGGCGGGATCCCGGTCGTCAGTCTGACCAAGGACGTGCCCTGGCAGGACCGGATGCGCACGATGCTGCGGATGCCGGTGGCGGAGCGGCCCGCGCCGGAGTCGCCGGCGCGCACGGAGGGCGACACGGGGCCCGCCGTGCCGCGCGTGCTCGACCTCACCCTGCGCATCGGCGAACTGCTGCTCGCGGGCGGTGAGGGCGCGGAGGACGTGGAGGCGGCGATGTTCGCCGTGTGCCGGTCCTACGGCCTCGACCGCTGCGAGCCGACCGTCACCTTCACCCAGCTGTCGGTCACCTACCAGCCGTCGCTGGTGGACGACCCGGTCACGGCGGCCCGGATCGTCCGGCGCCGGGCCACCGACTACACCCGGCTCGCGGCCGTCTTCCAGCTGGTGGACGACCTCAGCACGCCGGAGAGCGCCCATACGCTGGAGGAGGCCTACCGGCGGCTCGCGGAGATACGGCGCAACCGGCACCCCTACCCCGGCTGGGCACTGACCGGGGCGAGCGGGCTGCTGGCGGGCGCCGCCTCCCTGCTGGTCGGCGGTGGGGTCGTCGTCTTCGTCGCCGCCGCGCTGGGCGCGATGCTCGGCGACCGGCTGGCCTGGCTGTGCTCGGGGCGGGGACTGCCGGAGTTCTACCAGTTCCTGGTGGCGGCGATGCCCCCGGCGGCGATCGGGGTGGCGCTGACGGTGACGCACGTGGACGTGGCGGCGTCCGCCGTGATCACCGGTGGCCTCTTCGCTCTGCTGCCCGGGCGGGCGCTGGTCGCGGGGGTGCAGGACGGGCTCACCGGCTTCTACATCACCGCCTCCGCCCGGCTCCTGGAGGTCATGTACCTCTTCGTGGGCATCGTGGCGGGGGTGCTGCTCGTCCTGTACTTCGGGGTGAAGGTGGGCGCCGAGCTGAACCCGGACGCGGCCCTCGGCAGCGCGGACCGGCCGCTGTTGCAGCTCGGGGCCTCGATGCTGTTGTCGCTGACCTTCGCGGTGCTGCTCCAGCAGGAACGATCCACCGTGCTGGCGGTGACCCTCAACGGGGGTGTCGCCTGGGCCGTGTACGGGGCCATGCACGAAGCGGGCGGGATCTCACCGGTGGCCTCCACGGCGGTGGCCGCGGGGCTGGTGGGTCTGTTCGGGCAGCTGCTGTCGCGCTACCGGTTCGCCTCCGCGCTGCCCTACACGACCGCGGCGATCGGGCCGCTGCTGCCGGGATCGGCGACGTACTTCGGGCTGCTGGCGTTCGCGCAGAACGACGTGGACGCGGGGCTGGTGTCGCTGACCAAGGCGGCGGCGCTGGCGATGGCCATCGCCATCGGGGTGAACCTCGGGTCCGAGGTGTTCCGGCTGTTCCTGCCGGGTGCCGCGCGGGCGGGGCGCAAGGCCGCGAAGCGCACCAGGGGTTTCTGAGCGTTTGAGGGCTCGGGGGACGGACGCGCCGGCGGGTGCGGTTACGTCGTGGTGGTTCGCGCACTTCCCCGCGCCCCGCAAGAGCGGGGCGCGGGGCCTTGGCCGTTCAGTACTGCGGGTAGTCCTGGCCCTGGTAGCCCTGCTGGTTCTGCTGGTTCTGGTGCGGGGGGTACTGGTTGCCCTGGGGGTACTGCTGGGCGTACGGCTGCTGTTGGGGCTGCTGGTAGCCGTAGTCCTGGTGGCCCTGCTCGCCCTGGTGGCCCTGGTTGCCGTAGCCCTGCTGCTGGTAGCCCTGGTTGCCGTAATTCTGCTGCTGGTAACCCTGGTTGTCGTAGCCCTGGTTGGGGTCGTACGGCTGCTGCTGGGGCTGGTCGGAGGACGGGATGCGGCGGAGCTGGGTCGTCGCGTCGTCCATGGCCGGGGCGGGGGCGGACTGCTGCTGCTCGGGCTGCTGGGGCTGGTTCTTCTTCGCCTTCCTCGCCTTGAGGAGCTCGAAGAGGATCGGAAGCACGGAGATGAGGACGATCAGGATGAGCATCGCCTCGATGTTCTTGCGGACGAACTCGATCTGCCCGAGCCAGGAACCGAGCAGGGTGACGCCCGCGCCCCACAGGACGCCGCCGACGACGTTGAAGATGAGGAACGTGCGGTACTTCATGCCGCTGACGCCGGCGATGATCGGCGTGAAGGTGCGCACGATCGGCACGAAGCGGGCCAGGATCAGGGACTTGGGCCCGTGCTTCTCGAAGAACTCGTGTGCTTTGGTGACGTTCTCCTGCTTGAACAGGCGGGAGTCCGGCCGCTTGAACAGCGAGGGGCCCACCTTCTTGCCGAACATGTAGCCCGCCTGGTCACCCAGGATCGCGGCGACGCAGATGAGCACGATGGCCAGCCACAGCGGGAAGTCCAGCGTCTTGGCGGTGATCAGCATGCCCGCCGTGAACAGCAGCGAGTCGCCCGGCAGGAAGAAGCCGATGAGGAGGCCGGACTCGGCGAACACGATCAGGAGCAGGCCCCAGATACCGAACGAGTCGAGCAGATAGTCCGGATCCAACCAGCTCGGTCCGAGGGCGATCGTCGTCACGGTTCCGGGCTCCTGGGGGGTGAGAGAAAGTGCGGGCCTGTGGGTGGGGACCCACGGCGGTGGGACCCACAGGGGTGACCAAAGCTATCAACGCACGGTCACCCCACTAGGTTCCACCGGCTCCCCCAGGGTGCCCTGTGGCCGCACTGAGACCAAGCCGTGTGGTCAGCCGTGGGTTCGGGCGCGCCATGGGTCAGAGGCGCCGCCGGTCCGCGTTGGCGTGGATCGCGTCCCGCAGGTGCTCGGCGAGACCGGGGCGCATGCCGTCGTAGAAGGCCTTGAAACGCTCGTCGGAGACGTACATCTCGCCGAGGTTCCGGTGCATCTCGTACGGGCAGTCGTAGAACCAGGTGTTGATGTGCTGCCGGTGCTCCTCCGCCATGGCCGTGGCGGCCTCGCCGGTCGGCTCCTCGCCGGCGGACATCAGGGCGTCGTAGCGCGCGCCCCAGTCGGCCACCTCGTCCTGCATGCGCTGCCAGTCGGCCTTGGTGTACGAGGCGGCGCGGCGCTGCGACTCGGCGTACGCCTCCGTGCCGCCCCAGCGCTGTTCCGCCTCCTCGGCGTAGCGGTCGGGGTCCTTGTCGCCGAAGACCTCGAACCGTTCCTCGGGGGTGAGGTTGATGCCCATCTTGCGTGCCTCCATGGCGTGCTCCACGGCCGCGGCCATCTTCTGCAGCTTCTCGATCCGGGCGGTCAGCAGCTCGTGCTGGCGGCGCAGGTGCGTCCGCGGGTCCGCTTCCGGGTCGTCGAGCAGGGTCGCGACCTCGTCGAGGGGGAAGCCGAGTTCCCGGTAGAACAGGATCCGCTGGAGCCGGTCGAGGTCGTCGTCGCCGTAGCGGCGGTGACCTGCGCCGGTGCGCTCGCTCGGGACGAGGAGTCCGATCTCGTCGTAGTGGTGCAGCGTGCGCACCGTGACCCCGGCGTAGCCCGCGACCTGTCCCACGGTGTGGCCCATGCTCCCGCTCCCTTTCTCGGTACGCGTTCCAGAGTGGGTCCTCACGTCGCGTGAGGTGCAAGTCCGTTTCCGCCATGCTCCGCGTGTGAGGTGCGAGTCCCGGGCAGCGGACCTACCGTCGGATACATGCCACTGCACCGATGGGACAGCGACGACGCACGGGACGGCGGGGCCGGGCGGAAGGACGGGCACCGGCTCGCCGTGAACCCCTTCTACGGTCAGGCCGCCAACCCGGTGGGCGGGATGACCGAGGCCCCACCCAAACATCGGCTCCCGGACGCGCCGCTGACCCCTTCGACGGCGTACCAGCTCGTCCACGACGAACTCATGCTGGACGGCAACTCCCGGCTCAACCTCGCCACCTTCGTCACCACGTGGATGGAGCCGGAGGCCGGGGTGCTGATGGGTGAGTGCCGGGACAAGAACATGATCGACAAGGACGAGTACCCGCGCACGGCCGAGCTGGAGCGGCGCTGTGTGTCGATGCTCGCCGATCTGTGGAACGCGCCGGACCCGGCCGCCGTCGTGGGCTGCTCGACCACCGGGTCCAGCGAGGCCTGCATGCTCGCCGGGATGGCCCTCAAGCGGCGGTGGGCCAAGCGGAACGCCGACCGGTATCCCTCGGCGGACGCCCGGCCGAATCTCGTGATGGGCGTCAACGTCCAGGTCTGCTGGGAGAAGTTCTGCAACTTCTGGGAGGTCGAGGCCCGGCAGGTGCCCATGGAGGGCGACCGGTTCCATCTCGACCCGGCGGCGGCCGCGGCGCTGTGCGACGAGAACACGATCGGGGTCGTGGGCGTCCTCGGCTCCACCTTCGACGGGTCCTACGAGCCGATCGCCGAGCTGTGCGCGGCCCTCGACGACCTGCGCGACCGTACGGGGCTGGATGTGCCCGTCCATGTCGACGGCGCGTCCGGCGCGATGGTCGCGCCCTTCCTCGACGAGGAGCTGGTGTGGGACTTCCGGCTGCCCCGGGTGGCGTCGATCAACACCTCGGGGCACAAGTACGGGCTGGTGTACCCGGGGGTCGGCTGGGCGCTGTGGCGGTCCTCCGAGGAACTGCCGGAGGAGCTGGTGTTCCGGGTGAACTACCTGGGCGGCGACATGCCCACGTTCGCGCTCAACTTCTCGCGGCCCGGGGCGCAGGTCGTCGCGCAGTACTACACGTTCCTGCGGCTCGGGCGTGAGGGGTTCCGGGCGGTGCAGCAGTCGACGCGGGACGTGGCGATGGGGCTCGCGGACGAGGTCGGCAAGCTCGGTGACTTCCGGCTGCTCACGCGGGGCGACGAGTTGCCGGTGTTCGCCTTCACCACGGGCGAGGACGTCACCGCGTACGACGTCTTCGACGTGGCTCGGCGGATGCGGGAGCGGGGGTGGCTGGTGCCGGCGTACACGTTCCCGGAGAACCGGGAGGACCTGTCCGTGCTGCGGGTGGTGTGCCGCAACGGGTTCAGTTCCGATCTCGCGGGGTTGTTCCTGGAGGACCTCGGGAGTCTGCTGCCCGAACTGCGGCGGCAGCCGGGGCCGTTGACGCGGGATGCGGGGGCGGCGACGGGGTTCCATCACTAGGGGTGCGGGTGGGGCGCCTGGAGGGTGGGAGGGGGTGCGGGTGGTTGGGCGGGTGCGGGTGGGTTGTGGCTTGTCGCGCCGTTCCCCGCGCCCCTGACGCTTGCGGTTGCGCGCGACGTGCCCCGTAGCTGAGGCGGGTGCAGGGTTGTCAGTGGGTGTCGCCCGGGTGGGGTTCGCCCGTTGCGTAGGGGTTTTCCTGGCCCTCTGAGAGGACGCCGATGAAAGGGGCGCCCTCGCCTGCGAACGTGTAGGCGCCGGCGCGGATGCGGGCGATGAGGCCGCGGGTCCAGTCGGCGCCCGTGTCGGCGGAGTGGATCCAGTAGTTCATGATCTCGCCGATGTGGCCGAGCTGGCCGGGTCCGTCCTCGGGGGTGTAGTACTCGGTCACGGACCGGCGCCACTTCTCGATGGACCGCACCCGCTCCTCCAGGAGCCCGAGCACCTCCTCCCGGCCGAGGTCGACCATGGTGCCGAGGGCGGCGGAGAGGATGTCCGGCTGCTGGTCGTAGGCGGTGAGGGACTCGCGCACGAGCCGGAGGTACTCCTCGGTGCCCTGTTCCGTGATCTCGTACTCGGTACGGGGCGGCCCGCCGGCCGTCGAGGGGGCGATCTCGTGCGCGAGCAGCAGTCCCTGCTTCGCCATCTGCTTCAGGGCGTGGTAGATCGAGCCGGGCTTGGCGTTGGACCACTCGTGCGCGCCCCAGTACTCCAGGTCGTTGCGGACCTGGTAGCCGTGGGCCCGCCCGTGCTGGCGCACGGCGCCGAGCACGAGAAGACGGATCGCTGACATGCGCCCAAGCGTAGAACCAGGGGGATCAGCCCCAGCTCGTCCCCTGCTCCTTCGCCACCAGCTCGAAGGCGGTGGCGCCGTCCAGCGACTCACGGATGATGTCGGCGTGGCCCGCGTGCCGGGCGGTCTCGCGGATGAGGTGCAGGGCCAGCCAGCGCATGGAGACACGGCCCTCCGGCGGGAACCAGGGGTCGTTCGGCAGGGCGAAGGTGTCGTCGAGGCTGGGCACCGACCGGATGAAGGACTCCGTCTCGGCGGCGACCTTCTCCCAGTACGCGAGCTGCGACTCCACCGTCTCGTCGCCGACCAGGGCGAAGGTCTCGTGCCAGTTCGACTCGTCGCGCCGCACCGCCGGGGCCTCGGCCTTGGCCCGGGCGACCCAGCTCTGCTCGACCTCGACGACGTGCTTGAGGAGTCCGGCCAGGGACAGGTCGCTGGCGCTGGGCTTGGCCGACGCCTGCTCGTCGGTCAGGCCGAGCACCGCGCGCCGGATGCCCCCGCGCTGCTCCTCCAGGAAGGACAGCAGCGCCCCTCGCTCGTCGCCCTTCGCCTCCGCGCTCACGTGCGTGACCATGACCGTCTGCCTCTCGCCGGACCGGGGGACTCGGGTGAGCCCCTCTGACACCGACCAAGTTACGGACCCTTGCGGTCAGGTTCTGTCCGCAAGGGTCCGTGGGCCGGAAACCGGTCCCGGGTGGATCAGAACGGGAAGAAGCTCCGCTTGTGCTGGACCGATATCCACTTCTGGGTGGTGAACGCGTCCACCGCGGTGTCGCCGTTCAGGCGGCCGACGCCGGAGTGCTTCTCGCCGCCGAAGGGGACGAGGGGCTCGTCGTGGACGGTGCCGTCGTTGACGTGGAACATCCCGGTGTCGATCTGCTTGGCGAAGTTCACGCCCCGCTCGATGTCGGCGGTGTGGACGGCGCCGCTGAGGCCGTACGGGGTGTCGTTGACGAGGGCGACGGCCTCCTCCTCGCCGTCGAAGGGGACGAGGAAGGCGACCGGGCCGAAGACCTCCTGCCGCAGGAGGGAGGAGTCGGCGGGGAGGCCGATGAGGACGGACGGCTCGACCAGGTTGTCGGTCGTGGAACCGTGGACGAGCGCGGTGGCTCCCTCGGCGAGGGCCTGCTCGACGACGCCCCTGAGGGCGTCCGCCTGGGAGGCGTTGATGACCGGGCCGATGACCGTCGAGGGGTCGCTCGGGTCGCCGACCTTCAGGGACTTCACCTTGGCCACGAACTTCTCGGTGAACTCGGCCTGGACGGAACGGTCGACCAGGACGCGGTTGGCGGCCATGCAGACCTGGCCCTGGTGGACGTAGCGCGAGAAGACGGCGGCGTCGACGGCGTAGTCGATGTCCGCGTCGTCCAGGACCACCAGGGCGCTGTTGCCGCCCAGTTCGAGGATCGCGCGCTTGAAGTTCGAGGCGGCGACGGTGGCGACGTGGCGGCCGACCTTGTCGGAGCCGGTGAAGGAGATGACCTTGGGGATCGGGTGCTCGATGAAGGCGTCGCCTATCTCGGCGATGTCGGTGACGACGACGTTGAGCAGCCCGCCGGGCAGGCCGGCGTCCTCGAAGATCTTCGCGACCAGGGTGCCACCGGTGATGGGGGTGTTCTGGTGCGGCTTCAGCACGACGCCGTTGCCGAGGGCGAGGGCCGGGGCGACCGACTTGACCGAGAGCAGGAAGGGGAAGTTGAAGGGGCTGATGACGCCCACGACGCCGACCGGTACGCGGTAGAGGCGGTTCTCCTTGCCCTCGACCGGCGACGGAAGGATTCTGCCCTCGGGGCGCAGCACCAGCTGGATCGATTCGCGCAGGAACTCCTTGGCGAGGTGCAGCTCGAACCCGGCCTTCAGATGCGTGCCGCCCAGCTCGGCGATGATCACCTCGGTGATCTCCTGCTCGCGCTCCTCGATGAGGGCGAGGGCCTTCTCGAAGACCGCGCGACGCGCGTAGGCGTTGACCTGGGCCCATTCCTTCTGCGCCGTCCTGGCGGCCCGGTAGGCCTCGTCCACCTCGTCGACCGTGGCGATGGTGATCGACGCGAGCTTCGCGTCGTCGTACGGGTTGAAGTCGATGATGTCCCAGGAGCCTGAACCCGGGCGCCACTCGCCGCCGATGTACTGCTGTGCCAGGTCGGTGAAGTAGGACGACATGTGATCCTCAATCAGTCGGCATCGATCAAGATTGATCACTCGTCATCGTACGTCTGGGTAAGGGGAGTTGGAGGGTTACTCGGGAGACTCCGTGAAGGCCCCGAGCGAACCCGGAGAGGCTCGGGAACAGCGGGGCTGGCGGCCTCAGGAGAGCTGCAGCAGCCCCCGCAGCAGGTCACGGCTCTCGGCCGTGGACGGGCTGTCCTCCTGGAGCTGCCCGATCGCCCGCTCGTACTGGGCGATGTCCTCGCGCTTGTCCAGATAGAGCGCGCTGCTGAGCTGTTCGAGATAGACGACGTCGGTGAGGTCGGACTCGGGGAAGCTCAGCACGGTGAAGGCGCCGCTCTCACCGGCGTGACCGCCGAAGCTGAACGGCATGACCTGTATCCGTACGTTCGGGCGCTCCGAGATCTCGATCAGATGCTGGAGCTGACCGCGCATCACTTCCCGGTCGCCGTACGGCCGGCGCAGCGCGGCCTCGTCGAGGACGCAGTGGAACTCGGGGGCGTTCTCGGACACCAGGTACTTCTGGCGCTCCATGCGCAGGGCCACCCGCTTGTCGATCTCGGCCTCGCTCGCGCCCTGCATGCCCCGGGAGACGACCGCGTGGGCGTACGCCTCGGTCTGCAACAGGCCGTGCACGAACTGCACTTCGTAGCTGCGGATGAGGTGGGCCGCCGCTTCGAGGCCGACGTAGGTGGGGAACCAGCTGGGCAGGACGTCCGAGTAGCTGTGCCACCAGCCGGCGACATTGGCTTCCTTGGCCAGGGAGAGGAGCGAGGTGCGCTCGGTCTCGTCGGTGACGCCGTAGAGGGTCAACAGGTCCTCCACGTCACGGGTCTTGAAGCTGACCCGGCCGAGTTCCATCCGGCTGATCTTCGACTCGGAGGAGCGGATCGAGTACCCGGCCTTCTCCCGGGTGATCCCCTGCGACTCGCGCAGCCGCCTGAGATGCGAGCCCAGCAGCATCCGCCTCACCACCGACCCGCTCGATTCACCGGCGCCCACGTTCGTCCAGCCTCCCCAACTTCTTCAAGGGCCGCAGTCTGCCACTAAACCACTCCGATCCGCACTCGCCCGGTTACAGAAATGGAAAGTCTTCAACATCTGAGACGGGCGGGACGCGCGAGGAGTAGGAGCAGGGTGGCAGAAGAAATGTTCAGCAAGCGGCATGGGCAGGTCCATTTCGGGCGCGTGCACGTGCATCTGCCCTTGCATCTGCTGTACGCATCAGAAACCATGGTCCCGCGCCACCGCTGCATCGCAACGACCGCAGACACCGGGGAGTGCCTCGCATGGGGACGAATGGATCGACCATGCTCGAACCCTTACGGCAGGGACTTCCGCCACTTGATCCCGCGACCGTGTCGGACGCCGCCTCCTGCGCGCTGCCGCCCCGCTACGAAGCGGTGCGCGAGGCACGGCAGTTCACCCGGGGCACCCTCGGCCAGTGGAAGCTGGACGACCGCTTCGACGACGTCTGTCTCGTGGTCTCGGAACTCGTCACCAACGCCCTGCGGCACGGCCTGCCCTCCGGCAACGGGTCGCGCCCCGACCAGGATCCACCGGTACGGCTGCATCTGATGCGCTGGACCGAGCGGTTGGTGTGCGCGGTGCGCGACCCCAGTCACGACAGCCCGGTCGCGGGCGACTCCGAGGACTTCTCGGCGGAGTCCGGGCGCGGACTGTTCCTGGTGGACTCCTTCGCGGACAGCTGGGGCTGGCACCCGCTGGGCGGCGCGCTCAACGGCAAGGTGGTGTGGGCGCTGTTCCAGGTGCCGCGGACACCGGACCCGCACCGCGCCCACTGAGAACCGCGGCGCCTTTCGGCGCCGCGGTTCTACGCGTGTCACATCGGCGGACTCCACCGCTCCCCCGCCGCCGGGCGGGATTCATCCGACCAGGTGGTCGAACTCACCGTCCTTGACGCCCAGGAGCATCGCCTCGATCTCGGCGCGCGTGTAGACGAGCGCCGGGCCGTCGGGGAAGCGTGAGTTTCGCACCGCCACCTCACCGCCGGGCAGCCGGGCGAACTCCACGCAGTTCCCCTGCGAGTTGCTGTGCCGGCTCTTCTGCCAGGCCACCGCGTGGAGCTGGGTCAGCTCCGTCGCGGCCATGCCGTTGTACACGTCATCCACGCCGTACACGTCGTGGTCCACAGGTCGCTCCCCGGGGTGGTGCAGTGGTGCGCTTGATGCGCATTGGCACTGGTGTGGCCAGTGATGCCCGTGCCGCCAGTGATGCAGCGGTCAACTGCCCCGGATCATAGCTTCGTTCACGTGCCGACGCATGAGCGGATGCACCTGCGCATGCACGGGCAGATGCACGTGCACGAGGGGTGAGCCCGCAGTCACAGCACCGCGGCACTGGAGAGACGTATGTCGGGGCGATCCTGTTCCGTCAACGGCTGGGGAGATTCGGTGTCGTCCTGGTGCATGGCCCCCTGCCCCTCCCTACGGGGGCCGGGTCCGCGCGGTTCAGGGAGCGGGGCCGGTGTGCGCAGGATGGCGGGAAACGAGTGCCCCCGGGGAGGTCGTGGAGCCTCCCCGGGGGCCGGGTGGGGGTGGTGGTTCGAGGGTGACAGGTGGGGCTTCGACGGCGGTGGGACCGCTGGTTGGTGGGCCGGTTGACGGCCGGTGGAGGGGTCCGTGGCCGTCGTCAGCGGGCGGAATGCGGCAGGAGGGCCATCTCGCGGGCGTTCTTGATGGCGCGGGCGAGCTGTCGTTGCTGCTGGGCGCTGACGCGGGTGACCCGGCGGCTGCGGATCTTGCCCCGGTCGGAGATGAAGCGCCGCAGCAGGTCGGTGTCCTTGTAGTCGACGTACGTGATCTTCGCCTGGTCCAGCGGGTTGGGGCGGGACTTGGCGGGCGTGCGCTCCGGCTTGCGGGGCATGGCGGTCAGACCTCCAGGAAGGTGTCGAAGGGGCGCGGCAGCCGTTCCCAGGCGGCGCGGCCGGCGGCGTACTCGGTGTCGGTGAGCAGGCAGGACTCCAGGAGCTGTTCGAGTCCGTCGCGGTCCAGGCCCGGGGACGTGAAGACGAGGTGCTGGCAGCGGTCGCCGTGTTCCGGGTGCCAGTCGAGCGCGGCGGCGGCCCGGCGGACCGGGGGAACCAGGTCCCAGGCGGCGTCCGGCAGCGAGGCGAGCCAGGGGCCGACCGACTCCACGCACAGGGCGCCGCCGGCCGCGTCCCAGTGCAGCAGGGTGTCGGGGCGCTCGGCCAGCCAGAACCTGCCGCGACTGCGGGCGGCCGCGCAGCAGAGATCCTCCAGTGCCGCGTAGAGCCGCTCGGGGTGGAAGGGGCGGTGGCGGTGCCAGACGAGGGTGGTGACGCCGTGTTCGTCGGCGTCCGTGGGGAGGAGGGCGCAGGCGGGGTGCTGGGCGGCGGCCGCCGCGTCCACGTCGAAGCCGGCGAACGCTGCCGCGAGCAGGGCGGACGGGCGCCGTAGGGGTTGCCGTACGTCTCCGGGTGCCGGTGTGTCGCGGCTGGTCGCGCAGTTCCCCGCGCCCCTGTCGGGGCCTGCGGCCACCTCAGGAGCGCGGCCCCGGTCGCCGATGGGCACCCGCTGGGCCGTCGGGTGGAGTTGGGCCAGCAGGGCCCTGTCCTCCTCGTCGGCCTCCTCCGAGTCGAGCACGGCGAGGACCGGGGCGTACTCCAGCTGGCGGGCGAAGGTGTCGGCGACGGTGCGCTGGTCGGTGGAGGCCGCGGCGAGGCCCCGGTCGGCGAGGTCGTCGCCGTTGCCGAGGCAGGGCAGGAGGAGGGCGGGGTCCACGGCCGTGATCACGGAGGTGAGGCGGAGGCCGCCGGCGGCGATCACCTCCGCCATCGCCTTCGGCTCCACCGAGTCCCAGAGTTCGACCACGGCCAGGCGGGTCAGGCCCGCCTCGGCCAGGCGTTCCAGTTCGGGGACGAGGTCCTCGCGCAGGGCGCAGCAGGCGCAGTCGTTGACGAGCCGGGTCTCGCCGGTGGAGACGAGGCCCCCGGCGTCCCGGACAGTCCGGACGACCTTGGCGTCCGGACCGTCGGCGGCGGTGGAGAGGTCGTGGTGCAGCGCGACGCTGCCCGGGACCCCGGCGAGCAGCGCCTCGACGGCGGCCCGCCGGGCGTCGGCGTGCAACCCGCCGACGATCGCGACAGACAGCTGGGTCACGTCGGTCAGCCCCGCTTCTTCCCGGTCGCTCCGGCCGCCCCGGAGTTCTTGGCGCCGTACCGCTTCTCGAACTTCTCCACGCGGCCCGCCGTGTCCAGCACGCGCGCGGTGCCCGTGTAGAAGGGGTGGCTGACGTTCGAGATCTCGACGTCGACCACGGGGTAGGTGTTGCCGTCCTCCCACTCGATCGTCTTCCCGCTCGTCATCGTCGAGCGGGTGAGGAAGGTGTGGTTCGCGGCGCGGTCCCGGAAGACGACGGGCCCGTAGGAGGGGTGGATGTCCTTCTTCATCGTCGGTCAGCGCTCCTCTCGGAAGTCGACGTGGCGGCCGGCCCTCGGGTCGAACTTGCGCAGCGTCAGCCGGTCGGGGTCGTTCCGGCGGTTCTTGCGGGTGACGTAGGTGTATCCGGTGCCGGCCGTGGACCGGAGTTTGACGACCGGGCGGAGTTCGTTGCGTGCCATGCTGGTATGTTACTGAAAATGAAATCCATTTGCACTACCTGATCGAGAGAGGTGCGTCACCTTGTCCGCCCACTGCATGCTGACCGGAGCCCGGCCCGGCTTCGGCAACCGCATCTCCCACTCCCACCGGCGCACGTCCCGGCGCTTCGACCCGAACATCCAGTCCAAGCGGTACTGGCTGCCGAGCGAGAACCGACATGTGCGGCTCCGGCTGAGCACCAAGGGGATCAAGACCGTGGACGTCATCGGCGTCGAGGCCGCCGTCGCGCGGATCCGTGCGCGGGGGGTGCGGGTCTGATGGCGAAGAAGAGCAAGATCGCGAAGAACGAGAAGCGGCGGGAGGTCGTCGCGCGGTACGCCGAGCGGCGGGCCGAGCTGAAGGAGATCCTGCGGCGGCCGTCCACCACGGAGGCCGAACGCGACGCGGCCCGGCGGGAACTGACCGCCCAGCCCCGCGACGCGAGCGCGACCCGCGTCCGCAACCGGGACCAGGTGGACGGCCGGCCCCGGGGGTACTTCCGCACGTTCGGGCTGTCCCGGGTGAGCTTGCGGGAGCAGGCGCACGCGGGGTACTTGCCGGGGGTGCGGAAGTCGTCCTGGTAGGGCCGTCTACCGGGGGGCGCCGCGCGAGGTCTGCCGGGGGCCGGAAGGGCGTGGGTCCTGCCGGGGGCCGGGGGCGTCGGTCTGCCAGGGGCCGGAAGGGCGTGGGTCCTGCCGGGGGCCGGGGGCGTCGGTCTGCCAGGGGCCGGAAGGGCGTGGGTCCTGCCGGGGGCCGGGATCGGCTCCGCCGGTCGTCGGGCGGGGGCCGGGCGGGCGCCGGGTGCTCGCGCCGACCCGCGTCACGCGGCTGCCCCGTCTCGGCCTCACGTGGCGCCGTCGTACCCGGGGGGTGCGGCTTCGCCCCGGTCGGCCGTCGGCGTGGCCTGAAGGGCCGAGGCGGGCGGCGCCGGATCTGGTCGGTGCCGGGGCGTCACGGTGGCGGTGGGGGTGTCGTCGGTGCTCCTTCGTTCTCGGGGTTCTCACAGTTCCCGGCCGTCCGGTGCCCAGCTGCTGCTGGTAGCTTGCCGCTGTCGCTGCGGCGACCGGAATCGGCCACGGCTATGGGAGATCTCCAGTGACTACGGCGACTACGGCAAGGCCCGTGACCAGGGCGTCCTCCGCCCGGCGGGGTGTGCGCGTCGCGGCCGCGGCGGCCGGGCTCGCGGCCGCGCTCGTGCTGACCGGATGCAGCGGTGGCGGCGACGACCCCGAGGCCAAGGAGTCGTCGGCCGCGCCGAAGGCGAGCGACAGCGCGGACGGCGGCGGTTCCCAGGGCTCCTCCGGCGTCGCCACCGAGCTGCAGGGCAACTGGCTGGCCACGACCGACGGCAAGGCGGTCGCCCTGTTCGTCAACGGCGACGAGGTCGCCGTCTTCGCGGGCACCTCGGTGTGCAGCGGCAAGGTCGCCGACGAGGCGGACATGCAGATGATCAGCCTCAAGTGCCAGGACGGCAGCGACGCCCGCACCGAGGGCATGGTGGACAAGGTCGGCTCCAAGGCGCTGACGATCACCTGGGAGGGCGACGTCGGGCAGGAGACGTTCCGGAAGGCCGGGGGGTCCCTGCCCTCGGGGCTGCCGACGGACCTGCCCACCGGCCTGCCCAGCGATCTGCCGACCGCGAGCGCCGGGTCGTAGATCAGGTTGCGGATCGGGCCTGTGGTGGGGCGGGGATCGTAGATCATGTGAGGGAGGGCGGGCCGCGGAGCCTCCGAGTTCCCCGGCCCGTTCGTCCCTTCACCTCTTCACCGGCTGTGCTGTGACAGCCACGGCCACGAACACCCCGGGAACTCCATGCGCACCGCTCCGACCGCCATCGCCGCCGCCCTCCTCGCCGCCCTCACGCTGACCGCCTGTGGCGGGAGTGACGGAGGTGACGGCGGGGAGGACGGCAAGACCGGTGCCGCCACTCCCGAGAGCACGAAGGGCGGCGCCTGCACGGCCGCGCAGGCCGGTTTCGAGATCGGGCCCAGCAGTGCCGCGCCGGCCGCCGGCGACGAGGGCGCCGTGCCGGTCACCGTCACCAACAAGGGCGACGCCGCCTGCACGCTGAAGGGCCTCGCCGGGGTCGACCTGTTCGCCGGCGACAAGTCCTGGGCGCTCAAGGCGCAGGAGGGCGCGTCCCAGGACACCGAGGTGACGCTGGAGGGCGGTCAGTCGATGACCTTCACCATCGCCTACGTGCGCGGAGTCGCCGGTGACGCGGAGAAGAGCGCCGCGGTGGACACGGTGAAGCTGACCCTGCCCGGAGACACCAAGGTCAGCAGCTTCAAGTGGCCGGACCCCGAGGTCGCGGTCGAGTCGGAGAGCACGCTGGAGGCGACGGTCGGGCCGTTCCTGCCGGCGGGCGACTGAGCCACCGGATCCGCCGCCTCAGGACGGCACCACCGGGTCCGCCACCGCCTCAGGACGGCAGCCGGGGCCGCGCCCGGACCTGGGCACGGTCGGCGGCCTCCGCCCCCTGCTGCCAGCCGGCCAGGTCGCTGACGCCCCGCACGCGGGTGGTGACCGTGTCCGGGAACATCCGGCCCACCTGCTCCCGGACGGCCACGTCGCGGGCGGCGAGGACGGGCAGCAGGTCCTGCAGCGGACCGCCCGTCCCGTGCGCCCCCACGCCCTCGGCCTCCGCCTCGGCGACCTGGGCCTCGGCGACCTCCGCCAGGCGGTCCCCTATGCGGTGGGCGTAGGCGGCCAGGAACGACTGCCGGAAGGTCTTGGTCCGCTTGCGGCCGGACCTGCGCTGGGCCGCCTCCGCCTTCGTCATCGCGGTGGTGGCCTGGACGAGGAGCGAGGTGTGGAGCAGTTCGACCGCCTCCAGGTCCGCCTCGAACCCGACGACCGTGGAGAAGCCGAGGTCCGCGTTCCAGACGGCCTCGCAGCGGTTGGCGCGCGCCACCGCGTCGAGGAGCACCGCCTTGGCCGTCTCGTACGGGGGCTCGACGCCGATCCGGCACGCGCCGGGCGTGTTCGCGCCGTGCGCGCGGGCGGCCAGCAGCGCCTCGTCGATGCTGTGCCGCGCCATCAGCTCCTGCGCCTTCGCACTGAGCGCCTCCGCCTCCTCCGGGAACCCGGTCGCCTCCGCCTTGGCGAGGAGCGCGCGGATCCGGCCGAGCATGCGGGACTCCGGGTGGGGCGAGTTCTGCGCGCCGCCGGTCTCCTGCGGGCGGTCCAGGGATTCGAGGGTGGGCAGCCGCAGCAGGAGGCGGTACAGCTCCAGGGCCGTGGTGGCGTACGAGAAGCGGTCGGCGCGGGTGGGGCGGGTGGTCAGCTCCCTGATCTCGTCGAGCTGGGCGGCCCAGCGGGGGCCGGCTGACGGCTGCCGCCCGGCCGTCCGCCCCCGGCCGTACGCGTCCTCGTGTTCCTCGACGACGAGCCGTGCGAGGAGCGTGACGTGCTCGTCCTCCAGCTCGCGCCGCACGAACCGTACGACGTCGGCGGGCTGCCAGCCGCGCCGCCAGGCGCCGGCGACGAACTCCCGTCCGCGCCGGGCCAGTTCCCCGTCGGCCGCGGGGTCGGCGGCGAGCAGGGAGGCGCCGGTGTCGAGGGCGGCGTCGGTGTCGGCGTAGAGGGCCGCCTCGAAGGCGCGCTCCACCGTGCTGGTCGTACTCACGTGTTCGATCGTGTCATGCGGTACGCGGGGGTAGGGCCGGCCCTACCCCGAGGACGCCCTCCAGTGGTCGTGTGCGGGCGGGGCGCGGACGGTTCGCTAGGGGCATGACCACGACAGATACAGCGGAAGCAGCGGCACCGGGGGAAACGGCGGGCGCCGCCGTGCGCGTACGGGGCCTGCGGCGGTCGTACGGGGACGTCGTCGCCCTGGACGGGGTGGATCTCGACTTCGGGGCCGGGACCTTCACGGCGGTGATGGGGCCCTCGGGGTCGGGGAAGTCGACGCTGCTGAGTTGCGCGGCGGGGCTGGACCGGCCGTCGGGCGGGACGGTGCGGGTCGACGGGGTGGAGCTGGCCGGGCTGGGCGAGCGGCGGCTGACACTGCTGCGCCGGGAGCGGATCGGGTTCGTGTTCCAGGCGTTCAACCTGCTCCCCTCGCTCACCGCCGCGCAGAACGTCGCCCTGCCGCTGCGGCTCGCCGGACGGCGGCCCGCGCGCGGGGCGGTGCGCGAGGCGCTGGCCCGGGTGGGGCTGGCCGAGCGGGCCGGGCACCGGCCGGCCCAGCTGTCCGGCGGCCAGCAGCAGCGGGTCGCCGTGGCCCGGGCCCTGATCACCCGCCCGGCGGTCCTGTTCGGCGACGAGCCCACCGGGGCGCTCGACACCACGACCAGCCGTGAAGTGCTGTGCCTGCTGAGGGAGTTGGTGGACCGGGAGGGCCAGACCACGGTCATGGTCACGCACGATCCGGTGGCCGCCTCGTACGCGGACCGGGTGGTGTTCCTGGTGGACGGGCGGGTGAGCGGAGAGCTGGCCCGGCCCTCGGTGGAGGCGGTGGCGGCCCGTATGGCGGGGCTGGAGAAGCGTGCCGCGCGCGGCACGGCCGAGGCCGCTGTCGGAGGTGTGACGTGCTGACCCTGTCGTCGTTGCGTACGCGGTGGGCCGCGTTGCTCGGATCGTTCGTCGCCGTGGCGTTGGGGGTCGGGGTGATGACCGCCATGGGGCTGGGGCTCGCGGCGTCGCTCGATCCGCCCGCGCGTGCGCCGGAGCGTTTCGGTTCCTCCCCCGTCGTGGTGGCGGGCCTGGACAGGCTGACGGTCGAGGTGCGGCGGGGTCCGGGGACGGCCCGGGTGTCGCAGCGGCTGGCGTATCCACACCCTGTGGACGAACGGCTCGTGGCGGAGCTTCGCGCGCTGGGGCCGGTGACGACGGACGGGGGTGGCCGGGGCTCGGCGGGCCCCGACACGGTCGGGGTGGACGCGCCCGCCGCCGACGTGCGCGCGGTGGTCGGGGACCGGGCGCGGGTGCTGACGGGGGACGCGCGGCGGCAGGTGGATCCGGGCCACGAGCGGGAGGCGGAGGCGCTGGTCGCCGTGAACTCGCTGCTCGGCACGGCCGGCGGGGTCACCACCTTCGTGTCGGTGTTCGTGACGGCCTCGACGTTCGCCTTCGTGGTCGCCCTGCGCAGGCGGGAGTTCGGGCTGCTGCGGATGGCGGGCGCGACTCCGGGTCAGGTGCGGCGGCTGCTGCTCGGGGAGGCCCTGGCGGTCGGGGTCGTGGCGTCCGGCACGGGGTGCGCGCTGGGGGCGTGGGGGGCGCCCGTGCTGGTGCGGGAGCTGGTGGACGGCGGGGTCGCGCCGACGTGGTTCGCGGTGCCGGACGCGGTGGTGTGGCCGTACCACGTGGCCTTCTGGACGGGGGTGTCGGTGGCGCTCGCGGGGGCCTGGGCGGCCGCGCGGCGGGCGGGGCGGATCGGGCCGGCGGAGGCGTTGCGGGAGGCGTCCGTGGACACGGGGGTGCTGCCGCTGTCGCGCCGGGTGCTCGGTGCCGCCCTGCTGGCGGGCGGGCTGGGGCTGCTGGCCTGGAAGGTCGGGACCGACCCCGCCGACCTGCTGAAACGGAAGACGTACACCACCCAGCCGATGCTCCTCGTCACGGCGGCGGCGGCGCTCGCCCCGCTGCTCGTCCGGCCCGTCGTACGGCTGCTGGGCGCGGCGCTGCCCGGGGCCACCGGGCTGCTGATCCGGGAGAACGCGGCCACGTCGGTACGCCGTACCGCCGCCGTCGCCGCGCCGGTGCTGGTGACCGTCGCGCTGGCCGGGTCGCTGCTGGGGGCCGCGGGCACGGTGGCGCGGGCCAAGGGGGCGGAGGCGGAGGCGCGCACGCGGGCGGACTTCGTGGTGACGGGCGCGCGGGCGGACGACGTGGTGACGGGCGCGCGGGCGGACGACGTGGTGACGGGTGGGGGACGGTCGGCCGGCGGCGGCAGAGTGCCCGGGGCGACCGTGGCCGGGTCGGCCTCCACCGCCGTGTACGTGGTGGAGGAGGGGAGCGCGCTGGTGCGTTCCGAGGCGCGGGCGGTGACGGACGTGCCGGCCTTCGCGGCGGTGTCGCGGCTGCCGGTGGTCGCCGGTGACGTGCGCGATCTCGACGACCGGTCGATCGTCGTGAACGAGGAGTGGGAGCGGCACGAGGTGGGGGACCGTGTGCGGGTGTGGCTCGGGGACGGGCGTCCCGTGCGGCTGCGGATCGCGGCGGTGCTCGGGCGAGGGACCGGGGACAACGGGGCGTACGTGACGTCCGCGAACGCCGGCGGCGCGGCGGTGGACCGGGCCGAGGTGCGGGTGGACGGCGGGGCGGACCGGGCGGGGGTCGCGGCGGCGCTGGAGAGGGCGGCGGCCGGGACCGGTGCGACCGTGCGGCCGGCCGAGGAGTGGCTCGCGGCGAACCGTCCCGGCACCAGGGCGCACACCCGGCTCGGGTTTCTCGTGGTGCTGGGGATCGCGCTCGTCTACGCGGCGATCTCGCTGGCGGGGACGCTGGTGATGGCCACGTCGGCGCGGGGCGCGGAGCTGCGGTCGTTGCGGCTGGCCGGGGCCACCCGGGGGCAGGTGCGGGTGGTCGTGGTGGGCGAGGCACTGGTCGCGGTCCTGGTGGGGGTGGCGCTCGGAGCGGCGGTCACCGTGGTGAACCTGGCGGGGGTGGCGGCGGCGCTGGGGGTGCTGTCGGCGCCGGTGGGGGTGAGGGTGCCCTGGGAGGTGGTCGGGGCGTGCGTGGGGGCGTGCGGGGTCGTGGCAGGGGTGGCGGCCGGTGGGGCGGTCGGCCGGGCGGGGCGGTGAGGGGGCGTCGACGGCCCCGCCGGGAAACAGGGTTGACGATCTTCCGCGCCATGCGACCACTGTCAACCGAAGGTTGACAGTGGAGGGGTGTCAACCTAGGGTTGACACATGACGACGAACCCGCGAGCCACCGCGTCCATCCGTCTCGACGAACTCATCGACGCCATCAAGAAGGTGCACCCGGAACCCCTCGACCAGCTCCAGGACGCGGTGATCGCCGCGGACCACCTCGGCGAGGTGGCCGACCACCTGATCGGCCACTTCGTGGACCAGGCCCGGCGTTCGGGCGCGTCCTGGACGGAGATCGGCAAGAGCATGGGGGTGACCCGGCAGGCCGCGCAGAAGCGGTTCGTGCCCAAGGCCGAGAACGACCTCGACGCCAGCCAGGGCTTCAGCCGCTTCACCCCGCGCGCCCGGAACGTGGTCGCCGCCGCGCACAACGAGGGCAAGGCCGCCGGTGCCGTCGAGGGGCTGCCGGCCCACCTCGTCCTCGGCCTCCTCGCGGAGCCGGAGGGGCTCGCCGCCAAGGCGCTCGTCGCCCAGGGCGCCTCCCCCGAGGCCGTCCGCCAGGCCGCCACGGCCACCCTGCCGCCGGCCTCCCCCGAGGTGCCCGAACTCATCCCCTACGGCCCCGACGCCAAGAAGGTCCTCGAACTCACCTTCCGCGAGGCCCTCCGCCTCGGCCACAACTACATCGGCACGGAGCACATCCTGCTCGCCCTGCTGGAGTTCGAGAACGGCCAGGGCGTGCTGAGCGGCCTCGGCGTGACCAAGGAGGCCACGGAGGCGGACGTGACCGAGGCACTGCGGTCGATCGTGCAGGGGCAGGGACGGGGACAGGGCCCTGGCGAGGGCCCGGGTGAGGGGCAGGGGGACGCGTAAGGGTCGCCGAAACCGCCGCCCGCCCTCGCCTCGGCCCCATTGTCAGACCCCCCTGTCACACTCGCACCCATGACCGACCGGTGGGCGCTCGCTCCGGCCGAGGACGGTGGCGTGGAGGTCGCCCCCCTCGGGGCCGACGGGCTGCTCGCGGGCCCGGTGACACGGGAGGCCGACCTGGCGGGGGCCGTGCGGCGGCGGGCGGACGTCGGGCGGTGGGTGTGGCGGTCCACCGCCGAGATCTATCCCCGGCTGCTGGCCGACGGCGTCCGCGTGGAGCGGTGTTACGACGTGGAGGACGCCGAGAGTCTGCTGCTGGGGCACGAGGGGCGGCTCGGGGAACCCCGCTCCGCCGCCGCCGCGCTCGCCCGCCTCCGGCACGGCCCCGTTCCGCCGGACCCTCCCCCGCGCTCGGCCGATCCCGGCGCCCAGCCCTCCCTCTTCGAGCCCCGGCCGGTCCACGTCCCGCTCGCCGACCTCGTCGAGGTGTACGCGGACCAGCAGCGCCGGCACGACGCCACCGCGCACCCGGACCGGATGCGGCTGCTGACCGCCGCCGAGTCGGCCGGGATGCTGGTCGCCGCGGAGATGAACCGGGCGGGGCTGCCGTGGCGGGCCGACGTGCACCGGGAGGTGCTGCGCGAGCTGCTCGGCGAGCGGTACGCGGGCGGGGGCGAACCCCGCCGGCTCGCCGAACTCGCCGAGGAGGTGTCGCAGGCCTTCGGGCGGCGCGTGCGGCCCGATCTGCCCGCCGACGTCGTCAAGGCCTTCGCCCAGGCGGGACTGCGGGTGAAGTCCACCCGCCGCTGGGAGATCGAGAGCCTCGACCACCCGGCCGTGAAACCCCTCCTCGAATACAAGCGGCTCTACCGGATCTGGGTCGCCCACGGCTGGTCCTGGCTGCAGGACTGGGTCCGGGACGGGCGGTTCCGCCCCGAGTTCCTCGCGCACGGCACCGTCACCGGGCGCTGGGTCACCAACGGCGGGGGCGCCCTCCAGATCCCGAAGGTGATCCGCCGCGCCTGTGTCGCCGACCCCGGCTGGCGGCTCGTCGTCGCCGACGCCGACCAGATGGAACCCCGGGTGCTGGCCGCCGTCTCCCGCGACCCCGGGCTCATGGAGGTCGCCGGGCGCCCCGGCGACCTCTACCAGGCCGTCTCCGACCGCGCCTTCTCCGGCGACCGCGCGCAGGCCAAGCTCGCCGTGCTGGGCGCCGTGTACGGGCAGACGTCCGGGGACGGCCTCAAGAACCTCGCCGCGCTCCGCCGCCGGTTCCCGCACGCGGTGCGGTACGTCGACGACGCGGCCCGCGCGGGCGAGGAGGGCCGCCTCGTACGGACCTGGCTCGGACGTACGTGCCCACCGGCGGCCGGCGCCTCCGACGCGGCGGCCGAGGAGGCGGGCATCCCCCAGGCCGACACCGACCTCGCATCCCCGGAACAGGGCCAGGGGCAGGACGGCGGCGAGTGGGTGCCCGGGTACGCCTCCACCAACTCCCGCGCCCGGGGCCGGTTCGCCCGCAACTTCGTCGTCCAGGGCAGCGCCGCCGACTGGACCCTGCTCCTCCTCGCCGCACTCCGCCGCGCCCTCGACGGGATGGCCGCCGAGCTGGTCTTCTTCCAGCACGACGAGGTGATCGTGCACTGTCCGGCCGCCGAGGCGGACACCGTCGTGGCGGCGATCCGGGAGGCGTCGGAGCTGTCGGGGCGGCTGACGTTCGGGCAGACGCCGGTGCGGTTCCCGTTCACCACGGCCGTGGTGGAGTGTTACGCGGACGCGAAGTGAGGACGTGAGCGGGGCCGGCGGCGCCCCTCACCGGGCGCGGTCCTTCAGCAGTTCCCTCAGCTCCACCGCCACCGGCGAGTCCGTCCCGTCCAGGATCGCGCGGGCCCGCTCCCACTCGCGGTACGCCTCCTCCACGCGCCCCCGCGCCCGCAGGAGCAGCCCGCGCTGGTGCCGGGCGAGGCCGACGGCGTACTGGTCGGCGCGGCGTTCGGCGAGGTCGAGGAGGAGGGCGCACTCGTGGGACGCGCGGTCCGGGCGGCCCAGCTCGCGCAGGGCCCGCACCAGGCCGAGCCGGGACTTCGACTCGCCCTGCCAGTCCTCGTCGTCGCCGAGGATGCGCAGACTCTGCTCGAAGTGCTGCACGGCGGCGGCCGGTTCGCCGAGCCGGAGGTGGGCGTAGCCGATGTTGCAGTGCGCGGTGTGCCGGACGACGAGGCTGTCGGCGATCTCGCCCAGCGCCAGGCTCCGTTCGTGGTGGGCGATGGCGGCCCGTGCGTCGGTGTGCTTGTAGAGGTTGCCGAGGTGGCTGAAGGTCACCGCCTCGCCGTACGGGTCGCCGAGCTGCCGGGACAGCTCCAGGCTCTGCCGCAGCGTCTCCTCGCTCTCCTCGTACCGGCCGAGGCTCTCCAGGACGAGCCCCCGGTTGTTCAGGCAGCGCCGTACGCACGACACGACCCCGAGCCGCCGCCACAGCCTGAGCCCCTCGTCGTTGAGGGCGAGCGCCTCCGAGGCCCGGCCGGACATGAAGTGCAGGCCCGCCCGGTCGGTCAGGGCGAACGCCTCGGCCTCGGCGTCCCCGAGCGAGCGTGCCGCGTGCAGGGCCAGTCGTCCGAGCACGTCCAGTTCGGCGAGCCGGCCGCCCCGGTGCAGATAGGGGAAGAGATGGCGGACGAGGCCGGGCACGAGTGCCGCCGCCGGTCCGCCGCCGCGTTCCACCAGGGCGACGATGTTGGGGAGTTCGCGGTCGCCCCAGGCGAAGGCCTCCTCGGCGGAGGCGAAGGGCGGTTCGACGGGCTCCGGCTCGGCCGTGGACGCCGTCGTACGGAGGCGCTCGTCGCGCTCGTAGCCGGGTGGGAGCAGCACCAGCAGGCTCTGGCGGGCGCGCGCCGCGTACCAGCGCAGGGCCTGCCCGACGGCCTCGGTGGTGTCGGCCGTGCCGGCGAGTTCGCGGGCGAAGTGGCGTACGAGGTCGTGGGGGACGTACCGCCCGTAGCTCGTCTCGTCGAGGAGGGCCACGTCGACAAGGCGGTCGAGGGCGGTCTCGGCGCGGAACTCGTCGGTGCCGGTGAGGCGGGCGAGGAGCGGTGCGCCGTACGCGGGCAGATCGAGGGCGCCGACGCGGCGCAGGGCGTGGGCGGCGTCGCGGTCGGCCTCGCGGTCGGAGGCGCGCAGGGCCTCGTGGGCGACGGCGAGGGAGCGGCGGACGCTCAGGTCGTCGTATTCGAGGTGGTGCAACCGGCCCTCGGTGGCGGTCAGTTGACCGGCCAGGGCGTCCGGGGTGAGCGCGCGGCGGGCGGCGAGGCGGGCCGCGACGACGCGGAGGGCGAGCGGGAGGCGGCCGGTGAGCTCGACGAGGGGGTGCTTGGCGTCCAGGCCCGCCGCCCGGCCGGAGGCGGCGCGCAGCAGGGCCGCGCTCTCGTCGTCCGACAGCGGGGCGAGCGGGAGGCGGTGGGCGCCGTCCAGCGCGGTGAGCGGGGAGCGGCTCGTCACGATGACCGCGCAGCCGGCACCGGCCGGGAGCAGGGGGCGCACCTGGGCGGCGTTCGCGGCGTCGTCCAGCACCAGCAGGGTGCGGGTCGGGGCGAGCGTCGAGCGGAGTGACGCGGCGGCGGCGTCCGGGTGTTCGGGGATACGGCGCGGGGCGGTGCCGAGGTCGCGGAGCAGGGCGGCGAGGGCCTGGGCGGGGGTGAGGGGGGTCATGCCCGGGGTGGCGCCGTGGAGGTTGATGTAGAGCTGGCCGTCGGGGAAGCGGTCGGCGAGTTCGTGGGCGAGGTGGAGGGCGAGGGCGCTCTTGCCGACGCCCGCCATGCCGCTGATGACGACGGTCCCGGAGGCTTCGTACGGGCCCCTCCCCAGTGCCTGCCGCAGCTCCGCCAGCGCCTTCTCCCGGCCCGTGAAGTGCGCGGGCGGCGGCGGGAGTTGGGCCGGGCGGGGCGGGGTGTCGGCGGGGGCGTCCTCGGTCGGGGTCCCCGGTGCCTCCTCGGTGTGGTCGCGCAGGATCTCCACGTGGGCGTCGCGTACCGCGGGGCCCGGTTCCACGCCGAGTTCGTCCAGGAGGCGGGCCCGGAGGTCCCGGTGGACGGCCAGCGCCTCGGCCTGGCGGCCCGTGCGGTGCAGGACGAGCATGAGGAGGCGGTGGAAGGCCTCGCGCAGGGGGTGCTCGGCGACGAGGGCGGTGAGTTCGGGGGCGAGTGCGCCGAGCGCGTGCGCCCCGGTGGCGTTCTGGCCCGTCGTACGGGCCGCGAGGTGGAGTTCGGCCTCGTACCGTCGCTCCAGCAGCAACAGCCGGGCCTCCTCCAGGCGCTGGACGAAGGCCTGGGCGCGCGGTTCCTCGACCGGCAGTCCCCCGAGCGGTGTTCCGCGCCAGAGGGCGAGGGCGGCGGCGCACTCGCGTACCGTCCGGGCCCAGTCCCGCTCGGTGTGGGCGGCGCGGGCGGCGCGGGCGTGGGCCTCGAAGACACGGACGTCCAGCTCGCCGTCGTCGACCCGCAGCAGATAGCCCGGCGGGATCGCGCGCAGCCGCTCGGGATCGTCCAACAGCCGCCGCAGGCGCGTCACATGGTTGTGCAGGGACGCCTGCGCGGAGGGGGGCGGCGCCGCGTCCCAGAGCACGTCCTTGAGGGTGTCGACGGAGACGATCCGCCCGGGTTCGAGCAGCAGCGCGACGAACAGGGCCCGCATCTTTCCGCTGCCGACGGACCGTACGCCGCCGTGTGCGGGGCCGGCGTCACCACCGGCCGGACCACCGGGGCGGCAGTCTTCGGCGGGTACGGCGCCGCCGGTGGCCCCGGCCCCGTACAGGACCGGCGGACCGAGCAGTCCGAACCGCAGCCCGTCCCGCATAGAACCGCCGCTGCCTTTCCGCACCGTCGTTCCGGGTCCGCCCCGCGGCGACCCGCCGCCTCCCGTACGGCTCCTCGTGGAACCGTTGGGCCCATGTTAGCGATCCGTTGGCGGGACCTGATGTGATCACTTCATCGGATCCGGCGGCGACGGCGCACGCGTAGACGCGTAGCTCGGGGGAGTGCCGCCGCCGCTGCCGGATCCGGGAACCGCACAAAGCGCTGTGCCCCGGTCGGTGGAGGTGAACGACCGGGGCCTTCGTGTGTCGCGGGGCGGGCCGGGCCGAACACGGGTGCCGGGCGGGCCCGTTGGCCTAGAGGACCGGCGGTCGTCCCAGTCGCGTGAGATGCCAGACCGTGCGCCAGCTCATGGGCCGGCGTGCGCCGCCCGACTCGCGCCAGCCCTCCACGAAGCCGCCGAACCACGCCTTCAGGCCGCCCGCCGAGCGCGTGCGCAGCAGGGTGATGAGCACCCACACGCCCAGGTGGACGGGGATGAGCGGCAGCGGAAGGCGGCGGCGGGCGAGCCAGACGCGGTTGCGGGCGTTGACGCGGTAGTAGATGGCGTGCCGGGCGGGTGAGGTCTTCGGGTGCTGGAGCAGCAACTCGGGGGCGTACAGCACGGTCCAGCCGGCGTCGAGCGCCCGCCAGGCCAGGTCGGTCTCCTCGTGCGCGAAGAAGAACTCGGCGGCCCAGTCGCCCGTCTCGCCGAGCATGGCCATGGACAGGGCGTGTCCGCCGCCGAGGAATCCGGTGACCGGGCCGCCGCGCATCGGGTCCTTGGCGCCGACCCTCGGGACGTGCCGCCGCTGGGTCTCGCCGTGCTCGTCGGCGATGCGGAAGCCCACGATGCCGAGGCGCGGGTCGGCGGCGTACAGGTCCCGTACGCGGCGCAGCACATCGGCGTCGACGAGCAGACCGTCGTCGTCCAGCTCGACGACCACGTCGACGTCACCGAACTCCCGCAACCGTTCCAGGGCCACGTTCCGCCCGCCGGGGCAGCCGAGGTTCTCGTCCACCTCGATGAGCGTGACCTCGCCGGGCAGACCGAGCCGCTCGGCGAACTCGGGGAGGGGACAGCCGTTCCCGACGACGACGATCCGTGCGGGCGCGATGTCCTGCTTGGCCACGGAGGCGAGCAACGCGTCCACCTCGGCGGGCCGATTGCCCATCGTCACCACGGCCACAGCGACCCGCGGCCCGGCCTCCACCACGACACCCACCCCATCCTGTCCACGACCACGGACGACCGACGGCCGACGGCCGACCACCGAGGGCCGGCCGCCGAGGGCCGACCCCTGAAAGCCGACGACGGATTGCCGAGGGCCCGCAGGCCGACCACCGAGGGTCGTCGGCCCCATGCCGTTTCCACCGCATGTTTACGGCCGGGATGCTAGCCGTTCACGTAGGGGCCTTCGCACCAACTCCGCGAAAAGGGGCGGCTACCGGCCGCCGCCGCCCCCTTCCCCGACGCCGTCCGCGCGTGGGTGTCAGACCCCCAGCGGGTTCGCACGCGCCGCCGCCATCAGGTACCAGGCCGTGGCGCCCGTGTGCCGGTACGGGTAGTAGCCGAAGCCGAATCCCGTGTCGAGGGGGCTGCTGGCGGAGACGATGCCGGAGCGGGCCGGGAGCGCGCGGCCGCCGATGGTCTGGGCGGCGCCGAGGTGGTCCTGGGCGCTTTCGAGGGAGGCCAGGAGGCGCCGGGCGCGGGCCTCGTCACCGCGCGCACCCCGGTCGCGCAGGGCGAGGGCCAGGTGAGCGGTGCCCTCGAACCAGACCCCGTTGCGGTTCGGCCGGGGCTGGAACTCGGCGATGGGCGCGTCCTCGTTCGCGAGGAGACTGGCGGAGCTGAAGGTGACGCCCTCGTACGACTCCCCCGCCGGCACGGTGCTGTTGCGGCGCTCGGCGTGGTCGAGGACGGCCAGTTCCCGGACGGCCCAGTCGAGGGAACGCGCGTACCGGCGGGAGCCGAGCGCGAGGTGGGTCCAGGTCTGGGTGTCCTCGGGGATCGGGGACTTGTTGACGGTGACCCCGTCGTTGGTGCCGGTGTAGAAGAACCCGCCCGTCGAGCCCCGGGACGGCTCCCACATCCGCCGCACGAAGGCCTCGGCCCGCGCGCGCCGCTCGCCCCACACCCGGTCGCCGGTGAGCCGGGCGAGGCGTCCGAACAGGCAGACCAGGTCGGTGTTGTGCTCGGTCGAGGTGAACGGCAGCTTCTCGTTCGCCCCGTTCACACCGAACTTGTAGCCGCCGAGGGGCTCGTCGGTACGGCCGGTCCGTTCGATCCACTGCCCGATCCGCACCGCGGCGGCGAGGAACCGGCGCGCGCCGGTGCGCCGGGCCAGCGCGCTCAGCGCGATGCCCGCCCAGGCCATGTCCCCCACGGCCGTCCCCGTGAAGCCGAACTGGGTGCCGACGTTGGCCGTGCCGTCCGCCCGCACGAACCCGTCCGGCTGCGGTACGCCGTCGTAGTAGACGTACGGCCCGACGTTGTACGCCTGGCGCAGTCGGCCGTCGTCGTACGCCGGGTCGTGCTCCTGGGCGTAGATCAGGGCGTCCCCGAGCGCCACGGCCCTGGCCCGGCCGTCCGCCGTGCGCACGGCGAGGTGGGCGAGGATCGCGAGCGCGTTGTCGTACGTGAACGCCGTGCTGAACAGGCCCGCCTGGTCGGTGTAGCTCTGGGTCAGCCGGACGGCGCCGTGGTCGGGGTAGGAGTCCATCGCGGCGGCGAGGAAGTTCTGTCCGCGCCGCCGGGCCGAGGTCCCGGACGTCCGTGGCGCCGCGTTCGGCGCCGCGTTCGGCGCCGCTTGGGCCGGGCCGGAGCCGGCGGCGACGAGCGCCGCGGCGGCCCCGAGACCGGTGCCGAGGAGCGCCCGGCGGCCGAACGCCGGTGCCGGGTCTGGTCTGCCGGTCGCGCCGGTCATGCCGGTGCTGTCGGTGCTGCCGGTCATGGGTCTCCCTTGGAAGTGCGGGCCTGGGGGCGCGCCCGGAGCCGCGTTCTGAGAGCGCTCTCAAGCGCGTGCGGGGTCATTCTGCTGGTGCTCTCGGGGCGGGTCAACGCCCTTGTCCGCTCAGCCGATTGAGGCGGGCGGGGTGGTGGGGGGAGCGGGCGGGGAGGGCGAGGCGCTGACCTGGTGGGCGGGCGGTGAGGGCGGGCGGATGGTGAGGGCGTGCTGGTCACTCTCACGGGCGATATTGGTCGAAGGTGTGCGCGGGAGGGGAACGGGGTGGCTAGGTTCGTGGCGTGTCACGTTTCCGGATGTATCCGTCGCGCGCGCAGGCCGAGCGGATGCTCACGCACTGCGCGCACGCCCGGTACGTCTGGAACCTCGCTGTCGAGCAGCACGCGCACTGGCGCCGGTGGCGCAGGAGCGCGCCCGGTTTCGCGGAGCAGTGCCGTCGAGGGGCTGGGCACGGGCGAGGTCATCGGCGTCGACCGGGGCGTCACGATCACCGCCGCCCTCTCCGACGGACGGAGGCTGAACGACTGGCCGCCCACTTCCGCCTCAGCGAGGCCACCGTCAAGACCCACGTCGCCCGCATCCTCGCCAAACTCCGCCTGCGCGACCGCGCCCAGGCCGTGGTGGTGGCCTACGAGACGGGCCTGATCGTGCCGGGCACGGCGGAGGGGCCGCCGGCCGCTCCGGAGGGATAGCCGCGTCCCGCTGCCGCCCCCCGACTACGTACTGCACACCCTCCGCAGAGCCGGTCGCCGGTCGGTGCGGCTGTCCGCCACCTTCTGTACGTCTCTCAACAGGCCCGGTACGTCGATGTTCTCGTCGGCCGCCGCGCGGGCGATGGTCAGGAGGACGGCCTCGTAGAAGGCGTCGCGGACGGCGGGGGGCATGACGTCGGAGGCGTCGAGGCAGCGGGGGTCCGGGCCGGTGAGGCGGTCGGCGATCTGCCGCTCGACAAGGCGGTCGCGCTGTCGCACCCGGCGGTTCGCCGAGAAGACGTCCGCGGAGTCGGCCCATTCCTGCTGGCCCTCCCGCGAGGCCAGCCGTTCGATCAGGTCCCGGGCCTCGGGGCGGTCGCTGAAGAGCGCGGCGAAGTCACCGGTCACCTCGTGGGCCCGGACCCGGTAGCCGCCACCGGGCAGCAGGGGGGCGGAATCCATCAGACCCGCCCGGCGCCGCTCGTCCCGGTAGAAGGAGCGGGCGAAAGAGCCCTGGTGCTCCAGCGCGCACCCCTTCGGGCCGTCGAAGAGCAGGCCGTACCCGTCGGGTTCGCCCCGGTGGTCGGTGAGCAGGGCCCGCTTGGCCGCCCTCTCGTCCTGCCGGAGCAGCCCGGCCCACGCGTCCCACGCGCCCCGCACCGCCTTCCCGGTCCAGCGCGCGGTGCGGTCGCCGAGCGCCCACCTGCCGTAGACGTCCGGACCCTCGCGTTGCAGCACGAGGTCCTCGATCCAGTCGCTGCCGGGCCAGCCGGACGCCCCGTCGTCCCCCATCCCGATGCACCAACTGGTCAGCGGGGCGGGCGAACCGGCCGGGCGCTCGCCCTCGCGGTACCAGACGATGCTCTTGAGGTCCGCCTTGACCGGCACCCAGTACGCCTTCTGCGAGGGCTTGTTCACCGGCTGCCACGGGGCCCCGTACTCCTCCTCGGCGTAGAGGCCGTTCAACGGCTTGAGGCGGTCCTGGGCGGCGTACTCGGCGAGTTCGCCGACGCCCGGCATGATCGCGATGTCGGGGGGCTCCCCCGACTGCACCTTGGACAGCAGCACCTCGCGCTGGGCGGCGGTGCCCTGGTACTCGAAGCGGATGCCGAAGCCCCGCAGCAGGTCCTCGAACTGCTCGCCCTGTTCGCCGGTCCACGGCCCCAGGACGGTGACCGGCTCGTCCTCCCGCTGCGACCAGACCGCCACCATGCTGCCGGCGGAGACCAGCAGCAGCGCCACCAGCAGCACCAGCACCTTGAACCGCCGGGTCACCGTCGCCTCCAGTAGTCGCTGTCGAGCCGGAGTCCGAGTCCCACCACGGGCAGGACGACGAGCAGCAGACCGCCGGTCAGGGTGCCCTGGTGGACCCGCTCGGTCCAGGTGTCGTCGGCCAGGACGTCCCGGACGTCCTCGGACCGCTTCGCGACGGTCTGCTGGTACCCCTCCCACTTCCCTCCCTGGTCCTGCTGCCGGGAGACCTCGGTGATCTCCCGCAGGTTCCCGGCCACACGGTCCAGGTCGGCCTGCGCGGAGGACATCGTCAGCAGCGGCACGATCCCGAGCAGCACGGTCAGGGCGAAGGCCGCGAGCAGGTACGGGTTCCAGTCGCGGCCGCAGCGGTCGCGCAGCACGAACAGCGCGGACAGCAGGGACAGCGCCAGTGCCAGCAGGGCGAGTTCGGCGAGCCACCAGCCGCTGCGCTGCAGCCACCCCTCGGTGGCGGTGACCTCCGCGTGCCGCGTCTGGATCCGCTGGATCGCGTCGAGGCGGGGTACGAGTCCCACGCCCTGCCGGACGAGCAGCGAGTGCGCCTCGGCGAGCTTCTGTTTGCTCATGAGGGGCTGGTCGCGGTACATGGCGGTACCGAGGTTGAGGGAGTTGCCGTAGGTGGCGAGCAGACCGTTGACGGTACCGAGATCCTGGTCCGTGCGGTCCGCGATCCGGGACAGTCCCTGGTCGGCGGCGGAGAGCTGGGTCCGGTAGGCCTCGCCCGTGCCCGCGACGGCGGCGAGCTTCGAGTCGACCAGCTGCCGGGCTTCGTGGTCGGCGCGCAGGACCGCGAGCCGGGCGGCGGCGAGCCCCTGCACCGCCGGCGCCTCCTCGCCGGCGAGCGTCTGCGCGCCGCCCTGGACCTGCCGGCAGGACACGAACAGGGCGCCGGCCGCCACGAGCGCGCACACGGTCAGGACCAGCAGATGCGCCTCCAGCAGCCAGCGCGTGCGCCGTCCGCGCAACCGCGCACGCCAGAAGGCGCCGAGGGAGTACGGCGCGAAGCGCAAGCGTGGAACGTAAGAGGAACGCGGGGCGTACGAGGAGCGCGGGGGGTGGCGGGGGTGTCCGGTGGTCACAGCAGCTCCTGCCCGCAGACGATGCAGTGGCGGGCCTCGGCCCCGGCCCGGGTGGCGCACCTGACGCAGCGCGGGCCCGGCAGCGGACCGGCGGTGGGGGTCACGGGCACGGGACGGGATCCGGCGCGCAGGATCATCGGCCCGAGCGTGTCGGCGTCGACGGCGTGCCGCAGCCGGACCAGGCCCGCGGGCGCGTCCTCGATGTCGGCGACCGCGCGGATCTCGTCCAGCACCCAGTCCGTGCCCAGCCGGTCCGCCAGCCGCGCCGCCCGTCCCAGATGCCCCTCGGCGGCCTTCCGTCGCTCCTCCCCGAGGGCGACGAGCCCCCGGCGCAGGGCCTCCCGCATCACGGTGGTCGACTTCTGGTCGCGCACACCGGCGGCGCCCGCCGACAGGTCGGGCGGCGGGAGTTCGGGGCGGTGCCAGCGGGCGGTGACGGCCGCGTGCACATCGCCGACGGAGACCATGGCGAACTGCAGATACGTCTCCAGCGGGTCGGCGTCGGCGTCGGCGACGAGGGTGAGGAGGTAGTCGCGGCCGCCCTCCTCCCACTGGTACGTCGGAAAGCTCCACCGGTGCGGCAGGCCGGGCTGGGGCAGCCCGCCGAGGCGGTGCGGCCGGGGTGCCTTCTCGTTCAGCGCGACCTGGCGCACCGTGGGCCGTACGGTCACCACGATCGGCAGCTGGGGGGCGTGCACCCGGCGCAGCCGCCGGATCGCGGCGGTGATGGCCGTACCGAGGCCGTCGTCCACGAACTCGGCGGTGCCGTGCAGCCGTTCGGCCAGCGTCAGCAGCGGTCCGGGGGACCAGTCCACGCCCACGGCGAGGACGTCGCAGGTGAAGTGGCCCGCGCAGGCGTCGAGTTCCTCCTCCAGCCGGGTCTCGCCGGGGGCGCTGCTGCCGTCGGTGATCAGCAGCAGATGACGTACGGACAGGGGACGGGCGGCGAGCAGGGCGCGTGCTCGGGCCGCCCAGGCCGCGTATCCGGCGGGGCGCGGGCCGTCCCGGTGCAGCGGGATCGCGCCCGTGGCGAAGGCGGCCCGGCGTCTCTCGCTGTCGTCGGCGACGGCCCACTCGGTGTCACCCCCGGGATGGCACCGGACGGGTTCGGGGCCGGCGCCGAGGACGGTGAAGGAGATGCCGTCGGGCAGGGCGCGCAGCGCGGCCGGCAGGGCGTGCCGGACGGCCGCCCGGAGCGGCTCGGCCACGTCGACCGCGATGATCACGGCGAGTTCGATCGCGGGCAGCTCGGTGGGTGCGCCGCCGGCGCTCACGTCGACGCGCAGATGCGCCTCGATCTTCGCGCTGCGGTGCGGTCGCAGATCACCGCCGAGGTCGACCCGCAACCGGATGTCCGGCTGCGCCGGCCGGGCCCCACCACCCGTCCGCCCGTTCAGGTGCCGGCCCGCGCGCCGGCCCGGATGCCTGCTCATGTCGTGCGTCACCGTTCCTTCCCCGTTCGCCGATACCCGCCGGTACTCACACCACCGTCTGTGGCCGGACCGCCTGCAGAAGGTCCACGAGATGTTCGTGGGTGGCGGCCGATCCGGCGTACCGGGCGGCCAGTTGGCGGTAGTGGGACTCGATCCGTTCGCGCAGCCGGCGCTCCTGCGCGCTCAGCCGCCGCAGCCCCCGGGGGTCGAGCCGGCCACCGCCCCGGGGGCCGGGGCGGTCGTCGCGGCTGTAGAGGGCGTCCAGTTGCCACTCGTGCAGTTCGGTGCTCAGGCGCAGCGCCTCGTCCTCGGACAGGCCCGGCACGCCGGCGCCGGGCTCCCGGCGTACGAGGTCGCGCAGTTCGGCCAGCGCCGCGTCGACCTCGCTGGGCTCGGGCAGCGGCGCGGTGTCCCGGGGCAGCCGGGCCGCGCGGATCCGTAAGGAGGCGATCCGGGTGACGGTGTGGTCCAGGGTGCCGGGGCGGACCCGGCCGAGGACGTCGAGTGCGGCCCGCCGGTCGCCCGCGCGCAGGGCGAGCCGGGCGAGGCCCAGGGCGGCGCCACCGTGCGCGGGGTTGCGGGCGAACACGGCCTCGTACAGCTCCTTGGCGGTGGGCCCGGCCGTGTCGTCGCCGAGCCGTTCGCCGCAGTAGGCGAGGGCCAGCTTGGGGGCGTACTCGCCGGGCAGTTCGAGGCGGACCTTCGTGAAGTGGCGCTTGGCCTCGGCGATCTGGCGCGGGTCGCCGTCGAGGTCGGCGCGGCGCAGCGCGACCAGGGCGCGGTGCCACTCCAGCCGCCACCGGCGCACGGCGGACGGGCCCGGCAGGGAGTCGGCGGTGTCGAGTTCCTCCTGGGCACGCTCCAGGTCGTCCCGCGAGTTGCGGCCCAGCAGGACCCGCACGTTGTGCAGGCGGATCTCCACCGAGGGCGGCTTGCCGTCCTCCTGGTCGAGGAGGCGCCCCGGGTCGTAGCCGCTGCTCACCTCGAACCGGGTGGTCTGCGGGTCGCCCGGGTAGCGCCTGGGCACCGGCAGCCGGCGGGCGATCTCGGTGGGGGTGGGCGCGCCGAGGTCGAGGGCGGGGGCGAGCGGCGGGTCGTAGCGGTCGCGCCGGGGGCGTTCCAGCCAGTGTTCGATGCCGGGAACGGTGCCGAGCCGGGCGCCGAGCAGCTGCGGGGACGGCCAGAAGTAGTCGGAGGGTTCGGGCGGGTCGCTCTTGCCGCGCAGGGCCCGGATCTCCCGCAGGGCGCCCCGCAGTTGGCCCGTCATCTCCCGGGCGTCGGCGAAGCGCAGGCCGGGGTCGGCGCGGGTGGCGCGGTCGACGACGCCCCAGAAGGAGGCGGTGCCGAGGCCGGGCACCTCGTCGACGGCCCAGCCGGCGAGTTCCCGCAGGGTGACGCCGACGGTGTGCAGGTCGTGGGCGGTGGTGGGCATGGGCGCGAACGCCGTCTCGGGCGCCATGTAGTCGGGCGTGACATGGGCGGGCGGCTGGCTCTGGCCCTGTTCCCGCATCCCGCCGAGGTCGATGACCTTGACACCGTCCCCGTGGTGCACGACGTTCGAGGGCTTCATGTCCCCGTACACGAAGACCCGTTCGCCGCCGGCGTGCAGATGGACGAAGGCTTCGAGGATCTGGCAGCCGTACGCGGCGACGTGCTCGATGTCGAGGACCGACTCCCCGCGCCGGGTCTCCTTGACGACCTTCTCCAGGGTGCCGTCGCCGACGTCGTCCATGACGATGTGGCCGCCGGTGACCTGCCCGGTGTCGTCGCGCCGGGCGACGAAGTCGCGGATCTGGACGATACGGGGGTGGCGGATGGCGACGAGGTTGCGGCGTTCGACGTCGGCGAGCCGGGCACCGTCCTGCTCGTAGCGGTTGAGCATGCCCTTGACGGCGACCACGTCACCGAGGTGGGTGTCCTCGGCGAGATAGACCCAGCCCTGGCCGCCGTGCGCGATGGGCCCCATGATCCGGTACTGGTCGCGCAGCACGTCTCCTTCGGCGAGTTCGGGCCGGTAGGAGTAGGGCACGCCGCAGGCCGGGCAGAACCCCTCGACCGGCACCCGGCCCACGGTGTAGGGCGGCGCGAAGGTGATGCCGCACTCGGGGGACGAGCAGCCCATCCGGACCCGGAGCGGTGCCTGGGGGTGGATGAGGCGTTCCTGCGCGGGGCGCGGCGCCCGCTCGGGCAGCGCGAGCAGCTCGGCGGGGCCGAACTCGCGCGGGTCCTCGGGCAGGGCGGGCAGCCGGGGGCCGTCCTGCGCCCGCCCGCACACGGCGCAGTACCCGGTGGGCAGCACGGTGCCGCCGCAGGGGGCGCCGGTGAAGCGGCGGTGCGGACAGGGGGTCACGCGCTCGCCGTCCGGCGTCGGGGTGGGTGGGGTGGGCGGGGTGGGCGGAGTTGGTGGGGTGGTCGAGGCGGGGGACGCGGACGGGACGGGCGGCGGGGACGGCGGGGCGGAACCCGTACCGGGGCCGGAAGCGGACCCCGTACCCGCCTGCTGCTCAAGCTCCGTGCCCGCCACCGGCTCGGGCCCCGCGCCCGCCCCCGTCCCGGGCCTCATGTCGTGTCCCCGGAGCGCCGCAGGTCCGCACGCAGGGTTCTGATCAGTTCGCGCAGCCGGGCGAGCCGCCACTGCGGGTCCTGGCCCGTGGTCTCGTCGATCAGGCGGCGCTCGGCCCGGCGCCGGTCGGCCGTCTCGGTCATCGAGCCGAGGGAGGCGCTGCCGACGACGCCGTGCCGGACCGCGCGACTGAACTCCGCCCCCGCCAGCCGCGCCAGGAGCGTGTCCGCGTGGGCGAGGAGCGCGGGGGCGAGGAGCCGGTCGCGGGCGGCGGTCCAGCCGGTGCCGCCCTCGTGCCGGAAGACCAGCAGCAGCCGGAAGCCGAACGACCGTAATCGGACGAGGAGTTCGATCAGCGGCACCGGTTCCGGCTCCTCGTCGAGGCCGTCGACGAGGACGGTGACCGGGCCGCCGGGCACCGGGGCGGCCGTCCGCGCGGGCCGGGACCGGGTGCCGAGCAGCCAGTCCCAGTACGCCAGGTACTGGCCGGGCGGGAACGCGATGTGGCCCAGGGCGTGATCGGCGAGGTCCGGTCTGCCGGACACACCGCCGCGGTGGACGAGGGAGGCCCGGTGCGCCAGATGCCCCAGGGAACGTTCCTTGCCGCTGCCCGCAGGCACCACGGTGATCTTCACCGGCTCCTCGTCGGGGTCGTCGAACCAGCGGGCCAGCCGCTCCTCGAAGTCGTGGTCCCAGGCGTGCGGGCCGCTCAACTCCTTGATCACGGGCGAGAGTTCCGCGATGCGCTCGACGGGGATCAGATACGAGAAGGCGAGCCGGTTGTTCTCGGGCAGCAACTCCCCCATGTCACCCCGCCAGCTGACGATCAGTCCGACCACGCGCACGGGGCGCCCCTCGCCGGGCCGGGTGCACACGGCGGCGCCGCTGAAACCCTTGCGCACCACTTCGGCCTTGGTGACGGCGTCCAGTTGCACCCGCTCACCACTGACCCCGCCGATCCGGCCCCACAGGGACATGCCGTCGTCGAAGCCCTCCGCGTAGCCGGTGGCGGACACCTCCGCCCCGCCCCACAGCGCGGGCTCCAGCCGGGCGGGTCGCGCCCGGGGCCGCGGGCTGTCCAGCCGGAGCACGGCGACGTCCTCACCGCCTACGGGGACGTCGGGCAGCCAGCCACCTGGCGCGACGCGCGCGGACACCGGTTCGAGGTCGGCGTTCTCGGCGAACTCCAGCCACATCACGGCGTTCGGATCGCGCACCACGTGTGCGCAGGTCAGCGCCGTCCGCTCATCGACGAGCACGCCGGCGCCGCAGATGGGTCCGTGCGCGCCCCCGCGCCGCAGCCTGAGCCTCCAGTCCGCACGCAATTCCCCCATGCCGCCTCACACTACGCGCGAGGCATGGTGCGTCCCTAGACTCTGTAACCAACTCGGATCGGCCGATCAGGGGAAGACGACGGGATGTTGACATGGGCGAACCCGAACCGGTCGGTCTCGCGGAGGCCATCGGCACGGTCCGCGCGGAGCTGGCCAGGGCACAGGCCGAAGGCGCGGCGAGCGACTGGCGGTTCAGTGTGGAGCAGGTCAGCCTGGAGTTCTCGGTCCAGTTCCACCGGGGCGGCGAGGGCGGCGCGGGCCTGCGTCTCGGCGTGGTCGAGGCCCGCCTCGGCGGCTCGGTGAGCCATGACTCCACCCACCGCATCCAGGTCGACCTCAAGCCCCTCCCCGGCCCCGGCGGCCACCACCACGAGGTGGGCCGCGACGAGCCCGGCACCCGCGAGCACCCGGGCCCGGGGCCGTCCGACGGTTCCCTCTCCCGCGGCTGACCCGCCGGGCGCGCCGGGCCCCCGGCCCCGCCCGGTGGGCGCGCCGTCACAGACGGCAGGCGGTGACGCGTCGGGCCCGCGACCGGGCGAGGACGTACCGGCGAGAGACAGGTCACCGAGGCCGCCGGACGGTCGGCCACGGGCCGAGTCGGGGACGTCCCGCCCAATGTCCCCGTAGGCCACGAACCGTGCCCAGCAGGTGAGGTGCCTGCGCGGCTCACGCACCGTCGTACCGCTCACCGAATCGCACCGCACCTAGCACAGGGACACACCGTGCCCGATGCCCGCGACCCGCGAGCTGGCGTCCACCACGGCAGGGGCTACCGCCACGCCCCGGCTGCTGGCACGCCTGAGCGGTGGGCACGGAAAATGCCGCAACCAGCTCGGCGACGCCCCGTACGATCAGCCAAATCCCGTGCACGCGCGGGTCGGTGACGACGAGGCCAGGGAGCGAACCTGCATGACCCACCCACCTGACCTCCGCCCCGCCCACCCCCAACGCCTCGACCAGGGTCACCCGTTCCGCCAGTGGAAGACCTGGCGTGTCCCCGGGACCGGCCTGACCCTCACCGGGTACTCCCGCGCGAACGACAAGACCTTCTTCCACCTCCCCGAACTGCGCTGTTCCCTCGACGCCGGGCTGGCCGAGGGCCGGCAGGTGGAGACGGTGCTCCTGACCCACACCCACCTCGACCACTCCAAGGACCTCGACTACCTGGCCGCCAGGGACGCGGGGGTGGACATCTACCTGCCGGCCGCCGCCGAACCGTACGCGGCGGCCTACCTGCGCGCTTCGAGCGAGCTGAACCACGGGGCCGGCTTCGATCCGTCCCGCGCTCCGGCGTGCCGTCTGCACGGCGTGCGCGCCGGCGCGGAGTTCTCCGTGGGCCGCCGCGGGGAGTACGCGGTCCGGGTCGTCGAGTGCCTGCACAAGGTGCCGTGCGTGGGCTACTGCTTCGCGGAGCAGAAGACGGTCCTGAAGCCGGAGTACGAGGAGCTGAAGGCGTCGATGGTCGCGGCCGGACGGGCCGCTGAGTTCGGCCGGATCATCGCCGAGCGGCGCAAGGAGGGCCCCGGCGCGGTCGACGAGGAGATCCGCCGCCCGGCCTTCGCCTTCCTCGGCGACACCCACGCGAGCGTGTTCGCGCGCAACCCCTGGCTGTTCGACTACCCGGTCATCATCACCGAGTGCACCTACCTCGACGACGGACAGCTCACCCGGGCCCGGCAGGTCGGGCACACCGTGTGGAGCGAGCTGCGTCCGGTGGTCGAGGCGCACCCGGAGACCCTGTTCGTGCTGACCCACTTCAGCCTGCGCCATTCCGACCAGGAGGTCATCGAGTTCTTCCGGCGCGAACGGGAGGGTGGCGCGGCCGGATATCTCGACAACGTCGTGCTGTGGGTGCACCCCGAGAGCCGTCTGCCCGAGCAGCACCAGAAGGGGTGACTCCCCGGCCGGCGGCCACGGGTGTGGCCGCCGGCCGGGAAGGTCAGGGCCTGCCGAGCGCCCGGTAGTCCCACCCCGCGGCCCGCCACTGCGCCGGGTCGAGGGCGTGCCGTCCGTCGACGATCCGGCGCCGGGCCACGACCGCGCCCAGGGCCTCCGGGTCGATCTCCCGGAACTCCGCCCACTCCGTGAGCAGGACGACCACATCGGCCCCGGTGGCCGCGGTGAGCACGTCCGTGCCGTAGTGCAGGTCCGGGTAGGCGCGGCGGGCGTTCTCCAGGGCCGCCGGGTCGATGACGGTCACCTGGGCGCCCGCCTGGTGCAGGGTCCTCGCCACGTCCAGGGCGGGAGCGTCGCGGATGTCGTCGGAGTTGGGCTTGAACGCCGCCCCGAGCGCGGTCACCTTGGCTCCGGCCAGCTCCCCGCCGGCCAGCTCGCGGACCAGGTCCACCGTGCGGGCCCGGCGGCGCTGGTTGATGGCGTCGACCTCGCGCAGGAACGAGACGGCCTGACCGACGCCCAGCTCCTCGGCACGGTGGCTGAAGGCCCGGATGTCCTTGGGCAGGCAGCCGCCGCCGAAGCCGAGGCCCGGCTTGAGGAACCGGCCGCCGATCCGGTCGTCGTAGGCCAGCGCCTCCGCGAGACCCGTCACATCGGCGCCGGTCGCCTCGCAGACCTCCGCCATGGCGTTGATGTACGAGATCTTGGTGGCGAGGAAGGAGTTGGCGGCGACCTTGACCAGTTCGGCGGTGGGCAGGTCGGTGACGACCACCGGGGTGCCCTGGGCGATCACCGGGGCGAACGCGGCACGCAGCTGCTCCTCGGCCCACGCCGACTCGGTGCCGAAGACCAGCCGGTCGGGCCGCATGGTGTCGTCGACGGCGTAGCCCTCGCGCAGGAACTCCGGGTTCCAGGCGAGTTCGACGTCCGCTCCGGCCGGGGCCGTCCGCCGGACGATCTCCGTGAGCCGGGCGGCGGTGCCCACCGGGACCGTGGACTTGCCGACCACGAGGGTGCGCCGGCGCAGGTGCCGGGCCAGTTCCTCGACCGCGCTGTCGACGTAGGTCAGGTCCGCCGCGTACGAGTCCCGCTGCTGGGGCGTGCCCACACAGACGAAGTGGACGTCGCCGAACTCGCCGGCCTCGGCGAAGCTCGTGGTGAACCGCAGCCGGCCGCTGTCGAGGGCCTTGGCGAGCAGTTCGGGCAGTCCGGGCTCGAAGAACGGCACCTCGCCCGAGTTCAGCCGCTCGATCTTGACGGGGTCGACGTCCACGCCGAGCACGTCGAAGCCCAGGACCGCCATGCAGATGGCGTGGGTGGCGCCGAGGTAGCCGGTGCCTATGACGGTGAGGCGGGGCGCGGTTCTGTCGGTGTCGTCCGACCAGGTCATGGTGGTCTCCAGAGGTGTTGCGGGGCGGATCGGCCCGCCGCACGAGCCGGTGTGGGTGACGGCCCGCGGCAGCGACGGCGCGGGAAGGGCGGCGGGCTGGGGAGGAGCGGAGGGCACGGAAGAGGCGAAGGGCACGGGAGCGGCGGAGGAGAGGCGAAGGAGGCGCGGTCAGGAGGAACAGTCGACGTTGGCGAGCCCCTCGGCCGCGTCCTTCGCCTTGTTGTCGCAGGTGACCTTGTTGCCGTCGGACGTGAGGTGGAAGCCGTAACCGGGCCCGTCCACGTTCGCGGTGTTGTCCTTGAAGATGTTGCCGGTGCCCCAGCCGTTGACGAGCTTGTGGGTCTGGAAGCCGTCCTCCGGGGAGTTGCTGCCGGTGTTGCCCTGCAGCAGCCAGCCGTTGCCCTTCACATCGACCCAGGAGTCGTTGTTGTGGGAGCCGCTCAGCTTCGATCCGTCGAAGGTGTTGTCGATGACCTTGCCGTCGCTGGTGCCTTCCTTGATGTCGATGGACTCGGCGGTCGTGTCCCGGATGTCGTTGCCGAGCACCACGTTGCGGTCGCTGGCGTCCGTCTTGCAGTCGCTGACGGTGCACCAGTTGGACTTGGCCGTGCCGATGTAGACGCCCTCGCCGTACTTCTCGCGGCGCAGGCCGGTGTCGCGGATGGTGTTGTCCCGGACCATGTTGTCCGAGCTGAAGTTGCGCAGGTGGATGGCCTCGTCGCCGATCTGTTCGACGGTGAGGCCCTGGATGACGGTGCCCACCACGCCGTCCGCCATCACGCCCTTCTGGGCGTTGCGGACGGTGAAGCCCACCAGCCGCCAGTTGCTGACCCGGTCCAGGTGGAAGGCGTACCCGTCGTCCGTGTCACCGCCGTCGACGACCGCTCCGGCGCTGCCGCACAGGAAGATCGGCTTCTCGGCGGTGCCGGAGGCCTCGGCGGTGAAGTTGCCCGCGTAGACGCCGTTGGCCAGGGCGATGCTGTCGCCCGGTCGCGCCTGGGCGAGGGCCTGTTCGAGCGTGGTGGCGTCGCTGACCTTGACGGAGGCGGGCGGGCAGGTCACCGCGGCGTCCGGCACCGAGCCGCTGGTGGCGTGTTCGGTCGGGGCCGCCTCGGGGGCGGCCGTGCGGGTCGGCAGGACGGACGGCTCGTCCGGGGTCGGTGAGAGCACGGACTCCCTGGGCCCGGCGGTGGTCGCCCCGGCCGTGACCTCGGCGGGCTCCGATCCGCCGTCCCGTGTCACCGCCACGACGAACGCCGCCAGAGCGAGCACGAACGCGCCCCCCGCCAGCCAGAGAGCCGGCTGCCGGGCGGAACCGCGCTCGGGGGCGGGCGGTTCGCTCGCCATGAGCGGCTGGACGGAGGTGTGCCGCGCGTCCGGCCCGGACGGCCCGGTGGGCGCGGGCGCCTCGCTCGGCATGGGCGGCCCGCTCGGCATGGGCGGCTCGCCGGGCACGGACGCCTCGCCCGGCCTCGGCGGCTCGCCCGGCCTGGGCGGTTCACTGGGCGTGGGCGGCTCGCCGGGCGTGCTCGGTTCGTTCGGCGTGGGCGGTTCGTTCGGCGTGGGCGGTTCGGAAGACATGAACGGCAACTCCGGTGGGCGGGAACGCGTCGTCAGCGGGGCGGACGGGCGGCTGGGACGGACTGGGGAGCCAGAACCCGCAGGGCGGCGGTCTCTTCGTCCTTGGAGAACCAGCTGCGGTCCGGGTTCTGCCGCAGGGGCACCTCGACGACGGACGCGCTGTTGCTCACCGACTTCTTGTCCTCGTACGGGTGCACACCCAGGCGCCCGCCACCGCGACGGCTGCCTCGGCGGCTCTGGCGGCGGCCCAGCAGGGCCGAGACCAGGATGAGCAGCAGGATGAACGCCCAGAGCAGCGTCATCGGGCTCGCGTAGTGCCGGAACTTGACCCAGAAGGAGCTGGTGTCGTGCCAGGCGAACGTCTGGTTCTGCTTGACGGCGAGGTCACCGTGGGCCCGGGTGGTGTCCACGGCGCTCGGGCCGACCCCGGAGATGACGTTGTAGGTGATGATCGACTCCGAGACCCCGCCGACCATGCTGATCCCGTGGTTGGTCCCGTCCTGGATCGTGTTGCCGCGGATCTCTCCGACCGAGTCCCGTATGTAGATACCGGTCTCGGTGCCTTCGACGATGTTGCCGGTGATCGTCGCGGCGGTCACTCCGTCGCGGACCGAGATGCCCTGCCGTGACTGGCCGGTCAGCCGGTTGCCGGTGATGGCGACCTTGGTGGCGTCCTTGCGGGCCACGATGCCCATGTCACCGCCCTCGACCCGGTTGTTCTGCACCCCGACGTCCTTGCCGCCGAAGATCTCGATGCCGTAGTGGCCGTTGTCCCTGGCGATGCTGTCGGACACGGAGTTGGAGCCGTAGCTGCTGATGGACTCGCCGGATGCCGAAGGCCCGCTGGCGAGCGGCCGGCCGCTGAGCGTGAACCCGTTGCCGCCGTTGCCCTCGGCGGTCGAACCGCTGACCCGGACCTGCTCGGTGGCACGGGCCAGCACGAACCCGTCGCCGCCGTTCTCCTTGGAGATGGTCCGCTCGACGACGGCGTTGGTGACGAACCGGTGCAGGACCACGCCGTGTTCGAGGCTCCGCCGGACGGTGCTGTCGCTGATGCTGACGCCGTTGGCCCCGGAGAGGAACAGCCCGTAGGCGTTGCCGGTGAGGGTGGAGTGGCCGATCTCCGCGGAGACGTAGGAGAGGCTGGGCACGGAGAACCGGGTGTCCGGCGTGGCCAGCGAGCCCGAGGGCTGCGCCACGACGCCGCCGCTGCCGGCCTTGGTCCCCGGCGACACCGTCGAGTCCTCGATGTTGCCGGTGTCGGGGCGGTCGGTCCCGGTGAGGCTCAGTCCGCCGGTGCGCCCGCTCCAGAAGCCGAGATCGCCGACCTTGGCGTACTTCATGGAGAACTGGCCGCCGATGGCGCGGATGTAGGCCCGGCCGTCCCGTACGTCCGTGTCCGGCTTGTTCTTCTTGTCGTTCCAGCTCGTGATCCGCAGGGGCGCCTGCGGGGTGCCCTCCAGGGTCAGCCGGCCACCGAAGGAGACGATGCTGACGAAGCCCTTGTTGCTGCTGGCCATCCGCAGCGTCAGTCCGCCCGGGTTGGACAGCTTCAGCTTGGCGCCGGCGTTGAGATAGATGTTCTCGGTCAGCAGGTAGGCGCCGTCCGGCTGGCGGACGAAAGTCTGGGGAGCCAGTTCCAGCAGGTCCGAGACGGTGTAGGCGTTGCTGCGCTCGGTGAGGACCAGCGTGTAGCCGTCGCCGGTGTCCAGCCGGTACGGCGCCTTCCACTCACCGCCCTTGAGGGGGGCGACGGCGGCGACCGCGCGGACCTGGTCGAGGCGGTGGTCCTCGGCGGCCACGAGCGCGGTCTCGTTCTCCGCGTCGGCGGCGTTGACCTGTGGCTTGTCGTCCCCGTCGGCGGCCGGGGAGACGGCCGCGCAGGCGAGGACCAGACCGGCGGCGAGGGGCAGCACGACCGCGCCCCTGAGTGTCCGCCGGACGGCGGAAAGTCGGTGACGCGTCATGACTGCTGAACCTCCGGCCACGTGGACGCGGTGACCCGCGTCGTGCTCCCCAGGGAGGCGGAGTCCTGTCCCTCTCCACCGATACGGTCGCTGGTACGGGTCAGCCAGCCCTGCTTGTTCATGGTGATGAAGGCGTACAGCTTGATCGGCAGCGAGATCATGATGACCACGAGGGCGAGCAGCGGCAGCAGGAGCAACTCCTGCGGGTGCTTGCGCAGATGCGAGTAGCCGCGGATGCCCCGCCCGACGAGCAGCCAGACCAGGACGAGGAACACGCCCCGGCCGGTCAGCTCCAGACGACTGAACAGCAGGTACCCGAGCGCCATGCCCATCGTCACCGGCGTCAGCAGGATCTGCAGCACGGTGATCTTGGTGACCAGGGGGACGCGCCAGAGCCAGCCCTTGTAGAGGGCGGTCAGATAGCAGCGGTAGGAGTTCCGGCTCCAGCGCACGCGCTGCTTGACGAAGGCGCTGAACGAGGAGGGGAACATCGATATCGCCCGCGCCGAGGACTGGTGCACGGTCTTGTAACCGGAGGCCAGCACCAGCCAGGTCAGCCGCCCGTCGTCACCGGCGACGCAGCGCCGGCCCAGGAAGAACTCGTTCTCCAGGTTCTCCAGCACGGGCTCGATCGCGGCCCGCCGATAGGCCGCCGTACGACCGGACAGGCAGGCCACGGCGCCGGCGCGGCCCATGGCCGGCACGTAGTCGTAGTAGCGGAGGTTGACCAGCCAGTCGGCGATGCGCCGCCAGACGCTGGTCCGGCGCTGGTAGACGTTCTGCTGGGTGCCCACACCGCCGACCTCGGGGTCGACGAAGGGCATCTGGACGGCGGCCAGCAGCCCCGGCTCCCAACGGGTGTCCGAGTCCACGAGCACGACGAGCTCACTCGTCGCGGCCCGGATCCCCACCCCGAGCGCCGACCGCTTGCCGCGGTGCTCGAACGCCAGCACCCGCACCCGCGGGTCGTTCACCTGCGACAGCCTGCGCAGGACCTCGGTGTCCGCCACGTCCGGCACGATGATGACCTCGGTGGGGCCCTGCTCCAGCCAGGTGTCGAGGCAGTCCAGCAGGATGCTCGCGTCCTCCCGGTAGGCCGGCACCACCACGGACACCGTGGTCCGGTAGTTGTTCACCACCGGCTTGGCGAACCGCGAGAGCACGGCCCGATAGAGCCACAGGCCCCAGACGAAGGCGCCGGCGATGCCCAGAGGCATCAACTCACGCCACGATGTCTCGGCGGTCGCCATGACTATCCATGACCAGACATCGTCGAAGAAATCCGACACGAACCCAGAACCCCCAGCCGGAGCCTTGTCCAAACACGTGGACGAAATGTGCGACGTTCGCGGTCTACGCGGGGAAATCTAGGGCCGAATCGGCCCCTCTCGACACACGAGAAACACAGAGTTCACCTGCCGAAGTCACCAAAGCTCCACAGAGTGAATCCGCATCAGCGAACAGCACACGCTGCCCTGCCCCCGCATCCGGTCGGTCCGACCGCCCCCACGCATCGCCAAGTCTCTTCATCAGCAAAGCACTTGAGGACATCCCCGAACAGGAACCGACCTTCCTAGGACACTTTGCCTCCCGCCCCCCGCACCCTTCGCACAAACAAAGCGAATGTGACACACATCACGACCACCATAATCGCTCCAGCGAACACACGCCACATCCGCCTCACCAGATCGTCACCTCAACCACCAAGAGCCCGTGCGCCACTGGGGCCACGGCGGCCGGAACGCGGGAGGGGGGAGCACATGGTCCGGCTCACGGAACAGCGCGCGACGACGGCTGTTGGCCCGCGGTGGCCCGAGGGGCCGAGGGCCTGTCGGAAGCCCGGCGGAAGAAGGCCCGGTCTTCGCACGGCGTTGCACTGACGGTGCCGCGCAAACGAGGCTGCACGGACGAGGCTGCACGGACGACGCTGCACGGACAACCGAAAACCCGGGTCGAGAACCCGACCTGGGTTTTCGGCGGAGCCGCAGCGGCGTGGACGTACGGTCAGTCCTCCAGGCGGACCGGCATCAGGACCGAGAAGGCGCCCTCGTCGTCGGGCCGGCGGATCGCGATCGGCGCCGTGGGGGCGCTCACCTCCAGAACCAGTCGGTCCCAGGTGCCGGCAGCCAGCGCGGCCAACGCGTCCAGCAGGAAGGCACGGTTGACCCCTACGCGGTGCGAAGTACCCACACCGGGACTGTCGCTGTCGGAACACAGGGCCACCGTGCCGTCGTCCTCCACCCGGAGCACACCGAGGTCATGCGCTCCGGCCTCCCCGGAACGGACGGGGCCGGTCTCCAGGGCCTCCCGGAAATCCGCCACCTCGACGAGGGCGCGGCGCCCGTCGGCGGCGGGGAGGAGACGGCGGTAGCCGGGGAAGTCGTGGTCGAGGCACCGACCGGTCGCCTGCCTGTCCCCGACCTCCAGGGTCACACGGTCACCGTCGACGGCAAGGCGTGCGGTTCCCTCGCCGCCCAACAGCACCCGCATCGCGTCGACGAGCGGGGTGGGCACGACGACCTGGACCCGGCCCTCGTCGTGCCCGGTGGTTCCGGCCCGCGCGACGGCCATGCGGTACCGGTCGGTGGCCACGGTCCGCAGGTTCCCGCCCTCGATGTCGAACACCCCGCCGAGCATCGGCAACTCGAGGTCGGTACCCACCGCGAAACGGACCGTGTCCAGCGCGGCTGCCAGCTCGGGCGCGGCGACGGACAGCCGGACGGAGGCGATACGGAGCGAGGTCATGGCGTTCTCCCTGTGATCGAGTAGCGCTCGGAGTGCGGAGAACTCACCACGGGCGTCCGACAACCTCTGTCCGAGCCGGTGCAGATGCGCCTTGAGCAGTTCCCGGACCAGATCACCGTCCGCGGCCGACCAGCCGGCCAGCACCAGCCGGATGTCCGCCAGCGGCATACCGGCCCGCCGCAGACGAGCCAGCAACCGGGCCTCCTCGAGCTGCTCGGGCGCGTACCAGCGATAGCCACTCACCGGATCCACCCAGGCCGGCACCAGCACCCCGGCACGGTCGTAGAACCGCAGGGCACTCACACTCGGGCCGCTGTCACCGGCCATGTCGCCGATGCTGCGCATGTCCCAGCTTCTCAGGACACCGAGTCGTGACCACTCCTGCCGCAGCGCAACGCACGGGCGCACGAGCCGATGACCGCGGCGTTGACCAGCGCCCCCAACACGAAGGCGATGGCGGACATCGCGGCGGTGTCCGGCAGCGTCGACCGTACGTGGTCCCGTATCGACCTCGACTCGTACGTCTTCGACGCGCTGTGTGCCGGGTGGCAGCTGGGCGATCCCAAGATCCGGATCGTAGGGAACCGCCCCTACGACCTCGCCCACACCTCCCACGCCTCGGCGGAACTGTCGGTCGAGCTGGTCGGGCGCCTGCACTCGGGCCGTGGGATGCTCCGCGACCCAGCTCCGACACGTTCTGCCCGAAGGACGGACAGCTCCGGCGGCGCGGCGGTGTCCTCACCTTCGCCGAGCCCGACAGGTGGCACAAGCCCGACGTCACCACGGTCACGGACACCACCCGCTACGGCAGGACCGAGGTGATCGCCTGGGGTCGGATGCACCCGAGACTCACCGACCGCGGTCCGCGGCAGGACCGCGCCAAAAGGGAACCGGCCGTCCCACACGGCACGTTGATCCATGAACCGGGGTCCCCCTGGCGCCCTGCCAGCCGTCCCGATCCGGACCACCCGGTCCCGTCAGGCCGCCTCCCGGCGACCGTCGCCCTCGACCACGTTGGTGCCCTCGGGGATCGGTACGCGGTACACGCCGGTGATCTCGTCCTGGTAGTCCCACTTGCTGAAGGACACCGTCTTGCCCGGCCTCGGCGCGTGGATGATCTGGTGTCCCTTCGGGTCCCAGACCAGGCCCACGTGTCCGGACGTCCCGTCGCCGTTGGGCCGGAAGAAGATCACGTCTCCCGGCTGTGCCTCCGACAACGGCACCTTGTGCGCCCTGAGATAGGGCTGCTGGTCGCGCGTCGTGCTCCCGATGTTGATCTTCCCGCCGCTGGCCATGTAGTACGCCCACTGCGTGAGGCTGGAGCAGTCGAAGCTCTTGGGATTCTCGCCCTGCAGACGCGGCGCGCCGTACACGTACGGGGTCCCGAGGCCGCGCTGGGCCCAGCCCAGCACCGCCCGGATGACCGGGTCGTCGGAGTCGGGCAGGACACCTGTGGCGCCCGCTCCGTCGGGAGCGACGGCCGCGCTGCCGTTCTCCTCCGCGCAGTCGGCGTACTGGGCGTCCTTCGCCGGCTCGTTGGAGCCGGGCACCGTGCCGTAGTCCGGGTTCGCGCTGAGCCGGCCCTCCACCCAGGCCTCGGGGTCCACCATGCCGGGTCCCGCGTCATGGCCGCCGACGAAGGGGTTGTCCACCCCCGGTACGCGGACCTCCCAGTGCAGGTGCGGGCCGGTGACGTTGCCGGTCGCGCCGACCAGGCCGATCCGGTCGCCGCGCTTGACCTGCTGGCCGCGCGTCACATCTATGCGGACCTGGTGGGCGTAGAGGGTGATCACACCGTCCTTGTGCTCGATCGTCGTCATGTTGCCGTACGAGCCGCCGGGGCCTGCCGAGACGACCGTGCCGTCCGCCGGGGCGTAGATCGGGGTGCCGGTGGGGGCCACGAGGTCGAGTCCCGTGTGGTAGCCGAGGCTCCACATGCTGCCGGACTTGTGGTACGGCGTTCCGGCTATGTACGTGCCCTGCTTCATCGGCCACTGCCAGCCGTCGCGCCGCTCCGGCTCGGGCGCGGCGAGGATGTCCGTGTCACCGTCGGCGACCGTGTATCCGGCCGGGCTCAGCGCAGTGGTCAGGCCGGCGGCGGTGGCGCTGCCCACGTTGGCCGTACCGTTCAGCGGCGGGGTCGACCAGTCCCGGGGGGCCGAGGCGGCGATGCTGAGGGCCTTGCCCACTTGTGCGTCGTTGCCCACCGGCTCGGGGATGTCCGACTGCTGTCCCAGGGTGGGGAAGTCGGGGTTCTTCTCGACGGTCTCCTTCAGATGCGCGTACCAGCGCTTGATCAGGTCCTTGTCGCCGGTGAGCTCGCCGCGGTAGCGGGCCGCCTGGGTCAGGACGACGCGCGGGTAGATCGTGTTGGAGGCGTTGGAGCCCGAATAGCTCAGCAGCGCCTGCCAGGGGGCGCTCTCGACCTTCTTGGCGTGCAGGAAGTTGGCGGCCGCCCAGGAGGCGTCGTCGATGTTGTACAGGTCTTCCTTGCCGTCGCCGTTGCCGTCGTCGCCGTAGTCCTGCCAGGCCGGGTTCCCGAACTGGAGGATGCCCATGTACCCGGCCGAGTTCTTGCCGCCGGGCGCCGCGGACTTGTCCTGGCCGAACTTGGTCTCCTGGTACATCTGCCCGGCGATGATCGTCCAGTCGAGGCCCTCGTAGTTGGCGGCGCCGCGCATGGCCGCGAGGATCATCTTCGGGGGTATCTCGTTGCGCGCGGCCTCGCTCGGCATGTACATCTTGCCGGCCGGCATGATCGGGTTGGTGGCCGCCGCCGCGCCCGTGTTGCCCGCGTTCGCGTTGTCGGCGTAGTCGGTGCAGGAGGCGTTACTGCTCCCCGCCCCCAGCCCGCCGACCATGTTCATGACCATGATGGTGGCCACGAAACACGCGCCGCCGCTCAGCAGGATGCCGACCGCCGCGACCTTGGTCTTGCGGCCGGGCCTCTTCCCGCCCTTCTTGCCGCGCTGACCGTCCAGCAGCTGCTTGGCCTTCTGCGCGGTCTTGGCCGCCTTCGCCGCCTTCGCCGCGGCCGCCAGTACGGCGGGAGCCACCATCGCTACATCACTCCCCGGCCTGGTCGGAGGCGCCCACGTCCCCGAGGCCGAAGACGTCGAAGCCGGACACCACCCATTGGCCGCTCTTCTCCTCGACGCTCACCAGCCAGCGGTTGGTCTGGGTGGTGGTGTCGCCGGCCGCCGTGGCGGTGGCCGTCACCTTCACCAGGCTGGAGATGCTCCGGCCGCTGTTCCGTGTCACGTCGGCCGAGATCACCGCGTCCCGTACGACTTCGGCGTCACCTCTCGAAGAGCACTTCTCGGCGACGCAGGTGTCCCACGCCTTACCGGTCGGCAGGGCGGTCAGCTGCTTCATCCGTGTGTCGTCCGCGGTGAGTTCGAGCAGTGGGCCGCTCCAGGCCCGGCTGTCGCTGCGATGGTCGTAGGTGTTGATCCCGGCCATGTAGCGGGCCATCACGGCGTGCGCCCGGGACAGTTCGGCAGCGGTGACGATCGGGGAGGGCCCGCCGCCGGACGGCTCGTCCGTGTCCGAGGAGTCCTGCCCCCCCGTGGCGGAGTCTGCCTGTCCGGTCGCGGCAGCCGCCGGACCGTCCTCATCGCCGCCCTCGTCGTCCCCGTCGAAGACGGTGAACATCACGAGCACGAGGACGAAGAGGATGCCGAGCACCCCCAGGGCCAGAAGCCCGGTGCGCTTGTCGTCCGCAGGCAGCTCCACGTTCCCGTGTCTCCTTCGTGTACTGGGCCGTGCGGCGGCATGGCCAGGGTGCTCGCCGACACGGTAGGGGGAGGCGCGCGAGTAGATCCGGGCGTTTTCCTCGGTGGGAAAGGGGCGGGAGAGAGGGAGGAATGCGGTACCCGCCCACGCCCCCGTGATCACCCCGATCAACCGCGGGTGGCCCTCCCGGGGGCCGGGTCAGGAGACGAGGATGCCGATCAGCAGCACCAGGACGACGATCCCACCCATGACGATCCGCGCCGTCGGGTCCTCGCGCTGCCAGAGGTTGTGGACCGCGGACCAGCCACTCAGCCGGGCGGCCCGACCGCTCTGGACGCGCCGGCTCCAGCGCTGCTCGTCGTCTTCGCCGTCGATGTCCTCGTCTTCCGGCCCGGGATCCTCGTCGGGCCCGAAGCCCACCGGCATGCCCTGCTGTTCCTGCGCCACCAGTACCAGGGGCTCCAGCAGGTCAGGAATGGTGTTCGGAGTGAGTGGATGGACGAACGTGCCGTAGGGGGTCTCCATGCACAACCGGGCCTGCCAGGGGTTCCCCGGCTCGTAGCCGTCGACCCAGGCCCGGTCCGCCTGGAACATCTGCGGGACCGGGGTGGGTTGCGCGACGTGGGCAGGAGCCGACGGGACCCGGGCAGGAACCGACGGAGCCGGCGAGGGGACCGAGGGGGCCTGCTGCGCGGCCGTGTCCCAGTTGCGCGGGTCGGGTATGTGCGGTTGCCCGTTCTGGTCGCTCAACTCTCGTCCTTCGCCTAAGCCTGACGTTCGGGTCGTGCCGGAGCCGACATGATCCGCATGACGGTCTCGGTCCCTGGAGGTTCGGAGGACATACGGGTACGCGGGACGGACGTGCCTCGCGCATTGTGATCCAGGACGGGGCGACAGCACAGGGCGCCTCCCGCGGATTCCCGCTCCGATTCCTCACTTCGCCTCCGGGGAATCCGTTCGGGAATTCGTCAAGTCCCGGACAGGCACCGGCGGGAAAAGGAAAGCGGTTCGGCGACCGGTCTTTGTCACACTGCCTGCGCACCTGGCCGGACCAGGGCCCGTCGTACAGCCCGGTGATGCGGGCAGGACCGCTGACGGGAAATCAACTGGCTGGAGTTACCGACTCGATGACAGACCACAACAGCTCTGCTGGCGCGGTCGGCGGAGGCCAGCCCGATGGGCAGCCCGGGCCCTTCGGTCCTCCCCAGCAGCCCTGGCAGGGACAAGAGCCTGCGCAGGCGCAGGGGCCCGACGACCAGCACGGCGGCTACGCCCAGCGGGGCGGGCAGCCGCAGCAGTCGTGGCAACTGTCGCCCGAGGCGGCCCGCGCACAGGTCGCCGCGGCCTGGGTCCGGGGCGCGCCCCAGGCAGGGCAGGCCGCCGTGCCCGCACTGCCGCCGCGCGAGTCCCGGCCCACGACGGAGTCCAAGAAGGAGAAGCGCGAGCAGGCGCGGGCCGCCCGCAAGGCCGAGTACGAGGCCAAGAAGGCGGCGAAGCAACAGCGCCAGAAGGGCGGGACAGCCGCCAGGAAGAGCGTCCCGGCCGGAAGGTCCGCGCAGGCGACGGCACCGGCGCAGAGCCCCGTACACGCTCCCGCCCCGGCGTCCGTGAGCACGGCCGTGGGACCCGCGGCCGGCGCTTCGGGCCAGGGCGGAATGACCGCACCGCGCAAGTCCTCGGGCGACTTCGACGTGCCCAGGCCGGGCGGCCGCCTGCCGTCCCGCGGAACCGGCGGGCGCCGTACCCACGTCGGCCTGCGAGCGGCCCTGCTGATCACCACGGGCCTGTTCGCGCTGGGCTCGTGCGGTGTGACGGGACTGCTCATCGGGAAGTCCTCGGGGGCGGGCACGACCGCTCTGGACCCGGACGACGTGGCCCGTTACGGGCTCACCGAGTTCCCGACGCAGCAGGCGGCCGCGTTCGCGGAGCAGTACGCGACCCTCTGCCTCACCTACTCCCCGGAGACCGCGTCCGATCGCCGGGCGGCGCTCGCCCGGTACACGTCCGCGGGCGTCGATCCCGAGTGCGGCTGGAGCGGCGAAGGCACCCGCAAGGCCCTCACCGCCACCTGGGACGGCACCAGCGAGAAGCTTCCCGAGTACGACGACCACGGTCGCTACCTGGGCATCCAGGTACGTACGGACGACGGCGGGCTCACCACGCTGACCGTCCCCGTGTACGTCAAGAACCTGACGACCGGCGAAGGCATACGTATCGCCGGCGACGTCGGTGAGATGCCCATGCCGCCTCGCTCGGACGTACCGGAGGTCGACCGGGACGGCGAGGACGTCGACACCGCCCTGGGCCAGCAGTTGCAACAGACCGTGCTTCCGGGCTACTTCGAGGCGTGGGCCAAGTCGGACAGGACCACCCTGGCCCGCTTCACCGCACAGGGCGCCACGCTCGCCGCGACCACCGGGTTGTCCGGCCGCCTGTCCGAACCCCAGGTCAACGACGTGGTGGCGCTGGTGCCGAAGGGCGTCCAGGGCTCCGCTCCGTACTCCTACAAGACCGGGCAGGCCGTAGAGCTGCGGGTGGTCGTCGACTGGGCCGACCCGGAGGGGGACACAGCGCGGCGCTCGTACCGGATCACTGTGGTGAACACGGCCCAGGGCTGGTTCATCAAGGACATCCGGGGTGGCTTGCTCGACGCCGAGGGCGGCAGGGGCGACGGCGAGCAGACCGAGCCCTCCAAGGACGAGCCGGGCACCGGCAAGGCCACTCCCTCCGCTCCGGCCGCCTCCTCCTCACCGAGCGACGGGTCCTCGCAGGACGAGGAGTCCGGCACGAACTGAGGTCAGGGGCCGCTCCTGTCCTCATCCACCCGCAAGACGACAGACGCCACACGAGTAACCCTGTGAGAGGAACCACCATGCAGCTGCTGGCCGCCACCACCCTGGACTCCATGTTCACGGAGATCCAGGACATTCTCCGGACCGCGGGGGCGACGGTCGCCATCATCGCGCTCCTCATCCTCGGCATCCGGATGCTCATCTCCATGAAGCAGGGCGAGGGTCTGCGCGAGGCCTTCCAGGGCTTCGGCATGATCGCTCTGGCGGCCCTGATCATCGGCAGCGCGAGCGGTCTCGCCGGTGTGCTCATCTCCCTGGGCACCCAGATCGGTGGCGACGGCTGATCCCGCTCAACCACCACCACTACTAGGGGAGTTCGGAGCGATGACGCAGGAAGCTCCCACGCCACTGGTCGCATACGACCACACCGACCTGGTGAACCGCCCGAAGCGGATCTGGAACTGGGGCAACATCCCGCTTCCGGGCCTGCTGCTGCCCGCGCTGGGCGCGGCCTTCGGCTTCGGGCTGTTCTGGCTCGTGCTGTTGTTCACCACGTCCACGTTCCTCCCTTTCCTCAGCCTGTCGATGCTGACGGCGGTCATCTACTTCGGGCCGCCGCTGGCCGTCTACTTCGTCTGGGGCAGACCGCTGCCCTCGGCACTCACGCTGAGCCACCAACTGGTCGTGTGGGCCGACTGGTGGTTGCAGCCCAAACGCCTTCAGGGGCTCGCCGCGGACCAGGAGCCGGAGGAACTGCACTGGCAGGTCATTCTCTGGAAGCCCGGCGCACCGCGCTGGCACGAGCGGTACGACGCCGCGCGCCAGGCCGCCGCCGCACGTGGCTCGGCCTTCACCGCGAGGGACCGATGACCACTTTCCGACGCCAACTACCGCTAACCGCAAGGTGACTTATCCATGTTCCTGTTGATCCTCCTGGGCGCGGCGGTCGCCTTCTTCGTGATCGCCCTGATCATGGCGGCCGGTTCGGGCAAGAAGGGCCAGGAGCAGGGCCGGGCCCCGAAGCGGCAGGGCACGTCCTCGTCCGGCGGCTCAGCCGCCGGACGGCGTGAGGACCTGCGTCTTCCCTACCGTTACGCCGACGACATGCTGTTCGTGCACGGTGACTCGGTGTGGACCGGTTTGGTGCTGCCCACCGCCATCGACGAGTATCTGAACGCCACAGAGCTGCAGGCCATGGCCGAGGCGCCGGCGCGGGGTCTGCTCAACCTCGCCCGCGGTGACCGCAACGTCGAGTGCCACTACCGCAAGGTCTACCAGCCGATCACGGCGGTGGGCTGGGCGGAGGACCTGAACGCGGTCGCTTGGGATCCGACGGAGAACTACAAGGCGTACAACCTGCGCAAGGCCGAGTACCAGGAGCGCATCGGCGCCCTGCGCGAGCGCAACATTCTGTTGGTGAAGCTGGGGTCGCTCAAGCGCAACGGCAAGAGCGGTGTGACGGCGGGCGACGACGAGCCGTTCGAGGAGCCCGCCCTGCTTCAGGGTGTGCGCAACTCGGCGGACAGGGCGGCCTCGTCGGCCACGGGCGTCTCGGACGAGTATCTGTCCCCCTTCCTCCTCGCCGAGTGGACGCAGATCGCCACGGAGGTGCACGAGAGCCTGGAGGGGCTCGGCGGTACCCCTCTGACCCGTCAGGAACTCGTCTGGCTGATCCGCAAGCCCCTGCACGGCGACCTGCCGGTGCCGCCCGAGCCGGTGCTCGGCTCGCGCTCGTGGGGGCCGAACCAGTTCGACCTGGTCGTCGACTTCTCCGGTGAGAACCGCAAGACGCACATCGTCCTGCATCAGTACGACGAGATCTCCGGCGAACGGCAGACGAGTTACACGACGACGCTGGTCGCCGCCAACTGGCCCGCCGAGACCCGCTTCCGTCAGTCGTCTGCGTGGGCCCGCTACACCTCGCAGAACGTGGAGTTCCCTGTCGAGATCGACATGCGGTTCACGCTCATCCCGTATCTGAGGTTCAAGGACCGGGCCGACAAGATCCGGGGCAACCTCATGGACGAGATGAAGGACATGGCCTCCTCGGGCCGCAGCCCGGACACCAAACTGGCGAGCCAGGTCGCCCGTTCCAAGGACCTCGTCGACGACATCGAAGAACACAAGATGCCCGGTATGGAGGCGCAGATCCGGTTCACGATCTCCGCTCCCGACCTCAAGGAGCTGGAACGCCGGCGCCGGGTGCTGGAGATGCAGTTCAAGCAGGACCTGAAGGTCACCCTTCTGCGCCCGACGCGCCAGCAGTGGCGTCTGCTGCAGTCACAGCTTCCCGGGGACGCGCCCAAGCTGCCGATCGCCCCGTACCTCCGTCTGCAGGAGGTGGAGCAGCTGGGTGCCGGACTGCCCACCGCGGGAACGGAGTTGGGCGACAATCCCGAGACGCGCTCCGGACGGCGACTGGGCTGGGTCGGCAGCCTGGTCGGCTGGGCCGGCAAGATGCCCGTGCACTACTCACTCCACGTGGGTCCCGCCCGCAACGACGGCGGTGGCCTCGCCATCGTCGGCGCCTCCGGCGGTGGCAAGTCTTCACTGGCGCTGCAGAAGTTCTACGAGGAGTCGGAGTCGGGCGTGCGCTGCCTGGTCATCGACCCCAAGACCGACTTCGCGCAGCTGTGCTACTACCTGGGCTTCGGTTCCCAGGTCAACGACCCGGAGTTCGCCTCGGACGCCGAAGCGGGCATCCTCGGTACCTCCACCAGCCGGTTTCAGCCGATCAACCAGGAGTTCTGGGCCGAGACCGAAGTGGTCGACCTGCTCAAGGGCCAGGCAGGCGTGCTCGACCCCTGGGTGATCGCCCGCGACGTACCGGCCGGCCGGCTGCTCGCCGAATCCATGCTCCGCGGCTTCCTCGGCGACGAGGACTACCAGCGCGTACGACTGCCCGTCATCGAGGCGATGGCCACCGTCGTCAGCCGCTACAACTCCGCCGTCCGTCAGGCCGTCGAGCACGGTATGGACGCACGGGACGCCGAACGCCGCATCCTGCGGCCGACGTTGTGGCAGGTCGTCGACGAGGTCGTCGCGGCGTACGACGCGGCCGTGGCCGAGGGGGACCGCGAGGCCCAGAAGGAACTGAAGCTGGCGCAGATGCTCCTCACCGAGCTACGGACACTGCCCTACGCGCGGCTCGCCTTCTCGGACCGGCCCAAGCCTCTTTCCAGCATGCGCAAGCGGCGCACGGTCATCACGTTGCGCGGCTTCCAGTCCCCCGCGGCGCCGGACCCGCGCAGCTGGAACCCGGCGGAGCGTCTGGCGGCGACGGCTCTGATGGCGGTCGTGGAACTGGGCAGCCAGATGCTCGACGTCGGCTACGAGAAGAACCCGGTGACGGGTGAGGTCGGTCTGCGGCCCAAGGCCCTCTTCGTCGACGAGGCCTACGTCGTCACCGCCACGGAGAGCGGCCGGGATCTGATGCGCCGCGCGCTGAAGCAGGGCCGCTCCTACATGGCGGTCACCGTTCTGATCACCCAGCAGGCGATCGACCTGGTCCAGATCGAGGACTCCGAGGCGCGCAGCGGTGGCGCCAACCAGATCCACACCGTCTTCGCCTTCAAGCAGAAGTCCGCCCAGGAGGCGTCGCTGGTGGCCCCGCTGCTGGGGCGGCCGGAGAACGATCCCAAGGTCATCGCGGCGCTGCAGGAGCTGCGCACCGGTGTGTGTCTGCAGCGCGACGCCGACAAACGGGTCGGCACGGTCGCGGTCGACCTCGTCTTCCGGGAGATCCTCGCGGCCACGGACACCAACGGTACGAGCCGTCCGGCCCGGCAGGCGATCGACCCACCGACGAGTGTCTGGGACTGGAAGTTCATGCAGGAGGCGGACCCCGCCCCGGCACGGCCGGCCGAGCAGACCGAGGCCCAGCCGGCGTGACCTGTCAGAGCGCCACCACCACTCAACAGCACGGGGAACGGAACGGACAGCATGCGAATCAAGCGAACGCTGGCGCTGGGCGCCGCCCTTGTCTCTCTGGCCGCGGTCGGAGCGTGCGGGAGCGACGAGGAATCGTCGGACAGTGATCTGCCCAGCGCCTCGGACATGGCATCCGTGGCGGAGTACCTCACCACGTTCGTCCGTTGCGAGAACCTCACCACGGGCGACGAGTACGACGACTCCGGGCGCAGCACCGCGTGGGGCGAGGAAGAGGCCGCGGACGCTTCGTGGGCCATCGGGGATCGCGCCGTCTGCCAAGACGGGAACGGCGCCCCCATCGCACTGCTCACCATCAAGGACATGAAGAAGTTCCAGACCGCCGCCGACCGGGACGGTCACGCGAGTTTCCTGGTGGGACAGGACTTCGCCGTAGTTCCGGTGGGCGCCGCCACGGTCGAGGGCCTCAAGGCCTCGCGCCTGAAGTATCTGACCTGTGATCCGGACTTCACTGCTCCGAGCGGCTTCGAGAAGGAGCAGGGGCTCGTCCCCGGCTGCTTCCTCAGTGATCACTTCCCGACCGACTGACCGCCTCGTGCGTCGTCGGCTCTCGTCGTCCGCATTCGTCCAAGGAATCCAGATGTCCTCGCGCCACACGCTGCGCCGCACCCTCGGCAGGACGGGCTCGGCCGTCCGCGCCGTCCTCTTCGTGGCGCTGACCCTCATATCCCTGACCCTCGCCGCGCCGTCCTCGGCCTACGCGGACTTCTCCTGCAACTTCACCGGCGACGACCAGTACCAGATGGACACGGCGGGCGACGCCGAGAGCGTGTTCCCCGCCTACAACCAGTGGGACGAGGGGGCGACGGACGAGAAGGAGAACGCGAAGGGTCTCAACATCAGCGGCAGCGTCACCGGGGCCGTGAAGATGCCCCGACCGCCCGAGATGTACACGATGTACGAGTTGAACGGCCTACGCGGGCTGAACTTCTCCCAGACCTTCAAGGGCCGGGGGGACGCCTCCGAGGACAACGGTGACATCGGAAGCGGAGCCGACAGCTGCGCCGTGATGGACCTCGTCTACAACGGCGCGGCCGACACCATCTTCACGTTCACGAAGTTCTTCACGCGGATGTCGATCTCCATCAAGGAGACCGCTTCCAACCCGAGCCCGATGGCGGGACTGTACGAGGGCCGCGACAGCATCGTGACGACCCTCAAGGACAACGTGCTGCAACCCGCCGTGGTCATCATGATCCTGCTCGTCGGCCTGTGGGTGTTCACCAAGTGGCGCGCCGGCGACACGCGTGAGGTGTGGGCCGGTGTCTCCTGGGCCGCGCTCAGCATCATCGGCGTCATGGCCTTCCTCACCGGCGGCAACTACGACAGGTTCGTGACATGGTCCGACACCCATATCGGGGATGCCAACACGGCCTTGATGTCGACCGCCCTGGCCGGTGTGTCGGGCGAGATGCAGCCCCCCTGCGATTTGAAGGACAACTACAACAAGGGCTTGCGGCAGTCGAGTTGTGCCATGTACGACACGCTCATCTTCCGCCCCTGGGCCTTGGGGCAGTTCGGTGCGCCGGGCAAGAACTGCATCTTCAAGAAGGAGGGCGACGGCAAGGTCAGCGGGGGTGTCTGCGTCCCGAACGACAAGAACGCCTCATGCTCCTACGGCAGAGGCGCCCGTTGCGAGGATCTTCGCGTCCGTCAGCTCGTGGCCCAGTCCGAGACGAACAAGGACCTCGGCAAGGATCTGAACAAGATGGACGACGAGTGGGTGCCCATCCGCAAGGACATCGCGGGCGGTGAGGACATCGACACCGACGACACCCCGGACCAGAACATCTACCCGGTGGCGTTCGACACCTGGGCGGGCAAGAACGCGGGGGCCCGGGTGGGTGTGGCCTTCTACTCCCTGCTCGCGTCCTTCGTCGTCGGCGTGATGGTCATCATCCTCAGCGGACTCACCCTCCTCTGGCACGCCGTCACCCTGATCCTCATCGTGATGCTCCCCCTGGTCGCCGCCATCGGGATGCACCCCTCACAGCAGAAACTGCTCAGAGGCTGGCTGGAGGCCTTCGTGCACAGCTTCGTGCTGCGTGCGGGCTTCAGCGTGATCCTGACACTGCTGCTGGTCCTGTATCAGATGATCTTCCCGGCGGACATCGCGCTGGGCAGTCAGCTGTTGCTGCTCATGCTGGTCAGCATCGCCGTCGTGATGATGATCCGGAAGCTCATCGAGAAGCTGACGAGCGGCGAGTTCACGCCGGCGTTCGGGGGCGGTCAGATCGATCCGAACGCAGGCCGGCCCATCGGCAAGGGAAGCCCGGACTGGTGGGTCGGCAAGAGGGGCCTGCTGCGTCCCGGCCAGTCGTCGGGCGGCGCCTCGGGGGGCACCGGCCGGGTGGCGGCCACCGGAGCGAGAAGGACAGAGGCCGGTACCGGGGACCAGAGGGTCGGACGCGCCTGGCGTGCGGGACGAAACGCCGTGCAACGCAGGCGCAACGGCGGCAACCCGCCGCAGAACCCGAACCAAGGCGCGAACCGGACGGCCAACCAGCCCGGTTCGGGCGGCACCGGCGCAGGCACGGGCACTGGCACGGGCACTGGCACTGGCACTGGCACTGGCACTGGCACCCAGGGAACGTCCGGCGGCTCCGGTTCCAACGGAGGTTCTGGGTCCACGGGAGGCTCCGGGCGCGGTGGTCGTGTCAGTGGCTCGGGCAGCGGCGGCGGCAGCAGCAGCACCGGATCCGGCGGCAACAGCGGCGGAAGCGGGGGCTCCAGCGGTGGTTCCGGAGGCTCTTCCGGCAACACCGGCAACACCGGCGGATCCGGCGGAGCCACGGGCGGCTCCAGCGGCAACAGCGGTGGGTCCGGCGGGGGATCCGGCGGCAACAGCGACGGCTCGGGCGACGGCGGCACCGGATCGGGCGCCAACGGCACAGGCTCCGGTGGCCGTGTGAGCAACTCGGGCAATCCGTAGCGGACCCAGGGCGCCGCTCTCACGGCGGCGCCCCTCCCCTCCGTCATCCCCCACCTTCCGTCCGTACCGACATCGAGGAGACACCCGTGCCCGTACTGAACACAGGCCGTCCGCACGGCCGTCGGGTGGGTGCGACCGTGCGCACCGGCCCGGAACGCCCGGCCACCGGTGAACTCTCATGAGGACGAGGACACGCAACCCCCGGGCCGGCGGGAAGCCGGCGTCGAAGCCGGGCCCGACGGGACGGCAGCGCGTGGAGAGGGGGAGTGCCTCGGCCCTGCTCCGGCGCTTCGTCCGCCAGGACCGCAACGACGCTTGGGCCGTCAGGCTCCTCCCCCGTATCGCCTTCGGATTCGCCGCCGCCTACACCCTCTTCGCGCTCGCGTCGTCGAGCGGCTCGTCCTTCGTCGCGGTGTGCGGGCTGCTCACGCTGGGACTGGTCGTCTGGTCCATGCGGCGCCGTCGACAACTGCTGCTGGCCCTCACGTCGACTCTGCTCACCGCCGGGCTGACCAGCTACTTCGCCACCGCCGGAGAAGCGGCTCGCTGGGGCACCTCACCGGTCGTCAGCGGCGAGGCGGTGTTCGGGTACTGGGCGCTGGCCGGCATGGTGCTCCTCGGTGCCTGGATCCCGAAGAACCACCCCGGAGGGCGCGGTGTAACGGTCGTGGGCGCCGACCTGATCATCGCCATCGCGTCGGGTGTGGGAATGGTCTGGCCGGAGGCGGGCGTCCCCCTCGGACTCGTCGGGGTCAGCGCGTTCCTGACTTTGCGCGGCGGCGGCGTACAGGCGGTGCGCAACGGGATGCGGAAGGCTTCCGGCAGGTGGTCCGGCCTCAAGGGCCCTATCGACAGAGACAGTTGACGTGGCCGTGAATGTCTCGATTCGCCTATGCCTGAACGAACCGGATCATTTGCATATGCGTTGCGCACGGTTGACAGATTGCTCTAGAGTTCCTTGTGATCATAGATCATCACGGGGGATTACACACATGCGTATGGCAAGCCATACGGCGCTGTTTGCACCACCCATACCGTCCTCGCGCAAGCCCGTACGGTCTCGCGTCCCCGATGCCGCTGTGCCCTGCCAGCGGCGCCCTGACGTGTTCCAGCACCCACTGCTGGAGAACGCCCGGCCCACGCCCGAGGAATCAGCAAGCCAGCGCCGTCACCACCTGGTACTTCTGCACACCGCACGCGACTTGTGCGCGTCCTGTCCACTGTGGGCCGAGTGCCTCCAGGACGCGATCGCGCACGCCGAGCCGTACGGCTACACGGCCGCGACCACCGCCGAGGACCGTCGCTGGATCCGCCGTCGACTCCGCATCGGCGATGAGAACGGGGATCTTCCCCAGCGTGACACGACCCGTTCCGGCTGCACGTCCACGCCCTGGCGACTCGCTCGCCTGCGATCACGTGCCGGCGGTTCGGTTCCGTATCGGCCTCCTGGCGATCAGGCTACTCCCGACTTGGAACAGATTCTGGACGCTTTCGACATGCTTCACGAGCAACGGGAGCGGCAGCAGGACCTGTTGAAGGAGGCACAGGCCGAGGCAGCCGCGCCGGCACCGGCGCGATCGGACGCCCCGTCCGGGACGGAAGCATCGTGGGAAGGCAGGGACGAAGATCCGATGGCAGGGGTCGACTCCGGAGAACGGATCGTCTTCTCGCTGGAGGACCCGGCCGAGGCCGTACGACAGGCCGTACTGGGCCCCCTGGTGCGGTCCGCACTGCCCGCCGTGCTCAGCGTCGAGCAGGTCGCCGCCATGCTGACCAGAGTGCCGGGCGGCGATGTCGCGCCTGAGACCCTGAGCAGCATCCGCGATCTGCGGGCGGCCCTGGTGTCCATGCTGCCGACGGACAACGGTCCCTCGGCCGGCTCGGGCGAGACCGACGAGGCAAGCACCCCGTCCCTTCTCACCGGCTCCGTGGGCGTCAAGCTCGCGATGACCGACCCCGTGGCAGCGCTGCGACGCGACTTCCTGCGACCGCTGCTGCGGGATCTACTCGTTCCGCTCTCCAACATAGAGAAGGTCGCCACCATGCTGACGGCCACGACCGACGGGCACCAAGATCCCCGGTTGGAGACGGTCCGTACGGCGCTGCACGAGCTTCGGGCCTTCCTGCTCCGCATCGAAACGAGTTGCACGCCGGCCGGCAACGGCGCCCAGTCGCCCGTCTCGCGCGGGGACGGTTCCGCGGATGCCGGGCCGCGCGATCTTCCGTCGGCCACGTCCAGCGTCCGTGCCGCCGTGGTGCGGACCGTGGCGACCTTCCCAGGCGCGTTCTCGGCCGGGGACGTGCTGCACCTGATGCCGCCCAGCAGGTACGGTGCCACCTCCAAGACCATCAGCAACATACTGTCCACCCTGGTCAAGTCCGGTCAGCTGGAACGTGTCTCGCGGGGCACGTACACACGTCTCCACGACCGGATCGACGGGAACGAGACCACGAGCAGCTGACCCGTGCCGGAGCGGTCCCGGCCGGGAGGACCGGCCGAAAGGAAGAAACGATGACTGAAGCGCCCCACCCCTCAGGCACGCCCGATGTGCAGGGCGCCCAGATACGGGTCTTCTCGCCCAACGCCGGTCTGGTCGACGGCGTTCCGGTGACCGCCCCGCCCTACGGCGACATCCAGGACGTCGTCCTCTCGATCCTCCAGCAGCGCGCCCAGCAGATGGGGGGACCCGCTCTGGCAGCCATCACGGACGACCGCTTCGGCAGCACGATCCATCTTCTCGTCCACCCGGACGGATCGACGGAACAGCTCGCCTGACCTGGTTCGTCCGGGCCGGGCGACACGCCGTTCAGGGTTCGGGGTTCAGGGAGCGATCGCGCTGTCGTGAAGCTCCCTGAACGCGGCCGAGACGTCCGCGAGTCGCACGGTGACGATCTCCTCCCGGGTGGGCGTGTCGGAGCCTCCGTAGCGGTCGTACAGACGCAGATCGCGAAGTGCCGCGGCCTTCCGGCACAGTTCACGGGCGAACCGGCCGTTGCCCAGCCGGTCGACGAGACCGTCCTCCACGGCCCGCTCGCAGTGGCCGCGGAGTGCCGTGGTGGCGTCCTCGGCCAAAACGTCTCCCTGGGAGTCGAAGAAGCTGTGGGCGATCCGCACGAGTTCTTCGACGGAGTACGAGGGAAAGGTCACGCGGGTCGTGAACCTCGAGGCCAGTCCGGGATTGGTGGCCAGCAGCGCGTTGATCTCGTCCGGGTAGCCGGCCAGGACGACGACCAGCCGGTCCCGGTCGTCCTCGGCGCGTTTGAGCAGGACCTGCAGCGCTTCGTCACCGAAGGCGTCGCCGCCGGAATAGCCACTGTTCGACAGCGCGTAGGCCTCGTCGATGAACAGCAGGCCACCCAGCGCGGAATCGATCACCTTGCTCGTCTTGATGGCCGTCTCGCCGAGATGCCGGCCGACGAGGTCGACCCGCTGCGTCTCCACCACATGTCCGCGTTCGAGCAGTCCGAGGCCGGCGAACACCTTGCCGAGCACCCGGGCCACCGTGGTCTTGCCCGTCCCCGGCGGCCCGGCGAACACGAAGTGCTGCGGCCCCGAGCTGGACGGCAGACCCTGCTCCCTGCGGACGGCGGTCATGCGCAACTGAGCGACAAGCGTGCGCAGTTGACGCTTGACCGGCTCCAGGCCCACCATGCCGTCCAGCAGCTCCATCGCCTCGCTGAGCCACAACTCCCGAGTTTCCGCGTCGGGGTCGGCCGAAGTGCCCTTCGTGGACACCGCCTCGGGCGGTTCCTCCTGGGCCGGGACATCGGCGGCCGGCACGGTGACGGCCTGGGCTCGGGTCGCGACATCGGCGAGGGTGGGAAAACAGCGGAAGGCGTACTGGAAATGCCGCAGCGCCTCCTCCTCCCTGCCCAGCCCCTCATGCGCGAGGCCCCGCACATAGGCGACCTCTCCCTCGAAACGGCTCTCCTTCTCCAACGCCTGCGGCAGCGGAGCGAGGGTGCTGAGCGCCTCATGGAAGACATGCTGTTCCACGAGGGCTCTGGCCACGTACAGTTGCGCCTCGTCGCGCAGGAACGCGTCGGTGATGTTCCGCGAGAAGTGCAGGACCAGGGGCCAGTCCTGCTTCAGGAAGGCGTAGCGCGTGCACACGAACCGCGTCTCGTCACAGTCCAGTTGTGCTTCCGCCAAGGACTGCCACGCCTCGCCCAGCCGCCGTTCGTGCAGCAGCCCCGTCATGGTGGCGAGCCAGAGGTCACGCGCGGTCTCCAGACGGAACGTCACATAGAATCCGAGGTCGAACCGGGACTTCAACGGCATGTCGTGCTTGGTGCGCAGAGCACCGAAGGAGCCCCGGTGCTGAGACATCGCCTCCATTGCCTCGGCCTGGCGATGCCCGGCGGCATGCAGGCCCAGCCAGACGTCGGCGGCGGACGGGTCGTGCCGCACGGCCAGTTCGAACCGCTGCACGGCCAACGCCGCCCGCCCCTGCCGCAAGAACCCGACCCCCTCGGCCCAGGCCCGCTCAGCCTTCCTGGCGGCATACCACGACGCCCCCACCTTCGCTTCCCTCCCTCGTGCAGCACCGGTCAAAGCCCTCGGAGAGCGAGTATTCCACCTTGACGGATCATCAGCGGAGTCAGCAACGAGAACTCCGGGATCACCCCGCCGTCCGGCTCTGCCCGCGAGGCTCGAAGGTCAGCGGCCCGGTACCGGGGTCACGCGGGGGCGAGAGCCTGATGGACATCAGGTGTGCTTGTCGCGGGTGGCTTGGACGAAGTCGCGCTTGCGCTCGACGGTGGTGGCCAGGCCTGCCCCGTCGAGCCGTGGCTTCAGGAGATGGTGCAGGTTCCACAGGCTGGCTCGGAGTTCGGCCGGCCCGCACTCCGCGGCCGGTTCCCCCGACTCGTGATGGATGTGCGCGCCGTACTCCAACTCCAGCTGGATCTGCTCGGCGCCACCGATCTTGCAGCGGGACTCGACGACGTTGAACACGATCCCGTCGGCGAGATGGACGTAGTGACCTTTCGCCCGGGTCATGTGCACGACTCCGACACTGCTGTCGAAGGCCGCGAGGGCGGCCGTGATCTGATCCGGGTCCGTGAGGAAATCCTCGGTCGACTGGACAAGGGGCGTGCCGGAGTCGGGCTCCCGGAAGATCTGGTGCGCCTTCCGCAGGACGCCCTTGCTGCGGTAATCCTGGACGAGCGCCGTGCCAGTCGCCGGCTCCCGGGAGATCTGCTGCGCTCTGCGCCGCAGATCATCCGCGTCGTCGGTCATGCGCTGGACTTTGAACTCGACGCCGTCCAGCAGCCAGTACTCGGCAGTGGTAGCCCGGAACACAAGCCACGCCGGAGAGATCACACCGTCCGGCAGACCGTCCGGCGAGAGCAGGTTCCGTGCGTATTCCCCCAGCTCACCATGGGCTCCGGACCGCTGCGGCGCGTACTTGATCTCGAACTCCACGCCTTTGGCGTGCGGTTGGATCCGGAAGCCGTTCGCAGCGAGGATATTCAGCCAGTTGCCCGTACCGTCGTCCGTGATCGCGCTCAGCAGTGCGTCGTGATACGGCTCAAGACCGGCCATCATGGTCCTCCGGCACAGCGGCCGACCTGGTCTTGTCGAGGAGCCCGGTGATCTCCTCCGGCGACGGGCGACCCCGGCCCAGCCTGGTGTACCACGCCACGTCCGGACGCAGTGGGCTGGTGCGCGGCTCGCTGCCGGAGCGTGCGTAGCGGCGACCCGCCTCGTCGAGGAACGGTTCCCAGCCCTCGCCGGGGTCGCTGCCCCGCCGCTCCAGCGTCTCCAACAGGTCCCATCGCGGCTCGGCCGGCTCTATCCGGGCGGGGCCGGGAGCGGAGACGTTGGCGATGAGGATCGCGCCCAGCGGGAGGGGTGGCGCGGATTTCCGGACGCCGAGCGCGGTCCAGTAGATGTCATACGGCAGGAGAACCTTGGCGCCGTCGTCCGGCGACTGCTCCAGGCCCAACTCCTCGGTGACCTTCAGCAGTTCCGGGTTGGCGCGGATGGTGCCCCAGCACACCCCCGGGTAGTCGGGGAAGCTGTACACCTGACGGGCGTCGGTGGTCGCGTAGAGGATGTCGCCGGAATAGAAGTCGGCTCCGCCTCGAACGAGGTCGAGGGCGGTCGTGGTCTTGCCTGCCCCCTTGTCACCGACCAGGGCGATCGCCGCCTGCCCGTTGCTGACCGATGCCGCATGGATGAACGTGCCACCGCCGACCGCGCCCAGCTCCCACATGGCCTCCCGCAGGAAGTCGGAGAGGTGATAGCGCGAGGTGTCGCTGACGTAGACGTGCAGCCCGGACCCGTCTGTGGCCAGGTCGAAGACCGTTCGGCTCGACACGATTTCGATCACTGTCCGGTCGCCGACCTGCCAGAGGTCACCCCAGACATGGGTGGCGTCCGACCGGCCCTTGCGGACCATCGTCCGCCGCGGCTCGCCGGACGGGCGTGTCCAGTCGGCCAGCGAGGAGATCCGGAGGGGCAGGCCCCGCGCCTGGGCGGGGTCGACGGGATCGACCGAGAAGTGCGGCTGCACGAAGCCGAGCACCGGTGCGACGGCCTGCTCGGCATCGGGGTGGACCGTCGCGCTGATCTCCTGGGCCGCGAAGCGGATCGACAACGTCCGACTCATGCGAGGCTCCCGATGACGCGCTGTCCCAGAGTGGCCGTCAACTGTGTCGCAGCCAACTGGCTTGCCTTGCATGCCGCTATGCCGTGAATCAATCTGCCAACCTTCAGGGAGTCGAACAGGCACCGTGTCTAGCCCAAAGGGGTAGAGGTGAAGACGGGATTCGAACCCGTGTACACGGCTTTGCAGGCCGTTGCCTCGCCTCTCGGCCACTTCACCACAACATGACGCCCGGTCACACCGGGCGCTGTAAAACGATACTAACCGATCATCATCGGCAACGGCGGGGCTAGAGTGCACCGATGGATCCCTGCGCACCAGTGGTGAAGCCGTACGCGCCGCTGCCGGGCTCGGCCATCGGCCTGGTCACACCATCGAGTTCCGTGAACCGCTATCCGCGCCGTTCAGCGCGAGCTCTGCAGGTGCTGACCGGTCTTGGTTTTCGGCCGGTCCCCGCCCCGCATGCGTGGTGGGACGACAAGGAGCGGCCGACTCCCGCAGCTCTTGCGGAGGACATCGCATGGTGCTGTCGGCACGAGGAGATCTCGGCGATCCTCTGTACGACCGGCGGCCTGCGCTCCGCCGAGCTGCTCCCCCACCTCGACTTCGACCTGTTGCGGGCCGCCCGTAAACCGCTGTGCGGGTTCAGTGACATCACATCCCTGCTGCTCGGGGTGTACGCCCGTGCGGGCATCGTGACGTTCCACGGCCCCAGCCTCGTCCCGTCGATGGGTGATGCCGACGGCATCGACCCGTACACGGCGGATGGCCTGCTGGCTTCCTGGCGTCCCGGTGGGTCCCGGGTGCTGCGCCCACCCACCGCGACATCCGCGCATTCACCGCGCTGGGAGGTGGAGGACCATCGTCCACGGTCTCGGGTACCCGCGGGGCCGTGGCGTGCCCTGACGCCCGGTGCCGGGCGCGGACGGCTGGTCGGCGGCCACCTGAGCACGGTAGTGGACCTGCTCGGTACACCGTTCTGCCCGCGGACAACGGACTGCCTGGTCTTTCTCGAGACGAACGAGTCCGAAGTGGAGGTGATCCGGCGGGAACTGTCCACGCTCGCCGCGGCCGGGTTCTTCCGCGACGCCGCGGGCCTGGTGTTCGGCCGTACGCCGAGCGCCGACCGGCCGGACGAACTGGACCGGTGCCTGCGGGAGCTGGCCGACGACCATGGCCTTCCCGCACTCACCGACGTCGACCTCGGCCACACCGTGCCGATCACGACAGTGCCGATCGGCGTCATGGCCACGTTGGACACCGCCCGGGCGATGCTGCGCCTCGACGAGACCGCGGTGTCGGCGCGGAAGACTCAGCGAGTGCAGGACAGCGTGACGATGTCCTCGGGGACACCGCCGAGGCGAACCTTGTAGTCCTGCGCGCCCTTGAGGAAGTCGAAGACGAGCCCCTGCGCAAGGGTGTGCTCAGCCAGGTGGGAGACGAGGACGACTCCCGGAGCGAGCCCGTTGCTCGAGGCACTGACCGTCGAGACGTCGTACGACATGTTGTAGAGGTACTTCGTGCGCCGGTGTGTCAGCACTATCGCGGAGGCGACGGCGCGGTCGTCCTGTGTACGGAGTTCCACCACGTGCGCGGCGTCTTTCGGAGCCAGTTCCTTGACCAGGTTGCGGACGAAGTCGCCGTACTCCGTCACGAAGTCGCTCATCGCCGGCGTCGCCGACGCCTTCCAGGCCAGCAACTGCTCCAGCGCGCCGGACCAGGTGTCCGGGGTGGAGGTGACCATCTCCACCGGCCCGATCTCCTCCTCCAGGCGCTTCCGCTTGCGAAGGACCTCTCCTCGTCTCTTGGAATTCAGCAGTCCGAGGTAGCCCTCCGGCGCCGACAGGATGCGGGGCGCCTGGTCCTGGACCCCGACCTCCGCCTGCGGCGCTCGCCGGCGGAAGGCGTCGATCAGCGCCTGGGTCAGGGGCTCGCCGGCCGGGAGCCCGGCAAGGTGCGCGCGTTCCCACCGCGGCTCGTCAAAAGCCAGCCGGACCACGGCGTCGGCCACGGCATCCTCCCAGCCGTCAGCCACGGCCGGGCCCATGTAGTCGACGACATCCCGTCCACCGGCAAAAGACAGAGTGCCGTCGTTCAATTCGAAGGCACAGACACCGATGATTTCCCCGCCGTCCACGAAAGTAGCGGCGTGAAACTGTGAGGATGGATTTTTCGTGGCGGTGTCGCGCCACCACGTCAGGAGAAATCGACTGTCTTGGAAAATGGAACCAGTCGTGCCGACGAATTCGTCCCACGAAGGATTACCGAGGACCTCATCGCCGCGCCCCCAGACTATGTCGACATTGCTCATGCCCCGCACATTCCCTTTCCTTGCCCAGATGTGATCGTCTGGCCGCGGCTGCAGCTCAGCCGATGTGGAGGCCGGGCCCCGGCTACGGTACCAAGGCGGCGATCACCGCACCCGGCGCAAGTCGAGCCGTGGCCTCGCCAAGGCTTCCCGCTCCGGTCCGGCTTCAGTCCCCCCGCGGTCGCTCCTCCGAGAAACTCCGTGGCGGCCCGGGGCCGGGAGCGAGCCTGACGGGTCGTCAAACTCGCACCGGCATGTCGGGCCAGATCGCATGTGGTTAGCATGGACGGGTGTAACTGACGTAGAGTCGGTCGGCCGGACGGGGGTCCTGGATGCCTTACGCCCGGCCAGTGTAGTTTTCCCTACGCGTAAGGAGTTCACCGTCGTGGTCGAGGCCGCTGCCGATACCTCTGTACCGGTCGTCGGGCCAGTGTCCGAGATGGACTACTCGAGCTTCGTCGGCCTGATCCGTGAGCGGAACCGGCCCTCGGGTGGCGTGCGGACGGTGCAAGAAGTCGCGGTCCAGGCCCGGATCGGATCGGACAGCCGGGTTCTCGAGATCGGGAGCAACACCGGATTTACTTCGGTCAATATGTCACTGCTCACCGGAGCGTCGGTGATGGGCATAGACGTCAACCCGAATTCGGTCGCCGAGGCGGAGTCGTACGCCCGGTTGCACGGGCTGTCCGACCGGGTGCAGTTCCAGGTCCAGGACGCCCGGGAACTCGCGGTCGAGGATGCTTCCTTCGACGCGGTCTGGGTCAGCAACGTGGTCTCGTTCGTGGCCGACAAAGCCCGGATGCTCGACGAGGTGACCCGCGTGGTCAAGGTCGGCGGCACCGTGATCGCCGTACCGATCTACTACCGACGCCGGCCGCCGCAGAAGATCGTCGACCAGGTGTCCGACGCCATCGGAACGCCTGTTGACGTGATGAGCAAGAGCGACTGGCGCGCATTCTACGAAAAGGCGCCCGGTCTCGAGCTCTACTACGAGTCCGATTTCGCCTACGACCTCATCGACGATCAGGACGTCGAGCGGTACTGCGACGGCCTGATGGACAAGGAACATCTCGCGTCCCTCGATCCCGGTGTGCAGGAACAGATTCGGGACCGGATGGGTTACTTCATGCGCCTTTTCAACGAGAACCTCAGTTACGCCGGCTTCTCCGTCATGCTTCTGCAGAAGCGGGTGGAGCGGGACGAGGTCGAACTCTTCACCAGCCATTCCGTACCGCTCCTGCCCAAGGAATGATGTTCGTGACCAATCCATCGGCCGTCGAGCAGCTGAGGCAGGGCCTTTCGCTCTACAGCACGCTGTCGCGCACCAGCACGCACTTCACTCCTGCCGACGGCGAAACGGTCCGGATGTACGTGTGCGGGCCCACCGTCTACAGCGCCCCGCACATCGGCAACATGCGGACCTACCTGTTCGCCGACATCGCCCGCCGGGTCCTGCGTTTCGCGGGCTACTCGGTTCAGGCGGCCATGAACATCACGGACGTGGGCCACCTGACCAGCGACGCGGACAGCGGCGACGACAAGATGGCGAAGGCGGCGGCCGCCGAGCGGGCCACCGCGTGGGAGGTCGCGGAGAAGTACACGCAGATCTTCTTCGCGGACGCCGGCCGGCTGAACATCCTGCCGATGGATCTGGTCCTGCGGGCCACCGAGCACATTCCCCAGCAGATCGCGCTGATCCAGCGGCTGGAGGACAAGGGTGTCGTCTACCGGACCAATGACGGTATGTACTTCGACACCTCCTTCGTGCCCGACTACGGCAAGCTCACCCCGAACGACACCCGTGAACACCTGCGCGCGGGCGAACGGGTGGCGATGGGAGAGAAGCGTCACGCCACGGACTTCGCCCTGTGGAAGTTCTCCCCGCCGGAGGCTCCGAAGCGCGACATGGAGTGGCCGTCGCCCTGGGGTGTCGGCTTCCCCGGCTGGCACATCGAGTGCTCGGCGATGGCGATGGAGTACCTGGGCGAGTCGCTGGACCTGCACCTCGGCGGCATCGACCACATTCCCGTCCACCACACCAACGAGATCGCGCAGAGTGAGACGGCGACGGGTGTCCCGTTCTCGCGTTGGTGGATGCACGGCGCCTTCCTCACCCTTGAGGGCGAGCGCAGGATGGGCAAGTCCGAGGGCAACAAGATCACCCTCGACACGCTCGTCGAGGAAGGCTTCGATCCGCTCGAATACCGGTACCTCGTCCTGCTGAGCCACTATCGGAGCCCGCTGTCGTTCTCGCAGACCGCGCTGGAACAGGCCGCGAACGCCCTGCGACGCCTGCGCCACCGGGTCGTCGCTTGGAAGAAGTCCGTCGGCGACGGGGAGCTGCCGGACCTCCCCGACAGCCCGTACCTCACGCGATTTGTCGAGGCTCTGGCGGAGGATCTCAACATGCCGCGCGCCGTCGCCGAGTTGTGGCAGCTCGCCAGGGATCCCGATGTCGACGACGCCACCAAGCTGAGCCTGGTCCTGGCCTTCGACGAGGTACTGGGGCTGGATCTGAAGTCCGCCTCGAAGGAGCCCACCGACATCCCCAACGCGGTGGTCCGGCTCGCGCAGGAACGGTGGGAGCTCCGTTCGGCGAAGCAGTGGGAGGAGTCCGACAAGCTGCGCGACCAGATCCTGGCGGCCGGCTACAACGTGCAGGACGGTCCCGAGGGATACGAGCTTGTTCCCCTTCACGACTGATCTGCCGACCGGCTCGGGCGGGCCGGCCGACCGGGCCCTACGGCAACTGCGCCGAGCGGCGTGGCCGTCGACGGCCACGCCTTCGGCCGTGGTGGAGCTGGACCGTATCGCCGACGGGGTGGGCCTGGCCCGGAAGGCGCACCCCCGCATACGGGTCACCTACGCCGTGAAGGCCTCCTACCACCGGCCGGTCCTCGACGCCGTGCGTGCGGCGGGGGCGGGCATCAGCGCCTTCTCCGAGATGGAAATGTCCCTGGCCCGCTCCGCGAGGTTCGCACCGTCCGACATCGTCTACAACGGTGTGGGCCGTGAGGGTGCGGGGCTCGCCGCCGCGGTCGACGCCGGCGTCACAGTCAACCTGGAGTCGCTCGCTGAACTGCACGGCCTTCTCCGAGCCCGGCGCGCGGACGCGCCGGCCGGCCGGATCGGTTTCCGCGTCAATGGTTCCGTGCCGGGCGAGAGCGACACTCTCGGCAAGTACGGCGTCCTCGGGCTTCCCGTCGCCGACCTGCCGACGGCCGCGGACCTGCTCCGGGGGTCCGGCCTGACTCTCGGCGGCGTCAGCTTCCATCACTTGGCCAACCAGCTCGACGGCGGCGCTCACCTCGACGCCCTGGACCGGCTGATACCCGCGCTGGCTCCATTGTCCGGGCATCCTGCCGTGGCTCTGGACTACGTCGACGTGGGCGGCGGGCTGGCCGGCCGGCTGGAGGTGGACGACGAGAGCGCAACGGCGATGTTTCGCGCGCTCGCCGACCGGATCGACGCTGATCTCGACTGCGCCACCATCCTCGAACTCGGCCGGTTCCTGGTCGCCGACGCCGAGTCCCTGCTCAGCCGAGTGGTGGACGTACGGGCGAGCGGCAGCGTCACGGTCGCGATCCTGGACGCGACGACGAACTACCTGATCCCGGCGCCGGGCCATCGGTTCCGGGTGGAGCGGCTGGAGCCGCTCGCCGAGGGCGAGACCCGGGCGCCGGTGCGGTTCGTCGACCGGCTCGGCAGCACGATCTGTGAGAACCGCTGTGGCCCACTCCGGCCGGGCGCCCTGGTCGGCGTACTCAATGCGGGCGCGTACGCGGGCGTGATGAAGGAGCACTTCGTCTATCCGCTGCCTGATGTGTCCTTCGTCAGGGACGAGACGGTCGTCGCCACGTCACCCGCCGGCGGGGACGAAGCCGTGCGGGCCCACCACCACTGGCCCGAAGGGTGACCCGGTTCACGGCCGTATACGGCACCAAGGGCGGCGTCGGCAAGTCGACGATCGCCGTCAACACCGCGTACGCGCTGAGCGACCGGGGCGCCTCCGTCGGCCTGGTGGACCTGGACCTGTCCGGCCCCAATGTCCAGAATCTGGTGGCAGGGCTCGTCGGCCGGCCACCGGCCATGGTGGACTTCCGTGTTCGTCCCGGCAGGTACGGCGGGGTGGACATCGCCGGGCTGGGGTTTTTCGTCCGCCCGCAGGAGGCGGGACTGCTCAGCGGCAAGTACCTTGAGGGCGCTCTGACGCAGATCCTCTTCCACGACGTGTGGCAGGCGTACGACCACGTCATCGTCGACATGCCGCCCGGCTTCGACGACCTGCACCGCCAGGTCTTCACCCGCCTGCCCATGCGGGTCGCCCTGGTCACCACGCCCCATGTGCTGTCCACCCAGGACCTCGCGCGCGGCCGTCGGCTGCTCCACCAGCTGAGCCTGCCGGTCCTCGGCTACGTGGAGAACATGAGCCACTTCTGCTGTGAGTTCTGTGGTAGGTCCTCACGGCTGTTCGCGCCCGCCGGCGACGGCACACTGGACGATATCGACCTGCTCGCGCGCGTACCGTTCGCGCCGGAGTCACCGGACCTCGGAGCGTCCGTCCCGCTGGTACTCACGGAGGAGCCTGCCGCCGCCGAGTTCCGCCGCGGCATTCAGGACATCGCCCGGCGCATTGACGAAGAGGAACGGCAAGGATGAGCACGGACGCGAAGCCGCTCGACACATCGATCGGTGTGATATCGGACGACCAACTCGCCAGGGTGCAGGCAGCGTTCGGGTTGAAGGACCTGCTGGTACTGCCGTTCTTCTCCCTCAACAAGTCGATCATCGACCTGCGACGGCGTACGGAGACGGCCCGCAAGGTCTTCATCGAGTCGGAGCAGGGCGTCCTCTTCCTGAAGGAACTGCCGTGGTACTGCTCATCGGTGGAGTTCGCGGCATTCCAGACGGAACTCCTGTCCCAACTGCACGCACTGGGCGCCCCGGTGGCCCGGCCGCTGACCACGTGCTCGGGCCACAGTTTCTTCCATGACCGCCGAACCGGCTCCATCTTCATCCTCCAGCCGTATGTCGAGGGCCGGAGCTGGACCGGCGGTGACGGCGAGGCGAGGGCAGCCGGCCGAGCACTGGCCGGGCTGCACACGCACGCGGGGCAGACAAGGATGAAGGGCTGGCCGGGGATGCGTGACGCGTTCGTCGGCGCGGAGAGTCTGGTGAGCCTGCTCCAGGACAGCGCGGAGCACCCCGAGCCGGTACGCGAGGAGATCCACGACTTCGCCGGACTCGCGCTGGCCGTCATCGAGCGATGCCGTACCGAGGCGTACGCCGCCGGATACGGAGCCGAGGTACTGCCGGTCCACGGCGACTTCAATCCTTTCAACCTGATCTTCGGAGAGACGCGGGACAGTGCCGAGACGGTCGTCGGGGTCGTGGACTTCGACAACGCCTGCCTCGACGACCGGGCCCACGACCTTGGTGAGTCCCTGGTGCGCTTCGGCTGGGTCAACTACCGCGGCCTCAGTTCGGCCTACGGAGCGGTCCCCACCGGTTTCGACCGCAGCGCGGTCGCTGCCGTCCTGGCCGGATACCGCGAAGCCGACGAGGCCTCGGCAACGGCGGCCAGGCCCCTGCTTCCCGCGGTGATGACCGCGGTGGCCCTGGAGTTGGCGGCGATCGGTCTCCTGTCGGCGTACTACACACACAGCGATCTGCCCGCCCTCCGCCGCAACGCGGAGGCACTTCCGGAGATGGCCGCCGAGGCCGTCGCCTCGGTCTGGTAGGAGCTCGACATGTCACACCCGCTGTTGCTCTCCATCGACGGAATCGACGGGTCGGGCAAGTCCACGCAGGTCGGCCGGGTCGCGGCGGCGTTGTCGGCGGCCGGGGTCCGCGCGGAAACTGCGGTGGTGGAGGCGTTCGGCGCTCGCACGGTCAATACCTTGGCCGAGCAGCTGACCGGGGACCCGCACGCCTACCATCCGGCGATACCCGTCGAGCTGCGTGAGTGGGTCTTCGCCTGCGACATCGCGTACTTCACCAAGACGAGGTTCCCACCCCTGTTCGATGAGGGCATCACCGTTGTGTGGGACCGTGGGCCGCTGTCCTACCAAGCCTCCGCTGTCGCGTACGACGGCCTCTCCGACTGGGTCGGCCGGGCCCAGTCGCTCTACCCGCGGCCGCACCGCACGTATCTGCTGGACCTTCCAGCGGATACGGCGGTGCGGCGACTCAAAGAACGGGCCGGAAAACGACAGCGGACCGATGAGTCCGTGGACCTCCTCCGCAGAGTCCAGGAACACATGCTGGTGATGGCGAAGAACCGGCCGGACGTCGTGGTCCTGGACGCGACGCGTGACCCCGATGAGATCACCGCCCAGATCCTCCGCGACTGGCTCACCAGCCGACCAACAGCCGACTGACGATCAGACCCAGGAGCGGTTTCCGGCGATGCGGGGCATCACATGGAGGTCCCGGATGTCGTCGTGTTGCAGGACCCAGAGCAGGAACCGCTCCAGGCCAAGGCCGAACCCTGCGGTCTCCAGCGGATAGTCGTCCTTCATCCGGACGTACCAGGTGTAGTCGGACTCCGGTATCAGGTGGTCGGCGAGCGCCTGACGAGTCTCCTCGCCGTTGATGTGCCGCGCACCGCAACCGGCCACCTCACCGATGCCGAGGAGAAGGTCGGCGCTGTGCGCTCGGCCCCGCTCGTCGACTCGCTGGTAGAACGGCACCGTGAGGGACGGCGGCGAGGCCAGCCACACAGCGCCGCCGAAGTGCTCGATGAGTACCTGCTCACCGCGCCGTGTGATGGCCGGGGCGTCGGGCACCTTCAGCGTGAAGGCGTTCGATCCGAGGAGGTCGTGCGCCTCGTCGTAGGTGATGCGCGGGAATTCCGATCGCTTGAGGAGTTCCTCCAGGTGGTCTGTGGTGCCCGCGCACCTCTCGACCTGAGTGCCGACCGTCCCCTGCAACAGTCCCTCGGTCAGGGCCCTCACATACGCTTCGACCAGGCTCATGACTTCTTCCTGTCCGCCGCGGATCTCCGCCTCGGAGTGGAAGAACTGGTTGAGATGCGTCGGGTCTGCGTCCTCCCCGCGGAAGGTCGGCATGACGTAGTACGCGCCCTCCAGACCGTGACGCAGCATGAACTCCAGCTGGAACTGCATCGAGTCGGCCAGGTAGGTGCGTTCGCCCAGCAGGTCGATCTGCACCGGCAGGCTGTCGCTGCCGAGCCCCATCGGGCTGGACACCGAGCTGACCGTGACCGGCATCAGCACGGGTGAAACGTTTCGTGACTGGTAGAACGCGCTGGTGCTCTCCAAGACAGAGGCGTTGACAGCAGTCACGATCCGGTACCACGGATGCTCCGCGGCGGCACTGAGGTGGGCTTCCGGATCGGCCCACAGACCGGGTGGTCGCGTCCGCTCCTCCCGTGACCGTGCTGCGCCGTCGTCTGGCGAAGCGTCGAGCAGGTCGCTTCCCTGGCTCACGCGATGTCCTCCTTGTGGTGGTCGATTCCTCTACAGACCTCACCGGTCTGTCGGCGATGAGGGGATGTGTCGATCCCCTTGAGAAAGGGTCAGATTACACACGCCTGTTGGGCGGAATGTTGGCGGTATCGCCACCCCCGCCGCTGAGTTGAGCATCTATCAGAGCTAGGGTAATTTTCAAGATCGGCGCGATGTCCCCGGTTCGCCAGCAGTAGCGCTGACGTACCGTCATAATCCCTTTGCCCCCCACCGCACCGACGCCGAAGCGTCGGCACGTCCTGACATCCGGAACCCCGCGCGGAGGGCATACGCAGCCTGGCCAACCAGGTATGGCGTGCGTCGTAACCTGGGCGGCGGACGAAGAGCCCAGCCCCTCCCCGGGCAGGCGGCTCGGGAGGGGTACGCCGCACCGTCCCTGGCTCAACATGCTCAAAGCGTGCTGTCCCCCCATGGAACTGATGACCAAGTCGGCCCAGACACACGCGATTTGGCAGGCACTTCGCCACTAGAATCGCGGTGAATTGTCCTCGGTGGCGAGCGGGACAGCTCACCTGAACAGAGAGGTGCCGATGGCGTGTCCAAGAGCATGATGAGCAAGTCCGTTACTGACAGGTCCCCTCACGTGTGGTCGACGGATGAAGTGATCGGCGTGCTCGTGACCTGCCTGCTGGGCCTTACCTGGGGCCTTGGCGCACTGGCTTGGGTATCGGGAGGCCTGGTCGCACTGGCCACCCATGGCTCCTGGCCGGACCAGCCGTTCTCCGCTTCGTTTTCGCTGCCCATCCGGCTGGCCGTGCACTGGGACGAACGCACGCTCGCGTGGCCGGCCGACGACCGGTCCATACTGGGGCCCGACTGGTGCTTCTGGTCGGGCTTCTTCATCCTGGTCGTCGCGGCAGGGACCGTGGTGACGATGGCGGTTACCCGGATCTCCCGTTCACTGGCCCAGTACCGTCGCACACGGCCCGTCAAGGCCCGCAAGGAACAACGGGACAAATCATCCATATGGGCACGGCCCGCAGATCTCGAATCCCTGGTGGTCCCGGACAGGAACACCCTCACCGGGCGGGTCTACCTGGGCGAGCTGGCTGACAAACCGTCGGTCAAGGTGGCGACTTCGCGTTACACCTCGATAGCGGTCATCGCGCCAACGGGTTCGTCGAAGACGGTGAAGTATGTCGTACCGACCATATTGACCTGGCCCGATTCCATCTTCGTCACATCCACGAAGAACGATGTCGCGGACCTGACACTGAATTATCGAGGCGAGGGGCTCGACCGACCGGTCTATATCTTCGACCCCACGGGGGAATGGCCGGAACATCAGCGTAAGTATCTGTGCGCCTGGTCACCACTCATGGCGATTCATGACTTCAGCGACGCCGACAAGGTCGCTCAATGGCTTTCCGAGGCGGTGATGGAGGGCGCCAGCGCGGACGGGGCGGTGCGTTACTTCATCAACCTGACCCAGATAGCCCTGGCGCCGATGTTGTGGATCGCCCGGAAGACCAATAAGTCGATGCTGGATGTCGCGGACTGGAGCGGCTACAAGGATTTCGAACGGATCGAGGCACTTTTCGACGAATATGAAACCACCATAACGGACTCGGCGGCCAAAAAAGATCTGGCGTTGGCCCGTCGCGGAATGAAGGCGACTCAGGGGCGCCATTTCAAGGACCTGGGGTTCATCTTCGCCAATGCAGACCTCATCCTCAAGCCGTTCGTGTCCGCGCAAATGGCGCCGACAACGGACATCAGGTTCGATGAGAACGGGAAGCCGTACAGCCCTTTCGGGCGCCAGGTTCTGGACATCGAGCACGTACTGGACACGGGCGGCACCATCTATGCCGTCAGTGACGAGGAAGAACAAGAATTGCTCCGCCCGGTATTTCAGACGGTGGCGAACTCTTATCTCCGGGCGGCCCGGAAGCGACAGCAGCGACAGGGTGCCGGCCCGCTGCTGAATCCTCCGCTGCTCTTGCTCGAAGAAGCCGCCAACGTCGCACCGTTGCCGACTCTCGACAAGATGGCTGCAACCTATCGTGGATTCGGCATCGTCATCATGTCGATCTGGCAGGACGAATCACAGATAGGCACGCTCTACGGCACGCGGGCCCCCACTGTTCTCGGGAATCACACCACGCGGCTATATCTGCCCGGATCCTCGGACGACAGTACACTCGACCGGCTTTCCCGACTGATCGGCGATCAGTCCGTCTCACAACTCAAAATCGGGTACTCGTATCAAGACTCGCAGCAGAACAATGATCGACGGATAACGGTTACCGACGGCATCGAGGACATGCGACTGGCGCCGATCGAGTACTTGCGTACCTTGCCGAAGGATGTCGCCATCGTCTTGTCCGGCAATCTTCCGCCCATCAAGGTGACAGCGACGCCGTGGTTCAAGGACCCGGAGATGCGCGCACGCATCGGCCCGGAAATGTGCGAGAAGTACGACCGCGCTTTTGGGTGAGCCACGCAAGTGAGGTTGCAGGGTCAGGAAGGCGACACCGTACGCCCTGGCGAACGCCGGCCTTCCCGTCCCTGCCCACCGAGTGAAGAGTCCGCCGACGGGAGACGTGGCTCGGGCCCTCTTCCGACGCCCCCCAACCGGACGGACCGATTCCCAGCCGCGATCACCGGTGCCCCTTCACCCTTGCTTCGGCCGGCGACGAGCCTGTCCACGGAACGGATCGACCCGCTTCCGGCGTTGCCGTGTCCGATGCCGATGAACTCGCTCGACCACCGTGGCGCTCCCGTGCCGGCGCAAGGCTGCCACGAGCGCCGTGAGAACCGGGTTCGTACCGAGCGATCGGGACCGCCCGGGTGTCAGGGTGACCCGGCCGTCCTTGTCGACCTCGGCGTCTCCGGCCGCGATCAGCAGGCGTACGGCCACCTCGACGGCGTACCACTCCTGCTGTGCCGGCGCGCCCTCCCAGGAAGCGCCGAGCCACCAGGCCGCCTGGATCGGGTCCACATCCGTGCCCTCGCCCTCCTTGAGGAACCGTCGCTCGGACCGCGTCCGCTTGCGGAAGGACACGAACAGCGCCCCGTTGAACCCGGCGTACGCCAGCAGCCAGCCGGCGATGATCCACGCCCTCTCGCTCATGTCAGCCGCCCTGTTCCCCGCCCGGCGACCTCCGACGGCTCCGCTCGACTCGTGAGGCGGTCTCCTCGGAGGTCCTCCAACCGGTCGTTGGGCTGGTGCGCCTGCCGGTCCTTCCTCGCTTGAAGGAGGGCCAACCCCTCTACCACAGCGGCTTGTTGTAGGGCAGCGCCTGTGGGCCGGGCGTGTGCCGTGCTGCCACCGGGTGTCCCGGCAGGTTCGGGTTCGGGGGCGCCCGTCGTCCCGGCCCGGCTCGCAGCGGGCGTTCATTGATCGCCGGCCCCGCGCCGCGACAAGGCGGGGCGCCTGACCACGGCCCGGCGCCCCGCCTTGTCGCGGCGCGGGGCCGTGGTCAGGCGCCCGCGACGTGGCCGGGCCCGGGGCGGGCGGGGCACGCGCCGGCAGGTGTCACGGAGTCGACGCCGTACGGGGAACTGCTGGCCGGCACGGCCTGGTTGCCGCTGTCGTGATCGTCCGACGTCGAGGTGAAGGCGACGTCCAGGCGGGTGAGCCCGCGGAAGTTGAGGCTGCGCTGCCACTGCGGCGCGGTGCCGTCGAGCCGCAGGCCGGGGAGCCGGGTCAGGAGTGCCTCCAGGACGATCGCGCCCTCCAGCCGGGCCAGGGCCGCGCCGAGGCAGAAGTGCGGACCGTGCCCGAAGGCCATGTGCCGTCCGCCGGGCCGTTCGAAGTCCAGCACATGGGGATCGGGAAACACGGCCGGATCCCGGTTCGCGGCGCCGCCCACCAGGAGCACGGTCTGTCCTTCGGCGATGCTGCGGCCCGCCAGGTCCAGGTCGTGTCGGGCCCGGCGCAGCATCAGCTGTACCGGGGCGTCGTAGCGCAGGAGCTCCTCGACGGCGGCGGGCATCAGATCGGGCCGGCCGCGCAGTTGGTCGGCCGCGTGCGGGTGACGGAGCAGGGCGAGGGTGGCGTTGCCGATGAAGTGGGTGGTGGTCTCGTGGCCGGCGATGAGGAGGAGGGCGCAGTTGGCGAGGAGTTCGTCGAGGTCCTGGTCGGTGTTCTCGGCCTGTGCGCTCACCAGGGCACGCAGCGTGTGAGGGGCCGGCGGGGTGTCGGGGCGGGTGAGGAGTTCGCGGAAGTAGGCGAGCATGTCCGTCATGCTCCGCGAGGCCTCGCGGTTGCGGTCGGCGTCCAGCCGGGAGTTGCCGATGGCCTCGGCGACCGGCTCGGACCAGGAGGCCAGGGCGGGGCGGTCCTGGTCGGGTATGTCCAGGAGGTCGCAGATGATGGTGAGAGGCAAGGGGCGGGCGAGGTCCGCGACGATGTCCATCCGCCCGGTCGGCGCCGCCCGGGTGATGATCCTGTCGACGGCTTCGCCGATCCGGCCGCGCAATGTCTGGACTGCCCGAGGGGTGAAGGCCTTGCTGATCAGGGCCCGTAGCCGCGGGTGGTCGGGGGCGTCGTTGTAGAGCATCTGCCTGCTCAGAACCTGGGCCAGCGGCCGCAGTTCCTCCGAGACGTCCTCGATGTCGGGATAGCGCACCGAGGACAGTCCCGGGGCATCCACCGCTTTGCTGACCACTGCGTGCCCGGTCGCGACCCACGCGCGCAGGGTGCGGTCCCAGAACAGGTCGTCGGCGCTCCGCAGCTCTTCGTAGAAGTCGTAGAGGCGCTCTTGGACTTGCGGCCGAAAGGCTCGCAACAGCGAGGTGGGGGTGCTCATCGGCCCAGGCTAGGCGGTCCGCGGATCCGGGCCGGGGCCGAGGAGTCACCTGGTCACGAGTTAGGTAGGCGATTGCGTACTTTCACCGAAGCCCTCGGACCGAGCGTGCGGAAGCGTTGCCACCGGGCCCTGGACACCGCCGGGGTGACCGAGTGGAGAGAACGCGGGGTGAACGGTGCGAGTACGGTGCGCTGCGGCGGCTGTGTGGGTGCTTTCGATGGCGGTGCTGAGCGCGTGCGGCGGTGGGACCGAGGGCTCTGGCGCCACGACGGGGGAAGCGCCCTCCCGGGCGGCCGCGTCGACTTCCGCGTCGGCGCAGAGCGAAAAGCCCCAGGCGGCGGCTGAGCCCCGGACATCGGCCAAGGCCCTGAGTGACGCCCAGTTGCAGTCCGCTGTCCTGGTCGACGCGGATCTGAGCGCGTTTCAGATGTCCGAGGAGATGGCGGGTATGCCGGCTCCCCAAGGCACTGCGAAGCGGATATCCCCGGCCAAGTGCCAGCCGCTGCTGAACATCGCCGAGGGCAAGCTCGAGCCGCAGGCGAAGGCGTTCCGGTACAGCGTTGCCGTGGGGTCGTCGGCATCCGGAGAATCCGCCGGCCAGATCGGGGTGGAGATCAAACTCTTCGCCCTTGACCAGGACGGCGCCGAACACGTGCTCGCGCAACTGAGAACAGCGGCGAAGAGTTGCGCGGGGTACGAGAACGGCGGGTACCACGGTGTCGCGGCGGCCGTCGCACCGGACGCGGGCGACGAGGCGGTGGCGTACAGGACGTCCGCGGCGGGCTCGATCCCGATCTGGACCACGGTCGTACGCAGCGGCGCCACCGTAATGGCCTTCGGCCACTACACGGCCGAGCTGCCTGATGAGGTGCTGTCCGCTCAGATCTCCAAGATCGAGCAGGTCGCAGGTTGAGCGTCTTTCGAAGATCATGTGTGGTCTGGGGGGTCCATGAGGCGCCGTCGTGAGCAGTCGTGCCTTCTGACAGTTGCGCTCCTGTTGAAGTGGTACGTGATCGGACACCTCCTCCTGGTTCCGGTCGTCGTTCCCGGGTTCATGGCCGCGCAGTCGCCTCCGCAGCACGTCGGCGGGGCTGCGCTTCCGATTCTGGCGGGGATCTCCCTGCTGACCGCGGTCGTTGTGGCATGGGTGGCCGGCCGTGGCCAATCCTTCCGATGGTGGCTGCTGCTTGCCCGTACTGCCGTGCTCCTCGGTCTCTGCGCGGCAGCGGTGGCGTTGACCCGGTCCCAGGTGGAGCCAGGGGCGCTGCGCGCGACGATGGAGGAACCGGCGGACCCGTATGCGAAGTGGATGGTCACCTCGATGCTGGAGATTCCGGCCGCGGGGCTCACGGCCATGGTGTTCTTCCTCGTCGTGCGGTGGTGGGGCCGGAGGTACTCGGCGCTACCACCCCGGGGCCGCCAGTCCGCGGACATGCCCGGCCGGCCGAGTCGGCCGATCATGCCGGAGCCGGGCGAGATATGGCTGGCCATGGTCCCCTACCGCGAAGGGACCGGGGAGGAATCCCAGCACTACTGCGTCGTGGTGAGCCGCCACGAGCGCCATGCCGGCGTCCTCCAGATCACCAGCCAGAACAAGGACGCGCGACGCGACCACATCCGGATACCCAACGACGGGTGGGACGAGGTCTCCGGCAAGGACCACTGGATGGAAATCGGCGTTCCTCTCCGAGAGGTGCCGTACGAGAAGTTCCTGACGGTCAGTCCCCAGGGCCGGTGCCCCGCGACGACATGGGAGCAGATCCGGGCAGCGCACGCGACGGAGTTCGCGGACCAGCCCGACCAGCCGGACCAGCCGGAACCGGCCATGGTTCCGGAGCCGCCGACAGGATGGAGAAAGCTGACCCGGCACGTGCGCTCCAGCTCAACGCCTTGAGGTGGACGGGCCAGTGCCGGTGGTTCAGGGAAACCACGCAACCGCATACGCAACCCTCGCCCCCCAGCGTCATCACCGGCTCTGATCGTCGTAAGCGGCGGCTACGGTACGAGCCATGACGGGAACGGACGACGACCTCTTTCACGTGGTCAGCCCTGCGCACGGCGCTCGGACTCTGGAACAGGTCGCGAGGATCCGCGCCCTGCTGGCCGAGGGTGTCGACGTATCAGCGCCTGATGAGCAGGGTGCCACCCCTTTGCACCGGGCGGTCCAGGCCCCGTACCAGGACAGGGACCCGCTGCCGTCGCTGGAGGTGGTGCGTGCTCTGCTGGAGTCGGGTGCGGATGTGCACGCCCGCGACCGGAGCGGGATCACGCCCGCCGCCCGGGCCGTCCTGCTCAACGACACCGCACCGCAAGCCGCCGTCGACCGGTCGGTGGCGGTACTGGAGCTCCTGGTCGAGCACGGCGCCCGCCTCGACGGACCCTGCGGGGACGTCATGGGCGGTTCGTTCGCGCACCACAGCACCACCGCCGCCCCGGTCTACGCCTTCCTGCTCGACCACGGCGCGCCGACGACGGCCACCGACAGCCTCGGCAACACCCCCCTGCACGCCACCGTGAGCTCGGCCCGGCCCCAGCTGGTGGAACTCCTGCTCCAGCGCGGCGCCGACACTTCCGCCGTCAACCGACTCGGACAGACACCGCTGGGTATCGCACTGAACCTGGACCAGTACAACGACCACCAACGACGCGCCCGGTCGCAGATCGTGCCCCTGCTGGAAGCGGCAGGGGCACCCGCACACATCCGCTATCCCCGCACCGAGGGCGGACCGCTGCCCATCGACATGCGCGCCGTACGCCGGGCCGCAGCGGAACTGCGCGCCGAAGGCGAGGACGACGCCAAGCTGCAACGGCACCTGGACGAGACGTACGACAGCTACCAGCACTTCATCGACGCACTGAAACGCGACTGCGGCCCCAACGGTTTCGTGTGGCTACTGGAACTCTGCCGGAGAGTCCTCGGCGACACGGGCACAGCCCGGACCCTGGTGGGCGAGCAGGAAGTGCGCGCTCCCTTCTTCCACCACGGCGACCTCGCCGTCAAGGGAAACCTTCAGGTGATGCGCTCCTTCGTGGTCACCGGCTCCCTGACCGTCGAGGGCTGCCTGGCGGACTCGCGCCCCGCCTCGGGCATCGTCATCGGCGGAGACCTGACGGCCCAGGCGGTGTACACCGATGGCGACATGCACGTCAGCGGCGACATCGAGGCGGACATCGTCTACGGCCACTACAACGACCACACCCTTGAGGCACGCACCATCCGGGGACGTCTGGTCATCGCGGACGACCACGATGTACAGGCCGACGTGGAAGCGGAGCACCACTTCGACATCGACGACTATCAGCAGGGGTACGGCGAAGGCGTGCAGGAGTACCTGCGTGCCCTCCTGGTGGACGAGGTGTTCACCAAGGACGACGGGGACGACGAGGCCCAGCTGGACCCGGGCACGCTCCTCTCCCGGCTGTGGGAAGGAAAGCCCGTCTTCCGTCCCGCTGACTGACCGGCCGGCAAGAGGGTGCCTCCGGACATCCGACGTGCGCGGTCACCGGCCACATCAGGTGGGCCCGGTAGTCCCGGTCGTCGGGTCGTTCAGCTCGAGCCTGGTCTGGAGGACGGCGAGGGCGGCCCGCGAAGTGACGCCGGTCTTGCGGTAGATACGGCTGAGATGAGACTCGACCGTGCGGGGGCTGAGGAAGAGACGGGCGGCGATGGCCGGGGTGGTCAGGCCGGCGGCGACCAGGGCGGCGATCTCGCGTTCGCGGGCGGAGAGGCCCGCGACCGGGGCTGGAGGCTGGGCCGGGGGCACGGGGTGCACGAGGGGGTGGATCGCATCGGCCAGGCCCGTCAGTTGATGCGCGCCGCCGGTCACGGCGAGCTGTCGGGCGCGTGTCCACATGGCGCGGCCTCGGTCAGGACTGCCGGCGGCGACCAGGGGTGCGCCGAACAGCAGGCTGAACGCTTCCCACAGCACCGCTCCCCCGCGGGCCGCCACGTCCACAGCCTCCTCGAACAGTTCGGCGGCCGCTGCCATGTCGCCGTCGGCGGACAGACAGTGGGCGGTGCTGCGCAGCGCCGAGGCCTGCTGCGAGGGCAGGTTCAGCTGCTCCGCCTCCTTACGGGCCCGCTCCGCCCAGGTCGCGGCGGCATCCGTGTCGCCGGTCAGGATGGCGGAGTTGACGAGGATCTCCAGGATGATCGGGCGCATGGACGGGTGCAGTCCGTTCAGGTCGTCGCCTCCGCCACGAAGGACCGCGGCCCGGGCGCGTTGCGGATCACCGGCGTGCATCGCCGCCTGGGCGAGCACGCACCAGGCGATGGACGCCCACCAGTTGGTACGCGTACCCGCTGCGGCGACGGCTTCCTCGGCCACCACCAGCGCGGCCTGGTCGCCAAGCGGGAGGGCGAACAGCTGGGCATACGCCTTGTTGGTCAGAACGAAGGCCAGCAGTTCGTCGCTGCCGATGCCGCGGGCGACCGTCTCGGCCTCGTCCGCGAGTTCTATGGCCGAGTCCAGTCGCAGGGTCTGATGGTGAACATACGACTTGGCCAGCAACAGGTGGGGCACGACATAGAGCTGGCCGCCGCGCCGCGCGATGGCCAGGCCGCGCTCGGCGTGCCGTTCGGCTTCGGCGTACCGCTCGAGGAACGCCTCGGCCCAGCCGAGCCGGGCCAGCGGCTCGCACAGACCCGCGAGGTCGTGATCGGTAAGGGCGTCGACCAGCGCGGCGGCCCGGTCGGTGGCCTCCCGTGCGGCACCCATGTTGCCTTCGTACGTCTCCCCGAGTGCCGCGATCGACAGGGCGCCCGCCTGGGCGACCTCATCGCCCAGCGACCGGGCCAGGTCGAGGGTGGCGGCCACGTCAGCACGCAGCTGCGGGTAGGCGGTGGCGTGCGGCGCGGACGAGCCCAGTTCCAGGCCGAGCTCTATCGCGTCGGCGTCGGACGGGCCCGGTGTCCGGGAGAGTTCGCGGCGCAGCAGAGCAACCGCCTCGTTGTATCGCCCGAGGTGACGCTCCATCACCGCGCACAGTGTCACGGCGGAGGCCCGTACGCTTCGCTCCGCCCCCGCCTCGTCGGGCGGTGACATGGCGATCACCTCGTGCAGCAGATCCCGGCTCTCCCGCAGTCCTCCGCACATGCCCAGGGCGCGGGCCCGTCGCAGCATCAGATCGCGGCGCCGCGTGGCGTGTTGCGGCTGGTCGGGCAGGTGGGTGAGGGCGACGCCCAGCCAATGGGCGCTGCTCGCGGGTGCGGTGGAGGCGGAGCGCTCGGCCGCTTCGGACAGTACGGCGACGGCCTGCGGGTCCCAGCCGGTCAGTGATTGCTCAATGTGGTGGGCGCGTTCGCTGGCGGGGGCTCCGGCGGCGGCCAGCGCGGCCGCGGCGAGGCGGTGCATCCGCGTGCGCTCCAGGGGGTGGGTGCTCTCGTGCACGACAGCCCGTAGCACCGGATGGCGCAGCGCCCACCGTCCGCCCGGCCCGGGACGCAGGAGATCACGCTCGACCAGCGCTCCCAGGTCTTCGTCGACTTCGGCCTCGTCCCGGCCGCTCACCACAGCCAGCAAGGAAGCACTGCCACGGTCACCCAGGACGGCCACCGCCTCGGCGGTACGGCGCTGCGCAGCGGTCAGCGGGGTCAGTTCGTCAAGCAGGACGGAGCCGAGCCCGGCTGAGAGCAGTAGTGCGTCCTGGCCGTCGTTCCGTCCTGCATGTCCGGCCTGGAGGAGGGCGAGGAAGTACAGCGGATTGCCATCGCTGGCGGCGTACAACTCGGCGGCCCGGCCAGGCTGCATGCCGGGGGCCAGCCCGGGGGCCAGTACCTCGACGCACGCCCGTTCGGCGAGGGGTCCGAGGTTCAGCCGCAGCACCGTACCCAGGTCGATCCCCCGGGTGAGCGCGGCGTCAAGGGAAGCCGCCGTCTGACGGTTGCGACGGGCCACGACGATCACGACGGGGGCGTTCGGGGGATGGCGGACGAAGTGGTCGAGGAGTTCCAGGGACGCCGGGTCCGCCCAGTGCAGATCGTCCAACGCCACGACGAGCCCGGAGCCGGGACGGCTGCGGGCGATCCGTACGAGCAACTTCGCGATGGAGCGCTGCAGTCCGAACCGGTCGCCGCGCCCGTCCGTGGCACCCCGATCCGTCAACTCCATGTCGTGGTCGGCGAGTGCGTCGCTGAACGGCTGGTAAGGGATGTGCTGTTCGTACTCGGTGGCCCGGCCGCGCAGTACCGCCATCCCCCGGGCCTGTGCCCGTCGGCAGAACTCGGCCATCATGCGACTCTTGCCGATGCCTGCGGTCCCGGCGAGGTCCACGACGGAGCAGCCGCCGTCCCCCTCGAGCATTCGATCGAGGACCGCGTCCAGACGTTCCAGCTCCGTCGCCCGGCCTACCAGCGGAGTCACATCACCACCTGACCTCCCCATGGCCAGGCGGCCGTCGGGGACATTTCCATGACGATCTTACGTAAGTCATGCCCGGCAGAGCCGAACCGACCGGACACCACCGATCATCCGATACCGCCGACCCGCCGACCGCTACCCTGACGCACAGCCCTGCTGCCTTCACACTCAGCCACTGTGCCGCGGTTCCAGACATCGGCGTGGAGTCGCCATCGCCTCCGGCTGTTCGCACGGACGAAGCCGCCGAAGGAGTTCGTGAACTCCCGCTGTGACGGCGCCGAGCGCCGCGCTCCCGTGCAGCTACCCACCGAGTTCCGTCGAGGGAGCTGAAGGCACTGTCCCTCCCTCAGAGCGTGACACCCGCGGGCACTTGCTCACTCCAAGCAGCTGGTTGACCCGGTTGATGAACGGCTGGGGGCTCGTTTGCACGATCTCTGCACGCTTGGCCACCACATGGCCACCACACTGAACCCATCAGACCCGAACCGACCGGCAGCACGGAACAAAGGGCCAGGTCACAGCCCTGTGAACCTGCCACTGGCTGTCAACCCCAGACCTACGCATTGCGATGCGTAGAACGCAGGTGCCCACTCAGCCCGGATTCCAAGGTCACCCGAAACAAGAAACCCCAGGTCAAAGGCTTGACCTGGGGTTCACCACAGAGCCGCCTTCGGGATTCGAACCCGAGACCTACGCATTACGAGTGCGTTGCTCTGGCCATCTGAGCTAAGGCGGCGCGCTGTCCGCACTATGGTGCGATCAGCAACGTCGGTAAGTCTACACAGTTTCCCGGGTGCTCCGAACCAGGGATCGGAGCACCCTGCGGCGGCCCCGGAGGGACTGCCGCGGCGGGCCGGGTTCAGGGCGCTGAGCAGCGCCTTCCGTCTGCGGGGGGCGTGCCGCGGAGCAGGTAGGCGTTGATCGTGGAGTCGACGCAGGCGCTGCCGCGGCCGTAGGCCGTGTGGCCGTCGCCGTCGTAGGTGAGGAGGCGGGCGGAGGAGAGCTGGGAGGCGAGCGCCCGGGCCCAGCGGTAGGGGGTCGCGGGGTCGCGCGTGGTGCCGACGACGACGATCGGGGCGGCGCCCTTCGCCTCGATGCGGTGCGGTCCGCCCGTCGCCCGCACCGGCCAGTACGCACAGTTCAGGGAGGCCCACGCGAGGGCCCGGCCGAACACCGGGGACGCCTTCTCGAACTCGGGGAGGGCCCGTTCGACCTTCTCGGGGCTGTCGTAGGCGGCCGGGAGGTCGAGGCAGTTCACGGCCGCGTTGGCGTACATCAGGTTGGAGTAGGTGCCACCGGGGCCGCGTTCGAAGTAGCTGTCCGAGAGGGCGAGCAGGCCGGCGCCGTCGCCCTTCCCGACCGCCTCGGTGAGCGCCTGGCGCAGCCGCGGCCACGCCCCCTCGTCGTACATCGCCGCGATCACCCCGGTCGTGGCCAGGGCCTCGCCGAGCCGCCGTCCGTCGGCGTCACCAGTCCGGAGCGGCCGTGTGTCCAGCCGCTCGAAGAACGCGCGCAGATGGTCGCCGACCTGTGCGGGCGTGCGCCCCAGCACACAGTCCTTCCGCCCCACGCAGTCCTTCGCGAAGGCCTGGAAGGCCGTCTCGAAGCCGGCCGTCTGCTCCTGGTTGAGCCGGTGGGCGGGCAGCGAGGGGTCCAGTGCGCCGTCCAGCACCAGTCGGCCGACGCGCTTCGGGAACAGCTCCGCGTAGGTCGCCCCGAGGAACGTCCCGTACGAGGCGCCCACATAGGTCAGCTTCTCGTCGCCCAGCACGCCCCGCAGGATGTCCATGTCCCGAGCCGCCTCGACGGTGGAGACGTGCCGCAGCAGACGCGGCGCCCGCTGCCCACACCCTTCCGCGAACCGCTTGTACGCCGCGACCAGCTTCGCCGTCTCCCCCGTGCCGTCCGGAGTGAGGTCCGTCTGCGTGTACGTGTCCATCTGCCGCCCGGTGAGGCATTCGACCGGCTCGCTGCCGGCCACACCCCGCGGGTCCACCGCCACCATGTCGTACCGCGCCCGCACCTCGGCCGGGTAGCCGATGCCCGCGTACCCCTGCACGTACCCGACCGCCGACCCGCCCGGCCCGCCGGGATTGACCAGCAGCGAGCCGAGGCGCTTCCCGGGGCCCGTCGCCTTCCGGCGCGAGACGGCCAGCCTGATGTCGCCTTCGCCCGGCTTCGCGTAGTCGAGGGGCGCCTTCATCGTGGCGCACTGGAAACCGGCGACCTCGCAGTCGCGCCAGCGCAGCTTCTGCTCGTAGTACGCGGCCGGCACCGACGGTGTCGCCCGGGGCCGCGCGACCAGGCCGGGCCCTCCGTCCGCCACGGTGGCCGCCGTACGGGAGCCGCCGGAGGAGCAGCCCGCGACGAGCAGCGCGGCGGCAGCGAGCAACGCGCCGCCTGCCCGCAGGTACCGGTTCGGCCGGGAAGTACGCCTGGTGTGCATCTCGCGAGCGTAACCAGAACCACTCAATTGATCACGAATGGGAACAAATGCTGCTCGTACGAGTGACGCAGTCAACCGAACGCGCCACACCCGCCGCCCGCCACGACAAGGAGGACGCCGCAGCTCCGTCGTCCCCGTGCGCCCGACGTCCCCTGCCGCCCCCATGACGCCCGACGCCCCCTGACGCCCCCGACGTCACCCGGCCCGCAGCGCCATCGTCATCGCCTCCACGGCCAGCAGCGGCGACACGTTCCTCTCCAGCGCCTCCCGGCAGCCCGCGATCGCGTCGATCCGCCGCAGGGTCGACTCCGGCGTGCCACCCCGCGCCATCCGCTCCAGGCTCTCCCGCACCTCGACGTTGGCGAGCGCGACCCGCGCCCCCATCTGCAGGGCCAGCACATCCCGGTAGAACCCGGTCAGCTCGGTCAGCGCGAGATCCAGGCTGTCCCGCTGCGCCCGCGTGCGCCGCCGCTTCTGCTTGTCCTCCAGGTCCTTCATCACCCCCGCCGTACCGCGCGGCATGCGCCCGCCCTGCGCCGCGCCGAGCGCCGCCTTCAACTCCTCGGTCTCCTTGGTGTCGACCTCTTCGGCCAGCTGCTTCGACTCCTCCGACGCGGCGTCCACCAGCTCCTGCGCGGCCTTGAGGCACCCCCCGATGTCCTCGACCCGCAGCGGCAGCTTCAGCACTGCGGCCCGACGCTCACGGGCCCGCGGGTCCGTGGCCAGCCGCCGGGCCCACTCGATGTGTCCCTGGGTGGCCCGAGCGGCCACCGCGGCCGCCTCCGGCTCGATGCCCTCGCGCCGTACGAGCATGTCCGCCACCGCGTCCACCGACGGTGTGAGCAGTCCGACGTGCCGGCACCGCGAGCGAATGGTCGGCAGCACGTCCTCCAGCGACGGCGCGCACAGCATCCACACCGTCCGCGGGGCGGGCTCCTCGACGGCCTTGAGCACCGCGTTCGCCGACTTCTCGTTCAGCCGCTCGGCGTCCTCGACGAGGATCACCTGCCAGCGCCCGTTCGCCGGTGAGGTGTACGACTTGCGCACGGTGTCCCGCATGTCGTCGACCAGGATCTGCGCACCCACCGCCGCCACGGTGCTGACATCGGCGTGCGTCCCCACCAGCGCCGTATGGCATCCGTCGCAGAACCCGCACCCGGGGCTCCCCCCGAGCGCCCGGTCCGGACTCACACACTGCAGTGCCGCCGCGAACGCCCGCGCCGCGGTCGTCCGTCCCGAACCCGGCGGTCCCGTGAACAGCCACGCGTGCGTCATCCTCGACGCCTCCGGAGGTGCCGTGCCCGTCGTCGCCGCCGTGACGATCGCGTCCGCGTCCCGAGCGGCGGCGTCGAGCTGCGCACTCAGTCGCTCCTGCCCCACCAGGTCGTCCCACACGGCCATGACCCACCGCCCTCCGTCCACGACACCTCTTCGCGCCCCATTGTGCGCGACCCCACTGACAGCCAGGCCCGGTCGGCCCGATCCCCGCCCGGCCCGCGTCCGGCCCGGCCCGACTCGCGGACGGCCGGGCCCCACCTCCGCCTCGGGGTCCGGGCGCGTGTCACCTCACCGGCGTCGCCGCCGCCAGCCCCGCCCCTCGTCGGGGTCGTCGCCGTCGTGCGAGCCCAGCAGTTCGTCCGCGAGCGTGGGCAGGTCGTCCAGCGGAGTCTCCTCGGCCCAGTCCGAGCGGGGCCGTCGCCGCGGCGTCCCCTGCTCGTCGACCTGCGGAAGCTCGCGCGTCCGTCCCTCCGCCCCGTCGGGCCCGGGCCGCTCGTCCCGGAAGTACCCCGGTGGCACCCGGTCCTCCCGCACCGGCGGCAGGACCGCCGTCTCATCGGCGGCTCCCGGAGGCACCGGCGGCAGGACCGCGGTCTCGTCCTCCGCCGCCCCCGAACCCGGCACCGGCGGCTTGGGCAACTTCGCCGTCGTCTCGGAGTCCGCCCCACCGGGCGAACGCCCCGAACCCACCGGCCCGTCCCCCCGCACCGGCGGCAGCACGGCCGTCTCGTCCACGGGCCCACCCGACGCGTTCGTCGGCGTCACGACCGGCGTGGCCACCGTGATCGCGTCGTCGCCACCGGAGCCACCCCCAGCGCCCCGCGCAGCCTCAGCACTCCGCTGAGCCTCCGCACTCCGCTGGGCCTCCGCGGCCCGACGAGCCGCCGCGGCCCTCTCCGCCTCCGCCCGAGCCCCCCGCTCGGCCTCGGCCGCGCGCTCCGCCTCGGCCCGCTCCGCCGCGACCCTCTCCGCCTCGGCGCGAGCCGCCCGCTCGGCCTCGGCCGCCGCGGCCACCCGCCGTGCCTCCTCGGCCCGGAGCAGGGCCTCCTCGGCCTTCCGCTGCTTCTCCAGGCGGAGCGCTTCCGCCTCCGCCCGCAACCGCTGCTCCTCCGCGGCCTGCTTGCGGCGCCGTTCCTCCTCGACCCGACGCCGCTCCTCCTCCGCGGCACGGGCCTTCTCCTCCGCGAGGAGCCGCGCCTGCTCCTCCTCGGCACGGCGACGCGCTTCCTCGGCCCGCTGCCGGGCCTCCTCCGCCTGCCGCTCCGCCTCGCGCCGCTGAGCCTCCTCCAGCTCGCGCCGCTTGCGCTCCTCCTCCTCGGCCCGCAGCCGCGCCAGCTCCTCCTGGCGCTCCCGCTCCAGCCGCTCCTCCTCGGCCTTGCGCGCGGCCTCTTCCTCGGCCTTGCGCCGTGCTTCCTCCTCGGCCTTGCGCCGGGCCTCCTCCTGCGCCTTCACCTCGGCCTCGGACAGCGGCAGCATCACGTCGAGCCGGGCCCGAACCACGGTCGTCACAGCTTCCGGGTCCTGCGCGGCATCCACGACCAGGTACCGTCCGGCGTCCGCGGCGGCCAGCGTCAGGAAACCCGCCCGCACCCGCTCGTGGAACTCCGCCGGCTCCGACTCCAGCCGGTCCGGCGCCTCGGTGAACCGCTCGCGCGCGGCCTCGGGCGACACGTCCAGCAGCACGGTCAGATGGGGTACGAGTCCATCGGTCGCCCACCGCGAGATCCGGGCGATCTCGGTCGGCGAGAGGTCCCGCCCGGCCCCCTGGTACGCCACGGACGAGTCGATGTACCGGTCGGAGATGACGACGGCACCCCGCTCCAGCGCGGGCCGCACCACGGTGTCCACGTGCTCGGCACGATCGGCCGCGTAGAGGAGCGCCTCGGCCCGGTGGGACAGGCCGGCACTCGACACGTCCAGCAGGATCGACCGCAGCCGCTTGCCCACCGGAGTGGCCCCCGGCTCCCGCGTGACCACGACCTCGTGCCCCTTGGCCCGGACCCACTCGGCGAGCGCCTCGACCTGGGTGGACTTCCCGGCCCCGTCGCCGCCCTCCAGGGCGATGAAGAACCCCGAGGCCGCGGGCGCCTGCGCCGGATCGTCGCCCTTGAGCAACGCGTCCCGCAGGTCCTGCCGGAGCGGCACCCCGGACCGGTCGTCGACCTTCGCCAGCACCAGCGCGGCCACCGGCAGCAGCAGCGCCCCCACCAGCATCAGCGTGAACGCCGCGCCCCCGTGCGCGAACACGAACTTGCCGCTCTCCAGCCGGTGCGGCCCGATGGCGGCGGCGACCAGCGGAGCGACGAGCGCCGCCACAGCCACGAACACCCGTACGACAGCGTGCAGATGCTCGGTGGTCCGGGCCCGCCGGAAGTCCTCGGCCTCCTGGTCCAGCAGCGTGTGCCCGGTGTTCGCGGCGATGCCCGCGCCGACGCCGGCCAGCCCCAGGATCAGCACCACGCTCGTGACATCCGGCGTCAGCCCGGCGGCGAGCAGGGCGACACCGGTGAAGGCGATCGTGAGAGCGAGGAGCCGACGCCGGGACAGCGAGGGCAGCACGGACGGCGCCCGCCGGATCCCGACGCCCACCCCGCCGGTCACCGCGGCGACGAACAGCCCGTACAACACCGGTCCGCCGCCCAGGTCCTTGGCGTGCAGCACGGCGACGGCGACCACGGCGGCGACCGCACCGGCCACGGCACCGCACGCCGGCACCAGCAGCGGGATCGCACCCGTCCGGCCCTTGTCCACACCGGTGCCCGTCCTGGGCCGGCGCAGCCCCTCCAGCGGCGACCGCGCGCGCGGGGTGCGCGTCTTGGGCAGTTCGAGGAAGGTCACCAGGGACAGCGAGGCGGCGAACAGCCCGGCGGCGACGTACGAGGCGAGCGCGGCCTGGTGCTGTCCGAACCAGTCGAGGCCCGCACCCAGCAGGTTGTTGAGCAGCGCCGCGACGACGAGGACGACGGCCGCGAGGGGCACCGCGACGAAGGTCGTACGCAGCGCCAGGCGCCGCAGCGCGTCCATGTGGTCCGGCAGCGGGCGTACGGTCGCGCCCTCCGGGGGCGGCGCGGGCAGCAGCGCGGGTGCCGCGCTCTCCCGGCAGACGGTCCAGAACCGCTCGGCGACCCCGGCCACGAACGCGGTGACCAGCAGCACCGCGAGCGCGTTGTCCGGCGTCCAGTCGATCCACAGGGGCGCGACGATCAGCAGCAGGACCCGTACCCCGTCCGCGCCGACCATGGTCCAGCGGCGGTCGAGGGGCCCCTCCTGCGCGGTCAGCGAGGTGAGCGGGCCGAGGAGCACGGCTCCGAAGAGCAGGGTCGCGAGGGCGCGCGTACCGAAGACGGCTGCCACCGTGAGCGCGACGCCCCGGTATCCACCGCCGAAGGAGCCCTCGGCGATCGCCGCCTGGAAGGCGAGGAGCACCAGCACGAACAGGGCGAGGACATCGCCCACGCCGCCCACGAGCTGTGCGCCCCACAACCGTTTCAGCTGCGGCCGGCGCAGCAGCGCCCGCACGGCGCGCTCCCGGGAGTCGGCTGCCAGGGCGTCATCGAAGGCCGGGTCGTGGGCCGTAGGCTGCTCGGCTCGCATCATGCTTTCAGCCTATCGGCACCCACCGACACGCAGAAGCAGCGCCCGAACGCACGCACGGCGCACGACCAAGTCACACGAAACGCACACATCCGACGAGAGGAAGGCGGGCACTTCCAGCCACCGCCGAGCACGGGCGCCCCGTCGGGGGCGCGGGGAACCGCGCGACAAGCCGCAACAGCCCGCAGCCGCGAACGTACCCGCGCCCGAACCCGCGCCCCCGAGCTGACGCACCCGCACCCCCGGGCTACTGGGCGCCGTCCCCGGAAGCCGCAGCCTTCTTCTCGGCCACCTTCTTCGCCGGAGCCGCCTTCTTGGCCGTGGCCGTCTTCGAAGCCGCCGTCTTCTTCGCGGTGGCGGTCTTCTTCGCCGGCGCGGCCTTCTTCGCGGCGGTCTTGGTCGCCGTCTTCTTCGCCGGCGCCTTCTTGGCCGTCTTCTTGGCGGGAGCCTTGGCCCGCTTCTCCGCGAGCAGTTCGTATCCGCGCTCGGGGGTGATCGTCTCCACGCTGTCCCCGGACCGAAGCGTCGCGTTGGTCTCGCCGTCGGTGACGTACGGCCCGAAGCGGCCGTCCTTCACCACGACCGGCTTCGCGCTGACCGGGTCCTCGCCCAGTTCCTTCAGCGGCGGCTTGGCGGCGGCCCGCCCGCGCTGCTTGGGCTGGGCGTAGATCGCCAGCGCCTCTTCGAGGGTGATCGTGAAGAGCTGGTCCTCGGTCTGCAGCGAGCGCGAGTCCGTGCCCTTCTTCAGATAGGGCCCGTACCGGCCGTTCTGCGCGGTGATCTCCTGGCCCTCGGCATCGGCGCCGACCACGCGCGGCAGCGACATCAGCTTCAGCGCGTCGGCCAGGGTCACCGTGTCCAGCGCCATCGACTTGAACAGCGAGGCCGTGCGCGGCTTGACCGCGTTCTTGCCGGTCTTCGGGGTGCCCTCGGGGAGCACCTCGGTGACGTACGGACCGTAGCGCCCGTCGCGGGCGATGATCTGATGGCCCGTCGCGGGGTCGGCACCCAGCTCGAAGTCACCGCTGGGCTTGGCGAGCAGTTCCTCGGCGAGTTCGACGCTCAGCTCGTCGGGCGCCATGTCCTCGGGCACGTCCGCCCGCTGGTGCCCTTCCGCGTCCTTCTCGCCGCGCTCGATGTACGGGCCGTAGCGGCCGACGCGCAGCACGATGCCGTCGCCGACGGGGAACGACGACACCTCGCGGGCGTCGATCGCGCCCAGGTCGGTGACCAGTTCCTTCAGCCCGCCGAGGTGGTCGCCGTCGCCGTTGCCGGCCTCGGCCGCCGTGCCGTTCGCACCCGCCGCGACGGGTGCGCCGCCGGGCGCGGTCTCGCCGAAGTAGAAGCGCTTGAGCCACGGCACCGCCTGGGCCTCACCGCGGGCGATGCGGTCGAGGTCGTCCTCCATCTTGGCGGTGAAGTCGTAGTCGACGAGCCGCCCGAAGTGCTTCTCCAGCAGGTTGACCACGGCGAAGCTCAGGAAGGACGGCACGAGGGCCGTGCCCTTCTTGAACACGTACCCGCGGTCCAGGATCGTGCCGATGATCGACGCGTACGTCGACGGGCGGCCGATCTCGCGCTCTTCGAGCTCCTTGACCAGTGAGGCCTCGGTGTAGCGGGCCGGGGGCTTGGTGGCGTGCCCGTCGACCGTGATCTCCTCGGCGGAGAGCGCGTCACCCTCGCCGACCTGCGGCAGCCTGCGCTCGCGGTCGTCCAGCTCGGCGTTCGGGTCGTCGGCGCCCTCGACGTAGGCCTTGAGGAAGCCGTGGAAGGTGATCGTCTTGCCGGAGGCGCTGAACTCGGCGTCCCGGCCGTCGGAGGTGGTGCCACCGATCTTGACGGTGACGCTGTTGCCCGTCGCGTCCTTCATCTGGGAGGCGACCGTGCGCTTCCAGATCAGCTCGTAGAGCTTGAACTGGTCGCCGGTCAGACCCGTCTCGGCGGGCGTGCGGAAACGATCACCCGAGGGCCGGATCGCCTCGTGCGCCTCCTGCGCGTTCTTGACCTTCCCGGCGTACGTGCGCGGCTGGGCCGGCAGGTAGTCGGCGCCGTACAACTGTGTGACCTGGGCGCGGGCGGCCTTGATCGCGGTGTCGCTGAGCGTCGTGGAGTCGGTACGCATATAGGTGATGAAGCCGTTCTCGTACAGCTTCTGCGCCACCTGCATGGTCGCCTTGGCCCCGAAGCCCAGCTTGCGCGAGGCCTCCTGCTGGAGCGTCGTCGTACGGAAGGGGGCGTACGGCGAGCGGCGGTACGGCTTGGACTCGACGGACCGGACCGCGAACCGGGTGTTCTCCAGGGCGGCGGCCAGCGCGCGGGCGGCTCCCTCGTCGAGGTGGAGGACGGTCGCGCCCTTGAGCTGCCCGACCGAGTCGAAGTCGCGGCCCTGCGCGACGCGGCGGCCGTCGACGGACTGCAGGCGGGCGACCAGGGACGACGGGTCGGAGGCGTCACCGGCGCGGCCGGTCGCGAAGGTGCCGGTCAGGTCCCAGTACTCGGCCGAGCGGAACGCGATGCGCTCCCGCTCCCGCTCCACGACGAGCCGGGTCGCGACGGACTGGACGCGGCCCGCCGACAGCCGCGGCATGACCTTCTTCCACAGGACCGGCGAGACCTCGTAGCCGTAGAGACGGTCGAGGATGCGGCGGGTCTCCTGGGCGTCGACGAGGCGCTGGTTCAGCTCGCGCGGGTTGGCGACGGCGGCCTGGATCGCGGCTTTGGTGATCTCGTGGAAGACCATCCGCTTGACCGGGACCTTGGGCTTGAGCACCTCCTGGAGGTGCCAGGCGATGGCCTCGCCCTCGCGGTCCTCATCGGTGGCGAGGAAGAGTTCGTCGGATTCCTTCAGGAGATCCTTGAGCTTCCTGACCTGCGCCTTCTTGTCCGCGTTGACCACGTAGACGGGCGCGAAGTCATGCTCGACGTCCACGCCGAGGCGGCGCACCTCGCCGGTGTACTGCTCGGGCACCTCCGCGGCACCGTTGGGAAGGTCGCGGATGTGCCCCACGCTCGCCTCGACGATGTAGCCGGGGCCGAGATAGCCCTTGATCGTCTTCGCCTTGGCAGGCGACTCGACGATGACGAGTCGGCGCCCGCCCTTCGCGGTCTCGCTGGTCGGGGACAACTTCGCTCTTCTCTCCGGTCGACGCTGGGTCCCCCCAGGCTGGCTTCCCGGGGCGGGGCCCCCGGCGGCCGTTGCCTCGCACGGGGCTCGGCGGTCGGCCCGGGGGTCGGGTCATGCTGACGCTGCGGAGTGTGACGGTACATCCCGCCCCCGTGTCAAACGGGAAAAGCCCGCAACGGCCACTCGAACGGTAACCCGACTACCGCCATTCCTGCCGCCCGGCGTGTGCGGCGACCCGTTCGGGGCCTATGCGGAGCGTCACATCGCGGTTACCCGGCACTCCCGTCGGCCCCGGCTCCCCGGGCCCGCTCAGACGCGGGTGAGGCACCACGCGCCGAGGGCGAGAGCGGTGACCGCCGCCACGCTCGCGAGCGACGCCGACAGCGCGGGACGCACCCCTTGGGCGACCGGCTCGCCCCGGCGCAGCCGTGTCACGGTCCACAGCAGCAGCCCGCCTCCGAACAGGGCGAACACCACCCCCACGAAGATCGCCGGTCCGCTCTCCATGTCCCGTCCTCCCACCCCTCGACCACCCCGGGAGGGGAGGCTGGCACGGACGGGCGGCGGGCGCGCGAACCCGAGGTGAACGCGAGGCGTACCGTGCCCTCAGACCGAGCCGGGCGTGCGTATCTTCCCGGTCGTCCTCGACACGTCGGCGTTGCGCACCGTGCACACCACCTTGCTGAAGCCCTTCTTCCATTCGTCCTTGTCGGAGACCCATCCCGACACGATCAGGTCAGCGCCGGGCGCCCAACTCGACTCGAACCTGTTGGTGCAGAGCTTTCCGCCCTCGGCGAGGGCACCGTCGAAGGTCATGTTGGCGGGCGCCTGGACCGAACCGACGACCTGGTCGGTGTGCGCTTCGGCACAGTCGGTCAGCGGGGCGTCGTAACCCTTGTCCTCCCGGGTGGTGTAGTCCCAGCAGTCCCCGACGGCCATCTGCGTGGGCCATAGATTCATGCCCACGTCACGGAGCCGGCCCACTTCGCCGCCTATCGGGACGTGCTTGCCGAGGACGAGGCATGCCGTACCGCCCTTGGCCGTGGTGAAGCCCTCCTCGGTGGGGACGAGCGCGTAGACCCCCGCGTCGGGCAGCGCCTCGGCGATCGCGTCCGCCTGGGCGGCGCAGCGCCGCGCGCCGTCGGCCTTCGCGTCGGCGTGGTCCGCCGCCCGCTCCACCGCCACGACCTGGCCGTCCGGCCAGTCCTCGCCGCAGTCGACCACGCCGAGGTCGGGCACCGACGTGAACGCCGCGCCCGTCCAGACCGCCTTGACGCAGTCCCCCACCTCCAGCGGCTTCTTGAGGGCCGCGCGCTCCCCGTAGGGGTACTCCGAGCCGGGCTGTGGGCCGCCCGCCTGCGAGGTGTCGGAAGGCTTGGGATCCGGGTCGCCCCGGAAGGTCACCGCGGCCCAGGTCCCGCCGCCCGCCACCAGCAGCACGGCGACCACGATCCCGACGATCGCCGCCGCGGGCATCTTCCGCCGCGCCCCACCGGGCGGCGGTCCCCCGGCCGTCATGGTCGGGAATCCCGCGTTTCCCGGCGGCGCCCCGCCGCCGTACGGGGCGGGTCGGCCGCCCCCGTACGGGTTGTAGCTGTCGTAGGGACTCCGCGGCTGCTGTCCTCGCTGCCACGGGTCGTACGGTGCCGGGCCGCCCGCCGGGGTGTTCGGGGTGTTCGGCGCGGCGGGTGACGCGCCGGGGGTGTGCGGCGCGTACGGCGTGTGGGGCGCGCCGGGCGTGTGCGGGGTGTACGGCGTGTGAGGTGCGCCCGGTGTGTTCGGGGTGCCGCCGAGGCCGTGCTGGCCGGCGGCCACGTACCCGGGCGGCGCGCTCGCCACGTACCCCGGGGGCGCTCCGGCGGTTCCGGGACCGCCGGGCGTACCCGGTGTGCCGGGAGCGCCGGGAGCCGGCCCGAAGGAACCGGGCGCCGGCGCGGGGGCGGCTCCCCAGCCCGGCGGAGTCGGTCCGCCGCCCGCTCCGGAGGTCACCCGCTCCAGTCCGCGTGCCACCGCCTCCGGCGACAGCCGGCGCACCGGGTCCTTGATGAGCAGTCCGTGCAGGACGGAGGCCAGGTCACCGGCGCGGGCGGGCGGCGTCGGCTCCTCCCCGAGCAGGGCCGTGAGCGTCGCGTACTCGCCGTGCCGGTCGAAGGGGCCGCGGCCCTCGACCGCCGCGTACAGCGTGGCGCCGAGCGAGAACAGGTCGGCGGCCGGGGTGGGCGGCTCGCCCCGCGCCCGCTCCGGCGCCAGGTAGCCGGGGGTGCCGAGGATGCCGGCGGTCGCGGTGAGCCGGGGTTCGTGGGACTCCGGCTGGAGGGCGATGCCGTAGTCGGTGAGCAGCACGCGTGCGTAGAGGTCGCCCGAGGCGTCGGCGGCCAGCAGGATGTTGGCCGGTTTCACATCGCGGTGCAGGATGCCGATCCGGTGCCCCGCCGTGAGGGCGTCGAGGACCGCGAGCCCGATCCGGGCGACCTGCGCGGGCGAGAGCGGCCCCCGCTGCCGTACGACGGCCTGGAGGTCGATCGCGTCCGGCACGTACTCCATGACGATCCACGGCAGGCCCTCGTGCAGCACCACGTCGTGGACCGTCGCCACATGCGGGTGTCCGCGCAGCCGCGCGGCGTGCCGGGCCTCGCTGCGGGCCCGGGCGATGCGCTGGGCGGACTCGGTCGCGTCGCGCGGGACGTCGGGCAGGGAGATCTCCTTCATGGAGACCTCGCAGGCCAACTCCTCGTCGTACGCGAGCCAGACCCGGCCCATGCCGCCCGCGCCCAGGGTGCGCAGCAGCCGGTACCGGTTGTTGATGATCCTGCCCTGGCCCTGCTCCGGCGTATCCCGCGCCATCGCGACCCCCCGATCCCCCAGAGACAGTGCGTGCCTCCCCCGAGGACACGTCGAATCCGTCTCTTGAAAATAGCTTCGCACGCACCACTGACAGGAGCCCTTTTACGTATCAATCCAGGCACAAGCAGCACATGCGTCCCAGGAGTTCCCATACGCCTCACGCGTCACGGGAAGTGGCATCGCGCGGGGCACCAGTACCGTCACCGGACGGTCCGGAAATGGTCACCGGGCGCGCGAGGGCAGTGCGGCAGCGGTGTGGAGACTCCCGCCCTCACCGGACCGGTTCGAGGAACCCCTGCTCGACGAGCAGCCGGATCTGGCCCGGTGTCCGGTCGCGCAGCGCCACCGCCTCCTCGCCGACGAGCTGGGCGATGGCGTCCAGGATCCGTCCCGCGCTGAGCGTGCCGTCGCACACACCGGCGAATCCCGCGCCGACCGTGTCCACCTTCGTGGCCCGGCGCATACCCCGGTTCTGACGCAGCACCACATGCTCGGGGTCCTCGGCGCCGGGCAGCCCGACCTGCTCCTGGACGATCTCGGCGGTCAGCCGGAAGTGTGCGGCGAGGAGGGCCGCGTCGTCGTTCGACCGCAGGTAGTCGACGCGCGCGAAGTGCTGCCGCACGGTCTCGCCGAGCGGCTGTTCGACCGGGTGCGGCCACTCCTCGACGGTGATCGAGGGCTCCCGGTCCGCGGCCGCCGCCTTCCGCAGAGTGATCCATCCGAAGCCGACGCCCTTGACCTTGCGCGACTCGAACTCGTCGAGCCAGGCGTCGTACCGCGCCCGGTACTCGGCCACGTCACCGCGGTGGTCACCCGCGTCCCGCAGCCACAACTCCGCGTACTGCGCGACGTCCTGGACCTCCCGCTGCACGATCCACGCGTCGCATCCGCGCGGCACCCACGACCTCAGCCGCTCCTGCCAGTCCTCCCCTTCCACGTGCTGCCAGTTGGCGAGGAACTGCGCGTACCCGCCCTCGTTCAGCCGCTCCCCCGCCTGCGCAACGAGCGTGCGGCACAGATCGTCCCCGCCCATCCCGCCGTCGCGGTAGGTCAGCCGGGCGCCGGGCGAGATCACGAACGGCGGATTGGACACGATGAGGTCGTACGTCTCGTCGGCCCGGACCGGCTCGAAGAGCGAGCCCTGGCGCAGATCGGCTTCCGGGGCCCCGGAGAGCGCCAGCGTGAGCGCCGTGATGTGCAGCGCGCGCGGGTTGAGGTCGGTCGCGGTCACGCGCGTGGCGTGTCGCGCGGCGTGCAGGGCCTGGATGCCGGAACCGGTCCCGAGGTCGAGCGCGGCGCCGACGGCCGTCCGCACGGTGATCCCGGCCAGGGTCGTGGACGCACCGCCGACCCCCAGCACCACACCCTCGTCCCGGCTTCCGATCCCGCCGGCCCCGCCGACCGCGCACCCCAGGTCGGACACGATGAACCAGTCCTCGCCGTCGGGCCCGCCGTACGGCCGTACGTCGACGGCGGCCGCGATCTCGTCCGCGCCGGCGCGGACGAGCCAGCCGCTCTCGACGCACGCGTCGACGGGCAGCACACCCTCCACGCGCGCGCGGGGGACCGCCTGTTGCAACAGGAACAGGCGTACGAGCGCCTCCAGCGCCGTGTCCCCCCGCGTCGCCCTGAGCGCCGGCACGACCTCGCTGCGCGCCAGGGCCGCGTACGCGGACGCGCCGAGCAGTTCGAGAAGCCCGTCGGCGGTGAAGTCGGCGCCGATCAGCGCCTGACGAAGCCGCACAGCGACGTCGGACCGGTCGGCGGAGGGCAGGGAAGACAGCCTGGAGTCACTCACACCGCCCAGCGTAGTCGCGCACCGCGGCCCCGCCCGGGCGCGGACGACCGTGCCGCCCCGGGCGTCCCTCCGGCCCTGGCCCGGTCACCCGCGGCGGCGCGGAACCCCGCTCGGCGTCAGCTCCCGGACGCGGGCGCGGACACCGCCCCGGAGGCGGTGGCGGACTTGCAGCTCTGCTGGTCGGCCATCGCCTGGCCCACCTCGCCCTTCTCCAGCTCCTTCAGGGCGTTGCTCCCAGTCTTGCTCAGCTTCTCCAGCTCGGTGGCGACACCTTCGAGCCCGTCCGCGAACTTCGCCTGGTCCTTCGTGTTCAGCGCGTCCGACTTCTTCTTCAGCTCGCCGTAGGCCGTCGACAGCTGGTTCAGCTCGGCGACCGCGGCCTTCTGCTTCTTCTCGCCTTCCTCCACATCGGGCGCCCCGGCCCGCTGGATGGCCGTGGCCATCGCCTTGTACGCGTCGGAGATGTCCTGGAAGCCCTGCGAGTCGGCCTTCTGCACGTCCGCCGGAGCGCTGTCGTCCGAGGTCTCCTTCTGGATCGAGGCGTTGGCCGCCGCGATCTTCCTGATCTGCGGCTGCACGGAGTCACAGACCTGCTTGGCCCAGGAGTTCAGCTTGTCGTTCGTCTTGTCGTCGCTGCTGCAGCCGGACAGCGCCAGTACCAGTACCGCACCGCCGGACAGTGCGGCAGCGAGCTTCTTGTTCACCGGATTGGTCCCTTCCATGGCTCTCGGCCCCGGAACATACACGCCGTATGGGCGGTAGCTGTGTGCCGAGCACCCCCGGTGCACCCTTTTCCAACCATTTGCACCAAGAGAGAGAAGGCTCACGGAGAACGGCGGGCCGCCACGGAAGCGGGCGGCCGGCGCGTCAACACGCGCCGCCCGCCCGCCCCTTGAGCTGGGCCCTCGCGGGCCCGGTCCAGGACCCGGCCCGAACCCGGTCTAAGGCCGTCTACGAAACCACCGCTGGATCCGCCGACTTGGCCATCCGTTCGGCGTTGTCTTCGTCACCCACGGCGATGCCGCGCCGCTTGGACACGTACACCGCCGCGACGATCACGGCGATCGAGACCACCGCGATGGCGACACGCAGCCCGACGCTCTTGTCCTCGCCGTAGCTGAACTGGACGACCGCCGGCGCGATGAGCAACGCGACGAGGTTCATCACCTTCAGCAGCGGGTTGATGGCCGGTCCCGCCGTGTCCTTGAACGGGTCGCCCACCGTGTCACCGATGACGGTCGCGGCATGGGCCTCGCTGCCCTTGCCGCCGTGATGGCCGTCCTCGACGAGCTTCTTGGCGTTGTCCCACGCGCCACCGGAGTTGGCGAGGAACACCGCCATCAGCGTGCCCGTACCGATCGCGCCCGCGAGGTACGCGCCGAGCGCGCCGACACCGAGCGTGAACCCGATCGCGATCGGCGCCATGACGGCGAGCAGACCGGGCGTGGCCAGCTCCCGCAGGGCGTCCTTGGTGCAGATGTCGACGACCCGGCCGTACTCCGGCTGCTCGGTGTAGTCCATGATCCCGGGCCGCTCGCGGAACTGCCGCCGCACCTCGTAGACCACCGAACCGGCCGACCGCGCGACCGCGTTGATCGCCAGCCCCGAGAACAGGAAGACGACCGCGGCGCCCGCGATGAGCCCGACCAGGTTGTTGGGCTGCGAGATGTCCATCATCAGGTTCATGGGCGCGCCGTCGCCGGAGACCTTCTCGCCGACGTCGTTCGCGGCCGTGAGGATCGCGTCGCGGTACGAGCCGAAGAGCGCGGCGGCCGCGAGTACGGCCGTGGCGATGGCGATGCCCTTGGTGATGGCCTTGGTGGTGTTGCCGACGGCGTCCAGGTCGGTGAGCACCTGCGCGCCCGCGCCCTCGACGTCGCCGGACATCTCGGCGATGCCCTGCGCGTTGTCGGAGACCGGCCCGAAGGTGTCCATGGCGACGATGACGCCGACCGTGGTGAGCAGGCCGGTGCCGGCCAGCGCCACCGCGAACAGCGCGAGCATGATCGACGTACCGCCGAGCAGGAACGCCCCGTAGACGCCGAGCCCGATCAACAGCGCGGTGTAGACGGCCGATTCGAGTCCGATGGAGATGCCGGCGAGGACGACGGTGGCCGCGCCGGTGAGCGAACTCTTGCCGATGTCCCTCACGGGACGCCGGGTGGTCTCGGTGAAGTAGCCGGTCAGCTGCTGGATCAGCGCGGCCAGCACGATGCCGATGGCCACCGCGAGGACCGCGAGGACCCGCGGGTCGCCGTCGTGGCCCGCGATCGCCGTGTCCGTGACGCCTTCGAGGTCGGCGTACGACGACGGCAGGTAGGCGTAGACGGCGACGGCGACGAGCACCAGCGAGATCACCGCGGAGATGAAGAAGCCGCGGTTGATGGCGGACATGCCGCTGCGGTCGGCGCGGCGGGGTGCCACCGCGAAGATGCCGATCATCGCGGTGAGCACGCCGATCGCGGGCACGATCAGCGGGAACGCGAGCCCGGAGTCACCGAACGCGGCCTTGCCGAGGATCAGCGCGGCGACGAGCGTGACGGCGTACGACTCGAAGAGGTCGGCCGCCATGCCCGCGCAGTCGCCGACGTTGTCGCCCACGTTGTCGGCGATGGTCGCGGCATTGCGCGGGTCGTCCTCCGGAATGCCCTGCTCGACCTTGCCGACCAGGTCGGCGCCGACGTCGGCGGCCTTGGTGAAGATGCCGCCGCCGACTCGCATGAACATGGCGATGAGCGCGGCCCCGAGGCCGAAGCCCTCCAGCACCTTCGGCGCGTCGGCCGCGTACACGAGGACCACGCAGGACGCACCGAGGAGCCCGAGCCCCACCGTGAACATGCCGACGACGCCACCGGTGCGAAATGCGATCTTCATCGCCTTGTGCGAGACGGCGGTGAGATCCTTTTCCGGTTCGCCTTCCGCCGGTGTCGCTTCCCGGGCAGCCGCGGCGACACGCACATTGCTGCGCACGGCGAGCCACATACCGATATAGCCGGTGGCCGCCGAGAACGCCGCGCCGATCAAGAAGAAGACCGATCGGCCGGCGCGCTGATTCCAGTCGTCCGCGGGCAGCAGCATGAGCAGGAAAAACACGACGACGGCGAATACGCCGAGCGTGCGCAACTGCCTGGCCAGATAGGCGTTCGCGCCTTCCTGGATCGCCGTCGCGATCTTCTTCATGCTGTCGGTGCCCTCGCCCGCCGCGAGCACCTGGCGCACCAGGACCCCGGCGACGGCGAGCGCGGCCAGCGCCACGAAGCCGATCACCATGACGATGATCCGGTTGTCGTCGGTCAGTACCGCGGCTGCGAGGTCCGCGGACTGGTCAAACCTCTGAGGGGTAGAAAGCCCCGCCATTCGTCCTCCTTGACGCTTGGGCTGAGCTCAAGATGTGGACGGATTGTAGGGAGGAGATCCTGATCAAAACAGTGCACGGCAAGCGGAATTGGCCTTCACATGCCCACCAGCAAATGATCCGCGCGCGACCACGTTACTCGAAAGAAGTAACGCCTCAAAGGCATTGACACTTGATCAATTATCACGTGATAGATCGTGAATTCCTTCACGAATTCCGCTGTTCCGATGGGTGCTGATCGGAATAGGTGATCGAAATAAATACCGGAAAACGCGAAGGGCCCTGCTCAGCAGGGCCCTTCGCGGTACTACTTGAAGTTGAGAAGACCGGACTGTCAGGGCAGGACGGCGACCGACAGTGTCGTCGGCCAGGTCATGCGGATCAGTCCGCCGTGCTCCCCGGCCGAGACCTCGACGTCGTCGACGAGGCCGCTGATCACCGCGAGGCCCATGTCGTCCTCCTCGATGTCGGCGTCCACGTCACCACCTGCACCCGACGACTTGTCACCGGGCACGGCGTGCGGCGCCTCGTCGCCGACCTCGATGGAGAACTGCTTCTCCTCCTCGATCAGCGACACCTGCACCGGCGCCGAGATACCGCTGCTCTGATGCAGTCCCACGGCACGGGTGCACGCCTCGCCGACGGCCAGCCTGACCTCGTCGAGGACGGCCTCGTCCACTCCGGCCCTGCGCGCCACCGCTGCCGCCACCAGTCGGGCGGTCCGGACGTGCTCGGGCAGCGCGCTGAAGCGGAGTTCAACGGTGGCCATGCATCCCCCTCGGAACTACGGGCGTGCGGTCGGAGGGCCGGGCCCATGGGCCCGGTCCCCCTCACTTGTCTCTTGCCGTTCCGGGCACCGGGCCCGGGCGGGCGCGATCAGTCGGTGGCCGCCACCGCTTCGTCGACCGAGGTGTGAATCGGGAACACCTTGGTCAGACCGGTGATGCGGAAGATCTTCAAAATCCGCTCCTGGTTGCACACCAGGCGCAGCGAGCCCTCATGGGCCCGTACGCGCTTCAGGCCGCCCACCAGCACGCCGAGCCCGGTGGAGTCGAGGAAGTCGACGCCCTCCATGTCGACGACGAGGTGGAAACTCCCGTCGTTGACCAGCTCGACCAGCTGCTCACGCAGCTTGGGCGCGGTATAAACGTCGATTTCGCCACCGACCTCGACGACCGTACGATCGCCGACAGTACGGGTCGACAGGGACAGGTCCACGGATCCTCCAGCACCTTGCTATCGAGCGTTCGCCCCTCGGGACACCTCGGCTTGAAAGCCCCCGGGACGGTTCGCCAGCCGCGATGGCATTCAATCACTTACCGGCAGGCGTGCACGACGCCTTGGCTCCATTGTCCGTCACGCCGGTGACACACTCGATGCCGATGGCCAAGAATCACCGATCCGATCGATCCCCGACGGACACCGCTTCCAGCCCCTCGCCGGGCACGGTCCTGGACCGGCTCGCCTCGGGGCCGAGCCGGGCTTCGCGCATCACTCATACGGAGCATGTGCCCCCACGTGCGGGCCGCCATGCAGTCTGGCCCGACCGGATCCGACCGGAAGTACTCGCCGCCCTACAGGCCGCGGGAATCGAACACCCCTGGGTCCACCAGGCACGCGTCGCCGAGCACGCGCTGGACGGCGAATCGGTCGTCGTCGCCACCGGCACCGCCTCCGGCAAGTCGCTGGCCTACCTCGTCCCGGTCCTCTCGCGCCTTCTGGACGGCTCCGAAGCCCCCAACGGGCGCGGGGCGACCGCGCTCTATCTGGCCCCCACCAAGGCTCTCGCGGCAGATCAGCGACGTTCTGTGAAGGAATTTTCACAACCTCTGGGAAACGCCGTGCGCCCGGCCGTGTACGACGGCGACACCCCCGTCGAGGAACGCGAATGGGTGCGCCAGTACGCCAACTACGTCCTCACCAACCCCGACATGCTGCACCGCGGCATCCTCCCCTCCCACCCCCGCTGGTCCTCCTTCCTGCGCGCTCTCAAGTACGTGGTCATCGACGAGTGCCACACCTACCGCGGCGTCTTCGGCTCCCACGTCGCCCACGTGCTGCGCCGCCTGCGCCGCCTGTGCGCCCGCTACGGCGCCGAACCCGTCTTCCTGCTGGCCTCCGCCACCGCCGCCGAACCCTCGGTCGCTGCCCGCCGCCTCACCAGTGTCCCGGTCACCGAGGTCGCGGACGACGCCTCGCCCCGCGGTGAACTGGTGTTCGCCCTCTGGGAGCCCCCGCTCACCGAACTCCACGGCGAGAAGGGCGCGCCGGTACGGCGCACGGCGACCGCGGAGACGGCGGACCTGCTGACCGACCTGGTCGTGCAGGGCGTGCGCTCGGTCGCGTTCGTACGCTCCCGGCGCGGCGCGGAGCTGATCTCGGTGATCGCCCAGGAACGTCTGAGGGAGGTCGACCGCTCCCTCGCCCGGCGCGTCGCCGCCTACCGAGGCGGCTACCTCCCCGAGGAGCGCCGCGCCCTGGAACGCGCCCTTCACTCCGGCGAACTCCTCGGCCTCGCCGCCACCTCCGCCCTCGAACTCGGCATCGACATCTCCGGCCTGGACGCCGTCCTCATCGCCGGCTACCCCGGCACCCGCGCCTCCCTCTGGCAACAGGCCGGCCGCGCCGGACGCTCCGGCCAGGGCGCCCTCGCCGTCCTCGTCGCCCGCGACGACCCCCTGGACACCTTCCTGGTCCACCACCCCGAGGCCCTGTTCGACCGACCGGTGGAATCGACCGTCCTCGACCCCGACAACCCGTACGTCCTCGCCCCCCACCTCTGCGCCGCCGCCGCGGAACTGCCCCTCACGGACGAGGACCTCCCCCTGTTCGGACCCGCCTGCGAGGAACTGCTGCCGCAACTGGAGGCCGCGAAGCTACTGCGCCGCCGCGCCAAGGCCTGGCACTGGACCCGCCGCGAGCGGGCCGCCGACCTGACCGACATCCGGGGCCAGGGCGGCCGCCCCGTCCAGATCGTCGAGACCGGCACCGGCCGGCTCCTCGGCACGGTCGACGCGGGCGCCGCCCACACCACCGTCCACGAAGGCGCGGTCCACCTGCACCAGGGCCGCACCTACCTGGTGCGCGAACTGGACCTGGACGACTCCGTCGCCCTCGTCCAGCAGGCCGACCCGCCCTATTCGACCGTCGCCCGCGACACCACCTCCATCTCCGTCCTGGAGACCGACACCGAGATCCCCTGGGGAGAGGGCCGGTTGTGCTTCGGCTCCGTCGAAGTCACCAACCAGGTCGTCTCCTTCCTCCGTCGCCGCCTCATCACCGGCGAGGTGCTCGGCGAGTCCAAACTCGACCTCCCTCCCCGTACGCTGCGCACCCGCGCGGTCTGGTGGACCGTCACCGAGGACCAGCTGGACGCGGCCCGGATCGATCCCGAGATCCTCGGCGGCGCCCTGCACGCCGCCGAACACGCCTCGATCGGCATGCTGCCCCTCTTCGCGACCTGCGACCGCTGGGACATCGGCGGCGTCTCGGTCCCGCTGCACCCGGACACCCTGCTCCCGACCGTCTTCGTCTACGACGGCCACCCGGGAGGCGCGGGCTTCGCCGAGCGCGCCTTCCACACCGCGCGTGCCTGGCTCACCGCCACCCGCCAGGCCATCGCCTCCTGCGAGTGCGACGCCGGCTGCCCGTCCTGCATCCAGTCCCCCAAGTGCGGCAACGGCAACGACCCGTTGCACAAACGGGGCGCCGTACGGCTGCTGACCGAACTGCTCCGCGCAGCACCCGACGCTCCACCGGAGAGCCGGGCGCCTTGAGGAACAGGGGCACGTCGGCGACCGGGCGGGTACCGGTGGGCGGGTCCCGTCGGCGGGTACCGAGCGCTGATCGCACGGTTCCCGGGCGCCCTTCGCGGCGAACCTGTGCGGCTCTCAGCGGCTCTCCAGCCCTATCCCGGGGCTGGTGAGCCGGGTGGGCCGGGTGGACCCGCCCGCGCCCTGACCTCGGCGGTGAGTGGTCCTATGTCCGATGCCGCTGTGACGTCGGAGATCTCTCCCTCGACCTCGCAGCGCACGAGTCTGCCGCCCTGAGCCCTCACCACCCATTCCGCCGTCGCACAGGCCCCCTCGTCACCCTTCATCCAGTGGTCGGCGGCCGCCAAGGCCGCGAGGTCGGCCGCCGCGGCAGCCTGATGCCGGATCACGACGGCCTGCCCCAGGGCGAGTACGCCACCGAACACGGCGCACAGCGCGACGATCGCACCGACGGCCCAGACGGTCGCGGAGCCCCTGTCCGAACTGGCCGAGTGGACCGAGTGCGCGGAGCGGACCGAGTGCGCCGAGCGGGCTGACCCGGCCGACCGCGCCGAGCGGGCCGAGCGGGCCGACCTGGCTGCTCGCGGCCGCCGACCGGACCAGACGGGCCACAAGTCCGCGCTCACCCGGCCTCCACCCCCTCCGCCGTGGCCGCCCCCACCGTCTCCTCCGCCAGGGCCACGGCCGCGTGGCTCAGATCGAGGCCCAGTCCGTCCGGCCCCGGCGCCGGGGCCGAGACGACGACACGCACGAAGTCGCCCTTCCTGCTCACGGTCACCTCCGCCCCGTCCGGCGCCGTGTTCCGGGCCGTCGCCACGACCGTGGCCGACGGGTCCTGCCGGGCCGCCGCCCGGGCACCGGCCCGGGCGGCGTCCACGACCTGGATCTGCGCGCAGGCGGCGAACAGTCCCCACACGAGCGCCGTCGCGACCAGCAGCATCCCCGGCAGGACCATGGCCGCCTCGGCCGTCACGAACCCACCGTCGCCGCCCGGCGCCCCGCCTCGGCGCCGCGATCCGCCCCGCCGTGGTCCACGCCGCTCACGCGCCGCCATTGAGGGCCCGCCCGACGATCTGCTGCAGTTCCTCCTGGACCTGCCCGCTGGTCACGACCTTGTAGAGCACCGCCGCGAAGGCCACCGCAGCGATGATCCCGACTGCGTATTCGGAGGTCACCATCCCCGCGTCCCGTCGCGCCGCCCGCACTCGGCACATCACGGCACCCACCAGCTTGGCGCAGCCCTTTTCCGCTACCTCCTTCACCGACTTGCCCGACCCGCACGACTTGATCGACTTGTCCATCTCAACCCCCGTGAGGCTCTGTTCCCTTGACCTGATGGCCGCTGATTGCCGCTAATGCTGTTGATGGCCGCTGATGCTGCTGACGGCCGCTGATCGCTGTCACTTCCGATGCGGCGGCCGACACCGGTCACCGCTCACACGAAGCCGTCTCCTCACGCCCGCCCCGTCATGGCCCACCCCCTCCCAACAACCCGTCCGCGAGCCCGATGACGACCGGCAGCACGCCCACGGTGATGAAGGCCGGCAGAAAGCACAGCCCCACCGGCGCGGTGACCATCACGGCTGCCCGGCGAGCCCGCTCCGTCGCCGAGCGGCCCCGATCGGCGCGGGCCTCGGCGGCCAGACGGGCCACAGGGGCAGCCGCCGGTACGCCGGACTCGTCGGCGCGTTCCAGCAGCCTCGCCAGTGCTCCGGCGCCCGGCAGGGACGCCAACGCACGCCACGCCTCGGCCGGCTCACCCCCGAGCCGTGCCTGTGCCGCACCTCTGGCCAACCGCTCGCCCACCGGTCCGCCGAGGGCCTCCCCCACCGCCTGCGCGGCCTTCACAGGGCTGGCTCCGGCGGTGATGCAGGCGGCCAGCAGGTCGGCGGCGAGCGGCAGTTGACGAGAGGCCTCCGCCGCGTCGTACGCGTCCGCCACGTCGCCGCCCGCGCGCCGTTCCCTCCGCAGCCACAGCCACGCCCCGACTCCTGCGGCCGGACCGAGGACCAGCCCGAGGACTCCACCGACGAGCACCCATCCGGCGCAGACGGCTCCGGCGACCGGGAGCCACCGCCGTACGGCGCCCCGGCGCACGCGGCTCCGCCGGGACGGCCCGGCGGCGAGGGTGAGCACCGCGGCCAGCCGGGCGCGCAGCCTGCGTTCACGCCGTGCGGTGTCGAGCGACCGAGCCAGCCACCACAGCCCCCCGATCGCACAGACGGCCATCCCCAGCCTGTGGACGCCCTCGCCGCTCACGCCGCCTCAGCTCCCCGCACGATCCGCAGCGCCCACCACAGCCCCGCGCCCTCCAGCACCCCGCCGACGAGCAGACAGCCCAGCCCTGCCGTGCTGTGCAGCACCACGCGCAGAGGATCGGCGCCGAGCGCGGTCCCCAGCAGAAGGCCCAGGACCGGCAGCCCGGCGAGCATCACCGCCGTCGAGCGGGCGCCGGCCAACTGGGCGCGCAGGTCGGCCCGCTGGTCCCGCTCGGCGCGCAGGGCGCCCTCCAGCCGGTCGAGCCCGGCGGCGAGGCCCGCGCCCCGGTCGACGGCCACCCGCCAGCACGCGGCGAGTCCCAGCAGCCCGTCGGCCCCCGGCTGCCGTGCGGCGTCCGCCAGGGCCCCCGGTACGTCGCCGCCGAACCGTGCCGCCGCCAGCACCACCGCTTCGGCGTCCCCCAGCCCTGCGGAGTCCCGCGCGGCCCGCGCCAACGCCTCACCCGGCTGCCGCCCGGCCCGCACCTCACCGGCGACCGCCGAGCACAGCGCGACCACCGCATCGCCCCGCCGCTGCCGGGCCCGGCTCTCCTCCGCCACCCGGCGCACCCGCCGCAGCAACGGCACAGCGGCGGCCCCCGCGAGGACCGGCAGTACCGAGGCCCCCAGAACAGCGATCGCCAGTCCGGCCACCGGGGCCCACCACTCGGCCCCCAGCCGCCGCACCCGGCCGATCGCCCGTGCCCAGGGCGGCGGCCCCACCGGCCCGCCTCCCGCCAGCAGCAACCGCGCCCGCCGGACCCCGGCGCCACCCTCTTCACCCGACATCCAGCCCGCCGCCCCAGCACAGGCGACGGCCACCACCCCGACCGACATCTCCCCGACCCCCGTCACCACCGCCCGCTCCTCTCCGGTCCGTCCACCCCGTCCGGGTCCGCGCCGCCCCGCAGCCCGTCCCGGAGCAGCCCCCGCAGCCGCTCCCAGCCCCGCTCGTACACGAACGCCTCCTCGCCCCAGCGGAGCGCCGGCACGGTCACCACCAGCCCCGACGCGTCCCTCTCCAGCACATGCACCTCCGCGATCCGCCGTCGCCCGTCCCGGTCCCGTACGAGGTGCAGGACCACCGACAGCGCGGCCGCCACCTGGCTGTGCAGCGCCGCCCGGTCGAGCCCGGCGGCCGTACCGAGTGCCTCCAGCCGGGCCGGTACCTGGCCCGCGGCATTGGCGTGGACCGTCCCGCACCCGCCCTCGTGGCCGGTGTTGAGCGCGGCCAGCAGGGCCACCACCTCGGCTCCGCGCACCTCGCCGACCACCAGCCGGTCCGGGCGCATCCGCAGCGCCTGACGCACGAGGTCCTGCAGTTCGACCAGGCCCACGCCCTCCTGGTTGGCCGGTCTGCCCTCCAGCCGCACCACGTGCGGATGGTCGGGCCGCAGCTCCGCCGAGTCCTCGGCCAGCACGATCCGCTCGCCGGGGTCGACCAGCCCGAGCAACGCGCTCAGGAGCGTGGTCTTGCCGGTCCCGGTCCCGCCGCTGATGACGTACGACAACCGGGAGCGGATCAGCGCACTCAGGACGCGGTCGCCGCCGGGTGGCACCGTGCCCGCCGTCGCCAGCTCGGCGAGGGTGAAGGCGCGGGGCCGTACGACGCGCAGGGACAGGCAGGTGGAGCCGACGGCCACCGGTGGGAGCACCGCGTGGAGCCGGGTGCCGTCCGGGAGCCGGGCGTCCACCCACGGTCGGGCGTCGTCCAGCCGCCGTCCGGCGACGGCCGCCAGGCGCTGCGCGAGACGTCGTACGGCGGCCGCGTCCGGGAAGGAGATCCCGGTCAGTTCGAGCCCGCCGCCCCGGTCCACCCACACCCGGTCCGGCGCGGACACCAGCACATCGGTGACCGAGGCGTCGGCGAGCAGCGGTTCCAGCGGGCCGCTCCCCACCAGCTCCGACCGCAGCCGCTCGGCCGCTCCGAGCACCTCGGCGTCCCCGAGCACCCGCCCCCGCTCCCGCAGCGCCTGCGCGACCCGCGCGGGCGTCGGCTCGGCACCGCTCTCGACGAGCCACTGACGCACTCCGTCCAGCAGGCCCTCGTCGGGCATCCCGCTCATACGCCCACACCCCCGATCGACAGCCACGGCCGCGTCCCGGCCACCAGCGGGTCTCCGCCGCCCGGCGGTGGCCGCCCCGGCGCGTGTTCAGGCATCCGTGTCACGCCGCCTCACCCCTGACCGCGACCCGCTCCCAGAAGCCCTCGCAGAACCGCGCGAGCGGTCCGCGCGGGGTGCCTCCCGGCGGTTTGGCGCCGTCCGGCAGCCCGGCCTCGGTGGGTACCTCGCCCGCGAGCGGAAGCCCCAGCAGGCGGGCCACCTCGTGGTCGCCGAGGCCGGGGGCGTACGGCCCGCGGACCGCGACGCGGAGGTCCCGCAGCACCATGCCGAAGGCGGAGGCCACGCGCGAGGCGGCGGCGACGGCGCGCAGTTCGGCGGGGACGACCAGGAGGGCCAGGTCGAGCTGGGCGAGGGTCTCGGCGACGCCCTCGTCGATGCGGCGCGGCAGGTCGACGACGACCGCTCCGCCGCGCCGCCTGGCCGCGGCGAGGACCGCCCGTACGGCCTGGGGCGGGACGGCGACGGCGTCGCCGCGATCCCAGCTCAACACGCGCAGGGAGTGCAGTTCGGGCAGCGACTCCTCCAGGGCTCCGCCACCGACCCGGCCGCGCGAGGCGGCGAAGGCGGGCCAGCGCAGTCCGTCGGCGCTCTCACCGCCGAGCAGCACGTCCAGGCCGCCGCCCAGCGGATCGGCGTCCACGAGGAGCGTGCGGGTGCCCTGCCGCGCCGAGGTGACGGCGAGAGCGCAGGCCAGCGTGGACGCGCCGGCACCGCCCCGGCCGCCGATCACGCCGACGGTGAGCGCGGGCCTGCCGACGCCCTCCGCCACGTCGGCGATGCGGTCGACGAGCCACTGCTCGCCGTCGGGCAGGATCAGGACGTGGTCGGCGCCGATCTCCACGGCGCGTTGCCAGACCCCGGAGTCGTCCTGGTCCTTGCCGACGAGAACCACTCCTCGTCTGCGCGCGGCCCCGCGCAGCCGCCGTGCCGCGTCGTCCCCGACGAGCACGAGCGGTGCCGTCTCCCACCGGCCGCGGCCCTCGGGCACCCCGTGGTGGACCTCCGGCCGGGCGCCCGCCGCCGCGCACAGGCGCAACAGGTCGTCCAGCAGTTCCACGTCCTCGGTGACGATCAACGGCCTGCCCTGCCGCCCCTCGGCGGCGGACGGCCTGTCGTCGGTGATGGCTCCCGCCACGATTCCCAGCCCCCTTCGCTGCGTCGACCCGTGCGCTCCGCTTCCGGGCGCACATGCCAAGTCCTGTGCAGGGACCGGCGATCGGCCGCCATTCGGGCGGCCGACGGATACCGGACCCACGCATCCCGGAAACGGAACGGACCTTGAAGGGGCCGCCGTGGGGACGCGCTGCAATCACGGTGCGGCGATCCCGGAAATCATGTGGATCTTGGTCGATTTCTGTGGACAACCGGATGTCTGTGAATATCGCCGTCACCCGAACAGGCGACTCCGGAACGACTTCCACAGCGCAGCCCACCGACTACGGACGGTGACATATCCTGTGCTGGTACACAGGAAAGCCCACGAGGGCAGATGCGGGCCTCGCGGGCTGGGGCGGGGAGGGAGAAATGCATGCGGACATGCGACGACCCCCACCGGGGGGGAGAGTGGGGGTCGTCTTCACGGCCGACTCGGGGGGGGAGGAGCCGGGCCGCGTTAGCACGGTCGCGAACGATCCGTGACTTCCATGGTGTACCCGAGAGCCTTCTCAGGCAAACCCACACGCCCCACACTAGCCCGAATGGCGGGCGCATATGCTCGGCCCCGTGGAAAACCACTCCTTGCCCCGCACAGCGGCCTTCTTTGACCTGGACAAGACGGTCATTGCGAAGTCGAGCACGCTCACCTTCAGCAAGTCGTTCTACCAAGGCGGCCTGATCAACCGCAGGGCCGCCCTGCGCACGGCATACACCCAGTTCGTGTTCCTCGCGGGCGGCGCCGACCACGACCAGATGGAGCGGATGCGGAAGTACCTGTCCGCACTGTGCCGCGGCTGGAACGTCCAACAGGTGAAGGACATCGTCGCCGAGACCCTGCACGACCTGATCGACCCGATCATCTACGACGAGGCCGCCTCCCTCATCGAGGAGCACCACACCGCCGGGCGGGACGTCGTCATCGTCTCCACCTCCGGCGCCGAGGTGGTCGAGCCGATCGGCGAACTTCTCGGCGCGGACCGGGTGGTGGCCACCCGGATGGTCGTCGGCGACGACGGCTGCTTCACCGGTGAGGTGGAGTACTACGCCTACGGTCCGACCAAGGCCCAGGCCGTCCGGGACCTGGCCGAGTCCGAGGAGTACGACCTCGCGCACTGCTACGCATACAGCGACTCGGCGACCGACCTGCCGATGCTGGAGGCCGTGGGGCACCCGCACGCGGTGAACCCCGACCGGACGCTGCGCAGGGAGGCTCTCGCGCGCGGGTGGCCCATTCTCGACTTCCACCGCCCGGTGCGCCTCAAGCAGCGCCTGGCCGTACCGCCCCGCCCCGCTCTGCTCGCGGCGGCCGCCATAGGCGCCGCGGCGGCCACCGCGGGGCTCGTCTGGTACGCCAGCCGGCGCCGGGTGGCGACCGCCTGACCTGCGGACGGCATCACCCCGGCCGATTCACCCTGTTTGAACCTAAAAGTAAAGAAGCACATCAAGGGGTTCCGCTTGCCCGGATCCTGGAGTAGAAAGGATTCAAGGCCCGCGAGACCAAAGGACATCCGAGAGGATCACCTTTAAAAACTCATTTTGGCCCCACGGACCTAGCATGAACACCAGGCACCCACGCGACGTCGACCCGTCGATTACGGGCCAGCCGCACCAGGTCACGGGCCAAGTTCCCGGCCTGATGGGCATATATCGAGGACGCTTGGTAACCGGGTGAACATGCCAGCGGCGGTACGAATTCTCGTACCGCCGCAACCCTTTTCCGGGGGTTCTCCGCACTCCGACTTCGCGGCCTTCTACGCCGCTCCGCGCTGCAGCGCCTCGCACACCGCCGTCGACTCGCGCGCGCCCAGTTCGATGGCCCTGCCGCAGTGGGCGATCCAGGCGGCCATGCCCTGCGGGGTACCGGAGACGTAACCGTCGAGGGCGGCCAGGTAGGCGGCGCGGCCGAGTTCCGCGTGGCCGACCTCCGCCGGGCAGACCGACTTGGGGTCCAGGCCGCTGCCGATCAGGACGATCCGCTCGGCCGCGCGCGCGACGAGGCCGTTGTGGGAGCCGAAGGGCCGCAGGGCGAGCAGTTCGCCGTGGACGACGGCGGCGGTCACCAGAGCGGGGGCCGAACCGCCCTGGATGATCAGCCCGGAGAGCCCGTCGAGACGCCCGGCGACCTCGGCCGCACCCGGCAGGGCCAGTTCGACGAGGGGCTCGTCGACCGGCTCCCCGTCCTGCCGCGGCCGCCCCACGCGCGCGTCGTCGTGGCCGGCCGCCACCAGATGCAGCCGCGCCAGCACCCGCAGGGGCGACTGCCGCCAGATGGACAGCAGCTGGCCCGCCTCGGCGGTCAGCCGCAACGCGGCCCCCATGGCGCGGACCTCGTCGTCACCGTCCTGGCCGCTGAAGTCCGTGCGACGGCGCACCTCTTCGAGGGCCCAGTCGGCGCCGGACAGTGCCGCCGAGCCGCGTGCGCCGCGCAGGGCCGCCTCGGAGGTGACGGCGTTGCTCCGGCGCCGCATGACGCGGTGGCCGTACACGCGGTCGACGGCCTTGCGCACGGACTCCACGGACTCGGCCACGCCGGACAGCTCTCCCAGGGCCGCGAGCGGATCGGCGGCCGCACCTGTCGTACTCATGAGTACGACTCTACGCGCACCGGCCGCCCACCCCTCGAAGGAGTGGTCTTCCCTCGCCGCGCGGACACTCCTGGCACTCACCCCACTACCGTTAGTGAACATGAAAATTGCTTTCGTCGGGAAGGGCGGGAGTGGCAAGACCACGCTGTCCTCCCTGTTCATCCGCCACCTCGCCGCCTCCGGAGCCCCGGTCGTCGCCGTCGACGCCGACATCAACCAGCACCTGGGCGCCGCTCTCGGTCTCGACGAGTCGGAGGCCGCCGAACTGCCCGCGATGGGCGACCGGCTGGCGCTGATCAAGAACCATCTGCGCGGCTCCAATCCGCGGATCGCCTCCGCCGAGACGATGATCAAGACCAGCCCGCCGGGCGACGGCTCCCGGCTGGTGCGGATCTGCGAGCCCAACGCCATCTACGACGCCTGCGCCCGCCCGGTGGAACTCGACGGCGGGGCCGTCCGTTTGATGGTCACCGGCCCCTTCACCGACGCCGACCTGGGGGTCGCCTGCTACCACTCCAAGACGGGTGCGGTGGAGCTGTTCCTGAACCATCTGGTGGACGGCCGCGACGAGTATGTGGTGGTCGACATGACGGCCGGTTCGGACTCCTTCGCGTCCGGCATGTTCACCCGCTTCGACATGACGTTCCTCGTCGCCGAGCCGACACGGCGAGGAGTCTCCGTCTACCGCCAGTACAAGGAGTACGCCAGTGACTACGGCGTCGCCCTGAAGGTCGTCGGCAACAAGGTCCGCGCCGACGACGACCTCGACTTCCTCCGCGCCGAGGTCGGGGAGGACCTGCTGGTGACCTTCGGGCACTCGGACTGGGTGCGCGCCCTGGAGAAGGGGCGCCCGCCCCGTTTCGACCGCCTGGAGGAGGCCAACCGTCAGTCCCTGCGCACCCTGCACGAAGCCGCCGACTCCACGTACGAGCTGCGCGACTGGGAGCGCTACACCCGGCAGATGGCGCACTTCCACCTGAAGAACGCGACCAGTTGGGGCAACGAGAGGACCGGGGCCGACCTGGCCTCGCAGATCGACCCCGAGTTCGTACTCACCGAGGGAGTCGCGGCCAGGGTCTGAGCCGCACGGCAGCACCGACCCGGCCCCCGGCCCCCGGCCTCGATCCCGACTCCGGCTGCGACTCCTGCCATGGCTCCGGCCACGGCTGCGACTCCGGCCACGGCTACGACTCCGCTCACCGCTTCGGATCGGCTCCCGCCCCGCGCCCCTCCGGCCTGGCCGCCGGAGCCCCGGGGACACCCTTCGGGGCCGGTGCCGATCCATCGGACAGGAAGCTCTTCCAGCCCTTCTTCGGCGCCTGCCCGACCCTCAGGGTGCTCAGCCTGTCCAGGACCTCCGGGTCCTGGGCGTCGAGCCAGTCGGCGAGCTGCCGGAAGGAGACGCAGCGCACGTCGGCCTTGCCGCAGACCGCCTCGATGGTCTCCTCGACGGCACGCATGTAGACGCCACCGTTCCAGGACTCGAAGTGGTTGCCGATGATCAGGGGCGCACGGTTGCCCTCGTAGGCGCGCTCGAAGCCCGCGAGCAGACCGTCGCGGAACTGGTCGCCCCACTGCCCCTGTCGGCCCGCCGCCCCGGCGCGGGCCCCGGACTGGTTCACGTAGAAGTTGTAGTCCATGGTCAGCGTCTCGAAGTCGCGGCCCGGGACGGGGACGAGCTGCATCGACAGGTCCCACAGCCCGTCCTTCTTCTCGGGCCAGACCTGGTCCTTGACCCCGCTGGTGTCATAGCGGAAGCCGAGTTCACGGGCGGCCCGCATGAAGTTCGTCCGGCCCTCCAGACAGGGCGTGCGGGCGCCGATCAGCTCCTTGTCGTAGTCGAAGGGCAACGGCTCGGCCTTCTCCGTGCCGGTGTTGGTCTTCCACGCCTTCACGAACGACTTGGCCTGGGCGATCTCGCTCTTCCACTCCTCGACCGACCACTCGCCGACCCCGCCGCCGGCACCGCAGAAGTGGCCGTTGAAATGGGTGCCGATCTCATTGCCCTCCAGCCACGCGCCGCGCAGCTGGTCCACGGTGTCCTTGATTCCGCGGACGTCGTTGAAGCCGATGTCCGACCTGCCCGGCGAGTGCTGGGGCGGGCGATACAGATCCCGCTTCTCCTCCGGCAGCATGTACACGCCGCTCAGGAAGTACGTCATGGTCGCGTTGTTGGCCCGCGCCACCTTGCGGAAGTGCGAGAAGAGCCGCTGGCCGTCCTCCCCCGCGCCGTCCCAGGAGAACACCACGAACTGCGGGGGCTTCTGACCGGGCTTCAGCCGTTCGGGCCTGGGCAGGTGCGGCTGCACACCGGTGTACGCGGTGGAGCCGTCGCCGATGAGACGGACCGCCGTCTTCGGCGGCGCCGGAACGCCCTCCTTCGTGGCGGGAACCCCCTGCCGCCCCTCCTTCTCGGTTCTTCCGGGACCGGTCGAGCCGGTGGTGCCTGCCGGCTCACCGAATCCGCATCCGGCGAGCGCCGCGGCACAGGTGGCGGCGAGCGTGACACCGGCGGCGATCCTCTGGGTGACGGCCATGTTCCGCCCACCTTCTTCCTTCGCTCAGGAGCAGAGCGGCCAAGGTCACACAGAGTTCCGATCATGATTAATACGACAAGCCGATGAAATGCCGCATTCATCATCGCGAGTGATCTGATGACCCATTTGCGGCTAATGTTCTTGCACATCCTTTACTCTGCATTACGATTCGTTTACTGAGCGTTGAGAATTCCCGCCACTGATACGCCGTGCCCCACGGCCGCGACCCACGCGGCCGCGTAGACCCGGAGGAGACGGGAGACCATGTCCGCCTGCGTCCCCACCCACGCCACCGACCCGGACTCGAACCGGACGGAGCGTGATCACCAACCGCACAGCCCCCCGCAGGGACCGCGTCGCCGGTTCCGTGTCTCGGCCGCCGATCTGTCGGCCTCCATCGCGGTCTTCCTGATCGCGCTACCCCTGTCCCTGGGCATCGCCCTGGCCACCGACGCCCCGCTCCAGGCCGGCCTGGTGGCCGCCGCCGTCGGCGGTCTCGTCGCCGGACGCCTGGGCGGCTCGCCTCTCCAGGTCAGCGGCCCCGCCGCCGGCCTCACCGTCGTCACCGCCGACCTCATCCACCAGTACGGCTGGCGCACCACCTGCGCCATCACCGTCCTCGCCGGCCTCTCCCAACTGGGCCTGGCCCAGCTGCGCGTGGCCCGCTCGGCGCTCGCCGTCAGCCCCGCGATCGTGCACGGCATGCTCGCCGGCATCGGCGTCACCATCGCCGTCGCCCAGCTCCACATCGTGCTCGGCGGCACCCCGCAGAGCTCGGTCAGCGCCAACATCGGCGCGCTTCCCGCCCAGTTGGCACGCCTGCACCCCGCCGCGGTCTCCGTGAGCGTCCTCACCCTCGTCCTGCTGCTGGCCTGGCCCCATCTGCCCGGCCGCGTCGGCCGGCGGCTGCGCATCGTCCCGGCCGCCCTCGTCGCCGTCGCGGGCGCCACGGCGACGGCCTCGCTCGCCGCCCTGAGCCTGCCCATGGTCGACCTGCCGTCGTGGCGGAGCCACGCGCTGGCGGGAGTGCCCGACGGGCCGGTGCTCGGCATCGTCGCCGCCGTCCTGACCACCACCCTGGTGTGCAGCGTGCAGTCGCTGCTCGGCGCCGTCGCCATGGACAAGCTGGCGGCGGGCCGGACGGACGTGGGGCGCTCGGACCTCGACCGCGAGCTGCGCGGCCAGGGCGCGGCCAATGTCGTCTCCGGCATCCTCGGCGGCCTGCCCATCGCCGGCGTCGCCGTCCGCAGCACGGCCAACGTCCGGGCCGGCGCCACCAGCCGCAACTCCACGATGCTGCACGGCGTCTGGGTGGTGGCGGCCGCGCTGTTCCTGGTCCCCTGCCTGGAGATGATTCCCCTCGCCTCGCTCGCCGCCCTGGTGATGGCCGTCGGGGTCCAGATGGTCTCCCTGCACCACATCCGCACGGTCACCCGTCACCGCGAGGTGCTGGTCTACGCCGTCACCACCTTCGGCGTCGTCGTCCTCGGCGTCCTGGAAGGCGTCGCGCTGGGCATCGCCGTGGCCGTCGGTGTCGCCCTGCACCGCCTCACCCGCACGCGCATCACCCACGGGGAGCGGGAAGGGGCCCATCACGTCCATGTGCGCGGGCAGTTGACCTTCCTCGCTGTGCCCCGCCTCAGCCGGGCCCTGCACCAGGTCCCGCAGGGGGCCGCCGCCGTCGTGGAGCTGGACGGGTCGTTCATGGACCACGCGGCGTACGAGTCGCTGCAGGACTGGCAGCACGCGCACCGGGCGCACGGGGGCTCCGTCGAGATCACCGGCCGCGCCGGCATCCGTATCGCCGAACCCGCCGGCGCCTCGGCGGCCGGCTGCCGCTGCAGGCCCTGGACACCGTGGCGCAACCACCAGTGCGAGGCCCCGGCCACCCCCACCGCGGGGACGCCCCAGGAGGTGGCGGCCGAGGGGCCGCGCGGTCATCAACTGGCGCGGGGCATCAGCGCGTTCCAGCGGAACACCGCGCCCCTGGTCCGCGGTGAGCTGGCCCGACTGGCGCGCGAGGGACAGCAGCCCTCGCAGCTGTTCCTGACCTGCGCCGACTCCCGGCTCGTCACCTCGATGATCACCTCCAGCGGTCCCGGCGACCTCTTCGTCGTACGCAATGTCGGCAACCTCGTGCCGCTGCCCGGAGAGGAGAGCGGCGACGACTCGGTGGCGGCGGCGATCGAGTACGCGGTGGACGTGCTGCACGTCCGGTCCATCACCGTCTGCGGGCACTCCGGCTGCGGCGCGATGCAGGCCCTGCTCAAGACCGATCCGCACGGCGCCCAGACCCCCCTCAAGCGCTGGCTGCGGCACGGACGGCCCAGCCTGGACCGCGCGACCGACAAGAACCGCCCCTGGGCCCGTCTGGCCGGCCGCGAACCGGCCGACGCCGTCGAACAGCTCTGCCTGACCAACGTCATCCAGCAGCTGGAACATCTCAGAGCCCACGACTCCGTCGCCCGCGCGCTGCGCGAGGGCGCGCTCGAACTGCACGGGATGTACTTCCACGTGGGCGAGGCGCAGGCGTATCTGCTCACCGAGGAGGCTCCGGACGGCGGAGTCTTCGACCAGGTCGCCGGAACGACCGGGACGGCCGACCCGGCCGAGACGGTTCTGCACGACACGCGCGCGTGAACCGATCTCCGTCGGGGTCCGTGGGAACGGGTGGCGTCCTGACCGCAGGGGCGCCGCCCACAGGTCTAAACCAATCAGAGGAAGGCCCTTGTCATCGGGGGTCCGGGTCTGATGAGCTGTGGCCTGGGACACAACGGTCGCCCGGCAAAGCACCGTAAGGGAGATGTCGTGAGCAACGAAAGCCTGGCCAACCTCTTGAAGGAGGAGCGACGCTTCGCGCCGCCCGCTGACCTGGCGGAGAACGCCAACGTCACGGCCGAGGCGTACGAGCAGGCCAGGGAGGACCGGCTCGGCTTCTGGGCGGCGCAGGCCCGGCGGCTGGCCTGGGCCAAGGAGCCGACCGAGACGCTGGACTGGTCGAACCCGCCGTTCGCCAAGTGGTTCGCGGACGGCGAGCTCAACGTCGCGTACAACTGCGTCGACCGGCATGTCGAGGCAGGCAACGGCGACCGGATCGCCATCCACTTCGAGGGCGAGCCCGGCGACAGCCGGGCCCTCACCTACGCCCAGCTCAAGGACGAGGTGAGCAAGGCGGCGAACGCCCTGCTGGAGCTGGGGGTCCAGGCCGGAGACCGGGTCGCGGTGTACATGCCGATGATCCCGGAGACGGCCGTGGCCATGCTCGCCTGCGCCCGGATCGGCGCCGCGCACTCCGTCGTGTTCGGCGGTTTCTCCGCGGACGCGCTCGCGACCCGCATCCAGGACGCGGACGCGCGTGTGGTCATCACCTCCGACGGCGGCTACCGGCGCGGCAAGCCGTCCGCCCTCAAGCCCGCCGTGGACGACGCGGCCGACCGCGCCGGCAATGTCGAGCACGTCCTCGTCGTCCGCCGCACCGGCCAGGACGTCGCCTGGAACGACTCGCGTGACGTGTGGTGGCACGAGATCGTCGACCGGCAGAGCACCGAGCACACCCCGCAGCCGTTCGGGGCCGAGCACCCGCTGTTCATCCTGTACACGTCCGGCACGACGGGTAAGCCCAAGGGCATCCTGCACACCTCCGGCGGCTATCTCACCCAGACGTCGTACACCCACCACGCCGTCTTCGACCTCAAGCCGGAGACGGACGTGTACTGGTGCACGGCCGACGTCGGCTGGGTCACCGGCCACTCGTACATCGTGTACGGGCCGCTGGCCAACGGCGCGACGCAGGTCATGTACGAAGGGACGCCGGACACCCCGCACCAGGGGCGGTTCTGGGAGATCGTGCAGAAGTACGGGGTGACGATCCTCTACACGGCGCCCACGGCCATCCGCACGTTCATGAAGTGGGGCGACGACATCCCCGCGAAGTTCGACCTCAGCAGCCTGCGGGTGCTGGGCTCGGTCGGTGAGCCCATCAACCCCGAGGCGTGGATCTGGTACCGCAAGCACATCGGGGCCGACGCGACGCCGATCGTGGACACCTGGTGGCAGACCGAGACCGGCGCGATGATGATCTCGCCGCTGCCGGGCGTGACGGCCACCAAGCCGGGCTCGGCGCAGACGCCACTGCCGGGCATCTCCGCCACGGTGGTGGACGACGAGGCCCGCGAAGTACCGGACGGCGGTGGCGGTTACCTGGTCCTGACCGAGCCGTGGCCGTCGATGCTGCGCACCATCTGGGGAGACGACCAGCGGTTCCTCGACACGTACTGGTCGCGCTTCGAGGGCAAGTACTTCGCCGGTGACGGGGCGAAGAAGGACGACGACGGGGACATCTGGCTCCTCGGGCGCGTCGACGACGTGATGCTGGTGTCGGGCCACAACATCTCGACGACCGAGGTGGAGTCCGCGCTCGTCTCCCATCCGTCCGTGGCCGAGGCGGCCGTGGTCGGCGCGGCCGACGAGACCACCGGTCAGGCGATCGTGGCGTTCGTGATCCTGCGCGGCACGGCGAACGCCGAGGACGAGGGCCTCGTCGCCGACCTGCGCAACCACGTCGGCGCCACCCTCGGACCGATCGCCAAGCCGAAGCGGGTCCTGCCGGTGCAGGAGCTGCCGAAGACCCGCTCCGGGAAGATCATGCGGCGTCTGCTGCGGGACGTGGCGGAGAACCGGCAGCTCGGTGACGTCACCACGCTGACCGACTCCACGGTGATGGACCTGATCCAGGCCAAGCTGCCGGCGGCACCGAGCGAGGACTGACCACACCCCCGTACGACCGCGAAGGGCACCCCGCGCGCGCGGGGTGCCCTTTAGCTAAGCTAAAGAACAGGTGTGCCGGGAAGTCTGGTCGGCAAGTGTTCCGTCCTGCCCAACGACCGGAGGTCCCCGTCGTGGCCGCGTCCCGCACCACACCCACCCGCAGGGTTCTCGGCCGGCTCTCCCTGCCCGAGCGGACCTTCGTGGCGGACGCGCTGCGTACCGAGACCGTGGGCGGCTGCCTCTTGCTGCTGGCCTCCGTCACCGCGCTGATCTGGGTCAACGTCCCCGCCCTGCACGACAGCTACGCGAGCGTCAGCGACTTCCACTTCGGCCCCGCGGCGCTCGGCCTCGACCTGTCGGTGGCGCACTGGGCGGCGGACGGCCTCCTCGCCGTGTTCTTCTTCGTCGCCGGCATCGAACTCAAGCGCGAACTGGTCGCCGGTGATCTCAAGGACCCCAGGACGGCCGCGCTGCCCGTGGTCGCCGCGCTGTGCGGCATGGCCGTACCGGCGCTCGTGTACGCGCTCACCAACCTCACCGGCGGCGGCTCCCTGGCCGGCTGGGCCGTGCCCACCGCCACCGACATCGCCTTCGCGCTGGCCGTGCTCGCCGTCATCGGCACCTCCCTGCCGAACGCGCTGCGGGCCTTCCTGCTCACTCTCGCCGTCGTCGACGACCTGTGCGCAATCCTGATCATCGCGGTGTTCTTCACCGACGACCTCGACTTCGCCGCGCTCGGCGGCGCGTTCGCCGGTCTCGCCGTGTTCTGGCTGCTGCTGAGGAAGGGCGTGCGCGGGTGGTACGTGTATGTTCCGCTCGCGCTCGTCATCTGGGCGCTGATGTACAACAGCGGCGTGCACGCCACCATCGCCGGGGTCACCATGGGGCTGATGCTGCGGTGCACCCGGCGTGATGAGGAGCAGCGCTCCCCCGGCGAACACATCGAGCACCTCGTGCGCCCCCTGTCCGCCGGGGTGGCGGTGCCGCTGTTCGCCCTGTTCAGTGCGGGTGTCGCGGTCTCCGGGGATGCTCTGGGAAGGGTGTTCACGCAGCCGGAGACGCTCGGGGTGGTGCTCGGGCTGGTCGTCGGTAAGGCGGTCGGGATCTTCGGCGGGACCTGGCTGACCGCCCGCTTCACCCGGGCCTCCCTCTCCGAGGACCTGTCCTGGCCGGACGTCTTCGCGGTCTCCTCCCTCGCCGGCATCGGCTTCACCGTGTCGCTGCTCATCGGCGAACTGGCCTTCGAGGGCGACCGGGTACTCACCGACAGCGTCAAGGCGGCCGTCCTCACCGGTTCGCTCATCGCGGCGGTCCTGGCGACCGTCCTGCTGAAGATGAGGAACGCCAAGTACCAGGCCCTGTGGGCCGCCGAGGAGCGCGACGACGACCTCGACGGCATCCCCGACATCTACGAACAGGACGACCCGGCGTACCACCTGCGCATGGCCGCGATCTACGAACGCAAGGCCGCCGAACACCGCAGGCTTGCCGAAGTGGCGGGCGGGGCAGGCGACGGCGACGACGGTCCGGCATGATCTGACAGGACCGTAGACAGCACCGTACAAACGCATATGAGGGAGACCCCGATGAGCGCACCCGACGGCAGCCCGGTCGGAGCCGAACGCAGTGTCGGCCAGCTGTTCGCCTCGGCGACGGCCGAGATGTCCGCGCTGGTGCACGACGAGATCGCGCTGGCCAAGGCCCAGCTGAGGCAGGACGTCAAGCGAGGCGTGATCGGCGGCGGGGCGTTCACCGCGGCCGGCACGGTGCTGATCTTCTCCCTGCCGATGCTGAGTTTCGCCCTCGCGTACGGCATCCGCACCTGGAGCGAGTGGAACCTGGCGATCTGCTTCCTGCTCTCGTTCGCGGCGAACGTACTGGTCGCCCTGGTGCTGACGCTGATCGGCGTCGTCTTCTCGAAGAAGGCCAAAAAGGGCCAGGGCCCGCAGAAGGTCGCCGCGTCGATGAAGGAGACGGCGGGCGTGCTGCAGAACGCCAAGCCGCACCCCCGTCGGCCCGCCCCGGCCGACGACGCCGTCGAGGCTGTGGCACGCTCGACGTCATGACCGACCCCGCGACCACCCCGGCCGCCCTCTCGAATCAGCCCGCGTCCCCCGTACGACTCGACGTGCCCGGCGCCAAGGAACTGATCCACCGGGACGTGGCCGCCAACGGCGCGCGTTTCCATATCGCCGAGGTGGGCGACGGGCCGCTGGTGCTGCTGCTGCACGGCTTCCCGCAGTTCTGGTGGACCTGGCGGCACCAGCTGGTCGCCCTCGCCGACGCGGGCTTCCGGGCCGTGGCGATGGACCTGCGCGGGGTCGGCGGCAGCGACCGCACACCCCGGGGTTACGACCCCGCGAACCTCGCCCTGGACATCACCGGAGTCGTACGGTCGCTCGGCGAGCCCGACGCCGCCCTGGTCGGCCACGACCTGGGCGGCTATCTGGCGTGGACGGCGGCCGTGATGCGCCCCAAACTAGTCCGGCGGCTCGCGGTGTCCTCGATGCCGCACCCGCGGCGGTGGCGGTCGGCGATGCTCTCGGACGTCAAGCAGACGTCCGCGGGTTCCTACATCTGGGGGTTCCAGCGGCCCTGGATCCCGGAGCGTCAACTCACCGCCGACGACGGCGCCCTGGTCGGCCGGCTGATCCGGGACTGGTCGGGGCCGCGCCTGCCCGACGACGAGGCCGTGGAGGCGTACCGGCGGGCGATGTGCATCCCGTCGACGGCGCATTGCTCGATCGAGCCCTACCGGTGGATGGTGCGGTCCCTGGCCCGCCCGGACGGCATCCAGTTCAACCGCCGGATGAAACGCCCGGTCCGGGTGCCCACCCTCCACCTGCACGGTTCACTCGACCCGGTGATGCGTACCCGCAGCGCGGCCGGGTCCGGGGAGTACGTCGAAGCGCCGTACCGTTGGCGGCTGTTCGACGGTCTGGGGCACTTCCCGCACGAGGAGGACCCGGTGGCGTTCTCGGCCGAACTCATCAACTGGCTGAAGGATCCCGAGCCCGACCGGTGAGCCCCTTCGGGCCCGCGTGTTGAGCCCCGCAGGGCCTGCGCGTTGAGCCCCTCCGAGTCCGTGCGTTGAGCCCCTCCGGGCCCGTCCACCGTCCGGCCGTGAAACAACTGTTCTACGAACAGTTACTTGCCCGGCGCATAGGCCAATTGGGGGGCGTGGGGGCGGTTATGGACCTTGGGGCGGGGGCACACGTCGGGGTATGGGCTGGACGCACGACTACAGTGACGCAGCACGCAACCGCCGCTCGGCCGCGGGCCTGAGCTCCCACCAGAGGGGCGCCCCGCAGTTGCAGGGCACGGATCCCCGGCTGGGAATTCCGCGCATCCTGCGCCGCCGGGCCCGCTGGGTCTCGGCCCGGCTGCGCCATTCCCGTCCCTGACCCACGCGGGGCGACCCGCACAGGACCTCACCACACCGGCTCCGCCCGGCCTCAGAGCGCGCAGCTGTCGCTGTCCACCTGCTGGTTGGCCGTACGGCCCTTGGCGATGTCCTCCTCGACCTCGTCCGCGGTGAGGGCGTAGCCCGTGTCCGGGTCGTCGAGGGACTTCGCGAAGACCACGCCGTAGACCTTGCCCTCGGGCGTGAGCAGCGGGCCGCCCGAGTTGCCCTGGCGGACGGTGGCGTACAGCGAGTAGACGTCACGGTGGACGGTGCCGCGCTTGTAGATGTCGGCGCCGTTGGCCGTGATGCGCCCCCGCACGCGCGCGGGGCGGATGTCGTACGCGCCGTTCTCCGGGAAGCCCGCGACGATCGCGTCGTCGCTGCCGGCGGCGTCCTTGGTGGTGAACTCCAGCACGGGCGCCTTCAGACCCGGCACGTCCAGTACGGCGATGTCGCGCTCCCAGTCGTAGAGGACGACCTTGGCCTCGTACTTGCGGCCCTCGCCACCGATCTGGACCGTGGGCTCGTCCACTCCGCCGACCACGTGCGCGTTGGTCATCACCCGGCGCTCGCCGAAGACGAAACCGGTGCCTTCGAGGACCTTGCCGCAACTCTGGGCGGTGCCCATGACCTTGACGATGGACCGCTTGGCGCGCTGGGCGACCGGGCTGCTCGCGAGTGCCGGGTCGGGAGGCTGGACCTCGGTGATCGGCTCGTTGGAGAACGGGCTGAAGACCTGCGGGAAGCCGTTCTGCGTGAGGACCGACGAGAAGTCCGCGAACCAGGTGTCCGCCTGGTTGGGCAGGGCCCCCGCCACACCTTGCAGCACCTTGGAGTTGCGGACCTCCTTGCCGACGGTCGGCAGCGTCGTCCCCGCGAGTGCGGAACCGATCAGCCAGGCGACCAGGAGCATGGCCACCACGTTGACCAGCGCGCCACCGGTGGCGTCCAGGGCGCGCGCCGGGGACCAGGTGATGTAGCGGCGCAGTTTGTTGCCGAGATGGGTGGTCAGGGCCTGGCCCACGGAGGCACAGACGATCACGATGACCACCGCGACCACGGCGGCGGCCGTGCTGACCTCGGAGTTGTCCGTCATCCAGTCCCAGACGACGGGCATGACGTAGACCGCGACGAGGCCGCCGCCCAGGAAGCCGATCACCGAGAGGATGCCGACGACGAAGCCCTGTCGATAGCCCACGATCGCGAACCAGACGGCGGCGACCAGCAACAGGATGTCCAGCACGTTCACCGCTTCAAGCCTCGCCTCGTCACTTCGCCATCACTACAGGCCGACCGGGGGACCGGTCCGCCGCGCGGCGACAGGGAGACGCAACAGGCCCCGGAAGACGCAGCACGGCAGCCACCCTGTCATGAGCGCCAGTCGAGCGGGACCTGCTTCTCACGGTCCCAGGGGCGCTCCCAGCCCGCGTAGTGCAGCAGACGGTCGATCACGCCGGCCGTGAACCCCCACACGAGGGCCGATTCGACCAGAAATGCCGGGCCCGCATAGCCCCGGGGGTGGACGGCGGTGGCTCTGTTGGCCGGATCCGTGAGATCCGCCACGGGGACGGTGAAGACGCGGGCCGTCTCGTTCACATCGACGACCCGGACCGGGGTCGGCCGGCGCCACCAGCCGAGAACGGGCGTCACGACGAAGCCGCTGACCGGGATGTACAGCTTGGGCAGCACGCCGAAGATCTGGACGCCCGCGGGGTCGAGACCGGTCTCCTCCTCGGCCTCGCGCAGGGCGGCGCGCAGCGGGCCGTCCGTCCGCGGGTCGCCGTCCTCGGGGTCGAGGGCGCCGCCCGGGAACGAGGGCTGGCCGGCGTGCGACCGAAGCGAGCCGGCGCGCTCCATGAGCAGCAGCTCGGGGCCGCTCGGTCCCTCGCCGAACAGGATCAGGACGGCCGACTGCCGGCCCGAGCCGTTCTCCGGCGGCAGGAAGCGGCTCAGCTGCAGCGGCTCGATCGTGTCGACGGCGCGCACGACCGGGTCCAGCCATGCGGGCAGGCCGGCTCTGTCCAGGCCCACGTGCCCGCCCCTCCTGCGGTGCCCGCTGTCGGTGTCCGTGCCGCCGTCCGTCCGGCTCGCGCGTGTCATAGCCACCCCCGTCGTTCTTCCGGTCCCAACGCCCGGGAGAGCGCTGATCGTTCCGCCTGTGCCCGATGTCCCTCGTGTGGGTGGCGGGCACCGGGGCGACGAGGGCGCGTCCCGGACCGTGTCGTGGCGTCCGTCATCCGGCCGCTCCGAGGGGCGGGGCCGGGATGCCGCCGGCGTCGAGGTAGGACTGCGGGGGCTTGAGGCGCTGGCCGGGGAAGCCGCCCTTCTCGTACTTCAGTAGCTTCCTGGCCTTCTCCGGGTCGGTCTCGCCCTCGCCGAACGCCGGGCAGAGCGGGGCGATGGGGCAGGCGCCGCAGGCCGGTTTGCGGGCGTGGCAGATACGGCGGCCGTGGAAGATCACGTGGTGCGACAGCATCGTCCACTCGCCCTTCGGGAAGAGCGCGCCGATGGCCGCCTCGATCTTGTCGGGGTCGGTCGCCTCGGTCCACCGCCAGCGCCGTACGAGCCGCTGGAAGTGCGTGTCCACGGTGATGCCCGGCCGGCCGAAGGCGTTGCCCAGTACGACGAAGGCGGTCTTACGGCCGACACCGGGCAGCTTGACCAGGTCTTCGAGCCGGCCGGGGACCTCACCGCCGTGGGTCTCCACCAGAGCCTTCGACAGCCCCATGACCGACCTCGTCTTGGCCCGGAAGAAACCGCAGGGCCGCAGGATCTCCTCGACCTCCTGCGGGTCGGCCGCGGCCAGGTCCTCGGGGGTCGGGTACTTCGCGAAGAGTGCCGGGGTCGTCTGGTTGACCCGCAGGTCGGTCGTCTGCGCGGACAGGACCGTCGCCACGATCAGCTGGAAGGAGTTCTCGAAGTCCAACTCCGGGTGCGCGTAGGGGTACACCTCGGCGAGTTCGCGGTTGATGCGACGGGCACGGCGGACGAGGGCGGTTCGGGACTCGGAGGCGGGGGCTTTGGCGGCGGTCTCGGCGGGGGCGGCCGGGGTGACGGTGGTCGCTTTCGACGAGGCCGCCTTTCGGGTCGAGGTTCTTTTCCGTGTCGGGGCCGTATTTTGTGTCGAGGCGGCCTTCTTCGCGACCGTCTTCTCCACGGCCGGGGCTGTCTTCTTTACGCCCGCGGCTGTCTTCTTTACGGCCGCTGCCTTTTGGGCGGCGCTTCGGGCGGCGGCCTTTTTCGCCGGTGCGGCCTTTTTCGTCCGGGCCGTGGCCTTCTGGGCGGAGTTCTCCGCCATTGATGGATCAGACACCTTCGTCGCCTTTGCCGTTTTGTTCGCTCCCGTGGACCCCTGTTCGCCCACAGCGGAATCGCGACGTGCAACCACCTGCCCAGCCCCCTTGGCCTGCGCTCTCACCGGCGATTTGGACACCCGGCCAGCCTAAAGCCCGGCACCGACATCCGCCCCGGGCCCAGATGATCGGCCCCCAATTGGACCCCTGACGCTTACCCCGGGACATGTGTGCGGCATCCTTGTGACAGATCACACTGTTTGGTACGTCCGGCAAGATGGGGAACACGGTCCCCTGGTAGTACGGGGAGCAAGATCCCCTGAGCAGGTCGACAAGGAGAGAACTCGTGGACGACGTTCTGCGGCGCGCCCCGCTCTTCGCGGCGCTCGATGACGAGCAGGCCGCGGAGCTCCGCGCCTCCATGAGTGAGGTGACCCTCGCGCGGGGTGACGCTCTCTTCCACGAGGGCGACCCGGGTGACCGCCTCTATGTGGTCACCGAAGGCAAGGTCAAGCTGCACCGCGCGTCGCCCGACGGCCGCGAGAACATGCTGGCCGTGCTCGGTCCCGGTGAGCTGATCGGCGAGCTGTCGCTGTTCGACCCCGGTCCGCGTACGGCGACCGCCACGGCACTGACCGAGGTCAAACTGCTCGGCCTCGGCCACGGCGATCTCCAGCCGTGGCTGAACGCGCGGCCCGAGGTGGCCGCGGCGCTGCTGCGGGCCGTCGCGCGCCGACTGCGCAAGACCAACGACCAGATGTCCGACCTCGTGTTCTCGGACGTTCCCGGGCGGGTCGCTCGTGCGCTGCTGGACCTCTCCCGGCGGTTCGGCGTGCAGTCGGAGGAGGGCATCCACGTGGTGCACGACCTCACCCAGGAAGAACTGGCGCAGCTCGTGGGCGCGTCCCGCGAGACCGTGAACAAGGCTCTGGCGGACTTCGCGCAGCGCGGGTGGCTGCGACTGGAGGCCCGCGCGGTGATCCTGCTGGACGTGGAGCGGCTGGCCAAGCGGTCACGTTGACGCGGGTCGGGTCGTCGGCCGGGGCGGTGTGCCGGCCAGAGCGGGCTGTGTGCCCGCCGGTGCCGCTCGTATGACAACTGGCCAGGGCTCGTAGCCTGCCGGTCCGAACGCACGGGCGTTCGCATGTGCGTCGATGGGGCTCGTCTCGTTCGCGAGACGGGCCCTTTTCGTTTCGCCCCGCGCCCCCGCCCCCTCCCGTCCCCCGTCTCCCGTCTCCCGAAAAAACAAGCTGCCCGCGCGTGCCGCCTCTGCGCACAGTGGCTGTATGGCCGGAACGGGGCGTGCGAGAGGGCTGGACAGTCAGGGGTACATCGAGCGGGAAGGGGCTTTGGCACGGGTCGGTGAGGACTTTCGGCCGGTGGTCGTGGCGGCCCGGGAGCGGGTTCCGGAGCTGTTCGAGGGGCGGCTGGACAGTGCATACCTCTACGGGTCGATTCCTCGGGGCACGGCTCGTCCGGGACGCAGTGACCTCGATCTGTTGCTCGTGTTGCGCGGGGACCCCGCGGAGGCCGACCGGGCGGCGGCCCGATCGCTGGACGAGGCTCTGGACGCGCGGTTCCCGCAGATCGACGGGGCCGGGACGCTGCTGGTCGGCCGGGCGCAGGTGCTCAGCGACCTGGAGAGGTACGACCTGGGCTGGTTCCTGGCCTGTCTGTGCACTCCCCTGCTCGGCGAGGATCTCGCAAGGGAACTGCCCCGCTACCGGCCGGACTCCCTCCTCGCCCGCGAGACGAACGGCGACCTCGCGCTGCACCTGCCGCGCTGGCGCGCGCGGCTCGCGGCAGCCGACGACGACGCCCGGCGGACGCTCGTCCGTGGTTGGTCCCGGCGGCTCGTCCGTACCGGGTTCACCCTCGTCATGCCCCGGTGGAACGGCTGGACCAGCGATCTGCGCGAGATGGCGCAGGCGTTCGGCGTGTACTACCCCGAGCGCGCCGCCCAGATGCGCGCGGCGGCGGTGGCCGGATACGAGCCGGGTGCCGATGTCGGCGTTCTGCGGTCGTATCTGGACGACCTCGGGCCCTGGTTGGCGCAGGAGTACGCGCGCGTGCACGGTCTCAAGGCGCCGCGTCCCGGTGATCCGTAGAGGGGTGCCCCTGGCGCCGGAGGGCCTGAGCGGCCCTGGGAGGGGCTCCTGGGGCCCGGGAGGTCCCCGAGGCCCCAGGAGTGCTTCTCGCATGGTGTCGTGCCGGAGACGGGCGCTCAGGCGCGCGGGGAGGGTCAGATCAGGCCGTGCTCGGTCAGGTACTCCAGTTGTGCCCGCACCGAGAGTTCCGCGGCCGGCCACAGGGAGCGGTCGACGTCCGCGTAGACGTGGGTGACGACCTCGCCGGGGGTGCGGTGGCCGTTCTCGACGGCCGTCTCGACCTGCGCGAGCCGGTGCGCGCGGTGGGCGAGATAGAACTCGACGGCACCCTGGGCGTCGTCCAGGACGGGGCCGTGGCCGGGCAGGACGGTGTGCACTCCGTCGTCGACCGTGAGGGACCTGAGGCGGCGCAGGGAGTCGAGATACTCACCGAGGCGGCCGTCGGGGTGGGCCACGACCGTCGTGCCGCGCCCGAGGACCGTGTCGCCCGTCAGAACGGCGCGGTCGGCCGGGAGGTGGAAGCAGAGCGAGTCGGCGGTGTGCCCGGGGGTGGGCACGACACGGAGTTCCAGGCCGCCGACCGAGATGACGTCACCCGCGCCCAGCCCTTCGTCGCCGAGCCGCAGCGCGGGGTCGAGGGCCCGGACGTTCGTCCTGGTCAGCTCGGCGAAGCGGGCGGCGCCCTCGGCGTGGTCCGGGTGGCCGTGCGTGAGCAGGGTGAGCGCGACCCGTTTGCCGGCCCTCTCCGCCGTGTGGACGACACCGCGCAGGTGGACGTCGTCCAGCGGACCCGGGTCGATCACGACCGCCAGGTCGGAGTCCGGCTCGGACACGATCCAGGTGTTGGTCCCGTCCAGCGTCATCACGGAGGCGTTCGGCGCGAGCACGTTGACCGCGCGCGCGGTGGCGGGCCCCGACAGGACGCCGCCCCTGGGCTGGCCGGGGAGGGCTGCTGCGTCGGTCATGCGGAGGTGCCTTCCAGCGGAACGGGCGGAGTGTCACCGCGTCGGGTGGTGGCCCGCGCGGTGCGGTGTCGCCTGCCCGGTGGGACGCGGGGCGAGAGCGGGGGCAGGGCCTCGCCGCCCGGCCGGCCCCGGAGCGCTGTCGCGTCCGTCATGGGGAGTCCTCGCCGGCGGGGACGCGCTTGGTGAACTCGGCGTGGCCGGGCCAGGACAGGACCACGTCGTCGTTCTCCAGACGGGCCTCGGCGAGTACGGGGGTCAGGTCCCGAGCGGGCGCGGCGTCGAGCGCGGCGGCGGCCGAGTCGTACTCCGCGAGCCGGCGCAGGGTCGCGATGGTGGGCGGCATCATCAGCAGCTCGCCCTTGTCGTAGCCGTCCGCCGCGTCCCTGGGCCGGATCCACACCGTGCGGTCGGCCTCCGTGGAGGCGTTGCGGGTGCGCTGGCCCTGCGGGAGGGCGGCGACGAAGAACCAGGTGTCGTAGCGGCGGGACTCGAACTCGGGGGTGATCCAGCGCGCCCAGGCGCCCAGCAGGTCGGACCGCAGGACCAGCCCCCGGCGCTCCAGGAACTCCGCGAAGGACAGCTCCCGGGAGGCCACCGCCGCACGGTCCGCCTCCCAGTCGTCGCCCGTGGTGTCGCCGACGACGGTGTCGGGGCCGGGCCCGGCGAGCAGCACGCCAGCCTCCTCGTACGTCTCCCGTACGGCCGCGCAGACGATCGCCTGGGCCTCGTTCTCGTCGACACCGAGCCTGGACGCCCACCACGCGCGCGTGGGGCCCGCCCAACGGACCTGGTGGTCGTCGTCGCGGGGATCCACACCGCCGCCCGGATAGGCGTACGCGCCCCCGGCGAAGGCCATGGAGGCCCGTCTGCGCAGCATGTGCACGACCGGGGTGTCGGCCGTGTCCTTGAGCAGCATGACGGTGGCGGCCCGCCTGGGGGTCACCGGTGTCAGCGTGCCGGCCGCGAGTGCGCGGATGCGGTCCGGCCACTCGGGTGGGTACCACTGCCCGTTTGCCATGGGCGGAGGCTAACTCGTCACGGGCGGATGTTCGAGTGAGCCTCCGCGATCCTGGCGGTGCCTAGGCGACGGTGAGCTCCACCTGGAGTTCCACCTCGACCGGCGCGTCCAGCGGGAGGACCGCCACGCCGACCGCGCTGCGCGCGTGGACGCCCCGGTCGCCGAAGACGGCGCCCAGGAGTTCGCTCGCGCCGTTCAGCACGGCGGGCTGGCCGGTGAAGTCGGAGGCCGAGGCCACGAAGCCGACGACCTTGACCACGCGCGCGACCAGGTCCAGGTCCCCCGCCACGGACTTCACGGCGGCGAGGGCGTTCAGCGCGCAGGTGCGGGCGAGTTCCTTGGCCTCGTCAGCGGTGACCTCGGCGCCGACCTTGCCGGTGACGGGCAGCTTGCCGTCCACCATGGGGAGCTGCCCGGCGGTGTACACGTACACGCCGGACCGGACCGCCGGCTGGTACGCGGCGAGCGGCGGGGCGACCTCGGGCAGCCGCAGCCCCAGCTCCGCGAGCCTGGCCTCGACGGCGCTCACGGCTTGGGCCGCTTCAGGTAGGCCACGAGCTGCTCGGGGTTGTTCGGCCCGGGCACGACCTGGACGAGCTCCCAGCCGTCCTCGCCCCAGGTGTCCAGAATCTGCTTCGTGGCGTGGACGAGCAGCGGCACGGTTGAGTATTCCCACTTGGTCATGCGGCCGACTTTATCCGCTGCCCGCTCCCCGCCCGGCACGGGTTCCGTCTCGGTCCGGGGTGGCTTCCTCCTCGGTCCGGGGCGGTTTCGACCCGGAGGGGGTGGGGTTCGGCCTCGGGACGGCGCGGGGTCGGTGTGCGGTGGGTTCGGCCTCGGGGCAGCGCTGGGTCGGTGCGGGGGCCCGGCCCGGACCGCGCGGGGTCTGTGCGGGGGGCCGGCCCGGACCGCGTGGGTTTCGGCCGCCGCCTCGCCAGGGCATGACGGCTTAGACGGGCCGGGCCGACAGGCGGGGAGAACACAAGTTGTCCACAGCCTCCCGCGTATGCCGAGCGTCGACTGGTTAGGCTCGAATACGTGAGCAGGCTCCAGGTCGTCAGCGGCAAGGGCGGGACCGGAAAGACCACGGTCGCCGCCGCACTCGCGCTCGCCCTCGCGACCGAGGGGAAACGCACCCTCCTGGTCGAGGTCGAGGGCAGACAGGGCATCGCGCAGCTCTTCGAGACGGAGGCACTGCCGTACGAGGAGCGGAAGATCGCGGTGGCACCCGGGGGCGGGGAGGTGTACGCGCTGGCCATCGACCCCGAACTGGCCCTCCTGGACTACCTCCAGATGTTCTACAAGCTGGGCGGCGCGGGCCGGGCCCTGAAGAAGCTCGGGGCCATCGACTTCGCCACCACCATCGCGCCCGGCCTCCGGGACGTGCTGCTGACCGGCAAGGCCTGCGAGGCGGTGCGCCGCAAGGAGAAGAGCGGGCGGTTCACGTACGACCACGTGGTGATGGACGCGCCGCCCACCGGACGCATCACCCGCTTCCTGAACGTCAACGACGAGGTGGCGGGCCTGGCCAAGATCGGCCCGATACACAATCAGGCCCAGGCCGTCATGCGGGTCCTGAAATCCCCCGACACGGCCGTCCACCTGGTGACGCTGCTGGAGGAGATGCCCGTCCAGGAGACGGCGGACGGCATCTCCGAGCTGCGGGCCGCGAAGCTGCCGGTGGGACGGATCATCGTCAACATGGTGCGGCCCGAGGTGCTGGACGCCGACGAGCTGGAGTTCGCGCGCGAGGTGCCGCGTACGGCCGTCGCCAAGTCGCTCTCCACGGCGGGGCTGGGCGGCGCGCGGCGCGGTGGCACCGCCGAACGCCTGGTTCAGCCGCTGCTCGCGCAGGCCGAGGAGTACGCCGAGCGGTACACCCTGGAGCACGAACAGCGGGGCGTACTGGGCGAGCTGGGCCTGCCGCTGCACGAACTGCCGTTGCTCGCCGAGGGAATGGACCTGGCGGGCCTGTACGAACTGGCCACGGAACTGCGTCAGCAAGGGATCTCATGACTCCGGACCCGGCCACCACGCACGACGCGGCCCCCTCCCACGACGGACACCGGGTGATCGGCTCGGCCCGCCCGCTCGCGGTCGACCCCCTGCTCGACGACCCACGGACCCGCATCGTGGTGTGCTGCGGCGCCGGCGGGGTGGGCAAGACGACCACGGCGGCGGCGCTCGGGGTACGGGCAGCCGAGCGCGGTCGCAAGGTGGTCGTGCTGACCATCGACCCGGCCCGGCGGCTCGCCCAGTCCATGGGGATCGACTCACTGGACAACACCCCGCGGCGGGTGAAGGGCATCGACGGGGACGGCGAACTGCACGCCATGATGCTCGACATGAAGCGCACCTTCGACGAGATCGTCGAGGCGCACGCGGACCCCGACCGGGCCTCCGCGATCCTGGGCAACCCCTTCTACCAGTCGCTCTCGGCGGGCTTCGCGGGCACGCAGGAGTACATGGCGATGGAGAAGCTGGGCCAGCTGCGAGCCCGGGACGAGTGGGACCTGATCATCGTCGACACGCCTCCGTCCCGCTCGGCGCTGGACTTCCTGGACGCCCCGAAGCGGCTCGGCTCGTTCCTCGACGGCAAGCTGATCCGTGTCCTGCTGGCGCCGGCGAAGGTCGGCGGGCGGGCCGGCATGAAGTTCCTGAACGTCGGCATGTCGATGATGACGGGCGCCCTCGGCAAACTCCTCGGCGGTCAACTGCTGAGGGACGTGCAGACGTTCGTGGCCGCCATGGACTCCATGTTCGGCGGCTTCCGTACGCGCGCGGACGCCACCTACAAGCTGCTCCAGGCGCCCGGCACGGCCTTCCTCGTGGTGGCCGCGCCGGAGCGGGACGCGCTGCGCGAGGCGGCGTACTTCGTGGAGCGGCTGGCGGCCGAGGACATGCCGCTGGCCGGGCTGGTGCTCAACCGGGTGCACGGCAGCGGCGCGGCCCAGCTGTCCGCCGAGCGCGCGCTCGCCGCCGCGGAAAATCTTGACGAGCCCCGCATTGTGGATCAGACGGACGGGAAGGCAGTCCGTAACTCTCCCGACACGCAAGGCAGTTCAGCCAGCCCAGGCAGTTCAGGCTCTCCCACCACGAACGGCGCCGAGGACGGCTCCCCCGCCCCGGATCCGACCGTGGAACAGCTCACGTCAGGCCTGCTCAGGTTGCACGCCGAGCGGATGCGACTGCTCTCCCGCGAGCAGCGCACACGTGACCGCTTCACCGCGCTGCATCCCGAGGTGGCCGTGGCCGAGGTGGCCGCGCTCCCCGGTGATGTCCATGACCTGGTAGGTCTGCGGGACATCGGGAACCGGCTCGCGGCCATAAGGCCGGAGCTGCCCACCTCAGACGACTGAACGGCTGCCGGACGAACGGTCTTCAGCCGCGGCAGCCGTAGGGTCGGACGCCGACCGATTTCTGTCGTCCAGTCGTCCGGCTCTGCCGTCCAGCCGTCCAGCGACTGCCGGTTCCGAGGGCCGCAGATCCCGTGCGTCTGCGGGGCCCGGCCGGTGCTCCTCATCGCGGGAACGCCGCTGTCCGAGGGCCGCACGTCCCGCCGCGACCTCGCGGCGTCCGTCGCGACCCGGCCAGGGATCGCATCGCGGCCAGGGATCGCATCGCGGCCAGAACCGATCAGCAGGATCGTCGGATCGGCCGGATGCGTCGCACCCGTCGGATTCCGATCGGTCAAACCCGGACCGTAGCCCGTCCGTTGCTCCACGCCTCGGGGCACCCGAGAGCCGGCACACCTGCCCGACGCGCCGACACCTCAAGGGCGCCCTCGACCGACGTGGTTCGGAAAGGGCCGTCGCCCTCAGCTCACCGCCGCGTAGTTCTCGTAGATCTCGTCATCGTCGAGGGGCAGAATGCCCGCGCCACGCTCGTACTCCGTGCGCGCGGTCTCCAGCAGCCTGCGCCACGACGTGACGGTCGGACGCCTGCGCAGCAACGCGCGGCGCTCACGCTCCGTCATTCCTCCCCACACGCCGAACTCGACGCGGTTGTCCAACGCGTCCGCCAGGCACTCCGTACGCACCGGGCATCCGGTGCACACCGCCTTGGCCCTGTTCTGCGCTGCTCCTTGAACGAACAGTTCATCCGGATCGGTAGTGCGGCAGGCAGCCTGCGCACTCCAGTCGGTTACCCAGCCCATACCGGCGCCGTCCTCTCCCGAATCGAGGCTCCCCCACGGCGGCAGCGGCATATTCACCGCCGCCAGTTGAGGACGTTACGGAAGGTGGGCACAGCGCAACACCCCCTTCGGGCCCAATCTTGAATGGCCCGAACGGACTATGCGTAAGCGGCAGATCACCCGCGGGAGTGACCTGAGGACATACGTGACTATCCCGGCAGATCGGGACGGTTGACATGCGTCACAACGGACACCGAATGACACACGAGGCGTATTCGGACACGGCACCCGAAAAAAATCGGAAGAACGTCAGAACGATTCGGGCTCGCTGGACGTACTTGATACAAGGGCCTACGGCTGTGACAGTTGAGAGCAGCTTAGGCCAACGCCTGCGCGCGTGTCCGGCGAATGGGAACGTAGACAACCGTTCATGTTCTCCCGGCTTTCGCGTCGGTTTCTCGCGCCCGACTTTCGCGTCGGTTTCGTGGCGAGTGTCTCGCGCCAGGCGTCTCGCGCCGGACTTCTCGTGGCGCGCCCGATTTCGGGAGCCGTCAGCACGCGCATGCGCCCGTCGTGCGGACAACGGATGTCACGATCCGGCACCCGTACCCCTCTGGACCCACCTGCTCCTTCGGAACGGTCCTCGCTACGGATTAGGCTGCCCTCATGCCAAACAAGCGCTCGGGTGGTGGTCTGTCCCCCACACAGCAGGCCGCCAAGTTCCTAGGTGTCAGCGTGCTCGCCGGTGCCGTCATGGCGGGCATCGCCCTGCCCGCGGTCGGCGCCCTGGGGCTGGCGGCCAAGGGTTCCGTCGAGGGGTTCGACGAACTCCCCGCCAACCTCAAGCAGCCACCGCTGAGCCAGCGCACCACGATCCTCGACAGCAAGGGCGACTCGATCGCCACGGTGTACAGCCGCGACCGTACGGTGGTCGATCTCAAGGAGATCTCGCCGTACATGCAGCAGGCGATCATCGCCATCGAGGACGCCCGGTTCTACCAGCACGGCGCGATCGACCTGAAGGGCGTTCTGCGCGCGCTCAACCGGAACGCGCGGGAGGGCGGCGTCGCCCAGGGCGCGTCCACGCTGACGCAGCAGCTGGTGAAGAACGTGGCGGTGGAGGAGGCCGGCGACGACCCGACGCTGGTCGCCCAGGCCACCCAGCAGACCCTCGGCCGGAAGATCAACGAGCTGAAGAAAGCCATCCAGCTCGAAGAGGAACTCGGCAAGAAGAAGATCCTCGAGAACTACCTGAACATCACGTTCTTCGGCCAGCAGGCGTACGGCGTCGAGGCCGCGTCCCAGCGTTACTTCTCCAAGTCCGCCAAGGACCTGGATGTGGAGGAGGCCGCGCTCCTCGCCGGAATCGTGCAGTCGCCCAGCCGGTACGACCCGGTGAACGACCCGCAGGAAGCCACCAAGCGGCGCAACACCGTGCTGCAGCGCATGGCCGACCTCGGCGACATCTCGCAGGCGGACGCGGACAAGGCCGCCGAGAAGCCGCTCGGCCTCGACATCAGGAAGCCGAAGAACGGCTGCATCACGGCGGTCAAGGGCGCGGGTTTCTTCTGCGACTACGTGCGTGAGGTGTTCCTGAACACCCCGATCTTCGGCAAGTCCAAGGAGGACCGGGCCAAGATCTGGAACCAGGGCGGCCTGACGATCCGGACGACGATGGACCCGAAGGCCCAGAAGTCGGTCCAGGCTTCCGTCAAGCGGCACGTCTACCAGAAGGACGAGGTCGCCACGGCCGCCACGATCGTGGAGCCCGGCACCGGCAAGATCCTCGCCATGGGACAGTCGAGGCCGTACGGTCTCGACACCAAGAAGAACGAGACGTCGATAAACCTCTCGGTGAACGAGTCCATGGGCGGCGGAGCGGGCTACCAGCCGGGGTCGACGTTCAAGCCGATCGTCGCCGCGGCGGCCCTCGAAGGCGGCATGTCCCCGGGGAAGGTCTACTCCGCGCCGTACAAGATGGCCTACCCGAGCCCGATCTCCGTCTGCGGCGGCGGCAGCTGGCGCAACGGAACCGGCAGCAGCGCCGCGGACCTCGAGAACGAGAGCGCGAGCGAGGTCGGCCCGTACTCCCTGCGGAAGGCGACCGCGCTGTCGGTCAACACCTACTTCGTGCAGATGATCGCGGACATCGGCATCTGCCCGGTGACGAAGATGGCCAAGAAGATGGGCGTCGAGCGGGCCGACGGCCGCAAGATCGACCAGGCGCCGTCGATAGCTCTCGGCACGCAGGAGATGTCCCCGCTGACCATGGCGAACGCGTACGCGACCTTCGCCGCGCGCGGTATGTACTGCACGCCGGTCGCCATCGAGTCCATCACCCAGCGGGTCGGCGACAAGTCGAAGTCGCTGGAGGTCCCGAAGTCGACGTGCTCGCGCGCCATGTCCGAGAACACCGCCGACACCATCAGCGCCCTGCTCAAGGGCGTGGTCGAGGACGGTACGGGTACGGAGGCCGGCCTCGGCCCCAGCCGTCCCAGCGCTGGTAAGACCGGTACGACGGACGGCCGTTACGCGGCTTGGTTCGTGGGCTACACCCCGAACATGGCCGGCGCCGTCTGGGTGGGCGACCCCGCGCACGAGCGCCAGATGGTGAACATCACCATCGGCGGTGTGGGCTACAGCAAGGTCTTCGGCGGAAAGGTCCCCGGCCCGATCTGGCGCGACATGATGTCCGGTGCGCTGGAGGGCAAGCCCCGCCCCGACTTCAACAAGGTCTACCTCCCCGAGGACCGGCCCCGCGACCGGGACGACGACAACGACAACGACGGCCGTGGGAACGGCAACGGTGGCAACGACGACAACGGCAACGGTGACGACCGCGGCAACGGCGGCGGCTTCATCGGTGGCATCGACGGAGACACCAGGTTCCCGACCCCGGAGTTCAGCATCCCGGAGAACTGGATCCAGGGTCAGACGAACGGCGGGAACAACGGGAACGGGAACGGCAATGGCGGCGGCTTCGGCTGACGAGCCGCGGTGGCGGTGAACGTGACGTCACCGACGACCTGACATGCATACGGCGGTGGGGCGCCCCTTCTCAAGGGGCGCCCCACCGCCGTTGTGATGGTGCTGAGGCGCGGGAGCGGGAGCCAGGTCCGGACGCTGCCGCGGGAGCGGGAGCCGGGTCCGGAAGATTGCTCAGGCGCCCGTGAGCTGCTGCTTGACGATGGCGGCGACCCGGCCGCCCTCGGCGAGTCCGGCCACCTTCGGGTTGACGATCTTCATGACCTGGCCCATCGCGCGCGGGCCCTCGGCACCGGCGGCCCGGGCCTCCTCGACGGCCTGGACGACGATCTGCTTCAGCTCCTCGTCGGACAGCTGCTTGGGCAGGTACTCGGCGAGAAACGCGCCTTCCGCCTTCTCCCGCTCGGCCGACTCGGGGCGGCCGCCCTGGGCGAAGGCGTCCGCGGCCTCGCGGCGCTTCTTCGCCTCCTTGGTGATCACCTTGAGCACCTCGTCGTCGGACAGCTCGCGCTTCTCCTTGCCCGCGACCTCTTCCTTGGTGATCGCGGTGAGGGTCAGCCGGAGCGTCGAGGAGCGGAGCTCGTCGCGCTCCCTGATGGCGGCGTTGAGGTCTTCCTGCAGCTTCGACTTGAGCGTGGTCATGGGGCCGATTGTCGCAGGTGTGATGTGGGGAGCGCGCCTTGATTTCGCTGGTGTGTGCGGATCGGTGGGGCGGATCGGTGGGGGGTGGGTGCGCGGGATGGGCGTGCGGGGCGGGCGCTGGTCGGACCGTGGTGAGGCCGAGGCCGAGGCCGAGGCCGGGTGCGGGCCGGCTGCGGGTCGGGGGCGGGTCGGCTGCGGGTCGGGGGCGGGCTGGTTGCAGTCCGGCCACGGGTCGGGGGCGGGCTGGCCGGCTGCGGGCCGGGGGCGGGCTGGCCGGCTGCGGGCCGGTGGACAGTCCGGAGTGGGTTGTCCACAGGGGGAGTTGACGATCGGTGGCGGGTGGTCGGCGGTTGTCCACAGGCGTGCGCTCGGGTTCGGCGGGGTCTGACACGATGGACACATGCAAGCGCGATACGGAGTACCTCTGGGGATCGCGGCGGTCGGTGCCGCCGGTGTGGTGTATGCGGCGGGCATCGAGGCCCGCTCCTTCCGACTGCGGCGGGTGACGGTGCCGGTGCTGCCACCGGGTATGCGGCCGCTGCGCATACTCCAGGTCTCCGACATCCACATGGTGAGCGGACAGCGCAAGAAGCAGCGCTGGTTGCGTTCCCTGGCCGGGCTGCGTCCGGACTTCGTGATCAACACCGGTGACAACCTCTCCGACCCCGAGGGCGTCCCCGAGGTGCTGGACGCGCTGGGTCCCTTGATGGAGTTGCCGGGCGCGTACGTCTTCGGCTCGAACGACTACTACGGCCCGACGCTGCGCAACCCCGCCCGCTACCTGCTGGAGAAGGTCCAGGGCCGCCACGGTCTGAACGGCAACAAGCCGGTGGTCGGCGCGGTCCACAACCCGTGGGAGGACCTGCGGGACGGCTTCGACGGGGCGGGCTGGCTCAACCTCACCAACACCCGCGGCACGCTGAAGATCGAGGGCATGGCGGTCGAGCTGACCGGCCTCGACGACCCGCACATCAAGCGGGACCGCTACGCCCGCGTGGCAGGCGGCCCGTCCGACTCCGCCGATCTCTCCCTGGCCGTCGTCCACGCTCCCTATCTCCGCGCCCTCGACGCCTTCACCGCCGACGGCTACCCCCTCGTCCTCGCCGGCCACACGCACGGCGGCCAGCTCTGCATCCCCTTCTACGGCGCCCTCGTCACCAACTGCGACCTCGACACGGACCGCGTGAAGGGCCTCTCCACCCACACGGCGGACGGCCGCACGGCGTACCTGCACGTCTCGGCCGGCTGTGGCACGAGTCGCTACACCCCGGTGAGGTTCGCGTGCCCGCCGGAGGCTTCACTGCTGACGCTGGTGGCGCGGAAGGGGTAAGGGGAGTCGCGGACACGACTGCCGGGGCTGCCCGCGAGGCTGCCCGGGCGGGGCGGGTGGACCGGCACGGGAGGCGATACGGCCCGCGGCGAACCCGCTGGTGAGGCGTCACCTCGTACGGATCATCACGAATGGCCCGTTTCGTCCGGGCGCCCTAGCGTGAGCGCATGACCTCACCGATACCCAGGGACATCCCCGACCTGCCCGCGATCTCGGGCATCCCCGCACCGGTGACATCCGTCGTGCCGGCGACGGCGGTGGTAACGCCGACACGACGCCGACCGGCGGCGGTGTACCGTGCCCTGGTCGCGGTGGCAGCGACAGCGGCCGTGGTGATCGAGATGACGCTGGGCAGCCCTCTGCGGGCGTTCAGCCACTTCGCTGTCCAGAGCACGGCCCTGGTGGCGCTGGTCTTCGCCGCCTCGGCCCGCGGCGCGTGGTCCGCCCGCCGCCCCCTGCCGTCCTGGATGACGGTCGGCACGGTTCTCTACGCCGTGATCACGGCGCTGGTCCACCATCTGGTCCTGACGCGGGACGCGACGGCGTTCTCCATGACGATGACGTCGACAGGCGCCCCGGCCGCCCCCACCGGATGGCTCGCGTTGACGGACGTCGCCTTCCACACCGCGATCCCGCTCGCTGTGGTGGTGGACTGGCTGTTCCTGACCCGCCCGGCGCCGCCCCGCCTCAGTATTGCGGCGGCCTGGCTGCTCTACCCGCTGGGGTTCCTGGCGCTCACGCTCGGCCGAGCCGCCCTGGTGACCCCCGACTGGCCGGCCCCGTACCTCTACCCCTTCCTGGACGTCGAACGCCACGGCTACAAGAGCGTCCTGGGCAACGCCCTGCTGCTGGGCCTCGCCTTCTACGCCCTCGCCCTTCTCCTCATCGTCGTCGACCACCTCCGCCCCGACCCCGTACACCCACGCAGGGGCCGCCCCGACCGCCCTGACCGACGCCCCGAAAACCGGATTTCGTCTCCCGCCCCCGGTGGGCTAAAGTAAACGACGTCGCCGCGACAAGCAGTGACAATCGGGGTGTAGCGCAGCTTGGCAGCGCGCTTCGTTCGGGACGAAGAGGTCGTGGGTTCAAATCCCGCCACCCCGACAGTGAAGTACCAGGTCAGGCCCTGGATCCGGAGATCGGATCCAGGGCCTGACGGCATTTCTGGGGTGTCTGGGTGTCAGCTGGGTGTGATCTTGGGGAGCGCGTCCGGCTCGGCGGCACGCTGTTGCAACAACTCGTCCAGGATCCGTACCGCGGAGCGGGGCGCCATCGCCAACCGCTCGTCGAGCGCCGCGAACCAGATCACGGTCAGCTGCTCCATCAGAGCCGCACGCATCGAGTCGGTGATGTGGGTGTACCGAGCGCTGATCGATCCGTCCTCGTGGCCCAGGCGGTCATCGATGAGGACCTTCGGTGTGCCGAGTTCCTCGAGAAGAGTCCGGTTCCCATGCCTCAGGCTGTGCCGGGTCAGCCCGGACCTGATGGGTAGCCAGCACGCCTCCGCACGCGCCGCCGCGCCGCGCCCCCGCACCGGAATGCCCGGCCACGGTTCTGCAGTCACTGGGACAGGGTGGGCGTCCTGCGGCGCCTTCTTCGGATACCAGCCCGAGGCTGCTGGCGTGAAGATCCATGTGGCATGTCCGGAGCGGCGCCAGTGCGCTGCCTCGCGGTCAGTGCCGGCGGGGCGTTCGTAGCCGAGTTCGGAGATGGCCAGCTCCACCTTCACCCTGGTCGCCTCGGCAACCGCGTCCGGTCGGTTGAGGACGTTGGAGATCGTGCCGGTGGAGACTCCGCACGCCTGGGCGACCTGCTTGAGCGTGGGGCCGCCCCGCTTCTGGCCGGCCATCCCGCGCCCGGTGAAGGCGTAGACGAGGCCGTGGCACGGGCACGCCGCGCCCGGAGTCCGGGCGAAGAAGCGGGCGTTCAGATCGGCCTGCCACACAGGAGTGTCGATCGTGCGATAGCTGTCGTCCTTGGGAGGGCAGCGTTCCAGCTGGCCCGAGTCCAGCTCGTACAGCTGCCACTCGACGCGGATGGACCGCGCCTCCGGCCTGGCGAACTGGCGCTCAAGGCCGACGATCTCGCCCCACCGCATCCCGGTATAGGCCTTGTTGATGCTGGCCACGAACTCGTCGTCGCGGCCCGAGAGCAGTGACGCGCGCTCTGCGACGAGCAGGGCGCCGAGCATGGAAGTGATCTTCTTCTCGGGTCCCCTGGACCGGCTTCTTCCCTGTCGGCGTCCCCGGCCTCGCCGGCGTTCCGCGACATTCTTCGGCGCGTACTCCTCATCCACTGCGTCGGCGAGAATCAGATGCAGCAGCGACCGCCGGGTCCGGATTGAGGACGGCATGGCGCCTGACGCCTTCTGCTCCCGCTCCCACTTCGAGATCATCTCCTTGGTGATGTTCCGAATGGGCTGGGTCCCGAACGCGGGCAGCAGGTGGGCGAGTGACCGCCGGTAGTTCTGCATGGTGGACGAGGCCAGGTCCTGCTCCTCGATCCACGTCTCGGTGTACTGAGCGAAGGTCTTCTGCCCCGCCTCGACTTGAAGCTCCGGCGGTGTCCAGCGCCCCTTCTTCGCTTCCTCGTACGCCTCGACCTCCGCCTTCTCAGCGGCCTTCTGCGCTGTGGTCTTGGTCGGGTAGCGGACGGCCTTGCCGTCCGCGTCGACCACGACACCTTGCGCCTTACGGTCCGGACGCTGGAAGCAGGCCCTGTAGTAGGGCTTGCCCCCGCGGCCTGTTCGTTTCTCCGCGTAGGCCACGTTCTTCTAACCTCCTCGCGCCACCAGAGCCTGAATGAGCTCCGCGGCCGTGCAACTCCCCTCCTTCAGCGCAGCCTCGAGCTGCTGTGCGGTCGGGGAGTTGATCAGATCTGCGTTCAGGCGCAGCACGCCGTCGGCGTGCTCGTGGTCCACCCACATGACGACGTTGGGCGGAACGCCGGGCACTCTCTCTACACGAGCCTGATCCTGCGCAGGCGTCGGCATAGGTCCCCCTGCCGAAATCGGTTTTGGCCCCCTCATCCGGTCCTGAGATCTGATCACAAAGACACGGATGACGGCAGAGGGTATTCAAAAGTAACTCAGAATCACTCTTTCGACTGGTTTCCCGTTTCATCTGCGGAAACATGGACGGTCACTGCGCGCAGCGCCGCCAAGAGTTCTTCAGGGGACTGCCCCTCCTCGCCGCGTAGGACGATGGTGGCGCGGACCTTGCCCGTCGGCGTCTCTACCTCGACCACCTGGGATTGCAGCAAGGGTCCGCGCCGCAGGGACTCCTGCACATCGACCGCCAGGTCCATCGTGGCGCCGTTCCCCTCAGCGCTACCGGCGTCCTGAGGGTCGGCATCACGGAGGACCGGCTCGCGGCCAGCCAACACGCGCTCCGGTGAATCGTCCGTCCACCCGACTACGCGCGCGTACTCCCGGATGGTCGGCGTCATCCTCGCGACGGAGCCACGCTCGATGTTCCCGACTGCGCCCCGGGTCACGCCAACGGCTACGGCGATCTGCTGCTGCTCGATGCCGAGGTCTGTACGTGCCGCCCGCAGTTTCTCGCCGAGGCGCGTCCACTTAGTGGCCATGCCGCACATCATGCCCTACGCGTACGCAACAGCGCACGGCCGTGACCAGCACTTTAGGGGCGGATGTGTTGCATTTCAGACGGAAGAAGTGCGCCGGTAGCGCCCCGCTGACGCAGCGTCACGCCTACTTACTGACGCCAGAAGTACTCCATATGTGTTGCATGAGTGCAGTGCCATGTGTAGTTTCTGTACGTGGCACCGAACGGAACGGCAATACGGGCTATCCGCCAGGGCAAGTCTCTGAGCCTGCGTGATCTTGCTGAACTCGCGCACTGCTCAGCGGCAACGCTCTCTCGAATCGAGCGAGGGGTGACTCAAGACCCTGGTGAGGCCCTCCTCAGCCGCCTGGCGAAAGCACTGGCCGTGCCGGTCGACGACATCACCCAGGGAGGACAAATGGCCGCGACCACGGCCAAGGAAAAGGTTCCGCCGCGCGAGGTTCCCTACCCGGGCACCCCGGAGGGCGAGCTCTTCCACTACACGCCCGAGGAGGCGGCCGGGTTTCTTCCCTGGTCAGCGCTCCAACTGAGGCGCAAGGCGTACGCCCGAGAGATCCCTTACAACGATGGCGCGAAGCGGGTCTCCTTCACGGGGCGTGACATCCGCGAGATCAGCGAGATGACCGCTGTCCGTCCGCTCTCCGAGACCACGCAGCGTCGGAGCGCCTGACCCCACATGCGAAACGGGGCCGCGGACCCTGCCCGGTCCCGCAACCCCGCCGAAGAAATCGCCTCACCACAACGCAATGAGGTTCACATGCAACAGGCTACCCACCCCGCCACGCCCACTGCACCCGTCGAGGCCAGAGAGCCGGAGCCGCCCGGCGCAACCCTGCTGCAGGCCCACGCAATGGCCGGCGTCATCATCGGCCAGCTGACCACCAGCCCCCGCGACATCGGCGCCCGACGGGAGATCACGGGCGAGTACAGCGTCAACGTCTTCTGGAGCGGCGACGTCTCCGGCGTCCGCGCGCTCGCCTCCTGGGCCGACTCCACATGGGGGCTGGTCCCGAACCTCCTGGGCTACGGCGTCTTCGCCGAGACCCGGCCCCGCGTGGACGGCGTACAGATCGTGGCCTGGGCGGTCCTCAACCCGGAGGAGGCCGCAGCCGCCGAGCAGCTGCTCGCCGTCGACCGCGCTACTCCTCCGGCCGCTGCCGAGCCTGACACGGACGCCGAGCCGGTGCCGCTCAGCGACGCCGCCCCCGCCGCCCAGGACGAGACCGCCCTGTACGACCAGTCGATGGACCGGTACGCCGCGTCCCTCGGCGGGAGCGTCGTCGCCCTGGTCCCCGCCGTCGAGGCCGGCACCACCGTCGTCGACGGCGACACGGTCTCGCTCACGGCCGCCCGCGTGGAGCCCGGCCACATGGTCGTCCGCCCCCCGGCCGCCGGCGGTGAACTGTGAGCCGCGACCACCAGCACCTGATCCACGGAGCCGTGACCACCATCACCGCCCTCCGCGACCTGCCGCTCGACCACCACCAGGTCGAGGTCCTGGCCGTGGACCTGACCCCGTTCCTCACGGCGATGCTCGCCGACACCGACGCCGAGCTGGCGGACATCCTGCCCGTCGAGTACGCGCTCACCGACCAGGCCGGCCCCGCCGACCGGACCATCACCGAGTACGACGGCTGCACGTCGTCCATCCACCCCGAGGTGGAGGAAGACTCCCCGGCCGCGCTCCTCGCCCTCGAGCTGCGCCGCCAGCCGGACGTCACCGCCACCGACGTCCCCACCCGTACGCACCTCACCCTGACCGTGCAGCCGCAGTCCCTCCACGGCTGGAGGTGGTGGCGCCGCAAGCTCGCCGTCGGCTCGATCCTCCGGCACGGCACCGTCGTCTCCGGCACCGGCCACTACGGCGAGATCACCGTCCAGCTCCGCGGCCCCAACGTCGGCGAACTCCTCGACAACCAGGCCGTCCACTCTGCGACCCGGCTGCAGGACTTCCTCTCCGTGCGCCCGGCCGGACACCCGTGGTGACCGACGGGCTGGCCTTATGGCTGGTCATCACCGGATCCGCCCTCGGCACCGGCGTCGTCCTGTGGCTGCTGAAGCTGCTGATCGACGCCACCAGCGACACCGCCCCGACCACGAAGCGGCCGCCCAAGCCCGCCGCCCCGGTCCCGGCCGAGCCGCTCTGGCCGGCCACCCCCGCCCCGCACGCCCACACCCACACGTGCACCGGCGAAACCCTCCACCTCACCACCGTCCAAGCCCACCGCGCCCGCCACGCCAAGCCGAGGACCGCCGCATGATCGAGCACACCTACTTCGGGTGGGACGAACTCACCCACACCACCACCTGCACCAACCCCGCCTGGGACATCGACGTCCGCCACGACCTCGGCATCCGCCCCATGGCCGACGCCGCGATCCGCCACGGATGCCCCGACCAGCACTGCGCCCACGAGGGCGGCCTCGACCGCGTCACCGTCCGCATCATCTGCCGCTCCTGCGACACCGCGCACCTCATCACCGGCGAATCCCTCACCCGCACCGCCACCACCACCGCCGCCCTCGGCTACGGCCAGCCCCCGCGCGAGACGGCCGGCCTCTACCTGTGGCCCGGGCGCCCCGTCCTCCACGGCTACGGTCCCGGCCCCTCCGGCCTCGACGACCAGCCCCACGAGTACCTCGTCACCACCACCCTCCTCGACCGGCTCACCCCCGAGGCCTGCGTAGGCGCCATCGGCCGCCACCACACCGCCGGCGGACGACTCCGCTGGTGGGCCGGAGCCATCCCCACCCCGCCCCCTCGGCGCCTGCGCCTCGAGCCCGGCGAGTACCGACTCACCTGGGCCCGCCGCACCAGCGACAACCGCACCGTCGACCAGGCCGCCGCCTGGGTCGCCAGTGTCATCGACCCCGCCCAGCAGCAGCCCCTGGTGGTAGCCGTATGAACCTCGTCGAACTCGCCCTCACCACCTACACCGAGGGCACCGCAGCCCAGGCCGAGCAGGACGCCGAGTACGCCGTCGAGGCGCAGCGAGAAATCGTGCGACTGGCGCGGGCCTGCGCCGGCAGCACGCTCTGCACGGATGCCACCTCCCTCGACTGGCAGTACACCGCTGAAGGCCTGCCCGAGCAGGTGGAAGAGGCGCGCGCCTTCCTGGTGCCGGGTCTCCCCGAGTACCTGCGCTACCGCATCGACCACGAAGCCGAGAACGTGTCCTTCGACCTGGTCCGGCCGTGCGTGGCCTGCGGACACGACCGAATCGACAAGGTGAACAGCCTGTTCGACCTCGGCCTGATCCTCCACCAGGACGAGGAGCCGGCCCCGGCGGAGACCGCCGAGGCGGACGCCGTGCCGGGCCCGCTCGCCGCACTCGAGGCACTGCAGACCTGCACCGCCCGCATGGCCACGCTGGGCCGCCGCTTGACCGCTGAACACCCCGGCCTCACCATCACCGCCGCCTACACCTTCGGCCACGACGACGCCTCCAGCAACGGCAAGCTCCGCCTCAAGGCCGACACGATCGAGAGCCTCGAAGAGATCGCCCGCACCCTCGGCGTGGAAGTGACGGACCAGACCCGCGGCGGAACCAGCCCGCACGTCCTCGTCTTCCGTCACGTCAACGCCGCCACCGAGGTCGACGGCATCGAGGTCGAACTCCGCGCCACCCACCAGCTCACCGTGGACGAGGCAGCCACCTGGCGGGCCAAGCAGGACCAGTCCGCTCAGGCGGGTGACGCGTGATGGAGCAGCCCAGCCTCCGCGACCAGCTCGGCGAGGCGCTCATCGCCGCGGCCGCCGTGCCGCACACCATGCCCGTCGAGATCCTCGGCCAGGCCGGCACCCTGACCGACGCCGTCCTGCCCGTCGCCCAACGGGCAGCCGAGACTGCCGCCCGCACCGCCATCGAGCAGGCCGCCACTCTCTTCGAGGACCGCGGCCGGGCGCTCCTCGACGGTGGCCTCACCGACTGCGCCGAAGTCGCCAGGCTGCTGCGTGAGTTCGGCACGCTTCCCGCTGACACGGCGTTCCCCGTGCCCCGCACCGAGCGGTCGTACTGGCAGGACATCGCCGCCGCCCTCAACGCGGCCGTCGCCGCCGGTATGCCGATCGGCATCGACATCGACGGCACCGTCACTGATCACAACGCCTGGTCGGTGGTCTGGAACGCGCCCTTGGAGCAGTGGACGGTCTCCGGGTACGAGGCCGATGGCGGTGAGGGCTGATGGCTGCCCGTCCCCGTGCTCAGCGTCCTCGCATGGCCGAGACCGGCAAGGCCCAGCAGCAGGCCCGCCAGGTCTGGAACGGCGGACTCGTCGGCACATCCCGGCCCGGCGACCACGTCCCGCTGTTCCACACCTGCACGGCCCCCGGCTGCACCCGGTGCGCGGCCATCGACCGTGCCCGCGCCGACCTGCGCACCGGCGGCCACAGTGGCGGTGCCCGATGACGGCGCGCGCCGCGGTCATCGCCGCCGCCCTCCACCAGCCGAACCTCCGCCGCCCGTACGTCGGGCACGAGGTCCGGGCGGGTGTCGTGCAGCTGCTCGGCCGTAGCACGGACCCCGACTGGACGGCCACCATCCCGCAGCTGGCCGAGGCCATCGACAGCGCGCTGACGATCAGCGAGGAGAAGGACACCCCGGCCGGCGCCCAGCCGACCGGGGCGGCGTCCACTGCTCGCGCCCAGATCCTCACCACCCTGCAGGCCGCCGGCCACACCCCCAAGGCCGCCGCCGAACTGCTCGCCCAGGCCGACCGCGAACCCCACGACGTCGACCCCGACCCGGACTTCCGGGAAACCCTCGGCGGCGGCCACGCCCTGGTCGTCCAGTACGGCGACTGCGAACTCCACGGCACCTGCCAGTGCGGCAAGCGCTTCGGCACCACCACTCCGGACGCCAGCCTCGACACGTTCGTCGGCCCCTGGGAGCACCACACCAATACGGAGGTGCGGTGAGCAGCCTGCCGACCTGCCCCGTCCTTGACCTCCGGCCCGGCGACCAGGTCCGCCAGCCCACCGGGGACTGGTTCACCGTCGCCACCCGCCCCAAGGCCAACCCTCGCGGCTCCGTCCTCACCTGGTCCTACCTCGGCGGCAGCACCGGCCGAGCCGACTGGCTCGACCACATCCCCTGCCGCCCCGCCCACCGCGAAGGAGCACGGCCGTGACCCAGAGCGCCCAGATCGCCGCCGCCCTCCTCGGCCTGGCCGCCGCCATCGCCTTCGCGTCCGGCACCCCGCACCTGCGCAACCGCCGTACGGCCGGCGCCTACACCGGCTTCCACACCGATGACCCGGCGGCCCCGCCCGCCGAGTGCGAGGGCACCTGCCCAGGGGCCACCGAGCACGAGGACGACGGCGACGGAACCGCCACCTGCCCCGGCTGCGGCACCCCCCGCCAGCGCCCCGCCCCGGATGCGGCCTGACCCGCCCCCATACCGCCGGTCGGGCGGGACGTGACCTGACACCTCGTCCCACCCGACCGGCCCCAAGCCCTGAACGGAGCCTCATGACCGAGCAGTTCGTAGTCCTCGCCCTGCCGGTGCGGGACGTACGACTCGGTGACATCACCGACCACCTCGGCGGACGCATGCGGGTACGGGAGATCGTCCAGCGCACCGGCCAGTGGGACCTGGCCGGAGACCCGCCCGAGGCCCTCTCCGCCTACACCCCACCGCACCCGCCGACGGCCCGCCGTACTGATTACCCGCGCGACGTGGTCCGGGTGTGGCGCACCCTCGACGCGATCGGCCCGGTCCGCGGCCACGGGCGGAAGATCACTCACGCGGACATGGTGGTCCGCGGCTGGTACCGCTTCTACAGCTCCCACACCGCTGGCTGTTCCTGCGGCTGGCGCGATGAGACCACGCACACCTACAGCTCGCTCGCCGAGACCGCGTGGCTGAACCACAAGGCCGCGGCGCTGACCGCCGCCGCGTACCAGGCGCAGCCCGCGCTGCGCCTGGTGACCGAACTGCAGGAAGCCAACACCAGCCTGGCACCGGTCCCGTGGACCTTCGGGCCGGTCTACAACGGTCCGGCCGCGGGCGGCGGCATGGCGAAGGGACGCCTGGACGGGCTGCCCGTCGACCAGGCCCGCGCCGCGATGGCCGGATGGGCCGGCGTGCTGGGCGCGGAGGAAGTCCAGGAGTTCCGGTACCCGGCGCGCCAGGGGCCGCGCGGGTGGAGGCCGCCGCGCACGGAGCTGACGCTGTCGGCGGACGGCGGCGACCGCGCCCTGGTCGAGCTGGCCGCGTACATCGAGGAGCCCGGCACTGGGCCGGAGTCCGGTGCCGCCGTGCCCTGGGAGCCCGACGCCGACCGCGACCCCCGCCAAGGACGCCGAGGGGTGAGCGAGGACCGTCCCGGCCCGGAGTGCCGGCACTGGATCGGATCCGAGCGCCGTCACTGCCGGGCCGTGGACGGCATCCGCCCCTACATCCAAGGCCTCCGCTGCCCCCTCCACACCCCCAACGCCCTCGCCGGGAAACCCGAACCCCCGCCCGGATACGGCCGCCCGCCCAGCGAACTCCCCCTCAGCCCGCAGTCCGCCTCCGCGCTCGCCGACGACCGCGCGATCGCGTCCGGCAAACGCCGCTCCACCCCCGCCGCCTACCGAGCCGCCCAGGAGGCGGTCGACCACCGGAAGGACCTGAACCTATGACTTGCCCGACCACTCCGCGCCCGTCGCCCGCCACCATGGGCCCCCGCCGCACCCCGCCCAAGCCCACCACTCCGGCCCCCGCCGCGGCCCCGAGCCTGCCGCCCGCGGCGGACACGCAGCCCGCTCGGACCCCGGCTGAATCCATCGCCCCGGGTCAGCTGAAGGGCGACGAGAACCTGCGCAGCCTCTTCCCTCGCGCCCTGCGCATGAGCCGCATGCACCCTGAGGCCCGCCTCGTCGCGCTCACCCTCCTCGGCTACGCCCATTACAAATCCGGCCTGGTCAACAGCCGCAACCGTCCCGACATCGAGCAGCTGGCCGAGGACACCGGCCTCACGACCGGTCAGGTCCAGGTGCAGCTGCACGTCCTGACCCAGCGCGGCTGGCTCTACACCCGCCTCCTCACCCGGGGCTCGTACAACGGCCAGCCCGGACTGTTCCTCGCCATCCCCTCCTTCCTCCTCGAGCCGGCCCGCGCCGAACGCGCCGCATACGCCGCCGAACGCGCCCAGTACATCGCCCACGCCACCGGCGGTGACCAGTGAGCCGCCCCCGTCGGCGGGCATACCGCGCCCTGCTCCTCCTGGGCGCCGCTCTCACCACGGCCGAGCTGGTCCTGACCGCCTGCACCGGCCGCGCCTGACCGATGACCGCTGCCCGTGCCACCGCCGCCGAGCCCCGCCACATCCGTGGCGGGGCCGGTGGCGTGGCCCGGGTCAGGCCCCGCCGCCCGCAGCGCCGCGCCGTCCAGACCGTCGAGATCCCCGAGCGCATCTACCGCGGCCCCCACTACTCCGACGCGTTCATCAAGGCGTGGGCCAAGATGGCCGCCCTCGACGTCGACACCAACCCCGAGCACTGCAACGCCCACGTCACCGAGATGGCCCGCTTCTGCGGCCTGTCCCTGCGCGACTTCCAGCGCGCTCTCACCGAGGGCCGGCACCCGGGCCCGGACGGCGGGCTGCCGGAGTTCTCCACCCGCCGCATGACCCGCAAGTCCGGCAAGGGGCGCACCGCGATCCGTCAGGTCCGGTCCGTCGTCGACGCCGAGCGGTACGTCACGGTCGCCGTGGCGATGTGCGACGCCCTCGAGCCGCGCCGCCTGCGTGCCGCGCTGCTGATGGCGCACACCGCCAAGTACAGCCCGGGCTATCAGCCCACCGCCGCCGAGCTGGCGGGCGAACTGTTCCACCACCACGGCAAGACCCCGGGCAAGCCCCTGTCCGAGCGGACCGCGCGCCGCATCATCCACGACCTGGAGGCCACCGGCTGGGTCAGCGTCGGCCACCGCACCGGCCACCAGGGCCGCCACACCGTGGCCGTGAACTCCCACCCGATCCTCGCCGAGCAGCTCGCCCTCGACCTCGACACCCCCGTGACCGCGGTGGACGTCGAGGCCCCGGCCGCGTCAGGCCAGCACGGTGAGGCGAGTGCGGACAACCATGGCGGATCCGGTCCGGCCACCGATGGCGGATCCCTCGCGATCAAGGAATACACCGGGGTTCCCACTGACGTTGTTGCTGCGCCCCAGGAGGATGGTGGTTCCCGCCGTAGGCGAGTGACCGTAGGTAAGCCCCCGGTCGACGCGAGCGAGTTGACCGACGGCACGTTCGGGCCCGGCGTCTCTCGCGCTCCGCGCGGCACCCGCCCCACCCAGCAGCCGTCGACCGGACAGGCGTACAGCGGACCGGAGTTGCGCTGGACCGAGCGCATCCACGTCAGCCTTGCCCCCGTCCGCCACCTCCTGCAGCAGCCGGACACCAACCGCTTCCTGCTGCGGAAGGTAGCCCGCGAGATCGGCCGCCAGCTCGACCAGGGCGCCACCACGCTGATGACGCCGGAGCGGATGGCCGCCCGGATCGCCACCCGCTACCGCGACGCCGGACCCATCCGCGACATCGCCGCCTGGCTCCTCGCCGTCGGCGTCGTCCACCGCGGCTGCGGCCAGCCGCTGTGCGAGGACGGCCGACTCTGGCCGACCGGCGCCACGTGCGAGTCCTGCACGGTCAACCGGCAGGCGACCAGCGAGCACTGGCGGCGCGCCCGCGAGCTGAACGACCGGCTCGCCGAGCTCCGCGCTCACCGCCAGGCCGAGGGCGAGCAGCTGCCCGCGAAGGCCACGTACCGGCAGCGCGCGGCGGCCAGCGACGCCGACGTCCTGGCCGTCGCCGCCACCCACGGACCGGCGGCCGCGCTGCACCGCTACGGCGTACTGCGCGCGGCCCCGCTTCTGCGCGACCAGTACGGCCACCTCCCCGCAGCCGTCGGCGCCACCCCGCCCCGGCCCCCTCAACCCCGTCCGTGTGCCCGCCCGTTGGAGGAGGCGCCCATGCCCGACCGCGGCTACATGCCCGACCAGATCCGAGCCCAGCTCGGCCGGACCACGACCACCGGGGCGCTCGCCATCGCCTGCCCCCAGGAGGGCTGCGTCGCCCAGGAGGGCCAGCCCTGCACCAGCAAGGCCGGCCGCCGCCGCGCCCCACACGACGCCCGCACCGCCGCCGCCGAGCAGCGCGGAGAGGAGACCTGATGCCGACCACACCGCACCCCACCCGAGGCACCACCCCATGCAACCGGTGCGGCGCTCTCATCCGCTGGGCCAGCGGCCCCCGGCCCGGTGAGCGCACCCCGATCAACGCGCTGCCGTCCCCGGCCGGCGGACTCGCCGCCCGCACCACCGGCCTCGGCGGCCTGGTCGTCCGCGAGTTCACCCGCGAGGAGCCCGACTGCGTCCCCGCCCTCCTGGAATGGAAGGCCGTCAGCCACTTCTCCAGCTGCGCCCCCAGCAGCCCGCAGCCGCCCACCCAGACCTCCCGCCCCGCGCGGCGTAGGCCCACCGTGCAGGCCCCGCTCTGGGGACAGCCGCAGAGGGGACTGCGATGAGGAAAGAACACCCCCGCGCCGACGTCGCCGAACTGCTGTACCAGGGGGCGACGTACGACACCGTCATGCGGCAGCTCGGTGTGTCCGCTCACGTCGTCTCGGCCACCCGCAAGGCCTACAAGATCCCGCTGCCCGTCGGGCCCGGCTACCGGTACACGCCGGAGGACAAGGCCCGCCTCGAGCAGCAGGTCGCCGTCCTGCTCCTGCAGGGCGCCACCTGCGCCGAGATCACCGCTGAGGTGGGGCTCAGCGCACCGACGATCCGGCTCATCCGGCTGGACTGGAACATCCCGAAGGCCGTTCGGCCGAACCCCTCCCGCACGGTCGCCCAGACCCTCGCCCTCTACACCGAGACCTACGGCCAGGGCCACGTCCGTTGGACCGGCCCCTACTGCGGCCGTATGCCCCAGCTGTTCGCCGAGGGCCGCAGCCACAACGCCCGCCGCGTGGCCTTCACCGCACACCACGGGCGTGCCCCGGTCGGCTACACGCTGTCCGACTGCCGTGAGCCGGGCTGTATGGCCGGCCCTCACCTCACCGACGAGCCGATGCGCTCCACCAGGCGCAGCCTCCCGGCGGCTGGGGGTGGAGCGTGAACACGGCCGAGACGCACGAGATGCCCGCGGAGGACACCCCGACAGGGCAGTTCGGCGGAGCCCGCCCGGCACTGCCCGCCCACATCACGCCCTGCAGCGCAGACGAGCAGGCCGCCCATCTGGCCGACCTCAGCGACGCCCTGTCCGGGTTCGTCGTCGGCGCTGCCATCCGCCGCCATGCCAAGACACCGCCCCGCCCGGGACCGCGAGGTGAGGCGGCATGACCATCCAGCTCCCGTTCTTCGTGGACTGCCCGTACGGCGGCTGCGAGGACGGCTACTGCGCCTGTCTCGAACGCGACCTGGACGACCTGGACGACCTCGAGGTCTGCGGCGAGTACGACCCCGAGGACGCCGAGCTGCTCGAGGCCCTGCAGAACGGGGCCCAGGTGATCACCGTGCGCGGCCGCACCCGCCTCGTCGAAACCGTCCCGATCCCGATCGACAACTACCCGCCCCAGCCCGCACCGGACCCGCTCGGAGCCATCCCATGAGAGATCCCGTCGAGTGCCAGGCCTGCCACAAGCCCATCCGCTCCAAGGCCTCCATGGGCCGGCGGATCGGGGGCCGCTGCTGGCGCAAGCTCCGCCCCGACCAGCGCGCAGTGATGCGGGCCCTGCTCGGCCGGACCGTCCGGCCCAGCGCGGCCGCCGTACGCCGCGCGCTCAACCAGCCCCCGCCGTCCACGGACGGCCAGCTCCCCCTGGAAGAGCAGGAGAACACCCCTTGAGCAGCACTGACGAGAGCAGCGCCGAGGCACGGATGGTTGTGGTGGACGGCCGCGAGGCTATCGCGTACGTCATCCTCCGCCCGGGCCCCAAGCAGGGCACCGTGCTCCTGGAAGCGGCGGCCACGGAAGGCACCGACCAGCACCAGGTCGCGCAGGCCCTGCGTCACATCTCGGACCAGTGGGCGCCGCGCCCCGGCCTGCAGGGTGTCCTCAGCGAGATCGCGGTCCGGCGGGGCCGCCAGCGCACCGCGTTCGGCGGCGACGAACACCGCCTGCCGGACGGCACCGGCCAGCACCCCGAGACCATCGACGCCGACGTGGCCCAGATGGCGCGCGACCAGGCCGCCGAGTTCGGCCACCTGGACTGGCTCCACGTCGTACGCGCCGCCGCAGCCGGGGTGTTCGCCGAGTGCAGGCATCCCGACCTGCGGGCCGCGCTCGTCGACCTGGCCGCGTACGCGACCGGATGGATCCAGGCCCTCGACCACCGCGCCGACACCCAACCCGCCGCCGCTGACCACACCGCCGAAAGCGTGTCGGCCGCTGCGCCTGTCCACCGCCACAGCGGACCGGCCGGGCAAGGAGACCCGACCGCCCGCGTCTGCCGACACCCCCTGCGCGTGCCTGCGCATGCCCCGGAGTGGCTCAGCTGCGACATCCACCGCGCCGGCTTCTCCCACAAGGAGGACTGCCCCGGTCACGGCACCCCGGACTGCATCGCCCAGTGCGCCGGCGGCGAGCCGACTGGTGAGCAGCTCCTCGGCCTGGCCGTGGAACTCCTCGACACCGCCCCGCGTGTGGGGGATCTGCTGACCCCGGGCGGCGCCATCCCGCCCACCGTCGCACGCGCCCTGAGCCGGTGGCTGACCGAACAGATCAAGTGGCGCGCGGCCACCACACGCGCGGCCGCGCAGATCTGGGGCAGCTGCGACCACCCCGACGCCGTCGAGTGGCTGGCCACGGGGCCCGGTCGGCCCTCCGCAGCGGCCATCGAACTGGCCCGCGAACTCCTCGGGAGGACCACGTGATCTCCCTGGCCATCAGCGGCGCCGAGGACGTCGGCGCCGCCTGCCCGCTCACCTTCCTGATCGCCGCCCTCTCCATCGCCTACCTCACCCGCCGTGACCGCCGGAGGAACCGATGAACAAGATCCCGACGCTCTTCGTCCGCAACCCCGACGACCGCCGCCACGTCCTGCCCGAAGTCACACCCGGCTGCGAGTGGGTCCTCGAAGGCCACGGCCTTGCTACCCGCAAGTACGACGGCACGTGCATCCTCCTCGACGACTCCGGCGCCTGGTGGGCGCGCCGCGAGGTCAAGCCCGGCAAGAGCACCCCGCCCGGATACCAGGCCGTCCAGCACGACCAGAGGACAGGCAAGACCGTCGGCTGGGAGCCCGCCGGGCAGTCGTCGTTCATCAAGTACCTCGCCGAGGCCCGCGAGATCCGAAGCCAGTGGCCGAGCGGTACGTACGAACTGTGCGGGCCGAAGATCAACGGCAACCCGGAAGGGCTGGAGCGGCACACGCTCATCCGGCACGCGACCGCCGAGCGCGTCGAATTCGACGACCGGACGTACGACGAGATCTCCGACTTCCTGCGCCGGCACAGGTGGGAAGGCCTCGTCTTCCACCACCCCGACGGCCCCATGGCCAAGATCAAGACCCGCGACTTCGCATTCCTGGAGCCGCGCCGATGAACACACCCAAGTGCCCCGGCTGCACCGCCGGCCGCCGCAACCACGGCCAGTACCTGTGCCGCGCCTGCTGGCGCGCCCTGCCCGCCTCCACTCGCGGACGCCTCGGCCGCCGCGACGCCCGCGCCTTCCTCCGCCTCCGTCAACTCCACCAGGCGCTCGCCGCCAACACCCCCATCGCCATCATCCGGGTCAGCCCATGACCACCCGCATGTACGCCCACGCCAGCGCGGCCGCCGCCGCGCTCCTCACCGCCGGGGCCTTGGGTACCGCCCTCCACACCTGGTGGCTGGGCCTCTTCGGCCTCTTCACCGCATACCTCTTCGGCGCCCTCTCCCGCCGCTGCTACACCCAGGCCCGGCGCGAGCAGGCCGTACAGCAGCGACTGGAGCGACTCAACGACGAGACCTCCCCCGTCGAACTACCGCCTCCCTGCTGCTCGTTCTGGCGACACACGGACGGCGAGGTCCATGGCCCCGACTGCACCCGGCCGACCGCAGCACGCACCACCCTCACCACCGCCGAGGAGCACGCCTTCGCCGCACTCTCGGCCGCCTTCCACCGGCCCGGGGGTCCGGCATGACAGCCCACCCCATCGACGAGAACGCCGGGCACTGGTGGCTGACCTGCGGCAAGTGGCGGCGCCTCCACGCCATCGCCGGACCCGCCATCACCCCCGAGCAGCTACGCACGGCCATCGACGAGGGCCAGCTGGTTCCCGCGCGCGCCGCCTGCAGACTCCGCCGCGGCTGGGAGCTGCCCGGCCTCTTTTCCCGCCTCGGCCGCCGCCGCTGCACCCCCTGCTGCCAGGCCCTCAGCATCCCCACCGGCTACGGCACACCCGTCAACGAAGCATCACTCAAGGAGGACCAGGCCGCATGAGCGAACGACAGGACACACGCTGGAACGGCGAGCCCTGCCAGGCCCGCCGCGTCACCGCGATCGTCGCCGACAACGGCGTCTTCCCCCAGTACTGGGCCCGCCATCTCGTCGGCACACGCCGCGACGTCGTCGAGGTCACGTACGGGGACCAGACGTTCTACATCGACAACGAGGACGGCTCCGGCTGGAACAAGGTCACCCACGGCGGCGCACCCCGCTGGGGACACAGCAACCTGACCATCGACCCGGACAGCGTCCAGCCCCGCATCGACCCCGACCGGCCATGCACGCATGAGGACTTCGACGCCTTCGTCGGCGTCGCCCGCATCGCCGCAGGCGACAACGACCCCACCGTGATTGGCTACACGGCCGAGATCAGGGTCAACTGCCGGCACTGCGGCGAGCCCTTCCGCTGGACTGGCGTCCCGGCCGGCCTCTCACCCCGTCAGCCCATGTGCAGCGTCGACGAGACCGAACTCCGCGCCCCACTCCGCCCGGCCTCCGCCGACCCGGACTTCGGCCTCGGCCTGCCCGGCTTCTCCGTCAACTACCGCAAGGACGGCTGACCGTGCTGCAGCACACCGTGCCCGCTGTCGTCGACACCCGTATCTGGAACGGCACCGACGACCCCAACCTCATCAAGTGGCTGGGAGAGGACACCCACCGCTTCGACGGCCACCAGCTCGTCCTGCAGACATCCGACGGCGACGTCTACCCCGAGCCCGGATGGACCCTCCTCCGCTGGCCCGACGGCGACCTGACCGCCATGTCCACCCGCGCAGCCGCCAAACGCCTCACCCCCACCACCGCGGCTCCCAGCCGCGTGCAAGAGGAGTGGATCGCGAAGTACGGCAACCGCCCGGCCGGAACGGCACACGACGTCGAGGTGCTCCGCCCGCCACACGACGAGATCGAGACGCCTGGGCTCCGCGAACAGATCGCCGACCCCGTCCGCCGCATCCTCCTGCAGTGGCCGGAGCACAACCTCACCGTCGAACACGACCAGGTGGTCAACGACATCACGGCCGCCGTGCTCGCCGCGGTCCTCCCCGCCGCCCGCATCACCGCCACGCTCGGCCGCATGTCCGACGCCGACGTACAACGCGTCATCGCCCTGTACGAGCACTGGGTCAAGGCCGGGCCACCGCCCCTCGGCACGCTCATCAACCGCTGGTGGGACCACCGCCTCGCCGAGCTGCACGCCGCCCTCCTCAACCCGTCCACGAAGGACTAACCCATGGCCCAGGCCCAGATCACCGACGACCCTCGCGACTCCCCTCACTGCTGGTCCCAGGCAGAGGTCTGCACCCCAGACGCCGTCATCCACGACGTCGCATGCGGCCGGGGCCGGCACTGGTGGGGCAAACACCGCAACAGGCACGTCCGGTGGGCCTGTCCGCGTCGCTGCTCCTGCATCCGCCACGCCCGCAAGCGCGCCAAACAGACCACCGGGGAGGCCTGACATGGGACTGGAATTCGGAGAGTTCACGCACGTCTGGCTCGCCCGTGAAGACGGCGGATGGGAGCCGGTGGAGGGCGTCACCCGCGTCGAACTGGAGGAGGACAGCCCGCCCGAGGAACTCTCGACGCACTTCCAGGACTTCATCGAGCGCCTCGTCGCAGCCGCCTACGCCGAGGAGGCCGCCCGCCGCTACCAGGAGTCCCTGGCCCAGTTCCTCGACGGCTTCGACACCTGGGAACCCCGCGGGCTGCTCGCGTCGCTCACCGAGCCTTACAGGCCGACGCCGATCGAGCGCGCCCTGGAGATCCTCGGGCCGCACCTCGCCCGCGAGCCGCTCTACCAGCCCAAGGTGCGGATGGGCCACTGGCTCCCCGACGTCACGCAGGCCCCTGCCCCTATGTCCGAGCAGCCGCCGCCGGTTCTCACGTCCGACGACCGGCCGGCCTGGCAGTCGCCGTACGGCCCGCCGTCGAGGAGGCCCCGATGAAGCTCTACTTCTTCCGCACGGACCCGGTGCAGGAGATCGCCGCCGAACCGAACACGCTCGCCCAGCTGGAGGACATCCTCCGGCCCAAGGCAGTTGAGCCCCGCGCGGCTCCCGAACTCCTCTCCGCGTGGAGCGCTTTCTCCCTCCCGCTTGTGCGGGACGAGTCGATCCGCCCAGGCGTCATCCACGCCCGACCGACCTCCGCCCCACCGGACGCCTCGCACGAGACCCCACCCGCCGCCCCGTGACCGAGTCCCGGCCGTTCCGTCTGCACCTGCCCCACCAGGTGCTGGACGGCTTCGAGACGGCCGACGGCTGGGCTGTCGCGATCGACGACCCCGAGTACGGGCTGACCTCGGCCGCCCCCACCACCGCGGACCTCATCCGCGGCTACGGAGGCGGCCACATCGAGTGGCCCGACGACCCCACGCACCATCTGCAGGAAGGGGAGCACGATGATCTGCACCCTGTGTGACACCCGCGAGATCGAGTACGGCAGCCTCTGCGCCAGCTGCACCCGCGCCACCCACGAACGCCTCACCCGCCTTCCCCGACTGTGGGCATCGCTGGAGTCCTGGCTCACCCCCGGCACCACCGGCAGCGCTCAGTACGGCGGCCGCGTCCGCCTCGCCGAAGCCCCCCTCCCCCTGGACAGCGAGGTCCTGGACCTGCGCGCCGAGGGCGGCATCGTCGGCGTCCTGGAAGACTGGCGCACCGCCCTGTACGAGACGCGTGGCTGGGCGCAGCCGGAGCGTGCGGCCAGCCTCGGCAACCGCATCTGGATCGCGGCCGGCGACCTGGACCGCCACCTCGACTGGATCTCCCGCTGGTACGCGGGCGAGGCGTTCGGATGGGACATCCGCCGGCTCTTTCAGCGCGTGCACCGTGTCGTCCAGCCCGGACACGGCCTGGACCGGCCGAAGCCGACGTTCCTCGGCCACTGCATCGCCGTCGACCCCTCCGGCGTCATCTGTGGCGCCAAGATCTTCGCGGACATGCGCACGGCCGTGCAGTGCGAGTGGTGCCTGTGCGTGTACCCGCCGGACCGGTGGCTCGCCCTGCGCCACTTCCAGCCCGGCAACCAGGCCGCACCCGACGGCCTGCAGGCGGCGGCCGCCTGACATGCCCCGCCATCACGGCGTAGCGTGTGCCCCCGGACACGCCAGAGCCCCGCCACCCCAACTCGACTGGGGTGGCGGGGCTCGTCCGCGTCCTGGCGCTACGCCTCGTTGGGCTCCCTCTCGTCCGGCTTGATGTCGGTCCGTTGTCCCTGCCTCTTCACGCGGGCCTTGAAGTACGGCCCGGCGAGCCGCCAGTCCACGACCTTCGACCGGCCGACCAGGACGACCGGTGGGAAGGCCGGGTCCTCGCGCGACAGCTGCGACACGCGCTGATGGCTCATCCGGGTTTCGATCCCCTCGGCCACCACGCGGCGCGCGACCTCACTCAACGACAGCAACTCCGGCCCTCCTTCAGCCTCGGGCATGGCACCATCTTCCCGCACTTCCTAGCTATATGGCTAGGAAGTCGCTACGCTCGATCTGGCAACAACGGAAAACCCCCCGGCCCACATGGAGTTGCACCTCCGGGCCGAGGGGTGGACCCGTCCTGAAGCGAACGAAAGGGAGCAGGTCCGTGCCTGACCTTACCCAGCCCGACCCCGTCGACGTAGCCCTCGACGTCCTCCTCAACCAGCCCTCCTACGCCGCCCAGATGCTCATCACCACCGCGTGCCTCCTCGAGATGGACGCCCCCCAGCCGCTGACCGGCGTTGACCTCGAGCGCGCCATCGACATCGCCGGTGACGCCATCCTGCGCACCCTGCCCGACGTCGTCTCCCGCGACAGCATGCAGCGCATGTACCGGGCTCTCCCAGACCGGCCCGCCCCGGTCACCCGCGGCGAGTACGCCCTCCGCCTCCGCCAGGCCGCCAAGACCATGGACACCCTCGGGGGCGCCGCTATGAGCCAGACCTGCTGCGGACGGCCCATGCGCTACGACGGCGGCCAGTACGTCTGCGGCAAGTGCGGCGCCTGGACCGACCCCGGCACCCAGAGCCAGCCCGCCCTACGCCAGGAGCCAGCCGACCCCGACCACCGCGTCGGCGCCACCGAACTCCTCGCCCGCTGCGCCGACGACTTCTCCAAGGCCGAGACCCAGCGCCACGCCGGCGACGCGCCGCCCATGAGCCGGGAGCTGACCGCACTCGCGGCCGAGGCCGCCGAGGCCACCCGGAACATCGACCCCGCCTGAACCGCCGACCGCCGCGCCCCGGTACCACCCCCGGCCGGGGCGCGGCCCTCCCTGCTCCTGGAGGAGCACCGTGACGACGCCCCACGGCGACCGCCCCACACTCACCCGCCTGCAGCGCCGGCTCATCGTCGCCGTCGGCGTCGGAGCCGCCACCATCGCCGCCATCGGCTTCATCGGCTCCTACGCCGCCGTACGCCGACTCGCCCAGGCCAAGGGCTTCGGCACCTTCGCGCACGCCTTCCCCATCGGCATCGACGCCGGGATCCTCGTCCTCCTGGCCCTCGACCTCCTCCTCACCTGGCAGCGCATCCCCTTCCCCCTGCTCCGCCACACCGCATGGCTTCTCACGGCCGCCACGATCGCGTTCAACGCGGCCGCCGCCTGGCCCGACCCGGTCGGCACCGGCATGCACGCCGTCATCCCCGTCCTGTTCGTGGTCGTCGTCGAGGCCGCCCGGCACGCCATCGGCCGGACCGCCGCCATCACGGTCGGCCGTCACATGGACGCCGTCCGTCTGAGCCGCTGGTTCCTTGACCCCGTCAGCACGTTCCGGCTGTGGCGGCGCATGAAGTTGTGGGAGCTGCGCTCCTACGACCACGTGATCCGGCTGGAGCAGGACCGGCGCATCGAGAAAGCCCGGCTGCGTGCCCGGTACGGCCGCCGCTGGCGCAGCAAGGCCCCCGTCTCGGCGGTCATGGCCTTGCGGCTGACCCGCTACGGACGCGCCCTGGCCCCCGTGGCCGGCGTCCTCGACATCGAGCACACCCCGGCTCACACTCCGGTCGCCGTCGGCGCGGCCGCCGAGCCTGCCGGGACGCTCGGCTCAGCCCCGGCGCGGCCTGAGCTGCCCCCGGTGAGCCGTGAGCCCGGCGGTGAGCCGGTGAGCCCGGCATCCGTGAGCCGTGAGCCGGACGGCCCGGCTCATGAGCTCCGCCCTGAGCCGGGTCCGCGAGCCCAGCCCGCGCAGTCGTTCGGCGAGCACGCTGCGGCCGCCATTGAGATCACCCTTCCGACCCCGCCCCCCGGGCCCCCGGCTCACCCGGCGCCCGGTGAGCCGAACCCTGAGCCGACCCACGCACCACCCCGTACGGACAACCCGGCTACGGGGGAGGCGGTCCTCGCCGGGCTGCGCGCGTTCGCCCAGGACACCCCCGAGCCCGTCTCAGCCACGGCCGATCCGACCCCACAGCCCGCCCTCACCGCCGCCCCGACGCCGGCCCCCGCCGTGACCCGCGACCAGCTCGAGGCCGACGCGGCCTGGCTCGCGATCGAGACCGCCGCTCGCCGTACAGCAGTCGGCCCGGCTCACACCGTCGCGCCCACGCTTCCCCGTGAGCCGCAGGCATCTGAGCCCGTGAGCCGCCCGGTGAGCCCTGAGCCGAGCCGTGAGCCGTCCGGTGAGCCCGCTGGTGAGCCTGAGCCGAGCCGTGAGCCCGACCCTGAGCCGCCCGGTGAGCCGGACTCGACCGGGAGCGACGAGATCCAACAGCAGATCACCACGCTCGCCTCCCGGCTCAGGAACGGCGATCAGTTCACCAAGACCACCGCGGCTGAACTACTCGGGGTCAGCGAGGCCACCGCCGGCCGCCGGCTCAAGGAGGCGCGCATTCGTGTCGGCAAAGGCACCGGGTTCTACCCGTGAGCCGTGAGCCGGGCCCCGACGAGCGCCGTACGCGCTACCTCCTGGCCCGGCTCGGCGCCCGCCCCCTCGGCCACTCCCACCACACGCCCCAGAGGACTCCCATGACCGGCGACCGCCGCCCCATCACCCCCACCCGGATCATCCCGGCCGGTGCCCCGCTGCCCTCCCGGCCGCCGGCACCCGGCGAGGCACCGCCCTGGCGCACCCCGCCACCCCCACCACCGGCCCCACCCGCCCTACCGCCGTCCGCACCGTGGCCCCCTGCGCCTGCACCCGGGCCGATCGAGGTCCGCGTCACCGTCGACCTGGTGGCGCCCGCCGAGCCCGAGCCGGAGCCCGGTCTCCTCGCCCGCCTGTGGGACTGGCTGGTCACCTGGCGCATGATCTCGGCGATCCTCGCCGCGCTCCTGCCCTGGGCCGCCGGGCAGAGCCCCGTCGGCATCTGGTCCCACACCGTCTACCAGGCCCGCACCGAGGCCGGCGTCGGCGCCGCCTACGTCATCGCGGCCGTCGCGCTCGCCGCCGCCTGGGCCCTGGACCGGCACACGGGCCGCTGGCTGCCCCGCGTCCTCCTCGTCACCAGCTCGCTGGGCGCGTTCGGCGTCCTGCACTGGTGGGACCCGTTCCTCCTGCTCACCGGAGTACACCTGTGACCGCCACGACCACCCTCACCCTCGGCGGCCTCCTCGCCGCCCTGATCATCCTCACCGCGAACCTGTACCCCTGGTGGACCGGACCCCGCGAGATGAAGCAGCTCTCGTCGTTCGGGAAGGGCTTCGCCGCCGCCGCGTGCGCCGCGGCCTGCCCCGGCGGCGTCCTCGGCTGGGCCCACGCCCGCTCCGGCACCCTCGGCAACGGGGCAGGCGAGCGAGCCGGACAGGCACTCACCGGCGCCGACTCCTCCTCCGGCCTGACCTCCGGCCAGCTCGTCGGCCTCGGCGCGACCGGCGCGTTCGTCGTCGTCATCGCCGTCACCCTCACCGTCCTCTCCTACAAAGCCGCAGGTAAGAAGGACAAGAAGCGCATCCTCGGCGGCGCCTACGTCGGCAGCACCCTCTGCCTCACCGCAGGCATGGCCGGCGCCCTCGCCTGGCTCCCCAGCGCCCTCAACGCCACCGGCGACGGCGTCCGCGCCCTCTTCGAGGGCTCGGGCATCCTGTGACCCGGCTCTCCCACGCTGCAGGACGCCTCTCCGTCGGCTCCCGCACGTACGCCCGACGCCTGGGCACCCGCGCAGCAGCATGGTGCGCCCGGGGCCGCCGCGCCGACCTGACCGGCTGGCGCGGAGCCCTCGGCATCTTCGTACGGATCGCCCTGCTCGCCCTCGGCGTGTACGTCCTCGCCCGCCTCGTGCGCGCCCTGCCGTCCCTGATGTGGCTGCTCACCGGCTGGTGGACCATCGCGTCCTGGCGCGCGGGCAAGCCCCCGCCGAAGCCCGCCGAACAGACCCCGCAGACCCCCTCGGCGGAGGCCGGCGCGGAGGCCGTCCGCACCCTCCTGTTGGACCTCATGGGCACCGGCTCCGGAGTGCACCTGCGGACCGTCCTCAAGCACCTCCAGGAGCACCGCCAGTGGGAGGGCCGCACGGTCACCGATCTGCGCGTCCATCTGGAGCGCCTCGGAGTGCCCGTGGACCGCGGCGTCAAGGTGGGCCGAACCCCCACCTGGGGGGTGCGCCGAAGGGACCTGCAGACCCCTTCCCCGGCCGAGCCTCAGGGGGCGCCTCCCGCCCCGTCTACCGCCGACTGACCTGCACGTATACCGGGCCGTCTACCACCGTCTACCGGCCCATCTACCCCAAGCCCCGGGGCGGCCGCCCCTCCGCCAAGAAGTACGGCCGCCCCGGTCCACCCATCCCGAACACGAGACAGGAGACCGCCATCATGGCACTCGGATTCAAGGGCCCCATCGAGGCCGATGACCCCCGCCTGCACGGCCACGAAACCGTCTACCAGGCCTCCCGAGGGGGCTACTTCCCGCCCGTACCGAAGCCCGTAGCAGGCACCGGACAGGACGACACCGTGGAAATCACCCGCGAAGACTGACCGCCCTGCCACACTGAAACCCGAAGGCCCCGCCGCGCACCCCGTCGCGGCGGGGCCTCCGCCGTACCTCGGGTGCGGCCCAGCCGTACCCGGACCATCCTGGACGGTATGCCCACATCGCTGGTCGTCGTGTACCCACCCGACGAGGACGGCGGCCGCCGCGTCCGCGCCGCCGGCGAAATCCTCGGCCGCGCCTACGCCCTCACCGACCTGGTGGAGTTCCTCCGCCGCGCAGGCCTCGACGACTGGGACGACACCGACGCCCGCACCACCGGCCTGATCGAGTGGCGCGGCGGCGGCCCCGACACCTGGCCCCGTGCCCCAGGAGCGGCCGGTACGCCGTAGCCGCGACGTTGTAGCGCGATGGGGCCTGCTATGCCTGCGGCTCCGGGAGGACCTCGTCGAGCTTGCCCTTCGAGTCCAGCGACCACCGGATGCCGTTGCCGTCCGTGAAGAACAGCGTCGGCGGATTGTTGTGAAGGGTCGCCGCCTGCCACGTCTGCGACACGAAACGCAGCGCCCTGTGCGAACCCAGCAGGAACACCGGCGCCACCAGCCGATCGCCGGCCTCAGCCCGATGCTGGTCAGGGGTGAACGCCGGCCACTCGTGCACGTCTGCAGCCAAATTGGAGGTCCCGAAGATCACTTCCAGCTGATGCACAGGGGTATCGCTGCCGTTCTGCACAGTGACCGCCCAATGATCATTGGGTGTCAGCCCCGACCCTTCCGCGTTCAGGCGAGCACCGAGCTTCTTCTGGTGCATCCGGACCTGCCGGGCCTGCGCCCACTTCCGGTCCTCGGCCACCGCCCGCAGCTCCGCACGTTCCAGGGCCAGCGTGGAGGACTGCTCGGCCATGAACGCCCGCTGGTCCCCGATGAACTCGCGCTGCTCCTTGATCTGCTGTTGCTGGCTCAGCAGCGTCTTCACCGTCGCAGCGGCTGCAACAGCCGCACACCCAACGCCCACCCACGTGGCGAGGTCGCCGTAGTCCACAGCACTCCTTGCGATCAGTCCGGCCGCTCACATCCGCGTACGCATCATCACGGCACCCATGCTCCGCGCGCGTCAAGGCCCTCTCCGTTCCGGCCCGCGCACACCGGGCGTACGGCTACGATCCGGACCTCACACACCCTGGGGGGACACATGCGACGCACCGCCACCGCCATCGCCGCTCTGGCCGCGCTCCTCGCTCTCGGAGCCTGCGGCAGCGGCGGCACCGACACCAGCAAGGCCGACACCGAGCCCACCGCCTCGACGCCTGAGACCAGCAAGAACCCCTACACCATCGAGAACTGCAAGGCGATCCTCGAGGAGTCCTACACCGAGGACAGCCCCCGCGACCTGTCCAGCGAGCCTGAGTGCGCCGGCTTCACCAACGACGAGTACCAGCAGGCCGTGAAGGACGTCCTGGCCGGACACGTCGACGACATCCTCGACGACGCCGCCACCGAGAGCTACTACGACGAGGGGTGGGAGTCGCTCGACGCCGACGGCCAGCAGACAACGTGCGAGCTGCTGAAGTCGGACGGCCCGGACGCAGTAGGCGACCTGCTGGATAGCCTGCTCGACGACCCGTCCCTCGATGGCCAGGAGATGGCGGAGTACCTGCTCGCGGAGAAGTGCTGACCAGCGGAGCCAGCCGACCTCTGGCCCTGGCATCCTGAGCCCATGCCCAGCCCGCTGCTCACCGACATCTACGCCGCCGCCCTCAGCGTCAAGCAGCGGCCCGCCACTGTCCGCAAGTGGGTCAACCGCGGCGAACTCACCCACCACGGCTACGACCACCGACGACGCGTCGTCGTCGACCTTGAGGAACTCCAAGCCCTCGTGATCGCCAAGCAGACCCCGCAGGACGTAAACGCAGCTTGACCAGGGCTGTGACCTGCTGTCACACTCCCCCCAAGTTCGCCATGTCCAAAAACGGACATCACAGACCGCATGACGAAGGCCCCGTGAGCACCTGACTCCGGGGCCTTCGCCATGCCCGCGCCCGCCGCCCGGCAGGCCGCTCACCGGCCCGTGACACCCACCCACGCAGCCACGGAGGCCGAGCCGCGGGCGCCCCAAACACACCCCGGCGGGAGGCGACCATGGCCCGCAACCCCCGCAACGGCCGGCCCTACCGCACCCTCTGCGACCGGCAACGCGCCCTCGGCCTGCCCTGCTGGTGGTGCAGGCAGCCCATCGACTACAGCCTCACCGGCCGCGCCGCACAGACCAGCCCCTGGGCCTTCACCCTCGACCACGCCATCCCCATCAGCCGCGGCGGCGGCCTCCTCGACCCCGCCAACGCCCGCTCAGCACACCGCCGGTGCAACAGCTCCCGCGGCAACCGCACCACCACCCAGCCCCGCCCCCGCGAACAAGCCACCCGGAGGTGGTGACCATGGCCAAGGTCGACGACGACCTCGCCCACCTGGAACACCGCGTACGCGCCGCCCTGCAGTCCAACCGCCTCATCGTCCTGCGCTGGTACCGGCCCGACGCAACCGGCCTCGAACGCTGGCTTCGCAACGCCCTCGACGACCCCCGCTGTGCTGCAGCACGCGTGCCCGGCCGCCTCGCCTGCCGCCTCCTCGGCCGTCACAGCTGGACGTGCATCGGCCACCCCAGCCCTCGCCACCCCCGCACCTGGTGACCAGGAGACACAGCCCACTGTCAGACCGCTGGGCCACCATGAGCGCATGACGACATACGACGGGCCCGCCACGGTCACCGCCGGCGGCACTGAGTACGAGGTAACCGCCAGGCTCACCAGCACCTCCACGGAGTGGTACGGCTCCCTCGACGTACCGGACGGGGAAGCCGCCTGGGCCATCTTCAACACCGACGACCACACGCTCCGTATCGGAGACCGCGAGGCCAGCTTCGTCGCCCAGGGCGCCGGCACCGACATGGACATCCAGGGCAGCGGCCGACCCCCCTTCGGCAGCTGACCGGCCACACCAACGACCACGGAGGCGGTGATGACACAGCGTGCTGTACGTCATCACCGGCCCGCCAGCCGCAGGCAAGAGCACATGGATCGAGGCACACGCCACTGCGCGTGACATCGTCATCGACATGGACCGCATCGCCCGCGCCCTCACCGGCCCGGGCGCGCCCCAGTGGAACCAGGACGAGCTGCATCAGCGGGTCGCTCAGCGTGCGCGCTACGCCGCCATGGACGAGGCATTCAAGCTGGTCGACCAGGTCAATGTGTACCTGATCCACACCATGCCCGGCGCCCGGGCACGGGCCCGCTACCAGCGCCTCGGGGCCGAGTTCGTGGTCGTCGACCCGGGCGAAGACGTCGTGCGTGAGCGCGTCGCTGCGATGCGATCAGACGAGATGAAGCGGGTCGTCACGCGCTGGTACCGGCAGCACCGGCAGGGCGAGTCACGCGCTGTCACCCCTCAGACCACCCGGCAGTGGTGACCCGCCGCGACCCACGGATCGCGACGGTCCGGGGTGCCGGGAGCGTGATCCGGGGGCTGCTGGCGGGTGATCGCAGGCCGATCCGCGCCCGCCGGGGAAGGAGTGGGTCAAAACTTCAGCCGGAGGCCGGGCGACCCCAAACGCCCTTGTCGCCCGTCTCTCTCCCCGTCGAGGTGGCTGCTATCCCGGCGAAGCGAGCCCGAGCGAATTAGTGACGTTCCGTCACCATCCATCCCGTAACGCTCTGTTACCAATCTCTTGTCACGTTCCGTGACTCTCGTCTGGTTACGGGGGGTGATGTCCGGATGAGTGACGAGTCGAAGCGCCGCGTCCGCCGCGGCAAGGTCGCCACCGCGACCGCCGCCGAGATCAAGGACCTCGGCATCGACGCGACCGCATCGGCCCCGGCCGCCACCGCGCTGCGCCTCGCCACCCTGATCGACTCCACCAGCGACGCGAAGGAGACCGCCGCCGCGGCCCGCGAGCTGCGCCAGGCCATGCAGGTCGTGCGCGCGCTGGCTCCCCCGAAGGACGCCGGCGACCGGATCGACCAGCTCGCCGCCCGGCGAAGGGCGCGGCTCTCCCCTCCGGCGCGTAAGGGGTCTGGGTGATCGGCTGCCAGAGCCCGCGGATCCTGTCCGTGCCGTGGCGCCGGCGTGTCGACACGGTCCGGTGGGACGGCGTCGAGGACCAGGTCGCGCTCGACTACCGCTCGCCCGCCGGGCAGGAGTGCGTCGAGCTGGCCGAGGACGCGGGTCTCGACCTCGACATCTGGCAGCAACTGGCCCTGCACCACAGCCTCGCCGAGGACGACGAGGGCCGGTGGACGTCGCTGGAGGTCGCCCTCAACGTCGCCCGGCAGAACGGCAAGGGCGGGTTCCTCGAGGCGCGGCAGCTCGGCGGGGTGATCCTGTTCGGGGACGAGCTGGTCATCCACACCGCGCACCAGTTCAACACCGCGCAGGAGTCGTTCCTGCGGCTGGACCGGATCATCGAGGGGTCGGCGTCGCTGAGCCGCCGCGTCAAGCGGGTCCGGCGCAGCCACGGTGAGGAGGGCTTCGAGTTTTTCAGCGGCGCGCGGATCCGGTTCCTGGCGCGGGGTGGGGACAGCGGCCGTGGGTTCTCCGGTGACCTGGTCATCATGGACGAGGCGATGAAGCTGCGTGCGGCGCCGGTGGGGGCGCTGATGCCGGTGCTGTCGGCGCGTAGGAACCCGCAGTTGGTGTTCACGGGGTCGGCCGGCCTGGGGGCGGAGAGTGAGCAGCTGGCGCTGCTGCGGGCCCGGGCGATCGCCGAGGAGGGCGAGCCGGACCCGTCGTTGACGTACCTGGAGTACTCGATCGCTCCGCACGCGAAGGAGTGCCCGCGCGACCAGGAGCAGCGTGTGGTCTGCACGGCGCACGACGACCGTGACGACGAGTACTCGTTCGCGCGGGCCAACCCGGCGCTGGGGATCCGTATCCGCACGTCCTATGTGCAGCGGGAGATGCGCGGTATGCGTGAGGACCTGTTCGACCGTGAGCGGCTGGGTGTGGGTGACTACCCGGAGGTCAGTGACGAGACGTGGCAGGTCATCTCGAAGGAGGCGTGGGAGGCACTCGCGGACGGGCAGAGCCGTCCGTTGGACCCGGTGGCCTTCGCGATCGACACGAACCCGGAGCGGACGTGGACGGCGATCTCGATCGCTGCTGAGTCGGCGGGCGGTGGCCGGCACGTGGAGGTCGTCGCACACCGGCCGGGGACGGACTGGGTGGTCGACTGGGTCGGCGAGCGGGACGAGAAGTGGACGCCGTGCGTGTGGGTCCTCGACGAGGGCGGGCCGGCCGGTTCGCTCGCGGCCCCGATCCGCAAGAAGCTCGCCGGAACGTACGAGGTGGGCAGCGGGCTGGGGCGGGATCATTTCCTGGTGGCGCCGAAGGTGCGGGAGATCGTGCAGGCCTGCGGCGCCTTCTACGACCGGACCGTGGACGGTTCCCTCGCGCACCCGGGCCAGTCACCCATGGCGACGGCTCTGGCCGGTGCGAAGAAGCGGGAGCTGGGCGATGCGTGGGCGTGGGCCCGGCGCAGTGAGGGTGTGGACGTGAGCCCGCTGGTGGCTGGGACGTATGCACTGTGGGGCTGGGAGAAGTACCACGACGTGGAGCCGGAAGGGGCGCCGAACCTGTGGTGAGCGAGGACCAGGCGGAGAAGGAGCAGCCGCGGGGCGGACGGGGGCTGGTGCTCCTCGAGACAGTGTTTGTGCTGGTCATCGTGGCAGGGCTGGCGCTGTGGAGCGTGCCGGCCGCGCTGGTGGTGGGCGGGGTGCTGGGGGTGCTGGCGTGCGAGCGTGCGCTGGCCGACAGGCGTGTCCCTGGGGAGGGGCGCGGTGGGGAAGCGGCGGGAGGTGAGCGGCAGTGACGTCTGGGCTGTTCGGCCTGTTCGAGGGGCGCACGAGGAGAGGGCTGGAGAGTCCGGCGCAGCCGCTCACCTCCGCCGCGCTGGCGGAGTACCTGGGCGGGGTGCAGTCCGATGCCGGGGTGCCGGTGTCGGAGACGACCGCGCTGCGGGCGTCACCGGTGTGGCGGGCGGTGTCGCTGATCGCGGGAGTGTCCTCGGCGCTGCCGTTGCCGACGTACACGGAGGGGACGCGGGAGAAGCAGCCGTTCGAGCTGCTGCGGAACCCGCACCCCGATCTGACGCCGGTGGAGCTGTGGCGCTTCGCGTACACGTATCGCGTGCTGTGGGGCAACACCTACATTCAGAAGGTCCGCGACGGTGCCGGCCAGATCCGGGAGCTGTGGCCGGTCTCGGCGGACCGTGTCCATGTGGAGCGGATCAAGCCGGACGTGGCGAACCCCAGCGGGAAGCTGTTCGACGTCGTGGACGACTGGGGCGTGAGCCACGTGTGGACGCCGCACCAGATGCTGCACATCCCGGGCCTGGGCTACGACGGCATCACGGGCTGCTCGCCCGTACGGCTGGCCACGCAGGGCATCGGCCTGGCGCAGGCCGCTGAGAAGTCGGCGGCCCGGATGTTCGGGTCGGGCAACATGATCGGCGGTGTGCTGCAGACCGAGCAGCGCCTCGACCAGGACCAGGCCGCGCGGCTGAAGGAACGCTGGAAGGCCAAGATGTCCGGCGTCCACAACAGCCACGAGATCGCTGTCCTCGACTCGGGCGCGTCCTTCAGCCCGGTGCAGATGCCGAACACGGACGCGCAGTTCCTCGAGTCCCGGCAGTTCCAGGTCACCGAGATCGCCCGCATGTTCGGGGTGCCGCCGTTCCTGCTCATGTCGACCGAGAAGAGCACGTCGTGGGGCACGGGGCTGGAGCAGCAGGCGCAGGGCTGGGTGACGTTCGACCTCAACCCGACATGGCTCACCCCGACCGAGCAGCGCATCACCAAGGAGCTGCTGCCCCGGTCGCTGTACGCGAACTACCAGATGGGCGGCCTGCTGCGCGGCGACAGCGCAGCGAGGGCGACGTTCTACCGGGCGATGCGGGACGTGGGCGCCTACAGCGCGGACGACGTGCGTGCGCTCGAGGAGATGCCGCCGCTGCCCGCGGGTACGGGCGGCGACGTCTACCTGCAGCCGATGTACATGGCGCCGCTCGGCTCGAACCCGCTCGCCCCGGACGGGGACGAGGCGGCGGCCGCGGGGTCGAACCGGGCGCGGGCGGCCGCGCTGATGGCGCAGGCGCAGCGGCTGCTGCAGACACCCGACGAGGGGGAGGAAGGCACCTGATGAGGACTCTGACGAGGACGACGACCGAGGAGCACCGCCATCTGCCGTTGTCCACGGCAGAGGTCGTGATCCGGGCCGTCGAGGGCGACGGGGCGGGCGAGCGGTTCCGCGGGTACGCGGCGAAGTTCAACTCCCGTACCGCGATCGGGAATCCCCTGCGGTGGGGGTTCTACGAGGAGATCGCACCGGGGGCGTTCACGAAGACGCTGTCGGAGGGCGATGCACGGATGCTCATCGACCACGACTCGTACTACGTGGTCTCCCGGGTCTCCGCAGGCACGCTGGAGCTGGCGGAGGACGACAAGGGTCTCCCGGTGGATTCGGCCCTGGACCCGGCCCTGTCGTACGTCAACGACCTGAAGGCCAACGTCAAGAACCGGAACATCACCGGCATGAGCTTCGGGTTCTACGTCGTCAAGGACGACTGGACGCTGGAGACGGTGGAGACCTCCGACGGGCAGACCGCCGAGGTGGAGGTCCGCCGGATCCTCGAGGTCCGCCTCATCGAGGTGTCCGCGGTGACGTTCCCAGCCTACGAGGACACCGAGGCCGAACTCGCCTCCGTCGCCTCCGCGCTCCTGCGGCGCGGCGACCAGCAGGCCATCGAGCAGCGCGCGAAGTACCGGCCGGAGCTGCGGGACCTCCTGCAGCTCGTCGGCGACCAGGCGCCCGCCGAGGACGCCACGGTGGTCGCCCGTACGGCGCCGGCCGTCGAGGAGCGGGGCGCGCTGGCGGTCCACTCCACCGGCACCTCCGACGCGGCGTGGGACGGTCCGGGGAACTCGTCGGATCTCCCCGGCGAGGAGTCGGCGCTGCGGATGGCGCACGCCTGGGTGGACCCCGACGGCGACGCCACGGCGAAGGCCTCGTACCGGTTCATCCACCACTTCGTCGGCGTGGACGGCGACGTCGGCGCGGCCTCGACGGTCGCGTGCACCACGGCGATCGGCGTCCTCAACGGCGCCCGCGGCGGGACCACGATCCCCGACGAGGACCGCGAAGCCGTGTACAAGCACCTGGCCCGGCACCTGAAGGACGCCGGGATCAAGGCACCAGAGCTGAAGGCAGTTGGCAGCGAGCCGGGTGAGTCCACTCGCGAGACCAGCACACCGGAGACCGACACTGCGGACACGAACGGCACCGAGCCGGCAGAGACCACTCGGACCGACCAGGACGCACTCGATCTCCGCATGAGGGGACTGGCCGCACGCTACGGCCTGCACCTGACCCCCGCGTAACCCGTACTCACCCGAAGGCCCACCCCGCGGCTCGCGCCGGTGTGTGGGCCTTCGCCATGCCTGAATAGAGGAAGCACATGAGCGCTACGCTCACGCGGCTCATCGATGAGCAGAACACCGTGTGGCAGCGGATGCTGGACATCCGCACCGCGGCCGAGAACGAGAACCGCGAACTCAGCGCGGAGGAGCGGACGAACTGGGACGCGGCCGAAGCCCGGCTCACCGAGGTCTCCGGGGACATCGAGCGGCTGAACCGTATGACCCAGCTCGAGAAGATCGACCGCAGCCAGGTCGCCGTCACCACCGGTGAACCCGAGGGTCGCCGGGGTGGCGACGCGCAGGAGCAGGCGAAGCGGTACGCCGAGACCTTCGGCATCTACCTGCGCGGCGGCATGGACCGGCTGTCGCCGGACCAGCGGAACCTGATGATGGACCACGAGGTCGACATGCGTGCGATGGGTGCGGGCATCGACACCGCCGGCGGGTTCACCGTGCCGGACGAGTTCCGCGGCATCATGACCGAGACGATGAAGGCCTTCGGCGGCCTGCTCGGTCTGGCCGACGTCATCACCACCTCGACGGGCGCCGACCTGAAGTGGCCGACCAACGACGACACCGGCAACGAGGGCGAGCTCCTCGGCGAGAACCAGCCCGCCGGTGAGCAGGACCTGGGCGTGGGCGGGCGGACGCTGAAGGCGTACATCTTCTCCTCCAAGCAGGTGAAGCTGTCCATGGCCCTGCTGCAGGACTCGGCGTTCAGCCTGGAGACGTGGGTGCCGAAGAAGCTCGGCGAGCGCATCGGCCGCCGCGCCGCCCGGGCGTTCACCACCGGCACCGGCGTGGACCAGCCGGAAGGCCTGGCCACCAGCGCGGCCGTCGGCAAGCAGGGCGCCTCCGGTCAGACCACGTCGGTCATCTACGACGACCTGGTCGACCTCGAGCACAGCGTCGACAGCGCGTACCGGCCCAACGGCAGGTACCTCATGCACGACTCGACGCTCAAGGTGATCCGCAAGCTGAAGGACACCCAGGGTCGCCCGCTGTGGGTGCCGGTCCCGGCGCCCGGCTTCCCCTCCACGATCAACGGCTTCGAGTACTCGCTCGACAACTCGATGCCGACACCGGCCGCCTCCGCGAAGACGATCGCGTTCGGCGACTTCAAGGCGGGCTACGTCATCCGCCAGGTGCAGCAGGTGCAGACGCTGCGCCTGGTGGAGCGGTACGCCGAGTACCTGCAGGTGGCTTTCCTCGGGTTCGCCCGCATGGACGGCATGATCCAGGACGCCTCCGCGGTCCGCACGTACCAGCACGCCGCCAGCTGACCCGATCCGCTCGCACGGGCTCGGGCCGGTAACGGCCTGGGCCCGTCGGCATTCTCAGGAAGGAGCGCGTCGTGAAGGACGCGTACAGCAACCTGCTCGTCAAAACGTCCCTGGCACCGACCGCAGCTCGAACGGCCTCGGCGAACGGGACGGCGGTGGACCGGGCCGAGGACTCCTCGATGTACCAGGACTGCCTGATCGTCATCCAGGCCGGTGTGGTCACCGACGGAACCCACACCTTCGAGGTCCAGGACTCCGACGACAACTCTTCGTGGGCGGCCGTCGCCGACACATACCTGCAGGGCAGCGAGCCCGCCGTCACCTCCAGCACCGACGACACCGTGTACGAGATCGGCTACAAGGGCCTCAAGCGGTACGTGCGGGTCATCACCACGGTGTCCGGCTCCCCGGCCACCGGCGGCCTGTACGCCGCCCTCGTGGTGCTGTCGAACCCGCGTGTGGCCCCGGTGGTGCGGAACTGATGGCGCAGATCAAAGTGCTGGAGGCGATCGCCGGCGCCGACTTCTCCTGGGCGCCCGGCGACATCGTCGTGGTCACGGACGAGGAGGCGGCGTCCTGGGCCGACGGGTACCGCGCCGTCCTCCTCGACAGCGACCGCCAGGACGACGGCGGTAAGGGCGTGCCGTCGATGGTGCACCAGCAGCCGCTGGTGTTCGGCAAGGACGGCCAGGCGCTCAACGTCATCGACGCCACGCTGGAGCCCATCGCCCCGCCGGCCGGGCAGGAGGACGGGCCCGAGTGGGTGCGCTGGTCGCTGACCGTCAGCCTGCCCCTCCTGTCCTCCGGCCCCGACCAGGACGACGGCGGCCAGGGCGACGACGAGGACGAGGAGGACGGGGTGAGTCCTGCGGCCCCCGCACTCTTCAACCCGCTCGAGCACAGCAACCGCGAGGTCCTCGCCTACCTCGACACAGCCGACTACGAGGAGGCGCTGCGCGTGCTGGACCTGGAAGCGAACGAGGGGCAGCCGCCCCGGGCCGGGATCGTCAAGAACCGCGACAAGGTCCTCGAGGCCGCGCGCAACCGTGACGGCGGCCAGGCCGGGGCGGAGAAGGCGGCCGAGGCATCGCGCGGCGGCGGCCGGTCCGAGCAGCCCGAGACCCGGTCCTGGTAGAGGGGGTGAGCGGTGCCGTACGACCTCGGCGCGACCGCGCGCCTGACTGCTCAGTGCCGGGACCCCGGCGGCACCCTCATCACCGCCAGCACGGCCGTCGCGACGGTGACCCTTCCGGACGAGACGGTCGTCACCCCGGCGGTGACAAACACCGGGATCGGGCTGTACCGGGCGGACTACGTCACGGTGCAGCCCGGACGGCACACCGTGCGCTGGGTGTTCACCACTCCGGCCCACGCCTACGCCGACTCCTTCGACGTACGGGAGGCGGCGCTGCCCACGGTGCTGTCTCTCGCGGACGCGAAGGAGCTGCTGAAGAAGAACGGGCAGGACGACGACGCGCGCGTGCGGTTCTGGCTCGATGCCACGACGCGGGCGGTGGAGTACTTCGTTGGCCCGGTCATCGTCCGCCAGGTCGTCGAGGACCACCACGTCGGCGTGGTCCACGCGCTCGCCCTGCACCGGACCCCGGCCGTGTCGCTGGTGTCTCTCGCGGCGCTGCTGTCGGGCGGGACGTCGTACGACGTCAACACCCTGAACCTGGACGGCGCGAAGGGGATCGTGACTCGGAAGGACGGCAGCCTCCTGGTCGGCCCCCTGCGCGCCACCTACCGGGCCGGGCGGCCGGTCATCAGCCCGAACATTCCCGCCGCAGCCCAGGTGATCCTGCAGCACCTGTGGCGCACGCAGACCGGTGAGGGCCGGCCGCAGCGCGGCACCAGCGACTACGACGTCACCGAGCCCATCCCAGGCCTCGGCTACGCGATCCCGAACCGGGCGGTGCAGTTGATGAATCCGGACGACCAAGGGCCAGGGATGGCGTGATGGCAACCTCCGCACTGCCGGGCGCCATCACCGCGCTCCTGACCATCCTGCGGGCGTCCGACCAGCTCGAGGACGTCACGGTCATCGACGGGCCGCCGACCGACGACGTGGCCACCGAGGACCTCCTCGTCGTCGGCTGGTCCCCCCAGGGCGAGGCCGCGGCCGAGCTGGTGCAGAACTTCAACGCGGCCGGCGCCCGCACCAGGGACGAGGACTTCAACCTCACCTGCCACATCGACTGCTGGTCCGGCGACTTCGACTTCCCTGCCCTGCGCGCCAGGGTGTTCGAGATCTTCGCCGTGGTCGAGCAGGAGCTGCGCGCCACCAGCTCGAACCCCACGGCCCCGAACCTGAACGGCGCGGTGCTGTGGGCGCATCTGACCCGGGGCGTGCTGCAGCAGTCCACCAACGACCAGGGCATCAGGGTGGGACTGGCCTTCACGGTGTCCTGCCACGCCCGTCTGTGACCCAACCCGATCGAGGAGCCCGCGCGGTGCGGGCTGTTCGCCATGCCCTATCCGAAGGAGGACCCCGTGGCGAAGGTCCGCTACATCGGCCCCGAACCGGTGGCCGTGCCCGAGCTGTTCGGGCACGAGCGCTTTATCCAGCCGGACGAGGTCGTCACCGTGCCGGACGACCGGTTCGACGGCTACGTCTGCCAGGCCCAGACCTGGGAGCCGGTCGAGGAGCCCCCGGGCTGGAACTTCCCCGAGGCCGCCCCCGAGCCGGCGGACGACGCACCCGCTTCCCCCGGCCGGGATGACGGCGTGCTGAAGAAGCCCGCAGCGAAGAAGACGGCGGCGGCCAAGGCCGAGCCGCAGAAGGGGGACTGATCATGGCGATCGGATCCGGGCTCGGCGCCCAGCTCGGCATCGCGGCCGAGGTCAGCTACGGCACCTACGTCGCGCCGACCAAGTTCATCGAGTTCACGAAGGAGGGCCTGCAGCTCAAGAAGACCACCGCCCAGTCGGCGGGCATCGCCGCAGGCCGGCTGCTGCCGCTGTCCGCGCGGCGTGTCCTCACCCGGCAGGAGGTGCAGGGCAGCATCGACTTCGAGGTCACGAACAAGTCGATGGGACTGCTGCACCAGGCTCTGATGGGTACCGCCGTCACACCGGTGCAGCAGGCCGCGACGGCCGCCTACCTGCAGACCCACACCCTGGCGTCGGTCGCAGGCAAGAGCCTGTCGATCCAGAAGGGCGTGCCCCTGACCACTGGCACGGTCACAGACAAGTCGTTCGTCGGGTGCAAGGTCACGTCGGGCGAGTTCAGTTGCGCGTTCGGCGAGATGCTCGCGGCCACGTTCGAGTTCGACGGCAAGGACTGCGACGAGGCCCAGACCCTGGCCGCCGCCTCGTACCCGAGCATGTCCCCGTTCCACTTCGGCCAGATGACGCTGAGGACGGGAACGTACAGCTCGGAGACGGCGCACGACGGCATCCGCAAGGTGTCGGTGAAGATCGAGCGGCCGCAGGACACCGAGCGCTTCTACGCCGGCCAGGCTGGCAAGAAGAAGGAGCCGATCGAGAACGACCAGGTGAAAATCACCGGGTCGCTGGAGACGGACTACGTCTCGACCGCCCTCGACGACCTCCACACCTCCGACGCCGCGACGAGCCTGGTGTGGGAGTTCGTCGGCCCGCTGATCGAGACGACGTACTTCGAGACGTGGCGGCTGACGCTGCCCGCGATCCGGATCGACGAAGGCCCCCCGGTCGTCGACGGGTTCGGCGTCGTGAAGCCCACGTACAACTTCACCGGCCTCTACGACGGCACGAACCAGCCGCGCATCGAGATCATCTCGACGGACGTCACGCTGTGAGGTGAGCGCCGCATGGTGCAGAACGTCCGCATCACCGGCACCGGCCAGCTGCTGGAGCTGTCCCGCAAGCTGCGGGCCGCCGGCCACGAGAACATCCGCAACTCGTACGCCCGCCGGATCCGGCGGGCGGCCGAGCCCCTGCAGTCCGATCTGCAGGACACCATCCGCGGCCTGTCCATCCAGTCTCAGACCCGTAAGGCCGGCGGCCGCGGAGGCCGCTCGCCGACCACCCGCCCGCTGCGGGACTCCATCGCCCAGGCCGTACGGATCTCGGTCCGTGTCACCGGCAACCCGGGCGCGAAGGTCTGGCTCGACCGGGGCCGCCTCCCCCCGGACATTCCGGTGGGCGTGGTCAACCGCCTCAACGAAGGCAGGCTCCGCCACCCGGTGTTCGGCAACCGGCGCCGCTGGGCGCAGCAGACGACCACCCCGCTGTGGTGGGACAACACCGTCCGCGCCCACCAGCCGCGTATCACGCGCGAGGTGGAGCGCGTCACGGACGACGTGCGCCGCCGACTCGAATAGGAGCCCCCTTTGATCGTCATCTACACCCCGGCCGACGGCGAGCCGGAGCACTACGACGCCAACGACCTCCTCGTGTCCGAGGCGTCGATCGTGCAGCGCACCATCGACATGAAGTGGGACGAGATCAAAAAGGGTCTGGAGGGCGAGGACGTCGACGCGATGCGCGGCATCGTGTGGATCCTGAAGAAGCGCCAACAGCCGACCCTCCGCTTCGGGGAGTTTGACTGCCGGGTGGGCGAGCTGGTCACCCGGATGTCCGTACGCGAGGTCACCGACTACGTGGAGAACGCGTACTCGATGGTCGGCACCGATCCGGAGATGACCCGGGAACGGGTCACGGAGATCCTCTCCGAACTCCCGGACCGCGCTGCGGCTGACCCGGAGCACGCGCGGGAGCTGATCGCGCGGCTGGCCCGGGACCCAAAAGACCAGCCCGAGCAGGAGGAGCCGGGCGAGCCGGAGGAGGGCGGCGAGCCGTCGAGCCCGACCCCGACATCGAGCGAGCCCGAGACAGCTTCCTCCCTCTCTTCGCCCACCTCCTCCACATCCCCCCTGCCGGAGTCGACTGCCTGAGCGTCGTCGACTTCTACAACCTCACCGCCTGGATCGAACTCCACAACCAGGCCCAGCAGGAAGGCGGTGAGTAGCCGTGCCCTCGATGACGTTCCTGCTGACCGGCCGCGATGAACTCTCCGATGTCTTCGACGACATCGGGGACGCGGCCCGCCGGCTCGGCCGCCGCATGACGATCATGTCGATCGAGGGCGACCGGGCCGTCCGCCGGTTCTCACGCAACGCCTCCCGCGACCTGGCCGCGCTGCGCCGTGACACCGACGCCGGCGGCAAGGCCGTGGACCAGCTGAAGAAGGCGACGCTGCTGCTGGCGCCGGCCGCGATCCCGGCGGCGGCATCGCTGGCGCCGATCGCCGCCGGGGCCGGGGCCGTTGCGGTCGCGGTCGGTGTGATGGGCGCGGCGATGATCGCGCAGGTCTCGCAGATCAGCGAGGCGTCCGAGGCCCACAAGGCGTACAAGGAAGCGGTCGACAAGTCCGGGGCCTCCTCGCAAGAGGCTCTGACGGCGCAGCTGGAGTACCAGCGGCTGATCGCGAAGATGCCGCCGGATACCCGGCGGGCGGCGGCTGCGGTGTCCGTGCTGAAGGATGAGACCCGCGAGTGGTCGGACTCGCTGGCCGGGGACACGATGGCCCCGCTCATCAAGGGCGTCGGTCTGGCCAACGCCCTGCTGCCCAAGACGAAAGAGCTGGTCAAGGGCACGTCGGCCGAGACCGATCGGTTCATGACGATCATCGGCGGGCAGGTGGCGTCGCCGGGGTTCGACGCCCTGAATGAGAAGTTCACGAGCTTCTCGAACCGGACGCTGCGCAGCATCAACAGCGAGCTGGTCAGCCTGATGCGGACGTCGGACTCCGGCGAGATCGGCCAGAACGCGCGCGAGTTCATGGACTTCGCCCGGGCTCAGGGCCCGACCGTGGCGAGTGTTCTGAAGAACGTGGGCTCGGCTGTGATGAACGTGCTGGAGGGGGGCAGCGACGTCGGGGTCGGGCTGCTGCAGACCATCGACGTCATTGCCCGGCTGGTGTCCGCGGTGCCGCCGTCCGCCATCGCGATCTTCCTGCAGCTCGCGATCGCGCTGAAGCTCACGAAGGCCGCCGCGCTCGGCCTGGTCGCCGCGCGCTCCGCAGCCGCGGCCTTCGGTATCCAGCTCGTCGCGATGAACACGGCGGCGGCCGCTACACCCGGCCGTCTGGCGGCGGTCAGGGCGAGCGTGCTGGCGCTCAGCCGCACCACGAAGATCGCGTTGGCGGGGACCGGCATCGGCCTCGCGATCCTCGCGATCTCCGAGCTGGCCGAGCGGAGTGGAAGCGCGCCTCCGGACATCGACCGGCTCACCTCCTCGATGCGTGAACTGGGCTCCACCGGCAAGGTGACCGGCGAGGCCTCGCGGATGTTCGGCAGCGACCTGGGCGCGCTGTACGGCCATGTGAAGGCGCTCACCGATCCGGGCACCGCCGACAAGGTCCAGCAGTTCCTGGTCGGCTGGACCGGCTGGGACTCGACGCCCGTCAAGGAAGCCAAGGAGGAAATCGACGCGGTCGACAAGTCCCTGGCTGGCATGGTGCGGGACGGCAACGCCGACCTCGCGGCAGCAGCGCTGAAGAAGCTGACCGCCGAGTACGGCAAGGGCGGCCGGGACACCACCCAGTTCACCAAGCACCTCAACGACTACAAGTCGGCACTGAAGGATGCCAAGTTCGAGCAGGACCTCGCCGCTGCGAGCCAGGGCCTGTTCGGGCAGCAGGCACAGAAGACCCAGGCCGCACTGGCAGCGCAGAAGGCGTCAGCGGACGGGTTGCGCCAGAGCCTGCAGGCGCTGAACGACATGCAGCGCCAGGGCCTCGGCGGGATGATCGGGTTCGAGGCGAGCATCGACGCCGCAGCCAAGGCGGCCAAGGACAACGCCGGCGCCCTGGACATGGTCAACGGCCGACTGGACGTGAACAGTCCGAAGGCCCAGGCCGCGGCGACCGCGCTGAACGACCTGGCGGCGAAGACCGAGGAGGCCGCCGCCTCCGCCCGGGAGTCCGGCTCCTCGTGGGAGACGGTCACCGGCATCTACTCCCGGGGCCGCGCGGAGTTCATCAAGAACGCCCAGGCGATGGGCCTGACCAAGAGGGAGGCCAAGCAGCTCGCCGACCAGATCCTGAACATCAAGGACCTGAAGAAGGCGAAGGTCGAGCTGCAGACCGAGGACGCTGAGGCGGACCTCAAGCGGTTCAACTCGGCAGTGAACAAGACCCCGGGCTCCAAGTCGGTGACCCTGAAGGCGCTCTCCAAGAGCGGCGAGGCGGTCCTGGAGAGCTTCGGCTACAAGGTGAAGCGTCTGCCGGACGGATCGGTCACCGTCACCGCCAAGGCGGGCAAGGCGCTGTCGGACGTGCGCAATGTGGCGGCGGCCGTCGCGCAGCTGCACGACAAGTCGATCACGATCTTCACCAAGCGGACGACCCGGTACGTCACCGAGTACCAGAAGAAGTACCTGACGGGCCGCAGCCAGCACGACATCACCGGCGCGACCGGCGGCCTGTTCACCGGCACGGGCTTTGCGCACCGGGGCAAGGGCTACGCAGGTGGCGGCCTGGTCGAGGGACCGGGCACCGGCACCTCGGACAGCGTGTTCGCGCCGTGGCTGTCGGCGAAAGAGTTCGTGGTCAACGCCTACCAGACGGCGCGGAACCTGCCCCTGCTGCGGGCGATCAACGACGGCAAGGTCGGCGCGGGGTCACTCGCCGGCGGAGTGGGCGGGGCCGGGGCGGCTGCCGCGCAGGGCCTCGCCTCAGGCATGGCCGGCGGCTCCTCGGTGGTGAAGGCGGCAGCCCGTCGGCTGGCGGCCGACGTCCTCGCCGGCATGCGGGAGGAGCTGCAGATCTCCTCGCCGTCGAAGAAGGCCAAGGCCCTGATGGCCGACCTCGGCAAGGGGCTGATCGCCGGGATGACCGGCAGCAAGGACAAGATCAAGTCCACCGCGAAAGACCTGGCCAAGGACATCTGGGCCGCGTTCGACGGGAAGAAGGACAACCGCCTGGTCGCGATGGTCAACCGGCAGACCAAGAAGCTGCTGGACTTGGCGGGCCAGCGCGACAAGATCGCCGCCAAGATCAAGGCCGCGAAGGACTTCGCCGAGTCGACCCGGGTCAAGGCCAAGCAAGGCGCCTCGCTCGGCGGGATGTTCGGCGGCGAGGAGGAGGTGACCGCTGGCGGCATCAAGGGCAAGCTCGCCTCCCGCCTGGAGAAGATGAAGCAGTTCTCCCGCTACATCTCCGAGCTGGCGAAGCGCGGCCTCAACAAGACCATGCTGCGCGAGATCCTGGAGATGGGGCCGGAGCAGGGCTACGCCTACGCGAGCGCGTTGGCTGGGGCGGACAAGGCCACGTTCAACCAGATCAACTCCACCCAGTACAAGATCAACGACGAGGCGGAAAAGCTCGGCCGCAAGGGGGCCGACGCGCTGTACGACTCCGGCAAGAACGCGGGCAAAGGGTTCCTCGCCGGGCTGGCGTCGCAGCAGAAGGGCATCGAAGCCCTCATGGTGAAGATCGCCAAGGGCATGCAGAAGGCGCTGCGCAAGGCGCTCGGTATCAGCTCGCCCGCCAAGGCGATGATCCCCGACGGCATCAACACCGCCCGCGGTGTCGGCGTCGGTGTGCTGCAGGGCATGCCGTTCATCGACCGCGCCATGGACACCATGGCCGGCCGCATGACGGGGCGGGCGGCGCCGGGCATCGCTGCGGTGGCCGGGCGTCCGGCCGTCGCGGGCGGGTCCGGCATGCAGCGGGTGCAGGTGGACATCAACGTGTCCGGCACCTCGGACCCGGTCGCGATCGCCCGCGAGCTGCAGCGCCAGCTGCTGCAGCTGAAGCGCGCACACGGCATCAACGTCTCTCTCGGAGTGGGGTGATCGGATGCCGCTGCTGGTGGAAATGGGGTGGGGCGGCCTGGTGCAGGCGCCCACCACCATCACGTGGACGGACATCACCACCCGGGTCGACGAGGTCCAGGGCGTCAGCATCACTCGCGGTGCGTCCGACGAACTGAGCGAAACGCAGGTCGGGACAGCGACCCTGTTCCTGGACAACCAGGACGGGGCGCTCACCCCCGGCAACGCCTCCTCGGCGTACTACCCCTACGTTCGGAAGCTGGCACCGATCCGCGTCTCGGCCGCGGTCATGCCGACCCTGTCCGGGTCGGCGCCCTACCCGATGGCCATGCTGGGGGACACCTTCGACGACGGCCGCGTGAACTCCACGCTGTGGACGACGAACACCGGCAGCGCCGGGCAGGAGACCGCCGAGGGCCGGCTGCGGATCACGATCGCCCCCGGAGTCGACACCAACTTCACCAGCGTCCGGCAGTGGACGCTCGCCGCCAGCAAGGTCACGGCCAAGCTCACGACCGTGCCCGCCGCGAACGGCTCGTCGAACTGCGCCGCCTCGATGTGGGTTCTGTCCACCACGTCCGGCACCCGGATCGGCTGGCGGTACGACGCCCTCACCGGAGTCCTCGCCGCGATGTCCCAGGTCGGGTTCTCGGACGGCACCCCGACGAACCTGACGTACTCGGCGATCGACCACGCATGGCTGCGGGTACGGGAGTCGGCCGGCACCGTGTACTGGGAGACCAGCGGGGACGGGTTCATCTGGACGACCCGCCGGACCCTGGCCACCCCGGCCTGGGTCACCTCGCAGCAGCACGCCCTCGACTTCCCCACCACCCGCACCGGCGGCACGTCCGGCTACATCGAGTGGGACCTGATCGGCGCCGAGATCCGGCCCCGCTTCTGGGGCGTGGTCAACGAGTGGCCGGTGCGGTGGAAGGGCCTCGGCTCGAAGGTGGTCATCACCTGCTCGGACATGCTCAAGCGCCTCAGCTCCGCGCCCGCGCTGCGGTCGGTGTACGCCGAGGAGATCCTTCACCAGGACACCGCCGGGATTCCCGGCACGCTGTCGGCGTACTACCCGCTGTCCGAGCCGGCCGACTCCACGGCGGCGGGCGACATCTCCGGCGGCAGCTGCGGGGCGCTCGCCCTCACCCAGGTCAGCAGCGGCGGCACGCTGGAGTTCGGCGGCGAGGGCCTGCCCGAGACGGGCGAGGGCGCGCCGACGTTCACCCCGGCGTCCTCGTCTGCGGGCAAGTATCTGGTGGCGGATCTGGGCTCCGTGTTCGAGGCGGCGTCCGGCGCGAATCAGATGATCTTTGAGTGCTGGATCAAGACGAGCACAGTGAGCCGGGCGATCCTCGGCTTCTACTCCGCGGGCCTGGACAACCAGGTGGTCCTCACGGTGAACAGCAGCGGCAACCTGGCCATGGAGTACACCGACACCGGCTCCGCCCTCACGGTGTTCAACTCCACTGCCGCTGTGGCTGACGGCGCCTGGCATCACGTCATGCTCGACATGATCGGTGTCAGCGGCAACAAGTCGCTGCGGGTCGACGGCGCTCTCGCGGCGATCACGCTGGCCAACCCCCCGGCCATGAGCGGCATCCGGTTCCTGAACGTCGGCGGCTTTCGGGGGAGCCGTCTCTTCAGCGGGCAGATCGCCCACGTCGCCGTCACCCACGCCGGCACCTCGGACATCACGACCATGGAGGCGCTGCGCTACGAGGCCGGGACCACGGCGTTCGCGGGCGAGGACGCCGACGTGCGCGTGGAACGGCTGGCCCGGTACGGCGGCGTGAACTCCGTGACGGTGTGGGGCAGCACGTTCGATCCGATCGCCTCCCAGGGAGCGGCCGGGTCCAACGCGCTGGTGAGGATGCGGGAGGTGGAGGCGACCGAGGCGGCGAAGCTGTTCGCCGAGCGCGACTGGTACGGGCTGGCTCTGCAGTCGCGGGACATCCGCTACAACCCGAGCCCGGCCTCCGAGGTGTTCACGATCTCGTACGCGGACCTCGACACCGACGAGGTCGAGGCATCCGACGATGATCAGAAGATGGTCAACATCGTCGAGGCCAGCAGGCCGGGCGGGGCGACGCAACGGGTGACGGCCCCGGCCTCCGTGCTCGTCTACGGGGAGAAGCCGCAGCAGCTGAACGTTCTGAAGACCAGCGACCTGAGCGTCCTGGACGCGGCTGCGTGGCTGGTGTCCCGGTACGCGGACCCGCCGACGGAGTTGCGGGAGGTACCGGTCGAGGCGTTCACGATGTCCACCTACCTGGACATCCTCGACGCGGACATCGGCTCCTATTTCTCCGTCACCGACCTGCCCGCGCAGGCGCCGGCCTCGTCGATGCGGGTGACCGTCGAGGGCTACACCGAGGTCATCAAGGACACCAGCCACAAGATCCAGTTCCACACCAGCAAGAGCGCGACCGACAGCGTGTGGGTGCTGGACGACGCCGTGTACTCCGTCCTCGGGTCGACGACCCGCCTCGCCTACTAGGAGGTCATGTGATTGCCGTGGTCCGGGCGGAGACGTTCTACCTGCCGTCCCACCCTCAGCGCCCGGACGCCTGGGCGCTGGTGGCTCCGGCCGAGCGGGTGTTCCGCTGGTACGAGGAACGCGTCCAGCGCCGGGTCCGCCCGCCCGACGGGTTCGTGATCGGGCAGAAGGCGTACGCGCGGATCAACCACAACAGGTGGTTGGCCGACTGCCCGTGCGGCTCCGCGCAGGTCGTCACCCCGGCCGACCCCCGGATGGCGTGCACCGAGTGCGGCTACGGCTGGCTCGCCCTCGTCTTCCCCCACGACGTGGCCGCCGTCGAGGCGCTGGTCGCCGACGAGTTGCCGCACCTGCGGAACTGGTGGCACCCCGACGACCCCGTCTCGTGGGGGATCCCGCCGTCCGACGCCGTCGACCCGCTCGCCGAGGAGGTCAGCCCGTGACATTCGCACCACGGACCTGGGTGGTGGGCGAGGTCGTGACCGCGGCCCTGCTCAACCAGGAGATCCGCGACCAGTTCAACACCTTCTTCGGCGCATGGACCGACTACTCCGGCACGTTCGTCTGGGGGGCCGAGTCCGGCACAGCGCCCGCGATCGGCAACGGCACGATCGTCGCCCGCTACATGAAGATCGGTCGCACGGTCGACTATCTGCAGCGCCTCACCATGGGCAGCACCACGACCTACGGCAACGGCGGCTCGGCCGCCAACTACTACTTCTCCCTGCCCGCCGCACCTGCTGCCACCTGGTCCGGGCACCGCGGGCAGTGGGTCGTATGGCGGGACGAGTCCGCCTCCCTGAACCAGCAGGGAACAGGGCAGTGCTCCACAGCGAACCACGCCAACGGATCACTGCGGCAGCTGGCCACACCGGGCACCGCCGCCGCGCCGTTCTGGGACTCGGTCGCCCCGTTCGCGTCGCTCGCGGCCGACGACGTGATGTGGCATCAGGGCCGCTACGAAGCCGCAGCCTAGAAGGGACCCCATGGAATACCCCTACGTCGAGGTGCAGGCCCGCAACACCGACGGCTCCCGCGCCACCGTCACCTTCCAGTTCGCGGGCGGTGACCTGCCCGTCTCCGAGGCCGACATCGTCACCGCCGTGAGTGAGCGCCTGGCGGCGGTGCCCGGCGTCACCGGCGTCACGGCCACCCGCCACCACGTCGAGCAGACCCCCCTCTGACCACACCGCACCACCCGCCGCCCCGCGCCACCAGGCCGGGGCCTTCGTCATTCCTGGAGGTCTGTGTGCCTGGCGTCCGCGTCGTCTCTCTCAAGGTCGACGTCCCGCAAGTCGTACCCGCCGACGGCCAGTACCACCTGCTGCGGTTCCCGTACGACACCGAGTCGTACGACCCGTGGAACATGCACAACCCGCTGCAGCCCGACGCCTACCGGGTCCCGGCCAGCAGTTGGCAGACCCAGCCCCGCTCCGGTCTGGTGTGGCCAGGCTGGCCAGCCGGTATCCCCGGCTGGGGCACCGTGCACGGCCTCGTCTACTGGGAGGCCGGCGGCTACACCGAGGTCCGCTCCCGCATCGTCCGCGACCCGCTCGACGTGGCAGGCGGCTACGACTCCACGTGCACCGAGGACCACGTCGCCACCCCCGGCGGGCAGTACCGCGCCAAGGGCTGGGGCCTCTTCGTCGACCCGCAGGTACCGCTCGGGCTGATGGTTCGCCACAACGCGTCCAGCCCGCAGACGGTCACCCTCGCCGAGTTCAAGCTCGTCATCCACCCCGTCGAGGAGCCTCCCGCATAGCTCCCCGATGGCCACCCCACCTCTCAGCCCCGCGCCGTCTGGCCGGGGCTTTTCGCATGCCCAGGAGGCACCCATGCCCGTCCGCGCTAAGTTCCGCTGCACCTTCGAGACCCACAAGAAGTGGGGGCCTCAGGAGGATCAGGTCACCCGCAACTACGAGTTCATGGCCATGTACGACGCGGAGACCCCGGAGGACCAGCGGTACGCCAAGACCACTCCGACCGGAAGCCTCACCATCCAGGTCGACAACCCGGCCGTGAGCTTCGAGCCGGGCCAGGCGTACTACCTGGACTTCACCCCGGCCGAGGCCTCCTGATGGCGCCGCCTCTGGCGCCAGCCACGTTCCTGGCCGCGCTGAAGAACGAGGGCCTGACGGTCGTCGAGGTCGGCGACTGGCGTGACCACAACCGCAACCGCATCGGCCCGTGGGGGCCCGTTCACGGCGTGATGATCCACCACACCGTGACCTCCGGCAGCGCCAAGACCGTGCGGATCTGCCGGGACGGTTACGAGGGTCTGCCCGGGCCGCTGTGCCACGGCGTCATCACGAAGGACGGCCGGGTGCATCTCGTCGGCTACGGCCGCGCCAACCACGCCGGCCTCGGAGACGACGACGTGCTGCGCGCGGTCATCGCGGAGAAGGCGCTGCCGACGGCGAACGAGAACAACACCGACGGCAACCGGCACTACTACGGCTTCGAGTGCGAGAACCTCGGCGACGGCCGGGACCCGTGGCCCCCGGAGCAGGTCGAGGCGATCGTCCGTACCGGGGCGGCGCTGTGCCGGGAGCACGGGTGGACGGTGCGCAGTGTGATCCGGCATCTGGAGTGGCAGGTCGGGAAGGTTGACCCGCGCGGTCTGGACTGGGTGGACGTCGAGGCGCGGATCTCGGAGCGGCTGAAGCACAAGGCGTCCTGGTCGCCGGGTACGGCGCGGTCGTACACGGTGGTCTCCGGGGACACGCTGTGGGGGATCGCGGCGCACGAGCTGGGCAAGGGCGGGCGGTGGCAGGAGATCGCCGACCTCAACCCGGACGTCGACCCGGACGAGCTGCAGCCCGGCCAGGTGCTGAAGCTCCCCGCGAAGTGAGGCTGTTGGTACGGCTGGTGTGTCCGGGCTGCTGCTGCCTGCGCTTCGGGCCCGGACACCTGTACCGCGTGATGGCCGGCATCTGCCGTCTGTAGACGGCCCGGCCCGACCTTAACTTTCCGCGCGATTTTATTACGCGCCCTATGACACCCCAGGTCAGAGGCGTTCTCTGGCCTGCCCTGACGAGAGGAACAGCATGACGAACAGAGCCTTCTGGAAGGCCACCCTCGAGCGGATGGTCCGCACGTTTGCCCAAGCCGTCCTCGCGCTCCTGGGCGGCGACGGCCTCGGCCTGATCGACGTCGATTGGGGCCAGGCGTTCTCGATCGGCGGGCTGGCGGCTGTGGCCGCGCTGCTCACCGCGATCGTCGCGAGCGGCGGTACCACCACCGGGCCCGGGCTGACGGAGACCGTCGTCGCCAGCAGCCGGCGCCCCCTTCCGTAAGGAGTCTCTTTGGACGTCACCACCATCGGCAGCCTGCTCGTTGGCGTTGCCGCGGTCGTCGGTGGCCTGGTGACGTACCTGGGGAAGAAGGGCGAGAACGCCCTCACCGGCTACAGCTCGCTGACCGACAACCTGCAGGAAGAGCGGGACCGGCTCGACAAGAAGGTCACCGAGCAGGCCGCCACGATCAACACGCAGACCACGACGATCAGCACGATGGCCGCCAGCGCGGCCGAGCAGTCCGCGCTGCGTGCCGCCGACCAGGCCGAGATCGCCCGGCTCCGCGCCCTCGTCGTCCAACTGGGAGGCCAACCGTGACCCGCACCGAGCAGGCTCTTGCGCGGAGGTGGCGGCCGCTTGCCCTGCTGTGCTGGCTGATCGCTCTGTCCGGGGCGGTCGTCATCATCTGGGGGCGGATGGACGCCCAGGCGAGCCGCGCCACCGAGGCCGCCGCCGAGGCCGACCTCCGGGGTCAGGCGGTGTCCACGCTGGCGTCCGATGTCCGGGCGTTGCGTACGCAGGTGAAGGCCGGCGGAGAGACGCCGGTGGCCCCGGACCCGTCCGAAGCGGTCAACGATCTGCCCGCGCGCGCCCGGGTGCCGGTGCCGATACCGGGTCCCCAAGGGGTTCCGGGGCAGCGGGGGGAGGCGGGGCTGCCGGGTGAGCCTGGTGCGCCGGGGGCCTCGGGGTCGCCGGGGCAGAACGGCCGCGACGGCGCGGACGGTGAGGCGGGGTCGCCGGGTGAGTCCGGTGCCGAGGGGCCGGCCGGTCCTGCAGGGCCGCCGGGCGTCCAGGGCGAGCCCGGGCCAGCGGGTGTCCAGGGTGAGAAGGGTGAGCGGGGGGAGCCGGGCGAGCGTGGTCCGGCTGGTCCTGACTGCCCGGATGGGTACAGCCTGCAGGCGCCGGCCTGGGACGAGGACGCACTCGTGTGCCGCCGTGACGGTGCACCGGACGGCGGGGGTGATCCCCAGCCGGAGTCGCCACTCGCGGTGGCGCTCGAGCCCCGACGACGATTCGCGTGAACAACCAATGGCCCCGCTCTCCCTACGGGAGGGCGGGGCCGACCGTGTTTGTAGGAAGGTTTACCTGAACTGGCCGGGCGTCGTCTTGCGGCCCACTAGCAGCGCTGTACGCTGCCAGTACAACGGACAAAAACCAGGGCATGTTAGGAGCACACCTGATGTGAACTGGGACTTTGTGGGCGCCGGAGGGGTCAATGGGACGGACATACAGAGGCACGCATCCATGGATCACGTTTCAGCTCAACCTGAAGGACCTGGACCACGTCAGCTGGATGCTGCTGGGCGAGGCCATCTCCAAGTGCGAGCACATCTCAGGCGTGCCGCTGCAGCCGGCCGTGGCCCGCAAGCTGAACCTCGTGTACCTGACGAAAGGCGTACACGCGACCACGCAGATCGAGGGCAACACCCTGTCCGAGGAGGAGGTCCACAAGCGAATCGAGCATGAGCTGGTGCTGCCCCCTTCTCAGCAGTACCTGGGGCAGGAGGTCGACAACATCGTCGAGGGCTACAACCTCATCATCAAGGATGTCGTCGAGGGGCGGCCGCTCACGCTGACGCCTGAGCGCATCAAACAGTTCAACGCGATCGTCCTGAAAGACCTGCCTCCTGAGGAGGGGGTTGTCCCGGGCGAAGTGCGCACGGACAGTGTCCTCGTGGGCTCCATCTACCGTGGCGCACCATGGGACGAGTGTGACGACCTGCTGGACCAGCTGTGTGGGTGGCTGAACGGCCTGTCCGAGATCGAGGATCCACTGCGTAAGCCGGTCGCTCTGATCTCGGCGATCCTGGCTCATCTCTACCTGGCCTGGATCCACCCCTTCGGCAATGGCAATGGGCGGACGGCGCGGCTCATGGAGTTCCAGCTGCTGTTGGCAGCAGGGGCACCGACTGTGGCCGCGCACGTGCTGTCCGACCACTACAACCGCACGCGGACCGAGTACTACCGGCAGCTGGCGATGACCAGCCGCAAGCCGTACGACATCACTGGCTTCATCCGGTATGGCCTGCAGGGCTTCGTTGACGGCCTGCGTGAGCAGATCGAGGCCATCCGGGGGCAGCAGATGATGGTCACCTGGCAGAACTTCGTGCACGCACAGTTCGATGGGTCCGAGACGCTGGCGTGCATGCGCCAGCGCCGCCTGGTCCTGGACCTGCCATGGGGCGTCATGACGCCAACCGCCGAGATCCCGGAGCTCACCCCGCGTCTGGCACGCGACTACGCGGGCAAGGGATCACGCACGGTGCCCCGAGATGTCAACGCGCTGGCGAACCGCAGGTTGGTCACCAAGAGCAGGAACGGCAGGGCGGTCATGCCCTACACCGACCAGCTCCGGGCCTTCCTGCCGGTACGCGTAGACGACTGACCGTACGCCCGCGGCCCTCGCTCTCCTTCGGGAGGGCGAGGGCCGTTTCGTCATGTCCGGGGACAGCGTTGTGGTTTGTGATCGTGTAGCTGATCCGAGGAGACGCTGATGTCGTACCGCCCGTACCCGAATGCCGACCGCGCGCTGAAGCAGATCTACCGCCGCTGCGAGGACGATGTGGAGCTGCTGGAACGTGCGCGTCAGGCTTTCCAGGTCGGGGAGCGTGAGTACGTCCTGTCGACGCGGCGCCCTGAGGCGGTCTGTGGGCCTTCGTGACCGGAGGCCTGGCGTGGGTCAGGCTGCTGGTGCGGTGTGCCGGACGGTCTTCTTGAGGCCCATCTCGACGGTGTAGCGGTCGAGGCCGGTCTCGGTGGCGAAGGCGGTGATGGCGCTCTGGACGGCACCGGCGGTGGTGAGGGTGAGGCGGCCGGCCTGGATCTCTTGCCAGGCTGTCGTCTCGAGGTTGATCAGGTCGCTCGGGTATTCGATGTCGCTCACGGGAGGGGATCCTAAGCGGCGGCGTTGGATTTTCGACTGAGGGGCTGGCTGTCGGCCGGTCGGTCAGGCGGCTTCGGCGTAGGTGGGGTGGGGGCGTCGTTCGGCTGCGTCGGCGAGGGCCCAGGCGGTGACGAGCTGCTCGTACTCGGCGCGTTCGTGGGGCCGGAGGTAGCCGCCGGCCCCGAGCATCAGGGTGCGGATCCGGTTGTTGAGGTCTGCCGCGGACCGCACGGAACCACGGCACGGGAGGTCGGTGGGCATACGGCCAGCGTACGAGTCCGGACCGACAGCGGTCACGCTGGAACATTCATCCGCTCACGCTGAGGAGGCCGCTGCCCGTCGTACCCCAGCCAGTGCCCGCTCCCACGGGAACCCCTTGGGGTCCCCTTGCTTGGGAGGGTGCGGCGTGTATCCTTCCGGGCCGTCGAGGACGAGAACGCCTTGCTCTCTCAGCGCAGCGATCGACCGCGCTACCGCCGGCTGCGCGCCCTGGGCCTGGTTGAAGTACGGCACCGCCGCTACCGGTACGCCCATGTGCACGGCCTCCGACGGGATACCGATCGCCACAGTGTCCGCGATCCCCGCGCCCCACTTGTTCAGCGTTGTACACGACATCGGCGCAACCAGTATCGCGGACGCCTTCGGCAACGCGTCCGACTCCCACGGCAGCTTGTACCGCGACCGCACCGGGTGCCCTGTCAGCGCGACCAGCTCCTCCATGCGCGGCTCCCACCAGCTGGCTGCCGACGGGGTGAGGATGAGGCACACGTCCCAGCCGTCGGCCTGGGCGGCGCGGACACCTTCGTCGACGTACTGGGTGGGTCCGGCGGCACAGGCGATGAGGTAGAGCACTCGGGTCATGCGCGCAGTCCACAGCGCTCGGCCAGCACGCGCAACTCCCCGCTAGGGGTGGGCGTAACGCCGACGACGTCCTTCACCAACTTGACCGTGTCCGGCCTGCCCCGGACGTCTTCCGGCGCGAGGCGGTCGGCCTCCAGCAGCTCTGCCGCAGCTTCTTCTTTACGGCGTGTCAAGAGCGAAGCGCGTGCCATGGCGATGTGGTGTCCGGCCTGCCGCTCGCGGCTCAGCCCGTCGAGGTCCTCCGGTTCCAGGTCGTCGGCGGCCTCGAGCGCGGACCAGCCGTCCTCGAAACGGACCAGCATGTCTACTCGGTGCAGGCCCACGTTGGTCGGCCCGAACATCGTGTAGTCCTCGTCCAGGTCGCCGCCTTGCCTGTCGGCGACGTCGTCGGCCTCGTCCACGTATGCGGTGGCGGCGCGGACCCGGGCGGTGGTCCGCTCCTGAGAGGACGCGGCGTGGGCGGCGGACAGGTACAGCATGCCGAGCGTGGACAGGCCGAGCGGCCCGCGGTCCGTGAGCCCGGCCTCCAGGCGGCGGGCTGAGGTGGTCGCGAACTCTACGGCTGCTTCGGGCCGCTGCTGGTGGACCAGGCTCTTCGTGACTCGTCGCGCTGCGGCCCCTATCTGGACGGGATCCCCAGACCGTTCGGCTGCGGCCAGGGCGCGGTCGGCGGCCAGCGCCGCCTGAATCGCCGTGGTGGATCCGTACTTATGCAGGTACGACGTGACCAGCTGGTAGACGCGAGACAGAGTTCCCTGCGCGTCGGACTGGGTCCCCGCGGGCGCGGCGTGTACGGCCCGGGCGGCGCCGGAGATCAGGGCCGGCAGTTCGCGGGCGAGGGTGGCGTAGTGGCACGCCTGGAACGCCTCGCAGCAGTAGACAAGCCGTCGGCGCAGGGCAGTGGGGGTGGGCACGGGGTCGTCGCCAACGGCGGCGTACAGGGCATCGATGACGGCGAGGGCCTCGGCGGGCGGGCCGCTGCCCGGCCGTGGAGGGGGTGGACTGTCGGACAAGAGCTGCTCCAAGGGGACACGCAGTACGTCGGCCGCGCGGATCAGGACCGACAGTCGTGGGTCCTGCTGGCGATGACCGCCTTCGAGATCCTGGACCCACCGCTTGGACTGGCCCATGAGGCGGCCGAAGTCGGCCTGGGTGTAGCCGCGCCCGTCGCGCCAATAGGCGATTCGGCGGCCGATGTTGGAAGTGTCCACTGGGCGCCCCCGGTACAAGCCACGCACTTTGCGTGCCCCACTCCTTTGTACCGCGCTCTACGGTCCCGGTGTGGGACAGATCACCGGATTCGCGGAAGGGCCAGAGCCATGGACAGAGCCACGCTCGACGGTTACATCACGGGCTGGCTGACCCGAGCCCTCCCGCCCGACAAACGCAGGCAGGCTGAGAGCGAATGGGCAGAGCGCGGCGTGGCCCTCCTCCCCCTCGGCGTCCGGTTCAGCGTCGTACGTCTCCCCGAACGCCTCGTCCACGCCGCCCTCGGCACCAGCGACCCGGCGATGGTGGCGGCCGAGCTGCCGGACCGGCTGGGAGGCGCGGTCATCCACGACACGTACTCGCACGGCCACCCGTACTACCCACTGATCCAGTGGCATGCCGGAATCGTCTGGGACGGGGGCGACGACGCTCCCTGCCTCGGCGAGGGCACCTACATGGGCGTCCCTCACATACGGCGGGTCACGCCGCCGGGAACGTACTGGCTGGCGCCTCCGCGGCATGAGGGCGACCTGTGCCGCCCTGAGTTGGTGCAGCGGCTGGAACGGCAGGCGCGGGCCGCGGTGGCGGCGGACGACTCGGTGGGGGTGCAGCCGTGAGTAAGCAGACCTCGTCCCGCCCGGCCCGTGAGCCGTACAAGGCGGGCCCGAACGGTCACGGCTACTGCTGGGAGACGCATCCCACGAGCGGCGTGCACTGCAACCATCCGATCGGCCACAAGAAGGACGGGGTGCCGCACCAGTACCCGTACGTCCGGCCGCCGATCCGCTGGTCCTGAGACCCCCTCGCGCCGGCGCCCGGAAACGCCTGGCGTGTGGGTGGCTGCCTCGCGCTGGAGGCGGCCTGGGTGAGTCCGCCGCTACGTCCCCCGAGGCGGCGGCGGACTCACCGCACCAGATCGGCCAGTTGTACGCCGATGGCGCGTGCGATTCCGTTCAGGGTGTCCAGGGATGGGTTCGCGCGGCCGGCTTCGATGTCTTGGTAGTAGCTGCGGTTCAGAGGAACCGCCAGGTACACCGCGTCCTGGGTGAGGTTGTGATGCAGCCGGGCCTGTTGGATGCACCTGCCTACGCGCTCGCGTTGCTGGAGGAGCCACGGGTCGTCGGGCAGATTGCTGAGCACTCGACACACGCTCTGAGCTGCGTGATCATATGTCAGCCTGGTGACAACAGGCTTTTTCCGATCTTGATCAGCATGGACGGCGACCCAGGGGGCATACGGGATCAGGGGCGCGAGCTGCACGTGACACGAGCAGCGACCTTGCGGCTTCATGGCCGTGCCGCAGGGCGACGCAGGGTGCCATCACTAGAACATTCGTTCACGCGAACGAGTGAATGACTGAGCTATGGAAAGCGCGTTAGACATGGAGCCACCCCCGATCTCGGATCGGGGCGCACACCCCCCTCGAAGTCTGCCGGGCTGGTTGGTTGGCCCCCTCACAGTCCCGGCAAGAGCGGCCTCACCCAGTGAGGCCGCTTCTTCGTTGCTACGCTCTCGCCGGCGAGTACTTCTCACGCACCTCTCGCGATTCCGGGTGTGAGCTGGGTGTGGACCGCCGACACCCAGGGGTCATTCTGGGGTGTCGGAGAAGTATCCGAGAAGTCCAGAGGCCCACGCGTTTCCTTGAACCAACAGCCCCTGACCTGCGATTAACCCCGGTTACGACGCAGGTCACAGGGGGTGGCGAGCGAGAACCCCCTTCCCGGCCCTCTCTATTCGGGACGAAGAGGTCGTGGGTTCAAATCCCGCCACCCCGACAGCTAAGTATCAGGTCAGAGGGCCCTTACCGGATCGGTGAGGGCCCTCTGGCGTTGCCGAGAGGTGTGGAGAGACGAGTCGTCGGCGCGGTTCGAAGCGCTTGGTGAGAACCGGGGTCAGCAGTCACCTCAGGTTGGGTTGCCTGGCTGGCGGATGCGGCTGGTTGTGGGGTGCGTCGGCGTGCCCCTCTGGGCGGTGACGGGTCCGCTCGGCGCGGTCTGGAGGGCGGTTGGCCCGGTCTCGGGGACGGGGCGGGGTTCTGCGGATGGTCGTGATCAAGGTCACGCCTTGCAACGCTGGAACCGTCCCGGGCGTATGGACGTGCAGACAAGGGGAAGCGCGTGGGTGCCGTGCCCCATCGGGACAGGCCCGCAGGGGCCGACGAGCGGATACGAGTACGGATTTCATGGATTCGATCCACGACGACGTAGCGGAGTTCGCGTTGCTCCTGACGCGTCTGAAGGAGCGCACCGACCGCAGTTACGCGGCGCTGGCCCGACCCCTGGGCATGCACGCCTCCACCTTGCACCGCTACTGCGCCGGAGAGGCGGTTCCGCAGGACTTCGCCGGCATCGAGCGGTTCGCCGCGCTCTGCGGTGCCTCCCCCGCGGAACGCATGGAGCTGTACCGCCTGTGGATCCTGGCCGCCGCCCCGCGGCAACGGTCACGCTCGACCTCTGCCCGGCAGGCACCAGCGCCCCACGCCACCACGAGCGCGGCGGCCTCGGTCCCGCCTGTGAGCGATGTCGCCGCATCGGCCGTTCCTGCGAGCGGCAGCGGGTCGGTCGTGGAGGCTCCCGAGCCGATCTCGCCGGCCGGCCGGCGCCCCGGGTCGGCCTCACTGCCCCCGCCTCGGCTCCAAGGCGGGCGCCCTGGACGGCGAGCCTGGCGATCGATGACGCTGGCGGCCTCGCTCCTCTCCGCCCTCCTCGGTCTCACCACCTCCGCCGACGGGCCCCCCTCCGCCTCGGCCACGCACCAGGGCAACCGCGAGCCGAACCGCGCGAGCGCCGGCGCGGCCCCGCACGTGGCCCCTCTGACCTGGACGGCCGACTCACACACGCGCGGACTCAACGGGTGCGGCGAGGACTATGTCCTCGCCAAGCCTCCGCAACAGGTCCCGCCGCCCCCGCACCCGGAGGACATCGCGGCGTGGGCCACCTCCCAGCGGGCGGTGCACGGTGGCCCCACGACCGTGCGGATCACGGTGCAGGGACGCGGCTCCGCCGCCGTCGTACTGGAAGCCCTGTACGTGCGTGTGGTCAGCCGCGCCGCCCCCGCCGCCGGCCAGGGCAGCCTCTACTCCTTGAGCGAGGGCTGCGGCGCCGCCCTCATCCCCCGCTTCTTCGACGTGGACCTCGACGCACAGCGGCCCCAGGCCCGTTCGATGCCCGGCGACGACGGGGCGGGAAAGGCGATCCCCGCGATCGACTTCCCCTACCGGGTGTCCTTGCAGGAGCCCGAAGTCCTGGTGGTCTCCGCGCTGAACGAGTCCTGCGACTGCGACTGGTACCTCAACCTCGCCTGGTCCTCACAGGGCCGTACCGGCACGGTACGCATCGACGACGACGGCCGGCCCTTCCGCACCACCGGTACCAAGGGGCTGCCGGGCTACCGGTACGACCGCGTCTCCCACCCACCCGGTCGCTGGGTCCCGATCCCCGCCGCCAACCTGGCGGCGGAGAGCGGTGGCTGACGCCTCGACGAACCCTCGCTGAGCGGATGCGTCGTCAGTGGGCCTTCGTGGTGCGGATGTCGGTGATGCCGTTGAACGCGTCCGCCTTCAGGGCGAGGTGGGTGGTCGTCGTCGGCGACTCCCCACCGCCGAAGCTGTGGGTGACGGCGATCTCACGGCTTTCGCCGTCCCCGGTCACCGTCCAGTCCACCGGCACGTTCCGGGCTCGGAGCACCCCGTCCATCCTGTGCTTCTTCTCCCAGGCCGTCACCTTCTTGGCGAGGGTGGGCGTCAGGTAGTGGGCGCGCAGCGCCTTCGCCAGTGCCTTGTCCGGGCGCGGGTAGGCCTCCGTCGCGTCGACGTACGCGCCGTAGAAGTCGGCGACCTGGGTCACCGAGTCACCCGTCCTGCCACTGACCGACCGCACCGCGGCGGATGTCTTCTCGGGGGCGGTGCTCGTGGTGCGGATGCTCTTGATGCCGTCGATCAGATCCCGCTCCACGACGAACCGGGTCTTCGTCGTCGGTGATTCCCCGGCGCCGCCGAAGGTCAGGGTGACGACGACCTCCAGGCCCTTGCGGCCCTCGCTCACCTTCCACCGCGTCGGGACGTTCTTGGCACGCAGGAGCCCGTCCACCTTGTGCTTCTTCTCCCAGGCCGTCAGCTTCCTGGCGAACGCGGGCGTCAGGTAGTGGGCGCGCAGCGCCTTCGCCAGTGCCTTGTCCGGGCCCCGGGGGGCGTCCTTGGCGTCGATGTACGCGCCGTAGAAGTCGGCGACCTCGGTCACCGCGTCACCGTTGAAGCCAGTGATCGACCGCACCGGGGCGGACGCCTTCGCGGATGCCTGGGCGGAGGCGGGGACGGGGGCGGTGGCCTGCGCCACCGCCTGCGTCGAGACACCGAACCCGAGGGCGAGGACGAGCCCGGTGGCGACGGCCGTACGGCGGCCCGGACGACGGCGTGCGTGGCTGTTCCCGCTGTTCCCACTGTTCTCGCTGTTCCCGCTGTTCCCGCTGTTCCCGCTGTTCCCGCTGTTCCCGCTGTTCCCGCTGTTCCCGCTGTCCCTGCTGTCCCTGCTCATGTCGTGTCTTCCTTCTCATCGTGGTCCGTATGAGTCGCTCCCGGTCGCGCCGGCTCTCCCGCCCCCGCCAGGGCACACGGATGCCCGGTACACAGGCACAGGGCGGGAGTCGTCACCAGGCGCTGCCGGAGTCCTCGATCACCCCGGCCGGTGCGACACCCACAGCTTCGAAGACAGCGGGGACCCACCGCAATCACCGTCGCCCAACCCGCGACGACGCAACCGTCCCACCCACTCCGAGCTGCGCGAACAGGCACTGCCTGAGACGCCGTTCTGAGATGCGGAGACGACCGCTTGCCGTCTCGGCCCGCCGGAGAGCCCGGGAGCGCACAGCGCGTCCGGCACCGGTCCCTCCCCTCGTGGGGACCGGTGCCGGACGGCGCGGGGGGTCGATCCGGGTCGGGGACGCGGATCGAGTCGGGGTGAGCGGGGGCGTCGACGGGGCCGTCCGGGGGTGTGCGGCATGATGGGGCGTCTTTGCGGGTGCTATGCCGGGGGCCGTGTGCGCGGTGTCGCCGCTCGGCCTTGATCCTGCCATTCGGGGTCGCCGGGGAGGAGCGGCCTGAGGGGCTGGTCTCAGCATTGCCGCAGGTCAGGTGCGTAGAGTGAGTTTTCCGGTCCGGATGTCCCAGCGATGTCGGAGTGCCGGGGGAAGGTAAGGGGTGGATGCCTTGAGTCGTGACTCAGGGGCACGCACGGCCTTCGCGGAACGTCTCGCGCTGCTGTACAGGGAAGCGGGCAATCCTCCCCTCAAGAGGGTTTCCGAGTCGGTCGTCCGGCTGCAGCGGGTCGACGAACGCGGGCGGCCCGTGCGGGTGTCCGCCCAGCGGATCAGTGACTGGCGGCGGGCCAGGAACGTGCCCGCGCAGTTCGCCGCCCTCGCCGCCGTGCTGCACGTCCTGATCCCCGAGGCCCGGCGCGCGCGGACCGTCCCGGTGTCCAAGGGGCTGTACGACATGGCCCAGTGGCAGCGGCTGTGGGAGCGGGCCCTGGCCGATCCCGTCGGCGAGCGTCCGGCCGGTGCGGGCGCCGCGCCCGCCGCAGCCGGGGCCGGGCCCGTGGACGAGCTGCCTCCCGGCGGTGTCTGCCCGTACCGGGGGCTGGCCTCGTACCGGCAGCAGGACGCCCGTTGGTTCTTCGGGCGGGAGCGGAGCACCGACGCGCTCGTGGAGCAGCTGCGGGCGGCGGAGCGTACCGGTGGACTGGTCGTACTCGTGGGGGCCTCGGGCGCCGGGAAGTCCTCCCTGCTGCATGCCGGGCTCGTGCCCGCGGTGCGCGGCGGCGCCCTCGACGGTGCCGACGGACGGGCGAGTGAGGTGCTCCGGCTCGTGCCGGGCGCCGATCCGGTCGGTGAGCTGGTCCGTCGGATACCGGAGTTGGGGCAGGTGGTGTCCGCCGCGTACGAGCCCGGTACGGCGATGTTCGCCGACGCGGTGCGGGAGGCTGTCGGGGCGCGGGCGTCGGCGCTGGCGCGGGCGTCGGAGGCGCGGGGGCGGGGAGCGTCCGGCATCGGCGGTGGGGGCTCCTCCTCGGCCGGCACACCCGCTCCCACCCGGCTGGTTCTGATCGTCGACCAGTTCGAGGAAACCTTCACCCTGTCCGCCGACGAGGCGGATCGGCGGATGTTCGTCCACCTGCTCGGTGCCGCGTGCACGCCCGGGGAGGCGGGTGTGGATGCGGGCGGGGCGGCGCCCGCGGTCGTGGTGCTCGGGGTGCGCGCGGACTTCTACGAGCAGTGTCTCGGGCATCCGGAGCTGGCGGACGCGTTGCAGCACCGGCACATGGTGCTGGGGCCGTTGACGGCGGCGGAGCTGCGGGAGGCGGTGACGGGGCCGGCCAAGGCCGTGGGGCTGGAGCTCGAACCAGGGCTCGCGGAGCTGATCGTGCGGGAGGTGAGCGCGGACGGGCCGCGCGGGGCGCACGACGCCGGCGTACTGCCTCTGCTGTCGCACGCCCTGCTCGTCACATGGCAGCGGCGGAAGGCGGGGCGGCTGACGCTGGCCGGGTACCGGGCCGCCGGCGGTATCCAGGGCGCCGTCGCGGCGACCGCCGAGCGGGCCTGGGCCGGGCTGGACCCGGCCGCCCGTACGGCCGCGCGGCTGCTGTTGCTACGGCTGGTCCGGCTCAACGAGGACACGCACGCAACGCGGCGTCGGGGCACGCGACGGCAGCTCGCGGACGGGGCGGCGGACCCGGTGAAGACCGAGGAGTCGCTGGAGGCCATGGTCCGCGCGCGGCTGCTGACGCTCGACGCCGAGACCGTGGAGATCACCCACGAGGCGCTGCTGCACGCCTGGCCCCGGTTGCGGGGGTGGATCGACGAGGGGCGCAACGACCATCTGCTGCGCCAGCGGCTGGAGGAGGACGGCCGGGCCTGGGAGGACTCCGAGCGCGACTCCGCTCTGCTCTACCGGGGCTCGCGGCTCGAACAGGCGCACACCTGGGCGAAGTCCACCGAAGCCGGGGGGACCGGGGGTGCTGAGGGCGCCGGGGGTCTTGAGGGCGCCGGGGACGCCGGTGGCACCTACCTGACCCGGAGCGCGGTGGAGTTCCTGGCCGCCTCGGTACGGCTGCGCCGGCGCACGGTCCGGATCAGGCGGAGTGCCGTGGCCGCGCTGGTGGCGTTCGCGCTGGTGGCCGTCGGCTCGGCGGTGGTCGCGTGGCAGCAGCGCGACGACGCCGTGTTCGAACAGGTGGTCGCCCAGGCGGATCGCGTCCAGTACTCGGACCCCTCGCTCTCCGCCCAGCTCGACCTGGTGGCGCACACACTGCGGACCGACGACGAGGGCACCGACAGCCGGCTGGTCTCGATCGTCAACGCGCCCCTGGCCACCCCGCTCCTCGGCCACGACGGCGCCGTCTACCTCACCTCGTTCAGCCCCGACGGGAGGCACCTGGCCACCGCCAGCTACGACCGGACCGTACGGCTCTGGGACGTGGCGGACGCGTCCCGGCCCAAGGCCCTCGGCAAGCCCCTCACCGGGCACGGCAGCTGGGTGAGCAGCGCGGTCTTCGCGCCGGACGGCCGTACGCTCGCCAGCGCCGGCGACGACGGCACCATCCGGCTGTGGGACATCTCCGATGCCCGCGCTCCCCGGAAACTGGGTGCCCCTCCGACCGGGCACGACGGCACGATCTTCCTGGTCGCGTTCAGCCCGGACGGCAGAACGCTGGCGTCCGTCGGCGAGGACGAGACCGTACGGCTGTGGGATGTGAGCGATCCGGCGCGCGCGAGGGCGCTCGGCGCGCCGCTCACCGGGCACAGCGCTCCCGTGCGCGCCGTGGCGTTCGGTCCGGACGGGAGGACGCTGGCGACCGGGGGCGACGACAACACGATCCGGCTCTGGGACGTGGCCGATCCGCGTGCTCCCGCGGCCTTCGGCAGGGTGCTCCGGGGCCATACGGGTCTGGTGCACTCGCTGGCCTTCGGGCCCGACGGGCGGACGCTGGCCAGTGGCAGCGCGGACAACACGGTCCGGCTCTGGGACGTGGCCGACCCCCGGCGGGCGGACGCGCTCGGCGCGCCCCTCACCGGGCACACCGGCCCCATCTGGTCCGTGGCCTTCAGTCCCGACGGCCGGCTCCTCGCCGCCGCCAGCGCGGACAGCACGGCGAGCCTGTGGAACGTCGCCGACCCGGCGTTCGCGTCGCAGGTCGGCGAGCCGCTCGCCGGGGCCAGCGGCGAGATGTTCGCCCTGGGGTTCAGCCCGGACGGCCGGACGCTCGCCACCGGGAGCGGTGACAGCAAGGTGCCGCTGTGGTCGGTGCCGACCTCGGACATGGTCGGGCGCAACGGGGTGTTCCGGCCGGACGGGAAGGTGCTGGCCACCGCCGGGCGTGACGGCCGGATCCGGCTGTGGAACGTGGCGGAGCCCGCTCGGCCCGTGCTGCTGGGGAAGGCGTTCACCCTCAAGGACGGCGGCAACCGCTCCCTGACGTTCTCTCCCGACGGCCGCACGCTCTCGATCGTCGCCGGGAACCGGGCGCTGTATCTGTGGGACGTCGGCGACCCCGCCCACCCGGTCCTGCGCGGCTCGCCCCTCGCGCTGCGTATCCGGTACACCGACGCGCAGGCCTACAGCCCGGACGGGCGCGTCCTGGCCACCTCCTACGGCGACCACGACGTGCGGTTGTGGGACGTCCGCGACCCGTCCCACGTCGTCCCGCTCGGCAAGCCCCTCACCGGCCACAAGGGGTACATCCTCGCTCTCGTCTTCAGCCCGGACGGCCGCAGCCTCGCCAGCGGCAGCGCGGACGGCACCATCCGGGTGTGGAACGTGGCCGACCCGACCCGGTCCACCCGGCTCGACGGCCCCCTCACCGCCCACCGCGGCGCGGTCAGCGACCTCGTCTACAGCCCGGACGGCAGGACGCTGGCCAGTGGTGGCGGTGACGACAAGGTCAGGCTCTGGGACGTCTCCGACCCCCGCGCGGTGACACGGCTGGGCCCCCCGCTCATCGGTCACACCGAGGCGATCGTGTCGCTGACCTTCAGCCCGGACGGGCGGACCCTGGCCAGCGGCGGCAACGACAGCACCGTCCGCCTCTGGGATGTCACCAGCCCCGCCGACGCCTCCCCCATCGGTCAGTCGATGAGCCCCAACGCCAGGACGGGCCACTTCCTCTCCTTCAGCCCCGACCGTCACATGCTCGGGGTGTCCAGCGGCGCCGACACCGTGCGGTTGTGGAATCTGGACGTGGACGACGCCGTACGGCACATCTGCTCGACGACACGGGGGGTGCTGACGCGGGAGAAGTGGGAGGAGTATCTGCCACGGTTGGGGTACGAACCGCCGTGCGGGGGTGGCTGACCACACGTGTGAGCGGCGCGTTCTCGATGCCTAACGAACGTTTGGCCAGGCACGCCGCCCACGTGATACCGATCACAACTCGTCAACCCAGTCGAGCAGTCTGCTCCCGTCCGACGAGCAGCCTTGTTAGCCTTGGCCATAGCCCGGTCGCTGGTGCATCCCCCGTCGCCAGCGACCGGGCCCTTTCATGCCCGCGTGCCGCCGACGTCAGCCGTTCCAGGCCTCGTCGTACGGGTCCTGGGGTGCCTTGACCGGCCTGGTGGCCGTGACGGTGAGGTACGGGACGGCGGTGCCGTTGAGGGGGTCCCTGGTCCGCTTCGGCGTGTAGGTGCCGGTGACCTCGACCCAGGTGTCGGGCTGGAGGACGGCCGGGAGTTCGCCGGTGAGGGCGATCTTGACCGGCTGGGCGTCGGCGGCGCAGCAGTTGAGGGCCATGCGGACGAGATACGGGTGACCGGAGCCGTCGAGCGCGAGGAACCCGGCGATCTTGAGCGTGCGGCCGGAGAGGGCGCGGCCCTTGTCGTAGACCGCGCGGCCGGCGTAGTCGGCGACGCTCAGCCGGAGGGGGCCGTCGGCGGGGAGGGCGGGGTAGCCCCAGGGCTGCTGCTGGAGTGCGGCGCCGGTGCGCATCGCGGTGTAGGACCCCGCGGCGGGCGGGGCCACCAGGACGAGGGCGAGGAGCGGCAGGACCAGCAGCCAGGACACCCGGGGTTCGTGAGGGGTGTGCTGCTCGTCGCCCTGGCGCCGGGCCCGGCGTTCGTACAGGACCGTGGCGACGGCGGCGGCCATGAGGACGACGCCGGCGCCGATGAGGAGGGGGCGCAGGCCGGCCTTGACGTAGCGGAGGTAGAGATCGGTGAAGCCCGCGTGGAGGAGAGCCCCGCCGGTGAGGAAGAGGATGACGGTCTGGGCCTGACGGTTCACAGGAGCACCGCCCCGACGAGGGCCGACACCAGGATCGCGAGGGCGAAGGTGGCGGGGGCGAAGCGGAGCGCGAAGGCGCGGCCGAAGGTGGCGGTCTGCATGGCGAAGAGTTTCAGGTCGATCATCGGGCCGACGACCAGGAAGGCCAGCCGGGAGGTCAGGGAGAACTGGGTCAGGGAGGCCGCCACGAACGCGTCCGCCTCGGAGCAGATGGAGAGCAGGACGGCCAGGACCGCCAGGGCGAGGATCGCGACGACCGGGTTGTCGGCGGCGGCGTTCAGCCAGCTCGCCGGGACGGCCGCCTTGAGGGTGGCCGCCGCCATCGCGCCGACGACGAGGAACCCGCCGGCGTGCATCACGTCGTGCCGCACCGAGCCCCAGAAGGCGGCGCCCTTGCTCTGGCCCTCGTAGGACGGCCGCTCCGGCGGGCGCATCCACTCGCCGCGACCCAGCCGTTGCCACAGCCAGCCCATGGTGCAGGCCACCAGCAGACTCGCCACGAACCTGGCCAGCACCATCTCGGGGTTGCCCGGGAAGGCCACGGCGGTCGCGGTCAGCACGATCGGGTTGATCGCGGGGGCGGACAGAAGGAAGGCGAGCGCGGCCGCGGGTGTGACGCCCCGGCGTACGAGGGCGCCCGCCACCGGCACGGAGGCGCACTCGCACCCCGGAAGGACGACACCGGCCATGCCCGCCGCCGGTACCGCCAGCGCGGGCCGTTTCGGCAGCGCGCGGGCGAAGAACGAGGCCGGCACGAACACCGCGATGGCCGCCGAGAGCAGCACTCCGACGACCAGGAACGGCAGGGCCTGCACGACCACCGCCACGAAGACCGTCATCCAGCTCTGCGTCACGGGCGCGGACAGCAGACCACGCAGCGGGCGCTGCGCCACGACCGCCAGGACCAGCAGCATGGTGAGGACGAGCGGCGGGTCGAGATGCCGACCGCGCTGGGGGGCTTGGGCTTCTTCCTTGGTGGTGGCCACGGGGGACGGTACCTCCGTAGGGGAACGGCTGGGCCGGGCGGGGCCGGTTCGGTCCGCTTCCTCCCATACGGCGCCCGCGGCGGGGTTGCTCACGGCCCTGGGCGCCGGGGGCCGTGGCGCAGACCACGAAGACCCTTTTTAGTAATGGGATCCATTTTCATGTAGCGTCCGATCCGTCACCTGTGAAGCCCGTGAAGGAGGACCCCATGGCCGTACCCAAGCGGAAGATGTCCCGCAGCAACACCCGTCACCGTCGCGCCCAGTGGAAGGCGAGCACGCCGCCGCTCGTGCCGTTCACGGTCGACGGCGCCACCCACCTCGTACCGCAGCGGCTGCTGAAGGCGTACGAGCGCGGGCTGCTGCACCCCGAGGGCTGAGGGCACGGCCATGGCGTACGAACGGCTGCCCGTCACCGTCCTCTCCGGGTTCCTCGGGGCGGGCAAGACCACCCTGCTCAACCATGTCCTCGCCAACCGCGAGGGGCTCCGCGTGGCGGTCATCGTCAACGACATGAGCGAGGTCAACATCGACGCCGCCCTCGTGCGCGGCGGCGAGGCGGCACTGTCGCGCACGGAGGAGCGGCTGGTCGAGATGACCAACGGGTGCATCTGCTGCACCCTGCGCGACGATCTGCTGGAGGAGGTGGACCGGCTGGCGCGGGAGGGACGTTTCGACTATCTCCTCATCGAGAGTTCGGGGATCTCCGAGCCGATGCCCGTCGCCGCGACCTTCGCCTTCGCACGCGACGACGGGGCCACGCTCGGGGATCTCGCCCGGCTCGACACCATGGTCACGGTGGTGGACGCGGTGAACTTCCTGCCGGAGCTGGCGGGTGGGGACGAGTTGGTGGCGCGGGGGCTCGACCAGTACGAGGACGACGAGCGGACCGTGAGCGACCTGCTGATGGACCAGGTGGAGTTCGCCGATGTGATCGTCCTGAACAAGCTCGACCTCGTGCACGCGGCGGCCGCCGAGCGGCTCGCGGCGACGCTGGCCCGGCTCAATCCGGCCGCGCGGATCGTGCCGGCCGGCCATGGCCGGGTGCGGGTCGCGGAGGTGCTCGGCACGGGGGCGTTCGACCTCGAACGGGCGCAGCAGGCGCCGGGGTGGGTGCGGGAGCTGAACGGGGACCATGTGCCGGAGACCGAGGAGTACGGCATCTCGTCGACGGTCTTCCGCGCCGAACGGCCCTTCCATCCCGGGCGGTTGTGGGACTTCGTGACCGAGGGGCTCGACAGCGGTGCGTTCGGGCAGGTGCTGCGGTCCAAGGGGTTCTTCACGCTCGCCGGGCGGCCGGGGGTCATCGGGTTGTGGTCCCAGGCGGGGTCGGTGGCCCGTTTCGAACCGACTGCGGCGCAGGACGAAGAGGCCCCGTTCGCGCAGGAGTTGGTGTTCATCGGGACGGGGTTGCGGGGGGATGCGCTGCGGTCGGCTCTCGCCGGGTGCGTGATGACGGAGCGCGAGATTCTGTCCGGGCTCGGCTTCGACGATCCGTTTCCGGCGTGGGACGTGGGGGACGCGCACGGGGTCGTCTGCGGGTGAGTGGGGGCTTCCCGCACCCGACCGACGGCCCAAGAACCTACGCCCCCACTCCCGCCCGCCTTCCCAGCAACTCCGCCAGCCCCCGCCGCGTCGCCGCCAGCACCACACGGTCCTCGGCCCGGAGGACGTACGTGGGCGGGAGGTCCCAGACCAGGCCCGATCCGGCCGCGCCCGGCGTTCGTTCGGTGCCCGGCTCCCCGGGGGCGGCCGTGTCGAGGGCCAGTACGCGCCAGGCGCCCGCCCGGAAGGCCTCCGCCATGGTCCGGCCCTCCAGGCGGGGGTGGCCGCGGACCTCGACGGCGGCGAAGAGGAGGACGCGGCGTTCCACCGGGATCGCGCCCAGGATCTGGCGGCCCATCATCGCTCCGGCGAAGGCGGGCGCGGCGAGGTGGGAGACGCTGCGGCTGCGGGTGAGAGCACCCGGGTGGGCGGCGCGCAGGGTGCGGTAGACGGCGGTGGCGAAGTCGTCGTCGTAGAGGCGCAGGACGACACGCAGGTCGGGGCGTACGGAACGGGCGTACAGGCCGGCTTCGAGGTTCGTCGTGTCGGAGCTGGTCACGGCGAGGAGGGCGTGCGCGCGGTGGATCTTGGCGGCCTCCAGGACGCCCTCCTGGGTCACGTCGCCGAGGATCACCGGCACCCGCAGGCGTCGGGCCTCCGCGAGCCCGCGCGCCTCCGGGTCCTCCTCGACGCACACGACCGGGATGTGCAGCTCGCGCAGGCGGGCCAGGACGCGGGTGCCGATCTTGCCGAGGCCGAGGAGGACGACGTGCCCGGAGAGGCCGCGCGGCGGCTTGCGCAGGGCGGTGCCGCTGCGGAAGGTGCCGAGGGCCTCCAGGACGGCGGCCAGGAGCACGGGCAGCAGGAGTAAACCCATGAGGCCGGACAGGAGTTGCAGGATCTGGCGGGAGTCGCTCTGGTCGGTCGCCGGGTCGGCGATCCCGAAGAGATCGAGAAGGGTCGCGTACGTCGCCTGGAGCGGATGCTCCCCGGTGATCACCATCTGTGCGACGGCGAGCGCGAAGACGCACGCGATCATGCCGGCCAGGGACAACCGCAGCCGCCGCGAGAGCAGCGGCCCGAAGGCCCCGAGCGGCCCGCCGCCCGCCCGGCCGGGCGGCAGCGCGGGTCCCGCGTAACGCACGGTGTCGAGCACGACGGTTCCGCGTCCCGTCGCCTCCGCCACCGCCCTCTCGTCGGGCAGGAGTTGGGGGCCGCGTGCCCCGCTGCCCTCGGAACCCTCGGTTCCGGCCGGGTCGTTGGTGGTGGCCGACAGAAGGGCGAGCGTGCAGAGGCCGCCCGGGCTCTGGCCGCCGCGGCCGGGCGGGCGTTCCACGGCCCGCAGCATCAGCCCGTCCGTCTGTACGACCTTGCTGGTCCCGGCGACGGCGGTCGCGGCCAGCGCGGGGGCGGCGGTGTCGGCGTCGGAGAGGACGGTCGTGGAGGCGCCGAACCCGTCGACCCCGTCGGCCTCGCCGCCGCCCGCCGCCAACGCCGAGGCCTGGTCGAGCAGTTCCTCGATGTACTGCCCCAGGCGGCGGTTGTAGAGCCGCAGGACCAGCCGCAGGCGGGGGTTGAGGCGCCGGGCGGTGAGGGCCGCGCGGATGTTGGTCTCGTCGTCGTCGTAGACGAGCGCCAGCGCGGCGGCCCGCTCCACCCCGGCCTCGGCGAGCACGGCCTCGGTGGCCTCGCCCGCCTCCAGGACGTGTTCGCCGCCGTCGCGGGCGCGGGCCTCGGCGGTGCGGTCGGCGGCCGTCGGATCGGCGGCGCCCGTGGCCCGGTTGACCGCCGCCGTCATCCGGTCGAGGAACGCGGCGGCGGTCCGGGCCCGCCCGACGACCGGCCGCCGCGCGATCCGCGCGGTGGGCGGCACGACGAGCGTCACCTGTTCCCCGTACACGGTCCGCAGTTCGGCGGCCAGCCGGTGGGCCAGCCCGTCGTCCCCGCAGACGACCATGTGCGCGCCCGAGCCGGCGGCCGTCCGGCCCCGCGCGCTCCCGCCCGGGGCGAGTTGCCGGCCCGCACCGGGCGGGCCCGGCGGCGTGCCCGGAGCGGACGGCCTGCCCTGGCCGGGCGACACACCCGCACCGGCCGTCGTCGCGGCCCGGCCGGTGGTCACCGCCGGGTCGGACGGGTCGGACGGGTCGGCCGGACCTGCCTGTCCGTCCGGCCCGGTACGGCTGTTGTGCTGCGAAGGGGTCCCCACGACCAGAAGACTGCCCCATGCACACGACCCGTTCCTCAGTGATCCGGATCACAGTTGGCGGTGTGAGTGCGACGGCGGGTGGAAATCCGTACTCAAGAGGGACGGGGTGACGGCGGTGTCCGGATGCGAGGATGGGGCGCCATGACCGCAGGGTGGGGTTCGCGCACGACACGCGCCGCGATGTTCGCGGCCGTCTGTGTGCTGCTCGCCGCCCTCGGCCACGTGCTGATGTCCGGCAGCCATGTCCCCTGGTGGGCGATGGCCGCCGGGGCGGTCCTGACCGGGGCCGTCGGCTGGTGCCTGGCCGGACGTGAGCGCGGACTCCCCCTGATCACGTCCGTCGTGGTCGCCGCCCAGACAGCCCTCCACTGGGGCTTCGAACAGGCACAGTCGTCCACCACGACGGCCGTCGACGGCCGCACGGACGCGATGAGTTCGATGAGCGGGATGGGCTCCACGGGCTCGGCGGACCTCATGGACATGGGTTCCGCCCACCTGACTCACACGGTCCCCATGGGTACGGCCGGTCACCTGGGTCATGTGGACCACACCGGGTACCTCCTGGACGGCTCGTCCGCGTCCTCCTCCTCGCTCATGTCCTCGCTCGCGTCCCTGTACGCGTCCTCGTCCGGCATGCTCGCCGCGCACCTGCTCGCGGCACTGCTGTGCGGGCTGTGGCTGGCGTACGGCGAACGCGCGGCCTTCGGGCTGCTGCGGACCGTGGCCGGCTGGCTGGCCGCACCCCTGCGCCTGTCGCTCGCGCTGCCCCTCGCCGCGGAGCGGCCTCGCCCACGGGTGCGCCGCGGCCGTGCGGACCGTTCGCCGCGCCGCCTCCTTCTCGTCCACGCGATCACCTCTCGGGGTCCACCCGCCGGGACCGCTGTCATCTGACGACAGCCGGTGCCCCGAGGCGGCCGACACACGGCTCACGCTTCGGGCTTCGGCCGTACACCGCCCGCCTCCGCGCGTGCCGTACGGCCGCCCCCCTTCCTCACCGGACCGCCGGACGCGTGCCCACGTACGCGCACACACGCTCCCCGACACGCTCTCCCACACGCTCTCCGACCGTCACCCGCTCCTCTCGAACGGAACGGCTGCCTCGGCGACCGCGTGTACGGCTGTCTCACCGTGTGCGCCCCCGTGCCCCTGCCCGTGTCGGTGGTCCGGATCCCGGATGACCCGAGAAGGACACCAGGTGATCACCCTTACTCCCCTGCCCGCGTCGGTCCCGCAGGCCTCCCGGTCCACGACCGACGAGTCCATAACCGCCTGGGCGCTGGCCGCCCGTGGTGGGGACCCGGAGGCCGTCGAGCGGTTCGTGGGCGCGCTGCACCGTGACGTCCAGCGGTTCGTCGCCCACCTCTGCGCCGACCCTCAGGCGGTGGACGACCTCGCCCAGGACACCTTCCTGCGGGCGCTCGGCAGCCTGCACCGGTTCGAGGGGCGCTGCTCCGCCCGTACGTGGCTGCTGTCCATCGCCCGGCGGGCGGTGACCGACAGCTTCCGGCACGCGGCGGCCCGGCCCCGGCTGTCCGACGTACCGGACTGGCGCCTCGCCGTCGAGCACGCCCAGCCGCGCGGACTGCCCGGCTTCGACGACGGCGTGGCGCTCACCGATCTGCTGGGCGCGCTGCCCGAGGAGCGGCGGGAGGCGTTCGTCCTCACCCAGATGCTGGGACTGTCCTACGAGGACGCGGCCGGCCTGACGGGATGCCCCATCGGCACGGTGCGCTCACGGGTGGCCCGGGCCCGGGCCACGCTCGTGGCGTTGCTGGCGGCCGCTGAGGAGGTCCATCAGGAGGAGAAGGAGGAGGTGTTGGCGGCCGCGTGAGGGGCCGTGGCCCCGCGCCCTTCGGGGGCGCGGGGGGGCCGAGGTGCCGGGGCCGTCAGGTGCGCGCCCCCAGGTGGCGTTCGGCGAATTCCAGTTCCAGGCGGATCTGTTTGATGCGTTCGTCGACGACCAGGGAGCCGTGGCCGGCGTCGTAGCGGTACACCTCGTGGACGGCGCCCCGGCCGGCCAGCCGGTCGACGTAGTTGTCGATCTGGCGGATGGGGCAGCGGGGGTCGTTGACACCCGCGGAGATGTAGACGGGGGCCTTCACCGCGTCGACGTACGTCAGGGGTGACGAGGCCTCGAAGCGCTCGGGGACCTCCTCGGGCGTACCGCCCAGGAGGGTGCGGTCCATGGCCTTGAGCGCCTCCATCTCGTCGTGGTACGCGGTGACGTAGTCCGCGACGGGGACGGCGGCGATGCCGAGGGTCCAGGCGTCCGGCTCGGTGCCGAGGCCGAGGAGGGTGAGGTAGCCGCCCCAGGAGCCGCCGGTGAGGACGAGCCGCTCCGGGTCGGCGAAACCGGAGGTCACCGCCCACTCGCGGACCGCCGCGATGTCCTCCAGTTCGATGAGGCCGACCCGGTGCTTGAGGGCGTCGGTCCAGGCACGGCCGTACCCGGTGGAGCCCCGGTAGTTGATACGGATGACCGCGTATCCGTGATCCAGCCAGGCGGCAGGTCCCGCCGCGAAGGCGTCGCTGTCGTGCCAGGTCGGGCCGCCGTGGATGTCGAAGACGGTCGGATACGGGCCGTCGGCCCCGGCCGGGCGCTGGACCAGGGCGTGGACGCGGCCGCCGGGTGTGTCCACCCAGACGTCCTCCACCGGCACCGAGCCGGGGGACTTCAGCCCCGGCGGGTCGAGGACGACCTCGCCCGTGGTGGAGCGGACGACCGGCGGCTCGGCGGCGGAGGACCACAGGTACTCGACGCTGCCGTCGGGGCGGGCCGAGGCCCCGGAGACGGTGCCGCGCGGCGTGTCCACGCGCTCCAGGGCACGGGAGGCCAGGTCGTAGCGGAACAGCTCGCTGCGGGCCTCGAAGCTGTGGGCGACGAGCAGGGCGGAGCCGTCCGGGTACCACTCGGCGCTCAGGTCGCCCTCCAGCCGTCCGGAGAGGCCGAGGTCGGTCTCCTCGCCCGAGGACACGTCCCACACGAGGGGTTCCCAACGGCCGCCCCGCTGGTGGCCGATGAGCAGCCGGGTGTCACCGACCACGGGGGCGAAGCCCAGCACCTCCAGGCCCAGTTCGATCGTGCCGCCCTTGGTGTCGTCCAGCTCGGCGACCATCGTGCCGTCCGGGCGGACCACGCGCAGCGCCGAGTGCATCGCGTCGCCGTGCTCGGTGTGCTCGATCGCGATCAGCGAGCCGTCGTGCGAGAGGTCTCCGACGCCGGCCGACTCGCGGTGGCGGTAGATCTCGACGGGGGCCTCGCCCTGCCGAGACAGATGGATCGTGGAACCGTCCTCGTCGGTGGAGCGGCCGACGATCGCCGTGCGGCCGTCGCGGCCGAGGGCCAGGCCCGCCGGGTACGACGGATCCAGGCCCGGGGCGCCCTCCTCGTCCGGGCCGCCGTGGAACGGCTGACGGCGCCAGACGCCGAACTCGTCGCCGTCCTTGTCGTCGAACCACCAGATCCACTCGCCGTCGGGCGAGAGCACGCCGTCCGTCGTGCCGTTGGCCCGGTTCGTGACCTGGCGCTGCTCGTCGGTGGCGCGGTCCCACGCGTACAACTCGTACGTGCCCGTGGCGTTGGAGACGAACAGCGAGCGGTGCGGCGCGTCCTCCGCCCAGTCGGGCAGGGACACCCTCGGCGCCCGGAACCGCTTCTCCCAGTCGGGCATGGATCCGCTCTGCTGCTGCGGGGTGGCCCCGTTGCTCTCAGTCATGGCCCCATATTGCCCCGCCCGCACGACAATGTGCCGCCGAGGCCCCCAGCCTGTGGATAACTTCGCATCGCGACCGCCTCGGGAGGGGTTCGGCCGGGCCGGTTGTCAGTGGTCGGGTGCAGACTCGCCCCATGACTTCAACGACCACAGACACCGGTCTGCGCCGGGCCGTCGAGCGCTTCTGGGCCACCGCCGAGGGCCGGGACTGGACCGCGTTCGCCGAGACGCTGGCCGAGGACGTCGTGTACGAGCTGCCGCAGACGCGGGAGCGGATACGCGGCAGGGATCGGTACGTGGAGTTCAACCGGGAGTATCCGGGCGACTGGCACGCGCGGATCGAGCGGATCGTCGCGGAACCGGGGCAGGTCGTCAGCTGGACGCACGTCACGGTCGGGCTGGAGGAGATGTACGCGATCTCCTTCTTCACGGGGGACGGTGAGGGCCGGATAGCGGCCGTCACCGACTTCTGGCCCGAGCCGTACGAGCCGCCGGCCGGGCGTGAGCACCTCGTCGAGCGGTACTGAGGCGGGCGACACCGCGGGCCGCGGGGGCCGACCCCGCAGCCCGGCGACCGGCGCGGGCACCGTACGGTGGAAGGCGTGTACCGGTTTCTGCTGACGCCCCGATGGTGGGGGATCAACGTCTTCGTGCTGCTCGCCATCCCCTTCTGTGTGTTCATGGGGTCGTGGCAGCTGAGCCGCTTCGAGGACCGGATGCAGGACCATCGCGCGGCCACCGAGCGGATCGACCCGGCGGACCGGGCCCCGGCACGCCCGCTGGCGGAACTGCTGCCGGTGGACAAGGAGACCTCGGGCGCACTGGCCACCGTCACCGGACGGTACGGCAAGCAGCTTCTCGTGCCGAACCGTGAACTGGACGGCCGGAACGGCTTCTACGTGCTGACGCTGCTGCGCACCGACGGCGGCAAGGCGCTGCCCGTCGTACGGGGCTGGCTGCCCGGCGCCGCGAAGGCCGGCCGCGCCCCGGCCGCGCCCTCCGGCGAGGTCACCGTCACCGGTTCGCTGCAGGCGTCCGAGACCCCGGGGTCGAACGGCGTACCCGTCCAGGGCGGGCTCCCGGCCGGGCAGACCTCGGCGATCAGCGCGGCGGCGCTGGTCAACCTCGTGCCGGACGACCTGTACGACGCCTGGATCACGCTCGACAAGGCCGACGCGGGCATGAAGGCCGTGCCCGCGACCGCCCCGCAGGACACCGGGCTCGACCTCAAGGCCTTCCAGAACCTCGGCTACACCGGCGAGTGGTTCGTCTTCGCCGGCTTCGTCGTCTTCATGTGGTTCCGGCTGGTCCGCCGCGAGGTCGAGTTCATCCGGGACGCGGAGCTGGGCCTCGTCGAGACGACCGGGGACGACCCGGACGAGGCCCGCGCGGACGAAGCCCTCACGCGGGAAGCCGAACCGGCCAAGTAGGACCGGCCGTGCAAGACCGGCCGAGCGGGACCGGCGTACCGCTGGAACCGGCGTACCGCCACGCATCGGACCACGGGACCACCGCACCGCCGTCCCCGGCGAGCACCGCGCGGTTCGGCGGCGGTGCTCCTCCGGTGGCCGTACGGTCAGGTCAGGCGCCCGCCAGCAGGCCCGTGTAGTAGAGCACGCCCGCGCAGGCGTTGCCGACGCCCGTCGTGAAGGTGGCGATACCGCCCGCGGTGGTGTGCGAGACGACGACGCTGCCGTCGATGGTGCCGTCCTCGGTGAGGAGCTGCGTGGAGACGGAGTTGGTGCCGTCGGTGGTGGTGCCCGGGGTCGCCTCCCCCGTGGGCGTCGGGTCCGGTGACGGATCCGGGCCACCGGTGCCGCCGCCGTCGGTCGTACCGCCACTGCTGGTGGGGCAGGGCTCCGAAGGCACCCAGGCGAACCGCACCTCGTACGCCGTGCCCGGCGCCAGCGTCAGCTGCGTCAGGGACAGCGACGGGTCGGGCAGTCCGGTCGCCGCGTCCCCGGTGACATGGGTCGCCACGGTGATCTTCGAGGAGTCCGCGGCGCCCTGCGGGGCGGCACCCACACTGCCCGAACCGGTGACCGTACAGCTCGTGCCGGAGACGTTGGACACGCGGAACGAGCCGTAGACGGCGCCGCTGGAGTCCGGTGCGCCCACGCTGCCGCCACCGCCGAGCTGGGCCGACGTGCACAAGGACGAGGCAGCGCTCGTGGGCGACGGCTGGGCGCCGCCCACGGTGCCGTTGGCTTCGCCCTTGCCCTTGTCGTCCTTGCCCTTGCCGCTGCCCTTGCCGGAGTCCTTGGAGCCGCCGGAGGTGCCGCCCGAGGCATTCTGTCCGCCGGTCTGCCCCTTGGTGTCGCCGTCGCTGCCCTGCGTGTGCGAGCCGTTGCCGGTGATGGTGGTGTCGAGGTTGGAGCCGGGCGAGTTGGAGACGTGGATCAGGGCGGGGATCGCCGTGCCGATGAAGAGCGCGGCGGCCGCCATGCCGACGACGGCCTGCCGCTTGCGCGCCCGCCTCGCCGGTACCGCCCGCCGCAGATGCTCCAGCGTGCCGTCCCTGGGCTCGATCTCCGACACCGCCTGCTGCAGCAGATTGCGCAGCACCAGCTCGTCGTCCGGCTCGAATCCGCCGGTCACCTTCGGCTCCGGGCCGTCTGGCCCCGAGCCGCCGGAGCCGAGGCCGCCCCACCGCAGGGCGCTCAGGAGCGAGTCGTCGGCCCCCGGCTCGGCCGCGCGGGCGGAACCGTCGGCCGAGAGGTCCGCGCCCGAGTCCTTCGTACTCTCCGACGTACTCCCTGGAGTACTCCCCGAACGGGAGCCGTCCGAAGGCTGCTCTTCCGAGGGCTGCTCTTCCGAAGGCCGGTCATCCGAAGGCTGGTCATCCGCGGCCCGGCCCTCGGACCGCGCATCCTCATCCCGCGAGGCCCCGGCCGAGTCCACCACCGGCGGGTCGTCCGGAGCGCGGCCTTCGAGATGCCGGCCCTTGGGGTGGGGGCCTTGTTCTTCGGGGCCGTGATTCACAGTTCCGTTCCCAGCGTGCGATTGCGTTTCTTCGTGCTCTTCGAGCCCGCGCCCCCCGACGCGCCCGTCCTGCCCGCGCTCAGCGCGTGCTTCCCCGCGCTCTCGCGCGGGTGCCTCCCCGCGCTCCGCGGCGCGTTCGTCGTCGTCCCGGCGCCCCCACGAGGCGCGCCTGCGGGCGCCGAGTTCGTCCCGTCCGTCGCGGCCGTCCGGCCCGTCGCGCCTGTCGGGTCCGTCGCCCTTGCCGTGCGTGCTCATGCCGGCGCCTCCATGGCGACGCGCAGTGCCGCGATGCCCCGGGAGCCGTACGCCTTGACCGAGCCGAGCGATATGCCGAGGGTCTCGGCGACCTGGGCCTCGGTCATGTCGGCGAAGTAGCGCAGCACGAGGACCTCGCGCTGGCGGCGCTGCAGGCCCTTCATCGCCTTGATGAGGGAGTCGCGCTCCAGCAGGTCGTACGCGCCCTCCTCCGCGCTCGCCATGTCGGGCATCGGCTTCGACAGCAGCTTCAGACCGAGGATGCGGCGGCGCAGGGCGGAGCGCGAGAGGTTCACGACCGTCTGGCGCAGATAGGCGAGCGTCTTCTCCGGCTCGCGGACACGCTTGCGCGCCGAGTGCACGCGGATGAAGGCCTCCTGGACCACGTCCTCGCAGGAGGCGGTGTCGTCGAGGAGGAGCGCCGCGAGCCCGAGAAGCGAGCGGTAGTGGGCGCGGTAGGTCTCGGTGAGATGGTCGACGGTAGTGCCGGAGGCCGGCACCGTCGACGTGTCGTCCGCGCCGTCGCGTTGGTTGGGTATGCGGGTCGGCCGCGCCGCGGGCATCGGCGCGATCACCGGCATGCCGCCGGCCGAACCGGGCAAGCGGGGACGGCGGGGTGGACGAAGGGCGGTGCCCCTCGTCTGTGCCGCGGTGAATTCGAGTACCTCTGCCACGTCAGTTGGACCCGCGACCCCCCGTCGGGGTTGTACGTGGCAGCCATCTCTTTTGCGTCAGATCGCACACGTGTCCGCGTGACCCATGCGCGGGCCGGTGCGGCAGACGCGCCCGACGGCACGCTGTGCTCAGCTGCCGGTACGGCCCGCCGAACACCGGACAGCACGTCGAACGCCCTCATGCGTACCAGCTCTTCCCCTAAGCCAGAGTGTCGGCGCCCAGCCCCGCCGAAGGGCGCCCGTGAAAGACGCTCCCCGTCCGCCGCGCGGTTGCGGTGGACGGGGAGAAAAAATCCTCGATCACCGGGAGGCCTGAATCAACCCGGAAACCGACGACGGCACGGCCGGAAATTCTCCGTCCGCCGAACCGCCGACTCGAAGAACTTACACGCCACCGCCGACAACGGCCCCTGGGCCCGGGGGGGGGAGAGGAGGTGAGGGCCGGGGGCCCGGCTAGGCGCCCTTCGCCACCAGCTCCGCGATCTGCGCGGCGTTCAGGGCGGAGCCCTTGCGCAGGTTGTCGCCGCAGACGAACAGTTCCAGGGCCGTCGGGTCGTCCAGGGCCCGGCGTACGCGCCCGACCCAGGTCGGGTCGGTGCCGACCACGTCCGCGGGGGTGGGGAACTCCCCCGCGCCCGGATCGTCGTAGAGGACGACCCCGGGGGCCGTGGCGAGGATCTCGCGGGCCTTGGCGACCGTGACCTGGCTCTCGAAGCGGGCGTGCAGGGTGAGGGAGTGCGCGGTGACGACCGGCACCCGTACACAGGTCACGGCGACCGGCAGCTTCGGCAGGCCGAGGATCTTGCGGGACTCGTCCCGGACCTTCATCTCCTCCGAGGACCAGCCGTCCGCGCGCAACGACCCGGCCCACGGCACCACGTTCAGCGCCACGGGCTCGGGGAACGGCCCGGTGTCGTCGCCCACCGCCCGCCGTACGTCACCGGGGGCGGTCCCCAGTTCCGTACCGGCGACCAGGGCGATCTGCTGCCGCAGCGTCTGCACGCCCGCCCGTCCCGCGCCGCTGACCGCCTGGTACGAGGAGGCCACCAGCTCGCGCAGCCCGAACTCGGCGTGCAGCGCGCCGAGCGCCACGATCATGGAGAGGGTCGTGCAGTTGGGGTTGGCGATGATCCCGCGCGGCCGGACACGGGCGGCGTGCGCGTTGACCTCGGGGACGACGAGGGGCACCTCCGGGTCCATCCGGAAGGCGCCCGAGTTGTCCACCACGACCGCGCCCTTGGCGGCGGCGATCGGCGCCCAGTGCGCCGCGACCTCGTCGGGTACGTCGAACAGGGCGACGTCGACCCCGTCGAAAACCTCTTCCGACAGCGCCACCACCTCGACCTGCTCCCCGCGCACGGCCAGCTTGCGGCCGGCCGAGCGCGGGGAGGCGATCAGACGGATCTCGCCCCAGATGTCGGCCCGGTGGGACAGGATCTGGAGCATGACGGTGCCGACGGCACCGGTCGCGCCCACGACCGCCAGCGTCGGCCTGCCGGAGCGCCCGGCATCGACAGCCATCAACGACCGCCGCCTCCGTGGATGAGGGCCATCAGCGCCCGGTACCCCCGTAGACGACGGCCTCGTCGCTGTCGGAGTCGAGTCCGAAGGCGGTGTGCACGGCGCGCACGGCCTCGGGGACGTCGTCGGCGCGGGTGACGACCGAGATACGGATCTCGGAGGTCGAGATCAGCTCGATGTTCACGCCGGCGTCGCTGAGGGCCTCGAAGAAGGAGGCGGTGACGCCCGGGTTGGTCTTCATACCCGCGCCGACCAGGGAGATCTTGCCGATCTGGTCGTCGTAGCGCAGCGAGTCGAAGCCGATGCCCGCCTTGTTCTTCTCCAGGGCGTCGATGGCCTTGCGGCCCTCCGTCTTGGGAAGGGTGAAGGAGATGTCCGTCAGACCGGTCGTCACGGCGGACACGTTCTGCACGACCATGTCGATGTTGACCTCGGCGTCCGCGATGGCGCGGAAGATCGCGGCGGCCTCGCCCGGCTTGTCCGGGACGCCGACGACCGTGACCTTGGCCTCGGAGACGTCGTGGGCGACTCCGGAGATGATGGCGTGCTCCACCTTGTGGTCCCCTTGCGACTCTGGCTTCTCGTTGCTGACCCAGGTGCCCGGCAGTCCGGAGAAGGACGAGCGGACGTGGATCGGGATGTTGTAGCGGCGGGCGTACTCGACACAGCGGTGGAGCAGCACCTTCGAACCGGACGCCGCCAGTTCGAGCATGTCCTCGGAGGAGATCCAGTCGATCTTCTTCGCCTTCTTCACGACCCGCGGGTCGGCGGTGAAGACGCCGTCGACGTCGGTGTAGATCTCACAGACCTCGGCCTCCAGCGCGGCGGCCAGCGCGACGGCGGTCGTGTCCGACCCGCCGCGGCCGAGGGTGGTGATGTCCTTCTTGTCCGCGCTGACGCCCTGGAACCCGGCGACGATGGCGATGTTGCCCTCGTCCAGCGCGGTCCGGATGCGCCCCGGCGTGACGTCGATGATCCGGGCTTTGTTGTGGACGGAGTCGGTGATGACGCCCGCCTGGCTGCCGGTGAACGACTGGGCCTCGTGACCCAGGTTTTTGATCGCCATGGCCAGCAGCGCCATGGAGATACGCTCTCCGGCGGTCAGCAGCATGTCGAACTCACGCCCGGCAGGCATGGGTGACACCTGCTCGGCGAGATCGATCAGCTCGTCCGTCGTGTCGCCCATCGCGGAAACGACGACGACCACCTGGTGGCCGTTCTTCTTCGCTTCCACGATCCGCTTGGCGACGCGCTTGATGCCCTCGGCATCGGCTACGGAGGAGCCTCCGTACTTCTGCACGACAAGGCCCACGTGCGCTCCTCGCTCCGTTTCAGTCCCTAATTTCCGCACATGCACACGTACTCGTACGCGGTTCCTACGTCGTTCCCGCGTCGTCGAACGTGCTGCGGCGGTCGGCTCAGTCTAACGAGCGGCCGAACATCCCTTCCCTGGTACCGCATGGTGAGATGTCCCGCTCACCCTGTGATCACCTGGGTTTTCTCCGGACCTTCCACCGGTTTCACCCCGGCTTCTCGCCCGGACCTTCGGCCGCTCCGGGAACGTCTCTGCCCAGGTCGGCACCGAACAGTCGGCGCGGACGGGGAAAAGTGCCTGGAGTCACACCGAGGGGCCCCGCGACGACGGAACGGCAACTTTCAAGCACTAAGGTCGTGGCCGTGCGCGTACTTCTGGTGGAAGACGACGAGCCGGTCGCCGAGTCCCTGCGACGAGGACTCCTGCGGTACGGCTTCGAGGTGGAGTGGGTCAACACGGGCGGGGCCGCGCTGTCGTACGGCGAACCGTACGACGTCGTCCTCCTGGATCTCGGTCTGCCCGACACCGACGGCCTAGACGTGTGCAAGGCCCTGCGGGACCGCAGCCAGGTGCCGATCATCGTGATCAGCGCCCGCAGCGACGAGACGGACCGCGTGGTCGGCCTGGAGCTGGGCGCCGACGACTACGTCTCCAAGCCGTTCGGGGTCCGCGAGGTGATCGCCCGGATAAGGGCGGTGATGCGCCGGGTGCAGCCGCGCGCCGCCGACGCGCCCGCCGCCGGCCCCGACCGCTACGGCCCCCGCCTCACCGTCGACCGCAAGGCCGCGCGCGTGCACCTCGACGGCACGGAGGTGGGGCTCGCCCCCAAGGAGTACGACCTCCTGGCCTTCCTCACCGAGGAGCCGGGCGCCCTGATGTCGCGCGAGCAGATCATGGAGGCGGTCTGGGACGCGAACTGGTTCGGGCCGACGAAGACGCTCGACGTCCACGTGGCGGCGCTGCGGCGCAAGCTGGCCGGGGCGATCACGATCGAGGCGGTACGGGGGGTGGGGTTCCGGCTGATGGTGAACGAGGAGACCGCGCCGACCGGCGGTACCCGTGAGGGCGACGGCACGTCATGATCCGTCAGCTCATCCGCAGCTACGTGCTCCTGGTGGCTGTGGCGATCGCCCTGTTCACCGTGCCGGTGGCGTTCACACTCACGGATCAGCTGCGGGACGACGCCAGCGAAGCCGTACAGCGCGAGGCCGAGACGATGGCCCGGCTGCTCGGCGTGGGCGACACCGCCTCCTGCGAGGCCCTGGCGCAGCTGGCGGGGGCGTACCCGGCCGACGAGGAGAAGGTCGAGGTCACCGCGACCGACAGGTGTGCGCCGGAGAGGCTGGAGGAGCCGACGGCGGACGCGGCGCTGGCCAGGGCTCTGGAGCACGGCCGGAGCACGGTCGACTGGGGCTCCGACTTCATCTGGGGCGACAACCTGGTGGTCACGGCCCCCGCCTTCGAGCGTTCGCCGGACGGGAGGACCGACACGGAGAAGGTCGTCGGGGCCGTCCGGATCATGTTCTCGACCGACCACCTCACCTACCGCCTCTGGACCATCTGGGGTTTCCGGGCGGCGCTGGCCGTCGTGGTCCTGCTGGCCGCCGCGATCATCGGTGTCTTCGCCGCCCGGCGACTGACCGCCCCTCTCCGCCAGCTCAACGAGATGGCGAGCAAGATGAGCGACGGGGACCTGACGGCCCGCTCCCCCGTGACGGGCCCCCAGGAGACACAGACCCTGGCGCGAACGCTGAACCAGGCGGGCGAGCGTCTGGACACGCTGATCGCCTCGCAGCGCATCTTCGTCGCCGACGCCTCCCATCAACTCCGCACCCCGCTCACGGCGTTGCGGCTGTCCTTGGACAACATCGCGGACGGCACGGACGACGAGTTCGTCCGGGAGGACGTGGAGCAGGCCACCGCCGAGGTGGTCCGGATGAGCCGCCTCGTCAACGGCCTGCTGGTGCTGGCGCGGGCCGAGGCGAAGGTGACGGCGGCGGAACCGCTGTCCCTGCGGGAGGTCATCCGGGAACGTCTCGACGTGTGGAGACCGGCCGCCGACGAGCGCGGAGTCACCATCACGCTCAGGGGGAGTGCCGACGGCCGGCCGCTTGTGCTGGCCAGTCCCGGTCATCTGGACCAGGTCCTGGACAACGTGCTTTCGAACGCCCTGGAGGTCTCGCCGGACGGTGCGACCATCACGGTCCTGGTGGAGAGCCGGGGCGACGAGGTGGTGCTGTCGGTGCTGGACGAGGGGCCCGGTATGTCGGACGCCGAGAAGTCCCGCGCCTTCGACCGCTTCTGGCGCGGTCAGGGCCTCACCGGGAGGGGCGGTTCGGGCCTCGGTCTCGCCGTCGTCAAGCAACTCGTCACCGACGACAACGGGACCGTGGCCCTCAAGGACTCACCCGGGGGCGGGTTGTGCGTCGCGCTCACACTGCGGGCGGCGCGACACGGGGGTGGCTGAGCCGGGGGGTATGGCCCAGCCACGACTGGGGATGGCTGCCGATCAGCCCTCGGGCATCATCGACGAGTGGTGGTTCACGATCTTCCACACGCCGTTGCGCTTCTCGTACTCGTAGGTGTAGCGGGCGTCGACGCGCCGCTTCTCACCGGTCTTGGGGTCGGTGAGGATGAAGTAGTACGAGCCGGTGTCGATGGCCGAGTCGGCGTCCAGGACGTTGATGATCGTCTTGGTCTTCTTGCCGACCGGCTTGTTCTCCAGGAAGTGGTTGAAGTAGTCGACGATGCCGGCGCGGTCGGTGCGGATCTTGTTGGAGACGGTCGGCAGGAGCACCGCGTCCTTCGCGTAGCGGTCCGCCACCTTCTTGGAGTCGCCCGTCCGCAGCGTCTTGTTCCAGCCGTCGAAGAGGGCCGCGATCTCCTTCTTGGAGGGCTTCTTCGGCGCGGCCTCCGCGCCGGCCATGCCGACTCCGGCGGTGACCGTGGCGGCGGTGACGAGAGCGGTGGCGGTGACGATGGCGGCGCGTATGCGGTTCTTGCGGGTCATCGCGATCTCCTGTGCGAAGTTGGGGTGTTACTGCCTCCGCTTCGTGTGCGGTGGAAGTGACTCCAGATTCGCGTGACGCCGGTTAGGGGCCGTGCAGGAGACGTACAGGGGGCGGCCAGGGATCACCCAAAGCACGGAGGGTGACGGTTCGGTCACCGGGTGAGCGAGCGCCGGCCCGCGGGCAGGCTGGTGAAAACAACCGGTGGGGACGCCGGGCCGGTCGTGACGGCAACACCTATCCGCTGCGTCGGCACTACGAGCCGACGCCTCAAACTCCGTACGTGGAACCGGAGTCACTGCTCGCCGCAGTGACGACGGCGTTCCGTGGGGTAACAGACAGCCATGAGCGAAGTGCTGCTGACTGAGACTTTCCGTAGTGCGTCGGGGGCCGTGCGGTGGGGCACGATCGGGGAGGCCGGGCAGGAACCGGTCGTACTCTGCCACGGCACCCCCTTCTCCTCCTACGTCTGGCGCGGCATCGCCCAGGCGCTGGCCGACACCGACCGGTACCAGGTGTTCGTGTGGGACATGCCCGGGTACGGGGAGTCGGACATGCACACCGGCCAGGACGTGTCCCTGGCCGCGCAGGGACGGGTCTTCGCCGAACTGCTGGCGCACTGGGGGCTGGAGGAGCCCTTCGTGGTCGCGCACGACTTCGGCGGGGCCGTCTCCCTGCGGGCCCACCTGCTGCACGGGGCCCGCTACCGCGCGCTCGCCCTCGTCGACCCGGTGGCGCTCGCCCCCTGGGGGACGCCCTCGTTCCGGCTGCTGGGCCGCCATGCGGAGGTCTTCGAACAGCTGCCGCCCGCACTGCACCGGGCCCTCGTGCGGGAGTACGTCGCCTCCACCGGCGGCCCCGGCCTGCACCCGACCGTCCTCGACCGGCTCGTCCAGCCGTGGCTCGGCGAACACGGGCAGCCCGCCTTCTACCGGCAGATCGCCCAGGCGGACCAGGCCCACACGGACGAGATCCAGGGGCGGTACGGGGAGATCGACATCCCGGCGCTGGTGTGCTGGGGCGAGGAGGACGGGTGGATTCCGCTGGCGAAGGGGCGGCAGCTGGCCGGTCTCGTCCCCGGCGCGCGCTTCGAGCCGATCGCCGGTGCGGGGCACCTCGTCCAGGAGGACGCCCCCGCCGAACTCACCGCCGTGCTCCTGGACTTCCTCCAGGAGCAGCAGACGGACCAGCGGACCGACCAGCGGACCGGCTAGAGCGTCCCCAGCGCCGGCGCGAACGCGATGAGGAGCGGGAGGAGGGCGAGGAGCGCGGCGGCCGTGGTGGTGGCCGCGCGGCGGGTGCGGTCCAGGCGGGGCGGCGGCTCCAGCAGCCGCTCGACCCGGTCGCCCAGCAGGCGGCGGGTGTTGGAGCAGCTCAACACGCCCCGGTGCTGGTTGAGTTCGATGAGGGCCAGGGCGGTGGTGAGGTGCCCGCAGCGGCGGGAGGCCGTGTCGTCGGCGGCGAGTTCGACCAGGCGGTGGGTCTGGTCGGCGAAGTGGGCGAAGAGGGGGACGCGCGGGAAGCCCGTGGCGAGGGCGGTGGAGAGGTGGAGCAGCCAGTCGTGGCGGGCGCGGGCGTGACCGAGTTCGTGGGCGAGCACGGCGTCCAGCTGGCGGTCGCTCAGCTTGCCCAACGCGCCGGTGGTGACGACCAGTTGGGGCGGGGCGCCCGGCATCAGCCACGCGTCCGGGTACTCGTCCTCCAGGACCAGCAGCGGCCCCTTCGTCTGTGGCAGACCCGCCGGCAGGTCGGGGGCGCGCTCGCGCAGATGCGCCCGGCGCAGGTGCCGGCGGCGCCGGGCCTCGACCAGTTCCCGGGCCAGCATCGCACCGCTCCACGCCGCCCCGAGGGCCAGCGCCAGCGTCAGTACGGCCGTCCAGGGCGGTGCGGCGGTGAGGTCGTACGCGGCGGTCACGGCCGGGGGCGCGGGCGCGAAGGCGCGCGTGCGGACCGTCTCGAACACGGCCGCGGCGCCCAGCACCAGCGCCGCGAGGCAGCTCAGCAGCGCCGCCGCCACCAGGCACTGCCACGCCCACAGCGCGACCACGGGTTCCCGCTCGGGCCACCTCGCCGTCAGCAGGGTGCGGGGGCCCAGCACCGCGGCGGTCACGGCCACGGCGGCGAGAAGGAGCAGGAGAACGGTCACGTCACTGGGTCCGGTTCCTGTCGGGAGGGCGCGAAAGGGAGTGGAACGACGACGGTTCCTACGCTACCGCCGGTACTCACACGTGCAGGAGTCCTTCCACGGACACGGGGACGTGATCGGGTCCCGTCCGGCGCCGGACGGGACCCGGTCGGTCTCCGGGCTACTTGACCTTCCGCAGCCCCAGCGGCCCCGCGATCTCCTCCGCCATGACCTGGCCCGCCTCGAACTCCAGGGTCTCGTCACCCATCAGTTCCTGGTCGGTGTCGAGGCCGTCCAGCTCGGCGAGGGGCTGGTTGAGGCGGACGTGGGCGACCAGGGACTGCAGGGCCCGCAGGGTCGCCGAGGCGGTGGAGCCCCAGTTGGAGAAGTAGGAGAACTGCCACCACCACAGGGCCTCGCTGGTGCGGCCGGCGCGGTAGTGGGCCATGCCGTGGCGGAGGTCGGCGATGACGTCGGCGAGGTCGTCGGAGATCCGGGCGGGGACCGGCGCCTTGCGGGGCTCGTAGGGGTCGAAGACCTCGGAGTAGATGTCGACCGGCTCCAGCATCAGGGCGAGACGTTCGCGCAGCTCGTCGACGTCCGTCTCGGGGCCCGGGTCGGGCTCGTAGCGCTCGTCGGGCACGATGTCCTCGTGCGCGCCGAGACGGCCGCCGGCCAGGAGCAGCTGGGACACCTCCAGCAGGAGGAAGGGGACGGCCGAGTCCGGCTCGTCGCCCTTGGCCACCTCGGTGACGGCGACCAGGAAGCTCTCGATCTGGTCCGCGATCTGGACCGCGAAGTCGTCCGGGTTCAGGTCCGTCGCGTGCAGCGTGGCGTCAGACATCCAGCAATCGTCTCCCCTCGAAGGCGCGGCCGAGGGTCACCTCGTCCGCGTATTCCAGGTCGCCGCCCACCGGGAGGCCGCTGGCCAGGCGGGTGACCTTGAGGCCCATGGGTTTGATCATGCGGGCGAGGTACGTGGCCGTGGCCTCGCCTTCGAGATTGGGGTCCGTGGCCAGGATCAGCTCGGTGACCGTACCGTCGGCCAGGCGGGCCAGCAGCTCCCGTATGCGCAGGTCGTCGGGGCCGACGCCCTCGATCGGGCTGATCGCGCCCCCGAGGACGTGGTACCGGCCCCGGAACTCGCGGGTGCGTTCGATCGCGACGACGTCCTTGGGCTCCTCGACGACACAGATGACCGTCGGGTCGCGGCGGGGGTCGCGGCAGATGTTGCACAGCTCCTCCTGCGCGACATTGCCGCAGGTCGCGCAGAAACGGACCTTCGCCTTCACTTCGAGGAGGGCGTGCGCGAGGCGCCGTACGTCCGTCGGCTCCGCCTGCAGGATGTGGAAGGCGATCCGCTGCGCGCTCTTGGGACCGACGCCGGGCAGCCGCCCCAGCTCGTCGATGAGGTCCTGGACCACGCCTTCGTACACGGACTGCCGTCCTTCCTGATGTCTTTCAGTACGTACCGTAGTCGGCCGCCGCCGCTCCGAGGAAGGCGGTACCGGGCACGGATGGGGTCGGAGGGGGTCGCGGAGGCGCTCAGAAGGGCAGGCCGGGAATGCCCGCGCCACCACCGCCCAGACCCTGGGCGAGGGGGCCCAGTTTCTGCTGCTGGAGGGTCTGGGCGTTCTCGTTGGCCGCCTGGACGGCCGCGACGATCAGGTCGGCGAGGGTCTCGGTGTCCTCCGGGTCCACCGCCTTGGGGTCGATCTTCAGGCCGCGCAGTTCGCCGGAGCCGGTGACGGTGGCACGCACCAGGCCGCCGCCCGCCTGGCCGTCGACCTCCGTCCGCGCGAGCTCCTCCTGTGCCCTCGCCAGGTCCTGCTGCATCTTCTGGGCCTGCTGGAGCAGCTGCTGCATGTTGGGCTGGCCACCACCGGGGATCACGTTCAGCTCCCTCGCACGAGTACGAACGGACGTCGCCGTTCACGTTCTTACGGTCGTCACGAGCCTACGTGGTCGGCACGGCCTGTGCCGCGCCACTCTTTCGAGTGAGTCGGCGGGGATTCGTATATCTGATCAAGGGCATCTTCCAGGGGATAAGCGGTGAAAACACCATCTTCGCCACCCATTGGGCGGTAGGAAGGGTCCGGCCGCGTCAGGGTGGTGCGTGAGCGCCGTACGTACGTAGGGAGTGCCTGGTGAGCCAGCCGGAGATGCAGCCCGAGGGGGGAACCCAGGACGGGCGGGGTGAGGGGTCCGGGCTGTGGGCGGAGCCGTGGACGTCGGCGGCCGGGCCGTGGGCGGGGGATCTGGCCGGGCGGCCGTTTCCGCAGGGGGACTGGGGGGCGCCGGCGGAGCGGCTGGAGGAGCTGTACCACTGGGTCGAGCGGGCGGCGCTGGAGACCGCGGCGTGGTATCTCGCGGACCGGGTGTGGAAACGGGTGGCGGCGCGGGTCCTGCGGATCGGGGCGGCGGCCGGGGCGCTCGCCGGGGCCGCCCTGCCGCTGCTCGACCTCACGGGGGCGGTGGGCGGGGTGGCTCCCTGGGGGTATCTCGCGCTGCTGTCCTGTGTGGCGTGTGTCGGGGTGGACCGGTTCTTCGGCGTCACGTCCGGATGGATGCGGGACGTCGCCACGGCCCAGGCGGTGCAGCGACGGCTGCAGATGCTGCGGTTCGACTGGGCGTCCGAGAGCGCGCGGGAGGTGCTGGGGCCTGCGGAGGGGACGGCCGGGGAGGCCGCGGAGCGGTGCCTCGGGGTGCTGCGGCGGTTCTCGGAGGACGTGACGGAGCTGGTGCGGGCGGAGACGGCGGACTGGATGGTGGAGTTCCGGACGGGGTCGGCTCCGCTCGGTGTGCAGGCCGGGGGGAGCGTGGGGCGTCCCGAGGTGAATGGGAACGGGCGGGTGCCGATGCCGCCGGGGGCGCGGCCGAACATGCCTCGGCAGCGGCCGCCGGAGGCACGGTAGCGGTAGCGGCGGAGCCGGGGCGGGTGGGGTGCGAGGTGGGTCGGTGCGTTGTCGGGTGCGGGTGAGTAGGGGCTGGTCGCGCAGTTCCCCGCGCCCCTGAAGACCCAGGCCCTGCGGGCCTGAAAAGCGGCGGGCGCAGCCCCTGCTTTTCAGGGGCGCGGGGAACTGCGCGAGAAACCCCACCGGGCCCGCACCCGACAACGCACCGAGCCGGAGCCCCGGGCGACGGGCCGCTCAGTCCGCCTTCGTGTAGGTGACCGACTTGCCCGCCGTGTCGACGCGGCGCAGCCGGCCGTCGGGCAGCAGGGTGACCGTGGTCGCCGCGCCCGGGGAGCAGGACGTGGCCGGTTCGCCGGTGGAGACGGTGGAGGGCCCGATCCGGAGCGGACCGTCGTCCCCCGGCTCCTCCGTCAGCGCCGCCTCGAACACGCAGTGGTACGTGCCGCCGCCTTCGAGCGGCCCGTCCGCCGTCAGGGACAGCACCGTGTCGCCGACCTCGCCCTGCTGGATGACGAGTTGCCGGGTGTCGCCCCCGGAACCGCCGATGCTGGCGTTCCAGGTGCCGACGAAGCCCTCCGGGACCGTCCCTGCGTCGGGCGACTCGGTGGTCTCCTCGGGGGAGGTCCCCGGATCCGTCGGCTCGGGCGACGACGGCCCCGGCGTCTCGGGCGCGCTCGTCGTCGGCCCGCCCTTCGCGTCGTTCTCCTTGCCCCCGTCGTCGTCCTTCGTCATCAACGCGTACACCGAGCCGCCCGCACCGAGCGCGACGACCAGCGCGACGGCGACGAGGAGCACGGAGGAGCGCCGGCTGCCGCGCTGCGGCTCGGGCTGCACGGCCGGGGGCGTCCCGGGTCCGGGCCCGTAGACGGGGTTCGGTCCGTACGGCGGGGTCGGGCCGAGCCCCGCTGCCGCACCGGCACCCTGCCCGCCGCCGTAGGGCCCCTGCCCGTACGCCCCGTACGGCGCGCTCTGCGGGTAGCCGTAGCCGGGGGCGGCGGGCTGCTGCCCGTACCCGCCGGCGGGTTGCTGGGTGTACTGCTGCGGGAAGCCGTACCCGGCGGGCGCGGGGCCCGGCGGGGCGCTGGGCGGTGGCGGCTGCGCACCGGCCCCCGTCCCCGCGATCTGCGTCGGCATCCGGTCCAGGGGCGCGGCGCCCGGCGCGCCCGGCGAGGGCGGACCGGCCGCCTCGGGGGCGGCGGCCGGATGGCCGGGCGGGGTCGCCGCCCCGCCGGAGCCGGGGGACGCGGCGGCGGACCCGCCGTACGGAGCGTCGGGTGCGCCCAGCGGGTACACGGGCGGGGTCGACGGCGGGAGCGCGGGAGCGGTCGGGGCCGGGGTCGCGGGAACGGCCGGGGCCGGTGTCGGGGCAGCGGCCCCGGCCGGCTGCCCGGCGGGATCGGGCGCCCCCGGACCACCACCGTCCGCCGGCCCTCCCGCCCCGCCCTCGGCCGCCGCGGACTCCGGCGCCCCCGTACCGCCCGACGGCTCCTCCGGGTCCTCGGCGTCCAGCAACTGGACCGCGTGGCGCCCCAGTTGGGCCACCAGGGCGCTCGGCAGCCAGGGATCCCGCGACCGGCCCGCGAAGACGGTGTCCTCGGCGCCGGTGCGCTGCAGGATCTGGGCGAGGGTCGGGCGGGCGGCGGGGTCCTTGCGCAGACACTCGCGGACGATGTCGTACAGGCCCTCCGGCAGCCCCTCCAGATCCGGTTCCTCCTCGGCGATGCGGAACATCAGGGCGTGGACACCGGAGTTGGCGGCGCCGAAGGGGAGGTTGCCGGTGGCGGCGTAGGCGAGGACGGAGCCGAGGCAGAAGACGTCGCAGGCCGGGGTGATGCGGTCGCCGCGCACCTGTTCGGGAGCCATGAAGCCCGGCGAGCCGACGAGCGCGCCGGTGCGCGTGAGCCCGCCGTCCGTGACGGTCTCCAGCGCCCGCGCGATGCCGAAGTCGATGACGCGCGGCCCGTCGATGGTCACCAGCACGTTGGACGGCTTGAGGTCGCGGTGGATGAGGCCCGCCGCGTGGATGTCCTCCAGCGCGTGCGCGAGGCCCGCCGCGAGGATCCGTACGGACCGCTCGGGCAGCGCCCCGTGATCGCGTCCGACCACGGACTGCAGGGACGGTCCGGCGACGTAGCCGGTGGCGACCCACGGGATGCCCGCCTCGGTGTCCGCGTCCAGCACCGGCGCGGTCCAGTACCCGCCCACCTGCCGTGCGGCCTGCACCTCCTGCCGGAACCGGGCCCGGAACTCCTCCTGTTCCGCCAGCTCCTGCCGCACCAGTTTCACGGCGACGGTACGGCCGCGCTCGGACCGGGCCAGGTACACGTTCCCCATGCCGCCCGACCCCAGCCGCGCCAGCAGCCGGTACGCCCCGATACGTTGCGGATCCCCGGGCCCGAGCTTCTCCATGGCCACCGTCCCCCCGTCTCCCCCTGCATATGTGTACGCGTACGTACGGGTACGTCGCGTACGTGCGCAACGGACCGATCGTAGTGCGGCGGCACGGGGAGGCGGATGGAGCGGTGTCTACGGTTCCGTAACAGCGGCCGGAGCCGCGTCGGCCTTCGGTGAGGTCGCGAGCCCGTCCAGCACACCCGACAGCCGTTCGAGCAGCCGTACGGCCTCCGCGAACTCCTCCTCGCCCAGCGCCTCCGCGAGACGGGCGGCCAGGGTCGCGTGGCCGGGTTCGATCCGCTCGATCGCGGCACGGCCGGCGGGGGTGGGGGCGAGGAGTTTGGCGCGGCGGTGGGCCGGGTTCGGGACGTACTCGGCGAGGCCCCGGCCGACGAGGAGGTCGGCGACCCGCTGGACGCTCTGCCGGGTGATGCCCATGGTCCTGGCGACCCCGGCGACCGGCAGCGGCTCGGGCAGCACCGCGCCCAGCACCTGCCACCAGGCGGCCGTCAGCCCGGCCGGGCGTGCCAGCTCCTCGGCCACGGAGAGGAACTGCCCGTTCAGCCGGAAGGTCCCGACGGCCGCACGGCTGAGGAGGTCCTGCTGGTCGCGGCTCATCGTCCCGCCGCCTCCAGGACGGCGTACGCCTCCGCGTCCGAGTCGTGGAAGAGGCGGTACCAGGCGTCGAGGACCTCGCCCTCGTAGACGCCGAGGAGGCGGAAGACCTCGCGGGCGAGGGCGACGGGTTCGGTGGGGCCCGCGGTGACGAGCGGCCCGTCGGTGACGGCGTCCGCCTCGACGTACCGCTCGCCGCCCTTGTAGCCGGTGGCGGCCAGGTAGAAGGGGGCCGCGCTGGTGTGGGCCCGGTCGTCCAGCAGTCCCTCCCGCGCGAGCCCGGCGGTCGCTCCGCAGATCGCCGCGACCGGGACGCCGGCCTCCAGGAACTCCCGCGCCTTCCGGGCGAACGGGGCCAGGTCGTCTCCGGTGTCCCAGAGATCGGCGCCGGTGAGGATGAGCAGCGAGCTGTCCCCCGGGCGCAGGTCGTCGAGGACGCCGTCCGGCTGGATGCGTACGCCGGCGATCGTCCGCACGGGTTCGGGGGTCGGCCCGACGGTACGGATCTGCCGTCCGGCCCGGGCGAGCCAGGCGGTCGTGTGGCCGGTCTCCCAGTCGGCGTAGGTGTCGTACACGGCGAGATGAACAGCCTTGCGATCGGTCATGGCTCCTCCTGAAGTACCTCGACCCTTATTGACAACATGCTGTCATTTCGACAGCCTCCTGTCAATGACGACGGGTCATGTGCCGGCCGCGGCCCGGTGGGGCTTCTCGCGCAGTTCCCCGCGCCCCTGAAAGACACAGGCCCCTGCGGGCCTGAAAGCCCGGCGCGCGGGAGGCGGCGGGGAAAAGCGTGGGGCGCAGCCCCCGCTTTTGAGGGGCGCGGGGAACCCGCGCGAGAAGCCCCCACCCACCCGCGCACGAGGGCCGGCGAAGAGGGCGACACTGTGTCGCGCGCCGGCGCCCCGGCCCATACACGTCGCCAATACCCCCTCGCCCTCCCCGCCCCCTACCCTCGCCCCCATGACCCCTCAGCCGAACCCCCAGGCCGGCGCCGCGGTGAAGGCCGCGGACCGCGCGCACGTCTTCCACTCCTGGTCCGCGCAGGAACTCATCGACCCGCTCGCCGTCGCCGGCGCGGAGGGCTCGTACTTCTGGGACTACGACGGCAGGCGCTACCTCGACTTCACCAGCGGCCTCGTCTACACGAACATCGGCTACCAGCACCCGAAGGTCGTCGCCGCGATCCAGGAGCAGGCCGCGACGATGACGACCTTCGCCCCGGCGTTCGCCGTCGAGGCCCGCTCGGAGGCGGCCCGGCTGATCGCCGAGCGCACCCCCGGCGACCTGGACAAGATCTTCTTCACCAACGGCGGCGCCGACGCCGTCGAGCACGCCGTCCGCATGGCCCGGCTGCACACCGGCCGCCCCAAGGTGCTGGCCGCCTACCGCTCGTACCACGGAGGCACCCAGCAGGCCGTGAACCTCACGGGCGACCCGCGCCGCTGGGCCTCCGACACCGGCACGGCAGGGGTCGTGCACTTCTGGGCGCCGTTCCTCTACCGCACCCGTTTCCACGCGGAGACGCAGGAGCAGGAGTGCGCCCGCGCGCTGGAGCACCTGGAGACGACGATCACCTTCGAGGGGCCGTCGACCATCGCCGCGATCATCCTGGAGACGATCCCGGGCACGGCCGGGATCATGGTCCCGCCGCCGGGCTATCTGGCCGGGGTCCGTGAGCTGTGCGACAAGTACGGGATCGTGTTCGTCCTGGACGAGGTCATGGCGGGCTTCGGGCGCACGGGCACCTGGTTCGCCGCCGACCTCTTCGACGTCGTACCCGACCTGATGACCTTCGCCAAGGGCGTGAACTCCGGTTACGTCCCCCTCGGCGGCGTCGCCATCTCCCCCGCCATCGCCGAGACGTTCGCCCGGCGCCCCTACCCCGGCGGTCTCACGTACTCGGGGCACCCGCTGGCCTGCGCCGCCGCCGTCGCGACGATCAACGTCATGGAGGAGGAGGGCGTCGTCACCAACGCGGCCACCGTCGGCCGCTCGGTCGTCGAGCCCGCCCTGCGCGAACTCGCCGAGCGCCACCCCTGCGTCGGCGAGGTGCGCGGCACGGGCATGTTCTGGGCGCTGGAGCTGGTGAGGAACAAGGAGACCCGCGAACCCCTCGTCCCCTACAACGCGGCCGGTGAGGCGAACGCCCCCATGCTCGCCTTCGGCGCCGCCGCCAAGGCGAACGGTCTGTGGCCCTTCATCAACATGAACCGCACCCACGTCGTGCCTCCCTGCAACATCACGGAGACCGAGGCCAAGGAGGGGCTCGCCGCCCTCGACGCGGCCCTCTCGGTGGCGGACGAACACACGGTCTGAGGCCGTCGTCGTCCCCGGTGCCGAGCGCAGTGTGAGCAGAAGGGCGAAAACTCCTCCCCGTAACCCGAACGCGTAAGGTGACGTGCTCGTAAGAGAACGCAGAGAGCACGCACAGAATGCGTACGCGTACGCGGATGGGGGACCCAGACCACGATGCCCGGCACCGGCACCGGCGGCGGCAATGGCGCCGTGACCCGTAGCACCCTGCGGCAACAGCTCGCGGACGCGCTCCGTGACGAGGTGCTGGCCGGACGGCTGAAGCCGGGGCAGGAGTTCACGGTCAAGGAGATCGCCGAGCAGTACGGCGTCTCGGCGACGCCCGTGCGCGAGGCGCTGGTGGACCTGTCCGCGCAGGGGCTGCTGGACGCCGTGCAGCACCGGGGCTTCGAGGTCCACGCGTACTCCCTGGCCGACTACCGGAACATGGTCGAGGCCCGCATCCTGGTCACCGACGGCATGTTCCGGCGGCTCGGCGACCGCAAGGTCGACCCCCGCACGGCCGCCGCCCTCGCCGGGGTCCGGCGACGCGGCGAGGAGGCGCGGCGCGCCGCGACCGCCGGGGACCTGGACATCCTGATCGGCTACGACCTGCGGTTCTGGCGCGAGCTGAGCGCCCTGTTCGGCAACCCGTACCTCACCGACTTCCTGCACCGGCTGCGCGTCCGGTCCTGGGTCGGCGCGGTCCAGCACCTGCGTCAGGGAAACGACTGGACGGACGACCTCAAGGGGCGGCTGTGGGCCGACCACACCGACCTCGTCGACGCCCTCACCCGCCGGGACGCGCAGACCGCGCAGGAGATCATCGCCGGTTACGACGAGCGGTCCCTGACGCTGGTGGAACGCCTGGCGGACGGATGAGCACGACCCCGAAGGCGGGCGGCGGGCAGCTGAGCGTCGACCTCTCCGTCGTCGTCCCCGCGTACAACGAGGAGGACCGCCTCGCCCCCACCCTCGACGCGATCATCGCCCACCTCGCGGCCACCGAGGCCGCGGCCCGCTGGGAGGTCATCGTCGTCGACGACGGGTCGACGGACGGCACGGCCGAGGTCGTGGCGGCCGTCACCGCCCGCGACGCCCGGGTCCAGCTCGTCTCCGGCGGGCCCCGCAACCGGGGCAAGGGCCACGCCCTGCGGCTCGGTGTCCTCGCCTCGCACGGCCGCCGGGTCCTGCTCACCGACGCCGATCTCGCCGCACCCATCGAGGAGTTGGAGCGGCTCGACAAGGCGCTCTCCGACGGGTACACGGCCGCGATCGGCTCGCGCGAGGCGCCGGGCGCGACCATCGACCGCCACCAGCACCGGCTGCGCGAGGCGCTCGGGCGGGCCGGGAACCTGCTCATACGCGGGGTCGCGGTGCCCGGCATCCGCGACACCCAGTGCGGTTTCAAGCTGTTCGACGGCGACCGCGCCCGCGAGGCGTTCGCCGCCTCCCGGCTCGACGGGTTCGGCATCGACGTGGAGATCCTGCGGTACTACCGCCGCAGCGGCTGGCCCGTCGTCGAGGTCCCCGTCCGCTGGTCCCACCAGCCGGGCTCGAAGATCCGGCCGGGCGACTACGCCCGTGTCCTCGGTGAACTCGCCCTCCTGCGGGCCCGTTCGGTCCGCCGGGCCGACGTCCTCGCCGTCGCCCTCTTCCTGGTGATGGCGGTGGCCCTGCACATCGGCCGCTGGCGCGACCCGAACGGCCGTTACCTGCCCGACTCCCTCCAGGACCAGAACCAGTGGGAGTGGTTCTTCGCGGTCACGGCCGACAACCTCGTCCATCTCCGCAACCCCCTCTTCACCACCTTCCAGGGCTTCCCCGACGGCGTGAACCTGATGGCCAACACGGTCATGCTGGGCCTGTCGGTCCCCCTCGCCCCCGTCACCCTCGCCCTGGGACCGGCCATCACTCTGGCCCTGGTGATGACCCTCGGCCTGGCCGCCACGGCCGGCGCCTGGTACTGGCTGATCGTCAAACGGGTCGAACGGCACCGGGGCGCGGCCTTCGCCGGAGCGGCCCTCGCCGCCTTCGCGCCGCCGATGGTCAGCCACGCCAACGCGCACCCGAACTTCGTCGTCCTGTTCATGATCCCGCTGATCATCGACCGGGCACTGCGCCTGTGCACGGGCGCCCGGACCCAGCGGGACGGGGTCGTCCTCGGCCTGATGACCGCCTACCAGATCTTCCTCGGCGAGGAGGCCCTCCTCCTCGCCGCGATGGGCATGCTGCTGTTCGCCGTCGCGTACGGGCTCCTGCGGCGGGACGTGGCCCGCGACGCCTGGCGCCCGCTGCTCCAGGGCCTCGGCATCGCGGTCCTCGTCGTGCTCCCCCTCGTCGCCCTCCCGCTCAGCTGGCAGTTCCTCGGCCCGCAGAGCTACGGCAACATCGCGCACGGCAGCAACTCCGGCAACAGCCCGCTCGCGCTCCTCTCCTTCGCCGAACGCTCCCTCGCGGGCGACAAGGAACGGGCGGAGGCCCTCTCCCTCAACCCCACCGAACAGAACGCCTTCTACGGCTGGCCGCTGGCCCTCCTGGCGCTCGGCATCGTCGTACGCCTGTGGGACCGCGCCCTGGTGAAGGCGCTGGCCTGCACGGCGGTCGCCGCCGCCGTGCTCTCCCTCGGCCCCGAGATCCGCCTCCCGCGAACGGACCTCGTGCTGCCCGGCCCGTGGGCACTGCTCGCAGAGAAGCCGCTGCTGGAGTCGGTCATCGAGGGCCGGGTGGCGATGATCTGCGCCCCGGTCCTCGGCATGCTGCTGGCGCTCGCCTGCGCGCGGCTCGCCGCCGTGCCGAGCCTCGGCACCCGGTACGTCGGCTTCCTGGCGGTCACCCTGGCCCTGCTGCCGATCGTCCCGGCCCCGCTGACGTCCGTCGAGCGCGCCGAGGTGCCGGCGTTCATCGCGGACGGCACCTGGACGTCGTACGTCGACACCGGGGCCGGGCAGACCCTGGTGCCCGTGCCGCTGCCGGACCCGGGCAACGCGGAGGCCCTGCGCTGGCAGAGCACGGCCCACTTCGGCTTCCGGATGCCCGGCGGCTACTTCAACGGCCCCTTCGGCGAGGACCGCGTCGGCATCTACGGCGCGGCCCCCCGCCACACCTCCAACCTGCTGCGTGACGTCCGCTACACCGGCAAGGTCCCGGCGATCGGGGAGAACTGGCGGGCGCAGGCCCGCAAGGACTTCGCGTACTGGCACGCGGGCGCCCTGGTCCTGCGTCCGCAGCCGTACGACGAGCGGTTGCGCGAGGCCGTGGACAAGCTGGTGGGGCGACCGGGTAAGTGGGTGGGCGGAGTGTGGGTATGGGACCTGCACGCAGGGGACTGAAGACGCGTCCAGCGACTACGCTTCCCTGACCACTGTGCGCCGTGCGCGAACGCGTCCCTACCGTCCGTGTGCGTGCCGGATGACCGAGGAGCTCTCTTTTGGCCTGTGACCTCTGGTTGGTCCCGCTCGTCGACGTGCTGTGCCACACGCCCGACAATCCCTTCGCCGAGGAACTCGCGCTCTACAACAAGCTGCTGGGTGAGGCCGGGCTGCCACCGGTCCCGGTGTACCAGTACATGCCGGGGCTGACCGGCGAGGTCGCCCCGGTCGCCGGCTTCGACTACGACGCGCTGCACTTCCTGCGCCGCGCGTATCTGCTCCAGGTGTGCGGCCTGGAGGTGACCCCGGTGGACGCGCTGGGCGGCGACTACGAGCAGTTGCTGGAGATGTTCGAGACCACGGCCCAGCAGTCCCACCTGGTCTGGCACTACGACCACGCCGGCGCCTATGTCCCGGTCGACTTCCCGCAGCCCCTCTCCAGCGACGAACTCCTCGCCGGCGGCGGCCCCCTGGGTTCGTCCCAGGGACTGCTGCGGGAGCTGGAGTTCGTGGCGCCGGCCATCGGCATCGACCCGGCGAACCCACCGGCGCGCCCCGAGGCACCGCTCGCGCCCACGGAGTTGGAGGAGCCGGCCGTTCCGGCCCCCTACGACCCCAGCCCGTTCGCCCGCGAACGGCACGTCTGGCTGGGCCTGCACGCGGCGGCGACCCGGAGTCTGGCGCAGGGATCGATGATCGTGTTCAGCTGAGGTCCGGCGATCGACCGATCGATGGCTCAGCGTCCCAGTGCCGAGAGGCCCTTCTGCAGGTCCTCGGGGTTCATGACCGGGGTGTACGTGACGTCGGCGCCCATGTCGAGGAAGAACGGTTCGGCGATCGCCGGCATCTCGGAGCTGTCCTGCATGTCGAAGACCATGTAGCAGGTCCGCTGCCCGTTGTCGGTGGTGAAGTAGGCCGCCTCCGGCTTGACCTGCTCCATGGCGGCCTGCATCAGCTTCCCGAGGGTGCCGTTGCGGATGGCCTCGTTCGACTTCTCGGTGTCGAAGCGTGCCTTGAACAGAACGCGCATCGCACTCACCTTCTCTCCGGCCGTGTGACGTGCGCGGATCGCGCGCCATTTCAGGATATGCCCGGCACGTGCACGTGGCCCGGCCAGACCGACCCGCCGGATCGGCCGGATCAGCCGGATCAGCCGCATCGGCCGCATCGGCCGGAACACAGCGGGCCGGGCACGCGTGTGCGTGCCCGGCCCGAGGTGGGTCGCCCGTGAACCGTCAGATGAACGAGTTGATCTCGATCGTCTCGTCGCGGCCCGGACCGACACCGATCGCGGAGATCGGCGCGCCGGACATCTCCTCCAGCGCCTTCACGTACGCCTGGGCGTTCTTCGGGAGGTCGGAGAAGGACTTCGCCGACGTGATGTCCTCGGACCAGCCGGGCAGGTTCTCGTAGATCGGCTTCGCGTGGTGGAAGTCGGACTGCGAGTACGGCAGTTCCTCGACGCGCTTGCCGTCGATCTCGTACGCGACGCAGACCGGGATCTGCTCCCAGCCGGTGAGGACGTCGAGCTTGGTGAGGAAGAAGTCCGTCAGGCCGTTCACACGGGTCGCGTAGCGGGCGATCACCGCGTCGAACCAGCCGCAGCGACGGTCACGGCCGGTGGTGACGCCCCGCTCGTGGCCGATGCGGCGCAGCGCCTCGCCGTCCTCGTCGAACAGCTCGGTCGGGAACGGACCCGCGCCGACCCGGGTCGTGTACGCCTTGAGGATGCCGATGACCCGGCTGATCTTCGTCGGACCGACACCCGCGCCCGTGCAGGCGCCGCCCGCGGTGGGGTTGGACGACGTCACGAAGGGATACGTCCCGTGGTCGATGTCCAGGAGCGTGCCCTGACCGCCCTCGAAGAGGACGACCTTGTCGTCCTCCAAGGCCTGGTTGAGGACCAGGACCGTGTCGGTGACGTACGGGGCGAGCTTGTCCGCGTAGACGAGCAGTTCCTCGACGACCTGGTCGGTGGAGATGGCCCGGCGGTTGAAGAGCTTGGTGAGGACCTGGTTCTTGACGTCGAGGGCCGCCTCGACCTTCTGCGTCAGGATCGACTCGTCGTAGAGGTCCTGGACGCGGATACCGACGCGGTTGATCTTGTCCGCGTAGGTCGGGCCGATGCCCCGCCCCGTCGTGCCGATCTTGCGCTTGCCGAGGAAGCGCTCGGTGACCTTGTCGAGGGTCACGTTGTACGGCGTGATGATGTGGGCGTTGCCGCTGAGCAGGAGCTTGGACGTGTCGACGCCGCGCTCGTTCAGACCGCTCAGCTCGGAGAGCAGGACCGACGGGTCGACGACGACACCGTTTCCGATGACCGGAGTGCACTCCGGAGTGAGGATCCCGGAAGGGAGAAGGTGGAGGGCGTACTTCTGGTCGCCCACGACTACCGTGTGGCCGGCGTTGTTGCCGCCCTGGTAGCGCACCACATAGTCGACAGACCCACCTAGCAGGTCCGTCGCCTTTCCCTTGCCTTCGTCACCCCACTGAGCACCGAGCAGCACAAGTGCGGGCACGCGCGTACACCCCTTCCGGGCGGGGCATGTCCAAGGTCGGGGGCGTACGCGGTGGCTCATTACCGCCGCGTGCACCGCGACCGCCGTTGGTCGCACCTGTCGGACCCGGATGCCCCGGAATAGACCAAGCCCCTGGCGCAATAGCGCAAGGGGCTCTTGCACAAAGATGCTACCCGAGGAAGCGAGGCAGGACCGAGGTGGTGACTCCCGACCAGCTCCTCGTGGTCATCGACCCCCTCGCCCGTCGCACGGACGGCGAGGCCGTACGGATCGCGAAAGACGTGCTCAGCGCGGGTGCGGCGAGTACGAAAGTGTGTCTTCCGGAGGGGCCCGAGGAATTCGCGCGGGCGCTCGCACGACGTGGCTCACGGCGGCCGGTGGTGGTCGGCGACGACCGCGCGCTGCTGCGGGCGGTGGCTCTGCTGCACCGCCGGCGGGAGCTGGGGGCGTGCGCCCTCTCCCTGGTCCCCGTGGGCTCCGCCCTGGGCCTGGCCCACTCCCTCGGCGTGCCCACCGGCGCGGTCGCGGCGGCCCGCGCCGCCCTCGACGGCGTCGAGCGTCGGCTGGATCTGCTCGTCGACGACAGCGACGGGGTGGTGCTGGGCACCCTGCGCATACCGGTTCTGCCGGGTGTGTCCCCGCAGTCCCCGCCGTATCCGCCGTCCTCGCCGTATCCGCCCTCCTCAGCGTCCTCGCCCGACCGGACGGCGGGAACGGCGGGGACCGCGGCCGCCGACACCGGCCCGGGTACCGGCACGGGAACGGGGCCGGGCTCGCGTCCGGGCAGAGGGGCGGGCCCGAGGGCGGGGGCGGGCTCGGGAGCGGACCGGGTGCCGGGGGCGGAAGGCGGGCCCGCCGACGACGGGTCCTCGCTCGGCCCCCACTGGCTGCGCGCCTGGCCGCAGTCCCTCGCCCGTACGTTGTCGACGCGGCCGACGCGGCCCGCCCGGCTGTCCCGTCCGCTGCGACCGGCCCGCATACGGGTCGCCGCGGGGGGCGGTGCCGGGCCCTCGCGGCTGCGGGTGGAGGTGGACGGCGTGCTGCTCGTCGACCTCGACCAGCCCGTGGAGGCGGTGTCGATCACGCCGGGCACGGACGGCGGCGCCGACATCGAGATCCGGCCGGTGTCGGTGGGCGCCGAGGCGGCCCCGCTGCACGCGGTCGGCCACCGGGTGACGGTGTCCGGCGCGGATTTCCGCTACCGGGCGGATTCCCTGGTGGCGGGGCCGGTGCGGACGCGGACCTGGACGGTGCGGGAGGGGGCGTGGGGGCTGACCCTGCCGGGGTGATGCGGGGCGAGTGCCGGGCGGTGCGCGTCGTTCAGGTCTCGGCGCCCGCCCGACGCACGCCCGATGCACGCCGGATGCACGCCGGATGCACGCCGGATGCACGCCGGAGGGCCGATCACGATAGTGCAGGCGAGGCCCCTGAAAGCGTGCGACACGCCGTTGTCGATCACTTACCCGGCCGGAATTCACGCGACGGGGCGCACGGCGCATTCGCAGCGCCCCGAGGCATGTTGAGTGACCGTCAGCTGTGCGGGCGGTGGAGCGACCTGACGGCTCCTCAGAGTGCGGTCCGCTCTCGGCGCCTCCAAGAGGGTGACGACGCGTCAGCGTGTTTCGAACAATGGCTTCCCTCGCTTCAAAGTACCAGCTCATTGCCATATTTTGATGGGTCGTCAGGCGCGCCGATCGTCACTCTCCGGGGCGACAATTCATGCGGCCGTTCAGCCCTGTATTCGCCCCCGTCCCCGGCCCTCTCGAAATGACAGCCGAATTGGCCGTCATTACGTTCGTTCTCGTCGGCAGGTCCTGTCGACGAGAACGAAGAGAAGGGGAAGTGCATTGCGCACTCGTAAAGTCACGGTGATCGCCGCCTCCGTCGGCGTGGCAGTCGCGGCCGCCACAGGTGTCACGTACGCCAGCTCCGCTCTGGAGTCCGCCCCGAAGACCACCTCGCTCGTCCAGGACGCGGCCCCCGTCGCCCCCCGCGGCGGCAACGGCACCGGCACCGAGGCCGGCTCGAACGCCTCCTCCGACCCCGGGGGCAAGGAGAACTGGGGCGGCAAGAGGGGCGAGGGCCGCGGTGAGGGCCGGAGTGAGGGCCGGGGTGACAACCGGGAAGAGGGACGGATCTACATCAACGAGCGGTCCTACTCCGCCGACCCGGGTTCCTGCATCGCCGTGGTCAATGTGAACAGCCTGATCGTCCCGCCGCTCAACAGCACCAGCTTCAACATCCGGAACGAAAGCGACCGGACCGTCGAGTTCTACAACGGGGTCACCTGTGACAACGGCGCTCCCGTCGCCACGGTCGGCCCGCGCAGCTCCAGCCACTCGGTGGCCGGACAGCAGCAGCTGCAGAATCTGGCGATCGTGGGCAGCTTCCGCGTGATCAACAACGGACACCACTGACCCCGGAAAACGGAGGTCTGAAGGCCTCGTCGCACCAGCGGAAACCCCGGCTCGCCGTAATCGAGCCGGGGTTCCGGCACGTGGCATCCCGCTGGGAGATGACCTCCCCACATTAATCCGCATTCATCCGCGCGGACCATTCGCAGTTCCTGTTGTTACTCCTGCCGGGTTGTCGGCGGGTTGTCGGCGGGTTGTCTTCCGCCCTCGCCCCCCGCCGAGGGTGCGACCCAAAATCCTCTTGAGGTGGCGTCGGCGGGAGGCGAGGCTTCGGCCATGGAGTTCCTCTGCTATCACCGCGACCGCCCCGGTTCCCTCGATCTGCGCGAGGAGTTGGTCCAGGCGCACTGGTCCTACATGGACGGGTACGCGAAGGAGCTGATCGCCCGGGGCCCGACCTTCGCGGAGGACGGCGAGACGCCGTCCGGGAGTGTACACATCGTCGACCTGCCGGATTCCGCCGCGGCGCGGGCCTTCGCGTTCGACGAGCCCAACCAGCAGGCCGGTGTGTTCCGGGACGTGCTGCTGCGGCGGTGGCGGAATCTGCTGGGCCGCACGATGTGGGAGTTCCCGGGCGGCCGGAGCGGGGGCAACCGGTACCTGGTGCTCGGCCTCGGTCCCGGCACCGGCCCCGGTTCGGGCGGCGCGGCGGATCTCGTCGTACCGGCCGCGTGGCGGGACGAGCTGATCGCGTACGGGCCGCTCCTGTCCGACGACGGCACGGCCTGGCTGGGTACGGCCGCGCTGGTCCGGGCCCCGGACGGGGACGCGGCGCGCGCCGTACTCGCCGGGGAGCGGTACGCGGACGTCGAGGTTCATCTGTGGGAGTTCGGCGGGCGGCGCTGACGCGGGGGCGGGGGCAGGGGCGCGAGGGCGGGGGCAGGGGGCAGCGGGCAGCGGGCAGCGGGCCAGCGGGCCAGCGGGCAGGTGCAGGGTGAGGCGGACGTCGCCGCGGCCGCGCCGGACAATAATCCGTTGACAACAAGTTGTTTGCATTACAGGCTGTTCGCATGCCGTCGACACCTCCGCAGCCCAGCGACCCCTTCTCACCCCCGAGCGCGGACGAGGCGCGGGCCCAACGCGTCCACACCTCCCTGTTCCGCATCGCCGAGCGGCACGCGACCACGGACGAGCAGCGCCGTCGCCAGGTCCACCCGCACGTCCTCCATCCCCAGGAGGCGATCAGGCTGGTCTCGTACCTGCTCAGCGGGGCCGCCCTCCTCGACGACGGCGAAGCCGAGGTCGACCGCGCCGACATCACCGCCGCCCTGACCCTCGTCCCCCTCGCCCGTGGCGAGATGGACGAGCTGGAGGTCGGCCTTCTCGACATGGCCCGGGGGCGCGGCATGACCTGGCCGGAGATCGCCTTCGGCCTCGGACTCCAGACCCCCCAGGCGGCGAGGCAGCGCTACGAGCGTCTGGCGAGCCGTACGGAGACGGGCGCCGAGAAGGCGGACGGGTAGCAGTCCTCTCCCGGCCGCGCCGGTCAGCCCCGGGGGAACAGCTCGTCGCGGCGGGCGCGCCAGCGCCGCATCATGGCCTCGACCTCGGTCTCGACGAACTCGAAGAAGGCGAGGGTCTCGGCGAGCCGGCGCCCCGCCGGGGTGTCGGCGCCCAGGCTGGCCACGCCCTCGCGCAACGACTCCTCCCAGCGCTTGATGATGGCCTCGCGGTTGGTGAGAGCCTCGTACCACTGGTCGCTGTGGACGCGGTAGCGCTCGCGGCGCGAACCGGGCTCGCGCTCACGGGACACCAGGTGCACCTGGGCGAGGTAGCGGACGGCTCCGGACACGGCCGCCGGACTGATCCGCAACTGTTCGCCCAGCTCGACCGAGGTCAGCGCGCCGGTGTCGGAGGCGAGGAGCGCGGCGAAGACCCGGGCCGGCATGCGGGGAACCCCGGCCTCGACGAGCTGCGCCGCGAAGTTCTCGACGAAACGGGAGACCGACTCGACGTCCCGCCCCAGCCCCAGGCCCTCCGACCCGACCCCCACAGCGGCTTTCGCTCCGGCTTCCGCTCCGCTCTCCGCTCCAGTCCCTGCTCCGGCCTTCGGGTCCGTCATCCCTGGTCACTCCCTCGCCGGTCGTCGTCCTCGCGGTATCTGATCTCCCCTGGTCAGACAGCACGGCCAGCCTACCGGCCATTCACACCCTTCCTTAACTTCACAAATTTCTGAAGTAAGCGTACGTTCTGAACATGACGAAGGCCCTTCCCGCACTTGAGGTATCCGGACTCCACAAGTCCTTCGGACGGACCCACGCGCTGGACGGCCTCGACCTGACCGTCGAGACCGGCGAGGTCCACGGCTTCCTCGGCCCGAACGGCGCCGGGAAGTCCACCGCCATCCGCGTCCTGCTCGGCCTGCTCCGCGCCGACTCCGGCGCCGTACGGGTCCTGGGCCGCGACCCGTGGGCGGACGCCGTCGAGGTGCACCGCCGCATCGCGTACGTCCCCGGCGACGTGACCCTGTGGCGGAACCTGTCCGGCGGCGAGGTCATCGACCTCTACGGGAGGCTGCGGGGCGGGCTGGACGCGGGGCGCCGCGCGGAGCTGGTCGAGCGGTTCGAGCTGGACCCGACCAAGAAGGGCCGCACCTACTCCAAGGGCAACCGCCAGAAGGTCGCCCTCGTCGCCGCCTTCGCCTCCGACGTGGACCTCCTCATCCTGGACGAGCCGACCTCGGGCCTGGACCCGCTGATGGAGGAGGTCTTCCAGCGGTGCGTACGGGAGGAGCGCGACCGGGGCCGTACGGTCCTGCTGTCGTCCCACATCCTCAGCGAGGTCGAGGAGTTGTGCGACCGGGTGAGCATCATCCGCAAGGGCGTCACCGTCGAGAGCGGCTCCCTCACCGAACTGCGCCACCTCACCCGCACCACCGTCACCGCCGAACTCGCCGGTCCACCGAGCGGCCTGGCCGGCCTCCCCGGCGTCCACGACCTCGACGTGCGGGGCCATCGCGTCCACCTCCAGGTCGACACCGACAAGCTCGACGCCGTCCTCCGCTCCCTGACCGACTCCGGCGTACGGTCCCTGACCTCCACTCCCCCGACCCTGGAGGAACTGTTCCTGCGGCACTACCAGGACGACACGCGGGGCACCCGGGAGGAGGCGGTCACGCGATGACCGCCGTCACCACCGAACCGGCCGACCCCACGGGACCGGGCGAGCGCGGCGAACCGTCCGCATCCGCCACCCCGTTCGCCGCCCGGTCCGGCGGGGCCCGGCCACTGGCCGGCACAGGAACCCTGGTGCGGTTCGCCCTGCGGCGCGACCGTGTGATGGTCCCGGTCTGGGTCGCGGTGACCGGGCTGATGGTCCTGTCCATGCCGAACAGCCTGCGCAGCCTGTACGGCACCGCCGCCGAACGCGCCGACCTCATGCGTCAGATGACCACGAACGCGTCGCTGCGCGCCCTGGTCGGCCCCGTCTTCGACGACTCCCTCGGCGCCCTGACCGCCTGGCGCGTCGGCGTCTACGCCGCTCTCCTCGCCGCCGTGATGAGCCTCCTCGTCGTCATCCGCCACACCCGCGACGAGGAGGAGAGCGGTCGGCAGGAACTGATCGCGTCGGGCATGGTCGGCCGGCGGGCGCCGCTGACGGCCGCCCTGCTCACGGCGGCCGTCGCGAACGGCGGCCTGGCGGCACTCGTCACGCTCGGCCTGTCCGGACAGGGGGCGGTGGGCGCGGCCGCCTTCGGGCTGGGGATCGCGGGCGTCGGGATGGTGTTCGCGACGATGGCGGCGGTGGTCGCGCAACTTACGGAGAGCGCCCGGCTGGCGCGGGGGCTGACGGCGGGGGTGCTGGGCGGGGCGTTCGTGCTCCGGGCGGCCGGCGATGCTTCCGCGAACGAAGGTTCGTCTTTCTTGACGTGGGTGTCGCCGCTGGGGTGGCTGGAGAACGAGCGTTCGTTCGCGGAGGAGCGATGGTGGGTGCTGCTGCTGTTCGTGGCGGCGACGGCGCTCCAGGGCGCGGTGGCGTACGAACTCGCCGGGCGCCGCGACGTCGGCATGAGCTTCCTGCCGACCCGTCCGGGACCCGCGGCCGGCCGACTGGGCACGGCCGGCGCGCTGGCCTGGCGGCTGCAACGCGGCAGCGTCCTCGGCTGGAGCGTCGGCTTCTTCCTCGCCGGGCTCGTCTACGGCGGGCTGGCCGAGGGCGCGGCCGACTTCGTCGGTGACAACGAAGGCGCCCGCGAGATCTTCGAGCGCATGGGCGGCCGGTCCGGTCTGACCGACGCGTTCCTCGCCTCGATGATCAGCATGCTCGGGCTGATCGCCGCGCTGTACGTCGTCGCCACCGTGCTGCGCCTGCACGGCGAGGAGACCTCCGGCCGCGCCGAACCGCTGCTCGCCAACGCGGTGGGCCGGGTCCGCTGGGCCGCCGGGCATCTGGCCGTCGCCTTCGGCGGAACCGTCTGGATCATGCTTCTCGCCGGTCTCGGCTTCGCCCTCGGCCACGGCAAGGGGGCCGGTCCGATCCTGGGCGGCTGCCTCGTCCAGGTCGCCGGGGTGTGGGTCATCGGCGGCGCCGCCGTCCTGCTGTACGGGCTCACGCCCCGAGCGGCACCGGCGGCGTGGGGCCTCGCCGGAGCCGTTCTCCTCATCGGCTGGATCGGCCCCGCGCTCGACGCCCCCCGCGCCGTCCTCGACCTCTCCCCCTTCGGTCACCTCCCGAAGCTGCCGGGCGGGGAGATGGAGTGGACGCCGGTGCTGGCCCTGACCGGGGTCGCGGTGCTGCTGGTCGCCGGGGGTCTGGCCGGGCTGCGGCGGCGGGATCTCAGCAGCTGAGGGTGCCGGAGGCGGTGGGGCGGGGCGGCGCGGGCGGCTTCACCGGGCGGGGGTCGCTCATACGGCTTCGGGGCGGGTGGAGTCGTGCGCCGCGCGGTGCTGGGAGCACGTGCCGCCGGCCGGGAGAACCAGGGCGGGAGAAGGCGCGTCCCTTCGGTCATGGACCGGCCGGGGCAACCCGGAGCAGCGGGTGGGCGGGCAAGGGGCGCGGGTTGGATCGGCAGAGCGTCGCGGGGTGTGGCGGGTGCGCGCTGTCGGCGGCGGGCGCGGTGGCCGCGACGCTCGCCTGGAGCACCTCCGACCGTACGCGACGCCACCTCGGGGGAGGCTTCGAGGGCGAGGGCACGGACTACACCGTCCTCGCCACCGAACTCCCCTTCGCCGCCCTGACCGGAGCCGCTCTCCCGGCCGCCGTCTGCCTGGCGATCGCTTGGCTGTGGGCTCGGCGAGGGCGGTCGGGTGCCGGATCGAAGTCGCGGTCGGGTCCGGGACCTGGACCAGGACCAGGTCCCGGGCCAGGTCCAGATGCGTGACCGGGTTCGGAGCGGGGGCCGGTTCCGGAGCGGGGGCCGGGGTCTGGACCGGTGCGGGAGCCGGAGGCCGGGGTCCGGCGGTGAGGGTCCGGGACGGAGTCTGGCGGTGGGGGTTTCTCAGATCTCGACGGTCAGGCCGTCCAGGCCCCGGATCACGAAGTTCGGCTTTCGGGTCGGCTCGGTGGCGAGGGCGAGCGTCGGGGCCTTCCTCAGGAGGGCCGTCATCGAGGCGGCCAGTTCGATACGGGCGAGGGGGGCGCCGATGCAGTAGTGGATGCCCGCGCTGAAGGAGATGTGCGGGTTCTCCTGGCGGGTGAGGTCCAGCTTCTCGGGGGCCGCGAACACGGACGGGTCATGATTCGCCGAGCCGAACAGCATCGCGATCTCCGCGCCTCGTGGAACCGTCGTCCCGTCGATCTCGATGTCGTCCAGCACCCACCGCTCGAACAGCTGCAGCGGAGTGTCGTACCGCATCAGCTCCTCCACCGCCGTCGGCACCAGCGAGTGGTCCGCGCGCAGGGCCGCCAACTGCTCCGGGTTGCGGAACAGCGCCCACCAGCCGTTCACCGTGGCGTTCACCGTCGCCTCGTGGCCCGCGTTCAGCAGCAGCACACAGGTGGAGATCATCTCCTGCTCGGTGAGACGGTCTCCCTGGTCGTACGCGGCGATCAGGCCCGAGATGAGGTCCTCGCCCGGCTCGACCCTGCGGTGCGCGATCAGCTCCCGCAGGAACTCCGAGAACTCCACCGACGCCCGCACCGCCCGCTTCGCCGTCTCGTCCGAAGGGCTCAGCTCGTACATGCCGCAGATGTCCGCCGACCACGGCCGCAGCTGCGCCCGGTCCGACTCGGGGATGCCGAGCATCTCGGCGATCACCGCCACCGGCAGCGGCTCCGCGACGTCCGTCAGCAGGTCGCCCCCGCCGGCCTCGACCAGCCCGGCCACCAGCTCACCGGCCAGCCCCTCCACGTACGGCTTCAGCTGCTCCACCGTGCGCGGGGTGAACGCCTTCGACACCAGCCGCCGGATCCGTGTGTGGTCCGGGGGCTCCAGGTCGAGCATCCCGTGGTCGTTCAGCGTGTGGAACGGCTCGTGCTCCGCAGGCGGGGCACTCCGGCCGAAGTCCTCGTGCGTGAACCTGTGCTGGTACGTCCGCCCGAGCCGCCGGTCCCGCAGCAACGCCGAGACGTCCGCGTGGTGCGGGACGAGCCACTGGTTCGTGGGCTCGAAGTACCGCACCCGGCCCCGGGCCCGCAGCTCCGCGTAGGCCGGGTACGGATCGGCCACGAAGTCGGGGTCCCACGGGTCGAAAGCAAGGTCCGAAGCAGCTGCCATGGAGCGACGCTAGCCCGGTTCCCCCGTTCTGACCAGGGGTGTCCTGCCGGCAAGGGTTCTCTCAGCCCGGCGTGACCAGTCTCGCCTCGTACGCGAACACCGCCGCCTGCGTACGGTCCCGCAGGCCCAGCTTGACCAGGACCCGGCTCACATGGGTCTTGATCGTGGACTCGGCGACCACCAGGCGCTCGGCTATCTCCAGGTTGGACAGGCCCTGCGCGATGAGGACCAGGACCTCCGTCTCGCGGTCGGTGAGTTCGCCGTACGCCAGCTGGGTGGCCGCGGAGGGGCGGGGGGCCTGGACCAGCTTGGAGAACTCCGTGATCAGTCGCTTGGTCACGGACGGGGCGAGGAGCGCCTCCCCGGCGGCCACCACGCGCACCCCGTCGGCCAGTTGGCGGGCGGAGGCGTCCTTGAGGAGGAAGCCGGAGGCTCCCGCGCGCAGCGCCTGGTACACGTACTCGTCGAGATCGAACGTGGTCAGGACCAGCACCTTCGCCCCGCCGTTGGACGCCACGATCTCCCGGGTGGCCTCGATGCCGTTCAGCTCGGGCATCCGGATGTCCATCAGGACGACGTCCGGCGACAGCTCCCGGACCCGGTCGACCGCCTCCCGGCCGTTCACCGCCTCGCCGACCACCTCGATGTCCGGCATCGCACCGAGCAGCACCGAGAAGCCCTCGCGGACCATCATCTGGTCGTCGGCGATCAGCACGCGAATCGTCATGCGTCGGTCTCGCTCACACTGGACACCGGCAGGAACACCGTCACCTCGTAGCCCCCGTCCGCCGTCTCACCCGTCGTCATCTCGCCGTTCAGCATCGTGACGCGCTCGCGCATGCCGGTGAGGCCGTGGCCGGTGCCGTGCGTGGACTTCACCAGGCTCACCTCGGGGGACGCGCCGTTGACTATGCGCAGGCCCAGTCCGCCCAGGACATAGCCGATCTCCACACGGGCCGCCGCGCCCGGCGCGTGCCGCAGGGTGTTGCTGAGGGCCTCCTGCACGATGCGATAGGCGGACAGCTCCACGCCCTGCGGGAGTTCACGGACCGCTCCGGTGACCGCCTTGTCGACCGTGAGACCCGCCTCCCGCACGTTGGCGAGCAGGCCGTCGAGGTCGGCGAGGGTGGGCTGCGGTGCGTCCGGGGCCTCGTAGTCCTCGGCGCGCACCACTCCGAGCACGCGGCGCAGCTCGGTCAGCGCAGCCACCGCGTTCTCCCGGATGGTGGCGAAGGCCTGCTCCAGCTCGGGCGGCGGGTTCTCCACGCGGTAGGGCGCGGCCTCGGCCTGGATGGCGACGACGGACATGTGGTGGGCGACCACGTCGTGCAGCTCGCGGGCGATCGTGGTGCGCTCCTCCAGGAGGGTGCGCCGGGAGCGCTCGTGCTCGGTCACCGTCTGCTGGGCGGTCACCTCGCGCTGGGCCGTGCGGCGTATGGTCAGCGCGGAGGCCGCCAGCAAGGACATGGCGGAGACGACGAGCAGCGGGACCGTGTTGTTCGACGCGTAGTGGCTGTCACCGAGGATGGTCTCCAGGAACGCCCCGTACGCCGCGGTCAGACACCACATCCAGGCGGCCACGCGCGGCCGCGTGCGCAGGGCCACCACCGTCATCACCACAAGGTGCGTCGCGAAGCTGCCGGCCGTCCACGGCCAGTCGTCCCACAGACCGCTGCCCACCGCGGTCAAGGGGGCCGCGATCAGGGACACCCAGAAGGCCGCCACGGGTCTGATCATGGTCAGCAGGACCGGAAGCAGAGCGAAACCGGCAGCCACCATCGCGCCGAGTCCGCCTGCGTCACTGGCGGAGGCGGCGATGGCCATCGAGAGCAGGCCGGCCACCACCACGACCGCGTGCGGAGCCCAGGCCACGTAGTCACGCACGCGGCCGGAGAGCCGGCTGGTGAACAGGCCGTCCATCTTCATCGGGGCCATCGGCCGGTAGGCGAACCCGTCGTGGAACAGGTCCTGCCGCAGCCTGCGCCACGCGTCCATCGCCACCCGGAACTCCGGGCTGCTCGGGCTGCCCCCGCCGCGTGAGGGCATCGTCTGCATCTGGGTCGTCTCGGTCACGATGAAAACGGTAGGCGGAGGGCGGGTGTGCCGTCGTCACCAGTGAGGAGGGTCTGCCCAGGTCCGTCTCAGGTACTACGGGTCGCCCGGGGGGACGGGCCGGAGAGCCGTTCCGCGCCGTCCTGCCCTCACGGCTCAGTAACCCGTGGGGCGCACCAGGCCCGATTCGTAGGCGAAGACCGCCGCCTGGGTGCGGTCGCGGAGGCCCAGCTTGACCAGGATGCGGCCCACGTGGGTCTTCACGGTCTGTTCGGCGACGACGAGGCGCTGGGCGATCTCGGCGTTGGACAGGCCCTGCGCGATCAGGGTGAGCACCTCGGTCTCCCGCTCGGTCAGGTCGCCGACGCGGGCCTTGAGCGGGGCGCGGGGTGTGGTGCCGAGACGGGAGAACTCGGCGATGAGACGGCGGGTGATGCCCGGTGCGAGGAGGGCGTCCCCCGCCGCGACGACCCGTACCGCCTCGGCGAGCTGGTCGGCCGAGGCGTCCTTGAGGAGGAAGCCGGACGCGCCGGCGCGCAGCGCCTCGTACACGTACTCGTCCAGGTCGAAGGTGGTGAGGACGAGGACTCTGATGTCCGGGCGCTCGGTGGTGATGCGACGGGTGGCCTCGATGCCGCCCAGCTCGGGCATGCGGATGTCCATCAGGACGACGTCCGGGGTGAGTTCGGCGACCTTGTCGATCGCGTCGAGGCCGTGCACCGCCTGGCCGACCACGTCGATGTCGGGCTGGGTGTTGAGCAGCACCGAGAAGCCCTGCCGGACCATCTGCTGGTCGTCGGCGATCAGTACACGGATGGTGCTGCTCGTCATGGACTCGTGTCTCCTGTCGTGTCCGGTGTCGGCTGTGAGAGCCGGCCGCCGGGGTCGCCGTCGCGGGGAAGGAAGGCCACGACGGCGAAGCCGCCGTGGGAGGTCTCGGCCGCCGTGAGGGTGCCACCGAGCATCGCGGCGCGCTCACGCATACCGAGAAGCCCGTGGCCGGCGCCGGGGGACGGTGGGGCCTTGCGGGCGGGACGGGAATTGATCACCCGTACCTGCAGACCGCGCGGGAAATGGGTGAGCTCCACACGGACGGTGGAACCGGGCGCGTGGCGCAGGGCGTTGCTGAGCGCCTCCTGCACGATCCGGTACGCCGACAGCTCCACGCCCGGCGGCAGCGGACGCACCTGTCCGTGGATCTCGGTGACGACCGCGAGTCCCGCCGCGCGGGTGTTGTCGATGAGCGCGTCGAGACGGTCCAGGGTGGGCTGCGGGGCGTGCGGGGCGATGCCCTCGGTGACACCCGCTATCGCGTGCGGATCGTCGGGGCCGACGCCCGGTGGGTACTCGGAGCGCAGAACGCCGAGGACGCGGCGGAGTTCGGTGAGGGCCTCCAGCGCGTTCTGCCGGATGCCGTGGAGGTTCTCCTTCAGTTCCTCGGACGGGTTCTCCACCAGGTACGGGGCGACCTGGGCCTGGATGGAGATCACCGACATGTGGTGGGCGACCACGTCGTGCAGCTCGCGCGCGATGCGGCTGCGCTCCTCCAGCACGGTGCGGCGGGCCCGCTCCTCGGCGGTGATGCTCGTCTGCTCGACGAGTTGGCTACGGGCCTCGCGGCGGCCGCGCAGAGCCCCGCCGAGGAGGGTGACGCCCGCGAACATCGCCATCGACAGCGCGCCCGACGGCTCGTGGTTGCGACCGCCGACGACTTCCTGAAGGACGTACGTGACCAGTGCGGTGAGGGCCAGCACCTCGGCGGTCACACGGGTGGGCAGCCGCAGCGCGAGCAGGAACAGCACCATGGCGTGCGCGAAGATCCCGGGCCCGCTCCACGGCCAGAAGGGCTCGTCCGCCGCCGCATCGAGGACGCGGGCGCCCAAGGCCGCAACGACCATGACCGTGGTCGACAGCCACCACGCCGGGACGGGCCACCACAGCGCGAGCGACACCGCCACTCCCTGCGTGGCCGCGCACAACAGGCCGTACTCCGAGCCCAGTTGGTATCGGTCGACCATGTGGTCGGCGCCGGCCAACGTGGTGCCGAAGGCGACCAGGAAGACCATGCCGTGCGGCAGCCAACGAAGCCAGACCGACGGGGGCAGCGGGTGGAGCGTGCCGTCCCACAGGTCCTCGCGCAGCACCCGTAGGCCGCTGGTCAGCCGCTTCTCCACCGCGTTCATCCGCACCACCCTAGGCATGAGGAACCGCCTCGGTCTCCGCATTCCTCGACGGCCGTGTGCCGTCGGGCCGCCGCTGGACGCGCACCACGCGGGTGCCCTCGCGGGTACGGGGACGGCGGTTCTCGTAGCTGTGGAAGGCCGCCCGGCAGAGCAGCAGTGCCAGGGCGAACACCGGCAGCCAGGCGAGACGGGCGACCACCCAGCCGAGGTCGTCGGGGAGGGTGTGCAGGCCCGGCAGTCGGCCTGCCGTCAGGCCGGTGGCGGTCGTCGCCATCATCGCCGTCTGGTGCCAGAGGAACAGGGTCATCGCCGAGAGGTTGACGACCGCCACGGCGGCCCAGGCCGCCGGCCGCCGTCGCAGGGTGCGGCGGAGGGCGCCGCGCAGCAGGAGCGCCAGACCGCACTGGGCCAGGCCGAAGGTGACGGCGGCCAGGGTGGGCGGGTTCAGGTTGGAGATCCGTGCGCCGGGGACGCCGACCATGGACGCCGGGTAGCCGGCCCAGATGATCAGCCCCGCCGTCCCCGCAGTGCCGGACACCAACAGGGCCCAGCCCGCCCGCCGGCGCTCCAGCTCGCCCCGGGTCCAGGCCGCGCCCAGCGTGTAGGGGACCAGCCAGCCCGCTGCCAGGTTGATCCAGCCGAGACCCTGCGGGCCGCCGAGGCCGAAACGAATGAGATCCACATGGAGGACGACGGCCAGGGGCCAGAGCGGGTTGAGACGGATCAGCAAGGGCGTCGCCGCCGTCAGGGCGGCGAAGACCAGAAGGAACCACAGCGGGGACAGGGCCAGTTTCAGCAGGGTCTCGACCGTGTCCATGCGGGTGCCCGTGGCCAGGAGCGCGATCGTGACCACCGTCCAGAGGGCCAGAAGGGCGGCGACCGGCATGAACAGACGGGTCAGGCGGGCGCGCAGCCACGGGATGTAGGGGATGCCACGTGCCCGGGCCGAGGTGTGGCTCTTGGTGGCTACATGGCCGCCCACCAGGAAGAAGACGGCGAGGGTCTGGAAGATCCAGGAGACGGGGGCCAGTTGGGGCATGTGCTGGAGCGGACTGGTGGTGTGGAGCGTGTTGCCGTCCGCGACCAGGGCGGTGACCAGCCAGTGGCCCAGGATGATGCCGAGTATCGCGAGGGCCCGCAGGGCGTCCACCGCGCGGTCCCGGTGGGGTGGGGTGGCGGCGTCGATGTGCCGGACGGCCCGGCGGGCGGCCGTACGCAGAGCCGTGGGCCTGAGAGTGCGGTCACGCACGGGAGACCTCCGCGCGGGCGCCCAGGGTGATGTGGGCGAGGTTCTCGAGGGAGGTGGAACCGGGGGTGAAGTAGCCGCTGTGGCCGGCCTCGCCCGCGGTGAACACGCGGGCGCCGAAGGAGGAGGACGTGGGGTCGGGGCCGAAGCCGACGGTCGTGCCGAAGAGGTCGGCCCGGGTGTGGGGGACCGTGCCGATCCAGTCCTCCGTACCTCGGGCCGCCCATACGCGTGCCGAGGTGCGCAGGCCGGCCGCGCTGTCCGCGCCCGTGCCGGGGCTGCCGATCAGGGCGACGTCGTCGACGTCGTCGAGACCGGTGACGGCGCGGGCGCACACGACCGTGCCGTAGGAGTGGCACAGGACGGTGAGGCCGGCGGAGTCGCCCACCAGGGCGCGCAGTTCGCGCAGGAACGAGCGCAGGTGCGGGGCCGCCTGTTCGGCTCGGGTGGGGGTGAGGACCGTCGTGCTGATCGTCCCCGGGGTTTCGTAGCCGAGCCAGGCGATCACCGCTGTGTCCGGGCCCGTGCGGTCGTGCAGGGCCTGCGCGGCTCTGTGGAAGCGGTCGTAGGTGTCCAGGCTCGTGTCCGAGCCCGGGACCAGGACCGCCAGGTGGTCGGCCTTCAGCAGGTCGCCCAGGACCTCCACGGCCTGGCCGGGGCCTCGGCCGTCGAACATCAGGAGCCTGCGGGTGGGTGCGGCGAGCCACCGGTCGGTCGCTGCTCGGCTGCGGTCCCCGTGGGCGTCGGCCATGCGGGCCGCCTCCGCGGCGTTCGCACGGTTGGCCTCGTACGTCGACCGGAGTGTCGTCGGGGTCGGCGGGGCGAGCGGAGCCGGGGGTGGAGCCGGGATCCGCGGTCTGGCCGCGGCGGAGACCGGGGCGACCACGGCCGTCGCCACCAGGAGGGCGAGCAGCGTGCGGCGCAGCCGGGACGACCACGACGGTCGGAGCCGGGAAGCGAGGCGCCGAAGGCCCTTCGGTGTGGGGGACGGTCGCGGTGGCCGCACCGTGGGGCGTGGTTCCGTGGGTGGCAGGTGATCTGCCTCCGGCCATGTCGCGACCCCCATGTCACCCATCCCTTCCCTGCCGGACCGCCCGTCCATCGGGCCGCCCTGGCAAGGAAGTTATGGAACGAGGGCCGTCGTCGGCGTCCCGCCGGGGAGCTCACCTGCGATGTAGCTCTCAGGTATTACGGGTATCAGCGGGGAGGGGTGAGCATGGCGCCCCGGGCCGGGGCGGGGCCGCCTCGGACCCCGTTCACCAGGCCAGTTGGGCGATCTCCTCCACCACCACCGCGCACGCGTCCGCCGCCGGGTCGATGAGGGGGAAGTGGCCCACGTCCTCCAGCAGCGTCAGGCCCACGACCTCGCCCGCCCTGGCCGCGGCGTCGGCGTACGCCTCGGCGACGGCCTCGGGTACGACGATGTCGGAGCGGCCCTGCACCAGCGTGGTGGCGATGCCGGTCGGGAGGAGGAGCGCGGGGTCGGCATAGGGGCGACGTTCGGCGAACTTGCCCTGACCACCCAGGAGTTGGGTGGCCGCACCGCCGCAGACGTCCAGCTTCTCGGCCACGGCGAAGTCGGCGATGGGGGCCAGGGCGACGACTCCGCGGAGCGGGGCGGGGCGGGAGGTGCGCCACGGTGCGTCGGGCGGAAGCATGTGGCGGGCCGCGGCCCACAGGGCGAGGTGGCCGCCGGCGGAGTGGCCGGTGACGACCATGCGGCGGGGGTCCGCCTGGGGCAGGGCCACGCGGACGAGGTCCGGCAGGGCGTCGAGGGCGGCGGCGATGTCGTCGAACGTCTCCGGCCAGCGGCCCGCGGCCGGAGCGGGGGTGCCGTTGAGGCCGGTCCGGGCGGGGAGCGAGCTTCCTCGCCGGTACTCGATGTTGGCCACCGCGAAGCCGTGGCGGGCGAGGAAGTCCGCGAAGGGGGTGATGTGGTGGCGGTCGTAGGGGGCCCGCCAGGCGCCGCCGTGCAGGACCACGATCACGGGGGCGGGGCCCGTGGCCGCGCCGGACCCGGAGGGTGCGCCGGCACCTATGCCCATGGTCCCGATGCCCGTGTCGGAGGTGCGGGGGGCGTAGAAGTCGATCACCTGGTCGGGGTGGTCGCCGTAGGCCGCCGTGGCGTCGGGGGCGACCGGGGGGTGCGAGAAGGCGGATGCCTCTTCGGCGGCATCGCGGGCTGCGGCGTCGTCGTCCGGCATGCGCCAACCTCTCGGGTGAAACGGATTTGGAAGGGTTTGGGTGGGCGGGTGCCGGGGAAAGGGGCGCCTGCCGTTGGCGGGGACGGTATCAGGCCCGTGACGTGCGTCGACACCGGGATGTGACGCCGGGTCAGGGGTCGCGGCGGGGCGGGGGCGCGGTGAGGCGGGACGGCCGAGGGGCGGGTCGGAGCGGGGTCCGTGCCGGGGGCTGGGCGGAGGCGGGGCGGAGGCGGGGCGGGTTCGGCCCCGGGGCGGGGGCGGGTTCGGCCACCGACGCCCACCGACGCGCACCGGCGCGACCGGGTGCCGCCGCGCCGCCCCTCACCACCGACACCGACCGGCGGACCTGAGCCCGCACCCGCGCCGCCGTCCCGGCGGAACGACGGCAGCCTCCGCGGACGGCGGGGACGCTCGGGGTCGAGGGCGAGCCGGGTGTCGAGGTCGGAGTTCGGACCGCAGGACGGGCGGAACACCCGGGACGGTCGGAACACCCGGGACGGCCAGGACAGCACCCGCCGACGGACCGCCGACGACCCCGGCGCCCGGCCTCCCTCCCCCAGCGCCCCCGGCACCCCAGCGGCTCGCGTCGGCGCCACAGCGGCCCGCCACCCCGCCCCCCAGCCGCCCGGCGTCCCAGCGGCAGAGCCCCCGCCGCTGGGACGCCGAACCGCCCGCGCTACCCCATCTCCCCCAGCGTCTCGCCCAATACCCGGGCCGCCCGCTCCGTGTCCGCGAAGGTGACGTAGAGAGGGGTGAAGCCGAAGCGGAGGACGTCGGGGTGGCGGAAGTCGCCGATGACGCCCTGGTGGATGAGGCGCTTCATGACGTCACCGGCGTCGTCGCAGCGCAGGGCGATCTGGCTGCCGCGCTCCGCGTGGGCGACCGGCGTGATGGACTCGACCCGGCCCTCGGGGACGTACGCCGACACGCAGCGCAGGAAGAAGTCCGTCAGGGCGAGGGACTTGGCGCGGACCGACTCGATCGTCACCCCGGCCCCGGCGGAACCGCCGTCACCGCCCCCGTCCCAGACGTCGAGTGCCGCCTCCAGAGCGAGCATCGACAGGATGTCGGGCGTGCCGACCCGGCCTCGCGGAGCCCCGGCCGCCGGCTGGTAGGCCGGGTCCATGGCGAAGGGGGCGGCGTGGGAGGTCCAGCCGGGCAGGGGTGAGTCGAAGCGGGGCTGCAGGTCCCGGCGGACGTAGAGGTAGGCCGGGGAACCCGGGCCGCCGTTGAGGTACTTGTAGGTGCAGCCGACCGCGAGGTCGACCCCGTGTTCGTCGAGGTCCACGGGGAGGGCGCCCGCGCTGTGGCACAGGTCCCAGACCGCGTAGGCGCCGGCCTCGTGGACCGCCGCCGTCAGGGCGGGGAGGTCGTGGAGGCGGCCCGAGCGGTAGTCGACGTGGTTGAGCAGGACGGCGGCCGTACGGTCGCCGAGGGCGGCCGGAACCTCCGCCGGGGTCACCGGGCGCAGGGTGCGGCCGGTCATCCGGGCCGCCGACTCGGCCAGGTAGCCGTCCGTCGGGAACGTGGTCGCGTCGACCAGGATCTCGTCGCGGCGCCCGTCACCGGAGCCGGAGCCCTCGTCCGCCATCCGCACCGCCGCCACGACCGCCTTGAAGACGTTGACGCTCGTGGAGTCGCCGACCACGATCTGGCCCGGCGCCGCGCCCACCAGCGGGGCGATACGGTCGCCGATCCGCTCGGGCGCGGTCCACCAGCCGCTCTCGTCCCACGAACGGATGCGCATCTCGCCCCACTCACGGTGGACGACGTCCGCGAGCCGGCCGGGGACCGACGCCGGCAGCGCGCCGAGCGAGTTGCCGTCGAGGTACACGGCGTCGTCGAGGACGAAGCGGGCGCGCAGGGCGGCCAGTTCGTCGGCCGCGTCGAACTCCGCTGCCAGGGAGGCCAGTTCAGTGCTGGGTGCGGTGATGTCAGACATGGGAGCGCGCCGTCCACAGCTCGGGGAAGACGTTCTTCCGGGCGCGCTTCTCCAGCCAGGCCACGCCGGCGGAGCCGCCCGTGCCGGCCTTGGAGCCCATCGCGCGGCGGGTGGCGACGAGGTGGTCGTTGCGCCAGCGCCAGACGAGTTCGGCGACGTCGGTCAGCGCCTCGCCGAGGCGGGCGAGTTCGTGATCCGGGTCGCCGGAGTACAGCTCGGTCCACACCGCCTCGACCTCGGGGGACGGCTCGTAGCGCTGGGAGACGTCCCGGCTCACGACGGACTCGGGGATCGCGTGGCCGCGGCGGGCCAGGAGTCGCAGGACCTCGTCGTAGAGGCTCGGCTCGTGCAGCGCCTTCTCCAGCTCGGCGTGGACGCGGGGGGCACCCCGGTGCGGGACGAGCATGGAGGCGGACTTCTCGCCGAGCAGGAACTCCATCCGGCGGTACATCGCCGACTGGAAGCCGGAGCCCTCGCCGAGGGCGGCGCGGTAGGAGTTGAACTGGGCGGGGGTGAGCTGGCCGAGGGGCTTCCAGGAGGCGGTCAGGGCCTCCAGTTCGCGGACGGAACGCTTCAGGGCGTCCTTCGCCCTCGCCACGTCGTCGCCCCGGATCGCGGCGGTCGCGGTCTCCCACTCGTGCACGATGACGGTGAACCACAGCTCCATGACCTGGGTGGTGACCAGGAAGACCATCTCGCCGGGGTCGTCGGAGAGGGGGTGCTGGAGGTGGGTGAGCACGTCCGCCTGGACGTAGTCCTCGTACGGGGTGGTGCCCTGGAAGTCGAGATGCGGGGTCTCGGGCTCCGAAGCCTCGTGGGGCTGAGCCGGAAGGGACATCGCTGTCTCCTGATATGTACTCCGGGTAGCGGTCCGCCCCTGCCGAATTCCGACACGGGGGCCCCGGTCCCCACCGGCATGGTCGGTGATACCACCCCCGCACCGCAAGGTCCGCCTGGTCACACCAGGCGGACCTGCACGAACAGTCCTTCGAACGGCTCAGTGCCTCAGCTGATGCCTCGGCTCATGCCTCGGCCGATGCCCGTCCCACGCCTCGGCTCGTGCCTCAGCTCAGGGTCTGGGCCGCCGTCGGGGAGGAGTCCTTCAGGAACTGGGAGCAGCGCTCGTACTCCTCCTGCTCGCCGATGTCGCCCGCGGCGCGGGACAGGGCGTGCAGGGCGCGCAGGAAGCCGCGGTTCGGCTCGTGCTCCCAGGGGACGGGGCCGTGGCCCTTCCAGCCGCTGCGGCGCAGGGCGTCCAGGCCGCGGTGGTAGCCCGTACGGGCGTAGGCGTACGACTCCACGACGCTGCCCCGCTCGTACGCCTCGTCGGCGAGCTGGGCCCAGGCGAGGGAGGAGGTGGGGTACTTGGCGGCGACGTCGGCCGGGGGTGTGCCGTTCGCGAGGAGCTCGCGGGGTTCCGGGTCGTCGGGGAGGTGCGTGGGGGGTGGGCCGCCGAGGAGGTTCTCGTGAATCGTCATGGGTTCCAGTCTGGCCCATGTGGGGGGTGGGGTACGTCGGGTGGGGTCGAGGTGGGGGGTGGGGTGCGGCCGCCGGATGTCGGGGCGGGTTTTCTCGCCCCCGCCGCCCCTACCCGTCCCATCCCCAGGGGCTGCGCCCCTTCGACCCCCTTCTGTGCCCCTGCCCCTGGGGGCCTACGGGTCGGGGAGGGTTGTGGGTGGGTGCGGGTGGGTGGGTGCGGGTGGGTGGGTGCGGGTGGGTGGGTGGGTGCGGGTTGTGCGGGGTTGCTCGCGCAGTTCCCCGCGCCCCTGAAAAGCACGGGCGCGCCCCTGAGCCGAGAGAAGCGCCGGGAATCCTGTGACCAGCCACAACAGCCCGCACCCGGACTCCGGACCCGGACCACATACGGACCCCGGACGCCCCCTCCGGACCCGGACCACATCCAGACCCGGACCACATCCAGACCCGCACACCCACCCGCACCCGGACTCCGGCCCCGGACCATCCGGACGCGCATCCGCACCCGCACAACACCCCTCGCCCCGGCGCCCCCACCCCCGCCCGCTACTCCGTCGTCGCCTCGCCCTTGTGTCGGCCCTCCAGTGGTGGGGCCGTCACGCAGCCGTGGGTGCGGCATTCGGGGTGGTGGCAGTCGGGGGCGGGGCGGCGGACCGCGGAGTAGGCCAGGGCCGCGGCGGCCAGGAGGGCCAAGGCGCAGGCGAGCATGGCCTTGTCGAACGCGTTGTCGAACTGAGTGGGCGAGCGGTAGGCCTCCGGGCCCATGCCGGCGATCAGCGGGAGCGCGGCCACGGCCAGCAGACCCGCGGCCCGGGCGGCGGCGTTGTTGATGCCGCTGGCGATACCGGCGTGGTCGGTGGTGACCGAGGCGAGGACGGTCGCGGTCAGCGGGGCCACGAGGGTGACCATGCCGAGGCCCATCACCAGGAGGGCGGGCAGGACATCGGTGGCGTACTCGGCGTCGGGGCCCACCCGCAGCATCAGCAGGACGCCCGCCGTGCACAGCAGGGGGCCGACGGTGAGGGGGATGCGGGGGCCGATGCGTTCGCCGAGGGCGCCCGCGCGGGCGGAGAGCAGCAGCATCAGGACGGTGATGGGCAGCAGGGCCGTGCCGGCGCCGAGGGCGGAGTACCCGGCGACCACCTGGAGCTGGAGGGCGACGAGGAAGAAGAAACCGCCGAAGGCCGCGTACACGAACAGGGTGACGATGTTGACCGCCGTGAACTGGCGGGACGCGAACATCTGCGGCGGCATCATGGGGTCCGGCCGGTGGCGCTCGACGTGGACGAAGGCCACGGCCGTCGCCACGCCGGCGAGTGCGGTGACCGCGACCGCGAGCGTGCCCTCCCTGGCCTCGATCAGCGCGTACGTGAGGAACGCCAGGGACGCGGCGCCGAGTACGGCCCCCAGGATGTCGAAGCCCCGGTCATGGGCACGGCCGTCCCCCGACTCCGGTACGTGGCGGAAGGCGACCGGGACGCAGAGGAGGGCCAGGGGGACGTTCAGGAGGAAGACCCAGCGCCAGCCGGGGCCGTCCACCAGCCAGCCGCCCAGGAACGGGCCGACGGCCGCGCCGATGCCGCCGAAGCCGGACCACAGGCCGACCGCCTTCGCGCGGTCGTCGCGGTGGAACGACGCCTGGATGAGGGCGAGCGAACCGGGGGTGAGGAGGGCCCCGCCGACGCCCTGGAGGGCGCGGGCGGCGATGAGCACGCCTACGTTCGGGGCGAGGCCGCACAGGAGTGAGGCCGCGGCGAACCACACCACGCCCACCACGAACACCTTACGGCGGCCGAAACGGTCGCCCAGCGCGCCGCCGAGGAGGATCAGTCCGGCGAGCGTGAGCATGTACGCGTTGACGGTCCACTGGAGGGCAGCGAGGTCGGCGTCCAGGTCGAGGCCGATGCGCGGGAGCGCGACGTTGACGACCGTCGAGTCCAGCAGGGCCATGCTGGAGCCGAGCACCGTGGTCAGCAGGATCCACTTGCCCTGGGCGGAGGCAAGACGTACGTCGGCCATGGAGGGAATCATGCCGCGCGGGGGCCGTTCGGGCCAGGTGCGGAGCATGAACGGGCCCGGCGGCAGCCGAGTGACGGGGGTACGGGCCGGGGCGGGCCGGGGACGACACCGCCCGCAGTCGCGTGCGCGGCTGCGGGCGGGTACGGGCCGGTGCGGTGGCACGCGGCCGGAGCCCCGGACCGGGCGGCGGCGGGGCCGCCCGGTCCCCGTCGGCTACTTGATCTTCGTGCCGGCGGAACGCAGGTTGCCGCAGGCCTCGACGACGCGGGCCGCCATCGACGCCTCCGCGAGCTTGCCCCAGGTGCGGGGGTCGTACGTCTTCTTGTTGCCGACCTCGCCGTCGATCTTCAGGACGCCGTCGTAGTTCTGGAACATGTGGGCCGCCACCGGACGCGTGAAGGCGTACTGGGTGTCGGTGTCGATGTTCATCTTGACGACGCCGTTCTCCAGGGCCGTGCGGATCTCCTCCTCGGTGGAGCCGGAGCCGCCGTGGAAGACGAAGTCGAACGGGGACTCCTTGCCGAAGCGGGAGGCCACGCCCTCGTTCAGCTCCTTGAGGAGGTCGGGGCGCAGGACGACGTTGCCCGGCTTGTAGACACCGTGGACGTTGCCGAAGGACGCGGCCAGCAGGTAGCGGCCCTTCTCGCCCAGGCCCAGCGCCTCGGCCGTACGGATCGCGTCGTCGACCGTCGTGTAGAGGGAGTCGTTGATCTCGTGGGAGACGCCGTCCTCCTCGCCACCGGTCGGGGTGATCTCGACCTCAAGGATGATCTTCGCGGCGGCGGCGCGGGCGAGCAGCTCCTGCGCGATGGAGAGGTTGTCGGCGAGGGTCTCCGCCGAGCCGTCCCACATGTGGGACTGGAACAGCGGGTTGCGACCGGCCTTGACCCGCTCCTCCGACACGGCGATCAGCGGACGTACGTAGCCGTCCAGCTTGTCCTTCGGGCAGTGGTCCGTGTGCAGCGCGACCGTGACCGGGTACTTCTCGGCCACGATGTGCGCGAACTCGGCCAGGGCGACGGAGCCCGTCACCATGTCCTTGCTGTACTGGCCGCCCAGGAACTCGGCACCGCCGGTCGAGATCTGGACGATGCCGTCGCTCTCCGCCTCCGCGAAGCCGCGCAGCGCGGCGTGCAGCGTCTGGGTCGAGGTCACGTTGATGGCCGGGTAGGCGAACTTGCCTGCCTTCGCCCGGTCGAGCATCTCGTTGTAGACCTCGGGGGTTGCGATGGGCATGGTCCGCTCCTTGTATGTGCGGGTGGCGTTGTGCTTACGAGCCCTGACCTAGGGTTGCGACGTCATCGTCGGCCCCATCCTTCCAGACGGGACCCGATGCTCCGGTCAGGGCGTCCAGAACTCTTCGGTAACCCCTGACCTCGGGCGTTCCCCCCGGTACCGGCCGTCGTCAGTCCAGGCCCAGCTCGTCCTTCGAGAACGCGAAGAGGTACGGGACCCCGGCACCCTTCTCGATCTTCTCGGCGGCGCCGGTCGCCCGGTCGACGATGGTGGCGACGGCGACGACCTCGGCCCCGGCCTCGCGGACGGCCTCGACGGCGGCCAGCGGGGAGCCGCCGGTGGTGGAGGTGTCCTCGACGACGAGGACGCGACGGCCGCTGATCTCCGGCCCCTCGACGCGGCGCTGCAGCCCGTGTGCCTTGGCCGCCTTGCGGACGACGAACGCGTCCAGCCTGCGGCCCCGCGCGGCGGCCGCGTGCAGCATCGCGCCGGCGACGGGGTCGGCGCCCATCGTGAGACCGCCGACCGCGTCGAAGTCGAGGTCGGCGGTCAGGTCGAGCAGCACCTGACCGACCAGCGGGGCGGCCTCGCCGTCGAGGGTGACGCGGCGCAGGTCGACGTAGTAGTCCGCCTCCAGACCCGACGACAGGGTCACCCTGCCGTGCACCACGGCCTTGTCCTTGATCTGCTGCAGCAAAGATCCACGTACGTCCACGTCAGTCATGGCAGTCAGCTTAAAGGCGACCTGTCCGCCCGCCGTACGGACCTGTGCGGACCTGTCCGCCCGCCGTACGGACCTGTGCGGACCTGTCCGCCCGCCGTACGGCCCCGCGCCCCGCTCACAGGCGGCGCCAGGTCCAGGTGGTCGTGGCTTCGAGGGGGTCGATGGGGGTGACGAGGCGGGGGTGGGTGTTGAGGCCGTCCGGCGGGCCGGTCTGGGGTTCGACGCACACGGCTTCCGCCTGCTCGTCGTAGACCACGACCCATTCCTCGCGGGAGGCGACCTTCAGTTCCAGGCGCTCCGGCCAGGTGAGGGTGACGTCCACGCCGTCCGGCATGCCGAAGCAGTCGTCCCAGGGGCCGGGCCGGGGGTCGACGCGGTTGCCGGTGGGCAGGTGGTCCGCGCCGCGCTCCTCCTGCCAGGCGGGGGTGAAGTCGACCCGTACGTCCTCGCCGCCGTCGGCCAGGCTCCGGTTGAACCAGGGGTGCCAGCCGATCTGGGCCGGGAAGGAGGAGTCGTGCGCCTCCACGGACATGGTGAGGGTGAGGGCGTCCGGGGTGAGGGTGACCACCTGGGTGACGCGGCCGGGGTAGGGCCACGGCTCGACCAGGTCGTAGGTGAGGACGGCCTCGGTGCCGCTGTGGCTCGCGACGCGCCAGGCTCCCTCACGGGTGGTGCCGTGGATGGCGTGGGGCGGGGCGTTGCGGGGCATCTGCCGCACGCTGCCGCCGTCGCGGAACCGTCCGTCGCGGAGGCGTCCGCACCACGGCACCATCGGGAAGCACCCGAACCGCTCGCCCTGCCGCAGCAGTTCGGCCCCGGCGACCCGCAGGCCCGCCACCCGGCCGCCGTTTCCCGGCGCCAGCACCACCGTCGCGTCACCCGCGGCCAACGTGATCTCTTCGCTACTCACCCCTCGACCCTACTGGCCCACCCCGCCGCCGAGTTGGTCGCCCACGGCGGGTGTCGTCAGCGGCGCTTGCGCAGGGCCCGGCTGACGATGATGGCCGAGGCCACGGCGAAGGCCGCCGCGGGGGCCGCCCAGCGGAGGGTGGCGCTCGCGGAGACGGGCTCGGGGGCGGGGACCGGGGCGTAACGGCCGCGAGGCGGCGCGTGGTCCACCTCCTCGGCGCTCCGGCCGATCATCGTCCGGCGGGCGTGCGCGGCCTCCGCCGGCGGTTCGCCCCCGGCGACGAAGTCCCCCTCGTCGAAGGGTTCCAGGGGCGAGGGCGGGACCTCGGTCTCGAAGACGGAGGCGGGGGGCTCGGGCTCGGGCTCGACGGGGGGCGGGGGCCCGGTTTCTGCGGCGGCGTCGGCCGTGGGCCTGGGTTCAGTCTCGGCGCCGGTGCCGGCCTCGGTCCCGGTGTCGGCCTCGCCCTCGGTGCCGGTGTCAGTCCCGGTGTCGGCCTCGACCTCGGTGTCAGTCCCGGTGTCGGCCTCGACCTCGGTGCCGGTCCCGGTGTCGGCCTCGGTCTTGGTGTCGGTCCCGGTCGTCGTCGCCAAATTCTCCGCGAACCTCCCCAGCAGCCGTGTCATCGCCGAGGACACCGAGTCGGCCGGGAGTTCGGTGATACGGCCGTCGGCGGTGGCCGTACCGGCGCAGACGAGGGTGGTGCCCTCGGTGGCCGGGGTGAGGCGGAGGGTGAGGGTGAGCTTCACCGCGCCGGAGCCCCGGGCCTCGGTGGCGTCGCCCTCCACGGCGTAGGAACCGTCGTCCCGGGCGGTGACGCGGAGGGTGCCGCGATAGGTGATGGTGTGGCCGGCGACGCGTACCTTCACGCGGCCGGCGACGGGTGGGGCGGCCGCCTCCTGCTGGAGCCCGGGGACGGCTCGGGCCACCCGTTCGGGGTCGGACAGCGCCTCCCGGAGGCGGCCGACGGGAACCGGAACGAACACCTCATGCTCCATGGAAACCGAGCCTACCCAGGTGGCACGGCACCGCACCCGTACATACGCGTTCTCGCCCGTGTTCCGCCCCACGCGGCCCGCATGGCGCACCTGCCCCGCACACCTCGACTGCCTCAGCCGACGTACCTGGGGTGCACCAGCGTCGACGGCGGCAGATCCGCCATCCGGTCGGGGGCGTCGAGTCGCCTGGCCCCGGTGCCGGGGTCCGGTGGCGGGCGGCGGCCCGCGTCGGGCCGGGTCGCGAGCACGAAACCCCAGTCGTGGGGGGCGCGGGAGGTGTGGGCCGTGCGGTCGGGGCCGGTGACGAAGCCCGGGGCGGCGGCGGTGACCTGGTAGGGCGCGGTGCGCAGGCCGGCGGCGCGCACGGTCGCGTCGACCGTCCAGAAGACCTTGCGCCGCGACGACACCGGGCCCGCGTGCACCACCATGCGGCCGTCCGGGGCCAGGACCGCACGGGCCAGGCCGTAGAACTCCTGCGAGTAGAGCTTCGTGCTCGCCGTGATGCCGGGATCAGGGAGGTCCGCGATCACGACGTCGTACGGCCGCACCGGGCGGGCGGCGCGCAGCCAGGCGAAGGAGTCCTGGGCGGTGACACGGACGCGGTCGTCGGCGTAGGCGCGGCTGTTGAGGGCGGAGAGCGCGGGGTCCGTGCGCGCCAGGCGCACCACTCCCGGGTCGAGTTCGACGATGTCCACCCGGCGTACGCCGTCGTGGCGAAGCACTTCACGGGCGGCGAGGCCGTCACCGCCGCCGAGGACGAGGACGCGGGCGTGGGGCCCGGCGTTCATGGCCGGGTGGACGAGGGCCCGGTGGTAGCGCTGCTCGTCGCGGCCGCTGATGCGCAGGCGGCCGTCGAGGAAGAGCGCGAGCGGCCGGCCGTCCCTGCCGCCGGTGAGGACGACCTCCTGGACGTCGGTCTGCAGCGCGACCCGTACGTCGCCGCCGTACACCGCGCGCCGGGCCGCGCGCTCGAAGTCGTCCACGTGTACGGCGGCGGTGGCGAGCAGGCCGAGGACGGCGAGGTTGGTGACCAGCAGCAGCCGGCGGTCGCGGCGGGACATGTCGTGGCGGAACAGGCCGAGGACGAGGGCGCCGCCGACCAGGACGTTGATCGTGCCGGTGAGCAGGGCGCCGGTCAGCTGGCCGAGCCAGGGCAGCAGGAGGAAGGGGAAGGCGAGGCCGCCGACCAGCGCGCCCACGTAGTCGGCCGCGAAGAGGTCGGCGACCGTGCCGGCCGCGTCCTGGCGGCGGATGCGCTGGATCAGCTCCATCAGCAGCGGGACCTCGGCGCCGATCAGCAGGCCGATGGCCAGGGAGAACGCGACGAGGAGGTAGCGGGAGCCGCTCGCCCACATGCCGCCCCAGTCGCCGGTCCAGGCGAACGCCGCGTACAGCACGAGGGCGCTGCAGCCGCCGACCAGGGCGAGGGCGGCCTCGATGGCGCCGAAGCCGAGGGCGGCGCGGGGGCGGAGGCGTTTGGCGGCGAGGGAGCCGATCCCCATGGCGAAGACCATGACCGAGAGGACCACGGAGGCCTGGGTGACCGAGTCGCCGATCAGGTACGAGGCGAGGGCGACGAGTTCCAGTTCGTACACGAGTCCGCAGGCGGCGCAGACGAAGACACCGGCGAGGACGAGGAAGCGGCCGACTCCCGGGCGGACCGGTAACCACGCCTGGGCGCCCGGGCCTCCGTCGCCGCGCCAGGGGGGAGGGGCGCCGGGGGGTGCGGGGGCGTGCGGCTCGATCACTCCTGGCACGCTACCGTCACGGTCACGCTCCGCTGGGTCACCCACACGGGTGGTCTGCGACGCTGGGCCGGGTGCCTGATCGCTCGGGCGTTCGGGTGGTGTGGCGGGTGCGAGTGCGTGGGGGCTGGTCGCGCAGTTCCCCGCGCCCCTGAAAGACACGGCCCCCGCGGGCCTGAAAGACCACGGCCCTGCGGGCTTCAAAGACCACGGCCCCGCGGGCCTGAAAGCCCAGGGCGCAGCCCTGCCTTTCAGGGGCGCGGGGAGCTGCGCGAGAAGCCCCGACGGACCCGCACCCGCCGACCCACCCGCACCCCCGGGTTACTGGGCGCCCCTCACAGCGTCACCGACACCCTGACCCCCACCCTCGTTCTCGTGGCCACCAACTGCCCGTCCTGGGGATACGCGTGCCACGTACGCCAGTGCACCTGTCCCTCGTACCGCTGCGCGAGCATCGCCGTGAAGGCGTGCGGGCTGCCGGGGAAGACACCGGCCAGACCGTGCGGGTGGTCGGCGACGAGGGCCAGCAACTCCTGCGCGCGGCCGGCGAAGGACCCGGGTGACAGCACCTCGACGCGGGCGGCGAACTCGTACTCCCAGTCGCCCACCCGTTTCGCCACGCCGAGCGGTAGGGGCGTGCTGGACCCCGGGATGCAGGCGACCGTCTCCGAACAGTGGCTGCCCCGCTCCTCCTCGAGGAGCACCTGGTGGGACGCGCCGAGCAGCCGCAACTGCAGCTTCGCGCCGCTGAGTTCGAGATCGAGCGTGGCGAGCGCGGGCAACGGCTCGCGCCCCAGGGCCCAGGCGAGGTCTGCCGCGCGCGTGTCGGTGTAGGCGGTGTTCAGGGTCGTGAGCATGGATCGGCTCCGCAGCGACGCAAAGTGAAGAGGAGTGGGTCCGGCGCGCCCCGGTCGGCGCCGGGAATCGTGGCCCGGTCAGCCAGGTCGGGTGAGGACGACGTCCCAGTCGGTCCGGTCAGCCGTGTCAGGCCTGCCGGGAGGGACGTCCGGGGGCTGCGTTGGCGATTTATAGGGAATCATGAACTGTGGCGTAACCACAGCGTTTTTACCCAACTTGGCGTGCTTTCCATCCCCCCGAGGGCTGCCCAGCTCAACTGTTCAACCAGGCGTGCGCCCCGTCGGTCCACACGCTCCCCACGCGCCCATCGAGCCAGGCGCGCGAACCTCGCCAAGCGCCCTTCGGACAACCGGGCCCAACCGGCGTGCTCAGGCGTGAACAGAAGTGCTACCCCGTGCGCCGCCCGGCAGGGACCGCGCGGGCGCCCGGGGCCCGCCTGCCCCGTCCGGGCGGTCCTACACACGCGAGCGCCCGCCGGGAAGTCCTCCCGGCGGGCGCCTCGTGTCGTGGAGCTCAGCTGCCCCGTGTCAGCTGCCTCCACCGCATCCGCCCCCGCCGCCGCAGGAGGACCCCCCGCCGCAGGACGAGCCGCTGCTGCTGCCGCACGACGAGCTGCTGCTGCCGCACGAGGAGGAGCTGCCGCCGCAGGACGATCCCCCGCCCCCGGACGACGAACCCCGGTCGTGGTCCGAGGAGGAGTGGGACGAGCCGCTGTCGCCGACGCCCGCCGCCCCCAGCACCCACCAGCTGTTGTCGCTGCCGCTCGACGAGCCGCTGCCGCCGCGGCCGCCGCTGCGGTGGGCGCTGCCGCCCCGGCCGGACGGCCGTCCGCTCCGGGCCCCCGCCCGCGCGGCGCGCGTCCTGCGGCGGCTGTCGGCCACGATGAGCGCCAGTACCGCACAGACCACCACCAGGATGATGCCGATCACCGCGATCGCGTTCATGGCGTCACCCTCCCCTCTTTCTTCCGAGTCCCCCGAAGCGGCCCCCCGTGGGCGCCTCGCTCACTTGCGTGTCACTCGTTCGCGTGTCGCGGGGATTCCCCCGCCGCGGACCGCCCAAAGCCGAGTTGAGCAAGTCCAGAGCTTGTCCTCGTCCAGCGGCGGTCAGTCGCCGCTGCCGCCGCCGCCGCAGGAGGATGAGCCTCCCCCACAGGACGCGCCACCGCCACTGCCGCACGACGACGAATCACCCTGCCCATCGCCGCCGCCCTGGCTGTCCCCGTCACCGCGCCCGTCCGGCCACGCGGACCGGGTGTCGCCCGCCCACCAGCCGTCGTGGCGTCGCGGTGCCCGGGCGGTGCCCGGGCCGGGCGCACCAACGGCACCGCCTCGCGCGATCAGCACGACGACCGGCACCGCCATCGCCGCCATCACCACGAGCGCGACGAACACCAGGACGCCGAACGTCAGAAGTGCCACGATCATCGGTCAGTCCCCGCCGCCGCCGCAGCCACCGCCGCAGGAGGACCCGCCCCCGCACGACGACCCACAGGACGAACCACCGGACGAACCACCGGACGATCCCCCACCGTCCGCCCACCAGCTGCGACGCCCTTCACGACGCCCGGAACGCCTGCGGGTCACCACGAGAAGCACCGCAATGACAACACCGAACGCCGCCCAGACGACGAACCACAGCTGCATGTCTTCGTCCACGGTCACCCACCCCCCTCTTCACCCGTGTCCGTCGGCCGCCGTCAGCTTCCGCCGCCGCAGCCACCGCCACCGCCACCACCGCCGCAGGACGACCCGCCACCGCAGGACGAGCCACCGCCGCAGGAGACCCCTCCCCCACTGCTGTGGTGGGACGACCCGCCGTCCGCCCACCAGCTGTGCGAACGCCGGCGGCCCGGCCGCGAACCCCCGCGGCCGAGGCTCGACACGATGCTGACCAGAACGACCGCGCCCATGAAGACGAAGAAGAGAACCTCCATCTCGGCACCTGCCTTTCACTCCCCCTGCAGGCCCCCCATGAGCCGTGCGTGACGTGGGGATGCCCTCCCGTCTCACCGGTCAAAGCCGAGTTGAGGAACTCCAGAGGTTCGGCGCAGGATGACGGCCATGACCTCCAGCGCACGCTCCGCCCGCACCCCTCGTCCGGCGCTGAACCGGCGGCTCGCCGAGTTCGGGACGACGATCTTCGCCGAGATGTCGGCGCTCGCCCTGCGGACCGGGTCGATCAACCTGGGCCAGGGCTTCCCGGACACCGACGGCCCCGAAGAGATCCGCGAGGCCGCCGTACGGGCGCTGCGGGACGGCCGGGGCAACCAGTACCCGCCGGGGCCGGGCGTCCCCGAGCTGCGGACCGCGATCGTCGACCACCAGCGGCGGCGGTACGGGCTGGAGTTCGACCCGGACACCGAGGTCCTGGTCACGGCGGGTGCCACGGAGGCCATCGCGGCCGCCCTGCTGGGGCTGCTGGAGCCGGGCGACGAGGTGGTCGCCCTGGAGCCGTACTACGACTCGTACGCGGCCTGCATCGCGATGGCGGGCGGCACGCGCGTACCGGTGACGCTACGGCCGTCCGAGGGGTCCGGCGACGCGGACGGGGCCCGGCGCTTCCGGCTGGACCTGGACGAGCTGCGGGACGCGGTCACCGACCGGACCCGGCTGCTGCTGATCAACACGCCGCACAACCCGACCGGCACCGTCCTCACCCGCGCGGAGCTGACCGCGATCGCCGAGCTGGCCGTGGAACGGGATCTGCTGGTGGTGACGGACGAGGTGTACGAGCACCTGGTCTTCGACGGGGCCGAGCACCTGCCGCTCGCCACCTTCCCGGGGATGCGGGAGCGGACCGTCACCATCGGGTCCGCGGGCAAGACCTTCTCCTTCACGGGGTGGAAGGTCGGCTGGGTGACGGCCGCGCCCGAGCTGGTGACGGCGGTGCGCTCGGCGAAGCAGTACCTCACCTATGTGGCGTCCGGGCCGTTCCAGTACGCCGTCGCCGAGGCCCTCGCGCTTCCGGACAGCTACTTCGAGGCCTTCCGGGCGGACATGCTCGCCAAGCGGGACGTGCTGGCGGCGGGGCTGGCCGAGGCCGGTTTCGGGGTGTTCCGGACGGCGGGGACGTACTTCGTCACCACCGACATCCGCCCCCTCGGCGAGACGGACGGCTTCGCCTTCTGCCGGGCGCTGCCCGAGCGGGCCGGTGTCGTCGCCATCCCCAACGCGGTCTTCTACGACCACCGTGAGGCCGGCGCCCCCTTCGTGCGGTTCGCGTTCTGCAAGCGCACGGAGGTGCTGGAGGAGGCGGCGAAGCGGCTGAAGTCGGCGTTCTGACGGCAGGGACCCCGACGTCGTCGCGACCGCGGCACGCGCGTTCCGACCGCACCGACGGCCCGCACCGACGGTCCGCACCGACAGCGAGAGCCCGGCCCTGGCACACCGCCGTGCGGCGGGCGCCCTGGCCGGGCTCTCGGAGGTCTGCGGGCGTTCGACGGCGACTACTCCGCGGCGTCGTCGTCGCCGTCCTTGGGCTTGTCGCCCTCGTCGGTCTTCTCGTCGACGTCCTCGGCCAGGCCGAGCTGCTCGACGAGCCACTTGTCGAACTCGATGGCGGCCCGCACCCAGCTGACCGTCGACGAGACGAAGTGCTCCAGGCTGACGCCGGTGCCGATCAGCAGCTGGGCCTCGCCGATGAGGCGGACCGTGCCGTCGTCGTGCGTGTGGCTGTAGACCTTGGGCCACAGGGTGCGGCGGTTCCAGTCGTCGATGGTCTCCAGCAGAGACGGCTTCTCGTCGATCTGGTGCGGGCGGTCGTAGAACGTGCGCACCGAGAAGACCTGCTGGTCACCCTCGCCACGGAACATGAAGTACGTGCGGAATTCCTCCCACGGCGCCGCGAGGTCACCCTCGTCGTCGACGACGTACTTCAGCTCCATCTGGTCCAGGAGCTGCTTCACAAGGTCCTGATCCGGAACGACGGGGCCCGCCGGCCCTTGGGGCTGCGGCTCGGGCTGGCCCCCGAAGTTCGGAATCGAGGACGGGTCGATGCTCACCGTGATTTTCCCTTCGTACGGATTCCGCCATCCTCTCCCATGCGGGGCGGGGGGTGGCAACCCCAGCCCCGCGCGGTTCGTCGCCCTTGGCCGGATCCGCCGGGGGATTCAGCTACGAGCGTGGCGGGGAACCTTTCGGGTACCCCCGATCGGCCCCCGTCACGGCTTCTTCTCCATCGACGGGACCGGGCCCACGATCAGCCCCTCGCCCTCCCCGAAGGTGTCCACCCGGACGGTGTCGCCGTCCTTCACCTCGCCGGAGAGGATCTCCTTGGCCAGCCGGTCGCCGATGGCGGTCTGGACGAGGCGGCGCAGCGGGCGGGCGCCGTACGCCGGATCGTTGCCCTCGTCCGCGAGCCAGGTCAGGGCCTCGAGGGTGATCTCCAGGGTGAGGCGGCGCTCGGCCAGACGCTTGGACAGCCGGTCGATCTGGAGCGCGGCGATGCGCTTCAGTTCCGCCTTGTCCAGGGCGGAGAAGACGACCAGGTCGTCGAGGCGGTTGAGGAACTCCGGCTTGAAGGAGGCCCGCACCACATCCATGACCTGCTGCTTCTTCACCACCTCGGTGGTGACCGGGTCGACCAGGTACTGGCTGCCGAGGTTCGAGGTGAGGATCAGGATGGTGTTGCGGAAATCGACCGTACGGCCCTGTCCGTCCGTGAGCCGGCCGTCGTCCAGCACCTGCAGCAGGATGTCGAAGACCTCGGGGTGCGCCTTCTCCACCTCGTCCAGCAGCACGACCGAGTACGGGCGCCGGCGGACGGACTCCGTCAGCTGGCCGCCCTCCTCGTAGCCGATGTACCCGGGGGGCGCGCCGACGAGCCGGGCCACGCTGTGCTTCTCGCTGTACTCCGACATGTCGATGCGGATCATGGCCCGCTCGTCGTCGAAGAGGAAGTCGGCGAGGGCCTTGGCCAGCTCGGTCTTGCCGACACCGGTCGGGCCGAGGAAGACGAAGGAGCCGGTGGGGCGGTCCGGGTCGGCGATGCCGGCGCGGGAGCGGCGTACGGCGTCGGACACGGCCCGTACGGCCTCGGTCTGGCCGATGAGGCGTCGGCCCAGCTCGTCCTCCATCCGGAGCAGCTTCTGGGTCTCGCCCTCCAGCAGGCGGCCGGCCGGGATGCCGGTCCAGGAGGCGACGACGTCCGCGATGTCGTCGGCGCCGACCTCGTCCTTGACCATGGTGTTCTTCGACGCGGCGGCCTCCTCCTCGGCCTCGGAGGCCTCCTCCAACGCCCGCTCCAGGGTGGGGATCTCGCCGTAGAGCAGCTTGGAGGCGGTGTCGAAGTCGCCGTCGCGCTGGGCGCGTTCGGCCTGGCCGCGCAACTCGTCGAGCTTCTCCTTGAGTTCACCGACCGCGTTGAGGGACTGCTTCTCCTTCTCCCAGCGGGCGGTGAGGCCCCGCAGGTCCTCCTCCTTGTTGGCGAGGTCGCGGCGCAGTCGCTCCAGACGCTCGCGGGAGGCGGCGTCGGTCTCCTTGTCGAGGGCCATCTCCTCCATGCGCAGCCGGTCCACGGACCGCTGCAGCTCGTCGATCTCGACGGGAGAGGAGTCGATCTCCATCCGAAGCCGGGAGGCCGACTCGTCGACGAGGTCGATGGCCTTGTCGGGCAGGAAACGGGAGGTGATGTACCGGTCGGAGAGGGTGGCGGCGGCGACCAGGGCCGCGTCGGCGATCACGACCTTGTGGTGGGCCTCGTAGCGGCCCTTGAGGCCGCGCAGGATCGCGATGGTGTCCTCGACGGTCGGCTCGGCGACGAGCACCTGCTGGAAGCGGCGCTCCAGCGCCGGGTCCTTCTCGATGCGCTCGCGGTACTCGTCGAGGGTCGTCGCGCCGACCATGCGCAGCTCGCCGCGGGCCAGCATGGGCTTCAGCATGTTGCCGGCGTCCATGGCGGAGTCACCGCCGGCGCCCGCGCCGACCACCGTGTGCAGCTCGTCGATGAAGGTGATGATCTGACCGTCGGAGTCCTTGATCTCGGCGAGGACGGTCTTCAGCCGCTCCTCGAACTCGCCCCGGTACTTGGCCCCGGCGACCATGGCACCGAGGTCGAGCGAGACCAGCCGCTTGTTCTTCAGCGACTCGGGCACGTCGCCCTTGACGATCCGCTGGGCCAGACCCTCGACGACGGCGGTCTTGCCGACGCCGGGCTCACCGATGAGGACGGGGTTGTTCTTGGTCCGGCGGGAGAGCACCTGCACCACGCGCCGGATCTCCTGGTCACGGCCGATGACGGGATCGAGCTTCCCCTCCCGCGCGGCGGCGGTGAAATCGGTCCCGAACTTCTCCAGGGCCTTGTACTGGCCCTCCGGATCGGCGGTGGTCACCCGGCGTCCTCCCCTTGCCTTCTGGAACGCCTCCTGCAACTTCCTGGCGTTCGCCCCCTGCCGGGAGAGTACGTCCCCGGCCTGGCCGCCCTTGTCGGCGATGCCGATCAGGAGGTGCTCGGTGGAGACGTACTCGTCGCCCAGTTCCTTCGCCTTGGCCTGGGCCTCGGCGACCACGCTGAGCAGCTCGCGGTTGGGCTGGGGCGGCGACACGGTGGCACCGGTCACGCTGGGCAGACCGGCGAGGATCTTCTCCGCGCCCGCGCGTACGGCCGCCTGGTCGGCGTCGACGGCGGCGAGCAGGTCGGTGATGTTCTCGTTCTCCTGCCCCTGGAGCAGAGCCAGCAGCAGGTGGGCGGGGGTGAAGTCGGCGTGTCCCTCGGACACGGCCCGGTTGCTGGCCGCGTTGATCGCGTCCCGGCTCCTGTTGGTCAGCTCGGCGTCCACGTTCGCGTTTCCCTCCTGGCGTCGTCGGCTCGGGTGACTCAAGTAACGTACACAAAGTTGAGTCTATTCCACTCAAGGTGGGGCCGGGGAGGGTTCCGGAGGTTCCCGGAGGCCCGGAGGCCGGGTAACCCGTTTCCCCGCTAGATTCCTGGCCGTGAGCACCTATCGAGTGGACCCCGGTGAGCCCGATGACGCGTACCTCGCCTTCTGGCGGGAGCGCCACCTCTGCACCCTGACCACCCTCCGCGCTGACGGCAGCCCCCACGTGGTGCCCGTCGGAGTGACATACGACCCCGAGGCCCGGATCGCTCGGGTCATCACCCGTACGGGGAGCGCGAAGGCACGGCACGTGCGCGCGGCGGGCGCCGGGGGCGCGCGGGTGGCGGTGTGCCAGCTGGAGGGCGCGCGCTGGGCCACGCTGGAGGGGCTCGGCCGGGTGTACGAGGACCGGGAGCGGGTCGCGGAGGCGGAGCGGCGGTACGCGGAGCGCTACGGCAGGGAGCCGCGGCCGAACCCGCTCCGCGTCGTCATCGAGATCGAACTGACCGGGGCGCTGGGGCGCGGCTGACGTCCCCGACGGTCACCGTCCGCTGCCGGTTGACCTTTTTTCGGACAGATGAACGAGCGAGCGGGCCTGCTCCGATACCGGCGGACATCCAGAAATGTCCCCGTAAGCCTGCAGCGGCGTCACCGTGTTCAGGTCACGGTGACGCCGCTGCCGGGGGGAAGCGCCTGAGCGATTTGAAACGACGGGGGAATCGCTTCAGGCACTGCGGGGGGTGGCTGTTACGGCCGTGGAGGCCGGTGTCTCCGGCTCGGCGAGCCGGTGGTCGCGCTGGTCGAGATTGACGAAGACCATCCCGTACCGAACGGCACACCGTACTGGCTGCGGCGCGCCGCGCGGTCGCCGCAGACACCGGTACGCCCGGATGTCCTCGTCCTCGTCCCGCGTCACCACCACCGGTTCGCCGAACACGGTCACCATCAACGAGTCACCGCTGTGGGGGATGGCGGTGGCCAGGTCGATGAAGTGCCAACCGGAGCGGTAGGCGGTGGCCATTTCGCGGCGGAAGGAACGGTCGTCGGGAGGAGTGGTCATCGGTCAGCCCCAGCTACTGTCGGCCGGCAGTGCGGGCGTCACACCCCAGCTGCTGTCGTGTTCGTCGCTGGCGGCAGCGGAAATGTGCACCGAACCCCGGCTGCCGTCGGTCCGGTCATCACCCTTCGCACCAGCAAGGCCACTCAGAGTCCCGAAGGCCACAACGGCGGAGAAGGCGGCGACAAGCACCGAGCGAAGCATTTTGTTACGCATAATCGGCTTCGTCCTCACTTGAAGGTCCCCTCTTCCCCCGTCGGGTACGACGATGACTCATTCGGGCACGTCATGGCCACACAATCGATGCATCATGTTCCTGCACGTTCAGGACCCTGGGGGGTGGAGATTTGGTGATAAATAGGACTAACGCGACACATCCCCATGCGGTGACCGAATTGTGCGAGGAGGGCAGCCGTGTCTACTCCACCGCCTTGCGCACAGGCCGCATTGCGCGCGCCGATGTCGAAGCCGCCCCCTGCCTGATGGAATTCGGTCTGCTGCACCCCGACATTGACGACGTGAACTGGCTACGTCCCGTTCCACCCTCGGTCGCACTGGCTCAACGACTCAACCCCATCGAGCAGGAGATCACCGACCGCAGACGGCTCTCCATCCAGTTGGCCGACGCATTCGAGCCGTTCATGGCCATGAGTGCCCAGGCGACCGCCGCCACCCACGCCATCACGGTGTTGGAGGGCCTCGACCGCATCAACGCGGCGCTCGACCTGGCCACGGTCCAATGCCGGGTCGAAATGCTCACGGTGCAACCGAGCGGTCGCCGCCTCGAACACATCCTCAAGCAAGGTCTGGAACGCGACAGAGCCCTGACGGATCGAGGCGTGCGGATCCGGACCCTCTACCAGCACACGGCCCGGTACAGCCCCGAGACGCAGGCCTATGTCGACCAGTTCGTCAACGACAAGGTGGAGTACCGCACCATCGACGAACTCGTCGAGCGGCTCATCATCTGCGACGAGACCGTCGCCTTCATCCCCACCCGGGACGACCGGCAGGTCGCCCTGGAGCTGCGCCACCCCGGTCTCGTCCGCTATCTGATCAAGGTCTTCGAGTTCATGTGGGGCCGCTCCGTCCCACTGAACGCCGGCGCACCCTACGAGACGGCACCCGACGGCATCACGGACATCCAGCACTCCATCGCCAAGCTGCTCGTCGAGGGCCACGTGGACGAGGCCATCGCCCGCCGCCTCGGCATGAACGTCCGCACCTGCCGCGCCCACATCGCCAAGCTGGCGACGGCGCTGGGCAGTGGGAGCCGGGCACAGCTGGGCTACCGCATCGCGGAGTCCGGCATCCTCAAGCAGGAGGGCACGGAGCTGTAGGAGTCGTGTCCGACTCGGCGGCAGCGGGGGCAGGCAGGTCGTCCGGTGGGGTCGAGCGGGGCGGACCGTCGAGGCCGGCCTCGGCTATGCGGACGCCCAGTTGGGTGCGGCTGGCCGCGCCGAGGCGTTCGGAGAGGCGGGCGATGTGGGCCCGGCAGGTGCGGACGCTGATGCCCAGCCGCTCGGCGACCACCGCGTCCTGGTGACCCTCCGCCAGCAGCGCCGCGATGGACCGCTCCCGGTGCGTGATGCCCGCGACACCGGTGGAGGGGAGCGACGCGGCCAGCGGGACCCCTAGGCGCCAGAGACGTTCGAAGACCGTGACCAGGTACTCGACCAGCGCGGGGTGGCGGATCTCCAGGGCCATGGTGCGGTCGGTGTTGGCGGGGATGAAGGCCACCGTGCGGTCGAAGACGATGAGGCGTTCCACGACCTCGTCCAGGGTGCGGGCCTCCGCCGACTCCCCCATCAGCTCCATGTAGTTGTGCAGGCCCTGCCCGTGCCGGGCCACATGGGTGTACAGGTCCCGCATCCGCACCCCACGGCGGCACATCGCCAGCGCCCGGTGCAGCCCCTCGCGCAGCTCGTCCTCGCGCCGGATGCCGCCCGGCTGCACGGTCAGCACCTCGACGGTGCAGCGGTCGGTGGCCTCGTCGATCGCCGCCCGGATCCGGGCCAGCCCGTCGAGCACCCGGATCGCCGTACTCTCCGCCGACGACCGCGCCCGCGAACTGCCGAGGCCCGCGTACCACTCGACGGCGTCGACCGCCGCGCCCATCCGGGCCTGGCTCGCGCTGACCTCGGCGTGGACGCCGCGCAGCAGCCGGGTCATGACCTCCTGCGGAGAGGTGGGCACCAGCCAGCCCATGTCGTCGGGGTCGGGGTGCAGCAGGGCGAGTTCGAGGAGGCAGGGGACGGCGTCGGCGTCCTCGCGCGGGACGCGGCCCCGGCGTACGGCTCGGGAGTACACGCGGTCCCCGGCCGCGCAGAGCCGGTCGGCCCCGTGCGGATGCTCCTCGGTCGCGTGCCCGGCCATCACCCACTTCACCCCCGGTTCCGACCTGTTCGCAGCGCAACTATGCGCGGCCCGCACGGGCACCGCAACACGGCTCCGCCACGCCTACGTCCCGATAACAGCTCTTGCGTCCGACTATCTCCACCCCTCAGGCAGTGCGCCCTGCAACAAGCTGAAATTCGTGCGGACGGGGCGGACGGGAGGGGTGTGCACGCGCCCGAGGCCACGTTCCGGGCGGGCATGACAAGGCGGGCACGGCAAGGCGTGACGTCGCCCGGACGCCGTCCGACACCGGGCAGGAGCCGGGCGCGTGCTCCCGGATCGCAGAACCCCGGCTGCCCCGCCCGGCCGTACGTCAAACCCTCCGTTTCCGCAGGTCGCGATCGTCGCCGCAAGCCGGCGGAAACGCACCGGTGACCGGGGTGTTACGGAGCGCGCTTACCGTCGGGCCATGGCGGACATATTTGACGCCTACGCGTTGGCCGACGCGTGGGACGAGATGTTTGAGCGGCCGGGTGAGGTCAGGACCGCCTATGAGCCGGTGCTGGCGGCGCTCCGGCCCATCGATCCGGGCGAACTGCGGTTCAGGGCGGACCAGATGGCCCGCGCGTTCACCGACCGGGGCGTGACGTACGCGTTCGCCGGCGAGGAGAGACCCTGGCCGCTGGACCTGGTGCCGCGCATCCTGGACGCCCTGGAGTGGGACCTCGTCCAGCGCGGAGTGGCGCAGCGCGTACGGGCGTTGGAGGCCTACCTCGCGGACGCGTACGGGCCGTGCCGGGCCTTCGAGGACGGAGTCGTGCCCTGGCGGCTGCTCCTCAACTCGCCGCACTTCCACCGGGCCGCGCACGGCGTGGAGCCGCCGGGCGGGGTCCGTATCCATGTCGCCGGCATCGACCTCGTACGGGACGAGGCGGGTGACTTCCGGGTGCTGGAGGACAACGTCCGGGTGCCGTCCGGGGTGTCGTACGTCATCGAGAACCGGCGCGCGATGACCCGGGTGTTCCCGTCCCTCTTCGCCGAGCAGCACGTCGTGCCCGTCGACGGCTACGCGCAGCGACTGCTCGCCGCGCTGCGGGCCGCCGCGCCCGGCGGCATCGGGGACCCGCGGGTCGTCGTCCTCACCCCCGGCCCCAGCAACGCCGCCTACTTCGAACACGCCCTGCTGGCCCGGCTGATGGGCGTGCAGTTGGTGGAGGGGCACGATCTCGTCTGCCGGGGGAACCGTGTGTGGATGCGGACGACTCGCGGGGAGATGCCCGTCCATGTCGTATACCGGCGGCTCGACGACGACTTCCTCGATCCCCTCCACTTCCGGCCCGACTCGGTGATCGGCTGCCCGGGGATCATGGGCGCGGCGATGGCGGGGAACGTCACCCTCGCGAACGCGGTGGGCAACGGCATCGCGGACGACAAGCTCCTCTACACCTACGTCCCCGACCTCATCCGCTACTACCTCCGAGAGGAACCCGTCCTCCCGAACGTGGAGTCCTTCCGGCCGGACGAACCCGGGCAGCTGGAGGCCGTCCTCGACCAGATCGACCAGCTGGTGATCAAGCCGGTCGACGGCGCGGGCGGGCAGGGCATCGTCATCGGTCCGAAGGCCGACCGGGAGACGCTGGAGCGCACCCGGGAGGCCGTGCGGGCCGATCCGCGCGGCTGGATCGCGCAGCGGCCGGTGGCGCTGTCCACCTCCCCCACCCTCGCCGGCGAGCGCATGGCCCCGCGCCACATCGACCTGCGGCCCTTCGCCGTGAACGACGGGAGCGACGTGTGGGTCCTGCCCGGCGGGCTGACGCGCGTCGCCCTCCAGGAGGGCAACCTCATCGTCAACTCCAGCCAGGGCGGCGGCTCCAAGGACACCTGGGTGCTCGCCGAGGGGCCGGCCGAGCAGCACGTCGAGGAGACCGGCGGACCGGGTCCGCTGCCGCAGAAGGCGCCGCGCCAGCTCGGCCCCGACGGCACCCGCACCCTCGTGCAGGAAGGGGCGCAGCAGCAGTGAACGACGTGATCCTCTCCCGGATAGCCGAGGCCCTGACCTGGACGGGACGGTACGTGGAACGGGCCGACGCGACGGGCCGCATCCTCGACGCCTACCTCCACCGCCTCCTCGAGGACCCCTGGCGCGACGAGGACGCGGCCTGCCGCTCGCTGTACGCGATCCTCGGCGTCGACGCGCCCGAGCTGCACTGCGACATGCAGCAGGTACTGGACCGGCTGGCCTTCGACGCCGGCTCGACGGGCTCCATCGAGGGCGCGCTCGGGGCCGCGCGGCTCAACGCCCGCAGTGCCCGCGAGGCCGTCTCCTCCGAGATGTGGGAGTGCCTCAACTCCACCTGGCACGCCCTCGCCGACCAGCGGACGGCCGCGCGCCGCACGGGCGGCCCGTACGCCTATCTGGAGCTGGTACGACGGCGCGCGGCCCTCTTCTTCGGGCTCGCCGACTCCACGATGAGCCGGGACGACAGCTGGCGTTTCGTGGTGCTGGGCCGCAGCCTGGAGCGGGTGGACATGACCGTACGGCTGCTGTCGGTGCGGGTGCTGGACGCGGCGCACGCGCCGGACTGGCCGACACTGCTGAGCGCGAGCGGCGCCGACGAGGCGTACGCGCGTGTGCACGGCGGCTTCGGCGACAGCCCCAAGGTCGCCGAGTTCCTGCTGCTCGACCGGGACTTCCCGCGCTCGGCGCTGCACGCGCTGACCACGGCGGAGGAGTGCCTGGCCGCGCTCGGCCGTCCCCGTCAGGACCCGGCCCGCCGTCCGATCGGCGCCCTGCGCACCCACCTCGAATACCTCGACTCCGAGTCCCTGGAGGCCGGCCTGCCGACGCTGCTGCGGGATCTGCAGCAGGCGTGCATGGCCTCGGCGGAGGCGGTGGCCGAGAAGTTCTTCCCGTACCAGGGCCCCGTCGAGTGGGCCCAGGAAGGCGCGTGAGCACGATGGACCTGCCTGGATCGGCTGTACGGGCGACCCGGCGCCTGCGCATCCGGCACATCACCCGCGTCGCGTACGCGCAGCCCGCGGCCTCCTCCCACAACGAGGTCCGCATGACCCCGCTGACGCTGCCGGGCCAGACCACCCTGGACGCCCGGGTGCTGGTGAACCCCTCGACGCCGACCTGGTCGTACTGGGACTACTGGGGCACCCAGGTCACCGGCTTCGACCTCATCGAGCCCCACTCCGACCTGACGATCACCGCGACCAGCCTGGTGGAGACGGCCCCGCCGGAGCCGGTGCCGGACGCGCCCGGCTGGGCCGAGGTCCACCGGGCGACCGCCGGCTCCCGCCTGCTGGAGTACCTGGCCGCGACCGGCCGTACGACGCTCCCGGCCGGACTGCTGGACCGGGCGCGGGAGGCGTCCGCCGGCCTCGACGTGCACGGGACGGCGACGGCGGTGTCGTCGATGGTCGCCGACCACGTCGCGTACGTGCCGGGCGCGACCGGGGTGCACACCAGCGCGGCCGAGGCGTGGGAGCAGGGGGCCGGCGTCTGCCAGGACATCGCCCACCTCACCCTCGGCATGCTCCGCGCCCTCGGCCTGCCCGCCCGCTATGTCTCCGGCTACCTCCACCCCGAACGCGAGGCCGAACTCCACCGGCCCGTCGCCGGCCAGAGCCACGCCTGGATCGAGTACTGGGCGGGGGACTGGACCGGCTACGACCCCACCAACCGCGTCCCCGCCGACGAGTCCCACGTCGTCGTCGGCCGCGGCCGCGACTACGACGACGTGACCCCGCACAAGGGCATCTACCGGGGGGTGGCCGGGGGGCCGCCGGAGGTGACGATCGAGTTCACGCGGGTGGCATGAGGGGTCGGCGGGCCTGCGGGCCTGCGGGGCTGTCCCGACGGAGTACCGGCCCGGTGACAGCCCAGCAGTCGCCGGTGGTGGCCTGGTGGGTGCCTGGTACTGACCCAGTAGTCCTCTCCCGGCTCCTCGCGCGCGTAGTCCGTCAGGACGCAGCCGGCCTCGCCCTCGTCCTGCCGGTAGGTGCTCGGTATAGGGGAGATGGGGGCGCGCCGGATCAGGGGGCGGGTACGCGCGTGGGGCCGAGGAGGGCCGTCCGCCGGGCGGCGCCGGGGCCGGTGGGCCGCACGGGCCGGAGTGGCGACCGCGTCGCGGTAGGCCGGAATGGCGACCGCGTCGTGGTGGGCAGCGCGGCGGCGGGCACCGATCTCGCCCGTTCCACATATCCCGCGTAACCCACGTAACCCACGTAACCCGCGCAACCCGCGCAACCCGCGTATTCCATACGTCCCGTGCGTCGCGCGGCGGCGATGCGCGCACCCGACGTGCAGGTGTCCCCACTGCCCTGAGGCATGCGACAGTCGCCCCCCGTGATCACGACATGACAAGCTGTCACCCTGGACCAGGAAGAACCGCACGACCGGCGAGGGGCGGCCCCGGGAAAAGGCCGGAAAAGCCACGGCCCGGCAGGAGCACCGCCGGCCGAAGCACGGGCGGCGGCGACCCTGCCGGGCCGGAGGACGGGGACGGTCGGCGGCTACTTCAGGCCGACCGCGTCACACTTGGCCTTGAAGGCCGACGTGCAGATCTGCTTGACCGTGTAGATGCCGTCGGCGACGACCGTGTCCTTGATGTTCGACTTGGTCAGCGCGACCGGGGGCACCAGCTGGGCCGGGATCTTCTTGGTGGTCGGGGAGTCGACGCTGTCCTTGGCGAGGGCGTCGAACTCGATGGAGCGGCCCTGGACCTTGGCGACGGCCATCTCGGCGGCTGCGGCGGCCTGTGTCGGGAACGACTTGTACACGGTCATGTACTGGTCGCCCGTGAGGATCCGCTGCACGGCGTCCAGGTCGGCGTCCTGCCCGGTGACCGGCGGCACCTTGGTGACACCGGCGGTCTTCAGCACGTCGATGACGGCACCGGCGATTCCGTCGTTCGCCGCGTAGACGGCGTCGATGTTGTCGACGCCCAGCTTGGCGACGGCCTTCTCCATGTTCGCCTTCGCGACGACCGGGTCCCAGTCCTTGGTGTCGAAGGTCTCGGCGATCGTCACCTTGTCCTGGAGCTCGGAGAGCGCGCCCTCCTTGAACATGGCGGCGTTCGGGTCGGTGGGGGACCCGTTCATCATGACGATCTTGTTGGCGGCGCTGTCGCCCAGGTCCTCCACCAGCGAGCGGCCCTGCACCTGCCCGACGAGCTCGTTGTCGAAGGAGACATAGCCGTCGATCGGGCCCTCGGCCAGGCGGTCGTAGGCGATGACGGGGATGCCTGCGTCGTCGGCCTTCTGTACGGCGGGAGCGATGGTCTTGGCGTCCACGGCGTCGACGATGATGATGTCGACCTTGTCCTTCACCATCTGTTCCAGCTGGCCGCTCTGGGTCTCCGGGTCCTTCTCCGCGTTGGCGTACTTGGTGATGCCCTTGTTGTCGGTGAGCTCGGCGATCTTCTTCTTGATGTTGGGGTAGTCGAACTGCTCGTACCGCTTGGTGTCCTTGTCGGGGAACAGCACGCCCACCGTGATGTCGTCGCCCTTCGTGGGACTCGCCTCCGCGCTGTCCCCGACGTCCACGACCCCGCAGGCGGCGAGGGAGACGGCCGCGGCAGACGCGGCGAGGGCGGTGGCGGTGCGGCGCAGAGCGGTGGTGCGACGACGTATACGAGTGCCGGGGGTATTGCGGGTGGTACGGGCGTTCACATCAAGGGCCTTCCGGGCGTGGGTGCAGCAACTGCGACCCATGTGGCTGAAAGCCAACGCGGTGACCACCTCAGCGTCAAGGACTAATCACTTAACGAGATGACAACAGCCTTGTGTGGTCTCGGTGTGAAGAGGGTAAAGCAAAGGGCTTCCTCTGTCGCCGCTCGGTCTTCACGCGTAGCGCGTCGGCGGCTGGACCGTCATACGGCTGTCGATCAACGGCTTCGACGTGGGCGGGCGTTGGGGGCGGAGGGATTCGCGACCGGGGTCCCCGGGCGTTCGGAGGGGCGGGGTGGCAGGTCAGCGGGGTGGGCGGCTGCGGGTTGTGGACGGGTGCGGGTGGGCGCGTGGCGGCCGGGGGCGGGCCGGTTCCCGGAGGGCCGCGACCTCGCCCGGTCGGGGGGCGGAGAGAGAGGGGTGGCGGACCTCACGTCGGGCGATGGTGGGGCGGGGGCGAGGCCGGGGGCAGGGATGGCCCTGGCGGTGGCTGCCATCTGCCGCGCCGTTGGGGTCGGGGCCGGTCGGTCCCTGCGGTGGTGCCGCTCGGCCGGGAGCGGGGCACGGGGGACCGGTATCGCCTCGGGCTTCGGCTCTGGCTCGGGCGGGCCCGGTCCGGTCCGGTTGCTCGAAGCGTGGCAGACGACACCCTGGTTGCTCATCGCCTGTGGCACCCCATGACAACGGACGATCACGTGCGGCCCATGCCCCCGGACGTACGCCTGGGCCTGGGCCACCCAGGCCCAGGCCGTCGGCGTGGCGCAGGCGGCCATCAGGATGTCGTTCTGGGCCATGAGCCGGGGCGTACGCCGGTGGGCCGTTAGCGGTCACTGCCGGGGTCCGCGAAGCCGCCGTGGCGGTTCAGGTCACCGGCCACCATCTCGCCGCCACCTCGGCGGGGTCGATCACATGCGCGGGCGGCTCCGTCATCGGTCGCCCGGACGGGTCGTGTGTTCGGCCGGGTCGGTCATGCGAGTTCCGGCCGGAATCTCGCGGGCGAGCCGGGCGTAGCGGGCACGGGCCTCGGCGATCTGCTCACGGTCGGCCGGGCGCAGCCGCTCACGCTCCTTCGCCAGCCGCCCCTGCGCGGCGCGCGCGGCCTCGATGACGGCGGCGTCGGGGACATCCTTGGCCTCCTCCGCCGCGATCCGCGCGCTGTACGCGCCGACCGCCCCGTTGAGGGCCTCGATCGCCACCTCGTACGCAGCCGTCTCCTCGTTCGACCAGTCGTCCGCCTCAAGGTCGTGGGTCACGGAGATACCGTTGCCGCGCGTTGTGTCGTGTGCGGCGTCGCGGGTGTTGTCCCGTGGAGCACCGTGCGGTGTGTCCGGTGCGGTCATGTGTCCCTCCGGTGTCTCGGCGTCCCGTGGTCATCATGCGGGACGGCGGACGAGGGAACCGGGTACCCGGCGACCTCCCTCCGCTCGCCGGCGGTTCGGCGTCCATCGGTGGTTCGAAGCCCCGTCGGCGGCTCAGCCCCCGCTCCACTCCCGCAGCAGCGCCTCCCGCTCCTCGCGGCGCGGGGTGCCCTCGGCGGCGCAAGTGCGGCCCCAGTTCGCCAGGGTCTCCACCTCCGCCGTACCCGCCACGAAGCGCTCCAGCAGCACGACGGAGAGGTCGTACTCGGACTGGACGTAGCCGCCGAGGGCGGCGGCGGACTGCGTGTTCAGTTCGACCGTCCGGTCGACGGTCTCCAGGTGCACCTCGAACGCGGCCGCGGCCTCACCGCCGCCCACGACGGCGTTGGTCACGAGGTCGACGGCCGTGGTGGCGAGCAGTCGGGCCGCGGACCTGATCCGCACGTACCGCACGGCGACCGACCGGATCTCCGACCAGCCCCACACCGCGCTCTGCCCGGTCCCGAGCCCCTCCACCCAGTCCCGCGTCAGCCGCACCCCGGGCCCGAACCCCTCCGGCTGCGCCCCGACGTACACCCCACCGTCCTCGGCGATCCAGAACAGCCCGACCATGGCCATGCGTGCCTCCCCTGTGGCGACCTATGCGTTTCCCCTGGTGAGACGCGGCACGGGCGGTGCTGGTTCAGTGACCGAGTACTGTGCGCTGGGTCACGTCGCGGTCCTGAACGGGGGCGGGGGCGGAAGAGTCGGTGGCGGGCCGAGGGAAGGCAGAGCGGGATCGGCCTCAGGGGTCGGCATCGGGTCCACCGGCAGTGGAGCGAACGGGTGCGCCGTGTGACCCTCCTCGGGCGAACAGGCCGCGAAGGGGCCTGTGTCCGTGTCCATCAGCACCCTCAAATGCGGGTCGAAGTGGTACAGCCACCACGTCGACATGCCGAGGGCCGGCTCCCTGCGCAGGTGCTCCCAGGCCAGCCAGAGCGCGGTGAGCCTGGCGCCGGCCTCGGGGTGCTGCCACCACTGAGGACACCAGGTGACCGACGAGCCGTCGATACGGCGGCGGATCGTCGGTGAGAGGTAGCCGGAGACGAAGGCGTCGACGTCCGCGAAGTAGAACTCGGGCTCCTCGGATCCTGCTTCCGTACCAGTCACCGCTCCACCTCTGCGTGTTCATATGAGTCTTCGAGTCCGACCCCCGCGGCATGACCGCGTGGTCGTGCGAATCCGCCTGGTCGTGCGATGCACGCATGCGGCCCCACCGTCGTCATGGAATCTGCCGCCGACCGACGCCCTACCAATAGGTCGGTTCTTCTCCCGCATCCCACTCGTCCTCCGGCCTGAGCGCGCCGTACAGCCGGGTGACGTGCAGGCGAACGACCAACATGCGCTGGTCGACCGCCTCTTGGTACCGCTCGTTCGGACGGGAGCCGTAGGCAGTGGTCTTCGTGATCAGTTCGCGTCCTGTCGCATCGCCGGGTTCCCGGGTCGGCTCGGAGAGCTCGACCCTGCCTTCCGCGACGACCCACCAACTGCGGTCCAGCGCATCGCAACTCAACCGCGCCCAGGGCCGGCCCATGAATCCGTTGACCAGCCGGCTGTCCTGGCTCCCCCAGAGCCGGGCGACGCGCGTCCGGCTCTCCCAGCAGAATGTCTCCCGAATCGCTCTGGACCCACCCGTGGCCCGGACCATCCGCGCCAGGTCGAACCAGTGTTGCAGCCGTCCCGAGTTGTCCGCGAAGTCCAGGCCGCGCCCCAGGAATCCGGACGCGTCCTCCTGTGTCAGTTCCCTCCCCATGCCCCGGCCCAGGACACCAGGCGCAGAGCGACGTTCCAGGAGGTGGCGTTGGGGTGGTTGACACCCGTGACCTCCCACGTCTCCTCGCCCAACGGGAAGGAATCACCCACGGAAAGCTTTTCCGATCGCCTGTCACCACCGGTGCGCGTGACGGACAACTGCACCACAGCCGCCCTCTCGGCCGTCCGCGGAAGACTTCCGATTCCGCCGATCTTTCCCGCAGCCACCTGAACGACGGCGCCGCCCAAGAGCGTCAGATCCTCGATTGCCATGCAGGAAGCATCCCTATGGGTGCCATCCACCTCCACTGATGGCGAGCCGCACCTCGGCCCGTTCCGATCCTGTCGTGCGGGCACTACCAGCCCGCCGATCCAGCCTCCTCCGACCGTGGTCGTGACCCGCCCGGAGTGGATCACCAGTTCACCGTGCGGCATTTCCGTCCACGTCATTCGTCGAGGGCCTCCGCAGAGGAGGGATCCTCGGGCGGGGTGTCCGCGACGGGTGCGTCCGCAGGAACAGCCACGGCCGTCCACCTGCCGCCGGCGAAGTGCGTGATGTCCACCAGGCGCCAGATCTCCGAGCCCACGGGGAAGGTGTCGTTCGGCTCCAGGCGCTCCTTGCGCTCCGTGCCGTCCGCGTCGACAACGGCCAGCTTCACGCGGGCCGGTCGCGACTCGGTGGCCGACGTGCTGCTCACACCGCCGACCTTTCCTCCTGCGGTCCTCGTAAGCTGCCCGGAGCGGATCACCAACTTGTCCCGCGTCATACGTATCTCCTCTCCAAATACCCCGAGTGGGAGTGTTTCCTCGGTTGTTCGAATGTCCTAGACGAGCGTGCCGAAGAGACCCCACCCTTGGTCGCTGAAGTTCCTGATGAACTCCTCGGTCGACATCTCCTCCGGATCGTTGACACCCCAAGGATTCCGCAAGTGGACCATGCCGTCCTGCGCCCCGACCACCTCGTACACGTGGTTCGGAACCAGCTCGTAGGGCAGTTCTTCTTCGTCTGCGGCCTCGTCGAGCAGGCGTGTCGAGGCCAAGATCGGTTTGCTGTCCGCGAGTTGCTGCTGCAGGTACCCCTCCAGCGCGGGGCCGGCGCCCTCGCCCTGCGGGAACCCACGGATGACGCTGTCCCTGCCCGTGAGCTGGGCGAGGATTTCGGTCTGCTCCCACACGCTGGTGCCCTGGTTGAGCCGTTCGTAGCCGACCGGCGTGGGACCGTCGGGGACATCCGTGTCCGCCTTCCACTCCGCGTCCCAGTCGTTCGTGCGCTCGTCGTCCCAGGTCTGGTCGACTGCGGCCATCGCCTTCTCCAGCACCGCAGCCCACGCCGCCCCTTCCATCTGCGCGAAGACCGGCGTACTGGGATCGTCCTCGACGACGGGAAGTTCCGGCTCGACGACGAGTTCGATCCGCTGGTCGGTGGCCCGGCAGGTGCCGTCCGCTCCGCGTTCCGTGGCGTAGAGGGTCACCGTGTAGGTGCCGTCGGGGTTCTCCTGGACGGCGTTCTCGATGGCCTCGGGGCGGTGCCCCGCGATCGCCCCGAGCGACGCGATGACACCGCAGTCGTTCAGGCTGCCCTGCGCGGTCTGCTCACGCGTGGGCGGGCCGTCGAAGAGCGGCACCTTGCCCTCTGGGGCCTCGTTGATCGGGTCACCGTAGGTCAGCCCTTCGATCTCCTCCCCGTCATCGAAGTACATGTTCTCGATGGGCGGACGATCGACCATCTTCTGGATCTTGTCGCCGGCGTCGCTGGGCTCGCCCGATTCGGCGGATTCCGCGGACTCGACGGGCTGTGCGACCTCGGTGGGCGACGTGGGCTCGGCTACCTCCGCCGACTGCGGGGGGTCCGGTGCACCGACCGAGCCCGTGGACTTTTCATCCAATTGCGGACTGTCATAGGCCTCTTCGACATCCGGCTCCTCGGACTCCACGGGCTGCGCAGATTCCTCCGGCTCGACCGGCTCCTCCGACTCAAGGCTTCCCCCGTCGCCTTCGCCGTCCTGCTCGCCGGAGTCCGCAGACTCCCAGGAACCCTGCGCCGCGCCAGACGACTCCTCGGGCTCCTCCCCTGACTCTGAGAGGGCCTCGGCCAACTCTGCGGGATACTCCGACTGCCCCCACTCAACGGGTTCCCACGGCTCCACCGCTTCGACGGGCTCGATTTGCTCGGCGGACTCAGCGGGCTCGGCCGGCTCGGTCGGCTCGGCCGGCTCGGTCGGCTCGGCCGGCTCGGCCCGTTCAGCGGCCTCGGTCGGCTCGGCCCGTTCAGCGGCCTCGGTCGGCTCGGCGAACTCAGCAGGCTCAATGGACTCAGCAGGCTCGGCCGGCTCGGCCCGTTCAGCGGCCTCGGTCGGCTCGGCGAACTCAGCAGGCTCAATGGACTCAGCAGGCTCGGCCGGCTCGGCCCACTCAGCGGACTCAATCGGCTCAGCCGACTCGGCAGGCTCAATCGGCTCCAGTCGCTGGTCGCCAGCCGCATCATCGCCCGAGTCGTGGAATGACTCCGCGTCTTCCGGCTCCGTCGGTGCGTCCCTGTCCGCCATCTCCCATGACTGCGGAGCGGCGATCTCCGGTGCGGGCGGACGCTCGGCCCCCTGAAACTCGCTCACGTGCTGGACTCCCCGATGTCCGCGATCACTCCGCGCCCCCTGTTGACGGCCGCTCTCCCCGCGTCCGCCTCGGCACCCGCTCGAAGCAGGCGAGAGCCCGGGCGAACTGCTCCGACCAGCCCGACGACGGATCCGCACACCCGACGATCCGTTCCAGCACGGACGGCGTCGCGAGACGCCCGTGGTAGTAGAGCCGGGTGTTCGTACCCTTCGCCGCCTTGAAACGAGGCTCCGCCTGCGGACACGGATCCTGTCCGTCGAGCTGACCCCGCATCATCGCGGCCACATGCTCGGCCAGCGCCTCCGGCGCCGCGGGCGCGCCCACACGGCTGTGAACCGCACGGTCGACGGCCTGACCGACAGCGCAGTCGAGGAGGCGGCGTTCCCCGGCCCGGTACGGTTCGAGGGCCTGCCGCATCGCCTGGCCCGGCAGGGGAGTCGTCCAAGCCAACAGGTGAGCCGCGACGGCCATTTCGGCCCACAGCGCGATCCGGAGCTCGGGTACGTCCATCAACCGCTGCGCCCTGCGCAGGTCGCGGAGGGTGCACGGCTCAGGGGTGCAGCAGGGGCCGCACGCGCGGCTGCGCTCCCCGGTGAGCGCGGCCGCAGACGCCGACCGGATCGCCCCCGCGTCCTCGCGATCCGTCCCGTCCCGCATCCGGACCAGCAGGGGATAGTCCATGCCGTCCGTGAAGACAGCGGCCTCGCCCGGCCGCAGGGTGACCAGGTACTCGGACTGGGCAGCCGTGATGTTCATGGTCGCGCCGACCGCCTCACGGTCGTCCTGGGCCGGGAGGCGGTGCACCACCTTGGCCGCCGTGTTCTTGATGACGTCGGGAAGGAGCTTGGAGGGAATCTGGTCGGCGATGATCAGGCCCTCGCCGTACGCACGGATCTCGGCCAGCAGACCGGCGAACATCTCCACCGCGTGGGCGCTCGCGCCGCCCTCCTCCGAACGGCGGAGCAGCCGGTGAGCCTCCTCGAAGACGCTCAAGTGCCGCAGGGGGAGGGACAGTCGACGGGTCACGCGCTGTTCCATGCGCAGGTGCTCGACGAGCCGGATGAGGATCGTGCCCATCAGGAACGCCTTGTCCTTGTCGTCGCCGACGTCCTCGATCTCGAAGACGACGTTGCGCCGCAGGAGTTCGCCGAAGTCGAGCGGGCGAGCCCCCTCCAGGAAGCGGCCCGTCGTGCCGAGCCTCAGACTGGCCAGGCGGATCTTGATAAAACCCCGGACGTTGTCGGCGACCTCCTTGCCGTAGCCGATGTCGGTCACGACCTGCAAGGCCGTGTGCTCCAGGTCCTCGAGGGTGGGATAGCGGGGCTCGGTGCCGGGGACGAGCGGTTCGCCGAGGGTGAGGTCCCAGCCCAGGTCCTCGTAGCAGCGGGTCAGCGCGGCACTCAGGACCTGCGGGAACGGTTCCTGCGGGTCGAAGGAGGCCAGGAACAGCGCGCGCACCATGTCGAGGTGCGTCTGGAGGGGGAAGTGCTCGCCGTTGGCGTAGGCCGAGGGCTCCAGGGGGTTCAGGCCGGCCGGAAGCGCGTCGGGGTCGCCGGGTTTGATGACGACGACCTCGCTCGTGTCGCCGAGCCGAGCCGACATGAACCGGTACTCGGCCTTGGCCGGCTCCACCACCAGCCATGGGATGCCCGCATGGGTCGCGGCCTCCAGCAGGCCGCGCACGGTCTGGGACTTGCCGCCGCCGGTCGCCCCGCACACGAAGGTGTGCCGGTTGAGGGTGGAGCGGGTCAGTTCCAGGTCGCCCACGGGGCTGCGGTTGCGGTCGAGCACCGAACCGAGCCGGACCGGAGGCGGGGTGTCGGCTGTGGCCGGACGGCCGGTGGTCTCGGGGGTGACGTCGAACTCCGGGCGCAGCGCGAACCGTACGCCCGGAATCTCCTGGGCGGGCGGCCTGGCCAGGGATGCCAGCAGGTCGGATCCGGCACGGAAGGGGTACTCCTCCGGGGCGGGAAGAGCTCCGCCGAGCACCGTGGGCAGGTCCCCGACCCGCCCGGTCGGCCGGAGCGCGTAGGGCAGCCCTTCCAGGTCCGCCGACGCGCAGACGAGCGCGGCGACACGGGTCGCGTCCTCCGACGTACGGCCGCCGGCCAGCAGCCGTATGCGCCACAGTCCGGTGGCCGCCGCCTTGGCCAGGTCCTTGTGGCGTCGCTCCAACCGGGCCGCCGCGATGGCGTACTCGGGCGAGCCGTCCGCCTTGGACATCGCGCGGCGTTGTGCGTCGGCGATGTCGCCGGTCAGATCGTCGAGTTCGTCGGTGGGCACCGGTTCGGCGAACACCATCCAGGCGAAAGGCTCCTGCCAGACCGCCAGGAGGCAGTCCTCCAGACTGGGCCGCTGCCGTGCGGCGCCGCTCCCCGTGGCGTTGGGCTCCGCGTCGACGAGCAGCCCGTCGGTCACACCCGCGACGGCGCTCCAGTGCGGGAAGTCGGCGAACAGGGATGCCGCGGTACCCGTCGGCTGGGCCGACCCGCGTGCGCCGGCGGGCAGTCGTAGCAGCGTGCTGCCGCTCTCCGCGTCGGCGCGACCGCCGAGCAGCGTGCTCCCTCCGACCATCACGTCGATGGGCCGGTCCGCCGCGCGGCGCGCCCAACCGACGAACACCGCTCCGCCCGTCGGGTCGTCGGGGCGTCGTGCGTGGTGCGCTGAGACCAGGGCGGCGAGCCGTTGGGCGTGCAGGTCGTCGCCTGGACCGTCGAGCCGGTCGTCCGTGCGGCGTTGGCGCGGGACCTCGCGCAGCAGGCAGGCCTCCATACCGACGAAGCGCTGCCATGTCTCGTCGTACGACGCGGTGTTCATCGGGTGCAGACCCTTCCCGCCCGCTGATCGGCGCGCATCCACCGCTGCGTCCCGGCCGTATGCGACCGGACCGCGTCACAGCGGCCCCAGACCGGGGGCTCAGGGTCAGAAGGGTCAGGCTTCCTGCCGTACCGCTCGAAGGTGTCGCGGGAGACGGCCCCTACGTCGGCTTCACTCTGGCGAACGAGCGAACCACCCCAGTTGCCGGAGATGTCCGGCAGTGTGAAGAAAGGGGCGTCATCCTGTGCTTGACCGGAATCGTGCGCAAGCAGTGCGGTTGGCAACGTCTCCCCCGTTATCGATCTTGCGCCTATACCCTAGAGGCGTGCGGAGCCCAGGCCAAGCCTTGCAAATGTGACTTCGTTTCCCGCGGTTGCAACTGGACTCGGGGGGCGATTTCGTGCAGCATGTTTCGGCTGCGAATCAATGACTGGCTGCCGCTTCGGCGGTCACGGGGGCGAGTTCCATCACCAGAGGCGTACGTGCTGCCGCCCTCGGACGGTCATATCCCAACTGTCCATATGTGGACGCCCCTTGGGCCCACATTCTTCCCAGGGGCGGACCTCTTACGTGACCCATCCTGTCGATCCGCACCAACCGGGCCGGCCGGTCGGCCCCGGCCACCCTCCCCACGGTGACTTCCCCCACGGCTACCCTCCCCAGGGCCAGCCGCACCAGGTACCGCCCGCGTACCCGGCTCCGGGTGCGCCGCAGGCCATGCCGCCGTACAGTGCCCCGGTCCAGCCCCCGCAGGCGTACGCGCCGGGCCCGGCCCACCCTCCTCCGGCGCCACCGCCCTACCAGGCGGTCCCGCCCCAGCAGCCGGTTCCACCTCAGCAGTTCGCGCCACCGCCGTATCCGCAACCCCACTCGTACCCGCACCCGCCACATCCCCAACAGCACTATCCGGCGCCCGCACACGCGTCTCAACCGCCGTACGGCACAGCGCAGATGCCGCCCCAGGCTCCCCACCACCCGCTGTACGCGGCTCCGCAGCCACCTCTTCCGCAGGCGCCCCAGCCCACGCACTTCGCACCGCCACCCCCAGCGCCTTCCCCCGTCCCCACCAGCACCCCCGGTGCCGAGTTCCCCCCTGCATACGCTCCGGCCGGCACCCCCGAGGTCCGTCGCGGGGCCGATTCCTCCTCCGTGACCACCCTGCTGCTCAACATCCCCCTCTTCCTGGGCAGCCTGCTGGTGATGTTCCTGATATCGCTGTCCATGCCGAGCGGTGTGGACGTGGCGTTCGTCGTGGCGTGGCTGGCATCGGGCGCCCTGGTGTTCAACCGGCCGACCGAGCGTGGCCTGGCGAAGCTGTACTTCAAGATGCGCGAGCCCATGGGCAGCGAACTCGCCGTACTCCAGCCGATCTGGTACGAGGTCACCCAACGGGCCGGCGTCGACGGATCCCGGTACGACCTGTGGATGGAGGACACCGACGAGCTGAACGCCTCAGCCGCCGCAGGCCACATCGTCGGTGTCACACGCGGCGCCATGCGCAACCTCCCGCCCCAGCAACTGGCCGCCGTACTCGCCCACGAGCTGGGCCATCATGTCGGCGGCCACGCGTGGGCCGGGCTGCTCGGCCACTGGTACGCTCTGCCCGCCCGGCTCGTCATGAGCACCCTGAGGCTCGTGATCCGCGTCCTCGCCGCGATCTCCGAGATCCTCGCCGGGCTGTTCGTGATGTTCCTCGGAGTACTGGCCATCGCCCTGCTGTTCACCTTCCCGGCCGCGTTGGCCCTCTACGCCGTACCGTTCCTGCTCGCCTGGTCCGGTCGCCAGGGCGAGCTGCGGGCCGACCGGTTCGCGGGCCTCATCGGCTACGGCCCCCTCCTGGTCTCCGTGTTCACCGCGTGGCACGCGGCGGGAGCCGACGACGCCATCCGCAAGCAGCGAACGATGGCGCGCCTCATGTCCACACATCCGCCGCTGCACAAGCGCATACGCGCGATCGAGACCTTCGTCGCCTGACCGGCCTGGAGCCCTCCCATGACGATCGAGAACACCGAGGCCGGGCCGCTCGGCCCGTATCTGAGACTGTTCGACGCCGGCCAGCGCGTCGGTTGGACCTACCGCGACCCCGAGTCGCTGCGTCAGCCGTTCGTCGAAGCCGAGCCGCAGCGCGCGGAGCTGGACGGCAGCTACGAGAACCGTGTGCAGGCCGCCCGACTGGACCGCAAGGACCGCATCAGCTCCGCGCTGCGGATCGGCATCGTCGTCGCCGTGGTGTTCTACCTGCTGAGCCTGCTCTTCACGGTGATGCTCACCATCGGCGGTGTCGTCGTCGGCATCCTGGTGGTGCGCGCCCTCTACGCCTCGCTGCGGTACACCGCCGCCACCCGTGCCCGCACCGCCCAGGCGAAGGCGCTGGAGGAACGTTTCCACCACGACTGGCAGTCGTGGCACCAGCGCTGGACGCTCCACGAGGCCCAGCAGACGCAGTGGATCGCCGGTCTGGACGCCTGGGGCGCGCTGCCTTTCGGAGCGGGCACCCGGCGCCTGGACGTCTTCGGCGGCAGCCAGCGCGGCCGCGAGGGCTTCCTCACGGTCTTCGGCGCGTCAACGCTGGCCCAGCGGCCGCTGATCGTGCTGGACCTGACCCAGGCCCTGGTGTGCCGGGAGCTGTCCGTGCTCGCCGAGGCGGGCGGCGTGCCCGTGGATGTGCAGCTGCTGCCCAGCCGTATGACGGAGAGCGGCATCGTGGGCGGGCTCGCGCCGCACGAACTGGTGCAGGCGCTGGTCGAGGCCATGCACGGGGACAGCCCGGAGTCGGCCCGGTCCGATCGTGCCGTGTACACCCGGATCCTCACCCAACTGTGCGGCGCGCTGGGCGAGGACGTGTCCCTGGCGCGGCTCGGTGCCGGGTTGCGGGTCCTTGTGGGCGAGGCCGACGACGCCAAGGCGCTGAGCAGGGAGGAGCGCAACCGCATCGCGGACGATCTGTTCAGCGACAAGAACAAGGACCAGATGCGGGACAGCCTCATCCGGCTGGCGTCCTTCGTGCACCCGCTGGAGCAGCTGGGAACGGCCCGTGAGGGGCGTGGGCCCGGCTATCTGACCTGCGTCGCCCTGGACTTCGGTGCGGGTTCAGCGAGCGCGGAACTGCTGGCCGACCTCGCCCTGCAGAGTGTGATGCGGCGGCTCTCCTCGTTCCAGGAGGAGGCTCCGTGTGTCGTCGTGATGCTCGGCGAGCAGGGCCTCCAGCGACGCCATCTCGAACAGCTGGCCCAGCTGTGCGAGCGCAGGGGCGCCCAACTGACCCTTGTGCACTCGCATTTGCGCGATTCCGGACAGGAACTCATCGGCGGCGGAACGGTCGCCTTCATGCGGCTCGGCAACCACCAGGAAGCCACGATCGCCGCCGACTTCCTGGGCCGCCACCACTCCTTCGTCCTGCACTCGCTGACGGACACCGAGGGCCGGACCGTCAACACGTCCGTCGCCAAGACGATCGGTTCCTCCACCAGCCGTGGCACCACCACCAGCCACTCGGAGACCTACGGCCGGAACTGGGGCAGCAGCAGCTCCACGACCTACCAGGGTTGGTTCAACCCGCTCTCGACGTCGGAATCCACCAACTCGGGCGGCAGCTACAGCGAGACGACGGGGACCTCCACGAGCGTCACCCACACCACGAACGAGTCCACCACCCACACGACCGGTGACAGTGACAGCACGAGCCTGGCGACCGGGCGGCAACGTGTCTACGAGTACGCCCTCGAACCCACGCAGCTCCAGTCGCTCGCCGAGTTCAACCTGCTGGTGGTGGAACGGCAGCCCGGCGGCGCCGTCCAGGTGCACGCCGGCGACTGCAACCCCAACGTCGTCCTCCTGGACCGGGTGAGCACGCAGCCGCTGCCCCGCTTCGACACACCGCCGCAGCACATCCCCGCTCCCGCCATCACGACCGATCAGGTGTATGTCGCTCCGCAGCAGCCGTACGCCCCCGTACAGCCCCCCGTGGCGCCCCAACAGTCGTACACCGAGTCACCTCAGCAGCCGTACGCTCCGGCTGCCGCACAGGCCCAGTGGATGCCCCCGCTCCAGCCGCCCCAGCCGCCGAGCGGCTGGACCCAGGGGCCGCCGCCGAACTGGCCGGGACAGTAGCTCTGATGGGAGCCGGGCGCCGAAGGACGAGGTGCACCTCATGGCCCACCTGATCGCCGGCCGCAGCCCGCGGCAGGTGCTCGACGAACTGCTCGCGCTCAGGATCAGCGGCTGGCCCGGCCGCTGGTCCGCGATGCCGGAGGACGAGGAGGATCTGAAGCAGTGGTACGGGGGCCTCAGTTGGGTGCCCCTTTGGCTCCACAGCAACCGGCAGTACGTGCGGACGGCACCCGGAGGACGCTTTCACTTCGTCCGCAACGGGACCTCCAGGCAGCCGATCACCTCCATCAGCTCGACCGTCTGGGCGGTTCGAGGGGAGACCCTCGACGAGAACCCACGGCTGCGCGAGCTGGCCTTCGAGCGTTCGCAGGCCTACGCGGGCGCCATCACGGCCGAGTTGGGAGCCCCTCAGTGGCAGGGCGCGGGAAACTCCCTCGGCTTCCCCGTGATGCCGCAGCACAGTCCCCGAAACAGCGCATCACGGCCCCAGCGCTTGGCGCTGTGGCCGCTGAACGGCCCGGGATCACCGCTGATCGAACTCACCATGTTGCTCGACATGGGCTCCGAGGAACGCCCCTACCTCGCGAACTCGCGGATCGAACTGCACTGCCACCGCGCCGAGGATCACCGTTGAGACAGTCTTCGAGGAATACGACGGGCAGGTGACGAACAGTGGCGACCGCGAGAAGCAACCGGTCTCCCGCCCAACTGGCGGACGAATTGAGGGAACTCGAGCGAGTGCACTGGCCCACGGTATGGGCGGGACCTCCCGCTCCGGGCCTACCGCTGGAGGACTGGTGCGCCCAGTTCGGCTGGAAGCCGCAGTCCGCCGAATGGGCTCTGGACGTGACCGGCTCCACCGGACAGGGCATGGCGCTCTACCCCGTCCAGGAGCGCGGTTGGGCACCGGTGCAGCTCGTCAGCTGGACCCCTTGGCAACTGTGCGCCGACGACACCTCCGAGAACGACGCCGTCCTCGACCGGGCGGCCGACGCCTGGAGCGCCTTCCAAGCGGCCCTCCGGCCGGTCCTCGGTGAGCCGGAGTTCTCGGGAGCCTGGGACGACCCGGACTTCCCCGAGCCCTGGCACGAGCACCACTGGCTCATGCCCCGCGATCTCCGACTGGAGGACATGAGCCCGTACCGGGTGACGATCTGGCGGGAACGCCATCCCGAGGACCGCGTCACCGTGCTCGGAGTGGACCTGGGCCCCGCACTCGACCCGGGCGAGCTACGACACGCTTTGATCACCATCGAATGCCGCCCACCCGAGATCTGATCCGCACGACATCACGGCGCAGCGATCAGATGACGCAGGGGATGGCCGGGCGCCAGATCCGCAGGTCGAGCTGAGCGGCTTCGCCTTCGTAGCTCCGCTCCAGGAATCCGCCCCGCATGAAGAGCCCGATGGCGGGAGCGGGCTCGCCCGGCGAGGGCCATATCGCCACCCAGCGGGTGTCGACGGGGAAGCGCAGGCCCTGGCTCCGGCTCCTCCACTGCTTCGGGTACCCCGATCCGTGAGGGGAACCGCAGTACCCGGGTCCGCCCAGGATCTCGGTGGCGGCGGCCACACAGTCCGTCCACAGGGCATCCGCGGGGTCGAGCACGTTCCTGTGGTGGCGCGAGGAGGGCCTGGAGCTGATCCTCCAGAGCTTTGCCTCCAGCCAGTTCACGCGTGCGGGGTAGCGGAGCACCGGGGGCAGCCACAGGGAGAGGCCTTTCCCTGTGGAGACGGAGACGCACTGTGATGTGTCGACGCCGGACACGGTCCAGTCGAGTCGCCGCGCCCAGCGCTCCAGTTCGTCGAGCGAGGCGAATGCCCGGTTCCACCGGTGGTCGCCGAAGATCACGTCCCAGTCCCAGGTCGAGACCGCTCTCAGCTGGGTGGCCACGTCCTGCCAGGTCGTGTCAGGCTTGTCGACCGGGTCGGGATCGCCGAAGATTCGCCGGGCCCCTGGAGCCGCTCCCCTGCTGGTGACGTCGACGACCTTCTCCACTTCGGCGTCGCTGTCGTCCAGCACGATGCGCGCGGGATCGTGCAGTTCCAGGTTGACGGAGTGTCGGCCGTAGATGTCGGCGAAAACCTCGATGGTGATCACTGCGGAGCCGGGCTCCGGAGGATTCCACACGGCCAGCCGGTACGGGTTGTGCCGCCGCCGCTCGTCAGGAGAGCCGTACCTGCGGCCGAAGCTGACGGGGAATCCGGCGCCGTCCCAGGCCCCCTCCCATGTCGGCGCGCCGAGAACAAGCCGAGCGGCCGCCAGGTACTCGGCCCACGCCATGGCCGCCTCAGCCGCTTCCCTGTCGTGCACCCCCCTGTGCCGGTCAGGATCGCCGCCGGTCCACAGCCGATGGGAGGCCCGGGCGTAGTCCTGCGAATGGGACGTCGGGGTCTCCAGGTGATGCCGCTTCCCGGTGCGGGTCTGCACCGTTATCGGCCCCCAGTCGTTGGTGCGCCACTGGAAGTCGATCACCTGCCAGTCGAACTGGGCGAGCCAGGCGGGGTCGGGCTCATAGCCTCCGCCTGCTCCTGGCCAGACCTTTCTCCAGTCGACTTCGGTCAGCACCGCGAGTTCCGTCGCCAACTCCTGAGGTGTCGTGTGGACCTGGGGACCGGCTACGGGCTCGCTGTTCACAGCGGACAAGGCAAGCAACTCCCTCGGTACAGGGGTCGCCTACGACGACGGATCCGCACACTCGTCGACCCCGGCATTATTATCGTCTATTCGACGATAACATCTAGATCATGAAGCCCGGAACCGCGAACACCCTCCGCCCCTCCCGGCTGACGGATCACCAACTGGCTCGGAGGCCGCGAAGCCGGCCGTCGGCTGGGTCCCCGCCGTCACCTCCCCGTCAGCGGACAGACAGGACCGGGGGTGTCGACTGGTCGCTCCGCAGCACTCCGGCTCCGGACACTTGGAGATGTACGCCTGGGTGCCAGGTACAAGTCCTGGGCCCGCCCTCCACCGGTGACGGCTCTGGCGGTCTCACGGCCCTATCGGGCCAACGCGGCCCGCAGGTTCATCCCGTACTTCGTGCGTAGTCGACGTATCTCCCAGACGGACAGTGCCGTCACCGACAGCGGGCCGCCGAGCAGGAAGGAGTACAGCACCTCCGGCGGAGCCGAGACGTCGGGACCGTCGGAGAGGCTGATGAAGAACAGCGACCAGACCAGCAGCGGCGAGAGGAGTCCGGGCAGCATCTCGTGCACATCGCCCACGCGGAAGCATGAGTTGAGCGCCGTGTAGGTGGTCACCGGAATGGCGACCGCGGAGACGAGCATCAGAACGAAGCAGGCGACGGGAGCCACGAGGGCCAGCAGGCCGAGCGCCGGACCGAGGATCACGGTACCGGTGCCTGCTTCTGGGTCATCGGCCTCGGACAACCACGTGTTGAGGCCATCCGGAGAAAGGGCGTTGCCGCGCACCGCTTGGAGCATGAGGCAGAACATGCCCATCTCCAGGGCGAGGACGGCGAGCACCGCCAGCGGACTCACGAGACGTCGCGCGTAGAGGCGCCGCAGCGGCGGGCGCGCCGCGAAGATGAAGACCGTGATGCCTACAGCTCCGGCAGCCACCAGAACGGCACAGTCCGTCATCAGATTCTCGACGTAATCATGGTCACGTCATTCATATCCACCGGACTGTGCCCGGTCACCGCTCACCGCGCCGATCCGCCCCTCCGAGCACAGTGGTGATGGCTGGAGCCGCCATGGGGCACCGTGCCGGCGGGCGGGAGTCCGGGAATCCCGACCACCCACCGCCGCTACAGCTCCAGGACCGCCGACCTTCCCCCCCGTCACCGCCTCTCTCCATGATCTGCGAAGCCTCCGCGCCACCGAAGGCCGGCGGGGGCGGGGGATCTCCTCCGTCAGGCGGAACTCGAAACGGCGGGTCACCCCGCACCGACCGCACGCACCCTCGTACGCCGCGCCCAGGACGTCACCGTGCAGCTCCAGCCGGTGTCGACGATCGAAGCAGCCCGTCCCGCACGCACAGCGACGCAGGTCCATGTACAGATGTGATTCGGCCGACGAGCGTGCTGTCAACGTGGCATGACCCTGGGCGCTGTTGGGCTCATTCGTCGGCGCTGGTCACTACTGCGGTTCTTCTTCGAGATCGGTGTCTCGCACACCCCTCTGTGGCCCGACGGCATCGAGGGCCGGTACGGCCCCTACGAGCAGAGCTGCCGATCAGCCCGGCCGCCCGGGCCGGAACTGACGTGGCTGTGCGAGTGGTTCGCGTCCTCCATCGACCGGAAGTATCCACAGGGCTCGTGAATGAGTGACGACTGGATCGTCCTCGATGAGTGCCTAACGCAATGACGTCGTGCCAGGCGCGGCGTGCCCGGAGGTTCGTGCGAACCTCCGGGCCCTTCCGCGTACTCGGGATGGTCAGTCCGATGACGTCTGCCGCCCCTTGGGCCGCCACACCACCAACGCGCTGCTCTGCTGCATCTCCTGATACGGCACCAGGTCGCGCCGGTAGGAGGCATGGACCGCCGCCTCGCGCTGGCGCATGGTCGCGGCGGCGCCGTCGAGGGCGGCCTCCATCTCGGCCACCCTCGACTGGAGGGCCGCGACCTGGTTCTCCAGCTCGATGATGCGCTTGATGCCGGCCAGGTTGATGCCCTCGTCCTGCGACAACTGCTGGACCGTGCGCAGCAGTTCGATGTCGCGGGCCGAGTAGCGACGGCCGCGCCCGGCGGTGCGGTCCGGGGAGACCAGGCCGAGACGGTCGTACTGGCGCAGGGTCTGCGGGTGCAGACCGGAGAGCTGGGCGGCCACCGAGATGACGTACACCGGTGTCTCCTCCGTCAGCTCGTACGCCCTACCCAACGGATTCTGCCTACGGCGGCCGTCCATCACATTCATGCTCCCTTCGCGGCCTGGAACAGCTCCGCCCGCGGGTCCTCGCCCGCGGTCGCCTCGCGATACGCCTCCAGGGCGTCACGAGCCTTCCCCGACAGGTCCTTCGGAACACTCACCTCGACGGTGATCAGCAGGTCCCCGCGGGTGCCGTCCTTGCGGAAGGCGCCCTTGCCCCGGGCCCGCATCGTACGGCCGTTGGGGGTGCCCGGAGGCAGTTTCAGGGTGACCGGCGGTCCGCCCAGGGTCGGGACCCGGACCTCGCCGCCCAGGGCCGCCTCCGGATACGTCACCGGGACGGTCACCGTGAGGTTGTCGTCCTTGCGGCCGAACACCGGGTGCGGGTCGACGTGCACGACGACGTACAAGTCGCCTGCCGGGCCGCCCCGTTCACCGGGGGCGCCCTTGCCGCGCAGCCGGATCCGCTGGCCGTCGGAGACGCCCGCCGGGATCCGGACCTGCATGGTGCGGGACGACTTGGCGCGGCCCGATCCCTTGCAGATGTCGCAGGGGTCCTCGGCGATCAGGCCCCGGCCCTTGCAGTCGGGGCAGGGGTCGGTCAGGGAGAAGCCGCCGCCGGAGCCCCGCGCGACCTGGCCGGTGCCGACGCACGTCGGGCACACGCGGGGCGTGCCGTTGGCGTCGCCGGTGCCCGAACAGGCCTTGCAGGGCGACTGCGAGGACATCCGGAGCGGGACGGTCGCGCCCTCGATGGCCTCGGTGAAGCTCAGCGTGACCTCGGACTCGATGTCCTGGCCGCGCCGGGGCTGCACCCGCGTGGTGCCGGAGCTGCCCCGGTTGAAGAGGCCGCCGAAGACATCGCCGATGCCCCCGCCGAAGCCGCCCGCCTGCCCCCCGCCCTGGGCGCCGCCTCCGAAGAGGTCGCCCAGGTCGAAGTTGAACGAGCCGCCGCCGGCGCCCGGCCCCGGGCGGAAGGCGCCGTTGCCGAAGAGGGCGCGGGCCTCGTCGTACTCCTTGCGCTTCTTGGGGTCACCGAGGATGTCGTTGGCCTCGGAGATCTCCTTGAAGCGCTCCTCGGCCTTGACGTTCCCCTTGTTGGCGTCCGGGTGGAACTCGCGGGCGAGTTTGCGGTACGCCTTCTTGATCTCGGCCTCGGTGGCGTCCTTGGGGACGCCGAGGACCTTGTAGTAGTCCTTCTCGATGAAGTCCTTGGTACTCATCCGCGACGTCCCTCCTTCCGCTCAGCCTGCATGCCGCCTGCGTCAGCCCTCGTCCGGGCCACCGCTCTCCTTGTCGTCGGCACCGGAGGCATCGGAGGCGCCCTCGGACTCCTCGGCCTTGGCGGACTGCGCACCGGGCTGCGGTTCGGCCACGGCCACCCGCGCGGGGCGGATGGTGCGCTCGCCGATGCGATACCCCGGCTGGAGAATCGCCACGCACGTCGTCTCGGTGACGTCGGGCGCGTAACTGTGCATCAGGGCCTCGTGGATCGTCGGGTCGAAGGGCTCACCCTCCTTGCCGAACTGCTGCAGGCCCATCTTCGCCGCGACCGTCTCCAGCGACTCGGCGACGGACTTGAAGCCGCCGACGAGTTCGCCGTGCTCCCGCGCGCGGCCGATGTCGTCGAGCACGGGCAGGAGTTCGGTCAGGAGGTTCGCCACGGCGATCTCCTTGACCGTGATCCGGTCGCGCTCGACCCGTCGGCGGTAGTTCTGGTACTCGGCCTGGAGACGCTGGAGGTCCGCGGTGCGCTCACCGAGCGCCGTACGCACCTGGTCCAGCTGTGCCGTCAGACCGGCCACCTGGGCCGTCGCCGCCGCGTCCCCGGCCGGGGCCGCCCCCTCCTGGGGGGCGGCCTTCGGCTCGGCGTCGTCAGAGCCGGAGGGGACATCAGGCTGCTGCGGCTGAGCCGACTGCGGCTGCTGCTCGTCGAAGCCCGGGGTCTCCTCCGTCACGCGGCACCGTCCTTGCGCTCACGGTCCTCGTCGACGATCTCGGCGTCCACGACATCGTCGTCGGCCTTGGCGTCACCGGCGCCGGCGCCGGCCTCGCCGCCCGCGGCCTGCGCGGCCTGGGCGTCGGCGTACAGGGCCTGGCCGAGCTTCTGCGAGACGGCGGCGACCTTCTCGGTGGCCGTGCGGATCTCGGCGGTGTCCTCACCCTTGAGGACTTCCTTCAGCTCGGCGACGGCGGCCTCGACCTCGGTCTTGATGTCGCCGGGGACCTTGTCCTCGTTGTCCTTGAGGAACTTCTCGGTCTGGTAGACGAGCTGCTCGCCCTGGTTGCGGCTCTCGGCGGCCTCGCGGCGGGCGTGGTCCTCCTCCGCGTACTTCTCGGCCTCCTGGCGCATCCGGTCGACCTCGTCCTTCGGCAGCGAGGAGCCGCCGGTGACGGTCATCTTCTGCTCCTTGCCCGTGCCCAGGTCCTTCGCGGTCACGTGCATGATGCCGTTGGCGTCGATGTCGAAGGCGACCTCGATCTGCGGGACACCGCGCGGGGCGGGCGGCAGACCGGTCAGCTCGAACATCCCGAGCTTCTTGTTGTACGCCGCGATCTCGCGCTCGCCCTGGTAGACCTGGATCTGCACGGACGGCTGGTTGTCCTCGGCGGTGGTGAAGATCTCGGACCGCTTGGTCGGGATCGTCGTGTTCCGCTCGATGAGCTTGGTCATGATGCCGCCCTTGGTCTCGATACCGAGGGACAGCGGGGTGACGTCGAGGAGCAGGACGTCCTTGACCTCGCCCTTGAGGACACCGGCCTGGAGGGCGGCGCCGATGGCGACGACCTCGTCCGGGTTCACACCCTTGTTGGCCTCGTTGCCGCCGGTCAGTTCCTTGACCAGCTCGGCGACGGCGGGCATACGGGTGGAGCCGCCGACGAGAACGACGTGGTCGATCTCGGACAGGGCGATCCCGGCGTCCTTGATGACGTTGTGGAACGGCGTCTTGCAGCGCTCCAGCAGGTCGGCCGTCAGCTGCTGGAACTGGGCCCGGGTGAGCTTCTCGTCCAGGTGCAGCGGGCCCTCGGCGGAGGCGGTGATGTAGGGCAGGTTGATCGAGGTCTCCGTGGAGGAGGACAGCTCGATCTTCGCCTTCTCGGCGGCCTCGCGCAGACGCTGCAGGGCCATCTTGTCCTTGGCGAGGTCCACGCCGTGGCCGGCGCGGAACTGCTGCACCAGGTAGTCGACGACGCGCTGGTCCCAGTCGTCACCACCGAGGTGGTTGTCACCGTTGGTGGCCTTCACCTCGACGACGCCGTCACCGATCTCCAGGAGCGACACGTCGAAGGTGCCGCCGCCGAGGTCGAAGACGAGGATCGTCTGGTCGTCCTTGTCGAGGCCGTAGGCGAGGGCGGCGGCGGTCGGCTCGTTGACGATACGGAGCACGTTCAGCCCCGCGATCTCACCGGCCTCCTTCGTCGCCTGGCGCTCGGAGTCGTTGAAGTACGCCGGGACGGTGATGACCGCGTCCGCGACCTTCTCGCCCAGGTACGCCTCGGCGTCGCGCTTCAGCTTCTGCAGGATGAAGGCGCTCATCTGCTGCGGGTTGAAGTGCTTCCCGTCGAGCTCGATCTTCCAGTCCGTGCCCATGTGACGCTTGACGGACCGGATCGTCCGGTCCACGTTCGTGACCGCCTGGCGCTTGGCGACCTCGCCGACGAGCACCTCACCGTTCTTGGCGAAGGCGACGACGGACGGCGTGGTCCTGGCGCCCTCTGCGTTGGTGATGACGGTGGGCTCGCCGCCTTCAAGAACGCTGACGACGGAGTTAGTCGTGCCCAGGTCGATGCCGACCGCACGTGCCATTTCGATTCCTCCAACAATGACTTGAGTGGAACAGGCTCAAGTGTGCACGACGCCTCCCGATGGGTCAACAGACCTGAGCCGAGGGGGCTCAACTCTTATGTTTTCCTTATACGCATGCGGGCGCTGACCTGCGCTTATGAGGAGAGGAGGGGCGGGGGCATGAGGGTGACGGGGGCTGGATGGGGGCGCGTGGAGGGTTCCCCCGACCCCCGGCCCCCGGTTCCCCGGACCTCCGATCCCCCTACCCCACCCGCCCCCGCCGCCCCAGCTCGGCCGCCTCCTGCCGGCCGAGGCGGGTCGGCCGGGAGGAGGGGCCGGGGGCGCGGCCCCCCGGAATGGAGCGAGGGGCGGCGGGGTCGGGCACCCGGTGGACGCCCGTCGGAACCGCCCGGGCGCCCGGGGGCCGCGGACGGCGCGCGGCGGCACCGGCGGCGGCCGAAGCGACGGCACCCGCGGCGGCCGGAACAGACCCCGCACCGGACCCCGCACCGGACCGCGCACCGGACCGCGCGGCCCGCCCGGCGGCCACGGCGGTACGCGGCGGACCCACCGGCACGAAGAGCATCCCGAGGACGACCACCCCGGCCGCCCCCGCCACCCACCACGCGACCCCCGGCTCCGTCCACAGCATGTGGATGGCGAGCCCCATCCCGGCGGAGCCCCCCGCGGCGATCCCCAGCACGACCACCACCCCCGGCGGCGTGAGCCCGATCCGCCGCAGCCGGTGGGCGAGATGGTCGGGCCCGCCCCGCCACAGCTCCCGCCCCGCCCGCTTCCGCGACACGAGGACGAGGACGGCGTCGGCGGTGGCCACGGCCGTGAGGGCGAAGGGCGCCCCGACCCCCGCCCCGTACCCGACGGCGTACACATGCAGCACACCCCCCGCCAGCACGAAGCCCACGAAGAGCGCCCCGCAGGTGCCGAGCGCGACGCGCGCGGGCGGCCAGTTGTGCATCAGGAACCCCGTGAGCGCGGCCGCCACCACGCTGAACAGCGTCGCCAGACCGTCCATGACCTCCGCCGCCGCGCACCCGCTCAGCGCGAACGCGGTGACCGCCCCCACCACCCCGAGCACCCCGTCGGACCGCGCCATCCCCTTGAACCCGTGCACCACGAGAGTGATCCAGGCGATCCCCGACACCCCGCCCAGCACACCCAGGTCGCGGTACGGCACCACCAGCGCGGCGGCGACGACGACCCCCGCCGCCCCGACCACCGCCGGAAGGCGCCACACGTCACCGACCAGCCCGAGCAGCCCGAGCCCGGCCCCCGCGACGATCAGCCACCCGGCCTCGTCCCCCAGCGGAGCGACCCCGCTCCACTCCCCCACCCAGGCCACGGCCCCCACCCCGGCCATCACCGCGACACCGCCGAGCACCGGCACCCGCCGCCCGCGCCGCCGCTCCACGATCCCCAGCCGCAGCGCGGGCACACGGACGGCCGCCGAGAGCACGGCGGTCAGCAACAGGGCGGAGGCGGCAGCGAGGATTCCGTACAGCACGGATCCAAGTTAGGCGTGAATGTCACAATTTCTCATGAATAACACGATCGTTTTGAAACAGCGCGCCCGCACCGGCCCCCACGGCCGGCCCCCGCCCCGACACCGGCGCGTATCACCCCCGGCGCGACAGGCCCGCACTCAGGCAACCCTCAGCGACGCAGATCACCGCCCCCCTGGCTACAGTGCGGCAGGAGAACTGGGTAGTCTCAGACGGACTGCATAAGTTACCGCTTAGTAATGATCTCCAATGATCTCCGAGGAGCCGGGCAGGCACCCCGGAGAAAACCCTCGCAGGCCCGAGGAGCCCCCAATGCAACTCGCCGCGATCATCGTGTCGCTGGTCCTGACCGTGGTCGGCGTTGCGCTCATCGCCCGAGCCGTGGCGCAGATCTACCGGTTCGTGAAGCTCGGCCAGCCGGTGCCCGCGGGCAGCCGTACGGACGACCCGAAGGCGCGCACGATCACCCTGGTCAAGGAGTTCCTCGGCCACACCCGGATGAACCGGTGGGGGATCGTGGGCTTCGCCCACTGGTTCGTCGCGATCGGCTTCCTGACGCTGCCCCCGACCCTGGCGCAGGCGTACGGCCAGCTGTTCGAGGCCGACTGGACGCTGCCGGTGATCGGCGGCTTCCTGCCGTTCGAGATGTACATCGAGTTCATCGGTGTGATGACGATCCTCGGCATCCTGGTGCTGATCGCCGTCCGGCTGCTCAACCTGCCCTCCCGGGCCGGCCGCAAGTCGCGTTTCGCGGGCTCCAAGGCCTGGCAGGCGTACTTCGTCGAGTACGTCATCCTCACCATCGGCCTCGCGATCTACACCCTGCGCGGCCTCGAAGGCGCCATCCACCACGTGGACCACTACGAGGCCGGGTACTTCGCCTCGTACCCGCTGGTCCTGGCCTTCAAGGACCTCGACCCGAGCACCCTGCAGAACCTGATCTACCTCACAGCGATGATCAAGATCGGCACCTCGCTGATCTGGATGATCACGGTCTCGCTGAACACCAACATGGGTGTCGCCTGGCACCGCTTCCTCGGCTTCCCGAACATCTGGTTCAAGCGCAACGCCGACGGCGCCACCGCGCTCGGCGGTCTGCAGCCGATGACCTCCGGCGGCAAGCCGATCGACTTCACCGACCCCGGTGACGACGACGTCTTCGGTGTCTCCCAGGTCGAGCAGTTCTCCTGGAAGGGCATCCTCGACTTCTCCACCTGCACCGAGTGCGGCCGCTGCCAGTCGCAGTGCCCGGCCTGGAACACCGGCAAGCCGCTGTCCCCCAAGCTGCTGATCATGTCGCTGCGGGACCACGCGCACGCCAAGGCCCCCTACCTGCTCGCCGGTGGCGGCAAGAGCATGGAGGGCGAGGAGAAGGCGTCCGAGGAGCAGCTCAAGGACGTGCCCGCCGCCGCTCTCGCCGAGGCCGAGCGTCCGCTGATCGGGACCGTCGAGGAGAACGGCGTCATCGACCCGGACGTCCTGTGGTCCTGCACCACCTGCGGCGCCTGCGTCGAGCAGTGCCCGGTGGACATCGAGCACGTCGACCACATCGTCGACATGCGCCGCTACCAGGTGATGATCGAGAGCGCGTTCCCCTCCGAGGCGGGCACGATGCTCAAGAACCTGGAGAAGAAGGGCAACCCCTGGGGTCTGGCGAAGAAGCAGCGCCTGGAATGGCTCAAGGAGGTCGACTTCGAGGTCCCGGTCGTCGGCAAGGACATCGAGGACCTGACCGAGGTCGAGTACCTGTACTGGGTCGGCTGCGCCGGCGCCCTCGAAGACCGCGCGAAGAAGACCACCAAGGCCTTCGCCGAGCTGCTCCACATGGCGGGCGTCACGTTCGCCATCATGGGCGGCGACGAGAAGTGCACCGGCGACTCCGCCCGCCGCCTCGGCAACGAGCCCCTGTTCCAGGAACTCGGCATGGAGAACGTCGCCGCGCTGAACATGGCCTTCGGCGAGGACGACGAGGACGAGTCGACCAAGAAGCCCAAGTCCGCGAAGAAGATCGTCGCCACCTGCCCGCACTGCCTCAACACGCTCGGCAACGAGTACCCGCAGCTCGGCGGCGACTACGAGGTCATCCACCACACCCAGCTGCTCCAGCACCTGATCGACGAGGGCAAGCTGATCCCGGTGACCCCGGTCGAGGGCCTGATCACCTACCACGACCCCTGCTACCTGGGCCGCCACAACAAGATCTACACGCCCCCGCGCGAGATCATGTCCGCCGTCCCGGGCCTGCGCCAGCAGGAGATGCACCGCCACAAGGAACGCGGCTTCTGCTGCGGCGCCGGCGGCGCGCGGATGTGGATGGAGGAGCGGATCGGCAAGCGCATCAACAACGAGCGCGTCGACGAAGCCCTCTCCCTCAACCCCGACATCGTCTCCACCGCCTGCCCGTTCTGCCTCGTCATGCTGACCGACTCGGTCAACGGCAAGAAGAACGACGGCAAGGCCAAGGAGTCCATCACGGTCGTCGACGTCGCCCAGCTGCTGCTGGAGTCCGTCAAGACGCCCGTCCCGGACGAGGAGGAGCCCCCGGCGGGCACGACGGACACGGAGAGCGAGCCGGAGCCGCAGCCGGTGAAGTAGCCGTCCGCGCACGGCAGTCGCCCCGACGCCCCCGGTCCGCACGGACCGGGGGCGTCGCCGTGCCACGGCCCGCGCGGGCACGCACGGGCCGAGGACCCTGCGGCTCGGGGCCGGTACCGCTCACCCTTCCTCGGCCGCGAGCAGGTCCTCGACCTCCGGCGCCAGGTCGTCGTCGGACAGGGGGACCATGAGGAACGGCTCCTGGTCCGCCGAGTAACGGATGGCAATGGCGTCGGCCGGGTCCAGCCCCTTGATCTCGTACGCCTGGAACGCCGCCGGTTCGGCCGAGGGGTCGACCTCGCCGGGGGTGTCCCCACAGGGCACCGCACGGGCGATCCCGGCCTTGTCCCCCAGCTCGATCTTCGCGTCGCCCCGGCTGACGTAGCTCTCGTCCCCGTACTCCACGACGAGCACACACTTCCCCGCAGCCACCCCGCTGTCGCTGTCACCGCCGTCACCGCTGTCGGAGCCGTCGTCGTGGGTGCCGTCTTCGTGGGTGCCGGCGCCCTCGCCGCCCCGCCCCTCCTTCCCGAAGAGGCGCTCGGCCGCCTCCCGCACGCCTTCGTCCGCGGTCATGTGGATCACGACGCGCACCTCGGCCCCCGGGGACTCGCGGACCGCGATCGCGTCCTCGGTGTCGACGCCCTTGATGGCGTAGGCCGCGTAGTCGCCCAGGTCCCCCGGCTCCACCCGATCCTCCTCGCCACCGCCCTGGTCGTCGCAGACCGAGTCCCGTGCGGTGCCCACCTCGGCGCCGAGGGTGTAACCGACCCTGCCCGCGTCGACGTACTGCCGGTCGTCGTAGTCCACGGCGAACGCGCACGAGGACGAACTCGTGCCCCCGGTGTCCAGTGCCGCGCACCCGACGGCCAGGGGTGTCATCGCAAGGACGGTCAGGGCGATCCGTACACGGGTACCGCTCAGCATCATGTCTCCCACCGGTTCGACGGCTCGTCTGTCGTTGCCTCGCACCGCAGACGCACGAGCGCGGAAGAACGTTCGGACCGCCGACACGCCCAGCACCCCCCACCCCCGACGCACCCAACACCCCGGAATTCCCCCCGAGTTCACGTACAACCCCTCCACCCCTCCGACGGTCTCCTCTTCGCCGACGTCCTCCCCGACCGCCGACCGACTCCAGGCGTACGCGGGCGGAACAGGCACCCCATCGACGTGGACGCCCGCTGCCGGGCGTCCCGTATGCCGCAGGAGATCCCCGCATGCACCAGCACCTGCGACTCGCCCTCGCGACGGCCTCCGCGGCCGCGCTGACCGGCGGTCTGCTCACCTTCTCCGCCGCGACGGCCACGGCCGCCGACCCGGTCCACCACCCCGTGGCCGACTTCGACGGCGACGGGTACGGCGACATCGCGTACTCGGCCCCCGTCGCCACGGTGGACGGCAAGACCTACGCCGGCCAGATCGTCGCCCTGTACGGCTCGCCGAGCGGCGTGACGGGTGAGAACCGCACCACACTCAGCCAGAACACGCCCGGCATCCCCGGCAGCGCCGAGCAGGGCGACCGCTTCGGCGGGGTCAGCGCGTACGGCGACTTCGACGGCGACGGCTTCGACGACCTCGCCGTGTCCGCGAGCCTGGAGGACACCGGAGGCGTGCGGGACACCGGCACGGTCACGATCGTCTGGGGTTCACCGCGCGGCCTGTCCGGCGGTACGACGCTGGCGGACCCGGCGCCCTCCCGGCACGGCGGCTGGGGCAAGTCGCTGGCGGCGGGCGACTTCGACGGCGACGGCACGGAGGACCTCGCGGTCGGCACCGCGTCGAGCACGGTCCATGTGTTCGGGGACGGCATCGCCACGTCGGGCAAGCCCGGTTCGTACCGCACCTTCAAGGCGCCCATCAGGTCCGAGGAGTTCACAGGCGCGCTCGACCTCCACGCGGGCGACGCCAACGGCGACAGGCGGACCGATCTGATCGTCAGCGGCATCGAGACCGGCGGCGCGTGGCGCCACAACGTCAACTTCTACGTACCCGGCACGGCCACCGGCCTGTCCGTCGCCTCGGCCCGGAAGCTGAAGCCCGGCCTCGTCAGCGCCGTCGGCGACATCAACGGCGACGGGTTCGGCGACATCGTCACCGGCCAGCACTGGGATCCGATCGACGACCCCGACGTGCTCTCCGCGCCCGACTCCGTCACCGGCGGCAAGGTCAACATCACCTACGGCTCGGCCGCCGGCCCGGTCACGGCCACGTCCACCGCGGTGTCCCAGAACACGGGCCAGGTGCCCGGCACCTCCGAGCGCGAGGACAGCTTCGGCTTCGAAGTCTCGCTCGGCGACATCAACGGCGACGGCTTCCAGGACCTGGTGGTCGGCACCTTCGACGAGGACCTGAAGGGTGTCGTCGACGCCGGCGCGGTCACGGTCCTCTACGGCTCGGCCGCCGGCCTGGACACGGACTCCGGCATGCAGTACTTCACCCAGTCCACGGCCGGCGTCCCCGGCACGAACGAGAGGTACGACCACTTCGGCTCCGAGGTGAAGCTCACCGACCTCACCGGCGACGGCAGGGCGGACCTCACGGTCGGCAGGGCGGGTGAGAACTACGCCAACGGCTCGGTGGTCTACCTGCCCTCCGACGGCACGAGGATCACCACGACCGGCACGCGCTCCCTCGGCCCGTCCGCCGTGGGCGTGTCGACGCACGCCTCCCCGAACTTCAGCGCCGACGCGGCCAACTGACCCGTGCGCGGTCCTGACCTCTCCCGTCCCTCATATCTCTCCCGTCCCTCTCATCTCTCCTATCCCTCCCGTCCCTCCCGTCCCTCCCGTCGCAAAAATTTCTCGAACTCCCGTACAACCCTCCCGCCACCTCACCGGTCTCTTGTTCGCCAACTTCCCCGTGAAGCCCAGGTGAAATCCGGGCGAACACGGACAGACAGGCACCCCATTTGACGCGGGACGTCTGCCAGGCGTCCCGCATGCGGCAGGAGATTCCCGCATGCGCAAGCATTTGCGACTCGCCCTCGCGACGGCCTCCGCGGTCGCGCTGACCGGCGGTCTGCTCACCTTCTCGGCCGCGTCGGCGACGGCGGCCGACTCGGTCCACCACCCCGTGGCCGACTTCAACGGCGACGGCTTCGGCGACGTCGCGTACTCGGCGGGGGGAGCCACCGTGGGCGGCAAGAAGTCCGCCGGACAGGTCGTCGCCCTGTACGGATCCGCGAGCGGCGTGACGGCGGCCAAGCGCACGGCCATCAGCCAGAACACCACCGGCGTGCCCGGTGACGCCGAGACGGGCGACTGGTTCGGCTGGTCCAGCGCGTACGGCGACTTCAACGGCGACGGCTTCGACGACCTCGCGGTGGGCGCGCCGACCGAGGACGTGTCCGGCGACACCGACGGCGGCACCGTCCTCATCGCGTGGGGCTCGGCCAAGGGCCTCTCCGGCGCCACCACCGTCAAGGACCTGGCGCCCTCGTCCCACGACCAGTGGGGCAAGTCGCTGGCCGCCGGCGACTTCGACGGCGACGGCACCGAGGACCTGGCGATCGGCAACTCGTCGAACCTCGTGTACGTCATCGGCGACGGCATCACCAAGTCCGGGTCGTTCGGCGACCAGTACGGCATCAAGCTGGACCTGCGCACCGGCAACGGGGGCTCGATCATGCTCACCGCCGGCGACACCAACGGCGACAAGCGGACCGACCTGGTCGTCGACGGCTTCGAGACCGACGGCGACTACGGCTACAACACCAACTGGTACGTGCCCGGCGCGGCCGACGGCCTGGGCTCGGACGGCGGTGTGCGGGAGCTGAAGCGCGGTGTCATCACCGGCATCGGCGACGTCAACGGCGACGGCTTCGGCGACGTGGTCACCGGTCAGGACTGGGACCCGTCCAAGGACGGCAGCGAGCCCAGCGTGCCCGGATCGTCCACCGGCGGCAAGGTCCACATCATCTACGGCTCCGCCGACGGCCCGGCCACCACGGTCGCGGTGACGCAGAACAGCGGCAACGTGCCCGGCTCCTCCGAGCGCGGCGACTACTTCGGCAGCGAGCTGTCCCTCGGCGACATCAACGGCGACGGCAAGAGCGACCTGGTCGTCGGCGCACCCGGCGAGAACCTCGGCGGTGTCGTCAACGCCGGTGCGGTGACCGTCCTGTACGGCTCGGCCTCCGGCGTGAACACCACCTCCGGCTACCAGTACTTCGCCCAGTCCACGGCCGGCGTCCCCGGCTCGGACGAGAAGGACGACCAGCTCGGCGGCGAGGTCAAGCTCACCGACGTCACCGGTGACGGCAAGGCGGACCTCACGATCGGCGCGTACGGCGAGAACGACTTCAACGGCTCGGTGCTCTACCTGCCCTCCGACGGCACGAAGATCACCACCACCGGTTCCCGCTCCCTCGCCCCGTCCGCGGTCGGCGTCTCCACCTCCGGCCAGCCGTTCTTCGGCGCGAACGCGGCCAACTGACGTACGGGACATCCGAGTCGGGCCCGCATCCGGCAAGGGGGCGGGCCCGCTCGCGAAGGGCGGGTCCGCACCCCCGGGAGTCGCCCCGCCCTCCCGTGCAACCATCCCGCCCCTTCACCGGTCTCCTGCTCGCACACCCCTACGCCGGCAGTGGGGCGCGCCGCGCCCGCCACGCGCCCTCCTCCCTCCTGGAGTCCCCTTGCGCACTCGCCCCTTCCTCCTGGCCGCGGGCCTGCTCGCCTCCGGTCTGACACCGCTCGCCCTGGCCACGCCCGCCGGCGCGGCGGTCGCCAGGTACGCGGACGACTACAACGGCGACGGCTACCACGACCTCGCGGTGGGCGCGCCGGGCACCGATGTCGGCAGCGCCTCGTCGGCCGGCGCGGTGGTCGTGCTCTACGGCTCCAGGTCGGGCGTCTCGGCCGCGAACCGGAGCGTGATCACGCAGAACACGAGCGGGGTCGCCGGTACGGCCGAGCGGCAGGACTCCTTCGGCGCCAGCCTGGCCTCGGCCGACTTCGACAAGGACGGCTACGCGGACCTCGCCGTCGGCGCGACCGGCGAGGGCGTCGGCGTCGACACGTACGTGGGCCAGGTCACCATCCTGTGGGGCGGCAAGAAGGGCCTGTCGGGCGGCACCGCGCTGCCGCAGCCGTCCGACATCGCCGCCGAGCAGGGGTACGGCCACGGCCTCGCGGCGGCCGACTTCAACGGTGACGGCTCACCCGACCTCACCGTCACCGGCCTGTGGCAGACTCGGATCTACAACGGCCCGTTCAAGAAGACCACCGGCGCCGCGGCGAGCGCGAGCTACGTCAGAACCGTCGGCTCCACGGACGAGGTCGGCGCGGGCGACCTCACCGGCGACAGGGCCGCCGAGCGCGTCTACACGTACGCGACGACCTCCGACCCCGGCGGCCAGGTCAGGTACCACACGTACAAGGGCGGCAGGACCAGCGTGGTCGACATGCCGAAGGCCGAGGGCAACGGCCGCGTCACCGTCGGCGACATCAACGGCGACGGCTACGGCGACCTCGTCCTCGCCGACCCCGGAGAGCCGTCGCTCCAGGACGGCGCGGGCCACCCGGGCGGCCAGGTGGAGATCTGGTACGGCGGCAAGGGCGGTCCCGACCTCACCCAGACCCCGACGGTCATCAACCAGGACACCCCCGGCGTCCCGGGCACGGGCGAGGAGTCCGACTTCTTCGGCGGCTCGCTCTCCGTCGGCGACATCAACGGCGACAGGTACGCCGACCTCGCGGTCGGCGCGCAGTACGAGGGCGTGAACGGCAAGCGGTACGCCGGCAGCGTCACCGTCCTGTACGGCTCGGCCACCGGTCTGACCACCAAGGGCGCCAAGGCCTACCACCAGGACACCGCGGGCGTCCCCGGCACCGCCGAGACCCAGGACGGCTTCGGCGGCGCCGTCCGCCTGATCGACCTCGACCGCAACGGCAGGGCCGAGCTGGTCGTCGCGGCGCCCGGCGAGAACACCAGGGGCGCGCTCCTCGTCCTCAAGGGCACGGCCTCCGGCCTGACCACGAAGGGCGCCAGGAGCATCACGGCGGCGAACGTCGGGCTCAAGGAGACCGCGTACAGCTTCGGCGCGCAGCTCGCCCAGTAGCCGCGCCCCTCCCCCTCCTTTCCCTTCCCCCTCCCCTCCTCCCACTTCGAAGGACATGCATGCGATTCCGTAGCGCCACGCTGGCCGCGACACTCGTGGCGGCCACCGTGACCCCGCTCGCCCTCTCGGCCGGCTCCGCCTCCGCCGCGCCCGCCCGTCACGCGGACGACTTCAACGGCGACGGTCACCGCGACTACGCGGCCTTCTCGTACGGCCCCGAGGGCGACAGCAAGGGCGGCGGCGTCCTGGTCACCTTCGGCACGGCGGCCGGCCGCCCCGGCACGAAGACCCAGTTCGTCGACCAGGCGAGCGCGGGCGTCCCCGGCGCCGACGAGTCGAACGACTTCTTCGGCGAGGTCCGCACGGCGGCGGACTTCAACAAGGACGGCTACGGCGACCTGGTGGTCGCCGCGAACGGCGAGAACGTCGGCACGCACAAGGACAACGGCACGGTCACCGTCCTGTGGGGCGGCAAGCAGGGCCTCTCCGGCGGCACGACCCTCCCGTTCAAGGGCCCGAAGGGCGTCTCCGGCGAGGCCCGCGACTTCGCCACCGGTGACTTCGACGGCGACGGCAACCAGGACCTGGCCCTCGTCCGCGACAGCAAGACGTACGTCTACCGGGGCGCGATCACCAAGTCGGGCGCGACGGGCTCGGTGACGGTCCTGGACAAGGACGGCTCCAGCTTCTACTCCACCGCCGTCGTCTCCGGCAAGGTCGACAAGGACGGCAAGACCGACCTGGTCGTCATCGGCGACGTCGTGTACCCGGAGTACATCGCCTCCGACGCCTGGTTCATCAAGGGCGGCAAGGCGAAGCTCTACCCGGGCAAGACCCTCCGCCTGGAGCGCGAGAACGGCAACGGCGGCCAGGCCGAACGCGGCGGCGACGGCGTCATCGCCGACTTCGACAAGGACGGCTACGGCGACATCGCCATCGGCACCTCGGTGTACGACGGGGGCAAGGGCCGCGTGTCGGTGTGGTACGGCTCCTCGTCCGGACCGGGCCGCAGCGCCCGCTTCACCCAGAACACCTCCGGTGTCGCGGGCACCGCGGAGCGGGGCGACTGGTTCGGCGCGTCGGTGTCCGCCGGCGACGTCGACGGCGACGGCCACGCCGATCTGGCGGTCGGCGCGGAGGGCGAGAAGATCGGCGCCCAGGCCTACGCGGGCGGCGTCCACGTCCTGCGCGGCGCCAAGTCCGGCCTCACCGGCACGGGTTCGCAGTGGTTCGCCCGCGACACCCCCGGTGTCCCCGGTGGCCTGGAGGACGAGTCCTTCGGCAGCACGGTCCGCCTCCGCGACACCGACGGCGACGGCAGGGCGGACCTGTACGTCACCGCGAACTACGGCTCGCTCCTGCTCCGGGGCTCGTCGAAGGGCATCACGACGTCGGGCGCGGAGTCGGCGAACGGCGACATCGTCTCGGGGATGCTGCAGTAGCGACGACGGCCGCCACCGCGTACCCGGTGGCGGCCACCGGACCGTGTACCCGGTGGCGGCCACCGGACCGTGTACCCGGTGGCGGCCACCGGACCGCGCGCGAAAGCCCACGCCCGCGCGATAATGGCTCATATGGCAGGAAACCCCCACAGAACCCCGTAGACCTCCTGCAGAACCCCGTAGCAGCGGAAAGCCGGCGATCCCCATGGCCGAACATCCGAACGCAAGCCTCGTCCGCAAGGGCTACGACGCCTTCACCCGCGGCGACATGGACACCCTCCGCGGCCTGATGGCCTCGGACTGCACGCACCACGTCCCCGGCAGCCACCCCTTGTCGGGCGACTACAAGGGCCAGGACTCCATCATCGCCCTGTACCAGCGGCTCTTCGAGGAGACCGCCGGAACCTTCGGCGTCACCCTGAGCCATGTCTGCGTGGACGGCCGCGGCCACGCCGTCTCCGTGCACCGCTACACCGCCGAGCGCGGCGGCAGGCGGATCGAGCAGAACGGCTGCCTCGTCTTCCGCATCGTCGGGGACAAGATGACCGACATCGACGAGTGCCAGGAGGACCTGGACAAGGAGAGCGAGTTCTGGTCCTAGCCGCGTGGGGCGAGACTCTTCCGGCCCCGCCCGCACAACCCCGCACGGCCTCCAGGTGTCACACAGGTGAACCAGCCACACCCTCGACATCCGGCCATTCACCTGGAGCCACCCGTGCACAGACGGACGCACCGACGGACGTACGCCCTGGCCGCCGCCACCGTGGCGACCACCACCGCCACCACGGCCGCCCTCGCCCTGACACTCGCCACGGGCGCCATCGCGGCCCCGCGCACCGAGCCCGCCCCCACGCCCACCGCCGCGACCAGCGACTTCAACGGCGACGGCTACGCGGACCTGGCCGTCGGCATGCCCGACGCGACCGTGAACGGCAAGGCGAAGGCCGGCTATGTGAACCTCGTCTGGGGCGGCGCGAAGGGCCTCGGCGGGTACGGGAGCATCCGGGTCAGCCAGGCCACCCCCGAGGTCCCCGGCTCCCCGGAGAAGGGCGACCGCTTCGGCGCGTCCGTCCTGCTGCGGGACCTGAGCGGCGACGGCAGGGCGGAACTGATCATCGGGGCGCCCGGCGAGGACATCGACGGGCGGGGCACCGACGCCGGCGCGATCACCGTCGTCGGGGGCGCGAAGAAGGGCACGGGCCCGGGTTCCACGGCCCTGACCGGCCCGTCGGCGAAGTCCGAGTACGGCTTGTCGGTGGCGGCGACCGACCTCACCGGTGACCACCAGAGGGACATCGTGGTCGGCGGCCGGGGCACGGTGGCGATGCGCGCGGTCGTCGACGACGGCGAGGACCTCGTCATCACCACCGTCCTCACCACCCCGATGGGCGGCCGCGCCCCGATCCTCGCCACCGGCGACTTCACCGCCGACGGCATCGACGACCTGGCCCTCGCCTACCACACGGTCGACGCCCCCTCCACGCAGTCGCACGTCCGGCTGTGGGCGTGGGACGAGGCCGAGCGGCGCATGGCCAACACCTGGAACTCCGACAACGCCGCCGCCTCCGCTCTCGCCGCCGGCGACTTCGACGGCGACGGTCTGGACGACCTGGCCCTCGGCGAGTGCCGTGAGATCGCCGACGAGAACATCGACGATCCGTGCGGCCCGGAGTCGTACGCCAAGGGCGGCGGCATCCACATCGAGTACGGCGACAAGAACTCCTTCGGGTACCGCTCCCAGACCCTCAACCAGGACACCGTCGGCGTGTACGGCGTCGCCGAGACCGGCGACCGCTTCGGCGCCGCCCTCGCCGTACTGGACTGGAACCGCGACGGCCGCGACGATCTGATCGCGGGCGCCCCCGGCGAGGCCATCGGCACCCGCAAGGCGGCCGGTGCCGCCACGCTGCTGCTGGGCCACAAGGGCGGCATCGTCGACGCCTTCGGCGAGGCGACCTCCGTCCCGTACCACCAGAACCGCCCCCACGTCCCCGGCGTGGCGGAGACGAACGACGCCTTCGGCACGGCCGTCGCCACCGGCGACTACGACAAGGACGGCGTCCCCGACATGGCCGTCGGCTCCCCGGGCGAGAACGCGAACTCCGGCGGCGTCTGGGTCTTCCCGAAGATGTCCGTGACGAACTCCCGCGCCCTCACCCCGAACAACCTCGGCCTCCCGTCCCCGACTTCGGCCCTGTCGTACGGCAGGTTCTTGAGCAGCCACTGACGCGCCGGCGAGCGATCACGCGGACCGGCGCCGACCTGCCGGGACAGGCCTGCGGGGCGCCCGGTTCTCGCGTCCCTCCCACGTCCCTGACGCGCCCCTGACGACCCCTTAGGGGATGTCACAGCTCGGCCGCAAAGCCGGGCCGGTTGGCCCCGGCCCGGCACGCGGCCGCCCGGGACCAGGTACGTTCGATGACGTGGCTGGATTCAGGATCGGACGCGGCCGGGACAACGGCGCTCCTCAAGCGCGACCGCACAACCCTCCGTACGGACAGCAGGCCCCGCAGGCCGGCGGCCCGTCGTACGGCTACCCCCAGACGCCCCCGGGCCCGCCGTACGGCGGCGGCCGGAGCGGCGGCCAGGGCGGCTGGCCGCAGACACACGGCGGCGGGCAGCCCGGCAACCACGGGCCACGCGGGAACCACGGGGGCCCCGGGGGCCACGGCGAGCCGGAGTACTTCGGCGACGGCGGGCACCCCCAGGGCGGCGCGGACCCGTACGCGGCCAACAACGCGGGTCACACGCAGATGTTCGCCGTCGGCGAGGACCCGTACCAGCAGGGCGACACCTACCGGGCGGGCAACGCCCCGGCGGCCCCGCTCGGCCCCCGTCTGCCGTGGAAGGGCCTCCTCAAGGGCATCGTCACCAGCCCGAACCAGACGTTCCTGGTGATGCGCGACTACGCGGTGTGGGGCCCCGCCCTGATCGTGACGTTCCTGTACGGCCTGCTGGCCGTCTTCGGCTTCGACGGCGCCCGCGAGGACGCGATCAACGCGACGCTGTCGAACGCCGTCCCGATCGTCCTCGTCACGGCCGTGACGATGGTGCTCAGCACCTTCATCCTGGGCGTGGTCACCCACACCCTGGCCCGACAGCTCGGCGGCGACGGCGCCTGGCAGCCCACGGTCGGCCTCTCGATGCTGATCATGGCCCTGACGGACGCGCCCCGCCTGGTCGTCGCCATGTTCGCGGGCGGCGACGCCTCCTTCGTCCAGATCCTCGGCTGGATCACCTGGGTCGCGGCCGGCGCCCTCCTGACCCTGATGGTCTCCAAGTCCCACGACCTCCCCTGGCCGAAGGCCCTGGGCGCCTCGGCGATCCAGCTGGTGGCGATCCTGTCGCTGATCAAGCTGGGTACGTTCTAGGCGGTACGTCTCCGTAGGGCGGGGCCCCGGCGCAGTCAGCGCGCCGGGGCCCCGCCCTATGTCCGTGCGCGGGCGCACTCCTGCACAAACGGACGAACCGTGCACATAAACCGCACAATCACACCATCAATTCACATACCGTCCGATAACGTCATCGCGTCCTGATCCTGCACCACGAAGACCTCCACAGGAGTGCGCGTGAAAGCTCGCATTGGCGTCCGCCGGGGAACGATCCTCCTGGCCACACTGCTCGTCGCCATGTCCGCCGCGGTCCTCCCCGGGACCGCCTCCGCCAGCGGGAACGGAAACGGGGACGAGGGCGGGGACGGCGGTGGCCACCAGGGCCGCTCGGACCACTGGGGTGTGATCACCCGCAACACGATCGGCTCCCCCGTCGCCGAGCTGCGCAACGGCCCGTTCGGCTCCTTCGGCGTGCTGGGCCCGGAGGGGAGACCGCCGTACGGCCGGGGCAGCCTGGGCATCGAGGTGTCGGGCAGCACCACCACCGTGCCCGCCCCCAACGAGAAGGTCGACTTCGGCAATGAGGTCGACTTCTTCAGCAGGCCGGTGTCGGGCCTGAAGGAGGTCGGCTTCCACGTGTTCCAGACGGGCGAGAACGTCACCTACGGCGGCCCGACGAACATGCCGAACATCAGGTTCGAGATCGACCCGAACCTGGCCGCCCCGAACGCCGGCGTCAACTACTCCACGCTCGTGTGGGTACCGGCCGCCGCCCCGGTGACCAACCGCTGGACCGACTATCTCGACGCCACCGAGACGGGCACCTGGTTCCTCACGGGCGCCGCGGGCGGCCTGACCAACTGCGAGCAGTCGGACCTGTGCACCTTCGACACGGTCATGGCCGCCCTCCAGGACGGCGGCGACCCGGCGAGCCTCTACAGCGCCGCGGTCGGCAAGGGCCGCGACTACATGTGGATCGGCGCCGTCGACGGCCTCCGCATCAACGAGACCGTCTACGACTTCGAACCCTGGGGCGTCCGCACCCACCCGGCCCCCTGACCCCCGGCCCACCCGGGCGGCGCAGGCAGGCCGACGCGAACGCGCCGCCACGCCCCGCCGCCCGGAGCGGTCACCGACGGCCAGCCCCACTCAGGCGTCGAGCACCTGCCCGGCCCGCCTGACGACGGGCTGTTCGACGCTCCACGGGAAGTTGATCCAGTCGTCCGTCCGCCTCCACACGTACTCGCACTTCACGAGGGAGTGGGGCTTCTCGTAGATCACGGCGGAGCGGACCTCGGCCACGGCGTCGAGGCAGAAGTCGTGGACGAGCTTGAGTGTCTTGCCCGTGTCGGCGACGTCGTCCGTGATCAGGACCTTCTTGTCGGAGAAGTCGATCGCGTTCGGGACGGGCGCGAGCATGACGGGCATGTCGAGGGTCGTGCCGACGCCGGTGTAGAACTCCACGTTCACGAGGTGGATGTTCTTGCAGTCCAGGGCGTAGGCCAGCCCGCCGGCGACGAAGACGCCGCCGCGGGCGATGGAGAGGATGATGTCGGGCTCGTACCCGTCGTCGGCGATGGTCTGCGCCAGTTCGCGTACGGCGGTGCCGAACGCCTCGTAGGTGAGGTTCTCGCGGGCGGGCGCGTCGTCGCTCGTCCCGGCCGTCTGCTCGGCGCTCACACCTGGGTCCGGTGGAAGTTGAGGAAGGACCGGGAGGCGGTGGGCCCGCGCTGCCCCTGGTAGCGGGAACCGTAGCGCTCGCTGCCGTAGGGGAACTCGGCCGGCGAACTGAGCCGGAACAGGCACAGCTGCCCGATCTTCATGCCCGGCCAGAGCTTGATCGGAAGCGTCGCGAGGTTCGACAGCTCAAGGGTCACGTGCCCGGAGAAACCGGGGTCGATGAACCCGGCGGTGGAGTGCGTGACGAGCCCGAGCCGCCCGAGGGAACTCTTGCCCTCCAGTCGCGAGGCGAGGTCGTCGGGGAGGGTGATGACCTCGTACGTACTCGCGAGCACGAACTCGCCCGGATGCAGGATGAACGGCTCGTCGCCCTCGGGCTCCACGAGCCGCGTGAGGTCGGACTGTTCGACGGACGGGTCGATGTGGGGGTACCGGTGGTTCTCGAACACCCGGAAGAACCGGTCGAGACGCACGTCGACGCTCGACGGCTGCACCATGGATTCGTCGTACGGATCGATGCGTACCCGTCCGGCGTCGATCTCGGCCCGGATGTCCTTGTCTGAGAGAAGCACGCCCCGAGGATACGCAAGACGCGCGGACCGTCCCTAACCAGCTGGACGAACCCGCGCGCCTGTCTGTTCCTGCTGTGCCGCTTCCAGTGCTTCTGCTACTCCCGCTGCTTCTACCGCTTCTGCAGCGTCACCGGTACGACACTGCGCAACCGGGCGCAGCGCGGGCAGCGCATGAGCCGGCCGGGGCCGAGGCGTTCGGCCTGCTGCATCGGGAACGAAGCGGTGCTGAACATGTGCCCATCGGCACAGCGGACGACGGTGCGCTCCATCAAGTCCAAGAGTCCCTTCCCCAAGAGCCGCGTCTGGCTGTCGACCTACGTCGACCTGACGACGAACCGCCACATTACGGGATACTCGGGACGGCCCTCCAGGCGGCACTCCGATCCCGCCGAAGCCCCACCCGGACCCTCTTCCGCACCTCCACCGTACGCCCCAACTCCCGCGCCCCGCAGCCCCGTCCCCGCCCCACAAACACAACGGGGCCCCACGCCTTCAACGCGCGGGGCCCGACATGAGGTAAAGTAACGACGCGTTCCGACACCGGCACCGACCGGCGTCTTACGCGGGTGTAGTTTAATGGTAGAACATCAGCTTCCCAAGCTGAGAGCGCGAGTTCGATTCTCGTCACCCGCTCCACGCGAAACCCCCAGGCCAGCGGCCCGGGGGTTCTTTGTTGTCTAGACCGGTGGGTGGGTAGCGCACCACAACCGCACCATAAGGACTCGTCTACGTCCCGGTGGACTCCTCCTTGTGGTGCGCGGAGTCGCCCGTGTGGTTCTTCGCACGCTCGGCGCGCACCATCTCGTCGAGGCCGGCCGCCAAGTCGCGCTGCCGCTCGTCGTCGGAGTGCTGGTAGATCAGCGCGGCCTTCTCGGAGGACTGTCCCGCCCGAACCATGGTGTCTTTGAGCGTGGCGCCGGAGCGCGTGGAGAGCGTGTGCCCGGTATGGCGAAGGTCGTAGAAGCGGAAGCCGTCCGGCAGCCCCGCGGCGGCACGCGCACGACGCCACTTCCGGCCGAAGGATGTGCGACGGAAGGCAGCGCCCTTCTCTCCGACGAAGAGAAGTCCATCGGGCCCCTTCTCCGCGTACCAGGCGAGGTGGCGTTTCACGTCCTTCTCCAGGAAGGCGGGAAGGACGACGAGACGGGCACCCGCGTCGGACTTGGTGGCACCGGGAGCGCGCTTGCCGTTGGTCCGCTCGGGCTCGGCGGCACGGACGCGGATCACCAGATTGTCGAGGTCGGCGTCTCGGCGCCGAAGGCCGGCCAGCTCCTCGGGCCGCATCGGTCCGTACGCGCCCAGGTAGACCATGAGACGCCAACGGATACCGATCGCGTCGGCAAGTGCGTCGACCTGGGCGACGGCGGCGATCCGGCGCTCAGCCGCCGACTCCTTCCCCGCGCCCTTGATCCGGCACGGATTGCGGCTGATCAGGTCGTCATCAACGGCCGTCTCCATGATGCCTTTGAGCAGCCTGTACGCCTTGGCAACGGTTGTCTTGGCACTTGTTGCCCGCAGCCGCTCAGCGCGCCATTCGCGGACGCGAGGGGCGGTGATCTCGTCCAGGTCGAGCGTGCCGAAGGCCGGGAGGATGTAGAGCCGAAGAAGGTGTTGGTACAGGTCCACCGTCCGTACGGCCAACTCCCGTTCCTCGACCCACTTCTCGGCGTACTCACGAAAGTTCACGGCGCCCGCGTCGGGAGCGCGCCAGTCGCCCCGGCTGAGATCCGCCTCAACCTGAGAGAGCCAGATCTCAGCGTCCTTCTTCGTCTCGAAGGTCTCGGGTGCACGCACACGCTCGTTGTCGGGAGCAATGTACGACGCCGTCCACTTCCCGGACCGGTACTGCCGCACGGCTCCGAAGCGGGCAGCTCCGAGTCGATGACCTTCGCCGGCCACCAAGCGCGCTCCACCACAGAGGCCACCTCGGCCGGCATCCCAGCGTGAAGTGAGGCCGCTTCCACGGTCAGTTCGCGGGCGAGTCCGCCGGCCACCGCCTCCACCTCGGCTGCCGTACCGCACACATTCACCAGGAGGGCCACGAACTTGCCGTCGTGCTCGAAAAAGCCGTCGTCCCCAGCGGCGGCCTCGGCTACGGCGGAGAGGTGCGGGTCGCTGATGCGTATGGTCTCCGCCCCGCAGTCGCGCCCATGGCGCTTCAGCAGGAAGAGGAGCTGCCTGGCCAGGGTCTCTTCCAGCGGATGGCCTGCGGTGCGCAGTACGGGGACGATCAGAGTCCGACCGTCCAACCCCCATGCGTAGAGGGCGACCGGGTGGCCCTGGCCGTCCCTCAGCAGCTCTCGACGCCACGCGACCGTGTCATCCGTGAGTGACCGAAGGCGCTCGGCGAAAGCCGAGCCGTCGTCGCCGCCCGACTGGTTGAAGAAGGCCACCAGCTCGTACTCCGCACCTGGTGCCACCGCGCTCGACCGGAACTCCGTGCCCATCAGATCGGCCGGGCGATACACCTGGGCTTGCCGCAACTCGTCCACGTGGAGAGTCACGGTGGAGGGCGATACGACGCGGACACGGGCGACTTCCCAAGCCACGTCGGCAAGACGGGACAGGAGCGGGTTCCGGGTGGCCAGGACTTGAAGGCCGGCGCACGATGTCTCGGCCACGTAGTGCAGGCAGCGTCGGAGTGTCGCGTCGACGGGGAGGTCTGCAAGCGACTCCGCGGCTGCCTTCAGCAGCTCAGCCGTTCGTTCGGCCACAGCCTCGGAGGCAGGGGTGAGCTGGCGTAGGCCGTGGAGCGCTGCCCGCTGGTGCTGACGCTCGGCGGTATCGCCGACGTCCCGGATCTGGTGGACGAGTTGGGGCGTGTAGGCGAGTTCGACGAGGTCCGTCATCCAGCCCGCCTCCAGCGCGCGGGACTCCACGTCAAGAAGCGGCAGAAGCGCCTGACCGGCGTCGACGAGATGGTCATCTCGCCGGCCGCGAAGGGGCTGACCACCGGCGCGGTGCAGGCGCACCTGGCCGAGGTCTATGGCGCCGAGGTCTCCCGGCAGACCACCTCCACCATCACCGACAAGGTGCTGGAGGGCATGGCCGAATGGCAGAGCCGCCCCCTCGACGCCGTCTATCCGGTGGTCTTCATCGATGCCATCACGTGAAGATCCGCGACGGTGCGGTGGCCAACCGGCCCATCTACGTGGCTCTGGCCGTGACCACCGAGGGCCGGCGGGAGATCCTGGGGTTGTGGGCCGGTGACGGCGGCGAAGGCGCCAAGCACTGGCTGCACATCCTCACCGAGATCAAGAACCGCGGCGTCAGCGATGTGCTGATGCTGGTCTGTGACGGGCTCAAGGGCCTGCCCGAGGCGGTGGAGACGGTCTGGCCGCGGACGATCGTGCAGACCTGCGTGGTGCACCTGCTGCGGAACCACCCGCAGTCCTTGGCCTTTGCCCCAGGCGCACCCACGCCTCACTCGACGATCCGTTTTCAGCCCGGATCGGACTTGACGGACGAACCGCCAGACCGGTGAGCGATCGATTCACTCTGCCGAGTGGTTGCCGACAAAGAGGCCAGTGATCACCGATCTCTCTACGAAGCCCTGCCGCGCAAAGCGTGGGATATAGATATCAGTGCACCGACATCCGCGCCCAGGTCGTTGGTGTGTGGCAACGCCACCCGTGCTGCGAAGAGTGCCATCTCCGGGTCCTCCGTAGCCGGCTGAAGCGCCAACGCTTCGGTGATGTATTTGGCAGTCTGCTCAGGCGGTCCATGGGCAAGATCGGCGTGAGGGGCGACACGTGTCAGATAAGGGCTCAGGCGCACTAGCCCGTCGCGACATTCGATGAGCCGACGGTAGAAGCGCTCGTGTGCACGGGGGCGCCGGACACGACTCCACATGGACGCTTCCGGGCGGTTCAACACAAGATCCGGGTATGCGGCGACGAGAGCCGACCACAGAGGCGTTAGTTCGCTGTACATGCGACGGTGGTGCAGGGCAGATTTCCAACACAAGAACATTTGGACACTGGCTGAGTAACAAATACCGATCAGAACGATACTCAGCGCCCAGTCAGTCATCGACGAGTTCATGATGCGGAACGCCTCGCGCGATCCGGGTTCACCGATACGCTGAAACGCCCAGATCAATCTATTGACCGCTGCGATCATTAAACCGAAGAGACCAACCACCATGGTCCACAGCCCGAGCGCGAGATGGCGTGATGCCATTCGTGCACAGCGCGACACCCACAGCTTCGCCGTCAAATAAACATAGATATAGTAGAGGTTGCCGATGACGTAGAAGCTCATGATCGCTGGTTGCGCCATGTGCGGTGTACTCAACGTGTGCGCCCGCATCGATGCGGGCGTCGCGATCATGCAGGTCGCCAGGGAGATCAGAACGACGGCGAGGAGCGCGGTGTTGACGTTTAGTTGCCGCCGGTATTCGGCACTCGCACCCAGGACGGATGAGAGGAAGAAGAGGACCAGCACATACACGCCGATCATGTGCACCGCGTTGTACGCAACCTTGTCCACGCCGACCGCCGTCAGCCCGTCGACCGCGCGGATCATCTGCGGGAAACTCAGGATCTCGCCGACGAGGAGCAGCAGCAGACATGAGACCAAGGTCCGCAAAAGTCGGTCATGCGGGGCGCGAACCAAGTCGACGAACTTCCATAACGAACCAATGATCAGCATGACGACCACTGGTTCCTGAGACATCACAGCCACCCGAGGCGAGGGTTCAACGCAGAACGCAGAGGGTGGAGGGCCGGATCCTCGGGTGGGCAGGGCGTGACATAGGCCATGACCACCGCCCACTCCTGGATGATCGTCGCGACGAGTTCCGCCTCGTACTCATAGTCCTCACTGTAGGACGTGCGCTGAAATCCCTGGTTTAGTAATAACTCAGGGAAATCCGGACCGGGATCGGAGAACACATCCGCCGTAATCAGATCATTCTCGTGATCGGCCAGGATATGGCCGATCTCGTGCAATATTATGTGATCTTGATGGAGGCTGGACGTCTCCCTCTGGTAAAAGATAGTCTCCGCACCCGGCTGGGACAGCCACACCCCAGAAGGTCCGGGAATCGGCAGCTCCCAGGGAATCAGCCTGATTTCCTTTCCTCGATACTGGCCGATCTTTTTGCACAATTCATGCACATCCAATGGAGGTCGGATGTCGAGATGGCGCAGAAGACGTCGACAATACCGACGGAGCTGACGTTCCCGTACGGCCACGATATCCTTTCTCATACCCCTAAGTCGGGATCGGGAGTGCCGTCCTGATCGAGAACATCGATCATCTTGAGCAGCTGTTCACGCATGGCCGGCGTCATCATGCCCGCCCTCATCGCGACCTTCCGCACCTGACGACTGGCCAGAACCTGCCGCAATAGCGCGTCATCGGACGCCTCTTGCGCCACGAGCTCGTGGACGGTGATCGGCGGGGCCCCTGGGTCTCGATGATCGTCGAAGAACTTCGCAAGACCCACAAGTACGCTCAATGTCGGGTTCGTGTGGGATCCGTTACGGAGCATCGCGAGGTAACTTCGCGACAGGGTGGCCGGATGGGACGGGTCCTCGGTGACCGCTTTCGCCACTTCGGCGGTCGAGTACTCCCGTTGACGGCCTCGCGGATCCGCCCAACGCACGGTCGCGAACAGCGCGTTCAAGCGCTCGGCCAACGAACACCCCTGCTGCCGGTCGTCATCTACTGTCACGCATCACTCCTGGTGCCGAATCGGCCCCGTGCAGTCACTGGGATGATACATCGGCCCTCTGTACTACGTGTTGGACAGTCCACAAGGTTCCTCCTTGACCTTCGATCGATCGCGTCAATATATTGGCACCATCGCCAACAAGTTGACACCTAAGGGGGCCCCTAGTCGTCCTTGACGAGGCGTGGAGACCCTTGCCGGTCTCCGGCAGGTCAGCGACTCAGAGGATGGAAGGCACTCGCGCGGCACATCGGCGTGCCCGTGGACGCCAGTTCGAATCTGACGGCACGATCGACCCAGCAGGTGTGGGCAGCCGGCGAGGCGCCCCACAAAGACTGCCTCGCGTCTTGTCATGTCACGCACCAATCTTCGGTGGTGCCCGCCGCCGGTTCCCCCGGGCCTTTCCGCTGTCCCAACCAGGCCCAGTCCCCATGCCCTGACAGTTGTGCGCTGCCTGGGGTCGGGCTGCCTGACGCTGCCCGAGAAAGGAGTCTTCCGTGCCGCTGGCACTTCTAGCTCTCGCTGTGGGTGCATTCGCTATCGGCACCACCGAGTTCGTCATCGTAGGTCTGCTACCAGAAGTGGCGGACGACCTGTCGGTGACCATTCCCAGCGCAGGGATGCTGGTCACCGGCTACGCGCTCGGTGTTGTGGTCGGTGCCCCGCTGATGACGGCTGCAGGCACCCGACTGCCGCGCAAGACCATGCTGTTGGTACTCATGGGCGTGTTCATAGCGGGCAATCTGATCTGCGCGGTCGCCCCGGACTACGGCGTACTGATGGCCGGCCGCTTGGTCGCGGCGCTGTGCCACGGGGCGTTCTTCGGCATCGGCTCCGTTGTCGCGGTGGATCTGGTGGCCCCTGGCCGTAAGGCAAGCGCCGTCGCGCTGATGTTCACGGGCCTGACCCTCGCCAACGTCCTCGGGGTTCCGCTGGGCACACTGCTCGGACAGCACTTGGGCTGGCGATCCACGTTCTGGGCGGTCACGGCGCTAGGTGCCACAGGGGCGTTGGGCGTCGCTCTGCTCGTTCCACGTCAGAGCCGTGACGCGGTGTCCGGTCTGCGCGGGGAACTGGCGATGTTCCGGCATCCGCAGGTGTGGCTGGCGATCCTCACGACCACGCTCGGCTTCGCCGGTGTATTTGCCTCGTTCACCTACTTGGTCCCGATGATGACCGGCCTCGCGGGCTATTCCGCTTCGGCGGTCTCCTGGCTTCTGGTCCTGTTCGGTCTCGGCCTGACTGCCGGAAACATCGTCGGTGGCCGGGCTGCCGACCGGGCCGTGATGCCCACGCTCTACTGGGTGTTGGGCTTGCTCGCCACGGTGCTGGTGGTCTTCGTCTTCACCTCCCGCAGCCAGGTGCCGGCCGCCGTGACCATAGCCGTGTTCGGCGCCGTCGGCTTCGCCACCGTCCCGCCACTCCAGATGCGCGTCATGCAGAAGGCCCAGGGCGCACCCGCTATGGCAGCGGCGGCCAACATCGCCGCGTTCAACCTCGGGAACGCGCTGGGCGCCTCGTTCAGCGGCGCTGCCATCGACCACGGGCTGGGTTACACAGCGCCTAACTGGATCGGCGCCGCTCTGGCCGCCACCGGGCTCGGCGTCGCTCTGTTGTCCGGACACCTCGACAGACGCCAGGTCCAGCGCAGTACCGCGGAGCAGCATGCGTCGCCCCCCGACTCCACGGCCTTGGTGGGGAAACACTCGGTCACCACGACGAATCGCACTCGGAACTCTGTAGACGCCAAGGGAGGTCGCCAGTCATGAAGGCGACACGCGCGTGGCAGATCATGGCAGGAGCGGGCATAGACACCGTGGACACGCTGGTCGAGGAGATCTTCGGATATCTACCGCGAGCCGACCAGCGTCGGTGGGCTCATGTCTACCTGAGGGGACTGTTGCTCACCGAGGGCAAGAAGTCCATGCGACGGTTGGCCGAGTCCGTATCCGCCTCACCTACGGCCTGGTATTCATTACAGCAGTTCATCAACAGCAGTCCATGGGAGTGGGAACCGGCCCGTGACGCGCTGAACCGGTGGGTCGAGGAGAGGTCGTCCGTACGGGCCTGGACCCTGACGCCGGTCGCCCTGCCCAAGCGTGGCGGCCACTCCGTGGGCGTGCACCAGCGGTTCGTCAACTCAACCGGGCGGCGCCTCAACTGCCAGCTGGGGATCGCTCTCTTCCTGTCATGCCCCGGTGCCAACTTTCCGATCGACTGGCGTCTGTTCCTTCCTCGGCAGTGGACCGATGACCCTCAGCTACGCCGACGCGCCCGCATACCCGAGACTGAGAGCTTCCAGCCGCAGTGGAAGCACATGCTCGACCTGGTGGGCAGCATGGCCACACGTAGCTCCTCGCCGCCCGTGCCCGTAGTGGCCGATATGAGCGACGCGACCGACTTCAGAGAGCTGACATCCCAGCTGGACCGCACCGGGAGGGACTTCGTGGTCGCCGTGCATCCCCGCCAGTTGTCTGCCGGCTCCGGGAGCATGCGGGAGCGGACGCTCTCCGCCGGCGTGCGGACCGGGCGACAGGGGAGGGCCGACATTGCGGTCGACGGGCTCCCGGGCGCGCCCGGTGCACAACGGACGTGGAGCCGGCGCATCGCCACCGTTACGGGGGCCGACGGCAGATTCCGGCAGGCGCAGATCCTGTCCACTCTCGTGCCGCGGCAGACCAGCGGTGGGCAGCAGACGTACCGGCTGTTCACCGAGCTCGACGCTGCGGGGCGGCCCAGCTCCCAGGTCTGGCTCACCAACCTCGTGCACCACCGGCTGGACGAACTCCTTGAGCTGACCCGTCTCTACATCAGCTCCACCGTCACTGCGGATCTCATGGACGGCGGCCATAATCTGCTGGACTTCGCCGGGCGCTCCTTCCCCGCCTGGCACCACCACATGACCATGGCCTCGGCGGCGTACACCTACATGCGCCTCGCCCACGCCGGGCACCCGATGGAGTCTCTGTTCGCCGGGCGGCGCAGTGCCTGAGCGAGGCGGGCATCGCCCGGCGGCGGGTCCGGCGGTGCTTCAGCTCCGTATCGCCGTCGGGTCCTGTGCCACCGGAGCCGTCACGCTACCGAGCAGCCGCAGCGCCGCCTCCGACGGCGAGCCGGGCTCGGCCGTGTAGGCGATGAGGCGTTGGCCGGAAGCGCCGGGGATGACAAGGTTCTCGAAGCTGAGGTCCATCGCGCCGACTTGCGGATGGCGCAGGTGTTTCACCCCTGAGGTGCAGGTGCGGACCGGGTGCCGGGCCCAGCGGGAAGCGAACTCGTCGCAGTTCATGGTGAGCTGGCCGACGAGTTCCGCGAGGGCGCGGTCGTGGGGATGGCGGCCCGCGACCAGGCGCAAGGAGGCCACGCCGAGTTGGGCCTCCTCGTTCCAGTTCGTAAACAACTCCTGGTACTGCTCGTCCAGGAAGAGCATCCGGGTCAGGTTGGGCCGGGTCGCCGGCACGTCGGGGCTCTCGGGCGCCAGATGTCCGGCGAGCAGGGCGTGCCCCATCCGGTTCCAGGCGAGGACGTCGTTGCGCCGGTCCAGGACGAGGGCAGGCACGTCGCTCATGGCCGCCAGCAATTGTCGGGCCGAGGCGCTGGCATGTGTCACCCGTGGCGAAGCCGACCGGGACGAAGCTGCTGCGGGGCGGGCGAGGTCCTTCAGGTGGGCCGTCTCGTCGTCGGAGAGGCGGAGGGTACGTGCGATCGCCTCCAGCACGCCGTCGGAGGCGCTGAGCGCACGCCCCTGTTCGAGGCGGGTGTAGTGGGTGATGCTGACGCCGGCGAGCATCGCCAGCTCCTCGCGACGGAGGCCGGTGACGCGACGTCGGTTCGGGTGCGGGGTGATGCCGACATCCTCGGGGCGCAGCGCGGCGCGGCGCGACTTGAGGAAGTCTCCCAACTCGGACGGGGCGTCCATCCATGCCTCCAGGTCGGCGGAGTGCGACAGGCCGTGGCCACTGACTTCCCATGATGCCCGCCTGTTCCGGAGGCCGGGGGCTGTAAGGGTGGTCCTGTGATGACTACCCTCCCGCTGGCTGTGCGAGACAGGGTTCTGGCTGGCGATCCGGGCAACGACGAGCCTCTTCTCTGTAACCGCGCGCGACGCGACCCAGTGTGCGCGGGTTTCACGGAACCGTGAGGAAAGGGACTCGACGTCATGTCTGTCACTGATTCGGAGGCGGCCGGTACCGCGTCCGGCACCGCCGTCGGCACGGCACCGACCGTGCTCACACCCCGGCTCCGGCTGGTACTGGTGCTGCTGCTCGCCGCCCAGTTCATGCTGGCCGTGGACTTCTCCATCCTGAACGTGGCGCTGCCGGTGATAGGCGAGGGCCTCGGCTTCTCGCTCGGGCACCTGCAGTGGATCGCCACATCATTTGCCCTGTGCGCCGCCGGCTTCACCCTGCTCTTCGGCCGGGTCGCGGACCTGTTCGGCCGTCGACGGCTGTTTCTCGGCGGCCTCGTCCTCCTGGGCGCGGCCTCACTCGTGGGCGGCCTGGCGCAGAGCCCGGAAGTGCTGATCGCGGCCCGCGTCTGCCAGGGCCTGGCCACCGCCGCCGTCACCCCGGCCGGGTTGTCGCTACTGACGACCTCGTTCCCGGAGGGTCCGCTGCGCGAGAAGGCGCTCGGCCTCAACGGGGCGTTGATGTCCGCCGGGTTCACCACCGGAGCCATCCTCGGCGGCCTGCTGACCGACCTGCTGTCGTGGCGCTGGGCGTTCTTCATCAACGTGCCCGTCGCCCTCGCCGTGCTGGTCATCGCCCCGACGGTCATCAAGGAATCCCGGCCCGACGAGCGCCCGAAGCTGGACCTGCCCGGTGCGATCAGCGTCACGCTCGGCCTGCTGGCCATCGTCTTCGGCCTCACCCAGGCCGGTGAGAAGGGCTGGGGCTCGGCGGACGCACTGCTGCCGCTGGCGGCGGGTGTGGCACTGCTGCTCGTGTTCTACGCCGTCGAGCGCAAGGTGTCCGCGCCGCTGGTCCCGCTCAGCGTGCTTGGCAAGCGCTCCGTGGCCTGGGGCAACGTCGCCGGTCTGATCGCGTTCGTCACCGAGACCTCGCTGGTCTTCCTGCTGACCCTCTACCTCCAGGAAGTGCTCGGCTTCTCCCCGCTGGCCGCCGGTCTGTCCTTCGGTGTACTGGGCATCGGAACGGTCGTAGGCGGCTCCACGGCCCCGCGGGTCATCGGGAAGATCGGCAGTAAGCAGACGCTGATCGTGGGCGGCATTCTGCAGACCGTGTTCACCGTGGCCCTGCTCGGCCTCGGCGACGACCGCTCGTGGATGTGGCTGCTGCTGGTCGCCACCTTCGCCGGTGGAGTCGGAAACATGCTCGTCATCGTGGGATTCATGGTCACCGCCACCTCGGGGCTCGCCGACCACGAACAGGGCCTGGCCACCGGCCTCGCCACCATGACCCAGCAGGTCGGCATCACCATGGGTACGCCGATCATGAGCGCCATCGCCACCGCCGCCATGACCGGCACCGGAGCCTCGGCCATGCTCGGCGGTCTGAAGGTCGCGATCGCGGTGAACGCCGCCATCGTGCTCCTCGGCACCCTCACCAGCGCCCTGTTCCTGCGCGGCGCCCGGTCGAGTGCGCACTGACGACGGGCGGTACGGGCCGCCGGACGCCGGCCTGCGAGCCCTCACCTCCGTACGTCTCGGCGACCCACAGCGCGAGGAGGCCGACTGGGAGGGCCGGTCGCTCAACGCTGGGACGCACAGCATCCCGGTGCGGGTCTACCGGCCCGGCCCGAACCCGTACGGCTGGCTGGTCTGGGCGCACGGCGGCAGCTGGCAGGCGGGGTCCGTGGAGTACTGGCACGAACCGGTCATGGATCTCGCCCGGGTGTCGGGGTGCACCGTGGTCAGCACCGGATATCGTCTGGCACCCCGCCACCGGCACCCGGCCCAGCTCGACGACGTCCTGACTGCACTGTCATGGGCCGGCGAGCAGGCGGAGCCCGGCGAGCCGGTCGCGGTCGGGGGCGACAGCGCGGGCGGCACCATCGCCGCCTGCGCGGCCCTCGCCCGCCGCGACCGGGGTGAACCGCTCGCTGCCCAGGTGCTGGCCTACCCGCCGCTCGACCCTGACTGCGCCGCCCCCTCCTACACGCGCGAGCCCGGCGCGTTCCCCTCGGCAGAGGACCTACGGCGGGCGTGGCGGGGGTACCGGGGGGCGAGGGGCACCGCTGTACGTGACGGCGAGCGGCTGCACAGCACCCCGCTGGAGGCCGTGCGACTCGACGGACTGGCCCCGGCCATCCTCGCCGTCGGAGACCTCGACCCGGTCGCCGACGACGTCACGGGGTACGCGCGGCGACTGGAGGGAGCGGGAAACGACGTACGTCTGCGCGTCTTCCCCCACACCCCGCACGCCGTCTTCCTCGCCGCCGACCGCTCCGGCCCGCACGACCCTCCCCTGAGGCACTGGCTTGGCACGGCGCTGCGCGAGCGGCTGCGGCCACGGAAGGAGACAGCATGACGACCGAGACACCGGAGGCCACCGGCCTCCCGCACATCGACGCACTGGCCCGGCACTTCGCCGACCTGCGCGACGGCACCCACGGCGAGGACGGCGACACCGTGTCCCGCCTGGGCAAGGAGCGGCACTTCCGACGGGCCGTCGAACTGCTCCACCCCTATGCCGTGCAGGTCCTCGACGAGTTCGACGCCACTCTGTTCCTCGGCACGGGCGAGGTCGACGCGACCGGGGTCCGGCGCACCCGGGACGGCGGCCTCGGAGCGTCCTGGACGCTGTCGTGGCCGGAGCAGCGCGAGACCGAGATCGCTCCCATCACGCTGCTGGCGTACTACGGGGGCGGGTTCCACCACCCGCACCTGCGAGGCGCGACCGTCCACGACTGGCCCTTGAACGTGTTCACGCCCGAGCAGGCGGAGACGGAGGTACCCACACTCCGGGCCATCGCCACCGGCGACCTGCACAACCTGGTGTTCCAGCGCGACTACCGGATCGTGCCCGCCGTCGCGCGGGCGGGGAAATGAGAGGGGCACCACCCATGGCACCGCGTCTGTCCGTGCTGGACCAGTCGCCCATCGGCGTCGGCTTCTCGTCCGCGGACGCACTGCATGCGTCGGTCGAACTGGCCCAGGCCGCCGAAGAGTTGGGATACGTCCGCTACTGGACGGCAGAGCACCACGGCTCGCCGGGCTTCGCGGGCACCGCCCCCGAGATCCTGGCCGCGATCCTGCTGGCCCGCACGCGGCGGATGCGCGTGGGCACCGGCGGAGTGCTGCTGCCCCGTTACCCGGCGGCGAAGGTGGCGGAGGTCTTCGGCGTCCTTGCCTCGGTGTTCCCCGGCCGTGTCGACCTCGGCCTCGGCCGCGCAGGCGGCCCGGCCCACGACTATCCGCAGCGGGTCCTCGCGGTGCGCCTGCTGTTGGGGTTGGACGGCGACGGGACGCCCACCGAGGACGAGGTGAGCCCCGTCGCCGTCCAACCCCGGATGTGGCTCCTCGGGGCCGGCCTCAACTCCGGCGAGCTGGCAGGCCGGTTGGGTACCGATTACGCCTTCGCGCACTTTCTCGTGCCCGGTCCGGCGCGGGCGGCCCTCGATTCCTACCGGGCGGCGTACACCGAGCAGACGGGCCGCCCCTCGCCCGGCGGTGTTCTCGCGGTGCGCGTGGTCACCGCCGAGAGCAAGGACCGGGCCGAGGCACTGGCGCAGAGTGTCCTGCTGTGGCGCAGCCGCAAGGACCTCGGCGAAGACCTCCCCCTGCCCACTCCCGAGGAGGCTCTCACCCATCGGTGGACCGGCCTGGAGAAGGAACGCGCCGCAGCCCGCCGGGACTCCCTGGTATGGGGAACCCCGGATCAGGTCCACGAGCGCCTGACGGCCCTGGCCGCCGAACACTGCGTCGACGAGGTGATGGTCAACACCTTGACCTGCGACCCTGCCGACCGCCTGAACTCCTACCGGTTGCTCGCCGAGGTCTTCGCCGACCGGCCTCGGTCCGCGGCTCCAGCGGGTATGTGAACTCCTGGGCAACGGGGATGGCAGAGGGCTCGTGTCCCTCTGCCATCCCCGTCCGTCCTGTCCGCCCGGGACAGCGCCCCCTGCCAGGGGATGAAGGGAGTGCCCCTACGGTCCGGGGCCCGCGTAGAGGAGCGGTGGGGCAAGGCCCCGCTGACGGACCCACGCCGTCAGCGGGGCCTGTCACAGCGCGCGAAGCGAGGTCGGCTCAGCGGGCTCCGCGTCGGCGGCGACGGGGGCGGGAACGTCCGGGAGCGGGGAACGGACCTCCTTGCGGCTGCGGCTGAGGCGGCGCATGGCCGGCATCTCCACAAAGCGGTACAGCAGCCAACCACCCAGCAGGGACGTGCCGAAGAACCCCAGGATCAGTAGCATCGCACCAAGCACGCCATAGGTGGCGCCGTCCAACAGGGAGCGCAGGTAGAAGATCGACACGCCCTGGACCAGGTAGAACCCGAAGGAGACCTCGCCGAGCCACACCATGGGGCGGCTGCGCAGCCAAGTGCGGCGCCCGGCGACGTCGGCTGCCGCGACCGAGGCGATCAGCGCACCAATGGGAATGATCGTCGCTGCGACGAACGTGTACTCGAACGGCAGGACGAACCCGGCCGCGTAACCGATCGCGCAGAGACCCAGAGACACTCCGATGCCGATCCGCTGCGGCCAGCGGCCTGCCAGTACGATCCGAGCGAGCAGGATGCCGAGCGTGAACTCGAAAAGACGGCCCGGCGGGAACAAGTAGCCGAACCAGAACTGCATGTCGGAGATCGGAGTGATCGCCGACTTGGGCGTGTCCGGTACCAGGTTCATCGAGACCAGCTGGAACACCACCGTCCCTGCGACCATGACCGCCGACCATGCCCACAGCGCCCCGTCCCGGATCTTCTGGATCGGCACGATCAGCAGCGGGAACAGCAAGTAGAAGAGCAGCTCGCTGCCGAGGGACCAACTCGGCGGGTTCACGCTGAGGTTGATCTCGGGCTGTGGGAAGAAGGTGTGCACGAGCAGCATGTTCGGCAGCCACTGCCCGATCGAGTTGATCGTGGCGCCGGCGAAGAGGATCAGCGACGCCGCGAACACGACGAGGTGGTTCGGGAAGATCTTCGTCATACGACGTCGCCAGAACGCCCGCGCCGACTGCCCCGGCCGCGCCGACCAGGCCAGCACGAAGCCCGATAGTACGAAGAAGAAGGACACCCCGATGTAGCCGGTGTTGAGGAACGTCTTCTCGTAAGCGTGCGCGATGTCGGCGTCGGCGAATGGGTTGATCGGATCGTTCGGCGGAATGGGCGAATTGGAGAGGGAGGAATGGAAGAAGAAGACCAGCAACGCCGCGAAGAACCGAAGACCGGTCAGCGACGGCAGCTTGGCTCGGTTTGATGAAACCATGACAATCCCTTTGGCGGGCGGAGATGAGGAGACGGACCCGCGCCCCAGAAGGGGGCGCGGGGAACGGAACTTCAGCCGACGGTGCCGGTCTCGTTGCGATGCAGAACGATCTTCGCGTCCTTGGCCACGTAGTAGTTCTGCACCGAGTAGGCGATTGTCGCGAAGTCGAGCCGCCCGTCGCCGTTGAAGTCGGCGGTGGCGATCCGCGCGACCGACTCGTCCGACACCCGCCACTTCGTCCAGATGCCCCTGGCCGCGTCGACGGCCTTGTAGTAGATGACGCCCTGCCAGGGCCACGGGCCTCGCAGCGCCACCAGGAACTCGTCCTCGCCGTCCCCGTCGAAGTCGGCGCACACGATCTGATGGCCGGGACCCTCGCCGTTCTCGTTGGGGTCGCCGTACACGTCCAGCAGCGTCCGCTCCCAGCTTCCCCCGGCTGCCGGCCCGCCGTCGCGCTTGGTGTAGACGGCGACCGTGTTGCCGTGGAACGGCTCTATCGCCGCGACGTACGCCATGGGGTCGTCACCGAGCCGTCCGGCGTTGAGGTCACCGCTGCCCCGGAAACCGGTCTTCTCGAACTGGGTAAGCTCGCCGGTACCGACGAGCTCGCGCTTCCACTCGCCGCGCGAGTCGTCGTAGTACAGCCAGGTGACGCCCTCGTCGGAGGCCAGCAGGACCGAGTCCCGGTCCGAGCCGGGGATGAGGCCCCGCTTCTTCTCCGCACCGTGGATCATGCGGAAGTTGCTGTCGTCGATGACCGTCATCGGCCATTCCTCGGCGGTCATCACGTCGTCGGGCTGAGTGAACAGCACCACCGGCAGCACCGCGTGCACATCCGCCTCGGCCACGATCGGCAGCCCGATGATCTCCAGGCGCTCCGACTGCGTGAAGTAGCCCGCCCGCAGGCGGTGCATGCCAGTTGCCCGGCCGACGTAGTGCCTCTTCCAGCGGGAGGGGTCCTTGTCCGGAGAACCGGGGTTCTCCAGCCAGGCGATCTTGCCACCTTCAGGGTCGGGGTCGACAATCGTGCCGATCGGCCCGTACAGCTCGTAGCAGACGATCATGTCGGGGGATCCGCTGCCACTGACGTCAGCGAAATCCGCGCCGACCGGCATGCGGAACCCGTCGGCGGCCAGGCGCCGGGTCCACTCGCCGTCGTTCTGGTACCAGTAGATTTCACCCAGCCGCAGCCCGTAGCCGAACAGGTCGGGTCGCCCGTCGCCGTCGATGTCGGCGGCTTCCAGCCAGTAACCGTCGCGGAGTTGGTCGGCCACCAGCTCGGGGGTGAACTTCGGGGTCCGTATCTCGGTCATGTCGTGTCTCCGCTCGACGGTCACCGCGCGACGCGGTGGTACTCGATGGCCAGCCATACGCAGTCGGTGTCGGCGTAGTACTGGTGCCAGGGGTAGGTGTAGGAGCCGTCAGGCCCGGGGGAACAGAAGGGATCCGGGGTGGTGTAGCCGGGGCTCATCAGGACGTCCTGGTAGAGCGTGGAGTGGTCCTGCTCCTTGAACTTCTGCATGCGGCCGAGTCCGGCCACCTGCGTGTGGACCTCGATGAAGTCATGCCGGTTGTGGATGAAACAGTCGGTGCCCGCCGGGGCGAACCACAGGTTGACCCTGGCCTCAAAAGGCTTCGGCGAACCCTCCCCCGCCGTCTCCCGCAGCAGGTGGGCCGGGTCGAACTCGACTTGGCCGAGGGTGTCCTGAGGGCTTCGCCACAGGGGGATCCTCCTGTCGAAGGGAAGGCCGCCAGTGGTGCTGGGACCGTCGCCGATCACATCGCCCAGAAGTGTCCAGCCCGGCTCGCCCGTGATGCCGCTGATGGCACCGGTTGCCTCGTCGTGGACGCGGAGTATGACCAGGAGGTCGGCCTGCGTGAGCGTCGTGTCGGCCACGATCGTCGAGGTCAGGGGTAAGATCGGCCGCCTCGGGGACTCGGCGACGTACACGTCCCGCGTCCCGCAGTTGACAACGATCGCCCGGCCGTCGATCCGGTACTCGTCGGAACCCCTCACGGTTGTCGCCGCGATGTGGGCACCGGTGAAGTTCAGTGTGCGCACACCGTCCTGGTTGTCCGCCCGCGTATCCGTGTGCTGCTCGCTGGTCGTCATCCCGGTCATGTCCGCGCGTACTCCGCTCTGCGTGCCGTCTCGTTGGTCAGCTCGTCGATCGGGGTCTCCGGCACGAACGGCTCCGCGGGTGGCCCGTCGCCGAAGAAGTGCGCGATCGCGTCGATCGTGCGTCGCGTGGCCCGCCCGTCGCCGTACGGGTTGGCGGCGGAGGCCATCCGTGCGTATGCCTCCTTGTCGCGAAGCAGCCGTACGGTGTGGGCGTACACGCCGTCGTACGCAGTGCCGACCAGGCGTGCCGTGCCTGCAACCACGGCCTCCGAACGCTCGGTCACATTGCTGATCACCAGCGTCGGCTTCCCCAGCGCCGGGCCCTCCTCCTGGGCTCCACTCGAGTCCGAGAGAATGATGTCGGCGCGCCGCATGAGCCTGCAGAAGTGCAGGTACGGCAGCGGATCGACGATCGTGATGTCCGGATGTCCGCCGATGAGGGGCAGCATCGCCTGCCGTACCGACGGGTTGCGGTGCAGTGGCACGATCACCCGAGTGTCGGGCTCGTCCGCGATCCTGGCGAACGCCTGGGCTATCTGGGGAAGATGGGGCCAGGCGTCCCTTCGGTGGGCGGAGGCCAGTACCACTCGCCGACGGTCGCCTGCCAGGTCCTCCAGCATCGGGTGGCCGAAGCTGTCCGCCTTGCCACTCGCCCACTGCAGGGCGTCGATGACCGTGTTGCCGGTCACCGCTATCGCCTCCTCGGCGATGCCCTCGGCCAGGAGGTTCGCTTTGTTGCCCGGAGTGGGCGCGAGGTGCAGGGCCGCGATCTGGGCGACCATGCGGCGGTTTCCTTCCTCGGGGAAGGGGGACCCGAGGAAGCCGCTGCGCAGACCCGCCTCCACGTGGACGACGGGGATCTGATGATGGAAGCCGGCCAGGGCACCGGCCATGGTGGTGGCCGTGTCGCCGTGCACCAGCACGGCCTCGACCTTCCGAGTGCTCAGCTGGCCCTCCAACTCGCGTAGAGCACGGTAAGTGGTCTGCGAGAGCGTCTGCTTGGGGACCATGACACCGAGGTCGATGTCAGGAGTGAGATCGAAAGCCTTCATGGTCTCGTTCAGCATTTCCCGGTGCTGTCCAGTCGAGATGACGACCGGTTCGAAGCGGGGGTCGTCCCGCAGCGCGTGTATCACCGGGGCGAACTTGATGGCCTCCGGGCGGGTGCCCAGGACCACGGCAACAGGTCGCATCAGGTGTCTCCCGATTGAGGTGTCGCGTGAGAAGGCCGGTTTCCAGCACACTGAAACCACGCTGTTCCGGCGCGGAATCCGACAGTGGTCGGCTCTGACCTGGCCCTAGCTCTTGGCCGGCTCGACGGACAGCGCGTGGCGGAAATAGTTGCCCGGGTCCCAGCGCTTCTTGACCTGCTGGAGCCGGGGGTAATTGCCCTTGTAGTAGAGGGTGTGCCAGGGGACACCAGAACGGTTGTACGCCGGATCCGCCATGTCGGTGTCGCAGTAGTTGATGTAACAGCCGTCCGTACGGCCGCCGATCACCGGAACGCCGTTGGTCTCGGCGAAGAACTCGGAGTACAGGCCGCGGATCCAGTCCAGGTGGAAGTCGTCGTCCCGCTCGGCCGGCCAGAACGTCTGGAAGGTCATCTTGAACACGCAATCGCGCTGCGCGTTAGCCGTAGCGTCCGGTGCGACCGCATTGACCCGGCCGCCGAAGGAGAACAGCACGAGCATCGTGTCCGGGTTCTCGAAGTCCGGGCGGGTCATGTACTTGTACAGCGCGGCAATCTGCTGGTCACTGAAGTTCTTTCGCATGTAGCCGGACTTGTGCACGGCCCGCGACATGGGGTCGGTGATTGTGGGGTTGTTGGTACCGACCATGCGGGTGGCGTTGAGCCATGGCATCTCGCGAGGCTCGGCCAGATTCGCCAGGTGGGGAATCTCCCCGTTCGCCTTGGCCATCGGCTTGGCCGCGAGGCCAGTGCCGGCGGTGATGGCGGCGACATAGTCGTCCAGCATCTTCCGGGCTCCGGGCACGGTGGCGTCGACCTGCGTGAACATGCCCAGGCTGCCGTGCGCCTTCGAGCTGACGTTGAAGAGGCTCGACAGGTGACGGTACGGGGAGTCAGGTGCGCTGTTGACCTCGTGCCAGGCGCCGAAGTTCTTCAGCAGCCGCGCGAACTTCGCTTCGTCAAGGTCGCTCCAGGGGAGATCGACGGCGTGGACGAGGACCTTGGAAGGCGGCGAGATCAACTGGTCGCTGGGTTTGACGCCCTGGGCATCGGGCGAGCGGAACCAGTAGCGGGTGATCAGCCCAAAGTTGCCGCCGCCACCTCCCGTGTGAGCCCACCACAGATCCCGGTTCGGGTCGTCCTTCTCCCGCGTCGCGATGGTGGTGCGGACCGTGCCCTTCTCGTCGACGGTGACGACCTCCACCGCGTAAAGGTGATCGACGACGAGGCCATGGGCACGGGAGAGCAGCCCGTAGCCGCCGCCGGATATGTGGCCGCCCGCCCCGACGCTGTAACAGATGCCGCCGGGCACAGTCACGCCCCAGCCCTTGTACAGGGCTTCGTAGACGTTGAGCAGCCTGGCGCCGGGCTCGACGTAGAAGGCGCGTCTGGACTGGTCGTACCCGACGTCCGTCATCTCGGAGAAGTCGAGGATGACCTCGATCTCGGGGTTGCACACCAGGGCGGCGAAGCAGTGTCCGCCGCTGCGCACCGAGACCCGCTTGCCGGCCCGGTGGGCGGCGCGCAGCGCGCGTTCGGCGTCCGCCGTCGAGCGGATCATCTTCACGTACTCAGGGGCGGCGACGTATCGCTGATTGTTCCCCGTGGTCAGCAGCGGGTAGCGGGGGTCGTCGGGCCCGATGAGGGCCCCGACGTCGTTCGACTTGCCGGCGTACGCCGGGGAAGCGGCCGTGGTCGTGACGCCGGCCGCAATCGCCGTGGCACCCCCGACGATGGCGGCGCTGCGGGCGAGGGCGGAGCGGCGACTCATATTGATGGTCATATACACCTCAATCGACGGGCAGGGTTACGGTGCGGTGAAGTGGCAGGTGCGAAGTGGCCTACTGTCAGATCTGGCGGAGTGCGCCGCCGTCGACGGCCCACTCCGCGCCGGTGACCTGGCCGGCCAGTGGGGAGAGCAGGTAAGCGATGACCCTGGCCACGTCGTCAGGGTGGCCGATCCGGCCGCTGGGCAGTCGGCGCTCCTCGCGGATGAAATGGTCGATCGCGTCGTCCGGGGACATCCCGTACCGCTTGGCGAGTTGCTCGGCGAAGCCGCCTGGCGCGTCGAACAGCGCGGTCCGGGTCGGCCCGGGAGAGACGACGTTGGAGCGCACCCCGAGCGGCGCGAACTCCGCCGACAGGGACTTGGAGACCGACAGCAGCGCGGTCTTGGCCGCCGCGTAGTCCAGCAGCGGTGCGTCGGGGAACCGGGCCGCCTCGCTCGCGATGTGCACGACGCTCCCGGATTTCTGGTCTACCAACGCGGGAAGAACGGCCTTCGTCATCCGGACCACAGAATGGAAGTTGAGCTCAAAGGTCGCTTTCCATTCTGCGTCCGTCGTGTGGAGAAAGCCATTGCGGGAAGCCAGCCCACCGGCATTATTCACCAGACCGTCGATACGGTGATGTCGTTGCAGAACAATGTCGACAACATGTCGGGCTGCGTCCGGTTCGGTTACGTCCACGGCTACCGAGGAAACGTTCTCACCGATCGAGTCGATTCCTTCCGTGGTACGTGCGACGCCGACGACACTGGCTCCTTCAGCCGCCAGTAGCCGCGCGGTGGCCTCACCGATTCCCGATGATGCTCCGGTGACGAGATAAACCTTGCCGGAGAGCTGCAGGTCCAACGCTTCTCCCTTTCTTCGGCCTTTTGAGACGGCACTTGCGCGACAGGAACATAGGTGGGGCGAGCAAACGCCTACGCAGCTCCGAGACCGCGTGCGGCCGGGACGTGGCGCTGAGATGTGCTCGCGTTCGATGTGACGAAGTCGCCGAGCCACTTACGGAACCCCGGGCCCAGGTCCTCCCGTTCCCAGGCGAGTTGCACGACGGCACGCAGGTAGTCGCCAGGATCCCCGGTGTCGTATCGGCGCCCGGAGAACACCACCCCGTGCACCGGCCCCGTTACCCCGTCATCCCCACACAACTCGCGCAGGGCGTCCGTGAGCTGGACCTCGCCACCGCGGCCCGGACGGGTACGGCGCAGGATGCCGAACACCTCGGGGTCCAGGACATATCGGCCGAGCACCGCGTACCCGCTCGGCGCCTCGGCGGGCGAGGGCTTCTCGACCAGGTCGGTGACCCGCACCACGTCGTGTTCGTCGGTGCCGGCCACAGCCGGGCACCCGTACCGGGCGATCTGCTCCCGGGGCACCTCCATCAGTGCCAGGACGCTCCCTCCGTACCGCTCATGAACCTCGGTCATACGCGTTAGCAGGGTGTCCCTGGCGTCGATCAGATCGTCGCCGAGCAGGACGGCGAACGGCTCCCCCCCGACATACGACGCGGCCTGCAGAACGGCGTGGCCGAGTCCCTGGGCGTCGCCCTGACGCAGGTAATGAATGTTCGCGAGCGCGGCGGACGACGTCAGCCGGGAGAGCTTCGCGTCATCCCCCTTTCCCCTGAGGACGCTCTCGAGTTCGAAACTGCGGTCGAAGTGATCTTCCAGGGAGCGCTTGTTGCGCCCTGTCACCATCAGAATTTCAGAGAGGCCGGCCGACACGGCTTCCTCCACCACATACTGGATGGCGGGCCTGTCCACTACCGGCAGCATTTCCTTGGGAACGGCCTTTGTCGCGGGGAGAAAACGCGTGCCCAGTCCAGCGGCCGGGATGACCGCCTTGGCGATTCGGCAGGTACTGGTCATGCATCGAATTTAGCTGTGGCCAGGGCCGCCTTGCGAGGAATCCCGGCAGCGCAGGGCTACTTCGGTAGTTCTTGCTTCGGCAGGCGTTCGACGGGTCGACCTAGAACGCCCTGAACTGGCGTTCTTGGATCACGAACCAGATGTCGCAGTGCGGACTTGCCGAAAACGCTGAAATCGATTGCCAACACGAACACGAAGCCCGTCGAGCCGACTGCCCTCTCGCCCTGCGCTCGCCATGGATCGTCCCCCGCCGTCCACCATCCTGCGAGGACGGAAGCATGACCGCCGGAGGGCGTCCGCCCGAGACGTCGCATAAGGACTGTCCGCAGACCGCGTCGAGCAGGAGTCGGGCCGCACTCCAGTACAGGGGTGGCCATGCCCCGTCCCACGGTCTTCCAGCACAGTGCGGGATCCTCACCGTCCAGGCAGCGAGCTAGCGTCTGAGATCGACTAGGGCGTCGGGTTCCTGCGGACCGCGTCCTGCGTGACCGCGTTGACGATGAGGCCGTCGTCAGTCACCACTTGGAGTAGCCAGAGAACGACTTCAACGGAAATCTGTGCACACGCGAACAAGCACTACAACCAGGGCATCCGGCCAAGCCCAGCTAGCCGCAATGCCAGTTCGCGCACGCCTTCTACCCGCCCTTCTTCGAAGCCGTGCCCATAGCGTGCCCGTAAGAACGGACAACCACGGTCAACAGCGGTGTGAACCGACCTGCACGACGACCGACGGAGAAGGAATCTGCGCAGGCCAGAGGCGTAGAACCCGCGCAAGCGCCATGGCTTCCCAAGCTGAGAGCGCGAGTTCGATTCTCGTCACCCGCTCCATGATGAAACCCCAGGTTAGCGACCTGGGGTTGTTTATTGTCTAGTCCAATTTGGGGGCTCCGTGCCCTCCGCGTGTCCTAACCCGACCTGGGTCACAAGGTGCGCGAAGGTCGACCAAGTCGCGTAAGCAGAGCAGCAGTTGTCAGGTGGGCCAGTGCCGCTGCTCACGCAACGGCCGTCGCGCCCAGAGGTAGAGATGGCCCGGAAGCACGGGCCGGCTTCGAGCAGATTCCTTCGGACGGGGACTACCTCCTGCCCCTGGACGAGGGTGATTCGCCCTCGTCCAGGGGCGCGGTCCGGCAACGGAGGCTCAGTGCGCGGCTCGGCGGGCCAGCGCCCCACGCGAGCGGGTCACCAGCGCGGCCAGCAGGGCGGCGCCGAGGGGCACGGCCACCAGGAGGGCGGCGAGCGTCTCCCAGGGGACGGGTCCCAGTGTGGCGCTGGGTTGGGATGAGGGTGCCGTCAATCAGGACCACCTCCCCACCCTGCCGGACGATCTTCTTGCACGTGCGGTCCAGGCGCGGGGCCCTTCAGATGTTGCCGCAGCAGACCGGCGAGGTGGTTGACGGTGCGCGTGGACAGCGGCAGACGGCACTGGTCGACAAGCGGGCAGGTGCCCTCGGCGTGCTCTTCGGCTCCCTTCGCACAGAGCCCAACGGCCGCCGGGGGCACCGTGGTTACGTTCGTGCTGCACCGTTCCAGGCTGCTCTTGTCGGGCTCGCCCCGAGCGCCGATGCCAGTCAGCAGGTCCGTGGGGCCGCGTCGTCGTCCTGACGGGCCGGGTAAAGCAGTTCGACTACACGTTCCTCGTAGCGGATGCGGGCCGGGGAGAAGTCGTACGGCATCTTGCCGATGGCCTCCCCCACGCTCATCCTCGCCTCGCCTTCCTCCTCACCAGCGTTCTCGTCGTCCTGGTCCAGGAGCTCATCGAGGGCCTCGTCCAGGCCGGATCTGTCGATGGTGGCTCCCAAGGCGGTCTCATGAGCACACCGCTGGGCAACCAGGTCCTCGATGCCGGGGTCGTCGGGGGACACGGTGTCGTCCAGGGCCCCCTCTGCCTCGGCCAGGCGGTCATCCTCGGCCCGCAGTTCGGGGTGGGTGGCCAGGGTGATGAACCGGTTGGCCTGGGTGGCTGCCCCCTCGGGGCCGAAGATACGCTCCGTGACCAGGAGAGTATCGAGATCGGCCGGGCGCAGGCATCCGGGCGGCAGATCGTGCAGGCGGCCACTGACCAGCGGTGAGAGCAGGCCCAGGGGGCTACCCGCCTCGCGGAGGCGGTGCACGGCGGCCTGCTGGGCTTCGATGGCGGCCGCCTTGGAGGCGAGGGCCTCCTCCAGTCGGGCCAGGGACTGTTCGATGCCGGTGGCGCCATCGAAGCTGGCCCGGATGTCGTCCAGGGAGATACCCACATCAGCCATCTTGCGGATCCACAGCAGGCGGATCATGTCGGCGTATCCGTAGCGGCGGCGGTTGTCACTGCCGCGTTCCGGTTCGGCGAGGAGCCCGATGGCGTGGTAGTGGCGGATGGCGCGGGGTGTGGTCCCGGCGAACGCGGCGGCATCGCCGATCTTGACCCGACGGGGAATCGCAGCAAAGGACATACGAGGGAACCTCTCAATGTCGTACTCGCCGCCTACTGGACCACATACCGCTACGGCACATGCAAACCGGCTGCCGCAGGCTCGCCCCGCGCTCCCACACCATCAAGGGTTCTCGTACGGATCGCTGCACGGGCGGAGAAAACGTCCCGGATGAGCGGACTTGGGAACAGAACAGGGGTGGGGAATTCAGTCCATGAGTGCCATCAGGGCGGCAGCGTCCGTGGTCACAGGCGAGTGGTGAACCGGCCGTCGGGCAGTTTCCGAAGCCATCTGGGGTCGGCCAGCCTGACCAGCTTCCCGGGCAACGGCTCCGGTCCGGCCCGCACGCTGACATCCGCCCCCAGCACCTCGCCGACCTGCCGAGCCATGACCGGCCCGGCAGCCTCCCGCACGACGGCCAGGATGCGCTGGTAGTCCGGCGGGAGCATCGTCTGCGAACGAGGCTGGGACCGAGCTGGAGCAACTGAAGTCGTTGATCTTCAGCACCGTTTCGGAGCTGTGGGAGGACAAGGAAGCCCTGGGCAAGTTCCTCACTGTCGTGCGGCGCAGCAAGACGTTCGCCCCGCTCGCCGACACGCTGGAACAGTCCACGGTCCGACCTGCGAAGCCCACGTTCTACGGCGTGAAGAGCACCGAGTTCCAGAGCTGAATGATGGCCGGGTGCGCCGGCCTCTGTACAACGGCCACACACACGGCGTCGGCCCCCACCCGCAATGGAGGCCAGGGCCCTCGTCTTCGCGTGCTCAGCCGCGTCACGCTGCCTGGATGGCGGGGCTGCCCGCGTCGGGGTTGGGGATGTCGGCGGCGTTGCCGATGCGGCTGGGTGTCGCATGGCGATCGGGACGGCGCCGGGTGCGGTGTCGGGTGCCCAGATCACTTTCGTTTTTTGGTGCTCCGCGTGCCCCTTGCGTACCCGGACGAGCGGGAAGCCACGGGGAACACCAGGCAATCACGGGGCCGGACACGCTGACGGCCCCTGACCATTGATCCTGGTCGGAGGCCGTTTCGCCTGGCGGTGGGTATCGGATTTGAACCCACGGCGACTCGCGCCACGACGGTTTGCGAGACCGTGTCCGGCTCGACGTGCCCATGGGGATGCCGCCGACCGCGTGGCCGGCTGAGTGGCTCCAACGGCGCGATGGGTGGAGCCAGGGGGAGCGCTGACAGTCCGGGAACTCTCGTTCGTTGTGACGGTGGCAAGCCCGGTGCTGTGCACACGGGGGGGATCACTTGGGACACGGTGCGCTCGGACCGAGCGCAGGAGTGGGGGCGTGGTTGTGAAGGGTCTTGCCGCTGGCGCAGGGTCGATGTCCGGGGACGACGATACCGACGGCGACGAGACGGGCGAGGACCAGCGGAAGGGGCGCTCCTTCTGGAAGGAGTTGCCGATCCTCGTCGGAATCGCGCTGGTGCTCGCGTTGGTCGTAAAGATCTTCTTCGTGCAGGCATTCTCGATTCCGTCTGAGTCGATGCAGAACACGTTGCAGGTCGGCGACCGCGTGTTGGTCGACAAGCTGACGCCGTGGTTCGGGTCCAAGCCGCAGCGCGGGGAGGTCGTGGTCTTCCACGACCCGGGTGGCTGGCTCCCTGACAAGGCTGAGGAGCCGAACGCGGTGCAGACGGTCCTGAGTTTCGTCGGCCTGATGCCGTCGGCGGACGAGAAAGACCTGATCAAGCGAGTGATCGGGGTAGGAGGCGACACCGTGGAATGCTCAGGGAACGGCCCTGTGAAGGTCAACGGGAAGGCGCTGGACGATCCGTTCATCTACCCCGGCAACACCCCTTGCGGTGACCAACCGTTCGGGCCGATCAAGGTGCCCGAGGGAAGGATCTGGGTGATGGGTGACCACCGCCAGGCATCTTCGGACTCCCGGTACCACCAGCACCGGCCCGGCGGTGGCACCATCGCCGAGGACCAAGTCATCGGGCGGGCCTTCGTCGTCGCATGGCCGCCCACCCGCTGGGCGACGCTGCCGATGTCACGGTAGCGAGCCACGTCGAGTGTTCAGAGTCCTCGCAGGGCAGCAGCAGATCTTGGCTTCTGGGGGGAACACCCGACACAACCTCGGCTCACCAAGTCGAGACGCCGGAGTGGGCTGACATCAGCGGCTGACACCAACAGGCGCGAACAGCGACAGCCGACCCCAGATCTCAGCGGATGCCCGACCGAAGCGCCGGGCCGGTCACCGAGGGGTTCCCGGAGGCACTCGGCCTGTGCGTGAGCACGGAGGGCATGCTCGACTACGACTGCCGCCACCGCGCGTTCCTCACCGATGTGGACGTCGGCGCCGTGCAGTTGGTCGTCGTGACGGGCACGGCCTCCCAGGCCAGGCTCTGGCAGGGCACTACGACGACCTGATCCGCACCTGCGCCGACCGCGTCGAGGGTGCCTCTCCCGACGTCGACGCCGAGGGCCGTGAGAAGACCACGACCACGGCCGTCGACAAGCTGTACTTACCGGGCGGTCACCGCGACGGTACCGAGGCCGGGAGGGACGGCCCGTACCGGTCATACCCCGGCGCAGAAGCCGTCGTGCTTCGGCACTGGTGCAGCCCCGGCCCACCCACCGCTCCCAAGTCCTTGACCCGCAACGGTATGAGCCGAAAGCCGGTGGAAGGTGGCGAGCGGCTCGAACCGCACCGCGGGTTCGTACGGGACCGCATCGGACGTCGTCGCCCTGCGCCCGTCCCAGAGCAGCGGTGGTCAGGTCCTCCTCCGGGACATGGGAACCAGCACGACGTGACCTCGCCGGGCAACTGGAGGGCGAGGGTCTTGAGCCCTGTCCCCGCTGGGCGGGACCCTGCTGTCCCTGGTGGAGCTGAGGTTCGCCCGCCCCGACCTGGATGGTGACGAGGCCGCGGTGAACCTCGCCGAGATGGTCCTGCGGATGCTGGGCGTCCCCCCGGACGACGCCCACGAGGTCGCCCGACGCCCCCTGCCCGACCTGCGCTGACGGATCCGCGCCGCGGGAAGGGCGCCTCCCACGGCCGGACCGCGGGCCAGGCGCGGCAGCCGCTACGGCGGGTTGGTCGGCCTGGCCTCTCCCGGGGCAGAACCGCTGATCGCGAGTGGCTGTCGAAGCGGATCAAGCCCAGTGGCCGTGAGGGTGCCCCTCCTGCTCTCCGCGGCGCGCTCAGCGCACCCGGCGAGCCAGTGTCGTCGCACGGTGGAGCAGGTGTTCCAGGGGGCCCCGGCGGAAGAAGCGTGACCAGGCCGTCGCGAAGAGGACGGCTCCGGTGATGAACGCGAGCAGCAGTGTGGTGGACGCGGACTGAGGTGGTGCGGCGGCTTCGCCGGGGAGGGCGAGGATGACCAGGATGTGGCCGACGTAGAGGGTCAGGGACATGGTGCCGACGGCGATGATCAGCGTCGCCGCCCGGCCCAGCCACGGCAGCCGGGCCAGCGCGACCGTCAGGCACAGGAGCACGGTGATCGCGATCCCCAGGCTGCCGATGAGGTCGAACGTGGAACCACTGTGCGGCTCGGCCGCCAGCAGCCCCCATGCGTCAGGGCCCCACAGCTCACCGCCGACCGGCATGTCGAAGGAAGCCGCCGCCGTGCCGGAGTCCTTCATGGCCTCGAAGTCCTCCATGGACGGCATCCCGCTCATGATCCTCTGGTCGCCACCGGTCCACCGCAGCACCAGCCACGAGACGCCGTACCCGAACGCGATCAGCGCCGGGCCGACCACGGCCAGCCGCCGCTGCACCGCCGCGGAGGCCAGATCCAGGCGGCCCAGCGCCATGCCGGTGACCACGAACGTCATCCAGGTGATCGCCGGGTAGAGGCCGGTGAGCAGGAAGTCGAGCACGCCCACGCCGGAGAGGCGGGCGATCGGGTCGTACGAGTCGACGCCGCTCACGACGGACTCCGTGAGCAGCGACCGCAGGGCGTACGCCACCTGCGGGGTGACGACCGCGAGCGCGACCGCGATGGTCGCGAGCGTCCTGGCCCGCAGCCGCAGCAGGGGCAGGGCCAGCAGGAAGTAGACGGCGTAGAAGTTGAGGATCCCGGCGCCGCCGAAGTTCGTCGTCGCCAGCGCGACGCCCAGGACCAGCAGGACCACGGCCCTGATCACGATCCGGGCCCTCGCCTGTCGGCCGGCCAGTCCGGTCTTCGGTTCGAGGCGGCCCGCGATCAGTGTCAGCGAGAATCCGGCGAGGGTGGCGAACAGCGCGGACGCGCGGCCGCTCGCCAGGCCCAGGAACCAGTCGCCGACGCCGCCCCCCGGCGTCGGAAAGGGTCCCACGTGCACGGCGAACATCCCGAACACCGCCAGTGCGCGGGCGAGGTCCACCGCGACCAGCCGCGTCATCGGCGCGGTGCGTTCCGCCGCCGGGGCGGGCGCGGTTGCGGTTGCGGGTGCCGGTGCGGACTCGGGCGCGGGTGCGGGTGCGGGTGAGCCGGGCGGTGAGGGTTTCTCGGTGCTTTCGATCTCGGTCACCGGGACAACGTCGCCGAGTCGGATGCGGTCCAACCACCCGACGATCCACGGGAGTTGCCCCGCCGGGCGGGCTTCTCCACCCCCCGATCGGCGGGTCGTGAACCGGCCGGCCGGTTCGGTCCGTCAGGGGCAGTCGTACGTGACGGGGACGGTGACCGCTCGCTGCGACGGGGAGAGGATGCGCAGTTCGGCCCGGCCCTCGTGACGGCCCTTGCCCTGGAACGTCCACAGCAGGTGCAGGCGCGCCTGACGCTGGTCCCGGACCAGCACTTCGCGCAGGACACCCGAGGTGGTGCCGTCGCTCCGGATCCACCGGTAGGAGAGCGTGCCCGGACGGCCGTTCGTCCTGACGAGGCCGACGATGTCCGCGGTGCCGTCGCACCCCAGGACCTTCGGCTCGGCCGCGACCGCCACCGTACGCACCTGCACGGACGGACCCAGGCGCTGCCAGGCGAGGAACGCGAGGACGCAGAGCACCACCAGGGCGGGCAGGGCGTGCCGGCGCAGCCGTCGGCGCCGGGGCACCTGGACCGGCTGCATGGTGGGCAGCGTCCGGTGGGTGCGGTGCGCGACCTCGGCGGTCACGCCCGGACCGAAACGGAGCAGGGTGCCTTCGACGCGGTCGGGGGGCGTCGATCCCGGCTCCCCGTCCGCCTCGGACTCCGATCGTGTCTGCGATCGTGACAGCGACCGTGACTGCGACTGCGGCTCCGGGGAGAGCACCGGTGTGGGCTCGGACGCGGGCCGCGTCGGGGAGTTCTCGACGAGTGTGTCGCCGGACTGGGGCCGCTGGATCCAGTGGCTGGCCAGCACGGTCGCGCTGTACTCGGCGTCGTCGTAGGCGGGGTCGTAGGCGGGTTCGCCGCTCGGGGGGTGACCGTCGGCGGGGTCGAGACGGACGGTGGTGTCGTGCGCGTCGGCGAGGCCGAGGCGGACGGTCCCGCCCTGGTCATCGACCGGGCCGAGACGGATGGTTCCGCCCCCTTCATCGACCGGGCCGCCCAAGCCGGCGGAGCCGAGACGGACGGTGGTGTCGTGCGCGTCGACAGACCCCAGCCGGACGGTCCCGCCCACCTCGTCGACCGGGCCCAGCCGGACAGTCGCTCCCTGCTCGTCGACAGAACCCAGCGCCTGCGTCGGCTCGTGGTCCCCGGACGGTGTCGGAGGACGGTCGTTTCGCGTGGTCACCGGATCTCACACTGCCTGGTCAGCAGCTGCTGCGACGCGCCGCCGTCGGCGGAGGCCGGGCTGGTGGTGCCCTGGACCGCCCAGTAGCAGCCGCCTCGTCCGAAGGTGTGGTCGACGGTGATCGTGTACTGGCTCGCGCCATCGCGCCGGAAGGTCTGGGACGCGCCGTCCGGTGCGCCGAGCTGTCCGGAGCCGTCGCCCTTGAACCACGAGACGGTGACGGAGACCGGGCCGGTGCCGTCCGTGGTGATGGTGATGGTCGACGTGGCGGTCGTGGGGCCCGTCTGCCGGAAGGCCGACACCGTGACGTCCTTGACGGCCGTGGCGGCGGGCGCGGAGGGGGCGGACGTCGTCGGCGCCGGTGGGCTCTCCGTGTCGCTGTCGCCGGGCGGCGTCGTGTCCGGGTCCCCGGTCGAAGGGGCGGAGGCCGAGGGCTCCCCCGTGTCGGTGGGCGACGGCGCCGAGGGCGACAGGCCGGGTGACGCCGACGCGTCGGCCGACTCGGAGGCGGTCGGGGCCGGGGACGCAGACGCGGGGGTGGTCGCGGCGGTGGGACCCGTCGTCGTACCGGGCGCGGCGCTGGTGGTGGCCAGGGCCTGGGCCGCCTCCTGCGGAGCGGCTCCCGGGGCGTGCTGGATCCCGTAGGTCAGGAGAACGCCCAGCAGCGCGGCGGCGCCGGACACGAGCATCCCGGGCCGGCCGGGTCTCCAGGACCGCGCCCAGCCACCGCCCGGGCCCTGACTCAGCACCGTGCGCGCGCTGTCCGTGCTGGTCCGGGGGCCGCCGCGGGCCGAGGGCAGCAGCAGCGGCAGCAGTGCCACCAGCGCGGCGAGCCGGCCTCGACCGCGCTCCTCCCAGTCGGGCCCGTAGGCGCCGCCGGCGGCCGCCTCCAGATCCGAGACGAACGCCTCGACCTCCGCCGGCCGCTCCTCCGGGTCCTTGGCCAGCCCCCGCCGCACCAGATCCCGTACGGGTTCGGGGACCTCGTCCACGGGGACGGGCGCGTCGACGTGCTGCAGGGCGAGTTCGGCGAGGTTGTCGCCCGCGTACGGCTTGTGGCCCGTCAGACACTCGAAGAACGTGGCCGTGGCCGCGTACACGTCGGCGGCGGGCGAGGCGGGCGCGCCCGTCCACTGCTCCGGGGCCATGTAGGACGGGGTTCCCGCCACACCGGCGCTGGTGCCCGCGTCCACCGCGATCCCGAAGTCGACGAGCTTGGACTCGCCGTCCGGTACGACCAGGACGTTCTCCGGCTTGTAGTCGCGGTGGACGACGCCGATCCGGTGCGCGTCGGCGAGGCCGAGCAGCGATCCCTTGAGGATGACGAGCGCGGCCTCGGGGTCGAGCGGGCCCTGTCTGGAAAGCAGCGCCCGCAGCGAGACGCCGTCCACCAGCTCCATCACGATGGCGGCGCCGTGCGGGCTCTCCACGTACTCGTACAGTCCGGTCACGTGCGGGCTCTGCAGTCCGCCGAGCAGCCGCGCCTCGGCCCGGAAGTCGCGTACGAAGCCCGGCCGGGTGCGCAGGGGCTCGCTGAGGTACTTCACCGCGACCGGAACTCCGGTCTCCTCGTGCACGGCCAGTACGACCCGCCCGCTCGCCCCGGACCCGAGTTCGAGTGACTCGGTGTATCCGGGCACCGCCCATGTGTTCATTCCACCCCCAAGGCCGCCGTGCGCCGCCGCCCATCCACTCCCCCGGGACCGGGCCGCGTGGAGAGTGAGACACATTTTCGGCCATCGCGGTTGCGGGCGATAGCCGCGGGTTCCACCGTTCTGAAATGCCGGTGCCCGGTGGCGAAGTGGTGGGGGCGCTCGCCGCCGCGCTTCCGATGGGAGCCCGAGTGTCGCTTTCGTCCGTTTTTACCGGGGCACTCGCGACTTGAGTGACGGGAGGTGAAGCATGGCCGGGAAGCGACAGCCGCGCAAGGGCGATCGAGTGTCGTGGAAGAGTCACGGGTCCGAGGCCACGGGCAAGGTCGAGAAGAAGATCACCGAGAAGACCGAGGCCGCCGGACGCACCGTCGACGCCTCCGCCGAGGACCCTCAGTACCTGGTCCGCAGCGACAAGTCCGGGCGCACGGCCGTACACAAACCGCAGGCGCTGCGCGGCAGGAAGAAGGACGGGTGACGCACTCATCGAGCGCGCGCCCATCGAGCGCTCGCGCTGCCACCTATCGAGCGCTGCCACCGGATGTGCGCTGCCGGCGCTGCCGACAGCCGTCGACGCCGGTACGCCGCCGGTCGCCCGATCACCCTGCCACTCGGCCACTCGGCCACCGGTCACTCGGTCACAGTGAGGCGGTGGCCTCCCGGTCGGACGTGGGCCATACGTACGGCAGGTCGTCCGGCACGTCGGGGAAGGACTCGGCGTAGAGGGCGGGGTCCTTGCGGACCAGCGCGGAGCGGTGGCTGCGATGGAAGGCCTCGTCGCCGAGCCAGGGCGGCAGCTCCCCGGCGGCCGCCAGCCGCGCCTGGTCCCGGAGCGGCCCGTCGGGCCGGAACTCCGTGAAGTCGGTGACCAGGGTGGCCGCGCAGCTGTCCCGGTGGCCCAACTCGCACCACACCTCGCAGATCTCCAGGCCGTACCGGACGAGGGCCTCCTCGTAACCCGCCCACATGCGCACCGCCGGATGCCGCCGCCACCCGTACCCGGGCCGGATGAGTCCGCGCAGCACCTGCAGCGCCTCGACGCGCTGCTTTCCGAGCCGACGACGGTCCCGGGCCTCCGCCGAGGCCCGGAAATCGGCATACGGCAAGAAGGTCTGCATGCCGTCGCCCCTCTCTGCACGCCGATCAGGCGATCCGGTCGTCGACCCGGACACGGACCCGGTCCCGTCCTTCACCGGATACCCGGACACGGGGATACGAAGACCTCAAACCGGGGCGTACTACACAGGTGCACACGTATGCGCGGACAGGCGACCGGTGCGCGGCGGGGCCGCCCCGCTCACTGTTCGGCGAGCGTGTGGGCCACGAGGGCGTTGGCGTGGCCGTGGCCCAGGCCGTGCTCGCTCTTGAGCCAGGAGACGAGTTCCATGTGCTTGGTGAGCGGCGAGGCCCGGATCATGTCCTTCCACTCGGCGATGGGACGGCCGTACTTCTTCTCGATCGAGGGGAAATAACTGGCGGGGCCCTTCACGGGTGCGGTCATGTCGGTCGCGTCCTTTCCGTCGGTCGGCCGGGCGCGGCGCGGGTCCGCGTGCGTCGGCACGTGTCGTCGGTCATGACCGGCGGGGGTCGCGAATGTGACCGGCCTCAAGGTGTGATCCGGGTCACTGGGACCCGAGGCTACTTGAGGTCTTCCTCCGTGTAGAGGTCGCTCGCGGCCAGGACGTACTCGTAGTTGGACTTGTCGACGCTGATCGGCTGCAGCAGGTACGCGGGCACGGCCTTGACGCCGTTCTTGTACGCCCTTCTGTTGTTCAGCTCCGGGGTCTCGCCGTTGAGGATGTCGTCCGCCATGTTCGCCGCCCTGCCCGCGAGTTGGCGGAGATCCTTGAAGACGGTCTGCGACTGGTCGCCCGCGATGATCGACTTCACCGAGGCCAGTTCGGCGTCCTGTCCGGTGATGATCGGGAGGGGCTTGGCGGCGGTGCCGTAACCGGCCGCCTTCAGCGCGGTGAGAACGCCGATGGAGATGCCGTCGTACGGCGACAGGACCGCGTCGACCCGCTGGCTCCTGTACGACTGGGAGAGGACCTGGGTCATGCGCTTCTGCGCGGTGGGTCCGTCCCAGCGCAGCGTGGTGATCTTGTCCATCTCGGTCTGGCCGGACCTGACCACCAACTGCTTGTTGTCCAGATACGGCTGCAGCAGATGCATCGCGCCGTCGAAGAAGAACTTGGTGTTGTTGTCGTCGGGAGAGCCGGCGAACAGTTCTATGTTGAACGGGCCCTTGCCGTCCTCCAGGCCGAGCTTCTCGATGATGTGGCGGGCCTGGAGCCGGCCGACCTGCTCGTTGTCGAACGAGACGTAGTAGTCGACGTTCCTGGTGCCGAGGATGAGCCGGTCGTAGGAGATCACGGGGATCTTCGCGGCGGCGGCCTGTTCGAGCGCGCCGTTCAGCGACTTGTTGTCGATGGCCGCGATGATCAGCGCGTCGACGCCCTGCTTGATCAGCTTCTCGATCTGCTTGACCTGGGTCTGCGGGTTGTCCTCACCGTAGAGCAGCTCGGTCTTGTACCCCTTGTCCTGCAGGTCCTCCACGACACTCTTGCCGTCGGTGAGCCAGCGCTCGGAGGCGCGCGTGGGCATGGCGATGCCGATCGTGCCGCTCTCGGAGCTGCTCTCGCTGGTCTCGCCGCCGCAGGCGGACAGGGTGAGGGCGAGCGAGACCGCTCCGGCGAGGGAGGCGAGGGCGGCTCTTCGGTTGGGCATGGTGTCTTTCCCTGTTCTTGTCGTCGTCGAGACGGACCGAACGTCAGGTGGAGCGGCGGCGGCCGCGGAGGATCGGCCCGGCGGCCTCGTCGTGCCGCCTCGGTGCCGGTGAGCGGGGGACGGACCGCGCTGGGTCATCGCGGTGCGGGTCGCCCGGCACATCGGTCGAGCCGCTGCCCGGACGCGTCGGCGTCCCGGGGCCCGTCGGCTGTCGTGATCCCGCTGCCCGCGTGCACCTGGACAAGGGTGAGGCTGCGCCACGGCGTCCCGGCCACGTCTGTGCTGACTCCGGTGCTACGCAGGGCACTTGCCTTTCCCGTCGTTCGAAATCTCGTCACATGGTCGGAAGATTGGCGAGATTGGCGTGACATTAGGAGCGGATGTGCCGGGTGTCAACGGAACGCACACAAACGCTTTCAGTAGTTGTCCGCCACGAGGACCTGGGGTGTGGTTCTCGGTGACGTCCAGCATGAGGCACGGCGTCTGTGACAGGGGGTCGCGATCTGGCCGATTTCGATGCCCCGGGCCGGCCATCGACCGCCGTAGCGAGTGCCCGCGTCGACCGCCGCATCGACCGTCCGCGTCACCCGGGCGGGGGTGGGTGGCGGCAGCATGGCGGTCCCTACGCGGCGAGGCGGGGGCCGAGGTCGACGCGCCGTGCACGCTGGACCAGTTGGAAGAGTTCGGCGACGTCTCCCCTTGGCGCCGGGCACGTACACGGTCTGCGACACCGCCGGGTGGGTGGAGTCGGCGTCGGCACCGGCACCGGCGGCGGGATGATGGGAGTCATGCGCATCCGCATCGACGCCGTCGACCTCCCCGGCCGCACCCGCCCCGCCTCCGCCGACGGCAGAGTCCCGGCGTACGACAACCTCCATGTCGCCGTGCAGCGCCGCGACCGTCCGGCCGAACTCCTCGATCCGCAGCCCGGCGACGCCCCGTCCGCGACCTGGACCCTGGAGTGCACCGCGAGCACCTCGGCGGACGGCATCGGGATCAAGGGGCCCTATGTGCAGGACCGGCTGGGCCGGCGCTTCGTCTACCTGTCGTGGGGAACGGTCGACGTCTCGGGCACCTTCACGATGTTCCGCCGCGCCAAGCTCATGCTCGACGTGATCCCCGCCGAGGTGCTCGCCGTCGCCGCACGCGACGGGCTGCTGGTCGGACGCCTCGGTCTGACCGACCCCCAGGGCGGCCCCCTGTGCGCACGGGTCGAGCCCCCGCTCATCACCTGGACCGCAGGGCGGGCGGAGTAGCGCGGGGACCGCAACGGGGCGCGGAGGAATATCTGTATCCGCGAAGTGAGAAATAGGCGGGGCGTGCGACGAGTATTCCTCGACCCCCGACCCGAACGGAATTTTGGATCATTCAGACCGGATCGTGCCGTGCTAATGTCGATGCCAGTTGCAGGTGTGGTTGCCAGAAGGTTCATTTCCTGACGGGTTGATCAGCACGGCGACGCGGAATCCGCACACGGCGAATTCCGTACCTCGTCTCCGAAGGAGAAATGACATGGCTACTGGCACCGTGAAGTGGTTCAACGCGGAAAAGGGCTTCGGCTTCATCGAGCAGGACGGCGGCGGCCCCGACGTCTTCGCCCACTACTCGAACATCGCCGCCCAGGGCTTCCGCGAGCTGCAGGAAGGCCAGAAGGTGTCGTTCGACATCGCGCAGGGCCAGAAGGGCCCGACGGCCGAGAACATCGTCACCGCCTGACACTCGCGGCACATATTCTCAGCAGCTGGGGCCCGCACCTTGAGGTGCGGGCCCCAGCTCGTTGCGTTTCCGCCCCACCGGGGCACTTCCCCACCGGGGCACTTCCCCGGCCGAGGCGGATCACGGTCGCACGATCACGCGTTCCGCGTGTGTCGCCTCCGATCCGCTCCGACGATTCCCTCGCGCAGGACACAGCGCCGCTTTCGCTTTCCGCCGTCGAATTCACCGATCGCGGCCGACCCGGCCCACACCCCCGGGCCCCCCGGGCCCCCCGGTCACCCCGGTCACCCCGGTCCTACCCGGCCTGCGCCGGCCGCCAGGCGCCGCCGTAACGGATCGCATGTCGCCCATCACCCCTGGTAGCAGGCTATCTGCGCCTCCAGACGACTGAAATCTATCTTGGCCACAGTAGACATTGACCTCCGACGCGGTTAGCCTTCTACTCGTTGAGACGGTCTGGCGACCTACCGGCCACGGACCGGCGAGGTCGCAGTACACGAGCAAGAACGGAGGAGACGCCATCAGGATCGCCCGGCCCGAGAGGCACTCGGCCCGGGTACCGCAAGACCCCGGATGGGAAGGTGGTCTCCGGTCAAGCAGCCGCGATCCCCGCACCCCCCTTCGTCAGGGCTGGTAGCGGATACAGAAGGTCGGCACAGCACGAGAGCCGACAGATGGTGTTGAATTTCCTTCGGGGCCCTGGTGCCGTACGGCACCAGGGCCCCTCGACGCGTTGCACTACGAGGTGACATGACAGCAGATAACCCCCTCAGTGGTCGTCTGGACGACGACGACTACCCCGCATACACGATGGGGCGGGCCGCCGAGATGCTCGGCTCCACCCCGGCATTCCTCCGCGCCCTCGGTGAGGCGCGGCTGATCACTCCGCTGCGCTCGGAGGGCGGACACCGCCGCTACTCGCGCTACCAGCTGCGGATCGCCGCGCGCGCCCGCGAACTGGTCGACCGGGGCACCCCGATCGAGGCCGCCTGCCGCATCGTCATCCTCGAGGACCAACTGGAGGAAGCGCAGCGCATCAACGCCGAGTACCGCCGCCGTTCCGGGCACGAGGCGCTCGACGGCGAGGTCTCCGGTTCGGTGCCCGGCTCGGTGTCCGGTTCCGGCTGACGTCTCACGGCCGATAGGCGGCGCGGTTGTGGTACGTGACCTTGCCGCTGGGCAGCTTGGCCGGGGCGAAGAGCTGGTCGACGGTCACGAAGTGGAAGCCGCGGGCCTTGAGTGCCTTGATGATGCCGGGCACCGCGTCGACCGTCGTCCGGTGGATGTCGTGCATGAGGACGATGTCACCGGGCTTGGTCTGCGCGTCGACGTACTTGATGAGCCGGGCCGAGTCGCGGTACTTCCAGTCGAGGGTGTCCACGCTCCAGTGGACCAGTGGCCGTCCGGCGGCCGAGCGGACCGCCGCGTTGTGGGCGCCGTAGGGGGCGCGGAACGTGGTGGGCTTCTTGCCGGTCGCCTGCTTGATCGCCGTGTCCGTACGGGAGAGCTGCGACTTGATCTTGGCGGCGCTGAGTCTGGTCAGATCGGCGTGGTCCCAGCTGTGGTTGCCTATCTGGTGGCCGGCGAGCGCCGCGGCGTTCATCGTCGACGGGTTTCGCTGGACGTTCGTACCGACGGCGTAGAAGGTCGCCCTGACGTCCCGCTCGCTCAGCAGGCGCAGCAGGCGCTGGGTGTCGGTGACCGGCCCGTCGTCGAAGGTGAGGGCGACACACTTGACCTTGCGGCAGTCGACGGCCTGGGGTGCGGCCGAGGCGGATGTGGCGGTACCGACCAGTGTGGTGCCGCACAGGGCTGTGGTGATGGCCGAGATGACGAGGCGTCGTTGCATCGGATCCTCCGGTGGCGGTCAACTTCCCGTTTGAGCAGCGGACTTGCCTCGTAAGACACACGCGACAGGGCCTTGGATGTACACGGGAAGCGGAAGGCCGCATACCGGAGCGAAGCGGGGCTGAGCGGGTCGGATCGGATGAGGGCAGGGCGGGTTCCACGGGACCGTTCGGAGCGGGTCCGGGCGGCTCGGAGTAGATCGGGAGAGGGTCAGCCTTTCGGGCGGCAGTAGAGCGCGTCGGGGGTGCGCGAGGAGCCCACGCGGCCCGTGTAGGCGATCCCGGCGGCGTACTCGGTGTCGGCGCACTGCCCCTTGTGGTGACCCTGCGCGAAGTCACCGCCCTTGGGGGTGTCGCCCCGGTTGTCGCCGCGGTCGAACCACACGGTGCGGCCGCTCGTGCCGACGAGCGAACCGGGCGGCGCGGGCACGCACAGCGCGGCGGAGACGGCGGCCCCCCGGACGCTGTAACCGGTGAGGAAGTGACCCTGAGGGCACTGGAGTTTGGTGTAGCCGGACGCCCAGTCGCGGCCCGGGGTGACGTACCGCTCGTCGACGACCACCCTGTGCCCGGCGGCCGGGTCCCACACGGGCCCGCCGGACACGTTCGAGCACAGGCCCCGGTTGCCGGTGTGGCTCAGGCCGACGAGGCGACTGCCGTCGGGGCAGACGGCCTTGCGGGCGCCGGGATCCCAGTCGGGCAGGGCGCGCATCCGGCGCGACGCGACGAAGTCGCCGTGGTCGGGGCTGAGCATCGACCAGTCGGTCACCGGGGCCACGCGGCCGGTGCGGCCCTCGGCCCCGACGAGCCGGGTCCACGCGGCGGCTCGCCAGTCGTCACCGTCGTACAGGCCCATGCGGTTGCCGGCCGCGTCCCAGTGGAGCAGGGCCCAGCCGTTGCCGGTGCGGTTCTCGTGCCATCCGACGAGGGGCCAGTACGCGAAGTCGGCGTCGGCGCGGACCAGTTGGTCGACGAAGTTCTCGAACCAGGCGCGCTGGCGGGCGCCGGTCTCCGCTCGGCCCCCGACGCCGAACTCGCTGATCCAGACGGGGGCGGTGAAGTGCCGGTCCTGTTCGGCGGTGACGAAGAACGCCTGGCGGTTCAGTACGTCGGTCAGCTCGGTGGGCGTCAGATCGCGGTAGCGGGGGTCGCTGGTCTCGCCCGTTCCGGTGGCGCCGCTGTGGCGGGGGCCGGTGTAGTCGTAGAAGTGGGCCGCGTACACCAGCTTGTCCGAGTCGACGAGCGTGTGCGAGAGACGGCGTACCGGTTCCAGGGTGGGGCGTTCGTGCGGCAGGCCGTCGACGGGGATGCCGGTCCAGTTGATGCCCTCGACGATGATCAGCAGGTCGGGGGCGGCCTCCGTCAGGATGCGGTCGCCCACGCGCTGCGAGGCGGCGAACCAGTCGTGGGCGTCGCCGAGGCCCCAGTTGGGGTCGTCCCAGATGTCGCGGCGCACCTCGTTGTAGAGGTCCGCGCCGACGACACGCTTGTTGTCCCGGTAGCGGCGGGCCATGAAGAGCCAGTCGTTCTCCCAGGCGGCGGTGGTCTGGGAGGCGTTCCAGCGTTCGTTGCCGTCGACGCCGCAGCACCAACGGGTGGTGTTGGTGTGGTTGTTGAGGATGACGGCGAGGCCGGCGGCGGTGAGTTCGCGGACGACGGCGTCGTACACCTGGAGGGGCGTCCTGCCGCGCAGGGAGGGGTTGGCGGCGACGGCGGCGTCCGTGACGGGGACGCTGTCGTGGATCATCTCGTTGGAGAACGGCAGCCGGACGCTGTTGATCCCTATCTCCCGGAAACCGGCGACGATCTCGGCGACGGGGGCACGGTCCAGGCCGAGGGGGGTCCGGCCGGAGTTCTCGCCCGCGTGGTGGTTCGCGTCCTGGTCCGTGCCGCCCGAGCCGTTCCATGTCCCGCTCGCGCCGTGCCAGTTGCCCGACCGCAGCCTGAAGCGGTCGCCGTCGGCGTCGACGATCCAGCGGCCCCTGGTGCTGAGCGGTGCCGTCCAGTCGTCCGCCGCGGTCACGGCGGCGCCGGGCGGAGCGGCGGACCCGGGGGCGGGGTCCTGCGCCGTCGCGACCGCCGGCGCGACCGCCGTCGCGACCGCCGTCGCGACCGCCGTCGCGACCGCCGGGGCGACCGCCGGGGCGTGCGCCAGAGCGGGTGCCAGGGGCAGCAGCAGGGACACGGTGGCGGTCAGGGCGGCCCCGACGAAGGATCGGCGCACGGTCACCCTCCATGGACGAGGCGAGGTTGTCATGGCAGCGTCACTATGGCGGGCGGCGCGGGATTGGTCCAGGCCTTCGGGCGGGTCAGTTACGGCGTCCGGGGTCGGCGGGGGCCGGGCGAGGGCTTGGTGAGGGCCGGGCGAGGGCCTGGCGGCGGGGACGGCGGAGTGGCCGGGGCACGCGGGAGGGGCCGGACGGACAGGGCGAGCAGGACAGACGTATCGGTCGCGCCGCGGTGTGCCGGGGTGCGGCGGGGTGCGGCGGGGCGTGCCGGACGCCGCCCGCCGGGCCCGCCCCCCCCCCCGGGGGACGCGCCGGCTCCGCTCCCCGGGTGGACGTACCGGCTGGGGCCGGTCAGCCCGCGGGGTTCAGCACGTTTCCGTTCGCGCAGTGGTTGACCGCGTTGCCGCTCCAGGCACCGCCCACCGGGACCACCGCCAGTTCCTGGAAGCACACGGCGGCCGCGCTGAAGTTCCAGTTGTTCGCGGCGTTCACGCCGGAGCCGAAGTTGCTGTCATTGTCCGCGTGGGCGGGGGCGGCTAGGGCAAGGGCGGCGGCGGGCAGCAGGGCCAGCGTCATGATCTTCTTCACATCGGCCCCAACGACCTCACGCACCCGAGGGCACGGGACGCCGGACACTCCCTCGCTCAGCGCCGCAGTCCGCACCGGACCCCGTGGGACCTCCGGCGGGGCCCCTGAACCGCACAGGACCCTCTGGAGCGCACCGGACCGCACCGGACCCCCCGGACCCCCCGGACCGCACCGGATCGCACCGGATCGCACCGGATCGCACCAGCCGCTTGACTACGCTGGATGAGAACCACTCATAGCAGGGTAAGATCGGGCAAATTCCCTAAGGAACCGAAAATGGGTCTCGGTGTCGGCCGGTCGGCCGTGAAGCGAAGGTCCCTCAGCCGGGCGGGAGCGGCGGGCGTGGTCGCCGTCGGCCTGGTGCTGACCGGGGCGTGTGGCGCAGACGGAAGCGGCGGGAGCGGCGGGGGCGGGGGTGACGACCTTCAGGTCGGCGTACTGCTCCCGGGCGGCGGAGCCTCCCGGTTCGGACAGTTCGACAGGCCCCTGATCGAGAAGAAGCTGAAGGAGCTGTGCCCGGACTGCCCGGCGGCGACCGTCGCCGCCACGGCCGAACCGGCGGTCCAGCGGCAGCAGCTCGACGCCATGATCACCCGGGGCGTGGACGTCCTGATCGTCGCCGCCGTCGACCCCAAGGCGCTGCGCTCCTCGGTCGAGGCCGCGGACCGGGCCGGCATCCCGGTCGTCGCCTACGACCGGCTCGCCCAGGGACCCATCTCCGGGTACGTCACCTTCGACGGGGAGACCGTCGGCAGGCTCCAGGGCGAAGCCCTCCTCAAGGCCATGGGCCCCGAGGCGGACGGCGGCCAGATCGTCATGATGAACGGCGCCACCACCGACCCCAACGCCGGCTGGTACAAGCGCGGCGCGCTCTCCGCCCTGGAGGGCAAGGTGAAGATCGGAAAGTCGTACGACACCGTCGGATGGCGTCCGGAGAACGCGTACGTCAACATGAGCGGCGCCATCTCCGCCCTGGGCGCGAACAACATCGACGGCGTCCTGGCCGCCAACGACAGCCTCGCCGGCGCCGTGGTCTCCGCCTTCGGCGCCAGTGGCGTGAGCCCGCCACCGCCGGTCACCGGGCAGGACGCGGATCTCGCGGCCGCGCAGCGCATCATCAGGGGCGAGCAGTACATGACCGTCTACAAGCCGTTCAAGCCGGCGGCCGACGCCGCCGCCGAGATGGCGGTGGCCCTGGGGCGCGACGAGAGCGTCGACTCCATCGCCACCGGAACCGTCGACAGCCCCACCGACCAGGACATCCCGGCGGTCCTGCTCCCGTCGGTCCCGGTGACGGCCGGCACCATCGAGGACACTCTGGTCAAGGACGGTATGTACACCATCGACCAGATCTGCACCCCGAAGCTCCGGCCCGCCTGCGACAAGGCCGGACTCAGCCCGTGAACCTCATCCAGGAGGTGGCCCGGTGGTTCAGCCCTTGCTGGCCCTGCGCGGTGTGTCCAAGCGCTTCGCCGCCGTCCAGGCGCTGGTGGACGTCGAGCTGGAGATCAGGGCCGGGGAGGTGGTCGCCCTGGTCGGCGACAACGCCGCCGGGAAGTCCACCCTGGTCAAGGTGATCTCGGGGGTCGGTCCCCCCGACCGGGGCGTCATCGAGTGGGAGGGCACCGCCGTCCAGATCCGGCGCCCCCAGGACGCCCAGCTCCTCGGGATCGCGGCCGTCTACCAGGACCTCGCGATGTGCGGCAACCTCGACGTCGTCGGCAACCTCTTCCTCGGCCGGGAGATCCGCCGGTTCGGCGTCCTCGACGAGGTGGAGATGGAGCGCCGCACCCGCGAGCTGCTGCGCACCCTCTCCATCCGCATCCCCGACGTGCGGGTGCCGCTCGCGACGCTGTCCGGCGGGCAGCGCCAGGTCGTCGCGATCACCCGCTCGTTCGTCAGCGCGCCCCGGCTGCTCCTGCTCGACGAGCCCACCGCCTCCCTGGGCCTCGAACAGACCAACCAGCTCCTCGACCTCATCGAGGAACTGCGCGACCGGGGCACCGGGATACTCCTCATCAGCCACAACATGGGGGACATCAAGGCCGTCGCCGACCGGATCGCCGTCCTGCGCCTCGGCCGCAACAACGGCCTGTTCAACGTGAGCACGACCTCCCAGGAGCAGATCATCTCCTCCATCACCGGCGCGGTGGACAACACCGCCGACCATCGCCCCACCGACCCGGAGGAGACATGGCCGTGAGGGGGAGCGGGCGGGGCGACGGCAGCGGAAGGGGCGACGCCGGGAAGACGGGGAGTCCGCGGGAGGGCGGGCGCCGGTGGTACGGCGAACGCCCCCGCGCGTACGCGCATGCCGTGCGCCGCAGGGTGCACGCGGGTGGGCTGGGTCCGGCGCCGGCCCTGCTCGCCCTCGCCGTGACCTGGACCGTCTTCCAGAGCCTCAACGAGAACTTCCTCTCGCCGCGCAACCTGTCCGTCCTCAGCGTGGAGATCGTCGGCACCGGCATGGTCGCCGTCGGTGTCGTCTTCGTGCTGCTGATCGGCGAACTCGACCTGTCGGTGGGCTCGTTGGCCGGGCTCTCCGGCGCCATGTTCGCGACGCTGAACGTGAACCACGGCATGCCGGAAGGGCTCGCCGTACTCGTCGCGGTCGGCTGCGGCGCGGCGGCCGGGGCCCTGCACGGGATCATCTTCACCAGGATCGGCGTGCCCGCGTTCGTCGTCACCCTCGCCGGTCTGCTGGCCTGGAACGGCCTGATGCTCTATCTGCTGGGGCCGGAGAGCTCCATCAGCTTCAGCGACGACGGGCTGGTCGCCGACCTGACCAGCGTGTCCTTCGGCTCCCCCGTCGTCACCTACGGCCTGGCGGCGCTCGGCCCGGCCGTGTACCTCCTCCTCTGCCTCCGCGACCGCCGACGCCGGGCTGCCGCCGGGATGCCGTACCGGGCGAGTGCCGAGATCTGGGTGCGTACGGCCCTGCTCGCGGCGGTCGCGTTCGCCACCGTCGCCGTACTGGACCGGTTCGAGGGACTGCCCCTGGCGCTGGTGATCTTCCTCGGCGTCATCGTCGCCTCGGACCTCCTGCTGCGCCGCACGGTGTACGGCCGGCAGGTCCTCGCGGTGGGCAGCGGTGTGGAGGCGGCCCGGCGGTCCGGCGTCGACGTGGCGCGCGTACGGATCTCGGTGTTCCTGATCTCGGGGACCCTGGCCGCGGTCGGCGGTCTGTTCGTCGCCTCACGGCTCACCTCGGCGACCCAGGTCCCGGGCTCCGGCATGCTGCTGATCAACGCCGTCGCCGCCGCCGTCATCGGCGGCACCAGCCTGTTCGGCGGGCGCGGCTCGTCCTGGTCGGCACTGCTGGGGGTGCTCATCATCCAGTCGATCGCCTCGGGCATGGCGCTGCTGGGGGTCCAGCCGGCGGTCCAGTTCATGATCACCGGTGGAGTGCTGCTCGTCGCGGTGGTCTTCGACTCGCTGGCCCGCCGGGCGGCGGAATCACGCGCGCGGGCCTGACGGCACACGCGTCACCCGGCCTCGACGAGGGCCCGCGGGGTCACCCGGCGGTGTCCGGCTCGTCCATCCGCAGGACGAGCCGCAGGGTCTCGGTCAGGACGGCGGTGGGGACGGTCGGGTCGGCGACGCGCTGGACGCCGAGGCCGATGCCCAGGCTGAGCAGGGTCATCGCGGCCCGGTCCGCGGGCATGGCCGCGGTGACGCCCAGCTCCTGGGCGAGCGCGTCGATCAGCTGGGCGAGGGCCTCGCGGATCACGCCGACGCGCCCGGTGATCTCCCGGCGCAGCTCGGCGTCGTGGCGCGCGCTGGTGAGGAACTCGACCTCCAACGTCGTCCAGGCCTCGTCGCCGATATGGGCCTCGGCCCACCCGGCGAAGGCCGCCAGGCGTTCGTCGATGCCGGCCTCGCCCATGACGGCGGCCGTGAGCAGCGCCAGCTGTTCGGCCCGGATGTCGTCGAGGGCGGCGAGGCACAGATGGCCCTTGCCGCGGAAGTTGGAGTAGACGGCGCCCTTGGAGTAGCCGGCCGTCTCCGCGACGTCGCTGAGCGAGGTGGCGGCGTAGCCGTGGGAGAGGAACAGCTGCCGCGCGGTGGCGACGAGCCGCTCGCGCGTGCGCTCCTGGCTCTCGACGCGGCTGAGGCGGGCCATGTCTCGCTCCCTCTCCCGTCCGGCGCGGTGTACTCGGGAACCTCTCATGGTTCCGCACTCTCCCAGCCCCCGGATCCTAACTCCGCCACGGTCTGTCCCCCGCTTTCGGATACCGCTAGTATCCGGATCTCGTCGGTATCCCGAATGGGCGGAGACCTCAGTGACCGCGACGAGCACACGCACGACCCCTTCCCGAACGACCCCCTCCCGGGGCCTGGTCCTGGGCTGCGGAGGAACGCTGGGCGCGGCCTGGACCACCGGCGCCCTGCACGCGCTCCAGCGGGCCACGGGCTGGGACCCTCGCGACACCGAGGTCCTGGTGGGGACCTCCGCCGGGGCCGAGATCGCGGCGCTGCTCGGGGCCGGTGTCGGCGTGGACGAACTGCTGGCCGCGCAGCTGGGCCGGGAGGGCGCCCGTCCGGAACTCCTCCGCCACGTCACCGACCCGCCCCGGGCGCTGCCGCCCCGGCCGGCGGCCTTCCCCGGGTCGCCCCGGCTGGCCCGCCGTGCGCTGGGCCGCACCGCTCCCGTCCTGGCCGGGCTCTCCGGCCTGCTCCCCCAGGGCCGCGGCGACGCCCGCCGGCTGGCGGCCCTCGCGGACGCGCTGACCCCTCCCGGACAGTGGGTGAGCCATCCGGCGACCTGGCTGGTGGCCACCGACTTCGACACCGGCCGCCGTACCGTCTTCGGTCACCCGGACACCGCGCCGGTCGCCCTGCGGGACGCGCTCCGGGCGTCCTGGGCGGTGCCGGGCTGGTACCCGCCCGTACGCGTGGGAAGCCGGCGGTACGCCGACGGCGGCATCCTCTCCACCGCCTCCGCCGACCTGCTGGTCGCGAGCGGACTCGACGAGGTCTACGTCATCGCGCCGATGAGTTCGCGCTCCCCCGGACCGCGCCGGGGCCTCGGCCGGGCGGAGGCGCTGCTGCGCCGGGTCATGACCCGCACGCTCGACGCGGAGTGCGCCGCCCTGCGGGCGGCGGGCACGCGGGTCGTCCGCATCGAACCCACCGCCGCCGACCTGGAGGTGATGGGCGGCAACTTCATGGACCCCCGGCGCCGCCCGGCGGTCCTGGAGACCTCCCTGCGCACCACCCGCGCCCTCGTCCGCGAGGCCGTGGAGGCCGTGGAAGCCGTCGCAACCACCGAGGCCACCGACACCGCCACCACCGCCGACAGCACCGACGCCCGGACAGGAGCCTGAGATGCCCCGGCCCGAAGAAAGCCCAGACAGTCCCGAAAGCCCCGCCAGACCCGCCGGACCCGCGCGTCCCGCGAACGCCGAAGCCCCCGCGAACCCCGAAAGCCCGGACAGCCCCGGGCGTTCCGCCGGCCCCGAAGCCCCCGCGAGCCCGGCCGGAACCGTCACCCGCGAGACCCGCCACGTCGAGGCGCTGGTCATCGGCAGTGGTCTCTCCGGCATCGGCGCCGCCATCAGACTCCGCGAGGCGGGAGTGCGCGACCTGGTCGTCGTCGAGAAGGCGGACGACCTGGGCGGCACCTGGCGCGACAACACCTACCCGGGCTGCGCCTGCGACGTGCCCTCCGCCCTGTACTCGTACTCCTTCGCACCCAACCCGGAGTGGACGCGCGCCTTCGCCGGCCAGCCCGAGATCCGCGCCTACCTCCGCGACACGGCGGCCGCGTACGGCGTCACCCCGCTCATCCGCTACGGCACCGAGGTCACCCGGGCGCGGTGGAACCGGGCCGAGGCCCGCTGGCACGTCGAGACCAGCCGGGACCGCTACACGGCCCGGTTCCTGATAGCCGCCGCCGGGCCCTGGCACGAACCCCGGCTCCCCGACCTGCCCGGCCTCGCCGACTTCCCCGGCGAGGTCTTCCACTCCTCGCGCTGGCGCCACGACCACGACCTGACCGGCGCCCGGGTGGCCGTCGTCGGCAGCGGCGCCTCGGCGGTGCAGTTCGTGCCGGCCGTCCAGCCCGGCGTCGGCCGGCTGCACCTGTTCCAGCGGACCGCCCAGTGGGTGCTGCCCAAGCCCGACCACCCGGTGCCGCGCGCCGAACGATGGCTGCTGCGGAGCCTGCCCGGAGCCCAACGGGCCCTGCGCCGGGCGGAGTACGCGGCGCTGGAGACCCTCGGCGTCGGCTTCCGCCACCCTGCCCTCCTGCGGGCCGTGCAGAAGGTCGGCACGCTCCATCTGCGGGCCACCGTCAAGGACCCGGCACTGCGGCGGGCACTGACCCCCGACTACACCCTGGGCTGCAAACGGCTGCTGTTCTCCAACACCTACTACCAGGCGCTGACCAGGCCCAACGTCACCGTGCACGCCACGGCCGTCAAGGCCGTCGAGGGCAGCCGTGTCATCGGTGCCGACGGCAGCCGCGCGGACGTCGACACGATCATCCTGGGCACCGGCTTCCACATCCTCGACATGCCCATCGCCCGTCGCGTGTTCGACGCCGACGGGGCCTGCCTCGACGACCACTGGAAGGGCAGCCCGGACGCCTACCTCGGCACCACCGTCAGCGGCTTCCCCAACGCCTTCGTCCTCCTCGGACCGCATCTCGGCACCGGCCACTCCTCGGCGTACGCGGTCCTCGAAGCCCAGCTCGACTATGTGACGGGCGCGGTGCGGCACTTCCGCTCGGCGGGCCTGACCAGCATGGACGTACGGCCCGAGGTGCAGGCGGCGTTCCACGCCGAGGTGCGGCAGGCGCTGCCGTCCACGGTCTACGACGCGGGCGGCTGCTCCAGCTACTACCTCGACGACAACGGCGTCAACAGCTTCAGCTGGCCCTGGTCCACGGGCCGGATGCGCCGACGGCTGGCGCGGTTCGACCCCGAGGCCTACGACGTGACGGGCGCCGTCGGCTGAGGCCGCCGCCAGATGGACGCGGCCAGGAAGGACAGGCCCGTGGTCATGGCGGCGGTCCCCAGCGCCACCGTCATGACGCCGATGGCGAAGAGGCCGCTGGCGTCGTCGGACCAGTCGTAGAAGGAGGCCGCGGTCAGACCGGCCGTGGTGCCGACGACGGCGCTCGCGATGTGCCCCCGGGACGCCGCCCAGACCACCGGGACCAGCAGCGTCAGCACCAGGCCGATCACCTGCCACGGCTCGTACGGGCCGGTCGACGAACCGTCGGGATGCAGGTCGCGCCGCTGGTCCCAGCCCAGCCAGACGGCCCACATCGTCAGGGAGGCCACCGTCGTCACCAGGGCCGGCAGCAGTGCGGGAACGGATCTCAGGAGTCGTTGGCTCATGACCTCAGCCTGCCGTCGCGCCCTTCGGCCGGACAGAGCGCGGGTACTCATCCGCACCCGAGTACCCGAGCGGGCGGGACCTGCCCTCTAAGCGGGTGAAGCCTGCGCTCCGGTGTGTGGTGCGGGGCATGGATGAAGCCCCGGCCGCATCCGGCCGAGTCGGCGGACACGACGCGCTGGAGTTGAGCGATGAACGCGAAGAAACAGAGCCCCGAGCGGACCGGTCCCACCGGCGCCGCGACCCACGAAGTCCCGGTCCTGATCGTCGGGGGGTCTCTCGTCGGCCTGTCGGCCTCGGTGTTCCTGGGCCGGCTGGGGGTGCCGCACACGCTGGTGGAGCGGCACACGGGCACCTCCATCCATCCGCGCGGCCGGGGCAACAACGTCCGCACGATGGAGGTGTTCCGGGCGGCCGGCGTCGAGTCCGGCATCCGGCGGGCCGCCGCCACGCTGGCCGGCAACCACGGCATCCTGCAGACGCCCACCCTGGTCGGCGACGCGGGCGAGTGGCTGTTCAAGGAGATCGACGCGGGCGGCGGGCTCGCCCGTTTCAGCCCCAGCTCCTGGTGCCTGTGCAGCCAGAACGACCTGGAGCCGGTGCTGTTCGAGCACGCCGAGCGGCTCGGCGGCGATCTGCGGTACGCCACCGAGATGATGTCGTTCGACAGCGACCCCTCCGGTGTCACCGCGATCGTCAAGAGCCGGGAGACGGGCGAGCACACCACCATCCGCGCGCAGTACCTCATCGCCGCCGACGGCCCCCGCAGTCCCGTCCGCGAACAGCTCGGCATCGGGCAGAGCGGCCCCGGCGACCTGTTCCACAACGTCAGCGTCACCTTCCGCTCCCGCGACCTCGCCGAGGTCGTGGGCGAGCGCCGCTTCATCGTCTGCTACCTGACGAACCCGGACGCCGACGGGGCGCTGCTGCCCGTGGACAACCGGGAGAACTGGGTCTTCCACCTGCCCTGGCACCCCGAACACGGCGAAACGCTGGAGGAGTTCACCGAGGAGCGGTGTGCCGAGCACATCCGCCGCGCGGTCGGGGTCGCCGACCTCGACGTCCGGATCACCGGCAAGGCCCCCTGGCACGCGGCCCAGCGCGTCGCCCGCGGCTACCGGTCGGGGAGGGTCTTCCTGGCCGGCGACTCCGCCCACGAGATGTCCCCGACCGGGGCCTTCGGCTCCAACACCGGGATCCAGGACGCGCACAACCTCGCCTGGAAGCTCGCGGCGGTCCTCGGCGGCTGGGCCGGCGAGGGGCTGCTGGCCTCGTACGACGCCGAGCGCCGCCCGGTCGCGGAGGCCACCAGCGCCCGCGCCGCCGCCCGGTCGGTCGAACACAGCCACCCCGGTTTCGCCCCGGCCCCCGGCGTCGGCGGCGGTGGGGGCCCGCAGCGCGGCATCCTCAACGTGGCGCTCGGCTACCGCTATCCGCAGGGAGCCGTCCTCGGCACCGACCCCACCGCGCCGGTCGTCCCCGAACGCCTCGACCTGACCGGCGAACCCGGCAGCAGGGCCCCCCATCTGGCGGTACGGCACCAGGGCGAGAGCATCTCGACCCTGGACCTCTACGAACGCTCCCTCGTCCTGCTGAGCGACGCGGACGCCACGGCCGGCGGACCGGGCGGCTGGCACGCGGCCGCGCTCCGCCTCGCCGAGGCCATGTCCGTCCCCCTGGCCTCGTACCGGTTCGGCACGGGGCCCGACGCCGAGCTGACCCCGCAGGGCGACACGGACTGGTCGGCCGCCCACGGGACGACGGCCGCGGGCGCCGTACTCGTACGGCCCGACGGGTTCGTGGCGTGGCGTTCGCCGGGGGCGGTCCCGGACGCCGAGTCCGCCCTGCGCGAGGCCCTGACCACCCTGCTGGCGACGGCCTGACCCCACCTCACGCGGCCGGCCGGCCCCGGGACACCCCGGGCCGGCCGGCCGAGTCATGCGGTGCCCGCCGTCGTGCGCCTGCGCGCCGCCGTACGCCGCCGCGGCTCCGCGCCGAACTCGCGTGCCCGGCCGCCGGATTCACCCGCGTGACGGTCCTGCGGGGCGGCCGGGACATACCGAGCTGACGGTGGATCACATCGTGGGCTCCTCGCCCCGGCTGACGAGGCGTCGGCAGTGCCGACGGTGCCGACGGCGGGACGAGGGGTCCTGGGCGACGGTCACGAGAAGCCCGGCGGGCGACGCCCTTACGCGGTGCGCCGCGGCAGGACCGGCGCGGACCGCCCGCGCGCCCGGCCCGCCCCCTGCCGGCCGCCGACAGCCGCCGTGACCAGCCCCCGTGACCCGCCGCACGGTGTGGTGGCCCGGCCGCGCCCCGGGCGGCACACCGCCCTTCACCCGAGCGGCGCACCGCCCTTCACCCGAGCGGCGCACCGGTCACCCGCGCAGTGCATACGAGTCGCGCGCCGGAAGGGGCGGGCCCAGGATCGAGGCACGCCGACGTCACGCCGATCCGGCCGACATACGTCCGTCCCCGCCCCCCACCGAGGAGATGTGCGCAGGATGACCACCACGTCCGAACGTCTTACGGAGACGCTGAAGCGACAGGTGTCGCAGCGGGTCTCCCAGTCCGTCTTCGACGGCTCCCGGCTCCGTGTCGTCCTCCTCGTGGACGTCTACGACGGTGCCCAGCAGCAGTTCCTGGAGGCGTACGAGCAGCTGTGCAACCAGGTCGCCTCCGTGCCCGGACATGTCAGCGACCAGCTGTGCCAGTCCATCGAGAACCCCTCCCAGTGGCTCATCACCAGCGAGTGGGAGAGTGCCCCGCCGTTCCTCACCTGGGTGAACAGCGAGGAACACGTGGACATGGTCAAGCCGCTGCACAACTGCGTCCGGGACACCCGCTCCCTGCGCTTCCACATCGTCCGTGAGACCGGCGGCCCGGCCGTGGAGGCCGAGGCCGGCCAGCGCCGTCTGCAGACCTCGCCCCGCATCGGCGACGGACTGATCCGGCACGCGCTCACCTTCACGGTCAAGCCCGGCAGCGAGGAGAAGGTCGCCAGGATCCTCGCCGACTACGCCGCGCCGGAGCCGAAGGTCGACGACACCACCCGGCTGTGCCGCACGTCCCTGTTCATGCACGGCAACCGGGTGGTCCGGGCCGTCGAGGTCCGGGGCGACCTGCTCGCCGCGCTGCGGCACGTCGCCCGGCAGCCCGAGGTGCGGGCCGTCGAGGAGGCCATCAACCCCTATCTGGAGCAGGACCGGGACCTCGACGACCCCGACTCCGCCCGGGTCTTCTTCACCCGCGCGGCGCTCCCCGCCGTCCACCACGTGACGGCCGGCCAGGAGAGCCCGGACGCGGTACGGCACGCGCTGTACTACCCGGCGCGCGAGGGCTGCGGTCTGCGGCTGGCCGAGCTGCTCGCCCGGCAGGACGAGGCGGCGGCGGACGACCCGCAGGGGCCGGTGCTGCGCAGCACGATCTTCCAGCGCGACGACATCGTGGTGCGCCTGGTCGACGTGCGCGGCGGCATCGACAACGACCCCGGCCCCGTGCTCGGTCTCACCGACCGCGCCCGCGCGGCCGAACTGACCGCGCTCCTGGACGGCGGCGCCCTCGGCGCGGACGGCACGCCGAGGGACGGCGCCCCCGCCCGCCTGCTCACGGTCGCCCGCATGGAACTCGTCACCGACCGCCGGGCGCCCGACGCCTGATCCCCCGGAACCCGGGGCCGTGCGGCAGCGCCGCACGCCCCCGCCCCGTTCCCGTTCCCGCACCCGCACCCGTTCGACTCAGCTCATGTTCGGAGGAACGTCGTGATCAATCGCCATCCCGGCATCGTGGATGTCAGCGAGGTCGAGCCCAACACCCGGCGCGGCGGCGATCTGCGCGCCATGCTGACCCCCTCCACGGTCGGCTCCACCAGCGGTTTCATGGGCGTGGCCATCGTGGCGCCCGGCGACCGCATCGCCGAGCACTACCACCCGTACTCCGAGGAGTTCATCTACGTCATCTGCGGACAGCTGGAGGTGGACCTCGACGGCGAGCCCCACCGACTCCAGCCGGAGCAGGGGCTGTTGATCCCCGCCCACATGCGGCACCGGTTCCGCAACGTCGGCAAGGTGGAGGCCCGCATGGTCTTCCACCTCGGCCCGCTGGCCCCGAGCCCGCCGCTCGGCCACGTCGACACCGAGGATGCGAACGGCGTACCGATCCCGGTGGAGGCGGCCCACGCCGGACGGGCCGAGCGGCCTCAGGTCCGCTCATGACCAGGCGCGTGGCGGTCACCGGCATAGGCATCGTCGCTCCGGGCGGCATCGGTGTCCCGGCGTTCTGGGACCTGCTGGCCGACGGTCGCACGGCGACACGTGGCATCACCTTCTTCGACCCGTCCGGGCTGCGTTCGCGGATCGCCGCCGAGTGCGACTTCGACCCGGCGGCCCACGGACTGGACGCCGGGCAGATCGCCCGCTGCGACCGGTACATCCAGTTCGCCCTGGTGGCCGGTGAGGAGGCGATACGGGACTCCGGGCTCGACCTCGCCGCGGAGAACCCCTGGCGGGTCGGGGTCTCCCTCGGCACCGCGGTCGGCGGCACCACCCGGCTGGAGCACGACTACGTGCTGGTCAGCCATGGCGGGCAGCGCTGGGACGTGGACCACCGGGAGGCCGGTCCGCATCTGCACCGGGCGTTCGCGCCGAGCACCCTGGCCTCGACGGTCGCGGAGCGCTTCGAGGCGCGCGGGCCGGTGCAGACGGTCTCCACCGGCTGCACCTCGGGGCTCGACGCCGTCGGGTACGCCTTCCACACCATCGAGGAGGGCCGGGCCGACGTCTGCATAGCGGGCGCCTCGGACTCGCCGATCTCCCCGATCACCATGGCCTGCTTCGACGCGATCAAGGCCACGTCCCCCGACAACGACGACCCGGCCCACGCCTCGCGCCCCTTCGACGCCGACCGCAACGGGTTCGTCATGGGCGAGGGCGGCGCCGTACTGGTGCTGGAGGAGCTGGAACACGCACGGGCCCGCGGCGCGCACGTGTACTGCGAGATCGGGGGCTACGCCACCTTCGGCAACGCCTACCACATGACCGGTCTGACCAGCGAGGGCCTGGAGATGGCGCGGGCCATCGAGGACGCCCTCGACCACGCCCGGATCGACCGTACGGCCGTCGACTACGTCAACGCCCACGGCTCGGGCACCAAGCAGAACGACCGGCACGAGACGGCCGCCGTCAAACGGACGCTCGGCGCGCACGCCTACGACACGCCCATGAGTTCCATCAAGTCCATGGTGGGCCACTCGCTGGGCGCGATCGGCGCGATCGAGGTCGTCGCCTGTGCGCTGGCCCTGGCCCACCAGGTCGTCCCGCCCACCGCGAACTACGAGACCCCGGACCCCGAGTGCGACCTGGACTACGTGCCGCGCGTCGCCCGTGAGCGGAAGCTGACCAACGTGCTCTCCGTGGGCAGCGGGTTCGGCGGGTTCCAGTCCGCGGTGGTCATGAGCCTGCCGAGGGAGAAGACACGATGAGCGAACGGCGTCCTCGGCGCGCGGCCGTCACCGGAATCGGCGTGGTCGCGCCCAACGGAACGAGCACCGAGACGTTCTGGAAGTCCACCAGGGAGGGCATCAGCGTCCTGGACCGGGTCACCCGCGAGGGCTGCGAGCATCTGCCGCTGCGGGTGGCGGGCGAGGTCCGCAACTTCGACCCGCCGTCGGCGGTCGAGGAGCGCTACCTCGTCCAGACCGACCGCTTCACGCACTTCGCGATGGCCGCCGCCGACCAGGCGCTCGACGACGCCCGCCTGGACCGGCCCGAGACCGACGCCGCGCCGTTCTCGGTGGGCGTGGTCACCGCGGCCGGCTCCGGCGGCGGCGAGTTCGGGCAGCGGGAACTGCAGCAGCTGTGGTCCAAGGGCAGCCGCTTCGTGGGCCCGTACCAGTCCATCGCCTGGTTCTACGCGGCGAGCACCGGCCAGATCTCCATCCGTCGCGGCTTCAAGGGCCCCTGCGGGGTCATCGCCTCCGACGAGGCCGGCGGGCTGGACGCCGTGGCGCACGCGGCACGGGCCGTGCGGCGCGGCACGGACGTGATGGTGGCCGGTGCGACCGAGGCGCCGCTCGCCCCCTACTCGGTGGTCTGCCAGCTCGGCTACGAGGAGCTGAGCACCGTCGACGACCCGGCCCGCGCCTACCGCCCGTTCACCGCCGCGGCCTGCGGGTTCGTCCCCGCCGAGGGCGGCGCGATGCTCGTCGTGGAGGCCGAGGACACGGCCCGGGAGCGGGGCGCGCCCGTGCGGGCCCTCCTCGCGGGCCACGCGGCCACCTTCACCGGCGCCTCCCGCTGGGAGGAGTCCCGGGCGGGCCTCGCCGAGGCCGTCCGGGTCGCCCTGGAGGAGGCCTGCTGCGCCCCGGAGGAGATCGACGTGGTCTTCGCCGACGCCCTCGGCGTACCGGCGGCGGACCGTGCGGAGGCGCTGGCGATCACGGACGCCCTCGGCGCGCACGGCACCCGCGTCCCCGTCACGGCGCCGAAGACCGCCGTCGGCCGGGGCAACGGCGCGGCGGCCGTGCTGGACGTCGCGGCGGCCGTGCTCGCGATGGAGCACCGCGTGATCCCGCCCACCCCCAACGTCTTCGACGTCTGCCACGACCTCGACCTCGTCACCGGCACCGCCCGCGCCGCCGAGCCGCGCACGGCCCTGGTCCTCAGCCGGGGCCTGATGGGGTCGAACGCGGCGCTGGTGCTGCGGCTCGGCCCCGGCGGCGCCTCCTGACCACCCCTCACCGCACCCCCGCGCCACACCCCCCTCACCACGCACCACCGACGCACCAAGGAGAACCGCATGAGTGACCGCATCACCGTGGAAGAGCTGTCCGAGCTGATGAAGAAGGCCGCCGGGGTCACCGTCACCCCGGAGGAGCTCCAGCGCCGTATGGAGTCCGGCTTCGACGTCATCGGCATCGACTCGCTCGGTCTGCTCGGCATCGTGGGCGAGCTGGAGAACCGCTACGGCACGCCGATGCCGCCGGACGCGGAGAAGAGCCGCAGCCCCAAGCAGTTCCTCGACCAGGTCAACACCGCGCTGATGGCAGGTGCCTGACATGACCGGACACACGCAGAACGAGATCACCATCGCCGCTCCGGTCGACCTGGTCTGGGACATGACCAACGACGTCGCGAACTGGCCCCGGCTGTTCAGCGAGTACGCCACCGCCGAGATCCTCTCCGAGGAGGGGAACCGGGTGACGTTCCGGCTGACCATGCACCCGGACGAGAACGGCAAGGTCTGGAGCTGGGTCTCGGAGCGGGAGACGGACCGCGAGACGCTCAGCGTGGAGGCCCGCCGCGTCGAGACCGGGCCCTTCGCCTACATGAACATCCTGTGGGAGTACGAGAAGGTCCCCACCGGCACCCGGATGACGTGGACGCAGGACTTCGCGATGAAGCCCGACGCGCCGGTCGACGACGACTGGATGACGGACAACATCAACCGCAACTCCAAGGTCCAGATGGCCCTGATCCGGGACCGCATCGAGAAGGCCGCCGCCGAGCAGGGCGCCGCGCCGGGACTGACCGACTGAGCGCCACGCGCACCATGAGCGCCCCACGCACCATGAGCGCCCCACGCGCCGACCGAACGAGCCGGACGGAGAACACCGTATGCACCAGTCCCTGATCGTCGCCCGGATGGCCCCGGGGTCGGCCCCGGACATCGCCAAGATCTTCGAGGAGTCCGACCGGGGTGAGCTGCCGCACCTCATCGGGGTCTCCCGGCGCAGCCTCTTCCAGTTCGACGACGTGTACATCCACCTCGTCGAGTCCGAGCGGGACCCCACACCCGTCATCACCAAGATGGCCGGACACCCCGAGTTCCGGGCCATCAGCGAACGGCTGTCGTCGTACGTCACCGCCTACGACCCGGCCACCTGGCGTTCGCCGAAGGACGCGATGGCGAACCGCTTCTACCGGTGGGAGCGGGACAGCCGCTCCTGAACCCCCGCCGAGCCGCCGGGCACGTGCGAACGCGCGTGCCCGGCGGCCCGTGCGGTCATCCCGGCACGTGGCAGTCGAAGGCGTGCAGATACGCGTTGACCGGGCGCACGTCGTCGATCACCAGCCCCGCGTCCGTCAGCCTGCGGGTCATGCTCTCGGTGGTGTGCTTGGCCCCGCCGACGTTGAGGAGCAGCAGCAGGTCCATGGCGGTGCTGAACCGCATCGAGGGCGAGTCGTCGACGAGGTTCTCGATGACCACGACGCGTGTGCCGGGGCCGCCCGCCCCGATGACGTTGCGCAGCAGCCGGACCGTGCTGTCGTCGTCCCACTCCAGGATGTTCTTGATGACGTAGACGTCGGCCCGGACCGGGACGGCCTCGCGGCAGTCGCCGGGGACGACGCGCGTCCGCTCCGCGAGCGCGCCGCCCGGTCGCAGCCGGGGGTCGGCGTTCTCCACCACGCGCGGCAGGTCGAGCAGGGTGCCGTGCAGCGCCGGGTGCTTCTCCAGCAGGCTCGCCACCACGTGCCCCTGTCCCCCGCCGATGTCGGCGACGGACGAACTCCCCGACAGGTCGAGGAACTCGGCGACGTCCCGCGCGGACTGCACGCTGGAGGTCGTCATGGCGCGGTTGAAGACGTCGGCCGACTCCGGGGCGTCCTCGTTGAGGTAGACGAAGAACTCCTTGCCGTACAGCTCCTCGACGACGTTGTGGCCGGAGCGCACCGCCTCGTCCAGTTTCGGCCAGGCGTCCCAGGTCCACGGCTCGGTGCACCACAGGGCGATGGCGCGCAGGCTGTGCGGGTCGTCCTCGCGCAGCAGCCGGGACATGTCGGTGTGGGCGAACGTCCCGTCCGGCCGTTCGGTGAAGACGCCGTAGCAGGACAGGGCCCGCAACAGCCGTCGCAGCGGCTTCGGTTCGGCCTTCACCGCGGCCGCGAGGTCCTCCGCGGACGACGGGGTGTCACCGAGGGCGTCGGCGACCCCCAGCCGGGCGGCGGCGCGCAGGGCCGCGGCACAGGCGGCGCCGAACACCAGCTCCCTGAACCGCATGGGGGGCGGGGGCGCCGGGGCCTCCTGCGCGGCGTGCTGGGCCTTGGCCGGTGAGAGGGGCGTGGTGGTGGTCTGTCTGGTCTGAGCGGTCGTCATGCGACGGCCTCCTTCTTCGAGTTCATGAGCGACCGGGGCCGGTCAGCACAGTCCCGCGGGCCGGGACGCCCGGCAGGTGTTGCCCGTGAAGGTGTTGCCCTTGCCGGCGGTGTCGGTGTTGACGATGTCCGCCGGGGAGTTGCCCTCCAGCACGTTGTCGGTGATCCGGTTCCGCTCGCTGGTGGTGCCCACGAAGCTCTTCCAGACGACGATGCCGCCCGACAGCGGGGAGGCGCCGACGTTCTCCGTGACGCGGTTGCGGGTCACCAGGGTGTCCTCGGCGCCGGTCAGCACGATGCCGGTGCCCTGCAGCGCGTCCAGCCGCGCGGTCTTCGGGCAGGACTTGTTGTTCCGCTCGATGAGGTTGTCGCGCACGGTGAGCGCGCCGGCCCTCGGCATGTTCTCGTCGCCCACGACGAAGACGCCCACGCAGTTGCCGGTGAGGTGGTTGTCCGCGACCGTGAGGTTGCGCAGGCGCCGCACGGTGAGGCCGATCCGGTTGCCCTCCAGCCGGTTGTGCGCGACGAGGGCCGCGCCGCTGTCCGTGGCGCCCTGCTCGGCCTTGACGGTGTTCGCGAGGAACAGGCCCGCGTCGCCGTTGTCCCGGGCGGTGTTCTTCCGGAACACCCCGCGTACCGAACGCTCCTGGGCGATGCCCCAGACGCCGTTCTTCTCGGCGGTCACGTGCCGCACGGTCAGGCCGTCCGTGTCCTGGGCGAACACCCCGGACCCGGTGAAGCCGGTCACGGTCAGGGCGGCGACGGTCACGTCCTCGACCTTGCGGTCCTTGGTCCCGATCACACAGATGCCGTTGCCGTCGGCACAGCCGCCGGCGGCCTTCGCCGCGGCCGGGACGACGACGGTGCCGCGGCCCATGCCGCGCAGGGTGATCCCGTGGGTGCTGACCCGGACGCTCTCGCGGTACGTGCCGGAGGCCACGAGGACGGTGTCGCCCGCCGCGGCGGCGTCCACCGCCTCCTGGATCGACTCGCCGGGGAAGACCACATGGGTCCGGTGCTGGTCGGCGACGGCCGACGGGGCGGCCCCGAGCCCCGCCCCGATGACCGCCACGATGCTCGCCACAAAGGCAATATGCCATTTCGTCATATTCCGCAAGATATGACCAGCTTCGGCGCGAAAGGCCCGATAGCCCATCCGACGGCGTGTCCCCCGCCACCCCGCCCCGACCGCCGAGCGCCGGAGCGTCGACCGCCCGACCGCCGACCACCCGGGCGCCGACCCCGCCGACCTGCGCCGATGGCGGACGGCCGTCAGCCGGGTTCAACTGCCGGTCAGCCGGGCCAGGTGCCGGTCAGCCGCCGGGTCGCGACCGCGCCGCCGCGGTCCACCACGGCCTTGACGCCGGCGAAGATCGCGCCCTGCAGGACGGCCGCCGACACGACCTCGCGCCAGGCGCGGTCCTCGTCGGTGGCGTCGGGGGCGTCCTTGTCGTGCCCGAGCTTCTTCCACACCTGCTTGAACACCCCGCCGGCGAGGGCACCGCTGACGGCGCCCAGCGCGAGACCGACGGGCTTGTAGGCGACCTTGGAAACCTTCATCACCAACTCCTCAGGATCCGAGGCGGCGCCGGTCGTCCTCGTCCCACTTCCGCGTGTCACGCGGCTGGACGTACGGCTCCTCGTGCGGGGGATGACCGCCCTCGACGGCCCGCCGCCGGGCCAGCTCCGCGTCGAACTCCAGGCCCAGCAGGATCGCCAGGTTGGTGATCCACAGCCAGACCAGGAAGATGATCACACCCGCGAGGGCGCCGTACGTCTTGTTGTACGACCCGAAGTTCGCCACGTAGAAGGCGAACCCGGCGGAGGCGGCCAGCCAGATCAGCAGGGCGAGGAAACTGCCCGGGGTGACCCAGCGGAAGCCACGGATCTTGGCGTTCGGGGTGGCCCAGTAGAGGACCGCGATCATGATCGTGACCAGCAGGATCAGCACCGGCCACTTCGCGATCGACCACACGGTCAGCGCCGTGTCGCCGACCCCGAGCGCGGTGCCCACCTCGCGCGCGAGGCCACCGGTGAACACCACGATCAGTGCGCTGATCACGGCCATGACCATCAGCACGACCGTCACGCCGACGCGGACCGGCAGCACCTTCCACACCGGCCGCCCCTCGGGGACGTCGTACACCGCGTTCGCGCTCCTGATGAACGCCGCGACATAGCCGGAGGCCGACCACACCGCGAGCACCAGACCGACGATCGCCATGATCGAGCCGAGCCCGGCGTTGCTCTGCATCTGCTGGATGGCGTTGGTCAGCACGTCCCGGGCGGCGCCGGGGGCCAGCTTCTGGATGTTGTCCAGCACCTGCTGTGTCGCCGACTCCCCGACGATCCCCAGCAGGGACACCAGAGCCAGCAGCGCCGGGAACAGGGCCAGGATGCCGTAGTAGGTCAGCGCCGCCGCCCGGTCGGTCAGCTCGTCCTTCTTGAACTCCTTCAGGGTGCCTTTCAGCACCGACCGCCAGGAGCGGCCGGACAGGTCCGTGGGGCTGTCGGGGGCCCGCCGCTCCACCTGCTCGTCCGGCCCGACGCCTTGTTCGGCGTCGGGCCGCTTGTCATGTCGTTTCAACGTCCGCATCATGGCGGGCGGGTATCCGGCTGATTCCCGCCTATGCGCACAGGTGCCGCATTTGCCGCATTCACCGCATACAGGTCAGCGCGGGGGCGCGGGGCGGTCGTAGACGTTGTCCGGGGTGACGATCTCCGTGACCGCGCGGGCCAGCAGCGAGGACGGCTCCTGTCCGTCGTGGGTGATGTCGGTGTTCAGCAGCAGCACCAGGGTGGCCTTGCGCGACGGCAGGTGGACGGTGACGGTCTGGTAGCCCGGGATGGAGCCGTTGTGCCCGATCCAGCCGCCGGTCTCGAAGATGCCGAGGCCGTAGCTGGTGCCGGGGAAGCCGGTCGGCAGCATCCTGAGCCGCTCCCGCTGGGTCTGCGGGCTGAGCAGCGTCCCGGTGGCGACGATCCGGGCCCAGCGGCGCAGGTCGTGCAGGTCCGAGATCATCGCCCCGGCCGCCCAGGCCCAGCTGGGGTTCCAGTCCGTGACGTCCTCGACCTCACCGCTCAGCGTCTGGTCGGTGTAGCCGCGCGCGTGCGGCTCGGGGAACTCGCGGCCCTCGGGGAACAGCGTGTGCCGCAGCCGGGCCGGGCGCAGCACCCGGTCGTGGATGAACTCGGCGAGCGGCCGCCCACCGACCTTCTCGATCACCAGACCGAGCAGGATGAGGTTGGTGTTGGAGTACTGGAACCGCTCACCCGGCGCAAAGGTGTTCTGGTGCCGGAAGCCGTACGCGAGCAACTCGCGCGGGGTGAACGAGCGGCTCGGGTCGCTCAGCAGGGCCCGCGCGAAGTCCGAGTCGGCGCTGTACGGGAACAGTCCGCTGCGCATCTCCGCGAGTTGGCGCAGCGTGATCCTGTCGCCGTTCGGCACACCGCGCACATAGCGGGAGATCGGGCTGTCGAGCCGGATCCGGCGGTCGTCGACGAGTTCGAGCAGGGCGGTGACCGTGAAGGTCTTGGTCTCGCTGCCGATCCGCACGTACTGGTCGGTGGTCATCGGCCTGCCGGTGGCGGTGTCGGCGACGCCGGTCGCGCGGACGTAGCACCCCTGCCCCGGCATCCACAGCCCGACGACGACGCCGGGGATGCCGGCCTCACGGCGGACGTCCGCGACGGCCCGGTCCAGCCGGGCGGTCAGCGAGCGACCGAGACCGCCCGCCGGGCAGTCGCCCTTGTCGGGGCGGTCGCGCTCGCCGTGGTCGCGCCTGTCGTGGCGGTCGCCGTTGTCGGGGCGGTCGCCGTTGTCGTGGCGGCCGACGGCCGCGGCGTGGACGGTCGCGGCCGGCGTCACCGCCATCGGGACCAGCACGGACGCCGCCAGCACGGCGGCGGCGAACAGTCGGCGGGAGGGCGTACTTCGCATGTCGGGGGGCCTCTTCCGGAGCGGGGACCAGAGGGGCCAACGTCACCATCCGGGCCCCGGACAACGAGCGCCGTCCTGGACGCGTCGAGGCGAGTCCACTCGTTCGGAGCCAGCCGCGCCGGCACCATTTCACCGGCCTTCCATCGGCCGTCCATCGCGATTCGAAACTCGCGAAAATCGCCGCCGGTCGCTATTCTCCCGAATGCCCAAAATCAGGTATCGACTCCTCGCGTACCGGTCGGAAAAGCGGATCCCGAATGGACTGGATACAAAATGAGAACCGATTACGACCCGGTGGATCATCATTTCGACGGGGCCCAGCCGTTCGAGACGCAGCCCATCTGGCTCCCCGGTCCGAGGGCGTCGTCCGGCGTGTGGGACCCGAACGACGAGCTGATCCACATGCCGTACGTGGCCCACGCCGTGGAGGTCCCCGTCCCTCCCCTGCCGGACGTCCGCGACCTCCCGCGCCGCCCGGTCAGCCGACGGCGGCCACGCCCGGGCACCCACATGCTTTCGAAAAACCCTAGGATCGTCCCTGTCTTTTTCTTAATTACGACAATCGCCGTGTGCGCGCTGACAATGCTTTATTGGTCCGTCTCCTATTCGTACGGTCAGCTTCGCGGCATCGCCCTGCTGGTCGTGGCGGAGCATCTGGCGCGCTGGTGGCCCCTGACCGTGTACGGGCCGTGGCTCCTGGCGGGTCTGTCCATCCTGCGGGCGTCCGTCCAGCAGCGGACCGCCCGGAAGTCCTGGGCCGTGATGTTCATCTGCTCCGGCACGGCGGTGGCGCTGTGCATCGGCCAGTCGACGAGTTCCGTGCTGGCCATGGTGATCGTCGGGATCCCGCCGATCACCGCCCTCGCCTGTTTCCGTGAACTCGTCGGCCAGTTCTCCTCCGGACACGGCCCCCGGCACGCCGCCGACACCCTGAACGGACCCAAGCAGGGCAGGCCGTAGCCCTTTCCGAGGGGTCGTCCGGTCAATCGAGGGCCTGTTCCGTCCAGATCGTCTTGCCCGTGGGGGTGGGGCGGGTGCCCCAGCGCCGGGTCAGCTGGGCGACCAGGAGCAGGCCCCGACCCCCTTCGTCGTAGCTGCGGGCGCGGCGCATGTGAGGGGCCGTGCTGCTGGCGTCCGAGACCTCGCAGATGAGGCTCCGATCGTGGATCAGGCGCAGCCGCACGGGCGGTTGGGCGTGCCGGATGGCGTTGGTGACCAGTTCGCTGACGACCAGCTCGGTGACGAAGGCCGCGTCGTTGAGTCCCCACCTCTCCAGTCGGCACAGGGCGTTCTTGCGGGCGTCCGCGACGGCGGACGGGTTCGGGGACACCTCCCAGGTGGCGACCCGTTCGGGGTCGAGTGCGCGGGGCCGGGCGAGCAGCAGGGCCACGTCGTCGGTCGGCCGCCGCGGCAGTACGGCGTCCAGGACCCGGTCGCACAGGGCGTCCAGGGAGGCGTCGGGGGCGGCGAGGGCCTGACGCAGGCGGGTGATGCCGTCGTCGATGTCGCCTCGCTCCCCGCTGTGGGAGCCGGTCCCGCTGCCGGAGCCGGCACCGCCGTCGGAACCGCCGCCGTTGCCGTCACCGCCACCGTTGTCGTCACCGCGGCGGGACCGGATCAGCCCGTCGGTGTAGAGGGCGAGCAGGCCGCCCTCCGGCAGTTCCGTCTCCAGCGACTCGAAGGGCAGCCCGCCCAGGCCCAGCGGGGGTCCCGCCGGAATGTCGAGCAGTTCGGCGGCACCGTCCGGGCTCACCACGACCGGCAGCGGATGCCCCGCGCGGGCGAGCGTGCACCGGCGCGAGACGGGGTCGTACACGGCGTACAGGCAGGTCGCCCCGACGACGCCCGCGGTCGCGTCCCCTGCCGCCTCCCCTTCCTCGGCGGCCAGCTCCGCGCCGGCCTCCGCCTCGGTGGCCAGCCTGGCCACGAGGTCGTCGAGGTGCGTGAGCAGTTCGTCGGGGGGCAGGTCGATGTCGGCGAGGGTACGGACGGCGGTGCGCAGCCGGCCCATGGTCGCCGAGGCGTGGATGCCGTGACCCACGACGTCGCCGACGACCAGCGCCACCCTGGCCCCCGACAGCGGGATCACGTCGAACCAGTCGCCGCCCACCCCGGCGCGGGCACCGGCCGGCAGGTAGCGGGAGGCGACCTCGACCGCGTCCTGTTCGGGCAGGCTCCGGGGCAGCAGGCTGCGCTGCAGCGTGACGGCAGTTCCGCGCTCGCGGGTGTAGCGCAGGGCGTTGTCGATGCTGACCGCCGCGCGGGCCGCCAGTTCCTCGGCCAGGACGAGGTCGTCGTCCTGGAAGGAGTCGGGGTGCCGGTGTCGGGCGAAGACGACGACGCCCAGAGTGGTGCCGCGGGCCGACAGGGGCACGGTCATCGCCGAGTGGAACCCGAAATCGCGGATACGGGACGTCCGCAGCGAGTCCTCGGCCACCCAGTCGGCGATGGCGGGCTCGGTCACCCGGTACAGCACCGCGCTTCCCGAGCGCAGGCTCTCCACCGGCGGCGAGTTGTCCGGGTACTCGTCGACCTCGCCCGGCGCGACGACCGCCTCCGGGCTCCCGGGCAGCACGGACTGGTGGGCGATGCGCCGCAGCGCGAGCGCACGGCCCGACGCCGGGGCCTGCGTGGGCGGTTCGTGCACGTCGTCGAGGGACGCCAGCAGGTCGACGCTGACGAAGTCGGCGAGGTCCGGGACCCCGACGTCCGCCAGCTCCTGGGCCGTCCGCGTCACGTCCAGGGTGCTGCCGATGCGCCGGCCGGCCTCGGCGATCAGCTGGAGGCGGGTGCGGGCGCGGTACTGCTCCGTCGTGTCGTGCCCGGTGGTGGCCACGCCGAGGACCCGGCCGTCGTCGTCCTCCAGCCGGTAGCAGTGGACCGACCAGGCGTGCTCGCGGCTCTCGTTGGGGGCGCGCGCGTGGTTCTCCACGTACTGCGGCTCGCCGGTCTCCAGGGCCCGCCGCATCAGCCGCTCGACCTCTCCGACGGCGGGGTCGTCCACCGCCTCCGTCATCCGCAGCCCGCGCAGGTGGTCGTCGCCCAGCCCGAGGGCACCTCTCGAGGCCAGGTTGGACCGGCGAAAGCGCAGGTCCGTGTCGTGCACGGAGGTGGAGCAGCACGGGGAGTCGAGGAACCCGCGGAGCGCGAGCGCGTCGTCGCCGGGGCGGGGCCGGGTGCCCGTGAGGGCGGAGACCAGGAACCAGTCGCGGGTCCCGCAGTACGACGTGCGGTGGTGCGCCAGGACCCTGACCTCCACGCGGCGGCCGTCCCGGTGCCGCAGGACGAGCGTGCCGTGCCATCTCGACCGGTCGGAGAAGGACGGGAGGGCGCTCGGCGCGGGCTCCTCGGCGAGCAGGGCGACGGCCCGCCGGCCCAGGATCTGCGCCGGCGTGTACCCGAGCAGCCGCTCGGCGCCGGCGCTCCAGCCGGTCACGGTGCCCTGTTCGTCGACGGTGGCTCGCGCGGTGGGTGCCTCACCCACCGCGTCCGGGCCCGGGGCCGCTCCCGGTCCGCCGACGACATGCCGTTCCATGGCCGCTCATCTCACTCTCGCCCGATCCCACCCTCACCGAGGCTCTCATCGCTACCTTTGGTATGTCCGTTTGCATCCTTTTCACTCTATTTCGGGACCATCAACCGGGCATCGACACCTCAGCGGCGGGCGCGGTGCCGGATCGCGGACACCCGGCGCACACGGAACGTCGTACGCACCCGAACAATCTGTGGCCCTACACGTGTCACTCCCTTGCCAGGCACGCCCGTTGGGGCAAACATGGGGCAGCTCGTTTGAGCCGAAACCACATCCTTCTCTTCCGCCCGACAGGTGAGGCATGTCTACAAGTGCGTCCAGAATGCGGCACGCGGCCGGCGACGGTTACGCGTCCACCGGCTCCCTCAAACAGAACGCGCTCGGCGTCCTGGGCATCCTCTTCTTCGTGCTCTCCGCGCAGGCGCCGCTGACCGGTGTGGCCGGGGCGGCCCCGGTGGCGATAGCCATCGGCAACGGTCCGGGCGTCCCCGCGATGTACGTCGTGGCCGGTGTGGTCGTCCTGCTCTTCTCCGTCGGGTACGTCGCGATGGGCCGCCACGTGGTCGACGCGGGCGCCTTCTACTCCTACGTCGGCAAGGGCCTCGGCGGTACGGCCGCCGCGGGCAGCGCGGGTGTGGCGCTGCTCGCCTACCACGCCATCCAGGCGGCGGTGTACGGCCTGTTCGGCGCGGTGATGAACGGGCTGGCCCTGCAGTACCTGGAGACGGACGTCCCCTGGTGGCTGTTCGCGCTCGGCACGATGGCGATCGTGCAGGGACTCGGCGCGACCGGCGTCGACGTGGGCGCGAAGGTCCTCGCGGTGTTCGTGCTGGCCGAGATCAGCCTGCTGCTGGTCTTCGGCGTGGTGATGCTCCTCAAGGGCGGCGGCCCCGAAGGACTGGCACCGGGCTCCTCCTTCTCCCTGTCGGCGGCGCTGGAGGGGGCGCCCGGGGTGGCGCTGATGTTCGCGGTGGCGTCGATGTTCGGCTTCGAGGCGACCGCGATCTACGGCGAGGAGGCGCGCGAGCCGCACAGGACGGTCCCCCGGGCCACTTATCTGGCGGTCGTCCTGGTCACCGCGTTCTTCGCCTTCACGTCCTGGATGCTCATCTCCGCGCACGGACCGTCCTCCAGCGCGGCCGCCGCGGGCAGGGCCCTGGAGGCCGGGGACGGGGCGGCCTTCGTCGCCGTGCCGGTCGCCGCCGAGCTGGGCGCGTGGGCGGGGGACGCACTGCCGATCCTGCTGGCCACCTCGCTCTTCGCCAGCATCCTGGCCTTCCACAACTCCGCCAACCGCTATCTGTTCTCGCTGGGCCGGGAGGGCCTGCTGCCGCGCGCGCTCAGCACGCTCAACGGCCGCCAGTCGCCGTGGCTCGCGGGTGTCGCGCAGACCGGCATCGCCGCGCTGCTGGTCTTCCCCTTCGCCCTGGCAGGCAAGGACCCCGTCCTCACCCTGTTCTCCTGGCTGAGCGGTCTCGCCGTGCTGGCGATCATGCTGCTGTACTTGCTGACGTCCGTGTCGGTCATCGTGTACTTCCGCCACGCGCAGTCCGGTGACACCCGGCTGTGGAACACCCTGATCGCCCCGGCCCTGGGCGCGGGCGGCATCGCCGGTGCCATCTGGCTGATCGTCTCCAACTTCACCACCCTCATCGGCGGCGACACCGCCACGGCCGTCTGGCTCGGCCTGGCCGTGCCGGGTGCGCTGCTGGCGGGCATGGCGATGCCCCTGCTGGCACGGGCGCCGAGCAGGCGGTAGCCTCCGGCGGTTTGGACGGGGGGCGTGGGGGGCCGGGGGGTGCGTTGTCGGTGCGGGTGAGTGGGGGCTGGTCGCGCAGTTCCCCGCCCCCCTGAAAAGCCGGGGCTGCGCCCCGTGCTTTTCAACCCCGCAGCCCCATCGCTTTTCAGGCCCCGCGGGGGCCTGGGTTTTTAGGGCGCGGGGAACTGCGCGCCAGCCCCACCGGCCCGCACCCGACAACGCACCGCACCGCCCCCACCCGCCCCCCGCCCGAGGGTCAGCTCATCGCGCGCTGCTGCCAGTTGGTGAAGGACGTGACCGGGTCGCCGCTCTCCAGGCCCCATGGGTACGCCGTCACGAGGCCCCCGATCGCGCGGAACACCTCCCCCGCCTCCCCCGCCCGCTTCGCCTGCACCATCGCGTACGCCAGCAGGTTCAGGTCGGCGACGGCCCCCGCGTGGGTCAGATACCCGGGGCGGGGCCAGTCGGCCAGCGCCCGGCCCAGGGCCGCCACCGCGTTGGGCCGGCTCCACAGATGCACGGCGGTGAGCGCTTCGAGACCGCCCTGGTCGAGCGTGCCCTGGTAGAGGTCGATGAGGGCCGCTATCTCCAGGCCCGCCGTCGGCGCCGTGGGCGCCGCGCCCGCGCGTACCCGGTCCAGGAAGTCGACGGTCTGCGCGTGCGAACCGCACTCCCACGGCGACAGATAGCCCAGCATCTGGAAGTGGGCCTCACGGTGCCAGGGATCACGCCGGACGATCTCGTCCCAGAGCGGGAAGACCTCCGCGGCCGGCCGCCGCCACAGCCGCAGCAGTCCGAGCCGCACCACCCACGGGGTGGGGTCCTCGGGCCGCAGCGCGACGGCGCGTTCGCAGGCGTCGAGCGCCTCCCGGGTCTCCCCCGGCACCGGCTGGGCCTCGTACCGCGCACGCAGCAGGACGCCCCAGGCGAACAGCAGTTGCGCGTCCGGGTCCTGCGGCTGTTCCTCGGCCCAGGAGCGCTGCAGGGGCGGTGACGACGACTCCGCGAGGACGCTCAGCCGATGGGACCGGCGGTCCCAGTCCCGGCCGCTGTCGCGGAGCAGTTGCTCGATCATGGCCACCGCGAGACTGCGGCCACCCGAACTCCCCCTCTCCACCAGACGCTTGCGCACCTTCCCGAGGTCGGTGTCGTCGAGTTCGGGAGCGAGTCTGGTCGTGCTGCGCCGGCGACCGAGGAGAGCCATGCCCGGAGAGTAACGAATTTTGGTCGCACAGTGATGCTTTGCGATCGACGTATGCAGATCCGATATCACAACCGGAGAACGAGGGCGTGAATTCTAGACTCAACTCCCTTATTTTCGGAGTGACTTCACCTTATGCACACGATCTCCGCTCCCTATGATCGGATGATGACGGAACCGACTCAGCCCGGCCCGTACACGGGCCCGCCCACCCCTCCGCCCCCGCGGCAAGGGGCCCCCTCTCCCTACGCGACCACGCCGCCCGCCGGACACGGCGGACCTCCCGCCCCGCCGGCAGACCCGGCGACGACCGCCGACCGCACGTCCGGCGCGCTGCTGATACTCGGCGCCCTCCTCGCCATCGGCGGCTCGTTCGCCACGCTGGACAAGTCGGTCCAGTACCTCGGCGGCGAGAAGGAAGGGGGCGCGGTCTACGAGAACGTGGCGAAGGCGTGGTCCTACTCCGGCTCGGGAGCGATCGACAAGCCGACCTCGGTCACGCAGTTCTCCGGGGTCCCGCTGCTCCTCGGCGGCCTGCTGGCCATCGCCGCCGCCGTGCTCCTGCTGACCGGCCGCAGCCGCCGCTCCCCGCTGGGGCCCGCGTTCGGCATCGTGAGCGCGGTGCTGCTGCTCGGCACGACGTTCACCGTGCTGACGGACGCCGTCAACGACACACAGTGGGACGGGGACGGCCGGACCACGACCTTCGGCCCCGGCTTCTATCTGCTGACCGTCGCCCTGCTCCTCGCCCTCGGCGCGACCGTGACCACGGTCCTCGCCCTCCGAGGCCCCGCCACTGCCTTCCCCGGCCCCGCCCGGGCCGCGTTCCACGCCCCGCCCGCCTCACAGGCCCCACCGCCGCGGCAGCCCGCACAGCCCTGGCAGGCCGCCCCCGGCGCACCGGGCGCGCCCGTGGCCCAGCCGTACCCGTCGGCACCGCCGGCGGTGCCGCGTCAGCCACCGCCTCCGCCCCCGGCCGCCGACTGACGCGGCGCCCGGCGGAGAAATTTCGCTGAGGGTGTCCCGTGTCTCACACCAGTCACCCCCAGCCTGTGCTACCTTGACATGAAGTGGCAGTTTTGGTTACCAGAGGCTTCTGAGTGCTCTTCGACCTTCCGTCGACGAGCACTCTTTGTTGTTTCCGGGGCTTACGGGGACGTTGAAACCTTCCCGGCGGGTCGAACCGTGCTGCGACACCGGGTCCGCAAAGTGTGGACTCCGGGCACTGCATCAAGGGAGTTACAGCATGGCATCCGGCACCGTGAAGTGGTTCAACTCGGAAAAGGGCTTCGGCTTCATCGAGCAGGAGGGTGGCGGCCCCGACGTCTTCGCCCACTACTCGAACATCGCCACCTCCGGCTTCCGTGAGCTTCAGGAAGGCCAGAAGGTGACCTTCGACGTCACGCAGGGCCAGAAGGGCCCCCAGGCCGAGAACATCGTTCCCGCCTGACTCTGACGCGTACGCATGAGCCGGGGCCCGCGCCCGAAAGGTGCGGGCCCCGGCTCGTGTGTGACCGGCGTCGCCGCATCGAGGAAGGTCCCCATGAACCGCACGGCTCGTACCAACAGCAGCAGCTCCTCCCGCCCCCGTACGGAGAAGGGCTCTGCCACCCGCTCGGACAAGGGCTCCACCGGTGCGGGCGCCTCCCGGGGCAACCGCACCCGCGCACAGGGATCGGGAGCCGGTGCGGGGACGGGAACGGGGTCGGGCAACCCCGGCACTCCCTCACGTGCGGCCAGGAACGGTGCGGCCAGGAACGGCGCCTCCAAGAACGGTGCGGCCCAGTCCGGCGGCGCCAAGAACGGCTCGCCCAAGAACGGCCGGAGCCGACGCGGAGGCGGAGGCGGCAGGCCCGCCGCCGTGGCCGTCGGCGGGGAGTTCGCGCTGCCGGTGACGGTCACGCCCGCGCTGCCCGCGGTCGATTCGTTCGACGAACTGAACCTTCCCGGGCGGCTGTTGGAGACCCTCCACGCCGAAGGAGTGACCGCCCCCTTCCCCATCCAGGGCGCGACGCTGCCGAACTCGCTCGCCGGCCGGGACGTCCTCGGCCGCGGGCGCACCGGGTCGGGCAAGACGCTCGCCTTCGGTCTCGCGCTGCTGGCCCGTACGGCCGGGCAGCGGGCCGAACCCCGCCAGCCGCTCGCCCTCGTCCTCGTACCCACCCGCGAACTGGCGCAGCAGGTCACCGACGCCCTCACCCCGTACGCCCGCGCGCTGCGACTGCGGCTCGCCACGGTGGTCGGCGGCATGTCCATCGGACGTCAGGCCAGCGCGCTGCGCGGCGGCGCCGAGGTGGTCGTCGCGACACCCGGACGGCTCAAGGACCTCATAGACCGCGCCGACTGCCGGCTGGACCAGGTCGCGATCACCGTCCTGGACGAGGCCGACCAGATGGCGGACATGGGCTTCATGCCGCAGGTGACCGCGCTGCTCGACCAGGTGCGTCCGGGCGGCCAGCGGCTGCTGTTCTCGGCCACCCTCGACCGCAACGTCGACCGGCTGGTCCGCGACTACCTGCACGACCCCGTCGTCCACTCGGTCGACCCGTCGGCGGGCGCTGTCACCACGATGGACCACCACGTGCTGCACATCGAGGACGACGACAAGCACGCCACCACGACCGAGATCGCCGCCCGTGAGGGCCGGGTGATCATGTTCCTGGACAGCAAGCACGCGACGGACCGGCTGGTCAAGAAGCTGCTGGCGGTCGGCGTGCGCGCCGCCGCCCTGCACGGCGGCAAGTCGCAGTCCCAGCGCAACCGGGCCCTGAGCCAGTTCAAGGACGGTGACGTGACGGCGCTGGTCGCCACGAACGTCGCCGCGCGCGGCATCCACGTCGACGACCTCGACCTCGTCGTCAACGTCGACCCGCCGGGCGACCACAAGGACTACCTCCACCGGGGCGGCCGTACGGCGCGCGCCGGCGAGTCCGGCACGGTCGTCACCCTCGTCCTGCCGCACCAGCGCCGTGACGTCACCCGGCTGATGGCCGTCGCCGGGATCACCCCGACGACCACCCGGGTCCGCTCCGGCGACGACGACCTGAACCGCATCACCGGCGCGCAGGCTCCCTCGGGCGTCCCGGTCGTCCTCGCCCCGCCGGTCACCGCACAGCCGGCCGGCCGTCCGTCCTCGTCCTCGCGCAACCGGCGCAGCCGCCCCGCCCAGGGCCGCCGCCGTGCCCCCGCGAAGGGCAACGGCCGCTGACAGCGGCGGCGCGGGCCTCGGAACTTCGAAGGGGGTGGCGGCCGTTCACCGGGTGACGTGCGGAACGCACGCGGACGAACGACCGGCACGACACGGGCTGAAGCCGAGGTGGCAACGCATGGCGATGTGGGATCGGATCAAGGACCAGGCCAAGGGTCTGCAGCAGCAGGCACAGGGAGCGCGGGGCGGCACCGCACACGGGCGGCCCGGCGCGGGGCCCCTGGGCTCCACCGGGTCCTCCGGCTCCGGGCGGTCCGGCGGCGGCTCGAAGGCCCAGCTGGTGAGCGCGCTCAAGTCCCAGCTCACCTCTCTCAAGACGGAGCTGAAGAGCGGGGCCTACCGGGACGCCAGCATGGCCATGTGCGCCCTGGTCGCCGCCGCCGACGGGAACGTGGACGAGCACGAGCGGGCGCACGTGGAGTCGCTCATCCTGAACAACGACGTCCTGCAGAACTTCCCGGCCGACCAGCTGCGCCAGCGCTTCCACAAGCACGTCGACCTGCTGTCCCGGAACTTCCAGCAGGGCAAGGCCGAGGCCATGCAGGAGATCGCCAAGGCCGCGAAGAAGCCGACCGAGGCACGGGCCGTCGTGCAGACCGGCTTCGTGGTGGCGGGCGCGGACGGGTACATCGCCCAGTCCGAGGAGCAGGTCCTGCGCGAGGCGTGCGCGGCCCTCAACCTGTCGCCGCAGGAGTTCGGCCTCTGACGGGCGCCGACGTGCCCCACGGACGCCGGCCGTCCCCACACCCGGCGTCCGTGGAGTTCTGAGGGGTGGGCCCCCTACAGCCCTACACCCAGCAGCCGTTGACCGTGGCCGCGAGGCCGTCCAGGGCGTCCTTGATGTCGGACGGCCCGGCGGTGGAGTCGTTCTCGATGAAGGAGAAGACCTTCCACTCGCCGTCCTGGGCCTTGGTCAGACCGCTCAGGGCGACGGCGCCGGTGAGCGTGCCGGTCTTGGCCTTGACCTGACCGACGGCGCACTGGGAGTCGGCGGTGTCGAAGCGGCCGAACTCCGGGCCCAGCGTGGCGCCCGCCTCGCCCGAGACGGGCAGCCCGTCGATGACGTACTTCAGCGTCTGCGCGTGCCGGGGGTCGGCGGCCAGGTCGACGATGTCGGCGATGGTCCGCGCCGGGATGCGGGTCGCGCGGGACAGCCCGCTGCCGTCGTACATCTCGAAGTTCGCGAGCGAGATGCCGTACCGGGTGAGGACGTCGCGGACGACGGCCGTGCCGTCCGTGAAGGTGGCGGAGCGGCCGGCGCCGAGCGCGGTGAGCCTCAGCAGCGACTCGGCGATGTCGTTGTCGCTGACCTTGAGCATCTGCTTGACGACCGTGGACAGCTTGCCGGAGGTGTGCGTCGCGACCGGCACGTCGCCCGTGCCGACGACCCCGCGCGTGACCCCGCCGTCGACGGTCACGCCCCGCGCGGCGAGCTGCTTGGCGAAGACGCCGCCCGCGTCGAGGGAGGTGTCGTCGACGTTGTGGGAGTCGACGACCAGCGCGCGTACGGGGGCGACGGAGTCGGGGTAGTAGCCGGTGTTCCAGCCGTTGGCCAGGGTCGGCTCGGGGAAGAGACTGTCGTCGATGCGGACCTTCACCGAGGTGAGGCCGGCGTTCTTCAGCCCGGCGACGGCGGTCTCGGCGAGCGCGTCGAGGTCGGCGGTCGTCAGCGTGCGGTCGCCGCCGCCGACGAGGGTGAGCGTGCCGTCCCCGTACACCACCTTCGTGGTGAACCGGTGGTCCGGGCCGAGCACCGTCAGCGCCGCGGTGGCGGTCGCCAGCTTCGTGTTCGACGCGGCCATCAGCGCGGTGTCCGCGTCGTGACCCCACACCACCTTGTCGGACTTGGCGTCGATGACGACACCACTGAGCCTGTTCCCGAGACGCGTGTCCTGGCTGCGCGTGTTCAGGTTGTCCGCGATCTTCTGCTCCGCGGCGTCGAGTTCGGCGGCGCCGGGCTTCGCGGTCGTCTTGTCGGCGGCGAAGGCGGACGTGCCGGCCAGGATCGTCCCGGCGACCGGCGCGACCACGGCGAGCACGGCCGCCCGTCGCAGCGCCGGGTTCGGCGCCTTGGCCTTGCGGTGCCGGCCGCTCGCGCGAAGGACGGTGGACGGGGAGGGGGAGCTGGACATGGGGGGCCTCGGGGTGGGGGAGGTTCGAGAGGTTCGAGAAGCTGCGTCGGCATCGCGCGAGCGCGAATCTTGAAAGGGAAAGTAACAGCCGGGACTCCCGCTACCCATGGGTACTTTGTGAAGACTTGACGCGTCGACAGGCGTTTGTGACAGAGGCCACGGCATGCCGTTGTCAGTGGCCGGGGCTAGTCTCCGGACAACTGACCGTTTGCTCCTCTTCAGGAGTTTCCGAGTCCCTTCAGGAGGTTCTCGTGGTCTCGCGACTCAACCCCTACCTCAGCTTCGACGGCGACGCCCGGCAGGCGCTGGAGTTCTACCAGGAGGTCTTCGGCGGCGATCTGACGCTGAACACCTTCGGCGACTTCGGGCAGCCCGGCACCCCGGTCTCCGACAAGATCATGCACGGCATGCTGGAGACACCGAGCGGCTTCACCCTCATGGGCGCCGACACTCCGCCCGGTATGGAGTACACCCCCGGGTCCAACTTCTCCGTCAGCCTCAGCGGTGACGACGACACAGAACTGCGTGGCTACTGGGAGAAGCTCTCCGTCGGCGGCAGCGTCTCCGTCCCCCTCGACAAGCAGATGTGGGGCGACGTCTTCGGCATGTGCACGGACCGCTTCGGCGTGCCGTGGATGGTGAACATCGGCGAGCCCCAGGGCTGAGGACCGGCGTCACAGTGCCGCGCGGGGCGCCCCCTCGTTGAAGTCCACAGCACCAACCCCCAGTGGACCGACGAACCGAGGAGACCGGGCGTGCCAAGGACCGAGGCGAACGGTGTCGAACTCTTCTACGAGATGACCGGGTCCGGCGACCCGCTGGTCCTGGTGCACGACTCCTGGGGCGACCACCACCACTGGCTCCCCGTCCTCCCCGCCCTCGCCGGGCGTTTCCGCGTCCTCGTGTACGACCGCCGCGGCCACAGCCGCAGCGAACGCCCACCGGGACAGGGCGCCCGGCGCGAGGACGAGGAGGACCTGGCCGCCCTGATGGAGAGCCTGGGCCTCGCCCCGGCGTACGTCGCCGGCAACTCCTTCGGCGCCTCGACCGCCCTCGGTCTGGCCGCGCGCCGCCCCGACCTCTTCCGGGGAATCGTGGCGCACGACCCCCCGCTCACGGGCATCGTCCCCGACGACCCCCGCGCACGGCCGCTCATGAGGGCCGTGGGCGAGCGGTTCGCCTCCGTCCTCACCCACCTCCGCGCACACGAACCCCTGACGGCGGCACGGCGGTTCACCGACGAGATCGCTCTCGGCCCCGGCACCTGGGAACGGCTGCCGCCCCCGGTCCGGCAGACGTTCCTGGCCAACGCCCCCACGTTCCTCGACGAGCACGGCGACCCGCACTGGGCGGACCTCGACCTCGCCGGCCTCTCCGGCTACACCGGCCCGGTCCTCCTGACCCGGGGCACGGACAGTCCGCCGTGGTTCGCCCCGATCACCGGGCGGCTCATGGAGGCCCTCCCCCAGGCGGACACGTTCACGTTCGAGGGCGCGGGTCACATCCCGCACGTGACTCACCCGGAGGCGTACGCGCGGGCGGTGACGGCCTTCGTGGACGGGGCCGGGGCGAGTGGGGATGCGGGTACGGGTACGGATGCGGATGCGGGTGCCGGCGTCGGTCGGGCAGAAGAGAGCCCCCGTCCGTGAGGGCGGACCGTCACGGACGGGGGCGGGGGCGGGGCAACGGCGGGGCGGGGACTATCCGAAGGTGACGTTCAGCTTGCCGTCGCCGCCGAAGGACCAGTGCAGGCCGCCGGAGTAGGAGGAGCAGCGGGAGCCGTTCGTCCCGGACCAGAACTGGTTGGAGCTGTCGGAGCTGCCGATGATCCGGTCGTTCGTACCGCTGCCGCTGCGGCACGACGTGTTGTCGCGGAACACCGACGTGCCGCCGTCGAAGCTGAAGTTCCGCTCGGTGTTGTCGATGCTCACGTTCCCGGAGACCGCCATCGAGCCCGGGTTGCTGTTCCACGTGAAACCGTGCTTGCCGTTGTCGTAGGCGATGCTGCGCCGGACGACGTGGTTCACGGCGATGTCGTCGCCGCCGAGCTTGTAGCCGTTGCGGTCGCCGTTGCCGGCCTGCGAGCCGTCGGTGAGCGTGCCGTTCTCGTAGGAGAGCGAGTCCTCGATGGTCACCGGGCCGATGGGGCCGGTGCCCGTCTTGGTGTAGAGGTCCCAGCCGTCGTCGATGTTGTTGTGGGCCACGGCGTAGCGGAAGACGTTGCCGGTTCCGGTGGTGAGTTTCGCCGCGAATCCGTCGGCGTCCTCGCCGTCGGAGTCGGCGTTGTCGTGGGACTCGGCGCTCAGGATCAGGTTGTCCGAGGGCCAGTCGGCGGCGGGGGTGGTGGAGGCCATCCGGCCCAACTGCAGCCCCGTGTCCCGGTTGAACCGCGTCACGGTCCGCTCGATGATGTTGTCGCTGCCGCCGACGTAGATGCCGTTGTCCCCGGCGCGCTCGACGATCAGCCCGGAGACGTGCCAGTACGAGGCGTTGAGCTGCAGCCCCCGGTTCGACGAACTCTCGCTCTGGGCGGAGAAGTTGAGGACCGGCTTCTCGCCCGGGTAGGCCGAGAGCTTGGTGCGGGCGGCGGCGGTTCCGGAGCTGCCGGCCGGGATGGTGACGGTCGCGGCCTGGGCGTATGTGCCGCCGCGCAGGTAGATGGTGCCGCCCGCGGTGATCCGGCTGACCGCCGAGGTCAGGGTGGTGGGGGCGGAGATCGTGCCGGCCGCGGAGTCCGTCCCGCTCGGCGCGACGTACAGCGTGGAGCCGGTCGTCGGCGGGGGCGTGGTGCCGCCGTCGGGCACGGTGGCGTCGAGGTAGTCGATGTTGGGCAGGCCGGTGGCGGCGGTGGGGTTGACGCGGATGACGTTGCTGCCCGATGTCACCGGCACGGTCAGCGTCTTGGTGGTCCACGCCGTCCAGGTGCCGGTGCTCTCGAAGGACGTGGTCGCGGCGGTGGTGCCGTTCACCGTGACGCTCGCGGCACGGGCCCCGGTGGTGCCGTTGGCGAACCGTACGGACAGGGTCGCCGTGCCCGATGCGGGTGCGGTCACGGTGAACTGCGCGTAGGCGCCGGCGGCGTTGGTGCCGTTGCAGAATCCGCTGCCCGAGTAGCCGGCCCAGTCGGAGTCGATCGTGCCGGTGCAGACCGCCGGCGACACCTCGGCCTCGTACCGCGCGCTCGCGGCCCGCGCCGCCGTACCGGCCGCCGCGACCAGCAGGCCTGCCACCAGAGCCGCGCTCGCCGTCGCCATGACGGGTCTCATATGCGTCGTATGCATCGTTGATCTCCTGGACGGGTTGGCCGATGAGAGTCAGAAAGCGCTTTCTCCAGTTGAGTGTCTGAGGATGTTCTGGACACGTCAATAGACTGGTACGTGGGTTGTGTTCACATGGATGAATTCGCGGGAGAGTGGTGGGTGCCGCCTCGGAGGGGCGAAAATCTGCTGTTCAGGTTGCTGGGGAACCCAAAGGCGGGACTGGCGCCAGGGCGTTGAGGGGAGTTGGGATCGCCTTGCTACCGGCTTCCCATCCGAGGTTGTGAACGAGCACTGCCGGGCTCGATGGGTCCCGGCTCAGTGGGTCCGGGGGGCGGGGTGCACCTGGCCCAGGGTGGTGAGATCCAGCAGGGGGACGTACGCCTCCGGGCGAAGCGTGAACGTGCTGACGCGTGCCGGGGGGTGGGTGACGAACAGCGCGACCCACACCCCGTTGCGCGTGGCTCCCGAGCCGGTCAGGTGGAAGTCCCCTCGGGCGACAGCGAAGAACACCGGGACCTCGCTGGATCTGGTGCCTGGGTGCAGCAAGGCATGAGCGGCGTCGCGCGTGGTCGCCACGACCCTGATGTCGCGGGGGCTGGGCTCATGACATCGCGTCGACGACCATCTGCGGATCTCCGCCACGACTTCTCGGAGGACGGGGGCGGGAATGGCGTCCGGCATGCCTGGTGTGCTCCCCTTGGCCTCGCCGTCGTGCGTACCGGGGGTTCGTCGCCCCGGTACGCCGACGCGCGTCCGGCGTCGCGCGCCCTCGGCGCCCGGGCAAAAGCAAAGGCAAGGAGGTCACGCTCTCCTTGCCACTCTCAACGTATAGCGCACCGGGGGGCTTGCGGCAAGGCCCCCGTCGTGGCGCAGAATCTCCGGCCTGAGCCAGTGTCGAGGGGAACCGGGGGCGTTGCATGCGTGTGCTGTTGGCGAACTACGACTCGCGTGGAGGGCTGGAGCCGCTGCTGGGGCTGGCGGTCCGGTTGCGCGAACTCGGCGTGGAGGTGCGCGTGTGCGCGCCGCCGGACGAGGAGTTCGCGCGACGGCTGGCCGGGGTCGACGTACCGCTGGTGCCGTTCGGTCGGCCGGTGCGCGCGCTGATGACCGCGGCCACGCCGCCGACGGCGGACGGCGTGCCCCGGCGCGCGGCCGAGCTGCTCGCGCGGTTCGACACCGTCGCCGAGGCGGCCGAGGGCTGCGATGTGCTGGTGGCGACGGGCCTGCTCCCGGCCGCCGCCTGTGTGCGGGCGGTGGCCGACAAGCTGGACGTCCCGTACGTGTACGCGAGCTTCCAGTCCGTCTCCCTGCCGTCACCGCACCATCCGCCCATGCCGCGGCCGGGCAGGCCTCTGCCGCCGGACGAGACCGACAACCGTGCGCTGTGGGACGTGGACGCCCGGAGCGCGAACGACCTGTTCCGCGAGGTGGTCAACGAGCGGCGGGCGTCGGTCGGTCTGGCACCGGTGGACGAGGTGCGCGACCACGTCTTCACCGATCACCCGTGGCTGGCGACGGACCCGGTGCTCGACCCGTGGGACGCAGGGGCGTCTCGTGGCCCCGCCCCGGACCCGCGACAGGGATCATCCGCCCCCCGCGTCGTCCAGACCGGCACCTGGATCGTGCCCGACGAACGCCCGCTCCCGCCCGAGCTGACGGCCTTCCTGGACGTCGGCGAACCACCCGTGTACGTCGGCTTCGGCAGCATGGCTCTGGGCGACTCCGGGGCCGCCGCCCGCGCCTGCGTCGAGGCCGTCCGCGCACAGGGCCGCCGCGCCGTCGTCTCCCGGGGCTGGACGGAGCTGGCGCCGGTCGACGACCGGGACGACTGCTTCGTCGTCGGCGAGGCCAACCACCACGCCCTGTTCCGCCGGGTCGCCGCCGTGGTCCACCACGGCGGCTCGGGTACGACGACCACGGCGGCCTGGGCGGGCGCGCCGCAGGTGGTGGTGGCCCAGGGCGGGGACCAGCCGTACTTCGCGGGCCGGGTCGCCGCCCTCGGCATCGGCGCGGCGCACGACGGCCCGGCCCCGACCTTCGCGTCCCTGTCGGCGGCGCTGGATGTGGCCCTGGCACCCGGGACGCGCGTACGGGCGGCCGACGTCGCCGCCACGGTCCGTACGGACGGGGCGGCGGTGGCGGCGAAGCTGCTCCTCGACACGGTCGTGCGCGGCTGAGCCACCCACCTGCCGAGCGACACCCGCCGGGCGACACCCACCACGCGCCCCGCACCACCGACCGTGCAGGCTTGTCCCACACACCCCAGGAGGACCAGTAACACCGCAGGCAGGACACCCAGCAGCACCCATGGTCGTAGACAACCCCCCATTCGGAGCGTTCGGAGCGATTGACATGAACCCCCCGACCACCAGCCCCAGCGCGTTCGACCTCCCCGACCGCCTCTCCGCCAAGGCCGACCCGGCGCTGATCGCCGCCGACGAGCGGTACTTCGCCGCGCTCGCCGACTGTCTCGACCGGTCGATCGCCGAGGTGTCCGCCCAGCTCGACGCCGCACGCAGGGCTCCCGGCGGGATGGGCCGGCACGCGATGGACCGGGACACGGAGGTCCACCGTCTGACCGCCCGCCTGCGCACCCTGCGCCGCTTCGGCCTGGACCTGTGCCTGGGCCACATGGTGAGCCCGGACGACCCCGACCCCGTCCACATCGGCCGCCTCGGCCTCACGGACAGCGCGACCGGCCGCCGTCTGCTGATCGACTGGCGCTCCCCGGCCGCCGAGCCGTTCTTCGGCGCGACCCACGCCAACCCGATGGGCCTGACGAGCCGCCGCCGCTACCGCTGGACGAACGGCCGGATCAGCGACTACTGGGACGAGGTGTTCTCCCGCGACGAACTGGACGGACGCACCGGCCACCACGCCGCCGCCCTCGACGACCAGTCGGCCTTCATCGCCAGCCTCGGCACCAACCGGTCAGAGCGCATGCGGGACGTCCTCGGCACCATCCAGGCCGACCAGGACGCCATCATCCGCGCGAGTTCCCGGGGCGCGCTGGTCGTGGACGGCGGCCCCGGCACCGGCAAGACCGTCGTCGCCCTGCACCGCTCGGCGTACCTCCTCCACTCCGACCCCCGGCTCGGCCACCGCAGGGGCGGCGTCCTCTTCGTGGGTCCGCACCGCCCGTACCTCTCCTACGTCGCCGACGTGCTCCCGAGCCTCGGCGAGGAGGGCGTACAGACGTGCATCCTGCGCGACCTGGTCGCGGAAGGGGCGGCGGCCGGTACGGAGGGCGACCCGGAGGTGGCGCGCCTGAAGTCGTCGGCGGCTCTGGTCGGCTCGATCGAGAAGGCCGTCCGCTTCTACGAGGAACCCCCCGCCAAGGGCATGACGGTCACCACCCCCTGGTCCGACATCTGGCTGAGTCCCGAGGACTGGGCGGCCGCCTTCGACGCGGCGGAACCCGGCACCCCGCACAACGAGGCCCGGCACCAGGTCTGGGAGGAGCTCCTGACGATCCTGACGGACAAGCACGACGCCGAGGCCGACCCCGATCCCGACCCGGAGACCACCGCCGCCCCCACCCCCGCGCTCCTGCGCAGGTCCCTCCTCCAGAACCGCGACCTGGTCACGACCTTCAACCGTGCCTGGCCCCTGCTGGAGGCGGCGGACCTGGTCGGAGACCTGTGGTCGGTGCCGGCGTACCTGCGGATGTGCGCGCCCTGGCTCAGCCGCGAGGAGGTTCAGCGCCTCCAGCGCGAGGAGCCCCAGGCCTGGACGACGTCCGACCTTCCCCTCCTGGACGCGGCCCGTCAGCGCCTCGGCGACCCGGAGACGGCCCGCCGCAAGCGCCGGCACGCGGCGACCCTCGCCGCGCAGCGCGAGCGCATGAGCCAGGTCGTCGACAACCTGGTCCAGGCCGTGGCCAACTCCGGCGCCGACGGGGACGAGGGCATCGGCCTGGTGAACATGCTCCGGGGCGAGGACGCGCAGGTCAGCCTGGTGGACGACTCCGAGCTGGCCGTCGCCGACCCCGACCTGCTCGCCGGTCCGTTCGCCCATGTCGTCGTGGACGAGGCGCAGGAGCTGACGGACGCGGAGTGGCAGATGCTGTTGCAGCGCTGCCCGTCCCGGAGCTTCACGATCGTCGGCGACCGCGCCCAGGCCCGGCACGGCTTCACGGAGTCCTGGCAGGAACGCCTGAAGCGCGTGGGCCTCGACCGCGTCACCCTGGCGTCCCTGACGATCAACTACCGGACGCCGGAGGAGATCATGACGGAGGCGGAGCCGGTGATCCGGGCGGTGCTCCCGGACGCGAACGTCCCGACGTCGATCCGCAGCGGGGGCGTACCGGTCGTGCACGGCCCGGTCTCGGACCTGGACGAGGCCCTGGAGACGTGGCTGGCCGCCCACGCGGACGGCATCGCCTGCGTCATCGCGGCGCCGGGGCCGCCGCCCCGTACGACCCCTACGTCGCCCCGGGTCCGCACCCTGACCCCCGAGCTGTCGAAGGGCCTCGAATTCGACCTCGTGGTCCTCATCGATCCGGAGGACTTCGGCGAGGGCATCGAGGGGGCGGTGGACCACTACGTCGCGATGACACGGGCGACGCAGCGGTTGGTCGTCCTGACGTCGCGATGACACGGGCGACGCGGCCGACGGTCATCCCGACGTCGTCCTGACTTCCTCCCGACGCGGTCAGGACGACGACGTCTCAGGCCACCGCCCTGGCCTCGGCCAGCCGGTGGAACGCCCGGGTGGTGCCGGGGTGCACCATCTCGTCCAGAAGATGCCGCCAGTCGGGGTCGGCGACGGGGGCGGGGTGCGCCCGGTCCCACGCGACGAGGAACGGGCCGAACCCGCCGTCGTCCCGTGCCTCGGGGGCGTGCGTCTCCGTCCCGGTGGCGCTCGGCTTCGAAGGCCGCGTCGACTTCATGGGGAGTCTCCCTCCGTCTGGGAACCGTGCGCTCGCGGAACCCGCCTCACTCCACGGTCCCGCACCCGAGTGCCCAGGACCATGCGACCCTCACCGAACCGGGGGTGCGGCCACCCGCACCCCCGAGGGACCCGCTCTCCCCCGCTTCCCTCAGCCCCGCCGGGCGGCCCCGTCCGGCCACACCACGTCCACGGGGATGCCGGCCGCTCGGGCGTCGAGGACGGCGTCGGCGGTGCCGCCGCCGTTGCCGGTGGGCGGTGCGCCGTTCCATACGGCGACGAGTCGGTCGGCGCGCGCGACGAGTACGGCGTTGGCGGCCTCGTATGCCTGCCGTCCTGCCGTCTCGTAGGGCAGCGCGACGACCTCCTCGGCGGCTTCGACCAGCCGGTCGTAGGACGCCCCGTGCTCGGCCTCGACCGTGTTCCGGCGGTAGTCCCGCGACGGCGTGACGACGACCAGCCGCCCCCCGAGCGCGAGCACGGCCTCGGCGAACAGGGTGTCGGCCCCCTTGGCGACACACGACACCCCGATGAGCCCCCCGTCGGCGGCGTACGGCCGGAGCAGCGCGTCCAGGGCCGCCCGCACGAGGGGGACGGTGTTCTCGGTCAGATCAAGATGCCCGGTCACCGCGATGGTCGTCACGGCCGTCCCTCCCTCTCCGTACGCGCTCACGGGCTCAGCTCGCCGTCGAGGGAATCTCTGAGCGGTTCCGGGTGATGGCGTAGCCGAAAGCCGTCGCCAACACATACATGAGAACCGAGTAGACAGCGCTGGGAACCGCCACCTCGGTGCTGTCGAGAATGCTCAGGGCGATGGTGAGGGCCACCGTGGTGTTGTGGATGCCCACCTCCATGGCGCTGGCGACAGCCTGGGGCTCGTTCAGGCGAAGGGCCTTGGCGCCGCCGTAGCCGATACCGAGGCTTGCCAGACAGAAGAGTCCGGTGACCAGGCCGACTTGGCGAAGGTAGTCCGCGAGGTTCTCCCGCTCTCCCAACAGCGCCCCCAGGGACACCGCGACCAGGATGACGATGGAGAACACGCGGACCGGGCGGTCCGCGCGGGCGGCGAAGTCCGCGGAGCGCTTCCGGACGAGCATCCCGAGACCGACCGGGACGAGCACGATGGCGATCACTTGCAGCACCTTGCCGAACTGCAGTCCCAGGTCGCCCTCGGCATCGAAGTGGTTGATGGCCAGGTTGGTGATGAGGGGAATGGTGACGGCGGCCAGCACGGAATTGATGGCGGTGAGGGTGATGTTGAACGCCACATCGCCGCGGAACAGGTGGCTGAAGAGGTTGGCGGTGGTGCCGCCCGGGGAGGCGGCCAGCAGCATCACGCCCACGGCGAGCAGCGGGTCCACGTCGAAGAGTTCGACCAGCCCGAAGGCGAGCAGTGGCAGGACCGCTACCTGCACGGTCAGGGCGAATACGACCGCCTTCGGCGAACGGGCCACCCGCTTGAAGTCGCCCGTGGTGAGCGAGAGCCCGAGGCCGAACATGATGACGGCGAGCGCGACGGGCAAACCGGTCGTGATCAGCGCTGAATCGTTCATGCCCCCGCTTCCTGGATGACGGCATGACAGCAGCGGAGATGGCGAGACTGCCACACGGCCCGTAGGTCGCCACAGTGAAGCAGTTGCTGAGTCTCTGTCACAAGGTTCGTGCTGGTCAGCGTGGTCTGCGATTCGATGGACCGGTGCTCTGCGCGGCGTATATGGCGTGACATGTGGGGCTTCGACGCAGGACCAGGAGGAGGATTGGAGGTAGGATAAGTAGCATGAGTGACCCTACCGGCAAGTACTCGATCACCATGCCGCGCGACATCGCCGAGGCGGCCAAAGCCCGCAGCGGCCCCTCCGGCCTGTCCGCCTATGTGGCCGCCGCCGTCGCACGCCAGATCGAGCGGGACAATCTCAACGAGCTCATCCAGGTCGCCGAGGCCGAGCACGGGCCCGTCACCGACGAAGAGATCCAGGCCCTGCGCGACCAGCTGCACGAGGCCCGACGGCAGCAGGCGCACGGCGGTGCGAGCGCCGCATGACCCGCTCCTCGGCCGCCGCCCCCGGCGGCACCCTGGTCCTGGACAGCGAAGGGCTGGCGAAGGCCGTTCTCCGCGACCGCACCGTCACCGGCTGGCTCGCCCTCGCCCGCGCCGATGATCTGCGGGTGATCACTTCCGCGGCCACCCTCGCGGAAGTGATCCATCCCCGGATCAACCGCCCGGCCCTCGAATGGACCCTCTCCCGTCTCGTCATCGAACCGGTCACCGAGCCCATCGCCCGCCACGCCGCCGAACTCCTCGCCGACGCGCGCCTGCACGGCCACAAGTACGCCATCGGCGCCATGCTCGGCGCCACCGCCCTCGCCGCCCCCGGCCCCACGACGGTCCTCACCTCGGACCCCGAGGACCTGACCGCCCTGTGCGGCTCCCGCATCACCGTCATCAAGGTCTGAGGGAAGGCAGGCGTACCGCCTCTCGGACGTGGCCACCGCTCCGCCCAGGGGCCTCGACTCGTACCGCGAGTCCGGCGGTGGCCGCCGCCGATACCGCCTGAGGAGGGCTCAGACGCAGGTCAGGATGGTCACAGCCCGATCGGGTCGAGGAAGGTGCCCGGGTGGGTGGCGCCGTCCTGCTTCAGGATCTGGCCGCCGAACGGCCATTTCAGGGTGAAGGACTTCGTCTCGTTAGGCGGGGTCACCACGAACTTCGCCGGAACGAACTTCTCCGCCTTCGGAGTGGAAGCGGCCACCGGGAGCAGCGTGATGCTGAAGTCCACCGTGTCGCCCGGCTCCAGGGTCAGCTTCGAGGGCGTCCTGGAGGAGCGCACCAGTGACCAGGTGCCGTCGGTCGTCTGCGCGCCGACCATGTCGACACCGGCGAAGCCGGACAGGGTGCAGGTGCGCTCACTCTGGTTGGTGAACCAGATGTACGCCTGCGTCTGCTTCTCGGTCTGCCCCATCTCCGGCGCGGCGTCACCCCCGGTGGCGAAGCCGGCCTTCAGGTCGGCCGTGTGGCAGCGGGTGGGCGCGGCCTTGGCGGCGGCCGAGGCAGGTAAGGCGGTGGCGGCAGTACCGGCGACGACGACGGCTGCAAGGGCCATGACGGTCAGCTTGCTCTTCATGAAGTTACGGATTCCCCTCGCGTACGAATCGGCGCGCCAGGTCGATGCGCGCCTACGCACCTCAAGAGGGGTATTGCCCGGCGGAGGTTCGGTGCACCGGACATTCTTTCCAGGTGACCGGACTCGCGACCGAGGCCACGCACGACGCCTCACGCGATGCGGCACCGTCGCGGCGGCGGCCCGGCCCGGCTCACGGTCCAGATCCCGAACGTCGGGGTGTGTGAGACCGCGAAGGGGCCGAGTTGCCGCCAGGCGTCACCGGCTAGCGGGCGCACAGGGCAGCCCTGCCACGACGCAAGCCTTCTCGACTGTTCGAGCCGACTCCGCCGCATCCCGCGACGACTCCTCGCCCTGGCTGCGGATCCAATCGGCCGTGACCCCCCAGTGACCGATCTGTGAGGGCCGGCCGTCGACGTAGAGCACCGTGCAGTTTCCCTGGGCGCGGCCGGGGTGGGGCAGCCGCCCCGCGTCGAGCGCGTCGTCCCACTCGGCGTAGGTGGGGCGGCCGTGAGGGGCCCACGCACGCACCTCCTGAAGGCGGGGGTTACGCGTCCCTTTCAGCGCCACACGCCAGGGTTCGGCGCGCCCGTACGAGCGTCGGAGCGACGCTGCGGCAGCAACGTCGGGTATGCGCGGGTGCTGTCAGCGCCGACTGACAGGATCCGCCACATGACAGGCACAGGCACAGACCACCGGCGGAGGGCCGCTCGACGCGCGGTAAGGCTGACCATCGGGCGGAGCGGAGGGGAGCTGGTACCAGAGCCCGCAAGCACAAAGACACAAAGGCACGAAGGCGCGAAGGCACGAAGGCACGAAGAAGCCCCAGGACGATGCCTGGGGCTCCCTCGTGGGCCGTGGACGGTCGCTTCCGGCGGCTACGAAGCCGGCGTCACATCCGTCAGCTTCCAGCGCTGGTTCGAGCCCGAGTTGGGGATCCAGAGGCCCACGCCCGCGCCGTCGTTGGTGGACTGGCCGCCGACGTCGGTGAGTTGGCCGGTGGCCGCGTTGACCAGGGTCCAGGTGGAGTCGCCGGTGGTGGAGAGGATCCACTGGGCGGCCTTGTCGCGGGTGCCCGTGTCGGGCTCGGCGACCAGGGAGCCGCTGCGGACCGCCAGGCGCTTGTGGGAGGCCGCCTCGGTCAGGACGTAGCGGGTGCGGTTGTCCGTCGGGCCGGTGCCGACGCGGTCCAAGGTCCATCGCTGGCCGGCCGCGGCGGTCGTGTTGGGGTTCTTGATGACCAGGCTCTTGCCGTCGGCGGCGACGGCGAGGTTCTTGCTGCTCTGGACGCCGGTCAGGGTGTAGGTGTGGTCGTCCTGCAGCTCGGCGGCGGAGGCGGCGACGCCCGAGACGCTGCTGATCAGGAACGACGTCACCGACTGGGCCGGAACCGTGATGGTGGCCTTCTTGTCCCGGACGTCCACGGCCTTCTGGCGGACCAGCTTGCCGGAGGCGTCCGTCACCACCGGGGTGACCCGCGCGTGCTTGCCGACGTCGCCGAAGCGGGAGAGGTCGAGCGTCACCGCGCGCGGTGCCGTCGTGCTGTTGACGTGGACGACCGTCGCCTTCTTGCCCTTCTTCGCGACCGCCGCCGTGCTCGACGTGTCGTCGGTCTTGATGAGGCGGTCGCCCGGCTTGATGTAGTGCGTGAAGTTACGGGCCGTGTCGAACTTGGTGTTCGTGTAGATGGGGCACGACTTCAGCGTGTCCGTCGACTTGCAGGAGAACGACATCTGGATGGAGCCCCAGTTGCCGCCCTTGGCGGACTCGCCGCCCGGCTTCATGTTGTCGTAGTCCTCGACCGGCTGCCAGAAGACCCAGGCCTGGGGCTCCAGTTCGCGCAGGTCGTTGACCATCTGCTGGGCGAGGCCCAGGCCGGGGCGCATGTCGGTGAAGCTCTGGCCGTCGCCCCAGTCGCCCTCGACCTCGCTCATCCACAGCGGCTTGTCGGCCGCCTTGGCGAGGTCACGGACCATGGTGCGCTGGCCGGTGCCGTAGGTGTGGACGTTCATCTGGCCGACGAGGTCGCGGACGTCCTGCGGGTAGGAGTTCCAGTTCGTGGCGAAGATGCTCGGGTTGGTCTCGTCCATCGCGGAGATCTCCGCGTCCGTACGGGACTTGTCCAGGACCGGGGCGAGCGCCTTGAGGACCTTCTGCTGCAGCTCCGGGCCGATGTGGGCGCCCTCCTGGCGGCCGCCGGTGGGCTGGCCGTCCGCGCCGAGCTTGGTGCCCCAGTAGGGGGTGTTGGGCTCGTTGAAGGGGTCGAGGGTGTCGACCTTGATGTGGTGCGCCTTCTCCAGGCGCTCGGTGGCGCCGACCAGGTACTTGGCGAAGTCGTCGACCGAACTCGCCTTCAGCTGGTCCTTGGAGGAGTCGAAGCCGCCGGAGACGTAGCCGCTCTCCGTCATGAACCACGGCGGGGAGTTGCTGAAGGTCTCCCAGTGGTCGATGTCGTTCTTGATGCGGTCGACCCACCAGCGCTGGGTGGCGTCGGCGTCCTTGTTCCAGTCGTTCTTGTCGTCGGCGCTCCACCAGTCGACGTCCGTGCGGGTGGTGCCCGCCGGAGCCTTCCACCAGCCCTCCACCGCGCCGCCGGCCCGCAGGTAGTCCTTGACGTCGGGGGCGTTGCCGCCGCCGATGTTGTAGCGGGCGATGTTGAGGTCGAGGCCGTCCTTGCCGAAGAGGAGGTCGGCCAGCTTCTCGCGGACCGCCGGGGGGTAGTCGCCGGTGGCGTTGGCGAACCACACCAGGCTGGTGCCCCAGCCCTCGAAGCCGGCCGCCTTGTAGGAGGGGTCGGGGCGGACCGTCACCGAGGCGACGGCGGCCGTGTCGGCGTGCGCCAGCGGCAGCGAGGTCGTGGCCATGGCCGTTCCGGTGGCCAGGGCCGTGACGCCGATGGCCCCCAAGAGCCGTCTCGTACGGGTGCGGTGTGCCATTCGAGTACTCCAACTCTTCCGTGGGTCGCGTCCCGGCGAGACACGGAGAAAGGGGCCGGCGTTCGGCGTGGTGCGGTTCGTGCGACGCGTGGTGGTGCGGTTCGGGCTGGTACGGGTTCAGACTGGTACGGAGTGGTTCGATGCGCTCTCGTAGGGTTTGTCGCGATGCATGTTTACGTAAACATCCACTGAGGCGGATGTCTACACTGTCCGAATCGCGGCGGTCAAGGATTCGTCAGAGATCAACACGTCGTTCCGGAAGTGCCGGAAGTGGCACAAGGGCCGGACCAGCAGGAAGAGTCGGGGGAATCACGTGGACGCGACCGACGGTCGTAGCACGACGAGGAGACGCTCCGCCCGGCCCCGGCAGGGGCCCTCCATGGGTGACGTCGCGCGGCTCGCCGGTGTCTCCTCCCAGACCGTCTCCCGGGTGTCCAACGGGTTCGCCGGAGTCAACGAGGACACCCGGCGGCAGGTGCTCACCGCGATGCGGGAGCTGGGGTACCGGCCCAACAGCGCCGCGCGGGCGCTGCGGCGCGGGGAGTTCCGGACGCTCGGCGTGATCACCTTCTCCCTCTCCACCCTGGGGAACATCCGCACGCTCGACGCGATCGCCACGTCCGCCGCGCGGGAGGGGTACGCGGTCACGCTGCTGCCCGTCGCCGTGCCGACGCAGGACGAGGTGAACGGGGCGTTCTCACGGCTCGGGGAGCTGGCCGTGGACGCCGTGATCGTCATCATGGAGGTGCATCTGCTGGACGCGGCCACCGTGTCGGTGCCGCCCGGGGTGCAGGTCGTGGTGGCGGACTCGGACGCCGGGGACCGGTACACCGTCGTCGACACCGACCAGGCGGGCGGCGCGCGGGACGCCGTGCGGCATCTGCTGGAGCTGGGGCACGGGACGGTGTGGCATCTGGCCGGGCCCGAGGACTCCTTCGCGGCGCAGCGGCGGGCCAACGCCTGGCGCGCCACGCTCGACGAGGCCGGGCGCCCGGCGCCACCGCTGGTGCGGGGCGACTGGTCGGCGGAGTCGGGGTACCGGGCCGGGCTGCGGATCGCCGAACAGGCGGACTGCACGGCCGTGTTCGTCGCGAACGACCAGATGGCGCTGGGGTTGCTGCGGGCCCTGAACGAGCGCGGGCGTCGCGTTCCCGAGGACGTCAGTGTCGTCGGGTTCGACGACATTCCCGAGGCCGCGTCCTTCCTGCCACCCCTCACCACCGTCCACCAGGACTTCGCGGAGGTGGGGCGGCTGTGCGTGGCGGGCGTGCTGAGCAAGATGCGGGAGGGCGGGGTGGAGAGCCAGGGCCGGCGGGACGGGCAGGAGAGCGGGGAGCACGGTACGACGCTCGTGCCCACGCGGCTCGTACGGCGGCGGAGTACGGCATCGCCGCCGACGCCCGTGCGCTGAGCGCGCTCAGCTCTCGCGCGTCGCCGGCTCCTGTTCCTGTTCCTGTTCCTGTTCCTGTTCCTGTTCCTGCGGGTGCTGATGCTGCCGCCCGTGCCGCTGTTCCCGCTGGTTCCGTTCGTTCCGTTCGTTCTGTTCGTTCCAGAGGTGGGCGAGTTCGTCGAACGCGCTGTGGAGACGGCGTACTTCCCAGAGCAGGTAGACGCCGGCGCCGGCGAACGGGAGCCACGCGCCCCAGTGGAAGACGAGCGCCGGCGTGGACAGCAGGCCGACCAGGACGAAGAACTTGAGCAGGATCACCGAATACGGCTGGTTCTGTTCGACCACGGCACGTTCTCCCCGGCCCGCAATCCACACCGAGCGCGACCTCATGCCACCCTCCCTCGGGCTCGCCCTGGGACCCCAGGGATGCCCCTCGGACTCCGCTGGTCATGATGCCGTCGCCGTTCGGTGCGGACCACGTACGGGCCGGTGAGGACGCGCACAGGTTTCTTCACAAGCGGTGGGGTCGGTTCTTCTTCGCACCGTGCGGAGGAGGGTGTGGGGTGGAGAGTCGTGAGTGGCATACGGGGTGGGCGCGGCGTGCGGGAGTGGTGGGAGCGGGGGCGGGTGCTCGCGGAGGGGTATCCGTGGGTGGTCGATGTCGGGGTCGCGCTGCTGGTGCAGGGGGCGGTGACGATGCCGTTCGTGGTGCCGCGGGCGGCCGGGATGCCGCCGGCGACCTGGGCGGCGTACGGGCTGACGACGCTGACCGTGGTGCCGCTGGTGTGGCGGCGGCGGGCCCCGATCGCCGCGCTGCTGGCGATCATGGTGACCAGCCTGGTCTACCAGGTGGCGCTGGACGGGCCCGGGCAGCCGCTGCCGTACAACGGGCTGGTGATCGTCTACACCGTCGCCGTGCTCTCGCCGCCGTGGAAACGGCTGGTCACCGGGGTGCTCGTGCTGGTCGCGGTGCCGGTCGGGGTGGGGCTCAACAGCCGGTCGGCGCGTGAACTGGCCTTCTCCGCCTTCGTGTTCGCGGCGGCCTACGTCTTCGGGCGGCTGACCGACGCCCGCCAGCGGGCGCACCGTGTCGAGGCCGAGCGGGCCGCGGCGCGCGAACGGGCCCGGATCGCCCGCGAGATGCACGACATCCTGTCCCACGCCGTGAGCCTGATGATCGTGCAGGCGGAGGCCGGGCCGGTGGCCGTGCGGACGGCGCCGGAGCGGGCGGAGGCCGCCTTCGACGCGATCTCCGAGGCCGGACGGGACGCCATGGTCCAGCTGCGGCGGATGCTGGGCGTGCTGCGGGAGGAGACCGGGGAGGGGTCGGAGGAGGGGCGCTCGCCCCGGGAGCCTCAGCCGGGGATCGGGGATCTGGCCGCACTGCTGGACCGGGTGCGGGGCAGTGGGCTCGACGTCGTGCACGAGGTCGAGGGGCGGGAGCGGCCGCTGCCGGGTGCCACCGGGGCGTCCGTGTTCCGGATCGTGCAGGAGGCGCTGACGAACACGGTCCGGCACGCGGACGCCCGTACGGTCTCCGTGCGGCTCGTCTACGGCGACGACGACGTGCGCGTGGAGGTGACGGACGACGGGCGCGGGCCGCGCGCCGGGCACGGCGGCGGGCACGGGCTCGTCGGGGTGCGGGAGCGGGCGGCCGCGCACGGCGGTACGGCGGAGACCGGGGCGGGGCCCGGCGGACGGGGGTTCGGGGTGCGGGTACGGATACCGGTGGCGCCCCTCCTGGGCGCCAAGACCGGGGCGGGGGCGGGGCGTTGACGATCCGGGTGGTCGTGGCCGACGACCAGGAGCTGGTGCGCAGTGGCTTCGCGCTGATCCTCGACGTCCAGCCGGACATCGAGGTGGTCGCCGAGGTGGGTGACGGGGCGGCGGCGGTCGAGGCGGTACGGCGGCACCGCGCCGACGTGGCACTGCTCGACGTCCGGATGCCCCGGACGGACGGGATCGAGGCCTGCCGGGCGATCAGGGAGAGCGTGAGCGCGGGCGGCGGGGACGGTGGCTGCCGGGTCGTGATGCTGACGACCTTCGACACCGACGAGTACGTGTACGAGGCGCTGCACGCGGGGGCGAGCGGGTTCCTGCTGAAGGACGTCCGGCGCGACGACCTCGTGCACGCCGTACGGGTCGTGGCGCGGGGCGACTCGCTGCTCGCGCCGTCCGTGGCGCGGCGGCTGGTGGAGCAGTACACACGGCCGGCCGCCGCCCGGGCCGCGCGGCCCGACCCCCGGCTCGACGTGCTGACCGGGCGGGAGCGCGAGACCCTGTTGCTGCTGGCGCGGGGGCTGTCGAACGCCGAGATCGCCGCCGAGCTGGTCGTCAGCGACCACACGGTCAAGACGCATGTCGGCAACGTGCTCGCCAAGCTCGGGCTGCGGGACCGCATCCAGGCGGTGATCTGCGCCTACGAGACGGGCCTGATCGCGGCGGGGGACGCGCGCGCCCCGGTCGCGGGTCCCCCGCCCGGGGGAGTCCTGCGGCCCGGCTCCTCCCCCGCGTCGGCGAGGAAGTGACCGGACCCGGCACCCGAAGACCCCCGGCGCGGGCGATCTGCGCCGGGGCCGCCGGTCAGCAGGATGGAGACGTCGAGAGCGACCCGCCGCAGGGTCGCGAACACCGGCTCACATCAACGGAGTTGACCATGAAGCGCGCCACGCGTTCGCTGCTCGCCGCCGTCTTCGTCCTCGGGGTGGTGACGGGCCCGGCGGCCCTGCCGGCCACCGCCTCCTCGTCGGGCGGCCCCGGGGCCGTGACCGCGCCGTCGCGGACGGACCCGGCGACGGCCGCCGCCCTGGAGGCCGCCGTCGCCGGACTGCCCGCCGCCGACGCCACCGCCGCGCTCGTACGCGTCGGGGGCACCGACGGGGTGTGGCGGGGCAGTTCGGGGGTGCACGACCTGACGACCGGCCGCGCTGCCGATCCGCACGCCCGCTTCCGGGTGGGATCCGTGACCAAGGTGTTCACGGCGGCCGTGGTGCTGCAGCTGGCCGCCGAGGGGAAGGTCGACCTCGACCGGAGTGCCCGCGCGTATCTGCCGGAGCTGATTCCGGCGTCGTACGGCGGTGTCACGGTCCGGCAGTTGCTCGATCACACGCACGGCATCCCGGCTGCCGACGTCCCGGGGACGACGGTCGAGGAGTGGTACGCGAACCGTTTCCGCGTCCACGACCCGGAGACGATGGTGCGGTCGGCCACGGCGAAGGAGCGGGAGTTCGCGCCGGGTGAGCGGCAGCACTACCTCAACATCGGCTACACGGTCGCCGGGCTGCTGGTGGAGCGGGTGACCGGCGGTTCCTACGAGCGGCAGGTCACCCGGCGGGTGCTGAGGCCGCTCGGGCTGCGCGACACCTACCTCCCGGGCGCCGACCCGCGGATCGTCGGGCCGCACAACCACGGGTACCAGCGGATGACGCTGGACGACGGGACGACGACCGGGCTGCGGGACGTGACCGTGTGGGGGGTGACGGACACCTGGGCGGCCGGCGACATCGTCTCGACCACGGCGGATCTGGAGCGGTTCACCCAGGCGCTGTTCGGGGGGCGGATCGTGCCGCGCGGGCCCCTGCTGGAGGAGATGTTCACGGTGCCGAAGGTGACCGCCTTCCCGGGCGGCAAGCCGGCCGAGTACGCCGTCGGGCTGGCCAGGAAGGTGCTCGGCGGGCGTGAGGTGTGGGGCAAGACGGGCGGCCGCTGGGGCTACAACGCGGCCATCGCCTCCACCCGCGACGGCTCCCGCACGCTCGTCTACAGCGTCAACTCCACGGACGCCAAGGGCCGGGACGTGAGCAGGGTGGCCCTCGATGTGATGGTCGCGGCGTACGGGCCGCCGTCGTAGGGGGCTCGGCTCGTGCGCGTTGACGCCAACTACCCCTTGAATGAACGGAGTCAGGGGGCGAGGATCACGGTCGCCGTTAGCATCGATCTCATGCGATTTTGGCGGAGCCATGACAGCCGGGCCCTTGATCCGACCACGCTGCCCCGTGATCCACGCGCCGACGAATATCCGATGCCGAGCGTGCCGCACGGGTGGTACGCCGTGCTGCGCAGCGGTGAGCTGCGGACGGGGAAGGTCGTCAGCCTGCACTACTTCGGGCGGGCGCTGATCGCGTTCCGGGGGGCGGACGGGCGGGCGGCCGTGCGGGACGCGCACTGTCCGCACTACGGCGCGCACCTGGGCGTCGGCGGGAAGGTCGTGGACGGGGCGGTGGAGTGCCCGTTCCACGGGTGGCGGTTCGGGGCGGACGGGCGGTGCGTGGAGGCGCCGTTCGCGGCGCGGACGCCCAAGGTGTCGATCGGCGGGTTTCCGGTACGGGAGCACAGCGGGCTCGTGTTCGTGTACGCCGGGCCGGGCGAGCCGGCGTGGGAGGTGCCGGAGATCGGGGAGACGGGGTCACGGGACTTCGCCTCGCCGATCGACGACGTCTGCCGGGCGCGGATCCATGTCCAGGAGATGCGCGAGAACATCGTCGACGAGTCCCATTTCCACTTCATCCACGGGCAGAGCGAGCCGCCGGTCCAGGAGTGGCGGGAGGACGGGCCGTTCGCGGAGGCGCGGGGGACGATCAGCAGGCGGGTGTTCGGCTGGAACATCGACAACACGTTCGATGCGTACATGTACGGCCCGGGGGTGATGGTCGTGCGGGCCCACGGGCCGGTGCTGTCGGTGACGGCCGTCGCGCTCAGCACGCCCGTCGACGACCGGACGAGCGAGCTGCGGATGCTGTACTACCTCCGCAAGCCGGCCTGGCTCCCCTTCCTCACCCCCCTGTTCAAGCTCGTCTTCCGGGCCGAGGCGCTGGGTGAGGTGCGCGAGGAGGTCCGGATCTGGGACCACAAGATCCACCAGGCCCGGCCGGTGCTGCTGCCGCACGAGAAGGGGATCAGGGCGCTGCGGCGGTGGTACGCGCAGTTCTATCCGGGGCGAGGGGAGGCGGTGACTCCGGACGGCGCATCGCCGCGCCGGCCACGTGCCTGCGTTCCCTCGAACAGCACCGCGACCGCCAGCGCCAGGAACGCAGAGCGGTAGGGGCAGGCCGGCAGAGCAGCGGCTATGGTTCACCCGCCCCGAAGGTGCCCCGATCGAAGGGGCCACCCTCACCCAGCACTGCAACACCCTGCCTCGCCGGGCAAAACTCCGCCGCCCACGTCCGACTCCACCTCCGACGCCGGCCCGTCGGCACCCTCGGCGACACGCTGAGGCAGGCTGAGGACGGCAACGATGCCCCACCCGCGGCAGCCGCCGTCTGCTGCTCACTGACACCAAGTCGCTCCGACAACCGGCCGCCGACGTGGGCATGACGATCACCACGCGAGTGGTGAAGACTGGACAGATGCGACCTCACGCCCCTGGCGGACTCCTGTTCGTAGCGCTCGGTCTCATCCTTGTCGCCGCCGGCTACGTCTGGAGAGGACATGTCCTGCGTCCCCTCTCGGCGAAACGCGCCCAGGCAGCCGTGATCCGGGAGCGTTCCAGAAACCTGCTGCGCTCTGCGGACACGGCAATCGCCGCAGCGCGTCGACGGGCCGCACACGGCGAACCGGCCATCGTCACGGTCGCAGACGTGACCAGGGTGGCGCGCCAGCACTACGGGTACCTCCTTGTGGAGCGCGAAGAAGCAGCTGCCGCCCTCCGCCAGCGCTATGAGGCAGCCGACTGCCTGGTGGACTGCATGACCGACGCTTTCAACTGACTGCCTCCCCGGCAAGTGCTTGACGCCAGAGGCAACTGAGCTGGCACCTGATAGGTGGTCACGCTGAAAATGCTCAGTGAGTTGTTCGCCTTCCGTTCCGGCCGGTCGACGTGGTCCCGGCCGGCCGGCCGGAACGGAAGGCGGGGCGTCCACCGGTTACGCCGACATGCCGCGTCCTGCCTCGTCGGTCGCTTCGGCCTCCTCTACGGCTTCGTCGTCCTCGGAGTCCGGCACGGGCAGGCGCAGCCCCCGGGACTCGGCGACGCGCAGGGCGTCGGTGAGGCACTCGGCGAGACGGATGCCCGCGTAGCGGACCTCGGTGTACGGCGAGGTCGGGTCGTCCAGCACCACCCGGGCGAGGCCGAGTACGTCGGTGCCGGTGGCGAGCTGGGTGGCCTCCAGGTCGTCGGCGAGGCGGGAGAGGTAGCCGCCGTGGTGGTCCGTCACCAGGTAGGAGGGTTTGCCCTCCGGGGACGGCCAGGGCAGGAGTCGGGGCGCGGACGCGCGGCCGGGTACGGGTGTGCCGTCGAGGTGTCCCATCAGACAGCCACCTTCCCTACGCCGACCAGGTGCTGGTCGAGGTCGACCCCGAAGTCCGCGGCCAGGACCAGCGCGAGACGGCGGCGCTGCTGGAGGGCGGCCTCTTCCTCATGGGCGGCGAGGTAGGGGCGGACGAGAGGAGAGGCTGCGCCGTCGATGGGGGCGTGAAGGCCGTACGGGGAGCGGCGACGGGGGAGGCCGGAGAACGCGGGCGCCGGTGCGGGGGTGGAGGGGTGGCGTACTGCGGTGACGTGCAGGCAGAGGTAGGGGCGGTGGCGGGGGAGGCGCCGTTTGCCGGGGCCGGGGGCGAAGAGGAGGCGCAGCCATTGGAGGGCGCGGGGGATAAGACGTTGTCTCATTTGGTGAGCCTGCGGTAGCAGATGAGGGTGCAAGCGATGCTGGTGAAGGCCATGAAGTGTTCGGCTTTGCGCTCATAGCGGCGATGAAGTCGGCGACAGCCGGCGAGCCAGGCCATCGTGCGTTCGATGGTCCAGCGGTGTCGGCCCAGGCGTGTGGACGACTCGATGCCCTTGCGGGCGATGCGGTGGCGGATGCCTCGCTTGCGGAGCCATCGCCGCAGGTGGTCGTAGTCGTAGCCCTTGTCCGCGTGCAACTTGGCGGGGCGGCGTCGGCGGGGTCCGCGGCGGGAGCGGATCGGCGGGATACCACGGACCAGTGGTTCGAGTGCCTGGCTGTCGTGGAGGTTCGCACCGGAGATACCGACCGAGAGGGGCAGACCGGTTCGCTCGGTGATCAAGTGGATCTTCGAGCCCTTCTTGCCCCTGTCGACAGGATTCGGACCTGTCAGGTCCCCCCTTTCAGGGCTCGCATGTTCACCGAGTCGATCGCGCACCGGGACCAGTCCAGTTCACCGCGGGAACCGAGTTCGTCCAGGACCAGGCGGTGGAGCTTGGCCCACACCCGGGCCTTGCTCCATTCGGTGAACCGCCGGTGGGCCGTCGGACCCGATGGCCCGAACGACGGGGGCAGCTGCCGCCACGTGCAGCCTGACGTGGCCACAAAGACGATCGCCGCCAGCACCTCGCGGTCCCCGTACCGTCGTCGGCCACCGCCCTGCGGCCGCGACGGAGCAGGCGGCACGACCCGCTCGAACAGCTCCCACAACTCATCCGGCACCAGACGCTCAACGATCCCCACGACGGCATACTATCGAACAGCCCAAATGAGACGACCTCTAAGGTCGGTCATGTCGACGCTCCTTGTAAGCGTGGGCCGTGCCCCGGGAGGTCTAGCCACCTCGCCGGGGTCCTTCGTGACCACTTTGCCTTAGGACGCGATAGGTAGCAACCGGAAGCATGGGGTTGCATGCGGACGTTCCCTCATGTGGTGCGCTGCTACCAGCCGCCTTAGCGTGCAGCTATGGCTAACGATCGCGAGTGGAGCCCCGACCCGACGAGCCACGTCTACGTGTATCTCCAGGTGGTGCACCACATCGCCGAGCAGATCCGCATGGGCCGCTTGCCCGTGGGAGCACGCCTTGCCGCTGAGCGCGATCTCGCCGAGCAGTACGGCGTCGCCGTCAACACGATTCGGCGAGCCGTCCGCGAACTCCGCGATCAAGGACTAGTCATCACGGTCCCCATCAAGGGCACGTTCGTACAGGCCGAGCAGCCGGTCGGCGAAGCGTCCGAAGAGAGTGAACCGAACGCCTGAAAAGGCCGTGCGCAGGCATGTTGAGGGGGCGGACCCTGTGCGGGTCCGCCCCAGGTCGGGTACTCAGGGGCGAGTTGGGCCTAGGCTCCCCCCGTGGAGCAATCCGAGATCATGCGGCGAGTCGTGGGCATCCTCACCGAGGCGATCGAGATGCGGCGGCAGGTCCGCGAGCATCCCGGCGACGAGGTGGCGTTGACGGGAGCGATCTCCGCGTTGCTCACGGAGACCCTTCCCGTGATCAGGTTGCCCGCCGAGGCGAGCGCCCAGGAGGCCACCGTCATCATCACGGATGCCCTGGGACCGGCGATCGTGGGCCTCGTCAACTGTTTCTCGTACGCCTTCGTCCACCTCGCCGAGGTGCACGACGAGGGGCGGACCGACACCACGACCGCCGACGTCCTGCGGGCCCTCTCCCTGCAGTTCGCCCAACGCGACGGGTCGTGACGCGACCGCCCCGCCCGGGTCAGCCGAACATGCCGACCTGGTAGTCGCCCGCCGGCTGCCGCACCATGACGTTCAGCCGGTTGAAGGTGTTGATGAGGGCGATGAGCGCCACCAGGGCGATGAGCTGGCCCTCGTCGAAGTGCTTGGCCGCGTTCTCCCAGACCTCGTCGGGGACGCCGCCGGCCGCGTCGGCGATGCGGGTGCCCTGCTCGGCCAGCTCCAGCGCGGCACGCTCGGCCTCGGTGAAGACCTTGGCCTCCCGCCAGGTGGCGACCAGGTGCAGCCGCTGGGCGGTCTCCCCGGCGTGCTCGGCCTCCTTGGTGTGCATGTCGAGGCAGTACCCGCAGCCGTTGATCTGGCTGGCGCGGATCCTCACCAGTTCCTGGGTGGTGACCGGCAGCCCCGTGTCGTCGACGGCCCGGCCGGCCGCGACGAGGTGCTTGACGAGCTTGCCGGCGACGGGGTTGGCGAGCAGGTTCAGACGCGCTTCCATGGCGGGCTCCTTGTGTCGTCGTCCGTGGTGACAACACGAGGACGGGCCGGGGCGGGCCGGATGTGACATGCCCGCATGTGACCCCCGTCACTCTGCCTTCGCGTCGGCCGGTGTCCGGCCACGACCCGGCTACGGCAGGTCCGGGCTCTCGATCGGACGGGTCGTGCCGTCGGTGAGGGTGAGGGTTCCCAGGTTACGAAGTGGTGATCGCGGACGGTAACTACCGTCGGGTAGTGGAAAGATGGCGTGGAAACTCGGCCACGACGGCACCGCTCTGGCCTTTTTACCGTCTCTTCGGCTAGACATTCCCCGAACTCACCTTGACCAGTGGGTTCTTGGGGTCTCTACCGCTCAGGGGGAACACACCCATGCCCACGTTTCACCACGCAACCAGACGTTTCTCACGTCTCAGAATCGTCGGCGCCGCGCTGACCGCCCTCGTCCTCGCCGGCACGGGGACGGCGACCCAGGCGATGGCCGCGCAGGACACCGCACAGAAGCCGCAGTCGGCCTACACACCGCCTCCCGTCCCGTCCCTGACCTGGTCCGACTGCCAGGGCGGCTTCGAGTGCGCCAACGCGGACGTGCCGCTGGACTACCGGGCGCCGGAGGGCACCAAGATCACGCTCGCGGTGGTCCGCAAGAAGGCCGCCGACCAGACGAAGCGCAAGGGCACGCTGTTCATGCAGCCCGGCGGTCCGGGCAACTCCGGCGTGGACTACGTCCGCAACAACTACGCGGGCCTCCCGGCCAAGCTGCGCGAGTCGTTCGACGTCTTCGGCTACGACGTCCGCGGTGTCGGCCGCAGCTCGGCGCTCACCTGCTTCGACGACACCCGCTACACCAAGGCCGTCACCGACGCCAAGGGCGTTCCCGGCCCGGACGCGTTCGGTCCCGCGCTGACCGAGGCCGCCGAGTTCGACGCGGCCTGCCAGACCAACTCCGGCTCGCTGCTGCCGTACGTCGGCACCGAGTACGTCGCCCGCGACATCGACCTGCTGCGCCAGGCACTCGGCGAGGAGCAACTGACGTACTACGGCCGCTCGTTCGGCTCGTACATCGGCACCGTCTACGCCGCCATGTTCCCGGAGCGGGTGCGGGCGCTGACACTCGACGGCGCGTACGACCCGTACAAGTACGCCTACCGGCCCTACGCCTACGACCGCGACCAGTACCTGGCGCTGGACGGCTCGATGAGCCGCTTCCTCGACTGGTGCGCCTCCGACCAGCCGATCTGCGGCTTCGGCGACGGCGACCCGCGCGCCGCGTTCGAGCAGCTGAAGAAGGACCTCGACGCCAACCCGGTGACCACCGCGAGCGGCGGCAAGGCCAACGGCTACACCCTGGTCTACCGGCTGATGTTCAACATCAACGAGGGCAAGGTCATCTGGCCCTCGCTGGGTGCGGCCCTGCGCAAGGCGCAGCTGCGGGACAACACCTCGTTCCTGCTGCGCCCGCCGTCCCCGGCCAGCTTCGACTTCCTCGGCCCGAACGTGGTCGTCGAGTGCGTCGACAAGGACTACCCCAAGAGCCTGCGCAAGCTGGAGTGGAACGTCGAGTCCAACGCGGCCGCGGCGCCGCTGCTGGGCCCGGCCATGGCCTTCGGTCCGCCGACCTACGACCACCAGCACGCCACCGCGTGCGCCCAGTGGCCCGCCGAGAAGGCCAGCCGCTACGACGGCTCCTTCCGGGCCAAGGGCTCGGCACCGATCCTGGTCCTCGGCACCACCGGTGACCCGGACACCCCCTACCAGCACGCGGTCGCGCTGTCCCACCAGCTCGACAACGCCGCGCTGGTGACGTTCGAGGCCGAGGGCCACACCGCCTTCGGCCGCAGCGCCTGCGCGACCAGCGCGGTGATCGACTACCTCGTCGACCTGACGGTCCCGGCCCGCGGCACCACCTGCGCGGACGAGACCCAGCCGCCGTCCTCCACCCCGAAGACGGCCCCGCCCGGCACGACGCTCGGCGAACTCCGCAACGGCGTCAACGAGCGCGTCGACAGCCTCGGCGTCGTCCGCTGACCGGCCTGCCCGGTCGGTGACGCGGCCCGGTCGGTGATCCGACCGGCCGGCACGAACCCCGGGGTGCCCGCCCCTCCACGGCGGGCACCCCGGGGTTTCGCATGTCCGGGTGTCCTCGGCCGCCGGGGCTACCCGCCGTGGCCCGGGCCGATGTCCAGGTCCTCGAAGGACAGCGCGTCCAGGTCGCCGTCGAAGTCGTCCGGGATCAGGAGCAGGTGCTCCAGCGGGTCCGGCGGTGGGGTGTGCTCGGGGCCGGTGAGGGACTGTTCGGTCCAGATGCACTTGCCGGTCGGCGTGTACCGGGTGCCCCAGCGCTGGGAGAGCGCGGTGATCAGCTGCAGACCCCGGCCGCCCTCGTCGGTGTCGGTGGCCCGGCGTATGCGGGGCATGGTGAGGCTGCCGTCGAAGACCTCGCAGACCAGCGCGGAGCCGTGCAGCAGGCGCAGCCGGACGGGGCCCTTGGCGTGGCGTACGACGTTGCCGACGAGTTCGCTGGCGAGGAGTTCGGTGGTCGGGGCCAGGTCGTCCAGGCCCCAGGCGGCGAGCTGCTCACGGACATGGCGGCGGGCCTGCCCGGCGGCCCGCGGGTCGTCCAGCAGGGACCAGGAGGCCATCCGGTCGCCGGTCAGGGCGTGCAGGCGGGCGACGAGGAAGGCCGCGTCGTCCGCCGCCGCGTGCTCGGCGGGAAGCAGGCCGTGGGTGAGGGTGTCGCAGAGGCGTTCCAGGTCGGCGGCGGTGCCGTCCTCGTGGGCGGTGCGCAGGAGACGGGCCAGGTCGGCCATGCCCTCGTCAATGCCGCGTTTCGCCGACTCGACCAGACCGTCGGTGTAGAGCACGAGCAGGCTGCCCTCGGGCACGCTCAGCTCCACCGCCTCGAACGGCGGCTCGGCGGCACCGAGCGGCGGGTCGGCGGTCCACTCCGGGAAGCGCACGGTCCCGTCCGGGCACACCAGGGCCGGGGGCGGGTGTCCGGCGCGGACCAGGGAACAGACCTGGGTGGTGGAGTCGTAGAGGGCGTACAGGCAGGTGACGTACGACTCCTCCCCCATGGAGCCGACGATGTCGTTGAGGTGGCTCATGATCTCGTCGGGGGGCAGTTCCAGGTCCGCGAGGGTGTGCACGGCCGTGCGCAGGCGGCCCATGGTGGCGGCCTCGGACAGGCCGTGGCCCATGACGTCGCCGACGACGAGGGCCACCTGTCCGCTGGAGAGCGGGATGACGTCGTACCAGTCGCCGCCGACGTCCATGCCCTGCCCGGCCGGGAGGTAGCGGGCCGCGGACTCGCAGGCGGCGAGGGCGGGCAGGTCCTGGGGCAGCAGGGCGCGCTGGAGTTCGCGGGACCGGGTGTGTTCGAGGTCGTAGAGCCGGGCGCGTTCCAGGGCCTGGGCGAGGAGCGCGCTGATGGCGGTGAGGAGGGTGCGTTCCTCGTCGGTGAGGCGGCGCGGCCGGTCGAAGGAGACGACGCACACGCCGAAGGTGTGGTCGGACGCGGTCAGCGGCAGGAACGCCCAGGCCTGCTTGCCCGAGCGGGCGGGCAGGTCGGCGTGCTGGGGGACGTACTCGGCGTACTCCCGCGGTGAGGAGATGAAGATCGGCGTGCCGGTGTTGATGGCGTCCCAGGCCGGGCCGTAGGGCCTTCTGGGGCGGTGGTTGACGAGGTGGATGAACTCGGCGGCGTAGCCGACGGCGCCGACGTTGTGCAGACGGCCGTTCTCCACGGTCTGGACGAGCAGCCCGGCGGCGGCGAAGGGCGGCAGGACCCGCAGCGCGACCGCGTCGACGACGTCCTGCGAGGTGGTCGCCTTGGCGAGCGCGGCGGTCAACGCGGCGATGCGGTGGGCCCGTTCGGAGGCGGCACGCTCGGCCTCGCGGCGCTCCTCCTCGTGCCGCCGCTTGTCGGTGACGTCGCTGAAGTAGATGGTGCGGCCGTCGGGACCGGGGACCAGCCGCAGGTGGTAGACGAGGTCCTTGTCGGGCACGTGGACGTCGAACCCGGCGGGCCTCTCCTCGGCGGCGGCCTCCCGGCAGCGGCTCTCCAGGCAGGGGGTCTCGCGCACGGAGGGCAGGTCCCACAGGAGCCGTCCGAACAGCTCCTCCTCGGAGAGGCCGAGGGTGCGTTCCGCCTCCAGGTTGGCGAAGGTGATGCGCCAGTCGTCGTCGACGGCGAGGAAGCCGTCGCTCATGTGCCGCAGGGCCCGGCCGAGCGCGTCCCGCGCGGTCCGCGACTCGTTGCTCTCCCAGCCGACGCCGATCATCCGCTGGGGCAGGCCGTCCCGGTCGTAGGTCGCCCGGCCGCGGGCGCGCGTCCAGCCCCAGGTGCCGTCGAGGCGTCGTACGCGGTACTCCGCCTCGTACACGCCGTGTTCGCGGATCGCGCGTTCCGCCGCGGCCAGGGTCGGGGCGAGGTCGTCGGGGTGGACGATCCGCATCCAGTTCTCTATCTGGCCGGTGAACTCGGCCTGCCTGGTGCCGTACAGCTCCAGGGCCGCCTCGTCCCAGATCAGGTCGCCGGTGCGGATGTCCCAGTCCCAGGAGCCGACGCTGACCTCCTTCAGCGCCTGCCGCAGCCGTTCGCCGCTCGGCTCGGGCTGGGCCGGGCCCGACGGCGGGGGCGCCTGCGCCATGCGGTCCTCGGTCCAGTCGACGACCTCCCGCAGGAAGTCCCATTCCAGACCGGTGGGTTCGCCCCGGTCGCCGGTGAGGACGGTGAGCGCGCCGATCGTGCGGTCACAGCCGGAGACGGGTAACGCGGCGAGCCCGCTGCCGGGCCAGGCGAGGGCCATGGAACCCAGCGGCGACCACACCCCGCTGCCCTGGTGCAGGGCGCGGGCCGGGGGCAGCGGCCCCTCCTGGTCGATGATCTCCCAGGGGCGGGTGAGGGCGGGCGGCAGACCGGTCACCGACACCAGACGCAGGGCCGACATGGGCCCCCGCAGATGGATCATCGCCCCGAGGGCGTTGAGCTCCCCGACCGCGTGCTGGAGCGCCAGCCGGAAGACCTCGCTCTCCGCGACGCCGGGATCCACCGTGCTGAGCAGGGCCAGCCGTGCGTTCATACGGCAGACCCTAGTGCTCTACTCACACGTAAGGCAGCCCGCCACAGGAATTCCACAACGGCTGCGACGGGCCTGCGCGCCAGAACCCGCACCCGCCTCAACCGCAGGCGCGGCAGGGCGAGTTGGCCAGTGGGCCCGCCGCCGGCGTGACCAGGATCCGCCGCCGGTCGTTGGGCCGCTGCGACACAGGATGTGGCGACACCCAGATCTCCGGCCCGACCTCAGCAGGCGGCATGTTCAAGGCATTGAAGACGTTGGTCAAGACGTTCGTCGAGCAGTACGCGAGGAACCAGCAGCTCGAACGGGAGCTGCGGGCGCAGCGCGGTGAGCAGGAGCGGCGCTGGCGGGAGGAGGACCGGTCGGTCCTGCGGTCCGCCCTCGCCGCGAACCGGGTCGCCCTCGAACAGCACAACGCCACGCTCCAGCAGGCGGCCGGCGTCTCGTACCTCACCCTGCGCTGCCACGAGGACACCTGGACCTTCCTGGCCCGTACGGCGTTCGGCGCCTGGGAGCCGAACTGGACCCAGAGCACGCGCGACCCGTACGACCGGGTCGGGCCGACCGCGACCAGGGCGGCCCACTTCACCACCGACCCCAACCTGCCGCCGGGCCGCATCGGCAAGGCGGACGGCGGCATGCAGGACGTCCTGCTCTCCGGCCACAACCTGGTGCTGGTCCTCGACGCGCTCCGGGACGCCCAGGCCTCGGACCTCACCGCCACCGGGGCCCGCGCCAGGACGCTCTACGACCGGCTGGCCTCCTTCACCGCCAAGCTCGACCCGACGGCCGCCACGGGCCGCACCACCGGCATCCTCTGGCGGATCGACGACAGCCTGCACAGCCGGTACGTGAGCCGCCCGCCCGGCACCGGCCGCCCCACCGCCGCGCCGCTCCTGCACAAGGTCCCCTCCCCCGCTCCGACGGCCCGCCGCCGCCATCCGGAGCGCAACGGCTCCCCCGTCGCGTAGCCGGAGCACCGGAATACAACCATCCACCGGAGCCGGTCGTCCTCCCTGATGACAACGCCACCGCAGCGTTGCGTCACCAAGGGGGACAACATGCGACGAATCGGAGCCATGGTCATGGCACTCGCGCTCGCGGGGACCGCGATCGGGACGGCGGCGGCCACCGCGAGTGCCGCGCCGGGGGGCGCCGCACGGGCCGCCGCGGCCTGCCCGACGGGCTGGGGCAGCGGCCTCAAGGGCAGCCCCGACAGCGGCGCGGTGCCGCTGTCGGACATCCGGACCGGCCGCCACGACTGCTACGACCGCATCGTGTTCGACGTCCCCGACGGCGGCGACCACCTCGGCTACTGGGTCCAGTACGTCGACCAGCTCCACCAGACCGGCTCCGGCGACGTCATCCCGGTCAGCGGCGGGGCCATCCTGGCGATCCGGGTCGCCGCGCCCAGCTACGACCCCGAGACCGGCCAGGTCGCCTACCCGGGAGACGTCGCCGAGCCCCTGCCCGGCGTGAACATCTCCGGCTACCGCACCTTCCGCGACACCCGCTTCGCCGGCAGTTTCGAGGGCGAGACCCAGATCGGCGTCGGCGTCCGCGCCCGGCTGCCGTTCCGGGTGCTCCAGCTCCCCGGCCGGCTGATCGTGGACGTGGCCCACAGCTGGACGTAAAAGGAACCCTCCTGGGGGCGGAGGCCGCCGGTGCCGTCGCCGCCTACTCCTCCCGTACCGCCTCCACGGCCTCCCGCACCTCCGGGTGCGGATCGTCGGCGAGGCGGTCCAGGAGTTCTCCGACCCCGGGGGTCGACCAGCCGGAGACGGCCCACACCAGGTCCTCGCGCACACCGGGGTCGGGGTGGGCGCACAGGCGCGCCAGCCGGGGCAGGGGGCCCCGGCGGCGCATGCCGAACCAGTGCAGGGCCTGCCGCAGGGCGACCGGGTCCCCGGGGTCGCCGGCCGCCTCGATCCGGGCGAGCAGCACCCGGGCGGGCGGCGGCGGGCCGTCCAGGGGATGCGGCAGCCGTTCACGCAGGCGGCGGGAGCCGTAGCCGCCGCGCACCCGGCAGCCGAAGCAGGTGCAGGGCCGGGTGCCGTGCGCGTCGGGCAGGTACCGCCATCCCACCACCTGCGGCGCCGTCCGCACCCGGTGCACCTCACGCGGCCGGACCGCCCGGGGCACGAACACCTCCCACCCCCGCGGATCGGCCAGCCCCGAGATCCGCCGGACCGCCTCGGCCGCGGTGACGCGGGCCTGCCCGCCCCGCGCCCGGTCCGTGTACCGCCCGACCAGTACCTCCTCGGCGTCGTCGAGCCGCACATGGACGGCCACCAGACCGCCCCTGCTGCCGAACCGGCCCAGCTCGCGCAGCCATTGGTGGGTGAGGGTGTACGACGGCAGCACCGGGAAGCAGTACACCCCGCGCGCCCCGCCCTGCCCGTGGGAGACCGCGCGGACCCCGGCCCGGCGGACGCGCGGCGCGTGCGCAGCGGAGGTCAGGTGTACGAACATCGCCATGGCCCAGCATGCTAGGCGCCGCACCCGGCCGGCCGGGGCGGTCAGCACCGCTCATCCGGCGACGCGGACACGCGGACGCCCGGCTGCGACGTTGCTCCGTACGGGTCGACTTGTAGGGTCCGGACGGTGGAGAGATCGAACGAAGATGTGAACGGCAGAGCCGCGTCGACGCTGCTGGACGTGCTGGTCGGAGCCGCGCGGGAGACCCCCGGCCAGACCGTCGTCCACGTCCGGGGGGACGGCGCCGAGCACACGGTCACCTTCGCCGAACTCCACGACGACGCCCTGCGCGTGGCGGGCGGGCTGCGGGCGGCGGGCGTGACGCCCGGCACCCCGCTGCCGCTGGTCGCCGACCGGGGCGACGCCTTCCAGCCGATGTTCTGGGGCGCGCTGGCGGCGGGGGCCGTCCCCGTGCCCCTCGCCCCCGAGCCGCGCCGGATCGGTCCGGTGTGGGAACTCCTCGGCAGGCCGCCCGTGGTGGTGGACGAGACCACGGCCGCCGTCGTGACCGCGATGGGCGACGCAAGCGGTGAGCCCGGCGGCCGACTCCCGCTTCCCGTCACCGTTTTGCGGCTCGACGAACTCCGCCGCGGCCGTCCGCCGCGCCACCTCCCCCGGCCGGCCCCGCACGATGTCGCCTTCCTCCAGTTCTCCTCCGGCAGCACCGGCGCCCCGAAGGGCGTGGAGCTGACCCACGCCGGCGTCCTCGCCAACCTCCGGCAGATCCGCACCGCGATGGCGATCACCCCGGACGACGTGCTCGCGACCTGGATGCCGTACTTCCACGACATGGGTCTCATCGGCACGCACCTCGTCCCCCTGGCCGCGCGCCTGAAGCAGATACGGATCGAGCCGCTGTCCTTCGCGAAGCGGCCCGCCCTGTGGTTCGAGGCCGTCGACCGCCACCGCGCGACGCTTCTGTCGGCCGCGAACTTCGCCCTCGCCCTCGCGGTACGCCGTGTGCCGGCCACCGCGCTCGGCGGCCTCGACCTCGGCTGTGTCCGTCTGCTGCTCGTCGGCGCCGAGCCCATCGCGCCGCGCGTCTGGCGGGAGTTCACCGCCCGGACGGCTCCGGCGGGGTTGGACCCGCGCGCCGCGCTGCCGGTGTACGGCCTGGCCGAGGCGACCCTCGCGGTGACCGTACCGCCGCTCGGCGAGACCGCGACGCCGCTGGTGCTGGACCGGGCCGCGCTCGGTCGCGGCCGTGTGGTGGAGACCCAACACGGGCCGCACGCAGTGGAGTTGATGGATCTGGGGCGGCCGGTTCCGGGTTGCGAGGTACGGATCACGGGTGGGTCCGGGGGCCCGCTGGGTGAACTGCGGGTCGGGCATGTGGAAGTGCGGGGGCCGCAGGTGGGGCGCGGCTACCACCGGGCGCCCGGGGCGAGCGCGGAGGCGTTCGGGGCCGACGGCTGGCTGCGCACCGGGGACCTCGGCTTCCTGCGGGGCGGGCGGCTGTCCGTCACCGGGCGCCACAAGGACGTGGTGTTCGTCAACGGCCGTACGTTCCACGCGTCCGACCTGGAGGAGACGGTGGCCGCGACGCCCGGCCTGCCGCCGGGGGCCGTGGCCGTCGTGGGGTCCACCGATCCGGACGGCGGCGGGGAGCGGGTCGCCGCCTTCGTGCAGTGGGCCCGGCCCGCCCCCTCCACCGCCCGCCCGGTGCTCCGCGCCGCGGCCGGCCGGCTGCGCGAGGCCCTCGGCCATGACGACGTACGGGTACTGCCGCTGCCGCCGGGGGCGTTCGCCCGGACCACCAGCGGGAAGCTGCGCCGGGGAGTGCTGCGGGCACGCTTCGAGGGCGGCGCGTACGCGGAGGCCGAGGCGCGCTGGGCGGACGCGGCGGACACGGCCGACACGGTGGTGGGCCGGGCGGACGCGGCGGCGACGGTCGTGGGCCGGGCGGCCGGGGCGGGCGCGGTCGAAGGCCGGACGGACGTGGGTGTTCCCCGTTCGCTGCGGGAGGTCCAGGAGGCGGTGCGAGGGGTGTGGGCGCGCGTTCTGGAGGTTCCCGTGTCCGAAGTGGGGTTGCGGGAGCGGTTCTTCGACCTCGGCGGGTCCTCGCTCAGGGCGATGGCCGTGCTCGCCGGGCTGGAGGACGTCCTCTCGGTGACGGTGGAGCCGGGCGCGCTGCGGGACCACGACACGGTGGCGGCGCTGGCCGGGCATGTGCTCGGGTTGCTGGAGGAGGGGAACGCGGGGGCCACCGCCGGGGCACGGGCCGCCGGGGTCCCGGCCGGGGGCGCCTCCGATGCGCGTGCCGACGTCGGTCCGGCCGGGGCTGTCGCCGTTCTCTCGGTGGCCTGCCGGTTCCCCGGGGCCGAAACGCCGGAAGCCTTCTGGGAGTTGCTGGCGAGCGGCGGTGACACGGTCGCCGACCGCCTGCCCGAGGGGCGGCGGGGGGACGGGCCCCGCGCGGGCTCCTTCCTCGCCGATCCCGCCGCCTTCGACGCCGGCTTCTTCGGTATGGACGACGGGGAGGCACGGGCCACCGACCCGCAGGCGCGGATCTTCCTGGAGCTGGCCCACGAGGCACTGGAACGCGCCGGATACGCCGGGCCCCGCAGGGCAGGCCGCCGCATCGGGGTGTTCGCGGCGGCCGGTGACAGCGGGTACCGCGAGATCCTGGCCGAGGCCGCCGACGGGGACCTCGCCCGCCACCCGGCCGCCCTCACGGGCAACCTGCCCAACCTGATCGCCGCCCGCGTCTCGCAGCTGCTGGACCTGAACGGCCCGGCCCTGGCCGTCGACACGGCCTGCTCCTCCGCGCTCGTCGCCCTGCACCTGGCCCGGCGCAGCCTGCTGGCCGGCGAGTGCGACCTCGCCGTCGTCGGCGGCGTCAACCTGGGCCTGACCCCGACCGGCCACCGCCTTCTCGAAGCGACGGGCGCGCTGTCCCCGAGCGGCCGCTGCCGCGCGTTCGCCGCCGACGCGGACGGCTTCGTCCCCGGCGAGGGCGGCGCCACGCTCGTCCTCGCCCGCCCCGCCGACGCCCGCGCCGCGGGCGACCCGGTCCTCGCCCTCGTACGCGGGACGGCGGTCAACAACGACGGCCGCTCGCTCGGCCTCCTCGCCCCCGCCCCGCGCGGCCAGCGCGAGGTGATCCGGGCGGCGTACGAGGAGTGCGGCGTCGATCCGGCCGACGTGTCGTACGTCGAGGCGCACGGCACGGGTACGCCGATCGGCGACCCCGTCGAGGCGCGGTCGCTCGGCCAGGCGTTCCCGCCCCGCGCCGACGGTCTCCCGCGCGGGCTCGGCTCGGTCAAGGCGAACCTCGGGCACCTTCTCAACGCGGCCGGCATGCCCGCCCTCGTCAAGGTCGCCCTCGCCCTCTCCCATCGCCGCCTCCCGCCCTCGCCGCACTCCACCCCACCGGCCCCCTTCCTCGAAGACGCCGCCCCCGGCTTCCGTCCGGTGACCGAGGACGAGGAGTGGACGGGCCCCGGGAGCGCGGAGGGGCGCCCACTCATCGCCGGCGTGAACTCCTTCGGCTTCGGCGGCACCAACGCGCACGCGGTGCTGGAGGAGGCGCCGAAGGAACCGGCGCGTGCGGACGCCGCCGGCGCGGTGTCTTCCCGGGCCGCCGACGACCCGCCTCTGCTGACCCTCTCCGCCCGTTCCGCCGCCGGACTGCGCGTCGCCGCCGCCGAGTTGGCCGCGCACCTGCGGGCCCACCCGGAACTCGACGAGGGCGACGTGTGCGCGAGCGTCAACACGGCCCGGGACGAGGGGCCGTACCGGCTGGCCTTCGTGGCGGAGGACGGTGACCTCGCGGAGCGTCTCGAAGCGGCCGGGGAGGCCGGGGCGGCCGGGGCGGCGGAGCCCGTGCGGGGCCGGCCCCGCACGGTGTTCGTCCTGCCGGGTCAGGGTGCCCAACGGGCGGGCCTGGGGAGGGAGTTGTACCACTCGGCGCCCGTGTTCCGGGACGTCCTGGACGAGGTCTCGTCGCTCACCGGGCCGGTGCTCGGCCGAAGCCTGGCCGCCTGGTGTCTGGACGAGGACGCCGACCCCGCCGACCTGGCCCGTACGGATGTGACGCAGCCGCTGCTGGTCGCGTTCGGGGTGGCGCTGGCCGGGCAGTTGGCCGCGTGGGGTGTGACGCCGGACGCGGTCGTGGGGCACAGCGTCGGCGAGATCACCGCCGCGTGCGTCGCCGGGGCCCTGTCACCGGCCGAGGCGGTCGGCTTCGCCGCCGAACGCGGGCGCCTCATGGGCCGGCTCGCCGCGCCGGGTGCCATGGCGGCGGTGCGGGGCGACGAGGAGACCGTCGCCGCCGTGCTCGCCGCGTCCCTGTCCCTGTCCGGGTCTGGGGCCGGGTCCGTCGGCACGCTCTGTGTCGCCGCCGTCAACTCGCCGACGCAGGTGGTGCTGGCGGGCGCGACGGACGCCGTCGAGCGGGCGATCGCGGCCCTCACCGCCCGGGGCCTGGCCGCCCGCCGCCTGCGCGTCTCGCACGCCTTCCACTCGCCGCTGCTGCACCCCGTGCTCGACCCGCTCCACCACGCGGCGAAGGCCCTGACCGTCCACCCGGCCACCGTTCCGATGCTGAGCACGGTCACCGGCCGGTGGGACCCCGACCTCGGTCTCGGCTCCGGCACTGGCACTGGCACCGGCACCGGCACCGGCACCGGCTACTGGCGCGAGCACGCGATCCGTCCCGTGCGCTTCGGCGACGCCGTCGCCCGGCTCCTCGACGAGGGCTACGACACGTTCGTCGAACTGGGCCCCGGCGCCTCCCTCGCCACCCCGATCCGCGCGACCGCCGCCACCCGTCCCGGTGCCACGCCCTCCGACGTGACGGTCCTGCCCGCACTGCCCGAACTGCCCGCCACGGCGGAGGCGGGGGCAGGGGCAGGGGCAGGGGCAGCGGCGTTGCTCGACACGGTCGGCCGGCTCTGGACCCGTGGGGCTCCGCTGGACCCGACGGCTCCGGCGTCTCCCACGCGACACGTGGCCCGGCGACGGGTGCCCGTCCCCACGTACCCCTTCCAGCGCGGCCACCACTGGCCGCAGCGGCTCGACGTGGCACCCGAGCCCGGTACGGCGACCGATACGACGCCCCGTCGTGCGACGCCCCCCGTGCTCCCCTCCCCCGCCGCCGTACCCACCCCCCAGCCCCTGCTCTGGAACGACGCCCCGCTCACCGCCGCTCCCGGCCCCACGCCCCGTGTCGTCCGTCTGACCGGCGCCGACACCGCCCTCCGCCGGGCCCTCACCGACCGGCTCACCGGGCGCGGAGTGACCGTGCTGGAGCCGGGGCGGACCAAGGGGGCGGCCGCCCCGGAGGCCGTGCTGTGGTTCGCCGCCACCACGGGTCCGGCGGCGGCGGAGACCGGCACCGCCGTCTCCGCCCTGCGCGAGGTGCTGACCTCGCTCGGCACGACCCCGGCCCGCCTGCTGCTGGTCACGGAGGACGCCTACACGACCGCCACCACCACCGACAGCACCGCCAGCACCGCCAGCACCGGCAACGCCACACGCCGCCCCCGCCCCCGCCCCGCGCAGGCCCTCCTGCACGGCTTCGCCCTGGCTCTCCCCGAGGAGCATCCCGGGCTCTCCTCCCTGGGCATCGATCTGTCCGCCCAGGACCCGCTGGACACACAACTCGCCGCGCTGGAGCAGGAGTTGAGTGCCACCACCGCTGCCGTCCCCGGCGCGGGCGGAACCGTCGCCGTACGGGCCGGGCGCCGGCTCACCCGTACGGCCGTCGCCCCCGCCCCTCCGGCCTCTCCCACGCCACTCCCCCCGAACGGCACCTACCTGATCACCGGCGGCGCGGGCGGCCTCGGCGGCGCGCTCGCCCGTGACCTGGCGGAACACGGCGCTCCCACCCTCGTCCTCACCGGCCGCACGACCACCCCGCCCCACGACCTGCTCACCGACCTGCGCGCCCTCGGCGCCCACGCCCGCTACCAGGCCGCCGACGTCACCGACGCGGCCGCCGTGGACGACCTCATCGCCGGACTGCCGTCCCTGGACGCGGTGTTCCACGCAGCGGGTACGGCCCGCCCCGGCAGCCTGCGCGCCAAGCCCGACGCCGAGATCGAGGCCGTATGCGCCGCGAAGGTGCGCGGCACGATTCTCCTCGCCGAGGCACTGCGGCGGCACGGCCGGGGGGACGCCCTGTGCGTGGTCCTGTCGTCCGTCTCCGCCGTGCGGCCCGGACTCGCCGGCGCCCTCGGCGACTACGCCGCCGCCAACTCCTTCCTCGACGCCTTCGCCGCCGCCGAACGTGCCGCCGGGCGTCCCTGGCTGAGCATCGCCCTCGGCCCCGTCACCGACACCGGCCTGGCGAGCGGCTCCGGCCCCCGGACCGGACGCCGGTCACCCGGCCAGGCGCCCGCGCTCACCCCCCTGACCGTCCGGGCCGCCCTCGCCGGCCTGCGCGCGGCAACCGGCCTGGACGCGGCACACGTCCTGGTGACCGGCCCGGAGACCTCGGACCCCGCACCCCTCGCCGACCCCGCGCCCCTCGCCGACCCCGCGCCCCGCGCGGAACGCGAGCGCTCCGGCGGCGCGGCAACCGCCGCGACCAGCCACGAAGGGCCCGGGGCCACCCCAGGCCGCCCCCTCCCGAGCCGCGAAGCGCCCCTCATCCGCCGCCTGCTCGCGGAGGCCCTGCACCGGCCCCCGCAGGAGATCGGCGACGACGAACAGTTCCTGACGCTCGGCCTGGACTCCCTCACCGCCGTCGACCTCGCCCGCCGCCTGGAACGTGAACTCGGCCGCCCCCTCCCGGCCACCCTCCTCTTCGAACACCGCACCCTCGGCGAACTGGCCACCCACCTGGCCACCACCGCCCCGGCACCCACCCCGAGGCCGGCACCCACTCCGGCGCCCCACCCGGCGCCGAACGTCACCCCGGACGCCTCCCACCCCCTGACCCCCCTCCAACTCGCCTTCCACACCACCGCATCCCTCCACGAGGGCATCACCGCCTACGGCTACCTCCGCCAGAGCGTCAGCGGCCCTCTCGACCCCGCCCTCCTCGGCCGGGCGCTCGCCCACCTCGCCGCCCGCCACCCCATGCTGCGCCTGCGGCTGACGGATGACGACGCGCGCCCCCGCCGGTACGCCGCCCCCGCCGGGCCCGTGGACACGGCCCCGCGCTGGTACGAGGTACGGGAGCCGCACGACCTGCGCCGACTCGAACTCGACCTGTGCAACCGCCCGTTCGACCTGACGACGGAGGACCCGGTGCGGGCCGTCCTCGTCCACGACCGGGACGAGGCGCACCTCGCCCACCTGCTCCTGGTCGTCCATCACACCGCCGCCGACGGCTTCAGCCTGAAGCTGCTCGCGGAGGAACTCTGGTCGCTCTACACGGCCCTGGAACGCGGGGACGACCTCGCACAACTCCCCGTGCCACAGGCGGAGTTCGCCGACTACGCCGCGGCCCTGACCGCCGAACGCCGGTCACCGGCGTACACGGAGGACCAGCGGTACTGGCGCGACCGCCTCGCCGAGCACACCGACCCCGCCCCCGCCCTCCCCTACGACGGCGATCCCGCAGCGCCCCCCGCCCCGCCCCTCACCCACCACCGCACCGGCATCGACGAGGCGCTGACCAGCGCGCTGCGCGAGACCGCCGCCCGGCACGGGGTCTCGTTGTTCCATCTGCTGCTGGCGGTGTACGGGCGCTGTCTGGCGCGGTGGAGCGGGCTGCGGGCCGTCGCGGTGAACGTGGCGCGGGCCCGGCGGGAGCTGCCGGTCGCCGGCATCGACCGTCTGGTGGGGCCGCTCGCCGACACCCTGCCGGTGTTCGTGGACGTCGACCCCGACGAACCGGTCACCGCGCTCGCCGACCGGCTGCGGCGGATCTGGGCCGAGGCCGAGGAGCACGCCACCCTGAGCAGCACCGACGTCGCCCGGCTGCTGTCCGGGCTGCGGCCCGCCACGGGCCCGGCACCACGCACGGCGGCCGAGGCGGGCTTCAGCTTCGCCCGCTTCCCGGTGGTCCATGGCCCCGACTGGCCGGTCACCGTCACCCCGACGGCCGCCGCCACCGCCACCGCCGCCACCCGGCTCGGTCTCCTGTGCTGGGAGGCCGACTCCGCCCTGCGCCTGTCGTGGAACCACCCGGCCGCCCTCTTCCGCCCCGAGACCGTGCGGCGCCTCGCCGACGAGTACGTCACCGAACTGCGCGCCGCCGTCACGAGCCCCACCCTCGCCCCGGCCGCAGCGGTCGACGGCGGCATCGTGGACCGTCTGCGGGCCCGGTTCCGCGCCACGCCCCACGCCGTCGCCGTCGACACCGGTGACGGGACCACCCTCACCTACGCGGCCCTCGACAGCGCCTCCGCCGCCCTCGCCGCCCGGCTGCGCGCCCACGGCGTACGCCCCGGCGACCTGGTCGGGCTCCTCACCGAACCGGGCGGCACGGACACGGTCACCGGGGTCGTCGGCATCCTGCGGGCGGGCGCCGGCTGGGTGCCGCTGGACGCGACCCACCCCACCGCCCGGCACCGGGACCAGCTGTCCCGTACGGGAGTGCGCGTCCTGGTCCGCGACCGGGCGACCCGGGAGGCGGCCGGCGGCCTGGACGGCGTCACGGCCGTCCCGGTGCCCGAGCCGTCGCCGTCCGCCACCACCCCGGCGGACGACGCCCCGTGCCCGTCCCCCGAGGCCATCGCGTACGTCATCTTCACCTCCGGCTCGACGGGCCGCCCCAAGGCCGTCCCCATCACGCACCGGTCGATGACGAACTACCTCGACTGGTCCCTGGCCACCTTCGGCTACGGCCCCGGTGACCGGCTGGCGCAGACGGCGTCGGTCTGTTTCGACGCCTCCGTACGGCAGTTGCTGGCCCCGCTGCTGGCCGGCGCCACGGTGCACACCCTCTCCCGCGACCTGCTGCGCGACCCCGAGGCCCTGCTCGACCGCGTCGTGGCGGACCGGATCACGGTGTGGAGTTCGGTCCCGACCCTGTGGGAACGCCTGCTGACCGCCGCCGAGGAACGCGCCCGGCAGCACGGCAGGGCCCCCGACCTCTCCGCCCTGCGCTGGGTCCACGTGGGCGGCGAGGCCCTGCCCGCGGCCCATGTCCGCCGCTGGTTCGACCTCCTCGGCGGCCCCGCCGGCGACCACCCGCGCCCCGCGCACGCCCCCCGGATCGCCAACCTCTACGGCCCCACCGAGGCCACCGTCAACGCGACCTGCCACATCATCGACACCCGCCCCGGCGACGACGTACGCCATCTCCCCATCGGCCGCCCGATCGCCGGCACCGAACTGGCCGTGATCGGCGAGGACGGACACGAACGCGCCCCGGGCGAGCCCGGCGAACTGCTCATCGCCGGTACCGGCCTGACCCCCGGCTACCTGGGCGACCCCGGGCTCACGGCCGCCGCCTTCACCGAACGGGACGGCCGCCGCTGGTACCGCAGCGGCGACCGCGTCCGCCGTGGGGCCGACGGGGTGCTGGAGTTCCTGGGCCGGCTCGACGACCAGGTCAAGGTGCGCGGCCACCGCGTCGAACTCGGCGAGATCGAGGCCGCCCTGCTCACCCACCCGGGCGTGGCCCGTGCGGCGGTACTGCTGCGCGACGGACGGCTGGAGGCGTACGTCGAGGCCAGGACGGGCGCACCCGCCCTCGACCCCCGCGAGGTGCGGGCCTTCCTGTCCCGCACCCTCCCCCCGTACATGCTCCCCGCCCGCGTCCACCTCCTCCCCGCCCTCCCTCTGACCGGCACGGGCAAGATCGACCGCAACCGCCTTGCTCCCCGCGGTCCGGCGGCCACGGGCGTCCCGCACACCTCGGCCGCGTCACCGCGCACGGCTCCCCCGAACCCGACCACGACCCCGGCCCTCGCCCCGGCCCCGACCACGACCTCAACCCAGGCCCAGGCCCCGGCCCCGGCCCCGATCTCGACCCCGACCGAGCACCTGCTGGCGCGCGTCTGGTCCGAGCTGCTGGACGCGCCGGAGTCCGGGATCGGCGGAGAGGACGACTTCTTCGCGCTCGGCGGCGACTCCATCACGGTGCTGGAGCTGTTCTCCCGTCTACGCCACGAACGCCCCGCGTTGCCCCGCCCGACCGTCGTCTACACCCACCGCACCCTGACCGCCCTGGCGGCGGCCATCGACGCCGCCGCCGCATCCCCTGCCTCCGACGCACCCGACGCACCCGACGCACCCGAGATCCGTCAGCCCGAACACGCCCTCGCCCCCTACCCCCTCACCCCTTCCCAACAGGGCTTCCTCCTCGCCGACGCCCTCGCGGCCGGCACCCCCGGAGCGTCCGGCACACCCGGCGCCAACCCCGCCTGGCTGGCCCGCTTCCGTATCCACGGCCCCCTGGACCCGGACCTCCTCCAACGCTCGGTCGACGTGCTCATGGCCCGTCACCCCATGCTCCGCACGGTCTTCCCGGCCGGCGCCCGCCCGCCCGTGCAGCAGGAACTCCCGGCCTCGCTGCGGCTTCCCGTCGAGACGGAGATCCTGGCGCACCCCGGTCTCCTGGAGGAACGGGCCGCCGAGGAGGCGCGCCGCCGGTTCGAACCCTGGGCCTGGCCCCTGCTCCGTCTGCGGGTCCTCACCGTCGCGCCGGACGAGCACGTGCTTCTCGTCCACGCCCACCACCTCATCGGCGACGGCTACAGCGCGGCCCTCCTCACCCGCGAACTCCTCACCGTGTACGGCCGTTTCGCACGCGGCCTGCCCCACGGCCTGGAGCCCCTGCCCTCCGCCTTCCGCGAGCACGCGCTCCACCGCGCGGCACCGCGACCGCCCGCGACCCGGGAGGCGGAGGCGTACCGCGCCCGCCACCTGGCCCCCTACACCCCGCCCGTCCTCCGAGCACCGCACGAGGACCAGGACGGCACCACCGCCGCCTTCCACACCAGCACCCTCGTCCTCGACGCCGACCGCACCCGCGCCCTGCGCCGCCTCGCCGGGGCCGTCGGCACGACGCTCCACGCCCCGGTCCTCACGGCGTACTACCGCGCCCTCACCACCCTCACCGGCCGCCGCGACCTGGTCCTCGGCCTGGCCGTCACCGGCAGGGACGAGACCGCGCGGGACACGCACGGCGTCTTCGGGCCGTTCGCCGAGGCCGTGGCCCTGCGCCCGGCGCTCCCGTCCGACGACCGCTCCGCCGCTCCCGGCTTCGAGGAGGACCTGCGCCGCGTCGCCACGGAGTCGCTCGCGGCCCGCACCGCCGGCCCGCTGGATCTCCGGACGCCCCAGGGCCTCCCCCGTACCGCCCAGTTCTTCTTCACCTTCCTCGACTTCACCGCCCTCGGCGCACCCCCCGACGCGCCCCTCACCCTCCGCCCCGACGACACCGACACGGCACTCGCCCCGCCCCCCGTGGGCACCGACGTCTTCCTCGCCGTACGCCCCGCACCGAACGGCGACGACGGTCTGCGCATCACGGCCCGCGTCCCGGCGACCGCGCTCACACCTGAGCAACTAACGCGATTCACACAGGAGTTGATGCGTCAGTTTGAGGAGGCACCGCACCACAGGACCACCCTCACCGCTCCCCCGCCCACCACCGCACCCCTCACCACCCCACCCCCCACCACCCCACCCCTCGACGCGGCCCTCATCGGCTACCTCCCCGCCCCGCACGACCTGGCCGCCTTCGCCGGGATGCCCCCGGACACCGCACCCAGCCGTGAGGCGATCCGCGCCCTGCTCTTCCCGGACGGCCGTGCGCGGCTCCTGGAGAGCGTCACCACGCCTCTCGGCAGATCCGGCTTCGTCTCGCTGCCGCTCTTCGCCGACGAGCTGACCGGCCCGCTCCCCACCGGGGACCCGGTCACCCTGGCCACCCTCACCGCGCGCGCCGTGGACCACGCCGCGTCCCTCGGCGCCCGCTGCGTCTCCCTGGCCGGCATGATCCCGGCCCTCACCGGCTACGGCTACGACGTCCTGCGCGAGGCCTCCCCGGCGGCCGGCACCACCCTCACCACCGGCCACGCCACCACGACCGTCGCCGTGGTCACGACGGTCCGTACCGCCCTCGCCGCGACCGGCCGCGACCTGGCAGGACTCACCCTCGCCGTCGTCGGCTGCGGCTCCATCGGCACGTCGTCCCTGCGGCTGCTCCTCAGCCTGAGCCCCCACCCACCGGCCCGGCTCCTGCTCTGCGACGTACCCGGCAGCGCCCCCCGCCTACGGCGGCTCGCCGCCGAGCTGTCGGCCGCCCACCCCGCGCTGCCCGTGCGGGTCGTCGAGTCGGCCGACTCCCGCACGCTCCCCGCCGAGTTCTACGCGTCGGCCGACGTCGTCGTCGCGGCGGTCGGCGGCGGCCCGACGACCCTGGTGGACGTCGACCTGCTGCGCCCCGGCACGATCGTCGTGGACGACTCCTTCCCGCACTGTTTCGACACCGGGCGGGCCCTGGAGCGGATGCGGAGCCGGCGGGACGTCCTGATCGTCGGGGGCGGTCTGCTGGCCCTGGACTCCACCGAGACCCACCTGTCGCCGGACCTCCCGGCGGCCGCCCTGACCGGCCACACCGCCGCCACCGCCCGCGCGCGGCAGCACCTCGCGCTCCACCTTCCCGGCACCCTGGCCTCCTGCCGCCTGGAATCCCTTCTGCACGCCCACCTCGCCGGCCCGGCCTCCGGTACGGAACTGCCCCTGGTCCACGGCCTGGTCGACCTCCCGCGCGCCCTCGCCCACTGGGCCGCCGCCGAAGCCGCCGGCGTCCGCGCGGCCCCCCTCCACCTCCTCGACCACACCATCTCGCCGGAGGCCCTGAGCGCCCTGCCCCCACCCCCGTCCCGGCGATCACGGTGAGGGCCGCCCGGCAGCCTCCCGCCCCCGGCGCCGGGAGGCTGCCCTCAGGCGCCCAACTGCCGTACCAGTTCCCGGGCGAACGCCTCCGTCGCCGGTGCCGTCCAGCGTCTGCGGTGCCGGGCCAGCCGTACGGGGACATCGGCGAAGACGGGCCCTCGCACCCTCGTCAGCCGCCCCTGCCCCAGATAGTCCTCCACGGTCGTCAGCGGCAGCAGCGTCAGCCCCAGGCCGGCGGCGGCGCAGGACCGTGCCGCGTCCGCGCTGCCGAACCGGGTGAGCCGGGGCCCGGACCCGGCCCCGGACCCGGGCACGGCGAGCAGCCGCCGCTCCAGCGCGTCGCTGTACGAACAGCCCTGCTCCAGCAGGAAGAAGCTCTCCTTCGCCAGCCGCGCCCAGGTGGCCGGGCGCGTGCGCGCCGCGAGCGGGTGGTGGGGCGCGCACACGAGGGCGAGCGGTTCGTGCGCGACCGGCTCGGCGGTGACCTCCGGAAAGTCGGCCTCGCTCGCCAGCAGCAGCGCCAGATCCAGCCGCCCGGCCCGCAGCCCCTCGACACACTCCGCCGTACCGGCCGCGTGCAGGTCGACGTCCACCTCGGGGTGACGGGCGCGCAGGGCCGCGATCACGCCGGGCAGCCTGGTCGCGCACAGGGACTCCGGGGTGCCGACCCGCACCCGCCCCCGTACGACGCCGTCGCCCTCCCGGCCGGCCGCCCGCAGTCGCGCCACGGCGTCGAGGATCCCCTCCGCCCCCTCCAGCAGACGCCGGCCCGCGTCGGTGAGCACCGTGCCCGTGGGGAGCCGGTCGAAGAGGCGGGTGCCCAGCTCCCTCTCCAGGGTGCGGATGTGCACGGTGACCGTCGACTGGGCGAGGTGCAGTTCGGCGGCGGTGGCGGTGAAGCCACCGGTCCGGGCGAGGGTGGTGAAGGTGAGCAGAAGTCGGGTGTCCACGGCGCCAGCCTAGGCCGCTCATCGGGTTTCGCGATCGGCTGGATCGGAATCGATCGTTGGACTCGATCGCCGTACGGTGACAGCGTGGAGCCATGACCCACGACGCGCACCTGACGAGCCCCCTGTCCCGCTCCGAGAACGCCACCCCGCAGAACCCGGCTCCCGAGGTCCTGCGCTACTCCGCCTTCACCCGTGACCCGGCGGGCGGCAACCGGGCCGGGGTGGTGCTCGACGCCTCCCGGCTCGACGACGCGGCGATGCTCGCGATCGCCGCCGAGGTGGGCTACTCGGAGACGGCCTTCGTCACCGCCGCCGACGAGAGCGCGCGCCGGTTCCGGGTGCGGTACTTCAGCCCGCTCGCCGAGGTGGCCTTCTGCGGTCACGCGACCGTCGCCCTGGCCGTGGCGCTCGCCGAGCGGCTGGGTCCCGGCGAGATCCTCCTGGACACCCCGGCGGGCGAGATCCCCGTCGCCACCACGCTCGACGACGTCGACGGCACGGTCCGCGCCACCCTGACCAGCGTGCCGGCCCGTTCCCGCCCCGCCACGGCCGCCGAACGGGACGCGGCCCTCGACGCCCTCGGCTGGTCCCCCGACGACCTCGACCCGGCGCTCCCGCCGCACGTGGCCTTCGGCGGCGTCGAGCACCTGGTCCTGGCCGCCGGCTCGCGCGCCCGCCTCGCGGACCTGGACTACGACTTCGACGGCCTCGCGGAGGTCATGCGGCGGCACGACTGGACGACCGTGCACCTGGTATGGCGCGAGTCACCGGACCACTTCCACGCCCGGGACCCGTTCCCCGTGGGCGGTGTCGTGGAGGACCCGGCGACGGGCGCGGCGGCGGCGGCCTTCGGCGGCTACCTCCGCACCCTCGGCCTGGTCACCGCCCCGGCCACGGTCACCATCCGCCAGGGCGAGGACATGGGCCGCCCGAGCGACCTGCGCGTCGACGTGTCCCCCGAGGACCCCCGCACGCGGGTCACGGGCCGGGCGGTCCCGATCGGCTGACCCCTTCCCCGGCAACTCGTCCCCTTCCCCGGCGGCTCGGCCGCCTCTTCCCCGGCGGCTCGGCCGCCTCTTCCCCGGCGGCTCGGCCGCCTCTTCCCCGGCCGGCCGAGCCGCCGCCGCTCGCCGGCCGGGGTCTCCGCCGGGTCGAGGTTCCCGCCGGGGCCGCCGACGCACATTTAACTTGCGTAAGTCAATCAATCGACCTATGGTTGAGTAAGTCAAGCAAGGAGAGTGTCCGACGGCCTCTTCCTCCCTCCCCCACCCCTCGCTCCCGACGGAGGCTCCACCATGTCCCACACCCCTGCCCGACCCGCCGCCGCGGGGGCCGGCCTCCCGCCGCGGCCGAACGCCGTGGTGGCGGTGCTGGCGCTGGCCGGGATCGTCGTCGCGCTGATGCAGACGCTGGTCATCCCGATCGTGCCGGAGCTGCCGAAGCTGCTGGACGCTCCCGCGTCGGACACCGCGTGGGCGGTGACGGCGACCCTGCTCGCGGCGGCCGTGGCGACGCCCGTCGTCGGACGGCTCGGCGACATGTTCGGCAAGCGGCGGATGCTGCTGCTCAGCATCGTGCTGCTGGTGTCGGGCTCCGTGGTCTGCGCGCTGGCCGACTCGCTCGTCCCGATGATCATCGGCCGGGGTCTGCAGGGGCTGGCGGCCGCCGTCATCCCGCTCGGCATCAGCGTCATGCGGGACGTCCTGCCCGCCGAGCGACTCGCCGGGTCGACCGCCTTGATGAGCGCCTCGCTGGGCGTCGGCGGCGCGCTCGGTCTGCCCGCCGCCGCGTTCATCGCGGACAACTGGGACTGGCACCTGCTCTTCTGGACCTCCGCCGCGCTGGGCGCCGTGTCCTTCCTGCTGGTCCTGCTGGTCGTACCGGAGTCGACGGTGCGCACCGGCGGCCGTTTCGACCTGGTCGGGTCGCTCGGGCTGTCCGCCGGACTGGTCTCGCTGCTGCTGGCCGTCTCCAAGGGCGGCGACTGGGGCTGGACGAGCGGCACGACGCTGGGACTGTTCGCCGCCGCGGTCGTCGTCCTCGCCTCGTGGGGCCTCTACGAGCTGAAGGCCAGGCAGCCGCTGGTCGATCTGCGGACCACCGCCCGGCCGCAGGTGCTGTTCACCAACCTGGCCTCGGTCGCGCTCGGCTTCTCGATGTTCGCCATGTCGCTGGTCCTGCCGCAGCTCCTCCAGCTGCCCGAGCAGACCGGCTACGGCCTCGGCAGGTCCATGATGACCGTCGGCCTGGTGCTGGCCCCGCAGGGTCTGGTGATGATGGCCATGTCCGCCGTGTCCGCCGGGCTCACCAAGGCCAAGGGGCCGAAGGTGACGCTGATGGCCGGCGCGCTGATCGTCGCCGCCGGGTACGGGCTGAACATCGTCCTGATGAGCGAGGTCTGGCACCTCGTCCTGGTGTCCTGCGTCATCGGCGGCGGTATCGGGTTCACCTACGGCGCGATGCCCGCGCTGATCATGGGTGCCGTGCCGGAGTCCGAGACGGCCGCCGCCAACAGCCTCAACACGCTGATGCGCTCCCTCGGCACCTCGTTCGCCAGCGCCCTCGCCGGCGTCATCCTCGCCCAGATGACCACCGACTTCGGCGGCTACGCCCTGCCCTCGGAGAACGGCTTCAAGGTCGTCATGGCCATCGGCGCCGGCGCCGCCCTCCTCTCCTTCGTCCTCGCGTCCTTCATCCCCAAGCGCCGCCCGGCCGGCCTCGCCCCGGCCGGCGAGGGCCCCGCCGAGGAGCGGACGGAGACCGCCGGAGCGGCCAGGGCCTGACGCCCCACGCGGCCCCTCTCATGACGACGACCCCCGGGCCCGGAAGCCTGGGGGTCGTCGCCGCCTGAGGCGGAGCCCGCGTCGCCACGACGGGTGCGTCACGGCCCTCGCGTCAGAACACGTGCGTCAGAACACGTGCGTCAGTACGCGAGCGTCACGGCGCGGTGATCAGGTCGTGCGGCGGAACCTTCACCGTGCGGGCGCCCGGGGTACCACCCAGGATCACCTTGCGCAGGGCGACGTTGTTCTTGTGGTTGGTCTCCTGGAGACGGTTCTCCGGGTTGGCGATGACCTGGATGTAGTACGTGCCGTTCGGCAGGTCGGTGATCTCGAAGGACTGGCCGGGACGGTACTGGGTGTACGTGTCGCCGGAGCCGACGTCGAGCACCTCACGCACGGAGATGGCGTCCTGCGAACCGCACGCGGTGGACAGGTCGGTGTTGTCCGGGTCCCAGTTGGCGTTCTTCACCGTGTAGTCGATGGCGTCGGTGTTGGCCAGGCAGAACGCCTCCTTGCCCGAGCGCACCTCCTTGGTCTTGTCCTCGCTGAGCAGGCGGTAGCTGGCGAAGTCCGTGAAGTGCCAGTGCTCGTGGCCCTCGCGCGGGTCCCACTCCATGGTGCCGGTGGGGGCGTAGCCGATCTGCTTGCCCTTGGCGTCGTAGAAGTACTGGTACGCGTCCATCAGGTCGGCGCCGGGCTTGCGGAAGCCGTCGACGACGAGGGGCGCGGGGCCGGCGTTCCAGACGTTGGCGCTGAAGGCGAGGTAGTCCTTGCCGGCCACGTCGCCGTCCTCGCCGTCGGTGATGGCGATGTCCCAGGCGGGCAGCGACCGCAGGTCCGGCTTGGGGACGCTCTTCGCGACGCCCGCCTTGCCGGTGGGCCGCTTGGCGTTGGCCTTCAGCGCGGGCGCGATGCGGGAGCCGTCGGTGTGGCCGGCGCCGTCGCCCAGGTGTTTGGCGATGCCCCGGTCGACGAGGGCGAAGGGAAGCTCAGGCGGGGTCGGGGCGTCGGCGCCGCGCGGGCCGTAGTGGTGGTTGCCCTGGACCGGCTGACCGGTCGGGGCCGACTGCGCGGAGTGGCCGGCGCCGTGGCCGCCGTGGCCGCCGTGGTGGGCGGAGGACGAGGACGTCGAGGGGGCCAGGCCCTCGCCGCCGCCACCGCCCTCCTCACCCTTGTCCTCCCGCACCGTCACCTTGATGGTCGGCCGGGTGTCGGGAATGCCGAACAGGTCGCGGTACTTCTTCGCCACGCCCACCTTGGCCGTGTACTCGCCCTCCGGCAGCTGCACCATGTCCCCGCCGTAGTACGAGGTGGTGGTGTTGGCGGCCCAGCCCTTCTCTACGCCCCACACCGAGCCCAGCGTCCACGGGTTGGTGGAGCAGCTCTGCGGATAGTGGTTGGTCGCCGGGGCGTCCGGACGGATACGGCCCGACGCGTTGTTCGGGCAGAAGTTCTGCTTCTTCTTCAGAACCTCCTTCCCGGACGCGTCCTTGACCGAGACCTCCAGGAAGCCGGTCAGCCCGGAGAAGTCGCTGACGGTCCCCTTGGGCAGGGTCTTCGTCTTCACGGTCTTGCCGTTGCGAAGGATCTGCTGGGCGACGATCGGGTCCTTGTACGACTTCCGCGTCACCCGGAACTCCAGGGGGGCGTTGTCGATCGTGAGGTACGTGCCCAGCTGCAGCTGGACGCCCTCGTCCCACTCGTAGCGGGTGAGGGTCACGGCCTTCGACGCGGCGATCAGTTTGAGCTGCGGCTTGCCGGGCGTGGCGGCGGGGGCCGCGCCGGCGCCGGGGGCGGCACCGGCCACGGCGGCCACCACGGTGAGGGACGCCAGGGCGGCGAGGCCGGGGCGCTTCAGGCGGCTGCGGCGGTCCTGGCCGGTCTGTACGGCCGCTCCCTCCGGCGCCCCGTCGTTCCCCGGATCGTTCGGGCTGTTCGTCGGACTGGTCATCTGGCTGGTCATCGGTTCCTCGTCTGCGAGTGCCATGGTCGGTGGCATCGGACTGGACAACCCACGGACGACGGCCGGTCGCACGGACGCACCCCAACACGCCTCGTCCGACGGGACTCGAACCCTCCGCCCTGTGAGCAACCTGTGAGACCGGTAAATGACGGGTGTGGGTTGCCTGTTGCGGCGGAATTCGACGAAAGGAGCGGTGAGCACGCGGCACACACATGCCGGTACATCCCTGCGGGACGGTCGCCAAGTCCCCGGCGAATCCGCGCAGGAGCGTCACACAGCCTGCACACAGCTCTGAGAATGCCTCGTTAGCGTTGCTGACCGCTCGACCCGCTCGATCCCACGTGCGAACGTGACGTGGCCGGGCCGCGACCCGGCGGGTCGACGGCGTGTCAACACAGGAAGACCTCGATGGACTACTGCTCCTCATGTCGCCGACATCTCAACGGTGCCCTCGTGTGCCCCGGGTGCGGCGCCTACGCGCCGGACATAGCCCCGGCCACGATCGACAGCCGTGTCGCCCCGCCCCGGCCCGCCGGGGCGACGACCGGGTCGGTGATGCTCCCCGCCTGGGGTTACGAGGTGGCGGAGGGCGGCGGGTACGACGGTCCGGTGGAGGGATTCCCGGCGGACGCACCCGTCTCCGGCACCGGGAGCGCCCACCTCGACGCCGACGCCGACGCCGATGTGGCCGCGGACATGGACACGGCCGTGGACATGGACATGTACGTGGACGTGGACACGGAGGGCGTCCCGGTGACGCCGCACGGGCGGGCCGCTCGGCGGCGCCAGCTGGCGCGGTGGAAGAAGAACCAGCGCCGGGCCGTGGTCGCGACCGCGGTCGCGCTGGTCGGCGGCGGCCTGACCGTGCTGGGGATGGACCGGCAGTCCACCGACCGCACCCAGGCGGCCACGGCACCGGACGCCGAGAACCTGGGCTCCGTCGAGGAACAGGGCTCGCAGCGCGGCCGTACGCCGGCGACGGAGACCGACGACGCCCGGCGCACCGCGGACGCCCCCACCCCGTGGACTCCGTCCGGCGACACCCCGCGCGACCGTTCCGCCGCGAACAGGTCCGGCTCCCGCGCCGAGCACCCCAACGCGCCCCACACGGCGTCGGCCACGCCGTCCGCCGAGCGCGCGCGGACCGGCACCTCGGGCAAGGGCGGGACGGCCGCCGACACGGGCACCGACACCGGCAGCCCGACGGACGGGGCGACGACACCCCCGGCCACCGGTGATTCCGGCAACTCCGGCGGCTCCGGCTCCTCGTCGGACACCGGTACGGGTACGGGCAACGGCTCGGACACGGGCACCGGTGCGGACTCGGGAAGCGGCAGCGACAACGGCTCGGGTGCGGGCAACGGCACCGGCGCGTCCGACGGTTCGAGCTCCGACACGGCGACGACGTCACCCTCGGGGCTGTGCCTGCTCGGGTTGGTGTGCGTGAGCTGACGTGGACGACCGGCGCGGTCGTCCCCCGAGGTCTTCGACCAACGCGACGAGGACGGCGTCGTCCTCCTCCTCACCCCGGCCCCCGCCCCACCGCACCACCCGGCGGTCCGCGAGGCGGCGGCCGTCTGCCCGGCGGCGGCGATCACCCTCGACGAGGAGGCGTAGCCCACCGGGCGGGGCCCGAGCCCCCGGGTCAGCCGGCGGCGGCGGTGACGGTCCGTTCCTCGGCGGGGGTCCGGCGGGGGGCCGGGCGGTCGAGGTGGATCAGCACCGAGGCGTAGAACCGGTGCACGGCGTCGTCGACGCTGCGGATGAAACCGGACTCGGCGTTGCCCCGGGTGCTGCCCATGCCCTTGAACAGGGACAGCCGGAAGCCGGGCCCCCTGCGCCCGCCACCCACTCCCCATGTGACATGCCGCACATTCGACGCAGGCGAAACTCTAGTGCGCCACGGGCCGACATACGCCGATCCGCCGGAAACCGTCCGATCCGGTGCCCCGGTGATCGGCCCGCGCGCCCTCCGGAGGAAGCTGGAGGCCGGTGTCGTTACCCCCCAACTTCCAAGGAGACGACCGGAGATGACGAAGCGTCTGGCGCGTAGAGCGGTGTTGCGTGGTGGGCTGGGCGGAGGGCTGGTGCTCGCGGGCGTCGGGGCCGGGGGCGGACATGCCTCGGCCGCAGCCGTCCGGGGCGGGGAGGCGTATGTGGCGGTCGCGGCCGGGGCCGGGGGCGGACCCGTCGGGAGCGACCGGGTGCATGTGCTGAAGGTGGGGCCACGGGACGCGGGGACCGTGCTGGTGCTGGTGCCGGGGATGTTCGGCGCGGCGAACGACTTCCGGCTGATGGCCCGGGATCTGGTGGCCTCGGTGCCCGGGGTCCAGGTGTGGGCCGTCGACCGGCGCGAGGAGAACCTCGCCGACCGGAGCGGCTTCGAGGGCGGCCACGGGGACCCCGCCGGGTACTACCTCGACGGGCGGTACCGGACGCTGGAGCCCGCCGACGCCGGGTACTTCGGGCGGTGGGGGCTGCGGCAGACCCTCGACGACCTGCGGTGCGTCGTGCGCGCCGCTCGCGCGGGCGGGCGGCGGCGGGTCGTGCTCGGCGGGCACTCCTGGGGCGCGACCACCGCGATGGCGTACGCGGCCTGGGACTTCGGCGGACGGCCCGGCTACCGGGATCTCGCCGGGCTCGCGGTCCTCGACGGGGGCGTGCGCGGGGCGTTCGAGGGGAGCGGGACGCCCGTGCACGACTCGCCGGAGGAGGTGCGCGAGCGGCTCGCGGCGATCGCCGGCGGGCAGGTCTTCGACAGGGCGCTCAGCGCGGTCGGCCTCGGCGACCGGGCGGAGAGCACCCAGATCTGGTACCAGCTCGCCGGGTGGTACGCCCGGCACGACCCCGAGGGGCGGTCCGTCCTCCAGGAGCGGGTGCCCGAGGCGCTGCGGGTGCCGTTCCCGGTGACGAACGCCGCGCTGCTCGGCACCTTCGTCGACGCCGGCTTCGGCTGGCCGAACGACATCAGCGTCCACTCGGGACACCTGGCCGCCGAGGCCGATGCCGACGCCGCCGGCGTGCGGGGGTGGGTCGACGCCGGGATCACACCGATCGGGCGGGTCGCCGAGGCGTACGCGGGGCCCGTGCCCGGCGTGTGGGAGTGGTACTGGCCCGCGCGGCTCTCCGTCGACCTGGACGTGAGCGACGCCTATGCCGACACCGGTCTCGCCCGTTCCCTCGGTCTGCGCCTGCGCCACGCCCCCGGCCTGGACATACCCCTCTACGCCTTCCAGACCAGCGCCTACCGGGGCACCGCCGTGGAGAGCGCCCGCCGTGTCGTCGCCGAGTCCCGCATCCCGTACGCCGCCTACGAGACCGACGCGGGCATGAACCACCTCGACCCGCTCTTCGCGGCCACGGCCCACAACACGGCCACGCACACGCTCGCGGCGTTCCTGGGGAGGGTGACGGGCGGACGGTGACCGGCGGGCCGGTGACCGCCGCTCGGTGACCGGCTGCGGGGCCGTGCGCGACGCCTCGGACGTGCACGGCCCCGTTCGCTCCCCGGCACGGCACCCGCACGGTGTCGGCGTCAGGAGAAGACGATCGGGCAGCCGCGTCGTAGCGCGTGCTGGGCGGCGCGCAGGTACAGGGCCACGTAGAAGGCCGTGTCGAGGTCGTCCGCCCACGGGCCGGGTCGCCGCGCGGTCAGCTCCGCGGCCGACCCGTCGAGGAACCACGTGGTCAGATCCAGGTTGTCGCACATCTGCGGGGTCTCGGGCGGCAGTTGGACGACCGCCGCCAGCCGTTCCGCGAGCGCGAGCACCTGGGGAGCGCCGGCGACCGTGGTCTCATCGGTGTAGCTGGTCTCGACCCCATCCAGCCGGATGTCCTCCTCCAGCGACAGCGGCACCAGCACCGTCCACCCGCAGAGGCTCTCCGTCTCATCACGGCTGAGGTGCGCCTCGGCCAGCCTGAGGAACCCGTCCATCGGCGGGACGAGTTTCTCCTCGAAGGCGAGCCCCGAGCCCCGGACGAAGCCGGTCTCCTCAGGCATCGACTCGAAGGCCGGCAGCCCCCGGCGCCGAAGCTCGTCGTTCAGCGCGGAGGCGACCCGCCCCCAGCCGTCCTCGGGCTCCTCCCCCGCCTCGAACCACTCCCGCCTGCCGAGGCTCACCATGTACATCCCCATGCCCGGAACGTACTGCGGGCCACTGACACCGGGGGTGTAGCGGGCTACACCCCCGGTCCGGGAGCGCACTCCCTCGTGGCGGAGCCCGTCGGACGGGATCGTGGAAGCACGAGGTCACAGGGACCTCGCCGACCCTCTTCCCGAAGGGAGAACCCCATGAAGGCCCTGCTCGGCTCGAAGCCCGTCCTGTGGTTCCTGTTCCTGTTCAACCTCGCCGTCGCCGCCGTCGCCCCCTTCGTCGTCGCCGGCGCACAGGGCCTGGCCACGGCCGTCGGGATGGGCGTCGTCTCACTCGGCGCGGGCGTCAGCCTCGTGCGCGACCGGGGGCAGCGGCAGCGCGCCTGAGCGGCGGGACGGATCGTCGGCGGAACCTGCTCCCCCGTACACACGTCTCCCCTGCCGTACAGCCGACCGAGGAGTACCGAGGAGTTCGGGATCGCCGACACCCCGGCCCCACCACAGAGAGCGATGACCACCGTGCTCGTACTCATCCTGTCCCTCCTGGTCCTGCTCGCCGTCGGCGGCTGCATCTGCGTCTACTGGACGGCACGGGGCGACGCTCCGCTCTGGGCGCGCGGTGTGGCGGGGGCGACCGACGTGCTGAGCGAGCTGGTACTGAAGGCGAACAAGACCTCCTCCGGCCGGAACGGCGACGGCGACGACTAGCTCACAGCGGGGCGCCGCGGGGGACTCGGAGGGGACGCGTGGGGGTCGTCAGGGGTGGCGGGGCCGAGGGTGCGGCCCATCAAATCGGCTTCTTTCTCAGGGAGTCGACGGCCGAGGAAGCCGGGCGGAGGGCCGCCGCCGTCAAAGGGCTCGGGCGGGTGGGACGGTGGGCCGCCGCGTACGGGGAGGTGATCGCCGGGGTGGGGGAGGCCGTCGTAGGGGCCGCTCAGGACCCCGCGGCCGTGGTGCGGGCCGCGGCGGCGCATGCGCTCGGGTGGCTGGGGCCGGTCGGGGGTGACGGCGCGGGCGCGGTGGTCGTCGCGCTGATGGGGGACGCGGATCCGGCCGTACGGCGCCGCGCCTCGCTCGCCGCCGAGCGGCTGGGGCTCACCGGGCCCGACGTCGTGGCGGCGTTGCGGCGGCTGTCGGAGGACACCGACCGGCATCTGCGGGTCAACGCGCTGCTGGGCCTGCACGCCCGGGGCGAGACCGCCGAACCGGAGTTGCTCGTACGGCTGTTGGGCGACACCGAGCCCCTCGTGTGGGGTCATGCGCGGCGTGCGCTCCACGCCTCGCGGGACGAGGGACCCGTCCGGGAACAGCTCCTGCGCGCCGCCCGCCACGGCCACGGACTCTCCCGCGCACGAGCACTGGAGACGCTGCCCGCGCGGCACCGGTTCGAGCTGCGTGACTCGCTCCTCGCCGGCCTGCGCGACGAGTGCCCCGAGGTACGGCGGGTGGTCGTGGGAATCCTCGCCGACGACCCACGGCACGGCACGGCCGACGCGCTGCTGTCGGCCCTGCGGCTGTCCGGACCGGCCGCCGCCCTCCATCACGCCCTGCGGCGGACCGGCACGGCCGAGCCGCTCCTGGCGGTCCTGCGCCCCTCGGGTACGGCCGACGCGTTCCTGTCGGCGCTGGAGGCCGAGACCGACGCCGAGGTCGCCGCCCGCCTGCTGCGCGCGCTCGGCGATCGGGGGGACGTCCGTGCCGTGCCCGCCGCCGTGCGGTGGCTCGACCACCCGGGATCGGGCCCCGCCGCCGTACGGGCGCTGGCCGCCATCGGTACGCCGACGGCGGTCCGGTGGATCGGAGCGGTGGCCGTGTCCGGTCCCGGGCCCGACCCGGGCCCCGGTCTCGGCCACCCCGACGTCCGGGCGACCGCCGCCACCGCCCTGGGCGAACGCGCGGAACCCGGGGCCACCGAGACACTGCTGCCGCTCCTGCGCGACCCGGACCGGCGGGTGCGGGCCGGGGCGCTCGCGGGCCTGGAGCATCTGGGCCGGCATGAACTGCCGCCCCCGCGGCGGCAGACGGCGGCCGAGGCCCTGCTCGGCCACCTGACGACGGACGAACCGAACCTCCGGCACACCCGCAACGCGCTCACCGAGTACCCCGAGACCCGCCCCGCCGTGCGCCGCCTGATCGGCCACCCGTCCGAGGAGGTCAGGGCGACCGTCCTCAGCCTCCTGGACGAGGACGACGACGAAGACGTCGCCCTCTTCCTGTCCCATCTCGACGACCCGTCCGAAGACGTCCGCCGCGAGGCCCTGTACGGGATCGGCCGTCACGTCGACGGGTGCGGGGAACTGCCCGCCGCACCCCCCGGCGTCGACCTGCTCGCCACCCTCACCGCGCTCTCCCGGCCACCCGCCTCCCGCAGCGTCCGGTACGCGGCGGGGCAGGTTCTCGTCGCGCTGGACAGGAGCGGGAGCCCCTGACCGACCGCGTGGCCGTCGCATGCGCGAGGGGCCTGCGCGACACAGACGTGTCGCGCAGGCCCCTCGTGGTGCGGTGCCGTCGTCCCGGCGATCGGTCCGTGCCGGACTGATCAGTCCGTGCCGGACTCCATCGCCGCGCGGTCCAGCAGCGCGTCCTCCTCGGAGACCTCGCCGCGCGAGGCGATGGCCTCGGCGCCGCCCTGCGGCAGCTCGGGCATGGTGCCGATCAGGCCGGTGGCGGCGGCCTGGGAGGCGCCGACGGTGGGGCTGCCGGTGCCGATCAGGCCGAGACCGGCGTACTGCTCCAGCTTGGCGCGCGAGTCGGCGATGTCGAGGTTGCGCATGGTGAGCTGACCGATCCGGTCCACCGGGCCGAAGGCCGAGTCCTCGGTGCGCTCCATGGACAGCTTGTCCGGGTGGTAGCTGAACGCCGGGCCCGTGGTGTCGAGGATCGAGTAGTCCTCGCCGCGCCGCAGCCGCAGGGTGACCTCACCGGTGACGGCCGCGCCGACCCAGCGCTGCAGGGACTCCCGGATCATCAGGGCCTGCGGGTCCAGCCAGCGGCCCTCGTACATCAGCCGGCCGAGGCGACGGCCCTCGGCGTGGTACTGGGCGAGGGTGTCCTCGTTGTGGATGGCGTTGACGAGGCGCTCGTACGCGACGTGCAGGAGGGCCATGCCGGGCGCCTCGTAGATGCCGCGGCTCTTGGCCTCGATGATGCGGTTCTCGATCTGGTCGGACATGCCGAGGCCGTGGCGGCCGCCGATGGCGTTGGCCTCCATCACCAGGTCGACGGCGGAGGCGAACTCCTTGCCGTTGATCGTGACCGGGCGGCCCTGGTCGAAGCCGATCGTCACGTCCTCGGTGGCGATCTCGACCGAGGGGTCCCAGAACCGGACGCCCATGATCGGCTCGACGGTCTCGACGCCGGTGTCCAGGTGCTCCAGGGTCTTGGCCTCGTGGGTGGCGCCCCAGATGTTGGCGTCGGTGGAGTACGCCTTCTCCGTGGAGTCCCGGTACGGCAGCTGGTGCGCGACCAGCCACTCGGACATCTCCTTGCGGCCGCCCAGCTCGGTGACGAAGTCCGCGTCCAGCCAGGGCTTGTAGATCCGCAGGTGCGGGTTGGCCAGCAGGCCGTAGCGGTAGAACCGCTCGATGTCGTTGCCCTTGAAGGTCGAGCCGTCGCCCCAGATCTGGACGTCGTCCTCCAGCATCGCCCGGACCAGCAGCGTGCCGGTGACGGCACGGCCGATGGGGGTCGTGTTGAAGTACACCCGCCCGCCGGAACGGATGTGGAACGCGCCGCAGGTCAGCGCGGCCAGGCCCTCCTCGACCAGCGCGGCCCGGCAGTCGACCAGGCGCGCGATCTCGGCACCGTAGGTCTTCGCGCGGCCGGGCACCGAGGCGATGTCGGGCTCGTCGTACTGGCCGATGTCAGCCGTGTAGGTGCAGGGGACAGCACCCTTGTCGCGCATCCACGCGACGGCGACCGAGGTGTCGAGCCCGCCCGAGAAGGCGATGCCGACGCGCTCGCCGGCCGGAAGAGAGGTGAGGACCTTGGACATAGAAATATTATGCATGCCAATGCATGATCATGCAAAGCCACTCCCGGTGACGGCCCTCACGTCCGCCGCCCCCACCCCCGTGCCGGACGGTCAGGACGTGGGCCGGTCCACGATCGGGGTCCGCCGCACATCGGTCACACTCACGCCCGGGGACGCCGGGGCACCGAACGCCTCGACGACCACGTTGGCGCCGTAGTCGGTGACGTCCAGGGCCAGATGACCGCCGTCCACCCGCAGGTCGAGTCTCGCCCGGGGCGTGTCCGAGAAGACGTCCGGCATGCGGTGGATCCGCGAGGCGGGGTAGCCCAGCTCCGTCAGCTTGTCGCGCATCGCCTGATAGCCGCTCGTCCCGGTGTTCTCGAACGCGTCGTCGACACGCTGGACGTGCACGCGCGCGGCGCACGCCTCGACGACTCCCAGCGGCACCTCCGGGACCGAGGTGGACCGCGAGGCCGACCGCGAGGCGGACGCCGCCGCTGCCGCCGCGGCCGAAGCCGCCTTCGAGGGCGACGCGGATGTCGTGACGCGGTCCACGCGTACCGGACCACAGCTCTCCGTGATCGCGGTCGCCAGAACGCGGAATCGAGCCTCCGGATCGTCGTCGCTCGCGACGGCGCTCTGGACGCCGCCCACCGAGAGGACGGCGCAGCCGAGCGCCGCCACCAGAACGGACTTCCTACCTGAAAGGGATCTTGGTCGCATGCACGTATCGTGCCGGAGGCCGCACACCGCGCACATGAGTACGCCTACTCACCTCGACGGTGAGCACCTGCCCGACTACGCGCTCCCGTCGCCGAGTTCGGGCTCGCCGAGTTCGGTGAACAGGGTCAGTTGCAGGTCGCCGGGGGCTTCGAGGCGGGCGTTCAGGGAGTTCCAGGGGGTGCGGGTCGGTTCCGCGACCACCTCGGCGCCGGCCGCGGCCAGTCTCGCCGTCATCGCGGTCGAGTCGTCCACCTCGAACGCGACCCGGATGTGCCCGGCCACGCGGCGGCCGACCTCCACCTCGTCGATGAACTCGGCGTGGTTCGGGTCGGTGATCTCCAGCGTCGCCCGGCCCGCTTCGAGGATCGACACCCGCCCGCCGTCGGACGAGAACGCGGCCCGCTCGGGCAGTCCCAGCACATCCCGGTAGAAGTGCAGCGCGGCGTCGTAGTCGGCGGCGGTGACGACCAGACGGAGTTCACGGACAGCGGGTGCGTCGGACACAACAGCTCCTGGATCACTGGGTGTTGGACGGTGGGGTGGCGAGACGGTGAGGCGGTGGGACGGTGATTGTAAAGTCACCGGCCATGGTTGAAGGGTGGCGAAACGAACGGATCGGCAGCGCGCTTCGAGGGGGGAACCCGACGGTACTGCGGCGGCTCACGGCCGGGTTCGCGGTGATCGGGGACACCCAGTTCCTGCCCGGGTACTGCGTGCTGCTCGTGGACGATCCGGCGGTGGGGCGGCTGTCGGAGCTGCCGGCGGCGAGGCGGACGGCGTTCCTGGCCGACATGGACCGGCTGGGCGAGGCCGTCGAGCGGGCCTGCGCGCGGCTGGATCCGGCGTTCCGGCGGGTCAACCTGGAGATCCTCGGGAACAAGGACCCGTTTCTGCACGCACATGTGTGGCCGCGCTACACGTGGGAGCCGCCGGAGCTGGTCGGCAGGCCGGTGTGGCTGTATCCGCAGGAGCGGTGGAGCGAGGAGCGGTACGCGCTCGGACCGCGCCACGACGAGCTGCGCGAGGCGATCGGCGAGGAGCTGGACCGCCTCGCCGGTCGCCTCGGAAGCTGATCAGCCTCCGTGGAGGAGAGCGTCCGGCAGGGCGGCCCCCGTCCCCGCCAGATGCCGTAGCGCCGTGGCGATGGAGTGGCAGTCGAAGAGGGCCGAGTGTTCGTCGCCCGGAGTGGCGGGGCGGGGGAGGCCCAGGGCCTGCCACAGGCGGCCCGAGTTGACGCCCGCCGTGGCCGGGGCCGCGGCGTTCAGCCAGGGACGGATGTTGACGAAGCCGGGGGTGAGGGCATTGTGCTCGATCTCCTCGCCCCGGGCCCGGGCCCAGCCGATGTTCTCGCCGAGGACGAGCATGTCGTTGCCGTAGGAGAGGACGGACTGTCCCCGGCAGAAGGCGAGGAAGTCGCTCAGGGCCCGGGCCGGTGCGAGGCCGTCCCGGTCGACCGCCCCCTGTTCGATACCGGTGAGAGCGGTGAGGAACGGAGAGAGGACCGGGTTCACCACCGGCCGGACCAGTGCGTCGTACCTCTCGACGACGGAGTACTCCTCGTTCAGCCGCAGCGCGCCGATCTGCACGATCTCGCGCAGCTGGCCGGGGGCCGACCAGTGCTGCTCCATGGCCCCCGGCCAGGTCGTGAACTCCAGGTCGAAGATGACGAAGGTGGGCACAACGCTACTCTCCCTGAGGTGCGAGGGCGGTTACGGAAGCGTTCTACCCACCGGCGGCCGGGGGTCGCGGACCTCGGGACCTGCGGACCTGCGGACCTCGGGACGGGGTCAGCGGTTCGGGGTCAGCTGTTCGGGGTCAGCTGTTCGGGGTCCTGAACGGGCTCGGGGCCATCGGGCTGCTCCCGGTGGCGAGGTCCACGCCCGGCAGGCCGTTCGGAAGGATCCGCCGGACGTCCGCCGCCGCGATCCCCGACTTCATCGCCGCCCCGGAGCCCTCGCCCGGCTCCTCACCCGTGTCCAGTGACGGGCACAGCCCCTTCAGCATGTGCACGATGAGCGCCTCGTCGATCGGGCTCGGCTCCAGTTCCGTACCGTCCTCGTTGAGACGCTGGTACTTCATCAGGTTGTAGCCCATGGAGAGCTGGCGCTTGCCGTCCGCGCCGGTGAAGCTGCTGGTGCCGGCACCGAAGACACCGCCGTCGTGGCCCCAGAAACGCCCGCAGCCGGGGAGGTCGAGGGGGTAGATGCCGAGGCCGTAGTCGATGGCGGAGCCCGGGCCGATCTCCACCCGGACCGTGCGCTGCATCTCCGCCAGGGACGCCCGGCCGACGAGGTGGCCGGTGAGCAACAGGCGGTAGAAACGGTTGAGGTCGTCGGTCGTGGAGACGATCGCCCCGGCGGTGTAGGCCCAGGACATGTCATAGACGCTGTAGTCGCGGGGCGGGTCGATGAGCCCGTAGAACGACTCGTACATCCTGGAGTGCGGGCCCTTGATGTACGGGGTGCGCGGGAACGAGGTGTCGTCCAGCCCGGCTCGCTCGATGACGTGGCGGGTGAGGTACGTCGACGCCTTCTGGCCGGTGACCTTCTCCAGGATCAGGCCGGCCATGACGTAGTTGGTGTTGGAGTACGAGCCGGGCTGGGCGCCGGGGCTGCCGGTGGCGGGGGCGGCGAGGCCCAGGCGGACCAGTTCCCGGGGGCCGATCGAGCGGAAGCGGCCCTCGTCGAGGCTGGCGGTGGAGTTCTGCTGGAGGGAGGGGAAGGCGCCGAGGACGTAGTCGCCGATGTGGCTGGTGTGGTTGAGGAGCATGCGTACGGTGATGGCGTCGCCGCGCTCCCGGGCGTTCGCGTCGGTGCCGGTCCCCTTGAACAGCTCGGGGACATAGCGCGTGACCGGGGCGTCGAGGCTGATCCGGCCCCGCTCCACCTGCTGCATGATCGCCACCGCGGTGAACGTCTTGGTGATGCTGCCGACGCGGTGCCGCATGTTCGGGGTGACCTTGCGCCCGGTGTCCACGTCGGCCAGACCCGCCGCGCCGGTCCAGCGCGCACGGCCGTCCCGCACCGAGGAGTACGTGCCGTACATCCCGGCCTCGGGGATCGCGGCGAGCGTGTCGCGCAGTTCGGCCCGGTCCAGTCCGCCCCGCCCCGGGGCCGGGCTGCCGGTCGTGTTCCCGGCCGTGGGCGCGGCCGAGGCGGTGGGAACCGCCGTGACGAGCAGGAGTGTGGTGCCCAGAGCGGTCCCCACGAGATGGGTGATGCGCACGGCTTGTCCCTCGTTTCCGATGTTCCTGACGTGCCTGACGTCTGTGCGGACCCGGGCGGTCAACTCCCGCGTCCTGTAAGGCGATTGTCACGAACAGCCGGTGGGCGGCACATCGTTCCCGTGGACGAGCGCCTTCACAGCGGGGCCATGACATCTGTCACGGCCCCGCGCACGTCGGTGACGGATGGGTGTCAGAGGCCGTAGCGGGACTTCAGATGGCGCCAGAAGTCGCGGAACATCCACTTGTCGAACTCGGTGATCCGGGTGGCGCTGCCGGCCTTCATCAGGAAGCAGCACTGGTCGGTGGGGGACCAGTCGTAGAAGTCGTCGAGGCCGAAGGTGTGGCCGACCTCGTGCAGATAGATGTGGATGTTCTCCTGGCCGAGCGCGCCGGTGAAGTAGGAGCGGCCCATGCGCTGCCCCCAGTCACCGCCGGCGCCGCCGCCGAAGCCCTCGGTGAGCCAGAGGGACTGGTCGTAGTGGCGGGCGGTGCCGCCGGGACAGCGGGAGTAGTTGCCGTCCTGGTGGAAGAAGCGGCCGCAGTCGGGAGCGCACTGCGGGGCTCCGGCGCCGTCCAGCATGTTGGTGTAGATGTCGACGGAGTTGTCGGTCCACTGGAGGGTGGAGCGGTTCTTCACCGCCCAGCCGACGATGTTGACGGGGACGTTGGTGTACGGCCAGGCGTTGTGGCCCTGCCCGTTGTCGACCATGGCCGCCATCCACGTGCCGAACTGCTTCTTCAGCGCGGCGTGGATCTGGTCGCGCAGGGCGGTGCTGACCGGCTGGTCCGACTCCCAGCGGACGCAGTAGTTGACGCTGCCGCGGTTGGCCATGACCTGGTCCCAGCCGTAGTTGCGGAAGCCGTAGAGGTTGCCGTAGGTGGACTCGACGTGGTTCCAGACCTCGCCCAGGGGCTGGACCAGGTTCGAGGGCGGGTTCCAGACGGCCGCCGCCGCCTCGGCGCGTTCCCGGGTGGCGGCCCGGTCGTTCGCCGCCTGCGCGACGGACGGCGTCGTCAGCCCGGGGGCGAGCAGCACCGCCAGAACGGCGACGAGCACGGTCAGCAGGCTCGCGATGCGGGTGCGTGGGGTGCGGGCGGGGCGTGGGGGGTGTGTGGGGCGTGGGATGCGCATGGTGAACTCCCTTGGTGGGGGCGGGATTTCACGTGCTGTCATTTCACGGTGGGGTCGCCACCGGCCCCGGGAAGGTTGCCGCCTGCGGCCGGACGGGTCCCGGTCGTCCTTCCGGCGCCCCGGGTGATCAGAGGTACGTGCGCAACGCCCTGCCCCACCGGCCGAAGCGTGCGGGGCGCGCGGCCGGCCAACGCGTGCGGGGCGCCGCCGAGTCCCTTGGACCCGTACCGGCCGGACGTCGCCCTGGGCCAGGGATCAGCGCACAGCAGCCCCACCCTCGCCCCCGGATCCCCCGGATCCCCCGGGCTCCCCCGCCTCCCCGAACCGCGCCAGCGCCACCCCGCCCCCCACGCACCCCACGAACCCGATCACCGCCAGCCACCCGTACCCGTCCCGCGTCGAGTCGCCGAGCCACACCACCCCGAACACGCCCGGCCAGACGGTCTCGCAGATGACCATCGCCGCCGTGGCCGCCGTCACCGAGCCGGACTGGAGGGCCTGGACGAGGAGGAGGTAGCCGCCGAGGCCGGAGACGACGACGGCGTAGGCGGACGGCTGCGCCAGGATCGCGGGGACGGTCGCGTCCGAGAGCAGGCGTACCGCGATGGCGGTGAGGCCGAAGCTGAGGCCCGCCGCCGCGCCGGGGACGACGGCCCGGCCCCGCCGCAGCCGGCCGCCCACGGCCCACCCGCCCGCCACCACCAGCACCGACGCGACCAGCACCGCCACCCGCAGCCCGGCGTCACCGTGTCCGTCACCCGTGCGCCCGGCGGACACCGCGAGCGTCGCCAGCCCCAGGCACACCACGGCCACCGCGCCCCATTCGGCCCGCCGCAGCCGCAGTCCCAGCACGAGCGTGCCGGCCACCGCGGTGACCGCCAGCGACGCGGCCACCGCCGCCTCCACCAGGAACAACGGCACCAGCCGCAGGGCCACCACCTGCGCCGCGAAGCCCGCCGTGTCGAGGCCCGCCCCGGCGAGGAAGGGCCAGCCGCGCAGCACCTCCATCACGGTCCGCCCCCGGCCGCGCCCGTCGTCCCCCGTCGCCGCCCGCCGCGCGCCCAGCGCCTGCAGCACGGTCGCCGTACCCATGCACACCGCCGCGCACAACGCCCACACCACACCCGCCACCATGGGGGCACCGTAAGCGGCGCGACGGGCCGGGGCCGGGGGCGACACCGGCACACGCACCCACGTGGCCGTCATCCCCGCACGCGCACGACCGCACCTCACGACCGCACAAAGTGCGACAGATTCATTGCTCCCCTTCTGTTCGAAGTCCTAGGGTGGGCCCGGTTTTTCAACAACTTCGGACACCATCCGACGCTCCTCCGCACGTGCACTCCCCCATGTCGTCGAGGAAGGCCCCGGTACATGCCACAGCAGCACCCGCACACAGGCTCCCCCGCCGCCGCCCGCCCCGTCATGAGCCGCCGCCGTCTGCTGGAGGGCGGCGCCGCCTTCCTCGGCGCCCTGGCCCTCTCCGGCGGCGATGCCTACGCGGCCCCCTTCACCGGGACGGCCGCCGACGGCACCCCCGAGTGGTCCGGCAACATGGCCCTCTTCCAGGTCGGCGCCGAACCGCCCCACACCACCCTCATGCCGTACGCGGACGTCAGACAGGCACTCGCCGGCGACCGCACCCGTTCCCCGTACCGGCTGAGCCTCGACGGCAAGTGGCGGTTCGCGTACGTCGACCGGCCGGGCGACCGGGACGAGGACTTCTACAGGACCGATGTCGACGACAGCGACTGGGACACCATCCCGGTGCCGTCCAACTGGCAGCTGCACGGCTACGACTTCCCCATCTACATCAACATCACCTACCCCTGGTGGGGCCCCAACGGCGGCGGTGAGGAGGCGCAGCCCCCCAACGCGCCGACCCGCTACAACCCCGTGGGCCAGTACCGCCGTTCCTTCCAGCTCCCCAAGGACTGGACGGCCGGCGACCGCCGTACCTTCCTGCACTTCGAGGGCGTCAAGTCGGCCCACTACGTGTGGATCAACGGCGAACTCGTCGGCTACCACGAGGACTCGTACGACCCGGCCGAGTACGACATCACCCGGCACCTCAAGCCCGGGTCGAACCAGATCGCCGTCGAGGTCTACCGGTACTCGGACGGCGACTGGCTGGAGGACCAGGACATGATCAGGCTGAGCGGCATCTTCCGCTCGGTCTACCTCTACTCCACCCCGGCCGTGCACCTGCGCGACTTCAAGCTGGACACCCCGCTCGCCGACGGCTACACGAGCGCCGAGCTGTCCGTCACCGCGAGCGTGCGCGCGTACGAGGCCGGACACGAGGGCGCGTACTCCGTGGAGACGCAGCTCTACGACGCGGGCGGGCACGCCGTCTGGTCACGCCCCCTCGTCCAGTCCGTCACCGTCGGCGCCTCCGCCGTCGGTGAGGACGTGACCGTGCAGGCCGCCAGGGCCGTGCCGTCCCCCGAGCTGTGGTCCGCCGAGCACCCGACCCTGTACACGGCCGTGCTGCACCTGCGCGACCCGGGCGGCAAGGTCGTCGAGACCCTCTCCCACCGCGTCGGCCTGCGCGAGTTCGCGCTCAAGGACGGGCTGATGCGGATCAACGGCAAGCCGGTCTCCCTGCGGGGCACCAACCGCCACGAGATGCACCCCGACCGGGGCATGGCGCTCACCCGCGCCGACCTGGTCCAGGACATGGGCATCATCAAGCGTCTCAACATCAACTCCGTGCGCACCTCGCACTACCCCAACAACCCGCTCTGGTACGAGCTGGCGGACGAGTACGGCCTCTACCTCGTCGACGAGACGAACCTGGAGACCCACGGCATCCGGGACCGCTTCCCCGGCAACGACCCCGACTGGACGAAGGCCTGCGTGGCCCGCGCCCGGAACATGGTCCACCGCGACAAGAACCACGCCTCCGTCGTCATCTGGTCCCTCGGCAACGAGGCGGGCGGCGGCTCCACCTTCGTCGCCATGCGCGACTGGATCGAGTCGTACGACAAGACGCGTGTCATCCAGTACGAGGGCGACGACCGGCCGACGATCAGCCAGATCCGCTCGGAGATGTACGACAGCCCGCAGCGGGTCGAGCAGCGGGCGAAGGACACCGCCGACACCCGGCCGTACGTGATGATCGAGTACGCGCACTCGATGGGCAACTCGACCGGCAACCTCAAGAAGTACTGGGACCTCGTCCGGCGCTACCCCGTCCTCCAGGGCGGCTGGATCTGGGACTTCGTCGACCAGTCGCTGACCTGGCCGATCCCCCGGCTGAAGGTGTTCACCGACGCCGGTCCGAGCGGTCTGAAGGGGCAACTCCTCACCGCAGCAGGAACGTTCAGCCGCGACAAGGGCCTCTCCGGTGCCACCGGCTTCACCCGCGACCCGGCCCTGGACCTCACCGGCTCCCTGACGCTGGAGGCCTGGTTCACCCCGAAGGTCACCGGCGGCCACCAGCCGATCATCGCCAAGGGTGACACCCAGTACGCCCTGAAGCAGAGCGAGAAGAGCATCGAGTTCTTCATCTACGGCGGCGGCCAGTGGGTCAGCGTCAGCTGGGGGCTCCCGGCCGAGGGCTGGACCGGCCGCGAGCACCACGTCGCCGGAGTCTTCGACGCCGGTTCCGGGTCCCTCACCCTCTACGTCGACGGCGAGGTGAAGGCGACCCGCACCACGACCCGGCGGCCCAGCGTGAACGTCGCTCCGCTCGCCCTCGGCACCGACACGGACAACCCGACGCGCGAGTTCAGCGGCACGATCCGGCGGGCGCGTGTGTACGCGCGCGCCCTGAGCGGCTCCGAGCTGGCCTCCGCGGGGCGTGGCGCCGGTGACGACGGGGTGCGGTTCTGGTTCGACGCGGCGACGGTCGACGTGGCGGAGAGCCGCGCGAAGGACCGCACGTTCCTCGCGTACGGCGGCGACTGGGGCGACAACCCCAACGACGGGGCCTTCGTCGCGGACGGCATCATCAAGGCCGACCGGAGCCACACCGGCAAGGCGGCCGAGGTCAAGCGCATCTACCAGGCCGTGCACGCCAAGCCGGCCACCGGCACCACCCCGGCCTCGAAGAAGGTCACGCTCACCAACGAGTACCTCTTCACCAACCTCCGTGAACTGGACGGCGGTTGGTCCCTGGTGGCCGACGGCAAGGAGGTCCAGAAGGGCCGCCTCACCCGTGACCAGCTGGACGTGGGCCCCCTGTCCACCAAGGACGTCACCGTCCCCTTCGACCTCCCCGCCTCCCCCGCCCCGGGCACCGAGTACTTCCTCGAACTCTCCTTCACCACGAAGGACGACACCCCGTGGGCCGAGGCCGGCTTCGAGGTGGCCCGGCAGCAACTGCCCGTCGACGCGGGCAGCCCGGCGGTGACACCCGTCCCCCTGGCGGACGTCCCGGAGCTGAGGTACGAGGAGAGCGACGAGGCCGTCACGGTCACCGGCAGGGGCCACCCGGGCCGCTTCTCCGTCACCGTCGACAAGGCGACCGGCACGATCACCTCGTACAAGGCGGGCGGCACCCGGCTGATCTCCTCCGGCCCGGTGCCCAACTTCTGGCGGGCCCCCACCGACAACGACCACGGCAACGGACAGCACACCCGCAACCAGACCTGGCGGGACGCGGGCACGGACCGCAAGGTCACGGACGTGACCGTGCGCGCCCTCGGCGACCGGGCCGTGGAGATCAAGGTCAGCGGCACGCTCCCGACGACCACCGAGTCCACGTACACCACCACCTACACGGTGTTCGGCAACGCCGAGATCAAGGTCGACAACACCCTGCACCCGGGTGCCTCCTCCCTCCCGTACATCCCGGAGGTGGGCACCCTGTTCCTGCTCAACCGCCGCCTGGAGCGCCTGCACTACTACGGCCGCGGTCCCGAGGAGAACCACTGGGACCGCAACAACGGCACCGACGTGGGCCTCTACTCCGGCGAGATCGCCGACCAGTGGTCGGGCTACATCCGCCCCCAGGAGAACGGCAACAAGACCGACGTCCGCTGGGCCGCCGTCACCGACCGCGACGGAGTGGGCCTGCTGGTCTCGGGCGACGCGCTGATAGAGATCAACGCCTCGTACTTCACCCCGGAGGACCTGTCGACGGGCCTGCGCCACGACTACCACCTCACCCCCCGCGACACCCCCGTCCTGCGCGTCAACCACCGCCAGATGGGAGTCGGCGGTGACAACAGCTGGGGCGCCCACACGCACGACGAGTACAAGCTCTTCGCCAACCGCGACTACGCGTACACGTACCGGCTGCGACCGCTGACGGACGTGGCGGAGGCGACAGCGGCGTCGAGGAGGCCCACGGCGACCAAGTGACGCCCTCCCTCAGGTGACCGGCACGACCGGCACGACCGGCACGACCGGCACGACCGGCACGACCGGCGCCGAGGTCCCGTCCCGCGGCGGGACGGGACCTCGGCGCCGACCCGGCGGGCGGCCCGGCCTCAGCGCACCAGCAGGTCGATCACTCCCGTCAGATCCTCCTCGCCGCCACCCTCGGCCGACCGGCGGCGCATCAACGCGAAGTAGGGGCCGAGCAGTTCCGTGCTGACGCCCTGTTCCTCGGCGGTGGTGAGGAAGGTCGGGGTGCCCGCCACCTGCATGGCCAGGTTGGAGACCACTCCCCCGGTGTAGCGGCCGCTCCGCAGCCGGTCGGCGGTCTCGTGCACGGACGGGGCCATCGCGGTGAGCCAGTCGGCCAGCAGCGGGGCGAGGGACGCCGGGTCGATGTCCTCCTTGCGGATCAGGGCGAAGGCGTGCGCGGCCCCGGCGAACATCCCGTACATGGCGCTGAGCAGGGCCACGTCGTGCAGGGCCGCGAAGCCCGCGTCCTCCCCGACGTAGGTGGTGCCGGCCGGCACGCCCAGGGTCGTCCGGTGCCGCTCGAACAGCTCGCGCGAGCCGCTGTAGAAGACGTAGCCGCCGGACTCGGGGACGCCGATCATCGGCGGCACGGCCATGATTCCGCCGTCCAGATAACGGGCGCCTCGCTCCCGGGCCCGGTCGGCGCGGGCACGGGCCTCGGCGGGAGTACTGGTGGTCAGGTTCACCAGGTCGCGGCCGGCCAGGTCGGCACCGGCCAGCGCCTCGCCGACGGAGGCGTCGTCCAGCAGACAGACCACGACCAGGGTGTTCGCCGCGACCGCCTCGGCGGCCGTGCCGGCGACCCTGGCCCCCTCGGCGGCGAGCGCCTCGGCGCGGGTCGGGGTGCGGTTCCAGACGGTGAGCGGATGGCCGGCGGCGAGCCAGGCACGGGCCAGCGCGGTACCCATCGCGCCGAGTCCCAGCAGGGTGAGAGAGGTCTTCTCCGGAGCGTTCTGTGTCATGCCGAACAGGCTGGTCACAGGCGCGGAAGTGATCAAGTACGCACTTCGGAGTGGGTGGTTACCCTGGGGTGAGCGAGCACGTCGGAGGGGTGGGGGCATGACGACACTGAACCGGCCGGGCGCACCGGACGGGCACGCCTGCGGGATCGACACCGCGATGGAGGTGATCGGCGGCAAGTGGAAGGTGCTGATTCTCTGGGCGCTGCACGAGCATCCCTGCCGCCGCTTCGGTGAGTTGCGGCGGCTGCTTCCGGGGGTCAGCGAGAAGGTGCTGGCCTCGCATCTGCGCGAGATGGAGACGGACGGCATCGTGCGGCGCGTCTCGTACGACGAGGTGCCGCCCCGTGTGGAGTACTCGCTGACGGAGGACGGGACACGCCTCAACGACGCCCTCGGACCACTGGCGGCGTGGGGCCGCGAGCGTCCGGCACGATAGCCAGGTTCCGGCGCCGGCCTTCTTCGTCCTTCGTCCCTCGTCCTTCGTCCCTCGTCCCTCGTCCTTCGTCCCACGTCCTTCGTCCCTCGTCCCTCGTCCTTTGTGCCGCGCCCCGCGCCCCGCGCCCCGCGTGACCTTCCGTGTGTCGACGCTGAAGGTGACCGGTCACACGGCCTGACCAGGCCGAAAGCCGTCGGTAACGGCCGGCCCACCGTCCCGCTCGGCATGTCTGAGTTCCCGTCATGAGACCCGACTGCCGAAGCGCGACGCCGAGCCCTTTCCCGGCCCGGTGTCGTCGCCCTTCCCAGCCTTGCGTCGGCACTTTGTGACCGGTTCAAAAAACACCTCTGCCACAGCCGTTGACTTCCTTCACTCCCGGCTCTACTTTCGGCCAGCCAGCATGTTCGGCGTGCCGATCCCCGTTCGAGATATCGATCTCCGGGTATCCATCGAAGGAGCCGCATGACCTCCCCTCCACGTGCCAACTCCCGTGGTCTCCACCGGCTTTGCAGGACGACGGTGATCCGCGCCGTCACCCTGGCGACCGCCGCCACGGCCGCCCTGCTCTTCGCCCAGCCGCCGACCGCGGCCCCCGGCCCCCAGACGCTGACCGACGCCGCCCCCGTGGCGGTGACGGACCGTCAAATACCGGTCCCGAAGGCCCCGATGGGCTGGGCCTCCTGGAACGCCTTCGCCGCGAAGGTCGACTACAACGTCATCAAGCAGCAGGTCGACGCGTTCGTCGCGGCCGGGCTGCCCGAGGCCGGCTACGAGTACATCAACATCGACGAGGGCTGGTGGCAGGGCACCCGCGACAGCGCGGGCAACATCAGCATCGACGAGGCCGAGTGGCCCGGCGGCATGAAGGCCATCGCCGACTACATCCACAGCAAGGGCCTGAAGGCGGGCATCTACACCGACGCCGGCAAGGACGGCTGCGGCTACTACTTCCCCACCGGCCGCCCGGCCGCGCCCGGCAGTGGCAGCGAGGGCCACTACGTCCAGGACATGACGCAGTTCTCGAAGTGGGGCTTCGACTTCGTGAAGGTCGACTGGTGCGGCGGTGACGCCGAGGGCCTCGACCCGAAGACGACCTACCAGGCCATCAGCGACGCCGTGTCCACCGCGACCGCCACCACCGGCCGCCCCCTCGCCCTCTCCCTGTGCAACTGGGGCTACTCCAACCCCTGGAACTGGGCGCCCGGCATGGGCCCGATGTGGCGGACGAACACGGACATCTTCTACCACGGCCAGGGCCTGACGTACGCGGGCATGCTGACCAACTACGACCGGAACGTGCACCCCACGGCCCAGCACACCGGCTACTACAACGACCCCGACATGCTGATGATCGGCATGGGCCTCACCGCCGCCCAGGACCGCACCCACATGAACCTGTGGGCGGTCTCCGGCGCCCCGCTGCTCGCCGGCAACGACCTCTCCACGATGACCACCCAGACGGCGAACATCCTCAAGAACCCCGAGGTCATCGCCGTCGACCAGGACCCCCGCGGCCAGCAGGGCGTCAAGGTCGCCGAGGACACCACCGGCCTCCAGGTGTACGGCAAGGTCCTCTCCGGCAGCGGCAACCGCGCGGTCGTCCTGCTCAACCGCACCTCCACCACCCAGAACATGACCGTCCGCTGGTCCGACCTGGGCCTGACGAACGCCTCCGCGACCGTGCGTGACCTGTGGAGCCGTACCGACGTCGGTACGCCCGGCACGAGTTACACCACCAGCGTCCCCGCGGGCACCTCCGTGATGCTCACCGTCAAGGGCGGCACCGAGCAGGCGTCGAGCGCGTACACCGGCACGTCGAGCTTCACCGGCGTGGTCGCCGGGAGCACCGGGCTGAAGACGGTCGACGTCTCCTACACCAACAACACCTCCTCGGCCCGCGTCGGCACCCTCACCGTCAACGGCCAGACCTCCACGAAGGTCTCCTTCCCGCCGACCGGCTCCTCGCCCGGCAACATCTCCGTCGCCATGTCGCTCACCAAGGGCAGCGCCAACACGATCACGTTCTCCGGCGCCCCGACCCTCGAAGGCATCGTCGTACGGCCGCTGCCCGGCACCAACGGCACCCTGATCACCGGCACGGGCTCCGGCCGCTGCGCGGACATCGACAACAACACGATCACCAACGGCACCGACGCCCAGCTGTGGGACTGCTCCGGCGGCCGGAACCAGGTCTGGCAGTACACCTCCCGCAAGGAACTCGTCGTGTACGGCAACAAGTGCCTGGACGCCTGGGACCGCGGCACCTCCAACGGCACCCGTGTCGTCATCTGGGACTGCCACGGCGCCACCAACCAGCAGTGGAACGTGAACGCCGACGGCACGATCGTCAACGTCAACTCCGGCCTCTGCCTGGACGCCTACAACGCGGCGACCACCAACGGCACGAAGCTCGTCCTGTGGTCCTGCAACGGCCAGAACAACCAGAAGTGGAGCCAGGCATGAGTGGCATGACCAGCGGGCCCGGCCTCTCCCGCCGCATGTTCCTCGGCACTGCGGCGACCGTGCCGCTGGCCGCGACCGGTGTGCTCACCCTCGGCGCCGGCACCGCCCACGCCGCGGACTCGGCCTACGCGATGGTCTACTTCACCGAGTCGAACACGATGCTGGAGGCCGACTACGGCCTCCACCTGGCCGTCAGCCAGGACGGACTCAACTGGACCCCGCTGAACCAGAACGCCCCCCTGGTCACCCCCACCCAGGGCGCAGGCGGGCTGCGCGACCCGTTCCTGATGCGCAAGCAGGACGGTACGTTCGTCGTCCTGGCGACGGACCTCAAGGGCACCGACTGGAACTACAACAGCACCTACATCCACGTCTGGGACTCGACCGACCTGCGGACCTTCACCGGCTACCGGCGCGTGAAGCTGCACGACATGACCGGCACCCACAGCTGGGCCCCGGAGGCCTACTGGGACGCCTCACGCGGCCGGTACGGCATCCTCTACTCCTCGGTGAACAGCAGCGGCCACAACGTCATCATGGTCAGCTACACCACCGACTTCGTCACGACGTCCGACCCCCAGGTCTTCTTCGACCCCGGCTACGACATCATCGACGGCAACCTCACGGTCGGTGTCAACGGCGTCAACTACCTCTACTACAAGGTGAACCAGACCCTGGTGGGCGCCCGCTCGACGACCCTGAACCCCGGCAGCTTCACCCCCTTCAGCACCGCCGCGTCCCACGGCGGCACCGAGGCCCCCACGGTCGTGAAGTCCCTGACGTCCAACTCCTGGTACCTGTGGGGCGACACGTACACCCCCAACGGCGTCTTCTACGCCTGGCAGTCCAGCGACCTGGCCGCCGGCACCTGGACCGCCCTCGACCAGAAGCTCTACACCCAGCCGCTCAACTCCAAGCACTGCGGCATCCACCCGATCACCTCGACCGAGTACAGCAACCTGCTGACCAAGTGGGGCGCACCGGCCTGGAACCGCCTCAAGTCGTACAACTTCCCGGCCCGCTACATCCGCCACAGCAACTACGTGGGCCGCATCGACGAGTACCCCTTCGACCCGTTCACGGACTCCCAGTGGAAGCTGGTCCCGGGCCTGGCGGACTCCTCCGGCGTCTCCTTCCAGTCGGTCAGCCACCCCACCCGCTACCTCCGCCACTACAGCTACAACCTGCGCCTCGACGTGAACGACGGCACGTCGACCTTCGCCGCCGACGCCACGTTCACCCGCGTCGCCGGCCTCGCGGACTCGACCTGGTCGTCCTTCCGGTCGTACAACAACCCGACCCGCTACATCCGGCACAGCAACTACGTGCTCCGCATCGACCCGATCTCGACGGCGACGGAGAAGGCGGACGCGACGTTCCGGGTCGGCTACTGAGACTCGGGTACGCCCTCGGGTACGCCCCCGAGCCGGTCCGGAGCCCTCAGCGGCTCCGGGCCAGCTCGGCCGCCCCGAACGACACGTTGAAGCGGTCGCACCAGATGGTGACGGCGGTGAAGTCGGCCGGATCGACGCCGTCGGGCACCGGGTAGTTCTGGTCCCCCTTGTTGCCCTTGAGGCCGCCCAGGGCGACATGGTCGTAGGCGTCGTCGTCGAAGAGATGCCAGCCGTCCTTCCCGTCCCTCACGGGCGCGTCACTCAGCCACACCCGCAGATCGGGCCCGTTACTGGTGTCGAAGTCCTCCAGCCGCAGGACGTACGACCCGTCGGCCGGCCGGAGCAGCCGCACACGTCCGGAGGTCGTGTGCTCGTGGCTGATGAACTCACCCTGCGCGACGGTCGCGGGGGCCGCGGGACTCGCCGAGGCCGTCGCCTTCTCCGATTCCCTGGGTGCCGTCGTCGCCGAGGGCACCGCCTCCCGGACGGTCTCGTCCGTCCACAGCTTCCACGGCTGGAACCAGTACAGCCCGATGCCGGCCAGTACGACCCCGACGACCAGTACCGCGATGACCACGGGCTTGGTCAGCACCCCGCGCAGACGACCCATCGGCCGGCCCCTCTCCCTCGTCTCCCACAGCTCACCGCCCTGTCTACACCCGGACGTCCGGCCGCGGAGAAGGCGACGCTCGAAGCCGGCCGCCCGCCCCGAACGCTTTCACCCCCTGCCGCGTCCCAGTACCGACCGCCCGGCGACGAGGAGAACACGGGGTGCCCCATGGACGGCGTAGGTGACGTAACCGATGTGCATGACGAGCGTGACGGGCGTGACGTGAAAGGGCGGGGCAGGGCGGGGACGGCCGCGGCCGTGGTCGTCGCCGTGCTGATGCTCGGTGGGGTCCAGGGCTCGATGGCCGACGCCCAGTCCGTGGGAGAGGTGTCGAACCCGGCCGTCACGTGCCACGGCACGCGCCCGGAGGGCAGCCTCGCCGGTCACCTCAGGCCCGAGACCCCGGCGGAGACCCCGCTGGACCGGACCCTGACGTACGTGGACGAGCTGGTCGCGGGCGCCCACGCCGACGTCTTCACGGGCCTCGTCGTCGACGAGGACGGAGTCGCCATGGACCTCTACCGCATGCCCTCCGCCGCCCTCGACAAGGCCGTCTGCGACGCGGCCGAGCGGGGCGTGACCGTCCGCATCCACGACCGCGACGTCAACGAGCGGGACCTCAACGCCCTCCTCGACCGCGTGAGCGAGGACATGACCCGCTGGGACGGCACCTTCGACCTGCGCGAAGCCGGCCTCGACGGCACCGGCCGCGTCCAGATCGGCGTGGACGACCCCGGCAAGGCCGAACCGATCCTCCGCAAGGCCTACGGCGACCACGACGCCAAGTACCTCGTCGTCGAGTACGCCCCCCAGGCGCACTTGCTCTGACCGCGCGATCTCCGGGGATGCAACACCCCCGGAGATCCGCTATAGTTGATCACGAGCCGCTCACCGGAGCACAAACTCCCGGTAGTACTCAATGCGTTGGTGGTCCAAGGAAAGACGCCCCGCTTCCTGCGGGGAAATGCAGGTGCAAGGCCTGCCCGGCGCTCCAGTGACGAGAACCCCATTTCGCTTCGGCGAGGTGGGGTTCTCGCGTTGCCGGGACGAGGTCGTCAGACTGCAGGACCGCCGGGCGCAAGACCGTCAGACACAGGGCGTCAGGCACACGGCATCAGGCAAGAGAGCAACGGCAGTGGTACTCCTCCTCCTGGTCGGCTCCGACCTGTCGATGATGGAGGCGCTGAACGGCTACGACCGCCCCTTCCACCAGCGGGGCCGGGAAATGGTCGTGGGTCCGCTGAACCCGGCCGACATCGGGCAGATGCTCGACCTCCCCCCGGCAGCCACCTTCGACGCGGCACTGATCACCGGCGGTCTGCCGCTGATCTGCGCGGAATGGAGGCCGGGCGCGGACGTGTGGGAGTTCCTGCGCGACTCCCTGGACAACCCGGTCTCGGCCCTGCTGGTCTCGGCCGAGCGCTCACTGGCCGCGGAGTTCCCTCCACAGGCCATGAGCGGGGAGGTCCTCCGGGCCATCGGCAGCGGGGAGCGCACCTTCACCCACATCGCGCGGGCGGCCGGCGGCATCGCGCACACCACGCTCACCCGAGCCACGGACGTCCTGACCGCGAAGCGGGTGGTGGCGACCGAGCTGCCCCTCTCTCTGCGCCCGTCGAAGGAACGCCGCTATCGGGTGGCCGACCCCTATCCGCGGTTCTGGCTCACCTTCCTCGACCCGCACATGGCGGAGATCGAGCGCATGCGGGGTGACCTCACGCTGACCCGGATCAAGGGGCGCTGGACGAACTGGCGAGGCCGCGCGATCGAGCCCCTGGTCCGGGAATCCCTCGCCCGCCTCCTGCCGGACGGGCATCTGCCCGCCGCCCCGGCGATCGGCGGGTACTGGATGCGCAGCAACGACGTCGAGATCGACCTCGTGGGCGCCGACCGTCAGCCGGTGGCGAAGGAGCTGCTCTTCCTCGGCTCGGTCAAGTGGCTGGACAACGCCCCGTTCGACGACCACGGCCTCGCCGCGCTGCAGAAGCACCGGGCGGCGCTCACCGACCGCCCGCTCCCCCTGGTAGCGGTCTCCCGCAACGGGATCAGCTGCGCGGGCCTCAAGGCGGCTTACGGTCCGGACGAACTGCTCGGAGCCTGGCGCAGGGAGTGAGCAGAGGTCGTACGGGGGAGGGCGTCGTCACGGGGTGGCGCTGTCAGCCCGGTGCAGCAGCCGGGCCAGCAGCAGAGCGCCGCCGGCGGCCACCCCCACGGCTCCCACGGCTCCCACGGCTCCCACGGCCATGAAGCCGCCACTGGACCGCCACGACAGCACCGACCACCGCGACTGGGCGGAGAACAACGACCCCGTGCTCAGCCACGACCCGATCGAGCCGACCGACAGGGCGCTTCCGATCGAACCGACCGACAGAGCCGAACCGACGGACCCCACGGAGAGCACCGATCCGACCGACCCGATCGACAGCACGGAGTTCTGGGACCACAGCGACAGCACCGAAGAGGTGGCGGCGGAAGAGGCTGGAGAGCCTGGAGAGGCCGATGGTTCGGGCAGTTTCGTCATGGAGCCATGCTGCCCCTCACACCCCGGAACAGAGCCTTCCGAGCGCCGCCGTGGTCGCAAGTCATGTCGATGACGCATGCGCCGAACGTTACGGACCCACCCCGCGTCCCAGTGGTGCCCGCCTCACCAGGAGGACATGGAGGTCACCACCATGCCGAAGCCCGCCACCGTACGAGTTCGTCACCGCGCCCTGACCGCCGCCGCGCTGGCCGGGGCCTCGATCGCGCTGCTCTCCTCATGCGGGGAGGAGCCGACGGCAGCCGCGACACCGGCGCCCGCCTGGACAGAGCCCTCCGCGTACCGCTACACCCTGACGTCGAGCGAGGGTGAACGGGCGCTGATCGGCACGTTCGAGGTGACGGTCCGGGACGGGAAGGTCGAGAAGGCCACCGGACTCGACGACAGCGCCCGCCGCCTGGTGGACCGGAGCCCGTCCGACGTACCCACGATCGCGGAGCTGTTGAGGCAGGCGGATGCGGCACGGGGTGACGGTGCCGACGCAGTGGACGTCGACTACGCGAAGGACGGCCGTCCGACCGCCATCTCCATCGACTGGGAGGAGGACGCGATCGACGACGAGGAGGCGTACACGCTCAGCGGCTACGAGGCGCTCGGCTGACGCAGGTCCCGGATCTTGCCGCCCACCTTGGCCTTGAGCTTCTTGAGCACGTCGGGTTTGGCGGAGATGGCCCACTGCGGACCGACCAGGTACTTCCCGCCGTACATGGAGGCCGACTCCAGCCAGACCTCCTTCAGCTCCTCCTTGGGGAAGGTGGTGATGAGGTAGTCCCCCACCCCGGTCTGGCACACGCCCTCGCGCAGTTCCTCGGCCTCGGTCCGGATCTTCACCTCGCACCCCGTGAGCTCGGCGATGACCTCGACCTTGGCTGGCGCGACCGCGGCGACAGGACTGGCGTCCCCCTTGGCCTCGTCCCCGCTGCACGCCGCCACCAGGGGCAGGGCAGCCAGGCTCGCGGCCAACGCGACCCCACGCGACAGCTTCCTCACCATGCCCTGATCTCCGTTCGCGTCCCGTACCGAGTGCACTCGGCAGGGGGTACGTGCGGCGATGGGGGGTTTGCTCAATGCCGGGGGCCTCCAAGGGCACGCCGGGCAGCGGTTGCGGTTGGCGGCTCCGCTGATGGCGCCGGGTCGTGTGTGGGGTGATGAGCGCGTGCGGGGTGGCGGTGCGGATGCAGGGGCCTCCGGGACGTGTCACGCTTTTCTGTAGCGCCGCGCGTGGATCTCTCTTGCACCCCGTCATCCGCAGTGAAGAGACGAAACGGAGTCCGGCATGGGTGAGATCACGGTCAGTACGACCACCAGCGGTGCTCAGTTCCAACCGTCCGTCGACTCGGTCTTCGGTGCGCAGTACGTGGCCATGTGGGCGGACGAGAGCAATGCCGGCATCAAGGGGCAGAACCTGGGCGTGACGGGGACCAAGCTCGGTGCGGAGTTCCAGGTCAGCAGTCCGGTGGCGGCGCCCGGCGGGAACACGAACCGGCAGTGGCCGACGGTCGAGTCCGCGGGGTTCTCCTCGTTCGCGGTGTGGCGGGAAGAGGCGTTCAACCCTCCGCCCGGTCCGCAGCTGAAGCTGCGGCGGTTCGTCGGCGGGCAGCCGTCGGGGCCCGAGGTCCAGGTCAACGGCTCCGACATCGACCCGGCGACCCGGCCGTCCGTCACGAACATGATCGACGGCGGCTGCCTCGTCACCTGGGCGGGTTCCCGCGCGGACCAGCGGATCCGGGCCCAGCGTTTCACCTCCGAAGGCATCAAGGCCGGCCCGGAGTTCACGGTCAACACCACCGAGGGGTTCCATGTGAACCCGGCCGTGACGGTACTGGCGGACGGGAACTACGCCATCGCCTGGACCTCCGACCCCTCCTCGATCGGCGGAGGCCGGCTCACCTTCCGGGTCTTCGACTTCGAAGGGGTGCCGCAGGGCGGCGAGGTCCAGCCCAACGCCTCGGGATTCAAGGGCGACAACGCGATCACGCTGCTCGACAACGGCCGGTTCGTCGTCGCGCACATCGACGGCATCGGCCCCAGCGACATCGGTGTCCCGCAGACCACCGTGGAGGCCAGCGTCTACGACCCGAGCGGCGGGAGCGTCGAGGTCACCAGCGTGACCGCGGGGCAGCCCCGGGACTTCAACCGCACCAGCCCTGCCCTCACCGCACTGCCGGGCGGACGGTTCCTTCTCGCCTGGGTGGAGAAGAGCGCGGCGACCTTCGACACCGTGCCCACCGTGATGGCGAAGATGTGTTCCGACACCGCGCTCTCCCTCAGCGACAAGGTGCAGGTCAGCACGGCGACAGCCGGTGACCGCTTCCAGCTCTGCGCCGCGGCCGCCTTCGGCGACGGAGCCGAGTCCGTCTTCCTCGCCTGGGCGGACGACGGCGGTACGTCGGACTTCGCCGTACGGGGACGAGCCTTCACCGTCACGTCCACGGGACAGCTGCTGGCGGCGTAGCCGAAGCCCACAGCCGGGCCCGAGGCGGGCAGACTGCGGCCATGCAGCTTCCCGCACCGGCTCTCGCGGCCACCGCGCTGATCGAAGTCGTCCGCGTCTCCGGGCTCCCGGAAAGGCGGGGAGCCCCGTACCCCGGTGCGGTGGTCGCCCACTGGGCCGGGGACGAGGCCGCCGACCTTCTGACCCTGATCAGGAGCCTGCCCGGCAGCACGCAGCACCGCTGCGGGTTCTCCCCCGGGTGGGGTGTGCGGGCGTACGACGATGTCCTCGACCTGCCGTTGTACGAGGCGGCGTTCTGCTTCACCTGCGACGAGGTCCGCATCCAGGGGGCCGCCGTGCCGCCCGCCCTGGCCACGCAGTTCTTCGACGCGGACGCAGAGCAGGCTCGGGCCCTCCTGGGCCGCTTTCGTCGGGCGGCGCTGTAGGCCGGGCGCCGGGCACCCGGCAGTGCGTACGTAGCCGATTCCGTAATCTCACCGATCACGTGTGCGGGCGGCGGCCGGGAGGATGGGCCGGGTTCGCATGACCAGCGGTCGACAGTGCTCGATGTGGAGGCAGTCGCGTGCGTACACGTTCCCTGGCCACCGTGCTGACCGGTGCCCTCGCCCTCTCGGCGGTCGCCGTCCCGGCCGCACACGCCGACGGTGACACGACGATCACGGGGGTCGTCGTGAACGGCGGGGCCGAGGTCGCGCTGGGGCCCACGGCGCCCAAAACGTTCAAGGTGAGCGTCACGGCCCGGGACGACTCGGGCATCGATGCGATGAACCTGCATGTGAGGCTGCCGAGTTATCTGTACCTGGCGTCGGACCGGGGGCTCACCTGCACCGCGAAGAGCGCCACGACCTCGACGTGCACCGGGTCCTGGACCATCGACACCAACAGCTTCTACGGCAACGGCCCGGCCGACGACCCCTGGTACGTCACGGCCACGGTGGACGCCGAGGACGGCGACTGGATCACCACGGAAAGGGCCGGCACCTTCACCGTGCGGCGGCTCGCCAAGCTGACCGTCAACGCCTCCCCCGAGCCGGCGAGGAAGGACGCCAAGCTCACCGTGACCGGCAAGCTGACCCGCGCCGACTGGAAGACCCACAAGAACGCGGGCTACTCGGGGCGGGCGGTGAAGCTGCAGTTCCGTAAGAAGGAGAGCGACACCTACAGCACCGTGAAGACGGTCACCAGCGGCAGCGGAGGCGCGCTGAAGACGACGGTCAAGGCCACCGCCGACGGCTACTGGCGATGGACCTTCGCCGGCAACAGCACCACCTCGACGGCCAGGGCCACCGGCGACCACGTCGACGTGCGCTGAGCAGCCGACGGGCGAACGGACGTGGCGCCCGGCCCTCGAAGAAGGGTCGGGCGCCACGGAGTTCACATGGTCACAGGTGCACGTGCAGCGTCACGACGCCGTGCGGTTCGTGCTCTTGCGTCGCGTCACCACGAAGATCACACCGCCCGCGGCGACGAGGCCCGCCGCGCCGATGGCGATCGGGATGGCGTTGCCGCCGCCCGTCTCGGCGAGGTCGCCGGGCTCACCACCGTTGGGGGTGGCGGCGCCCGGGGTGGAGTCGGAGGGAGAGGGCGAGGGGGACTCGGCCTTCGGGGGCGCGTCGGCCGGGGGCTTGTCGTCGGCCGGCGGGGTCGTGTCCGCCGGGGGCTTCTCGTCCGCCGGCGGCTGCTCCTCGGCGGGCGGCTGGTCGCCGCCCGGGGGCTGCTCCTCGGCCGGGGGGTTCTCCTCGGCCGGCGGCTGTTCCGTCGTGCAGTCCTTCGTGCCGCCGTTCCAGGCCGCGATCAGCTTGTCCTTGATGACCGGGCGGTCCGGGCCCTTGGGGACGTCGCCGTGCTCGAAGCCGTCCTTCGCGTCGAGCTTGCCGTCGAACTTCACCTTGCCCCGGTACAGGTCGACCTGGCCGTAGCAGCCCGCGTCGGGGACCGCGATGTCCAGGGAGTCCGTCGCGCCCTGGGCGACCGTCACCGAGTCGAAGTCGACGAGGACCTGCTCGCCGGAGGTGGCGAAGGTCGGGCCGTGGGCGAGGTAGGACGCGAGGGAGACCGTGCAGGTCGTGGCGTCGGAGGCGGCGCGGACCTTGATGTGGACCTTGCCGTCCTCGGTGGGCTTGAGGTTCTGCTCGTCGAGCTTGACCCAGTCGGCGAACTTCACGCCGTCCAGCGAGAACTCGCAGCGGTCGGTCTCGGTGGGCGTGCCCGCGCCCTGGCCGGGGGCGTAGCTCTTCTTGCCCCAGCCCTCGCCGCCGGGCGTGTCCTGGGCGAAGGCCGGAGCGGACACGGCCGCGCTCAGCGCGAGAGCGGCGATGCCCGTTCCCACCATGCGGGTCACGATGACACGTCTCACTATGGACATGCAGATCCCATTCTCGAACTCGGAACGTACGGGACCCCACCCGGGGCGTGTCGGCAGGACGGCAGCACGAAGTCACGCCGGTCCGGCCGCGCCAGGGTGTGAGTGGTCGTAGAAAACACCGGGCCCAGGGGTCACTTGAGCCACAGAGTCTGCACATCGTTTACCAACGGGTAGGGGCTGTCAACCTCGTGAAACGTCCGTCCGGCTGCCGGGTCCGGCCATCCCTCGGGCCCACGTGAACCTGCGCACCGCACATTTGGGACACAAAGGGAATCAGCGGCTCCGAGTTGCCACGAGTGCCTCACGGGAACCCCAAGGCCGGGTCGCCGAACCGCAAAGGGTTCACCAACTCACCAGTCGTACGGGTGAGTTCATAGGGGGCGGATTTGACAATCCCGGCCGCCGCTCCCGACTCTACGTTCATGACATCCATTTTCATTATCGGCGTCGAAGGTGCCGCCGAGGGCGAGCGGGGTGACGGTCCATGCGCGTGGCCTTCGTAGGCAAGGGCGGCAGCGGCAAGACGACGCTCTCCGCGCTCTTCGCCCGCCATCTCGCCCGCTCGGGCGCGCCGCTCGTGGCGATCGACGGCGACATCAACCAGCACCTCGCGCACGCGCTCGGCCTCGACGAGGAGGACGACTTCGGCGCTCCGGCGCTGAGTTCGCGCACCGGCGAGATCAAGGACCATCTGCGCGGCACGAACCCGCGGATCGTCTCGCGCGAGGCCATGGTGAAGACGACCCCGCCGGGCGGGGGTTCGCGGCTGCTGCGGCTGCTCGGGGACGACGAGATCCACAGCCGGCATGTCGAGCGCGTGAACGGGGTGCCGCTCATGGTCACCGGCGCCTTCGACGAGAGCGACCTCGGCGTGGCCTGCTACCACTCCAAGCTGGGCGCGGTGGAGCTGTACCTCAACCATCTGGTGGACGGGCCCGGCGAGTACGTCGTCGTCGACATGACCGCCGGCGCGGACGCCTTCGCCTCCGGCCTCTTCACCCGGTTCGACATGACCTTCCTGGTCGCCGAACCGACCCGGAAGAGCGTGTCCGTCTACCGGCAGTACCGGGAGCACGCCGCCGAGTTCGGCATCCCGATCGCGGTCGTCGGCAACAAGGTCACCGGCGAGGACGACCTGCTCTTCCTCAAGGAGCACGTCGGCGACGACCTGCTGGCGTACTGCGTGCAGTCGTCGTACGTCCGCGCGCAGGAACAGGGGCGGCCGCAGGGCGAGTTGGAAGCGCACAACCTGCACACGCTGACGCAGCTGAAGGCCGCCGTCGACGCCCGCACGAAGGACTGGGTCACCTTCCAGCGCCACGCCGTCGAGTTCCACCTCCGCAACGCCGCCGCCTGGGCCAACGCCGCCACCGGGCACGACCTGGCCGCGCAGGTGGACCCCGGGTTCCGCCACGGTCCGGATGCGCCGGCCGCCGCGGTCTCTCTCTGACTTCCTCTGACTCCCTCTGATCAGAACAGGAACATCCATGTCGCTGGACGTCTCCCCGCAGCTGCTCGCCGATGCCGAGAAGGGTGAGGTGCGGGAGGAGGAGTTCGTGGAAACGGTCCGTACGTCGCTGCCGTACGCGTACGACCTGATCGCCTCCCTCGTCGGTGAACTGCGCGCGAGCAGCGCCGAGTTCGCCGACAACCAGACCCCGCCGCCGTCGGAGCGCGAGCGTGGGCAGCTGCTGCGGGCGCTGTCCAGTGACGCGATCCGGGGGAGCCTGGAGCGGCATTTCGGTGTGGCTCTCGCCTTCCAGAACTGCCACCGGGTGGCGGTCTTCCCTGCGGAGGCGCGCGGCGGTGCGACCTATGTCCGCTTCACCTCGCTGCGGTCGCAGATCCTCAACCAGTCGCCGGAGTTCCGCGACTGCTGACGCCTCGGCCCGGGCCAGTCCCGGTCGCGGGCCCGCCCTCGCTTTCCGACCGGCCCTAATCGGCCATCGACCGCCCCCTCCGCACCCCTCCCGCGGAGGGGGCGGTCGTTTGGACACGCCGGAGCTTGGGGGGCGTACGGGGGCGCATTACCGGCGTACGGCTGCATGGGGGGTGAGGGGGACGGGGGTCCGTGTGTGCGACTTGGGGGTGTTCGGGCGGGCGGCTTCGTCCCGATCACGCCCGATCCCGCCCGGTCCCGTAGGGCTCGTGCGAGGGCGGCCGGCTGCCTGGTGGGTGCTGGATGCCTGCCGGTCCGTGCGCCACGGCGTGCGGCCGTGTGATTTGCGCCGTCACAAGTTGGCCCACCTGCGATCACACAAGGTGAATAATGGGGCCGGAGGGCGTCTCAGCGACAGAGAGGGTCGCCGTGGGGACCGACAGGGACAGTGCCGTTTCCCGTCAGCGCTTCGACGTGGCCGATGCCGCGCCGTTGCTGATCGACGCGGACGGGTTCGTGACGAGCTGGACGCGGGACGCGGAGCGGCTCTTCGGGTATCCGGCGGCCGAGATCCTCGGCCGCAGCGTCCGCACGCTCCTGTTCGACGAGGACGGTGAACGCATCGGGCGCCTGGCCGAAACACATCGTGCCCTCGGCGGCTGGTCCGGCATCCTCACCGCCCGCCACCGCGACGGCCACCGCATCAAGGTGATGGTCCGGGTCGTCCCCACCCGCGAGGCGACCTCGCCGGGTCACACACCGGGTCACCCGACGGGTCACACGGGTGGCTCAGCGTCTGTGGGTGGGTTGGGTGCGGGTACGGCAGGAGGCTCGGGTACGGCAGGAGGCTCGGGTCCGGTGGGCGGCCCCGACGCGGTGGACAGCCCGACGGCTCCGGTGAGTGGTTTCGCTCCGGCGGGCGGCTCGGCTTCTTCTGTGGGCTCGGCCGGTTCCGCCGGTTCCCTCGGTGGGGCCGGTTCAGCCGCCCTGCCTGGTGCGGTACCCGCGGTCGGCTCGACCGGCTCCCCTGGGCGGCCCGGTTCAGCCGCCCGGCCCAGTGCGGCCCCCGCCGCCGCTTCCACCGGTTCCACCGGTTCCACCGGTTCCACCGGTTCCACCGCAACGACGGGTTCGACCCCCGCGACCGGTCAGGCCGGCTCGACCCAGGCGACCGGACCCGCCGCTCCCACCGGGCCGGCCGACGATTCGACCGCCCCGTCCGGCGCCCCCGCTCCCGCCCCCGTCACCACCTCGCCGCCGTCCCCCTCCGCCTGGCCCGCCCCGCGCCCCGGCTATCCCGACATGGCCCACTCCGCCACGCCGCCCGCGGCGCCGTCCCGGCCCGTACCGCCGGCCCCGCCCATGCCCGGCATCGGGCACGCCCCCGCCCGGGAGGCGGGCACCTTGCCGGCCTCCGCGAACGCCGGGGCCCCGTCCCGGCAGGGCACGCCCCCGCCCAAGCCCGCCCCACCCCGGGCCATGTCGCCATGGGCCGCGTCGTCCCCGTCCGTATCGCCCCGGCCCGCGTCACCGGCGCCGCAGGCAACCCCGCAGGCAACCCCGCATCCGCCCGCGCCCGAAGCCGGGCGCCCGGCCGTCCGGGCCCACGGCACCTGGTCCGCCGCCCAGGGCTCCGGCAAGCCGGCGGTCCGGCAGAACACGCCCGCACCCGGCCTCCCGTCCCCGTCCGCCCGTCTGCCCTTCCCGCCGTCCCCGGCCCTCTCCGCACCCCAGCCCTCCCCCTCCCCTTCCCCCGACCCCCTCAAGGCCGCCCACTGGGTCGCTCTCGTCTCCGATGCCACGCAGGCCCCCGGCTGGGACATGAGCCGGACCGTGCTGGAGCGGATGACCGCGTGGTCGCCCGTCGGCATAGCGATCGTGGACACGGAGCTGCGGTTCGTGTGGTCGAACGCGGCCCTGGAGCGGTTCGGCGGCGGCCGGGCGCACGAACGGGTCGGGCTGCGGCTCGCCGAGGTGCAGCCGGGCCTCGACGCCGAGCGCATCGAGACGCAGATGCGGCTGGTGCTGGAGACGGGCGTCCCGGTGCTCGACTACGAGCACGTGGGCCGGTTGCGGTCGTCACCGCACCGCGAGACCGCGCACGCCATGTCGTTCACCCGGCTGGAGGACGACCACGGGCGGCCGATCGGCGTGTACTACACGGTGGTCGACGTGTCGGAGCAGCACCGCGCCCGCATCCGGCTGGCCCTGCTCGACCGGGCCGGCGACCAGATCGGCCGGACCCTCGACGTGGGCCGCACCGCGCAGGAGCTGGCGGACGTGGTCGTGCCGACGCTCGCCGACTTCGTGACCGTGGACCTGCTGGACTCGGTGCTGCGGGGAGCCGAACCGGGCCCCCTCGGCGACGACTCGGTCCTGCTGCGGCGGGTCGCCCAGCAGTCCGTGCACGCCGGGGTGCCCGAGGCCGTCCTGGAGATCGGCGCGGTCGCCTCGTACGCGGCCGGCTCGCCGCCGGTGCGGGCGCTGGTCGAGGGCCGGTCGTGGACGGAGCCGAGGCTCGACCCGCTGTCGGCCGAGTGGGCCAGGGCGGTCCCGGGCGGCCGGACGGTGCACGCGGACGCGCTGGGGCTGCACAGCGTGATGATCGTGCCGGTGCGGGCGCGCGGCATCACACTCGGCATCACCACGTTCTTCCGGCGCGACCGGCAGGACCCCTTCGACGCCGTCGACCTGGGCCTCGCCGAGGAGCTGGTCGGCCGGGCCGCCGTCTGCGTCGACAACGCCCGCCGGTACACGCGCGAGCGCGACGCCGCCCTCGTCCTCCAGCGCAGCCTGCTGCCGCGCCGGCTGCCCGAGCAGGACGCGGCCGAGGTCGCCGCCCGCTACCGGCCCGCCGACGAACTGACCGGCCTCGGCGGCGACTGGTACGACGTCATCCCGCTCTCGGGTGCCCGTGTCGCCCTCGTCATCGGCGAGGTGGCGGGCCACGGCATCGACGGCGCCGCCGCCATGGGCCGCCTGCGCACGGCCGTACGCACCCTCGCCGACCTCGATCTGCCGCCGGACGAGGTGCTCGCCCACCTCGACGACATGGTCGCCAAGTCGGCACGCCAGGAGGGTGCCGAGCCGGGCGGGGGCAGCGGCCAGACGGTCGGGGCCCGCTGTCTGTACGTCGTCCACGACCCGGTGTCGGGCAGGTGCGCGATGGCCGCCGCCGGACCGTCGGCTCCGGCCCTGGTCGCCCCGGACGGCACCGTCACCTTCCCGAAGCTGCCCGAGGGGCCCGCGCTCGGCGTCGACCAGCAGCCCTTCGAGGCGCTGGAGCTGGAACTCCCCGAGGGCACCGTCATCGCCCTGCACACCGACGGACTGCTCGCCGAGGCCTCCCGCGAGGCGCTGTGCCGCGCGCTGGCCCGGCCCGAGCCCTCCCTCGAACGGCACGCCCAGCGCGTCCTCGACGCCCTCGCCCCGGCGCGCCCCACCGACGACGTCGCCCTCCTCCTCGCCCGCACCCGGCGGCTGCCCGCCCACCGGGTCGCCTCCTGGGAGCTGCCGGCCGACCCGGCGCTGGTGGCGGAGGCCCGCAAGACGACCACCCGGCAGCTCGGCGCGTGGGGGCTGGACGAACTGGCGTTCACCACCGAACTGGTCGTCAGCGAGCTGGTCACCAACGCGATCCGGCACGCGGCCGGGCCCATCCGGCTCCGGCTCGTCCTCGAACGCACCCTGATCTGCGAGGTGTTCGACGGCGGGGCCACCGCGCCCCATCTGCGCCACCCGCGCACCAGCGACGAGGGCGGCCGGGGCCTCTTCCTCATCTCCCAGTTCACCCAGCGCTGGGGCACCCGCTTCCTGCCCGAGGGCAAGGTGATCTGGGCGGAACAGTCACTGGCGGACCCGTCGACGGACCCGTCGGGTGATCCACCGACCTGACCCCGCCGTTCCCCGCGGGTACGGTCCGCCCACCGCCGTTGCCCGCGGGTACGGGCCCCACCGCCGTTCCCCGCGGGTGTACGGGCCTACCGCCGATCGTCGCCGTACGCCATGCGGGGACGCCTTCGCTCGGCCGGCCGGGTGAACTCGCCGGGCCACCGGCCTCTCCCCCGTGCCCCCCGCCTCCCCCGAATCTCCAGATTCCCGGCATCACGCCACGCCCTCCCACCCCTCCCGTGCCCCGTTCGGCCTGATTAGTCGCGCTTGGCACTTCATATGAATGCAGGGGTCGGCTTCGGGCACCGGGTTCCGTCGCCTCGGCAGGACATCAGGAGAAGAGGGACGTGGCGTGAAGCGAAGAACTCCGGGGGGCGTGGGTCTGGTCCTGGCCGTCTCGGCGGCGCTGGTGCTCGGGCCGGCCGGCGAGGCGGTCGGCGCCGGCCCCGGCGTCAGAGGCACGGTGGACGGCAGGGCACCTGGCGACGGCAACGTGACCGTACGCGTCGTCAACGAGGTGGACGGCGACGGGACGTACGACAGCGGCCTGGAGAAGGGCCGGGAGGGCGTGCGGGTCACGCTGACCGACGACCGGGGGACGGTGGTGACCCGGACCACCAACGCCTATGGCGTCGCCTGGTTCCAGCCGTCGAACTCCCCGCTGCTCGGCGGCAGATACCGCGTCCAGGTCCACAACCCCGACCCCCGCACCCTGCAGCCGGCGATCGCGGGACTCGGCGACGGTCCGAAGGTCATGCACAGCAGCGTCGGCTTCGTGGACGTGACCGGGAACCGGAGCGTGACGTACACGACCGGTTTCTGGGAGCCCGGGGTCTACTGCCAGGAGAACCCCGACCTGGTGACCTGCAACCTGACCAAGGGCGACGCCCCCGACACCCATCAGGGTCTGGTGCGGTTCGCGGGGAACTTCTCCGACACCCACCCCGGCGGCACGGTCGAGCGGCTGACCAACAACACGCAGCAGGGCGCCGTGTTCGGCATCGGCAACGACCGGACCGGCAACACCTACATGGGCACGCTGGTCAAGCGGCACGCGGCGTACGGTCCGGCGGGCGCGACCAACACGATCTACCGCCGCAACAGCGACTCCGGGGTGAGCACCTTCGTCACCCTGCCGGGCCTGCTCACCGAGCACGACGAGTCCGACGACTGGCTCCGGGACAACCCGGTCTACAGCAGGGTCGGCCGGGAGGGCATCGGAGACGTCGACGTCTCCGGTGACGGCAGGACCCTCTACGCCGTCAGCCTCAACGACTCCCGGCTGTACTCCGTGCCGATCCGCGGCAGCGGCGACCAGGTCTACCCGGGCACCTACCGCTCGCACGTCATCCCCAAGCCCGCGGACTGCGCGGGGCACTGGCACCCGTACGGCATCGGGGTGCGCGGCGGGCGGGTGCTCGTCGGCGGGGTGTGCGGCGCGGAGAACACGGTGAGCAGGACCGCCCCGTGGGGCGACCCGTCCGAAGTCACCGCGCATGTCTACGAGTTCCGCCAGGGCTCGTTCCGCCATCTCTTCCACACGGCGATGAACTACCCGCGCGGCTGCGCCTACCGGTTCACCGGACTGCCCGCGAGCATCGCCCGCTGCGCCAAGCCCTCGACCGTCGGCCGGCCGCTGAGCGCCATGTGGGAGGCGTGGAACCAGCGCGTCCCCGTCCCCGGACACCTCTCCTTCGTCTCCGCGCCGCAGCCGATCCTGTCCAACATCGAGATCGCCGACAACGGCGACCTGGTGCTGGGCTTCCGCGACCGCTTCGCCGACATGCAGGGGACGGCGACGTACCCCTTCAACGCGCACAAGAAGAGCCTGGTCAGGGCCATCGCCGCCGGTGACGTGCTGCGCGTGTGCGCCTCCCGTACGACGTACACGCTGGAGAACAACGCCCGATGCGACGCGCTCTACGGAGCGCGGCCCAACAACGACGAGGGTCCCGGCCACGGCGAGTTCTACGCCGACTCGACCGCGCTCGCGGACGCCCACGAGGACCAGGTCACCCAGGGCGGCACGGCACTCCAGCCGTTCCGGAACAGGCTGTGGAGCACGGTCTACGACCCGTTCGACGACTACCCCTGGGAGCAGGGCGTCCGCCGCTGGAGCACCGACAAGGGCCGGACCGAGGGCAACCTCACGATCCAGCGGACCTGGAGCGCGGACGCGAAGCGGCGCGCCCTCCTCTTCGGCAAGGGCAACGGCCTCGCCGACCTGGAGATGGTCTGCGACCGGGCGCCCGTCCAGATCGGCAACCGGGTCTGGTACGACGTCAACGGCAACGGTGTCCAGGACCCCTCCGAGCCGCCGGTCAAGGGCGTGAAGGTGACGCTCGACCCGCAGTCGCCCGGCCCCGACCTCACGGCCCGCACGGACGCGAACGGCGAGTACTACATCGGCAGCGGGCAGGGCCTGCGGCCCAACACCACCTACCGGGTCTCCTTCGACCACCGCGGCGTCGACACCACCGTCCTGCCGGGCCGTCCGAGCCACGCCTCGCTCAAGTGGACGGTCAAGGGCGCCGGTACGAACCGCGCGATCGACTCCGACGTCGACGCGCACGGCCGGACCACGGTCCGCGTCGGCGACCCCGGCCATGTGAACCACACGGTCGACGCCGGCCTCACCCAGTCGGTGCGGCTGACGCTCCTGAAGCTGGACAAGAGGTCCGGCAGGCCGTTGGCCGGGGCGGTGTTCGAGCTGTGGCAGGACACCAACGGCGTCCGCGGCCTGCAGCGGCACGGCACGCGCAAGGACCGGTTCGTCAACGACTGCGCCAGCTCCCGCACCGGCCGCTGCTCGTTCGGCTCGCTCCTGCCCGGCAGGTACCACCTGGTCGAGACCGACGTCCCCGAGGGCTACCTCAAGCCGAAGCAGCCGGTCACGGGGCCGTACGTCCTCACCCCGAGGAACGCCTCGGCCGGAGACGGGCTGCTCGTGAAGCTGCGCAACGCGCGGGGAGAGGCGTGCAAGGGCAAGAAGTGCTGACACCTTCCTGACTCCGGCGCCCCGGGTCCCGTTCGAGGACCCGGGGCGCCGTGGTGTGCGGGGCCGGCGGGCGGGAGCCCGTTCGGCCCAGCACGACGTCTCCGGGGCGGGCCGGATGCCGTATCTCTGGGAGGGGGTTCGGCGACCGAGCGAGTCAGTGAGTACCGGAGGCCGCGTTGACGAGACGAAGGACACGGAAGACGGGGAAGGCGCAGAAGACCCGGACAGGCGTGGTCGCGGCGGTGTCGACCGCGCTGCTGGGCTGGACGTGGGTCCCCGCCGCCGCGTCGGCGCCCGCGCCGGAGTGCGCCACGCGCACCGGCCCGTACCAGTGGGACCTGGAACGCCATCTCCGGCTTCCCCAGGACGGCCGGCAGTCCACCGCCGACTGTGTGGCGGTCCGCGCGTTCCAGCAGCGCACGGGGGTGAAGCCGGCCGACGGCTACGCGGGCCTCGCCACCTACCGCACGATGCTGGTCGTGCAGGCCCGCCCCGACCCCAACGCGGCCGGCAAGTGCCCCGTGCGGTCGTACCAGGTGACGTGTGTGGACCTCGACCGTCAGCTGATGTGGGTGCAGCAGGGGGAGCGGGTGATCTACGCGCCGGTGCCCGTGCGCACCGGCAGGGACGGCCAGGAGACCCGCACCGGCTGGCACTCGGTCTACTGGAAGAACCGCGACCACCACTCCGACCTGTACGACGACGCCCCCATGCCGTTCGCCCAGTTCTTCAACGACGGGCAGGCCTTCCACGGCGTCCTCGACGACCTCTTCAGAGGCGGCTCCCACGGCTGCGTGAACCTGCGCTACGCGGACGCCGAACGGCTCTGGAACGTCATGCACGAGGACGACGCGGTGTACGTGTGGGGCGTCAAGCCGGGCACGGGCCGATCCATGCGGCCGCCGTCCGGACAGGGGTGAGACCGCCCCCTCCGAGCGCCTGCGGGGTGGATGCGAACATGTCGGTCGGGGCGGAGGTTCCTGCGGCGAGACCCTCGCCATGACCCCGGTGCCGCGGAGGAGTTGACGGATGAGGCGCCCTTCGAGGCGTGGGTGGGTCGCGCTCGGGGTGGGGCTGGGTGCGGCGGTGGTCGCCGGTGTGCTCGTGGCGCGGGAGGTTGCCTCCCCCGCCCTCGGTGTACGGCCGGCCGCGCGCGCCGACGACCGGGCCTGCACCCGGCTGACCGACCGCTACCCCGCCCGCATCGCCGGCGAGTTCCGCGACCCCGTCTCCGTCACCGGCGTGGCCTCCTGGGGGGACGGGGGCGTGGTCCTGCGCTGCGGCCTGGAGCCCCCGCCCGAGACCGACGACCCGTGCGTGGAGGTCGACGGCGTCGACTGGGTGTTCCGGGAGACCTCCTCCGCCGGCTCCGGCTACCGCGTCCTCATCACCTACGGCCGCGACCCCGCCGTCCAGGCGTTCGTCGCCGACCGGATCACGGCGGTCGACGGCGTTCTGGTAGACCTCAGCTCCCTGGTGGGCCCGATCGAACGGGTTCGGGGCGAACAGTGCGAGGACGCCGCGCGCTGACTTCGTGGCCGGTCCGTCGGTCCTGGCCGGTGCCACGGTCCGTGGCCTCGTCAGGCCATGTGGGGGCCGTGGGGCAGGCGGTTCGCGGGGGCCGTCGGGACGAGGCGGTCGTAGCGCCAGGCGCACAGGGCGAGGGCCAGCAGGAACTGCAGGTCGAGGAGGGCGGCGGTCATCATCACGAAGGCCCAGTCCACCGCGTCGGCCGGGCCGGAGCCGGCCGTGAGGAGGGTCGCCACGACGCAGAGCAGGTGGAGGACCGCGTACACCGAGACGTCGATGGTCGCGGTGCGCCAGCGCGACAGCGCGGGGAGCGTCCTGCGGACCAGCGTCAGCACGAGGACCGCCACCGGCACGAACAGCAGGCCGCCGCCGACGGTCATGTCCGGGCCGAGGTCGGTGGCGGACGGGCTCCCAGCGAGCACCCCCACGTTGAGCACGACCACCCCCCACAGCCATGAGGGAAGGGTGACCAGCACCGCGTACTCGATCGCCCGACGCCAAGGCGTGATCATCTGCGCTCCTCGCATCCCCGTACGTCACCGGCGGTCAACCGGTGACCACAGCAGTGTTCCAGCCCCCTCGACAGGCCGATCGGCGGACCCCATAAGGCAGTTGCCTAAGCTGTGCGGCCATGAAGACGAACGCCCGCGCGGGCCTGTGCGTGCTCGTGGTCGGCCTCGCGATGGCGGGCTGTGCCACACCGAAGCCGTTGCCGGCCGGCGTGGAGCGGGCCGAGCGGGCCCGGCAGGGGGCCGGGGCGGGGCTGTTCAAGGACATCCCCGTGGCGGAGCGGCCCGTGGCCCCCGACTTCGCCGGGACGAGCGTCGACGGAGAACCCGTCCGCCTCTCCGACTTCCGCGGCCGGGTCGTCGTCGTGAACGCCTGGGCCTCCACGTGCGGGCCCTGCCGGGCCGAGTCGCCCGATCTCGACCGTGTGCAGCGGAAGTCGGGGGCACGGGGTGTCCAGGTCCTGGGCGTCAGTGCCGACGTGTCCCGGTCGCACGCGCTCGCCTTCCAGCGGGACCTCGGACTGTCCTACCCGAGCCTCCACGACCCGGGCGGCAAGCAGTTCCTGAAGCTGCCGAAGGGCCTCGTGAACCCGCGGATCCTTCCCTTCACCCTCTTCGTCGACCGCGAGGGCCGCATCGCCGGGGCCGTGCAGAGCAAGGTGTCGGAGAAGGACGTGCGGGGCGTCGTCACGCCGTTGCTGAAGGAGGGGTGAGGGAGACGCCGGTGAGGACGTGGGCGGGCCGCAGGGCCTCGGAGGAGGAGTCGTCCTCGGAGGAGGGTTCCTCGTCGGACGGCGCCTTCGTCTCGTCCTCCGTCGCGTCCGTCTTCCGTGCCTTCGGTTCCTTCTTCGGGGTCGTCTTCCCCTTCTTCGTGTCCTGCCCCTCCGTCTTCAGGACGTTCCTCAGGCGCTTCGCCCCTGCCGTTGCGGCGTCGCGGGTGGCCGTGTCGTCGATGCCGTAGAGGCCGCCGTGGGTGACGAGGGCGGCGGTGTCGCCGACGCGTACGGTCGCGAGGTCGAGGGTGAGGGCGCTGTCCTCGCCCTCGACGTCACCGCTGACGACCAGCCGCAGGCCCTGCCGGGCGTCACCCAGGTCGCCGGGCAGCTCGACGGGGGTGACCTCGGCGCCGTACTCCCGGCCCTGGGAGCCGGTGATGGTGAACTCCCCGCATTTGCCGACGAGTTCGCGGAGGTGGCTGAGCCGGGCGTCGATGTCGGCCCGGTCGTACGCGCCCACCTGGTAGCGCAACTGGGCGCCGTACTCGAAGTCGTCGAAGCCCGTGACGGCCGTCCCGCCCCTGGGCTTGCCGAGGACGTCCTCGGCGTACACCGCGTCGAGGAGTTCCTGGCACTCGGGGAGATCGGTGCGGCCCTTGAGGAGGCCGTCCCGCCAGGTCGCCGCGCCCTGCGTACCGGCCCACGCCTCGCCGAGGTCGTCCTGGCGGAGCAGGGCGCTTCTGGCCCGGGCGTCGGTGAGGGCGGACGGGGCGGAGGGCGGGGACGAGGGGGCGGCGGTGTCGTCGACGGCCGCCTCGGGGAAGCCGCGCGGGTGTCCCGGATCGTCCACGAAACAGCCCGCCGCCCCCGCGAGCATCCCGAGGGCCACGACCCGGGCGAGAACACGGTACGGACGACGCATGGCGGAGCCTCCCGAGAGCACGACGTTTCCGCTCCCACGCCAACACCGCCCGCGCCCGTCCACCACCGCACGAGGGCGTACGGGTGAGCCGCTCCCCCGTACGGCCGCCCCCGGTCAGCCGGACGGGATGGCGGCGGACGGGGACGGGGTCGCCGCCGCGCCCCGGATCCGCACGACCGCACCCTCGGGCATCCGCTCGTACAGCCACCGCGCGTCCGCCGTGCGCAGGCCGATCCAGCCGTCGGTGGTGTCCAGGCTGCCGGGTGCCGTCTCGTTGTACGCGATGGCGGCGATCCAGAGCGACCACGGGTTCGGGGTCCGCGTCGGCGCCGGGCTCGTCCTCCCGCTCGTGTCGGTGCCACCGCCCGAGTCGCCGGTGTCCCCCGTTCCCGTCGCGACGGGCGACAGCCCCAGGACCCACTTCAGGTTCACCGTGTACCCGTCACCGAAGGCGACCGTCTCGTTGGAGAACTTCGCGGAGTCGGCCTTGCCGGTCACGGTCATCAGACCGGTCGGCGTCGGCGTGCGCTCCTTCCCGGCGGAGATGGGCAGCTCACGGCCGGCGAAGGTGAGGACGTGGCGGGAGAGGTCCACCACGGCCTCGGGCGCCGCCGACGCGCTGGGCACGTCACTGGCGGCCGTGGACGGGCGCTGCTGCGTGCCGTGGGAGGCGGCGTTCAGGGTGAGGACGGCGGCCAGGCCGGCCGCCGCGCAGCCGCCCGCGACGGCGGCGGACGTACGGCGCCGGCGGCGACGGCGGCCCGCGGTGGCGCGGACCTCGGCGCCGGAGCCGGGCGGTGGGACCTCGGCGGTCTCGGCCAGTTCGCGCAGCCGGACGGTGAGTTCATCGGACACGGCCGTCCTCCTTCTCACCCTCGCCCGGAGCCAGTTCGCGCGCCAGCGCCGCCCGGCCGCGGGACAGCCGGGCCTTGACCGTGCCCACGGGGGCGCCCGTCTCGGAGGCTACCTGTTCCACACTCAAGTCGCACAGATGGTGCAGAACCACCGCCATCCGCTGTGCCTCCGGGATCCTGCGCAACGCGTCGACCAGTACCGCCCGTTCGGGATCGGGGCCCGGCGCGTGTTCCGGGGGCGGGTTGCGGCGCACCAGCTCCAGCCAGCGGCGGGCCCGCCGCCACCGGCTCACCGCGAGCCGCATCGCCACGGTCCGGATCCACGCCTCGGGCGCCCCGTCCGCGAGGAACTCCCGGCGCCGGTCCCAGGCCCGTACGAAGGCCTCCTGCACCACGTCCTGCGCCTCCCCGTGGTCTCCGGTGAAGGCGAAGATCTGGCCGGTCAGCCGGGGGAACGCGGTCGCGTAGAACGCGTCGAACTCGTCCTCGGTCATGCGCCCCCGCCATTTTTCCGAAGTCCCGTGCATCGCCGTGCAACCCGGTCGCCCCCGTCGTGCGTACAGGTCCCGTACGTACGCCACACATCGAAACACATCACGGAAACACACCGCTCGAAAGAGATCTGGTCGTAAGACAGCAGGGGGGAACATGACCACGGGGAACAGCGGCTCGGGGAAGAGGGCCGCGAGAGGCAGGACCACGGGGACGAGGCGGGCCCGGCGCCTGGTCCACGCGCTCGCCGCGACGGCCGCGTGCACGGTCACGCTGGCGCTCACGGGCTGCGCGGGGGCCGGAGCGGGCGTACGGGTGGAGGGACCGAGCGCGATACCGAAGGCGCACGCCCGGGCGGACGCGGAGGCCGTGCGCGTGAAGCCGAGCCCCGCCCTGCCGAAGGCCTTCGAGGGCGTGCGCGTGAACATCGCCGACGGCCGGACCGTGGGCGTCGGCATGCCGATATCCGTCACCTTCGACCGCCCGGTCGCGACGTCGGAACGCGCCGCCGTGGAACGGCGGTTGAGGGTCACGACGGACACCGGCGCCGAGGGCTCCTGGAGCTGGGTCAAGGGGCACAACCTCGCCGACGGCCGGCGCGTCGACTACCGTCCCCGCGCCTACTGGAAGCCCGGTACGAAGGTCACCGTCGAGGTGGGTACGGGCCTCACCCGGCACTTCACGATCGGCCGCTCGCTCGTCGCCACGGTCGACGTCCGCAGCCACACCATGACCGTCGAGAAGGACGGCTCGACCCAGCGCATCCCGATCACCGCCGGCGCGCCCGGCATGGACACGTGGAACGGCACGATGGTCGTCTCCGACAAGCAGCGCCGGGTGTTCATGGACTCCAGCACGGTCGGCTACGGCGACTCGTACGCCGGCTGGTACGGCTACGCGGTCCACCTCACCGCCTCCGGCACCTACCTCCACGAGAACCCGAAGGCCAACACCTACGCGGGCCGGCAGAACGTCACCCACGGCTGCGTGGGTCTCGCGGACGACGGCACGGCGCGGCGGTTCTACGACCAGGTCATCCCCGGTGACGTGGTGAAGGTGACCGGTTCGGAGGAGACCGTGGCCGTCGGCAACGGGTACGGCGACTGGAACCTGGGCTGGGACCGGTGGAAGGAGGGCAGCGCGCTGAGCTGAGGCGGCAGAAAAAACGTCGCACCGGTGTCATCCGTCCCGTACGCCTCCGGGGTTTCAGGAGTGTCAGACCAACGCACCTGAACCAACACACCTTTGGGGGTCGTCCGTTCATGACCATGACACGGATGCGCACACTCGTCGCCGTCGCAGCGCTGACCACGCTGCTGGCGGGGGCGTCGACGACGTCGTACGCCGTCTCGCGGGGGGAGACGGCGCACGGCGCCGCCACGGCGGTGGCGGAGGCGGCGGCCAGGAAGGCGCCGACTCCGCGCATCGTCCAGCCCGGTGAGCACGTCGTCGCCGCGCCCGGCTTCGAGTTCTGGATGACGGCGGAGGGCAAGCACTGGCTGGAGCCGGACCTGCCCGACTTCCCGCAGTTCCGCAGCGTCGTCGACGGCAACATCGACCTGTCCCGGCCCGGGGTCTCCCTCCAGGCGTCCGCCTTCGAGGGGCACTACTACCTCTCCGGCATCTACTACGGAGGCAAGGGCACCGCCTCCCGCGTGGCGGTCCGGACGAGCACGGGCACGGTCCACGGCAAGCTGATCGAGCTGCCCGGGAAGCCGGGCTGGGGCGTCTGGTACGCCGTCGCGGATCTGCCCGCGCGGGACGACGGGCAGGAGTTCCTGCGCTCCGTGACCGTCCACGACACCCAGGGCGGCGTCTACTCCCGGCTGTCCCTGGGCTGACGGCCGCGCCCGCACCGAAGTGACCGTGCGGGAGCGGTACTTGACCACCCCGCTCCCGCACGGCATGCTCCCCCGTTCCCGAGCCCGAGGACCGTCGTCCGTGCCGCAAGAGAAACCCGGATCACCGGAAGCCGGCGACTTCGCCGCGTACGCCACCGCCGCCTGGCCGCGTCTGGTGCGCACCGCGCACATGCTGACCGGCGACTTCCACGAGGCCGAGGATCTCGTGCAGACCACCCTCGCGAAGGTGTACGCCCGCTGGCGGCGCATCCCGCGCGACGACGTCGACTTCTACGTACGGCGCTCGCTGGTCAACAACAACATCAGCCGCGTGCGCAAGAGACGCGTGGCCCTTCTGCTGACGCCGTTCCTGCCCGAGCGGGTGCACGAACGGCACGCCGGGCACGCCGAGTCCATCGCCCAACGGGCCGCCGTCACCCAGGCGTTGGCGGCGCTGTCGGCCCGGCAGCGGTCCGTGCTGGTGCTCCGCTTCTGGGAGGACCTCGGCGAGATGGAGATCGCCCAGCTGCTCGGCTGCTCGCTCGGCACCGTCAAGACCCACCTGCGCCGGGGGCTGCAGGCCCTGCGCGCCCACCCCGAGTTCGCCGGCGCCGCCCACGCGGCCCCTTCGCCCGTCTCCGGAGCACGCCCATGAACCAGCCCACCCCCGGGACCGGCCCGGACACCACCGCAGGAAGAGTGACAGGAGAAGGAGGCGGAACGGACGTGGGTACGGTCGAGGACGGCGCGGACGACGCCGGCACCGGGCGGTTGCTGCGCGAGGCCCTCGCCGACGCCGCGTACGACATCACCCCGCAGGCCGTGCCCCTGTCGGCGATCGAGCGCGACGGCCGGGTCGTCCGGCGGCGGCGCCGGGCCGCCGCGCTGAGCGCGGGCTGCGGACTGCTGCTGCTCCCGTTCGCCGTGGTGCTGGCGCTGCGGCCCGGCGGCCCGCCCGCGACCGTCCAGCCCATGGCCCCGCCCACGCCGGCCGTGAGCGCCTCGCCCACGCCCGCCCGGATCGCCGGACCGTACGCCGGGCAGACCCGCGTCGTCGAGCCGGGCGAGCGCGTGGACGTCGGCAAGGGCACACAGATCTGGCTGACCGCCGAGGGCAAGCACGCGTACGAGCCGGTGATGTCCGACCTCGTCGAGTTCCAGAACCTGCTCGACGAGGACATCGACCGCAGCCGTCCGGGAGCCGCGATGCAGGAGGCGGCGTCGGGCAACGACTACGCCCTCCTGTCCGGCCTCTACTTCGGCACCCGGACCCCGGCGGCCGGCGTACGGCTCGAACTCCGCGACGGCCGGACCCTCGACGGCACGGTCCTGCGGCTGGCCGGGACCAAGGAGTGGGGTGCCTGGTACGTGCTCACGCACCGCGAGGAGGGGACCCCGCACGCCGAGCGCCTGCGGAGCCTCACCGAGAAGGTCACGGTGTACGACAAGGAGGGCACCGTCCTGGTCTCGCGGACGTTCGACGACTGAGCCCCCGTCACAGCGGGGGCTGTGCGGGGGCCGGGCCGAGGGTGGTCGTGCCGGGGGCGGTGCGGTGGCCGAGGCCCGTGCGGTAGGCGTCGAGGGCGGCCTCGACACGGCCCGTGCGGCGGTACAGGTCCCCGAGCAGGCGGCACAGGTCGGCCAGGTCACCGGCGGCGCCCGCGCGTTCCAGCAGGCTCAGCGCCCGTACGTAGTGCTCCTCGGCCGTGTCCGCGTTCCGGGCGTCCTCGGCGATGATGCCGAGGAGGCGGTGGGCGGCGGCGGAGTGCAGGGCGCCGCGTTCGGAGCTGAGGTCGCTGAGGACCTCGCGGAGCAGCTCGGCGGCCTCCTCGGACTTGCCGCGGCGGTGCAGGACGTCCGCGAGCTCGACGGCGACCTGGCTGGTGTAGAGGGCGGCGCGCTTGGCGGAGAGCATGCGGCGGGCCTCGCGCAGCTCCTCCTCGGCGCGGACGTAGTCGCCGTTCTGGGCGTGGAGGTAGCCGCGCATCCAGTGGCAGTTGGCCAGTTCGGTGCGGATCTGGAGCTGCCGGTACAGCTCGGATGCCTTGGCGAGCGAGGCGTCGGCCTCGGCGATCCGGCCCTCGGCGATCATCGTGCGGGCGACCGAGCGGTGCATACGGGCGACCAGGGCGGGATCACCGGACCGCGGGGCGAGGGCGAGGGCCAGCTCGGCGGCCTGTGCGGCGCGGGCGTGGGCGCCCATGTCCATGTACGGGGCGATGACGCCGGTGTAGAGGAGGAGCAGCGCGTCGGGGTCGTGCAGGCCGTTGCGGTTCAGCTCGTCGAGGGTGGACTCGTAGAGGTAGCAGGAGTAGCGGAGTTCACCGGCGAGGTAGTGGGCGGTGGCGCGACCGCGCAGGGCGGGGACGCGGGCGGGCAGCGGGGCTTCGGCGAGGCACTGCTCGACCTGCTCGAACCGCAGCTGGGCGGTCTCCAGGTCCCCGGTCTCCAGGGCGCACTCACCGAGTCCGAGCAGCGCGTCGGCCTGCTCGGCGACCAGTTGGTACTCCTCCGCCTCGGCGAGGACGGCCGTGAACCCCTCGGCGGCCGCCTCCGTGGCGCCGCCGGACAGGGTGCGCTGGGCACCGGTCAGGCGCAGCCGCAGCTCGGTGGCGAAGCCGGCGGGGCGGCCGGTGGCCAGTTCCTCGTAGCCCACGCCGAGCCGTTCGGCGATGTGCCGCAGGGCCGGTTCGGAGGCGCGGACACGGCCGGCCTCCAGGGTCGAGATGTACGCCGGGGTGTACGCGGGTTCCGCCAACTGACGCTGTGTGAGGCCCTGTTCCGTCCGCAGTCGCTGCACTCTGCGCCCGATGACCTCGGGATCGTCACGCTCGGCCGTACCTGCCATGACGTAAGCATGCCAGTAACCCCGCTTACGCCAGCCGCTTTACTCCAACTCCCCACCACACTCTTGCCGTTGACATGCCAAAGGCCTACGTCGAGCGACGCATCGAACACGCTCGGCCCACCCGTCCGGCCCCAGTGCCCCGGCTCGGGACTCAGTCGGCCAGGGCCTCCGCCGTCGCCCGTACGAAGGCCTCCGGGTTGTCGAGCATGACGTTGTGGCCGCAGGCCGGGACCGGGACGACCGTCACGCCGGCCTCCGTGAGGGCCTGCGTGCCCGGGAGCGGGCCGTCGGCCTCGGGATGGAGGTAGGTGCGGGGGATCTTCAGGTCGAGCAACAGCTCACGCATCGTGGGGCGGGTGCCGCGGGCCAGTCGGACGGCGCTGCGGTACAGCGCCTCGGGGCCGGCCAGCCGCATGGTCGACCACCACTGCTCCCCGGCCAGCGCGGCGAACTCCTCCCGGCCGCCCGCGAGGAACTCCGCCTCGGTGTACGCCGCGATGCCGTTGCTCCCGACGACACCGTGCGTGGGGGTGAGCGGGTCGAGATTGGAGTCGATCATCACCAGGTTCCGCACCAGCCGCGGGTGCCGTGACGCCAGCACGATCCCCACCGAACCGCCCATGCTGTGCGCGACCAGCTCGGCTCCGGCGACGTCCGCCGCCGTCAGGGCCCGGGCGAGCGCGTCGGCGTGTGACTCCAGGCTGTAGTCGAAGTCCGTGGGGCGGTCGCTGATGCCGTGTCCCATCAGGTCGACGAACAGCGAACGGCGCCCCGCGAGCAGGGGGTGGGCGGCGACCGCCGTGAAGTACGCGGCCGAGGTGGCCCCGAGCCCGTGCACGTACACCCGGCCGGGCTCCTCGCCCGCCCACTCCACCCAGCGCATCCGGTCCCCGGCGTCCGTCACCACGGCGTCGCGCATGTGTCTGTCTCCCCCTCGCCCGGGGCCGGTGCCCGCGCCCGGCCCGCTCTCCCCGCGATTCTCCCGCCCACGGCCCCACACCGGCGGCGGTTGCCCCGGTGTCGAGGCGCCCCCGGGCCGGGACGGGGGGTGCCTCCCGGCCCGGGGGCGCGCGGTCAGTCGCCCAGGCTCGGCAGGAGGGAGACCAACCTGCTGCCGCTCCGGGCGATCAGTACGTCCCCGTGGAGCAGGGCCTGGGGCATGGCCCCGTGCTTGCCGGCGTCGACGTGTCCGCGCCAGATCCGCTCGCCCGTGTCCGCGTCGAGGCCGGACAGGGCGCCGTCCGGGCCGAAGAAGTACACGACGTTCCGGTGCGGCGACACCACCGGGTTCGCCAGGTCGGGCCAGGGCGCTTCGCTGTCGGGCACCTTGATGCCGACCGGCGCGGTCCACAGGGTCTTTCCCGTCGTGAGCGAGTAGGAGGACGCCTGGCCCGTACGGGACACGGAGATCAGCCGGTCCCCGACGAGGGCCTTGGTGACCGTCGTCCCCCGGACCGGGTAGGAGAGCGGGGTCTGCCTGCCCGAGCTGTCGACGACGGTCAGCCTCTCGGTCCTCGCTTTCTGCTCCTCCGTCTCGAAGACCACGCTCGACCGTGCCGGCATCGGGGTCAGGACGATCCGGTCCCCCCAGGTCCCGACGATCTGCTGCCTGCCGGAGAGGGCCGTGACCTTGGTGGTCCGTCCGGTGACCGGGTCGAGACGGAGGACGTCGGTCGGGCCGGGCTTCTTGGTCTCCGGCGAGCACAGCAGATAGGGGACGCCGCTCAGCGCCACCCGGTCGCACCAGATGCCCTTGCCCCAGCTGTGGCGCCACTTCACCTTTCCGGTCCGCGGATCGACGGCCGTCAGCGTCCGGTCCCTCGGGGTGTTGGCCAGCACCGCGCCGTCGATGAGCACGGCGGCCTGGTCGTCGCGGTTGTCGCTCGCCAGTTGCACCGACCACAGCACCTTGCCGGTGTCGGTGTTCACCGCCATCAGGTCGGTGCCGGGGGCGTAGTTCCCGTCCGGCCCCTTCTCGGCGGTGTGGGCGCGGTAGGCGTAGAGCACGCCGTCGCGCACGGCGACCGGTCGGCTGAGCACGGACACGGGTCCGGAGCCGTCGCCGATCGCCTTGAGTGTCCACAGCCGTTCACCGGTGTTCGCGTCGAACTTCACGGCGTCGTACTTGTACCCGGCGCAGTACAGCGCGGCGCCGTCCACCATGCAGCCCCGGTCGACGGCGCCCCGGGCGTCGATCCGCCACGGCTGCCAGCCCTCCGGCGAGGCCGCCGGCCGCGCCGGCCGGTCCTGGTCGCCCGTCCCGCCGCCCCCGAAGCCGAGCACCGCACCCACGGTGATCGCGGCCACGGCCGCCGCCGTCCCCGCCACCTGCGTGAAGCGGCGCCGCGCGCGCCGCCGCACCACCTTCTCGACCAGGTCACCGGGCGCCCGTACGCCGTCCAGGTCGACGGCGTGCAGCGTCTCCCGGACCTTCTGCTCCACCTGCTCCGTCGTCATCCCTGTGCCCCCTTCGGCGTAAGACTGAGCTGCCGTCCCTCTTCCTCCGCGAGCCCCGCGGGCCCCAGTTCCGGTACGAGTGCGCGGAGTTTGGCCAGTGATCTGTACGCCGTACTGCGCACGGTGCCGACCGGACACCGCAGCAGCGTCGCGACCTCGGCCTCCGGCAGGTCCTCGAAATAGCGCAGGACGACCACGGCCCGCTGGCGTTTCGTCAGCCGGGCGAGCGCCGCCCACAGCGCGATCCGCAGCTCGGACTCCGCTCCGGCGTCGGCGTCGGTACCCGACTCGGGCACCACGGGCACCGTCGTCTCCGCGCGGTGTCCACGCAGCCGCCAGCGGTTGACCTGCTGGCGGTACATGACCTGGCGCACGTACGCCTCGGGCTGCTCGATGCTCGACCAGCGTCCGTAGACCTTCATCAACGCGATCTGCAGCAGGTCCTCCGCTCCGTGCCGGTCACCACCGGTGAGCAGCACCGCGAGCCGCAGCAGCGCGGTGGAGCGCATCGCTACGAACTCCCGGAACTCGTCGTGACTCGACGCCTTCATCAACCCTCCCCCTTCTCGGCAACCCTCACGACGTGCCGAGCCACGCACGGCTATCCCTCTTCGGGGGAGATTGTGCGTCCGCCCCGGCGCGGGTGGCGCGCGGCCCCCGACGCGCAGGATCCCCGCACCTCGAAGAGGTGCGGGGATCCGTGTGGGGAAGGCGGAAGGCGCGCCTGCGGTCAGACGTCGGCGGTCGGACGGCTGGCGGGGACGGTCTCGCGGGCCGCCCGGTACGCCGCCACGCTCTCCCGTGCCTGCACGGTCTCCCGCTCCACCGTCGTCAGCGCCCGCTCCCACCGCTGCCGCATCGGCCCGATCAGGCCTCCGCCGACACCGACGACGAGGATCCCGGCGACCGTGCCGAGCGCGGCGTAGAGGACCGGCCGGGTGATGTCCTGGGCGATGCCGGCCTGGCCCAGCGCCGCGATGACGCCGAGGCCCACGACGCAGGCCCAGACCAGGGTCGCGAGGGTGCGGCCGTAGGAGACGGAGGCGAGCGCGCCCCCGACGATGCCGCGCACCGCGTTGGCGATGGCCATCGCCACCACGACGAGCACGACGGCGACGACCGCGCGCGGCAGCCAGGCCACGATGTCGTCGATCATCGCGCTGACGGGGTTCGTGCCGAAGACACCGAGCGCGAGCTGGAGGGTCATCAGCATCAGCGCGTAGTACACGATCCGGCGCAGGATGCCGGTCAGGTCGTAGGAGGAGTCCTGGAGCAGCCGTGACGTTCCGGCACGCTCGGAGAGGCGTTCGGAGCCGACCTTGCGCAGGACGCGGTCGAGGACGCGGGCGATCAGTTTCGAGACGAACCAGCCGACGAGCAGGATGACGAGGAAGACGGCGAGTTGCGGAGCGAACTGCGCGACCTTGGACCAGGCGTCGTTCAGGCCCTGGGTGAAGTCGACGGACAGGTCGACGGACAGGCTGACCATGGGTGGTTCTCCCCTTCGCGGGTACGTCGGATACGTCCCCTCCCCTTGTGGATAGCAGTGGGCCGACCGGGTGACGGCGCAGTTCAGGGCCGTTCGGGTGACCGCGCGCGAGGTGCGCGGACGGCGCGTGCGCCGGAGTGGACGTCCGTCCCGTAAATCCGTTGAGTTCGCCACCACCCCCTGTGACTCTTGTCAGATCCATGACTTAGTCTTCGCACACGCGTCACACGTGCCGCACAGGTCGAACACACCGGCCCCGCACGACGACGCGCCCATTTCTTTCGTACCGGGGGGTTCGACACCGTGCGTATGCGCACTCTTCCGGCTGCCACCGCGCTGGCAGTCCTCTTCAGCTCCGCCGCACTCGCCATCGCACCGACGGCGTCCGCCGACAGCACCAAGGTGCTTCCGGTCGCGTCCAGCGCCGACATCGTGGTGGACGGCGTCCACCAGCGGGTCTTCATCAGCGACCCCAGCAACGGCAAGATCGTCGTCACCGACTACTACGGCATCGTCCGCAAGCAGTTCACGAACCTCCCGGGCGTCCAGGGCCTGGAGCTGTCCGCCGACTCCGGCACGCTGTACGGGGCCGTGCGCGACGCCGACACGATCGTGGCCGTCGACACGGCGACGGAGACCGAGTCGGCCCGCTACCCGGTGGGCGACGCCCCGGTGGGTGTCGCCGTGGCCGGCGGCAAGGTCTGGTTCGGCTACGGCCCGACCGGCGACGGCCAGCTGGGCTCGCTGGACCTGTCCGGCGAGGAGCCCGTGGTCGCCCTCGACCAGGACACCACCCACCTCTGGTACTACGCGCCGGTCCTGGACGCGGCCCCCGGCTCCGGCGCTCTGGTCGCGGGCGAGCCCGGCGGCAGCAAGCTGGCCGTCTACGACGTCTCCTCGGGCACCGCCTCCCGTACGGCCGCCGTGGACACGAACGGCGGGAACATGGGCGACCTCGCGGTCACCCCGGACGGGCAGCGCGTCGTCGTGGCCAGCGGCTCCCCGTACCACCACCAGGTCTTCAAGACCTCGGACCTGACGCCGGACGGCACCTACGCCAGCGACAGCTACCCGAACTCGGTCGCCATCGCGCCCGACGGCACGGTCGCGGCGGGCATCGACGGCATCTACGAGCCCGACATCTACATCTACGAGCCGGGCTCCACCACCTCGATCCGGGAGTACGACTTCCCGAACACCGGGGGCAGCAGCGGCGGCGACGAGCTGCCCGACTCCGGCCTGGCCTGGGCGCCGGACGCCTCCCGCCTCTTCGCGGTGACGTACAACGACGAGGGCGTGTACTCGCTGCGCACGCTGGACGCCCCCACCACGGCGCTCACCGCGATCACCGTCGCCGCCCCGGCCACGGCCACCCGCGCCAAGAAGCTCACGGTCAAGGGCAAGGTCACCTCGAAGGCCGCGTTCCCGGCCGGGGTGAAGCTGACGGTGACCCGCACCGACCTGGAGTCCCCGTCCGGCAAGGCCCTCGCCGCGGTGACCGTGGCGGCCGACGGCACCTACAGCTTCTCCGACACCCCGCCGGCCGGCGGCAAGGTGAAGTACACCGTGAAGTACGCGGGGGACGCGGACCACACCGCCGCGTCGGCCTCCGACACCGTCGAGGTCTCGCGGGCGACGCCCACGCTGACGCTGGACAAGAACCGCAAGACCTACGCGTACGGCGCGGACGTGAAGTTCACCGCGCACCTCGGTACGACGTACAAGAACCGCAAGGTCGAGATCTGGGCCGACCCCTACGGCTCCGACCGGCCGAACAAGCTGGTGAAGTCGGGGACGGTGAACTCGCAGGGGAACCTGTCGGTCACCGTCGACCTGAAGCGTGACACCAAGCTCTCGGCGAAGTTCGCGGGCGACTCGCGCTACAAGGCGAAGACCGTCACCAACACCGTCTACACCAAGGTCAAGATCTCGTCGTCGATCTCGGGCCACTACAAGACCCGGACGGCCTGGGGCCACAAGTACCACTACATCCGCAAGTCCAAGGACCCCGTCCTGAAGACCGTGATGACGTACTACCCGAACCGCCAGCAGCGCCTCCAGCTGCAGTTCAACATCGACGGCTCGTGGCAGGACTGGGGCGCCGAGTACTTCGCGCTCGGCACCTCCGGCGGGTCGGACATCACCCTCACCGGCACCCCGACCACGAACGTCCGCCTGCGCTTCCGCTCCGAGTACCACGACACGACCTCGGGCGACAACGTCAACACCACGACGTACGGGGCCTGGAAGTACTTCATCTTCACCAGCTAGACGCACGCGGGGCGGCCGGTCCGAGCGGTACCGGGCGGCCCTGGCAGCAGCACGGCGAGCGCCGTCGGCGGATCCACGGGTCCGCCGGCGGCGCTCGCCGCTGTCGTGGGACGAAAGCAAGGAAGGAGTCATTCCGCATGAATCCCCAACCGCTCTCCCTTACCTGCCGGTACGTGTGACGATACGGACTCCGCCGAAACTTGAGATCTCAATATGAGGTCACGGCAGCAAAGGAACAGGACATGACCACCCCTGTGCCCTCCGCCCCATCAGCAGTCCCCTCAGCGACTCCGGCCCCACAGTCCCCGCCGACGGGCACCCCGGGGCCCACCGGACGCCTCCTCGTCGTGGACGACGAGGAGGGGATCAGGTCCATGCTGACCATGGCGCTGGAGTTCCTCGGATACCAGGTGACCGCCGCGGCGACGGGCCGTCAGGCACTGCAGGCCGTCACGCGGTACGACCCCGATCTGATCCTCCTCGACGTCAACCTCCCCGACCTGGGCGGCTTCGAGGTGTGCCGGACCCTGCGCGACCGGGGCAACGCGGTCCCGGTCCTCTTCCTCACCGGGCTCGGCGGCGTCGACGACCGGGTGCGCGGGCTGGACATGGGCGGCGACGACTTCGTCACCAAGCCGTTCGAGCTGAAGGAGGTCGCCGCCCGCGTCCGCGCCCTGCTGCGCCGGGCCGGGGGCGGCCACCCCGCGCCCGACCGCAACCGGCTGCGCGCCGGCGTGGTCCAGCTCGACGCCGACGCCCACCAGGTCTGGGCCGCCGACCGCCCCGTCGAGCTGACCACCACCGAGTTCGCCCTCCTGCGCTACCTCATGGAGAACCCCGGCCGCGTCCTGTCCCGGGGCCAGATCCAGGAACGTGTCTGGAACCACCGCGACGAGGGGTCCGGGGTCGTCGACACGTACATCTACTACCTGCGTCGCAAACTGGGCGAGCCGGGCCAGTCGCTCATACGGACCGTCAGGGGTGTGGGCTACCAGCTGTGCACGAACTGAGCGAGGGAACGGGGGCCTCGGGGGGAGGCGCGGGCAACGACGGCGAGGGCTACGGAAAGCTGGTCGGATGAGCGGGTTCACCGGGCTGGGCGAGAACATCAGGGCGGCCGGGATGCTCGCGCCGACTGACACGTGCCGACGGCCGCACCCCGGCCGGCCCCTGCCTCCCGTCGAACAGCCGATCCGCCCCCATCACGCGGGCCGGCGCACCGTCGGCTTCTGGCTGATCGCCACCCTCACCACGCTGGGCGCGGTCGCCGCCCTCTCGGCCCACACCCTCGCCCAGAATCTGGCCGCCCGCACCGACCAGGAGATCACCAGGGCCAGCGAACTGGGCGGACTCGGCGGTGCGGGGGCGGGTGCGCTGCCGGACGCGGCCTCCTTACCGTTCCCGCCCCTCGGCGGGAACGACCTGGTCCTCGTCCTCGACGCCGAGGGCAGGGTCGTGGAGCGCCACCGGGGCTCCGAGGGGCTCCCCGCGTTCCCGGCGCTCACGCCCGCCCGGCTGAAGGCGTACGCCGCCCGGCCCAACCCCTCGGCGTTCGGGGAGAGTTACCGGGCGAAGGTGGTGCGCGTGCCGGAGACGGACCGGAGGCACCCGAGCGGCTATGTCGTCACGGCCAGGTCGACGGTGGAGGACCGGCGGGCGGTCGAACGCCTCCTCCAGGTCGAGACGGCCGCCGCCTTCCCCCTCCTCGCCACCGTCCTGCTCGGCGCGCGCCGGCTCGGCCGCCGTGAGGTCCGCGAACGGGAGGACACCGAGCGGCGGCTGCGGGAGTTCATGGCGGCCGCCGGGCACGAACTGCGCAACCCGCTGACCACGATCTCCGGTTACGCCGAACTCGCCCGGGTCGGCGACCCCGCGTACGAACCCATGCGGCAGGAGGCGCTCGGCCGGATCGCCACCGAGGTCGGCCGGATGAGCACGCTCATCGACGAACTCGTGCTGCTGACCCGTCTCGACCTCGGCCAGCCCCTCCAGCTGACCTGCGTGGACCTGGCCCAGCTGTGCCGCGACGCGGTCTCCGCCGCCCGCGACTGCCACCCCGACCGTCCCGTACGGCTGCTGCTCGCCCCCGGGGACCACACGGTCACCGGCGACCCGCTGCGGCTGCACCAGCTGGTCGCCAACCTGCTGGCCAACGCGCGGGTCCACACCCCGCCGGGCACCACGACGACACTGGGGCTCGGCACGGAGGACGGCCACCGGGTGATCGAGATCCTGGACGACGGTCCCGGAATCCCGGACGACCTGCGCGCCCGGCTGTTCGACCCCTTCGTACGCGGTGAGGAGACGCGGGCCGCCGGCAGCGGGCTCGGCCTCAGCATCGTCGCGGCGATCGCGACGGCCCATGGCGGGACGATCACGCTGGAGCCGTCCCATCCGTCGCACCGGGGGGCCTGGTTCAGGGTGCTGATCCCGGCCTCGTCCTGACCCGCCCGTCCTGACTCACCCGTCCCAGCCCACCCCGTCCTAGCCCACGGGTTGTGACAGGGGGTGGACTTTGCCGACGGCTGGGGAGTTTCTGATCATTCCCTGATCGAACTCCGATCCGTTCCGGAACGGCGACCGCTTAAGTGATCAACGTGCGGTGTCCACCTTGTGCAGTGCGGTGCGGCCTCGTACGACTCCCCTCCGAGGTCGGCCCGGCATTCGCCCTGATCGACGGCTCATCGATCTACGACGAACGGAACGACGGCTCATCGACCGGCTCGGCTAACCGGGTACGTGTTGGGCCGACCTCAACTCGCCCTCTTGCCTGCGCAGTTCGGCCAGTCGCTGCCGGGCGTGCTCCAGGGCCCCGGCGCGCCGCCCCGGCACCCGGCCGCGCAACTCCACGAAGACGGCACCGAGTTCGAGGGCTCGTCCCGCGTCCGTGACCAGTCCCCACTGGTGGTGCGCCCGGTCGACCGCCGCCTCGACCACGGGGTCCCGCGCGAGCCGCCCCGCAGCGAGCCGCGCCCCCGCGACCCCCATCCAGGCCTCGCAGCTGCCGGCCGCGTCCCCCGCGAACATCGCCAGGTCCGCCCGCACCTCCCGCCAGTGCAGCACCTCCTCCGACCCGTCCCCGAACTCCCGCAACGCCCCCTGCTCCCACCGCGCGGCCAGCCCGGCGGCCTCGGAGTGCCGCCCGGCCTCGACGGCGACGGCGATGGCGCTGTGGGGGTCGGTGACCGCGGGGGCGGCCACGGGAGCAGGCAAGGGAGCAGGCACGGGAGGGACCGCGCGGGCGGCCTCGCCGTGCGGCACCGGCTCGTCGGGCGCCGTGGCGTCCCGGGCCAGCACCAGATCGCCGTAGCCCCCCGTCCGCGCGAGCACCTGCTCATGCAGCGCTCCCGGCGCCGGCCGCTGCCCACTGCGCAGTATCGTCGCCAGCGCCTTCATGTAGCCCGGAGCGGCCACCCCGCGCCGCACCCCGCCCGCGGGCGGTGCGATCCGCCCGTACAGGCTCACCCCTGGCCCGGCCGACAACGGCTGCCCGGCCAGCTGCCGCCACACCTCCGCGTCGGCGTGCAGATCGACGAACAGGGTCGTGGATCCGGGCGCACGCAGCCGCAGTTCCTCCACGATCCAGTGCCAGGGGAACGCCGTGTACCGCACGGTCGCCGGCGTCGTACGCGCCAGCGCCAGATGCACGAGCCGCTGTCTGCGGTCGAGTTGGAGCTGTCCCGTGAGGTACACGGTGAGCGGGCCCGGCGCGGTCGCCGCCGCGCGCAGCCGGGTGAGGACGGCCTGCGGCTCCAGCGGATCGGCCAGTTCGACGACGTTCGCCGTCCCCGTGCCGGACAGCACCTCGGGTGTGACGGCCGCCAGTACGGGGAGCACGGAGGCCGCGTCCACGAGGCACCCCCTGCCCATGGGCGAGGCCGCGAGCAGCAGCACTGTTCCGGGCATCGTTCCCTCCCCGTCGATCACGTAGGCCAGTCAGCACGGTAACCGCTGCGCGTGCGAACGGGGAAAGGGGCAGGGGAGGAGGGGGGCGGGACCGGTCACGGCGGGGCCCCGGGCCCCCTGTGCATCGGCTCCGACGCCCGGCGCACCGCGAAGATCGTCGTGTCGTCGTCGAGGCCGCCGCCGGTGTGGGCGAGGACGCCGTCGCGGACGAGCCGGACCAGCGAAGCGGGGTCGAGCGCGGGCGGCCCGGCGGCGAGGGCGCGGGTGAGGTACTCGCGGAGAGGGAAGAACTCCCCGTTGCCGTCGCGGGCCTCCGTCACGCCGTCCGTGACCAGGAGCAATGTCTCCTCCGGGGCGAGCCGGACCGTGGCCGTGCGGGGTGTGCGCGGGGCAAGCTCGCCGAGGCCCAGCGGGAGTCCGTCGCGCAACGGCAGGAAACGCACGCCGTCGGGGCGGACCAGGAGCGGGGGTTCGTGGCCGAAGTTGACGATGTCCACGGTGACCGCGTCCAGCCCGGTGAGGTCGGGCCCCCAGTCGGTCCGATCGCTGCGCAGGTCGGGGAAGTCGAGGAGGACGGCGGTGGCGAAGCGTTCGGAGTCGTCGCGGCCGACGTGGGCGCAGTAGCGCACGTGCCGCACCATCCGCGTCTCCAGCCGTTCGGCCACGGTGACCGGGTCGGTCTCGCAGTAGGCGGCCTCGCGGAACGTGCCGAGCAGCACGGACGCCGCCTCCACCGCCGCGAGCCCCTTGCCCTGGACGTCGCCGACGACGACGCGCGTGCCGTACGGGCTGGGCTGGATGTCGTAGAAGTCGCCGCCCACGCGGGCCTGGCTGTCGGCGGCGAGGTAGATCTCCGCGTGGTCCAGGCCGCCGACGTCCGGTGGCAGCTGGCGCAGCAGGATACGGCGGGTGGTGTCGACGACGGCCCGCATGTGCAGCATCCTCTCCTGCCCGCGCAGCCGTACCGCGCAGGCGACCACCGAGAGGATTCCGCCGAGGGCGACCAGGACGAAGTCGGGCAGGCCGGTGCGGTACTGGTGCGGCCAGGAGTTGTCGCCGACGACGTACATGAGCATCGCGAGCGCGGCGAACAGGGCCGTCGTCCACAGCCCGCAGACCGCGGCGGCCAGGCCAGGTACGAGCACCAGCCAGGAGATGACCCGGAAATCGCCGCCGGTGAACCAGTCGAGCGTCGGCACGGCGAGCAGCAGCACCAACGGCGGGAGCCAGGTGATGTCGTGCCCGCGGACCCGCAGCGGCAGCCGCCGCTCGAAGGGGTCCGGCTCCCGACGCACACGCGGCCCCGGCATCCGCATCCGCATGCCCCACAGCGAAACACGCGCCCACGCCCGACGCATCCCGACCACCCGCCCCGAGGCGTCGGCGGCGCCCCCGCCCCTTCGCCCGTCCCCGCCCCTGCCCCCGCCCCGGCACAGTCCTCGCGTCGTCCGACTTGCCACGGGGTGCTCCCAGGTGTGCTCTGGTAGTCGGGGCGGACAGGCGCGGGGGCGGGAAGAGAGGAGTGCTCCCATGGCGCAAGCGGCACCCACTCCGGGCCGGCCGGTGATTCCGGGCAGGCCCTCGGCTGCGGGCAGGTCGGCGGCGCCGGCCACGCCCGATGTGTTCAGCGAGCGCACGCACGTGCTCGCGAACCGGCTCGTGCCCGTGGCCCTCGGCCTCGTCTACGGCTACTGGGCCGCGGCCCTGACCCGTGACGCCGGCCCCATCACCGGCTGGAACGTCCTCTTCGGCCTCGTCGTCGCGTTCGTGTTCGCGGCGCTCCACATGGCCGTGCTGGCCGTGGCCCCCCGGCTGCGCCGCGAACTGCACGCCGCTCTCTGGGCCGCCTTCGCGGGCTGCGCGTTCGGGTTCCTGTACAGCCAGGCGTCCCAGCACTCCGTGCTGCGGTCGGTGGGCATGTCCCTCGCCGTCGCGGCGGGATTCCTCGCGGTGAACTTCTACCGCTACTACACGCACGAGGACGCGGCCGGCCACCGGCTGCGGTGAGCCGGTGGCCGCCCGGTCCGCCCGTGCGGTCCTCAGTCCTCCGTCCACTCCCAGGTGCCGGAGGCCGTGAAGGTCCAGGTGAACGAGACGGACCCGTTCCGGTCTTCGTGCCCGTGCCCGTCCTGGCAGGGATCGCATTCCTTCCAGCGCGGGCACGGGTCCGTGCACGTGGGGACGGACCGGCCGTGGGTGTCGACGTACACGGCGCTCGCCCAGCCGCGGGCGTCCGCGAGCCAGTACCAGTCCCGGTCGCCGAACACCTTCTGGCCACGCACCACGCAATCGACGCGGGTCTGGCCGCCGGGCGCGAGGAAGCCGACGACGCGGGAGTGCGTGGTCGGCTGTTCACGGAGGTTCAGATCGCCGCGGGCGACGATCGTGCCGCGGACGGAACCCTCGTGGTCCCCGTGGGGGCGGTCCGCCGCGCGGTCCACCGCCGCGGACGCCGTCCCGAGCGCCGTCACCGTCAGCACACCACCCGTGATCCCGGCCGCGACGAGGCCCCGCAGGACCGACGTACCCGAATTACCACGCATGCTCGGCCTCCTCAGCACCCCCTCGCCACCCCCTGTCACCTCCCTCCCAGGTAACACCCGTTCGGGTGAGCGCTCCACCGGAGCACCGGGCCCGGTGGCCCCGTTCGGCTTGTCCTGCGGGGCCATTCGCAGTCACCCCGGGCGGGAGCGCTCGCGCGCTGCCGGGCGGGGGTCTTGCCTGGAGGTGTGTCCCCCCGTGCCCGCGGCACCCTGTCGGCCGCGCTGACCGTGCTCGCCTGCCTGCTCGCGCCGGTGGGCGCGCTCGCGGCGTGGGCGACGTACGAGATCGCGGACCGCACCCGGTACGAGGCCGTCATGGCACCGCTGGCCACCGACCCCGCCGTCCAGGAGGCGCTCGCGGACGCGGTCGCCACCGGGATCCTGCGCGAGGTGCGGGTGGGGCCACGACTGCGGGGACCGGTGCGGGACTTCACCTACGACGCGGCACACTCCTTCACCCGGACGGAGGCGTTCCGCACGGCCTGGCACCTGACGAACCTGGCGGCGCACGACGCGGTGCTGACGGCGGTGCGCGAGGAGGGCGCGTACGGCGGGGGCACGGGCGCCGGGACCCGGCCGGTGACGCTCGACCTCGCGCCGATCGGCGAACGCGTCAAGCGTCAACTCGTCCGCGACCACGTGCCGTTCGCCCATCGCATCCCGGTCGCGCACACCGAGGTCGAGGTGGTGTCGGCCACGGAACTGGTTCAGCTTCGGAAGGGATATCGCGTGCTCGAAATCGCCGCGTTCTGGCTCCCGGTCGGCGCGCTCGCGCTGGCCGCCGGGGGCATCCTCGTCGCGACACAACGCCGCCGGGCCGTCTGCGCGACGGGCCTCGGCACGGCTCTCGGCGGGGCGCTGCTCGGCGTCGCCGTCGCCCTCGGCCGCCATCTCACCCTGGCCGACCTGCCCCCGGACGTCTCCCCCGCGGCCGCCGGCGCCGTCTACGACGCCCTGACCGCCACCCTCCGCAGCGTCACCTGGGGCCTGCTGGGCCTCGGCACCACCGTGGCCGCGACCGCCTGGCTCACGGGATATCTCGTACGACTGCGGCGAGCGTCCGCAGCGCCCCCGCCAGCTCCGGCGGAGAAACCGACGCGAGTCCGAGCCTGACGCAGTCGGACGCGGGAACCACGGGTGTGGCCCGCACCGCCTCCCCGGCCCGCCGGCCGGCCCCCACCAAGGGGACGGCGAACGCGGATCCGGGGGTCACCGCCACCCCCCGCTGCGCCGCCGCCGCGCGGAACGTGTCGGCGCGCCACGGCTCCGGCAACTCCCACCAGGCGTAGTAGGCCCGCGGATCGCCCCGCACGGCGAACCCCGCGAGATGCTCGGCGACCAGCCGCTGCCGCGCCGCCGCGTCCGCCCGCTTCGCCGCGACCAGCCGTCCGACGGTGCCGTCCGCGATCCACCGCACCCCCGCCTCCAGCGCGAACCGTCCCGCCGCCCAACCCCCCGAGCGCAAGGCCTCCGCCGCCCCCTCGGCCCGCCCCTCCGGCACCACCAGGAACCCGACCGTCAGCCCCGGCGCCACCCGCTTGGACAGCCCGTCGACGACGAACACCCGCTCCGGCGCGTACGCGGCCAGCGGCGGCGGCACCGGCGCCCCCGCGCCGAGGTCACCGTCCACGAGGAAGGACCAGATCCGGTCCTCGATCACCGGCAGGTCCAACTCCCGTACTACACGCGCCAGTTGAGCCCGCCGTACGTCTCCCGCCGTCACGGAGGTGGGATTGTGGAGCGTCGGCTGCGCGTACACCGCCGACAGCGGCGCCGACCGATGCGCGGCGGCCACGGCCTCCGGCCGCACGCCCTCCTCGTCCGTCGCGAGCGGCACCAGGGTCACCCCCAGCCGCCCGGCGATCTCCTTGACCAGCGGATACGTGAGCGCCTCGACGCCGACACGGCCCCCGGGCCGTACCAGGAGGGCGAGGGCGGCGGCGATGGCCTGGCGGGCGTTGCCGGTGAAGAGGAAGCGGTCCGGGGCCGGGCGCCAGCCGGCCGTGGCGAGCAGCCCGGCGGCGGCCTCGCGCGCGGCGGCCGTCCCGGTCGCCGGGGCCGTGCGCAGCGCGTCCGTCAGCACGTCGGGGCGCAGCAGCGGCGCGATCCCTGCGGCCAGCAGTTCCGACTGGCCGGGCGCGGAGGGGTAGTTCAGCTCCAGGTTCACGGGAGCGGTGCCGACCGGCTCCGCCAGCGCCCTCCCGGCCGGCCCGGTCGGCGCCGCCCGTACGAACGTCCCGCGTCCGACCTCGCCCACCACCAGCCCGCGCCGCACCAACTCCGCGTACACCCGCCCGGCGGTCGACCCGGCGATGCCCCGCCGCCGCGCGAACACCCGCTGCGGCGGCAGCCGGTCACCGGGCCGCAGCCGTCCGGTGGCGATGTCGTCCGCGATGCGATCGGCGATACGCCGGTAGTCGGCCACGACCGTTCCCCGCCTCCCGCTCGTCCTCTCCCGGCCTCTTCACATTGCACCGAGGGCAAAGATCTTATTGCACCGACCAGTCGGGCGCCCCTAGGGTCGTGTCCATGACCGCCTTCCTCGCATACGAGGACAAAGGGGAAGCGGGCCCGTCCCGCCCCCTCCCTCTCGTCCTGATCCACGGCCATCCCTTCGACCGCACGATGTGGCACCCCCAGATCACCCGGTTCGCCGCCTCCCGCCGCGTCGTCGCCCCCGACCTGCGCGGCTACGGCGCCTCCCCCGTGGTCCCGGGCGTCACCCCGCTGTCCACGTTCGCCGAGGACATCGCCGCCCTCCTCGACGACCTCGGGATCTCCGAGTTCGTCCTCGGCGGCCTCTCCATGGGCGGCCAGATCGCGATGGAGTGCTACCGCCAGTACCCGCACCGCGTCCGTGGACTCCTCCTCGCGGACACCTTCCCCGCCGCCGAGACGCCCGAGGGCCGGCGCGACCGGAACGCCATGGCCGACCGGCTGCTGCGCGAGGGCATGGCGGGGTACGCCGACGAGGTGCTGTTCAAGATGGTCGCGCCGTACGCGGACGCGGAGGTCGCGGCCCAGGTGCGCCGCATGATGACGGCCACCGACCCGGTGGGCGCGGCGGCGGCCCTGCGCGGCCGCGCCGAGCGCCCCGACTACCGGGATCTGCTCACCCGGGTCGCCGTGCCCGCCCTGGTCGTCGTGGGCGCCGACGACGAGTACACCCCCGTCTCCGACGCCGAGGCCATGCACGCCGCCCTGCCCGACTCCACCCTCCACGTCGTCGAGGGCGCCGCCCACCTGCCGAACCTGGAGCGACCGGACGCGTTCGACGAGGCGCTGGAGGGCTTCCTGGCACGGCTGGACCGAGGCCGGCCCCCGGGGCTGTGATTCACCCGTTCGGCCTACACCACATGCGGCGCCACCCCCGCCGCGTGAGCATGCGGGTGAGCTGTCCATCCGTCGGAGGAGGCCCTCATGGCCCAGCACAGCACCGCACCGCGTTCGAACCCGACGTCGCAGGAGACGTCGGCGCGCCACCGGGACGCCCGCTCGGAGTGGGCCCACGGCGGGATGGTCTTCGCCGGTGTCCTGATGATGGCCATCGGCGTCATGAGCATCCTCAACGGCATCGCGGGGATCGCCACGGACGACGTCTACACGAACATCGGTGACTACGTCTTCAAGTTCAGCCTCACCACGTGGGGCTGGATCCACCTGGTGCTCGGACTCGCCGTCCTGGCTACCGGCTGGGGCGTCATGCAGGGCCGTGGCTGGGCCCGTGCGGCGGGGATCGCCCTGACGTCCCTGTTCGCCATCGAGTACTTCATGTTCCTGCCCTACGCGCCGATCTGGTCACTCATCTGCATCGGCGCCGCGGTGTTCGTGATCTGGTCCCTGGCGACCTCCCCGGACTCCCACTCCCGCATGTGACCCCACCCACGCCCGACCGCGGGCCCGGTGGGGGCTGATCGCGCAGTTCCCCGCGCCCCTGAAAAGCACGGGCTACGCCCCGTGCTTTTCAGACCCGCAGAACGGTCACTGCCAGGCCCCGCCTTCCAGACCCGCAGGGCCCGGCCTCAAAGGGGCGCGGGGAACTGCGCGAGAACCCCCACCGAACCCGCACCCCACCACGCGACCCCGACCCCGCACCCCCTGTCTTTCCAGGGGCGCGGGGCACTGCGCGAGAAGCCCCACCGGACCGCACCCGACTACGCAACCTTCTCCCCGCCCCACCCGTCCTAAAGAGGACCCCGCAACAAGAACGAGAGGCACCGGCCCGTGGAGAGCGCGACCATCGAGCGGCCGGAGCCGATGCCGGACCCGGCACCGGAAGCAACCCCGCCCCCACCCCCACGCAAGCGGCACCGCGGCAAGGCCGCCCTCGCCGCCCTGCTCCTCCTCGGCGTCACCCTCGTCGTCGCCTCGCGTGCGGCCGACGTGGACGCCTTCACCCCGGTCCCCCAGCTCCTCGCGTTCCTCCCCTGGCTCCTCGCCCCCACCGCCCTCGCCCTCCTCCTCTCCCTCGTCGCCCGCTGGTGGACCGGCCTGACCTGGGGCGTCGTCATCCTCGGCACGCTCGCCTGGTACATCGAGCCGTACGGAAAGGCGACCGAGCCGACCGGCCCGGTGCTCGCCGAGATACGCGTGATGACGTCGAACGTGCAGTTCGGCCACGCCACCGACGCCCTCGTCAGGGCCGTACACCGCGACCGCCCCGACATCGTCTTCGTCGAGGAGTGCGAGGTCACCTGCTCGGCCAGACTCCGCGACACCCTCGGGGACCTGAGCGGAAAGAAACCGCTCTACCCCCACCGCCGGTCCGTCGAGGGCTACGGCTCCACCGGCTCCGTCATCCTCAGCCGCTACCCCCTGAAGCCCGCCGACCCGATCCCCGGCTCGATGGGCATGCCCGCCGCCGTCGCCGACATCGAGGGCCGTCCCGTACGGCTGCAGCTGGCGCACCCCATGCCGCCGCTCCCGGGAACGCTGGACACCTGGCGGCAGGAGCTCGACGCGCTGCGGGCGTATGCGGCGAAGGACACCCGCACGCCGACCATCCTGGCCGGCGACTTCAACGCCTCCCAGGACCACGCGGCCTTCCGCGCCATCCTCGACACCGGCCTGAACGACGCGGCCCGGCTGACCGGGCAGGACCGCGGACCGACCTGGCCCTCCGCCACGACCCCGAGGTTCGGCGCCCAGATCGACCACGTCCTCGTCTCGCGCGAGGACTTCTCCGCCCGCGAGGTCCGCTTCGTCGAGCTGGCGGGCACCGACCACAACGCCGTCACCGTCGACCTCGACCTGCACCGCCGCGCGTGAACCAACGGGCACACAGGCTCCCCGGAATCCCCGAAACCCCCCGGTCATAATGGGCGCATGTCCCGCCCGTTCCCCATCGGCCTCGCCCCGCCCGACTGGCTGGTGCGGAACCTCCAGCCGCAGCCGACCCCGGTCAACCGGCCGGCCGTCGCCCGCGCGGCCATCGCGCTGACGCTGCCGCTCGTGCTCGGCCTGGCCGCCGGCCGGCCCGAGTACGGCGCGCTCGCGTCCATGGGCGCCCTCTCGGGCGTCATCAGCGACACGGCCGCCGCGTACCGGATGCGGCTGCTCAACATCGCGGTCCCCCAGCTGTTCGCCGCCGTCGGCATCACGCTCGGCTCGCTGGTGTACGGGCAGGGCTGGGTCACCGTCGCGGCGCTCACGCTGGCCGCGCTCGTCTCCGGGATGATCTCGTCGATCGGCGCCGTGGCCTCCGTCTCGGGACTGCTCCTGCTCCTCAACTCGGTGGTGGGCGCGGGCCTGCCGATGCCGGGCCAGTGGTGGCTCGCCCCGGTGCTGATGACCGGCGGCGGTCTCCTCGTCCTCGCCCTGGCCCTGTTCGCCTGGCCGCTCAGGGCGGGCGTACCGGAACGGGACGCCGTCGCGGACACCTACCGCAAGGTCGCCGACCTGCTCGCCACGACCACCGCCGACGACCCCGCCGGCCACACGGACGCCTACGACGCGGCCCGGCACATCGTCACCCAGTCCCTCAACCAGTCCTACGACCTGGTCCTCGCCCGCCGCGCCCGGCACCACGGCCGCAGCCCCGAACTGGTGCGGCTGCTGGCCCAGTTGAACGCCGTCACCCCGCTGGTGGAGGCCGCCCCCGCGGTACGGCTGTCCGGCCGCCCGCTGCCCGCCGAGATCCCGGTGGCCGTACGGCATCTCGCGGAGGCCGTCGAGACGGGGTACTCGGGGCCGCTGGGGCTGCGACTGCCGGAGCCCCGCAGCGAGATCGGGCGGGCCGTCGACCAGGCGCTGCGGCACGCCGCCGACGTCGCCACCGAGAAGTCGCCGGACGCGCTGCGGAAGGCCGGCGACCGGTCCGGGGGCCCCGCCCCGCTGGGCGTGCGCGCCGCCCGGGTCGCCCGCAACGTCGCCCTGTCCGGCGCCTCCTGGCGCTACGGCCTGCGGCTCGCCCTGTGCATCGGCATCGCGCAGGCCCTGGTGTCGCTCGTGCCCGTACCGCGCTCGTACTGGGTGGCGCTGACCATCACGTTCGTCCTGAAGCCGGACTTCGGGTCGGTGTTCTCGCGGGCGCTGCTGCGCGCGCTCGGCACGGTCGTGGGGCTGGTGGTCGCGGCCGGGATCCTCGCGGAGGTGCCGCGCGGCTGGTGGGACGTGCCGGTGATGCTGCTGCTCGCGCCGCTCATCCCGGTGTTCACCCCCCGGGGCTACGGCTACCAGACGGCCGCCATCACCCCGGTGATCCTGCTCCTGTCCGACGTCCTCAACCACCAGGGCACGGGTCTGCTGGTGCCGCGTCTCGTCGACTCCCTCATGGGCTGTGCGATCGCGCTGGTCGCCGGCTATCTGCTCTGGCCGGAGAGCTGGCACGCCCGGGTCGGCGCCCGCCTCGCGGACGCCGTCGCCGACACGGCCGCGTACGTCGAGGCGGCCTTCGGTGCGGAGCCGGCCGACCCCGCCGACCGGACCCGGATGCGCCGCCGTCTGTACCGGGACCTGTCCGCCATCCGTACGGAGTTCCAGCGGGCCCTGACCGAACCGCCACCCATCGGCCGGCGGGCGGCCGCCTGGTGGCCGTTGGTCGTGGCGGCCGAGCGGATCGTCGACGCGACGACGGCCGCGCGGGTCCGGATCAAGCAGGGCGCGCAGCCGCCGTCCGCCGCCGAGGTCGACCAGGTCGCGCTGCAGCTGCGGGAGCTGTCGGACGGGCTGCGCAGGACGGAGACCCTCTACGAGGTGCGCTCCGACCTCAGCGGACCGCCCGGGAGCGTGCTGGAGCCGCTGCGCCAGGAGGTGGCGGCGGCGCGGGCGATCACCTCGCCCCTCTGAGCAGGTCAACCGGGTGCAGGGCGCCGAATCGTTACGTCATCCCCGCACGGGTGACTGAGGGCGAATACGCAGCCGAAAAGCAGACATGATCAATCCGGTTCAACCGCCCTACCTATAAGGGGATTTTTCATGCGTCGCACCGCGACCGTCCTGCTCGGAACCCTCGCCCTCGCCGGCGCCGCGGCCCCCGCCGCCCAGGCGATCCCGGACCCCGTCGCCACCGTCACCTGCGTCACCGAGACCCCGGCCGGCGTGACGGAGCTGGTCGACCCGGCCGTGCTCGCCGACCCGGCCGCCCTCGTGGACCCGGCGGGCCTCCCGGGCGTCAGCTGCCTGGCTCCCTGAACCACGCGGCACCGAAAGACATGCGGGCCGTCCTCCCCGACAGGAGGACGGCCCGCATGCGCGTGTGCCCGTACGTGCCTGTGTACGTACGGGATCAGACGCCGATGTCGCTGCCGTCCGCGCGCCACACCGCGACGACCGCCGGGCGGACGTAGGTGCCCGGGCCGTCGGGCCAGGTGCTCTTCGGCTTCTCGACGGTGGCCCCGTCCAGCTCGCCCGGGTGCTGGACGGCGACCAGGACGCGGCGGTCCTGGATGATCGGGCCGCAGGTCTCGGCGCCGCTCGGGACCGTCAGGAACTGCTTCAGCTCACCGCGCCGCTTGCCGCGCGTGGCGACACCGAACAGACCGTCGTGCGAGCCGAGCTGCGAGCCGTCGGTGGAGATCCACAGGTTGCCGTGCGGGTCGAAGGCGACGTTGTCCGGGCAGGAGATCGGGCTGACGTGCTCCTTCGGGAAACCGGCGAAGTAGGTCGCCGGGTCCTCGGGGTCGCCCGCGACGAGGAACAGCAGCCAGCCGAACGTCGTGCTCTCGGGCAGGTTGCGGTGCTCGGTGAGTTCCAGGACCTGGCCGTGCTTGTTGGCGTTGCGCGGGTTGGCCTCGTCCGCCTTGGCGTTGGAGCCGACACCGCGGTTGGAGTTGTTGGTGAGGGCGACGTAGACCTTGCCGGTGACCGGGTTGGGCTCGATGTCCTCGGGACGGTCCATCTTCGTGGCGCCGACCTTGTCGCCCGCGAGCCGGGTGAAGACGAACACCTCGTCGGCCGTCATCCCGTCCACGTGCGAGACGGCGCCCTTGGCGGTGGCGGTGGCCAGCGGGATCCACTCACCGGCGCCGTCGAACTCGCCGTCGGCCGGCAGCTTGCCCGTGCCGTCGATCTCGATGGCCGGCGAGTCGCCGGTGAGCCGGGCGACGTAGAGCGTGCCCTCGTCCAGCAGGGAGAGGTTGTGCTCGCGGACGGAGCGGCTCGACCCCTTCTTCATCCGCTTGCCGCTGACGAACTTGTAGAAGTAGTCGAAGCGCTCGTCGTCACCGGAGTAGACGACCGGACGCCCGTCCGAGGTCAGCCGGATGGTGGCGGCCTCGTGCTTGAACCGCCCGAGCGCGGTGTGCTTGCGGGGTGTGGAGGACGGGTCGTAGGGGTCGAACTCGACGACGTACCCGAAGCGGTGCACCTCGTTCGGCTCCTGGGCGACGTCGAACCGCTTGTCGAACCGCTCCCACTTGCGCTCGGTGGCACCGGTGCCGACGCCGTACCGCTTGTCGGTCGGACGGCTGCTGTTGGCGAAGTACTGGTTGAAGTTCTCCTCGCCGTGCAGCGTGGTGCCCCAGGGGGTCGTGCCGCCGGAGCAGTTGTTGAGGGTGCCGAGGACCTTGCGGCCGGTCGGGTCGGCGGAGGTCTTGAGCAGGTCGGACCCGGCGGCGGGGCCGGTCAGCCGGAACTCGGTGGTGGCGGTGACCCGCCGGTTGAGCTGGTGGCGGGGCACTGCGGTGAGCCTGCCGGTGCGCCGGTTCTCCTCGACGACGACGGCCGACAGACCGTGGGCGGCCCAGGCGACCTCGACCTGGTCACGGGTCGGGTTGGCGGCGTCGTAGCCGCGGAACATCAGGATCTCGTCGGTGTACTCGTGGTTCGCGACGAGCAGCTTGCGGTCGCGCTCGCCCTGGAGCGGGAGCAGTGCGAGGAAGTCGTTGTTGTAGCCGAACTGCCCCGCCTGGGCCTTGGCCGTCTGGTTCTCGGGGTCGAAGGCGGGGGCGCCGCGCAGGATGGGCTCACCCCAGCGGATGACGACGTTCTGCTCGTACCCCTCGGGGACGGTCACGGTGTCGGCGGTGTTCGGCTCGACGGCGGTGAACCGCAGACCGCGGGCGGCCTTGTTCTTGCTCCTGGCCGCCGCGCTCCTGGCGGCCTCGGCGGACTCCGCCGTCGTGGCCGCGGCGGCGGGCGCGGCGGTGCCGAGCGTGACGGCCGTACCGGCAGCGCCGGCCACGGAGACGACGGCGGCGGCTCGCATCACCGAGCGGCGGCTCAGCGCGCTCGCGATGACGTCACCCACGTAGGCGTTGGCACTGGTGTTCGGTACCTCGTGGAAGCAGGCGTCCCCACAGCGGAACCGGCAGGTCAGGGCGGAACGGCCGCCGGGATGCGAGCCGATCATGGGCAGCAGCTTGCGCACAGCGCGCTCCTCGATGCTCTTTGTACATTTTTGGTGTGAGCGCGACGCTAGGGGGGCGTGCGTTCGAGCACGGGGACGCGAGATGAACAAGGGGTGAACCTGCGGCGGTCCAGGCGGTGTTGACAGCGCGGGGTGGCGGGGATAGTGAAAGCCCCCCGCCCCACCCCAAGATCGCCACGCCCGGCCGCTAACCTTACGTGTCCGTCCTGGCCAGGGATTGACGGCTTCAACTCACCCGAAGGGTTGCGCACATGGGCATTCTCTCTCTTCTGCGGAATGCGTTCAGTCGCTCACGCAAGGGGCGCGACACGGATTCTTCGCAGGAGGCGGAGCGGGTTTCCTCGCCGGAGTCGACCGACGGCTCCGCGCCGGCCGAGCCGAGGGTTCCGGCCCAGGCTGCCGAGCCCGAGCCCGCGGCGCCTACGCCGCCCACCTCCGTCGCCGACGACCTCGTCTCCGCGGCCTTCGACAACGTCACGGTGCCGAAGCCGCGGGGCGGCGAGAGCGAGGCCGAGGAGACCCCCGCGTCGACCACGGAGGCCGAGGCGAAGGACGCGCCCACGGAGACCGAGGCGAAGACTCCGGCCGCGGACACGGTGGCGGCTCCCGAGGCGAAGACCCCGGAAGCCGAGCCGACGCCGGCCGCCGAGGCCGAGGCGGAGGCGGCGCCGGCCGCCGAGGCCGAGCCCGAGATGACGGCTGCCGCCGAGCCCGAGCCGACTGCCCTGCCCGTCGAGCCGGAAGCGGCCGCTGAGCCGGAGGTGAAGGCTGCCGCCGAGGTGGAGGCCGCGCCGGAGCCGGTGGCCGAGGCCGAGCCTGTGGCTGCGGTAGAGGCCGCGGCGGACGAGGTGGAGGCCGTGGCTGCGTCCGAGGCCCCGGCCGCCGACGCGGAGGCTGCGGTCGTGGCTGAGGCCGAGACCGAGACCGGGTCGGCGGGCCAGCCGGACGCGGTGACCGAGGCCGAGCCCGAGTCGGCGGCTCAGGCCGAGCCGGCCGCCGAGGTGGAAGCCGAGGCCGTTGCCGAGGCCGAGCCCGAGTCCGAGTCGGCAGCCGCGCCGGAGGCAGTCGCCGAAGCCGAGCCCGAGCCGACGGCTGAGGTCGTTGCCGAGGCCGAGCCCGCCGCCGAGACGGCAGCCGAGGCCCCTGCCGACTCCGAGACCGAGCCGGAGGCGGGGGCCGAGGCCGCCGCCCCGCAGCCGATCGCCGAAGCCGAGCCGGTCGTCGCGGAACCCGTGGCCGAGCCCGCCGACGCACCCGTGGCCGAGGCGGCGCCCGAGGCCGAGTCCGAGCCCGTCATCGAAGCCGAGACCGAGCCGCAGGCAGAAGCCTCGGCCAAGCCCGAAGCCGCCACCGAGCCTGAGGCCACGCCCGAGGCCGAGGCCGAGGCCACCGTCGAGGCCGCACCCGAGCCGGAACCCGCGAAGGAAGACGAGGCCTCCCCGGAGTCGGTCGCCGCCGCCGAGCCCGAAGCCGCGCCGGAACCGGAAGCCGCACCCGAGCCCGAAACCGCGCCGGAGCCGGTTGCCGCCTCCGTGCCCGAGCCCGCCTCGGAGCCCGAAGCCGCGCCCGCCCCGGAAGCCGAAACCGAGGCCGCACCCCAGCCCGAACCCGCCCCCGAACCCGCCCCCGAGCCCGCGGTCGCCGACGGCGAGGTCGCCCCGCAGGTGGCACCCGCGGCCGACGACGAAAGCGGCACGGGTGGTGCGGGTGGGAGAACGGGCTCGGCCGATGGCGAAGCCGAGGCCGGGTCGGCGGCCACCCCGGGCGGAGCCGCCCCCGTGCCGGCCGGCCTGCGCACCGCCTACGACGCCGCCGGGACCGTACTCGCCAAGCAGGACCTCAAGGACGCCCGCGCCAAGGTGTACCTCGTGCTGGACAGGTCCGCCTCGATGCGCGGCTACTACAAGGACGGCTCCGCCCAGGCCCTCGGCGAGCAGACCCTCGCCCTCGCCGCCCACCTCGACCCCGAGAAGACCGCCGTCCCGGTCGTCTTCTTCTCCACCGAGCTGGACGGCACCGGCGAGCTGACCCTCGACGCGTACGAGAACAAGGTCGACGACCTGCACGCCGGCCTCGGCCGCATGGGCCGTACCAGCTACCACGTGGCCGTCGAGGAAGTCCTCGCCCAGCACCGGAAGGCGGCCCCCGGCACCCCCGCCCTCGTCGTCTTCCAGACCGACGGCGCCCCGGACGCCAAGACCCCGGCGAACCAGGCGCTCGCGGACGCGGCCGGGAACCACCCCGCCGTCCACTTCGCGTTCGTCGCGTTCGGCGACCCGGAGAACAAGGCCTTCGACTACCTCCGCAAGCTGAAGACGTCCACCACGTCCCACTTCCTGGCAGGCGAGACCCCGCGCGAACTCACGGACGCCGAGGTCTACGAGGGCATCCTGGCCGCCTGGCGCCCGTAGCCCGGCCCCCGTCCCACCGTGCCGCCCGCTTCTCATCCCCTAAAACGGGAGGCGGGCGGCACACCCGTGTCGGCTACGATTTCAAGGTTCGCGAAGCAGTCAGAGAACCGACCTGGGAGCAGCCCCCGATGGCTCGACACCTCATCACCAGCGCCCTTCCGTACATCAACGGGATCAAGCACCTGGGCAACATGGTGGGGTCCATGCTCCCGGCGGACGTGTACGCCCGCTACCTCCGCCAGCGCGGCCACGACGTGCTCTACATCTGCGCGACGGACGAGCACGGCACCCCGGCCGAGCTGGCCGCGAAGGAGCGGGGCCTGCCGGTCGACGAGTTCTGCACGCAGGCGCACGACGCGCAGAAGGCCGTCTACGACGGCTTCGCGCTCGCGTTCGACTACTTCGGCCGGAGCTCCTCCCCGCAGAACGTCGAGATCACCCAGCACTTCGCCCGCCGCCTGAAGGAGAACGGGTTCATCGAGGAGCGGGCCATCCGCCAGGTGTACTCGCCCGCCGACGGCCGCTTCCTCCCGGACCGCTACGTCGAGGGCACCTGCCCGCACTGCGGCTACGACAAGGCCCGCGGCGACCAGTGCGAGAACTGCACCCGCGTGCTGGACCCGACCGATCTGATCGACCCGCGCAGCGCCATCTCCGGCTCCACCGACCTGGAGGTCCGCGAGACCAAGCACCTCTTCCTCCTGCAGTCCAAGCTGCAGCACGAGGTCGAGGCCTGGGTGGCGGCCCACGAGGAGGAGTGGCCGCACCTGTCGTCCTCCATCGCCCGCAAGTGGCTGAACGAGGGCCTGCACGACCGCGCCATCACCCGTGACCTGGACTGGGGCGTCCCGGTCCCGGCCGACACCTGGCCGGAGCTGGCGGCGGAGGGCAAGGTCTTCTACGTCTGGTTCGACGCCCCGATCGAGTACATCGGCGCGACGAAGGAGTGGTCGGACGCCGCCCCGGACGGCGAGAACCGCGACTGGAAGTCCTGGTGGTACGAGGCCGACGCCGACGACCACCCCGTGCGCTACACGCAGTTCATGGCGAAGGACAACGTCCCCTTCCACACGGTGATGTTCCCGGCCACCGAGCTGGGCATCCGCGAGCCGTGGAAGAAGGTCGACTACGTCAAGTCCTTCAACTGGCTGACGTACTACGGCGGCAAGTTCTCCACCTCGCAGAAGCGCGGCGTCTTCACCGACCAGGCCCTGGAGATCCTCCCGGCGGACTACTGGCGCTACTTCCTCATCGCCAACGCCCCCGAGTCGGACGACTCCTCCTTCACCTGGGAGCACTTCACCGCCACGGTCAACAAGGACCTCGCCGACACCCTCGGCAACTTCGTCAACCGCGTCCTGTCCTTCTCCAGGAAGCGCTTCGGCGACGAGGTCCCGGCGGGCGCGGCGGCCGGAGAGGCGGAGACCCGCCTCGGCGAGGAGATCGCCCGTCTGCTCGCCGAGTACGAGGCGCAGATGGAGGCCCTGCAGTTCCGCAAGGCGGCGGCGGCGCTGCGCGCCCTGTGGTCGGCGGGCAACTCCTACCTGGAGGAGAAGGCCCCCTGGCTGGAGATCAAGACCGACCAGGAGGCCGCGGCCCTCACCCTGCGTACCGCGATGAACCTGATCCACCTCTACTCGGTGGTCTCCGAGCCCTTCATCCCGGCGTCCTCGGCCGTCATGCGCGCCGCCTTCGCCCTGAAGGACGACTCGGCCGTCTGGGTGACGGCGGAGGAGGCCAGGTCCCTCGACTTCGTCCCGGCCGGTACGCCCTTCACCGTCCCCCCGGTGCTCTTCGCGAAGCTGACGGAGGACGACCTGGAGGCGTACAAGGAGCGCTTCGGCGGCGCGCCCGAGCAGTAGGGGAGCCGATCGCCCGCCCGTCCCGCGCGCGCCGCGCCGGCCTCACCACGTCATTCCTCGGTGGGCACGCACAGGACGGGGAAGCGCGACAGATGCAGCAGCTTGTGCGGGGTCGAGCCCAGCAGGGCCCCGCGCATCGGACTCTCGCCCCAGGTGCCGACCACGATCAGCCGTGCCCAATGGCGCGTGGCGGCGTCGATCAGCGCGAGCGCCGGTTTCTGGTCGATGATCTCGACGGTGGTCGGGACGCCGGCCTCGTCCGCCGCCGTGACGGCGTGGGCGAGCGCGACGCGTCCGGCCTGGTGCAGGGCCTCGCGGTGGGTCCGGTACTCGTCGCCCTTGCCGCCGGGGGCGGCCGCGCCGTACACCAGCACGAGGGGCTCGCCGTAGCGGCCGGACACCTCGATGGCGACCCGCAGCGCGCGTACGGCGCCCGGCGACTCGTCGTATCCGAGAACGATCGCCATCAGGACTCCCCGCCCTTTCCGTGGACGAGGTCGGGGTCGGCCACGCCCGGACGCTCCGACCAGAAGACGGGCGTCACCAGCCGCAGCACCACCATGAGCACCACACCCGTGAGCGCGATGCCGATGCCGATGACGAGCGGCGGACCGAGGCCGAACCACGAGACCCCGCTGTAGGAGTTCTCGGGGTCGGACATGTCGGCGACCGATTCGACCAGCAGCCAGGCGAGCAGCCCGGCGCCGGCCAGCGGGCCGAGGCCGATGAGCAGGAAGTGGCGGACGCTCTCGGTCAGATGGCGGCGGTAGTAGATGGCGCAGGCGACGCCGGTGAGCGCGTAGTAGAAGGCGATCAGCAGCGACAGCGCGGTGAGCGAGTCGAACAGCGCGTTCTCGCTGATCTCGTTGACGACGACGTACCAGGCGATGGCGATGGCGGCGACCCACCAGGTGCTCACGTCGGGCGTGCGGAAGCGCGGGGCGATGTGCCCGAAGTGTGCGGGGAGCGCGTGCCGGCGGGCCATGGACAGGGCCGTGCGGGACGCCGGGATGATCGTCGTCTGCGTCGACGCCAGCGCGGACGTCGAGACGGCGAGCAGCACGACCCAGTCCCAGCCGCCCATCACCTCCCCGGCGAGCAGCGCGAAGATGTACTCCTCGTCGTCGGCGTTCTCGGTCAGGTAGGCGGTTCCGGCGTAGGCGACGACCGCGTAGCCGACCGACACGTACGTCACCAGCAGGATGACCGTCGACCAGATACCCGCCCTGCCGGGCGCGGTGGCGGAGTCCTCCACCTCCTCGGTGAGGTTGACCGCCGACTCCCAGCCCCAGTAGATGAACACGCCGAGCAGCAGGGCGCCGGTGAGGGCCGCGCCGCCGGGCCCGAAGGGGTCGAGCCAGGTGATCGACGGGTCGACGGAGTCGAGGGTGCCGGTGTCGGCGTAGACGCGGTAGAGCGCCACCACCGCGAAGGCGAGCAGGCAGACGACCTGGGCGAGGATGAGGACGTTCTGCACCTTGGCCGAGACCTCGGTGCCGATGACGCACACGGCCGTCATCACGAGGATGAGCAGCACCGTGAGCAACTGGCGTACGACGTCGTCGTCGACCCAGCTGTCGAGGCCGAAGGCGAGCAGGGCGAAGCTCACGGCGACGTCCGCCAGTGAACCGACGACCAGGACCCCGGTCATCGTGATGGCCCAGCCGCCGAGCCAGCCGGCCCACGGCCCCATCGCCCGGGTGACCCACGAGAAGGTGGTGCCGCAGTCCTGGTCGACCTTGTTGAGGTAGTAGAACGCGGACGCGATCAGCAGCATCGGCACGAACGAGGCGACCATGACGCCGGGGGCGTAGACGCCCACCAGCGCGACGACCGGGCCGATGACCGCCGCCAGCGAGTACGCCGGGGAGGTGGAGTTGAGCCCGATGACGAGCGCGTCGACGAACCCGATCGCGTCGGGCTTCAGCCCGCCCGGCGCTCCGCCCGGCGGTCCGTCGGGCGGGCGGGCGGAGTCAGCGGGGTCGGCGGTGTCGTCGGTCATCCTCGGTCCCTCGCTCCGGCTGCTTGTGGGGGTGATCCAGACAACAGGGAGATAAGGGACTTTCTACGCTATGTACGCACGCTCGGAGTGTCCTCGCGCATGCCCCACGGCGAGCCGTACTCCGTCAGCAGGTCGAGGAACGGCCGGGGAGGCAGCGCTTCGGGGCCGAGGACGCCGCTGCCACGCCAGACTCCGGAGGCGAGGAGTTCGAGGGCGACGACGGGGTTGACCGCGGTCTGCCAGACCACGGCCTGGGAGCCGTACTCCCGCATCGACCACTGGTTGTCGACCACGTGGTAGAGGTACACCTCGCGGGGCCGCCCGTCCTTGGTGCCCTTGACCCAGGTGCCCGCGCACGTCTTCCCGCGCATACGGTCGCCGAGTCCGGCGGGGTCGGGCAGACAGGCGGCGACGACGTCCCGCGGGGAGACCGCGGCCCTGCCGTCCTTCGTCCCGACGGTGACCGGGTCGGTCCGGTCGAGCCCCAGCTTGTGCAGGGTCTTGAGCACGCCGATGAACTCGTCGCCCAGGCCGTACTTGAAGGTGACCCGCTCGGCCTTCAGCCACCGGGGGACCAGCAGCACCTCCTCGTGCTCGACGTTGACGCACTCCACCGGCCCGATGCCCTCGGGGAAGTCGAACACCTCCGGCTCACTGAAGGGCGGTGTGGTGAACCAGCCGCGCCCCTCCTCGTAGACGACCGGCGGGTTCAGGCACTCCTCGATGGTCGTCCAGATGCTGAAGGAGGGCGCGAAGTCGTAGCCGTCGACGACCAGATCGGCGCCGTCCCGGATGCCGATCTCCTCGATCCCGCCCTCGTCGAACAGTTCGTCGGCGGCGTAGCGGGCGAACACGTCCGACAGGCCGGGCTCCACCCCCATGCCGACCAGCGCGAGCCGGCCCGCCGCCTCCCACTCGGCGGCCCGCTCGAACTGCGCGTCGCCCAGCTTCACGCCGCACTCCTCGTAGGGGCGGCTCGGATGCGGCCGGGACAGGGACATCGCCATGTCGAGGTAGTGCGCGCCGTGCGCGAGCGCCGCGTCGAACAGCGGCAGGACGAACCGCGGATCGGTGGCGTTCAGCAGGACATCGCAGCGGTGTTCGGCCAGCACCTCCCGCACGGCCCCGGCGTCCGACGCGTCCAGCCGCACCGCCGTGAACCGGCCCCCATCGCTCTCCCCCGCGGCCGCGACGGCCGACTCCGCCCGCGCGGGGTCGTGGTCGGCGACCACCATGCGCTCGAAGAACCCCCGCCGGGCCGCGATCCTGACGACCGCCCCGCCCACGCCACCCGCCCCGACCATGAGAACTCGCACAGCGCAGCACCCCTCGTCCTGTCCGCCCTGCCGTCGACGGGAGACACGGCCCGCCCGTTCGGTGGGCCAGGACGATATCAGCCCAATTCGCCCACCAGAAGTGCGCTTCCACGGGCTGAGGTGCCTGAATTCGCGCGGTGTATCCGAAAAGGCAACCCTGTACGTCCGGGTGCGCGTCCTTCAGGGCATGGCACTGTTCGGAAACGCGCACACCGTGGACACCGGCAAGGCCCAGCAGGACTACGCGCGGCTGCTGGGGCGTGGGGAGCAGGTGCAGGCCGCGTTCCTGCTGATCCGCGACACCATGCTGTTCACCGACCGTCGGCTGATCCTGATCGACAAACAGGGGATCACCGGCAAGAAGGTGGAGTACCACTCCGTCCCGTACCGCAGCATCACGCACTTCGCGGTCGAGACGGCCGGGCACTTCGACCTCGACGCCGAGCTGAAGATCTGGCTGTCCGGCACCCATGAACCGATCGAGAAGACGTTCACCAAAGGGGTGGACATCTACGAGGTCCAGGCGATCCTCACCCAGTTCGTGGCCCGGTAGCCGCCACCGGCGGGACGGCCGCCGCGCGCGTCGGGGCCCGGGAGGCGTGCTCGCTCCCCCGGGCCCCTCTGCGCGTGTCCCGGGCCCCTTCCTGATCGGGCCCGGGACACCTTCCTGGCCTCGGGTGGCGCCCCCAGCCAGGAGTCTTTCGGGTCCGGACTAGGACAGGACGCCGGCGCCCGTGGCCGACGTGCCCGTACCCGTCAGGTCGGTCAGCAGGTTCGTCACGGAGGTCTGGAGGCCGGCGGTCAGGGCCGGGGTCCAGTTGACCGTGGTCTTGAGCTTCTTCGACGAGTTCGCGGTGTTGTACGCGGCGACGAGGTCGGTGGCCTTGCCGTTGACGATGTTGCCGGTGCCGGCGAGCGAACCCGTGCCGTCGCCGCTCAGCAGCTTGGCGACCTTCGCGTCGGCCGGGATCTTCCAGACGTTGCGCTCGGCGACGACCTGGGCCTTGGCGCGGGAGTCGATGCTGTACTTGGGGGCGTAGCCGTTGACCGTGGCGGTGTCGTACACGTTGTTGTAGAGGTGGATCTGGCCGATGCGAGCCAGGGGCGCCCGCTGCACGATCCCCTTCCACAGGTTGTGGTGGATCGTCACGCGCAGCTTGCCGGTGGAGTCGGTGTCACTGCTGCCGATCAGCATCGTCTTGTCGTGGTTGAGGAACCGGTTGCGCTCGACGGTCACCAGGTCCGAGCCGTTGGTGATGTCCAACGCCCCGTCGTGGACCTGGTACTTGCGGCCGTAGTACGTCGCCTCCGTCTTGTCGAAGGTCGGCGCGTCGGTGAACGTGTTGTGGTCCGCCCACACGTTGGTCGCGCCGCGCAGCGTGACCGCGTCGTAGTTGGAGTTCCACTCGCCCGACGAGCCGTCGGTCGGGTCCCACTGCGGGAAGCAGTCCTGGGTGTCCGCGAAGGTGAGGTTGCGGATGATGACGTTCTTGACGTTCTGGACCGTCAGGCTGCCACCGAGGATGCCCGCCTTGGTGCCGGGGACGCCCACGAGGGTGGTGTTGGCGGGCACCTTGAAGACGATGTTCTTCTTCTGCTTGGTCTCGGCCGCCTCACGCGCGGACTCCTGCGTGCCCTTCGGGGCCTTCTTGCCGTACGTCGAGGGGTCGAAGGCCTTCAGGTAGGCGGAGAGCGAGTAACCGGTGCCGGAGGCGTAGTCCGCGCAGGTCAGCTTCTTGCCGGAGTCGTTGGTGTTGGCGTCGATCGTGCCCTTGATCTTGATGATCCGGGGCGTGGTGTCGGTGGCGGAGCCCAGCGCCTTCACGAGCTGCGCCCGCGTCGACACCGTGAAGGTGTGCGCCGCGTCGGCCTTCGCACCACCGGTCGTACCGGAACCGGACGCCGCCCAGCCGTCCTTGGCGGGCAGCACCTGGTGGGAGAGGTCCACGGGGTTGGCGCTGGCGTTCATCACGAGGACGCCGGCGCCGACCGCGGCGGCCACGGCGGCGGCGGAGACCACGAGGGCCCGGCGCGTGCGGAGGGACCGGCGGTGGGACGGGCGCGGGGAGGCAGAGGCCACGGATGAGTCCTTACGTAACGTACGTGGTTCGGGGGAACACGTGGTGCGTGTGGAGCCCCTGTGGAGGGGGTTCCGACTCATGTGTGGTCGCGGCGCCGGGATAGGTTGCCGCCGAACTGAACTTTCTCCGCTGTCACTTGGGGACGGTCACCGCGGTGTCGCCGGGTGCCGGTCGCTGATCGCCAGGTGTCGCCCGCCGGTCACCTGATGTGGTCCAGCACCTCCTGGAACTCCTTCGTCGGGGAGAACTCCATGAGTTCGACGTCCTCCAGCGCCTCCGGGGAGTGGCCGGGGCCCCAGTAGTAAGCCTGTCCCGCTTCGTAGTACTCCTCGCCCTCCTTGGTGCGCATCCGCAGCCGGCCGCCGACGACGAAGCCCCAGTGGGGGCACTGGCACAGGTCGTCGGGGAGGCCCTTGAGGGCCGGGGCCATGTCGGTGCCCCGGGGGAGCTTGAGGAAGGCGACGCTCATGCCGCCGCCCAGTTCCTGGATGCGTACCTCCAGGCCGTCGCCCTCGATCTCGACGGGGGCTTCCGTGCGCGTGACTGCCGTCATGGTTCCTCCACGGCCGATCCACCGCGGGGCCTCGGGAACCTCCGTACGAGGATCCGCTCTCTGAGGAGCCCCGCCACTTCCAGTCTGCGGCCGCCCTTCACTCACCTCCCATCGGGGGTGACATGCGTCACGGCCGAATTGCGCCCCGATGCTGTCGATCGCCCGCTTTCCCGGGGCGACAACAGCGCACTTCCTCGCATCTATCGGCCATTTCGGCCACGAGGTGGCTAATCGAACCCACCGCCGGGATCCGTGCCGACAGCTCCGGCCGTCGAGGCCGACCAGCCTTGTGCCTGGTCCCGGGCGGGTGGTGACGTCCGGACGGGGGCGCCGAAAGCCGGATCCGCACGCCCTCACGCGCCTGCGAAGCGTCACAGGAACGTCACCTGCAGTAGCACACACGTTCGTTGCCTGGCGTGTTCGAGGGTCCCCATAATGACCGGGCTCGCCAGGGCCACGGCACGGCCGCCGAGGTCGCGACACCGTCGGACCGCAGTCGGACCAGTCAGTGAGGCCACGCATGAGCAGTCACCGCCGGAAGAGGAAAGCCTCGAAGGCGGGGCGCCCGGGAGCGGGACGCCGCAAGGCGGTCGTCGCCGCGGCCGTCGTGGTGGCCGTGGGAGCCGTGGGCACCGCCGCCGTCCTCCAGGCGGGCGGTGACGGACCGGGCGGCTGGCGCGATGTGGCCTCCTCCTGGTGGGGCGGGCAGGAGTCCGGCCCCGCGCCCGACGCCACACCGTCGAGTACACCCTCGGAACGTGAGCGCACCGCCGTCGCGGACGCCCCGGCGACCGCCACCCCGTCCCGCACGCCGAGCAAACGCCGTGCCAGCCCCACCCCGAGCGCGTCCCCCTCGAAGAAGAAGACCACCCCGCCCGCCGAGAAGCCCGCGGACACCGTCGACAAGCGGGCCGAGCCCGCGAAGACCCCGAACCCCGCGAAGGCCGAGAGCACTCCCGCCCCCGCCGCGACCAGCGCCAACTCCGGTCCCACGGACCGCGTCCTGGAACTGGTCAACGCCGAGCGGGCGAAGGCGGGTTGCTCACCGGTGACCGTGGACGCCAAACTCACCAAGGCCGCGCAGAACCACAGCCAGGACATGGCCGACCACACGAACATGTCCCACACCGGCTCCGACGGCTCCTCCATGACCGACCGCCTCGCCCGCGTCGGGTACGCGTACAGATCGGCGGGCGAGAACGTCGCCGCCGGGTACGGCACCGCCGACAGCGTCATGGACGGCTGGATGAACAGCCCCGGCCACAAGGCCAACATCCTCAACTGCGGCTTCAAGGAGATAGGCATCGGCCTGGCGGGCCCGGGCAACTACTGGACCCAGGACTTCGGCACGCCCGCGTAACCGCCCAGTGGGCGGCAGGCCCCTTCGACTGCGGCGCCCAGGGCTGGATCACTCAGCGCACCCACCCCATGGTCGTCGGACCGGACAACCTCCCGGTGATCACCGACGCGAGGACCGCGGCGAACAACCTCGCCATGGCCGCCTTCTCCGCCTTGACTCACGCCAAAAACACTCAGATCAACGACATACTGGACGCGATGGGCCGCGCCCTCCAGGCAACGGACGGGAAGGCAGCCGACTACTTCCTCGAGTTCCTGGAGATCAACCTGCAGGGCACTCCCGCCGGAGACACATGGAGGGGCATCATGAGCTTCGTCAGCTACTTCCCCGGCCGCGGGACAGTTCGCGAGACGGCCTACCTCGAAGGCAAGGCCGAGGGCGCGGCCAAGGGTGTGCTGCGTGTTCTGGAGGTGCGAGGCATCGCCGTCTCCGACGACGTCCGTGAACGCATCACCACCTGCGCCGACCTCACCCTAATCAGCGCCTGGCTCGACCGCCCGGGGACGGTCGAGCGCGCGGAGGACCTGTTCACCGACCATACGGCGGAGGCCTCGGGCTGACGCTGAGCCCGCCCCCTCCTGGCCCCGGCCCCCGCCGCCCCCACCAGGCCCCCCGAAACCACCCTCCGGCGCCTCGCCCGCCGTGATCGTCGTGAGCCGCCGCTCCCGGCGCCCGGACCGCCCGCACCCCTCGGGGTCGCGGGCGGTCCGCGTGTGCGGGATCCCGCTCCCGGTCCGCGCCCCCTGCGCACCCCGGCGCGAGCGCGCAGCGCCGAGCGACCGTACCGTCGGATGCGGGGCCCGCCGGACGCGCGCCCCCAAACCCGTGCCGCCCCGGTTTCCCCCGATGGGGTGGCAGAGCGCTCCTTGGGCCGTCGCGCGCTCCGGCGCCTGCCGTACAAGTGTCGGCGGCAGCAAGGAAGTTGACGGGAAGAGGGGGACGGGGCCAGTGGTGGGACGAGGTCCGATGGCGGGACAAGGTCCAGTGGCGGGACGGAACAGGATGCGGGCGACGGCGGCCGTGGCGGCGGCCCTGCTGGCACTCGCGCCGGGCGTGGCCGAGGCGGTGGGCCCCCGGCCCCCGGCCGTGGACACGGTCACGGCGACGGCGACGGCGACGGCGACGGCGGGGACGACGGCGACGGCGGGGACGACGACGGCCGGGACGGAGACGGGGACGACGACCGGGGCGACCACCGCCGGGTCGGTGGCCTCGGCGGCCCGGCCACCGGAGATCGGCGGCTTCCTGACGATCGTCAACAAGGCGCGAGCCGACGTCGGCGTTCCCCCGCTCGTCTGGGACGAGTCCCTCGCCGGGCACGCCCGGCACTGGGCGCGGGTGCGGGTCGCCGACTGCGAGCTGGTCCACTCGAACAGCCGGTACGGCGAGAACCTGGCCAAAGGGTCGAACCCCCGGTACTCCCTGGCCGACGCGGCCCGCCTCTGGCTCGACGAGAAGGACGACTACGACCGCCCCTCCAACGCCTGCGTGAACGACCGGGAATGCCTGCACTACACCCAGCTGGTCTGGCGCACCTCGACACGGGTCGGCGCGGCCGGGGCCAGATGCCGGAACGGCTGGACGTATGTGGTGGCGCACTTCGATCCGCCCGGCAACCGGCTGGGCCGACGGCCGTACTGACCGGGGAAAGTCCGGCGGGGGCCGTGATAATCCCTCCATGGCCCCACGCCCGTCGCTCCCCCGCCCCGCCGCCTTCGAGGCGCACCCGTGACCGACCTCCCCGACCAGCTCCGCCGCCTCCTGGACGACGTGCTGGAGACCGGTGTCCCGTACGCCCTCGCCCTCACCGGCGATCACGCGGCGCAGGCACACGGACTGGTCGAGGCGCGGCCGCCCGGCCGGGACCTGGAGGTGGCGACGGAACACGCGGCCCCGATGGAGCAGATCGCCGCCGCGGTCCGGGTCGGCCTGGCGGAGCACGGCTGGCTGGTGCATGCGGTGGAGACCGCCCCGCTCTCCGCCCGTCTCCTCGTCACCGATCCCGTCACTGCCGAGGAACGCACCCTCGACCTGCTCAAGGAGACCCTCTGGCACCCGCCGGTCCGGACACCGTGGGGCCCGACACTCTCATTGGAGGACGTGGTCGGCACCAAGGTCCGGGCCGTGGCCGACCGGGGCACCGCCCGCGACCTGATCGCCGTGCACGCGGCCACCGCCCACTGGACCGTCGCCGAACTGGAGGAGCTGGCCCGCCGCCACACCTCCGCCACGTCCACCACCTTCGACCTCACCGACCTCCAGTCACGGCTGGAGGGCACCGAGTGGCTCGACGACCGGGAATTCACTCGCCACGGCCTGGACGCCGAGGCCATCCTTGGCCTGCGCCGCTGGGCCCAGGCCTGGGCCGACGACATCGCCGAACGCCTCCTGGAAGAGGAGGCCCTGGCATCCCCGCCGGAGGAGGACCCCGAGTGAGCAGACGCCGTTACGTCGCCCGAGGCGTCCCCGGCGGCTACCGCGTCTACGACAACCGCCGCCGGGGCTGGTGGGGCGACCTCTACGAACTCTGCCCCGACGACCTCCTGACCGAGCTGAACGCCGGGAAGGACCCGCGGCGGCTGAGCGCGCTGATGAAGCGGTACCGGGCCGAGCGGCGGTAGCCGCCCCCGCCCCGGTGTCACGTCACCGTCAGGATCACCACCGTCGTCACCATCGCCGCCGCCGCGAGCGCCGCCGCCGCGGCCGCCGCGGTCTCGGCCATGCGGCGCAGCGCGGGATCGGCCCAGTGCCGTCCGGCGATCTCGGCCATCCGCCGCCTCGCCGGGGACTTCTCGGTGCCGGCGTCCGGGAAGGCGAGGGTGTGCAGATCGCCGTGGTGGAGGAGGCTGATCAGGGCGGCGGTGCGGGGGTCCGGCTCGGCACCCTCCAGGACCACCCGGGCCAGTCGCCCGCGCAGCGCGGCCTCCACCGTGCCGTCGGCCTCCGGGTAACGGGTCGTCCGGAAGACGAGCAGGACACGGTGCTTCTCCTCCCGGATCAGGCCCTTGTCCAGCACGCCCCGCAGCGCGGTCTCGTACTCCCTCTCGCTGTGCTCGTGGATCCACTTCCCGATGTCCTCGGGGAACTCCGCGTCCGCCGCGTCGTGGGACAGGGTCCGCTCCAGCAGGGCGGCCGTCGCGATCGCGTAGGGCGTCCGCAGGGGGAGCCGGGCCTCACCGGAGGAGTCGTCGAGGGAGAGAAGGAGGATCTCCTCCCCGAGAGTCGCGGCGGTGGGGAGGGAGGCGGACGTGGACGCGGTCGACGTGGTCATGATCAGTACGACGCCGGGGGGAGACCGCCAGTTGCGAACAGGCGGCCGGAGGCCCCTGCCGCCGGGTCCACCCTGTCCCGCGAACCCCGCTGGGGCGGCCCGCTCCGGCCGGCCGGGTCGAGCGGCCTGCTGATCGCGCTGCGGACCGTCGACGGCTCCTCGGCCCGGCCGTCCACCCCCGGCACCGTGTCCATGCCCAGCGCGGCGCGGGCCGCCCCCACATGGCGCAGCCCCTCGACCGCCGTGCGCGTCACCCTCGCGTACTCGTCGGGCGTGCGGGCCCGGGTCAGCTGGGCGCGGGCGGTGCGCAGGCACTCGGTCGCCTCGGTCAGGGACTCCCCGGCGGCGCCGCCCGCCCCGGCCTGCGCGCGTACGTCGATACCGGCCAGGCCGCCGCCCAGCCGTACGACCCAGCGGTTGGCGTCCGCCTCCGCGTCCAGGTCGGACGACGGACCGGGGTCGTCCACGGACCGCCGCCGCGCGACGATCGCGACCACCGCCCCGACGATCAGCAACACCGCCACCAGCACTGCCAGCTTCATGGCCTCCTCCAGCTCCGACGTTTCGTCCCGTACGGCCACTTCGTCCCGTACGGCTGGTACGCCCCCGTACGCTTCGTACGGGTTCCCTCACCCTGTACGTCCCATGACACCCCTTCCCGCTGTGCTCATCCGTCGAGAAACCTGTGCGTCCCCTGATGAGTCCCCCGGCGGGTACCCGGCCCGGCACGAGCGCACGCCGAAGGCCCGGAACCCTGGGGAGGGGTTCCGGGCCTGCCGTACGCCGGTTCGGCCGGGGTCAGCCCGCCGAGGCGGACTCCGACGCGGTGGCCGAGGCACCCGGCTGGACGGAGTCGTCCGTGCCGGTGTGCGTGGCCTCCGGGTCGACGCCGACCGTGATGGAGCCGACGACACCGCGGGCGATGTCGTTCTTCTTCCTGTACTTCAGCTTGAGCAGACCACCCTGGACGCCGCTGCCGTCGTAGATCGTGTCGTCGTCGAGGGTCGTGCGCTCGGTCGTGGAGGTCGAGTACGGCTCGACCTCGGCGGAGTCGAGCACGGCCTCCTCGTCGAAGAAGAACTGACCGGTGTGGCAGGTGGTGCCGCCCTCGTAACCGGCATCCGTCCACTCGCCGTCGACGTGCACCTTCGTGTGGATGTGCACACAGCGGCCCCGGTACCAGCCCGGGAAGATCGTCTCGAAGGTGACGAGGCCCTGCCTGTCGGTCTTCCAGGTCCCGCGCAGATAGCGGGTGTCGCTGGTGGGTTCCTCGTGTCCGCCCCCGCCACCGCCACCACCGGCCGGCGGCTCACCGGTCGGCACGTCCGTGGGGGTGCCCGAGGGGGCGTCGGTGGGCGGGGTGCCGCCGCCCTCGGAGAAGCTCTCGTAGCCCGAGTAGAGACCGAGCGCGTCGCAGTGCCAGATGTCGACGGCCGCGTTGCGGAGCGGCTTGCAGGTCTCGGCGTCGATCACCTTGAGGCGGAGCGTGAAGGGGATGCCCTCCTTGTCCTCCGTGATGTCCTGGCGGAGCTTGTCCGCGTCGATGTAGTACGGGCCTTCGGTGGTCTCCGAGGTCAGCTTGTAGCAGTCCTCGCCGGCGCCGGCGCCGGCGCTCGTGGCGGCGAGGGGCTCACCGCTTCCGCTTCCCTTGCCGGCGTTCGTGCCCGCGCTCGCGGTGGCGACGACCGCCCCGCCCACACCCACGGCGGCCACGGCGCCCGCCCCCGCCACAACGACCTTGCGGCGCGTCAGATCCCGCTTGTGCCTCGGCCCGTGGGCCTTCTCGTCTCCGGTCTGGTTTCCCGTCATGGCCACGAAATTAGGGAGGCCGCCTGTCAATACCGTGAGAAAGGACTGTGCTGTGCCTCGCATTCCCGCGCGGATTCCCCCGCACAAGGAAAGGGGCCCGAAACAGCCCGCCTGTTTCCGGCTCCCTTTTTCGCCAGAGGCTTCGGTGAGGCTCGCGTTCGTCCCCGAGCGGCGCGCCCCCGAGCGGGCACTCCTCCGGACCGCCCCCGGGCGGCTGCCACCAGGAGCCGACGGACGACACCCGCCGTCTGCGCGGCACCTGACGCACGCCCGTGCGCCGAGAAAAACGGCTTCCTCTCCCCGCTCCGCACGAACGAAAGGGGCCCGAAATCGACGAACGATTCCAGGCCCCTTCACGGAAAGGCCGGAGAAAAGCCTTGCCTTACTTCGGCTGGGGCATGCGCACCGACAGGTGCAGCTCGCGCAGCCGCGCTTCCTCCAGCTCCGTCGGCGCGCCCATCATCAGGTCCTGGGCGTTGCCGTTGAGCGGGAAGGCGATGGTCTCGCGGATGTTGGGCTCGTCCGCGAGGAGCATGACGATGCGGTCGACGCCCGGCGCGATGCCGCCGTGCGGCGGCGCGCCGAAGCGGAACGCGCGCAGCATGCCCGCGAACTGCTCCTCGACGGTGTCACGGTCGTAGCCCGCGATCTCGAAGGCCTTGAGCATGATCTCGGGCTCGTGGTTCCGGATCGCGCCGGAGGACAGCTCGACGCCGTTGCAGACGATGTCGTACTGCCAGCCGAGGATGTCCAGCGGGTCCTGCGACTCCAGGGCCTCCAGGCCCCCCTGCGGCATGGAGAAGGGGTTGTGCGAGAAGTCGATCTTGCCGGTCTCCTCGTCCTTCTCGTACATCGGGAAGTCGACGATCCAGCAGAAGCGGAAGACGCCCTCCTCGAAGTGCCCGGCCCGCTTGGCGGCCTCAACCCGCACCGCGCCCATGATCTTCGAGACTTCCTCGAACTCGCCCGCGCCGAAGAACACGGCGTGACCGGCGGCCAGGGAGAGCCGCTTGGTCAGCTCGGCGACGTTGTCCTCGGTGAGGAACTTGGCGATCGGGCCGGACAGCGAACCGTCCTCGGCGACCCGCACCCAGGCCAGGCCCTTCGCGCCCTGCTCGATCGCGTACTCGCCGAGCTGGTCGAAGAACTTGCGCGGCTGGGCCGAGACGTCCGGCACCGCGAGCGCGCGCACGTGCTTGCCGGCGAACGCCTTGAACTCCGAGCCCTCGAAGACGTCGGTGATGTCCACCAGCTCCAGCTGGGCCCGCAGGTCCGGCTTGTCGGAGCCGTACTTCAGCATCGCCTCGCGGAAGGGGATGCGCGGGAAGGGCGAGGTGACGTGCCGGCCCTTGCCGAACTCCTCGAACAGCTCGGTCATGAGCTTCTCGATGGGCTGGAACACGTCCTCCTGCTCGACGAAGGACATCTCCACGTCGAGCTGGTAGAACTCGCCCGGCGAACGGTCCGCGCGCGCGTCCTCGTCACGGAAGCAGGGCGCGATCTGGAAGTACCGGTCGAAGCCCGAGATCATCAGCAGCTGCTTGAACTGCTGCGGGGCCTGGGGGAGCGCGTAGAACTTGCCCGGGTTGAGGCGCGACGGCACGACGAAGTCGCGGGCACCCTCGGGGGAGGTGGCGGACAGGATCGGGGTCGCCATCTCGTTGAAGCCGAGGGCCGTCATCTTGTGACGGATGGCGCTGATCACGGCCGTACGCAGCATGATGTTGCGGTGCATGCGCTCGCGGCGCAGGTCGAGGAAGCGGTACTCCAGACGCCGCTCCTCGTTGACCCCGTCCTCGGCGTTGATCGTGAAGGGGAGCGGGGCGGCCGCGCCGAGCAGCTCGACCTCGCCGACCTCGACCTCGATCTCACCGGTGGGCAGGTCCGGGTTGACGTTCTCGGTGCCTCGCGAGACGACCTTGCCGTCGACGCGGACGGTCGACTCCTTGGAGATCTTGTCCAGCGCCTCGTAGGCCGGGGTGCCCGGACGGGCCACCAGCTGCGTGATGCCGTAGTGATCGCGGAGATCGATGAAGAGGATGCCGCCCAGGTCGCGCCGATTGTGCAGCCAGCCGCTCAGCCGGACGTCGGTGCCGACGTCAGAGGCGCGGAGCTCGCCGCAGGTGTGGGACCTGTACCGATGCATCGTCGTTCATCCAGCCTTCGCTGATCGGGGATCTGGGCGGTGCCTCACGGCCGGTGTCTCACGGCCGATGTTTCACGTGAAACAAACCCAAGGGTACCGGGCACCCCGAGATCACCTCCCCACCATTTACGAGCGGCGGGCACCGTGGAGCAGGCTCCCCGCCTCCGCGACGACCACACCTCTGACCGGATACGCACGGTCATAGCCATGGGCAGGACCGTAAGCGGTTACTGTCGCTAGCGTCGATTGCCGTCACCTCCGTCGCCACCGGTCGTGGTCGCTTGCCGTGCCCCCGGTCCCGATCGGAGCCCGGCGCAGCGCCGGTGGCACGGTCCGATCAGCTGTTCTTAGAGTGGGTCAATGCGCACTGGTGAGCCCCCGCCCACTGTGGGGGACGTCCTGTCCGCCCTCGCGACGGGACTGTGGACCTGGGACAGCGCTGCCGAAACCGTCACGGTGGACGCCGAGGCCGCCCGTCTTCTGGGGCTGCCCGCGGAGCCGACGACCCTCACCCAGGCCGGGGCGCGAGCACGTCTGCACCCCGTCGACTGGAACGAGATCGTGTCGGTCGTGCAGCTCGCCGTCGCCGAGGACACCCTCGCCGAGGTGCGAATAAGGATCATGGACGAACGCGGCCGGGTGGTCCGCACGGTCCGCAGCCGTTCCAAGCCGACCTTCGACCCGGTGCGCAAGTCCTTCGAGCTGATCGGCACCCTCCAGGAGGTCACCGAGCCCTCGCCCGCGACCGCCGCCCGCGCCCCGTCCGTCACCGGTGACTGGCGGCGTTCACGTGAGGCGTTCCTGCTGGACGCGGGCCGTGCGCTGGCCGAGGCACGGTCCACGGAGGAGGTGCTGCGGGTCGCGGCGGGCCTGGCGATGCCGGGCTTCTCCCCGGACGGGCTCGCCGTGTTCGGGGTGGAGGCCGACCGCCTCACCGTCATCGGGCACCACGGGCACAGCCAGGGCGACGAGGGCCCCTTCACCCACATGCCGCTGGAGACGGACTACCCGGCGGCCGAGGTGGTCCGCACCGGCCGCGCCGTCTACCTCTCCTCCCCCGAGGACTACAAGGCGCGCTACCCCACGGCCTGGCCGCTCGCCGAACAGTTCGCCCGGCAGTCGTGGGCGTTCCTGCCGCTGACCGTCGCCGGGCGCACGATGGGCGCCTGGATGGCGGGCTTCACCCACCCCGTCACCTTCACCCCCGACGAGCGCTCGGTGCTGACCACCGTCGCCCGGATGCTCGCCCAGGCGCTCTCCCGCGCCGGCGCCGCCGAGACCGAACGCGAGCTGACCGACGGCCTCCAGCGCACGATGCTCCCCACACTGGGCCCGGAGATACCCGGGATGAGCGTCGCCGCGCGGTACGTCCCCACCGGCGGCGGACTCCAGGTCGGCGGCGACTGGTACGACATGATCGCCCTGCCGAACGGCCGCTTCGCCCTGGTCATCGGCGACGTCCAGGGCCACGACGTGCGCGCCGCCGGGCTCATGGGCCAGCTCCGCATCGCCCTGCGCGCCTACGCCTCCGAGGGGCACCCCCCGGACGCCGTCCTCTCCCGCGCCTCCCGCTTCCTGCACGGCGTCACCAACGACTCCGCCGCCCACTTCGCAGACCTGCGCTTCGCGACCTGTCTCTACGTCGAGGTCGACCCGGTCTCCGGCGTGCTCGACATCGCCCGCGCCGGGCACCCCGACCCGGTGGTCCGCATGGCCGACGGCACGGTCCTGGTCCGCCCGACCCCGGGCGGCCTCCCCCTGGGCATCGACCCCGACGCCGACTACCCGACGACCCGCCTCGTCCTCGAACCCGGCGAGACGATGCTCCTCTGCACCGACGGCCTCATCGAAACAGGCGGCCATGACCTCGACACGGGCTGGCGCCGCATCCGCACGATCCTGGAATCCTTCGACACGGTGTCCCCCGGGGACGAGGACGAGAGTGCGGGGGCTTCGGGGGAGGGGCGGCCGACGGCGCGGGAGTTAACCGTCGGTGGGTCGGAGGGTGCCGGTTCGAAGGCCGGCGCACCGACTGCCGGCAGGCCGAAGGCCGACCGGCTGGCGAGTCCCGGGACGGAGGCCGACACACCCGCCGTCGACGCCTCGAAGACCGCCGGGCTGGAAGGCTCCGGGTCAGACGCCGCCGCACTGACTGCCGACAGGTCGACGGCCGACCGGCCGGCCGTCGGCGGGCTGAACGTCAGCGGGCCGGAAGGTCCCGGCACGGAAACCGACGTGCTCACCGCCGACGGGCCGCTGGCCGAGGAACCGGCCGACGGCCGACCGAAGGCCGACCCACCGGCAGCCGACCGGCCTACCGTCGGCGAACCGGCGCTCCCCAGCTGGTCAAGCGCCACCGGCGGCTCGCGGCCGACGCCCACGCCCACCCGCCCCGACACGACAGCCCCCGCCGTCCCCCGTCCGCAGCCGGCCGGCCTGGCGCCGGGGCGGCTGGAGGCGCTGGCGGACGCGCTCGTGCAGGGGGTGCACGGCCCCTCCTCGCATCACACGCCCGGACCGCTCGCCGACCGCCGGGAGGACGACATAGCGATGCTGCTGCTGTGCCGGGAGAGCGAGGTACGCGACCGGAGCGACGGCACCGCCGTACGGCGCACCGCGCTCACCGTGGCCCAGGCGGAGCCCGAGCGGATCGCCGGCGCCCGCCAACAGGTGCGCGAACTGCTCCACGACTGGAACTGCCGCGACCAGGTCGACTCCGCGGTCCTCCTCGTCTCCGAGACGCTGACCAACGTCCTCGTCCACACGGACGCCGACGCGCTCCTCGTCGCCGAGATGACCGGCGACGGCGGCAAGCGCCGGATGCGTATCGAGGTCACCGACGCCAGCGACGACCTCCCCCACAAGCGCCACCCCGGCGAACTCGCCTCCTCCGGCCGCGGCCTCGTCCTCATGGACGTGCTCGCGGACGCGTGGGGCGTGGACCCCCGGGGCGACGGCAAGAGCATCTGGTTCGAGCTGAACGAAGCGGCACCACCGGACGGCTCGAACGGAGGGCCGGTCGACTAGCCACGGACGCGGCGAGAAGGCGAAGCCGTCCGCACGCCGCTTTCACGGCAGAATCGACGCCTCTGTCCCCTATCGGGTGAACATCCTTGCGGACACGAGTCACACCTCCGCCTGCCCAGCTTCCGAGGCGGAGGTGAGGCTCGATGGACGAGCATCCGAGGCGGAGGTGAGGCTCGATGGACGAGCAGAGGAACACGCACACGCCGCAGGCGGAACCGACGGCACACCGGGACGCGATCGACATCAACGACTTCGTGTTCGCGGCGACCGGCGCCCGGGTCCGCAGACTCACACTGCCGGACGGGACGTACTGGTTCCCGGCGGTGGACATCTGCAGAAACCTGGGCTTCGCCCATGTCGGCTCCGCTCTGCGGAACATGGCCGACACGGCCAATTCCGGAAGCGCCGAGACTGTGCTCAGCCAGCACAGTCTCAGCGTTCCCGCAGGTCGAGAGTGGCGACGAGACATGAACCTCGTCAACCTCCATGGCCTGATCCGGCTGGTCAACAGCAGTACCAAACCCGCAGCGGAGCCCTTCAAGACCTGGGTCTCCGAAGTCATCGCCCCCATCCAGCGCGACGGCTCCTACGCCCTCGCCCCGGCCCCCGTCCAGCCCGCCCCCACCGGCGGCACCGCCTACGCCATGCCCCAGCCGGTCGCGGACGCCCTCGTCCGGCTCGAAGAACGCAACATCCGGGCCGAGGAGATGCTGACGGCGTTCCAGGACGAGCGGAACGGCCTGCTGCACCGGATCGCCCGCAGCCAGAGCATCATGGCCGACGCCCTGCGGGACATCGCCGCAACCCTCAGGCACCGCTACGACCGCACCGCCCCGGAGCCGGAGTTGACCGCCCAGGACCTCGTCGCCACGTGGAAGGCGAAGAACCTCGTGGTCACCGAGGACGTCCACGCGGTCGCGGCCTACCTCGCCCCGGCGCTGGTGCGCGGCGAGGCCCGCTACCGCATGGAGGAGATCTCCACCCGTACGGGGCTGTTCCAGGAGCGCGTCAACGACAGTCTCAGGATGCTCGTCAAGCGGGGATGCGTCCGGCAGACGGGCTGCACCCCGACCGGCGCACCGGTCTACGTCCTGCCGTGGAAACGCGCGGCCCTGACACGGGCCCGGCAGCAGCCCGGCAACAGACAGGCCCGAAGTCGCAAAACGAAGTTGCGGCTTCGGGCCTTGTCGTACAATACCGGGTTTTACCCACCCACCGCCGCCGAACGACTCGACGCACCCGAGGACGACAGGCGCACCGGAACTCCGGCGAACGGACCGCGCGGGCCTACAACCCCTCGGCGGTCATCCCGTGAACCGCCGGGATCGTGCCCAGCCGCCCCTTCTGGAAGTCATCGACCGCCTGCTGCAGCTCGTCGCGGGTGTTCATGACGAACGGGCCGTAGTGGGCCATGGGCTCCCGGATCGGCTGTCCGCCGAGGAGGACGATCTCCAGGTCGGGAGCGTGGGAGTCCTGCTGCTCGTCCGCGCGGAAGGTGATCGAGGAGCCCGCACCGAAGACGGCCGTCTGGCCGAGGTGGATCGGGCGCCGGTCCGCACCGACGCTGCCGCGCCCGGCGAGGACGTACGCGAGGGCGTTGAAGTCCTCACGCCACGGCAGGGTGATCTCCGCGCCCGGCGCGACCGTCGCGTGGAGCAGCGTGATCGGGGTGTGGGTGATGCCCGGCCCCTCGTGACCGTCCAGCTCACCGGCGATGACGCGCAGGAGCGCGCCGCCGTCGGGGGTGGTGAGCAGCTGGACCTGGCCGCCGCGGATGTCCTGGTACCTCGGGGCCATCATCTTGTCCTTGGCCGGGAGGTTCACCCACAGCTGGATGCCGTGGAAGAGGCCGCCGGACATGACGAGGGACTCCGGCGGCGCCTCGATGTGGAGGAGGCCCGAGCCGGCCGTCATCCACTGGGTGTCACCGTTGGTGATGGTGCCGCCACCGCCCTGGCTGTCCTGGTGGTCGAAGATCCCGTCGATGATGTAAGTGACGGTCTCGAAGCCGCGGTGCGGGTGCCAGGGGGTGCCCTTCGGCTCTCCCGGCGCGTAGTCCACCTCGCCCATCTGGTCCATCATGATGAACGGGTCGAGGTGGCGGTAGTTGATCCCGGCGAACGCACGGCGGACCGGGAAACCCTCGCCCTCGAAACCACTGGGCGCGGTCGTCACGGTGAGCACCGGGCGGGCCACCGCGTCGGCCGGTGCGGCCACACGGGGCAGGGTCAGCGGGTTCTCGACGGTCACTGCGGGCATGTCGGTACCTCCTTGTGCGCTCACTTTAGTTGATTGTTGAACTTTCTGCCAGCCCTAACAGCGCACGAACCTCATCCCATTCCCTCGCAACCCCGACCCCGGGCAGCAGAACGCCGTTGGCCCCAGAGGACCAACGGCGAGGTGACGATCCGGGTCACCGGCGAACAGTAGAGGAGTCGAGAGACCGGAAGAAACGGTTCAGCAAACCACCACGGCCAAGCACCAGCTCCCCTAGGGGGCGCGGAGAACCGCGCGAACAACCCCCACAGCCCCGCACCCCGCAACGAACCGCACCCCCACCCCGAACCCGGATCACGGCGCGCCCGACGGAGTCACCCGCCTGCGAAGCAATGGCGTCTAGCCATACATCCGCCGCATCGCGAACTCCACCATCTGCTCCACGGCCTTCGCGTCGAACACCATCCGGTGCTCGCCCTCCATGTCGAGGACGAAGCCGTACCCGGTCGGCAGCAGGTCGATCACCTCCGCGCCCGTGATCACGAAGTACTTGGACTCCTTGCCGGCGTACCGGCGCAGCTCCTTGAGCGAGGTGAACATCGGGATCACCGGCTGCTGGGTGTTGTGCAGCGCGAGGAACCCGGGGTTGTCGCCGCGCGGGCAGTACACCTTGGAGGTCGCGAAGACCTGCTGGAAGTCCTCCGCCGCCAGCTGGCCGGTGGTGAAGGCGCGGACCGCGTCCGCGAGGGAGGGCGGGGACGGCTCCGGGTACAGCGGTGGCTGCTGCCCGTATCCGCCCCCCATCTGGCCGCCGGGCATCTGCCCGGGCATCTGCTGCTGCGGCGGCGGGGCGTACTGCTGCTGGGGGCCGGCGCTCTGGTCGTAGCCGTACATGCGGCAAAGCGTAACGAGTCACAGATGGACCGCTCGGGGTTGCTTCTTATTACCGATGGGTAGCATCATCGACATAGAAGCTACTTGTTGGTACGTGAACTAGCGCGAGGAGCCAGTGCCTCGCCGATCTCTCTTACGGAGCCGTCGCCATGGGGCACTACAAGTCGAATCTCCGCGACATCGAGTTCAACCTCTTCGAGGTGCTCGGGCGCGACAAGCTGTACGGCACCGGCCCGTTCGCGGAGATGGACACGGACACCGCGAAGAGCATCCTGGAGGAGCTGGCCCGTCTCGCGGAGAACGAGCTGGCGGAGTCCTTCACGGACGCCGACCGCAACCCGCCGGTCTTCGACCCGGAGACCAACACCGCTCCGGTACCGGCCTCCTTCAAGAACAGCTACAAGGCCTTCATGGACTCCGAGTACTGGCGTCTCGGCCTGCCCGAGGAGATCGGCGGCACCACCGCCCCCCGCTCCCTGATCTGGTCCTACGCGGAGCTGGTGCTCGGCTCGAACCCGGCCGTGTGGATGTACGCCTCCGGCCCGGCCTTCGCCGGCATCCTCTTCGACGAGGGCAACGACGTCCAGAAGAAGATCGCCCAGATCGCGGTCGACAGGACCTGGGGCTCCACCATGGTGCTCACCGAGCCGGACGCCGGCTCGGACGTCGGCGCCGGGCGCACCAAGGCGGTCCAGCAGGAGGACGGCTCCTGGCACATCGAGGGCGTGAAGCGCTTCATCACCTCCGGTGAGCACGACATGGAGGAGAACATCCTCCACTACGTCCTCGCGCGCCCCGAGGGCCACGGCCCCGGCACCAAGGGCCTGTCCCTCTTCCTCGTCCCGAAGTACCTCTTCGACTTCGAGACCGGCGAGCTGGGCGAGCGCAACGGCGTCTACGCCACCAACGTCGAGCACAAGATGGGCCTGAAGGCCTCCAACACCTGCGAGATGACCTTCGGCGACCGTCACCCGGCCAAGGGCTGGCTGATCGGCGACAAGCACGACGGCATCCGCCAGATGTTCCGCATCATCGAGTTCGCCCGCATGATGGTCGGCACGAAGGCGATCTCCACGCTGTCGACGGGCTACCTCAACGCGCTGGAGTACGCCAAGGAGCGCGTCCAGGGCACCGACCTGGCGAACTTCATGGACAAGACCGCGCCCAAGGTCACCATCACCCACCACCCCGACGTCCGCCGCTCGCTGATGACGCAGAAGGCGTACGCGGAGGGCATGCGCGCCCTCGTCCTCTACACGGCCTCCATCCAGGACGAGATCCAGGTCAAGGAGGCCGCGGGCGAGGACGCCTCCGCCCTGGAGGCCCTGAACGACCTGCTCCTGCCCATCGTCAAGGGCTACGGCTCCGAGAAGGGCTACGAGCAGCTCGCCCAGTCGCTGCAGACCTTCGGCGGCTCCGGCTTCCTGCAGGAGTACCCGATCGAGCAGTACATCCGCGACGCCAAGATCGACACCCTGTACGAGGGCACCACCGCGATCCAGGGCCAGGACTTCTTCTTCCGGAAGATCGTCCGCAACCAGGGCGCCGCGCTGAACACCCTCGCCGAGGAGATCAAGAAGTTCCTGGCGCTCGGCGAGGGCGGCGAGCAGCTGTCCGGCGCCCGCGAGCACCTGGCCAAGGCCGCCGTCGAGCTGGAGGCCATCGTCGGCCTGCTCCTCACCGACCTCGCCGCCACCGAGCAGGACGTCAAGAACATCTACAAGGTGGGCCTCAACACCACCCGCCTGCTCCTCGCCTCCGGTGACGTGGTCGTCGGCTACCTGCTCCTGCGGGGCGCGGCCGTCGCCGCCGAGAAGCTGGAGACGGCCTCCGCCAGGGACAAGGCCTTCTACACCGGCAAGATCGCGGCGGCGAAGTTCTTCGCGGCCGACGTCCTCCCGGGCGTCACCCTCGCCCGCAAGATCGCCGAGGGTGTCGAGCTGGACCTGATGGAGCTGGACGAGGCGGCGTTCTAGGCGACTCCGGCCGGCCTCACCCGCTGCCGCGTCCCGCCTCACCTCGGACGTGATCGCAGGTGCGATCGCGGGCGTGTCCCGCCCGTGGCTCCCGGCCGCATCCCGGCCGTACCCGGTCGTGGCGCCGGACGGACCCTGCCCGTCCGTCCGGCGCCCCTCCTTCGCACGCCCACCACGAGGGCCCGCTCCCATCCCCCGGGAGCGGGCCCTCGTACGTCGTTAAGGTGAACCCCATGCGCACACCCCCACGCTTCGATCGCGGCCACACCGACGACCTCATGACCTTCCTGGCGAGCAGCCCGACCCCGTACCACGCGGTCGCGAGCGCCGCGGAGCGGCTGGAGAAGGCCGGCTTCCGGCAGGTCTCGGAGACCGACGCGTGGGACGGCTCGCTGGGCGGGAAGTACGTCCTGCGCGGCGGCGCGATCATCGCCTGGTACGTGCCGGAGGGCGCCGACGCCCACACCCCCTTCCGCATCGTCGGCGCTCACACCGACTCCCCCAACCTCCGGGTCAAACCCCGCCCCGACAGCGGCGCGCACGGCTGGCGCCAGATCGCCGTGGAGATCTACGGCGGCCCGCTGCTCAACTCCTGGCTCGACCGCGACCTCGGCCTCGCCGGCCGGCTCTCCCTGCGCGACGGCACCACCCGCCTCGTCAACGTCGACAGACCCCTTCTCCGCGTCCCTCAACTGGCCATCCACCTGGACCGCAACGTCACCTCCGACGGACTGAAGCTCGACAAGCAGCGTCACCTCCAGCCCGTCTGGGGCCTCGGCGACGACGTCCGCGACGGCGACCTGATCGCCTTCCTGGAGGAGGAGGCGGGCATCCCCGCCGGCGAGGTCACCGGCTGGGACCTGATGACCCACTCCGTCGAGCCCCCCGCGTACCTGGGCCGCGACAACGACCTGCTCGCCGGTCCCCGCATGGACAACCTCCTCTCCGTGCACGCCGGTACGGCCGCGCTCGTCTCGGTCGCCGGTGCCGCCGACGACCTCCCGTACATCCCCGTCCTCGCCGCCTTCGACCACGAGGAGAACGGCTCCCAGTCCGACACCGGCGCGGACGGCCCGCTGCTCGGCGGGGTGCTGGAGCGCTCGGTCTTCGCGCGCGGCGGCTCCTACGAGGACCGGGCGCGCGCCTTCGCCGGCACGGTCTGTCTCTCCTCCGACACCGGGCACGCCGTGCACCCCAACTACGCGGAGCGCCACGACCCCACGCACCACCCCCGCGCGGACGCCGGCCCGATCCTGAAGGTCAACGTCAACAACCGCTACGCCACCGACGGTTCGGGGCGCGCCGTCTTCGCCGCCGCCTGCGAGAAGGCCGGTGTGCCGTTCCAGACGTTCGTCTCCAACAACTCCATGCCCTGCGGCACCACCATCGGCCCCATCACGGCCGCCCGCCACGGCATCCGCACCGTCGACATCGGCGTCGCCATCCTCTCGATGCACAGCGTCCGTGAGCTGTGCGGCGCGAAGGACCCCTACCTCCTGGCGAACGCTCTGACAGCCTTCCTGGAGGGCTGAGCACCAGTCAGGCCCTCAACGGCTGTTACGGAGGGGCCAGTCCGGGTACCCGATGTCAACCGGTAGGACCGAACGACCGGAACGACCGGCCGACCCAACCGGACACTGGAGGGAACACCATGGGCCTGGGCGGGTGCATCATCCTGATCGCCGTGGGGGCCATCCTCACGTTCGCCACCGACTGGGACATGCAGGGGGTCAACCTCGACCTGGTCGGCATCATCTTCATGATCGTCGGGCTGATCGGTGTCGCCACCTTCAGCAGCATCGCCAGGCGCAGGCGGGTGGTGGTACCGCCCACGACCCCGGTGATCGACGACGACCGGCAGCGGGGCGGCTACCAGGGCTACTAGAACGGCCGGCTCCGTCACAACAACTCCCGTCCGTCCCGTCGGCCCCGGCGGCGGCCGGTCCGTCCCGCTCCCCGTGAGCCGGACCGGCCCGCGCCCGGCCGAAGGGCTGGGCCCGCCCGCAGCCGAGGCCCCGTTTCCGGCGCGGACCTCCGTGCGCGCCCGTGCCGGAAACGGGGCCGGCCTCGGCCCTTCGGCCTACACAGGACGTTTCGGGGCGGGTCGCGGGGAACGCCTGTAGGCATGAGATTCCTCGTACGCGACCGGCTCCTCGGCATCGGTGACGACTACTGGATCGAGGACGAGCACGGCCGGAAGGCCTTCCTCGTCGACGGCAAGGCCATGCGGCTGCGGGACACCTTCGAGCTGAAGGACACCCAGGGCCGGGTGCTGATCGACATCCGCCGCAAGATGTTCGCCGTGCGCGACACCATGGTCGTCGAACGGGACGGCGAGCCCCTCGCCACCGTCCGCCGCAAACGCCTGTCCCTGCTGCGCAACCACTACCGCGTCTCCCTGGCGGACGGCACCGAACTCGACGTCAGCGGCAAGATCCTCGACCGTGAGTTCGTGGTCGAGTACGACGGCGAACTCCTCGCCCACATCTCCCGCAGATGGCTGCGGGTCCGCGAGACCTACGGCCTCGACGTCGTACGCGACGACGCGGACCCGGCGCTGCTCATCGCCGTCACGGTGTGCGTGATCAACCTGGCGGAGAAGGAGCGGGACGACTGAGACGACTCGTCAGGTCGCCAGATGCTCCACGAAGATCCCGATGAGCACGCGGTCGCCCTGCTCGGCGAGCGGCAGGGAGAAGTGCACCCGGTCGCGGTCCCACAGGCGCTTGCCGTGCCACTCGCAGCGGTAGACGGCGTCGCCGTGGACCACCTTGCGCTGCTCCCACGCCTTCGCGTTCTTCTTCGTGTTCGAGCTCTCGGGGGAAATGTCCAGGCCCAGGGCGGAGAATCTGGCCATGACCTGGTTCTGGTCGCCGCAACAGTCGGCCAGGGTCCGGGCGAAGTGGTCGTTGAGCGCACCGAGCAGCTTCACCAGCCAGGGCAGGACCTCGGCGTAGGAGCCCTTGAAGTGGTGCAGACGCAGAGTCTCCGCGAAGAGCAGCCGGGGAAAGGCGTCCTCAGTGAGGGTGAAGAAGTGCTCGGCCGAAACGGGTTCGTGGGTGAACACGCCTCGCCAGAAGTCCGGCGCGTCCTTCGGTGAGCGCAGGACGTGTGCCTTCACCTCGTCCTGGCCCGTCTCCGTCGTCCGGGTGAAGGTGACCCATCCGGACGGCCAGTCGGGTTCCTCGGCGTACGGCGCCAGGAGACAGGACATCGCGCGGCCTTCCGCCGCTCTGGCCAGGGCGTGTGCGGTGCCCCAGGACGGCTCGCGCCAGGGTCCGTCGGCCACCCGGACGGGCTGGGGCAGGTCCGCCTCGTCGGGATCCAGGCGCTTGCACTTGCCCAGCAGCGTCTGCAGGCGGGCCCGCACGTCACGGGGCAGCCCGCCGTCGGGCGAGTACAGGGCGTCGATCAGCGAGACCGAGGGCCGGCACTCCACGTCGTACGCGGCGTTCATGAACGCCGCTTTGCGGCCGTCGGCCAGGGGCTCCAATAACTTCGCGAGCATGCCGAGGGCCTCGGGCAGATCGGCGTCCGCCAGCTCCCGCCAGTCGAAGGACTCCTCGCCGACGACCACGCGGTAGTCGTCGCCATCACCTGCTGCGTCCGGCACGGGCCAGCCTCCCCAGGTCGGTCTCGATCTGGTCGAAGAAGCCACTCGGCCAGTGGCTGAGTTCGCCCTTGTCGTTGATGTCGATGGGCAGGGTCCGGTCGTGGTCGAAGTAGTGCGTGATCATGTCCTGCGCCAGGAGGGAGCCGTCCTGGGCGACGGCGAGTCGGGCTCCGTTGAGGACGTGGTCGCTGTGCGTCTCGACCAGGACCTGTACCCCGCTGCCCGCCACGCGCGCGAGGAAGCGGCCGAGCCGGGACTGCCCCGCCGGATGCAGATGGGCCTCGGGGTTCTCGACGATCAACAGGTCGCCCGGCTCGGTGAGCAGACCGGCGACGATGACGGGAAGGGCGTAGGAGACACCGAAGCCGGTGTTGACGGGGCGGATCTCCTCACCGCTCAGGCCGGGCTCGCTGAAGCGGATCGTCCCGGCCAAGATGCCCACGGCCACCCGTGCGGTGATCTGCAGAGGGCGGATGATCTCCGAGGCCCAGGCCTCGGTCTGGAGGCGGAGTTGCGGACCGGCAGCGTCCGGGTGGTGCAGCGAGCCTCGGACCTCCCCGCGGGGGCCGCGGTGGCTGACCGCACGGGACTCGCGCAGTGCCAGCACCTGTGCGGTGAACTCACCTTGCACCCCCACCCCGATCCGGTCAGGTTCCTCGGCGGACACCGACAGCGTGTCGCGTGGTCCAAGACGCTCAGCGCACAGATATGTGAACGCGGGGTCGACGACATCCCGCCCGATGCCGGGCACGGACTGCACCGGCAGCCGCAGCGCGTTCAGGTGCAGTGCCTGTTCCGAGTCGGGCAGGCCGAGGACGTACACCCATTGCTCACCGTTCGGGCCGCCCAGCCGTACGGTGATCTCGCGTGCGTCGGTCGCCCAGTTCAGCACGTCCCGGGCCTCACCGAGGGCCAGCCGCAGCGGACCGTTCAGCCGCACGGCGTCGCCCGCCACGCCGCGCGCCGTCTCGGCCAGCCGCGCCAGCAGCAGGGACTGGAGCATGGTGCTCTTGCCACCGCCGTTGACCCCGGTCAGGACGGTCAGGGGGCGCAGTTCGAACGACTCCGACTCGAACCGCTTGAAGCCGCGGATCTCCAGGGAAGTGATCACCGGCCGGCTCCGGCGTCCGCGACGGCGGCCTTGAAGCGGTAGTCGACGCGATGACGGTCGGTGGTGGAGGAGGTGATGGCGTTGAGGTAGGTGACGTCCGTGGTCATCCGCTCCCGCGCGGCCTGCACGATCGCCTTCCTGCGCGCTCGCAGATCGGCGGTGGTGTGGTCGGGATCGGCAAGGGCGAGCGACCAGCTCTCAAACATGGCTCGGTTGATCGGACGACGGTAGTCATCGCCCTTCGGCCACTTGCGAAAGGCGTGCTCCCCGAAGACGAGGTACGCGTGGGTCATCGCCCGGTCGAAGGCAGCCTCCAGCGCCGCCACCCGCTCGTCAGGGACCTGCTTCGGATCGTCGAGCATCTCGGTGGCGTCCATCAGGAACAGCTCCATCATGGGCCGCTCCTGGTAGGCCTCGATGTCCTTCAGCCAGAACGCGGCGAACCGCAGGGCCATCTCCCGGTCGTTCATCCGGATGTGGTTGGTCAGGCGACCCCCGGTGGCCTTGGCGAAGGCGTCCGTGTGGGTCATCCGATGCAGGATGTCCCTGCTGCGCGGGCTGCTCATGCAGTGTCGGATCTCCTGCGCGTTCAGCGGAGTCCCGCCGGTGTTGATCCGCTTGAAGATCTCGTACGTCACTCCGCGCGGTGTCGTCGGGTCGATCACGTTGACGATCAGCTGGGTGTTGTTGATCCGCCGCTGGAACGGCACGGGGAGATCGGTGAAGCGCAAGTCCTTCAGATCGTTCAGATGCTCCAGCTTCCCGAGGGCGAAGCCGTTCTCGCCGCCCCGGACGAACGCGTGCAGCGTGGAGAGCCGCTGAAGTCCGTCGACGACCCGGAACGACCCGTCCGCGTCCTCTGCGAAGTAGAAGGCGGGCAGCGGGATCTGGAGCAGCAGGGACTCGACGAGCAGGGACTTCTGGTCGGCGCGCCAGACCTGGAGACGCTGGAAGTCCGGCGCGAGTTCGATGGAGCCCTCGTCGATCTGGTCGAGGATGTTGCGCAGGGAGAACTGGCTGGTGTTCACCCGGATCTGGTCGGGGTTCCACGGCCGTTGGATCCGCTCGGTCTCCTCACCGGGGTCCTCGACCTCGATGTCAGTGGCGTGTCCCTCGAACACGTCCTCCACCACGTCAGGGGTCGTCTGCGCGCCGTCCATAGCCATGCCGGTCATCCTAGGGGCGGGTGATCGAGTGGCGGGAGGTGTCGTACCCACCTCCTCCACCCGGTTCAGGCGGGAGATCGCACCGACCGGCGGCGATCCTGAGCACGTCCGCCAGGGACGCGACCAGGCGGCTGGCGATCCAGCGCAGTTGGTCGGCGGTGAGGCACGCGCCGTCGTCGACCATCGGCCGCGCGAGGCCCAGGACAACGGCCGCCGATTCGAGTTGCCGCTGACGGCTGTCGGGTGTTCGCGGCTCGTCGGTCAACACGGCAGCGCCCTTCGCCGTACGGGCAGGTCGAACCACACCGCCTTGCCCACCGGGTGCGTCGGGCCGCCGTACGGGAGGTCCGGGCCGTGCCCCCAGCGGCCCTCGGTGAGGGCGTCGACCAGATACAGCCCCCGGCCGCCGCCCCGCTCCCAGGTCTCAGTCGTCAGTTCCCTTATGACCGGCGGGTTCTCGTCCCCGTCGTACACCACCACCCGCAGCCGCCCCTCCTGCACGTCCAGCCACAGCACGGTGCCGTCACCGCCCTTGGCGTGCACGCAGGCGTTGGTGACGAGTTCGGAGGCGCAGAGGACCGCGTCGTCGACGAGGGTGCGGTCCAGGTGCAGCGCGTGCAGGACGGTGGCGACGAAATCGCGGGCGATGTGGGGGGAGGTTTCGACGGGTGGGCAGATGAGGGTGTACGAGGGCATGGGGCATCAACTCCGGTGGAGGTGAGGGGGTTGCACGCGCCTGTCCGCGTTGCTGTCCGGCGCCCCGGTGTCGATGGTCGGGGTGGCGCTTCCAACGGGGCATGGGCGTGCGGGAGTTGCGGATGGGCGACCACACGGGCACTCTCCGTGAGTACAGTGGCAACCGTAGCGGTAAACGTTGAGCAGGCTCAACGTTTCAGGGAAGCTCGTCACTCGATCGAGGAGAAGGCATGACATCGAGGCCCACCCCGACCGCCCGACAGGCTCGATTGGGCGCAGAGTTGCGGAAACTGCGCGAGGCATCGGGCGTCTCGAACCGGAAGGCCGCCGCGCAACTGGGAGTCAGCCCGACCCAGATCAGCCACATCGAGTCCGGACGGTTCGGCCTCAGCACTGAACGACTCCGCAGGATGGCGGAGTTCTACGACTGCGACGACACCGCCCTCGTTGACGCGCTGGTCGAGATGTCAGTACCCCGCCTCGGCAACTGGTGGGAGGAGTACAGGGGCGCGATGCCACCGCAGGCGCTCGACCTGGCCGAACTCGAGCATGACGCGTCATACGTACGCGTATTCGAAGTGGTGCACATCCCGGGAGTCCTCCAGATCGAGGAACACGTGCGCGCCGCCTCAGTCTTCTGCGAACCGAGCCTTTCGGAAGAGGCCCGCGAGACCCGTGTCTCGTTCCGGATGCGGCGACAGCAGGTACTGGAGGCAGGCACACCGTACGACGTCGTCATCCACGAGGCCGCGCTGCGCATGCGCGTCGGCGGTTCCCAGGTCACCCGCGCCCAGCTCGGACACCTTCTTCAGGCAGCCGACAGGGCCTCTCTCACCCTCCGCGTCGTCCCCTTCACCGCCGAGGGCTTCGCAGGCGCCGGGTACGCCATGCAGTACGTGGGCGGGCCGGTATCCCCACTCGACACCGTGCAGATCGACACCACACACGGCGCCGAATTCATCAACGCCACAGCGCGGCTGAACCGATACCGGGCTCTCTTCGAAAGTATCGACAAGGCAGCGCTCACGCAGAATGCTTCCCTTGACCTCATCCGCCGTATCGCCCAGGAACTGTGAAGGATCTCCCTGTGCCCGAAGGACTCCACTGGCAGAAGTCGTCGTTCTCCGGGGGAGGCGGAGACACCTCCTGCGTAGAGATATCCACCGCCCCCACCACCCTCCACCTCCGCGAGAGCGACAGCCCCACCACCATCCTGTCGCCCACCCCCACCGCCCTGCACGCGCTCCTCACAGCCCTGCGGGACGGCCCCCGAACCCCGCCGCAGGGCTGAGCGGAGGTTCAGCGGCGCGGTGGCTCCAAGCCCAGGAGGCGGTCCTTCAGCGCCGGGAACTGTTCCCGCGTGGTCGCGACCTTCGCCGGGTCGAACTCCACCGTGAGGACCTCCTCGTCGGCACCCGCCTCCGCCAGGACCTCGCCCCAGGGGTCGACCACGATCGAGTGACCGGCCTGGGGAACTCCCGCGTGCGTACCGGCCGTTCCGCAGGCGAGGACGTACGCCTGGTTCTCCACGGCCCGCGCCCGCGCCAGCAGGGTCCAGTGCGCGCGCCGCCGCTCGGGCCAGCCCGCCGAGAGCACAAGCGTCTCGGCGCCCGCGTCGACGAGCCCGCGGAACAGCTCGGGGAAGCGGAGGTCGTAGCAGGTGGCGAGGCCGACGGTCGTCTCGGGGAGGCGGAGCGTCACCAGTTCCGAGCCCGCGCCCATCAGCACCGCCTCACCCTTGTCGAAGCCGAAGCGGTGGATCTTGCGGTAGGCGGCGGCGAGGTCGCCGGACGGTGAGAAGACGAGGGAGGTGTTGTAGAGCGGCCCGTCGCCGGTGGCGGAGCCGCTGTCGGAAGCAGCGCGTTCGGGGATCGAGCCCGCGTGCAGCCATACGCCCGCGTCGCTCGCCGCCTTGGCCATCGCCTCGTACGTCGGCCCCTTCAGCGGCTCGGCCTCCGTGGTGAAGGATTCGAACGCGAAAGCGCCGGTGGTCCACAGCTCCGGGAGGACGACGAGATCGGCACCGGCCTGGTCCCGCACCAGCGAGGCCGCACGCCGCCTGCGTGAATCGACCGATTCGTCCTCGTCTACACCGATCTGGATGAGCGAGGCGCGCACACTACCACCGTCCTGGCATTCGAGACGTCCACACCGGCCTACGATCGTCACACCAAAGCACTGCCGGGGTGCCTCCCCGCAGCGTAACTTAACGTTCCAGAACACCCACCGACAGCCGCCGACGCCCACTCACCGCCGTCAACGCCGACGCCCCCACCGAAACCGCCACCCACATACCCGTACGCACCGACCGTACTGACAGGTACCGACCGCCCGAGGGGTCCCGTTTCCGTGAGTCTGCATCCCACTCTTCAGCCCTACGCCGACGCCTGGACCCACTCCGTGGACGCGATATCCGAGCTGGTGACACCGCTCGTGGAAGGTGAGTGGAACCGGCGCACGCCGTGCCCCGCCTGGTCGGTGCGCGATGTGGTCTCGCATGTCATCGGCCTGGACTGCGAGATGCTCGGCGACCCGCGGCCCATCCACACCCTCCCGCGCGACCTGTACCACGTGCGGACCGAGCACCAGCGGTACATGGAGATGCAGGTCGACGCCCGCCGTCACCACACCGCGCCGGAGATGACCTCCGAGCTGGAGTACACGATCATCCGGCGCAACCGCCAGCTGCGGAACGAGTCGCGGGACCCCGGGCACAAGATCCGCGGCCCCCTCAGCACGGAAGTGACCCTGGAACAGGCCATGCGCAACCGCGCGTTCGACGTATGGGTCCACGAACAGGACCTGCGCGCCGCGCTGGGACAGCCGGGGAACCTGGACTCGCCGGGCGCGTACGTCGTCCGTGACGAGCTGCTGTCCGTCCTGCCGAAGGTCGTCGCCGAGGACGCGCAGGCGCCCCGCAGTTCGGCGGTCGTCTTCGACGTGCACGGCCCGGTGGAGTTCATCCGCACCGTCCGCGTCGACATGCAGGGCCGCGGCACCCTGGAGACCGCCCCCGCCCTCGGCCCCGCCGCCAGCTTCACCCTCGACTGGGAGACCTACGTCCGCCTCGCCTGCGGCCGCGTGAGCGCCGACCTCGTCGCCGACCGCGTCAAGGCCGAGGGCGACCCCCATCTGATCGCGGCGATCCTGCGCGCGTTCGCGGTCACCGTCTAGCCACCGCGTCCGGGGACTCGCCGCCGACCGGCCCTCAGGCCGGGACGTGCACCGTCTCCACCCGGCTCGCCACCAGGCGTTCCCGTTCGCGGCGGGCCGCGCGGCCGCGCAGGCGGAGGATCTGCGTCAGGCCGAGGGCCTGCAGGACGAAGACGGCGGAGAAGGCGATGCGGTAGTCGTCCCCGGTCGCGTCCAGGAGAACGCCGACCGCGAAGAGAGTGGTCATGGAGGCGACGAAACCACCCATGTTGGTGATCCCGGAGGCGGTTCCCTGACGCTCCGGCGGGTTCGCCGGGCGGGCGAAGTCGAAGCCGAGCATCGAGGCGGGCCCACAGGCGCCGAGCACCCCGCACAGGACGAGCAGGAGCCACATCGGCGCGTGCCCCCCGGGGTACAGGATCGTGGTCGCCCACACCGCCGCCGTCGCGAGGACCGTGCCGAGCGCCAGCGGCAGCCGCGCCGTGTGGTGCCGGGCGACGATCTGGCCGTACACCAGTCCGACGACCATGTTGGACAGGACGACGAGGGTGAGCAGTTCACCGGCGGTGCCACGGCTGAGACCCTGCGCCTGGACCAGGAACGGCAGCCCCCACAGCAGCAGGAACACCATCGCCGGGAACTGGGTGGTGAAGTGCACCCACATGCCGAGCCGGGTGCCGGGCTCCCGCCAGGACGCCGCGATCTGCCGCCGCACGTACGCGGCCCCGTGGTGCGGAAAGGGCTCCGGCTCGTGCCCGTCGGGGTGGTCCTTCAGGAACAGCAGGGTCAGGACCAGGACGACGAGGCCGGCGACCGAACTGCCCGCGAACGCCGCCGTCCAGCCCACCCCGTGCAGCAGGCGGGCCAGCAGCAGCGTGGAGACCAGGTTGCCCGCCATGCCGACCAGGCCCGCCATCTGCGCGATCATCGGTCCGCGCCGGGCCGGGAACCAGCGGCTGCCCAGCCGCAGCACGCTGATGAACGTCATCGCGTCACCGCAGCCCAGCAGCGCCCGCGAAGCCAGCGCCGTGCCGTACGACGGCGACAGCGCGAAGCCGATCTGGCCGGCCGTGAACAGCAGGACCCCCAGCGTCAGCACCTTCTTCGTGCCGAGCCGGTCGACCAGCAGGCCGACGGGGATCTGCATGCCCGCGTAGACCAGCAGCTGGAGGATCGAGAAGGTCGACAGGGCGGAGGCGCCCACCTGGAAGCGCTCCGCGGCGTCCAGGCCTGCCACGCCCAACGACGTACGGAAGATGACGGCGACGAAGTACACGGAGACGCCCACGCCCCACACGGCGAGGGCGCGGCGGCCGCCGGGCGGGTCCCCGGGCAGGGACCCGGCGGACGACGAAATGGCGGGGCGGCTCAACGGAGTTCCCCCCGCGCCAGGTTGGAGAACCAGTTGACGTGCTGGTGCACGAGCGCCACGGCCGCCTCCGCGTCACCCGCGCGCAGCGCCCGGAGAATCTCCTCGTGCTCGTGGAGAGCCTTGGTGATGCGGTCGGGGTGGGCGTGCATCACGGCGACGCCCATCCGCAGCTGCCGGTCGCGGAGTTGGTCGTAGAGGCGGGAGAGGATCTCGTTCCCCCCGCTGCGGACGATCTCGGCGTGGAAACAGCGGTCGGTCACGGCCGCGGCGGCCAGATCCCCGGCCGCGGCCTGGGCCTTCTGCTGGTCGAGCAGCTCCTCCAGCCGGGCGATGAGCCGCGGCGAGGCCGGCACCGTCTTGCGGACCGCGTGCTCCTCGACAAGCTGCCGGGTCTCGACGACGTCGGCGATCTCCTGCGCGGAGACGGGCAGCACCAGGGCGCCCTTCTTCGGGTAGAGCCTGATCAGCCCCTCCACCTCCAGCCGCAGCAGCGCCTCCCGCACCGGCGTCCGGGACACGCCGACCGCCTCGGCCAGCTCGCCCTCGGTGAGCAGCGTGCCACCCTCGTAACGACGCTCCAGGACACCCTGTTTGACGTGCGTGTAGACACGGTCGGCGGCGGGGGGCTGCTTCACGACGGGTGCGGGGGCGGAGGGCATGTCGACAGCATAGATACAACACGTACTCATCGCCGCTCCCGTCCACGATCCGGACGAAAACCCACCATGAACCAGTCGGAGGAGTGTGAGGTGAACCTGAATTGACCCCCGCGCCACCCGGAGCACAACCTTTTGTGCTACTCACTTGTCACACGAGAAGCGGCCCCGCTTGCCCGAAACCCGGAGCCCAAGTGGCCGCGCTCCACAGACATTTGACGCAATCGGGGTATTTAACTTGATTACCGCCATAAAGGGCGTACGTGTCCGCAGAGCCGCTGCAGTCGTCGTGACCACCGGCGCGATGATCGCGACCGGCGTCGCCGGCTCCGCTCCTGCGCAGGCCGCGCCCGCGAAGCCCACGATCACCGCCAAGGGCGGGTTCGTGATGAACAGCGCCAACGGCAAGACCCTCTTCAGCAAGGCCCCTGACACCAAGAGGCTCACCGCCTCCACCACGAAGATCATGACCGCCAAGGTCGTACTGGCGCAGTCGAACCTGAACCTCGACGCCAAGGTGACGATCAAGGGCGCCTACAGCGACTACATCGTCAAGAACCAAGCCTCGTCAGCCGGGCTGATCGTGGGCGACCAGGTGACTGTCCGTCAGTTGCTGCACGGGATGATGCTGAAGTCGGGTTGCGAGGCCGCCATGGCCCTGGCCGACAAGTACGGTTCCGGCTCGACGATCTCGGCCCGCACCAAGAACTTCATCGCCAAGATGAACACCACGGCCAAGAAGCTCGGCATGACGAACACCAAGTTCGACTCGTTCGACGGCATCAGCAAGGGATCGAACGCCTCGACCCCGCGCGACCTCACCAAGCTCGCGCGCGACGTCATGAAGAACGCGACCTTCAAGAAGATCGTGGCGACGAAGTCGTACACGGCGAAGACCATCACCAAGACCGGCGGCACCCGCCTGACGACGTGGGAAAACACCAACAAGCTTCTCGGCTGGAAGGGCACCATCGGCATCAAGACCGGCTCCGGCACCGAGTCCAGGTACTGCCTCGTCTTCGCCGCGACCCGCAACGGCAAGACAATCATGGGCACCGTCCTCACGTCCTCCTCCGAGGCCAACCGGATGGCGGACGTGAAGAAGCTCATGGACTACGGGTTCGCCACGCTCTAGGCGACCCGGGCATCGCACGGGAAGGGGCCACCGCTCACCGCGGTGGCCCCTTCCCGCTTCTTTGCGCAAGCCAATCAGGCCTACTTACCTCGCATTAGTGAATACGGTTAATCCAACTGGCATATTCGATTTCCTCCGCCATACGTTCCGCAGCGGAGGTGGTTCACATGATCGAACCCAGCAAGCACCAGCCCGACCCCCGCATGCGTCAGCAGGACGCACTCGATGTCGGTGACTTGGTCTACGCGGCTACCGGAGCCCAGGTCCGCCGGCTGACGATGCCGGACGGGACGCACTGGTTCCCGGCGGTGGATGTCTGCAAGGAGTTGGGGCACGCCAACTCTCGGAAGGCGCTCTCCGACCATGTGCCAGAGAGGCACCGAGAGATTCTCGAGACTGTAACTGGAGGTTACGGTCTCAGCGTTCCCGCAGGTCGGGAGTGGCGCCGAGACATGAATCTCATCGATCTCCAGGGTCTGATCCTTCTCGTCAGCGCCTGCACCAAGCCGGAGTGCGCTCCCTTCAAACGGTGGGTCGCCGAGGTGATCGAGACCGTTCAGCGCGAGGGCTCCTACACCCTGGAGGAGGCCGAGGTGCAGCCCTCCGAGCCGGGCGCGCCCGTCGCCTACGCCATGCCCGAGCAGGTCGCCGAGGCCATCGTCCGGCTGGAGGAGCGCAACCTCCAGGCGGACGAACAGCTCGCGGTGGCACAGCAGAGGTCGATCGCCCTGCAGGAGCAGATGGTGGAGCTGCAGACCGCCACCCTCGCCGCCCAGCAGGCCATGGCCCAGGCCATGGAGCGCATCGCGGACCGGCTCGACGCCCTGACTCTCGCCCGGCCGGTGCCCGACACCATGACGGTCCCGAAGCAGCCCACCACGGAGACCGTGCTGGCCGACTGGCGGGAGCGGTTGTCGGTGACGGAGGACGTGTGGACGGTGGCCGTCGTGATCGCCCCGGTGCTGGTCGAGAAGGGCGAGCTGCGGCAGCCGTTGGAGGCGATCGCGGCCCGTACGGGGCTGTCCGTGCACCGCGTCAACGAATGTCTGCGGCTGCTGCGCAAGCACGCCTGCATCCACCCCATGGGCGCGGCGGAGGACGGGGCGCCGGTGTATGTGCTCAGCCGCCGCTGACGGCTCCTGAGCGGAGTTGAGGAGAAGGGCCGGTCGCAAAAGCAACTTGCGACCGGCCCGTACCCATCAGCCTACTCAGTCGGGGGCTTCACGCCCACGTGATCAGCCTCTTCGGCTGCTCCAGAATCGCCGCCACATCCGCCAGCACCTTGGACCCCAGCTCCCCGTCCACCAGCCGGTGGTCGAAGGAGAGCGCCAGGGTGGTGACCTGACGGGGCTTCACCTTGCCCTTGTGGACCCACGGCTGCGGCTTGATCGAACCGACCGCGAGGATCGCGGACTCACCGGGGTTGAGGATCGGCGTGCCGGTGTCGATGCCGAAGACTCCGACGTTGGTGATGGTGACCGTGCCGCCCTGCATCGCGGCGGGGCTGGTGCGGCCCTCCTTCGCCGTCGAGACCAGCTCGCCCAGCGACTCCGCCAGCTGCGGCAGCGTCTTCGCGTGGGCGTCCTTGATGTTCGGGACGATCAGACCGCGCGGGGTGGCCGCCGCGATGCCCAGGTTCACGTAGTGCTTGACCACGATCTCCTGGGCGGCCTCGTCCCAGGAGGCGTTGATGTCCGGGTGGCGCCTGATCGCCACGAGCAGTGCCTTGGCGATCAACAGCAGCGGATTGACCCGCAGGCCCGCCAGCTCCTTGTCCTGCTTCAGCTCCTCGACCAGCTTCATCGTGCGCGTCACGTCGACCGTCACGAACTCGGTGACGTGCGGCGCGGTGAAGGCCGAGCCGACCATCGCGGCCGCCGTCGCCTTCCGGACCCCCTTGACCGGGATCCGGGTCTCGCGCACGCCGTCGGACGACGCCACCGGGGCCGGGGCGGAGGCGGCCGGAGCGGCCTGGGCCACCGCCGCCTGGGCCACCGGCTCGGGAGCCTTCGGCGGGGCGACGGCCGCGTGGACGTCCTCGCGGGTGATCACCCCGTCCGGGCCGGACGGAGTGATCGTCGCCAGGTCCACACCGAGGTCCTTGGCCAGCTTGCGGACCGGCGGCTTCGCCAGCGGACGCTGCCCGCCGACGGCGTGACCGTGTCCGTTCAGCTCGCCCTGGACGCCCTGGATCGCGGTGGCCGCGTACAGGGTGTCCTCGGCGGGCACCGCCGCGGCCGGAACTCCCTTGCGGGGGCGGCGCTTCGTGGATGACTCGGCGACCCCGTAGCCGACGAGGACCGGCTTGCGCTCGGGCTTCTTGGCCACCGGCTCGGGCTTCGCGGCGGGCCGGGCGGGCGCGGCTGCCTCGGCCGGGGCAGCGGTCGCGGCCGGCGCCGACGCGGGCGCCGGGGCCCCGCCCGCCACGTCCACCGCGATGATCGACGTGCCGACGTCGACCGTGGTGCCCTCGGGGAAGTGCAGGGCGCGTACGACACCGTCGTACGGGATGGGCAGTTCGACGGCGGCCTTGGCCGTCTCGACCTCGCAGACGACCTGGCCGTCGGTGACGGTGTCACCGGGCTGGACGTACCACTTGAGGATCTCGGCCTCGGTGAGTCCCTCGCCCACATCGGGCATCTTGAACTCGCGCGGAGACGTGTCTGTCATCGTCGTCACGGACCTCTCCCTCAGTACGCCAGCGAGCGGTCGACGGCGTCGAGCACCCGGTCCAGATTCGGCAGGTACTCCTCCTCCAGCCGGGCCGGCGGATAGGGGGTGTGGTACCCGCCGACGCGGAGGACGGGGGCCTCCAGGTGGTAGAAGCACCGCTCGGTGATGCGGGCGGCGATCTCCGCGCCCGAGCCGAAGAACACCGGAGCCTCGTGGACCACGATCAGCCGGCCGGTCCGCTCCACGGACGCCTGGATGGAGTCGAAGTCCAGCGGGGACACCGACCGCAGGTCCAGGACCTCCAGGGCGCGGCCCTCCTCGGCGGCCGCGTCGGCGACCTCCTGGCAGAGCTTCACCATCGGGCCGTACGCGGCGAGCGTGAGGGCGGTGCCCTCGCGGACGACCCGGGCCTTGTGCAGCGGACCGGGGATGGCCTCCGGGTTGACCTCGGCCTTGTCCCAGTAGCGTCGCTTGGGCTCGAAGAAGATCACCGGATCGTCGCTCTGGATGGCCTGCTGCATCATCCAGTAGGCGTCCGAGGCGTTGGAGGGGCTGACCACCTTCAGGCCCGCCACGTGCGCGAACAGCGCCTCCGGGGACTCGGAGTGGTGCTCGACCGCGCCGATGCCGCCGCCGTAGGGGATGCGGACGACGACGGGAAGCTTGACCTTGCCCAGCGAGCGCGCGTGCATCTTGGCGAGCTGGGTGACGATCTGGTCGTACGCGGGGAAGACGAAACCGTCGAACTGGATCTCGACCACCGGCCGGTACCCGCGCAGGGCGAGGCCGATGGCGGTGCCGACGATGCCCGACTCGGCGAGCGGGGTGTCGATCACCCGGTCCTCGCCGAAGTCCTTCTGCAGGCCGTCCGTCACCCGGAACACGCCGCCGAGCTTGCCGACGTCCTCGCCCATGACGAGGACCTTCGGGTCGGCTTCGAGGGCCCTGCGCAGCGATTCGTTGATCGCCTTGGCGATCGCCATGCTCTTCGGGGCGGAACGCCCGGCGTCCTGCCCTGCCGTCTGCGCGGCTGTCTGCGTGGTCATCGCTACTTGCCCTCCTCTACGTCCACATCGGCGAACGACGCCTGGTACGCGGCGAACTGGGCGCGCTCCTCGTCCACGAGCGCGTGTCCGTCCGCGTACGCGTTCTCGAAGATGGCGAAGTGGTCCGGGTCGGGCATGGCACGCACCACTTCGCGCACTCGCCTTCCCAACGCCTCGCTCTCCGCTTCGAGTTCCGCGAAGAATCCCTCGTTCGTGTCGGTTTGGGACTCCAGGTATCCGCGCAGGCGCGCGATCGGGTCCTTGGCCTCCCAGGCCACCCGCTCGTCGTCGTGCCGGTAGCGGGTGGGGTCGTCGGAGGTGGTGTGGGCACCCATGCGGTACGTGTACGCCTCCACCAGTGTGGGACCCTCGCCCCGGCGGGCGCGCTCCAGCGCCCACTTGGTGACCGCGAGACAGGCCAGCACGTCGTTGCCGTCGACGCGGACGCCCGGGAAGCCGAAGCCCTGGGCGCGCTGGTACAGCGGGACGCGGGTCTGCTTCTCGGTGGGCTCCGAGATCGCCCACTGGTTGTTCTGGCAGAAGAACACGACCGGCGCGTTGTAGACCGCGGAGAAGGTGAACGCCTCGGCGACGTCGCCCTGGCTGGAGGCGCCGTCACCGAAGTAGGCGACGACCGCCGAGTCGGCGCCGTCCTTGGCGATGCCCATGGCGTAGCCGGTGGCGTGCAGCGTCTGGGAGCCGATGACGATCGTGTACAGGTGGAAGTTGTTGCTGTTCGGGTCCCAGCCGCCGTTGTTCACGCCGCGGAACATGCCGAGCAGGTTGGTCGGGTCGACGCCGCGGCACCAGGCGACGCCGTGCTCGCGGTAGGTCGGGAAGACGTAGTCGTCCTCGCGGGTGGCCCGTCCGGAGCCGATCTGGGCGGCCTCCTGGCCGAGCAGCGAGGCCCACAGGCCCAGCTCGCCCTGGCGCTGCAGGGAGGTGGCCTCGGCGTCGAAGCGACGGGTCAGGACCATGTCGCGGTACAGGCCGCGCAGCTCGTCGGCGGTGATGTCCGCGACGAACGGGTCGTACTCGGCGTTCCTGACGCGCTTGCCCTCGGGCGTCAGCAGCTGAACGAGTTCGGGCTGGGCGTCGGTCGGCTTCTTGGCAGTGGCGGCGCGCCTGGTGCCGGTGGTGCCGGCCGCCTTGCTGCCGGTGGTGCCGGTCTTGCCTGCGGCGCTGCGTCGCGGCTTGCGCGCGGCAGTGCTCTCCACGGTCACGTGTGCTCCTCCGTCGGTCCGGCCCCCGGGGTTGCCGGGTGACCAGTGCGGCTCGCCTGATCCCGGTGCCCGTGCACGGGGTGGGTGCCCTTGGCCGGGAACAGACGTGACAGGTGCCCCGGCGAGCGCCCTGCACGAGGCACGTTACCCAGTGCTCCACATTCCTGTGAAACCCCTACTGACCTGCGATTTTCCTTGGATTTCCAAGTAATTCGGTACCAGGGGGTCCAAGAATGTCGCGTCCGTCGGGAACAGTCGCTGGTCACAGCACTGGTTAACAGCCTGGCAGGGGGCCGGAACACGGGCACGTTATCCCGGTCACCCCGGCCACGGGAAGACTTCACCGGGGGCGGGCATCGAGATCGACTGCCGAAGTTGCTCCATCCGTGCTGCCGCGCGATCCCGCCACGGCCCTCGCGGACACGGCGGCCGTCCGGCCCGTATGTCTGCGCGTCGAGCCACAGTTCGGTTCTGAGCACGGTGTGACCGGTAACGACTGTGTGTGACAAGCGGCAGCTCAGGAGGCAGGGCGCGTGCCCTAACATCTGGCGCGTGCCGCGCTCATCTGTACCACCCTCTGTGCTCCACGCGCCCCCGCTGGGCCCCCTCCTGAAGCGGTTCTCCGCCGGATCCGCCCTCTCCTGCGAACCCGTCGACGAAGGGCTCCTCAACCGCGGCTACCGGCTCTCCACCACCCGCGGCCGGTTCTTCCTGAAGCACCACTTCGACCCCGAGACCGCCGCTCCGGCCGCGATCGTCCGCCAGCACCGGGCCACGCAGCGCCTGGCCGAGCTGGGCGTACCGGTGGCCCCGCCCCTGGCCGGGCGCGACGGCGACACGGTCGCCGTGGTCGGCGGCCACGCCTACGCCCTGCACCCCTGGATCGAGGGACGCCACCGGCACGGTGGCCAGCTCACCCCCGGGCAGTGCGGCCGCCTGGGGGCACTCCTGGGTGTCGTGCACGCGTCCTTGGAGCGGGTGATGCCGGCGCGGCAGCCGGCGTTCCCGGTGGTGTCGTCGTCGGCGGCACCGGTGGAACCGATGGTTCCGGTGCGCGAACGGCTGCTCCAGGCCCGGCGCCGGATCCCGAGGAGGGCGGCCTCGGCGCCGCGCGGCGCCGAGGCCGCGGCGGGCGGCGCGGGAGCCGTACGGGATCCCGGCGAAGCCCTACGGGATCCCGGCGGTGCGGAGACCCCTGGGTCCGAGAGCGCGGATCCCGTGGAGACCTTCGCCCTCATCGACGCGCTGCTCGACCGGGTGGGGCGCCACCGGCCGGCCGACGCCTTCGACGCGCTCGCCCGGCACCGGCTGCTGGAGCGGCGGGAACTGCTGGAGCGGCACGCGCGGCGGCGGCCGCCCGGGGGCGGCCCGGTGGGATGGGTGCACGGGGACTTCCACCCGTTGAACGTGCTCTACCGCGACGACGCCCCCGAGGTGCCCGCCGCGATCCTCGACTGGGACCGGCTCGGGGTGCGGCCGCGCGCGGAGGAGGCGGTCCGGGCGGCGGTGATCTTCTTCGTGCGTCCCGTCGGCGCCCTGGATCTGGCGCGGGTGCGGTCCTACGCGCGCGCGTACCGGCGTTCCGCGGGGGCGGGCCCGGCCGAACTCGCGGCCGCCGTGCACCGCGTGTGGTGGGAGCGGCTCAACGACTTCTGGATGCTGCGCTGGCACTACGAGCGCGGCGACACCCGCGCCGATCCGCAGTTCCCCGCGGCATCGGCGCTGGCGGTGTGGTGGACGAGGGAGTACGACGCGGTGTGCGAGGCGTTCGTGGAGTGACCCGGCCGGGGCCACTCCGGTCACGCCTCGGGATCACTCCTCGTCGTCGCCGCCGCCGACGCCTCCCGGCAGACCGGCGGTGTCCCCGCTGGTGCCGTCGTCGGGGCTCTCGCTCACCGGGGGCTCCGGCTCCTCCGAGACCGTCGGCTCCTCCGTCGGCGGGTCCTCCGTCGTCGGCTTGGCCGTCGGCTGACTCGGCGTCGGCGACTGGCTGAAGGACGGGGACCGTGTGTACGACGGCGTGTAGTCGGGCTGGTCGCCCGTGCCGTTGCTGTCCTCGGTCTCCTCCTCGGTCACGTCGTCGCTCGGCGTCTCGGTGGGGTCCTTGTCCTTGCTGGACGTCGAGGTCGTCGGCGACTTCGTGGTCTCGGTGCCGCCGCTGCCGCCGTCCTTCTTGGTGTTCAGCGCCAGCGCGACACCCGCCGTGATGGCGATCACCGCGAGAACGGCGAGGATCCACAGCTTGCCGCGGCCGCTGCCCCGGTTGCCGCGGCCCTCGAAGCCGCCGTCGTCCCGGCCACCGCCGCCGTATCCGGGCAGGATCGGCTGCGGGATCTGCGAGGTGCCCGGCTCCCCGGGGTGGGGCATGACCGTCGTACCGGACATACCGCCCGGCGGCGTCTGCCGGCCGTCGTGCACGGCGACGGGCCCGGTGTTCCAGGTGCCGGTGTGGCCGCCCTGGTCGTACAGCATCTGCAGGCCGTACTGGACGAGGCCGCGCATCTCCTCGGCCGTCTGGAACCGGTCGTCCGGCTCCTTGGCGAGGGAGCGCATGACGAGGCCGTCGAGCTCCGGCGGCGCCGCCCCCTCCGAGGACTGGGAGGGGGGCACCGGGATGTCCTGGACGTGCTGGTAGACCACCGACAGCGGGGTCTCGCCGATGAACGGCGGCCTCAGCGCGAGGAGTTCGTAGAGCAGACAGCCGGTGGCGTACAGGTCGGAGCGGTGGTCGACGGCCTTGCCGAGGGCCTGCTCCGGGGAGAGGTACTGGGGCGTGCCCATCACCATGCCGGTCTGCGTCATCGTCGTCGACGCCCCGTGCAGGGCTCGGGCGATGCCGAAGTCCATCACCTTCACGGCGCCGTTGTCGGTGATGATGACGTTCGCCGGCTTGATGTCGCGGTGCACGATGCCGTGCTGGTGGGAGTAGGCGAGCGCCTCCAGCACACCGGAGACGATGATCAGCGCCTGCTCGGGGCCGGGCGCCTCCGCGTTGATCAGCAGATCGCGGATCGTGCGGCCCTCGACCAGCTCCATGACGATGTACGGCACGGGCGTGCCGTTCACGACGTCCTCGCCGGAGTCGTAGACCGCCACGATCGAGTGGTGGTTGAGACCGGCCACCGCCTGGGCCTCACGCGTGAAGCGGGCCTTGGAGATGGGGTCCTCGGCAAGGTCGGAGCGGAGCAGTTTGACCGCCACCGTGCGACCGAGGCGCACGTCCTCCGCCGCGAACACCTCGGCCATGCCGCCCCGGCCGAGTCTGTGGGTCATCCGGTACCGACCGTCACCGACCAGCCCGCCGTTGCCCCACAACTCCGGCGCGTCCGACATGCCGCCGCCAGTCGCCTCGGGGTCGGACGGGCCCTGAGAGCGCTGCTGCTGTGCCATCAGTCCTCGCCGTCGTTTCTGCCCGCGGTCCGCGCGGTACTTGTTACGGTCTCCGTCGGCCACGCTACAGCCTTCACGCAAGGGGCCGGTCCGGGTTGGATGCGCGACGGGGTTCACGACGGGTTCAAGGTGGATTCAAAGGTTGAGTCGGCCATGAAACCCGCAGCGCGCGCACTCGTGCAAGTTCTGTGTACCGGGCGTACGCCCCCTGTAACGCTTCCGCGACGCTTCTTTCTCGTACGGTCACGGATCGGGCACCGCGCTTGACGTGTCAGTGACCTGCGGCAGACTTGGCCGGGAATAGCTCAAAGGATCACCGGCAGCAGCGGGGATCACCGATCGCGGGAGCCACGCCAGCAGCTTCCGCGCGCCGATGGGGGACGCAGGACGATGAGCCAGGACGCCGCACAGGGCCGGTACGCGGGGCGGTCGCTAGCCGGTGGCCGCTATCAGCTGCGTGACCTGCTCGGCGAGGGCGGTATGGCCTCCGTCCACCTCGCGTACGACTCGGTGCTCGACCGGCAGGTCGCGATCAAGACACTCCACACCGAACTGGGCCGCGAACAGGCCTTCCGTGAGCGCTTCCGTCGTGAGGCGCAGGCCGTGGCGAAGCTCACCCACACGAACATCGTCTCCGTCTTCGACACCGGCGAGGACGAGATGGACGGCATGACGACGCCGTACATCGTCATGGAGTACATCGAGGGCAAGCCGCTCGGCTCGGCGCTCGACGCGGACGTCGCCCAGCAGGGCGCGATGCCCTCCGACAAGGCGCTGAAGATCACCGCGGACGTGCTGGCGGCGCTGGAGATCAGCCACGAGATGGGCCTGGTCCACCGGGACATCAAGCCGGGCAACGTGATGATGACCAAGCGCGACGTCGTGAAGGTCATGGACTTCGGCATCGCCCGCGCCATGCAGTCGGGCGTCACGTCGATGACGCAGACCGGCATGGTCGTCGGCACCCCCCAGTACCTCTCGCCCGAGCAGGCCCTCGGCCGTGGCGTGGACGCCCGCTCCGACCTGTACTCGGTCGGCGTCATGCTGTTCCAGCTGACCACCGGGCGGCTGCCCTTCGAGGCGGACTCGCCGCTGGCCATCGCGTACGCCCATGTCCAGGAGGAGCCGGTCGCTCCCTCCTCGATCAACCGTTCCCTGCCGCCGGCCGTCGACGCCATCGTCGCCCGCGCGCTGAAGAAGAACCCGAACGAGCGGTTCCCGAGCGCGGAGGCGATGCGGGACGAGTGCCTGCGGGTCGCCGCGTCGCTCCAGCCCGTCGCGCCGAGCATCGTGCCGGGCGCGCAGACGCCCAGCGGCGCAGGGGTCTCCTCCGCGGTCTTCCCGCCCATCGACCACACGGGCACACCACAGTCGGGCAGCGTCCAGACGCCGTACCAGCCGCACGGGACGGGCGGATACGGCCCGCCGACGCCCGCGCCCGCCCCGTCCTACGGATACCCGCAGCAGGGCGGCTACGCGACGCCGCCGCAGACCGCCGCCTACGCGCCGCAGCCGGGGGCGGCCACCCCGCCCCCGTACAACATCGCGCCCCACCAGTCCTCGCCGTCGGCGGGAGGTCCCGGGGGCGGGAAGAGCAGCAAGGGCGTGATCGTGGGGGCGATCGCCGTGTCGGTCCTCGCGGTCGGCGGTCTGATCGTGGCGCTCTCTCTGAACTCGGGCAGCGAGACCGAGGGCGGCGACGAGGGCACGACCGCGTCCTCCTCGCCCACCGTGGTCGAGGGGCACAAGGGCCCGGACACCTCGAAGGTCATCGAGACGACCGAGTGCACGGACCCCGTGGAGTCGTACAACGACCCGGACAAGATCGAGCTGCCGGACTTCACCTTCAAGAACATCGACTCGGTGAAGAAGTGCTTCCAGGCGGCGGGCTGGGAGTACGACGTCCAGAAGGTCGACGAGAACACGTACGGCGAGGGCACCGTGATGGAGCAGTACCCGTCGGCCGACGAGGACGTCGACCCCAAGGACATGCCCTCGGTCGTCCTCAAGGTCTCCACGGGCAACCCCTCCTGACGCCCGCGCCCCTGGCATACGGGAGGGCCCGGCACCTGAGGTGCCGGGCCCTTTGTGTACGAAGGGGTGGGGTGTCGCGCCGGGCGGGGGCGCCCGGGGGCTAGAGGTACGGGCCTCCCGAGCGGCCGATCGTCCGCGGGTCGTCGTCGCCCTCGTGGCCGCCGACGCCGGGCGGCAGCGCGCGGCGCATCTGCTCCAGCTGGGCCCGGGCGGCCATCTGCTGGGCGAACAGCGTCGTCTGGATCCCGTGGAAGAGGCCTTCGAGCCAGCCGACCAGCTGGGCCTGCGCGATCCGCAGCTCCGCGTCGCTCGGGATCACCTCGTCCATGAAGGGCAGGGAGAGCCGCTCCAGCTCCTCGACCAGCTCGGGCGCCAGGCCGTCCTCCAGTTCCTTGACCGAGCTGGCGTGGATCTCCTTCAGCCGGGCCCGGCTGGCCTCGTCGAGGGGGGCGACCCGTACCTCTTCGAGCAGCTGCTTGATCATGCTGCCGATGCGCATGACCTTGGCCGGCTGTTCCACCATCTCCGTCACCGGGACCTCGCGGGAGTCCTCGTCTCCTGCGCCGCCCACCGCCGTTCCGTCCTGGCCCACGACCAGGATCTGGGGCTGTTCGGGCGACCGTTCGTTCCTCGGCATCTCCATGCCGCCATTCTCTCCCACGCCCGCACCGCACCGGGCCGGAGCCCCCCACCCTGGGTGATCCACCGTGCACACGGCGATTGCCCGGCGGGGAGGTGGCGGCCCGGGCCGAGATGCCGGGGGGCGGGGGGCGTGTGAGCCTGAGGGCGTGGCTCCTACGCTTCGCACGGCACGCCTGACGGGACTCGTCCTCGTCGCGGGACTGTTCATGGTCCTGGTGGCGGGGACCGTGCCGGCCGCGCACGCGGCCGAGCCCGACCCCGCGACCTCCTGGGCCGGCAGTCGCGCCGGCGAGGGACGGGAGCGGCCGGGGCGGCAGGAGGCCTGGCCGGTGGCACCGCGGGACGAGACGTACGTGCCTCCGGAGGACCCCGCCCCCGAGCCGGACGACCCGGACGCGGCCCTGCCGGTTCCGGTCGCGCCGCCCGGAACCGACGGCGCGACCGGCGAGGAACCCGTCCTGCGGGTCCTCACCCTCGGCAGCGGCCTCATCCTGATGGGCGTGGGCCTCGGCCTGGCCTTCGTCGGACTGCGGATAAGGCGGTACTGAGCCGGGTCGCACCCCGGCTCGGTGCAGGCCGGCTCGGTACAGGCCCGGTCCGCTACGGGGCCGGTCCGCTACGGGGCCGGTCCGCTACGGCACGACCAGCAGAACCTTGCCGATGTGACCGCTCTCCTCCAGCACCCGGTGGGCCGTGGCCGCGTCGTCCATGGGGATCTCACGGTCCACGACGGGGCGCACATGGCCGCCGTCGACGAGCGGCCACACGTGCTCGCGTACGGCGGCGACGATCGCGGCCTTCTCCTCCCGGGGGCGGGCGCGCAGCGAGGTCGCGCTGATCGCGGCTCGCTTGGCGAGGAGGGCGCCGATGTTCAGCTCGCCCTTGACGCCGCCCTGCATGCCGATGATCGCGAGGCGGCCGTTGACGGCGAGGACCCGGACGTTGCGGTCGAGGTACTTGGCGCCCATGTTGTCGAGGACCACGTCCGCGCCCTTGCCGTCCGTGGCCTTGCGGACCTCCTCGACGAAGTCCTGCTCCCGGTAGTTGATCAGGATATCCGCCCCCAGGGCGGCGCACTGTTCGAGCTTCTCCTCGGTACCCGCCGTGACCGCGACCTTCGCGCCCACGGCCTTGGCGAGCTGGATGGCCATGGTGCCGATGCCGCTGGAGCCGCCGTGGACGAGGAGGGTCTCACCGGGGCGCAGGTGGGCGATCATGAAGACGTTCGACCAGACCGTGCAGACCACCTCGGGCAGCGCGGCCGCCCGGGTCAGGCCGACCCCGGCGGGCACGGGCAGCAGCTGGGCGGCCGGGGCGACGACCTTCTGCGCGTAGCCGCCGCCCGAGAGCAGCGCGCACACCTCGTCGCCGACGTTCCACCCGGCCACACCGGGCCCGATCTCCGCGATCCGCCCGGAACACTCCAGGCCGGGGTAGGGGGAGGCGCCGGGCGGGGGGTCGTAGAAGCCCTGTCGCTGGAGCAGGTCGGCGCGGTTCACCGCGCTCGCCGCCACCTCGATGAGCACGTCGCCCTCGCCGGGCACCGGGTCGGGGACCTCGTCCCACACCAGGGCCTCGGGTCCACCGGGTTCGGGAATCGTGATCGCATGCATGAGGGGGACGCTACTCCCCGACCTCGGCGTCACGCCCTTGGCACCCACACCTTCACGCCTCCGCCGCCGACCCCGCCCGGCCTCCGCCCGACCTTGGTCGCTCTCGGCGGACGGCCCGCTCCCCGACCGTCCCGCACCGCCGATCCTGAACCCCTGGTCGTCACAGGGATGCGTTCACAGCCCATCGGCGAGATCGTGAAAACTCCATCGCCGTGCGGACGCACGACGACACGCGTCGGCCCCGAGTGCGAAGCCGTGGCGACTTTCCGCGCGGCGACCGATGAGTTTCGGCGGCACCCGCGGTCTCCCCTTGCGTAGCCCAGGACAAGGGCCCCGTACGCGGAAGGATCTCAGACATGAGCGCACAGACGTCCGGCCTCGCGATCGAGACCGCGGGTCTGGTGAAGACCTTCGGCGAGACCCGGGCCGTCGACGGCGTCGACCTGGCCGTGCCGGCCGGCACGGTCTACGGCGTCCTCGGCCCGAACGGCGCCGGCAAGACGACCACGGTGAAGATGCTCGCCACCCTGCTGCGCCCCGACGGGGGCGAGGCGCACGTCTTCGGTCACGACGTCGTCCGGGAGGCCGACGAGGTCCGCGGCCGGGTGAGCCTGACCGGGCAGTACGCCTCCGTGGACGAGGACCTGACCGGCACCGAGAACCTGGTGCTGCTCGCCCGCCTCCTCGGCCACGGCAAACAGGCGGCACGGCTCCGCGCCGGACAGCTGCTGGAGGCCTTCGGGCTGAGCGAGGCCGCCGGGAAGCAGGTCAAGCACTACTCGGGCGGCATGCGGCGCCGTATCGACATCGCCGCGTCCATCCTGAACACACCCGATCTGCTGTTCCTCGACGAGCCCACGACCGGCCTCGACCCGCGCAGCCGCAACCAGGTGTGGGACATCGTGCGCGCGGTGGTCGCCCAGGGCACGACGGTGCTGCTGACCACGCAGTATCTGGACGAGGCGGACCAGCTGGCGTCCAGGATCGCGGTCATCGACCAGGGGAAGGTGATCGCGGAGGGCACGAAGGGCGAGCTGAAGGCGTCCGTGGGCGCCGGTTCCGTCCATCTGCGGCTGCGCGACGCGGCCCAGCGGCCGCAGGCCGAGGAGGTGCTGCGCCTCGCCCTGGACGCCGAGGTGCAGCGGGAGCCGGACCCCGTGGCCCTGACCGCGCGCGTGGGCGGCGGCTCCGCCAACGGGCGGGGCGCCACCGAGGCGGCCGCCCGGGCACTGGCCGAACTGGCCCGCACCGGCATCACCGTCGACAACTTCTCGCTGGGGCAGCCCAGCCTGGACGAGGTCTTCCTCGCCCTCACCGGACACGACACCAAGGCGGCGGCCACGCAGGCCGACGACGCCCCCGAGACGAAGGACGAGGCGGCGGTATGAGCACCGCGACCACCACCGAGAACCAGGAACTCGCTCCCGTCAGCGCCGAGTCGCTCGCCGCGCTGCTCATCTCCAGGGAACGGCCACCGCGGCCCAGCGCGCTGTCGGCGTCCCTGACCTTCGGCTGGCGGGCCATGCTGAAGATCAAGCACGTGCCGGAGCAGCTCTTCGACGTGACCGCCTTCCCGATCATGATGGTGCTGATGTACACGTACCTCTTCGGCGGTGCGCTGGCCGGCTCACCGGAGGAGTACATCCAGTTCCTGCTGCCGGGCATCCTGGTGATGTCGGTCGTGATGATCACGATGTACACCGGTGTCTCCGTCAACACGGACATCGAGAAGGGCGTCTTCGACCGCTTCCGCTCGCTGCCGATCTGGCGGCCGTCGACGATGGTCGGCTATCTGCTGGGCGACGCCCTGCGGTACGCGATCGCGTCCGCGGTGATGCTCACCGTCGGCATGATCCTCGGCTACCGCCCGGACGGCGGGGTGCTGGGCGTGGTCGCCGGGGTCGCGCTGCTCATCGTCTTCTCATTCGCGTTCTCGTGGATCTGGACGATGTTCGGCCTGATGCTGCGCACCGAGAAGTCCGTGATGGGCGTCAGCATGATGGTGATCTTCCCGCTGACCTTCCTGTCCAACGTCTTCGTCGACCCGGGCACGATGCCGGGCTGGCTCCAGGCGTTCGTCAACAACAGCCCGGTCACGCATCTGGCGTCGGCGGTCCGCGCGTTGATGGCGGGCGAGTGGCCCACCGCGGAGATCGCCTGGACGCTGGGCTGGTCCGCCCTGTTCGTGCTGGTCTTCGGACCGATCACGATGCGGCTCTACAACCGCAAGTAGGCGAGCATCACGAAAAAGGTGGCCCCGGGGCGCTGCGCCCCGGGGCCACCTCTCGCTCCCGCTACGGCAGGTGCTTGGTCTCGGGGGTGATCTTCGTGCTCGGGGTGGCCCGGACGATGGTGATCAGCCGGTCCGTCAGTTGGAGTTCACCGATGGACGGATCGTCGTAGCCGAGCACCCGATGTCCGCGCAGCACGCTGACCACCAGGTCCTCCGTCTCCCGCACCCCGCGCCCCACCTCGGCCTTTATGACCGGCCGCTCGGCGATGTCGAGGCCGCTGCCCTGCTGAATGAGGTCCTCCATCACCATGCCGGCGGCGGGGCTGAGCACGGAGAGCCCGAGCAGCCGTCCGGCCGCGCTGGCACTGGTGATGACGACGTCCGCCCCGGACTGCTTCAGCAGTGGCGCGTTCTCCTCCTCCCGCACGGCGGCCACGATCTTGGCCTGGCGGTTGAGCTGGCGGGCGGTCAGCGTGACCAGGACGGCGGTGTCGTCCCGCGCGGTGGAGATGATGATCTGGCGCGCCTTCTGCGCCTCGGCCCGCAGCAGCACATCACTGCGGGTCGCGTCACCGATGACCCCCGTGTACCCCTCGGCGGTGGCGGCCTCGATGACCTTGGAGCTGGGGTCCACGACGACCACCTGCTCCTTCTTCAGCCCGGTCGCGCAGACGGTCTGGATCGCCGACCGCCCCTTGGTCCCCCAGCCGACGACAACGGTGTGCTCCCTCAAGGCCGCCCTCCAGCGGTTCTCTCGCCATTCCTCACGGGTGCGTTCCGTGAGGACCTCCAGCGTGGTGCCGACCAGGATGATCAGGAACAGCACACGCAGCGGCGTGATCACGAAGATATTGGTGAACCGCGCCGCGTCACTGACCGGGGTGATGTCGCCGTACCCGGTGGTGGAGAGGGTGACGGTGGCGTAGTAGAACGCGTCCAGCAGGTCCACCGACCCGTCGGAGTTGTCGTTGTACCCCTCATGGTCGGCATAGACGATGAACGCGGTCGCGACCAGCACGAACAAGGCCATCGCCAGCCGCTTGGCGACCTGCCGGATCGGCCGCTCGACCTCCCGTCTCGGCAGCCTCACCTGGTGGGTCACCAGACGCTCGTCCGCGTTGCGGGCGATCGCGTCCTGGCCCGGCAGTTTCACGTGAAACACTCCCCGTTTCGACGTACATCCCCTGGCTGTACCTCGCCCCCGACAGCCCGTTGTTTCACGTGAAACACCGTGGTCCTACGGCTGGTCGGCCGTATCGATGTTTCACGTGAAACACACCTGGATCCCGGCGGTCGCCCAGGGCAGGTCGAGCAACTCCAGCTGCTGACCGGGGCGGGCACCGCCGGGCGGTACGACGGCAAGGGCATCGGCGGTGGCGATTCCGCGGAGCATAGCGGGGCCGTTGTAGTGCAGCGGCACGGCGTCGTCACCGCGCAGACCGACGGGAACCAGCCGAGTGTCGTACGGATGCCCGTGCACCCCCTCCCGCAGCGGCACCGCGTACGGCTCCGGGGCGGGACGTCCGGCGAGAGTTCGCAGCAGAGGCTCGGCGAGCGTGAACAGCCCGGAGACAGCGGCCAGCGGGTTGCCGGGCAGCCCGACGAGATGCTGGTCCTGCTTGGTGCGGGCCAGCAGCATGGGATGCCCCGGGCGCACCTTCACGCCGTCGACGAGGAGTTCGGCCCCGAGGCGGCGCAGGATGGGGTGGACGTGGTCGACGGGTCCGGCGGCCGTGCCGCCCGTGGTCACGACGAGGTCGGCGGAGGACTTCTTCACGGCCCGGTACAGGGCGTCGGCGTCGTCCCCGAGGCGGCGTACGGCGGTCACCTCGGCGCCGAGTGCCCGCAGCCAGGACGGCAGCATCGGGCCGAGAGCATCGCGGATGAGGCCCTCGCGCGGAAGCCCGTCGGTGAGCAGTTCGTCGCCCAGGACCAGCAGTTCGACGCGCGGGCGGGGGAGCACGCTCACCGTGTCGTACCCGGCGGCCGCCGCGAGCCCGAGCGCTGCCGGGGTGATCTGCGTACCGAGCGGCAGCAGTTGGTCGCCGTGGCGGCACTCCTGACCCCGTGGGCGGATGTCCTGCCCGTGGGAGACGTCCCGGGTCGGGTGCAGCCGTCCCTGGTCGTCGGTGCGGCCGTGCTCGCTGCGCAGCACGGCCGTCGTGTCGGGCGGAATACGGGCGCCGGTGGCGATCCGGACCGCCTCCCCGTCCGTGAGCCGCCCGGGATCGGCGTGTCCGGCCAGCACACCGTCCTCCCGCATGGCCCAGGGACCGGGACCCGCCACCGCCCAGCCGTCCATCGCGGAGGTGTCGAAGGAGGGGAGGTCGGTGAGGGCGGTCAGGGGCGCGGCGAGAACGAGTCCGAGGGCCTTGTCCACGGTGACCGAGACGGGGGCCCGGCGGCCGGCCGAGCGGGCGGCACGCTCGGCGACGGCCCGGGCCTCGGGCCAGGAGGTGGCCCTGTGGTGCGCATCGCCCTTGGCTGGGTGGGCGTCGCCCTGGGACCCGTGCGTGTCGGGCCGGCCCGTCGTGGAGGTCTCGCGGGAGGAGCGGGGCTCCTTCGGTCCCTGCACGGCCCTGTCGTTGGCCACGGCCAGTGCCTCCTCCACGTCGAGTTCCTCGGCGTCCTGGGCGGTCATCCGGCGGCCGGCCCGGTGTCGGGGCCGGACCCGGTGTCTTCGCCGCCGCCGGATCCGGCGGCGGGCCCGGCACCGTGTCCTGGACCCGAGGGGGCACCCGGCTCGGCGTCGGGCGTTGCCTCGTCGGCCCAGCGCAGGGCCAGGGCGGACGCCTTGCGGGCGGCCTCGGTGACCGCCTCGGGGCCTCCCCCGGCCCTGGCGGCGGCGTAGCCGATCAGGAAGGTGGTCAGCGGAGCGGCGGGCCGGGCCACGCTGTGGGCGGCGTCACGGGCGAGGTCGAGCAGTTCGGCGATGTCGACGTCGAGGTCGATCCCCAGCTCGTCCTTGACTGCGGAAATCCATTCATCCAACACGTGGCCATGCTCCCTGATCCGTGCGCGGGCGGCGGCGATGTCGTCCCAGGTGTCGCAGTCGAAGGACGCGACCGGGTCGGTGATGCGGGTGAGGCGCAGCGCGGCGGTCAGCCGTCGCAGGGGGAGCCCGGTGAGGCCGTCGTGCCCGGCGGCGAGCCGGGCCAGCTCGCGGCGCAGGGGCTCGGCCCGGTAGGCGGCCACGAGAGGCTGGTCATGGCCGTCGGGGTCGGTGACCAGCGCGCCGTCGGCGGTGTCCGCGCTGTCCTCGGTGTCCGCGAGGGCGCGCAGCAGCCGCCGTACCGTCGCCTCCTCCAGGAACGGCAGGTCGGCGGAGAGCACGAGGACGTGACGCGCGGTGGTGTGCCGGAGTCCGGCGCCCAGCGCGGCGAGCGGGCCGCCGCCCGGGGGTTCCTCACGGGCCCACCGCACGGGCCGCGCGGTGGGACGGGGTTCGGCGACGACGACGGTCGTCGCCGCCCCGGCGCAGGCGGTCAGCACACGGTCGAGGAGCGCCCGTCCGCCCACGCGCACGGCGGGCTTGTCGGCGCCGCCGAGCCGCCGGGCGGCGCCTCCGGCGAGCACGACGGCGTCGAACGCCTCGGTACCGGGGTCGCCCGGAGGCTCATACGCGGTCACTCCCCGAGTATGCGGGCCGAGACGATCACAGGGAACGCGGGGGAGACGGCGCGATCAGGGCCGGTCGGGTCCGCCAGTGCTGGACGATCGGCCCCGACCGGGTACCTCCGCTGCTCAGAGCGTGCGCAGCAGCACCGCCGGTTGTTCGACGCAGTCCGCCACGAAGCGCAGGAAGCCGCCCGCCGTGCCGCCGTCGCACACCCGGTGGTCGAAGGTGAGCGAGAGCTGCACGACCTGCCGTACCGCCAGCTCGCCCTCGTGCACCCACGGTTTGGGGACGATGCGGCCGACGCCGAGCATGGCGGCCTCGGGGTGGTTGATGATCGGGGTGGAGCCGTCGACGCCGAAGACGCCGTAGTTGTTCAGGGTGAAGGTCCCGCCGGTCAGCTGGCCGGGGGTCAGTGTCCCGGTCCGCGCCGCCTCTGTCAGCCGGGCGAACTCGGTGGCGAGCGACTCCGCGTTCCTGGTGTGCGCGTCCCGGACCACGGGCACGACCAGGCCCCGTTCCGTCTGCGCGGCGAACCCGAGGTGCACCCGGTCGAGCCGGACGACCTCGCGGGCCTCCATGTCGACGGTCGAGTTCAGCTCCGGGAAACGGGCCAGCGCGGCGGTGCAGATCCGGGCGAGGAGCGCGAGGACGGAGATCTTCGGGCCGCCGGCCGCGTTCAGCGCCGTACGGGCACGCATCAGTTCCGTCGCGTCGGCGTCCACCCAGCAGGTCGCGTCGGGGATCTCGCGCCGACTCCGGGAGAGCTTGTCGGCGACGGCGCCCCGGACACCGCGTAGGGGGATCCGGATGGCGGCGGGGGCTTCGGCGGGTGCGGGCGCGGCGACCGGCTGCGCGGTCATGGCGCTCGGCGCCGGAGCGGGGGCCGTGGCGGCCCGCAGCGCGTGCTCCACGTCCGCCCGCAGGATCAGTCCCTCGGGGCCCGAGCCGTGCAGCTTCCGCAGGTCCAGGCCGTTCTCGCGGGCGAGACGGCGGACGAGCGGGGAGATGACCGGCACGGGTCCGTCCGGGCACGCGGGAGCGGCGACCGCGACGGGGGCCGCGTCGACGGTGGTGCGCGGAGCCGACGGCTCGGCGGGGGCGGCGGGCCGGACCGGCTCCCCGGGCCGCACCCGCCTGCGTCGCGCCGGCGGTGCCCCGGTGCCGTATCCGACCAGCACGTTGCCGGAGCCCTCGTCGGCGGTGGCGTCCGAGGCGGGCGCCCCCACGGCCACCGTCAACAGCGGCGCGCCCACGGGCAGTTCCGTGCCCTCCTCGCCGAAGCGAGCGGTGACGACACCGCCGTAGGGGCAGGGGACCTCGACCATGGCCTTGGCCGTCTCGACCTCCACGACCGGCTGGTCGATCGCGACGACGTCCCCGACCTGGACCAGCCAGCGCACGATCTCGGCCTCGGTCAGCCCCTCACCGAGGTCGGGCAGCTTGAACTCCAGCACCTGGGCCATCAGTTCCCCGCCTCCCACTGCAGGCGCCCCACGGCGTCCAGGATCCGGTCGACGCCGGGCAGATGGTGCCGCTCCAGCATGGGCGGGGGGTACGGGATGTCGAACCCGGCGACGCGCAGCACGGGCGCCTCCAGGTGGTGGAAGCAGCGCTCGGTGACACGGGCCGCGATCTCGCCGCCCGGCCCGCCGTAGGAGCCGGACTCGTGCACGACGACGGCCCGGCCGGTCCTGCGCACCGACGCGGCGACGGTCTCGTCGTCGAAGGGCACCAGGGAGCGCAGGTCGACGACTTCGAGGTCCCAGCCCTCGGCCGTGGCCGCCTCGGCGGCCTCCAGACAGACGGGCACGGACGGCCCGTAGGTGATGAGGGTGGCGCTGCGGCCGGGGCGGCGCACGACCGCTCGCCCGATCGGGTCGACGGCCTGCGGTTCCTCGGGGTTCCAGGAGTCCTTCGACCAGTACAGGCGCTTGGGCTCCAGGAGGACGACCGGGTCGTCGGAGGCGATGGCGGCGCGCAGCAGCCCGTAGGCGTCGGCGACCGTGGCGGGTGTGACGACATGGAGGCCCGGAGTCGCCATGTAGTACGCCTCGGAGGAGTCGCTGTGGTGCTCGACACCGCCGATGCCGCCGCCGTACGGGACCCGGATGGTGATCGGCAGCGGCATCGCTCCGCGCGTGCGGTTGCGCATGCGGGCGACATGGCTGATGAGCTGCTCGAACGCCGGGTAGGCGAACGCGTCGAACTGCATCTCCACGACCGGCCTGAGCCCGTACATGGCCATGCCGACGGCCGTGCCGAGGATGCCCGCCTCGGCGAGCGGGGTGTCGGTGACCCGGTCCTCGCCGAACTCCTTCGCGAGCCCGTCGGTGACCCGGAAGACACCGCCGAGGGCGCCGACGTCCTCACCCATGACATGCACGGTGGGGTCGGCGGTCATGGCGTCGCGCAGCGCGCGGTTGAGCGCCTGCGCCATGGTGGCGGGCTTGACGGCGACGGTGGTCATCGGTGCGCCCCTTCGTGTTCCGCCGCCAGCTCGGCCCTGAGCAGGGCTTCCTGTTCGCGCAGTTGGGGGGTGGGCTCGGCGTAGACGTGGGCGAAGAGGTCCATGGGATCGAGGACCGGGTCCTGGTTCATGCGCTCGCGCAGGTCGGCCGCCATCGCCTCGGCGGCGTCGCGGGCCGCCTGGATGCCGTCCTCGTCGAGGAGGCCGCGCTCGGTCAGCTCGTGCTCCAGGAGGGTGATCGGATCGTGCGCGCGCCAGGTCTCGACCTCGGCGTCGCCCCGGTAGCGGGTCGCGTCGTCGGCGTTGGTGTGGGCGTCGATGCGGTACGTCACCGCCTCGACCAGCGTGGGACCGCCGCCCGCGCGCGCGTGGGCCACGGCTTCGGCGAGCACCTGGTGCACGGCCGCCGCGTCGTTGCCGTCGACCAGGCGGCCCGGCATCCCGTAGCCGACGGCCTTGTGGGCCAGCGACGGGGCGGCGGTCTGCTTGGCCAGCGGGACGGAGATCGCGAAGCCGTTGTTCTGGACGAGGAAGACGACCGGCGCCTGCCAGACGGCGGCGAAGTTCAGCGCCTCGTGGAAGTCGCCCTCGCTGGTGCCGCCGTCGCCGACCAGGGCGAGCGCGACCACGTCGTCGCCCTTGAGACGGGCGGCGTGCGCGAGGCCCACGGCGTGCGGGAGCTGGGTGGCGAGCGGGGTGCACAGGGGGGCGACCCGGTGCTCGTGCGGGTCGTAGCCGGTGTGCCAGTCGCCGCGCAGCAGCGTGAGCGCCTGCACGGGGTCGAGGCCACGGGCGACGGCGGCGAGCGTGTCGCGGTAGCTGGGAAAGAGCCAGTCCCGCTCTTCGAGGACGAGCGCGGCGGCGACCTCGCACGCCTCCTGACCGGTGCTGGAGGGGTAGACGGCGAGCCTGCCCTGCTTGGTCAGGGCGGTGGCCTGCGTGTTGTAGCGGCGGCCGCGCACCAGCTCGGCGTAGAGCCGGCGCAGCAGCGCGGGGTCGGCGTCGGCCGCCGCGTCCGTGCCGAGCACGCGGTACGGCAGCGCGTCGGGCAGCAGCGGCGCGGGGTCCGTGCGGGGCTGCCAGGCGGGCGGCGGTGTCGGGCGGTACGCGCCCCGCTGCTCCATGACCGTCATACGGCACCTCCTCGTGGGAGTGGCTCAGGGGCGTGGCACGGGTTGTGACACGCCTCACCTACCGATTGTTCGGTCGCTGACGCATTTTGGCTACAGGCACCCTCAGGCTGTGGACAAACGGTTCTGCACAGCCTGGAATGAACGCAGTCCGTCCATGGCAGGGAGGCAGGGGCACATGGCACCTGAACAAATGGCCGAGCCGCCGGAGCACGGCCCGGCCCTGCCGCCCCCTCGACCGCTGGACGCCATAGACCAGGACATCCTGCGCATGCTGCAGGCCGACGGCCGCGCCTCGATACGGTCCGTCGCCGAACGCGTCCACGTCTCCCGCGCCAACGCCTACGCCCGCATCAACCGCCTCGTCGAGGACGGCGTGATCCGTGGCTTCGGGGCACGCGTGAACCACGAGCGCGCCGGAAAGGGCACCTCGGCCTACATCACCCTCAAGATCGTGCAGAACTCCTGGCGAACGGTCCGCGACCAGCTGCGCCAGCTCTCCGGCGCCGCCCACATCGCGCTGGTGGGCGGCGACTACGACGTCCTGCTCCTGGTGCACACCTCGGACAACAGGGCCCTGCGCGAGGTCGTCCTCACCAAGCTCCAGGCCATCCCGGAGGTGCTCAGCACCCGGACCCTGCTGGTGTTCGAGGAGGAGGACGTGGAACCGGAGGGGTGAATCGTCCCCGGGCAGCGGGGCCGGCGGGCGCGGCGGGACCAGCGGCGGACGGCGGCATCAGGCGGCGGCGGGGACCGGACCTCCCACGACCGGTCCCGGCACGCGGTCCCGTCAGTCCCGGGCCTGCAGCCCGCGCGCCGCCCACACGGCCGCACACCAGGCCCACTCAGCCCTGAGTCCACGACCCTTCAGACCTGAGCCGCAGCCCGTCAGCCCTGAGCCCCGCAACACCGGCCCCGCACTCCTGCGCCCGCAGCCCGTCAGTCCTGGGCCCGCAGTCCCGAGAAGACCAGATGGGCCACGGCTTCGGACACTTCCCGCTCGCCCATGCCCCGGCCTTCCGGCCGGTACCACTCGACGATCGAGTTGATCATGCCGAAGACGAGCCGCGTCGCGAGCCGCACCTCCACGTCCCGGCGCACGTCGCCCTCGGCGGCCGCGGCCTTGAGCAGCTCGGCGACCCGGTGGTCGAAGTCGCGGCGCCGCTCCAGCGCCCAGCGCTCGGTGTCGGTGTTGCCGCGCACCCGCAGCAGCAGGGTCACATAGGGAAGCTCGTCGAGCAGCACCTCGACCATGCGCCGCACGACGTGCTCCAAGCGCTCCACCGCGCGCCCCGCGCGCGCGGGCTCCTCGTCGAGGATCTGGAAGAGACCCTCCAGCGCCCGGCTGACGGCCCGGCGCAGCAGCTCCTCCTTGCCCGTGACGTGGTGGTATATCGACGACTTGGAGATACCGGCCGCCTTGGAGAGGTGCTCCATGGAGGTGCCGTCGTAGCCGCGTTCGTTGAAGACCCGGACCGCGACCGACAGCAGCGTCTCGGGGGTGTACGTGTCGCGCTTGGCGGTCGTCATGAGGACGTGCCCTCCCGCTTGTCGGAGGCGTAGGCGTGGCGGTAGAGCGCCAGCGAGGGCGCGTAGCGCCCGGAGGGGTCGCGCAGGTGCAGGTCGTCCAGGAGGGCGTACGCCCAGTTGCGGCCCAGCCTGCGGCTCCATTCGAAGGGCCCCAGCGGGTAGTTGACGCCCAGGCGCATCGCCGTGTCGATGTCCTCCTTGGTGGCCACCCCCTTGGCGACGGCGTCGTGCGCGAGGTCGATGATCCGTGCGACCGTGCGGGCGACGATCATGCCGGGGGCGTCCCCGATGACGCTGACGTCCTTGCCGAGCGCCTGGAAGAGACCGACGGCCTCCGTGAGGGTCTGCGGCGAGGTGTCCTGGGAGGCGGACAGGGCGATCCGGGTGGCCCTGCGGTAGTCGAGCGCGAGGTCGAAGTAGACGACGTCCCGGAACTCCACGGAGGTCTGCCCGTCGGCGAGGGCCAGCTGGCCGCCGCTCGGCAGGACGAGCCGGGTGCCGTGGTCCTCCTCGTCCTCGCGGACCGGGATGCCCGCCTCCCGGAAGAGCGGGAGCAGGTCGCCGGCGGGGCCGAGATCGCCCTCGACGACGACGTACGCGGGCGGCGGGACCGGGTCGGCGGTGTGCGGCTCGGGTCGCTCGGCGTCGTCGGTGTGGTCGTACCAGCCCTGGCCGGTCTTGCGGCCGAGCCGGCCGGACTCGACGAGTCGGCGCTGGGCCAGCGAGGGCGTGAAGCGCACGTCCTGGAAGAAGGCCTGCCACACGGAGTGGGTGACGGACTCGTTGACGTCCTGCCCGATCAGGTCGGTCAGCTCGAAGGCGCCCATCCGGAAGCCGCCGCACTCGCGCAGGATCGCGTCGATGGTGACGGGCTCGGCGGCCTGCGACTCGTACACCGCGAAGGCCTCGGCGTAGAACGGCCGTGCGATGCGGTTGACGATGAAGCCGGGGGTGTCGGCGCAGGCGACGGGCGTCTTGCCCCAGGCGCGGGCCGTCTCGTACGCGCGCGTGGCCGACGTCACGTCGGTGGCGAAGCCCGACACCACCTCGACGAGGGGCAGCAGCGGCGCGGGGTTGAAGAAGTGCAGGCCCACGAAGCGGCCCGGGTTGCGCAGGGCGCCGCCGACGGCCGTGACGGACAGGGACGAGGTGTTGGTGGCGAGCAGGCAGTCCTCGCCGACGACGTCCTCCAGCGCGCGGAACAGCTCCTGCTTGGCGTCCAGCCGCTCCAGGATCGCCTCGACGACCAGACCGCAGTCCGCGAGGTCGGCGAGATCCTCGGCGGCGTGCAGCCGGGCGCGCGCGGCGTCCCGGTCGGCGCCGGTCATGCGGTCCTTGGCGACGAGCCGGTCGAGCCGGGCCCCGATCGCCTCGGCGGCCTCCCGCGCACGGCCGGGCGCGGCATCGAACAGTCGTACGAGGTGGCCCGCGGTCAGCGCGACCTGGGCGATGCCCTGGCCCATGGTGCCGGTGCCTACGACGGCCACGGGGCTGCCGGGGTCGAGTCCTGTCATGTGCGCGATCCTCCCGCACGGGGTTGTCCACAGATGCGGCGGACCCCCTTGTCCCGACCGATCGTTCGGTTACTCTAACTCTGTCCGCCTGTTCCTGCCCAGGTCAGAGCTCGAAGAAGAGTGTCTGACGTGAGGAGTTGGTCAAGCATGGCCGCCGAACCGTCCGCGCACGCCCTGATCGCCAAGCACCGGCCCACCCTCGACCAGGCGCTGGAAGCGATCCGCACCCGCGCGTACTGGTCGCCCCACCCCGAGCACCCCAAGGCCTACGGCGAGAACGGAAGCCTGGGGATGGCCGAGGGCAGGGCAGCCTTCGACGCCCTCCTCGGCACCCGTCTCGACCTCGGCCAACCCGGCACCGACGACTGGGTGGGCGGCGAGGTCTCGCCGTACGGCATCGAGCTGGGCGTCACCTATCCGCACGCCGACCTCGACACGCTGCTGCCCGCCATGAAGGCGGGCCGGCGCGCGTGGCGCGACGCGGGAGCGGAGGCGCGTGCCGCGGTGTGCATGGAGATCCTCAAGCGCATCAGCGACCGCACCCACGAGTTCGCCCACGCCGTCATGCACACCAGCGGCCAGGCCTTCATGATGGCCTTCCAGGCCGGCGGCCCGCACGCCCAGGACCGGGGCCTCGAGGCGGTGGCGTACGCGTACGCGGAGCAGGTCCGCACCCCGGACGACGCGGAGTGGACCAAGCCCCAGGGCAAGCGCGACCCGCTCGCGCTCACCAAGAAGTTCAAGCCGGTGCCGCGCGGCACCGCCCTCGTCATCGGCTGCAACACCTTCCCCACGTGGAACGGCTACCCGGGCCTGTTCGCCTCCCTCGCCACCGGCAACGCGGTCCTCGTGAAGCCCCACCCGCGCGCGGTGCTGCCGCTCGCCCTCACCGTCCAGGTCGCCCGCGAGGTCCTCGCCGAGACCGGCTTCGACCCCAACCTGGTCGCGCTGGCCGCCGAACGCCCCGGCGAGGGCATCGCCAAGGACCTGGCCACCCGCCCCGAGATCCGCATCATCGACTACACCGGCTCGACGTCCTTCGGCGACTGGCTGGAGGCCAACGCCCGCCAGGCGGAGGTCTACACGGAGAAGGCCGGCGTCAACACGGTGCTGATCGACTCCACCGCCGACTACAAGGGCATGCTCTCCAACCTGGCCTTCTCCCTGTCCCTGTACAGCGGCCAGATGTGCACCACCCCGCAGAACCTGCTCATCCCCCGCGACGGCATCACCACCGACCAGGGCGCCAAGTCCTACGACGAGGTCGTCGCCGACCTCGCCCGGTCGGTCGGCGGTCTGCTGGGCGACGACGCGCGCGCGAACGCGCTGCTCGGCGCGATCGTGAACCCCGACGTCAAGTCCCGCCTCGAAGCGGCCGCGTCGCTCGGCGAAGTCGCGCTGCCCTCACGGGAGATCACCAACCCCGAGTTCCCGGACGCCGTCGTCCGCACACCGGTGATCGTGAAGCTCGACGGCGCGCGGAAGTACTGGGAGGGCGCGGAGGACGAGGCCGCCTACCTGAGCGAGTGCTTCGGGCCGGTGTCGTTCGCCGTGGCCGTCGACTCGGCCGCGGAGGGGCTGGAGCTGCTGCGCCGGACCATCGGCGAGAAGGGCGCGATGACCGTCGGCGCGTACACGACCTCCGAGGAGGTGGCCGAGGCCGTCGAGGAGGTCTGCCTGGAGGAGTGCGCGCAGCTGTCGCTGAACCTCACGGGTGGGGTGTACGTGAACCAGACGGCGGCGTTCTCGGACTTCCACGGGTCCGGCGGCAACCCGGCGGCGAACGCGGCCCTGTGCGACGGAGCCTTCGTCGCCAACCGCTTCCGGGTGGTCGAGGTCCGCAGCGAGGCGCTCCGCTAGGGGCGCGCTCCCTCCTCGCTCCCTCGGCTCGGTTCCCTCAGCTCGCCCCTCGGACGGAACCCGCGCTCCAGTGGTACAGCGTCATCGCCACGCTCGTCGCCAGGTTGTAGCTGGAGACCTGGGGGCGCATCGGGAGGGACAGCAGGTGGTCGGCGCGGGCACGCAGGTCGGTCGACAGGCCGCTGCGCTCGGAGCCGAACGCGAGGACGGCGTCGTCCGGGAGCTTCAGTCCCCGGATGTCATCGCCCTCGGGGTCGAGCGCGAAGAGCGGGCCGGGAGGCAGATCGGCCACCTCCAGGCGCTCGACGGCCGTGGCGAAGTGCAGACCCGCCCCGCCGCGCACGACCGTGGGGTGCCAGGGGTCCAGGGTGCCCGTGGTGACCACGCCGGTCGCCCCGAATCCGGCGGCCAGCCGGATCACGGCGCCCGCGTTGCCCAGGTTGCGCGGGTTGTCGAGGACGACCACGGGGGCGGCGCGCGGGAGACGGGCGAGAGCCGCCAGATGGACCGCGCGCGGGGGGCGTACGGCCAGGGCGGCGACGGCGGTGGGGTGCGGGCGCGGCACGAGGGCCCGGTACGTCTCCTCCGGAACCTCCTGGAGGAGGTCCGCGAGCCGGTCCCGTACGTCCGGGGCCAGGTCGTCGGCGAGGGCGAGGGCCGCCGTGCGGTCGGCGGTGACGGCCACCGGCACCTGCGCGCCGAAGCGCACGGCGTGCTTCAGCGCGTGGAAACCGTCGAGCAGGACGGAGGCGTCGGCGAGGCGGTGCCATGCCCCCACGGGACCGCCCGGCGGCCGGGCGGCCTCAGCGGTCGCACGTCCGGTCTCGGCATCTTCCGCCGGGCCGGCCGCGGGTCGCGCCGCCGGTTCGCCCGCTGGTCCGCTCACCGGATCGTTCATGCCCTGAAGCCTACGCGCGCCTGCTCGGCCGCCTCCGCCTCGTCGGGGACCGGTGGCCGGCGCGGGCCCGGGATCGTGAGGGCGCGCCCCGGCAGGACGCGACGCACGACGCGCTCACGCGCGCGTGCCACCAGTGCGCCGAGGCGCTTCAGGAAGGGCGTGGGCAGGAAGACGGCGTCGGCGGCGATCATCGCGAGCGAGAAGAAGGGCAGCCCCAGCACGACGGCGATCACGGCGTGCTCGGTCATCATCACCGCCAGCAGGACGTTCTTGACGCGCCGGTTGAACAGCGTGAACGGGAAGGCGACCTGCACGATCACCGTCCCGTACGTCACCAGCATCACCATCGTGCCGCTGGACGACAGCAGGTCGGAGAGCGAGGCCCAGGGCGAGAAGTAGTCCAGGTGGAACGGGTAGTAGGCCGCCGTGCCGTCCTGCCAGCGCCCACCCTGGATCTTGTACCAGCCCGCCGCCGCGTAGATCAGACAGGCCTCGGCCATGATCACGACGAGGGCGGCGTTGTGCGTCAGGTTGCCGACGACGTCGAGCAGCGCGCGCGGCTTGGTGTCCGACGCGATGCGCCCGGCGGCCCACCACAGGGCGTGCACCGCCCAGAGCCCCCAGAAGAACGTCAGCCACCCGCCGAGCAGACCGCCGGGGATCAGACCGCCGAACGTCGCCAGCAGCAGCCCGAACCCGAACACGCACCACAGCGCGGGGCCGACCCGGTCCTCCGGTGCCCCGCCGTCCAGCTCCAGGCGCTCGCGCCCACGCCGTGCGCGCCGCGCGTCCAGCGACCAGACCTGGGCGCAGCGGACGAAGACGAGGTAGATCGCCATGAGGTGGAGGACGTTGTCGCCGCCGTCGCCCATGAAGACGCTGCGGTTCTGCAGCGAGAGCACGCCCATCATGAAGAGCACGCTCATGGCGCGGGTGCGCCAGCCGAGCAGCAGCAGGAAGGTGGACAGGACGGCGACGGCGTAGACGATCTCGAACCACACCATGCTGTCGGACCACATCAGCACCGTGAACGCGTCGTTGCTCGCGGTCAGCTGCTGGGCCAGTTCCCAGCTCCAGGGCCCGTCGGGGCCGTAGAGCTCGCGTCGGTGCGGGAACTCGCGCAGCAGGAACAGCAGCCAGGTCGCGGAGAAGCCGATGCGGACGATCGCGCTCTGGTACGGGCCCAGCGCGCGATCCGTCACGCGGGTGATCCCGTTGCCTATCGCGGCGGTCAGACGCACCAGGGGGCTCCCCCGGCGGACCGGGTCGGTCGCAGTCACGGAGCCGCTCATTCGGCGCTCGCCTCCGTCCGGCCGGTGGTGGCCCGGCCGACCCCACCCGCGTTGGCGGCGGCGTCCGTCCGGTCGTCGTCGGTCACCTGCCACCAGGGCAGCTCACGGACGACTGGCTTGTCGGACACCTTTTCCTCGCTCCACTCGGGCGCCGGCACGTTGGTGGTACGGGACCGGAGCTGGATCCGCTCGATCACACCGCCCGGCTCGCCGGCCCGCTCGCGGTCCAGGCGCATCACCACGATCCGGCGCACATAGCGCTCGGACAGGTCGCCGCGCGAGGTGGTGGCGCGGTGGTCGTTGTCGTGCGTGGCGACGTAGAAGTCCCAGGCCCGGCGCAGTTCGTTCTGCTGGGTGTGGCTCGGCACCGGGTTCCTGTCGATCGCGGCGCCGTCCAGCGCGGACAGGTCGTACCAGCCGGTCTCGCGTGTCTCACCGTCGGCGGTGCGGACCTCGGCGCGCGCCTGCACGGCGATGTTCTGCTGCAACGGGTTCGGCGCGAACAGTTTCCAGTTCTGCTCGAACTCCGGGTACACCCATTCGTCCACCGCCCGGCCGTGCTGCTTCGTCAGCGTGTTCGAGGGCGCGATATGGAGGAACACCAGCCCGAGGTGGACGCAGGTCACCACCGCCACGACCGCGAGCACCAGCGCCACGGCGATCTGGTACGGCAGGGTGAGCGCGGCCATACCGGAGGCTGCCGGGCCCGGGGACGGGTCCGGAGCGGTGACCGGCGTCGAAGCCGCGCCGGGGTCTGCCGTCGAGGGCGAGGCGGGGTCCGGAGCCGACGGCGAGGCGGCGTCCGGAGCCGACAGCAAGGCGGGATCCGTGGGGTCCGCAGCCGAAGGCGAGGCGGGATCCGGAGCCGGGGACGAGGCGGGATCCGGGGTCTGCCGGGACGGCCGCACCTGCGGGTCCGCCTCGCTCGCGGAGTCGGAGCCCTCGGGCTCGTCCGGCCCCCGCCGGGCGTTCGAGACCTCGTCGTTCGCGTCCATTCCGCCCCGCTCCCCGATTCCTACGGACCCGGTCCGCTTCCCCACCGGAACTTACTCAGCCGTATCCGTCCGGCACAGCCCCGATGGTCACAGCAGTCACATCGTCACACCGCTCGCACGGCACCCCTGAGGTTATCCACAGCGGGGGACACCTTACGGCGCGGTGTGGTCCGCCTCTCCCCCAAAGCCGCTTCGGCCGCTCAGCCGCCCGCCTCGCCCGTCGCGCGACCGACGGCCGGCTCCGCACCATTCCCCTCTTCTAGAACCTGTTCTATCTTGACGCCCTGTCATCGGCGACACGGAAGGGCGGAACCGTGGACTTCACCTTCACCGAGGAGCAGCAGGCGGCGGCCGAGGCGGCGCGGGCGGTGTTCGCCGGGGTCGCACCGGACGGCGTCCCGAGCCCGTCGCTCGTACCGGGGGCCGTGGCCGACGACTTCGACCGGCCCCTGTGGACGAAGCTCGCGGGCGCGGATCTCCTCAGCCTGTTGCTGGACCCGGCGTACGGCGGTTCGGGGCTCGACCCCATCGCGCTGTGCCTGGTGCTGCGCGAATCGGCGAAGGTGCTGGCCAGGGGCCCTCTGCTGGAAACCACTGCCGCCGCCGTGGCCGTCCAGGCGCACGGGAGCGAGGGGCTGAAGGAGGATCTGCTCGCCCGCGTCGGCCGGGGCGAGATCGTCCTCACCGTAGCCGCGCACGGCCGCACCGGCCACGACCCCGCCGAACTCGCCGTGACCGCGCGGCGGGACGGCGAGGACGGCTGGGTCCTGGACGGCGTGCAGACGGCGGTGCCCTGGGCGCACCACGCGGACTTCGTGGTCGTCCCCGCCACGGTCGCGCCGGAGTCGGTCGTCCCCGGCCTCTCGCCCGACGGGACCGGACAGGACACGGCCGCCGCCGACGGACGGGCCGTGCTCGCCCTCGTTCCCCGCGTCCACCCGGGCGTGACGCTCGCCGAGCAGATCTCCACCAGCGGTGAACGCCTCGCGGAGCTGCGGTTGGACTCGGCACGGATCGCCGCGCGGGACGTCATCGACGCGGAGGGGGCGTGGGAGCGGCTGCGGGAGCTGCTCGCCACCGGCACCTGCGCGCTGGCGCTCGGTCTGGGTGAGGCCGTACTCGGAATGACCAGCGAATACGCCGGAAAGCGCGAACAGTTCGGGTTCCCGATCGCCTCGTTCCAGGCCGTCGCCGTCCAGGCCGCCGACCGCTTCATCGACCTGCGCGCGATGGAGGCGACGCTGTGGCAGGCCGCCTGGCGGATCACTTCCGGGGCGGGGGGTGCGCTACCCGCCGCCGGAGACGTCTCGGTGGCCAAGATCTGGGCCTCGGAGGGCGTACGGCGGGTCGTGCAGACCGCACAGCATCTGCACGGGGGTTTCGGCGCGGACGTCGACTACCCCCTGCACCGCTATCACGCCTGGGCCAAGCACCTGGAACTGTCGCTCGGCCCCGCGGCGGCCCACGAAGAGGCACTGGGCGACCTTCTGGCGGCCCACCCCCTGGGCTGAGGGCCGCGCACACCACACCCTGGGGCGCGTATGTCCTGCCCGCGCGCCCCACGCGCATGCGGTCCGGCACCTGCCCCCAGGGAGACGTCTCCCAGGCCTACCCCCAGGCCTCCCCTAGAGAACGAACCCGGCCCCGCCCTTGTCGTCCACCACCGGACGGCCGGCTGCCGCCCACAGCTGCATGCCGCCGTCCACGTTCACGGCGTCGATGCCCTGCTGGACGAGATACATGGTGACCTGCGCCGAACGACCGCCCGAACGGCAGATCACATGAATCCTGCCGTCCTGCGGAGCCGCCTCGGTCACCTCGCCGTAGCGCGACACGAACTCACTGATGGGGACGTGCAGTGCCCCTTCGGCATGACCCGCCTGCCACTCGTCGTCCTCCCGGACGTCCAGCAGGAAGTCGTCGTCCTTGAGGTCTCCGACCTCGACCGTGGGCACACCAGATCCGGATTGCATGCGCACGACGCTACCCGACCCGCCCCCGGCTAATCGTCCCGGCCGAGCAGCTCGGCCAGCTCGGTCTCCCGCTGTTCGACCTCCGCCAGCAACTGGTCGGCGATCTCTTCGAGGAGCCGGTCGGGGTCCTCCGGGGCGAGACGGAGCATCGACCCGATGGCCCCCTCCTCCAGCTCCTTGGCCACGAGGGCGAGCAACTCCTTGCGCTGGGCGAGCCATTCGAGCCGGGCGTACAGCTCCTCGGCCCGGCTCGGCCTGCGCTCCTGCTCCACGGGCCCGGCCGCCCACTCCGCGGACAGCTCCCGCAGCAGCACCTCGTCGCCCCGGCCGTACGCCGCGTTCACACGGGCGATGAACTCGTCCCGGCGCACCCGCTCCTTGTCGTCCTGGGCCAGGTCGGGGTGGGCCTTGCGGACCAGTTCCCGGTAGAGCCGGCGAGCCTCGTCGCTCGGTCGCACCCGCTCCGGCGACCGTACGGGCTGATCGGTGAGCATGGCCGCGGCCTCGGGGAACAGGCCCTCCGAGTCCATCCAGCCGTGGAACAGCTCCTCCACGCCCGGCATGGGCATGACCCGGGCCCGCGCCTCCTGGGCCTTGCGCACATCCTCGGGGTCACCGGTGCGCGCGGCCTTCGCCTCGGCGATCCGGGCGTCCAGCTCGTCGAGCCGCGCGTACACGGGACCGAGCTTCTGGTGGTGCAACCGGGAGAAGTTCTCCACCTCGACCCGGAAGGTCTCGACGGCGATCTCGTACTCGATCAGCGCCTGCTCGGCCGCCCGCACGGCCCGCTCCAGCCGCTCCTCGGGCCGCCCCGAGCCGCCCTCGGCGGAGGCCCCACTCCCGGCGGACGCCGTGCCCCCGGCGCCCTCGGTCGGTGCCGCGCCTTCGACGGGCTCGGTGCCCCCATCGGGCCGCCCGGGCTCGGTGGGGCGCTCGGACGGTGTCTGCTCGGCTTCCGGGGTCGTCACCCGACCCAGCCTAGGCCACGGCTGCGGCCCCCGGCGAAAGCCGCCGAGGACGGCGAACGGAGCGACGAGGCCCGCACCGGTCGGCCGCCCGGCCGGCCGCGCTCGGCCCGCTCGGTGCACCCGGGCACCCTCCACCGGCCCTCGCTCAGACCCCCGTCTCCGCCGCGACGCGTCCCGCCCGCACCGCCGTCACCAGGTCCGCGTGATCCGCCTCGGTACGGTCCGCGTAGGTCACGGCGAACGTGGCCGTCGCCTCGTCCAGTTCGTCGTTCTTGCCGCAGTAGCCGGCGATGAGGCGCGGGTCGGCGCTGTGGGCGTGGGCGCGGGCGAGGAGGGCGCCGGTCATGCGGCCGTAGTCGTCGATCTGGTCGGCGGCCAGGGCCGCGGGATCGACGCTGCCCTTGCGGTTGCGGAACTGACGTACCTGGAAGGGGAGTCCGTCGACCGAGGTCCAGCCGAGCAGCATGTCGCTGACGACCTGCATGCGCTTCTGGCCGAGCACCACCCGGCGGCCCTCGTGGTCCACCTCCGGCACCTCGAAGCCGGCTGTCGCGAGGTGCGGTTCCAGCGCCGAGGGGCGGGCCTCCTTCACCTGGAGGACGAGCGGCTCACCGCGGTGGTCCAGGAGCAGGACGACGTACGAGCGGGTGCCCACGCTGCCGGTGCCGACCACGCGGAACGCCACATCGTGCACGGCGTACCGGGCGAGCAGCGGGTGGCGGTCCTCCGTCAGCGTGGTCAGGTACTGCTCCAGGGAGGTGGCCACGGCGGCCGCCTCAGCGTCCTCCACGCGGCGCAGCACCGGCGGGGCGTCCACGAAGTGGCGGCCGCCGCCCTCCACCGCCCGGGTCGCCTTGGCCGCGAAGCGCCCGCTGGTGTTGGCACGCGCCTTCTCCGAGACCCGCTCCAGTGTGCCGAGCAGGTCGTGGGCGTCGGTGTGGGAGACCAGTTCCTCGTCCGCGATGGCGTTCCACGCGTCGAGCGCCGAGAGCTTGGCGAGGAGGCGCATCGTGCGCCGGTAGGCACCCGTCGCGTCGTAGGCCGCCTTGCGGCAGACGTCCTCGTCGGCACCCGCCTCACGGCCGGCGAGCACCAGGGAGGAGGCGAGGCGCTTGAGGTCCCACTCCCAGGGGCCGTGCACGGTCTCGTCGAAGTCGTTGAGGTCCATGACCAGTCCGCCGCGGGCGTCCCCGTACAGGCCGAAGTTGGCCGCGTGGGCGTCGCCGCAGAGCTGGGCGCCGATGCCGGTCATCGGCGTACGGGCGAGGTCGTGGGCCATGAGGCCCGCCGAGCCGCGCAGGAACGCGAAGGGGGTGGCCGCCATCCTGCCCACCCTTATCGGGGTGAGGGCGGCGATCCGGCCGCGGTTGGACTCCTCGACCGCGGACACCGCGTCCGGCCGGTCGGTGGTGAGCGTCAGGTCCGCGTGCGCGCTGCGGGGCACCCTCGTGCGCAGCGCCTTGCCCTCGTCCTTGGGCGACTCCACCGACGGCCACCGGGCGAACCCGCTCACCCCCGGCACCCGCGCGGCGGCCGACGGCGACACCGCCGCCTCCACCTCGGCCACCCGCGACGGCGCCGACTCCGCGTCGGCCACCGGCCCTGCCGTCGTACCGGCCTCGGTCATCACGACCGCCTCCCCCGTACACGTCCACGCACGAACATCAACTCGTGCTGACGTTACAGCCGGTGGCCGAAACGCGTCAGACCCTGTGGAAAACTCCGTGTCGGACCCGCCCGCACCTGCGAAAACCCCGGTCGTCCACCCATCGCCGAGCCGACCCGCGAAGCACTGGGCACCCCTTGGCCGGCCGCGCCAGGACGTCCGCGCTACGACGTCCGCGCCACCCCCGGACACGGCCCGCTCTGCGGCAGATGGCTCTCGGACCAGTCCTTGAGTTCCCGCAGCGCCGGTTCCAGCGCCTCCCCCGCCTCGGTCAGCCGGTAGGTGACGCGCAGCGGCGGCCCGTCGTCGACCTCGCGCACCACCAGTCCGGCCGCGCCGAGTTCGGTGAGCCGGTCGGAGAGCATGCGCTCGCTGATGCCGGGAATCGCCCTGCGCAGATCGACGAAATGTGCGGGATGCGGCATCAGGACGGCCACGATCAGACCCGTCCACCGCTTGCCGAGCAGGGCGAACACACGGGTGATGCCCTCGTCGACCCGCTGACACGGCCCGGCGCCATGGATGCCCTGCTGCTGCTCCGCCATGAGAGCAAGAGTACTGGCCTGAAGTACGGGGATGAAAAAAAGTAAGTGACTGTGTTATTCATAGTCGAGTACGAAAACGAAGCCACTTCCTCTGGAGTTCTCCATGGCCACGCTGCTGCACCTGGACTCGTCCGCGTTTCCCGCCGGCGCCTCGTCATCGCGCGCGGTGACGGAGGCCTACCGCAAGGCCTGGGAGGACCAGCATCCGGACGGCACGGTCGTCTACCGCGACCTGCACGCCGATCCCGTGCCGCACATCAGCGCCGCCGCGCACACCGCCGGCTTCGCCGACCCGGCGACGCACACCCCCGAGCAGGCCGCGGCCTTCGCCGAGCGCGAGAAGCTCATCGTGGAGCTGGAGCAGGCGGACGCGATCCTGATCGGCGCCCCCATGTACAACTTCTCGATCCCGTCCACCCTCAAGGCGTGGCTGGACAACGTCGTCCTCATCGGCCGCACCGCCATGACCGAGGGCTCGAAGATCAAGGGCACCCCGGCCACGGTCGTCGCCAGCCGCGGCGGCTCCTACGCCCCGGGCACGCCCCGCGAACCCCTGGAGTACGTGCAGAACTACCTGACGGCGGTCCTGTCCGAAGCCCTCGGCCTGGAGGTCGACTTCATCGTCCCGGAGCTCACGATGGCCCCGCACAACCCCGCGATGAGCGAGCTGATCCCCCTCGCGGAAGCTTCCCGGGCCAAGGCTTTCGAGGACGCGGCCGTCAAGGCCAAGACCCTGGCCGCGCGCCTCGCCGCGTAGCCGCGCGGAAGGCGGAACGCGCAGGACGGCCGCCCCCCTCCCGGGGAACGGCCGCCCGTGCCGCTAGGCCGCGTACGTGGCGTTCCGCGCGGTGGTCACCACCTGCTGTCCGTCGGCCTGACTCAGCAGTCCGGCGGACACCCAGGAGGTGACGGCCGACCGCACCCGCGCCACCAGGGCGTCCTTGTCGGCGAACGGCGCCCCGGCCCAGATCTCGTCCAGCAGTGTCGTGCCGTCGGACTTCGCGGGGTTGGTGACGCCCGAGTCGGCGCCGCCGAGGACCACCTTCGGTTCGGCACGCTTCACATAGGCGTGGGTCGGGTCCTCGCTCCCTTCGTGGAAGGGAGCGAATGCGGTGCCGTCCAGCGTGTAGTGCAGCGGCTCCCCGTCCACCGGGGTGAGGGAGGGCAGCAGATCGCCGGAGAGCCCGGCGTTGCGGTACAGCCCGACCGACAGGTGGGTGGTGGCGCTGTTCCTGCCGACCAGGTTGACCGGCCCGTAGAACAGCGTCTGGAGCGACGGGTCGTCGAGGGCCTTCTCCACCCGCAGCCGGAACGGGATCGCCACGCGTACGACGTCCCCGCCGCTCCAGGTGCGGGAGGGGATCGTGAAGTAGCTCCCCGGCACCGGAGTGCCGCTCACCGCGCTCCCGTTGACGGTCACCCGGAAACCGGCACTCGCCCAGGACGGCACCCTCAGCCGCAACTCGAAGGCCGCGCTGCCGCCCCCGACGGTGATCGTGGTGCCCTGCTCACGGGGGTAGTCGGTGCTCTGGGCGACCGTCACCCCCTTCTCGGACCAGTCCAGCGTCGCGGCGGTGTACAGGTTGACGTACAGCGCGCTTCCGTCGGCCCGGGCGAAGTACACCGAGTCCTGGTACTTGGTGGCGCTCTCCATGCCCGTCCCCTCGCAGCAGGTGGTGCCCTGCTTGGGGGTGTAGTCGCGCACCTGGCCGGGCTTCAGCCCGATGAAGTACGTCACCAGCGGCTTCTCCGCGTCGGCCTTGTCCTGCTTGGACCCGAGGACCTGGTTGAGCAGCGCCCGCTCGTAGTAGTCCATGTACGTCGGGTCCTGCTCGTGGAAGAACAGGCTCCGGCTCAGCTTGAGCAGGTTGTACGCACAGCAGGTCTCGGCGTTGGTGTCGCTGATCGTTCCCGCGACGACCCCGCGAGCCTTCCAGAACTCGGCCGTGCTGGTGCCGCCGATGCCGTACATCCGCTGGGGGATCACCATGCCCCAGAAGTTCTTGGCCGCGGTCAGATAGCGCGCCTCGCCCGTGACGTCGTACAGGCGGATCAGCCCGGTGAAGATCGGGATGTGCTGGTTGGCGTGCAGACCGTCGAGCGTGTCCGTGTTCGCGGCACAGGCGTCGATGAGCTTGTCCAGGTCGAACAGCCTGGCCAGGGCGAGATGCTCAGCCTCGCCGGTGATCGCGTACAGATCGACGATCGCCTCGACCAGGCCCCCGTACTCGCCGCTGGAGAAGATGCCCCACATCCGCTGCAGGGTGGCGTCCGGCAGTTTCGACAGCCTGGAGTACATCCAGTCGCACAGGCCCGCCGCCAGGTCGAGCGCCCGCGCGTCGTCGACGTGGAGGTACGCGTCCAGCAGCCCGCGCAGGATCTTGTGCGCGGTGTAGTACGGCGCCCACACGCGCGTGTAGTCGCCGCTGGTCATCGACTCCAGCTCGATGAACTGCGTCTCCGGGTACGCCGCCAGGAATCCGTCATGGCTGGGTGCGCCCCAGGTGCGGCGCAGGGTGGCGGTCAGCCCCCGCCCGGAACCGTCGGCGAACGTGCCGCCGTCGGTCTCGACGAAGTCGTACGAGGCCAGGTCGCCCCGGCCCGCCGACGAGTCCGGGGCGCGGTCGCTCTGGAGCGAGGTGATCTCGGCGGCCGTCAGCGCCCGTGACCAGACGTTGAACTCGTCGAACGCGCCCGCGAAGACGGGGTCGGTGGGGAAGTTGGACCGACCGAGCCAGTTGTTCGCCAGGGTGCCGAGAGCCGCAGGGGTGAGCGACATCGAGGTGTTCCGCGCTACGGCCGTGCCGTCGACGTAGAGCGTGCCGGTGCCACCGCCGATCGTCACCGCGAGATGACTCCACCGGTCGAGCGGCAGGGCGGCGGTGCCGTTGAGCCCCTGCTCCCCGCCGGGCCCGCTGGTGGTGACGGCGAAGCGCGGGAAGCCGCTCGCGTTGCGCGCGGCCAGGTACAGGTAGCGGGTGCTGTTGTCGCCGAAGTCGAAGACGCGGGCCCAGTCGGAGTTGTGCGTGGGCTTCACCCAGGCCGACAAGGTGATCGCGGAGGCACCCCCGAGCATGCTGTCCGGCAGGTCGACGTACTGGTAGGAGCCCCGGACGTTCTCGTGCGCGGTGCCGAACTTCCCGGCCACGGCGAGCATGCGCGGGTCGGCGCGCAGCGCCTCGCGCACCTCGGTCAGGGCGCCGATCATGTAATGGATCTTGTCGGAGTAGGTCGTGTCCCCCGTGCCGGCGTAGGCCTGGGCGAGCATCGTCAGGAAGTGCCCGGTGTAGTGGCCACGGAGGTTGCCGTTGGCCTCGCCGTCGAGGCCCTCCCAGCCGCCGGGAGCGACCGCGCCCTTGGTGGAGAGTCCCGCGTTCGCCCGGAAGACCTGCAACAGACGGTCGACGTCGTAGCCACGCCCGTGGTCGAGCATCAGTTGGCGCTTGTCGGCGAACAGGCCCCGGCCGAGCGTCACGTCCCTCAGCTCGAACGGCCGCACCGACCACGTGGACGGCGTCGGGACAGGGGCGGCGACCGCCCGTCCGCCACCCGTCGCGAAGGAGACTCCGGGTACGGCCGCGCTGAGCAACGCGGACTGGAGGAGAAAGCGTCGGGAGAGCGGCGGTGCCATGTACGCCTCGTCTCTGGCAGAGGTGGGGGAGAAGCGAGAAACCCGTTCGAAAATACGAACGTTGTGCGAATTGTCGACCAGAAGATAGGTGTGGGACAGGCGAGCGTCAACGGTGCTGACCGGCTTCACAGAACCGGCACCGAGAGAGAGCGACCGATGCCCCACTCGGCACCGTTTCACGTGAAACATCGCAGGTATCCCTATCTGCAACACCTACGACGATTCCTGTGACGCTGACCCGAACACCACCCGCGACCGCGCACGCCAAGCTCGGCACGCCCCCGTACCGTTCCGCACCACCGGAAGCCGAAAGCCCTTACCGGGCCCCTGAGAGACTCCTCACACTTCACAGCCACGCAATCGTGCATCCAGCCCTGCCAAGCGGTTGGCGAGCGCACAAAAAGAAGCGGTCCCATCGTGATTACGATGGGACCGCTTCGCTGTGCGCGAGGGGGGAGTTGAACCCCCACGCCCTTGCGGGCACTGGAACCTGAATCCAGCGCGTCTGCCTATTCCGCCACCCGCGCATTGGGTGTGTCCTCAGGCCCCGTTCCTTGCGGTTTCGGCGCCTTCCGACATCGAGAAGATTAGCACGCTGGGGACGGTGGCTTCACATCCCTTCTGCACGGCCGGCCCCGCCGCGCGGCGACGTGCCAGGGCCGACCGGCACGGACCGAACACACGGCCCCTCCGGCCACGTATCAACGAGTGCTGGTTCACGTATCAACCTCGTACCGGTCCCGGCCATCTCCACAGGAGAGGGACGGGGCGCACAGTCCGGTGCGGGACACTGGTCTCGCACCGCCTCTACGATCCTTGGCAGAGTTCGGACGAGGTAGTTCGAAGAGGAGCTCCGGTGGGAATCCGGCAGGGGGACTCCAGTGGGCGCCGATACCGGGTGACACCGGTCGACCGGGCCGACCGGGGGAACCAGCCGATTTCCCGGCGCGTGGATACGATCAGTAAGCAGTACCGACACGGTACGCAGAGCGGTGACGACGGAGGAGGTGCCCCATGGGAGTCCTGAAGAAGTTCGAGCAACGTCTCGAAGGTCTGGTCAACGGCACCTTCGCCAAGGTGTTCAAGTCCGAGGTCCAGCCCGTGGAGATCGCGGGAGCACTCCAGCGGGAGTGCGACAACAACGCGACCATCTGGAACCGCGACCGCACGGTCGTCCCCAACGACTTCATCGTGGAACTGAGCACGCCCGACTTCGAGCGCCTCAGCCCCTACTCCGGCCAGCTCGGCGACGAGCTCGCCGGCATGGTGCGCGACTACGCCAAGCAGCAGCGCTACACCTTCATGGGCCCCATCAAGGTCCATCTGGAGAAGGCCGACGACCTCGACACCGGTCTGTACCGGGTGCGCAGCCGTACGCTCGCCGGATCCACGGACCAGCAGGCGCCCTCCGGCGCCCCGGCGAGCCCCGCCGCCGGCCGCCCCGGCGGCTACGGCTACCCGCCCACCGCGGCACCCGCGGGCGCCCCGCCCATGCCGGCCGCGCCGCCGCCCGGCGGTGGCCGCCCCGGCGTCGCCCCGCTCGGCCAGCGGCCGCCCGGCGCTCCGGCGGCCGGCGGGCGCATGCGCTACTGGATCGAGATCAACGGCACCCGCCATCAGATCTCCCGCCCGACGCTGGTGCTGGGACGCAGCACCGAAGCCGACGTGCGGATCGACGACCCCGGCGTCTCCCGTCGGCACTGCGAGATCCGGACCGGAACGCCCTCGACGATCCAGGATCTCGGATCCACCAACGGCATCGTGGTGGACGGGCAGCACACCACCCGCGCTACGCTCCGCGACGGCTCGCGGATCGTCGTGGGCAGCAGCACCATCATTTACCGGCAAGCCGAAGGGTGAAGCGGGGGCAATGTCAGAGCTGACCCTCACGGTCATGCGGCTGGGTTTCCTGGCCGTACTGTGGCTGTTCGTGATCGTGGCCGTGCAGGTCATCCGCAGCGACCTGTTCGGTACGCGCGTCACCCAGCGGGGGTCGCGCCGAGAGAGCGCGCGGCCGGCTGCGGCCGCCCGCCAGGCCGCCCCACCGCAGCAGCGCGGCCAGCAGCCCGCGCCCGCCACGGGCGGCGGCGGCCGCCGCGGGCGCAACGCCCCGACCAAACTCGTCGTCAGCGAGGGCACGCTGACAGGCACCACCGTGGCGCTGCAGGGCCAGACCATCACGCTGGGCCGCGCGCACGACTCCACGATCGTGCTGGACGACGACTACGCCTCCAGCAGGCACGCCCGGATCTACCCGGACCGCGACGGCCAGTGGATCGTCGAGGACCTGGGGTCCACCAACGGCACGTATCTCGACCGGAACCGACTGACGACTCCCACGCCGATTCCGCTCGGCGCGCCGATCCGCATCGGCAAGACCGTCATCGAGCTGCGGAAGTAGTGCTACATCATGAATAGGCGCGAGCGGAGCGAGCACGCAGCGGAGTCCCCCACCAGGGGCTCCGGCGCGCTCCCGACCGGAGGGTGGGCACCGTGCGGATGTACCCGGAGCCGACGGGCGAGGTGCGCATGAGTCTGTCACTGCGCTTCGCCGCCGGATCGCACAAAGGCATGATCCGCGAGGGCAACGAGGACTCGGGCTACGCCGGTCCCCGACTGCTCGCGATCGCCGACGGCATGGGCGGCCAGGCGGCCGGCGAGGTGGCCTCCTCGGAGGTGATCTCCACCCTCGTCACGCTCGACGACGACGTCCCCGGCTCCGACATCCTCACCTCGCTCGGCACCGCCGTACAGCGCGCCAACGACCAGCTGCGCTCCATGGTCGAGGAGGACCCCCAGCTGGAGGGCATGGGCACCACGCTCACCGCCCTGCTGTGGACCGGCCAGCGACTCGGCCTCGTGCACGTCGGCGACTCCCGCGCGTACCTCCTCAGGGACGGCGTCCTCACCCAGATCACCCAGGACCACACCTGGGTGCAGCGTCTGGTCGACGAGGGCCGCATCACCGAGGAGGAGGCCACCACCCACCCGCAGCGCTCCCTGCTGATGCGCGCGCTGGGCAGCGGCGACCACGTCGAGCCCGACCTCTCCATCCGTGAGGTGCGGGCCGGCGACCGGTACCTGATCTGCTCCGACGGGCTGTCCGGCGTCGTGTCCCACCAGACGATGGAGGACACCCTCGCCAGCTATCAGGGCCCGCAGGAGACCGTGCAGGAGCTGATCCAGCTCGCGCTGCGCGGCGGCGGCCCGGACAACATCACGGTGATCATCGCCGACGTCCTCGACCTCGACACCGGGGACACCCTCGCCGGGCAGCTCTCCGACACCCCGGTCGTGGTCGGCGCGGTCGCCGAGAACCAGCTCCACCTGCAGGACAACGGCATCATGCAGACCCCGGCCGGCCGTGCCTCGGGCCTAGGCCGTCAGGGGCACGGGCAGGGTGGCGGCGAGTTCGGCCCGCCCGGCTCCGGCGACGCCACCGGGTACATGCCGGCCGCGGGCAGCTTCGACGACTACTCGGACGACGACTTCGTCAAGCCGCGCAGGAAGCGCAGGTGGCTGAAGAGATCCTTCTTCGGCGTCCTCGCCCTCGCCGTGGTCGGCGGGGGCCTGTACGGCGGCTACCGCTGGACCCAGACGCAGTACTACGTCGGCGCCAACGACGACCATGTGGCGCTGTACCGGGGCATCAGCCAGGACCTGGCGTGGATCTCGCTCTCGAAGGTGCAGAAGGACCACCCCGAGATCGAACTCAAGTACCTCCCGCCCTACCAGCAGAAGCTGGTCGAGGCCACGATCGCCGAGGGCGGTCTGAGCAACGCCGAGAAGAAGATCACGGAGCTGTCCACCCAGGCGTCGGCGTGCAAGAAGAACGCCGAGCGCCGCGAGGCGGCGGACAGCAACGCCAAGACCGGCGCGGGCGAGGCCGGCGGAGTCACGGGAACCACGAAGACCTCCCTCACGTCCAAGGCCACACCGTCCCCGACGTCGAAACCGTCGACGTCCCCCACCCCGACCCAGACCGCACCCACACCGTCGACCGGCCCCAGCCTCTCGGAGGAGGAGCAGGAACTGGTCTCACGGTGCGGTGAGCAGTAGGCAAGCCGCGAGGGGCCCAGTCACACGATGAGCAGTACTACCAACCCGTCGACGCAGCACACGTCCACGATCGGCGCGATCGGCACCCCGAGCCGACGCAACACCGAGCTGGCACTGCTGGCGTTCGCGGTCGTCATCCCGGTGTTCGCCTACGTCAACGTGGGTCTCGCCCTGAACGACGAGATCCCGGCAGGGCTGGCCGCCTATGGCATCGGTCTCGGCGTGATGGCCGGCATCGGCCATCTCGTCGTGCGCAAATTCGCGCCGTACGCGGACCCGCTGCTGCTGCCCCTGGCCACGTTGCTGAACGGGTTGGGGCTGGTGGCGATCTGGCGACTGGACCAGTCGAAACTGCTCCAGCAGATCGGGCAGGCGGGCGGAAAGGCGACCAATCAGCTGGTCTACACAGCGATGGGCATCGCGCTCCTCATCGCCGTGCTGATCTTCCTCAAGGACCACCGCACCCTCCAGCGCTACACCTACATCTCCATGGCCGGCGCGCTGGTCCTGCTGCTGCTCCCCTTGGTGCCGGGCCTCGGCGCCGAACTCACCTACGGCGCCAAGATCTGGATCCAGGTCGGCAGCTTCACCATCCAGCCCGGCGAGTTCGCCAAGATCGTGCTGGCGATCTTCTTCGCCGGCTACCTGATGGTGAAGCGCGACGCGCTCGCGCTGGCCAGCCGCCGCTTCATGGGCCTGTACCTCCCGCGCGGCCGCGACCTCGGCCCCATCATCGTCGTCTGGGCGATGTCGATCCTCATCCTGGTCTTCGAGACCGACCTCGGTACGTCGCTGCTGTTCTTCGGCATGTTCGTGATCATGCTGTACGTCGCCACCGAGCGGACCAGCTGGATCGTCTTCGGTCTGCTGATGTCCGCCGCGGGCGCGGTCGGCGTGGCCTCGTTCGAGATCCACGTCCAGCAGCGTGTGCAGGCCTGGCTGGACCCCATGGGCGAGTGGGAGCTTTCCAAGACCGTGGTCGGCCACTCCGCGCAGTCCATGGAGGCTCTGTGGGCCTTCGGCTCCGGCGGCACCCTCGGCACCGGCTGGGGCCAGGGCCACTCCGAACTCATCCGCTTCGCCGCGAACTCCGACTTCATCCTCGCCACCTTCGGTGAGGAACTGGGACTGACCGGCGTGATGGCGATCCTGCTGATCTACGGTCTGATCGTGGAGCGCGGCATCCGGACCGCCCTCGCCGCGCGCGACCCGTTCGGCAAGCTGCTCGCCGTCGGTCTGTCCGGCGCGTTCGCCCTCCAGGTCTTCGTCGTCGCGGGCGGTGTGATGGGCCTCATTCCCCTCACCGGTATGACGATGCCTTTCCTGGCGTACGGCGGCTCCTCGGTCATCGCGAACTGGGCACTCATCGGCATCCTGATCAGAATCAGCGACACCGCGCGCAGGCCGGCTCCCGCCCCCGCACCCAACCCCGACGCCGAGATGACCCAGGTGGTCCGCCCGTCATGAACAAGCCCCTGCGCCGCATCGCGATCTTCTGCGGGCTCCTGGTTCTCGCCCTGCTCGTCCGCAGCAACTGGCTCCAGTACGTCCAGGCGGATTCTCTCGCCACCGACAAGTACAACCGTCGCGTCTCCATCGAGCGCTACGCCACGCCTCGCGGGGACATCATCGTCGACGGCAAGGCCATCACTGGGTCCGTCGCCTCCGAAGGGCTCGACTACAAGTACAAGCGCACCTGGAAGAACGGCGAGATGTGGGCGCCGGTCACCGGGTACTCGTCCCAGATCATCGGCGCCACCCAGCTGGAGAGCCTTGAGGACGGCATCCTGACCGGGAACGACGACCGGCTCTTCTTCCGGAACACGTTGGACATGGTCACCGGCAAGAAGAAGGAGGGCGGCAGCGTCGTCACCACCCTCAACGCCGCCGCGCAGAAGGCGGCCTTCGAGGGCCTCGGCGACAAGAAGGGCGCCGTCGCCGCGCTCGACCCCAAGACCGGCGCCATCCTTGCCCTGGCCTCTACGCCGTCCTACGACCCGTCCACGTTCGCCGGGGTCAGCACCAAGGACAGCAAGACCTTCTCGAAGCTGGAGAAGGACCCCGACAAGCCGATGCTGAACCGCGCGCTGCGCGAGACCTACCCGCCGGGCTCCACCTTCAAGGTCGTCACGGCCGCCGCGGCGCTGGAGAACAGCATCGTCTCGGGCATCGACGACAAGACGAAGACCCCCGACCCGTACCAGCTGCCCGGCACGAAGACCGACCTCACCAACGAGCACGGCGTGTGCAAGAACGCCACCCTGCGCTACGCGCTGATGGTCTCCTGCAACACCGTGTTCGCGAAGATGTCGGACAACGTCGGCAACGAGAAGATGATCGAGCAGGCCGAGAAGTTCGGCTTCAACGAGGCCGAGATGGACGTCCCGGTCCGCGCCGCCGAGAGCGTCTACCCCAAGGACAACGATCCGCAGAACGCCATGGATGGCATCGGTCAGGCCTCCAACCGCACCACCCCGCTGCAGATGGCCATGGTCGCCTCCGCCGTCGCCAACGACGGTGAGCTGATGAAGCCGTACATGGTCGACCAGCTGCGCGCCTCCAACCTCGACATCATCGAGACGCACGAGCCCGAGACCCTGTCCCAGGCCGTCTCGTCGGAGACCGCCCAGAAGCTCCAGGACATGATGGAAACCGTCGTCAACGACCCCCAGGGCACGGGCGGCAGGGCGAAGATCGGCGGCGTCACCGTCGGCGGCAAGACCGGTACCGCGCAGCACGGCGTGAACAACAAGGAGAAGCCGTACGCCTGGTTCATCTCGTACGCCAAGCTCAGCGATGGCAGCTCGCCGGTCGCCGTGGCCGTGGTCGTCGAGGACGGTGCGGCCGATCGCGGTGACATCTCCGGTGGCGGTCTCGCCGCCCCGATCGCGAAGAGCGTGATGCAGGCAGTGATCAACAGCAAGAAGTGACCCCGCTCACGTCGCCTTCACATCGGTGCACGTTGCGATACCGGTCCTGTATCGGGTGACGCGGTTGGCCAGGTCACAGAAGGCGAGCCGGGTACCGTATGCCCGGAGCACAGCCGCCGGACCACACATCGGTGCGGTCGGGATCCGACGGAGAGGGCTGGTAGGAAGCTATGGAAGAGCCGCGTCGCCTCGGCGGCCGGTACGAGCTGGGCCAGGTGCTCGGCCGTGGTGGCATGGCGGAGGTCTACCTCGCGATGGACACCCGCCTCGGCCGCACCGTGGCGGTGAAGACGCTGCGAGCGGACCTCGCGCGCGACCCCACCTTCCAGGCCAGGTTCCGCCGGGAGGCCCAGTCGGCCGCCTCACTCAACCACCCCGCGATCGTGGCGGTCTACGACACGGGCGAGGACTACATCGACGGGGTCTCGATCCCGTACATCGTCATGGAGTACGTCGAGGGTTCCACCCTCCGTGAGCTTCTCCACAGCGGCCGCAAGCTGCTGCCGGAGCGGGCCATGGAGATGACCATCGGCATCCTCCAGGGCCTGGAGTACGCCCACCGCAACCAGATCGTCCACCGCGACATCAAGCCGGCCAACGTCATGCTGACGCGCAACGGCCAGGTCAAGGTCATGGACTTCGGCATCGCCCGCGCCATGGGCGACTCCGGCATGACGATGACGCAGACGTCCGCGGTCATCGGCACCGCCCAGTACCTCTCCCCGGAACAGGCCAAGGGCGAGCAGGTGGACGCCCGGTCCGACCTGTACTCGACGGGCTGTCTGCTCTACGAGCTGCTGACGGTCCGCCCGCCGTTCATCGGTGACTCCCCCGTGGCGGTCGCCTATCAGCACGTGCGGGAGGAGCCCCAGCCACCGAGCGTCTTCGACCCGGAGATCACGCCGGAGATGGACGCCATCGTTCTGCGTGCCCTGGTCAAGGACCCGGACTACCGCTATCAGTCCGCCGACGAGATGCGCGCCGACATCGAGGCCTGCCTCGACGGCCAGCCCGTCGCGGCCACGGCTGCCATGGGTTCGGTCGGCTACGGCGGCTACCCCGACGACCAGCCGACCACGGCCCTGCGTTCCGACGCCGGTGCCACGACGATGCTGCCTCCGGTCGGCCCGGACGACGGCTACGGCGGTTACGACGACCGCCAGGGCCGCCGCCGCCAGCAGAAGAAGAACAACACCTCGACGATCCTCCTGGTGGTCGCGGGTGTGCTGGTGCTGATCGGCGCGGTCCTCATCGGGCAGTGGATGTTCTCGGGGAACGACGCGGGCAACGACACCCTCAAGGCGCCGAACTTCGTCGGCCAGACGGAGGCCGAGGCGAGAGCGTCGGCCGAGAACGTCGACCTCAACGTGACGGTCACCAAGGCCGAGTGCGAGAAGGAGAAGACCGGAAACGTCTGCGACCAGACACCGAAGGCCGACACCAAGGTCAAGAAGGGCGACACCATCGCCCTGGTGATCTCGACGGGCGCTCCGAAGGTCTTGGTCCCAGATGTCCAGGGCATCAAGTTCGACGAGGCCAAGGCCCAGCTCGAAGACAAGGGCTTCGAGGTCGAGCGGAAGAACGAGGAGTCCGACCGCACGGCAGGGGTCGTGATCGGCCAGGACCCTGACGGCGGCAAGATCGAGAAGGGCTCCACGGTCACGCTGACGGTCGCCAAGGCTCCGGACAAGGAGACCGTCCCGGATGTGGCCCGACAGAGCTGTGACGCCGCCAAGAACCAGATGGCGGCCAACAACCTGGTCGGTACCTGCACCGAGGTCGAGACCGACGACCAGAGCCTCGTCGGGAAGGTCGTCGCGACGAACCCTGAGGCGGGTTCCGAGCTGAACAAGGGCGACACGGTCACCATCCAGATCGGCAAGGCGGCCGAGAAGGAGGAGCCGAAGGCCAAGGTCCCGAACGTCGTGGGACGGACCGTGGGCCAGGCCAAGCAGATCCTGCAGGCGGCCGGCTTCACCAACATCCAGTTCGCCAACGGCAGTGACCAGAGCGACACCGCGCTCGTCACCGACCAGGACCCCGACGGCGGCAACGACGCCGACCCGGCCCAGACGACGATCACCCTCGCCTCGGTCGGCTTCGGCGGAAACAACGGAAACAACAACAATGGCGGGGGCGACGGCGGCGGCTTCTTCGGCTAGCCCCCTCGGTTCCGCAAACGAAGAGTCCCGGTCCCCTCTGTGGGGGCCGGGACTCTTCGTTGTCAGCGATGTTTCACGTGAAACCGGACGTTTCACGTGAAACATCGCGATGGGGTATCGGCCGGACGGTCGGCGGGACAGCTGCCTACCGCAGTTCCTTCGGCAGGGTGCGTTCCGCGTTCACCCGCTCCACGCGCTCCAGCTCGCCCCATACGATGAACCGGTACCGGGACGTGTAGACGGGCGTGCAGGTGGTGAGGGTGATGTACTTGCCGGCCTTCTTCCTGCCGGACTCCTTGGGGATGTTCGACAGGACCTTGACGTTGTACTTCGAGGTCTCGGTGAGGGTGTCGTAGACCTTGTAGACGTACCAGTTGTCGCGGGTCTCGAAGACGATCGCGTCGCCCTTGCCGAGCTTGTCGATGTTGTGGAACTTCGCGCCGTGGCCGTCCCGGTGGGCGGCGAGGGTGAAGTTGCCGTCCTTCTCGGAACTGGGGAGGGTCGCCTTGACGGGGTCGGTGTAGTACCCGGCGACACCACCGTTGAGGATCTTGGCGGAGGTGCCCTTCTTCACCAGCACCTCGCCGTTGTCCATGGCGGGGACGTGCAGGAAGCCGATGCCGTCCTTGGTGTCCAGGGCGCCCGGGCCGTTCTCCGCGGCCCAGTTGTCGCGAACCTTGTTCGCTTCCTTGTCCGCCTCGCGGTCGGCGAGGACGTTCGTCCACCACAGCGAGTAGACGACGAACAGTCCGAGCACCAGGCCCGCTGTGATGAGGAGTTCACCGAAGACGCTGACCGCCATGGCGAGCCGGCTCATACGGCGGCGGGGCGCGGCCTCGGGCGCGCTCGTCTTGTCTTCGGTCTCGTCGGTGGTCACTGCCACAGTTATTCTTCCGCCCTCGGTCGAGCCCCTACTGGACGAGCGCGTCGGGCTTCCCCTCGCTGCGCGGCCGTTCCTCCACCATCTTGCCCCACACGATCATGCGGTACTTGCTCGTGAACTCCGGCGTGCAGGTGGTCAGAGTGATGTACCGGCCCGGCTCGGTGAAACCCGACCCCGGGGGCACGGCGTTGAGCACGCTGACGTTCGACGGCGGTGTCACCGGCAGGATCGAGGCCATGTCGTAGACGTAGTACGTGTCCTGCGTCTCCACGACGATGGGGTCACCCGGCTTCAGCCGGTTGATGTAGCGGAACGGTTCACCATGGGTGTTGCGGTGGCCGGCGACGCCGAAGTTGCCCGTCTTGGCCTCGGGCATGGCCGTCTTGATGCTGTTCGCGTCGTAGTGGCCGACCATCCCGCGGTCCAGCACCTTCGACTTGCTGATGCCCTCGGCGATCGGCACGACGACGTCCAGCTTCGGGATGTGCAGGATGGCGAAGCCCTGCCCCGGCTCGAAGGCTCCCGGCGCGCGCTTCCCGCTCTTCCACTCCTCCTGGAGGCTCGTCGCCTCCCTGCCCGCCTGCTGGTGGGCCCGGATGTTCGACCACCACAGCTGGTACGTGACGAACAGCAGCATCACCACACCCGTGGTGATGAACACCTCGCCGATGACACGGCTCGCGATCACACCCACGCTGGGCTTCTGCGCCCGCGCCGCCCGCCGCGCCTCGATCCTGGAGAGGGGCGCCGACGCCTGCGGGGCCGCGTCTAAGGGCTGGTCGGGCCCCTGAGCGGCCCTGGAAGCCCCGTGGGCGCCCGGGGAGCCTCCGTGCCTCCCGTGCCGTCTGGCGGCCTTACGGCGGGCCGCACGGCCGGCCGTGACGGCGGAGGGGGATATGGACTCGGCCGTCGCCGCTATCCGCCGGGCCTCCTCCACCCGGAGCGCCACGGTCTCCTCGTCGATCGGAGGGTGCTCCTGGGCGGTGTCCGCCGGGAGTTCCCCCTGGACGCCAGTCGGCGCATAGGCGTCGTAGCTGCCGTCGTACGGAGCCTGCGGACGCTGCTCGTAGGTCCCGTACGGCTCGAACGAGGGCTCCGTGTACGGCTGCTGCCCGTACCAGTCGCCCTGGCCCTGGACGTAGGGAGGGGCCTGCTGGGCGGCCCACTGCTGGGGTTCGGCCGTGTCACGGTAGGACGATCCGGGGTCGAATGCCTCCGCCTCGAACGACTCGGCGCCCCCGTACGCGGCCTCGCCGCCGTAGGGGGCACTCTCGCGCTCGGGACGCAGTGCTGTCACGCCGTGGCCCTGCCCACCACGGGGGCGAGCCCCGTCGACCGCGCCACGGCCCCTTGGTCGCCGCATTCCGCCAGCCAGTTGGCGAGCATGCGGTGGCCGTGCTCGGTGAGCACCGACTCGGGGTGGAACTGCACGCCCTCGACGGGCAGTTCGCGGTGCCTGAGGCCCATGATGATCCCGTCGTGGGTACGCGCGGTGACCTGCAGTTCGGCCGGTACGGTCGTCGGCTCGGCGGCCAGGGAGTGGTAGCGGGTCGCCGTGAAGGGGGTGGGCAGGCCCGCGAAGACGCCCGTGCCCTCGTGCTCCACCAGCGAGGTCTTGCCGTGCAGCAGTTCGGGAGCGCGGTTCACGACACCGCCGTACGCCACCTGCATGGACTGCATGCCGAGGCAGACGCCGAAGACGGGCACTCCGGTCGCGGCGCAGTGGCGGACCATGTCGACGCAGACGCCGGCCTCCTCGGGGGTGCCGGGCCCGGGGGACAGGAGCACACCGTCGAAGCCGTCCTGGGCGTGGGCGGTCGCCACCTCGTCGTTGCGCAGCACCTCGCACTCGGCGCCCAGCTGGTAGAGGTACTGGACCAGGTTGAAGACGAAGCTGTCGTAGTTGTCGACGACGAGGACCCGGGCGGGTCGGGCGGCACTCACTGGTCGTTCACCGTCACATCGTTGAAGGGGAGCAGGGGCTCCGCCCAGGGAAAGACGTACTGGAAGAGGACATAGACGACGGCCAGGGTCAGCACGAGGGAGATCAGCGCCTTCAGCCACGCGTTACCCGGCAGATGCCGCCAGATCCAGCCGTACATGCCGTCCCTTCCTTCACACCACGGCACCGGACTCACGCCGTACCGCCACCAGACTAACGGCGTAGTGCCTCCGGTTTCCCTGACTCCACAGGCTGTGTGGAATCCAGATGGCCCCAGACGACGAGCCGGTGGCTGTGTCCCCACTCCGGGTCGCACGTCGTGAGCGTCAGATAGCGCCCCGCGCGCGTGTACCCGGATTTTGTCGGCACGGGGTCGATGACCTGGACGTCCGTGGGCAATGTCCGAAAGGGACCCTTGTCGATGACGTACGTGAACCAGTCCGCGCCGTCGGACAGGACGACCGCGTCACCGGGACGCAGCTTGGGAAAATCTTTGAAGGGATCTCCGTAGGTGCGGCGGTGGCCGGCGACCGCGAAGTTCCCCTTCTGCCCCAGCTGCGTGGTGTTCGCGTAGTGCCCGAGCCCTTTTTCGAGAGTGTCCGTCTTCGTGCCCTCCAGGACGGGCTTGTTCCACGTGGAACCGAGGCGGGGGATGTACATGAGCGCGAAGGGCTTGGCGTCCGTGTACGGGGCGGGCCGCTCCGGAGCCGCCGAGGCGCCCGGACCGGACGTCGGCCTCACCGGCTGCTTCGCCCACTGGTCCTGCAACAGGTCGACCTGACGGTCCATCTCGGTGTCCGCCTTCACGCCCGTCCAGAACAGCACGTAGACGACGAACAGCACGATCAGGGTGCCGACGGTGATGCAGAGTTCGCTGACGGTCCTCACGATCACGCGCACCGACACGGGTCCCCCGGCTGCCGTCACTCCACGGGCTTGGCGTACTTCAGATCCACTGTGCCCGAGTACCCGGGCAGAGTCACCGGCCCGTCCTCGGTGACCTTCCAGCCCAGCCCGTAGACGTTGACGTACACCATGTAGTTCTGGATCGCCTCGCTCGCGGCGAGCGCCTTCTGCAGCTTCTCCGGGTCACCGACCGCCTGGATCTTGTACGGAGGCGAGTAGACGCGGCCCTGGAGGATCAGGGTGTTGCCGACGCAGCGGACCGCGCTGGTGGAGATCAGCCGCTGGTCCATCACCTTGATGCCCTCGGCGCCGCCCAGCCACAGGGCGTTCACCACGGCCTGCAGGTCCTGCTGGTGGATGACCAGATAGTCGGGCTGCGGCTCGGGGTAGCCGGGAAGCTTGGCGGTGGCGTCCGGCGGGGCGTCGTTCAGGGTGACGGTGAGGGCCTCGCCCCTGAGCTTCTGGGTGCCGGCGTTCTTCTCCAGGGCCTTGAGCTTGGCGTCCTCGGCCTCGGTGCTGCCGTCGTCGCGCTCGGCGAGCGCCTCGACGTCGTCACGGAGGACCGCGTTGGACTCGTCGAGCTGCCCGTTCTTGTGACTGCGCTCCTGGATCAGGTCGGAGAGCTTCAGCAGCGAAGCGTCCGTGCGGATGTCGGTGCCCTTGGCGGTGTCGAAGCTGGTGAAGAAGATCAGCCCGGCCAGGGCGAAGACGCCGACGGTGAGCACGCGCACGGGGCGGAACCCGCCTCGGGGGGAGGGGGCGTCGTTCCGGTCGGCGGGATCGGGGCCCGTGCCGGGTGAGCCGCCGGACCCGGCCTCGGGGGAGGTGCCGGAACCGGCCTCGGGGGAGTCGGCTGAATTGCTCAACGTACCCTTATCTCCTTAGGCGCCACGGAAGCACTACGCTAACGGACGCCCGGGGGAGCATTCTGTGTCCCCTTGTACGCTGCCCCGGAGCCCGCCACAGTTCCCTGCGCGGCCACGCAGCGCATCGACAGGAGAGACCCTCGTGCCGAAGTCACGTATCCGCAAGAAGGCCGACTACACGCCGCCGCCGTCCAAGCAGGCCACGAACATCAAGCTGAACAGCCGAGGCTGGGTGGCTCCGGTCATGCTGGCCATGTTCCTCATCGGGCTGGCCTGGATCGTGGTTTTCTATGTGACCGACGGCTCGTTGCCGATCGACGCGCTCGGCAACTGGAACATCGTGGTCGGCTTCGGCTTCATCGCCGCGGGATTCGGCGTCTCGACCCAGTGGAAGTAGCGGTCTCCGCCCGGCGGAAGTAGCTCTCCCCAGAGCTATCCACCGAGTTATCCACAGGTGTTTTCCACAGTGGGGAAAAAGAACGACGATCTGTGGATAACTCACCGGGCGTTGACGCCGGTATGACTGACCTACCGGCTTCCGTGCACGTGTTCGCCCCCTGTCTGACCTGCGGGAACGCAGGTGAGCGGCAGGGGGCACACCTGTGCCCGCACCCTATGCACAAGATCCGCCACGTTCTGTGGACAACAGTGCCGTCATGGTGCCCGAGGTGCGGTGGAACGGTGACGTTCCGACATCACCTCAGGTCAGCTGTGCCGTCCGGATCACCGACATGATCACCACGGCGGCGAGCACCAGAGCACACGCGCCGTACTGGATCAGTGCCCTCCGCTCACGCGGTGCGTGCACCATCGCGTAACCGATCAGCACACCGCCGACGAGGCCGCCGACGTGGGCTTCCCAGGCGATGTTGAACATCGGGCTGAAGGTGAAGATCAGGTTGATCACCAGCAGGATGATCAACGGACGCATGTCGTACCTGAGACGGCGCATGAGTACGCCTGTCGCACCGAAGAGGCCGAAGATGGCACCGGAGGCACCGAGCGACGGTTGGTTCGGCGCTGCGAGCAGATAGGTGAGCGCGCTGCCGGCGAGGCCGGAGCAGAAGTAGAGCGTCAGATAGCGGGCTCGGCCGAGAGCCGCCTCCAGAGGGCCGCCGATCCACCACAGGCTGAGCATGTTGAACAGGATGTGGGTGACGCTGCCGTGCAGGAACATCGACGTCACCAGCCGATACCACTGCCCTTCGGCGACGCCCTGGAGCGAGGAACCGAGCTCCGGGTCCCACGCCCTTCCGAGGAGGTCGAACCGGTCTTCGAAGGTCTCGCCCACGGCCTGTTGGACCAGGAAGAGCAACAGGTTCGCGCCGATCAGGATCTTGGTGAGGAGCCGGGGGTCGGCGGCGACGGTGCCGCCCGCGAGGGTGCGCGGGGCGGATGCGGAGGGCGCGTGGCCGGTGCCGGAGCCGCCGCGGACGCAGTCCGGGCACTGGAAGCCCACGGAGGCGCTCACCATGCACTCGGGGCAGATCGGACGCTCACAGCGGGTGCAGCGGATGCCCGTCTCGCGGTCCGGGTGCCGGTAGCAGGTGGGCAGGCTCTGCGCGTCCTGCGGACTGCTCGGCACCTGGTCCATCGGGGTCCCCTCCCTTGCGCGTGTGTGGAGCGCGTCGCCCCGCCCATCCCTACGGATGAGCGGGGCGATTGGTTCCCTTCGGGGACCTTGCGAACCTTTCGGCTCCGGCCTCCCGACCCCTGCGCGTTCCGCCGTCGCGGTGAATGCCGACGGAATCAGCCCTGGCGGGTCTCGACGACGACCGACTCGATGACGACGTCGTTGACCGGGCGGTCGGTGCGCGGGTTCGTCTGGGCGCCGGCGATGGCGTCCACGATCTTCTGGCTGGCCGCGTCGACCACTTCACCGAAGATGGTGTGCTTGCGGGTCAGCCATGCCGTCGGGGAGACGGTGATGAAGAACTGCGAGCCGTTGGTGCCCGGACCGGCGTTGGCCATGGCCAGCAGGTACGGCTTGTCGAAGGCGAGGTCCGGGTGGAACTCGTCCGCGAACTGGTAGCCGGGCCCACCGGTGCCGTTGCCCAGCGGGTCACCGCCCTGGATCATGAATCCACTGATCACCCGGTGGAAGACCGTGCCGTCGTAGAGCCTGTCCGTGGACTTCTGGCCGGTGGCCGGATTGGTCCACTCACGCTCGCCCTGAGCGAGCTCGACGAAGTTACGGACCGTCTTGGGCGCGTGGTTCGGCAGCAGCCGTACCTCGATGTCGCCATGGTTGGTCTTCAGGGTGGCGTACAGCTGCTCTGCCACGATCTGCCTTCCGTTGTCCTTTGTGACTCCCTCGATCCTCGCACGGACGACGCCTTGCGTCCCCCGACGCCCGCGCTCTCGTACGGGGAGGGACGCGGAAAACCGGTCGAGTACCCCCGGTAGCGGCGCGCTTCGCGGCGATCCGTGGCATTGTCGGCACTGTCGTGGACAAGTTCCCGTTGTCCCGTATTCATCCTCTCTTGCACGACTCTGTTGCACGGACCGGTTCAGAACGGCTCCCGCTCGATGATCAGCCTGAGTCAGCGCTCATGACCCGGATGCCCGCCCGCACATGCCCCGGATCGCTCCGAGAGGCATGATCCCCAAAAGGGTGGAAAGTCGAATTACGTACGCCACCGAGGAGGAGGATCCCGTGACCCGCATCGAGAGCGTGCGCGCCGCGACCGGCTCGGCAAAGGACAGCGTGCTGCACGCCGCGGAAGTGGTGGCGCCCTACGCCGACACAGCCAAGGACAAGGCTTCGCACTACGCGCACGAGGCACGCGTGCTGATCGCGCCGAAGGTGTCGCAGGCCGCGGAGCAGGCACGCGTCCAGTACGGCGCCCTGGTCGTCCCGCGTCTTGAGCAGGCCCGCACGCATGTACCGCCGAAAGTCGATCAGGCAGCCCATGAAGCCGCCGTCCGCACCCGTAAGGCGGCTCGTCAGGCCGCCGACTACTCCCGTCCCCGCATCGAGCAGGCCGTGGCCGCCGCCGGCCCGGTCCGTGAGGAAGCCACCGCCCGGAGCGTCGCGGCGCTGGCCGCACTGCGTGGACAGGTCTCGCCCCAGCAGATCCAGAGGCTGGTCCGCAGGCAGCAGCGCCGCGCACGGCTCGGCCGCGCCGTCAAGGGCCTGGCCGTGATGGGCGTTCTGGCCGGCGGCGCCTTCGCCGCATGGAAGTGGTGGGACAAGCAGGCCAACCCCGACTGGCTGGTCGAGCCGCCCGCCGCCACCGAGGTCTCCGACTCCGGTCGCCTGTCCTCCGTCGACGGCAGCGGTCAGTCCGTCCTCGACCCGGAGGTCCAGGCCAAGCAGGCCGAGGAGGAAGCCGCCGACCGCGACAAGCGCCCCTGAGGACCGGCGGGCGACGTACCGGCGGACGACTTCATTTTTCACAGGCCACCGGCCGGGCCACGACGCTTTCCTCGTGGCCCGGCTCTGCCCGGAAGCCCGTTTGGCGGGGCACCGTCCAACAGCCCTGTGGGGCAGAAGACTTGCAGGTCTTCTGCCCCACAGGGCTGTTTCACGTGAAACATCCCTGGCGTCGGCGACCCAGGAACCCGTCGGCCGGAATGTATTGATCCGGTTGCAAAGGGTGAGGCACACATTCCACCGCACCTGCTTGTGACGCAGAGCACCGTTTTCGCATATGCGCACACCAGCACCCGCCGACGTGCGTCACCCCGTTCCAGCGGCGCCTTCCCGGCTCAGTGCACAGATAGCGATCGCGACGACCCTCGCCCGGAACAGCACCGACGAGCCCCTCACGGAGGGCAACAAAAAGACCGGGCCGAATGTCCTACGACATCCGGCCCGGTCAATCCGCTGTGGAGCCTAGGGGAGTCGAACCCCTGACATCTGCCATGCAAAGACAGCGCTCTACCAACTGAGCTAAGGCCCCGGAGGCGAAGCATCCACCCGGAGCAACCGACCACCGGGGGGCTTCGCAGACCAGAGTACCGGGTCACCCCCGGGATCTCGCAAAAAGATTGGGGGTCCCCGTGGACGACCACTCTCCGTAAGATGCTCGTCGTGGTTCGCTACAGCGAACCACGGTATTTGGGGAAGCGATGGGGAGACGCAATGGACGCCGCACAGCAGGAAGCGACCGCAAGAGCCCGGGAGCTGCAGCGGAACTGGTACGGAGAGCCGCTGGGGGCGCTCTTCCGTAGGCTCATCGAGGACCTGGGGCTCAACCAGGCCCGTCTCGCGGGGGTGCTGGGCCTGTCCGCACCGATGCTGTCGCAGCTGATGAGCGGTCAGCGTGCCAAGATCGGCAACCCGGCGGTGGTCCAGCGGGTGCAGTTGCTGCAGGACCTGGCGGGTCAGGTCGCGGACGGCAGCGTCAGTGCCGCCGAGGCGACCGAGCGCATGGACGAGATCAAGAAGTCACAGGGGGGATCGGTGCTCAGCAACACCACGCAGTCGACGACGAGTTCGGGGGCGCCCACGGTCAAGCGGGTCGTCCGCGAGATCCAGTCGCTGCTTCGCTCCGTGGCGGCAGCGGGCGACATCATCGAGGCGGCGGACACCCTCGCCCCGACCCACCCGGAACTGGCAGAGTTCCTCCGGGTGTACGGCGCGGGCCGCACCTCGGACGCGGTGGCGCACTACCAGTCCCACCAGAGCTGAGCCCAAGGCCCGGTCCCCGAAAGGGGGTTCGGCGGCCGGGCCGAGGCCGAAAAGGGGACGAGGGTTCTGTAGGGCCCTCTTGAGCCCTGGAGACGTGGACGTAGGCTCCAGGAGAGCCGGTGGACACAGCGGAAGGCGGCAGGGAGACAGAGGCGCGGAATCAAGCTCCGGAGAAGGCCGGGCACGTGCGAGCCGGTTCTACGGAGGGCGGCGGAATGGCCGTGTCCTCCGTCGACGGGCAGCCACGGGGGAGCCGAAGGGGGAACGACGCACAGCCATGGGTGAGGTCTTCGCCGGCCGGTACGAACTGGTCGACCCGATCGGACGCGGGGGAGTCGGCGCGGTCTGGCGCACCTGGGACCACCGCCGCCGCCGCTATGTGGCCGCCAAGGTCCTGCAACAGCGTGACGCGCACGCCCTGCTGCGCTTCGTCCGCGAGCAGGCCGTCCGGATCGACCATCCCCATGTGCTCGCGCCCGCCAGCTGGGCCGCCGACGACGACCAGGTCCTGTTCACCATGGACCTGGTGGCCGGGGGCTCCCTGATCAACCTCATCAACGACTACGGTCCCCTCCCGCCCGTCTACGTCTGCGGCCTGCTCGATCAGCTGCTGTCCGGCCTCGCCGCCGTGCACGCCGAGGGCATCATCCACCGCGACATCAAACCCGCCAACGTGCTGCTGGAGGCCACCGGCACGGCCCGGCCCCGACTGCGCCTGTCCGACTTCGGCATCGCCATGCGCCTGGGCGAACCGCGCCTGACCGAGACCAACTACGTGGTGGGAACGCCCGGTTACTTCGCTCCCGAGCAGATGCTCGGTGCCGATCCGGATTTCCCGGCCGACCTCTTCGCGGTGGGCCTCGTCGCCCTGTACCTCCTGGAAGGCGCGAAACCCGACTCCAAGGCCCTCATCGAACACTTCGCCGCCCACGGCACACCGAAGGCCCCACGAGGCGTCCCCGAGCCTCTGTGGCAGGTCATCGCCACGCTGCTCCAGCCCGACCCCGACTCCCGCTTCCGCACCGCCACGGGCGCCCGAAAGGCCCTCGCCGCGGCCACCGAGCTCCTGCCCGAGCCTGGGCCCGACGACGAGGTGGTGGAGGTATTCGACCAACTCGGCCCGCTGCCCGCAGGGTTCGTCCCCGAGGGACCCCTACAGAGGGCATCGGGACTGGACAAGACCGGAACAGGTACCGATACCGGCGCTACAGGGAGGGACGGTGGTACGTCCTCACCGACTCCCGGCCCAGGCGCGGGCGCGGATGCGGATTCGGCTGCTTCTTCCAACCCTCTCGGCCGACAGATCCCTGCGTCTCCTTCCGCGCCTGCCGTCCCGTCGGCACCCGTCTCCCTTCCGCCCGCTGCTGCACCTCCCTATCCGGCTGCACCGTCCTCCTCGTCCTCGGCGTCTCCGTCCTGGCCCCCAGGACCGGCCACGCGTGGCAACTTGCCATCCGGCGCCGAAGCGACCCCGCCGCCACCCCACAATCCGCCGGCCTACACACCGCCGTTCCTGAGCCCGCCGCTCCCGCCCGGCTCAGGCACCGCGCTACCCGCACCGTCCACAGCTTCCGGACTCCAGCCCCGGCACACGGGACCCATATCGCCGCCGCCCATGCCCGCGGCTGCTCCGCCCCAGACCGACTCCGCCACTTCTGGGTCCGGCACCGGCACCGGCACCGGCACCGAGCATCGGTTTCACAATGCCGCCTCCTCGCCCCCCGCCTCTCCGGCGTCTCCGCCGCAGACCGGTCACATATCGCCCGAGGCGCCCCCTACCCCCGTACCCCCGCGGCCCGAACGCGATCCCGTGCCCCCGCGAGCGTCCTCGATGTCGGACACCGGCAGTTTCCATCTGCCGCCGCCCCAGGTACTCACCGCCCACGCACCGCTGCGACAGGCGGAGCAGCAGCGCAGCACCGACCCGGGCTACCCAGAGCACCACCACGAGCAGCAGGCCACTCCCTCTGCCGCGACGCCCGTGCAGGTCGCCCCGGCGCAGAACGTCGAACCCGCGCATGTGCCCTCCCCCCAGTCGCACTCGCCGCTGGGCCTCGCTCAGGCCCCGACCGCGGCGGTGCAGCAGCACGATTACGCCTCTACTGGTTCATACACCGCTCGACCGCCTCAGGTTCCACGGCGATCGAGGGCGCTTCCACGACGCCGTCCGGGTCCTCCCCTCAAGGTGGTCCTCCCGGTCCTGCTGCTCGCGCTGGCCTGCTTCGCCGTGGGTTTCTGGGCCCTGGGCCAGCTCTGATCCGCCTCCGCGACGCGACTGAGCGCCCCGCCACTCCCGGAACAGCCCACGGGACGACCCACGGAACGGCCCCCGGAGCGCCTCACCAGCCCCGGGACGCACCGTGCCGCCCCCGCGGTGCCGTGCTCGCCTTGGGTCGCTCCGCCTCCGTCCTCACGTCGGCGGACGCCCGCCTGCGCGCCACGAGAGTCCACACCACGAGTCCGAACACCAGCAGGCTCCCCGTACCGATGCCACCCGCCGCGACCACCGTCATGGCGAGACGGCGGTTTCCTCCGGAGGTGTTGCCCGAACCCTCCCCGCCGTCGGACGTCTGCGCGTCCTCTCGGCCACCGCTGTCCCCCGCACCGTCCAAGGTCTCCCCCGTGGCCCCGCTCTCCGCGGCCTCCCGGTCCTCCGCGGTGACCTCGAAGACGCCACGAGGCTCGGAGGCGCCGAGATATCCCGGCCCGGCCTCGGCCTTGCCCCCCAGCCGCACCCGCAGGGTCAGCCCCAGGGGCTTGTCGCCGTACCGGTCGGCGACCGATGTCCCCAGGTGCAGGGCCAGGTAGTACCAGCCGGCGAACCGCATCCCGCTCACTTCGTCGTCGAGGGAGAAACGGTTCTCGTACGCGACGGGCGGCAGCGGGTCGAGGGCGGTGGACCGTTGTTCGCCCCCGTAGTTGGCGGTTCTGTCGTCCACGAAGCCACGTACGGGGTTGTAGAGCGACAGGACGAACGCGTTGCCCACGTACCCGTCGCCGCCGGTCGTGCTGCCCAGTTCGGCAGTGACGTGGAGCTGTTGTCCCCAGCCGACGGGCACCTTGTAGAAGAGCGTCTCCCCGGCCCTGATGCCGGCCTCGTCCTGCCAGACGCCCTGCCCCACCGGGCTCGCCGTGGCGAAGCCGCTTCCGCCCCTTCGGCGCTCGGGGTCGCCGGACAGGTTTTCGGGCGGTGCGGAGTCGAAGCTGTCGGGAGCACGCGTCGAACCCCCCTTCGTCACAGCGGGCTCCGACACGAAGCCGAGCTCCAGCCCCCATTCCTCCGACGCGCCGGCCGAGGGCGAACCCGACACCGAGCCGGACGCCGAGCCGGACGCCGAGCCCGGACCCGTCCCCGCATCGCTTCCAGAAACCGCGCCGCCGACCCGTTCGACGACGACGTAGTACGTCCCCGCCTCCTGACACATGTACTCGTCGCTGCCGATCTCACGCGAGGCCCAGGCGGTGACGGGGTGCGCACTGCGGGTCGGACCGAAGCGGGCGGTCTCGTACGAGCAGCGATGGGCGTCCGCGTCCTGCAGAGAGACCCTGATGCCGTCCGCCGAGGCGACCGCCGCTCCGGCGTCGGGTACGACCGTGGCCGAGACGTACGCGTTGGCGGCGGCACCGAGATCGAGGCGGTAGTAGAGCTTCCCGCCCGGCCCGATGGAGCTGCGGTATGTCCCGCCGGCCGCCAGCCGCACGGCGCCCGTGCTGCTCGTGGCTCCCTCGACCGTCCTCGCACCGTCGGCATAGCCGTACGGAGCGGGCGCGTCAGCGGCAGCCGCGGGTCCGGCCGACATGGTCGCCGCGCACAGGGCCGCTCCCACGGCTGCCGCGGTTCGCCACCAGCCCGTGCGCCGCCTCATCACGCGCCACCCCTCGTCGTAGACCGAAGTCGCGGCTCCGAAGTCGAAGGCCGCAGGAAAGGCCGGAAGAACCGCCCGGAAGAAAGCCTGGAGTGAATGCGCCCATCCTGCCGGGCCGTACCCGTCGGCGCCCTCGTTCCTGGGAAGGAGCGGCCGAAAACGGCCTCTGCTCGACTCCCTGCTTCGCCTGGGCAATCACATCGTTCGCCTACGCGAATCCGGCCACGACGAAATGCTCACGAATGTCCGCGAAGAGAGGGGCGATGCACCCGGGCGACACAAAACCCCGACCGCGAGCGCGGCCGGGGTCTGCTCTGAGACTGATGTCGATGTTCACGAACCCGTGGGCACGGAGTCAGTAGCCTCCGTCCACAGGTCCTGCTCGGCGCGATCCGCCTGGATCTGGCGGTACACGAGGAGCCCGCCGATGGCGGCCAGTGCGACCAGGAGAAGCTTCTTCACCGCGCGACCTCGTCTTTCCTTGACGTAGGGGACCTCTGGCGCCCGACTATACACACCGACCGATACCGATCGGTGACCTGCGTCCGCCCCTCAACTGCCGCCGGGAAGACCGCAGTACAACCGGATTCAGCTGTTCCGATCGCAGGTTCATCACACAGGTCCCCCACCTCTCGCACACCGCGACGAACCCCGCGGGCACCCCTCGGCCCACCCCACCCCGCGCCTTCCCGCGGCCCCTACGTAGCTCTGCGGCCGCATACAGGCTCCCTGGAGCTTTGCGAGGCCCTTGCGCCCATCCGAGTGGTGTTCATCCGACGATCCACGCGCCATGGGCGTCGGTACACGATTTCGGAGCCCACATACACATCATGAGGAAAGTACGCAAATCGCCCAACCCGAAAGTGAGGGGCCGTGGCCCAGAACAAGGTCATGAAGCTGTGGACCGCCATCGTCACCGCCGTCCTGGCGCTGTGCACGGCGCTCGGACTGATCACGACGACGGCGTCGGCCGCGGTACCGCAGACCGGGACCACTCGCAACTGCGCGGCCCCCACGACGACACCCGCGATGTCCCTACCGGCCCGGCCCCATGACCGCGCCCTGCCTCCCACGATGAAGCAACGCATCCGCGCCGAGGCCCACGGCTCCTCCCCCTCCTGCCGCCACCGCGCGCTCCTCGAATCGGCAGCCACGGACGCCACCGTCCTGGAGCCCTCCCTCTCACAGGCCGAGCGACCCGTCGCACCCCTCCAGCGCTGATCCGACCCAGGCAACAGAACGCACCACCCCGTGGCGATCTTGCGTACGACGCCTCGCAGCACGAGCGGACAGCACAAGCAGACGGCGCAAGCCCAAGCACACAGAACACGCACACAGAACACGCGCGGAGAACGACCACAGAGAACGACCGCGACAGAACAACGGAAGCCCCCGGCCGACATGGCCGGGGGCTTCCGCGTCACCACTCATCGGCCGGCGTCTCGAACGACGAAGACCCTCAACCGTTATCGGTTGAGGGTCTTCAGGCTGGTGGGGCTAACAGGATTTGAACCTGTGGCCTCATCCTTATCAGGGATGCGCTCTAACCAACTGAGCTATAGCCCCGCCGCGCTCTGCGGTGTGTGTCCCGCGCGCTGACTCCTGAAGATTAGCGCACGACGTGGGGAGTCCCAAAATCGATACCCGGAGGGGGCTCGCGAGGCGGTGGGGAACGTGGCGGGGACGGTGTTCGACACCGTCCCCGTAGACCGTTCCCGTCAGCCGTCCCTAGGGAGTCGCCGTGCTCACTCGTCCTCGGCGAGCGTCAGCTCGATGCCGCCGACGAAGCCCGCGGAGATGTTGTAGATGAAGGCGCCGAGGGTGGCCAGGGCGGTCGCGAGGACGACGTCGATGACCGCGATGATCGTGGTGAAGACCAGCACGTTGGGCAGCGACAGGAACGACTGCAGGTCGAAACCGTTGGATTCGTTCGAGCCGGTGGCCTCGGAGATGGTGGCGCCCACCGAGGAGAACACGCCCATCGCGTTCATGACCATCCACAGGACCGCGGCCGCGACGACCGTGCAGATGCCGAGGGCGATGGAGAGCAGGAAGCTGACCTTCATCACGGACCACGGGTCGGCCTTGGCCACTCTCAGCCGTGCCTTGCGTGTACGCGGCGTCGTGCGCGCCCCCGTGCGCGGCTGGCGGGACGAACCCTCCGGCGCCGGCTGGTACGCCTGCGGCGGGTGGTACGGGCCGGACTGCTGCTGCGACTGCCGCTCACCCGGCAGCGCGGAGCCGCCGGACTGCGCCTGGGCGGCAGGCTGGGGCTGCGGCGGAGCCGGGCGGGCGGACCCGGCCGCGGGCGTGGACGGGCCCGCCGGCGCCGGCTGCTGGGCCTGCGGACCACGTGTGTCCGTCACGGTTCCCCCCTGGGATCCAGCCTTCTCGGCCGACGGCGCGGGCGCGGCCGAGTCCGTCGCGCCCGTCTTGATCGCTTTCAGCTGGGTCGTGTGCGTGTCCATCGCACGCGCGGCGGAGCCACGGCCGCCGCCGTCCGCCTCCGACCCGGTCGAAGTGCCGGCCGAAGTACCGGACGACCCGGCGCCCGTGGCTCCGCTCACGCTGACTCACTCCTCGTGCTACTCGGACGAGGGCGCCTCACCCTCGTCCGTACCGGTCGTCGCGGCACCCTCGGCGGACTCGTCGACGGCCTCGTCGCCGTCGACCTCCTCCGCCTCCCGCCCCGCCTCGGCGTTACGAGCGATGCCGACCACGGCATCGCGCTTGCCCAGGTTGATCAGTTGGACGCCCATGGTGTCACGGCCGGTTTCCCTGATCTCGTTGACTCGCGTACGAATCACACCGCCCGACAGCGTGATGGCGAGGATCTCGTCGGTCTCCTCGACCACCAGCGCGCCGACGAGCGAACCGCGGTCCTCGACGATCTTGGCGGCCTTGATACCGAGGCCACCGCGACCCTGGACGCGGTACTCGTCGACGCCGGTCCGCTTCGCGTACCCGCCGTCTGTGGCAGTGAACACGAACGTACCGGGTCGAACAACATTCATCGAGAGCAGCTCGTCGCCCTCGCGGAAACTCATGCCCTTGACACCCGAGGTGGCACGGCCCATGGGCCGCAGTGCCTCGTCCGTCGCGGTGAAGCGGATCGATTGTGCCTTCTTGCTGATCAGAAGGATGTCATCTTCTGCCGATACAAGTTCAGCTCCGATCAGTTCATCGTCCGAACCGTCCTCTTTCTCACGGAGGTTGATGGCGATGACACCACCGGAACGGGGCGAATCGTAATCTTTCAGAGGCGTCTTCTTCACAAGACCGCCCTTGGTGGCGAGCACCAGATAGGGCGTGGCCTCGTAGTCGCGGATCGCGAGGATCTCGGCGATCGCCTCGTCCGGCTGGAAGGCCAGCAGGTTGGCGACGTGCTGTCCACGCGCGTCACGTCCGGCGTCCGGCAGCTCGTACGCCTTGGCCCGGTAGACACGGCCCTTGTTGGTGAAGAACAGCAGCCAGTGGTGGGTCGTGGACACGAAGAAGTGGTCGACGATGTCGTCTTCCTTGAGCTTCGTGCCGCGTACGCCCTTGCCGCCGCGCTTCTGGGCGCGGTAGTCGACCGCCTTGGTGCGCTTGACGTAACCGCCGCGCGAGACGGTGACGACGATGTCCTCCTCGGCGATGAGGTCCTCGATGGACATGTCACCGTCGTAGGGCACCAGCATCGTCTTGCGGTCGTCGCCGAACTTCTCGACGATCGCGGCGAGTTCGGCGCTGACGATGCCGCGCTGGCGGACCGGGGACGCGAGGATCTCGTTGTACTCGCGGATCTTGGCCTGAAGTTCGTCGTGCTCCTGGATGATCTTCTGGCGTTCCAGGGCGGCGAGGCGGCGCAGCTGCATCTCGAGGATGGCGTTGGCCTGGATCTCGTCGATCTCCAGGAGGTCCATCAGGCCCGTGCGCGCGATGTCGACGGTGTCGCTGCGCCGGATCAGCGCGATGACCTCGTCGATGGCGTCCAGGGCCTTCAGCAGGCCGCGCAGGATGTGCGCCCGCTCCTCGGCCTTGCGCAGCCGGAACTTCGTACGGCGGACGATGACCTCGATCTGGTGCGTCACCCAGTGGCGGATGAACGCGTCCAGGGAGAGGGTGCGCGGCACGCCGTCGACCAGCGCCAGCATGTTGGCGCCGAAGTTGGTCTGCAGATCGGTGTGCTTGTACAGGTTGTTCAGCACGACCTTGGCGACGGCGTCGCGCTTCAGGACGATGACCAGACGCTGTCCCGTGCGGGACGACGTCTCGTCACGGACGTCCGCGATGCCGCCGATCTTGCCGTCCTTCACGAGGTCGGCGATCTTCTGCGCGAGGTTGTCCGGGTTGGTCTGGTACGGCAGCTCCGTGACCACCAGGCACTGGCGGTTCTGGATCTCCTCGACCTCGACGACCGCGCGCATCGTGATGGAGCCACGGCCCGTGCGGTACGCCTCCTCGATGCCCTTGCGGCCGACCACCAGGGCGCCGGTCGGGAAGTCGGGGCCCTTGATGCGCTCGATCAGCGCGTCCAGGAGCTCCTCGTGGGAGGCCTCGGGGTTCTCCAGGTACCACTGGGCGCCGGCCGCGACCTCGCGGAGGTTGTGCGGCGGGATGTTGGTCGCCATGCCGACCGCGATACCGGCCGAGCCGTTGATCAGCAAGTTCGGGAAGCGGGCCGGCAGGACGGTCGGCTCCTGGGAGCGCCCGTCGTAGTTGTCCGTGAAGTCGACGGTCTCCTCGTCGATGTCACGGACCATCTCCATCGACAGCGGCGCCATCTTGCACTCGGTGTAGCGCATGGCCGCCGCCGGGTCGTTGCCCGGAGAACCGAAGTTGCCGTTGGAGTCCACCAGCGGCATCCGCATCGACCACGGCTGCGCGAGGCGGACCAGCGCGTCGTAGATCGAGGAGTCACCGTGCGGGTGGTAGTTGCCCATGACGTCGCCGACGACACGGGCGCACTTGTAGAAGCCCTTCTCGGGCCGGTAGCCGCCGTCGTACATCGCGTACAGGACACGGCGGTGGACGGGCTTGAGACCGTCACGCACGTCGGGCAGCGCGCGGGACACGATGACGGACATCGCGTAGTCGAGGTACGAGCGCTGCATCTCGGTCTCGAGCCCGACGGGCTCGACACGCTGAACGGTCTCGCCGCTCTCTTCGGGCGTCACTGGAGTGTTCTGGTCGGCCATGGCCGGTGAAGATCCTTCCTGGTGCGGTCAGCTGAGACCGACTCAGATGTCGAGGAAGCGGACGTCCTTGGCGTTGCGCTGGATGAACGCGCGACGGGCCTCGACGTCCTCGCCCATCAGGACCGAGAAGAGGTCGTCGGCCTGGGCGGCGTCGTCGAGCGTGACCTGGCCGAGGACGCGGTGCTCCTGGTCCATCGTCGTGATGCGCAGTTCCTCGGCGTTCATCTCGCCGAGGCCCTTGAAGCGCTGGATCGAGTCCTCCCGGATGCGCTTGCCGCGCTGCCGACCCATCTCGATCAGCGCGTCGCGCTCGCGGTCGGAGTACGCGTACTCGATGTCCTCGCGTCCCCACTTGATCTTGTAGAGCGGCGGGCGGGACAGGAACACGTGCCCGGCCTCGACCAGCGGCCGCATGAAGCGGAACAGGAAGGTCAGCAGCAGGGTGTTGATGTGCTGGCCGTCGACGTCGGCGTCCGCCATCAGGATGATCTTGTGATAGCGCAGCTTCTCGATGTCGAAGTCCTCGTGGACTCCGGTGCCGAAGGCCGAGATCAGCGCCTGGATCTCCTGGTTCTGCAGGATCTTGTCGATCCTGGCCTTCTCCACGTTGAGGATCTTGCCGCGGATCGGGAGGATCGCCTGGTACTCGGGGTTCCGGCCGGACTTGGCCGAGCCGCCGGCGGAGTCACCCTCGACGATGAAGATCTCGCACTTGATGGGGTCGTTCGACTGGCAGTCGGAGAGCTTGCCCGGCAGGGACGCCGTCTCCAGCAGGCCCTTGCGCCGGGTGAGGTCCCGGGCCTTGCGGGCCGCCACGCGCGCGGTGGCCGCCTGGATGCCCTTGCGGACGATGTCCGCCGCCTCGACCGGGTTGCGGTCCAGCCAGTCGTTCAGGTGCTCGTAGACGACCTTCTGGACGAAGGTCTTCACCTCGGTGTTGCCCAGCTTGGTCTTGGTCTGGCCCTCGAACTGCGGCTCGCTCAGCTTCACCGAGATGATCGCCGTCAGGCCCTCGCGGATGTCGTCGCCCGTGAGGTTGTCGTCCTTCTCCCGCAGGAGCTTCTTCTCGCGCGCGTACTTGTTGACCAGGTTCGTCAGCGCCGCGCGGAAGCCCTCTTCGTGCGTACCGCCCTCGTGCGTGTGGATGATGTTCGCGAAGGAGTAGACACCCTCGCTGTAACCGCTGTTCCACTGCATCGCGAGTTCGAGGGACAGGCTCCTGTCCTTGTCCTCGGCCTCCAGGTCGATCACGGTGGGGTGCACCACGTCCCCCTTGCGGGAGTTGAGGTACTTCACGAAGTCGACGATGCCGCCCTCGTAGTGGTACGAGACGCTCTTGACCTCGTGCTTCTCGTCCTCGCCCGCCTCGTCCGCCCCGGCCGTGGCCTTCGCCGACTCGCGCTCGTCGGCGAGGTTGATCCGCAGACCCTTGTTGAGGAACGCCATCTCCTGGAAGCGCCGTGAGAGCGTCTCGAAGGAGTACTCGGTCGTCTCGAAGATGTCCGGGTCGGCCCAGAAGGTGACCGTGGTGCCGTGCTCGTCCGTGGCCTCGTGCTGGGCAAGCGGGGCCGTCGGGACGCCCAACTTGTAGTCCTGGGTCCAGCGGTGGCCATCGGTCTTGATCTCGACGGACACCCTGGTCGACAGGGCGTTCACGACGGAGACACCCACGCCGTGCAGACCGCCGGAGACCGCGTAACCGCCGCCGCCGAACTTGCCGCCCGCGTGCAGGACCGTCAGCACGACCTCGACGGCCGGCTTGCCCTCGGAGGGGACGATGCCGACCGGGATGCCACGGCCGTTGTCGACAACCCGCACGCCGCCGTCGGCGAGGATCGTGACGTCGATGGTGTCCGCGTGGCCGGCCAGTGCCTCGTCGACCGAGTTGTCGACGACCTCTTGCACCAGGTGGTGAAGTCCGCGCTCACCGGTGGAACCGATGTACATACCGGGCCGCTTGCGGACCGCGTCCAGGCCTTCGAGGACGGTGATGGCGCTGGCGTCGTACGCCGTGGTCGAGGCCTCGGCGACTCCGGCCGGGGCCTCGGTGGACAGGATGTTCTCGTTGGGGTTGCCGGAATCGGCCACGAAGCGCCCTTTCTGGCACAGCACAAGCCAGGCTCCCGGCGGGTTTGCCGGGCCGGCTGCGGCGTTGCGGTGGAAGCCTTTGTCTGGGGTGAACGGTGTTTCCGAAGCGTCCCCACGTATGGGGCGGGATTCTTCTCCAGTCTACCGGTAGCGCCGACAGTGATGGGGGTTTGCCGGTACCTGAGTCCGCATGTGCCGCCCTGAACCGGTCTCTCCCGACTCCCCATATGGGGAGCGGGGCTCCAAGAGGCTCACAGCGGCACTCAGCGCTTCCGGGTGTCAACCCTTTGCTACTCCCGGGTCACGTCCACGTTCGCAACCGCACGCGACGACACACACCGGAGCGCACGGGTGCTCACAGGGCGGCGCGAACCCCCCGGTGAGGGGCGCGGGAGCACCCGAAAATGTGACTACGGTCACCCGTAGGTATCGCCGGGCCCGGTACTGCCCGGAGCCCGCAGGGGCCCGTAGCGACGGGTGGAGCCGGCGGGACCATGGACCTTCAGCAGCTGTACGGTGCCGTGCCCGAGATCCTCGTTGAGCCGGGCGACCAGTTGCGGAGCCAGCAGCCGCACGTTCGTCGCCCAGGCCGTCGAGTCGCACCGCACGTGCAGGACCCGCTCGTCCTCGTCGTACCGCTCCGGTACGCATCGTCGGGCCAGGTCGTCGCCGACGATCTGCGGCCACCGGCCCATGACCCCGCCGACGGCGGCCGGCGTCTCCCAGCCCCGCTCGGTGATCAGACGGTTGATGGCGGGACCGAGCGGCATCGGATCACGGCCGTCGGCACGGGCGCCGGAGCGCAGTCCACCGCCGCGCCTGGCCTGCTTCTTCTGCTGGGTGGCCTCGCCACGCGCGCGGGCGGCCTCCTTCGCGGCCCGCAGCGCCACGCGCGCGAGGTCCACGCCGGAGGGCTCGGGCGGTGTCGGGATCCCCTCGGATCCGCTCATACGCGCTCCACCGTCCCGTCGGACACGACGTACCGCGTCCCTGTCAGTACGTCCGGTACGTCGTCGTCGACCGCGGCGGTCACCAGGACCTGCTCGCCCGGCGCGACCAGCTCCGCCAGCCGCTCCCGCCGACGGGTGTCCAGCTCGGCGAAGACGTCGTCGAGGATCAGCACGGGCTCGTTCCCCTCGGCCCGCAGCAGATCGTACGAGGCCAGCCGCAGCGCCAGGGCGTAGGACCAGGACTCGCCGTGCGAGGCGTACCCCTTGGCGGGCAGCTCACCGAGTTTGAGATTCACATCGTCCCGGTGGGGTCCCACCAGGGTGACGCCCCGCTCGATCTCCTGCTTGCGACTCTCGGCCAGGGCGGCCGTCAGCTGCTCGTACAGCTCCTCGCGCGCGTGGCCGACGAGACCGGGAGAGGAGGGTTTGTATTCCAGACTCACCGGCCCGCCCCCCGGTGCCAGCTGCTCGTAGGCCTTGTCGGCGAGGGGCTGGATCGCGGCGACCAGGTCCAGGCGCTGGGCGAGCAGTTCGGCGCCCACGCGCGCGAGGTGCTGGTCCCACACGTCGAGCGTGGACAGGTCCATGGTGCGGCCGCCGTGCCTGCGGGCCAGCGCGGCCGACTTGAGCAGCGTGTTGCGCTGCTTGAGCACCCGCTCGTAGTCGGAGCGCACGCCCGCCATGCGCGGTGTCCGCGCGGTGATCAGCTCGTCGAGGAAACGCCGCCGCTCACCCGGGTCGCCCTTGACCAGGGCCAGGTCCTCCGGAGCGAACAGCACCGTCCGCACGATGCCGAGCACGTCGCGCGGCCTGACCTGGGACGACCTGTTGATGCGGGCGCGGTTCGCCCGGCCGGGATTCAGCTCCAGCTCGACCAGCTGCTGCCGCTCGCCCTGCCGCACCTGGGCCCGGATCACCGCGCGGTCGGCGCCCATGCGGACCAGGGGCGCGTCCGACGACACCCGGTGGCTGCCCAGGGTCGCGAGATAGCCGACCGCCTCGACCAGGTTCGTCTTGCCCTGCCCGTTGGGACCCACGAACGCGGTGACGCCCGGGTCGAGCGGGACCTCGACCCGGGCGTACGAGCGGAAGTCGGCCAGCGACAGATGCGTGACGTGCATGGTCGGGTGCCGACCTCCCCCAGGGTTGTGGACCACCGTGCGGCCCTGTGGACGACTTCTCGTCGACGTTCGGGTGTTCGTTACCTCTTCGGTGCCGCGGGCTACTTCGTCTCGACCGCGTGCCCGCCGAACTGGTTCCGCAGCGCCGCGATCATCTTCATCTGCGGAGAGTCCTCCTGGCGCGACGCGAACCGCGCGAAGAGCGAGGCCGTGATCGCGGGCAACGGCACGGCGTGGTCGATGGCGGCCTCCACGGTCCACCGGCCCTCGCCGGAGTCCTGCGCGTAGCCCTTGAGCCGGTCCAGGTGCTCGTCCTCGTCGAGGGCGTTCACCGCCAGGTCGAGCAGCCAGGAACGGATGACCGTGCCGTCCTGCCAGGAACGGAAGACCTCACGGACGTCCGTCACCGAGTCGGCCTTCTCCAGCAGCTCCCAGCCCTCGGCGTACGCCTGCATCATCGCGTACTCGATGCCGTTGTGGACCATCTTCGCGAAGTGCCCGGCGCCGACCTTGCCGGCGTGCACCGCCCCGAGGTCGCCCTCGGGCTTCAGCGCGTCGAAGACCGGCTGCACCTTGGCGACATTCTCCGCGTCACCGCCGTACATCAGCGCGTAGCCGTTCTCCAGGCCCCAGACACCGCCGGAGACACCGCAGTCGACGAAGCCGATGCCCTTGGCGGCCAGCTCCTCGGCGTGCTTCTCGTCGTCCGTCCAGCGGGAGTTGCCGCCGTCCACCACGACGTCACCGGGCTGGAGCAGCTCCGCCAGCTCGTCGACCGTCGACTGGGTGGCCGCACCGGCCGGGACCATCACCCACACGACCCGCGGGCCGCTGAGCCTGCCCACAAGCTCCTCGAGACTGTGGACATCGGCGAGATCCGGGTTCCGGTCGTATCCGATGACGGTGTGGCCTGCGCGGCGGATCCGCTCGCGCATGTTCCCGCCCATCTTGCCGAGGCCGACGAGACCGAGCTCCATCAGTTGTTCCTTAGGTTGCGACGTGGCATGAGGGCACTTGCGTACCCACCCACGAGCCTAGACCCGGACGCTCACGCACACCTGTGGGCATACCCGCTCATAAGTGGCCCCCGACCTGCGGCTTCGCACTGAGTGCCCACCGCTCCGCCCGGCCCGCGGCGGTAGGGGCACCGCCGCGGCCGAGCCGTCGGCGGTGTCCGCCGGTCAGCCGCTGAGTCGCACCGGCATGATCAGGTACTTGTAGGCCTCGTCCGCCTCAGCGTCCACCGCCGGCTTGCCGCTGAGCAGCGCGGGCTTGGTGGACGTGGTGAACGACAGCTGGGCGACCGGGGAGTCGATGGCGCTCAGGCCGTCCAGCAGGAACGTCGGGTTGAAGGCGATCGAGATGTCGTCACCCTCCAGCTGGGCGTCGACCCTCTCCACAGCCTGTGCGTCGTCGCTGGAGCCGGCCTCCAGGATCAGCACACCCTGCTCGAAGCTCAGCCGCACCGGGGTGTTCCGCTCGGCGACCAGGGCGACGCGCTTGACGGCCTCGACGAAGGGGGCGGTCTCGATGACGGCCACGCTGTTGAACTCCGTCGGGAACAGCGTGCGGTACTTCGGGAGGTCGCCCTCCAGCAGCCGCGTGGTCGTACGCCGGCCCGCGCCCTCGAAGCCGATCAGGCCTTCGCCCGAGCCGGAACCGGAGAGCGCCAGGATGACGCTGTCGCCGCTCGTGAGGGCCTTGGCGGTGTCCAGGAGCGTCTTGGCGGGCACCAGGGCGACCGCGGACGCCTCGGGGTTCTCCGGCTTCCACAGGAACTCGCGGACCGCGAAGCGGTAGCGGTCGGTGGAGGCCAGCGTGACCGTGTCGCCCTCGATCTCGATGCGCACACCGGTGAGGACGGGCAGCGTGTCGTCGCGCCCGGCGGCGATGGCCACCTGCGCGGCGGCGGAGGCGAAGACCTCACCGGGAACGGTGCCCGTGGCGTTCGGCATCTGCGGCAGGGTCGGGTATTCCTCCACAGGCAGTGTGTGGAGTGTGAAGCGCGAGGAGCCGCAGACCACCGTGGCCCGTACACCGTCTGTGGAGATCTCCACCGGGCGGTTGGGAAGGGCACGGCAGATGTCGGCGAGCAGTCGGCCGGAGACGAGCACCGTGCCCTCCTCGTCGACCTCCGCCTCCACGGAGACCCGGGCGGAGACCTCGTAGTCGAAGCCGGAGAGGCTCAGCTGGCCTTCCTCGGCCTTCAGAAGGAGGCCGGCGAGGACAGGCGCCGGCGGCCGGGCCGGGAGGCTGCGCGCCGCCCAGGCCACGGCCTCCGCGAGTACGTCGCGTTCCACCCGGATCTTCACTGTTGCCGCCTCCTGCTGTTGCCGGCGCTTCTCGCCCTGCCTGGCTTCGTCGTCTGTCTCGGTGTCGGTGGTCCCTGTGACGGGAAGGACACCGGGGACCAGTCTGACGCACACCACTGACACTCGGAGCCTCTCGGGGTCAAGTCGTGACGAGGCGCGGTCAGGCAGCTCGGAGCGAGTTGTGCACAGGACCCACTTCGAAACGGATTCCCAGCTCTCTCTAGTTGGGAGTAGTAGTAGGGCCTGTGGAAACCGTGGATAACCCCGTTTTCGCAGCTCAGACGGCAAATTTTGTCCACCGGGCCTGTGGGCGGAGGCGGTGGACAACCGGGGGTGTCTGTGGAGAACGGAAAGTTCTGCACACACCGTGCACAGCCTCGGGGCACTTCTCCCCAACGGCGTCCCCAGGTTTACCCGTCTTTCCCACAGCCCAACCAGGCAACTTCGTGTGACGCCTTTCACTCGACACAGTGAGGAGGCGCGTTGGCTTGCCGAACAGTGGACAGGCATGTGGAGAAGCCGTCGATCACTGGGGACAACACGGCTCAGCCTGTGGGCCGTCGGTGGACAACCCCGTCCACAGTCTGTGGATCACCACTTCGTCCACAGCCTGTGGACATCTTTCGTCCACGAATCCACAGGGGACTGACCTGGCCTGATGATCCCTCAACAGTCGCCCCTGTGGACACGATCTGCATAACTTCCCGGTCCCCAGGGTGTGGACGGAAGAAAGTTCCCGAATCTGTGGAGGGAGGCCGTAACGCGGCTGGTATTCGAACACCCGATGTCGGTCCGGCGACGGCCCGAGACCCCCCGGCGACGGCCCGAGACCCCTCGGAACGCCGAAGGCGCCCTCGGGAACTCGTCCCGGGGCGCCCTCGGCGTCGTACGACGGCCCTGTGTCAGCCGTTCTTGATGCGGTTCGTCAGCTCCGTCACCTGGTTGTAGATGGAGCGCCTCTCCGCCATCAGTGCGCGGATCTTGCGGTCGGCGTGCATGACGGTGGTGTGGTCACGGTTGCCGAACTGCGCGCCGATCTTGGGCAGCGACAGGTCGGTCAGCTCCCGGCACAGGTACATGGCGATCTGCCGGGCGGTCACCAGGGCGCGGCCGCGCGAGGTGCCGCACAGGTCCTCGACCGTGAGCCCGAAGTAGTCGGCCGTAGCGCCCATGATCGCGGTGGCCGTGATCTCGGGGGAGGCGTTCTCGCCGCCCGGGATCAGATCCTTGAGGACGATCTCCGTCAGCCCCAGGTCCACCGGCTGCCGGTTGAGCGACGCGAACGCCGTCACCCGGATCAGCGCGCCCTCCAGCTCACGGATGTTGCGCGAGATGCGGGACGCGATGAACTCCAGCACCTCCGGCGGGGCGTTGAGCTGTTCCTGCACCGCCTTCTTGCGGAGGATCGCGATCCGCGTCTCCAGCTCGGGCGGCTGGACGTCGGTGATCAGACCCCACTCGAAACGGTTCCGCAGCCGGTCCTCCAGTGTCACCAGCTGCTTGGGCGGCCGGTCGCTGGAGAGGACGATCTGCTTGTTCGCGTTGTGGAGCGTATTGAAGGTGTGGAAGAACTCCTCCTGCGTCGACTCCTTGTCCGCCAGGAACTGGATGTCGTCCACGAGCAGGATGTCCATCTCCCGGTACCGCTTGCGGAAGCTGTCGCCCTTGCCGTCGCGGATGGAGTTGATGAACTCGTTGGTGAACTCCTCCGAGCTCACGTACCGCACCCGCGTGCCCGGGTAGAGGCTGCGCGCGTAGTGCCCGATCGCGTGCAGCAGGTGCGTCTTGCCGAGTCCGGACTCCCCGTAGATGAAGAGGGGGTTGTACGCCTTGGCCGGAGCCTCGGCGACGGCCACCGCGGCCGCGTGCGCGAAACGGTTCGAGGCACCGATGACGAAGGTGTCGAAGAGGTACTTCGGGTTCAGGCGTGCCGTCGGCTCCCCGGGGCCGGACGCCGGCGCGGGCTGCGCCGCCAGCGGGCCGGGCGCGCTGCTCGCCGGGCCGCCCCGGTGGACATGGCCGGAGCCAGGCGGCGGATCGGGAAGCTCACGCCGGTCCTGGCGATAGTCGGAGTCGGCGTTCGGCCGGTCGTAGTCGCCGCGGTGCTGGTCGTACGGCGGCCGGTCGCTCGACTGCGAGCGGTAGTCCGACGACGGCGAGGCGTACGGATCCCGTTCCGGGAATCCGAGCCGTTGCTGCTGCCAGCCGTAGTCGTCCTGTGACGGTCGCGGCCAGGCGCCCGGCTCGGGGCGCTGGTACTCGGACGGATATGCGGGGCGCGCGGTCGGAAGCTGGTCCGAGCGGCCGGCGGGGTGCTCCGAGCGGGGCGGCGGCAACTGGTCGCCGGGCCCGCCGCCCATCTGCTCGCCGCGTCCGGGACCACGGTCCTCGGCCCGGTGACGGCCGTACCCCTCGTAGGGGGCGCGGGCCTGGCCGTCGTATCCGTTCCGCTTCTCGTACGGGTTCTGATTGTCGTACGGGTTCTGGTTGTCGTACCCACCGCGCGCGTCGCGGCCCTGGCCGTCGTAGGCGGTCCTGCCCTCGTAGCCGTCGCGGTTCTGGGCCGGGACGGAAGGCGGCTCCGGTTCCTCGAAGCGGTGCTGGACCGGCGGGGGCTGCTCGCCGACGGAACTGTCGACGGTGATCGCGATACGGATCGGGCGGCCGCACTCCCGGCTCAGGGTCTCGCTGACGATCGGCGCGAGACGGCCTTCCAGTACGCCCTTGGCGAACTCGTTCGGGACGGCGAGAAGCGCCGTGTCCGCGACCAGGGCGAGGGGCTGGCAGCGCTTGATCCAGCGCTCGTCCTTCACCTCGACGCCCTGACCATGGCCCTCACCGAGGAGCTTCTCCAGTACTCGTGGCCACACTGCGGCAAGATCGGCAGGTACGTCAGCCACAGGGCACGCTCTCTCACAGGTCCCACGAACGTGTGGTTCAGGGACAGGTCGGTTCGGAACTCGGGTGGAGCACTCGAGACGAGGAGCTGATGGGTGGGTCGGGTCCCAGCAGCCAAAGGAAAAGGAACGAATCGGAGTTCAGTCACGGTAGTCACGGCGACCGGTACGGTTCAAGTTGTTGTCCCCAGCCTGTGGATAGTGTCTCCCTGCGACCTCCGGTTTGACCGGATGGCGTAGCCGCGCGTACCGTAACCAGGTCGAGTTGTCGATGGCTGCTGCCGCCTGCCTCCGATGGGCACAGATCGCGTCAGGTGATCGGACAGCGGTGCACTCGGGCGTTTATACGAGCTACTCGTGGGCGCACGGTGACAGCCAGGACGGCACCCGCAAACACCGATTTCTTTCTGGAGCCCCCGAGTGAGCAAGCGCACCTTCCAGCCGAACAACCGTCGTCGCGCCAAGACCCACGGCTTCCGCCTGCGGATGCGTACCCGTGCCGGTCGCGCGATTCTCGCGAACCGTCGCAGCAAGGGTCGCGCCAGCCTGTCCGCCTGATCCCGATCAGGTCATGACGTCGTGCTGCCTACCGAGCATCGGCTGAGGCGGCGCGAGGACTTCGCGACCGCGGTACGACGAGGACGCCGGGCCGGCCGCCCACTCCTCGTCGTTCACCTACGTAGCGGTGCCACGGACCCGCACGCGCCTGGGGAGAGCGCTCCCCCGACGCGTGCGGGTTTCGTCGTGAGCAAAGCCGTCGGTGGCTCGGTCGTCCGTAACAGGGTGAAGCGCAGACTTCGCCATCTGATGCGCGATCGAGTCGCCCTGTTGCCCCCCGGTAGCCTGGTAGTAGTACGAGCGCTGCCCGGAGCGGGTGACGCCGACCACGTACAACTGGCCCAAGACCTGGATGCCGCCCTGGGGCGGCTGCTGGGAGGGGGCGCGCGATGAAGTACCCGCTGCTGGCGCTGATCAAGCTGTACCAGTGGACGATCAGTCCACTGCTCGGGCCGGTGTGCAAGTACTACCCGTCGTGCTCCCACTACGGCTACACGGCCATCGACCGGCACGGTGCGATCAAGGGAACGGCACTCACCGCCTGGCGCATCCTGCGGTGCAATCCGTGGTCGCTCGGCGGTGTGGACCACGTCCCGCCGCGCAAGCGTCCACGGTGGCACGAGATGGTGCGTGGCACGTGGCGCGCACGCAAGGGCGGGTCCTCCGCCGCCGAACCGGCCACCGAGGGGCACGTTCCTTCGAGCCCGGCCGCCGAGAGCCCGTCCCATGCCCAAGGAGCATGATTAGTGGACACGATTGCCAGCCTCTTCAGCTTCATCACGACACCTGTCTCCTGGGTCATCGTCCAGTTCCACAAGGTGTACGGCGCCCTCTTCGGCGCTGACACCGGGTGGGCCTGGGGCCTGTCCATCGTGTCCCTGGTGATCCTGATCCGTATCTGCCTGATCCCGCTCTTCGTGAAGCAGATCAAGGCGACCCGGGCGATGCAGACGCTCCAGCCCGAGATGAAGAAGATCCAGGAGCGCTACAAGAACGACAAACAGCGTCAGTCCGAAGAGATGATGAAGCTGTACAAGGAGACGGGTACCAACCCGCTCTCCTCGTGCCTTCCCATCCTGGCGCAGTCCCCGTTCTTCTTCGCCCTGTATCACGTGCTCAACAGCATCGCGAACAACGACACCATCGGTGTCATCAACCAGAGCCTGCTGCAGAGCGCGCAGAAGGCGCACATCTTCGGTGCTCCGCTGGCCGCGAAGTTCACCGACAGCTCCGCGGACGTCGCCGCACTCGACGCCTCGTTGACCACGGTCCGCATCGTGACTGCGGTCATGATCGTTCTGATGTCGGGCTCGCAGTTCTACACGCAGCGCCAGTTGATGACGAAGAACGTCGACACCACGGTGAAGACGCCGTTCATGCAGCAGCAGAAGATGCTGATGTACGTCTTCCCGGTCATGTTCGCCGTCTTCGGTATCAACTTCCCGGTCGGTGTCCTCGTCTACTGGCTGACCACCAACGTGTGGACCATGGGCCAGCAGATGTACGTCATCCACAACAACCCGACCCCGGGTTCCAAGGCGCAGGCCGCCTACCTGGAGCGCCTCTTCAAGCACGTCACGCGGCACGGCAAGACCCGCAACCGCCGCGAGCGCGCCATCGTGAAGGCCATCGTCGCCAAGGGCCGCGATCGCAACGAGCACGAGCGGAAGTTCATCACCGGCCTCGGCAAGGAGGGCCTCGCGGCCCAGACCGACGGCACCGTGGTCAAGAGCGAGGTCTCCGCCGCGGTCACGGCAGAGGACGGTACGCCCACGCCCGGCACGCCCAAGCGCCAGCAGCCCAAGCGCCAGAGCAAGGCCCAGCGTCAGTCCGGCGGCGCGAAGAGCGTCGACGACGACGAGCAGTCCGAGCCCACCTCGCTGAGCAAGTCCGACCAGCCGGAGGACGCCAAGCCGGCGGCCGCTGCCAAGAAGGCCTCGCCCAAGCCCGGCACCGGTGGTCGCAGCAAGGCCCAGTCCGGTCAGCGCAAGGGCCAGCAGCGCCCCAAGTCCCCGTCCAAGAAGTAAGAAGGAGTTCCTCCCGTGACGGAAGGCACCACCTCCACCGCCTCCGAGGGTGGCGACACCCTGACCCGCCTGGAGCAGGAGGGTGAGATCGCGGCGGACTACCTGGAAGGTCTGCTGGACATCGCAGATCTCGACGGCGACATCGACATGGACGTCGAGGCCGACCGTGCCTCTGTCTCGATCATCAGCGACTCCGGTGGCCGCGACCTGAACAAGCTCGTCGGCCGGGAGGGCGAGGTGCTCGAGGCGCTTCAAGAGCTCACGCGCCTGGCCGTGCACCGCGAGACCGGTGACCGCAGCCGTCTGATGCTGGACATCGCGGGCTACCGCGCCCAGAAGCGCGCCGAGCTCTCCGAGCTGGGCGCCAAGGCGGCGGCCGAGGCCAGGAGCACCGGCGAGCCTGTCAAGCTGAAGCCGATGACCCCGTTCGAGCGCAAGGTCGTCCACGACGCGGTCAAGTCGGCGGGCCTGCGCAGCGAGTCCGAGGGCGAGGAGCCGCAGCGCTTCGTCGTCGTGCTGCCCGCCTGATTCGGTACGTACGTTTTCCGGCCCCGTCTGCCCGCAGGCGGGGCCGAACTTTGTCAGCCTGTTGTTCTGATGTCAGCGCCCAGTGCGCTCTTGCGGTACGGAAGGACGGTCCCCGTGACGGAGTCAGCGGAGCTCCCCCCTGCGCCCGAGCAGGCACGCGACGTATTCGGTGATCGCTACGCGGACGCGGTCCGGTACGCCGAGCTCCTGGCCGAGGCGGGGGTGCAGCGAGGGCTCATCGGCCCGCGTGAGGTGCCCCGTCTGTGGGAGAGGCATCTACTGAACTGCGCGGTGCTCTCCGAGGTCGTGCCCGAGGGGGTCACGGTGTGCGATGTCGGGTCCGGTGCCGGACTGCCCGGCATTCCGCTGGCCCTCGTCCGCGAGGACCTGAAGATCACGCTGCTGGAGCCACTGCTGCGGCGCACGAACTTCCTGACCGAGGTCGTCGAGCTCCTGGGCCTCGACCATGTGACCGTCGTCCGCGGCCGAGCCGAAGAGGTCCTCGGGACCTTGCAGCCGGTCCATGTGGTGACGGCCCGGGCCGTGGCTCCATTGGACCGATTGGCCGCCTGGGGCATTCCGCTGCTGCGTCCGTACGGAGAGATGCTCGCTCTCAAGGGCGACACCGCGGAGGAGGAGCTCAAGAGCGCTGCCTCGGCCCTGAGCAAGCTCGGCGCGGTGGAGACCTCGGTCCTCCACGTCGGCGAGGGCGTGGTCGATCCTCTGTCCACGGTGGTCCGGGTGGAGGTCGGGGAGAGCCCGGGGGGCGTGCGCTTCGCCGCGAAGAGGGCCAAGGCGGCCCGGACAGGGCGTGCCCGCCGACGCCGCTAGCTACGGGATCCAGGACGTTCGCTGATCCGTCCTGACGACGCTCGTACTCCACACAAGCTGCCAAACCTACGCGTCTCGGAGTGTCGCGCGAGCGTGGCCTGTGCCGCTGGGCATCGTGTTTCACGTGAAACGTCGCTCACTGCTGCACGGCATCATCAGTCGGGGCCGCGCTGCGGCCGAACCGCGCGACCGGAAGCCTCTCGGGTCACTCGGAGGGGTAACGGAGTTTTCCACAGAGGTGGAATTCTCCACAGAAGACCAGGCCTCACTGGTTCACGACCCCGAAGGCATGGGAGGCTCTGTTCATTGCGAGCCTGAAGTCGAGGAGAGTGAATCCTTGCGGTCCGACGCCAACATCGCGGGACCGATGACCGATCCGGTCCCCGGTCCCCGTACCGAGTCGATGGGGGAAGATGTTTCACGTGAAACACCGCCCCCGATGGACGACACTCCCATCGGTCGTGCTGCCCAGCTGGCGGTAGAGGCTCTGGGCCGGGCCGGCGAAGGCCTGCCTCGGCCCGAGCAGACCAGAGTCATGGTCGTCGCCAACCAGAAGGGTGGCGTCGGCAAGACCACGACGACCGTCAACCTTGCCGCTTCACTGGCTCTGCACGGCGCCCGCGTTCTGGTGATCGACCTCGACCCCCAGGGCAACGCGTCCACCGCGCTGGGGATCGACCATCACGCCGAGGTGCCCTCCATCTACGACGTGCTGATCGACAGCAAGCCTCTGGCAGAAGTCGTCCAGCCCGTTCCTGACGTAGAGGGCCTCTTCTGCGCTCCTGCCACGATCGATCTCGCCGGTGCGGAGATCGAGCTGGTCTCCCTCGTGGCACGGGAAAGTCGACTGCAGCGAGCGATTCAGGCGTACGAGCAGCCGCTGGACTACATTCTCATCGACTGCCCTCCCTCGCTCGGCCTGCTGACGGTGAACGCGATGGTCGCCGGCCAGGAGGTGCTCATCCCGATCCAGTGCGAGTACTACGCGCTGGAGGGCCTTGGTCAGCTGCTCCGCAATGTCGACCTGGTACGCGGGCACCTCAACCCCATCCTTCATGTGTCGACCATCCTGCTCACCATGTACGACGGCCGGACGCGTCTGGCCTCCCAGGTCGCCGACGAGGTGCGCACCCACTTCGGTGAGGAGGTGCTGCGGACGAGCATTCCCCGTTCGGTCCGTATCTCCGAGGCGCCGAGCTATGGGCAGACGGTGCTGACCTACGATCCAGGATCGAGTGGTGCCCTCTCCTATCTTGAGGCGGCACGAGAAATCGCACTGAGGGGCGTGGGCGTGGGGTACGACCCGACGCACGCCCATATCGGTGCTCAGAACAATACGAGTGTGGTGGAGGGCATCCAGTGAGTGATCGACGGAGGGGGTTGGGCCGTGGCCTCGCCGCACTGATCCCAGCGGCTGCGACAGGAGAGAAGGATGCTCCGGCAGCGGGAACGTCCCCATCCACGGCATCGGCGGTGCCATCCGTCTTCAGCCCGGAGCGTGGGGTGGGAGCCTCGCAGGTGGCGACACTCCAGCCTGTTTCACGTGAAACAGAGGAGCTGTCGCCGATCGGCACGGCGGAACTGCCTGCCGCACCCGTCGGCGCCTACTTCGCTGAGCTGCCTCTCGACTCCATCACTCCGAACCCGCGTCAGCCGCGCGAGGTCTTCGACGAGGATCTTCTCCAGGAACTCGTCACCTCCATCAAGGAGGTCGGTCTTCTCCAGCCCATTGTCGTTCGGCAGGTGGGGCCGGCTCGCTACGAGCTGATCATGGGCGAGCGGCGCTGGCGAGCCTGCCATGAGGCCGACCTGGAAGCGATCCCGGCGATCGTGCGGGCGACGGACGACGAGAAGCTGCTTCTGGACGCGCTTCTGGAGAACCTTCACCGTGCCCAGCTGAACCCGCTGGAAGAGGCATTCGCCTACGACCAGTTGCTCAAGGACTTCAACTGCACGCACGACCAGCTGGCGGACCGTATCGGTCGGTCCCGTCCCCAGGTCTCCAACACGCTGCGCCTGCTGAAGCTCTCACCGGCGGTCCAGCGTCGGGTGGCCGCCGGTGTTCTCTCCGCGGGGCACGCTCGGGCGCTGCTCTCCGTCGAGGACTCGGAGGAGCAGGACAAGCTGGCTCACCGGATCGTGGCCGAGGGACTCTCGGTCCGAGCAGTGGAAGAGATCGTCACCCTGATGGGGTCGCATCCGAAGGCCTCGACGCGGTCCAAGGGCCCTCGTGCCGGCTCCGTGCCCTCTCCGGCGCTGGGCGAACTCGCTACCCGGCTTTCCGATCGGTTCGAGACCCGGGTGAAGATCGATCTGGGTCAGAAGAAGGGCAAGATCACTGTCGAGTTCGCGTCCACGGAAGACCTTGAGCGCATTCTGAGCACGCTGGCCCCGGGCGAGAAGCTCGCACTCCAGAAGAGCCTGCTGGACGACGACTCGGAGGAGACGGAGGCCTGAGCCTTCTGAGGAAGGGGCTGACTTCCGGCCCGTCGACTGCCTGAGCGGGCTGTGTCCGATGTATACCGGACACAGCCCGCTCTTTGCTTTGAGGCGGTATCAAGGCAATCGCATCGTGGATACGATGCGATTCGGTAGAGCGCATCGACCTGGCGGGTCTTCTTGGGAGAGGCGGGGCCATGCGAACCGTGAGCCGTTCCGGACTGGTGACGGCAGGCCTGGGACTGGGGGCCGTCGGCGGATTCATCGGCAGTCTCCTCAGGGAGCGGAGCGCTCTGACAGCCGCCCGCGAGGCTGCGGGCGAAGGAAGCGAGGAACAGCCTTCATGGGGCGTCGGCTCGTACCGCTCACGTTGGACAACCTTCAGGACATTCCCAAGCGCTGTCGTTCGTGTGTCTTCTGGGAGCTCGACCCAGTCAGTGGCGAGGCCGCGGTAAGAGCGGGTACGCCCGCTCTGGAGAAAGAGGCGTGGATCTCCGCCGTCCTGCTGGACTGGGGGTCCTGCGGCCGGGTCGTCTACGTGGACGAGATCCCGGTGGGGTACGTGCTGTACGCGCCTCCTGCTTATGTGCCCCGAGCCCTGGCATTCCCCACAAGTCCGGTGTCCCCCGACGCGGTTCAGCTGATGACCGCCTTCATCGCCCAGGGCTATCAGGGCCAAGGGCTGGGCCGTGTGATGGTGCAGACGGTGGCCAAGGACCTTCTGCGGCGGGGCTTCAAGGCCATAGAGGCCTTTGGGGACGCCCGTTGGAAGGAGTCGGCGTGTGTCCTCCCCGCCGACCATCTGACGGCTGTGGGCTTCAAGACCGTGCGCCCCCACCCCACGTACCCGAGGCTGCGGTTGGAGCTGCGGACGACGCTCTCCTGGAAGGAGGACGTCGAGCTGGCACTGGACCGTCTTCTCGGGGCCGTACAGAAGGAGCCCGCGCTGCGACCGCTCTAAAGCGAAGAGGCCAACCCGAGCGGGTTGGCCTCTTCATGTTTCACGTGAAACATCACTCGGCGATGAAGTCCTCGAGGTCACGCACGATCGCGGCCTTCGGCTTGGCACCGACAATGGTCTTGGCGACTTCGCCGGCCTGGTAGACGTTCAGCGTCGGAATCGACATGACGCCGTACTTGGCAGCCGTGGCCGGGTTCTCGTCGATGTTGAGCTTGACGATCTCGATCTTGTCGCCGTACTCCTGGGCGATCGCTTCGAGAGACGGCGCGATCTGGCGGCACGGGCCGCACCAGGCGGCCCAGAAGTCCACCAGGACGGGCTTGTCGTTCTTGAGGACGTCCTGCTCGAAGGAGTCGTCGGTCACGTTCTTCAGAGTGCCGGCCACTGAGGGCTCCTAACTGGTTGGTGCGGTGGGGCGGACGGGGGTCAGACGGTGGTCTTCTCGGGCTCGGCGGCCTGGTCGCCGTCGGCCAAGGCGGCGAGGTACCGCTCGGCGTCGAGGGCGGCGGAGCAGCCGGTGCCGGCTGCGGTGATCGCCTGCCGGTACGTGTGGTCGACGACGTCACCGGCGCCGAAGACACCGGTCAGGTTCGTCCGGGTCGACGGTGCGGCCACCTTCAGATAACCCTCGTCGTCCAGGTCGAGCTGACCCTTGAAGAGTTCCGTGCGCGGGTCGTGGCCGATCGCGATGAACAGGCCCGTGGCCGGCAGCTCGGAGGTCTCGCCCGTCTTGAGGTTGCGCAGCTTCAGCCCGGCGAGCTTCTGGTCGCCCTGGATCTCGGCTACCTCGCTGTCCCACACGAAGGAGATCTTCGGGTCGGCGAACGCGCGATCCTGCATCGCCTTGGAGGCGCGCAGCGTGTCCCGACGGTGGACGATGGTCACGGACTTGGCGAAGCGTGAGAGGAAGGTCGCCTCCTCCATCGCCGTGTCCCCGCCGCCGATCACAGCGATGTCCTGGTCCTTGAAGAAGAACCCGTCACAGGTGGCACACCAGGAGACACCGCGGCCGGAGAGCGCGTCCTCGTTGGGCAGCCCGAGCTTGCGGTGCTGGGAGCCCGTGGTGACGATGACGGCCTTGGCGCGGTGCACTGTGCCGGCCGTGTCCGTGACGGTCTTGATCTCGCCGCTCAGGTCCACGGCGACGATGTCGTCCGGAATGAGCTCGGCACCGAATCGCTCGGCCTGGCCACGCATGTTGTCCATGAGGTCGGGACCCATGATGCCGTCGCGGAAGCCGGGGAAGTTCTCCACCTCGGTGGTGTTCATCAGCGCGCCGCCTGCGGTGACGGCGCCCTCGAATACCAGCGGCTTCAGCGACGCGCGCGCGGTGTAGAGCGCCGCCGTGTAGCCGGCGGGCCCGGAGCCGATGATGATCACGTTACGGACGTCGCTCACGGCTTGATTCCTCGTCTCTGGAGACTGCTGCGTACTGCCGGCGGGAGCTGCTCTCGAAACTCTCACCCCACCCAACGGATCCTAAGGGGCGCGCATTCCCGGTGTGTCCGGGCACACGGAGACGGCACACAGCCGCAGAGGGATGCAAGGCATACCACAGCGCGAGAGACAGTCCTCAGGAGCGAGCGTAGGAGTGCTTCAGGAGAACGTCCCCGGCGGGATCCGAAGCTCTGTCCAAGCAGGAGGCGTCGACGACATAAGCGGTGACGTGCGAGTCGTCGGAGCGGTCGGGCAGCAGCACGAGGTAGGCGTCGGCTCCCCGGTAGGTACCGCGCTCGGAAGCGATCGCCCCCGTGACATCGCCGATGCCCTTCGCGATACAGACCGGCACCTCGGTCTTGAAGACCGTGTTCCTGCTCTTGTCCGGCGTGGTCGCGGTGCCGAAGGCTTCCTGGCTGGGCGAGCTCTCGGTCTTGGTCTCGCCCAAGAGCTCTTGGACACGCTTCTCCAGCTTGACGCCGGAGAAGGTCGAGGGAGCCGCGGTCGCGGCTTCGCGCGTAGGAGGGCCGTCACTCCCGCCGCCCGACTGGACGAGGACGGTGCCGAAGCCCAGAGCCGCGATCGCGAACACAGCACCGATGACCGTCGTACGACGCTTGGGGCGCCGCTTGCTCATACGGCCTGGGCCGGTGGACGCGCGTGGACGACCGACAGGGCGATCCCCTGTCGGCGATGTTTCACGTGAAACATGCGTGGTGGCCTCCTCCCCCCGGGCCGTGTGGGAGATCTCGGCTGCGACGGGCTCCGCGCTGGTCTCCCGCTCAGGTGCCGTGGCGTTCAGAAGAGCCTCGGCTGCCAGGGCCGCATCGATCCGCCCTGCCACGTCGTCGGGCATGCGAGGTGGTCCTGGCAGGGTGCCGAGCAGGCTGCGGATCTCTTCCAGGGAGGCATACACATCGGCGCAGAGCGGGCACTCGTCCAGATGCTGCCGGACATGCGTGGTGCGGGACGGAGGGAGAAGCCCTTCGCTGAGGTCGGAGATCTCCTCGACGTCGGGGTGTCCGGCCGTGTCGGTCGTGGATGTCACGCTCGCCCACCTCCGCCCTTCACAGCAGCTGAATCGCTTGGCCCTGCCTCATGTGGTCCCGCTGCGGGTGGGACGGATGTCCCCTGCGCCCGGTTCCTTCCACGCCCCGACTTTTTGCCGCTGCTCTCACCATCCGTACGCAGATGGGTCAGCAGCGGCAGGAGTCTGGCTCTGCCACGGGCACAACGGCTCTTCACGGTGCCGGTCGGTACGTCGAGAATTCGCGCGGCCTCGGCCACCGGATAGCCCTGCATGTCGACCAGGACGAGCGCCGCCCGCTGATCCTGTGGCAGAGTGCCGAGGGCCTCCAGCAGCTGGCGGTGCAGGTCGTTGCGCTCGGCCGGGGCGGAAGCCGACTCGTGCGGCTCCAGCAGCTGCTCCAGCCGCTCGGTGTCGTCGACGGGCGACGTCTTGCGCGAGGCCGTCTTGCGGGCGCGGTCCAGGCAGGCATTCACCGTGATGCGGTGCAGCCAGGTCGTGACGGCCGCCTGGCCACGGAAGGTGTGGGCGGCCCGATAGGCGGACACCAGCGCGTCCTGGACGGCGTCCGCGGCCTCCTCACGGTCTCCGAGCGTCCGCAGGGCCACCGCCCACAGCCGGTCCCGGTGTCGCCGTACAAGCTCACCGAAGGCCTCGGGGTCGCCCCCCACGTGGCGGGCCAGGAGATCCTGATCGCTTACCTCGCTGTGATCAGCGCTGGGCGCCATCGGACCCCCTCTCTCGGTGAGCTCTCAGCCCGTGAACTTCACGTCGGTGATCGCCTGCTTGTAGCCGGCGCCACTGAACTGGTCACGGTTCGCGTAGGGCACATCCGTGAGCCACACGAGAACGTACCGGGTCTTCACCGGCTTCTTGGCGGAGATCTTCAGGTCCGTGCCACTCGTCCTGTTCGTGGCGATCTTCGTCATGGAGCTGAGGGGAGCGGACGACGACAGGGAGTCGGCCCCGTAGAGCGTGGCCGTGGTGTGGTCGCCCGTGTAGTACAGCCCTATCGAGGCCGCCGACACCTCCTTGGCCGAGCCCAGGTCGTAGACGATGCCGACGCCCTGCTTGAACGGCGCCAATGTGGGGCCGTCGGTGTAGGAGTACGTCCGCCAGTACGTCGACGAGCTGTTGTCGTACGTCAGCCTCGCGTCGTTGGCGTGCTGCGGCTTGCCGTCCGGGTAGTACTCCGCGGCGTCCTTGATGCCGAGTGCCGTGATGGGCCTGGCCTTGTCGGTGCCCTTGTCGTTGCCGTCGGCCGACTGGCTGGTGTCCGGCTCGCTGGACTGGCCCCTGCTGTTCATGAGCGCGTCGGCGAGCTGCCAGCTGCCGAGACCGAGCGCGGCGATCAGCAGCGCGGAGACGGCCCATTTGAGGGCCTTGCCGGTTCGGCTCTGCAGCGGCGGCGGCGGGGTCTGGATCGGCTGGGTGAGACCCGGATGCGGTGCCTGACGGCCGTACGTCCCCTGCTGGTACGTGGTGTGCTGGTAGTCGGGCGGCGCGGTGAACGCGGGCTCCGGCGGGCGGATGCGCGGCATCTCTCCGACAGCCTTCACCAGCTCCTCCGGCGTCGTGCACGGAGTCTCATGGCGGGAAGCGGTGGCGCCGTCGTTGACGAGCGCGCGCATGGAAAGCTCCGACAGGCCCCTGTGGACGCCCGCACGGACCTGGTCGGGCGCGATGAGCCCGACGCCCTTGGGGAGCCCTGAGAGGCCGTGCGCGTCGTTCTCGTACGGCCAGCGCTGGGTGAGGGCGGCGTACAGCAGTGCGCCGATCGCCTCCGTGTCCGTCCTCTGGGGGGTGTCCGAACCGATTCCTCGCAACGCCGCGTTCACCGCGAGACCGCGGATGCGCCACTGCCCGGAGGCGGAACGCAGCACGGCGCTCGGGTTCAGCCGTAGATGCGCGAGGCCCTCACGGTGCGCGGCGGCCATGGCGTGTGAGACCTGCGTGACCATCTGGTACGCGTCGTGCGGTTCCAGGGGGCCGGAGGCCAACAGCGCCGTCAGCTCCGTGGCGTCGGGCAGCCATTCGTGCACCACGTACACGAGGTCGTTCTCCTCGACGGCGTCGAGTACCTGGACGAAGCGGGGGTCCCCCAGCAACGCCGAGGACCGGGCCGCCGCCAGCACGGAACGAGCGCGTGTGTGATCGGCGGGCAGGACATGCACCCCGACCGCGCGACGCAGTTTCTCGTCCACGGCACGCCAACTGCTGAAACCGTCCAGACGGGTGACGCACTCTTCGAGGCGGTAGCGCCTGGCGAGTTTGTGGCCGCTGTGCAGTTCGGGCGGTGTCGTCTGCGAAGGGCTCTCGGTATCGCCGTTCCCATGTGCCTCTTCGCTCGCCGAGCTCTCCGTGTCCCGCTCCCGGTTCTGGGCCTCCCCGTCGGCCGTGGACTGGTCCGCTTGCGCGGTCAGCGGCTTGTCGCCGCTGTTGTCTGCCACGTCGACGGCAGCCGTGCTCCGTTCCGCCACCGTCGTTCCTGCCTCCCCATCCGTTGAGCGCTCTGACACGCCGAAGCCAATTGTGCCCACAGTCCGCCGCTATGAGCGACACGCGGCGGCGGACGATGGTTGTGCGCGTACCCCCGCGTCAGCGTCCCAGCCGTCCGCGAACCATGCCGACCATCGAGTTGAGCTCTTCGATGCGCATGCGTCGCGCGGCTACGTAGAAGACACCGAGCAGCACGATTCCTCCCCCTGCGAGTGCGAGCATCGAGCCACCGACACCCTGCCCCAGAGTCCGGCTGATGCCGTAGCAGGCGGCGCCACTCAGCAGCGCCGCGGGCAGAGAGGCGATGGACAGCCGCGCGTACGTCCGCATGACCCTGGATCCGTCCAGGTCGCCGCCCAGCCGCTTCTTGAGCCGGCGCCAGGCGATACCGACACCGATCATGTACGCCAGGCCGTACGAAGCCGCCATGCCGACCACGGCCCAGCGGGCCGGGATCACGAAGAAGCAGACCGCGGAGGCGCTCGCGTTGACGGCGGCCACGATGACCGTGTTGTAGAACGGGGTCCGGGTGTCCTCGTACGCGTAGAAGGCGCGGAGCACGACGTACTGCACGGAGTACGGGATCAGACCGAGGCCGAAGGCCATCAGCATGAAGCCCATGTTGGTGGCCGCACCGGTGCCGGAGGAACCGAAGATCAGCGTGCACATCGGGATGCCGAGGGCGACGAAGCCGAAGGCGATCGGCACGATGGCGACCGCCGTGGTGCGCAGGCCCTGTGAGATGTCGTCACGCACGGCGCCGGTGTCGTCCTCGGCGGCCGAGCGGGAGATGCGTGGCAGGAGGGCGGCCATGAGCGAGACGGTGATGATGGCCTGGGGCAGGCCCCAGATGAGCTGGGCGTTGGCGTAGGCGCTGAAGCCTGTTCCGGCGATCTTCGTCTCAGTGACCGCCGCGGTTGCCAACTGGGTGACCACGAGTGCACCCGCCTGGTTGGCGAGCACGAACAGGATCGTCCACTTGGCCAGCATCGCGGCCTTGCCGAGGCCATGGCCCTTCCAGTCGAAACGCAACCGCATCCGGAACCCGGTCTCCCGCAGGTACGGGATCATCGCCAGGGCTTGGACCACGAGACCCAAGAGGATGCCGATGCCGAGTAGCCGCTCACCCTCCGGCGGGATGCTCTCGACCGTCATGTGGGAGTTGGCCGCGCTGCCGTAGACCCAGAGGAACGCGCCGAGGGTGACGATGATGACGATGTTGTTGAGGACCGGGGTCCACATCATCGCGCCGAAGCGGCCACGGGCGTTGAGGATCTGTCCCATCACCACGTGAATGCCCATGAAGAAGATCGAGGGCAGGAAGTACCGGGTGAAGGTGACGGCTACGTCATTGGCCGCGGGGTCGGTGGCGAGTGGCGTCGACAGGGCGCGGACGAGCAGTGGTGCGGCGAACATGGCGAGCGCGGTGAGGAGGCCCAGGATCACCATGACCAAGGTCAGCAGCCTGTTGGCGTACGCCTCGCCGCCGTCCTCATCGTCCTTCATGGCACGGACGAGCTGCGGTACGAAGACGGAATTGAGCCCCCCGCCGACGGTCAGGATGTAGATCATCGTCGGCAGCTGATAGGCGACCTGGAAGGACTCACCGAGAAGCGACAGGCCCAGCGCCGAGACGATCATCGCCGAACGGATGAAGCCGGTGAGGCGCGACACCATCGTGCCCGCCGCCATCACGGCGCTCGACTTGAGCAGGCCCGAAGCCCGCCCGCCCTTCTTCGACGCAGATGCAGGAGTGGGCGCGGCCGCGGGCGGGGGCGTCGGAGCGGGCGCGGGCTCCTGGTACGCCGCGCGGCCGGTGCCGGACGACGGCGCAGGGGTCGGTCCGGGAACGGAGGGCTGGCCCATGGGGACGGGGCCGCTCTGCTGCTGGTCGCGGAAGAGATGCGCGAACGCGTCCGGCTCGTGGCGTTCCTCGCCGGCCTGGGTCACCAGGTCGTCCACGCCGACGAACTGGGTCGTGCGCGCGTCGTCTCCGTACGGCAGATGCCGGGTCGGCCCCTCGGGCTCGGGGGCCGGCGTCTGGGCCCACACACGCGGGTCGGGTGCGTACTGCGGCGACGACGGCTGCGCGTAGAGGGGCTGCTGCGGCTGGTAGGTACCAGGAGCGGGCGGGGGGTGCGCGGCACGGTCGTAGAGCGCCTCGGCCACAGGGTCCTGGGCGGCGAGATCGCGTGCGCGGTAGGGGTCCTGGTCGTAGGCGTCCTGGAGGTATATGTCCGCGGGATGCTGCGGCGGCACCTGGCCCGGCCCGGGCGGCTGGCCGTCGTCGGGATACCCCGAGTCGGCCGCGCCCTGGCCGCGGTCACCGTCGTACGGCGCGTTCATGCCTACCCCACCTCATCGTCCCCGGGCCAACCGGCCACGACAGTCGCTCAACGGTCCACTCTCTCACCCGTGCCGGACGGGTCGGCGCTTTCCGGAGCGGTGTCCGGTGCCGGGTCACTCGGGTGCTCCGGCTCGTCCGTCCCCGACTTCGCCGGGGTCTCCTCCTCGACAGTGTGTACGACTGAGACCGCTTCGGTGCTCGCGGTCTCGTCCGTCGGGACACTTCCCGAGGAGTCGTCGTCCGTCGACGCTCCCTCAGCCTCAAGTCGGGCGGCCGCGCGCTTGCGCTGTGTGTACATCCGGAATCCGGCGAGCACGAGGAGCAGGACGCCACCCGCGATGACCAGCATGACCGTGGGCGTGATCTCGGTGACGTTCACCGTGAACTCGACCTCGTCACCATACTTCTCGCCGTTCGCGGTGTAGAGCTGGGCGACGACGTCGACCTTGCCGTTGGCTGCGGCGTTGGTGGTGAACTTTACCGACTCGCTGTGTCCACCCGAGATGTCGACGGACTGCTCAGCGAAGGCCTTGTCGCCGATCAGCAGGCGCTTGGGGGCCTTCGACCTGAGGCGCAGCGTCAAATTGCCGACGCCCTGCACGAGGTTGTTCTGCACGGTCACGGGGATCGTCGCGCTGCGGCCCGAGAGCTTCGTCTCGGACTTCCTGATCAGCCGGACCTGGCCGGTGAGCGAGTTGAGGTACGACTGCACATTGTTGCGGTAGACCGCCCCCTCCATGGAGCGGCCCCGCCAGGACGTGGACATCTCCCGGTCCATGGTCCTGCCGAACGGCGTGACCACGCGGGACTGGTCGGAGAGGATCACCTTGAAGCGGTCGAGGTCGGCCTGAGTGGCGTGGATCTCCTCGAACGCCGACTTGGGCAGCGCCTGCTTCCGCAGCGACTTGGGGTAGGCCGAGGCGGACGGAATCGTCGTGCTGGCGCGCGGGTCGGGCTTCGCGGCGGCGGCCTCGGACAGCTCCTGGGGCTGCGACCAGTTGCCCCCTTGGAGCGCCGTCAGGGCCTGCGCCATCGTCTGCGCCTGGCTCGCCGACGGCATGCGCTGCGGGGCGATCACGACGCTGCGCTGCTTGTTGTTCTGGAGGTCGGTCACCAGGCTCTGGGCGAGGAACCTCTGTACGGCCAGCGTCGAACGCTCGGCCTTCGTCATGTCGCCCTGGAAGGCTGTCGACAACCGGGCGTCCGCGACCACCGCCGTGGTGCCGCCCCCGATCGGTCGGGCCGCGTTGGGTGTGTAGGACAGGCGGCTGCTCTCCTGCAGGCTGTCACTGCGGGCGATGACCTTGTCGGCGCCCGCGGAGATGGCGACCTTGACGATCGAGGGGTCGACGGCGCCGTTGACGGGCCAGGCGAAGTCCGTCTCCGGTACCACCCGGAGGATGTTCTCGACGGTGTCCGAGGCCACATCGGTGGCGCCCTTCAGTCGGCTCAGGGAGCCCGTGATCGTCTTGCCATTGTGGGCCAGCGCAGCGACGTCGGGGTCGGCGAAGGGGAGAGCGATGACCTCCTCGCCCTGAACCGCGGTCTCCAGCTCCGCCAGCCACGCCTTGGCGACGGCCTGGTTCCTGCCGGCGACGGTGGTGTCCCCGCTCCGGACCCGGTAGCTCTCCGTCATCGCGACGACCGACGCCAGGAGATCCGGATCGATCACCCAGGTGATGTCCAGGTTTTTGCCCAGTGTCAGCATCTGCTCCAGGCGGCCGCCCGCAGAGATCTCCTTGGCGAGGTCGTCGTTACGGAAGACGGGCGTCTGCTGCTCACCGGGACCTGTCTCGGCCGTCAGATGGGTGGTGGAGATCAGCGGCCAGAGGTAGGTCGTCTTCGTCCTGGTGCCGGCCTCGTCGGGCTGCCACGGCAGGAACGTGCGCTGGATCCCGAGAACCTGGTCGTACTGGGCGGACGCGGTCCTTCCCGAAAGCGAGACGCCCAGCTGGTAGACGCCGTCCTCGTCGAGGTCCAGCTCCTTGACGGGTACCGAGATGGTGAAGGGCTGAGCCACACCGGAGGCGAGCGCGGAGAACTTCTCGACGTACTTCCCGCCGACCTCCGTCCCGTCGGTGAACTGGTCGAAGCCACTACGCCTGGCCGCGTCGTCGATGGCCGAGCGGCCGGTCACGGCCGCCGATGCCACCCGAAGGCCCACGTGGGCGTTCGTGACCGTCTGCTTGCCCTTGTTCGTGACCGTGCCGGAGACGGTGACGGTGTCGCCGTCGGTGGGGACGCTGGGACTGAGCGAGTCCAGGGAGACCTCGACGGTTTTCGACCCCGTGGCCTCGGCCGGGGAAGTGCGCGGCGTCGCCTGTGCGGACGGGGCCGCGGGCACCTGGAACAGACCGGCCAGCAGGGGGGCCCCGGCGAGCAGCGCCCCGGTGCGCAGCAGCCACCGGCGGGCAGGTGAGGGACTCGTCCCCTGGAAGTCTGCCGCCTCGGCCACGCGCTCGCCCGTCCCTAGTCGTCGTCAGTGGTCGTCGAAATGTGCGTCCACGCATGGTAACGATGTGCGCTGAGGGGAAGTGCCGCGGTCCGCTTCACAAGATCGGCGGCGAGGTCGGCCTGTCCCTGTATGTGCACGTATCGCTGCGGTCCGTGAGGGATACTCCTGCGCGAAGCCCTGTGCACGTTCAATGGAGGCGACTGGGGCCACCGGTGCCCCGTACCCTTTTCTGTTGTGCCGAACGCCAACGAAGACAACAGTGCCCTGAGCCAGGTGCAGCGCCGCGCGGTGAGTGAACTGCTACGGGTGTCCCCTGTCGCCGACGACCTCGCACGCCGTTTCCAGGAGGCGGGGTTCTCGCTCGCCCTGGTCGGTGGCTCGGTCAGGGACGCGTTGCTCGGCCGCCTCGGGAACGACCTGGACTTCACGACGGACGCCCGCCCCGATGACGTACTGAAGATCGTCCGCCCCTGGGCGGACGCCCTCTGGGAGGTCGGGATCGCCTTCGGCACGGTGGGGGCGCAGAAGGACGGCTACCAGATCGAGGTCACCACCTACCGCTCCGAGGCGTACGACCGGACTTCGCGGAAGCCCGAGGTGTCGTACGGCGACTCGATCGAGGATGACCTCGTACGCCGGGACTTCACCGTGAACGCGATGGCGGTGGCCCTCCCCGAGAAGGAGTTCATCGACCCTCATGGCGGGCTCGAAGACCTCTCGGCGCGTGTGCTGCGTACCCCCGGCACTCCTGAGGATTCCTTCTCCGACGACCCGCTGCGCATGATGCGGGCCGCGCGTTTCGCTGCTCAGCTGGACTTCGAGGTGGCCTCCGAGGTCGTTTCGGCGATGACCGACATGGCGGGCCGTCTCGATATCGTCTCGGCGGAGCGGGTACGGGACGAGCTGAACAAGCTGCTCCTGTCCGCTCATCCCCGTGAGGGCCTGAGCCTGCTGGTCGAGACCGGCCTCGCCGAGCATGTCCTGCCCGAGCTTCCGGCGCTACGACTGGAGCGGGACGAGCATCACCGGCACAAGGACGTCTACGACCACACGCTGATCGTCCTGGAGCAGGCGATCGCGCTGGAGGACGCCGGACCGGACCTCACCCTGAGGCTTGCCGCTCTGTTGCACGACATCGGCAAGCCCCGCACTCGTCGGTTCGAGAAGGACGGCAGGGTCTCCTTCCACCACCACGAGGTGGTGGGCGCCAAGATGACCAAGAAGCGCATGGCTGCCCTCAAGTACTCGAACGAACTCGTCAGGGATGTCTCGCGCCTGGTCGAACTGCACCTGCGCTTCCACGGCTACGGCATGGGTGAATGGACGGACTCCGCCGTCCGCCGCTACGTGCGCGATGCCGGCCCGCTTCTGGACCGGCTCCACAAGCTGACGCGCTCCGATTGCACGACACGGAACAAGCGCAAGGCGAATGCCCTGTCGCGCGCGTACGACGGTCTGGAGGACCGCATCGCCCAGCTTCAGGAGCAGGAGGAGCTGGATGCCATCCGTCCGGACCTGGACGGTAACCAGATCATGGAGATCCTGGGCGTCGGACCCGGACCGGCGATCGGGCAGGCGTACAAGTTCCTGCTGGAGCTGCGTCTGGAGAACGGGCCGATGCCGCACGATGACGCCGTGACTGCGCTCAAGGAGTGGTGGGCCCAGTCGCCACGGGTGTCCTGACGACAGACAGCGACGCGGTGCGATGTTTCACGTGAAACATCGCACCGCGTCGCTGTGTCTCCGTATCGGCAGAGGCTGCAGTCACTGAGGGAGCGATGTTTCACGTGAAACATCGGCGCTCCCGCCCCGACGCTGTCCGGCCATCCCGAAGCGGGCCATGACGACAGCGATGGCTGCGTAGATCACGGCCACGGTGATCACCAGGGCGGCCGAGCGACCGTCCGGAGCGAGCATGAGGGCGGCCGCTGCGGCGGCGCCGACAAAGGCAACGTTGAACAGGACGTCGTAGACGGAGAAGATGCGGCCTCGGTAGCCGTCGTCGACGGAGGACTGGATGATCGTGTCCGTGGAGATCTTCGCCCCCTGGGTGACCAGACCCAGGACGAACGCCGCGGCCAACATGGGCGCTTCCGTGAAGGGCAGACCGAGGGGCGGACCCAACAGGGCGGCCGCAGCGGCGCAGGCGACGATCCAGCGGTCCGGACCCAACCGCCCGGCCGCCCAAGGAGTGATCACCGCTGCGGTGAAGAAACCTGCTCCCGAGATCCCCACGGCGAGACCCAGAAGGGCCAGGCCTTCCTCGGAGCCGTAGGCCCCGGAACTGTTCGAGGACCAGGCATACCGGCACAGCATGAGCACCATGACCGTCAGGGCGCCGTAGCAGAACCGCATCAGCGTCATCGACGCCAACGCCCAGGCAGCAGGCCGTCGCCCCGGCTCGGCAAGATGACGCACGCCTGCTGTCAGACCCCGCGCGGTCCCGACGAGCGCCGCACCCAGTCGAGGGGGCATCAACTCCGGATCCGGGCCCAGCAGGTCACGGGCGATCCTCAGTGAAGCGAGGGCCGCGCACAGGTACATGATCGAGCCGAGAAGCACCACCGCGGCGTCCGAGTCGAAGCCCACCAGTCGAACGACGAAGGCGAGTCCGCCGCCGGCGGTCGCGGCCAGCGTTCCGGCTGTCGGAGAGAGTGAGTTGGCGACCACCAGGCGGTCGGCGTCCACCACCCGGGGCAACGCGGCGGACAGCCCCGCCAGCACGAAACGGTTGACCGCGGTGACGCACAGAGCGGAGACGTAGAAGAGCCAGTCGGGTACGTGACTCAGGATCAGGACGGCTGTCACGGACGCCAGCAGGGCGCGCAGCAGGTTTCCGTACAGCAGCACTTGGCGGCGTCGCCAGCGATCCAGCAGGACGCCCGCGAAGGGGCCGACGAGGGAGTACGGAAGGAGCAGGACCGCCATGGCGGAGGCGATGGCCGCCGCTGACGTCTGCTTCTCGGGGGAGAACACGACGTACGTGGCGAGCGCGACCTGGAAGACACCGTCGGCGCCCTGGGACAGCAGACGTACGGCCAGCAGACGCCGGAAGTCCCGAAGGTGGAGCAGGACGCGCAGGTCGCGCACGACGGACATGGGCCCAGCCTCACATATGGGGAGGGCCCCCGGGCGCATGACCCGGAGACCCTCAACAGCCCATTACGAACGCCTGGTCAGCGTTCGACCTCGCCCTTGATGAACTTCTCGACGTTCTCACGGGCCTCGTCGTCGAAGTACTGCACCGGCGGGGACTTCATGAAGTACGAGGACGCCGACAGGATCGGGCCGCCGATGCCGCGGTCCTTGGCGATCTTCGCGGCCCGCAGCGCGTCGATGATGACGCCGGCGGAGTTCGGGGAGTCCCAGACCTCGAGCTTGTACTCCAGGTTCAGCGGGACGTCACCGAACGCGCGGCCCTCGAGGCGGACGTACGCCCACTTGCGGTCGTCGAGCCAGGCCACGTAGTCGGACGGACCGATGTGGACGTTCTTCTCGCCGAGATCCCGGTCGGGGATCTGCGAGGTGACGGCCTGGGTCTTGCTGATCTTCTTCGACTCCAGACGCTCACGCTCGAGCATGTTCTTGAAGTCCATGTTGCCGCCGACGTTCAGCTGCATCGTGCGGTCCAGGACGACACCCCGGTCCTCGAACAGCTTCGCCATGACGCGGTGCGTGATGGTGGCACCCACCTGCGACTTGATGTCGTCACCGACGATCGGGACGCCCGCCTCGACGAACTTGTCCGCCCACTCCTTGGTACCGGCGATGAAGACCGGAAGGGCGTTGACGAAGGCGACCCTGGCATCGAGGGCGCACTGGGCGTAGAACTTCGCCGCGGCCTCGGACCCGACGGGCAGGTAGCAGACGAGAACGTCGACCTGCTTGTCCTTGAGTACCTGGACCACGTCGACCGGGGCCTCGGCGGACTCCTCGATGGTCTCGCGGTAGTACTTGCCGAGACCGTCGAGGGTGTGACCGCGCTGCACCGTCACACCGGTGGCGGGCACGTCACAGATCTTGATGGTGTTGTTCTCGGAGGCACCGATGGCGTCCGCGAGGTCGAGACCGACCTTCTTGGCGTCGACATCGAAGGCGGCGACGAACTCCACGTCACGGACGTGGTAGTCGCCGAACTGGACGTGCATGAGGCCCGGGACCTTCGACGCCGGATCGGCGTCCTTGTAGTACTCGACTCCCTGCACCAGCGACGCGGCGCAGTTGCCCACACCGACGACGGCTACGCGAACCGAACCCATTCCGGCTGCTCCCTGTGTGTACGAGTGAGGTCCTGGCAGGGACCTCACGTGGTGGTGTCGCCGGGCGCATCCGGCCCGGGGTTCTCCCCGGGCCGGGGCAGGGCGCCCGGCGCTCCCTCTGTGGTGTCGCGAGCGGGCTCTGCGTGGCCGGGACCATTCAGGTCCCGGCCTGCCCGCTCGCTCTCGATGAGCTCGTTCAGCCAGCGCACTTCGCGCTCCACGGACTCCATCCCGTGGCGCTGGAGCTCGAGCGTGTAGTCGTCGAGGCGCTCTCGGGTGCGCGCCAGTGAGGCCCGCATCTTCTCCAGCCGTTCCTCCAAACGGCTGCGACGGCCCTCCAGGACGCGCATGCGCACATCACGGGAGGTCTGCCCGAAGAACGCGAACCGAGCAGCGAAGTGCTCGTCCTCGTAGGCATCGGGACCCGTCTGCGAGAGCAGCTCCTCGAAGTGCTCCTTACCTTCCGCCGTCAACCGGTAGACGATCTTGGCGCGGCGGCCCGTGAGCGGGACGGCGGCAGGATCCTCCGGAGTACCACCTGGCTCCTCGATCAACCAGCCGCTCGCGACCAGCGTCTTGAGGCAGGGGTAGAGCGTCCCGTAGCTGAACGCACGGAACACACCCAACGACGTGTTGAGTCGTTTGCGCAGCTCGTACCCGTGCATCGGGGCCTCGCGGAGCAGGCCGAGGACGGCGAACTCGAGTATCCCGGAGCGCCGGCTCATCGTCGCCTCCCCTCTCTCGCTGACCCCGTCGACACGTCTTATGCCGAGCTGATGTATCGACTCGATACATCCAGACGATAGAACGCCCCTACGGATGCGACAAGTGAGGATCCGGTGAACGGGGTCACATCACCGATGGGCAGGAAGCAAGTTGCCTGATTTGGGGTGAAGTTCGGTGCTCAATGGGTTTTGGCGGTGCGTAGTCTGTGCGGCATGCACACCACTGGGAGCCGAGTGACGTTTGAGCACGTCGCCGTCCTGAGTGCGGTACGGATGAATGCCAGCACGACCGCATCCGTACTTCGGGGGGACCGGAAACCAGCCGCCGTTTCCAGGCGCGCACGGGTGCGCCTGCCCGAGGAGTAGTCGTTCGATGAGCGAGCACCGTCGCAAACCGCCGCAGCCGCAGGGAGGCGGACGTGCCGCGGCCCGACGCGGCCAGTCGGCGTCCTCCGGCCGCCGCGCGGCACCGCGGGGCGCCACCGGGTCACTTTCGGAGACCTATGGCTCGGGAGGTGAGGAGACCTCGTACGAGGGCCGAGCCGCCACGCGTCGGGGGTCGGTGAGAAGCGCCGACACCGGCGTCGGCGGAAGCCGTCGCAGAGCCCCCGAGCCCCCGAGCCGCGGCCGTGGGCGCGCGGCCCCGCCCGGGAAGAAGCGCTTCATCGACTACCCGCGTGCCGGCAGGTACGGGGCGATGCGCTGGGTGCCGTCGTGGCGTCAGGTGACGGGTATGCTCATCGGCTTCTTCGGGAGCCTGGTGGCGGCGGCCGGCATCGGCTACGCGGTCGTGGCCGTACCCAACCCGGCCGAGGCCGCCACGGCGCAGAACAACGTCTACTACTGGTCGGACGGCTCGCAGATGGTCGCGACGGGTGGTGAGGTCAACCGCCAGATCATCGCGTACGAGAAGATCCCCAAGGCGATGCGCTACGCCGTGATGTCGGCCGAGAACAAGACGTTCGAGAGCGACAGCGGCGTCGACCCCATGGGTATCGCGCGAGCCGTCGTCAACATGGCCAAGGGTGGTCAGACGCAGGGTGGCTCCACCATCACCCAGCAGTACGTGAAGAACGCCATGCTCGACGACCAGTCGCAGACCCTGTCGCGGAAGGTCAAGGAACTCTTCATCTCGGTCAAGGTGGGTACCTCGGTCGAGAAGGAAGAGATCATGCGCGGGTACCTGAACACCGCGTACTACGGACGTGGTGCGTACGGTATCCAGGCTGCCGCCCGCACGTACTTCGGCAAGGACGCCGAGAAGCTCAACCCCAGCCAGTGCGCCTTCCTCGCCGCGGTCCTCAAGGGCGCGACGTACTACGACCCGGCCGGCGCGCCGTCGATCGACCCGGAGGCCTCGCCGGAGAACAACCGCAAGCGGGCCACCGACCGCTGGCGTTGGATTTTTGACGAGATGGTCAAGGACAAGCACCTGTCCGCGACCGAGCGGGCCAAGTACCCCGACTTCCCCAAGATCCAGAGCCCTCGGTCCAACGCTCAGCTGGGCGGTCAGATCGGCTACCTCGTCGACACCGCCAAGGGCTACATCCTCAACAACACGAACATCGACCAGAAGCAGCTCGAACGGGGCGGCTACGAGATCCACACGACCTTCGACAAGAACAAGGTCAAGGAACTCGAGAAGGCCGTGGTGAAGGTCCGCAAGGAGAACATCAAGCCCGACCTGCGTCCGAAGACCGACACCCATGTGCAGTTCGGTGGCGCGTCCGTGAATCCCAAGTCGGGTGCCATCGAGGCGATCTACGGTGGTGAGGACGCCACCAAGCACTTCACCAACAACGCCGACGTCACCGGTGCGCAGGTCGGTTCGACGTTCAAGACGTACGTGCTCGCGGCAGCCATGACCTGGGGCAAGCGCGATCCCGACCTCGATGGGGACCAGGCGCAGGACGAGCGCACCATCGTCTCGCCGAAGAGCCTCTACAGCGGCAAGAACAACCTCAAGATCAAGGACTACGACGGTCAGGTCTGGACCAACGAGAAGGGGGAGGAGTGGCTGCAGGCCAACGACGATGACGCGTCGTACGGCAGCGCGCCGAAGTACCAGATCGACCTCCGCGAGGCGATGCGGGTCTCGGCGAACTCGGCCTTCGTGCAGCTGGGCATGGATGTCGGTCTGGACCGGGTGAAGGAAGCGGCCATCGAGGCAGGGCTCAAGGAGAGCAGCCTGACCGGCACCAGCTTCCCGTCCTTCTCGATCGGTATCTCCGACCCCAGTGCGATTCGAATGGCCGGCTCCTACGCGACCTTCGCTGCCAGCGGCAAGCAGAACGATCCGTTCTCCGTGAAGACGGTGGAGCACGAGGGTCTGACGATGTTCGATCACGACGACATCGCCGAGCCCAAGCGGGCCTTCACGCCGGAGGTCGCCGACAACGTCACCGACGTCCTCAAGACCGTCGTCGACGAGGGAACCGGTACGTCGGCCCAGCTGGCCGGCCGTGAGGTGGCGGGCAAGACCGGTACCACCGACGGCAACAAGTCGGCCTGGTTCGTCGGGTACACCCCGCAGCTGTCGACCGCGATCAGCATGTACCGCATGGACGACGACGAGTCCAACAAGAACCGAACGTTCCTGGAGATGTACGGCACGGGTGGTCAGGAGACGATCCACGGTGCCTCGTTCCCGGCCGAGATCTGGCACGACTACATGGAGGACGCCCTCAAGGGCGAGCCGGTCGAGAACTTCCCGGAGCCCCAGCCGATCGGTGTGATCGTGAACGACGACCCGGATCCGACTCCGACTCCGACCCCGACCGAGTCGGAGGAAGAGGTCCCCGAGCCGAGCCCGACGCCGACCGAGAGCGAGATCGAGCCGTCACCGACGCCCAGTGAGAGCTGCACCAACCCCTTCAACCCCACCTGTGATGACACGGGCGGTACGGACACGGGCGGTACGGATGTCGGTGGTGCCGACGGCGGAGTGACACCGACACCGACCGAGTCGGAGGACGATACGAGAGGCAACCAGAACGGGGGAGGACTCTTCGGAGGCTCCAACGGGTAGCTCCTCGCCTCGCAGGATGCGTTTCACGTGAAACAAGGGCCACCGCACCGATCAGGCGCGGTGGCCCTTGCTGTGGTGCCGGTAGGGCCGGAGAGCATGGTGGCGCCGTGTTTCACGTGAAACGCGGGCGCTCGCCCCACGACCGGACCCGGCAGCCCTGGACGTATTCCCAGGCGCGTACGGCAGGATGTGCGGCATGCCCAGTGCAGAGACGACGCGAGTGAGCGTGGACGAGCCGGAGCCCGTACGGCCGACCAAGGAGGATGAGGTCGCTGCGACCGGCAGCGAGCTGATCGGCGGCCCGATCGGGCGGCGAGCGCTGCTCGGCACGTCCTGGTGGACGCCTGTACGGGTCGTCGCGCTCGTGGCGATCGGAATGTTCGCGCTGGGCATGGTGCAGAAGCTGCCCTGCTACGACGGCGGCTGGTTCTTCGGGGCCAGCTCCCAGTACACGCACGCCTGCTACTCGGACATCCCGCACCTCTACCAGGGGCGTGGCTTCGCCGACGGGCTTGTGCCGTACTTCGACAAGATCCCCGGTGACATGGAGTACCTCGAGTACCCGGTGCTCACCGGCGTCTTCATGGAGGTCGCCGCCTGGCTCACCCCGGGCAGCGGCACCATTCAGGACCAGGAGCAGTGGTACTGGATGGTCAACGCCGGGATGCTGATGGCCTGTGCGGCCGTCATCGCCGTCTGCTGCGCGCGCATCCACCGGCGGCGCCCCTGGGACGGCCTTCTGATGGCGCTGGCGCCCGCCTTCGCGCTGACGGCCACCATCAACTGGGACCTGCTCGCGGTGGCCCTGCTGGCCGTCGCCATGTTGATGTGGTCGCGTGAGCGTCCGCTTGCCTTCGGTGTATTGATCGGGCTCGCCACAGCCGCCAAGTTCTATCCGTTCCTGGTGCTCGGACCGCTCTTCGTGCTGTGCTGGCGGGCCGGCAAGTGGCGCGCGTTCGCGACCGCGCTGCTCGGTGCCGTCGCCGCCTGGCTCGCGGTGAACCTCCCGGTGATGCTCCTGGCACCCGACGGATGGGCGAAGTTCTACCGCTTCAGTCAGGAACGCGGCGTCGACTTCGGCTCTTTCTTCCTCGTCATCTCGCAGCGGATGAACATCCAGATCACGGGTGAGACGGCGAACGCGTACGCGATGGTCTCGATGGTGCTCGTCTGCGCGGGTATCGCCGCGCTCGCGCTGACCGCGCCGCGCCGCCCGCGCTTCGCCCAGCTCGCCTTCCTGATCGTCGCGGCCTTCATCCTCACCAACAAGGTCTACTCGCCGCAGTACGTCCTCTGGCTGGTCCCCCTCGCCGCGCTGGCCCGGCCCCGGTGGCGGGACTTCCTCATCTGGCAGGCGTGCGAGGTGGCGTACTTCCTGGGGATCTGGATGTACCTCGCCTACACGACCAGTGGGGACGCCCACAAGGGGCTGCCTGCCGAGGGCTACCAACTCGCCATCATGGCTCACCTGCTGGGGACGCTGTACCTGTGCGTCGTCGTCGTGCGGGACATCTTCATGCCCGACCGGGACACGGTGCGCCGGGCAGGTGACGACGATCCCTCCGGTGGAGTGCTCGACGGCGCGGACGACGTCCACGTCTACGGTGCGGCGGCCCGCCCTCCGCGGCATGCCGTGCACGTCGACGGACCGCAGGTGGACTGGGGCAGCCGTGGACCGGAGAGAAGTTCGCTCTGAGCGAACAGGGTGCGGACAGGTGACGCGGAAGGCCGTACACGAAATCCTCGTGTACGGCCTTCCGCGTGGTGCTGGGGTGATCCACTCGGGTGATTCGTTCGCCGAGTCCTTGGGGAAGCGAGCCCTCAGCGGTCGACGGTCCGGTCGAACTGCGTGGTCGTGTGCCGCAGATGGGCCACCAGTTCCTCGCCTACCTTCGGCTCCGGGGCGTCCGAGGGGACGAAGAGGATCGACACCTGCATGTGCGGCGGCTCGGCGAACCAGCGCTGCTTGCCGGCCCAGACGAAGGGAGAAAGGTTCCGGTTGACCGTGGCGAGGCCCGCCCGGGCAACGCCCTTGGCACGCGGCATGACGCCGTGCAGCGCCTTCGGAGCCTCCAGACCCACGCCGTGCGACGTACCGCCCGCCACGACCACCAGGAAGCCGTCGGAGGCGGCCTTCTGCTGGCGGTAACCGAAGCGGTCGCCCTTGGCGACACGGGTGACGTCCAGCACCGCTCCCCGGTACTCGGTCGCCTCGTGGTCGCCCAGCCACAGCCGCGTGCCGATCCGGGCCCGGAAACGGGTCTGTGGGAACTGCTGCTGCAGGCGGATGAGGTCCTCGGACTTGAGATGGCTCACGAACATGGTGTGCAGCGGCAGGCGGGCCGCGCGCAGCCGGTCCATCCAGCCGATGACCTCCTCGACGGCGTCCGAGCCGTCGGTGCGGTCCAGCGGCAGGTGGATGGCGAAGCCCTCCAGGCGCACGTTCTCGATGGCCGCGTGGAGCTGGGGCAGCTCCTGCTCGCTCACTCCGTGCCGCTTCATCGAGGACATGACCTCGATGACGACACGGGCGCCGACGAGGCCGTACACGCCGTCGACCGACGACACGGAGCGGATGACGCGGTCGGGCAGGGGGACGGGCTCCTCAGCGCGTCGGTAGGGGGTCAGCACCAGCAGGTCGCCGCTGAACCAGTCCTTGATCCGGGCGGCCTCGTACGTGGTGCCGACGGCGAGGATGTCCGACCCGAGGCGCGTGGCCTCTTCCGCCAGCTTCTCGTGCCCGAAGCCGTAGCCGTTGCCCTTGCAGACGGGGACGAGTCCCGGGAACTGCTCCTGAACATGCTTGTGGTGTGCCCGCCAGCGCGCGGTGTCGACGTACAGCGTGAGCGCCATGGACGGTCCCGGAACCTTTCTGGTGGCTGCGGTGTATCAGAGGTATGGAAACAAAAACGGGGGCGTCAGCGGCGCGACATGTAGATGTCGAGCGCCTTGTGGAGCAGCTTGTTCAGCGGGAAGTCCCACTCGCCGAGGTATTCGGCGGCCTGTCCGCCCGTGCCCACCTTGAACTGGATCAGGCCGAAGAGGTGATCCGTCTCGTCCAGCGAGTCGGAGATGCCGCGCAGGTCGTAGACCGTCGCACCGAGAGCGTAGGCGTCGCGCAGCATGCGCCACTGCATCGCGTTCGAGGGCCGGACCTCACGGCCGATGTTGTCCGAGGCGCCGTAGGAGTACCAGACGTGCCCGCCGACGACCAGCATGGTGGCGGCGGACAGGTTCACGCCGTTGTGCCGGGCGAAGTAGAGCCGCATGCGGTTGGGGTCCTCGGTGTTGAGGGCCGTCCACATGCGCTGGAAGTACGACAGCGGGCGCGGCCGGAAGCGGTCGCGCACGGCCGTGATCTCGTACAGCCGCTGCCACTCCTCCAGGTCCTGGTAACCGCCCTGGACGACCTCGACGCCGGCCTTCTCGGCCTTCTTGATGTTGCGGCGCCACAGCTGGTTGAAGTTTCTGTGGACCTCCTCCAGGGAACGATTGGCCAGCGGCACCTGGTAGACGTAGCGGGGCTGCACGTCACCGAAGCCGGCCCCGCCGTCCTCGCCCTGCTGCCAGCCCATGCGGCGCAGTTTGTCGGCGACTTCGAAGGCCCGCGGCTCGATGAAGTCGGCCTCGATGTCGCGCAGGCGCTTCACGTCCGGGTTCTGGATGCCCGCCTTGATGGAGGTGGCCTCCCAGCGTCGGATGATCACCGGCGGGCCCATCTTCACCGAGAAGGCGCCCTGCTGCTTCAGATGGGCGAGCATCGGCTCCAGCCAGTCGGTGAGGTTCGGAGCGAACCAGTTGATGACCGGGCCCTCGGGCAGATAGGCGAGATAGCGCTTGATCTTGGGCAGCTGGCGGTACAGCACCAGGCCGGCGCCGACCATCTCACCGGTCCTGTCGTCGAACCACCCGAGGTTCTCGGAGCGCCACTCGGCCTTGACGTCGGCCCAGGCCGGGACCTGCATGTGGCTAGCCGAGGGCAGGCTCTGGATGTATGCCAGATGCTGCTCACGGCTGATCGTCCTCAGGGTCAGGCTCATTCAGGGCGCTCCTCGGGCTGGTGTGTCCCCATGGGTACAGGGGCTCCGGCTCTCGCGCCGAAGCCTACTGCGCCCTGCGGGCGCCTCGAATGGCCGTATGGAACCTGGGGCCCGGCCGGTACGCAGCCAGGACGTCAGGCGGTGTTATTGGGCCGCTTGGTCCGATGTGAGGCGGCGGACAGACTGGAGCGCGGTCCGCCGCCGTGCGGCCGAGGGTGCGAAGTCAGCCGATGACCCCGCCGAAGAGACCTCCATGGGCCATGCCGAGGAAGAAACCGACTGCCGAGGCACCGAGACCCACGATCAGACCGAAGCGCTCACGGGTCGTCTCCGAGATGAACTGCCCGTACGCGCCGGTCAGAATCCCCACCAGCCCCGTCCAGGAACTGAGCAGGTGCAGATGGTGGAACATCGCCGTGATGAAGGAGACCGCCCCGAGTACGAGCGTCACGGCCAGCAGGGTGTCCTGCACGGGGTGGGGCTTGTCGTCGGTGGCGAACAGGGAGCCGGCGATGTTGGGTCGCAATGTCTGTGCCATAGGGCACCTCCTGCGGAAGGCGGCGCATCGTAGCGCCATACACACCCGATGTGTACAGATTGACGGTCCGCAGCCCCCAATTTCAACCGGAAGCGGGGGTGCAGGTAGTCTGTACCGTCTGCACCGGTGTCTGCCCAGGCCATGACAGGGCCCCCCTTGCGGGGAACCTGATTGTCAGTGGTGGCCGATACCGTTGCGTACGCATCACAACCCTCCTGCCACGGAACGACCGTGGCCGCTGAGTCCGAAGGAGGTGGGTTCCACATGCGTCACTACGAGGTGATGGTCATCCTCGACCCCGATCTGGAGGAGCGCGCTGTCGCCCCCCTGATCGAGAACTTCCTTTCCGTCGTCCGTGAGGGCAACGGAAAGGTCGAGAAGGTCGACACCTGGGGCCGTCGTCGTCTCTCGTACGAGATCAAGAAGAAGCCTGAGGGCATCTACTCGGTCATCGACCTGCAGGCCGAGCCTGCGGTCGTCAAGGAGCTCGACCGCCAGATGAACCTGAACGAGTCGGTCCTCCGGACCAAGGTCCTCCGTCCCGAGACCCACTGAGCTTCCGCTCAGCTGATCCCGGGATTCGAGTAGCAGCACTAGCAGCCAGCAGCAAACCCGCCGAGAGGTACCCCCATGGCAGGCGAGACCGTCATCACGGTCGTCGGCAATCTTGTCGACGACCCCGAGCTGCGCTTCACCCCCTCCGGTGCGGCGGTCGCGAAGTTCCGTGTCGCGTCCACCCCCCGCACCTTCGACCGTCAGACCAACGAGTGGAAGGACGGCGAGAGCCTGTTCCTGACCTGCTCGGTCTGGCGTCAGGCGGCGGAGAACGTCGCCGAGTCGCTCCAGCGAGGCATGCGCGTGATCGTGCAGGGCCGGCTGAAGCAGCGGTCCTACGAGGACCGTGAGGGCGTCAAGCGCACGGTCTACGAGCTGGACGTCGAGGAAGTCGGCGCCAGCCTGCGCAGTGCCACGGCCAAGGTCACCAAGACCGCCGGCGGTGGCCGCGGTGGCCAGGGTGGTTACGGCGGCGGCGGTAACGGCGGCGGCCAGGGTGGCGGCGGCTGGGGCGGAAGCCCCGGCGGCGGCCAGCAGGGCGGCGGCGCTCCCGCCGACGACCCGTGGGCCAGCGGCGCACCCGCCGGTGGCAACCAGGGTGGCGGCGGTGGCGGCGGCTGGGGCGGAAGCTCCGGCGGCGGTGGCGGCTACTCGGACGAGCCCCCCTTCTAAGCCTTTCCGGGCCGGATCACCGGTTCGAAAGGACGAGGGCGGGGCCGTAACCCCAAACTTCTTGATCACACAGGAGAAACACCATGGCGAAGCCGCCTGTGCGCAAGCCTAAGAAGAAGGTCTGCGCATTCTGCAAGGACAAGGTCACGTACGTGGACTACAAGGACACGAACATGCTGCGGAAGTTCATTTCCGACCGCGGCAAGATCCGTGCCCGCCGCGTGACCGGCAACTGCACGCAGCACCAGCGTGACGTCGCCACGGCCGTCAAGAACAGCCGTGAGATGGCGCTGCTGCCCTACACGTCCACCGCGCGCTAAGGAAAGGGTGACCGACCAATGAAGATCATCCTTACCCACGAGGTCTCCGGCCTCGGCGCTGCCGGCGACGTCGTCGACGTCAAGGACGGCTACGCTCGCAACTACCTGATCCCGCGGAAGTTCGCGATCCGCTGGACCAAGGGTGGCGAGAAGGACGTCGAGCAGATCCGTCGTGCTCGCAAGATCCACGAGATCCAGACCATCGAGCAGGCCAACCAGATCAAGGGCCAGCTCGAGGCCGTCAAGGTTCGTCTGGCTGTCCGCTCCGGCGACGCCGGTCGGCTTTTCGGTTCCGTCACTCCGGCCGACATCGCTTCCGCGATCAAGTCTTCCGGTGGCCCCGAGGTCGACAAGCGCCGCATCGAGCTGACCTCTCCGATCAAGACGCTGGGCGCCCACGAGACGTCCGTGCGTCTGCACCCCGAGGTTGCCGCCAAGGTCAACATCGAGGTCATCGCGGCCTAAGGGTCGCTCACGCTCAAGCGGTGTGTGGGGCCGCACCCTGTAAGGGGTGCGGCCCCACATGCTTGCCCGCAAGCCGTACTGACCGGGGTCAATCGGCTGATGATGCCGAGGAGCCTCTGTTTCACGTGAAACAGAGGGAACCGGGCGATGTTTCACGTGAAACGACGTGAAGTTCAGGTTCCGCTCTCAGCGGGTTGCTCCGGTCACGATCCAGAGGCCGGAACGGGATCGCAGCCACAGCGTCAGCATGCGCGTCGCCATCATCAACGTCATGGCGCCCCAGAGCGCGGTCAGGCCACCTCCGAGGGCGGGGACGAGTAGGGCGGCCGGGACGAACACGGCCAAGGTCAGCACCATGGCCCGGGCGAGGTAGGGGCCGTCTCCCGCGCCCATGAGTACGCCGTCCAGCACGAAGACGATTCCGGAGATCGGCTGGGCGAGCGCCACCACGAGCAGAGCGGGGAGTGCGGCTTCCTGCACCGTCGGGTCGTCCGTGAAGAGCGGAATGAACATGGGACGAGCGAGGATCACCAGCAGTCCGAGGACCGTGCCGGTGGCGATCCCCCACTGCACCATCCGGCGGCAGGCTTCGCGGGCTCCTTGAGCGTCGCCGGCACCGAGGTAGCGACCGATGATGGCCTGTCCGGCGATGGCGATCGCGTCCAGGGCGAAGGCAAGCAGGCTCCAGAGCGAGAGGATGATCTGGTGCGCGGCGATGTCCTCGTCCCCGAGCCGGGCAGCGACCGCGGTCGCGATCATGAGGACAGCACGTAGGGAGAGCGTGCGGACCAACAACGGCACCCCCGCCTGGGCCGAGGTGCGTATCCCGAGGGCGTCGGGCCGCAAAGAGGCGCCATGTCTGCGGGCACCGCGGATCACGACCCAGAGATAGGCGACCGCCATGCCGAGTTGGGCCATGACCGTTCCCCAGGCTGATCCTGCGATGCCCAGACCGGCGCCGTAGACAAGGCCTGCGTTCAGGGCGCCGTTGGCGACGAAGCCCGCCACGGCGACGTACAGAGGTGTCTTCGTGTCCTGGAGACCGCGCAGCACACCGGTCGCGGCGAGCACGACGAGCATGGCCGGGATGCCCAGTGCCGAGATCCGGAGATAGGTCGTGGCATAGGGGGCCGCGGTGTCCGAGGAACCGAAGAGGGCGACGAGCGTGGGCGCGGTGGGCAGGACGACGGCGACGACTGCAGCCCCCAGTAGCAAAGCGAGCCAGATGCCGTCGATGCCCTGCCGGATCGCGGCCCGCAGATCCCCGGCTCCGACGCGTCGCGCGACAGCGGCTGTGGTGGCGTAGGCCAGAAAGACGAAGACGCTCACGGCGGTGACGAGAAGGGCCGAAGCGACACCGAGGCCGGCCAGTTGTGCGGTGCCGAGATGGCCGACGACAGCGGTGTCGACCATCAGGAAGAGTGGCTCGGCGACGAGCGCACCGAAGGCCGGAACGGCCAGCGTGATGATCTCACGATCGTGCCGGCGCCGGGTGGCCTTGGGGGGCGCGGAAGCCTGTGTCATGACCACCAATCTAATCTTCCACAGGTAAGAGATGCAATGCGCCTATGACTATTACACGACGCTCGGTCGAGGGTGTTCTCGCGCACAGATCGCGATGATCTTGATCAGGTCGGGAAAGTTTTTCTTCTGCACAGCCGGTGGACGGTAAAAGTGCAGATCAGGGCGCTTTCGATGAGAGGAGGGAGGTCTTGTTCACAGGCCTGTCCACCGAGTCGTGCACAGGTTTTGCGGGGTTCTCCACAGCATCTGGGCCGTCGTCCACATGGCCTGTGGATAACCAGATTGGCTGACGGTGCCGACGGGCCTACGGTGGTGCGGCGCCCGCTCCTCGGCAGATCACGAAAACCTCGCAAAACCGACGCGCCAGAACCGGAGTTGGGCCGTCTCATTTGTCAGTGTCGTGCCGTAGAAAGAGAAGCACGGCGAGGTCCGCTCGGCGGACGGGAGGAGGTCGCTCGGTGAGCATTTCCGAGCCCTTGGACGACCCGTGGGCCGACAGCGGGCCCGGTGATCGTCTGCCTGCTTCCCGACGGCGTCAGGACGACGGCGGCCGAGGCCGGGAGGAGCGGCACGACCGCGGCAGGGACAACGGGGAATGGGACGGCGGGGGTTCGGCCTTCGAGCGGGTTCCACCGCAGGACCTCGACGCCGAGCAGTCCGTACTCGGCGGCATGTTGCTGTCCAAGGACGCCATTGCCGACGTGGTCGAGATCCTCAAGGGTCCCGATTTCTACAAGCCGGCCCACGAGACCATCTACCAGGCGATCCTCGACATCTACGCCAAGGGTGAGCCGGCCGACCCCATCACCATCGCCGCCGAGCTCACCAAGCGCGGCGAGATCACCAAGGTCGGCGGCGCCTCCTATCTGCACACCCTTGTCCAGACGGTGCCGACGGCGGCGAACGCCGAGTACTACGCGGAGATCGTCCATGAGCGTGCAGTCCTGCGCCGCCTGGTCGAAGCCGGCACCCGCATCACGCAGATGGGATACGCGGCCGACGACGACGTCGACGAGATCGTCAACAGGGCGCAGGCCGAGATCTTCGCGGTCACCGAGCAGCGGACCACCGAGGACTATCTGCCGCTCGGCGACATCATGGAGGGCGCGCTCGACGAGATCGAGGCGATCGGTTCGCGGTCGGGCGAGATGACTGGTGTGCCGACCGGTTTCACCGATCTCGACCAGCTCACCAACGGTCTCCATCCGGGTCAGATGATCATCATTGCGGCCCGTCCCGCCATGGGTAAGTCGACCCTCGCTCTGGACTTCGCGCGCGCCTGTTCGATCAAGCACAACATGCCGAGCGTGATCTTCTCGCTCGAAATGGGGCGCAACGAGATCGCGATGCGTCTGCTCTCTGCCGAGGCGCGTGTGGCCCTGCACCACATGCGGTCCGGCACGATGACGGACGAGGACTGGACACGCCTGGCCCGCCGGATGCCGGACGTCTCGGCCGCTCCGCTCTATATCGACGACTCCCCGAACCTGTCGATGATGGAGATCCGCGCCAAGTGCCGGCGCCTGAAGCAGCGCAATGACCTGAAGCTGGTCATCATCGACTATCTGCAGCTCATGCAGTCCGGCGGCAAGCGGTCCGAGAGCCGCCAGCAGGAGGTCTCGGACATGTCGCGAAACCTGAAGCTGCTGGCCAAGGAGCTGGAATTGCCGGTGATCGCGCTGTCGCAGCTCAACCGTGGTCCTGAGCAGCGTACGGACAAGAAGCCCATGGTGTCCGACCTGCGTGAGTCGGGATCGATCGAGCAGGACGCGGACATGGTGATCCTGCTGCACCGTGAGGACGCGTACGAGAAGGAGTCGCCGCGCGCGGGCGAGGCCGACATCATCGTGGGCAAGCACCGTAACGGTCCGACGGCCACGATCACGGTCGCCTTCCAGGGTCACTACTCGCGGTTCGTGGACATGGCACAGACCTGACCCGGGGAAATGCGCTCGACGCGCGGTGTCCGGGCCGATGGACTGGGCGCATGACAACACCTCAGGAAGAGCTCCTTCCCGTCACGCGTCGGGCTCTGCTGCACCGCATCGCCGTCGCCCAGGCCGAGGGACGCACTCCGTCACTGGTCGCGGCGCTGGTCAGGGGCGGGGAGACGGTGTGGAACGGGGCGCGGACCTCGGTGCAGGGGCACGCGCCGGACGAGAACGTGCAGTACCGGATCGGCTCGATCACCAAGACCTTCACCGCTGTCCTGGTGCTGCGGCTACGCGACGAGGGTGCCCTGGACCTCGGCGATCCGCTGGAAAAGCACCTGCCGGGTACCGGCGTGGGGGAGGCGACCATCGCCGAACTGCTCGCCCACACGGGCGGACTGGCGGCCGAGTCGCCGTCGCCCTGGTGGGAGCGCACCCCGGGATCCCTGCGTCCGGAACTCGCAGATGTGCTCGGTGAGCAGCCCCACCGCCATCCCGTCGGCCGCCGCTTCCATTACTCCAACCCCGGCTTCACCCTCCTCGGTGCGCTCGTCGAAAAGCTGCGGGGCGCCGCCTGGGAGGACGTCCTGCGCCGCGAGGTGCTCGAACCGCTCGGCCTGCGCCGCACGACGTGGCACCCGGTGGCACCGCACGCCGGCGGCTGGGCCGTGCATCCCTGGGCGGACGTGATGCTGCCGGAGAAGGTCGAGGACCTGGGCAGGATGGGTCCTGCCGGGCAGCTCTGGTCCACCGCAGCCGATCTGGCGCGCTTCGCGGTCTTCCTGGCCAGGGGGGACGACCGGGTGTTGGGTGCGGAATCCGTCCGGGAGATGCGGACGCCCGCCGCACCGGGGGAGGCCGCCGACGTGTCGGCCGGTTCGGCGTACGGGCTCGGCATGCAGCTTCAGCACCGGGACGGCCGGTTCCTGGTCGGTCACAGCGGTTCGGTGCCCGGCTTCCTCGCCCAGCTCACCATCAGCGTCGAGGACGACGTGGCGGCCGTCGTGCTGACCAACTGCACCTCGGGGCCCGTGGTGTCGGAGGTGGCCGCGGACCTCGTACGCATCGTGGCGGAGGCCGAGCCGCGGATCCCCGACCCGTGGCGACCGCTGCCCGAGGTGGACCCTTCGGTTCTGGAGCTGGCCGGGCCTTGGTACTGGGGGACGCACTGCTTCGCGTTGCGTCTAGCCGCCGACGGCGGGCTCTCACTGGACCCGCTCTCCGCCACTCTGCGCGGTGCTCGCTTCCGGGACAACGACGACGGCAGCTGGACCGGACTCAACGGCTACTTCGCCGGAGAGGTCCTGCGGGCCGTACGAAGGCCCGACGGGACCGTGAGCCACCTGGACCTCGGATCGTTCGTGTTCACGCGTCAGCCGTACGAGGAGGGGGCTCCCGTGCCTGGCGGAGTGGATCCCGAGGGATGGCGCGGCGTCTCGTAGACACGACGTTGGGGGCAGTGGGGCTCGCTTGCGATGTTTCACGTGAAACGGGACCCCACAGTCGCCCCAGGGACTGGAGCAGGAACAGAGGCGAGATTCAGAGCGGCATCTTGAAGCCCACGTGGGTGGCCTCGAAACCGAGCCGTTCGTAGAAGCGGTGGGCGTCGGCGCGCGTGACGTCGGACGTCAACTGCACCAACTGGCAGCCCTGGCGCCGCGACGAGTCGACCGCCCACTCGATGAGTCGCGTACCGAGACCGCTGCCGCGCTCGTCGCCATGGACCCGCACGCCTTCGATGATCGAGCGGGTGGAGCCGCGCCGGGACAGGCCGGGGATGATCGTCAGCTGGAGTGTTCCGACCACGCGGTGCTCGCGGACGGCGACCACCACATGCTGATGGGGGTCGCCGTCGAGGCGCTTCAGTGCGGCGATGTACGGGGTGAGGTCGCCGGGTGATTCGCGCCGGGCGCCCAAAGGGTCGTCGGCCAGCATCGCGACGATCTCCGGGATGTCGTCCTCGGTCGCCGGGCGGATGTCGAGATCTCCCATGCGCACACCCTAGACGGACACGTTCCGTGACTCCACGACGCGGACCAGAGGGGCCAGTTCAGGGTTCTCGGCGGCCTCGTCCAGGGCCCCGCGCAGGGCGGCGTCATTGGTGGGACGTGCCTCGGCGAGGAGCCGCAGGCCGGCCTCGGAGACGTCCGTGTAGATGCCCCGGCGGTCGGTCGGACACAGATAGCGCGCGAGCAGACCACGCTCCTCGAGCCGGGTGACCAGCCGGGTCGTGGCGCTCTGGCTGAGGACGACCGCGTCGGCGACCTGCTTCATCTGCAGGTGCCCGCCCTCGCCGTCGTGCTGGCGACTCAACACATCGAGCAGGGAGTACTCCCGCACGCTCAGGCCGTGCCCGGACTGCAGTGCGCGCTCGATGCGGGCCTCGATCCGCCCGTGCAACAGGGAGAGAGCGCACCAGCCCTGAGCGAGGGCGGTGAGTGCGGGATCCGTCGCCGTCATCGGTGTTCCTCCGTCCCGAAGCTGCTCGCCCCCAGGATAGGCCACTCACGCAATTGCCCGCATTCGCTGATAGTGAGCGTCTGCAAGTATTGTGTACGCTCGATAAGCGCATCTGCAATCTTCTGAAAGGTGTTGTCCTCATGCCCCTCGCGCTTCTGGCACTGGCGATCGGCGCCTTCGGCATCGGTACGACGGAGTTTGTGATCATGGGAGTGCTGCCCGAGGTCGCGGGCGACTTCGGGGTCTCCATCCCCACCGCCGGGCTCCTCGTGACCGGCTACGCACTCGGCGTCGTGTTCGGAGCGCCGGTCATGACCGCGCTGGGGACGAGGGTGTCCCGCAAGCGGATGCTCATGCTGCTGATGGGGCTGTTCATCGCGGGGAACCTGCTCTCCGCGCTCGCTCCCGCCTTCTCTGTCATGCTGCTCGGCCGCGTGATCGCCTCACTGGCGCACGGCGCCTTCTTCGGCATCGGCTCGGTGGTCGCGGCCGAACTCGTCGCCCCGGACCGGAAGGCCGGTGCCCTCGCGACGATGTTCAGCGGGTTGACCGTCGCGAACGTGGTCGGAGTGCCGCTGGGCACCCTGATCGGGCAGTCCGTCGGTTGGCGGGTCACTTTCGCCGGGGTCGCCGCGCTGGGAGTCGTCGGCCTGCTGGGCGTCGCCCGGCTGGTCCCTGACCTTCCCAAGCCGCAGGACGTCCGCCTCCGCGACGAACTGGCCGCCTTCAGGAACATCCAGGTACTGCTGGCCATGGCGATGACAGTGCTGGGTTTCGGCGGCGTCTTCGCGGCCATCACCTACATCGCCCCGATGATGACGCACGTCGCCGGCTTCGCCGACTCCTCCGTCACCTGGCTTCTCGTCCTCTTCGGTCTGGGCATGGTGTGCGGCAACCTCGTGGGCGGCAAGTACGCCGACAGGGCGCTGATGCCCATGCTGTACGTCTCACTGGGCGCTCTCGCGGTCGTTCTCGCACTGTTCTCCGTCACCGCCCACGACAAGATCGCCGCTGCGGTGACCATCACGCTGGTCGGTGCTCTCGGTTTCGCGACCGTGCCGCCACTCCAGAAGCGGGTTCTCGACCAGGCGCACGGCGCCCCCACGCTGGCCTCGGCCGTGAATATCGGCGCCTTCAACCTCGGCAACGCGCTCTCCGCCTGGCTCGGCGGCCTCGTCATCGACGCCGGTCTCGGCTACACGGCGCCCAACTGGGTCGGTGCCGTCCTCGCCGGGAGTGCTCTCGTGCTCGCGCTCATCGCCTCGTTGCTGGAGCGCGGGGGCGCGGCCGCCGACACCGTCGTCGAGGGCACCGGAGCGGCCGCACGGCGGACACCCGTGCACCACTGACCTCTGACGAGCCCGCTGGATTCGGGGCCTCAGCCCGCTGCCACGGTCAGCGGGGCGTACCGCCGGGTCCAGTCACCCGGCAGCTCGGAGAGCCCGTACGTCATCACAGAGTTGAAGGCGATCGATGCCAGGCCCCGTTCCTTCGCCCACGCCAGCAGTTCGTCGTGACGTACGTCGATGTCGGTGCGCAAAGGTCGGTCGGTGTGGGCGGCCAGGGACGTGATGAGCGCCTTCGCCGTCCGAGTGTCACGGGCGATCAACGGGCCGACGACATGATCGTCCATGTTGGGCCAGGCAGCCGCGTATCCGATGATCCTGTCGTTCTCCACGGCCACGCGCAGCTGATCGGCGAAAGCGGGGAGCCGGGTCAGGATGTGGGTGCGGTCTGTGCCGAAGACCTCTGCGTCGAGCCTGAGGATCGTGGTCAGGTCCTCGGCCGTGGCCGGGCGCGTACGGACCGAGACGTCGGGTGCCCCAGGTGTGAAGAGTCCGCGGATCATCTCGGCCTGCCCGGTGACCTTGAAGCCCAGCTCCTCGTAGAGCGGACGTCCGTGCGGGGTCGCGTGCAGGGTCAGCGGGGTCGTGCCCATCTCTGTGACCACATGACGCATCAGACGGCGGCCGATGCCCTGGCGGGCATACCGTGCGGCGACCAGAACCATGCCGATCGCACCCAGTTCAGGGCTGCCGACGGGGCCGTACTCGGTCACCACGCAGGCGGTGACGAGCCCGCCGTCGGGAGCGTCGACGCCGTAGCCGGTGCCGGCCGCAAGGAGGAGCCCCCACTTGTGCTCCTCCCGGGGCCAACCCCGGTCCTCGGACAGGTCGGAGCAGGCGGTGCGGTCGCGAGGCGTCAGGCGGCGGATGGGCAGAGCTGCGGGGGAAAGTGTCGACACGCGGGTCAGGCTGTCCGACATGAGCCCTTGGCGTCCACCGGTTTGCGGTCAGACACGCACCTGTTTGGCCACTTCGCGCCCAACCACACAGTGGGCGGACCGATGTTTCACGTGAAACACCGGTCTCCAGGCCTGGGAGGACCGGCCCGCCGCGGCTGCGAAAAATTTGGGACATGAGAACCGGGACTGAGGCCGGACACCCACTCGTGCGCGAGTGGGATCTGTGGGATATCTATGAATTGATGTCCCGGCCCGGTAATTGAAGGAATCGCCGATTCGCCCCCATGGAATTCCCGGTACGGGATGGGGGGACTTGTGTGTCGCGGCCCTGCCGGTAGGGTCGAGTCCGGTTCGTGTCCGAAGCGAGATGTAGCCGTCTCATGGCAGGGGTACGAACGCAGCTCAATGCAGCCTAACCGGACAAGGGGATCGGAGACCCGCGTTTGCCGTTACGAGATGGGGGCGTTCGTGCGCCGTGGAACGCTGCGGTGAGAGCTGCGGCTCACGTCACACTCTCGCCTACTTGACCGTACGGATCGGGAAGCCGGACTGACTGTGGCCGCATTGGCCGACGGGGAACGAACGGGAAAAGCAAGGCCGTCCGCGGGGGAAAGCGTGCGACTTCCGAGTGGGGGCGTACGTAGATCGACCGAAAGATGTTCGAGGCGAGGCAGACCATGGACGCTCCGACCACCACGTCGGCCGGCAACGGCACTTCGGGGGGCAGTGACGGAGGCGGCTGGTTCACACCACGTACGTCTCCGCCGTCCCCCGGCGAAGACCAGGAGCCCGAGGGTTACCGCCTCGCCGGCCTGCGGCCCGTGGGTCGTTCCCTGGAGCCGTCGAGCGGTGTGGAGCAGCCCCGGGAAGGCTTGGCACGGGAGCGAATACAGGGCTCCGCCGACCTTCCGCCAGGCGTCCCGTCGTACTCCCCGCCCGCCCGGGCCGCGCAGTCCGCAGAGGAACACGGTTCTGAGCACTCCGTCTTCGACGCCCGCGTGCCCACCCAGTCAGGCGGCGCCACAGCCTCCCCCGACGCCGTTCTCATCCAGCGGACCATGGCCGAGGTCGGACCCGTCGCCGACAAGGTCACCTCGTACTTCTACGCGCTGCTCTTCGTCCAGCACCCGGAGCTGCGCTCGATGTTCCCTCCGGCGATGGACGCCCAGCGCGACCGCCTGCTCAAGGCTCTCCTGACCGCTGCCGAACACATCGACAACACCCCGGTCCTCGTCGACTACCTGCAGAATCTCGGTCGCGGTCACCGCAAGTACGGCACGCAGGCCGATCATTACCCGGCCGTTGGCGAGTGCCTGATCGGCGCCCTGAGCCGGTATGCCAAGGCGAGCTGGAACGACGAGACCGAGGCGGCCTGGGTTCGGGTGTACACGACCATCTCCCAGGTGATGATCGACGCGGCGGCGGCGGACGAACTGCGGTCGCCGCCCTGGTGGCTGGCGGAGGTCGTCTCGCACGATCCGAGGACCGCGGACATCGCGGTCCTCACGGTCCGTCCGAACCAGCCGTATCCCTTCCTCGCCGGGCAGTACACGAGCCTGGAGACTCCCTGGTGGCCGCGGATCTGGCGGCACTACTCGTTCGCCTCGGCGCCCCGCTCGGACGGGCTGCTGACGTTCCATGTGAAGGCGATCTCCGCGGGCTGGGTCTCCAACGCGCTCGTGCACCGCGCCCGGCCGGGCGACGTTCTGCGGCTGGGGCCGCCGGCCGGCGCGATGACGGTCGACCACACCACCGACAGCGGGCTGCTCTGCCTGGGCGGCGGCACCGGAATCGCACCCATCAAGGCCATGGTGGAGGACGTCGCCGAGCACGGACGGAACCGCCCGGTGGAGGTCTTCTACGGGGCCCGCACCGGCCAGGACCTCTACGATCTCGACACCCTGCTGCGGCTGCAGCAGACCAACTCGTGGCTCGAGGTGCGCCCGGTCGTGGACCGGCACGGACTGCTTCAACTGCCGGACGCGATACGGGACCACGGGCCCTGGAACGGCTACGACGCCTATCTCTCCGGCCCACCCGGCATGATCCGCAGCGGTGTCGACGCGTTGAAGGACGCCGGCATCCCCGCGGACCGCATACGGCACGACTCGGTCGAGGAGCTGGTGGCGGCCGGAGACTGACCGGCGGGGGCCCCAGGCCGAGCGCCCCGGCGGCCGTTGCGTCAGCCCAGGTCCGGCGCGTGCATCGCCCGCACGCCCTCGATGTTCCCGTCCAGATAGTGCCGCAGGGACAGCGGGACGAGGTGCACGGAAGCGATGCCCACCCGAGTGAAGGGGATGCGTACGATCTCGTACTCGCCCAGCGGCTCGTCCATCTCGGGACCGTGCCGCTTGGAGGGGTCCATGGACTCCAGGCGGCAGACGAAGAAGTGCTGAACCTTCACACCGGTGGCGCCGCCGTCCTCCCCGATGTGTTCGACGGTGTCCACGAAGCAGGGCACCACATCGGTGATCTTCGCGCCGAGTTCCTCGTGCACTTCGCGGTGGAGCGCGTCGACGACGGTGGTGTCCTCCGGCTCGACACCGCCGCCCGGCGTGAGCCAGTAGGGGTCCATGCCCGGTTTGGTCCGCTTGATCAGGATCAGGTCGTCGCCGTCGAGCAGAACGGCACGGGCGGTGCGCTTGACCACGGGTCGTACGGTCATGGGAGAAATGTGGCCCTCCATGTTCCACGTGAAACATCGCTGTAGGTGAAGAGTGGCTTCCTGGCGTCTACGGGCGGGCTCGGTGGCCGCGCCCGCATTCGTCCAGCGGCTGCGACATGGCCTCAGGACCAGCTCGCGGCGGCCCTCATCAGCCATTCATGCGCCCGCGCGATGTGCGGCGAGGCCAGCGTTCCGGTCCGGACCACGAGGAAGTAGGTCCGTAGCGGCGGCACCGCGGGGTCCAGGAGCGTGACCACGTCACCGCGGTTCAGAGCGGTGGCGCACAGATAGCGCGGCAGCACGGCAAGTCCGGCGCCGGAGACGGCACAGGCCAGGACCGCCCGCAGGTCCGGGACGACGACGGTGCCCGAAGCCGTGGGCCGGGCGTCGAAGACCGACGCCCAGTAGCGGGCGACGAAGGGCATTGATTCGTGTACCTCGACGACGGGAAGCCCCTCCAGCAGGTGTGCTCCCTTGCGGCACGGCCTCTCAAGCCCGATCTCGTCCGCCCAGCGCGGGGCGGCGATCAGAACGTGCTCCTCGTCGCAGAGAGGGGTAGCGGTGAGCAGGGGGCCGCGGGCCTGGGCGGTGGTGATGGCCAGGTCGTGGTGGCCGGCGGCGAGACCCTCCAGCGTCTTGTCGGAGTTGCCGAAGGAGACCCGCAGCGCGAAGCGCTGGCCGTCGTCCCCGGTCAGCTCGGTGAGGGCCGGCAGAGCCCGCTCGGCGGTGAACTCGGGTGGGCCGGCGAGATGGAGGGTTCGTAAGGAGGAGTCGTCGTCGAGGTCGGTCGCCGCGATCTCCACCAGCGCGTCGAGATGTGGGGCCGCCTTGTGGGCCAGCTCGTCGCCCATGGTCGTCGGCGTCACTCCGCGGGCCTGGCGAAGGAAGAGGGGGCGGCCCAGCTGACGCTCCAGGGTGCGTATCTGCGAGGTGACGGCCGGCTGCGAGAGACCGAGCAAGGCGGCGGCACGGGTGAAGGAGCCGGCCCGGTGCACGGTCACGAACGTGCGCAGTAAGGCCAGATCCATGGTCGTCCCTCCCCTCGCTGCCCGGAGCGCCCAACCATAAATAAGTCGATAGGCCCCTGTCGCTACTGTGATTGGACACTGACGCAGAGTCAATTAGCCTTGTTCGCGCGGTTCTTCGCGCGCGGAACCGGGGGCGGTCCGAGCCACGAGGGGGGAGGCTCGGACCGCCCGTCGTGCGTGCGGAGTACTAGCCGGTCGCAACCGACAGCGCACGCAGCACATCCGCCACGAGATCGGCCGTGTCCTCCACACCGGCCGAGAAGCGGATGAAACCCTCCGGCACAGCGTCGCCGCCCCAACGGCCGCGCCGCTCCGCGGTGGAACGGACTCCTCCGAAACTCGTGGCGTCGTCCACCAGACGAAGCGCGTCGAGAAAACGGTCGGCACGCGCGCGTGTGGGCAACGTGAACGACACCACGCACCCGTAGCGCCTCATCTGCTGCGAGGCGATCTTGTGCGCGGGGTCGTCGGGCAGCCCCGGGTGACGCAGCCCGGTCACCTCGGGCCGCCCCTTGAGGGCCTCGGCCACGGCGAGGGCGTTGGTGCTCTGCCGGTCGGCGCGCAGCTGGAGCGTGGCGAGCGAGCGGTGCGCGAGCCAGGCCTCCATCGGGCCCGGGATCGCACCGACGATCTTGCGCCAGCGCCGCACCGAGGCCATCAGTGCGGCGTCCCGCCCGACGACGTACCCGAGAAGGACGTCCCCGTGGCCGGTCAGCTGCTTGGTACCGCTGGCCACGGCGAAGTCGGCGCCCAGTTCGAGGGGCCGCTGCCCGAGCGGGGTGGCCAGGGTGTTGTCGACGGCCACGAGACAGCCACGCGCGTGTGCCGCCTCGGTGAGCCGCCGCACGTCGCACACGTCCAGCCCCGGGTTCGACGGGGTCTCGATCCACAGCAGCCCGGCGCCGTCGAGGACGTCGAGCTGGGCGTCGCCGCCCGTCGGCGCGCTGCGCACCTCGATGCCGTACGACCGCAGCTGCTCACCTGCCAGCGGCAGCACGTTGTAACCGTCGTCCGGGAGGACCAGGACGTCACCGGAACGCAGCTGGGAGAAGAGGACGGCCGAGATGGCGGCCATGCCGGAGGCGAACGTGACCGTCTCGGCGTCGTCCTGTCCCGGTGCCTCCAGTTCGCCGATGGCGCGTTCCAGGAGGGTCCAGGTGGGATTCTGGTCGCGCCCGTAGGCGTACGGGCCGGTGGGCTCGCCCGGCAGGTGGTAGTGGGCGGCGAAGACCGGCCCGGGGAGGGTCGGCTCGTGCTTGACGGGCTCGGGCAGCCCGGCCCGTACCGCGCGGGTGCCGTCCCCGGGTTCCACGGCAGGGTTGTGCGTGCTCATGCGGCCCGTCCCTCCACCTTCTCGCGTACGGCGGCCAGCAGGCCGGGGCTCGCCGCCTCCACCAGTTCCAGGCACTCCTCGAAACCCTCCAGGCCCCCGTAGTAGGGGTCTGGGACGTCGAGATCATCGCCGTCGGCGGCGGGGTCGTAGGAACGCAGCAGCCGGATCTTGTCCGCGTCCGCCGCGGTCGGCGCGAGGCGGCGCAGTGCCTTGAGATGGCCCTCGTCGAGGGCGATGACGAGGTCGAGGCGGGAGAACCAGGAGACCTGGAACTGGCGGGCGGTGTGAACGCCGGAGTATCCGTTCGCCTCCAGGACGGAGACGGCGCGCGGATCGGCGCCGTCGCCCTCGTGCCAGCCGCCGGTGCCCGCGCTGTCGGCCTCGACGAGGTACTCCAGCGCGGCCTCCTCCAGCCGGGCACGGAAGACGGACTCGGCCATCGGGGAGCGGCAGATGTTGCCGGTACAGACGAAGCAGACTCGATAGGTCATGCCGGACCTCAGTCCCCGTCGGGCAGGACGAGGGAGAGCGCCCAGGAGACGATCGAGATGATCAGGCCGCCGAGGACGGCGGTCCAGAAGCCCTCCACATGGAAGCTCAGGTCGAGGACGTCGGCCAGCCACGAGGTGAGCATGAGCATCAGGGCGTTCACGACCAGCGTGAACAGGCCGAGCGTGAGTATGAACAGCGGGAGGGTCAACAGCTTCACGAGCGGCTTGACCACGGCGTTCACCAGGCCGAACACGAGCGCGACCAGCAGCAGGGTGCCGACCTCCTTGCCCGTGCTGTCACCGGTCAGCGTGATCTTGTCGAGCAGCCAGACGGCGACCGCCAGGGCGCCCGCGTTGGCGATCGTCTTGACTAGGAAATTCATCATGTGTCTGATCGTGGCAGAAGCGATCGGTACGAGCACCGGGCAGGGGCGACTAAGTCGATGAAGGCATTCCGGTTGGACGAGCTGGAGGCGGAGCGCGCCGCCAATGACGGTGCTTATCTGCAGTTCCTGCGCGAGCGGAACATGTCGGTCGGCCTGTACGCGCTCGATGCCGGAGAGCTCGATCCGCAGAAGCCGCACGGCCAGGACGAGGTGTATCTCGTGGTGAGCGGCCGGGCATCGATCACGGTCGGCCTGGAGACCACCCAGGTCGCGCGCGGCAGTGTCGTGTACGTGCCTGCCGGGGTCGCCCACAAGTTCCACCACATCACCGAGGACTTGAGGGTCGTGGTGGTGTTCTCTCCGCCGGAGGGCTGACGTCCGCTTCGGTGTTCCCTAGGGGGACGATCAGGGATGGACAAGGGGTACGAGGCCCCCGGACGGCCCCCGCGTGGCCCTAGCATCGACGGCAGGACAGCAAAAGGCCCGGAATGAGTGCCCTGGTGGCGGGGCGACGGGTGGAGACACAAGGAGCAAGGGCGATGCGGGAGATCTTCGCGGGGATGCCGTGGTGGGTGAAGTGGGTCGCGGTGCCGGTCATCGCCCTGTTGGTGTTCGGAGGGCTGATAGTCAGCGTCGTCCAGGTCGTGGTGGGCCTGCTCTTCAAGGTGCTGGTCTTCGTGGCGCTGGTCGGTGGACTGGTCTACGTCGTCAAGAAGTTCACGGCGGGGTCCTCCTCGCGCGGCGACTGGTGAGGCGTCAGCGTCGCGTCACAGGTGAGGCGTGAGTGGGTGAACCCCGATCAGGGCACGGCGGTAACAGGAACGTGAGGTTCCCTCGCCAGGGGGAAGTTTCCCGGCGGGGCCGTCTACAGGCGGTGACGGGCGGCTAGAGTCCGGGAACTCGTCGCGGGCTCGACCCCCGCGGGCGGCGCATCTCCCTCCCGTGTCCCCCGCACGGGCGGCCCTCCTCGCGCTTCGGGAGTGACCCCTTGGCCACGGCTGACACCGCACCCGCAGAACCCCTCTCCTCCTCCGGCCGACCGCTTTCCCGGTCGGCGCAGAGCGCGGTTCCGCCCACACAGCCGGGCCCTCGATCGACACCGGTGTCCGCCGCCGAGCACGCGCGCGTCCGGGAGGCGGAGGCTCAGGTCCCGCAGTCCCCGCCGCGTACGACACCGTCGACGACCCCGGCTCCCCCCGTCCAGCCACGCACCTCGCCCGGCGAGGAGAAGGTGCGCTGCCCCGAACCCTCGCTGACGCAGGCACAGGAACGGACGAGGCCGCGGACGCAGTCACCCGCGCCGACGGCCCGCACGCAGGCGCAGCCCCCTCCGCCGTCGCCCCGTGCGCAGGCACAGCCACTGGCGCCACCGACCAGGCCCCGGCCGCAGACAGGGCCCGTACGCCCCGGGTCCCCGCTCGGACACGGTCCGGGACCGGGGGCGCGCATCCCGTCCCCTGCGTCGCCCACCGCGACGGAGGCGAACTCCGGCACCCTGATCGGCTCCGTGCAGCGGGCGATGCGACTGCTGGAGGCCGTCGCCGAGCGAGAACACGGAGCGCCCGCGAAGCAGTTGGCGCGGGACGCCGGGCTCGCGCTGCCCACGGCCTACCACCTGCTGCGGACCCTGGTCCATGAGGGCTATCTCCGCCGGGAGAAGGGACTGTTCTTCCTGGGTGAGGCGGCCGAGCGGCTGAGCAGCAGCGGAGCGCAGCAGAAACGTCGCAGCACGGTGGGTGAGGCTCTGGCGCACTGGCGGGACACCCTCGGCGTGCCGGTGTACTTCGCGATCTACCGGGACGGCGAGATCGAGGTCAAGTGCGTCGCGGACAGCCCCAACACCCCGGCGGTCGAGGAGTGGGCCGACTTCCGGGAGACCGGTCACGCGCACGCCATCGGGCAGTGTCTGCTGTCCCAGCTGAGCGACGAGGACCGCCGCGACCATCTGGAGCGCTACCCGGTGCAGTCCCTGACCCCGTACACGGTCCGTGACGACGAGACGCTGCTACGGCGCCTCGGGCGGTTGGGGAGGATGGAACCGGTCGTGGAGCGCCAGGAGTACGCCCTGGGGACGGTCTGCGCCGCTCTTCCCATCACGGCGGGGTCGACCGCCGGCACTCTCGCCATCTCGCTGCCCTCGCACCAGGCGGACCGACTGCTGCCCCTCGCCCGTCAGTTGCAGACCGAGATCGGGAAGCTGCTAGGAACACTCGCGATCTCTATCAGCATCTGAAAAATCACTCCTTGTGATCTCTCGTGTACTTTCAGCAAACTTCCAGAGGTGTCAGGCGGATGATTCCTGGCCAGTCGACGAACACGGCGGGGTAGGCGATGCGCGAGTCGGTACAGGCAGAGGTCATGATGAGCTTTCTCGTCTCGGAGGAGCTCTCCTTCCGCATCCCGGTGGAGCTCCGTTACGAGACCTGCGATCCCTATGCCGTGCGGCTGACCTTCCACCTGCCCGGCGATGCCCCGGTGACCTGGGCCTTCGGGCGGGAGTTGCTCATCGACGGCGTCGGGCGGCCGTGCGGCGACGGGGACGTGCACATCGCCCCCGCCGATCCGGAGACGTTCGGGGAGGTCCTGATCCGGCTTCAGGTAGGCACCGACCAGGCGATGTTCCGGGTCGGCACGGCGCCGCTGGTGGCCTTCCTCGACCGTACGGACAAGCTTGTGCCACTGGGGCAGGAGCGCTCCCTCGCCGACTTCGACACGCTGCTCGACGAGGCTCTGGACCGCATCCTGGCGGAGGAGCAGAGCGCGGGATGAACCGTTACGGCGCCGAGGTGCCGTAACGCTTCAGCGCTTGCGGCGGCGGCCTCGTCCCCCGCGTGCCGGCGCGGGCACGGCGGCCGCTTCGGGGGCACCCGGGCGGTCGGCCGAGACGACCAGGGCGGCCAGCGCGGTGGTCACCGGTACCGAGGCCACCAGGCCGATCGACCCGACGAGCGTGCGCACGATCTCCTCGGCGACGAGTTCGCTGTTGGCGACCGTGCCGACACTGCTCTGCGCGATCGAGAAGAGCAGCAACAGGGGCAGCGCGGCACCGGCGTAGGCGAGGACGAGGGTGTTGACCACCGACGCGATGTGGTCCCTGCCGATGCGGATGCCCGCGCGATACAACCCTTGCCAGCCCATTGCCGGATTGGCCTCGTGCAGTTCCCACACCGCCGATGTCTGGGTCACCGTCACGTCGTCGAGCACACCGAGCGAGCCGATGATGACCCCCGCGAGCAGCAGACCGCTCATGTCGATCGTCGGGTACAGCCCGTGGATCAGCCCCGTGTTGTCGTCGGTGTTGCCGGTCAGATAGGCCCAGCCGATGAACCCCGAACCCAGCAGGCCGATCAGCAGCAGTGAGATCAGGGTGCCGATCACCGCCACGGATGTCCGGGCCGAGAGCCCGTGGCACATGTACAGGGCGATCAGCATGATGGCGCTGGCACCGATGACTGCCACGACCAGAGGGTTCGAGCCCTGCAGGATGGCCGGCAGGATGAAGAGGGTCAGCACCATGAAGCTGATGGCCAGCGCCACCAGGGCCATGACCCCGCGCATCCGGCCCACCACCACGACGGCGAGTGCGAAGATCCCGGCGAGCAGGGCCATCGGGAGCTTCCGGTTCACATCGGTGACCGAGTACTGCAGGTCCTTGGGCGCGGCGGGCTCGTACGCGACCACGACCTCCTGGCCCTGCTCCAACTGCCGTGACTGGTCCGGCTGAACGATCTCCGTGAAGGTACGGCCCTTGTCGTCGCCCGTGTCGACGCGGATCGTGGCCTTCTTGCAGGTGCCGCTGGCCTGCTGCTGGGCGGACGAGCCCTCCGCGGTGGAGGTGTCACCGGTCGGGGTGTCGCCCGAGGCGTTCACCGACGAGCAGTCGACCTTCTCGACCCTGGTGACGGTGGCCTGCTGTGTCTGCCGGTCGAAGCCCACCCCGGTGCGCTCGTGCGCGGGGGCGCCGCCCGGCCAGAGCACGACGAGGCCCACGACGACTGCGGTCGCGAAGGGGATCAGCACCGCCGCGATGACCTTGCGCAGATGCTGCGAGACGGGAGCGGCGGGGCCGTGGCTGTGGGAGTGCCCGTGGCCGCCGCCAGAGGACGGGCCGTGGCCATGTCCGTCACCGGGGCCGTGGCCGCCCCCGGAGCCGTAGCCGTGGCCGCCGTCGGATCCATGCCCATGACCGTTTCCGGGGCCATGGCCGTGGGGCGGCTCGGGGGGCGGAGGCGGGGGCTGCTGCGTCGTGGTCACCGACCGATCATCGCAAGAACGAGCGAGGCCCACTGTTCACCGCGCCACATCTGCCGCTAGCGTGGAGGCACCTTTGCACACGCGGGAGCTCGGAGCACCGGGCTGAGAGGGCGCTGACCTCCGCAGACGCGATGTTTCACGTGGAACATCGTCGGGCGGAAATCGCTGCGTCGACCGCTGAACCTGTTACCGGGTAATGCCGGCGTAGGGAGTAGGTCTCATGACCATCGAGGACACACGCACGCCTGCCTCCAGCCAGACGGACGGGGCATCCGTCTCGTCCGAGGGCGGACACAACGAGGGTGAACAGCCCCTGGAGTCCGGGAAGTCCATCGGCTGGCACAAGGCGTACATCGAGGGCTCGCGCCCCGATCTGCGGGTGCCGGTCCGCCAGGTGCACCTGACCAACGGACAGTCCGTCACCCTGTACGACACCTCCGGCCCGTACACCGATCCGACAGCGGAGACCGACGTCCGGCGAGGACTGCTTCCCCTTCGCGAGAACTGGATCATCGGTCGAGGAGACACCGAGGAGTACGCGGGCCGGCCCGTGCGCCCCGAGGACGACGGGATCAAGCACACCTCGCCGCGTGGCGGACTGCGCAATCTCGACGCGGTGTTCCCGGGGCGGCCACGCCAGCCGCGCCGTAGCCGTGACGGCCGGGCGGTGACCCAGCTTGCGTACGCGCGGCGCGGCGAGATCACCCCGGAGATGGAGTACGTGGCCGTACGGGAGAACGTCTCGCCCGAGGTCGTGCGGGAGGAGATCGCCGCGGGCCGGGCCGTACTGCCCGCGAACATCAATCACCCCGAGATCGAACCGATGATCATCGGCAAGCGGTTCCTGGTGAAGGTCAACGCCAACATCGGCAACTCCGCGGTCACCTCCTCCATCGAGGAGGAGGTCGAGAAGATGACCTGGGCGACCCGCTGGGGAGCCGACACGGTCATGGACCTGTCCACGGGCCGGAACATCCACACCACCCGCGAGTGGGTGCTGCGCAACTCCCCCGTCCCCATCGGTACCGTGCCGCTCTACCAGGCGCTGGAGAAGGTCGACGGCCGGGCCGAGGAGCTGACCTGGGATATCTACAAGGACACGGTCATCGAGCAGGCCGAACAGGGCGTGGACTACATGACAGTCCACGCGGGCGTGCGACTGGCGTACGTACCGCTCACCGCGAACCGGAAGACCGGCATCGTCTCGCGCGGCGGCTCGATCATGGCGGCCTGGTGCCTGGCGCACCACAAGGAGTCGTTCCTCTACGAGAACTTCGCGGAGCTGTGCGAGATCCTCGCCGCCTACGACGTCACGTACTCCCTCGGTGACGGCCTTCGCCCGGGATCCATCGCGGATGCCAACGACGAGGCCCAGTTCGCGGAGTTGCGCACGCTGGGGGAACTGAACTCGATCGCCAAGGGTTTTCACGTACAGACGATGATCGAGGGCCCGGGACATGTCCCGATGCACAAGATCAAGGAGAACATCGACCTGCAACAGGAGATCTGCGATGAGGCTCCGTTCTATACGCTCGGCCCGCTGACCACGGACATCGCCCCTGCGTACGACCACATCACCTCGGGCATCGGTGCCGCGATGATCGCGTGGTGGGGCACCGCGATGCTCTGCTACGTGACGCCCAAGGAGCACCTGGGTCTGCCCAATCGTGACGACGTGAAGACCGGCGTCATCACCTACAAGATCGCGGCTCATGCTGCGGACCTGGCCAAGGGCCACCCGGGTGCACAGGCGTGGGACGACGCGTTGTCGGACGCCCGCTTCGAGTTCCGCTGGGAGGACCAGTTCAACCTGGCCCTCGATCCCGACACGGCTCGTGAGTTCCACGACGAGACGCTGCCGGCGGAGCCGGCCAAGACGGCCCACTTCTGCTCCATGTGCGGGCCGAAGTTCTGCTCGATGAAGATCAGTCACAGCATCACCGAGCGGTTCGGCGGTGCGGCGGCAGAGGGGGCGTCCCAAAAGGAGATCGCCGAGGGGATGCTGCAGAAGTCGAAGGAGTTCGCGCAGAGCGGGAACCGGGTGTATCTGCCGCTGGCTGAGTGAGACCCGGGGTGCGATGCCCCGGCGCGGCGGGGCATCGCACGCCTTGCGGACCGCGGGAGGTCTGCCCTCCCGTGCTCTCGGCGGGCAGACTTCCCCCATGACAGCGAGAGCACTGAGCAAGGGTGCCAACCTTCCCGTCGACGCCCCTTCGGTACGCGTCGAGCTGACGTGGTCCGAAGGGCCCGGCGTCCCCGATGTCGACGCCTCGGCGTTGCTGCTCACCGGTGTGGGACGCGTTCGGGACGACGGTGACTTCGTCTTCTACAACCAGCCTCGGCACGCGTCGAACGCTGTGGCACACCGGGGGAAACAGAGCGCCGGCGGTGTCCTGACCGACACGGTCGAGGTGGACCTGCAAGCGCTCGAACCCGCTGTCGAACGGGTTCTGCTGTGCGCCTCGGCCGACGGCGGAACGTTCGGACAGGTGCCCGGACTGACCTTGCGGCTGTGGGACGCGGGGAGACGGACCGAGATCGCACGGTTTCCCATGGAGGCGGGGACGGAGACCGCGTTCATCGGTGGCGAGCTGTATCTACGGGCGGGGCAGTGGAAGTTCCGCGCGGTCGGTCAGGGATATGCCTCCGGCCTCGCCGGGCTGGCCTCCGATTTCGGCATCACCGTCGACGACGCGCCCTCGGACCCGCCCGTGTCCTCGCCGCCTGTCCCCGCCGCGGCACCAGTTGTTCCGTCCCCCGCACCACCTGCCCCGGCCACGGCACCACCTGTCCCAGCCGCGGCACCGGTGGGCCCGCGTCTCAGCAAGGACGAGGAACGGTTGCCCGTCGACATGCGCAAGCGTCTGTCGCTGCGTAAGGAGCAAGTGGCCGTCAGCCTCAGGAAGCACGGTGCGGCGGGAGTCACCGCCCGCGTCATCCTGGTCCTGGACGCCTCCGGATCCATGTCGTTCCTCTACTCCAAGGGCGTCGTCGCCGATGTCGTCGAGCGCATGGCTGCGGTCGCCGCGCAGTTGGACGACGACGGTGAGATGCAGGCCTGGACCTTCGCCTCGAACGCGGCGCGGCTGCCTGACCTGCGCATCGGGGAACTCCCCGCTTGGCTGCAACTGCATGTGCGCGTCGGACAGATGAGCCTCTTCCGACGCGGCAAGAAGCCGGCCAGGGGACTGCAGACGGGCCAGATCGACATGCGGACGATCGGCATCCAGAACGAGGAACAGAAGGCGATCGCCCAGGTACGCACCTACGTCCGGGAGAATCCCGCCGGTGCCCCCACCTTGGTGCTGTTCTTCTCCGACGGGGGTGTCTACCGGGACGCCCTGATCGAGCGCGAGTTGCGGGATGCTGTCGAGGAGCCGATCTTCTGGCAGTTCGTGGGGCTGGGACGGGCCGACTACGGAGTGCTGGAGCGCTTCGACACGCTGCCCGGCCGTCGCGTCGACAACGTCGGTTTCTTCGCCGTGGACGACATCGGTACCGTCCCCGACCAGGAGCTGTACGACCGGCTCCTGTCCGAATTCCCGACCTGGGTGACCGATGCCGGCCGGGCGGGCATCATCTGAGCGTTCGGTGTCGAGCCATGGCCACCGGCGCTGGTCCGTGTCCGGGAGGGCGGCCGGGCGGCCCTACTCGGGCTGGTGTTCCGGCCCGCCGAAGTCCGGGCTGGAGAAGTCCGGGCTGCTGTAGCTGGGGCGGGAGCGTGAGCTGCCGCTGTCCGGGCTGCTGCTGAAGCTCGGGCGGTTGTAGCCGAGGTGCGGCATGCGGCTGGGCGGGGCCGGCCGGTCCGGCTCGTTCAGCAGTGCAGGGCTCGGGTTGGCGAGGGCGTCGCGGAGAAACGGCAGGATGCCGCGCTCCAGCAGCGTCTCGCGCCAGGCTTCCCGGGCCCGGGTCACCTCCTCGTTCAACTCGCTGCGGGCGCCGCCGTCCAGGAGGGCGGTGGCGTTGTTGCGCAGGGCGGTGAGCAGGAGGCCGACGGCGGCCACCAGGATCGCCGCCGCGGTGACCGCGCCGAAGACCCACCCCGTGGTGAGCAGGGTCTCGGCGATCGCCCGTTCGGGGTCGAGCGCCTTCATGACGTATCCCACGAACAGGAAGAGCACCGCGGCGGTTCCGGCGAGGACGGGGGCGAGCACCGCGGCGATGGCGCCGGCGCCCGCGCCGGCGGCCTCGGTGACCTCGCCCACGGTGGCCGCGAGGCCCACGGCGGTGCCGTCCGGTTCGCCGGTGCCGGACGCCGTCCCCTCATGGGCGGGCGTGGCCACCGACGGGCTGCGGAATTCGTCGCGGACCTTCACGTAGTACTGGTATTCGGTCGCCGCGGCGGCCGTGATGATGGCCGTGGCGTTGAGCGCCATGGTGCGCAGCTGTTCGGTGTTGAGCCGCTGGAGGCCGGCGGCGAATTCCGGGCGGTGTGGTGCGGAGCGCAGCACCTCGCCGAGGATCCGCTCGAACTCCTGGCGGTCCTCACTGAGCAGGTGCTGCGGAACGCTGTTCATGTGCATCCCCCGATGCTCCGTAGGGCTTGTGGCTCGGCATGCTGACGAGCCGTCGGGCAGAAACGGAGGGGAGCCTGCTACGGATAAGCCGATGGTAGAGCGGTGACGGCGGGCGGTGACAGGGGGTTTGAAGAAATTGGCCCCCGGCCGGCGAAGTCTGCTGCCGTCCCACGCCTGCCCGCCGACGGCTCAGGTACGCAAGGGGAGTTCCTGGACCAGCAACTTTCCGGCCATGGTCACGCCGCCGTCCATGGCGACGGCCAGACCGCCCGCGTAGGTGTACGGTCCGTCGACCGAGGGGCCCGTGCCGTCCTCGCCGTCCTCCGAGCCGACCTCGCCCAAGAGGTACGGAATGGGGCTGTGGCCATGCACGATGCGGGTGCCGCCGTAGGTCTCCAGGAGCGAGCGCACGGCCTCGGCGCCGCCCTCGTCACGGAAGGAGAAGCGCCGGGTGAACTTGCGGAAGAGGTCCCAGACCTCGTCCGGGTCGTTGCGTGTGATCGTCTCGCGGACGGTGTCGTTGACGGCCTCGATGGAGTCGCCGTAGTCGCGGTAGGCGGTGGTGTCGGAGTGCACCAGGAGGTGGCCGTCGACCTCCTCCATGGCGTCCAGGCGGGCCATCCACTGGAGGTGGTGATCCTGGAGGCGGTCCATGTCGGTCTTTTGGCCGCCGTTGAGAAGCCAGGCGGCCTGGAAGGTGGCGGTGCCCGCGCCGGAGTTGACGGGGGTGTCGCCGAACCGCTTGGCGCCGAGCAGCAGCAGCTCGTGATTGCCCATGAGGGCCTTGCAGTAGCCGCCGGCGGCGGCCGCCTCGGCGGACAGGCGCATCACGAGGTCGATGACGCCGATGCCGTCCGGGCCCCGGTCGGTGAAGTCGCCGAGGAACCAGAGCCGGGCGGTACCCGCCGACCAGTTGCCCGCGTCGTCGACGAGCCCCTTCTCGTGGAGCGCCGCGAGGAGCTCGTCGAGATAGCCGTGGACGTCTCCGACGACGAAGAGGGGGCCCGGCCGGGCGGAGGCCTCCGCCACCGCGTCCTCCGGGTCGATCACGACCTGCAGCGTGTCACCCCGGTTGATCACCGGCAGGTCGCGCTGGGTCGGGGTGTACCCCTCCGGGTAGCCCTCGGGTTCCTCGGCGGGCCTGGAGGCCTCACCGGCTTCTGTGGTCTGTCCGTACGGACCGGCCTCGTGGACGTACGCGGGCACACGGAAATCGCGCACCGTCGGCGTCCGCACCTCGGGTCCCTGACCGGCCCCCTGCGTCATCGACCCCTCCACCACCATCGCCCGCATCTGCACCGCATCGGACTGCCTGGTCGCAGCTGCCCGCCGGTGTGTGCGCCCATCATAGGAATGCGGATCGCGCCATGTGATGACCCAGGGGTGGTGAAATGGCGCAGGGCCCCAGTTCACCGCGGTTTTCTCCCGAATTGGGCGGGGGTCTCCCCGCCCAAATCCCGTTCGGATCCTCAGTTCGGGCGTCAACCCTCTTCGGGTGACCGCGGCGGACTGACCGTCGTACGCGGTGGACGCCGCTCGGACGAGGTCCGCACGATCAGTTCCGTCGGTATCACCTGCTCGACCGGTTGGTCCGATTCGACCCCTTCGATGGCGTCGATGAGGAGCTGGACCACGGCGGTGCCGATCCTGCGCGGCTTGAGCGAGAGCGTGGTGATCGGGGGCTCGGTCGTCGCGTACACGGTGGACTCGCTGCAGCAGACGAGCAGCAGGTCCTCGGGGACGCGCAGACCGTACCGCCGCGCGGCGGCCAGCAGATCGGTGCCGTTCGGGTCGAAGAGGCCGTAGACCGCGTCCGGGCGGTCCGGGCGGGCCAGCAGCCGATCGGCGGCGACGGCCCCCGCGCACGGATCGTGCGCCGGGTAGGCCTCGTACACCGGATCCTGGCCCACGCGCTCGCACCAGCGCAGGTATGCGGTGGTGGAGAGATGTGTGTAGGTGTCCGTCGTCGTGCCGGTGAGGAGTCCGATCCGGCGGGCACCCGAGTCGGCCAGGTGGTCGAGGATACCGAGGACGGCGGCCTCGTGGTCGTTGTCGACCCAGGCGGTCACCGGCAGGGTGCCGGCCGGACGGCCGTCGGAGACGACCGGTAAGCCCTGGCGGACCAGTTCGCTGACCACCGGGTCGTGGTCGGAGGGGTCGATGACCACCGTGCCGTCCAGGGCGACGTTCGACCACACGTCGTGCCGCGAGGTCGCGGGGAGGATGACCAGGGCGTAGCCCCGGGCCAGCGCGGCCGATGTGGCGGCCCGCGCCATTTCCGCGAAGTACGCGAACTCGGTGAAGGTGAAAGGTTCATCCCCGTACGTGGTCACCGTCAGGCCGATGAGGCCGGACTTGCCGGTTCTGAGGGTTCGGGCCGCCGCCGAGGGGCGGTAGCCAAGTCGGTCGGCGACCTCGCGTACATGGCGTCGGGTGGCGTCCGGGAGCCGGCCCTTGCCGTTGAGGGCGTCGGAAACGGTCGTGATGGAGACTCCGGCGGCGGCGGCCACGTCCCGGATGCCCGCCCGGCCCGACCGGCTGCCTCGGCGGGGGGTTTCCGCGCGGCTCACCTGGTGCTTCCCTGCTGCTGTCATGGCGAGCCGATAGTAGGGCTCTTGCGGTGGGGTAGTGCGGACGCATATGCACTCGTTGACAGGCACGTTTCTGCATGGTCATGGAGGGTCAAATTCCTTGCATTGCAAGGGAGTTGCACGTTCAGATGCCAGTACGTGACTTGTCGACGCGCATGGGCCTGCCAAGTAGCTGATGTCTCGAAGAGGTCTCAACTCACCTGCACGGGTGATGCGCGCTACGGCGTGAGCCACCGGCGCGTGCGCTCGGAAGCAGTGCGCCCCCTATTTCGTACACCTTCGTGCGCTGATGCCCGTGGGGCGGATGGGGCGGACGCGGTGGGGACACAGGACGGACGCGGTTGTCCACAGGCCATTCGCAGGGGCGCCGAATCCTCATAAGGTGAGAAGCATTACGTCGACGAGGAGGACTGCGGTGAGCGAGACGAGCCCCAAGCTGCGAGCCGAGCTGGAGGGTATCCCCACCTACAAGCCCGGCAAGCCGGCCGCGGCGGGCGGCCCGGTGGCGTACAAGCTGTCCTCCAACGAGAACCCCTATCCGCCGTTGCCCGGCGTGCTGGAGACCGTGACGGGCTCGGCCGCGTCCTTCAACCGGTACCCGGACATGGCGTGCACGGGGCTCGTGAACGAGCTCGCGGACCGCTTCGGCGTGCCGGTCACGGATCTGGCGACGGGCACCGGCTCGGTCGGTGTCGCCCAGCAGCTGCTGCAGGCGACCTCGGGGCCCGGGGACGAGGTGATCTACGCCTGGCGGTCGTTCGAGGCGTACCCGATCATCACGCAGATCAGTGGGGCCACGTCCGTGCAGGTGCCGTTGACGCCGGGCGATGTTCACGACCTGGACGCGATGGCGGACGCGATCACCGACCGGACCCGGCTGATTTTCGTCTGCAACCCGAACAACCCGACGGGGACGGCGGTACGCAGGGCCGAGCTGGAGCGGTTCCTCGACCGGGTTCCCAGTGATGTGCTGGTGGTGCTGGACGAGGCGTACCGAGAGTTCGTACGGGATGTCGAGGTGCCGGACGGTGTCGAGTTCTACCGGGAGCGGCCGAACGTCTGTGTGCTGCGCACCTTCTCCAAGGCGTACGGCCTCGCGGGTCTCCGGGTGGGATTCGCGATCGCTCATGAGCCGGTGGCGGCCGCCCTGCGCAAGACGGCCGTGCCGTTCGGTGTGAGCCAACTCGCACAGGACGCCGCGGTCGCCTCGCTGCGTGCCGAGGACGCGCTGCTCGGCCGGGTCGGTTCGCTGGTCTGTGAGCGGAACCGGGTCGTCGAGGCGCTGCGTGGCCAGGGGTGGACGGTGCCGGAGACTCAGGCCAATTTCGTGTGGCTGCGGCTGGGGGAGCGCACGGTCGAGTTCGCCGGTGCGTGCGAGCAGGCCGGTGTCGTCGTGCGGCCCTTCCCCGGGGAGGGCGTACGCGTGACGATCGGCGAGACCGAGGCGAACGACATCTTCCTGAAGGTGACGGAGACGTTCACCAAGGAGCTCTAGGGGCGCCGTCAGAGGCTTCTGACCAGGGGGTTCGGAGATTTTTTCTCCGGACCCCCTGCTTATGGGCACCCCCCACTCCCCTCTCGAACGGGCATGCGTCATACTTGCTTGTGAATGTGAATGCATTCACAAGCTCGTCTCGGTTGTCCTGAGATGTACGTGACAGACGGGGCGAACTGCCGTAGTGCCACGGTATGGAAGGAGAAGACGTGGACCTCGCTCTGGCGCCGGAGACCCTGGCGCGCTGGCAGTTCGGTATCACGACCGTCTACCACTTCCTCTTCGTCCCGCTCACGATCTCGCTCGCCGCGCTCACCGCCGGCCTGCAGACCGCGTGGGTGCGCTCGGGGAACGAGAAGTACCTCAAGGCCACCAAGTTCTGGGGCAAGCTCTTCCTGATCAACATCGCGATGGGCGTCGTCACCGGCATCGTGCAGGAATTCCAGTTCGGCATGAACTGGTCCGACTACTCCCGCTTCGTCGGTGATGTCTTCGGCGCGCCGCTCGCCTTCGAGGCGCTGATCGCCTTCTTCTTCGAGTCCACCTTCATCGGGCTGTGGATCTTCGGCTGGGACAAACTTCCGCAGAAGATCCATCTGGCCTGCATCTGGATGGTCTCCATCGGCACGATCCTGTCGGCGTACTTCATCCTCGCGGCCAACTCATGGATGCAGCACCCCGTCGGCTATCGGATCAACGAGGCCAAGGGCCGGGCCGAGCTGACCGACTTCTGGCTCGTCCTGACCCAGAACACCACGCTCACCCAGGTCTTCCACACCCTCTCGGCGGCCTTCCTCGCCGGTGGGGCCTTCATGGTCGGCATCGCCGCCTTCCACCTGGCCCGCAAGAAGCACATCCCGGTGATGAAGACCTCGCTACGGCTCGGCCTGGTCACCGTGGTGGTCGCCGGCATGCTCACCGCGATCAGCGGCGACCTGCTCGGAAAGGTCATGTTCAAGCAGCAGCCGATGAAGATGGCCGCCGCCGAGGCCCTGTGGGACGGCGAGGCGCCCGCGCCCTTCTCCGTCTTCGCCTACGGCGACGTCGACGAGGGACACAACAAGGTCGCCATCGAGATCCCCGGCCTGTTGTCCTTCCTCGCCAACGACGACTTCGACTCGTACGTCCCCGGCATCAACGACGTCAACAAGGCCGAGCAGGAGAAGTACGGGCCCGGCGACTACCGGCCCAACATTCCCGTCGCCTACTGGGGCTTCCGCTGGATGATCGGCTTCGGCATGGCCTCCGTAGCGATCGGCGCGGCCGGACTCTGGCTCACCCGCCGGAAGTTCCTGTTGCCGCAGCACCTGCGGGTCGGCGACGACGAGGTGCCCCATCTCGTGCTGCTGCCGAAGAAGGCCCTGAGCCCGACCCTCACCAAGTGGTACTGGCGCATCGCCGTCCTGACCCTGGGCTTTCCGCTGATCGCCAGCTCCTGGGGCTGGATCTTCACCGAGATGGGCCGCCAGCCCTGGGTCGTCTACGGCGTGCTGCGCACCGAGGACGCGGTCTCCCCCGGTGTCTCCCAGGGCGAGATCATCACCTCGATGCTCGTCTTCACCGCCCTGTACGCCATCCTCGCCGTCGTCGAGGTGAAGCTGCTCGTGAAGTACGTCAAGGCAGGGCCGCCGGAGCTGACGGAGGCCGACCTCAACCCGCCCACGAAGATCGGCGGCGACTCCCGCGACGCCGACAAGCCGATGGCCTTCTCGTACTAGGCCGCACCGGGCCAAGGGAGCACAGTCATGGAACTTCACGACGTCTGGTTCGTCCTCATCGCCGTTCTCTGGATCGGCTACTTCTTCCTGGAAGGCTTCGACTTCGGGGTCGGTGTCCTCACCAAACTGCTGGCCCGCAACCGTCCGGAGAAGCGGGTCCTCATCAACACCATCGGTCCCGTCTGGGACGGCAACGAGGTGTGGCTGCTGTCGGCGGGCGGCGCGACCTTCGCCGCCTTCCCCGAGTGGTACGCCACGCTCTTCTCCGGCTTCTATCTGCCGCTGCTGCTCATCCTGGTCTGCCTGATCGTCCGTGGCGTCGCCTTCGAGTACCGAGTGAAGCGACCCGAGGAGAACTGGCAGCGCAACTGGGAGACGGCGATCTTCTGGACCTCGCTGCTCCCCGCGTTCCTGTGGGGTGTGGCCTTCGCCAACATCGTGCGCGGAGTGAAGATCGACCGTGACTTCGAGTACGTGGGCGGCCTCGCCGACCTGCTGAACCCCTACGCCCTGCTGGGCGGTCTGGTCACGCTGACGCTGTTCACCTTCCATGGCACGGTGTTCGTCGGCCTCAAGACCGTGGGGGACATCCGGGAGCGGGCGCGGAAGCTGGCGCTGCGCATCGGTGCCGTGACGGCCGGGCTCGCGCTGCTCTTTCTGCTCTGGACCCAGATCGAGAAGGGTGACGGCGTATCCCTGGTCGCGGCGGTTGTGGCGGTCACCGCGCTCCTGACCGCGCTGGCGGCGGTGCGAGCGGGGCGTGAGGGCTGGGCCTTCGCCCTGTCGGGGGTCACCATCGTGGCTGCCGTCGCGATGCTCTTCCTGACGCTCTTCCCGAACGTCATGCCGTCCTCGCTGAACGAGGACTGGAGCCTCACGGTCACCAACGCCTCGTCCAGCCCGTACACCCTGAAAATCATGACGTGGTGTGCGGCCATCGCCACGCCGGTCGTGATGCTCTACCAGGGGTGGACGTACTGGGTGTTCCGCAAGCGGATCGGCACGCAGCACCTTGCCGAGTCGGCGCACTGAGCCCCGGTGGAGGTGTGGTCGGCGATGTTTCACGTGAAACACACCTCCTTCGGGCTGAAGGGGCATGTTTCACGTGAAACATGCCCGCTGAGAAGAGGATGTTTCACGTGAAACCGATCGACCCACGACTGTTGCGGTACGCCCGCGCCACCCGCTTCTTCCTGGTGATGGTCGTCGGCCTGGGAGTGGCCGGGGCGATGCTGGTCATCGCACAGGCCATGCTCATCGCGGAAGTGGTGGTCGGCGCCTTCCAGCACGGGATGCCGGTCAGTGAACTCCGTACTCCCCTGCTGCTCCTGGTGGCGGTCGCGCTGGGACGGGCCCTGGTCTCCTGGCTCACCGAGCTGGCGGCTCACCGTGCGAGCGCGGCGGTGAAGTCGGAGCTACGGGGGCGGTTGCTGGAGCGGTCCACCGTGTTGGGACCCAGCTGGCTGAGCGGGCAGCGCACCGGCTCACTGGTCGCCCTCGCCACCCGGGGGGTCGACGCCCTCGACGACTACTTCTCGCGCTACCTGCCCCAGCTGGGCCTCGCCGTCGTCGTGCCCGTCGCAGTGCTCGCACGGATCGTCACCGAGGACTGGGTGTCTGCGGCGATCATCGTCGGCACACTCCCGCTGATCCCGGTCTTCATGGTGCTCATCGGCTGGGCCACCCGCGCGCAGATGGACCGCCAGTGGAGGCTGCTGTCCCAGTTGTCGGGGCACTTCCTGGACGTCGTCGCCGGGCTTTCGACGCTCAAGGTGTTCGGCCGGGCCAAGGCCCAGGCCGAGTCGATCAAGCGGATCACCGGTGAGTACCGCCAGGCGACCATGCGCACGCTGCGGATCGCCTTTCTGTCGTCCTTCGCGCTGGAGCTGCTTGCGACCATCTCGGTCGCCCTGGTCGCGGTCACCATCGGCATGCGGCTCGTGCACGGTGAGATGGACCTGTACACCGGGCTGGTTGTCCTGGTGCTGGCCCCCGAGGCGTACCTGCCGGTTCGGCAGGTGGGCGCCCAGTTCCACGCGGCGGCCGAGGGGCTCTCGGCTGCCGAGGAGATCTTCGAGGTCCTGGAGACCCCGGTGCCGGTGTCCGGGACCGGGGCGGTGCCGTCAGCCGGGGGCATCCACTTCGAGGGGGTGAGCGTCCGCTACCCCGAGCGCTCGTACGAAGCCGTCTCGGACGTGTCCTTCACCGTGGGCTCCGGAGAGACGGTGGCCCTCGTCGGGCCGAGCGGCGCGGGCAAGTCGACGCTGCTGCATGTCCTTCTGGGCTTCACCGAGGTGACTGCGGGCGGGATTCGTGTCGGGGGAGCCGATCTCGCCTCGCTCGACCTGAACGAGTGGCGTTCGCGTGTCGCCTGGGTGCCGCAGCGGCCGCACCTGTACGCCGGGTCGATCGCCGAGAACGTAAGGCTGGCCCGGCCGGACGCGGACGACACGGCCGTGCGGCGGGCGCTCGGCGACGCGGGCGCACTGGGGTTCGTGGACGCGTTGTCCGACGGGGCCGAGACGGTCCTCGGTGAGGACGGCGCCGGGCTTTCCGCCGGACAGCGGCAACGGCTCGCCCTCGCCCGCGCGTTCCTCGCCGACCGGCCCGTGCTGCTCCTCGACGAACCGACGGCTTCGCTGGACGGCGAGACCGAGGCGGAGGTCGTGGAGGCGGTACGGCGGCTGTCGGTGGGACGGACCGTCCTGTTGGTGGTCCACCGACCGGCGCTGCTGGGGGTAGCGGACCGCGTGGTGCGGCTGGAGGGACGGGCGGCCGAGGGGCTGCAGGAATCCGGCGTTTCCGAAACGGCGGGTGGGCGGGCCGCCGGTGCGGGGACGGACGAGAAGACTGCCGTCGTGGGTGGCCCCCCGGAATCGGCAGGAGGAGGGCCGGGTGCCGGGTTCGGGGCCAGGGCGGGAGTCGGGGCAGGGAGCATGGTGGCTCGCCCGGACACGATGCCCGACGCCCCCCGGCGACGTCTGCTCGGCCGCGTCCGCGCCATGGCCGGGCCGCGCCGGGGCCGACTCGCCCTCGCCCTGGTGCTCGGCAGCCTCGCGCTGGGCAGTGCCGTCGGTCTGATGGCGACGTCCGGGTGGCTGATCTCGCGGGCCTCTCAGCAGCCACCGGTGCTGTACCTGATGGTCGCGGTGACGGCGACGAGGGCGTTCGGGATCGGGCGGGCGGTGTTCCGGTACGCGGAGCGGCTGGTGTCGCACGACACCGTGCTGCGGATGCTGGCCGACACCAGGGTGGCCGTCTACCGCCGACTGGAGCGGCTGGCACCCGCCGGGCTGCGGACGACCCGGCGGGGCGATCTGCTCTCGCGACTGGTCGCCGATGTGGACGCCCTGCAGGACTACTGGGTGCGCTGGCTGCTTCCCGCGGGGGCCGCGACGGCGGTCTCCGCGGCCTCCGTCGGGTTCACCACCTGGCTGCTGCCCGAGGCCGGAGCCGCGCTCGCCGTGGGGCTCCTCGCTGCCGGAGCCGGGGTGCCACTCGTCACCGGGGCCGTCGCCCGGCGGGCGGAACACCGGCTGGCGCCGGCCCGCGGGGTCCTCGCCACCCGCGTGGCCGATCTGCTCACCGGCACCGCCGAGTTGACGGTCGCGGGCGCCCTGCCGAAGCGCACGGCCGAGGCAGGGCAGGCCGACCGGGTGCTCACCCGGATCACCTCCCGCGCCGCCACCGCGACCGCGCTCGGTGACGGACTCACCGCCCTCGTCTCCGGGCTCACCGTCGCCGCCACCGCGTTCCTCGGCGTGCAGGCAGTGGTCACCGGGCGGCTGGGCGGTGTGGCCATGGCCGTCGTCGTGCTCACCCCGCTGGCCGCCTTCGAGGCGGTGCTGGGGATGCCGTCGGCCGTCCAGTTCCGCCAGCGGGTGCACAGGAGCGCGGAGCGCGTGTACGACGTGCTGGACGCCCCCGAACCCGTACGCGAACCGCAGGAGCCGGCCGAGGCGCCGGTGTCGCCGTTCCCGCTGCGGCTCGAAGGGCTCGGCGCGCGGTACGCCGGGCAGGACCGGGACGCGCTCGCCGGGCTGGATCTCACCCTCGAACAGGGGCAGAGGGTCGCCGTGGTCGGTGTCTCGGGGGCAGGCAAGACCACGCTGGCACAGGTGCTGCTGCGCTTCCTGGACCCGCGGGCGGGGACGTACACGCTGGGAGGCGTGGACGCGTGCGCGCTCGAAGGAGATGCCGTACGGCGGTACGTGGGGCTCTGCGCCCAGGACGCGCACCTCTTCGACAGCTCGGTGCGGGAGAACCTGCTGCTCGCTCGGAAGGACGCGGGCGAGGCGGCGCTGCGGGACGCGCTCGCGCGGGCGCGGCTGCTCGACTGGGCCGACGAACTGCCCGACGGGCTGGACACCTTGATCGGCGAACACGGGGCGCGGCTGTCCGGCGGCCAGCGTCAGCGGCTCGCCCTCGCCCGTGCGCTGTTGGCCGACTTCCCCGTCCTCGTGCTCGACGAGCCCGCGGAACACCTGGACCTGCCGACCGCCGACGCGCTCACCGCGGACCTGCTGGCCGCGACCGAGGGCCGCACGACTGTGCTGATCACCCATCGGCTGGCCGGCCTGGAAGCCGTGGACGAGGTCGTCGTGCTGGCGGAGGGACGCGTCGTGCAGCGTGGGGCCTACACGGAACTGGCCGCTACGGACGGGCCCTTGCGGGCGATGGTCGAGCGGGAGGCAGCGGGAGAGGTGCCGGCCGGGGTCTGAGCGCGTCGCCGGGGGGCGGGGAACGAGGATGGCGTGGAGGGCGATTCGCCGAGCCGTAGCCTGCTCATCACCTGTCGCCGTGGAGACGAGCCGCTGTCGGGCGGCCGACCGCGACGTCGTCGGCGACCGGCCACGCCCGGACGTCTCCCCGCCGAACACGCCGCAGGAGTAACCCTGTTCGGCCCAGCCTCTTGGCCCGTCCGGGGCATCGTGTCCCCCGGGCGTACGACTCGGACAGGACTGCGGCGCCGAGTCGGGCCACGATCGCTGACATGCGCTTCTCTCGCCGGAACCCGCTGTTCGCCGTCGTGCTGCTGTGCGCGGCGGCGGTTTTCCAGGCCACGCCGACGGTGGCCGACAGCGATGGCGGTGAGGCCGCGGGTGCGCCCGGCGCGGCAGGGGTCAGCGCCCGGGTGGTGCGGCTGTTCGACGAAGCGGCGGTGGCGACACAGCGGTACGAGGCCGGGCGGCGGGCGGCCGGAGCGCTGAAGAAGAAGGCGCGGCGGCTGGAGAAGCTGCTCGCGCGGGAGCGGAAGCAGATCGCGGTGCTGAACGCCGACCTCGGCCGGATCGCGCGCGCCCAGTACCGGGAGGGAGGTGGCGTGCCGTACACCGCGCAGATGCTGCTGGCGGAGAATCCGGAGGAGTTGATGCGTGGTCAGCGGGCCGTCTGGCAGGCGGATCTGGCGGTCAACAACGCCGTGAGCAGGAATCTTCGCGCGGAGGCGAGACTCGCCGAGGACGAGGCGAAGGCCGCCGCGGCGTGGCGGGCGCTGGAGGAGCGGAAGACCGGACTCGCGGGGATCAAGCGCGCGATCCAGCTGAAACTGGAGGAGGCACAGTGGACGCTCCAGGGGGAGGCCGACGCGACGGTCGCGGCCGGTGCCTGCCGGGGAGCCGTCCGACTGGATCAGCCGGACGACGGTGTGCCTTCGAGCGCGTGGGTCCCTCCCGTGGGCACGTACGAACTCTCCGCGGGATACGGCAGCGGCGGTGAGCGCTGGGTCAGTCAGCACACCGGGCAGGATTTCGCGGTGCCGATCGGTACGCCCGTGCGGGCGGTCGGGGCGGGGCGTGTGGTGAAGGTCTCGTGCGGGGGTGCCTTCGGCATCCAGATCGTCGTCGAGCACGCGGACGGCTACTACACGCAGTACGCGCACCTCGCCGCCGTCACCGTCGACCAGGGCGAACGGGTGACGGCGGGGCAGTGGATCGGCCAGTCGGGCACCACCGGGAACTCCACCGGGCCGCACCTGCACTTCGAGGTGCGGGTCACCCCGGAGCTGGGGTCCGGCGTGGACCCCGCGCCGTGGCTGCGGGACCACGGCGTGGAGCTGTAGCCGGCTGCTGAGAGCGGCGGATGCCGGTCGGCCGCGGGCGACGGGGCGCTCATGGACGGTACGGCGGCACGGACTGGACGGTACGGCGCCATGGCGATACGGCGGTCCGAGCGGACGGCGGTGGGCCCGGCGGTCGTGATGGGCTCGGTGCAGGTGCGGCTCGGGCGGCGTCGGTTACAGGCGTTCCGCCAGCAGCCGCTCGATGACGACCGCCACCCCGTCCTCGTTGTTGGCCACGGTCCGGCCCGAGGCCGCCGCGAGGACGTCCGGGTGTGCGTTGCCCATGGCGTACGACCGACCGGCCCAGGTGAGCATCTCGACGTCGTTCGGCATGTCACCGAAGGCGACGACCTCCTCGTGGGAGATGCCGCGCTCGGCGCAGCACAGGGCGAGGGTGCTGGCCTTGGAGACTCCGGGTCCGCTGATCTCCAGCAGCGCGCTGGGACTGGAGCGGGTGATGGTGGCACGGTCGCCGACGGCGATACGCGCGGTGGCGAGGAAGGCGTCGGGGTCGATCGACGGATGGTACGCGAGGATCTTCAGCACCGGCTCGTCGTCGGCCACACCACCTGGGGCCAGCAGTTTCTCGGCGGGGGCGAGGACGTCGGGGATCTCCATGTGGAGTTTCGGATACTCGGGCTCCTGGTTGAAGCCGAACGTCTGCTCGACCGCGTAGACCGTGCCCGGCGCGGCCTCGCGCAGCAGCCGTACGGCGTCGAGCGCGTTCTTCCGCGCCAGTTCGCGGACCTTGACGAAGCGATGGGCGCCGGGGCCGCCGTGCAGGTCGACCACCGCGGCGCCGTTTCCGCAGATCGCGAGACCGTGACCGTGCACGTGTTCGCTGACGACGTCCATCCAGCGGGCCGGCCGGCCGGTCACGAAGAAGACCTCGACGCCGGCCTCCTCCGCGGCCGCGAGGGCGGCGACGGTACGGGGGGAGACCGACTTGTCGTCACGGAGCAGGGTGCCGTCGAGATCCGTGGCTATCAGCCGGAGCGGGACGGTCGGGGCCGGGGTCTCGGGCTGTCTCGTCGCTGAGGTCACGGGCCCCATTGTCGCGCATATGCGCGCACGGTCGTGCGGGTGGTCGCACAGGTGAGTGATCACCGCCCCGGACCGTCGGCCGCCCACACGGTGACGGCCGCCGTCCATGAGCCTCTGCGAGCGCGTCGAGCGCACCTGGCCGTGACCGCTGCGTGGCGGTCTCAGGCCAGCTGGGCCGGTGCCTCCATGGCGATGCGCTCGAAGACCTTCTCGTCCGCGGCGAAGTCCGAGTCCGGGATCGGCCAGTGGATCACGAGGTCGGTGACGCCCAGCTCCGCGTGGCGGCCCGCGAAGTCCACGAACGCGTCCAGCGACTCCAGCGGTCGGCCGCGGTCCGGGGTGAAGCCCGTGAGGAGGATCTTGTCGAGTCCGGACGCGTCCCGCCCGAGCGCGGCGGCCGTGTCGGCCAGCTTCTCGACCTGGCCGCGAATGGCCTGAACCGACTGTTCGGGGGTGCCCGACTCGAACAGTTTGGGGTCCCCTGTGGTCACCCACGCCTGTCCGTACCGTGCGGCCAGCCGCATCCCGCGCGGCCCGTTGGCGGCCACCGCGAAGGGCAGCCGGGGGCGCTGGACGCAGCCGGGGATGTTGCGGGCCTCGTGGGCGGAGTAGTGGTCGCCCTCGTAGGAGACGGAGTCCTCGGTGAGCAGCCGGTCGAGCAGGGGGACGAACTCGGCGAGCCGGTCGGCGCGCTCACGCGGTGTCCATGGCTCCTGGCCGAGCGCGGTGGCGTCGAAGCCGGTGCCGCCCGCGCCCACGCCGAGGGTGACCCGGCCGCCCGAGATGTCGTCGAGGGAGATGAGTTCCTTGGCGAGGGTCACCGGGTGCCGGAAGTTCGGGGAGGTCACGAGCGTGCCGAGGCGCATGCGGTCGGTGACGGCAGCTGCCGCGGTCAGGGTCGGCACGGCGCCGAACCACGGCCCGTCCCGGAAGGTGCGCCACGACAGGTGGTCGTACGTGAACGCGGTGTGGAACCCGAGCTGCTCGGCGCGCTGCCAGCTGTCGCGGCCGCCCTCGTGCCAGCGGAGGTAGGGCAGGATCACGGTGCTCAGACGCAGACTCATGCGTCGAGCCTAAGGGCAGTCGTCGGGTGGTTCCGCTCAGCGCGCCTCGGGGAACCGCAGGTACTCGGGCGGTACCGCCTCGGTCAGCCAGACCCCGTTGGCGCTGACACGGAAGACGTGGCCGTCGCGATGCATGGCACCCGCGTCCACCGAGAGCACGACGGGACGGCCGCGACGGGCGCCGACGCGTGTGGCGGTCTCGCGATCGGGCGAGAGGTGCACGTCGTGGCGGTTCATGGCGCGCAGGCCTTCGGCACGGATCGCGCCGAGAAAGGCCGGTACGGTCCCGTGGTAGAGGTACGGCGGCGGGGTCGCCGGGGGCAGGCCCAGGTCGACGTCGACGGTGTGCCCCTGGCTGGCACGGATCCGGTCACCCTCGACGGCGAAGCGCTGCTTGTCGTTGGCCTCGACCACATGGTCGAGTTCCGCCCGGGTGAAGTGGAAGCCGTGGGTGGCGGCCGCCTCGATCAGGGTGTCGATCCTGACCCAGCCGCTCTCGTCGAGCGTGAGCCCGATCCGCTCCGGCTGGTGGCGGAGGTGTTTGGAGAGGTACTTGGACACTCTCACGGTGCGTCGTTCGTTCATCCCGCCAGCGTGCCTGGCGAGACCCGCGTCACGCACGTGATTTTGATCCGGATGTTTGATCCACAGTCAAGTGAGGTTATCCACAGGGGAATTGACAATTCTGTGGACAACTACCTGTCGAATATAGGGTAATTAGGCTAGTTCGTTACTTTCAGATCTATTTGCTGTCAGAGCGTCCAAGGTGCGTGACTGTACCTCCCGTTCGGCTGCCGCGGAGATGAAAGCGGGGGCCTGCGCGGGCCCAACCAGCCTCTCGACGGACCGCATCGTGGATGCCGCTATCCGGACCGAACGCGACGCGTCGGCCGGTTCGACGGCGGCTTCCGGATCGAGGTGCCGACGCAGCTGTCGGGTCGCGAACAGCCGCATCGCACGGGCGAGTTCGACGTCCACGGCCTGCTGAGCGAGGGGGCGTAGCCGTCGTACCAGTCTCGCCGCCTCGACCGTGTCCGCCTCGCTCGGCGGCTGGTGTGAGCCGATGTAGCGAGCGAACACATGCTCGGTGGTGAACTCCAGGAAACGGGCGGCGATGTGCTCGACCTGATCCCTCAACTCCCGCAGATGACCGGCCATCGCGGACAGTGGTACCCCGGCTCCATGCAACTCGACCGCCACAGCCAGCTCTTGGGGGCTCGGAACGAGAAAGGCGTCCTCGGCGCCGGGTACCTGCTCCAGCACTCCCAGCCGGATGGCGTCCGCCACCGCCGCCTCGTCCGGAGCACCGCCGAATCGCTCGGCCAACTCGGCCCGTGAGATCCGTACGGCCTTCTCGTCGGTCCACGGTCCGTCGACCTCCGCGGCCAGGCCCAGCACCCCGCCGAGGCCGCGGCCCGTGTCCCAGGCATCCAGAAGCTCCTTGATGGAGGCCAGGGTGTAGCCGCGGTCGAGGAGGTCGGCGATCTGGCGCAATCTGGTCAGATGGGTGTCCGCGTACACGTTGGCCCGGCCGCGCCGCTCGGGACGGGGGAGCAGCCCCCGGTCCTGGTAGGCGCGGATCGTCCTGACCGTGGCGCCGCTCCGGTACGCCAGGTCCTCGATGCGATACGCGGTCTGGGCCGATTCGTCGTTCACCATCCTCGTGCCTCTCTCCTGTGCGTGCCCGGCCGCCGCCGGTGACTACGCCGATCCCGCCCGTGTGCTCACACCCGACACGGCTCTCCTCTTCCTCGCCGAAGGTGCGCCGGGCGCCCCCATGACGCTCGCTCCGTGCCGCCGTCCCACAGGTTCACAGTGGTGGCTCCAGTCGGGCGAGTGCGCGCAGCGCCCGCGGGGCGAACCGGGACAGGAAGCGGCCGCCGTGGGCTTCCGGGGTGACGGGGACGACCGCCTGATTGCGGACGACCGCGCGCAGAACGGCGTCCGCGACCTTCTCCGGCGGGTAGTTCCGCAGTCCGTACAGCTTCGCGGTCTTCCGCTGCCGGCGTTTCTCCTCCTCGGAGTCGACGCCGGCGAAACGCGCGGTCGAGGTGATGTTGGTGTTGACGATGCCGGGGCAGATCGCCGACACCCCGATGCCCTGACCGGCCAGCTCCGCGCGCAGGCACTCGCTCAGCATGAGGACGGCCGCCTTGGAGGTGCTGTATGCGGGCAGTGATCTGGAAGGCAGATACGCGGCGGCCGAGGCGGTGTTGACGATATGGCCGCCCTGGCCGCGCTCGGCCATCTGCCTGCCGAACAGCCGACAGCCGTGGATCACGCCCCACAGGTTCACGTCGAGGACCTTCCGCCAGTCCTCCGAAGTGGTGTCGAGGAAGGATCCCGACAGCCCGACTCCCGCGTTGTTCACCAACACGTCGACCACGCCGTACTCGGTGGCGACCTTCTCGGCGAGTTTCTCCATGGCTCGCTCGTCCGAGACGTCGACCACCTCGGCCCAGGCCTCGGGCGCGCCGATCAACCGGGACAACTCCGCGGTACGGGACGCTCCTTCCGCGTCGAGATCGACGGCGACGACGCGTGCTCCGGCCTCGGCGAACGCGAAGGCTGTGGCGCGCCCGATACCGCCGGCCGCACCCGTGACCAGCACCAACTGCCCACCGAACCGGTCCGTGTACGCCCCGGTGGAAACCGGGGCGGGGCGCCCGCCCTCGGTCGCGGTGACGAACTCGGTGATCCAGGAGGCGAGTTGATCCGGACGTGTACGCGGGATCCAGTGCTTGGCGGGCAGAGTACGGCGGATGAGTTGCGGAGCCCACGATTCCAGGTCGTCGTTGAGCTGCTCGGAGAGGAACTGGTCGCCCAGGGGCGTGATGAGCTGCACGGGCGCGTGGGCGTACGCGTCGTCACGGGGGTGGGCCAGCCGGGTGCGCATGTTGTCCCGGTACAGCCATGCCCCGTGCGCGGCGTCCGTGGGCAGCGACGGACGGGGGTAGCCGCCCCCGGTCAGCTTCTCGGCCCGCCGGACCATGCCGGGCCAGTGCTTTCCGAGGGGACCGCGCCAGGCGAGCTCGGGCAGTACAGGCGTGTGGAGTACGTAGATGTACCAGGACTTGGCGCCCTGACCGAGGAGTTGACCGATGCGGCGCGGGGTCGGGCGCTTCAGCCGCCGTTTGATCCAGTGCCCCATGTGGTCGAGGGACGGGCCGGACATCGAGGTGAAGGACGCGATGCGTCCCTCGGTGCGCTCGACGGTCACGAATTCCCACCCCTGCACGGAGCCCCAGTCGTGCCCCACCAGGTGGACGGGGCGGTCGGGACTGACCGCGTCCGCGACCGCCAGAAAGTCGTCCGTCAGCTTCTCCAGGGTGAAGCCGCCGCGCAACGGCTCGGGTGCCGTCGAACGGCCGTGCCCGCGCACGTCGTACAGCACCACGTGGAAGTGCTCCGCCAGCCGTACGGCGACCTCGGACCAGACTTCCTTGGTGTCGGGATAACCGTGCACGAGCAGCACGGTCGGCTGCTCGGGGTCGCCCAGCTCGGCGACGCACAGCTCGACCCCGTCCGCGCGCACCCGACGCTCCCGCGCCCCTTCACACGTCACCTCGCCCCCCATCTCTCCCCCTTCGGTCATCGGCACTTCTCCTCCGCCCACCGCCGGACGTGCGGTAGATCGTCGTCCAGCCAGAACGCGCTCTCCTCGGCCTCTGCCGAATCGGTGACGACGAGGAGCTCCTCGAACTTCGCGCCCATGCCCCGGAAACCGAGGTGGGGCTCGACCGCCCACAGCCCCGGCCGGGGCGGGTGATCGGAGAACCGGTACGGCGACCACAGAGGCGACCAGCCGTCCCGGTGCCCGCGCAGCGCGTCGGCCGCCAGCCCCTTCAGCGCCCGCGCGCCGAACCCGAACACATGGGGTGACCAGCGACGTTCCGTGATCCGGTCCACCTTGTGCGCGATGACACCGAAGGGATACGCGCGATGCCGGTTGGCATATCCCTGGCGGACCATGAGCCGGTCCACGTCCTCATAGATCTCGCGCAACGACCGATGCTCGCGCACCTCGCGCAGGATCAGTTCGCGGTGTGCTCGAAGGTCCGTCATCAGCTTGTCGTGCAGAGGGCTGGGGCCGAGGCAGCCCGAATAGCCGATGTCAGCCGTATGGCCCTTGTATATGGGGGCCATGTCGAGAATGAAGGGCATTCCCGCTTCGAGGCGGCGGTCGGTGGGGAAGAACTGCAGCGGTATGCGGAAGTTCACGAACGCCGTGCGGTCGCCGAACCACGCGAACGGCAGGTGGAACCAGTCCCGTACGCCGCGCTCGCGCAGCCAGCGCCGCTGCATCCGGGCCGCTTCGCGCTCGGTCACGCCCGGCTTCAGCTGGGCCGCGACCGCTTCGGCGCACTCGTACGCGAGCGTCTGGACCTGCCGGAACCCTCGCAGCTCCGCGGTGAGTCCGTCTTTCGGTGCCGAGGTCATGTCGCTGCCCCACCTGCCCTCATCGACTACGGCCCGTGTTCACATGGTGACACCAGTGAATGTGACAGTGATCGGTGGCTGCGTCAATGGGGTGGGGCGGGGCTGTGGAGAACCGACGAGGACGAGACGAGCAGGCACGAGATGGGCGGGCACGGGACGGATGTGCACACGGGCCGGATGTGCGCGGGACGGATGTGCACGGACAGGCTGGAACACGGGCGCGAAGACGCACGCGGGAAGGCGGGCACGAAACGGCGACGCCGGTCGTTCCACGCATGACGGCCGCCGGCTCGTGGCGCGCGGCCTCGTCGGGTCGTTCGACCTCAGGGCGACCCCTAGGGGACCTGGCGAGGGAGACCCCCTACGGGCACGTACGACTAGAGGGTGACGCGTAGACAGCTCTGCGGGGTGACGACCGCGGCGGTCCGTGGTCCTAATGTCTAGATCGTGACTGTGATCGCGACCGAAAGCCTGAGCAAGCGGTTCCCGAGGGTGACCGCTCTTGACCGGCTCTCCATGGACATCGGACCCGGTGTGACGGGACTCGTCGGTGCCAATGGCGCCGGCAAGTCCACACTGATCAAAATCCTGCTGGGTCTGTCCCCCGCTTCGGAGGGCCGTGCCGAGGTGCTCGGCCTGGACGTCGCCACCAAGGGTGGCGCCATCCGCGAGCGCGTGGGGTACATGCCGGAGCACGACTGCCTGCCGCCCGACGTCTCGGCCACCGAGTTCGTCGTGCACATGGCCCGCATGTCCGGACTGCCACCGACCGCCGCGCGCGAGCGCACCGCGGACACCCTGCGCCACGTCGGCCTGTACGAGGAGCGGTACCGCCCCATAGGCGGCTACTCCACGGGCATGAAACAGCGGGTGAAACTCGCCCAGGCCCTGGTGCACGACCCGCAGCTGGTCTTTCTGGACGAGCCGACCAACGGCCTGGACCCGGTCGGCCGGGACGAGATGCTCGGCCTGATCCGCCGCATCCACACCGATTTCGGCATCTCGGTGCTCGTCACCTCGCATCTGCTCGGCGAGTTGGAACGGACCTGCGACCACGTCGTCGTGGTCGACGGCGGCAAGCTCCTGCGGTCCAGTTCCACCAGGGACTTCACCCAGAGCACGGCGACCCTCGCGATCGAGGTCACCGACAGCGACGAACACCCCGACGGCACCGATGCTCTGCGCAAGGCACTGCACGCGCGCGGAGTGACCGTCTCCGAAGGAGGCGGGCTCCCGGGAGCCGGGCACATCCTGCTGCTCACGGCCCAGGGGGACGAGACCTACGACCTGGTCCGCGACGTCGTCGCCGACCTTGGTCTCGGCCTCGTCCGCATGGAGCAGCGCAGGCACCAGATCGCCGAGGTCTTCCAGGACAACGACGAGCAGACGGGCACCCGCAGCGCCCAGGACGCAGGGAAGGAGGCGGTCGGCCATGGCGGTTGAGCAGCACGATGCACCAGCATCGGCCCTCGCCGGACAGCCCGCTCGCACGGGCGAGCAGAGCCGTATCCACAACATCGGATACCGCTCCTACGACGGCCCCCGCCTCGGCCGCGCCTACGCCCGCCGCGCGCTGTACTCGCAGTCCCTGCGGGGCGCCTACGGACTGGGCCGTTCGGCCAAGTCCAAGGTGCTGCCGATGCTGCTGTTCGCGGTGATGTGCGTGCCGGCGGCCATCATGGTGGCCGTCGCGGTCGCCACGCAGGCCAACGACCTTCCCATCAAGTACACCGACTACGCGGTCATCATGCAGGCCGTCATCGGCCTCTATGTCGCCTCCCAGGCACCGCAGTCCGTCTCGCGCGACCTGCGCTTCAAGACGGTCCCGCTGTACTTCTCGCGCCCTATCGAGACCGCCGACTACGTCCGCGCGAAGTTCGCGGCGCTGACCTCGGCACTGTTCATCCTCACCGCGGTGCCCCTGCTCGTGCTCTACATCGGCGCGCTGCTGGCCAAACTCGACTTCACCGACCAGACCAAGGGATTGGCACAGGGGCTGGTGTCCGTGGCGTTGCTGTCGCTCCTCTTCGCCGGCATCGGCCTGGTGATCTCGGCGGTCACCCCGCGGCGGGGCTTCGGTATCGCGGCCGTCATCGCCGTCCTGACCATCTCCTACGGGGCGGTGTCCGTGGTCCAGGCCATCGCCAACGAGCAGAGCAGCTCGGACGCGGTGCCCTGGCTCGGGTTCTTCTCACCCATCACGCTGATAGACGGCGTACAGACCGCCTTCCTGGGCGCCACCTCCGCCTTCCCCGGCGGGCACGGCCCCTCCGACGGGCAGGGAGCCCTGTACGTCCTCGTCGTCCTGGGTCTCATCGCCGGCTCCTACGGCCTGCTGATGCGCCGCTACCGAAAGGTCGGGCTGTGACCACGCTCAACATCGACCACGTCTCACGCTGGTTCGGCAACGTGGTGGCGGTCAACGACGTCACGATGACGATCGGCCCCGGTGTCACCGGCCTGCTCGGCCCGAACGGCGCCGGGAAGTCCACCCTCATCAACATGATGGGCGGCTTCCTCGCCCCCTCCACGGGCTCCGTCACACTGGACGGCACGCCGGTGTGGCGCAACGAGCAGATCTACAAGCACATCGGCATCGTTCCCGAGCGCGAGGCGATGTACGACTTCCTCACGGGTCGCGAATTCGTCGTCGCCAACGCCGAGTTGCACGGCCTCGGAGCCAAGGCCGCCCAGCGGGCGCTGGCCACGGTGGAGATGGAGTACGCGCAGGACCGCAAGATCTCCACGTACTCCAAGGGCATGCGCCAGCGCGTGAAGATGGCGTCCGCGCTGGTGCACGAACCGTCCCTGCTTCTGCTGGACGAGCCGTTCAACGGCATGGACCCGCGCCAACGCATGCAGCTCATGGACCTGCTGCGGCGCATGGGCGACGAGGGCCGCACAGTGCTGTTCTCGTCCCACATCCTCGAAGAGGTCGAGCAGTTGGCGGCCCACATCGAGGTGATCGTCGCCGGACGGCATGCGGCGAGCGGTGACTTCCGGCGCATCCGCCGCCTGATGACCGACCGCCCGCACCGCTATCTGGTGCGCTCCAGCGACGACCGTGCCCTGGCCGCCGCACTGATCGCCGACCCGTCGACCGCTGGGATCGAAGTGGACCTGGCCGAGGGTGCTCTGCGTATCCAGGCCGTCGACTTCGGCAGGTTCACGACGCTGTTGCCGAGGGTGGCCCGGGACCACGGCATCCGTCTGCTCACGGTCTCGCCGTCGGACGAGTCGCTCGAGTCCGTCTTCTCGTATCTCGTCGCGGCGTAGGAGGCCCAAGATGTACGACCCCACAGTCGCCCGGCTCACCTACCGGGCTCTGCTCGGCCGCCGTCGGGCCCTCATTCTCAGTGCGCTTCCTGCCCTGTTGATCCTGCTCTCGGTGGCCGTCCGCGCCCTGAGCGGCGCCGACGACCAGGTTGCCTCGGACCTCCTCGGCGGGTTCGCTCTCGCCACGATGGTGCCGATCATCGGCGTCATCGCCGGGACGGGCGCGATCGGGCCGGAGATCGACGACGGCTCGGTGGTGTATCTGCTGGCCAAGCCGGTGAAGCGGCCGACGATCATCTTCACCAAGCTGATCGTGGCCATCGCGGTGACCATGGCGTTCTCGGCCGTCCCGACGCTGATCGCGGGCCTGATCCTGAACGGCAACGGACAGCAGATCGCGGTCGCCTACACGGTGGCGGCGCTGGTCGCCTCGATCGCGTACGCGGCCATGTTCCTGCTCCTCGGTACGGTCACCCGGCACGCGGTCGTCTTCGGACTCGTGTACGCGCTCGTCTGGGAGACGCTCTTCGGTTCCCTGGTGGACGGGGCACGCACGCTCAGCGTGCAGCAGTGGGCGCTCGCCGTGGCCCAGAAAGTCACCGATGGCGGTCTCGTGACGTCCGACGTGGGTCTGCCGACCGCGGTGGTCCTGCTGATCGTGGTCACCGCGGGCGCGACCTGGTACGCGGGGCAGAAACTGCGGACGTTGAAGCTGGCCGGCGAGGAGTGACGGAATCCTCCGGGGCGTTCAGCCCCGGTCCAGATGTCGGCGCTGGTGCCGGTGCCGATTCCGGAACCCTGGAGGGTGGCGAGGTTTCGGCCGTAGGGCCCGCGGCTTGGGACGACATCGTTCTGGACGAGGAGTTCATACGGGACGCCGAGACGGCAGAACCGTCGGCCCGGGCCCGGATGCTCGCGGCGCGTTGGCGGCGGGAGGCCCCTGAACCTCAGCCGTGGCGCTCGGACGAGCCGCCCGCCGGGTGGTTCTTCAGCAAGGCGCGGCGGCGCAGGTGGCGCCGACGGTGACTGCCTCTGTGGGCGCGCCTCGTGCGGGGATATTCGGTGGCGAGCAACTCGGCGGCCGGGCAGAGTGGTTGATGTCCAGGTCGCCGGATCGAGTCGGCGCCACGTACTGGGAGAGGAGCCCGGCGATGCTGTCCTTCAGGCGCAGTGTGTCGAGTTCCCAGCAGGGCAGCCCACGGCGGGCTCCGGAGTAGTTACCCCTCCGTAGAGTCCGTCCCCCAGCGGGGGGCTGCCCGGGGCGGCCGCTTCGAGCGCGCGATTCTTCGCGTGGGCCGCCCACCCGGAGGATTGGCCGAGTGGTAAGGCACCGGCTTGCTAAGCCGTGGTCGGGTTCTGCCCGCGCACGTTCGATTCGTGCATCCTCCGCCGTTCCGCTGTCGCTGTGACTTGGCCGTGCTGTTGGGCTGGGGGTATGTGCGGGGCGCCCGGGTTTGCCGCGGCAGGGGCGTTCTTGAGGGGCGCGAGGATCGGTGCTGGGCAGGGGTGGGTTTCTTTCACTCCGTTCGCCGGCCGGCGAGAGGTGCTGGCGCCACCTGAGAGCCCGTGGTTGGCGGAGAGGTGGCCCTGCCGCAAGGTGCCCATGCCGCCAGGTGTGCGTGGGCGGCGCGGGTGGGTGAGCGCAGCAACTCGCTCTGCACGCCGGTCGGCTTCACTGTCTCGCGCTTCCAACCGCTACCGCGCCGCGAGTTCACCGCTGTCTGCTCCACCCCGCTGCCGCGCGACCTCACCGCGCCTCTGCCCCCGTCACCACGCAGCAGTCTCACCGCAGTCCGTTGTGGGGGCGACCGCGTGGCTCAGCCAGTGGCGTCGGCTTCGTCCGGCCCGTTACGCGTAGGGCCGGCAGCCCCCGTGGCGTCGGGCGGCGCCCTCGGCTAGGGGAGCAGGCGTTCCAGTACTGCGGCGATGCCGTCGTCGTCGTTGGAGGTGGTCACCTCGTTGGCGATGGCCTTGAGGTCGGCGTGGGCGTTGGCCATGGCTACGCCGTGGGTGGACCAGTTGAACATGGGGATGTCGTTGGGCATGTCGCCGAAGGCGATGGTGTCGGCGCGCTTCGCGCCGAGGCGGCGGGCGGCCAGGGAGAGGCCGGTGGCCTTGCTGAGACCGAGGGGAAGGAGTTCGACGATGCCCTCGCCGGCCATGGCGACCGAGACGAAGCCGCCGGCGGCCTGGCGGGAGGCCTCGGCGAGTTCGTCGGTGGTCAGCGTGGGGTGCTGTATGTAGATCTTGTTCAGCGGGGCGGCCCAGAGGTCGGACACGTCCGTGAGCGGAGTGGTGGGGAGGGAACCGTGCAGGGCGTAGCCGGGGCCGACGAGGACCTCGCCCTCCAGGCCCGCCCGGCTGGCCGCCAGATGCAGGGGGCCGACCGCTGCCTCGATCTTGGCCAGGGCCACGGCCGCGAGCTGGCGGTCCAGGGTGACGGCCGTGAGCAGCCGGTGCTCTCCGGCGTCGTAGACCTGCGCGCCCTGGCCGCAGACGGCCAGGCCCGAGTAGCCGAGGTCGTCGAGGATGTGGCGGGTCCAGGGGACGGCCCGGCCGGTGACGACGATGTGGGCGGCGCCCGCCGCGGTGGCCGCGGCGAGCGCTTCACGAGTGCGTCGGGAGACGGAGTCGTCGGAGCGCAGGAGCGTTCCGTCGAGGTCGGTCGCGATCAGCTTGTACGGGAAGCCCGAGGGCTGCAGGGAAGGTTCGCGCATCTCGGGCGCCCCCGGTGCCTCGGACGTCGCGGTCCCCGCGGAGCCCGTGGAGCCGGCGGAACCCCCGGTGACAGCCGCGTCGCTCACTTGGCCACCGGCTCCAGCACCTCGCGGCCGCCGAGGTACGGGCGCAGCACCTCGGGGACACGGACGGAGCCGTCGGCCTGCTGGTGGTTCTCCAGGATCGCCACGATCGTGCGCGGGACGGCGCAGAGCGTGCCGTTGAGCGTGGCCAGCGGCTTGACCTGCTTGCCGTCACGGACGCGGATCTGCAGACGACGCGACTGGAACTCGGTGCAGTCGGAGGTCGAGGTCAGCTCGCGGTACTTGCCCTGGGTCGGGATCCACGCCTCGCAGTCGAACTTGCGCGAGGCCGAGGAGCCGAGGTCGGCGGAGGCGACGTCGATGACGCGGAAGGGCAGTTCCAGCGACGTCAGCCACTGCTTCTCCCAGTCCAGCAGTCGCTGGTGCTCGGCCTGGGAGTCCTCCGGCGCGACGTACGAGAACATCTCGACCTTGTCGAACTGGTGGACGCGGAAGATGCCCCGGGTGTCCTTGCCGTGCGAACCGGCCTCGCGGCGGAAGCAGGGGGAGAAGCCGGCGTAACGCAGGGGGAGCCGGTCGGCGTCGATGATCTCGTCCATGTGGTACGCCGCCAGCGCGACCTCGGAGGTGCCGACCAGGTAGAGGTCGTCCTTGTCGAGGTGGTAGACGTCCTGGGCGGCCTGGCCGAGGAAGCCGGTACCGGCCATCGACTGCGGGCGGACCAGCGCCGGGGTCAGCATCGGGGTGAAGCCGGCGGCGGTGGCCTGGGCGATCGCCGCGTTGACCAGGGCGAGTTCGAGGAGGGCCCCGACGCCCGTCAGGAAGTAGAAGCGCGAGCCGGAGACCTTGGCGCCGCGCTCGGTGTCGATGGCGCCGAGGATGGTGCCGAGCTCCAGGTGGTCCTTCGGTTCGAAGCCCTCGACCGTGAAGTCGCGGATCTCGCCGTGCGTCTCCAGGGTGACGAAGTCCTCCTCGCCGCCGACGGGGACGTCGGGGTGGACGAGGTTGCCGAGTTGGAGGAGGAGTTCATGGGTCTCGGTGTCGGCCGCGTCGCGCTCGGCGTCGGCGGCCTTGACGTCGGCCTTGAGCTGTTCGGCGCGCTTGAGCAGCTCGGCCTTCTCCTCGGCGGAGGCCTTGGGGATCAGCTTGCCGAGCGACTTCTGCTCGGCGCGGAGTTCGTCGAAGCGGACGCCGGAGGACCTGCGCCGCTCGTCGGCGGACAGGAGGGAGTCGACGAGCGCGACGTCCTCTCCACGGGCGCGCTGGGACGCGCGCACACGGTCGGGGTCCTCACGGAGCAGGCGAAGGTCAATCACGCCCCAAGGTTACCGGTGCGTGGTTCCGGCCCACGACTCGAATACGCCCCATGACCCTTCTGTGGGTGATTGCACCGAATGCCACTGGCTCTGGAGGGGAGGCGTGGGCGTCGTGGGGCGGTGTACCGGGGTGGTGAAAGTCAATGAAGCGGTGTTCGGCCCCCTGAAAGAGGGGGTGGCTGCGGCGCCTGGTTGACTCGACTCCCTTGTAGTGCAGGGGACTTGGGGATCGGCTGTCCACAGCGGTCCGCAGTGTCACAGAGTTATCCACAGGCTGTGCGAAAGATCTGTGGACTACGGGGAAGATCGCGGGGGATGTCGGGGGCCAGCTTGAGGATTCCCGACTCAAACCACCTTCACGCCCACTTTCGTGTGGATTCGTGGGTGAATGGGTCGCTCTAAAGGGTTGACCAGAGGAAACGCGTGGACGAAGGGTGACCTACGGGGTTGTGGACGGAGTGGGGTCCACGAAGGGGATTTGTCGACTGCGTGGCGATACGTTGTCGACTTGTCCCCAGGTCGAGAAGCGGCCCTGTGGATAACTTCTGTGGACAAAGAAAATAGGCAGGTAGGACCGGCGGTGGACGCGCAAGCGCGAAGCCCAGGGGCAGGTAGGCCGTGCTGGTACCGGCCGTGCTCGAACCTGCCGTGCTCGAACCTGCCGTGCTAAAGCCGACCGCTCTAAAAACCGGCCTACCTGGAACGGCCTACCTAGAACCGGCCTACCTAGAATCGGCCATCCTGGCAGCGGGCCACCCAGTCCGCCGCTGCCACGAACTCGGCGTCGGAGGTCCCCGCCGACGTGGGCCGGATCTTCGCCGTGGCGGCGTCCGCACGCGGGTACGAACCGAGGAAGCGGACCTGGAGGCAGATCCGCTTGAGGCCCATCAGCGCCTCGGCCACGCGGCGGTCGGAGATATGACCCTCGGCGTCGATGGCGAAGCAGTAGTTGCCGATGCCCTCGCCGGTCGGGCGGGACTGCAGCAGCATGAGGTTGACGCCGCGTACGGCGAACTCGCCGAGGAGGTCGCGCAGTCCGCCGGGGTGGTCGTCGCGCTGCCAGATGACGACGGACGTCTTGTCGCAGCCCGTCGGGGCGGCGGGCCGGGCGGGGCGGCCGACGAGGACGAACCGGGTCTGGGCGTTCTCCGCGTCATGGATCTCGGTCTGCAGCGCCTCCAGGCCGTACCGCGCGGCCGCGAACTCCCCGGCGAAGGCGGCGTCGTAACGGCCCTCCTGGACGAGTCGGGCGCCGTCGGCGTTCGAGGCGGCGGACTCCCAGACGACGTCCGGGGAGAGATTGGCCTTCATCCAGTTGCGGACCTGCGGCTGGGCGGCCGGATGCGCGGTGACCGTCTTGATCTCCGACAGCCTGGTGCCCGGCCGGACCAGCAGCGCGAAGGTGATCGAGAGGAGAACCTCGCGGTAGATCATCAGCGGGGCGCCGGCGACCAGCTCGTCGAGGGTGGTCGTGATCCCGCCCTCGACGGAGTTCTCGATCGGGACGAACGCTGCCTCGGCCTCGCCGTTGCGGACGGCGTCCAGTGCGGCGGGCACGGACACCATCGGGACGAGCTCGCGGGTCGCGGACTCCGGCAGCGTGCGCAGGGCGACCTCGGTGAAGGTGCCCTCGGGGCCGAGGTACACGTAGCTGGCTGGCATGGGCTCACCCTAATGGGCCTCGCGGGGCCCCGGCGCACGCATGCCGCCCCACCACCCCTGAGGGCGACGTGTAGGCCCCAAGAGAGGCGTACGGCCCTGGGAGACGCCGCACACCGCCTCGGTCAGCCTTCCAGCAACCTCTGCCCCACGTACTCCCCCTCGGCCGCGCCCCCCGGCACCGCGAAGAGGCCGCTCGACTCGTGGCGGATGAACTTGGAGAGGGCGTCGCCGCGGTCGAGTTTGCGCTGGACGGTGACGAAGCCGCGGAGGGGGTCGGCCTGCCAGCAGACGAAGAGAAGGCCCGCGTCGGGGACCCCCTTCGCGTCGATGCCGTCGTGGAAGGAGAACGGACGCCGGAGCATGGCCGCGCCGCCGTTCTGATCGGGGCGGGTGATGCGGGCGTGCGCGTTGATCGGCACGAGCAGGTTGCCCTGGGCGTCGGTCTTCTCCAGGTCCATCGCGGTCGTCTCGGTCGCCTTCTCGCCCCCGCTCAGCGGCGCGCCGTCGGACTTGCGCCGCCCGATCACGTCCTCCTGGGCCTTGACCGAGAGCTGCTCCCAGTCGTCCAGGAGCATGCGGATGCGGCGTACGACGGCGTAGGAGCCGTTCGCCATCCACGCCGGGTCGCCGGAGGTGGTCGGTGAGGCGGACGCGGGCACGAAGATCCGCTCGTCGAAGTCGGGCTCGGCGGGCTTGGGGTTGCGGGTGCCGTCGATCTGCCCCATCAGGTTGCGGGCCGTCATGGGGTGGGCCGTGGCACCCGGCGAACGGTTGAAGCCGTTCATCTGCCATCGCACCCGGGCCGCGCTGCCCGCGTCCTTCTGGATCGCGCGCAGGGCGTGGAAGGCTACGAGCGCGTCGTCGGCCCCGATCTGCACCCACAGATCGCCGTTGCTGCGCGCCCGGTCGAGCTGGTCCGAGGAGAAGTCGGGCAGGGGATCCAGGGACTCCGGACGCTGCTTCTCCAGACCGGTACGGGCGAAGAAGCTGTGTCCGAATCCGAAGGTGACCGTCAGCGACGACGGGCCGGCGTCACGGGCGATATCGGTGTCGTCCTGTGCCGTGGGCTCGCCCGCCATCAGCCGCCGAGCCGTGTCCGACCAGCGGCGCAGCAGAGCGGCCGCCTCCTTGCGCCCCGCCCCGGCGGCCAGGTCGAACGCGACGAGGTGACCGCGGGCCTGGAGGGGCGTGGTGATCCCCGGCTGATGTTTCACGTGAAACATCTCCTCCCCCGCGCCGAGGGAGGAGAGCGGTGTGTCCTCCTCGTCCGAGGAGGACGAAGAGGACGAGGATCCGGCCGCATAACCGGCGGCGGCGCCTGCCGCACCCAGGACGAGCCCGGTCGCGCCGGCGGTGCCCAGCAGCAGACGACGCGAGATCGCTCCACCGGCGGCCGGGCTGTCGCCGTCGCGTCCCGAATCCGAAGGGCCGGACGGCGGCTGTGCCGCGTCCTCGGCCGCTCGCGCCCGTGCCGCGCCTGCCGCATGCCCGGAGCTTTTCCGTGCCCCTCGCCGGCCCCGCGCGCCTTCCGGGGTGGCGGGGTCGTTCTCGATCAAATCCTGGTCAGCCATGGTGTTTCAGCCGATCTTCGCGTTCTTGCTGACGGTCACCTGGTCGATCTCAGATGTCCGTACGGTGATCTCGATGTTCCAGTCGCCCGCCATGGGGATCTGCACGCCGTTCGCCGTCCAGTGGCCGGTGGTGACGCGGTCGGGGACGACCGGCAGGGGACCGATCTCCTTGGCGTCCAGGGTGAAGGCGACCTTCACCTCGGGGACGTCGAAGGGTTTGCCGTCGGGGCCCTGGACGTAGACGTGCATCTCGTTGGCCCCCACGCGCGCGGGGTCGATCTGCAGCCGGGCCACGCCCTTGCCGTTCTTGCCCCCCGTGTCGAAGGACATGTCCAGCGCCAAGGCGCCGGCCGTCTCGTTCTCCTGCCGCACGGCGGCGTTGGCCGCCTTGGCCTCCTCCACCGTGCGTCCGGGCTCGGCAGCGGTCAGCGCCGTCGTGACGGCGAGCAGGACGACGGCGACGCCCGCCTCCGCCAGCACCGACCGGCGAAGCCCCGTACGGCCGGGATCGGCGTTCCGCATGCGCTTCTCGCGTGTGCTCGCCACCGCCGCCTGCTGGCGGGCGAGCTGAGCAGCCCGTTCGGAACCCTTCGCGGCGGCCTTTCCGGCGCCACCGCCCGCGCTCCCCGCGGACCCGCCGGCGGCACGTGCGGCCGCCGGCTCCTTTTCCGCGGCTCCCTCATTCTCCGCAGCACCCGGCTTTGCCTCCGCTAGCTGCGCGGTCCACCGGCGGGAGATCCACGCGATCCCGACCAGTACGGCGACCAGGCCGATCTTCACGAGGAGCAGCTGCCCGTACGAGGTGCCGGTCAGCGCCGACCAGGTGCCGACCTGGCGCCACGACTGGTAGATCCCGGTCGCGGTCAGTACGAGCACGCTGCCGAACGCGACCCGCGAGAACCGCCGTACGGCCTCGGTCTCGATCTGTGCGTCCACCGGTGCCCGGAACAGTGCCACGAGCAGCGTCGCGAGGCCGCCGAGCCAGGCGGCGACCGCCAGCAGGTGCAGGATGTCGACGGGCATCGAGATGCCCGTCTGGATGCCGGTCGAGGCGTGCTCGGCCATCGCCCAGCTTGCGGCGAGACCGGCGGAGACCACGCCTCCGCCGATGGCCAGCCCGAAGGTGAGGTCCCGCCGGAGGGAGTCGTCGTTCCCGCCCTCGTCCTCGTCGCCGTCCCCGTCCTTGCTCTCGTCGGCGTCGTCGGCGCCCTCGGAGGCGTCACCGTCCTCGGCGGTCCGGCCTCCGACGGCTCCCTCCTCGCTGCCCTCGCTCTCCTCGCTGCTTTCGCTCTCCCCGCTCTCCCCGCTCTCCTCGATCTCCTCGTCCCGGCGCGCATACGCGCCGAACAGCACCGCGATGAACAGTGCCGCCGCGGCGAGCAGCAGCAGGCGGGAGACGAGGGCGGCGCCCGTCTTCGTCTGGAGGACCTGGCCCAGGAGGTCGAGGTCGAAGACGTCGCCGAGCTTGCCGGAGCCGGTGTAGGAGCCGCGCAGCAGCAGCATCGCGAGGGTGGCGGTGGTCAGCGTGAGCCAGCCGCCGACCACCAGCCGCTGCACCGGCCGTACGCCGGCACCGCGCTGCCAGCAGGCCAGCACGAAGGCCGCGCCGCCGACCAGCAGGATGAAGCCGGCGTACGACAGGTAGCGCGCGAACCCGTAGAGACCGCCGACGACCCCGCCGCCGACCTGTTGCTCGGGTACCGCGACCGTCGTCTTGGAGGGCGCCCCCACGGAGAAGGTGAAGGCACCGGAGACGGGGTGGCTGTCCGCCGAGACGACCTGGTAGGTGACGGTGAAGGTGCCGTCGGGCAGGCCCGCGTGCAGGCCGACCGAGTAGCTGTTGCCGCCCAGTTCGGTGACCTTGCCGGTGTCGGCCTCCTTGCCCTTGGGGTCGTACACGCGCACCGCGCCGTCGGACACCGCGACGTTCTCGGAGAAGGAGAGCGACACCTGGTCCGGCGCGTCCTGGACCACCGACCCCTGCTGAGGGTCGCTGCCGGTCAGCGCGGCGTGCGCGGAGACGGGCACGGCACCGGCGAGCAGCACTCCGACGGCGGCGAACAACAGCAACAGCAACGGCCTCAACCGGCTCACGGTGCTTCCTCCCTCAGCGCCCGCTGGTCGGCTGGTACGTCGCCGACTTCACGGGCATCTCGACCGTGATGGCCTTGGACTTGGTGAAGTTCAACCGAAGGGACACCGTCTCGCCTTCCTTCGGTTTGCGCTTCAGGTTCTCGAACATCAGGTGGTTTCCGCCGCTCTTGAGCACGAGTTCGCCGTCGGCGGGGACCTTCAGGCCCTTGATCTCCTGCATCGACTGCCCGTCCGTCTCGTGCACGGTGACGTCCTGGGCGATGTCGCTGGTGACGGAGGTCAGCTCGTCCGCCTTGCCGCCGTCGTTCCGGATGACGAGGAAACCGGCGGCCAGGGAGTCCGTGACGGGCTGCGGCATGTACGCGGACTTCACGGACAGCTTCGCGGCGGAGGCGGCGGAAGAGGAGTCACCGGAACCGCACCCGGCGAGGACGAGCGCGGCCGTGGTGACCAGGACGGGACCGACGAGCCGAGGCCGTACGAGACCGACGAGCCGAGGCCGTACGGGACCGACGAGCCGAGGCCGTACGGCGTCGGCGAGTCGAGGCCTCACGGGTTCTCGCCCTTGAGCAGCTTCGGCAGGTCCCTCTCGTAGTCCTGCACGGTGGCCTCCTCGTCGTACAGCACATAGCCCCCGTCGGTCTTCGGCGAGAACGCGATGACCTGGGTGCCGTGCTCGGAGACGACCTTGCCGTTCTTGTTCTTGGTCGGCGGGTTGATGGAGATGCCGAGCTTGAGGGCGCCCTTCTGGATGTCGTCGAAGTCGCCGCTCAGGCCGACGATCTCGGGGTCGATGCCCTTGAGCCACTTGCCGAGTTCCGCCGGGGTGTCCCGCTCGGGGTCGGTGGTGACGAAGACCAGCCGGAGGTTCGCCAGCTCCGACTTCGGCACCTTCTTCGCCACCTCCTTCTTCGCGACCGCCAGGTTGTTCATGGTCAGCGGGCAGACGTCGGGGCAGTTGGTGTAGCCGAAGTAGATCAGCGTCGGCTTGCCCTCGGTCTCCTCGCGGAGGTCGTACGCCTTGCCGCTGGTGTCGGTGAGGACCAGATCCGGCTTGGTGAACGGCTGGTCGAGGACCGTGTAGGGCTTCTGGGGGCCGGTGTCGGAGACCTCGGCGACCGATGTCGTGGAGCTGTCGCCCGTGCCGCAGGCCGAGAGGCCGAGGACGGCCGCGGCCAGCAGCGCTCCGGCCGCGAACGTCTTCTTCGTGTTCGTGCGCATAGGAAAATGTCCAGTTGGTTCGAGCCCCGGCGCGCACGGGGGCTGCACGTGCGCGCCGAGGAGGAGGGGCCGGGAAGCCGGAGGCTCAGGAGGTCGTGCGCCGACGGCCGGCCAGCACGCCGTAGGCGACACCCGCGGCGCCGACGACGATGCCGACGATGCCGAGGACGCGGGCGGTGGTGTCGCTCGTGTCGGCGGGCGCGGCGGCGGCGGTCTCCTTCGACGCGGCCTTGGCGTCGTCGGCGTCCTCGGACTCGTCGGAGGCGGTGGAGGCGGCGGAGCCGTGGTGGTCCCCGGAGGCGGCCGAGAGCGCGAGCACGGGGGCCGGGTTGTCGGGCTCCTCCTCGCCGTCCTTGGGCACCTCGATCCAGCGGACGACCTCCTTGTTGGAGTACGTCTGGATCGCCTTGAAGACCAGTTCGTCGGTGTTCTCGGGGAGCTGGCCGATGGAGACCGGGAACTTCTGGAAGAAGCCCGCCTTGATGCCCGTCCCGTCGGCGGTCCAGGTGATCTTGGAGACGGCCTCGTCGATCTGCTCGCCGTGCAGCTCGACCGGCTTGGCGAGCTTGGCCTTGGTGACCTTGATGTCCCAGCCCGGGATGGCCTCCGGCTGGGCCGAGGCGAGCGGGTGGTCGGTCGGGAAGTTCACCTCGAGCTTGGTGGTCGTGGCGTCGTCGCGCTCGTTGGGAACCTTGAAGTTGACGGTCGCGTACCCGCCCTTGGCCGCGGTGCCTTCCGCCGCGACGCTGACGTGCGCGAACGCGGGGCCGGACAGGAGGAGGACGGCCGAACCGGCGAGGGCGCCGACGGCGGCGATACGAGAAGCCTTCATGACTGGTGACACTCCACAGTGAGGAGGAGAGGACGAGGGGTGCGCGTGCCGCGCGCGGCAGCCGGGGCCGAGCCCGAAGCGAGAAGCCGGGGGCCGGGAGCTGAGGCGGATGCGGCGCGTGTCTCGACGCCGTCGACGACTCCCCTCCCAGGTGTGGAGTGAGCGGGCGTCGTGTCAGGCGGCGAGGGTGAGGGCGGACGCGGCGGCCGGTGGTCCGCGCCGGACGAGCGTGTGCTGCAGGGCGGTCGTCCGCAGGGTCGCGGGCGCCGCGTACCCGGCACGCGGGGCGCAGGGAACGGCCTCCGGCGCGCTCGGGAGCCCGGAGCGAAGGGCCAGCGCCAGCGCGAGCGCGCCGCGCAGGGACCGTACGAGCGGCTCATGGCCCGACAGGCGGGCCAGGCGGAGCAGTGCGAGGTCGCCGTGGCGAAGCAGCCAGCCGGCGGCCAAGGCCGCCAGCACATGGCCGAGCATCATGGGCAGCGACGGCAGGAGGGTGACGGGGGAGCCCGCCACGGTCGTCATGGTGTCCGTCGGGGCGTGCGCGGCGTGTGTGCCGCCCACCCCGGCCTCGACCAGGATCCGCTGGGCCTGCGCGGGGCTCAGGGCCGCCGCGGTCGTGCCGCACACGAAGCGGGCGGCACGCTCCACGAGCGCCGCGTCCATGGCCTCCGCGGTCCGTGACGCGGCCGTCGGCCCGTGCTGGCCCAGTCCGAACAGAGCGTGCAGCAGGGTCTGGCCCACCGCCAGGGTCGCCGCGATGCCCGGCAGGGAGCGTTCCCGTCCGGCCAGAGCGGCCGCGACGGCGAAGACGCCGGCGAAGCCGATACCCAGGGTCCACAGCGGGATCGCCGCGCACGAGGCGAGCGCGTGTCCGGCCCCGGCCAGCGCGACGCAGACCGCGGCGAACATCGCGGCTCGTGGAAACCGGAGTTCACCTCCGGCGCGCACGGGGCGCGGGGTGGTCGGCCGGTGGGGGCGGGGGGCAGTCATGGCGGGCCCATCATCGCACCGGGGCGCTCCGCTGGGTTCGGCGGGTTCATGGCGGGAGGTACGGGGGCGAGGGCGGCGGTGTTCAGGTGGGGGCGCGGGCGCGACGGGGGTGGGGGTGGCGTGGCGGAGCCCCCAAAGCCGTGGCCTTGTGTGCACGGAGTGACAGGTGATTCGGAAGGGTTCGGTCCGCATACACCGAATGTGCGGGGGCCGCATCCGCCGTATGGGCGGACAGACAGCGTCCGGGCGATTGCGCGGTGCTCTCGGCGGCAATACGTAACGGTATGTCGAGCCGCGGCCTGGAGGCTGGAGCATGAGCATCTGGTGGTCACTCCATTTGCGGCGTGAGGCTGCGAGCGTGCCGCTCGCCCGGCGGCTGCTGATCGGCACGATGGAGACGGCGGGCGTCGACCCGGACGTCTCCTACGACCTCTCCGTCGCCCTCAGCGAGGCCTGCGCCAACGCTGTCGAGCACGGCGGTGGGCTCTCGGCCGGCGCGACCACCGAGGCGTACCGGGTCACCGCCTACCTCGACGGAGAGAAGTGCCGTATCGAGGTCGCGGACTCCGGCCCCGGCTTCCCGCACCGTCACCCCGTCCGTCCGGCCCAGGCCCACACGGACGCCGAGAACGGGCGCGGCCTCTGTCTCATCCGCGAACTGGCCGACCACGTCCACATCGGCAACAAACCGGGCCACGGCGGCGCGGTCGTCAGCTTCGACAAGATCCTCAAGTGGCGCGAGGACGCCCCGCTGATGGCCGTGTAGCCCACAGCACGCCGCACGCGGACCCGCCTCCGCAGCCCGCGCCCCCTACCCCACGCGAGCGCCCCCCCCCGCAGCCCAGGCGGACACGCCCTCGTACCCCACCCGGACACGCCCCCATACCCCACGCGGACGCGTCCCCGCAGTCGCACGCCCCCCGCAGTCGCCCCCCGGCGGACGCACGCGCCCCGCGTCAGATCTGATGCGGCTCCAGATCCCGTCCGACGCGCTGCCAGGACCGGACCAGCGTGGTGACCGGGTGGGTTCTGCCCAGCAGATGGGTCAGCCGGTTCACCGCCCTCTCCTGGAGCTGCACGGCCTCCTCACGGCCGGTGCCCCGCAGGGTGACCGCCAGATTGCCCATGCCGACCAGCACATCGGGGTGGTCTGGGCCGAACCTCCGGCGCAGTCCGTCCACGGCCCGGCGCTCCCAGTGCTCGGCCCTCTCGTGCAGCCCCCGGTCCCCGTAGGTGTTGGCCAGGTTCAGGCCGGCGGACAGAACGGACGGGTGGTCGTCCCCGAGGGTGGCGGCCAGACAGTCGCGGGCGTGACGGCTCAGCTCCTCGGCCGTCTCCGTGTTGCCGAGGGCCCGGTGGTACATGGCGAGGTTGTTGAAGCAGTACATGGTGAACGGGTGTTCGGCGCCGAACGAGTCCCGGTACCCGTCGAGCACCTCCTCGACCTGGCGGACCGCCCGCGCGGGACCGTCCTCGGCGTCCGTGGCGTAGTAGTCCGCGGCGAGGTTGAGCCCGCAGGCGAGGACCTCGGGGATCGTGCTGCCGTAGCGGTCGTGGTAGCGGGCGTACGTCTTCCAGGTCTCCTCCGTGATCCGCAGCGCCTCGGCGGTACGTCCCGCCTTGCGCAGGGAGACCGCGAGGCTCTTGTCGGCCTGGAGGACCTCGGGCACCCCCGGGTTGAACACCTGCTCGAACCCTTCACGCACCTCGCGCAGGAACTCGGCGGAGGTCCGGTAGTCGCCGAGATCCCGCAGGTCGCGCGCGTGGAGCCCCTTGGTGGCGAGGGTGTACGGATGCGTCGGGCCCAGCAGCGCGGTACGGCGGCGGACCGTGTCCTCGTCGAGCCGGCGCGCGGCCTCGCTGTCACCGGCCAGCCGGAAGTCGATGGCGAGGTTGTTGGCGGCGGACAGCGTTCGCGGATGGTCCTCGCCGAAGACGGCCGCGAAGCCCTGGTGGATCCGGGTGTCCAGCTCCAGGGCCTCCTTGAAGCGGCCCAACGCCCGGTAGTCGGCGGCGACGCTGCCGGAGGCGATGAGAACGGTCGGATGGGCCTCGCCGAACAGCCGCCGCCGGCCGTCCCGGGTGCTCTCGTCCATGGCGACGGCGGCCTGGTAGTCGCCCTGGGCCCGCAGCACGTTCGCCAGCTGGAAGCGCAGGTTGAGGATCTGCTCGTCGTCGCGGTCCCCGAACGCGTCCGTCCACAGCTCGTGCAGCTGGGTGGCCAGGGTGCGCGCGGCCTGCAGTTCGCCGCGCCTGCACAGATAGCGGACGCGGTCCACCATCAGCTGGCGCGGCTCGTCCTTGGTGCACGAGCGGATGTTCGAGGGGGTCAGGTGGGGCCAGATCACCTCCAGACCGGGCCACTGCGCCGGATCGTCCACGGCGCCCTCGCTGGGCCGCGCGGCGGCGAGGATGCGGTGCACCTCGTGCATGGTCTGCACATGCTGCTCGTCGTCCAGGCTGTCCCGCACCGCCGCCTGCACCAGCCGGTGCACCTGGATGGAGTTGTCGGCGGAGTCGACCTTGGCGAGCGCGAGGCGGTTCAGGGCCTGGGTGACGCGGCCGAGCATGTAGCGCGCCCGCAGATCCCTGTCGTACGGCAGGAGCGCGTCGATCATCGCGTCGCTGCTGATCAGGGACATCGAGATGGGCTCGGCGGCGAAGAAGGCGCACAGTTCCAGGAGCCGGGCGGCGGCCGGTGACTCCTCGCGCAGCCGGGCGATGGAGATGTTCCAGGTGGCGCCCACGGAGGACGGGTACTCGACCGCGTCCACGGCCTCCTGCACGGACAGCACCCGGGTGGACTGCTCCCTCAGCTGCTCGATGTACTCCTGCACCGGGGTGGCCGTCGTCTCCAGCCAGGCCGCCGCCACCTCCACGGCGAGCGGCAGGTCGCCCAGCGCGTCGGCGACCCGGTCCGCGTCGTCCTCGCGCAGTCCCGGCACCCGGCGGCACAGGTGCTCCACGCTCTCCTCGCGGGTGAAGACCTCCATCTCCAGCGACTGGACGGCGGTCGAGGCGGGCCGGGCCCGGGTGGTGACCAGGACATGACCGTAGACGTGGTCGGGCAGGGGCCCGGAACGCTCCGGGAAGAGGTGCAGCGCCTTGTCCAGGTCGGGGACGTTGTCGAAGATCAGCAGCCACCGCGCGCAGGGGTCCCCCTGCCGGAGCGCGGCCATGGCCGCCTCTGCCGCCTCCGCCACGTCGTCACCGACGGGGAGGTCCAGCTCCTGGGCGAGCGCGGCCACCTTCGGCAGGACCAGGTCCGGCTGTTCGGCGTCGATCCACCACACCAGGTCGTAGTCCGCCTTGAACCGGTGCGCGTACTCGCGCGCCAGCTGGGACTTGCCCACCCCGCCCAGGCCGTGCAGCACCTGCGGCAGCCGCTGGCCGGAGCGGCCGCTGACCAGGCGCTCACGCAGCCGGTCCAGGATCGGTGAGCGACCGGTGAACCACGGGTAGCGGGGCTGGACGTTGGAGATGCGCGTGCCGGTGTTGGGGAAGCGCGCGGCGCCGCCGGGGGGCGCCGGCAGGATGTCCGGGTGGTCGAGGCCGGTCAGCAGCGTGGTGTACGCCCGCTCCTCGTCCAGCCGGGTCAGGTCGATGGCGCCCCGGCCGGAGTGCGGCAGGCTGAGCCGGACGTCGTCGACCCGCACCGCCACCGGCCGGTTCCGGGGCTTGCGCCCCCCGGCGCGTACCGCGTCGTCCCACGCCCGACGGGCCCGCCGGGAGTTGAGGAAGGCGGGGGAGACCACGGCGAGCAGCCGTTCCGAGTCGTCGTCCGGGTCCGGGTGCGCCGCGGCTCCGGGCCCCGTGCGGTCGTCGTCCCCGGGGAGCCCGTCGGCGTCCTGCGGCAGTTCGCGGACGTCCATGGGCACCACCTCGAAGCCCGCGTCCCGCAGCACCGACTCCAGCCAGTCCACCCACATCCGGTCCTCGGAGACGTAGTACAGCACCAGCCGGGAGACGGGCAGCGGCCGCCGCCGGGTGTAGGCGGCCTTGTACCGCGCCCGCTTCTCCTCGCCGATCAGGGGCAGTCGGGTGACCCGGCCCTCGGTGATGACGGAGGTGACCCGTTCGCAGGCGCTCAGCATGGAGTTGGCCGTCTTCGGCGGGTCGCCGAAGGCCGCGAGGATCTCCTCGTAGGCGTAGTAGGGCTGGTAGAGGACCTCCATCGACGACCAGTAGTCGGTGAGCCGTTCGCCGTCCAGGCCGGCCGGGAGCCCGGCGAAGCGCTCGCGGGCCAGGGCGCGTCCCGCGTCGAGCTTGTCCTTCTCCCCGAGATCGATGCGCATGGCGAGGGGCAGGATGCGGATGCCCTTGTGGCCGAACCGCTCCCGGACGCTCTGCGCGACGGCGGCGGCGCCCTCGATGCTCTGGCCGCTGAGGGTGTAGCAGACGACGAGGGTGTTGGGCATCTGCACGGTGCAGACGTCGGCGAGGTCGCTGAGGCCGGTACGGCTGTCGATCAGGGTGTAGTCGTAGTGGCGCCGCATGTCCGCGCGCATCGCCTCGAAGAACCGGCCGCCGCCGTAACTGGCGTAGAACAGCTCCCAGTCCATGTTGCCGATCATCGGATAGTCGTCGTGCCGGCGGCCGGCGGACAGGAAGTCCAGGCTGCCGCCCTCGGGGAACGACCAGTCCAGCGTCAGCGCGTGCGGCCGGACCCGGGCGTAGCGGCGGTGCCAGTCCGGGGCGCGGTCGGGCAGGTCGCGCAGTGCCTCGCGGCGGTAGTCGCCGATGAGGTTGCTCAGCCCGGGGGTCGCCCGGAGCATCGCGGGGTTCAGGAAGGGGTGGAAGAACTTGTGCAGGCCGGGCGCCTCCAGGTCCCAGTCGACGGCCAGGACGCGGTGTCCGCCCGCGGCCAGGATCCACGCCACGTTCGCGAGCGTCATCGTTCGCCCGGTGCCGCCCTTGTACGAGTAGAACGTGATCACCGTGCCGTTGCGGTTCTCCGTCATGGCCTGCCGTCCTCCGCCCTGTCCGACCCGCCCCGCCCTTGCCGTGCTCCCGTGCTCCCGTGCGTCCCGGTGGCCCCGGGCGCTAGCCGCCCAGGTCCGCCGGGCCCCGCAGGCGCGGGGGCGCGATACGGGGTCCCGCCGGCGGATAGGTCCGCGCGTGTGCCTCGTAGGAGGCGACGGCCTGCTTCACGGCCGTCTGCAGTTCGTTGCCGAAGGCGTCCAGGGTGCGGATGCCGCCGTTGAGGGTGCGGTGCCCGCTGCCCTCCGTCATGCGTGCGGCCAGTGCCTTCTCGGTGAGCGCCGTCAGCCTCTTCTCCCGGGCCGGACCGGCGTCGTCCTCGCACCTGGGGATCATCACGCTGATCCACGGCCGCTGTTCCTCGCACAGCCGGTCCAGCAGCTCCCGGCCCCTGGCGGAGCCCAGCGCCCACCGGTCGAGCAGCAGCAGTCCGGGCGCCCTGGGCGGGCCGGGCCCGAGCAGCCGGTCGGCGTCCTTCTCGAAGTCCCCGATGTTCACCTTGTAGTCCATGGTGCGCACCAGGTCGGCCGCGTGTTCGCCGAGCGGCCGGGCCGACGCCGGGTGGTACGGGTTCCAGTCGCGCGGCAGCGGGCCGTAGCAGTCGGGTTCACTGCCCGGGGGCAGGTCGGAACGGGTGCACGCGAGGACCGTGATGTCGAACTCCGGGGGGTGCCCCGAGGCGCCGAACGCGCTGGGCAGCGACTCGTACTCGTCGTACGTCTGCCCCTCGTCCAGCTCGGTGACCTTGGCCACGTGCACGATCTGCTTGGCCAGCCGGTACAGGGCCCGCTCGTACTCGTCGCGCAGGTACCGGAGTTTGGTCAGCCCGTAGAACCCCTCCTCCGCGTAGTCCTGGCCGAAGGACACATGGTTGAACTGCAGGTCCTTCGCCGCGTGCGGCAGTTGTACGGGTTCCACGGGCACCCATAACGCGGGGATGATCGCGTGTTCCCGGGCGGCCCCGCCGCGTGCCCGGTGGCTGATCTGGCGCTGGGAGAAGGCCCACCACTCCCGGCCGCACTGCTCGCTGATGAAGTAGCGCGGCGAGTACAGCGGCACGAACACCTTGCAGCGCGCGAGGTTCTCCGACAGTTCGTCCGTCCAGCGGGTGCCGACCGCCATGCCCTGGTCCAGGAACCCGGCGCGTGCGCCGCGCGGCAGATCGGTCATCTGCATGATGTGGGCGCACAGCCCGTCGTACAGCTTCTTGACCCAGATGTTCGGATCGGTGTCACCGGCGTCGTTGCGCGGGGTGTGCGCATAACTCAGGAAGAAATAAGGGCTTCCGCCCCCGTTGGCCGCATCTCCTCGCACCCGTGCCCCCCGATGCCCGGTGACTTTCCTCAGTGTAGGAAGGGGGCAGGGTCACGTGGAATATGACGAACGGGCCCAATGTCCCCGCTCCGGCCGAGGATTGCGCGAGCCTCGAACACGTAAGCGGAAGCAGGAGACACTCCACTCCCCCTACGGCAGAACGGTCCGCCGGTGCTCGTCCGCCACCCGCCGGGCCGCCCGCCGGGCGTCCGCGCTCACCTCGTCCGCCGGCAGCGCCCGCCGGAGCCCCGCGACGAACCGTCCCCCGGCCTCCGTCAGCGCGCCCGACCCCGCCAGGGTCTCCACCGCCTCCGCCGTCTGGTCCCGCCACCGGGAGAACCGGGTCTCGGCCCACTGCCCGCCCCCGCTCCGCCACCGGGCCAGCCAGAAGTCGACCACCGCGAGATGGGCGTACGTCCCCTGCAGCAGCCCCTCCAGCGGGCGCGGGTCGGGGCGCCAGGGCGCGTAGAACAGCGTGTCGCACGCCGGGTCGTACAGGTCCGCCAGGTCCAGGACCGCGCCCAGCTTCACGTGCTGGAACTCGTGGACGAGGAGCAGCGCCAGCGTCTCCGGCGCGGCGGGGCGGGCGATGGCCACGGCACCGAAGGCGTCGCGGGCCGCCGAGCTGATGTCGGCGCCCTCGGGGGAGGGCACGAGCGGGGTGATCACCCGGAGCCCCGCGGCGATCCCGGGTGCGTAGCGGGGCAGTTCGCGGCGGATCCAGGCCCAGGCCCGGGTGAGGTCGGCCCGCCACGCCTCGGCCTCCCCCTCGGTGAGCCGGGGGTGCGCCGGATGCCCGTGGCAGGCCCGCCAGGGGTCGGTGTCCTCCAGGGTCACGGACCAGCCGTCCAGCTCGAACCGCCGGCTCCCCCGCCAGGCGGGGTCCCCGGGCTCGTTGCGGGCCACGGTGTACGTCCGGTCGTCCGCGTGGACCGTGAAACCGTCGGCGCCCGCGCGCACCACGGCGTGCCCGGCGCCCGCCCCCACCGCCAGCGTGCCGAGCGAGGGCAGCCGCAGCAGCCCGTCGCGGACCGGGACGACGACCGCCGCCGGGCGCCCGGCGCGCACCACGGCGGCGGCGGCGATCTCCGCGATCCCGCGGGTCGCCGTCGCGGCCGTCTCGCTGCCGCCCCCGGCCGGTTCCGCCGGTGCCGTCCCTCCCGCCTCTCCGGGCTTTCCCGCCACCGGTCGCGTCGGTGGACGGACCCCGAGGGAGCTGAGCGCCCAGGGCCGTACATAGGGGTGGGCCAGGACCGTGTCCACGGCCTCGGGGGCCGCGCTGTCGAGGGCGGTCAGCGTCTCCCATGCCTCCTCCGCGCCCTCGGCGTCCCCGCCCGCAGGGGTGCGCGTCGTCGTGTGCCGCACATGGCCCAGCAGCTCGCGGACCAGGGCGAGTTGGTGGCGGCCCAGCAGGTCCACGGTCGTGTCCGAGCCGCACCCCGTGGCCAGCTCGTCCAAGTGGGCCTCGGCGAGCGCGGGTTGTACGGACTGGTCGGTCATGTGACGGTCCCGGAGATCGGTGATGAGGGACAACAGGTCGGAGCAGTACACGGAGGGGTTGGCGAACCCGCTGCCGCCGGACCGGTAGCGATGGGCGTACAGGCCCCCGCCGCAGGAGCGCACCACCGGACAGGAACGGCACTGCGCGGCCAGCCCGTCGAGGCCCTGCTGCCGGGCCACGATCCCGGGATGCGCGGCGACCTCGTCCAGGGAGTGGGCGAACACGTCCAGGCCGGTGGCGGGAGCCCCGGCGTGGGCGGTCTTCAGGGAGTCGGCCTGTTCGAAGGTCCCGTCGGTCTCGATCACGGCGAGGTCGGCCGGGTCCAGCCCCAGCGACTCGGTCAGGCTGCTCTCGCCGCGCAGGGTCCGCAGGACCGAGTCGAACACCCGGACCTCCATGGGCCGTCCGGTCTCGGTCCAGCGGTCGTGGACGGCCAGCAGCCAGCGCGCGTACGCGGTGCCGTCGACGTCGTCCTCGGGGCGCGCCGGGGGCTCGTCCCAGGTGGCGTGCGGGAGGAGGAAGTCGACGCGGGGCGGGGCGAGGCCGGCGAGCGCGTCGTGGACGGCGACCGGGTCGTTGCGCAGGTCGATGGTGCACAGCAGGCCCGCGAAGAGGTGGCGGTAGCGGGGCCGGCCGAGCAGGGCGACGGCCCTGAGGACCCGGTCGTGACTGCTGCGCCCGTCGGCGTAGCGCCGGTGCAGGTCGTTCGCGGCGCGGTCGCCGTCCAGCGAGACGCCGACCTTGATGCCGAACTCGTCGAACAGGTCCAGGAACCGCTCGTCGAGCGTGACGGCGTTGGTGTGGATCCGCAGATCCAGCTCGCACACGCCGTCGAGGGCGGCGCGCAGTTCCACGGCGGCCGCGCGCAGCCGGGCGCGGCCCGCGAGAAGGGGCTCACCGCCGTGCAGCACCACGTGCACGGCGGCGAGCCCATGGGTCTTCGCGTGCTCGGCGACGCGTTCCGCCGTGGCGCGCAGGACGAGGTCCGACATCACCCGGGGCCGGCCGCGCCAGCTCTGGTCCGCGTGCTCGTACACATAGCAGTGGTCGCACGCGAGATCGCAGCGACTGTGCATCTTCAGCACGAACTGGCGTAGGGGCAGGAGCGGTCGGCCCATGACGGTCACAGGGATCGGCCGGATACGGGCGGTGTCAGACGGAGGACTGGAAGGCCGCGACCGCGACCCGTCCCGGACCGGTCCGTTCGACGCCGTTCGACACGGCACGGGTCAGAGCGGGCGACAGCGCGCCCCCGCTCCGCGCCGCCAACTGCACCAAGGACACCCGCTCCGGACCGACGGCGGCCGTGGATCCTGACTCTGCGGCCGTGGGGTCGAGGGATGCGTTCATGGGGACCTCATCAATCTGTGCGTGGAAACCGACGGAGTTGCGGTCTTGCGGCTCGATGAAGCGGTTGCCGACAGGAATTTCTCACTCAAGGGCCGGCCGCAGAAGAAGTGAGCGGCCGACCGGGCCGACGGCGCCGAATATTCGGTCAGCTGCTGGTCGCGACCAGAACATAGCCGACACCGCCAGTGCTTCGAACGGCAACACAAGCCTCGTCCGTATGCGGGACGGCAAACGTGAGAACCGTCTCATCCGCCGGCTTCCGGTTTCCGGCTCCCGGCGCGGCGGCCGGGCGGAGGACAGACCCCGTTCCGGCGCCGGAGGCGGACCGCCGCGCACTCTCAGCCACCGCACAGCCGGACCTCAGCCCCCTGACGGAGTGCGCCCCTAACTTCAGGGCCATGACGGGAAACCACACAGCGGGACACCGCACGAGCGGAACGAGCACGAGGCGCCGTGCTCCCGCGGTGACCGGAGGGACGGTCGCCGCCGACGGGCTGGTGGCCACCGGGTATCAGTCGGCGTTCGCGGACGGGAACACCGGCAGCGCCAAGGTGACCGTCACGGCGTCCGGGACGAGCACCGGCAGCGCGTGCATGACGCTGATGTCGAGCGTCACCGAGGGGCCCTGCCATCTGGACGGCGCCCTCGTCCGCAAGGACATCACCGAAGGCAAGAGCGGTGTTCCCTTGACGCTGCGCCTCACCGTGGTGGACGCCACCGACGGCTGCGCCCCGGTCACCGGCGCGGCCGTGGAGATCTGGCACTGCGACGCCTGGGGCTACTTCTCCGGCTGCACCACCGCGAATCCCGGCGGTTCGGCACCCGCCGAGAGCGAGGACGGTTCGACCGCCGCCGACGCCACGTACCTTCGCGGATGTCAGATCGCCGACGCGAACGGGGTCGTCAAGTTCGAGACCGTCTCCCCCGGTTGGTCCACCCCGCGCACCTGCCACATCCATGTGAAGGCCGACACCGGCGGCGAGAAGGAGGACGGCACCTACGAGGGCGGCAAGGTCGACTTCACCGGCCAGTTCTTCTTCGACGGCGAGATCGCCCAGGAGGTCTTCACGCTGGAGCCGTGCTCCCGGCACAGCGGCGGCTGCACCAACCTCGGCGACGACATGGTCCACGACGGTGGCGGCGCCTCCAGCGGCCTGCTCACCCTCAAGGCCCTCAAGGCCCTCAAGGCCCTCAAGAAGGCGAACCCGGCCCGCGGTCACCGGGGTTCCCTCACCCTCGGCATCGACCCCGACGCCGAGAACACCGGCGCGGGCGGCGGTGGCGGCGAGGGCGGTACGCCCCCTTCGGGCGAGCCCCCGGCGGACCCCCCGAGCGACGGCGCCACCGGCTCCTCGTGGGGTGGCCTCGTAGGCGTGCGCCCATGAGCAGTCGCGAGGACGAGACGCTGGCGCGGGCCGCGGTGGCCGCGCTCACCCGGCAGCTGGAACTGACCCCCAAGCCCGGCCTGCCCGACCCGCGCGACCTCGGCGCCCGCGCGACCCGGCAGGACCACCGCACCCTGCGCTGGTCGGCGAAGGCACTGCTGCCCGGCTTCGCGGCGATGGCGGCCTGCGCCCGGCGCAACGGTGCCCCCACCCCCGGACTCCGGGCCGAACTCGGTGCGATCGGGCGCTGCACCGAGCACTCGATGCGACGCGCCGGCGGCGGGCATCGCGGCGCCACCTGGGTGCTGGGTCTGCTGGTCGCCGCGGCCGCCATGGAGCCCGGCGCCCGCGGGCGTGAACTGGCCGCCATCGCCAAGAGGATCGCCGCCCACCCCGACCGCCGGGCACCCAGGCGCCCCTCGCGGGGGTCGTCGGTCTCCGCCACGTACGGGGCCGCGGGTGCCCGGGGCGAGGCCCGGGCGGGCTTTCCCCATGTACGGCGGGCGTTGGACGCCCTGGCCGGGGCGCGCGTCGCGGGCGCGCGGGAGGGGGAGGCCCGTCTCGATGCGCTTCTCACGGTGATGTCCACGCTGCAGGACACCGAACTGCTGTACACCGCCGGGCCGCAGGGGCTGCGGCGGGTGCAGGCCGGGGCCCGGGCGGTGATCGAGGCGGGGGGTACGGCGACGGGCGCGGGGCGGGAGGCGCTGATGGCGCTCGACGCGGATCTCCGGGAGCGGGGGTGGAGTCCTCGCGGGAGTGCGTCGCTGCTGGCGGGCGCGTTGTTCGTGGACGCGCTGCCTGTCGCTGCCGCGAGGGTGGCCGCATAGCGTTCCTCGCCCCCGCCGCCCCTACCCGTCCCTCCCCCAGGGGCCGCGCCCCTTCGACCCTCATCCGCGGGTCCGGTGGGGGCGGGTCGCGCAGTTCCCCGCGCCCCTGAGAAGCAGGGGCTGCGCCCACTGCTTTTCCGGCCCGGCACCGCCGCGCTTTCAGGGCTGCGGGGGTCTGGGCTTTCAGGGGCGCGGGGAACTACGCGACCAGCCCCCACTCACCCGCGGACGAACAAGAAACGCACAACCGGCCCCTCAGTCCCGCGAACCCCTCAGCGAAGCCATCCACAGCTCAACCTCAGCGGAGCGTCGCGGCAGCCCCGCGGACAGGTTGCGGTTGCCGTCCTCCGTCACCAGGATGTCGTCCTCGATGCGGACGCCGATGCCCCGGTACTCCTCGGGGACGGTGAGGTCGTCCGCCTGGAAGTACAGGCCGGGCTCGACCGTCAGCACCATCCCCGGCTCCAACGTCCCGTCGACGTAGGACTCGACGCGCGCGGCGGCGCAGTCGTGGACGTCCATGCCGAGCATGTGACCCGTGCCGTGCAGGGTCCAGCGGCGCTGGAGGCCCAGCTCCAGGACCCGCTCGACGGGCCCCTCGACGAGCCCCCACTCGACCAGCCGTTCGGCGAGAACGTGCTGCGCGGCGTCATGGAAGTCGCGGTACTTGCCGCCGGGCCGCACGGCGGCGATACCGGCCTCCTGCGCGTCGAAGACGGCGTCGTAGATCTTCCTCTGGATCGCGCTGAAGGTGCCGTTGACCGGCAGGGTGCGCGTGACGTCGGCCGTGTAGTACGTGTGCGTCTCGACGCCCGCGTCCAGCAGGAGCAGGTCGCCGGAACGGACCGGACCGTCGTTGCGGACCCAGTGCAGCGTCGTGGCGTGCGGACCGGAGGCGCAGATGGAGCCGTAGCCGACATCGTTGCCCTCGACCCGGGCGCGCAGGAAGAACGTTCCCTCGATGTAGCGCTCCGAGGTCGCCTCGGCCCTGTCCAGCACGCGTACGACGTCCTCGAAGCCGCGCACCGTCGAGTCGACGGCCTTCTGCAGCTCGCCGATCTCGAACGCGTCCTTGACCAGCCGTGCCTCGGAGAGGAAGACCCGCAGCTCGTCGTCCCGCTCGGCGGTGACCTTGTCGTGCAGCGCCGCCTCGATGCCGGCGTCGTACCCGCGTACGACCCGCACCGGCCCGGTGGCCTCGCGCAGCTTGTCGGCGAGTTCGCGGACGTCGGCGGCGGGGATGCCGTACAGCTCGGCCGACTCGGTCAGCGAGTGCCGTCGGCCGACCCACAGCTCGCCCTGGCCGGAGAGCCAGAACTCGCCGTTCTCCCGGTCGGAGCGGGGCAGGAGGTAGATCGTCGCCTCGTGCCCCTCGGCGCCGGTCGGCTCCAGGACCAGGACGCCGTCCTCGGTCTGGTTGCCGGTGAGGTACGCGTACTCGACCGACGCCCGGAAGGGGTACTCGGTGTCGTTCGAGCGGGTCTTGAGGTTGCCCGAGGGGATGACCAGGCGGTCGCCGGGGAAGCGCGCGGAGAGCGCGGCGCGGCGGGCGGCGGTCTCCGCGGCCTGGGCGATCGGCTCCAGGCCGTGCAGCTCGGTGTCGGCCCAGCCCGACTTCATGTTCTCGGCCAGCTCGTCGGACACGCCCGGGTACAGGCCGTTCTTGCGCTGCTTGATGGGCTCCTCGGCTTCGGTCGCCTCGGTCTCCGGGGTCACCGGTTCGAGCTCGTCCGCCACGGTCATCCTCCTAGGTACGGCACTGGACCGCGTCCATCGTACGGTCGTGCCGCCGGGGGCCCGGGGCGGCCGGAACGCCTCTCACGAGGGGTCACCGGTCCCTCACGGCAAGCAGCCGCGAGGGACCGCCGTCCCGCACCCGAGGAAGGCGCGGCAGGCCTACTCGAACCGCGCCGCCAGCAGCACCACGTCCTCCGTGCCGTCGGCCGCGTCGAGCCTCTCCGGAAGAACGGTGCGCAGGACGTGGTCGGCGATGGCGCCCGGGTCGGTGCGCAGGGCCCGGGGGACGCAGGCCGCGGCCGCGTGGAGGCGGGCGAAGGCCCGGTCGACGGGTTCGCCGGTGCGCTGGAGGAGGCCGTCGGTGTAGAGCAGGACGGTTTCTCCTGAATGAGCGGTCAGCTCCACGCTCGGCGCCTCCCAGCAGGCGAGCATGCCGAGCGGCGCCGACAGCGAGGTCTCCACGAACTCGGTGCGCCGTTCGCCGATCACCAGCGGCGGGCTGTGTCCGGCCCCGGCCAGGGTGATCTTGCGCAGGGCGGGTTCCACGTAGGCGAAGAGCGCGGTGGCGGAGCGGGCGGGTTCCGTCAGGCGCAGCAACAGCTCCAGGTCGGAGAGGACGGCGACGGGGTCCTCGCCCTCCATCACCGCGTACGCCCGCAGGGAGGCGCGCAGCCGTCCCATCGCGGCGATCGCGCTGGGCCCCGACCCCGTGACCGAGCCGACCGCGAGCCCGAGCGCGGCGTCCGGCAGCGGCAGCGCGTCGTACCAGTCCCCGCCGCCGCGCGGTCCGGTGCGGTGCCGGGCGGCGAGCTGCACGCCGGCGACCCGAGGCAGCCGGGAGGGCAGCAGTTCCTCGGCGATGGTCGCCATGCACGCGCGGGTGCGCTCGACCTCGACGAGCCGGGCCAGGTGCTCGGCGGCGTAGCGCGTGTACAGCCCGACGAGGTGGCGCTGCCGCTCGACCGGCTCCGCGGGCTCGTCGTAGAGCCAGACGGCGGCGCCGAGCCGGCCGGCGCCCTCGCTGGACAGGGGGAGCGCATAGCTCGCCGCGTATCCGAGCCGGGCGGCGACCTCGCGGTGGCGGGGGTCGAGTCCGTCCTCGGCGAACAGGTCGGGCTGGGCGATCTCGCCGTCCCCGCCCGGCAGTCCGTCGAGGATGCGGCCGTACGGCAGGGAGCTGCGCGGCACGGTCTCGATGTGCCCGAGGTCGGCGCGGCCGAGCCCGAGGCCGACGGTGGTGTCCGGACCGATTCCGCCGGCCGGTTCCAGGACGAGGAGGCCGCGGCGGGCGCCCACCAGGGCAGCTCCGGCGCGCAGGGTCTCCTCCAGCGCGCTGTCGAGCGAGTCCGTGCGGGTCAGGCGTTCGGTGAGTTCGTGCAGCGTCGTGAGGTCCGAGACCCAGCCCGCGAGTCTGTCCTGCAGAACGGCCCCGGGGGCGGTGCCCGGTCCTGTGGCGGGAGGGGCCGATGGGGAACCGGGGGCGACGGGCGCGGGCGCGACAGTGTGTGCGGGGGAGGGAACCGTTGAATCGATTCCAGCCACTTTCGGAGGGTGAGGGGCGTTCATGGTGTCCGGCTTTCCGACCGGTGCGTATTGCTCAAAAGCATCGCAAACCCCCATGTCATTCTGCGCCGCTAGCAGTCTCTCCACATGTACACGCACTCGTGAGGGGATGTCCAGCATTGTCCTGCTGGGATATCTGGTGTCCGTGAGGCCTTGTTGGACACCCGTCAACCTCTTGTCCAGACCTTCGGGAAAAGGAAAGTTGGCTTAAAAGTGTTGTGGTGAACGGTGTATTGAGGTCGACTGGCCTTGTTCAACAGAGCGTCACAGCGGTCGTGATGGGTACGTACTCGGTGAAGGCCAGGGGTGGCGGAGGTCGCCCGGAACCTGGCGACGGACCCGGGCGTCCTATCCACCGACGACCGAGCCCCATCCTCCCGTGGCGGAGGCGGCGAGCACACGCGAGACGGCAAAACGCCAGGCGCCGCCACCCCTACGCCATGCCCATGCTTTTGACAGACGCAAGTCGACGCAAGCGATGGACGCGGACGTAACCGAGCCCGGCCCGCAGGGGTTCCCCTTGTCCGCGACAGGGGTGTGATGCGCCAGCAGGTACGCACAGTGCAGTGAACGACACATGTTGTGATGTGACCCACGGTGTTGCCATGCGTGCAACGGAAAGGACGAGCGCTCATGCGCGAGATCCCCGGAAAGCGACGCAGGCTCCTGTCCAGGCGCAACGGCGGGAGGCCCGAGCTACTTGAGCAGGCCCTGACGTTCGCGACGGAATGGCAGTGGCCCGTACTCCCGGGAGTGGCGCCGGACCCGCAGGGCCGTGCCCGCTGCGGCTGCCCGGACCCGGATTGCGTGGTGCCCGGCGCTCACCCCTTCGACCCCGGCCTGCTGGCCGCCACCACCGACGAGCGCATGGTGCGCTGGTGGTGGGGCAACCGGCCGACGGCACCGATCGTGCTGGCCACCGGCGGCGCCGCCCCCTGCGCGGTGAGCCTGCCGGCCCTGGCCGCCTCCCGCGCCCTCGCCGCGCTCGACCGCACCGGCATGCGCCTCGGCCCCGTGGTCGCGGCCCCGCACCGCTGGGCGATCCTCGTCGCGCCGTACTCCATGGAGCAGTTGGGCGAACTGCTCTACGCCAAGGACTTCGTGCCCGGCTCGCTCCGCTTCCACAGCGAGGGCGGCTATCTGGCACTGCCCCCCTCCGAGACCGGTCACGGAGTGATCCGCTGGGAGCGGGCCCCGCTGCCCGGTTCGGCCGCGCCCTGGGTGCCCGACGTCGAGGCGGTCGTGGACGCGGTCGTCGACGCCCTCACTCGTACGGGTGTGAGCGCGCCCGAGTTCTGAGCGCGCCCGGCGCGCGCGGGACCGGGTGCCCCCGGTCGGTCGTTATCTTCCGCACATGCAGCGTCTTCCCGGGGGCCGCGGGGCCCCTCCGCGCGGTCGCCACAGCGCTCCCCCGCCCCGGAGCCGTAGAGCACCCGAGCCGGTGCGCGGCGGGCCCGATCCGCACCGGCTCCGCCTGGCGGGACTGACCGCCGCGGTCGCGGTCGCGCTGGGCCTGCCCCTCGCCGCCGCCGCGGGCCCCCTCGGCGACGTACGAACGTCCGACCGCGCCCTCACGTCCGCACGGTCTCCCTCCTCGCACCCGGGCCCTACCGCCGACGGGTCGGCAGGTGCCGCCGAGAAGTCCTCCGGACACGTCGATCAGAAGGCGGGCGGTTCGGGTGCGCCGGACGGAACGGCGGCGGGCCGCGGCGGCGTCGGTGATGCCGGTGATGCCGGCGACAAGGACGGCACCGAGCGCTCCTCGCGGCCGCTGCTCGGCATCGGACTCGCCACGGCCACCCGCTGCGGCCCCGAACTCACCTCCCCCGACGGCATCGAGGCGCAGACGTGCGTCCTCACGCAGGGCGAGCAGACCTGGGCCCGCACGTACTACCGCAACGCCACCGGGCGTGAGCTGAGTTCGGTCCTCAGCATGATGGCGCCCGGCGGTCACACCGTACGGATGTACTGCGCCGTGGGCGCGCACGACGAGCCCGGGGCGTGCGAGACGCCCAGGGAGCGCACGCGGGGCGTCATGGGGGCGTACACGGCCGTGGCGGAGTTCGCGGCACCGAACGGCGACGGACCGCTGCTGCTGCGCTCAGGGAGCAACTCAGGCCGTTCATAAGGGCGTTGAGGCCGAGCGGGGTCGGTGTGGCGGTGGCGCCCAGGACCCCGGGCAGGACCCGGAAGAGACCCGGGCATGAGAAGACCCGGTTGCTGGCGACGGGGGATGCACCAGCAACCGGGCTAATGAAACCGTAACAAGAGATCGGCGCTTCGCAAATTCGGTCTTGGCTATTCGGACACGAATTTGCTTGTCACGTAGGGGAGTTGTGACAGGAGTCACCACATCCCGAGCACACTCGGCCGGCCGCCCACGCGGTCCGCGCCGACGCGCAGGGTCAACTCAGCGTGACCTGCCGGTTGGTGAGCCCGCCGCGCGCCCGGCGCTCGTCCGGGGTGAGCGGGGACTCGTCGGCCAGGGCGGTGGCGAGCCGCTCGGCGAACTCGGCCGCCGGCTTCTCCACGTCGTCCGCGCCGACCCCGGTGGGCAGGTCCCAGACCGGCACGGTGAGGCCGTGAGCACGGAAGGAACCGACCAGACGGGTGCCCTCGCCGAGGCTGGAGCGCCCCGCCGCGTGCAGCCGGGCGAGGGCGTCCAGAAGCCGCTCCTCGGCGTGCGGCATGACCCATCGCAAATGGTTCTTGTCGGGGGTCTCGCACCAGTACGCCGCATCGACGCCCGCGAGCTTCACAGTCGGGATCGCCGCGGAGTTGGCGCGCTCCAGGGAGGCGGTCACCTCCGGGGTGGTGTTCTCCGTGTCCGGGACCCAGAACTCGAAGCCCGTGTGCACAACTGGCTCGAACTCACCTTCGGGGTCCAGCAGGTCCTGCAGACGCGGTCCGTCGGCCGGGGCGCGTCGGCCCTGGACCGGAGTGCCCGGGTCGGCGACGAGGGCGCGCTGGAGGGTGTCGGCGAGGTCGCGGCTGATGTCGCCGGACGACGTGTCGTTCTGCAGGCCGAGCAGCACCGAGCCGTCGTCGCGGCGCAGCGCGGGCCACGCCATGGGCAGGACGGTGGCGAGCGTCACCGACGGAACGCCCTCCGGGAGCGCGTCCTTCAGCTGCAGCTCGACGGTGGCGGCGGGCACCAGCTCGCGCAGCGCGATCCAGTCGCCCTCGCCCGGCAGGCCCTCGAAGGGGCGCTGCACCAGCTCGGTCACCGCCTGGGCGGCGGCCCGGCCGTGGCAGGCCTTGTAGCGGCGGCCGCTGCCGCAGGGGCATTGCTCGCGCGCGCCGACAACCGGAACCTGCCCATCGGCGCCTGCGGCGCCGACTCCGCCGGTGCCCTGCGGGCGCTTGGCCTTCGTGTGGGGTCGCTTCTTGGCCATCGTGGGTGTCTCCCGATCACGGCTCGTCTCGTACTGGCGCGAGCCTAGCCGCTCGTACGACGCCCGACGGGACCCTGTGGACAACGCACCGAGTCGTCCCGGAACCGGTGGTTCGGGCCGGGATGTGCACGCCTGCCGCCGACCGTCGGTTCAGTCCAGGTCGTCGAAGGCGTCCACGAAGTCCAGGTCGGGAACGGCGGAGACCGTGGGGGCGACGACGCGGGTGGCGAAGTCGTCCCGGCGGTGGGCGCGGTAGATGTCGTCCTGGACGACGACCCACACCGTGACCTCGCCGCGGGCGTCGTCGCGTACGCCCCAGTCGTCGGCCAGCGCCGTGACGATGTTCAGCCCGCGGCCGCCGTGTGCGGTGACCGAGGGCGTGGACGGGACCGGGCGGGTCGGACCACCGCCGTCCGTCACCTCGACCGTGAGCCGTCCGGTGGGATCCATGCGCCAGGCGCAGCGCACGTCGCCGTCGCCGGCCAGCGCGTCGCCCAGTGGTCTGCCGTGTTTGCAGGCATTGCTGAGCAGTTCGGAAAGGATCAGTAGGGCGTCGTCGATGACCGAATCCGCCACACCGCCGTCGCGCAACTGATCGCGCATCCGGTGCCTCGCTTTCCCCACGCCCGCAGGGCCATGGGGTACGGCCATGCTCGACGACGTGGGCACCTCCTGTGCCACCACCAACGCCACCCCCGAGACCTCCTTCGCCCCACGCCACGGTGTGAATGCCCCATGGGACTGGACTGGAAACCGGCCGGAACACGTGCTCTGGCGCACTCGCGACGATCGAACACGGACCGAACGCGCCGGTGCACTCCCCGTAGCCGAGTGGCTGAATTTCGTCCCTGATATGCCGACTTGTCCCCAGTCATGGTCCGGCCGCCTTGGCGGAATTCTTACCTCCGTCAAGCGCCGTGCGGGGACGGCGACGGCGGTCGGCGAGGTGGTCGCAGGTGTGAACAGCGGCGTGTTCGGAGCCGTCCCGAGCGCGGTGTTGGAAGCTGTCGGAATCGGTGTGTTCGAAGTTGTGGGAGGCCGTGCGCTCGGTGGGGCGGCGAAGGTGGGTCCGGGCCGGGGACCCCGGTCAGCGGCTCAGCTGGTGGAGCACCGCGCGGGGGCGGTTGGTGATGATGGCGTCGACGCCCAGCTCGACGCAGAGGTCGACGTCCTGGGGCTCGTTCACGGTCCACACGTGCACCTGGTGGCCGGCGTTCTTCAGGCGCTCGATGTAGGCGGGGTGGTTGCGCACGATCCGGATCGAGGGGCCCGCGATCCGGACACCGTTCGGCAGCCGTCCGTCGCGCAGGCGGGGGGAGACGAACTGCATCAGATAGACGGTCGGCAGCGTGGGGGACGCGGTGCGCACGCGCTGCAGCGAGCGCGCCGAGAAGCTCATGATCCGTACCGGCGACTCGGCGGCCGTCGCCGGGGCGTCCAGCCCGAACCGCTTCAGCAGGACCAGCAGCCGCTCCTCGACCTGGCCCGCCCAGCGCGTGGGGTGCTTGGTCTCGATGGCCAGCTCCACCCGGCGCCCCGCGTCGGCCACGAGTTCGAGCAGGCGTTCGAGGGTGAGGACGGAGGTGTCGGCCCGGTCCTCGGGGGTGACCTCCCAGTCGGGGGCCTCGTCGCCGTTCTTCCAGGAACCGAAGTCCAGGGCCGCGAGGTCGGCGAGCTCCAGCGCGGAGACCGCGCCCCGGCCGTTCGACGTCCGGTTGACGCGCCGGTCGTGGACACAGACGAGGTGGCCGTCCGCCGTCAGCCGTACATCGCATTCGAGGGCGTCCGCGCCGTCCTCGATCGCCTTCTTGTACGCGGCAAGGGTGTGTTCGGGGGCCGCCTCGGAGGCCCCCCGGTGGGCGACGACCTGAATCGGGAGCTGTCGTACGTGGGTCACCGCGTCATGGTGCCACCGTGACGGGGTACGCGTGGGGGTGGTGACCGTGGACGACCTGGTTCGTACGCACAGTACGCGTCATTAGTCCAATAGATCCTATATAAAGGATGGTCCCGGACCCACAGGCACCGCTTATGGTGCCCTGACGGCTCGTGGGAAAAGCTGACCCCATACAAACTTGCGCACGGTCCGACGTGCGACCAAGAACAGTCGACCGCCGACGTCGACCGCCGACCAGCCGAAGCCGTGGATCGAGGAGAAAAGCTGTGAGCACCGAGAACGAGGGCACCCCGGTACCCCCGGCCCCGTCCGCACCTCCCGTGCCGGTGGACACTCCCGCTGCCTCCGCGCCGGCCCCTGCGCACGAGCCGAGCGCGGCCCCGGCGGAGCACCCCGCCCCGGCGCCGGCTGCCGGAACGGCCGCCGACAACGCGCCGACGACCCAGCTCCCGCCGACGGCCCCGGAGCCGGGGCCGACCGCGGTGCAGCCGACGGTGCCGCAGCATCCGACGGCCGAGCAGCCGGTGGGACACCAGCCGACGGCGCAGTACCCGACCGCGCCGCAGCCGGCCGCTCATCAGCCGCAGCCCGAACTGGTGTCCGCCGGGGCGCCCGGCTACGCGGCGGCCCCGGGCCAGGGGTACGGCGGAGGTTACGGACAGGCTCCCGGCGGGGCCGGGTCCTCCGCGCCCGACGCCGCCTGGCCCCCTCCGGCGCCCCCGGCCGTCCCGTCGTACGCGGACCACGGCGGTGGCGCGTACGCGGACACGGGCGCGGCCTCCGGACCCGGTGGCGCCGGTGGCGCGGGCGGTCCCGGTGACGGCGGCTGGGGCTCCTCGTGGCAGCAGACGCAGCAGCCCGCCCCCAAGCCGGCGGGTACGAAGCGGGGCGGTCTGATCGCCGCGATCCTCGTGGCCGCGCTGGTCGCGGGCGGTGTCGGCGGTGGCATCGGCTACACGCTGGCCGACCGCAACGACAACTCCACCGGCTCCACGACCGTCTCGGCCTCCCAGAACGGCGGAGACGTCAAGCGCGCCGCCGGTACGGTCGCAGCCGTGGCCTCCTCCGCACTGCCGAGCACGGTGACCATCGAGGCGTCCAACAGCGACGGCGACGGCGGCACGGGCACCGGCTTCGTCTTCGACAAGGAAGGCCACATCGTCACCAACAACCACGTGGTGGCGGAGGCCGTCGACGGCGGCAAGGTGTCGGCCACCTTCCCGGACGGCAAGAAGTACGCCGCGGAGGTCGTCGGCCACGCGCAGGGCTACGACGTGGCGGTCATCAAGCTGAAGAACGCCCCCTCGAACCTCCAGCCGCTGACGCTCGGCGACTCGGACAAGGTCGCGGTGGGCGACTCGACGATCGCGATCGGCGCGCCCTTCGGCCTCTCCAACACGGTCACGACGGGCATCATCAGCGCCAAGAACCGCCCCGTGGCCTCCAGCGACGGCTCTTCCGGCAGCAAGGCCTCCTACATGAGCGCCCTGCAGACCGACGCGTCGATCAACCCGGGCAACTCCGGCGGCCCCCTCCTCGACGCCCGCGGCAACGTCATCGGCATCAACTCGGCCATCCAGTCCGCCAGCAACGGCAGCTTCGGCTCCGGCCAGGCGGGCTCCATCGGTCTCGGCTTCGCCATTCCGATCAACCAGGCCAAGAACGTGGCCCAGCAGCTGATCAGGACGGGCAAGCCGGTGTATCCGGTGATCGGCGCCTCGGTCTCCCTGGAGGAGGGCACGGGCGGAGCGAAGATCACGAACTCCGGTGAGGGCGGCTCGGACTCCATCACCGCGAACGGCCCCGCCGCGAAGGCCGGCCTCAAGCCCGGTGACGTCATCACCAAGCTCGACGACCACGTCATCGACAGCGGCCCCACCCTCATCGGCGAGATCTGGACCCACCTCCCCGGCGACAAGGTCACCCTCACGTACACCCGCGACGGCAAGACCCGCACGGCGGACGTCACCTTGGGCGAACGCGAGGGCGACAGCTGACCCACCCCGGCCGACGGCCGACCCACCCGCCACCCCCGATCCGGCCCACCCCCGCCCCAGCTGACCGGCTACTCTTGTCCCCGCGCGACCACCCCGGTGATCGCGGGGGGTGGGTTGCCCGAGCGGCCTAAGGGAACGGTCTTGAAAAACGTGAGGACGCGAAAGCGTCTCCGTGGGCCCGGTTTCCGCCCACTCCGCAGGTCATAGACATGCTGGTCAGAAGGGGTGCCTCTCGCTGAGGGGCACCCCTTCTGCGTGCGGCTGTCTCACCTTGATCCGGCGTTGTCGCGGTGTGGATCAGTGCGTGTGGACCAGGCGTGGACCAGATCGCTGCTGGCACCAGGTCTCTCACCAGGCGCCTTGGGGCATGTGCGGGCCAGCCCGCCTAGTGGCTGCGGTGCAGTCGGTCGCCAACTCCGCGGAGAAGGCCGCGGGTTCGTGCCGGTTTTTACCCGAGTCGTGAGCGCATGGCACTTGGGGCACAAGGTCGCGCTGCTACGGAACTACCACGCGCCAACTCCCCCCGGCTTATCTAGAGGGCGAAGGCTTTTTGTGCAGTTCAAAGGCATGATCAATGGTGCAGGCAAGCAAGGCACGGAGCCGGGAACGATTCGGTCGAACCGTTCAGTGGGCTTGGCCGGGCCTGGGCAGGGCCGTCAGCGTTTGACGCGGTTGCGGATGGCGAGGACGGCCAGGCCAAGGAGGACGGGTTCGGTCAGGCGGGAGGTCATCTCGATGTAGGTGCCGGTGGTGGTCAGGTCCTGGCCGGAGGCGCGGAACACCACCGAGTTGAGGGTGACGTTGAGGGCTTTCTCGAATCGCTCGCCGGTGAACCGGTTGCCGGTGGGGTTCTGGGGATCGTCCTTGTCGATCTCGAAGGTGACCTTGCCCCCGTCGGCCGGGACGGTGCCGGTCGCGGTGTGCTTCGGGGTGTCCTTCGCGAGGCCGAAGGCCATCAGCAGCACGACGGTCAGGCACATGGCGGCACCCAGCCAGGCCAGGGCCCGGGAGGCGCGCAGGCCATAGCCGGACAGCACCCAGTACACGGTCAACAGCCCCCGTTCACCGCGGGGGATGTCATCGGCATGGCGGCGCATCTCCATCTCCCCGTAGTAGAAGTCCGCGGCTCCCGGCTCGTGCTTGCCGTCTTCGAAGGCCTTGCGTAGCGCCCGATACACCGGTGCCAGCTGCAACGGCCCCGTCCGCCCGGCGCCGAGGACCGCCACGTTCCAGCCCCGCACTGCCCCCGGCCGGCTCGCGCGCCAGTGGTGCTCCTCGGCCAGGACGCGACGCTCGGTGAACCGCACAGGCGGCCAGCGCCGCCAGTGCACGGCAGGCGGGGCCGTGTCGAAGATGCAGGAGCCCTCCAGGCGGAGCTGGTCCAGGTGCACGGTGCCGGCGAACAGACATCCCGACAGATCGAGGTCGGCCAGGACCAGGTGGGCCGCGTCCACCCCACGCAGCGACGCCATCCGCACGCCGGGGTCGGGCGGGGTCGGAACAGCATCTTCGGTGAGCTGTCGGCCGTTGGTGAGCACGAACGGATCCGCCTCGGCGGCGATCGTGAGGGGGTACTCGAACACCGCATGGGCGAAGTCCACTGTGGCGTAGCGCAGGCGGATCTCCGCGGTCGATGACCAGCGGGTGCGACGGCACTCCAGACGGCGCGTAGCGAATGAGAGGGTCACCGGGCCGCCGAACCTTGCGCCGGACAGCACAACCCGCCCAGCACACACCAAAGGCCCGAACTGGTCGGCCTCCACGAAGGTCGCCGACGGGAATGCGGCGTCGCCCTCGAAGGTCGCCTCCCCGAACTTGGCGACGCCCTCGAAGGTCGCCTCCGCGAACGCGGCGTCGCCCTCGAAAGTCGCTGACTCGAACACAGCGGCGCGCTCGAAGGTCGCCGACCTGAACACGGCGGCGCCCTCGAAGGTCGCGTCCGCGAACACGGCTGGGCCCTCGAAGGTCGCCCACCTGAACACGGCGGCGCGCTCGAAGGTCGCCGACTCGAACCCGGCGATGTCCTTGAAGGTCACCGAGTTGAACCAGGCGGCGCCCTTGAAGGTCACCCAGTCGAACCAGACATTCCGCTCGAAGGTCGCCGACCCGAACACGGCCCCGCGCTCGAAGGTCGCCGACCCGAACACGGCGCCGCGCTCGAAGGTAGACCCGAACCAAGCGTCGTCCTTGAAGGTCGCCGACTCGAATCTGGCGGCGCCCTTGAAGGTCGCCGAGTCGAACATGGCGTCGCCCTTGAAGGTCGCCGAGTCGAACACGGCGGCGCGCTCGAAGGTCGCCGAGTCGAACACGGCGGCGTCCTTGAAGGTTGCCGCCTCGAACCCGGCGTCGCCTAAGTCGGGGTGACCGGTTGCAGGGTTACGGAGGGCGTTGAGTAAGGCGTTGAGGAGGGATTCGGTGAAGGTGGTGCCCCGGTGGTCGATGCTGGCGCCGGGAGCCAGGCCCGCCAGGTAGGCGTCGCGGTCGGCGTCGGACAGGTGGGCGAGGCACGCGGTGTGGCCGGAGACGTGGATGCCGCGACAACCAAAGGGGTCGGCAGCAGGGTCTGCGCCGTGTGCGCAGTGCGGCCAGGCTGGCGGTTCAGATGTGCTCATGGTGCGGCGGCTCCACGGTGTGGGGTGCCCGTATGGACGCGCTCGGAGACGGGAACGGTTCAGGCACGACGCTGATGGGCAGCGTCGGGGATCGGTTCCCACGTTGCGAACATGCCGTACGTGCCTGAACAACCCGTAGATATCTGTCAGGCACAGTGCGCTGAGAGACACATGCCTGACACCCCGCTCGACCCCCGAGATAACCGCTCCAGCCGGTCGACCTGGGCATGGCTGAGCCGGGGCTGGCCCGGAGAGTTTTCGAGAGCAGCCCGGCTCTCCGCGCTCACGCCAGGCCCGATGTCACCGTTCACCGACCTCTCACTCACCCGCGGTGCCGACCGCCGACTGTTAGGCGAACGGCCCCGACATCACCCCATCAAGTCAGTAGGGCAGACACCAGCGCCGGGATTAAGCAGTGGACTGACAAGAGTCAAAGGACAGAAAATCACCGATCATAAATCCGAACCGTCACCGCCATTTCGGGGGAACTTACCTCACGCCGCAGATCCTCTTCGAGCGCTCGCGGGTTCCTCAGATGGCCGCCATAGTCGAACACCAGGCAGATCAGGTGACTGACCGACTTATGTGCGGAGTAGCGGGCCACATCAATAACCAACTGTTCGCCCACATCTTTATCCTTGAGGCCATTTCGAGTGTGCTTCAGCTCAATTCCGAGCTTAAATCGAGGAATCAGAAAGTCGATTCGCGAATTCCCGCCAGCATATGACGGGACATATTCTTCATCCCGAACGTCGTCGAAGAACTGAACTAGCAGAGCACGGCAAAGATACTGGTCATCGTACTCGTTTTTGAATTCGAGTGGAACGCCCTGAGGCCGCACGCTCAGGCTTCGCATCACGGGGCGCACCCGGTCTCCCATGGCCAGTACCAGTGCCACTGCGTCAATATTCTCACCGGCGAATCAAGGCGGCCCGCCTACGGCGGTCCGCGCGCGCTGGCGGCCACGGGCCGCCGCCGCTCCCTGTCTCCGCCACCGCTGCGGCGGCCCCCGGCCGCTCAGCGCGCAACACCACCAAGACGAACCGCCAGAGCAGGAAGCAACCCGACTGTCCCGAGCGCGAGGAGCAGACCGAAGCGCCCCGGTGACGAGCGCACCGTGCCACCACCCGCCGTATCGCACCAGAAGCACGAAGCGGAGTGGAGTGCCGTCCGTACGTTCACAACGCCCAGGCAGACGGGAGCACGGTCCGTGACGTATTCGGGCAGCGTGGCTGAGGCCCGTACGGGGTTGCTGGAGGCACACGTGACGGGTGCTCGTTCGGCGCGCCCGCCGTCGTGGCTGACTTTCGGTGGCTGAGGCCAGAACTGCGTTCCTCGACGGGACTTCACCAGTGGCCCTCTCCAACTCGACAACAGGAAGCCGAGGTTGTGGCCGCACCCGCATCCGGGCACGCCGACCACCCCGGTACCATCGGCACCGGGGTCCTGATCAGGGCTTCCACGACCGGACCACCCGGAATGCTGTCCAGGCTGAGGGGTGGTCCGGTCTGTTGTTGTCGGCCCGCCGCCGTACGAGCAACGACGGCGAGCAGGGTTGGGGATCAGCTCAGGGCTTTACCCACCTCGTAGATCGTCGGCCGGTCCTCGGGCGCATGGCTGAGCATGGCTTCGATCAGTTCGCCCAGCTCACCGGGTGCCTTTGCGGGGCGGCGTCGGCCGTTGGCCACGGCTTCTCGCTGCACGGGGCGAGGAGCGTCGTCCGGGTACTCGACCGCTCGCCAGCCGGTGGCGGAGATGAGCAGGGACGCGCCGAGGGCGTAGATGTCCGCTTCCGGCGTGGGTTCGGCTTCCCCAGTGGCGAGGACGCTGCGGGCGATCTCCGGTGCTTCGTAGTGGACGAGGCAGCCGCGGAACGGGAAGTCGTACCCCTGGGGAACGCTTCCGCCACGGGCGAGGGCGAGGTCGATCAGATGAGTCCGGTCGGGACCGATGATGAAGTGGGAGGGTTGCACGTCTCCGTGTGCCCAGCCCTTCGCGTGCAGTTCCGCCAGTGCTTCGACGCACCCCAGGGCGACGCTGGTGTGCGGCGCGATGGATGAGTCCGGCTTACGGCAGGGTTCCCACAGCCGGTACAGGTCCGGCCCTTCGCGCCACGGCTGGAAGTTCCACGTCCCGCGCTCCCACTCGCCGTAGGCGATCGCGTCGAGGTCGAGGCCGAGTCGGTGCAGTACGGCGCCCTCGCGCGCCGGCGCGAGCGCGGTCCAGGGCTGGGCGGCCCAGTCGGCGGTGGCTTCGATCGGGTGGCCGAGCTTCACGGCGTAGTGGCCCCGATTGCCTTCCACCTCCCAGACCGTGGAGCCCCGGCGGTTGACGACGAGGCGCTGAGCCGTGGGCATGAGCGCGTCGAGCACCACGATCGGCAGTTCAGCGGTTGAGCCGGGCAACGTCTCTTCTCCTTCCAGGCGCACGCGACCGACCTCGATTCGAGGCCGGTCGCGTCGCTGTTGTGTGGGTCAGTCCTGACCGTAGGGTCGGCCGCAGTCCGAGTCGCACTGCGCGAGGTTCGTGCCGTCCACGGTCCACAGGCCGTCGAAGACCATGAACCCGGCCGCCTTCATGGCGTGAGCCGAGGCAGCGACCTTCTCAGGGTCGCGTGCCCCACCGCCCGGCTTCGGGTTGTGGTGCAGGAAGCGGCCCGCGTACTGCTCGCACAGCCCGGCGTACTCCTTCGTGTGCAGGATGAGCGCGTGGAGGCCGAGGTCCACGTCGTCGGACGGGACCATGGGAACGGTGGCGGTGGCAGCCGTGACGACGAACGCGACCGCTTGGTCCGCGATCCGCTCGCCACGCTCGGGCGACTGCCCGTTGTGGGTGATCACGAAGTGAGTGAGGCTCTGGAACAGTTCCTCACCCGCCACCGCGCGACCGGTCTTCTGATCGTTCGCTGTTGCCGTCATGTGCAGTCTCCTGGTGTGAGAGGTGCAGGGCACTTACCTGCCGTCGCGATCACCGAGCGAGGCTCGAAGACCATCGCGAGCGGGCTTGGAGGCCGGCCCCGAACGGGGACGGGGGAGCCGTAACGGCACCCGTCCGGGGCGGCCGGTCTACTGGCCGGTGCCGAGGGCCACACCGATCACCAATCCGCACGAACAGCTGATGCAGATGATGAACAGGACCCCGGCGTACCGGCCGACGGCGCGCATCACAGCCCGACCCGGCTGTTGCCGTTCCTCGCGGCCAGACGCACGCTCAGCTCCTCCCGCGCGCTGAGCGCCTCCACGTCGTCCCGCATGGCATCCCACTCCCTGCCGCCACGGACCGGCCGCATCTGCACACGGCCGCCGACCTCACCCATGACGACCCCGATGCGTCCGGTGGCACGGTCCTTCGCCAGCTCGCTGATGCCTGGTCTGGTCTGCTGATTGCTCGCCATGAGAGGAGCATCGCGATCAGGGCACCCCTGCCAAAAGGCCAGGCTGATTACCCAACTTGGGTAATATCGCGGCTAGTAGAGAATCCGCGACGTTGCGTAGCCCTCGCAGTGTGGGAGCTGGCCCGATGCCCGACGCCGACCGGCCGCAGGAATTACCTGCCAGGCTGCTCACCGACCCCGAGATGATCAGCGCGTGCCGGGTGCGGGACTTCGCCCGAGTCTTCCGGCTGGTGAAGACCCGAGCGGGCATCTACCCGTCGATGATCGCGAGGCGCTGCGACCTGACTCCGAGCCGGGTCGGCGAAGTGATCGCCGGGCGCCGCCAGTTGCTCCACATGGACGTGATCGAGCGAATCTCGGACGGCTTGCGCATCCCAGGAGGCATGCTCGGACTTGCCCGGCGTCCCTGGGAGACACCGCAGGCTCTCGCGGTTACCGAGCGCGAGGCACCTCAAGTGCCAGAGACCGAGGAACGGTCAGCCGCGTCTCTTCCGGGCCCGGACGTCGACAGCATCTTGGCGCTGGCCACGCGGACCACCCTCAGCCCAGCCACGCTCGAAGCGTTCCGTTCCTCCATCGAGGACTACTGGCGTCGGGACGACCAGCACGGCGGCGAGGCACTGAGGCCGGCCGTCGTCGGCCAGCTCCGCTACGTGGTCGGCCTGCTGAAGGAGAGCCGCCCGCCGTCCATCCAGAACGGCCTGTACGGGATCGCGGCCGAGCTGGCACGCCTCACCGGCTGGACCTACTTCGACGCCCGCCAGTACAACCAGGCCCGCGCCTACTTCACCGAGGCCCTGCAACTGGCCAAGGAGATCGACGACCGCCAGTTCATGGCCAACGTGCTTGCGTGCATGAGCTTGCAGGCGACCTACCAGGACAAGCCCGCGGACTCCCTGGCACTCGTCACCGCCGCCCAGGACCAGGCCCGCTCAGCCTTCGGCACGACACCGCGAGTTCTGTCGATGCTCTCCATGCGGGAGGCATTTGCCCATGCCACGCTCGGCAGTCATACGGCGACGCACCAGGCCATCGGGGAAGCGCACCGCCAGTTCGAGCAGATCCAGGAGAGCGACCCGGACCCGTCGTGGGTGACCTACTTCGACGAACTGAAGCTCATAGTGGACACGGGCATTGCCCACGGCCGATTGGGCGAGGCGGCGACGGCTGAACCCTTGATCGCGGACGCGTTGCGTCGGGAGGCCCTCACCAACCAGCGCGGCCGGGCGTTTCACGCATTCTGGCTGGCCCGTACGCAGCTGGACCAAGGGAAGCTCGACCAGGCGTGCGGCACTGCCACGCAGGCTCTGGAGTCCGCGTCGGCGGTGGCTTCCGAGCGAGTGTCCGGCCATCTCAGGGAGTTCTACGACCAGTTGGCCCCGCACAGGCAGGAGCCCGTAGCCCTGGCCTTCGAGGCACGGCTACGGGCGACGCTCCCACCGGTCAGCGGATCGCTTCATCCATGAGCAGGTAGAGAAGACCAACCAGGGTTCCGCTGCTGACAATCTCGCGTCGGTCGATCATTGCGCGCACCTCGCTGAGCGGGATCCACTCGATCCGGTCTGACTCGTTCTTCTCGGTGGGCGGTCCGACGTGGGTCGCGCCGTCCGCGCGGAAGACGTGGTGTTGAGAGTCGGTGATGCCGTTGGCCGGCTCGGCGTAGATCAAGGGCTTGATGGGTCCAGGCCGCCAGCCCGTTTCCTCCAGCACTTCGCGGGCCGCCGCTTCCTCAGGCGACTCGCCCTCCTCGACCAGGCCCATGGGCAACTCCCAGGCCCACGAGTCCGTGATGAAGCGGTGCCGCCACATCATCAGCACCTCTTGCCGGTCGTTGACCACGGCGGCCACGGCCAGGTGCCGGAGGCGAACGACGTGATACTCCCACCTGCGCCCGTCAGGCTGTTGGACGTCGACCAGACACAGGTTCACCCACTTGTTCGTGTAGATCTGCCGCTCACCGTGGGTCTTCCACTCCATGCCTTCGGCCCCTCTCGATCGGTCTCCAGGATCTCAGACCGACCGAGTGCTGGCGCCAGTTTGACTCTCTTCGTGTCAACTTGACGAGATGACCTTAAGGAGCACCGCTCCTTGCCAGCGACCATTCAGTTCACTGCTCAGGCAGGTCAACCGTGTAGAAGCAACCGATCTGGCATCTGATCAAGCACAGTTCTCCAACTGCGACTTTGCTATCGCCCGTTCAGCGCACAGCCGGTGCAACGGATACACGATGCTTTCTCACCTCAGCTGATTGCGACCGTATCTCAGCGGTCACTACGACAAGCGTTGTGCGCCTCAACTATCCACATTGGTCGGGGCGCTGATTTCGGAGGTTGGTGAACTAGTCAAATCAGGGGAAGAGCGTCGATGCGTCAGAACTCTTTCACCGAAGAAGTTGGCGAAGATTAGATCAAACTCGCAGTCTCCGCTTTCTCCATCTGTGTTTACGAGCTGCCGAATCTGATGAGGGTCGGTGAGCTCATCGCAGTATTCTTGTGCAGCGCGGAGCTTATCGCCCGCTGCAGGGCGAGGGTAGTAGGCCTCAATTGCTCCCTTTGAAAGAACGTAGATCCCCTCTTTCCGGAGGGCTTCGATGACCAATTTATGCTTATCGGCCATGGGTCCGTCATGGAGCTCTTTCAGTACCTGCAAACGTGCGTCACGGGTAACCACTTGGTGGAAGAATTTATCCACTGCATCCCTCAGATCTTCCCATGTGCACTCGCGAGAGTTGAAAAGCTCCCCCTGTTTTTTCGCTTCGGACCAAATCTCTTTGATGGTGGGCGACTCCTTGATTTTCCGGAGCTGATTTCCGGAAAGATCGACGCCGCTGACATGAGTGCCGGTCAGCATATTGCCCACGTCTTGCATCAGTTCATTACGCATTTTAGTGGCGGGGTCTGATGCACCCAGTTTATCGAACCCTTCTGTGAGGGCATCAAGGTCTACCAGAACGGAAACAGAAACACCGAAGCGTTCAAAGAAAGATCGGTACCTCTGGATGTTGTGCTTTCCACCCACCCGAGCAATTGCCACACTTTTTTTGGCGAAGTCCCAAGCGGGATTTAGCGTGCGGGCGATATGGGGAATGACGATGTGGTCGCTGTCGCCCTCAACCAGTAGGATCGATTCGCAGAAGAAAGCAGCATCATTATTTTCCTGCCTTACCATCTGGAACTGATCTTTTAGGCGAAGGTCTGACAAATCGACAGGGAATGCCTTTGCGCAAGGTGGCGTCGCCGAGCGATCTTTGATTAGCTTTACGAAGGTTCCTGTGGCCTGTGGGCTAAAGAACGCTGAAGAATGTGTGCTCACCATGACGTGGTTGTCTGCGGCGAACACCTTCAGTGCCTCGAAGAGCTGGATTTGGGCACGTGGATGGAGGAACAACTCAGGCTCTTCGAACAGTAGAAGGTAAGGGCGCGGAGCCATCGACGAATCGGACATTCGCTCTTGGCTTCTCATGTCGGCGTATGCTCGGAGAATTGCGAAGGTGATAGACCTGCGGAGGCCGTCTCCCTTACTCTTGAACCCGCTTCGGACGCCATCGTCAATTGCGATTTGGGCGTTGTTCAGAACGCTCTTGAGATCGGGTGGTGGAATTTCAATCCTGATAGATGTTTCAGGGAACGCTTCTTGAAGATTCTTTTCGACCGCGCGTTCGACCGTAATTACATCCTTCAGGCGATCGTCAACTTCTACGCCATCGACCTCAGTGACGTTGAGGAGGTTCTCTAGCGTGCTGAATAGTGCATCAATGTTAGCCAGTTTGGGTTTAATTGTATTGAACAGAATTCCGATCAACTTGCCGAAAGAAGCCGTCTCGGCGGTCTTCAAGTCGTCAGAGAGATCCTTAACGGCCGGAATGTAGATCACTTCAGGAAGTAGTGCATGGATGGATTTATCCATGCCTGTTACGAGGGGGACGTCATCTGGCCTTTTCTGATCGGCGGGGAGTGCTGCGATCAGCTTCTCAACCTCTTCTCGAACCTGCTTCTGTGTTGGGCGGGGCGGGAGGACGTCGGCTAGGTCTGGAATATGGAAAACTGCATTTGCGCGAAGCTCTTGGCCTGACTTTTTTGCTGTTACCTCCGTGATTGCATCAGGCCAGTACCTCTTGTCGATCGGCATGGGTGCAACCATGCGTAATACGCCCTTACCCGGTTGCGAGTAGAGGCGAGAAAGTGAAAGTCGACCCTCGGATACGTGTTCAGCAATGCGAGACCGATGCTCATCGGTGAGGCGGCCCAGGTCCTCATCTTTGATCTCGTCAAAGGTTACCTCTACTCGAATCGACTCCTCTTTCCTGTAGAAGTCACTGTCTCGGAGTCCGGGATTGTTGAAGAAGATGTCGAGTGCTTGCAGAATCGAAGACTTGCCAGCATTGTTTTCGCCAATGATGCAGCTGAAGTTCGCCATGGGGATACTCAGTTCCCGGATGCCACGGAAATTCTGAATGGAAATCTTTGTGATCTGCATGTGCATCCCTGATGTTGCTGTGGCCTCTTCGCTTTGCTGCTGCTGGTGTGGCAGCAGAAGTAACCTATAGACCTGAGTGTCTCGCTGTAGGCGTTTTGCGGTTATATGAGGAAAGTTCCATTTGCGGTTATTTGTGCGCACCGTGGCGGGGCGGGTTGTGCGGCCTCTGCCCGCCAGCCCTACGGTTGAGCCTGCTCAAGCAGGCGAACGGTGCGGCGAAAGCTCATAGAGGTGACGGCAACTGTGACGGCGCCGACGGCACATGAACCCACATGATCGCTACCTTGAACGATCGAGCCGACAGGCCGTCGCCACTCCTTGCGAGGACCTGCCCGATCCTACGGATCAGAAGGTCGTGCTCCAGGAGGACGAGCCTGGCCGCGGCCGGCAGAGGACTACTGCATGCCAGCGCGGGACCGGGGACGGGGTGCTGCTCAACGGATCCAGTGGACCCCGTCTGGACCACGCCCCCCGAGCACCGTCCGCGCCCGGTACGCTGTACCCGCTCCGGGCCTGGTGGGCCGGGGCGCGGGTGGGTTGCCCGAGCGGCCTAAGGGAACGGTCTTGAAAACCGTCGTGGCGCGAGTCACCGTGGGTTCAAATCCCACACCCACCGCCTAGGTGAACGGCCCCTGACCAGGTCAATCGGTCGGGGGCCGTTCTCTTGCGCGTACTTCGTCAAACCACTGTCGTTTCCCGCCAGTTGCCAGTTGCCAGTTGCCAGTTGCCAGTTGCCAGTTGCCAGTTGCCAGTTGCCGGGGGCCGGGGGCCGGGGGCCGGGGGCCGGGGGCCGGGCATGGCAGGGGCACGGGCACGTTCTGATCCGTACTGCCGTGTGGCGTCGCTATGGCGAGACGTCCGGGCGGCGGCGCCCGGAGAGTCGGCGCCAGGCCACCAGGGTGTTGATCACGAGTAGGGCCGCTCCCAGCAGGGGCCAGCCCGCGGATCCACCACCGCGGTAGGTCGCCATGCCCGCTACCAGCGCTACGACGCCGATCACCGGGCCCATGAGGTCCATGACGGCGTCCAGCCGATCCGGGATTTTCGACAGGTTGGCCACGGCTTGATCGTGGCAGGCCAACGCTGTAGCTGCACAGAGTTGCTACTGATCCGTCTTCGTCGAGACGGCACCTGTGGGCGCTCGCGGCGGGAAACTTCGGGATAGGAGTGCTGACGGTCGTCCTTCGGCCAGTCTCTCCGCGTCGGCCGACGCGTTCATGCCGGGCCGAGCGGGCCGAGCGGGCCGAGCGGGCTTGGGCTGACACGACGGACCGGCTGCCCCGCAAGCTCGTGAGTCGTGGCGGGGCCACGAGATGCGGGGGCGGGGCGTGGCGCTGATTCTGGTGGGGACCGTGTGAATCGCGGAAGGAGTCGCCATGTCTGTGATGGACAAGCTCAAGCAGATGCTGAAGGGGCACGAGGAGCAGGCCGGGAAGGGTGTCGACAAGGGTGGTGACTACGTCGACG